>JAFIDK010000990.1 GCA_017051695.1 Algoriphagus aestuarii | reverse complement strand
GCTCCGGTGCCTGCCCCCGGGTTGCCAATGCACGAGGAATCGTCACCAAGTTTAAATAGAGCTTGCTGCGGTCCGTGATCGGGTCCTTGCCGATGCGAGCCCGCATCTCGTCTTCGGTGATGGCGTTGTGCTGGTAGAGGAAGACCGCCTGGTTTTCCGACTTGATCTTGGCGTCCAGGTCGATCTCGTTAAAGACGAAGTCAACGTCGTCCCTGGGATTCGTAATTGGGTCAAAGCCGCCTTCGAGAAGAAGTTCATGAATGATGAAGTTGTCAATACCCAAGGAC
>JAFIDK010000989.1 GCA_017051695.1 Algoriphagus aestuarii | reverse complement strand
GACTCGGCGACAGCGGCGAGACCGTCGAGGCCGCGCTTGATCGTCTGGGAGAACACCTGACGCAGGACCACGGCCACCGGCCGACCGCCCACCGGGTCGACCGCCATCGTGTACGACACGTCGGTGGCCGAGTCGCCGGCGCGGGCGAGCACGATGTTCTCCACCAGGGAGCGCAACACGCCGCGACTGGCCCCGGTGCCCGTGAACGCGAAACGCGCTCCCGGCTCCCACGCCAGGAACTCCTCGGCCACCGACAGGCCCGTCAGGTGTACGACCCGGGTGCCACC
>JAFIDK010000988.1 GCA_017051695.1 Algoriphagus aestuarii | reverse complement strand
AGTCGTATTCCCCCTGCACCAGGTCGAGACGCACTTCGCGACGGCATTCCAGGTAGGTGTTGCCGCGGTCGTAGGAGGCGACTCCGAGCAGTCCGCGCCGCCGGACCGCGTCGGTGACGTCGTCCACGACCTCCTGGGTGGCGATGTTGCGGATCACGCTCCTGGCGCGCGAGGTGTCGATGTGGGAAAGGCAGTAGGGACAGTTCACCGTCGGCGGTAGGTCCGCCGGTCGGCTCGGATAGCTCATCACAGGATCCTTCCCAGCAGTACGACAAGGACGATCACCA
>JAFIDK010000987.1 GCA_017051695.1 Algoriphagus aestuarii | reverse complement strand
ATCCTGTCAAACTGCCGTGATGGAACCGTGATCTAAGGGTTCCCTTTCTGTTACCCGGAATCTCTCAGATCGATTCTGAGCGCTCAGAAGTCTCGGCCTAGGTAAGACCCTAGGGAACGCCTAAAAGTCTCTCAGAATCGATCTGAGGGGCTCACAGAGCCATGTAGGTGGGACTCCTCTTCTCCGCAAAGGATTCCGGCGTGCCTAGGCAGACACAAAAAGATCCCCTACCCAATCGGGCAGGGGATCATGGCCCAGTCAGTCCCACGATGTGCGCACGTGGCAGC
>JAFIDK010000986.1 GCA_017051695.1 Algoriphagus aestuarii | reverse complement strand
GGAACGCCTGGCCGACCGAGCTGTCCTACGGCATGGCCCGGCGGGTAGAGATCGCCCGCGCGCTGGCGGCCCGGCCCCGCCTGCTCTTACTGGACGAGCCCACCGCGGGCATGAACCACTCCGAGCGGCAGGAAGTCTCGGAGCTGATGCAGAAACTGCGGGACGAGGGACTGGCCCAACTGATCGTCGAACACGACGTCCAGATGATGGTCGACACCTGCGACCACCTCGTGGCGATGAACTTCGGCTCCCTGGTGGCGGAAGGCTCGCCGCAGGAGGTCGTCTCC
>JAFIDK010000985.1 GCA_017051695.1 Algoriphagus aestuarii | reverse complement strand
ACTTCCCGTGGTCAACCGGCCGATCATGGAGCACGTGCTCCGGCTGCTGAAGCGACACGGGTTTGAGGACACGGTCGTCACCGTGCAGTTCCTCGCCACCCTGATCCGCAACTACTTCGGCGACGGTGAAGAACTCGGCATGAGCCTGCGCTACGTCGCCGAAGAAGTGCCGCTCGGGACCGCGGGCAGTGTCAAGAACGCCGAAGAGCACCTGCGGGGCGAGCCGTTCATCGTCATCTCCGGTGACGCGCTCACCGACATCGACCTGACCGACATGGTCCGGTTCC
>JAFIDK010000984.1 GCA_017051695.1 Algoriphagus aestuarii | reverse complement strand
ATCCGCGAAGAAGTCGCGCAGGGCCGCCAGGCCTATATCGTCTGCCCCCGGATCGGCGGGGAAGCCGAAGACCCCGAGGAGAACGGACGGCTCTTCGCCGAACCGGACGGCGGGGAGACCGCGGGGCGGCGCGCCCCGCTCGCCGTTGTCGACCTGCTCGCCGAAGTCGAGCAGGGGCCGCTTGCAGGCCTGCGGCTGGCCGCGCTGCACGGCCGGCTGGCCCCTGACGAGAAGGACAAGGTCATGCGGGCCTTCGCCGCGGGCGAAATCGACGTGCTCGTGGCGAC
>JAFIDK010000983.1 GCA_017051695.1 Algoriphagus aestuarii | reverse complement strand
ACGCACCGCGGTGTTCGTGGGAGACCTGGTGGACCGGGGACCGGACTCGCCTGGCGTGCTCCGCCTGGTCATGGGAATGGTCGCCGACGGCGACGCCCTGTGCGTGGCGGGCAACCATGAGGACCGGTTGCGGAGGGCGCTGCAGGGACGGCGCGTGCAGGTCTCGCACGGTCTGCGGGAAACCCTGCAGCAGCTTGCCGCGGAGCCGGAAGCGTTCCAGGCCCGGGTCCGCGCCTTCTGCGCAGACCTGGTCAGCCACTACATTCTCGACGGCGGAAAACTGGTGG
>JAFIDK010000982.1 GCA_017051695.1 Algoriphagus aestuarii | reverse complement strand
CACCTCCTCCGTGCAAGCGGGGGAGATGACGCTCACGCTCGACGAAATCGCCCGGGAGGGGGCCAGGCGCATGCTTCAGGCGGCGCTCGAGGCCGAAGTGGCCGCCTACCTGGAGCGATTCCGGGGCGAGAGAGACGAACGGGGCCACGCGCTGGTGGTTCGCAACGGGAAGGCCCGGCCTCGCCGAGTCACGCTCGGGGCGGGAACGGTCGAGATTGCGGCTCCCCGGGTCAACGACCGGCGCGTAAACGAGCGAGGAGAGCGACAGCGGTTTACGAGCGAGATCC
>JAFIDK010000981.1 GCA_017051695.1 Algoriphagus aestuarii | reverse complement strand
CGCCGTGCGGTGCTCCGAGGCCGGCAAGACCTGCAGCGCGGCGATCGCCTTGTCGGCTTCTTCCTCGGCGCGTTGGCGAGTGTATTCCAGCGAACCGCATTGTTGCATCGCCTGCAATACCGGCTCCAGCAGATGACGACCGTTGCCTTGCTCAATCGCGCCGCGGATCATCTCACGCTGTGCGTCGTCGCCGTTGTGCATCGCGTGCAGCAGCGGCAGGGTCGGTTTCCCTTCATTCAGATCGTCACCGGTGTTTTTGCCCAGGGTGCTGCCGTCGGCGCTGTAGTC
>JAFIDK010000099.1 GCA_017051695.1 Algoriphagus aestuarii | reverse complement strand
GTGTTCATGCCGCGGCCCGGCGTGTAGGGCTCGTTGACCTTGCTGGAGTGCGACGTCTGGCCCAGCGTGTAGCCGTCGATCTCGGTGTCGACCGGGTTGAGGACGCGCACCACCAGGCGGTTGTCCCGCTCGCGGAGGATGTCGGTGACGTTCTCGTCCCGGTGCATGGCGAACGCCAACTGGTGGGCGCCCAGCTCGTCGACCGTGTGCACCACACACCAGTGGCCCAGCCGCGACGTGCTGAGCTGTGCGGCGAGCGCCGCGGTCATCTGCTCGTCGAGCGTCCCGGACAGCAGGTCGTTGGCTTCGGCGAGGAAACTGAGCGCGGCCCGCCGGTGGATTTCCACTTGGGCGAGGCGGGCGCGTTCCACGGTGAGAGCGATCCGGTCAGCGGCTTCTTGGAGGCGGCGGGCCGCGTTCTTCCCGAAGTGGCGGACCCGGCGGGAAGCGACCCCGATCAGCCCGGTGATCCTGCCGTCGACACTGAGCGGTGCGGTGACCAGGGACCGCATTCCTGCGGCGGCGAGCACTCCCCGGTGGGCGCTGGCGATCATCAAGTCGTCGTTGATCATCGGCCGGGCTTCCGGGGT
>JAFIDK010000980.1 GCA_017051695.1 Algoriphagus aestuarii | reverse complement strand
CGGTGAACGCCCGTCCCGCTGGCCCATGGCCATGTTTCCGCTGCCCCGGGGCCCGGCGGGATCCCTGACGCGCGGGGGCGGCTCGTTTCTGGCCGTCTCCCGGACGTCGAAGCAGCCGGCCGTCGCATGGGAGCTGGTCCGCTTTCTCACCGAGGACCAGCAGCTGACGGAGCTGGCCCTGGTCACCGGAGAGCTGCCCGCGCTCCAGGGCACCTTTTGGAGCCAGTACGCGCACCACCCGGCCCACCGGGAGGTCTTACAGATGCTGCGCAACGCCCGGGCCTATCC
>JAFIDK010000979.1 GCA_017051695.1 Algoriphagus aestuarii | reverse complement strand
CTGATAGTTTAATATAATGGGAAGAACACCAGCTAATATAAAAGGCATAAACAATGTAAAAAGATTGTGCCATGGAAGAACCTTATTAATAAATAAAGCGATAAGAAAAGGCAATAGCCATGAACAACAATATATTAATAAAGTAAAAGTTTTGTTAAATTTCGATTTTAATTGGATGGAAAATGAGCTAACATTTTCTTCAATGCGTATTGTATATTCATTAAAAAAAAGATTTGCCTTACTAGAATGGAACATCACTTCTTTATTAAAAAAAGGTTCAATCCCTCT
>JAFIDK010000978.1 GCA_017051695.1 Algoriphagus aestuarii | reverse complement strand
CGGTCGATCACGGCTCCCGTCCATGCGGGCCGTGAATCCTGGTCAGCGCGGGCCTTCGCGACCTCGGCGGGCGTCGCGAGGACCACCACTTCGGTGGCGTCCAGCGCCGCGGCGTGCCGCGCCCGCCGTTCGGGTTCCGGCATCGTGCGGATCACCCACGCGGTGCCCGCAGTCATCCGCGCCACCTGCGTTTCCTCAGCGAGACGGGCCCGGCGGGCCTGGTCCAAGATGTGCTGCGGATGCTGGTGCGGGTCCTTGGACCCGAGCCGCCGGCAGATCTGGTCGAGG
>JAFIDK010000977.1 GCA_017051695.1 Algoriphagus aestuarii | reverse complement strand
GGTGCTAGAGCCTAACGCGTCGCCGGCGTCCTTGCAGTGGACGGGCTACGCGCCGGGCCGGGCGTCCGCGTCGTCCACCAGCACCTCTTCGGGCAGCGGCCAGCGGCGCGGGTAGCACGGTCCCAGGAACACCAGACCGCCCGCCGGCGCGGTCGGCCCGGCCCGGGTCCGGTCGCGGCCGGCCAGGACCTCGGCGATCCAGCTGTCCGGGCGCGTGCCCCGCCCCACCTCAAGCAGCGAGCCGACGATGTTGCGCACCATGTGGTGCAGGAATGCGTTGGCCTGCAC
>JAFIDK010000976.1 GCA_017051695.1 Algoriphagus aestuarii | reverse complement strand
CACGATGGGCTTGAGCCCCAGAGCCAGTGCCTTTTTGGTCACGAAGCGTGTCTGCGGCATCGGGCCTTCGACCGAATCCACCAAAAGCACGACGCCATCGACCATGCCTAATACACGCTCGACCTCGCCACCGAAGTCGGCGTGCCCAGGTGTATCGATGATATTGATATGGGTGCCTTCATAATTGACCGCTGTATTCTTGGCGAGAATGGTGATCCCTCGCTCCTTTTCGATATCACCCGAGTCCATGACACGTTCGGTGATGGCCTGATGAGAGGCAAAGGTACC
>JAFIDK010000975.1 GCA_017051695.1 Algoriphagus aestuarii | reverse complement strand
GTCGTCAGTGGCGAGCGTACCGGGCCGGGCATGCGGGACGCGCGCAGCGCGCCCGCCGGGGTAAGTTCCGAGCGTACGCGTGTGTGAGTTTGTTTAGACTCCCAGGCGCCGTCGTTACTCTGAAACATTGGTGACGCCTGTGGCATCCGTCGCAGGCGGGGCGAACGAGGAGAAGTGATTCGTGCGATTTGTCTGGGCGGTCGTCGCCTTCCTCGCGGCGGCGGCGCTCGTCGGAGCCGGCGTGATGCAGCTGAATTCGCTGCGAGCGGCCGAGACCACGACGAGCGA
>JAFIDK010000974.1 GCA_017051695.1 Algoriphagus aestuarii | reverse complement strand
TATGCCGCAGGTAGAAAAAATGATTTCTACAGTAGGTCAAGCTTCAGATGGTATGATGAATACTTCTGGAACAAAATACAAATCTGAAATTCACATATTCGTTTCTGACGAGCACCGAAAAGTAGAATCTACAAAAGTATTTGCTGCTAAATTAAAACGCGAAATGGAAACTGTTTTAACAGGAGCCAAAATCAAAACTGTAAATATGGGAATTATGGGTGCAGAACAAGCGCCAATTATGTTAACAGTTATTGCATCATCACAAGAAGATGCATTAGAATATGCACG
>JAFIDK010000973.1 GCA_017051695.1 Algoriphagus aestuarii | reverse complement strand
ACTTTTCGGACAACGATACCCGGGCCGCTGTCCTTTTCGGCCCGTTCTCGCTACGATGAAGTGGAATGGCAGCGGCGGAAGCAGGAGGGAGTCGCGATGGCTGTCGTACTGGTCGCGGGCGGGACCGGCTTCATCGGCTCGTACATCGTGCGCCGCCTGACGCAGGACGGGCACCGGGTGATCGTCATGTCCCGGGACCCCGGGAAAGCGCGCGGGCGAGTCCCGGACGGGGTGGAGGTGCGCGCGGGAGACGTCACCGACGGGGCGACGCTGGGCCCCGCCCTGGCC
>JAFIDK010000972.1 GCA_017051695.1 Algoriphagus aestuarii | reverse complement strand
TGCGGTGACGGACTGACACCGCGTGGGGTGAAGCAGCTCATCGATCTCGGTATCGACACCAGTCGTGAGGCCGGTTGGATGCACAACAGGGGGCTGCGCATCTTCACCGGTGAGTTGATGCTCGAACTCGACTGGCCCGACCTGACGTCCTACCCGCCCTACGGGGTGTCCCGCACGCGGCACGACTTCGACGAGCTCCTCGCCAAGACGGCGGCCGAGGCGGGTGCGCGGTTGTTGGAACGCACCACGGTGACCGGCGCGATCACCGACGAACGCACGGGCCGGGTC
>JAFIDK010000098.1 GCA_017051695.1 Algoriphagus aestuarii | reverse complement strand
CCGACGGGACCCGGTGGCCCCTCAGGTCCCGATCGGATCAACGGCAGCCGTTCCGGCCGCTTCGAAGTGGTCGTTTCCGACCACGCCCCAGCCAAGGAGAACGGCGCTCCAGCGTTCAACGGTTTCGAGGGCGGGCCGCACGCTTCGCTCGGTGAATCCCTCACCTCAGGCGGGTTCGGCGGATTGTCACCTGATGTCGGCCTTGCCGTCATCCGCGGTTTGGCTGACGAGGTGAGTATCGAACCCAGCGAGAACGGCACGGTGATCCGCATGAGCTGGCCGTTGGCCAGTAACGAGGCGGACATCTCCGAGGCGCATGGACTCGACTGACGCCTTCCGCACGTCCACGGGCGTCTCATGGTGAGACGCCCGTAATTCCTTCCCCCGTCCCCTCAAGCACCACACAAATCCGCCATGGCAGCGGTGCGCCTAGTCGCATTCCTGAGTGGACACCGGCGTGGTAGCGCGGATTCCCGCTTCCGCGTTCGCGGCAACCTCTTCTGCGGTCAACACGTAACCGGTTTCTTCGTCATTGGTGGCGGCCGCGAACACCACCCCGTACACGGTTCCCCGGGGTGAGAGCAGCGGCCCCCCA
>JAFIDK010000971.1 GCA_017051695.1 Algoriphagus aestuarii | reverse complement strand
ACGTTCACCGGCATCGGCACCTCGAAGACCTTGGCCGTGCGACCGCGATGCATCTTCAAGCGCAGTTCGGTGTCGCCGCGATGCCGCTTCAGGACGTCCGCAAGATCGCTGACGACGCGCTCGGTCGCGCGCTGCTCCGGCATCAGCAGCGTGATCAGGCCCGTGTCGTCGGCGGATCCGAGGTCCGGTGCGAATGCTGACTGAGCGTGCAGATTGAGCCCGTCGTCTCGGCGCGAAACGCGCCCTCGCACGACCAGAATCGCGTCCTGCGTCAGGATCGGCTGAAAC
>JAFIDK010000970.1 GCA_017051695.1 Algoriphagus aestuarii | reverse complement strand
TCATGGGCGCCGACGGTAGCCGCTCCGCGACGGCGTCAGCGCCGTCGCCGCCGCGGGGGGATCTCCGTCTCGGGGCCTTCTGCCACCGGTTCGGCGGTCACCTCGCCACCGGAAGCGTCGGTGGCCGCCGGCGGGGAGGCGGCGGCAGTCTTCGGCGCGTCCTCGACCGCCTTGGAGACCTCCCGTTCCCCCGCCTCGAGCCAGCGTTCGATCCGGGAGCGCATCGGGGCGATCCCTCCGCCGCCGATGGCGACTATCGCCGATCCGACGACGATCGCCAGGATGGCG
>JAFIDK010000969.1 GCA_017051695.1 Algoriphagus aestuarii | reverse complement strand
GTTTGGCGAGTCGTCAATGATGCGGTCAACAACGGCGAGCTAGGCGACGTCGAGGGCCAGCTGCCGGATGCGTTCGTAACGCTGTTCGAGGCGTCGGGGGCATCCGGACTTATGGACTAGGGCTCGACGTCAGTCCGGCTTTCGTGCCCGCAATGCCAGACCGAGGAAGGTCGTCGCCCGATCTTCGATGTCCGGCGCATCGTTCAGCGCGTCGATGCGTTCGAGGATGCGGGTCGCGCTTGCGACGAGACCGGACGGCTGCGAACCACCTTCCGTCATCTCGTGACG
>JAFIDK010000968.1 GCA_017051695.1 Algoriphagus aestuarii | reverse complement strand
GGGCCTGCTCGGCCAGCTGGACGCCGAGCTGTTCCGCGCCCGCCGCCTGGTGGTCGATACCGGCCTGCACGCCAAGGGCTGGACCCGGCAGCAGGCGATCGATTACGGCATCCCGCCCTCGGAAGTGGACCGCTACGTGGTCATGCCCGGCCAGGCCACTTCGTACAAGGTGGGCCAGCTGGAGATGATCCGCCTGCGCGACAAGGCCCGCGAGGCCCTGGGCGAGCGTTTCGACCCGCGCGAATTCCATAACCGGGTATTGCTGACCGGCGTCGTCCCGCTGAGCCT
>JAFIDK010000967.1 GCA_017051695.1 Algoriphagus aestuarii | reverse complement strand
AATCCATTTCATCGTCGGTGTCTGTCCATATGTAGGAACCATAAGCATCGTCACGAAAAGTCATGAGCGAGTAACTGTCTACAAGTACACCGTAGCCGCGTGTGGAGACGAGAACCGGTACAACCGCTTTCATATTTTGCTGATACAAATATTGTGTCTTCCCCCGTAAGTTCATCATCCCTTCTTCGTGAGAGCCTAAGCCATACAGCGCTTCATCGGGCTGCCATTCAAATTCCAGCTTTGTGCGAAACGCCTGCCGATCGACGGTCTGTTCCAACTTGTCTGCGT
>JAFIDK010000966.1 GCA_017051695.1 Algoriphagus aestuarii | reverse complement strand
CCACTCGCCGTCGCTCTCGCGGATCTCGGGGTTGATGACCGTGTGCGGGCCGTCGCCGACGTCGTAGACGAACAGGCGCTTCTGCACCCCCACCTGCGGGGCCGCGAGCCCGACGCCGGGCGCGGCGTACATCGTCTCCACCATGTCCTCGGCCAGGCGCACGAGCTTCCCGTCGACCTCGGTGACCTCCTTGGCCCGCTGCCGGAGCACGGGGTCGCCGATCCGACGGATCTCGTAGGGCGCGTCCATGGCTCGAGGATACCGGCGGCCAGGGCCGTCGCCGCCGTC
>JAFIDK010000965.1 GCA_017051695.1 Algoriphagus aestuarii | reverse complement strand
AATCATCTTCAATCAACGCTCATTATCTCCTGTCCTCCTGAGGGCCATCTTCGTGGGTGAGAGGCGCAGGGCGCCATCTCGTCACACTGTCACCTAGACATCTTCAGACCCTGGCAGGGGAGAAAAACTATCATGACCTATGCAGCTTCCACGCTGCCGGCACAGCGCTCACTGGTAGCCGGCATCTCGAACGTCGATCTCGCCGCAACCATCTTGCGCGTGTCGATGGGTATTCTTTTCCTGGCCCACACCTGGCTCAAGCTGGTGATCTTTACGCCGGCGGGCACG
>JAFIDK010000964.1 GCA_017051695.1 Algoriphagus aestuarii | reverse complement strand
GACATGCTGTGCTCGGTCGCGCGGCTGGACGGGTTCCGCTCCGCGATGAGCATGGCCGGGCTGGAGGTCGACCCGTCGCTGGTCGCCTACGGCGACTTCCACGTCCAGGGCGGCTTCGAGCGGGCGATGGAGATGCTCGGGCGGCCCGACCGGCCCAGCGCGATCTTCGCGGGGAGCGACCTGCAGGCGCTCGGGGTGCTGGAGGCCGCGCGCGTCCACGGGCTGCGCGTCCCGGACGACCTGTCGGTCGTGGGATACGACGACGTCGCGGTCGCCCCGTGGGCGAGC
>JAFIDK010000963.1 GCA_017051695.1 Algoriphagus aestuarii | reverse complement strand
GCTGTTGGGCAAGGCTCTCCACGGCACGCACCCCCACCGTTGCGGCCTGGCCCCAGGGCGACGGTCCAGGCCTCCTGGTCAGCCCTACATGGTATGGGGCGTCCTGTTCGAGGGGTGCATGGCCCCCGGGCTCGGGGCCGTGCCTTACCGGAAGAGCCGCCGCAGCACGCTCCGCCCCTTCTGCCCAGAGCCCTCGCCCAGATAGTGGAGCTGATCCACCTCACCCGTCACCTGCAGGATCCCCGTCTCCACGTTCAGCTCGGAGATGTGGAGGCCGTGGCCGGCGAT
>JAFIDK010000962.1 GCA_017051695.1 Algoriphagus aestuarii | reverse complement strand
CCGGAATCCCCATCTGGATTGTCGTGATCACGGCTTCGCAGGCGGCTTCGACACTCGGGAAAGGGCAGACGCCACCGGAAATGGCCTGCGGTATTCCATATAGCTTCAACGTCAGTTCGGTTATGATGCCGAGTGTTCCCTCCGAGCCGACCAGCAACCGCGTCAGATCGTATCCGGCGGATGATTTTTTTGCCCGCTGGCCCGTCCTGATTACGCGTCCATCAGCCATCACGGCCGTCAGCGACAGGACGTTCTCCCGCATTGTGCCATATCTGACGGCGTTCGTTC
>JAFIDK010000097.1 GCA_017051695.1 Algoriphagus aestuarii | reverse complement strand
ACGCCCACGCGGCGCACTCCCCCCTCGACCAGCTCACCCCGGTGACCACGGTCGCCGAAGTGAACGCGATGATCGAACGGATCCGGCGCATCTACGTCGCCCCCGCCATCAAGCGCTACGCTCTGGACCTGGTCACCGCCACGCGGACCACGCCGGCCCTGTCCCTGGGGGCGTCCCCGCGGGCGACGTTGCACTTGGTGCGGGCCGCCCGCGCCTACGCTGCCTTGGACGGCCGCGACTACGTGCTCCCCGACGACATCCAGGCGCTCGCCGTTCCCGTGCTGGCGCACCGCCTGCTGCCCAACCCTGCGCTGCACCGGCCGCCCGCCGAAGTGGTCAATGAACTGGTGGCCCAAGTTCCCATCCCCACCCACAGTTGACGCTTGGTAAGGACACGACCGGGACGGTGGACGTACTGCGTGCTCTCACCCCGCGCGGGTGGACCTTGGTGGCTGTGGGGGCAGCGGTCGGGGTCGGCGCGCTGCTGCTTGCCGAACGCGACCTGCTGCGCGTCGCCGTCCTCGTCGTCTCGCTCCCGCTCGTCAGCCTGGTGCTGCTGGCGGTGAGCGCGCCCCGGCGTGTGACGCACACCCGCACG
>JAFIDK010000961.1 GCA_017051695.1 Algoriphagus aestuarii | reverse complement strand
CGGAAGCGGCGGCTGTAGCCGTGGCCTTTGCCTTGCCTGTCGGCTTTCTCGTCTACCGTGAGCTTACAGGCCGCGGCTTCCTTGAAGCTCTTTGGAAAACTGGAGAGATAACCGGTCTCCTGGTCTTGCTGATCTTCTTCGCCGCGATGCTAGCCCGCCTTCTGACAATGGAGAATGTTCCGCAGTCCATTCTGGTCGGGCTCATGAGCCTCACCGAAAACAAGATCTTCCTGTTAATGCTGATTAACCTGTTTCTTTTGTTTGTTGGCATGCTTCTAGATGATGCCA
>JAFIDK010000960.1 GCA_017051695.1 Algoriphagus aestuarii | reverse complement strand
CAGTCCGTCCCAGTACGACAGGGTCCGGTCTTTCAGTGCCTCCCAGTCGAGTTCTTCCCCTCGGTAGATCGAATACTGGGGTCTCATGACATCACCAGCACTCGATCATGATACTCGGACGGAACGAGGCGTCGATCCGGAACTTCAGGCTGGAATCCGAGCCGTCCTGGGCCTCCTGGGACGGAAGACTGCTCAATCGGTACACCGGGGTGAGCGTGACCTCCGCATTGGGAGGGAGACTCCATTCGTCCTCGATGGTCATCCGGGGAACAGCGGAGGACTGAAGTC
>JAFIDK010000959.1 GCA_017051695.1 Algoriphagus aestuarii | reverse complement strand
AGTGCAAACAACATTTGCCTTTTAGCAAAGTAAAACGAATCATCGAATCGGTAATCCGCCCAGACGGCACTAGCACTATAAACCATGACGAGTCCAAGCGCCAGTAACGTAAACAAAACACTAATTAACAGGAAATCTGGTGCAGCTTTTCTCGCCGGCAAAGCCTTCACCTCATAACCCGAATTTGGAACCTGTTTTCCGTATCTATTTCATCGTCGCTTAACAGGCAAGTCCCTATTTTAATTTATGCACTGCATTGATGAAAATGTCTCCCCGAACTTCAAAACT
>JAFIDK010000958.1 GCA_017051695.1 Algoriphagus aestuarii | reverse complement strand
CACCCAGCCCACCGACCCCTCGCCCCGGTGCCAGCCGGCGTCGCCCTTCCACTTCCTGTGGGACTGGTTCAACCGAGTTCTACCACGGTGACTCCGTCGCCGCCCTCGTCGGGAGGGGCCAGGTGGTGCTCCCGGACGTGGGGCACCTCGTCCAGCCGGCGCCGGATCTCCTCCCGGAGCGCCCCCGTCCCCTTGCCGTGGATGAGGCGCACCCGGGTGAGGCCCGCCAGGAGGCAGTCGTCCAGGTACTTCTCCACCCGGCTCCACGCCTCGTCCACCCGCAGCCCC
>JAFIDK010000957.1 GCA_017051695.1 Algoriphagus aestuarii | reverse complement strand
GCAGTAGCGCAACCGGTCCAGCAGGCCGTGGATGAGCGACCCGTTCTGGAGTCCTCCGCGCGACGGGTGCACGGAGGACTCGCTGCCGGTGCAGGGCCGTCGCTCGACCCTCATGTGCCTCCCCCGGTTTCCCAGTGCTCCTCCCCGGTGGACGCGCCCCGGGTTCGCCACGCCCCCTCCACGTGGCGAACCCGGGGAGTCCCGCGGTCAATGCCGCGGGTCGCTTCCCCTCACAGCAACCCGCGGCGGTCGACGCCCTCAGTAGAGCCACGGCCGTCCTCCCACCGC
>JAFIDK010000956.1 GCA_017051695.1 Algoriphagus aestuarii | reverse complement strand
GCTGTCACAGCCGGGCCGGTAGTCAAGGATATTAACAGCCCATACTACGGCAATCCGGAAACGTTCGAGCTGAATGGCGAACGCCCAGTTACCATCCACGCTAGCCGGTTTGTCATGCTGCGCGGTGCCTCTCTTCCTGCCGGCGGATATGAAGGATGGCGACCCGGCGATAGCGTTCTCCAGGCTACGCTGGACGCCATCAAGGGTATGGACGGCACCATGGCCAACATCGCCTCCTTGGTGTTTGAGGCCAAGGTGGACGTGTTCGCGTTCCAGGGCTTCGCGGAG
>JAFIDK010000955.1 GCA_017051695.1 Algoriphagus aestuarii | reverse complement strand
GGTTCGGCATATTCTTTGGACTGGGTGATGCCCATGAAATATCCGGTGACCCCTAAAATGCAAAACAGGTTGTAACCGAAAAGGACAAACCAGGGCAGGACTTGACCTGCAAGGCGCGCGCGAGATGTGCGCTGCACCACATGAAATGATGTTGCGATGAGCGCGTTGCCGCCAAATCCAAAAATCACGCCGGTTGTATGGGCTGGTCGCAGGCGACCAAATCCTGACCAAGCAGCGCCGAATTCGAGTTCAGGCCAGGCCAATTGAGCGGCGACCCAGACCCCCATG
>JAFIDK010000954.1 GCA_017051695.1 Algoriphagus aestuarii | reverse complement strand
CGATCACTTTTTTGCCGATCCGTCTTTTGATGATCTGTTCCAGCCCGTCGAATGCACCGCCGCAGATGAACAGAATGTTCGTCGTATCGATCTGGATGAACTCCTGATGCGGATGTTTCCGTCCTCCTTGTGGCGGCACCGAGGCGACGGTACCCTCCAAAATTTTAAGCAGTGCCTGCTGCACGCCTTCCCCGGAGACGTCGCGGGTGATCGACGGATTTTCAGATTTGCGCGCCACCTTGTCGATTTCGTCGATATAAATAATGCCGCGCTCCGCTTTTTCCACAT
>JAFIDK010000953.1 GCA_017051695.1 Algoriphagus aestuarii | reverse complement strand
TGGCGGAATTGGCAGACGCGCACGACTCAAAATCGTGTTCCCAAAAGGAGTGTGGGTTCGACTCCCACCATCGGCACTTACAAAAATGAGATAATTATGAACATAATGCGCCTTCTGTGTATTTTACAGAAGGCGCTTTTTGTTTTTTAGATTATTGTATTCGGCTTTAACCATTGATTCCCTGAGTTATTCTTTGAAGATCATGCGTATACAAACTTTTTTATAAAAGTAAATATGGTGGTTTTTACATGAGTTTATATACTATGCGAATGACTCTATGTTATCCAA
>JAFIDK010000952.1 GCA_017051695.1 Algoriphagus aestuarii | reverse complement strand
CATGCCCCGCCGACGGTTCGCCGCGGAAATCCATGGCCGCGGCAGCGGGGGAACGGTGTGTTTTGGGCTGCCAAAGTTGTGGGCAGAAAGCCCCTGCCAGGACCACGTCAGCACCACACCCCCACGCCCCGGGGAGCACTACGTCCCGGTCCGCCGTCGGTATGCGCCCACGCCCATCCAGGGGCGCGGAAACCGTCGCGCAGCAGCATCCCGACAGTCGCATGCCCTGCGTTCTGTTGGCGTGCGCGGTTTTCCCACCCCGACCGGTTGTCACCTAGCAGGTTGGAG
>JAFIDK010000096.1 GCA_017051695.1 Algoriphagus aestuarii | reverse complement strand
CCACTCCCGGGCTTGCCCGCCGCCTGCTACGCACCACCCTCGCCGAGTGGGGGTTGGAAGAAATGACGGACCTCGTGGAATTGCTCGCCACCGAAGTCATCACCAACGCGGTCCGCTACGCGTCCCGGCCGATCGACCTGCGACTGCTGCGCACCGACATCCTGCTGTGCGAGGTCACCGACGACGACCAGCACCGCCCCGTGCTGCGCCAGGCGTCCGCCACCGACGAGAACGGGCGGGGCCTGCAACTGGTCAGCCACCTGTCCCGGCGGTGGGGTGCCAGCGCGAAAACCACCGGGAAAGTCGTCTGGTTCGAACTGGACCTGCCTGAAGGCGCCCGGCGGGGCACCGCAGACTGATCACCGCTGCAGCCGGTAGTCCAATGCGGTATGGCGGCGCCCCGAGGACGCGTTCCGGATCGCCTGGGCGATAGCACGCCGCGACCCGACCAAAACCACGAGTTTCTTCGCGCGTGTCACCGCGGTGTACAGCAGGTTGCGTTGCAGCATCATCCACGCACTTGTCGTCACTGGCACCACCACGCACGGGTATTCACTGCCCTGGGAGCGGTGCACGGTCAACGCATAAGCGTGGGTGAGCT
>JAFIDK010000951.1 GCA_017051695.1 Algoriphagus aestuarii | reverse complement strand
CGGTTCCACATCCAACGGGTCCGCTAGTTTGAGCACCGCCAAGTCGGAGGAGGCTGCCGCGCCCACCACTTCAGCCCGGCTGACGTGGCCGTCGCTGTAGACGACTTCGATCCCGCCGCGGCGCACCGCGTCGACCACGTGGTTGTTGGTCACCACGTAGTTGCCTTCGATGACGAACCCGGAGCCGTTGCCGCTGAGCTGCGGGCTGGTGCTGCGGATCGATACCACGCTGGGGCTGACCCGCTGGGCGACCCCGGCAATAGTGTCGGGGGCGCGGCTCGGCACGTC
>JAFIDK010000950.1 GCA_017051695.1 Algoriphagus aestuarii | reverse complement strand
CCGATATGCGCACCTGCCTGCCCGAATACCACGGCCGGGTGGACCTGGTCATCACCAACCCCCCGTATGTGCCGCTGGACAGCGCCGACGAGATCCCCCCGGAAGTCCGCGACTACGATCCCGCCATCGCGCTGTGGGCAGGCCCGGACGGGCTCGACATGATCCGCCAGTTGGAAGCGGTCGGCCGCCGCCTGCTGCGCCCCGGCGGATACATCGCTATCGAGCACGGCGACGGACAGGGCATCGACATCCCGCCGCTGTTCCCTGAAGAACTCGGCTGGTGCGAGG
>JAFIDK010000949.1 GCA_017051695.1 Algoriphagus aestuarii | reverse complement strand
GATAGACGATCGTCAGAACCATGAAAATAAAGGCTTGAAGCGTAATGATCAGGATGTGGAAGATAGCCCAAGGCAAGCTCAGGACCCACTGTGACCACCACGGCAACAGGCCGGCAATCAGGATGAAGATCAACTCACCCGCATACATGTTGCCGAACAGTCGCAGACCCAGTGAAACAGGTTTGGACAGCAGGCTGACACCTTCAAGAATCAGGTTGATAGGAATGAATACAGGGTGGTTGAACGGCTGCATGGTCAACTCTTTAACGAACCCGCCAACGCCTTTCA
>JAFIDK010000948.1 GCA_017051695.1 Algoriphagus aestuarii | reverse complement strand
CATCAACAGCGGATCATCAGCCCGCTCTGCCGCGACGATTGCCCGCTCAGCAGCAACCCAGGCCGCCGCAAAGTCGCCCAGCTTGCTGAGCGCCGACGAACACGCCTGGTAGACCGAGGCCAGCAACCGGAAACATTCGGTGCGCTGCTCGTCGTCGACGGATCGTGCCGCTGTCTCCAGTTGAGGCACCAAGGATTCCAGCAGGTCTGTCAACTCCAGGTAGTGACCCTTATGGGTGAGCTGCCACGCCTGCTCTACACGAGGCCGCAACTCTGCAAGATCAGCTGG
>JAFIDK010000947.1 GCA_017051695.1 Algoriphagus aestuarii | reverse complement strand
ATGACAACTACCGCGACCACAACGAAGCCAACTATGACAACGCGTTCGCCCGTCTGCGTTATCAGCATGAGACTGGCCACGTGCTGTACGAATATCAGACAGTGGACGATGAACTGCGCTTCCCTAATGCCCTGCCGCTGGCCCAGCGCCGAGAAGACCGCAAGCAGAGCGTCGGTGCCCAGGCCTGGAACGACAGCAAGAGCCAGGTACACCGCATTGCCTTGGAACAACGCCTTGGCAACATCTGGAGTACTCACCTGGACTACAGCCACAGTGACCAGGATGGCG
>JAFIDK010000946.1 GCA_017051695.1 Algoriphagus aestuarii | reverse complement strand
CGCTTTTCATCGGTTCACCGGTCGTGGCGAAGGTCTGTCTATCAGCTTTGAATCGCATTTATTAGGCTCGAAAGTCGAATACGACGCGGCACGCGATATGTTGATTATCCGCCAGTTACCCACGCAACTTAAAGATCAGCTGCAGCGTAAGAAGGACTGATCAGCGCTGTGCTGATATAACCATGCAACAGGCAGTGACTCGAAAGCTTGACGCGTTTTGCCATGCGTTGAGCTCGGCTGTCAGTATCTACAGCCTTGTAATAACGCCTACCGCGGTGACGAGCCACC
>JAFIDK010000945.1 GCA_017051695.1 Algoriphagus aestuarii | reverse complement strand
CTCCGCACGTACGAGACGATCCTCATGCCGGACGGTCAGCATGAGGCCGGCGCATGGATGAGCAGTTCGATCCAGGGCCACGAGCTCATCTACACCGCCGAGAAGACGGTGGGCCGCGCGCGCCTGCACCACTTCGCCTACGCGGTCGAGAGCCGCGAGGAAGTGCTGCGCGCCGCCGACATCATGGCCGACGCGCGCGTGCGCATCGAGGCTGGCCCCTCGAAGCACACCGCGATCCAGGGCTTCTACCTCTATACGATCGAACCGGGCGGCAATCGCATCGAGGTC
>JAFIDK010000944.1 GCA_017051695.1 Algoriphagus aestuarii | reverse complement strand
CCAGTGCTGACAGCGCGAGCAGTGGCCCGGCCAGAGGCGATCGGCGTTCCAGCGCGATCACCGCCCCGACAAGGAACACGGTCAGGAGAATGTCGTTGTGCGCATTCGCCACCCCCTCGAACATCACGAGTGGATTGGCGACGAACGCAGCAACGGCGAGCCATTGATGTCGGCTTCCTCGCAGGTGCCAGCCGATTAGCCCGGAAACAAGCGCTGCCAGGGCGAGGTGGAAGATCTTGATCCCCAGCAAGGTATGGACAAGATCGGTAAACCCGGTGATCGCGACCG
>JAFIDK010000943.1 GCA_017051695.1 Algoriphagus aestuarii | reverse complement strand
ACCGACGTCGGTCCTCTCGCTTGGGCCATCGGCGATGCTGGGCTTGTCATTCAGCCGCACGACCGGGCCGCGTTTGTCGATGCGCTTGAGCAGTTGCGTGATTCCTCTGTGCGCACCAGCTATGGTGATCGCGCGCGTTCCAGGGCAATGCATGCATTCTCAGTGGAGGCGCTTGCACCTCTACTAAGCGACTTTTGTACTAATGTTGTTGACGCCCACAGGAAAGTGAAAGCACGAGATGATACTTCGGTGGATTGACTTCTTGCTCCCCGGCCGGATTTTAGCTGG
>JAFIDK010000942.1 GCA_017051695.1 Algoriphagus aestuarii | reverse complement strand
ACTCAGGGCGTGGGTGCCGAGTTGCACGAGCCGCGGGCCCGCGCGGTACGTGCCGTCATCCTCCTTCAGAATGAACCCCGCCTGTTCGAGCGTGCGCAGCAGACGCAGCGCCGTCGAAGGCGCGAGCTCAACGGCTCTCGCGGCGACGGCGAGCGTGGGACGCTCCCCCTCGCACACGACGCTGAGCAGGGCAAGCGCTCGTTCAACGGTGCGCGTCGATTGCTCACTCATGTGGTTGGCCTCTCTCCATTGACAGCCGACACTCCACGACGGGTGTTTCGTCGAGTG
>JAFIDK010000095.1 GCA_017051695.1 Algoriphagus aestuarii | reverse complement strand
CATAGGAATGGAGCCTACACGTAGCAAAAACTCCACCAAGGTCTTACTCACTGATGAGGTATTGACTGATAAAACTGTACACACCGTAGTTATTGATATGTGGGAACCGTTTCAGAAAGCAGCTTTAACTGTCTATCCGTCGGCCTGTATCGTTGTTGATAAATATCATGTGGTGCAAAAGGTGAACCAGGCACTTGATGAAGTTAGAAAGAAAATACCGGGTTTGAAAAAATCCAGATTTAAACTCTTGAAAGGTATGGAAAAACTTAAGGATGATGAAATAGAACAATTAAATTGTATACTCGAAGAGTATCCTGAATTGTACGATGCCTATTTTCTGAAAGAAACATTTAGAGATTTTTATCGTGCATCGAACTATGATATAGCTCACGATTTATTAGAAGAATGGATTGATTTAGCACGGAATAGTCCATTGCTTCCTTTTCATCAAGTTGCCAAAACCTTAGAAAAATGGAAAGCACAGATATTACAATATTTTCTTACACCGTATACAAATAACCGAATCGAAGGTACCAATCATAAGATAAAAAATATCAAAAGGCGATCCTTTGGTTATAGAAATCCAGAACGATTTCGACTTCGTGTAT
>JAFIDK010000941.1 GCA_017051695.1 Algoriphagus aestuarii | reverse complement strand
ACGAGCGCTACATGCAATGGGCGCGCGACAACGCCGCGGCGAGCGGAGGCTCGCTCACGGTCAGCCACGACATCGAGGCCGCCTACGCCGGTGCCGACGTGGTGTACGCCAAGAGCTGGGGCGCGCTGCCGTACTTCGGCAAGTGGGAGCCTGAGAAGCCGATCCGCGAGCGCCACCGCCACTTCATCGTCGACGAGGCCAAGATGGCCTTGACCAACAACGCGGTCTTCAGCCATTGCCTGCCGCTGCGGCGCAACGTGAAGGCCACGGACGCGGTGATGGACTCGC
>JAFIDK010000940.1 GCA_017051695.1 Algoriphagus aestuarii | reverse complement strand
GATGACGCCCTCGCCGCCTTCACGGCGGCCGAGCCTGCGCTCCGCACTGCCTCCGACCCGCGCCTCCTCCCCGGCCTGCTGTGCAGCCGCGGTCTGGCCCTCATCCGTGCTGGACGGCTGACGGAAGCAGAAGAGACTCTGCTCCACGGGCTTGCGCTAGCCGAGCAGTACTCCCTGCCCCGGTTGAGCGCCATGATCACCCAGAACCTGGGCTGTCTGGCGGCCCGCCAGGGCGACACCGGCCTGGCCATGGCACGCTTCGCGCAGGCTGCCCCCCTGCTGCAGACC
>JAFIDK010000939.1 GCA_017051695.1 Algoriphagus aestuarii | reverse complement strand
ACCGGGCCTCCTCGGAGGCCAACCACAACACCGCGTTGCTGATGTCCTCCGGTTCGACGTAGGGCACCCGCATCGCCTGCTGCACACCGAACACCGGTTCGGCGTCGGCGCGGGTCGGGTTCTCCAGATCGGGGCGGAACGACCGGTACATCGGTTCGCTCTGCAGCATGTCGGTGTTGCAGTTGGTCGGATGGATGACGTTGGCGCGGATCCCGCGGACCGCGAGCTCGGTGACCAGGTCGTGCACGTACTGGGCCAGCAACCGCTTCGAGCTCATATACGCCATCC
>JAFIDK010000938.1 GCA_017051695.1 Algoriphagus aestuarii | reverse complement strand
AGAAAAAATACGGCCGTCCCATCGAGTACTGGCTGGAAATCACGCAGAATCTGCAGGGCATGAAGCACATGGAAATGGTCAACTGGCTCAAGAGCGAGCATGGCATGGGTCACGGGCATGCCAATGCGATCGTCGCATTCGTTCTGGCCAAGAAGAAGGCAGAGGGTTCGGCAACCTGAGCCGGCGCAGGGTCGAGCAGGGCCTCGGCTCGTGCCAGGTTCCGCCGGCAGGGCGGCGTGCAACGGGCCCCGGGCAAGCTTCCGTGAACCGTGAGGACGGCGAACGGTG
>JAFIDK010000937.1 GCA_017051695.1 Algoriphagus aestuarii | reverse complement strand
ATCTTTAATGTGCCAAGAAGAATCGCACGGGTGCGGTCTGCAGAAATCACCAAGTATCCTGAGCTTTTGGGTGAAGAAGGCTTTTGTGTTGATGCCATCATCAGCCCGGAAAGCAGTGTGACGAGCTATTTGCTCAAGCTCATTGAGTTCCCGGAAGCGTTGCAGGTGGTTGAGGCTGCCGAGGGCAGGGTGAGCGTGATTACACTGCGGCTGGACACAAGCGGATTCATGGCCAACCACAAATTGCATGACTTGAGGGTCATGCGCCCTGATGTCAACGCAAGGGTGG
>JAFIDK010000936.1 GCA_017051695.1 Algoriphagus aestuarii | reverse complement strand
CGTCCGGTGCCGATCCATCCCAACTGGGTTCAGATCACGCAGGCGTACTTCGATGGCATCCAGCGCATTCTGCTGGGCGATGAAGACGCGCAGACCGCCATGGATGGCGCGGCGGAAGAAATCGCCGACCTGCTCTAGCGCTGCGGCCTTAACAGCTTCCGCAACATCCGGCTCTGGCCTGCGGGCCAGAGCAACTGTCAGTTACAAGGCCTCGGCACATGAACCGAAAGTCAACGGGATACCTTTTTGTTCTGCCGGCGTTGCTGCTGCTGGCCCTGCTGATCGCTTA
>JAFIDK010000935.1 GCA_017051695.1 Algoriphagus aestuarii | reverse complement strand
GCTCGACACCCGGTTCAGCTTCACCGACTTCCTCCCCGAGGACGCCCCCGCCGTGCAGACGATGGAGCTGCTCCAGACCGAGTTCGGGGGAGGCTTCGGGGAACAGACCTACGCCCTGGTCGAAGGCGAGGATCTCTCCTCCGGGCGGGTCTGGAACGCCATGGTCGACGCCACCGGGAGGCTCGGCGACTTAGAAGGGGTGGCCGCCTACGACACCCAGTTCGGTCGCATCGCCGACGCCACCTCTCCGGTGTCGGTGTTCCAGCAGTTCTTCGCCCAGGGCATCCAG
>JAFIDK010000934.1 GCA_017051695.1 Algoriphagus aestuarii | reverse complement strand
GTCGGGATCGACCCACTGTGATTCGTCGGTGGGGGCGTCGGCTACCAGGTCGCCGTTGGTATCGGTAAAGCGCGAAGAGAGGTCGGCGCTTGCCTGCATGGCGCTGGCAGCCAGAATGCCGGCGATGGCGGTAGACAGAAGCGTACGGTTCAGGGAAGCAGTCATATGGGCTCCGAAACTCAATGGCGATGGGTCAGGTGGAATGCTGACTATGCTGACGCACATGAGTGACAGGGCCGGGACACTGGCATTACGAAACGATGAAAACACCATGGCGGGCGGTTGGGCT
>JAFIDK010000933.1 GCA_017051695.1 Algoriphagus aestuarii | reverse complement strand
CTCGATGAGTCACGCTAATGCCCCGTTGACCCCTGCCGGCCGCCTGCGCCTGGTGCGCCGCTGCCAGCACCGCCCGATCGCTCACGTGGCCGCTGAGGCCGGCGTCTCCCGCCAGTGCCTGTCGAAGTGGAAGGCCCGCTACGACGAGCTCGGCGAGGTCGGGCTTTTGGACCGGGCCAGCGTCCCGCACGCCTCGCCGACCCAGCTGGCCCCGCAGGTCGTGGCTCAGATCGAGCAGTGGCGCCGCAAGCACAAGTGGACCGCTCGCCAGATCCACCGCGAGCTGGTC
>JAFIDK010000932.1 GCA_017051695.1 Algoriphagus aestuarii | reverse complement strand
CCGACGGCTGCCTGCCGCTGATCCTGATCGTCTGCACCCGGGTCTCCGGCAATTCGCGCGTCAGATCGATGTGAAGGAGCCCGTTCTCGAGGCTGGCGCCCCGGACCTCGACCCCGTCAGCCAGCACGAAGTTGCGGTGGAACTGGCGAGCGGCGATGCCGCGGTGCAGGTAGACGCGGTTCGCCGTATCCTCTCCCTGGCGGCCACGGATGGTGAGCTGGTGGTTCTCCACCGTGATCTCGAGATCCTCCTCGGCGAAGCCCGCAACCGCAAGCGTGATGCGGTAGGA
>JAFIDK010000094.1 GCA_017051695.1 Algoriphagus aestuarii | reverse complement strand
ACGGTCTCGCCAGCGGACGGGCCGCGCCCGTGGTCGAGGGGGACGCTGAGTTCCGCGCACTCCAGCAGGATCTCGTCGTCGGGGGGTTCCAAGTCGGCGCACTCAGACCAGTCCAGGATGTCGTCCGCTGCCGCGGGCACAGCCGTCCCGGAGGCGGCCAGCACGCCCGCCACCACAGCCCCGACCAGCTTCGCCACCACGTACCGCATTGATCCCGCCTCTGTGAGTGACAGCAGTTCCGGGGGCATTCTGCCGAGGCGGGGCCGCAGAGTCAGGAAACGACACTCCCCTCCCCGCGGGCAGGGCTGGGGTCTCCGGTGTTTCAGGACCGGTGTCCCACCAAAAAAAGGGGGGCCGGTCCGGCCCCCGCGCGAAGACTGTGCGGTCTAGCCCGCCACGTCCACGCTGGGCTGGCCCGAGGGCACGCCTTCGGCGCGCATCTCCTCAGCGATCCGCAGAGCCTCCTCGATCAGGGTTTCCACGATCTGCGACTCCGGCACCGTCTTGATGACCTTGCCCTTGACGAAGATCTGGCCCTTGCCGTTGCCGGAGGCCACGCCCAGGTCCGCTTCACGGGCCTCACCGGGGCCGTTGACCACGCATCCCATG
>JAFIDK010000931.1 GCA_017051695.1 Algoriphagus aestuarii | reverse complement strand
GCAGGCGGAACAGTTCGGCGGTGCCGGCCTGGGCAAGATCGAGCATGGCGTCCAGCTCTTCGCGGCGGAAGGCGTGGCCTTCGGCCGTGCCCTGGACCTCGATGAAGCCGCCGCCGTCGTTCATCACCACGTTCATGTCGGTGTCGCAGTCGCTGTCTTCGGCGTAGTCCAGGTCCAGCACCGGCACGCCGCGGTACAGGCCCACGGACACTGCGGCCACCGCGCCGTACAGCGGGTTGCGCAGGATCTTGCGCTGCTTCTCCAGGCTGCGCACCGCGTCCACGAGGGC
>JAFIDK010000930.1 GCA_017051695.1 Algoriphagus aestuarii | reverse complement strand
CGTGCAGTCGCGGGTCGGAGCGCTGATGGTAGACGTCGACGATGTTGCCGCCGTGGGCGCCGACGAGTTCGAGCACGGAGGCGAGGACGCCGGGCCGGTCGGCGCATCGCAGGTTGCAGCGCAGGTACCGGCCGGAGGCGGCGAGGCCGTGCTCGATGAGACGCATGAGCAGAAGCGGGTCGATGTTGCCGCCCGAGAGGACGGCGACGGTGGGGCCCTCATAGGCGACGGCGGCGCTCAGGAGGGCCGCGTAGGCGGTGGCGCCGGCCGGTTCCACGACGAGCTTGTT
>JAFIDK010000929.1 GCA_017051695.1 Algoriphagus aestuarii | reverse complement strand
TCCGACGTGCCGCCGCCGACGGCACGTTGCGGCGTGTCGTCGTCTTGAGCTTCGGGACCAACGCGGGGTTGGAGTCCGACGAATCACGAGCGGCGCTCCGCCAGATCCTGGACCTGCTCGAGCCCGACCATCGCGTGGTGCTCGTCAACATCGTCGGCGTGAGCTCGTGGGTGCCGGCGTCGAACGCGGAGCTGGCCGCCATCGCCGCCGACTACCCGAACACGATCGTCGCCGACTGGCATTCGGCGGTGGCGGCCGATCCGAGCCTGCTGCACACGGACCGCACCCA
>JAFIDK010000928.1 GCA_017051695.1 Algoriphagus aestuarii | reverse complement strand
CCGACCTCGTGGCCGGACAGGCGGGCGGTTTCCGCGTCCACCATCGCGGTCCCCGGCCTGCTCGCGGCGTCGAGCGTGCCCTCCGTCATCTCGGGCTTCATGATCGTGCCGAGCGCCTGCGCGCTGAGCGCGGCGACCCACGTCTCCTCTCCGCCGACCCGGGCCTCCGCGCCGCGGCTCTCCGCGACCGAGGCGACCTCGGGACGTTCGCGCAGCCGCTCCGCCAGCGCGTGCGGGACGGTTCCGTCCATGCCGTGCGCCTCGATCTGGAACTCCGCGGGGAACCGCT
>JAFIDK010000927.1 GCA_017051695.1 Algoriphagus aestuarii | reverse complement strand
CGTGCATCAGGCGATGGAAGGTCGAAGGCACGGAAGGCACCAGCCCGGAATAATAGGTGGCGCGCTGGCGGATCTTTTCCTGGGATTCCGGGTCGTCCAGGCCGTGCCTGGCGTAGTGCGCCACGGCCGCTTCGCCGCCGGCGGCCGAGCCGGGCGAATGGGGCTGGGCCCAGAGCCGCGCAAGCGCGTAGTCCGTCATGCTCATGAAGAGCGGCGCCTGCCAGCGCTTGCAGATCCAGTCGGCCAGGCCGACGTGGTCGGGGTGCATGTGCGTGACCACCACGCGCAG
>JAFIDK010000926.1 GCA_017051695.1 Algoriphagus aestuarii | reverse complement strand
AATGACCTTATTATAGCGCTTCCAAGGAGCCTTTGACCTGTTCCATCAACCACATCGGTGTGGATGTGGCACCGCAAATGCCAATCGTATCATTTTCAGCAAATACGCTAGGGTCGATTTCTTTGGGGTCAGAAATAAAGTAGGAATTTGGATTTGCAGCTTTGCATACATCGTATAGCACGCGGCCATTGGAGGATTTCTTGCCGGAAACGAAGACAATCTTATTGTATTTTTTTGCAAAATCACCCAAATCCTCGTAACGGTTTGAAACCTGACGGCATATGGTATC
>JAFIDK010000925.1 GCA_017051695.1 Algoriphagus aestuarii | reverse complement strand
GGCGCATCACGCGCGCGGCGCTGGCCGCGCTCGCCGTCGGCACGGCCCTGCTGGCGGCCGCGCCGGCGACGCTGGGCGTGGCGGGTTACATCGGTCCGATCGTGTTGCTGACCGCGGGCTATGCGACGTTCCAGGCCGCCAACAACACGGGCGTGATGGCGGCGATCGACGCGCGGCAGCGCGGCCTGGTGTCGGGCATGCTGAACCTGTCGCGCAATCTGGGGCTGGTGACCGGGGCGTCGGTCATGGGCGCGGTGTTCGCGCTGGGGGCGGGCGCGGCCGAACTGGC
>JAFIDK010000924.1 GCA_017051695.1 Algoriphagus aestuarii | reverse complement strand
GGCCGTGGTCCGGGTGGCCCAGCTGGCCTTCGCCTACCGGCAGGCGTTCAACAAGGACGTCGTCATCGACCTGGTCTGCTACCGGCGTCGCGGGCACAACGAGGCCGACAACCCCTCGTTCACCCAGCCGCTGATGTACGACGTGATCGACGCCAAGCGGTCCACCCGCAAGCTGTACACCGAGGCGCTGATCGGCCGCGGCGACATCTCCGTGGAGGAGGCCGAGCAGGCGCTGCGCGACTACCAGGAGCAGCTGGAGCGCGCCTTCACCGAGACCCGCGAGGCCGCG
>JAFIDK010000923.1 GCA_017051695.1 Algoriphagus aestuarii | reverse complement strand
AGTGTCACCAGCGCAACGAAAGGAGACGGCGGTATTTACACTTCTACTCACGATTTCCATCGATTCAATCGTTTCATACAAGATACGCTTCTGTTTGACGCCGGGACCGGTTCAGCGCAAGCGGTGAGTCCAGAAGTAAATTACTGGATGGGGCTATTTCAGGCGAAAACGATTGACGGTCAGGATGTCTATTTTCATTCAGGCGAAACGACAGGATTTCGTCATGTTTTTTTGCGGATACCCCAGCGAGATTTGGTCGTATCGTTGTTCACCAATCGTGATGATACTA
>JAFIDK010000093.1 GCA_017051695.1 Algoriphagus aestuarii | reverse complement strand
CACCGGACGGATGAGGAGGACGGAGTGGAACAGGCCACACTCGTACGTCAGACAACCGCTAAAGAAGAACTGAACGGACCGGTCCTGCGCGACTGCTGCCTGGTGCCCGCCCAAGGGCGTGAACGCGACTCGAACGAGGAGTACGCCCGGGCCGTGGGCCTCAACGAAGACGAGCTGCGCATGCTGGCCGAAATCGCCACCGGCGTCACCACCGACGTGGTGGCGCGTCGCCTGGACCTCAGCGCGCGCACCCTGCGCCGCCGCCTCCGCTCGATCTGCGACCGTCTTGGCGTCAACACCCCCATCGAAGCGGTCGTCTGGGCCGCCCGCCGGCACCTGATCTAGCCCGGCTGCGCTGCGCGGACACCGCTCTGTATGCCACTACCAGGCCTTGGACCTCCACGGCGCCGCCCGCACCCGCCCACGGAGCACACCACAGCGCCGTTTCGGCGGGAGCGCGGACGGCGCCGTCGCCGAGATACGGATAAGCTGACTCGGCGATGACAATAGAAGAAGCGATCACCGTCCGCCGGGCACGCACCCGCGACGTCGTCCACATCCGCAGACTCATCGACCTCTTCAGTGGGGAAGGCCGCATCCTCACTAAGAGCAC
>JAFIDK010000922.1 GCA_017051695.1 Algoriphagus aestuarii | reverse complement strand
CGGGGGTACCCGGTGGGCAGCCTGCTGCTGTGGGAGACCGCGGCGACCGATGTGGCTGCTCGAGGCGGTACGGTGGGAGACGGCCGGACCCACCTGATGCTGCTGGACGGCCAGCAGCGTATCACCTCCCTGTACGGCGTCATCCGAGGTCGGCCACCCGCGTTCTTCGAAGGGGACGCGAAGGCGTTCACCGGGCTGTACTTCCACGTGGAAGACGAGGTCTTCGAGTTCTATTCGCGCAGCAAGATGGCCTCAGATCCCCGTTGGGTGAATGTGACCGAGCTGTTCC
>JAFIDK010000921.1 GCA_017051695.1 Algoriphagus aestuarii | reverse complement strand
CAGGCCGACGAAACTGTTCAACTCGTCGATCGTCCCGTACGCTTCCACCCGGACATCATCTTTCCTGACGCGTCCGCCGATGATGGATGTCCGGCCCGAATCGCCCTTGCGCGTGTACCACTTCATGCAATCTCCCGTCCCATGGCATGTCTTCCGTATCTTGCTCCACTATATCACATATCCCGCTTCAGGCAAAAACGAAACGGAAGAAGCCGGCTGATTCCGCCGGCTTCCGGATCTGCGGCAACGGGCGCCTGCCTTATCCGCTCCAGCAGCGCAGTTTGTACCG
>JAFIDK010000920.1 GCA_017051695.1 Algoriphagus aestuarii | reverse complement strand
AAATATGTTTCCCTGCGTTATTTTAATGCTGCTGGTGCCGATCTTTCCGGCCAGATAGGGGAGGCCCATGACCCGGAAACCCACCTGATCCCCATTGTCCTGCAGAAGGTCCTGGGAATCAGGGAAAAATTCTATATTTTTGGTGATGATTATCCCACAAAAGACGGTACCTGTATCAGGGATTATATCCATGTAGAAGACCTGGCTGATGCCCATATCCTGGCGGTAGAGGCACTGGTAAAGGGGATGGAGAGCAGGGTTTATAATCTGGGAAATGGAGAAGGATATT
>JAFIDK010000919.1 GCA_017051695.1 Algoriphagus aestuarii | reverse complement strand
CGTGCTGCGCGCCGAAAAGCGCGTCGCCCCGCTCACCCCGGCGGCCGGCAAGGCTCCGCGTGTACGCCTGCAGCATGGGCTGAGCGCCGGATGAGCGCCCGCAAGCAGGTCCACATCCACACCGACGGCGCCTGCCTGGGCAACCCCGGGCCCGGGGGCTGGGCGGCGCTGCTGCGCTATGGCGTGCGCGAGCGCGAGCTGGTGGGCGGCGAGCTGCTGACCACCAATAACCGCATGGAGCTGATGGCGGCGATCCGCGCGCTCGAGGCGCTGACCGAGCCCTGCGAGG
>JAFIDK010000918.1 GCA_017051695.1 Algoriphagus aestuarii | reverse complement strand
GGTCTCCATCGAGCAGCGGGAGATCTCGACGCTGAACGCGAGCTACATCGACTGGTTCATCCCGGGGGTGCTGGGGTTCAGCCTGATGAACACGGGGATCATCGGGATCTCGACGGCGTTCGTGTCCTTCCGGGAGAAGGGGATCCTGCGGCGGATCAAGGTGACGCCGTTCGCGCTGTGGAAGTTCCTGCTGGCGCGGATCGTGGCGGCGCTGGTGATGTCGATCGTGACGAGCGGGATCCTGATCGGGCTCGGGTGGCTGCTGTGGGGCCTGACGGTGCGGGGGAAC
>JAFIDK010000917.1 GCA_017051695.1 Algoriphagus aestuarii | reverse complement strand
GGGCCTCGGGTCGATGGCGGTGGGGGTGAAGGAAGAGGGGCTGGATCGCTTGCATATCACGCTGCCCATCTTTGCGCCCGCCAATGTCCAGCAACTGAACCGTGACAGTCGCGATTACAGCCATGCCTTTGGCAGCCTTGGGGCAGCAAGCAGTCGACTGCTGACCGGACATATCCAACTGTGTGTGGACCTCGTGGCATTGCGCCACTCCCTGATGCCCTTTGCCACCCAGGTGGGCATCTACCTGCTCTCCTTCCTGGCGGTATTTGTGATCCTCACGCTGTTGATC
>JAFIDK010000916.1 GCA_017051695.1 Algoriphagus aestuarii | reverse complement strand
ATTAACATCTTCCAATCCGCCCTCGCCTATGCCTATGTTGGTTTTCGAGTGTTGAGTGACCGCCTCGGACCTCAGATCAGTATCGGTTCCTTCAGCATGTATGTCAATGCGGCCATTCAGTTTACCACCGTCACCGTCTCTTTGGGCGAAAGCATTATGAATATCATTCAAAACCTCGGCTATCTTGAGCCTTTCATGATTTTTATGGAACTACCAGATGAGGTCCATACAGGGAAAGTCCCCTTTACTTGCGAGATTGAAACGATAGAGTTTGACAACGTCAGCTTCC
>JAFIDK010000915.1 GCA_017051695.1 Algoriphagus aestuarii | reverse complement strand
GTGCTCATAGGAGCCTTCCTCCTGTTGTCGGATGCGCCAGGTGCAGCGGTCAGGCCCGGATGATCGCCAGGACCTCGTCGCGCAGCTCCGCCATGGACTCGGTGTCAGGGGCCTCCACGTTGAGCCGCAGCAGCGGCTCGGTGTTGGACGCCCGCAGGTTGAACCAGCGTTTCCCGGTGAGGTTCACGGTGAGACCGTCAAGGTGGTCCACGCTCTCCACATCCGCGCGCCCGGTGAATGCCTCCTCCACCGCTGCCATGCGTCCCGCCTGGTCGGCGACCCGGGAGTT
>JAFIDK010000914.1 GCA_017051695.1 Algoriphagus aestuarii | reverse complement strand
GTACAAGGCCACCGACTTCAAGGTGCCGGGCCCGGGCAAGCTGACCGTCACCTACACCCCGGCCGACGGCAGCGAGCCGATGGAGTTCGAGGTCGCCGAGTTCCCGGAGGGCGGCGGCGTCGCGCTGGGCATGTACAACTTCCGTAAGTCCATCGAGGACTTCGCCCGCGCCTCCTTCAGCTACGGCCTGGCCCGCAACTACCCGGTCTACCTCTCCACCAAGAACACGATCCTCAAGGCCTATGACGGCCGCTTCAAGGACATCTTCCAGGAGATCTACGAGAAGGAG
>JAFIDK010000913.1 GCA_017051695.1 Algoriphagus aestuarii | reverse complement strand
CTCGACCTCTGAGAGGTCCATGGTGATGATCTTGGCGTGGGCGACGGTCGATAGCCCCAGATAGGCATGCAGCGTTCCTGCAGGCTCGGCCATGTCGTCGATATAGATCGCCTGACCGGTGACATGCTTGTGCGCGGAATCATGCGTGCGCCGATCGCCGACGGCACCGCGGATCTTGCTGGCCGTGAGGTCCGGAACCGAATGCTTGTTCATGACGTCGCTCCGGGTGTGCGTGATGCGTCCATTATGCGGCCTCGTAGCGGGATATCGTCAAGCCCTTCGTCCCGAC
>JAFIDK010000092.1 GCA_017051695.1 Algoriphagus aestuarii | reverse complement strand
TGGGGTCACGCATGGCAGGGGAGTTGGGATGCTTGTGTTTTTGGTAGTAATCGGCGTACATCTCACGGTATTTCTGGAATTCGACTTCCAGATCAGCCTTCAGGGAAGAAGGATCGGAAAGATCCGCGTCTGCCGGGATGTCCAGTACCAAAGGAGAGATTTTGGTACGTAGGAAGTGATCCGGACAGGAAGTCCCCATGGGGGCAAGTTTATTCAGGTCATGAGAGTTGATGAACTGCAATACCACCTCGGTGTCGGAGAAGGTACCGACCATTTTCTTTTCGGATGAAGCCAGTCCACGCAGCACGGGAGCCAAAAGGGCGGCCTGAGAGGCACGCTGTTCGGCAGGAAGGGATGTTACTTTCTGTCCACCGAAAACAGGTCTGGTTTTCCCATAGTTGGCTTCCAGATAGGCCGAAGCGGTTTCGATGACTTCCAGGCTGTTGATGTAGCATTCATAAGAAGTATCCCCCCAGGTGAAGAGGCCATGACCACCGAGCATGATTCCCCGGATCCCCGGATTGTCCGCCAGAGTCTGCTGTAGCTGGAGTCCCAGATCGAATCCCGGCTTTTGCCAAGGCACCCAGGCAATCTGTCCTTCCCAGAGGTCTGCGGTGA
>JAFIDK010000912.1 GCA_017051695.1 Algoriphagus aestuarii | reverse complement strand
GCCGATGTCGAGACGGCGTTGGCCGGAGAGACGGTGCTGCACCCGGAGCTGGACACCAACGTGGTGCAGACCAAGGGCGGTGACTTCGCCGAGGACACCTTCGCCGACTGCGAGGTGGTGGTCACAAAGACCATCACCAACCAGCGGGTGGCGGCCGTGCCGCTGGAAGCGCGGGGAGCGGCTTGCGCCTGGGGCGAGGACGGTCGGCTGACCATGTGGCTGTCGACGCAGAACGCGCACTACGCCCAGAAGAGTCTGGCCAAGGGGCTCGGTCTCGACATCGGACAGA
>JAFIDK010000911.1 GCA_017051695.1 Algoriphagus aestuarii | reverse complement strand
GAGGTCGCTGTCGTAGTGGAGGTTTAGGTGCCAGCACATACGCTATCGCACTACTATATAAAGTTCACTTACTTACCAATATACGTTGTCAATTCGTTTTCATACTTCGCGTCGATCACTTATATGATGGCACGGTGTGTTTTGGTACCAGAAACTTATGTTTTTTAAACAACCACGGCGTGGTTACCACGCTACCGACGAAAGCATTAAGGCAAAAGTGTCTCCGCTTGTTCATTTCGTTGTGCCGTTGCGAGAGTCTCAGCAACACGTCACTCGACACGAACAGAAT
>JAFIDK010000910.1 GCA_017051695.1 Algoriphagus aestuarii | reverse complement strand
GCCATTCTGCGCGCGCTGCGGCTGGCGCAGGAGCTGGGCGCCGAAACCGCCACCCTGGCCGATCCGTCCGAAGAGCGCGCAGTGCTGCGCTACGCCCGCGAGCATAACCTCGGCAAAATCATCATCGGCCGCCGCAGCGAGCAGCGCTGGAAGCTGCGCGGCAGTTTCGCCGATCGCCTCGGCCGGCTGGGTCCGGATCTCGATCTGGTGATCGTCGCGCTGGACAGCGACGCCGCACAGCCGCCGCCGGGCAAGGAGCACGACGGCCGCAGCTTCAATGAGAAATGGC
>JAFIDK010000909.1 GCA_017051695.1 Algoriphagus aestuarii | reverse complement strand
CTGGCGGAGATCCCCGCTGTCCCGCTGCCCCGGAAGCTCACCCCCCAGTTGCTTTCCGTCCCCGGCAGGCTGGCCAACGCGATCAGCACCGCAGCCAAGCACCTGGACCGTGTCCAGGCCGACATCCTGGTCGGTTTCGGCGGCTACGTGGCCACCCCGGGATACTTGGCTGCACGCAGTCGCCGCATCCCGATTGTGGTCCACGAAGCCAACCCGCTGCCCGGCCTGGCCAACCGGCTCGGCGCCCGGCTCACCCCCCACGTGTTCACCGGGCATCCGCACACGGAGA
>JAFIDK010000908.1 GCA_017051695.1 Algoriphagus aestuarii | reverse complement strand
CCGGCCGGACGAGATGCACCAGGCGTTCAACTTCCACTTCCTCACCACCCGCTGGGCGGCGCCCGCGCTGCGGGAGGCGATCGCCCGCTCCTACGCCGAGAACGACGCCGTCGGGGCGCCCACGACGTGGGTGCTGTCCAACCACGACGTCGTGCGGCACGCCTCCCGGCTCGGCCTGGACGAGACCGGAAAGGGCCCCAACGGCATCGGGGCCGACGACCCGCAGCCCGACGCCGAGCTCGGGCTGCGCCGTGCCCGGGCCGCGACGCTGCTCATGCTCGGCCTACCC
>JAFIDK010000907.1 GCA_017051695.1 Algoriphagus aestuarii | reverse complement strand
CGTCCCACTTGATGCCGAAGCCGGCGGTGTCCGGCGGTTGCCGGATGAAGAACTGCGACAGGCGCTGTCCGTCGATGGCGTTGTCGGCGACCTGCCCGACGAGGTCGAACATGCCGTAGAGCGGGCTGTCCACCGTGCCGCTCTCGTCGCCCATGACGTAGACCACCGGCAGCAGGTCCTTGTGGTGGATCGCGCCGTCCCAGCGCGCCGGTTGCGCCTGCACCAGCTCCGACAGCGGCACCAGCTGGCCATCGCCACCGCGCACGCGCAGGCCGAGCAGTCCGTCGAG
>JAFIDK010000906.1 GCA_017051695.1 Algoriphagus aestuarii | reverse complement strand
CTCCACCGTTCGCTGATCCCCCGGCGCCCTTCGGGCGTGGTGTAGTGGTAACACGGCGGCCTCCAAAACCGCAATCGGGGGTTCGATTCCCTCCGCCCGGGCTATCACCATACGGGGAGGTCGCGGGCCGGCGTGAACCAGCGTCGGTGGATCACCGTCGTGTGCACGTGGACCACGTCGAGGGCCCAGGTTCCGAGTGACAGAGGCACCCGCATGCACCCGGCGCCCCGGACAGGACAGACGACCCACGTCTCACCGTCGATCACGTCCAGGGGTGCGCCGTTGTAAC
>JAFIDK010000905.1 GCA_017051695.1 Algoriphagus aestuarii | reverse complement strand
CGTGGCCTGCAGGATTAGCGCGGGTTTGCGCGGGTACCCAGGTTGATGGCAGAACCTGGTTGCCATCGAACCGTCGGGAGGTTCAGCGCTTTGTCCCCGGCAGGGTCGATTGATACCGGCAAAAAAATGCTCGCTACAGCGAACAACATACTAACGGCCAAAGGCCACTCAATAATAATTGGAAGTACTCATGCAGCTGGCAACAATCGATCTCGCGATCATCCTGTTATACATCCTGGCAACGCTGGTGGTCGGCTTCTGGATTTCAAGCCGCGCCTCCAAAGATATA
>JAFIDK010000904.1 GCA_017051695.1 Algoriphagus aestuarii | reverse complement strand
GATCGGCCTGGAGCTCGAGCGTGCGATCACCACCGAGGACGCCCGCACCGCCGGTTTCACCAATGAGGGCGGAGTGGACGGCACCTACCGGTTCCTGAAGAACGTGGCCGGGATGTGGCTGGTCAGCGAATCCCTGCGCCAATGGCAGGAGGACGATCAGGACCTCGATCTGGACAGCGTGCTCGCAGGCGCTGCCGCAGCCCAGCCGAACCGTTTCCGTATCGACCCGACGGACCCGCAGTTCCTGCCCCCCGGTCAGATGGCGGACCGCGTCATCGCCGCCAGCCGC
>JAFIDK010000903.1 GCA_017051695.1 Algoriphagus aestuarii | reverse complement strand
AAGCAAAAAAGCGGACGAAGAAATGTTAGCTAAAAATGAAGCTAAGAGTGAACAAACAACTCAGGATAATCAAGAGATGAGTGAGGAGGAAACACCATCCCAAGAGGTCTCAGTAGAGGAGGAGATGCAACAGAAATATGATGAGTTAAATGACAAATATTTACGATTATACTCTGAGTTTGATAATTTTAGAAGAAGAACCGCTAAGGAACGCATTGAATTAATCACGAATGCTGGAGAGGGATTAATCAAAGATTTATTGCCAGTGCTTGATGATTTTGAACGTGCT
>JAFIDK010000091.1 GCA_017051695.1 Algoriphagus aestuarii | reverse complement strand
TCACCGCAGACCTCTGGGAAGGACAGATTGCCTGGGTGCCTTGGCAAAAGCCGGGATTCGATCTGGGACTCCAGCTACAGCAGACTCTGGCGGACAATCCGGGGATCCGGGGAATCATGCTCGGTGGACATGGCCTCTTCACCTGGGGGGATACTTCTTATGAATGCTACATCAACAGCCTGGAAGTCATCGAAACCGCTTCGGCCTATCTGGAAGCCAATTACGGCAAAACCAGACCCGTTTTCGGTGGACAGAAAGTAACATCCCTTCCTGCCGAACAGCGTGCCTCTCAGGCCGCCCTTTTGGCTCCCGTGCTCCGTGGACTGGCTTCATCCGAAAAGAAAATGGTCGGTACCTTCTCCGACACCGAGGTGGTATTGCAGTTCATCAACTCTCATGACCTGAATAAACTTGCTCCCATGGGGACTTCCTGTCCGGATCACTTCCTACGTACCAAAATCTCTCCTTTGGTACTGGACATCCCGGCAGATGCGGATCTTTCCGATCCTTCTTCCCTGAAGGCTGATCTGGAAGTCGAATTCCAGAAATACCGTGAGATGTACGCCGATTACTACCAAAAACACAAGCATCCCAACTCCCCTGCCATGCGTGACCCCA
>JAFIDK010000902.1 GCA_017051695.1 Algoriphagus aestuarii | reverse complement strand
ATCGTGACCGGCACCCCGTACGGTGTGGCGGCACGCACCGCGGCCTCGAGGATCTCGGCGAGCAGGCCGCGCTTCCACGGGAGCGCCGCTCCCCCGCCCTTGCGGGTGACCTTGGGGACCGGGCAGCCGAAGTTCAGGTCGACGTGCGCGACCCCGTACTCGGCGCAGAGGATCTCGGTCGCCCTCCCGACATAGGTCGGGTCGGTGCCGTAGAGCTGCACCGAGCGGACGTCCTCGAGCGGGTCGAAGACCAACATCTTCATCGTCGTGGCATCACGCTCGACCAGCC
>JAFIDK010000901.1 GCA_017051695.1 Algoriphagus aestuarii | reverse complement strand
CTCGCGGATCACCGGCGTGGAACGCCGCAAAGTGTTCGTCTCCGGGGAGATCCGCTGCAACGGCGAAGTCACCGCGGAAGGCCGGGCCATCATGGTGCAGTTGGAAACCCCGCCTGCCTAGCCCCACAGTCCACCCCCACGTCCCGTGGGCCGGGAAGGCACCCGAAACCAGCACGGGCGAGCCGCCGCACCAACCCACGGCCCCCAGGCAGGCACTCCCAGCCCGGCGCCCCACCCCGACCCACAAACCCCCGGCGGCCCCGCCCCGCCACCCCCCCCCCGCCCCCCC
>JAFIDK010000900.1 GCA_017051695.1 Algoriphagus aestuarii | reverse complement strand
ACAGAACGCAGTTCCACCCGGGCCTGGCCGGCGCCTTGCCGATTCCGGGCGCCCTTCCGCACCGGCTCGACTCGGTGCGGCTGCTCTCGCTCGACGCCCACGGCCGGGCCCTGAACTGGATCAGCTGGCAGGACGCCGCCTGCCTCTACGCGCGCGACGCGGTGGTCTGGACCTTGGGCGAACCCTGCCTGAGCATCCGCGGCNGGATCAACCGCGGCACCGGCGCGCGCAGCGTGCTCGAACTGCACCCGATCATCGCCGCACGCGGCCACGTGCGCCCCCAGGCGCT
>JAFIDK010000899.1 GCA_017051695.1 Algoriphagus aestuarii | reverse complement strand
ATGCTTTGTGACCCAACCCAATTCTCATCCCTTTCCCAGCGCTCACATGACGCAAGTGGCGATCGTCGTCCGCGATATTGAGCGTTCCGCCGGCGCGTACGCGAGGCTCTTTGGCCTTCCAAAACCGCCGATCATCGAGACGGCAGGGTTTGACGAAGCCCGTACCCACTATCGCGGCCAGCCCACCGAGGCCCGGGCCAAGCTCGCCTTTTTCGACATGGGCTCCTTGAAGCTCGAGCTGATCCAGCCGATCGGAGGACCAAGCACCTGGCAGGAGTTCCTCGACCAA
>JAFIDK010000898.1 GCA_017051695.1 Algoriphagus aestuarii | reverse complement strand
CAGGCAATTCAATTTCCATAGTGTTTCCTACATCATATATATAATTTCCGTCGGCATCGATTCGGGCAGGGGTAGTCGGGATTTCATCTTCCTCCAATTCCTGATTAGCAATCGGAGCCACTACTTGCGCCTTATCACATTTACAAGCTGTAAAGAGCAAAGAAGAAGCGATGATTACCGGAAAAATAGTTTTATTTAATTTCATAATTCAGTTGATTTATGTTTGGGTTAATCCGAATTCTGAATTCTCAATATTATTCGAAGTTAAACGAAAGATTCCAAAAAGAAA
>JAFIDK010000897.1 GCA_017051695.1 Algoriphagus aestuarii | reverse complement strand
TGTACAGCTTCTGTTTAACATTGCTTCCTTTTTCTTCGGAGACTCAACTTTCCATAAGCCTTCCTCCATTTTAGATAGGTTTTATCCTTGTCACTTTTTGGCGGCCAAAAAGTAACCAAAAAGCCCTGAGCCTCGGTCTTTTCTTTCCGCTGAAACCTTTTATCTTTTAATATGAACAGAAATTCAGCGGAATTTTGTACTGAATTTCACACCTAAAAATGACTGGATCTCCCTCGTACCTCGGGAGCTAAGTCATTTTCTTAACGGCGTTCAATCCATTACAAAACCG
>JAFIDK010000896.1 GCA_017051695.1 Algoriphagus aestuarii | reverse complement strand
GTGCCCGAACGAGCTGCCGCTGTTGGCCCGCTCGCACGCTCGGTACTGCTCGGCGCGCTGCCGGAAGCGCGGGTCGCGCGCCCGCCAGGCGATTCCGGAGGCACTGCGTCGTCGCCGCCGCTGGGTCGTCGCAGACCAGCACAAACGCCCCCTGGACCCTCGCACCGGCCGGGCTGCGTCGGTGTCCCGTCCTGAAACGTGGACGAGCTACGGCACCGCTAATGCGTCGGACCACGGCACAGGGCTGGGCTTCGTGCTCACGCCCGCTGACCGGATCGTGGTCGTGGACC
>JAFIDK010000895.1 GCA_017051695.1 Algoriphagus aestuarii | reverse complement strand
TAACTAAAGCTTTCACTCGGGCCTATATAGGGCCGCTGTCCTAAAACACCATTACCGTCAAGACGGAAAACCTCATTATCACCATTGGTTACTTTCAAATCACGCTTGAGCAAGCGAATCGTTGTATAGGTTTGGTTTGTTATGATGGCGGTATAGGAGAAAACATATTCGTCTTGATCATTCTCTGAACTGTAAGAAACGAACTGCGATGTGATCTCAACTTTAACTTTAAACTTAGCGTCCATTTTGTTCACTGTACCAGTTAGCTAGTCGACAATAATCCGCAACAG
>JAFIDK010000894.1 GCA_017051695.1 Algoriphagus aestuarii | reverse complement strand
GGAGACGGTTGACGAGGTGGAGCGTGCTGTCAAGGCGGCGCGAGAAATCTCCAGCCGCGTTCTTTTGGAAGCATGCTTCGAGGGGGAGGACCTGCGGCTGGTAATAATTGACGACCGTCTCGTCGCCGCTGCCGTACGGCGGGCCCCGCGCGTTGTGGGAGACGGTGCCAGTACGATCGAAGATCTCATCCGGCATCAGTCCCGCCGCCGTGCGGCTGCTACTGGTGGAGAAAGCACCATTCCCGTGGATGCGGAGACGCGACGCTGCCTGTCCAGTCAGGGCCTGGAAC
>JAFIDK010000893.1 GCA_017051695.1 Algoriphagus aestuarii | reverse complement strand
TAGATTGTAATAACAGCTGGGAAGAATGCTATGATAATTTTAAAAAGATCGGCAGGGGCCAATTTATTTGTCCCCATTGTCAATCAAATAGCATAATATGTTTGGATAAGGAAGGCTATAAATACTGCAAAAACCGCAACTGCAGAACTTATTGCCAAAACCACAACTAAATTGTCAAATTCATAACAAGTTATAAATAAAAAAGCTCGGACTAATCCGAGCTTTGTATATTTCTTTCTTCTATCATATCTTTGACCTTCATGAGCCGTGTACGGCTGGCCCTTTCATTT
>JAFIDK010000090.1 GCA_017051695.1 Algoriphagus aestuarii | reverse complement strand
GCCCGCGCCTGCTACGAGGCAGCACTGGAATACGCCACCTCCCGCGAACAGTTCGGCCAGCCCATCGCCGCGTTCCAGCTCACCCAGCGCAAACTCGCGGAGATGGTGGTGGACGTCAACCAGGCGTCGCTGACCGCCCTGCATTTGGGGCGGCTCAAAGAAGCGGGGGCATGCCACCACTACCAGGTGAGTTTCGGCAAACTCGCCAACGTGGCCGCGGCCCAGCGGGTAGCCGCCAAGGCCCGATCCGTGCACGGCGCCAACGGCATCACCTTGGACTACCCGGTGCTGCGGCACCTGCTGAACCTGGAGACGGTCGCCACCTACGAGGGCACGGAGGAGATCCACACGCTCAGCCTCGGCCAGGCGGTCACCGGAATCTCCGCGTTCCGGTAGCGGATTGCCCGGGTATGCCGCAGAGGCGAAGCATTCCACCACCCCCCACAATAGGGGTGTGAGAGGAAGGGGTGCGATGGAGCACGGGACGAAACGGTTCAGAATGACCCGGGTGCGGCGGGTCCTCAACGCCGTCATCGGCGGGGCGGTCGCCTACGGACTAGGCACTCGGGACCTGCATCTACTCACCACTCGAGGGGCGAAGACCGGGTTCCTCCGCACC
>JAFIDK010000009.1:37266-165487 GCA_017051695.1 Algoriphagus aestuarii | reverse complement strand
AGTCGGCTGTACCTCCCGGTACGTTAATGAAGCTTGCCCCAAGATCCAGTCCTGCTAGTGCTTCGCCCAATACTCCTTCTGCGGTACCAGTTGCTCCATGAGCACTGCCGTCATACACTCCGCTGTAGCCTGTCACATCAATCGTGGCATTTGCCTTGCCGATCTCAAAGGTCTTGCTGTCACTGCTGGACAAATGGTTCACAGATTCCGCATAGTCGTAGCTTGCTGTCGCTGTTCCAGCATTGGTGTTGTTCAGATAAACTGCCGTTGGTGATAGATTCAGCCCTCCTGCTCCTGTCACACTGACTGTCGCAGGGGTAATCGCTGATCCCGTGTAAGTAAACGGACCCCCATTGATGGTTACCGTGGTAACTGTTGGGGCTTTGGTGAGGATGATATCCACAGATCCAGAGGCATCATTGTAATTGCCTGTCTCGTCAGTGAATGTCCAGTCGGCTGTGCCACCAGGAACATCGGTGAAGCTTGCCCCAAGATCCAGTCCTGCTAGTGCTTCGCCCAGTACTCCTTCTGCGGTACCAGTAGCTCCATGAGCACTGCCGTCATACACTCCGCTGTAACCTGTCACATCAATCGTGGCATTTGCCTTGCCGATCTCAAAGGTCTTGCTGTCACTGCTGGACAAGTGGTTCGCAGATTCCGCATAGCTGTAGCTTGCTGTCGCCGTACCTGCATTCACATTATTTGCATAGTCTGCTGTCGGAGTCAGATTCAGCCCTCCCGCACCAGTCACACTGACTGTCGCCGGTTCAATCGCTGATCCTGTATAGGTAAACGGCCCCCCATTGATGGTTACCGTGGTAACTGTTGGCGCTTTGGTGAGAATGATATCCACAGATCCAGAGGCATCATTGTAATTGCCTGTCTCGTCAGTGAATGTCCAGTACGCCGTGCCGCCAGGTACGTTGATGAAGCTTGCCCCAAGATCCAGTCCTGCTAGTGCTTCGCCCAATACTCCTTCTGCGGTACCAGTTGCTCCATGAGCACTGCCGTCATACACTCCGCTGTAGCCTGTCACATCAATCGTGGCATTTGCCTTGCCGATCTCAAAGGTCTTGCTGTCACTGCTGGACAAATGGTTCACAGATTCCGCATAGTCGTAGCTTGCTGTCGCTGTTCCAGCATTGGTGTTGTTCAGATAAACTGCCGTTGGTGATAGATTCAGCCCTCCTGCTCCTGTCACACTGACTGTCGCAGGGGTAATCGCTGATCCCGTGTAAGTAAACGGCCCCCCATTGATGGTTACCGTGGTAACTGTTGGGGCTTTGGTGAGGATGATATCCACAGATCCAGAGGCATCATTGTAATTGCCTGTCTCGTCAGTGAATGTCCAGTCGGCCGTGCCGCCAGGTACATTGGTGTAGCTTGCCCCAAGATCCAGTCCTGCTAGTGCTTCGCCCAAAACTCCTTCTGCGGTACCAGTTGCTCCATGAGCACTGCCATCATACACTCCGCTGTAACCTGTCACATCAATCGTGGCATTTGCCTTGCCGATCTCAAAGGTCTTGCTGTCACTGCTGGACAAGTGGTTCGCAGATTCCGCATAGTCGTAGCTTGCTGTCGCTGTTCCAGTATTGGTGTTGTTCAGATAAACTGCCGTTGGTGATAGATTCAGCCCTCCTGCTCCGGTTACACTGACTGTCGCCGGTTCTATCGCTGAGCCCGTATAGGAAAACGGTCCGCCGTTGATCGTTATCGTAGTAACTGTTGGGGCTTTGGTAATATCTCCGGTAGTAGCAAAATCTGCCATGCTATAATTAGCGGCAAGACCGCCATTTGTTCCATCAGCAAGGCTGTATGAAATGGTTGTAGCTTTTCCTATGCCTGCATTTGCATCGGCATAGTCAGCTGCTGAAGGTGTAATATCCAAAGTTTCTGTTCCTATAAGTCCTAAGACAGTACCTAATGAAACTGTACCTGTAACTGGAGATCCATCGTATACTTTAGGGGCAACACTTGAAGCAGCTGTTAAAGCTTTTTTATTTACTGTCAAAGTAGCATTCCCATCGCTTGTAACAGAACCACAATCACCAGTTACTACAACTCTATATTTCCGCCCTGATAAATTGACACTTGGTTTCGTCAAGGTAAGTGTTGAAGTATTTACCCCTGAATAAATTCCTCCATTTACTAGTGGAGTCCAAGATCCATTGAACTCTTCCCATTGATAGGTTATTGCACCTGTAGCTGTAACTGAAAATGACGCATTAGAACCATAAAAATTGTTAGAGTTTGTGGGACTTGAATCAATTGTGGTTGAACCATTAATAGTTAAGTCTGTTTGATTAATAGGTGAATTAGTTACTGGATCGCTTGACACAACTCTAATCCTATATCCCGTTCCTGCTGATATAATACTTGGAATTGTCCCTATTATTGTATGGCTATTAGAACTGCCTCCCCCATTAAAAGAAATTGAACCAATAGAAACAGGAGAAGAAAAATTTCCTAAACTATTGCTCAATTGAGCAGTAAATATATTCCCATTTTTAAAAGCTCCACCAGCTCCCGCACTCACAGAGTTAAAATCAATAGTCACCGAATTTCCAGGACAAAATGATGTTCCAGTAACAACAACATCTGATAAGCCAGCATCAGTAAAAATCCAGGTTGCTGTATAACCAGAACTCTCCCCTTCTGCAGTTAAAGTAAAAGTCACTCCCAAGTGATTTTCCTTTATAAGCATTTGGTCATTATAGATTTTCCCACTGGGATCTGCCACAGCTGTCATATCATGAGGTAGCATACAAGTATTTGGCTTAGGGTCTTCATCAATATGAAGAGTAACAGTTTCTCCAGGTTGCCAGCCTGATCCTGTGATGATTACATACATTCCAGGAGAATAATCATCTTTATCCGTGGAAACTGTGGCAGTGCCACTTTGGGCGATCACTGAGAAGGCATTCCCCAGGTACAGGAGAAATGTCAAACTCATCATCACAAAGGCTGTGGGTTTGTAGAAATTTTTCATAGGCTGTTTATAAAAATTCTATAATCACTAAGCCCTGATGAAATCCACTCTAAAAAACTCTAATTACCAAGGGCTTATTAAGAATATTCTTCTCAATTTTCTACATAAGTAAAAAATTAATTCGAGTTTTAATAACACTTTTTTGTTTTACAGATATTTTTTTTTGCTTTTCATTTATTTTATTCTGAAATGAAACTAGCTCCCCCTACAAATTTTACATAAATGGCACTTTTCCTGTAAATTCATTGCTTAAAACCCAAACTTTCAACTGTTTTGAAAAAATACATTCTTTTTATTCTTATCCTTCCGACACTTATTTCCTGCGAAAAAAATATCCCTAAATTTCAACAAAAATTAGCTGCTGGATTAGGGAACTTCGATGGGTCGGCTATCCAAGTTGACAATAAAGAACTTGTCGGTGTTTACTATATGCCATCCTGGAATACCTCACCTGATCCTGCGAAAGACAGAGATAGTTTTTGGTCTTGTCTTACTGGAAGAGGTGATTGTTCCAGTCTACAAAATCCGGGGATCTGGGGACCAAAGGGAAGAATTTATAACGCTAAATACCCTTATGAAGGTCCGTACCTGGACAGAAAACCAATTTCAGAACTAAAGGGCTTTTACAAAAGAGATGACCCAGAAGTCATCAAAAAGCAATTGGAGTACATGAAAAGCTATGGAATAGACTTTTTTGCATATGATTGGTTTTATGGCAGACATTATTTTTACCATTTATACTTCGGTCCCCAATCAAAAATCTATTATCCCAAAGGTTGGAAAATCGATACAAATCGTGACGGCAGAGTGGCTGTTCCTGGCTTAGTGGAATGGGGAGACCAATTGAAAGTAATGCTCGAAGTCAACGCGAAACTCCCCAAAGAAAAACAGATGAAGTGGGCAATAAATTGGTGCGATGACAGTAACGAACGATGGATGCTTTGGCTTAAAATCGGATCCCCTGATGAACTTGCCCGAAAAGCAAACTACGAAGGTGAAAAACCAGATAAAGAACTTTATATAAAAGTTCATGAGAAAATCACTCAACTTTGGATTGATGAATATTTTTCCAGAGGTGATTATCTAAAAGCTCAAGACGGCAAACCGATTGTCTATTTCTATTTTCCTCAAGATGCTGAATCCAGAGCTGCATACTATGGACTCAAACTGAAAGATCTCCTTGATTTATCCCAATCCACTGCCAAAAAAGCGGGACTTCCAGGTATAAAATTTATCGCCGTAACAGCAGGTCCAATGCTGGAAAGAGAACGGGCATATGGCTTACCTACGAAATGGAAGGCCTCAAATCCGAACAAACCCTGGGAAGGTGGTCAGTATCAAAACAGGCTTTTACTCCAGGAATATGTACCAAGATTAAAAGACATGGGATTCGAGGGAATGACGGCCTATGTCTATCACAACTTCATGGAACAGGACAACAAGTCTTACGCTGATATGCGGGAAACTTATAGAAGCCATTGGTCGATGTGGTCCGAGAAATTCAAAAACGATCCGAATTTTGAATATCAAGTGCCTGTTGCTATGGGTTGGGATATGAGACCTGCTGGAGGCACTTGGCCACAACAGTCCGGATTCCCAAGCGAACCCCAAAAAGACAAAGTCCATAGTACAAAAGAATCCTTTACTGCTAAACTGAAAGAAGCCCAACAGGTATCGCGGAAATACAGACCTTCAAATGGTAACACGATCATGGTTTGTTGCTGGAATGAATATTTGGAAGGAAACTACATAGAACCAACCGAAGGTCATGGATTTGATTATTTAGAGTCAATCAGAAATGTGTTCGGAAATAACTAAGTGTTTTCAGTTCAATCTATTTTCCCTACTAGAAATTCTTGTCAGACTCTAAAACTTCAATTTCACTCCTGCATTTAGGTTTTATAGTTCAAAAAAATCAACGAATGAATTCACTGCCGAACATTGAAATACAAGTCTTGAAATTGCTCCTAAAGGTTAATATCTGAATTCGTTTTTCTGGTTTTTATGCATCCCTGATTAGGTTTCTTGAAATGGAACTTGGCATTTTTATAGGATAAAAGACAGAATTTAATGAACTTTAATACCTACAAACTTTTAAAATCATGTTAGATCAATTATTAAATTTAGCTGAAGGCCCTTTGGAAGAAATGTTGGCAGGTATGAACCTATCCAATCCAAAATCCTCTGCTAATGCACTAAAAGAAAGTATTTTTTCTAGTATTCAAAAACAGGTAGCATCTGGCAAGATGGAAGGAATTGAAGAAATGTTTTCAGGAAATGAAACATCTCCATCCTCTCCTGTGGTCAGCCAACTTCAAGGTAATGTTTCCGAAAGTTTGATAGAGAAATTAGGCATCAGCAAAGAACAGGCAATGGGAATTGCTGCCGCAGCCTTACCCATGATATTGAATTTTTTCAATAAAAGGGTGAACGATGCACCTCAAGACAATCAAGACATCATGTCCTCAGTGGTGGCAGCACTCCAAGGAAATTCCGGAAAAGTAAATCCAACTGATCTTCTAGGTTCTCTGATGGGTAATGGAAAAGACGGCGGAATGGACCTTGGAGGTTTAATGGATTTAGGAAAGGGATTTTTCAAATAAACGGTGACAACTATGAAAAAAACACTAGTCTTAACGAGTATTCTCTTCTTTTTTGCAGCTTTGGCAATCCAGACAGCATCAGCACAAAAGATATCTCTACCAACTCCTACTTTCAAAAAGGATATGACAGGAGTTTTATCTCCAGAAAATGATTTGAATCTGGACAGTTCTAAGAAAGAAGAATTAAAATCAGCAAACAATCAGTTCCTCGATCAAGTTTTGAAGATTGCTGGAAGCAATGAGAGTGACGATAAAAAACGTAAATCTTTGTTAGACCTAGGTAAAAAACAGTCCGGGGTTTTCTCATCAATTCTCGGAGAGAATACAGCCAAACAGTACAAGAAAAACATCAAGAAAAAAATTAGACCATTTAAAACTAAATACAAACTCGCAACATTAATCTTATGAAACTTCTAAAAATCTTAACCTTCGCATTTGCCTTAACTCTCATTGGTTTTTCTGCGCAAGCACAAGGCCTGAAAGTGCCAAAAATGGACTTATCCTCTCAGGTTCTGGGAATTTTAAATGATACCAAAGGACTTGATTTAAGTGCTGATCAGAAAGGGACACTGGAGAACAACAATAAAAGCTTTGTAGACGAATTGATGAACATCAATGATAGTGATGCTTCAGATGATGACAAAAAAGCCAGCTTTCTAGGACTGAAAAACAAAAGAACCAAGTTTCTGACTGACCTATTGGGAAGTGATTTGTTTAAAAAATACTCAGGTCAAATTCTCAAATCCATCAATCCGCTCAAATCCAAATTGGGGCTGGCAGCCCTGGCTTTTTAGTCTTTTGAAAAATTTGATTGAATAGGCCAAGAGTATTTCAAATTGAAATCTAGCCAGCTTTGTTATTTATTGAATTGCCTCAAAGAGATTCTCTTTGGGGCAATTTCTTTTCCAGCCTAATATTGACGACCATTTTGACCACGAAATGCGGTTATTTCAAAACATTCTGATTAGAATCACATAGTCTATTTGTGGAAATTTTGAAATTGAAATCTGTCATTTTGATTTTTTTTTTCTAAACAAGAAGTTTTACTAAACAACTTTTATTCAAGGGCTTATTAGATTTATATTTTTTCTATTTATATTAAAAAGCATTAGCTCAGCTTCAGGGTTCACTTTTTTTCCCTTTATGAACCTTCAAAAAAAACTGAAGTATGGTTGATGTGCTAAACCCAAAATACTTTTAATTAAAAAAACACAATTCAACTAAACTAAATTTTATGATTCACACTAAAAAACCCAAATTTTTGCAACTCTCGTTTGTTGCATTACTTCTTTTTGCTGCTTGTGAGAGCAGTATAATACAAGACAACCCTTTAGGTCAAGATCCTATAGAAAAACAGATTACTGAGAGCAAGTTTAACTTAAATGAACTTGAGGAAGTCACTGATTTTTCAAATATGAGGGTAGGAGAATTTACAGGTAGATATTTAATCTTAACTAAAGGCGAAAATCTACCTAAAAACATCGAAAAAAGTGTTGCTGATGCTGGTGGAGAAATCGTGAATTCTTACCCAGAAATCGGGGTTGCAGTGGCTATTTCCAAATCCTCGGAATTTCTTATAAAAGCTAGAAAAATCAGCAGTGTGGAATCGGTAACACCTGACTTTATTTTGCAGTACACCAAAGACCCCGATGAGGTTAATGAATTAGAAGGACCTGTAGCACAAGGTGAACCATTTGATTATCAAAGTGCGTTTTTCGACGGATTTCAATGGGCACCAGCATCAATCAAGGCTCCTACAGCGTGGGAAAATGGTTATACTGGTGACGGTGTAAGAGTTGCTATTATTGATGGAGGTATCCATTCATCCCATCAAGACCTCGCCCCGAATTTAGATATGGCTAGTTCTATTTCAACTGTCCCAGGTCAACCTTGGAATTTTGATACTGGAACTTTTTGGCATGGAACTCATGTGGCTGGGATTGTAGCCTCTTCAGGGTTAGCTACCGTCGGAATTGCACCAAAAGCTACTCTTATCGGGGTTAAATCATTACATAATGGTTCTGGAGCATTTGAATGGATTCTAAACGGAATGTTGTATGCTGCTACTCCTCAATCTATGGGGGGAGCTGGAGCTCAGGTAATAAATATGAGTCTTGGAGCTACCATCGATTTTAGAACTGATTGGAAGGATAAGGAATACAGAGATGCCATTATCGAATTACAAAAGATTTTTGATCGAGTAAGCCGTTATGCTTATCAACTTGGCGTAACTATAATTGTGGCTGCTGGAAATGATGGAATAAATTTGGACGACAATAAAGAATTCATCGTTATTCCAGCCCAAAATCAACATATCATTTCTGTTGGTTCTACTGGACCTACCGGCTGGCAATTAGGAGAATCCAATTTTACGGATCCAGCTTATTATACCAATTCCGGTAAATCCGGAGTGGACATTGCTGCTCCAGGTGGGACAATTGGTCTTGGATTAATTGACGGAAATCTTTCAAATTGTCAATTGAACGGTACCTATATATCTCTTGTAAGGGCTTGCTATGCATTCGATATGGTATTTAGTACTGTCAGAGGGACTTCAAATGGATCTTACGGTTGGGCACAAGGAACTTCTATGGCAGCTCCTGCTGTAGCTGGAGTAGTTGCACTTATCATGGAGTCAAATGGAGGGGCAATGAAACCTGGGCAAGTGAAAACTACCCTTTTCAGCTCTGCTTCAGATCTTGGCAAACCAGGAAATGATGAAATATATGGCGCTGGTTTCATTAATGCTGCCAAAGCAGTTGGATTAGACTAAAAAAATTAGCGGATTAAATCTGTTATAAAATTTAACTCCAATAAAAACGAAGTGGCTGTTCTTTAGTGAACAGCCACTTTTGTTTAAATAACAACACTACACAAAACCCTCCAAATCTCTCTGGAGGGCTCGCCATTCGTAAATCAAAATTCGTGTATCCTTAAACTTTCGGTAATTCCCATCCATTATGGTAATGGGCTTTGATCAATTGATTTGCTTCTGCATCAGTGAATTGATTTTTGGTAGCATCCCAATATATTTTCTTACCGGTTTTATAGGCGATATTTCCCATTTGTGCATTGATCGCTGCAATACTTCCTGTTTGGATCGCACAGTTCAGCAAGCTCGGATCATTCGCTTTTACCGCTTCAATAAAGTTCTTCGCATGATGGTCTAAAGCATTTCCTACACCAGGTGTGTGAGGTACTTCAGCCACTTTTGGAACACGCTCGCCATCTTTTGTTTCAGTTTCAGGAATCACCTTCCATCCTCCTCTATTCACAACCAAAGTTGCATTGTTTCCAATGAAAGCAATGCCTTCTGTAGTACCATAATTTCCACCATCGATTCCAGTGGCATGTTCCCAAAGCATATTGAATCCATCGTATTCATACACAGTTTGAAGAGTATCTGGAGTTTCAGAAGCATCATCTGGGTATGCAAATTTTCCTCCAGAAGCCATTACTGATTTTGGAGCACTCACTCCCATCGCGTAAAGTGCAATATCTATCTCATGAACTCCCCAATCGGTCATCAAGCCACCGGCATAGTCCCAAAACCAACGGAAGTTAAAATGGAAACGATTTGGATTAAATGGACGCTCCTGCGCTGGACCCAGCCACATTTTATAATCTACTCCTTCTGGTGCAGGACTATTTGGCAAAACAGGAACCGGCTTCATCCATCCTTGGTATGCCCAGCATTTCACCAGTCTGATTTGGCCCAGTTTACCTGACTTTACATAATCTATCGCCTGTGCATATTGTGATCCGGACCTTTGCCATTGTCCTACTTGCACGACCTTGCCATAGCGCTCCTGGGCTTTAACCATGAGTTGGCATTCTTCTATCGTATTGGCAATCGGTTTTTCTACATACACATTCTTTCCGGCAGAAACAGCATCACACATGATCAGGCAATGCCAATGATCCGGTGTTCCGATGATTACAATATCTATATCGGGATCTTCTAAAAGCTTACGGTAGTCTTTGTATTGCTTAGGTCTTGTTCCTCGGAGTTTAAATACATCCTCAGTACGCTGATCCAGCACACTTTGATCTACATCTGCCAAAGCCACACAATTCACTTCAGGCAATTTTAAGTGTGCGTTCATGTTAGACCAACCCATTCCTTTACAGCCTATTAGGCCATAATTCAGTTGATCAGAAGGTCTGACTTTTCGGGTGTATCTTCCAAAATCAGCAGCGGTAAGCATGCTTGGCATGCTGAGCCCCGCTCCGACCAGCATGGTGTTTTGAATAAATCTTCTTCTTGATGACATAGTTTTTTTGGGTAATTGAGAGTATTGACAAAAAAAGGAGCAACATAAAAAATACGTTGCTCCTTCGAATAGATAAATTAAAGCTTACGAACCCAGATATTTCTAAATCTTACCGGGTTGCCATGGTCTTGCAATTTGATTGGCAATTCTTCAGGATGTGCCTTGTAATTTGGAATACCGATGTATTCTGTAGGACCTTTTAGTATTACATGATTTTGAACCAACACCCCGTTCATTAGAACAGTAACAGTCGCTGGAGAAGTGACTATGCCATCTTTGTTGAAGCGTGGAGCTTTGAAAATGATGTCGTAATAGTTCCATTCTCCTGCAGGTCTTAATGCCATCGCTAAAGGAGGATGTTGTTTATAGATACTTCCAGCCTGACCATTGGTATAGGTCTTACTTTCATAGCTATCTAAAACCTGCACTTCGTACAATCCCATCAAGAAAAATCCTGAATTACCACGTCCTTGTCCTTCGCCAACGATCTCAGTTGGTGCAGACCACTCTACATGGTATTGAGCATCGCCAAATGGCAATTTGGACTGGATGTCTCCTTTGCCTCTGGTTACGACCAACTCACCGTTTTCTATGGTCCATTCAGCAGGACTGGTACCATCTTTAGCGCTGACAAAGCCATTCAAACTAGTGCCATCAAATAGGACAATGGCGTCAGATGGTGGAGCTGTATTATTTGCACCTGGGGTAACTTTAGGAGGAACAGGTGTGTAAAACTCTGTAGCCTCCGGTTTCATCGGTGGAGGTGTTTTCTCTTGAGCACAAGCTAAAAAGCTGATACTAAAAGCTGATACGGTAAGCGCCAGGGTCAGCGTTGTCTTTTTCATAGGTTAGATTATTTTAGGAATAAGAACTAAAGGCGATAAATTACTCCAAATTGACATGAAACAAAAAACCATTAGTGGATTTTTACTGATTTAACCGTCTTTCTATTTGATTTTAAAATAAATTGGAGTGGTGAATTCCAGCATGGCTACAATCATCACCCCAGTATTAATTCAGACATGCAGGATGACACGTGGCTTTTATAAACCAAAAAACAACACATGAAAAAACCACTACTTACCCTTTTATTGGCGAGTTTCTTTTGTATCAATTTACAAGCTCAGGAAAATTATTTTTTTCCAGGAGAAAAATTTGATCCAGCTGTACCATCCCCATCGGAGTTTTTAGGATATAAAATCGGAGAATGGCACACCCGATATGATCTCATCGTGAAATACTTTGAGAAATTGGATGAATTGTCGGAAATGGCTGAATTAAAAACTATTGGATATACTCACGAATTACGGCCCAAAATCATTTTGACCATAGCTTCCTCATCCAACATTTCCAACCTGGAAGAGATCCGTTTAAAACAATTACAACTGGCTGATCCGAGTCAGTCCAAGCCAGAAGTAAGCAGCATGCCAGCCATCATTCACCAAGGCTATGGAGTGCATGGAAACGAACCTTCTTCTGCTGAAGCTGCCATGCTCACAGCCTATTGGCTTCTTGCTTCCCAGTCAGATTTGGCAAAAGAGTTGAGGGAAAATGCAATCGTCCATTTTGATCCAACTGTCAACCCCGATGGTAGAGACAGACATAGTCATTGGGCAAATACCAACAAAGGCTTTCCTCCAGTAGCTGATCCATTGGATAGAGAGCACAATGAGGTTTGGCCAGGAGGAAGAACGAATCATTATTGGTTCGATTTAAATCGAGACTGGCTTCCTTTGGCACATCCAGAGTCCCAGGCAAAAATCGCATGGTATCATACCTGGTATCCAAATGTGACCACTGATTTTCATGAAATGGGTACGAATAGCACCTATTTCTTTGAACCTACGAAGCCATTTGGAAGTGAAAACCCAGTCGTACCAAGAAAGAATTACGATGACATCAATGTTCGCTTTGCGAAGTATTTTTCGAAATATCTGGATGAAATTGGAAGCTTATATTGGTCCAAAGAAGTTTTTGACAACAGTTATCCAGGCTATGGAAGCACCTATCCGGATATTCACGGGGGCTTGGGATTGGTGTTTGAGCAAGCAAGTAGCCGGGGACATGTACAGGATAGCCAACGCGGTGAAATCAAATTTGAATTTACAATCAGAAATCACGTAAGAAGTTCACTGGCGACCATGGAAGCAGCATTGGAAAACCGAGAATTCATGCACGATTATTTACGCGAATTCTTTGAAACAGCAGTCTCTGAAGGATCAAAAGATCCAGCCAGAAATTATGTTTTTGGAGATGAGTTTGACGATAACAGAAACCATCTTTTTGTCCAGTTTCTCATGGACCATCAAATTAAGGTCTATGAAAACAGCGCTGATATTTCTCTAGGCGGTTACAATTTCAAAAAAGGAAAATCCTGGATTGTTCCCACCGCTCAACCCCAGTATAGAATGGTTAGGACGATGTTTGAAGAAGTGACCGAATTTGCGGATTCTGTATTTTACGATGCCTCTACCTGGACGATGGCACATACGTATGGAATGCCCTTCTCAGCCGGGCCATCTGTGAAACTTGGAGAACAAGTAACAGACAATTCGCAAAAACCTTTTGTATTTCCAGAAGGAAAAGCCTACGCATATTTAATAGACTGGGCAGATTATTTTGCTCCAAAAATGCTCTTTGATTTACAAGAGGCTGGTGTCCATGTAGAAATTGTCAACCGCCCTTTTACTTCAAGCACTCAGGATGGCCCAGTGGAATTTGCTGCCGGTACGCTTATGATACCAATGGGTTTTCAGAAAATGAGCGAAAGCAATGTCAAAGATGCCCTGAAAACCTTGGCTCAGGTAAATCATCAAAAAGTCTTTGCAACCAGTACAGGAATGAATTTAGAGGGAATTGACTTGGGTTCTAACTTGGTAGGTGCTGTCAATGTTCCCAAAGTTATCATGGTTGTAGGCGATGGAGTAAGTAGCTATGAAGCTGGTGAGATTTGGTATTTATTGGACTCCAAAGTGGGTATGCCAATCACTAAAGTGAATTCGGATCAAATGAACCGGGTAAATTTATTCGATTATAATACCTTGATTCTACCCACAGGAAATTATAGCTCTTTCTCCGAAAATGTTGTTGACCATTTGAAAGACTGGATCAACAGAGGAGGAACAGTGATTTCCATGAAGTCAGCAAGTCTATGGCTAAACCAACAAGGAATTACAAAAGAAACTATGGTGGAAAGAGGGGAATCCACAGATCCAAAAGAACTTCCATTTGCAGTTAGAAGCAATTTCGAAGGTGCAAAAGAGGTAGGAGGAAGTATTTACATGGCCAAACTGGATCTGACACATCCTATTGCCTATGGTTATCGAAGAGAAACAATTCCAGTGAATAGAAACAATTCGATTTTCGTCCAACCAAGCAAAAACAAATACCTCACTCCTATCCGATACACTGATGAACCGCTTTTGGGAGGTTATATTTCAGACTCAAACCTGGAGTTGTTGAAGCAAAGTGCCAGTCTCATCATCTCACCTGTTGGTCGGGGTAGAGTGATTAATTTCTATGATTCCCCAAATTTCAGAGGAACCTGGTACGGAACAAACAAGCTTTTCCTGAATGCCATTTTCTTTGGGGACATAATGGATTAATCTGATCGATAAATCATCAAAAAAAGCCAGTTTAGAATCTAGACTGGCTTTTTTGGTGTTGAAATCTTGTAAAAACCTACGGTATATTCGTAGATAATGCTAATTTTTTTTACCGCTTATAGGTGAGTGTAATAGTACCCGCCACTTTACCCATCGGGGTATCCATAGCTACCTCATTTTTAGTTACCAGCTTTTCATCTGTTAATTCCAGCACTTCGTGTCTTGTTTCTTCCCCATTCATTGTCAGAATTAAGACATTTCCATTTTCATAGAATCTAAAAGTACCTGACCCATTGATATCTCCTTGGCCAGAGACTATTTCAGCAGTACCATCTTCATTAATGATCAATTTCCCCCCTTTATGCAAGGCTTTTCCTCCTTCGACCATAGCAGTCAAGTCCGGCCCTTCTGTTTGATCAAATTGGAATTCGGTCCCGGTCCAAGTCCCTATTAATTCTGACTGACTCATTGCCATATCACAGGAAAAAAGGCCTACCATTAGCACCAGCATAGGAATGCCAAGCAGAAATCTATTCTTGAGAATAGCATTTGATTTTGTTTTGTTCATCATCATGATTCGTTTTTTGGTTTGAAATTGATTGAAATTATTCATGAACTGGACTCCACAATCCTTGCTCAATTGCTTCAGCAAAAGTCGTGAATAGTCAATTGGAGAATAGCTTTTGGTCACTTCTAGGTCCGCTTGAAACTCATGGATCTCTTTGAGTTGCTTTTCCAAAAGGTATATGGCCGGATTAAACCAAAAAATGGCTTTAATAATTTGGATAAAAAGAACATCCCAAGTGTGTCCTTGCTCAATATGAACTGACTCATGTAGTAAAATCTGATCGTATTCTTTACTTCCTTGAGGAGATTCCGGCAATAGGATGTAAGTGAAAAATGAAGCAGGAATAAATTTTTGATTGATGACCAGGGTAAAAGATCCTGACTTCAGTTTTTCTGATTTAGAGATCCAAGACAATGTTTTCACAATGCCTACAATAAGTCTGGCAAGACAATAAATCACTCCAGATAGATAAACCGTAAGGGGAATTAAAACCCAATTGAATATAGGACCACTAGCAGTTGAATCCCCAGGATTACCTTGGTTTTCTACCCATAGCAATGAGGAATTGATAGGAAGAACTGCGCTTTCGGAAAACCACTGAAACTGGAATGAAAATAAAGGCAACAGTACAGCTGCTGATACCAATCCCAATAGAGTTATTCTGGCAAGGGCAAAAAAAGTCAGGCCCTCAATACAGAATCTGTAAAATAAAACCACTAGTACTATTCCTAGGGTCCCCTCCATCAAATATGTAAACCAGAATTCCATTTTTTATTTTTTTTCGTAATCGTCAATCATTCTTTGTAACTCTTCCAAGTCCTTTTCAGAAACCTTTTTTTCTTTCACTAAAAATGAAAGGACATTCTCCACCGAATCACCAAAGAAGTTCTTCACTAATGAATTGAAACTCTTTTTCCGATAATCACTTTCTGGGATCAGAATAAAATATTCATTCGTCTTACCATAGGATTTATGACCGAGGTATCCCTTTTTTTCTAAAACCTTCACCGAAGAAGCCAAAGTTGTATAGGGTGGTTTTGGCTCTGGTAACTGGTCTAAAACATCTCGTACGATTGCTCTTTCCAACTTCCAAAAGATTCGCATGATCTGCTCTTCGTTGGCTGTTAATTCTTCCATTGTTTAAATGTAATAAAGAGGACGGAAAAAACCTACGATTAATTCGTAATGTCACGATATATTCGTATATGTTAACATAAAAAAGCCTCTCCAACCACTGAAGAGGCTTTTTGAATTAAATAAAACCATCAACTAAAGCTTGTACTTAACCGGTAATTGCATCTGAGTATTGACTTTTTCGCCGTTCTTTTCTCCTGGAGTCCAATTTGGAAATGCTTTCACCACTCTTAGTGCTTCTTCATCACATCCAGCTCCAATACCCTTCATTACTACGGGATTGGCAATAGATCCATCTTTTTTTACAACAAAAGAAACGATGACGACTCCTTCGATTCCTTTTTCCTTTGCCTGCTCAGGATATTTCATGTTTTCGCTCATAAACTTCATTAATCCTGGCATGCCTCCTGGAGGCATGGGCATGACATCTACCTCTTCTAGAACCTCCTCGCTTGTTTGTGCTTTTACATCTCCAACATAAAAGAAGAATGAAATCAGGAATGAAAGTGTAGTTAGAATAATTGGCTTAGCATAAGTTTTCATAAGGCAAAATCAGTAACAGTTATAGTATTTATTTCTTAATCGTATCAAATTGTCCAGAGGGAATCCACCCCTTTGAATGAGAAGAAAGACTATTTTCTAGGAAGCTTGGATACTAGTTTCTGATCCACTCAATTTAAAGCGGATCGGCAATCTCATCCTGGTATTGACAGCTCTTTCTTTTTGATATCCAGGAGTCCAATTTGGAGAATTTTGAACGACTCGAATTGCCTCTTCATCACATCCACCACCGATCCCTCTGAGAATATCAATATTAGAAATTGAACCATTTGTATTGACTACAAAAACAACAATCACAGTTCCTTCGATCCCCATTTGTCTAGCCTGGGCTGGATAAGTCAAATTAGACATCAAATACTCATTCCAACCTTTCATTCCACCCGGAGGATTTGGCTGATTTTCTACTACATCAAAGATCTCTCCCCCATCACTTCCTACATCCTTGATTCTAGCAGCAAGATCCGTTGGCCCCATTGCTTTTGCCTGTTCCCCGTTTTGAACCGGTCCTTCTATTTCCTCATCTACTTGGGCCAGATCACAAGAAAACATTAGGAATAATAATCCCATCACCGGTAAAGCCCAGAGAAATCTACTTCTCAGATTGCTATCTGATTTTGTTTTGTTCATCATGATAATTCGTTTTTTGGTTTGAAATTGGTTAAAGTTATTCATGAACTGCCAGCCCCTTCCAGCTGTCAATAGTTTCAATAAAAGTCTGGAATACTCTGTTTGGGAATAAGATCGAGTGACACCTTGATCAGCCTGAAATTCATGAACTTCACGAATAGAATTTTCAAATAGATAAATCAATGGATTGAACCAAAAAACAATTTTGGCCATCTGGACAAAAAGCAAATCCCAACTATGTCTTTCACTGACATGGACCGATTCATGTAAAATGATCCGTTTCTGGTCTTCATCCTCCTGATGAAATGTCGGCAACAGAATATATTGGAAAAATGAAGCAGGTGTAAATTGAGAATGAACAGCAATGAATTGGCCTCTGTAGTAAAATAAATTTGCTTGCCTAAGTAGATTCAAAGACTGGAAAAACCCAAAAATCAATCTGGCAGCTGTATACAATACTCCGAGTAAATAAATTCCTCCTAGTATTCTGACCCAATCCCATTGAAATGAAGATGGTGCAGACTGGACCTGATCCCCAACAAAAAACTCCGGTAGAGTCACTTCCCTTATCAGCATGGATTGGATTGGATAAAAGTCAACCGACAATGCGGGAATAACCAAAGACAATCCAAGCATAGTCAACAAAACCGCTCGATTCAATGCAAAAAAAGTCAGGTCACTAAGAACCAAGCGATAAAAAACCAAAGAAACTGCCATGCAAAAGCTGGCTTCTAGTAGATATGTCAACAACTCATTCATTCTTTCTCTGGGTTTTCGTAGTCATCAATCAGCTTTTGCAAATCTTGAATTTCATCGTCAGAAATGTTTTTTTCTTTGACCATAAATGACAGGAAATTCCCTACCGATCCTTCAAAGAAATTTTTCACAATCCTATTGATACTTTTCTTGCTATAATCTGCCTGAGAAATCAGGGGAAAAAACAAGTGGGTGGTACCATAGGCTTTATGGCTTAAATACCCCTTTTTTTCCAATAGCCTAATTGACGAAGCCAAAGTGGTATAAGGTGGTTTTGGCTCTGGCAATTCATCCAATACATCTCTTACCAAAGCATTTTCCAGCTTCCAAAAGATGCGCATAATCAGTTCTTCGTTGTGGTTTAATTCATTCATAGAACTAATCTAAAATGATTTTTTTAAAATACCTACGAAATTTTCATATATCTACGATTATTTTATCAATGACCCCAAATTTCAGGAAAGTATGGAGAGGCATTGGATCATTCATTCATAAAAAATGGATTGCCCACAATGAGGCCGGTAGCATAAATTACTTTACTTGCCGGTCGCAAAACAAAATAACTGATGTTAAAGTAGAATACTAAAAGACTAAATTCATTGATACCGGCATACAAGGCCTTGTCAAATCATTTACTTTGATTTTACTGGGTTTAGCAAATCGCAAAAAATCCAATCGACGTTTCAGACCTTAATCTTCTTCCTTGATAAAAACAGTTTCTGTCAATACAGGGGATACCAAAAAGAATCCAAGGACTTCGGAATCTCCGGCTACCACTTCAAAATTTGTCTCAGGATTTTGTGGCGGAGGACTGAATAATCCACCATCATTATATAATAACCCTACCAGTTGAGCCAGGTAATCATATGCGCTTTTATTCATTCTGAATAGTTCTAAACGAACCTTATCTCCATCATCAAATGAGTAATTTAACTCCAGCCCTTCTTCAAAAAATGTCAACCCAAATGTGTCATCAAAAAGCAGGTAATCATCGCGGTCATTTTTTAATGTATCATTTTCAATGACTTTTATCCGATAGTAGTTATTGTCCTCAAATGGAATTTTTCCATAGACCTTTATATAATATCCCTTATCCCGAAATAACCTTTTCTCTTGATATTGATACGTCAGACTATCTACGGTTGGGGGCATCAGCATTTCTCCCGTAGAAGTAAAAACATTGTCTTCCCATTTTACTGTTACTTCATAAATTTCCCCAACTTTGGCAGTTTCAGCTTCTTTTAAGGACTTAAAACTTTGTGTATTAGTATTAAAAGCAAAACGAATTATTTCGCCAGAATTAAGTGCTTTGATCGATACTTCAGCATCCGAAATGATATCTACATCTGTAGTATCAAAGTAATTTTCCGCCAGTGTTATTTTTACCTCATTAAAAAATGAAACATCTGTCCACGTCGCCTCAATAACCGGAATTACTTCATCTAGGGTTGCCAAGGGCAATTCCACTTCTTCCTGGCAGGACCAGCAAAAACAAGCAATTAAAATAACCGTGAATCTTCTCATTTTAAAATTGAAAATTATAAGTAATCGAAGGCAAGAATGTAAATAAATAAGTCATGACCACACTCTGTTTCTCTGAAACTACAGGCCCATCATCCACAGGGTTGTAATTGATATTGTCATTGAACACTTGCCTGAATTCGTAGGCAAATGGATTTTTTCTACCATATAAATTATAAATGCTGAAGTTCCAGCTCCCCCTCCATTTTCTCCCTTTGTCCGGATTTCTCCAGGTCACCGACGCATCCATTCTATGATAATCCGGAAACCTGTCTTCATTTCGATAATCCGAATAGAGTGGAATCACCTGATTATCTACTTCATATGTCCCAATCGGAAATGAAACAGCTTGCCCAGTTGTGTAGACGAAGGTCAGTCCTGCAGACCAAGCAGAAGAAAATTCATGATTTAATACCAGTGTGACATCATTGGGTCGATCATATCTTGGATTGTACCGATCACCTTGGCTGATTCCTTCTATCGTCCTCCAGGTTCTGGAATAAGTATAAGCCAACCAACCTGTGGTTTTGCCGACATTTTTTCTCAATAGAAACTCCACTCCATAGGCATAGCCATCTCCGGTCAACAATTCAGTTTCTACTTGATCGGTAAACAAGACGGAAGCTCCATTTTTCAAATCAATCACGTTTCTAATGTCTTTGGCATAAGTTTCAACAGAAAACTCCCATTTGTTTTGGTTGAAATTCCGGAAGAAGCCAAGAGAAACCTGATCAGACCTCAAAGGAAGCATGTATTTCCCAGCCAAAATCCATCTGTCTATAGGCAAACCTGCGGAGCTATTCGAAGCTATCTGTACGTATTGATAATTTCTGTTATAAGCAGCTTTCACAGAAAACTCATCGTTTACCAAATACCTAAAAGCGACTCTTGGCTCTAATCCTTGGTAAAAATGCATAGGTTCTAACCTATTATAGGTCACACTACCGATTACATTTTCCTCTTCATTGGGAATCCCATCTTCATAAAGGTAATCCACCCCTTTGCCTACTTGGTGAAAAAATCCCCATCTCACTCCTACTTCAGTACTCAGTTTAGGAGTCAACGCCAAGGTGGCACCTAAAAAAGCACTGTTTAAAACCCCGTTTTTCGGATTGGTCACAATCGGCTCAATGGCGCTATCTCCAGCTGGATCTAGACCGATCGGAGCAAAATGGTAAAACTGACTCTGAAAACCCCAATAGGACTGTAGTTTTTCTGAATTGATCCAGCTCCATTGACCTTTCAGACCTGTTTCTGACAATTTGTTATTCCATTTAAAACCGGCTTCGGGATCATCAAACTCCACTTTGTATTGATATCTGGAATGATACAATTCAAGATCAAAAAAGGAATTCTCATCGATGGTATGGCTCCACTTGGTGGAACTGACCCAATTTCGCCAACCTAGCCCAAACTGGTCCTCCAATCCAAGAAAATCACTTCCCTCATAACTTGCCAAAGTGATTTTATCCTTGTCCCCTAACCTAAAGGCAAACATGGCACTCAGGTCATGAAAGTTTAATTTATTGTTTCTGACATCTTCATTGCGGGACAATTTCAGGAACAAATCAGCATAGGTTCGTCTTCCCGAAATTGCAAAAGTGGATTTATCAGAAAACAAGGGACCATTTAGCATCAATCGCGAGGAAATACTTCCTATCCCTCCTTCTCCATGAATTTGTTCGTTATTGCCTTCCTTCAATGAAACATCAATCAAAGAGGAGAGCCTTCCACCATAACTTGCAGGCATATTTCCTTTATATAGATCCACACGGTCCAGTGCGTCAGGACTAAAAACCGAGAAAAACCCAAAGAAATGTGAAGGATTAAAAACAGGTGCTCCTTCAAGCTGCACCAAGTTTTGATCGGCAGATCCTCCCCTGACAAATAAGCCTGTGGTCCCCTCGCCTGCGGTCTGTACTCCCGGCAATAGCTGTAAACTCCTTAATAAATCCACCTCTCCAAAAAGTGCTGGAATATTTTTGATAGTTTCCATAGGAATGGAAGCTTTACCCGTTTCCAAATTCCGGACTTGCTCGTCAGGCCTTCGTTCCTGGATTATAATTTCTTCCAAAGACATCTCTAATGGCTTCAAAAAATACCTGATTTCTTTTTCAGCCTCATTTTTTGATATATTCCGAATGGACTTTTCGAATCCTATGTAAGAAACCACCAATCTTGCCGGTAATTCCCTGGCTCCAATTCTAAATTTACCATCTATATCAGTTACCACTCCTGAAGAAATATCATCTTCCCAATATACATTGGCACCTACCAGCGGTTGAGAATCGGTAACATCCACCACTATTCCATCAAATAAAGAATTGTTTTGTGCCGATAGCGTACCTGATATCCCTACTAAAATCAAGATAAATAAAATTTTTGCTCTACTTAAAAAAAGTTGCATTCTTGGTTAAATGGTGTTTAAACTTTCTTGTTATACTATTAAGGGAAATTAATGTTTGTTAATTTTTCGTTTTATACCCCGAGCTTCAAACCACTCATTCCAAAGGTGCTTTTAAAGTAAGGTTTATTTTATAATTTCAGGCCATGATTTGGGCATATCCCGACGTAAAACTCACGCTATTATTGGCAGGCATTTTTGGCTTGCTCTATTTGATTTACCTAATTAGGTTCTGGTCCATTAATAAAAGACTAGAAGTAGAGAAGCGAAGACTGTTTACCAAAATGGTCCTTCGCATCGTCTATTTCGTTTTGTTTTTGGTGGCATTTGCCGGACCATCAATTGGGACTTCTACCAAAGAGGTCAAGGAAGAAGGAAAAGACATTTTCATTGCTGTGGATCTCTCTCAGTCCATGAATGCCACGGATATTGGGCCCAGCCGTCTTCAGAGAGTTAAATTCGAATTAAAAGAACTTACAAAAAACTTCCCTTCTGACAGGATTGGGTTGATTATTTTCAGTTCCGAGGCATTTTTGCAATGCCCGCTGACTTTTGACCAAAGTGTACTCCAACTCTATATCGATGGATTAAATACAGGTTTGGTCCCTAATTTCGGGACAGATCTCAATGCGCCTTTGAGAATTGCATTGGATAGATTTGAACAAGATGAGACACAAGAAATCAAATCAAAGTCTGTTATTCTGATTTCTGATGGAGAAAATTTCGGAGACGAACTGGAAAATATCGGTTCAGAATTAAAGGATCTGGGTGTCAAAGTATTTTCACTTGGTATTGGTACAGAGTCGGGAAGTTCCATTCCTAGAGGCAATGGAGTGGTTATTGACCCACAAACAGGTGAGCCAGCCAAAACAATTTTAGAAAGAACCCCATTGCAACAAATAGCGGCAGAAACTGATGGACAGTATTTTGAAGTTTCTGACGAAGTGCAGGAAGTCGGAGAACTGATCAACCGCCTTGAGAGATTAGAAGGAGGCGTGACTGGGTCTAGAATGGTGGAAGCTTCGGCAAATAAGTATTTCTATTTTCTTCTTGCTGCATTAGCCTTATCTTTATTGGATATGATTTTACCGATCAAAACCATCAAGTTGTAATATGAGCTGGAGCAAAGTTTTATTGGCAACTTTAGTATTGATTCCTTCCTCTTGGACAAGGGTAACACGATTGAATTCCGCAATTGAGCAAGCCGAAGAAAGCTATGCCAAAGCGGAATATGAGCAATCCATCGAACAGCATGTGGGTCTGATTGAAAATTTTCAATACAGCACAGCTGAATTAGATTTTGACCTTGGACTCAGCTACCATTATGCAGAAAAACCTGACGAAGCATCGGCATCTTACGACAAGGCCTCGACTTCTTCCAATAAAATGATTTCCTCATTTGCTTTCAACCAGTCCGGAGTACTTTTGGGCACAAAACAGGAATACGAAGCTGCACTGAATAAATTTCAATCTGCTTTAATCAAGGATCCAACAAATGAGGTAGCCAGATACAATTATGAAATGTTGGCTCGCTGGTTGCAAAGAGATGAAGAAAGAAAGAATCAAGATCAAAATAAACCAGAGCCTTCTGAGTTTGCAAAGCGCAAAAAAGCAGAAGCTGATCGGATGGTGGAACAGTTTAGATTTAAAGATGCTTTAAACCTAATGAACGAAGCTTTGCAGCAAGATGAAACTGTTGCGGCCTATCAGGAGTTTATAAGTAGTCTAACAGATATCACAGAGATCGATGAAAACTAAAATAATTCTATTTCTTGGGGTTTGTATGTTACTTGCTTTGACACAGGTCAGTGCTCAATCTTCTGGTGATTACTTTAACCGGGCTGCCAGATCCTATGTCAAAACCGAAAAAGAACAGGCTCTGAATACCGTCAATGAAGGTCTGGGTAAATATCCGGGAGATTCAAAACTGCAGGCACTCAAAGAAAAACTGGAAAAAGAACAGGAAGAAGAGCAGGAAAAACAACAGCAGAATCAGGATCCTCAGCAAAACCAGGATCAACAACAGAAAGACCAAAATCAGCAAGGGGAAGGAGAACAATCAGAACAGCAACAGCAAAATGACCAAGGCGAAAAAACTGAAGAAGATAAAGCCAAAGAAGGTCAAGAAGGCAATCCTTCTGAACAATCCCAGGATGAGGTAGGAGAAAATGCAAACGATCAAATGGATGCCAATCTTGCCGATCGTCAGAAAGCCATGGAGGAGTTTAAAGAAAAGCTTAAAGCAATGAATCTGACTCCTGAACAGGCCGCCCAGATTTTGGAAAGTATGAATGCTGCAGAACTGAGATACATCCAGCAGAATAAGAAAAAACCTACACAAAGGCCTAAAAGAGGAATTCCTGATTGGTAAAATCAGGTCGATCCCTTAGACCGTAGATAGACAAACTTCAGTTTCCTGTCTCCGGTCTTTTTTCATTAAAATTAAACCCAAATAAAGATGATTAAAGAAGTATATATTGTTGCCGCCGTCCGAACTCCCCTGGGAAGTTTTGGTGGTAAACTTTCAGGATTGACAGCAGTGGAGTTGGGAAGCATTGCTATAAAAGGAGCCTTAGAAAAAGCAGGTGTTGCCTCATCTGAGGTACAGGAAGTTTTTATGGGAAATGTAATCTCGGCTAATCTTGGCCAAGCTCCAGCTAGACAAGCTTCGATTGGTGCCGGAATCGGGTATGAAGTGCCCTGCACAACAGTCAATAAAGTCTGTGCATCAGGGATGAAAGCAGTGATGTTTGGAGCACAGTCCATCATGCTAGGGATCAATGATGTAGTCGTTACCGGTGGAATGGAAAGCATGTCCAATGTCCCTTTTTATATACCAAAAGCAAGATTTGGCTATAAATATGGCAATGCTGAATTTGTGGATGGATTGGTGAAAGATGGGCTTTACGAAGTTTATAATAAATTCCCTATGGGAAATTGTGCAGATAACACTGCCAGGGAAATGAATATTTCCAGAGAAGACCAAGATGCCTATGCCATCCAGTCCTACCAGCGGTCGGCCGATTCCTGGGCTAAAGGATACTTTAAAGAAGAAGTGGTCCCAGTGGAATTAAAGGGCCGAAAAGGCGAAACTATCCTCATCGATGAAGATGAAGAATATAAAAACGTCATGTTTGATAAAATACCGTCTTTGAGACCTGTATTTGAAAAAGACGGAACGGTGACAGCAGCTAATGCAAGTACCATGAATGATGGTGCATCCGCCTTGGTTCTGGTCAGCAAAGAAAAAGTTGAGGAATTGGGATTGAAGCCCTTGGCAAAAATCATCGGTTTTGCAGATGCGGCAAAAGATCCACTTTGGTTCACGACAGCTCCTGCCCTAGCCATTCCAAAGGCTTTGAAACATGCGGGAATTTCTGCCGATCAAGTTGACTTTTATGAGATCAATGAAGCCTTTTCAGCGGTGGCTTTAGCAAACCAAAAAGAATTGAATCTGGACAACGACAAAGTCAATGTCTTTGGTGGAGCCGTTTCTTTAGGACATCCGTTAGGAGCTTCGGGTGCGAGGATTATTGCCACGTTAAATTCTGTTCTTCACCAAAAGGACGGCTCTATCGGTGTAGCAGGAATCTGTAACGGCGGTGGCGGAGCCTCTGCGATTGTGATCCAAAAAGTTTAAATTTCACTTCAAATGTTCCGCAAAAGAAAATCCTTTGCGGAACTCTTTTTACTAAGAATGAAAATTCAAATCCTCTTTCTTTTCACTCTTCTTTCTATCCATTCTTCTTTTAGTCAGGATACCGTCAAAACTTATTATGGTGGCGATTTCCCTATCCTGAAAGAGGTTTTGGTAAAAGTGAATGGTCTGGCTCAAGGGGAAGTGAAAAGGTTTGATGAAGAGGGAAATCTGGTACTGATAGGGCATTTAAAAGATGACAAGAAGGACGGTTTGTTTTTTGATTTAAACCCCATTACTGGTGATACCACCCGAATAACCCAGTTTGTGAATAATGAAAAAATGGGTCCGAGTAAAAGCTTTTTTCCAAATGGGAAGGTTCGCCAAGAGCTCACCTTCGAATCCAATCAAATTCAAGGGTTGGTATTGACCTATTGGGAAAACGGCCAACTCCAGGATAGAACGGTTTTTAAAAACAACAAACCGGATGGTCTGAGTGAAAAATTTTATGAAGATGGTATTCAGGCTTCAAAAATCTATTATTCTGAAGGCACATTGGATGGACCCTACGAAGAATATTACGAAGATGGAAGCCCTCAAATTATCTCCAATTATCTCTCAGGAGATCTCGATGGGCGAGAAAAGGTCTATTTTCCAAACGGTACTATCGAAGCCATCCGGGAGTATAAAAAAGGCGAACTTCATGGCATTTATCATTTGAATTACCCAAGTGGCCAGCCTTTGAGACGAAGCACCTATAAAAAAGGTCTTGTCGATGGTGAAATCTTGGTTTTTTACGAATCAGGTGAGATCAAGGAAAAAGGAGATTTTAAAAAAGGAGTGGCGGAAGTACCCTATGAGGAATACTATAAATCTGGAAAACTGAAAGTCAAAAGATCTTTTGATGACCAGGGGGAAGCTTTAAAAGAAACAACCTATTTCGAAAATGGGCAGGTGAATTTTGAGTTGAATTATATCAATGGCAGATTAGAAGGTGAAACGAAAATATTTCGTGAGGACGGTTCCCTTGAAGAAATCAGGAGGTATAAAAAAGGAGAACTTTCGGGCAAACAGGAATTTTTTGATCAGGAAGGAAAGTTGATCCGAACCGAAATCAATGAAAAAAACTATCAAAAATTATAAATATTAGAATTGTGAAGGGTAAAAAGGAAAAGCTTTTTCTATTTTTGCCAAAATTGATTTAGCATGAGCAACGCTGTAAAAGAAACTCAATTCCAATTTCCCGGACAGATTGGATTTTACAAAGGTAAAGTCCGAGATGTTTATATTTTTGATAGGGAACTGGTCGTAGTAGCCTCAGATAGGATTTCTGCATTTGATGTGGTACTGCCTAAACCGATTCCCTACAAAGGCCAGGTTTTAAACCAAATCGCTGCCAAATTCCTCGCTGCTACTGCTGATATTGTCCCAAATTGGGTCAGTGCCACTCCGGATCCCAATGTCACTATCGGGAAAAAATGTGAACCTTTTAAAGTCGAGATGGTGATTCGTGGATACATGGCAGGTCATGCAGCAAGAGAATATAAAGCTGGAAAGAGAACACTTTGCGGGGTGGAGCTGCCTGAACACATGAGGGAAAACGATCCCTTTCCAGAGCCTATAATCACTCCTACTACCAAAGCCTCAGAAGGGCATGACGAAGACATTTCCAAAGAAGCAATTTTGGCACAGGGAATTGTAAGTCCTGAAGATTATGCAGTATTGGAAAAATACACCAGAGCGTTATTTAAAAGAGGTCAGGAAATGGCTTCTGAAATGGGGTTAATATTGGTGGACACCAAATATGAATTTGGAAAATTCGGCGATGAGATTTTATTGATTGATGAAATCCATACTCCGGATTCATCGCGTTATTTTTATGCGGATGGATACGAAGAAAATCAAGACAAAGGATTACCCCAAAAACAATTATCCAAAGAATTTGTGAGGCAGTGGCTTATCTCCAATGGATTCCAAGGCAAAGAGGGTCAAACTGTCCCTGAAATGACTGACGAAATTGTAGAAAGCATCTCAGATCGCTATATTGAGCTCTTTGAAAAGATTACCGGAGAGAAATTCCAAAAAGCTGAAACCAGCCAAATTACAAAACGAATAGAAACTGCAATCCTAGCCCACTTGGGCTAAACATAAAATTGTTATGAAATACTCAATAGATAAAAAAGAACAATATGTCGTTTTCTCGCCTCAAGAAGAGAAAATCGATTCTTTAATCGCTCCTGCCCTTAAATCAGAAATTCTGACCATTCACGCTGAAGGATATCCACATATGGTTTTGGATTTAAGCGCTGTTAAATATGTTGATTCAAGTGGTCTAAGTGCCCTACTTGTTGGGGACCGTGAATTTGGCCGAAATGGGGGAATTTTCGTGATCTCTGGAGTTCAGGATCATGTTTTGAAACTTTTGAAAATCTCCATGCTTGATAAAAAACTGAACTTGGTAAGCACGCTTGAAGAAGCAGGTGAAGCCATTTTCATGCATGAAATCGAAAGCGGTGAAGAAGAAGAGGAGGAGGATTGACCCCGGACTTTGAAGTCACTATTTTAGGAAATACCTCTTCCATCCCAGTTCATGGAAGAAACCATACCTCACAAGTCATCCGTTTTGGCCAGGAGCTTTTGCTCCTGGACTGCGGAGAGGGAACTCAGATGCAGCTGAGAAAATTCAAGATCAAATCATCCAGAATTTCCAAAATTTTTATCAGTCACCTTCATGGTGATCATTATTTGGGGTTAATTGGTCTGCTTTCCTCTTATAATCTTGCAAAAAGAACCAAAAGCCTGACCATTTACGGTCCACAGGGATTGGACGAAATTATCACTACCAATTTTAAATGGAGCAAAACCAAATTGAGCTATCCACTTGATTTTGTACAAACGGATACCAATGGTCTGAATCTGTTATTTGAAGAAAACCTGTTTGCAGTTTATAGCTTTCCTCTAAAGCATCGCTTGCCCACTACAGGTTTTTTGATTGAGGAAAAGCCAGGTTTAAGAAACCTGATTAAAAGTAAACTCCAAGAACAGCCTATTTCCATTGAAGCCATACATTCTTTAAGAAAGGGGATTGATTTTCGTGAAAACAACGGAAAACTGATCAAAGTAGAACAGTATGCTTACCCCCTACCACCACTTAGGAAGTATGCATTTTGCTCCGACACGATTTTTGATCCAGGCATAGCTTCTTACATAAAAAATGTGGATTTACTCTATCATGAATCCACCTTCTTATCTGCCGATGAAACCAGAGCGGCCGAAACTTTCCATAGCACTGGGGCTCAGGCCGCCAAAATCGCTTCCATTTCCAATGCAAAGGAGTTATTATTAGGACACTTTTCTTCACGGTATGCCGTCTTGGATGAAATGCTTGCCGAAGCTATAAGGGTTTTTCCAAACAGCATCCTCAGTGAAGAAGGTCAAACCTACCCTATTCTAGCTGTTCATGAATAAATCCCAAAGCTCCCGGAAAACAAACTTATTCATCATTTTAGGTGGGATTTTTCTCACCAATGCCATTTTAGCGGAAATTATTGGGGTGAAAATCTTCTCAGGTGAAAAGACCTTAGGGTTTGAGCCTGTTAATTGGGGCTTTTTCGGAGAGTTTGTGCTTGATTTTAATTTGACTGCAGGAGCCATTATCTGGCCTGTCGTATTTATCACTACCGATATCATCAATGAGTACTATGGAAAGAAAGGAGTCAGAAAAATCAGTTTTTTGACTGCCGGATTGATTGCGTATGCCTTTTTAGTAATCCTGGTCGTCACTCGTCTGGTTCCTGCCGATTTTTGGTTGGAGGTAAATTCGCAGACACCTTCTGGTGAAAGCTTTAACATCGATTTTGCATTTAACACGATTTTCAGACAAGGAGGGGGAATAATCATTGGATCCTTGACCGCTTTTTTATTAGGTCAATTGATTGATGTGTACGTATTTCAAAAACTACGTTCTATTACAGGTGAAAAAATGATTTGGCTTCGGGCCACTGGCTCCACCTTCGTGTCACAGTTTATAGATTCTTTTGTGGTTTTGGGAATTGCTTTTTATGTATTCGGAAACTGGAGCTTGAGCCAAATCATAGCTGTTGGCATCATGAATTACATTTACAAGTTTACCATTGCACTGGTTTTGACTCCGGTTTTATACCTTGCGCATGGATTAATCGATAAATATTTAGGAAAAGAATTGGCAGAGGAAATGATAAAAGAAGCGTCAAAAGACAAGTCATTTATCTGAAAACCAAATATTTTTCGTTTCGACCGAATAAAACACTCAAGTATTTATAGAAACTTTTGAACAAAGCTTTGTTTTCAAAATATTTTATCTTACTTTTGCACCGTCAATAAGACAAATAACAATTTTTCTGAGCCGTGAAATCCTTACTGTCGCTTGTCTGGGATAATCACTAGGAGTACATGGCAAGAAAAGTAAGGACACATCATGGAAAATACACTCAAGTTCTCCGACTTGGGAATTTCTGCGGAAATTCTTAAGTCAGTGGAAGAGATGGGCTATACCCAACCTTCCCAGATTCAATCACAAGCTATTCCTTTCGTATTAGAAGGTAGAGATGTCATCGGACAGGCTCAGACCGGTACTGGGAAGACTGCTGCTTTCGCGATTCCAATCATTGATTTGGTGGATCCGGAATTCAATCAACCTCAAGCTATCATTCTTTGCCCTACTCGTGAACTTGCCGTTCAGGTAGAAGGTGAAATTCAGAAGCTTGCAAAATTCCACAGAAAAATCAATTCTGTTGCCATCTATGGTGGTGAGTCAATCGATAAGCAAATCAGAGTTCTTAGAAAAGGCGTTCAGATCGTAGTAGGAACACCAGGTCGTGTGCAAGATCACATCAACCGTGGTACTTTGAAATTGGAAAATGCCGGTATCATCGTTTTGGATGAGGCGGATGAAATGCTAGACATGGGCTTCAGAGATGATATCGAGGCGATTTTGCAAGAGATGCCAGAAGAAAGACAAACTGTTTTCTTCTCCGCTACTATGGCAAAGCCTATCCTGGATCTTACCAGAAAATATCAAAACAACCCTGAAATCATCAAGGTTGCCAAAAAAGAATTGACTGTAGACCGTATCGAGCAGGTATTTTATGAAGTAAAGCCTTCATTGAAACTGGAGCTGATGGCTCGTTTGATGACGGTAAATAACTATGCATTGAGCGTGGTGTTCTGTAACACCAAGAGAATGACAGATGAAGCAACTGAATCTTTGGGTTCTAAAGGAATCCTAGCGGAAGCACTTCACGGCGATCTTTCTCAAGCACAAAGAGATAAAGTAATGAACAAATTCCGTAAAGGGCTTTGTACTGTTTTGGTAGCTACAGACGTAGCTGCTCGAGGAATCGATGTTGATAATGTGGAAGCAGTATTTAACTACGACCTTCCTCTAGACGATGAGTCTTACGTGCACAGAATCGGTAGAACCGGACGTGCAGGTAAATCAGGAATCGCTATCAACTTTGCCACTGGCAGAAGAGATCTTGGAAAGATCCGTGATTTGGAAAGATTCACCAAAGCACCGATCAATAAAATGACTCCTCCTTCCGTATCTGAATTGATCGAATTGAAAAAAGCACAATTCGTCAAAGATGTACATAGAGTATTGAGCAAGGAAGAAGACAATCAGATCTATGAAGAAACTGTAGGTCAATTATTGACTGAAGGATTATCTATCGAGCAAATCGCACTTGGTTTGATGAAGCTTCATATGGGTGATGCCGTTAAGGAAATGAGAGACAAAGACTTCAGCTTGGATTCTTATGGAGAAAGAGGATCTAGAAGAGAAGGTGGACGTGAAGGTGGAAGAGACAGATTCAGCCGTGGAGAAAGAGGCGGAAGTGACCGTTTCGGCCGTGGAGAAAGAGGATCAAGAAGAGAAGGTGGACGTGAAGGTGGAAGAGATGGAGGAAGCAGAAGACCTGAGAGAGTGAGAGAAGCAAACATGGCTCGTCTATTCATTAATCTTGGTAAAAGAGATAGAATCCGTCCAAATGATATTGTAGGAGCAATTGCTGGAGAAGCAGGTGTACCGGGAAGATCAATTGGAGGAATCGATATCTATGACAACTTTTCTTTTGTAGATGTGCCTCAGAAAGATGCTGATCACGTGATCAAAGTCATGAAGCACAATACGATCAAAGGAAAAACCGTCAATATGGAAATTTCAAAAGGGTAAATTGGTTATAAGGTTAATTTGGTTTAAAGCACACTTTTAATTGAAAGTGTGCTTTTTTTTTGTGCTCTTCCCATTATTAAAAGAGCCCAAGTTCTTGTAAACTTGAGCTTTTCAAACAGCCTGCTTTTTTTTCAAAAACCAATCATTTCTATTTCTACTCAGACTTTAGAATCACGGCAGGATTTGCTTTGATCACTTTCCAAATTTGCGAAGCCACGGTACTGATAATCACTCCTAATAAAATAAACAAGGCAAAACCCAGAGGAATGATCCCTACTCCAGAATGAAAAGCAAAAAAGCTATCCAGAAAAGAAGTTATAAAAAAGGCCGAGAAAACGCTTCCAATCACAGCGGCTATCCCCCAAATAATCAAATACCTCTTCAGCAATTTCTTAGAAAGATCCTCAACATTCGCCCCAAAGACTTTGCGGATACAATAATCCTTGATATGTGCAGTCATATTCAAGGAAACCAAACCAAAAAGCCCCAAAAGCGCTAAGATGACAGAGAGGGCTGCCGAAAAGGAAATTAATTTCGCAACGCCATTCACATCGGCAATCTCTCTTTCAAACACCTGCGTCTGTAGTTTCCCTTCAAATAAGCCTAGTGGGACCGTTTCATGCCATATTTTCTTGACAGCCTCCATGGAACCTTCCGCAGACCCGGGATTCATTTTTAAAGTCAAATAGTTAAAGGTTGAATCAGGGGATGCGCTAATCGCCATCGGTTCAATCGTATTTTTGAAAAATGTGGTATGAAAATCTTCTACCACTCCTATCACATGGTACCTGACACTATCAATTTCCACGCTCTGATCAAAAGGAAACTCCAAACCAAAATCATCCAAAAAAGTCTGGTTAACTAAGATTGACTCCTGAGTATCCGTAATCAGATCGGGATTAAACATTCTTCCCTCTTTCAATTCCAGGTCTAGTAATTCAGGATAATTAGACTCCGCATTTAAAAAATTGACTTCATATTTTTCAGTCCCAATAAACGCTTCTTTTTCTCTAATCCAATTCCCCACATAGTCTTGGCTACCACTTACTTCCACCACTGATGAAAGTGCTGAAAGCCTATTCTTCAAGGGAACATAATCCTTGGACTCAGGCACATTGACTATGATCTTATCAGCTGAACTGTATCCCCAATCTCTATTGGCATTGATATAATTGGTTTGAACAAAGGCAATGGCGGCTACCATACTGATAATGGCCAATGTAAATTGGAAGGATAGCAGCACACTGGTAAAAACGCTTTTGCTTCCTATTTTTTGATTTCCTTTCAGAATCCCAATCGGTTTAAATGAAGACAAATAAGTGGCAGGATACAAACCAGTAATCAGTGTAATTACCAATAACAAGGATCCTAAAAAAATCCAGATGTTTTTATCCCTAAATAAATCTATTTGGAGATTTTTGGAGGCGATACCGTTGAATCCAGGTAGAAAAACAAATCCTGCCAAAAGGCATCCCAAAAAAATGGCAAAAAAGCAGATCAATAGGTTTTCGCTTAGAAACTGGAAAATCAACTGACTTCTTTTGCTTCCAATTACCTTTCGGACACCTATCTCTTTTAGTCGTCTAGAAGCCATTAATACCGATAAGTTGATGTAATTGAATACCGCCAGAAGAAGTATAAAAAGTCCAATGGTCCCTAACAGAATCTGAGGGCCTAAACCCAAAAAATCCCTTACTCCCCTTTCGATTTTGCCCACATTATAAATAATATCCGGATAGGCTATCAGTCCCATTTTGGTATAAGGTTTTTCTGGATTGACCTGATTTTGAATTTGAGTAAACCCCTCCATTTCCGACTCAATTAAACCAATATCCGCCCCTTCTTCCACTTGAATAAAAGTCCACAATTCTTTGTTCCAAGCATCTTTCAAAGGAATATCTGCCATGTTATGAGGATGAGACTCAAAATTGACAAGAAGGTCAAAAGTAAACATGTCCATGTCTTTTAAATCCTCCAAAACCCCACCGACCTTATAAAGCCTTTCTTCTCCATTGATTACTAAGGACAGTTCCTGCCCAATAGGATTCATTTCTCCAAAGAGCTTTTCCGATAGTTGATGGGTCAAAATCACCTGATCCGTTTCCTGCAAAGCACCGGGATATCCGTATTCCATTCGGTACTGAAACATTTCCATATAAGCTGGATCCACAAACAGAGATCTTTGGTAAAAGCTCTCATTATCTTGAATCAATAATGGAAATTCGAGCAGTACTTTAGTTTGATTTTTTATAGAATTTAGGCTATTCGGAATCAATTCGGAGACTGGTTCGGCGACAGTTCCATAGGTTACCAAACCTTCATCTTCCTCCGTGGTATAAACCAATTGATAGATCTCATCTTTATTGGGTTGGTTCAAACCCTTAAACCAGATGTTTGCGATGAATAAATAAGCTACAATGCAGCATCCCACAGCACATGACAATCCAAAAACAGAAATAAAAGTGGTGCCTTTTTGCTTGAGAATATTTCTCCAACCGATTTTAAAATAACTTCTAATCATAACCGTGTTATTCGTTTTAAAATGCAAGAATTTGCTGAACCCGATATTGCTCCATTTGAAAAAACTAAACACATGGAAAATGAACCTGAAGCGGGCATAGGTTATTCCTTTCTCCTCCAAATCCATGTAAAACATCTCGTAGGCATCCCCTTGGATCTGCTCCAATCGATCTGATACGCAATAAAACTCCAGAAATCGATCGGCTAATTTGGGCGGATAAAAGTGTCGTTTCTTATCCATTGGAAAAATCCAAAGCTAATGGTGGCAATTGATCGTAAAGACGGTTTCTGGCCATTTTGACTTCATGGATAGCGGCTCTGCCACTTGCAGATAGACTAAACAATCGCTTTCTTCTCCCTCCTCTTTCCTCAGTAGCTCCACCCATATGAGATTTGACAAATCCCTTTTCCTCAAGTCGGTTTAGCACCGTATGAATCGCGCTTATATTGACTTTTCTACCCATTTGGTTTTTGATTTCCTCAGCTACTGATACACCATAAGCTTCCTGATCCAAAATCCCGACAATCAATAAAACTAACTCCTCCAATTCTCCTAAATGATATCCTTTCATACTAGGCCTATTATATTTACAAATATGAATCTAATTAATTTCATTCACATTTGTAAAGCATATAGATATTTTTTTTTTAATAAATAAAATACACCTTCCAGAAGAATCCTTTTTAAGTTTTAATCTGGTACTTTATCCTCATAACTTTAATCGCCAAAGTGTTTTCTCAAAGAATTAATTTTATTTTTGATCTTCCATGCAGCTATTCTTTCAAGAAAACATCACTCCCCCTATCATCCACTTGGAGCCAGAAGAATCCAAGCATCTCACTCGGGTTTTACGAAAAAAACAAGGAGACACAGTGTTTGTCACCAATGGTAAAGGAGAACTTTTCGAATGCACAATCCAAGAGGCAGATCAAAGAAAAACTACCCTTTCAGTCTTAAATACCACGTTAGTTCCTGAAGAGGATTTCCACATCCACTTAGTGATCGCACCTACAAAAAGCCCAGACAGAATGGAATGGATGATTGAGAAAATCACCGAAATCGGATTTCATGAAATCACATTGATCGAAAGCATGAATTCCGAACGGAGCTTTTTGAAAACAGATCGATTGAATAAAAAGATAATTGCTGCCTGTAAACAAAGCCTCAAATTCAGGATTCCAACCCTCCATTCTTCCAAAAAACTGAATGAGGTTCTGGATTCTACTTCCTTCCCCGATTATCAAAAATTTATCGCTTTTGTAGATGACGATCATGATTTTCATCTGATGGATCAAGCTATTCCAAAAGGAAAATACCTGATTTTAATCGGCCCAGAAGGAGATTTTGATCCAAAGGAAATTGAGAAAGCAATTTCCAAGAACTTTATTCCAGTCTCATTGGGTAAAAGCAGGCTTAGAACCGAGACGGCTGGACTTGCGGCCGTTCAGATGCTTCAAGTACTAAACCGCTAATTTTTACGTTTTTTTTCTAAACGTTCAAGCGATACTTGAACATTGTTTGCCATTTTGATTAATTTAGTGTTAAATCAATTTTTACGGTGCCGTACAAAGAGCGAGAAATAGAGAAAAAGTATTATTCCATTGGGGAAGTTGCCAAACTTTTCAATGTTGCCCCATCTCTGATCCGATATTGGGAAGGTGAATTTGATATCATTCACCCCAAAAAAGACAAAAAAGGAAACAGGAGATATGTGAAGGATGACATAGAGAAAATCAGATACATTTATCATCTCGTCAAGGAAAAGGGTTATACTCTTCAAGGAGCCCAAGAAGTAATCAAATCCGGGAAAGAACATGGATTTGATAAGGTTGCGGCCGTCCAGAAGTTGCAACAGATCAAAGATTTTTTAATTAATATCCGTGACGAATTCAATTCAAAATCCGACACCTGAGGAACTTAGATATTTTATTGCTCTTTGGTCAGCCCCTAAAATTGGCCCAGGAATTATAAAATCCATCATTGCATATTCTGGTTCCGCCAAGCGATTCTTTGAGCTTCCAAAAGGAAAAGCAGCAAAAACTCCAAGAGTAGGAGAAAAACTTCTGGAACTCAGAAACCAAGAGCAATCGCTCTTAAAAAAAGCAGACGATTTACTAAATGAATCCCAGAAAAAGGGCTTTCAAATTTTATCCTCCCTTCATCCCAATTTTCCTCAACGCCTAAAACTTCAAGAGGATTGTCCAGCACTTATATTCACCCAGGGAAATGCAGATTTCAATGTTGACAGAACTATTGGGATCGTAGGCACAAGAAGTGCCACCGCATATGGCAAAACCGCAACCAAAAAGATCATCGAAGATTTGGCAGTGTATCAGCCTACCATTATATCAGGACTTGCCTATGGAATCGATATAGAAGCGCATCGAGCTGCTATCCAAGCATCCATTCCCACTTTGGCCATTATGGGCTCTCCCATCGGTCAGATTTATCCCTCGGTACACAAAAAAACTGCTATTGATCTGATGGAAACAGGAGCTATCGTCAGTGAATATGCACCAGGCAGTACGATGACTCCTGGGAATTTCCCCGCGAGAAACCGAATTATCGCTGGTTTATCAGATGCTTTGATTGTGGTAGAAGCCGCAGAAAAAGGAGGAGCCTTGATAACGGCAGAAATAGCATTTTCCTACGACAAAGAGGTTTTTGCTGTTCCTGGCAACTTACAATCCCAGTATAGTGAAGGATGCAACAAGTTGATTAAAAAAATGAAAGCAAGCATCTATACTGGCCCTAATGACATTGCTGAAGTACTTTTTTGGAGTAAACCGGGAGAAACCAAAGTGGCCAAACCTATGATAGATTTTAAAGAAAGGCCTTTGGACGAAGTGAAAATCCTACAACTCCTGATGGAAAAACAGGAAGCTGAAATTGACCAAATCAGCTCGTTGACAGAAATCCCTTTAGGGCTTTTATCTGCAAAATTGCTTTCCTTGGAATTTGAAGGAATCGTTAAATCACTTCCAGGAAAGAAATACAAACTCCTAGGTTAATGCTGCTTAAGTTTTCTGATCTTTTTGGGAAAGTACCAAAGATAAAACCCACTGACACTCATTAAAATCAAACCGATGGAAATCAGCGTGGAATAGGTCAATTTTGCTGCTTCTTCCCCTGTCCAATAATAATCAAAGATGCTGCCATCATGCACTTTTTCGATCCAATCCGAGTGCCTTGTAGACACAGATAATACTTCGCCGGAAAACCCATCTACCTGAACTTCAGTAAAATGAGTTTTAAAAGTCACTTTCGCGATTCCTTTATCAGGTCGAATATCAATCCTGTCTACATCCGGATCCAAACTCAATTTCTTCATTTCAGACTTCCCTATTTCCACCATTTCAGAAGGCAAAATCCAAGTACCATTTTCTACTTTGGTTTTAAGAGTAGGAGGTAAAAGCTCTGCTTTTTTCTTCCAAGCCAGCAAAATCGAAGTAATACCAATGAGGAAAAAGAAAATTATCAATGGTATACCCAACCATCGATGAAACACTCTATAAAGCCTTAAAGCTTTAACTTTTGATTTGATAGGATCTGCCATTTAAACCTGAGTAAATACAAATTGTGTCAACTTCATGGCCTCTTTTAATTCAGTTTTATTAATCAATAAATCATGACCTGCCGACTCCAGCGTTTGGATCATCACTTCTGTCGCCATGTTTCCCACCAGCTCATCTTTTGCCATAGGACATCCACCGTATCCGTTCAGCGCCCCATCAAATCGATCGCAGCCTCCTTTTAGCCCTGCAAAAACTTTTTCTCCAATCGTATCAGGGGTACTATGTAAATGTGCTCCAAATTCAATGTGAGGATAGGCCTGTTTTTGTATTTGAAATAACTCTGTAATTAAGTAAGGGTTTGCTATTCCGATTGTATCGGAAAGTGAAATGATCTTCACTCCTAATTGATCAAGTTTTTCAACGAATCCAGCAATCATATCAGGGGAATAAGCCTCACCATATGGATTTCCAAAACCCATGCTGAGATAGGTAACCAAAGTTTTCCCTTTGACTTCACATACATTCTGGATTTCTTCTAATTCCACCAAAGCTTCCTGAATAGACTTATTGGTATTTTTTTGCTGAAACGTTTCAGAAACTGACAATGGAAATCCCAAATAATCAATCTCAGGAAAGTGGCAAGCGTCATTTGCTCCTCTCAAATTGGCCACTATTGCCAAAAGTTTAGACTTGGAATGGTGGAGATCCAATAAACTCAGCACTTCTTCGGTATCTCTCATCTGAGGGATCGCTTTTGGGCTGACAAAACTCCCAAAGTCTATTGTGTCAAAACCGATCGCCAAAAGCTGGTTGATATATGCTGCTTTGATCGCAGTATCAATAAAATGAGGAATTCCCTGCATGGCGTCTCTTGGACACTCTATCAATTTAATCATGGCTGAATTTACTAAAGTTAAAATTCCCATACTCGGGAAATTATTTGAATAGCGCCAATAGTCTTTACCAATAAATCAAAACTTACTCCTAAACAATAAGGAAATCTATGGTGAAAAATGGGATAAATTGGGGATATTTTTCCTTATTGTTTTTATTACAAACACCTGATTATCAAAGAAAAAATTCAAAAAACTCTGTTTTAGAGCCATTTAAAAGAGTTTTAGTAGATAATTTCAAAAAGTTTGTTTTTTGGTAGTGGTCTTGTAGGATAGTCATCAAAACCAACCACAATAAACTATGAAAACTAAATCAACTTTACTTATGGGAGCAGCTTTGGTCACTGCATTTGCCTGTGAAACCAAACAGTATGATGAACAGGATAAAATCAAAGTTACTTCCGAACTCCAAAGCTATGTCGACAGCATTGAGACAGCGGTAAAAATTGTTCCCGTTCACAACTGGGCTGCAATTGACGAACGATATGATAGCCTAGATAATAAGGCAGAAGCTGTTTACAAGGATCTTAAAGCCGATGAACAACAAATCGAAATGATCGAAACCCGCTATGAGACGATTGTCGAAAATGCGAAAAACGATCAAGAACTCTTTGAAGAAACCGCCGATATGCACATGAAAAATGTGGAAGCTTGGTGGGAAAAGACTTCTGAAAATATCGAAAAAGGAACCAAAAACACGGTGGAAGATATTGAAGATGCCACTCAAGAAAGTCTGGATTGGCTGGAAAAAAACTTTGATAAATTAAGTAATGAGTCAAAAGAAAAGGTCGAAAAAATCAGAATGGAATTAGAGAAGGATTAATCACCAAATTTCCCTCTAATACAAGAAACCCGCCTAGTACAGGTGGGTTTCTTCATTTTAGAGTTGATGATTATTAGAAAACTTCCTTGGCAATAGCATAGGTTGTTCCTGCCTTACTCATGGTATAAAAATGAAGGGAAGGAACATTTTCTTTTACTAATTCTTTGCACTGCTGTATTGACCATTCGATTCCCACTTCCCGTACCTCAGCATTGGTTTTACATTTCTCCAATTCGTCCATCAAAGCATCTGGCAGATCCAAAAAGAAGGTCCTAGGAAGCATGGTAATCTGTCCCATGGTAGTGATAGGTTTGATTCCAGGAATAATTGGAACTGTAATACCGGCTGCACGGACTTCTTTGACAAAATCAAAGTATTTCTGATTGTCAAAAAACATCTGTGTGACAATATACTCGGCGCCCCTGTCGACTTTATCTTTCAGTCTCTTCAGGTCAAACTTCATGGATGGAGCCTCAAAATGCTTTTCAGGATATCCTGCCACACCAATACAAAAATCTGTATGAAAACTGGTCTCAGTCTCTTCATGAAGGTATTTCCCATTGTTCATACGGACAATTTGCTCCACTAACTCGCTGGCAAAATGATGTCCATCCGTCTCAGGAATAAATTTCCCTTCGGTTTTTGGCGCATCGCCACGCAGGGCTAACACGTTTTCTACTCCGATAAAATTCAAATCAATCAGGGCATTTTCGGTTTCTTCTTTCGTGAAACCTCCACACAATAAATGAGGTACCGCGTCGATTTGGAACCGGTTCATAATCGCCGCACAAATCCCTACCGTTCCAGGTCTTTTTTTGGTGCTGATTTTTTCAAGAAGTCCGTTCGGATGTTTCTTATAAATGTACTCTTCTCGGTGATAGGTCACGTCTACAAATGGAGGATTAAACTCCATCAGCGGTTCTATCCCTTCCAAAAGTTCTTTTAAGCTTTGCCCTTTTAGTGGAGGGAGTATCTCAAATGAAAAAAGCGTTTCTTTCGCATTTTTCAGGTGTTCTGTAATTTTCATATAGGTTGTGAGGCAAATTTAGAGGTAGGTTGATAGGCTAAGTTCGGAGAAAGTAAACGCTCGGCATCTTTCAAGGAAATCCCTTTTCTAGTTGCATAATCCGCAACTTGGTCTTCTCCGATTTTACCCAATCCAAAATACTTGCTGTTTGGATTAGCAAAATAAAACCCTGAAACGGAAGATGTAGGATACATGGCAAAGCTTGAAGTCAACGTGATTCCAGCATTTTTTGCCATGTCAAGCAATCTTGAAATTTCTTCTTTTTCGGAATGCTCAGGACATGCAGGATAGCCGGGAGCGGGTCTTATTCCCAGGTATTCTTCACGGATCAAAGAATCATTGTCCAATGATTCTTCCACTGAGTAACCCCAATAATCCTTTCTCACCAATTCATGGACATATTCAGCAGCGGCTTCCGCCAGACGATCAGCCAATGCCTTAAATAAAATATCATTGTAATCATCGCCAGCTGCTTGAAACTCTGCAAGTTTAGTTTCCATTCCTGTTCCTGCTGTCACTGCAAAACAACCAAGATAATCGGTTTTGTCAGGATGAAGATAATCAGCCAATGACCTATTAGGAACTCCTTTTCCTTTCTTCCCTTGCTGTCTTAAGAAATGGAATTCACCGGTTTTATTTCCTTCAGAATCCAAAACAATCGCATCGTCCTCCACCCTTTTCACTGGATATATTCCAAAAACTGCATTTGCAGATAGCCATTTTTCCTGGATTAGTTGATCCAACATCTGATTGGCATCGACAAAAAGCTTTTTCGCCTCCACTCCCACAATTGGATCCTCTAAAATTTTCGGATATCTACCGCTCAGCATCCAGGTACTAAAGAAAGGTGTCCAATCGATATATTCTCGGAGTATGTTCAGGTCCAGGTTTTCGAGAATGGTATTCCCCAAAGATTTTGGTTGGACAGGTTCGAATTGGTTCCAGTCAATTTCTACCGGATTCGCTTTCGCTTCTACATAAGAAACCAATTGTTTGACCGATTGCTTTGCTTCGTGCTCTACTCTCAACTGCGCATAAGTTTCCTTTATTTTCAGTCTATAAGATTCTTTTGTCTCAAAAGAAATCGCTTCTCCTGCTATAGGTACGGACTTGCTGGCGTCGGTCACATGTACCACAGTCCCGCTGTAAACGGGATCGATTTTAACAGCGGTATGAATTCTGGAAGTAGTTGCCCCTCCGATCAACAAAGGAATTTTCAATCCTTGTCTTTCCATTTCAGAAGCCACATTCACCATCTCATCCAAAGACGGAGTAATCAACCCACTCAAACCAATGATATCCACCTCATTTTTCAGGGCTTCATCAATGATCTTTTGTGCATCTACCATCACTCCCAAATCGATGATTTGGTAACTGTTACAGGCTAAAACCACTCCTACGATATTTTTCCCGATATCATGGACATCTCCCTTTACAGTCGCCATCAGCACTTTTTTCAAAGAACTTTTTTCTTGTCCTTCTTCCGGCAAAGGCATAAAAGGTTCTAAGTATGCGACCGCTTTCTTCATCACACGGGCAGATTTCACTACTTGAGGAAGAAACATTTTCCCTTCTCCAAAGAGATCCCCCACTACATTCATCCCATCCATCAAAGGACCTTCGATTACTTTTAAAGGGTTTTGAAGCTCCAGTCTTGCCGCCTCTGTATCTTCTACGATAAAATCCAAAATCCCTTTTACCAATGCATGTTCTATTCTCTTTGAAACAGGATCCGATCTCCAAGCTTCATTGATGACTTCCTTCTTTCCAGAAGATTTTACGGTCTCTGCAAAATCCAAAAGGCGCTCGGTGGCATCTTCTCTCCTATCAAACAGCACATCTTCTACCCGCTCCAAGAGATCTTTTGGAATGTCATCATATACTTCCAGCATGGTAGGATTCACTATTCCCATATCCATTCCATGATGGATGGCATGGTATAAAAATGCCGCATGCATTGCTTCTCTTACCGGATTATTTCCTCTGAAAGAAAAGCTGACATTGCTGACTCCTCCACTTACTTTGGCTCCAGGCAGGTTTTCTTTGATCCATTTTGTGGCCATGAAGAAATCCAGAGCATTTTTTTTGTGCTCATCCATTCCTGTGGCAACAGGAAAAATATTCGGATCGAAAATAATGTCCTGAGGATTGAATTTGACGACATCCACTAATAGTCTATAGCTTCTTTTACAAATTTCAATTCTTCGGTCATAGGTATCTGCCTGTCCTTCTTCGTCAAAAGCCATCACCACTACAGCAGCACCAAACTTTTTGATGGTTTTTGCCTGATTAATAAATTCAGCTTCACCGTTTTTCAAAGAAATTGAATTTACGATTCCCTTTCCCTGAATACACTTCAATCCAGCCAAAATGATTGCCCACTTGGAGCTATCGATCATGATAGGAATCCTACTGATTTCTGGTTCAGACGCTAATAAATTAAGGTATTTGACCATGGCAAACTCCCCATCAAGCATCCCTTCATCCATGCAAACATCCAGCACTTGCGCCCCACCACGAACTTGGTCTAAAGCAACTTCCAGCGCCTCATCATAAAGTCCATTTAAGATAAGCCGGGCAAATTTTTTCGACCCAGTGATATTGGTTCTTTCACCAATGTTCACAAAGTTGATTTCAGGGGTCAGAACCAAGGGCTCTAGACCTGATAATTTCATGTATTGATTTGTTACCATCTCCTCAGTCCAGTGTTTCTTCTATTTCTTGTTCTTTCAATTTTCTTGGCTGAAAGCCTTCTGAAAGCTTTGCCAAAGCTGCTATATGGTCTGGCGTGGTGCCACAACAGCCTCCAAGGATATTCAACATTCCTTCTTTCAAAAAATCCCGAACCTGATCAGCCATTTCATTTGCCCCTTGATCATAGGCTCCAAATTCATTTGGAAGACCTGCATTCGGATAAGCACTCACATAAAACGGAGCTTTTTGTGCCAGTACCTTTAGGTATGGTCTTAATTCTTTTGCTCCCAAAGCACAATTCAGCCCCACAGAAAGTAACGGGACATGAGAAATCGATATCAAAAATGCTTCAGTAGTTTGTCCAGACAATGTTCGACCTGAAGCATCTGTGATCGTTCCCGAAATCATGATCGGAATCCCTCCTTCTTTTGGGTCTAAAGGCAATCCTCTTTCTTCAAAAACATCTTGTATTGCATACAAAGCTGCTTTTGCATTCAGGGTATCAAATATTGTTTCTACCAACAGGATATCTGCCCCACCATCTAATAAACCTCTAACTTGCTCAGCATAGGCCATGGCCAGTTGATCAAAAGTAATAGCCCGATATCCGGGATCATTTACGTCTGGGGACAAAGATGCTGTTCTATTTGTAGGACCGATCGCTCCAGCCACAAATCGCGGTTTTTCTGGGTTATTGGCAGTGAATTTTTCTGCTATTTCCCTGGCAAGTTTTGCGGATTCAAAGTTTATGGCATAGGCCAAATGTGCCAATCCATAATCCTCTTGTGCGATAGTAGTACCCGAAAACGTGTTCGTTTCGATAATATCTGCACCTGCTTCCATGTATTCTGCATGAATGGCTTTAATTATGTCCGGCCGGCTTAGAGACAATAAATCATTGTTTCCTTTCAGTGACTTGGGATGATCCACTAAATCAGGAGTTCTGAAATCTTCCTCTGTCAAAGTATAGCGTTGGATCATTGTGCCCATCGCTCCGTCTAGAATTAGAATTCTTTTAGAAATCTGCTGAAGTAAGAGTTCGGTTCTGTTTTGCATCTTAGATTAATATTCAAAAGCAAATCGAGCAAAACACGGAAAAAAGTACCAAGACTCATCCGCTCATCTGTTCCCGATTTCTCGGGATGGGAGTTAGCACCTTGGATACAGGTTGCTAAGACGTCGTTGGGCCCTTCCCTCAGTCTTTCTCGATAAGCAGATCAAAGGTAATATCATTTTGCTAATAAAACAGGTTCTGGGATCAAAATTGGTCAAGTGATTTCCAGTTATCCTACTAATCTGCTAAGGTCTTACTCCGATACCGAAACTTAAGTAAGGAGCCGCCATATAAGAAGCCATGCTTAAATCCGCCAATTTGTAATTGGCGAGAGGAAGCTCATATCCCACTGAAGTATTTAAAACCACATCAAAAAGGTTCCTTTTGCCAATCGGAATCCCATATTCCACATAAAGTTCCGGTTTCCCCATCAATCCACTACTCCTTAAATATCCGTCAAACGTTCTCTGCTCGAACAGTTCGGGGAAATCCGGTTTAGCCTTCATCGTATTGGTATATCGAATGTTTCCAAACCCCAGGCCTGCAATGCCACCGATGGCAAAATTCCTGTATTGGATAAATTTCATTCCTAAATTCCCATATACTCTCAAACTATTGAGTGTATGGTTTCTGATATTATTGGCCGATCCTTTTAAGGCTAGGTTATAAATATCTGCTCCATAAAGGAATTTGCCGCTTTCACCTAAAATCCGAAGTCCGAGATTGGAAGGTTTTCCATCAAAAGAATTAAAACCTTCGGCCTCTAGCTTTTCATTAAAAGCATCTGGACTTGTAAAATGAATCCCATTAATAAGGTAAAGACCTATAGATGCATCTTTGTAAAAGAAATTTCTATCCGGAAGTGTCAATCCTGCTCCTACGCGGATAAATGCTCCACTTTGTGCATTGTCAAATGAAAGCCCATTCAAATTCCATTTCCCTTCAAATGGACTAAAAGCATAGCCAAGCTTCAGTAAGATTTCAAGTGCTTCTTTTCTCCCAGGCAGGTCAAAGTCATAACTTAACTGAAACCCCGTTTCTGTCAGGAAATTACCATAGTACTTAGTTCCGTTTTGAATATTCTTTTCTCTAAGAATAAACCCTTGAGAAGGATTAGCCAAAAAGCCTTCCAAGGACTGCGATGAACTCTGAGGGAGCATTTGAAAATTCAGGAACCCTGCCCCTATGGACATGTAATGGATCAATTGGATATTCGATTCCTCAATAAAAGCGTAGCCAATGTTCAGCAAAGCCCTGGAGGTTCTATAGTTTAGTTTGAAGTCATCCAGCTCACTCTTTGCTCCTCGGTTATGATAAATTTCCATACCTATCACAAAATCGTTGTACCTGGCCTGGTACCCCATTCCAATTGTATGATATTTATTTCTTAAACCGGATAGTCCTCGATCTTCCAGCAATTGGTCAAATTGCCTTAGCTTGGCACCTGAAGTACCCGCCATAAGATAAAAGGAGGACCTTTTTGTTATTAAGCGCTGAGCCGGAAGATTATAGGAGATCCCTAAGAATAATACGAAGAGAAAAAAACGCGAAAAAAGGGACATGAAATTACTCTGTTTGATTCGACTTATAAGTCTCGTCCGTACTACGCAAAATTAATGCTAAACAGAAAAGCCAGAGTAATCTTTCTGATTTAAGGACTTAATTAATTTTTCATAAAGGACTTCCGGAATAAATGGCTTGGGCACAAAATCAGTAAATCCAATTTCAATCAAGTCCTTCTTTACTTCATGAAGTGATGTAGCAGTCAAGGCGAGGATAGGAATCTCACTTTTTGCTTTCTCGCTATGGTTCCTAATAGCTTTTGCTACCGAGAAACCATCCAGAACAGGCATCTGAAGATCCAATAATACCAAATTAAAATCTTGTGTTTCAAAAAGCTCCAAGGCCTCTTCTCCATCCGAAGCAATGACAAGGTTACCTGTATTCCATTTTTTTAGGAATTTCTGGATCAGAATCTGATTGACATAATTATCCTCAGCAACAAGAATAGAGGCATTTTCTAGAGATTTTGAAGGTTTATCATGCCCCTTAAAGCTCTCTACCATATCCGATTGGTCCACTCTATAACTTATTTTAAAAGTGAACTTGCTGCCAATTCCTTCTTGGGAGTCCACAGTAATCTCTCCTTCAAACAGTTCTACTAGTTTTTTCACAATTGCAAGTCCCAAACCGGTCCCCCCATATTTACGGGTCGTAGAGGAAGAGGCTTGGGTAAAAGCTTCAAAAATAGAATTGATCTTATCTTGTGGAATTCCTATCCCAGTATCCTCTACAGTAAATTCCACGAGTGATTCTCCATTTTCCCTATCGATTTCCACCAGAGAAATTTTCACAAAACCCTGATCAGTGAATTTGATTGCGTTGGAAATCAAGTTATTGATAATCTGCCCAAGCCTGATCGGGTCCCCTATCACCAAATCTGGGAGTTTTTCATCAAAGTCACAGACTACTTTTAAGGACTTTTCATTGGACTGAAAGCTATGAGAATGTACAATTCTGGAAACGATATTTTTCAAATCAAATGACACGTTTTCCAGTTCCACTTTGCCGGATTCAATCTTATTGTAATCCAGGATATCATTGATCAGAGCCATTAGGTTTTCTGCCGAAAACTGAAGAGTCTTTAAATTCTCCAATTGATCAGGCCTTGGCTTTTCATCCATCAAAAGGTGTGATATTCCGATAACGGCATTCATCGGAGTCCTGATTTCATGGCTCATAATAGAAAGAAACTGGGACTTGATCTGGGAAGCTTGTTCAGCATTTTCTTTAGCTTTCATCAGCTCCTTTTGCGCTTCTTTTAGCTTGGAAATATCCCTTGCTATGCCGGTGTAATATTTTGCGTTTCCATCTTTATCGAAAATCAACTTTCCATTTGAGTTAAACACCTTAAACTCGCCGTTTCGATGCTGTAACCTAAACTCTAGGTATTGGGTTTTTGCCAATAAATCATCTGTCGAATCGAGCATTTTTTGGAATTCACCCATATCATCAGGATTCAAAAATTCAAAAATGCTCCTTCCGATTACTTCCTCTGCTTGATACCCTAAAAATTGGTATACGTTAGGAGATACATATCTCAGAATAAAAGTCTCAGTAAGGGAAAAAATTATCTCTGTGGATTCCTCCACCAGTGTTCGATACTTTTCTTCGGATTGTAATAGGTCGACTTTTGCCTGATGCTCTTCGGTAATATCCCGTATGATACTCAAGACAAATTCCACTTGATCTTTGATGACAATAGGCCGGAATGTTCTTGAATAATAGCGGTTTTTAATAGGAAACTCCGACTCTACGATTTCTCTGTCATAATATACTTTATCCAATAAAGCACTCACCTCTTCATAAGAAGTCAGATACACTTCCCACAAAAACTTCCCTTCAAAATCCTCACGCTTCATTCCCCAATTTTCAAAATTGGTCCCTTCTGCCACGATGTATTTTCTCTCTTTATCGAGCAAGAATATATTCGTTCCAGGAATGTTCGATGCAAGGATTCTGTATTGACGGTCCCGCTCTTCATTGATTACTTCTAAATTCTTGCGGTCATTTACATCTTGTAGGATTCCTTCATGCAGTATGATGGTACCCGACTCGTCAAATACATCCTGGGTTTGATCTTCTACCCAGATATATTGTCCGTTTGATTTTTTTAACCTATAACTTCCTGAGAAAGCGCTGATCCCATGCTCACCTCTACTGTTTTCGGCTGTCTCTCTGATTTTTCGGGCATCCTCAGGATATAGCAAGTCCAAAAATGACTTTCTCTGTGAAATCAATTTTTTCGAATCGTACCCAAATCGATTGATGTTTTCGGAGATATATTCTATTTGGAAATCCCTGTAAGGATCGACCCTAAACAGAATGGTTGGGCTATTTTCTACAATTAGCTTTGCCCTATTGGAAATCTTTTGGGACTCATATTTTTCTGATAGATTCCGGAGCACAAATGAAAACCCTATCTTTTCATTTTTATCAGAAAGTATAATTTTTACAGAAAGGTCATAAGGCTCTCGGCTTTTCCCTTGAATTTTGATAAAAATCTCATCTTGCCAAACTGGTTCTTCTCCTTGGTAGGAAAGAAACTGTTCCAAACTTTCATCCCGATATTCAAAGTAATCGATAAAGCTTCCGCCGAAAGGTTTACTGGAGTCTTTTCCACAAAGTATTTTCGCAGCTTCATTTACATAAATAAAGTTAAGCTGTAAATCTGTCACCAAAATTGGATCACTTACCTGAGCCAAAATCTGGGACTGCAACAATAAATACTCTTCAGATGCCCGCTTTTGGGTGATATCAGTGCAAAAACCAAAAACCTCTAGACTTTGATTGAAAAAGTGCTTCCGGGCATTGATTTCATAGCTGATTAGGGTAGGCTTATCGTCCTCCTGTTTAGAAACCATGTTAAACTCCCCAGATGATGGATTTTGAGTTTCGATGGTGTACTTGAGGTTTTCGATAAACTCTTTTCTATTCTTCTTTTCGATGTTATAAAACAATGTGGAAAACTTGGCATACGTTGGTTTATCCCCCAACCCAAACATTTTTGCCAAGCCTCCGGAAAAATGAAAACTATTTCTGTTTTGACTATATCGCCAAGATCCAGATTTGGCCAACAACTCTGTGGTCGCCAGCAAATTCTCATTTCTTTCTATTTTTCTAAGTAGTTGCCCACCCTGGTATGCTCCAGCAAAGACATCTCCAAGTTGCCTTAAAATCTGGAGTTCATTTTCATCTAAAAAATTGTCTTTTTCATTAATCCCTATGATGACGAGGCCTTTAAACATCAAAGAGGAAATCATGGGAATTAAAATCAGAGACTCTTCTTTTGAAGTGGTAATCAATCCAACTTTCCCAAAATCATCAGAATTTGGCGACATCTGAATCTGTGAATTGATAAAACCCCAATCTAAACTTCCTTTTTCCTCTTGCTTACTCCTATCCCATGACGCCACTAGTTCTAGCTCGGAGTTTTCGTATTTCTTGATAAAAATTTTTGACCAGTTTGCTTTTAAGGATTTGCTGAGTTGGGATAAAGCATTGACAAAATTCTTAGTCAGTTCCTTAGGGTTTTCATTGATCAGCAAAGAAGACGTTTTGTTGATGATATTCTCCAAATCAAACCGCCTTTGCAAGGAAAACTCTGTCAATTTATAAGTTGTAATATCTCTAGCACTAAATAGAACCCCTTTAATATTAGGGTGATTTTGAAGATTCCGGGCGTAGCTTTCTACATAAATCCTTTTTCCATCAGACCTGTTGATCCAGAAATCGATATTCACTTCCTCTTCCGATTCCAGTGCCTCCTCAAAGTTCCCTTTGACTAATTCTATTATTCCAGATTCTACAAATTGTCTGAAATTCTTCCCAACGATATCTTCTACTTTAAATCCAAGAGTTCTGCCCACGTTGGGGCCAATAAATTTATAATTACCGTCAACATCCAGAATCGAAATTAAATCATGGGTATTATTCAGAATGCTTTCTAAGTACCGAAAGGTGGAATCTGCCTCATCGAGTCCGCCTTTTGCAACTCCATCCACCAAGGATCCAGAATAAAATTTTGACCTGACTCCCTTAAGAATTAAAAAACGCTCCGAATAGCTGGAAGGCAAAGGCACAAAAGACCACTCAAACAACATGTATTCATGATTCAACGATTCGAGAGACTTATGAAACGTGATAGTAGGAAGCTCCCCCTCCTCAAAATAATGAGTTAAAACCTCGATTACATTCGGGTAATCCACAAAAATTCTCCAATCATCTTTGGGTAAAACATAATTGGATTTGAAATGTGCATTAAAAAACAGGATTTCTTCAGAATCAATCATCAGAAGCGGTTCACTCATTTGATCGAAATAATCAGAAATATCAAATTGTTGAAACTTTGTCATACAGCTAAATACACAACTATCCCCCAAGCCTTTGGACTAAAATTATAAAATGTAGGCTAATATGGCTAAAAGTATGATGACATTCCAATCAGGTTTGACCTTTTAAACACAATTTAATCGAAAAAAATAAACTTAATTTCCCCGTATTTTAGTCTTTCGGGAATTTATCAAAACCTTGATTTTGATAAATTCGTGATTAAATCAAATTAAAATGGTACAAAACTCAAAAACCACACTATGATTATTTCAACTACCCCATCCTTGGATGGTTATCAAATCGATGAATATTTAGGAGTAGTTTCAGGAGAAACTATTATTGGAGCCAATGTTTTCAAAGATTTTTTTGCAAGTATTACTGATATTGTCGGCGGTAGATCCTCTGCCTACGAACAAGTTTTACGGGAGGCTAAAGCCACAGCAATGACTGAAATGGAAATGCAAGGAAGAGCATTTGGTGCAAATGCAATTGTTGGCATTGACTTAGATTATGAAACAATCAGGGATGGAATGCTCATGGTCACCGTCAGTGGCACGGCTGTAAAAATTTCCAAAAAATAAACTTAAAAAGTCCTGATCATTCAGGACTTTTTTAATTGGTCTATTACTTTTTTCAAGGTTGCTTTTTTATTGACATGCTCTCCTACAATCACCACTGGAGCGGATTTACAAAAATCCATACACTTGGTACGAATCAATTTGCATTGACCTTTGAATTCACCTGAATTGAGTTCTTTTTCTATACTTTTTCTGAGAGCCTTGGATTCTGCTTTTTTACAATCCGACCCTTCACAAACCAATATCAATTTTCGCCTAGACTCCATGTTAACCTCCAGAAACTGCCTGCATCATCAATCCACAAAGATATGCCCCATAGGTACCAGCAGCATAGCCCAATACAGCCAATAAAACGCCTACTGGTGCCAAAGATGAATCAAAAGCAGAGGCAACAATGGGTGCTGAGGCAGCTCCACCCACATTTGCCTGAGACCCTACTGCCACATAGAAGAAAGGTGCCTTGATTAAGAATGCAAATATCAACATAATGAGGATATGGAAGAACATCCACAAAATCCCTATTAGAAAAAGAATTGGGGAGTCCAAAACTGCTCCTAAATCCATTTGCATTCCGATAGATGCTACCAAAACATACAAAAGAACGCTGCCCATTCTGGAAGCACCTGCTCCTTCGAGATTCCTAGCTTTGGTAAAAGAAAGTATCAAACCAATCGTAGTGGCAACAACCACAATCCAGAAGAATGAAGAATCCAAAGAATATTGACCCAATTCAGGATAATTCTCACCTATCCATGGGGCGATGGTATCCGCTATCAAATGAGAAAATCCAGTAACTCCAAATCCTACTCCCAAAATAATCATGGTGTCTGACAAAGAGGGTATTCTCATGATCCCTTCTCTAAACTCCGAAATCTTATCTCTCAGCTCATAAATTGCTGTATTATCAGCCTTAAACTTTTTATCAATTACCTCGGGTTTGGCAGCCCAATAAAGAAGAAAGGCCATCCATAAATTGGCAACCAGTACATCCACTGCTATCATCTGACTGAACAAAGCAGGGCTAGCTCCAAACACCTCCAGCATCGCGGTTTGATTAGCTCCACCACCGATCCAGGATCCTGCGATGGTGGCCAAACCTCTCCACACTTCATCGGGTCCAGAGCCTCCTAATAACTCCGGTTGAATAAACCCAACAGTTGCCAAAGCAAGTGGTCCTCCCAACATAATCCCTATGGTACCAGCCAAAAACATGGTTAGGGCTTTTGGGCCTAATTTCAGAATACTTTTTAAATCAATGCTGATGGTAAACAGCACCAGTGAGGCTGGCAAAAGATACCTACTTGCCACATGGTAAATTCCGGAATCCTCACCTGATATCCAACCCATGGAATTGAAAACCGCAGGAATAAAGTAACATAGAAGTACAGTGGGAACGACTTTATAGAATTTCTTAAAAAAAGTATTAGAGCTCGATGAAGTGGCAAAGACCAAAGCCAAAATGGCCATTAGAATTCCAAATACCACTGCATCATTTGTGAATAAGGCGCTTTTTTCTTCCATGGGTCGAAATACGGAGTGAATTACGATAATACCAATAAAATCTCCAGAAAATCAAAGGATTTACTTTCCCCTTTCCAATAATTGAAGCAATTCGCCTAAAATCATGGCAGTAGCCCCCCAAACCATTTCATCATCGACTTCGAAATACGGAGTGTTAAGACTAAAGGAATTGCTTATTTCCAGGATTTTTTCTTTCCGGATTTCTGGAGACGATAAGTGCTTCACTGTAGTCTGAATGATTCTTGCCACTTCTTTTACCTCCGGTACAAATTCAGGCTTGGTTTGTGTAATACCAATTACTGGGGTCACTAAAAAATTACTGGGAGCGATATACAAATCCGTCATTTGACCCAAAACTTCTACTTGATCAGGATTCACGCCCACTTCCTCAGATGCTTCTCGAAGTGCCGTAAATACCAAATCAGGATCTTCCGGCTCCATTTTACCTCCTGGAAGGGCTATCTGCCCACTGTGCACACCCTCGTATTCTGGACGTTTAATCAGAGGAAAAAACGGCTCTCCACCCTGGGGATAAAACAAAAGTAAAACAGCTCCCTTTCTATGATTTTCAGGTCGCTTGCTTTCAAACCTTTTCCAATTGACTGGTCTTGGAGACATTGACAGATGAGCATCCACTCCTGGAAGTGGTGATTTCAGGCCATTTCTCAGAATTTCTATAAACCCATCAAACTCCATTTCAACTCAAATCAACCTTTTTAATTTTTTGATTTAGATACGATTCGCTATCGTATTCTTCCTCTATTCTTTCAAGTTGGTACCTATGTACTTGATGAGTATCTAACTCAATCACCCAAGCCATGGGTCTAAAACCTGCTTCCTCCTGAAAATATCCGAATACCAAAAAAGTTTCAGCATCCATCCATAATCCTTCTTCAAACATCCCAGAAGGTCCCATAAATAAGAGACGTTCTTTCATCCCATCTTCTCTATACCAAATCACCTCAGAATCGGGGTTTAAAAATGGAGAATCCAATCCTTCTTGTGCTTCGATTTTGTAACTGTAGATATCCATAGTCCCATTTCCCGCAGGGTTAGGAATCTGATAAGGAAAAAGAGGATCACCAGGCAAAATCGGATTCTTTTCCGGCATTTCCATTGGATCAATCGTGTCAGATTGGATCAAATTAAAATCACTTGCATCAATTGATCCGATTAATTCTGACCAATGGGATTTCCAATCTGACTTTTCATTTAACCCATTCTGGATATACCCCAATAATTTTTTTTCTTCTTCCTCATCCAAAGACAGGATTTCATCCACGTTTTCTGTTTCTTTTTCTGTGGATTCACAAGCAACTAAAATCCCTGCTAGAACCAGAAAAGCCAGGATTTTTACTTTAAAAGTGGTGGAAATCTTCATAGAAAATAAATAGGGAAAGTTGAAACTAATCTAGAGTCATTAAAAAACAAAAAAGGCCCGGATAAAATCCTGGCCTTTTCCTGCTCTCAAACCTATTAAACCTATTGTAGATATTCAATTCATGAATACTTGCGAAAAGTAGAAAATGTTTTCATATCCTCCAAACAATCGATTGCGAAAGATTTTCAAAATTTTATTTCCCAACCAATTACAAATGTTAACCTCCTAAAAATCAGGACAAAAAATCTTCTCCAAATCCAAAAAAAATTTATCTGTGTATCTTGCCTTTACAATTTTGAAATTACTCTTTTCGCATGGACGATTCTCTTGAAATTCAGATCGCAAAAAAAATCCTGAATGGTTTTTTGACATACATCAATTCTTTCAATACCTATACCCAATTAACCCCCAAATATTTTAGCCAAAAAAATTGGAAAGCTATCCAACTTAACCATAAACAAAGGTTGAGACTATACAAGGATTTACTTTTCCCTCTAGCTGCTTCCTGCAGAGAATTATTGGGTTCAAAAAATACAGATCGAGAACTCTGGGCTGCTATTAAATCGAACTATGCCCAACTGATCGTGGATATACCTGAGTTGGAAATTGCCGAAACTTTTTTCAATTCTGTGATCAGAAAAACCTTTGAGAATCTTGCCATCGATGAAGAGTTGATGTTTGTCATGGAGGGTCATGATTTCTGTAGCATCCGGGAAAATTCAGACTTGATCAGAAACTATCCAGAAGGCTTGGGGCTTGATAAAATCATCCGTCAGATTTTGGATGATTTTGATTTTGGCGCTCCTTTTATGGACAAAGAAAAAGATATCCAGTTTTTGATTGAGGGTGTTAGGAAAGTCATTTTAACTCGCTACAGCATTGCTCCTGATACGAGAACCCAAATTTTGAAATCTGTATTCTATAGAAATAAAGCAGCCTATCTGATCGGAAGGACTTTTGTCGGCAAAAAATGGATGCCTTTCATCATTCCAGTTTTACATGGCGAAAAGGGAGTTTTTGTGGATACTCTGATTTTTGATCCCAATCTGATGAGCCACATGTTTAGCTTCACCCGATCCTATTTTATGGTAGAGGCAGAAGTTCCGTCTGAAATCGTGGCGTTTTTGAGCTCAGTTATTCCTCACAAAAAGATCCACGAACTCTACAATGCTATCGGATTTAACAAACATGGAAAAACACTATTCTACAGGGATTTTTTGCACCATCTAGAAAGCAGTTCCGATCAATTTGTCGTAGCGCCCGGCATAAAAGGCATGGTGATGACAGTCTTTACATTACCTTCTCTAAACATCGTTTTTAAACTGATCAAAGATCACTTTGAACCTCCAAAAAACATGACAAGACAGGAGGTCAGGGAGAAATATAAATTGGTCTCTCTTCACGATCGGGTGGGTCGTATGGCCGACACCCATGAGTTCGAATATTTCAAAATCCCAATCGAGCGAATCAGTCCTGACCTTGTCAAAGAGTTGAGAAACACGACCAATTCTTTACTCAACTTTACAGATACTCACTTGGTTTTAAAGCACTTATACACAGAGAGAAAAATGGAGCCTTTAAACCTGTATCTGGAACACTGCGATACAGAGGAAGGCAAAAAAGTAGTAGAGGATTATGGGAGAGCGATTCTCCAATTGGCTCAGGCTAATATTTTCCCCGGAGATATGATGACCAAAAACTTTGGGCTGACCAGGCAGAAAAGAGTCATCTTTTATGACTATGATGAAATTGAGTTTTTGACTGATATGAACTTCCGGATCAAACCAAAAGCAGAAACCTATGAACAGATTTACGCTTCCGAACCTTGGTATTCGATTGCAAAAAACGATGTATTTCCTGAGGATTTCAAAAGATGGATGATTGGCCGTAAAGATTTAAAAGAACATTTCCTGGAGTACCATCAGGATCTTTTTTCGCCGGAGCATTGGCAGGGAATCCAACTGAGAATCGGCAGAGGTGAATTGATTCATGCTTTTCCTTACCCGGAAGAAATCCGATTCCGTCCTGATCAAAAAATCTAAGCTGGGAAATTTTACTTCTATCTACAGATACAAAAGTCTATTTTTGCATTTGGCTAAAGCCAAAATCACCCTAGGTTATGAGTTCAGAAGTAAAATCATCCACCAATACAAAAACCAAAACAGGCAGAAAAATCATCCTTCAAACATCCCAAGATGATGATCGGCCGGTTTATATCTCCGGTAATTTCAATGACTGGAAAACCCAGGACCCTCACTATTTGATGACTAAACTGGCAAAAGGGAAATATGAATTTTCATTTCCTAATGAGGTCAAGTTCAAAAAAGAATTGATTTATAAATTCACCAAAGGAGACTGGTCGGAAGTAGAAATCGATCGGTATGGAAATAAAACTCCCAACCGGCACTGGAATGATGAACAAAACAGTAAAGTCGAAAAGGTAGCAAAATGGAGAAAAAACTGGCTGCCATATCGACCCAGCCAGCTTCCAAAAATCCACTTGATCTCAGAGGAATTTGAAATCCCACAGCTCAACAAAACCCGAAAAATCTGGGCTCTTCTCCCCCATGATTATGAATCGAGTGATCAATCTTATCCGGTCTTATACCTACAGGATGCCCAAAATCTTTTTAATGAAGAAAGCGAATTTGGCAACTGGCAGATTGACAAAAAGCTGGCAGTCATGTCTGATTATGGGATAGGAAAAATCATCATCATCGCTGTAGAACATGGTGAGTCAGATCGACTTCAAGAATACAATGTCGGCAAAACGGTTTTGGGAAAAGGAAACGGGAAAGAGTATATCCGATTTATCACCGACACCCTCAAACCTTTTGTGGACAAAACCTACAGAACTAAAAGTGAGAGAGAATTTACCGGAATCGGAGGCAGTTCAATGGGTGCTTTGGTCAGTATATTTTCCGGTTTGATTTATCCGGAAGTTTTTGGGAAACTCATGATTTTCTCACCTTCCCTTTGGGTGATTCCAAAAATTAAATTGGGTTTTCTGGACTATTTTGAGCCAATGGAAACCAGAATTTACCTCTATGCAGGTGGAGATGAAAGTGAAACAATGGTCAAACATGTCACTAAACTGAGAAAGAGGATTTTAAAAAGAGAAAGCTTCCAGGGAAAAGTAAAAGTGAGATTGAGCATTAATGAAGAAGGAAAACATACCGAACAATATTGGAGCGATGAGTTCCCGAAAGCCATCGAATGGCTATTTTACAGTGATAAAGTTGATTAAATAGTACCTTACTACTAATACTTTTAAGTTTTATACAATGTGGGATTCCTCCCCAAAGTCTTGGGGATAGAAAAAGAAAACCAAACCAAGCAAACATGAAATTTCAGATCAACCCGAATACCTCATTAAATCAGAATTTGGTCATTATTCCAGTATTGGAAGATCATCTCGCATCGATTCTTGAGTTGAAACTCAAAAGAACCATCAAGCCTAATTTATTTTCGGGAAAGAAAAACAGCACATTTATCCTGGAATCTGAAGATCAAACTTTCCTTTTAATTGGATTAGGAAAAAACCCATCCTATTCCGACATCAGTCATTCATTTAGGAGAATTCTCTCCAAAAATTCTGAATGGGTAGAATCTGGAATCAAAATCGATTTTGCTGATGAATTTTCTTCAGAAATGGCAGAATCTGCATTGGTAGGACTACAACTTGGCACTTATTCATTGGCATTTTTCAAAAAAGAACAATCAAAAAGTTATGATGATTTGGAGGTTTCCATTTATTCGGGTTTGGTCGACTTAGAAAAAGTATTAAAAAGAGCAACTAAAATCGCCAAAGCAAAAATTGAGGCTTTTAAAATGGTGGATCTCCCTCCTAATGTTTTGACGCCCGAATATCTGGCAAATTGGGCAAAGGAGAAAGCTAAGAATTCAGCCATTCAAACAATTGTCTTCGACGAAGAAAAAGCCGAAAAAGAAGGCTTAAAGGCATTTTTGGCTGTTGGGAGAGGTAGTGCAAAACCGTCTAGATTCATTATTTTAGAATACCGACATTCAGCTGCTAAATTCCATTTGGGATTGGTTGGCAAAGGTGTGACATTCGATACAGGAGGTTTAAATATCAAAACCGCCGGCATGGTCCATATGAAATCAGATATGGGAGGAGCAGCCGCAGTATTGGCAGCTACCCAATTGATTGCAGACTTAGAGTTGCCTATCAACTTGACTACAATTGTACCTGCAGTTGAAAATTCGGTTGACAAAGATGCATACCTCCCAAGCGAAGTGATAGGATCACATGCTGGTTTGAGCATAGAAGTGATAGATACTGATGCTGAAGGTCGCTTGATACTTGCGGATGGGCTTTCCTATATGGTCCAAAACTATTCCCCAGATCAGTTGATTGACTTTGCTACCTTAACAGGAAGTAGCGTTGGAACATTTGGATACGAATGCGGAGCTTTATTTGCCAACGAAGAGTCATTTTCCAAAGAAATACAGGATGCCAGTATGGCAGCCGGAGAAAAAGTGTGGCCACTTCCACTTTGGGAAGCTTACAGGTCAGAAATGGATTCAGAGGTTGCGGATATTAAAAATTACCATGGCAAACCTATCGCCGGAGCGATTACAGCGGCTAAATTTCTTGAAGCATTTACACATGGACATACCAAATGGGCTCATCTGGATATTGCGGGTGTGGCTTTTGGGGACACAGAATTTTCTAAAACTAAATCAGGAACTGCTTTTGGTGTAGGTTTATTACTTAAATTCATCGAAAATCAATTATAGGTATGGAAAACCAAGGCAAAACATTTCTTTGCATTTCAAATTTTTTTAAGGGAAATGCTTTTCTCACTCAATTAAAAAAAGAAGGGAACCGGGTATTCTTGATTACTTCTGAAAAAATTAAAGACAAGCCTTGGGCATTTGAATACATCGATGAAGTTTTTTACATGCCAGGTCAAGATCTGGATTGGGACATGGAAATCCTGCTCAAAGGAGTCGGAGGACTACTGAAATCCCATAAAATCGAAAGCATCATTTCTCTGGATGATTATGATGTAGAAAAAGCCACTTATTTGAGAGAACATTTCAGAATTCCTGGGATGGGTCAGACGACAGGAAGGTATTTTAGGGATAAGTTGGCAATGAGGATGAAGGCAAAAGATGCGGGAATCAATGTCCCTGATTTCACTTCTCTATTTCATGATGAAGATATCAATCAATTTGCAGATCATGTAGCTCCGCCATGGGTTTTAAAGCCAAGATCTGAAGCATCAGCAAATGGCATCATCAAAGTTTTCGACAAAGAAACTCTTTGGAATAAAATCCATGAACTAGAGGAAAACCGACTCTATTATTTAGTCGAGCAGTTTAAACCAGGAGATGTTTATCATGCTGATGGGCTTCAATTTGAGGGGAAAAATCTATTCTGCTGTGTCTCAAAATATCTGGCTACTCCGATGGAAATTTCCCAAGGGGGAGGAATTTTCAGAAGTGCGAATATCCAGTACAATTCTGAAGATGATAAAGCAATCAAAATAGCTAATAATGCCATTATGAAGGCTTTTGGTATGCAATCTGGTGCCACACACACGGAGTTTATTAAATGCAAAGAGGATGGTGAGATCTATTTTCTGGAAACCTCTTCCCGAGTGGGTGGAGCGCATTTAGCTGAAATGGTCGAAGCAGCAACAGACATTAATTTATGGGCTGAGTGGGCTAAAATCGAAGATCATATAGCTAAAAACATACCTTACAAACTCCCTAAAGTCAGTAAGAACTATGCTGGAATCGTTTTGACATTAGCCAATGTTCAGCATCCTGATTTAAGTAGTTTTGATGATGAAGAAGTTTATTTCAGAGTCCCACTGGATTACCACGCAGGACTGATTGTGAAATCAAAAAAATCTGAAAGGATTCTCGAGCTACTTGACCAGTATGCTTCGAGGTTATCTGATGGTATTTCTACCGTAGCTGATGCTCCAGAGGTGAAAAAATTTCATTAAAACTTCTCCTCTACCCCCAATCCAAACAGGGCAAAATCGTACTTCACAGGGTCCTTCGGATCAAATTCCCGAAGCTTATCTGTCAATTCCAATGCGGTTAACCAATCGGTCTGCTTTCTGGTAATCAATCCCAATTTCCTTCCTACTCGATCCACATGCAGATCACATGGGCAAATCAATTGGGAAGGTTGAATCCTGTCCCAGATTCCAAAATCCACTCCTTTCCCATCTTTTCTTACCATCCAGCGCAAAAACATATTGATACGCTTGCAAGCTGCTTTTCTTGAAGGAGTTGCAATATGCTTTCGGGTTCTTTGGGGAGCATCTGCCAAAGAAAAAAAGAACTCATGAAAACTGACTAGCAATTTTTCCATGGGAGCATCTCCGTAATTTCTTTCCAAAAGAAAAGCTTCCTCTAATGAAGCATGATTCCTGTAAAACCAGGAAAGAAAATGAATAAAATAAAGGGTATCAATGTCATTGAAAGTCCGATGTTTGAAGCTCAAAAAACTTTCCAAATCCGATTCCCGATGATTGATCAGAAAATCATGGGGAGCATCATCCATTCTTTTAAATAGTTCTAGACATTTATTTATGATGGTCTTTCGCTGACCCCAAGCAAGAATTGAGGCAAAAAAACCGGTGATTTCTATGTCCTGTTTCTTGGAATAGCGATGCGGAATGGAAATCGGATCATTGGGAATGAATCCAGGCTGGTTGTATTGCTCGACCTTATCGTCCAGAAAACCTTTCAAGTCCACCATCAAAGTGCAACTTTCACTTCTCCCCCTTGGGTACCATCAAACCATTTGAAGGAAAGTTCATTGTCAATTTTTTCGGAAACATGCCAATCAAAGCATTTGATATTGGTCAGTGACTTCAAACTATCCCGATCTGGATCATATAGACAAATGTCAAAATCGGGCAAGTGTTTCGAATCGGTGCTATTCCACTTTTCCAGAATCAAACCTTCGTCCAGGATTCTAACTTTATTTCCAAAAACAAAATCATTTAGGACTGAAGGAACCCCATCCGTTCTTCTCAACAAATACCCAGAAGGCCCAAACATAATTTGTTTATGCAATTTTGCCTCTAAAATATCATTGGTCACGGGCAACGGCTCCCATTCCACCTCTTTCAAAACCACTTTACTCCCTTCTGGCTTGATACGCATCAAAAATTTTGAAATCAATGAAAACAGATAGGTAAGCCCTATAAAAAGCAGTCCAAAACTTGCCAGGATCGGATATGAAATGACAAAGATTGCATTCCAAATGAACCTGAAGATGTGGTGAAATATGAGTTGGGCTTTATTCATCGGGCAAAATTCTACTGCAAAATTAGCCTTCAAAGAAGGATAAACAAAAAATTCTTAAAATTGGGGAATAAAAAAAGCCCGACTTTGTCGGGCTTTCTTGATCATTTTCAATCAATTAGTAAACAACTTCTACCGGAAATCTAGGATTAACAGCCTTTAGCTGATCATAGGCAGCTTGGGATAATTTAATAACCAACCTGCTGTTATCGCCAGTTTCTGGGAGTGTCCCTACCACTCTTGCAAAAATCGTGATGTCATTTTCTTCGTTTTTGATTCTCATTATTGTTCCCACAGGAGCCGTTCTATGCAGAACCAAGTATTTTTTATGACCTCCAGTTCCCTCTATTAACTCAGCCTGGCCTGTTTCTTTTATGTTTTTAAATCCGCCAGAAGCATTATCTGTATCTTCAGGAATATTCATTTCATCCACATTCGAAACCACTCTTGGTGTTCCCACAATTGGGACTGTCGATGGACCTACTGCCCCTCTTCCAACTTTAAGAGACTGTCCAACTTTCACATTATTGGATGTCAGGGCATTCCAAGTGATCAAATCCTCCACTCTCGCCTGGTATTGATTAGCAATAGAAAACAAGGTTTCTCCAGATTTAACTTCATGGGAAACCCATTCTCCAGGGGCCACTGCAACACTGTTTTCTGCAGTTCTGACTGGGACAGATTCAGTTTTAATTGGCTGCGTTTTTTCAGCCTTTTTCTCTTCCACTTTTGGTTTTTCCACTACTTCTTTCTTTGCAGGGACAGAAGTGGTAGCTACTGCAACTGGAGTAGATGGAGTCTCTTTAGCAGGAGTTGGTTCCACTTTTGCCTGCTCAGCTGCTGCAATTGGTTTTTTAATGATCAGCGCCTGACCGACACTAAGATCATTCCCCTTCAACTCGTTCCATTGCATCACCTCGCTGACCGAGGTATTGTATTTTTTAGAAATCGAAAATAAGGTTTCCCCTGGCGCCACTTTATGGAGGCTAGCACCATCAGGAATTTCAGATTTAGCGATATAAGGAACCCGAATCGTCTGCCCTATCTTCAGGCCTTGTTTCAGAACCTCATTGGACTCAATTATTTCGCTTACAGGTGCAGCATACCTCCTACTGATTCCAAATAAAGTCTCCTTAGGCTCTACAGCATGAAGAATATAGGTTTTATCCCCTACCTTTTCTACTCCTACAGAATCTATTTTCTCCAGGCCATTGGCCAAAGAAGCAGTTGTAGAAAGAAGAAAGCTAGCAAATAAAACAAATTGGGATTTTGATCCGAAAATCATAGTAACTAGTGGGATTGAATATAAATGTATTCTTAAATACAAGATTAATTTCGAATAGAAGAGGAAACAAGAATTATGCTAGAAAAGTCAGTTAATTTTATGATTAGGGAATCCCTTTTTGCCCCAGATCAAAAATTCCATTCTAAACAGTTTTGAAAATCAATAAGATGCTTTTCTATTTCTCCCCATTCCAATGGCCAAAGTCAAAGAATCAAAAGGATTCCGGCACCTTTTCGTATATTTTCAGAGCACTTGCGGATATTAAATTATGAAAACCCTATTCATCCTTCTTTTTGCTTTTTCCCTGGTTTCTCCAAAGAATTTATTGGCGCAAAACTCTGAGATCGAAACAATATTTACTTTTAAAATAGACAAAGACATCGATCCAGCCATGAACAGAAGGGTCAAGCTTGCCTTAGAAAGGGCTATGAAAGAAGAAGCCGACCTGATCATCATCGAAATGGATACTTATGGCGGCGCGGTAAACGACGCAGATGACATCCGGACGATGATTTTGGAATCCTCCATCCCTGTTTATGTCTTCATTAACAAAGACGCCGCTTCAGCTGGTGCCTTAATCTCTATCGCCTGTGACAAAATCTACATGGCTCCAGGAGGAAGCATTGGCGCAGCGACTGTTGTAAATGGCATGGATGGAGCTGCCGCTCCTGACAAATATCAATCTTACATGAGATCCATGATGCGAAGTACAGCCGAAGCCAAAGGAAGAGATCCGAAAATTGCGGAAGCGATGGTGGATGAAAAAATTGAAATCGATGGAATCAGCGAAACCGGATCTGTCATTACATTTTCGGTATCTGAAGCTGAGAAATATGGGTTTTGTGATGGAGAATTTAATTCTATCAATGACCTGATCAGCAGTTTAGATTTAAAAAACTCTGAATTAATTGTCTACGAAACAGAAACGGTGGAAAAAATCATTGCATTTTTTCTTAACCCTGCGATAAGTGGATTCTTGATTTTAATCATTATTGGAGGAATCTATTTTGAACTGCAAACACCAGGAGTAGGCTTCCCGATATTAGCATCCATCATTTCTGTCATTCTTTATTTCACTCCTTATTATTTAAATGGATTAGCAGAAAACTGGGAAATCATCGTATTCATTCTCGGCATAGTCCTCCTTGCATTAGAACTATTTGTCATTCCTGGGTTTGGGGTATTCGGAATCTTGGGAATCATCTGCATTTTGGCTGGACTGGTCCTTGGCATGCTCCCCAATCAAAATTTTGATTTCGACTTTGTGCCAGCTGCCGATTTATTTGCTGCCTTATTGACTGTTATTTTAGCTGCAATTGCTTCGGTGGGAATTGTGTTTTGGTTGACGCCAAAAGTAAACGAATGGAAAGCGTTTAGCGCTATTTCATTGGCAGACACCCAGCAAAGACAAGCTGGATACACATCCAGTTTTTACTCCGATAATTTATTGGGTAAAACCGGTATAGTCCATTCTAGGTTAAGACCTAGTGGTAAAGTTGAAATCGAAGGCGAAATTTACGACGCTTCTTCCAGAGGTGAATTTGTGGATAAAGGAGAATCCATTGTGGTCATTTCTACAGAAGGCACTTCATTAAAAGTAAAAAAATCAGACGCATAAACTTTTTGGAAATCCTTAAGTTTGCGCCATGAATCCATTTCAGTCTGTTTACGAATTGATCGGAGAAGATCAAATCAGACAGCTTACACACTTATTTTATTCAGAGGTAAAAAAGAATGATGCACTTCGGCGATTATATCCGGAAGAAAACCTGGAGCCTGCCGAAGAGCGTCTTTATTTGTTCTTGCTCCAGGTTTTTGGAGGTCCTCAAACTTATTCCGAACAGCGAGGACATCCGCGTTTGCGGATGAGACATCTAACTTGGAAAATAGATGCTACCATGAGAAATCATTGGTTAAATGCAATGATGAAAGCTTTAGATCAACTCAGTCTAGACCCCAATGTCAAGGAGCTCATGCTTGGATATTTTATCAAAGTGGCAAACCATATGATCAATCATGAATAATCTATTCAGAAGGATTTATTCAGGATACGCAGGATTGCTTTTTGCTCTGAGTTTCATTCTCATTTTTCCTTTTATCCTCTTATGTATCTGGATACCTGGATTTAAAAAATTCGGAAGAAAAATCAATCGGTATTGGGCAAGGGTTTATTTTACTTTGATCGGATTACCGGTCAAAATCGTGTTTGAATCAAAACCTAAAAAAGATCAGCCATATATTTATTTAGCTAATCATTTCAGTTATTTAGACATCCCGATGATGGGCTTTATCCCAGGAGATGTGCAGTTTGTCGGTAAAGCATCTATTAGAAAAGCGCCCCTATTTGGATACTATTTCAAACAGCTCCATATCGCAGTGGATCGGGATCGTTTAAAAAGCAGAGCTGAAACCATGAGAAGGTCCATGGAAGCATTGGAAAAAGGAAGTGGACTGGTGATTTTTCCGGAAGGTGGAATCTATACCAAAAAACCACCGGAAATGGTGCCTTTTAAAAACGGTGCCTTTAAACTCTCCATTTCCAAACAAATCCCGATAATCCCAGTCACCTTATCCTATAATCATCTAATTTTGCCTGATGACGGGAAGTTATTGTTAAATTGGAACCCGGCAAAAATGGTGTTTCACCAAGCGATCTACCCTACTGAACAAGAAACGGAAGACAGTTTAAGACAAAAATGCTTTGAGGTGATCCAAAAGCAATTAAATATTGATCAGGAAAGCCTTTTAGAATAGTATTAAAACTTTGCTTGGATAAATTGGAAACCTTGGTTTCTATGGATCAAGAAGGCTAAACTCTGGAAAAGAACAATTAACAAAATGAAAATCGATAAAACCACAATCAAAAAAATCTCACATTTGGCCCGATTGGAATTTGATGAAAACAGTGCTGAGAAAATGTCACAAGACATGAGTCAAATCCTCGATTGGGTGGAGAAATTAAACGAAGTGGATACAGAAAATGTAGAACCTTTGACTACCATGTCCTCTGAGATAAATGACATGCGTGAAGACATAAAAGGCAACCATCTGGATCATGAAGCCGGGCTGAAAAATGCTCCGAAAAGAGATGCAGATTACTTCAGAGTTCCGAAAGTATTGGAGTAATGAGCCAAATTAACACTAACAAACCTATTTCTTTAAAGCATATACCTGCCCTCCTACTGATCCTAACAGGAGGGCTTTTTGCGATTTATTATTTAACTGTACAATCAGCCCCCTATCGGGTAATCGAAAGTGCCTCATTTCTAGACCGCATCATTGTACCATTTGATTGGGTACAAATAGGGCCTATATCATTTCCCATTAACATTGATAATTTTTTGGTTTTTCAGGAATTCCATTCCTTGCCTAGCCCTTTTTTGATCCAAGAATCCTATTTGTTTTCACTTTTAGTCTTTTTGGTTTCGGTCTCTTTCCTGACCATGTTGACAGAGTTTAAAAAAATGCCCATCGTGGCAGGAGGAATAGGCTGGATCATTTTGCTTACACTTTGTAATTTTAATGGACTCAACATCGGTGGAGCCGGAGCAAATATTCCACTTATTATCATATTGGCAGGTTCCTTACTGCCAGTAATTGGATTCCATATCTGGGGACAAAATCTTTCCTTTCACTTAAAATGGCTAGTTACTGCACTTAGTTTTGCTGGGGCAATATCCGTTTTAACTTCCCTAAGCCCAATAGAAAACCCATTATTATACATCTCGGAATACACCACAGTCCTAGCATTTGGCTTGAGTCTCGGGTGGATTTTTTGGAATGGACATAGCGTGATTTCTGGTTCTTACATTTTGCTGAGCAAAATCAATAGAAACGTAGGTATGAAAATTTCCTGGCAAATTGCCATCATTTCCTTAGGATATCTAGCCAGCTTGTTTCTCTTATTTATGGAAACTACAGGTGACCTTCCAGACCCGTTTTTTGGTTTTTCACCTCTTTTGCTGATTTTCCCAGTTGGAATTTTAGGATGGTTTTCACTTGATAGTAAAATCAACCAAGTTTCAGGGCTAGCTGCAGGATCTGCCATACTCAAAATGCTGCACCTATTGGGGTTTGGGATGGTTCTCTGGCTTTGCTGGAAACTGCTTATTACTTGCAATCAACCTGGTGAGGAATTATTGAAGCACACTTTCCTGTATAGTCAAATCGGCTTTTCGATGTTTTTCATCATTTATCTTTTCAGCAATTTCTTATCCATTATGGATTCAGGAAAAGCAATAGATAAAATCCTCTATAAACCTTATTCCCTTCCCTATTACCACCTCCGAATCGGAGGATTGATGGCCATATTGGTTTTGACTATTTATGCTGAAGGAATTATCTCTGTCCAGCTGAATGCCATGACCAATAATATTTTGGGAGATTATTATTATCAAACAGATCAAAAACTCGAGGCAAGCATACTTTATGAAAACTCTTGGGCAAAGTATAGAAAGAATTCTAAAGCTAAAAACCTGACTGCCCAGCTTTTATTTCAGCTAAATCAGCCTTCTTTGGCGAAGCAACACCTGGAGGAAAGCTTTGCAGAATATCCACAGGTGGACAATATTCTACTGCTAAGCAATCGACTGCATCGGGAGAATAAAATTTTTGAGTCCATCTATTATTTGGAAAACGGGTTATCTTTTTTTCCAAACAATCCCTTTTTGGTCAATAACCTTGCATTGTTTTATATCAAAGTAAACCAATCAGAAGATGCCTTAGCTCTTCTGGAAAAAAACCAGGAAAACAGCATTTTAGTCTCAAATTTACATGCTATTAAAACTAAACTGGGACAAAAACTGGAATACAAAGATCAGCCGTCTGATCTGATTGGGCAGATCAACTTAGTAGCTACAAATAATGCATTTGCTAATTTTTCTGATAAGGAACTCCGATACGAGATCCAAACCAAATTACTTAAAGAGGATAGTCCAATGCTCCTACAGGCAGGTTGGAGGAATTTATTTTCTGATCGGGACAGATCTGACCCAAGTGAAGATTTAATGTTTTTGGACAGTCTATCAAAGGAGCCATTTATGGCAGAATATCAGATGGAGATGCAGGAAACAGGCACCATCAGAAGTTTAGGTGCAGGCCGTGTATCAGAAGCCATCAAAAACCTAAATGGACTGGCATTTAGAAACCCAGGATCTGCAGGATATTACCTAGGCTTATCTGCACAGATTCTCGCTCAAAATCTGGATTTCAGAAAAGCTGCCAGGGAATTGATCGTAGCAGAAGAGAAAGGGTTCAAAGCATTCCAACCACACCATTTATCGCTGTTAGTGTTATCTGGATACAATGGAAATGCTGAGGAAATCCGGCAAAAGTATGACGTTATACTTCCGTCTTACTTGCGGGACAGCACAGGTGCTACCCAAGAGTATTTGCAAATCATCACCAAATTTCAAGAGTCTTTTCCTCAACAGCTTTTTGAAAAATGGAAGAGTTTCCCTGGTTCCGAATTAAAAACCGATTTAGCTGTTCGGCTTTTGGCACATAAATCCCATGGCCTTCATCAGGATAAAATTAAGGAAATCGGAAGCTATCTCAATGAAAAACTGGTTTCAGATCCAAACCTGACTGCTTTTCTTAAAGAACCGGATTGGCAAAATCAACAATCCATAGATGCGTTTATGAAATGGCTCAGTGTAGGTGAGGATTTAAAAGCCAATCCATACTATACTCCCCTGGTTTTAGCAGCAGCTGAGAGAATAGAAGACCCACTTGCCCAGTACGAATTGCTAAATGAGGTATCTCTCTTTAACCATGACCCACTGCTATGGATCAGAAAAATCCAGGCAGCTAAAAGAATCAATCTGGATAACTATGCTGAGGATGCACTGGAGGAAATGAAAACCTGGGTACCTGATTCAGAGTTGGAAAAGCTGAATTTTTGAACCAGATAACTGATTTCACGTAATTTCACTTGACTACTTTTAAATTTATCAAAGACAAGTCTTATCTTAAGCCAAATTTTATTTTCATGACCAGAGTTATAGAAACCCACGAAATCAACAAAACATATAAAATGGGAGCTGAGATTATTCAAGCTCTAAAATCTGTCTCTATTACGGTGGACAGAGGCGAATATGTCGCATTTATGGGACCTTCTGGTTCTGGTAAGTCCACCTTGATGAATATTATTGGATGTCTGGATACCCCTACATCAGGAACTTATATTCTGAACAACAAAGACGCCAGTGACATGAGTGAAAATGAACTTGCGGAGATCAGAAACAAAGAAATTGGGTTTGTTTTTCAAACTTTCAATCTATTACCAAGAGCTTCTTGTCTTGAAAATGTGGCTTTGCCACTTGTATATGCGGGTTTTGGAAAAGAGGAGCGTGAAGAGCGAGCATTCCAGGCCCTCTCCAATGTGGGTTTGGGTGAAAGAACGAAACACAAACCAAATGAACTTTCCGGTGGTCAAAGACAGCGAGTTGCTATCGCACGTGCCTTGGTGAATGACCCAAGTATCATTTTGGCCGATGAGCCTACAGGTAACCTGGACTCCAAAACATCCTATGAAATCATGGAACTTTTTCATGAATTGCATTCCAAAGGCAATACTATTATCATGGTGACTCACGAAGATGATATCGCCCATTATGCACATAGAATCGTCAGATTAAGGGATGGATTGGTAGAATCTGATACAATTAACCCTAATCCTACTAGAGGAATCACGATGCATGCCTAATATTCCTTTTTTTTAGAAATAGATTCTTATTTTTGTCGGAACATCAAATGAGTACCGATGAAAATCTATACTAAAACCGGAGACAAAGGAATAACCTCACTTTTGGGTGGTTTGCGTGTCCCTAAATCTGATTTAAGAATTGATGCATACGGAACGATTGATGAGTTAAATTCCTACATCGGTTTGCTTAGAGACCAAGATGTCAACCAAGACCGATCAGATTTATTAAAAGAAATTCAGGACAGGTTATTTACCATTGGAGCTGACCTTGCGACAGTTCCAGGAAAAGAAAATGTAAAAAAACCTGACTTGCATGTAGAAGATATTGCACTACTGGAGGTAGAAATGGACAAAATGGAAGTATTGCTTCCTCCATTGACCGCTTTTATTTTGCCAGGTGGGCATCAATCAGTTTCATTTTGTCACTTGGCAAGGACTGTTTGCAGAAGAGCAGAAAGAATTACAGTCGAACTGGCTTCTTTTGAGCAGGTTTCAGAGTTAGTAATTCAATATTTAAACAGACTTTCGGACTTTCTATTTGTTTTGGGGAGGGCTATGAGTCTTGAATTAGGCGTTGAGGAAACCACCTGGAAACCTCGAAAATAACATCGTAAATTACGCTGGTTGGACCAGTTAAAGGCATAACTTATGAAAACATCACTTGCCATTCCGGTAGTTTCTACCAAAAAATCAAAATTACCAGAAACAGATTTTTCAAATCTGGTTTTTGGTAAAACAATCAGTGATCACATGTTTGTAGCTGATTTCAAAAACGGAGAATGGACCGATCTTAGAATCGAACCATATGCTCCTTTGGAACTGAGTCCAGCTAATGCAACACTTCATTATGGACAATCTATTTTTGAAGGGTTAAAAGCTTATAGAAATGAGAATGGAGAGGTTTTAGTTTTCAGAGCCGATGCCAACTGGTCCAGAATGAATGAGTCTGCAGAAAGAATGTGCATGCCTTCGATACCAGAGGAGATTTTTATGGAAGGCCTGGTTCAACTTCTTGAATTGGATAAAGACTGGGTACCACATGCAAAAGGTGCCTCCCTTTATATCAGACCCTATATGTTTGCAATGGACAATTACATAGGTGTAAAACCATCTGAGACCTATAAATTCATCATTTTCACTTGCCCTGTAGGCAACTATTACTCTAAACCTGTCAGCGTAAAAGTAGAAACTGAATTTACCAGAGCCACAGAAGGTGGAACAGGCGCTGCAAAAACAGCTGGAAATTATGCAGCATCGCTCTATCCGGCTTTGAGAGCTCAAAAGGCCGGCTATGACCAGCTTCTTTGGACTGATGGTAAAAGCCATAGTAAAATAGAAGAAAGCGGGACTATGAATGTGATGTTCAAAATCAATGGAACTATCATTACTGCTCCTGTCAATTCCGGTACGATTCTAAAAGGCATCACCAGAAACTCAGTACTTCAACTAGCAAAAGACTGGAACCATCCTGTTGAAGAGCGATTCTTAACAGTTTCTGAGCTGGAGACTGCTTTAAAAGAAGGAACTTTGGAAGAAGCATTTGGCACAGGCACCGCTGCTACCATCGCTCATATCGAACGAATCCAACTCAATGGAAAAGATTATGTCCTTCCTCTGAAACCTGCTGATGCATTCTCTCACAGAGTATTAGCAGAACTGGATGGAATTAAATACGGAACGATTGAAGATCCTCACCAATGGATCATCAAGATCTAAATCAAAGCGGGAAATGTTAATTCCCGCTTTTTTTGTGAAAAGACATTAAAAAGTTTCTAATTTAACCTCGTTAATTAGTTACTTAGGCTAAATGAAAAAGCTCTTACTTTTTTCTTTTTTGATCTCCCTACCCTTTCTCACTCTAGCACAGTCGAAAGATTTTATTCTTTTGAAAAGAGGAGCCAATCAAAAATCTCAGATCCGATATTATCCTGGTGAAGAGATTACTTATAAGAGCAAAAAAATAGGCTATTTCATTACTGATGTAATCGAAAAAGTAGATCAGGATTTTATCTACATGAGCGAAAACATCATTTCACCTCTTGATATTGTAGAAGTAGACATCCGGCAAAAAGACAAACGAAACAGAACTCTCCGGGCTATGAATACTTTGGTATTGGGTGCTGGTCTTATTCTGGTGTCAGTGGATATGATCAATAGTTTATACCACGATGGAGAAATTTCTGTTGACAAAGGAGTGGGAGTAACTTCGGGGATCTTACTCGGTACCGGTCTGGCTATGTTGCCATTACGATATAAAACTTTTAAACATCAAGGAAGAAACCATATTCAAATAGTTATGATGCGGATGGATTAATATAAATCCTTTAGCATTAACAGATTTTTTTTCGGAATTTTGCATCTCAAATTTTACACCTAGACAGATGACTTCAGAACAACTGAAAGACTTGAAAGCTCGTACCTCGGCTTTAAGGAGGTATCTTTGACTACGATCGTAAGAAAGCAGAGATAGAAGATTTTGAGGCCGTTTCGGCCCAGCCGGACTTCTGGAACAACCCAGAGGAGGCAGAAAAAACCATGAAACAGATTCAGGCCCGAAAGACCTGGACAACCGCTTACGAAAACCTTGATAAAATCATTGGTGATTTAGATGTATTGTATGAATTCTACAGTGCGGATGAAGTATCCGAGGAGGAAATCAAGGCAGAGTACCAAAAAGCAAAAAATGTAGTAGAGGAACTTGAACTGAAGAAAATGCTTTCTTCAGAAGAGGATCAACTCAATGCTGTTTTGGAAATCAATCCTGGTGCCGGAGGAACGGAAAGTAACGATTGGGCATCCATTCTCATGAGAATGTACATCATGTGGGGAGAAAAAAACGGCTACAAAGTTCGCGAAGTTGACATTCAGCAAGGAGATGTAGCGGGTATCAAATCCTGTACATTGGAGTTTGAAGGTCCCTTGGCTTATGGATTCCTAAAATCAGAAACCGGAGTTCACCGTTTGGTCAGAATTTCACCTTTTGATTCCGGAGGCAGAAGACATACTTCATTTGCATCAGTATATGCCTATCCTGAAGTTGATGACTCCATTGAGATTGATATCAACCCAGCTGACATCGAACTCCATACCTCACGCTCTGGGGGTGCCGGTGGTCAAAATGTGAACAAAGTAGAAACAAAAGTTCAGCTGACTCACAAACCAACTGGGATTGTAGTAGTATGCCAGATCGAAAGATCCCAACTAGCCAATAGGGAAAAGGCCATGCAAATGTTGAAATCCCGTCTTTATCAGTTGGAAGTGGAGAAAAGAAATGCTGAAATAGCCAAAATTGAATCTTCTAAACTCAGAGTGGATTTTGGTTCACAGATCAGAAATTATGTTTTACATCCTTATAAATTAGTAAAGGATGCCAGAACTGGACATGAAACATCTGACACACAGCACGTACTGGATGGCGGTCTAAACGAGTTTATGAAAGCCTATCTTCTAGCACAAAGCGAAGAAGCTGCAAATAATGATTAAGAAATTGGCCAGATAATTATCTGGCCAATTTAATTTTAGGTCAATGAAACTGATCCCTTCCTTTTTTACGATTGATTTTTTCCTGCTCTGTTTCAGCTCCTTTTTATTTTTCTCCTCATTTAACATGATTATCCCTGAACTTCCGGGATATTTGACTTCACTTGGCGGAGAGGATTACAAAGGATTGATCATCTCATTATTCACTTTATCGGCAGGATTATCCAGGCCATTTAGTGGCAAATTAGCAGATACCATAGGTAGAGTACCAGTGATGATATTCGGTGCCAGTGTTTGCTTTATCGTCGGCCTCCTATACCCTGTTCTCCATTTTATTGGAGGTTTTTTATTTCTTCGGTTTATTCATGGATTCTCCACGGGCTTTAAACCTACAGGCACTTCTGCCTATGTCGCAGATATCGTCCCATTTCAAAAAAGAGGTGAAGCTATGGGAATTCAATCCTTGTTTGGCTCCTTAGGAATGGCTGCAGGACCTGCAATTGGAGGTTGGATAGCGACTATTTGGCCAATTGAGGTCCTGTTTTATTGTTCAGCGTTTACAGCGGTTCTATCCATTTTGGTCATTATCCGAGTTAAAGAAACTCTGGAAAAACCTCAGAAAATTTCACTTCAGCTATTTAAGCTAAAGAAAGATGAAATCATCGAAAAACGAGTACTTCTCCCCTCGCTGGTTTTATTGCTTTGCGTTTTTTCCTTTGGAACTGTCTTGACAATTATACCGGATTTCTCCAGTCACCTCGGAATTGAAAATAAGGGATTGTTTTTTGCCATATTTACAGTTTCGTCCTTAGGGATCCGACTGATCGCTGGAAAAACCTCAGATCGATACGGAAGAATTCCTGTACTAAGAGTTGCAAGTTTTCTAATGGTGTTGGCAATGTGTACCATTGCCTTTTCCGGTTCCTTCGAAGTTTTTTTACTCTCAGGAGTTTTGTTTGGATCCGCCGTTGGGATGTATAGTCCTACAGTCACTGCATGGGTAATCGATTTATCTTTATCAGATTTTAGAGGAAGAGCTTTGGCCACCATGTACATTGCTTTGGAAACCGGAATAGGTCTAGGCGCAATTGTCTCTGGAACTTTGTTTTCAAACTCCTCGGATAATTTCAAACTGGTATTCCTAACTTCGGCTGGTTTTGCCTTTTTGGCCTTCCTCCTTTTACTTTTTGCAAACAAAAACGGCAAAGTCAAAATCTTATCTTATTGATTTAAATACGTTGTCTGACGAGGAATCGCAAGAATCTTCTTTTGGCGGCCATTGTAATACAACACTTTTTCACCATCAAAAAATGCTCCTTCTTCCAGCATAATTCTCACCTCTTTATTCCATTCTTTTACAAAAACCACTGCATTTAATTCTATTGCATATCCGGTATTCGCATGTAATGGAAAATCACCTGCTCCTGGAGTATCACCTTGGTTATCCCACATACCAATCGTAGGTCCAGCCGAATGACCATAATACCCCAAAGGGTGTGTATAAATACTTCCTTTGATTCCCTCAGAGTCCATCGTATTTCTAGATGCCCGCAGAATCTCATTCCCAGTTCTTCCTTCTACAAAATTTTTCGTCAGGATATCCTGAACCCTATTTCCTGATTCAAAGGCTTTCTGCAAATATGCAGGAACCTCTGTTTCGCCAAGTCTTAACACATAAGCCATTTCTTGGGTATCGGTATTCAACCTCAAATAGGTAATACCAAAATCAATATGCAGCAAATCTCCTGGCAAGATCACTTGAGAAGCAGGTTTTACAGCAAAAGACCTATTCACTTCTTGAGATTGAGGATCTGCTCTTTGAATATCTACAGATGGATGAAACCAGGTGTCTAATTTCAAGGATTTAATTTTTTCACGATACCACCAAACCACATCATCAGTGGTAGTCACCCCGGGAGTAATTACTTTCTCAGAAAGCCCTTCTTGGACAATATGATGGGCTATTTCCTGTATATGTCTGTAAGTGGCCATTTCAGCTGGAGTCCTGGTTTCTAACCATCTTACCGCCAAAGTCTGGGCAGAAACAATGTTTCCCTTTAAATTTTCAGGTAAGTATTCATGAAAAATCTGGTATTCGTTCATGGTCAATCCATCAGCATGCCCATAATCTTTCGCGTAATTCAAGCCGATTTTTTTAGGGTTTTTAGCCTGTATCAAATCCATCAAAGCAGCCCATTGGTCAGGCTGTGATTCTGGATCCCATGCTCTTTTAAAAGCTTTTCCCACATCATACCTTGCCACCGCATAAGTTTCTACCGGAGCATTGGGCTCTGGCTGAAACATGACCAAGATTGTTCTCCTTCTAGCCGCCATCCAGGTAGCCGGAAGCAATTTCCTAATAACCGGATCTTCATTGTATTCCCTGGAAATAACTACCCACATATCGATCCCTGTTTCTGTCATGAGTTGAGGGAGTAAGTTGGTAATTCTATCATCTAACCAGCCATCAATGACCTCTGCTTGCTCACGCTGCGTCAAAACAGCGAAATCCTGTGAAAAACAGAGTTGAGATATTGAAAAAAGCAACGCGAATGAAAGAAGATTTTTGACCATAATCAGTTTATTTATTCCTGAATATAATCCATTCTTCGGTTCAGATAAATAAAAGTTAAAGGATTGGCCCAACAGGGGGAACAATGGCTTCCTTGTCAGCCATTCTCTGCTTGCTTAATTTTCTAAACCTGAAATAAAGTAAGAAAGCAGTGACACTTAAGCCTATAAATAAACCATACCAGATTCCCTTCTCAGCAAATCCAAAATTAAATGCAAGCAAATAACCCAAAGGCAATCCGATCACCCAATAAGCCACCAAAGTAACCAGCGTAGGGATTTTTACATCCTCCATTCCTCTCAACACGCCAAGACCGATCACTTGCGCTCCATCCGAAAGCTGAAATAACCCGGCAATAATCAATAAAGAGGCGGAAAGTGATACAACCTCAGGATCATCTATGTACAGTGTGGGAAGGAAATCTTTAAAAACCACAAAGATTAAAGCAGTTGCAAACATAAAAATCAAAGCCATGGCATAAACTACCATGCCCGCCTCTTTCATTGCTTTAAAATTTCCTTTGCCAATTTGATTACTCACCCGAATCATTCCAGCAGTAGAAAGTCCAGCAGCCATCATATAACTGATCGAAGCCAAATTGATCGCAATTTGATGGCCCGCAAGAGCGTTGACACCCAACCAACCCATCATGATCGCTGCAGTACTGAAGGCACTCACCTCAAAAATGTACTGAAATCCAGTAGGAATCCCCACATTTAAAATTCGACTGAACATCGGTAAACTCCATTTTTTCAAGGCCATAGATAGATCATAAATCCCATACCTCTTGGATTTTAAAACATACCAACCCATCATAATCGGCATTAAAATCCTCGAAATCAAAGTTGCCCAACCAGCTCCCATTAATCCCATTTCGGGTGCTCCCAACTTTCCGAAAATCAATACCCAGTTTAAAAATACGTTTACCAGATTACAAAATATGGTAATATACATCGCTTGTTTCGTCTGGGATAAACCTTCAGCAAACTGTTTAAAAGTCTGAAAGATCATAAAAGGCAATAGAGATGCTGTGATTACAAACAGGTATGGAATTGTCAACACCACTACATCTTCAGGTTGATCCAAAAAATTCAACCCTTGGGCTATGATTAAAACCAAGCTAGTCAAGACCAAACTGGTTGCGATATTTATCCAGAATCCGTGGCGAAAAAGGTTGGATATTCTTTTGTTTTTCCCCTTTCCTTCCGCTACAGAAACCAATGGGGTAATTCCCATCGAAACTCCCATTCCAAACATCAGAATTACGAAGAAAATGCTATTTCCAAGTGAAGCAGCAGCAAGAGGCAATGCTCCCAATCTACCCACCATCATAGAATCAGCCACTCCTACTGAAACTTGTCCCAGTTGGCTCAACATCACCGGAAAAGCAAGGTTGAATGTAATTCTGAAGTGATCTTTAATTGTCATTTTAAATTCCCAAAATCCGGGCAACTTTTAATATTCCTGCTATACTTATGCCATCAGTTATTTCCCCATTCATAACCATTTCCACTACTTCCCGAAATGGCAACTTTTTAATAAGCAAATCTTCTGTTTCCTCAAACTCAGTTTCACCTTGGGTCAAATCCTCGGCTAAGAAAACGAAACCTTCTTCATCCGTCACAGAATTGGAAGTGTGGATCCTAAGGATTTCGGTCCATTTTTTAGCAGATAGCCCTGTTTCTTCTTTGAGCTCTCTTTTTGCACTTTCTAGGATTTCTATACCGATTGGTCCACCTCCCATAGGGATTTCCCAGGAATATTCATCCAAAGGATACCGATGCTGGCCTACAATCCAAGTGTTTTTTTCCTTGTCCAAAGGAATAATGCCCAGGGCTTTATTCTTAAAATGTATTTTCCCATACACTCCTGGGTTTCCTGCTGGATTGATAATTTGATGTTCTTCCACTTTGATCCAAGGATTTTGATAAATCTCATTGGACTCTAAAGTCTTCCAAGGGTTATTTTCCATTCTGTTCAAAAAAAAAGGTTGACTTTCGCCAACCCTATCAATTTCAATATTATTAAAATTATGCCGGGATGGGCAATACTTTAGAATCTTTGAAAGTAGACAAAATCACCATTGACTGCATAGAATCCACTTCCTTGATTTCAGAAACTTTTTCCAGCATCAACTTCTGGTATGCCGTAATATCCTTGGAGATGATTTTTAGGATAAAATCACCTGTACCTGTAATGTGATGACATTCAATTACTTCAGGGATATTATTGATCTCAATCATAAAAGCTTCAATATTTCCTTTATTATGTCCGATCAAACTGACAAGAACAAAAGTGCTCACACCAAGACCGATTTTTTCAGGATCAAGTTTGGCATGGTAGCTCTTGATGATACCTGATTGTTCTAATTTTTTGACACGTTCCAAGGTAGGTGCAGGAGAAAGTCCAATGTCTTTGGAAAGTTGAGCGTTTGTAATTTTAGCATTTCCTTGAAGGATTTCTAAAATTCTTCTGTCGATTTTATCAAATTTTATTCTTACGCTATTATCCATGATCTCAGTTTTTACAAAATTTTCTGTTGTGCAAAATTATAATAATTGCTTAAAATTCTAATGCGATAAACAAGATTTTAATCTTTCAATTCGAAATTTTATTGTAAAATCGGAGGGTTTTAGCAAAGATTCCTTTTAAAATCCCTCAGCTCCTCAAAAAAATTCAAATTATCTCCTGTCTCACTAACAAAATTACGAGAGAATTTAATTTAAAGTTTATTCTTTTTGATAAAATCCCTTGCTTCCTGATGAGCGGGGTGTTTTCGCTTTGCATAACGTTTGACTTCTTTGAAGTACTTCTTAGCCTGGTCTCTATTTCCAGCTGTAGTTTCAATTTTTCCAAGCTGAACCAAAGCATGAAGGTAATATCCGCTTTCCTGTGATTCAGATTCTTCCCCATAAGACACAGTTTTCAAATAGTACTTTTTGGCCATAGGGATATCTCCGATCCTCCTATTGTACTCTGCTACATAGAAGGAGGCATATCTTCCCGAATTTGCCTCATATCCTGTTTGTTTGGCATCTATTCTATCCAAAATCTCCAACGATTGATCTACAGACTCCATCCATCTGCCTACTGTATATAGATGTCTGGCATAGGATCTATGGAAATAAGGGTTATTGGGAAATTTCGAATGGAGGTATTCAGAAATTCTTAATGCCTCATAGGGCTTCTTTTCCTCTGATGCATATAATCTGAATAAAAAATATTGTGCCTCTACTCTCGTATAAAATGCATTGGAAGCCACTTGCTCCAGCTGCTGTAATCCAAGTTCCTTATTTCCTTTTGGAAACAAAGCCATCACAGGTTTCAATAGCGGGTAATTATCAGGAATCCAAACAGAGAAATAGTTAAAAAGAGCATCTCCAAGTAATAGCTCGGGATTAAATTCCTCCTCTCCTCTACTGAGTTCCATGTATTTTAAGGCATTTCTTCCACCCCAGGCAGCCTTTGTCCATTTTTTTCTTTCAGAATAGAGCCTACTTTGAAATCCGTATCCAGCAGCCAGAAAAAAAGCTGCTTCTTTATTCGTCTCATCTTCATCATAAATAGCCTCAGCCTTTTCGATTGCCCTATCCAGGTATTGAATAAAGATGTTATCGAATTTTTCGTTAGTAACGTCCACTTCTATCCTCCACCAGTAGCTAAGTGCCATTAAAAAATCAGGAAGCGGATGGTTTGGATATTGGTAAGCCAAAACGGCAAAATCTCGATTTGAGACCTCAAAATCAAAATTATACATGCTGTTTATGGATTTCGTAATCCTAAACTGCAGGCCCTTATCCAATAATAAATAGCGGGATTGCTCTATCGCAAACGTATCTGGCATGGAAGATTGACCAAAACCATCCACGTGACAGACAAGCAAAATGGAAAACAAACAAATAGAAGCTATTTTTTTAAACATGACTTTTTGAATGACTTTGCAAAATTAGATGGAATCCCAAACATTATTTTAGATTTGAATGAGAATCATCATAAAATGGCTAAACCTCTTTCTCCTGAAGCACAACGTCTCAAAGAGATAATAGATTTCGATAAAAGAATATATTTTATCATTCTAGTATTTTTATTCTTGATTATCAGGTATTTAACAAACACCCTGATATTAGAATCAATTCCCGATTATGATGCTTTGGAAAGCCGAGGGGATTTTATGATTTTCCACATTTTCAACGCTTTAAATTATATCTGGACTCCTTTTGCCCTGCTCTGGAAATTTACTGTTATCTCATTTTTATTTTGGGTAGGCGCATTTATTATTGGGTTCAAAGTTCCATATAAAGAGCTTTGGAAATTTGCTTTGGTTGCCGAAGTGATTTTTATCTTTCCCGAACTGGTCAGGCTTCTGGTATTCTTGGATCCCTCTTCATCAGTAACATACCAAGAAATCGATGAGTTTAGGGCACTTTCACTTCTTTCCCTTTTAGGGCCTGAAAATGTTGCCGATAAATTTCACTATGCATTGGGCACGATCAATATATTTGAAGTTTTTTATGGAATCCTTTGGCTTTATGGTTTCCATATGATCAGCAACAGAAGCCTTGGAGAAAGTTCGATTGTTGTTTTCCTTTCTTACTATTTCCCACTTGCCATTTGGCTTACTTTTTATGTTTTGGTGTATAAGGGTTAGCCTGAATTCCGAAAACTCAAAAACTAAAATACCCCCAATAAGTAGATCCTTATTGGGGGCATTTCCTTTAGAACTTGATGATCCTAAATTCTTTTATTCCTAAAATCCTAAACCTAAAGCCATAGCAGTAGGACTGAAATTCAATCCGGAAACCATCATTGCCTCGCCTGTCATTAGATCGATGGAATACACCGCTGAAGATCCATTTACAGTCAAAACCGCATAGGCCATATTGGATGTGCCACCGATATCAAAACCATTGTCATCTTCCACATCGATTCCCAAAGGACCAATTGCCACCAGATCCCCATCATTTGGAGGTGAAACTTGGTACAACATATCGTTTTCAGAGTCAATCACATATAAAGCTGTAGTTGTGGTACCTGCAAAACTATTGGTATAAGCTGCCGCTGTAGCATGTGGCATACCTGGATTTAATGATCCGTCCACTGCTACCACTGTTCCTAAATCAGGATGTAATCTTAAATTTTGACCAGTCTCTGTCACCAAACGAATTCGGTCCACAGTAGGATTAAAATCAAATCCTATGTACATCCCCATCGCCATTGGATCTAAAGGACTTCCGATTGCGGTAAGATTACCATTAGATGGATTTACACTATATAATTGGCTCATCGAAGAAACAGCAAGCAATTGTCCATTCAAAGGTCTATAATCTAAACCTGTAATCATTTCCCCTGAAGCCAATCCATTAAATGGAACTACAATCGGATTGGGATCTGTGGGATCAAATCGATAAAACATGTTATCTGAATCAGATGCATAAGCAATTGGATTCGTCTTAAAAGCGATACTGATCACGTTTTCTTTAAACATCCCTAACCAAGAAGCATCACCAGTCATCAGGTCAATCTGGTAAAGTCTAGTTTTGGTGTTTTTCATACTTACTGCAAATGCAATAGAATTATCAGCTAGGATATCCATATCACTGGTCCCTTCCAGATCCAATCCCAACTTACCAACCTCTTCCAATCCTCCATCGTTTGGTGGAACTTGCTTATACAGCTTATTTTGCTCCAAATCGATATCATAAAGAGTTGTCGTGGTAGTTCCAGAAAAACTATTCGTGTAGGCCACAGCTCCTATTCGAGGACTCATACCTCCGTTGATCGAACCGTCCACTGATACCACAGTGCCTAGTTCAGGATGTAATCTGAGATTCTGTCCGGACTCAGTCACCAAACGGATTCTATCGACGGTAGGATTAAAGTCGATAGAAGCATTTTCTCCATCAAATGCAGGTGAAAAAGGTTCTGTTCCCAACATAGTCGCAGCACCGGAGTTTTCATTGATGTGGTATAATTTACTGGCAGAACTCAATGCATAAAGTTGACCCGTGGCAGGTCTGTAATCAATGGAAATAATATTTTCACCAGATGGTAAACCAGAAATCATTACGCTAGTCAACGCTGTTGAAAGATCCTGAGCATTGTAGGTCTGGATAGAGTTGGCTCCGGTAAGCGCAGTAAATATGACATCTGGAGCTTCTCCAGGCCTTTCGACAACTGGGTCATTGCCCCTCTTGTCGTTACATGAAACAAGTGCTGCCATACTAAAAATTGCAGCCACAAAAATCGGAAATTTCAGTTTGCTTTTCATTGGTAGAGTTTTTTTGAACAAACTCATTTACGAAGTGTACTTTCCTTTTGGATCTGTCGCTGGGAAAAGAATCTAAAAAATTATACTCCAGACTAATAAACTAAAATCCAAACACTTAAAACCACATAAGTATCCAAGCCCTTATTTAAGAGTCAGGCTTGAAATTACCTACTAATTCTATTCTGGAGATATACTCGCAAATTCTAAAGTTGCACTTACACGAAAATCAATTCTTTGGAAATAATATAAATCCCCATTGCCAGAACAAACCATCCAAAGCCTTTCTTAAGGGCTTTTTCATTGATTTTCTTTGATAAAGCACTCCCAATAAATATCCCTACGATCGAGAGTCCTGTAAAAACCAATAACAATGACCAGTTTATTGACTGATTCGAAACATCCCCCAAAAAGCCAATCAGTGATTTAGCTGAAATTATCAAAAGCGAGGTTCCCACCGCCTTTTTCATTGGCAATTTCGCCAAAAGAACCAATGCAGGAATGATCAAAAAACCTCCCCCAGCGCCGACTATTCCAGTAATCAAGCCTACAACTATCCCTTCGATCGCAATTAATGGAAAGTTGAAATGGATATCAGAATCATCTCCATTCGTAGTAGTCTTCTTTTCCTTGATCATGGAATAAGATGCAGCCAGCATGATGATAGAAAAGAAAACCATTATCCCCACACTTTTGGCAACGGTGAAACTTCCGATCGTAAATAATGGATCAGGTAGTGCAGGCACTAGATACTTCCTGGTCAGAAAAACAGCAATAAAGGATGGAACAGCAAAAACCAAAGCCGTTTTATAGTTTACCAGCTGTTTTTTCATGTAAGTTACCGATCCTATAAGGGAGGTACTTCCCACTACAAATAACGAATACGCGGTAGCTAAAACTGGTTCAACATTCAAAATATAAACCAGGACAGGAACAGTCAAAATGGATCCACCTCCTCCGATTAAGCCTAATGAAACCCCTATAATTATTGCAGCAGCAAATCCCAACACGTTTACTAAATCCATCATTTGTTTTCAAAATTGACAATACAAAAGTATTAAAGGCATCTAGTCGAAGTAGTGACAAATGTTACAAATCAGCCTATTAAAAAAATAAGTGCTCTAACGTGCTGATAATCTATGACAAGAATTTAGCAAACCTACCGTAGATCCCACTATCATTTTTTGTAAATTATTCTAAAATTCTGCCTTTATGAAGATTTTGGTGCCTTTAGACTTTTCAGATAATTCCAAAAAAGCGTTAGACTTCGCAGTTTCTTTAGTAATAAAGAAAAGTGGAGAAATTACGATTTTACATGTAATTGAAGCGGTTTATGATTTTGCAGCCCAGGCAGCGATCGTGATAGAAGGGATGCATCGTGATGCAGAATCTTATTTTCAGAATCTTATTAATTCTTACGAGCATACAGGAATCAAATTTGAATGGATCATCAAAGACGGAACCGTCTCTATAATGACCTCAAATACAGCAAAAGAAATCAATGCAGATTTAATTGTTATAGGAGCTCATGACCCAGAAGGTTTAGATTTTTCTTTTGTGGGAAGAACATCTACTGATATTATCAAATCGGTGGACAGACCCGTTTTATTAGTTCCAGGTAATGTCCAAATCAAAAACATTGAAAAAGTAGCTTTGGCTTTGGAGTTTTCTGACCACGAAGAGCCATTTATAGAGTGGATTATCCATATGGCGAAAGTCTGGGACTTAAGACTGGAATTTCTGCATATTGTCCTAAAAGAGCATTTCAATGAAAAATTGATGATGCTGGGATTAGAGGCTTATGTTCAAAAAAAGAGTCCAGAACTAGATACCAAACTCGAAATTGTTCACTCAAATAACTTAATGAAAGGACTAGACGATTATTTGAGTAATAATGAAAATGTCATTCTGGTAATGTGCCATCACCATAAAAACTTCTGGGAAGAAATACTGACAAAAAGCAAGAGAATTCAAATGGCAAACCATACCCATGTACCGCTCCTGATTATGAATTGACTACTTACTGATCAATTCTTCAAAATCGTCCCGAATGTAGATTTTATTCCGCCCGAGTTCTATCCACTTTTTCTTTTCCAATTGTTTCAATAACCTAGAAATCACTTCTCGGGATGTACCTAATTCATTGGCTATCTCCTGATGCGTTGTTTGTAGCTCGTTGGCCTTATGCTGCTTCATCTTAGTAACAATGTATCGCATCAAGCGCTCATCCATTCGTTTAAATGCCACTGCATCCAAAGCCACCAACATTTCCTGAAATCGGCTTTGATACGTGTTAGAAACGAAATCTTTCCATTGTTTGAATTCATTGTTCCACTGCTCATGAACAGCAATGGGAATTCCGATTAGCATAGTTTCTTCCTCTACAATTGCTTTTATTTCACTGGGTTTCGAAGCACTGCAGCATGTCAAAGAAAGTGCGCAAGTCTCTCCTGCATCCAAATAATACAGAAAAAGCTCTTTACCATCTTCATCCATCCGCAAAATCTTGATAGAACCCTCCAAAACGATCGGTACCATCTTGATGTACTGTCCGGGTTCCATTAAAACTTTACCTGGTTCCAAATGTATTATTTGACCTTTTTCCAAAATCGCTTGAAGTAATTTTGGATCCGTGAAAATTGGTACATGTTCTTTTAGCTGCTCTTGATTCATAGTTTACAAAAAATCAAATTTACTTAAGTCTGCCTTTGGCAAAGGTGATATTAATCACAAATCCCTAGGAATTCATCCTAAATAAAAAAACTCCCAGAAAATTCCGGGAGTTTTTAAGGGTTTCTAGCAAGTCGGGCAACATACGAATGGAACTTTGGTCAGTGGTGAGGTTCTCAGGATTCTAAAATGCCCCAAGCCCCTACTCAAAGGCCTGATTTCAGCAACCGTATGAGTTTCTGCTCTTTTCGCTTTCATGCTTTCAGCAACTCTTCCTGACATTTCCGTATTTCTATAATCTCTTGATTGATTGATATGGTCATGAATGTTGGTAATATTGCCGAAAACCTCCACCACCAAAACACTTAAAGGACTATCTTCTGGCAATCCTAATGATATCAGTTTATCAGCAATATCTTCAGAAGTCACGATTGCTGTTCCGACTGGATGTTTATCCTTAATGCTTGCAATTAAATTTCCGGTTCTGATCAGGTTAGCATTTAAGCTAACACTCCCAGTAGTGTAATCACCGATCGTAGGTTTGAAATACACCTGCTGTGTCAGGTCATTTATCTGTTTCAATCTCTTTGGATCAGTATTGACACTAACCCCGATCTTCATTTCAATTTCACCCAGTAAAATATTTCTATGATCTCTACCATCCGCTTGGAAAACCTGGGCATAAACCAAAGCCCATAAGCTTGTTCTAGGCGGTTTGGAAGTGACATTTGCTCCATTATGAACTGCTTTTGCAAAAGGAGCACTCACATACATGTGGTTTTTATTCCTATCCAACGAGCACAACAAAGTTGGCGCTGGATGCTGGATTCCTGTTACTCTTAGTGGCCTACCAAATCTGCCTTGAGCGGTGGACCAAAGGTTATCTTTCCTATCTGGCCAATGACCATGACCGACTCTAAATTCATAAGTAAAGAATCCAAATAATTCAGGGCTTTCCGGATGCATTCCCGGAGGAATAGGCAGAATATAATGCGTTTCGCTATCAATAGATTTCTGCATGGGCTGCATGGCATCCATTCCAGCTTTGTCGTCACTTTGGCCTGGAATGACCGTTCTGGTCACTTCTGGATCGAGACTGATAGGAGCTTCTTCTGGGGGCACAAACTGATCCCATTCATTGCTGGCTAATAATTGATCTGGAGCATTTGCCAGCACCCTACAGTAGTAAGTATCATCTGGATTTTCGACTGGTTTTTCAAATTCAACCCATAAATACCGCTTCCTAGCTTCTGTAGAACTATAATCCTCAGATCTTTCATAGGGAGAAAATGCAATTCCAACACTGACAATTTTTGGAATTTGCGCAGGAGGCAGCACTGTAGGCAGATTCAATTGCTCTGTTTCGATGACTTCTGGTTCGGGATGGCCAAGTTTGACCTTAGGTTTGATTTTGTATTCAGCCCATAATTCATCTGGAAATCTTAATTCCCCATTCGGTTGTTTAAGATCATTTTTGGGATCCAAAGCATCGATGTAAATGATCCTGGTATAATTTCGATTGACCCGATCAAAAAAATCAGCTTGAAGCGCTTCAAATGAAACTGTATGTTTGATTTCTATATCTCCCAAATAAGAATTAACACGAGTCTCAGCATTGCTGTCTTTTCGGAATTTATATTCCCGCTCTATCACGAATCCTACGTCTTCCAAAGCATCCCAAGCCCAATCTCTGTTTATTTTGTAACTGAGTGTAGCCACCCAATGGTTGTATAAATCGGCTTTGGTCGCAAATGTGATGGAGCTTCCATCTGGAGCTAGGGAATGCCTGATTCTAGAATTACATCCGAAAATGATCCTTTCTCCTTTGGGAGCGACTAATGTGAGACCCTTTGACCTGACACCTAATGCGTCCGCAAGTCTTTCCACCACACCAGATTGTGATTCTTCGGAATCTCTTCTAAGTAAAGCCTTAAAAACGTTTTCTTTAATGGTGGGAACGCTATCTGGTTTTAAAAATAAAGCCTGAACTGGGGTCACATCCTCAAATGGCTGTAACAAATCCAACTCCTGACTTGGCTCTTTGTATACCATAAATTGGAGATTCTTCCCATACCTGCTATCCTTATCTTCCTCCTCATCAATAATTCCAAAATAACTTTCAGGAACTCCTTCGCTTTCTGCAACAGCCCTCAGCGAAATCCGAATATGTCTACCAGTTGGCAAAACTAAATTCTCCATCTCATTGATAGCATCGATCAATAAATCATCTCTTAAAAAGGGGTTAGCAGGTTCTCCCAAATTCAAAACTGGAACATCGATAAATTCCATCGAGATAGTTAAAACTCCATCAAAAGCTTCCGGAAACTGCCTATTGGTTTCATACAAAGTGATATAGCTATCATCTCCTTTCTGGCTCAACTGAGTATCCATTCGAAGTGATTTCACTTCCACTCTCACTTTTACCTTTTGGACATCCGGATCAGGCAGTGCTGGTTTTAACATTTCATCCTCAAAATCCAGTTCTTTTAACAGAGCCACTGGATCCTGCCCTATACTTTGGTACTTATTGGTAAATACTACTGCCGGATATTCCAACAAAGGGCGTCTAATCTCAAAACTTGGATTTGAATCAAATTGAGTTTCATCATCGTCCAACGCATTGAAATACGTCCTCTGATTATTTTTGATCTCTATGGGTTTTTCAATCCTCAACAAAGAAGGGTTTACAAATCTTTTGAAAGAAACACTTGTCTCAGGACTTGGGGCTGAGTTTAAAGGATTATCAGATAGTTTAGGACCTCCACCAGAAATGTCAGTCATCCTAATTCTGAATTCATAGGTATTCCCATACCGTAGCTCTGTTTCCAAAGGAGTAGGAATCAAAGTTTTATTTGGAGTAACCTTCTTATTTTGAAGTTCATTTAAAGTGGATCCATTTGCTTCGTGCATGCGATAAATTTCCAATGCATCTGGGTCCTCAGTCACCAAACTTTTCCCAATCCAGTGGGCATAGTACATAGGCAACCAATAATGATCACTATTTGGCCCGGAGATTTTATTTGGATAAACCTGATAAGGAAGTTCGGTTGAGCTTGAGTCTAAATCTCCTGCAAACTTATTTTCAGCTTCATTTATTTCAATGCTATTTAAGCTTTCCCAGTTTTTTCCTGGCGCAGCTTGACGAACATCAATGTGGTAACCCATTACTCCAAGTGGGGCATCCAGCCTTTTCAAAGATCCTTGATCCGATGGATTCTCGATCATTTGCCTCAGGTACCAAACCAGAATCTGTTCATCATCCCAACCCAAACGGATCCCAGAATCAGATTGAGGAGGCAATTCATCAGGTGACTCTTCCAATAAATTACCTGAAACGGGTTGATTAGCATGAACAATTTTCGCAAAACCATCATTGTAAGTCTGCGCTTCCATAAATAATTCATCCCAAGGACCTTTTGGTACTGGCTCACTAGGATCCAATGGTTTTTGATACAAAACCGGAAATAACACTGGAGCGAAAACGGGACGGCTTTCACCCATGATCAACTCTGGAATTTTTGCAGCATATCGCTTAATAAGCGGACCATCGTTTTCGTCCAAAAGTCCTGTTTGAGCCAAAGCATAAGGATCATTTATGATTTCGGCATAGAGGTACCCTCCATTTTCAAACCACTCAGGCTTAACAGAAAGCTGCACCTCATAGATCATCCCACAGGCTTTAGCCAATAATGGCTGCCTCAATATGTTGGCAAAAACTTTACCCCAGCTTATTTTATCCCTAGGTTTATAATCATTTAGAACGGGAATTTTGTCTCTTAAAGCACAATGGTAGCCATCATCCGTCAAAGCATTTTCATGCCTCGGTTGAGTGAAATTAAAACTATTCCTATACGAATACGGTAGGTATTTCTTGATACTTTTTGTACCTACTTCCTCTGATTTAATTGGAGGAGTAAGCTCGTCTATTCCATCTACTACATCCATCCCTATATTATCCGCCACTTTCTGTATGATACTCGCTTTATTAGTTGCAGGGCTAACATCAATTGGTTGTAAAATGGGCTTTCTAGAGGGAGCTGTAGCATTACTCAATGGAAAATCATCTGTTCCTTTTACTATTGCCAGGCTAAATTCAGGTTGGAAATTAGCAAAACCAGGCAAAGTTGCAGGATTTGGTAAGCCTGTGGCCCAAGTAGAAAAAGGGTTTTTATTTCTAGGTACCACTACAATATTTACTGTCAGCGTATTTCCATCAAAACGCTGCGGAAAAGTCATTAAGGAAATTAATCTTCTAGGTTCCATGTTCTGAGTTTTTAATAAAAAATTATGCGATTTGACGACTTTCTTGCCAGGTCTCTTCAAAACTGATATTGATGATAAAGCAGATACTGATATCTAAACCAAAGGTCACAGAGGCGGTACATTCTGTCCGCTCAGGACTGGTGATTCTTTTCACAGAACCGCTCGCTTCTATGTAGATTGTCACACTGACAATACCTCCAAGAATGTTGGCATGTCCTTTAAAGAGCATAAATGCCGTTATTTCCAAAGTATTGGCATCTACATACATTTCGCATCCTACCATATAAGTCACGCTCACATTTCCGACTACCGGAAGCCCTACAGATATATTGGCACCAAAGCCAAATTTCATCATCAGACTCGGCCCAATCTTGGTGTCACAGGCAATTCTGACTTCGACGGACCCTATTGCATAAATAGTCGCCGCACCTACAGTCACGCACATGACTTCCAGACCTCCATTAAATTGGATAAATCCACCTGCAGTAGGCAAAAGCTGTTTCGGATCTGAAGTGACTTTTAATGCTGCATTAAAATATACACCAAGGGCCAAGCCAGCCTCTAACCGCAAAGGGCATTGAGGGGAATTATAAACCGAGTCCTCGGGAGGGAATCGGATCAGCGGTATCTCTTTGGTTGCTTCAAATTTATATTCCCAGATTTCGCCAGCATTACTCATGGCTATTTGGAGCCCTTTTCTCATGACTGCTCCATAATCCCCAGTACTCAATGCAGCCAAAAGTTGTAAAAGCTCGATGACAGGCTCTAACGCATCGCTAAATTCTACTTCGGGCAGTGGAATTCCATCTAAAGGGCCTGGATTGTCTTTGTCGCCTGCATACCCTGTTTCTTTTCCTTTCCCTGCATCAAAGTTCCCTTTTATAGTAATCAAGCGCTCAAAGGGCCCTAAATCCACTACCATGCCGACATTGTTCACTTTGCTTTTCCATGTATCAGCCAAGTCATTGGCAAAAGAATCGACGTCAAAATTCAGCTTAGAATCAACATACTGTTTATTATTCGGTTCGCCTTGAGTGGCTTTATATTCAATGTAGATTTTCAAAGACTCCATATCCACCAGATAAAGCGGGTCAAAGTTTGGCACATCAAAAGCCAGAGCTTTATTTAATGCATTATTAGCTTCTCCAGAAAGCAATTTAAAGCCTTTGTCAACGATTTTTCCAGCTTCTTCCTTTGCTGTAATTTCCATCAACTCCAGCACTTTTCTCCCGCCATCCTGAGCAGCATTTTCGATGAAAGCCTTGACTTTATTGCCTTGATCATCCACACCTTCGAGCAGTGCCATCGCTTTTCCATAATTAGAATAAGCATCCCCAATATTTGGAAAAATACTACTGCCATTCATGAGCTTATATGCATCTGCAAAAATCGGAGGCGTTTTACTCATCAATTTGGAAATGCCTTTTCTATAACTAGGTGTAAGGAAAAGCGCTTTCTGAGTAGATGTACTCTGTAAAAACCCAAAATTGATTGTTCCCTCTACCGGATTTCTGATGATTTCCATGGGGTGTGCGAGGCGAACTAGATTGTTGTTAATATCTGATTGACTCACCACTTTTTCGGGTACCCATTTCCCCAATCTGATCAGCGGAATCGGGATATGAGGAGGCAAAGGTGTAACTTCTCCTGAGCCGGTTTCATGTTGAACCATACTCCAACTTCCATCTTTCGGAAGTAAGACAGATCCTCTGGTAGATGCCACAAAAACCGGATTGTCAAATTCATTTCCTGGCCTTTCAGATGGCGAAATATCAAAACTGTTAATCTGCATTAATTGGCCAGTTCCACCCACATCCATGACACAATCAACATCTCCACCGATCAAACCGCCCTGCAAATCCAACAATCCTTTGAGTTGTTTCGGTGTCAATGGAATCCCTGGTGGGGAAAGCTGAACGTATCCAAGGATTTTTTTTGCGGGCGTCATTCCATTTTTATGGCCTTGAACCAGATTTTCTATCGCTACATCAGCGTCAAAATACACCGCTGTACATTCCACCTCTTGGTTAAATGAACTTCCTGGATTGGTAATGACATCACCACTTTCATTAATGTATTTTTTCCCGCTAGCAATGGAATTATTGACTTTATATTTTGCCACATTTCCGTCTTCCCGAATATTGGAAATATTGAACAATCCGCGCAATGTCCCGGGATGCAATTCGTATCTCTCTCCCTCCACTACATCTCCTGGATGATTTTCATTGATATATTTAAACCTAAAATCAAAATTCCCATCAGATTCAGGTTGCCATCCACTATCGGTTCGGTAAACAAATCCAGAACTGGATCTGAAAATGGTTATGGTCCGAACCACGCGGATCCCCCAGGGATACACGATACTCTTCACCTGAATGACTTCATGGCCTGTACGACCCAGCATCACATCAAACCTAGCCTGACTGGTGGCCGCGATTTCAGCCTGAGGGCTTAGCCAATTACTAAAAGTACTTGCACCATATCCGGTAAAATCGATTTTGGTGACCGGTACTCCTCTAGTCAATAATTGAGTTGGATTCCCTTGATTTACAAAAAATTCACCATTGAAAATCTTTGTCACGCTTTCTCCCAAAGTACTTGCTCCCGAAGGTGTTCCATTCATTCTCAAAACATTGGCTAACTGAACAGTAAACCCAGCAAACATGGGCGAATCGTTCATTTTTGGCTCATTTGGATCTTTCTTCCCGTAATTCCCTGCAGTCGCACGCAGTTGAATTCCACCTTCCAATTCATTTGGGAATTGAGGTCTCACATTTCCTAATTTTGGCTTGATGGTCTCTTTCGGATTATTGTGTGCCAGCTCAGCTTTCGCTTTCATGCCAAATGAAAGTGTAAACATTGCCTCTATGGGAGTTTCTTCCTTCTCGTATTTATCCAAGATAAATTCAACCAAAGGCTTCGGAGATATCGCTATTCTTTCTAAATGATTATTTAAAATTCTCGATGGCCCTCCATCATTCGGATAATAATTAAATAAAACAGGAGGATCTCCAGGAGTAGCAGGCGCAGGAGGAGTCAAGTTAAAAATCGGCTCCCAAGCTATTAAAGGAAGCATAAAGAGCCTCGTCATCGCGCCAGGTGCTATCACCTCCATTCCTTCTACAGAAATCAACTGCCCTGACTGCGAAATAGTCGCTTCAGTCTCAGAAACAGAATGTGCAACACCGGTAACTTCCCTTTGCCTCTTTGGTAATCCTACGCTGACACCTAGCTGATTGGCATTGGAACTAACATCCAACAAGGCAAAATATTCAGTCTCATATTGACTACTGAATGGTTTTAGTTGATCATCATAAGGAGGAAGTCCATTTTTACTTGCTGCAGTAGAGCTAGTGGAAGCAACAGCCTTCATTGTGCCCATTACCGCTTCTGATTTAAACTGGTTCAGAGTAACCGTACTGCTGGCTGCCACAGAAGGTTGGCTGGAAGGAGAGTTAGCTGGGCCAAAATGGAATTTTACAAGTACAGAATCTGTCTTTTCATCCTTCGGTTCCTGACTTATTTGGCAAACAAGCCAACTTTTTATATTATTTATTCCCCTTCCTTTATCTGAAAACCTTCTTGAAAAATAATCCAAATTAGCTGCATATGGATCAGGTAAAGTTGGCATGTAACTCAACATCCCGAAAACTAAAAAAGTCTGGCTTTTGGTGATTTTTGTCCAGTCTTCCGAACACTCCCCAAACACCAATGCTCCATTTGCCGGAGAGATTGTAAACAAGGCATTTTCTAACGCAATGGCTAGGCTCTTAAACTTCGGAACCTTATCAAATGGCAACTTATTGTCCCATAAAATATTATCATCAAAAAGATAAACGAGGTTTTTGGTATCGGATCCTGCCAAAATCAAAGCGGATTTTTTGGTTCTCACTCCTACAGGTAAACCATTGACTTGGATAGGCCTGTCTACTTTAATCTGGGCATTGGCCAAGCCCATTAAAATCTCTGTACCCTCGGCGAGAGCATTATAAAGAAAAGTAGATTCCTGGATTAATGAGAGAGAGATGGAAGTCCCATGTTCATTTAGATCGTCTTTCCAATGGTCAATTTCCTGAAAAGCTCCTTCCCCATCCGATATCAAATCAGTAATCCCGATCCTTCCACTATCTACTAAAATCAAAGGTTTGATTAATTTTAAGCTCTTGCCTTTTAATCCTTTCCATTTAAATTTTAATCCTGGTTTCAATTCCTGTAGCATGCCACCACAACCTGCTACTTCCAGTGGAGCAGAAACATCCAATTCTGCTGCTGGAATAGCCCACCAGGAATGACTGACTGGTGCTGATTCCAGAATTTCCACCATAGGACTTTTGGTGTTTTTCGGTTCAAAGAGCTGTTGCGAGCAAGAATATGGGATTAATAATCTCGAAAGCTGTGGATTATAAACTGGAGCTTTATTGGCTTTCGCAAAAGATGCTGTTTGACCATAAATTGACCATTGAGCCGGTCCACTATTGTTAATTTGTGCTTTTGACGCACCGGTAAAAGAGAAAGATAAGGAATCCGGAGTTTGTATTTTTGCTTCAAAAGCATCCCTTCCATGTTTTTTCTTGGTATTTGCTTCATCGGGTGTCTGATCAAGTTTCAACGAAACCTGAACTCCTGTATTTGCTGCCAAAACCAATTTTTCTCCCTGAAGAACCGGATTTGCATTTAATTGGATTTGGCCATCTTTGACCTTCAGACCGACATATCTCGAACTAGGACCATTACTTGCCAACATGTCCGCCCGGATATAGAAGCTTCCTTCAGCTACATCGTAATTTTTGGAAACTTCAATGGAAGGTGAATTCAATGGCTTTGCAACTGCCTGTTTAAAAGTTGCTTTGAATAAAAGAACAGGAAGGTTACTGTTTTGCTGGTAGATACCGATCAATTTGGTGATTCTAAAAAAATCAATGGCAATGACTCTTCCATCCACTCGTTCAAAAGGTCCGACCGTTTTTACAACTTTGGCTCCAGCTGCCCAGGTAGGGACACTGGTTTTAATTTGAGTTGTTCGGACTGGTACATCCCTGACAAAAGCTTTTAGGCGAGGGTCTTTTTCAGCTTTCAGTTGAGCTTCCTTCTCTGAAACTTTGGTCTTTTCTGCTTCCCTTTCTGAAACTCTGGCCTTTTCTGCTTCCTTCCGTATGAGCTCAACTTTATCTTTGGGAATCCTGTCCTGAAAGAAAAGCTCTGTATTTTCAAAACTAAAAGAGCCAGACTTTATTTCAGCACTGTCCTGAATGAGCAGGGATCTAGCCAAAAGTGGAATTCCCTCTTCCCATTGTTTTTTTTCATTACTCTTTTCTGCATTAAGATGTCCGAAAACATTGGACAAAAGTGCTTCAAGCTGGTCTTTTTCCATGATTAAAAAGGATTAAAAGTAAGACTTATTGAATTTTTCGAAGGGGCAAAAGAAGGAATCTAAAAAATCAAACCTAAAAGATAACCTCTTGAAAAACAGGTTATTAATTTAAATATTTTAACTCAAAAAGGCTAATATTTATATCGTTTTTTTAACTGAAAAACTGATGATATCAATTCAAATCATTTCTCCTAAAAGCTGACAAATCACCATTTCGGAAAATAAAAACCTATTCTTTTTTTGAAAATCAATTGGACGAAATAAAAATCAGTTTCAGATTTCAACCTAAGTGAAACGTAAATAAAATCACTATGGTGTCTCAATTCAAAGGAATATAAACACATACTTAGGTTTAAATTAAATCTGATCCAAAATGAGTGAAATTAATAAGAGAAGGGTCTTATTTACACCGGTTTTTCTATTTTCTAACCTTCCAAATCACCTTTCGGCTATTTATCTAAAGGATGATCAAATTGTAGTTTCTATGCTTTACTTTTCAATTTCACAAGCAGATTTCTTTTTTGGTTTTCTATGAGTAAAAGACATTTACCACTTCTGATTCTATTGATTTTATCATTCCATCAAACCTTCTCCCAGGTTTTGACAGTTCTGGAACAGGACTCTAATCAACCATTGCCTGGAGTTTTGGTTTTTGGGAATGAGCCTTATTTGAGCGCAATTACAAATGGAAAGGGGCAGGTAAATCTGGATCTTTTCTCCAAGCAGGCAGAAATCCATTTCCAGCTGTTAGGGTTTGAATCTTCCTCATTTTCGATGGATGAATTGAAAAACATCAATTATCGGGTTATTCTCCAGGCTGGAATGATCCAAATGGATCAGGCAATCGTCACCGGAAGTCGCTGGAGACAAAGTAACCGGGACATTCCCGGCAAAATCACCGTTTTAAATAAAGATCTTTTTCAGCTTCGGTCTCCTTCCAATACCGCCGATTGGTTGGGAAGTAACGGGGATGTTTTTATACAAAAAAGTCAACAAGGAGGAGGAAGTCCCATGATCCGGGGTTTTTCCGCAAATAGATTGCTTTATGCCGTGGATGGTGTCCGCATCAACACTGCGATTTTCAGAGGAGGAAATCTCCATAATGTTATTTCTTTGGATCCTTTGGCTTTACAAAACACCGAAGTCCTTTTTGGACCTGGTTCAGTTATGTTTGGAAGTGATGCTTTAGGTGGAGTAATGGCTTTTGAAACCTTAAAACCTAATTTTTCAGATTCCGGATTTTCCGTCAATGGATCAGCTTTCAGTCGTTTTGCTTCCGCAAACGATGAAAAAACCTTTCACGGAGACGTCACTTTTGCAACGGAAAAATGGGCCTTCCTGAGTAGTATCTCGCATTTTGATTATGGGGACTTAAAAATGGGAAGTACTGGACCGGATGACTACTTGAGACCCTGGTACGTTATTCCGTCTGCTGATGGAGACCAAGTATTGACTAACCCTGATCCAAAAGTTCAAAAAACAAGTGGATACTCTCAACTCAACCTGATGCAAAAGATCAGGTTTAAACCAAGCAATAAAACTGATTGGGAGTATGGATTCCATTATTCAAAATCAACCGATATACCTAGGTATGACAGGTTGATCGAAGGTAGTTTTGAAAAACCGAAATTTGCCGAATGGAATTATGGACCTCAAATTTGGTTAATGAATCAACTGTCTCTCAATCAATTGGGAAAAGGTCGACTTTATGACCAAATGAGTATCAAAATCGCCCAACAGTATTTTGAAGAAAGTCGTTTGGATAGGCGTTTTAATAATCCTAATCTATTCGACAGAACAGAAAAAGTTGATGCTTTTTCGATCAATGCAGATTGGGTGAAAAATATCAATCAAGAAAGTTTTCTGAGCTATGGGGTTGAAACTGTCTATAACGGAGTGGTTTCCAGAGGATCACAATTAAATATTCAGACAAACGAAGAAGTAGCCGCTTCCGCGAGATATCCTACATCTGATTGGGTTTCATTGGCTTTCTATGGCACCTATCATGCGCACTTATCCGAAAAGCTAAAAGTTCAAACTGGACTACGGTATAATCAGATCTGGCTTTCAGCGGATTTTAGCTCTAACGAGGAGTTTTTTCCTTTGCCATACCAAAAGACCACTAATAACAATGGAGCACTTACCGGTTCATTTGGTCTGATATACAGTCCTGAAGAAAATCTGACGATTTCCCCTCAGCTATCGACGGGATTCAGAGCTCCAAACGTGGATGATTTAGGAAAATTTTTTGATTCCGAACCAGGCGCTGTAATTGTACCAAATCCTTCTTTAAAGCCTGAATACGTCTATAATGCTGAAATCAACATCAATAAACACTGGGGAAATTTTCTGAAGGTTGATGCTTCTGCTTTTTATACATTGATGAATGATGCAATGGTTAGAAGACCGTTTACTTTAGATGAACAAGACAGCATTCCTTATGAGGGTGTTCCGAGCAAGGTGTTAGCGATCCAAAATGCTGCTTCTGCTACTGTTTATGGTATACAGGCAGGATTGGAATGGTCACCAACACAGAACTGGCTATTATATTCCAAAATCAACTGGCAAAAAGGAAAAGAAGAACTCGATGACGAAACGACAAGCCCTACACGACATGCTGCTCCGCTTTTCGGATTGACCAGATTGACATACTCTAAGAAAAGAGTCAAACTCGAGTTAAGCAGTGTCTATAGTGGAGAGATTTCTTTTGAGGATATGCCATTAGATGAAAAAGGAAAACCGCATTTATATGCAAAAGATGAAAACGGCAATCCATACTCTCCATCCTGGATGATATTCAACCTTCACGGCACTTATAAATTGACAAAATTTATGGATGTAATGGCCGGAATTGAAAATATTGGGGACAAGAGGTACAGACCCTACAGTTCGGGTTTAGCTGCTGCTGGCAGAAATTTTAATTTTTCATTAAAGGCATTTTTCTGATAGAAAGAATTATTTCAAATTGAATTGAAATTTTATGAACTTCAGCGTTTTACAATAAGATTTAGAAATCATGAGAAGAAATTTCAAAAAAATTCTTTTGACGATCGGTTTGTTTTCTTTTTTGGCTATTCTGCCAATTTCTTGTGATTTGGCATGCAATGATTCTTGCGGTTGTGGTCCCAGTAGTCCAGTAAAGGATTTTAAAATTCTTTCATTTGAAATGCTGACATTGGATCACAATGGGCAAGAAATTAACCCCACGGATTTTCGCACTATAGACCAGGTCGTAAAAATCTTTGGAGTCCAAAATTTTGAAATGCTATCAAATTTGGCATCTACCAATATGGGTATACCCGGCCTGGCATTTGCCTGCTCTCCCCTCCCACCTAAATCTGCCGAGGCATTGGATGATATTAAGATTTTCAATACAAAAGAAGTGGAATTTGGAGATGGCACGGTTTTAAAAATTGGAAATATCTTGAATGAATACTTTACGATAAGTCCCTATTTCTCATCTGAAGCAAAATCAATAGATGAATTTTTGAAGGAAGACCAACCAATTTTTCTGAATGAATACTTTCAACTTAAATTCACCAAAAACCCTCAGAAGCAGACGATTATCAACTTCAGCATGGAAATTACCTTAGATTCTGGAAGAAGATTATCCCTGAACGATCAATTCCTTTATATAGAATAAATTGTACCGTTTAAAAAACTGATAAAAATCTTATTTATTTTTCTTTAGATTCATTCCAAATAATCCTATTTTTGCGGGAAGGGTTATCACCCAAAATAAGCCTATGCATATTACAGCTGATACCATGACCGCCTCTAAATCTGCCATTATCCGGGAGATCACGGCCTCACCACTTAAAATCAATTTGATGGAATTAGGGTTTCTTCCTGGCAAAACCATCACCTTAAATCACGCAGCTCCTATGGGAGGCCCGATGGCTTTCCTGATGGATGAAACTCTTTTGGCACTCAGAAAATCTGAAGCTGCCTTGATCGAGGTGCAATTGCTTTAAATTTTCATGTCAGAGTCTACCATTCGAACTCCTAAAATCGCCCTCATTGGGAATCCCAATGTGGGAAAATCCACAATTTTCAACCAATTAACTGGTCTGAACCAAAAGATCGGCAATTACCCCGGAGTCACTGTGGACAAGAAAACAGGCTGGATGAATTATGAAGGCTCTACTTATGAAATCCTTGATTTACCGGGTACCTATAGCTTGTACCCAAATTCCGAGGATGAAATCATTGCACATCGTGTATTGAATCATATTGACAAGAAAAAAAGACCAGACTACGTATTAATGGTCATTGATTCCTGTCAGTTATCCAGAGGGTTATTTTTAGCCACTCAGCTGATTGACTTGGGTGTGAGTTTGGCAATTATTTTGAATATGGCCGATTTGGCCTCGAAAAAAAACATTGAGATCAAGAACTATGAGATTTACAAATCTCTGGGAGTTCCGATTTTGAGCACAGATGCTCGTGGTTTTAAAGGATTGGAACAGATCAAATCCTTGATTCATGAGAAAAATTTTAGCATCAATTCCAGCTATCTGAATATTTCAGAGATTATCCCTCAATCTCTCTTGCAACCCGTTCGGGAAAAATTCGATTTAAAGAATGATTACAGAGCCTATCAAATGCTTCGCTTTGGACCGAAAGATCGTTCTATCAATCCAGAGGACAGGTTATGGATTCAATCCTTGATTACCTCTCATAAATTCGATCTCGAAAGTGCCCAGTTGGAAGAAACCACAATCAGATATCGAAAAATCACTTCTCTGGTAGAAACCTGTGTCGTGAAAAAAGAAGCAAAAAAACCTGCTTCTGCATTGGATAAAATCTTCCTTCATCCAGTTTGGGGATACGTGGTTTTCCTGAGCATTTTATTGCTGATTTTTCAGACCATATTTACTTGGGCTTCAGTTCCAATGGATCTGATCGATGGCCTTTTTGCAGAAATATCCGGCTGGGTCAATGATGTTTTACCTGCAGGTCCTTTGACCAGTTTGATTTCGGAAGGCATTGTCCCCGGAATCGGTGGTGTAGTGATTTTCATTCCTCAAATCGCCATGCTATTTGGCTTTTTAGCTATACTGGAGGATACTGGATACATGTCTCGTGTGGTCTTTTTAATGGATCGCTGGATGCGTCCATTTGGACTCCATGGCAAAAGTATTGTTCCACTTGTTTCAGGCGTGGCATGTGCTATACCAGGTGTAATGGCAGCCAGAAACATTGGAAACTGGAAAGAGAAAATCATCACCATTTTGGTGACACCACTGATGAGCTGTTCGGCAAGATTGCCGGTTTATGTAATTCTCATTGGCTTAGTGGTTCCAAATACTGACTACGGAATTATTAATTTACAAGCCCTGACATTGTTGGGTCTTTATATTTTAGGAATTGTAGGAGTTTTATTTACTGCATTGCTATTGAAATTCATTCTTAAATCTGAGGAAAAAAGCTTCTTAATGGTAGAATTACCTACCTACAGAACTCCGAGATGGAAGGATGTTTTACTCACTATGTATAGCAAGTCCAAAACATTTGTCATGGAAGCAGGAAAAGTCATTTTGGCAATTTCCGTTGTGCTATGGGTTTTGGCAAGTTATGGCCCACCATCCCGTATGGATCAAATCCGTCTGGAAGGTGAGGAAAAATTAGCGCTGGCATCTGCAGAGGAGAAAGAAGCAGTAGAAGCGGAAACTTCATCTTTGCTTTTAGAGAACTCATTTATCGGTATCATGGGTCGGGGAATCGAGCCAATCATCAAACCACTTGGATACGACTGGAAAATCGGAATTGCCCTAATCACTTCATTCGCAGCTAGGGAGGTTTTTGTTTCTACAATCGCCACAATATACAGTATCGGAGCGGACGTCGAGGATGAATTGACGATCCGGCAAAAACTGGATCAGCAAATCAATCCAGCTACTGGAGAAAAAGTTTTCAATCAAGCGACGGCTTTCTCTTTGATGGTATTTTATGTTTTTGCCATGCAATGCATGAGTACGCTAGCTGTAGTCTACCGGGAAACCAAAGGGTGGAAATGGCCGTTAATCCAAACTGTATACATGACGGCTTTAGCTTATTTCGCGGCCTTATTCACTTATAATCTATTCTCTTAACAATGGTACAGGAAATCCTAGTTGGTATTTTGGTTTTAGGAGCTTTGGTTTATCTGGTAAGAAAATATACTGGCAAAACCAAGACAGAGCCTGGCTGTGATAAGTGCGCAAAGAACTAAACCAAATACCAGTTCACCCTATTTCCCGGATTTTTTGATACTTTTAAACTCATGGGCAAAATAGCCAGTCAGAGTCTACAAACTGCATTATTTTCTTATTTGGGAGTTGTCATCGGGTATTTCAATGTACTCTGGTTATTCCCGTATGCACTGGAAGCCTCCCAACTTGGTACTTTTCGAACCATCCAGGATTTAGGATTGCTTTTTGTCCCATTTGCTCAGTTAGGTCTAGGGCATGGCATCACCCGCTATTTTCCGAAATTAGAATCCAATCAATCGGCGTTTTTAAGTTTCAGCATGCTACTGGCACTTGGAGGATTTCTTTTAGTTGGCAGCATTTTTCTACTTCTCAAAGAACAAATCATTCAACTATTTGCTGTTAATTCACCGCAGGTCATAGACTTCCTACAGGTTGTATTATTGATCACCTTCTTTTCACTTTTGAGTAGCATTCTAGATGCATATGCTAGGTCCTACTTAAAAATTGCCGTCCCGACTTTTTTCAGGGAGGTGTTTTTGAGGTTACTTACCGGAATTCTCGTAGGTTCTTATTTTCTGGATTTGATTCCATTTAATTTAGTAATGAATGGCCTTGTCCTCGTTTATGGAATAGCTGCTTTAGGAGTTTTGGTTTACTTACTTTGGCTCGGAGTGTTAAAACTCGATTTTACTTGGGGTAACTTCCCTATCGGTTTTAGAACTTCATTTCTCAAATTCAGTTTGATCACGTTTTTGGCTACCGCAGCTTCTACTTTGATCATGAAAATCGACAGCATCATGGTCAGTTCTATGGTCAGCCTAGAGGCAAATGCAATTTACACCATTGCATTTAGCATGGCCTTGGTCATTGAATTACCAAGAAGAGCTATTTCCCAGGTGGTGATGCCTGTAATTGCAGACCATTTTGCAAAAGGGAATTTGCCTGAAATCAATTCACTCTACAAGCAGGTGTCCAATAGACAACTGTATGTCTGTCTCCTGTTGTTTTTAGGAATCTGGGCCAATATCGACAATCTATATTACCTGATTCCAAACAAAGGAATCTATGAAGCAGGGAAATATGTGGTTTTCCTGATTGGATTGGGAAAGTTATTTGACGTTTTATTTTCTGTAAATAGTGAAGTGTTGGTTTTTTCGAAATACTATCGGTTCAACTTGGTTGCCACTATTCTCATGAGCATGTTGATTGTTGCACTAAATTATTGGCTCATTCCTATATTTGGAATTGAAGGTGCTGCTTTAGCCTCGGCAATGGTGATGCTTCTTTTTAACCTAGTAAAGTATTTCTTTCTAAAATTAAAGTTAGGCTTTGATCCTTTTACATTGGAGACTGTCAAAATTCTTGCAGTAGGAGCAGTCACATATTTACCATTTTATTTCTATCAATTAAAGACAAATCCTATCCTGGGAATCGCAGCTACTTCAATTGGAATATTGGCCTTGTATGTATTTTGGTCTAGAGTTTTAGGTGCTGGAAAAGAAGAATGGAATTGGATACAGGAAAGGTTAAAAAGTAAAAAGTCCGGATCTTAGAGTGTTACAAACCTCCTAGTAGACAAGATTTGAGCTGCCTTAAAACCGCAAACTTCCACTGTTATCCTGCCAAATAAATGGCGAGGTCCCGAAATCCCAATTTCTTGAGGTCGGGATGAGGCCTGTTTTTGGAGAGGGCTTCACTCGGTGATTTTGTTAATTGTGAAGTTTGAACATGTCGACGACCCGGACTGGTACAAATATACGGGAATAAAGGGAGTAGGTTGAAGCGATTCGGAGATAATTCTCAAAACATTGACGAATGGTATTTATATATCTTAATTATTTTTTAAAATTACCTTGGATAATCATCAGGTATTACCCTAGTTAGAATCAAACCTAAAAAGATTTTATAAAAAGAAAATCGATTATTTTCGAAATAAAATTTTACTAAATCTCCATATTATCTTTTGAATCCAATTAAATTTGCACTCTCAAACCTCAGTGGAACACTATGTATTTGATTAAAAAGCTAATCGTATGTTTAGACCAAAGCCCTTTAGATCAAACTTTGGTGCAATACGCAGAATTTATAGCTAGAGTCAATCAGACAAAAAAAATATATTTTGTCAATGTGATCAAGAATTTAACTGTTCCCAAAGAAGTATTGGAAGAGTTCCCGAACCTCATAGAAAATATGATCAATGAGAGAAAGGAATCGATGGAAGAAACCGTCAAAGAAAACTTTAAAAACCCGAAAGGAATTTCTCTTAATTACGTGGTCAAAGAAGGTTCTTTGTCTAAAAAAATCCTGAAATTATCTGAAGAGAAATCAGCCGATATGATCTTAATCGGCAGAAAAGTTTCATTGCCAGGAACTGGCGTAGCTTCTCTTAGACTGGCCAGAAGAGCTAGTTGTTCACTTTTGATCGTGCCGGAAGGTACACTTCCTAAACTGACTAAGCTTCTGGTACCTAGTGACTTTTCCGACTATTCCAAAGATGCATTGGAAGAGGCGATTATGATCGCAGAGAAACACGGGCGATCTACCATTGAAATTGTTTGCCAAAACGTTTTCTCTGTCCCTTCTGGATACCATTTTACCGGTAAAAGCTATGAAGAGTTTACTCAGATCATGCAGCTTCACGCCGAGATCAATTACAAGAAATTCATTCGGAAAATAGACTTAAAAGGAATCAAGATCACCCCTATTTATACCAAAGATGATGACGATGATCCGGTAGAGGAAATCGTCTCCAAAGCATTGGAAATAAATGCGGATGGGATCATTATCGGAGCCAAAGGAAGAACAGCAGCTACGGCCCTGTTTATCGGTAGTATGGCAGAGAGATTAATCCAATACAATGACAGTTTGCCACTTTTAGTGACTAGACCCAAGGGAAAAAACGCAGGAATTCTTGATTACATCTTAGAAATTTAAATTCTGTTTTTCCAGACCTTCTTTGACTTCTATCTGATCTTCAATTAATTAGATTATTGGATTTATTTGATCTATGCTCTTATAAAACTATTTTTTCTATCCCGAGTAAACCATAAACGTTTGAAAGGGTCTAAAACCAATAATGAAAGACAGAGATCAGGAAATCCTACATTTGATTCAAAACCCTCTCAGCAGGGAAATGGGTTTTAGACAGCTGATCCAAGAGTACCAAAAGAAAGTCTATCATGTCATCAGAAGAATGGTTTTGATTCATGAAGATGCGGATGACTTGACCCAAAATACTTTCATCAAAGCTTTTCATCATATAGAGAAGTTTCAAGGACAATCCAGCTTGTTTACCTGGCTATACCGCATTGCAACGAATGAAACTTTGACTTTCCTCGAAAAGAAAAAAAAGAGATTTTTTTTTTCAATGGATGATTATCAAGAAAAACTAGCATCGTTCCTAAGCCAGCCAGGCCATTTTGATGGAGATCAAATCCAACTAAAATTGCAAAAAGCAATGCTTGCCCTACCTGAAAAGCAGCGCTTGGTGTTTCAGCTTAAAAATCAGGAGGATCTAAGCTATGAACAGATATCAGAAATCACCGGGACAAGCATAGGAGCTCTTAAAGCAAGCTTTCACCATGCATCAAAAAAAATCGAACATAGTATTTTGGAAGAATAAACCATTGCACCAATATCCAGTCTAATTAACACCATGCAGAACCTACCAAAAATAAAAGATCTGAAATCACCCGATGGCTATTTTGATAGTTTGCCGGATCAGATTTTGGCAAAATCACAGAAAAGAGAAAGCTACCCTTGGATTAAATGGGCTGCATCTATTACCCTTATTGTGAGCATAGGTGTCTGGCAATGGAACAACTATGATTCTACTTCTGAGGCCCTCTTGATGGAAGAAGAAATCGACCTGTATATTGACAGCCAATATTGGTCAGCCGAAGATATTCTGAGCATGTCAGAAAACCCGGAAGAAATCTTAAATGAAATTATTGAGGATGAAAACCCATTCATTGAAGAGGGTTCATCCGATCAAGAAGAAATTTGGTATTAAAATGAAAAAATACGCAATCACATTAATCTTAAGTCTCATTCTAGGAGCAGCCTTTGCCCAGAGATCTGGCGAAAGGTATGACGCTGAAAAGCTTAAAGCTGCTAAGGTCGCATTTATTACCACGAGACTGGACCTAAACTCAGATCAAGCCGAAAAATTCTGGCCGATTTATAATGAGTTCAGCGACAAAAGGGAAAGTATGATCCGTGAAATGGCAGAACTCAACCGAAAACAGGACACTCCTTTTCCTGAAACTGAAGCGCAAAGACGAATCAACAAAAAATTTGATCTACAGCAAAAGTTATTGGATGAAGAGCGAAAATTCGTAGCCAATGTTTCTAAAGTCATCAGCTACAATCAAATCTTTCTTTTAAACGGTCTTTCGCGAGATTTTGCCCGTCAAATTTACCAACGGCAAAGACGAGACAAATAAAAAAAGCGGCTGAGCCGCTTTTTTTATTTGTTATCCTTTTTTAATAAATCCCTGATTTCTTCTAGAAGAACTTCCGATTTAGGTGGTGCTGGAGGCGGTGCTGGTGCAGCTTCCTCTTTCTTTTTAGTGCTGTTAATCGCCTTTACAGCAAGAAAAATTACAAAAGCAATGATTGTAAAATCCACTACATTTTGAATAAATGAACCGTAATTTAATGTTACTGCTTCAGTCACCACTTCACCCGCATCATTTAATACACCTTCTTTCAAAACCACCACTAAGTTTTTAAAATCAACTCCCCCGATCATCAAACCGATCGGCGGCATGACTATATCATTCACGAAGGAAGAGACAATCTTACCAAATGCGCCACCGATTATGACAGCTACGGCCAAGTCGACGACATTGCCTTTGACGGCAAACTCTTTAAATTCTTTTAGCATTCCCATAAATGAAAGGTTAATGGTTTATAATTATCCTGAAGATTTTAATATTTTTTTTTACAAACAAGGATAATTTAAAATACAGGTTACTTTTTTGATTTTGGAACCTCCATTTTTGAGGTTGATATCTCCTAAAATTGAACCTAAGCCTACGTTTTTTCCTTAACATTGCAGCTTAGTAATTCAAGATATGACACCTCCAATAGCAGCAAAAAAACCTGAAATTTTAGAAACACATGGACATCAGCGCATTGACAATTATTTTTGGATGCGGGATCGGGAAAACCCTGAAGTTATCGATTATCTCAATCAAGAAAATGAATATTTAAAAGACCAGCTCAAACATACTGAAGCATTTCAGGCTAGCCTTTTTGAAGAATTGAAAAGAAGAATCAAAGAGGATGATCAAAGTGTCCCCTATTTTAAATCCGGTTATTTTTGGTATGCCCGATATGAAAAGGGTTCAGAATATCCTATTTATTGTAGAAAACCAGAAACTCTTGAAAACCCTGAGGAGGTGATTCTGGACGTCAACTTCCTTGCTGAAGGAAAGAGCTATTTTCATGTAGGAGCTACTACCAGTTCACCTGATCAAAAAATCCTGGCATTTGCAGCGGATGAAGTAGGCCGCAGGATCTATACGATATTCTTTAAAGACTTAGAAACGGGTGAGATTTTTACAGAAACCATTCCAAATGTGACTGGAAACCTCGCATGGGCAGCTGACAATCAAACAGTTTTTTATTCGAAACAAGATCCTGAAACCTTACGTGCTGACAAAATTTTCAAGCATATTCTGGGAACATCTGTTGAAAATGACCTTTTGATTTATGAAGAAAAAGACGAGGAATTCTCATGTCATGTCGTCAAAACAAAATCTGAAGATTACCTTTTTATTCATTCAGAAAGCACCATTTCTTCAGAAATAAGATTTATAAGAGCTGACTCACCAAAGGATGATTTTAAACTTCTCCAAGCAAGAATACCACATTTAGAATATGCTGCAGATCATTTTGGCGATCACTTCTGGATTCGAACCAATGAAAATGCACAGAACTTTAAAGTGGTAAAAGCCCCAATAGCATCACCTGAAAAGGAAAACTGGGAAGATGTCATACCACACAGGCCGACTGTTTTATTGGAGGATTTTGATTTATTCTCAAACTATTTCGTGACTCAAGAGCGAAGCAATGGGCTGGTCCAGATTTTAATAAAGCCCTGGGACGGAAGCGAAGGACATCAGTTGGAATTTGAAGATGAAACCTATACAGCCTGGATCAGTACTAATCCTGAATTCGACACCGATTTGCTGAGATTCGGATATAATTCCCTTGTTTCTCCATCAAGCGTTTTTGACTACCACATGGCTTTAAAATCCAAAACCCTTCTTAAACAGCAGGAAATAGTAGGAGGATATGATCAAAGTCAATATAATTCAGCTAAGATATGGGCCAAAGCTGAAGATGGCGTGATGGTTCCGATTTCATTGGTATACAAAGAGGAATTGTTTCAACCAGATGGAAATAATCCTTTGTTATTATACGCCTATGGCTCTTATGGATTCAGCATGGAGGCATATTTTTCATCCAGTCGATTGAGTCTATTAGACAGAGGGTTTGTTTTTGCGATTGCTCATATCAGAGGTGGAGAAGACATGGGTAGACACTGGTATGAAGATGGAAAGATGCTAAAAAAGAAAAACACGTTTACCGATTTTATTGCCTGCGCTGAGCATCTGATTTCAGAAAAATACACGTCCAAATCCCATCTTTATGCGATGGGTGGAAGTGCCGGAGGATTATTGATGGGAGCGGTAATGAATTTAAGACCTGATTTATTCAATGGTATGATCGCCAGCGTTCCTTTTGTGGATGTGGTCTCCACTATGCTGGATGAAAGTATTCCATTGACTACTGGAGAGTTTCAGGAATGGGGCAATCCTAAAGACAAAGAATATTACGATTACATGCTCTCCTACTCTCCTTATGACAATGTTGAGTCCAAAAACTACCCAAATCTCTTGGTAACATCAGGATTGCACGATAGTCAAGTTCAATATTGGGAACCGACTAAATGGGTAGCAAAACTACGAGAACTCAAAACTGACCAAAACTTATTGCTATTGCATACCAATATGGATGCAGGTCACGGGGGAGCTTCCGGAAGGTTTAATGCCTTGAAAGAACTGGCCATGGAGTATACCTTCCTTTTTCATCTGGAAAACCTCCTTACTAAAGAGTCCTAAAAGAGAATTCAGAAAGAAATGGAAAACGATTCAATATTTCATGTTTTATTAATTTCGTCAAAGTTGGGAAAAAGGATTTTTTTCTAACTTTGACCTCAAACCTATTAAATCCATTACATGAAAATCGCCCTAATTGCCCATGATGGAAAAAAAGCCGACATGGTCCATTTTTTAAGCCAATTTCGAGACATCCTCGAAAAAGTGGATGTGGATCTAGTAGCCACCGGGACAACCGGTTCCCACATCGAAAAATCAGGTTTTAAAGTTGATAAATTATTATCGGGTCCTCTCGGAGGAGATGCTCAAATTGCCGCAATGGCTGCTCAAAAGGAATTAGACATGGTTATCTTCTTCAGAGACCCTTTGGATAAACACCCACACGAACCTGATGTTCAGATGCTTATGAGAATTTGTGATGTTCACAATATCCCATTGGCTACCAATCCTGCTTCTGCAGCTTTAATGTTCAAAAGCCTATAATTCAAACCTAAATGGAACCTAAGACTATAAAAAAAATTGGTGTTTTGACTTCAGGAGGTGACTCTCCTGGTATGAATGCCGCTATACGGGCAGCTGTGAGAGCTGGATTTTATTATAATTTAGAAATGTTTGGCATCTACCGAGGATATGAAGGTATGATCCAAAATGATATCAAAAGACTAGATTCCAAAAACATCACTCATGTTTTGGAAAGAGGGGGAACATTTTTAAAATCTGCAAGAAGCACGGAATTCAGAACCCCGGAAGGTAGGAAAAAGGCCTATGAAAATTTAAAATCCCATGGCATTGATGCATTGGTGGTCATCGGTGGGGATGGTTCTTTGACAGGTGCGCATTTATTTTTCCAGGAATTTGGGATTCCATCTATCGGGCTACCTGGGACAATAGATAATGATTTGTCAGGTACTGATTCCACCATCGGATTTGACACAGCCTGTAATACTGCTATCGAAGCGATAGATAAAATCAGAGATACTGCCACTTCTCACGATAGGTTATTTTTCGTAGAAGTGATGGGGAGGGATGCTGGTTTTATCGCAATCAACGCAGGCATAGGAAGTGCTGCTGCAGCGATTTTGATTCCAGAGAAAAAAATGCCAATCGAACATTTGGTTGATAAATTAAAGATCAGGTCCAAAGCAAAGAAATCGTCCAATATTGTTATTGTAGCCGAAGGAGGAAAAAGCGGTGGTGCAGGAGAAATAGCAGAAAAAGTAAAGAAATTCCTCCCATCCTACGACATCAAAGTGACTATCCTTGGTCACCTGCAAAGAGGTGGTGCACCTTCTTCCTTTGATCGTTTGCTTGCATCCAAATTGGGGGTAGCTGCAGTAGAAGGGCTACTTCAAGGCAAATATGATGTCATGGCAGGGTTGATCAATAATAAAGTGGTTTATACCCCAATTAAAAAAGCCATTGTGGATGATAAAACTGTAGATGAAGAGGACTTCAGAATAGCGAAGATTCTTTCGACTTAATTTCCCAGAAAGACGATTAAAAACGCCCCCAATAAGAACCTACTTATTGGGGGTGTTTTTTTACGATTAAAAATTTATGGGCAGAATTGATTAATAATTCTTCCATATGATACTGGAATTCTTCTCTAGCCTGATTTTGTTTCCTGTTTTCTCAATATTGCCTAATTCAAAAATCTCCTGATTGGCCCCTTCAGGAAGAACCACCTCTTCCACTTGACTTCCCAGATTATGGATTACAAAAACCTCCTGATCACCAAGCTTCCTAGAAAAAACCATAACTGATTTACCATAAGAAGTCTCAGGAAGTTCCAGAGACCCTTTTGCCAAAGCCGGAGTAGAATTTCTAAGCTTTATCAATCCTTTGTAATGATTGAAAAAGCTAGAAGGATCATCTTTTTGGAGTGCCAAGGGAGTTACTGTTTGATCTGTTGAATAGATTGGATCGATCCAAGTTGCTCTTCCCTTGTCTTTTTCTATGACTTCCCAAAGAAACGGCTCTCTGATTTGCTCGTCTGGTTTCAATCCCAGCATTCCAATCTCTTCTCCATAATAAATATATGGAGCACCAGGCATGGTCATCAAAATAGCTATTGCTTGTTTGTATTTTTCAGGATCAGAATCCAATTCATTCAATAGTCGTGGCTGATCATGATTGGAGGAAATTGTCGCATCTATAAAGTCAGAAGTAATGTCAGAATAATATTCAAGCACCTCTTTTTCTTTCTCCACCAGGATCATTCCGTTTTCTTCATTTAGTGCTTCGATCAGGGTGTAATGAAAATCGAAGTTAAACAATGCCGGTAAGCCTGGTAGAAATGGAGCTACAACTTCTTTTTGGTCATAAACCTCTCCCACTAAATAAATTTCCGGATTAATCTTAATCATCTCTTCTCTGAATTCCTTCCAGAATTCATGATTATCCTTTGCTCTTTCGTCCGGATAAATATGTTTGGCAGCATCAAGTCGAAACCCATCGACACCGACTTCTTCCAGCCAAAATCTGCCAATTTCGAAAATTTCCTCCCGAACTTTAGGGTTATCAAAATTCAGATCAGGCATACCTCCGTAGAAAAAACCATAATAATAATCCTCTCCTAGGCCTGGGTCATGCCACTGCCGAATATTATCCGAATCTAAAGTGATTTTCTTCTTTTCGATGTATTGTGCAATCGTGTCTTTTTGAGCCCAAACATAATAATCCCTATACGGGTTATCACGTCCTTTTTTTGATTCGATAAACCAGGGATGCTGACTGCTACTATGATTGATGATTAAATCAATGACAATTTTTAAATCTTTCTTGTGGGCTTCAGTCAAAAGCTTTTTAAAATCATCCATCGTGCCATAATCTGAATGAATAGATTTATAATCTGTCACATCATACTTATGGTAACTGGGTGAAGGCATAATGGGCATCAACCAAATCGCATTTGCTCCCAATTCAGTGACATGATCCAATTTTGCAGTAACGCCATTGATATCACCTATCCCATCTCCATTTGTATCATAAAATGACTGAACAAAAATCTCGTAGGTAACTCCGCCATTTGGCCAATAGTTTTCCGGGATGGTTTCTTGCTTATTTTCGCAGGCTGTAGAAATTGCAAGTCCCATAAGGAATAGAAGAATTTTGGGTTTAATCATACACGCTAAATGACAAAAAAAAGTCACTTCCCAAGAAAGTGACTTTTATATTTCCAACTGATTATTAGTTCCTATTCACTGCATTAAGCATTTCAAAGGCCATTTCTAATCGCTTTACGAAGTTTTCCTCTCCTTTACGCAACCAGTTTCTCGGATCATAAAATTTCTTATTCGGACTATCTGGACCCTCAGGATTACCCAATTGGGTCTGTAAATATCCTTCGTTCTTTTTATAGTTATTTAAGACACCTTCCCAGAATGCCCATTGCATGTCGGTATCGATGTTCATTTTAATAGAACCGTAGCTATTCGCTTCTCTGATTTCCTCTACAGTGGATCCGGAACCTCCGTGGAATACAAAATTCAATGGCTTACCATTTGTACCGTATTTTTCATTGATGAAATCCTGAGAATTCTTCAAGATAATCGGTTTCAGGCTTACATTCCCTGGCTTATAAACCCCATGTACATTACCAAAAGCTGCAGCAATTGTAAACAAATCACCGATTTGTTTTAGATGCTCATAGGCATATGCCACTTCTTCAGGTTGAGTATACAGTTTTGAAGAATCTACGTCAGAGTTATCAACTCCATCTTCTTCACCACCTGTGACACCCAACTCTATTTCGATAGCCATATCCAGCTTCGCGAATTCCTTGAAATAGTTACAGGAAATTTCGACGTTTTCCTCAAGAGGCTCTTCGGAAAGATCCAACATGTGAGAGCTATACAAAGGTCTTTTGTGAGTGGCATAATAAGCTTTGCCTGCTTCTAAAAGTCCATCAATCCAAGGCAAAAGTTTCTTTGCAGCATGATCTGTATGCAAAATCACAGGTACGCCATAGGCTTCTGCCATCAAATGCACGTGATGAGCCCCGGAGATACCTCCGGCAATACTTGCCTGCTGTTTATCATTTGCAAGGGATTTCCCTGCAAAAAACTGCGCTCCACCATTTGAGAATTGAATAATAACGGGTGAGTTCAACTTTTTTGCTGTTTCCAAAACCGCATTGACAGAATTGGTGTTGATCACATTCACTGCTGGCATCGCAAACTCATTCTCTTTTGCATATGCATAAAGATCTTTAAGCTCCTCACCGTATTTTACTCCAGGTTTAAATTTCATAGGTAAATTAGATTTGTTTAATTCTTGATGAAACGCTTCCGTAGCGCTCTTTTCGTATCGAATGCTTCAAAGATATAAATCCCTGCATTAATATCGGTAACATCTAATTCTAAAATTTCACGTCTTGGTAGGATCATACCTTGTTCTAAAACCTTGCCTTTCAAATCTATGATTCTTTAATCAGACACAGCCATTTCTTTGGGCAAATGAACTTTTAATTGCCCTTCAGTCTTTAGAAGACATATTTTCAGATGATTAACAATTCCCGTTTCTTAAGAATTGGAAAATAATCAGCTCGAACAATTTTTAAGAAAACTGAAGTAAAAAAAGAACTCCTTATTTACATTTACCGATTCAATAGATTTCAACTAATGAAGACTCTCCGAATTACCGGCGTTCCTGAACATTTCAATCTTCCATGGAAAAAAGTGATTGCCTTACAACCATTTTTGGAAGATGACATTCAATTAAAATGGGTAGATGAATCCAGAGGTTCGGGACAAATGAACAAAGCACTTCGGAATGATGAGACAGATATTGCCATTGTTTTGACAGAAAGTTTTCTTCAGGATTTTGAAAACGGAAACCCATCCAAAATCCTCGGTTACCATGTGATTTCTCCTTTGATTTGGGGAGTACATTGTGATGGAAGGTGTCCTGTAAATTCGCTTCAAGAAATCAAAACTCCCAATTTTCTGATCAGCCGAATGGGATCCGGGTCACAGCTCATGTCCTACGTGCTTGCGAAAAGAGAAAATTGGGACAAAGAAACATTGGGATTCAAAATTGTAGGTAATCTTCCTAGAGCTTTGGAAGCCATGCATGCCGATTCTCCTGATCTATTTTTATGGGAAAAATACACCACTAAACCATGGGTGGATTCGGGTGAGATGAAGCGGATTGGAGAAGTCCCCAGCCCTTGGCCATGTTTTGTGATCGTGGCAACAGACCAAGCCCTTTCTGAATTCGGAGATAAACTATTTGAACTACGGGATTTGATCTATAAAGAATCTGAAAACCTTAAAAACTCAAATGTTGCTGCACAGGAAATTGCCTCTAAATATGATCTTAAATTAAAGGATGTTGAACTTTGGCTGCAGCAGACCTCCTGGGCTATAAATGAGGAAATATCTACTTCCCAACTAAAAAAAGCAATGATTGAAATGGTGGAATTAGGGATTCTAAAAAGTGAATTAAGACTGAAAGATTTCCTTGCTTTCGAGAGGGTTTCCTTCTTGGATTAAATCAAATTTCGGGATTGTCACACAGATCTTTGTTCCTTTTCCCTCAGTGCTTTGGATGATGATTTCTCCTCCATTCATTCGGACAAACTCTTTACAAAGCTGAAGTCCCAAACCAGAGCCTTTTTCCTCATTCGTTCCTTTTTGGGAATCCGTTATCGCATACTCTTTACTTAAGATATGTTTGATCTGAGATTTTGACATACCTACACCATGATCTTGGACACACCATTTCATCATCTCACCATCGCTAGACGAGGTGATTTCTATGCTTTCATTTACCTTTGAAAACTTCACGGCGTTATTCAAGATGTTCCTAACCACTACTTCTATTAAATCCGAGTCTGCATAAACTGACACGTCATTCTCCATTTTATTGAAAATGGAGAGACTTTTTCCTTTGACCTGAGGACTAATTAACCCAAGGATTGAATTGACAGTTTCAGTTAGATTGAAACAGGACTTCTTTAGTTTAAACCCTTCCATTTGAGACATAGACCACTTCAGGGTATTATTTAACGTAAAATGAACGGTGTCAATGTCTTTATTTAAAGTAATCAAAAGCTGATCAAATTCATCTTTACTCAAAGCTCCTCTCATTAAAAGATCAACTACAGACTTAACTTGTCCTACAGGCCCTTTTAGGTCATGTCCCAAAATAGAAAACAGCTTATTCTTGGTTTCATTTATTTTTTCTAGCTGTAGGGACTTCGCCTCCAGGTCTTTATTCTGTTTTTTAATCTTCTCTTTTTGCTTTAGTAAATCTTTATTGTACTTATTTATATTCCTGTTCAAAACATAAAGCCAAGTAGCCAATCCTACAATTAACAAGACAGCAATACCAACGATGAGATTATTTCTCCTATTCAGTTGAATTCTTTGAGCTTGGTTTTCATTTTGAGCCCGGAGTAAATTCAGCTCAGACTGGTCTAGATTTTCCTGAAACATGCCCTGCAAAAGGGCAATCCTATCTCTGTTCCCTTTATTAACCAAGGAGTCGTTTAATAGCAGATATGTTTTTTGATTCTCATAGGCTTTAGCAATATTTCCATTTGCCTCATTTACCTCTGCTAAGTATTTGTAATTCTTTGCGAGCTCATCTAAAAATTTATTCTCCTTAGACACTTCGATTCCCTCAAGCAGGATCTTTTTTGCATCATCTAATCTACCCAACTTCAAGTATGTGGCACCAAGCCGATGTGTGACACTCGCTTCGGTGGTTTTAACATTCTGGATTCTTGAATCCTTTAATGAACCTTCAAAAATCTGAGCTGCACTGTCATATTCTCCCCTGCTGAAATAAATATCTCCGATTACCCGATTGGCAAAAGCTGTTAAATATGGCGAACCGGCTTTTTGATTGGTAAGGATAGAATATTTCGCATAATAAAGAGCAGAATCATATTCGCCTTTTGCGCTGAAATTGAAGGCTACATTGTTTAAACTTCTGATCTGCGTATACAAATCGCCTTGTTTTTTGCTCAGCAAGTAGCCTTTTTTAAACTGCTCAATGGCTTTATCAAAATTGTGCTGCTCATAATAGAGTGCACCCATGCTGTTCAAGAGTCTAGCAGCTACATTCATATTGTTAGCTTCTATAGCTAACTCATATGCTTCCTTTGAATAATCAAAAGCTCTTTGCCATCTTCCCCTCCGATAATAAATCCAACCTATATTTTCTTTCGCGAGGCTTTCACCTGAAAGATCAGCCGCAGCTTTGGCCAGCATTTCAGCTTCTAGCGCATAATTTAATGCAAGTTCTTGCTCTGATTCCCGGAGGTTACTGGCTAGTAAATTCAAGACTTGAATTCTATTCCCTCCTTCTGCTTGGTTAAGTACTGATTTAAGGCTGTCCAGATTAACAATAGACTGAGAAAGCCCCTCATGAGACCATGCGGAAACCAATAATAGAAGCAATAATTTGGTAATCAGTCTTTTCACTCTAAAAATTTTCAACTTCAATTATCGACAAAATATTTTAATCTTGATAATTAATTCTTCATCAATTACCAGCACAGAATTTCTGTCTCCAGCACGTACGAAAAAATCCTTTGATTGGATTTTTCAAAAAAAGAAAAGGAAGAAATAATTCCTTTAGAGATTCTCCCAATCCCAATCTTTATTCATTTGACTGATCGCATGATGTGCAGTCAAATCATATTGACAAGGAACGATTGAAATATAATTATTTGCAATCGCCCACTCATCGTTGTCTTCTCCTTTGTCAAAATTTACAAAATTACCTGCCATCCAAAAATAATTCCTGCCGTTTGGATCTACTCTTTCATCGAATTCTTCCTGCCATTTGGCCTCAGCTTGTCGACAGATTTTTATTCCTTTTATCTTCTCGTTCCTTTTTGGCGGGAAATTGACATTTAATGCGATCCCTTTTGTAATCCCGTTTTTTAATACCTGAAGTACTATTTTCTCTACCCATTCCTCTACATGAGAAAAATCCGCATTGGAAGAGTAATCACAAAGAGAAAATCCAATAGATGGCAACCCTTCCAATGCTCCCTCTATCGCGGCGGACATCGTACCTGAATATAAAACAGATATGGAAGTATTAGATCCATGATTGATCCCACTTACCACAAGATCTGGGGTGCGCCCTTTCAGAACGTGATGTTTGGCAAGTTTAACACAATCAGCAGGGGTTCCACTGGATTTATATGCCTTGACATCTTCAAAAATATCTTCTGATGAAAGCCGCAGAGTTTCTCCGATCGTAATCGCATGTCCCATTCCAGACTGTGGACTATCTGGAGCTACTACTACCACTTCTCCCAATTTCTTCATGGCAGAAACAAGAATTCTTATTCCTTTAGAAGTGATTCCGTCATCATTGGAGACGAGAATTAATGGTTTGGACATTAGTTTTTGTTCAGTTCGTTGTAATAGGCAGTGATCCGTAGTAAATCTCCACGCTTGTCATGTTCCAATCTGTTTTTTCTCATAAACAAATCGATCTCTTGGTCATGACCTGTGAGATAATCATAAAGATCTTTTTTCTTCAGACTATATTTCTGAATTCTCCCGTCTTTAAAAAAGTAATAATTAAAAGCCAATCTATATCCCATCATTGTCTGAGGTCCCCAAAATGGGTTCATCCCCATGGCACCATACCCCCCCATACTTCTGGAGTCAGTAGCGATGTATTCTCTACAAAGTAGAGCGATGTTATCTCCCTGAGTCAAAACTTCAAAAAATATGGGTGTTTCGTAGTCGCCGTTCAGGCTATAGGGAAGGCTGTAGAAGTTTCTGATTCCTCCGTAGATTTCATCATAGATTTCAAAATTAGAAACATTGGAGGCCGTGAATGTGATGATACTTTCACTTTTTAACTGGACCAGATTATTATCTAGATCGTACTTTATCAAACCGCCATAGGTCTGCCCATCTGTTCCATAAATATTTCCTTTATGCCAAATCTGAGAAGGAAATTGCTCTTGGGCCATGACTGTAACAAGGCCCAAGAAAATCAAGCTTAGGGTGAATATTGCTTTTTTCATGGTTTCTGTCATGCCTGATTCTACGATTAATCCTATGTCTGGGTTAACAAAACTTCTTTTTACAGAATTAATTTAACACAATTTTATTTCAAAATATTGTGTCCCATTTTATCTCTTTTGGTTTGCAGATATCTCTCATTATGAGGATTTGGTTTTATTTCGATTGCTACCTGCTCCACTATCTCTAATCCGTATCCAATTAAACCGACTCTTTTTTGAGGATTGTTGGAAATCAATTTGATTTTGCTGATTCCCAAATCCCGAAGAATCTGTGCACCAACACCATAATCTCTGCTATCCATTGGTAATCCCAAAGCCAAATTGGCCTGAACAGTATCCATTCCCTGCTCTTGAAGCTTGTAGGCTTTAAGCTTATTGATCAAACCGATACCTCTTCCTTCCTGATTCATATATAGAACTACTCCCTTTCCCTCTCTTTCTACCATATCCATAGCAGCATGTAGTTGAGGGCCACAATCACATCTACATGAACCAAAAATATCCCCAGTCACACAAGAGGAATGAACTCTCACTAAAACAGGCTCATTTGGTTCCCAAGTACCTTTGATAAGAGCCATGTGAATTTCTTCGGTATTGGTTTGTTTGAAAGCTATCAGATCAAAATCGCCAAATTCAGTTGGCATTTCCACTCCGATTTCTCGCTTGATCAAGGTCTCTTTTTTCAATCGGTAAGCAATCAAATCCTTGATAGAAACCAATTTCAGATCGAATTTTTTGGCAACTTGGACCAAATCGCCCAAACGGGCCATGGTACCATCTTCATTCATTATTTCTACCAAAACCCCAGCCGGTGAAAACCCTGCTAATCTCGCAAAGTCAATAGCCGCTTCTGTATGTCCCGCTCTCCTCAAAACTCCCCCTCTTTTGGCTTTCAGCGGAAAAATATGTCCTGGCTTACCTAATTCGCTTGGGTCAATGCTATCATCAACCAAGGCTTTAATTGTTTTGGCACGATCAGAGGCAGAAATGCCAGTCGTACAACCATGACCAATCAAGTCCACCGAAACTGTAAATGGCGTTTCGAAGGCTGCTGTATTATTCCCTACCATCATATCCAATCCCAGTGACTCGCACCGATCTTCAATCAAAGGAGCACAAATCAACCCTCTCCCATGAGTTGCCATGAAGTTGACGATTTCAGGAGTTATTTTTTCAGCTGCGCAAACAAAGTCTCCCTCATTTTCTCGATCCTCATCATCCACTACGATGATTACTTCACCATTTTTTATTGCCTCTATGGCATCCTCAATTGGATCTAATTGGTAATTTTCCACTTGTATTGGGTTTGAATTCTTTCCTGAAAAGCAAATTTACACGCTTTCCTAACAAAACAGGATACTGCCAAAGAAAGTTTGGTTTTAGCCGATAACTATTCCTAACTCCTTGTCGATTTCTAACTGTACTTTTTTCAGCTCAAAATAAATCATTTGCAATTCATCAATTTTAGCATCTCCTTCTTTCTCACTTTCAGCAGCTTTAATTTTTTGTTTGGCTTCTTCCATCATTTTCTGAACAAGCCTCCTTTTTAATCTTAATATCGTTTTAAAGCCAGTCAAAGAAAGATTGTCTGTTTCGGTATTGATATAAATCTGATGTTTATCATGCCAATATGAAGAAACTTCATGCCTAGGTGTAATCAAATCAATGATTTCCTGCCTCATTTCATCGTCTTTTTGACGGATAAAAAATTCCACAGTCGGCACCTCTCCACGTCTCAATATCTGTCTGTAGGTAAGAAGTATTTTAGTATAAACAGGCGTGGTAAACTCGAGTTCTTCTGTTTCTGCCAATAAATAATCACACAAATGCAATCCTTCCTGGTCCAGTTTCTCCCAACCATAATTCATTAGAAGACGGACCATTTCACGTTCCTGAACTTTGAGAATCTCAGCAAAAGATGATTTTTCTTCAGTAGGCAAAAACTCCTCGAATCCAGTCTGCTGCTGCTCAAAGGGCTCAGGTGGCGGATTATATTGACTTTTCTGGTTCTTGATGAAGGATTTATTCAGCTCTGCATGAATCACATCCTCCTCTACCTCTAATAAAGTGGCTGCTTCTTTGGCATATACCGAACGGATAATCGGATCCGGAATTTTTCCAATGCTTTGAATGACCTCCCGGATCACCTCCGCTTTTCTGATCGGATTTCGGGTAAACTCTTCTTTGAAGAGCCCGATTTTGAAACCAATAAAATCTTTGGCGTTATTTTGAAGATAGTCTTGAAAAGCCTGAGAACCTACTTTTCGTGAATAGCTGTCAGGATCTTCTCCATCTGGAAATACCACTGCCTTGACATTGAGGCCACCTTCCAGCAACAAATCAATTCCTCTCAAGGAGGCCTTTATCCCTGCCGAATCCCCATCGTACAAAACGGTAACTTGGTCTGTAAATCGCTTGATAAGTTTGATCTGCCCATCAGTCAAGGACGTTCCTGATGAGGCGACAACATTCTCTATTCCTGAAAGATGAAGGGAAACGACATCCGTATATCCTTCTACCAAATAACAGTTATCCTTATCCCGAATCGCCTTTTTGGCCTGATACATTCCATAGAGGACATCACTTTTATGATAGACTGCCGTCTCTGGGGAATTGATGTATTTCGGTTGATTCTTGTCTTTGGTAAGAATCCTAGCACCAAAACCAATTGGTTTGCCACCAATATTGTGGATGGTAAAAGTGACTCTACCTCTGAAGCGATCGTAAACCCGGCTAGAATCTCCCTCTTTCTGCAGGATCAAACCTGCTTTTAGCAAAATATCTTCTTGAAAACCAGCGGATTTAGCAGCTTTCAATAGATGATCCCAACCATCTAGTGCAAATCCAAGATCAAACTTTTCGATGATTCCAGGCGTAAAACCTCGCTCTTTGAAATAACTCAAACCAATGGATTTGCCCTCCTCAGTCTCAAGGTTCTTCACAAAAAAATCGCGGGCAAATCCCAATGCGATGTATAAACTTTCTCTTTCACTCTGGGCTTGATCCTGTTCTGGGGTGCGTTCCTGATCCTCCTCTACCTCTATGCCATATTTCCCAGCTAAATGCCTGATCGCCTCTGTAAATCCAATTCCTTCTATATCCATGACAAACTGGATCGGGTCTCCAGCTTTGCCACAGCCGAAACATTTATAGATCTGTTTGGCGGGAGAAATAGAAAAAGAAGGGCTTTTCTCATTATGGAATGGGCAACAAGCCCACATGTTTTGTCCCTTTTTTTTCAAAGGCACATAATCCCCCACCACCTCTACGATGTCGACTCTTTCTTTTACTTTATCTGTGGTGAGCTTACTGATTCCCATGAGTTGAACTATGTGACAAAGGTATCTTTCTCCTGTTAAAATGAGACGTTCCGATTCGAACTATTTAGCAATTACCGAAGTTATTCGAAAACTATGTATCCCCGATGGCTTTTCTAAGAGGGATAGATGCCCTAAATTGCAAAAAATTTCAATAATCATCTGATGCAATTATCTGCTGAAGCGATCCTCAAGACCCTTTCCAGAGTACAAGACCCTGATTTAAAAAAGGATTTGGTCACCTTGGGAATGATCCAAAATATAAAAATCGAAGGAAATAAAGTCAGTTTCAATGTGGTTTTGACTACGCCTGCCTGTCCTTTGAAAGAAGTTATCAAAAATAATTGTTTAGAAGAACTTGAAAACGATTTTGGCAAAGAGGTAGAATGGGATCTATCAATGACCTCCCAGGTTACAACTGTCAGAGATGCCGCACCAGTTCTTCCAAATGTGAAAAACATCATCGCTATTGCTTCTGGCAAAGGTGGGGTAGGTAAATCTACTACATCGGTCAACTTAGCGGTAGCATTGGCCGAACTGGGAGCAAAAGTAGGTTTAATCGATGCGGATATTTCCGGTCCTTCTGTGCCGACTATGTTTAATGTCGAAGCAGAGCAACCTTCTGTCAAAAAAGTAGGAGAGAAAAACATCATCATTCCCATCACCCAATACGGTGTCAAGCTGATGTCAATTGGATTTTTAACTCCAGCCGATAGCGCCGTAGTTTGGAGAGGTCCTATGGCAAGTTCCGCACTGAGGCAATTTATCTCCGATGTAGAATGGGGTGAATTAGACTACCTTCTGATCGATTTACCTCCAGGCACATCTGATATTCACCTGACGATGGTACAAACAGTACCAGTGACAGGAGCTGTTATCGTAACTACCCCGCAGAAAATTGCTTTGGCGGATGCAAACAAGGGATTATCCATGTTTAGGCAGCCACAAATTAACGTTCCCGTTTTAGGTGTTGTTGAAAATATGGCTTATTTTACGCCAGAAGAGTTGCCTGACAATAAATATTATTTGTTTGGTAAAGAAGGTGGCAAGAGATTAGCAGAGAAATATGGAGTCCCACTATTAGGTGAGATCCCGATCGTTCAGAGTATCCGAGAAAGTGGAGACACCGGTTACCCTGCAGTGATGAAAAACGGATTGACAAGAGATGCATATATGAATCTTGCCGAGACAATCGCTCGACAAATTGCCATTCGCAATGCCTCTGAATCAAAAACTGAGGTAGTAGAAATAAAAGCTTAATAAAATGGAATCAGAATTAAAAAGTAAAATAGAGTTTGCATTGGATACAATTCGTCCTTACCTGGAAGCAGACGGTGGAAACGTGAGAATTGTAGAGCTAACGGATGAAATGGTTTTGAAAATCGAAATGCTAGGGTCCTGTGGTTCCTGTCCCATGTCTTCTATGACTCTTAAAGCAGGAGTGGAAGATGCAATCAAACGAGCAATTCCAGAAATCACCAAAGTTGAGGCAATCAATCTGACTGTAGCCTAATAAAATATTGAATGAAAAAAGGTTTACGGTTTGATTTAAAAGCCACTCTCCTCCTCATTGGGGGTATTTTTGCTTTCTCACCATTATTTAGCCAACAGTTTGATCTAGTTGATGTAACCGGTCAAATAGGAATTAGAAACACTCATGCGCACACTGGAAAATGTGCGCATACTTTTTTAGAAGAGAAACAGGAAAAAGAACTGGGATTTTTTGGAACCAAGCAATATTTCGAAAGCTGGGTAGACCAAAAAATCGAAGCCAGAAAATCAAATCCTCAACTATCTGCTAAAACCAATGCAGATGTCCGCCTGATCCCAGTCGTAGTCCATGTGATTCACACCGGTCAAGCTGAAGGAGTAGGAACCAATGTTCCCAACAGTCAGGTTTTGGAACAAATCCGGATTCTAAATGAAGATTTCAGAAGATTAAATGCGGATGCATCCAATACTCCTGCTGCTTTTTTGCCTGTAGCAGCAGATTCCAATATTGAATTTGTATTAGCAAAGCAAGACCCCAATGGATTGCCCACTAGCGGGATTGTCAGAATCCAAGGCCCAAAAAACAGTTACAATCCAGAAACTGATGCGACTCTGATCGGTCAAACATCACAATGGAATCCTGAAGAATATTTAAACCTTTATGTTGTTCCTTTGATCAACCCATTCATCGGATACGCTTCTTTCCCAATTTCAGATTTACCTGGTTTAAATTCACCTCCTACCTCTACTCTCACAGACGGGGTCACAATTGATTACCGTTATTTTGGTATGGGAGGTAGTGCAGTTTCTGCATCCAGAGGTAGAACCGCTACGCATGAAGTGGGACATTATTTTGGCCTAAGACATATATGGGGCGATGGAGGATGTGGAGTGGATGATTTTGTGGCAGACACACCAGAACAGGATGCCTCAAACACCAGTTGTAGTGCTACTTTTACTCGTGAAAGTTGTGGCTCTATGGACATGATCCAAAACTACATGGATTATACTCCAGATGCTTGCATGAACTTGTTTACCAAAGGACAAGTAGATCGATTCAATGTCGTTTTGGAAAATAGTCCGAGAAGGGTGACTTTGGTCAACAACAGGGCGACAAAGGAACCTGAACTCTTAGCAATCGATCTAGCAATTTCAAAGATTATTTCGCCCACAGATTACGTTTGTTCTCCTACCATTAGCCCAAAAATAGAAGTATTAAATGCCGGTGATAACAGACTGACATCCGGAAGGGTAGAATTGAGAAGAGGAGGAGTGCTATTAGAAAGCAAAAGATTCACATTTAATCTAGAAACAGGAGAAAGAGCCAATTTGAATTTCAATGATTTCAATTTATCAAGTTCTGGAGCGACTATAGAATTTAGGATTGTTCAGGCAAATGATCAGGAAGACCTCAATCCAAGCAACAATAGTAAATCTTCTAACCCTACCCTTCAAGAGGAGATTGCACTACCATTTACAGCGAATCTAACTACCTTCCCGGGCCAGTTTACAGTAGAAAACCCAGATGAAAACTTTACCTGGGAACAAAAAACCCTCACGATTTCAAATGTGAGCCAACCAGTCCTTACTGTTTCTAACTATAATTATGAAGCTCCTGGTGAATTGGATTATTTCATTTCTCCTTTGATCAATTTAGAGCAATATCCAAATGCACAACTGGTGTTTGAGTTGGCCTACGCTAATTATGCACAATCAGGATTTGAAGATCAATTGATCGTTGCCGTTTCTCAGGATTGCGGAAATAATTTTGATCTTGCCAATGCCACCTACCAGAAGTTTGGCCAAAGCCTAGAAACTTCCGAGGAAACTCTTGATGAGTTTATCCCGAGTACTTCTTCCCAGTTCAGAACCGAAATCGTGAATTTGAGTGCGTTTAAGGATTTGGGGACTGTCCGTTTTGCATTTATCAATCAAAACTCTTACGGCAATAATCTTTATATCCGAAACATCAGAGTACTTCCAAATGAGGAGTTTAATTACGGTTTGGTAATAAATGAATTGATCACTCCAAGTCCTATCGGCGATGGAAACCATGATAATGAAATCTACCTATTGACTAATTCTGGCAATCTTCCCGTTTCAAGTTTTCTTTTTTCAAGAAGGGTTAATAATTCTTCCCTGCAAACTTTCCTTGCTACTGGAGATGCCGTAGAGCCTGGAGAAAGCTTTACGCTATCTGGATCAAATTCTACTTCATCAGGAAAAAACAAACTGGAATTAGAAGTAAGCAGGCCGAACTTCGATCAGAATGGGTCAAATGGAAATTCTGTCACCAGATACGTGATTGAGGATGAAAATAGAATTGAGACTCCATGGCGACAGAATTTTAACAATTCAACTGCCATATCTCCTATCAATCAAACAATCAATCCTGAATCAGATCTTACTGCATGGGAAATCATCCCTGTCAATTCCGGTGAAGGGTCAAATAATCTAGCTATACTTCGTAATCAGACAAGTGGAAACAGTTATTGGTTGGGAACTTCTCTTTTTGACTTGAGTGGAAGATCCCAAGCGAGTATCTTCTTCGATTTGGCGGCAGGTGAGGTAAGCCCCGCTACTACCCTATCTGTTTTAGCAAGTGCAAATGGCGGAGAAACTTACATCACCGTTTCTGAAATGAGTGGTTCTGAACTCTCAACTGTTTCAGTAGGTGAAGCCAATCCTAATAGCATCAATGATTTCGCTAGAAAATATGTAAACCTTTCTGACTTTGCTGGGGGAGAAAACACCGATGTTAGAGTAGCATTTGTTGTTGAAAACGGAACTGCCGGAGACAGTCCTATTTATATAGATAATGTCGAATTGTTTCAGAGTGCGAACCCATCCCCGGTAATCCCTGGAGAAGGTATGACGATCATTTACCCTAATCCAGCCCAGGATATCTTTAATATTGCCTTTAATCTAGCCCAATACGAAGAAGTCTCTATCCAAATCATTTCTTCGGCTGGGATGGTAGTACAAGATTTAACCTATCCGGGAACCCTAAACCAGACATATTCCTTCAGTACAGAGTTATTCTCCAAGGGCGTATTTATCATTAAAATAACAAGCCCTACCATTCGGGAAACCAGACGTTTAATTATTAATTAACCTGTTTTAAAGCCGAAGTTTATTCTTCGGCTTATTTTTTGTCAGGGATTTAGCTGGTTTTTGAAAATCCTGACGTTGTAGGGTTTGAAATTCCCATGTATCTTTAGCTATCCTAAATTTCAACAATGAGTTTCTTCAATTATTCAATACGAAAAATCTTAATTCATACTTTTATCGTAATCGGTCTTTCGGTTTTACTGGGTTTCCTGTTTCTGAAACTCTATTTGCCCATGTATACCAATCATGGGGAAACAGTCTCAGTTCCAGACCTAAATGGATATACTTATGATGAGGGAATAGATATCCTGGAAAATGCAAGTTTGGAATACGAGGTTTCAGTGGATTCCGGATTTAGTACTGATTTGAAGCCTTTGGCTGTTTTGAAGCAATTTCCTGAGGCAAATTCTCAGGTCAAAACTGGTCGTAAAGTGTATCTGACTTTGAATGCCCGGAATGCACCCATGTTGAAAATGCCAAATCTGATCAATACGCCTTTGAAAAATGTGCAGGAAATCCTTTCAAATATGGGATTGGAAAGAGGTGATATTGTCTATGTTCCAGACATCGGAATCAACGTTGTCTTGGAGCAAAAATATAGAGGTGTCAATGTGCCAGAAGGATTTGAAATTCCGAAAGGTGCCAGGATTGATTTGGTGGTAGGAGATGGTTTAGGTAATCAGATTTTGGAAGTTCCTAACCTATCCAAGATGGATGAAATAGATGCTGAATTTTTGATTTTAGGATCAGGATTACGGGTTGGAAATAAAAACTTTGTGGATAATGACACCGTACCGTCAGGCAAAATATTTATGCAAACTCCAGCAGCAGGAACTCAGGTTAAAACAGGAGAGTTAATTGAGCTTTGGATCTCCAAGGAAAATTTTTAAATAAATGGGCAAAAGCCTTTACATAATTCTACTACTTTTTTTGATGCTAGATTTAGGATTGGTTTCTGAATCTAGTGCACAGATTGTGGAGTTTACTCCTGTTCATCAATTAAAAACCCCAAAAAGGGCGAGTTCAATCTTTCGGATTCAGGAAGGGAACTCAGTTCCTTTTTGGGATGATTTCTCCCAAGGACTTGATACGCTGAAGTGGGATCTTGAAGGTGTTTCTTATACCGAAACGATTGGTATTGATGCTCCATCCATCGGCCAAGTATTATTTAATGGTGTAGATGCGAATGGAAAACCCTACTCGCTTTCCCAAAGAGATATTGGGATCACAGATATATTGACTTCCAAACCATTTGACCTTTCTGGTCAATCCTCAAATTTACTTTTCTTGAGTTTCTTCTGGCAAGCTGGTGGCAAAGCAGAATTCCCAGATGGAAATGACCAGTTATCACTTCAATTTCTAAATGAAAACGGATCTTGGACAACTGTTTGGACTCAACTTGGTGGGATTGAAGAAGATCGGAACAAGTTTTCCCAATCTATTGTCGAAGTCACTCCATCATTCCAACATGATACATTTCAGTTTAGATTTGTAGCAGATGGAAGACAAATTGGCCCATTTGACAGTTGGATTTTGGACTATGTATATCTGAATTACAATAGATCAGAAAACGACCTGTTTTATAAGGACAGAAGTCTTACTCTGCCTAATCATGCCACATTGGGAAATTATGGTGCTTATCCCTATGAACTCTTTGCAGCGTATCAATCCGGCCTTTGGACTACTATCGAAAACCAATTTTTAAATCTTGAAAACAGATTTAGGGCAATGGAGTATTCCATCCAAGTTCGTGACACTTTAACCAATTCTTCTGTTGATATCAATAGAAACACTCCTTTCAACCCTGTTCCTAATTCCAATGAGAGGAGAAATTTTGAGAGTGCGGAATTTGAAGAAGTCCCTGCTCCTACCGGAGAATCTATGCTGGAAATCACCACTTCCCTAGTGACTGGTGACACTGACTATTTTGAAGTAAGCAGCGGCGACACCACCTTTTATTCTCAAGTGGATTTTAGATTAAATGACACCGTCAAGACTTACTTCCCTCTGCACGATTTCTTTGCCTATGATCATGGCTCTGCCGATTATGCAGCTGGGATTAACCAAAAATCCGGGATGCTGGCCATCAAATACGAAACACCGGAAGAAGTCTATTTAAAAGGCATATCGATTAACTTCACCAATGCAAATCAAGCAAATCAAGCTATTGATATTTTGGTTTGGGAGGATTTAGAGAAAGATCCGATTTTCCGAAAAGAGGATTTAATCCCTGTGAAAGAAGCTGGGCAAGAATTCCTCTTTTATTCTCTAGATACCAATATTCAAGTCCAAGGTGAATTTTATATAGGATATGGGCAGTTTACCAATGATTTCATCCACGTGGGCCTTGATAAATCGAATGACCAAGGAGAAATGCTTTTTTACAATGTAGCCGGTGCTTGGCAACAAAACAACCAAGTACAAGGAGCCTTGATGATTCGCCCTCATATTTCGAAGGAAAAGCCATTTGAGGATATCATTGCGCCGGAAGGCCGGTTGAAATATTATCCTAACCCAGTAGAGAATTTCCTCAACATGGAAGGCAGTTATAGTGAGTTAAGAATCTTTGACTCATTTGGAAGAGAGATTTTTCTTACCCGGGAGCATAGCCAAGAAGGGGAAATTATTAATTTTACGGGACAGCATCCTGGGATCTATGTAATTCATGTTATCACAGAGGCGGGTCCCAATTCAATTCGAATATTAGTTAAATAGAATTATGGAAGATATTACAGTAGAAGACTTAAAAGCAAGACTGGATAAAAAAGAGAAATTTGTGTTCATCGATGTTCGTGAAGAATGGGAATATGATGATGAAAATATCGGGGCAAAAAATATCCCATTGGGAGATTTACCAAATAGACTCGATGAAATAGAGCAGTATAAAGACCAAGAGATTGTCGTTCACTGCAGATCAGGTGCTCGTAGCAGCAATGCCAAGAAGTTTTTGGAGAGCAAAGGATTTACCAAAGTCCGGAATGTACCTGGTGGCATTATGGCTTACAATAATCTTTAATTAAAACTAACTCCCGTAAGGGAGTTTTTTTATTTAAAGACAAATGGCTCTGGAGCAAAACTGATCAGGAAAATCAAAATTGCAATCCAGCCGATTATTTTTCTAGTCGTATTCAGCTCTTTATAACCTGATACTTCAGGATGCCTCACTCCCATTATTCTACCCAATAGAAAGGCAAAAAACAGCCAACCATGATACCCTTCCCAAAGCGGAAAGAAAAACGACAAAGTGTACTGTAAAGCTGCCATAGTAAAAATTATCGTCAGCTTATTCTGCACAGACAATCCAGACTTGCTGTAACATAGATAGAGATATCCCAAATAAATCGGAGTCCAAAGGAGCAAGTCTTCCAAAGGCAGATTTGGTTTAATGAAACCCATCCCAGCAAAGGCCAAAAAACCTGTAAAAGTGACTAAGGATATCCATTGGTGATTTCTGGGAAACAATCCAAAAATCACATGACCTCCATCGAGCTGACCAATGGGAAGGAGGTTCAATGCCGTAAAAAACAATGAAAGATACCCGGCAAATAAAAATGGATAATGAATCACTTCAGACATCTCAGGAAGTCTCTCAGGGTCAGCAAAAACTTCACCTAGCCCCCAAAAGAGTAAATTGGAACCAAGCTCAAAATCCATCACATCATCACCATATCCTTGGAAGTTAGGGTCCGCATATTCTGGATGAACCTGATAAATATAATCCGCTGGAGGTAATGTAGAAAAACCATAGATCAATAGTACTAGAGCCACTACAAATCCTGCCAAAGGACCGGCAACGCCAATATCAAAGAATTTTTTCCTGCTATTTACAAACCCTTTCATTTGGATTACTGCTCCAAATGTACCGATCGATGGGATTCCTATAAAACCAAACCAAGCAGGCATGAAAAAAGGCAGGCTACATTTTACTTTATGATAAACAGAAGTAAAATAATGTCCCAGTTCATGCACCAGCAAAATCCCGATAAAAGGAATAGAAAATGCCGTTGCCTTCCAGAAATCATCACTAGTAAGAGCCTGATCACCCGAAGCCAAAACTGATTTTCCAAATACCCATTCTCCACCTGCAAGGGTTGCTGTAATCAGAGTTAAAAGAAATAAAAGTCCGTGTATAAGGTATTCTTTTTTGCTATGCATGCTTTAAATAATCAAATATCACTTGAGGTCCTGTGACATGAACAGCATGGATTCCAATAGAAGCAGCTCCCTTGACATTTGCTTCTAAATCATCAAAAAAAACAATTCTTTCTGGTTTGGTTTCCAGCTGATTGACCATACTTAGGTAAATTTCAGCTGAAGGTTTGGCCATTCCCATTTCATGGCTCAAAAAGACATGATGGAAGATGGAATCAAAATTTTCTAAGTTGAAGTTTTTATTCAACATTTTAAATACGGCATCGATGTGGATTTCATTGGTATTGCTCAATATTCCCAGATTGTATTTTTCCTTCAACCCACTAACCAAATCAATTCTCTCTTGGGGTATTTCTTTCAAAAGGGAATTCCACAACAAATCCACCTTTTCGTCTGTCCAGTCTTGCTCAAAGTATAACCTAACTTCATTCCTGAATTTTTCAGAATCTAACTCTCCTTTTTCATATTTTTTGTGAAAATCCGTCAAATAAAACGCATCAGCCCTATCATGATGATTTTCAGGAAGTTCCTTTTTTATTAAATCCAATGAATGATGATAGTCAATATCAATAATCACATTACCGAGATCAAAAATCAAAAAATCTACGTCTGGAATGATTTTCATGAAGAAATTTGGTTGTGTATATGACTTCAAATATGTAACATTGCACTCCCAAAACCAAGGTTTAAAGCTTGATAGAAGCCAAAATCAAACGGTTTTAATTTTGGGGCCTATAGCTCAGTTGGTTAGAGCACCTGACTCATAATCAGGTGGTCCCTGGTTCGAGCCCAGGTGGGCCCACAAAAAGGCTGGATTGTTTTCCAGCCTTTTTTATTTTTAGCTCTTTAACTCTGATCAAATGCCGGTTTGCTATATTCTTTTTAGTCCTTCCTTAAATAAATTCTATACAGGGATTACACTGGAATCTGTCGATAGTAGGATCGAAAAGCATAACCTGCACCAATATGGAGCACATAGGTTTACTGCAAAGGCATATGATTGGGAACTCTACCTCCAGCTGGAAGCACAATCCTACTCTCATGCCCGAAGAATGGAATTACGGGTTAAAAAAATGAAAAGTGCAAAGTTTATCAGGGATCTAAAAGAAAACTTAGACATGCAAT
>JAFIDK010000009.1:0-37168 GCA_017051695.1 Algoriphagus aestuarii | reverse complement strand
CGGTTTGCTATATTCTTTTTAGTCCTTCCTTAAATAAATTCTATACAGGGATTACACTGGAATCTGTCGATAGTAGGATCGAAAAGCATAACCTGCACCAATATGGAGCACATAGGTTTACTGCAAAGTATTCGGGATTTTCTGTTTTTATTTCAAATGTTTTTTTGATCCATTTTGGCAAGGCACTTCTTTAAAATTTCATTGATTTTTTTAACAATAAGTTGAAGAGGACATCAGCCAAAGCCCATCCTTATCTAGAAATCCCCTTGGCTAATGCATTAATTAAATAAGGATTCAATTTTGGAAATCCTATTAAATACTATTCATGTATCAATTAAACTAGATACAATTATATTATTGATTTTTAATAATATATAAACTTAAATATTTCCTACATAGAGAAAATCTATCATTGAAATCCCACTCTAGTAGGAATTGAATACCCAAAAATTGCAGAGGGATAAAAGTGTAAATTCATTGATTAAGAAATGATTCGATTTTGCCTGAAAATCAAAATGAAGAAAACTCAGGAAGTTTCACATTTGCCGATTCAAAAATCAGAAAACTCCGATTCTATCAAATCGGGAACGAAAGGAGCTAAAATTTCAGTTGAGAAAATATAACATCCTATTAACCATCCAGGATACTTTAATGAGCACATTTTCAGATTTCAAAAAACTAACGGAAAATATCCAACCCCAAGATTTCTTGATGCCTGCCCTATTCATTGGACATGGATCTCCGATGAATGGAATCGAGGATAATGAATTCAGTCAAAGGTGGTCTCAACTTGCAAAAGAATTTCCTACCCCTACAGCTGTTTTGGTAGTTTCTGCCCATTGGTTTACCAAAGGCACAAAGATTACAGCCATGGATTTCCCTGAAACCATCCACGATTTTGGAGGCTTTCCCCGGGAATTATTTGAAGTCCAATACCCTGCCCCTGGTAGCCCGAAACTAGCCCGTGAAACAGCCAACTTATTAATACCTAACCTAGTGGAACTGGATCATGATTGGGGACTCGACCATGGTACATGGACAGTGGTCAGGCATATGTTCCCCAAAGCCAATATCCCGGTTTTACAATTGAGTATTGATTATACTAAACCTCCTAAATTCCATTTTGAATTGGCGAAGGAGCTAGTTGCTCTCAGGAAAAAAGGAGTTTTAATTATTGGAAGCGGAAACATGGTTCATAATCTACGAATGGTGGCCTGGGACAAACTAAATGAACCAGAATACGGCTATGATTGGGCATTGGAAATCAGCTCCAAATTCAAGTCTAAAATCTTGGACGGTGATTTTAATCCATTAATTGATTATACCAGTCTTGGAAAAGAAGCAATTTTAGCCGTTCCTACCCCCGAGCATTACTTACCTCTCTTGTATACACTGGGACTCAAAACAGGTTCAGAACCAATTACTTTCTTTAATGACAAGGCTGTAGGAGGATCCCTGACAATGACATCAGTCAAAATAGGCAAATAAACAGTGATGTTTATCAAGTCCCATGACTCCCACTTTCGGGAAGTCTTTTACCCATTTCCGCCAAAAAACAAACCGATTGGATATGAACTTCCGATTTAACACACTCAAAATGAAGGAGTTTAAGAATGGCACCTGCCTTGGTTAAGAATAGAAAACCATTCGAAAATTAACCATTAAAACCATGAGTTCTTTCCTTTATCTTATTGCCGTGATCCTATTAATAGGATGGTTAGTCGGCGTATTTATTTACAGTGTCAGTGGACTGATTCACATATTGCTTGTCCTGGCCTTAATTACAGTCATTTTCAGATTGATAGGAGGTCGATAATCATCAAAAACTTCCAATGAAAAAGGCAGGGATTCCCTGCCTTTTTCGGTGATCATAAAACCCAACAGTTAACCGCTAAAAATTAAAACGTGCAGATAAAAGATAAATCTGCGTTTCTCTTTTGGAATAAAATTCCTGAGAAAAAGTATTTGTTAAAGAAGTTCCCGCAAATCTCCGGGTATCAAAAATATCTCTTGCGCTAAAGGTTAGACTACCATTTCCATCAAAAAATGATTTCTGCAAACTTCCATCAAAATAATATTGAGCAAGGTCCCTCCCTTGCGCTTCGATCTCTGGAGATTCATAGTTCCCCACCAACTGGAAATTGATCCCAAAAGGAAGTTTAAAGTCCTGCGTCATTTTTACATTCCAGGAAAATCCAGAGTTTGTAAACTCTTCACTGATATTTGACCCATCCACGGCGATCTGAAATAGCGTCAAGCCACCATTGACTGAATACCAATCAGAAATTTCACTGGTAGCAATAAATTCTACCCCATAGGATTGAGAGGAGAGCAAGTTGTCAGGCTGGGAATAGGAAATCCCATCTTCCACGAACGTGATAAAATCAATTTGGCCATTTACTTTCCTATAGAATAAATTGGTGGTAAAACTGCTCTTCTCAAAATTCGCCAAATGCCCGAACTCATAGGAATTTATCATTTCCGGCTGCAATTCAGGATTACCTCTTCGCACATTCAGACTATCTGTAATATCCGGAAAAGGGTTTAACCTCCAGGCTCTGGGACGATCGATCCTTCTGCTGTACGTGATCTTCAGGGAATGATTCTCATTCAGGTTATATAAACCTTGAACACTGGGAAAAAGGTTGAAGTAAGACTGTTTGTTGGTCTCATTGGTATTTTCCAAATAAGTATCCACATCGGTATACTCACCTCTCAAGCCTAATGCATATTCAAATTTTGATTTGGAATTAGAATAGACAACATATCCTGCATGAATTTGATCTTTATAAATAAAATGGTTGCTGACATTTGGATTAACGACAAAATCCTGACTTACCTCGTCAAATCTTAAATATTGATAATCGTTGTCAAATTCTCGGATTGTCGATTTCAAACCCATTTCTATTTTTTGATCTTTCCATGGCCGAATGTAATCTACCTGAAAAACAGAGATATTTCTTACCTCATCTGTAAATGCCCTTTCCTTCCCGGTTAGGTTTTCGGGATCTGGACTGGTGGAATTGTTAAAAATTTCAATATTCTGAGTCTTATATTGATTTCTGTAGGAATGACTCACCAAAGCCCTAAGCAAATGGCCTTTATCTTTAAATGAATGCTCAAAAATCAGCGCATTGTCCCAACCGTCATCCGTTTCGTTTTCAGAATTCCGTCTGACGTAATCAAAAACATTCCCTTCTTTCAGTTGCTCAGAATACAAGGTGTTTACTTGCCAGTTTTCACCGGACTGAAAAACCCCTTCGTAGCTCAGTGTATTATTTCCAAAATAATAATCAGCTCCGAAATTTAAATTGTGACCGATATCATGGTCTGTGTTACTGGTATTTTGGACAAGTGATTCATCTTCTTCAAAAAGATAACGAGTGGATTCTCGGTTACCTATTCGCTTCCAGTTTCTATAATTGTACCCTGCATATATATTTAATTTGATGCCTCGGTGAGAAATCCTACCACCCAAATTGGTTCTGTTTCTGGTGCCATAAGTAGCCTCAATTCCTCCATGTGTACCTAATTCCATCCCCTTTTTTAAAATAATATCGATCACCCCAGCTTCGGCTTCAGCATCATATCGGGCGTTTGGATTATTGATTACTTTTATTTCCTCTACGGCACTGGCAGGCAATTGATCCAGATTTTGCGTCAAAGAAGAGTTCCTTCCATTGATCAAAATGTTGGTTCCTGAACTTCCTCTCAATGACACCGCGCCATCCTCACTGACAGAAATGGAAGGGGTGTTTCTAAGCACATCCAGAAGTGTCCCACCTGTATTTGCCAGGTTGTTTTCCGGTGTGATGGTAATCCCTTCCATGGTGGATCTAATTGGCATTTTACTGGTCTCCACTACTACTTCTTGCAGGTTTTGATTCTCGCTTTTCATTTCCAGCGTTCCCAAATCAACTGACTCGGTAACCATCACATCTGAAACAGTAAAATCTGAATAACCAAGAAAAAAGGCTTTGAAAAAATACGTGCCGGGAGAAACCTGCAAAGAGAATTCCCCATTTTCATCAGTATCTCCGAAAACTTCCGGTGTTGTTGTCGATTCATTCTCAAAAATTGCAACCTGTACGAAAGACAAGGGTTTTTTAGTCTGAGAATCCACCAATACACCCCTCACTTCGGAATTCTGCCCAAATGCAGGAATACTCCAAAGCAAGAGATATAAAGTAAGAATTTTAAAAATTGTTGGATTGATGGAATTCATTGAATCATTGGTTTTTTAAGTTTCACCTAATTTTACCAAATGATTCTGAATCAAATTTGAAGTTGGTCAGCTTAAGGAGATTCTGGCAGAATGAATGGCTCCCTCAGAAGTGTAAGTAAAAGATAATTGGTAGGTTTTGCAGATCTGATTGACTATCGCCAAACCTAGACCGATCGACTCCGTCTTATTGCTTTCCTTTTTAAAGCGTTGCAACAATTCTTCAGGATTTTTTTTAAGTGGAACACCTGAATTTTCTACCAATAAAAAGCTGGAATTGAGCTGCACCCTTATCCACCCTTCTTCTACATTGTGTTTTACTGCATTTGAAATGAGGTTTTGGATCATCACCTCAGCAATGAAGGGGTGGATAACCGAATATACTTCTTCTTGAATATCCTGCTCCAGATCAAGTCCGCTGACATGGATGAGTTCTTTGGTCATATCCAGGTTTTTCTTTAGAAGATCAGTAAGATTAATAGAGATAGGTGTTTCAAACTCGTTGTTTTCCAGCTTAGCCAGCAAGCTTAATGACCTCACGATTCTCTGAATTCTCTCATTATTTTGGTAGGCTGAATGGATAAGTTCAGCTTGTTTTTCAGAAATATCTTCATTCATCAAATGCTCTAACTTACCTCTGACCACAGAAGTAGGTGTCTGAATCTCATGCGAGATGTTTTCAGAAAATTCCTTGATCTGTCTATAATCCTTTAGCAGCTTGGTCGACATCCGCATCAAAAATTCATTGAGCTGGTCAAACTCCATGATATTACTTTCAGAGAATTCAAAAGGCTCATTGCTGCCAAAATTAAATTTTTGAATCTGATTCAGAGAGTTTTTAAATGGCCTGAAAACCCGATTGGATATCCTCCGGAGAAAAAATCCGATAAATGCCAACTGAAGCAGAAAAACTACCACCATTGTGAAAACTACAGTTTCTGTGATATCGTCCTTTTCCAATAGCAAGTTGAAATAAGAAATCCGGTAATGCTGCCCATCAATTTTAAAGGACTTACTGGCTTTGAGTTGTTTTACCTGCTTATCATTCGGGTCATGAAATGCCAATGTATCCCTTAAATACAAAGGCTCTTCTGCTTTATTCAAAGGTAGAAGTTCTATCTCCAATCTGTCATCAACCAAGCCCTGATAGGGACTTCCTCTTCGGATCTGATCTGCCACAGAATCCACCTGACGGTCAAGTTCCCTACCCATTTCAAATTCGATTTCAGAATCAATTTTGAGATAGATAAAAAATCCCCCGATCAGTAGACCTGCCAAAGTCAGGCTCAGGTAAACTAAGGTGATAATGTTGATGAGTTTCATGATGGGTTTTCTTCAAACTTGTACCCTATTCCATAAACAGTTTTCAGGTAATCTCTCCCTCCTGCTTCGCAGATTTTCTTCCTCAGGTTTTTCATATGCTGGTACACAAAATCAAAATTTGCCAAATCATCCGTGTAGTCGCCCCAAAGGTGTTGGGCTATTGCTTGCTTACCCAGAACACGGTTTTTATTGGTTATCAAAAAGATCAACAAGTCGTATTCTTTTTTGGTCAGGTCGAGCAGATTCCCATTTACAAAAGCCTGGAATGTATTGAATTGAACGGAAATTTCCCCAAGTTTCAATTCATCCGAACCCTCCAGTTTTGACCTTCTATAAATGGCTTTTAATCGAGCCAGCAATTCTGACAAATGGAAAGGTTTTGCCAAATAATCGTCAGCACCCTGATCCAACCCTTTAATCTTGTCATCCAGGGAGTTTTTAGCAGAAATTATCAGAACATTCGGTGAGTTTGCTTTAGATTTGATCCAATTCAAAAGATCAAGTCCATCTCCATCGGGTAGCATCAAATCCAGCAAAACGCAATCATAAGTATATGACAATAGCTTGTCTTCTGCTTCGTAATGGGTAATGGCTGTTTCACATAGGATCCCAACTTGATCCAGATACCTGACGACATTGTCGGCCAGCTCTTCATTATCTTCAACCAGGAGAATTTTCATTAGATCAACAAGAAATGAATTTCATTTAATAAGGGCAATCGGAAGATTATAAAATACTCTGAAGGAATTCTGAAGTTGGAACTTAAATAATAATTCTACTGCATTTAAAACAGTAAATAACTCGAAAACAAACTCTTACAAACCGCGTTTTTTCTAACCCAAAACTGGTTCACTTTTTTTTGAAATTAAATGAAATAGAAAATTGAAAAGAGGAATATTTCACTACATTTGCATCCGGTTCTGAAGAAAGGTAAAACTGATCTTCAGTAGACCACGGGGTGTAGCGTAGCCCGGTATCGCGCCACATTTGGGATGTGGAGGTCGTAGGTTCGAATCCTGCCACCCCGACGAAACCTGTTTCAAGGGAAATCAAAAGCCTGTAAATCTACTGATTTACAGGCTTTTCTGTTTTTTAGACTTTAGTTCATATCAATAAATATCAAAAAAAATGTTCGTTATTCGGTGACCTATTTTAATGCTTAAATTTCACGCATAAAAAGTACTTTATCTAACTGTAAAATAGATATTTATATTAAAGTAGTTAAACCTAATTAGATGCATTTTGGCGCTATTTATTGTGTCTTATTCGGTGACCTTTTTTAAAGTGATGTAAAAACCTTTAAAACAGCTCATTTATTATGAAAACAACTAACACTTTTGGAATCAGGTTTTTCCTTAAAAACAACTCTAAAGACAATTTAGAAGCCCCTCTTTACTTGAGAATCACTGTAAACGGTACTCGGGTAGAAATCTCATTAAAGAGAAAAATAAAAGTATACGATTGGAACCCTTCACCCGGAAATGTCAAAGGAACCAAAGAATCAGCCAAATCCTTAAATCATTTTTTGAAAGAATTAGAAGCTAAGGTTATCCAGATTTATCAGGAATTTCAGCTAAAAAAAGTAACCATAACTGCAGATGCCATCAAGCAAGAACTTTTGGGAACAAATACTAAAAAGCATACCATTTCCATGCTATTTGAATATCATAATGAGAAATATCGAAAGGTATTGGCTTGGGGTACGCTCAAAAATTATTTCACGACCCAAAAGTATATTATGGCTTTTTCCAAATCACAATATGGAATAGAAGACTATTTCCTACAGGATATCGGATACCGCTTTTTGAATGAGTTTGAAATATACCTAGTGAATTATGAACCCCAGGATCATCATAAGCCTTTGGGCAATAATGGGATCATGAAGCACCTTGAAAGATTTAGGAAGGTGATCAATTTAGCCTTACGCATGGAATGGATAATAAAGGATCCATTTGCAAAATTCACTTTTCGATACCAAAAAGTAGAAAGGACATGTTTGAATCCTTCGGAGTTGAAAAGAATAGCAAACAAACACTTTGATATCCAAAGGCTACAATATATCAAAGATCTGTTTGTTTTTAGCTGCTATACAGGCCTTAGTTACATTGATACAATGAATTTGATGAATGATGACATTGTAATTGGTCTAGATGGGGAGCACTGGATTTCCATAAGCAGACAGAAGTCTCAACAAACTGCTAAGGTTCCTTTATTACCCAAAGCATTGGAAATTATCAGAAAATACCAAGATAGTGAAAGGCCATACTCCAAAGGAAAAATTTTTCCTTTGATTTCTAATCAGAAGTTGAATGCATACCTGAAGGAAATCGCCATTATTTGCAAAATCAAAAAGACTTTGACCTTTCATTTGGCAAGGCACACCTTTGCCACATCAGTTACACTTTTAAATGGTGTGCCTATAGAAACAGTTAGTAAAATGCTTGGCCATGCTAGTATCAAAACGACCCAGATTTATGCCAAAGTTGTAGAGAAAAAAGTGAGCGATGACATGAAAAAACTCAGAAGAAAACTGGGGAAATTATAATATCATCTTCACCACCTTCGGGTGGTGATGTGATTTTATGATGGATTTTAGACTGATTTTGTGAGCCCGTATCAAAATCCACAATTAAATGGCAGCAGAAATCATCACCTTAAATGACTTGGAAAGATTTGGCAACGAACTGAAAGCGGATATAAAAAAAATGCTCTCAACTCTAAATGGGCAACCAATCAAAAAGTGGCTAAAATCACATGAAGTAAGAAAATTGCTTGATATTTCCCCAGGTACACTTCAGCACTTGCGCGTAAATGGCACTATGCCATACACTAAGATTGGGGGAGTAATCTATTACGATCATGAAGATATAGTAAAACTTCTTGAAAAGAATAAGCGAGTCAACAAATTTCAAAATAATGGTTTTTAGTAAAATCAATAGAAAGGGAAATAAGAAACTGGGATATGGAAGTGAAGTACCCCCTCTTCTACTCCATGTAAAAATTATAGTTGATCAACAGGGCTTACAAGAAAAGATTGCCAATGAGTTCTTTAATCATTACCAAGCACAAGGGTGGAAAACCAAAACAGGAGTCCCAATTAAAAACTGGAAACAGATCCTTGATCAATGGATATGGGAAAGGAGATAAAAAAAGCGAAATTGAGTTGTCTTTATTCCAGAAATAGACAATTTTTCAACTAACCTGCTTACCCATTTTAGTATTTCAAAAAAGTTTCACATGCTTTGACAAAGGCCTCTTTTCTTCGAGCAGAAATCTCTAATTTTAATCCATTGGATTAGGTTACATACCCGGGATTTGAAAAGCCTTTGATGAAATTCAAATTAATAAGATGGGAATTATGGATTCTAAAAAAACCAAAATCTCCCAACAGTCCCCCTCAAAGTATTTCAGCGTTTTGGATACAAGATATTTCTTTCCATCCTTGGAAAATACATGTGTATAATTAATAGCCGACTCACATCTTAAAATATCCTGGATCAACAGAAATTCAAAGCGATCCTTGGTTGGCAAACTGATTTTCTTTGAATTGGGTAGCTGGGAAATATATTTCAATAGCACTACTACCCTTTCTTTTAGCTTTTATTAGTTCAGTGAAATTAATGCAAATGGAATCATAGGAATTTTTTCAGGAACTGCCTTAAATTATAAGACCAGTACTGGCAAAAATGTTTTCACTGGAAAAGTAGAGATTTCAGAAGGCAAATTTTATGTTCCCAGAAACAACGAATGATATCCAAGATTACAAATGAAAAAAATCAATATTGACCAAAAGTCAAATTCATTTCTGAATTACTGAGCTCGAGTACAGTTTGCAACTCCTACTCCTATTCAACGCTGTTTTATAAATCCATCCCATTCTACACCTAGAGGGGTAAAATCTCATTTAGTTTTAAAACTAAATCCAATCAATCATTTTACTACGTGGATTCCTTGAGAATCTAGATATTCTAAAATTCTCGACAACTTTTCTCTATTCTTTAGAATTCTTAATTTGTAAAATTTACCTTTTACCAAAATTTCAATAACAGGTATCATTTTAAGGGCATTATAAAATGAAAATACAGAAATACCACCTAAAACAAAGATTGCAATTATTCCATGACCTAATAAATTAAAAAGTCTAACACTCTTGTCTGGTACTGACTGAATATTTATTATATAATATACAAAACCCATCAACAATCCTAGACATATAATTGCAAGGATTAATACAGCCAACCAATTTTTAACGGATCTTCCTTTCTTTAGTAAAGCAATTTCTATTTCTTCATATAATATCAAATGATAAGTATACCTATTTCTAAGAAGGTGAATCCCCTTTGGGGTCAATTTAAAAGCTGTATCAATAATATCGTTCATAATTTAAATTTTGAATTACTTGAGTCCGGATTTTCTAATGGCAAACCTGGGCCAAAATAAGGCTGCCCTGGCATTGACCCGGCAGGCATCTTTGGTCCCAAAAGCCATAGAATATTATCTAAATGATTCAAAAGGTGTTCACGAATATAAATTCCTAGTTTTGATTTGCCCATATCTGTATTGCTGAAATATTTTCCACCAGGAAAATAATTAAACATGTTTATTCCATTCATGCTATTCCAATCCTTATCAACCCAGAATGTATTGCCCCTTTTATCAGACATTTTAAAGTAAGTGATGCCATCCACGTCCTTGGAATTCCCCACATATCCATATCCTTTACCATTTTCTCTAGATATTTCATTAGGAGCTACTTTTTGTTTTGGTTCCCTATTTCCTGAACAACAATCTTTATTCCCTAGATTATTATCATTTTTCTTGATATCTGAAAAATAACCTCCATCTTCTGTATGGCTCCATACAAACCCGATATCTATTTCTTCACCATACCCTCCTTTTACTATCTGGCCATTATGCTCATCTTCCTGACTCATACTTTCACCAGATGTAGTAGTACTTCCTGCCACAGAATATGGCTCCATCCCATCTGGGTCAATAAATCTGATAGGGTTGTCAAAAGCGTAATTATAGGGAGAATGTCGGGTCATTTTTTCGGCCATCGGATCCATCACAAACCATCTTCCAATAGCTGGATCGTACATCCTGGCCCCATAGTCATAGAGGTTCACTCCCAAGTGGCCGTTTGCCTCTTTTCCGTTGTAAAGATATGGATTCACTTTGATACCTGCATACTGGTACCCCAAACCTGAAAGCTCTACACCCCAAGGGTCATAATGGGATTCCTGAACGATCAAAGGCCCTGTGCTAAGGATTCTGAACTGATCAAACCAGACATCATCAAAAGTTTCATTCACCAGGTAAGTTTCTATATACCCATCTTTTTTGATGGCTATTTTCTGAATTTTTATCAGATACTTTTTTTAATTATTAAAAAATGTACGTAATCAAAAGTTGATATATTCTAAGCTGACCACTACAAAACCTCCAAATATTTCCTATTAAACATTCAAGTTAAAACAAAATTCAAATAATTTTTCACTAATGAAATTTAATCTGCCAACCTTGCTTTTCTAGGTCTTTAACAGATAATTCTATTTTTTTTAAGTAATAGTTTTTCTCAATGATTTCACTCCAACTGTATTTATTTAAGGTATCAATATTAAATGTAAACACGCGCAACATACTATCTTGACAAGTTTCATTTATATACCGCTCCCAAGCATTACCACCACCTGTTAAAAGTTGCCTTTGTTTTGAGTCAGCTTCAATTTCGTTCACATAATTTTTATAGGTTACTTCTACATTGAATTTATCTAACCCTTCTTCAAATAATTTACTTAGATGGTCATGTGGACTCAATGCAAAGTAAATTTTGTTTTGCGTCTGATTATCTATAATGAGTTTGTCATCAATTGGATCACATCCAATAATAAATAATAAAAACAGAATAACTATAGGTAACTTCATAACTTAATTATTTAGACCCAAAGAGTGTGAACTTTTAAAATTATTTGATTTTACCAAACCATTCAAATACTCAGTATTAATAGGGTATTTTGTAAAATTCCAATCAGATGGGAAATTAAAATATAAATAAGACAAAGTATTTGCTTCCGTTTCAGTCCAAGTCCTTTGATGATTAGGTTGAGTCTGAGTGCTATATATGCTTACTAAAGCTATATGCAAATAATAGTTAACATTTCCATACCGATTACTTTGAAGAATGTGACCAAACTCGTGTCTTAATAGGTCAAGTCGATCTTTTGATCTATTCTTATAAAACTCTTCGCTCAAATATATTCCACTGCCAGGTAAGGTCACAGCTGCTCCATTCTTTAAATCACCAAAATTACTATCATGAATTTTTATTCCTTCAAAACAGGAAGTACATCCGGCAGTTTGCCCTTCTTGATTACCCCTGATAACCCTACTTCTAAATCCTCCAAGAGATGAAATATTTCGAGTTGTCCCATCTTCGTATTCAAGATACCTATTTATTGGTCCAACCCTTTTTCCTTCACCATTTATAGGGTAATTCATTCCAACAAAAACGACTTTACCGTGTTCATTATCCCCATTAATTGGATCCGAACGATATCCTCCATCTTGAGTATGGCTATAAGTTTGACTGATCTCAATATCTTCACCATACCCTCCTTTCACATACTCAAACATCCCAGTAGGATCGGTGTACTTCATCGGATTATTGAATCCATACCGATAAGGTGTCCAATCCGGTGCCAATTCCGCCAGCGGGTCAACAACGAACCATCTTCCTATAGCCGGATCGTAAAGTCTAGCCCCATAGTCATATAGATTCACTCCCATGTGGCCGTTTGCTTCCCGCGATGCAAGCTGGCTCTTCGCTAAAATGATACTATGGGATCATTTCTTTACGCTCAGCCCTCATTATAAAGACATGGATTAAACCTCCATACAAACTGGCCCCTTGCTAAATCACTCCACTGGACTGATTATTCACACTCGATCTTTTACATACTAGTAGCTAAGCCCTGAATTGTAAATCTAAAACAACCTTAATTAAGGTTAATCTAAATCTAAGCAAGATTCAATAAATTACTTCTCCAATTCTAATAATTTCTCTATAATAGTTTCAGCATCTTTACTAATTAAATTAAATGGGACAATAATAAGAATATAGCTTATTAATATCATGATTAAAGGCATACATTTTAACCAAAGCGAAATTTGTTCGAATAATATTAAAAAAAATATAAAAAAGAGTGAAAATGTAAAAATAAAATAGAAAACTAAGACAATCTCTGAAAGCATAAATTGAAGTTTCAATTTTGTATTTTTATCTACTTCACTATAATTACCAACTATTTTCACAAGTGTAACATTTGAATAAACACTATTTTTATAAGCAACAAATCCATTATTATCTAAATACCCATAAAATTTATTAGAAAACAATCTACTCCCTACAGACTGATTTACTAGTCTATTTAATCTATATTTCATATCCATGCATGACAGACTTGAATTATAATATTTACTATAATAAGGAAATTTTACCATGAGTAGAGTTTATGCGATTTAATATTTTGATAAGAACTGCTAAACCTAACTGGTAATGCACTAATAGAAACTCCTGCTGAATACCAGTGATTTGTTAGTGAAGCCCCACCTGCTAAATTAAAGAAATCTAATCCACCGGAAATTTGAGAAGCATTACCCTGTAAATCACCTATTGTAAGGTTATGACCATTTAATCCTCTCACATCTGAATATCCTATGTGCAAATTAACTCCAAATGAAAGATCATATCCATAAACCCTTCCATGTTCAAAAGTAAGTATTCCGCCATTCCCAACACCACCAATATCACTTGCAGAGAATCCCACTCCATAACCAAAATCATGAAATGCAAACGAACCAGAAAAATCAATTCCAACATAATCTGGAATCAAATTCAAAGGGTCTGGATATCTTTTTGGTCCATTCATGTTTATTCTACCGAAAGTTGAATACTCTAAATTTTTATCCATCCAATTGTCTGCTGCTCTTCCCAAAACTCCTCCTAAATCTCGCGGGGCAGATACTGTATGTTCTGGAAGAGTTGATCCTTCATAAATTTTCTTATCATTAAAATTTATTTGAGAATCTTGACAAATGCATCTTATTAGATCCTCAAACGGATCACGCTTATCAAACTTTTTATTTTCATCCTCAAATAAACTCATACTCTCACCAGATGTTACTGTGCCACCTAGTATAGAATAAGGCTCCTTCCCATCCGGATCAATAAACCGCAATGGATTGTTAAATGCATAGTTGTACGGGGAATGCCTGCGCATCTTTTCAGCCATCTGATCCATCACGAACCAACGGCCGATAGCTGGATCATACATCCTCGCACCGAAATCATAGAGATTCACGCCCAAGTGGCCGTTTGCTTCTTTGCCGTTATAAAGATATGGATTCACTTTGATACCTGCATACTGGTAACCCAATCCTGAGAGCTCAACACCCCAAGGGTCATAGTGGGTTTCCTGTACGATCAACGGCCCTGAACTCAGGATTCTGAACTGATCAAACCAGACATTGTCATTGGTCTCATTGACCAAGTAAGCATCTATATAGCCGTCTTTCTTGATCGCTATTTTCTGGATCAGTTCCTCGTGTTTGTTCCTTGATTTTTTACTGAGTAACACTTTGCCCTGTTCATACAGGTTGCTATCGGCATCATAAAGTGCATAGCCCATATAGGCCTCTGGTACCGGTTTTTGTTGAAGATTAGTCACTACCAATGCAATGATATTGGCTATGGCTATTTCATTGGGACCTGAACCTAAATTCTGCCCGTATTCTGTCAGTTGCTGGATGAGTTTTTTATCCATTCCAGTTCGAACAAAAGTCGCTGGCGTAAGCCTAAACCTCCTGGGATCTACATATTTTCCAAAAACTCCCAGTTCTACACTGTCTCCTTGTTGTACTTCCTGGCTTCTGGATGGACCCAAAACCCTCCCTCTGTCTGCATTTAGCCAAGCTGTAGCATACCCCCCCGGAGTTTTGTTATGCTCGGCAGCTCCTTGTCTCGATTCTCGGATATTCTTGAAATATTTTTCCTCTTCCTCGGCATTTTCAGGCTCCATAGTAGCTATCCTAGCACCGGATAATGGAGCCCGAACTACTTGTCTGACATTCCCTAGATGGTCTTTGATAAAGAATTCATATTGAAACACAGAACTCTCCAGAGAAGCTCTCCCTTCATCATGATTAATATAGGAAAGAGAATTATTCTCATAGACAAATTCCCCTAAATAATCAAGCGTTTTCACATTGGCCCCATCGGTGTTGATTTGCCTTACCTTTACTCCTTCAGCAGTATAGTGATATTCGATCTTTCTATTAGTACCAGTGAAAGTAATGACCTGAGGCAGGTTTAAATGGTTATAGGTAATGCTGTTAATCTCTTTGTCCAGGTTTTTGGTCAGATTCCCATTTTCGTCATATTCATAGATCGTTGTACTTCTTTCTTTAAAATCCTGAGAAGTATGGGTTGTTAAAGGAACAGCGTCTGTTACTTGGGTCAATCTATTCCCATTTGAACTATAGGTATATGTGAGTTGATCTGCTAAACCATAAGTGGAAGAGGTCAGTTGATTTTTCCTATTCAGAGTCAAAATATTCCCATTTGGATCATATGTCAAATTATCCACTGTATATCTATCCGTTCCTGTGGCCGCCACATAATCTGCATCTGTTAATCGATTTACATTATCATAAGAATAAGTATAGTTGACCTTCGTATTATTTTGGCCTCTCCATTCAATTTTTGAAACATTTCCGTTCCAGTTATTTTTGGTTGGATGACCAGTTTCATAAAACAGTTCTTGGGCAAAGATTTTTGTTGGATCATTACTTACCTGTGGGTCATTAATTTTCTTGAGCCAGCCACGGATATTATATTGAAATGACATGGCTGCATTTCCCGCTACAGGGAATGTCTTTTTTTCAATTTCTCCAAAATCGGTATAACTATAATCCGCGAGGGTAATAACAGCTCCAGTATTGATTTTGTGGGTTATCCTACGCAATAAACCTGCAGAATTGTACTGGTAGCCTTTGACAACAGTATAGGTAGTTCCCCCAGTGATTTGATTGGTTGATTCCAAGGGTTTATTTTCAAAATCATACTTAATACTCGATCTCAAAGTGCCTCCTAAATGATGGTCTTCCAAAGATTGAACTAACCTTCCTTGATTATCGTAAAAATAGGCAGTTTCATATCTAGTACCAGAATTCAGATTTCTCACCAATTTCCCTGTGAGCAAGCCATGTGTTTTAGAACTTGAAGAAGGATAACCTGTAATTTGAGAAAATGATAATGTACCTTTTTTAAAGGAGTAATTATCATAATAATTCACGGTCATTACTTCTGCCTCCCCATTCCCATCAGTCGATCTGGGAAATCCTCCCGCATTCGTCGTGCCTGTTTTACCTGATGTCGAATTAATTACTGCATTGTTTGAACCCAAAGTATTCAATAAGGACTGTAACGTTGTCCTTGTTTCCGAATAACTGACCAAACCAGTCATCACTTCCCTGCCCAAGGCATCGTATTTTACGAACTTCCATTTTCCTATTCCATATAAAACACTGTCTTGAATAGCCACCAATCTATCCTGCAAATCATAGACTATCTCCTCTTTGGAAACACCTGGCAATTCCTTTGAAATTAACCTTCCTCTTTCATCATAGGTATAGAAATAATACTGATTAAACTTTAAGGAATTCCAAGTAGAGTTGTTCCAGTTATTGGATGTTTTGATTGTCCGAACGGCCCTAGGAGGCATAACCACTCTTAATTTCCCCATTAGGTCATAAACATAATAGGTGCATAACCAACCGTCATGATGGGAAGATGGTGTATCACTTTCCTGAACCTTTCTTAAAAGAAGTCTTCCTAATTTATCTTTATACTCAATCACCCGGTGATTATCCTCATCTTGAGTCTCCAGCTTTATTAAAGCACCAACAGCAAATAAGCCTGAATTGACAGGTAGTCCTGAGGAAGCAACCGTCCAGATCCTCACTGAATCTGCTGCAAGATTCACATTTTCAATAAACTCCAGTTCGTGACCTACCCAAGAAGTCCCAGGTACACCCTGCTTGAGTACTCTATGGAGAGGAGATGCTTCATAGGTTTTATCTGCATACCCTCTTGAATCGGAATAATTGGTATTGTAATAGGAACTTTGTAGTGTTGTAGCTGTACTTCTAAATAATCCAGGAGAAGTAGTGTTATTGGCAAAAGGCAAATATTCCCGATAAGGTCTTCCATAAATATCATAGACTAAAGGAGTAACAATATCCAATAAAGAATCATATTTTAGGATTTCAACTTGCTGTATTTGCCTTCCCAATCCATCGTGATAAGAGGTTGATTTATGGCTTAGCTTTTGAGTTGAATTCCTTAAAGCAAAATCGGTACTTGAGCTATCCCTGCCTGTATACTCCCTAGACCAATTCAGATCCTCAGTATACAAATTCACCCTTACTGGAACTTTGACAGAATAACAAGCTGAAGCGGTATTATAATATGCCAGATAATACGTTGTGCTTCCTGTGATCAATTGGTTGGATAATGTCTGAGAAGTACCGGGAAAAGCCGTTCCATCACTCTTATACCATTTATAAGTATATCCTGCAGGGGCTGGATTAGCAACCAAACTTATAGTCTGGCTACTGGTCAAGGTATAGGTAGGAGCTGACGGAACCACCGGAACACAAGGGGAAGTGCTGACCACCTGAGCATGGCTTTCCATTAACAGGAGGGGCAGAAACAAGTAAAGTAGCAATTTTCTCATAGAGCTATCCCTTTGATATACAAGGTTTTAAATTGTTCTTTGGAATTCGAAAGAGAAATCCAAATCATACTGTTTTTCAAGTGGTTCACCCGGTATTGAAAAGTTTCCTGCTCAGTTTTGAGACTTAAAAGCATGGTTTCGACATCATAATCCCATATTCCTGTCTCTTCAAAATATTCCCCGTTTTCCGCCCAGGACATTCTGAAAAAATATTCCTCAGTTAATGCATAGACCCAGGAGTTGGATTTTTCCCAAAAGCTTTCCTGTTCTTTGGAATCTAGCTTGGTCAAATTACTTTGTTCAGAGGCATCTAGGTTCCTCTGTTGGGACGGTATATCTACTTTCCAAACACCAACCATGATTTCTTTCCCAGATGTTAAATTTTCCTCAACCTCTTGGGCAGACAAACTGAAAGTAAATCCAACCATTAGGATCACAATCAAAAAGGATTTTATATAAGTACGGTTTTTCATCTGGATCACTGTTTTTTGTAGGTGTATTCGTAGTGTTTAAGGATATGACCATCCTCATTTTTTAGGGTTTCCAACCTTCCGAACCTGTCGTAGAAGTAATAAAGCCCTTGATTTTTTGTATCTATCTGAGAGGTAATTCCTACCAATGGCTTCATGGTGTAGGTGGTCATTTGGGCAGTCAAAGGATGAACTTTTAACTCATCAATGACCACATTGGAACCTGCAATGGTGATTGCATTTATTGTGTTGATTTCAACCAATTTCCAGGTATCATCCAGGGCTGGACCAGTGTAAGCTGTCCCATTGATCGTCAGAGTAGTTGCGGAAGCCGTATTTCTTCTTGCCCAAAATGAAACTTTATTAGTACCCAAAGTTGATTTTGTCACAGATCCGTTATTGAGATAATAAACTTTCTCCCCTGTTTTAGCCTCACCCAGCATCACCGGGATTTCCGCGCCTGAATAGGTCCAGCCTCCTTTTTCACTGGTTTCAAAGGAAGTATATGCGATCACTCCCAGAGCTGCATTGGTGGCTTCAGCAATCAAGTATGATCCATCATATCCATAAATGAATGAGTTAGTGCTTCCATTGGCCAAACTAAACTGAGTCAGATTGCCTTTTGTGTCATACCCGCTCATGGTCATTCGTAATTTGTATTTACTGTCTTTTGTGAGTGTATTTCCGCCGGTAACAACCATTGGGCTATAGCTCGTTGAAGGAGTTGCAGTCTCCATAAAATAGAGGTTAAACGGCACATAAAGAGTGGTTCCGGAGGGAAAGGAGTATTCAGTGATCTGTCCTGAAATATATTGGTTGGAACCTGTCCCCTGTTTCACATAGGTATACTCTTCCACCGGGTAAGCCACCATATTCTTAAGCAACATCTGTTTCAATACATCAGGAAGCCCTGTATAGCTCGTCGTTGATCCGACTATATCATAAGGATAGCGATAGGTCGTCCTTACAAGTGTTGGGTTGGAAGATCCCTGCTTTTCCATAAATGTCTGTTGCAGATAGGTACTGTTAAAACCGGAAGTCATGATCTCCTGAAGGGAGTTTGAACCATAGTATCGGGTGGTTGTTGAACCGGTTTCCAGATAAGTCCCTACATCCTGGGAAATGGTTGCAATCATATATCGCATTCCATCATATGGAGGTGCTCCTCCTGATCCTGGACAGGAATAAAAATACCCTCCGGACTCTTCCCCCATAATCACCTGGTATCCTGATTGCCCCACATTAATATTCTGAGAAGCAATGTTTGTATAAGTTTTGACTGTTTCTTCTTTTAAAACTCCTCCATTATCATATTTGGATACTTTGGTGAGTTTACCTCTTTGCCAGCTTTTCTTATTTCTCCAGGTTTTGTTTGAATATTGGACTGTAAATACACCATCCCCTATAAGTGAATTGTTATCAAACTCATAGATGGTCTTACCGATGGAAGACCCACTATTCGGATATTCCGTCACCTTAGAGTACACAACGGGAGCATCGTCAAAACCTGCTCCTACGACTGAATTGGAGACCCAGGCCCTCACCCTGTACTGACGTTGATTTACGCCTCCCGACACATCCCTTTTATACTGGGTATTCATGAAATGGAAATTCCTGACATCAAAATTCTTATGGCCAAGTCCATCGTCATTGTTTCCATATTTGTATAAGGTAGTCTGATTGGAGGCTCCGTCATTCTTGGTGATTTTCTTAATCCGAAGCCCCCCTCCATATTTAGTCGTTGAGGCATCCAGATATTTATGGGGCTCAAATTCGAATTCCGTATATCCCCCGGTAGGAAAAGTAATTCTTTTTAGGACACCTTGCTTCAGATAGGTAGTATCAGCATCTCTATTGATTGCCCCACCAATATTCAGGTTACTGACAGGAAGTGAGGTAGTTGCCTGGTATTGTATGGTTTGTTGAGGAATTAAATTGGAATTGCTTTTTCCGTTGTAAAATCCAAATAGGTCACGTTTATAAGAACTGTTGATCTGATCCCAAGAAAAAGTATTGGTCTGATAGGCAAACTCATAACGCTGTACCAACGTATTAGCTCCATCCAAAATAGAAAGGCTATCCAGTTTTAATCTGGCATCCGCACCAGTTGAAGCCAGTTTAAAGTTTCCTGAATTATGTAGCTGATAAGTCTGATAAAGAATGTAATTAGATCCTGATTTGTAATACACTTCAATTCTATCCAATCTTTTGGGGATCAGTGGTGATGTCGGTAAATCTGTTCTAGATGTTCCTATTACAAATTTGACTTTTCCAGTTTTAAAAAATATTTCCTCAATTCCCAATTGGGTGGTGGAATTGGATGTTGAAACAAAAGTAGTTACCGGACTATAGCTTGTACAAGGCAATGAAGAAGGATCTCCTGTATTGCACTGATCCATCAAGGTAATATTGTTCTCTATTTCACTGAAAGTAAAAGTGCCGACTGTTTGGTATTTAAATGAAACATAGTCATCTGAATTGGGAGACTTGATTTCTTTTAAATACCAGGTAACATTTCCTGAAGTAACAGAGGATCCGGTTGTTGCATTCATTGACTCCCTGGCCGATTCAGCTCCTGTCCAATTTGCCCCAAATCTAAAGGCCATGCCTTTAGTATCCACAATATCAAAATAGTTGGTACTGTTTTGGGTAATTTGGTAGGCCTTGTAAGGAAACTGTATGGGGGCAGCAGAATTTTGAGCAAGAAAGAAACGGCCCGAACTGCCAGGAAAAGAATAGGAAAACAAGTCAGGTTCACGATCTGTACCGTTTAATGCAATTTGCTCTTTGTAATTGAAATTGGTACAGTAACCAAAAGGATCAACTGTATAATCGTTGGTCATTGTCAAGTATTGTGATTCATCCGGCTTGCCGGTAATTGATCTAGTAATCTGACCTCCCGCTTCAATAGACCATCCCAACCCTACCCATGAAGATTGATCGGTTATCCGGACACCCGTAGCATGATATTTTAATACAATGGGAACTTTGATGGAACCAGATACTATTTCAAAAAGGGGAATGCTGATATCAGGAATACCTGTATATAGGTTGACATTAAAATCACCAAACTTCTGGATCCCTGCAGCATTAGGTGAATTTTGTGCAGGCTTGGGTGTGTTCTTTTGGATTTGTGCTGTGACATCCGAAGGCATTTGTGCAACCCCTGTTTGAACCAGGGATATCCAAAGTGGAATCATTAAAACCAGACTACGAAATAGGAGTAAAGATTTTCTCATTTAGGCTACAAAATTTTCACAAATGAGAATTTTTTAAATATTCCAAACAATACCCAACACTGGGTATTTTATTATTTATTTTTATTTATTATCAAAATATTATTTTGTTATAAAGTGATTATAAAGAATATATGAAATGCAAAATTTTATCCACTTTCTCAATTTTATATTAAGAATTTGACCTATTTGATAGTAAAAAATTAAAAAAAATCAGTTTTGAATTTATCTATCTCAAACTGAAATATAGCCCCTAAAAAAAGCCTCAAATTGACCAAATTTTGAACTATTAAATGTATAGACAACCAAATAAAATATGGAGATGGTTTTTTTTATGAACTCAAAAAAAAATGTGTTTTAACTAAAAAATTTTAAAATAATTTTCAAACCTAATTCATTCAGAAAAAAATTCAACAAAATTTTAGATTTTGCAAGATTTTTGAGGATTGATTAACTGAAAATTCCTTTCATTTTCAGGAATTATAATTCAGTTTTTTGGATTGATTCTCAAAAAAACTGAATAAAAAAATTACCATTCTGATTGATTTCAACCTATCATAATTCAAGTGAATATTAATTTCTGAAATTAAAAAAAGAGTCCCTATAGGACTCCTTCATCAGCAAAAGAAAAGTATTCTTCTGAAGTAATGATCACATGATCCAATACCGGATTATACAAAAGTTTACCAATATCTTTTACTCGGTTGGTTAATCTTTTAACCTGCTCAGAAGGCATCAGATTACCGAAAGAATGGTTATAGCTTAAGGCCATCGAAGAAGCATTCGCCTTGATAGCAGTAGCCAAGATCAACATTATATCAACAACGGTACCAGCAGTGCCTCCGGTTGAAATGGTCACCATTCCTAATACCCTATTGGTACGGTTAAGTAGCATCACTTTGAAATGGTCAACAAAGACCTGAAGGAAAAGGAATAAAAAGTGAAGCTATGCATCCGCTTTATGCCGGAAGCTTCAGGTTGCCCAAAGCCACAGGTCTAATTTTCTGAGGAATTCAAGGGACCAGAACAGGAATATGTTTTATGGGTCACAACAATTGATAAAAAGTATTCAGTTTTGTTCAACCAGAATGATTGGATCGCTCTTATTCAAAAAATCAATTGAAATCAAACTCTGGCAGAAAACCTGCTTTCGAGTCAACTTTATCTGTGATGGATTCCAGGGAAGCCTTTTCTTTGATTTCCTTTTTAAGAAACTTAAAAGACCCTATTTCAAAGCCTATCTTGAGTTGAACTCTGCTTTTGTAAAAAGAGCTTTGCTCATTAAAAAACGGATCGATTGATCCGATCACCACCGAACGAATTACCTTACCCATGGGAATCGTTCTTCCAATGGCCATACTAGAAGCCCATGCTTTTCCTTCAAAGTCTCTGGATTCATAGCCTGCCGGGTTGGTGACTGTCACCTGGTTTCTATTGACTGTCCCTTGGGCAAACCAGTTTCCCTTGGCAATGCGGATTCCGGAATAGTAACCAAAGCCCTCCCGGATCAAAGGCTCCTCCTCATCAAACTGTTTCTTCCAGGTAATTCCTCCAAGAAGTGAAAACTGATGCGTAAATCCATAAAAGACTCCAGCATCCAACAAAAGACCCTCCCCGAAGGAAGTCAATGGATCATACCAGAGGTTTAAACCAATCCTTTGGATAAACTTCTCACTCTTGAGTTCATTGGGTTCGATAAATGCTTTTCGTTTCTTTTCCAATTCGGTAGGAATGGTTTTGATGTTACCCAGAGAATCCACTTTGATTTTGCTGAAGTCCTTCCCTGATTTATGGATGAATTCATCACTGATATGTGCAGCTTTCTCTGAAGCCAGTGCCTTTGCCTGATCATAAGGAATTTCCGAAGGAAGTCCGTTTTTGGTCAGCTGTTCCAAGGCTCCCTTTCCATAAAAATCATGGATTTGCATATTCCTCGGATCTATCTCCCCGCTTACTTTCCCTGTCAACTGCTCTTCTATTTTGGGCATGATCCATTCATTGGTCAGGGCCTTCAGGTTTTCATTGTTCTGGTCCACCAACGTTTCCAGATCAGAAACATCCGTCAACTCATCAAGTCTGCTTTGGGATTCCTCTACCCTGTTCAATATATTCTGAGAGGCATTTTTGATTTCCTCTCCTGGAATATCCTCACTTTGAATCAAACCCTCCAAAGTCTTCTTTTCTTTTTCCAACAACACTTTGGTCCTCTCCTTTGCTACCTGCAATAAACTGTCACGCTGGACAGAATCAGTAGACACCTCCTTTAATTCTTTGATCTCATTTTGGAGGGAATCATAGGACTTCTTCAGGTCGCGGATCTGCTTGAGTTCTTCCAGGTAGGGGATTTCAGGTTTGGTGGGTAAAGTAGGAATAGAGGCTGAAATCGAAGGCTTCGAAAGCTTTGAATTCATGCCACTTGGCAAGTTTTGAGCTAAAGAGAAATAGGATGAAAGCGTCAAGAAAATAATAAAAATGGACTCTTTTTTCATTGCAGATTCGTCAAACCAAAAACAATTAAACCCTTCATTAAAAAGTTATTTATCTGATAGTTTATAGCCTCTTTTCGCTTTTTGAATTCCAATTTCTATTTTATAGGAAGGTGTAGTTCCAAGCATACGCCTAGTCAACGCCATTTTATAAACTAATCCAAACTCATTTTACTCATAGTAAGGGATTGGTATATGCTGAGAGGTTGGTTCTTGAAATTATTCTCATAAATAAAAGGTAGTAAAAGATTCAGTGTTACTAACACTAAGAATTATTACTCTTTCACCATATATCGGCCCAATAAATAACTACTCCTAGCTTTGAATTAATCGCGACTCCCTTAGAATAGCCATGTTTCCATCCCTCTGGGGTATACCTTCCATTTGGAAGCTTGGTAGAATCCATAAATAATCCACTTTTTGCGTCAATAACATACAAAATATAACCTTCCAGCCCTATCAAACCATTATCGCTGCTTCCCCAACCTTCTTCAAAAAAATTTGGTACAGGGAAATTACTCTTACTGCAAGGATTAAAACTGAAGTCTTTCTCAGTTTTTGTCCTTGAATTTTTATCAAATCTAAACCAATTTTGACTATTCAAATGTTTATCAATTGATAATATACAAGTATCTTCTGAAACATAAGTGGCTATGGCATTCTTCTCCAATTCTAACGTAAGTTTTGATATTTCTTCTTTTCCCTCATAAAACTTCAACCAAACATATGGATGAGAATGAGTTATATCTTGGGAAACAATCAATTTTGAATACGATAACGGGACTTTTTCTGGAAAAAAATTTACAAAACTTTCATTAAAATAATCTATTTCTTTTGGAAACTTCAAATCAATTTTCCTTCCGCAGCTTAATAGCATAAAAGACAATAAAACAATACAAGTATTTTTCAATCTATTTTCTTTTTTTCATTAACGGAAGCAATATTTCAGTATAGAAATTAACTCCCAGATTTTCCCAATCTAAACTTTCTTTCGAAACTATATCTCTTCCTAATTGTCTTCGCATACTATATGGAATAATCTGAGTATAATTGGTTCTTACCATCTTCATCATGAACGATTTAGTTTCCTCAGTGCTTTTTATAAATTTCCCAAAATCATCCAATTTTGAATATGTTACTCTACTATCTATAATTTTCTTGCTGCCACCATACATAACTTCGGCTTTTGGGACCCCAACTGACTCTTGATAAGTTATATCGAGTTCTGAAACTTGCTGCTTTAAAGCTTTATTATACCCATTATCAAGCATAAATTGATTGCTAGCTTCTTCAGTCATTAAAGTTAAAGAATTAAGGCCACCACTTATTTGATTTTCCTCAGAATCAAACATATCATCGGTTCCAAAATTTTCCCAACTATCATTACTTGCTCCACCACCTAAATTATAAATGAAATTTGCAATTTCATTCCCATACTCTTCTTGAAGACTTGCGAATTTAAATTCAGATTGTCCTAGAATATTTATTAAGACACCATTATGGTTACTTACAAACCAATCCATACCATCAGGATCAATATTCAAAACAGGATTATCTCCAGTCCAACTATAAGGTGACCATTCTAAATAGTTTTCCGCGTGAGGATCTAGCTGCCAAGTTCTCCCAATTACCGGATCATATCCTCTTGCATGGAAGTCATAGATATTAAGATTCTGGTCATCCATCATCTCTTTGCCTTGATAAAGATAATTATTCTCTTTGATCTGTCCATTCTGATACCCAAGTCCAGTCAATTCCAATCCCCAAGGATCATAATGGGTTTCTTGTACGATCACTGAACTAACGCTCATTACCATCATATTGTCAAACCAGACATCCTCTGAGGTTTCGTTTACCACAAAGGTTTCCATGTAGCCGTCTTTGGAAATATACATATTCTCCTCCAGGACTTCATGTTGGTTGGCCGCATTTCTGGTCAGCACTTTCTTGCCTACCTCATAGCGGTTGCTGTCCTGATCATAAAGCGCATACATCAGATAAGCCTCCGGGCTTTCCTTCTTCTGAAGGTCCTTGGCAAGGATATCCGCCAGGTTCAGCAAGGCAATCGGATTGGCTCCTCCTGCTCGCTGGTTGCTTATTGCCAGTTCATTCAAATCGGCGATCAGACGTTCCTTGCCACCTGATGCCATAAAACTTGCCGCATTGGCATTCTGGTTCTTCTCATCCTCGTACTTCCCATGAACTTGTAATTTAAGACTGTCCCCTGCATAGATCGGCTGGGTTCTCCCCGGTCCTACCATCCTGCCCCTATTGGCATTCAGCCAGGCAACCTTGTTTCCTCCCGTAGTGACATTATGTTCAGGCTCGGTCTGTCTGGATTCTGATACCATCGAAAACTGTACTTCCTCTGTTCCCGCATTCTGTGTCTCCATCGTCGCCATAAAGGTCTGGCTGGTCGGTGCCCGTAGCACCTGTCTGATATTTCCCAGGTGGTCTTTCAGGTAGTATTCGCCCCACAGTCCATCAGGTTCTGCCACCAGTCTTCCCTCCTCATGGATCAGATAATACAGTTGCCCGTCCAGCAGGACGATCTCCCCGATGTAGTCCTGGGTCTTGGTCAGGGTCCCGCTGCTGTTGTACACCTTCTGGGTCAGTTTGGTACCTTCCGCATCATAGGCAAAGCGGATCTTTGCTCCGGAGGTAAAAGTGATCTCCTTGGGCAGGTTCAGGTGGTTATAGGATATTAGGTCGATGTCCTTGTCCACGTTGCTAATCATATTCCCGTTAACATCGTACCCATAATCCTCCGTTCCCTTTTCTTTAAAGTCCTTGGCAGTATAGGTCAGTGAGGTAATATTATCCTTTACCTGCGAAAGCTTGTTGCTGAACTGTCCGTAAGAATATTCCAGATTGTCCACCACATTATATGCTCCGCTGGCCCTTTGGTTTCTCCTGATCATCGAATAGATGTTCCCGTTCGCATCATAGGTGATCCCGTTCACCGTAAACCAATTGGACTCACTGCTTGCAGAATAGGTCGCCGCCTTCAGCCTGTTCGCATTATCATAGGTGTAGTTGTATGTCCTGGTCTTGAAAGTCTCCGATTCCCCGGCCTTTCCTCCCCAACTTATCCTGGAGATATTGCCGTTATACCGGGGGTTGGTTGCCGCGCTCTCCTGGTAGTAATTGGTCTGTGTATAGCCATTGGCCAGGGTTGTTCCCAACGTCTTCAGCCAGCCCCGGATATTATAGGTATAGGTCTGGTTGCCGGTGGTTATTTCTGGAAATGCCTTTGTTTTCAGCTGCCCCAGATCATTGTAGGTGTTCTGTACGATCCTTCTGGTCGTCCCGTCCACCGTATGGTCGATGTAGGCCAGCTGGCCGATCACGTTGTAGGTATAACTTCGATGGATATCCCCCACTCCAGTGTTCGTGCTGGAGGTCAGGGACAATTTGGGCTGGCCCTCAAAATTGTATTGGGTAGAGGTACGGATCTCCCCACCCTTTTGGTGTTCCGAGACCGATTGGATCACCTCTCCCCTGTTATTGTAGTACAATACTGTGGTATAGTATTCCCCTGTTTCCAGATTCTTTACCTTCTTTCCAGTCATCAGCCCGTGCAATCGGGTACTTGCCTGGGAATCAAAACCTGTATTTGCCTGATAACTATAGCCTGTAAGAGACGTGTAGGAATCGTAATAATTCACCGTCAGCAAGTCCCCTTCTTCATTCGGCCAGCCACCTGTGACTGTTCCGTTGATCATGGAAGCATTGTTGGATCCGGCTGTGTTCAGTGCTCCCTGAAGAGCATTCAAGTTCTGACCACTTTTTGTAACCAGTCCCGTGGACAGCATCCTTCCCAATGCATCATATCTGGTATACAACCATTTGTTGCTTTCTCTTAGCACGCCGTCCTGCATGCCCACCGGACGGTCCTGAAGGTCATAAAGAATGTATTCCACTTCCTTACCCGGAACCTTCTTTTCAACCACCCGCCCTCTGTCATCATATTTATATCTGAAATACTGTTCAAATGCAAGACCTGAGTCATTCGACAAAGACCAGGCATCGTTTACCTCAAACAGGTCGATCGCCAACGGTGGAAGAACCACCCGCAACTGCCCCAGGTCATCGTACACATAATAGGTACTCAGCCAACCTGAATGGCCATCAGTCACCGGGGTAACACAGCCTTCTGTCTTTTTCAAAATTACCCTGCCCAACTTATCAGTGAACTGCAGGGTCTGGATATCATCCTCGTCCTTGGTAATTTCCACCCACAGCTCGTTGGCGGGATACGAGGAAGAGCTTACCGGAAGCCCGTTTCCATCCAACGTCCAGATTCTTACATCATCGGCAACTGTATTGGGTCGTCTCTCAAACTTGACTTCCTTGCCTGTGCCAAGGTGCCATGAATTCCCCGGTGCGGCCTGCTTGTCCACACGGTTCAGTGGGGAGGGCTCGAAATCCTTCTGTGTGTACCCATAACTGTCTCCATAGATTGCAGAGGTTCTGCTTGTATGCGCGGAAACCGCATTGGTTCTGAGTCTTCCATCCTGGGTACCCCCCGTTTCATAATAGGGCAGGTACTCCTTCACATGCCTGCCAAATCCATCATATTCGACCGGAACAATCAGGTCCTTGCCGCTGATGGTCGATGCTTTGCCTACCGTTTGCATCGGTCTGCCCAGACCGTCCAGATAGGTGAAGCTTTTATAGGACTGGCTGGATGTACCTGTGGTGACTGTACTTAACGTAGTCGTGGCGACTCTTGCTTTGTAGGTCTTGACAAAGTTTTCCGTCGTCTGACCGAAAGATGTAGATACGCTAGCAAAAAGCAAAAACAGAGTGGAAAGGGTATGGTTTCTCATCTTTAAAAAATCAGTTTTAGTGGGAATAGTTATACTCGTATTGCTCAATTATATATCCGTCTTCATCCTTGATGGTGACCAGCCTATTGGTAGAATCATAAATGTAGATCATGGTGTATCCCCTTGGATCTGTCTGGCTGGTCATACCGACCAGTGGCTCATAAGTATATGAAGTCATCATGGCATCAGCCGGATGTAACCTGAGCTCATCGATGATCACACTGCTTCCCGATATTGTTAAGCTTGATGATGTAATGGTCTTCTCCACCCATTTCCAGGCCGTTGTCAATGCCTCGGTCTGGCCGCCAACGTTCACATTCCCGGTACCGGAGGTTCTTCTAGCCCAAAAACCTACTTTGTATGGGGCTGAAGAAGAAGCAGAAATTCCTGTTTTAGTGACTGAGCCAGATCCTAAGTTGTAAGCCCTTTTACCTGTTTTGTATGTGGTTGTATTGTAAGTACCATTATAGGTCCAGCCACCTTTGTCTGTAGAATATTCAAAAGATGTAAGAGAAATTTCAGAAAGATCCCCATTCTCAACTTTTCCAATTGGCAATAAATCATTACAAGCCCATAGATAGGAAACCTTTAAACCATCATTTTTTGATATTTCTATTGGATTACCAAATGATGAATAGTTATGAAATTGAATACTCTTTATTAAACTTCCTCCATTCAGCGAAAATTCCTCGAATTCCGGTTTCATTAATCCATTCCCCCAATCTTTGTATAAGGTTCTAGTAATTATAGCAGGGGATCCATTAACCGACTTTTCTGTTTGAATTGGAATAGAAATCTGATGTTGTTGATTAGATTTTAGTTTTGAAATATTTAAATAGTCGGTTTCTGTCATATTCCCACCTGACAATAAGGAGCTACCACTTATATCATCAGGATAAATAACTTTAGTAATTTCTACTTCCCCTTGACTATTAGTTGAAGTAGTTTCTGTTGGAAATAAATGATATGAATTACCATAAGTATAAAAATTTGAAACTTGGATACTATCACTCTGTGAAATATCAGTTTTTATTTTTTGACTCATCCTGTAACCTACACTTCTATATTTAAAATATCCAGCCTGAATAAAATTAGGTTCTACCCAAGAACCAGGAAGAAAACCATAACAAATACCCATATCAACATATTTTTGTACTTCTTTTACAAAAAGTGAGTTTATTGATTCATTATGATACAGATTATAGGAATAATTGATTTTTTTAACAGGTAAATAATCTAATCCAGATTTTTTATAATAGATTTCTTCCAATAATTGAGAAGAAGTCCAAACAGGCACCATTTGTGCATAATTAGAACTATTTACAAATTGACTTGAAGTGGTAGCCAAATCTTCAGAAATTGAACTATAAATATATTTTGTCTTAAAAAGATCATTTGAATCTACACCTTCATATTTATTAACTTCAGTATAAATCAAAGGATTTCCATTATAGTTAACAGAAGAATATACTTCTAGCCCCATATAGCGTCTTTGGTATACTGAAATCCAACCTCCACAAAGCCCTTCTTGTCCTTGTGAACCTTCAAAACTCTCTAAAGTATAATCCTCATAATTCTTAAAAAAAAGCTCTTCATTAAATAGTTTTGAAGCCAATCCGTTCTCATTTTCACCATATTTATGGGATTCTTTAGAAAGCAAGACATCAGTTTTATCAAAGGAAGAAATAGATTTCACCCTCAGTCCAACACCAAACATAGTTGAACCTGAAGAAGATTTATAGGAATGTGGCTCAAATTCGAAAATTGAATAGCCCTTAGTAGGATATGTTATCTTTTTCAACATACCCATTTGAATTTTTGTTGTATCAACTGATCTATTACCTGAACCAACACTAAAAGTCACATTACTATCAGGCAAACCTTGTGGTGATTGGTATGTTCCTTTAAAATAAACTGCAGGATTCATTATTTGACTTCCATTTACAGAAGTAACAGGAATTAAACTACCATTAACTTTTCCATTAAAATACCCCCAATAATCTTGTGAAAAATCTCCAATTCTTGGAATAGGAATGGAATTATTATATTCAAATAAATAGGTCTTATCTTGCCCAATGCCGTTTACTGGTATTTCCTTAAAGCCCGTTAATTTTAGCCGTTTCAAAGAAGGTCCGGAATAACCTGATGAATTAAATGTTGCTGTAAAATAATCATGGTCGAATTGTATCTTTTTAACCAATTTTATTTCTGAATTATAAATTAATATTTCATCCAAACTCTTAGCAGATTGGGTATTCCTATCTTGCCTAACAGTATTATAATTAAAAATAATCTCCCCACCTCTATAAACAATCTTCTTTAAGAATTTTTCCTCTTGTGCAGAGGTTGAAATTGAATATTCCTCTACTCCATTGAATATGTTTGAACTTAAATTCGGACTTCCTAATCCATTAGAATTAACTATCAACTCACGTCCAATTATTTGGGAATAAGAAACTTGATCCTTAACATATGCTTCACTTAAATATTCAAATTTAATTGTATCCTTTTTATTGTTAGAAATAATTTCTGTCAGATAAAGGTCAGTTATATAATGAGTTCTATAACTAGGATTATCATCTATTAAAACCTTGTTTTGCTCAGTAAATTTATAAGTTGTACCTTTTTCATCAACAATAGTAAACCGAAAATCCCCATAAGGGTTACTTAGTGAAATTTTTATCGGTTCATATGGAAAAGTTTTAAAAGTTCTGTCTGGAGCAAAAATAAACTGTCCCGATTTTCCAGGGATATTATAACTAAAAATATCTGGTCTAGAATCCCTTCCAGCACCGTCAGCCATAGCTTTAAGATAAAAATAATTATCATCTTTTGTTGATCCAGTCCCTGTTTGTTTAGATAAAAATCCACTAGCATCTAAAGGCTCCATGTTAAAATTCCCACTTTCGCTTTCATCTGGTACTCCTAGCACATTTCTATGAATTACCATTGGGCCTGAAATGCTCCAGCCTAAGCCCACTTCTGTTGATTCCTGATTTACCTTAATCCCTCCTGAATGATAAGACAAACTAAAAGGAATAGAAATTTCTGCCACATCAACATTAAATAAAGGAAAATTTATTGACGGTATACCTGTATTCATCGACACAGGATAAGAACCATATTTACCAAGTTCAGCAACTGATGGAGTAGGTGACACAATATCTGGCAATTTTGGAAGTTGAGATGATCCTTGTCCGTATGTCTTAAATGAATAAAAAAGAATTATTATAAAAATATTTGAAATAGTAATTTTCATATTAGTTACAATTTTTAAAGATTATGATTAACGAAATCATGGCATTAAGAATTATTTGAAGCAATGATGAGTCTATCAAAGAGTTATGACCGAAGTATCAATTGAATGGTCATGCTGGTAAGACATACAGATAGTAATTTCCAGCTCCTTATAAGCTTTCACAATTATTCGCGGACCTAGTAAACTAATTAAAGGAAAATCAGGATTTGTTACCCAAACTTGATATACCCCTTCACACTCAAAATTATTACCAGATGTTGGCTCTGGACAATTAATATAAAATGAATCATATGCAGGTGTGGGATAATTGAGACCAACACCATCTTTATGCCATTGATAATTGGAAGGGTTAGTTAAATCCTTGCCTAAATCTGTTGTTAAATAAAATCCGCCAGAATTTAACACTGTTATCACCGAATCTTTAACCTCTGTCCTTTGCGGGGAATAATTGCTCTGATAAGGGAAATATTGGGTTTTCCCATCCAAGTCCTCAAACGAATATTTATTATAGCTAAACCAAATATCATTAAGGCCTTTGGTTAATAGACATAAAGGGATATCTCCTTCCAATTGATTAGTATGGGCCCTAAATCTCACTAAATTGGGCAAATGCACAAATGCTGGGAGGTACCTGCCCAGTTAATTCATTTACATCAACCATAAAATCAATAATATTATACAGGTTCCCGAGTTCAGAGGGGATCTGCCCATCCAGTTTGTTCTCAGACAATCTGAGGTATTGGAGGGCAGTCATGCCACCCATTTCTGGGGGAATAGGACCTTGCAACTGATTTTGCATCAAAAACAGGGTGTGTATCTGATTTAGATTTCCGATGGAAGAAGGAATGGAGCCTGATAATTTATTATTTGACATCCAGATATTGGTTAAATTGGTCAGATTACCAATACTTGAAGGGATAGAACCTTCTATTTCGTTGTCATAAATAAAAAATTCCTCAAGGTTCGTCAAGTTACCAATCGAAGTAGGGATAAGTCCTGAAAGCCGGTTGCCATGTAAACCAATAAATTTAAGGTTAGTCAGATTTCCAATTGTACTTGGGAATGATCCTGTTAAATCATTCCGGTACAGATACAGGTATTCAAGACTTGAAAGCCCTCCAAGTGATGATGGAATTGATCCTGTCAACTGATTGTCATAAAGGATCAGCCATTTTAAAGAGGAAAGGTTTCCAACTCCAGTTGGGATAGTCCCTGTCAAAGCATTTTTTGCAAGACCGATAACTTCAAGTGAGGTGGAGAAACCAATAGAATCAGGAATGCTTCCTGAAAATTGGTTTTCGGCCATCTGGATATCTTTCAGATTTGGCAATTTATGAAAGACGTTTGGCAACTGGCCGCTGAGATTATTTGTAAACAACCATAGAGACTCAAGGTTTACCAGATTCTGGATGCTTGCCGGGAGGGTTCCCACTAAATTATTCTGGATTAAGTTAACGCTGGTAACCCGTCCATATGGATCGACACCAACGCCATACCACCCTCCGACCGGCTGGACTGCATTTGGATCCGCTGTACTCCATCCTGTGTTGTTGATCCAGTTAGCACCTCCTGTAGATTGGTAAATATCAATTAAGGCTTGGTACTCTGCTTGACTGGGCAAAGGAATTGAACTGGTAGTATATGCAGTGCTCTTTGAAGCTAATTCTTGGCTTTTGTTCTGCCCGGAAGGACCCCATGCTAAGTGCAAGTTCAGCCTATCTTCGAGTTCTAGGTCTAACAAGGATTTCAGATCATCCATTTCAGCCGCTCCCCCAACAGGTACTTCTGTCATAAAGGATTGTTGGGTATTGGCGTTTGAAGCGTCCTGCGCTAGGTTTTTAAACGTGAAGCAAAAAATCATTACAATGATAAAATATACTCTTGACATGAATCGTTAATTAAAGAATCCACTGCATGATACATTCTTTCACCCCAACTAAAAATACCCAATACAGGGTATTGCCTTTATCCTAAAAATTTTAAGAAATATCTGAACGAATGATTTCATTATATAAACAGCAAAAAAAATAGTTCCTGATAACACCCAGTAGAAAAACCAAAATCCTACAAGATCCTGATAATCAAGAATAAAAATTTCACATTATTTTTTGAGAAAAAAAGATTCCCATCTTATACATCTAAGATCTTCCTAGTTACATTGATCCATTTTATTATAAACCTTTACAAGCTGGTAAGCGCATTACCTAAAAATGCTCGTGGTGTTGCAAAGCACCTTGTTCCAAAAACTTGGGTAAAACCTCAATCATCTGCCTTGAACATGCAACATTTGGAGGTTGGATTGCCTGGAAGTCAGGTAGATTTTGCGATGTTATTTTTGATACCCGATAAAGATTGACCAATTGATATACCGCTTCTGTACCAATTGCATTTTAAGTTAGAAATTAAATAGGATGCAGACACAAATTTAATTGATTCAAGTAAGCAGGAAAAGGAATAAAAAGTGAAGCGCAGCAAGCGGCCTTATGCCGGAAGCTTATGATCGCCATGAGCCCATAGGCTTAACTTGGCGAGGAATTCACAAGAACAGAACAGGAATAAATTTTTATAGTACTCAACAGACGATAAACAGTATTCGGCTTTGTTTAACAAGAATGATTGGATAGCACTATTTCAAAAAATCAATTGAAATCAAACTCCGGCAGAAAACCAGCTTTCGAGTCAACTTTTTCCGTAATGGATTCCAGGGAAGCCTTTTCTTTGATTTCCTTTTTAAGAAACTTAAAGGATCCTATCTCAAAGCCTATCTTGAGCTGAACCCTGGTTTTGTAAAAAGAGCTTTGCTCGTTAAAAAACGGATCGATTGATCCGATCACCACTGAACGGATAACCTTACCCATTGGAATCGTTCTTCCAATGGCCAAACTAGAAGCCCAGGCTTTTCCGGCATAGTCTCTGGATTCATAGCCTGCCGGGTTGATGGCTGTCACCTGGTTTCTGTTGACTGTCCCTTGGGCAAACCAGTTTCCTTTGGCAAAGCGGATTCCAGAATAGTAACCAAAGCCTTCCCGGATCAAAGGCTCCTCCTCATCAAACTGCTTTTTCCAGGTAATTCCTCCAAGAAGTGAAAACTGATGCGTCAATCCATAAAAGACTCCAGCATCCAACAAAAGACCCTCCCCGAAGGAAGTCAATGGATCATACCAGAGGTTTGAACCAATCCTATGGATAAACTTCTCACCCTTGAGTTCATTGGGCTCGATGAATGCTTTTCGTTTCTTTTCAAATGAAGCAGGAATGGTTTTGATATTACCCAGAGAATCCACTTTGATTTTGCTGAAGTCCTTTCCAGATTTCTGGATGAATTCATCACTGATATGTGCTGCTTTCTCTGAAGCCAGTGCCTTTGCCTGATCATAAGGTATCTCAGAGGGCAGGCCGTTTTTGGTCAGCTCTTCCAAAGCTCCCTTGCCATAAAAATCAGGGATTTGCATATTCCTCGGATCTATCTCACCACTTACTTTCCCTGTCAACTGCTCCTCTATTTTGGGCATGATCCACTCATTGGTCAGGGCCTTCAAGTTTTCATTGTTCTGGTCCACCAAGGTTTCCAGATCAGAAACATCCGTCAACTCATCAAGTCTGCTTTGGGATTCTTCTACCCTGTTCAAGATGTTCTGAGAAGCATTTTTGATTTCCTCTCCGGGAATATCCTGACTTTGAACTAAACCCTCCAAAGTCTTCTTTTCTTTTTCTAACAATATCTTTGTCCTCTCCTTTGCAACCTGCAATAGACTATCATGCTGGACAGAGTCAGTGGACACCTCTTTTAATTCTTTGATCTCCTTTTGGAGGGAATCATAGGACTTCTTCAGGTCGAGGATCTGCTTGAGTTCTTCTAAGTAGGGGATTTCGGGTTTGGAGGGTAATGCAAAAATTGAATTAGAAATCGAAGGTTTCGAAAACTTTGAATTCATACCAATTGGCAAGTTTTGAGCATTCAAAAAATTACATGTGAATATCAAATAAATAAAAATAACAATGGCTTTATGCATAGTTTTCTCAAATGAATAAGTTTTAATATTACAACAATTAAATATATATATAATTTTTTCTAAAAAACCAACTTTTTCTCTATCGTATTTTACTTAAAAAAATTAATTGAAATAAACACATAAATTACAGCATACTCTTAAATAGAAATAAAAAATAAACTAATATATATATATAAATACATGAATATATTTATTCTTTTAAACTAAACACAACAATATTCTCATATTACAATAAGATAATTTATAATAATATCACCACAAAAAAAACCAACCAAATAGATAAAGTCAAAACTAAAATATTAACCAATTCCTTATCTCTTTTATTAAACCAGACAAACGGAGACACTATAACCATATAGTAGTATCCAGATTCAAAGGGATTAAATATATATTTAAAATAATTATCACCAGAAATCTTTTTTAAATTCTTCAAATATTGAAAATGAATATGCATTTTAATATTCCACAAAACTAAAATACATATAATTAAAACCCCTTTAATAATATCAATGTTCATCGAAATTGCTTTAAATATTCCACTATACTTTTCTTATCTGTATCTGATATATTTTCAAATGTTAAATTAATTTGTTTGACTTCATTATCGCTAACCTGGTCAAGTATACCTGGAATATTATAGTTTAAATCAGGGGGACTCATAGTTTCCCTCTCACTTAATTTATATTCAATATTCAAATTAATTCCAAAATACAGTCCAGCTTTAAATGAAAAACCAATAGATTGAGCTTTTTCTTCGCCATTATAACTCACTCCTTCAATATAATTATAAGATTTTTCTCTCGAAGTCGTCTCACCATCAATTACAATATTTTCTAATCCTGCACCAAAACCCATTACACTAAAAGCTAAAGATGGTCTCATTACATCTTGACCATTTCGATTTGAGCCCATTATTTCTAAACCATCATCATAACCAAGTAAATATTGCTCGTATGGACTAATTTCAAGCCCAGTTTTAAGTCCTGCAATATTCGCATTCAAAGCTATTGTATAGTATGTTATTCCACCAGAGATTTTAAAATTATTCATAAAGGACAATAATGAATCTCCTTGAAAATCAACATATTTAATTGGATTATTTGCTCCATATTGGTACTGTGTTAATGAAGTATACTTTTCAGAGAACCTATCAATCCTGTTAAATCTTCCAATTGTAGCATCATACATCCGAGCACCATAATCATAATATTCCATTCCCTCATCCTCGATCAGTTCCTTGCCGTTGTAAAGGTACTTATTTGCCTTGATGCCTCCGTACTCATACCCAAGCCCTGTCAGTTCCAAGCCCCAAGGGCCGTAGTGGGTTTCCTGTACGATCACCGGAGTAGTGCTCATCACCATCATGTTGTCAAACCAGACATCCTCTGAGGTCTCGTTCACTACAAAGGTTTCCATATAGCCGTCCTTTGCAATATACATTTCCTCCTCCAGGATTTCATGTTGGTTGGCCGCATTTCTGGTCAGCACTTTCTTGCCTACCTCATAGCGATTGCTGTCCTGATCATAAA
>JAFIDK010000892.1 GCA_017051695.1 Algoriphagus aestuarii | reverse complement strand
CGGGTGGCGCCCCCGGATTTGATGGTTCCGGCAGAGGCGTCGGCGCCGCGCATGAAGGACACCGGGCCGGACGCGGTTCCACCAGAGGAGAGCAGCTCCTTGCTAGAGCGGATGCGAGAGAGGTTCACCCCCGCGCCGGAGCCGCCCTTGAAGATCAGCCCCTCCTCCTTGTACCAGTCCAGGATCGACTCCATGGTGTCGTCCACCGACAGGATGAAGCAGGCGGAGACCTGCGCCTTCGACGAGGTTCCGACGTTGAACCAGACCGGGGAGTTGAAGCTGAACATCTG
>JAFIDK010000891.1 GCA_017051695.1 Algoriphagus aestuarii | reverse complement strand
GGGAGGACATCAAGGTCGAATATGCTGCGCCTGAGCGCAACTATGCGATGAACAATGTCTATGGCGAAGTCGGTGGCGCGCTCGCTTACTTCTCCGGCCGTTCCACTTCGGAAGCGCGCCGTGGCGCCTATTTCACAGCGGCCGCTGGAGCGCGTGAGCGCCTGAAGGCTGCCGCTGCTGCCGAATGGGGCGTAGAGCCGAGCCAGGTGACTGTCGAGGAAGGCGAGCTGATCAACGGCGACCAACGGATGCCATTCGGGCAGGTGGTAACCGCTGCCGCCGCCATCGAG
>JAFIDK010000890.1 GCA_017051695.1 Algoriphagus aestuarii | reverse complement strand
GCTGCGTGCATCACGCTCGCCTGGCCTTCACAGCAGAGCGGGTGACGGGAATCGAACCCGCACGGCCAGCTTGGAAGGCTGGAGTTCTACCATTGAACTACACCCGCATGGCACGGCAGCCACTGAGTTTCCTCTAGACTCGTGGAGCCGGCAGACACAAGATTACCGCCTTCGCGGCGTGGGTTGTACATTGGCCGCGAACTTGTGCAGTCCACGGGGAGTGGCGCAGCTTGGTTAGCGCGCATGCTTTGGGAGCATGAGGCCGCGGGTTCGAATCCCGCCTCCCCGAC
>JAFIDK010000889.1 GCA_017051695.1 Algoriphagus aestuarii | reverse complement strand
CGAGAGAGACGGGCCGTGCACGTTTCACGACGATCCCACCCTTCCCGTCGACGATCCCGAGATCCAGGTCCTTGCCACGGGCGATCGCGTCCAGCAGGCGATCCGTCACGGACAGCTCCTCATGCCCCTGCTCCGCGCTGCGGATCCGAGCGACGACCTCCGCCGCAGGCAGGCGCAGTTCCGGGCCGTCGACGGTGACCAGGTCCGTGCCGAGCGGACCGCCACTGAGCGCATGGGTGAGTTCGGTGTTCGGTGAGCGCCCATCCGGTCCGACCGCGGACGGCGACAAC
>JAFIDK010000888.1 GCA_017051695.1 Algoriphagus aestuarii | reverse complement strand
CGATGAAATCGCCGAGAACGACACTGCCGATAGCCTCAAGGAACGGATCGACCACATCGCCGCCACCATGGCCTGTCACGGTTCCGTGCGCTCCGGCCGAAGGCTGAAGCCGGAGGAGATGAACGCGCTTTTGCGCCAGATGGAAGCAACTCCCGGCTCCGGCACGTGCAATCACGGCCGGCCGACCTATATCGAGCTGAAGCTTTCCGATATCGAGAGGCTTTTCGGGCGGCGATAGCGGATCGGCCTTGCCGGAAAGGGCGTGCTTGACGGATCGGGCGAGATATGGC
>JAFIDK010000887.1 GCA_017051695.1 Algoriphagus aestuarii | reverse complement strand
GGCGCCACTCGACCGTCTTCAGTCAGTTCGCCCAACCCCAGAAACTGCGCGGGCTGCGCTGCAGAGGCTGATAAAAAGACGCGTACAATATCACCTTGATCCCCTATGCGATAGACCTGTGGATCCATCACGGGGTTGCCTTGGCGGAAGTAATAGCCACTCTGTTCCGGCAGTTCCAGCGCCGGCAGAGACGCCACCGGCGAATCCGGTGGCAGCAGCAACGCATCCAGCGCCGGGTACCCGCCCTGTTCCTGAGCAGCTTCCAGGGCTTCCAGTGTCACTGTCCGCCC
>JAFIDK010000886.1 GCA_017051695.1 Algoriphagus aestuarii | reverse complement strand
GATGCAAAGAAAATCCGCACCCGTCATTTCCGCGAAGCTAAAGTAAACGGCCAGAAAGTTTCGGTTCTCACCAGCTATGATGCGCTTTCGGCGCGCATTTTTGATGAGGCTGGCGTCGATATGCTCCTTGTTGGTGATTCCGCTGCCAACGTTGTGTTGGGCCGCGACACCACCTTGTCGATCACCTTGGATGAGATGATTGTGCTGGCCAAGGCGGTGACGATCGCTACGAAGCGTGCGCTTGTGGTGGTTGATCTGCCGTTTGGTACCTATGAGGTGAGCCCAAATCA
>JAFIDK010000885.1 GCA_017051695.1 Algoriphagus aestuarii | reverse complement strand
CCCTCAAGCGCAGCCGACCCTCCCGTGCGGGTCGGCCGGACCGGCGGGGGAGGCTCGTGTGGTTCGGGGTGGTGGCGGCGTTCGTCGCGGCCGTGGCCGCCGCGGTCGTGGCCATCGTGTCCTCGAGCACGGACACCCCGGCCCAGGACCGGCTGAGCGAGGACCAGCGGCCCGGAGGCATGACCGAGGACGGCGGCTTCGCGTTCGGGCCCACGTTCGAGCCCGGCACCGGGTCACAGGGCGCGCCGGTGCTGTCGGTGGCGGTGGACTACACGTGCTCGTACTGCGCC
>JAFIDK010000884.1 GCA_017051695.1 Algoriphagus aestuarii | reverse complement strand
CCATCCAAGGCCGCCTCCGCCGCCGCCCGGAGCTGGGCCAGGGCCTCGGCCGGGTCCGGCGCGCCGAAGACGGCTGACCCGGCCACCAGGGTGTCCGCGCCGGCCCGGACCGCCTGGGCTACCGTCTGCAGGTCGATGCCGCCGTCCACCACGATCCGCCGGTCGAGCCCCCGCTCCTCCAAGAGGGCCCGGAGCTGGGCCACCTTCCGCAAGGTGGCGGGGATCAGCTTCTGGCCGCCCCAACCCGGATTGACCGTCATGACCAGGATGGCCTCGCACTCCTCCATGAC
>JAFIDK010000883.1 GCA_017051695.1 Algoriphagus aestuarii | reverse complement strand
ATCGTGGTCGTTCGCCTCGTCCAGGGCTTCGACCAGTTCATCGCACATGTCAGCGGTCAGCGCGTTGAGACGGTCCGGTCGGTTCAGTGTGATCGTGGCGACGGACGCGGCGACGCGCAGGCGCACGACGCTCCATTCCTTGTCGAAGTCTTGGCGGTCTCGGCTCATCGTCCCTCGAATTTCGGCGGTCGCTTCTCGTTGAAGGCCGCGATGCCTTCGAGAAAGTCGTCGGTTTTCAGACAGGTCGCCTGCAGATTCGCCTCGAGCTCGTAGGCGACCTCGAGCGAGGC
>JAFIDK010000089.1 GCA_017051695.1 Algoriphagus aestuarii | reverse complement strand
AACTGATCGGTCTGGGCTTCGCCACACCCGCAGAACGAGCATGGATCAACGGCGGCAGCCCCACCCACGGCTTTCTCACGAACGCAGTCTCGGGACCGTTCGCGGATGCCTACCGCGCCATTGCCGGTGCAGCCTGGGCTGACTTCCTCTTCATGCTCGGCCTCCTCGGGATCGGGGTGGCCCTTCTGCTGGGGATCGGGATGCGTATCGCGGCCGCAACAGGCGCCCTCCTGCTCTTCCTGATGTGGACCGCCGTGCTGCCTCCCGAAACCAACCCCTTCATGGACGACCACATCGTCATGGGGCTCACCGTGATCGCTCTCGCGTTGACGAACGCCGGCGACACCTTCGGACTCGGTGGCTGGTGGAGCAACCTGGGGATCGTGCGCCGTTTCCCCGTGCTCCGCTGACTCCGTCTTCCCCACGCTCCACACAGGAAAGAGGAGAAAGGGGGTGATGGCTCAGCGGGAGAGCGGGAGAACATCACCGGTCCGACCGGAATACCGGAAGGTCCATAACAGTGCCCGCAGGGGGCCGTACCCGCGGTACGGCCCCCACTCTCATGGGGCCTGCGGCAAGAATGAGGACATGATCGACGACGTGGAGCAGGCGACCGTCC
>JAFIDK010000882.1 GCA_017051695.1 Algoriphagus aestuarii | reverse complement strand
CCACGAGGTCCCCGACCGCCCGGTGCACCTTCGCCTCCGCGTCCCCTCGTGGGCGGAGGGCGCCACCGTCGCCCGCGACGCAGCCCCCGCCGCCCCGGCCGCGCCGGGCTGGCTCGACCTCGAGGAGCTGCGCGCCGGGGAGCGGATCCGGCTCGTGCTGCCCCTGGACCCCCGGCTCACCTGGCCGGACCCACGCATCGACGCCCTGCGCGGCAGCGTCGCCGTCGAGCGCGGCCCGCTCGTCATGTGCCTGGAGAGCACCGACCTGCCGGACGACGTCGACATCGCCG
>JAFIDK010000881.1 GCA_017051695.1 Algoriphagus aestuarii | reverse complement strand
CCATTATTTTCATAATCTTGCCAATTAACTTCTGTTCCGTCTTCCCATTTATTTGTGTCTTCAGGATGATGATAACCAATGACAGTATGGTCAGGTGCAACAGCACAACGTCTTAAATCCTTCCAAGGCGATAATGAATCAAACCTGTCTCTAGTCCAATCTAATTCAATCAATTGCACATTCAATCACCATCACTATAAAATTTTAATTTTATTTTGCGTCTATACTCTAACAATCCAGCTTGTCTCACCAGCGACACCAGCTTTGAGAGGAGCATGGATTGACTTGAT
>JAFIDK010000880.1 GCA_017051695.1 Algoriphagus aestuarii | reverse complement strand
GATGCTTCCCCATGTAGATGCCGGCTGGCAGGCGCTTGCCCGGGCGCGGATCGGCCTGCGGCGGGACGCGGGCGACGTCGACCGGCTGATCGCCGAGGTGCCGGCCGTGCTCGCGCGGGATCCCGGGCTTGCCTACGAACGTTACCAGTGGCGGCTGCGCAAGGGCCGCTGGGAGGAGGCGGAGGACTGGCTCCTGCGCCATTCGCGATCGGCGGCGGCCCTCGGGCGACCGGAACTGTGGATGGCGCGGCGGGCGTGGCTCGCCCGACTGGCCCTCGGCCGTGGCGAGG
>JAFIDK010000879.1 GCA_017051695.1 Algoriphagus aestuarii | reverse complement strand
CCCTCTTCGTAGCGAAGGTAACGTAAACATGTTTCAACTTCGTTCTTAGCACCTAAAATAACCCCAACACGCTGATGAATATGGGTAGGAACAATATCCAAAATGCGTTCTTCGCCACTATGAGCAGCACCGCCAGCTTGTTCGATCAACCAAGCCATCGGGTTCCCTTCGTAGAGTAAACGTAGTTTGTAGGGTTTATCCATCGAGCGGGCATCCCACGGATAGGCAAATAGGCCGCCACGGCACAAAATGCGGTGAACATCGGCGACCATAGCGGCAACCCAACGCAT
>JAFIDK010000878.1 GCA_017051695.1 Algoriphagus aestuarii | reverse complement strand
GGAGGCGCTCCTTTTTGCCAAGGCTCACGGTTATCCGCTCATCGTAAAAGCCGTCGCCGGCGGCGGCGGGCGGGGTATGCGCGTGGTGCGAAACCGCTCCGAGCTACAAGACGCTTTGGACCGCGCCCGTTCCGAGGCGGCGAAGGCCTTTGGCAATCCGGCCGTCTTTTTGGAGCGTTACATCGAAAACCCCAAGCACATCGAGGTGCAGATCCTGGCCGACCAGCACGGCAACATGGTGCACCTCTTTGAGCGCGACTGCTCGGTGCAGCGTCGCCATCAAAAGGTGG
>JAFIDK010000877.1 GCA_017051695.1 Algoriphagus aestuarii | reverse complement strand
GACCGCGACTGGGTCGGCTCGGTGATCGTCAACGAGGGCAACCGGCGCTATTACGAACCCGGTCCCGGGCGCGGGCTGCTGCTCGGGCTGCGCTGGGACTGGAGCGCCGGCGCCGACTGAACCGCGGGCGGCGCGCTGGCGCGCTCGACCAGGGCCTGGGCCAGCCAGCGCGCGGCCACGCGCAGCTCTGGCACGGCGGTGATCTCCCAGTAGCGGCCGCGCAGCAGCGGACCGAGGCAGTACAGCCCCGGCACCACCCTGCCGCGCGCGTCCACCACCTCCAGCGCATC
>JAFIDK010000876.1 GCA_017051695.1 Algoriphagus aestuarii | reverse complement strand
GATATGCTGAGTTCGTCCGGCGATTAAACGGGCAATCGTCATGCCGACTCTCCCTTTGCCGAGCGGCAGCATGACATGATTCGGCCCCATGGCCAAATTTCGCACTTACAAGGCGTTGCAGGCATAGCTGAGCGTCGCCATGTGGCGGCAATGGCGCGCCGCTCTCCCCTCGACGATCCCCGCACGGCTGCGCATGCTTGGGCCCGCTACCGCCGGCTTATGAAGGGCATGGGGGTGCTCACGCTGGTGGTAGTCGCCGCGGTTCTAGGTGGCTTCTACTGGTATCACGG
>JAFIDK010000875.1 GCA_017051695.1 Algoriphagus aestuarii | reverse complement strand
TTCGTCTCGATGTGGATGAGATGGCCGTGGTGCTCCATGAGCGTCGGCGTCCAGCGCTCGCTGAGCGCATCGCCGCGGGGCGACATGTCGGGGTCGGTCGGCTGATCGGCGACCGTGCGCGCGGACGTGATCGACCGCGCGACGGACACGAAGCTCTGCGCATAGCGGGGGATGTGGAACCCGATCGAGTCGCACTCGAGCAGCGAACGCACGATCTCCTCGCGCCACGGCAGCACGTTGAACATGCCCGATGCCGGGAACGGCGTGTGGTGGAAGAACGCGATCTTGAC
>JAFIDK010000874.1 GCA_017051695.1 Algoriphagus aestuarii | reverse complement strand
CTGCGGTTCGCCGTCATCAAGTACGGCGTGATCCCCGCCAGCCCGGGCGGCAAACTCAAAACCGCGTTGCAGATCGTGGCCATCTGCGTCTACCTGTTCCCGCTGCCGAGCGAGTGGTATCTGCAACTGCCCGCGCACACCATCATGGCGGCCGCGGTCGCCGTCACCCTGTGGACCGGGGTCGACTACGTGTTCAAAGCGTTCCGGCTCTACCAGCGGGCCCGGCACAAGCAGCCCAGCCGCGAAGGGGGGAGGGACTAGCGCGTGCCCAGTACTGCTGAGCTGGTAGC
>JAFIDK010000873.1 GCA_017051695.1 Algoriphagus aestuarii | reverse complement strand
GTGTACCATAACGTAGATGTCGATTAATTTTTTAGGAGCAGTCCGGGAAATCAGGGACGGCTCCTTTTCTGATGCGTTTAGCTGACTCCTGATATGCTTTCCGGCCGTCTGTAAAATAATTCACCGCAATCCTGCGATGTTTTCATTGCCTGAATGACTTCTGCCAACGGCCGGTGAAAAACATACGGATAATCCTCTTCTCCTAATTCAGGATGGATTACATAGGCTAATTTTTCCTGGTTTATGCAAAATTCGGACGAAATCCCCGGCTTATTCCCCCGCGGATCAAC
>JAFIDK010000088.1 GCA_017051695.1 Algoriphagus aestuarii | reverse complement strand
GATCATCGAACAGTTCAAGAGAGAATTCCCGAACATCGACGTGAAAGTCACCTACGGCGACGGGCAGACCTACCCCTGAGCCTGAAAGAAAGGAGAAACAGAAAGCTCGCGCAAGGGAGCAGGCCCGGGGAAGCCGACGGCTCAAGGCACGGAACGAACCATTAGTCGCGGGTCGGCGCCACCCCCGGGCAGAATTCAGGCTGTCCGCGGCCCGCAGGCAGAACAACGGGGTGCCCGCACACGGCGCCCCGGCCACAAGCGGAGAAACAGGGAACGTCCGAGCAGCACCCTCGGGCTTTCGGGGAAGAAGAGGTGACGGCCATGGGAAGAAGCGACTCTGCGCCTTTCGACCCTGAGTGGTTCACGAAAGAACTGATGGAACGGGGAATCGCCACCCCGGAGCAGATCACAGGCTGCACCCCGGAAGAAGTCGCCGAGGTGCTCGCGGAGAAAAAGGACGTTTCCGTGCCGCAAGCCTACGTCGACTTTCTACGGTGCGCCGGGCGGAGCGCAGGAAGCCTCTTCCAAGGCTCCGACATCCACTATCCGGACTGCCTGGGGATCAACGCGTATGCCGAAGAGTTCGCGCGGGACGACGACCCTGGGCTCACCACGGAAGG
>JAFIDK010000872.1 GCA_017051695.1 Algoriphagus aestuarii | reverse complement strand
AGTAGCTGAGCACGGCAGGCCCGCGGACGAGGGCGTCGGTGGTGTCACGGGTGTCGCCGCGGCTGCCGTCGCGCACGGGGGTGCGGCGCGCGGACGCGCCGGAGCGGCGTCCGGGCAGGGCCGGCCGCGGGAACCGGGCCGGCTGGACGGCCGTCATGCCGGCTCCTCGGGCAGCGCGCGGACGGCGGCGGCGAAGGCGTCGCCCCGGGCGCCGTAGTCGGTGAACTGGTCCATCGACGCGCACGCGGGGGCGAGCAGCACGGTGTCGCCCGGCCGGGCGAGGCCTGCGG
>JAFIDK010000871.1 GCA_017051695.1 Algoriphagus aestuarii | reverse complement strand
ATCCACCAGCAAGAACCACCAGCAGTCCCTGAGGTGCTCGAACCCTGGATCACCCTCAGTGACCTGTACTGCTACCAGAACACCGAACCGCCGAAACTGCGGGAACGGATCACCGACATCGACCTCGTCGACGACATCGACGACATCGACCTCGAAGCGCCTCGAGAAATCTTCCTTGACGACCACGAGGACCGCGACCAGATCCGGAAAGCCTACGCCTCGTGGAGCGCCCAGTGGATGAAATGGGCGGAACGTGAACGCGAAACCGCGGAAGCCGTCCGGCACTACGA
>JAFIDK010000870.1 GCA_017051695.1 Algoriphagus aestuarii | reverse complement strand
ACATTCTTGTACGCGAGGGGCGCCTCATCGACATAGGACATCGACGCCTTCGAGAACGTCCCGGCCAACGACTCGGCGAACGCCTTCGCCGTAATCGACTTCCGGGCGACGTTGCGCCCCATGACCCGGCCCGCGCCATGCGAGCAGGACTCGAAGCTGTCCGGATTCCCGAGCCCGCGCACGATGAAGCTTGGCGTCCCCATGCTGCCGGGGATGACGCCCATTTCGCCCTTCGCCGCGCTGGTCGCGCCCTTCCGGTGCACCATCACCTGCTGGCCGCCGTGCTCCTC
>JAFIDK010000869.1 GCA_017051695.1 Algoriphagus aestuarii | reverse complement strand
GCTCGCCGACGCGGACGGCGAGTTCGCGGTGGTCGGCCGGTACTCCGGCGCAGACCTGGTGGGACGCACCTACACCCCGCCGTTCTCCTACTACGCCGGCCACGAGCGTGCCTTCCGCATCGTCGCCGCCGACGACGCGGTGACCACGACGGACGGTACGGGCATCGTGCACACGGCCGGCGCGTTCGGTGAGGTCGACAAGGAGGTGACCGACCGGGAGGGCATCGAGGCGGTCATGCCCGTCGGCAAGGACGGCCGGTTCACCGCGCCGGTCGACGACTACGCCGGCC
>JAFIDK010000868.1 GCA_017051695.1 Algoriphagus aestuarii | reverse complement strand
CATCACGCTGCTCGGTCAGACGATCGACGACGCGGCCGGCGAAGCCTTCGACAAGGTCGCGCGCCTGCTGGGGCTGCCGTATCCCGGCGGGCCGCACATCGATCGTGTGGCCGCTGGCGGCGACCCGACGGCTGTGGCCTTTCCTCGCGGTCTCACGACGGGCCGCGACAAGGCGAAGCATCGCTGGAACTTCTCGTTCTCCGGGCTCAAGAGCGCGGTGGCGCGGCACGTGCAGCGCGAGCAGCTCGCCGGACGCGGGCTGGCCGTGGCCGATGTGGCCGCGTCGTTCC
>JAFIDK010000867.1 GCA_017051695.1 Algoriphagus aestuarii | reverse complement strand
CCGGGTGAGGAGGTCCAGGGCGTGCTGGATGCGGACCTCCGTGGCCGGGTCGACCGCCGAGGTGGCCTCGTCCAGGATGAGCAGATCGGGGTCGGCAATGTAGGCCCGGATCAAGGCAACGAGCTGCCGCTCCCCCGCAGACAGGGACTCGCCGCGCTGCCCCACGGGCGTGGCCAGGCCGTGCGGTAGGCCCGCCAGCCATTCGCTGAGCCCCAACTGGGTGATCGCCTCGGTGATCTGCTCGTCGGTGGCCTCAGGCCGAGCGAAGCGGATGTTGTCGGCCAGAGTGC
>JAFIDK010000866.1 GCA_017051695.1 Algoriphagus aestuarii | reverse complement strand
ACAGCTCTTTGATGGCTCGTCCGATCGAGTTTCTGTGGCGGCCGAGCATCGCCGCCAGCGACTGCTGCTGAGGCCAGGCCTCCCCGTCCCCGTCGGCCGCGTTGACGTGCGCGAGCAGGAGCGCATAAACCCGCAGTGCGGCATCCGATAGGTCTGCCATGAGCAGCGCCCACTGCGGGAGGGGGACATACCGCCAGCGACTGGTGCGGCCGCGGCGGATTTCGTCGGGCAGTGCGGGTACCATAGAGGCGCCACAGGTTTTTTCCATGAGGAACCTTTCTGTTCTGTGG
>JAFIDK010000865.1 GCA_017051695.1 Algoriphagus aestuarii | reverse complement strand
CGGTTTCGGCGTCACGCAGTCGACGGCGGTATTTCGCCGCCTCAGCGTTCGGGCTGGGTGGGGTGGGCTGATTGCCCTCGGTGGTGGTGCCGGGCTGCTGGGGGGCGACTGGTGCGCCGCTGGTGTCGGTCATGGTTACTTGGTCTCCTCGGTGGTGCTACGGAAAGCGTCGAGTCCGTAGTCTTCAAGTTCCTGCACCCACTGGGTCAGCTCCTCGGCGGTGTGCGATCGGGTGGCGAACACGGTCGCCAGGACAGTGGCTTGAGTGGCGGCGGTCTGTGGGTGGGTGA
>JAFIDK010000864.1 GCA_017051695.1 Algoriphagus aestuarii | reverse complement strand
AAACACTCCAAAAAGTAGGGTTACAAACGCAATTGTTATAAACGTCACGAAGAAAACAACGGTATTCTTGGTAGGTAGGGTAGGTATCCAATGTTCTTTCGCTAAAAGGATCAGAATCAACATTACGGAAAACCACATTTCTGCCGGATTTAAAGGAGTCATGATGGTATTTGTTCCCGATAGCGTAACGATTTTCTTCAATATGACGAATGCTCTTTCTACGGGGTAAGATGAGTTACGGAAGAATACCCAGGCGAGGGTGACAAGTGCGAATGTAAGCAGAACATTAA
>JAFIDK010000087.1 GCA_017051695.1 Algoriphagus aestuarii | reverse complement strand
TAGAGAGCAGGGTGCCCACTGGTGTGACGGTGGCACCGATCCAGAGGATCAGCAGAGCGGTGCTCGGAATGAGGGCTAACGCGAGGAGTCGCGCACGGATCGTTCCGCGCTGCTCCGCGGACAGATGGCGCAACCAGCGGAGGAAGGGACGGCGCTGCTCTTTGGTCATGGACTCGCTCTGAGTGCGGACGGGGGGATAGCTCTGTGGTGGGCAGACGGGAGGTGCGGTCCTGTCCGCCCGGGAAACGGAGAGTCCGTCTGGGCCTTTGAGCTAACCGCGATCGGTGGAATTAGGCAAGCCCAATTTGAGACACAGAGCACTACATACAGTGATCTGGGTCGCGGACTCTCTGTTGGACATGTTGCCGCGGAAAAATAGTTGGTGTTCTGGCTGTTCCGCCAGAGTTACCGTCAAGTTGTCACCAAGCCGTGCTCGTTAGTGCAGGCTTGGGTAAGGAAGAGGCACTGGGGGTGAGAGAGCCGCACGGACACCGCGCAAGGCGCGCAACCAGGGAGGGGGTATGCGGGCCACGGGAGAGCGTTCCACCCCGGCAGGGGTGGTGTGCGCTGCCGCGTTGAGTGTCCTGCTATGCGTCGTGGGATGCGGGCCCGAGCCGCCACC
>JAFIDK010000863.1 GCA_017051695.1 Algoriphagus aestuarii | reverse complement strand
GTGTCCGTTTTGTTTGGACATTGGCGACATTGATAGGGGTGGTGGGACGGGCGCGGAGAGCGGCGGCGGCGGCGGAGGCAGCAGCCGACAGCTGTGAATTGGATTCATGGCGGCGAAAGACAGCGGCGGCGGCCGTCGCAGCATTGGGGTTCGCGGTCGCGGCAGTCAAAGGTGGCGGCTGCTGTTGTGGTTGTTGTCGTGGGCGCGACATAGCGCCGATGATATGATTAGCGTCTCGTCCGATATACAGCGCAGCTCATCTGAACATGATCATAGGGAGTATTTGAAAC
>JAFIDK010000862.1 GCA_017051695.1 Algoriphagus aestuarii | reverse complement strand
AATACAATTCAAGCCAATAATCACGGTACCCGTTTCATCGAAGTTTCGGATGCCAACTTATCAACAATACAGAAATACAACCTATTCAATCAGTTAACATCAAGCCATGGTGTAGTTGATGAGGAGGTTCTCGAAAAACTTCGACTCACTATTCGCTCACTTATTGCGCACCAAGAGGAAGATTCTAACGATTTACTCGACTTGTGCATTGATGTGATATATCATAAAGATATGAAGGCTTTCGGACTTAAACAGCTGATCAAGCTCTACGGAGACAAAGCAACTTTAAC
>JAFIDK010000861.1 GCA_017051695.1 Algoriphagus aestuarii | reverse complement strand
CATTGTCAAATGAAACGAAAACTTGAAAAATGAATTGGCCAACAGGAAGATTGGCCAATTCCATTTTTCATTTTCGCCGGAACAGGCGAAACATGTCGCGAATGCGACCGCACGTACAAACGATAGTTTGTGTAAGTGCGCCCTTATCACTTCCGTTCTAAGGGAATTATAGCATAACCCCGAAAGAGAATCTACGAAAATGAAATAGATTTTTGCCAATATTTGGGTTATCATTAAATTAAAAATAGAAAGATAGATTAGGGGGATCGGAAATGGCGAATCGAAAAACA
>JAFIDK010000860.1 GCA_017051695.1 Algoriphagus aestuarii | reverse complement strand
GCGCTCCGACACGCGCTTCGGCAGAACCGAGCGAACATGGTCGATGCAGGCACGGCGACGCGAGGGGCTCAGAAGTTTCCCCGCGCAGCCTCCGTCAGGATCAGCTTGTCCAGCGTCAGATCGGCCACCGCCTTGCGAAGCCGTTCGTTCTCCTTCTGGAGATCCTTCAACTGCCGAAGCCGGTCACGGCTCATGCCGCCATATTGCTTGCGCCACCGGTAGAACGTCAGTTCGGAAACGCCGATCTGGCGAACGGCATCCGCCATCGCCATGCCTTGGCCGCGCAAAAC
>JAFIDK010000859.1 GCA_017051695.1 Algoriphagus aestuarii | reverse complement strand
CATGGTCGGCGGCCAATGGGTCGCCCATCCGGGCAATATCATCGACTATCGCGTGGATGTGACCCGGCCGGACGACCCGGTAATGGAAGGGATCGAGAGCTTCCCCTATCGCTCCGAACAATATTACATGCATGTCGATCCCTCCAACGAAGTGCTGGCCACGACCACCTTCACCGGTGAGCATGCCGCCTGGATCGATGGGGTGACCATGCCGGTCGTGTGGAAGCGCAAGCATGGCAAGGGGCGCGTCTTCTATTCCTCGCTGGGCCATGTCTCGAAGGAATTCGAGG
>JAFIDK010000858.1 GCA_017051695.1 Algoriphagus aestuarii | reverse complement strand
ACCACTGGCCTCATCTGGCCTCCATCGAAGTGCTGCGCGTGCCCATCGCGTGGTTGCTGCTCGGCTTCGCCAGCTATCCGGTGCTCTTCATGATGGGCGCCGCCTATGTGCACCGGGCAGAACGCAACGAGCAGGACTTCGCCGACCTCCTCGAAGCCGCGGAGGGCGAGTGAACAGCGCTCCGAGCATCATCGCCGTCGTCCTCGTCGCTCTCGCGACCTTGGCCATCGGCACCTGGGGGCTGCGCTTCTCCCGCACCACCAGTGACTTCTTCGTCGCCTCCCGCACGG
>JAFIDK010000857.1 GCA_017051695.1 Algoriphagus aestuarii | reverse complement strand
CGGCACATCCGCCTGATCGGCCACCACCACGGCAAAATCCCCTTGCGGCGTGCGGATGGTCTCGCTCACCCAGCCTGCCGCGCCCGCAGGCAGTGCGGGACGCGAGGGCCAGCGCAGTGAGGCCAGGGGTGGCGACTTCATGACTTCCGTGAGAACCATGCGCTTGTCCTGTTCGGAAAGCTTGATGGGCTCCGGCGTGCCCGAGGCGGTCTCCCCCCCGGGGACCGACAGGACGGCACCCAGAATATTGTTCGGACGATAGGTGGTGATGCCCTTCAGACCGCGGTGCC
>JAFIDK010000856.1 GCA_017051695.1 Algoriphagus aestuarii | reverse complement strand
CCTGGCATGCTCCACACGGTTCGCCCCTCGGCACGGATCGCACCGACAGCCATGCTTCTTGTACATGGCGTAAGTGCCATGGTCCGACGTTGTGCGGCACCGCCTGCAACGCTGCTCCGTCGAACTCGAAGTGCTGCGGCGGGCCATTGGCTGACCACAGCCAGGGCACGGATTCGCCGCCTTCTGTCGATCCCAAATGTCCTTATCCCGACACGAGCGACCGCAGTACTTCTGACTCCCGCGCGCATCGAACCGCACCGAGCAACGAACGCATCTCGCGCGCCGAGGAG
>JAFIDK010000855.1 GCA_017051695.1 Algoriphagus aestuarii | reverse complement strand
GTGTGGACTGTGGGAGCAGCACTGCGGATCCCGGACGGCTCCGCAGACGCGTCCGCGGACACGCTGGCCGCAGCCCTCGCCGACCGGGAACTTCTTCTGCTCCTCGACAATTGCGAGCACCTGGTGGAGAGCTGTGCGGTCCTGGTGGAGACTCTGCGGCGGCGGGCGCCCGGCGTGCAGATCCTGGCCACCAGCCGACGCCCGCTGGGCTGTGCAGGGGAGCAGCTCTGGCAGGTGCACCCCCTGTCCGTGCCTGGGTCCGCCACCCCGCTGGAGCACCTGACACGGTAC
>JAFIDK010000854.1 GCA_017051695.1 Algoriphagus aestuarii | reverse complement strand
CTGCGTTCAGCTTCTCGGCAACCTCTTTCACCAGCCGGTTGGAGCGCACGGCCACCCCGATCTCTTCGGGAGCCACCCCGCTGTCCATCCACTCCCGGACTGCAGCGGCGACAGCGCACAGCTCGTCTTCCCAACTGGTAAAGCCCTGAACGCTGGGTGGGTGTCCGTGGAGTTCGGATCGGCAGCCCGCGATCGACTCGACACCCCCGTCCATGTCGTCGATCCGCTCCCCACGCAGCAAGCCCAGGCTCCAGGCGAGGATTTCTGCGGTGGTGCGGTAGTTGATCCGCA
>JAFIDK010000086.1 GCA_017051695.1 Algoriphagus aestuarii | reverse complement strand
GGTGGAGCCGGGCCACAGGGTGGTGTTGCAGCCGCGGGCATCGAGGTACCAGCTCGCGCAGCCGCCCCGGGCCCACACAGTGCGCCGCATCCGCTGCTGGAGCCGGGCATTCCATGCGTCTTGGGCGGAGCGGCGAGGTTCGAGCGCTGCGCTTCCGGTCGAGTCGAGGTGGCGCAGGGCGCTCAGGATGTAGTTCAGCTGGGATTCGATCATGTAGATCATCGAGCTGTGGCCCAGCCCGGTGTTGGGGCCCACGATGAGGAAGAAGTTGGGGAATCCGGTGACCGTGGTGCCGCGCAGGGCGCTCATGCCGTCCCGCCAGTGGTCGGCGAGCGATCGTCCCGCGCCGTCGTAGATACGGTTGGCGATCGGCATGTCGGTGACGTGGAAACCGGTGGCGAAGACGACGGTGTCCACGTCGTGGGTGGTGCCGTCGGCGGCGACCAGGGTGCTGCCCCGCACTTCCTGCAGACCGGAGGCGACTACGTCCACGTTGGGGCGGCTCAGCGCCGGGTAGTAGTCGTTGGACAGCAGGATGCGTTTGCACCCCATGACGTAGTCGGGGGTGAGTTTCGCGCGGAGTTCCGGGTCGCGGACAGCGCGGCGCAGGTGGGCACGGGCGAC
>JAFIDK010000853.1 GCA_017051695.1 Algoriphagus aestuarii | reverse complement strand
AGCAGCGCATCGCGTTTGATGGCGTGGTAGATGTCCGGCTCGGCTTCTTCAGACAGCTTGATGGTCTTGGCGTAGCAACCGCCTTCGAAGTTGAACACGCCGTCGTCGTCCCAGCCGTGCTCGTCATCGCCGATCAGCTGACGCTTAGGATCGGTGGAGAGGGTGGTCTTGCCGGTGCCGGACAGGCCGAAGAACACCGCCACGTCGCCTTTCTCGCCCACGTTGGCCGAGCAGTGCATCGAGGCGATGCCTTTCAGCGGCAGCAGGTAGTTCATCATCGAGAACATGCCT
>JAFIDK010000852.1 GCA_017051695.1 Algoriphagus aestuarii | reverse complement strand
AGTTCCGTGCCCGGGCCGCCCGGGTGCGGGACATCGGGGTGCGCCGCGCCATGCTCCACGAGGTCTTCTACCTCACCCTCCTGCTCGTCTCGGCGCTGGCGCTCGCCCTGGTCTACGGGGTGGGCGGGGTGCTCGCGCTGGACGGGCGGATGGAGGCGGGCGCCGTCGTCGCGCTCGCGCTGCTGCTCACCCGGCTCTACGCGCCGCTGACGGCCCTGGCCAACACGCGGGTGGAGGTGATGAGCGCGCTGGTGAGCTTCGAGCGGGTCTTCGAGGTGCTCGACCTCGAGC
>JAFIDK010000851.1 GCA_017051695.1 Algoriphagus aestuarii | reverse complement strand
CCAGCATTCGTCTCGCAACTGGCGGAGTTCCTGCGGGTCGAGTTCGTCGCCCCAGGGTCGGCTGACGACGTCGGGCTGTCGTGTCTCCTCGGCAAGCGCGGCCGCGTCCACACCGAACTGGATGGATTCGAACACGCTGGTCTGCGCGACTTCCCCGCTGATGTCGTACACTTCGCGACGCAGCAGCAGCCCGGTGTGCTCATCGGTCCAGAAGCGGGCCGCGACCTGCCCGTTGTCCCGTTGGGCGACCACACCCACGGCGGAGCGCTGCCCAATCTGGGTTTCCCCTTC
>JAFIDK010000850.1 GCA_017051695.1 Algoriphagus aestuarii | reverse complement strand
GTTTTCCGGATCAGGAACCGCGCGTTCCACTGCCCGGCTTAGTAGCGCCGGGCAGGACCTGAGGGCTGGTCCAGGTAGAGATCGGGCTCACCGTGAAAGCCGCAATGGTTCACGGTGAGCCTTAGGCAGCATCTCTCGCCGGACAGCCATCGGCTGCGGCTGGGTAAATAACCCTATACCCGAGTTTTCTCATAAATCCCGCACCATAGGGAACGTTGCTTTTCTGTGACACAAATTCCTTCCTGGAGCAATATCTATGCGACTGAGGAGATGGCACTCTTCGCCGTTCTT
>JAFIDK010000849.1 GCA_017051695.1 Algoriphagus aestuarii | reverse complement strand
GGGCTTTGGACCGGGTCGTCAAGTCGGAAGCGCGCTGGCTCTTGTGGCGGGCCAGGGTCTGCTCCGCGTTTTTGAGCACGGTCTCCATGAGGGCCCGTTTGTCGCCGCGCTGGGGGACCCGCACATCCACGGCCGCGCCGCGCCGCTTCGACAGCCAGGCGACGACCGCGTCCCGGTCGGCGGGCTCGGCCGACACCAGCACTTCGCGGGGGATCGCCGTGGTGGACTCCTCATCGTCGGCACCCCCGTACGTCTGGGCCAGGAACTGCTCGACGAGTTTCCCCGTGGAGAC
>JAFIDK010000848.1 GCA_017051695.1 Algoriphagus aestuarii | reverse complement strand
GCAATACCGGACAGGCTGTGGCCGAGAAGGTCGTGCATGTCCCGGGCGAACCGCAGCCGTTCCTCACTGACCGCGAGCCGGGCCCGCGCCTCCCGCGCCAGGGTGGCTTCGCGGGCGACTTCCCACAGCCACACCACCGAGAAGCTCGCTGCCGCGTTGAGCAGCGCCATCGGAAGGTTGAGGATGATGAACGCCAGCGCGACCACGGGCGGCTGCGAGGACAGGACCAGGGTGTAGCTGATGAGGAAGCCGACGACGGCCGTGGACAAGAGGACTGCGGTGCGGCGCGGGA
>JAFIDK010000847.1 GCA_017051695.1 Algoriphagus aestuarii | reverse complement strand
TACCTGCCGTCTGAACTCGCCAACTACTCTTCCCGCTGGGAGAGCTCCCGCAAAAACGAGGAGCGATCCTCCAGCGTCACGTGGGTCAACAACGACACGGTCTACGGGTCGGTCCACGTACGCCGCCCCGCCAAGCCCCTCACCCTGGCCGAGGTCCGCGACACCTACTACAGCGAGCTCACGGCGCTGCGCTGGACCACGGTCAACGGGCAGCCGGCATACCTCTCCGCCGCTGACGGCACGGTGTTCTGGGTGGACGGCCAGGATGTGATCCTCTCCGTGTTCCTGCACC
>JAFIDK010000846.1 GCA_017051695.1 Algoriphagus aestuarii | reverse complement strand
GCTGATGCGGAGGAAAGAAGGAAGCGAATACGGGAGCAGATCGAGGCGCTGGCCGCTCAAAAGGGATGGCAGATTCCGATCGACGAAGGATTGCTGGACGAAGTGGTCCATCTCGTCGAATATCCGACCGTGCTGCATGGTCATTTTGAACCCGAATTTCTGGAACTACCCCAGGAAGTGCTCATCACGACGATGCGCGAACACCAGCGTTATTTTCCCGTTCAGGATCTGAATGGCAAGCTTCTCCCTTACTTTGTCACTGTGCTGAACAGCGATGAACGTGCGGTTTCTA
>JAFIDK010000845.1 GCA_017051695.1 Algoriphagus aestuarii | reverse complement strand
CCAGTTTTTCAGATCTTTGGAGTGGTAAATCCCGACTCCAGGAAACCATTCGAATGTGGAAACGGCAATATAGTAGTCATCCCCGCGACGGCAAATGCTCGGATCCGGGTTAAATCCTTTCAAAATCGGATTTTGAATCGTGCTCATCCTCAGTATGTCTCCCCTTTTCAGTTCGTTTGTTTATCATACAAATTATTATACACCTCTATTTTACACGCAAACCGCCTAAAACACAACGAATCCTGCTGTCACACATGAGCAGTTTTCTCCGCTCCGGCTTCACTTTTGATGG
>JAFIDK010000844.1 GCA_017051695.1 Algoriphagus aestuarii | reverse complement strand
ATCCCCGACGACCTGTGGGACGACGTCCTCGCCACCAACCTCACCAGTGTGTTCCGCGTAACCCGGGAAGTGCTCACCACCGGCGGAATGCGCGAAGCCTCCTGGGGACGCATCATCAACATCGCCTCGACCGCCGGCAAGCAAGGAGTGGTCCTGGGCGCGCCCTACTCCGCTTCCAAACACGGCGTCGTCGGATTCACCAAAGCCCTCGGCAACGAACTCGCGCCCACCGGGATCACCGTCAACGCCGTATGCCCCGGCTACGTGGAAACCCCCATGGCGGAAGCGGTTC
>JAFIDK010000085.1 GCA_017051695.1 Algoriphagus aestuarii | reverse complement strand
ACTACGCGGAGATCGTCTACCGCCGGCTCGGCGACCGGATCACCAACTGGAACACGCTCAACGAGCCGTGGTGCTCCGCGTTCCTGGGCTACGCCTCCGGCGTGCACGCCCCGGGCCGCCAGGAGCCGGCTGCTGCGCTGGCCGCCGCCCACCACCTGATGCTGGGCCACGGGCTGGCCGCTGCCGTGATGCGGGACTTGGCGGGCCAGGCCGGACGTTCCGTGCGGATCGGTGTCGCGCACAACCAGACCACGGTCCGTCCCTACACTGACAGTGAGGCCGACCGGGACGCTGCGCGCCGGATCGACGCCCTGCGGAACCGCATCTTCACCGAGCCGCTGGTGAAGGGCCGCTACCCGGAGGACCTGATCGAGGACGTCGCCGCGGTCACCGACTACAGCTTCGTCCAGGACGGCGACCTGAAGACCATCTCCGCCAACCTGGACATGATGGGCGTCAACTTCTACAACCCGAGCTGGGTGTCAGGCAACCGGGAGAACGGGGGCTCCGACCGGCTGCCCGACGAGGGCTACTCGCCGTCGGTCGGCAGCGAGCATGTCGTGGAGGTGGACCCCGGCCTGCCGGTGACCGCCATGGGCTGGCCGATCGACCCGACCGGGCTGTA
>JAFIDK010000843.1 GCA_017051695.1 Algoriphagus aestuarii | reverse complement strand
CGGGGGCGAGAGTGAGGTGCTCATTGAGGAGATCAGCGTGTGTCTCGCCTCGGCCGTGGAAGTGGAGGCCGGGGACACCGAAGGGGTTTCCCGCGTCGAGTTCGCCCGTTTCCCGGTGACCGGCGCCTTCCCGCTCGGGCCTGGGCAGCGCCATTCCATTCCGTTCCGTTACCCGGTGCCGTGGCAGGCACCGATCACCGCGGCGGGCGGGGGCCCGCTTCCGGGGGCCAGGGTGGGGCTGCGGACTGATGTGGCCATTGCCCACGCCGTCGACAAGGGCGACTTGGACCCG
>JAFIDK010000842.1 GCA_017051695.1 Algoriphagus aestuarii | reverse complement strand
TCCGCGGCCCGCTGCGTGGGCGTGGTGACATAGTCGGCGGTCCGCGCCACCCGGATCATGTCCTGCCAGGCCAGGGAGCCCACGACCCCGTGCAGGCGGGGCGGGATGTGGGCGTGTGCGAACAGGTTGTCTGGCATGAAGTGGTTGGTCAGCACCACGGGCACGCCAGCCATCCGGCCGCAGCGCAGCGCTGTGCGGCTGATCGTGAAGTGGCTTTGCACGTGCACGACGTGCGGGGCGAGCCGGTCAACGATCCGGGCGATGTGACCGGTGAGTCCGAGCGGCAGCGCGGT
>JAFIDK010000841.1 GCA_017051695.1 Algoriphagus aestuarii | reverse complement strand
CCAGCCCGGGGCGGAGAAACTGGTCGGCAAAGGGGACGCCCTGTTCCTGCCCATGGGCTCTTCCAAGCCCATCCGCCTGCAGAACGCGTGGGTGTCGGAGAAGGAGATCCGCGCCGTCGTCGACCACTGCAAGAAGCAGGCCAAGCCCGCCTACCGGGACGACGTGGGGGTGGCGGAAACCAAGAAGAAGCAGATCGACGAGGAGATCGGCGACGACCTCGACCTGCTCCTGCAAGCCGTCGAGCTCGTGGTCACCACCCAGTTCGGCTCCACGTCCATGCTGCAACGCAAGC
>JAFIDK010000840.1 GCA_017051695.1 Algoriphagus aestuarii | reverse complement strand
AATGGAGCTGGAAGCGATCAAGCAGCTCGTCGACGTGCTCGGCCCCGAGGGCTACATCCTCTACGAGGCGTTGAAGGACGGGAAGATCGAAGTGGTGCCCGTGCCGCAGGGAGGCGCGGTCAACATCACTCCGCGTCGCGGAGAGTGACCGTTTCCGTGCGGGTTCCCCGGTCAGCGAGGAAAACGCGGGCGAGACAGGGGTTGATCGGGGGCCCGCAGTCGACCACTATGTGACGTAGATTACTTTTCTCTCGGTGAGTGGTGTCTGCCTGCGGTGATGGCAGCCGCGGTGT
>JAFIDK010000839.1 GCA_017051695.1 Algoriphagus aestuarii | reverse complement strand
GTTTATCTTGTCTTTTGCGTTATGCGCAGAATCGGTCAGGCTGCGCGACGGGAGCGATGCTGGCGTATCGCGGCAGTGATGACCGCCAGCATCTCGGAATCAACAACCGGCTCGCTTGCGGGCGCCTTGCGGACCGGCGCAGCAGCAACCGGCGCCTGCTCCGGAAAAAAACGCGATACCAGCCAGGACATGAGATTGGTGCAGCCGACCAGCAGGATGAGGAACAGGAATACCGCCCCCAACCCGACGAACATCAGCTCCACCCCCTCCATCAGCAACTCATTGGACGTCAT
>JAFIDK010000838.1 GCA_017051695.1 Algoriphagus aestuarii | reverse complement strand
AGGTCGGGACGGTCCAACAGAGCGCCCGCCTCGGCGAGCCCCGCGATCGCCAGCCCGTTCCACCCCGTCACCACCTTGTCGTCGCGGGCTGGTGGGACCCGATTGGCGCGGGCCTTACGCAGCCGGTCGCGGACGTAGGCGTACCGCTCACGGTCGTCCGGATCAGCACGGAGCTGCAGCACCGACGTGCCGCGTTCGAAAGTGCCCTGCTCGGTGACACCGAACAGTTCAGCGGCCCAGGCACCGTCCTCCTCCCCCAGCACGTCGCGCAACTGGGCAGGGGTCCACACGTA
>JAFIDK010000837.1 GCA_017051695.1 Algoriphagus aestuarii | reverse complement strand
ACCCACGGTTTGATGTCGTGGACGCGTTCGTGCACCTGCCGGATGAGCTGGTTGACGTTGTCGCGCCGCCACGCGTCCCGGTCGGGGAAACCGTCGCCGTGGGCCTGCCAACTGGCGTCGTCGTCGAACGTCTCCCCTGAGGCAGGGTACGGGTAGAAGTAGTCGTCGAAATGCACCCCGTCGACGTCGTAGCGTTCCACGACATCCGCGACCACGTCGACCACCCATTCGCGGACTTCGGGGTTGCCGGGGTCGAGGTAGCCCTGGTCGTCGTAGACGATCATCCACTCCGG
>JAFIDK010000836.1 GCA_017051695.1 Algoriphagus aestuarii | reverse complement strand
CTTTCCGCGACGAGAGGGTGGCAGTAGGGGGCAGCTCCGCTGACCCGCAGCAGGGTGGCGGCGCGATCTTCGGGGGCGGCGATCGGGTTGTAGCGGTGGAGGGGGACGCCGAGGTCGCCCTGGTGGACGTAGTCGAAGCCGAGCCCGGCCAGTGCGGGGGGTGCGGGCGCGTCGCAGACGAGGATGGTCGCCACTCCGCGGGCAGCGGCCGCGTCCAGCACCCATCGCAGGGCCCGGGTGCGGTCGACCGCGGCCGGGTCGCCTACGTGCGCCCACAGGTTTCCGGGTTGGGC
>JAFIDK010000835.1 GCA_017051695.1 Algoriphagus aestuarii | reverse complement strand
CCATGCAGGTGTTCGACGCGGTCTGCGCGCTGCGGCGGAGCAAGCTGCCCGACCCGGCGACGATCGGCAACGCCGGCAGCTTCTTCAAGAACCCGGTGCTGCCGCTGGCCCAGGCCCAGGCACTGGCCGGGCGCCACCCCGGGCTGCCGCTGTTCCCCGGTGCCGATGCCGGCAGCCGCAAACTGTCGGCGGCGTGGCTGATCGACGCCTGCGGCTGGAAGGGCCACCGCGACGGCGATGCCGGGGTCTCGGAGCGGCATGCGCTGGTGCTGGTCAACCACGGCAGCGCCAGC
>JAFIDK010000834.1 GCA_017051695.1 Algoriphagus aestuarii | reverse complement strand
GGCTCAGGATCCTCGTCGAGCAGCTCCGCCAGGCTGTTGATCCCCTCGGTCATGTCCGCCATCGCGGCGGGACGCACCCCGAACGCGGTGACTTCGGTCTCCTCGACGAGGGGTTCGCCGTTGCGGTCGTAGATCTGGCCGCGGTCTGGGACATCGTAGGTGACCGCGAGCCGCTCCCCCTCCCCCAGCTCCGGGTGGATCACCGCAGGCGACCAGTCGATCACCCAGCCCGAGTCCGTGCGCGTCAACGGGATCGTCCCCGTGTAGCGCCACACCGGATCGCCGATACCGAGG
>JAFIDK010000084.1 GCA_017051695.1 Algoriphagus aestuarii | reverse complement strand
GGGTGGGGGGACGGGCGCGCGCTCCCGTCCCCCCACCGGCAGGGAACAGTCCAGGTGTGGCCCGCGGGTCAGCGCACCGGGTAGCCTTTGGCCCGCAGCTCGGCTTTGACGTCGCTGATGGTGATCTCCCCGAAGTGGAACACGCTGGCGGCGAGGACCGCATTGGCGCCCGCGTCCACGGCGGGGGCGAAGTGTTCGACCGCGCCCGCTCCCCCGCTGGCGATGAGCGGCACGTTCACCGCTTTCCGGACTGCGCGGATGAGCTCCAGGTCGAAGCCGGACTTGGTGCCGTCGGCGTCCATGGAGTTGAGCAGGATCTCCCCGGCCCCGAGCTCTTCAGCCTGCTGCACCCATTCGACCGCGTCGATGCCGGTCCCTTGGCGGCCCCCGTGGGTGGTGATCTCGAAACCGCTGGGGGTGGCCGTGCCGTTGACGGTGCGGCGCACGTCCGCGGAGAGCACGAGGACCTGGCTGCCGAACTCCTGGGCGATTTCGCGGATCAGTTCGGGCCGCCGCACGGCCGCGGTGTTGATGCTGACCTTGTCTGCTCCGGCGCGCAGGAGCCGGTCGACGTCCTCGGTGCTGCGCACCCCTCCCCCCTCGGTGAGGGGGATGAACACCTGCTCGGCGG
>JAFIDK010000833.1 GCA_017051695.1 Algoriphagus aestuarii | reverse complement strand
CCAATCCAAAGCAAACCACGACAATCTTGATATAAATCAGTAATACCGTTTGATAACAATCCATCATCTATTGTATATTGTTTGGTATAAACAAATTGTCCGTAACTACACGAACATAAAAAGATAATGACTATATGTATAATTCTAAAAAACAATATCTTTTAACAGTTCATGTCCTTTTGTGGATACAGGAATCTCCGCAAATTCTTGATCATTTTGATTTTTTAAGAACAAACTACTTTTCTTTTTATCGTATTTCTCAACCCAAAAAACATTTACTACATACGAACGATG
>JAFIDK010000832.1 GCA_017051695.1 Algoriphagus aestuarii | reverse complement strand
ATCGAGCAGCCTGATTTAAAACTTAACTTAGTAGAAGAAGACAATTTACAAGCTGCTTACGACATTACAAAGTCACTTATAGAACAGGGACATACAAATATCGGTGTAGTAAATGGCCCAGATCACGTAAGTACTGCAAAAGATCGCTATTTGGGCTACAAAAAAGCGATTGATGCGTACGGGATAGCAGAGGATCCCAACCTTACTTTTAATGGTGCCTTCTCTCAAGAAGGCGGTAGGCAAGCTGTTGAACATTTTCTTAATTTAAAGAAAAAGCCGACAGCCATTTTAGCC
>JAFIDK010000831.1 GCA_017051695.1 Algoriphagus aestuarii | reverse complement strand
CGGAGGTTGATCGTGGGGTAATGTCCCCAGATGAACCCTGGGGCATACGCTGTTCCCTCCTCCGCTCAGGGGTGGACGGGGACCGAATCCATCGGCAAGTCATCTGCGGTGAATCACCACAGGGACGACGGAGGACAAGAGATGGCCGGCGCGCTGCGCAAGATGGCGGTCTACCTCGGCCTCGTGGAGGACGACCGTTACGATCACCGTTACGCGGACGAATACGATGACTTCGAGGACTTCGACGAGCCTCTCGACGAGCGGCCCAGTCGGAATCGTAGTCCCCGCGACGAC
>JAFIDK010000830.1 GCA_017051695.1 Algoriphagus aestuarii | reverse complement strand
GGGCATCCCCAGCTGTCGACGACGACTCGTCGTCCTCGTCGGCCTCGTCCACCACGGGTGCGGTGCGCTGGTCAATCTGGTTGAGCAGCGCGGCGGTGGCGGTGGCGGCCGTGGTGGCCACCAGCCACGCCAGCGCCGCGAACGCCGCAGACCCCAGCGACGTAACCGCACCCACAGGGCCGGAGCCGAGGGTCGCTCCCACAGCAGAGGCGAACAGCGGCAGCGCGACCAGCGCCCCCAGAGCTGCACGGACAGGGCCGCTGAACCGCGCCCCGGTGCGTGCCAACAGCCCAC
>JAFIDK010000829.1 GCA_017051695.1 Algoriphagus aestuarii | reverse complement strand
GCCAAACTCGAAAACCGCACACGCCTGTTTGCAGATACTTTCGCTTCGCACCTGTTGACCTACGGCACCGAGGCTTACAAACAGGAGCAAACGCCGGGCGGAGCGACCGAAAGTTTCCCGCACGCAAAAATCAACTTCGCTTCAGGCTGGCTGCAGGACGAAATCACGCTGCGCGATCTGCCCGTCACCCTGCTCGCCGGCACCCGCTATGACAATTACAAGGGCTCAAGTGACGGCTATGCCGATGTGGATGCGAACAAATGGTCCTCACGCGGCGCAGTCAGCATTACCCCC
>JAFIDK010000828.1 GCA_017051695.1 Algoriphagus aestuarii | reverse complement strand
CCACGACCCGTTCCACGGTTCCCACGGCCACCTGCCGGCCCTCCTGGGTGACGGAGACCTCGAAGACCAGCCGTCTCCCTTCGGCCCGGACCAGGCGGGCCGTGGCCACCACCTGCGCTCCCACCGGGGTGGGAGCGGTGTGCTTGAGGTGCACCTCGGCCCCTACCGACGTGTGGCCGGCCTCGAGGCGGCCGTCGAGTGCGGCGACCGTGGCGGCTTCGGCCAGCGCCAGCACGCGCGGAGTGCCCAAGACGGGGACGTCTCCACTGCCCAGTGCCTCGGCGGTGTCCGCCGT
>JAFIDK010000827.1 GCA_017051695.1 Algoriphagus aestuarii | reverse complement strand
TACCAGTTTTAAAAAATAAATGAGCATTGGCAAACAAATTTTTTAACAAAATTTGGTTTCCCTGCTTTCACTATAATTTTTTTCTACCGCAAAAAATTGACGGTAGCAAAAAACTGCTTTCCCAGGGAAAAAAATCGCATAGATTTTGTTTCCCAATGCTCATTTAGTTTTGCATTTTTCCGGCTGGTAATTGAAAAACATTTTTTCAGAGAAAAATTGTCAAGGATCCAGCTAAAAAATTTTCGTAGAAAATTTTTTGCCCTTGACAATTTTTTGATGAAAAATATAATCCTCA
>JAFIDK010000826.1 GCA_017051695.1 Algoriphagus aestuarii | reverse complement strand
CCAGGCGCGGCGGTCCTGGAAGATCTTCATGCTCCACAGGTCCACGACACGGCAGTGGTAGCGGTCGGCGATGCCGCGCAGGTGCATGTTGTAGGTGGCGATCTTGCCCCGCAGGTGCCGCATGACCGGTTGGAACCCGGTGTCGAACCCCGTGAAGATCACGACGTCCGCTCCGGTGTCGCGCAGTTGGCGCACCGCGCCCTCGAACGCGTCGGCCAGCGTGTCCGGGTCGGAGCCGGGGCGGAGGATGTCGTTGCCGCCCGCGCAGAGCGTGACGAGGTCGGGGCGGAGTTCC
>JAFIDK010000825.1 GCA_017051695.1 Algoriphagus aestuarii | reverse complement strand
GCCGCCTCGGCCTGCACCCGGCCCGCCCGGCTCCCAGCGACCGCGACAACCAGCAGCAATGAGCCGGGAAGCCTGGGCTCCCGGTCCGTCCGCCCCACCCCGGAAATACCCGTGGGGGGTATCATTGTTCGAGGAAGCGACCAGTCGACAGGAGAACACCGCGATGGCCGCCTACGGCTACCACGACAACAAGCGGCAGCACCTCAACCGGTTCCGCCGGATCGAAGGACAAGTACGCGGCCTCCAGCGGATGGTCGAGGACGACGCCTACTGCATCGACATCCTCACCCAGACC
>JAFIDK010000824.1 GCA_017051695.1 Algoriphagus aestuarii | reverse complement strand
ACCAGCTGGTGGAACGGGTTGTCAGCCAACATAAAAGGCGTCCTTTTGTGGTCACGCACGGCGGGGTGATTCGCTGCCTGTTGAGCCGGTACGGCCCCGTGGAAAAGGATTTTTGGGACTGGAACTTGGATCACGGGAGCGGTTATGAACTTGTTTTTCACATCCGGCAATTGAGGGTGAAGGAACGATGCATTTTGTTACGGGAGGCGCCTTTAACGGAAAGAGAGCCTGGGTGAGGGAGCGGTATCCCGGCGCTCTTTGGATTTCCGCTTATGAAGGGGATTCTTTGGACAGG
>JAFIDK010000083.1 GCA_017051695.1 Algoriphagus aestuarii | reverse complement strand
TGTCACTGCTGGACAAGTGGTTCGCAGATTCCGCATAGCTGTAGCTTGCTGTCGCCGTACCTGCATTCACATTATTTGCATAGTCTGCTGTCGGAGTCAGATTCAGCCCTCCCGCACCAGTCACACTTACTGTCGCCGGTTCAATCGCTGATCCTGTATAGGTAAACGGCCCCCCATTGATGGTTACCGTGGTAACTGTTGGGGCTTTGGTGAGGATGATATCCACAGATCCAGAGGCATCATTGTAATTGCCTGTCTCGTCAGTGAATGTCCAGTCGGCTGTACCTCCCGGTACGTTAATGAAGCTTGCCCCAAGATCCAGTCCTGCTAGTGCTTCGCCCAATACTCCTTCTGCGGTACCAGTTGCTCCATGAGCACTGCCGTCATACACTCCGCTGTAACCTGTCACATTAATCGTGGCATTTGCCTTCGTGATTTCGATCAACACAGAACCAGAGGCATCATTGTAATTGCCTGTCACGTCTGTGAATGTCCAGTCGGCTGTACCTCCCGGTACGTTAATGAAGCTTGCCCCAAGATCCAGTCCTGCTAGTGCTTCGCCCAATACTCCTTCTGCGGTACCAGTTGCTCCATGAGCACTGCCGTCATACACTCCGCTGTAACCTGTCACAT
>JAFIDK010000823.1 GCA_017051695.1 Algoriphagus aestuarii | reverse complement strand
ACCAGCAGCGTTTTGGCTACGCCCGGCACGCCCTCCAAGAGGATGTGACCGCGACACAGGAGCGCGATGACCAGTCCGGTCACAATCTCTTCCTGGCCTACGACGGCTTTGGCGACCTCGGACCGCAACGCGATCAGGGCCTGCCGTGCCGTATCGGCGGACGCCTGGGAACCCGGGTGGACGTCGCTCACGACTGCCTTACCTCTCTTTCAAGTCGGTCGAGTTCGTCGGCGAGCCGGACCAGATCCGCGTCAGAGCGGAGGAAGGGGTCGGCTCCGTCCGGTTCGCCGTACAG
>JAFIDK010000822.1 GCA_017051695.1 Algoriphagus aestuarii | reverse complement strand
CACCGTCAGCAGGATCGCCAGGCCGGGGAAGGTCACTACCCACCAGGCGCTTTGCGCGAACTGCAACACGTCGGAGAGCATGGTGCCCCACTCCGGCGTCGGCGGTTGCGCGCCCATGCCCAGAAAGCCGAGAGCGGCCATGTCGAGAATGGCGTTCGAGAAACCGAGAGAAGCCTGAACGATCAAGGGCGCCAGGCAGTTAGGCAGAATATTGACGAACATCTGACGCAGCGCGCCGGCGCCCGCCACCCGCGAAGCGGTGACGTAATCGCGGTTCACCTCCGCCAGCACCGCC
>JAFIDK010000821.1 GCA_017051695.1 Algoriphagus aestuarii | reverse complement strand
GAGACCTCGGCGTTCACTGTGATCGCTGCGGCTGCAGCGTTCCTCGGTGCCGTGCTCATCGCGATGACCCGACGCCGCCGTCCAGCCAGGCACCGGCTGAAGTAACCGCATGACTGTGGCCGTGCCACGGCACGGAGCGCCGTCAGCCGTGGCACAGCCACACCAGCAACCGAAGAGGTCCTACTCTCCGGTCCAGACGGGCTTGCGCTTCTCCGCGAACGCCGCCGCCCCTTCTGCCGCGTCCCGGCTGGTGAAGACCGGGCCGGTGAGCTCATCCTGGCGCTGCCACCGCTCCG
>JAFIDK010000820.1 GCA_017051695.1 Algoriphagus aestuarii | reverse complement strand
AAGCAGGCTCGCCAGCCTTTAGTTGTATCGCATTCGGGCAAGCCGAATATGTCGACGCAATCAATCGCAGCAAATCGTTAGACATCTGCTACACAGTCGAAGAAAATGTCTGGCGCGGCAAAAAGAATTTGCAATTAAATATCAAAGGAATACGATATTAAAAATATATTTGTGAAAAGCATAGCACCGTATGATACTTAGAGCTGAAAATTTAGTCAAAAAATACAAGCAACGAACTGTTGTCAATAACGTATCGTTTCACGTAGAACAAGGCGAGATTGTCGGTCTTCTCGGTC
>JAFIDK010000819.1 GCA_017051695.1 Algoriphagus aestuarii | reverse complement strand
GTTTCGGTTCCGTTTTCCCACGTGCGATGTTTGTCATCGCTTGTTTGCTGATTCCGAGTTGTCTGGCTATCTCCGCTTTGGTGATCTTCGTTCCCTCTTCTTCTTTTTCGGCAAGAATTTCCTCAAGCTTGCATACTACCTTCATTTCACACAGCTCCTTTTTTTCGTTGGCTTCGATGATCATTGTATCGGTTCGGTTGTTATGAGTCAACTAACAGTTAACTTTTGTCAAAATAATAGCCAATTACTAGTTGACTTTAGTGTGTACCAGAGTTAATATGGACACGTCCTCGAAA
>JAFIDK010000818.1 GCA_017051695.1 Algoriphagus aestuarii | reverse complement strand
TCCACCGCGCCCACGACGTGACCTTGGGCGCCGGGCTGGAAGACAGCCTCGACGACCTCCCACTCGACGGCGTGGACGAATGGGCGGCCGCCGTGTCGGCCCTGCTCGGCGACCCTGAACTCCCCCCGGTCGTCCCCGAGTTCGTGGGAGTCCGCGACTTGGAGTTCGTGCGGGAAGACCGCTGGCCCCAAGCCCTGGAACTCCTGTCCGCTCCCGGACCGCGCGCCGCCATCGTCGAACCCACCCGAGTGTTCACCGGGGACGGCCGGGTTGTGGACGTGCCCTCCTACACGGCA
>JAFIDK010000817.1 GCA_017051695.1 Algoriphagus aestuarii | reverse complement strand
CCGCACGCCCCGGGACTCGTCGATGTGGACCGTCCCGGCGATCTCGCTGATCTTGGCCTCGCCCTTGGGCTTGCGGGCCTCGAAGAGCTCCTCCACCCGGGGCAGGCCGGAGGTGATGTCCTCGCCGGCGATGCCGCCAGTGTGGAAGGTCCGCATGGTCAGCTGGGTCCCCGGCTCACCGATGGACTGGGCGGCGATGACGCCCACCGCCTCGCCCACCTCCACCAGCTCGCCCGTCGCCAGGTTCCGCCCGTAGCAGCGGACACAGACCCCCTGGCGGGTCTGGCAGGTGAGGA
>JAFIDK010000816.1 GCA_017051695.1 Algoriphagus aestuarii | reverse complement strand
CGCCTGCGGCCAGCTCCCACATCCGGGTGAAGGGGACGAAGTAGGCGGAGGTGGGGTCGGTCTGTGTCATCACCACCGAGCAGATCAGGGAGGCGGTGATGATCACGGTGATGGCGCCGCCCAGGACGAGTTCACGGCGCTGTTCGGAGAGGCGGGAGCGCAGCGCTGCCCAGCCCACGAACAGGAGCGGCCACACCAGGTAGAACTGCTCTTCCACCGCCAGGGACCAGAAGTGCTGGACCGGGCTGGGCGCTTCCTCCGCAGCCAGGTAGTCCACGGTCTGCGCGGCCAGCACG
>JAFIDK010000815.1 GCA_017051695.1 Algoriphagus aestuarii | reverse complement strand
AGAAGGAGCGGGAGCAGCTGGTCGATCTCAAAACGGGCCGGGATGTCACCGAGGAGTATCCCTTTGATTCCCGGAAGGACCGGCGGTTCCTGGAGACCCATTTGGGGTTGTCGAGGGAGATGTTTCGAAACATCGTTTTCCTCACCTCCCAATCCCTGGCGGGGGAGGATCAGGTGGTGGAGCGGATCCGCCGGCTGATCGCCCAGGGGGAGGAGACCGAGACCACGCCGGCGATCGACTGGCTGGAATCGGAGATTCAGCGGATTGGGAAAACGTCTCAGGCCCGGACCAAACCC
>JAFIDK010000814.1 GCA_017051695.1 Algoriphagus aestuarii | reverse complement strand
AAATTCATGGCGTTAGTATAAGGTAATCAATGGGTGAGAAAATAAACAGCCGCCAGTATGCGGCTATACCCGCCGCCTTTCAAGCCGCTGCCGGAAAGGCGGGCTTTGGCGGGCGCGATACAGGATAGCGGGCGGCATGCCGCCCGCATGACGCATTACTTCGCCGCCAGGCGCTTTTCAATGGCGTCCATCAGCATGCCGGTAATCGAAATCGGGAATGCCGCTTCGATCTCGCGCGCACAGGTTGGGCTGGTGACGTTGATTTCGGTCAGGCGATCGCCGATCACGTCCAGGCC
>JAFIDK010000082.1 GCA_017051695.1 Algoriphagus aestuarii | reverse complement strand
GCGTTCCGACCGAACCCCGGATCGGCCTCGAAGATTTCGGCCCGTGGCGCTGATCCCCCACGCGCACGGAGCGTCTCGATAAGCCACTGAGCCGCCTCGCTGCTCTTCGTAATCTGCGCTGCAGTGTCCCGGTCGGTCAGCGCGTCCGCTGTTAGCCCGGCCAGGTCGACATCCACCCAACTCAGCGTTGCCGTCGTGGGGATGCGACCCAGCCTGTTTGGGGGAGCGCCTGGGATAGGAACTGGGCGGACCTGGTAGGCCATAGGCCTGGGGATCGGGCCGAGGTTCGTCTTGGACACAGCCAGGACCTGAACCCCGGCCTCAGGGTCAGGGTGAGGTCCTGCTGTCCACCCAACCCGGGCAGCGCCGATGATCCCGATGCTGCCAGCGCCAGCAGTCAGCGCCGCACCACCGGCCTTGCGTGGGTGGCGGATCAGCAGGATCGCTGCTCCCGTTTCCTGAGCCAGCGCCGCCAGCGGTGTCAACAGGGACCTGACCTGCGTATCTTTGTCCGGGTTGATGTCGCCGAGGAACGCCGTGATCGGGTCGACGACGACCAGGCGCGCGCCGACTGCGGTGATAGCGGCCCTGATCGCCCCGGTATCTGCCAGCGTGATCGGCCGCGTGATCAGAGC
>JAFIDK010000813.1 GCA_017051695.1 Algoriphagus aestuarii | reverse complement strand
CGGCCGCACCACAGCCACGGGCAGGGCACAGCCCGACCATGTCAACTGTCGTAGAACACGCGCTCCATCACCGCGCGCGCCCGGCGCGTCGCCCGCCGATAGTCCTCCACCATCCGCTCACCCGGGCTCCCCCCGCCATTCTCCATGCGGTAGCCCAACGCGCTCGCGATCGCCGACCGATCCCGCCACCCCACCGGGATAGAATCGCCGCCCCTGCCGCGCACCAGCGTGATCGCCCCGCGGATCCGCGACGCCAACCGCCACGCCACCTCCAGCGTCGCCCCGTCGTCCGGATC
>JAFIDK010000812.1 GCA_017051695.1 Algoriphagus aestuarii | reverse complement strand
ACTTCGTCGGTAGACTCGTCGGTAGAGTGGTCCATGAGAGCTCCTACAGTTCTCTCGGCCCTGTCGCGGACGCCCCCCGCGGCAGGGCCCTTCCTTTTTCGTACAGTACCTAGTCTGGCACAGTCCCTACACTTCCGTCAATGGGTACTGTACGGTACAGTGTGATTTATGAGCGCTAAATATCGAGAAATCGCTGAAGAGCTGCGGAAACGCATAGAGGCAGGGCAGTACAAACCGGGAACCAGGCTGCCGCAGTATGGCGCACTGGCGGACGAGTATGGCGTGGGCCGGGGCAC
>JAFIDK010000811.1 GCA_017051695.1 Algoriphagus aestuarii | reverse complement strand
GATCCAGCCTTCGGACGTCCCGAGGGCAATGGCAAGCTCAATGTCACGGAGGGTCAATCGTCGGGCGTTCTCGTCGGGGAGTGGAGTGGTCGGTGCCGGCTCCGGCTCCTGCCGTGCGGTGAACGCGGCGACAAGGTCAGCAACGAGCGCGGCCTGGTCATCCGTGAGGGTGCCGGCGCGCACATGCTCAATGAGGGAAGAGAGGGCGTCCGCTTCGGCAATGGCGCGGACGTCGTTGATGGTGGCCTGTTCGTTGGCCGGGAAGGTGACAGCGGAGATTTCCCAGAGCCGGACAG
>JAFIDK010000810.1 GCA_017051695.1 Algoriphagus aestuarii | reverse complement strand
CCTCCGCTGGATACCCGTCGCACCCGCGAAAAACCTCGGGAAACTCCACATGCCAATGGAAGAACCGGTACTTCCGGGCCAGCCGGTCGATCATCTCCTGCTGGTCTGGCGGCAGAGCCTGCCCCTGGCTGATGCGGAGAAGAGTGGCCGTCGTCACCCCGTCGGGAGCGCCGGGACGTTGCGGCCACACAAACGCGGCACACCACGCGTCAGCGGCACGCTTGCACCGCTGCTTGTCTAGGGGCGCGTCAAAAACCCGCACCTCCTGGGCTTGCCCGCGAACCTCTCTTCCCCTC
>JAFIDK010000809.1 GCA_017051695.1 Algoriphagus aestuarii | reverse complement strand
CCAGCACGACGACGGCGTTGGCTGCGGCCGCGAGGTCGACGGCGTGGGCGACGCTGGCCACTCCCACGGCGAGGAAGACGTCACCGCCGACCGGCCGAGGGTCGGTGGGATCGTAGGTGACGACGCTGCGCAGTTCTGCCTGGCGCATCCGCGGGTCGCAGTAGAGCCGGACTCCGAAGCGTCCCAGGACGTTGACTAACCGGTCGAGCCTAATCATCCGCTTTCCCCACTCCCGTGTGTGGAACGCCCTCATCTTCCCTGTGTCGGGATGGGCGCGGATTCGGTGCGGACTGTGC
>JAFIDK010000808.1 GCA_017051695.1 Algoriphagus aestuarii | reverse complement strand
GGAGCGGGTGTGGGTGATGGACGACGTGTTGAGCGGCATCGTGGGTGCCGAGTTCTATCCTCCGGCCCCTATCGAGAAGCTGTTGACGGGGGCGCGGTCGTGGGGGAAGGCCCGAGCAGTGCTTTGAGCGGGGAGGCGCGACAGGGCTGGTGCCCGGGGCCCGGCCATGGTTCTTGGACGGGGCGCCGGGCAGGCGGACAGCGTATTCCGTTTTCATTCCCCTGCTGTTCCGCGAACAGCGGTGAGACCACTCCTTTCCTTGTGGATTATCATGGTTTTTCCGTCTCGTTCAACAGA
>JAFIDK010000807.1 GCA_017051695.1 Algoriphagus aestuarii | reverse complement strand
GATACCGGGCACAGGGGTCAGGGCGAAGAAGTCGTCGTTCATGTAGATGAACCGGTCGGACACGTCCGGGTGGGAGCACGCTGCCCGCAGGTTCTCCGTGCTGTTCGTCCATTTGCTGGAGAACTGGCCACGCGGAATGTGGTGCACGTTGCGGACCCACCGCGGTTTGTGTCCGACGATCCACACTCTGCGGTGCGGGATGTGCGCGGCAAGGGACCGCAGCGAGTACCGGAGTTCCTCCGACCTCTTCTGCGGCCCCACCACGTACACGACATCCATCAGGAGCCCATCTCGATC
>JAFIDK010000806.1 GCA_017051695.1 Algoriphagus aestuarii | reverse complement strand
GCAGTGTCCGCGGTGGGTGTGTCCCAGGTGGCAGGGCTGGTGACACTAGTGCCGCTGCTGGTGGTGTGCGCCTACCTGTCGAACATGGACTATCCCGGCGATTTTTCTCCGTCGTTCACGCTACTGCTGGTCGTGGGGGTGCTTTCTGTGTTGGCCGCGGCCGTGCTCGCGGTGCCGCGGCTGCGCCGCGCCGCAGTGGGGCGGCTTCGCCCCCACCTGCACGGGGTGCTGCCGCACCTGCTTGATCTCGTCCAGCATCCGAGCCGTCTCGTGCTGGGGATGGGCGGCACTGTGCTG
>JAFIDK010000805.1 GCA_017051695.1 Algoriphagus aestuarii | reverse complement strand
GGTTGCGTGTCGTCCTTCCGGTCCGGGGCCACGGGTGCGCCGGGCATCATCCCGTAAACCGCTTGAACAGTTCCTGCGCCACCAGCCCGCCGCCGCCGATGAGCACGCCGAAGTACACCATCGTGCCGATGTTGGCGAGGTGACCGAGCAGCACCGCCCCGCCGTCGCGCTGGATGAAGCCGATCGCGTAGGCCAGCAGGGCGATGGCCGGGATCGTGTTGCTGAAGGGCACGAAGCCAAACGGCGCCATCAGCAGCAGCGCGGCGAGGATGAAGGCGAGGTTGTTGAAGGCGTCCT
>JAFIDK010000804.1 GCA_017051695.1 Algoriphagus aestuarii | reverse complement strand
ACCACAGCAGGGAAAGGATTGGCTGGCGCGCGTATGACGGGTGGTGGCTTCGGTGGCTGCGTGGTGGCTATTGCACCTCGGGCTATGATCTCTACCCTAATGGCTGCGGTAGAAGACCACTATCAGCAGGAAACCGGCTGTAAACCCACCTTGATTCCTGCCAAGGCCAGCCCGGGTGCCTTTGCTGAGTTCGCCAGGGCCGAGCTCATCTAGGTAAAATCAATGAAAAAGCGGATCAGCGATAGTCTGGGAATATAAAAGAAAACAGGGAAACCTGCTCAGACGTTGCCGTCCGAC
>JAFIDK010000081.1 GCA_017051695.1 Algoriphagus aestuarii | reverse complement strand
GTGGGTGGAATCGCGGACCTCCACACCCCCGGCAGGAAGAAACCGCACCTCAACGCACGCGGATCCATTATCCGGATCGGAATGGCTCGATTTCCACCAGAGAGTTTCGTCCCTGATGGGGCCGGAACCGGAAACCGGACCCCCGGTTTCCGCGTGGCCGGTGTCCTCTCCGGAACCGGACACCGTCGGACCTCCTCCTGCTGCCGGTATCCCGCTGTACCGTTCCTGGTCCGTGGCAGCGCCAGTGCGGTGCACGGTCCTCCCCTGACTGAGAAATTTCTGAACTGTTGTGACTAAGGGGGTATATCCCCAAGAAGGGGAAACTTCATGTCATCATGGAAGCTGAACAAACCCTGAAAATTCCCCAGGAACTGTCGCTTTCCCAGATGGGAAGGGGAGGGGAGCGCAGGTGAACCAACTCGTCGCCCTGGCCATTGACGACGAAACAGAAATCCTCATCGAACCGGCGGGCGAGCGCACCGGCCCCGTCAATGTGGCCTTTCCCGGAACCCAGCGGGTGCGAAAGCAGCTTGACCAGGTTTTCGGGCAGATTCGGCAGATTGCCGAGACCGTCGCCGAAAAGGTCCAGGACCTGCCAGGGAAACCCGACGAGGTCACCGTGGAACTCGGCGTGGGGC
>JAFIDK010000803.1 GCA_017051695.1 Algoriphagus aestuarii | reverse complement strand
ACATCCGGGACAACAGCCCGGCCTGATCCACGGCCACAAGCGCGAGAAGTGGGGGAAGGTGCATGACCGCGCCGTTGGACGCGCCTGAATCGGCGCAGCACGCCGAACCCGAGGCCATCGCCCAAGGGCGGCGTGACATCGCGAGTCGCTCCCTCACCCAGATCGCCTGGCGGAGGCTACGCCAAGACCGGGTCGCTCTGGGCGGAGGCATCGTCGTTCTCCTGCTGATCCTGGTCGCGATCTTCGCGCCGCTGCTCACCCACTGGTTCGGACATCCGCCCAACCAGTTCCACCAAG
>JAFIDK010000802.1 GCA_017051695.1 Algoriphagus aestuarii | reverse complement strand
GATCATCACTCCCGAGAGTGACAACTACGGTTTCGCCGCTTGGGCTTACCGGCACGGGGATAAACTGGCTGAGCTCCTCGGACCTGGATACCACTACGGCGAGTGGTGGGGGAATGGAATCCGCCGGAACTACGGGGTAAAGGATAAGAAATTCTACCTCTTTGACGCTCTGCGTTGGGAGACGGCTGGTGACTATTTTGCCGAGCAGGTTCCTGGGCTGGGAGTAGTCCCAATCGTCAGCCGTGGTGAAAACTTTTTCGAGACCATCAAGGAGGCAGAACATTGGCTCACGGAGAA
>JAFIDK010000801.1 GCA_017051695.1 Algoriphagus aestuarii | reverse complement strand
TTACAATGGCTGTTTTAGCATTGATTGTTATAGCCATTGTGACATTGGCCTATAAAGAGTGGAAAATCTTTTTATTTGATCCGGAATTCGCCAATGGGATTGGCCTTTCCATTAAAGGAATGAACATATTATATACCTTGTTATTAGTCACAACCATTGTGATTGGCATTCAAGCGGTAGGCGTTATTTTAATGGCAGCGATGATGATTATCCCGGCGGTATCAAGCCGCTACTGGACTCAAAATTTTGGCCGGATGCTCATCCTTTCTTCTCTTTTTGGCGGTTTATCCGGTGTGTT
>JAFIDK010000800.1 GCA_017051695.1 Algoriphagus aestuarii | reverse complement strand
CGACCCCCGGGCCGCCACCGCCGTCGAACTGCTGACCTCCTCCTCGCTCGACCTGGACCGGTTGGCCGCGATCGCCGCCGACAAAGGGCCCGCCGACCCTGCCCAGCAGGTCGTGCTCCGCCGCCTGCGCCGTCTCGCAGTGCCCGAACGCTCCCTCATCAACGACGTGGCCAGCGAGCTGCGCGGCGCCGCGATGGAGTTCGCCATGACCGCGGGGACCAAAGGGGACCGGGCACGCAGCCTGGTGGAGCTGCTCCGCCAGGCACTGGACCACCACGAGCGCTACCCCGCTGAAACC
>JAFIDK010000799.1 GCA_017051695.1 Algoriphagus aestuarii | reverse complement strand
AAAATTTGCCTGCGGATCGAGCATACAGCAGATCATCGGTCAAAATCGGCCTTCCATCTTGATCCAGCAGACGTTGCACCTGCACCAGTTCACCGCCGTGGAACAAAATCCTGGGCAGCTGTTCGTCAAGCGGCATCACTTCCTGGATCCATTCCGTTTCCTGGGGCGGTAACGGATCAGCCGGCAAAAGATCGTTAGCGGGCAGAACGACATTTTGGGGTGCCCTCCATCCGCTTCCGTCGTATTCCCATTTTGTTTCTCCCTTCCAGTAAGCGAGCTCGGTCGTACGAGCGATAAA
>JAFIDK010000798.1 GCA_017051695.1 Algoriphagus aestuarii | reverse complement strand
GACGATCGCCACCGGGCTTGTCTGGATCGTCGGTATCGTCGCGCTCGGCCTGCTCATTCTCCGACAGGGCTAGTCACAGCATCGCGATCCTACGCCCGCAGGGCCTGGCACGCGCTCGGTGCTGTGTGCGTTCTGCGGCGCGTGCGGCGGGCTTGCCGGGCACATCACGCTGAAGGAGTTTTTCGTGGGTAGTGGCAGTGCCATCCGTGGCAGCCGCGTTGGTGCCGGCCCGATGGGTGAGGCCGAGCGTGGTGAGGCGGCCCCGCGGATTCGTGTCGCGTTCTACTGCGCCAACAAG
>JAFIDK010000797.1 GCA_017051695.1 Algoriphagus aestuarii | reverse complement strand
CCTGGCGCTGCCCGACCAGTGCGAGCTCGATCTCGCCGTCAGCCTCGACATGTCCCTCTCCATCACCGACGAGCAGCTGCGGCGGATGAAGCAGGAGGTCGGGGATCTGGCGCACGCGCTCACCGACTACCCGATCCGGCTCGCGATCCACGACTTCGCGTCCAACGCCCCGGCGCACCCGAGCAACGGGTTCCTTCCGCTGACCGGGCTCGCCGACGGCGGAGCCGAGACGGTGGCGGATCACGTCGACGGACTGCTCCGGGCGCCCAGGAACAAGTACTACACGAACTGGGACCAG
>JAFIDK010000796.1 GCA_017051695.1 Algoriphagus aestuarii | reverse complement strand
GCAACTGCCGGCGCTCGACCCCGCGGACCTGGAAGCCGCGAGCACACTTCCTGGCCGAGCTGATCCGCAAGAGGTTGCGGCGCTGCTGCGGCACGTACTCCGCCACCCCGACTACCACTTCCACTTCGCCGGGGCGGCCAGCGACCCCTACGCTCTGGGACACGCACTGGCGAGCCTGCTGGACGTCTCCCTGATCGTGGAAGGGGACGTGCAAGCGGCCGCCGTCCAACCACGAATCGCGGTCACCGTAGAGAAGACCCACTTGCGCATCCCGCCCGCGCACTGGTACCGCAAGTCC
>JAFIDK010000795.1 GCA_017051695.1 Algoriphagus aestuarii | reverse complement strand
ACACTCGAGGCCACGTGGGAGGGTATCTCCCGAGAAGGAACCGTCATGACCTCCACGGGTACCCTCAAGTAGGTTCGCCCCATGCCCGCCGCCAGCCAGGACAACGACGGCGGGCCCAGCCAATCGGGAGGACCGATGGCCGATCCGGCCCCCTTGATCGACACCGACCCCGCGCGCATCGGGGAGTACACGCTACTTGGACGGCTCGGACAGGGCGGTCAGGGAGTCGTCTACCTCGGAAGCGCCCCTGACGGGGCACGGGTGGCGGTCAAGACGCTGCACCGGGACGCCCTCGACC
>JAFIDK010000794.1 GCA_017051695.1 Algoriphagus aestuarii | reverse complement strand
CATAGCTCCCCCAAAACGCTCTCGCATCATACGTTTCTGCTGTTCAGCGGTCATGAGTTCGGTGAAAATCCGCTGGTATTCCTCGGCGTCCGCGACCGGGTCGAGCCGGGACAGGCGAGATTTGAGGTTTGTGATCTGTCGGTTGATGGAATGAATTCTGATTGTGCTGATGATCTCTTGGGCGCGGTACTCGTCGAGTTCCCCGTAAATCTCGATCGGCTCCACCGCCAATTGGGTGAGGAAAGTCCGCTGCGCTTCGTTACGGGCCGTCTCCCGCAACTGTCCGGCCCAGAGCGCC
>JAFIDK010000080.1 GCA_017051695.1 Algoriphagus aestuarii | reverse complement strand
AGCTTCGTCGAAGCCGTCGAGCACCTAGCGCGGGCAGCGGGCATCCAGCTCCGCTACGAGCAGGGCGGCTACGTCCCCCGCAACGAGCAGGGGCAGCGCCAGCGGCTGGTCGACGCCCACCGGGTCGCCGCCGAGTTCTACGCCGAGCAGCTGCTGAGCCCGGAAGCGCAGGCGGGCCGCCGCTTCCTCGTCGAACGCGGCTTCACCCGGGCCGATGCGGAGCACTTCGGCGTGGGATACGCTCCCGCCTCCTGGAATGCGCTCCTGTCCCATCTGCGTGCCAAAGGTTTCACCGACCAGGAGATCGTGCTCGCCGGACTGGCCAGCCAGGGGCGGCGCGGCCCCTACGACCGGTTCCGCGGCCGCCTCGTCTGGCCGGTGCGGGACCTCAGCGGGGACGTCGTCGGCTTCGGGGCGCGCAAACTCGACCCCGAGGACACCGGGCCCAAATACCTCAACACCCCGGAAACCCCGCTGTTTAAGAAGTCCAGCCTCCTCTACGGGCTGGACTTGGCCAAGAAAGAGATCGCGCGCCAGCGCCAGGCCGTGATCGTGGAAGGCTACACCGACGTGATGGCCTGCCACCTGGCTGGCGTCACCACGGCGGTCGCCACCTGCGGCACCTCGTTCGGAGAAGAGC
>JAFIDK010000008.1 GCA_017051695.1 Algoriphagus aestuarii | reverse complement strand
AGATTTAGGCGGCCTAGCGCAGGGGTCCCACCTCTTCCCATCCCGAACAGAGAAGTTAAGCCCTGCAGCGCCGATGGTACTGGGGTTACACCCGGGAGAGTAGGTCGCCGCCACATTATTCTAAGCCAGCTACTCAGCTGGCTTTTTTTGTTTAACTCAATCCATTTTCACTTTTCATTTTTAGAATATTGTTGCAGATTTGTACCAAAGAAAATTTCATGTCCATTCTATTTAAAGGATTAAAATTGATAGCTCCTGATGGAGTTAAAAAAGCACAAGATTTTATCTTCCAATCAGGTGATTTTTTTCCTGCTACCTTAAGCTCCAATATCGATGAGCTAAAAGTGATTGATGCATCGCAACTGATGGTTTCCAAAGGCTGGGTTGATTTAAGGTGTATGGTGGGTGAGCCAGGATTAGAATATAAAGAGACTGTTGAATCACTTTGTGAATCTTTAATGTCAAGCGGGTTTTCTAAAGCAGTAGTGCTTCCGAATACCGAACCTGTGATTCAGAGTAAAAATGAAGTTGATTTTATAATTAATAAAGCAAAAAAATATCCTGTTGAAATCCTTGTTCAAGGTGCAGTGACAAAAAATACAGAAGGGGATGACCTGACTGAAATTCTTGATATGCACCATCAGTCAGGAGTTTCTATTTTTGGGGATGGGGTAAAAACACTTTCAAATGGTGACAGGTATATGAAGATCCTTCAATACCTTCAAAAATTTAACGGAGTTTTATTTGATCATGCTTATGATCCTTTATTGGCAATATTTGGTCAAATGCATGAAGGAGAAAATTCCACTATGCTTGGTATGAAAGGAATTCCAAGTCTTGCTGAAGATGTAGCAATTCAAAGGAATCTTGAAATTCTAAAGTATACCGGAGGCAAAGTCCATTTTCAAACAATCAGTACCAAAAAGGGAGTTGATTTGATTCGAAATGCAAAATCAGAAGGACTCAATATTACCTGTGATGTTTCTATTTATCAATTGCTATTTACTGATAATGACTTGATGGATTTCAATCCTAATTTTAAGGTTAAACCTCCTTTTAGAAGTGAATCAGATAGAAAAGCATTAATTGATGGATTAAAGGACGGGACGATTGATGCGATAGTTTCTAATCACCAACCTCAGGACTATGATTCCAAATTTATGGAATTTGACCTGGCATCTTTTGGTATGGCAGGTTTGCAGACCTTTTTACCGGCTCTAGTCCTCTTAGAAAGAGAACTATCGTGGTCTTTGCTGGTCAATAAAATTACTGAAGGCCCCTCTTCAATCATCGAAAAAACTAATGATTCGTGGACTATTTTTGATCCAAATTCAAAATGGGTTTACAATAGATCTTCAAATAAATCCAATTCCGAAAATTCGCCTTGGTTTGGGAAAGAGCTGATAGGAAGGGTGAAATATGTAATCCAGAAAGGTGAGTTAATCACGATCAATGAATAAATACTTTAAGTCGGCTTACCTGTTTGGAATCCTCGGGGGTGTTTTGGGATTGATCTCATTTTTCGCTCTGTCTTTTCTAAAAGAGGACCCTACTACCCTGAATTTGATTTTTGGCTATGTAATCGTTCCCATTTCCGTTTTTTTGGCGCTAAAATACTTTAAAGACTACGGAAATCAAGGCTACCTTTCTTTTGCTGAAGGTATGAGCGTAGGCTTTGTGACCTATATGTTTATAGCTGCTATTTCATTTAGTGGTATTTGGTTGGTTCTTTCTGTCGACTCTTCATTATTTGAAATTATTAAATCCTCAAAAATGAATACTTTAGCTGAAAGTAAAGAATCCATTGTGTCTCAAGTTGGAGAGAATTCATTTCAAGCTACCATGGAAAGTGTCGGGAATATGGTGAAATCAGACATAGCACTTAATGATGCTATTTGGAAAATCGTTCCTGGACTGTTTTTTACTATAATTATTTCTATTATTTTGAGAAAAAACCCTAACTAACATTACTATGGAAGAGAATCAATCTCCTTTTAAAGCTGCCATTCAGCCAGGTCTATCCATTGGACTGGTTTCATTGGCCCTAACTTTTATCGCTTATTTTATTGATGCTACTTTACTCGGATCTGCATGGTTTGGATTGATAGCACTTGTTATTTTCTTTGTTTTGATCATCTATTTCGGTAGGCAATATAGAACGGAGATTGGAGGCTACATTACCTTTGGAACAGCATTTAATTTCAGTTTTATTACCATTTTGATTTCTGGAATAATCAGCCTAATTGGACAACTGTTGTTATTTCATGTTATTGATCCTTCACTTGCTAGTGTGTTGAGTGATCAGGCATTTGAAAATGCCATTAGTATGATGGAAAACTTTGGAGCTTCTGCAGATTCGATGAGTCCAGAACAACTTGAAGAAATGAGAGCAAGTACTTCCAAACAATTTACCTTAAGTGGTCAATTAATGGGTTTTGGATTTGGGATTATTATCTATGCAATAATTGCTTTAATTTTGGCAGCAATACTTAAAAAAAGAGACAAATCTCTGGATTACTAAAGCATGCCTGATATTTCCGTTGTCGTTCCTGTATTTAACGAAGAGGAATCAATTACTGAATTAACTCATTGGATTAGCCGTGTCATGAAAGACCACGGCTTTTCTTATGAAGTCGTTTATATAAATGATGGCAGTACAGATAATTCTTGGGGTGTGATAAATGGGTTGGCAAAAGAGTTTGAGGAAATAAAAGGGTTGAATTTTACCCGTAACTATGGGAAATCAGCCGCCTTGGATGCGGGGTTTCAAAAAGTAACCGGTGATGTGGTTATTACGATGGATGCAGATTTGCAAGATAGTCCAGATGAAATCCCCGGCCTGTTTGCAATGGTCAAAGAAGGAGGGTTTGATGTGGTTTCTGGTTGGAAAAAGGAAAGACATGATCCAATCAGTAAAACTATTCCATCAAAATTTTTTAACGCGGTAACACGATGGATTTCTGGTATCAAACTCCATGATTTCAATTGTGGACTGAAAGCGTACAAATTGAAAGTTGTCAAGAATATACAAGTTTACGGTGAAATGCACCGGTATATTCCGCTTTTGGCAAAATGGAATGGATTTCCAAAAATAGGCGAAAAAATAGTCCAACATCAATCCAGGAAGTATGGATACTCCAAATTTGGAATAGAAAGATTTCTGAATGGATTTCTTGACTTGATTTCGGTTTCATTTGTACATAGGTATAAAAAGAAACCAATGCATTTTTTTGGTTTGCTTGGTACGCTTTCCTTTTTCTCTGGATTTGTGATTACTTGTTGGCTGATTTTCCAAAAAGTTTATGGCTTAAGTAAAGGCTTGGCAGTAAGAGAAATTACTGATCAGCCCTTGTTTTTTCTGGCTTTGGTTGCTCTAATCATTGGTGTGCAACTATTCGTGACAGGTTTCATAGCAGAATTGATGACCTCTAATCAATCCAAAGAATCAGAGTACAAAATAGATGAGGAGATAAACTTTGATTACTGATGTATTTCTCGGTGATTATTCCGGTTTATAATCGTCCGGAAGAGCTTAAAGAACTATTAAAAAGTTTACAAAATCAGACCTTTCATAATTTTGAAGTTGTTGTGATGGATGATGGATCAACCATCAAGTCTGAAAATATTTGTGATACTTTCAATAGAGATTTGTCTCTATCCTATTTTTTTCAGCAAAACCAAGGACAAGGATTCGCCAGGAATGATGGAATGGGACATGCTAAAGGAGATTTCTTTGTAATCTTGGATTCCGATGTCTTATTACCTTCGGGATACCTTGAGAAGCTAAAAAAGGCTATTCAGGATAGGGACTTAGATGCTTTCGGTGGACCGGATGCTGCTGATCAAAACTTTAGTGCTATACAAAAAGCAATGGATTATGCCATGACATCATTCTGGACAACTGGCGGAATAAGAGGGAAACTGAAAAATCCTTCGAAATACCAAGCTAGGGGTTTTAATATGGGGGTGTCTCGAAAAGTTTTTGAAACCATCGGAGGTTTCGTGGATGCAAATAAAGGAGAAGATATAGAGTGGAGTATCCGTATTAAAAAAGCCGGGTTTAAACTGGAATTGGTTGAGGAGGCTTTTGTCTTCCATAAAAGGAAGAATACCCTAAAATCATTTGCAATCCAGGCTTTTTCTTTTGGCAGAAATCGTGTCAATGTATCCAGGTATCATCCTGATGCAATCAAGGAGGTACATTTTTTACCCACTTTGTTTATAGTATTTTGTATGGGAATGGGTATTTCAGGCTTGTTGGGATTATGGGTATTTCCTTTTCAACTAGCGGTTTTGATTTTTTGGAGTCTTGCTGTTGTGATTGAATCAAGTATTAAATATCGTTCACTGATTGTTGGAATTTATAGCCTCCTCACCTCATTTACACAGTTGTTTTCCTATGGTTCCGGGTTAGTATACGAGTTGGTACGAAAGACTATCAGAGGCTAATTGCCTTTTTTGCAGACGAAAATTATTTCTTTTTTCGGTAGGGCAAATTGCTTGACTTCTTCAGCATCCAATTCTTTTACAAAAAGATTTTCTTCAATTCTGATTCCTGATTTTCGTAGTCGTTCTGCATAATCATTTCCGTATTTTCTGACATGATCGCGTTGGCCAAAGGCTTTTTCTCTTTCTGCTGGGTCAGTAATGGAATTATCCTCCAAGGTATAAGGAAGATTGTAAACTGGGGATTGGATGATTCCCCAGCCATCGGTTTTAAGGACACGGTTGATTTCAGAGCATGCTAAAAGATCATCATCTACATGCTCCATGACATGATTACAAAAAACCACATCAAATGTATTTGCCTCAAAAGGGATTTGATGCACATCCATTTTTACCTTGGCGAGAGGAGATTCCAAATCGGCAGTGATGTAATCTAGATTTGGTAAAGCTTCGAAACGATTGATAAAACAATGCTCCGGTGCTATGTGTAGTACTTTGAGTTTGGCAGTGAAAAAATCGGTCTTTTCCTGAAGAAAAAGCCACATCAAACGATGCCGCTCCAGTGAAAGGCAATTTGGGCAAAGTGCATTTTCCCTTGCTATTCTGCCATACGGCAAAAACTTTTTATAACTGTTCTTGCATACAGGACAGGTGACATCAGTTCCTTTATTTAATTGGGAAAAAAACTTCATTGCCAATGGACTGACTTGCTGCAGGAATGGCCTTGGAATATATCGGATAACGAAACTGATAAGGGATTTCATTCAGGGGATTTTTGATGACGCAAGTTAATAAAGAAGGTGGAGTAGTCCAGTTCTGGATATTCTTTTAATTCTTTAGGAATATTTAGCATTTGATTTTCCAAAGCCTTTTGCTTCCCATTAATCTATCATTATTTTAGTTCAATTCTTTTTTGAAACATACTATTTGATTTGACTCTATGAAAAATTGTAGCCTTTTGCATGTTTTTGGATTTGCCATTTTTGCATTGTTACTATTCTCTAATCAAAAAGTGATTGCACAGGATTCTGTGACCTACACACTTCACGATATGGTGCAAAGGGCGAAAGACCGGTCTCCAGCCTCGCTTCGTGCCAAAACAAGAAAAGAAAACCGTTACTGGAGATACCGATTTTTTAAATCCAATTATAACCCTCAATTGCGACTGACTGGTACCGTACCTGCCTATTCCCAAGCATTTAACAGTGTCGAACAGCCGGACGGAACGATAGAATTCCGAGAAGTTAATCAGAATTTTATTGATCTCGGGCTAGGGTTACAGCAAGTTATCGCACCAACGGGCGGAGTAATTTCAGTGAACACCTCTACTAATCGATTTGATAATTTTTTGGCTGACGATAATGAAGTTCAAACGAGGTGGTCTGGGATACCATTAAATGTCAGTTTAAGCCAGCCGATTTTTGCATATAATCCTTACAAATGGGATAAGAAAATAGAACCATTGATTTTCGAAGAAAGTAAACGAGAATTTGTAGAGGAAGCTGAATTGATTTCCATGATGGTGACTGAATTGTTTTTCGATTATTTAATCGCTCAGGTAAATTTTGATATTGCCTCTAAAAACCTTAAAAACACGGAAGATATCTTTGCGATAGAGCAGAAGCGATATGAGATCGGAGCCACATTTGAGGACAAACTTCTTCAGGTTGAGTTGCAGACTCTTCAGGCAAAACAAGATTTAGCACAAGCTCAGCTCGATCTCGAGAAATCGTCTTTGGCAGTTAACTCCTACATCGGTCTTAATCAATATGCCAAAATCAAGTTGCTCTCACCGAATGAGATCCCTGATTTTGATGTGAATATTGATGAGGCAATTGCCTATGCTTTCCAGAACCGATCAGAAGCACTGGGATTTGATAGACGCAGGTTGGAATCTGAAGCCCAAGTTGCAGATGCCAAAGGACAGCGTTTAGCCATGAATCTAAATGCAAGTTATGGCTATAACAATGCCGCATTTACCTGGTCTGATATCTATAATAATCCTAATACGCAGGCTTTGGTGAATTTAGGTATATCGGTTCCGATTTTGGATTGGGGAAGAAACAAGGCGAGAATGTCTCAAGCTTTGGCCAATCAGCAATTGACTGAGTATGAAGTCGAGCAGGAGACAATTAATTTTGAACAGGAAATTTTCACTAAAGTGAGGAATTTCTTGATGATAAGAGAACGAATAAAAGTAACCCAAAAGTCGGATGAAGTTGCGGAAAAAAGATACCAGATAGCGCTAAATCGCTACCAAACAGGAAATGTGACCATTTCTGATCTCAACATTGCCCAGAATGAAAAAGATACCAATAAACGGGCTTTTTTTAGTTCTTTGAAGGATTTTTGGATGGCATATTATGAGTTGAGAGCTTTGACTTTGTATGATTTTGAAAATGAACAAATACTTTATAATCCAGAATTGCAAGAGTAAGTCAGGTAGGTAAAAACCAGATTATTCTTCGGAGGAATCAGAATTGCTCTTTGGTAATCGCCCTGATTTTTTCAAGGCTTCTCGAATGATCCATTCTAATTGACCATTGGTACTCCTGAATTCATCTGCTGCCCATTTTTCCACTGCTTTCATCATATTTTCATCTAGTCGCAAAGCAAAAGGTTTTTTCTTAGACATCGACTTCCTCCTTCCATAAAGTCAGAAAAGCTTCTAGCTTTTTTCTTTCACTAGTTCCAATTAATATTTTTCTTTTTTCGCCTGTGTTCACCAATAATCCTTCATCAGCTAGGACGTTGTATAGCTTGGTGGTTTTGTTGCTTTTTATGCCATATCCCCCAAAGTCAAAAATAGGATTGAATGAAATAACCTGAATGTCGATAATTTCTTTTTTTGGGATGATCCGCCAAGTTCTTATAAAAGGGGAGTATTTATACTTGATTCCGAATTGGTCTATTCTGGTTTCAAGTGAAATCGAGAGAATAAGGAAAAAACTCAATGCCATGACCAAAATTACCACTACAAGAGCAATTCCCATTTCTTGTTTTTCATCTGAAGTAATAAAAAGCACCAACATTAAAATTAATGTTGGGATTTCAGTCAGAAGGATTAAATACATGATCCAACTTCCCTTATAGGATTGCTTCTCATTAAAAACTTGGTTACTCATTTTTATTGATTCAAGGTGCCTACATTAAGTACTGGGCTGGCGCTCTTATCTGAGCAGAGGACGACCATCAGGTTGGATACCATCACTGCTTTTTTCTCATCATCAAACTCAATGATATCTTTCATTTTCAGGTCTTCTAATGCCATTTCTACCATTCCTACAGCTCCTTCTACGATTTTCTGACGAGCTGCCACGATTGCAGTGGCTTGTTGTCTTTGAAGCATAGCTGACGCGATTTCTGATGAATAAGCCAAATGAGAAATTCTTGCCTCGATTACTTTAATCCCTGCATGATGTAGCCTTTCGCTGATTTCCTGTTCCAATGAATGGTTGACATCCTCTACACCAGAACGTAAGGTGATTTCAGCTTCTTCATCCTCAAAATTGTCATACGGATAAAGTCCGGCCATTTTTCTGATAGCGGCATCTGATTGTAAGTGAACAAAGTTCTCGTAATCATCCACATCAAAAGTAGCTTTGAATGTGTCTTCCACTTGCCAAACTACAATCGTTCCGATCAATACCGGATTACCGATTTTGTCATTTACTTTGACAGGTTTGTTTTCAAAGTTTCTTACTCGAAGTGAGATTTTTTTCTTGGTCATAAACGGGTTCACCCAATAGAATCCATTGGCTTTTACACTGCCTTTATAATCTCCAAAAAGCAAAAGTATCATGGCTTTATTAGGTTCAACGATAAAAAATCCTGCCACAGAAATAAGCGCTATAATCACAGATAAGATCCCTACTATAATCAATAGTTGCTTTATAAACAGAGCAACTGCAAATACAAGTAAGCCCAATACAAACAGGATCATAAAATATCCTGACATAGGTTTTGTTATTTTTTCCATGTTATTATGATGTTAAAATGATATCAAAATAAATTACGGTAAAGATTGGATTAGGTTCAAATTTTTTTCAAAAAAAATACCCCGAGGTGAGTCGGGGTATCTATAATTTGGTGATTGTTTTACTTTTTCTTTGTGAAAAGCGAATCGACAAATTCCTTTCTATTAAAGAGTTGGAGGTCAGTCATTTTTTCGCCTACTCCAATGTATTTTACCGGGATTTTGAATTGGTCTGAGATCCCAATAACTACACCTCCTTTTGCTGTTCCATCTAATTTGGTAATCGCCAGGGAAGTGATTTCAGTGACTTTGGTAAATTCTTTTGCTTGAATAAAGGCATTTTGTCCTGTGGATCCATCTAAAACTAAGAGGATTTCATGAGGAGCGTCAGGGATGAACTTTTGCATAACTCTCTTAATTTTGCCCAATTCGTTCATCAAATTGACTTTGGTATGAAGTCTTCCTGCAGTATCAATGATCACCACATCGGCTTTATTGTCTACACCGGTTTTGACTGCATCAAATGCTACCGAGGCAGGGTCAGTATTCATTCCGTGAGAAATCACTGGTACTCCTACACGATCACCCCAAAGGATCAATTGATCTACTGCAGCAGCTCTAAAAGTATCGGCAGCACCTAGTACGACTGACTTTCCTGCTGACTTAAAAAGATTTGCAAGTTTTCCAATAGTGGTGGTTTTTCCTACGCCATTGACACCTACTACCATGATGACATAGGGCTTTTTACCTTCTGGGATATCAAAATCGAGTAAATCCTGGGTATTATTTTCTTCTAATAGGCCGGATATTTCTTCTTTTAAGATTTTGTCCAGCTCCTCAGTGTTGACATATTTATCTCTAGCTACCCTATCTTCTATACGTCTGATGACTTTGATGGTCGTATCCACGCCGACATCCGAAGTAATCAAGATTTCTTCCAATTCATCTAAAATCTCTTCATCGACTTTAGACTTACCGACTACAGCTTTGCTGAGTTTGGAAAATATGTTTTCGCTAGATTTCTGCAAGCCTTGATCTAGGCTTTCTTTCTTGTCTTTAGAAAAGAAACCAAAAATTCCCATGTTTTTTTATTTAAAAGCGGAATATAACGAAAAAGTCCCTGCTGACCTTTGGACAGAGGGACTTAAATGCATGAAGATGCACTAGGCAATTATTTGCTTAATGTTTCCTGTACCGCAGTGGAAGGAACCATTTCTTCTCTGAAGGTATAAGCACCAGTCTTATCAGACTTTACAGCTCTGATGACTTTTGCGTAAGTTACACCGTCTTTTTTCTTCAGTGTTGCTACTACTTTCTTAGCCATATCTTTTTCGTTTTACAGGAAAAATCCTGTGCTAAATTACTTGATTTCTTTGTGAACAGTCACTTTTTTAAGAATTGGGTTGAATTTTTTCAATTCCAATCTTTCAGTGGTGTTTTTTCTGTTCTTGGTAGTGATGTATCTAGAAGTACCTGGCATGCCAGAAGTCTTGTGCTCCGTGCATTCCAAAATCACCTGTACTCTGTTTCCTTTCTTAGCCATCTTCGTGTTTATTTAAGGTCGTGACTTTGATTATCTGATTACGATCATGCCAGAATCCTGCGCTTCTTTCAAAACTGCAGAGATACCTTTCTTATTGATAGTCTTCAATGCCTTAGTGCACACTTTAAGTGTGATCCATGCGTCTTCCTCAGGAACGTAGAAAGTCTTCTTGTGAAGATTTGGGTAGAATCTACGCTTGGTTTTGTTGTTTGCATGGGACACGTTGTTACCTACGCGAGGTCTTTTTCCGGTAATGTCACAAACTTTTGCCATGATATTGTATCGTAATTTGTATGCGTTTCTGTAATGAGTCTGCAAATATCGGAACTTTTTGGGAATTAACAACAAAGGGATTGAAATTATTCCCTTTTAATTTACCGTTTTCTGTAGGGGCAGTGTTTACACCCGTTTTCGCAGCAATATCCTCTCTTTAAATGATAGTGTCTTGTGAAAACCATCAGTCCTTCTTCGGTAAAATAGTAATCTTCAGATGTTAAAGTACCTTGACTTTGTGCGTTCTTTTCCGATTTCATGCAGAGTGGTACTTCAAATATTCTATTTTTGTCGAAAGAGTAAATTGAGAATACAAAAATAAGAAAAACATGCAAACAATCACATCAAGCTCAGAAGCGATTGAACTAGAAGATAAATATGGTGCGCATAACTACCATCCGCTACCTGTTGTGCTTGCTAAAGGAGAAGGAGTTTTTCTTTGGGATGTAGAGGGTAAAAAGTATTACGATTTTCTTTCTGCTTATTCTGCAGTCAACCAAGGGCATTGTCATCCTAGAATTAAAAATGCGTTGATTGAGCAGGCCAATACATTAACCTTAACTTCAAGGGCATTTCATAATGATGTCTTGGGGCCATTTGAAAAATACGTAACGGAGTACTTTGGATATGATAAAGTACTACCAATGAATACCGGTGCTGAAGGTGTGGAGACAGCAATTAAAATAGCCAGAAAATGGGGCTATGAAAGGAAAGGAGTGGCAGAAAATCAAGCGAAAATTATAGTTGCAGAAAATAATTTTCATGGAAGGACAACTACCATCATTTCCTTTTCTAATGATCAGAATGCCAGAAAGAATTTTGGTCCATATACCGAAGGATTTATCAGGATACCATATAATAATATAGAGGCACTAAGCGAAGCTTTGGCGCAGCCAAATGTAGTAGGTTTTTTAGTAGAGCCTATTCAAGGAGAAGCTGGGGTTTATGTGCCGGATGAGGGGTATTTAAGTAAAGCCGACCAATTATGTAAAGAGAAGCAGGTGTTGTTTATCGCTGATGAAATACAAACTGGTATAGCACGTACCGGGAAATTATTGGCTGTCGACCATGAAAATGTAAAACCTGACATGTTGATTTTGGGTAAAGCTATTTCAGGTGGTTTTTATCCAGTTTCTGCCGTGCTGGCTGACGATCATGTGATGGAAGTGATAAAGCCAGGGCAGCACGGATCTACATTTGGGGGGAACCCTCTAGGAGCAAAAGTGGCAATGGCAGCGTTAGACGTAGTTAAAGATGAAAAGTTGGCTGAAAATGCGCAGAAACTTGGGGAGATTTTCCGAAACCGAATTCAAAAAGTAGTTGATAAATACGCTATCGCAAAGCTGGTGAGAGGCAAAGGACTACTAAACGCGGTAGTAATTAATGATACGGAGGAAAGTTCAACGGCTTGGGATATTTGTATTGCTTTGGCGAGTAATGGACTATTGGCGAAGCCTACCCACGGAAATATCATCCGTTTTGCTCCTCCTTTAGTGATGACAGAAGAGCAGATTCACGAGTGCTGTGATATCATAGAAAAAGTGATTTCTGAATTTGATAAAAAATAATTTCATGTGAACTGATTTTATGTCGCTTTCTGTTGTCCACGGAAAGCGACTTTTTTTTAAAAATAAAATGAACAAAGCGGTAATATTCGACATGGATGGAGTGATTTGTCATACCAATCCGTTTCACTCAATTGCATTTCAGCAATTCTTTGCAAAAAGAAATCTTCAACCTACAGAAGAGGAGTTTGCTGAACATATGTATGGTAAAAGCAATTCCTATATAATGAGTCATTTTTTTGAAAGAAAAATTGAAGGAAAAGAGCTTTTGGAGTTGGAGGAAGAAAAAGAAGGTCTTTTTCGAGAAATATATCAATATCATGTGGACCCAATAACTGGGTTTTTGGAATTCTTTCATCAGTTGCACTCAAATGGTTTTAAAACCGGTGTGGCAACATCTGCTCCCATGGCAAACCTAGAACTGATAGCAGGGAAATTGGATTTGTTTCCCTACTTTGGGTCTGTCTTGGCAAGTGAAAATGTGACTAAACATAAACCTGATCCTGAGGTGTATTTGAAGTCTGCAGATAATTTGAAAGTAATGCCAAAGGATTGTGTTGTTTTTGAAGATTCGTTTTCTGGAATTACAGCCGGATTAAAAGCAGGGATGAAGGTAGTAGCTGTACTTTCTTCCCACACCAAGGAAGAATTGCCAAAAAGTGATCTCTATATTCAAAATTACAATGAAATAACTGTAGAGATGGTTTCTGAGATTCTTAATAGTTAACCAATAGAAATTCCTTTTCTCAAGTATTTTGATAGTTCAGGAATTGTTTCCTCAAAGAAGTTCTCAATATTACCTTTGTCCAAGAAAAATAAATCTGTGATGAATAGACGCCCAAGAAGAAATAGGAAATCAGAAGCCATTCGTAATCTCGTAGAAGAAACATCGTTATCTGTAAATGATTTGATTTTCCCAATGTTTTTACTCGATGGAGCCGATAAAAAGATTGAGGTGGATTCTATGCCTGGTATTTATAGGTTTTCTATTGATACCATGTTAAAGGAAATAGAGGCCTGTATGAAACTAGGCATAAAAACTTTTGATGTTTTTCCAGCATATCCTGAGAGTTTAAAAGACTCTATGGCAACTGAATCTTATAATCCTGATACTTTTTATTTAAAAGGGCTTAGAGAAATAAAGCGGAATTTCCCTGAATTGTGCCTCATGTCAGATGTGGCGATGGATCCTTACAGTAGTGATGGCCATGACGGAGTTGTTAAAAACGGGAAGATTTTAAATGATGAGACACTAGAAATCCTTGGGAAGATGTCTTTGGCTCAAGCTGATGCTGGGGTTGATATTATTGGGCCTTCTGATATGATGGACGGAAGAGTTGGGTATATCCGAGAGATGTTAGATGATCATGGGTTTTCTGAGACTTCAATTATGTCTTACACCGCTAAGTATGCAAGTGCATTTTACGGCCCTTTTAGAGATGCTCTAGATTCTGCTCCTAAGTTTGGGGATAAAAAGACCTATCAGATGAATCCTGCAAATAGTCAAGAGGCATTAATAGAAGCAGATTTGGATTTAGAAGAAGGTGCTGATTTTTTAATGGTAAAGCCAGCCTTGGCCTATTTGGATATTATAAAGCTGCTTCAGGATAATTATCCTGTTCCAATTGCCGCGTACAATGTGTCTGGGGAATACAGTATGGTTAAAGCAGCTGCAGAAAAAGGTTGGATTGATCCTGAAAGAGCAATGCTAGAGGTATTGACAAGTATTCGAAGGTCTGGAGCGAAAGTGATTTTGACCTATTTTGCAAAAGAATTCGCAGAATTAAGGATCAAATAAGCCTTAGCTTTCATTTTTTATCAAAAACCGGGTTTTTCCCGGTTTTTTTTATTTATCCAGTTGATAAGTGGTGGAGTTCTGTTAAAAAATCATTGTTTTTTTAGATAAGTGGTAAAAAAAAATATCATTTATTGAAAATTTATATTTTTTGTAAAACCTATGATTTGTTCGAAAATATCGAAAAACTGAAAAATTCAATATAAAATAATGTTTTTACTTCCTTAAAATTCAGAAAATTCTTATTCGCCTTTTTAGAAATCGATTTCGAAGAATAATATCCATATTGACCAAATAAAATTTTTATAGCTTAATGGGTCTTTAAAACAGTGAAATTTTATAAAAAATTGTAAAATCCTTAAAAAATGGGTTAAAAATCAACCAACTATGTCGATAAATATGGTGTTTTTTGAAAAAGTGGATTTGTTTTATTCATATTAATGTGATTACATTCGAAAAGAGTTAAAAATCTCAGACCTATTAATTATTCTGAAATTATTTCAAAATTTCAATAAAACCTATGATGTATTTCGCACCCCTGATGGCCCAAGATGTGGCCGCGACAATGGATGTTTCTGCAGAACTGACGCAAAACATTCTCACGACAAACAATGTATGGATGATGCTCTCCACAGCTCTTGTGTTTATTATGCACTTGGGATTTGCCGGAGTAGAAGCTGGATTTGGCCAGGCTAAAAACACAGTAAACATCCTATTTAAAAACACCATCACTCCGATTTTAGGAATTTTGACCTATGCGGTTGCTGGTTTTTACTTGATGTATCCTGGTTTTGAAACTCCAGGATGGTTTGGGTTTGATGCTTCTGGATGGAGTATGTTTTGGTTTTCTCCGGCAGATGCTGATGTGACTTCGGCTTATGCTGACGGAGGATATACTTATTGGACTGACTTTTTGTTCCAAGCAATGTTTGCTGCTACAGCTGCTACTATTGTTTCAGGTGCCATCGCGGAAAGAGTGAAGCTTTGGGCATATTTAATCTTCACCTTGTTCTTTGTTGGATTAGTTTACCCAATCATTGGTAGCTGGAAATGGGGTGGTGGCGCATTGGATGATATGGGATTCTATGATTTTGCAGGAAGCACATTGGTTCACTCTGTAGGCGGATGGGGAGCATTGGCAGGTGTAATCTTGGTAGGCCCTAGAATTGGAAAATATGTCAATGGAAAAACAGTTGATAAGCCTGGTGCTTCTGTTCCTTTGGCTGTAATCGGTGTTTTCCTATTGTGGCTAGGTTGGTTTGGATTCAACGGTGGATCTGTTCTTTCGGCTGACCCTGGTTTAGTATCCTTTGTACTTGTGACAACCTGTCTTGCAGCATGTGCTGGTGGAATGGGAGGTTTCTTAGCTGGCTATTTTGTATTCAAGAGATTGGATCTTGGAATGGTGTTGAATGGTGTTTTGGCGGGTCTCGTTGGGATCACGGCTGGAGCAGACGTAATCAATCCTGGATCTGCAGTCATCGTGGGTTTTGTGGCTGGTATTCTAGTTGTTCTTTCAGCAGTTCTGTTGGATAGACTTAAACTTGATGATGTTGTAGGTGCTGTTTCTGTCCACTTGACCTGTGGTGTATGGGGAACTTTAGCAGTGGGTATTTTTTCTACAAACCCTGATCATTCATTTATCACTCAATTGATCGGCGTTGCAATTTGCGGTGTGACAGCTTTTGTCTCAGCTTTTGTAATCTTCTATGTTTTGAAAATGACTGTTGGAATCAGGGTCTCTGAAGAACATGAGAAAAGTGGATTGGATTCTCACGAACACGGAATCCGAGGTTATACCATCGTTTACGACGAATAGTCAATTCAAAATTAAAGTCCTGCCTTTTTGGAAAAAAATGCGACTCTCTCTCCATGAGGCAGGACTACAGGTCAACTATCTATCATTAACCAACATTCAAAATTAAAATGAAAAAAATACAACTACTAATATTCGCATCTCTCTTCTCTGTTTCTACTTTAAGCTTTGGTCAAGAGGTGATAATCGTTGAGGAAGAAAAGGAACCGTCTAAATTCACTTTCTCAGGTTCTGTAGATGCCTATTTCAGAACAAATTTCAATGCTCCTAATAAAGGAGAAAACTTTCAGGCTCCTGCCTCATCCTTTGGTAATTTACCTGGCTTTTCTTTAGGTATGGCAAACATCATTGCTACCTATGAAGGTGAAAAAGTAGGAGCTGTTGCAGATTTGGTTTTCGGTCCTCGTGGTGAAGATGCAGTGTTTGGCTCTCCTTTATATGCCGGAGGAATGGCAGGGAGTTCTCAGATAATCAATCAACTTTATGTTTACTGGAATGTAAATGATGTAGTGACTTTGACTTTCGGTAACTTCAATACCTTTTTAGGATATGAGGTTATTTCACCTACAGGCAACTTCAACTATTCTACTTCTTACATGTTCTCCTATGGTCCATTTTCTCACACTGGCTTAAAAGCGGATTTTGCCCTGTCTGACAAGTTTTCTTTGATGGCAGCTGTTATGAACCCGACCGATATGACCGAGTTTAACTTAAATGGTACTTATACTTACGGAGCGCAATTGGGTTACTCCACTGATGCTGGTAGTACTTATTTAAACTTTGTGTACGGTGATCAGGATGGAAAACTGGATGTCGATCAAGGAGGTTTGATCCCTGGGCAGAGTTCTTTGGGAAGTACATTTCAAGTGGATCTGACCACAGGGTTTAATTTGACAGAAACGCTTTATCTTGGAGTGAACACAACTTACAATACTACCGCTGCTGGTGAAGTTTATAATGGAAGTGATGCGCAGGATGTAGATGGTGATGGAGCTGGTTTTTATGGTTTTGCCGGTTACCTTCAAGCAGCTACTTCTGAGAATTTCTCCATTGGATTAAGAGGGGAGTATTTCAGCGTGTTCAATGGTGGTCTTGACGGGGTAGTGGGTCTTGATAAGCCAGCTGCCGAAGGAGGGGAAGGAAATGTATTTGCAGTGACACTTTCAGGAAATGCGAAAATCGGAAAAAATCTTACATTGATTCCTGAATTGAGATTGGATACAATGAGTGAAGATGATTTCTTCTTAAATAAAGATCTAGCAGGAAGTAAAAGTTTGTCGTCTTTCTTATTAGCGGCAGTATTTTCTTTCTAAAGAATAAACAGGGTCTATTGTCAATAAAGCCGGGGTGATTTTCACCTCGGTTTTTTTGTTTTCTACCCATTCTGGTTGAGAGTCGGGTGTTTTTTTATTCTATATCCTCTCTGAATATAGTAGTTTTTCTATTTTTTGGTTTGTCTACAAACCGACTAATATTTTGAATAGAGTTGTTTGAATAGGTGTAATCGGAATATAATTTTTGATATCTGTCAAAATTGTTTTAAAAATATTTTAAAACTGAAACCTTGAGAATGAAATTCAGTATATTTTTATATCAACAACTCCTATAAATACGATGAAAAGACCGTTTTTAATCCTAGCGGCCATGTTTATTGTTTTCGTGTCAAACGCACAGAGCCTAACCGGTCCAAAAGCCAAAAATGCGAAGGTTTCTGAAAGAACAGAAAACGCTGCTGCAGTAGTTTATTATAAACAGCCATCTGATCTTAAAGGACCAGCTGCAAAAAACTCAAAAGTTTGGAAAAGATCAGGTTCTCAGGCATTGGTTTCGATCAGGGAAAATCCTGCTGATAAACCAAAGGGGCTTAAAGCTAAAAACAGTAAAGTTTGGGAAGATCCCGAATTGGCTGTTTCTTCTAGAGCAAGTTATATTTTGCCTAAAACTATGAGGCCACGGAAATTCTGGTGGCATTAATAAAAAAAAATATTAGCCCGGTGAAAACCGGGCTATTTTTTTATAGTTCCTGTTCTCTTTCAAGCATGAGAATTGAACTTTGAGGAACGATGTGAAATTTTTCTCCTTCATAAATTACTTCAAAAGAACCGTTTAAAAGGAAAATTGCTAAGTCTCCTTCTTTTGCCTGAAGCGGTACATATTTGACTTGTTCTTCTTTTTCCATCCAAGGCTCCTGATCTTCTGTGGCCATAGGAATTGGATATCCAGGTCCTGCCTTGATAATGTAACCTTGTTGGACCTTTTCTTTTTCTTGAACTCCTGGAGGAAGATATAAACCTGAGCCTGTTTTTTCGTTAGGCTTCTTGAGTTTTATCAATACACGGTCACCTACAACAATGAGATTCTTTAATTTATTATCAGCAGTAAGTTTCATTTTTACGATTTTCGCTTAAACAAATAAACGGCACCTGCTTCAAACAGATGCCGTTTTGAGTTGGTTTAGAAGAAACTTATTTCTTGTCTTCGCTAACTTCTTCGTAGTCAACATCGGACACTCCGTCTCCTGTAGCTCCTTCGTCAGATCCTGCATTTGCATCAGGCCCTGGTTGAGCACCGGCAGCACCAGCAGCATTGTACATTTCCTGAGAAGCAGCTTCCCAAGCTTTGTTCAATCCTTCCATTGCACTGTCTATACCTTCAAGGTTCTGAGACTGATGTGCAGCCTTCAGAGTTTCGAGAGCAGAGCTGATAGCAGTTTTGTTTCCTTCGGAAAGCTTATCTCCGTATTCTTTCAATTGCTTTTCAGTCTGGAACACAAGGCTATCGGCCTGATTTAGTTTCTCGATTTTCTCTTTTTCTGCTTTATCCGCAGCCGCATTAGCTTCTGCTTCATTCTTCATTCTATCGATCTCTTCTTGAGAAAGACCTGAAGAAGCTTCGATTTTTATCTTTTGCTCTTTTCCGGTTCCTTTGTCTTTCGCAGAGACATTCAAGATTCCGTTTGCATCGATGTCGAATGTAACTTCGATCTGAGGAACTCCTCTTTGTGCAGGTGGAATGTCAGAAAGTTGGAATCTACCAATTGTTCTGTTGTCTTTTGCCATTGGTCTCTCACCTTGTAATACGTGGATGTCTACCGCTGGCTGATTGTCTGCTGCTGTCGAGAATACTTCAGATTTCTTTGTAGGAATAGTAGTATTGGATTCGATCAATTTGGTGAATACTCCACCCATGGTTTCGATACCCAAAGAAAGCGGAGTTACGTCTAGAAGAAGAACGTCTTTCACTTCACCTGTCAATACACCACCTTGGATCGCTGCCCCAATTGCAACTACCTCATCAGGATTTACACCTTTAGAAGGTTTCTTTCCAAAGAACTTCTCTACTTCTTCCTGGATCTTAGGGATTCTCGTCGAACCACCTACCAAGATTACCTCGTCGATTTCGGATGGGCTCATGCCTGCATCGGCCAAAGCTTTCTTACAAGGCTCCATGGATCTTCTTACCAAATCTTCTGAAAGCTGCTCAAACTTAGATCTGCTCAAAGTTCTCACCAAGTGCTTAGGACCTGTTTGTGTAGCAGTGATATAAGGCAAATTAATCTCTGTAGAAGAAGAACTAGAAAGTTCGATTTTAGCTTTTTCAGCAGCTTCCTTCAATCTCTGAAGTGCCATAGGATCTTGTCTCAGATCGATTTGCTCTTCTGCTTTGAATTCATCCGCAAGCCAGTTGATGATTACCTGGTCAAAGTCATCACCGCCCAAGTGTACGTCACCGTTGGTTGATTTCACTTCGAATACTCCATCACCAAGTTCCAAGACAGAAATATCAAATGTACCACCACCAAGGTCATACACCGCTATTTTCATGTCATGGTTTTTCTTATCCATGCCATAAGCCAAAGCCGCAGCTGTAGGCTCGTTGATGATTCTTTTTACTTCAAGACCAGCAATCTGCCCAGCTTCTTTTGTAGCCTGACGCTCAGAATCATTGAAGTAAGCAGGTACGGTAATTACTGCTTCAGTCACTTCCTGACCCAAGAAATCTTCTGCTGTACTCTTCATTTTTTGAAGAATCATGGCAGAAAGTTCCTGAGGTGTATAAGATCTGTCGCCGATTTTTACAACAATCGTATCGTTGGTTCCTTTTTCTACTTTATAAGATGCATGCTTTTTCTCTTCAGAAACTTCAGAGAATTTTTTACCCATAAATCTTTTCACTGAGGAAATGGTATTGGCAGGGTTGGTGATGGCCTGACGTTTGGCAGGATCACCTACTTTGCGCTCTCCGTTTCCGTTGTCAAGAAAAGCCACAATTGATGGAGTGGTTCTTCTTCCTTCGCTGTTTTGGATGACTACAGGCTCATTACCCTCCATAACGGCTACGCAGGAGTTGGTGGTACCCAAGTCAATGCCGATAATTTTTCCCATAATTATATTTTTTTGTTTGTTTCAATGAGTTACTTCCTCCTTTCTTCAAGGGATGTGCCATAGCTAAAAAACCTAGTTTTTGTGTCAGATTGGCAGAAAGGATGGCAGGTGAATTTCGATCTTTTTCCAGATATGTCACTTGAAGTTCTTTTCTCTCCCAATTATGACAGGAAATTCAATTTTTGATCTTTTGATGCAACCTTTCTATAGGATATCGCATCTATCTCTACAGTATGAGACACTTTTTTAAAGGAAATAAGGAACGGTGGAAATGGGTATTGATCATCATTCTGGGATCTGTTTTGATCCAAATGAATAACCAGTGGGAGGTAATTCCCTATTGCTGGCATTACTTCAAAACCCATTTATCTTTCTTTGGGATCTCAAATTATTTAAGTTAATCTGGTCATTGCTTGCCAACTCTCTTATTTTTAGGGATGCATTCAAATTATCTAATTCAGGATATTTTTATTTATCCAATCAAATCTCTTGGAGGTGTCAGTGTTAAGGAAGCCTGGGTAGAAGATAAAGGGTTTCAACATGATAGAAGGTGGATGTTGGTGAAAAGAAACGGAACATTTTTATCCCAAAGGGAATGTCCAAAAATGGCGCTTTTGCAGGTTTTGCTCGCTCAGGACGCACTGCTGGTTTTTGAAAAGAATGACAGGAATAATCAGATAAGAATTCCCTTTGAGGAATTAACCGGTGACCAGATTGAAGTTCAAGTTTGGGACGATGTGGTAAAAGCAGTTTCGGTAAATAAAGATTTTGATCGTTGGTTTAGTAAGACCTTGGGTGTGGAGGTGACATTGGTTAAAATGCCTTTGGCTACAGAGAGGAAGGTCGATCCCAAATATGCCAAGAATGGTGAAATTGTCAGTTTTGCAGATGGAATGCCTTATCTGATCATTGGGCAATCCTCTTTAAATGACCTAAATGGAAAATTAGAAGTGCCTTTACCGATGGATAGATTTCGGCCAAATGTGGTCTTTTCGGGAGGAAAACCTTTTGCTGAAGATCAAATGAAAGCAATTCGAATTGGCGATCTGGAGTTCAGTATCATCAAGCCCTGCGCGAGATGTGTGATGACGACTATTGATCAAAATACTGCCGCCAAAGGAAAAGAACCTCTCAGAACACTGGCGTCATATAGGACTGTTGGAAACAAAGTCCTATTTGGGCAAAACATGGTGGCTTTGAATACCGGAAAGATAAGGGTAGGTGATCCCTTAGCAGTGATTTCTTAACTGCATATAAGAAAGAAGAGCCTAGAATTGATGCAATTCCAGGCTCTTTTGAGTAATTTCTATCGGTCTTTGGATTAGTTGAAATCCTTTACCGTTTGGATAAATACCTTGACCATTTCAGGATCTATATCAGGGTAGACGCCATGTCCCAGGTTAGCTATATGTCTTCCATCTTTAAACTGTTCCATCATTTCGATAGTCGCTTTTCTAACTTGATCTGGATTGCCATAAAGCGCTGCTGGATCGAGATTTCCCTGTAATGTTTTTTCTAAACCGATCAATTTTCTTGATTCAGAAATTCCCATGTTCCAATCAAGTCCAATTGTTTCACAATTTAACTTGCCCATTTCTTCTCTGGCAAAAAATGCTCCTTTGGCAAAAACAGTTTTAGGTACAGAGGTGATTGCATCACAGATTTGAGAAATATAGGGAAGTGAGAATTCTCCATATTGTTTTGGTCCCAAAATTCCAGCCCAGCTGTCAAAGATTTGAATTAAGTCTGCTCCAGCGGTGATTTGAGCTTTTAGATAATTGATGGTACTATCCGTGATCATCTGAAGAAGCTTATGAGAAAATACTGGTTGGGTATAAAGCATTTCTCTGGCTTTTGAGAAAGTCTTGCTGCCGCTTCCTTCTACCATATAGGCAAAAATGGTCCAGGGAGCACCTGCAAATCCTATTAAAGGGACCCTGCCATTCAGGTTTTTCTTGGTGATTTCGATGGCTTTGATGACATAACTCAGGTCATTTGCTCCATCAGCAATCCGTAATTTCTTAAGGTCAGACTCATTGTTTACTGTATTAGGAAACCAAGGGCCTCTTTTTTCCACCATTTCATAAGGCAAGCCCATGGCTTCTGGGATTACCAAAATATCTGAAAATATAATCGCTGTATCTACGCCAAGTAAATCAACAGGCTGAATAGTAACTTCGGAAGCTAATTCCGGAGTTTGTGCCAGTTCAATAAATCCGCTGACACTTTCCCTGACAGCTCTATATTCCGGTAGTATCCTACCTGCCTGACGCATCAGCCAAACAGGAGTTCTTTCAACCGGTTCACCTTTGGCAGCACGTAACAGAAGATCATTTTGTAATTGCATGGCGCAAAGATAACAGTCAAATTAATTTTGACCTCGGATTTTTTGAACATAAAAAAAACAGGACTCTTGTAAAACAAAAATCCTGTCTGTGGTAATCAGTTGGTTTAGATCAATTTTTTATTTTTTTTGACTCGATTTTCACAAAGTCACTTTCTTCAATGTCTAGCAATTTCATAGTACCTTCATAGTCAGAATAATCAATTCTTCCAGATGGGAAATCAGAAGGAAGAACTACTACCCTGAAGATCTGTCCATCAGTCCATTCAGCCCCAAGCAATGAATAATCGAGTGGTCCATCCAAGAAGATGGAAAAGTCACTGATGGTATAATCAAAATTATAAATCAATACCCCTTCTTGAAAGAAGTAATTTTGAGGAAGTATTCTCCACACATCTCTACCATTGTCTACTCCAGAAAGCCTATAAACTAAAACTGCATCACTTTCAATTAAGTCTGCCGGAAACTCAAATAGGTCAGCGTAATCATTAGCATCGGTAAAGTCAATTTCTACCTCATAGGTTGTACCAAGAATATTGATTCCTGGTTCACCTTCTGGACCCATTGGTCCTTCTGGCCCTACTGGGCCTTCGCACGCTTGGAATATCATTAGACCGACTAGTCCAACTAGGGCAGTAAATTTTCTCATGTTGGTTTGGTTAAATTTGAACATAGTTCTTTTCACGGCAATAACTGTGCTCAGGTTGGTTAATTTTACTAACAGGGTTTGTTAAAAAAAGTAAATTATTTCTGTGAAAGAATAGGAGCTATCACCTGAACCTCTGATTCTGATACAATTTTATCAATGAATACTCCACTTAATTCTAGATGGTTTTCCTTGGCATATTGGATGATTTCCTCTTGAACAGTAGTAGGATTTGGCATTACCCATTTACTTCCTTTGATACTGGCAAGCAAATACCTGCTTTCATCAAAGTTTAAAACCTCAAAGTTATCTATCGGTAAATTTTGATCAATACCGATAAAAACCTCCATCGTGTCTAGTTTGCCCGCAGGTTCGCTGTAATAAATCGTATGCAAAGAACTTCCAGGGTGCAGTCCTTTTTGTGCTTCTACACTTTTAAAGGCTCGTTCCAATTCAGGATCTTGAGGAGTTCCTCTATAAGACAATCCAACTAAGCTATAAGGCTTTTTTTCGACCAAAGTTATTTCAATAGGGTTGTTTCCTCCCAGTTTGTCAAAACCTAAATAGGCTCCAAAAGCGATAGTCAGTAAAAGCAGACCGCCAATGGCAATTTTCTTGTTCATTTTCTAAAAAAGATATCGGACACCAATACCACCTTGGGCTTTCATATGTCCCACTCGATCCAGTAATTCCACAAATAAGCCGATTTCAGCAAAGACATTCATAGGGAGATCAGAGAAATAATATTCAGAACCAATAAAAGCCTCTGGGCCAAAATCGGCATTGACGCGTTCTTCTTGTTGGGTGATTCCAGAAATTTGATCTACAGAATAAGTGTAATTGACCCGGGTAGTTCGGAACTGTAACCCGGCGCCTCCATATGCTAGCAAGTATCCTTGTGTGATACCAAAACTGTCAGTGAAATCCTCATGATAGGCTGCTCTGGCATTTAATGAGAGCCCTTTTTTGACCGAATGACCAATGTAGAAGGAGTTATTGGTAGGTGGATTATTTGTGAAATCCTTTTGATAATAACTGGCACCGTTAACTCCGGCACTCCCGATCATCCCTTCTACTGAGATGTAGTCACTGATGAAATCTTTGTAGGTAATTGAAAACGGTTCTCCAATTCTTATCCCAATGCCTCTTTCTTGAGCCATACTTAAAAAAGGAATAAAAAAGACAATTGCTAAAATTTTGAATTTCACGTGGTAATCAGATTTGAATTTATGTATTTGATTCTAGGCTAGATAGCCATGGTTTTTAACTGCATTTGATGCAATTGGGTGTAATACCCGCCTTGATCCAACAAACTTTCGTGGGTTCCTGTTTCTACGATTTCGCCTTTGTGAAGGACGATGATTTTGTCTGCTTTTTGGATCGTAGAAAGCCTGTGAGCTATCACGATAGAAGTTCTTCCATTCATCATTTTATCTATGGATTCCTGAATTAACTCTTCAGTTTCAGTGTCAACTGAGGAGGTGGCCTCATCCAGAATGATGATTTCAGGATTGTAAACCATGGCCCGGACAAAAGAAATCAATTGTCTTTGTCCCACGGACAATGTCGCTCCTCTCTCCATGACATTGTAATCCAATCCTCCTGGAAGTCTCTCAATGAACTTTCTGGCACCCACTTGCTCTGCAGCTTCCATCACCTGCTCTTTGGTTATAGACGGATTGCCCAGCGTAATATTGTAATAGATCGTGTCAGAAAAGAGAAAAACATCCTGTAATACTACACCTATATGCTTTCTCAAGATACCAAGCTCATATTCTCTGATGTCTGTTCCGTCAATGGAAATTTCCCCTTTATTGATTTCGTAAAACCTTGAGATCAAATTGATAATAGATGATTTTCCGGCACCGGTCGCACCTACCAAGGCAACAGTCTGCCCATTTTCCACTTCAAAATTGATGTCTTTTAGGACATATTCTTCGTCATTGTAAGCAAACCAAACATGCTCCAGTTTGATGTTCCCACTGATGGATTTTGGTTTGTAGCTTCCTTCATTGGCGATGTGTTCTTTACTTTCCAATAATTTGAAAATCCTGGAAGAACTAACTACTCCCATCTGAAGTGTGTTGAATCGATCCGCAATCATCCTGATCGGTCTAAAAAACAACTGCAGGTACATAATAAAAGAAATCAGAACCCCGACCTGTAGTTCCATGCCCAAAACTCCCACAGCTCCATACCAAACCACCAGTCCAATCCCAATAGCCTGGATAATTTCTGCCACTGGGAAATAAATAGAATAGTAAAGAACCGAACGAATATGCGCCGTTCTATGCTCTCGATTAATTTCTTTGAATTTCGCAAATTCACGATCTTCTCTGTTGAAAATCTGGACGATGTTCATCCCTGTGATATGTTCCTGCAAAAAGGAATTCAGATTTGAAACAGCATTTCTTACGTCATTGAAAGTCACTTTAATTTTCTCTTTGAAAATATAAGTGGATATGATCATCAGAGGCAGCGTACACAAACTTACTAAAGTAAGTTTCCAATCGATGTAGAACATGACGCCAAGTATGGTAACCAACTGAAGTAAATCTCCTATGATAGCTGCAAGTCCTTCGCTGAAAACATCCGCCAACGTCTCTATATCGGAGACATTTCTGGTGACCAATCTTCCTATTGGAGTATTGTCAAAAAACTTCAGTCGTAATTTTAGAAGGTGTTTATACAGATCTACCCGGATATCTTTAATGATCACCTGACCGATCCAGCCAGAATAAAAGGTATGGGCCCACTGAACCAAAGCCTGTAGAATCATCAGCCCGACAAGAATGTAAATTATCTGCAGCAATCCTGGTCCATCTCCTTTGGCTACATAGTCGTCTATGGCTACCTGGATAAAATAAGGTCTTGTAGGCGCTAAGATAGCCAGTGCAATAGTCAGGAATATCAGGAAATAAAATTGTGCCCGGTAAGGTTTTACCTGCTGATAAAGCCTTTTTAGTACCTGGGTGTCTACTATTTCACCGGATGAATGTTTTTCTTTCTCTAGGCTCAAAATCTCTTAGTCTAAATAGATTTGTTCGGGGTAAATAATCCGGCTCAAAAATAGCCCTTGGGCAGGAGCTGATTTTCCAGCTTTTGTTCGGTCTTTTGATAATATGATTTCATCCATGGCTTCGGGACTTCTTTTGCCAAGCCCGATTTCCACAAGAGTTCCCACGATTGCTCTCACCATTCCACGTAAAAAACGGTTTGCGGTTATATGAAATAACAATTCCCCGTTCTTTTGTTCCCAACTGGCAGAAAATATTTTACATCTAAAGTGATTGACTTCAGTATGTACTTTGCTGAAACATTCAAAGTCTTCATGCCTTAGGAGTGCTTCTGCAGCTAAATTCATCTTAGAGACATCCGGACTGAAATAACTCAACCATGCCATTTCCTCAAGGAAAGGATTTTTTTGTAGGATTATCCGATAGAAATACGACCTGTTCACTGCATCAAAGCGTGCATGAGAGTCTGGTTTTACTTCCCGAATGGAATGAATCGCAATTTCTTTTGGAAGAATTCCATTCATGGCTCGGATAAACTTAGTTCTGTCCAGTTCTCCTTCCCAATCAAAATGGCATACCTGCATGCTGGCGTGAACACCTGTGTCAGTTCTTCCACTTCCCATAATAGGCACCTCTTCTCTAAAATAAGTACAAAGCGCTGATTCGAGACATTCTTGAACCGTAAATGCATTGTTTTGGATCTGCCATCCATGAAAAGGCGTCCCTTTATAGCTCAGTTCCAGAAAATATCTCTTGGTTTGGTTCATCGGGTGCAAAGATACTATTCCGTGGCAAAAGAGGTAGAGAAACCTTTATTCCTTGTGAATGATCTTTTAAGCCTGTTAATTTGTGAAAAATTTTAATTCAAATGATTCAAAGAGTTCAAACAATATTCTTATTTCTTGTAGCAGCGGCTATGGGAGTTACTTTAGGCATGGATCTTTGGCACCAGGTGGTTGCAGATTCTGGAGAAAGCTACACATTAACAGCGCTGTTTTTAGAGAAAAATGATGGTTCAGGTGAAATAATTTTATCTGAATCAAAGTGGTATATCGCAGCATTGGCGGCTTTTGTGGGTTTTTTAGCGATCATTTCCATCTTTCAATACAGAAACAGAGGAAGACAAATGATGCTGAACATGATTAATTCTTTACTAATGGTAGGCCTGGTCGCTACTATATTTTTGACGACAAATGGCATTAATTCAGAACTTGGGCTAAACGACAATGGGCAATATCAATTTGGTTTTTGGGCAGTTTTGGTCGCCATGGTTTGTAATATGCTTGCCAACAGATTTATCAGAAAAGATGAAGCATTGGTGAGATCTGTGGACAGAATTAGATAATTTTCTATATGGTTATCCGCAAAGATGCCAGTCACCTTAGATTCTTTGCTTATCTGGTTGGAAGACGGATGACTGAAGACTGAAGCGGTCTCAATTCTTAAGTTTACATTTCCTTTTTTGCTTTTGAGTCCATACTGGCACAAAAGCGGATATCTATGATATTTTAAAATAGAACTAGGAAAGCCAGCAAAATTGCTGGCTTTTTTATTGTCGAAAATGGCGGTTTTATCAAAATTTTACCAGAAGCGGATTCCGATGGTAGGGTAAAATGTTTTGAAGTTTTCCGTGGCGATGACTCCGACTTGGAGGGAAATGTTATTGTTTAATTTTCGCTTATAGTAGGCTTGAACAGTTGTTCCCTTGAAAAGCTGACTTTTATTTTCATTTACTAATATTCCCAATCCAATCATATTGGCGATGTTGGATTTGGGATCACTTTTGTCCCATCTATATTCAAGATTTGCAAACCAATTGCTATTGACTTTGATGTTTCCCTCGATTCTTTCAGGGAAAAAAACTGTATTGGTGAAGGATGCTCCGATATCAAATTTCCGGAAGTTAAACATCATTCTTCCTCCTACAACTGGGGTGAAATCACCTCCTGTAAAATCCATACCTATCACTGCGGTCAGCTCGAGTTGATCCACATAAGGAAGATACTCACTTTCCAAATCTAGAATAACTGCATCGGTTTTCGTTTGAGGATATTCCTCACTGAGGCGATATACTAAGGTTTTGAACTCAGGGAATTTAGTTGTTTCTTTTAGCACCAAGCTGAATTTTTCTTCTAGCTCACTAACTTCATACTCTTTGTTGTTAAAAAGTAAGATTAGCTTTCCTTCATTTGGCATGTCAAAAATCAGTGTGTCTGTGACAGGAAAGTCCTCGTTTAATTTTTCTAAATTATTGCCAAAAGGTTTGTTTTCGATTTCTTGTGCTCCTGCCTGAAAAACACAAAGCAGTGCCAGGCAAGAAACGAATAGGATTCTTTTCATTGTAAATTGATTTATATGTATATCCGCTATTTTACCAGTTAATAGATTAAAGCGGCTTAATAAATGGTAAACTCTAGTTGTGAGGCTGCTTCGGTCATCCGTCATCGGTCTTCCAGGCAATCAAGCAAAGAAAATAAGGTAACTGGCCTCATTGCGGACAATCATATTGATTTATCAGGATTAATGTTTTACTCTTTTTTAAGCTTAATTATTATTGAATTTTCATTAGTCCGGCCGAACTGTTGATTGAATGCTGGATCTGAAAAGGTGGAGCCAAGTTTTGTTTTAAGCTTTGTTTTTTCATTGAGCCCCCAAGAAATGGTGACTTTATGCAGTGATTTAGGCTTTTCCGAAGGCAGGGATAAGGCAATAGTAGTATCTGAAACCAATTTCATTTTTTGTTCAATGAATGTAAGGGGCTTGTTAGGGACCTTAACAGGTTTGATAAAAGCCCGAGTGCTTTCTTTTTGAATTTCTTCTGAAAGAAGAAGGTCTTCTTTTTCGGTCGAGACTAGTTCTTCGGTTGGTTCAGAATGAATCAATTTCTCCTCTTTATCACTTAAATCTGACTGGAAGGCTTTTGGTGTTGAATTTTCAGTAACCATCTCTTGAGGAGCCTTTTTCGAGCTTAATTGATCAAAAAAGATTGCTCCAAAAGCCAAAATAAGAACTATTGAAACAGCTACGGATACATATCGCCAAATCGGAAAAATCTGCTTTTCCTCGTCAAGTTGTGCTTCTATTTGCTTCCATAAGTTTATCGTTGGATCTTTGGTAGGAAGGGTTTTGATTAAGTCATTTAATTGACTCTCAAAGTCTTTTCGCTTTTCTATCCTGCTCCAAAGGTCAGATTTTGGTTCTCTTTCTTTCATGCCTGTAGGAGTTTAGTGATCCGTTTTTTCAATAATGTTTTCGCATAATGCAATTGTGACTTGGAGGTGCTTTCAGAGATTCCTAAGAGTTGGGCTGATTCCTGATGGGAATAGCCCTCTACAGAGACTAAAAGAAAAACGGCTCTTGCTCCATTAGGTAAACTCTCAATTGCCTGATCCAGCAATTCCGCGTCAAACCATGCATCAAAATCTTCGGTAGTCTCAGATTCGTTTTCTTCAATCTTCTCAAAGTGGATCCGTTTTTTGTTTTGTAAGATTGCTTTTCGAATGGTGATCGTTTTCATCCAGGCGGTCAAAGCTTCAGGATGCTCCAGTTTCCTGATATTCTGGAAAATCTCCACATAGGCATCTTGTAATACGTCATTTGCTTCATCTTCATTTCCCAAAACACGATAGCAAATCGAGAACAACATTCCTTTTGTCAACTCAAACAGCTGAAACTGAGCAGATCTTTCCTGCCGAATGACCCTATTTACTAGATTTGAATCGATTTTGTGTATGCTCATTTTTTTGCTGTCTAATTGAAAGAGTGGCAAAGCGTAATAAAAGTTGGAATCGCATGAAAACTTTTTTTCTCAAACCCCTTAAAAGTGGGCTAAAAGCAATAAAAAGTAAGGAAAGTCGCTTAGAGACAGTCTATTGGTAAAGAATTATTAACAAATTATGGTTATCAAAAAGAAGTTTTAAAAGAGATTTTTTGAGGTATAGTGCATTCAAAGTCTTCCTTTAGGGAAATTATAGTATTAATTTGAAAACTGATTTTCAAGACCTGAACAATTGAACAAATGAGATTAGAAACATTAGCGATACATGGAGGGAATAAGGTGACCGATTCCGAAAGACCTGTTATTCAACCTGTCACTTTGAGCACTACTTTTATCCATCAGGAAGATTCTATGATTTATTCACGTGCCAATAATCCGAATCGGGCTTCTCTCGAGAATTTATTGGCAAAGTTAGAACAAGGCGTTGATGCTGCTGCTTTCAGTTCTGGAAATGCTGCTGGCGTTTCAGTATTTCAAGCTTTGGCACCTGGGTCTCATATAATCGCACCTGATGACATGTATCATGGGCTGAAAAAAGGGATTCAGACATTGTTTTCTGGAGTCATCGAGGCAAGTTTTGTAGATATGACGGATTTGGAAAAAGTCGAGAAAGCGTTCAAACCCAATACTAAATTGGTTTGGGTGGAAACTCCGTCCAATCCTCTTTTAAAAATCACTGACATCGAGGCTATTTCAAAATTGGCAAAAGCTCAGGGTGCAATTTTGGCTTGTGACAATACTTTTGCTACCCCAGTTTTTCAAAATCCGATTTTATTTGGGGCTGACTTGGTGATGCATTCCAGTACAAAGTATTTTGGAGGTCATTCAGACATTTTGGGAGGGGCTTTAATTACCAAGGCTAAAGATGAGTTTTGGGAAAAAGTAAAAAATGTACAGATTACTGGAGGGGCTGTACCCTCTCCTATGGATTGTTATTACTTGACCAGGAGTATAAAAACCCTACCATATCGGATGAAAGGCCACGCCGAACATGCGATGGTGTTGGCAAATTATCTTTCTCAGAACCCAAAAATTGAGCGGGTTTTTTATCCAGGTCTAAAAACACATCCAGGTCATGAGATTGCAGTCAAGCAAATGTCAGGTTTTGGAGGGATTTTATCTTTTCAGGTAAAAGAAGGGGCAGATGCTGCGGATCGGGTTATATCCAAATTGAAGTATTGTACCAATGCGACCAGTTTGGGTGGTGTAGAAACCTTAATAGAGAGAAGGGCAGCTTCTGAAGGTCCAGATACTTTTACTCCACAAAACCTCATTCGCCTTTCGGTAGGATTGGAGCATTTAGATGATTTATTAGAAGATTTCGAAGAAGCGCTGAAATGAAAAAAGGCTGCCGGAAGGCAGCCAATTATTCTTAAGGGAACTTAAGGTGGTGATCAATCAACTTTTACAAATTTGATTTAAGTGTAAATTAAATACTTTTTAATAAATACGAAATACAATTAATCAAATTGTTTTAGTTTTTTTAACCAAAAAAAGTGCGAAAAGCAGAGGGTGTAAAGAAGCGATTTGAAAAGATTGCCTTTTATACAGTTTCTGATCAATAATTTAACTTATACTATTTTAAGATGAGTTAGATTTTTTCTAAGTCTGATTTTGTGAAGTTCCCTACCGTATTTCCTGTGTTTAAAGTGGTGTTTGGTTCGAAAAGCATGACACTGACTTCTTCTTTAGCAACAGGTTTATGTTCGATTCCTTTCGGGACGATGATAAATTCATTTTTAGTTAGAGATACTACCTTGTCTCTAAAATGCATATCAAATTCTCCTTCAATCACTAAAAACATCTCATCTTCCAACTCATGTTTATGCCAGACAAATTCACCTTGGAATTTAACCAACTTGACGTGTTGGTTATTCAATTCACCTACGATTCTTGGATTCCAGTGATCTGAAAATCGGTTGAGCTTTTCAGAAATAGAGGTTTTTTGAGGGGGCATGTTCCTATGTATTTTTCCGGAGTTAAAATTTCTGTTTCAATTAAGTATTATCCAATTTAATCTGTCCTTTTTTGAAAAAGGATTCCTTTAGGATCGACTTTATGATCTTAAAAAAAAATCAATCTTCCATTTCAAGGTAGTTGCCATTTTAATTTTCAGGATACCAATTTCCCAATCTGACTTCAACCCCAGGAGCATTTGAACTGACAAGGGATTTGAATTTTTCTACATCAGCCAGACCATCTGTACCGCGGTAGTGATATGGGTAAACGATCCCTGGTTTAAATTGAGAAACAGCATCCGCAGCCTGATCTACATCCATGGTATAAGGTAAATTCATACATACAAAAGCAACATCTATCCCAGTTAATGATCTCATTTCAGGTATATCTTCTGTGTCACCTGATATATATACTTTTTTGCCTCCTAAATCTAAAATGTATCCATTCCCTCTACCTTTTGGATGTCTGCTATCCTCAGTCTCTGGTAGGTTATACATTGGAATAGCCAAGATTGAAATCCCACCAATGGTTTTGGAATCCCCATTTGCGATAACTTCGATTGATTTACTTGAACCTTTTGGAAGTTTTTCAGCCACAGCCTGTGGGGCGATAATAGTGGCATTTTTCAAGTCCAATCCATCTAGTGTTTCTTGATTATGATGGTCTCCATGAATATCTGTTATCAATACAAAGTCAGGAGTTTTTTGGCCAGTGAATACCGATGCTCCTCCGTATGGATCAACATAAATTGTTTTTCCTCCATATTCTAATACTAAAGTGCCATGGAGAATTGGAGTTATTTTGATATCTCCATTTGAAGTGGGAATCAAATCCTGCCCGAATACGGAAGAGGAAAAAAGGAAAAATAGGATCAAAAGCTTTTTCATGAAATTGTCTTTTTAAGTGGTAACCCTGAAATTACATAAGTTGTTGTAAGAAAGGAAATAACCAACTCGTAATACCGTTCAACTCAGTTTATTTCTTTTTCCTCAGAATCTGTAACAAACGATTTATCTGTCAGATTTTGAAGCGGTTTGGACTCTATGGGAAAGAACAAGATTTTTTTATAAAAAAATGACTATATTCTATCACTATTTGAGTTTAAAAATTAATTATTGAGCAGTGCAACCAATTGAAATGATTCTCGGCAGACAGTTTGCAGACAGCATGAGCATGCCTGTTTTTTTGGTTGATACCGAAGGAACCTTGGTTTTTTATAATGAGCCAGCAGAATCTATTTTAGGATTAAGGTTTGGAGAGACAGGAAGTATGCGGGTGGAGGAATGGTCGACTGTTTTTACTCCGACCGATATAGATGGGAATCCTTTACCTCCAGAAGGTCTTCCATTGGTGCAGACGCTAACCCATAAAAAGCCCGCTCATGGATCATTTTATATCAAAAACCTAAAAGGAGAAAGCCACTTCATCACTGTCACTTCTTTTCCTTTGGAGGGACGGCCTAACCGTTTTTTAGGTGCGATGGCTTTATTTTGGAATTCAAATTTCTCATGATTATAAAAATATGGGGATGTAGGGGGTCTCTGCCTTCGCCTGGTCCCGAAAATGTTATTTATGGAGGGAATACTTCCTGTATACAGGTTTTAAATAAGGAAACCTGTATCATTTTAGATGCTGGATCTGGGATCCAACGCTTAGGGAAATATTTAGATCCCAAGATAACAGAAGTCCATGTTCTATTGACCCATCTTCATATTGATCATACTATGGGATTGGGGTTCTTTCAGCCTCTTTACAAACCCAATGTTACTGTTCATTTATGGGGTCCATCTACGACCGTAGAACCGCTGGTTTCAAGATTGAGGAGGTATTTTTCCCCACCATTGTTTCCTGTTAGGATGAATGACTTACCAAATCATCCAGTAATCCACGAGATTGATAATTCAGAATTTGAAATTGGGGATATAAAAATAAAATCAGGCTACATCTGTCATCCTGGACCTACATTAGGATTCAGATTGGATGATGGAGAAAGTGTTTTTGCCTATATGCCAGACCATGAACCAGCTTTGGGCTCTTCCAATTTCCCATATGATCCAGAATGGACGAGTGGATTTGAGCTTGCCAGAAATGCGGATTTACTGCTGCATGATGGAGAATATACCGAAGAGGAATACCAAAGTAGAATAGGATGGGGTCATAGCTCTATTGAAGGAGCAATAGATTTCGCTAGATTGTGTGGTGTGAGAAAATTAGCTGTTTTTCATCATGATCCTTTAAATACAGATGAACGGCTAGAGGAGATTTTCAAGGCTAGTATGGAAAATAGAAACCCTCAATTTTCAGTAGAACTTTGTAAAGAGGGATCAGTGTATTATTTAAGCGGTGCTGAGTAAGATTAACCAGCCCATCCTTCCCGGTCCAGGCTTCTGTATTGAATCGCCTCTGCTAAATGTTCCACTCTAATTGTTTCTGATTCCGAAATATCTGCAATCGTTCTTGCAACTTTTAAAATACGATCATACGCTCTTGCAGATAGCCCTAGTCTTTCCATAGCAGTTTTCAATAAAGCTTTTCCAGCTTCATTTATCTGACAGACTTCTTTTACCTGATGAGATGGCATCATAGCATTACAGAATACTTCAGGGTGATCTTTAAACCGCTCTTTTTGTCTTTCCCTGCCAATGATTACCCTTTCCCGAATCGCTTTGCTTGATTCACTTTTCCGGGTGGAAGTCATTTCTTCAAACCTGACAGGGGTTACTTCTACATGCAGGTCAATTCTATCTAGCAAAGGACCTGAAACTTTATTGAGATACCTCTGGACTATCCCAGGGCCACACACACATTCTTTCTCAGGGTGATTGTAATAGCCACATGGGCAAGGATTCATGCTTGCGATCAGCATAAAGTTTGCAGGGTAGTCAACAGATATTTTTGCCCTGGAAATCGTGACTTTTCTTTCTTCCAAAGGTTGACGCATAACTTCCAGCACGGTCCTTTTAAACTCTGGGAGTTCGTCTAGAAAAAGCACTCCGTTGTGAGCCAAAGAAATTTCTCCCGGTTGTGGGTTTCCGCCACCACCAACCAGCGCCACATCTGAAATGGTATGATGTGGACTACGGAATGGTCTCTGAGATAAAAGACTGCCGTTTTTACCCAGCTTACCTGCCACTGAATGAATCTTTGTGGATTCCAATGCCTCTTGAAGTGTCAGTGGAGGTAGAATGGAAGGAAGCCTTTTAGCAAGCATGGTTTTTCCTGCACCAGGTGGTCCAATCATGATGACATTATGACCTCCTGCTGCGGCGATCTCCATGGCTCTCTTAATGTTTTCCTGCCCTTGGACATCCGCAAAATCAAACTCAATGTCATTTAATGAATGGTAAAATATATCTCTGGTGTCGGTTACCAATGGTTGGATTTCCAACAAACCTTGCAAAAACTGCGATGCCTCCTCTAATGTGTTTACTGGTATGATGTCAAGGTTGTTGACAATTGAAGCTTCCTGCGCGTTTTCCTGAGGAAGTATGAAACCTTTGAAGCCTTTTTTTCTAGCTTCAATAGCGATTGGCAAAACGCCTTTGATGGGTCTGAGATTTCCATCTAGTGAAAGCTCTCCCATGATTATGTAATTGCTCAGTTCCGGAAATTCTACCTGCTCCGAAGCCTGAAGAATTCCCATAGCAATGGGTAGATCGTAGGAGGATCCTTCTTTTCGAATGTCAGCGGGTGCAAGATTGATGACGATTTTTTGCCTTGGCATTCTGTAGCCAAAGAATTTCAATGCCGATTCCACACGCTGCTGGGATTCTTTAACAGCAGAGTCAGGGAGGCCGACCATAAAAAAACTGGTCCCTTGACCGACATTAACTTCAATGGTGATCAGATTTGCATCTACACCAGATACAGCGCTTCCAAAAGTTTTTGCTACCATGTTGTGAAAAAAAGAAAATCAAAATGGTTTCTTCAATATAAGATTTAAGAAAATTAAAGTCTTAATCTTTCTCAACTATTTATTCTTAAAGACCTTTATTAATCGTGCAAACTTAATGTTTTGGGATTGTTATGTTCTCATTTTACGATTTTGATTGATGCTGCTTCTAGGTAAATCAGAAATTCAAGTTGTAAGGAGGTTTTTTCTGACATTCCATAGAAAGAATGGACAAGACCAAGGATCCCTCTTCTAGAATTACCCTCTAAAAAAGGAATAGAACAGAGATTCAGCGTAACCCTTACCTTTTCACGAATGAACCAAAAAAAGGAAACTGTCGCAGCTTCCTTTTTTCTATATTTTCCTCGTGTCCTAAAATTAGGTAATGTTTTGTCTAGGAGGAAGGTTTGTCGGGTCGGAGTCAGGACCTTTTGAAGGTGATGGTTTCTTTGGGGCTGTAGGAATAGACGGATGCTCCAGATCGTAAAGTTTGGCTTTGAGTTGATTCATTTCAGCTTCTTTTTTAGCCAATAATTCGGTCTGTTTTTTCATGGCAAAATAGGAAATGGCCCATGACAACAAAAACAAAACAAAACCTGCCAAAAGGATCTTTACCATACTTTCTGAAGTGATTTCATCCATTCCAAACATTCCCCCCACGGTTTCGAAAGCCATAAAGAAAATGAGGTAGGCTACAAAAAAGATCAGTAGTGCTATCTGGGTAAATTGATGGAATTTTTTCATATCAACTAATATTTTTACGAATATACTAAACCGACTGAATACTGGAAAGTTTCTGATATAAGCCTTCTTTTTCAATCAGTTCCAAATGGGTTCCCCGCTGTACGATTTCTCCTTTTTCAATAACCAAGATTTCATCCGCATGCTGAATAGTACTCAAGCGGTGAGCGATGACCAAAGTGGTTCTATTAGACATCAATTTGGTCAAAGCTTCTTGAACAAGCAACTCAGACTCTGAATCAAGTGCTGAAGTGGCTTCGTCTAAAATCAGGATTGGAGGGTTTTTTAAAACCGCCCTTGCAATGCTGATTCGCTGCCTTTGTCCTCCGGAAAGTTTGGAGCCTCGCTCCCCAATGGAAGTTTGGTAACCGTTTTCCATTTGGGAGATGAACTGATGTGCGTTTGCGATTTTTGCCGCTTCTATTACCTGTTTCTCGCTGACATGCTCAATTCCGAATGCAATGTTATTGTAAACTGAATCATTGAATAGAATGGATTCTTGGGTGACGATGCCCATCAAAGATCGTAGAGAATCGAGTTTGAACTGTTTGAGGTTTACCCCATCCAATAAAATCTCTCCGACCGAAGGATCATAAAACCTTGGAACCAAGTCCGCCAATGTGGATTTGCCACCCCCTGAAGGACCGACCAGTGCAATGGTTTTGCCTCGTTTTAGGTCAAAGTTGATGTTCTTCAGGACCATTTGGTCTTGATAAGCAAAACTTACATGTTGAAAAGAGACCTGATGGTCGAAAGTTGCTACTTCAGTGGAGTTTTCAGGTGAAGTAATCTGAGAGGGAGTATCCACTACTTCAAAAATCCTTTCTGCAGAAGCAATGCCTCTTTGGATACTGCTTACTGCCCTTGAAATTTCTTTGGCCGGGTTCAAGACCTGGGTAAAAATGATGATGTAGGTGATAAAATCACTGGCACCGAGTTGGGAGTTTCCACTTAAAACCAGGCTTCCACCATAGACTAAAATTCCCGCCACTACAGTTACTCCCAGAAATTGGGAAATGGGAGAAGCGAGTTCGTTTTTTCTTGCCATGTTGACATTTACCCCTGAATAATAGTCGGTTTCCTGGTCAAATTTGGATTTCATGAAATTCTCGGCATTGAAAGCCTTGATGACTCTCATTCCTCCAAGAGTTTCGTCTAGAATATTCACCAGTCTCCCTAAAGACTGTTGGCTTTCCACTGCTTTTTTCTTCAGTCTTCTGGTGATTCCGCCGATGATCGCCCCAGTAATAGGAATGATCAAAATGGTGAAAAATGTAAGCTTGGCCGACATGAAAAACAGTACAGCGAAATACAAAATGATGGTGGCAGGTTCACGGAAAACTACCCGCAGGGATTGTACTATGGTGTTTTCTACTTCTTGAACATCGTTGGTCATTTTTGACATCAAATCACCTTTTCTTTCATTGGAGAAATATCCAATGTGCAATTTGCTAACCTGGTCATAGATGTCCATTCGCATTTTCTTAATGACAATTGCACGTACTTTGGCCAATACCACTCCAGAGAGGTAAGTGAATAAATTGGAAAGGAAAACTGAAATAACGATGATAAGGCAGACATAAAACAAAGTCCCCAACTTGCCATATTCTTCTGCTACCTGTAAGAAATTGTAGTTGAATAAGTGGGTGAAATATTCTATCGAAAAACTGAATTCAGGTTTTTGCTGAAAATCTGCGAGAACTTCCGGGTCGACTTGTTCAAAAATCACATCGAATAGCGGCTTCAGTAATGTGAAATTCAGTAAGCCAAAAACAATCGAAAGAAACGCATAGATTATATAGATCGGCACGAACTTTCCATAGGGTTTTGCATAGGAAAGGATTCGTAAGTAGGTCTTCATAAACTGATATTCTTGGAATAATCCCGCAAGTTACGCAAAATTGATCTCGGAAGTTTGCTCTTAATAATTGTAGTCAGGCCTGATGAAGTTCCATCGGAAAGCCAATTGTAAATAATTGGTAGTTTCTGGACTATCTAAATCCTGTGCCGTTCTTTTTCTAAAGGAATGCGAAGCATCAATAAAAAAGTTGTGCTTCAGCATGTAGCTTGCATTTAAATTTGTCTGTAGCACTCGGTTTTCGATGCCTTGACCAATTTCATTTCCGAATAAGCCAGTAGGACTTCCTTCCAATCTGTTTTTCAACACATCTCCGCCCCAGTTCGTGACTTCATCAGGATCTGCCCCGTAGAATTGGTACATGCCTAATAAAGTCAAACTTAATCTTGGAATGGGTTGATAGCGGATAATCCCTAAAAACTCCCTGAAATTAGCCCCTCTGGGATGGGTAAGGGGGGTTCTCCAATTACTGTAAGACTGGAAGTCGTTTTTCTCCTGAAAAGTATAAGGTCTCGCCGAATTGTATTCCAACTGAAGATCTAAATTGGCTATTTCAAACAAGTCCATGTATTTGTACCCAGCCTGAATTCCATATTTATTTCTTTTTGATCCTTTTCCGTCTTGCCCAAAAAATTCTGAGAACACGAATTCATCTAATGCAAATTGGCCGTAAAGCTGCATTCCGGGATAGAAATTCCATTTTCCGTCTATGCCAAGCATGACTTTGTCAGGAGTGCCGAGAGATTGCTCCACCCAGCGGTAAAAGACCAGTGGGTTGAAATAGTTAAAATCAACTTTGTCCGTCATGACGGACTCGAAAAAACCTAAATTCAAACTTTTGCCAATGTTGAATCCAAGACGGTGAAATGAAAACCACTTTTGGGTATACCTTCCATCTGTAGGTCTTCCCCGATCGTAATCCACGTCTGCTGTCATCTGGGTCCAGATATTGGTCAATTGAAATTTCCAGATTCTGGTGTTGAATTTGACAAACATATAGGGGTTAGAGAAGTCAGAAAGTAGAAAAGAGCGATACCCCTCTCCGATGAAATTTCGGTCATGTCCTACTTCCACCTCAATATGTTTTGTGATATTATAACTGATATGTCCCATTGCTGAGAAATAACTATACCCGTTTCCATTGTATTCTTTCCAGAAACCTTCACCAGGCACAGCGCCATTGTATTCTGCATAGCCTTTAATCCAGCTTGGGAAAAAAGCCTCGGAGGAGGTGAAATAGGTGTAGAAACCGACTTTTTTATCAATAGAACCTCTTACAACCAATCCACGGGTAAGCCGGTTTGGGTTTTGATCGTAATCTGCCTCTATTCCTCCATTTAGATAGATAACGGGGCTCACATGGATGTCAAAGTCCTCACTATCATAATGTGCAAAATCACCCGGTCTCCTATAAAGTGCTTTGAGAAAAGGTTTTTTTGATTCAGGGGTTTCTCTGGTCACAAACTCCCAATTGTCTTGACTTAAGTAAGCCAGGTTAAACACATCTGCCCGGGATCTTATGACTGAGTCATCTGCGAGTGTATCTAGAAAAGCAGCAACATCATCTCTTCGATAGGGTTTTGTTGCTGATCGATAGACAGGGTTGTTTTGGCCGCGAAGGATCTCGTATCGGTCAAGCAGATGGTAATAATCTCTATTATATGGAATGTAACTCCCCTGGGTAAACCCCAAAAATGGCAGAAACAGAAGGCCTAGAATTACTACAAGTTTGATGCTGGTGGGTGAAGTAGAATTTTTTTTCATTCGATTAAGCCTGAAAAAAGCGTATGATTCTTAAAATAAGGCAGTATTTTTGGATTTCGAAGCTAAAGTTTAAGGATTTTACCAATTCAATTAGAAATACTTGATAAACTTTTTGCGGAATTTCTGAAAAAGGGTAACTTTGTGCCTCATTTGAAAAAGGTACTATAAAACTAACGATACAATGAAAGCCGATATTCATCCAAACTACAGAGACGTGGTTTTCTATGACACTTCTAGCGAGTTCAAGTTTTTGACCAAGTCGACTATCGAAACCAGCGAAACAATCGTTTGGGAAGATGGCAACGAATATCCTGTGTATAAAATTGAAGTGAGCTCTCAGTCTCACCCATTCTACACTGGTAAGAAAATGATGCTTGACACAGCTGGTCGAGTTGAGAAATTCAACAGAAGATACGCTCAGAAGAAGTAATTCTTCTACAACACATTCTAAAAAGTCTTCCGGAGCATGGATTCCGGGAGACTTTTTTATTTTTGCCCCATGGTTAACTTGTTATTGTTTGATGATCCGGCGATAAGGGGATCGCTGCTCCCTTTTACTTTTACCAGGCCGGTAGCGGATATTCGTGTAGGGATCCTGAAAATCGCTGATAAATGGCAAAAGCGATTGGATGTAGAGGTTTCTTACCTAACCCAGAAATACCTCATGTCAAAATTCCCAAGGGCCAAAGGTGATCTTTTGGCAATCAACGGTTCATGGATCCCTGGAGAAAAGGAAATAGAAACCTTGAAGGCCCTTCAGGAGAATCAGTCACTTTATTTTGGCAAAACATTATTGGCCACGTATATAGGAGAAACTGAAAATAATCTGGATAAAGCCAAAGAAAAAGAAATTATCCAATTGGCATTTGAGCCAACTCTACTTCAGAAAACGTGGCATATATTTCAGTTCAATGGATCTGAAATTAAATCAGATTTCCACCTGATTACCAAAGGAAGAAAATCCATTGAAATCAACGATTCATTCACTAAGGTGTATTCACCTGAGAATATATTTATCGAAGAAGGAGCCACAATCAAAGCGTCCATTCTAAATGCTGAAAATGGTCCGATTTACATTGGGAAAAATGCAGAAATTCAAGAAGGTTCCTTGATTCGAGGCCCATTTGCCCTTTGCGAAGGTTCTACTGTCAATATGGGAGCGAAGCTGAGAGGTGATACGACAATTGGGCCTTTTTCCAAAATAGGGGGGGAAGTTTCCAATTCCGTGCTTTTCGGCTACAGCAACAAAGGTCATGAAGGTTTTTTGGGAAACTCCGTGATCGGGGAATGGTGTAATCTAGGTGCTGATACCAACACCAGCAATCTGAAAAATAATTATTCCCCTGTCAAACTTTGGGATTACACCAAAGGCAGTTTCTCAAATACTGGCCTGCAGTTTTGCGGCTTGATGATGGGAGATCATTCAAAATGTGGGATCAACACCATGTTTAACACAGGGACTGTCGCCGGTGTGGGTGCAAGTATCTTTGGTGAAGGATATCCTAAAAACTTCATTCCTTCCTTTTCCTGGGGAGGAAAAAGCGGGATTTCTACCTATCAATTCGAGAAATTTCAGGAAACGGCCATGGCAGTAATGGCAAGAAGAAAAGTGGAGTGGACAAAAAAAGATGAAGAAATCCTCCGATGGATTTTTGAATTAACCAAAACCTACAGAATTTGGGAGATATCTTCCTGATAAAATCGAAACATGCTTTTTGCTGATATACCGGGCTTGCCCGAAACGAAAGAGAATCTGATCAATGCTGTCAAAAACAACCATTTGGCGCATGCATTGCTTTTTCACGGACCGGAAGGATCTGCTGGCCTGACGATGGCACTGGCACTTTCCACCTATCTTTTTTGCCAAAATCCAGGCGAAAAAGATGCCTGTGGAGAATGCTCTTATTGTAAAAGGATGGAAAAGCTCATCGTTCCTGATCTGAATTTTGCCTTTCCTTCCATTTCAAAAGACAAGGAAGGAGATGAGGATGAAAAGAACAATGAGTTGGCAAATTGGAGGGCTTTTGCTACCGAACAGCCTTATGGAAATATGTATGATTACATCTATTTCAATGGCTTCGAGAAAAAACAATTAAACATCTCCAAAGGAGCTGCAAAAAAGATCATACAGTCGCTTTCCTTGATGTCTTTTGAGGGGGGGTATAAAGTGATGATGATTTGGGGAGTGGAATATTTGCATCCTTCTGCGGCCAATTCCTTGCTGAAAATCATAGAAGAACCTCCTGCCAAAACTGTTTTTATGCTGATCACATCACAGCCAGAGCAGTTAATGACTACGATTCTTTCGCGAACCCAAAAAGTAATGGTTCGTGCCTTTTCTGATTCAGAAATAAAAAATCATTTAGTCGATTCTGGGCAATGTGAAGAAAAACTTGCAGAGCAAATCGCAATGTTGGCTGACGGGGATTTAAGGACTGCATATCGCCTTGTCAATGAAGTGGAAGATGAACAGGTCAGCAAAATCAGAAACTGGTTTTTGCTTTGTTATGGCAAAAAGCTGAAAGATTTATTTGCCTTGGCAGATGACTTCCACAAAGCTGATAAAGAAGCCCAGAAATCCACGATTTTGACAGGTCTAAATGTGATGAGAGAGATCATGTTGCAAAATTTAAGCTTGGAGACTCTATTGAGAACAACGGGAGATGACCGGGGGTTTATTGAAAAAATCAGTGGGAAAGTTTTGAGCGAAAATCATGTACTCGAACTTTACGAGTCTTTTAACCTAGCACATTATCATCTGGAAAGAAACGGTAATGCCAAGATGATCTTTACGGATCTTTCCATGAAAGTCCTCCTGTCCATGGCAAAAACGAACTGAGATGGAAAAGAAAATCATCGGCAGAAAAGAAAAAATCTCCATCCCGGAGTTTGACCTAAAACTGGCCTGGGCCAAAGTGGACACAGGAGCTTATACCAGCAGCATCCATGCAGAAAACATCCAGGTGACCGAAAAGGAAGGAAAGAAAATGCTTTCTTTTCAGGTATTGATGCCGGATCATAAATCCTATACAGGAAAAACACTTGAATTTGAAAAGTTTCGGGAAAAGCGGGTCAAAAATTCATTTGGTCAGGCAGAAAGTAGGTATTTGATAGAAATAACCTTCAAATTTGCGGGGGAAGAATATCCCGCGGAATTCACGCTCTCCGACAGGTCCAGCATGCGCAATGCCATTTTGCTGGGAAGAAAAATCCTAAGAAAAAGATTTCTAGTGGATGTATCAGGATATAATCTTGCAAAAAAATACCGCAAAAAGGAAGGGGAAAAATAGTCCTTTCCATTTGCAAAAAACAATCCCATGAAAATTGCCATCCTATCTAGGAACCCAAATTTATACTCAACTAAAAGACTGCATCAGGCTATTGTCGAAGCAGGTCATGAGGCACTCATTATCAACCATAGCATATGCGATCTGATCATTGAGCAAGATGGACCCTCTATTATTTACAAAGGAGAAATGATCAAAGGAGTGGATGCCATCATTCCGAGGATTGGAGCCTCTGTGACTTTTTATGGAACTGCTGTGGTCAGACAATTTGAGCTGATGGGATCATTTTCAGTGGTCAATTCACAGGCGATTGTACGGAGCAGGGATAAATTGAGAAGCTTGCAGATTTTGTCAAAAGCAGGTTTAGGGATGCCTAAGACCGCTTTTACCAACTTTTCAAAAGGTGGGGAAAAGCAAATCGTGGAACATGTGGGAGGAGCTCCTTTGATCATCAAGTTACTGGAAGGAACTCAAGGTTTAGGAGTGGTTTTGGCAGAAACCAAAAAAGCAGGACAGTCCGTAATCGAAGCTTTTCATGGGCTGAAGGCGAGGATTATTGTTCAGGAATTTATCAAAGAAGCCAAAGGGGCTGATATCCGCGCATTTGTGGTCAATGGGAAAGTGGTAGGAGCGATGAAGCGTCAGGGAGCAGAAGGAGAGTTTCGCTCTAATCTTCACCGTGGAGGCATGGCTACAGTCATCAAATTGTCCAGAGCAGAAAGGGCTGCGGCCTTAGGAGCCGCTAAGGCATTGGGTTTGGATGTAGCGGGTGTGGATATGTTGCAATCGGCAAGAGGACCATTGATTTTAGAAGTAAACAGTTCGCCTGGACTGGAAGGAATCGAGAAAGCAACTGGGATTGATATTGCGGGGGAAATCGTGAAGTTTATTGAATTAGGTGTAAAGAAAAAAACTACCAGTAGAGTAACAAATCAATGAGTCAATTGATCAAAATAGGAACAAGAGGAAGCAAATTAGCACTTTGGCAGGCATATCATGTGGAAGCTCTTCTTCAGAAAAATGGATTGGAAGCGGAGATTGTCATCATTGACACCAAAGGAGATCAGGTGTTGGATGTTTCCATTTCCAAAATTGGCAGCAAGGGTGTGTTTACCCAAGAGCTGGAAGATCAGCTGCAAGATGGCCGAATCGATATTGCGGTTCACAGCGCCAAAGACATGCAGTCAAATTTGCCTGAAGGATTTGAAATCATCTCGTTTACAGAGCGTGAATGCGAAAATGATGTCATCGCTTCTAATAAAAAGGGAATATCGATATCAGATCGATCAAAGCCTCTCGTATTAGGTACTTCATCCACCCGTAGAGTTGCTACATTAAAGCATTTTTACCCGCATGTCAAAACCGTAGAGGTGAGGGGGAACCTGCAAACCCGAATCCGGAAAATGGAAGAAGGGCTTTGTGATGCCTTGTTGTTGGCTTTTGCTGGCGTGCATAGAATGGGTTACGATGAGATGATCGTAGAAAAATTAAAGTTAGAGGAATTTACTCCAGCGGTGGGTCAGGGGTCTGTAGCTATAGAAGTGTCGAAAAACCTTGATTCTGAGGTGAAAAGACAGATAGTAGATGCATGTAACCATCCGGAAACAGAAAAAAAATTACGGGCAGAGCGAGCATTTCTGAGAGTATTGGAAGGAGGATGTAGCATTCCGGTTTTTGCTTTGGCAAGGATTCAAGAGGAAGAAATCGTGTTGAATGGAGGAATTGTCAGCCTGGATGGGCAGAATCGAATCAGTGTAGAAGTGAAAGGTTCCCAAAATGACCCAGAAGCTTTAGGAGAGAAATTGGCGGAAGAGGTATTTGCGCTAGGAGGAAAGGAAATTTTAGATCAGATTAAATCTGCTTTACAGAAATGATGGGATATTGGAGAAGTTTACTCTGTGTATTCATGTTGATCAGTTTTTGGTCATGTGCAAGTGATAAAGAGTATTTGGCGACCATAGAAACCAGACATGGAACCATTGTAGCCGTATTTTTTGAGGATACGCCAGTTCATAAATCCAATTTCATTGAATTGGCGGAGGCCGGGCGTTTTGATTCTACGGAGTTTCACCGTGTCATGAAAGGATTTATGGCTCAAGGAGGAGATGTTTTTACCAAAGAAGAGTTGCCTCCGGCAGACTGGCCTACTTTGCCTGCAGAAATCACTGACCAGCATTTTCATAAAAGAGGAATGATCGCGGCTGCTAGACAACCTGACGGGATTAATCCGGAAAAAAGGTCCAATGGTTCCCAGTTTTACATCGTTTTGGGCAAGGTTTATTCCGAGCCTGAATTGATTGTGGATTTTAGCAAGTTGCAGCCTGCTTTTATGAAATACATGCAGCTGGGCAGTCAGGAAGATTTGAAAAAAGAATACATCCGGCTGTATGAAGCCCAGGAATTTGATAGTTTGACAGCACTATTGGTTTCTAAAAGAGAGGAAATAGAAAAATCCCTGAATATCAAAGCTACCAAGGATTATTCTCCAAAGCAGATTGAAGCCTATACCAGCATTGGAGGCACACCACATCTGGATGGTGAATACACGGTTTTTGGGCAAGTGATCCAAGGAATGGATGTGGTAGAGAAAATAGAAAAGGAACAGACTGATTTCAGAGACAAGCCGATAAATCCGGTGTACATGAAAGTCACCGTGGAAAAGATATCTAAAAAGAAAATTGAAAATGACTATGGGTATCAATTCCCCTCAACCAAGTAAAAAGAAAATTTTCATCACCGGTGTGAATGGCCTTCTTGGCCAAAAACTGGTCACACAATTGGCGGAAAAGGAGACTTTTGAAGTTTATGGTTGTGGGAAAGGTGACTGTCGTATTCCTGATCAAAAGTTTGAATATATCAGCTTGGATATCACTCAAAAGGAATCAGTTGATCAGGTGATAGCACAGATTGAACCTGACATTATCCTGCATGGAGCAGCGATGACCAATGTAGATGAATGCGAGCTTAATCAAGAAGCTGCCTACGAAATCAATGTCAAAGCCACCGAGTATTTGGTCAAGGCAGGAGAAAAACTATCTGCTCATTTTATTTTTGTTTCTACAGATTTCATCTTTTCTGGTGAAAAGGGACCTTTGGACGAAAATGCCATTCCCGCTCCGGTCAACTATTATGGAGAGACGAAATTGGAAGCAGAAAAAATCGTGATGGCATCTTCTGTCAAATGGGCTATTGCCAGAACTGTATTGGTATTTGGAATTGCCCATGATATGAGTCGTTCCAATATCATTCTTTGGGTCAAATCCTCTTTGGAAGCAGGGAAGAATATCCAGGTGGTCGATGATCAATTCAGAACTCCGACCTTGGCAGAGGACCTGGCCACTGGCTGTAATTTGATTGCCGAAAAAGGGGCTGAAGGAATTTATAATATCTCAGGAAAAGATTTTATGTCTCCTTATGAAATGGCCATCATGACTGCTGAGTACTTTAATTTGGATCAGTCTCTTATAGCTCGAGTGGATTCAAAAATTTTCACCCAGCCGGCAAAAAGACCATTAATTACAGGTTTTATCATTGATAAAGCGCAAAAAGACCTTGGGTTTGAGCCTAAAACTTTCCGAACGGCAATTGCAATTTTATCAAAACAAATTATCTTAGCCAGCTAGTAAAACAGCATGTCTTACCCAATATTTAACTTTAGTATCACTCAAAATTAATTTAGAAATCATCTTATGGCAGCAAGTCCAAACACCGAAGAAAGAGGACAATGGGGGTCAAGCCTCGGGTTTATTATGGCCGCCGCAGGTTCTGCAGTAGGCTTGGGGAATATTTGGAGGTTCCCTTATCTAGTAGGTGAAAACGGAGGAGGAGCCTTTGTTTTTGTGTACATACTTTGTGTACTCTTAATCGCATTGCCATTGCTTTTCAATGAAATCGCATTGGGTAGGAAATCCGGTAAAAATCCGATTGGGGCAATCAGAGAAACAGGAGGAAATAAGTTTTGGCAATTGGCAGGCGTACTTTGTGTATTGGTCTGCTTTTTTGTTTTTAGCTATTATTCAGTGATTGCTGGATGGACAGTGGGCTATATATTTACTGAAATCATCAATATTCCTGTTGATTTTGAGGTTTTCGTGGAAACGCCTTTGTATGTTATTCCATTGACCTTTTTGTTTATCATGATGACCATCTTGATCGTTCTTGGTGGGGTTTCTGGCGGGATTGAGAAAGCTTCCAAGTTCTTGATGCCTGTTTTGTTTATCATCATTATTTTCATCGCAGGCCGTTCGGTTACCCTCGAAGGTGCTGAGGCTGGAATCGAATATTATCTGAAACCTGATTTCTCAAAAATCAATGCAGCTGTAGTGCTTCAGGCCTTGGGTCAAGCATTCTTCTCCATGTCAGTAGGATGGGGATTGATGATTACTTTTGGTTCATACTTACCCAAAAAATCAAACATTATCCAGTCTTCTGGTTGGATTGCGGGAATGGATACCTCAGTAGCTCTTTTGGGCGGTTTGATGGTCTTCCCCGCATTATTTGCATTACTTCCTGGTAAAGATCCTGCGGCAGGCCCTGCTTTGGTATTTGACGTGTTGCCGAGAGTTTTTGACGCAATGCCAGGAGGAAATATCATCGGGGGTTTATTCTTTATCCTATTGATGGTAGCTGCTTTGACTTCTACCATATCGATGTTAGAGGTGCCGGTTGCGTATTTGATTGATGATAGAAAATGGGGTAGAAAAAAGGCCACTTGGATCGTGGGAATTTCTGCCATGCTATTATCTGTTCCTTCAGCTTTATCCCAGATTCCGGGCAACTTTTTTCATTCTTTCCACTTGAATTTTTTTGGAAACAAACTGGAAGGGTTCTTTGGAATCATGGACTTTGTATTCGGAACTTTTGCTGTGATCGTTATTTGTTTGATGCTTGCCTTGTATACAGGCTGGGCTTCCAAACTTTCTGACTATGCAGATGAATTGGCATCTGGTGCTCCAGGCTTTAAAGGACTATTCAGAACAGGTTGGATGTTTTTTATCAAATGGGTTTGTCCATTGGTGATCATCCTTTTGATTTTGAATATGGTAGGCGTATTTGGAGATCCACAAGCAGCTTAAGGAAAAATAAATGTATCAGGAGAAAGGGGGCATATGGCTCCCTTTTTTATTGTTTTGAATATCCGCTATTCTCCAGTAATGAGATGAATGGATTATTAAATAACCCAAAGTCCGGATTCAAGGCCACTTCGGTCTTCCAGCCAATTGAACCAAAAAACTAGGGCTACTGGTAAGATGGTGCATGATCATATTTAATAAAGCCCAATTTTGAACTGGAAAATTGGCTTGGCAAGAACATTGCTAAATTTTTTTCAGAAACCTACGTTATAGTTTTCCTAAACCAATGTTTACAGCCATGAAAAAACTTCTTTTTACTATCGCAATGATGAGCTTGTCCCTAGCAGCATTCTCGCAGGATTTCTCAATTGGCCCCAAAGTGGGGATCAGTCAATCCAAATTAGATCTATCCAAAGAAAACTTTGAGTCTGGTGATGCCAAATTTGGGTATCATGTCGGATTATTTGGTAGAGTAGGCTTGGGTGGATTTTTCGTACAGCCAGAAATTCTTTACACTCAGACCAAAGCCCAGTTTTCTTTTGATGAAATGGGATCTTCCTCTTCCTCAGACTATGAATCCAGTTTTAACCGCTTAGATGTACCTGTGATGGTAGGTTTTAAATTATTCAGCGTTTTAAGGTTGCAAGCAGGGCCGATTGCTAGCTTCAATGTGAATTCCGAATTGAAAGATGCAGGGGATGATGTACGTGATGTGGATTTTAAAAAATCCACGATAGGATATCAAGCTGGACTTGGACTGGATATCGGTAACCTGATTATAGATGCGAAATACGAGAGCTCTTTAGGGAATATTTCAGATTCAGTGGGAGGATACGAGACTGACCATCGGTTGAATCAATGGATTTTATCCCTGGGTTTCCGATTGTTTTAAATGAATATAGGAATCGAAATGCCTTTTGAATTCATTTTCAAAAGGCATTTTTTATTTCTCTATAATTCGAGTTTTATAGATGACAGAGTAGTCGTTTTCTGCTTCGCTAAAGTTAAGTGAAAACCAAATCTCATCTTTTGAAACAAATTTGTTTAAGTTTCCTAGGATTTCAGGTTTATAAATAGGCTTGCTTAATACTGAGCCATTGAAAATCACGAGTCCTTCTTTGTTCATTTTCCCAATTTCTTCCCAAGGTTCTTCACCTTTTTCTTCTGCTTGGGCATTCGCCACGGTGTATTCTTCTTTGGTTATTCCAGCTAAATAATTTACCAGGAAATGGTTATTCTCCATAGTGTGGATGCTATTAATAGTGCCAGCGAATAATTCACTGAATTCTATAGTATTATTGACTTTGTCATCTTTCGGTTCATTTTGGACAAAGGTGTCAAAAGGTAAGATTTTCGTAGATCCTACTTGATTTAAATCAGACAGTGGATAGCCAAATATTTTTGGTTCATGTCGATACGAAATAAACAGACTGTCCTCAGATAAGGTCAGTGCGGGATAGAAAGAATAAAATTTATATGCTTTTTCATCGCTACTGAATTTGGAAGTATTGGGGAATATGATGGCAGGAGTGTATTCTTCTTTTTGGAGATCTAAAACCTCAACATGAGTTGATTTTATTTGGTAATCAATCCCTTGCTGACCGTACTCATCTGCCCCTCTTCCAGGAAGGTTGAGATAGACTTTTTCGTCTTTGATGAATAAATTATCTTTCCCTGAGATAATTATTTGGGCCATTCCGGTGAAATCTGGTTTGTAATGTTTGATCAGTTTTCCCTGTAGGTCATACTGGTAAACACCACCTGTAGTAGGAATTAAAAACTCCTCATTCGTAAGAAATTGATACAAACCATAGAGTCTATCCTTGAATTGATTTGGTCCTTCACCACTTAGTTTAAATCTTTCAACTATTTCACCTTTGCTATTTATAACCAAAATGGTGTCAGTATTCTGATCCCTTAATAAAAAGGCGCTTTGATTAGAGTTTACATCTTGTAACTCCAAGGTACCAATGTAGTCCACAACCAATGAATCGTAGATTTCAATTTCAAAATTTTGAGAGGAAAGTGGCTTATTTGGTTTTTCTTCTTTTGACCCTCCGCAGGAAAATAGAATCAGGCTGATAAAAAAAAATGCTAGCAGGTTTTTCATTTTCTTTTCAATTGAAGTTTGTAAAAAGTGATGTATTCTTTCTCTTCACCGATATATTCATCATTCCGAAGTGCGTAGAAGGGCTTAGAAAGAGAGGTGATATTTAAAATCCTGCCTATAGAATATGGGACATCTATTTCATTTGAGAGCGTAGAGTCTGGATTTATGATTTTGATGATTTGCCTTTGGAAATTCTTGTGGATAGGGAAGTTTTTAGGATCTTTTAAATCATTTTGCTGATAGATGTCTTCGGATATCCCTTCTGTGTATAAAACAAAGATCCCTTCTTCAGTTGGGAAAAATTGTTCGATACTTGCGTCCCTCATTTTTGTGTAAGAGATATATTCGTAGGGTTTTGAGTGCTCTCCGTTATCTAGAAACTTTGTGGGCTCAAAGTTGAATGTATGAAGATACTCGTTGTTTTGGGAGAGATCATACACATGAACCAAGGGCTCATTTTCCAAAGTTAGGTATAAGTAGTTTTTCAGAACCACAAATTGAAGGAATGGACGCTCATAATATTTGTCGGTGGAATACCTTGAAGAATTGGGGATTCTTATCATTGGTTCCGATGTCTCTGTTTCTGCATCTATTTTTTCCAATAAGAAATGATCTCTAAAAAAATGTGGGTCGTATGGATTAGCTCCATCCCTTCCTGGGTAGTACGAAATGATTTTTCCATTCCATACGTCTAGGTTTTTCAATAACCCTCCTCCGTCTTTGGCTTCAGTAGGGAATTCAAGTTTGATTTCTCTCTCGAAAGTCAAATCTTTATTTATCTCATATAGCCATCCCATAAAACTCGCAGCAATGACGGATCCGTCATCCAGGATTTTGATTTGTGTTGGGTATTGAATTTTACTTGGACCTTCCTTAGGGTAGGATTCCTCAAAAAGTATTTTTCCAGTTTCATCGAATTTAATCAGTTTGTTTTCTTTGAAATTGAAAATGACTCCGGTTCCATTATGAAAGTCTCCTCCATCCACAGTGCCCAAATAATCCACTTGAATAGAATCTAAGACTTCGAGCTCCCATTCATTGGAGCTGATGGATTTGGTTTCTTTATTAGTAGGTGCCGAGCAGGAAAAAACAGTGAGAATGATTGCCAGATTAAAAATGTGATTGTAATTCATTTTTCGACCATTTTCATTTTATAAATTCTTAAAAAGTCTTCCTCCACATCCGGGTTAGGTAGTTTTTCGAACCAAGCAAATCCACCGCCACTGGCATAGGATCTACCACCTGTAGTTGGGGGTGGAGGAACATTGGAGACAAAACTTAAATCCTCCAGACTATAAACCAAAGTCCCTTTTTGAGTTTCCTCTTCAATTTTTTTATACATGGCCTTAGCTTCCTCCTCTTTTCCTTCGTTCCAAATTGCTTCCGCCTCCTTGGATTTGATAGGGTCAATACCCGCATAATAGTCCAGAAGAAGGAAATCGTCCAAAATATGAATGTTCCTGATAGCTGCAGTTCCTCCGAAAATCATAACTGTTCCCTTCTGAAATTCCCCGCGATCTTTACCTTCAATAGGAGTTAGACCGGGGATCTCCAATTGAATGATGGTGTCTAGTTTCGCTTCTTTTTGGCTAAGCTGATAGACATAAAGTTGAGGGTCCCCACCATGGACGAAATACAAGGTTTCATCCTTTGCCTCGTGCGCAGGGAAGTAATCGCTTGGATAATACCCTTTGCCATTTAAAAAAAGGCTTCCCTGCTCAAATGGAATTATTTCAGTCATTTCTTCTGCATCTACATCTACCAACTCCAATGCCCGGTAGGTGTCATAAAATTCCTGCTCACCAGGATAGGAATTCCTAGGTCGTATGGATTTTGGAAGAACATATCTTTTACCTTGAAGTGTGATGGATTCAGTGGATTTACCAGGATGTATGACAGAGCCTGTAGCTCCAATGGATTCAGGGTGGGGGATTTTTTTCTGCATTTCCCCTTCATAGGTAAAAAGGAAAAGGCCATTTCTACCATAAATTGCCAGTTGATTTTGATTAAAAAAACCAGGCCTTTCCATCATGTAACCATAGGAATCTGGGGTGTCTTCTTTTTTCGAAAACTGATGAAGCATCTGTCCCTTTGCATCTGTAATAATGATTTTTGAGCTTGGGGAGTCGTAAAAAAGTAACTTGGAACCATCCGGACTTACGTCCGATAACATGGGGTTTCCAAGAAAATTAAGGTCCAATGAGTCTACTACAGCCCAGGTATATTCTTTTTTCGCTTCTGAGTAAGTATCAGGTTTTTTTGAACAAGCGCTGAAAGCAATGCCTAAAGAAAGACAGAAGAAACTTGAAAAATAGGATTTCATGAAAAATAAGGATTAAAGTATGAGGTATTAAGATAATAGTTAAAATTCCAAGCACAAAAAAAACTCAGCCCGAAAGACTGAGTTTTAAGTATATTAACCGATAAGGTTTCCTTCATCGTCCCATTGGGCGACGACTCCTCTGTCCTCGGGTTTTAAATAGATCGGAACATATTTTTCTGGCAATGCAAATCCATGTTTGTCCATGACTTCCTGAGGTACACCATCCCAGACATTCGGGGTGTTTCCCTTGTAGCCCATGTATTTCCAACCAGCCTCAGTAGAGAAATATCCTGAGCAGGTTAGGTTCCTCAGCATGTTAAACCATTTGACAGCCCCTTCATATTCAGGAGTAGCTTTATCTGGCCAAGCTACCAACTCCACGATCTCAATCACTTGATCATTTGATAATTCCAAAAATGGCTTGCCGAACTTTTCATCTGCCTCATAATCCAGCCACATCAAACCACCCCGCATCGGAGTCTGGTTATATGGCATATCTTTCATGATGAATTCCATAAATTCCGGAACACCTACTTCAGTAGCCGATGGTGATTCGGAATCTTTTGGCATAATGATATCTACTAGGATATTGAGTTTTTTGATTTCTTCTTCAGTGAAAAACGTTTCAGAAAGCAATTCTTGATCTCTTTTTCGTTCTTCGTCTGTTCTGTATCCTTTTGTACCACCGGAAAATACTGCAGTTGCCGGCAGCTTTTGCTCTTCAGGAGAGCATCCAGCTAACATCAATCCAGTACCAACCGAGCCGGTAAAGAGCAATTTTAGGTTTTCTCTTCTGTTCATGGCTTAAATGTTTTTTTGTTTCAATTGATCCACGATGTAATCTGAAGTTCTCCAGCTTAGCGCAAGTATGGTCCAAGTTGGATTTTTATCCGCTTGGGAAACAAATGGACCTGCATCTACCACAAACAGATTGTCGCAATCATGTGCCTGGCAATTGGAATTAACCACAGATCCTTTAGCACTTTTGCCCATTCTGGTCGTCCCAACTTCGTGAATGATTCTACCTGGAGCATGAAGGCCATACTGAGATTCAGGACCTGGTTTGGAACCTAAGAGTATCGCCCCTGCATTTGTCAGGATTTCCTCAAAGGTGTCATGCATATGTTTTGCCTGCTTCAATTCCTGATCAGTCCAGTTGTAATTGAATCGTAAAACAGGAATACCGTATTTATCGACAGTATTTGGATCGATTTCGCAATAGTTCTCATAGCGTGGTACGCTTTCTCCTCGACCAGACATACCCAGAGTAGATCCATAGATTCTTCTCACGTCTTTTTTCAGACCTTCGCCATAGCCACCATTCGGACTTGGGTTGCCAAACTCATCTTTGATGAATTTTCTCATGGTATCCATGCCGCCTCCTGCACCATAGGAAGGCTGACCCATTCCACCCCAATATTCGATGTGGTAACCTCTGGCGAAATCCAGTTTTTTATTATCCAACCACCAAGGTGTATACATATGCATACCGCCCACGCCGTCTTCGTTGTAACGTTCTCTATCGATAAGATCCGGAAGAATTCCCATTCTGTCTGCTCCTGTGGAATCATGTAGGTAACGTCCCAAAGCTCCTGAATCTCCACCGATTCCATTAGGATGAGTTTTGGACTTGGAATTCATCATAATACGAGCTGATTCACAAGCAGAGGCACCAAGCACTACTACTCTGGATTTCAACTTGTATTCTTTCATATCCACTTTGCTCACAAAAGATACGCCTGTAGCTTTTCCTCTGTCGTCTGTCGTTACTTTTCTCACCATGGAGTGGGTGTAGAGATCCACTTTCCCCTTTTTCATAGCTGGGTGAACCAGGCAGGTCCCCGCTGAAAAATCAGCATACACCTGACAGGCTCTGTTACATTGAGCACAGAAGAAGCAAACACCCCGTTCGTTATTGATCGGGCGGGTCAGCATGGAAAGTCTGCCAGGGATCATCGGCATTCCTGCTTTATCAGCTCCTTTTTTAAGGAAAAGCTCGTGAAGTCTTGGTTTCGGAGGAGGCAAGAAAAATCCATCCGGTTCATTGTAGATGCCTTCTTTGGACCCGAAAACCCCGATCAGCTTATCTACTTTGTCATAATATGGTTTCAGATCATCGTATCCGATAGGCCAGTCATCTCCCAATCCATCGATACTTGCTCTTTTAAAGTCATTTGGTCCGAAACGAAGAGAAATTCTACCCCAGTGGTTGGTTCTACCTCCGACCATTCTGGATCTAAACCAGTCAAATTTGGTTCCGTTCTTTCTGGTATAGGGTTCTCCTTCGATATCCCAGCCTCCAATGGCCGCATCGAAGTCACCGAAAGGTCTTATTCGGGTTCCGGCACCTCTTCTTGGAGATTCCCAAGGTGGTCGAAGCTGAGTCCGATCTTCGTCTTTTGCTGGGTCAAAATCTCCCCCCGCTTCCACTACTGCTACGGATAAACCAGCCTCAGAAAGAATTTTGGAGGCCATTCCTCCTCCGGCACCTGATCCCACGATGATGACATCATAGCTGTCCCCGGATGATTTTATCTGAAAACTCATTTTTGAAATTTTTTAATGAAGTTTAAAAATTACTTCAATTTTTTCTAAAATGAAATTATCAGCTTCTTATGGGAGTCAATTTTTCAATAAACGGTGAAAATGATTGAACTTTTGAAGACGGAATTTTATCACACTTCCTCCTTGAGGTATTTCCATACATTTTCAAAAACGATCTTATGTCCTTCTTCGGTTGGGTGGATTCCGTCAGGAAGGTTTAATTCTTTGATACCTCCCACGTTTTCAAGTAAAAAAGGAATAAGTGTGACGTTTTTCTCATCGGCTACGCTGGGATATATTTCAGAAAACTCCTGAGAATATTCAGGGCCCATGTTTGGCGGAATCTGCATTCCTGCCAAAATAATCTTAGTCTCAGGGTATTTTGATTGAACCTTGTCTATAATTGCCAGAAGGTTCTTTTTTGTCTCACTGAGCTGAATACCTCTTAAACCATCATTACCTCCCAGTTCCAGGACAAAAATATCCGGTTGATCTTCTAGAAACCAATCTAAGCGACTCAACCCACCTGCGGTTGTTTCTCCGCTCAGTCCACCGTTGATTACTTTGTAGTTTTTTCCAAGACTATCTAATCTGTCTTGAGTAAGGCCAGGAAAAGCGAGATCCTGCTCGATTCCGTACCCAGCTGTCAGACTATTGCCAAAAAATAAAATGATTTTTTGGTCCTCTTTTTCATCTTTCAATTCAGTGGTCGCTTGCACTTGAGCTTGCTCTGGTTTTTTCTCGGAGCAAGAAATGGCGATGGCCACTGAGAATAAAATTGCCGTAAAAAGTTTTATGCCTTTTAATTGGAGGTTCATAGAGATCAGGAAATTGGTATGTAAAACTATATACCGAAAAGGAATTTTAAGCCAAAAGGTTCGATTATTCTGAATTACCTTATAAAAATGGGCTTGATCAGTTGAAAATTGACCCATTTATCAAGTGGATCTAGTCTTATTTGTTGAATTAGGCCTTGATTGCTATCTTCCACCAACTATTCAGAGGGTTATCCGTTATCTTTTAGCTCAACCCTTCACTCTCTTGTTTTCACCTATGAATATTTTATCAGTTTCAAACCTGAGCAAGGTTTACCAAAGCGGCAGCAGAAAACTGACTGTCCTAGACGAAGTTAATTTTGATATACTTGCCGGAGAAATTATCTCCATCGTGGGACCTTCAGGTAGTGGCAAGACGACGTTGCTTGGACTCTGCGCAGGTTTGGATTCCGCAAGTACCGGCCATGTGAGTCTTAATGGTGAAAATCTGCAATCCATGAATGAAGACCAGAGAGCAGCAGTCCGAAACCAACATGTAGGATTTATTTTTCAGAATTTTCAATTGCTACCAACTTTGACTGCTTTGGAAAATGTCATGGTCCCCCTAGAGCTGAAAAAAAGAAAAGATGCACGCACCAAAGCCCAAGATCTTCTAAACAAAGTAGGTTTGGGTGACCGTGCTACACACTATCCGACTCAGCTTTCCGGTGGCGAGCAACAACGTGTTTCTATCGCCAGGGCATTTGCCAATGAGCCTAAAATTCTTTTTGCAGATGAACCAACGGGAAATTTAGATACGGAAACTGGAGAAATGATTGAAAAATTGATTTTTGACCTAAATAAAGAACAAGGCACCACTTTGGTTTTGGTGACTCATGACCTGGAGTTAGCAGCCAAAACCCAGCGAATCATTCATATCAAAGGAGGTAAAATACAGGAGGGGGAACATGCCTGATTTTGGATGGATTATTAAGATGGCTTTCCGGGATTTCAGGAAAAACATCTCCAGACTATTACTCTTTGTCAGCTCCATTGTAGTAGGGATTGCTGCATTGGTAGCGATCAGCAGTTTTGGTGAAAACCTGACAAATGATATTGATAATCAGGCCAAGGAGTTGCTTGGTGCAGATTTGGTTTTGGAAAACAATCAGCCACTGGGTGATCAACCTGTGGATTCCATTGCGATAGAAACTGCCTCCGAAGTAAACTTTGCTTCTATGGTCGCTTATCCCAAAACCGGAGCAAGTCGATTGACTCAAGTTCGTGCTTTGGAAGGCGCTTTTCCATTTTATGGTTTTTTAGAAACTATTCCTGTTTCCGGAGATGCAGATTTTCGAAGTGGAGGAAAAAAAGCCTTGGTGGAAAAAGCACTTTTAGCTCAGTTTGGAGCAGAGGTGGGAGATCAGATTAAAGTCGGAATGGTGGAATTTACTGTTGCCGGTGAACTTCAAGCTGTTCCGGGCCAAACGGGAATTACTGCGACTGTGGCACCGGCAGTTTATATACCAATGGAATACCTGGAAGAAACAGGGCTTGTCCAGTATGGAAGCCGGGTGAATTATAGCCGGTATTACCAGTTTGCTCCTGCCACGAATGTGGACGAGTTGATAAAGCCATTTGAAGACCAGTGGGAGATAGACCGGGTAGATGCGGATACCGTAGAAGATCAAAAACGTTCTACGGGACGGTCCTTTGCGAACATGTCCAATTTTTTGAGTTTAGTGGCATTTATTGCCTTGCTTTTGGGATGTGTAGGCGTTGCAAGTGCGGTCAATGTCTTTGTAAAGGAAAAGCTTGCTTCGGTGGCAGTCTTGAGATGCCTTGGAATTTCTTCCCGGGATGTTTTGTTGATTTACCTTACCGAAATCAAAATCATGGGACTGGTAGGGGCGGTTTTAGGAGCTTTCTTAGGTACCCTCTTGCAATACGTACTACCTGCTGTTTTCTCTGATTTTCTTCCGGTGGAGGTAAGTTTTGGGATTTCATGGCTCTCTGTAGGTTTTGGTGTCATTACTGGCTTATTCGTTTCGGTGTTGTTTGCGCTTTTACCTTTGCTAAAAGTGAGAAATGTATCACCAATGGCTACTTTGAGACCCGAAACAGCTGACACCACTTTGTTAAAAGATCCACTTCGGTGGTTGGTTATTTTGGCAATCCTCACTTTCATTTGGGGTTTTAGTTTTTACCTCTTAGATGATGTGATGTTTGCTTTTGGCTTTACCGCATTTGTTGTATTTGCTTTTGGTATTTTATGGGGAATTGCCCAAGGTATCATCTGGGCAGTACGGAAGTTTCTTCCTTTGTCATTTTCTTATCCGCTGCGCCAGTCATTGGCAAACCTGTATCGGCCAAATAACCAGACTGTCTCTTTGATAGCCACCATTGGATTGGGAACAGCGATGATTTCTACGCTCTTTTTTCTTCAGAATCAATTGCTTGAAGAAGCGAGGTTTGCAGATAAAGAAGATCAGCCTAATATGCTGATGTTTGATATTCAGACAGCGCAACTTGAAGATGTCAAAGAGAAAGTAAAGTCGAGAGATTTGCCGATAATGCAAGAAGTGGCAATTGTGACGATGCAGTTAAACTCGATCAATGGCATAGATAAACAAGCCAATGAAGAACTTCCGGATGAAGAGGATTACTCTAGATGGATTTATAACCGGGAATTTCGTGTGACATATCGGGATACTTTGATCGATTCGGAAACATTGACTGATGGAGAATTGATTCCGATGGGGGCAAGAGGCGATTCTGTGTTTGTGAGTTTTGAAAAGGGATTTGCAGAAGGGAATAGATTGAAAATCGGAGATGAAATAGAGTTTAACGTGCAGGGAAGGCCAATCAAAACCTATATTGGTAGCTTCCGTGATGTGAAATTCAATCAGGTTTCTACGAATTTTCTGGTTTTGTTCCCTACAGGGGTTTTGGAGCAAGCCCCAAAATTTCACGTGCTGATTACCAAAACTAAAAATGACAGAGAGGCGGCTGATGTGCAGGCTGATATCGTAAGGACTTTTCCGAACATCTCCATTATCAATCTGGGTACGATCGTGGCAACTTTAGAAGAAATTCTTGGTAAAATCAGCTTCGTAATCCAGTTTATGGCCTTTTTTAGTATCGCTACTGGGGTTCTGGTTTTAATTAGTTCTCTGATTATTTCCAAATACCAGCGAATGCGGGAAAGTATTTTGCTCCGGACTTTAGGAGCGAATTCTGCCATTGTCAGCAAAATAAATACATTGGAATATTTCTTTCTGGGAAGCTTGGCCTCTTTATCGGGGATCATTTTATCCTTCTTGGCAACCTATTTATTAAGCGAATTTCTATTCAATATTCCTTTTAGGGGAGCATGGTTAGAGGCGCTTTACTTGTATCTGGCGATTACAGCGTTGACAATAATTTTGGGATGGCTGAATGGAAGGAAAATCATCATCCAACCTCCGATGGAGATATTGAGAGGAAATTAAAAAAGCAGAAATGGAAATCGAAAATTGGTTTTTGCATTTTGTTTTCGGTTTGCTAATTCTTGGTGGGGGAATTTGGCTTGAAAAAAGGAGAGATAAAAAAGAGAAAGGATGGTATTTTGGAGGGTATTTAAACTTTCAATTTAGGGTTCTTTATTGGGGGTTAATTTTAGGTGGCCAAATATTATTTTGGCAAGGAATAATGATTCTCATTAGCATTAATTGGCTATCAATTATTGGCTTATATGTGGCGACTTTTGGTGCCAGTTTTCTTTTAAAGTCTTTCAATGCTTATAATGAAGCTTCTTGGTATAATAGAAAAATTAGAAATAAAGGGCTTTCGATAGTTTTACTAGTTCTAGGTGTGTTTTTGATTTTTATTGGGTGGAAATGACAAAAAATAGACAGTAATAATATTTGTAATTTTTATTGCTTCATTATTGAAAGGTTTTAATAGAAAAAGCCTGCTTTTCAGCAGGCTTTAGTACCCAGGGCCGGAGTCGAACCGGCACGCCCGAAGGCATTGGTGTTTGAGACCAACGCGTCTACCAATTCCGCCACCTGGGCTTTTGGTAAATCCTGATTTCTCAAGATCTCGGTCCGTTGCTTTCGTAACGGGATGCAAATATGAGTAAAGAATTTTTTTTCTACAAACTCATTTTACCACTTCCTCAATTTTTTTTGAACTGGAAGCGAAAGGTTTTTCTGAAAATAATGCTTTAGTATAGTTCCAAACAGATTTAAATAACTCAGAATCACGGTATTGATTCAGGTGATCTTCGCTTTCCCAATGGCTGTAAGTGGTGAAAATATTTTTTTGATTTTCGTCTTGCCACAGCTCTAAATGCTCACAGCCGGGAAAATTTCTGATAGATTCTTTATGAAGTTCAAAATTTTCTAAAAATGCAGTGACATTTTCAGGTTGGAAAGTCATCCTGACTATTCGGATCAACATGCCTTACAGATTGAAATTCACAAATACCACGCTGTCATATTTTAAGCCAAGTAAATCAGCGCCATGCCCATGGTTGATTCCAATTTCCAATAGGTTCAAACTATTGAAAAAAGCAAAGCAATCTCCCGGTTCTACCTGATCATAGCCTTTGTTTAAATGGAAAAGCTCTTCCCTTCCAAATTCGATGCTGAACTTACCGGGATTCAGTTTTTCGAAGACCTCTTTTTGGATATTGGTTATGAGGTTTCCATACCTGTCTACTCGGATGACATGCCCCAGGATTTGTTCTCTTGTAGCCTTGGCTTGGCGGGACATCAGTTTTCTGAAACCTGTTAAAGGTCCACCAAAATCATGAATTGCTGCCCCACTTGCCACTTTTGCGGCGATTGGAGCTAAAATATCCTTGGCAGGAAAAGTGGAATCCTGGACATGGATGTCTGCAAACTGTACCATGATGCCGGGATCGTGATCCGCCAATAAACTCAAAACGCCATTATTTGGGCCGACGAAGATATGTTCTTCCAGCTTGATCCCGATGTACCCCTGAGTCAAGGCGCCAGTAGTATTCATCGCTACCAAGTGAACAGTCCCTTTTGGGAATTCCCGGAATGTCGATCTCAAAACGAAAGCCGCATGGGCTATGTCAAACGTATCTATAGAATGGGAAATATCTATGATATTCAACTGTGGATTTACTGCAAGCATTTTGGCTTTTACCGCAGGTACGTAATAATCTTTATCCCCAAAATCTGAAAGGAAAGTCACCAAAGCCATAGGAGCATGTCAATTAAAATTGTGTACTTTTGTTAGTGTAGCTGCGGACAAAAATAGAAATTTATTCGTTCGTGAAAGGATAATCTAATCAAAGAAAACAGATTGGTAGAAAAAGTAATCACTTTAGAAAATGTGCCATTGGCTGAGTTTTTAGGTACTGCCAATGAAAATATCAAGCAAATCGCACTTGCTTTCCCTCAAAGTAAAATTGTATCCAGAGGAAATGAAATCAGGATTAAAGGAGGAGCTCCTGAGATTCTGCGTATCAATGATGTGCTGAATCTTTTGCTAGAGCATCTGGAGAGATTTGGACACCTGACACCTGAAAATGTAAAGGATTATTTGGATGTAGAGGGGATTCCATTCGAAGAAGCAAGTCGTGATCAAGTGATTGTATTTGGCAATAAAGGATTGGTGATCAAACCTAAATCCCCAAACCAAAGAAAACTGGTGGAATCTGCGATGGCTAATGACCTGGTTTTTGCCCTTGGGCCAGCTGGTACAGGGAAAACATATATCGCTGTCGCCTTGGCGGTTAGGGCACTAAAGAATAGAGAAGTAAAGCGGATTATCATTACCAGGCCTGCGGTGGAGGCCGGAGAAAACCTGGGTTTCCTGCCGGGAGACTTACAGGAGAAACTGGATCCCTATTTGAGGCCGATATACGATGCCCTTGCAGATATGGTCCCCCCAGAGAAACTGAAGTTTTATCAAGAAACCCGGGTGATAGAAATTGCACCTTTAGCTTACATGCGTGGACGTACACTCCATGATGCATTTGTTTTGCTAGATGAAGCTCAAAACACAACAAATGAGCAAATCAAAATGTTTCTTACCAGAATGGGTCCAAATTCCAAAGTAATCATCACAGGTGATCAGACCCAAGTTGACTTGCCGGTAAGGCAAAAATCCGGACTTTCTGAAGCTTTAAAGATTTTGAAAAATGTGAAAGGGATCGGGGTAGTTCACCTAAGTGGAAAAGACGTAATCAGGCATAAATTGGTGAAGTCAATTATTGAAGCCTACGAGAAAGATCAAGCTGAAAAAGATCAAATGAAACACGATGCTGCGGGTAGAAAAAATATCAACTGAAGAGGATCTAAATGAAGTTTTTTCGATCCGGAAAAAAGTTTTTGTAGAAGAGCAGGAGGTTGCGGCTGAAGATGAGTACGATGAGTTTGAGAACACGTCCAGTCATTTTCTGGCCACATTGGACGGAGTTCCAGTAGGAACAGCAAGATGGAGAATAACCGAGAATGGTGTGAAGCTGGAACGATTTGCCGTATTGAAAGAAGCACGAGGTAAAGGAGTAGGACAGGCTTTGGTAGAAACTGTGCTGACAGATATTAAATCAGACTCAGGTACGGAAGGGAAATTGAAATATTTACATGCCCAGATCTCCGCTGTCCCACTTTATAGTAAATTTAACTTTAAGAAAGTTGGAAATATTTTCGAAGAATGTAACATCTTACACTATAAAATGCAGCTTGCTTAAGAATTGTATTAACCTTTGAAAACTAAATAACTATGAGAAAATCGATTTTTACAATGGCAATGATGCTTGGTTTTATAAGCATGGGCATGGCTCAAGAGGTGGTTTCGAGTAGCTCTGGAAAAAGCTATGCCGGGGACTATAACAACGAAGTGAAAGTAAACTTTGTAAGCCTGATTCTTTATGGGACCTTTGAAGTGGGATATGAAAGATACTTAAGCGATGATCATTCTTTGGAGTTCAAAGGCTTTATAAATGACCGATTTGGCTTTAACTCTGAGGGGAAAGGGAAGAAATACAAGACTAATTCTGTTCAAGTATCCATGAATTTCTACTTTGGTGAAAGTGACAAAGGGAATATTTATTTGTTTCCGCTAGCTAAAATACGATTTGGGGATTTTGAAGAGCCTGGAGATGGAGGGGTGGTAACTACGGATATGACGGCTTTTATCATCGGGGTAGGTGCGGGATATAAATGGGAGCTTTCCAAGAATTTCGCTTTTGGGCCTTTTGCCAGTGTAGGTAGAAATTTCAGTGATGAGGTTTCAGATAGATTTACCAGCATAGAATTCAATGCAGGATTTAATCTTGGCTATAGATTTTAAGATCGAAAACATAATTTAAATAGGCTGTCTCGTAACTTCTTTTTGTCACATTGAGCACTTGAGAGACGAGAGTCTCGAAATCGAAATGTAGCTTAATACGCTGTATAAAGCCTTCGACTCCGCTCAGGCTGACAATATCATAGACTTTTGAGACAGCCTCTTTTTTTTGTCTGAAAATCTGTAACTTAAGTTTTAATTTTTTAAAATTTCATGAGGTTTTCAGACTTTCCATTTTTACGATATCTGCCCTTTCTGCTAATGGGGATAATTGGCGATCGATATTTTCAATTCAAGCCCGTTTTTTGGCTAATTACGCTGGGTGTAGCTTGGATTCTCTACTTTCTTGGACTTTTGATTTTCCGGAAACAATTAGGCAGCTTAGGGCTTGCTTCTTTAGCTTACGTTTGTCTTTTTTTATTCGGAGGCTTGTTGGCTTCTTGGAATAAAAAAACTTTTGAAAATAAAGATTGGACTAAAGCTGATGGATACTTGGCGGAAGTAATCCAATATGACTTGGAAAAGCCTAATTCCAGGGAAAACATCCTCGAAGTAAGAGCCATAATTCAGGATAAACATTGGGAAAATGCCTCTGGAAAAGTTTTGATTTACCATCAAATGGAAGTGGAATTAAGTCCCGGAATGATCCTTTATGTAGTGGGGATACCAGAGCCGGTCGAAAAACCCACCAATCCTTCGGAATTTGACTATGCTGCTTTTTTAGCTAGAAAGGGTATTGAGAACCGCCATTTTATAGGGAAAAAGGCAGAATTGATCGGGATTCATCCCCATCAAAATCTTAAATATTGGACAGAAAACTTACGACATCTTATCAGCGAGCAACTCAAAGAGAAAATTCCTGATTCCAAATCGAATCAGATAGCACAGGCACTTCTTTTAGGACAAAAACAATTTCTGGATCAGGATACAAAATCAGCCTATTCCCAATCGGGAGTGATGCATGTACTCGCTGTATCAGGTCTTCATGTGGGGATTATTTATGTTTTTCTGATGTATCTGATCAAACCTTTTGGGTTGAAAAAAGTCGGCTTGAAAAGTTACTTGATCCTGGTGGTTTGTTGTATCTGGTTGTACGCACTTTTGACAGGGATGTCACCTTCCGTCTTGAGAGCAGCTACCATGTTTACGCTTATTACATTTGGTCAAATGAGGGAAAGAAAACCATCAATTTTCAATGTTCTGGCATTCTCAGCCATTTTAATGATTACTGTAACTCCTGATGTAATCTATGAAGTAGGTTTTCAGCTTTCCTATTTGGCTGTGGGAGGGATCGTATTGATCCATCCCTTGATTTCCAGACTTTGGACACCTGACACAAAAGTTTCTGAATACATCTGGCAATTGATTGTTGTAAGCATTTCTGCCCAATTGGCAACTTTTCCACTCACGGTGTATTACTTTCATTCTTTTCCCACCTACTTTTTACTTGGCAATCTGGTGGTGATCCCTATGGCTTTTCTGATCATGCAGGTCGGGGTGCCATTGGTTATTTTTGGATGGATACCTTATCTCAGTGATTTCCTTGGAATCCTTGTGAGCTATTTGGTTTTTGTCCAATCCTGGTTGATCGAACAAATTCAGAAATTACCTCATTCGGTACTGGATAGATTGACTATTTCGGTTTCGACAATGATGCTGGTTTGGATGCTGTTGTTGTTCTGGGCTGCTTGGGAAGAGGGTCAAAAGAGAAAATTGGTTTGGTTGGCTTTAATTTTAAGCTTTGTCTGGGTAGGAGCTAGGCTTTTTGACACGATTGTTTCTCCTTCAGACGAATTACTGATTTACCAGACAGAAAATGGGATGATTATGGATTTGGTTTCAAATGGAAATATCAGAAGCTGGAACTCCGGAGTAAAGCCAGATGACATACGATTTAAAGTAGATCCATATCGCTTATCCCGAGGTTGGGGTTTGATACCTGAGCCTTTGTCTGGTATAGAGACGAATAGATTTGACTATTATTTTCCATTGGAGGGATTAAGAATTGCATTCGATAAAAAAGAACTGGATTTATCAGAACACCCTCCAAGATCTATTTTGATTTGGGAAGAAGGCAGATGGCAGGATATGCCTGTTACAGAAAAAATCAAGGTAGGATCCAATGCGATGAGAATACTTTTCTAGACTTTTTTGGCTTTGAGTTAATAGGAAAGTAAATTGATTCTTTTTCCAAAAAGATTGTTTCATGACAAATGCTGTATTGACAAGAGTAGAAAACAGGATCGGTTTTATAAAACTGAATAGGCCGGAAAAGCGAAATGCCTTAGGGCCTGAACTTATTTCCTCCCTCCATCAGGCTTTTAAGGAAATGGACCTGAACCCCGAGGTCAAAGTGATTATTCTGGAAGCGGAAGGAAAGGCTTTCTGCGCAGGAGCAGATCTTGCATATTTGCAGGAACTGCAAGGCTATTCGTATTCAAAAAACCTGGAAGACAGCTTGCATCTGAAAGATTTGTTGACCTTGATCTACAATATGCCAAAAGTGGTTGTTGCCAAGGTTCAAGGACATGCCTTGGCGGGAGGTTGTGGATTAGTTACAGTGTGTGACTTTGCCTTTTCTGTTCCCAATGCACTTTTTGGTTATACAGAAGTGAGAATTGGATTTGTACCTGCATTGGTCTCGGTATTTTTATCTGAGCAGATCGGTATGGCAAAAACCCAGGAATTATTGCTTTCAGGGGAATTGATTTCTGCAGCAAAAGCTGCCGAATTGGGATTAATTACTGAAGTTTGTCATGATGAGTTTTTGGAGAAAGGGGTGCTGGATTTTGCTGCCAAACTCATCGACCAAAACTCAGGATTTTCAATGTCAACCACTAAAACCCTCCTACGTTCTCTCAACCGTGATTCGAGAGAAAAGGCTTTGCTTTATGCTTCAGAAGTCAATGCCAAAGCCAGGTCCCACGAGGATTGCATAAAGGGAATTTCTTCATTTTTGAATAAGACAAATCCTTCTTGGTAATTGGAAAACCGCATTAAAGAAATACTCCTTGATACTTTCGGTTTTGAGTCGTTTCGACCGATTCAGAAAGAGGTCATCGATGCCGTACTTTCTAAAAACGATACGTTGGCACTTTTGCCTACGGGAGGAGGAAAATCTTTATGCTACCAGATCCCTGGCTTGGCTCAGGAAGGGATTTGTTTGGTAATCAGTCCTTTGATTGCCTTGATGAAAGACCAAGTAGACGCGTTGAAAAGTAAAGGAGTAAAGGCTGCAGCGATTTTTTCGGGAATGAGTTACCGGGAAATTGACACCACGCTGGATAATTGCATTTATGGGGATTTTAAATTTTTATATGTTTCTCCCGAGCGCTTGAAAGTGGATTTGTTCATCGAGCGATTTAAACAGATGAACGTCAATCTAATTGCCGTGGATGAGGCACATTGTATTTCGCAGTGGGGCTATGACTTCAGGCCTCAATACCTGGAAATCGCTGAGATCAGACAATACCATCCCCAGGTTCCGGTGTTGGCATTGACCGCATCAGCTACCCCAACTGTCTGCGATGACATTGTTGAAAAACTCCTGATGAAACAAGAAAAACAGTTTCATCAAAGCTTTGCCAGAGAAAATCTGAGTTTCAGCGTCAGGCTGGTAGAAAATAAATTTGAAAAAGGGGTAGAGGTTTTAACTAGGGTACAGGGCTCGGCGATCTGGTATGTACGAAACAGACAGGGAACACATCAGATAGCCAAATCTCTTCAAAAACTGGGGGTTTCGGCTGCTGCTTACCATGCGGGGATGAGTATGGCGGATCGAGACACCGTGCAAAACTCATGGATGAAAAACCAGATTCGAGTGATTGTCAGTACCAATGCATTTGGGATGGGGATAGACAAGCCGGACGTCCGGGTGGTTTTGCACAGTGATCTACCCGAAAACCTCGAAAACTACTACCAGGAAGCTGGAAGAGGCGGAAGAGATGGAAATAAAGCTTTTGCGGTTTTGATGAGCAATGCGCAGGATTTTGAGTTAATGATGAACAGGGCCGCATTGGTTTATCCTCCTATTGAGTTCATAAAACGAGTCTATCAATGCCTGGCCAATTATTACAAATTAGCTGTAGGTAGTAATATGTTCAGCAGCTTTGACTTTGTTTATCACGAGTTTGCGAATAATTATGACCTAGGAGTTTTAGAGACCTTCTATGCCTTGAAAGTCCTGGAAGAAGAAGGTCTGATTTCTCTCAATGAAAGTTTCTATGCACCATCCAGGATTCATTTTTTAGTGGATCCCGCAAGGCTTTACGAAGTGCAGATAGCCTATGCCAATCTAGATCCATTGGTGAAAGTACTTTTAAGGACTTATGGTGGAAATCTCTTTTCTGAATACATTTCTATCCAAGAGGCTAAACTTGCCAAGGTTTTGGAGATTCGGGAAATTGATGTGATCAGTAGGCTTAGAAAACTTGCCGAATTAGAAGTAATGGATTATGATCAAAGAAAAGACAAGCCTCAATTGACCTTCCTGACGCCTAGATATGATGCAGGGAAATTGCCCTTGAATTTTAAAAGGATTGAGGCCAGAAGAAACTTGACTTTGGAACATGCCAAAAGCATGGTGGCTTATGCCCACCAAAACAGAATTTGCCGGACTCAATTTATTCAGGAGTACTTTGGTGAGGCGACAGATTCCCAGTGCGGGGTATGTGATTGGTGTATGGAAAATAGAAAAAAGGCTGCAAAAGGATTGGTAGAAAAAAATCTTGAAAAGAAGGTTATCGAAACTTTAAGGGAATTTGGAGAGTTAACTGAGAAGGAATTGCTTGAAAAATTAAAAACTCCCGGTTCTGAAAAACTGTTTTCTGCTCTCCGGAGAATGGAAGATTCTGACATGATTTCCTCAACTTCCGAAGGTAAATACCTAATTTCAAATCATGGGAAATTTCTTTGAAGACATGATCAATAAAGTGTTTCCGGCTTCTTCAAAAGCAGCCGTGAACCATAAAGAGAATTACACCCTGTCGACAAAGGATATAGATGAGGCAATAAACTGGACAAAAACCGGAGAAGGTAGAGAGGTTTTGGATCTGATTTATAGAAATTACCATTTCAAAAGAACTCAGATCCACGAAAAACCGGAAGTTCATATTTTTGAATCTCCCTATGCCAACGGTTTGGCAGTGAGTTATCAAGCCCCTCTTGATCCTCAATCTTTTTCTAAACTTTTCTTGGCATTTAGCCAGCGTGTTTTAGCTTTGGGATATAGGCAGGTAAGTTTGGATCGGAAATACGAGGAAATCAACGACCAAGTAAAGCTTACAGAAAAGTTTTATTTCAAGCCTCCGCTATCAGCGCCAAAAAAAGATGATTTAATTTCCCAGCTTTTTGGAAATGTTACCTTGGAAAAGATTAGTATTGACAATCAGCCGAGTTACATCAAGCTTTTGGTGACCATCTATTCTGATCGATTATACAAAGACCCAAAACCATTTGATCAATTTCTGGATTTATTATTTGATTAAATTAAAATGGATAGAACGATATTAAAAAGTCAGCTAGAGAAGTACAGAACTCCTTACGAAGAGGAATCCGCATTTATTGATTCGTTTATCGAATTGACAGATGATCCTTTGGCTTACAGAAGAGAAAGGCTAGAGGGACATTTCACAGCTTCTGCATGGGTCGTGAATAAGCGCAGGACACATACCTTATTGACTTTGCATCGCAAATTAGGACGTTGGTTACAGCTTGGAGGACATGCGGATGGCGATGAAAATCTAATTGAAGTAGCATTGAAAGAAGCCAAAGAGGAAAGTGGGCTCAAATCACTGGAGTTGGTAGACTCTACCATTTTTGATTTGGATAAGCACATCATTCCTGAGCGTCCTCATGTGCCACAGCATTTTCATTTTGATGTCAGGTACATTCTAGAAGCTGATATCAATGAACCGCTACATATCAGTGATGAAAGTATTTCACTTGCCTGGATCACTTTTGATTCCGTAGTGGATATGATCGGTTATAATCCTTCCATTCTACGCATGTTGGAGAAAACAAGTAAATCAGAAATTGTGCTCTAATGCCGAAAATTGAACTATCTGAAATTAAAGAAAAGCTAGATTTTTTTATTCCCATCCAGATTCGCTTTTCTGACATAGACGGATATCAGCATGTGAATAATGGGATCTATTTCAATTATTTTGAGCATTCCAGAGCAGCTTATTTATTGGATCATTGTGGTTGGGATCTGATGCAGGTTGGAGCTGTAGTTGCTCATGTTGGGATTGATTATTTTTTGCCGATTCATTTAAATGACACCTTAAAAGCCTATGTTACTTGTTCCAGAATAGGGAAAACTTCTTTTGATCTGGAGCAATATCTGGTCGGGACTACAGCTGAGGGTAAAGATGTGATCTTTTCCAAATGTGCTTGTACGCTGGTTTCTGTGGATATGAAAAGCATGAAACCGGTCACGATCCCCGCAGACTATAGAAGTAAACTTCAGGCTTAAGTACCTTTCCAAAATCAGATTCCTTATCTTTGCAGAAAATTTAAGCCTGTGAAAAGATTGTTGATTGTTTGCCTTTTGGCAGTAGGAATGAGTAGTTGTAGTCCAAGTGAGGAGGAATTGTTTCAAGCTGGAATAGAGAAAATGGACCAGCAAGCCTGGAAAGAAGCAATCGTATATTTTGATCGTGCACTGGAAGAAAATCCATCAAATGCAGCTGCCTTAAATGCTAAGGGAGTGGCACTTTTCCAGCAAGGAGAATATGACGCAGCTATTCCTGTATTTACGGCATCAATAGCTGCAGATAGTGCCATGTATAAACCTTGGTTTAATCGGGCAAATGCAAATTTTGAATTAGGGAATTATAAAGAATCACTTGCAGATTATAACATGGCCAATGGTTTGGATCAAAGCCAAACGGATATATACTATAATCGAGGTCTGGCGCTCCTAGGTCTGGAGGAATACGAAGATGCATTGTTGGATTTTGATGCGGCATTGCAAGTAAACCCGAATCAAGCTTTGGTTTATTTTAACCGTGCAAAGGCCCAGATAGGCAACAATGACCCTGCCGGTGCCTTAGAATCTCTGACCAATACAGTGAATCTGGATAAAAGAAACGGAGCCGCTTATTACCTTTTAGGGGTAACCCGAATGAGCGCAACTGGAGAGAAAGAGGAAGGTTGTGCAGATTTAAAGATGGCTTTGAGCTTGGGCTATACAGAGGCAAAAACCTGGATTGACGATTTTTGTGAATAACATATGGCGGTAATTGGTCAGGATATTAGTCAAGCAAAGGGATTTCTGGAGTCCGGAAAATTAGTGGCAATACCTACTGAAACGGTTTATGGTTTGGGAGGGAATGCCTTGAATCCGGCTGCTGTTGCTTCAATTTTCGAAACGAAAAACCGACCAAGTTTTGATCCGTTGATCATTCATACTTCTTCCTTGGAGCGTGTCAGTGATTTTGTGAAATCGATCCCTGAGCCACTTTTTTTGCTGGCTAAGACTTTTTGGCCAGGACCCTTGACCTTGTTGCTGCCCAGAAAGGAAATAATACCTGATTTGGTGACTTCAGGACTAGATCGGGTTGCTGTAAGAGTACCGAAACATCCTCTGACCAGTTCTCTTTTGGCATCATTGGAGTTCCCATTGGCAGCTCCCAGTGCCAATCCTTTTGGGTATATTTCACCCACGACTGCTTGGCATGTGGAGGCACAATTGGGAGAAAAAATCCCTTACATTCTTGATGGGGGAAATTGTCAGGTAGGATTGGAAAGTACCATCGTAGGAATGGAGGATGAGGAAATTGTAATTTATCGTTTGGGTGGATTAGAAATATCTGAAATTGAAAAGATCGCTGGTCCTGTTCAGATACGTGATCATAGTTCGTCCAACCCTCAGGCTCCCGGATTATTGGAAAGTCATTATGCTCCAAGAAAACCATTTGTTTTGGGAGATCTGGATTTGCTCGTAGAGAAATATACTAAGGAGAACAAACGTTTCGCAGTAATGAGTTTGTCCAGAAGTTTTGATCAGATTGGATCGGATCTTCAAATCCAGCTAAGTGAATCGGGTGATTTAAACCAAGCTGCACAGAGGCTGTTTGCGAGTATGAGATTTTTGGATGAGCAAGATGTAGATGTGATTTTAGCAGAGAAAATGCCAGCCAGAGGCTTAGGAAACGCGATAAATGATCGGTTAAAACGGGCCGCTGCTGAAATTTGATTGTTTCTTTTTCTTTATCAAATTGAATTCAAATGGCCTGAATTCGGTAATTGAGCGAATCTTTGATAAATTCACCTTCTTTTTAACAAGCAGAAATTCATAAAATCTATTAACCTACTATGAACCCTAGAATCAAAAATGTAGATAACCTCAGCTTTGAGGGCAAAAAAGCACTAATTCGAGTTGATTTCAATGTGCCTTTGGACAGTGGATTTCATGTGACAGATGACACTAGAATTCAGGCAGCCATTCCTACCATCAACAAAATTCTGAATGATGGTGGATCCGCTATTTTAATGTCCCATTTGGGAAGACCTAAAACGGGTCCAGAAGATAAGTTTTCCTTAAAACATATCGTATTGGATTTAGAAAAGGCATTGGATAGACCTGTAAAATTCGCTCCTGATTGCATCGGGAAAGAAGCAGAGATGCTTGCAGAATCATTGAAACCAGGGGAAGTTTTATTGTTGGAAAACCTAAGATTCTACAAAGAAGAAGAAAAAGGGGATGAGGAATTTGCTAAAAAACTGTCCAAACTAGGGGATATCTATGTCAATGATGCTTTTGGAACAGCACACCGTGCCCATGCTTCCACTTCCATCATTGCACAGTTTTTTACGGATAAAGTATGTGGATATTTGATGCTTTCCGAACTGAAAAATGCAGATAAGGTTTTGGGAAATCCTGTGAGACCCTACACGGCCATCATGGGTGGAGCTAAAATTTCGGATAAGATTTTGATTATCGAGCAGTTGCTTGATAAAGTGGACAATCTCATCATCGGTGGAGGAATGTCTTATACGTTTGCGAAAGCTCAAGGTGGAACCATCGGTGATTCTTTGCAGGAGCCGGATAAAATGGATTTTGTGCTGGAATTGATGGCAAAAGCCAAGAAAAAAGGTGTAAACCTTTTACTCCCTGTAGATACTGTGATTTCTAAAGCATTTGCCAATGATGCGGAGCAAGGATTGGCTGTCAGCGGCCAAATTCCTGATGGATGGATGGGATTGGATATTGGACCAGAAACAAGAGTGAAATTTGCTGAAGTGATTCTTTCTTCTAAAACTATCCTGTGGAACGGTCCGATGGGTGTTTTTGAAATGGAGTCTTTCGACAAGGGTACCAAAGCTATCGCAGAAGCTGTAGTGGAAGCTACAAAAGGTGGCGCTTACTCATTAATTGGTGGAGGTGATTCTGCTGCAGCGGTAAACAAATTCGGTTTCGGTGAAGACGTTTCTTTTGTGTCAACAGGTGGAGGTGCTTTGCTGGAGCATATGGAAGGAAAAGTACTTCCAGGTGTTGCTGCTTTGGAACCATAAAAGAGATTCAAAAAAAATCAGAAGGGCTGCTAATCGAGAATTGGCAGCCCTTTTTTTGATTTAAAATTTAATTTCAGCCAGTACAGGGAAGTGGTCAGATGGGTATTTCTTCCCATAATTGTCTGTTAAAATCCCATGTCGAATCACTGAGATTTTTCCTTTTACAAATATGTGATCTATGATTCCGTCAGGCATCTTTTCCCAATCAAAACCTGTGAAAGTTCCCGCAGGACCATAAGAAGGGATTTCTGAAATCAATCGCGCATCTTTCCAAGCCTCATTGGAAACAATGGTTTTATAAGCCTCATTATCGGGCTTGACATTAAAATCACCCATTAAAATCACAGGTAAGTTTTCTTTGTTCATTTTCTCCACTTGGGATACTACCAGCTTGCTGCTTTCTTCTCTTGCTTGCTGACCGATGTGATCGTAGTGGATATTAAAAACCATGAATTCCACACCTTCTGAATCTTCAAATTTTCCCCAGGTACAGATTCTGTTTAATGCAGCATCCCAGCCTTTGCTAGGTTGATCAGGAGTTGGCGAAAGCCAGAAAGTGCCATGATCCAATAAGTTGAATTTTTTATCGTCGTAAAGTATCGCCGCAAATTCCCCTTTGTCTGTGCCGTCATCTCTCCCAACCCCAATGTATTTGAAATTTAACCCTTCGGTCAGTTCGGTGACCTGGTGGTGTAGGCCTTCTTGAATTCCAAAAAGCCCGATTTGATGAAACTGAATGAGATTGATGACATGTGGTAGCCGATCTTGCCAAAGGTTTCCAACATCATTTTGATTGGCATAGCGGATGTTGAATGTGGCGAAGTTGTGGGTTTGGGACCAAACTTCCGCATGGATTCCAGTAATAAGGAAGCTTGCCATCAACACCGTAAACAATGGTTTAAACAGGGTAGTTTTCATAAAAGATGAACTTAATCGTGGAAAAGTATTTAAGTTTTAAAATTGCATTCTAATTTCAGAATATGAAAACCTTTTATCCCAAAGACCTCGCCCCAGTGGATTTTCATGCCTTACTGCAAGGTAGCGTGGCTCCTCGACCCATCGCTTTCGTAAGTACAATCGATGCTGCTGGAAATGTAAACTTGAGTCCTTTCAGTTTTTTCAATCTTTTCAGTACCAATCCGGCTATTTTGGTTTTTTCTCCATCCAGAAGGGTGAGAGACAATACGACCAAGCATACTTTGGAAAATGTTTTGGAAGTGCCAGAAGTGGTGATCCATGTGGTGCATTTCGGGATTGTGGAGCAAATGTCACTGGCAAGTACCGAGTATGAAAAAGGTGTGAATGAATTCAAGAAAGCAGGTTTTACAGAGGTTCCCTCTTTAGAGGTAAAACCACCTAGAATCAAAGAAGCGCATATCGCTTTTGAATGTAGGGTAAACGAGGTGAAGTCCTTAGGAAAAAGTGGGGGAGCAGGAAATTTGGTGATTTGTGAGGTTCTCGTTTCGCATGTGAATGAGGCGATTTTGGATGATTCAGGTGTAATTGATCCACGTAAACTCGATGCAGTGGCCAGGTTAGGAGGAAATTGGTATAGCCGTGCCAATGGAGATTCACTATTTCAGATTCCCAAACCACTCAGAACAAAAGGAATTGGGATTGATCAGATTCCACTTGAAATCAGAAACAGTTCGATTTTGACGGGTAATAATTTGGGACGTCTTGGAAATGTGGAGTCCCTTCCTGGAGAAATTGAATTAAAAGAGTATTCATTACGGTCAGAAATTCAGGAAATCAGAATGAGGTTTGTCAATGATGCTGAATCCTGGTTGGATCACCTTCACCTTTTGGCTAAAGAAAAATTAGAAGGGGGAGAAGTGGAGGAAGCTTGGATGATTTTACTGCAGAAAAGATAAAAGAAGCGGCCTAAGCCGCTTCTTTTTACTTAATAACATATTCTATTGGCATCCTCACTTGGATCCCTTGGTAGTCTTTTAGTTTTTGTGCTTGCTTATACAAAGCGAAATTTTCACCTAATTCTGATTTCAACATTTTGAGCTTGACGTTTTGTCCAAACTCATTCATGATTTCTTCAAACCAAGGTTTCTGCTGTGGGTAATAGATCACTCTATAGTCAGTTCCGGCTCCGATTCTGGCTGCAGCAAGTTCGATCGTTTCATCTAGGCCTCCCAAAACATCTACCAAACCTCTTTCGATGGCCTGATTTCCTGTCCATACGCGACCCGAAGCCACTTCTTTTACTGCTTCAGGGGTCATGCCCCGTCCTTCAGCCACTCTAGAAATAAAAGTTTCATATCCTTTTTCCACACTTTTCTGAACAATGCTTCTTTCTACCTCCGTCAGTTGACGAGTTGGGTTCATAAAATCTGAAAGCTCCCCGGTTTCTACGACATCTGTAGTAATTCCTAATTTGTCATTCAGTAATTCCTGAGTATTAAACCAAAGCCCAAAAATCCCTATGGATCCAGTGATGGTATTGGGTTGTGCGACAATGGTATCCGCTGGTGCCGAAATATAATAACCTCCTGATGCAGCTACTTCACCCATAGATACATATACAGGTTTCTCTTTTTTTGCTTCTGTCATTTCTCTCCAAATTACTTCAGAAGCCAATACAGATCCTCCTGGGGAATTGACCCTTAATACGATCGCTTTGATGTTATCGTCCTTTCTAGCTTTACGGATTTCTTTGGCAAATTTCTCTGAACTGATGACGCCATCTGCATTTCCACTGACGATTTCTCCTTCAGCAAGGATCACAGCGATTCTATTTGGTGAGGTAATGTTGCCAGATGATCTTACTGTAGAGTTCAGCTTCGTGGCATTGATCGTCGAGATGTCATCGTCTTCGCCAAGACCTAGCTTTTCTCTTAATTTTGCATGGATTTCATCTTCGTATGCCAAGTCAGTGACCAAGTTATACGTGACAGCATCCTCCGGCTCACGCACCAGCATCAGGTTGTTTATTTTGGTTAGGCTATCTAAATTGATATTCCGTGAAGTGGAAATGTTTTTCAACGCATGGTCATTCATATCAGAAAGGAATGCCTGTGTCTGCAACCTATTCTCCTCAGACATTTGTTTCAGGATGAAAGGTTCTACGGCACTTTTGAACTCTCCAACCCTGAAAACTTCAGGTTGAATGCCGATTTTCTCAAACAAGCCAGTGAAGAACAAAACATCAGAAGAGAACCCGTTGAAATCAATCCCTCCCATCGGATTTAAATAAATTTCATCTGCTACTGAAGACAAATAATAGCCTCCTTCGGTATAAGCTTCGTCATAAGCCAGAATAAATTTGCCAGAAGTTTTGAAGTCTTCGAAAGCTTCCCTGAGCTCCAGAAGATTGGCCTGTCCTGCCATGACCAAACCGGCATTCAAATAAATTCCTTTGACACTTTCATTGGTTTTAGCTGCTTGAATGGCTTTTTTTAGGTTAACCAATCCTGCGACATTGGGCTGGCCAAAGGCAGATCCGAATATGGATAAATCCAAATCATCTTCATTGGTCCTTTCTACGATGGTTCTGCCATCAAGATTAAGATGAAGAACTGAATTTTCCTTGACCGTTACTTCTTCGTTTCCAGAGGCAGCGATCATGCCGATGATGCCGAAAGAAACCAAAATGCTCAAAACACTGAATATTATCAAACCCACAATTACTGCGAGCACGTTGCCTAAGAATCTCATATTTGGATAGAATTAAGATGCGAAAATAACCTATTTTGCCAAATCATAATACCTGAAATCATACGAATGACAGAATGTCAAAAGTTACATTACTATTAGGGGGAAATAGGGGCGACCGGGAATTATTATTATCAAATGCTGTGAAGGCAGTAACAAAGCGGTACCCTCTTTTGTTCAAATCACTCGTTTACGAAACTGAAGCTTGGGGGGGGATTGCTAAAGGTCCGTTTTTAAATCAGGTAATTCAGATTGAGACGAAGGAAACCCCGATGGTTCTGTTGGCTTTTATACAGAAAATCGAAGCCGAATTAGGTCGGATGAGAAATGACCACTGGGGAGACAGGACGATGGATATAGATATCCTTTTTTGGGGTGATGACGTAATAAATACCCCGGAATTGACAATACCTCATCCTTTTATACAAGAGCGGAAATTTGTATTAGAACCTCTGAAAGAAATAATGCCTGATTTCATCCATCCTGTTTTGAGAAAAACCATTCGTGTTTTAGATGATGAATGCAAAGATATTTCTTCAGTTCAGGTATATAAAAAATAAACCCGCCGTAGCGGGTCTTTTTTTATAATCCAGAGACTTCTGCTTCTGAATGGATTTTCTTAACTAGGCCTTGTAGTACTTTTCCCGGACCACATTCCACAAATTCGGTAGCTCCATCACTCACCATATTTTGTACAGATTGTGTCCATTTAACTGGGGCGGTGAGTTGGGCGATTAGATTTGCTTTGATTTCGGCTACTTCGCTCACTGCAGTAGTGCTTACATTTTGGTAGACCGGGCAAATAGGTTTGCTAAATGTAGTGTCTTCAATTGCCTTCTGAAGTTTCTCTCTGGCAGGTTCCATTAATGGGGAATGAAAAGCTCCTCCCACGGGTAATGGCAATGCTCTTTTTGCACCTGCTTCCTTCATTTTCTCACAGGCGATTTCTATTCCTTTATTGGATCCGGAAATTACTAATTGCCCTGGGCAATTGTAGTTGGCTGGGACCACGATTTCTTCAGTGATTCCTGCACAGATCTCTTCTACTTTTTCATCTGCCAATCCTAAAATCGCAGCCATGGTAGATGGATTGATTTCGCAAGCTTCCTGCATCGCCATTGCTCTTTGGTACACCAGCTTTAGCCCATCTTCAAAGGCCAAGGTTCCGTTTGCAACCAAAGCTGAAAACTCTCCCAAGCTATGGCCAGCCACCATGTCCGGTGCAAAGTCAGGTGTGGTTTTCGCCAAAATTACAGAATGAAGAAAAATTGCCGGTTGGGTGACTTTTGTTTCTTTTAATTCCTCTGCAGTCCCATCAAACATAATGTCTGTGATTCGGAAGCCTAAAATTTCATTGGCTTGCTCAAATAATGCTTTCGCTTGTGGATTTTCCTCGTAAAGGGCTTTTCCCATTCCTGGAAATTGGGCTCCTTGGCCCGGAAACACAAATGCTTTCATTCAATTGGATTTTGTTATGAGGCAAATATAAAGTTTTTCGACTAGCAGATGGATTAGACTTTTGCTGAAAGGTAGTCAGGAAGTTTTTCTTCAGTTAGAAATTTCATTCGTTCCTCTTTTGTAGGTAATCTACAAGTGGATTTTTTACCAAACCAGCGATAGCGATTCTTGCCAATCCAATCATAAATAGGATCTCTCAAAAATGTTGGAAGAAGGATCAAAGGATAAAGTAATGGCGCAAAACCAGTTATTTTTTTGGCGATTTTTAAAGCAGCAGTACTTCGATAATATATTTTTCCTTTTTCCAGTAAAACCAAAGAATCGAGGTAATTGGGGTCAACTTGATAATTGGAAAGAATACTCTTGCTGAGTTCATCCTGCAATGCACCCACTAAAAACTGATCATACGTATCATGTCGAATGACAAAATCTATGGATGCATTGCAAAGATTGCAGACTCCATCAAAAAATATGATGGATTGCTTTTGACTCATCGTAATATCTGAATTGTGCCTTTTAAACTCTCAGTTTGCAGGCTCGGGTCTAGTACATCATAGGTGACAGTTCCTGAATAATAATAAGTTCCGGCAGGAAGTTCATTGCCGTTTTTATCTCTGCCATTCCATCTGATGTAAATGTCGTTTTCGTTGGACTCAAGGCTATTGTATGAATAAACTTCAACGCCCCATCTGTTGACAATGAAAATTTCTACTCCCAAAACAAATCTTGGACACTGGGCAAATGGATTGTCAAATGCCATAAAGGTCTCATTGATTCCATCTCCATTTGGAGTGAAGGCATTAGGAAGGTTATAGGAAGGACAGTTTTCCACGCAAACGATGTTACTTGGCTCGCTTTCATTTCCTGATCTGTCCACAGCAGTGATGTAATAACACCCTCTGTAAGTAGCCAACTGAGTGACTCTGGTCTGCAGGTCGATCGCGGAGATCTCTTGGATCATGGTGAATTCACTGTCTTCTCCATTTGGAGTGTAATATAACCTATAGCCACTTAGCTCATCATCACAGTCTCCGCTGAAATCAGGAGTCCAGCTCAAATCATGATAGAAAGTAGAAGTATTACAAGGCTGTTCAGCCAAATATTCTTCACATACTGGACCTTCGAAAGTCAATACCGGTGGACAAGGAAGCCTGTTGTCATCCGGCTTTGCACAGACAATCTGGGATTTGTTCTCCAACGGATATACCAGTCCATCAACATTGTAAGAGCCTTTTGTAATTACATAATAGCAGTACTCAATTTCTTTGACCAGAGGTGCACCATTAAAGCTACCATCATCCAAATAGGTAAATCCATCTTGGGTGACATCCACTTCTGCGATTTTCACAAATGTATCTTCATCTGCCGCATCCGCATCGGTTCGGTTTCTATAGACCTCATGCTTGTATTGCTGGACGGAATTGTTCCACGGAACCTGGAATTCCCAATTCAATTCAATGGCTTCGTTGATAATAGTAGGTTGTAACCAAACAGACGAAGCTTTGGAAGAGGTATCAATTTTAGTGTTTCTATCCAGTAAAATCACTTCGTAGTTGTAAACCAGGTTTTGGGTATTGAGGCCAGTGTCTGTAAATAAAGTGTCAGAAGTTACCCCTAGCGAAATCTGGCCTTGATTGCCCGTAAAACCCGTATTTCTCAATAATTCATAAGTAAACGGTCCCGGGTAAACAGTTTTGTCAATATCATAGGGAGGAGTCCATTTGATAAATATCTCTCCATTGGTCGCATCGGTATTTTCCACACTTACATTGGTGATGATCGGCACATCCACGTCTACTGTAATACAGATTTCATCCGAAACGACGCTTTCTCCAGATCTAGGTGATGGGAAAGCCGCGACCAATCGATAACAATAAGTGTTTCCTGGATCCAATCCTTCCGAACCGTTCAAATCGGTAAAGCTGAAAGTTTGCATATCAGTGATGCCGACCAGCTCATAACCTGGACGGATCCCTGTTTCACAGCTATCTGGTTGATAAGGGTCTGAATTGATCCTTCGCCAGATTTGCATTTCGTTCGCGGAATTGGAACAAGTGTATGGATCCCAGGTGATTTCCGCAGTTCTACCAGCTTGCTGTTCGATGTCATCAAATACAGGTGGTGGTCCAATGACTTTGATTCTCCAGGTTTGAATATCCACTAAGCTAGGTCCTGATGCAGGTTGATCTGAAATTCTAACCCTTACATCGTATTCACGAGCTCTTACATGATTGCAGACAGTTTGCCATTCAAAATTCACAATGCCTGGGCTTGATTGAAACTCTCCATCATCTGGAGAGAATGTGGCTGGGGAGGTAGTGATGGAAATAGGCTCACCATATACTTCGATCTTGATTGGGTCGCCATCAGGGTCGGAACCTTGGATGATTTCCTGAATATTGGTTCCTGCTTCCACACAGAGATCTGGTGGTAAAATCAGTTCTGGTCTTCGGTTATTGGAGTTTTCTATGATGATCTGCATATCCCGGACCACATAGCCAATCAGTTCCCATTTGCCATTGAGTTTTCTATATTCCTTGATCCTGAATGCCACATTAAACTGCCCGGCTGTACCAGGAGCATCCCAGACCAAATCTCCAAATATCGGGTCAAGGTTTAGAAATGCAGGGGTACTGCCATCTTGCTGATTGAAACTGAATTCAGAAGAAGCAGGGCTTCTATAATTATTTACAGGTCTCTGGAAAGCCTGCTTAGGAATATCCATTTCATAGGCCAAACTATCTCCATCCGGATCATATGCTCCAGGGTTGTGGATATATCTTGAATTGATCGCGCCATTGTCAACCGGAGGGATGGTTAAAACCGGTGAATTATTTACTCCGATAAAAGGGTCAATGGTGATTTGGGTTTCTACATAAAATGGAGTGTCCACCGAATTATCCATGTTCAGCGTTCGGTCATTTCTGTTAAACTCCTGAAATCTGATTGTATAAACTCCTGGACCTTGGTAGGTATGCTTTATGACAAACGTGTTTTTTTCAATCTGATTGCCTAGAGATTCGACCACATTAAAAGCACTTTCAGTGTTTAATTGGTCTTCCCGCCCGTCTCCAAAATTGATTGTTCCTGGTCCGAAAACTACACTGGATCGGGTGTCTGTATAACCCACCACAATGATCCGGTACTCAAGTGTCTGAACAGAAATTCTTTCTGCGATAATTTCACCAGCTCTGATGTGTGTCGCCCAGGCATTGGAAAGGCCAATGAGAAAGAACATCAAAAAAAATCCTAAGAAATGTTTCAGCTTCATGTTGGTCAATTTGTTGAGGTCACTTTTTGAAATACGTTGTTTTTGCGAAAAGCGATTCAATAGTTTTACAAGACTATATTTTCTTCCTATACGAAATAAATAGAAGTAAGTAGAAAATCCTGTTAAAATCAAACAATAAAAATTAACAGAGTGTTGCACTACCAATGTAACTAATAAAGTATAATTAATGAATTTAGTTATTTAGAACCGATTAAAATAAGCAATCCTTTTTTACATGGATTGTTTACTATGACATCCAAACGTAAATTTGACTCCAATAATTACAAAGAATTCGTTCTAATCTAATCGCACAATCTGTATGAGCTGGGTTACCAAAACCTTAAGTAGCACACTAGGCAGGAAATTGATCATGGCTTTGACCGGACTTTTCCTCATCCTGTTTTTGACGGGCCACGTTTCCGGAAATTTGCTTTTATTCAAAAATGACGGGGGTGAAGCCTTTAATATCTACGCAAAATTCATGACCACTAACCCTGCGGTGAAGTTGTTGTCATGGCTGACCTACCTATCGATCATTGGGCATGTCATTTATTCGATCATCCTTTCCAGAAAGAACAAATCGGCGAGGCCAATTGGTTATTCTGAATCCAAAGCATCAACAAATTCCAGTGCAGCATCCAGAAATATGGGTGTTTTGGGTACTGTGATTTTGTTGTTTATTGTAGTTCACATGCAGAGTTTCTGGGCTCAGATGCACTGGGGATCTATCCCTACAGTCACTTATGGTGGAGAAGAATACAAAGATCTTTATTCCATTGTTTACGCTGCATTTCAGGTAGAGTGGATGGTTGCATTGTATGTGATTGCCATGATTTTCTTGGGTGTTCACCTTTCCCATGGTTTTGCCAGTGCTTTTCAGACATTGGGTTTAAATCATAAAAAATATACTCCAGCCATCGAAGGTTTGGGAAAATTCTATTGCATTGTGATACCTGCTCTTTTCGCAAGTATGCCGCTGTACATCTATTTTACACAGAGCTAATCCATAGTCCCGTATGATACTAGATTCAAAATCCCCTGCAGGCCCTTTAGCCGAAAAGTGGACAAAACATAAATTTACCAGTAAGCTGGTAAACCCTGCAAACAAAAGAAAATACGAAGTAATTGTAGTAGGAACCGGTCTTGCCGGAGCATCCGCTGCTGCATCATTGGCGGAGCTCGGGTATAACGTGAAGGCCTTCTGCTTTCAGGATAGTCCAAGAAGAGCGCACTCCATCGCTGCACAAGGCGGGATCAATGCCGCAAAAAACTACCAAAATGACGGTGACTCAGTTTTCAGATTGTTTTATGACACCATCAAAGGTGGTGACTACAGAGCAAGAGAGTCCAATGTGTATAGACTGGCAGAAGTTTCTGTCAATATCATTGACCAATGTGTGGCCCAAGGTGTTCCTTTTGCCCGTGAATACGGAGGATTGTTAGCCAACAGGTCTTTTGGTGGTGCCCAGGTTTCCAGAACTTTCTACGCACGTGGACAAACTGGACAGCAATTGCTTTTGGGGGCTTATTCCGCTTTGAGCCGTCAGGTTGCCAATGGTAAAGTGAAGCTTTATCCTCGAACTGAAATGATGGACCTCGTGACGATCGATGGAGAGGCTAGAGGAATCGTAACCAGAAACCTGATCACTGGAGCAATTGAAACACATGCAGCTCATGCGGTATTGCTTTGTACAGGTGGATATGGTAACGTTTTCTTCCTATCGACCAATGCCATGGGATCCAATGTGACTGCAGCATGGAGAGCACATAAAAAAGGAGCGTATTTCGCAAACCCTTGCTACACTCAGATTCACCCAACTTGTATTCCAGTTTCTGGAGATCATCAGTCTAAATTGACTTTGATGTCAGAATCCCTTCGAAATGACGGGAGAGTGTGGGTTCCGAAAACTGTGGAAATGGCCGAGAAATTAAGAAAAGGCCAGATCAAACCTTCTGAAATCAAAGACGAGGACAGAGATTATTACCTCGAAAGAAAATATCCAAGCTTTGGTAACCTGGTGCCACGTGACGTGGCTTCCAGAAATGCGAAATATGTATGTGATGAAGGCAGAGGCGTAAACGAAACAGGAGAAGCGGTATTCCTGGATTTCCGGGATGCGATCAAGCGCGATAGCGAAGATGCCATCAGAGCTCGATACGGCAACTTGTTTGATATGTATCAGCAAATTACCGGAGAAAACCCTTATCAGACACCGATGATGATTTATCCTGCGGTTCACTATACCATGGGTGGGCTTTGGGTAGATTATAATTTGATGACTACTGTTCCTGGCTTGTATGCTTTGGGAGAAGCGAACTTCTCTGATCACGGAGCAAACAGACTTGGGGCTTCTGCCTTGATGCAAGGATTGGCAGACGGTTATTTTGTGATCCCTTACACTTTGGGAGATTATTTGGCACAAAACCTAGCAACCAAGATTGATGCAAATCATCCTGAATTCGCCAAGGCCGAGGCAGAGGTGAAAGCCAAAATCCAGAAACTACTTTCCATTAAGGGAACTAAAACCGTCGATTATTTCCACAAGCGATTGGGTAAAATCATGTGGAATGAATGTGGTATGGCCAGAACTGCAGAAGGTTTGACTAAGGCAAAAGCTGAAATCAAAGCCTTGAGAGCTGAATTCTGGAAAGATGTGAAAGTGCTGGGGGCTAATGAAGAATTGAACCAGTCTTTGGAAAAAGCACATCGGGTTGCCGACTTCCTGGAATTAGGGGAATTGATGGTGGATGACGCTTTGAACAGAAATGAATCTTGTGGAGGACACTTCAGAGAGGAATACCAAACTCCGGAAGGAGAGGCATTGCGAGACGATGAGAACTTCGCTTACGTAGCCGCTTGGAAATACATGGGAGATGAGCAAGAAGAAGAGCTGAATAAAGAGCCGCTTGTGTTTGAAAATGTGAAGTTGACCCAGAGATCTTACAAATAATCGCTAGACTTAAATTCATAGCTATATGAAATTGACATTGAAAGTATGGAGACAAAAAAACAACTCTGATAAAGGAGGTTTTGTCAACTATCCATTGGATGGAATTTCCAAGGATATGTCCTTTTTGGAAATGTTGGATGTACTGAATGAGGAACTTTCCGAAAAAGGAGAAGACCCGGTACACTTTGACCATGATTGCCGTGAAGGTATCTGTGGGATGTGCTCCCTGTATATCAACGGCAAGCCTCACGGTCCACAGCAGACGACTACCTGTCAGCTACATATGAGATCTTTCTCAGATGGAGACACCATCACCATCGAGCCTTGGAGAGCTGCAGCTTTTCCGGTGGTAAAAGATTTGGTGGTAGACAGGTCTTCTTTTGATAGAATTATACAGGCTGGAGGATACGTTTCTGTGAATACTGGTGGCGTACCGGATGCGAATGAGATTCCAATTCCAAAAATAATCGCTGACGAAGCATTTGACGCAGCCACTTGTATCGGTTGTGGTGCTTGTGTGGCTGCATGTAAAAATGCCTCTGCCATGCTATTTACCTCTGCAAAAATCTCGCAGTTGGCTATGCTGCCACAAGGTCAGGTAGAGCGTAAAAACAGAGCCGAGAAAATGATTGCCCAAATGGATGAAGAAGGTTTCGGTGCTTGTACCAACACAGGTGCCTGTGCTGCAGAATGTCCAAAAGGCATCAGTCTGACGAATATTGCCAGAATGAACAGAGAATATTTCTCTGCAGTATTGAGCAGTGACAATGTTTAAGTAAAAGATAAAGTTTAGAGTAAAAGCCGGCGAAAGTCGGCTTTTTTTGGTTTGGTGGAGAATTTAAGTATGATGAATTGTTTCGCATATATCCTGATTTAGGGAATATGTGAAACTCTTGATTTTTGGCAGTGAAAAGCTATTCTTTTTGAACTTTCCCGAAAGATTTAGGAGAATTTGATGGAAAGCAGGAGAAGGAGTAATTGTTAGAGTAGATTATTTCCTATTTTAAAAGGCTGAATGGATGTTGGTTGGAAAAAAAAAACAGAGCTCGATGCCCGTTCTGCTAAATGAAATATATGCGAAATTGGTTTCGTATACATAATCGTTGGCGGTCATTGTAGGACGACCCTAAAACGAAAGACTAACTAAGCGTGGAATTGCAAAAAACTGACATATCAGAAATTGAACTTAGAGAAATAAAATGGCAAGGTCCATTTTCTTGGACAGGGTACGAAAATCAGAACAACCTTGACACAATTCCTGAAACGGAAGGAATTTATTTATGGACATTTGAATATAAAGACGGCTATCTAGTTTATTGTGCCGGAATAACGAAATCTACTAAAAAAAGGTTTAGACAACATACTTTAGAGTATAAAAGCGGTAATTACACGGTATTTAATGTAAGTGAAGCAGAACAAGGCAAACGAGTAGAAATTTGGCACGGTTGGTCATACGCAAGGACACATCGTGAAGAATTTAACGAACGGAAAGAAGAGATTCTAAATGCCGTTGATGAACAATTAAAATCGTATAGAGTTTTTGTTGCCCAAATCCCTGAAAAAAGAGAAAGAGCTCGATTTGAAGCAGCAATTATGAACAGCATATACAGCTCGACAGAACCTTGGGCAGAATTGGCAGACAGAGGAATGGCATTAAGTAAGTGTAGAAAAGACGAAATGAAAATCATTATAAAAAATATAAGCGACATTAAATTTTACGGACTACCAGAAAAATTAGAAATATAGAAAAGAAAACAACGAACCGCCAACACGGGTTTTGCGTCAGGCGGGCTGACGTGCAAAACTCAACGGCAGTTTTTCAATTGAACTTTAGTAATAAACTCAGCTTTTGTGCTTCGATTTCCCGCCCGAACGCAAAGCCCAAAACCGTTACCTTTAAAGAATCTTTTGATTAACTATTGTTTCTACACGGACAAAACGTGGAATTTTAAACTCAAAAATATGAAATGCGGAATAGTAATAGTTTTGGCACTGGCTTTATTGAGTTGTACAGACGATTCAGAAATAGTTGATGTGGAAGAGTTGAGAGGAAGTTGGGTTAATGTTGAAACCACTACAGATACCTTGTCTTTCGAAGCTCTTTTTGAGGGCAAGGAATTCATGCTATTAAAAAAGGCTGAACTTTACCGAACCGGACCTTATGAATACAAGATTTTACCCAATACTAATATTTCCATACATTGGTCATTGGCAAGTACATTGACATTTGAAGAATATTTTTTTAAAGTTGCAGGCGACAAATTGGATATTGGAAACTTTTACGACTCTCCATCTGGAGAGATTTTGACTTTCAAAAAAATAGATTAAAAGGTACCACAAACGAAAGCTTCAATAAAAAAAATAACATCTAGTTTTAGAGATTTTTTCTTGTTATTAAAATTTAACTATTCCTATTAAATATTGTAATCAAAGGTAAAATTCAATATTAAAAAGCTCGAAATTCGCTTAATTAAGCATAAAAGCCTAACTTTGAAAAGTTATAATTTAGAATGAATTTATTACAAATCAAAGTAAGGTATGAGTTTTATAGATCTGGGGATCTTTTTGGCCTACATGCTGGCAATGCTAGGTGTGGGATTTTTTTACATGAAAAAGAACACAGGTCAGGAGGACTATTACGTAGGGGGGAGGAATATAGGTAGCTGGCATATTGGACTTTCTGTCGTGGCCACTGATGTAGGTGGTGGATTCTCCATAGGACTCGGCGGATTGGGGTTTGCTATGGGGATTTCAGGTTCCTGGATGCTTTTCACTGGTTTATTGGGAGCTTGGCTGGCAGCAGTTTTATTGATTCCAAGAGTAAAATCAGATCCTGCCTTTGCTAAATTTTTCACCTTCCCTCAAATCATGGGACACCTTTATAATTCCACGGCAGCTAGAGTATCTGCAGTTATTTGTTTTTTAGGGTATTTGGGATTTACATCCTCTCAGCTCCTTGCCGGAGCAAAATTGGCCTCTGGGACTTTCGAAGCACTTGATTTACACTTTGCTTTATTAATCATGGGAGGAATTGCCGTGGTCTATACCGTCATGGGTGGGTTGAAAGCTGTGATTTATACCGATACCATTCAGTGGATTATTTTAATGCTTGGCTTGATGTTGATCGGTGTGCCTATGGCCTATAATTTTGTAGGGGGTTGGGAAGGCATTTCAAGCACTTTGCCAGATGAATTTTTCTCTTTTGGTAACTTAAGTTGGCAAGATTTGGCCAACTGGGGAATTACTATCATCCCAATTTGGTTTGTAGGTATGACGCTCTATCAGCGGATTTTTGCAGCCAGAGATGTGAAGTCTGCCAAAAAAGCCTGGTTTATAGCAGGATTATTTGAGTGGCCAATTATGGCATTCCTTGGCGTGTCACTTGGACTGCTCTCCCGAGTCGCTGTGGAGCAAGGAGCTTTGGAAGGATTTGGAATAGGTATGGATCCCGAAATGGGCTTGCCTGTACTCCTTAGTCAGATTTTACCTGCGGGGATTTTAGGGCTGATGATGTCGGCTTACTTTTCAGCAGTGTTGTCAACGGCAGATTCCTGTTTGATGGCAGCTTCCGGAAATCTGACCACAGATCTATTTGGTAGATTTCTAAAAGGGAAATCCCTGAAAGAGGAAATGCGCTTCAGTCAGCTTTTGACTTTGCTGATTGGTGCAGTGGCTATTTTCATTGCCTGGCAAATGACAGAGGTATTGAGTTTGATGCTATACAGTTATGCATTTATGGTTTCGGGGCTTTTGGTTCCTGTTATCGCAGGTCTGTTTTTCCATCAAAACAATGGGGCGGCTGCAGTGGTTTCTATGATTTCTGGCGGGGTAGTAACAGCCGGATTGACCATAGCAGAGGTAGCGCTACCATTTGGGTTAGATGCTAATTTATTTGGGCTGATGGTCTCATTACTGGCTTTCTTGTCCGTTATTTATATTCAAAAATCAACTAGTAATAAGGTAAAATCTATATGATCAAACTAGAAACACTTTCGGCGATTGACTCCGCTACTTATATTCAAAAAAACGAGATTGCAGATTTTCTGTTCCACCATTTAGGAAAATATGGAGATCCTAAAGAAGACATCATGAAATGCCTCGACTATGCCTTAGATCAAGGGCTTCAAGCTGGAGGCTTTGTGGTCTTGGCAAGAGAAAAAGGGGAGATAGTAGGTACTTTGGTGATGAACAAAACAGGAATGTCTGGATATATTCCTGAAAATATTCTGGTTTATATCGCGGTAGATGAATCCCAAAGAGGAAAAGGAATCGGCAAAAAAATCATGGAAACGGCTATCAAAATGGCCAATGGTGCGGTGGCACTTCATGTGGAACCGGATAATCCAGCTAGAAAGCTTTACGAACGTCTCGGCTTTACCAACAAATATCTCGAGATGAGATTGACAAAATAAAATGGCTTACCTGACATTAAATAAGACCAAGCTCAAATCTAATTTTGAGTTTCTGAAAAATCTTTTCGAAGAAAAAAACATCTCTTGGGGTGTGGTCTCAAAGCTGCTATGTGGAAACAGGATGTTTCTGCAGGAGCTGATCAATCTTGGGGTCAGAGAAATCCATGATAGCAGAATCAGTAACCTCGCCATGGTCAAAAAGATCAATCCAAAGGTCCAGACAGTCTACATCAAACCCGTTTCAAAAAGGAATGTGGGGAAAATGGTGGAGTTTGCAGATGTCAGTTTGAATAGTGAACTCAACACAATCCACTGGATCAGTGAAGAGGCAGTGCTGCAAAACAAAAAGCACAAAATCATCATCATGGTGGAAACCGGAGATCTTCGGGAAGGGGTAATGGGGGAACATTTAGTGGAATTTTATTCCCAGATATTCCAACTTCCAAATATCGAAGTGATCGGATTAGGTACGAATCTCAATTGCCTGAACGGTGTGATGCCTTCGACGGACAAGCTGATTCAGCTATCTCTTTACAAGCAGATCATCGAGTTGAAATTCAATATAAAAATACCTTGGGTTTCGGCTGGGACTTCTGTGACAATTCCTCTGATGTTTACCCATCAACTTCCACTTGGAATCAACCATTTTCGGGTAGGGGAAACCTTGTATTTTGGGGTGGATCTATTTGAGGAAAAATTGATCGATGGAATGAACGGAGATGTTTTTGAATTTCATGCAGAAATCATCGAAATGCAGGAAAAACCCATGCTACCCGTTGGAAATCTGGCAGCTAACCCTCAAGGGGAAGTTGCAGAAATAGACAGTGAACTTTATGGACAAAGCTCATTTCGGGCAATTTTAGATATTGGCTTACTCGATGTTGATCCCAAATACTTAATTCCAAAGGACCAGGATTTCGAAATCCTTGGAGCGAGTTCGGATATGATCATTATTAATTTGGGTAAAAACCCTCAAAAATATAAAGTCGGAGACACGCTGAATTTTGAATTGAAATATATGGGGGCTTTAGGGTTGCTCAACTCTGATTACGTCGATAAAAAAGTTATCGTCTAGTTTTTATTCATTGATTTTTGAATTGTGGCATTACAATGGGAATACTATTTGGAAAACCAACTAGAAAAATCACATGAAATCGAGCACAGATTAAGAATCACCCGGAATGGATTTTCCGATTTGCCTGATTCCATGTGACCATTTAAAACCTAATTAAAATCACATGAAAAAGCTAATGCTATTATTTGCCCTAGGAGTATTTGCCACAGGACTGACACAAGCCCAGACTGTAGTGACTACCGATCATGAATACCTTGGCGGATTTGGTATCCGGGGAGGTGCCAGTTTATATAATTTCGGAGGTTCGGACGTTTCAGAAAATGACTACACCAACCGTGTCGGTTTTCATGCAGGTATTTATACGATGATGTTTGCCACAGATCGATTTGCAATCGAACCGGGTATTTATTACTCTGTAAAAGGAACTCAAAATGACGATGCTGCAAATAGCCGAGCTATTTTCAACTATGTAGAAGTTCCGGTTCTGTTCAGGTTTTATCCAAGTAACGGAATCAATATTTTCGCCGGACCACAGATTTCATTTTTGGCTAGCTCCAAGTATGAAGGGGATTTCTTCGGGTCCACAATTAGCTTTGACGGAGACAATGTCAAAGAAACGGACCTGGGATTGGTCTTTGGGGTAGGTTATAACTTGCCAAAGGGATTTAATGTCCAGGGATCTTATGATTATGGGATGACTCCGATTTTCAAAGACAGCGATGCAGATGCCTATAACAGAGGTTTTAAAATATCTCTAGGTTATACCTTCTAAAGACTAGTTAGAAGCGAGGCTGTCTCATAACTCCTTTTTGTCACATTGAGCATTTGAGAGACGAGAGTCTCGAAATCGAAATGTAGCTTAATTCGCTGTATAAAGCCTTCGACTCCGCTCAGGCTGACAATTTTATATAATTTTGAGACAGCTTCATTTTTCCAAGGAATTGATCCATTTTTTAATCAATGCCACTCCCTCCTGATGGACGATTGTCCTCCCTAATTCAGGCATCGCTATTCCGACTTCTGTGGAATTCATCCGGTAGGTGAGGATAGACTCATCAGCTTTCCCCGGCACAATATCATAATCAAAGGCTCCTGCACCATTTCCGGCCGCCACAGGAGTTTTCATGATTCCTAGTTTCAGTGGTTCCACTTGATCATATTCTAAAAACAAACCAGAGGTGCTAGCAGGTCCATTTGCCTGATGGCAGTGTGAGCAATTGATGTCCAAATAAGCCATGGCCCTGTCTGCCAATGCCTGGCTTGTGTCCTCGTAGTTTATAAGATGGGGATGATGCTCTTTCCCCAAAAAACCTTTCAATCTGCCTTTTTCGGTCCAATAAGCCAACTGATTTTGTCGTCCATTGGTAAAATCAAAATCATTGTTGAGATGCTTGATTTTGATTCCAATCGGTGCTAATTGCTCAGATTGGTTATGACAGGTTTTGCATTGATTTTTATTGGGGATTAAATAGTTGACAACCTGATCTTCCCCTTGCAGATTTTTGAATTTCACTTCTTTTTCCCCTCCTACCACTTTTAAAACAGCCTCATTCTGGTCGTCATTCCAGATATAAGGAAATGCTTCCCATCCTGTTTCCCCATGGATTAACAATCTGGTTTCGATGATCCTGATGTTTTCTTCGGGTATTGATAAATCGGCAGGATAGTAGAAATTTTTTATTAAAATGGTTCCTTTTGGAAGAAGCAAGCTGTCATATTCAATCGAAGCCTGTTCCTTTTCCGGCAATTGGATAAACCTGCTTTTCAAGGCATAATCTGTAAAAAGTGAAGAGGCTGGCTGGTAAGGGATTAAAGATGGATTAGGTCTTAGTTTTTTTATTTCCCCTCCAAAAAAACCATAAGTTGATAAATTCCTGTAGGGAAAATTTCCATCAGCGAGTTCTGTTTCAGTTTGAGCTGGAAGTTCTGGGTTCTGACTATCCTTTTTGTTTTCGCAGGAAATCAGGAAAGAAAAAGATGCTACCAGAAAAGTAATATTTCTAAAATTTATCATCATTAAAGTGAAGCTAAACCAGAAACATCAGTTGAAATGGAAATTTGACAACCTTGGAATGGTTTGTAATCTTTAAAGGATTGGATGTTGTCCTCTCCGTCCATCAGGTAAAACCGGGTAAAATGTAACTCGTCCATTCCAGCTTCCTGGATACAGATTTTCATTGGATTACTTTCTATATCTGAACTCAAATTGGTGTCCCAAATTCCATCGTACACAATATCTTGGGTTTTTGCTTTACCGTGTGCGTTATAGACAGATATCATCTGGCCAAGTTCCCGGGTAAGGTCCGGAATTTTTAAAGTCCGCTCATAGGTGTTGTCATGTACATAAATGTCATGCGTATAAGGAGACCAGTTTGGAGCTTCCGAAGGAAATCCGGTGATTTGATAGCTCGCAATAGCCAAGCCGGTCGTCTTGTTTCTAAGAATTTTATTGTTGAAAATTTCCACTTCTTTGGCAGCCAAAAGCACGATTCCAGAGCCAGGAGGGATCATGGTCACCGTATTTCCATTTGGTCCATCTCCCAAAGGTGTGGCGAAATTTTCATGGTTGTTATCAATCACTTCATTATTGTAGATTTTGGTGCCTTTACCGTCTGCTTTTGGAAGTCCAGGCAGGTTGAATACCAAAATACCCCCAGCATTGTCTCTTGCGACATTATCGAAAACCTCGGCATTGTCACAATTTTCGATCTCTATTCCTGCTACATTTCCGAAAGCCAAAGAGTTTTTGACGATGATGTTTTCAGATTGTCCCACATAAATTCCGGCATCTTTGGAATGGGAAGCAATACAGCCGTCAATGAGGACATTTTTGCACTGTACAGGATAAATCGCGTATGTGCCATTTTTTGATTTATCCCCATGGGTCCAGGTTACGTTGATTTTTCTAAAAGTGATCCCGTCCGTATGCTGGGCTTTGATCCCATCACCGGGAGCATCTTCAATACTGAGATTTTCTATCAGGATATTCTCGCCGACGATTTTCACTCCTTCACCTCCTGTTTTCAAATTCCGGAATGAAATCACCGATTGCTCCATTCCTGCACCTTGAATTTTAATATTTTTTTTATTGTCGAGAATCAGTTGGGTTTTCACATCATAAAAAAGAGGTTTTACCAAAATGGTACCTCCATCCTCTACCATTATGAAATCCTCTACCAGTTTCTCAATCTCAGCTTCCGAAGCTTTTGGAAGTTTGGAAGAATCAAAAGTCTGCTCATTCGATTGACTAGTACAGGAAATGATTCCCAATAGCATAATCGAAAGAAAAAGTAAATGGATAGATTTCATGGTGATTTGGGTTTGTGATTTTGTGAACCCAAATATTATCAAGTGCCTGAAATATAGCTATTGATAAAAATCAAGAAATCAGATTTTGGCTCGGATCCTACTTAGAGTCTCAATACTCATATCGAGATAAGACGCAATATGGCCCACTGATGCTTTTTGGATGATTTTTGGCCTGTATTCCATGAGTTCCAGGTATCGCTCTCTGGCAGATTTGAATTTGGAGAAAATCTGTTGTTCTTCCAGTACGATGTAGTATTCTTCCAAAATCATCCGATAGGCACGTTCTGTTTCTGGAAAGTTTTCAAACATTTGTTCCATCGTATCATGCGAAATTCGATAAGCTTGGCTTTTCTCGAGTGTCTCAATGTTTTCGTAGGAAGGTTTCCTGGTAATAAACGAATGCATTGCTGTGACAAACTCTCCCTCCAAAGTAAAAGAAACAGTGATGTCACGGTTGTTTCTGTTGTAATAGCTCCTAGCGGCTCCTTCTAAAAAATAATATAAGTATTGGCTTACTTCACCTTCCTTTTCCAATAATTCACCTTTGTTGAATTCCACCTTTTCTAAATTGCTTAGGAATCCAGCCTTGGCTTCATCGCTTAGAAAGGGGAATTTATCAAAAATGCCAAGAATCTTTTCCATGGTGTCTTTTTGAAAAATTGAGTTTATTGAGACTTTAAATAAAAAGGTTTGTCAACTTTATGAAGTAAATTAAAAAATCTAGATTAGATGTCTGCTTTTTCTGGTTAAAACATTTTAAAAATCCAGAAAAAAAATCAGCGTTAGTTCTGGTTAAAACTATAATGTGTTCTTTATGAGATGTTTTTTGTCCCTGGTTTTTTTTCTTGGTTTCGTCGCTTTTGCAAATGGGCAAGCAGGGATTCGTGCTGGTCTCAGCTCCAGTGATATTACCAACTCCAACGTCCATGCTAGACTAGGCGCCCATGCAGGGGTATATTATCGGCAGGAATTAGGTTTTTTTGCAATCGAACCCGGCGTCCAATTTTCTCAAAGAGGTTTTCGGGGAAATGACCGTGATACTGGCAAAAGGACTTTTGAAAGATTGAATTATGTGGATGCGCCACTGTTGATCAGATTTAATTTCTTTCCAGAAATCAACTTATTCATAGGTCCTCAGTTATCTTTTTTGATGTCACGAAAATATGAATTCGAGGGATTTGTGGATACGAATAAGGAACCTTTTCCCAAAACTGAATTTGGAGGAGTAGGAGGAATCGGTATTCATTTACCCTATGGGATGAATATTCAGGCCACTTTTGACGTTTCAAAAAATGATCTCGGGGATTATTATCCTGACAGAAAAAACAAAGTATTTAAACTTTCCTTGGGTTATGACTTTTTCTAATCCATCATTTTGTTAGAAGTATAGTTCCAAAGAATCTTTTTGGTCAAATTTTTGCCGTGAAAATCCTCATTAAATCAAGCCAACACCATATAAATTATTTAAAGTCTATGAAAAAGTTTTTGTTTTTAATTTTATCGATCGGGTTTATCAGCACTGCACAAGCTCAATTCGGTCTGAGAGCAGGTTTGAATTCTTCAAATTTCTCTGATACCAATTTTGATACAAAAATGGGATTTCATGCCGGTGCATATTATAAACTAGGTGTGGGTATCCTCTCCATCGAACCTGGCGTCCAGTTTTCGCAAAAGGGCTACGAAGGAACTGACGGCACCACTGGCGACGAAATCAATGAGCGATTAAACTATATCGATGTACCGGTTTTGGTAAGATTTAATTTTCTTCCAGCAGTCAATGTTTTTGCCGGCCCTCAAGGATCTGTGTTGATTTCAAGAAATTATGATTTGGGAGGCACTTCTTCCACCAGCACTGAAGTCGTGAAGGGATATGATATCGGCGGCGTAGTAGGTGTAGGGGTGAATCTTCCTTTAGGGCTGAATGTCCAAGCAAGTTATGACATCGGGTTTTCGAACTTAAATTATTTTAATACCGACGTGAAAAACCGGGTTTTGAAACTCTCTTTAGGTATCGATCTCTAATAGCGAAACCCGACGATCGTCGGGTTTATTTTTTCACTCGGCTGGGGTTCTCTTCTATAAAAGATTTCCAGCCTTGACTACGGCCTCTGGTCTGAACTCTCCCTTCATGGAAATGATGACATAAAGCCACAGCCAAAGCGTCTGTTGCATCCAGCATTTTTGGGATTTCAGTTAACTTAAAAAGTGTCTGTAGCATCGCCGCAACTTGCTCTTTAGAGGCATTCCCATTTCCGGTGACAGATTGTTTTACCTTTTTCGGGGAATATTCGGTGATCGGGATCTCTCTGGCCAATGCCGCTGCCATGGCTACACCTTGTGCTCTGCCTAACTTCAACATGGATTGTACATTTACTCCATAAAATGGGGCTTCAAGAGCCACAGAATCCGGTAAAAACTCCTCAATGATACCTGTGATTCTTTCGAAGATCTTTTTGAGCTTCAACTCATGGGTCTCATACTTCTTTAGATGAATCACCCCATATTGAATCAGTTCATAGTTTTTACCTTCGGTTTTAATCAGTCCATATCCCATGACAGTCGTGCCTGGGTCTATTCCTAAAATGATTTTTTCCTTTCCTGTATTTTTCACTTCTTTGCTCACCCCCGCAAGTTAGCCCAAAAGATGCTAAGTTTTTACCTGATTTCGGTACTCTGTTATTTCTTTCTCCTATGGAGAATGAGGAGCTTTTGGCCAAAGGCAAGCAAATGGAATTCCGAAGCTAAGACATCTATTTCAGTTTCTTTGTTGATTTCCGTGAGGAATGAAGAAGAGAATTTAGCCCAACTTCATGCGGCTATAATCGATATTTATGATTCAGTTTTGGAAATCATTTTTGTGGATGATCATAGCGAGGATGAGACGTTTACCCAGCTGGTCGGTTACTTTCAAAATGATCCAAAAGTCCAGATTTTTTCCAATCCAGGAACAGGAAAAAAAAGTGCAATTGATTATGCGGTGTCCCGATCTAAAGGTGAATTGATGTTGACAACGGACGCGGATTGTCGTTGGGATGCCCAATGGGTTGGAGCCATGACCAAACAATTTCAAACCAAAGATTTGGAATTAGTGGCTGGTCCAGTACTAAGTTATCCGGGGAATAAGTTTCTTGATGGATTTCAGATGCTCGAGTGGACTAGCATTTTATTGGTGAGCAATTTCAGTTTTAAAATCGGAAAGCCGCTGACCTGTAGTGCCGCGAATATGGCCTTTCGAAAATCGGCTTTTTTGGAAGTACATGGATTTCGGGGAAATGAAGAAAATCCTTCTGGAGATGATGAATTTTTGTTGAAAAAGATCGTTGCTGAATTCGGAGCAGGTTCTGTTTATTATCACTGCTCAAAAGAATCATTGGTTTTAACAAAACCAGAAAAAAACTGGTCTGCCCTCATTCATCAAAAAGTTCGATGGGCTGGTAAATGGAGGAGTCATTCATCTGGTTTTCACGTGATTTCATCAATTTTGCCTATTGCTTTTCAATTGATTTGGGCTTCTAGCTTTTTACTTTTGATTCTTGGAAATGAAGGTTTCTTGGCATTTTGTGTCCTTTGGGCTTTTAAAATTCTAGGAGAAGGACTGTCTTTTGGCAGAATTTTAAGAAGTTTGGAAAAACCTATTTCATTTCCAGATTTGATCACTACGTCCTTGATCCATTCATTTTATATGTTGTGGGTTGCAATGAAGGTAACCAAAGGTGAATATATCTGGAAAGGCCGCTTAAACGGGAAGGAAGAACTACCAGTAGAAATTAGTACACATGACTGAAAATGAATTTGAAGTTTTAGATGAATTGTACTTTGTACAGCCTTTTGATTATTTAAAAGAAACTTTGGATCTGAAGATTTCTGATATTTTGGAGGCTTTAAACTCCCTTTATCAAAATGGGCTGATCAAATGTCTGACGAGTCCTGATGAGGAATGTTTTCATCAAGTAGACATTATAAAAGAAGGAAAAGGATTGTACTTTCTTGCGACTAAAAAAGGGCTGATGGCCCATAACACCTTATAATCATTGGATACCGAATTTAAATATCAGCGCAAGGAACTCGAACTTAAGGCACTTCTCGAAATCACACAGGCGATCAATGAAAATCAGTCTGAAGTGGTTTTGGCAAATATTTTTAAGTTCACCTGTTTGGTGCATTTGAATATCAAATCCATGGTCCTGTACGTGGCCAAAGAAGGTGCGTTTGAGAAAATGATCTCCCATGGTGTCAAATCAGAAGTTCCTTTATTGATTCCTTCAAAGGATATTCATGATGAAAAATCCAGTGGACAGTTAAGAATAGAACTTCCGGATGGGTATTCCTTTCAGGAGTTGGAGACTTATTTGCCAGTTTATCATAAAGATAAAATGTTGGCAATTTTGTTTTTAAGGAGAAAAGAGCCCAAGCAGGAATTGGACCTGGATTTCACTCAGGCTTTAACAAACATCCTAGTGGTGGCTCTAGAAAATAAAAGGTTTGCCAGAAAGCAGCTGCAGCAGGAAATTCTAAACCGGGAGATCGCCATCGCCAGTCAGGTACAGCAAATGTTGTTTCCGGCAGAACTCCCAGATACCAAAAAGCTGAAGGCAAAAGTGACTTATTTTCCCCATAGTATGGTGGGAGGTGATTATTATGATTTGATCCAGCGATCAAAAGACGAGGTGTTTTTTTGCATTGCAGATGTTTCTGGGAAAGGATTTGCGGCAGCGCTTTTGATGTCCAATTTTCAGGCAACGCTCAGGACACTGTTGAGAAGTGATGCAGATCTCAAGATGATCGTCAATCAGCTGAATTTTACTTTGTATGAAAATACGAAAGGAGAGCGTTTTATAACGTTTTTTCTGGGTCACTACAATTCCAAAACAAAGAAACTTCATTATGTAAATGCCGGGCACAATGCGCCGATTCTTTGTTGGGAGGATCAAAATCGTCAAGAACTGCTTCAGGCGGGCACCACGATTTTAGGGGCTTTTGAAGAGTTGCCATTTTTGGAAATAGGAGAGCGGAAGGAGCTTGATAAATTCACGATTCACCTGTATACCGATGGCCTGACGGAAGCAATCAATAAGGAAGAAGAGGAATTTGGTGAAAACCGTCTCGAGGAATTTGTCAATGGTCATTTGTGCATGGATCCTGAAGATTTCCATCGTGAGTTTTTTAAAGAAATGAATGACTTTTCGGAGGAAGTTCCCTTACGGGATGATTTGACATTGTTAAGTTTAAGATTCAGATAAAAGAATGGTTTTTCACACTGTTCCTAAATTTGTCCAGCGGCTTTTTCCGGAAAGAATCTGGTCAGGAGAATCAGGTAAACAACAAGTTTACCTCACTTTTGATGACGGGCCAGTCCCGGGTATTACTGACTTTGTACTTTCGGAACTTGTAAAAAGAGGCATGGTCGCCACATTTTTTATGGTGGGGGATAATGTGAGAAAAAATACCTCATTAGCGAAGGAAGTACTAAGCCAAGGAAATGAAATAGCAAATCATACTTTTCATCACTTGAATGGATGGAAAACCAATAATGAAAAGTATGAGCAGGATTTTTTAGAATGTGATGAGTTGTTAGAGAGCATAACTGGAAGAAAAGTGCGTTTTTTCAGACCTCCTTATGGTTTGATGACAAATGCCCAAGCTCAGAAAATCTCCAAAACACATCAAATTGTAATGTGGAATATGCTGAGCGGAGATTATGATCTAAGTTTAGATCCTAAGGTGATTTTGGTCAAATCCATGGAAAAGACCGAGCCCGGTTCTGTGGTGCTATTTCATGACCAGCAAAAAACGGCTACTGTTTTACCCGAAATTTTACCAACTTACTTAGACCAAATTCAGGAAAACGGTTGGGAAACGGCATTACTATAGGAGAAATATTGGCATTTTTTGCCATAGGAGTTTTATTGCTGCAATATGTAGTCTTGATTTTTCGGGCTAAGTTTTTTTGGAAAGATCATTCCAATTTAATGTCAGAGGACCTGCCTTTGGTTTCTGTTTTGGTAACGTCCAGAAATGAGGAAATATATCTTCCTAGACTTTTATCTTCTTTAGAAAAACTAAATTACCCACAAGAGAAGCTGGAATTTTTAATGGCAGATGATGGAAGTTCAGATGGTACTTTTACCCTATTAAATAATTGGGCAGCATCTGAAGCGAACAGGAAGGTGCTGAAAATCGAAGGAGAACTGATTCAAAAATATCCCGTCAACGGAAAAGCAAATGCATTGGCGATTTTGGCGGAAAAGGCACTTGGTGAATTCTATTTTTTTACCGATGCTGATTGTGAGGTGTCTCCAGATTGGGTCAGGGAAGGTGTCAGTTGTTTTGATGGAAATACTGGGATAATCAATGGAATCACTGAAGTGGATTCTAATTCCCTTCTCGGAATATTTCAAAAGTTGGATTGGTGGAATATCCTGGCTATCACTAAAGTGATCTCTGATATGGGAGGGCATACTACTGGACTGGGGAACAACATGGTTATTTCTAGAGATGCCTACCTCCAATCTGGAGGCTTTGCCAGATCTTCCTTTTCATTGACAGAGGACTTGGAGATTTCCATGTCAATCAAAAAAGCCGGATACCTAGTCAGACAGCAAGTCAGCAAAGGAATGTTTTTGAAAACAAAAGAAGAGAAAAACTGGAAAGCATTGATGAGCCAACGAAAAAGATGGTTACAGGGAGTATTGACATTACCTTGGATTTGGAAAGTTTCACTCAGTTTTCATGTATTGTTTTTTATTGCGCTTTTCTATTTGATGTGCTTGAACTGGCAAATAGCCATAGGAATCTGGATTTCTAAAATAGTAGTGCAGAGTTGGTTTTGGACTTTGGTTTCTTCCAAAATTGGTAGCAGGATTTCTGCAGTTTGGTTGCTACTTTATGATTTTTATTACCTGCTTGCATCCTCCCTTACTATTCTTTACTATTTTTGGCCTTCCAAAATCACCTGGAAATCCAGACAATACCCATGAGCCTTATAGAAACCCATGCACATATTTACTCTACCAAGTTTGATTCTGACAGAGATCAGGTCATTGAGGATATCCGTGAAGCTGGAATCGAGAGGGTTTATATGCCCAATGTAGATGTAGAAACCATCGACGCCATGCTGGATTGTGAGCAGAAGTATCCGGACTTGTGTATCCCGATGATGGGGCTTCATCCTTGCGATGTCAAAGAGGATTTCCAAAGTCAGTTATACCAAATGGAAGATTGGCTGAATAAGAGGCCTTTTGCAGCTGTAGGTGAAATAGGATTGGATTTATATTGGGACAAAACATTTTTTGAGCAACAAAAAGAAGCTCTGAAAATCCAGATTTCTTGGGCGAAAGAAAGAAATCTTCCCATCGTGCTCCATTGTAGGGACTCTATGGATGAAACTATACAGATCATCAAAGAAGAACAAGACGGAACTTTGCAGGGGATTTTTCATTGTTTCACGGGGACGCTGGAGCAGGCAAATGAAATTATCAATCTAGGGTTTCTTTTAGGAATCGGTGGCGTTTCGACATTTAAGAACGGAGGTTTAGATCAAGTGATACCACATTTTAAATTAGAAAACCTCGTGTTAGAGACTGATTCGCCGTATTTGGCTCCGGTGCCTTTTAGAGGCAAAAGGAACTCACCGGCTTATTTGCCGATTATAGCTGAGAAAATCGGTGACTTTCTGGCTATTTCAAAGGAGGAGGTCGCTAAGAAAACAAAAGAAAACGCATTGAATTTATTCAGGGAATTTGAGCTATGAATTATAAAATAGTAAGACTAAATACCGCTCTAAGAACCAGCAAAACATCTTCGGTTTTGATCATTTATACTGGAGGAACTCTTGGGATGGCATATGACGATTCTGGGTCTTTGGTACCGTTTAATTTTGGAAAGATTCTGGAAAAAATCCCGATTCTATCCAATATGAATATTGCTATCACGGTGATTTCATTTCCTGAACCTATCGATTCTTCCAATGTTTCTATGAAGCACTGGACAGATATGGCCTACATTATCTATGAAAATTATGATAGCTATGATGGTTTTGTAGTACTTCATGGTACAGATACTATGGCGTATTCTGCGTCTATGCTGAGTTATATGCTTCAGGGCTTAAATAAACCTGTGATTTTCACAGGGGCACAACTTCCGATTTCTGCGATGCGGTCTGATGCAAGAGAGAATTTAATGACCTCTTTGGAAATTGCCACTGCTAAAATCAATGGAAATCCGATTGTGCCTGAAGTATGTGTTTTCTTTAACCATATTTTAATTAGGGGAAATCGATCCAAAAAAGTGCAGTCTGTCCATTTTGATGCATTTGAATCAGAAAATTATCCTTCTCTTGCGGAAGCCGGAATAGTAATAGATTATAACACTGCTGCCATCCGCCCTTACGAACCTAATAAGGAGTTGGTCTACAAAAACAGATTGGATAATAGGGTGATGGTTCTGAAACTTTTTCCGGGAATCACCTCAAAAATCATGGATGCCTGTTTTGATATTCCGGGATTAAGAGGAGTGGTTTTGGAAACGTATGGATCTGGAAATTCTCCAAGTGAGGCTTGGTTTATGAACTCACTTTCCAGAGCTGTGAAAAAGGGGTTAATTATTTTAAATGTGTCTCAATGTAATGGTGGGCGAGTGATTCAAGGTCGATATGAGACAAGCAAAGAGTTGTTAAGTGTAGGAGTGATCAGTGGTGCGGATATAACAACCGAAGCAGCCATCACCAAATTGATGTTTTTATTAGGTCAATACTCTTCGGCAGATGAGGTGAAGAAGCTATTGATGGTGCCTATTGCTGGGGAAATGACAACCTGATAAGAAAATCAGGGTATTTTAGTCATTCATTTGGAATCGGTGCGAATAATATTTTTCTTTGCACTCCGATTTGCAATAGCAAGTCAAAAATCAACCTAGAGAGGTGTCCGAGTGGTTGAAGGAGCACGCCTGGAAAGCGTGTATACCCGTGAGGGTATCGAGGGTTCGAATCCCTTCCTCTCTGCAAAGCCAAGCTTGTAATAGCTTGGCTTTTTTTGTTTCCAGTGCTTCAGAGTAATCATTAAATAAAAGTGATGAGAGCGCTCTTTAACTTACAATTTGGTTTGTAACCAAATTAAGGAGATTCTCGAAGCAGGTTAATTGAAAACGACTAGGATTTCTTCCAGGTCTTTTCTCTATGGATATCATTAACTTTTTATCAGGAAAAAAATAGGAATATGTGTATCCGCTTTTCTTCCCGTAAAGATGGAAGAGCTATCTAGGAATGGTTAAAATTTATAATTGAGACCACTTCGGTATTTGGTCTCCCCAGCTATCGGGAGGTCTTCCGACGAGATAAGCAAAGAATCTAAGGTGGCTGGCATGATTGCGGATAATCACAAATAAAGAATATCAATTATACAGGTTTCAAAAAAGAGGAGAAAAATGGTGTAATGTTGAATAGAGCATTAAAACAGGTGTCCTTTAAATGACTCAGCAAGGGAAAATTTTAATTGTTGAGGGATTTTAAAAATAATTAACATGAAAAGATTTAGGAAAGTCTGTTTGAAAAGAGGTTGGCAACGCATTTTTTGTAACTTAGTTGCGAAATCGGATAAAGTTATTTGATGAAAAACGGAAAATGCAGAGTTTTTTCTTCGTCTATCTGTTTGATTCAAAGGGCTTAAAAGATAAGTTTGGAAAGAAAAATTGCATTAAATACGGACTAATCTTGCCTTTATTTGGCTATTATGCAGCGCATTACAGTTTAAAGAGATATTTTCCGTTCGTGTAAAAATTGCCCCAATTCCGCTTTAAAAGCAGTGTTTTTCCAAAAAATCTAAAAGAGTCCATTGTTTTTTGAATTTAAAAAATGATAACTTTAAAACTCGATTTTAGTGTAGAAACCATTTAACCTTTATCAAAAGTCTATTTAAAAATCAAATTATGAGAAAGTTAATCGCTTTGTTCATGCTTGCAGGTATCATGTTTGTTCCTGTTTTCGCAAACGCACAAGAAGCAGCAGCTGATACTGCAGCTCAAGAAGAAATGGCTCCTGTAGCAGAAGAACCTGCTGCATCACCAACCATCGTCGATGACGAGATCGTCGCTGAGGAGCAAAGCTTCCACCAAGTAGTAAAAGAGAAGTTTATCGAGGGTGATCCTTTGTACATGACTCCAGTATTGATCTGTTTAATTTTAGGTCTTGCTGTTGCTCTTGAAAGAATCATCACCTTGAACCTTTCTACTACCAACACGAAGAAATTGTTGGCTAAAGTAGAAGATGCTCTTTCTTCAGGTGGAGTAGAAGCAGCTAAGGATGTTACTAAAAACACCAAAGGCCCAGTAGCTTCTATCTTTACTCAAGGATTGATGAGATACTCTGAAGGTATCGAAATGGTTGAAAAATCAATCATTGCCTACGGTTCTGTTGAAATGGGTAGATTGGAAAAAGGTCTAGTTTGGATCTCTTTGTTTATCTCTCTTGCTCCGATGTTGGGTTTCATGGGTACTGTAATCGGTATGATCGGTGCATTTGACTCTATCGAAGCAGCTGGTGATATCTCTCCATCTCTTGTGGCTGGTGGTATTAAAATCGCCCTTTTGACCACAGTTGCTGGTTTGATCGTTGCGATTATCCTTCAGTTGTTCTACAACTATTGCGTGGCAAAAATTGACTCTTTGGTTAACGACATGGAAGATGCTTCTATCACTTTGGTAGACATCTTGGTGAAGCACAAGTTGACTGGCAAATAAGCCGTCAGTTGCGTTTCAATTATTAAAGTTAACCCCAAAGAAAGCTACATTATGGATACTTATGACATTTTATTATACGGTAGTTACTTACTAATTGCAATCGGAGCATTTGTCTCAATTGTAATGCCTTTGATCAAGTCTTTGGACAATCCAAAGAGCTTATTGAAGACAGTAGTAGGTATTGTCGGCATCTTGGTGTTGTTCTTTGTTGCCTATTCAATATCTAGCAATGAAGTACTTCCTAAATTTGAGGCTGATCCATTCAACCTAACTCCAGAAGGTTCTCAACTGGTAGGTGGTATGCTGATCACAACGTACGTACTTGCGGTTGTCGCTTTAGTCGGCATCGTATTTACTGAATTAAATAAAGCGATAAAGTAATATGGCTAGAAAGAAAAATAGAATGGTCCAGGAGGTCAATGCAGGTTCTATGGCTGACATAGCTTTCTTGCTCCTGATCTTCTTTCTCGTCACTACTACCATTGCATCGGATAAGGGTATTTTGAACGTACTCCCTCCCAAAGTTGATCCAAACGTTCCGCCACCAGACATTAAAAAGAATGAGCGTAATATCTACACCATTCTTGTCAATGCGAACGATGATCTTCTAGTAGAAGGTGAATACAGGGATAATGCCAATGGATTGGACAAAGATGTAAAAGCATTTGTTTTGAACTTCGGTGCGCCGGACGAAGAAGCTGTTGCTCTTTACAATTCTCTACCAGCTTCTCTTCAAGCAGAAGCAAAAAGAGATCCTGAGTCCTCTGACCATCCTAAGGAAGCTGTTGTTTCCATCAAGACTAATAGAGGTACTAGCTATGAAAAGTACCTTGAAGTATTGGATTTGGTGAAAAAAGCTTACTTCGATATCTATGCAACCAGAGCCAACTTATCTACAGATGAGTACAGAGCTTTGAGTGGTAAAGATGACGCAGAACAAGCGCTTATTGACAAAGGGAAAGAAGGCATAGGAATGCAGATTTCCATCGCAGAACCAGATAAACTAGGAGCTAATTGATATGGGAAAGTTCGGAAAGAAAAACAAAGTATCTGAAAATATCCCAACCTCAGCGTTACCGGATATTATCTTCATGCTTCTTTTCTTCTTCATGGTAACAACCGTGTTGAGAGATCAGGAGATATTGGTGGAGCAGAAAATTCCTCAAGCTACTCAGCTTCAGAAATTGCAAAAGAAAACCTTGATTTCTTATATCTTTATTGGAAAGCCTAAGAATACATCATTGTATGGTACTGAGCCAAGAATTCAGGCTAACGATGCCTTGATGAATACAACTGAAATTGTTCAGTGGGTAAACCAGGAAAGAGATAAATTGCCTGAAGCAGATCGTGGAGGAATTACGATTTCAATGAAAGTGGATAAAGACGTGAAAATGGGTCCAATCTCCGATGTTCAAACTGAATTGAGAGAAGCAGATGCCAGAAGAGTTCTTTATGCTTCTGTTGGTAAAGTTGTAAAAGACTAAATAGAAACAAATCAGTATATTTAAAGCTATCCCAAATCAGGGATAGCTTTTTTTGTTTTAACCCATGCAACTAATATTAACAAATAAAAAGAAAGTCCAAAATGGTTGGGCGATGTATGACTGGGCAAATTCAGTTTACAGTTTAGTGATCACCTCTACAATTTTCCCGGTTTATTATAATAGCGTCACCAAAGCTGCTGACGGTGGCGATTTGGTTCGCTTTTTTGGATTCGAGATGATCAATACGGTACTTTATTCCTATTCTATCTCATTTTCATTTCTGGTTATTGCTTTAATTTCTCCTTTGCTTTCAGGTATAGCTGATTCTACTGGCAAGAAACTTTCTTTCATGAAATTTTTCGCTTATCTGGGCTCCATTTCTTGTATTGCCTTGTACTTCTTTGACGGGAGTAATCTGGAATTTGGAATCATTGCCAGTGTATTGGCAAGCATTGGATATGCAGGAAGTATCGTTTTTTATAATGCCTACTTGCCTGAGATCTCTGAGGAAAAAGAATACGATTTTTTAAGTGCAAAAGGATTTGCGCTAGGCTATTTTGGTTCAGTGATACTATTGGTATTGAATTTATTGATGATCCAGTTTCCATCCGCATTTATGCTTCCAGACGATGGGGTGGCGGCTAGATTATCATTTTTGATTACCGGAGTTTGGTGGGCAGGTTTTGCTCAAATTACCTTTCGGGTTTTACCGAAAAATCCTTTTGGTAAAAATGTGACAAAAGAAATTATTTCCAAAGGGTATAAAGAAATCCGGAAGGTGTTTTTGGAGGTGAGGGAAATAGGTGTCATGAATAAGTTTTTGGCTTCTTTTTTCTTCTATTCTATGGGGGTTCAAACAGTGATGTACTTGGCGGCAAGCTTTGGTGATAAAGAGTTAGGATTGCCAGGTGATCAATTGATTTTGACTATTTTGATAATCCAGTTTGTGGCAATTATTGGGAGTTATTTCTTTGCTTTCATTTCAAAAAAGTTTGGCAATAAGTCCAGTTTGGTGATCATGGTGATTGTTTGGATTTTTATCTGTGGAGCGGCTTATTATGTCTATTCGGTTTATGAGTTTTTTGCATTGGCTTTTGTGGTCGGATTGGTAATGGGAGGAATCCAATCGCTTTCCCGGTCTACCTATTCTAAATTGATTCCCGAGACCACAACCGACCATGCCTCTTATTTCAGTTTTTATGATGTTACTGAAAAAATGGCCATAGTTTTAGGAACCTTCTCCTATGGAGTGATCGAGCAATTAACAGGAAGCATGCGAAATAGCTCATTGACTTTGGGAATCTTTTTCTTGGTGGGGTTAGGGTTTTTATTGTTAGTTTCTATTCCCAAAACGCAATTGTCGACATCCAAAATGAACTGACCGATGCAAAAAATAATTGGTGGAAATCTTGTCAAAGAATTAGATCTAAAACATCTGGAAAGAACAGAGCAATCCAGTCACGAATTAATGGAAGTTGCTGCTCTGGGTTTCGTGGATTGGTACATAGCAAGAGAGGAGTTTAAACTTGATCCTGTGTTCATATTCGTTGGTGCAGGTAAAAATGGTGGGGATGGATTGGCCATTGCTAGGAATCTTGTGAATCATGGATTTCCTGTATCTATTGTGACATGTTTTTCTGATGAAAAAGCACTTTCCCCTGATGCTTTAATTAATTGGAATTTGTTGCCAAATACCGTCGAAATCATATCTTTTGTAGATTTCGTATGTCCTCAATATGGTGTCTTAATTGATTCTTTTTTAGGTGTTGGACTAAAAGGTGAATTAAGGGAAAGCGCCATTCCGATAATAGGGAAAATAAATTCCTTTGATGGTAAGGTTGTCTCTGTGGATATTCCCAGTGGACTTCCTTCTGATGAGGTATGTCAGGGGGACTGTGTATGTGCCGACTTCACGGTTACTTTTGCCTTCCCAAAATTGTCTTTGCTACTTCCTGAAAATTCAAGAAATGTAGGAGAGCTTGCTCTAGTGGATATTGGAATTGATTATCTTACTTATGAGGAGTTTCATTCTGACTTTTATTTTATAAAGCAAAATGATATTCCTGGCCTTCATAAGGAATTCCATAGATTTTCTTATAAAGGAGATTATGGTAAGGTATTGATTGCAGGAGGAAGCCCAGGTAAAATGGGGGCTTTGATTTTATCTGCCAAAAGTGCTCTTAGAGCTGGCTCTGGTTTGGTAACATGCCATATTGAGGATACAGAAAGAGTGATTATCCAAACCGCGGTTCCCGAGGCTATGTCAACTTGGGGATTAATAGCCAACCTTGATTTTTATGATGCTATTGGAATTGGGCCTGGCTGGGGTCAGGATGGAAGGAAGTATCTTTTAAAACAAATTTTGGAGGAGTTTCGAAAGCCGGTAGTCATCGACGCCGATGGATTGAATATCCTGGCTAAGAATAAAGAGATGATCGATATGATACCTGAGAATTCTATTCTCACTCCACATATAGGTGAGTTTACTAGATTAATAGGTCCGTCAAAAGATCATTTAGGGCGCCTTCAGTTGGCAAAAGAATTTGCAATAAAGTATCAATTGATTCTCGTTTTGAAAGGTGCTAATACGGTGATTTTCCTTCCATCAGGAAAGCAAATTTTCAATTCAACTGGTACAAAGTACATGGCCACTGGTGGATCAGGGGATGTTCTTACAGGAATCATTACTTCCTATTTGGGACAAGGCTACTCGCCGGAAAATGCAGCGATTTGTGGGGTATATCACCATGGTTTGGCAGGAGAAATTGCTGGTCTTAAAAAAAGAAAAGGCCTGATTGCATCAGATATTATCGAGGCTTTTCCAGAATCTTATATTCAACTAGCTATTTCCTAATCGTTTTATAATAGAGGTCTGGTCCAAAACCCTTCCTTTTTACTATTCAAAAATACCCATGAAAAAAGAGAAGCTTATTCTTTGGACCTTGGCAGCAATCAACTTTATCCATATCGTTGATTTTATGATTTTGATGCCGTTGGGTCCTCAATTAATGCGGGTTTTTGATATTTCTCCAAGAGAATTCGGTTTATTGGTTTCTTCTTACACTTTTAGTGCTGGTATTTCCAGTTTTTTCGGAGCATTTTTTTTAGACCGATATGACCGAAAGACCATCCTACTTTGGGTGTATTTGGGATTTGCAATGGCTACTTTAGGTTGTGCTATCTCTCCTAGTTATCAAGTTCTATTAATGGCAAGGGTTGTTTCCGGATTATTTGGTGGTTTGACTTCTGCGTTGATTTTGGCAATTATTGGAGATGTGATTCCTGATTCCAGAAGAGGTAGAGCAATGGGCTTAGTGATGGCAGCTTTTTCACTCGCATCGGTATTGGGAGTGCCTATGGGGCTCTTTCTGGCAAGTTTGTCTGATTGGCATATGCCATTTTACTTATTGACAGGTTTATCTGTGATCAGTCTCGGGATGATTATCAAGTTTATTCCGAATATCACGGAGCATCTGGGCAAAGAAATCATTCGACCTAGCCCAATAGAAGTAGTGAAAAGGGTGACAGGTAATTCCAATCAAATGAGAGCAATTGGACTTTCTGTAATGATGATGTTTGGACAGTTTATGATTATTCCTTTTTTGAGTCCATATAATGTCGCCAATGTGGGGTTTACCGAAATGCAGCTGACTTATATCTATATGGCTGGGGGAGCTTTTACAATTTTCACCTCTCCATGGGTGGGTAAATTGTCCGATAAATATGGTAAGCTGAAAGTTTTCAGCGTTTTTATGACCTTGAATGTCATCCCGATCGGAATCATTACGCATTTGGGAGTAACACCCGTCCCATTGGTTTTGGTGATCACGACCATGTTTTTTGTGACTTCAAATGGGCGATATGTGCCTGCAGCAGCAATTATTACCGGTACAGCAAAACCAGAAAACAGGGGGAGTTTTTTAAGTTTTAATTCGGCTATCCAGCAGATGGCGGCAGGTTTGGCCTCCTTGATTGCTGGGATCATAATTGGAGAAAATGCTTCCGGTCAACTCACAAATTTCAATCTTGTTGGCTACTTGGCTATTTTCTTCAGCCTTTTATGCCTTCCATTGGCGAAAAGAGTCAAAATTGTCAGCTAAAAAATAACCCCGACTTTTTAGCCGGGGTTCACTTTTAAAATTCTGCATTTCCAGGTGTTCTTGGGAAAGCGATGACATCTCGAATATTGCTCATTCCGGTGACGAATAAGACCATTCGTTCAAAACCTAATCCAAATCCTGCATGTGGAGTGGCTCCAAATCTTCTAGTGTCTAAGTACCACCACATTTCATCCTGTGGGATGTTCATTTCTTCCATCCTCTTTGTCAGTACATCCAGTCTTTCTTCACGCTGAGAACCTCCAACGATTTCACCGATACCTGGGAAAAGGATGTCCATTGCTGCTACTGTCTTTCCATCCTCGTTTTGGCGCATGTAGAAGGATTTTATTTCCTTTGGATAATCTGTCAAAATTACTGGCTTTTTGAAATGTTTCTCCACCAAATAGCGCTCGTGTTCAGATTGCAGATCAGCGCCCCATGCATCGATCAAATATGAGAACTTCTTTTTCTTGTTGGGATTTGAATTTCTAAGAATATCTATTGCCTCTGTATAAGTCAATCTGACAAAATCATTCTCAACTACGAATTTCAACTTGTCGATCAATCCAAGTTCGCTTCTCTGATCCTGTGGCTTGGATTTTTCTTCTTCCACCAAACGCTGATCCAGGAATTTCAGATCTTCCGCACAATTATCCAACGCGTATTGGATGACATATTTTAAGAAGTCCTCAGCAAGATCCTGATTGTCTTCGGCGTCATAGAATGCCATTTCAGGCTCGATCATCCAGAATTCTGCAAGGTGTCTTGCAGTGTTAGAATTCTCAGCTCTGAAAGTAGGCCCGAAAGTATAGATTTCCGATAATGCCATAGCTGCCAACTCCCCTTCCAACTGACCCGAAACAGTCAAATTGGTTTCTCTTTCAAAGAAATCTTCTTTGTAATCAATTTTCCCGTCTTCGGTTCTAGGAGGATTGCCCAGATTCAAGGTAGTTACTTTGAAAGTTTCTCCAGCACCTTCTGCATCAGAAGCAGTAATTATTGGGGTGTGGATATAAAAGAATCCCCTGTCATTGAAATATTTATGAACCGCATATGCCAAGGCATGTCTCACTCTGAAAACAGCACCAAAAGTATTTGTTCTCATTCTCAAATGAGCGATTTCTCTCAAGAATTCCAATGAATGCTTTTTAGGCTGTAGCGGATATTTTTCCGGATCTGCTTCCCCTAAAATTTCTATCGTTGAGGCATTCAATTCAGAAGATTGACCTGATCCCTGGGATTCTACCACCTTTCCGCTCACTTTCAGGCAGGCTCCTGTGGCACATCTTCTTAATATATCCTCAGAAATAATAGTGGGATCAGCCACGATCTGGTAATTAGTGATCGTAGACCCGTCATTTAAGGCTATAAAGGATACATTTTTATTGCTTCGCTTGGTACGTACCCAGCCCATAAGTGTCACTTCCTTTCCTACCGGACTTTCATCCAGGATGGTCTTGATTTTGACCCGTTTGTTAAATGCCATTAGGAGAATTTATTTATGGAAAAATTTTTTTCCGAGTAATTTAAAGTGGAATGCAAAAAAACGATTAAATAAGCTTTTTATCAAAAATTTGCTTGTTTTTCATAACTTTGGGTATGAGGCTTTTTCAAATGAAAAGGCCTTTTTTGAACCCAAATGTAGGTTTTATCTGATTACTAATGCAAAAGCTGAATCTTAGCCAGTCACTTTCACAGAAACTTTCCCCTCAGCAAATTCAATTTATCAAATTGTTGCAGGTTCCTACCGCAGAGTTGGATACGAGAATTGAAGAGGAGTTGGAAATAAATCCTGCCCTGGAAGAGGGTAAGGATGAGGATAATGACAGTTCTGAAGAGTTCGAGGATAATAATTACGAAGAAGATTCTGTTCAGGACGATCGTGATGTGAATATCGATGATTACTTAGATGATGAATACGGTGGCTATAAAATGCAGGGAGATGGAAATTATAATCCAGATGAGGAAGACAGGGAAATCCCCATTTCCAGCCAGTCGTCATTGCATGAGCAGCTTGTTTCTCAATTGAATTTCTTAAAATTGGATGATCGTCAGCGAATTATCGGTCAGCAGTTGATAGGAAGTATTGAAAATGATGGCTATATCCGTCGTGATTTGGATGCGATCATCAATGATTTGGCATTCAGTCAAAATATAGAAACGGATATCGATGAATTAGAGGAGATTTTAAGAAAAATCCAGTCGTTTGACCCAGCTGGAATTGCTTCCCGAAATCTCCAGGAATGCCTTACTCTTCAATTGGAACGAAAAGAACATCCAGAAGATCCTACTGTCATTCATGCGTTACGAATCATTCAGGATTGCTTCGAGGAGTTTACCAAAAAGCACTATTCTAAAATCCAGAAAAAGTGCGACATGACTGAAGAAGAAACAAAAGATGCAGTCAATCTAATCACTAAACTAAATCCTAAACCAGGGGGAGTAGCAGAAGGGCTTGTAAGAACCCAATACATCATTCCTGACTTTATCCTTACCAATAACGGCGGGAAAATGGAAATCAGTTTGAATTCCCGGAATGCTCCCGAACTGAGAATATCCAGATCTTATTCTGAGATGTTTGATGCCTATGATAAGAGTGATAAAAAAGATAAAAAGCTCAAAGAAACTGTCACTTTTGTGAAGCAGAAGTTAGATGCTGCCAAATGGTTCATTGACGCCATTAAGCAACGTCAAAATACACTTTTGAGGACAATGGAAGCAATTCTGAATTATCAGAAAGAGTTTTTTATTGATGGGGATGAAACCAACCTCCGTCCGATGATTCTAAAGGATATTGCTGAAAGAATTGACATGGATATTTCTACAGTTTCTAGAGTAGCGAATAGCAAAGCAATTCAGACAGAATTTGGAGTGTATCCATTGAAATACTTTTTCTCCGAAGGAATTGCCACCGATAGCGGGGAAGATGTAAGTAATCGAGAAGTGAAGTCAGTCCTTCAGGCGATGGTGGATGATGAGGATAAAAAGAAGCCGCTTTCTGATGATAAATTGGTGAAGATGCTGAATAAAAAGGGGTATAATATCGCTCGTAGAACAGTTGCGAAATATAGAGAACAACTGCAAATACCAGTAGCTAGACTAAGAAAAGAACTTTAGTGTCAAGATTTATTGCCCTCTTTGTATCAGTCGTTTTTCAGCCACTTCTTGTGCCTACTTTGGTATTTGGTTTGGTTCTTTTTTTGGTTCCAGAGGCAAGTAGCATTCCAGAGGTGATTAAAGGAAGGATTTTTTTACTGATTGTCTTGTCGACGTTGGTCATTCCAATGGTGACTATTTTTGGACTGAGACTAAGTGGTACTCTGAAAAGTATCCACATGGTAGAAATAAAAGATAGAGTAATACCATTTGTTGTGACGACTATCTATTTTTTGCTGACTACCTATTTTCTACATGATAAAACCGAATTAGACCCGATTCTGTGGCAGGTTTTGGCAGTGATATCCTTATCTATTGTAGGTTTGACCTTGGTGACTTTCTTTTGGAAAATGTCCGCTCATATGACCGGAATGGGAGGATTGATCGCGACTGTTGTGGTGTTGAATTTGCACTTTATGAATTTCCGTGCTTTATATCCATTACTTGGAGCTGTCTTGTTATCAGGTATTGTGGCTACTTCCCGACTACATTTACATGCACATAAACCTTTGGAGATTTATGTTGGACTTGTTTATGGGTTTATAGTTTGTTTTCTGGGATTCACTCTTATTTATAGCTGAGAAAGTGAAGGGAAAAAATGGCAAAAAAAAACCGGGATTTTAGTCCCGGTTTTTTGTGAGTGAAGTTGTTAGAATACTCTTACTGCCACACCAAAATTGATTTGTGAAGCTTGAGTGCTAATTGGCCCTTTACCTGATTGGAATGTGTCGTTTAGTCCATAATAGAACCAAGAGTAAAAGCCTGGAGAACCGGCTTTAAAAGTGAGTCCATATCTGAATTTTTCAAGACCATAATTTTGAGAGTCTTTCACTTTTCTTTCCAAACCATCCGAGTCGGTATACTTGATTTTGGGATGAGCTTCATATAAGACTCCAAACTTAGCCCCCACCGAAAATCTAAAGCCCTTTGTATGATTTGTCTTATTGAGGTGGTACGTGAAATCTAAGGGGATATCAAAATAATTTGCAGCGAAAGTATTGGTTTTAATACGAATATTATCTCCGTAAACTTCTGATATTTCTACCAATTCACTGGATTCTGGACCTTTGGTAGGATCATTGAAAAGGTTTTGAGTTTCCTTGAAAGCATACTTGTCTGTGCCAACTCCGATTCCTGGACTAACTGTGATTCCAGATGCTTCTCCGAATAGATTAATAGGATGCTGAAAATAAACATTGAAAGTTCTGGATCTGAAAAAATTCAGGGCCATGTCTTCAGGTCTATTGTTAAGTTGGTTGAAACCAAACTCGAAAGATAAATCACTTGGTATATTTGGTCTTCCACCTACAGGTGTTTTAGGTCCATCCTGTGCAAAAGCTGTTTGGAAAAGTACCAAAGAGAATAAAACTGTATATAATTTTTTCATCAAATAAAGATTGAATTATTAATTCATCGCGGGCAAAAATATGAATTCCTGAAGGATTTACCCTGCTTTTCGTCTTAATTATTCTTAAGGGTTTGTTTTATATCGAACGGGTAAAACAAATTTTCTATTGTCTTCCTATTTGGAAAAAAAGGAAAATTAAATACCTTTGCATTCCATTTCGGCTTCGTAGCTCAACTGAATAGAGCACCTGATTACGGCTCAGGAGGTTTCAGGTTTGAATCCTGACGAGGTCACAAAGCCCTTCCATTAAGGTTGGGCTTTTTTTTGTGTCCAAAATCCAGATTTAGGAGGTTTTCTCTGATGAAAATGATGGTTGCCATTTTATCCAGTAATTCTAAACTAGTTTTAGTAAAGTTATCAGCTTCGATTGTCTAGATTTGGATCAACTTAGTAATATGCCAGGATTTCAACTGATTCGGCAGGATACATTTTTATAAGAAAGTTTTTTTATTCATTTTTAGCGCTTAGTTGAATAGGAGTCTATGAAAAGATTTGTCCCTTTTGTATTTACTGTTTTGATGGGTTGTAGTCTCTTTGAAGACACCAAATTGGTGGACATCCAAAAGATAGATGGTCCTTGCATCATAACACTAAAAAATGGCTCTATCATTGAAACCGAAGGAGGAATAGAGGTTTCTAAGCGATATGAAGGGATTACCTACAGAGATGAAGACGGAAAAATTTGGTCTTTGTTTAAGGATGAATACGATTCCTATTCCTGTGGAAATTAACATAAAAAAAGCAGCCCGAAGGCTGCTTTGACTTTTTAATGTGCCAGTGCACCTGAAGGTGCCTTGCCTCTTTGCCAGAAAAACAAAATGATAAATGCCACAATCAAGATGATTGGAAAAGTCATCATGGTAGATAATGTGGCTTGGCCTGCTGCAAGGTCTAATTCAGTACCAGTTAGTCCTAGCGCTTTTTGTTCTGCAATATCACTGTCAATCCAACTTCCTATAAAAGGCTGGAAAATGGCCGTGGAAAACATACCTACACCACCAATGATAGACATTCCTAAAGCACCACTTTTTGGGATTTTAGCTGCGACAAATCCAATCATTGTAGGCCAGAAGAATGCTACTCCTACTGCGAAGAAAATGGCAGCTACGTAAGCCATAGCTCCTGTTTGGGTACTAAAAAGATAAATACCAATTGTAGAAACAATGGCTCCGCCAAGTAATACACCAGTTTGTCCCAAAGCTTTGGTTACTGGTCCACCAAAGAATCTAAGAACAGCCATTAGTCCTGTAGTTAAAGCAAGGATCAACATCGGCTTTGCACCAGAGCTTTCCATGATCAAACCAGTCCATTTTTGAGGTCCGAATTCAGTGATGGCAGTCAAGGCCATACAGGCAAATATGAACAGGAATAATGGGGTAAACATTGCTTTGAAATTTGCCGAAAGTGAGCTTGCTTGCTCTACGCTTGCTTTTGGGAAAGTCTTTCCGTTAAAAAGGAATGCATAAATAACAGCAGGAATTGGAATTAACCAAAATTGACTTTGCCACGAAAAGCCCATTGAAGACATCAGTTCAGATAATAATGCTCCAACGAAAATCCCTCCTGGAAACCACATATGGAATCTATTCAGCATTTTATTCATTTTTTCCCCGGTATACATGTCAGCGATCATGGGATTACATGCTGCCTCTGTACATCCACAACCGATACCCATCAGTAAGTTGGAGACAAGGAGTAAAACGAAACTTGAGTCTGAGACATAATAGATTGCAAAAAGGGTCATCGCAGCTCCCAAGAAATGAGAAAGAAATGCGATCTGCATAATTTTTTTAGGTCCTATTGAATGATAAATCAGACCTCCGATAATCATGGCGATCGGAAAGCCAAAAAACCATAGTGAATTAAGGTATCCTAAGTTTTCGGCAGAGTATCCTAAATCGTCTCCGAGTTGCCTTAAAGTACCTGCACTGATACTAAAAGAAAATGCGGTGGTGATGAGGGCGAAACAGCTTGCATTAAACAAAGCTGACCGGTTAATGGTTTGAGTCATAAGCTAGGTGTTTTTGGTTACAGGGTCAATGAAATCGTTTGAAACAGCCTGAAAATAGGAAAAATATCGGATTTGGGCTTTTCCGATTGTATAATTTTTTGTGCAATGCTTTTAAAAAAATTACTCAAGCACTAGAAGTGAGCTAGTTACTTTGTCTTCAAATCCAAATTCCTCATTTCTTAATAAAATGACGACTACATATGTGCCCAAAGGAACATTTTTCCCCCCGACTGTTCCATCCCATTGTAAAATAGGACTAGCTACTGGGATTTCGTTAGTAACCTGATGGTGAACCAATGTTCCCTGACGATTCAAAATAAACAATTCCGCTTCTGTCACTCCTTCAGTCAACAAGATCCTGAAATCCTTCTCTGGATTCCCTAGGATCATAGCATTGGGATATACAATGTTAAAATTACACGCGTCATATGTGCTGAACTCTGCTGAAAACTCACAACCATCCTCCGTGATTACCACCAATTGATAATTACCTATACTATCTGGTTTGTAGCTGGATGCTGTTGATACCAATTGGTCTTCAAAATACCAATTATATTCAGCGAATTCTCCTGGATTGATAGCCGGGATTGTATTGTTTTTGATAGAACAAAAAGCATAGGACTCCTCGACCATTGGCTGAGTAGTAAATTCACTTTCTTCCACATCGACTAGCCCTCGGCCAATTTCACAGCCAAGTTCATTATAAGCTACTACCTCGTAAGTGCCCGGTGCTTCGGTATCTATTTCAAACAACCCATCAAATTGAACCAGTTCGGTTCTATTATTCAGTGAATCATAATAGATCCATTCCGTGTTGAAAACTTCATCCTCATTGGTGGTTAAAGTTATTAAGCCTAAACTAGGGCTAGGACAGAGCTTTGTAGCCTCTAGTTCCAATGGAACTGCAACAATCTGTGGTACAACTTCGAATGGAACTGGATCTACTTGGCAATACCCGCTTTTTAATGGCTGAACTAAAAGAGAGTAAAACCCAAGTCCTGTGGGATAAAATTCCGATCCCCTACCTACTATTTTACCTTGGTCATTTAGCCATCTGATACTAGCTTCTTCTATCGTAATCCCGCTGAGATCAATCACATACTTGATTGGATCAAAACATTTTTCAACAGAAAGGACTGGGGCAAAAGAAATTTTAGAAGAATAAGTGGCTGTGAAATCAATTGTTCTGGCGCATAGGGTAGAGTTTGGATCAGTCGATTCTCCTAGAATTGAGTAGCTTCCTTCCTCGGTTAAAGTAAATGGTCCCCCATTAGATAGTGTTTCTATACTTCCATCAGGATACGTTAGTGTATAGCTTAACTCTTCATCCGAATCAGGGATAAGATCAAAAGTTTCGCAGATATTCAATTCTTTTGGAACAGTAAAATCGACCTGAGGAGCGTCGATTATTTCAAAATATTCTATGGGGTAGGTGCAACCATCCACTATGACTTCAAATAAATAACGTCCATTCGATAAATTGACTGTAACTGATCCATCAGATGGGATTGATCCAGTTTGGACTTCACCTCTTCCTTCTCTTAAAATCCGGTATTCGCCATTTGTAACAGTAGTGCCAAAATCAACTTGGGCTGATCCAGGGATGACTCCACTTGTGGAGCACTGTTCTGAAATAAAAGTGTATACAGGTGAAAGTTGGGTAGGTGGAATGGAGGAGTCTATTGCAACCAATGTTGTTGTTTGACAACCGTTTTTCTCTAGAACAACCGAGTAAACTTGGGGTAAAAGGTTTGAAAAAGTTCTTTGACTGCCACTTGCCGTTGTACCTTCCACGATGTTTAATTCTGGAATATAATACGCGTCAACATCCGTTGCCAATGTCAATTGGAAGCTTCCATCAGTAGCCGAACAAGAACTGGGTTGGGATAAAATTTGTGTGCTGGCTTTCGGAGATTCCTTTAATTCAAAACCTATTATCCTTTCTGAAATACAATCGGGAAAATCTTCTGAAGTTGTCTGAAAAGTAACCAAATATAGTCCGGGTCCAGATAGGTCTCCTGATTGAAACTCAACTTCAAATCCTTCACCTACTGAATTTCTAACACCGGTGTAATCTTTTTGAATAAACCATTCTCCAGAAAGGGGGGTGTCTAAGCCAATTTGTATAGTCTCTCCTTCGCAAATTGAAGTAGAAGAAGGTAAAATCTGGAAATCAATAGGAGGCCCTACAAATGTAGAACCTGTGATTAAGCAAGCCTGAGTACCATCTGGGTTGGTTTTGAATAATTCTACTAAATGAAATCCAGCTCCATAAGTTTCATACTCATTTCCTTTTCCGAGTTCTACTTTATTTCCGTCGCTATCTAGCGCGTACCAGGTAATGGTATAAGCTGACAAATTTGGAGTATTCGGGTCTAGAGCTGTCAAAAGGGTGGAAGATCCTGCACAAAGCAAATAATCTGGAAGCAATGCCAATTGTGGGCCTTCTTCTACTTTTACAGGCTTGTTCTCCTCATAAAAATTAACGTCAGTTCCTCTGCGTACTTTAAGGTTTACATTATAATCTCCAACTTCAGAAAAATAATAATTGAATGTTTCTAGTTGCCCACTGGATTTTTGTTCTAAAATTTCACCAGTAGGTACCTTTGTAACAGTCCATTCATAAACGTCTCCTTGTTCTCCTCCTGCACTAAATGTGCCTAATACTCCTCCGCCAACCATACAAAGGCTTTCTGGACCGTCGAGTTGCAGGTCCGCAAAAGTAACATCGGTATTAGGTAACTCTCTTGCCTCGGTTAATTCTTCAGTCCCAATTGCAGTTAGGGACGTAAAAAAAAGAATCCAGAGGAAGATGGTCCCAATCTTCCAATACGGAAATTGAGTCTTTGCGTACAAGGGTCTGATTTTTTAGGGTGTCGGCAAATTTAACAGCTTTTGCCCATTTTATTTTGAAAGGACTTTCCGGCAAAAAATATTCCAAACAAAAGAATATGCCTAAAATTATGCTTATTCGATGACCATGATTGAACCTAAATAGATTTCATTAATGTCTTTGGCATAATTTCTATAATTAACCCGAATTGAATAAGCCCCGTTGGGGATTTTTTCCCCATTCAGGGTTCCGTCCCAAAAGCAAGTCGATTCTTCATTGATTAACTCGGTGTTTTTACAGTTAAAAATCAATTCTCCCCATTTGTTGTAAATCCAAACTTCCAATTCATCTACCAAATAGTTGGTGTAGATCAGAAAATTTTTATCCGGATTGCCTAATTCTAAAGCATTTGGAAAAACAACCTTGAGTTCACACTCCTCAATAGTTTCAAAAGATGTCGAATAGCTACAACCTTCTGCACTTAAAACTACCAAATCGAATTTTCCAACCGACAAAGGCTTAAAAGTTGGACTGGTAGAAACAAGCTGATCTCCAAAATACCATTCATAAGAAGCAAAAGATCCAGGGTTGATAGTAGGAGCAATGTCATATCGCGGGCATACCTGATAACTTTCCTCTACAATAGGCCGAACCTGATCCATACTTCTAGTAAGCAAAACTAGATCTGTACCTATCAAACAAGGAACATTATTAAATACCCTTGCTTCATAAGTGCCTTCTTGAGTTGCTAAAATTTCAGGTTTGTTTTTTTGACTTACCAATTCGATTTGGTTTCCATTGAAATCTGTATACCACCATTCGATAAGTCCAACTTTATCCAAATCCGTTTCCACTGAAATCGCAGCGTCCAAAGCATCAGGGCAAAGTGGAGCCGCGATCAGATCTACCTGAAGGTCCAGGACAGGTGCAGGAACTTCAAATTCTATAGGTTCTAAGTCACAGGGCTCACTGTTTTTTGGTTGCACCAAAAGAGAATAAGATCCTGACTCACCATTAAAGGTTAAAAATTCTTCTGTTCCGATTATAGTTTGATTTTCATCATACCAGAAAAATAAAGCATCATCGGCAGATGCCCCAGTTAATTTTGCCTGATATATTTTTTGCCCATTACAATCTTCGCTGAATAAGATGGGTTCAAAAGGGATAGGCTGGTTTACTTGAACAAAAAACTCTTTGATTTCCGGGCAATTTGGAGAACTGACTTCTGGATCATATCCATAAAGGCTGTAGGTTCCATTTTGATCTAAAGTAAAGGCTTCCCCAGCATTTTTTTTCACAAGTGACCCATCCGGTAGGGTGAGTTCAAATAGTAGGGGCTGGGTAGTTTCGGGAATGATTTCAAAAGTTTCACAAATGGAAAGAGAATCAGGAATCGTAAATTCCACTCTATCCAAAGTAAAATATAATTCCATCGAATTCCTTCCCAGTTCACAATCTTTCCCAATTTCTGGGATAATACTAAATACCGAAGCCTCATAAACTCCATCTTCAAAAACTGTAATTTCCTTGAGATCTTTAAATTGATCGAGATTTTCTATAGCTCCTGATGCATCGTATCTCCTCCATTTGATATCAGTGATCTCATCAGGAAAAGTGCTTTCTAAATTTAGAATTGCTCCAGGTCCCAATTCACAGAGTTTTGTGCTGGTTAAAGTGACATCAACCTCAAGAATTGGTTCTTCAATCAGAAAGGTTTTGGGAGGAATAGGGCAGGCTGCACTATTCGCGGGTTGTACATCCAGCTTGAATTCGCCGATAGAAGTTGGAAACATGTTCTGTCCTGTCCCTATGAGCTCATCATTTTCATTGTACCATGAAAACACAACTGTGCTGGGATCACGGCCATTTATATCTGCAAAATAGGTTCTGTTACCAAAGCAATCTTGTTTGATAAGTTTCGGCTCGAATTCTACGGGATCCACCAGAAAGACTTCAAATTCTTTTGATGTAGGGCATATTAATGGATCCGTTGGGTTGGATCCGATAATTTTATACTTACCAGCCTCAGTTATTATAAATGGCTCATCTTTATTTTTTAATTCAGTTGTGCCATCTGGGAACAGTAATTGGAATTCAATATTTTGGGTTGTACTTGGAATGAGTTCAAATGATTGACAAATCGTTAACTCATTTGGAACAATAAATTCTGTTTGTCCGAGTCCCGGTACTTCTATTAGCTCAGCTTTTGGTAGACTACAACTATCAGTACTATATAATTCAAAATAATATCTTCCACCAGGAATATCAATAGAAGCTGAAGTTTCCCCTGTAAAAGCTACATTTTGGACTTCAGTGCCTTTTTCATTAATAAGACGATAAGACCCATCAATTGGACCATTTGTGAAAATGACATTAAATGATCCATTGGTTTTTCCGTCTGAGGTACATAATTCGCCTTCAATATCTTGAATTTCGTATTTCAATGGTTCTGGCGGATCTGTTAATGAAACTACCGATCCAAGAGAATTAGTACAACTTCCTAGTGTACCAATCATACTGTATGCACCAGACTCAAGGTTTGTAAATGTAAATGTGTCACCGGGTGCTAGTGGAGGTGTGGTTATACCAATTCCTTCTAAATAAACATAATCAAGAGGTGTGATAGCTTGAATAGTTAGTGAACCGTCATACACTTTACAATCTGATGCACCTTTTGTACTCACCAAAAAGAATTCAGGTTGAGGAAAATAAGTTAAGTTGACTGACTTGTCAACAAGACATCCAGCACTACTAGTTGCTTTGGGTTTAAAAATGATCTTATAGTCTCCTTCTCCATTTAAATTTTGATTGGGGAAAATATTGATACTTGAACCTTCACTTAGGTATGTTTCTGTTCCAATCCCAATTTTTTCATAATACCAGGTCCCTTCTATACTCGGAGAAGTTTTAAAGTTTACAAGTAAATCTGGGCAAACCTGTGTTGATGTCTGAAGAATGGTATAATCTGAAACCCCTGCAACAGTTGTTTCCAGCTGAGACTCGCAGTCTCTTACTCCAAGTGCATCTTCAAAGTAAAAATCAACAAAATAAGTGTCTTGAGAAGATACTGTGATCGTGTTAGTCGTTCCGATTTCGACTCCGCTACTATTTTTCCAGCTAAATTTATAATCAGCGAAATTGGGACTTGAAGGATCAATGGCGGTAAGATCAAGATCTCCAGATCCACAGATTTCATAGTTTTTTGCCAAAAGTATCGTGGGGCCTTTGATTAATTCCACATTTTGTGTTTGGCTATAAATAACTGAAGCACCTCTTTTGACTTCTAATTCTACACGATGGGTACCAATTTCAGAAAATGTGTAACTAATAGTTTGAAAACCTGCTCCACCTGATCTATCAAAAATCAATTGATTGGAAGGACTGTAAATTTTCCATGAATATACATCCGTCAGAGGGTCTCCAGCGCCGAAAAAATCCCCAATTACACTACCAAAAACATTACATAATTTATCAGGACCAATGAGTTCCGGGTCTGCTAATTTGCTAGATGAAAAGTCTAAGTTTTCTGGATTTTTACCAAATACAAAAGAAAAGGACAAACCAATACTGACTATTGCTAAAAACAATAGGGCAAAAAAAACTCGTATTGATTTTTTACTGACGAAATCCAATTTCTTATATAAAAAGAGTGAGAATCAGACCTCTAAGCTACTACTTAAAATAAGTCAAAAAAAATCCAAAGGCTGGAATAACCTTTGGATTTAATTGTGTGGTTTTTGAATTACCTGATAAATACCCAATCTGATTCAGTACTTAGCTGATCTGAAAATTCATACCTGTCTTCATTAAAATGCTTTAACGTTTGCGGGTCGGTAATTCTGTTTTTAATAGCATAATTTGTCATCATTCCCCTTGCTTGCTTTGCAAAAAATCCAATTACTTGGTAACTGTCATTTTTATATTCTTTAAAATGAATCGTGATTAGAGGGGATTTTAATGTCTTCTGATGTACAGCCTTAAAATATTCCTGAGAAGCCAGATTGACAATTGGGCTACCTTGGGCAACTTGGTTAATTGCTTTTGCTATTTTTTTGTCCCAAAAATCATAGAGGTTTTTACCTCTTCTGTTTTCAAGTTTCGTTCCCATTTCCAATCGATAAGGCTGTATCAAATCAAGTGGTCTCAATAAACCATAAAGTCCGGAAAGGATTCTCAAATGGTTCTGGGCAAAACCAAAATCTTCTTCATCATACTCATCCACATCTATTTTTGTATAAACATCTCCCTTAAATGCCAAAAGTGCCTGTTTGGAATTTTCAAAACTGAAGTCTTTTTGAAACGTTTTAAAACGCTCTTCATTCAGGGTAGCGAGAGAATCACTGATGTGCATCAGTCCTGAAAGCTCTTTGGCCGTTTTCTTTTTCATGATACGGACCAATGACTGGGTATCATTCTGAAAATCAGGTAAGGTATGGGGCTTAAAACTAGGTATACTATAATCTAGTGTCTTTGCTGGAGATATAAGAATAAGCATGTTATTGAATTACTGTAATCGCTTTGGTGATTTTTTGGGTGATGTTTTGATCCTCACTAGTCAACTTCACAACGACCGCATATGTTCCGTTTGGAACGAAATTTCCATTCATTTGACCATCCCATGGACAAAAAGCTTGGCTAGGCTCTACATTTTCATGCTCACAATAGAAGATCAATTGACCCCATCGGTTATAAATATATACTTCAATAAAATCGATATACTCATTGGCATAAAGTATAAAGTTTCGGGCGGGATCACCTAAAACCACTCCATTTGGAAAAGATATTTTCAGGGAGCAATCCTCTATCACTTCTATTTCAGCAATGTATTCGCAACCGATGTTATCCGAAACTGTTAAAGTGTAAATTCCTGGGAGTGTCGGTGTGAAAATAGAATCTTGAGATACTTCTTGCCCATTTAGAACCCAGGAATAGTTATCATAATCTCCCGGATTGATACTTTGTGTGACTCCTTCCGCAGCACAAATCGTCATAGTTTCAGGAACTACTGGAGGGATAATTACCGATTTTGCGACTACACCATTTGCTCTACCTAAATCACAACCTGCGCCACTTCTCAAAATTACCTCATAAGTGCCTTCCTGATTAACTTCAATAATTGGTAAATTGTCAAAAGCGGGAATTCTTGTCCTTGTAGCTCCTTGGACAGAATACCATTCTATTTCAGCTACATTACTTAGGTCTGCCACCACCGTAATCGTCGTACTGGTTTGGTCAGTGCAAAATGGTACTACATCCAGTTCGACTTGTACACTTTCTGAAATGATTTCAGCATCGAATATTTTTTTATCTACAGGACAAAGTCCTCCATTGATAGGTTGTACTTCCAAAGAATAAGTTCCGGATCTATTTGGCGCAAAGATCTGTGATCTCCCTACTATGATTCCTAATTCGTCTTTCCAAAGAAAAATCACATCTGCAGGGGCCATATTGTTTAATGTTGCCTCATAGGTTGTCCCCACTTGGCAATCTACTATCGGTCCAGTTACTTCAAAATCAATTGGCTGGGTAATTATTGCAGTCACTTCTATTTCTTTCGGACAGTTTATCCCTGTAGGGTCCTCTCCAAAAACGAAATAGGTTCCGCTGGAAGAAATAGTATAATTTCCATCGGTATCTGGGGAGATGAGTCCTCCAGAATTATCTGAAACAGTATATACTAAGGTTTCAGGTGAATCTGGAGAAAAAGTAAAACTCTCGCAGGCCGTAAAGTTGGTTGGTACAGAAAAGACTACCTCAAATTTTTGTGCCACAGAGTAAATGGTAGGATCTGGGATCGCACAATTGGTCGGGTCTTGAATTTCTACTGCATAATCTCCGTAAGGAACATTGACTGTCACTTGAGATGTATTTGTAAATGCGCCAGAAAATACCTGGCCATCCCCTTGTCTGGTAATCGTATAAGTACCCGATTGTGGAGAAGTTGTAAAATCAATAGTTAAGATTCCATTTTGTACTCCAGAGGGACCGCAAATTTCATCAGTTGGTGTTACTGTATATTCAAAACCTGCTGGAGGATTTGAATTTTCTACTGTTACTGTTCCTGTGTAAAAACATCCAGTGCTATTTTCAGCCTCAATGGTATAAACACCAGGCAATAAATCGATCACGGAAAGTGTGCTGCCAGCGGTACTATTTGTAAATACCTCGCCAGTTTCTAAAACGGTCAAAGTTGCAGCATCATTTTGTAGAGAAATCTCAAATGCTCCATCTGCAGTATTACAATCCGTCGCCGGAGTGGTTTGGGTTGCTGTGAACAATGGTAATTCATTAACCAATAAATCCACTTTTTTCTCAACTGTACAACCTTCCAAAATTGGGTCTTCAGTTACAAAAATGATTTCATATTGACCTGGTCCAGGGAGGCTGTTGATGAATAGTTCCAATTCAAAGAATTCTCCCAAAGATGTCCTGTTTGGATCTCCATTCAAGGTATAAAACCATTCTCCTGAAATAGGTGTATCAGGGGCAAAAGTCACAGACGTTTCTTCATAGCAAACCTCCACAGCTGTTTGGGTTAAGTCAAATTCAAAGGCCGGGCCTACAAAAACCTCTGCAGTAGAAGGACAGGTTTCATATAACAACGCTTCTTCTTCTGATAATCCATCCGGCAATCTATAGCTAACTGAAACAGTATAAATGCTTTCCTCATCTACGGTGATTTCATTGGAATTTTCATCCCCAAAAACCTGCCCTGCTGCATTTGTCCATTCAAAATCATAAATACCTTCTGCTGGGTCGTAACCATCAATTGCTGTCAATGTCACAGGTGCCCCTGAACAAAGAGTGACATCGTCTTCTAGTGTCAAAATAGGTGGCGCATCTACCTGAACTTCCATACTGGCTTCATAATAAGTAGGATCACCACATCGGTCTACCCGTAGGTCTACTGTATAAAGGCCCGGCTCGGTAAAAATATGTTCATAGCTCTGAAATTCTTCTCCAGGACCACCAAACTCATTTAAGACAACTACGCCATTTTCATCGGTAATAGTGTAAAAATAACTGTCAATGTCAGCCTCCCCAGCACCTTCAAACAATGCTCCACCGCCTAGTTGAGGGTCAAGACATATTCTTGGAGGACCCGACAAAGCGGGCTCAGGAATAGAGCTGCCGGAGTTTTGTACAAAGGAGGGGAGACCAAGGTTTGAAGTTCCCGGCATAGGCTGTACGCCATCCATAGTGAAGGTACTCGTAGAGTTACAGCCTGAACCCACATTGATTTGACCGATTCTATTATCGCCAACTACAGCGGCATAAACCTGACCATTTGGGCCGATTTGTAATGCTCCTAAATTAAGGCTTGAAGTTCCACCAACTGTATTTTTGGTGCTGTTGATACAAGCCTCAATTTCTGCTCTGGTACCGGCATTTTCGAAACAAGATGGACAAACAGCTGCATCTGGATCATCATTCTCTACTGCTTTGATATTAAATTCTTCAATTCCAGGTCCTCCATTTCGATATGAAACCAAAACTCTGTCACCATCCTCAGAAAATTCCAGACCATAAACATCTCCATCACATCCAAGGTCTATTCTGGCATATTCTTTCATTTCTCCTGTATCCGGGTCAAAATCAAAAATCTCCAGTTTATTACATCCGCCTTCTGAAATAGTTACCGCGACTTTATCCCCATCTGAGTTAAATTTCATTGCACCCACTCCGGAATTGAACCCATGATTGCTCCCAACGGAACTTAAAACTGGTTGCCCGATCCCCAAAGACGAAATAGGGTAAGCTCTGAATGTATTGTTTCCCAATTCATGAAACATCATCCAAGTGGTGTCTCCTGCACTTAAAGCTGCTGTATGCTCAGTAGATGGACTGAAGAGGAAATTGTTTTTAGTTACTACATTTCCGATTCCAGAGGGATTTTCAGCTTTAATGTCTACTAAGGAATAACTGGCTACGTTTGTGCCATTGGCAGATTGCTGTGTTGTGAAAAGATAAAATAATGTTTGCTCTTCAGGAACAGGTACCGCTAAAACTGATTGACTGGCAGAATTATCTCCGCCAATAGAATCTCCATTTGCCATTTCATCTCCATTCAAGTCCCAGACTGTAGCACCATCTGTATAAAAAAGCACTTGTCCGGTTTCGTCTGAAATAGTGGTAGTTCCGGCAGGGATGTTTTGTGGATGTCTATTGGCGATCGGTCTCGGAGTAGGTGCATCTGGATCGTCAGGGTCAAGGTTGAAGTCCAGACCTGCCCCATCTCCAAAATACCAGATGTTGTTACTTTGATCGTCTAGATCCCATATTTTAACCCTGATTTCGGCGTATGCATAGCAAGAAGACCCGGGCTCTCTGACCAATGCCCAATAAAGCCCCGGTTGACAGACTTCATTTTCCTGTCTTGTTCCCCAGCCTTCATCCCGGTAGTTGGACCAGAAATATTCATAATTAGAACCACCGCCAGTATCAGGAGCTTCCCCATCCTGACCCGCCGCCTGGGCTTGCAATAAAGGCCCAATGTCAATGCAAGTGTTACAAATTGTAGTGTCTGATGGAGTGAAATTGGCTTCTAAGTTATTTTCTGTCAAGGGAATAGTATGAGTGGAGGTTTCTGTGCCCCCATCTTCATATTCGACGGTTAAAGTAACTGTTATATCAGTTCCCTGTGCTGCATCAGCAGGAATCAGAAAATGTTGTTGGTTGTAATCTGCATCAATTGGATTACCGTCAGAGTCTGTCAAAGGAGGGTTAAATTCCCAAGTATAGCTTGCTGGACTGTAGTTTTCCGGAGTGATAGTGCTGGTTAACTGAACAGGATTATTGGCACAAGGCATCTCAGGATCCCAAGTGAAATCTACTGAAGGGCTGATATCTGCATTAGGGGCAAATACAGGAAATATCTTTCCACAAAAATCAGCTCCCATAAACGGGTCTTCATCCGTAGTAATCAAAGTCAGGTCAGGCTCGTCTGGATTATCAACTTTTCCGATTAATTGCGGTCCTCCAGCAGTTTCCTCATAGATATAATACAAACTTCCGTCTGGTCCTATTTTCACATCATGGATAGCTTCCTGAGGGTTTGTCAAAGGAATTTCTTCAGGACTGGCCGATAAATCGTTGCTTGGGACTCTGAATAATTGGTTGCCCAAGGAATAATAGATGAAACTCCCATCAGGAGAAAAGTCTGCACCTCCATATGCTCCAGATCCTAGGGTATTGGATATTGGTGAACTGTTGCTAAAGGAACCAGTACTGGTATTGAAATCCAAAACTGTTATTTGATCAGTTCCTGAAGCTGGGATTAAAATCAATTTCCCCGATGCCTCATCGTAAATGATTCTTTCTGGGGTAAATGGAAGTCCTTGTGTATCTGTGTTTGTGAAACTTCCTTCCCCAGCATCCAGTCTTTGTGCGACTAGATTTCCCCCGTTAAAACTGATCAAGTAGGAAGAAGAAGCCGGGCTCTTTACGACCAAAAGAGCTCCTGAGGCATTCCCCATGCTGATGTCTTTTGATACAACTTCACCCAATGGTCTTTCATTGCCTGTAGCTTGGCCCGGTGCATTCATATCCACTAGCGAATATTGAAGTTCACCTGCCAGAGAAATGTAGAAAATGTAAAACAATTTATTCCCTTCAGGATCATATTCCAAAAAACCAGTGGCAACTTGCTGAGCGCCATCGACATTTCCGTTTAATCCTGGCGCAGAGCCCTCAATTGGAGATTGGCTGAAATCGTAAACAAGTTCTCCGTTGGTTTGGAAAAGTGGCTGACCGGTGATGGGGTCAATGGCAATTGCGCTATTGTTTTTACCAAGTAGCACGGAATTTGGTAGTGATTGTACGGTAGGGTTATTTCCCTTCCCAAATGAAAGGTAATTGCTATCACCTGTGTCGCAACTCCCAAAAATCCATTCGTTTTCGTTAAAACCTTGCGATAGGACTTTTGAATCTACCGCAAATAGCGTAAATAGAAGCGAAAGGGTAAAAATGTACTTGAACCTTATGGAATTAGGGTTGCTTTTCATAATTTTCGAACTGCTTTTAAAACAACCAAACTTGTAAAACGTTTTAAAAGCCAACTGAATATTCAAATAAACGAACAAATCCTTGTTACGGTCTCTGTCTCTCTTTGTTTTTTTTTCGATCTGCATCTTCGGACTGCAGAGAAATGCCTTTGGGCAAGACCCACAATATAGCCAATATTATGCAGCGCCGCTTTACCTAAACCCGGCTATGGCTGGAGCAGAGTTAACGGGACGAATTGGTTTTAACTATCGCAACCAATGGCCAAGCATTGATGCTCAGTTTACTACCTTCTCTGCTTACTACGATACTTACTTGCCAAACTATAATTCTGGAATTGGGATCATGGTAATGCAAGATACCGAAGGAGCTTCGAAGTTAAGGTCTACTACTATTTCTGCTCTTTATTCTTACGAATTGAAAATTAGTGATAATGCCTATTTCAGACCAGGGTTTCAAGCATCTTACATTCGCAGAGAAATAGGATTCTACGAAAATCTGGTTTTTGCCAATCAGATCGATCCAAATAATCCTTTTGGTCCGACACTTCCAGGTACAGATCTGCCAGGACTTGGAGATCCAGTAAACATGCTTTCTCTTTCATTGGGAGGGATGTTCTTTACAGAAGATCTTTGGATTGGATTTTCAGCACATCATGTCAACCAACCAAATCAGTCCTTCTTAGATGGTGTAAGTCCTTTGCCGACAAAATTCTCCTTGCATGCGGGATATAGATTTGATCTGGGAGAAGGAGGAATGAGACAGGATTTTACTCACATGCGCAGACAGCGCTATCTAACACCTACCATCAACTATAAAAGACAAGGACCATTTGAGCAGTTGGATGTGGGAGCATACTTTTATGTAGAACCGATTGTTTTTGGACTTTGGTATAGAGGCTTACCTTATAAGCCTGTAGAAAATCAAAGTAACCGGGATGCCATCGTGATGATGGTGGGCTTGAATTTATTGAATGGATTGAATGTCGGCTATAGCTTTGATTATACCGTTTCTCAGTTGGGGATCCAATCCGGTGGGGCACACGAACTGAGTCTTTCCTGGACTCTGCCTAATAAGTACGAAGGCAAACCAAATCGAAGGGATACCATTCTTCCATGTCCTAAATTTTAATTCAGAAAATAAAGAGAAAAAAAAGCTGAAGTGAGGAAATCACTTCAGCTTTTTTTGGTTCCTGGTACTTTTACAAAGTATAAAACTCTTCCCAACCTCTTCTTGGTGCCTCCCCAGTTAAAAGTTGGTTGGCCAGTGGGTTGTTGGTGATTCGGTGGGTTTCTCGATCAAATTCAAGTTTGGTATTTAATTGTTGAGCCAAAACCCCTAAACAGAATACCTGACTCAGAGGACCTGCTATTTCAAAAGGAGAGCGGGTTTTTTCTTCGCCTTTGGAAGCCTTGAGGAAGTTTGCAAAGTGATTAGATGGACTTTCTGGAACTTCAGGAAGTTTACCTGCCATTTCTTTTGCTTTGTCTTCACCGATTATTGATAGAGTACTTCCATGGGATCCGCCTTTGAAGGTTAGGTCCTTTCCATAGATGATTTTTCCTGGGTTAAGTTTTGCTGGCTGGATTTGTCCATTGCTGGCAGCAGGAATGTCTGCATTTAATTCAGAAGTTCCATAATCTGCCGGTACTGGAGGGATATTGTCCACTCCATCATACCATGTCAGAGTCAGTGCCGGCATGCCGTTTCTTTCTGGGAATTTGAAAGCTAAGGTAGATGACATTGGGAAAAAGAAATTATTATGGCCTTTCAGCATGACAGGATCGACTTCATATGGCAATCCCAACTCAAGGAATTCGTGGACGGTATCCATGGTATGTGCTCCCCAATCGCCCAAAGCTCCCATCCCGAAATCATACCAACAGCGCCATTGGCCATTGACGAAATCCTTATTGTAATCATGCTGGCTTCGGGCCATCAGCCAAGTATCCCAATCCATGGTGCTTGGAAGCGGTTCTGCTTTTGGAAAACTCTGCATGTTTACATCCCATCCATGCCATCTTCTTGGGCTGTTCATATGGGCAGTCACTGCCGTGACATCTTTGATGATGCCGGCATCTTTCCAAGCTTTAAACTGGAAATAATTACCCTCTGAATGCCCTTGATTACCCATCTGAGTGACTACGTGGTGCCTTTTTGCACAGTCCATCATCAAAGTAATTTCATTGAAAGTTCTGGCCATAGGTTTTTCCACATAGACATGCTTGCCCTCAGACATAGCCAACATGGTAATCGGGAAATGGGAAAAATCAGGTGTTCCTACAGTGATGGCTTCAAATCCATTTCCAAATTCGTCAAACATTACTCTGAAGTCTTGGAATTTCTTTGCATTTGGAAATTTATTCATGATTTCCAATGTATGGGGTGCTCCCATATCTACGTCACAAAGTGCTACGATATTGCAAAGACCTGTTTCATAAAGTGCATTGATGATTTGTGCGCCTCTGTTACCGATGCCACAGCAAGCCAAATCGACTTTGTCACTTGGAGCAACGTGGCCTAGCGGTTTGCCAAAAACTGCAGAAGGAAGGAAGCTGATTCCTGCAGCACCTAATGCACTGGTCTTTATAAAATTTCTTCGCTTAGGATTCATATTGGATTGGATTTTGGATTTACAGATTCATTTGGATTGAAAAAGTACTAAAATCTTTCCTTAAAATCGTTTTGAATGGGGTTTCAGGTCGGAAAACTAACGGAATGGATTTCGACTGGTAGAAATTTTTTCCAGGGATTATTCTTCAAAAGAAATATGATTAACTTCCTTAAAACCTTTAAAATGACCCTATGAGAGATCTTGCTGATTATTCTCGTCCTTTGACAGATTTGTTTAAACAGCCTCAGACCAAACAAGACTGGGAACCGTATAAACTTACCCCTGAACAAGTTGAGTTTTTTAATGAAAACGGCTATTTGGCAGGAATCAAATTATTGGATGAGGAGCAGATTGAGGTCTTAAAAAATGGCCTTAATGAAGTGGCAGATCCTAAACATCCTCTTCATTACCTCTTTCACGAGTTTCATAGCAATGAATCTACTGACCCTTCCAAAGTTCTTTTCCATTCCCTTGGCCATTGGAGAATTCACCCTGCCTTTCATGATGTAATCTGGAATCCCGCATTTTTAATGGCTTCCAGTCAATTGCTTGGAAATACATCTGTAAGATTCTGGCATGATCAACTTTTTTGTAAGCCAGCAAGGCATGGAGGCAATGTCGCCTGGCACCAGGATTATTCCTACTGGACTCGTACTGTGGCGATGCAACATCTTACCTGTTGGTGCGGATTGGATGATGCAAATGAAGAAAATGGCTGTCTACATTACATTCCAGGTTCCCATAAATGGGGTTTGCTAGAAAAACCTTCGCTAGCAGGGGAAATGGATGGACTCAAAACCATGCTCAATGAGGATCAACTGTCGGCTTTTGACCCAGTACCTGTACCTTTAAAGGCTGGTTACGCGACATTTCACCATCCATTGATGGTGCATGGGAGTTTTGCCAATTCATCCTTAAATTCAAGAAGGGCTTTTGTCTTGAATGTTTTTGCAGATGGAACGGTGTCCGATACCAACGAACCCTTGCTGGATGGTGTCCCTGTCATCCCAAAAGGTGAAAAAATGGGAGGGAAGTTTTTTCCGTTGATTTTTCAAGCTGATTGAAATATTTAAAATGTGATTAATTGCCAACTGAATCGGAAGCCTTATATTAGGCCTCTTGTACTAATCTTTAATAATGATACCCATGAAAATCTGTTTCTCTGCCATTTTCTTACTCTTCAGTTTTACGGCTGTTTTTTCACAAAATGGAGAAACCTTCTTGCATTTTGAAGGAAAATCCGGTCCTGGAAAAGGGAAAAACATTGTCTTGATTTCAGGAGATGATGAATACAGGTCGGAGGAATCTATGCCAATGATGGCGAAAATCCTTTCACAGGAATATGGGTTTTCCACAACCGTTTTATTTCCTATAAACCCCGAAACAGGAGATGTGGTGCCTAGTTACCAAAACAATATTCCAGGTATGGAACATCTGGCGAATGCAGATTTAGTGATCATGCTGATCCGCTTCAGAGATCTACCTTTGGATCAAATGAAACATCTTGAAAACTATTTCAAATCCGGAAAACCATTTATTGCTCTAAGAACCTCCACTCACCCATTTGCTATAAAGGATCAAAACTCTCCTTATTTCAAATGGAATTGGAACAGCAAAATCTCCGGTTGGGAAGGTGGTTTTGGTCAACAGGTCGTTGGAGAAACCTGGGTAGCGCATCATGGAATCCATAAATCTGAAGGAACCCGTGCCTTGGTAGATGGAGTGGATAGAGATGCGGATCATCCGATACTTCGAGGTGTGGATGATATTTGGGCTCCAACTGATGTGTATACTATCAAAAATCTGCCAGCTTCAGCAAACGTTTTGCTTTATGGACAATCTACTGCAGGAATGACCGCAGATGCTCCATTGATGTACGATAAATCAATCATGCCAATTGCTTGGACCAAGGAATATTCCTTAGAAGGAGGAAAGACCGGGATGGTATTTGGCAGTACTTTGGGATCTTCACTTGACTTCGAAAGCGAAGACATGAGAAGGCTGATTGTGAACGCTTCTTTTTGGTTGTTGGAAATGCCAGAAGTGATTACCCCAGAGCTTTCTGTGGACATTGTAGGAAATTATGAACCAACCATGTTTGGCTTTGATAGCTTCCGAAAAGGAATGAAAGTAAGTGATTTTAAATAAGATATAATTCCCCTTATCCCTTTTTAAGCGGGGATTGACCCCGATATATTTTGGAAATACTAAGGAAGAGTTGAGATTTTCTTGGGAAAAGTTGGAAGTTCAAGAAGAGCGACTCTCCCTTTTCTAATGGTGGAAAGGGGATTTTAAAATAAAAATAAACTCATGAATAAAATAGGATTTAATGTACTGGCATGGTCTGCAGAGATGTCAGAGAACTTGTTGCCAGTATTGGATCGATTAAAGAAAATCGGGTACGATGGGGCAGAATTTTTTATAGGAGGGTCACCGGAAGAATCCTTCAAATTAGTAGGAAAGCATTGTGCTGATATAGGATTGGAGGTAACTGCTGTAACAGTGATGGGCCCGGATCAAAATCCAATTTCACCAGATGCGAAAATCAGAGCCGCTGCAAGCGAGCAACTTAAATGGGTGATTGATCGTGCGCATGATTTGAATGCACAAGTCCTTTGTGGTCCCTACCATTCAGCATTTACTGTTTTTGCTTCCAGAGAACCCATTGAGGATGAATACAACTGGTCTGCAGAAGTTTTACATGGAATAGGGGATTATGCCAAAGATGCTGGGGTTTTATTGACTCCTGAGGCTTTGAACCGGTTCGAATGCTACCTATGTAATACCATGGAGCAACTTTCGTATTTGCTTAAAAAAGTAGACCATCCGAATGTGCAGGCTATGTTTGATACGCATCATGCGAATATCGAGGAGAAAAAATTGGGTGAAGCAATAAAGTTTATTTCGCCGCAATTAGGTCACTTTCATATTTCCGAAAATGATCGAGGAACTCCGGGTTCGGGGCATGTCAACTTTGATGAAACTTTTAAGGCCTTAGCAGAAGTGAATTACAAAGGCTGGCTCACGATAGAAGGCTTTACCAGAAATGACCCGGCTTTTGCCAATTCCATTGGTGTGTGGAGGAATTTTTCCGAACCATGGGATATGGCGGAGAAAGGATATGAGCTGATTCGATCGATGGGAGAAAAGTACAAATTGTAGATCTGATCTAAACTATTCGATTTTTGAAAGGTGAGTGAGTTGATCATTAGGAGATTGGAAAATTTTTATTGCTAGGATAAAGGATGGAGAGTAATAATCTCTAGTAGTATAATTATCCAAGTTCTATGGAGGCAGAGGCCTAGTTTTAAAGAAACTTAATTTTTCTAAATCACTTTGAAAGCAAGGGGCTTATCTATAGTGGGTAAAAATCTTTGACGATGTTAATTTATTTGGTAATTGATAATCAATGGGATAGGTGATTTTTAAAGCTTATTTTTTGTTTGTGAATACCTTGAAATGATCATTATAATCCATTTGAATTCTCTCACAATTACTAAAAAAACATCACCCTTAAAGATTCAGAATAATGACTCTCCATTTTGGTCGGTTGTAAGAACTTCGCTCATATAATCAAAAAACGGCCTCATGGCCAAAAATGTCAGGATTACCTCCTTTAGAAAATCACCAGCCAAAACTTCCTGATCAGTAAAACTTCTTCTTACCACAAATTGCTTTTTCTTAATCAATTCAATCGAAGGATGTGTTTTATCAAAACCTTTCGGAGCATTTTTAACAGCCTCTTCTCCATCAAGTTTTCCAAAGTATTTAAGGAAACGTTTCTCTGCAATAATCTGCCGTATTTCTTCTGGGTTTCTTTCGAATTCTTTCCGAATGAGAAATAAATCATCCTTATTTGGAGCCCAAAATCCCCCTCCCACAAAACTTTCACCAGGACCTAATTGGATATAATATCCACCTCTCAGAAAAGGTTTAACCCGGGAAAAACTCGCTCCAAAATTCGTTTTGAATGGTGTTTTATCTTTAGAAAAACGGATGTCGCGGTAAATTCTGGAAATATGGATTTTATTTAAACTGTCATGTTTTTGGAGTTCTGAAAAGACCTGATTGAAAAGTCCCTTGTTCTCTTCTTTGATCAAATCATACTCAAGTTTATGCTCTTGAAACCATTCACGATTGTTGTTTTCTTGAAGCAGCTTGAGAAATTCAAAACCTCTTTTCATGATGAAATTAGCCTTACTTTCTAATGCCCTTTGGGCATTCTTAAAACCTTTATTTAGATAAAGTTAATTTTTTGGATTTTGGTGTTCCAGTTTTAGACCAACTGTAGTTCTCGGTTTAAACCCAGGCCATTCTTTAGCCTCTGGATCAGCATCTACATCCAAATATTTTTGATAGCTACTTTCTCCCTTCAGGTATTTGCCTAAAAAAGCGGTTACAAAATGCTGGTTGATATTATTCATTCGACGCGAATCCCAAACTGAATCGGCATAACGAAGATATTCATCCAAATTTCTACCCGGAGCCATGGATTCAGCCGGAGCTGGATTTGGAGCAACATTATGTCGGGCATTTTCATAGGTCAGTAGGATTCTGTCTGAGTTGATGGCTCCTTCGTAGATCGCTTTGATTCCATCTTCATAACCTGAAATATCATCCTTACTTCCTGCAATGAATAAGGATGGGATTTTGATACCAGCCAAACCTTCAGGATTCCAAACACCTCGTTGCATGCCCCATGGAGCAAAAGCCACGATGACTTTGATTCTAGGATCAATGGATGCTTCAAATTCAGGATTTCCAACACTTCGCTTTAGCAAGGCTTTGCTTCCTCCGGCCATCGTTCCAAAAAGTTGAGCGGCTTGAGGACTATAGCCAGCGCCTGCGACATTCACTGCTCCATAACCTCCCATGGAGTAACCAATCAATGCAGTATTGTCAGCATCTACCAAACCATTCAGGAAAGAAGCCTGATCTTCGCTGAATCTCGCCATTTCATTCAAAACAAAAAGGTCGTCCAAAGACCGATTTAGCAAGGTGCTTTGAAAGCCTCCAGCATCTCTAAAAGTTGACTCTGTATGGTCAATCGCTACGACAACATAGCCTTTGGAAGCCAGGTTTTCTGTCAAGTAAGTCATCAAGTACCGGGAACCCGTATATCCATGAGACACAATTACCAAAGGGAATGGCTCTCCATCAAGCTTAGGTTTAGCAGCTCTTGTAGCTCTGCCCAGAAAAGTAAAAGGAATTATTGGTCTGGTTGGAGAGCCGTTTTGCCCCATCACTTCTTCATAGGAAATGATTCCATTTGATCCTTCCACAGCCTCTGCTGGATACCAAACTTCGACTTTCAAAGGACGGTTGTAAAGTGAATCACCACCTTTACCATAGTTGAGAATATCCAGTTGGTTTTCATTAATCAAATTCAATGTCTGCACACCTACAGCATATTCTCCTCTAGCTGCCAGTTCGGGTGCATCTGGTAACAAGTCTCCATAAATAAATTGGTTGGGAGCGTTTTGTGCTAAGGTAGGATAACTATGGCCCAGTAGTAAGGCAAAAACAATGAGGGTTAAAAATCTGGGTTTATGAAGCATGATGATTTTTGAAAGGTTATCTCCGAAGATATCTTCAAAATCTCAGTTTAAAAAGAGCAAATTGATAAGTGAATGATTGAAATCAAATTGTCTGAAGTAATTTGGGAAATAGGCATTGGCAAATCATATCTCTGGAAATACTAAACCAGACTGTGCGCATGAGCATAATTCACCAAACTTACTAAGCTGGAGCAATCCGTTTTTCGGAGGATGTTTTTCCGATGAGTTTCCACGGTTTTTTCGCTGATAAATAAAACCTCGGCAATCTGCTTGGTAGAAAAGTCCCGAACGACAAGCTTTAGAATTTCCATTTCTCTTGGAGAGAGCTCATTTTTTTCACTTGGCTCATTGATTTGGCGAACCAAAATTTCTGAAATATCATCACTGAAAAATTTCTTCCCAGCAGTCACTTTGTCCAGCGCCTGCATTAGAGAGGAGGGGGCGTCATTTTTTAAGATAAAGCTATCAATGTTTGCCTTCAATAACTCCTTCACAACAAATGGATCATCGTGCATGCTTAAAACAATGATTTTCATGTCAGCATTGACAGCATGGGCCACTTTGATGATATCAAGACCTGAATAATCTGGTAGCTGGTAATCAGTGACCATGATATCAAAATCCTGAGACTTCAATAGCTCGATTGCTTGCTTTCCGCTGCTGGCAGTTGCAGTAACTTCATAGCCTTCCAGCCCACTCAAAAGTCGTTGCGTACCTTCCAGTAGAATTTTATGGTCGTCTATTAAAAGTATCTGATGTTTTTTCATCGTCAGTTTATCTGTCCTACTTTTAAATAAGCGCAACATTTTTTTATTACAAAGAACGCTGCATCAAAAGTAGCTTTCAATACCTATTGCTAGGTATTTATCATTTGTGGAGTGTTTTGGAGCGCTAATGATTTATCGATTGTCAGGAGCAAAGTACTGTTTTTTCTGCCGGACTGGGTGTCAATTTCCATTTCTCCTTTGATCAAATTCAGTCGGGTTTGGATATTCCTCCAGCCATTTCCCTTACTGTTTTCAAAAGACCTTAAATCAAATCCCATCCCGTTATCCTCAACGGTAATGATGATTTCTTCTTCATGCGCTGTAAACTGAATGAAAAGCTCTTTGGCATCAGAATACTTCAGAACATTCGATATCCACTCCTGCAAAATTCGATAAAGTGAGATTTCAAATACTTCATTCAAGCGTTTATCTAATCCAAAAACCTGGACTTTTGCCTGGATTTGATGGGATTTATTAATTCGCGCAATTAATTCCTCCAATGCCGAAATCAATCCTTCATTTGTCAGGACTTGAGGCATAAGGTTGAAGGCAATATTCCGGATTTCCCGTTGGATATCATCTAGGATAGTGGCTGAATTGTCCACAATTTCATTGCGAACGAGCGGGTCATTGGAGCTGCTTTTGAGACCTTGAATATTCATATTCAAAGCACTCACCAATTGCCCCATGCTATCGTGAAGATCTGCTGCAAATCGTTTTCTTTCTTTTTCCTCGCTGGAAATCACCGCTTGGATCTGTGTTTCTCGCAGTCTGGTTTTCTGTTCACTCAGTACTTTTTGCTGATTGAATTGGGATTGTTTTCTCCAAAGATAAAATACAAGTAAAAGCAGCAGGACCACTAAAAAAAGAGCTCCGATGATGATGCTGTTTCGTTGATTTTTCGCCTGTTGCAAACTGTTTTGCTGATCCAAAAGCAGAATCTGTTGGTCTTTCTTTTCAGTCTCATATTTTGTTTCCAGTTCCGCGATTTCTTTGTTGGTTGCCAAATTCAATAAACTGTCTTCGTATACTCTAAAGAATTTTTGAGCTTCCAGAGCTGGTGCAAATTGTCTGTTTGCCTCATAGACTTCAGCTAAAAGGCCATAACTATCTTTCAGGCGGTTGGGATTTTGGATTTTCTTGGATAGCTCAAGACTTTGCTCCGCCAATTTTACGGCTGCGCCGATGTTTTTTCTTCTGAGTTCATTCTGAGCCAAGGAGTACAGCAGAATAGAGTAATCGTAGTCATTTTCATAAGTGCCATTAGAATAAATGGACATAGCCTTATCAAAATAGTCATTGGCCAGGTTAAATTCTCCTTTCTCCGAAAAGGCATGACCCAGATCTGTGTAGATCAATGCCTGGCTTTTGGTATCATCTGCATCAATCGCATAAGGCAAGGCTTCCTGAAAATAATAAATCGCTGAATCTGTATTTTCCATGCGATCATACACATTTCCGATGTTCAAAAGAGTCTTTTGCAGGTTTTGGCGAAATTGATCATCAGGTAAGGACTTCTTAAACTCCAAAGCCTCAAAGTAATAGCTCTTCGCTTTGTCAAACTTTTCATTCAGGAAGTGAACATTGCCAATATTTGTCAAGACGCTTCCTTTTAAACCTTGATCTTCAAGATTATTAACGATTCGAAGTGCCTCTAATTGGTATTCCAACGAAGTGTCATAACCCCCTTTGTTTTGTAGAATCAAACCTAAATTGACAGAAGTCACTGCTACGCCACGATCATTGTTGATGGACTGGTAGATTTTTCGGGTTTCTTCAAGGTAATAAGTTGCTGAATCATAATCCGATTTAGCCCAAAATACAACTCCCACATTATTGGAAGCATAGGCCTGCAAAGCATCATATCCATTCTTTGCTGCAATAGAAATGGCCTGATGCCCATATTCCAAAGCTTTGGGAGGATCTGAATATTTGAGATGCCAACAAAGATCACCTAAAACCGCAGCTTTGATAGAGTCATCCGGTTGGGAGTTTAAGACATTTTGAAGGCTGTCCACCAATGGTGACTGTCCGTAGCTGACAAAAGTTAGTAGGCAAAGAAAGATAATTCCGATGTTTCTCAATGTGACATTTATAAGGTCATATACCTACCATTAGGTATGGCAAAATACCTAATCAACTGTATTGAAACAAGGTGTTGAAAGAGAGTTCTTTGTAAGAAAAGATAACAATCATGAAAAACTCTTTATTAATCCTTGCCTTTTTTGTCTGCCTGGTAGCCAATGGGCAAATAGTCACAGATAAAAATCTTAGCGATAACAGCTATGGAGAAAAAAAAATGAAGAATGCTCCAAAGAAGATTTATTTAAATCAATTTTTTATCAATTACCAATTGATAGCCGCAAGTTCGGAAGCAAGTTCAGGAGGTAAAACTAAAGCTGAAATGGCTGTAGGTTTGGTTGGGATTGATTTAGATGTCATGCAGGAAATCACTGATAATGCCTATGCGATGGTGGTTAAAAAACTAACAGATGCAGGAATAGAAATTGTAAACTCTGATGTGGCAGAGAAGACTGATTTTTATAGTAATTGGACAAAAGCACAAGGAGGTACACCTTCCAAAGCCCAATTGCTAGGCTATGTGTCTACCGTACCTACTGGGTTTGATTTTTTTTATAAAAAAATGGATAGCAAAGGAAAGACGAAAGGTTCATTTATCGTAGATACAACCCCTGCTTTATCAAAAGATTTGGGAGATATCCCAGTCTTTGAAGCAAACATCAGCTTCCAGTTTGTGACTATTGAAGGGAATAGTTCATACGTCACTGACGCCACCAAGATGAAAGGAGTTGTTGAATATCAAATTCCAGAAGTGGCAATTGCTAAATCTGCGGAAGGATTTTTTGGTTCTAAAATAGAGACCTCCAGAGTAGCTGCTCGTGTAGTATGGAAAGGTGGAATGAATGGGTCTGGAGCCAATGCAATTTTGTCCTACAGTCCAAAGGGTAAAATAGAAATACCAGGAGTAATGGAAGAAAAGAAATTCAAGGAATATGTTGCACCAGATGTGAGCTATAATACTACCTACAATGGTATTTCTTATACTAATGACAAAGAGGTGGAAGTATCTCATCAGGTAAAAGCTGATCCTGCTGCATACAAGGTAAAAACACAACAAGCACTTAATGAGTATCTGAGTATGGTGGTTGATAATTTTATAGCGAGTTTGAATTGATAAGTAGAAAAGGCTAGGAAAAAACAGGTTTTCCTAGCCTTTTATTTTTTTAATTTTCCTTAAACCCTGGCCCTTTGACAACCTGTCCAGGAAATGCTCCTGTATGTTCTCCGTCTTTTAAAACTTGGGTTCCGTTGACAAAGACATGCACCATCCCCGTCGCATACTGCATCGGTTCTTCGAAAGTCGCATGATCCTGAATTTCATTTGGGTCAAAAATTGCCAGATCAGCAAAGAATCCTTCTTTCAAAGCTCCCCTATTTTTGATTTTTAGATTGCTGGCTGGTAAGGAAGTCAATTTATAAATAGCTTCTTCCAATGGAATCACTTTTTCATCTCTCACATACTTACCTAATAGTCTGGAGAAATTACCAAAAGCCCGGGGATGATAGCTGGACTTCAGGAAAACTCCTTCGATAGAATAGGAACCCGCATCCGAACCAAAACTCATGTATGGAAGTGCAATTTGCTTTTTGACATTTTCTTCAGACATCAGGAAATAAATCGTACCCACTCGACTACCATCCTGTACGACCAAATCCATGGCAGTTTCCTCGGGTGAAAGATTTCTCATGGCAGCCACCTCAGCCAGGGTTTTTCCAGTCAAATATTTCAGACTATCGTTTTTAAAACCTACCAAAATGATTTTTTCAGGGCCTTCCACTGCTTGCATCAAGCTTTCCCATTCATTGGTCGGAGTGGTCATTTCTTTCAAAACCTGCTTCCGAATAGCCGGATCTTGGAGACGTTCTGCCCATTTATCATAGCCACCTTCCTGCACCCAAGGAGGCATAGAGGCATCTAATCCAGTTGCTCCGGCTACATAATTGTACATGTCAGTGGTTATTTCCAGACCGGCAGCTCTGGCTGAATCGATTTTGTCCACTACTGCCTCGTATTTGCTCCAATTATCCTGACCACTCATTTTGAGATGGTAAACTTCAGCTCGGATATTGGCTTCATCCGCGATACGTATCAGTTCATCCAAGCTTTCCAGAAGTCTTCCTCCCTCGCTCCGCATGTGAGAGATATACATCCCATCGTATTCAGCAGCCACTTTGCAGAGTTCAATAAGTTCCTCCGTGCTGGCATAAAAAGCCGGAGCATAAATCAAGGATGAACCTACACCCAAAGCACCTTCCTCCATAGCTTGCCGAACCAGAGTTTTCATGGATTCCAATTCTTCAGGGGTCGGAGCGCGATCTTCATAGCCCAATTCATGGATTCTGACTGTCGTCGCTCCAATAAATGAGGCAACATTCGTAGAAATCCCTTTTTCTACTAGGAAATCAAGGTATTCACTGAGACTGGTCCATCCAATGGGGAATTTGATGTCACCTTGAGATTTGAGGTTATCATTTCTCATGAAATCGCTTAGAGGTCCCATTGATTCACCTTCACCAAATACTTCCAAGGTGACTCCCTGTTTGATGTCACTAATGGATCTACCGTCTTCGATAAGGGATTCCACAGCCCAGCTTAGCATATTGATAAAACCTGGAGCCACGACCAATCCTGTAGCATCAATTTCCAATTTGCCTTTGGCATCTTGAAGATCCCCGATGGCAGCAATGGTATCTGCATTGATTCCAACATCTCCAACATATGAAGAGGTGCCAGAACCATCAACGATTTGACCGTTTTTGATTAAGACATCATAGGTTTGAGGAGAAGAGCATGCAGAAAAAAGTAGAATTCCTGCTATTAGGCGAAGTACTGTTTTCATGAGAAAAGGTTGAGTGGAAAGGTAAGTTTTAAGTTAGCAAAACATCTGTGAATTTAAATGATTTGGGGTTTGCAACTTTTAAATCTCCCTCCATGGTCTATTTCTCTTCTGCCATGGTCTGTGTCTTCACAGACCATATCAAAAACTCTTCGTCCGTGATTTGTGTCTCCACAGACCATAACTATCCCTTATTTAAAATCTCAGCCAATTCCATCGCACATCCCCAAGCCACTGTGTATCCAGCCCCTCCATGTCCGTAATTATGGAAAACATTCGGGTAATCTTGATCAAACTCAAAGCGAACAGCCGTACGTTTGGGTCGTAAACCGACTAATTCCTCCAAGATTTTGGGAGACTTGGATATTCCTGAATCCTTGATCCGTTTCAGAATTAAAGCAGTGTCATCTGGGTTTATTTCAGCATTCCAATCATTCTCATAATCCGTTCCACCGATGATGGTGTCATTACTACGATTGATAATGTAGCGCAATGCTCCTTTTTTAGTTGGGTCAGCAAAAGACACTTCTTCCAGTTTTTCGCATCGCAAAATCTGCCCACGAATCGGGTAGAGTTCGGGGTCTTGACAAAGTTCCTTTGCTCCAAGTCCTGTACAATTCACTACGCACTCATCAAGTCCTGCCATTTCTTCCAAAGAGGATATCATAGCTAGTTCAAATAGACCTCCATTGGCTTGGAATTGCCGGAATAAAAAAGGCAAATAAAGTCCTGGTTCGACCAAAGGAACTTCCGCATAAAGTGCTTGATCCATTCCTTTGGGAAGCTCTTCCGCTGTAGCTTCTCGCACCGTTCCAGGAGGTAATTGTTCTTTCCAATCCGTATTCGAACCTTCGGTATAGGCATTGATAAAAGGGATCATGGAAACCCCGGAAGGGTGGACCAAATCCAATAAATAGCGAGAATAAGATTGAGTAGCCCAGGTATTCGATTTTTCTTTAGGTGCAATTTCAAAAGGAAACCAGATGGCGCCGACTTTATTCGAAAGACTCTTTTCGAAGTGTTCTTTTGCGATGATCTTCACAAGAAAACCAGCTTCTTGCAATGCAATAGCTGTGGTTAAACCAATGATTCCTGAACCGACAACTGTGACTGATTTCATAGAGGGAATTTAAACAGGAATCCATTTTACCTGGGAGAAATTGAGAATTTAAGTTTTTTTCAAAGGCTATTTCAAACCAAATTTTGGTCTGAATGGAAAAAAAATCTACCTTTCGCCTATTACAATCTCTCTATAAAATAGTGCTAAAGGATCACCAAGATCCAGTTTTGCCTTCATTCTAAATGAAAGGCCATCTTTTTTATTTCAACACTTTATAGAGAATATCATGAAATCAATTCAAAAAATTGCAGTTATAGGAGGCACAGGAAAGTCAGGGACTTATTTGGTCAAAGAGCTTTTGCGTCAAGATTACCATGTAAATCTTCTGGTTAGAAATCCTGAGAAAGTATCCGGACCTAGCCCAAACCTCACCGTGATTCGGGGAAATGTGTTAGTGGAGACCGATGTTCAGAAATTGCTTAAGGATTGTAATGCAGTAGTAAGTACCTTGGGATTGGGCACTCCACCCAGTGCTCCAGATTTATTTGAGAAGGCAAGTTCTATCGTTCTGAAGACCATGAAAACGTTCGGAATCAAACGGTATATCTTAACTACCGGATTGAATGTAAATACTCCCTGGGATCAAAAAAGCGAGAAAAACTTACAAGCTACCACCTGGATGGAACAGACTTTCCCAATATCCACGCATAGCAAACAAAAGGAATACGAGCTTTTGACCACTTCCGATGTAAGCTGGACTTTGCTTAGGCTTCCTTTAATTGAGTTAACTGATGAGAAATGTCCAATTGGGACAGATTTAAAAGATTGTAAAGGTGGTAAAATAAGTGCTGCCGCATTGGCAGTATTTCTTGCAGTCCAGATCCAATCAGATCACTTGATACATCAAGCTCCCTTTGTTTTCAATTTATAAGGAGTTGAAGAGAAGGTGGCGTTTTCACCTTCTTTTTTTCATTTTGAACACCTAGTTTTCCTGAGTCTAATCTCACTGAATTTTCACAGGTTTTTATTCAATAAAGATCTTAAAATAAAATAGTGTATTTAAAAACAGTGAGTTAGCTTTTGTGTCACCTATTTTTGAAGCTTATAATTTTGATACACCAATAAAGCTGCTGCCAAATCTTCCACAGCTAATCCAGCGGATTTGAAAAGCGTGATTTCATCTTCGGAAGTTCTGCCTGGGTGAATGCCTCTAACCAATTCCACAATATCTGCTTTTACCTCATTTTCTGAGATGATTCCATCTGCGATGGGTAAGGCGAGTTCCCCCGTTTCATGCAATGCTCCGGCTCTTGAATCCACAAAAATGGAGCTTTTACGGATGGCGTCATCGTCTGTTTCTCTGGTGTCAGGTTTATGGGAACCAATCATGTCCAGGTGAGTTCCCTGACTGATCCATTCCCCTTTGATAATTGGTGTTTTGGAAAGGGTTGCACATGAAATAAGGTCCGCTTGACGTGCAGATTCTTCTAAATTAGTAACAGGCTCAGCGGGAATTCCTTGCTCCTTCAAACCAGCTACGAATTCTTCAAGTTTGGAGGGATTTCGCATCCATATACTGACTTTTTTAAAGTTGCCTACCGCCATATGGGCCTGTACTAAATGCTGGGCAACTTTTCCTCCGCCCACAATCAATAAGTTTTCGGCATCCTTTCTACCTAAAAATGAAGCTGCCAATGCTGAAGTGCATGCTGTTCTTCTAGCGGTTAATTCCGTCGCATTCATCATCGCCAGGGGTTGTCCGGTTTTGGCATCACTCAGGATGTATTGGGCATAAATGGAAGGCATATTTTTGGAAGCATTTGCAGGAGCCACAGTGACTTGTTTCATACCCATGAATTCACTGTTCCAAACAGGCATCAAGATGAGCGTGTTTTCATCGCCTTCTGCTGTTTGATAGAAATGGTGGTGCCTGACAGGCATGGTATACTCAGATAGAAAAATCTCTCGCAGTGCTTCAATCAGTTTGTGATCATCCAGTAATCGAATAATCTCCGCGTCAGGTATAATTAACATGTGTAGGATTTAGGTTAGTCGTGGTTTAAAGTTCGGCAATTTCCAGGATAGACAGGATTTTTTAAAATGATATAAGAAAGGACATCCTTTTAAGAAAAAATGCGTTTTCAGCAATAGTTTGGGTTTCTGCGAGCAGTAAGGCCCACTAATTTGATTACTTTTGCGGCATCTAATCACCATTAAATGTTTCTAGATATTCTTATAGCCATGCTATGGAGCATTTCCCCATTCGGAGAGGCTAAGTTAGGTATTCCCTATGCGCTCTTGAATGACATCAATATTTATTTGGCCTTTGTTCTTTGCTTTTTTGCCAATGTGCTGGTATTTCCTGTGATGATGTTTTTCTTGGATGTGGTGAATCGCTATTTTCTGAAATGGTATCATTACAAAAAAGCGGCTATTTATCTGGGTCGTAGAGCCAAAGCAGGTGCCGGGAAAAACGTAAAAAAATATGGCTTTTGGGGTTTAATGCTATTTGTGTTGATACCACTTCCGGGCACTGGAGTATACGCTGGAACCATCGCTGGGTATCTTTTTGGATTGGATAGGAAAAAAGCTTTTTTGGCAAATTCCATAGGGATTTTTATTTCCTGCAGCATTGTCTGGGCTTCTACCTTGGTAGCTTTGGGGAACTTTAATTAAACCAAGAATCGGCAGGAGGAAGCCTAACTGGATTCACTTAGTAAGAAATATTTTGCTTTAAATTTCTGGTAATCCCTGACTGCCATTATTGCCTTTCGATATACATGACAGCCGAATCTTCCACGTATTTGGCCGGATTGAAACTGGAGTAGAATTTATTTCTAAGGTTATTTAGCGGACTGTTCATCGCCATAATCTTAGAAGTGAATTCCACTGGAAATTTCCCGGGATCGGCGTAATTCTTCAAAAGAGATTCGTATTGATCGATATTTGCCAACATCCGCGTGGTCAATTGACCAAACCTTAACCGAAGCGATTGAACCTTGTACATGTAGGTTTCTACTTGCCCTAGCCACTTCCCCTTTGTCTCTGGAGATCTGTCTAGTGCTGCCAATTTATCTGAAATTGATTTTCGGCATTCATTTTTAAACTGTTCCCGCTCTGAGTCTAGAGTAGCCTTTAGATACCTTGTTTCAAAACGCTGTTTGTCGATTCCAAAATAATTCATCTGTTCTTCGAGCAATTGCGTGTTTTCCTTTTGCAACTGCTCCAGCTCCTGATTGATCAGTTTCCACTCATGGTCGATGATGGATTTTTGCTGCTCAAACTGACTGGAAACAGTCAAAATTCTGAGCATTTCCGGGGTCTTATCGTAAAGTTCTTTTTCCTTTTTGCCTAAGCTTCCCATCAAACTGGTAACGCCGGAAATGGCTGTATTGACCATGGTGCCATAGAGAGGAACTACCGAGGAAGAGGTAGAAATAAGGGAAAGGGAATTTTGGAGCAGACTTGACATGGCATCGGATTTCCCTTCTTTATCATACCATTTGTCAAACTCACCTTTCCAGGCCGCAAATGATTTGTATTGTTGGATTTTGCCGATGCTTCCTAACTGATCAAAAAAGGACTGGGAAGTCAAAAATAATTCAAGTGGTTGGATATCTCTCTGGATGCTGAGCAGTTCTGTAAAGGCCAATTGTCCATTTAGGTTGATTTTGGTTTTTGGACCTTCTTCCAGAATTTTCAGTCGATTGTCCAAAGCAAACTGAAGCTTCTCCAAATCTTCAATTTTCTCTTTATCAGAAGCAGTTTTATTATCCGTTGCAGCGAGTTTTTCAGTGAGCCGATTGACTAGTTCCTCGTTGTTTTTCAGTTTTTCATTCAGTTCTTTGAGCTGGTTGTCCCGATCAGTTTTGATTTGCTCAGTGATCTCAGTCTGGGCTTGGCTTATCCCTGCGAGTATAAGGAAAAGGAATAGTAGTAGGTGTTTTATTTGATTCATGGGTGTGATAAAATGGGGGACAATACCTTGTAGGAAAATGCAAAATTCACTTAGCTAAATCCAGGCCAAATTTTTTCCGGTTTCGAATCCTTTTTGATGGACTTAAAACCGGTGTAAGTAGTTAGGAGACAGGAAGTAATGTGACTAATTACCCATGTATCATAGAATAGGATCAAGTGCTTGGTGGTGGGCAAATTTTCCTAATCAGGATTGGTACTAATTTCCATCCTTCTCAACTCATGAGCTAGGTCTTTTAAGAGGGATGCTAAAGAAAAATGTGGATCCCTGATTTCTAGAACTTTTTACTCCAATATGGCCTTGGTGAAGGTTGATGATTTGTTTGGAAATCGCCAAGCCCAATCCCGTACTTTCCTCTCCTTCCGTTGGTCGGGAACTTGTCTTTTGGAAATACTTGAACAGGTTTTGCTGCTCCGCTTCTGAAATTCCGATTCCATTGTCCACGACTTCTGTCAGTAGTTCATTGGTATTGGGCAAAGTGACTTTCACGGTTATTACCGTATTTCTATTGGAATATTTAATCGCATTTGACAGTAAATTCCCGATCACCTCACTGAAATAATGCTCGTCAAAATCCACCATCAGTGGATCGGTTGGGGCTTCTAGTTTTATTTCAATGTCTTTATTCTTGGCCAGAATTTGATTGATATGCACCTGATTATTGATAAAGGGAATATAATCCTGGTTTTTATAGTTGAGCACCAGTTTTCCGGCTTCGATTTTTGAAACATCCAACAGGTTTCTGACCACGGTGATGCTGTCATTACTTGTTTTTTTGATGATTTCCACGATCTCGATAACCTCCGTATTTAATTCCTCTTTGTAGCCTTCAATAAGAATATCCGAAAAGGAATAGATGATCCCCAAGGGTCCTTTGATATCGTGGGCAGCGATTCCTATAAACTTGTTTTTTTCATTGTTGATGGCTTTCAGATGCGTATTGAGAGAGGTGAGTTGTTTCTCATTTGCTTTGAGATAATAAAGCAACAAACCTATGGAAACAAAAAATATCAAACGGACACCTGCATTCCAGATAGGAAAGAAAAGCATTGTATATTCTCTGGTCAAGTATTCTGAAATAAACCATTCGATAGATGCCAACACCGAACAAAAAACGATGGCTGAAACGCTGGTTTTAGGAGAGATGGATAAAGCCGCAATCGGTAAAAGGTAAAAAAAGGAAAAAGCGAATTCCTCTCCTGTCAAGTAGTCAATAAAGCCAATAAGTAAAATTATGAATAAGGCAAAGGGAAAGTTGATGTATCTGCTTTTTAGGCTTGTTATCCAATCCATGTGAATCAATTTTAAAGCGAACAATCCTATGGATTGAATCTGGGGTGTTGAAAGAATTACTAGATAAAGACTCCAACCGACAAGATTTGTTCACCAGATAGGATTCAATAGCTTAGTAATCTTCGATTTAGCGCGGGCGAATATCTTTAGTTATCTTTCAATTTCAATGAATTTGGTGGAGAATTTTTTAACAAGGAGTTTAAAATAAAATTTGTAATTACCTTCAATGATGCCAGTCACCTTAGATTCATTACTTATCTGGTCGGAAGACCGATGACCGAAGCGGTTTAACATATCCTAGATTGCTTTTCCATCTGTACAGTTAGAATAGCGGATATTCTTAATAATGTTTATTTAATAAGAGGTGCCCTAGTTGCTGGTTGATTTTTAAAACGAAAAAGGCTGAACTCATAAGAATTCAGCCTTCTTAAAAGGGTGATTAATATGGAATCTATTACTTGGTTGTCTCAATAACTCCACGGAAATACCCAAGTGATTCGGCTATCCCCATAAATGGATTATCCATATTCCGCTCGTGTTCCAGACTGCAAACTCCGGTATAGCCAACTTTTCTGATCATTCTCACCATAGAAGGAAAGTCGATGATCCCGCGGCCTACTTCGAGTGAATATCCCTGTTTTGTTGGACCTGTCACGTCTTTGATGTGCATGTCAAACACGCGGGTATGATATTTTTCCATATCGGCAACAGGGTCTTTGCCATTTCTTGTGTCATGTCCAATGTCCAGGCACATTCCAATTCTCGGGTCCAGATCTTTGGTATGATTCCAAACATCGTCAGCATCCTGATAGATATTGATATCTGGTCCGTGCAAATGGATTGCGAACTTAAAATCATATTCCTTCACCTTTTTTTCAACATAGGGAAGCAGTTCCACATTGGGTACACCCACGATCAGCTTTACCCCAACTCTTTTGGCATACTCAAATGCTCGATCAATTTCCGCTTCGGATTTCATATAGATCGGACCAACAGCATATCCCGTGATATCATGGGCTTTCAGCTTTTCGTGAAAAGCAGCGATTTCGGCATCGGTACTTGCCATCGGCAAATGAAAATCCTTGATACATAAATAATGCACATCCAAGGCCTTCAATGTTTCCAGAGTCTTGTCCAGGTCAAATTTCACGAAGGTATAGCCAGCAATTCCTACTTTGAATGTTTCGCCAGTTTCAGGTGGAAGCTGTGGTCCTGGTCTGCTTTCTTGGGCTTTGCAAACTATCAGGGAGAATGCAAACAAAAGGGTTAATAAGGTTTTCATAACGTTATTTTAGGAGTTATTGTCATCCAATTTAGCAAATGCAAGCCAAAGTGAGGTCTTGAGCTTTGCCAAGACTACGGAATCGTTTTCTTTGGCAATGAAGCTCATCTTTGGGGAAGCAATTCCAATCCTATTTCTTCAGGAGAGGAATCAAAAAGTCTTTATCTCCCAACCTTTTAAAATCCATAACAGGCTCAGCTACCCATTTTGGGAAGATTTATTCATATCAACTTTAGAGGTATACCATTTTTTCGAGGTTTGTCAAGATTACTTAAACTGCTCTTATTCCTTTTAAAATGGGATTGATGGTTTTTTCCTTGGACTAGCCACTGAAAGGCAGGCAAGTTGCATCTATTTAAGAAAAACGAAATATCATGAAAACGAATAAAGCACAAAACTCACAGAATTCTAAAGATAAAACCACCGAGGAACTAGCCAAAGAAGCTAAAGTGACAAAGGAAGATCTACAGGCTTTGGGGCCAAAGGATGCAAACCTGAGTCATGATGGTGGAGATGATGAGCAGTTGATAGAAAGAAAAAGAAATGTCGATTTTTCCGGTGATCAATTGGACGTTCCAGGAAGTGAATTAGACGATGATCAGGAAAAAATCGGCTCTGAAGATGAAGAAAACAACCTTTATAGCAACGCAGACGAAGAAAAGAAATAAAGAGCTTTTCTAGAGTTGCTTTGTTTCGAAAATACGACTAGATCCAGAGCTTGACTTTATTCTTGCCAAACACGAATTAATACATCCAGCAAGTCTGATTTAGGTGGATATTTGGTAGGTAGCTTTGTTAAACCAATTTCAAATTGGTAAGGATAAGAAAGCGTAGTTACAAACTACGCTTAGATGACGATTTGACTACACCCAGATGGGGACACAACGACGAACTGACTACACCCAGACGGGGGCTTTTGAAGGATTGGGTGAAGTAGCTGTTTTTTGGACCTCAGCCAAGGATCCCGGCTGGCTCCCATATTTTATTAGAATTGATGGTGATTCGGAGTTCGTTCCAGTCATTGCTTCCACGAATCAAAAAAATGGTTTAAGTGTACGGTGTGTCAAATAGGAAAACTAACTTAGAATACTCCGAGACTAGAGATAATCCCGAAAAATCTGGATTTGTGTAAAAGCCTGATGAATACCTGTATTCCAGTACTAGGAATCTCGCAATGGCGGGCGGGTACTCAGGAATTAAGGGTCTGATTTAGGTTGATTATTGGAAGTTAGTTCTGTTAAACCAATTGCATCAAGACAGCTGTTCGGGATGCTTAGAATAGGTGGTTGTAGTTAAAAAAACACCCAGGCAAAACGACCAACGGACTACACCCAGTCGGGGGAACAACGCTTAGATGAACGAGAAGACTACACCCAGACGGGTGAAACATGATATTGAGAGTTAAATCTAGTCTGTTGAAAACCAATCAATAACGGTTCCGTCACATTCTGGCGCATTTGGACAGCAAATAAATTCCTCACCACTTTTTACCTTAAAAACTTTGTAGTCACCGACTGTAAAAACAGAATCGCAATGAATACATAATCTCTTTTCTGATAGTTTAGGAATATCTCCAAAAGGATAGTTTTTGGCTAGATACTTCTGTTTGTCTTTAACAATTACTTCTTCCATTATTTTAAAAGTTTAATTCAATAGGCTATTTTACACTATTTACAATATCTTAAATATGCCTATTTAAGACAATATCCTATTTAGATTATATTTTTTGGCAACTCTTTCTGGAATTGTAGAAAAGCAACATGACTTTCTGTATTCCAGTGCTAGGAATTATTCTGAAATGAAAAGTTTGATCGAGGTGGTTTATTGCTAAATGGCTTTACAGAACCAATTTCAAATTGGTATGGATAAGAAAGCGTAGTTACAAACTACGCTTAGATGACGATTTGACTACACCCAGATGGGGATTCATCGTTTGTGCTACGAACGCAACGAAAACCTAGTTGTCGTGCTCCTTTTTTTACTTTTTCCTTTCCATTCTTAACTCTCTTTCAATTAAAAAGTCATTTATGTCAATACAACGAACTCCGTTTCTATCTGAAACCGCTGGAATCTTATTGTTTTTTGTTTTGCTTTCACTTGCTATCAGAGTGCAATTATGAACCTTGCAATAACCAATTAAGTATGGGTCAGCTTCTTCTTTTCCTTCTGCTTGTTTTCGTGCATTTAAAAAGCCTGAATTGTATTCAGCATTTATTATCGGTATAGCTTCATTGAAGCTTGCTGCATCTGTATCAACCACTAAATGCTTTTTCCACTTTTTAACCCACTTTTTTAAAAAATCCTCTTTGCCTTCATAGTCGTTGATTTCTTGCTCTACAAAGTCAATTGTTTTGAAGCAACCTTGTGTTATTAAGTCCTCAATTTCCTCCCAAATTGCAGCAAATACAGGGTTATCCTTCTTAAATGTTGATTCAAGCATGATAAGTCCACTTGTATCAATCACATAAATCGTATTTCCTTCGCTGAATAAATCCATCACTAAGCGTTAAGAAGTTGCCTTGTTTTTGGAATGTAGGACAACTTAACGCCTAAAAAATCAGACAAGTCCTTTAAGTTTATTCGGTTTTGGTCATAGGCCTTAAAAGCTAAGCCGATGAATGATCTACCTTTTTCTTGAACCGCTTCTTTGGCTAAGTTTCTGCCCTCTGGATTTTTAGCTCTACCAAATTGCGGTTTATTCCATTTCTCATGTTTCTCTTTGTAGAAATCTTTTGTAGTAAGCCCGTTTTCGAGAAGACTCCTTAAAATTGCAAGAGGCCCAACGTGAAAATGATTGGCCAAATCTACTAAGTCCTTCTTAGCCCAAATTTTCTGCCCTTGTGTTTGGTATTCTTGTAAGATTCGCATTTGCAGAAGTTCAGAAGTTGGAACCAACACTTCGGCAGCAAACGCATTACACCATTTTTCTAATACCCATGTAGGATTTAAGGACAAGTCACTTATCGCACCTTCGTTTAACAGTATGTGTCCTAATTCATGAAACAAAGTAAAAATTTTTGAATGAGGGGGTTCTCCTCCTCTTTTGATTCCAATGATAGGAATGATGTCGTCAACAATGGCAAAGCCTCTTACATTATCTTGTGTAAGACTAAGCTGAAATACCGTCACTCCCATTGATTCAATTCTTTCAATATAAGCTTCTAATGCAATCCTTATATTGTCAATTTCTCTGATTTCATTCAAATGAAGCAATCGGCGGATTTTTTCTGCAATCTCTTGCGGATCGTCCTGTATGGAAACGGATAAATTAAATTTTGGAAATGGGATGCCCATTTCTTCACGTAGTTCAATAAAGGATTGGGCCAATGCCCTTGCTTTACGCACCGCCATAATGGTTTTCTCATGGAAGTGTCCAAGTTCTTTTGAATCTACTGTTCGTCTATCCTGCGGTAGTGGTTTCTCCTTTGGAGGTTCATTTAATAGGAGTGTTGCTATAGTTCGTTTGTAGATTTTTGAAAAAGCCTTTAACTCTTCCAAATTAGGATGCCTCTCCCCTGACTCTAATTGAACCAAACGCTTTGGAGAAATACCCGTACTTTCAGAAGTCTGAGCACGATTTAGGGCAAGCGATTCCCTTGCCCAAACAAGGACTTCATGATTTATATTAATATGGATATTGTTATTCATTTATTCTGATTACTAATTGCCTGTATTGAATAAACTCTATTGGATAAAAATTTATGTTTAAGTGATTTTCAATAAACTCAATTCCTTCTGCTGTCAGTCTGCCAACCAATTCAAAAGATCCCCATCTCTGAAACTTTACAAAAAGCTGATTTACAAAATGGGTATTTGAAAATACAACTTCATTACCGTTTTCAAAATGGTTTGTAGCCATTAGGATATTATCAAATTGTCCATCCGGTGCTGTATGTGTTAGCATAATTCCCAGAAAGTCACTATTGCCATCATAGAATTCATTCCAGACCACGGCAGGATGAAACAGACCATTTAACCAATCTCTTCTGTCTACACGGTTTGAAGGCAATAATATATCTCCTTTGCTAAACATTCCTTTGATCTTTTATTTTTTTTTATTGGAGCTCAACTTATTTATTGGTGTACCTTTTGCTCCTTTATTTAATTTACAAGAAACCCATTTTGACTTTCCTTCACAATACCCAGTACAGGGTATTTTCCCAGAAAACGCCACTTAGTTGGTCTTAATAACCATTACATTTCAATACCTTTCGTTCCTAAGATTGATTTTCCAGCTAGCTTTCCTATTTTGAACTTCCAATCAACCCAAGCCTAATGAAGTTATTCCGCAGTTACTCGTTCTTTGCTTTTCTTCTGTTTTTAATAGGGAGTTCTTGTGAGCAGAAGCCTGAAGTCCTCGAAGATTTAAGTCCAGAAATCAGCAAACCCAGAACCATCGTCACTACGGATGGAGAGATTGATGATGTGGATTCTTTTATCCGCATGCTTCTTTATGCCAATGAGTTTCAGATCGAGGGTCTGGTAATAAGCAGTTCCATGTGGCATTACAAAGGGGATGGAAAAGGCACGCTTTTCACCTCGGAAATGGAAATGACCAAAACGATGTATGGCGCTATCCCGGATCTGCGTTGGCCGGGAGTGAAGTGGATGGATCCTTTGCTGGATGCCTATGGGGAAGTTTATCCGAAGCTCAGTCAGCATGCAGAAGGATTTCCCACAGCTGAACATCTGAAAAGCCTAGTCAAAGTTGGGAATATCGATTTTGAAGGGGAAATGGAAGTGGATACCGAGGGTTCGGATTTTATCAAAGCCAAATTATTGGATGACAATCAGGAACCGCTGTATCTGCAGGTTTGGGGTGGTACAAATACCATTGCCCGGGCTTTGAAGTCTATAGAGGATGAATACAAAGGCAAGCCGGAATGGGAGGCTGTTTACAAAAAGGTAATAGATAAGGCGATCATCTATGCGATTTTGGATCAGGATGCGACCTATAGAAAATACATTGCTCCCAACTGGCCTGATCTGAAGATTTTCTACAATTCCAGTCAGTTTTGGTGCTTTGCCTACGCCTGGAAAAGGGCTGTTCCAGAATCCCAACATTATTTGTTTGAAGGGGAGTTTATGGGTAATGAAATCATCAACAATCATGGACCTTTATTGAAGCAATATTACAGCTATGGAGATGGGCAAAAGCAGGAAGGAGATGATGAACATATCCATGGAGATCCGACCAAGTTGGAAAATGCACAATGGGGTACTTTTGGTGTTTATGACTTTATTTCTGAAGGTGACTCTCCGGCCTATTTACATTTGATCAATGTGGGATTGAATAATCTCAATCATCCGGAATGGGGTGGATGGGGAGGAAGATTGGAGCAGTCTGACTCGCTACCCAACCGTTGGGAAGACGGTCAAAACGTCTTGGATTACAATCCATTTACAGAAAAGCTGGATGCAACTTACCCCCAAATCCGATGGGTGGAGGCGATTCAGCAGGATTTTGCGGCCAGAGCCGATTGGTGTGTGATGGATTATGCAGATGCCAACCATTCTCCAATAGTAAAAGCTGTAGGTTCCAATAAGGTAAATGCCAAGGCAGGAGAAAGTTTGACTTTGCAGGTAGAAACTTCTGATCCGGATGGAGATGAATTGGAAGCCAAGTTTTGGATCTATCAGGAAGTGGGAACCTATCAGGGAGAAGCAATGCTTAGTGTGGATGGAAATCAAGTGACCGTTTCCTTAGATCCTAGCTCAATCGGTCAACTCCATGTTATTGCGGAGGTTACCGACAATGGAGTTCATCCGATGACGAGATATCAGAGATTTGTAGTGGAGGTGGGGAAGTAGGGAAGCTAGGAAGTAGGGAGGTAGGGAAGTAGGAGGTATTGAAGTGGGAGGTTGGAAGCAGGGAAGTAGGAGGTTTGAAGTAGGGAAGTAGGAGGTTGGAAGCAGGGAAGTAGGAGGTAGTTAAATTTAGTAATGTCACCCTGAGCACTTGAGAGACGAGAGTCTCGAAATCGAAGGGTGAAACCTAGCCTTTCTTAAGACAGGAACTTGGGCAATCGCTATTCGTATCTCGTAATTCAATTTTACCGTCATTGCCTGCCCTCCGGGAGGCGGGCGATCCCGAGAATCGGGGGAAGCAATCTCGTTGAAAGGAGTTTGAAATTCTGTTTTAGTTAGCGTTCGTGAAGAAAAGAACTAGGGCAAATTCCTAATTCCTAATTTTTCATTCCTAATTCCTCATTCCCCATTTCGTACTTCGTCATTCGTATTTCATAATTCTGGTCCTCGACTCCCTGCCTACCGGACAGGCAGGCGCTCGGACTGACACGATTTCGTACTTCCTCAATCGTACTTCGTCTTTCCCAATCCCCTTTGAGCAGGATAGTTAAAAGTTGGATAGTTCTTTCTTGCAACAAAACCCAATCTTTTCCCTTATGAAAAAACGCCTTATTGTTTTCTTGAATGCATTGATATTGTCTTTTCCTCTCTTTGCCCAAAGCGAAAATCCAAATATCATTTTTATACTGACAGATGATCAGCGATGGGATGCTTTGGGTTTTTCGGGGAATGAAATCATCCAAACCCCGGAAATGGATCGTTTGGCAGGAGATGGGATTTACTTCAAAAATGCCTTTGTTACCACTCCGATTTGCGCAGCAAGCAGGGCTTCGCTTTTGACGGGTCTGTATGAACGAACTCATGGCTATACTTTTGGACCCAATGAACTCCAAGAAGCATATGCAGCTAATTCCTATCCTAATCAGCTCAAAAAACTGGGCTACAAAACCGGGTTTTTTGGAAAGTTTGGGGTGAAATATTCAGGATTTGAAAATCTCTTTGACCAAGGAGATAGTTACGATCGAGATGTGCAATATCCTGATCGTAGAGGCTATTTCTACAAAACCATCAACGGTGATTCAGTCCATTTGACCAAATACACTTCCTATCAAGCGCAGGAGTTTATCAGGAACTCATCGGCAGATCAGCCGTTTATGTTGTCTTTGAGTTTTTCCGCACCGCATGCCCATGATCCAGCCGAGGATCAATACTTCTGGTCAGAGGATGTGGATCATCTGTACGAGGATTTTAAGTTTCCAAAAGCACCTTTGAGCAGCAAAAAATATTTTGAAGCACAACCTGAATATGTTCAGAAAGGGGAGAACCGAACCCGCTGGTATTGGAGATACGATACCCCAGAAAAGTATCAGCATAGCATGAAGGGCTATTATCGTATGATTTCGGAAGTGGACTTGGAGATCGGCAAAATCCGCAAAACCCTGGAAGAAAAAGGGCTGGATAAAAATACAGTCATCATCCTGATGGGAGATAATGGGTATTTTCAGGGAGAGCGTCAACTCGCAGGAAAGTGGCTGATGTATGATAATTCCATCCGGGTACCTTTGATTATTTATGATCCCAGAAATCCCGGACATCGCACGATCAGTGATTTTACTTTGAATATTGATGTAGCTCCAACGATCTTGGAATTTGCCAATGGGATAATTCCCAACACTTGGCAGGGGATCAGTTTAGCAGATTATGTGATTGGGAAAAACCCGGCGCTGGAGCGAAAGGATTTTATAGTAGAGCACCTTTGGAAGGTTGACATTATTCCTGCGAGTGAAGGATTACGAACCAAGCAATGGAAGTATTTTAGATACCAGGATGATTTGGCACATGAGGAATTATATGATCTGGAAAAGGATCCTATGGAAACAAAAAACCTTGCGAAAAATCCGAATTTCAAAGAAATCCTGGAGGAAATGAGGGAGGTTTTCGAAAGACAAGCTGCCGAACTGGAAGCTGAGAAAGTAAAATAAAAACTCCCGGATCTTTTCGGAACCGGGAGTGAAAGAGGCTGTTTCTTATTGGGATCCAATATCAGGCAGCCTTTTTTATTGTTTCTGAAAATGGCTTTCTAACCTTGGGTTTTAGTCATTGGCTGCTTTATAAATGGCATCCAAAAGACTTCCTGCTTCCTTGGTGTCATTTCCCAATTCCCAAAACATGATTCCTCCAAGGCCTTTCTCCATTGCATAATGGGTTTTTGCGGCAACTGAAACCGTGTCGTCATAAGAAATCATCAGGCTGTCCTTGGCATTGTACATGTAGGGAGCTTGGGCTTTCTCATCCCAAAATCTTTCGAAATTGTTGTCCTGCTCGTATTTTTCACGGATTTGGTGGTAAGCCATCCATCCGATATGCAGGCCTCCACTCAATTGGTAAAGGCCGTTGTTAGCAGGAGGAACTCCCTTCCAAACTCTGCCATAAAATGCTCCGCCAATGACGATTTGCATGGGATCTACACCTTGCTGAATAAGGAAATCCACGATTTTTTGGGCAGAGCGGGGATCAGCATCGGGATTGCTGCCGTTTTGATATAGACTGTCCAGATGAGCCTGGAATGGCGTTCCTTGGATATCTTGATTACTTACATGACCTAGTGGAGTATGGTGGCCAGTATAAATGGAAACTCCAGAAACCTGATCATAAGTCATCACATTCGTGAAGTTGGCATATTTCATCACTTCATTGACTTCGATAAAATCGTAATAGCGTTTCCAGCCTGCAGATGCAAAAGTCAGTACTTTTGGATTTTCAAATTTGTCCAGCATTTCACGAAGCCCTTTCATCAAAGCGGTGAAATTTTTAGTGTCCTCGTCTCTAGCTTTGGTGCCTGCACCGGAAATCCCAGGGTATTCCCAGTCCATATCCATCCCATCCAGTTGATATTTGGCAATGAAATCAGAGGCGCTTTGAATGAATTTAGCACGACTTTCTTCCGTCAAAGCCATATCCGAAAAGCCGTCTGCACCCCAGCCCCCACAAGCAATCATTACCTTAAGGTCTGGATTTCTTTCTTTCTGTTTGACTAGGGCTTCTAGTTTTGGCCCGGCTGATTCTTCATTTCTGAATTTCATTTCTCCATCGATCACATTGGTGAAAGAGAAGATAATATGAGTCAGTTTTTCGACGGGAATCTCTTCAGGTTGAAAATTTCTCTCAGGTACATAATAGGCCATAATGACCGGTTCAGGGTTGCCGATTTCATTGGAAACTGTTTTTGTCTGTTCCTTCGCCGGAGAAGAGCAGGCAAAAGAAAGGCTCAATAGGAGCAGGTAGAAAAGTTTGGTGGCTTTAGTAATCACAGCGGTTTCTTTTAGACTTGTTAAATAAATTTTAAGAAGTAGCAATTACTTAAATTAAAATCTTTTTTAATAGTCTAAGCCAAAAAACCTCAACAATTGGTGTGTCTATAAGAAAAGATGTTACTCTTTTAACCAAGACCAACGAATAGCCCAATCGGCCAATACCTCATTTCTCCATCGAAGAATTGTTTTGCCACCTTGGAGCTTTCCGTCGTAGTTTGCGGGATCTTGAGAATCGCTGTACCAATTTTCACCCAAAATGTAATCATTCTGAGTTGGTTTTCCGGGCCAAAGATTGCTGACGTAGAGTTGACCCTCTCCTTCCGGAAATCCGGGGATCTCTGAGGTGAACTTCAGGGTCAGGACTTCCGCCTGTTTTGGTGTATAGCGTAGGGAATAAATGCCCTTGCCTAAATAATACCCTGGCCATACCTGGGAGGATTTTCCATATGGGACTTCTAATTGGAAGGCGACAGAATCTGAAGGAATGGTGATTTCTGGACCTTTGAAACGGAACTCTACCACCGTGCAAAAGGCTACTGAATCTTTTAAGGTTGGGATATTCGTAAAGATCTGCCTCGAGCTTCTGGAGATTTTTTCGAAACTCCCGCCCCAACTTTCACCAGTAGGATCGTATAGATCTCCATTCATGACATAGAGGAGGGAAGGTGTATCACCCATTTTTATTTCCCCATCGTAGTAGCTTTTGAAATCCTTGCCAAGGTGTCCGGCTCCTTCAATATGTTGCTCAAAATAGTCTGTAGTCTTGATGACATCCGGGAGTTGATTGTTGGAGAAAAAACCATAATAGCTGGAATTGACTTCTATCATTCTCAAGTCTGGAAAATTCTTAGCGATGTATGCATAGCTATTTGAACTCCACTTTTTATTTGGTCCCCCGATCCAATACACCCAGATATTTTCCTGTATTTCCGGATCGTCGTGAAGCGCCTGAGCCAAATCGTCCAGACCTCCCCAAACCAACACCCACAATGGTCTCTGATCTTTCTTTTTTGCACATCGAATAATCCAGTTTGAGCCTTCTGTAGCTGATTTTATCCCTTCGAAAGGAGCACTTCCTTTTCTTCCTTGCTTGGTGATGGACCTTAAGTATTCAGGTTTTGCAAAACCAGACTGATGCCTGCTTAATTTCGGAAGATCTTTCTCATACAAATCTATCATTCTAAAAATCTCAGAGGTACTGCCACTTCCATAGGAGGGAGAAGAAACCAATCCTTCAAGATCTATTTTGTCACTATACATCAGCAGATGTGTGAGACTTTGATTATCGTCGGGATCTGTACCACCTATATCTGTGCTGATAAGGACTCTTGGGATTGTCTGTGCGGGACTAAAAACTGGAAGTGCCAGGAGGAGGAAGAGAAATCGTATCATGCCCTAAAAATTAGTATAAAGTAGATGAAAGCTATCCTTTACTATAGGGTGACTAGTTTTCTAGAGATTATTTCTGCCAGAATACCACCAAACCATCTTTTCCCGCCGCAGCAATGTCTTTTTTCCCATCTTTGTTTAAATCCTCGATAGAAAAATACAAGCCGCTTCCTTTGCCCTCTCCTGCAGGACCATAACTGATGATGTTTTTACTGAAAGACTCCCCGTTCCATTTGAAATAATACAAACCCACATAGTCCTTTCCGCCTGGATCTTTCCCGTTATGCGCTCTATGACGCTTGCCGCTAACTAGCTCATTTTGCCCATCATTATCGATATCCACCCACTCTAGGGAATGGTATTGGGATTGGAAAGGATCGATTTCATGTTTCACAAAGTTGATAGAGCTGCCGGACTTTTGCTGCTCCAGCCAAAAGAGTCCGAATGCATGCGCCTGTCCAACGATGATGTCGGATAATCCATCTCCGTTTACGTCGGCGACGATCATCGGAATGCTGGCATCACCAAGGTCAAAATCTTCATGCAGAATCCACTTCCCGGTTTTTAAATCAAGGGGAGCTTCCAGCCAACCAGTAGAAATCACCAGGTCTTTTCTTCCATCTCCATTGATATCTCCCAGCCCCAAACCATGTCCATGCATCTCTGCAACAGGATACTTTTCAAAATGGTCAGGCCCGGTTTTTTTGTAAAAGGCCAGAGGCTTTCTGGGAGTGTTTGGAAAAATCTCCAATACGCCATCCCCATCGATGTCCCAGCCTCTGGTCGTTTCTATATTTCCTGTTTTGGCGATTTCATGGACGGGCCATTCCGAACCATCTCCGGGATTTTCTTTCCAGATTAGAGTTCCTTCAAACCATCCTCCAGTGATGAAATCCATTTTACCATCTTCATTGACATCCATGGGAATGGTGGAGAAATCCTCGTAATATTCCCCGTATCGTTTGACCTGCCCAATCAGAAATCGATCTATAAATTCTGGCCCTTTGTACCAAAAACTACCCGATACCAAATCCAAATCGCCGTCATGGTCCACGTCAAATACCCCCACAGATTCTGTGCTTTCGAAAGCAATAACCTGTTTCTGAAACTTCACGGTTGTTTCCTGAGCAGAAACCAATAACGGTGCTGAAGCCAGTAAAACAGTTAGGATTGGTTTTAGAATACGCATGTTTTTGGGTTTAAGGGTATAAAGAACGATTTACGAAATACGAATTACGAGACTTTGGAAAGGTTTGAGATTAGAAGTCAGAAACGAGATTGCTTCGTCGGCTTTTGGCCTTCTCGCAATGACGTTTTGAAAATCATAAATCTTATATCATACATCATACATCCTAAATCCCCTCACTTTTCCAAAGGATGCTCTTTGAGCAGATCTGCCGGCTTATAGAAGCCTTCCATATCCTTGATCTCTTCCCTTACCTTCTTGACTAATTCAGGTGAGATTGGAGAGGCTTTGTTGCCAAAGGAATTTCTTACATAGGTCAGTACAGCTGCTACCTCGGTATCATCCAACATTCCTTCGAAAGGAGTCATTGGGACCTGTCCCGGATAATCCTTTTGAAGTACAGTAATTGGACCCAAAAGTCCTTTCAGCACAATTTTGATCAATCGCTCTTCATTGCCAGTCACCCAAGGTGTTCCGGAAAGTGGAGGAAATTGTGAAGCAGAAAGTCCCCCGCCATCATGCTGGTGACAGGTGCTACAAAATCCTTCTCTAGCATAGATTTCTTTTCCTAATACAAAGAGTTCTCGGTCTGAACCAGTCAGTGAGGATTTAATGTCTTCCACTTTTTTATCTTCTACAGAAAGTCCGTTGACATGGGCTATGGCTGTTTCCAGGGTTCTTGGAATCCAAGTGTTGTCTTTTTCCTGCTTTTCTGCTTCCGCCAAAATAGGTACACTCACTTCTTTTGGAAGCCAAGATGCAGCAGCGATTGCTTCCATTCTCACTCGACCATGTGGGTCTTTGACAGCAGCCATCAATAATTCAGGCTGGTCTTTTACTTGGTGTCCGGTATATCTCAAAGCACGAACAGAAGCTGCTCTCACGCGATAGTCTTCCGATTTCAAAAGCTGCTTCAATAAATTTTGGTTGATTTTGTTGATCCCCCAGGTTACCCAAAGCCCTTCCAACCGGTGATGTTCATAGCGTGGATCTGAAGGGTCCAGTTCGCTGATCCACTTTTCAACTGCCTGGTAGACTTCCTCTGCATTTCTGCCACGAAGCTCTCTTCTGGCTCTATACCGGGTTCTGTATTCAGGTAGTTTTAGATTCTCCAGCAATTCAGGAATACTTGCCCCATCGATTTTTGCGGGCTCCACCAAAGGTCTTGAAGGGTAAGTTACCCGGTAAACTCTGCCATGGACATGGTCTCTGAAAGGGTCACGGGCATTGTGCTGCATGTGACCAATCAGGATATTGTGCCAATCAATAACGAAGAGCGATCCATCCGGTGCGATCTCCATATCCACAGGACGGAAATTTCCATCTGTGGAAGTGATTAAATCCTGTGCCCAGTTGGTCGTAAAACCAACGGTGTCTTCTTTGACATGATGCTGTTTTGTGCCCAGAAATCCGATTGTGTTATTGATGATCAGGTCTCCCTGCATACTTTCTGGAAAATGCCTGCTGTAGATAAATTCCAATCCCGAGGTAGGTCTGACCATGTGCTTTTGCTCGATCAGGTTCGGTCCTTTGAAATTGGAATTTCCATATCTCGGATAAACTGAGCCAGGTAGCATCCAATTGACATTTGGACCGGAAGTTTCCGCATAGAAATTCTGCCCCCAATCATCAAAAGCAATACCCCAAGGATTTGGAATACTTACTTGGTTTACTCTTTCCAGTTTGTGTCTTTTGGGTTCATACCTGTAAAAACCACCATTTGTTGCTCGAACTGGGCCATAAGAAGTTTCAACATTGGTATGTAGAAAAACCCCCTCAGCCATGTGAATTGCACCGCTTTCGTCAGTCGTGAATGCAGAAATGGCATGATGGGTATCATGATCATCAAATCCGCTCAGCAGGATTTCTTTGCTGTCCGCTTTATCATCACCATCTGTATCTTTCAGCAAAACCAAATTCGGTGCCTGCGATACATATACCCCCTCTGGTGCGATCTCAAAGCCGATCGGGATAGACAATCCATCTGCGAAAACCTTCACATTGTCGGCTTTACCATCTTGATCCGTATCTTCAAAAATCAACAGTTTATCGTTTGGTTTGGAGTCTCCAGGCTTGTAATGAGGATAACTTGGCATGACTGCTACCCAAAGCCGGCCTTTGCTATCAAAGGACATCTGCATCGGGTTTGCCAATTCTGGGAACTCCTCCTCCGAAGCAAATAATTCTATTTTAAATCCTTCCGGGACCTTGATAGTTTTTAAGGCGTCATCCCCGTATTTATATTCCAAATCCCCGTTTGCATCAGGATTGTAATTGGTTTTGACCTCTGGTAGAGTTCTGGTTAACGCATCAGCGGCTGCCAAATCTTTCTTTTCACCTTTGGTTGCCATCCAGATGGCAGTATCCCGGATTGCCGTCATCTGGCGGATTTTTTCCAGTTCAAAAGGATAGTTGTCCGGACCAAACGGATCGTATCTTCTTCCGAAAACGTGGACACCATTCGGGATTTTGTAATCGTTGTGCCACATCCAGTTTTTCTCCATTACTGCTTCATAAATCAACTCTTCGTGTTGGGACGCTTTAGGGGATCCTCCAAAGATTTCATCTGCCAAAAATTCTGAAAAAAGGCGATATCCTTTATCATTAAGCTGGGACCCATCGATCGTCAACGGTTCTTCCTCTAGGGCATACCATTTTTCACTCGGACCAAAAGCATCTACGAATAACACGTTTTCGTGCTTGGCAACCACCTCTTTCATTGCTTCGGTATAGAGCAACAGGTTTTTATTTTCAGCTTTCCCATCAGGGACATCCAACTGATCTGAAAGGTCTTCAAAAGCGATCGGCGATACTATCGCCAATTGAGGAGGCGTACTGTCGTTGTATTTTTGGGCAAGGGTATGACGGATAAAAGCATCCAGTTCGGCTTTGTAATTCTCTAATCCAGCCTCACCTTGAAAGCTCTCATTGTATCCAAAAAAGCCGATCACTACATCTGCTTTCAGTCGGGTCAGCCATTCGTCAGGCTTTTCGAAAAAACCAATACTATTAGAAGGTGTGGCATATTCTTCTTGAAACTCATTCGCTCCAGGGAATGCCCAAGGATCATTGGTTGCGGATCTCGGTCTAAACCCAGGAGTGTCTCCAGGGTCAGTCATGTTCCGGATAATCAGCTGATTTTCTGGGAACCGTTCGTAGATTTCCGTTTCAAAATAACCATAGTTCATCATTCTAGAACCTAGATTATTACCAACCATCATGATGTGGCTGTCTTTTTCTACTTTAAGTACTTGGTTTTGGGTACAGCTAATTGCCAAAAGCCCAAATCCTAAGGTGAGCATGGAGGCGAAAGAAAAGTTCTTTTTCATTTTTGATAGAATCATCCAACATGATTTTAACCAGAATAAAAGGTCAAACCAAGCTAATTTATAAAATTGGGAATTTTTAGGTTTAAAGGGATCAGCCCCATAGATAGGTAAGTCTGTAAAATATGGTGTCCTGCACAATAGGGCATTTGCCTAAAAATAAATAAAAAAATCGAAGAAGCACAGGGATTTCCGGTGCTTCTTCGATTGAAATTGAGTATTAAAATACTCCTTTAAACGATTCGATTTTTTGATCGACTTGGGTGTCTACCTCAAATGTCAACATCACATCTGCCCACATAAAAGTCACCGAAGCGACTTTGTTGTCTTCGGCAGAAATGAAATAGGCAAGTCTTTCAAAAGTTTCCGGAGCTGGAATTGGAGCGGTATCGATGGCTACTGCATCGTCTTTCATCATAGCAGTCTCATCGATTTTCCCATCTTTCATGTATGCAAAAACAGCATTTGCTTTGCCATTTAAATGAATGGTCCAATTTCCACTTTCTCTTGGGGTGATAAAAAGAGAGTATTTTCCAGCAGGAAGATTTTTTCCACCTACACTGACAGGAGTACTAAATTCAATGATCGTTGGGCCATTGGCACCTGCTCTCCAGGTAACGCCATATTTTTCAAGCTCACCAAAGACTTTTCTGCCTTTCACAGCGGGTGATGAATAGTCAATACTGATTTTGGTAAAGCCAACATTTGCAGAAACATATGCTGCTGGGCTTGGTGCCGGAGCTTGAAGCTGTGCGAAAGATTGGGTGCTGAATGCCAGGCAAAAAAACAATGCAATGGCAATGAAAAAGGGTTTTTTGTTCATGTGTGTTTTGATTTTAAGGAAAGCAATCTACTTCAAATTTTGAAGAGAATATCAAATTGAAATGGATTTTACTTCTCTAATTCTTTTTTGATGAAGGTGATACTTTGTGGAATCTGACTTACGGATCTGGAGCTTTCATCTTCGATGGTGAGATATTCTGTTCCTTGTTTTTTGGCTTCTTTGATGATAGCGGCAATGTCTACGTCTCCTGTTCCTAATACCACATTGGATTCAACATCCCCGTGACCATCTTTGGTGTTTTCTGTACCGATCAGTCGGTCTTTTAGGTGAAGCATTGGGAATTTGCCTTTGTTCTTTTTCATAATCTGTAAAGGATCACCACCGCCCATTTTTATCCAAAAAACATCCAGATTGAAGGCAAAGTCTTTGGCGTTTTTCAGCATGTAGTCGAAAACGACTCCTTTTCCTTCTGGATTAGGGGCAAATTCATATCCGTGAGGATGATATAGAAAAGTAAGCCCTTCTTTTTTCAGCTCCTTACCGGTCTGATTGAAAAGAGCGGTCGCTACCTTGATTTCCTCCAAAGAAATCGGTCCTTCTGCATGGGGAATCCAATAGCAGGTCACATATTTTGCGCCGAATCTTTTTGCTTCCTGAATGATGGGGGTCAGGGATTTTGTCAGTTGGTTATAATCTGCGCCTACTCCGACGAACTGCAGGCCATTATCTGACAATAATTTCTCGTATTCCAGGTCGCTCATGCCATAATTACCGCCACCTTCCAGGTTTTTTATTCCCCAGTCAGAGATGACTTGATGGTATTTCACTGGATCTTCTTTCATCTCATTCCGAAGGGAATAAAGCTGAAGCGCTATCTCCTGAGAAAAAGAAAATGAAAAGGGAGTAGCTACTAAAACTAAAACAAGAAGGGTGTAAAGCTGTTTTTTCATGGGTTCATTATTTTTTTCTTTGGTATTTTTAATCCCCGATGGTTATTTCCTGTTCTACTCCAATACTTTAAGAGCATTGCTGGATTTCATCTGGATTTAATGTTTTGTTTCTTGTAAATTACGAAGATTGTTCGGCTTTTAAGCTGAAAATTTCATTCAATTGATAACCCAAGATATATGAAATCAAGTCGAAGAGACTTTGTCAAACAAACTTCCCTCGCGGGATTAGCCATGAGTATGGCACCATCTTTCACATTCGGATTTAATACCGAAGAAATCATCGGGCATGGTGATTTTCAATACAAGGTGGATGCTAAATGGGGGATGCTGGATCCGGAAAAAGTTCCGGTTGTCAACTGTCATGAAATGGTCATTGACCGTAAAGGCAGAATGATCATGCTGACTGATGAGGCTAAAAACAATGTGATTATTTATGATCAATCTGGGAAACTATTGAAAACCTGGACGCTGGGATTAGACCGGGCTCATGGTCTGACACTGGTGGATGAAGGAGATGCCGAATATTTATGGATCTGTGACAACGGGGGGAGAGTAGTCAAAACGACTTTAGATGGGGCAGTTGTGAGTGAAATTGTTTCTCCTAAACAAGAAGGGATTTACACGGAAAAAATGAATTGGGTTCCTACTGAAACCACCATCACACCCAACGGCGATCTCTATATTGCCGATGGATATGGTTCCCAATATTTTCTCCAATATGATAAGGATGGGATTTTTAAAAGAAAATTTGGAGGTCCAGGTTCCGGCGATTCCCAGTTTAGTACCGCTCATGGCATCACTGTAGACCAAAGAGGAGGAAAAGATGCAACGCTACTTTGTACCTCGAGAGGTCATAATTCCTTCAAAAGATTTACGCTTGATGGGGAGTATTTGGAAACGATTTTCCTTCCGGGTGCTTTTGTCTGTAGACCTGTGATCCATGGCGAAAATCTCTATGCTGGAGTTTGCTGGAGTAGACTTCGGTATTTGGAACAGACTCCGGATTCCGGATTTGTGACGATTTTGGATAATAACAACCAAGTGGTTTCTAATCCTGGAGGTACTACTCCGGAATACCGGGATGGTAAATTACAGTTGATGGTTCAGGACCAACCGATCTTCAAGCATTGCCACGATGTCTGTATCGATCAGGATGAAAACATCTACGTATGTCAGTGGAATGCCGGCAAGACTTATCCGATCAAATTGACAAGAACTTAATTATTTCTAAAAACTAACCCCTACTACTATGGAAAGAGTAACTGTAGGATGGTTTGAGATACCTGTAGCTGACATGGATCGAGCCATCACTTTTTATGAGAAAGTTTTCGATTGCAAGCTGAACAAACAGGTCATGGGAGATTTTCAAATGGGATGGTTTCCCGGAGATCAATCAGGTATGGGTGCTCAGGGAAGCTTGGTTTATCACAAGGATTTTTATGCGATAAGCAATTTAGCAGGGGTCCTAATTTATTTTTCCTCAAAAGACTGTAGTGTTGAATTAGGGAAAGTAGAAGAGGCCGGAGGCAAAGTTCAGATTCCAAAAAGGCTAATTGCCCCGGATATTGGTTACATGGGAGTGTTCTTGGATTCTGAAGGAAATAGGATTGCGATTCACTCCCAAAAATAAAAATGGTTTTGCCCCTGAATTAAGTTTTAGGGGCTATTTTATGCCAACTTATAATCACCACAGAAAATTTAGCCGGATTTATGGGATTATTTGATCTAGATTTTGATCCGAAAAGAAACCTACTTCCTGAAGGGGGTACGGTAAATTATTATGGGAAGCTTATGAGCCAAGAAAAGGCCGATGAGTTATTGGAGGTTCTTTTCAATGATATCGAATGGAAAAATGATGAAGCGGTCATTTTCGGAAAGAAAATCATTACTAAAAGAAAGGTTGCTTGGTATGCCGAAACTTCTTTTGAGTACACCTATTCCAACATCACAAAAAAGGCTTTGCCATGGTCTGATGAACTTCTGGAATTGAAAAAAATGGTGGAAGATAAAAGTGGAGAGACATTCAATTCCTGTCTGCTGAATTTATATCATGATGGGAGCGAAGGAATGGCCTGGCATAGTGACGGTGAAAAAGACCTGAAGAAAAACGGGGCGATAGGTTCTGTGAGCTTTGGGGCAGAAAGAAAATTTGCCTTCAAACATAAAGTCACCAAAGAAAAGGTGGAAATGATTTTAGAGCATGGAAGTTTGCTGGTGATGAAAGATGAAACGCAGTCCAACTGGCTTCACCGACTGCCACCCACCAAATTGATTCATCAGCCAAGAATCAATCTGACATTTCGCACCATCGTAGGAAACACTTGAATTAAACCAAAACCACCCTTAGGCTTTTTGCACCATGAGCACCGATGACCAGGGATTGCTCGATGTCAGCAGTTTTGGAGGGACCGGCAATAAAAACTCCAAAACCTGAATGATGCAAGCCGATCAAAGAATACGCTTCGTGCATGTTGCCCACGATTTTTGACTTTTCCAAAACGATCACCAAATGTTGGGTAATGAATGGCACAGCCCTCAAGCCTAGATTTTCATCCTCCAGCCAAATTGCAGCATTTTCAGATACCCCAAGCTGACCGTCAATGATGGCTAAATCCAGATCATTTAGGTCTGTTCCTCTTTCCGGTAGCTCAAATGTTTTAAGGTCAGGGATTAATTTCGATCCGGAAAACACCTTAGGAAATGCCCCAGAATTGACCAAGTCTGTCAGATCAAGCGCTGAGATCACGCTTCCTTTATTGTTCTGAAGTGATTGCTGAAAAGTTCCAACCAGATCCTGTGCGGATTCAAAATGCGGTAAATCCGGTAGTGGTTTTTCTACCTGATTTAGTTCCCGTATGCTGGAAAGTATGGATTCTTTGCTACTCATGATCTGTTTTTTAAATACCATTCCTTGAAGGATTCTTTTGGTACTTCTGGTAAATCCCGGTTTTTACCCCATGCATTTAAGGGGTTATAAATCACTGATTTCGGGAGGTTTTTAAGACTTGCCCGAAGCAGTTTTCCGGAAATTTTATAGGCAAGCGGACTTGTGAAAATCCCATTGGCCATTTTCATGGACAAGCCTTTTGTTGACCAGCCCTGCGCTTTGGTGATTTCCTGTCTCCATTCATAGAGTTGCTCGTGAATATTGATTTTCACCGGACAGACATCAGAGCAGCTGCCACACAAGGTGGAGGCAAAAGGCAAAGTGCTGTATTTTTTTACATCTATACCCGGAGAAAGGATGGAGCCAATAGGTCCTGGTACGGTACTCCCATAACTGTACCCGCCACTTCTCCGATAGATCGGGCAAGTATTCATACAGGCCCCACAGCGGATGCATTTCAATGAATTTTTGAATTTCTCTCTTTTCAGCTGTTTGGTTCTGCCATTGTCTACCAAAATCAAATGGATCTCTTTACCCGGTGCTGGACTTCTGAAATGGGAATTGTAATTGGTGATCGACTGGCCTGTAGCTGACCTGGCTAGAAGTCTCAGGAAAATCCCCAAATCCGCCCGTCTAGGAATGATTTTTTCGATACCCATACAGGCAATATGCACATCGGCCAGGTGCACGCCCATGTCGGCATTCCCTTCGTTGGTACATACGACAAACTCGCCGGTTTCAGGAATCGCAAAGTTGACTCCCGTTATTGCCACCTTCGCAGCCATAAATTTGTCCCTCAAATGTTTTCTGGCGGCATGGGTCAGGTAAACAGGGTCTTCGTTTCCTTTTTCAGTCTGGAGTTTTTCATGAAATATTTCTGAAATATCTCCTTTTTTCAGATGGATAGCCGGCAATACAATGTGACTTGGTGGCTGCTTTAAAAACTGGACAATCCGCTCTCCAAGATCTGTATCGACGACTTCCACGCCGCGTTTTTCCAAATAAGGATTGAGGTGGCATTCCTCGGTGAGGATAGACTTACTTTTGACTATCGCTTTGCATTTTTTCTCCTTTAAAATGCTCCAGACTATTTCATTATGTTCTTCTGCATCTTTTGCCCAATGGACTTTGATGCCGTTTGCAGAGGCTTTTTGCTCCAGTTCTTCCAAATAATAATCTAGTTTGGAAAGCACATGATCTTTGATTCCCGATGCCAGTTTGCGAAGCTCTTCCCACTCGGGAATGTTTTTACTGGCGATATCTCGCTTCTCTCTGACAAACCAAAGGGTTTCATCATGCCAATGGGCCCTTTTTTCGTCCTTCAGGAAGTTTGCTGCTTGACTTGGATGGCTCATGAGATCGCTTGGTTTAGGATTTCTGCCAAATGCATAAACTTGACAGGTTGGTTGTTTCTTTCTGCAATGCCCTGTAAATGCATGAGGCAAGAAGTGTCTCCACCGCAGATGATTTCTACCTGATGGCTAAGATGGTCCGAAAGGCGGTCTTTGCCCATCTGAACGGATAAAGCCTCTTCCGAAACTGCAAAGGTTCCACCAAATCCGCAGCATTCGTCTTTTCTGGAAAGTTCTACCAATTCCAGATCTTTGATTCCCGCAAAAAGGTCTTTGGCTTTACTAAAAGGAGCTTCATTGAGCTCGGATGAGGAACTTAATCTCAAGCCTCTCTGCCCATGGCAGGAAGAGTGAAATCCGATTTTATGTGGAAAAGAACCTTCAATGGTTCCTACTTTCAATACATCTGTTAAAAATTCGCTGAGTTCATACACCTTGGACTGCACTGTTTTTTGTTCTTCTTCCTGTTCGGAAATAGCAGGTTGGTGTTCTTTGATATGTAAAACACAGCTTCCTGAAGGAGCCACGATGTAATCGAAGTTTTTAAATGTCTCGATAAATTGACGGGTGGTGCCATCGGTATCTCTTTCAAAACCCGAATTGGCCATAGGCTGACCACAGCAGGTTTGGTCCATCGGGTAGCTAACTTTACAGCCCAATTTTTCGAGCAATTCTAAAGTAGCTTTTGCTACATCAGGATAAAATTGGTCAATATAACAGGGGATAAAAAGAGCGACTTCCATAATTGATCGGGGTTGAACCAAATAATTTGGTCTCATACAATACAAGGACGAATTTAAAGACTTTTGGGCCTCTCCTTGAAATTAAATTACCGGTGGTTTAAAATCTTGTTGAACAAGCAGGGCGGCGCCCAATGCTGTGCCCAAAGCAAAATCGCTGGTAAGAATCTCCAAATCCGGTAATTTCTTTCGAAGCATTCCTACAAAGATATCGTTGGCATTAAAACCGCCGTCAATAAACATTCTAGAGACAGAGGAATCTGCCCATACCAGTTTGAGCGCGGCTATTTGCAGGTCCGTCAAAGCATGGATAAAGCTATAATACACATCTTCAAAATCGTCAAACTGGCCAAAATCCATCTCTTCGGCCTGCGTTAAACCATAGGTTTCTGGTTTGAGATAATGGAATTTGATCCGCTCAGGTTTTGATTTCACTTGCTCAAAACGCTTTTCCTCAAAAACCAATTTCTTATAGGTGCCCATCGGTTTCCGGAAGAAATCATACATTTTCTCCACTTGATATTTGTGCTCCTCACCGATAAATAAGCGGCTAATTTTTATCGGGTCTCCGGTGATGCCTATAAACTGAAGGCAATCTTTGTTTAATTCGGATTCGGTGAGTGCAGATTTATTAAATGGATTGATGCTGATTGCCCATGTTCCAGTGGACAAAAGCATAAATGGTTCATTTTCTTTTTTGAGATATGGAAGAAGCGCAGAGGACGAGTCGTGAACGCCAATTCCGGCTGGGATTCCTCCATACTCAGGTTTCGTTAGGAAGATAGAAGAACTTGACATTGCTGGAAGCAGTAAGTTGCGGACTTCATTTTCCTGTAACCATTTATGATAATCCTGTTTTTGGAAATCCCAAAGTCCGGTGTGACAACCGATGCTGGTGAAATCAGAAACGAATTTGCCTGTGAAAACGGAACTTAGGTATTGCGGCAAATGAAAGGTGTGTTTTATCTTTTTGAATTGCCCAGGTTTTTCATATTTCAGAAAATATAATTGAAGCCCTGAATTCAACATGGCCAATGGCGGTGAAGCGGTAGCTGTACAAAATTCCATTTTCCCTCCCTGCTCTTCATAGAAGCGGTTGAGAAGGTCTTCCGGAAAAGGTTTAAGGTAATCGTACAGTGGAGTGACCGGTTTCCCGTTTTCGTCTGTATGGACGAGCGTAGCTCCATAGCTGGTAAAATTGATTCGTTCTATTTCGAACTCCTCCTTCAGACGAGCTTTCTGGAAAGTTTCGATCATCCAGGAAGTGAGCTCATCGATTGGTTCTGACTGGAATCCATCCTCGTCTATTCCAGGGTCTAATCTATGATAGGTTTGATAGACTACTTCTAGATCTTTATCAAAAAGGAAGAATTTTTTATTGGTCTTGCCAATATCGAAAATAGCAGTTACAGGTGTTTTGCTCATGGAATTTCCAGCACCATTATGAATAAATTGATGATCCGTTTAGAGAGATTTTCTGACGATCAGTCTAAAAGGGTTTTTGATTGGGATCCGATCTTCATTGCCCAAAATCTGGTTGGCAATGGACTGCCCCATGTGAATGAAATCTGTGGATATAGTAGAAATCCCTTTATCCAAAATTTCTTTTAGCGGGGTTTCATTGTATGAAATCAATCCTACATCCTGTCCCAAAGTCAGGGATTGTTCTCTGGATTTCTTGACAATGTTTACAAGATCAGATTCGGAAAGTACCAAAAACAGATCTCCTGTATAGAGTGGCTCATCGTCTATCCCGTCTAAAATGATGTTTTCAAAATCATGGAAAAAACAAAACCTCTTGAAGCCATCGACGATTTCAACAGGGTACATATCCCCTTTAGGAAAGACCAAAATCATTCTTTTGTACTTTCTCAAATGGGTGAGTCCTGACTCCAGTGCTGCAAAAATATCCTTTGCAAAATCCTGATAGATTCCCGGGAATTCATTCTCATGGCCTTTTACGGCTCTATCCATGATCAGAACTTTGTCTTTTGGTATTTTTTTAAGGAGTTCATACCCACTTACCGGATGTGTCTCTTTGTCAAAGAAATGCGGGGCAATTACATAATAGTTGTATTTACCGATGTTCTGGTTGATCAGATCCTCAAACAAATTCACATTGTAATGATGGATCTGCATATCTACAGTCGCATTTTCCCCGAGTGTCTCAATGATAGAGTAATAGATGATTTTCTTATAAGAGCTCAGCTTATTGAATAGCAAAAGAACTTTTAGCTTGTTCTCCACATTGGTAGAACTGACATAAAACCCTTTTCCTCTGACCGATGTGATGATGCCTCGGTCCTTGAGTTCGTTATAGGCTTTTTCTACTGTGTCTCGGGAGAGCAGAAAATCAAAACTTGTTTCATTGATAGAGGGAATTCGATCCCCGATGTTTAGTTTTCCTTTTTCTATTTCATCGAGGATCAAATTCACTACTTGCAAGTATTTTGGGGTCCTTGAATCCGTGTGGATTCTTTCCGATTTGTCTACAAGCATGGTATTTTGGGTTATGTTGGGTATGGGTACTCATTCTTTAGTATTACCTAGGGAAAGCAGCTGCTAGTCCACCATCGACATTGATCATGTTTCCGGTAGATTTGTTGAGCAGACCAGATACGATAGCAAAAGCCGCATCGGCGATGTCACTGGTTTTGACAGGTTCCTTGAGCAGTGTTCTGTTGGCGTAGTAA
>JAFIDK010000793.1 GCA_017051695.1 Algoriphagus aestuarii | reverse complement strand
CCTTGTACTTCTGCCAGTCGCCGGTGAGCTTGAGGATGTGCTGCACCGGACCGGTGGGCTGGGCCCCCACGGACAACCAGTACTGCACCCGCTCGGAGTTCACCTCGATGAGGCTCGGCTCCTCCTTCGGGTGGTACTTGCCGATCTCCTCGATCGCCTTTCCGTCGCGCTTGGTGCGCGCGTCGGCCACGATGATCCGGTACTGCGGCGTACGGATCTTCCCCATACGCTTGAGCTTGATCTTGACAGCCACTGGTGTGGTCTCTCCCGGTTAAGGCGGAAACACCCTGGCCGGAAC
>JAFIDK010000792.1 GCA_017051695.1 Algoriphagus aestuarii | reverse complement strand
CTTCGATCGCGGTGACCCCGGGAGCTTCGGAGAGCCGCTGGGCGAGCGTGACGTACTCGTCGACACTCCCCCCGGCCACCGACACCACGGCACGCGCCCCGCGGGAGAGCAGCCACGGCAGGTCCCGCTGCACGAACACGTCGATGCCTGGCCCCTGCAAGCCAACCGTGCTGAGCACCCCGCTCGGGGTCTCGGCGATACGCGGCGCAGGCCAGCCGGCCCGCGGCTCCACGGTGACCGACTTGGTGACCACCGCGCCGATCCGCGCAATGTCGAAGAACCGCGCCAGCTCCCGCCC
>JAFIDK010000791.1 GCA_017051695.1 Algoriphagus aestuarii | reverse complement strand
CGCGGCGCCGACCGGGTCCTCAAACTGGCGTGGACGATCGCCGACCTGGCAGACAAAGACCGGCCCACTGCCGAAGAGGTCGGGTATGCGCTCGCCTTGTGGACGGGGAGCGCCCAGTGACCCCGGCGGAACAGCCGCAAGCAGCATGCTCGGCGGGGGAGGCGGCAGCCCGGGCCGGGTGGAGCGCAGTCGCTGAACCGGGGGATCCGGTGCTTGACGCGCTGCTGCGCACGTATTCTGCCGCACAGGCATGGGAGGCGGTGCGTGCAGGAACACCGCTCCCGCTGCCCGGCACGGC
>JAFIDK010000790.1 GCA_017051695.1 Algoriphagus aestuarii | reverse complement strand
CAAGTAAATCAAATTATTTGGGATGAAGCTGTCGGTATTTTTCCCCTTGAATTAAAACAAATAGCAGCAATTCGAACTCATGTTGAAGGTTTTAAACCAAGTCCTTCAGATGATCCGGAATTCAGGTATGTTTCTGTAAAGAAATAAGGCTGGAACCTATCTTTTAGTTCAACTTAGATACTTGTAGAGGGGTACTCAAATTCAATTGTACGGATGAAACCAGTTTGCCCGATGGAGGAGGTCAGTCAATGGGTGTAGACCAGGTTTTAGATAGAAGGCAACCTAACACGATAGAACCG
>JAFIDK010000789.1 GCA_017051695.1 Algoriphagus aestuarii | reverse complement strand
AAGCCCCGCACCGGCTGGCCGCCACCCTGACCGCTATGGCTGACGCGTTCGGCCCGGACCGTCCGGCTGCGGTCTGCCGGGAGCTCACCAAAACCTACGAGGAGGTCCGCCGGGGCGGGCTCGCGGAACTCGCCGAATGGGCGGCCGAACACGCCCGCGGCGAGATCACCCTCGTCGTCCGCGGCGCGGAGCGCACCACCCCGCAGGCCACCCCGGAGGCGTTGGTGGCTGCCGTGGCCGCCCGAGAAGACCAGGGCGTTCCCCGCAAACAGGCCATCCAGCAGGTCGCTCAAGAGTAC
>JAFIDK010000788.1 GCA_017051695.1 Algoriphagus aestuarii | reverse complement strand
AAGACCAGACGGGGGCCTTGCCGGGTGATCTGCCAGAGGGTGGGGCGTTTCGCGTCCTGGGATTCGGGTGCGGGCCGCGGCCGCACGCCGAGCGTGACGATGGTCGCGGACAGCAGGAAGGTGAGCCCGTTGCAGAACACGGTGGGGCGCACGTCGAGCAGGGAGATGACGAGCCCGCCCACGGCAAGCCCGACCAGGGAGCCTACCTGGGATGTGATGTTGATGAGGGTGGATCCGGCGACGAAACGCTCCCCTTGGGTGATCTGCGTGAGGAGCGCAGCGCGGGCCGCGCCGAAGGG
>JAFIDK010000787.1 GCA_017051695.1 Algoriphagus aestuarii | reverse complement strand
CCCCCAGTAACCCCATCCCGAAATTCCCAAGAAAACCCTCCGCCCTGCCCGGAGAGTGACTCCGAGCCGAGCGCGCCCGTACCGAGACGGCGGTCCACCGCCTTCCTCGCCGTCGTGCTGGGCGTCCTGGTCTCCGCCGGTCCGCTCGCCACCGACCTGTACCTTCCCGCGTTCCCGGCCATCGCCGAGGACCTGGCCACCACCGAGGCCCGCGTCCAGTTGACCTTGACCTCGTCCATGCTGGGCCTCGCCCTGGGACAGCTCGCCGTGGGACCGATGAGTGACGCGTGGGGACGGCGC
>JAFIDK010000786.1 GCA_017051695.1 Algoriphagus aestuarii | reverse complement strand
GGCACGGTCGAGGCTACGGCCATCGCACTGGCCCAACAGGGTGTCAAGCCTGCGCGTCCGCTCACCCATGACCTTCTTCGCGACGTGATCGAGGCGTTGAACACCAGCCTGGCCACGGTGAACATCACCGCGCTGGAAGACGGTGTCTTCTACGCCGAACTGGTCTTCTCGAACGGGGTTCAGGTCAGCGCGCGCCCGTCGGACTCGATCGCGCTGGCGTTGCGCACGGGAGCGCCGATCTACGCGCGCGACGACATCCTGGACGAGGCCGGCGTAGCAATCCCGGACGAGCAGGAAGAC
>JAFIDK010000785.1 GCA_017051695.1 Algoriphagus aestuarii | reverse complement strand
CTCGTGGCAGCGTCCCGCAACTGCTCCGCCAGATTCGCGTACGACTTGACGAACTTGGCGACCCGCGGCGACAACCCGGCCATGTCCTGCCACACCAGCACCTGGGCGTCCGTGTCCGGACCCGCGCCGATCCCGATCGTCGGCACCGTCAACTGCCGGGTGATCTCCGCGCCCACCCGCGCAGGCACGCACTCCAGCACCACCGAGAACACGCCCGCCCGCTCAAGCTCCTTCGCATCAGACAGCAGCGCCTCGGCCGCCTCCTCGCTGCGGCCCTGCACGCGGTAGCCGCCCAGCACA
>JAFIDK010000784.1 GCA_017051695.1 Algoriphagus aestuarii | reverse complement strand
GCAGCTCATCGCGGGGCTGTGGGCGGGGGCGTCGTTGTTCACTGTAGGAGCGGGAAGAGAGCGCCCGGTCTACGCGGGGGAGGGCCGTGCCGCCTGGGTAGGGACAGAAGCGGCGTGTGTGGTGGAACACGCTGCTGGAGTGTGACGGAGGCATTACGTGTTGGTCACTTCCGAGCGGTTTCCGGGTTCTTTCGGTAGCGTGGTGGGAGGCGACGCGTTGCAGTGTTCGGCAGCGACCGGCTGCACCCGAGTGCCGTCACCGCGGACTGAGTCCCGACCGGAGCGGCCCGGCGACGGCAA
>JAFIDK010000079.1 GCA_017051695.1 Algoriphagus aestuarii | reverse complement strand
CACCGGACGTTCCATCCGGGGACACTTTGACCAGACGTGGGTTCAGCCGACCCTGCAACTGGCATATGGTGCCGGACAGTGTATTTTCTTTGAAGTCCCGGTTGAGAACGGCAACGGTAACGGAAACGACAACGGAAGCGACGACTGAATAACCTGACCAATGGAGCGCTGACCAAACGGTTCAGCGCTCTATTTGGATAAGGAGGGAACGAATGAATGGATTATCCTTTCTATAACTTATGGAAATGGCGCAACCTGAAAGAGAACAGTCCGCACGAACAGACCCGGAACCAGTGGCTGTTTAAGTACGGGGCATTTGCGCGTCGTCAGGGGTTATGGTTCCCCTGCCGGGTGCTGAAACTATCAACGACCGGGGAACCTGCAACCATCAGCGCCATTCCCATCGCTCAAAACAATCTGGATATATACCCAAGGGGTGAAATTCCAGCCGGGGAATGTGAAGTGCTTTATTCTGTATTCAATGATGGGATGAGTATTCAAGCATATGTTTCACAGGCAATCGGGCGAATCCGCCTGACGAATCGTATGCTAAACGCGGGAATCAAGCGCGCATTAAATACAGAACTGCTATATGCTCCGAAGCGCTTGCTCAATGAAGTCAAGAGAGCCGCCAACCGGGAGGAC
>JAFIDK010000783.1 GCA_017051695.1 Algoriphagus aestuarii | reverse complement strand
GACCTAGCCCGCCGCGAGCATGCCCGCCGACTGCACGAACGCGGTCCGCGCAGCTCCGACAACGTGGTGATCGCGTTGAGCATGCCGTGGGCGCTGCTCCGCACGCTGGGCCACGCCGCGCTCTACGGCCTTGGCTACTTGCTGGCCGGAATCGTGGTGGGTATCGCGATCGGAATGGTCAGCGGCAATAGTTCCGCCAACGTCGTGGGCTCGTGGGCACTCGGCGTCGTGGTGTTGATGAATTTCTTGTTCGGCCCGCATGCCCGGGGTGCGCAGCGCCAGTCGCGGTGGCTTGTCAGC
>JAFIDK010000782.1 GCA_017051695.1 Algoriphagus aestuarii | reverse complement strand
CGACACTCTCGGGTTGCAGACGTTCCTCACCGCGGGGCCGAAGGAGGCGCGCGCCTGGACGATCCGGAAGGGCGCTACTGCCCCCGAGGCGGCCGGGGTGATCCACAGCGACTTCCAGCGCGGTTTCATCAAAGCCGAAGTGGTCTCCTTCGACGACCTTGTGGCAGCGGGCTCGCTGCAGGAAGCCCGGGCCGCGGGCAAGGTCCGCATGGAAGGCAAGGACTACGTGATGGCCGACGGCGACGTCGTGGAGTTCCGGTTCAACGTCTAACGGGCGCCGCGGCGGAGCAGTCTCCGCCC
>JAFIDK010000781.1 GCA_017051695.1 Algoriphagus aestuarii | reverse complement strand
ATTCCGTATTGATCCCACGCAAACCCTGCAAAGTAATGCATACGGTGATACTGATATTTGAAAAATCTCAACCCAAAATCATAAATTTCATAATGATTTTGATTATCGTGAACAGTCCAATCGTAGTCCTCGACTTGTAAAATATCAAGCATAGGGAATTGCCATGCGCTCATAGGGACATTAACAATTCTCATTGCCTCTTTAACTCTTTGAGTGTCTAATACGGAAGGTGGGAAAAATAAGACATAGAACTTACCATTATTATAACTCTTTGCAATGTTACGTGCAAAGTTTGAAAAG
>JAFIDK010000780.1 GCA_017051695.1 Algoriphagus aestuarii | reverse complement strand
CCACACTGGACGCACTCTGGCGACCTGGGACATCGAGATCACCGACGACCAGGGGCGGCGGGTGTGCACGTCCCGGCTGACCTGTATGCTGCGCGACGCGCCGGGCCGCTGAGGCCCTCCCCCATCCCCGCAACGACGTTCGGAGGCTGGAATGCCCGGCCTGGGCACCCTCATCAACATCATCGCGATCGTCACGGGCTCCGGTCTCGGCCTCGCCCTGGGCGGTCGTCTCCCCGACCGCACGCGGACCGTCGTCACCGATGCGCTCGGCCTGGTGGTGCTCCTTATCGCCGCGCTCAAC
>JAFIDK010000779.1 GCA_017051695.1 Algoriphagus aestuarii | reverse complement strand
CGGGACGCCACCCTGCTGGCCCGTAGCTGCTGCAACGCGTTCTCCGCTGCGTCCCGGACCGGGCCGCGCAGGGTGACGGTGAGGCCCCCGGCCTGTACCTGATCGCTACTCAAGGCGATTGGTCCTTCCTTGTCTTCACACACGGTCACTGCAATTGTCGCGTCCCGCAGTACCGAATCGGATTCGACAAGGCGGGGCCGGGCGGGCCCTGCACCGTTCTGCCAGGTGGAGAGCTTGCTACGGGTGGGAAGAGAGAGTGCTCACGTGTGGGCGGCAAGCTGCTGGGCGACGCGGTCCAGCA
>JAFIDK010000778.1 GCA_017051695.1 Algoriphagus aestuarii | reverse complement strand
AGGCCATTCCCCGGAGGTTTTCTATGGTTTTCCACTACGGCCGTCTCACCAGGGACGGAGGAACGGATCCCCGCACACTGGTTTTCGCCTGCCTCGCCGTGCAGACCACCGGCTTGGACGTGACGTGGGGAGCACGACTGTGCGAGGTGGCCGTGGTGCGGATGCGCGGCGACGGCACCGTCCTCGACGAATACTCCACCCTCGTCAACCCGGGAACGCCGCTGGGAAACACGGAACTCCACGGCATCACCGACGCCTGGATGGCGGGCGTGCCCGGATTCGAGCAGATCGCCGGGGACCT
>JAFIDK010000777.1 GCA_017051695.1 Algoriphagus aestuarii | reverse complement strand
ACGACAAAGTTCTCTGTGTCCCCGCGACGGACCCCCGCATGGAACATTTGCGTGATATTCATCACGTAAATGAGTTTGAGCGGCTGGAGATCCAGCACTTCTTCACCGTCTACAAGGACCTGGAGCCGGGCAAGTCAGTGGAAGGCGCCATCTGGGTCGGCCGGCACGAAGCGGAACAGGAGATCAAGAACTCCATCAAGCGCGCCGCCGAGAGCGGGCAGCAGCACGGCGCGTACTTCAAACTGGACTGATCCGGAGCCGACGGCGGTGGCGCGGTCGTCGCGACACAAGGCCACCGGTC
>JAFIDK010000776.1 GCA_017051695.1 Algoriphagus aestuarii | reverse complement strand
CCTCCGGCCCGGTGGTCCGAGGCGAGGCCGCCGCAGATGACCGCTACACCGCTTTGGACCTCGCCCTGGACCGGGTCGAGGCCCGGCTGCGGAAGCTCGCTGACCGCCGCAAGGTGCACAAGGGAAGCCGAGGGCTCGTCTCCGTGGCCGCCGCGACCGCGCAGCTTCCTGTCGACGGCCTTCCGGCCGACTCAGCCATCCCGCCGCAGGTGGTCGAGGACCGCGAGGAGAACCAGGCAGAGGAGTTCGACGGCAGCGCTGTCGACAGCGCTTTCGCCGACGAATTCGTGGAGTTGGACAC
>JAFIDK010000775.1 GCA_017051695.1 Algoriphagus aestuarii | reverse complement strand
TGGGGCGGCTGCTCCCTGGGCGTAGCGCTTGACGGCGGGGAGCCGGGACTCCCGGTTCCCCGCCACGGCATGTCTGCCCCTGGCGTGTGCCAGGGGCAGTTTTTCTGCGCTGCACCGGCCGGATGCGTCCCGCGCGGCTTCCATGGGGTGCGAGGCCAGTTGTCAGACCGAGTGGGCGTGCCCGCGGTTGTTCGCGCCGGGCACGGTGCGGCCTAGGGCCGTGGGAGCGTGCTTCCCGGCTTGCGGGCGCAGGCGGTCTCGCGGGGTCTCTCCTCGGCGTCCCGCCAGCGGGATTCTGCGG
>JAFIDK010000774.1 GCA_017051695.1 Algoriphagus aestuarii | reverse complement strand
TTGAAATCTGGTACAACAAAAAGAGAAAACACTCCTATTTGAACTACCTCTCACCCGAACAATTCGAAAAATCATATCAATCAAAAGCAGCTTAATCTATTGTCCAGTTTTTTGTTGCAAATCCATACCCTGAATTTAATGGGAACGAAACTTGGGCATTAAAATAATTTCTCCTGAAGAATGTACAGCTTCTGTTTAACATTGCTTCCTTTTTCTTCGGAGACTCAACTTTCCATAAGCCTTCCTCCATTTTAGATAGGTTTTATCCTTGTCACTTTTTGGCGGCCAAAAAGTAACCAAA
>JAFIDK010000078.1 GCA_017051695.1 Algoriphagus aestuarii | reverse complement strand
ACCGGTGGGGCACCGCTCATCCCCGGGGAAAGTGGAACCGTGTCAACTACCGGGGGGAGCGGGTCACCCTGCTGGAAGGGCCCGCGGTGGCAGCCGGCGCCTGCGCGGGGATCGCACTCACCCCGGGGATCCGGCCTGCGCTGCGCGTGGCAGCCGTCCTCGCCGGGGGCGGGGCAGCGGTGTTCGGCGCCTACGACGACCTGTACGGGTCCGGCTCTTCACGGGGTTTCCGCGGGCACGTGGGCGCGCTGGCACGCGGCCGCCTCACCACAGGAGCCGTCAAAATCGCGGGGATCGGCGCGAGCGGCCTGGCAGCCGCTGCAACCTTGAACCGCACCGCGGTGGACACGCTGGTCGATGGGGCGTTGATTGCGGGAAGCGCCAACCTGCTCAACCTGTTCGACCTGCGTCCGGGGCGGGCCGCCAAAGTGGCGCTCCTGACAGGGTCCTCCGCGCTCGCCCACCCCGGGGCTGCGCCCGTGGCCGCCGCGCTGCTCGGCGCGACCTGCGCGCTGCTCCCTGAAGACCTCCGCGAGCGCGCCATGCTCGGTGACGCGGTGGCAAACGCCCTCGGAGCGCTCCTCGGCTTGGCGGCCGCCGCCTCCTGCCCGCGGTGGGCGCGGCTCGGCCTGCTCGCCGGAGTGG
>JAFIDK010000773.1 GCA_017051695.1 Algoriphagus aestuarii | reverse complement strand
GATGACCATGCGCCGCGATCTGATCGCCGCCGGCGTGGCGCCGAGCGATATCGTGCTGGATTACGCCGGCTTCCGCACCCTGGATTCCATCGTGCGCACCCGCAAGGTGTTCGACACCAACGATTTCATCATCATCACCCAGCGCTTCCACTGCGAGCGCGCGCTGTTTATCGCCCTGCACATGGGCATTCAGGCGCAGTGTTACGCGGTGCCGTCGCCAAAGGACATGATGACGGTGCGCGCCCGCGAGATCTTCGCCCGTCTGGGCGCGCTGACCGATCTGTACATCCTCAAGCGCGAGC
>JAFIDK010000772.1 GCA_017051695.1 Algoriphagus aestuarii | reverse complement strand
CGCCAGTTGACGCGGGCCGCTCTGCAGGGCGCAGAAGCGGTGGTGGACCGGCTCGGCGCGGAGCTGCCCGAAGGGTGGGTGCTGCTGTTGGCCCCGGACGGCTCCCCCCTGCACGCCCGGCCCGCGCAGGCCGCGTCCCATGCGGCCGGACTCGCCGGGGAGCTGCGCCGCCTGCAGGAGCTGCGCCAACCCGCCAGCGTCTCCCTGTCCGCGGATTCCCGGCACATCACTGTCCAACCGCTGGGCGTGGCGGGACGGGTCCGCGGGTTCCTGGCCGTGGGGGCGCCCCGCACACTCGGCAC
>JAFIDK010000771.1 GCA_017051695.1 Algoriphagus aestuarii | reverse complement strand
ACGTCAGACTGCTCCGGTTTCCTGTGATGCCCCTGTGGCCCGCCATGCACGCAGGGGCCGGCAGGCGCCCCTCTGCGGCTCCGCGTGAGAAAGAATTTCCTGCGGCCCAGACGCGACGCGGCCATGGGCGAGGAATTCGATAGACTGTAACGACTGAGGGCATGATGAAGGATGAACTGCGGCAGACCGACCCCGAGATCTTCGACGCGATCCGCCGCGAGGCCGAACGCCAGAACGATTCGCTCGAGCTGATCGCGAGCGAGAACTTCACGTCGAAGGCCGTGCTCCAGGCGATGGGCTCG
>JAFIDK010000770.1 GCA_017051695.1 Algoriphagus aestuarii | reverse complement strand
GATCAAATTTTGCAAGAGCTGCCTGTCCGAATTGCCGCAGGCGGCGGGGTGCGTTTTTGGGTTGGACCAGCCCGGTAAATCAGGTGTCGGGCAGTCGCCTCGGGCACACCGTTACCGTCGCGTCGAGCGCGCCGTCATTATCAAGATCAAGGAAGGTGTGACCGGATCACTTTGGACAAGTGTGACCGGACAGGCTCTCGGCGCCCGCCGATCGTGCTTTCCCACGAGGCTCTTCGGGTTAGTAATTGATCTTCGTTGAAGGGATCATTGTTTCAAGCGTTGTGCCCGAACAGGTCTTTCCC
>JAFIDK010000769.1 GCA_017051695.1 Algoriphagus aestuarii | reverse complement strand
ACCTCGCCGAACGACGCGCCGACCACCCACTTTTCCAGGCCGCGCCGCACCACCTCGACTTCAGGCAGCTCCGGCATGCCCTCAGCTCTCCTGCTTGGCTTTCTCGGTGGCGGCGCGGATCGCCTTCCACGCGGATTCCGCGGCCTGCTGCTCTGCTTCCTTCTTGCTGCGGCCCTCTCCCGAGCCGTAGGTCTGCCCGGCGACCCGCACCGTGGCGCGGAACGTCTTCTGGTGGTCCGGGCCGCTCTCTTCCACCACGTATTCGGGAACACCGAGCAGTTCAGCCGCGGTGAGCTCCTGCA
>JAFIDK010000768.1 GCA_017051695.1 Algoriphagus aestuarii | reverse complement strand
GCGCACGGAGTACCTGGTCACGCCGCAGCTCCTCCTCCTGGGCGTGGTCGTACTCGGTGACGCGTGCGGGGCCGAGGTCGCCGGCGGTGGCCAGCGACTCCCGCGCGGCGGTAAGTGCCGCCGTGGTGGGCGCGGGTCGGCGGCCCAGCCGTTGGGAGCGGGTCACGGCCTGGGCCAGGGCGTGTCCGAGCGGGCGGGGGAGGCTGGAGAACGCGTGGCTGCTCAGCGTCGAGAGCCGGTCACGTAGTCGCAGCGCCCGGGGGACCGTGTCGCGGTAGAGCAACAGCTCGTTGCCGACACTG
>JAFIDK010000767.1 GCA_017051695.1 Algoriphagus aestuarii | reverse complement strand
GCTCTGGCCGACAGCGGACGACTCCTGGCCCGGCTCCACGACTGCCTGTCGACGCACTTCTCCATCGACCACTCCACCATCCAAGTGGAGCCGGTGGGGCACGCCCACCACGAGAACGCCTGCCGCGCCTGAGCCCCTGCTGCCCGAGCGCAGCGCCCCGCCGCAGCAGCGCACCCACCGGAAAGGCTCGCACAATGGCACGCTCGGACAGGGACAGCCGGAGCAGCCCGGCTCCGCTGCGGCGCACACCCCGGACTTTGAAGACCTCGTATTTCCGGGGGGACGGTCCACAGCCTGCGGGC
>JAFIDK010000766.1 GCA_017051695.1 Algoriphagus aestuarii | reverse complement strand
AGCAGGCTAACGGCACTCTGACCCTGGACCTGGCCAGCACTCCGGATCTCCGGGAGCAGGTCCTTATCGTTGAATGGGGTGACTTTGTTGAAACCCCCAACGAGTCCGATCCTACTTCTCCGGCGACCCTGGTTTCTGGTACTAAGACCAGGCTGATTCTCCCCCGGATCATGCTTTCGGAGCGTAACGCGATTACGCTCACTCGGACGGACGCGCAACAGCTTGGTGTTACTGTCCAGGCGCTGGATGTGGGTGGAAAGCTTGGGACGGTGCTGATGAAGTCGGCTGACGAGGGTTCTGTC
>JAFIDK010000765.1 GCA_017051695.1 Algoriphagus aestuarii | reverse complement strand
AGAGAGGACGCCGTGACCGTGACCGAGACCGAGTACACGTTGACCGCCAACCATGTCGCCGCGGCAGCAGCTCCAGGAGAAGTCTCTGTGGATCTTTACGAGAACGGTTCGCGGCTGCTCGGCCCGGACGGTGACCCTGACGTTCTCGTGGTCCGAATCGGGGGGTGACGGTTCGGCTGACGCTCGCCAATCCCCAGGATCGGCGCACTGCCGCCGAGCTCCTGCGACGGGTGCACGTCGCCACTGCGTATGCGTATCAGCGGGTGACCGGGTACGCGATGCCGCCCTACCGGGCGATCGGC
>JAFIDK010000764.1 GCA_017051695.1 Algoriphagus aestuarii | reverse complement strand
CGCCCACGGCGGACCCCATGCGCGGGTGTCGTCCCCGCGCTCGGGATGCTCCACTTTGACCACGTCCGCGCCCAGGTCGGCCAGCAGCATCGTGGCGTAGGGCCCGGCGAGTACCCGGGACAGGTCGGCGACGAGCATCCTGGAAAGCGGGGCGGAGGACGGGGCAGGCGGTGCGGTCACGGCCGGTCCTCCCCCGCACGCTGCGTGGTGCGCAGGTGCAGCCCGGACTCCAGGCAGCGGCGCAGCGCAGTGGCTAGGGCGGCACCGGACTGTCCCGCGTAGCGGGTCTGCACGCGGTGCAC
>JAFIDK010000077.1 GCA_017051695.1 Algoriphagus aestuarii | reverse complement strand
ATCGAGGTGAGCCTGACCACCGAGGAGGAGAGCCCCGACTGGCGCAACGTCATCACGGTGCGGGCCATCCTCTCCGACGGCCAGCGCGTGTCGGTCTCGGGCACGCTGACCGGGCCGCGCCAGTTGGAGAAGCTTGTCGAGGTCAACGGCTACACCATGGAGATCGCGCCCAGCGAGCACATGGCGTTCTTCTCCTACCACGACCGTCCCGGTGTGGTCGGCGTAGTCGGCCAACTGCTCGGACAGGCGCAGGTGAACATCGCCGGCATGCAGGTCAGCCGGGACAAGGAGGGCGGTGCGGCGCTGATCGCGCTGACCGTGGACTCGGCGATCCCCGACGAGACCCTCGAGACGATCTCCAAGGAGATCGGCGCCGAGATCAGCCGCGTGGACTTGGTTGACTGACCGGCAGCAGCGTGCCAGGGCCCGCTCCTTCGGAGGGGCCCTTTTCTTATGCCGGGCATCAGGGTGCTTTGTCCGGTATGGCGCTATTTTCCGGGCCCTGGACCGCCCTTTTAGTTGGGCGTCCGATATTCTGTCTTCCTAGCAGATAGCGTTGCGTGCCTGCTGGGCGACGGACCACGAGAACCGCCCGCGGCGCGAACGGTGTGCCACTACCTCACCCAGGACGTTGGCACTGCGGACC
>JAFIDK010000763.1 GCA_017051695.1 Algoriphagus aestuarii | reverse complement strand
AGTGATCGGCACGATCCGGTCACGCACCCACCACTACCCGTTCCGGCTGATTCCGCCGAACACGCTGCGGGAGCTCATCGAGGAGATCCTCAACGAGGAGAAGGTGCCCTACGACCCCGCGGCGCTGCCGCTGGTGATCCGCGCCGGTGGGGGGTCTGCGCGGGACACGCTGTCCATCCTCGACCAGCTTCTCGCGGGTTCTGACGAGCGGGGCATCACCCGGGAGGCCGCGGTGCAGCTGCTCGGCTACACCGACTCCAGCCTGCTGGGGGAGATGGTGGACGCGCTGGGCGCAGGCGACG
>JAFIDK010000762.1 GCA_017051695.1 Algoriphagus aestuarii | reverse complement strand
CCCTGCGTTCGCCTGGTCGTTAAGACCCTCAGGCGAGCTCCGGACATCTCAACCTTAAACCTGACCAGCGTGGCCATGCCTTCGCGCGCGAGGATGGCGTGTGCGCGCGTCAATATTCTAGCAAAAGGACACTCGGCATGGGTGTGATTGCACGTGACGACGTTTTCGACGCGGAGTGGATGGCCGAGCAGATCAATGCGCTGCGATCCCTCCTGCACGACCTCGAGCGGCTGCAGCGCGGCGAGCAGCCGGACAAGTCAGAGCTGGAGGATGCGCCCCTCATTGTCAATTGGCGTTTCGGC
>JAFIDK010000761.1 GCA_017051695.1 Algoriphagus aestuarii | reverse complement strand
CCCGCAGACCGCCACATCCTCGATCCCCAGATCGTCCAAGGCCCGCTGGGCAGCCGCGACCTGCGGACGGCCGCCGTCCACGACGACGAGGTTAGGGGGATAGGCGAAACGGGGGGCCTTCCGCTCCGCCCCCTGCGGCGCACCGCTCTCCCCCAGCGTGTCCAGTTCGCCGACACGCTGGCTCTCCTCCAGGTAACGGGTGAACCGCCGGCTGATGACCTCGTACATCGCGGCCACGTCACTGTCCGCGCCTTCCGCCCCGCGGATACTGAACCGCCGGTACTCGGACTTGCGGGCCAGAC
>JAFIDK010000760.1 GCA_017051695.1 Algoriphagus aestuarii | reverse complement strand
ATGTCCTTTTTCCCGACCTATCCTTGAGGTATGGCCAAGAAGCCCAAGGACTCCAAGACCGCCCCGGCCGGTACGGCTCAGGGTGCCGCCGCGAAACAGCCCGGCAGGCTCAAACAGTTCGGCATGGTCGCCAAGATCGTGCACCAGCACAGTCCGAAGAGCATCCCGATCGCACTCGGGGTGATGGTGGCTGTTCTGGCCGTGGCGATCCTGGTTGCCGTCCTCACGGGCTCCTGGCTGTATCCGCTTGTGCTCGGTATCCCGTTGGCGCTGCTTGCCGGTCTCATCACGTTCTCGCAGAG
>JAFIDK010000759.1 GCA_017051695.1 Algoriphagus aestuarii | reverse complement strand
GTCCACGCCGGGGAGGCGCAGGGCGGCCTGTGCGGCCTGGTGGGCCGCGTTCTGCAGGTGGGCTTCTGCGGCACGGGCCCGTTCCGTCAGTTCGGCAAGCTCGCGGACCGCGACCTCGTCAGCGGCGGTCGCAGCCAACAGGTCCCGCAGTTCTTCCTGTTCCGCGATCAGGCGGCGCAGGGTCGCCACACGCTGCCACGCCTGCTCGGCTTCACTGACCCGGGTGGCGTAGTTCTCGAGGGCAGCCACCCGGTCGGCCACGGACTGGTGGATGGCCTGCAGGGCGCGTTTCCGGTCGTCCAG
>JAFIDK010000758.1 GCA_017051695.1 Algoriphagus aestuarii | reverse complement strand
CCGTGGTTGCTTGTTCCCGGCACTGCCGCGTACCCCGGCGGCTGCTGGGCGTAGACGCGGTGCTGGTTCTGCAGGTCCCGGTAGGAGCTGGTCACGCACATGTCGGTGCCGAACTCCTGGGCGTAGGCCTGGTTCATGCGCAGGAAGTCCACGGCGGCGTCGGCACGCAGGTAGTGGCCTTCGACGTGCAGCTCGCACAGGGAGTCGCTGGGCAGCAGCCCGTTGGGGGCGCCTATCGCCTTCTGGGCAGCACTGGGGTCGCACTCCACCCCGGCCATGTAGGCGTCGACAGAAAGCCCCAGG
>JAFIDK010000757.1 GCA_017051695.1 Algoriphagus aestuarii | reverse complement strand
CCACATCTCGACTCTACTTGCTGTCTGCTAGGCGGGATTTTCCATCGGTGGGGTGCTTCCGGCAGTCTGAAAGACTGGATCCAGGTTCCGGAAACGGTACGGCGTGCCCCGCGTGCGGAGGCCCGCCACAGTTCCCCGACGCGTGAGGAGAGAACGGTGTCGCACAGCGCAGGGTACGGTGGCTCGACCTCCCTGGTGACCGGGGACGCGGTTCCCCTCGACCTGCGCCCTGCCGGGTTCGCCAGCCGCGCGGTCGCATTCGGTATCGACTTCCTCGTCCAGTTTGCCGCCCTGGTCGCGAGC
>JAFIDK010000756.1 GCA_017051695.1 Algoriphagus aestuarii | reverse complement strand
CGATCGTCTGGCCATTACCCCCTCGGGGCTGCAGAACATGGTTGAAGGTCTGCGCCAGGTGGCTGCGTTGCCCGACCCGATCGGCGCTGTCCGCGACATGAAGTATCTGCCTTCCGGTATTCAGGTCGGCCGCATGCGTGTGCCCCTGGGGGTGATCGGCATCATCTACGAGTCCCGGCCGAACGTAACGGTCGAGGCAGCCAGCCTGTGCCTGAAGTCCGGCAATGCCTGCATCCTGCGTGGCGGTTCCGAATCCATCCATTCCAACCGTGCCATTGCCGAATGTCTGCGCCAGGGACTGGA
>JAFIDK010000755.1 GCA_017051695.1 Algoriphagus aestuarii | reverse complement strand
ATTCCGCATAGCTGTAGCTTGCTGTCGCCGTACCTGCATTCACATTATTTGCATAGTCTGCTGTCGGAGTCAGATTCAGCCCTCCCGCACCAGTCACACTTACTGTCGCCGGTTCAATCGCTGATCCCGTGTAAGTAAACGGACCTCCGTTGATCGTCACCGTGGTAACTGTTGGAGCTTTGGTGAGGATGATATCCACAGATCCAGAGGCATCATTGTAATTGCCTGTCTCGTCAGTGAATGTCCAGTCGGCTGTACCTCCCGGTACGTTAATGAAGCTTGCCCCAAGATCCAGTCCTGCTA
>JAFIDK010000754.1 GCA_017051695.1 Algoriphagus aestuarii | reverse complement strand
GGCGCGCAGCAACTCCTCGGCCCGCACGATCTCGGTTTCGGCTTCGGCCTGGGCGCGCATCGTCTCGATTTCGCGCTTCTGCCTGGTCTCAGCCTCCGCGCGGCGGCGTCCCAGTTCGAGGATGGCTTCGCGCGCCTCGACGTTCTGGCGCTCGATTTCCTTCTCCTCGTTGCGGCGGTGCTCGTTGGTGCGGATGTTCTGCTCGGTGGTCAGCTCGGTGATCTTGCGGATGCCTTGTGCGTCGAGGATGTTGTGGGGATCGAGCTGGGACAGGGGAGTCTGCTCCAGGTGGTCGATCGCCACA
>JAFIDK010000076.1 GCA_017051695.1 Algoriphagus aestuarii | reverse complement strand
GGATCCGTTACACGGACTGGAGCGTTCGAAACAGCAACCTCTCCTAGCTTCCTCGAAAGCACAAGGGCTTTCCCCAGTCTTCACATGCAGCAGCCATGGGACGGCCAGCCGCAGCGACCAGGCCGAGTACCGCAGACGCGTCCTTTCCGGACCCGGTGGGGCGGCCACGAGCATGGTGCGCTCCCTTCTGAATCCAATGAACCGCCCCGGCTGCGGGCAGCCACAGCGGTTCGTTGGATTCAGGCGCACCCACGCCCGGACTCCTTCGCGTCACGCACGTCCGATAGCACTCACGGCCTTTCAGTTCAGTCCTGTTCGGGGCGCAGAGTGCCCACTGCGAGCCCTTCGGTGAGCAGCCACCACAAGCGGTCGCCGACCTCGGTGGTGCGACGCAGGGTGCGGCGGAACTCGTGGAGGCGACGAAACGCGTCCCCGTAGGCGCGCTGCTCAGCGATCGGCAGGCGGGGCACCTCCACTTTGCGGAGCTCGGCGATGCGGGTGACCCCGGGACGGCTGGTAGATGCGGCCGCCGCGCAGGCTCCTGAACCGGTGAGGAATCCCGCAAGGAACCACGGGTCGACCACTTCGGGATTGGGGCGCAGCAGGTAGATGCTGCTGTGCAGCGCAGCCTGCTCGTCGGTGATCACCCGTGCC
>JAFIDK010000753.1 GCA_017051695.1 Algoriphagus aestuarii | reverse complement strand
CCAATTGCTCCCGTTATTTACAGATACCATATTTCTCAACAAATTAGCAGTCACGGTAACAATCGAATTATATCTATTGTTAAATTGTACGTGGGCTGATGGTGCGTAAGGTATATTTACGAACTCAATCCATGTATCGCGGTTTAACTGTGCTAGTCCACTCCCTATCCCCTTCAGAAAGTTAGCGGAGATACTTCTATAATTCCTAATCATATTATCACCTATGCCTGTATAGTAGGGGTTTGATTATTCGTATAATTACTAAATACCAAGCGAATCTTACCGTTTGGTGAGGATACATACA
>JAFIDK010000752.1 GCA_017051695.1 Algoriphagus aestuarii | reverse complement strand
CCGTCGGCGCTGGCGGTGAGGTAGCCCTCGTTGGTGCGGAGCGCGATGCGGTCGACGCCTTCGCAGAACACGGTTTCGGTGCGTTCGGCGAGGCCGGCGCGGGCGGTGATGGCGTAGGGGAGGGTGCCGCTGTACCAGTCTTCCATGAGGGTGTCGGCGAGTTGGCCGATGACGGCGATGCGGCGGGGGTCGCGGAGGGGGAGGATGCCGTCGTTTTTGAGGAGGACGATGGAGCGGCGGGCTGCGGTGCGGGCGAGGGCTTGGTGGGCGGGGCTGTTGACGGTGTCGGGGTCGACGCGGCGGA
>JAFIDK010000751.1 GCA_017051695.1 Algoriphagus aestuarii | reverse complement strand
GCTGGGGCCCAATCCAGAATTGAAGGACATGACTCGGCGCCTCTGGATCGGCGCTCTGCTTACACTGCCTGTCTTTATCTTGGAGATGGGCGGACACATCTTTGGCATCACCAGCGCGATCGGGCAGCAGACCTCCAACTGGCTGCAGCTGCTTTTCGCCACTCCCGTGGTTCTGGGGGCCGGCTGGCCCTTCTTCGTGCGCGGCTGGCAGTCGTTGGTCTCGCATAACCTCAATATGTTCACCCTGATCGCCATGGGGGTCGGGGTCGCCTGGCTTCACGGCATCATGGCTACCCTTGCTCCG
>JAFIDK010000750.1 GCA_017051695.1 Algoriphagus aestuarii | reverse complement strand
GGACCAGCACTTCTGGACCGCGTCCATCAACCGGGATACGGACGTGCTGTCCCGCGGCGAACGACACATACCTCACTACGCGCGAGCGGGAGACGCGGATGCGCCAGTTCGGGGGCGCTCCCCGCATCACGCCACGGCCGCCACGCGCCCCAAAGAGAGGGCCCGGCCCTGCCTGCCCCGGCTGCCCCGCGGTGAGCTCCTGACGCTCCCTGCGGTCCTGTTCTCGGGGCTGCCCGCGCCTTTCCTGCGCCATGCCTCCTCACCGGCGCCGTAGCGCACAAGGGCCGCGGACGCCGGGGCGGAT
>JAFIDK010000749.1 GCA_017051695.1 Algoriphagus aestuarii | reverse complement strand
GTTGCAATCATGACGAGCTTGGCCATCAGGGCTCCTCGCTGTCCGCGATGTGATTGGCATAGTTCACACCGCCGGAGACAGCCCCGACCACCGGGTCCCACAAGTCAACGACTTGCCACGGCCCTCCCGAGCTCGGCGGCTCCTCTTCCGAAACGGCCTCCTCAGGGTCGTCTAAGGAGAGGAGGGTCTGCACATCCCGCACAATTTGCGGAATCAGCCGGTACAGCTTTAGGTCTCGACGAAGCCGCAGGCGCGCTTCTTGCTCCGGGTTGGCTGTCCTGCTCAAGGAGAACGCGAGCGGGAT
>JAFIDK010000748.1 GCA_017051695.1 Algoriphagus aestuarii | reverse complement strand
GCTCCTTCACACCGTCGCGGCTAGTCGAAGATGGGGTCGCGGGTGCGGCTCCGCTTGAGTTCAAAGAACCCGTCGGTTCCCGCGACCAGCAGAACGCCGTCCCACAACCGACCGGCGGCCTCGCCTCGAGGGGCGGGGGACACAACGGGGCCGAAGAAGGCGACGTCCTCGACCGCGATGACGGGAGTGCCCACTTCCTGGCCGACCCTGTCCATGCCGTCATGGTGCGACTTGCGCAGTGCCTCATCGTAGTCAGTGCTCTCCGCGGCTTCGATGAGATCCGCTGGTTGTCCCACGTCGGCGA
>JAFIDK010000747.1 GCA_017051695.1 Algoriphagus aestuarii | reverse complement strand
GAGGATGGCCAGCCGGCCGACACCCAGGTGGCGGAGCCAGGCGAGCGCGGCGGGCGCCTCGGGGCGGAGGGTGTCCTCCAAGGCGAGGAGCCCGATGAGCCGGCCCTCGACCGCCACCATGACCGGGCTCCGGCCGGCCTCCTCTTCCCGCGCCAGGAGCGCCTGGGCCTCGGGGGGCACCGCCACCTGAGCTTCCGCCATGAGCCGGGGGCTGCCCACCAGGACCGGGCGGGCGGGGCCAGAAGCCCGGCCTGGGGGACGCACCCGGGCCTGGAGCCCCCGCCCGGGGAGAACCTCCAGCGCC
>JAFIDK010000746.1 GCA_017051695.1 Algoriphagus aestuarii | reverse complement strand
AAAGCATTTTTGTCACTGGGGGTTGTTTGGCTTGACTACACCGTATACGTCCCTGTTGCAGAACCAGGTGGAGATCGTATGGGCAAGAGTGCCGGAGCGGATCCGCGGCAGTCCGCGGGTCACGCTGCTGACAGCCATACCCTCATCCGGGTGCGGGGCGCCCGCGAGAACAACCTCAAAAACATCAACGTGGACATCCCGAAGCGCCGGCTCACCGTTTTCACCGGAGTGTCCGGTTCGGGAAAGAGTTCGCTGGTGTTCGACACGATCGCCGCAGAATCGCAGCGGTTGATCAACGAAACCT
>JAFIDK010000745.1 GCA_017051695.1 Algoriphagus aestuarii | reverse complement strand
GAAAGAAGGTGATTTCGTCGCTATTGAACTGCACACACATCTGGTTGATTTTCTCGCGGCCAACGCCGTGTTCACCGGTGATGCTGCCGCCCACCTCAACACACAAGGCGAGAATTTTTCCACCCAGTTCTTCTGCACGCGCCAGTTCGCCTGGCACATTGGCATCAAAAAGAATCAGAGGGTGCATATTGCCGTCACCCGCGTGGAACACATTGGCCACTCGCAAGCCATACTTTTCGGAAAGTGCCTCAATGCCACTGAGCACCCTGGGCAATTCACGCCGCGGAATGGTGCCATCCATGCAG
>JAFIDK010000744.1 GCA_017051695.1 Algoriphagus aestuarii | reverse complement strand
CCACGTTCCACCAAGATCCTCCAGCGTCACGATGTCCCCGGCCCATCCCGCCTGGAAGACAGCCTCGTAGGACGAGTCCACGCCCTGGAGAACATCCGGCAACGGCTCCCGGTCGCCATAGACCTCGGCGTGCATGTGCGCCATCTGCGCTCGCGCCGAAATCGTGCCGTTCTCGAAGCCCGGGCTGCCACCGTGCGTTGACGGATCATCGTTGATGCTCAGGCCCGCCGGGTTCAGGCGCTCGCGCCACCAGTAGCTCTTCCAGTATCCGGTCTCCAGGGCCGACTGGGCGACGAGGAGCGAGG
>JAFIDK010000075.1 GCA_017051695.1 Algoriphagus aestuarii | reverse complement strand
TTTCGGAATAATGATATGATGAATACATTCAAGCCTTTGAAGAGGCAGTCAACCAAACATCGCTGGACATTAAGAAGGCTGCCTTCATAATGGTATTTCAGTTTCATCAGCACTTGCAGGCAGTAGGTGATGAGTGCAATCCAAATCTGGTTATATACAGCATTTTCACTTTTACCGTAAAAGGTTTTAATCTTTAAATGCTGCTTCATCCATTTGAAGAAGATTTCAATTTTCCAGCGATACCGATATAAATCGGCAATCTCTTTCGCTGTTAGATCGAAACAATTCGTCACGATCGTTACTGTTTTTCCATCCTGGTCTTTTGTTTCGATTAAACGAAGGGGGTGTTGCATCTTTGTTCCATTGACATGGTTACCAAGGTAAACTTCGGCATCTTTAAAAATAAGCTTTTCTGGATCGGGTGCTTGTTGATTTAACACTTCGATTTCAGCGTTTTTCTTTAAACGGGTGATAAACCGAAGGTTTTTCAAACAGTAGTGGTCAAACTTCTTATAATCGACATACCCTCTGTCAAAAAGATAGATGGCATCGGGTTCGATTTCCACCAATTCGTCCATTTGTGTACGATCGGCATGTTTGGCAGGCAGTAGAATCGCTTTATCCGGTATGATCTCATTTTTCGTGACCACTACTCGTAAATGAAG
>JAFIDK010000743.1 GCA_017051695.1 Algoriphagus aestuarii | reverse complement strand
CATGAGTTGCATCAGGCCTTGTGCTCCTGCGTGGGAGACGGCATTCGGGTTAAAGGAGGACTCGTTTTTGATGACACTTTTAATGAGCGCGAAGTCTACGTCGAACGCTTCACTTGCTCGCCGGATAATCCCGTCGAAGTCAAGCGGTTTCCTCGCGTCACCTTGCACGTTCAACGGCTGAGCGTCAACCGGTTTCGTACCTTTTGCCGCGTATGGGCGCGTTGTTAACTCCTCGAATGGTCCGTGAGTGTTTACATGTAAACTGTTGCCGTACATCTCGTACATCCGCCTGTGTTCTGTACGCC
>JAFIDK010000742.1 GCA_017051695.1 Algoriphagus aestuarii | reverse complement strand
CGGCTGGGGAACACCTGGTCGGCGGTCTTGCCGACCAGGTCCTCGCGGTGGCGGGCGCCGAGCCGGCGCACCAGGGTCAGGTTGACGTGGGTGTAGCGGCCTTCGCGGTCCTTGATGAAGAACACCACGTCGGGCAGTGCGTCGAAGATCGCCTGCAGCTCCGAGGGCGGAAGCGGCGTCTCCACCAACGCATCCGCGTTTGTGCTGCGTTGCGTCACGCGCTTTTGCGAATGAACGGCCATGGCTCCTGCAAAACGGCGATGAGGGGGAATCGCCGCCTTCCGCATTATGCATATTTCAACATC
>JAFIDK010000741.1 GCA_017051695.1 Algoriphagus aestuarii | reverse complement strand
GCACCGGGCGCGGCGAGCAGCTCTCCCCGCTCCCCGTCCAGGGGACGTTCCACTGGGTGTTCGCCCTCGTCGACGGGGGCCTGTCCACGGCGAAAGTATTCGCGGAATACGACCGGCTGCGACCGGACGCCCCCGAGCCCACGCTCGACGACGCGCTAGTCGCCGCGCTCGCCGCCGGGGACGCCCGTCGGCTGGGTGCGGCACTCACCAACGACCTCCAGCCAGCCGCCTTGGCGCTCCGCCCCGAACTGGGGGACCTCCTTGAGGCGGGCCGTGCCGCGGGAGCGCTGGGCGCCCTCGTGTCC
>JAFIDK010000740.1 GCA_017051695.1 Algoriphagus aestuarii | reverse complement strand
CATCACGCCGGTCTCTATCGCCTTTTTGATCTCGTCTCGCACGCTCATCGGTCGCCCTCCCCGGTCACGGCGTCGAGCGCGGCGGTGATGCCATCCCGCGTGCATTGGCGCTCCCCTTCAGTCCAATCAACGTCCGACTGGAGGAGATACATCGCCGAGCAAGCCGCCTCCACTGCTTCCGGCGACAACAGCGCCTCCCGGACGAGGTCGAGAATCGCGTCCGTCTTGATATAGAGATCCGCTTCCGAGTCGCCGACCCAGACGTTGTTGAGAACGCTCCATACCTTGTCCCGTAGTGTTTGCGT
>JAFIDK010000739.1 GCA_017051695.1 Algoriphagus aestuarii | reverse complement strand
CGGAACGGGACGCTCTGGTAGATAGAGGCGGCGGCGGGTTCGACGTGCGGTTTGCGGTCCGGCACGCCGCGTCCCTGCACCCGCTCCACCACTTGGGCGAGGTGCTCAGGGGTGGTGCCGCAGCAGCCGCCCACCAGGGCCAGGCCGAACTCGCGGATGAACGTGTCGTGTGCTTCGGCGAGCTCATGCGGCTGCAGCGGGTAGACGGCCCCGTCCGCCCCCAGCTCAGGCAGGCCCGCGTTCGGCATGCAGGAGAGGGGGATGCGGGAGTGGTGGGAGAGGTAGCGCAGGTGCTCGCTCATCTC
>JAFIDK010000738.1 GCA_017051695.1 Algoriphagus aestuarii | reverse complement strand
GTTAGTCGTCGACGTCCGCGGTGTCGGAGAAGAGCACGGAATCGTCAGCGCTTGGGAAGGACGAGACGGGTCCCCGACCAGTCGGGGCCTGCGCTCACCGCACTGGTCTGGGACAGTCCCGCGGTCGTGGCCGCCTCCGAGACGTCGTTAGGCGAGACGTGTCCCTCTCTGCCCGCCTTGGGCGTCAGCACCAGGATGCTGCCGCCTCCTTCGATCGTGGCGGACACATCTACGAGCACGTCGGTGAGGTCGTCCTCCTCGTCGGCGCGCCACCACAGCAGTGCCGCGTCCACGACGTCGGGATA
>JAFIDK010000737.1 GCA_017051695.1 Algoriphagus aestuarii | reverse complement strand
AGCACGGTCATGATGACCTCGGCCGCCGAACGCCCCTCTTCCTTGTGGATATCCACCGGGATGCCGCGGCCGTTGTCGAGCACCGAGACCGAGCCATCGTCGTGGATGGTCACCACAACCTCGTTGGCGTACCCCGCCAGCGCCTCGTCGATCGAGTTGTCGACGACCTCGAACACCATGTGGTGCAGGCCCGTGCCGTCGTGCACGTCGCCGATGTACATGCCCGGCCGCTTGCGGACGGCCTCGAGGCCGCGCAGGACGGTGATCTTGCTGGAGTCGTACCGGTTGTCGGTGCCGGTCTGGAC
>JAFIDK010000736.1 GCA_017051695.1 Algoriphagus aestuarii | reverse complement strand
TAATACTGCCAAGCACCATCAGCCATTGAATGTTAGCAAAAATCCCCGGCCATATTTTGTAGAGTAAATAGATAATCAATGCTATTACTCCCCTGATTAATAAGGAAAAGGTTACATTCAGATTGTTTTTCACTGCTGCCGTAGGATTGGTCCAGTTTAATATAGGCCGGTAAATATCAATCAATATATCAATGGTAGCAAGGAATAAGGTAACTGTAAGGCAAAAGGTGGCAGCAATTATTATCATCTTCAATGTTAAAGGTAAAACGACTAGTGTAATTAGCAACAATATCAGGGAGCCAGTAA
>JAFIDK010000735.1 GCA_017051695.1 Algoriphagus aestuarii | reverse complement strand
ATGGCGAACATCATCTGGAAGCCGACGTCGACCAGGAGCGGGTAGCCGCCCTCCTCGTCGACAGCGTTGACGAAACCGCTGGAGCCGAAGTCACCGAGACCGCCGATGAGGTGGGTGAGCGGGCCGTAGCCCGGGCTGTAGGTCAGCGAGTAGCCGACCAGCACCCACAGGACGCTCACGATGGCGATGCTGGTGAAGCTCATCAGCATCATGTTGAGGACGCTCTTGGCCCGCGCCATGCCCCCGTAGAAGAAGGCGAGGCCGGGGGTCATGAGCATGACGAGTGCGGCGCTCATTAACAGCCAG
>JAFIDK010000074.1 GCA_017051695.1 Algoriphagus aestuarii | reverse complement strand
TTCCCAGTAGAGCTCGCCGATGCTACACTGCTCAACGACGGAAGCATTCAAGAGCTCCACGCGGCGGTAGACGCGCTGGTGGATGGCGAGAGGTAGATGCCAGAGGGAGACACCATGACCACACTCGACGAGCGCGAGCAGCAGACGCTGAGCAAGCGGTGTAAGAAGTGCGGCGAAGTCAAGAAGCTGGAAGAGTTTTCGCCGCGCAAGGACAGACGCGGCGGTCGACGATCCCAGTGCCGTGTGTGCCGCGCAAAGCACGAGCGTGAGGCGCGGTGGGCCAAGAAAGGCATTCCGGAGAGTGAATGGCCGCTGCTCCACCGGGAAGCAGATCGACAACAGCGTATGCGCGAACTGGCCGCGAGGCACGGCTTGAAGTATTGCTCGGGCTGCAACATGTGCTTAGGGCGTGGGTTCTTTAACCGCCGCTCGGCCACCGCGGACGGCCGCCGCGCGTTCTGCAAAGCATGCGACTCGGCATACAATGCTGCCTACTACCGCACCGAAGCTGGCCGCGCGTCGAGGAAGGGCGGCGTCCACCGTTACCGTGCGCGCCTCCGCGAACTGCCCACCGATGGGACTAGTCCCCGCGATTGGGCAGCCTTCGCCTTCTGCCTCATCATCGCGGTCGCCATCGCGGCCATGGTGGTGATCCCAGCCTATGC
>JAFIDK010000734.1 GCA_017051695.1 Algoriphagus aestuarii | reverse complement strand
CCTCGCGGATGCTCTCGGGCTGACTGCTATTCATGTTAATCGTATGCTGCGCGAACTGCGCGAGCGGGGGCTGATTGATTTCCGCCAGAGGACGGTACGGTTCCTCGATCGACCGGGGCTTGAGCGCGTCGCCGGTTTCGATCCTGACTATTTGAAAATGTGCATATAAAAATTTGCGGGGGCGCGGTTTCTGCCGGATGGCTACCTTCGCAGGAGCGGCGCTCTTCATGCTGACCAGACGATGCGCCCACCCGGGCAACGCATCTGCGTGCACTGGTAACGCCATGAAAACGAGGCATTTTTACG
>JAFIDK010000733.1 GCA_017051695.1 Algoriphagus aestuarii | reverse complement strand
ACGGGATCGGGTGGCGACTCGACTGGCTCTGCCGCCGACGGTGCCGACGGCGGGGTCGGATGAGACGGGGTGACGAGCAGATGACCTTCCCTCTGGACAATCCTCAGCTGCGTGAGCTGATGGCCGCGCTCGACCGCAGTCTGGCGGAGCTGGAGCGAGTCACCGACGAGGCCAAGGCCAGGTACTCCTCGCCTCCGAAGGAGCTGACGGAGGAGGAGCTCGCCGAGATCGAGCGGAACGCGCGGAGTGCGGATGCGCCGAAGGGGTTGCGTGAGCTGCAGCGACTCGTCGACGCCGGCGAGCTGA
>JAFIDK010000732.1 GCA_017051695.1 Algoriphagus aestuarii | reverse complement strand
GTACTGCCAGGCTTCCGGAGACAGGTCTTTACGGTTGTTGTGAATATCCCATTCGTCCAGCAGGGTACAGAATTCCGTCACTTCGTTATCAAGGAAGGACTGTTCCTCTGCTGTCAGCTGCGGCAGGCCAATCTGGGCAAAGCGGTCCCAGTCCGGTCTGCCGCTGAAGATATCTTTTTCCCACCAGGTCGTTCCCGCTTCCAGGGCTTCGCGCTCAGTTACGCTCATGCTGGGCATGGATTTTTTCAGGACATCAAATACGGGCTTGGAGAGAATCGGCTGACGCAAGGCGGGTACGTTCAGGAT
>JAFIDK010000731.1 GCA_017051695.1 Algoriphagus aestuarii | reverse complement strand
CTAGGCGGCAAGCAACACTCGCTTCCCTCGCCGCCGAACTGGGCGTGTCCAGGACCACAGTGTCCAATGCGTACAACCGGCCGGACCAATTGTCGCCGGAGTTGCGCCGACGGGTCCTGGAGACAGCCCGCCGACTCGGATATCCCGGCCCCGACCCGGTGGCCAGGTCGCTGCGTACCCGCAAGGCGGGCGCCGTGGGACTCCTCCTCACCGAGAACCTGTCCTACGCCTTCCGCGATCCCGCCGCCGTGGGCGTACTCGAGGGGCTCGCACTCGCCTGTGAGAAAGCGGGCGTCGGTCTGCACC
>JAFIDK010000730.1 GCA_017051695.1 Algoriphagus aestuarii | reverse complement strand
AGCTCGCTGTTGATGCGTTCCTCGATTTTTTTTAGGGCTTCGAGCTGTTCGCGCGGGGGGAGAGTGCCCAGTGCTGACCAGTTGATGGTCAGCTCGTAGAGCTTGGTCATGGTGGCTTCCCTTTCTCTGTGTTAGTGGAGGTTGGCGACGGCCTTTTTGATGCCGGCGACGACGAGCTTCCACACCTCTTCTTGAGGGACGATCCGGGACTCGCGGACCCCGTAGCGTCCGACGAACTTGCTTTCGTTGACGTCGTAATAGACGCCATAAACGCTGTCGAGGATGAGGTACGCCTGCCGGTTGGAG
>JAFIDK010000729.1 GCA_017051695.1 Algoriphagus aestuarii | reverse complement strand
AGACCGCCGAGGTCCCGGCCGGAACCGTGTTCCAGGTGTTCCAGAAGGGCTACGTGCTCCACGACCAGCTCCTGCGGCCGGCCCTGGTGTCGGTGGCGGGGGAGGAAGGCGCCTGAATCCGCGGCGCGGCGCTTGAAGCGGCGCCGCCCCAGCCCCAGATAGCCAGCATCGGCGGCCTGCCGCCAGCAGAACAGATTCCAGAGGGAAACCCACCATGGCAAAGATCATCGGCATCGACCTGGGCACGACCAACTCGTGCGTGGCGATCATGGACGGCGGCAAGGCCAAGGTCATCGAGAACAGCGA
>JAFIDK010000728.1 GCA_017051695.1 Algoriphagus aestuarii | reverse complement strand
CACCACTTGTTCTTTGCTTGGGGTAGGACGGTATTTTTTCACAACGATCGACCGGATTCCGGCTTCTCTCATTAAACGCTGAACGCGTTTTATACTCACACTGAAACCTTCTTGGTTTAACAAATAATGGATTTTAGGTGCACCGTATCGCTTCTTGCTCTCGTTGTGGATCTCAATAATTCGTTGTGTTAACCTTCGGTTTTCCTTTTCTCGCTTGGAAATGGTTTTATGAAAGCTTTTGTAGTAGGTACTTCGTGGGATATCGAGTACTTCACACATCGTTTTTACTGGATATTCATTTTTATG
>JAFIDK010000727.1 GCA_017051695.1 Algoriphagus aestuarii | reverse complement strand
CAATTACCGTCCTGCCCTATGGCCGGCCGACGACGCTGCCCCCGTGCTCCTCGACCTGGCCCGCGCAGCCGACCTCGTCTTCGTCGGCCGCGACGAAGCGGAACAGCTCTGGCAGGCCTCCACCGCCGACCAGGTGCGGGCGCTCCTGCCAGACGTACCGCTCCTCGTCGTCAAAGACGCCGACGTGGGCGCCACCTCCTACACCGGGGCCCGGCGGGTCTTCGTTCCCGCGCCCCGCGTCGACGTGGTGGAAGCCGTCGGTGCCGGAGACGCCTTCGCGGCGGGCTTCCTCTCCGGTCTGCTGGA
>JAFIDK010000726.1 GCA_017051695.1 Algoriphagus aestuarii | reverse complement strand
ACAGAAAAACACTGGCCGGAGAGAAGCGGAGAGGATCTCCGTCTTCCTCCGGCCAGTGTCGTCTCAGGTCCGCTGCCGTCCCCGCAGTGCGCTCAGGTGCGGAACACCAGAGCCCACAAGACGACAGAGAGCAAGAGCAGGACGAACAGCCCCACTCCCGCAACGATCACCGCCTGCTTCTTCCGGCTCCGCTTACTGCGGTGCTTACCGGAACTGGTCAAACCCAGTGCGTCGGTCGACTCGCGGATCGCGGTAAGCAGCGCGCTCACCGACTCTGGACGGTGCCGTTGCAGGGCATCGGAGACGT
>JAFIDK010000725.1 GCA_017051695.1 Algoriphagus aestuarii | reverse complement strand
CCTGGATGAGGCTGGTCAACCGGTCCGCCTCGTGTTTCATCCGGGAAGCGAAGCGACGCACAGCGTCCGGGTCGTCGCTGGCGTCGTTGATCGTCTCCGCGAGGAGGGAGAGTGCGCCGACCGGGGTTTTGAGTTCGTGGCTGATGTTGGCGACGAAGTCGCGGCGCACCGCTTCCACGCGGCGGCGCTCGGTCTGGTCTTCGGCCAGGACCAGGATCAACCCGGTTGCGCCGAGCGGGGCGACCCGGACCGCAAAAGTGGTGGAGTCAGGGCCGAACCTGCGCACAGACACTTCGATCTCGGTTTC
>JAFIDK010000073.1 GCA_017051695.1 Algoriphagus aestuarii | reverse complement strand
CTCCACACCAGCCGTAGCTACCTCCAACCCCCAGTACCCCCAGAAACGGCCCGGACCATGACCAGGTCTACGCCACGCTTCCGGCACCTCATGTTGATATTCTTTGTCACGATATGTGCCGTGTTTCGTGAAATAGACCGCGAGCCGGCGCGGATCACTGGCCCGCATGCCCTCCGCATAATCAACGCCCGTGCCAGCAGCCAGATGCCTACGGCGCTGCTCAGGATCCGGATGGGCAACAATGTCTGCCCACACTGCAGACAGCCACTCCCGGAACTGCAGGCCGTCACCAACAGCAGACCGGCGCCGGACCCTAGTGACCCGCCGAAGCTCGCCTGCACGACCATGCGGCGGCACAGTAAACACATGAATGTGAGGTGCGCCACGGCGCTGAAACTCTAACTTCCACACGCCCACCAGGTTTTCACCCCATGCGCGGCGCCAGCGCTGCTGCAACGCTCTCAGGTGATTTTTAACAACCCGCCCAGAAGGGGCAACCGTCTCCCAGTCCCCTGGATAGGTCAGCGTGATCATGGCCGGAACACGACCGGGACCAACGAGCGGCGTCCAGTCCAGCTCAGCCAGGCGGCGCACCATCCGAGCTCGAGAACGGCGCGACCACCCGGTAATCTCCCTCGTCGACGAGCGTTCCGGAACATCAGAAAAATGGGC
>JAFIDK010000724.1 GCA_017051695.1 Algoriphagus aestuarii | reverse complement strand
AGGTCTCAGACGTGCGGGTGCCCCGGACACTGCAGGAGACGCTCAGATACTCCGCCGCATCCTCGCCATGGTCAAGGAAAACCAGGTCTGGCCTTTCCTCCTTCGGCACGTTGAGCATGAAAACGGCGCTCGTCCGGTCGAGGAGGCCGTCCCACCGGGTCACCGCAGCGGGTGCAGGCAGGGAGGACAAGCGGACCGTTCCCGGACAGGTCTTCCGGACCAGGGCGAGGGTTTCCGGAGTGTCCATCATGAGGGGCGCCCGGTCACAGAAGCGGGCCCACTCCCCCGCGCTCGCGCACTCCCCCGG
>JAFIDK010000723.1 GCA_017051695.1 Algoriphagus aestuarii | reverse complement strand
ACTCGGCCCAGGATGCGGGCCACCGTGGTCTTCCCGGTGCCTGGGGGGCCGACGAAGACGAAGTGCCGCATCGGAGCTGGGACCCGCAGGCCTTGTCCCTCGCGCAGCCGGGCCATCCGCAGTTGGGCGGCGATGGCGAGGACCTGGCGTTTGACCGGTTCCAGGCCGACCATCGCGTCGAGCTCCGCGAGCGCCTCGGTGATGTCGGGGGGCGGAGTGAAACCGGGGAGCCTCGCAGTGAGGGCCTCGTAAGCGGCGACAATGTCGGCGGCCCGCACCGTCACCAGTTCTTCCGGGTCGGGACGCT
>JAFIDK010000722.1 GCA_017051695.1 Algoriphagus aestuarii | reverse complement strand
AGAGCCCCATGGACGAACAGCACACTTCCGCCACGCCCCGCCGCGACCTTCCGCCTGAGGCTCGCGGAAACGAGAAATGGCACGACACCAGCAACGTGGTGTGGATGCGGTCCTCGCTGTCGCGGGACGACTCCGAAGCGATCGTGGAGGTCGCGAAATTCGACGACGGCTACCGGGCGATCCGCGACGGGAAGAACCCGGACAAAGGCATCCTGTTCTTCACTCCTGAAGAGTGGGAAGCGTTCGTGCTCGGCGCTAAGGACGGCGAGTTCGACATCCCTGAGGAGTACCTGACCCCCGAGGAGAT
>JAFIDK010000721.1 GCA_017051695.1 Algoriphagus aestuarii | reverse complement strand
CCGCAGAGTGAGAACGGACGGGACGGGCCGGAGCCGTCCTCTCCAGCCCGCCCTGTCGCGGTCCGCGCGCTATCCGGTCAGACGCTGCGGCGGGCAGGACGGATCCCGGGTTTTCCGCTGCCTTCCAGCCGCCGCGCAGGTTCAGGAGGGCAGGGCTTTCGTCACCCCCTTGAGCACCAGGAACGACCGGTCGATCACGGTGACGTCGCTGCCGGCGGGCAAGTAGGGGCGGCCGGCCACCTCAGGGTCGGCCGTGTCGACCACCGTCTCCCACGCCGCGCTGTAGCTGGGACCGGGCAGGGTGAAC
>JAFIDK010000720.1 GCA_017051695.1 Algoriphagus aestuarii | reverse complement strand
GGTCAGTCGCCGCCCCGCAGGATGGCGAGCAGGCGCAGGAACTCCAGGTACAGCCACACGAGGGTGACGAGCAGCCCGAAGGCCGCCGACCACGCGAAGCGGGCCGGGATGCCGCCCTCGACGCCGCGCTTGATCGCGTCGAAGTCCATGATGAGGCAGAACGCGGCCAGGCCCACGGCGAGGACGCCGACGATGACGCCGAGCGGGATGCCCATGATCTCGACGCTGGTCCGCAGCCCGAAGGCGGAGTCGGTGGCGCCGAAGAGCATCATGCCGAGGTTGACGAGCGAGAAGAGCGCGTACCCGA
>JAFIDK010000719.1 GCA_017051695.1 Algoriphagus aestuarii | reverse complement strand
CGACGTCCACGTCGAAGCCGACCGGCTTGTTGCCTTCGAGGAGACCGAGGCCGGGCTGGTCGTATTTGACCCCGATGGTGATGGTGTCACCGTTGCCGCTGTCCCCTCCGTTGCCTCCGCCGCCGACTTCGGCGGTACCGCAGGAGGCGAGAGTCAGGGCGAGTGCGGACGCCCCGGCCAGGGCGGCGCTGGTACGGCGGATGCGCATAGTAGTCAACCTTGTCCTCTCTCGTGGTGCGGAGAATCTGGGATGGTGGGTTAGTGGGTGAGGATCTTGGAGAGGAAGTCGCGGGCGCGGTCGGTGCGGG
>JAFIDK010000718.1 GCA_017051695.1 Algoriphagus aestuarii | reverse complement strand
ACTCCGTCGTCGACGCCGTCGGCATGGAGGCGCACGGGTCGCCGGTGGCCCGGGGGATCCAGGCGGGCGCCGGCCTGCTGCCCGACGCCCTCGCGCGCCCCCTGTTCACCCGGGTGTCGACCGGCTCGCTGCCCTCCACACCGCCGTCGACATCGTGCGCCGGGGCGGGACCATCTCGCTGTCCGGTGTCTACGGCGGCGCCCAGGACCCGATGCCGATGCTCGACCTGTTCGACAAACAGGTCACCCTGCGGATGGGGCAGGCCAACGTCCACCGCTGGGTGCCGGACGTGCTCCCGCTCGTCAGCG
>JAFIDK010000717.1 GCA_017051695.1 Algoriphagus aestuarii | reverse complement strand
AGGTGGTGGTGCCCGCTGAGCGCTACCGTGACTCGCTGCCTGCCGACCACCACGCCGCTTACGACGCGCTGCTGGCCCGCGCGCAGGCGGTGCAGCGTCTGCCGTTCGTCGAGTCCACGCCGGAGGCGCACCTGGCGGCGGGGAAACTGCTTGTGGACTCGTGTGACACGCTGGTGGCGGTGTGGGACGGGGCGCCCGCCCGGGGGCCTGGGGGGACGGCGGACATTGTCGCCTATGCCCGGGAGCACGACCGCCCGGTCCACGTGATCTGGCCTCCGGGGGCGTCCCGCTGAGGCTGGGACTGGCCG
>JAFIDK010000716.1 GCA_017051695.1 Algoriphagus aestuarii | reverse complement strand
ACGTTGCGTCCCGAACAGCGGCAGTGGCGCGAACACCTCGGCGACGCCTGGCGGGAGTGGCGACCCCGGAACTGGGCCGGCATCCTCTTCGAACTCGAAACCGGCGAGCCGCCCCACAAGGAGGAGACAGCGTGAAGAAGTGGTCATTCTTCCTCATCGGTCTCCATGCGGTGTTCGTGTTCAGTGCTATCGGAGCGCTCCTGCACACCGTCAGCGGCGATGAACGAGGGATCGCCTACGCCGCGCTCTGTCTCGCAGTAGCCGCTCACATCCGCATCGAACGGAGCAAGTAGTGAGGATTCTGGTGA
>JAFIDK010000072.1 GCA_017051695.1 Algoriphagus aestuarii | reverse complement strand
GCCCGCTGGGTGAGCCTGAGCAACCCTCAGGGGAAAGTGTGGCAACGATACGGATTCTTGCGCGGTGGTGGCTCTTACGGCGTCGTGATCGTCACGGAAGGGCCTGGGGACGCGCTCACCGCGGTCGCCGCAGGATACGATGCTGTGGCGGTCCGTGGTGCGGCGATGTCGAGTGAGGCGCTCGCGAGCGAGTTGGCGGAAGCGCTGCGGGACTCCCTCGTCGTGGTAGCGGGGGACGCTGACGAGGCGGGACAGCGATTCACCCAGACGATCTCTGCAGCACTCCGCAACCACGGAGTTGAGGTGCGCCACCTGGTCATCCCCAACGCCGGAGACGACCTCACCGATTGGCGGGAGCGGGATCCCGCAGGTTTTGCGGGGAAACTTCACGAAGCGGTGCGCGCTGCCCGCCCCGTCCGCACTCCGGACGAGGAGCGGCGCATCGACGCTAGGGAAGCGCTGGGTCGCACCGGGTTGGATGCGGTCACTCGTGAGGATGGGGAACGTGCCGCCGAGTTGTACCGCGCGTACCACGACCGGTTCTCCGAGACAGACACGGACGTTATGCGGGCCCACGTGCTGGTGGCGTTCGCGGATGATCGCATCCGCTACGCGCCTGGCTTGGGGTTTTTCGTCTGGGATGGTCGTTGCTGGGTGCCGTCCGAGACCCTGGTGCGGCAGG
>JAFIDK010000715.1 GCA_017051695.1 Algoriphagus aestuarii | reverse complement strand
ACGCCACTGCCGAGCGGGCCTCGGAACAATGTCACCACCGGGACGCGCCGCTGCCCCGGGGCCACCCCGCACACTGTCCGTTCCCCGCTCGCCCCTCGCGTTCCCCCACCTCAGATGAGGATTCCCACATCTCGTTTCAGAGGTGTTATGGGAACGATAGACAAGAGCAAAAATCCATCCCTCCAGATCCGATCATTGTCGACCTGGTAACCGAGGACATGAACGAACGCATTCCTGAGATATTCCCGAACCTGCTGCGCGAAGACGCCTTCCCCACCGTCCGCAAGGGCGGCTACGACAAGCGTCAG
>JAFIDK010000714.1 GCA_017051695.1 Algoriphagus aestuarii | reverse complement strand
CACCAAGATCGACAAGGGATTCCAGGAGTTGATCGCGCTGGGGCTGGTCGAGGACAAGCCGTACCGGATCTTCGGGGCGCAGGCGACCGGCTGCGCGCCCGTGGCCCGTGCCTGGGAGAAGGGCTACACCGTGGTCCAGCCGGTCAAGCCGGACACCATCGCTAAGTCGCTGGCTATCGGCAACCCGGCGGACGGCCCGTACGTGCTCGACGTCTGCCGCCGCACGGGAGGCGCGGTCGAACACGTCAGCGACGAGGAGATCGTGGATTCGATCCGCCTGCTGGCGCGCACGGAGGGGATCTTCGCCG
>JAFIDK010000713.1 GCA_017051695.1 Algoriphagus aestuarii | reverse complement strand
TGATTGGGAACTCTACCTCCAGCTGGAAGCACAATCCTACTCTCATGCCCGAAGAATGGAATTACGGGTTAAAAAAATGAAAAGTGCAAAGTTTATCAGGGATCTAAAAGAAAACTTAGACATGCAATCCCTATTGATCCAACAAACAATTTGAGCAACTGACTCTCCCGATACATCGGGACAGGTGGTCCCTGGTTCGAGCCCAGGTGGGCCCACAAAAAGGCTGGATTGTTTTCCAGCCTTTTTTATTTTTAGCTCTTTAACTCTGATCAAATGCCGGTTTGCTATATTCTTTTTAGTCCTTCCTT
>JAFIDK010000712.1 GCA_017051695.1 Algoriphagus aestuarii | reverse complement strand
AGAGGCCGAGGATGTCCAGCTCCGCCAGTTCCTGCCACAGGGCACGGTCGGTGACCTCTGCCGGAGCATGGTGCGAGACACGGTCGAGGACGGACTGCCATGGGCACCGGTGGGCCAGCAGCTCCCGGACGCTGGCGCGCAGCTCCTGCTCGATCTCGCTGTACAGCAGATTCAGCTCGGATTCGCTCAACGGGGCAGGTCCTTCCAGGCGAGGTCTTTGTCGGCCCGGGGTTCCGGGGGCAGTCCCAGGACGCGTTCGGCGATGATGGTGCGCAAGATCTCTGAGGTTCCGCCCTCGATCGAGTTGCC
>JAFIDK010000711.1 GCA_017051695.1 Algoriphagus aestuarii | reverse complement strand
CGGGCCAGGCTCGGCGAGCGGGTCGCCGTGCCACTGGGTCGGGTCGGAGTCGGCGAGGTAGTGCAGGAATCCGAAAGCGCGCGCGCGGTAGGCGCGGCGGGTCTGGGCGGACAGCGTGAGCGTGGCGAGATGGTGCTCAAACCGCGCGGCGATGTCGGCGTACTCGGGCGGTGCGGTGAGGCGTGGTGGCATCGCTCAGAACTCCGTTCGTGATATCAGGCCAACTCTGGAACGATCGGCCAATCGGATTGGTCGAAATATCAGGCTGAACCCTATCACAATGGCTTGAGACGACTAGGTATCAGGCCA
>JAFIDK010000710.1 GCA_017051695.1 Algoriphagus aestuarii | reverse complement strand
CTGCCACAGCTCGGGGGTCACGAAGCACCGCGCATAGCCGCGCTGCTCGTTGACGAACCGCAGGTGCGGGTTGGCCGCGAGCAGAGCCTGCCCTTGTTCCCCCAGGTCCTGCCCGTCCTGGCTGCTACTGATCGAGGTGCCGACGAATTCCGTGCCCACGGTCGCAGAATCCGGGTCGGCGTAGTCGGCTTTGAGTTCGGCCGCGTAGTTCTGGTGCCGGTCTCCCGTCACCACCACCAGGTTGCGTACCCCGCGTGTCGCAGCCTCGGCCAGCACCAGGTCGCGCTCTGCGACATAGCCGTCCCAGGA
>JAFIDK010000709.1 GCA_017051695.1 Algoriphagus aestuarii | reverse complement strand
CCTCGGCGCGGGCAACGCCGACAGCATCGGCGCGCTGATCGGCTGGCGCACCCTGCAGGGCATGGGCGGCGGTTTGCTGATCCCCATCGGCCAGACGCTGACCTATCAGCTGTACCGCAGCCATGAACGCGCCGGGCTGTCGGCCGCCATCATGTTGGTGGGGCTGCTGGCGCCGGCGCTGTCACCGGCGCTGGGCGGCTGGCTCGTCGATAGCCTGGACTGGCGCTGGGTGTTTTTCGCCAACCTGCCGCTGGCGGCCCTGGCCCTGGCGCTGGCGGCGCTGTGGCTACGTGCGGAAACGCCGACGGC
>JAFIDK010000708.1 GCA_017051695.1 Algoriphagus aestuarii | reverse complement strand
CTACCGCACTGACAACGCGTCGAGCTCCAGCTCCTCGCTGTCGTCGTCCTCGAGCAGCGCCAAGGCCGACTCCTCCTCTTCGGGCTCTGCTTCGTCGTCCAGCGACTCCAGCAAAACCACTTCCGCCGCCTGACCCTCGCGCCGATACGCACTCCGCACCTCGTCACTGAGGGCCGCTCCGTGCCGGGAGCGGCCCTCACCGTGGATCAGGACAGCCGGACGCGGGCAGTGCCCACTGTGTTCCTGGACTGGGACAGAACGGCAGCCTCGCGATGACGGTTCCTGGCCGGGAGTGTGCCCGTCCAGGAA
>JAFIDK010000707.1 GCA_017051695.1 Algoriphagus aestuarii | reverse complement strand
CGGGGATGCGCTTTTCACACCCGCTGTCCTTATGCGATGGACGTCTGTCAAGAAGTACGACCTTCGTTAGTAGAACACGAGCGGAGTCACTACGTGGCGTGTCATCTGTACTCACCGAGAGAGCGCCAAGGAGACAAGGTACAGGCGACGTCGGAGTGAGAAAACGTCCAATTAAGGAGGAACGCGAAAGTGAGAAAACAGAGTTGTCAATTCGTCGCTCTCGTTTTGGCCGCGGTGTTAATTCTTGCGGCCTGCGGAGGAGGAAACGACGACGCTGCTGAAACTTCAGCAGAGGACGCCGGAGGCGAC
>JAFIDK010000071.1 GCA_017051695.1 Algoriphagus aestuarii | reverse complement strand
CTCACCGGAGATGATGTCCGGCAGCCAGCGTTCGCGCTGCTCTTCAGTCCCCAGGTAGTTGATCACCTGGGCCGGACCGGTGTTGGCCTCGAAGATCTGGAAGGCGGCCGGGCGGCAGACCCGGGCAAACTCCTCAATCACCGCCAGCGCCTGGGCCAGCGGGGCTCCGGCACCGCCGTAACGCTCCTGGTGGGCGATGCCGAGGAATCCGAGCTCCCCGAGACGGATCCGCTCTTCGCGGGAGATCGGCTTCCGTTCCACGTCCAGTTGCTCGGCGATCGGCCCGTATACCTCGCGGGCGACCTTTGAAGCCAGTTCGCGGATCTCCGTGTACTCATCGACGGGTCTGGCCGTCATGGGGCTGTCCCCTTCCGGTCTTGGTTAATCATTATACTAGATTTCAGCATCCGGCTCCACCTGGGTCAACAGACGTCGCACCGCCTCCAGCACGACTCCCCTCAGTGCGGCATTCCCGCCACCCTTGAGGTGCGCCGGGCGCTAAAACTCCCCCCACGACGCCTCCCACCCACGGGAGCTCTCCCCCGCACCAGAAGGCCGCCGAACAAGCCGGTGGGATAGTCGTCACACCCCTCGCACAAGCAGAATCATACCATAATCATGGTTATGTTGATCAGCAATTATGTGCTGGTTTCCCCCTTCGATACATCGAGGGCGCCCGCTCGAGC
>JAFIDK010000706.1 GCA_017051695.1 Algoriphagus aestuarii | reverse complement strand
CAAGCGCCCAACCACGCATTCCGGGGGCGAGTAATCAACATCAAGTACGCGGGCCTGTACGGCTACCTCCTCTCCCACCGGGAAGGCTGGGAACTCACCATCGACCGGATTGTCAACGACCTCGGAGCAAGCCGCCGGTTCGTCCGCGACGCCCTAGACGAGTTCGAACGCGCCGGCTGCCTGCGCCGAGGACAAGCGCGCGCGGACGACACCAGCACCGACCGGACCGTGTTCGGGTCGGCACGCTGGTGGGTCACCGATCTCCCCTTCGTTCTCATGGCTGCCGGCATCACCGATCCCGACGAGATC
>JAFIDK010000705.1 GCA_017051695.1 Algoriphagus aestuarii | reverse complement strand
AGATCTCGTATAACGAGATTGAGATTTTAACAGAAGACTATATTTCTATTATTAAACATAAACGAATGTATGAGAAAACACAACGGTCTTTAAAATGGCAGCCATATTTAACACTCATGGCCAAAAGACCGAACGCTTTAAAATACACATCCTTTTATGATCAGATGCCTGAGGAATGGAGAAATTATCTGTCAAACTGTACCACTGAAGAGAAAAAGAAAGCATTGGAACTGTTGGCCTCACTCCTTAAAGAGCATGACTTTGAATTGGCCACGCAAGCCTTACGGCTTGCCGGGCAAGTAGTGGAAC
>JAFIDK010000704.1 GCA_017051695.1 Algoriphagus aestuarii | reverse complement strand
CGAACGTCTACACGGCACGAACGGGTGAGCGGTTCCCGCCCCGACAGAGCTACACCATCTACAACCGGGACGGCGTCGTAGACGAAGCCACGCTGATGACCGCGGCGGATTACAGCAGTTCGGAGATCCGCGAAAACCTCGTGTACTTCCTGCCATCTAATGGAAGAAGCATTCCAGAGTCCGAGGCTCAACTGATTGTCGAGCGGTTCCGGTCGTCATGGATCGAGGGGCAAAAGCACTTCATGGGGCTGGCTGTTGGCGGATACCTCGCCAAGAACCTTGTCCCGGAAGAGCAGGCCCTCTGGATTG
>JAFIDK010000703.1 GCA_017051695.1 Algoriphagus aestuarii | reverse complement strand
GGGTCTCACAGTTGAGACCCGTTTAAACGGCGGCGAGTGGCAGCCCGCAACGAACGGCGGCGAGATCCCCGGAGCAAGAGAAACAAAGGGTGCCACGCTGGAGGTCCGGCTGATGCTTAGCACCTCCGACGCTAGCGCCTCTCCGATCGTTAGTCGGCTAGAAGTACTGGTGCGCGAAGCTGCCCAGACCGAAATCACCTACGAAGGCTCCGCGCCGGGGCTGCCGAGGTTCCATGTCGTGGTGACAGAAGCAGTGGAGGAGCTCCGGATTACCCATCTAGAGACCGGAAAGTTTATTCTCCTGCAAGGA
>JAFIDK010000702.1 GCA_017051695.1 Algoriphagus aestuarii | reverse complement strand
GCCGGTAGACGGTGCGGGCCAGGGCCTGCCCGTACTCGGCGGGATCGTCCCGCTCCGGCACGGTCCAGCTCAGCTCCCCGCGCAGCACAGCGATCTGCAGTTCCGCGAAGAGCGCGATGAGGGGGAGGTGCCGGTCCGGGGATGAGGCAGCGGGCGGCCAGGGAAGCTGCATCGCGACCGCCCGATGGTCGGCGATGAGCGGCGGATGGTTGGCGCGCATGAGCGCTACGGAGGCGACGGCCCACGCCAGCGGGTCAGTGCCCCGCGGAAACCGCTCCTCGGCGCCAAGCTCGCGCTGCGCCTCTTCGGC
>JAFIDK010000701.1 GCA_017051695.1 Algoriphagus aestuarii | reverse complement strand
AGCCACCAGCACCAGGTTCCCGAACCGCCGCCCGCGCAGCACTCCCGGCTCCGCGACCAGCGCCACATGCTGGAAGACCTGGGCCACCGTCGCAACCTGGGAGCGGGTGTAGCGCAGCCCGCGGCCGTCGCTCACATTCACCGCGTACATGCCGCTGAGCCGCACCACCCGGGCCGCCTCCGCGGCGAACTCCACGGACGTGAGATGGGCAGGCGTGCGCGCCCCCACGAAAACGTCGCAGATGACGAGGTCGGCACTGGCTGCGCGGCGCGCCGCCAGCCAGGCCCGGGCATCCCCGGTAGCGACCCGC
>JAFIDK010000700.1 GCA_017051695.1 Algoriphagus aestuarii | reverse complement strand
AGTGACCCTGCTTCGCAACACCAACGGCGTGCTGCCGTTGGCGCGCACCGCAACGGTGCACGTCCTCGGGGTGGGGGCCGAGGAGATCGGTGCGGCCCTGGCCGACCTCGGGCTCACGGTGACGGATTCCCTGAGCGGTGCTGATGCGGTGGTGGTCGGCACGGACGGGGCACGCGGCGACGCCGAGCAGCAGCGCCTGGTGGCCCGCGCCCAGGCGTCGGGAGCCCCGGTGGTGGTCGTCGCCCAAGGCACCCCCTACGACCTCAGTGTGCTGCCGGACGTCGACGCGTTTCTCGCGGTCTACTCCACG
>JAFIDK010000699.1 GCA_017051695.1 Algoriphagus aestuarii | reverse complement strand
AGGCCGCGAAGACCCGCAAGCTGGACTTCGAGGAGATCCAGATTCCGCCGGGCCCGCGCCTGGGCAGCACCGTGGTCGAAGTCAAGAACCTCACCAAGGGGTTCGGCGACCGCATCCTCATCGAGGACTTGAGCTTCTCCCTGCCGCCGAACGGCATCGTCGGTGTCATCGGCCCCAACGGCGTAGGCAAGACCACGCTGTTCAAGATGATCGTCGGCGAGGAGCAGCCCGACAGCGGCACCATCACCATCGGCGAAACCGTCAAGATCTCCTACGTCGACCAGTACCGGGGCCGGATCGACGACGAGAA
>JAFIDK010000698.1 GCA_017051695.1 Algoriphagus aestuarii | reverse complement strand
AAGAGCCGCGAAGTCTACGAGGCGCCCGGCGCGATCACCCTCATCACCGCGCACCAGGAGCTGGAGAACGTCACCGTCGAACGCGAGCTGGCCCGCTTCAAGCGCTGGGTGGACCAGCGGTGGGGCGAGCTGGTCTACGACGGCCTGTGGTTCTCCCCGCTGAAGAACGCGCTGGACAAGTTCATCCTCGAAGCCAACAAGCACGTCACCGGCGACATCCGGATGGTGCTGCACGGCGGCCGGGCCGTGGTCACCGGTCGGCGCAGCGAGGCCTCCCTCTACGACTACCACCTGGCCACCTACGACAGCG
>JAFIDK010000697.1 GCA_017051695.1 Algoriphagus aestuarii | reverse complement strand
GTCCTGTTCTTCGTCGGTGGGGTAGAGGGGGCGCGCCCCCGAGTACTGGTAGTCAGCGATCCGCTCCGAGTTGACCCCGGCCGGGTTACGCACCGCCCGAGTCACCATCGAAAAGATCACCATGCGGATCGGGCCGGGCACATCCTCGCTAGTCGCCTCATCCAGGCGGCCCTGCGCGATCCGACGCACCACGTCGGAAGCGTCCGCAAGAAGCGCCTCAGCCTGGGCGCGCTCGGCGCCGGTCAGGGTGCGGCCGAGCCGAGCCTCATACTGCTCGACCGTCATCAAAGACTCGGCCACGGCCGCACCT
>JAFIDK010000070.1 GCA_017051695.1 Algoriphagus aestuarii | reverse complement strand
ATCTCGTAGGAAGTGCCGTCGAGTGCGAACGAGACCGTCTCCTCGGCTTGACTGCCGTCAAGGTCATCAATGAGAAGGACCTGGACTTTTCGTGCCATGAATCTCTCCTGAGAAATCCGAAAAGCAATTGGCCTCTTCGGCCAGTACCCCCCTTTCATCCCCCCAGTGCAGGACTCAAACCTGTGGGAGAGAACTATTCGTTCAGGGCTCCGGAAACAACCAATTGTCGCGTGTGTTCTCCCGCAGGCTCGTATACCTGGCTCTGAGCCCAGGAGACTGGTTGTCAGCTTTACGGAGTCCTAGGGAGGACGTGGATCACCGGCCCATGAACTGTCCTTTACCGCGATAAGAGCGTGTCTTCTCCACTTCCGCTGAAACACAGCGCTGACTGGAGCATTAAAAGCGGTTTACACACGGGGGGTTAAGCACAGACAGTAACAGAGCCATGACGTTAGTGGACACGGTGAGTGTTGGTGGTAGTTGGGGCGGCTGTTGAGGAAAACAACCGCGGTCTCCTTATCCCTTATACCAGTTCGCTTCCCAGTCTAAGGCTTACCCACCAGCAAGAGTCATCCTGTCCGTTTCTGGGTTCTGTTCGTGGCGGCGTGCAGAGGGGATGTGCCGACGGGCGGCGGGGAATGCCCGCTGGGTCTGCGATCCTCACCCCCAAGAGTGTGTCTTCGCAGG
>JAFIDK010000007.1 GCA_017051695.1 Algoriphagus aestuarii | reverse complement strand
CCACTCTCAATTACCCGAAAGCAATCTACCGTTCGACTTGCATGTATTAGGCCTGCCGCTAGCGTTCATCCTGAGCCAGGATCAAACTCTCCATTGTAAATTATCATTATATACACTGTCCATATGATCGCCTCTTCGGCAAATCACATAAACCTTCCCTCGTCTTTCTCAGGTTATTATTTTTTTTTCGCCTTACATCACTTCAAAGAACTTAGTACCACTCATTTGTGGCCCTTGACAGAAACCGAAAACCTACGCTTTCTTTTCCGTTTTTTTACCCTTCCTTGCTGAAGGGAGTGCAAAGGTAAGAAGTATTTTTTAACTCGCAACACTCTTTGCTTTTTTTATTTTTTTTAAAAGTTTCAGAAGCTTGATTCCTTCCGACTTTCAACCCCTTCCTTTCTGAAGGGAGCGCAAAGGTAAGCGTTCATTTCTGACTTCCTAACCCTTTTGCAAAATCTTTTTTATTTCAATTTTAAAGTCTAAAAGACTTCCCTTATTATCCGCCGTTTGCGTCGTTTGGGAGTGCAAATATCTCCCTATTTTTCTTAACAACAATAGCAAAGCATCAAAAAACTTCTTATTTCTTCTAAATCATTGAAACTGAAGACGAAAAATTTTATACCGATTTACATCACATTCTATAAAGAATTTTATTTTTTATTTTGAAAACAGATTTATTATCCAATTATTATTTCGAATATTTAGAAAATAAACTAGTATCTAAATGTGGGTAGCTCGGGATAGTACTTTTTTGATGGGTCTTTCGATGAAAAAACATACCTAATCGAAATCTCATGGGCTCCTCCGGACACTTGTTGTCCCAGTTTTGAAATAGAAAAATCAAAGCTGTATCCCAGCTCTAATCCACTCTCTATTCTTACTCCAATCAATGATATTATTGACTCACTATTTGGCAAACTAAACTTTGTAGGCAAACCTCGATACCAAACCCCCAAGACCAAAGGTTCAAAGTAAAACTCAGACCCGATGTCTAATTGTGAAAATTCACCTTGTTTTTTATAATTAAAAGCAAAAGAAAGTGACCTCTCCTGGTCGGTATTGTTAAAAAAATCATTGATATCTCCTGGAGCCATATCAAATTTTGCCCCTCCTTGTAACGAATATTTCAAAGACAACTTATTTCCATCTACCTCCAAGTAACTAATTTCAGGGCCGAGCAAATGAAAAGCTGAAACTCCAAACCAAAATCTATCATCATAATAAATCAGCCCTGCATGTAAATCCACATCCCGCAACTTGCTATCGCCCTCAAAACTATCTCCCGGAGAACCAATGATGGTTCCCCTATCGATATCTAATTGAGTTCCCAAAATAACCTCATCAAACAAAGCATCCCTTGAGACAAAAGAACCTTGGAAACCGGCATTTAAAAAATTTCTTTCTCCCAGTCGTAATCTATAACTATAAAGGAGACCAACCTCATGTACTTGGCTTTGGGTAAATGACTCCCTTGCTCCAGAAATCATCACTCCTATACCCGATTGGTACTTTTCTATAAAATGATCCGCATAAGCAGTATATGCAATAAAACTCTGATCCAAAGCCGGCCATTGATTTCTGAAACTTAATCCAAGCCTAGTCAAACCTGTACTGCCTGTTAAAGCAGGATTTAAATAAAGAGGATTAGCATAAAATTGACTGTATTGAACATCCTGTGCCTGCAAGACACCCAATTGGAGGAAAAAAATAAAAACAATAATCCTCTTCATTATCGGATCAGTTTAAATTTTCCAGCATCCGTCACTTTTTCTCCATCCACTGCCACTCCATTGATTCTGTATACATATATTCCTGCATCGAGTAGTTTCCCATTTAATGTTCCATCCCAACCCGCCGAATTGAGATCCTTAGTATGAAAAATAAATTCTCCCCAAAGATTAAACACTGATAACTCCAGGCTCACCATTCCTTTTTGCTTTGGGGAAAAAGTTTTGTTCTCAGATTCTAATGGAGTAAATCCCGTTGGCACCATTAATCGAAAACTCTTGGGAATAGAGATTTGCTTGTTCACTGTCGCAATGCATCCCCATTCGTTTTCCACGGTTAATACTACCGCAAACTCTCCTTTATTACCAAAAACATGAGTTGGTTTTTTAATCTCACTGGTTTCACCATCTCCAAAATCCCATAACCATTTCACAACTGAATCATCTGAAAGGTTTGTAAACTCGATTTCATCGGTTGGGAAAATTCCACCCTCCGGATTTCCAATTACCTCTGATCCCACTACGCTGAATTCAAAATCTGCAATAAGTTCTTCCTCCAAAATAATCACCTCTACCTCCTGTGGGTTTGAGTAACAATCCAAAGTTTTTGGTTTTACAGTTAAAAGGTAAATCCCAGATTCAAAAATCGTTGACATCTGATCATTCAAATAGGTCTGACCATTTCCTTCTAACTTATAATCAAAATTTTCAGGATCGTAATTTTTAATTTCGCTGATCACATCTACACTCTCTCCCGGAATGCAGTTTACAATTGGCATATCAAATCCATCATCTGGAGCTTCTGGAAAACTGACTCTAATCTCATTAGATGAAACAGAGCAACCTTTTTCGTTAAATCCAACTATTGTATATACTCCGGATTGGTTTACTTCAAATTCCAATCCATTAACACCGGAAACAACTTTCCCATCCCGCCTCCATTCTACCTCGCTGTATTCCATCTTCGGTAATCCTTTTAAAAGCAAAGTTTCTCCGCCACATAAAAAAACTTCCTCCTCCTTTATCCCATTGCTGGCGTTTACCAAATCTAGAGGAGCTGGAGACTCTAGTATTTCCAAGGTAAGTGAATTCCCTTGTGACCTTTTGCCGTAATTGTCTGTCACTGTATAATAGATAGTGACTTCTTTCCCTGCAAAACCGGGATTTGGCTGAAATAAAAACCCGCCTGGTTCATCAGTCACCTGAAACTTTCCTTCTGAAATTGCCAATGTCTTATACTCCTCATTGCATTGAGCCTGTTCACACACATCATCGGAAATATCTGAGATCTCTGCCATAGAACTATAAAGTTGCAGACATGAAATCGAAGCATTTTCATTTAGTAACGATACATTATCGGATGTAATAAAAAATTCATTTTCACTTCCCGAACAAGCTTCCCAGCTCTCAATATCTTTACCTATGGGATTTAGTAAGTCTTCATCATTTGCCACTTCGACTACTAAGTTTCTGATTTCATGGAAATTTGTAAGGCCGCCTGTAGAGGCTGAAAACCCTAGTTTCAAATTAGCAGGAGCTGGATATGGAAATGGAACATCCTGAAAAATCGTAATTGTGCGCGGAGTATTTTGTACCACTGTATATTCCATCACCAATGTAATAAGGTACCCTACTCCTGTTGGATTTGGGACTAAGCTGATATGCGCTTTTCGGTAACCAGGTTGGTTAAAATCGGTTACCCGCTGGGTTCCCCTTCCACCAGAGCTAATAGGAAAAAACTGATCGGAAGCTAAACCATCTACACCTGACTGCATAGTTTTCTTTCCTTTGATAAATTCATATCCCTGAAACCCATTACCAGGCCCTCTAATGACTATTGCATCGGGCACATAAGTATCTCCCGCTCCTGGAAATCCTCCTGACTTTCCTTCCGCCGTATTGCCGAAATTCCCGAATTCATCAAAGCCAACACCTAAGTAAGCTCCTGCCAGGCCAGGCTCATTGGTTCTTTTTGAATAGCCCAAAGAACCTCCAAAACCTCCTATTGCAAAATTGGGAACGGCTGCATCAAAAAGAAAAAATGCAATCCCATCGGCTCCATCACCACCGTAACTGAAAAACTCAAATGATGTCTTGATCCCATATGTAGAAGAAAAAGGAATGTCTATGTACACATATCCTCTTTGCTCCAACTGATTATTTGTCAGCCTTAAAGCACCGTCTACCAATTGAGCATCCGCTCCAAAAACTGTCGTGGATTTAGTTGATTTGGAATCGAAAGTCTCACAATACGGGAAGCCTGTTTGAGCAGATAGCTCAACAATGACTAATATGAAAAAACAAGTTATTAGCAGTTTTTTGATTTCCAATGGGGTAGAATTTGAGGAGCTAAAATAGCTTTAAAAATGAATAGAAATAAAAAAGCCTTCGGTTTTCCTCCGAAGGCTCATCATTGTATAGATTATAGTTATCGTAGAATCGTCTGACTTCTGTCCGGCCCCACAGAAACCAATTTGATTGGTACCTGCAATTCACTTTCCAGATAACTCACATAATCTTTCAGCTCAGCTGGGAATTTTTCATAAGAATCGATATTAGCCAAAGAGCAATTCCAACCTTTTAGCGACTTGTAAACAGGCTTGGCATCTACTTCCGAAATTTCAAAACTCAATCGATCTATTTTTTCTCCGGATGGCAATTCATAATGCGTACAGACTTTGATCTCCTCGAATATATTCAATACATCCGCTTTCATCATAAACAACTGAGTCACTCCATTGATCATGATGGAGTATTTCAATGCAGGTAGATCCAACCAACCACAACGTCTCGGTCTGCCAGTGGTACTTCCAAACTCATTTCCTTCTTTTCTCATATCCTCTCCAGTCTGATCAAAAAGTTCTGTAGGAAAAGGACCACTTCCAACTCTAGTACAATACGCTTTGAAGATACCGAAAACCTCACCGATTTTGGAAGGAGAAACTCCCAAACCTGTGCAAGCTCCAGCTGTCATGGTACTACTGCTTGTCACAAAAGGATAGGAACCAAAATCAATATCCAACAAGGAACCCTGGGCACCTTCTGCCAAAATCTTCTTATTGTCAGCAAATGCATCGTTCACGACATATTCACTATCAATCAGATTCAATGTTTTGAAAAACTCAACAGCTGCAAAAAACTGTTCTTCCATCTCTGCCAAAGCATCCAAAGGATAATTATAATATGAAAGCGTTGTCTTATGCTTTCCAACTAAATTATCATACTTTTCTTTGAAGTCTTCACTAAGTATATCACCGACACGAAGAGCAGATCTTCCTATTTTATCCTGATAAGTGGGTCCGATCCCTTTCAAAGTCGATCCAATTTTCTTATCTCCTTTTGATTGCTCATACGCTGCATCCAACAGTTTATGTGAAGGGATAATAATCGTAGCCTTTTTAGAGATCACCAGATTTTTTTTGTAATCAATATTGAATTTGGCTAGGCCATCAATTTCTTTTTTTAGAACAATCGGATCTAATACAACCCCATTGCCAATTATATTTAAAATCTGAGAGCGGAAAATCCCTGAAGGTATTTGATGCAATACATGCTTGATTCCGTCAAATTCAAGGGTATGACCTGCATTAGGTCCGCCTTGGAATCTAGCTACTATTTCATATTGAGGCGCGAGAACGTCTACTACTTTTCCTTTACCTTCGTCTCCCCACTGGAGCCCCAGAAGTACATCCATCTTCATTTGATGTTCGGTCTATCGTTTATGCTAACACTTTTTGAGGCGTGAAATTTGCAATAAGAGCATAGAAAACCAAGAGAAAGAACGTAATTATTTCTTTTTCCCCAGATTGATGTTATAATAATACATTTCCTCTTCGTCAGGTTGCTCTTTGGCTCTGAACAACAACCCATACTTAGTATTTACGAAAGTGGTCGATAAATCCTGATTGATTTCTGAAATGTTTAACTCATCAACCTTATCAAAATCCTCATTAAAAACCTCCAGATATAGTGGGGGATTTACCTCTCCTTCTCCTTTTACCACTCTGACGTAAATAGCTAGGTCACTATAATAGCTAATCGATCCAAAACGAACTTGATTTCGCCAATTTGCTAACCATTCATCTAATAAATCAGGGGAATCAACCTCTTCTCTATAATTTTCAGGATGTTTTTTTTGAGATGGAAAAAATTTGGATTCGAAGGTATAGGTATTCTGTAACCCAGAATTTAAATTATAAACCAAAATATCATTAAAACTGGGATAACTTACCACGAGATTTTCACCAATTACGCTAAGCTGTGGTGCATCTCCACCTCCCATAGTCAAACCTTGATACCTTACTTTAAACCTGGTATTAAAATAACGAGTTGAATCCAAGGCCACTGGCACAATAAACATGGAGTCTCGATCCACATTATATCCAATTACCTTGATTCGATTTTCAAAATCATAGATAAAATATGCATTATTATAATTTTTATCCAAACCAGTGAATTCCCTCGCTGCTCCAGAAAATGCAATAGCTGGGTATTTTAAATCTCCAAAAACCCCATATTCCTGTAAAAATTTTCGAGACACCTCTTTTGATAGAATAGTTTGCCTGAAAAACTGCTGACTATTCACAAATAGGTTATAGTCTTGTGTACTAAAATATGTAAATACTGTACCTACGCCATAAGGTCCTTCGGTATCCATTATTTCACCGTCCTTAGACCAAGCTGAATCAGCTGTAATAAAAATACTATCCAAAGAATGGGCTATTTCATTATAAATCGTCCCTTTGGTTTTAGTAGAGTCAAGAAAAACGGTATAATATCCTTCCGTAGTAAGACCACCTTGTCCAATAAAAAATTCTTTTCGATCAGATACTTCCAGGAAATAACCCTTATCAATTGTATCTTTTTCTGAACAAGAAAGGATTACGAAAGTCAAAAAAAAGACTATTTCAGAAGTTCTTTTTAAACTCATCCACTGAATCAAAAACAGTAAAAATATTATTGAGTTTGGTGATAATCAACAGCTTTTTCACATGCTCTGAAGGTGCAGTTAAATAGACTTCTCCTCCGACATTCCGCATTTTGGTCAGCATGGTAATCAATAATCCGATTCCGCTAGATGAAATATACCTGACTTGACTTAAATCTACCACAAAAGTTTTGACTCCATCCTGAATGGCGTCAGAAACTACTTCTACAAGTTTGGGTCCTGTTTCATCGCCAATCAAATCACCTTGGATATATAAATAGTAGGCTTGTTCGTCTTTGCTGGTATTGAATGTTAATTTCATCTAGTTAAAAATAATATTTGTGGCTAAAGGATTTGATGTAGGCAGGACACTTTTTTCAAGAAACAAAAAATCTCAGTGGATTTCCCTATTCAGCTTTTTTGTTTTCGCAGTTTACTTTTTTACAATTCCCATAAAGTATCAGTGAATGATGCAAAACCTGAAAATCCAAAATATCAGCAACGGTATTCTGGATGTTTTGAATTCTCGGATCGCAAAACTCCAATACCTTGTTACATTCGACACAGATCAGGTGATCATGCTGTTTATAACCGTATGATTTCTCGAATTGAGCCAGGTTTTTGCCAAACTGATGCTTGGTTACCAAGTCACATTCCACCAACAAATCCAAGGTATTATAAACTGTGGCGCGACTGACACGATAATTTTTATTCTTCATGCTGATGTAGAGAGACTCCACATCAAAGTGACCTGTGCGGGTATAGATTTCTTCGAGGATGGCATATCTCTCCGGAGTCTTTCGGAGTTTTTGATTTTCCAGATAGGCGGTAAATATTTTTTTAACCTCTTCGAAATGCGTGGTATTCAAAGGCATTTTGAGCTATTTTTTTCAAATATAACTTTTGTCAGTCAGAAAAGATTCAATTCATCAATCAAACCTTGTCACCTTATGGATTCCATCCACCAATGACAGGTTTTTCATCAGCTGATCTAGGTGCTCGGTACTATGAACGTAGAGTTTGATGGTTCCTTCAAATATACCTGCGTCGGAGTCTACTGTGATAGATCTCATATTGACTTTCAGTTCATTCGAAATCACCTTCGTCACATCATTGATCAGGCCTACCCTATCTGTACCGATTATTCTTAAACCTGCCAGAAAGGCAATTTCTTTTTGGCTGGTCCACCTTGCTTTGATCACCCGGTTTCCATGATTGGATAAAAGTTCGAGAGCATTGGGACAGGAAGTCCGATGGATTTTTATTCCTTCATTGACAGTCACAAAGCCAAACACATCGTCACCTGGAATCGGATTACAGCACTTTGCCAATATATAATCCACGACATCCATGTCTTCGCCTATCAACAACTGATCATGATCTGGCCCTTTCAGACTTTTGATTTCCTTAGTGAAAGTAGATTCATCTTTAACTTTCTCCTGAATTGCTTTACTCTTCAGTTTTTGATTTTCTTTGAAAATCTTGAAAGATTTAATCGATGTTGGATCAATAATCCCTTTGCCAAGTCTATAGTAAAATTCGTTCGCTGTTTTTAACTCAAAATAAGCCCGAAGTTTATCGACTGCTTCAGAATTAAACTCCATTTTCATCTGCTTCAGCTTTCGCTGGACAATTTCTTTCCCGTCTAAAATCGCGGATTTCTTATCCTCCTTCAGTGCATCCTTGATCTTGGCTTTGGCTCTTGAAGTAACTACATTGTTGAGCCAATCCTCGGTAGGTTTTTGCTTATTAGAAGTCAGGATTTCTACCTGGTCCCCGTTTTTTAGTTTATGGGAAATAGGCACCAATTTTTGGTTGACTTTGGCACCTATACATTTAGCCCCGATTTCTGTATGGATTTCAAAAGCAAAATCAAGGGCAGTTGATCCAAATGGCAGAACTTTTAAATCTCCTTTTGGAGTAAATACAAAGACTTCATCATGAAATAAATTGCCTCGGAAATCATCCATAAACTCGATAGCAGATCCGTCGTTTGACTCGAGAAGCCCACGAACTTGAGAAATCCAATCATCCAAACCAGAGGGTGATTTGGTACTACTCTCTTTGTCTTTGTATTTCCAATGTGCTGCATAACCTCTTTCGGCTATTTCATCCATTCTAGTAGATCTGATCTGCACCTCTACCCATTGACCTGTATTACTCATAACAGTAGTATGCAAGGATTCATAGCCATTAGATCTAGACGTACTGATCCAATCCCTCAGACGGTCTGGATTTGGATGGTAAAAATCAGTCACAATGGAGTAAACCTGCCAGCAATCGGCTTTTTCATTTTCCAAGTCACTGTCCAAAATAATCCTGATTGCAAACAAGTCATAAACCTCCTCGAAAGGAATGCCTTGTTTTTTCATTTTACTGTAAATAGAATAAACTGATTTTGGTCTTCCTTTGATGACAAAATTGAATTTCTGCCTGATTAATTCGTCTTCTATAGGCTGGACAAAAGACTTAATGAATTTATTCCGTATGCTCTTGGATTCATTGATTTTCTGAACGATCTCCACGTAGGTCTCAGTGTCAGTGTATTTCAGATAGAGATCTTCCAGTTCAGATTTGATGGTGTATAAGCCAAGACGATGCGCAAGCGGTGCATATAAATACATCGTTTCTGATGCTATTTTCAATTGCTTATGGCGAGGCATGCTTTGCAATGTCCGCATGTTATTGAGCCGGTCGGCAATTTTGATCAGAATCACCCGGACATCATCGGATAAAGTCAATAGCATTTTCCGGAAATTCTCAGCCTGTTGGGAACTTCCATAATCAAAAACCCCGGAGATTTTGGTAAGTCCATCGATGATAGTCATCACTTTAAACCCAAATTCCCGCTCGATATCCTCCAGCTCCCACTCGGTGTCCTCCACTACATCATGTAGCAATGCTGCCACGATGGATGTGGTCCCTAATCCTATTTCTTCCACACAGACCAAGGCTACTTCTAAGGGGTGATAGATGTACGGCTCGCCGGACTTTCTTCTCATCTCTTTATGAGCCTCTTGAGAAACATTAAAAGCCTTTTTTATCAACTTCGTATCTCCAGGTTTCAGGATTGGTTTCGCCTGTCTCAATAAACGTCGATAGCGTTTGAGAATTTCTTTTCTTTCTTCTTCAAAATCCACTTGAATCATAAGGGCCTATTTTACTTCAAAAATGAGGTTTGAGAAATTATTTGCCTAATTCTTTTATTTTTTTTTAAGACCTATTGCATTTTCTAAATTCCTATTTACCTTTGCATCCACAATACGGAAACGGAATGAAAGTTTAATGATTTCCACGCCTATTGTACCATTTGCGGATGTGGCGAAATTGGTAGACGCACTAGACTTAGGATCTAGCGCCGTAAGGCATGGGGGTTCGAGTCCCTCTATCCGCACCAATACCGAACCCTCAATCACTCTACTGTCAGACGACAGGAAGGAGATTGAGGGTTTTTAGTTAATCATCATAATAAATTCAAACGCCTTGGAAATCTCATTAGACAAGCAATCAGCAAATCAAGCTTTAATTAAAATTAAACTAAACGAAGCAGATTATCAACCAAAGGTAGACGCGAAACTGAAGGACTACGCCAAAAAAGCAAACATTAAAGGTTTCAGGCCTGGCAAAGCTCCGGTTTCCATGGTGAAAAACATTTATGGCACCTCTGTCTTGGTAGAAGAAATCAATTCAATTTTAGGAGAGTCATTAAACAACTATATCAAGGAGCAGACTTTTAAAATTCTTGGCGAGCCACTTCCAGTAGAAAAAGAAAATGATTCGATCGATTGGAAAACTCAAAAGGAATTTGATTTTGAATATAAAATCGGATTTGTAGAAGGTATTTCCGTTGCTCTTGACAAAAAATTTAAGGGCACAAAATACTCGATCAAAGTTGACGATAAACTGGTAGAGGAAACTATCGAAAACCTGAAGTCTCAATCCGGAAATAGTACCAACCCTGAAGTTAGCGAAGCAGGTGACCATATCTACGGTGACCTTGCAGCGAAAGAAAGTGGATTTACCAAAACTCTTTCATTGGATCTGACAAAAATCACCAAAAAATTGGCTGGCAAATTCACAGGCATCAGCAAAGATGCTGTGGTGGAATTTGAATCCAAAGATGTAAAAAAGGCGCAGTGGGAAGAAGCTTTTGGCATGACTGAAGAAGAAGTTGAATCTGCACAAGGTGATCTTACCTTCACAGTTAAAAACATCAACAGAACAGAAGCGGCAGAATTGAATCAGGAGTTTTTTGATAAAGTTTTCGGACCTGGTGTAGTAAGCACTGAAGAGGAGTTTGTTGCTAAAGTAAAAGAAACACTACAGGGAAATTATGACAAGGAATCCAAAGTTTTCACTGAGGAGGAATTGAAAAAAGAGATCACTGAATCTGCCAAAATCGAATTACCTGATGCTTTCTTGAAAGAATGGCTGATCCGTGCCAATGAAGGAAAAGTCACTGAAGAGGATGTAGAAAAAGAATACCCTATCTATGCCAAGCAATTGATTTGGTCATTGATTTCCAATCATCTGGCAACTGAAAACAAAATTCAGGCTGAACACGAAGATGTGATTGCGAAAACCAAAGAAATGATCCGTGAGCAGTTTGCTTCTTCAGGCCTAGGCACTCAGATGGAGGAAAGCATGGACATGTTTGTGGACAATTACCTGAAGGGTGAAGAAGGGCAGAACTACATGAACATGTTGACATCTGTTCAAAACGATAAAGTTTTGGCTTATGTACAGGAAAACATTGATTTGAAAGAAAAGGAAATAACGATCGACGAGTTCAAGGAACTTTTAGAAAAGTAATTCGCTTATTGCTATCATAAAAAAGTCCTTATTTAAGGGCTTTTTTTATTTTTGTTTACCACAACAAACTCGAACATGATCAATAAAGAAGAATTCAGAAAGTACGCCATTCATAATCAAGGTGTAAGCGGTACGGCATTTGACCAATACACCCAGCATATTGAAAACATGACTCGATCCGTGATCGAGGAGCGTCCGCAAAATTTCCGTGAAATCGATGTCTTTTCAAGACTTATCATGGACAGGATTATTTTCCTTGGTACCGGAATTGACGATCATATTGCCAATATCATTGTAGCTCAGCTTTTGTTCCTGGAATCCGTGGATTCCAAAAAGGATGTTTTGCTTTATGTAAACAGTCCAGGTGGCTCAGTGACAGCAGGTTTAGGTATTTATGACACGATGCAGTACATTGGTCCTGATGTAGCAACTATCTGTACAGGTATCGCTGCTTCCATGGGTGCAGTTTTATTAGCTGGTGGTGCCAAAGACAAAAGATCTGCCTTAAAGCACTCCAGAGTAATGATCCACCAGCCATCTGGTGGAATGCAAGGACAGTCTAGAGACATGGAGATTTCCTTGAAATTGATCCTCTCTATGAGACAGGAATTGTATCAGATTTTGGCAAATCACACTGGTAAGACTTTTGAAGAGATCGAAAGAGACTCTGACAGAGATTATTGGTTGAAAGCCCCAGAGGCCAAAGAATATGGCCTAATTGACGAAGTATTAGTTAAAAAACCTTAAGTAATGGCGCAAGTTACCTGCTCTTTTTGCGGTAGAAATAAAAAAGATGTTGATCTGATGGTATCGGGTATTTCTGCCCATATCTGCAATTTCTGCATAGATCAGGCACATTTGATCCTTGGTGAAGAAGAAAAAACCAAGAAATCAGATGATGCCAAACCAAAATTCAAATTAAAGAAACCAAAAGAGCTGACTTCATTTTTGGATCAATTTGTCATTGGTCAGGATGAAGCAAAAAAAGTACTGACGGTAGCAGTTTACAATCATTATAAAAGGCTTTCCCAAAAAGATGAGAAAGATGATGTGAAGATTGAAAAATCAAACATCATCATGGTGGGTGATACAGGTACTGGTAAAACCTACTTGGCCAAAACTCTTGCGAAAATTCTTGAAGTTCCTTTCTGTATCGCGGATGCCACCGTACTTACCGAAGCCGGTTATGTGGGTGAAGACGTGGAAAGCATTTTGACCAGATTGCTTCAGGCTGCTGACTACAATGTGGAAGCAGCCGAAAGAGGGATTGTCTACATCGATGAACTGGATAAAATCTCCAGAAAATCGGACAATCCATCCATAACCCGTGATGTGAGTGGAGAAGGTGTACAGCAGGCTATGCTTAAACTTCTAGAAGGCACGGTGGTGAATGTTCCACCTCAGGGCGGAAGAAAACATCCTGACCAAAAAATGATCGCAGTGAATACTGAAAACATTCTATTTATCTGCGGTGGGGCGTTTGATGGAATCGCAAGACATATTGGCAAGAGGTTGAATACTCAGCCAATGGGTTTTGGCAAAACAAATGCCGGACCAACAGCTGACAGAGAAAACCTCCTTCAATACGTAACTGCTCAGGATTTGAAAGCATTTGGTCTAATTCCTGAATTAATCGGTAGACTTCCTGTTTTGACGCACCTGGATCCATTGCACAAAGATTCTTTAAAGAGAATTTTAACAGAACCAAAAAATGCATTGGTGAAGCAATATTCCAAACTATTGGCGATGGAAGGTGTCAATATCGTATTTGAAGAAGGTGCGATCGAATTCATCGTCGATAAAGCGGTAGAATATAATCTCGGTGCAAGAGGATTAAGATCCATTTGCGAAGCGATTATTACCGACGCGATGTATGAAATTCCTTCTGATGATTCGATAAAGGAACTGGTTATTGATGCAAAATATGCCCAGAATAAATTTGATAAGTCTAAATTTAAAAGACTTCAGGTAGCATAACATAAATCTGTTTTATATAAAAGCTCGGCAAATGGATTTTTGTCGAGCTTTTTTACTAAACAGAAATTGTCACAGTCAAAATGGATTCTTTTGGAACAATGAGCTTTGAAAGATCGATTGATATGGGTTCAAGATTCGATTCTTCATTTGTCAAAAATCCCAAAACGGAATCACTGTTTGTGAATTCATCAGAAAATTGAATTTCAATTGGCTGATTTTCTGGATTTACAAAAACCATTACCAACTCTTTGGAAATTGAATTCAGATAAGCCGAGGCAAAAATCAATTCCTTATTTGAAGTTCCAGCATGGAGTTCGACTCTCTGAAAACCAGGCCGGATAAACCTGCTGAAATTTCCCAATGTCCAAAGCATTTTGCTTTCAAAAAATCTTCCGTTTTCCTTTTCTTTATCGATGTAAATCAACCCATCTTTATAATCATAGGGTGAAACTGCCAGCCACCAATTCCAGGCAGACGCATTGGAAACCACTAAATCCTGGTGAATCACTCTTGCCATATACAAGGCAGCATCCATACCTAGATCTCTTTTTCCCCCATTTATTTCCCCATCATTTCCACCCAGAATGCAATATTCTGACATCCAATAAGAAAGCGAAGGAAAACGTTTCAATTCCTCACTCAATTTTTGTCTAAGAGCAACAGAAGTATTTGAAGGACTAGTAGTAAAGTAACTATGGGCTGAAATTACGTTTGAAACATGGCTTAAATCCCCCAGAAAATTAGAAGATGATGGATCAAAAAAATCCGTGATTTGATTTCCCCGAAAGGGTTTATCCGCAGTTTCATATAAATAATTGATTTTTCCTGCTTCAGCGACATCGATTTTAGCCTTCACTTTTTCTTTTTCAAATGTAGCATTTAAGGCACGGACGACCTTCGCCACTTCTTCGTTGGTATATGGACTCCCTTCCTGTCCCCCATCTTTCCAATCCCATTGAGGTTCATTGACAGGACTAAAATATCTCGGGAAAATGTCATGTTTCTCCAGTTCTTGAAAAACCTTACTCACATATTCAGCAAAAGCGCTGTAATTTTGCTCCGGCAAATTGGAACTCCCATCTTCCGAAAAGCCTTTCCCGTTTTTAGTCAAACTAACTGGAGGGCTGTTGGAAAACAAAAGGAACTTTTCCACACCTTTTTCCTTTGCTGCATTGGCAAACCAAAGCTGACCATCGATTTTGTCCACATTCAGGCTGCCATCGGGTCCCAAAAATGAATTAGCTCTTCTCCATTCATCTTTTATTCCACTTTCTGATCCCTGTGCGGCTGTTCCTGCTCCTAGATTCATCCTCCACATAGACAGACCGATTCCGGTTGGCTTGCCTTGATTCATTTCCTGACTAAATAGAAGTGTGGAAATTGCCTCTCTTTTGTCTTCCGGCCAAGTACCTACAAATTGAATTGACCAAGCATCGGAGGCGCCAAAATGATCTATTGTTTGAAACTTGCTTGCTGTGTCTAGTGATAAAACAACCGTTTCTACTTGTTGGGAGGTAGCAGTTAAACCAAAAAACAAAGAAAAATAAAGGAATAAAATCAGCCTGCGCATTTGATCAATATTGAATTTCGAAAATTTCCCTCTTTCAAAATTAGAAATCATGGCCATACTAAGTGTTAAAAGTCTGTAAAATTAAATTTGCGGCATTTACAGAAGCTCTTTCATTTCCAAGTTTCTCTTTAATCTTGTCGTACCCTTGGAGCATTTGACCTTTGTACACCTGATTTGAAAGAATTTGTTGCAATTCGGATTGAAGCTTTTTAACAGAAAAATCATCTTGGATCAGTTCTTTCACCACTTCCTCTTCAGCAATCAGATTGGGTAGGGAAATAAAAGGTACTCTGATCAGATTTTTCGCAATGGCATAAGAAATTGAACTGGTACGGTACACCACCACTTGAGGAACACGAAAAATCGCAGTTTCCAGAGTAGCTGTCCCAGATGTAACCACTGCCGCCACGGCATGGGATAATAGATCATAAGTCTGATCAAAGATCACTTTAATCCCCGAACCAAGTCCTCTTTGATAAATAGCTTCTCCCAAATCACCCACTCCAGCGATCACAAATTGTGCATTTGGAAATTCTTTTACTACCTCTACCATTTTATCCAACATGGAGTTGATTTCCTGCTTTCGGCTTCCAGGTAGCAAAGCAATGATGGGCTGGTAATTCAAATCATTTTTTTGAAAGAAAAAATCATGTGGAGTAAACTTCTTGATTTCATCAAAGAGCGGGTTTCCCACATAATTGACTTGAAGATCATATTTTTTAAAAAAATCAACTTCAAATGGAAGAATGGAATAGATGTGATCCGTGAAAGCTTTCAGTTTCAAGGCCCTTTTTTGATTCCATGCCCAGACCTTTGGAGGAATATAATAGTGTACAGGTATCTTATTTTCTTTTGCAAAGGCAGCAATCTTCATGTTGAAACCTCCATAATCAACTAGGATAATGGCATCTGGTTTAAATAAAAGCAAATCATTTTTCACCAGCTTTAAATATTTCAACACCTTGCGAAACCCCAGGACTACTTCTAAAAACCCCATCAAAGCAACCTCGGAATAATCCACGGCCAGTTCGACTCCTGCCTTCTGAGAGTAACTCCCTCCCATTCCTCTGAACTCTAAATCAGGCTGGAAATCTTTTAAGGCATAAACCAGGTTGGAAGCATGAAGATCACCTGACCGCTCTCCGGAAATGATATAAATTCTTTTTCTTTGGGCCATTTTACAAGTAAACAAAAGCGCTTAAAAAAGAAAAGTAGGCTTTACAACCTACTCTTCCTATCTACATATCTCAAATAAAATCAATCTCCATAGTATTCCACAAAATTTCTTGGGGTTTCGTACAGCGTCAATTTATGTAAGCCACCTTGATTGGTGATTTCCTTGACAGCAGGTTCAAGGATTTTCCAGAATTCCATCACCAGATTTTCACAACTAGCCAATTTACCTTCCATAAAATCCACGTCTATGTTGAGGTTTTTATGATCCACTTTTTCAATCACCAGATTCCTGATGATGGTGCTGAGTTTTTTCAGATCCACCACAAAACCTGTCTCTGGGTCTGGAGTTCCTTTGACCATGACGATCAGTTCAAAATTATGGCCATGCCAATTCACATTTGCGCATGGGCCAAAGACTTCCACATTTTTCTCATCAGACCACTTAGGGTTCCACAGTTTGTGGGCTGCATTAAAGTGTTCTTTTCGACAAACGTAAATCATAGCATTTTTAAATAGGACGCAAAGGTAGCTAAAAGAAAGAAATTATTAGAATCAAGCACTTAGAAGCCATAAAAAAACCTTCTTGATCGAACTCTGATGAATTCTATCAAGAAGGTCTTTACAGGAAGGAATCTAGTAACACAAATTCCTAGCTTGATGGATTACTTCACGTCCCACCATAATTTAGTATCCAAGCCATCTTCTCCTTGACGAGCTACGGCCTGATCATAATTATCAGAGTTGATATCTCTCTCTGTAGTAGGATAAGCCTGTCTTACAGGAATCATTTTACTTTCGTTCATGGCATCCACAGCTGGAGTCAACTCAGGATAGTCAAATCTTCTCCATTCAGCCCAAGCTTCATACCCTTGTAAGAAAAGAGCTACCCATTTTTGAGAAGCAATTTTCTCCATTGCCATTCCAGGAGAATATGCAACTTCAGGCTGTGCCACATAGGCATCAAATGCGCTTTGATCAAACACTCCAAACTGTCTGAAAGACGATTCAATTGCCATGTAATAATGCTCTTCGGCACTTTCAGAAATCCAACCTTTCACTGCAGCTTCAGCTAGAGAAAAATGAATCTGAGCCATCGTCACAATTGGAAGTTCTGCATTTTGCATTCTATTGAAAGTTCCCAAGTAGGAAACTGAAGCATTAGTGATACCTCCAGCTACTGTGTTAGAAACTCCATAAGGCATTGGAGCGATCTTGCCAGTATTGGCAGCAGGGTCTGCATATACTTTCAATCTCGGGTCACCTAGTGGATTCATGAAGTCATACATTGTATCAGAAATTGCATAATCCACTCGAGTCAAATATCTACCATACCAAGGATTCTGGTTATTGGCTTCTGCCAAATATGGGTACATAAAGTCCGCGGTCAATGCGCCATCTGCATAAGCATCTGTAAAGTTTGATTCCGCCATTTCTGGAGCCACATCGCTGATTCGAAGTGCCATCACCATTCTCAAGGAATTGGCAAATTGTCTCCATTTGTTCATGTCTCCACTAAACAATAGATCCCCTTCTACACCTGCAGATTCAAAGTTAATTTGGTCAGCAGCTTCCTTCAATTCCTTCAACAAATCCGTATAAATGAATTCTTGACTATCATAAGAGGGTGAAAAGTCCAATTCTCCTTGCAAAGCTTCAGTATAAGGAAGTTCTCCCCATCTGTCAGTCATCACTCCGAAGAAATAAGCTCTCAAAATTCTGGCTACTGCAATTTGGTTTTCATTGCTACCGGAACTCAAAACATCATCCTTAGTTTCTTCATCTGTATTCAAATTGATGATTCTCTGAAGATTCATCAATGGTCCTGTATAGAAACCATTGAAATCAAAGTAAACATCCTGGTATCTAGAAGCCTCAGTATATTGTTTTTCAGATAAATGCTGTGCATACAAGACACCGATAGCACTACCAATGACATCCGATACGCTTCTCTCCGCTCCGGTCAAAAGACCAGAAGTCAAAGGAGAAGAAGGTCTGTTTGGATCCACATTGATATCACCAAATTCTGAGCAGGCACTGAGCAACAGTGTCCCAGCTACCAAACCTAAAACTGTATTTTTTATATTTCTCATTTTTAAAATCTATTAAAGTCCAATTCTAACGTTGAAACCAAGGGATCTCACGCCTGGTAACTGTCCACTTTCAAAATATGCGTATCCGTTAGCTCCGGAACCGAATTCACTTGGGTCAAGGCCTGGTACATTCGTATGGATCAACCAAAGGTTTTTAGCAATGAATGCTACGTTTAAAGTATGGAAAGGAGTCTTGTTGACTAATTTAGCCGGAAGGCTATAACCTAATCTCACTTCTCTCAACTTCACGAAAGTTGCATCATAAATCCAGTTTTCATGTAATCCGAACATTCCGGAGAAATGATCATATGCATCCACGTAAACTGTAGTAGGAGTACCATCTTCCAATGCCCCGTCAACACGAACACCGCCACCATCTTCAACTGGATCTCTTAGTGGATTTCCTTTGTCATTCAAGCCAGCTGTTTGTTTTCCAAGACCAGAATAAGCATTAAACATTTTGGTCACAGAATAGAATTGACCTCCTGCCTGGAACTCAACAAATGCAGTCAAATCAAAATTCTTATATCTGAAAGTGTTGGTAAAACCACCGGTTGCAGTTGGAAGAGTAGTACCTAGGTCTTTATTTCTTTCCAACACATAAGAACCGTCTTCGTTGATGATCGGTAGACCATTGTCAGCATATTTAAATCCAGTACCGATCAATGTGCCCCACTCTTCACCAACTTTGGCATTGATAGTCATACCCCAGTATGCAGACTGAAGCTGTCTGTTATCAAGACCTGCTGCAAGTTCTACCACTTTTGAAGTGTTATGAGCAAAGTTCAAGCTTACATCCCAAGAGAAATCACGCTTTTGTACTGGCGTACCCCCTATAGAAACTTCAAAACCTTCAGATCTGATGTTACCGGCATTGACCAATGCTCCTGAGAACCCACTGGAACCAGGTACTGTCAAGTTCAAGATCTGATCTTTGTTATCATTTCTATAGATAGCAAAATCAAAGTTTACTTTACCGTTCCAGAATCTCAAATCCAAACCAGCCTCATAAGATGATGAAAGTGCTGGTTTCAAGTTTGGATTTGCCGCAGTGTTAGGCACCTGAAGGTTAGGGAAAGAACCATACGGAGTTGACACATTATAAATCTGAGCAATTTCATAAGGACCGATATCAGATCCCACCTGTGCATAACTTGCTCTTAATTTACCAAAGCTTAAGAAGTTTCCTCCACCTCCCATTAGCTCAGTAAATACAAAGCTGGAGGTAATAGATGGATATAGGTAGCTATTGTTTGCTTTTGGAAGAGAAGATGACCAGTCATTTCTCAAAGTTGCGTCTAAGAAAATGGTGTTTTGGTAACCCAATGACACGTTTCCGTAAACTGAACGAACTGTTTTGGTGCTTTTATAACTATCTGTCCTTGGTCTATCCACAGAAGCATCAATGTTATAGTAATCAGGAACGGCAAGTCCACCTACAGTACCTTCATACATTGAGCTGTATAGATTTCTTCTGATGTTTCCACCTGCGTTTGCAGTAACAGAGATGTCACCAAACATTTTGTCGTATTGGAACAAAACCTCATAGTTGTCTTCACGACCGATTCTTTGGCTTACAGAATAGAAATCCAAATCCAAACCACCGGAAGCGATTCTTTCTTCAATTTTCTGATTGTAGAAGTCAGTTCTTAAGAAACCTGAAACTTTCAATGCATCAGTTAACTTATAAGTCAAGTTGAAGTTACCGTAAACACGGTCACGGCTATCCTCAGGAGCATTTTCATATGCTTCATAATATGGATTATTCCAGTACAATGGCCTTGAATTTTCTGGACTTCTGATATTCCAAGATCTGTAAGTTCCATCAGGATTTCTGTATTGAGCCAGTCTATCCATGTCAATTTGACGTTGGAACCACTGGTTGAATGAGTTTACAGGGTTACGACCAGTATACCCAGAGGCTGGACGACCATGAGCGTTTGTTCCAGTAAAGTTGAAATTCAATCCTACAGACAGTTTTTCGTTCAACTGCTGGGTACCATTAAAGCTAACGTTGTTCTTTTTCAATTCAGAACCTGGCATCACACCTTTTTGGTTGATGTTATTCAAAGAAACTCTGAAGTTAGACAAAGCATCACCTGCTGAGAAAGAAACACCAGTGTTAGTAGTCACCCCTGTGTCGAAGAAGTTTCTTACGTTATCTGGCTGAGGAGTCAATGCCCTTAATTCACCAAACTGAGGGCCTTCCAACCAAGAATCCCAATGTCTGATCATCGTACCGTCCATTCTTGGACCCCAAGATTCATCAGCGGCATAGTTTAGCATCTTTTGACCATCGAAGCTCGCCCAAGATTCTGGATGGATCGCTGGATCATATGTAAAAGTCAATAGGTCTTGAGTATAACCACCTGCGTATTCATTTTGGTATTCAGGAAGTACATACACGTTTTCTAGAGTAGTACTTTGGTTGATTTCAATTCCAAGACCTTTTTTCTTGTTACCTTTTTTAGTGGTGACGATAATCACACCGTTTGCCGCTCTGTTACCATATAGTGCAGCTGCAGAAGGACCTTTCAAAACAGAAACACTTTCAATGTCATCCGGGTTGATATCAGCCGCCAAGTTACCGTAGTCTCTACCGGCTCCATCGTTATCTGGAGAAATTGAAGTATTAGAAATAGGAGTACCATCTACTACGAATAGTGGAGAACCACCGCCAAGCGTATTGATACCTCTCAATCTGATATTTTGAGTACCACCGATAGCTGCACCAGAGGATCCGATCACCTGAACACCAGCCACTTTACCGGCTAGGTTACCAACTACGTTTGAATTTCTCGTGGCAGTAAGGTCTTCACCTTTTACTGACTGGATTGCAGCACCTACTGATCGGTCATCTCTGGACACACCCAAAGCAGTTACGATCACTTCATTTAGTGCTTTTACATCTGGATCTAAAACGACATTAATCTCTGATTCATTACCTACAGTAACTTCAACAGATTTCATCCCTACAAATGAAAATTGAATAACGTTACGATCTGCAGGCAATTGGATGGAATAATCTCCATCAATTCCAGTAATCGTACCATTTGTGGTCCCTTTAACCAAGACGCTGACTCCAGGAAGGCCGAGGCCATCTTCCGATGAAGTCACTATTCCACTAATAGTTTTGCTCTGTGCAAATACACCTTGAGCAAAGAAAACTAATAGCAGAAAAGCTAGTAAATTTTTCTTCATGATAATTTGGTTGATTTTTTAGTAACCGCAATTATATTTTAAATAATGGAAGTCTCTAAACAATCAGAAAAAATTATGAAGAACGGTAAATATTAAACAAAAGAATATATGACTTGTAAACTACATAAATACAAAACATAATTTTTCAAAAAAATCCAAAATAGGCACTTTCAAGATTTAGCATTCTGTTAATTAGATGTTAACAAAAGTTAATTTTTTTTTAACACTAAATAATTCAATCCATTTATTTGATATATATCAAAAACAATATTAAATAATAAAAAGGGCTTATAAGGCAAAACAATTAACTTACATTTATTGATAATATCAGAATTTAATTACAATATTATTAATATTTTATATTTTTTATTCTGAATAATACGATTTTTATGATTCAGAACATGGTTTTAATTCCAATATTCAATTTCTAGGAATAGTTATGATTTTACTGATTATTTTGTGTTTTTCAAGTCCGTTATTTGGACTTTTTCATCAACTCTATTTCTCCTAAAAATGTTTTGAAAACAGAAAATTATTTGGTAAAACAGATACAATTATGTAACAATCTGAAAACCAGTATATAATAAAACATTAAGGAATGGAATGATTAAATACAAAAAATTGAATTTTAAACTATAAATAATTAAAATCAACTAAAAAATAGAATATAATTTGGAAAACAATCAAAATCAAAGAACCAATCGTTAAAAAAAGTTCTTTTTCCAGTTAAATAAAACATCATTGCATGAAATTTAAAATAATATTTTGATTTTAATATAATAAAAATAGCTCTTGTAATAGCCTACTTAAATAGAAATAATACACGAGATATATAACATAACTAAGTCAACACCAAGGACTTTCTTAAAAAAATTCATAGACATGACCGAAATTTATAGGTTTCTTACAATTTTTCGAAATTAAAAACACAACACAAGAGCTATTGACCAATTCGGGTTGAGATAGGCTTTCATTTCACCACTCTATCAAAAAAATGAATGATAGAAGATGAGTAGCCGCCTTATAGGACTTTTATGGTAATCCTCCTGTTTAAGGCCTGGTTTTGAGGAGTTGTATTCGGTACTACAGGTTGCTGATCCCCCTTCCCATCTACCATTACTCTGGCAGGATGCATTCCTTCCCCAACTAGATATTTTTGAACGCTTTCAGCTCTTTGAAGACTGAGCTGAAGGTTATACCCAGGAGACCCAACATTATCAGTATGACCAGTAATTTGGATATTGACATTTGGATTCTCTTTAAGGAATTTGACCAATCGACGTAATGAAGACATCGATTCTGGCTTTAATGCATATTTATCAAAGTCAAAGAAAATATTCTCGAAAACAAACTCTTCCCCTGAAGCTACTGGCACCAGCTCCACATCTAGGTCCTCCACATTTTGTAGCTTATCTCTTTCTACGTTGTAGATCTTTGGTAAAAAGCCCTTCTTTTCCACATAAAGCCCTGAAATAGCCTTATCCGGATAGAGCATCATAAACTCACCCGTTTTCCCATCAGATTGAAACTGATAAAGTGTACTGTCATTTGTCAAAGACACCAAAGACAAGGTAGCATCTATTGGCTCACCCGTTTTGGCATTGAATACTTTACCTCCGGTCACCGTGAGGTTTTCGCCTAAGTAAATCTCTTCAGGGAATTTAAACCGGTAAAGCAGGGATCTATCATTTCCATTCTCTCCGGTAGTAAGCTCAGTAAAATAAGCGTAGTCTTTTTGTGCAGTGATAAAAAGGGCAACTTGATCTAGCTGGTCGTTGATGGGTAAACCAAGATTCTCAGGGACAGAAAACTCATTATTCTCAACTCGGGATAGAAAGATATCCATCCCTCCAAATCCAGGATGTCCATCAGAAGCAAAAAACAGAATCTCATTATTAAAAAACATAAATGGGGAAATCTCATCCTTTGCAGTATTCACCATATTCCCCAAATTCTTGGCTTCAGACCATGAGCCATCATTTTGGCGCACACTATACCAGATATCGTTCCCACCAAAACCCCCTCTTCTATTGGAGGAAAAAAACAAAATTCTTCCATCTGCCGATAAAGAAGGCTGGGAATCCCATGACCTTGAATTCACTTTCTTACCCATATTGGTTGGCCTTTGCCAATTCCCATTCACTTTATAGGCAATATAAAGGTCACAACTACCCTCTGAATCCGGAGCATCACAAGAGGTGTAAATCAGGATATTTCCATCCGCAGTGACAGAGCAAGTCCCTTCATTATATTGAGAATTGATCGTTTCAGCAATGCCCACTGGATTGGTCCAAGACCCATCCGGTTCCACATAGGAGGTAAAAATATCTTCTTTGTCAAAATTACCAGTCCCATCCCTTTTGGTGAATAAAATCTGCTCACCATCTGCCGTAAGAACAGGGAAATATTGCAATTGAAATTTATTGATCGGCTCAGAAAGTTTTTCTTTTTCTATCGCCATCACATTTCCCAACATGGTACCTAAAAAATCGATCCTTTCTTTCATCTGAACATAATAGATGGTCTTTTTGAAATCCTGGTCAAACAGAGGGTCTGTTTCATTAAACGTATCATAGGCATCTTGAAACTTGCCCTGACTCATATAGAGATTTGTAAACAGCCAGCCGTAATCAGCGACGTTTTTTTGGGTTGAATTTTTACTACCTAGTCTTTTCTTTCCGCTTAACGCCACTTCTTCTGCCTCTTTGATTTTACCTTGGGTAATCAAAAGTTGAGACATCTTTACATAGGCTTCTAAAAATGATGCCTCCCGATTAATAGCTGCCTGATATTTGGAAATTGCTTGATCGTATTGCCGGGAAAGTGTCAGCTCCTCTGCTTCTTGGTACAATTTGATAGCCCTACCATCAATGATGGAATAAGTCTGAGCTTGACTCAAACCAATTATGAAGAAAAACAGAATTCCAGCTAAAATTCGGCTCATGGACCTAGGGGATGTCCATAAATTTATGAGTTTGTAGCGATATTTTCCAATTTGGGTGATTTTTCGCGTAGTTTATGATAGATGGAGTGAATTTCTCTGCTTTGCTCCATTCTGGCTGGAGGCGCAATTCGCAATCTTTATTCACCAACGCAGCATGCTCTTCAGCAAAGTCAAAATCACTGGAATGAAAAACCACAACTTTTAACTCATCTGCTTTTTGGTAGATGGATGGATGAGGTTTCTTGAATTTTTTAGGAGAAAAACATACCCAGTCAAAATCTCCAGAGAAAGGATGTGCTCCAGAAGTCTCGATGTTAGTGGTAAATCCTTTTTCTTTCAACAAGGCAGTTAAAGGTCCTAACTCATACATCAAAGGTTCTCCGCCTGTGATCACCACTAATCTTCCAGGAAACTTCTCTGCTTCCCCAACAATTTCTTCTATAGGTAGAATCGGCCATTTTCCTGCCTCCCAGGATTCTTTCACATCACACCAGACACATCCTACATCACAGCCACCAAGCCGGATAAAATAAGCAGGATATCCAGTAAATCTCCCCTCGCCCTGAATGGTATAAAATGCTTCCATTACTGGAAGCGAAACGCCTTTCGCAATTAATTCTTTTGTCTTCATGAATTTTTGTTGAAGCGGGCAATTGAACCGCTGGTGAAAATCAGGCGCAAAGGTAAGGTTTTTTTGTATCTGAAAGTAGCCAAGCAAAAATGTAAGCGACAAAACCTTTCTGATTCTGAGCTACAAGCTTTTCATCATCAACACTCTATAATTACTCATCCCTCCTTTTGGAATAACTTTTACAATTTGAAAGCCTCTTTTTAAGCCAAAGTTGATCATTGCCGGAAACCTGTTTCTGGTTTTAAAATACACTTTCTTATACCCTTGCTTTCTTGCCCAATTTTCTTGAACCTCCGCCAGAGCTGTCGCAACACCGATTTTCCTAAACTCCGGTTTTACACCACCCATCCAAGAATAAAGTATATGAGGTTTTTTGCTATGGTAGCCTACTTTGAACCCCAGTAGTTTTCCATTAGCCTCAGCCACTAATGCCAAGTACTTTTTAGTCTTCAACCTGCTAGAGTAAAAATCCTCAGATATTGGCTCATAAAATTCAGCGATTTGCTGATGAATTTGAAAAACCTCCTCAAGTGTCGCCTCTCTAATCGAAAACTCCATTTCAGCCTAATTATTGATTTCACATTAAAATAAAAAAGTGGCAAGATTTGGGGAATTTTCCCGTTCCTGCCACTTTCACGAAGTTTTCTCAACTGGGTTTATTTTTTCACAGTTGGATAAGTCACTCCTAATTGCTCCAGATACGTATCATATTTTGTTTCATCATAATAATATTTCTCCATCAAAGGCCGGTATAGATCCATAATTTGCTTATTCAAGTAAATCGGCGCTTCGTCATCTGCCGAAATCATGGGTTTATATTCCTCCTCTTTGGTCTGAACATTTTTAAAATAATCCCAAGCCTGATCAACTAATTCCGGATTTAGCAAAAAGTCTAAAATTGTCATTGCTTCAGCCTTTGCCCCGGCAGTCACTCCCTTATGAGCAATGGGTGTCGCCATGGCAATGGCATTTGCCCAGTGATGCCCAGGAAGCCCTGGGATGTTGGAAGGAAACCTTAACGTTACGGTAGGTAAAACCCAGGAAACATCCCCAATATCATCTGACCCACCGGATACTGGCCTGGTCACAGGAAGCCCCAGTGTATCCAATTTTGATGGAAGCCCTTCAATTTTAGATGCATTCACTTCCGTTTGAACTGCTTTTGCGAGTTCTTGATCTTGTTCTGACCAATCTGGCAAGCCAACCTTCAAGATATTTGCATACATTTTTTCAGCAATCACTTTGTTAAAATGTCTTGGCCATGCAGTACCCAATATTTTGGAAGTCATTTCTGTATCAGTCATCAGTGCAGCACCTTCAGCGATTTTATTCGCCACATTGTACATCTCCATAATTCCGTCGTACTTCACATCTCTGAAATAATACCAAATGGAGGCTTTAGAAGGCACAACATTGGGCTGATCTCCTCCATCTGTAAAGATAGAATGAGATCTCTTTAACGGATCCAAGTGCTCTCTTCTGTAATTCCAGCCCACATTCATTAATTCGGCCGCATCTAATGCACTTTTACCTCGCCAAGGAGCTCCAGCAGCATGTGCCGCTTCCCCACTGAAAGTATATTCCACAGAAATCAAACCTGTTCCAGAAGCTTGTCCATAACTCACGCCTAAATTGTTCCCAACGTGGGTGAAAATACAGATATCAATATCATCGAATAAGCCATCTCTGACAAACCATGCTTTAGAGGCTACGAGCTCTTCTGCAATTCCTGGCCATAGAATTAGTGTTCCTCCGATATTTTCCCGCTCCATGATTTTTTTCACTGCCAAAGCTGCCGTGATATTTAAAGGAATCCCGGCATTGTGACCTTCCCCATGCCCAGGCGCTCCTTCAATGATTGGTTTATGATAAGCAACTCCTGGATATTGGGAAGCTTTTGGAATATCGTCTACATCTGAACCCAAAGCGATTACAGGGCCTTCCCCATTGCTCCAGGTGGCAAACCATGCGGTTGGAATACCTGAAACTCCCATTTTGATCTCAAAGCCATTTTCTGCTAAAATCCCTGTTAGGTATTTCGAAGATTCAATTTCCTGAAATCCAAGTTCGGCGAAACTAAAAATCTTATCGACCATGACCTGACTCATTTTGGCATCTTGCTGCACTAGATTTAAAGCTTCTTGTTTCAAAGCTTCCTTTTGTTTCTCAGAATATTTTTTCTGCGCAAAGGAAATAGGGGTGATCAATAAGAAGAGGCAAACTAAAATACCAAGTTGCCAAAGGGTAGAAATTTTCATAGGATTGGTGGTAAGGTTATATCGGAAAATACTAAAAAGAAGTGAGTTGCACGCAAAAAAATGATCAATGGAAATAATTAATAGACAGGAGGAATTAGAGATTTTCATTCCAAACCCAGTCAATTTTTCTATTTTTGCAGGCGTTTAGCTAAAAAATCACGAATATTTCAATCATGGCGGAGTACACTTTTAGGGAAATTGAAAAGAAATGGCAGGCTTACTGGGAAAAGAACCAAACTTTCCAGGCGACAGTCAATCCAGACAAACCGAAGTTTTATACACTTGACATGTTTCCATATCCATCTGGAGCAGGACTACATGTCGGTCATCCGCTAGGGTATATTGCCTCAGACATCGTAGCAAGATTCAAAACCTTGAAAGGCTTTAATGTACTTCACCCAATGGGTTACGATAGCTTTGGCCTTCCCGCTGAACAATATGCGATTCAGACCGGTCAACACCCTGCAATTACTACTGAACAAAACATCAAACGTTATACCGAGCAACTTAAAAACATCGGTTTCGCTTTTGATTGGAGCAAAGAAGTAAGAACTTCCAATCCAGACTATTATAAATGGACGCAATGGATTTTTATGCAGCTTTTTAATAGCTATTACGATCAAGATGCAGATAAAGCCCTTTCAATAGACTCTTTGATTTCAAGATTTGAAAAAGAAGGGAATAAACATGTGAAGGCGGTATGTGATGATGAAACACCACTATTTTCCGCTGAGGCGTGGAGCTCTTTCTCCGAAAAGGAAAAGCAGGAAATGCTTTTGAAATACAGATTGACATTCCTGGCAGAGACCACCGTCAACTGGTGTGCAGCTTTGGGAACAGTACTATCTAATGACGAGGTCAAAGACGGCTTCTCGGAGCGAGGTGGACATCCTGTAGAGCGCAAAAAGATGATGCAGTGGTCGATGAGAATCACTGCCTATGCGGATCGTTTACTGCAGGGTTTGGAAAAAATTGATTGGTCTGAACCGATCAAAGAAATGCAGCGAAACTGGATCGGAAAATCCATTGGAGCTGAAGTGATTTTTCAGGTGAAAGACTCCAACGAAACCATCAAAGTATTTACTACCAGAGTGGATACGATTTATGGTGTAACCTATTTGGCTTTGGCTCCTGAATCAGATTTGGCAGCATCGCTAATCACAGAAGATCAAAGAGAAACTGCCGAGGCATATATAGAAGTTGCCAAAAACCGCTCCGAACGTGAGCGGATGAGTGATGTCAAAACCATTTCAGGAGCTTTCACAGGATCCTATGCGATCAATCCATTTAATGGAGAAGAAATCCAGATTTGGGTGGCAGATTATGTTTTGGCGGGATATGGAACAGGGGCTGTAATGGCGGTTCCAGCGCATGATGATCGTGATTACAACTTTGCGAAGCACTTTGGATTGGAAATCCGCCAAGTGATCGAAGGATCCATGGAAGAAGGATCATTTCCAGGAAAAGGCGGTTTGATCATCAATTCCGGCTTTATTTCCAATCTCTATATGAAAGATGCTATGACCAAAGCCATTGAGTTTTTGGAAGAAAAAGGCATCGGAAAAGGCAAAATCCAATACAGAATGCGTGATGCGATTTTCACACGTCAGCGCTATTGGGGAGAACCCCTTCCAGTTTATTTCAAAGATGGCTTGCCTTATTTAATAGAAGAAAAAGACTTGCCTTTGGTATTACCTGAGGTAGACAAATACTTGCCTACTGAAGACGGAGAGCCACCATTGGCTCGAGCAAAAGACTGGAATTATAAGACTGCTGAAGGAGAGTTTCCTTTGGAAAGAAGTACAATGCCTGGCTGGGCAGGATCTAGCTGGTATTTCTTCCGATATACAGATCCAAAAAATGTGTCCGAGTTGGCAGATAAAGCAAAAACGGATTATTGGGGAGCTGTAGATTTATATATCGGTGGATCAGAACATGCAACTGGACACTTATTATATTCAAGATTCTGGACCAAGTTCTTGTATGATGTAGGAGCAGTTAGCATTGACGAACCGTTCCAGAAAATGATCAACCAAGGAATGATCCAAGGGAGATCCAATTTTGTGTATCGTGTAAAAGGTACTAACCAATTCGTGAGCTATGGATTAAAAGATCAATACGATACGTTTGCGATGCATGTGGATGTGAATATTGTCTATAATGACCAGTTAAATCTGGAGAAATTCAAAGCATGGAGACCTGATTTGGCAGATGCTGAATTCATCTTGGAAGATGGGAAATACATCTGCGGATCAGAGGTGGAGAAGATGTCCAAATCAAAATACAATGTGGTTAACCCAGATGACATCATTGAAAAATATGGCGCTGACACCTTAAGATTGTATGAGATGTTTTTGGGTCCTTTGGAACAGTTCAAACCTTGGAATACCAATGGAATTGATGGGGTTTTCAAATTCCTTCGAAAACTGTGGAACTTGTACCATACTAATTCAGGTGAATTCCAGGTTTCTGATGCAGAACCAAGCAAAGCAGAATACAAAGCCCTTCACAAAGCCATCAAGAAGATGGAAGAAGACATGGCTAACTTCTCTTTCAATACCTCAGTTTCCAGCTTTATGATCTGCGTCAACGAATTGACGGCCCTAAAATGTAATAAACGAGCAATCTTGGAACCATTGGCGATTTTGGTTTCTCCTTATGCCCCTCATATTGCTGAGGAACTTTGGAGCTTGTTGGGACATTCTGGTTCGATTGCAGAAACGACTTTCCCTAAGTTTGAAGAAAGCTATCTTGTAGAAAGCGCCTTTGAATATCCTGTGATGATCAATGGCAAGATGAGAGCAAAACTCAATTTGGATCTTTCACTTTCCAAAGAGGAAATCGAGAAAGCTGCTTTGGCAGACGAAACAGTGCAGAAATGGCTGGAAGGAAAAGCACCGAAGAAAATGATCGTGGTTCCTGGTAAAATAGTCAACGTAGTGATCTAAATAAAGTAGCAACTTGGAAAAGGAGCAAAGAAACAAATCAGCTGTTTTCTTTGCTCCTTTCTTTTTTTAAGACCTATTTTTAAACCTGAATCAAATCAAAATGATCATCTACACCTATCCCGTTCGCACAGCTTTTACTGATCGTGACATGGAGATGATCCGCCCGGAAATGAAAATCAAAGCTTTGGAATTTACCCAGAGCCCATTGAAACTTCCATTTTACTACATTTTACAGTTCTTTCAATTACTTTGGTTTCTACCAAAGACCACCCAATATCTCTGTTTCTTTGGAGGCTATCATTCTGTACTTCCTGCTTGGTTTGGAAAGGCCTTTAAAAAGAAATGCATCATTCAAGCAGGGGGAACAGACTGCATGAATATGCCAGAAATTGACTATGGCAACTTCCGCAAAAAATGGTTGCGAAATGCAACAGTATATAGCTTTAAAAACTGCAGCCTGATAGTTCCTGTGGCAGAAGCGTTGGTAAAGCAAGTTTATCACTATGATAATCAAATCAACCCAAAGCAAGGGCTACACAACTTAATTCCTGATCTCAAAACCCCAATTCAGGTTATTCCAAATGGTTTTGACACCGATTTCTGGAAGGATGAACATAAAACCAGAAAAGACTGGTCCTTTATCACGGTTGCTACAGGAACTTCTAAACAATCACGGGCTGTCATCAAAGGATATGACCTGATTGAGCAATTAGCATCCTCAAATCCTGGGTTCAACTTCACTTTCGTGGGTGATCCGAATTATTCCTCTGCTTCTCCAAATATTCATGTTATTGGAAAAAAAAGTAAAGAGGAGCTTCGGAAGCTATACAATTCCCATATTTTTTACTTGCAGCTTTCCTCTTCGGAAGGTTTCCCAAATGCACTAGGTGAAGCTATGGCATGTGGGTGTATCCCCATCGGTTCCGCAGTCGGTGCAATACCAGAAATTATAGGAAACCAGAAGTTGGTCCTGCCTAAAAAAGATTTCAGGTATTTGAAAAGGATAATTGAGTCTATCGAAGTTTCGGAAATAGATGAATTAAAGAAATTCAGTCAACAGAGGATCAAAGAGAAATACAGCTATTCTCAAAGAAAAATGAAATTGATCGAAATTCTTTCAAACTAGCCAGAGGGAAACTTCCGATTTTTAATTGGTATTCGAGGTTTTTCAAGAGACTTTCAGTCAATTGCCCTTAAAATCACTTTCTCTTCATCATAACTTGATTGTTTATTAACAAAGTTAATTTTGATAAATCGAAATATTTGAGAATCAATTTCCTGTTTGACATCATTTTTCAACTTTTTAAGGAAATCAAACTTTTAAAAGAAAAATAAACCGATTTTTCTAAATTTTACATTTTTTAAAGAAAAACCATTAGATTTTTAAACCGGTTTTTTCAATTCTCGCAAAACCCTCTTAAAAAATAGGCATAAAAAAAGGGAGCTTTTTAAAAAAAGCCCCCATCAGTGGGTCTATTGTCAATCGTCTAAAACCAAATAAAGTTTGGCAAAACTGCCAATGAATCTGTTTTTATGACTTGTTTAATTCCTTAAACTTAATAAAAATGAATTAATTCCAACAAAAACAGTTAAATATTTTTTAAAAATCACAATAAAATATTTTTCACTAAAACGAAAAGTCAAACAAGCAAGAACAAATGCCAGTAAATTATCCAAGTATTCTTAGGTAGATTCTACCCCCTTATCCAAAATTCCTTTTTTCTGACCTAGATCAATTTAAGGATTTGACTACTCTAAATAAAATAAATTTCATAGCGTCAACCTGAAATGTGAAGTCACAACCAAAACGGGAAAAGCAGTTTTAAACGAAAGCTAATCTCAGACATTTTCCTCTTTGAAGGCATTTTTCATTATCTTCAAAAGCACAACCACCTGCTATGAAGAAATTAATTATCACCTTGGGAGCACTTGCTTTCATCTTTTATATCGCTACCCTATTAGTACCTCCCTACATTGAAGCTCAAAGAAACCCTGTAAAAAGCCCTCCGCCTTATAATGTTTCACGAGAAGCACAGGAGATCTACGATCGATTGGACTTTATCTCTGATTTGCATTGTGATGCTTTACTTTGGGGAAGGGATCTGACTAAAAAATCTACCGTGGGAAGTGTTGATTTCCCAAGGATGAGGGAAGCAAATATTGCTCTGGAAATGTTTACAATCGTATCAAAATCCCCTGCAGGCCAGAATATGCAGAGTAATTCAGAGGATGCTTTTGACAACATTACTCCACTGACGATCGCTAAAGGAGAAACTCCCAATCAGTGGTTCAGTTTAATCAATCGAACCTTAGGCCAAGCGGAAAACTTACATGACTTCATCGAGAAAGAAGACGGCAAAGTGATTTTCGTAGATGACAAAGAAACCTTCTTGAAGCTTCTTGAAGCAAGAAAAACAGATAAAACTGTAACTGGAGCCATGTTAGGAATTGAAGGTGCACATGCGCTGGAAGGCTCCATGGAAAATCTGGAAAAAGTTTATGAGGCAGGAATCAGGATGATCGGGCCAACTCATTTTTTTGACAATGAATTGGGTGGATCGGCACATGGCGAAAATGGTGCTGGATTGACAGATTTTGGTAAATCAGTCATCCAAAGAATGAACGAACTGAATGTTTTTATCGACTTGGCTCACTGCTCCCCTGCAATAGTGGATGATGTACTTAAGATGACTACCAAGCCAGTGATGGTATCACATATTGGAGTCAGAGCAGTTTTGAATTCCCAGAGAAATTTAACTGACGACCAAATCCGACGGATTGCAGCAAATGGAGGAATCATCGGCGTAGCCTTTTTTGATATGGCTGTAGGGGAACCCGAAATTGAAGGGATAATTGCTACAATGAAACATATCCGTGACTTGGTTGGAGTGGAATACATCGCTTTAGGTTCAGATTATGATGGAGCAGTTGCAGTTCCTTTTGATATCACAGGTTTACCTATTATCGTCGAAGGCTTATTAAATGAGGGATTTACAGAAGATGAAATCAGAGCCATTATGGGAGAAAATGTCAAGAAATTCTTCCTCAAAAACCTGGACTAATGAATGAATCAGTAATTCATCAAGAAAGTAAGTATTTCAAAAAGTTACAGGAATACTTGGGTGAGTTTGTCTACGGAGGAATAGATGGCGCAGTGACTACTTTTGCAGTGGTGGCAGGCGGGTTTGGAGCTGATCTGGACGCTGGAATCATTATTATCCTCGGTTTTGCCAATTTATTAGCCGATGGATTTTCTATGTCAGTAGGAGCCTATTTATCTTCCAAAAGCAACCAAGAAAACTATAAAAAACACGAGGCGATTGAACACTGGGAAATTGAAAACCTTCCTGAAGTAGAAAGAGAGGAAATTAAAGAAATCTATGAAAAAAAGGGATTCACAGGAGATTTGCTCGAAAAGGTCGTAGATCAAATTACATCCAACAAAGACCTCTGGGTTGCCGAAATGATGAAAGACGAGCTAAACCTGATGGAAGAATCCAAAAGCCCTTTTAAAATCGGATTTGCCACCTTTATTTCTTTCATTATCGTCGGTTTTATTCCTTTACTGGTTTATTTATGGACTTTTTTCAACCCCTCTTCTATCAACATTTTCCTTTGGACCAGTCTGCTCACCGGATTAGCATTCATCGTTATCGGCTGGTTAAAATCCATCGTGAATCAAACTTCGAGCTTTAAAAGTATATTAGAAACACTATCACTTGGCATTTTGGCCGCTGTCGTTGCCTATTATGTAGGTGATATTTTAGAGAAATTTTTTGTTTAAAACTTATGAAAACCATTGATGATGTATTACTCCGAATGGATCAAATCGTATCGGAATGCAGGTATGAAAATTCTCGAATTGGATATTTTGCTATACTTTATAGACATGTTACCCGCAGAATAAAAGAGGGGATACAACGGATGGAATTTGAGGATAATCCGAGAATGGAAAAACTGGATGTACTTTTCGCGGGAAGATTTATTGATGCCTATGACTTGTGGAAAAAAGGAGTTAAACCTACACAAAGCTGGTCAGAAGCCTTTGAAGCCAGCAATTCAAAAAAGCACTTGGTCCTTCAGCATTTGTTTTTGGGAATCAATGCACACATCAATCTTGATTTAGGAATAGCCGCAGCAGAAACTGTTGGTTCAGAACCTCTATTGGGTATTCAGAAGGATTTCAATCAGATCAACTCCATTTTAGCGGAGCTGGTAGATGGAGTAAAATCAAACATTAGTAAAGTTTCCCCTGTTTTTGGAATGTTGATTCCGTTGGCTAAAGGAAGAGATGAAATGTTGCTTGACTTTAGCATTCAGTTGGCTCGCAACGGAGCTTGGAAATATGCCGGAGAGTATTACGCTGCCAATGACAGGGTATTCTTGGTTCAAGATCGCGATCAAAACATCTCCAACCTCGCCAAAAAGCTTGTCAATCCTGGCAAATTCTTATCCTTTTTAGTCAAAATCGTAGGATTTGCAGAATGGAAATCCGTGAGCAAAACGATGGATCAACTGGATGTAGTAGCCAAAAAAGTGATCTAACAAAAACAGGGATTGAACCATCCCTGTTTTTGATTTTTAGAATTAAACTTTATTCCTCCATTTAGATTCGATTTCCTCAATTTCCGCTTCAGTATGGGCTTTATTTTTTCTATTGGTCTTTTCCTTATTGAGGTCAGTAGCATAGAAATGCGTTTCTTGGAAATAATCCACTCTGGCTTTCGATTCTCCTTTTGCCTTGGTCCATTTCTCACTTTTAAACAGCCTTACCCGATCCTCATGCAACTCCAGATATTCATCATAGGGACCACGTGGGGAAATCAATTTTACGAAAATCGGCGCAGTCTCAATCGCAATAAACAAGAGCATGATAAAGACATTAGCCAATGCCATGGCTGAACTCTCTTCCGTCAGAGTAGCAAGTGCATCCATTCTCGCTGCCAGGCCATCAAACCCTTCAATCCCTGGTTGCTGCTTTTCAAATTCAGCTTGGCGCAAAGCCATAAATTCCCGAATCTGAGCTTCCAAGGTGTCAATTCTGACCTGATTCCTTTTTCTTAACTCATCCAAGGCAATTTGAGAGGCGTCAAGTTGTTCTTCCTTTTTCTTGGCATTAGTTCCCAAACCGACAATTCCACTTGTTCCGGCAGTTTTTTCACCAAATCGCTCCGCATCGTATTCTTTTTGGAGTTGATTGCGGAATCCCTCAGCAGTGGATACTTCAGCTTTGAGTGTATCTATTTTTGCTTCCAGCTCCTGGATTTCAGGAAAACCTTTCGCCAAATTCACTTTGGATTGGGTGATAAACTCAGTCCGCTTTTCGTCAATCTTTCGATTGATTTCTCTTTCAAACATTTTCAATTCGAGCGGTTTTGAAATCACCAAAGCAAGCAAAACTGCAAGGACTAACCGGGGAATAGCCAGTTTCCATTCAGACCAGGCATTTTCGCGTTTACGCATGCTGGAAACGATAAAACGATCCAAATTGAAAATCATAAATCCCCAAAGAAGCCCAAAGAATATGGCAGGTATAATAGATTGAAAAACCGTATACAGGGCATATCCCGCCGCTAATGCAGCTAATATCCCTGTGAAGAATACAGTTGCGCCGATACCTATGTATTTATTGGATTCTGTAGGAGACCTTTTCAGCAATGAGAAATTAGCTCCGCTGCAAAACCAGAAAAAACGAGTGAGTTGTTCCATGTAGTGGGTATTTGGAAGATTTGTCATTATAACGCTAAAACTTCTCCAAAAAACCTCTCTTTTCTTACACAAAGACATAAATGTGACGAAATCAACAAAAAAAGCTCAAAAACAAGGATTTTAACTGAAAAATTGTGACAGAAAAATAAGAGGACAAAATGGAAATCTGTCCGAAGTGTACGACTTTGAGCATGTTATGAACGGTTTTGGTCAATACGTAAAAGGGAATATATTTAAGACATGAACTCAAAATCACTCTTTACCACACTCTTTGTCGGCCTCCTTTTAGGATTAAATTTCACATTTGCTCAAAGCAACAAATTCGATAAGGAAGTTGAGACAATAAGCCATCAATTAGATAGCGCTGGTTGGGCAAAAGGTAGCGTCGTTTTTACCGGTAGCTCCAGCGTGAGAATGTGGAAAAGCCTACAAGATCAATTCCCTGAAGTCCCTATCATCAATACAGGTTTTGGTGGATCTACAGCAGAGGATCTGGAGACACAGTTGTTTCCACTTGTTTTGAGGTTAGAGCCATCCAAAGTGTTTATTTATGAAGGAGATAACGATATCAATGGCGGTATAACTGCGGCTGAAATCATGGCTACTTTAGATAGAATTGTATCCAGAATCCAGAAACAATTGCCCAATACTACTGTCAATTTAATCTCTGCAAAACCTAGCCCTTCAAGATGGGAATTAAAAACTTCCTATATGGTTCTCAATGACCTGATGCGTCAATATTGTACAGCACATAAAAATGTGAATTTTGTCAATGTCTGGGATATCATGTTGGATAAAACAGGGGTTCCACGTGCAGATATTTTTATTGGCGACAATCTGCATATGAATGAAAAGGGATATGCGCTTTGGAAAGAAATCTTCACACCCTTCTTGGTAGAAGAATGAACTTCTATTTGATCTGAAAAGAAAGACCCAGAATGATTTGCTCGGTTCTAAAATTGTCTTTTCTCTTTAAAAACTGATCCAAAGTCAACTTCTGGTCATTAAATACCCGCTCATATCTTAAGTCTAAACCTACTGGACCGACATTGAATCCAAGTCCAAATTGATATCCTAAGAATAATCGCTTATTGGGCGAATTTTCAAAAAAATCAGAATAATTATCCTTTAAACTATAGTGAAACGATGGTCCTCCTACTAAGCTGATCAATTTAAAAAAGTTCAATCCCACAAGTACAGGCGCATCCATACGCTGCATTTTGACAGTTCCCAGGCCTGTGTCAAATTTGGTATTGGAGTAAACCAATTCAGGTCTCAAGAAAAGGTCGTAGTTTCCGAATTTGTAAAAGGCTCCCACATGATATCCAGAGGAAGCGCCGGGGTTTTTCCAGATGGTCTCGGCATCTTGAAAGTATTTACCTGAAGTAGAATAATTCAAACCTCCTTTTATGCCAAACCCGGGACCTTTATTCTGGCCAAAAGCCAAAAAAGCACTAAGGAATAACGTGAAAAACAGAAAGTAAAAACGCAAATCTTTCATCCTAGCGTGTCATTTTGAAAAGAGTATCAAAAAAAGATCCAAACTAAATTTTTAAAGAAAATTAAAACAGAGAAAACGCCAACTTATCTGTCAAGAGCTCTAAGGCACGGATTGATTTGACGGAATTTCCTTTCTCATTAAGCTCAGGGCTCCAAACCGCTATGCTGAATTTATGCGGCATCACAGCAGCCACGCCGCCACCTACACCACTTTTACCAGGCAAACCCACTTTAAACGCAAATTCTCCCGCCTCATCGTAAAACCCACAGGTCAACATCAAGGCATTCACTCTTCTGGACTGACTTTCTGTTAAAATTTGTCGATTGGCAAAAATCGAAAAGCCATCATTTGCCAAAAAAGAAAACGATCTGGCTAGATCCACGCAACTCATCTCCATCGCACAATGGGAAAAATAAACATCTAGGACTTGGTCAACGGGATTGTTGAAATTTTTGAATGATTTTAAAAAATATGCCAAAGCGGTATTACGCTCACCATGTTTCATTTCAGAATTCTTGACATCTGGATTGATTTTCACACAGGATTCACCAGCTAACTCATTGATAAAAGTTGAGATTTCTTCGATCGGATATTCGAACTTACTACTTAAAGCATCTGTAATCACCAAAGCTCCGGCGTTGATAAAGGGATTTCTGGGAATCCCCTTTTCATATTCCAGCTGGGCAATGGAATTAAATGGATCTCCACTAGGCTCAACATTTACTCTGGTCCATAGTTTGGAATTAAAAAAGTTAAAAACCATGGTAAGCGTAAAAACCTTACTGATACTTTGGATAGAAAATGGATTCCGGTAATCTCCTACCCCATAAACATTTCCTTTTAAATCAACCAGTGCTATTCCGAACTGATTAGGGTCTACAGTGGCAATCTCTGGAATATAATCTGCCACTTTGCCTTTCAGGTTTTCTGCTTGTACCTCCTTGTATACTTCTTCAATTAGCTCTTGGTATTCCATTCTGGAAATTGTGGAAAATTGGAAGAGAAAGAAAGAGTTTTGTGATAAAAGCTGGAAGACAGGAGACCGAAGACAGAAACCCACTTCGGTCTACAGGTTAGCTGGCCAAAGGGTTTTAGTCTAATGCCATTCTTTCAGACCTCAAGAAATGAAACAACACCTAAGATTCCTATGTATATAATTATTTTATATATTTGGTGAAGCTAGGCAAAACAGCAAACCCATGTCAAACAACAATCTTATCAAAGGCTCACTCCAAACCATAATCCTCAAACTACTTGAGGAAAATGAGAAGATGTATGGCTACGAAATCACCCAGCGTGTCAAGGAACTGACTGCAGGAGAAATCAAAATCACTGAAGGAGCGCTTTACCCTGCCCTGCACAAATTGGAGGCTGAGGGATTACTCACAACAGAGATTCAGCAAGTGGATAACCGCGTTCGGAAATATTATAGCCTAACCAAAGACGGCCAAAAGGAAGTGACAAGTAAACTATCCGAACTTCAAGGATTTGTGGAAAACCTTCAAAGGATTTTGAATCCAGAAATCAAACCAGGTTTTAACATCTGATTTTTTTAACGGGACAACTATGAGAAAACTTTCAGAACAGGAACTTGATCAAGTAAAAAAAGCTATTGCAGCCAAGGAATTGATCTCAGCGGAAATTCTAATGGAGATCTATGACCACTACGTAAGTCATTTGGAGAGTTTTGAAGATTCAGAATTCGAGACGGAGATGTTAGAATTGGAAATGAAGTTTACCCATAACTATTGTAAAGAGCTCCAGGAAAAACACTTTGACTCCACACACAAAGGAATGAGAACTCTACAATGGAAAATATTCAAATCTCAATTTTCATGGCCAAGATTTATAGTTACAGCAACAACTTTCAGCCTAATTTCCATTCTATGGACAACAATCGATGGCCGAACTAGAACAGTTGTGATTTTAGTTCCACTAGGAATTATTCTTTTGCTTATCGCCTGGATTTCAATAAAATCCACAGTTAAAATCAGGAGCTTAAAAAAGACACTCGGCGTTTCGAATTACATTCAATCTGACTATTTAAAAATTATTCTAGGACAATGGAGTTTCATTCTCAGCACACTTACTTTAAGTGTTTTAGCTCCAAAAAATTTAGGGTTTACTGATCCTTTTACAAATCCCTATTATACATTCATTACTTTTTTTCTTGCCATACTCTATTTGGGTTATTTTTTAACTCTATTGAAAGCCTGGAAGCTCAAATCTAAAACCTCACTGATATGAGACAGCTTTCAGAACAGGAACTTGATCAGGTAAAAAAGGCCATTTCGGCGAAGGAATTGACTTCAGCGGAAATCCTTTTGGAAATCTATGACCATTATGTAAGTCATTTGGAAGGTTTTGAAAGCTCGAGATTTGAAGAGCAAATAAACCTATTAGATGAAAAATGGACTATTGCCTATTGTAAAAAACTAGAATATGATCTCCAGAAATCAACAGGAAAATCTATTCGAAATACTCAATGGAAAATTATAAAATCGTACTTCAGCTGGCCAAGATTTCTCTTCAATGCAACCATTTTAGCTCTGCTAACATTTACGGTTAATTCGTTTAGTTTTAAAAATCAAATTCTTCTGTTATTCGGTCTTCCTTTAATCTACATCGCAGGTTTTGCTTTGTATGTAAATTTTCGAAACAAAGAAAAACTAGCCATTATCAAGAAAATATTGGGTGATAAAATCAACAATGTCACTTCTATTGCCAATTCCAAGTTGACAGTTTCGATTGTCTTACCACTTCACTTTTACAATCTATTTCTAAATGTTCCCAGAATGTTAGGGTGGACGGAAGGCATCCCTGATTTATATTTAAATCTATTTAGTATCATTTTTTGTTACGCCGTAATACTTCATTCTCTAAGTATTTATGAAACCTGGAAGGTTAAATTCAAAACTGAACTGTTATGAAACTTTCCCCATCTCAAATAAACACACTCAAAAAACTGATTTCCTCTAAAGGCTATCCTGAGATCGATTTGCAATATGAGATCTTGGATCATGTAGCTTGTAAGGTAGAAGTGCTTTTAGAAGAAAAACCAAACATGTCGCTTGACGATGCTTTCCTCAAAGTTCATAGCGAATTTGGAATTTTTGGTTTTTCTGATTTGGCTGAGTCTTATACCAAAAGCATAGAAAGACGCTATCGAAAATTCTACTTGGAGGAATTCCAATCCCTTTTCACTAGCTATAGAATCTTATATCCAACAGCAATAGGATTCATCCTGTATTGGTTAAGTGTAAATACTAGACCGCTTGGTCACGAACTAAGCCTCCCCATTTGTGGAGCAATTTTCTTTTTAGCTGGTCTTGCGGGAATTTTTATCTTATATGGAAAAACCATCAAAAAGCTTAAGAATTATGTAGCATTTAAAAGCTCTGTAAATGCTTTTGTAGTATTAAACATGCTACTTCAATTCAATTTTTATGGCTTGCGTTATTTAGAGAATCCGCATTATTCTCTCGCTTTTACATTCCAAAGTATAGCCACCTATTTCATGCTAGGCTTTGTATTCCTAAGTTTCATTTCTGTTTTTCTTATCCCTAGAGTGCTCAACAGATGTATTGAAGAAACAAGAAAACTACAGGCTATATACGAAGGCTAGGTTACTTTCTTAAAATAGGAATCAACTACCGATTGAGGCATGTCACCTAGCAATGCTCGGCTTTTCAGACTTTTAAGTTTATACTTCACGATTTGATAACCTGATTCCCAAATATTATTTGTACTTTTGCGGCTCAATTAGGCAAACCATGCAGAATATTCGGAATATCGCGATCATCGCACACGTTGACCACGGCAAAACTACCTTGGTTGATAAAATCATTCATGCTTCTAAAATTTTCAGAGAGAACCAACAGTTTGATGACCTGATCTTGGATAACAACGACTTGGAACGTGAAAGAGGAATTACCATTCTATCTAAAAACGTTTCGGTTCGATACAGAGACACCAAAATCAACATCATTGACACTCCTGGTCACGCCGATTTTGGTGGTGAAGTAGAACGTGTTTTGAAGATGGCGGATGGCGTTATCCTTTTGGTGGATGCATTCGAAGGACCAATGCCTCAGACAAGATTCGTTCTTGGCAAAGCGTTAGACCTAGGATTGACTCCAATCGTTGTTGTAAACAAAGTTGACAAAGAAAACTGTCGTCCTGACGAAGTTCACGAGGCAGTTTTTGACTTGATGTTCAACTTAGACGCAACAGAGGAGCAGTTGGATTTCCAAACGCTATATGGTTCTGCCAAGCAAAACTGGATGGGCCCGGATTGGAAAAACCCTACCGATTCTATCATTCCATTGTTGGATGCGATTGTTGACCATATTCCTGCTCCGAAAATCGAGGAAGGATCCCTACAAATGCAAATCACTTCGTTGGATTACTCTAACTTCGTTGGCCGTATCGCGATCGGAAGGGTAAAAAGAGGAACGATCAAAGAAGGTGCTCAAGTGACTCTTTGCAAGGTGGATGATGTTTTCAAAAAAGTAAAAATCAAAGAACTACACACCTTCGAAGGTTTGGGTAAAGCCAAAGTTACGGAAGTGGTAGCTGGTGATATTTGTGCAGTAACTGGAATTGAAGATTTCGAAATCGGAGATACCATTGCGGCAGCAGAAAACCCTGAGCCACTTCAAAGAATTGCGATTGATGAGCCAACCATGAATATGCTTTTCACAATCAACAACTCTCCTTTCTTCGGTAAAGAAGGAAAATTTGTGACTTCCCGTCACTTGAGAGATCGTTTGATGAAGGAGACTGAAAAGAACTTGGCTTTGAGAGTGGAATCTACTGATTCTGAAGATAAATTCTTGGTATACGGTCGAGGTATTCTTCACTTGTCAGTTTTGATCGAAACGATGAGAAGAGAAGGTTACGAACTTCAAGTGGGTCAACCACAGGTGATCTTCCGAGAAATCGACGGAGTAAAAAACGAACCTATCGAAACTTTGGTAGTAGATGTACCTGCTGAATCTGCCGGTAAAGTGATTGAATTGGCAACTCAGCGTAAAGGTGAATTGCTGATCATGGAGCCAAAAGGTGATCTTCAACACTTAGAGTTCAAAATACCTTCTAGAGGATTGATCGGCTTAAGAAATAACGTGTTGACTGCCACACAAGGTGAAGCGATCATGAACCATAGATTTACTGCATATGAGCCTTTCAAAGGAGCAATTCCAGAAAGAAATAATGGCTCTATTATCTCTATGGAAGGTGGCCAGTGTACTGCTTATGCTATTGATAAACTTCAGGACAGAGGAACTTTCTTCGTAGATCCAGGAGAGGAACTTTATGGAGGTCAGGTAATCGGAGCTCACAACAGAGACAACGATATCGTAGTAAATGTGCAGAAAGGCAAGAAATTGACTAACATGCGTGCCTCGGGTTCTGATGACAACACCAAGATCGCTCCGGCAGTAAAATTCTCTTTGGAAGAATCCATGGAATACATCCAGAAAGACGAATACCTGGAAATCACTCCTAAAACCATCCGAATGAGAAAAATTTATTTGGATGAAAACGAAAGAAACAGAATGGCGAAAAAAGACGCTTAATTCAATTTGATATATTCCAAGGAATCCCTCAAACGAAAGTCTGAGGGATTTTTTATTATGTATTTCCGCTATTTTACCAGTTAATAGATTAAAGCGGCTTAATAAATGGTAAACTCTAGTTGTGAGGCTGCTTCGGTCATCCGTCATCGGTCTTCCTGCCAATCAACCAAAGAAAATAAGGCAACTGGCATCAATGCGGACAATCATATTTTTTATATAAATGGTTATTTAAGCCAAACATTCGTTTAACTAATACGTAATTATTTTCAATCTTTGGCTTTAAACTAAATCCTGAATTCCTGATGAAAAATTCAATTTTCCCACTTTTAATTTGCCTTCTTATTTCGGGCAAAAGCTTTTCTCAAACTAAAAATGACAGGTTGTTTATGACCGACGGTCCTAAAGAAGTAACTGTCAAAGAAGTCGGAACCAATTTCATCAAATACACCTTTCCTGGGGAGGATGTAGTCTACACGATCAGTAAAAATGTGGTGGAAAAAATCGAATTTTCAAGTGGAAGAACTGAGGAGTTTTCGACACCTTTTCAAGAAATCAACACAATCCTGGATATTGAAAAGGTTTTTATCACCTTCAATCCTTCGGATGTGGAAGGTTTGGAAATGAAAGGTGATCTTTTTTCAAAAGCTGTCGGTGTGACTACCTTGTCCAGTGTGAATAATGTGAATAACAGAGCTTTGACCAAATTAAAAACTGAAGCTTTTATGATGGGAGCCAATGCGCTTTATATCGGGAACCAGTTTCAGCGTGGAAATCAATATGGAAATGAAACAACTCCAGGCAACAGCACGATGACCACTTATTCGGCGAAAGCTTATAACTCTGACAAGTTAGATATCGCTGCAGCAAGAGAAATGATCGCCAATCATAAATTCTATTATTATCAAAAATTGGAACTAGGAAGAAACGCTTGGAGTCCAAATCTTTCAATTCAAGAGTCAGTGGATAAAGACTATTTCCCGATTTTAAATGAGTTAGCGGAAGTAACAGAAAAAGACGGCAACTTATATGTCAAGTTGAGTAACAGTAAATTAGGAGATAAGAGGCTGCAGGTAGTCAGAATTGGCGAAGACCACCTTACGTTGATGGATCGAACAGACAAAAGAATCATTAATTACGATTTTTTAACTGACCAACACAAACAGGTTCAGAACCAAATAAAAATGGCGCAAATGCGAAAAGATAAAGAGAATGAAAATGGCCAATAATAAAAATGCCTGATTCTTGACCAGAATCAGGCATTTTTTTTCACCATAATAGATGAACTTCTTTCTTGATATATTTTTCATATACCTCTTTGGCTAGCTTCATTTGATTTGCAGTAAGGGGAATCCCGTCAGAAGCTTTGATATTGGATTCTAACTGAGAAAGCTTAGATGCACCAGGGATCACAGTACTAACTTCAGGAAACATCAAAATCCATTTAAGGGCAAAAATTGCCAGCGATTGATCCACATCCATTTCTTTCTTAAGCGCCTCAATGGCTTCAAAAGCAATTTCAAGAGGCACTCCAGAAAAAGTCTCTCCTTTGTCAAAAGCTTTGCCTTCCCTGTTAAAATACCGGTGATCGTCTTTGGAAAAAGTAGTATCAGGAGTGATTTTACCGCTTAAAAGCCCACTGGCCAAAGGTACTCGCACGATAATGCCAATGTTGTTTTTCTTTGCATTTCTAAATAGAACCTCATTAGGTTTTTGTCGGAAAAGGTTGAAAATCACCTGAATCGTCGAAACAATATCGTATTTAATGGCGCTCAACCCTTCTTTCACTTGCTCCACACTTACCCCCATGGCAGCAATTTTTCCTTCCGACTTTAGATTTTCAAAGAGTTCAAAAATTTCATCCCGCTGATAAACTGCAGTGGGAGGACAATGCAATTGAATTAAATCCAGTCTTTCTAAACCTGTATTTCTTAAACTATCTTCCACATACCGTCTCAGCTTATCCACTGCATAAGATTCATTGAGGTGGGGTTGGATTCTTCTACCGCATTTGGTACCCACATAGATTTTTTCTGAGCGCTCTCTTACTGCTTTTCCTACTGCAGCTTCACTGAGGCCGGCATCGTATACATCCGCTGTATCGACAAAATTCACTCCTTTATCAAAAGCTGAATGCAACAATTCCTCAGCAGTTTTAGGGTTAAATGGCTTTCCCCAGCCTCCACCTACCTGCCATGTTCCAAGTCCAATTTCAGAAATTTCAAATCCTGTTTTACCTAGTTTTCGATAATTCATGGGTGTTTTTTAATAAAGAATGGCCTACAAAAAGTTATAAGCATCAGGTAATCAAAATGGCTATCGAAAAGCAATATAAATTTTTATCTTTAGAATCTTTGATGAAAATCGATCCAGTTTTTCGAAGATCTTTTTTCGGTTCAACCCTTACAGAAATGAAATCTAGAAGACAATTCTTAAAATCTGTTGGCGTAGCAAGTGCTGCAGCCGTATTACCTATTCAAACAATCGCTAAAGAAATGGCAAAACAAAAAATGATTCATCAGGTTTATTTTTATCTGCATGATGCAGCAAACACTCAGGAGTTTTTAACAGAAGCTGTTCCGATGTTGGGAAGATGCAAAACTGTGGGAAAATTCATTGCAGGTACACCTGCAGATACTGCAAAAAGAGATGTGGTAGACCACTCGTTTCAAGTATCCTGTACGATTTTCTTTGATAGTTTAGAAGATCAAAATGTATATCAATCTGACCCGCTGCATTTGGAATTCATCGATAAATATTCCCATATGTGGAAGACCGTTAAAGTCTACGACATAGCGATCTAACACATCTTGATTCCAATAATCCTCGTATCTAGGATTCATAATAACTCTAAAATGAAAAAATTTATTTATTTGAGTTTGCTGATTGTAGGACTTGGTTCTTGCAATAAAAAAGATGATCCTACTCCAAATCCTCAATCGGATATTGTAAAAGATGCCATCTATGATTCCATGGAAGAATGGTATTATTGGAATCAAGAACTACCCTCTAAACCAAATCCATCTGATTTTACAACAAATGAAGAGTTTCTTGAAGCTATAAAATTCAAGCCCCTGGACAGGTTTTCATACCTCACTACACAGGAAGAATTTAACAATGCCTTTGTTGGAAGAAATGCCGGTCATGGTTTTGGATTTGCTTTCGACGCAAATGAAAGGCTTTTTCTAACATTTGTATTTAATGAAGCCCCTGCTGGTAAAGACGGATGGCAGCGAGGCTGGGAGATTATCGAAATAAATGGTAAACCGATTTCAGATTATCAAACTTCCACTGGAGGATATGACTTTAAATTAGGTGGATCCGAACCTGGGATAACCAACACCTTTACTTTCAAACTTCCTGACGGAACCACCACCACTCGCTCGAATACAAAAGCTGAATATCAGTCTAATTCTGTTTTATACCAATCAGTCATCGAACTAACTGGTAAAAAAGTAGGCTATTGGGTTTACAACAGCTTTAAAGCAACAGCTGGTCTTAATCCTACGAGAAGTAAAGAAGTCGAAGATTCTTTTGATTATTTTCAAAATCAAGGCGTCAGCGAACTGATCATTGATTTGAGATATAATGGAGGAGGTTCTGTGGCTGTAGCGGAGCAAATTTCAAATTACCTGATTCAATTTGCCAACAATGGAAAATTGATGTACACCAATAAGTTGAACTACCTAAAACCCAATCTTGAAAATAGTGTAAACTTCAAAAAAATAGGGAGCTTAAGTCTGGAGAGGCTTGTTTTCATCACTTCAAGAGGAACAGCTTCTGCCTCAGAATTAGTCATCAATAGTCTAAGCCCATATTTTGACATTGCTTTGGTAGGTGATAATACCTTTGGAAAACCAGTGGGTTCTTTTCCTCTTTCTCCATATACGCCAGAACTTAAGAAGAACAATGTAGAGTTGGTTCCAATCACCTTCGCCACTGCAAATTCAGAAGGAAATACAGAATACTTTGATGGATTTGAACCGGATTTTCTGGTAGGAGATACCCCTCAGTTCAACTGGGGAGATTTACAGGATTTGAGACTTACTACAGCAATTCAAATTTTAGAAGAAGGAAGCATCAATAGCAGAATACTGAATTCTTATTTTAAACCTAGATGGGAAATGATCGATGCATTTAGGGGATTACAACAGGAATTCCCAGCTTACTAAAAAAAATGAAGCCCGAATTATTCGGGCTTCATTTTTTATTTTTTTAGATGTCTTTCTATCAGTACATCCATTACTTCATCGAGTTCATAGCCTTTGGCTTCCAATAAAACCAGGTAGTGATATAACAAATCGGCTGCCTCACCCATAAACAATTCTTTGTTATCGTCTTTGGCCTCGATCACAATCTCTACTGCCTCTTCCCCTACTTTCTGAGCTACTTTATTGATGCCTTTGGCAAAAAGAGATGCGGTATAAGACTGGTCAGTTGGATTGTTTTTCCGGTCTTTAATTATAGCTCTCAGCTGATCAATAAAACCAGTTTTAGAAGAATTTACCTCCGCAAAACAAGTATCAGCACCTGTATGACAAACCGGGCCTATTGGATTTGCTTTCACCAAAATAGAATCCCCGTCACAGTCCACAGAAATAGAAACCAGCTCCATGAAATTTCCAGAGGTTTCTCCTTTTGTCCAAAGACGGTTTTTACTGCGGCTAAAAAATGTAACCTGATTGGTTTCCTTGGTTTTTGCCAAAGCCTCCTCATTCATATAGCCTTGCATCAGTACTTTCCCGCTCAGAGCATCCTGTACAATTGCCGGAACCAGGCCGTTCATTTTATCAAAATCTATTTTCATCTCGTTTACATTAACCTTTGGGGTTTCTAAAACCCGAAGGTTTACTTGATTAAACCTTCGAGGTCTTGAAGACCTCAAAGGTTATACTTTTATTTTCTTATGCTAATTTCCGAATCTGCGAGATACCTCTTCAATTCAGGAATTCCAATCTCTTTAAAGTGGAAAATACTTGCTGCTAAAGCTGCATCTGCTTTTCCAAAGGTAAACACATCTTTGAAATGTAACATAGTTCCAGCACCACCTGAAGCAATCACAGGAATGGAAAGTGACGATGAAATCTCTGCCAATAACCCATTTGAAAACCCAGCTTTAGTCCCGTCATGATCCATGGAAGTCAGCAGGATTTCACCAGCTCCACGATCACATACTTCCTGAGCCCATTCTTGAGTTTTCAGAAGGGTTGCCCGCCTTCCTCCATGAGTATGCACAAAGTCAATTCCATCTACATTTCGGGTATCAATTGCTACAACAATGCATTGAGAACCAAACTCGGCTGCCATTTCATTGATAATTTGAGGGTTTTTCACTGCTGAAGAATTGATGGATATCTTATCGGCCCCGGCATTTAGCAAAACTTTTACATCCTCGACGGTAGAAATCCCCCCTCCCACGGTAAATGGAATATTGATGGCTTTGGCCACTTTGGTTACCAACTCCGCTAAGGTTTTACGCTTATCCACTGTGGCCGTGATATCCAAAAACACCAATTCGTCAGCCCCTTCATCCGAGTAAATCTTTGCCAACTCCACCGGATCCCCCGCATCACGGAGCTCCACAAAGTTTACACCTTTGACAGTGCGACCTTCTTTGATATCTAGGCAAGGGATGATTCGTTTTGTAAGCATTATTTGAATTCGATTAACATTTCTTCAATATTCATTATTTGGCATTCTTTATTCTAAATTTCTGAAGTACGAAATACGATTTACGAGATATTCTTAAGTGTTAGACAGATTTGATAAGCTCAACCCTTTAAAAAGGTTAGATTGGCAATAGAAGATTGAAGTACAGTTCAACCTCGTAAATCGTATTTCGTCGTTCGTAATTCAAACAAACGCTGCCAATTCCTCCATCGTCACTCTTCCTTCATAATAGGCCTTCCCAACAATTGTCCCGTAAACACCGATTTTTTCCAGTTCTTCCAAATCTCTCACAGAAGAAACTCCTCCACTAGCGATCAGTTTTACGCTTGGAATTTCTTCTAAAATCTCTTTGTATAAATCCGTAGATGGACCTTGAAGCAATCCGTCTTTTGCCACATCTGTACAGATCACATAGTTGATTCCCTTTGCAACATAATCTTTGATAAATGGAATCAAATCCACAGAAGTAGTTTCCTCCCAACCTCCTACTGCGATCTTTCTGTTTTTAGCATCGGCACCCAGAATGATTTTATCAGCACCAAATTTGGTGATCCAGCCACCAAATAGTTCTGAGTTTTTCACCGCAATACTTCCCCCTGTTACTTGCTTTGCTCCAAATTCAAAAGCTTTCTCAATTTCCTCATCTGCCTGAATTCCACCACCAAAATCAACTTGCAAACTTGTGCCACTCGTTATTCTTTGCAGCACATCTCCATTTACAATCTTTTTGGCTTTGGCACCATCCAAATCCACCAAATGAAGTCTTTGGATTCCAGCTCCTTCAAAGCGTTTGGCCATCTCCAAAGGATCATCATGGTATTCTTTTTTGCTATTGTAATCGCCTTGGCTTAGTCGGACACATTTTCCTCCGATAAGGTCGATTGCTGGGATTATTTGCATGGTTGGTATTAGAAAACTTTAAAATTGAAATAATGGAAAATTACGAAGTACGAAATACGATTTACGAGATTTACTTGAACTCCAACCATATTCTTTAAGTGTCTAACTTTTTGATTTTAAGTTTGAGGTTCAATTTGATGTCGTAAATCTAAAATCGTAAATCGTAATTACTTCTCTTTAAATCCTTAAGAAATTGCTTAACAGCTTCTCTCCCACTAAGCCACTTTTCTCAGGGTGAGCCTGAATGGCGTAGTAATTATCCCGATGAAGAATTCCGGAAAAATCATGGATATAATGCGTACTAGCCAGAGTCAAATCGCTTAGTTCCGCATAATAGCTATGCACATAATATACAAATGGGTTTGCAGGAAGATCGGCTAACAATGGATTATCTTTCAAGTTCTCCAATTCATTCCAACCTACATGAGGCACTTTGAATTCCTGTGAATTTTCAGGCACAAACTTTTTCACTTTTACTGGAAAAATCCCCAAACAATCTGTGTCATTTTCTTCTGAGTGCTCACACAAAAGTTGAAGCCCTAAACAGACTCCAAGAAATGGTTGTTTTAAATCTCCTATCAAAGTATCCAAGTTGCGCTCCTTGAGGTATTTCATGGCCGTACTGGCTTCACCCTGACCAGGAAAAACAACTTTATCTGCTGCCCTGATTTTTTCAGGATCGTCCGTTAATTCAGCTTGTACGCCTAGACGTTCCATTGCATAAAGAACCGACTGGACATTGCCGGAATTGTATTTTATGACTGCTATTTTCATGTATTGTCTGATGTCCGATGTCCGATGTTCGATGATTCTACATCGGACATCGGTCACCCGACTTTTACATTTAACTTCTTACAAATTCTACTTCTCTTTCTCCACCAACATCTCTTCAAGAACCGCTTCTATTTCCGGAAGTGATTCATAAAGTTGCTCATAATTCTCTATCACAAAGTATTTATCCTGAAAGTGATCTTTCCAGTATTCTTGATTCAAAATTCTCCGAACATCGTAGTCGTAATGCTTTGGCTCATTTGAAAGGCTGAATTTAGTCTCTCCGGCCGAACTTAAGATACCAGCCCCGTAAATTTTTAACTCTCCATCCTCTTTTATCAGTCCAAATTCAATCGTAAACCAATAAATCCTACTCAATAACTGAATTGCCCATGGATTATCGATGTGTTTCAAAGCGATCCCGGATAATTTTTCCAGAAAGTCCACGTAAGGCTGATTGGTCAACATCGGCATGTGGGCAAAGGCGTCATGAAACATATCAGGCTCTTCCAAATAATCCAGTTGCTCCATTTTTCTCAACCATGTAGATGAAGGAAATCTTCGGTTATTCAAAAGCCCAAAGAACAAATCATCATCGATCAATCCTGGAACCACCTGCACTTCCCATCCCGTAGTTTTGGATAAAATCTGATTAAGCTCGTCAAAATTTGCGATCTTATCCGCAGAGAATTTCACGATTTCAACTCCCTCCAAATAGGCTTTTGATGCAGCCTTCGGCAGGTTTGGCATCTGCCTTTCAAACAATATCTTCCAGACTTTAAAATCCTCAGATGTGTATGCATTGTAGTCCTGCCTGAGTTTCTGCAATCTCGGGTCGCCAAAGACCCAGTCTTTTGGTTTCGAATTCATGTTCATGGTATTTGGGTATATTCTATATCTCTATTAACTATTCTTCTTGTCTTAAGTTTCTGTTTTCCTGCTTCTCCAGAAGTTGGACGATAACATTGCCGTGATTTGTGTCTTCACAAATCACATTTTGTTTTCTTACTAATTCTCAAACTCCGCTATTCAACTGCCTCTCCAGAAGCTAGATGATAATCATACAATCAGATGCTGCTTCTGGAGAAGCTGCATAACCTTAATCACGACAACAAAAAAAGCCTAATCCTTAGTAAGGAATAGGCCTCTATATTTTTTACCAAAAAACCATAGTAATCCTACCCCTTCATTGAGAATGGTGGTAAGAATGATGTACGAAAGTTCTTGGTGTCGGATTCATGATCTAAATATAAACAGCTAATACCGAAGGTCAATAAATCAGATGGCTAAATCTTTTCAGTGGGACTTCCAAATGCCTTATAAATAAGCTCTTGATCAATTGGAGTCAAAAGTCCTTTCCCTAATTCAAGATTTTTCTCATTAATCCAACGAGCCAAAGTTCGGACAGAAACTCCATACTCCTCCGCCATTTGCTGTCTGGTTTTAACATGATTCTTCATAAAAGACAAAATTAGTTTTAATAAAATTTTAACAGTTAAGTATAACTAATTTCCTTGTAAAAAAACAAATAAATTCAACTATTTAACTTGAACCTCGATTTCATTTATCCAATAAATTCTAGATTTTGTCTGATTTTGTCTGATTAATTAATTTAATATTTTTTCAAATTTATACTCAAGAATTTTTATGAAAGAGTCTACTATACAACAACCAACCTTTTCTTTGGCAATGATTACCAAAATTGGTGAATTTAAAGTAACTCCATACTTGGCTTTAACTCTCATTTCTTTTTTGGTATTTCTTCCAACGTTTTCCAACGGCTTCCAACTTGACTGGGATGATACCTGGCAGGTGCTGGAAAACCCACTCGTAAACGGAGCATCCTTTCAGGATATATATTATCATTTCACCCATTTCTGGCAGATGCAGTATTCTCCGGTAAACTCAATGTTCTACTACGTGATAGACCAACTCTTTGGTATGAATGCGGCTGCATTTCACACTGCCTGTCTGCTGGTTCACTGTGGAAGTACGGCATTGTTATATGCGATGACCACCAATCTGGTCCCGGTTTTGATCCCACGGGCAGCACACGCTAAGATCAATGCATACAGCTTCTTTACCGCATTGATCTTTGCCATCCACCCCTTACAAGTAGAGTCCGTGGCCTGGATCAGCGCTTCCAAAATTGTTTTGTATGGCTTTTTCACACTGCTCGCTTTGTACAGTTACATCAGATATATTCAAACCTCCCATTGGCTATGGTTATTCTTGACCGCTCTGACATATGCTTTGGGTTTTGGGGCGAAGGAGCAGGCGATCATCCTTCCCTTAAACCTGATCCTCTTTGACCTAGTGTTTGGAAGATATGCAGGACTGGAATGGAAGAAGTTGTACCATTCGCGAGTTTTGCTGGAAAAATTCCCTTTCTTTTTGATGGCTTTAGGGTTTTGGTATTTTTCATCGGTCAACAATCTGGGGACAATGAGTTCCGATGGATACCCCTTTTCCCAGAGATTGGTATTCGGTCTATACTGTATTAGCGAGTATATCTTTCGCTTTTTGGCCCCGGTCAAGTTATATTTTATGCATCCATTCCCTGTTTCCCCCGGAGAGCCACTTCCTCTCTATTTCTATGGATATATCCTGCTTGCAGCCATTGTAGGCTGGTATTTTTGGGACAACTACCGCAAAGGGAACAGGCCTGTGGTTTTTGGTTTCCTTTTCTTTTTGGCCAATCTCCTTTTGGTACTGCATATCATCCCACTGCCCCGCACAGTCATCACCGCGGACAGATATATGTACCTCAGCATGATAGGGATAGCATTGATACTGATCTGGCAAATGGACCAGTGGCTCTCTTCACACAATAGACCAATAATAATAGTTGGATGCACAGCATGGTTTCTATTTTTGGTCGTCCATACATTCATGAGGACCGCTGACTGGAAAAACAGTGAATCGGCAAAAGCCAGCGTGAATGAAATCATAGAAAAGAAGAAATCAGAACAGCCCGAACTCTTTAACCTCATCGAAAATGAATGACTTCTTAGTATCAGTCGTAATCCCCTGCTATAATGAGGAGGAAAATATTACCCCACTACTGATTCGCTTGGATGAGGCATTGGCGGACTATAGCCATGAAATCCTATTCGTCAATGATGGGAGTAAGGATGGTACACAGCATAAGATCGAATTGGCTCAGACTATCAATCCACATGTCAGATATATCACGTTCTCCAGGAATTTCGGACATCAGGCTGCCCTCAAAGCCGGAATAGACCATGCAAAAGGAGACTGTGTGGTCACCATGGACGCTGATCTCCAAAAACCACCGGAGACCATCCCGGAAATGATCACGCTCTGACAAAAGGGCAATGATATCGTGACGGCAGTCTGCAAAAACCAAGGCCAGCCCTCTTTGCTCAAAAAACTGACTTCCGCAGGATATTATACACTTTTATCTTATCTGGCAGATCATAAGGTTTTGCCAAACGGCGCTGATTTCCGCCTTTTCGACAGAAAAGTGGCTGATATCATCAGGAATATTCAGACACAAAATCTGTACCTCAGGGGCATATTTTCATGGGTGGGTTACAAACAGGCTGTTATTCATTACAGGGAGGATGTCAGGAAATTTGGAGAGACAAAATATGGAATATGGAAGATGCTCAACCTCGCCAGCAACGGGATCACCTCATTTAGTGTAAAGCCCCTACGGCTTGCATTGGCTTTGGGGGTTTTCTTCGCATTCCTCGCTTTTGGCTATGGAGCCTATGCGATATTGGCCGTCGGTCTTGGAAAGACCGTACCGGGATGGGCGTCTCTGGTGGCCAGCGTGGTATTCCTCTCCGGAGTACAATTGATTGTATTGGGGCTGATCGGTGAATATGTGGGAAAGATCTATACTGAGCTCAGCATGCGACCAACTTATCTGATATCCAAAAGCAATATCGAAGCAACCAAAAAGAGCTTGGGTATAGTAAAAAATTCACACCAAAAAGAAAGGAGGACTTTCATGACGTAGGGAAACGAAAAAAATCAACGTTCAAAGGACTAAAACTCCTTAAAATCAAAATTTTAACGGTAAATTAAAAAAAATCATGAATTCAAATTTAAAAAAAATCGGAAAATACCTAGCAGTAGCTATATTCTTTATGGCACTCTATTTCAATGTCAAAGTAAGTCTGGATGATCCTTTTATTTCTCTTAGCAATGATGCACTTGCACAATCTACAAGTAGTAGTTCTTCAAGTAGTTCAGATAAACCAATAACGACACAAGACGTATGTAAACGTGATCCAAATACAATGTGTACATATAATACAGAAGATGCTAACGGTGTTCCAATAATTGCAACTGCTCCTGGCTGGACTAAAAAATATTAAATAAATATTAATTTTTGAGAGAAGCTATTCATTAGGCTTCTCTCTTTTGAAAATTTTGACATGAAAAAACTATTATATAAAGTTCTTTTGGTATACATAGTCGGGTGTTCTTCTCCTGAAACCAATTCCCCCGAAACTTATAAAATTGATAAAGTAAAATTAACAAAAGACAGTTTTAATGAAATTATTGAAATATCAGGCAGTGTTCTAAATCAAATTTCAGATTCTTTGCTAATTCCGACTTCGATTCATATTGTTGATAAGTATCTTTTCATTACAGAAACCGCTTCTGATAATTTCTTACATGTCGTAGAAATCCCTAATAAAGAATACCTCGGTATTAAAGGCACAATAGGAGCCGGACCTGGAGAAATATTAATGCCATGGAAAATTATTTCTTCAGAAAAAACTAATGTTGGAATATTTGATACTGAATTGGGTAAAATTGTTTTCTTTAATATAGACTCATTAATACGTGATAAACCTCATACTTTCGAATACCTTAATAAAGACTTGAATTACAGTAATTCCGTAGTAGTAAAGGGAATGGATCTATTTTATCTTGGAAATCCAAATAAGACGGACGCAAGATTTTACAATATTTCAATGAATAGTGATTTCAAAGAAGTTAAGAAGTTTGGGGAATTACCGAGATCAACAAATAAATATCCAAATTTAACTCCATCGGAAGAACAAGAAGTTATTTCATTTGCGAATCTTTTAAATAAAGGAGACATATTTATTATCCCTTATTATAAAGTTCCATTCCTTGATATTTATAACCTTAAAAATAACAAAAAAACATCCATTTTTGGGCCAGATGAATTACCCGACATTGAACACATTGGAGATATTCGTTTCTATTACTCATCATTTGTAACTGACAATTTCATCTATCTTTTATATATAGATGAAAAATTGGAACACTCTATTTTTGGCCAAACAGTTTTAGTTTTTGATTTCGAAGGAAAACCTATTAAAGAATATAAATTAAATTTACCCATTTCTCAAATAGCAATCTATAATGATGAAGAGCTTTATGGATTAGCCTATGGAAGTGACTCTACTGAATATCGCTTAATTCAATACGATTTAAATCAATAGATTTTAGTTTTTCTTGATTATTTTTAAACCACTATTTTCTAAAATCCTATAACAATTCAAATCCTTTTCGCATCGCGAAACTCTTTCTGATCCATGCTGCTAACCTTGCACTTTGTGCAAAATCCAATGTCTGTTGGCCATCGGAATAGGCTTTCTCGGGAACTTCATGTGATTCATAGATGATTCCATCTGTTCCAAAAATCATTACTTATAAGCTTGTCGCTGATTCTATTTTGGTGTAAATTTACATCAAACATGAAGCTATGGCCAGACAAAGTATTTCTCTCACCGCCCCAAATGACAAATGGCTGAAAGCCCAAGTGGATAATCAGGAATACGCCAGCAAAAGTGAACTGGTGAATGACCTCATCAGACAAGCCAGAAAGCAGCAAGCAGAAATTGATTGGTTGAGGGCTAAATTGGATAATGCTGAAAAAAGTGGGTTTACCTTACAAACCAAAGAGCAAATCCTAGCAGAAGCGAAAGCCTTGCTGAATGGCTAGCTACCGATTAAGTGAGGAAGCAAAGAATGACTTGATTCGTATCCACCACTATGGAGTACAGAGATTCGGTATGGCACAGGCTGATCGCTATTTTGAAGATTTTTTCAGCTACTTTGAAATGATTCCCGAAAGACCTTATTCCTTTGAATCAGTGGAATTCCTCAAGGAAGGATATAGACGCTGTGTTTGTGGGGCCGACAGCATCTATTTTAAGATAAATCAAGACACCGTAGAAATAATGGCAATTATAGGCAGACAGGATCTTTCAAAACTCCTTTGAAATCAATTACCTGAACGCTAAACTGCTGCTTCCTGAGAAGCAGCATAACAACCAATTCTACAGATAGCTTTTACAACAAATCAAATCCTTTTCGCATCGCGAAACTCTCTCTGATCCATGCTGCTAACCTTGCACTTTGTGCAAAATCCAATGTCTGTTGGCCATCGGAATAGGCTTTCTCGGGAACTTCATGCGATTCATAGATGATTCCATCTGCACCAGACATCACACCAGCCAAAGCCATTTGAGGCACATAGGCACGGATACCGATTCCATGAGATGGATCCACAATCACCGGCAAATGTGATTTTGCTTTCAAAATTGGAATCGCATTCAAATCCAAGGTGTTTCTGGAAGCTCTTTCGTAAGTTCTGATTCCTCTCTCACAAAGAATCAATTTTTCATTTCCTCCGGAAAATACATATTCTGCGGATTGTAATAATTCTTCGATAGTTCCAGAGATCCCTCGCTTGATCATCACGGCTTTATCTACTTTGCCCAGTTCATCTAGTAAGTTAAAATTCTGTGAATTTCTTGCCCCTACCTGATACACATCTACAAAAGGGTACATTTCTTCGATCTGGGAGGTTTGCATCACTTCAGTCACAATCTTGATTCCTGCTTCGCTGGCGATTTGATGCCAAAGCTTCAAACCTTCCAAGCCTAAGCCTCTAAATGCGTAAGGGCTGCTCCTGGGTTTAAATACTCCGCCCCGCATCATTTTTATGTCATTTTCAACACAATGTGCCACTACGGCCCGGATTTGTTCTTCGGATTCTATGGAACACGGACCGGTGATGACTGCCATCTCTCCATCTTTGATAAAGATATTGTCTCCCAAATCGATGGATGTTGGTTTTGCTTTCCATTTTTTGGAAACCAGTTTGTATTCGTCAGAAACGATATGGATATCGACGATCCCATCCATCTGTCCAATCTTTCGAATATCGAAATCCTTTTTTCCGATCCCGATTAGGTAATCCCCCAGTTGGGTTTTTACTTCGGTAGTTTTGTAGCCAATACCATTGACTTTTTCGATCAGGTTTTCCTTTTGTTTATCGGATATATCGGGCTGAAGCTGTATGATCATGGTGAATTACGAATTATGAAATACGATGTACGAAATCTTGGTAAATATTGATTTGCTAGTTGAACTTAGGTTTGAAAGGGTTGAATTTTTCAATTTTCAAGTCTTACAACTTTTCAATCCATTACAGATTGAATGTAATCCCTAATATCCTCGCTTAAGTTTTTAGAATCTTTGACTGTCTTGATAAAAGCCGAACCAATAATGGCTCCATTACTATAATTAGATGCAGTGGTAAATGTTTCTGTGTCGGAAATCCCAAACCCAATCAATCTTGGGTTTTTCAAGTTCATAGCTTTTACTCTTTCGAAATAAGCTATTTGCTCTTCGGAAATCCCTGATTTCGCACCAGTAATGCTATGGGAAGAAACCATGTAAATAAAGCCCGAAGTGTTCTCATCGATTTCCCGGATTCTCTTATCGGAGGTCTGAGGAGATATAAGAAATGTATTGACTAAACCATAGTGTTCAAACAAACCTTTGTAATCATCTATGAATTGCTGCATCGGTAAATCCGGAAGGATCAGACCATCCACACCCACTTCTTGGCATTTCTTGCAAAACTCCTCCATCCCATATTGCATAATAGGATTTAGGTACCCCATCAAAACCACAGGAATATGGATTTTTTCACGGAAACCAGCCAATTGCTCGAATATTTTCTTGAGCGAAATCCCATTTTCCAGGGCGATCATATTGCTATCCTGAATGGTAGGCCCATCCGCTACTGGATCAGAATATGGCACTCCTACCTCGATGATATCAGCTCCACCTGCTTGGATTGCCTCCATGATGGGCATTGTATCTTCCAGCTTGGGGAAGCCAGCAGTAAAATAGATCGAAAGAACGCGATCTTTTTTTGTATTAAATAATGTATGTATTCGGTTCATTTTTAATTACGATTTACGAATTACGATTTACGAGGCTCCACTTAGAGTTTAAGTTTCTTGCCTTTCTCAATCGTCATTCCTATTTACTGGACGCCTTATCTAATTATTTTGAATTCGGCGTTCATAGTTCGGTATTCATTTTCCATGTGGTTTGATTTGAGAAAATACGATTGGAGTTCTTTTGAATTTCGCAAATCAAAAATCGTATTTCGTACTTCCTCAGTATCCTCCCCATTTGATGTAGGTATCCAAATCTTTATCCCCTCTTCCTGAAAGGTTGATTACGATCACATCATCTTTGGAGTATTCAATCAGGTTCAAGGCATAAATCGCATGTGCAGACTCGATCGCTGGGATGATTCCTTCTAATCGACTAAGCTCTATTCCAGCTGCCATAGCATCTTTATCCTCAACTGCTACAAATTCTCCCCTTCCCACATCAAACAAATGTGCATGGACAGGGCCAATTCCAGGGTAATCCAAACCTGCAGAAATAGAATGTGGCTCCACTACTTGACCGTCTTCAGTTTGCATCAAAATCGTTTTTGACCCATGAAGAATGCCAGGGGTTCCTTTAGCTGTTGTTGCGGCAGTTTTCCCGGAATTCACTCCTAAACCTCCCGCTTCAGCAGCGACCAATCGAACATCAGGGGTATTATAATAATGATAAAAAGCACCAGCTGCATTCGATCCTCCACCGACACAAGCGATGACAATGTCAGGGTTTTCTGTTCCTTCTTTCTCTTGCAATTGCCATTTGATTTCCTCTGAAATTACAGATTGAAAACGGGCAACCATTTCCGGATAAGGGTGAGGACCTACGACCGAACCAATAATGTAATGCGTATCCACAGGATTATTGATCCAAGCACGCATGGCTTCATTGGTCGCATCTTTTAAGGTTTTCGAACCGGAAGTCGCAGGTACGACTGTCGCTCCAAGGATCTTCATCCGCTCCACATTTGGATGCTGTCTGGCAATGTCAATCTCTCCCATGTAAATCGTGCATTCCATCCCCATCAAAGCACAAACGGTAGCAGTAGCCACACCATGTTGTCCAGCACCTGTTTCAGCAATAATTCGCTTTTTACCCAGTTTTTTGGCCAAAATGATTTGACCAATTGTATTGTTGACCTTGTGCGCACCAGTATGACATAAGTCTTCACGCTTTAGGTAGATTTTGGCTCCAAATTTTTCTGAGAGTCGGGAAGCGAAGTATAATGGTGTCGGTCTGCCCACATAGTCTTTCAACAATCCTCTGAATTCATCCTGAAACTCCCCTGAAGCCATGATTGCCTCGTAGCTTTCCCTCAATTCCTCCACATTTGGATGTAGCATCTCAGGAATATAAGCTCCTCCAAACCTTCCGTAAAAACCCTTTTCGTCTACTTTGATCATTTCTTATAATAGTTTTCTGTTGCTGCCTGATTATTTTGACCAAGCAGCCTTTTTTTAAAACTCTTCAGTTTATCTATATTTTTTAATCCTGGAACATCCTCAAATTTTGAATTTAGATCAATTCCTGTCAATTGAGGAATTCCTTTTTCAAGGCGAAGCAATTCTTCCACTGAATTCTCGTCCAATCCTCCACTGAGAACAAATGGAACTTCAAAAGGATACCCAGTTAAAATTTGCCAGTTAAATTTCCTTCCTGACCCTCCGTGGTTTTTGGTCGCCGTATCAAAAAGAAAACGCTCTACCAAACCCACGTAATCCCTCAAAATATCCCAATTGATGCTATCTCCCACCGATACGACTTTCCAAATCTTCTTATCAGTTTTTAATTTGAGTTCTCGGACATAAGCAGGGCTTTCGTTTCCATGCAGCTGCACCGCAGCAAGCTTAAACTCTTCTATTTTTGCCAGCACATTTTCCACAGTTTCATTGACGAAAACACCAACTTTTGGAAGTTTAATTTCAGCTAACTCACTTGACTTTTCCCCAGAAACAAAGCGAGGAGATTTATCATAAAAAATCAAGCCCATCCAATCTGGCTGAATAATTTCTTCCAATTCCCGGATATTTTCCGGCTCCGTCATCCCACAAACTTTGATTTGCATCTGATTTTTTCAGTTTTTAATGGCCAGATCGAATCTCGCGTGGTTGATATTTATTCTACTGAAAGACATTCTTTTCACGTTTGATTTTCATCAGGCGTTTTTCAATCCCGTCTCTTTGGCCAGCATTTTTTTATATTCTTTGATGAAATTATAAGCGGCTTGCTCTGGTCGGGATGATTTCATGAAATTTTCCCCAATCAAAAAACCATCAAATCCAGCCTTTTTTAAAGTCATCAAAGTCTCTGGCTTTGAAATTCCACTTTCAGAAATTTTCAAAAATTCCGATGGAATCCGATCTACTAACTCCAAAGAAGTGTCTACTGAAACATCAAAGGTCTTAAGGTTTCTGTTGTTCACACCTACCAAGTCCAAGTCCTCACAAAGGCTACGATCCAGTTCCTCTCCATCATGCACCTCCATCAAAACTTCCAGCTCAAGACTTTTAGCAAATGCAGCCAATTCTTTCAATCTTTTCGGCTCCAGAGCAGCAGCGATCAATAATATACAATCTGCTCCAATAGATTTTGCCTCCAGAATTTGGTATTCATCTACTATAAAATCTTTCCGAAGTATCGGACAATAATTGAATTTTCGAGCAGTTTTCAGATCTTCATTGGCTCCACCAAAGAAATCAGTATCCGTCAAAATCGACAATGCCGAAGCCCCTGCCTGCATATATCCAATGCTGACACTTTCCACTGACGCAGCTCCATTGATGAGGCCTTTAGAAGGTGATTTTCTTTTAAATTCTGAGATAATTCCAGACTTTTCCTGATCTGTCACATATTTTTTCATGGAAACTACTTTCCCTTCAAAAAAGATGCTTTTTTCTAAGAGTTTAACAGGAACCAAACTGCTTCTTTCAGAGACTTCAATGTGTTTTTGAGCAATAATTTTATCTAATATATTCATGTGATTTTAAGCTAAAGAAACAGTTGTTTTAGGATTTACCAGGCCTTCAAAAACATCCAATGCCTTGCCTGAAAGTAATACCTCCTCAGCTTTTGCGATTGCATCAGGGAAAGTCAATCCTTCTTGGGCAGTTACCAATGCAGCTGCTGAATTGGCCAACACTACTTGATTTTGGCTTTTTGTGCCTTTCCCTTTAAGGATATTTTCGAAAATTTTTGCTGATTTCTCGATAGTTTCACCTCCAAGAATAGAATCTGCTTTTAAGGTAGAAAGGCCTATGTTTTCTGGATTCAATACTCTTTCACCGGTATTGGATATCATTTTAAAGGGTCCTGTCAAGGAGATTTCATCATATCCGTCCAGTGCGTGAAGGATAGAAAAGCGACCCTCCATATTCTGATAGAGATATCCATAAAGTCTAGCAAGTTCGAGACTGAAAACTCCAACCAATTGCTTATTTGGGAAACTGGGGTTAACCATTGGTCCAAGCATGTTGAAAAAAGTTTTCACACCGAGTTCTTTCCTGATCGGAGCCACGTTTTTCATCGCTGGGTGAAACAAAGGTGCGTGAAGAAAACAAATTCCTACCTCATCCAAGCTCCGTCGAATCTTATCAATGTCACTTGTAAATTGATACCCGAAGTACGCTAGCAAATTAGAAGAACCACAAATGGAAGAAACCCCCGAATTACCATGCTTGGCTACATTTTGACCTGCTCCGGCCACGATGAAGGAAGACAAAGTCGAAATATTGAAGGTATCTTTTCCATCTCCTCCTGTTCCGCAAAGGTCCATGGCATCATATTCCTCAATTTCTACAGGAACACAGAGTTCCAACATAGCTTCTCTGAATCCAGATAATTCCTCAACGGTAATACTTCTCATCAAATAAACTGTCATAAATGCAGCAATCTGACTCGTATTGTAATTGCCTAAGGCAAGATTTTTCAATACTTCCTTCGCTTCTCCTTTGGTTAGAGTTTTATGAGCAATAAGGTGATTTAAGATTTCTTTCATGATTGGGTTGGATTAAGGGTTTAGGAATGATTAGACATTCTCCAGCCAGTTTCGAATGATTTGCACGCCATTTTCTGTAAGAATGCTTTCCGGGTGAAACTGAAGTCCTCTCACATCAAACTGCTTATGTCTAACGCCCATGATTTGATGGTCGGGAGTCCGGGCAATCACCTCTAGGTCAGACGAAAGGGTGGATTCGTCAATTACCCAAGAATGATATCTACCGATATTAAATGTATCTGGAACCTCTTTAAAAAGCAAGTCCTGATCTACTCTGACTACAGATGCCACACCATGTAATACCTCCGAAAGGTTTATCAGACTTCCTCCAAAAGCTTCTCCGATAGCCTGATGACCAAGGCATACACCCAAAATGGATTTCGAGTGCGCATACTTTTTGATCAATTCAGGCATGATCCCAGCTTCCTCTGGTACTCCAGGCCCTGGTGACAGAAGGATTTTATCATAGTTCGCTACCTCTTCTAAACTTATTTTATCATTACGGAAAATATCCATCTGATCTCCATAACCCAGTTGTCTGACTATGTAGACAAGGTTATAGGTGAAGGAGTCGTAATTATCTAGGACAAGAATTCTCATCTTAATTTCTAATTTAAATCCGTTGGAAAGTTCAAAAGTGCCAGGTTGGCAAAGTTGAAAACCCTAACTATTTTTATTTTCTAAGTAATTTATTAAAGACTTTATCTGGGCAGAAAGTGAAATCCACTGATTCCAGGGTTTCATAATGTTCCTTACTAATTCTGCCAACTTTCACCAAGAGAGCCAATTGACTCTGAATTTCTTATTTGGCAATATTCTTTCAATGAGTCAAGGCAAAACGAATAGGTGTAAAAACCTGATAATTTCTGACTTTCCAACCTTTCAACTTATATCGCCTCCGCCGCTCTTAAGGCTACTCTTAATGCTTCCAACTTATTGGATACTTCCTGCAATTCGGAAGGAATAGAAGATTTGGCAACAACTCCCGCTCCTGCCTGGAATCTTAACTGGATGTTTTCCGAAACAAAAGACCGAATCAAAATGGCATGGTTGAAATCCCCATTAAACCCTAAATAGCCAATCGCACCCCCATAAAACTCCCGGGACAAATTTTCTAGCTCATCAATTAGCTCCATTGCTCTATATTTTGGTGCTCCGGAAAGTGTTCCTGCAGGGAATGTATCTGCAACCAATTGAAGGGGATTTGCACCCGGCTGTAACTCACCTGTCACTTTCGAAACAAGATGGATTACATGGGAATAATATTGGATCTCTTTAAATACTTCTACATTGACATGAACCGATGATCTAGAAAGGTCATTTCTTGCCAAATCCACTAGCATGACATGCTCAGAATTTTCTTTGGGATCATCGTATAATTTGCGGGCCAAAACCGCATCTTCTTGGTCATTTCCTGTTCTTCTGAAAGTACCGGCAATTGGATAAATGGTTGCCTTTTTGTTTTTTACGACTATCTGAGCTTCAGGCGAGCTTCCAAACACCTTAAATGAGCCATAATCAAAGTAGAATAAATAAGGGGAAGGATTTACCGAACGAAGGGCCCTGTAGACATTGAATTCATCTCCTTTAAACTCAGTTTTAAACCTCCTGGAAAGCACGATTTGAAACACATCTCCTTTGAAGCAATGCTCTCTCCCCTGATTTAGGATTTTTAAAAATTCCTCATCGGTGTAATTGGAAGTCTCTTCCCCAATTCTCTTGAAGGTATAACTAGGAATATTCTTGTTATTGAGGAGAATCTCAATTTCATCCATCTGCTCCTCTGATTCAAATCCAGACACCTGATGCTCAAACATGTGCAACTCATTTTTATAATGGTCCACAACGATGATGTTTTGGTATACTGAATATTGGAGCATTGGTACATCCCCCGATTTGGTATTAGTCAGGTGGATATCTTCAAAATATGCTACCGAATCGTATTGGATATAACCAAAAAGTCCATTAGAACTGAATTTAAATTGGTTTGGCTCATGGGAAAATTTATTTCCAAATGCCCTCAAACTGTCCATCAATTTCTGGTTGCTCGAAACTTCATAAGCAACCCGACTACCATTTGGCAGCTTTTCCTCCACCTTTCCGGCATTGAAACTAAATGTCGCTAATGGATTAAAACAGATATAGGAAAAACTATTTTCCTGTCCATGATAATCGGAGCTTTCCAATAGAATCGGGTTGACAAATCTGTCTCTGATCTGCAGATATATACTTACGGGAGTAATCGTATCTGCCAACCTTTTTCTGTAAGAGGTGACAATTTGAAAATTTGACTTGGACATTAGTTATAAGATTTTGATCATAAAAAAAGGCTTACTGGGAAATCCAGCAAGCCTATCTATTTCGTGCAATTCAATTCAGGCACGGGCTTTCTGAGCTTTCCCTTGGAAAGATTTCAGATGCCACCACCAGTATTTTGCTGCTATTGTTTTCATAAGTTTCGGACAAATTTAGAAAGGGAAAATTAAGGTCAAAGCATCCAATCATTTTTTTTTTGCAAAAAAATAGAATTTCAGCAAGCCTACGCTTCCTTCTATCCATTTGAATTACACCGAACTAAAAAATTATATAGTCGTATTAAATCTGTATAAAACAATAAATCCATGAAACGACTCCTTATAATCAGCGTGTTTTTTATCGCTACAGGCGCATTTGCCCAAAATAAAGCAGAATGGAATACTCCAAAGTACCAGGTAAGTTTCGAATCTGACCAAGGGGCAGACGCTAAGATGGAAATTGACCAAGGTTATAAATTTGCAGACTTGGATTATGATGGCAAGGAGTTTCACCTTTTTTTCGATAGGGATATGGAAAATATCAGAAAAGCACGGATAGTGGATAATAAAACCAATCTTCAAGTTGCCAGAGGAAAAGGGAGTTATTTCTGGGGTAATGCCCGTTTTGAGTTTGAAGATGGAGAAGTCTACAAAATCAAAAGAAACAAAAATGCCAATGGATACGAGATTATAGGACCCTATGGAACGATTTTTAAAGTAGAGAATCATGCCATCTCTCCGGTTTCCCCCTTCAATGAAAAGGACTTTTTGGCCCAGGCTTTTTACGTCTTTGAAAGGATAAAAATGACTCAAAGCCCTCCTTCTGATGTAATATTTATGTATTCCACCTATTACCCTGTTAGTACAAATAAATAATTTTGCAATAAAAAAGATTATGGCGAAGGCAATTGCCCAGTATTTCAAACGAGTTTTTGATGATTATCAAGTGTTGGTTCAGGTAAATCCTGAAGACTACACAGGTATTGAACTGATTTTACATCCTGATGGTAAAGTAGAACGAACTGAAATGGAATTTGATGAAGAGATATTTGAGGATTTGGAAGTGGATGAATTCAAATCTTGCAGTCCTTTGGAATTCCAACTTCTTTTAGCAAAAACCCAATGATTGTAGACTGATTTGAGAGAAACGAAAAATTAATACTCCTCATAGTCAGACTCAAAAACTATTTAAACGGGAATTAGGAGGAAAATTATTGTATAGGCATATTTTCTCCTTACCTTTGTGGCCTAGCGGCACGACCAGCTCCTGCTGAATCCCCCAGGTCCGGAAGGAAGCAAGGGTAGGCGGTTGTAGCGGTGCGATGCCGCTTCTTTTTTTGCCCATTTTTTTTGTGAAGGCATCTTAATTCCAGTTCCTAATCTTGATTAATCTTCTAACTTTGCTAGGCATTTAAATCTATTTAACCTTGGATTTCTGCCATTGTATCCCCTTCATTTTGAAATGGGAGTCTAAGATGCAGAAAATCAAATTCACACCTATTTTAATAAATCAAACATGAAATTCTTTATCGACACTGCTAATCTGGATGAAATCAGAGAAGCGTATGATTTGGGCGTATTGGACGGAGTTACCACAAATCCTTCTTTGATGGCAAAGGAAGGCATCAGTGGAGAAAGTAACGTAAGAGCACATTACAAAGCAATTTGCGATATCGTAGATGACAAAGTAAGTGCTGAGGTAATTTCCACGGACTTTGAGGGAATGATCAAAGAGGGGAAAGAACTAGCTAAAATCGACGACAAAATCGTGGTAAAAATCCCAATGATCAAAGATGGTGTCAAAGCAATTAAATACTTCCATAGTGAAGGAATAAGAACTAACTGTACATTGGTTTTCTCCGCAGGCCAAGCGATTTTGGCTGCAAAAGCTGGTGCCTCTTACTTATCCCCATTTATTGGTAGACTTGACGACATTTCCTATGACGGTCTTCAGCTTATCGAACAAATTGTTCATATCTATCAGACCTATGGATATGAGACAGAAGTATTGGCAGCTTCCGTAAGACATACCATGCATTTGATCAAATGTGCAGAGATTGGAGCAGATGTAGTGACATGCCCTCTTAAAGTCATCACTGGATTATTAAAGCACCCACTGACCGATTCAGGATTGGCACAGTTTCTGGCTGATCATGCTAAAGCGGCAGGAAAATAAACTGAAGAAGGCCGACTATTGTCGGTCTTTTTTTTAATTTCCCCTCTATGTATATCATCAAAGTAAAAGGCAAAGCAAAAATTCCAGATTACATCCAAATCCGAGATGAAAATTTCGTTTTGGTCGCTTATTTTCGTGCAGATAGACCTCTGAAAAATATTGAAAAATTTGGTCTGGAGGGAAAAGAAGAGGAATTGGAATCGCTGATTCTTGAGTTGCCTTTTGGAAAATTACAAAAATTAGATCTTTAAATGGATTTCAGTACCGAACCTGTTTTACAGGTAAGCCAAGCCACAATCTTCCAGGGAATTGACCCTATTCTAACGGACGTAGATTTCTCTGTGGAGCAGCATGAGTTTGTTTTCCTGATAGGAAGAACAGGAAGTGGCAAAAGTTCGCTTCTCAAAACGCTCTATGCGGACTTGGAGTTGAAAAGCGGGATGGTAGAAATTGCCGGCTTTGATCTTACCAAGATCAAAACCAAAGAAATACCATTTTTAAGGAGAAAAATTGGAATCATATTTCAGGACTTTCAGCTATTCAATGACAGAACGGTGGCAGAAAATCTAATTTTTGTCATGAAGGCGACAGGATGGAAAGATTCTGCAAAAATCAAAGCCAGAATGGCTGAAGTTCTTTTACTTGTCGGGCTGAATAATGCAGCAAGTAAAATGCCCCATCAGCTTTCGGGTGGAGAGCAACAGCGTGTGGTAATCGCAAGGGCGCTTTTAAATGAACCGTCCATTCTCTTGGCTGATGAACCGACAGGAAATTTGGATCCGGATGTTGCTGATGGAATTTTCAAATTATTTCAGGAAATCAATAAAAAAGGAACTTCCATCTTAATGGCAACCCATAACCATGAATTACTTCGTAAATACCCTTATCGAGTATTGAAATGTGAAAACGGAAAATTGCTTGACAGTAAAACCCATGACGTTTCATTTGGGTCAAGCTATTGAAAATCAGTATTCTGCTCAAACAACTTTCCTCCTATTTCGTTCTTATAAAGCCTTTTAAAAAAATTAAAACGTATTCCCTATTGGAATAAAACACAGTCATTGAAATTTTAATTATTTTGGAAGTTCGCTAATATTAATCATCCTGAAAGCCATATAAATTTAATATCATACACATGAAATCAACCAAATTACTAAAAACAACCCTACTCCTGTCATTGCTTGTATTTGGTTGGAGTTGTAAGGACAAAGAGGATACAGAGCCTGTTATAGAGCCAAGTTCAGATATTGCTATCAATAATTGGATCTTGGACGTAATGGATGAAGTTTATTATTGGCTGGATGATTTAGGAACACCAATAGCGGAGGATTCTGATCCTGAAGATTATTTTGAGGCTTTGCTAAATAGACCGACAGACAGATTCTCGGTTATCTATCCGGATTTTCAGGAATTGATCAATAACCTAAACGGCATTACTTTAGAAGCTGGATATGAATTTCAACTCTATCTGGAAAGTCAAGGAAGCACAAATGTTATCGCCGAGATTTCTTATATAAAGAAAGGCAGCCCAGCTGAAAGCGCAGGATTGGTGCGAGGAGACATCATCACTCATATCAATAGCACGAGAATAACAAAAGAAAACTTTAGTAACTTATTGAGTGAAATAGAATCACAGCATTCTATTACTTATTTGAGCTTGAATCCCACCTCTCAGGTTTATGAGCAGCAGCCTCCAATTACTTTGGAAACAGTTCAACTTTCCGAAAACCCTAATTTCATTGACACAATCTATACTATTGAAGGTCAAAAAATAGGATATTTCATGTACAACTTCTTTGCTCCTGGACCAGGAGGATCGACAACTACCTATGATGATCAAACAGATCTGATTTTTTCGAAATTTAAATCCGAAAACATCAATCATTTAATTCTTGATTTCAGATACAATGGAGGTGGATATGTTTCTTCGGCGGTAAATTTGGCAAGTTTAATAGCTCCATCTGTCAGTACCACCGATATTTTCTCCAAAACAAAATACAATAGTTTCTTGATGTCCGAAATCCCTGAACTGAGAGATGTAAAGACCGCCTTTAGATCAAAATCACAAAACCTTGGCCCGATCTTAACAGGAAATAAAGTTTATATTTTAACATCTGGAAGAACTGCTTCAGCATCAGAACTTATTATCAATGGATTAAAACCATATATGGATGTAGTTTTAATTGGTGATGTTACTTATGGTAAAAATGTAGGTTCCATTCCGTTTGAAGATGAGGAAAACGAAGAGAATCCTTATGGCATTCTACCTATTGTAAGCCAAAGTTTCAATAGTTTAGATCAATCGGATTATACCACTGGATTTGCTCCAAACATCTCTAAAAAAGAATCCTCCGAAAGATTAAGACCTTTAGGAGATGTAACCGAACTTTTATTGAGGACAGCCTTAGAGCAAATAACAGGAACACCTTCTTCCAGCAGATTTAAAACACTGGACAGAAAGGATATAGGAAGTACTCTGGATAGGAAAATCCGATCTGGAAAAATGATCGAACAACAACTCATTAAATAAATGCTTTTTGGCCTCAAGAAATTGAGGCCATTTTTTTTGAGTGTGTTTTTGTTGTGCAAATAATTGGTTTTGAATTAGAATTTTTTGACATTTTGTAATCTTAATACAAAATATTTACCGCTTAGGTAATATTTCAACCACATATTAACCAATCAACTTTATGATTAACCAAAACAAACTTTGGAGAAAACCAGTCCTTTTTACTGGTTTAGCTTTAGGGGTATTGACATTTGCATGTCAGCCTCAAGAAGAGAGCCCACTGTCCCCAGATGCAGTGGAATTTGTCGGATATCAGCATGGAGATATCCTACCAGGCAAATACATCGTCACTTTACATTCCACCGGATTAAATTTCCGGAAAGACATGTCCTATGATGCCGTTCAGGCCTCAATGAGAAAAACAGGTAGTGAGCTTTTGGCAAAATATCGGATCTCAGAAGAGAATCTTGGCTTTGTTTACGGAAGCACGATTGAAGGATTCTCAGTAAATCTTTCAAAAGAGCAGGCAGAAATTCTTGCAAAAGATCCATCTATCAAGTCAGTAGAGCCAGATAGAGTGATCGCATTAGCACCACCTCCTGGAAAAGGCCCAGGAAACGGAGGAGGAGGAGGTGGGACGGACCCACAAGAAATTCCTTATGGAATCACAAGAGTAGGTGGTGGTCAAACCTATACTGGGTCTAAAAAAGCATACATTATTGACTCTGGAATAGATGCAGACCATCCGGATTTAAATGTAAACGTAGTTGCAGGATTCAATGCTTTTACTTCAGGTAAAGATTCTGACTTATCAAAAGACGGAAGTGGCCATGGCACCCACGTGGCGGGCACAGTAGGAGCTATCGATAATGATTTTGGAGTAATTGGCGTAGCTGCAGGCGTAACTGTTGTCCCAGTAAAAGTCCTGAATTCAAGAGGTTCCGGATCTTACTCTGGTGTGATTGCTGGAGTTAACTTTGTAGCTGGAAATGCAAGCTCTGGTGACGTGGCAAACATGAGTTTAGGTGGACCTATTTCTACAGCCTTGGATCAAGCTGTAATAGCATTAGGTAGCAGTGGTGTAAAAGTGGCACTTGCAGCCGGAAATGAATCACAAGATGCAAACAACTCTTCACCGGCTAGAGCAAATGGAAACAACATCTATACAGTGTCCGCTGTGAATAGTAATGATGTGTATGCTTCATTTTCCAATTTTGGAAATCCACCAATTGACTTTGCTGCTCCAGGAGTAGGGGTTTTATCGACAGTCCCTGGTGGTGGATATGCTTCTTATAGTGGCACCTCTATGGCTTCTCCACATGTTTGTGGATTGTTAATCTGGGGAACTCCAAGAAATGGTGGAGCAGTAATCGGCGATCCAGATGGAAGTATTGATCAAGTAGCTATTAGATAAAAAATAAATAGTAGATAAAGCGGCTCTAAAGAGGGCCGCTTTTTTTTGCTCATTATCAAATTGTTAAGTTTCTATTTCTATAATGATAAAGTAAGAGAGGTCGGTAAATTTGTTGAAAAAGAAGATCTCATGGAATTAGCCGCAAGTTTACTTCTCATTTTGATAGTGTATTTTCTAGGCTGCTTGGCACTGATTCAAGAAGTAATCAAACCCTATAAAACTGTCCTTAACCAAGGCCCTCAGACGAAGCAAATCAGTACAAATTATTCCAAAATTTTATTGATCAGCTTTTCGATCTCACTGGTCACAACTTCAGTTGCCTATTTCCTTTTTTTCGTTTAAAAAAAGGCATAAAAAAACCGGCACAATCACCGGTTTATCTTTTTTAAGCTACCCTTATTGAGCTTTTTTCAGATTCTCTTTTGCCAGCTCATAATTAGAATCTAACTGAATCGCCTCCTCAAAAGCTGTTTTGGCTTCCGGTTTTGAGCCTTGATCCAAATAAATCATTCCTTTTAAATTAAGAGCAGCCGCTTTCATACTGATTTCTTGCGTTGCCCCTTCGGTGGTGTTGAAACCAATTTTCTCCTCCGCTTTCGCATTTTTAATCAGCATATTCGCTGAATTCAAAGCCTCGTCGTATCTCTTCAATGAATATTGGATAAATCCGGACTTATATAGGCTGAAATTATCCCCGGTCAATAAATATAAGCTCTCGAAGTGTGGTAATGCTCTGTCCAATGCTCCCACTTGCTCCAAAGAGTACGCTGCTATTTCCAATGCTCCTACACTTTTGTCGTTTACAGATAAAATATCCATGGCAACCAAAGCGGCAGAGGTGAATTGATTGTTTTCAAAATACAAACCAGCTAGTAACTCCGGGTATCTCAGATCCTCAGGATTTCTCACCATCAGTTCAAAGAGTTTGGTTTTAGCTACGATTGGATCGGCATATCTCAAGCCCAATTGGTAGGCAGCCTGGTCTTGGGTGTTTAAAACTTTCCTTGTTTTAGGATCCAACCTAGGGATAGAATCGTTAGTCTGGGCAATAATAGGGCTGGCACAAATGACCAGGAGCAGCATGAATAATACGCGCTTCATTTTTCGATTTATTTATTTTGATGATGATTTTGGATGATCGTTGACAGGAGACAACCCTTTAGATCGGGCTATTTCAAACATCAACTCTCTGGCCTTTTCGGGCTTATTTTGAATTTTGCCCTCCAATATAGCTTCTTTAATTTCTTCTTTTATCTCTCCTACGATTTTTGATGGCGAAAGTCCAAAGGTTTCCATGATTTCCTCTCCAGAAACAGGAGGCTGAAAGTTTCTAACCTGATCTTTCTCCTCTACCTCCAGCAATTTCTGTTCTACTTTATCAAAGTTCTCCAGATACCTTTTGACACGCTTATTGTTTTTTGAGGTCACATCTGCCCGACATAGCTTCATCAGGGAATCAATATCATTTCCTGCGTCAAAAAGCAATCTTCTCAGTGCAGAATCGGTCACCTCATCCTTTACAAGGGCTATAGGTCTCAAATGAAGTCTGACTAGTTTTTGAACAAATTTCATCCGATCATCCATAGGAAGTTTCAGCCTTCTAAAAATCCCTGGGGTCATTTTCGCTCCTTTATCCTCATGACCATGAAAAGTCCATCCCACTTTCGTATTAAACCTTTTCGTCGCTGGTTTAGCAATATCATGCAATACTGCCGCCCACCTCAACCAAAGATCATCGCTCATCTGAGACACATTATCCACTACCTGAAGTGTATGGTAAAAATTATCTTTATGCGATTTATCATCCACAGAGTCTACTCCTTGCAAATCTACCATCTCCGGGAAAAACTCATGTAGCAATTTAGAGGCGAATAGGAGCTTGAATCCATAAGATGGCTTTGAAACAGAAAGTATCTTATTCAGTTCATCAATAATTCTTTCACCCGAAATAATTTTAAGTCTATCCGCATTTTCTGAAAGGGCATAAAATGTATCAGCATCTATATCGAAATCCAACTGGGAAGCAAAACGAACCGCCCGCATCATCCGAAGCGGGTCGTCAGAAAATGTAATCGCTGGATCAAGTGGAGTTTTGATAATTTTCCTTTTGATGTCTTGCAATCCATCAAAAGGATCTAACAGATCTCCATAATTTTCTTTGTTCAGGGAAATCGCCATCGCATTGATCGTAAAGTCCCTTCTTTCCAAATCCTCTTGCAGCGTACCATCCTCTACAATAGGTTTTCGGGATTCAGAACGATAAGATTCCTTTCTTGCACCGACAAATTCCAATTCCCAATCATCCAGCTTCAACATGGCCGTACCAAAATTCTTGAAGACCGAGAGAGGCACATGGACATCAAAATCGGCTGCTACTTCTTTAGCTAGTTCTATCCCACTGCCCACACAGGTAAAGTCGATGTCTTTGGACTTCACATCTCTTTTCAGGATCAAATCCCTGACATAGCCCCCAACTACATACGTCTCAAAATTCAGCTTTTCAGCTGCTTTGGCTACTTTTCCAAAAACTTCGATTTCGTCTAGATGTGATTTAAAATTCATCCTTTCAAGATTTTTACTTCACCTTCTGCTCCCAGATATAGTTCTTTTATACTTGGGCTGAAAAGTGGGAAAAAGACTTCTGTTTTATCATCCGGCTTTGTTTTGGAATTTAGTTTTACCAAGGTTGGCTGCGAAATCTGAAAAAGCAACTTATTCCAGTTTGGTTCTCGGATCAGTGAAAACCGGATCAATCCATTTTCCTGAGGGCCAGCTTGCAAAATCTGGTTTGGCTCACTGTTGTAAATGGTTGGCTTGGAGGCAAATTCTACAATATCCAATGAGACTTCAGAAAACGGCACACACAAGGTCCTGATCTGAAACAAATCAAACAGCAAGTAAATCCAATCATTTCCGTGTTCAGGTTTCCAGACAGAAGGAGACATCAGGGTTAAGACATTTCCATTGCCTTCTTGCAAATTAAGAACTCCGTCTTTTTTAAACGATTTTAGAAACTGAGGATGATTCAAGGTCTTTTTTTGATACAAAAATAATCAGAATATTGAGAGCATCCCTTTCGAACGAGCACAAACGAAAAAACCTCCTGGCTAGCGGAGGTTTTTTTTGAAGATGGCAGCTTGTATCAATTATCCTGTTTGGCAAGTTTTCTGTTGACAAATATGCTGGTTAATAATCCCAATCCCCCAAAAATAAATATTGAGGAAGTAAATGCTACTTCACTGGCCAGCCCTGCCTGCTCGAGCATAGCTCCTACCAAGACACCACAGCCAATCCCGATAGCCAACAAGGCTATGTTTAATATTACTTCTCCAAAGCTGAATTTTTTACCGGTATTAAACACCGTGGCATCAGCGCCTTTTTCGATCAACGCCAGCCTTTCTTTATTACGACTGGTGAGGTACATATAGATAATTCCGAAAAGAGTGGAGAAAATTATCAGATTTACGAGTACTGTAGTTGCGTCCATGCTATCTTATGTTTGAGGTTTTTCTTCTTTGATGCATATTCCTCCAGAAAAGGTTACAAAAATTGTAGAAAAATAATTTGTAACTTCTTTCAAAGGAAATGCATCAAAGGGTAGAATGCAGTTTAAAGAAGACCACCATTATATTGAAAAAACCTTGGCGGGTGACATGCATGCGTTTGGACAATTGATCCAAAAGCATGAAAAATATGCGTTTACTTTAAGCTACCGCATTCTGAAAAATCAAGAAGATGCTGAAGAGGCTACTCAAGATGCATTTATGAAAGTGCATGCGGCTTTGGCAACTTTTGAGGGGAAATCGAAGTTTACCACCTGGTTATATAAGATCATTTACAATGAATCTTTGGGAAGACTCCGAAAAAGTAAAACCGAGATTTTGGATATACATGAAATCAACGAAACCAAGGAGATAGCTTCAGATTTCATAAATGGTCTTGAACTGATTCATCAGGAAGAAAGAAAATTGATGATTAAGAAAGCCATGGATCTTTTAAAACCTACAGAATCTGCTGTTCTAACTTTATTCTATTTAGAAGAACAAAGCATCAAGGAAATAGAACAAATTACCGAACTTACAGAATCACATATTAAAATACTCTTGCATAGAGGAAGAAAAAACATGCTTTCTAGTTTACAAAAGTTATCCAAGAAAGAATTAACCAACTTGATATGAAAAATCAACTCGAGCATGAAGATTTACTGTTGAGAAAATTTATCTCAGAAGCAGGAAGTGAAAATCCTCCAAGTAATTTTCATTTAAAGATCCTTTCAAAGATTGAAACAAAAAGTAGGACCGCTTATCAGCCGATACTATCTCCACTTGCAATTAAAGCTATTTTGCTTGGCATTTTAAGCATTGCTGTACTTACTATTATTTTCATTCCAGGTCAAGAAAACTCATTATCACTCCTGGACCAACTCTCTAACACCACCGTCACTAAATTAAATTTACAGCTACCTAAAATAAACCTTCCCATTATTCATATGGGACCGGTTTTCAACATTGCATTGTTGGCTTTTAGTTTATTGATGATTCCTTGGATAATTTATCAATCAAAAAGGTTAAAAGTAGGATAAACAAGAAAGGCAGCTCAAGAGCTGCCTTTCTTAGTGTTATGGGGTCACGCTTGATTAACCACGTAACCAATTAATGAAAGTTTGATAACCTACACCGATTTCTCTTGCAAAAGCAGCTTTGGTTTTCTTGCCAGTGGCTTCTACTTTAGCCCACTCTTCTACAATTTTGCTTTTTTCAGAATCTGTAAAGCTTCTTCTTTTTCCGGACTTTCCTTTTACGGAACCAGAGCCACTAATTAATGAAATCAATTCATTCAAATCGTTCACAAATTTGCCATCCATCAAATGAAGACCAGCAGCTTCTAATTTTTTGATTACTTCATCTTTTGGATTAACTGGAGTAACAGGGATACCTTTTGCAGCAGCTTCGTGCAAATCTATTTTACTTCCATCAGCTGTGACATATACAAACCCATCACTTTTCTTTAAATCATTGATGGATTCTTTAATTAATTCTTTCATAATAGAATAGTTTATTTGTTTTCAAAAATAACAGATGCAATATATATAATTCAACAAATACTAAAAACGGAATTTAATATTTTAAACAAGTGATAGGTATTTTATGTTGAATATTTCTTCAGTAAATCAATTGTCATACATTTCAATCACAAAAGAAACAGATTTTAAATCACATTATTAAACAAATAACTATCTGAATCAAACCCAAAAAGAAATCCACCAAAATTAATGTTAATAAAAATAGTATTTGAATAAAAATCATCCAAAAATCAAATAGGTCTGAGTAATCAGTTTGAAAGTTATTTTAGTTTCTATAATAGTTATCGATTTCCATTCTGGATTTATAGCCACAAACCCCCTCTTCTTTTGACAATATTTTTATATCATTTTTTGAATTGAAAAAAATCAAAAAAAAATAAACAGAGTCCCAAAACAGAAAATTTAAGCTAAAAATTCTCTGAATAATCGGATCCTAAATGTTGCTGACCTGATGAAATCCAAAAGGTCTAAAATTGGACAATTATCAAAAATGATAAAATTCAAAAGGATAAAAGCCCCTTAATCGGGAAATTTCCGTAATTTTGAGCCCCATAAGAATTCATCCAAAAATCATCCTGCCTCCATTCTTATGGGATCAACAACAAAATACATATTTATTACAGGAGGGGTTACCTCCTCTCTCGGAAAAGGCATCATTGCTGCCTCATTGGGCAAATTGCTTCAGTCCAGAGGATTTAAAGTAACCATCCAAAAATTCGACCCCTACCTAAACATCGACCCAGGTACGCTCAACCCTTATGAGCATGGGGAGTGTTATGTAACAGATGATGGTGCAGAAACGGATTTGGACTTAGGTCACTATGAAAGATTCCTAAACATCACCACCTCACAAAATAACAATGTGACGACAGGAAGGATTTACAATAATGTCATCACAAAAGAGCGTAAAGGTGAATTCTTAGGTAAGACCGTTCAGGTCATCCCGCACATTACAGACGAAATCAAATCCAATTTCTACAAATTAGGTGAAGATGGAAAATACGATGTAGTCATTACAGAAATTGGTGGCTGTGTCGGTGATATCGAATCACTTCCATTTATTGAGGCAGTACGACAGGCAAAATGGGATCTTGGCCAAAATAACTTCTTGGTGATCCATTTAACTCTGATTCCTTTCCTAAAAGCTGCAAAAGAGCTAAAAACCAAACCGACTCAGCACTCTGTCAAGCAGCTGCTAGAAGCAGGTATCCAACCAGACATATTGGTGTGTAGAACAGAGCATCATTTACCAAATGATGTAAAAAAGAAACTGGCTCTTTTCTGCAATGTTCAGTTAAATTCTGTCATCGAAGCGATGGACGCGGACTCCATTTATGATGTTCCTCTTTTAATGAAAAAAGAGAAACTCGATGAGCGTGTCATGACTAAATTAAAGCTTACTTCCAAAGAAAATACAGATCTCGAAAACTGGAAAGATTTCTTGGGGAAACTAAAAAACCCTACTCAGGAAGTCACGATAGGACTGATAGGAAAATATGTTTCCCTTCCTGATTCCTACAAATCCATTATTGAGTCATTTACACATGCAGGCGCTTCCATTGAATGTCATGTGAATCTAAAACTGATGTCATCTGAAGAAATCAATTCAAGTAATTACATAGAAAAACTTGAAGACTTAGATGGGATTCTTGTTGCTCCTGGATTTGGTGAAAGAGGTTTTGAAGGGAAAATCGAAACTGTCAGATATGCCCGGGAAAACAAGATTCCGTTCTTTGGAATCTGTCTTGGGATGCAGGTAGCAGTGATTGAATTTGCCCGAAATGTTTTAAATCATCCAAAGGCAAACAGTACAGAAATGGACCCTACTACACCAAACCCTGTGATTGCATTGATGGAAGAGCAAAAACAAATCGATCAGATGGGTGGAACGATGAGATTAGGCTCTTATGCTTGTGATTTGAAAAAAGGCAGCAAAGCTTTTGGTGCCTATGGCAAAGTCAAAATCCAAGAAAGACACCGTCACCGTTATGAATTTAATAATGAATTCTTACCTGAAATTGAAGCAAGTGGAATGATTGCCACAGGAAAAAACCCAGATACAGGTTTGGTAGAAATTGTAGAAATCAAAAACCACCCTTGGTTTGTGGGCGTACAATTTCACCCAGAATATAAAAGTACCGTACTAAATCCTCAGCCGCTTTTTGTGAAATTCATACAGGCAGCAATCGATAATAAGAAAATAAAGTAACATCATTTATTTCAGGGATGTAATCCCATTTCTATCCTATTATTATGGACAAAAATCAAGCGACAGGCTTAATCCTTTTTGCCGCAGTCATTTTGGTCTACTCTTTTTTCTTTGCGAGTAGCCCAGAAATCCCGGTAGAGGAAACACAGACTCCAGCTCAAACTGAATCTGGTATTCAAGAACAACAACCTGTTTCACAAAACGAAGAAACCGAAGTGAATGACACTTTGATTTCTGCAGCCTTAGCTACCAAATATGGTGAATTAGCTAGTTTGGTGACTGGTGAGGCAGAAACGGTCATATTGGAAAATAACCTGATTCAAGTGAAGTTCTCCTCTAAAGGTGCTATTGTGGAAGAGGTGAATTTAAAAGAGTTTAAAACCTGGAAACAAGAACCTCTTCTTCTGATCGACGCAGCCAATTCAAAAATGGATTATAGCATCGAAAGTAAAATGGGACCAATCTCATTAAACGATCTGTTTTTTAATTCAAACCTGACTACTGAGCAAGATGAAGAAGGTAACACTTCACATATCCTGACTTTTACCGCTTCTACTGACCAAGGTCAGATCAGTCAGGTCTATACACTAAAAGACGGTACTTATCAAGTTCATAAATCTGTGAAAATTGATAGATTCCCAGGCTATTTTACCGGAAACTCTATCCAACTAACCTGGGCTGACCAGGTAAAAGCCCAAGAAAAAGATCTTCCCGAGTCAAGAAGGAAAACTGAAATCAACTATTATCTGAGTTCAGGATCTTATGAGAATTTAGGTGTAGGTGATGATTTGGAACAGGAACAAGTAGCCGAACCTGTAAAATGGATCGGTTTCAGCCAGAGATTTTTTACCGCAGGTATCATTGCTGAAGATGCTTTTCAGAATGTAAGCTTAACGCAAAGCACTCCCGAAGATAGCTCTATCGTAAAAATGATGGAGGCATCTTTAAATATTCCTCTAAATGAAGGCAGTGCAAATTATTCTTACTATTTCGGTCCCGATAATTATAAAACTTTAAAGAAGGTTACAGAAGGTTTTGAGAAAAATGTCGACATGGGTTACTTCTTTGTAAGCTGGGTCAACAAATACATCATTGTCAATCTCTTTGCATTTCTGGAGAAATACTTCAGCAATTATGGTGTCATCATCATATTGATCGTATTGATCATCAAACTAGCGCTATCTCCTTTGACCTATAAATCATATATAGGAATGGCAAAAATGAGGGTGATCAAACCGGAAATTGATGAGTTGAAAGAGAAATACGGGGATGATCCTACCAAAATGCAGCAAGAACAAATGAAGCTTTTTGGCCAATTAGGTGTGAGTCCTATATCTGGTTGCTTGCCGATGGTGTTGCAGATGCCTTTCTTGTTTGCCATGTTCTTCTTTTTCCCAAATGCCATTCAGCTGAGACAAGAATCTTTCCTTTGGGCGACGGACTTATCGACTTTTGATACGTTTATCAACTTGCCATTTACGATCCCTTTTTATGGATCCCATGTCAGTTTGTTTACCCTTTTGATGACGGTATCCCAATTGATTTATACTCATTTCAACAATCAACTGACCACTGCCCAGGGACCAATGAAAAACTTGGGTTATATTATGCCAGTGATGTTCATGTTTGTCCTTAACTCCTACCCTGCTGGTTTGAGTTTCTATTACTTCGTTTCAAACATGGTGACTTTTGGCCAGCAAGCACTCATAAAACTATTTGTAGATGATTCTAAAATCAGAGCAAAAGTGGAAGAAAGCAAGGCTAAAAACGTCAACAAAAAGAAATCTAAATTTCAGCAAAAACTGGAAGATGCGATGAAAGCAGCAGAATCAAATAGAAAAAAATAAAATTAAGGGAGCTCATTTGCTCCCTTAATTTTTTCTAGATGCTATATTCAAAAACTAAACCTCCAGTAGTTTGTGGGTTGAACAATTGGGTTTTTACCTCAAAACAGATGAAATGAACAGAATTAAGCCTGACTAAAAGTGTCAGGAATTTGCCTAAAATAATAGGATCTTCTGCTTGCAGCTTTGCTTTGTATTTTCTTTGGGACTTGGTCAGGCAAAGCTTTCATCAAATAACATCTCATTAATAGGCTTTTGTGATAGATTATTGAGTACTTTCCTTAAAATCCAAGTGGTCAATGAAATTGAAGCAGTGAAAAACCAAATCATTTCCGCATTCAAAAAAACCAGACACACAAGCCAGAAAAGAATTGAATTTGCTTAATATTGGTATTCAATTACCCGAGAAATAAATAACATGGGAAAAATCATTGCCATTGCCAATCAAAAAGGCGGAGTGGGGAAAACCACGACAGCGATGAATCTCGCTGCCAGCCTTGCTGTACTGGAATATAAAACCTTGGTGATCGACGCGGATCCACAAGCCAATACCACTTCAGGATTAGGGCATGATCCAAAATCTATCAATACAAGTATTTACGAATGTATGGTGGATGAAATCGACATCAACGAAATCATCCTAAAGACTGAGTTGGAATATTTGGATTTAGTCCCTTCTCATATCGATTTAGTCGGTGCTGAGGTGGAAATGATCAACCTGGACAATAGAGAAGAGAAAATGAGAGGTGTCATAGCTAACCTCACTAGTCAATATGATTTTATTATCATTGATTGCTCTCCCTCTCTAGGTCTGATTACTATCAATGCATTGACAGCAGCTAATTCCGTCATCATACCCGTTCAATGCGAATATTTCGCTTTGGAAGGTTTAGGAAAATTGTTGAATACCATCAAAATCATTCAAACAAGATTAAACCCTGACCTGGAAATAGAAGGGATTCTTTTGACCATGTACGATGTCCGTCTTCGTCTCTCCAATCAAGTAGTAGAGGAGGTCAGAATCCATTTTAAGAACATGGTTTTTGAGACAATTATCCCTAGAAACGTTCGTTTAAGTGAGGCTCCCTCATTTGGATTACCAGCCATTGCTTTTGATGCAGATGGCAAAGGTGCAGTTGCCTATTTGAATTTAGCCAGTGAGATCGCTCAGAAGAATGGTCTTCAAAAAGTGAACAGTTAATTATGTCAGACAATAAGCCAAATAGAAAAAAAAGTGCACTTGGAAGAGGTCTAGGGGCTTTGTTGGAAGATAGTCCTGCGAAACATAAAAGCGAAGATATTTTACCCGAAGTGGTAAAAACCGGGATTTTTGAAATACCTCTCGAAGAAATACAAGTCAATCCTTTCCAACCTAGAGTTCATTTTGATAAGGATGCCCTCGGTGAATTGGCTGAGTCAATCAAAGTACAAGGAATTATTCAACCGATTACGGTCAGAAAACTTGACGCAAACGAATATCAGCTGATTTCTGGAGAAAGAAGATTCCAGGCCTCTAAAATTGCCGGGCTTACTCAAATCCCTGCTTATGTCCGAACAGCCAATGACCAGCAAATGCTGGAAATGGCATTGATTGAAAATATCCAGAGAGAAAACTTAAATGCGCTGGAAATTGCCCATTCTTACCAAAGATTATTGGCTGAGTGCGATTTAAAACAAGAGCAATTAGGAGATCGAGTTGGTAAAAACAGGACCACTGTCAACAACTATTTACGCTTATTAAAACTCCCTCCTACAATTCAGGCCGCAATCCGTGATCAACAGATATCCATGGGGCATGCCAGGGCCTTGATCAATATTGAAGATGTGGACAAACAGCTTGCTATTTTCAAGAAAGCTGTAGAGGAAGAATTGAGTGTCCGAAAGGTTGAGGCTTTAGTAAAGGCCTTGAACGAGGGAGCGGCAGACAAACCTAGCAAACCGGAATTAGATCCTGTCAAGAAATACGAAATCAGCAAAATACAACAGAGACTTGCTTCTCATTTTGGCACAAAAGTATCTCTGAAATCTAATAACAAGAACAAAGGAGAAATAAAGATCCCATTTACTTCCACCTCAGATTTGAATAGAATTCTGGAAATTCTGGAAATCATTTGACCTTTGAAAACCTTAAATTTTCATAAATCTCTACCATTTAAAGCCCCGTGGAACTACATGGGTCTTTTGGTTTTGTGCTTATTTCTAACTTACTCCACCTTTGCACAAAACGCTCAAGCAGAGAAAAAACCAACACCAGTAAAAAAGGAAAAACCGGATTATTCCAATCTACCAAAAGACCCGCGGAAAGCAACCATACTTTCAGCCATATTGCCAGGAGCTGGTCAGGTTTATAACAACAAAGCTTGGAAAGTACCTTTAATTTATGCCGGAATCATGACGGATGTTTATTTCATCAATTTTAACAACCGGAGGTATCAGGTTTTCAGGCAGGCTTTATTTGATTTTGATGATGGGATTTCCAATGATTTCCCAAATCTAAACAGGGAGGCACTAGTCAGAAATGTAGATTATTGGAGAAGAAACAGGGATTTATGCTACCTGCTCATTGCGGGCATTTATGCATTGAACCTAATCGATGCCAATGTTGACGCCCACCTTTCTGGATTTGATGTATCGGATGATCTGGCATTGGGAATTGAGCCACATTTCGAGCGTTTTTCTGCGAATAACAACTCCATGGGAGTATCTTTGAAACTCAAATTTTAAAAATGAATATTTTATTACTTGGTTATGGGAAAATGGGAAAGATCATCGGCGAAATTGCTGAATCCCGTGGTCATTCCATTGGCGGAAAAATCAATATAGAAAACAGAGAGGAACTGAAAAGCTTAGACCCTAAGTCTATCGATGTTGCTATTGAATTTAGTCAACCTGAAGCTGCATTTGAAAATATTTCCTGGGCTATCCAACATGATATTCCAATCGTAGTAGGCACCACCGGCTGGCTTGAAAAGAAGGCTGAAGTAGAAGAAATGACACGGTCAAAAAACGGAAGTTTCTTTTACGCTTCCAATTTCAGCATCGGAGTCAACATCTTTTTTAAAGTCAATGAATTTCTTTCTAAACTGATGAATGAAGCCAATGGCTATCAAGTCTCAATTGAAGAAATTCATCACACAGCAAAAAAAGATGCACCATCCGGAACCGCCATCACCTTGGCGGAAGGAATCATTAAAAATCTGAACAGCAAGGATTCTTGGAGCTTAAAAGGTGAAGAGGAAAAACCTGAACAATCCGTAGAAATCACTTCCAAAAGAATTGATCCGGCTCCGGGTACACATATTATCAAATACGAATCTCAAATTGACGACATAGAAATATCCCATACAGCCCATAGCCGACAAGGCTTTGCATTAGGTGCAGTCTTGGTTGCCGAATGGATTCCTTCTAAAAAAGGTGTGCTTTCGATGGATGATTTTCTATCTTTCTGATATTACTTATATAAAATGAGCCAGTCAAAAAAGAAAAAATCCCCAACTCGTGAATGGGTAGACGCATTGGTGTTTGCGGTAGTTGCTGCAAGTTTAATCAGATGGTTGCTTCTAGAACCTTTTACTATTCCTACAGCTTCCATGGAAAAGTCACTACTCGTAGGTGATTTTTTATTTGTAAGCAAAATGCATTACGGGACCAGGATCCCAAAAACTCCACTTCAGGTACCATTGACCCATCAAAAAATCTGGGGAACTGAAATCCCTTCCTATAGTGATGCCATCCAGTTGCCTTACTATAGACTGCCGGGCTTTTCTGATGTCGAAAGATATGATGTAGTTGTTTTTAATTACCCCGTAGAATTTCAATATCCACCTGATCTAAAAACGAATTACATCAAACGGGCAGTGGGAATCCCCGGTGACGTAATCGAGATAAAAAATGCAGACCTTTATGTAAATGGTGAATTGGCTATGATGCCTGAAGAGATGCAATTCTCTTATGATGTGATCACTTCCAGGCCATTGAATGCTGAGTTCTTTATGGAATATGGCGTCAACCCCGAAAGTTTCTATGCCTTTTCTGATGGATCCGGCTATATGGTTTTTGGTACTGAGGAAATTATCTCCAGGCTTCAATCTTCACCTGTAGTAACTTCTGCTACAAAACGAATAGAAAAAGAAGGATTTAGAGAGGACAGTATTTTCCCAAGGAATGGAAACTACAAATGGAATCGTGACTTTTATGGCCCATTAAAAGTACCTGCCAAAGGAGAGACAATTCAACTGACACAGGAAAACCTGGACAAGTATTCTTTTACGATTGAAAAATATGAGGGTCATGACTCAGTGGTAATCCAAGATGGTGCATTAGTCATAGATGGTCAAAAAGTAGATAGCTACACCTTCAAGCAGGACTATTATTTTATGATGGGGGATAACCGACATGATTCATTGGATTCAAGATTTTGGGGATTTGTCCCTGAAGACCACATCGTAGGAAAAGCTTGGTTCCTATGGCTATCCTTAGACAAATATGAATCAATGTTCAATAAGATCAGATGGAGTAGATTCTTTAAAGGAATCGAATAGAATTAAAGGCGGAATTGATCAATTCCGCCTTTAATTTTACCAAACGATAGGTTTCAAACCACGGGATACAAGAAATTCATTGGCTTTCGAAAAATGCTTACAACCCAAGAATCCTCTGTGTGCAGAAAGAGGACTGGGATGAGGAGCTTTTAAAATAACATGTTTGGAAGAGTCAATCAGCACCGACTTCTTTTGAGCATAAGCGCCCCAAAGAAGAAAAACCACATTCTCCCTCTTTTCACTGATCGTCTTTATGACTTCATCCGTAAATTCCTCCCAGCCTTTTTTCTGATGGGATCCTGCTTGATGAGCTCTGACTGTTAAGGTCGCATTCAAAAGAAAAACCCCTTGATCGGCCCATCTTGTCAAATCACCAGTTGAAGGCAAGTCTAAACCCAAGTCAGATTTAAGTTCCTTAAAGATATTAAGCAGACTTGGTGGAAAAGGAATCCCGGGTTTTACAGAAAATGATAATCCATGGGCTTGGCCCGGTCCATGGTAAGGATCCTGCCCAAGAATCACTACTTTAACCTCTTCTAAAGGGCAATGCCAAAAGGCATTAAAAATATCTTTTCCTTCTGGGTAAATCTTTTCTTCGGAATATTCGTCTTTAACGAATGAAACTAAATTTAAGAAAGAATCTTGTTGAAAAACATGCTTTAAGGCAGATTTCCAACTTGGTTCTATTTTTACATCCATAGTTTATTTTGTTGATATTCTAATTTTCAATTGTATCTTTACATTCTTTTTAAATAAATCCATTATGGTCACTGCATTAACAGAAGGAATCCAGGTAAGTGTGGAGGTAACGTATCAAGCAGAGTTTTCCAGCCCTCACCAGCACCATTATGTATTTACCTACAAAGTAACTATTCATAATAAAAGCCCATATACTGTACAGTTATTAAAAAGAAAATGGGAGATTTTTGATGCTGCTGAATCAGTGAAAATTGTGGAAGGCGATGGAGTAGTCGGACAACAACCCATCTTAGAAAAAGGGGAATCTCACACCTACGTTTCTGGATGCAACTTAAAGTCCGGATTGGGAAAAATGAAGGGGGTTTTTTATATGGAAAAACTATATGACGGTAAAAAATTTGAAGCTCAGATTCCTGAATTTCAATTGATTGCCACTATTTTCCATAATTAATTTGTCCCAAAAACTATTCCCACTTATTGCATTTTTTGTCCATTGGATAAGAAGAGAAGAAGGTTATTCACTTCAATCTCCTTTTGTATTTAAGCTCTACCAAAGGCTTAAAAATCACCTTCAAAACCAAAGTGATTCTGTCCTTGAAATCGAAACTTTCAGAAGGAATCTGTTAGAGTCTAATCTGACAATTGAAGTTTTTGACTTGGGTGCAGGTTCGAAAAAAGTAAATCATCGTTTTCGAAAAGTTTCAGACATCACTAAGCACAGTACCAGCTCAAAAAAATTTGCGCTGCTTTACCAGTATTTTTGTCTTCAAACTCCAGCCTCAACTGTTTTAGAATTGGGCACCTGTATGGGAATCACCACTCGCTACTTGTCAAAAGCCACCAAAGGTAAAGTATACACCTTTGAAGGATCCGAAAGCATTCAGCAAATTGCCAAGCCAGAATCAGGTTATTCAAACATCGAATTTATTTTAGGTGATATCAGGAAAGAGCTACCTCAATTATTAGCCAAAATTCCGAAAGTTGATTTTGCATTAATAGATGCAACCCACACTTATCCTGATACCATTCACTATTTTAAACTCATGCTAGAGAAAGCATCTCCTAGCAGCATCATTGCAGTAGGAGATATTTACTGGTCTAAGGAAATGAACCACGCTTGGCAAGAAATAAAAAGTCACCCTGCTGTCAGGCTCAGTTTTGACTTTTATGAATGTGGAATTCTTTTTTTTGACGGTCCGGTAGCCAAGGAAAACTATCTATTGGAAATCTGATTTAGCAGCTGTAAAAAACAATTCGGTCCCCATTCTTTCTGGTATAGAGTTCCTGCAATCCATGAAGCGAACTTGATCAAATCTTGTTTTGAACAAAGCTTCATACTCTTTTTGACTGCCACCAAATGGAGGCCCATCACTATCAAATTCTCTATTAAATAATACTCCAATCAGCCTCCCTCCTGGTTTCAAAAGTGAATACATTTTATCGATGTATTTCTCTCTTAATGGGATTTCCAATGCGCAAAAAAAAGTTTGCTCAATGATTATCTCATACGTTCCTTGATGAAGGAAAAAGTCCTCAAGATGTATCTGATCTGTGGGGAAGTTTGGCGATTTCTTTTTCATCTCTTCAAGGGGAAAAGATGAAATATCTAATACATGGACATTTTTAAAGCCATTTTCGCGAGCATAAATAGCCTCATAGGCATTCCCAGCTCCAGGAATTAGAATTTCAACCTCCTTATTTTCAATTTGGTCTAAATATTGCACAATGGGAGTGGATGGATACCCAATATCCCAGCCAGTTTTACCGAATTTATAACGACAAGACCAATAGTTTTCGTCTAGAACAGCCATAAAAAAGCCATTTTCAAATAATTATGAGCACTAATTTCGAATCAGAACCAAGCAACAAGAAAGATCAAGGTAAAAATATTATCATAATCGTTCTCATACTTCTAGTTATAATTAGTGGGATCAAACTATACACCGATTATGTAGACAGAAGTAAAAAAACAGAGGAGATTATTCTGCTTTCTACAGAAAACAATGAGCTCAACAAACGTCTTGATTCTGTCACCTATCAATTGGATTTGAGAATTCAGGAGATAGAAAAGCTTGGAGGAGACGTACTGGCATTAGAAGAAGTACGCGACCAATTAATTGCTGAAAGGAATTCCTCCAGACAGAGAAGTGCAAATGAAATCGCGGTTTTAAATGAAAAAATAAGAAGCTACAGTGGCTTGATTGAAGAGAAAGACCAAGAGATATTGGAGCTGAGAGCGATGAACCAGCAACTTTTTGCTGAGAATCAGGATCTGAAAACTACTCAGGCAGAAATCGAGGAAGAAGTTGCACAATTGAATATCCAAAAAGAGGATTTGCAGGCGAAAGTTAATATCGCAGCTATGCTGAAAGCTGAAAACATCAATATCGCAGCAATCAATTCCCGAGGAAAAGAAAGAATAGAAACGACCAAGGATTTTAGAAATAGACAAATCGAGCGAATTAAAGTCAGCTTTCAACTAGCAGATAACAAAGTAGCCGAGAAAGGTCCAAGAAACGTATATGTTCAGATCTTAGCTCCAAATTCCCAACCTATCTTTGATGTGGCCAAAGGATCGGGCACATTTATGATGGATGGAGTAGAAGAATTCTACACAGTGAGACAGGACATTATTTTTGACAATACGGAACAGGAACTGACATTCTATTATGAAAAAGGCTCTGATTATGTTTCTGGAGATCACGAAGTGAGAATCTTTGTCGACAACTATCAAGTCGGGGCCAAAACCTTTACAGTGAAATAATACTAAACCTCCTTCGGGAGGTTTTTTTAGCTTTATACACTTTTTCAAATTTGAATATCTTGGATATCAGCTGGAATTCGCTTACTTTTGCGGTCTGTTTATTCAAATTCCTTAAACACATTTAAAAATGTTCCAAAGAAATTACGAGACGGTATTCATTTTAACTCCCGTTTTGTCTGATGTTCAGATGAAGGATACCGTAGACAAGTTTGTGAACTTGTTAAAAGAAGAGGGAGCAGATGTTATTAATGTGGAAAACTGGGGTCTTAAGAAAATGGCTTATACCATTGACAAAAAGACAACAGGTTTTTATGTTTTGGTTGAGTTCAAGGCCGATCCGACTATCATCCGCAAATTCGAACTAGAATTCAGAAGAGATGAAAAAGTGATGAGATTCTTGACTACTGTTTTGGAAAAGCATGGTATTGCTTATGCCGAAAGAAGAAGAAAAGGAGAGTTTAACAAAAAATCTGAAGCTAAGGAGGAGCAAGCCAAATGACACTAGTAAACGAGCCAATCAATAGAGGCGAAATCAGAAAAAAATACTGCCGTTTTAAGAAGCATGGTATCAAGTATATCGATTACAAAGATCCCAACTTCTTGTTGAAATTTGTGAACGAGCAAGGTAAAATTCTTCCTAGAAGACTTACTGGTAACTCTGCAAAGTATCAGAAGAAAGTGGCTAATGCCATCAAAAAAGCAAGACATTTGGCTTTGTTGCCATTCGTAACCGATGGGTTGAAATAATTCGGTCTTGTATCGTCCAATCACAAAAGATCATTACAAATGGAAATCATTCTAAAAACAGACATCAAAGGTCTTGGCTATAAAAACGACTTGGTTGAAGTAAAGCCTGGTTACGGAAGAAACTACCTTATCCCACAGGGGTATGCAGTTTTGGCCACTGGCTCAAACAAGAAAATCCTTGCCGAGAACATCAAGCAAGCTGCTCACAAAGCAGAGAAAATTAAAACTGAAGCTGAAAATATCGCTGAGAAACTTCAAGCATTGACACTTGAAATCAAAGCTAAAATAGGCGAATCAGGTAAAATCTTCGGAAAAGTTACGACTCTTCAGATTGCGGACGCTCTAGCAGCAAACGGAATCGACATCGACAGAAAAAAAATCTCTATCAATATGCCGGTTGACGGTGCTGGAGAATTTGCTGCCGAGGTAGATCTTCACAGAGAAGTGAAAACTGAAGTGAAATTTGTGGTAGTAGGCGAATAAGCCTAAAAAACCATCACTATAATAGAAAAGCTCACCAAATCGGTGAGCTTTTCTTGTTTATAATCAATTTAGAGATTTTTCCAGATCCTCGATCAATTTCTTCGAAACTGCTCTACTGTTTGTTTCTCTCACTTCTTTAAAAAGAGAAATCGCTTTTTGTGACTTCTCAATCACTCCAACTGGATTATTGTCATTTTTAAAGCTAACCCAGCACCAAGAAAGCTCTGCTGCTAAGGAATTACCGATTTTCAACTTCTCTAACTTCTCAATCACAGACGGAAGTGTTTTTTCTAATTTTTCAACTTGCATGGTAGTAAAATTTTGCTCAATAGGATTTGTATATTTTCATCAAAACTCAATAATTATTTTATATAAAGCAATACATGTAACTGAAAATTAACACAATGACAATTTTAAATTGAAATAATTGCCTCAAATGAAAAATCAAATCAACACTTCTAAGCTTTGTTCTTAAAAGTTTTATCCAGACAGAAATATAAATTTTACTACCTGAAAGCAAGCCAATTACCCATTTCCATAAAAAAACTTTGTTTTGCAGTTTGGAAAAAAAAAAAGGAGATTCTACCTTTGTGACACTTTAAGAGATACCCAAAAGGAAAATCTTATTTTACTGGTCTATGGTGTAACTGGCAACACGTCTGATTTTGGTTCAGAAGAGTCTAGGTTCGAGCCCTAGTAGACCAACGAAACCTCCTGAAATTCGGGAGGTTTTTTTATTTCAATAACCGAATCCTATAGGCGTTCATCGCAAATTCCCCCAATTGCTCTGTTAGCCGATAATTTGCAATGGCTCCTACCCCTGCACCGATGATAGGAATTAATTGCGCTAATTTTGCCAGGTCTATATAATCCCGATAATCCAACTGAAAAGTTTTCCAATCAAACTCTTTTAAATCAGTTGGTAATGTCAACTTATAGCTTTCCCAATCCTCAATTAAGCCTATCAAATCATTTCTTCTCTGTTGGGAAGAAAATGTCAACTGAAAAACATATAGTATAAAAAGCCGTTCTTGGTAATCTTTGGTATCATGACCATACAATGAGGCTATATCAAAAAGCATTTTCATTTTAATCGTCAAAAAAGCAGGAAAGTCCGCAAACCCCATTAATATTCCACCTGCTCCTGTTATAGCCCCTTCAGCACTTGCTGTATTGCGATACCATTTGATTCGTTTTCTTATCCTCTCCTCTCTTTCCTGGAGCGTCAGTTCTTTATCAGGTTTAGGCCTGATTAAAGTCGATCCGGAGATGACCACTTTCACCATATTTTCAATGGCTGTAGAGATTGCCCTGTGCACTTTCTCAGGTATCCAACTATTAATTTTCCCTTGTACCCCATGGGTCATTCTACCGATCAACCCTGACTTTTTTTTCATTTTAAAAAGCCAAAGACCAATTTCCGACCTGACATATTCCAAATAAACATCCATAGTATCTTTTCTCCTTGAAAGGTAGAATCCCCTACCCTATTATTGGCAGTATAGCACAATTGACATTCCAACCTGAAAATAATTTAGATTTTCGGGGAAGTACAAAAAAAAGCTGCCTCGTTTGAGACAGCTTTAACTCTTCACCTGGACTTTTTATTTATATAATCCATTAAACAACATTTTAAACGTCCCATGTGACTGTGCTCTAAAAGTGATCTCGGGACCAAAAGCAAAAAGCTTTCCATCACCAATCTGTGCTTCAAAGGCAGTCACACCATTCTTTAAATAGGATTGACCCCAGGCCCATCCACTTTTCAAAGGTTCTTCCTCTCCAAACCAAGCGATAGGTTTAACTCCAGCATTGCCTGCATTTGGAGAAAGTTTGAAAACAGGACTTCTATTAAACATGATAAATGCTTTATCCCCCATCCCATAATTGGCTGGAACATGATTATCAACATGCATTTGCAAAACCGAACCTGGAACATAATACTTTTCTCCACTCAATGGTCTTGGTTCACCGTTTGGTCCCATCTCTACCAAAGCATTTTCTACCGGAAGATCTAAATGGTAGGCCAGATCCGTAGCATCCCCTACTGTGATTACATTTCCTCCATTTTCGATAAACTCTTTTAACTGAGGAATAGATTTTTCTACTGAAATGCCACCGAGCATATGACGGTACTCTTCAGGGATATCTTCCGCCTTTGGCTGCCTTCTATTATACCCTCTAGAATTCTCGCTTGGTATACCAGGACCGATAAATACCAACACATCATATTTATCATTTAAATTACCGCCATCTATTTCTTTAGGAAACACCAGTTGATATGGGAAATGGAATTGCTCCATCATCCATCTCACCCATCCAGAAGGCATCGATCCACCATAATAATCAAACAAACCGATTCTTGCCGGAGTAATTTCCTTCGCGCCAGATGGCATTCCTTTCACTGCTACAGGATATACTCCATATTCTTTAGCAGCCATTTCGAGAACCTTTTTGCCAGATCCTCCCACATAGAATGACCCAGCAGGCAGTCCATTTACAGCAGCATTTGTTCTATATACTTTCACCTTGGCCGCTAATAAGTCATTCACAGCCAGAAAACTGTTATTTCCTCTAGCATCCAGCAAATAACCTGAACCACTTACCAGAGTTTTTGATTCTGGTTCCAATAGTTCTCCATATGGCATTCTTTCGAATGGCCCATCAAAATCCTCCATCACACGATCAATCTCTGACCCCATTTGGAAAGCCAAAGTCCATCCAGCAGCATCATACGGCCTGATTGGAGGTCCTCCTGGATACAAAAAGTCATTAGGATGATCTTGCGGCTCAAACATATCGATGACATGAGGTCTAAAAGCCTGAGCAGTCTTCACCACATAAGAACCAGCTGGATACGTTTTACCATTAACTGTAAAATCAGAAGTTGCTTTATGAACCAGAATACCTGACTTGATTAGGGCATTTAAAAACTTAATTGCAGTCGGGAAATCCGGTTGGTCTGCAGACAGGATATACCCTCTCGGATCACGTCTCGCCGGGTCCTTGTATACTGAATCATAAAATTGTGTTGGAATACCTGATCGGAATCCAAAATAAACTGCATCTTCATCGTCCTCAGTCTTGTTTTTTTGCGATGCTTCAAATGCTTCCTGAACAGCCTGGGCATATTTCGGATACATAGTCCAATTATCCTGACTTCCTTTTTCAATGGCATTTCTTCCCATCAGATAAATATTGGAAAGTAACTCATCGCCATGCCGTACCGCATGGTTTAAAATACCATAATTCAAAGAAACAGAATACTCAATTGACCTTTTGAAATGCCACTCCTGAGGAGTTACAGGATAAGGAGTACCATTGTTTGGAATCAACCTATCCGGAACCAAAGGAACGGTAGAAGGAGTAGGGTTCCCGATAATTTCTGTGAGGATACCAATGATATTATGATAATAAGGAGTGGTCCTCAATCCACCGTTCCACCAAGTAGAAAAAACAGAACCGTCTAGGCGGGTATATCCAGGCTTATCTTCCTGATGAAGTTTATTGATCATTGCCGCACCTACTGCATCCAGGCTAGTGATGATCATGGGATCAAAAACGTGATTGAATGGATCTCTATAGGGAGGTCCTGCCACCACTGTCCCTGCAGGACCTGATTGGTGGTGGTTATAAATAATCTGAGGAATCCACTCTACGTATTGCTGAAGAGACATATTGGCGGCTTCGCTCATATTGTTCATATAGAAATCACGATTGTTATCATGACCAACATACTTCTGATAGAGGATCGGAATATTCTGCTCTCTATCTTCAGGGTTTTCCTTTCTCATATACCAATCAGACATAATCTCCATTCCATCTGGATTTGCATGGACCAAAAGGATAATGACATTATCCAAGATCTTCATGGTTTCTTCATCGGTTCGGGAGGCCAATTGGTATAAAGTTTCGATTAACTGATGTGGACCTACCACCTCATTGGCATGTAAGCCTCCATCAATCCACACCACTGGTTTTCCTTCTACAACCAGCTTTTCTGCTTCTTCTTTAGAAACTTCTGCCCTTGCCAAAGTCTGGGAAATCTCCTTATAGCGATCCAATTTTTCAAAATTAGCCGGTGAGGTAACAATCATCATTGGATGTGATCTTCCGTATTCGGTCTTTCCAATTTCGATAAGTTTTACCCGATCACTGGCATCAGCTACTTTTTTGAAATAAGCTTCAGACTGGGAAAAAGTCGCCAATTTATAATCATCGCCGATGTCGAATCCAAAATGGGATTTTGGGCTAGGAACAGATTGAGCATACAGTCCAAAAGAACAGATGCTCAACATTAAAATCAAGAGCGTAAATCGTATTTTCATGTGATAATATTTGGTTGATGGTTCATATCCTTTCCTAAAATAGTATGAAAAAAGAGGTATCCATTTTAGTAACTCTAGTTTCTGGCTTTTTTTTACAGGATCGGAGAATTACATCAATGAAAAATATCTTTCTATAAAAACAGGCAGGTTCATATCAGCTACTCCAAAATTCACCTTGGGAAATGAATTCCAAAATCCACTTCACGATTTTGGAAATGATTCAATAGCTAAGTCTTATAATCCGCCTTTACAAAGGAAATAACTTAAATTTTGAATCAATATCATTTGATTTAGCCTTCCCATCAAATTTTACTATTTTTGTTCCTTAATTCCATTTCAATTCTTCTCCGAATAAACCACCAAATATGTCCGAAGTAAAAATCTTCTCAGGCGGAAACAGCACTGCTTTAGCAGAAAAAATCGCAAAAAACTACGGTAAAAAATTAGGCGAACTCACTATGTCGAAGTTTAGTGACGGTGAAATGTCTCCTAGTTTTGATGAATCCATTCGTGGGTGCACGGTTTTTTTAATTCAGAGCACCAACCCTCCTAGCGACAATATTCTTGAATTATGCCTGATGATTGATGCTGCAAAAAGGGCCAGTGCCTATAAAGTCTGCGCTGTAATACCTTATTTTGGATATGCACGACAGGACAGAAAAGATAGACCTAGGGTTTCCATCGCAGCGAAAGCAATTGCGAATATGATCACTTCGGTAGGAGCGGATAGAATTATGACTTGCGACCTTCATGCTGGACAAATTCAAGGTTTTTTTGACATCCCTTTGGATCACTTAAATGGATCAGCTATCTTTGTGCCCTATTTGAGCTCGCTCAATCTAGACAACATGATTTTCGCAGCACCAGATGTGGGAGGAGTTGCTAGAGCGAGGGCTTATGCAAAGCATTTTGAAGTAGAAATGGTAGTCTGTGATAAGCACAGAAAAAGAGCCAATGAGATCGCATCCATGCAAGTCATCGGAGATGTAGAAGGAAAAGATGTAATTCTGATTGATGATTTAGTAGATACTGCAGGCACTTTATGTAAGGCGGCACAAATCATCATGGAAAAAGGAGCTACTTCGGTAAGAGCCATCGTCACACACGGTGTACTTTCCGGAAAAGCTTATGAAAATATTGAGAATTCAGTTTTAAAAGAATTAGTCATCACTGACACGATTCCATTAAAACAAAAATCCTCAAAAATCAAGGTGTTGACAGTGGCAGACCTATTTGCGAAAGCAATTCACGCAGTGACAGGCCATACCTCTATCAGTTCTTTGTTTATTTAAGAACCAATTTTATTAAATACATATCTTATGAAAACACTTGAGATTATAGGGTTTAAAAGAGCAAATCTCGACAGTGCCTCTCTTAACGAAATCAGAGAAAGCGGCAATGTTCCCTGCGTAGTTTACGGACCAGGTATCCCGGAACAAATCCATTTCTCTTCTCCGATCATTTTGTTCAGAGACTTGATTTACACTCCAGAAGTTCATTTGGTAGAATTAAACATTGAAGGAACAATCGTTAAGGCTGTTTTGAAAGATGCTCAATTCCACCCTGTAAGCGAAATGTTGCTACATGCAGACTTCATGGCTTATACTGAAGACAAGCCAATCAAATTTGAAATCCCTGTGAAAGTTACTGGTAGCTCTCCTGGTATTGCAAAAGGTGGTAAGCTTGAATTCAAAACCAGAAAATTGAAAGTGAAAGGTCTTGCTTCTTCACTTCCTGACTTCATCGAGGCTAACATTTCTAACCTTGATTTAGGTAAGTCTTTCAAAGTTGCTGAATTGAATGTAGAAGGATTCGAAATCCTTACAAGCCCTAATGTTTCTTTGGTTACTATCGGTATTCCAAGAGCACTTAGAGGTAAGAAAACTGAAGATTAATCTTCAAGCAATCAACCTTAAAATCCTGCCTACGAAACTGGGCAGGATTTTTTATTTTTACCCTTTGAAATCAATCCTTTTATGAAATATCTCATCGTAGGCTTGGGAAATATCGGGCCTGAATACGAATTGACCCGCCACAATATTGGTTTTTTAACGGTGGACAGATTGGCGGACAAAGAGTCCATCAGTTGGAAAAGTGATCGCCTTGCCTTCAAAACAGAATTCAAATTCAAAGGAAGAACGATCCATATGATCAAACCTACCACTTACATGAACTTGAGTGGAAAAGCGATGAATTACTGGATGAAAGAACTTCAAATCCCAAAGGAAAATATTCTGGTATTGGTGGATGATGTCGCGATTCCTTTTGGCAAATTGCGAATGAAACCCAAAGGAAGTGCCGCAGGTCATAATGGACTGAAAAACATCGAGGAATTAACTGGGGGGCAAAATTACCCGAGATTACGGATGGGCATTGGGGACGACTTCCCAAAAGGCCGGCAAGTAGACTTTGTTTTAGGGAAGTTTACCCAAGATGAATTTGCAGAATTACCTATTCTTATGGACAGAGCTATAGAAATGATTCTGGCATTTTGTACAATCGGGATAGAGCGAACAATGAATCACCATAATAATTGATTCCTTAGATTTGGAAAAACCCTGACTAGGGCTTTACTTTGCACCACTTCAGGCAACTGATTTATAAAGAAGAGGCGAGAGAATAGGCTCACCGACCCTCTGGCAACCATTCGCTACAGCGAAAAGGTGCCAAGTCCTACCCTTAGCGGGAACTATAAATTGGCTTTACATAGAAATAATCCCTTTTTAGTTCGATTTCACCGCTACTGGTTTGACTTTCTCAAACTGAATGAGCCTTTATGTGTGAAAATTTTATTCAAGGTAATACGCTATGAGCAAGCATTTCGAAACCAATTCTATTCGGATTAATTCATCCAAATCCAATCAAAGAGAGCATTCAGCTCCTCTATACCTGACCTCAAGTTTCACATTTGATTCAGCAGAAGAAGCTAGAGCAATGTTTGCAGACGAAATCCAAGGCAATATCTATTCTCGCTATGCAAATCCCAATTCCACAGATCTGATTGAAAAAATCTGCGCGGCGGAAGGTACGGATGCAGGTATAGTGACTGCCTCTGGAATGGCAGCCATGTTTGGAAGTATTGCTTCATTGCTACAGCAAGGAGACCATGTTTTGGCATCCAGGTCCCTTTTCGGCTCAACCCATCAGCTGCTCACACGCGTGTTTCCAAAATGGGGCATTACCTCTACCTATGGAGATATCGCCGATTTTGAAAATTGGGAAAAGCTTGTTCAGCCCAATACAAAAATGCTTTTTATTGAAACTCCCTCAAATCCAGGACTTGAAATCATTGACTTGGAGTGGGCAGGAAATTTCGCAAAAGCCCATAATTTGATATTGGTTGTGGACAACTGCTTTGCTACACCTTATTTACAGCAACCAGCAAAATGGGGAGCTCATATCGTCACTCATAGTGCCACAAAATATATTGATGGCCAAGGAAGAGTACTCGGAGGTTTAATTCTAGGCACAGAAGAATTGATGAAAGAAGTACAGTTTTTCACTAGACATACTGGCCCTTCAATTTCTCCATTTAATGCTTGGATACTTTCTAAAAGCATGGAAACGCTGGCAGTAAGGATGGACAGACATTGTGAAAACGCCTTAAAAGTTGCCACTCATTTTGAAGGAAATCCAGAGCTCGATCAGGTAAAATACCCTTTTTTAAAATCTCATCCCCAATACCATTTAGCAATAAAACAAATGAAACTTGGAGGTGGGATAATTACTTTATCACTTAAAGGTGGACTGGAAAGAGCTAAAAAATTCATTGACCAGCTTCAGATGATTTCAGTGACGGCTAATCTTGGAGACAGTAGAAGTATTGTCACCCATCCAGCTTCCACTACCCATAGCAAATTATCAAAAGAGGAAAGAGCCCAAGTGGGGATTACTGATGGTTTGGTTCGCCTTTCTGTGGGTTTGGAACATGTAGATGATATCAAAGAGGATGTTGAAAGAGCATTGCATTTATCAAAATAAAAGAAGGTCCCGCATGGGACCTTCTTTTATTTTCACCAGGTTGTTTGCTTTAATTTCGGAAATGCCCGAATCACATCACTCAAACTAATCTGTCCAATGAGGCGACCGTCTTTTAAAACAGGAAATCTTCTGATTTTATATTCTAAAAACTTCTGTGCAGCGTCAAAAAGTGATAATTCCTGACCTAAAGTAATGACTTCAGTACTCATATGTTCCCGAACTTTTCCGGGAAATTTCGGAGTATTGGTGTATTTACCTTTGATGATCTCCTTTAAGCAATCGACTTCGGAGATTATCCCTACCAAACTCCCTGACTCATCCACCACAGGTGCACCTGAGATTTTTCGCTTAGTCAGTACTTCTAACACAACCTCGATCGAATCATCTGGCTTAAAAGTAACCAGATTAGTACTCATATGATCTTTTACTAAAATTTGGGTCGCAGGAGACTTTTTTGGTTCCACCACTCTCACTCCTTGAAAACTCTTTACCATAGATGAAATAATTTAAAGGTGAAAGAATAATTTACCGAAAAAATAACATTTATAAAAACAATTGGACCATTATTAAATTATATCAATAGATAATATCTAATTATCTACAATTAATAAAATTTTATTTCAAAGTGTTTTTTAACACCAGAATTGGCGACCATGCTGCTGTAGGTTTTGAATACAAATCATCAAATTCAAACACTCCCACGACCAGGTCTTCATCTCCATCCAGTTCTAAATCACCTTTTGTCATCATCAGCCAGTGGGAACCAAAATCAATCTTAGGAGCGAATGGTGTAAATTGTAATGTCCCATTTTGTCTAAAAAACAATAAATCCTGTTTAGGTTTTTGGCTTTCATCAGGAAAGAAAGACAATACAAATAAATCTTGGTCTCCATCTTGGTCAAAATCTCCAACCTCTAAGGCACTCGCCCCATGCATGGGATAAAACCATCCCTCTTCAAACTCAAAATCCCCCTGATTTATAAAAACCCTAACCCCATGGTAATTTTTCAAAATTTGGGATAAATCGGCATTATCTCCATTTACAACAACTAAATCCTTTCTGCCATCTGCATTCATATCCACCATTCTGAAATCACTGGAGCCAAATGCCGGCTGAAACCTTAAGATGATCTTTTCCTTAAAATTCCCTTGCCCATCATTCATAAAAGCAAAAAAGCCTTCATTCGCCTGTGTCATTAAAGCTAAAATATCCATATCCCCATCCCCATCTAAATCATCTATTTCAACTCTTCTAGCTCCGGGAGCATTTTTCAAAACCATTTTTTCAAAACCATTGCTTCCCGTAAGATAGAGACTCAACTCTCCAATATGATTTCCAAATTCACTGATGATTTGATCAGGATCCCCATCCCCGTTAAAATCAGCAGATTCATTGTTTACTGGCCTTTTCAGGTGCTGAAACATAGGTCTTGATTCCCAGCCAGATTCAGACTTCTTATAATTGGAAAGAACACCCACTGAATCATTAGATGGATCCATGAGCCCCATTGTCAACAAGTCAAAACCCCCACTCCCATCCCAATGAATATCTATGGGTGCAGTCTCAGTCCCGATAGAATCTTTTATTCGAAATTCACTAGCAGGATCTAAAACAAATAAAGACTTATATCGATGACCCAGCCACAAATCCCCTGTTTTTGGATGAATGCGCAACATGGTCACCAAATCTGCATAGGTTTCAGTAAATTCTGGTCGAATCAATTCAAAGCCAGGAATCCCCAATTCGATATTTGCTTTTGAAACCTGCGGGTTAGGTTGAGACGGGGCGTTATCTATATAATAGGACTGTAACTTTTCCCAATCTTTTCTTTTGATTAATGGAAATTCAGAATAAATACCTTTTGGCACATCCATGTCAATAGGCATAGTGGTTCCGAAATCCTCATCCAGAAAAAGCCCCATTCTTTTGCGCATGTCAGGAAGTACTTTTTCCTTCCATGTCATCTGATCCAATATTTCCGGCTCCGGTTTTACATGACATGCTGCGCAATACGCATTGGCCAGCTGCTCTCCATTGAGATTTAAATCCGCAGCAGCCAATTGATTTAAGCTGGGAGGTGGTTGTTTCCTTTCAGAAATAGGGTTGCAGGAGATCAAAACTACCAGGATTCCATTAGCTATAAACCGTATATGAATCATAAGCTTTCTATAGCCTGTTTGAAATTTTCAACTGTTTGTTGGTCCACACGAAGATGTTTCAAAAAAGCATCTGGATCATCCGAAAATGACACATTTGGATTCACAAACTTGTTTTGATTGGATTTCCAAATTTTACACGACGCATGAATATCTTTCAAATAACCAGTCTTCGAAAAAGTGACAACATGCTCAGGTTTAGTCCCTCCACCCGGCATAATCGAAATCCGTTCTTTTGCAGTTTCCAACAACCTCAAAATCATTTCTGATCCCTCAGTAACAGAATTTTTCCCTCCAGAAGTAAGAATCCTATCAAAGCCCAAGCTGATTATTTTTTCCAATGCATCAAAGTGATCTGCCACTACATCAAATGCCCGATGAAAGGTACAGGGCTTCCCTGAGGCAGTTCGCACTAAAGTCTCACATGCATCAACATTTACTCCGCCATAATAATCCAGTGGCCCAAAAACAAAACCATCTGCACCAATCTCCCCCAATAGCTCAATATCCCTTTTCATCACCATGAGTTCTTTTTGGGAATAAGCGAAATCCCCTCCTCTAGGACGAATCATCACAAAGACCGGAATATCAATTTCAGATTTCAGAAATTTCAACATCCCCGCAGAAGGCGTTTCTCCTCCTTCCGGGAAATTTGAACAAAGCTCCAATCTGTTCACACCGAATTCAGCTGCTTCCAAAGCTGCTTCAACACTAAACACCGGAGCTTCTAAAGTGATTTGTGGCATATCAGAAATGGCTTTTCGAATCCACCATTACATTGGAATTCAATGTACCCTGAGCAAAATTAAAACCTGGATGAACCGCAAAAGCTCCAATTTGACCTTCTTTATTCATGGCCAGAAAACCTGCCTGGATATCTTTGATGTTTTTGTTTTTAGAAATCAATCTTCTTACTGCCTCTTCACAAGCTTCCTGAGGAGTTCTTCCTTGTCGCATCAACTCCACTATTAAAAAACTACCACAAATCCGAATAATAGACTCCCCTAAACCAGTGGCAGTTGCCGCTCCGACTTCATTATCTACATATAATCCAGCTCCGATAATAGGACTATCGCCCACTCTACCATGCATTTTATAAGCAAGACCACTGGTTGTACAACTTCCCGCCAGATTTCCGTCTTTGTCCATGCCTATCATGCCTATGGTATCATGATTTTCAATATTGATGACAGGTTTGTACTGACTGGTAACTTTCCATTTCTCATAGGCTTCTTTTGCCTTCGGGCTTAATTCTTCTTTTTCTATAGGAAAACCTTCTGCTATCGCAAACTGTCTTGCTCCTTCGCCAGCAAGCATTACATGAGGAGTTTTTTCCATCACAGCTCTGGCCAAAGAAATCGGGTGTTTTACTTGTCGCACAAATGCAACTGAACCGCAGGATCCATCTCCGGTCATGATTGAAGCATCCAAGGTCGTGATACCTTCTCTATCAGGCAATCCCTGCAGACCAACGGATAAATTACTGAGATCCAACTCAGTATCTTTCACTCCTGTCTCCATTGCATCCAGAATACTACCGGTCTCTTTTAACTTTGAAATGGCAGCTGCATTTGCTGGTAATCCGTGGTTCCAAGTGGATAAAATCAACGGCTTTTCTCCGATTAATTGATTTGTTTGTCTACCCACAAATGCGTTAGAAACTCCGGGTACTAATAGTGCAGATCCTAAAAGGGACTTCTTAATAAACTTTCTTCTTTCAGACATAAGGATTAATTTCGAATGAGGCTTCAAATTATCAAAATTGCCTTTAATTAAATAAACCATTTATCAATAGATTCCGAAAACCCCTAAAAATGAGACCTTATATTTTAAAAGAAGCAAATTGGAAAAACCTAAAAAGTGATCGATTTGAATTGGCAGTTTTACCTTGGGGTGCTACAGAAGCACATAATTACCACATGCCATATGGGACGGATGTCTATGAGGCAGACGCCGTGGCAGAAGAAAGCGGGAGAAAAGCCTGGGAAAAGGGGGCAAAAGTAACAATACTTCCTACCATTCCTTTCGGTGTTAATACTGGACAGTCGGATATTTATTTGGATATGAATTTAAACCCCAGTACCCAGATGGCAATTTTAAGAGATCTGATTACTGTTCTTGACAGACAAGGCTTGAAAAAACTTCTGATTGTCAATAGTCATGGTGGAAATGATTTTAAAACCATGCTCCGTGAGCTGGGACTTTCTTTTCCAGAAATGCTCCTTTTCACCTGCAATTGGTTTCAGGCACTGGATAAGGATAAGTATTTTGAAGAAAAGGGAGACCATGCAGATGAAATGGAAACTTCACTAATCATGCATCTGCATCCACATTTGGTCACTCCACTTGAAGAGGCCGGTGATGGAGATGAAAAAAAATCAGTGATTACTGGTCTTAGAGAAAAATGGGCTTGGGCAGAAAGAAAATGGTCGGAAGTAACTGAGGATACCGGAATCGGAAATCCAAAAAAAGCCTCCCCTGAGAAAGGAAGGCTTTATTTTGAAGATGTCACCGACAAAGTGGCAAATCTGATGGTTGAAATCTGCCAGGCAACACCGGGCAAACTTTATCAATAAATCAATATAAATCAGACAGGTCATTTTCTTGCCCTTTGTAGTTAATGGTTTTGATTCCTTTTACATTTTTAGGAATCAAAACCTCACGGCTAGATTGGGAAAGAAACCCTGAACCGAGTGTTGTTTCCACCCGTTGCGTCTTACCATTTCCCAAATCCAATATCACTGCCAAAATATCTTCTTTAACACTTAAAGTTCTTATTGTAGTTGGTTTCGTTTGAAATGCTTTCAACACATTTCTGTTTTGTGATGCCACTAAAAGAGGACTTCCATCCGCGGTTGCAATTTTAACCAATGCCTTTCCATCACCCGAAACGAGAAAACCGCTCTCCGTAGCAGGCAGTGGCTCAAATTCACCCTCACCATTCCCTTTTAGGATGAGTCCGATGTGCGCATCCAGTTTCCCGATAAATATTTCATTGCCGTAATCATTCCCGATCAAGGCTACATCCAAATACCCATCCTGATCATAATCTGAAACAACGATTCCATTGACTGGCCCTACCTGCGCAATCCTTGGTAGAGCTTTGATAGAAAATTTACCTCCCCCCAGGTTCTCGATATAGGCAGATTGATCATAATTACCCGTCAGTACCAAAGCATCTTGCTTTTCCTCCTGAGTAAGTAAATCCTGCTCGCTACTTAAAGCATAGGTTTTATATCGCTCATACTTTCTTCTGAACAAGGTACTTTGACCATACAAATCTCCCCAGAAGTGACTAGGAAATGAATTGTAAACTCCATCTCTCCCTTTGTAATAAGCAAAAGTAACTGGATCCACACTTCCATTTTTATCAAAATCCTTTGCGTAAATTTTCACTGGCCTTTCTGCACTCGGCTTATGAGAATTATTCGCGCCTAGATTCCCTATAATAAAATCCACATCACCATCTTGGTCAAAATCTCCAGAAGCTATAGAATTCCACCAACCGAGCGCATTTTCTAAACCTGTCTGTTCTATTTTAGTGAACTTCCCTCCATCATTTTTGAATATTGTTACAGCCATCAATTCTCCAACCACAACCAAATCAACTTGATTGTCTAAATCCACATCTGACCAAACAGCATCCGTCACCATTCCAACCTCCTTTAATCCAGGAGCAATTTCATCAGTCACATCTTGGAAAATTCCATTCTGGTTTTTAAGAATAAAGCTTTGATCTGGAAATGGAAATTTCGCCATAGGAGTTCTACCTCCTACAAATAGATCCATAAATCCATCCCCATCATAATCGGCACCTCTGACAGTTGATCCACTGGCTTTGATTCCTGAAAAATTCTTATCCAATGTAAATCCACCCTTCCCATCATTAACATAAAGTCGATCGGTATATTCTGCAGATTCAGGCAAAAACTCATTACTTCCACTGACCAAATACAAATCCAAATCCCCATCATTGTCCTGGTCAAAAAGCAACATACCCATCTCTTCAAATGCTGGGTTTTCATCTTTCAGAATCTCTTTCTGGGAAAATGTCCCGTCCGGATTTTGAAGAAATGAAATCGGAAAATAACCACTGGATGACCCGACAACTAAATCCTCAAACCCGTCTCCATTTATATCTCCCACAGCTAAGCTTGGACCATACTGAGAAAGTTTGTGAGGGATGGTGCGTTGGGTATAAAAATCAATTTTATCATCCTCCTGATGAGTATAAATCAATCCACTTGACTCAGTCACATCTGTGAATAACTTAGGACCAAACTTATAATCGATCACTGCATATCGATTTGCACCAGTTTTTGCATCAGAATAATGAATCGACAGTACTTGGTTTGGAGTAATATTGGTCAAATTATCCTCGCTGCCATCAGGCCAAATCACTGAAATTCCTTCTACAGTTTTCGAACCTCCCAAACCAAAATGCATCACCGGATCAATGGAGGACATATATCCTCTCACTATTTGTTGCTCTTGATATAATTTTTGTCCATTACCTAGATCTATGGTCACTTTTGCCCCTAGTCCATTCGGGTTCTGCTTAGGCCCAACCAAATTCAACCTCAAATAACTCCCTTTGGATTTATCATCTGAAAGCTTGTTTTCGAAGACAAAAGCTGGATCATTGATATTATTCACAATATAGTCAAGGTCCCCATCTTGGTCGAGGTCCACCAAAGCAGCTCCATTGGAAAATGAAGGTTTATCCAAACCCCATTCGGTGCTGAAATCCTCAAAACTTAAATTCCCGGAGTTTTTAAAAGCATAATTTGGGATCTTGACAATTGGAATAGAGTCCAATAATTGTCTGATCGTGGCAACGCTTCCAACGTCGGCTCGGTAGTTTGCGAAATCTTTGTCAGTGATATCCCTAGGAAAACCGTTGGTCACTAAAAGGTCTCTCATTCCATCATTGTCCACATCGCCAAATAAAGGAGCCCAACTCCAGTCAGTTTGATAGACTCCAGCCATCATCCCTACTTCACTAAACGGAATTCCAGGTCCGTTATTCATATGCAGCATATTTCTGACATACTGATATTCATACCCCCATTGCTCATTATTGATATATGTTTGGTAGGCATTACTCCCAATAGTCGTCTTTTTTCGATAATTCCCTTCACCAAGCATATCCAAAGTAAAAATATCCGGAAGCTGATCATTGTTAAAATCAGCAATATCAGAGCCCATGGAAAACTGGCTTTGATGCCTTAGACTTTCTCCGATTTTATTACTAAAAGTACCGTCCTGATTGTTGATATAAAGGATATCATTGGTTACATAATCATTACTGACATGGATATCAGGCCAGCCATCATTATTTAAATCAGAGATCAATAAGCCCAAACCAAACCCTTCAATAGTAATTCCTACTTCTTTGGTGACGTTTGTAAATGTTCCATCTCCATTATTTCTATAAAAAGCATCGTTATTGATCGCAGTACCATCGGTGATTTTCTCACGATAGTTACTTGGGGTTACCCTACTCTGTTCATTATTCAAAACATATAAATCCAAATCTCCATCCAGATCATAGTCAATAAATGCGGCTCCCATTCCATTTCCAGAATCAGCTATTCCATATTGTGTGGCCATTTCCTTAAATGTCACTTCCCCTTCAGCATTCACTCCCTGATTTACAAAAAGCAGGTTATTTCTTTCTCCCGCTCCTTTCATCATAGCAGCTGCCACATAAATATCCATCAATCCATCCTCGTTGATGTCTACCGCGGTTGTCCCAGTACACCATTTATCTCCAGCTTCTATTCCAGCTACGGCAGAGATATCTTTGAACTTGAAATCACCTTGATTTAAATAAAGCTTATTAGAAACCTGATTACCGGTAAAGAATACATCAGGAAGACCATTATTGTCAAAATCTGCAATGGCCAATCCGCCTCCATTGAAAATGTATTCATCAGTCAGAATATTAAAAGAATCAGTTTCTACGATAGTATTTGCAAAATCAATCCCTGTAGATTCGGGGGATTTCAATTCGAATAAATTTGTCTCTTTCTGACAGGAAGTAAATGCAAAAAGCAATACTCCACAAAAGAGAAGGCACTGGGATTTCATAGTAATTTTAATTGGGTATAGAACGGTTCAAATTAGCACTTTTGAAAGATTAGAGAAAAAAAATCACTATTTAAGTAGGCTAAAAAACAAAAGAGAAGGCCTAAGGCCTTCTCTTTAAATTTTGATCAATCCTATATTAGAAACCAGGATTTTGAATCAAGATGTCAGATCCAACCAAGTCAATTTGATCTTGAGGAATTGGAACCAATTTGTGTTTTTCTGTAAACTTAGCGCCACCAAGTGCAGCTACTAAAATTGATCCATCATAAGCAAGATATTTGTCAAGCTCTTCTTGAACTGTATTCCATCTTACCAAATCATAGAATCTATGACCTTCCATACCAAGTTCAAGCATTCTTTCTAGTCTTACAGCTTTCTTTGCAGTAGCTGCATCACTCCAAGGAGAGGTGTAAAGTCCTACTTTATAATTTGCAGCAGGAGTACCATTATCTCTCATTAGTTCAGAATTCATGGCTCTGGTTCTAACCATGTTCACATATTCTCTAGCTTTTTCAAGACTTCCAACTTCGATTTCAGCTTCAGCAGCCATCAATAATACATCCGCAAATCTGATGATCATGAAATTGATTCCTGTGTAACCTGGGGTCCAAGATGAATTATCCTGATAAGAGCCTTTTTCAGCAACCTGATAAACATATTTTTTAGGAGTATATGGCCCTCCATTTGGTTGATTTCTGATCCAAGCAGCACCTGGATGATCTTGCCAGTCCAAATAAGGAATACCTCTTCTACCTACAGTATGATCCAATCTTGGATCAAGATTACCTGCATCAGGAGTAAAAGGAGCATCACTTTGCAAGCCCATATCAGTTTTTACACTGTTGGAAGGATCATTGTACGAGCCATCAATTAAAGGAAGTCCATTTGCATTTGTTCTAAATGAATTCACAAAGGAGAAACTTGGCTGGAAGAACCCGCAGCATCCACCTGGACCACCATTGTATGGGAAATTCAAGTCAAATTCTGGGTTTGCATTGTTCACAGATCCAGTGTTGGCAGCAGCTTGATAAGCCCAAACAGATTCCTGATGGTTATCATTAGCACCTCTGAACATGTCATCATAGTATGCAACTAATCCATACTTCAGGCCATTGCTAGTCACACCATTTGCAATGATGTCATCAAACAAGGTTTTAGCCTGAGAGAATTTACCTTGATACAAATAGACTTTTGCAAGCATAGATTTTGCAGCCCAAGAGTTTACTCTACCTACTTGTGATTGAGTAGCAGGCAAATTCTCAACGGCATACTGAAGATCAGCTTCTATAAAAGGATAAAGATCCTGATTGTTGCTTACTTCTTCCAAGCCAGAGCCATAATCTACATTTTCATCCACATAAGGAGTATTACCATAGTCTCTTTTCAATTGAAAGTAGTAATGTGCTCTTAGAAATCTCGCCTGGGCAGAGATTCTTGCTGCATCAGCATCGGTCACATCTGCTCCTCTTTTTAACATTAATCTCAAAACGTTATTAGACCTTGCGATACCTTCATAAGCGCCATTCCATTTGGAACCAACATCTCCTGAAGCAGCATTCAATTCAAAACGTTGGATAGGATTAATTGTACTGAAATCACCAGGGTCAGTGCCTTTGTTGGCTTCGCCCCCTCTGATACTTCCCCATACCCAGTTGGATGGAGATGACAGTCTATTCCCTCTCCCATTCACTTGTGAATAAGCAGCAATCAAAGATGCCTCCAGACCTGCAAGCGTGGTCAATTGGGCTTCTGCCAATTGTCCTGTAGCCGGCACATCTAGAAAATCATCGCTACAGCTTACTGCCACCATCATGATTGCTGAGGACAAAAGTGCTCCGATTTTTAATTTATAATTCTTCATTTTTTTAATCAATTATAGTTTCTATAACTCGATTTATCTTTATATGATACTTAGAAGCTTAGATTCAAGCCAAAAGTATAACCTGTAGTTACAGGATAGTTACCCACGTCAATACCGAAAGTAGTATCAGCATTTCCACCTACCGCTGGATCCAAACCGCTATAACCTGTTAGAGTAAATAGGTTATTCGCAGAAGCAAACATTCTCACTCTTTCCAATCTCCATCTTTCAAGCAATGAAGCAGGTAGTGTATAACCCAAAGTCACGTTTTGTAATCTTAAGTAAGAACCATCTTCTACATAGAATGAATTACCTACGTTTGAAGTAGAGAAGTTTGCTGTCTTTTCTACAACTGGAATTTCAGCATCTAGGTTTTCAGGAGTCCAAGCATCTTTCAGACGCTCAGAAATTGCAGCTCCTTCAAAAGTCTGATAGAAGTCAGTAAACCATCTAGATTGGTTCCAGATTTCGTTTCCTATGGAAGTATATAAGTAAACAGATAAATCCAATCCTTTATACCCTACAGTAAAGTTTACACCACCTGTAAAATCAGGAACCGGGCTACCGATGAATGTTCTGTCATCAGGAGTAATTTCTCCATCACCATCCACATCTTCAAATTTGAATCGACCTGGAGCTGCTCCATCCTGAGTTGCATGGTTAGCTACATCCTCTGCATTTCTAAATAGTCCTTCTACTTTATAGCCAAAGAACGCAGAAAGGGACTGTCCTACTTGGTTTCTGATTGGCTGGATACCTCTATAGCTAGGGTTGATTGTAGTAATAATGTCCAAGCCTGGAGCTAGTGCTACAATCTCATTTTTCAAAGTAGATGCATTAACTGTCAAATCGTAAGTAAATGCACTTGAAAGATTTCCTTTTACTCCAACCAATAAATCTACACCGGCATTCTTCATTTGACCAATGTTTACGAAAGGAGGGGTAGCATTACTACCTGCTGTCTGAGGAATTGGAAGCTGGAACAACAAGTCCTTGGTATCTTTCTGCCATAAGTCTAAAATGATATCCAATCTTCCATTGAAGAATGTACCATCAAAACCAATGTTTTTGGTCACTGCTGTTTCCCACTGTGTATTTGGGTTACCAATAGTAGTTCTTCTAAATCCAATAGTAGCTGAACTATTTGTTCCTCCAATATCATAGGAAGATGCTCCTACATTTCCTCCAAATAGAGAATATTGGTTAGTCGCGGGAACAGGGTTAGAGTTACCCATTTGACCCCAACCACCACGGATTTTCAATTCGTCTATCCAAGTTGCGCTTTGCAAGAAAGACTCAGAAGAAATCCTCCAAGCTGCAGAGAATGCAGGGAACACACCATATCTGGAATTTTCACCAAACACAGATGAACCGTCACGTCTTACAACGGCACTGAATAAATACTTGTCGTTAAACGTATAATTCAATCTACCGAAATAAGAAGCAAAGTTTACACCTCTGTATAAAAAGGAGTTAACCTGTCTTGTAGATACTGGCAAATTTGAAATCGTGATAAAGTCAACATCCGTTGAGAATGGATTCTGGCCAGAAGCATCAATGCCTCTTCCAGAGCCATTATTCAAAGCTTCCTGACCTAAGATCACATCAAAGGCATGCTTGTCAAATGTTTTTTTCCAACTCAAGGTATTGGTAAATACCCACTGGAAATTAAATCCTGATCCTTCAGAATATCCAAATGAAGAGTTGTTTTCAGAGTTTTCGTACTGCAATCTTGAATAGTTCCAGTAGTAATAATTATTATACTGACCACCGATAGAAGTTCTAAATGTCAAATCTTCCAAGATATCATATTCAGCATACACATTACCAAAGATATTCGCATTGAAGTTTCTGTTATTCTCTAAACCATCTCTGTTTGCAATCGGGTTTCTAGGGTTGTTGAAACCTCTGGCCGCAGTACCTGCATATCCGCCAAACTCGTCATAAACTGGGATGATAGATGGCATTCTGAATGCTTGAAGAATATCATTTTCATCAGCTGCAACTCCTCTACCTCCGTTACCACCTGTCTGGCCTAAAACCTGACGATAGGTAGCCTGGAAGTTTTCACCGATTCTAAACTTCTTAGTAACATCAAATTCAGAATTAGCTCTTAAAGAGATTCTCTTGAAGTTGTTGTTTTTCATGATACCAGCCTGATCTTGATAACCAAGACCAATGAAGAATCTACTTGTTTCAGAGCCACCATTCAATCCAATGGAATGACGGGTCAAAGGAGCACTTCTGGTCAATTCTTTGTACCAGTCAGTACCTTCGCCTGTAGCAGCTCTTACTAATTGATAAACAGAGCCTTTATTTCTATCGACATTATATTTTGCTCTTTCCTCTTCTAATTGAGCAGCAGTAAATGGTCCAGCTACACCTGCAGCTCCACCAACATTGATATAATACGGAAGTACTGGAGTAGTACCTGTACCAAATTGAGGATGCTCATATTTAGGAGCTCTTCCATCAATAATAGCCTGATTAGTTTCTGCTAACCATGTGGTATTGGCAAAATCCTGAGGATTCATCATATCCAAACCAGCACCTGGTGTAGTTACACCAAACATACCATTGTAATCAACTCGCAATTTCTGGTTGCCTTTACGACCTCTTTTAGTGGTATAAATAATAACACCGTTAGAAGCTCTAGCACCATAAATAGAAGCAGCCGCAGCATCTTTCAATACTGTGGTGGATGCAATATCATCTGGATTTAAGAAGTCAGTTGACTGAACAGGTACCCCATCAACGACATACAAAGGCTCATTTCCACCGAAGGAACCGAAACCTCTAACACGAATAATGGATGTTGTTCCAGGCTGACCATTAGTAATTACTGTCACACCGGATACACGTCCTTGAAGTGCTTGCTCCACGTTTCCAGTTGGAATTACTGTCAAATCTTTAGGATCCACAGTGGCAATCGCACCTGTGGTTTCCCTTCTGCTGTCAATTGTATAACCAGTAACAACCAACTCAGTAAGCGTGGTTTCATCTGGACTCAATTTGACATCGATTATACTTCTATTACCAACTACCTGCTCAACCGCAGTGTAACCGATAAAAGAGAAGACCAATACAGCTTGGTCATTTGGGACATTTAGGGAGAATTTTCCGTCAATGTCAGTGGCAGTACCTGTAGTTGTTCCTTTTACTAGAACAGAAACTCCTGGAAGTCCTACATCGTACTCGTCCAAAACAGTTCCAGTTACGGTTTTTTGCGCAAAAGCTGCCGCACTGGAAAGAACTAAGAGCATTAATAGAGCACTTAGACTTTTGTAAATATTTTTCATAAACATAGATAGATTGGGTAACAAGATTAATTGTAAATGCTTGTTTTTCAATTGTTAATGCAATCGATTGCGATGGTTCGCAAAAATAACACATTCATACAGCACCAATGAATTGGTTAAGAAATATGTGTTATACCGTGGTAAATACCTGCAATTGGGTTTAAACCCATAGGTTTGAGCGCATCAGAAGATGCTTTGGGTAGGGCACTAATAGTAGAAAAGATAGGTCATAGGCATTGATTTAGGGTTTTATTGTTTCACTTGATCTTCAATGTTAAAGATTCTAAAACAAAATTCAAATCCAAACCTAAAAAATAAAATTTGGCACTTGCCCTAATTTTCAAATAAATATCTCTCCAAGAATAGTCAAAGCTTAATTTTATCTCACAATATTAAAAATGAAAGAATTTTAAAGCCATATTCATACTATGTTTACAAAAAAGCATACGATTTATTAGAAAAATGAAAATCAATTTTTTTTAAAAAAATTTCACTTAAATATTTCGAAAAACTCTTGAGTTTGTCTCAATTCTTCAAATTCCGGATCAATTAATGATTTTTGATAAAGTACCTCACTGCTATCAATAGCGCGTTTTAAATGAATTAAAGCCACTTCTTCCTGTCCACTGGCAGCTGCTATCAAAGCAAGCCCATAGAAACCATATCCATATGACCGTCCTGCTGTGACCGACTCTTCAAAAGAAAGGCTGGCATTTGCAAAGTCACCGCTCATGAAATAAGCCAAACCTTTATTAAAAAAATCCTTTGGATTAGAATATTGATACTGAAAACGCAAAGTTGCCAATTTATAATCTCCTCTTATTATGTCCAAAGCTCCTCTCAAACTTTCATTTAATCTCAAAAAGTCTTCATTTTTAGTCAAAACAGATGCATCTGACAATTTTTTATAGGCATCCCATGTACGATCCTGAAGGATCAAAATCTGTCCCTGATTATGTAACACGTAAGGACTGTTTTCGATTTTAGCCGCTTGATCCAGCAACCTATTTGCCTCTTCCCAGAAATCCTTTTGTCTTTGGGGATCCAAGGTCCTTTGTGCCTGCCTGATTTTGACTACGGCTAAATTATTATAGGCTAACGCAGATCTAAACAATTCAGTCATTTTACTATAAATCAACTCTTTATCATCCAATCTAGGAGATGACTCGCCTGCAATGGCCCATTCCAACTGACTGAGACCTGAATTTACACCTGTACCAGCCAGAGCTGCTTTTAATTTGGACGTTTGTTGTTGATCTAATCCTGATAAGGGCTTTGCCTGAATTTCAATTTTAGCTGCCCTTAATTTCGGAAACAGATCCCGGGAGACTTGGTTGAAACCGTTTAACTTTCTAAGAGCTGTAGATTGGGTCTGATAATCTTGCCCATTTAATAAAATGGCATAAAACTGATCTTTCCTCTGGGTGGACAAACTCTCATAATCGCGCAACAGCAACCTAAAATCAAACCAGTCATTCCACCTCGAAGAAATTTCCAAAATACTATCTGAAAAAAGCAGATTGGATTCTTTCAAATACCTAAAAGCCGCTTCAGCCCTATCCATACCAAGTTTGCTGCTTTTTCCCTCAGAAGATTCAGGAGATTGGGTACCTGTAATCTTGATGGATGTAATCGACGGGTATTTTAGTATGAATTTTTTAAGTGAGTCCAGTACTTTTTCGTTACCAGCAAAACTGTTGATTTTTGATGCCCCTGATGAAAACAACAATGAAAATTCGCTATACCTGGACAAGTCTTTATCCAGACTACCCGTGGGAATGTATAGGCCTACTTGTGGAATAGGTTCGTCAGGACTGACTTTGCCAATTTTAGCCAATAAAGGAGTGGTTTTTACTCCTTTCGCAAGTACCTTCTTTTCGCTTGGATTCTGGGTATTTTTACCTTGATAGAATAAGAGTTCCACCATAGAGCCTTCCATCCAAGGCTCGTATTTTATTTTAAAGGATTTTTTGTATTCATATTTCCCAACGAGTTTGGCCAAATCCAACTTCCCTAAATTCAGATTCATAGACGAACCTCTCAATTGGACTTCCACTTTGGGGCTTTTAGGGCTTAAAGCAGAAACTATCGGAATCTCACCTTTTATCTCAAATGAAATAGAATCCCTCACATAAGTAAGTTTGGCAGGTTGTATCCCTGAATCCTTTAAAAAATTACTTTCGGGCACTATTCTTGATTCACAAGAATAGAAAATAAGAGCTGATGAAAAAATTAGTATTGTTTTCAGAAACAATCGATTAAACATTATGCTTTATAGTTTGGATCAACATTTTTTCTAAATTTAAACCACTAAACCACTTGATGATTATGGAAAGGTTGAAATTATTCTTTGAAGAAAGAGCTTTTGGGGTTTGTTCAAGGTTAGGGGAGAAATTAAATTTTCCAATCGATAGCATCAGATTATTTTTTATTTACACTTCATTCATTACCATGGGCTCACCAGTGATCATCTATGTATCTATGGCGATGATGATGAAAATCAGGAAATACTTCAGAAAAAGTAACAATCCTGTATTGTTTGATTAAAGTGATTGAAAGGTTTTCTTCCTCAAAATTCCCGTATGGAAAATTAGAAAATTGACCGGACCATTTCTTTTACGGTAGCTTTTCAATTTTCCTTTAATTACCTGATCCTCGGCAAAACTTCTTTTAAATAAAAACTCATAATACCCCTTTCTAATGGCAAGGGCATTTTCTCTTTGACCTTTTAAATAAAAAGAAATCGCAGCCATAAACTCCAAGCAGAATTTTGTGACAAAAATCCACATAAAAAGGAATCTTCCCTCATTTTTATAAATCATAGAAAGGCTATTTCGAATATTCAAAAACAGCTTCCTTGGACTACTTCTCTCTAAAGTGGCACCTCCCACATGGAAAATTGAAACCTCTCCACAATAACCGATCTTCCATCCAATATTCCTCATTCGCCAGCAAAGGTCTATCTCCTCCATATGGGCAAAGAAATAGCCATCAAAACCAGACAATTGATGAAACAAGTCTGCCTTCACAAGCATACAGGCTCCAGAAGCCCAATCCACTTCTATGGAATCATTGTACTGCCCACTGTCCTTTTCCACATTATCCCAGATTCTACCTCTACAATAAGGATACCCAAGTGAATCCAAAAAACCTCCACCAGCGCCGGCATAGTCAAATTGATCCGGATTTTGGTAAGAAAGGATCTTCGGTTGTAAAGCTGCAAAGTCAGGATTTTCACTAGCCGTATTGAGAAGAGTCCGATCCCAACCAAGAGTTACCTCCACATCGGAATTCAATAAAATATAGTATTGGTAATTTCCTTCAAGCTGGGATAATCCCCAGTTATACCCTCCAGCATATCCGAAATTCTCTTTCAGAAGAATCGTTTGAACACTTGGAAAGTCCTCCTCAAGCAAGGAAAGAGATCCATCAGTACTGGCATTATCAATCACCCAGATATCGGATTGGCTATAAGCCAAAACAGAGGGAAGGAATTTTTTCAGCATTCCTTCCCCATTGTAGTTGAGTATGACAATTGCACCGAGCTTCATATGGCTAAGCTATGATTTTCAAAGTTCAAATGGAATCTAATATAGTTCATCACATTTCCTGAATGATAAGCTATCAGGCTAGAATCATCCGAACATACTTCCCAGATCCATTCCGGGAATATTGGGCATCACTCCTTCGGTGGCGGATTTCATTGCAGATTTAATTTTGGCATCGATGGCTTCCATCGCAATATTAGTGGCAGCTACTACCAAATCACTCAGCATTTCTTTGTCAGCAGGAGTCAAAAGGGATTCATCCATCTCCACTTTCAGGACTTTTCGATCTCCATTAACTGTCACTTTCACCAATCCTGCTCCGGATTCACCTTCAGCAGTAAGGTGGACCAATTTTGCTTGGGCTTCCTTTATTTTCGCTTGGGCCTCTTTCACTTTGCCCATCATTCCCATTATATCAAACATAATTCTTGTATTTAATTAACAATTTTCAAGTAATGCTCCTGTATAGCATTCAATCTAAACCAAGGTTCTCCTAAAGTAGTTTTCTTTCTATTCGACAATGATCTTTTTTTCAGGAACATTTCAAACACTGAAACTTTTTTATCTAAAAACCAGTCTAAAACTTAATCAAACCTTCTCCTTATGAATCCTATAGAAACTATTGAAAAAGAGCATCTTGCACAGCTGTTTTTCAGCAAAAAAGAGGTTCTTCCTGATATCAATTCCCAGAAAATCCGACAGGCTAAACTTTACAGGTCCCAAACTCTTGGAAACCTTCTACAAACAAAAGTCCATTTGACTTTTGAGGCTGCAGATGGTCATATTTATCAAATCTACACCACTGTCTGGGCAGTAGGCAATGATTATATTTCTTTAAAAGGCGGCCTCACCTTACCGGTTTGTTCAATTATAGAAATCGATTAATTACTGTGAAGTAAAGAAATCACGTCTTCAATCTTCAAAGTTTCCTGATTTCCGGATTCCAGATTTTTTAAAGCCAGGCTTTGGGATTGAATTTCATTATCTCCACAAATCCCCACCCATGGAATTCCTTTTTTAGAAGCAAAATCCAATTGCTTCTTCACTTTTGTCACATCTGGGAAAATTTCAGCCTTGATGCCAGCCTTTCTCAGCTTGGTCAAAACCGACAGCGCATATTGAAACCCTTTCTCATCAAAATGTGCCAATACTATTTTTGTTCCTTTCAAACTTTCTTCAGGGAACAACTCCAGTTCATCCAACACATCATATAAGCGGTCCACACCAAAAGAGAAACCAACTCCAGAAACTCCGGTCAGGCCAAATACTCCGGTCAGATTATCATATCGCCCCCCTCCACTCACAGAACCTATAGATACGTTGTTTACTTTGACTTCAAAGATAGCCCCAGTATAATACGAAAGACCTCTCGCAAGCATGATATCAAAATCTACATGATCCAGATTTTCACCCATTTGACCAAGGATTGACAACATCTCTTCAAATTCCTCCACTCCTTTCAGACCAATCTCGCTAACTGCTAAAAATTCTTTTAGATAGTCGATCTTACCTTTGTAATCAGAATCCAAGTTTACCAAAGGAGCTAATTTTTCAATTGACTGAGCAGTAAACCCTCGATCTGCTAGCTCTTCTTTGACTTTATCCCAGCCGATTTTATCCAGTTTATCAATGGCTACACAAAGGGGACCTTCTTTACCGGCTGCACCAATGGCCTCAGAAATGCCAGTCAATATCTTCCTATTGTTGACTTTGATGGAATAGTCTTTTAGACCAAGTTTGGAGAAAACATCCCGGATCATCAGAATAATTTCTGCTTCACAAACGAGGCTTTCTGTGCCGACTACATCTGCATCACATTGGTAAAACTCCCTATATCTTCCTTTCTGGGGCCTATCTGCTCTCCAGACAGGTTGTATTTGGAATCTTTTAAATGGAAAAGTCAACTCATTTCTGTTCATCACCACGAACCGGGCAAAAGGAACTGTTAAGTCATATCTCAGACCTTTCTCCGAAACTTTTGATAAAGCAGCATTGGCACCAGCATCCAGATCTGAAGAAGAGACATTCTTCAGATAATCCCCACTGTTTAGTATTTTAAAAAGTAACTGATCTCCTTCATCTCCATATTTTCCAGTTAAGGTAGACAGGTTTTCCATGGAAGGAGTCTCTATTTGCTGATACCCAAATAACTGAAAAGTGTCTTTAATCGTGTTTAAGATAAAGTTTCTGCGAGCCATTTGAAGTGGCCCAAAATCTCTTGTTCCTTTTGGAAGACCAGGTTTTTGCATGCTTAATCAGGTGATTTAAGCCTCAAATTTATTCAAAAAATGCTAAAGAGCCCTTTAATATGGAATCAATTCGAATTTATTTACTCATAAGACTAGGCAAACAAGATTTGTTTTCTTAATTTTGCGCTTCGTTTCGAAACAAAAACATTAAAACATATACGGCCATGGCAGTTACTACTTTAAAAAGAAAGTTGAAGAGAAAAAGACTAAGTCAGACTACTCGCGTGATCAAAATCAAGCAACTGAGCGCAAAGCCAGTGATTAAAAACGTGGACGTAGAAGAATTGAAAAAGTCTTTCAGCAAATAATTATCCATTATTTAAGAGGTAAAAGGCGATCAAAAGATCGCCTTTTTTATTTCCCCCGCTTTCCTAATTCCACCACTCGAAGATTTTTCACCTGACCTTGCTCTAAGTCAAATAATAAAAGGGTTCGCATCATATGAAAGCCCTGTTGGCCAATAGCTCCAGGGTTCATATATAATGTTTTCAATTCCGCATCGTATTCCACTTTGCAAATATGGGAGTGCCCGCATATAAATAGCTGGGGCTTTAGTTCTCTGATTTTAGTTTTCACCCCCTTTGCGTAGCGTGGCGGTTTTCCCCCAATGTGGGTCATCAGCGCTTTGACTCCTTCTATCTCCCATTCCAGCCATTCCGGATAATTCATTTGAGCGTCCTGATCATCAATATTCCCAAAAACCGCCCTGATGGTCTTTCCAGAAGGAAGTTGATCCATTACTTTTTGATCACCAATATCTCCAGCATGCCAGATTTCATCTACATCTTGCAAATAGGTAAGCGTTTTGTGATCTATGTAGCTGTGGGAATCAGAAATGAGGGCGACCTTAGTAGGCATTTCTATTGAAAGAGGTTAAATTTCTCTCAAGTTGGTATTCAAAAATTTCTTCTCAAATTAATTCCTTATGAAAACTCAAATAAAAATCGTCCTTACTTTCATTTACATCCTTTTTCTAATCTCGTGTTCTTCTAAGACGAGTGAACCCAATACCATTTCAGTATCTCCCGATGAATTAGAAAAAGAAATTTTGGAAAACAAAGATCTAGTCATCCTGGATGTGAGAACTCCTGAAGAGTTTACTGAAGGTCATATCAAGGATGCTGTTTTAATCAATTTTATGGGTGAGGATTTTCAAGAAAAGCTTGAAAACCTGGACAAAACCAAAACTTACGCAGTTTATTGTATGGGAGGAGGAAGACAGCAGAAATCAAGTTTAGAAATGCAAAACATGGGTTTCGGAAAAATCTTATTGCTGGACGGAGGCTTCTCGAATTGGACTGAAGAAGGCAAACCAATAGAAAAATGAATAAGATTAAATCAATAAACCCATTTTCTGGGGAAACATTACAAACCTACACACCTCTGACTGAGGCGGAAATAAAAGAGAAATTAGACACTTCAACTTGTGCCTATACAGAATGGAAAAGGCTTTCTTTTAGTGACCGCTCGGCTCTAATGAGAAAAGCTGCCGGCGAATTGCGGGATCAAAAAAATCATTACGCAAAAATCATTTCTTTGGAAATGGGTAAAGTAATCAAGGAGTCCTTGGCAGAAATTGAGAAATGTGCATGGGTCTGCGATTACTATGCAGAAAGGGCCGAGAATTTTTTAGCCGATGAGCCTATTGAACTTCCAGATGGAAAAAAGGCAAAAATCAGTCACGAACCTATTGGAACTGTTTTGGCTGTCATGCCTTGGAATTTTCCGTTTTGGCAGGTGTTCAGATTTGCAGCGCCTACCCTGATGGCAGGAAATACCGGTTTATTAAAGCATGCTTCTAATGTCCCACAATGCTCATTGGCTATAGAAGAGGTGTTTGCCAAAGCAGGATTCCCAACAGGTGTTTTCCAAAGTTTATTGATAGAAACCAAACACACCAACCAGATTATTTCGGACCCAATTGTAAAAGCCATAACACTGACAGGCAGTGAAAAAGCGGGGGCTTCAGTTGCATCAGAGGCTGCTAAAAACATTAAAAAGTCAGTTTTGGAATTAGGAGGAAGTGATCCTTTTATAGTCCTGCAAGACGCAGATATCCCTTTGGCGGCAGAAACTGCTGTAAAAGCGAGGATGATCAACTTTGGTCAAAGCTGTATTGCTGCCAAGAGATTTATCATTGAAGAACCTGTCTATGATGAGTTTGTCGATCTGTTTTGCAAAAACCTAAACAAATTGCAATCTGGAGATCCATTGGATGAAAATTCAGATTTTGCCTGTATGGCAAGAGCTGATCTTGCGAGCGAACTATACGATCAGGTAGAAAAAAGTAAAAATGCCGGAGCAAAAATTATCCAGGGTGGAATAAAACCTGCCAAAGATTCTGCAGAATTTATTCCTACGGTTATTGCTGATATCCCTAAAAACTCTCCAGCTTATTCTGAGGAACTATTCGGGCCAGTTGCGACGCTTTTTAAAGTCCGAAATAAAGAGGAAGCCATCGAGCTGGCAAATGATTCTGAATTTGGGCTGGGAAGCTCCTTGTGGACGAAAGACCTAAAAAAAGGAGAAGAATTAGCCTCAAAAATCGAAAGCGGTGCAGTCTTTTTAAATGCCATGGTTGCATCAAATCCACATCTTCCTTTTGGGGGAATTAAAAAGTCCGGGTTTGGTCGAGAACTGGGCAAATATGGGATTTTGGAATTTGTAAACACCAAAACTGTGTTTTTGGGTTAAATAAGGAGATTAATCAAGGGATGTATTTTTGCAATTGCCCAATTCCTTTCTATTTTTACGATCCAAATTTTGTCTTAAACTAATGAGAGAATTACAGTTTCGTGAAGCCCTGAGAGAGGCCTTGTCTGAAGAAATGAGACGTGACAAAAGCGTTTTTTTGATGGGCGAAGAAGTAGCTGAATATAACGGTGCTTATAAAGTATCACAAGGAATGCTGGATGAGTTTGGTCCAGAGCGTGTTTACGATACTCCAATTGCTGAGCTAGGTTTTGCCGGTTTAGGTGTTGGTGCTGCTATGAATGGTCTAAAACCGATTATTGAGTTTATGACTTTCAACTTTTCTTTAGTAGCCATAGATCAAATCATCAACTCCGCTGCTAAAATGTATGCGATGACTGGTGGTGCTTACAGTGTTCCGATTGTTTTTCGTGGCCCAACTGGAAACGCAGGTCAATTAGGAGCAACACACTCTTCCAATTTTGAAAATTGGTTTGCAAATACTCCAGGTCTAAAAGTGATTGTTCCATCTAACCCATACGATGCAAAAGGACTCCTGAAGTCTGCAATTCGTGACCCAGACCCAGTGATTTTCATGGAGTCTGAGGTGATGTATGGTGATAGAGGGGAAGTTCCTGAAGGTGAATACCTTCTTCCTATCGGAGTCGCTGAAATCAAAAGAAAAGGAAAGGACGTAACTGTCATTTCTTTTGGAAAGATGATGAAAGTGGCACTTCAGGCAGCAGAAGAAATGGCCAAAGAAGGAATTGATTGTGAAGTGATCGACTTGAGAACTGTGAGACCGATTGATTATGCCACTTGTGTGGAATCAGTAAAGAAAACAAACCGAGTTGTCATTGTGGAAGAAGCCAATCCATTAGCTGGCATTTCTTCAGAATTGACTTATCACTTCCAGAGATATGCTTTTGATTACCTAGACTCTCCTGTCATCCGGGTAAACTCCATGGATATTCCATTGAGTTATTCTCCAAATTACATTGATGTGACTATTCCAAATGTGAAGCGGACAGTCGACGCAATCAAGAAAGTGAGCTATAAATAATCTGATTTAAGCACAAAAAAACCGGTCTCAAAAAGGCCGGTTTTTTTCATTACTATTACCCAATCTATCTATAAAAGTCTTTTGAGATATTCTCAATTATATTTTTAATTATTGGAGCCTTCTACTTAGAAGACCCCAATAATTGGTTTATTACTTATTGTTATTGATTCCTCCGGTAGCCCCGCCACCTTGGTTCATATCACCTCCGTCGCCTCCACCTTTTAGATCATCGTTATTTACAGACTTCTTTCTTCTCTGTCTTTGGTCCATGCTTAGCTTACCGATTCTGTAACTGAAGTTGATTTTGAAATTCATGTTTCTCATCACATTTGTACTGTTTTGTACAATTGTAGGAGTGACAATTTCATTCTTAATTTTAAACTCCTTTGTCAGGAAGTTATCTGCACCAAACCCAATACTTCCTCTTTTCTCATTGAATTGCTTATTGATCCCTAATCCGTAAGCGGCGAATCCACCAGAACTACCTTGCAACTCAACTCTTCTACCTCTAGCAAAAGTGAACAGTTGGATCTGCCAATCTTTTGGAAGAGAGTAGTTACCAAACATACGTCCTGAGACTACAAAGCCTTCGTTAGATGCAGCGTATTTCGGATCTGTCAAGCCATTATCCAGAATAGAATAATACGTCTCAACACTACCATTTAAGGAGAATTTACTGCTGATATTGATATTGGTAAAGATGTTTAACCCGATTGCCTGCTCTTGACCGATATTCTCATAGGTAGTGAAAATCACATCATTTTCCAGGACATTTCTTACTGCCTGGATAGAACCAGTGGTATTTCTGTAATATCCAGTGAAATTCAACATGGTCTCTTTGAAATAAGTACTGTATCCCAGTTCGTAGTTATCTGTGAATTCAGGATCTAGATCAGGAGTACCTTGAGTCCATTGTCTTGGGTTAGAAACCACATCCAGGTTTGGATTGAGGTATCTCAAAGACGGTCGGGAGATTCTTCTGTTATAGGCAGCTTTGATCAAATTTCCGTTAGCCAATTTTCTGCTTAAGTTAAGACTAGGGACAATTGTACCATAGGATGGAATATCTACCTGCTCTTCTGTTTTAAAGTCTGCATTGATCGTGGTGTATTCATATCTCAATCCTGGCTTAATCGTATAATTCTTCAATAAGGTAGCTGTATAAGAAACATATCCAGCAGTTACATTTTGATCATAATTAAACGCATTGGTGATCGTTGGATCTGGGTTTAAAACAAAATCCCCATCAGCTCCTTCTGCAGAATAATAGGTAAAATCAGAAATTGCTTTTCTCAGGATATTCTTTGCCCCGTATTCCAGGATTGACTTTCCATCCTTACCCAGTGGCTCCACAAAATCCAATTGAATTGTAAATTCTTCGTTTTTGCTTGGGTTGTCATTTTTAATTCTAGAATCGATGGTTTGTAGATCATCATTAAACAAAGAGTTGATAAAAGTACTCTCTCTGCTGTCTCTGCTATATAAGGTCAATAGACTGATTTCTTTGCCCTTCTTTTCGAAAGTTCTTGTATAGTTCAAGCTTAGATCGATAGAATTTGAATTATCCTTTGAATCAGTCTCTCTCATAGAGGTATTGATTAGATTTCCGTCACGGTAACTCTCAGTCATAAAATTATCCTGGAAGTTCTTTGAGTTTCTCACTCCAAAATTCACAGCACCGGTTAAGAAATTGTATTTGTCTATTTCATAATCCACTCCAAAGTTATATCTACCGAATAGGTGTGTTCTTTCTGTTTCAGCTGATTGGATAATTGTAGACATAGAATTATCCTCATTTGTCAATACCTGCTTGTTATCAAAGCTTCCAAGGATATTATAACCTGCTCTTCCAAATCCACCTAAAGTAAACCCGAACTTGCCTTTTCTGGCACTTGCATTTACCCCAAAATCAGTTCCTCTCAAACCTGTACCTGTACGGATATTTGCAGACATTCCTTGAAGATTGTTCTTTTTGGTTACGATGTTAATCACACCTGAAGTTCCTTCTGCATCGAATCTTGCAGAAGGAGATGTAATGACCTCTACCGCTTTAATTTCATCTGCAGGAATTTGCTTTAGCGCATCAGTGATACTACTCGCTGCGATTGCAGAAGGTCTGTTATCAATTAACACAGTAATATTACTGCTTCCTCTCATAGACACATTCCCATCCAAATCAACAGATAACATAGGCACTCTTCTCAAAACATCAGTTCCATCGCCACCAGCAGTAGTTTTATCATTTTCAGCTTTGTAAATCGTTCTATCTACTCGCTCTTCGATAAGTTCCCGCTGACCCTGAACAGTTACTTCTTCCAAAGCTACTCCTTCATCGGCCATTAAAATCTCTCCGAGATCCACATCACCATTTGTAGAAGTAACTTGAATATTTTCTACTGATTTGGTTTCAAAACCTAAGAAACTGATCTTAAGAGTATATTCACCTGGCTCCATGCCTGTGATAAAAAACTTACCTTCATCGTCTGCTACACCACCAGCGACATTTTCTTCTGTTCCAGCTTTATACAATGCTGCTGTAGCATAAGAAACCGGATCTCCAGAATTTTGATCCTTTGCCACACCGATAATTCTAGCTGGAGTTTTTTTGGAAGAAGCCGCTGTTTGCGAAAAAACACTTACCGAAGTAAGAAGGCCGAAAAACAGGGTTAAGTACAATAATTTCTTCATGATAGTTATTTGCTGAGTTGCGTTACACAGATATGTACCACAAAACAACAGAGGATGTTTTACACTTACATGGAGTAATAGACGGCAAGGCCTGTTTTGTCGACAAAAGCATGAAAACACAGGATAAAACACCTGAAATCCCCGATAAACAGGTTTATCCACTCAAAAGTGGGTTTTGGAGGTGTAATCCAACTATTGGCAGATTTTATTTTAGCATTCAGGCTACTTTTCTTTAGTTTGAAGCAGAAAATAAGTTCTATGCTCCCATTTAGCTCTAAGAAACGCATTTCGATTTTAGTCCATATACTTGGCTGGTCCATGCTCAGCACGGTATTGCTTTTACTTTCGCCTTTGGGCTGGAGAATCGATATCCCAGATGAATACTGGATCAAGCAGACTTTTTTAGCACTCCTTTTAGTAGTGACTTTTTACATGAATATGCTTGTGATCGTACCCAAGATCCTTTTGAAGGGCAAGCCGATCCTTTATATCACCATCATTATTATTGCGGCAGTCTGTTTTATAGGAATGCTGATATATTTTGAGGAACTTCTTGGGCTGCCCGAACTCATGTACAAAGCCTTCAATCCTGACAAAGTATATAAACCAGGACCTAGGCGTATTTCGGGAGATGTCTTCAATTCCTTGTTATTCTTTTTATCGATAGGCATCAGTACCTCGGTCGCCTCTGTGCAAAAGTGGCAAAAGGATGAAACTCTTCGCAGAGAAATGGAAAAGCAGCGGATCAATACTGAACTATCTTACCTTAAAGCTCAGATCAATCCACACTTCTTTTTCAATACGCTTAATAATATCTATTCCCTCACCAATCTGGATGTCAAAAAAGCTCAAGAAGCACTTTTGAAATTGTCTAGAATGATGAGATATGTACTCTATGAAAATCAGAAAGACGAGACGCTATTAAAGAAGGAAGTCAATTTCATCCAGGATTACATCGAATTAATGAAAATGAGATTGACGGGAAATGTGAAATTGAATATTTCCATTGACGAGCCAAAGGAAAACTTAGTGGTTGCGCCGATGTTGTTGCTTCCATTTTTGGAAAACTCATTCAAACACGGCGTAAGCAGTCAGAAAGAATGTGAAATAAAAATCAAGCTGGAGGTCATGGGTGATACTTTATTCTTTGAGACCAGAAATCATATTTTCCCTGTACAATCGGATAGCCCTGAAGCTAAAGAAAACGGCATAGGAATGGTAAATACCCAGCGAAGGCTCTCTCTTCTATATCCTGAAAAGCATCGGTTAAAGTTTGGAAAAGACGAGGCTAATAATGAGTATTGGGTAAATCTCACTATTAATTTAGCATGAAACTTAACTGTGTAGCAATCGACGATGAGCCTTTAGCGTTAGACTTGCTGAGCAAATTCATTGAGCAGACCTCTTTTTTAAATCTTATCGGGAAATTTTCAAATGGAATTGAAGCGCTTGGATTTATAAACCAAAATGAGGTGCAGCTGATTTTTATGGACATTCAAATGCCCGATTTATCAGGAATGGAACTCGCTCGTGTTTTAGACGGGAAGAAAAATTCAGACAAAACCAGAATTATTTTTGCGACGGCTTACCACCAATTCGCGATAGAGGGTTATAAGGTAGAAGCGCTTGATTACCTATTGAAACCCTACAGCTACGAGGAATTTTTAAATGCAGCAACCAAGGCCTTTAGTTATTTTGAGAGGTTAAATTCCACGAAACCAACTGCAATTTCCACTTCTGAAACCTCCACACCGGAGTACATTTTCTTAAAAGTGGAATACCAATTAGTAAAAGTAATGCTGAAAGACATCGCTTGCGTCGAAGCATACAAAGACTATGTGAAAGTCCATTTGCTCTCTAAGCCCAATCCTTTGCTTTCGCTTACAAGCTTGAAAAATATGGAGGAGCTTTTGCCTGCTCACCAGTTTATGCGAGTCCATCGCTCTTTTATCGTGGCATTGGATCACATCGATTCAGTTTCTAAAAATGTCATCCAAATAGGAAATCACAACATTGCTGTCGGAGATAATTACAAAGATGCATTCCTGGAGTTTTTAGGAAAATGGATGAATTGAACCCTTTATTAAAAATCAAAAAGACTGTTCTTAAGCAAAAACAATCTTTTTCTCTTTTTAGTAAATACCTGTTATTCAACCCTCATAAAAGAAATTGGAGTTCCGCAAGCTCCATTATTTGGACAGATTGACATTAGTTCGGAATAGTTTTCTAAAATTGAAAAACTTCCAATATTATCAGCTACTTGAGCAAGCGTCAAATCCTCTTTTGGTAAATAATTTATATCAGCGATCCCCATGAAATAGGACTTACTATAATTTATAGTTACTATGTCTCCAGAAATGGAATACGTACCAGAAAAATAACTTCGGTAACCTAATATTTCGTCAGAACCTATTTCTGTTGTATACCCCTCCCCTGTTACCGTTCCATCAGAGTTAAATTCCATCAAATCCACAAAATTGAATTTTTTCTCACTCCAACCATTATTTCCTTCACTTACAAACTCGTAAACTCCTTCAATTCTGCTATTCGGAGAGGGCTCCTGCACGTCTTTACAGCTGAAGACAATACCTACCAATGCGATTAAAGAGAATAGTCTTAGTTTCATAATTCTAGTAGTTTGAGTTAAATATATTATTTAGTTTGAAAAAAGTAAATCAAAATCACTGACAAGACTCCCAAAAAACATAAAACGCTACAGTTTTATAAAGAATTTTTTAAGCAATAGATTTGCCACAGCTCTAATATGAAATTGGAAAACGAGGTCAAATTAGAATAATAGTTCCCTTCTCGGTATTGTAAAAATATTGTATCACATCGATTCAGTTTTTAATAATGTCATCCAAGATGGGGTTCACAGCATTGCTGTTGGAAATAAATACAAAGAGGCTTTCCTGGAGTTTTTAGGGAAATGGATGAACTTAAACAAAAAAGGAGCTTTTCAGCTCCTTTTTTGTTTATCTTTTTCCTCCTGGCATCAATCTGCTCATCGCAGCTTTCGCACCACCCATTTTATTCATCTGCTTCATCATCTTACGCATATCGCTAAATTGCTTCATCAGATTATTCACTTCCGTGATGGTTCTACCAGATCCACTTGCAATTCGCTTTCTTCTGCTCCCATCAATAATATCTGGTTGCTGACGCTCAGCAGGAGTCATGCTCTTTATGATCGCTTCGATTGGTTTAAACGAATCATCATCGATATCCAGACCTTTCATTGCTTTTCCCATACCTGGAATCATCCCCATCAGATCTTTGATATTACCCATTTTCTTCACTTGCTCGAGCTGAGAAAGAAAATCATCAAAGTTGAAGTTATTGGTTCGGATTTTTGAATTGATTCTCTTAGCCTCTTCCTCATCAAAAGATTGCTGCGCACGCTCTACCAAGGAAATCACATCGCCCATACCCAAAATTCTCTGGGCCATACGATCTGGGTGGAAAACATCCAGGTTATCCATTTTTTCACCGGTGGAGATAAACTTGATCGGCTTATTGACTACGTGACGGATAGATATGGCAGCACCACCTCGGGTATCCCCATCCAATTTGGTCAAAACAACCCCATTGAAATCCAAACGCTCGTCAAAGGTTTTTGCAGTATTCACTGCATCCTGACCGGTCATGGAATCCACCACAAATAAGGTTTCAGAAGGATTCAAAGCTTTTTTCAACTGCTCGATTTCCTGCATCATTTGCTCATCCACAGCCAAACGACCTGCTGTATCGACAATTACAGTCTTCTTCCCGGATTTTTTAGCGTAGGCAATGGCGTTATTGGCAATTTCTAAAGCATTGGTATTTCCAGGCTCTGCATAAACCTCCACTCCTACTTGCTCACCGAGTACCTTCAACTGATCAATCGCCGCGGGACGGTAAATATCACAGGCAACCAAAAGCACTTGTCTACCCTGCCTTTTCAGCAAGCTTGCTAGCTTACCGGAAAAAGTCGTTTTACCGGAACCTTGCAAACCAGAAATCAATACCACAGATGGATCTCCTGTTAGATTGATCTCTACTTTAGTCCCACCCATGAGTTTAGTCAGCTCTTCCTGGGTGATTTTTACCAATAATTGCCCAGGAGATACAGAGATCAATACATCTCTTCCCAAAGCTTCTTGCTTGATGGTATCGGTTACTTCCTTAGCTACTTTATAGTTAACGTCGGCATCGATCAAAGCTCTTCTGATCTCTTTGACTGTCGTCGCAACGTTTATTTCTGTGATTGTACCGGTTCCTTTCAGGGTTTTGAAAGCACGGTCTAATTTTAAACTTAAATTATCAAACATTCCTATCGCGGGTATTTGCAGCAAAAGTAATGATTTTCATCAGGGATAGAAAGTATCATTTTATGTGTTTGCAAATAGATTTTGCCTGAACAAGAGAAATTTCCAAACTGGAATACCCCAGAGTAAAAAAGGAAAAGGGAGATTTTGCGGTTTCTATTGAATACTACCTACAAGCCACATCGGTTATTAGGACTCTTTGCCTTTAAATTCCTAATTTGCGCCCGCAACTAACATATCTTCGAAACTTCTTTTTCATGGCGATAGATTTTAAAAAAGACATACTCCCACATGCTATTGGAATTGCTCTGTTTTATGCGATTGTAGCACTTTATTTCTCTCCGGTTGTTTTTGAAAACCAAGTTATTTTTCAAGGAGATATTTTAAAGTGGGAAGGCTCCGCAAAGGAGGCGTTGGATTTCAGAGAATCTACAGGAGAAGAAGCTTTATGGACTAATAGCATGTTTGGCGGGATGCCAGCGTATTTTATCAGTTTGGAGTTTCCGGGAGACATCACAAATGCTGTGGTTTCGGTCTTAACTTTAGGTTTACCCCATCCAGTAAATGGACTCTTCCTTGGGATGGTCGCCATGTATGTGCTGTTATTATCATTTCGGGTTAGACCGGCATTTGCCATATTGGGAAGTTTAGCTTTTGCTTTTAATACCTATAACCTACTCAGTCTAGCAGCAGGGCATAATGCTAAAATATGGGCTGAATGCCTCATTCCAGTCGTGATTTTAGGTATCCATCTGGCATTTGAAAAAAAGAGGGTTTTGGGTGCCGCAATTTTGGCACTTGGACTACTTCTTCAATTTAAGTTCAACCACGTTCAGATCATTTACTATACCTTTTTGATAAGCGCTATTTACGTAGTGGTCAGGTTGGTTTTTGAATGGAAAAAAGAAGGACTTCCTAACCTTGCAAAAACCCTAGGCATCCTACTCATTGGTGCAATTCTCGCCTTGGGAGGAAACATTGGAAGATTAGCCACTGCATTTGAATACACAAAATATTCAACAAGAGGAGAAGTAACGATCGAATCCAAATCAGCAGGACTTGACAAAGAGTATGCTTTTGGTTGGTCGAATGGAATCATGGAATCTTTCACCTTTTTGATTCCGGATTTTTACGGAGGCGGATCCAACACACCCTTGCCAAAAAACTCAGCTTCGGAAAAAGCCCTTCGTCAACAAGGACTGGATCCTGCTCAGATCAATGGTTTTGTACAAGGTGCACCAACTTATTGGGGCGATCAGCCTTTTACCGGAGGACCTATTTATGGTGGTGTGATTTTGGTCTTTCTGGCCATTTTAGGCTTTTGGGCAGCTCCGAAACAATCTCTCATCACTTTCGGAGCGATCATCATCCTTTCTTTGATGCTCTCATGGGGCAAAAACCTCTCTTGGTTTAATTACCTGCTGTTTGACATTCTACCTGGATACAACAAATTCAGGGCTGTCTCCATGGCATTGGGAATGACCTTATTTGCCATTCCGATTTTGGGAATGATTTCCTTGGAAAAGCTAATCCAAGAGCAAAAAACCAAACCTTTATATTTAGCTGGAGCTGTGACAGGTGGCTTGATCCTTTTGTTTATCATAGGCGCAGGAATGTTCAGATTTGAAGGAGCTGCAGATCAAGGATTACCAGATTGGTTAGTGGGAGCTTTGAGGGAGGACAGGAAGTCCATGCTTCAAGCTAGTGCATTAAAAAGCCTCGGTTTTATAGCAGCAGCTTTTGCACTGATATTCTTTGCTCTTAAAGAAAAAATCAATGAGTTGATCCTAGGTGCCGGGCTTTTTGTATTGGTTTTATTTGACCTTTGGACGATCAATAGACCTTACCTTAATGGAGATTCTTTTCAGGACAATCCATCAAAATCTTATTTTACAGAAACGCCTGCAGATGCAGAAATCCTAAAAGACAACTCCTATTTCAGAGTGCTGGATTTGACAGAAGGATTAACAGCTGCAGGCAAAGCCAGTTATAGATTCCATGCCATCGGCGGCTATCATGGAGCCAAATTGCGAAGATTTCAAGATTTGATCGATTATAGATTATCAAATGAACTGAATGATTTTGTAACAAAAGCACAGGAAGGAGACTTTGACTTCGAAGGAATCCAGGCTTTCAACATGCTCAATACGAAATATATCATAGCCGGAAATGCAGCCAATTCCGTTTTTGAAAACCCATCTGCAAACGGTGCCGCTTGGATACCTTCTACCATTAGGACAGTAGGCACTAATCAAGAGGAAATTGACGTTTTGGGAGAAATTAACACACAGGAAACGGCAACAGTCAACACCCAAGAATTCGGTTCCATCAATGCGGGAGAAGGCTCCATAGAGCTTCTTTCTTATGCCCCAAATCACTTGAAATATTCAGCAAATATGAGTCAAGAAGGATTGGCAGTATTTTCTGAAATCTATTACCCTGCCGGATGGATAGCCACAATTGATGGCAATGAAACCACCATTCTCCGTACAGACTACCTTTTAAGAGGATTGAATATTCCTTCAGGTGAGCATGAAATTGAATTCAGATTTGCACCATCCAGTTATTACATGACCAAAACACCGATGATTATTTTTCAATATTTGATCATTTTGGGATTGATCGGAGGAGTGTTTTTCACAGTTAAAGAAAAAAATGGAAGAGTCTAAAGATAAAATTGTCAGCTACTACGATCAGTTTGCTGATAAACAGGAAAAGACGGGCATTAACTCCCGGCACCTGAGTATTTTGGACAAGGTAATGGCAGCTGGACTGCAACCCCACCACAGGATCCTGGAAGTAGGCTGTGGTATCGGAACGGTCAGCAGCTTATTGGCAGGACAGGTGAAAAACGGGGAAGTTTTAGCGGTGGATATCAGTCCAGAAAGTATAGAGAAAGCAAAGGTGATTTGGAAATCCCATTCCAATCTGAAATTTGAAATTTCTGACATGTCTGATTTTCATAAGCCCAATCAAGCTTTTGATTTTTTTATTTTCCCTGATGTACTCGAACATATCCCAGTGGATCAGCATCATCGCTTGTTCCAAAATATCCAGGAGCATTCCCATCAGGATTCTGTGATATTTGTACATATCCCTGCACCTCGTTATTTGCAGTGGATGATTGAAAATGAACCCGAAAAACTACAGGTAATTGATCAGCCTTTGGACTCTGGAGATCTGATCAAAAGCATCACCTCTAGTGGCTTTTATCTGGATAAAATGGAAACCTACTCCGTCTTCTTTGAGGAAAAGGATTATCAATATTTCGTTTTCAGATCACAGAAACCCCTAAGTAAATCAACTCCAAGAAGCAAATGGCAGATTCTTAAAGAAAGAATCAGCATTCGTCTTCGGCACGGCATTAAATAAATAAAAATATGAAAATTCAGAATAATTCGGTGGTAGGCCTCACCTATGAATTGAAAGTAAGTAAGACAGAGGATGAGATCGAATCAGCCCCTTTCAGTGTAGAAGTAAGAGATGAGAAGGATCCCTTTTATTTTCTTTTTGGGCAAAGTGGACTCCCGGAAAAATTCGAAGAACTTCTCGCGGGTCAAGCCCAGGGAGAAGAGTTTTCTTTTACACTGACCGTGGAAGAAGCTTATGGAGAAGCAGATGATGAACTTATCATAAATCTTGCTAAATCCCAGTTTTCCGGAGAGCAGGGATTTAATGAGGAAATGCTCGAGGAAGGAAACTTTCTTCCCTTAATGGATGAGAATGGCTATCCGATGCAGGCTAAAATTTTAAAGGATCTTGGGGAAGAATTACTTCTTGATTTCAATCATCCATTAGTTGGTTTTGACCTACATTTTGATGGAAAAGTCCTCGAAGTCAGAGAGGCCACCCCAGAAGAATTAGAACATGGGCACGTTCATGGAGAACATGGGGAGCATGATTAAATACTAACTGAAAAAAATTTGAAGAGGTAAGGGTTAAAGTTCTTACCTCTTTTTTTTAACCTTAAAATTGAATCAAATTTTCATGAAAAGAATCGTTTCATTTTCCTCCTTTCTCGTCTTGGATTTTCCCCTCTATAATTTCCTTCATGTCCTCCGGAAGGATCCATCCTCTCTCAAGAGCATATTGGGAAGCTTCTATTGAATTTTTCACCAAAAGCATATTCACTCCCAGCTCCTTCAATTCAACTTTGACCTCCTCCACAAAAGCATGCCTGGAGGGATGGACATCTCTAATGAAAATCATCATGATCCGGCCAGGAAATTCTTTTACGACTTGCAAATATATCTTGGGATCATCCTGTCCACTATCTCCGATCAGCATAAAAGGGAAGTTCAAATAGGTACTTAAAATCTGACGGATCTGCTTTAGTTTATGCTCAGAATGACTCCCGGAAATAAGTTCTGTTCTAGACAAACCAATGTCCCGAAGCATCAGTGGCCCTTTGGGCAAATAATGAATGGATAGAAGTTCATGGAGAAAATCGTACAGGTTCCAAGGACTACTGGACACGTAAAAAAATGGATTGCTTTCTACACCATCAGTTCCATTTTGCAGCGCTTTATAAAATGCTGCAACCCCAGCGAATGGAACCCGGGTAAATGCGTTTTTAGCAAAAGTGGTTTTCAACATCTCCAGTAACCGCATGGCTCCAGTTGGAATGATGGTATCATCTACATCCGAGATAATACCGTATTCAATTGTACCGACAGGCAAAAACACATCCCCTAGAGCATTTACCTCTCCCTGATTTTTTATCACTTGATCCATCAAGGTCAAATCAATTTTCTGCCATCGATTACCTAAGTGGATTGGTTTTTTAGGATGGATTTTAAACTCAAAATATCCTTCTTCATCTGTTTTTGCAAAGTATTCATTCCCCTGAAAAACAGCTTTGACCTGCACGTTTGGAATCACGGTGCTCATAAACCGCCTCTGCATTCTTCCTATGTTTTTCCAAATGCTGTCATTCGGTGTAGATGTCCCTATCCTATTATCTCGAATGACGCGACCCACCAGCAAAATCTCCTTGTCATTACCGAAGCCTTCAAAAGGAATAATCAGAATTGATTTTACCAATCCTAATTTGATAGCTAACCACAAGATCACTTGGTTGAAACCGAGTTTGATTTCGTATAAGACGCTTAAAAAAATATTTCTTTTCTCGGACATGAATCAAATTCTCTCCTTTTCAAAGGCGCATTACTTTCTCCTCATCCCAGTTTAAATAAACCCGATCTCCTATTTTAAATTTCCGAAGGGGATCATCTACTTCCCAGATATCACCTCCATTTTTTAATTTGACCTGAAGGCTGTTAAAATGCACCAAATACCTGGAATCAACGACATGTCCGAGAAGTGGACCCTTGCTTCTCAATTTCACATTGCTCGGACGGATATAAGAATTAAAACGATCTGGAATTAGATTGATGGGGCTAAACAGTCTGGCGATATAGCTGGATTTTGGATTTTCGCACAAAGCCTGAGAGGTACCGGTTTGAACGGTTTTGCCCTTTTGTAAAATCAATAGATTGTCTGTCAGTCTCAGTGCATCGTCCAAATCATGTGTCACAAAAATCACTGTAGTTCCGAGTTCGAGAAATAAATTTTTCAGTTCATAAATCAACTGATGGGTCTGAATGGTATCAAGCGAACTAAACGGCTCATCTAGCAGCAGCAACTCAGGTTCTACACTGAGTGCTTTGGCTATCGCTACTTTTTGTTGCTGACCTCCAGACAGCTGTCTCGGATATCGGTCTTTAAAGGTTTTTAAGTCCAGTAATTTCAACAGGTTCTCTACCCGATATTTTGCATACTCTTTATCAAATTGTAAGAGCGGTCGGGCAATGTTTTCCTCCACCGTGGAATTTGGAAATAAATGAAAATCCTGATGGATCAGTTTGATTTCATCATAGCCGGAAACCAACTTGTGCTTTGGGTTTAAAACCTCTTCACCATTTAGAAATACCTGGCCCTTATCCTGCACTTCCAAACCAGCCATAATCCGAAGTAAGGTGCTTTTTCCGGAGCCGCTTGCTCCCACGATAGAAAGAAATTTCCCTTGGGTCAATTCCAATGAAAAATCAGAAAGTGCCAGGCGATGGTCATAGGATTTGGAAACATTCCGGACTGAAAAATAACTCATGGGCGTATTTCTGATTGGATTTTTTTTGGCAAGCTGGCAAATATAAGTTCGTAGGAATGATCCGCCAATTCCAAAATCAGTGAATCCGGGACATTACCAGTGGTACTGACTGAATTCCACTGTTTTTTATTCATATGGTACCCGGGAGTGATTCCCTCAAATTTCTCCCTTAGCTCTACCGCTTTTTCAGGATCACATTTAAGATTGATATAGCCAAAAATGGAAATGGAGGTGATTGAGAAAATTTTTCTGCCAACTCTAAAGCAAAGAGCATCTTCATCAAAAGGCGTGTCTTCAGTCACGCCAGGTTTTGCTAAACAATAATCTCTATAAAACGTCAAGGTCATCTACAAAGGAATTTTGCTTTTTTGAAATTAGAAAATTGCAGGTAATAATTCTGATTAATTACTCCATTTTCCTGACTAAAGGAAAAGATAAACTGATTTAATCTTTCAGCTCAGCAGAGAAAAGGTTATTTTCTAACAAACAATTTAATTTTCAATAAAACCAAAAAGACATGGGAATAGTAAAAGTTCTGGAAGTGATCGCTTCTTCCGATCAAAGTATCGAGCAGGCAATACAAAATGCCGTAGATGAAGTTTCAAAAACAGTAAGAAACATCGACTCAGTTTATGTAAAAGATATCAAAGCCCACGTGAAAGACGGGAAAGTGAGTTCTTATGGATGTGTTTGCAAAGTTTCGTTCAGAGTGGATTAACTAATGATTCTATCCATTCGGATCAAAACAAAAAAAGTACAGCAACTAAACTGTGCTTTTTTTTGAACCATCTCGGACTGAGACTTAGTTAAAAAGAGCACTCAAACATTTGTGATGAAAATCACCAAGTCAAAAAGATAAATTAAACATCTTTGGTTCATGGAAAAGTACATCAAAGCAATTTCTGACGGTTATTATGGCTATTGGAATTATTTGATCAATGAGATTCTTCACCCTTCTTGGCACAATTATTTTTATTGGCTTATAGGAGCGTCATTGGTGATTTGGCTATTGGAGGTTTTCTTTCCTTGGAGAAAAAACCAACCCATCATTAGAGAACATTTCTGGCTGGACATCTTTTATCTTTTCTGGAATTATTTTCTTTTCGCTTTGGTCGCATACAATGCCCTGTCAATGGTTGCCGTAGAGGCTTTTAATGACTTTTTGGGCTTATTTGGCATTACCAATACCGTGGCAATAAAGGTAGACCAACTACCAGGCTGGATCCAACTTGTCCTTATTTTTATCATCCGGGATTTTATGCAGTGGGCCATTCATAGAATGTACCACCATGTAGGATGGATGTGGGAATTTCATAAGGTTCACCACAGTACAAGGGAGATGGGCTTTGCAGCACTATTACGATATCATTGGATGGAGAACATCCTGTATAGAACATTGGAATATATTCCTTTAGCCATGATCGGTTTTGGGATCACAGATTTCTTTATCGTGCATATTTTCACCTTGGTGGTAGGGCAATTAGGGCATGCCAATCTTTATATTCCTTTGGGCCCATTTCGTTATATCATCAATGGGCCGCAGATGCATTTATGGCATCATGCTAAAAATCTACCTGAAACTCATCCTCACGGATTTAATTATGGGATTTCTTTGAGCCTTTGGGACTTTCTTTTCAAAACCAATTATTGGCCATCGGATGATGAAAACCTCCCAGTAGGATTGCCGGATGAAGAGAAATATCCAGAAGATTTTATTGGACAGAATCTTGCCCCTTTTCAGCGGATTTTCAAAAAAAAATAATTCCTGGACTAGTTGTCTCTTTTTTAATTTCCCTCGTTAGAGTCTTTGTGGCATCTACTAAAACCACATTCCAACCATGGCTAAACAACCTGAAGGGAAACCGAAAAATGATAAATCGGCCCCTACAAAAACCCTGAAAGAAAAGAGAGCCGCGAAAGCTGCAAAAAAGGAAAGCAAGAGGAAAGATTAACATCTCAAATTTACAAGGTGCAGAATTTCTGCACCTTTTTTTATGCCTACTTAGTCCTATTCGCTAGATTAGGGTAAAACCCATTCTTAAACCAAATGAACCCACCAATAGCCAAGTCTAACCGACTTGTTTCTTTGGACACTTTTAGAGGTGTCACCATGTTTTTATTGATTGCTGAAGCAGCTTATTTGTATGAAAGCCTATTGGAAGCACACCCTGAACCTGGATTGCTTAACACAATTTTCACTCAATTCACCCACCATCCTTGGAATGGTCTCCGGTTTTGGGATTTGATCCAACCCTTCTTCATGTTTATCGTGGGTGTTGCCATGCCATTTTCTTTAAATAAGCGACTAGCTAATCATGCCGACAGATCCCAAGTAACGAAACATATGCTTAAAAGATGTCTGTTGCTTTTCCTATTTGGAACAGGCCTTCATTGCATTTATAGTGGGGAATTGGTTTTTGAACTTTGGAACGTTTTGACACAGCTGTCTTTTACCATCCTTGTCACATACTTTTTAATCAATAAGTCCTGGAAAATTCAACTGGGAGTTTCTATCGGACTTTTGGTTTTGACAGAGATTCTTTACCGAGCCTATAATCCCGCAGTTCCCTACGAGCATGGAACCAACTTTGGGAATTATATAGATATGATATTGATGGGAAAAATCAATAACGGCGGTTGGGTAGCGATAAACTGCATCCCAACAGCTGCTCATACAATCTGGGGAGCTATTTGTGGAAACATCCTTCTTTCTAAAAAAACAGATCAGGAGAAGATCAAACTATTTCTAATTGCAGGAATTACAGGCTTAGTCCTAGGATACGGATTGGATTTACTAAGCATTACCCCAATTATCAAAAGAATCAGCACTAGCACATTTGCTTTGGCATCCGGAGGTTGGGCTTTAATCGCATTGGCTTTTTCTTTTTGGCTTATTGATGTAAAAAAATATCAATCCAAAGCTTTTCCTTTTATCATCGTCGGGATGAATTCCATTTTCATTTACCTTTTCGCAGAAATATTAGGTCACCGTTGGTTAAATAGAACAGTAGGAATATTCACAAAAGGGTTCCTGGAGCCTTTAGGGTTTGGAGAGCATGGATTGGGAATAATTACTGCCTTATTCACATTGGCTCTGATGTGGGGCCTTTGTTACTTCCTCTATCGGAAGAAGATTTTCTTTAGGATTTAAAAGTAAAAAAGGTCATCTAGTTTCCCAGATGACCTTTTCTTTTTGAATTTATTCTTAGATGAACCTTTTGATGGTCCAGACTATGATAGCTAGAAGAAATACGATGATTGAAATCTTATTGATCCCATGCATCATTCTGAGATTCAGATTTGACTTTTGGTTTGGATCAGGCTTCTGGAATACCCGAATAAAGTAATTTCCAACTTCTCCGAGCTTAAAGAATTCTTTGACTTTATTGTTTTCTGACATAAGTTCTGAATTTAACTGGTCAACAGGTTGAAGGCAAAATAAGTTTAATCAGATGGTTTCTGGCTCGTTCCACATGCCGTCTTCGCGGATAATTTCTATCAGTTCATCCACCGCTTTTTCTGAAGGAACGGAGCGTTTCATTACTTCTTTACCTTTATAAAGCGTGATTTTTCCTTTTCCTGATCCGACATATCCATAATCTGCATCAGCCATTTCCCCTGGACCATTTACAATGCAACCCATGATTCCAATCTTCACACCTTTTAGGTGATCTGTTCTCTTTCTGATCATGGCAGTAGTTTCCTGAAGATCAAATAAGGTCCTACCACAAGAAGGGCAGGAGATATATTCCGTTTTCGACATTCTGGTTCTAGCAGCCTGTAAAACTCCAAATCCGACTGAATTATGCAATTTTACCTGATCCAGAATCTCGTTTCGGTCAGTTTGGTGTTCTTTTTCCAAAGAAATAAAAATACCATCTCCCAAGCCATCAATCAGCAATCCTCCCACATCCGTCGCCGCATAAAGCATGGTCAAATCCTGATTTTGATCCGGATAGGCAATTTTCACCACTACCGGCACTTCACATTTTGAATGCATCAATGTCACAAAAGCCCTTCTAATGGCAGGCATGGCATGCTTATTTGATGTTTTCAGAATCAATACAGTGTCTTTTCTTCCTGAGATCAAAGGAATTACCTGCTCGATTTCCTGATCCGAAATCTCCAGAAAATTCAAGTTAGAATGGATCCTCGAAGAAGTTTTAAAACCATTAAAATCGAATAATGGAAATTTATTGACTTGGTCCTTCTGACTTTCCCAAACAGCTGCATCTTGTATCTCCTTCATCCCATTTGGCAGCATAAAGGGAATCGGATTAGAACCAGAGTACACAAAGTCACATCCCTGGTCATTCATTTTCCATTTATCCAGCTCTGGCAGATAAAAGTGACCCGTCTGCTTTATCTCTTTCTCAGTGATTTTCTCAATTTTAGAAATATCCGTTATCACCCTTGGCACATTGTGATACCCAAAATTAAACACTTCATACGTGTGCCTTTTTTCATGATCAAATGGGTGAATGGGGTAAGATTCTATTTCCTTTATTTCTGTATGAGGCGCTCGATGGGCATATCGGTCAATTAATGCTTTGGCTACAGGAGCTTCGAATTCTGGATCCTCCGTCAATGAAACCCGAACTGTATCCCCTAGTCCATCTTCCAAAAGAGTCCCGATTCCAACAGCTGATTTAATCCTGCCATCTTCTGCTTCTCCTGCTTCTGTTACTCCTAAGTGCAAAGGATAAGGTTTAAACCCTCCTTCGTTTAGTTTTTGAACTAAAAGTCGGTAAGCCTGCACCATTACTTGGGTGTTAGAAGACTTCATGGAGATGACGATATCAAAATAATTCTCCTCCTCACAGATTCTCAAAAATTCCAAAGCAGATTCCACCATTCCCAAAGGAGTATCTCCATAGCGACTCATGATTCTGTCAGAAAGGGACCCGTGATTGGTGCCAATTCTCATCGCAGTGCCATGCTCTTTACAGATTTTTACCAATGGCAAAAAGCGCTCTCTAATCCTATCCAACTCTTCTTGATAGGTGGCATCGGTATATTCGATTACTTCAAACTTCTTTTTGTCGGCATAGTTGCCAGGGTTAATTCTAACCTTTTCTACGATCCTGGCAGCCACTTCCGCAGCATTGGGAGTAAAGTGAATGTCAGCCACCAAGGGTGTAGTATAGCCTTTTTTGCGAAGCTCGTCTTTGATATTTTTTAAATTTTCAGCCTCTTTGATGCTTGGTGCTGTAATCCGTATCAATTCACAGCCTGACTCAATCATCCGAACGCACTGCTCTACCGAACCAATGGTATCCATCGTATCCACTGTCGTCATCGATTGAACCACAATAGGATTATCTCCTCCGATCAATACACCACCTACATTCACAGCAATCGTTTTCCTTCTTGAGTAAGAAGTCAGGCTGTTACAATACAATTGATCCAGAGATTTAATTATTGGCTCCATAGTTTTATATATCTCCTAATTGAGGTCTGATCACTAATTCTTCAACAACAGATTGAGGGGAAAGGTTATAGGCAGACCAAACGGATTCTGCTACATCTTCAGGTTTTATAAATCTTTCCTCTGGTAAATTCACTCCTTCCCAACTTGCCGTGTAAGTGGCCCCTGGCAAAACAGAAGTTACTTTGATGGATTCATTTTTCAATTCTTCTCGAAGACACTTGGTCATACCCAGCATTGCCCACTTCGAAATCGCATAGCTTCCACCATTGGCATAGGCAGTCAGACCTGCAATCGAACCTATACTGAAAATGTGGCCACTTTTTTTGACTTTCATTTCATTGATCAGGGCTCTGGTCAAATAATATGCGGAATACAAATTCGTATTCATCATCTTTTCGAAATTCCCCTCTGGTTCTTCTAAAATCCCTCCTGGAAGAAATACACCTGTATTGTTGACCAATACATCGGGAACGCCAAAGGCTTTTACTTTTTCTGCAAATTCCAGAACTTCTTCCTTTACTGAAAGATCTGCTTTGACTGCCAACACATGGATCAAGGCATGGTTCTCTTCCAAATCCGCTCTTAAATTTGCCAAATCACTTTCATTTCTCGAACAAGTGATCACATCAAACCCCTCATTTGCAAAACGCTCTATGATTGCTCTTCCTATTCCCTTTGTACCACCTGTAACCAGGATACTTTTACTCATTTATTTCGTGTTTTAATAGTTAGTATGACAACTATTTACCCGGAACAAAGTTACAGTTTTTTATCAAAATAGAGCTGAAACTTGCATCCTTCCGACATGAACCAATCGATCAAGTCCCTGGGAATTACGCCCCTCATACACCAAATTTAACTGCAATCCCTCTCCTATTTTTTGGAGCCAATTCAAAGTCCACGTGACATTGGTACCAGGGGTCAATGCCTGAAGCATTTCATACCCCACGGGAGAATTTGATACGCCGTTATAATCAATTTGTATCCATTTGAGATTTCCCGAAAGTGTCGTTTTAATTGCCTTAGCAAACCGTAAATCCAATCCAATCTGATGCAAATTTGCTTTCTCCTCAATTTCTTGATTGGCAGTATTTTCTTTTCCTGTAAAAGAATAAGAAGCTGTAGTCCTAAAAAAAGGTGTGGGCTGCCATGCCAACTCGGGTCCGATGGAGTTCTGATCTATTGAATAATTCCTGTTTTCAAGAAAATCTGACCCAGAAACCCGCTTACCAATTCCAGCCAGAACTCTCAGTGAGGTACTAGATGTGAAATTATACCTGGTGTTTAATTTCCAGTCCTTTTGAATCAAATCCTCAAAACCACCCGAAAGTAACTGCTTCAATTGTGAATCAAATAATGACAAGTCCATCCCATAAATCGCAGAAGCCCTATTGAAGAAAAAAGAAGTACGGATCACTTGTCTCAGAGAAAGAATATCTTCTCTGTTGACATTGCCAATGAAAGGATTAATTCTATCTCCAAAGTCTTCTGATGTCACTTTTTTCTCCACACTTAAACTAGTGGTATTTGAAATTTTATGGAGAAATCTTTTCACTCCTCCATCTTCCTTCCAGGACTCAGGAAACCTAGCCTGAAGCCTATAATTCAAAATACTGGTATAAGCCTGAACATACGTGTCTGTCGGCACAAATACTTTGATATATTGCTTTTCCTCTGGATTTATGGCCAAATAAAATTCATTTAACTGCTGTACTCCATCTCCGTTATCATCCCTCCACGTGTGGGTACCATCTCCGTTTGGAGCTGGCAAAAAGACAAATTCCCGCTGTAGCTCACGGCCATTTCCGATTGCGTAGCTGATTTCATTTCTGATGGCATTTTGCCACAAACTTCCCTGGTAATCCAACTTGCCCATTACGGTAAGCTCCGATTCCAAATCCCGAAATAAATATTCCAATTCACGATAAGTAAATGTACTGCTTAGACTGTGCTGTGTCCATTGTTTTCTAAAAGTGAAGTTAGAGGTAAAAGCTCTGGTATCATTTTCAAATCTCCCTGAATAAGGAGCTCTATCCTCCCTCCAAGCTGCATCAGCTAAAAATGAAGTGGATAATGTATCATTGCTTTTCAGATAGAGAAGATGCTGCCTGAAATTCATAGCGGTGGAGACCACCGAATCCTTTTCCGAGTTGGTTAGGGAGTTGCGATCGACTGAAAACTGATAGCCAGGAACTATCCATTTACTTTGAAACGAAACATCCCCGAGATATCTCAGCCAATCGGTTTCAAGACTGTCTTTTTGGCTTGACAAAGAAAAAAACTCCTGTCTCAGATTTATTTTCCTGCCAAGCTGTACATTCCAGTTTGCAGCATGTTGCTGCCCATTCAATACATCTTTTCTATTTCTTAGGTAAAACCTATAGTCAAACCGGTTGAAAAGATTTTTCTCCAGAGAAAACTGGGTTCGAAATAATTGCTCTCTAGCTGCTGACTGAAGATCTTCTTGCTGCAATCCCCAATCCCTGTCAAATTCAATATATCGAAACCGGTCTATGAAATTGAAGTTGGTAGAATTGTATTCCAGCTCAGTCTGCCCAGAAACCACATAGTCCTTCAACCAATTGATTTTTCTGTTCTCAGACTCCAAACCTATTTTCCAGCCCAAGCCTTGATTATCATCATCATCTATTTCAGAAAACAGGTTTTTATCCATGGAGGATAGCGCCAGTTCAGTGTATACTTTTTCGTGCGTCCCAATTTTCACCCTGGTACCTGCAGTGACCATTCTTTTACTATCTGGTGTCGGCAATTGGGTAAGGATGGAATAATCCGCCTGTGGCAAACCATTGACCCTAGGCACATATTCGAAAACGGTTCCATTTGCCAATTGGCTTTTTCTTCGATAATCTCCATTTCCTTGGCCTACTTGGGAAAATGACAATGCATAATGTGCCTCCTGTGGATCGGTGGAATATTCATAATAAACCAAGGGGACGCCAGTATCATCAAATTCATTGATTTTTTTATACAGTATCCGGTTTTGATCAAAAGCCACGCTATCGATCCTTGGGATCAATGCATTTTGGGTTTCATCTCCTACCGATGCCAATAAACCCTGTTCTTCTTGACTAAAATCGGTAAACAGGGGACGGTTTCTATTGTCTTTTTCCTGATAATAATTGAGATACACATCCACTTTTCCATTGGTTTGGGTGTGGTTTGCACCCAAAATAGATCGGCTATAATTTCTCTCCGCATATTCAAAATCCACCCGTACCCTGGAATATTGAGTAATAAGGACTTTAGGAGTAAAAGTGATTTCTGCTTGATTGTAATCAATCACATAATCGGCATTAAATCCACGTTGCAACTGTTTTCCATCCAAAAACACACGTTCCGAATTTGCCATGATAATTACGAATCGTTCATTTTGCGGACCTTGGATTCGGTATGGGCCCAAAACCCCTTCTAAAATCGGTAATTGGATGGATGCAAACTTCCCTTTCGCGATAGAGGCAAAACCTTGTGAACTCGCAGTCCAATTTCCTTTCAATTTATAATTGGATGTCAGCTGAAGTCCCTGGACATTTTTATAGTATCGCAAAAACTCCGACTCCCTTTGCTGTAAGACCACATCTCCAGCAGAAAGAGTGAAATCATCGTTAAACAACTCAATTAATACATTATCAAAATCCTGAATTTGTTGGGTATTTCCTTCTGGCTGAAAAGGTACATTCTGATCTGTAATACTTGCTCTGATATTAAGGTTCTCAGAAATACTCCCTTCGAGCTGAAGGTTTAGTGCAGAATTGACAAACACATTTTGAGTGTTCCCAAAAGAAATCCCCCTAGTCAAACTTCCCGACTTATAAAGATCCGTACTCGGAAAAAGCTCTTCTCTAAAATCAAACGTGGCAGATTCCAGAACCCTTTTTTCCCGAAAACGCGCCATGGAATCGTAATCTGCGAGCAAGGTTCTTTTTGCAGTAGGCTGATCCAATCTGAGCAAAAAAGTCTGAAAACAGACTTGAACCGAATCTGGAATATCTTCTTTGTCAAATAGAATCTGCAGCTTATTCGAATTCAGATCATATAGAAACTGAAACCTGTTACCTTCTGCATCCTCTATTCGGATTGTTTCTTCCAAAAGAGACAATGAATCGATGGATTGGGGCTGGAGATAAGAACTTGATTTTACCCAAAGACACTTTTCCTGTGCTTGTGCAGTCGCTAGGAAGCCAAGCAATAAAATCCAGAAAAAAGCCCAAGTCCGCATGTTCAAGTTGAAAGCCCCTTTTCTTCTAAGGTAAAAAAAGAAAATTATTCAAGTAATGGGAAGGTGAGGTAAAAGGTAGTTCCTACGTTCATTTCCGTTTCAAACCAGATTTTCCCACCCGCAGTTTCTACTCCGCTCTTAGCAATTGCCAAACCAAGACCTGAACCTTGACTTTTGGTACTGAAATTAGGAATGAAAATTTTATCTCTTAATTCCGGCGGAATGCCATTTCCATTATCGGTAATTTCCAGAAACACGGCTTGATCACTCATCCAAAGCCAGATCTTGATTTCAGGTTTTCTATCCCCCTCCACAGCCTGCACCCCATTGATGATCAGGTTAGAAATCACTCTTCCAAAAAGCTTGTCGTCACCAATGATGGGAATATTATCAGTATAGGAATCGTCTTTGAAATAAAGATTCAATCGTTCATCATTTTTAAATAACTCCAAAACCTGATTTAAAACATCTTTAAAATTCATCAGGTCATTTTTGGGAAGGGGCATTTTCGCAAAGGTCGAAAATGAAGATGCAATACCACTCAGAGCATCCACTTGATGAATCAAAGTTTCCAATGACTTTTTTAACCTTTCGTGATCATCCAATTGTCCTGCACCTTGAAGTCTTAATAAATGCTGTAAAGTCAGCTTCATGGGAGTCAGTGGGTTTTTAATTTCATGGGCTACCTGTTTGGCCATCTCTCTCCATGCAGACTCCTTTTCTGTAGATGCCAAAACCTTCTTACTTGATTCCAGCTTGAAAAGCATGTTGTTGTATTCATTTACAAGAAGACCGATTTCATCCTTAGAACCCCAATACATCGGTTCGTTATTTTCCAGGTTAGTGGCTTTGAGTTTTTGAGTCAGCAACTTAAAAGGAAAGGTCAGGTTTTTTGAAACAAAATAAGAAACAATCAAAAAGAGAATGAAAATCACAACAAATGCATTGAAGATATTGCTCAACACATCCGAAATAAGTGAATTCAACTCAGCTTCTGATTCAAAAAACGGAACCGCTAGAATGCCTAGATTTTTTTGACTATTGGAAGACGGAATCGCCAAATACACCGATTTATAGACCAACTTCCCGATTCTTTCCTCTGACAAAAACTGGTTTTGGTTCTTTTCTTCGATTTCAGAAATCGCAGCTGGATTGATCCAGTTGGAAAGGATTTTCTTATCAAAAATATTTGGTCTATTAGAAGCTTCGAGCTTTCCCCCATCTGCATAAATATGTAGGTCACTGGCAATCGTATTTGCCAGGTTGTTTACCTCCTCATTGATGACATCTTGGTCTACTTCCTCCGCATTTTGATTATTGAGGAAGCTACTCAAATTGCCCCGGATCAAATTTGCTTTCTGAATGTATTGCCTATCCAAATCGTCTCTATAGCTATTTGCCAAAAGGCCAATTGTAATAATACTGATGATGATTATCGGGAAGAAAAATGCAAAATTCAGGTAAAGTTGAAGCTTGGTAGAATAATTAAACTCAAAAGTCTTGTATCCTTTTAGGAATGTATTGACCAGAATTGTGAAAAAAGTCAAGAACACAAATGCCACAAAGTACAGGGAGATATTTCCGAAAAAATGGGAAAGTGTTTGGTTGGGGGAGGAAATCACGATCAAATCTTCCCCACTGGCAATCCCAAAATGATGATATTTCCCAACATGAATCCCTTCAGTGTAAAACTTGGCTTCTCCAAACCTAGTTAGGAGTTGAGCAGATTGGAAGTTAAAACTTCCCGTACTTCTCACTAATTCATTTCCTCTAAAAACTGCATAATCATACCTCACAGGGTCAAGTCTTTCGGAATACTTTTTATCCAGTAGCAATTTTGGATACACACTTGTTGGCTGTACCCTTAGCTGATTCAACTCTAAAAATATCGTCCCCTGGGCAGCATTGTCTTTAGAAAGCGGAACAAACGCTATGAACTTATTACCGCTGTTTCCTTCATTACCCCGGATGAAATATAAGTCTTTGACTCCCGTCGCATTGTCACTATTGATGTATTTCAATCGCAAGTCATTCAGTCTCCCCAGGTCCAATGGTCCTTGTAACTGCTGTCCCGAGGAGGAATAAACTCCAACTTTCACCTCGAACTGGTCAAAATAATTATCCAGATAAATTTTCCGGATCTTAGTCTCTATGGGATCTTTGGAAAGCAAGGGATCTGCCATCCTGTTTTGGATAAATAGATCAGATTTGATTCTTGTGAAAATCTCGCTGAGAAAAAACTCGGTCATCACATCATTTTCTATCAGATTCTGATTGGCAAACCTGATTTTTGACTGAATCAATTGATTTTTTTCGGTCTGAAATGTGCTGATTCCACAAATTCCCGCAGTGATCAAACACGCAAAGAAAAAAGTCAAAAAAGTATCAAAACCCAGTTTGAAGACATTCCGGAAAAGCTCAAAACGAATCACCAAAGCAATCAGCCCCATATGAATCCCCCAAACTAAAGCCCCCCAAATACTAAAGACAGAAATCAAAACGGCAATGGGAAGTCCGATCAAGACCAATCCCTTCAACAATCCTATTTTGCTTTTTGCTACTTCTAGGATCAAACTTATTAATGTCAATGACATTAGCACATAAATGGCTCCCCACAAAAACAATATCAAAAAACTCAGCCCTTTAAACCAATCAAATGAAGGAATGGAACTGATATCCAAAGCCCATTGTGAGTTGGAAATAATATCCCTCGGCAAAATCCATATCATCCATAAACCCAGGGAAGTGATCAGAAGAATAATCACGCCAAAGGCTCTGATTTCATTTGTCTGTTGAAGTGATTTGATTTTTAATCTCATCTCCCGAGAAGCTAAATGGGAAATCATCATTCCGAAAATAATTACCGCACAAATGGTGTTGAGCATCAAATCTCCTAAGCTGGGATTAAACCAGGAAGAGGCGTAATTGCCTGGATCGAATAAAGAAAGGTTTAGATAGGTGCTTGGAAAATCCAAAAGCATCATGACCAAACGAAACCCGACTAAGACCAAAATTGCATATCCGATCGATTGCCACCTTTGCTTTTTCTTCCATTTGTTCAATACAAAATCCGAACTCAATAGGAAATACAATAAAAAAACAGAAGCAAAGAAAATGAGCATCGCTGGATTTACCAGACGGTCGGCAGGTTGATATCCAAACAAAAACTCTATCCCAAAAATTGGTATTCCTGCAGGATTCTTGATTTGATACGGACCTTCTGAGGCATCCGAAAAAAGTTGAAATCTATTGTTTCCGAAGATTTTTGGGTTGGGTCCAGTAACCAAGTAATCATTTTCAATATTCCCAGGGAAAATCAATCGTAAAGCCTGAACCATTAAAAATGGAGGGCCACTACGGCTTACCTGCCTGGTTTTAATCAGGATGGTACCAAAAGGATCTTCTATTAACTGGTATTCTCTATCTTGATCGATCTGCTCAAAGTCAAATGAAAATGTAAAGTCAGACCAAAAAAGCAGTTCTCTTTCTTGATTTAGTATAAAGAAGGGGTGAATGTGTGGAGAAGCACCAAGACTCGTAAACGAAATAGAATCTGTGGTTTTGACGTTCATGAGAATCTGAATAAAATCCTCATCAAATTCCCGGTCAACTTTTTGGATTTTTTCCTGCAAAATTTCCAAATATCTCTCCTCATCGCTTTTCTGAAAGAAAAAGAAATTCAGGACTAAAACAGCAAGGAGAGAGAAAACACTGACCAAAATGATCAGCCGTCGGGATTCATAGCTCATTTAGGCTAAAAATAAAAAAAGCAAAGCCTGGATCAAACTTTGCTTTTCAATATGCATCAATGAAATGAAAGTTTTGCTTTTTTCTTCTTGGCAGCTCTATACCAAAAGAACCCTATCACCATCGCCATCAAATAAGGCATCACAAATAAATAAAGGATCCCGGCGTTCAGGCCTGCACCTATGCTGGTTTCGCCATTGGCCACGTTGTTTTCCACTGAGGCACGACACATGGCACATTGCGCAAATGAATTGACCTGCGTGATCAGAAAAAGGGCAATTACAAAGAATACTTTCAACAAACGATTCATATCTCAATTTACGGAATTAAACTTTGTCAGTTTAGTGTAAATAATATGGGCTGATCATCAAATAGACAATGACCCCAGTCACTGTCACATATAACCAGATTGGATACGCAAATTTAACCAGTTTTCTGTGTTTTTCACGCTGATCCATATATCCATAATAATACGCAAACAAAATAGGAAACAAAGCAATGGCTGCAAATACAATATGTGTCAATAACAAAATATAATATACTGGCCTGATCCATCCTTCACCCCCGAAACTGGTACTTTCTGCCGCTCCATGATACACCACGTAGGAAACGAGGAATATTGCACCCAGGACAAAAGCTACACTCATAGAAGCTTTATGATAACTGATATTCTTTTGTTTGATAAAAACCAGGCCACAAAGTAGTGCAATTGTCGCAGCGGAGTTAATCACAGCATTTAAATGAGGCAAGAAATAAACCCAATCACTCCCTACATCTACTTTGGCAGGCATAAACAATAAAACAGCTACTGCCACCGGAATAATTACAGAAATTGCAATTATCCAGTTTTTTACTTTACCCTCATTTTGAAGTAAGGTAGATTTATTGGTTTCCATGTAATAGTATTTTTGTCTCTAACATCAACAGATCCACATCTTCTCTGCTTGTACCACTGTAATATCCTCTGATTCTACCCTGCTCATCGACTAGTGTAAATTTATCACTATGTACAAAATCGTCAGGGATTCCCATTCCGTCCAAAGCAGGAATTACAAATCCACAACGTGCCAATTCATAAGTTGTTAGCTTGTCACCAGAAAGAAAATCCCATTTTCCTGATTCTGCATGGTGCTTTTCGGCATATTCCTTTAGAATTTCCGGAGTATCAAACTCAGGATCAATGCTGATCGAAAGAATCTGTACTCTAGGTTCATCCCGAAACATATCATTCACACGCTCCATTTCCTCAGACATTACAGGACAAATACTCGGGCAAGAGGTAAAGAAAAAATCAACAATGGTGATTTTCCCTTCCATATCGGCTTTACCTGCAGGCTTTCCCTCCTGGTTGATAAAAGTAAAATCCGGAATATAATGTTGTGATGAATCAGAGACAGCACATTCCTTAAATGGGTTTTGGGTACCGTTCTGATAATAAACCGGGATTTCGTAGGTATTTGTACCAAATCCCTTTAGAAACATGAATATGAGAACTGGTATCAATAAGATACACACCAAGACCATTCCCTGTAAAATCCGTATTCCTCTCATAATAAATCTTAACAAAAAAGAAGGTTGAAGTGTCTCACTTCAACCTGCCTTTTTTCAGTTTTGTTTTTTTTACCAGCGCATCAGGAATATTTCAGATCCTTCTTTTGCCAGGGCAATTAGAAGCCACACCAAGAAAATCAAAGGCACAATGATGGAATAAAACAAAGGTTTCACTTCATCTCCAAGGTGCATAAATTCCAGCATGATATATCTCGCTTTCCAAATGGTCAAAGCAATGAAGAGAAAATAAAGTAGAAGACCTCTATCCATGGTAAACGCCATGATGAATTCTGCTACAGTGATAGCTAAAAGAATTCCGGCAGTTTTCCAGATTTTTTTAATTTTCTCTTCGTTCCGTGGATGAACTTCCAGCGTTGATTTATTTTGTTGAATTTCCATAGTTTGAAAATTTTATAGCTTAGATCAAATAGAATAAGGTGAACACAAATACCCATACCAAGTCAACAAAGTGCCAGTATAGACCGATTTTTTCCACCATTTCATAATGTCCTCTTCTGTCATAAATACCTACAGCTGCTTGATAGAAGCAAAGGAATAACAAGAATACACCGATGGTCACGTGGAAACCATGGAAACCAGTAATGAAGAAGAACAACTGAGCAAAGGATGCAGGTCCATATTCATTGACTGTAAGGTTTGCTCCATGAACAACTTCAGATACAAGGTTATTCAAAGAATTAATGTAGGTCAATGCACTACCGCCATCAGTACCATGGATAAAGTGATTCCACTCCCATGCTTGACAACCCAAAAATGTAGCACCACCTAATATCGTCCACAACAACCATTTCACTACATCATTTCTATCATTTCTATGACCCGCCTCTACTGCCAATACCATTGTCACAGAAGATGAAATCAAAATGAAGGTCATGATACCCACAAATACCAAAGGAGCATGGATTCCATGTACAAAAGGGATGGCATCAAATACCAATTCCGGTACTGGCCAATATTCATTAGATCCTACAAAATCAGCGGCTGGGCCGGCATAAGCTGGATAACTTACTCTTATCGAAAGATAAGTAATCAGAAACGCAGCAAAAGTGAAGATGTCGGAGAGTAGGAAGAACCACATCATGAGTTTTCCATAGCTGGCTTTTAGAGGTTCATTACCACCTCCCCAAATGCCTCTTTTTGAGCTTACTCCAATAGCAGTAGAATGCGCAGACATAAATTATTGGTTTGTACTATTTTATTTTAATGATTCAAAAGCAAAAACATAAACAGGTAAAGCCAAAGCCCTCCCAGAAAATGCCAGTAAGTTGTCGCCATCTCCATTCTGACCATGGCCTTAGAATGAATTTGAAAACGGAAACTTGAAATTAATACAATAATCAGAAATATCACACCACTGATAAGGTGAAGGGCATGAAGTCCTGTGAAAACATAAAGAAATGATCCAGATGGATTCCCAACAAAGAACACTTCTTCATCAACTAAGGCTACCCAAGAATACCATTGACCAATCAAAAATGCGATTCCAAGCACCACAGCTCCAATTAAGCCCATTTTTAGGCCTGCCAGGTTATCTTTTTTAGCTGAATAATATCCGTATTGCAAGAACACACTACTTAATACCACAATCCCGGAAGTAATCCAGAATATTTGTGGAAGATCGTATTCCAGCCAATTCCCTTCAGACTGTCTCACAATATAGGCCGAAGTCATCGCAGCGAAAATCATCACTACAGTAACCATAAATAACCATAACGCGAATTTCTTCGGGTGCATGGAAATCGGCTGCTCTACTAAATCTACATACTTCAGTTCCTGTTCCATGTTAAGGCATTTTATCTAATAAGTATGCAATCTGAACTATCGGCAGGTACAAGAATGACCCAAACATGATTTTAAGGGCAGACTTTCTAGAACAATCTCTCATCAGAGAAAATGTCTGGGCTAAGAACAAAACACCACAGACCGTTGCTACGATTCCTGAATTCAATCCTGTCAAGCCGAAATAACTTGGTAACAACCCAAGAGGCAATAAAAACAGCGTATAGATCATTATCTGAATCGCAGTGTTCAGATCTTGTCCGCCACCGCTAGGGAGTAATTTAAACCCAGCTTTTTTATAGTCTTCGTCACTTACCCAGGCAATTGCCCAAAAGTGGGGAAACTGCCAGATAAACTGGATCCCGAAAATGATCAACGCTTCGTAAGAAATACTTCCTGTAGCAGCAGTCCATCCCAAAAGAGGAGGCATAGCACCCGGAATAGCCCCAACAAAAACAGCGATGGGTCCTACTCTTTTCAAGGGAGTGTAAGCAAAGACGTATAAGACCATGCTTAATACTCCCAGCCACGTTGTCAAAGGATTTGTAAATATCCAAAGTAAGGCTATGCCTAAAAACGCAACAATAAAGGTAAACCAATAAGCCTCTGTCAGTGATATGGTCTGTAAAGGAAGTGGTCGCTTCTCAGTCCTCTTCATCAATTTATCCAGATCCCGCTCCATGATTTCATTCGCAGCCCCAGAAGCTCCACTAATCAGAAACCCTCCTAATGCCAATCCTAGAAAACTGGACCAACCAAATGAACTTCCTGAATCACCAAGAATAAATCCAAATACAGCAGAAAAGGTCACTAAAGCTGACAATCTGAATTTCAACAATTCATAATATGCCCTAGCCCTCGTGATAACCAAATGATATAAACTTTGGTCAGTTACTCCAACTGTCCTCATTATCAATTTATTTTTAATCGATACTGTCTATGCTCTCGCAATTGTAGGATCAATAAATATTGAACTCCTACTATCAATGTCCCAAACAACAAATGTAAGGGCTGAAGAAATGCTGGAATCGCAAAATATGCCATCCCGATTCCCGAGGCAATCTCAAGAATCACCATAATCATCAAAAGTTGAGTCAACCAAGTGATGCTGGATTTTCTAAGAACATACTTAAATGCCCAAAAGAAATACAACAAATGAATTCCCAACAAGATGAGTGAGAAAGACCTATGAATAATAAATGGTATTCCCAGTTGCTCTATCCAAGTTCCTCTCATCATATTCCCAAGCGAATCTGAAATCTGATCAATTTCTTCTCTTACTTGAGTTCCCAAAACCACTTGGATCAGCATCAGCACCAAGGCGGAAATCAATACCCATTCAATCTTAGAAGGCACATCCATTTCCACCCCATCTCCAGCTTGCAAATTGCCTGACCGATGATATAGATAAATCAACAGCAGAACCTGTAAAATTGCAAGCATCATATGGAAGGTGATCATCCAATGCAAAAGATTTGTAGAAACCACTAATGAACCAATCCATCCTTGGAATAACACCAGGACCAATGCGGCTACAGAAAGAATCGGGATCCATTTATCCATCTTCCACAATGGTAATGATCTCCATACTGTCAAAATGATAAAGAATCCGATCAATACTCCAATCAGGCGATTGATATATTCAATCCAGGTTTTTACAGGATTAAATTCCTGTTCAACCAAAATTGATTTATCATTTGCTATCTGATTAGCGGTTTCAGAAAATCCAAGCTTTTCAAGGGTAGCCACAAACCTTTCGTTTTTGGCAATTCGTTTTTGAAGGTATATGTCTTGATAGTTATCTGGTAATTGCTCCACACTAGTTGGTGGAATCACACTGCCAAAACATTTTGGCCAATCAGGACATCCCATACCAGAACCAGTCGTTCTGACGATACCTCCTACAAGGATCAGAAAATAAACAGCTATCACAGTAAGAAAACTTATCTTGCGAAAGCTGTATACTTGTTTATTAGTGTTTGGATTCATTTGCCACCAAAACCTCTTCCTCTTCCTTCATTATCTCCATTTCAAGTTTTACCTGCTCTTGTTCATGCGGTAAGTTTGATTCAGGAGTAGCAGAAAGCGGTACAGTTTGAGGAATAAAATCTTCCTCCGCTCCAGGCTTTGAATAATCATATGGCCATCTGTAAACTGCAGGGATTTCTCCAGGCCAGTTTCCATGACCAGGGTGAAGTGGAGTAGTCCACTCCAATGTTGTTGATCTCCAAGGATTCAAACTTGCTTTTCTTCCCCTGAACATGCTATAGAAGAAGTTGAACAAGAAGATAAACTGAGCAGCAAAAGTGATGATCGCAGCAGCAGAAACAAACATGTTCAAATCAGTATACATGTTGGCAAACTCAAAGTTTGTCCAAGAGTAATATCTTCTTGGGAAACCTGCTATACCGATGTAGTGCATTGGAAAGAATACCATGTAAACTCCCACAAATGTTAACCAGAAGTGGATATAACCTAATTTTTCGTCCATCATTCTACCAAACATCTTAGGGAACCAGTGGTAAACACCAGCCAATAGACCAAAGAATGAGGCAGATCCCATTACCAAGTGGAAGTGGGCAACTACGAAATAGGTATCATGCAATTGGATATCGATGGCCGAGTTTCCAAGGAAAATACCGGTCAAACCACCGGAAATAAAGAAGGAAACCAAGCCTATTGAGAACAACATGGCAGGAGTAAATATCAAGTTACCTCTCCATAGTGTCGTTAGATAGTTAAATACTTTTACAGCAGAAGGAACCGCAATGATCAAAGTCAAGAACATGAATATCGATCCCAAAAACGGATTCATACCTGACACGAACATATGGTGAGCCCATACGATGAAAGATAGAATGGTAATACCAAGCATTGAAATAATCATCGCCTTATAACCGAAGATCGGTTTTCTGGAGTTAGTAGCGATAACTTCAGAAGTAATACCCAATGCAGGAAGCAATACAATGTAAACTTCAGGGTGTCCTAAAAACCAGAATAAGTGCTGATAAAGAACAGGGCTACCTCCAGTATTAGGTAGAGCTTCACCATTGATATAGATATCAGAAAGGTAGAAAGAAGTACCAAAGCTTCTATCAAAAATCAATAGAAGAGCAGCAGCTACCAATACAGGGAAAGAAAGTAAACCGATTACGGCAGTTAAGAAAAACGCCCAGATCGTCAAAGGAAGTCTAGAGAAAGACATACCCTTTGTCCTTAAGTTGATCACTGTAGTGATGTAGTTGATACCACCTAATAAGGAAGATGCAATAAACAAGGTCATTGCTACCAACCATAAGGTCATACCTAGACCAGATCCTGGAATTGCTTGTTCCAAGGCAGACAATGGTGGGTAAACAACCCAACCACCACCAGCAGGACCAGTAGGGATAAACAAGGAAATAAACATGACCACACCAGAAGCAAAGAAGAACCAGTAAGAAAGCATGTTCATAAATCCGGAAGCCATATCCCTTGCTCCGATTTGCAATGGAATCAAGAAATTGGAAAACGTACCACTAAGACCAGCTGTCAATACAAAGAATACCATGATGGTACCATGCATCGTCACAAGGGCCAAGTAGAATGTTGGATCTAATTTACCAGCTTCATCCAGCCAACCTCCCAAAAGAGGACGAAGAAACTCAAGGCTCATATCCGGGAAACCAAGTTGTAATCTGAACAGGATGGAAAGGAACCCTCCTATCAATGCCCAGAAAATACCTGTAACCAAGAACTGCTTACCGATCATTTTGTGATCAGTAGTAAATATATATTTTGTTACAAAATTATCATGATGCTCATGATCGTGGTGATCATCGTGAGCTGATTCATGACTTGCGACAGATGCTGTTGACATAATCTCTAATTTTGTTAATTACCTTCGCTAAATTAATTTTCTGCAAGTTCTTTGACCTCAGCAGGAATACCTTCAGCTAAAGAAGGATTCATCTGAATAAAAGATCTTTGTTCTGCAAACCATTTCTGGTACTCTTCCGGCTCTACTACTTGTATAATTTTCCTCATAGAAAAATGTCCTCTACCACAGATCTCAGTACAAGCGATTTCATATTCAAATTCAGGATTTCCGGTTTCTTCACGCATTTCTGCAGTAGTCTTGGTAGGAACAAACCAGAATCTGGTAGGCATACCTGGCACCGCATCCATTTTCAATCTCATATGAGGAGCAAAAACAGAGTGCAACACATCTCTTGCTCTGATTTTGAATAAAACAGGCTCTCCTTTAGGAATGACCACAACAGGAGAAGGAAAATCATCCATCGCGTTTTTATCGGTGAAGTCTACACCATGTGCATTGGTAGCCGATGTAAGTCTGTAATCATAATCTCCCAATACATTGTCTTTTCCTGGATATCTCACATCCCATTGGAACTGAGACCCCATGATTTCTACCACATGGGCATTTTCCGGTGCAGGAGCTGTGATATCAGACCAAGCCATCCAACCAGTGATTACCAATCCAGCTAAAACAACACCTGGAACCAAGGTCCAAATGATTTCTAGCTTATTGTTATCAGGATAGAAAGATGCTTTTCGGTCTTCTTTGTATTGATACTTGTAAGGGAAAATAAATAGCAATACGTGAGTAATCAAGAATACTACGCCAGTCACTGCCATGGTAACCCAAAACAAACCATCTGTCACTACCCCATGCTCAGAGGCAACCGGTAATTCGTAGTTATCAAATTCTTTGATGGAATACCAAAACATCAAAACTCCGGTACCCACCAAGAAAAGAACAAATAAAATTGCATTCACCTTATTACTTCCTGTAGCGATCTTTTTGTTTGATCCTTTCACTACAGAAACCAAGGACTGAATTCTATATACCATCCAGATAATAGATAGTAATAAAAGAACTCCTACTGCGATAAGAAATCCGTACATAGCTTAATTTTTTCGGCTAATAATTAAATGTGATGATGATAGCTTTCTTCCAGCATTGGGTGATTTTTCGGGATCAAATTCCCTTTCGCTAATCCGCCCAAAACCACTAAAGTAACTGCTGATCCATAAACAAGGAACATCCCTATTTCCATAAATCCGATTCCACCATTGTGTCCCAAAGTACCTGGCTGAACCATCAAGAAGAAGTCTACCCAGTGACCCGCAATGATCAAGGTACAAACCAACTTCAGGAAGATACCATGTCTCTTAGCATCTCTGGTCATCAAGATCAAGAAAGGTAAGAAGAAGTTCATAGCTAAGTTCACAAAGATGTATGGACCATAAATATCACTAGATAGTCTCTCTATGAAATACACGGATTCTTCAGGAATGTTTGCGTAATAGATCAAAAGAAACTGTGAAAACCATAAATAAGTCCAGAAAATGGTAAATCCGAATACGAATTTGCCCATATCATGTACGTGATTTTCATTCACCATTTCTAAGTAACCTTTACTCTTAAGGAAGATGACCAACAAAGTGATCGCCGAAAGTCCAGAAACAAACCAAGAAGAGAAAACATACCACCCAAATAAGGTTGAGAACCAGTGGGTATCGATAGACATCACCCAATCCCAAGCACTTATTGAAGAAGAAACTGCGAAGAAGATAATGAAATACGCTGACCAGCTTCTCATTTTAAACCAATGAGATGTCCCTCCCAATTGATCTTCCTGAGCGGATATTTTTTTGAATTTAGTAAAGAAGAAAACCCAGAATCCGAAGAATAAAACCATTCTTAAGATATAGAAAGCTGGAAACGTTCCTTTCGCCATAGGCCAATAGAAAAACGCTCCTTTTCCATCAATGATTTTATCGTATTCAGGTGAATTCGTATCAAATAGATACGCATGAGTCCAGTGGAACAAATCGTGATTCGCAACAAAGAAAGTTACGATCATCAAAATTCCAGCATAAGGCAACCAGTTCCCAAATGCTAGCATCACTCTGGAAATCGGAGCGGACCAACCTGCCTGAGCAGCATATTGCACCGCAAAGAAGAAAACTCCGATAATTGCTATACCAGTGAAATAAACGTTGTTGATCCAAAGGTTAGCATAAAGACGCTCATACCAGTGAAATGCATGTCCACCTGCTTCTGCAGCTTCCTCATGGTGACCTCCAAAAATTGCCATCAGGATACCGATGACCAATAATGCTGCACCAATGATCAATACCGTAAAGATCGACTTTTTAGTCGCTGCGGTAAAATCAAATTTTTGATCCAAATTATAATGCTGTACGTCGTGAGCCATAATTAATTTGCTGGAGTTTCTACTAATGATTCTTGGCCTGCTTCAGCAACAACTGCATTGTCAGCATTTTGGCCTCCTTGAAGTTTTTGTTTCACATAGTGAACAATCTTCCATCTATTTTCTGGAGTAATCTGAGAACCATGAGCTCCCATTCTACCTTTGCCTTTGGTGATGACGTGGAAGATATGGCCTTCGGACAAACCGACATAGGCTCCACCTTTCAAATTGGCAACACCTCCGATAATATTTCCAACAGGACCATCACCTTCTCCACCTTGACCATGGCAAGGTGTACAATATAGTTTGAACAATCTCTCTCCTTCTACCAACACTTCGTCTTCTAGCTTAATAGGATTCTTGACATTCGCACCTGCAATGTCCACCTCAAAAGCCTTGTATCTATATGGAAGGTATCCGTTTTTGTTTCTTGGCACAGTTCCTTCTACAGGTTTTCTCATATTCATCCCGTGTGGGTTATGAATATTACTGTTAAAAAACTCTCCTTTACCATCTTCTCTGTTAGACAACCATTCACCTCTTGACTCATCTTTGATCTGAGTCAATGGCTCGTAGGCTACAGAGTGATACATCTGCGGGGCATATTCCAGTCCCTGATTATCACCATCAGCTTTACAAGCTACCAATGAAATCCCAGCAACAGCAATCCCCAATAAACCTAATGTCTTAGCAATCTTCATTTTTCCAGAATTACTATTCAAAACTTTTATTATTCACCTCTGTAGCCCCGGAAGATTTTAGGATCTCCTGGATTTTAGCTACTTCCATACTTGTATTATTAGCAATATCAATCGCCATGATATGCTTATCATCTGTACTTCTCAAATCAAAGATTCTAGGCTGTGCCCAAGGCTTCAAATTAGAGCTGATCATAAATACACCCACCATACCGAATGCCGCAAGTAATACGGTCAATTCGAATGTAACTGGGATAAAATCAGGAATCGCAGCATGATCTTTACCACCGATGATCATCGGCCAGTCAAAACGCATCATGTATAACTGCATGGTCAAGGCCAAAGTGGTTCCTAGCATACCAAAAAGGAATGCAGCAATAGGAAGTCGGCTTCTTTTGTATCCAAGTACATCTTCCAATCCATGAACTGGATAAGGAGTATATACTTCATGAATTTTGACACCGCTTGTTCTTACTTCAGAAACGGCATGGAGCAATACGTCTTCATCGTCGTAAACTCCCAAAATAAAATTCTTATCTCTTTCCATGATTATTTACGAACTTTTTCAGATGTAGACTTCAATACTGACTTTACTTCAGCCATGTTGATTACCGGGAAGAATTTGGCAAACAAGAAGAATAAAGTAAAGAACAATCCGAATGTGAATAGGTAAACTCCAACATCAGTGATGGATGGGTAGAACATGGCCCATGAAGAAGGAAGGTAATCTCTGTGCAATGAAGTCACGATAATTACAAATCGTTCAAACCACATACCGATGTTTACCACAATAGACAAGGCAAAAGTCGCAATGATGGATGTTCTGATTTTCTTCACCCAGAATAACTGAGGAGAAATCACATTACAGGTCATCATTGACCAATATGCCCACCAATATGGACCTGTTGCTCTGTTGATAAATGCATATTGCTCTGCTTCTACTCCAGAATACCAAGCAATAAAGAATTCAGTGATGTAAGCGATACCTACGATAGAACCAGTGATGATAATTACGATGTTCATCAACTCGATGTGAGTCATCGTAATATAATCTTCCAGTTTGAAAACTTTTCTGGTGATGATCATCAAAGTCAATACCATGGCAAAACCTGAGAAGATCGCACCAGCCACAAAGTATGGAGGGAAGATCGTAGTATGCCAACCTGGAATCACGGAAGTTGCAAAGTCAAAAGATACAATCGTGTGTACAGAAAGTACTAGAGGTGTTGCCAAACCTGCAAGAATCAAAGAAACTGATTCATATCTCATCCAGGTTTTAGCAGCTCCATCCCATCCAAAGGAAAGTGCTCCGTAGATCACTTTTCTCAAACCTGTTGCCCTGTCTCTGATGGTAGCAAAATCCGGGATCAAACCGATGTACCAGAATACCAAAGAAACTGAGAAATAAGTAGAGATCGCAAAAACGTCCCAAAGAAGAGGAGAGTTAAAGTTTACCCAAAGCGAACCAAATGTATTTGGAAGCGGAAGTGCCCAATAAGCTCCTAACCATGGTCTACCCATGTGAAGAACCGGGAACATAGCCGCGCAAATAACCGCAAAAATTGTCATCGCTTCAGCTGCTCTGTTGATAGAAGTTCTCCACTTCTGTCTGAAAAGTAGCAATACTGCTGAAATCAATGTACCTGCGTGACCGATACCAACCCACCAAACGAAGTTAGTGATATCCCAAGCCCAACCTACTGTCTTGTTCAATCCCCACATCCCAATGCCTTCCCAAACGGTGGCTGTCACTGCAATTAATCCTATAGCCAAAGTACCAGCGGCTGTTAAGAAGGCAAGAAACCAAAGTAATGTTGGCTTTCCTTCTACCTGGCGGGACACATCATGTGTCACATCATGGTAGGTTTTACCTCCGGTAACTAACGGCTCACGTACGGATGAAGTAACCTGCATAGTTTATAAAATTATGATTACGCTTCGTTTTTGTCTTTATTTCTGATTTTGGTGAAGTACCAAACGTTTGGACTCACGTTGATCTCCTCCAACACGTGGTATGCTCTTTCCTCATTTACCTCTTTCAAAGCAGAAGTAGTATTCTCTTTGATCTTAAGCAATTGTGAAACCTTAGAGTTTGAATCATTCATATCACCAAACACAAGGGCATCAGTAGGACAAGCAACAGCACAAGCCACGTTGATCTCTCCATCCTGAATTTTTCGCTTCTCACGCTTCGCAGCTAGTTTACCAGCCTGAATTCTCTGTACACACATGGAGCATTTCTCCATCACACCACGTGCTCTTACAGTTACATCTGGATTCAATACCATCTTACCCAAATCATCGTTTTGAGCGATGTTTTCAGGGAAGTCTTTGTTATCATGGTATTTGAACCAGTTGAATCGACGTACTTTATAAGGACAGTTGTTTGCACAATATCTAGTACCGATACATCTGTTGTAAGTCATTTGGTTTAGACCCTCTGAAGAGTGAGTCGTAGCAGCCACAGGACAAACTGTCTCACAAGGAGCGTTGTTACACTGCTGACACATCATCGGCTGGAATGTTACCTCTGGATTTTCAGAAGCTACTTCCATTCCTCTCAAATCATCTGCAGGAGCATCAGAAGAATAATAGCGGTCAATTCTGATCCAAGCCATTTCTCTTCTGTTCAATACTTCTTGCTTTCCTACTACTGCCACGTTGTTTTCAACCTGACAAGCAACAGAACATGCAGAACATCCAATACAGGAGTTCATATCTATAGCAAGTCCCCAGTGATGTTGGGAATATTGGTGACCTGACCAAAGAGAAATTTTGCTTGGTTTCACAAATTCTCCGTCTTTGTAGATTTCAGGGTGGTATCTACCGGCACCAGCATCGTTTTTATATTCAGCAAGAGTTGCTTCCTGAATCACGTTCTCACGACCCATAAAAGTCTGGTGAGTCTGAGTTCTGGCAATTCTATAAGCTTCACCGGTAGCAGCTACTTCCACTCCGGCAGTAATATCAAAATTCACAAAACCTTTGGAGGCATCTAGCAATTCGTAAGCGTTTACCCCTACTCCATTTGCTACACGTCCAGCTTTGGTTCTACCATAACCTAGTGCCAAGCCAAAAGTACCTTCTGCCTGACCTGGTTGAACCAAAATAGGCACTACCAAAGATTTTCCGTTGACCGAAATAGAGGCTTTAGATGTTTCCCCTTCAATCATGGTCACACCATTATCAGAAGCCCATTTCTGAGAAACTGTCAAATAGTTGTCCCAGGTAGCTTTGGTGATTGGATCAGACATTTCCTGTAGCCAAGGCACGTTAGCGAAAGCTCCGCTACCGATACCGACTTTGGTGTAAAGCACTAATTCAGCACCTGCATTATCGGCTTTATAAGTTTTGGCTACTTCAGCTGCAGCAGCGCTTGCATCTCCAACAGGAGCTGCAGGAGCAGAAGCAGTGGAGTTGATTGCAAAAACACCATTATATAAAGAACGATCCCAGAACTCCTGGAATCCATCTCCTGTTTCAACTTGAGTGAAAATCTCAGATTCCCAGTTCAGTTGTAGGAATTCATAATAATTAGAAGAAGCACCAGCCCAAACAAGGAATGAATCCTGAGCTTGTCTTGTATCAAAAAGTGGCGAAATAGTTGGCTGCGCCAAAGAGTAATGTCCTTTTTTCGGCTCGAAGTCGTTCCAAGATTCCAAGAAGTGATGATCAGGAGCGACCATCTGAACCAAAGAAGCTGTTTCATCCATGGTACCGTTTGTTGCGATACTCACTTTTGCTTTCGCGATTCCTTCTGCTACTTCTGCACCTCTAGCAAAATCATAAACCGGATTACAGTTAAAGAAAATCACTGCTCCAACTTGTCCTCCTTTCAATTCATTCACGAATTGGTTCATGCGGGAATCATCTCCTTTACGGAAATGAACAGGAGTGTTGAAATCTACAGTAGTTCCATTTGCACCCAAAAGCTCATTGATCGCATTTACTACAACCTGAACGTTTGGATCATTTGAACCTGAAACAACCAACCCTGCAGATTTAGCTGCCCAAAGGTCAGTTGCAGCTTTTTCCAAATGAGCCACTTCAACTGCCGGAGCAGAAACTGTCGCTGCACCTGCTTTTTTAGCGATTGCATTGTACAATGCCAAAACTGCCAAACCACTTTGAGAAGCTTTGATTGGTGTTCTATAATCCGCATTGGCGCCAGTTAGAGAAAGATTGGATTCGAACTGATAATGTCTGGACATTTCAGGCTTCTCCTTGGAAATCTTTCTTGTTTTGGCATAAGCTCCAGCAAATTCAATCGGGGAAATCCAAGTACCTAGGAAATCAGCACCGAAAGAAACGATGGTCTTTGCTTTGTCAAAAGAATAAGAAGGGATTACTGCAGAACCGTAGAAAGTTTCAGCAGCTTTGGAGATACCGTAATTGGAAATCGGATCATACTGAATTACCTCCGCTCCACCAATGGCATCAGATAATTGCTGAATTGCCTTCAAAGTGGTAGGAGAAAGAATGGTGTTTGAAACGATTTTTACAGATCCAGCTGAAGCCAACTTGGATTTAACTTGCCCGTCAAGGGTAGCCCAATCTGACTTTTCACCAGCTATATAAGGTCCTGTGAGTCTTTGCTTATCGTATAGGGAAAGAACTGATCCTTCTACGATTGCATTGACCTTACCTTTATTAATAGGAGAAAGTTCGTTTCCATCAATTTTGATAGGACGGCCTTCTCTTGTTTTTACTACGATTGATGCATAATCACCTCCTGAAGAGAAAGTGGATGCATAATAATTAGGGATAGATGGGTTGACGTCAACCGGCTTATTCACATAAGGAATAGCTTTTCTAACCGGAGCCTCACAAGCTGCCAAAGATGCAGCTGCTAAGCTAAATCCCATCAACTTGAGAAAATCTCTTCTGGAGGCACTACCGTCTTCATTCAAAGAAGATGGAAGTTCTGCGAACTCCTTATCGGCATGCTTTACAAACTCCGGATCGTTGCTAAGTTGCTCTAGCCCTTTCCAGTAGGTTTTTTTATTTTCCTTCATTTTATGATCTAGGAATGAATTTGCAAAAAGGATAATGAATTAATAGTGGCACTTAGCACATTCAAGCCCACCGATGTCTTTCACCTTTAGGGCATCTTTTGAATACACATGAATCTGTACCAACTTATCATAATAGGCATTGCCTTCAGTAGCAATTTCGGTTTGTCTGTGACAATCGATACACCAGCCCATAGTCAAAGCACTATGCTGACCTACCACTTCCATTTCCTGAATAGGGCCGTGGCAAGTTTGACACTCAATTCCACCTACTTTCACGTGTTGAGAGTGGTTGAAATAAGCTAAATCCGGAAGGTTGTGAACTCTCACCCATTCAATAGGTGTATTGTTGTCCACAGCATCATAGATTTTCTGAATTTCTGGAGAAACTCCTTCTTTCCCTTGTACATTCTGCACATGTGTGTGGCAGTTCATACAAATATTAGGAGAAGGGATATTAGCTGATCTACCGATCTCTACACCAGTATGGCAATACTGACATTCGATTTCTAAAGTACCAGCGTGTAGTTTATGGGAATAAGCAATTGGTTGAGTAGGAGCATAACCTTGCTGAACACCCACTGAGTAAAGACCATCAATTGCTGTCTTAGCTACCAAAGCCACTACCAAAGCGGTCACGATGATGATAAACCCATCACTCTTTAAAACTTTGCCTGCATTGAATTTTTGAGATACAAACTCCTGGTCATCTTCATCCAGCTCCTGCTTGTTTAAGTATTTGGTCAAAACAGAAATGATCAATCCCAATACAATCAGGATCAACAGAAGAACCACGACCAATACAACAAGGATCACTGTTAGATAACCACTAGGGATTCCTCCTCCAGCAGCAACTTCACCACCTTCAGCACCAGCTGTCGCCGCCGCAGCAGCAGGATCTTCTTTGTCACCAAATTCTATGTAAGCCAACAGATTGTTTAAATCATCATCTGATAAAAACTCATGCTGCGGCATGTTAACGTTATTGTATTCTTTATACAGGTCATTGTAATAAGAATCACCTGAACCAATAACTACCTGAGAATTTTTGATAAATTTCTTTACGTTTTCTGCAGGTTGCCTGTCAGTAGCTCCTCTTAAAGCTGGACCAGTATACTTTTGATCAAGTTTGTGACATTGCTTACAGTTGGCATTAAATATAGCCTTACCTGCTGCTACAGCTTCATCGCTACTATCAACTGCAGGATCCGCGGCAAAAGCCTGAATCCCAATCAGCATGAAAAACAGCACTGCCAGTGTGTGGAAATTCCATCGAATCCCTACTAACGAGCGTTTGGATAACATATTATAGCTAATTAAATAGTTTATGCGGTTTTCAATAACCCCTGCAAAGGTACTACCCGAAGCCAATTTTTCAAATAAGAAATCAATTCAAGTAACCGGGTGATTCCCTCCCAAAAAGCACATTTAGCTCCCTGATTTTCAATATTTTAGACTATTTTTTTTAAAAGAAATTTTATTTAGAATCTTTATAAATAACCACATTTTCAAATCAGCAAAAAAATATCCCGTTTCCAAGATTTTTTAAAGGTGGAAATCAACACTTTGAATGCCTTTCATTCAAATAAGACTAAAATAATTGAAGGTAGTTTTGCTTCAAAAAAGATAATCTCTAGATTTGCATTCCATTTCCAAAATGGTCGAGTGGCCGAGTGGCTAGGCAGAGGTCTGCAAAACCTTGTACAGCGGTTCGAATCCGCTCTCGACCTCACCAAAAAAGCATCCCGAAATCGGGATGCTTTTTTGTTTTTAGCCAGATAAACTTCTATCTAGACTTAAAATCCTTGTACCAATCCAAACTGAATTCCTAGCTCCTCCAGGATATGTTTGTATTTGTCAGAATTATCAAAAGGATTAATAGAATACCTCTAATTATTCCATGTCTTTTATAGTTAGGAAAAACTGAAAAAGTAAATTTCTCTTTACTTACTCTACTTTCAAAACCTACTAAATACCCAATTCCGCTTTGGTTGCTAAAATTATTCCCCGCAGACATTTGGAAATCAACCAATGGGCCAGCTGCTACATAAAAAAATCTATTGATTGAATATTCTGTATAAATAGGAATTGAAAGCAATTAATACATGAATTAGGGGCAGGAATATATTTAACTTCTTCAAATAAGTAATTCAACCCTCCAGTCAATTTGAATTTTTCTCCATCTCTCTGGATAGAAGTACACCAAGCTCTTTAACGTTTTCCATCTTGAAAGAACTACTTTCAATCAAATAAACTTTTCTATTGGCCTAGCCTAAGAATTGTCAAAATAACCCTTAACTTCAAAATCCGACTAGGATTGTACTAAAAAAAATAACTACAGTGCTGATGCCCCTTTTTATTCAATCTAATTCTTCCTTCAGGGAAAGTAGAAAAACAGCTTGTAATTAAAAGTAAACTAATAGAGAGAGATCTTATACTTACAATATTAATAAGCTAATTTTCAGTTATCGGTTGTAAGCAATAACTAAAATTCACCTCCAAACCAAAATAAATATTAGAAAAAACAAAAACAGTTTAGAGTTTTAGTTCAATATTTTCCAAAATTAATCTTAAAAATTGAAAGACTTATTCAAAACTTATCATCTTAAAATGCCAATTCTGCTTCAACAAGAACGATAAATTCATCTTCAAATAATTGATTATTTTTTTCATTGTAAAAAGCGCTAATATTAGAGTTCAACTGTGGTTTAAACTCATGACTTGAAATATTTATATTATTATATAATTCTTTTGAATTTATCATATAAACAACCTTATTTTCTCTAGCCCCCCAGGGTATGGCAGACAAATTTATACCATCAATTATATTTTCAAAATCATCATACTGTTTCAATAGATTAAAATCAAAATCAAAAAGAAATAAATGCTCTGAATCTATTCCCTGTTGAACATAAAGTAAAATTTTATCACCAACAATTGCAAAAGTAGTAAATCCTATTACTAATTTATTATCATTTGAATATTTCACGATATCCATAAATTCATTTGACCTTAACCAATCTCTAGAGGTTAGATTGTATTTTCCAAAATCTATTTTGACTAATTCTGTCAAATAGCCGTTTTTATCAAATATTGCAATTTCATTAGTAAACGGCAGTGGAAAATAGATTTTTCCATTTTGTTTATTTAGAATAAATCCAGAATTTGTTCTATGAATTTTTTTTTCAAACCACTCCTCTATCGGAAGATAACCTTTCACCTCTCCATCATTTCCAACTCTTACAATTCGATTGCCAATTTCTGGATCATTGTGCGAATAATATAACTTGAAATCTTTTCCTTCAAAAAAAATAGATCTCAAAAAAGTGTCCTTTTCTTCTTTCAAAAAATCTCCTTTCAAATTAAAATATAACCTTTTACCAAGAGCAGAATCTTTAATTATAATTGTATCAGATTTCAAAGTGAAATCATCGATATCTAAATTTTCTCCTGGTCCTTGCCCAGGCACACCAGCAGTTAGGTAATCGTCTCCATCAATGTTAAAAATGAAAATTTTTTTATTGAATTTATCTTCAATTAAATATTTTTTCTCAAAATTTATAATTTTGAAAGGTTGAACTAATAAATCAGGAAAATCTGTGACAAATAATTTATAATTCAAATTTTTTACATCCGAAAAAAAATTTTCGTCATTACTTTTATCTAAATTCAACTCTACAATTTTTTTATTTCCTATGTAATCGGCATTTTTTCCATTACATGAATATAAAAAAGCAACTAAAAATAATAAGTTTAAGAAAGATCTATTATTCATAATATATAATTATAAAATTTGCCAGAATACTAAATTTTCAGCATTCTGGCAATTACTAAAATTAATTATGTATTTCCATCTGAACAATCTGTATTAGCTGAACAACCGGTCCATGGGTGTCCTACACAAACAACTGTCCAACTACCATTTGGACAATGAAACGTTTCTGGGGTAGCATTTCGGATATCATAATTGGCCATAGCCTGATTTGGAGAAAATGTAAATACACCTAGTCCAAAAACAATTCCTAAAACAATCTTTTTCATCTTTTAAAATTTTAAACGGTTAAACAAATAAATAATTTTAGCGCTAGATTATTATTTTTAAATATAATAATTTAGTTTATTCTTTTCCAAATATTCACCTAGATTTTTTTTTTAAAAATTTAATTCTCACATTAATCTTTTATTTATTAACCTAATACTTTTGTTGTCTTAAACACAAAAAAACCTGATTTTTTAATTTTATGGACAAAAAAAACACCGACTTTTCAGCCGGCGTTTCCAATATTAAATTTCAAATTTTAAATCTGAAATTATTTTTTACCTTCCATTTGCTCTTTCAATTGAGTCAAAGCATCTAAGTCCCCAAGGGTAGACTTCTCAGCTGGAGCAGAAGTAGTAGAAGAAGTCTCAGACTTTTTCTTTGCTTCTTTCTTAGCTGGCTTCGCTTCTTCTTTGAATGTAGCAGTGTGAGAAAGTACAATTCTCTTATCGTCTTTAGAGAACTCAGTTACTTTGAAGTCTTCAGACTCTCCAGCTTCCACTTGAGATCCATCAGCTTTCTCAAGGTTTTTGATGGTCGCGAAACCTTCTAGACCGTAAGGAAGTTCAAGAACTGCTCCTTTGTCATTTTTAGAAACTACAGTACACTTGTGAACAGATCCTACTGGGAATACATTCTCGAAAGTATCCCATGGATTCTCTTCCAATTGCTTATGACCAAGTGCCAATCTTCTGTTGTCTACATCAAGTTCAAGAACTGCTACTTCTAGCTCGTCTCCAACTTTCACAAACTCAGATGGATGCTTGATTTTCTTAGTCCAAGAAAGGTCAGATACGTGAACCAAACCATCGATACCTTCTTCCAATTCAAGGAATAGACCGAAGTTAGTCAAGTTTCTTACCACACCTTTATGCTTGGTGCCAACAGCGTACTTAGTACCCATGTCGTTCTTAGTCCAAGGATCTTCAGTCAATTGCTTGATACCCAAAGACATTTTTCTTTCGTCCTTATCCAAAGTCAAGACAACCGCATCGATTTCGTCACCAACTTTCACGAAGTCAGCAGGGTTTCTCAAGTGCTGAGACCAGCTCATTTCAGAAACGTGGATCAAACCTTCAACACCTGGAGCAAGCTCAAGGAATGCACCGTAGTCAGCTACGTTTACAATCTTACCTCTTACTTTAGAACCAACTTCAAGATTAGAAGCCAAAGAATCCCAAGGATGAGCAGTCAACTGCTTCATACCCAAAGAAATTCTCTTCTTATCATCATCAAAGTCAAGAACCACAATCTGAACTTTCTGATCAAGCTGCAATACTTCTTCTGGATGATTGATACGTCCCCAAGAAATGTCTGTAATGTGAAGAAGACCATCTACACCACCCAAATCGATGAATACACCGAAGTTGGTCATGTTCTTGATCACACCTTCCAATACCTGACCTTTCTCTAGGTTGTTTAGGATCTCTGCTTTTTGCTTCTCTAGATCTTTTTCGATCAATACTTTGTGAGAAACTACAACGTTATCGTTAGCGTGGTTGATTTTCACCACTTTCACTTCCATTTTCTTACCTACATAGATATCGAAATCTCTGATAGGCTTCACATCGATCTGAGAACCTGGCAAGAATGCTTCTACACCGTAGATATCCACGATCAAACCACCCTTTGTTCTTCTCTTCACCAAACCTTCGATCACATTGTCATGCTCAAGCGCATCTTCGATGTCTTGCCATGCACGTACGATCTTGGCTTTCTTACGGGAAAGGATCAATTGACCCAAAGCATTTTCCTGCTCCTCGATGAATACTTCCACTTCGTCACCCGGCTTGATACCAGCTACGTCACGGAATTCACTCAAAGGAACCAAACCGTCAGATTTGAAGCCAATGTTGATGATAACATCCTTGTCATTTACTCCTACTACTACACCTTTGATCACCTCTTTTTCAGTGATTTCATTTAGTGTACCAGCATACATTGCTTCCATCTGAGCTTTTTGCTCTTTGGAATAGCCTTCTCCAAAACCTTTGGTCTCGAAGTTGTCCCAGTTAAAATCTTCTTTGTTAGACATAATAGTATTGACTCTGAAATCCCATCAGTCCTCGAGTCAAGAGACTGCGGGTTTTTAGTTGTAAATCAGCGATTTAGATCTTTTTAAATCACTCCGATCACTCGAACGGACTGCAAAGGTAGGGATTTTCTTTTATTTCGTAAATTCACAATGAAAAAATCAAAATCCTTCGCCCCTCCTTTTCCATCATTTTTTGGAATTCAGCCGTCCAGCTAGTTAAATTGATGAAAACGAAAAGCCCTATCCCACCAAACAGTGAAATAGGGCTAATGCAAGCAAAGAGTTAAAATTAAATTTGTACCCAAAATTACCATTATTCAGTTAGCATGAAAATTCTTCAGGCATTTTATACTGTTTATTCCTTACTGATCTTTGTATTCTTGATGCTTTTGTTTGGTCTATTTATAGTGATTCCACTTTTGTTTAGCCCAAAAGCCGGAGAAGTTTCATTTTTCTTTATTCGGGTTTGGGCAAGGATCTGGGCTTTTCTATCAGGTTTTAAGATTGAAATTCATGGAAGAGAGAAAATAGACTTAAACCAGCCATACATTTACATTTTCAATCACCGTTCATTTTTTGATGCTCCAGTGATTCCAGTGGCCATTCCCCAACAAGTCCGAGCCCTCGGCAAGAAGGAACTATCCAAAATCCCGTTGTTTGGCTGGGTAGTAGGAAAAGCTGCCGTCTGGGTAGACAGATACGATCCGGAATCCCGGAAAGAAAGCATTCAAAAACTCGTCGATATACTGAAACAGGGAATTTCGATCGTAGTAGCACCAGAAGGCACCAGAAACGATACAGATAAAATGTTATTGCCTTTCCAAAAAGGAGCATTTAGGCTTTCAGTAGAAACCGGTATTCCTATTTTACCCATGGCAATCATAGGTGCAGACCAAATTCATCAAAAAGGATCGCTACTTCTTAGTCCAGGAAAAGTCAGGGTATATTTCTCAAGACCAATTTACCCGGATCCTGAAACCGGGCTTGAAGAATTGGAAGAAAAATGCAGAAACCAATTGGAGGCGATGATTCTTACCCAAGATTAATTTGATCGTCCCTTAGATCATCCGCCGCTTCTATTGTCAACTCTTCAAAAAGCACATAAACAGACAAGTAAGTCAAAGGAATAGTTACCAATAAGCCCACGATCAAACAAAGAAATCCTCCAATATTGATCAGCAACAGAAATAATACAAACCCAAAGAATTTCCACCAGTTGGCATGAACCAATCTACGGCTTAATTCCATTGCTGTCCAAAATTCAAAGCCCCCGAAAAGGACGAATAACAGGCTGAACATATACCCAACACCTAGGTAAATTCCCGGTATAATTAAAAGGACTATTCCAGCCACGATAAAAATGGAGGTGATCAAATTGACTATGATCAATGGTAAAATATATTTGAATCCATCGAAGTAATTCTGGAAATCAACATAGTCATTTTGGCTTATTCTATTAGCCACCAGATAAAAACCTGCAATTAATGGCGGCGAAATAAAAATGGAATATATAAAGACAAAATCTTCCAGATATAGCGTGAAGGCCAATTGGATACTGAAAACCAAAAATGCAAAACCTATATGAAACATCGCCCGGGCTTTAAACAAGTCCCAGGCTTTGTCGATAATTGTTGAAATATTAAAATCAACTCCCGAATCTATGATTCTTTGAAGTTTAATCGGATCCATTCTTTAATCTTAATTCGTAAAAGCTTCCAAAATATCATGCTTGGTGATAATATGGATTTGATTATTCACATCTCTTACCAGCACAGCTTTTTCCTTTTCCACCATTGAAGAGAGCACATCCAGCGTACTATCCAATGCTACAAAATGCATGGAATCCTCCATGACTTCAGAGACTTTTGCATCTTTCAACTCTGGGTTTTCGATGATTTTCGCCAATAATTTATTGTCGGTAAGACATCCTACAACTTCCCCACTCTCCATCACAGGAATTTGCGACACGGAAGTTTTATTCATTAACCCAATTGCCTCTCTTACAGAATCCGACTTTAATGTCGACACTAAGTGATAGTTCCCATTTCTTTGGGCGATAATATCTCTGGCAGTAGCATAGGTCCGGTCTTCCAAAAATCCGTGGTTTCTCATCCATTCGTCATTGTACACCTTACCTAAATAGCGGGTACCATGATCCGGTAGAATAATAACCAATTGATCCCCTTCTTTCAGGTTATCCTTTGCCCATTCTAAAGCACCATGAACTGCAGATCCACAAGACCAGCCCACGAATAACCCTTCCTCTCTGGCCAATCTTCGGGTCATCACAGCAGAATCCTTATCTGTCACCTTCACAAAGTGATCAATCACATCGAAATTGACATTTTTAGGTAAAATATCTTCCCCGATTCCTTCTGTCAAATAGGGATAAACTTCCTTTTCATCGAAGATTCCCGTTTCCTTATATTTTTTAAACACGGAACCATACGTATCAATCCCTACAGTGACAATTGCCGGATTTTGCTCTTTCAGGTATTGTGCAGTGCCGCACATTGACCCTCCAGTTCCTACACCTGCTGCATAATGGGTGATTTTACCTTCTGTATCTTTCCAGATTTCAGGCCCCGTGGTCTCATAGTGCGCTGCGGTATTGGAAAGGTTATCGTATTGGTTTGGGTAAAATGAATTAGGTATATCGGCATTCAGTTTTCGGGCTACTGAATAATAAGACCTTGGATCTTCTGGCGAAACATTGGTCGGGCAAACAATAACCTCAGCACCTACAGCTTTCAGAATATCGATCTTTTCTTTGGACTGCTTGTCAGCCATCGTAAAAATACACTTATACCCTTTCGCTACAGCGGCTAAAGCCAGGCCCATTCCTGTATTACCCGAAGTACCTTCAATGATCGTTCCCCCAGGTTTCAGTATTCCGGCTTTTTCCGCATCCTCCACCATCTTGATCGCCATCCGATCTTTCATGGAATTACCCGGATTAAAGTATTCAACCTTTACCAACACATCTCCTTTAATATGTTTGGCAAGTTTATTCAGACGGATCATCGGGGTATTACCGATGGTTTCGATGATGGAATTATAGATCATAGTCAGTTATATTTGGTTCTCAAAATTACAGTATTTTTCTTGGCAAGCAGGTTTCGAGCCATTAAAACAAAATTAAATTTTGTGGAAAATGCAAGAATTCAGACCTCTTTAAACTCAAGTCTTTTAATGACGTCCAATGTCACATGCATCAGAATTGCAGCGACAAAAGCAATCCCAAGGACCAATGCCAGTAAGGCAAAGACAAATTGCTTGGTAAGCAAAAAGGTAATAATTCCCAGCACCCCTGCAGGGATGATCCCAAAAATAAAAACACCGCCTATCATCAAGGGTTTGATCAGAAAGCGATCCCAACTCTCCTCCAATGCGATTTGGGGAATCAGATTGATTGCAAAACCAATCAGATAGAACCCAAACATCCCCGCCAAAAACAGTGGAATCAAAGCCCAGTGAACGCCTGCAATGAATACCGATGGAATGATCATGATCCCAGAAAACAATAAGATCTGTACCAAATCAAGCTTGATCATGTTCCAAAACTTGGAAGACCAGGAAGCTGGAATCAAAATGAAAAAGGGTTTTTTAAGATCTCCCACAGAAGCTCTTCCTATCCCTGCCATAAAATAAAACACCAACAAGACCATCAGGTAGCCATAAAACACCTTGTGGGAAAACCAGTCAAATCTGGAAAGCACTGCAAATACAATCCCCAACCCAGCCATAATTACCGAGTAAACCCCAAAAAGCGGATGAAAATCCTGCCGGGAACTGTGCACATAATTCCTCCAATAAAAAGCTTTGGCCCCAACTCCAAAATCAGGAAGAGCCAATTGCTTTTTCGCATTCATGCTATAACTGCTTTCAGAAACCTGCTTTTTCCCTCTGACTTTTTCCAACTTCTCCTCATTGGATTTTGTAGCCTCTAAAACATCTTCGTAATAATACCCGGAAAACCGGATCACGAGCTTCACCACAGAAAAATAAGTCAGCCCATAAAGCACCAAAAAACTCAAAGCCAATATGATATTCTGATCCCAAACATAGCTCATGATCCCCCTACTCCATCCGACTATCGGAAAAAGATTAAACCAAGGAGAACTCACCCATGAAAACATCCCCTGCCAGAATTTCTCTGCCATCAGTCCAGGAATCAAAATCATGAATCCCAGCAGCACTCCTAAAATTGTCACACCCGTTTTGATATACTCCATCACACCGTATTTGGTGTGAAGGGTGTAGATCAAAAACCTCAAAGGGAAAATCATAAAGAAAAACAAAGCAAAACCCAATACCAGAAAAACGATATTCCCGGCAGTCATTTCAAACTGATCCGCCATTTGGCTGGCTCCATAAAAAAGAAATAGCAAACTTCCCCCCAAAGCCGGGAGAATGGATCTTGCCATGTAATAAATGAGGATGTTTTCCGGTTTCACCGGTGCCGTGAAAAGCAGATTAACATCCGCCATTTTAAAAAAACTGACATTGTTTTTGGTTGCTCGGTAGAGTTGGAAAACAAAAAAACCTAGTGCCAAAACAGTTACCCCACCAACGAGATTCTGCAGAGCAAAATTGACTTCTGGAAGACCGTTTAGATCCGGAGTTTCCATCGGAGCAGCGTCAGATTTTCCTTTCATCCTCATTGTATAAATGAAGAAGAAATAAGCCACCATCCCTCCATATGGCAAAAGTCGAAGAGGGTTGCGCAGAATAAGCTTGATATTATTGATCAGGATGAAAATATCCTTTCTCAAAAGCAATCGGATTTCATTCATCTTTGGTGAGTTCTAAAAACAGATCTTCCAAAGAAGTTCCTTCCTCTTGTACAAACTGCTGCTTCAGATTGGAGATGGTATCATTTCCTAAAATTCTCCCATCTTTCAAAATCATGATTCTATCAGCAATGGATTCTACCGAATCAATAAGATGTGTACTTACCAAAATGGTTTTTCCGGCATCTTTCAGTTTCCTGAAAATCTGTCTCGTGTTTTTAATTGCTTTGGGATCCAAACCGATCATGGGTTCGTCAAAAAATAAGAGTTGAGGATCAGGAATCAATGCACAACAAATGGATACTTTTTGTCTCATTCCCTTTGACAAATCCCTTCCGAGTTTGTCTTGTTTATCTTCCAACTCAAAGATCTCCACCAGTTCCTCTGATTTCTTCTTCCAATCTGCCACACCATACGCCTGACCGATAAACTGAAAATGTTCTTTTACTGTCAAAAGATCGTAAACGTAGGGAGTTTCCGGAATGTAACTAAAGAGTTTTTTAGCCTCCACGGATAGATGGTCATATCCCCCGATGGTTATTTCCCCGGAAGTTTTCCTCAGGAGCCCTACGATGCACTTCATGGTGGTGCTTTTACCAGCTCCGTTTGGACCTAATAAACCTACTACTTCGCCGCCTTGTAATTCAAATGAAATATCATCGACTGCGTTTTGTTTCCCGTATTTCTTTACAAGGTTATTGACTAGTAACATGTATTTGAATTTGATCTTAAAACTACGGTCTATCTTATTAGGTTTCTAAATTTTGAAATCTTTTTTGACCCTCGCAATTTTAAGGATTTTAACGAAAGTCAAACTTTATGAAAGACTATTTACAATTTTAGCATTTTTGGTTATTTGCCACTTTTCTAATACCCAGTATGCAGGTAGATTTAGATTGGGCATGGACATCTGACCAGCGATTCCCAAAGATGGAGGAATCGGAGCTTTGGTTAACTTAGAATCAAAAAAAATATCAAAAACAATATGAATGTCGGGATTAGGTTTGGAATAGCGGCATTGGCAAAAGATGACACTTAGTACGATGCCGCAGAGATTACGAAGGGCAGATTTCAGGGAATATTTCAGTGACGGGGTCATTCGATTTTTATTTCAACAATGGCGGATCGAATGTTGCTCCTTACCATGGGGCAGGCTTTGGATATTTTGCCTTGAGCAGCATTGAAATAAACAGCAATGAATTTGATACTTCAGACAATATTGGGGATCTGGAAGCCGAATCAATTGGGCACCGATGGTTCGGGCAGGAGTCGAGTTAGGCAAATTAAGAATGGGCGCAGAATATAACTTCGTGCCTTATAGTAATCTTCAAAATGCTTCTGGAGATGTCATCGGAGAAGCAATCAATCAATATTTTTGTTTTTCACTAGGGTTCTATGTTAACGGAGGTAGATGGAGAGTGATTTAAAAGTAGAAAGCTAAAGTCTGATACCTTAAAAAAAGAAAAAAGGCTGTCACCCAAAAGGAGACTGCTATTTATTTTTCGGAATGGGGATTAATTTCTGGCTCCCGCAAGTAGATAAAGAACAGCCATTCTTACAGCCACACCGTTTTGTACCTGCTCCAAAATGATTGCATGTTCTGAATCTGCTACATCTGAGCTCAATTCCACTCCTCTATTGATAGGACCTGGGTGCATGATCACGATTTCTTTGTCCAGTTGGTCCAGAAGTTTTTTATTGATCCCATAGTAAAGTGAATATTCCCGAAGGCTTGGGAAATATTTGATTTGCTGACGCTCCAGTTGGATTCTAAGCACATTTGCCACATCACACCACTGCAATGCCTTTTTTACATCCAATTCTACTTTAACTCCCAAGCTTTTGATATATTTTGGAAGTAAGGTAATCGGCCCACAGACCATCACTTCAGCACCTAATTTTTGAAGACAGAAAATATTGGAAAGTGCCACACGGGAATGTAGGATATCTCCGATGATTGCCACCTTCTTTCCTGCTACATCCCCAAATTTTTCTTTGATGGAGAAAGCATCCAATAATGCCTGTGTAGGATGCTCATGAGTCCCATCTCCGGCATTTACGATATTGGCTTTCACATTTCTGCTCAAAAAATGTGGAGCTCCTGGGCTCGAATGTCTCATCACCACCATATCCACTTTCATGGATAAAATGTTATTGACAGTATCCACCAGTGTTTCTCCTTTTTTGACGGAGGAGTTACTGGATGAGAAATTCACTACATCTGCAGAAAGTCTTTTTTCTGCGAGTTCAAATGATAATCGGGTACGTGTGGAATTTTCAAAGAAGATATTGGCAATAGTAATATCCCGCAGAGAAGGCACTTTTTTGATGGGCCGATTGATTACTTCTTTGAAGTTTGCAGCAGTGTCTAAAATCAACTGAACATCATTTTCTGTGATGTTTTTGATTCCAAGGAGGTGTTTCGTGCTGAGTTGGGACATGATTAACTTTTATCTTTCTCTGTGATCCAAATTGCGTCTTTTCCGTGCCCTTGCTCCTTCCATTCTACGATGACATATTGACTCTCGAGAGTATTGATCCGGACGCCAAAATAATCCGGCATAATCGGATAATCCCTTGTCAGTTTTCTATCTACCAGCACCATCAATTCTACTTTTTGAGGTCTGCCAAAGGCAATCATCGCATCCATTGCAGCGCGCACAGATCTTCCTTTATACAATACATCATCTACAAGAATTACTTTTTTACCTTCCACCAAAAAGTCGATTTTGGTCTCATTGGCTTTTAACGGAAGATCTCTTCGACGAAAATCATCCCGGTGAAAAGTCGCATCAAGGTATCCTGAAGGTACTTTGACACCGGAAATCTCCTGCAGTAAGGAAACGATTTTATCCACCAGCAATGTGCCTCTCGGTTGTAATCCTAAAAGTACTGTGTTTTCGAAATCGTCGTGATTTTCGATGAGTTGATGACAGAATCTCCTCAGGGTGATGGCAATCTGTCCTTCGTCTAAGACTAGCCTTTTTTGCATGGGTAAGATTTGGGGGTAAATATAGAAAGAATTTCTAGTCTAGAGACTCTTCTGGCTGGTACAAATCTCCATCTACTAATATTTTACTGATGAAGAAAACTTCTCGAACCTGTTCTTTGCCACTTTCATCTTGGAACCTAACTCTTTGATTTCCACTCAACAAAAAATAGCGATCATACCAGTGCACCATTCTTAGACTTTCAGGATCAGTGTCTTTGATTCTTTCCTTTTCATCAGGAAGCTGCAATTCAAATCGCTGGTTTTCAAATACTTTCTCTCCACCTCTAAAAAAACTTACCACAACCTCTAAATTTTCTACATAGACATGATACACATCCTCACCCAATACTGCCATCTCTCCAAAAGGTTCGGAATAGGTAGTCGTAAAATCATCATAGGTATTTGAATTATCCCAGATCACATTCCCTTCTTTGGAAATTTTGGCAAAGTGTGCTGATACATATTGATAATCTGTCACCACCTGATACGAACTCCCATTAGGCAAGGTGTTTTGATAGAAAGGATCTGAAAAATAAGGGGTATATCCCAATCTATTCAAGCGATCATATCGGTATAAACTGGAAGGGGAGTTAAATCCCGGTCGGGTATTCCCTCTAGAATTCATCATAGTATAATGATCAAAATATACCAAGTAAGCATCCTCAGTCGCGTACACATCCCGGATGGAATAAATATTTCTCAACGTGGGTGTTCTCTCTTTTTCCAAATCCTTCATCACTTCCGCATCCTTTTTTAATTTGTCTTTTTCCTGCAGGTAATTATAAAAGTTAGGAAAATCCTCCAATGTATACTTTTTGAATCCAAACTCTCCGAACTCATTGATATCCATGATGTACATTCCTAGGTAAGTCCCTCTTTTGGCATACCCAAAGGATCCAATCATCGCCTGTTGGTAGTTATTCATAGGCAGAAGCAATCCGTCCATAATCTCTTCATCTGGCTCACCAAATTGATTCACCTTTACATCTCTCATCAGATTTCCTTCCAGGTCATACGTATTGATCAAAATTTCTCTTCTTCTATTTTTAACTTCACGGCTGATCACCACCTCCACTTCATTGAGTTCCGGAACTTTTCTGAGTTGCAAAACTTGAGTATCTGGATTGTAAATTCCCTGTACAGTGATCACTGAATTCTTTAACAAATCAAAAATCTGCAACACTGGGTTTTTGTCAGCCACCCCCATAAAAAGTGCTTTGTCTTCCAAAACCAAAAACTCTATCAACTCCATATCCAATAGGTTATTGGCATTGACTTCAACTCCTCGGTTCGATTCAAAATCTATTTTAAAAATGTACTTGTCTGAATTGGTAGCAGAACCTTTTTGAAGTAAAAGGTAAAGAAATCCCCCATCCACATCAAAACCGATAATATCATACCCTTCTTTCACGGGAAATTCTATCAGATCTGAAGGGTTCAGGTCAAAATCAGTTTTGAAATATTGAAGCTTCCTGCGAAAATTGAGGCCTTTTTCAGGAATAGTCCTAAAGGCAACTATCCCATCATCCACTCGGGTCATTTCAAAATTCGGATCGTACATTTCTGAGGACACCTCGTACCTTTCCAGAAATTTTAACTGAGCCCAGGCTGGGCTAAACGATACAATAAAAAGAAGGCAGCTGAATATTTTTCTCATGATCCCATTTTATGAATCAAATCAAACTCACTTTTTTCCAAAGACATCACCGACAACCTGGTCTGACGAAGCATCAGCATATTGGAAAGTAAATCCTCCGATTTGATCTCCTGTAAAGTAACGGGGTTTTTGAGGCTGCTGTTTACCTTTAATTTTACTGCAAGCCATTCTTGGTTGGTTGGATCGGGAAAACTTTCTTCCGAAACCTCAGCCACACCCACTACTGCTTTCTCTTTGCCACTGTGATAAAACAACACCAAATCACCTAACTTCATACCTCTTAAGAAATTACGAGCCTGATAATTTCTTACTCCATCCCAAACATCCTCTCCTTTTTTCCTGAAATCGTCCCAGGAATAAGATCCTGGTTCAGATTTAACCATCCAATAGTTCATTTCTTCGAAATTAAATTTCAATTTTAAGTTAATGTTTCAACCTTTAATTTGAAAAATTATTCAAGACATTTGTCTCCTTCAGTCACTTAAAAGAAAAGATTTTGGACCATAAAACCATCCTGAAAAAACTAAAATTATCCATCCAACTGATGGAACTGCATGATGAAAACAGTTTTAAGATCAGGAGCTACCAAAGCGCAGTAAATTCTCTGGATCGTGGTGATTTTGACTTAATGGAATTGGATGAGGCAGAAATCCAGAAAATTCCGGGAGTTGGAAAGAGTATTTTTGAAGCTATTGCTTCCTTAAAAGAATCCGGGACTTTTCCAGCATTGGAAGAACTCTTGGCCAAAACCCCGACTGGCGTACTTGAAATTTTACAGATCAAAGGTCTTGGACCTAAAAAAGTGAAAGTCCTTTGGCAGGAAATCGGGATTACCAGCACCCATGAATTAATGGAAGCTTGTCAATCAGGAAAAGTAGCCAAGACCAAAGGTTTTGGGGAAAAGACCCAACAGACCATTATCGAAAACCTGGAGTTTAAAGCTTCCAACGAAGGGAAATGGCTCTATGCTGACATAGAAGAAACCATCCAAATGCTTTCCGATGAATTAACGGCACTATACGAAGGATCGAATGTTGCTATCGTGGGAGAATTTGCCAGAAAAATGGAAATCATTTCTGAAGCTGAGTGGCTTATCGGCATGGAGTCTTTGTTTGGAGGAAAAGAAAAACTCAAAACATGGGATATCATCAACTGGGACATGGCTGCTTCCGGGCCTTTTGCTTGGAGAGGAAAAGTCAAGGAACAGGACCTTCATGTCACCGTGCACTTTTGCAGCAAAAAAGAATTCATATCGAAAACCATTTCTTTGGCGGCAGCTCCTGCATTTCTTGCGGAATCAGTCACTGAAAAAGAAACAATTAATGATCTGCTGAATAAAAAAGACTTCTCAACAGAAGCAGAATTTTTCAGCAAAAATCAGTTGCAGTTTATTCCTGTAGAAATGAGAGAAGGGCAGGGTGAGGTGGAGCTGGCAAAAGATCATAAAATCGGTGAATTGCTGAATGATTCAGACCTGAAAGGTATCCTTCACAACCACTCCACTTATAGCGATGGCAAGCATAGCCTTAGACAGATGGCGGAATATTGCCGGGAATTGGGTTATGAATACCTCGGAATTTCTGATCATAGCCGAACAGCCTTTTATGCCGGGGGATTGGAAATCGAACGCATCCAAAAGCAGCATCAGGAAATCGACCAACTCAATCTGGAAATGGCTCCTTTCAGGATATTTAAAGGAATTGAAAGCGATATATTACCAGATGGAAGTTTGGATTATCCAGATGAGGTGTTGGCCAGTTTTGATTTCATCGTCTCTTCAGTTCATTCCATTTTAAACATGGATATCCGTAGAGCAACCAGTCGCCTATTGACAGCGATAGAAAATCCATATACCACTATTTTGGGACATCCTACGGGCAGGCTGCTTCTGAGAAGAGCGGGCTATCCGATAGATCATAAAACGATCATTGATGCTTGTGCCAAAAACAATGTAGTAATAGAAATCAATGCCAATCCCTGGAGATTGGATCTGGATTGGCGCTGGGTTCGGTATGCTATGGATCAGGGTGTCATGCTCTCCATCAATCCCGATGCACATGAAATGGATGGATATTCGGATATGAAATATGGTGTTTTAGCAGGAAGAAAGGGCGGACTTACTAAAGCGATGACGCTCAATTCCTTTTCACGAGAAGAAATCGAAGCCTATTTTAACAAAAGAAAGTCTACTATTTCTCCAGCAACAAACTAGGCAAAACCCTAGCTTTAAATCTTTGACTATATTCGTGCCTCAATCAAGAATCAACTATGAAGTGGACCAACAAGCCTGACAATGTATTACTGGAAAGATCCTTTCTATTTGGAATCGTCGGGATCATCCTAGGCACCTTGGCAATAGTCAATACAAAATTTCATCTCTTGGATGCGCCGATGGGGCCTTTAAATGGGGTGAGTTTTGCTCTTCAACTCTTAGCCATTAGTTTGGCAATTTTGGTTTTACGAAAAAGAAAAGTGGATCCTGACTTAAAACAAAAAGCCCAGAAAATGATCGTGGTATTAGGAGCGGCTTTTTTATTCTTCGTGCTTTCTCTTTAAATCTTTATTCCTCTAAAACGAAAAACCCCGAATCGTTACCGAATCGGGGTTTTTGTATTTAATTCTGATTTTTTTTCAATCAGCCTTTTCTTTCTTTTTCACTGTAATGGTCAGTTCAGATCCTTCTCCTGGGTAATCTGCGGTAATCACATCTCCCTCGGACAAGTCACCTTTTAGAATTTCTTCTGCAATTGCATCTTCCAGATATTTCTGAATTGCCCTGTTCAAAGGACGTGCACCATATTGCTGATCATATCCTTTTTCTGCCAAGAATTCTTTAGCCTTTTCTGTCAATTCAATATGATATCCAAGGTCAGTAATTCTAGAGAACAGTTTATTCAAACTGATATCGATGATCTTAAACAAATGCTCTTGATTTAGTGAGTTGAATACCACCACATCATCCAATCTGTTCAAGAATTCTGGACTGAAGGCTTTTTTCAATGCAGACTGAATGGTGGATTTCACCACATCGTCCATATTGTCCTGCTTGGCTTTATTGGCAAAACCGATTCCGGCACCAAAATCCTTCAAATCACGAACACCGATATTGGAAGTCATGATGATAATGGTATTTCTGAAATCCACTCTTCGTCCAAGTCCATCAGTCAAAATCCCATCGTCCAATACTTGCAATAGGATATTAAAGACATCCGGGTGAGCTTTTTCGATCTCATCCAAAAGAACGACAGAATACGGCTTTCTTCTGACTTTTTCAGTAAGCTGACCGCCTTCTTCATACCCAACGTATCCCGGAGGCGCTCCTACCAATCTGGACACGGAGAATTTCTCCATGTATTCAGACATATCGATTCTGATCAAAGAATCTTCTTTGTCGAATAAATAGGTCGCCAACATTTTGGCAAGCTCGGTTTTACCGACACCTGTAGGACCTAAGAATATAAAGGAGCCGATAGGTTTTTTAGGATCTTTCAATCCTACTCTGGTTCTTTGGATAGCTTTGGTCAACTTCTTGATAGCCTCATCCTGACCGATTACTTTTCCGGCTAATTCCTCGTTCATGTTTAGGAGTTTCGCTCCCTCATTCTGAGCAATTCGTTTCGCAGGAATACCAGTCATCATAGCGATTACTTCAGCGACATGCTCTTCGTCAACCACGTATCGTTTCGATTTGCTATCTTCCTCCCACTTCAGTTTTGCAGCTTCCAACTGCTCCAATAGCTTCTTCTCTTTATCTCTCAACTGAGCAGCTTCCTCATACTTTTGGGATTTTACTACTCTGTTTTTTTCATTTTTGATGTCCTCTACCTCAGCTTCCAGCTTTAGTATATCTTCCGGTACATGAATATTGTTGATGTGAACTCTTGCACCGGCTTCATCTAAAATATCAATCGCCTTATCAGGCAAGAAACGGTCAGAAATGTATCTATCTGATAACTTCACACAAGCGTCAATAGCCGCATCGGTATAATTGACATTGTGGTGATCTTCGTATTTATCCTTGATATTATTCAGGATCTGAATAGTCTCCTCCGGTGAGGTTGCATCCACCATTACCATTTGGAAACGACGTGCCAAAGCACCGTCTTTCTCAATGTATTGGCGGTATTCATCCAGGGTGGTCGCTCCTATACATTGGATTTCCCCACGTGCCAAAGCTGGTTTGAACATATTGGAGGCGTCCAAAGAACCTGAAGCTCCACCTGCTCCCACGATGGTATGAAGTTCGTCAATAAACAGGATCACATTTGGAGATTTCTCTAGCTCGTTCATCACGGCTTTCATTCTCTCTTCAAATTGACCACGGTATTTTGTGCCAGCGACCAATGATGCCAAATCCAAAGTCACCACACGCTTGTTGAAAAGCACACGGGATACTTTCTTTTGAACAATTCTCAATGCTAGTCCTTCTGCGATGGCAGTCTTACCAACTCCTGGTTCACCGATAAGAATCGGGTTGTTTTTCTTTCTTCTGGAAAGAATCTGAGCTACACGCTCGATTTCTTTTTCTCTTCCGATGATAGGGTCCAACTTATCATCCTCAGCCATTTTGGTAAGGTCGCGACCAAAATTATCCAAAACAGGGGTTCTGGATTTTTCGGCACCGGCTTTTGAACTTCCAGAGCCACTTCCAGTAGAACCAAATAATTTGGAACCGTCCTCATCTCCATCCTCAGCTTCAGCTCTAGCTCTTGGGGCTGCACCTCCATCGGATTGCATCTCCAGCATTTCTTTTACTGAATCATAATTGATGTCAAATTTATTTAAAATCTGAGTGGCAATATTGTCCTCATCTCTCAGAATCGAAAGCAATAAATGCTCAGTTCCGATCAATTGACTTTTAAATATTTTGGCTTCCAAATACGTAATTTTCAACACCTTCTCTGATTGTCTGGTCAGAGGAATGTTTGCCATGTTTTTCACATTGTGATTCGCTGTACCTTTTACAGCTCTTTCGATTGCTCCTCGAAGTTCATCCAAAGGCACTCCTAGTTTTTTTAGAATGGAAACAGCTACACCTTCTCCTTCACGAATCATCCCCAGCAAGAGGTGCTCTGTACCAATATAATCATGTCCCAGGCGAAGCGCTTCTTCACGGCTGAGAGAGATCACCTCTTTAACTCTGTTTGAAAATTTAGCTTCCATTTATTTCCTTTCTGATTGTTTAATATTCCTGTACGTATGTTACCGAATTTGTTTTAAAAACACAATCCTTTTGAGGATTGTTCATTAAATTTTTATAGATCTTAACAAAAGCTTTTTTGCCTCCGGACCTGTACAAAACAAAAGGTCGATAACGCTAAGATTAGGCTCAAAGTCTAAGCCAAAAAGTTGTGTATAGGGTACAGGTTTATAAAGATTTCTTACCAGAAAGGAGCTTGAGGGGCTTATTTGGCCTCTTAAGTCCAAATCGATGTCTACTTCATCCAAATTTCTACATACCGTCACCTTGCCAGAAAACTTCATGAGCCTAAGACATATTGTCAGCATTTCATAGTTTAAATCCCACAAACTTGCATGTTCTTTCAAAAAAATCGGCTCCATATATGGAAAATAAAATTCAAAAAAAGGTGCTTTTCCATAGGCAGACTGAATTCCACGCAAGTGAATTTTCTGCCAATTTTGGGAATAATCGATTTTTACTTTGGACAATGGTATCCTAGGTCTTCTCCCTTGGATCGGAACACTCAAGGTTTCAATTTTATTGGCTAGTCGAATCCGGGTTCTATTGAGATAGGATTGTCTTTGGTAGAATTCAGAAGGAGAAATCAGAACTTCATCAGCCTGAACGATCGCGGTGAAAAATTCCAAACAAGGTAAAAAATGTAAGTCTACTGCGACTTTTTTCATATTGATTAATTCAACTAGTTGATTTATAGATCACAGGATATCTTCCAACTGACCGAGTCCTTCTCTGAGCACTTCCACTTCATCCCCGATACAATTTAAGATCGTAGAACCGACATTCTGACCATAGCCACCATCAATTACCAAATCCACTTGGTGTTCGTACTTTTCGAAAATCAATTCCGGATCGGTGCTATATTCTAAAACCTCATCTTCATCCCGAATCGAAGTAGACAAAAGTGGCTGGCCTAATTCTTCAACAATCAATCTAGGTACATTATGTGCCGGAACACGGATACCAACAGTCTTTTTATTGCTATGAAGAATTTTTGGCACCTGTGTATTCGCTTCCAAAATAAAAGTGAAAGGACCTGGAAGAGCTTTCTTCATCATTTTGAAAACCGGTTTGGTAATCACTCTTGTGTACTGGGCGATATTACTGAGGTCAGCACAGATAAACGAGAAATTATGTTTTTTGGGATTGATTCCTTTGATACGGCAGATTTTCTCCACCGCGCGGAGGTTGGTGATATCACATCCCAAACCATATACAGTATCAGTAGGATAAATAATCACACCGCCATTTCGAAGGACTTCAACTACCTGCCTGATCCTTTTTGGATCTGGATTTTCCTCATATATCCTTATAAACTCAGCTGCCATAAGTCTTTAAATTTCCTTGTTTGAAGTCATGCTTCGAAAAGCCTGCCATTTTTCAGAAAGTTCCTTCCAAATTGGAATATCTGCAGGTGCCCAATCCAAACCCTGTAAATCACTGATCTGTAACCATAGAATGGATTCATGCTCTTGAAGGTTGATTTCACCTGCTTCCCAAGTACAAATAAAAGGAATCAGCTCAATTTCTGTGTTCTGAGAATAGTCAAATTTACTGGATGTGAGTTGACCATGGATAGCTATTACGATGCCCAATTCTTCTTTTATTTCCCTGATCAGGCATTCTTCGGGGCTCTCTCCTTCTTCGATTTTTCCGCCGGGAAACTCCCAAAATCCAGGCAAACTCATTGATTCAGATCTTTTGGCAACTAGAATTTTTTCTTGTCGAATAATTATTGCGCAGGTAACAGGAATGGCTTTCATGGAGTTAAATATAAAAGGAAGCTGAAAGATTCGACCTAGAATCTTTAGAGTAATCCCTCTAAAAGGAATTTTCCCTATTTTTGAGCCCGTATGAGAAGCGAGAAAAAGAACAAATTATTTCTGGTATTGATCATTTCCTTTTCGGTTTTGGCAATTTCCATGTCTTTTTATTTCTACCAGGTGTTTTTCAGTCCAAATACCTTACTGGAAACCGAACAGAGTTACACTCTGAAAATACCAAGCAATGCGAACTTTAAACAAGTCAGCAATCAGCTTTATAAAGACAAAGTAGTCAATGACATGGTCAGCTTTTCCTTTGTATCCAAAGTTTTGGGGTACCAAGAGGCTGTGAAACCAGGGCTCTACATCGTCAGTCCTAAAATGACGAATTTAGATCTTGTCAGGCTTTTAAGATCCGGAAATCAAACACCCGTACGGATCACATTCAATAATATCAGGACGAAAGAAGACCTGGCTGAAAAGATCACCTCCAATCTGGAAATCAGCGAGCAACAATTCCTTGACCTGATCCAAGATTCTGTATACATCCGGAAGTTCGAATTCGAGGAAGAAACAATCATGAGTATGTTTATTCCCAATACCTATGAAGTATGGTGGAATACCAGCGCCGAAGCTCTTTTTGACAGAATGTATAAGGAATATCAGACTTTTTGGACCCCGGAAAGAAAAGAAAAAGCTACAGCTTTAGGGATGACTCCAAAAGAGGTGAGCACTTTGGCTTCCATCGTCCAGTCAGAAAGCCAAAAATCGGACGAAAGACCAAAAATCGCCGGGGTTTATTTGAATCGCCTTCGATTGAATATGCCTCTTCAGGCGGATCCTACCTTGGTTTTTGCTGTGGGTGATTTCAGTCTCAAGAGAGTGCTGAATGTTCATAAAGAAATAGAAAGTCCTTATAATACCTACAAATACACTGGCTTGCCTCCAGGTCCAATAAACCTTCCAGACATAAATTCACTTGAGGCAGTTTTGAACCCTGAAGATCATAATTACCTGTATTTCTGTGCCAAAGAAGATTTTTCTGGCTACCATGCATTTGCGACCAATTTAGCTCAACATAATGCGAATGCAAGGCGTTATCAGGCTGCCTTGAATGCCGCAAAAATTTATTGATCATGTACATTTCTGATACCCAAATCCGAGTTCGATACGCAGAAACTGACCAGATGAGCTATGTGTACTATGGGAATTATGCCATGTATTTCGAGGTAGGTAGAGTGGAAGCAATGCGGAAAATCGGATTTAGCTATAAGGAAATGGAAGATAATGGCATCATGATGCCGGTTTTAGAAAGCCATTATACCTATCTCAAACCTGGCAAATACGATGAACTTTTGACCATAAAAACGACGATTCCTTCTTTGCCAGGTGTCAAAATCAAATTTGAATACGAGGTAATCAATGAGCAAAATGAGCTGATAACCAAAGGCTGGACAACTTTGGCATTTTTGAAAAAAGGAAGTCATCAGCCAACCAGACCTCCGCAGAATTTATTAGCTTTATTGAAACCGTACTTTTAGAGTATTAGCTTGTGGTCAAAGAAAAGATTCTATTATTTCAGGATCGCCTGTTAGAGAAGGCCAAATATTTTCAAAAGGTCCATTTCGGCGACCCCGATAAAAACCTATATGATGTCGGAAGAATTTTTATTCTTCAACTTCAAAAAGACGACATCATTGAGAGGGCAGGTTCAGTGGCTTTCAGTTTTACTTTGGCATTATTTCCATTGATATTATTTCTTCTGAACATCATACCCTATTTACAGGATTTTTTCCCGATTGTCACCACTCAAAACATCCTGACCTTTATTCAAGAGATCCTACCGGGTGAGTTATATGCGCAAGCTGAAACGACCATCATGGACATTGTTTCACGTCCTAGGCAAAGTCTGATATCATTGGGTTTTTTCTTCGCTTTATTTTCCTCCACACAGGGAGTAGTTTCCATGATGAACTCCTTTAATTCTGTGTATCAAACGAAAGAAAACCGGGGATTTTTCCAATCCAGAGCAATTGCAGCAAGCATCGTATTGATTTTAGTATTGACGATTTTTGCCGCCAGTACAGTTATGATTATTGGCAGCATTGTGATTCAAAGGCTAGATGAATTGCAAGTGTTCAATTCAGGTTTCATGATCTTTTTGTTTTCGACTTTAAAATTCCTCGTTCTACTTTTTATGTTTTATATCACGACTGCTTTCATTTTCAGATTTGCGCCAGCAGTCCATGATAAATGGAAATTCTTTTCTACTGGGGCAAGGTTGGGTGGCTTATTGATCACACTGGGATTCTATGGGTTTACTTTTTACTTAAATAATTTCGCCAGCTACAACAAACTTTATGGATCCATCGGAACGCTGATCGCTTTGATGCTGTGGTTGTTGATCACTTCCCTGATCGTCTTGGTATGTTTTGAGGTCAATGTAAGTCTTGATTTGGTAGATGAGGAAAAAAAGCTTCGGGAGTTTGAGGAAGAAGAAAAGTACGAACCCATCATCAGCAAAAACAACGATTGAAACAGTGAAATTTGAATTTTCAAAGGGAAAAACAGCCTACTTCTGAAGGTGAAAATTTAAAATTTCCATCAATTGAATACGCAATGAAAAATTTAAGCTCAAAATAATCAGAAGCTTATAATAAAAATGAAATTTAGGCTTTGCAAAATTTGTCAATTATAATACCTTTGCAAACCAAATCAGGGGAATAAACCTGATACAGACCTAGAGGAGTGGCAGAGTGGTCGAATGCGGCGGTCTTGAAAACCGTTGTACCGCAAGGTACCGGGGGTTCGAATCCCTCCTCCTCTGCAGCAAGCCTGATACTGAAAAGTGTCAGGCTTTTTTTATGCTCTTTATTTCCTTAGGATTACCCTGATGCTATCAAAATGCTAGGAATTTTCAATTTCTTTAAGAAAGAAATTTTTACACATATCTTAGGGGTCAGACTTTTATTTAGATCTCTATGAAAATCAATACCTTCTTTTACTTCCTTGCACCCGTTTTTTTGCTTGGTCTTTCTTTCACGGCATTCTCCCAAACAGCTCCCTATAAAGAACCAAAATTCCATTCTGACTGGAGCAAACCCAGCGTCTACCCGGATAGGATCATACTTAATTTCGGAGAACATCCAGAAAGTCAAATAGGAATAACCTGGAGAACAAATTCAGAGATTGACTCAGGTTTTGTGGAGATCGCAAAAGCCAGTGGAGATCCAAAATTCTGGCAAAATAAAAAGACCATCCCCGCAAATACTGGGGTTTTTGATGCCAGAGAAATCGAAACTGCTGAGGTATTGGCACATTATCACTCCTTGGAAATAGACAAGCTGGAACCAGCAACCAAGTATGGCTATAGAGTTGGTGACGGAGAGCGTTGGAGTGAATGGTTTCAATTTGAGACGGCCTCTGCAGATACTGAAAAAGAATTCTCTTTTCTATATGTAGGAGATGCCCAAAACTATATTTTGGAGCTTTGGTCAAGGTTAATCAGGGAAGGTTTTAAAACTGCCCCAGACGCTAAGTTTTTTATCCATGCCGGAGACTTGATCAATACGGCACACAAAGAGCAGGACTGGCATGAATGGTTTACAGCTGGAGGTTTTATCCATAGCATGATTCCCTCTTTACCAACTCCCGGAAATCATGAATACCGTGCAAAAGACTCTTTAGAAAACATCCAAAAAATCAGAAGTCTTTCCTTACAGTGGCAACCTCAATTCACTTTGCCAAAAAATGGGCCTGAAGGTCTGGAAGAAACGGTTTATTACATGGACTATCAAGATGCCAGGATAATATCTTTAAACAGCAATAGAGATTTAGAAATCCAGGCAGAGTGGCTGGAAAGCTTACTACAGAAAACCAAACAAAAGTGGATTATCGTCACTTACCACCATCCTATGTATTCTGCTTCATCCGGAAGGGACAATGCAACCTTGAGAGAAATCTGGAAACCGATTTTTGATAAGTATCATGTGGATCTCGCACTGCAAGGACATGATCATAGCTATGCCCGCGGTAGGGTTTCTCCTGGTGAAAATGTTTTGGAAGGTGTGAATCTCAGGGATCAAACAGGAACTGTTTATGTGGTTTCGGTCAGCGGTGGAAAGATGTATGAAGTTGGAGGAGACTGGACAGAACTGGGAGCTACCAAAGATAGAAGTGGTGAAAACACCCAACTTTTTCAGGTTATTACTGTGAAAGGAGACCATCTGCTATTTGAAAGTTATACCGCTATCGGCGAACTCTATGATTCCTTTGAATTGATCAAAACAGAAAACGGTCCTAATAAATTTATCGAATTAAGAGCCAAAGCTATAGACGAGAGAGTTTCGCAGGAAAAGTAAACACATTACTACCTAGCTAAGAATTTCATACACCTGTACTCTATGGGATAAATTCTGTTTAGTCAATTACGCTATTGAGAATATATCTTAGTTTAAAAAAATATACTTTATAATCTCAATCGTAAAATTACCTAATTAATTAGATTATTTTTTTGATATTTTTTAAATAACAGAAAATTAACAAGCATTTTATTAACACTTATTTAATAAAATTACTCTTTTATTAAAGATAAGATAATCGCATGTATTATCTCTCCTCCCTGCAAGTCGATAATTTTGCTGCATCAAAGGCTGAATCAAGGAAAATCATTTAGCCTAATTAAATCAAAGGACACCTATCCTAAACTTTCTAAATCCCATTAAGCATGAAAAAAATTTTTACATGTATGACTTTTTTGATGCTTTTCCTCCCCATGATCCTGCTAGCTCAGGTTCAGATCAAAGGAAAAGCCTCAGACGAAACAGGTCAAGGCTTACCAGGCGTAACTGTCTTGGTAAAAGGTACCACAAAAGGTACAGTTGCAGATTTTGAAGGAAACTATGTGATCACTGCTGCAGAGGATGCAGTATTGGTTTTTAGTTTTATCGGTTTCGAGACTATCGAAGAAGATGTAAATGGAAGAAGCATCATCGATGTCACATTAGTAGAGGACAGCAAGTCATTGGACGAGGTAGTCGTGACAGCGATCGGTATCAAGCAACAGAAAAAGAAGCTTGGCTATGCCACGCAAGAAGTACCAATGGATGTAATCGGGGAAGCTGCCACCACCAATCTTGGAAATGCCCTGACTGGACAAATCGCAGGATTGACAGTTAACAACCCAACAGGGATGTTTCAATCTCCAAATTTTTCTCTTCGTGGCAAAAACCCATTGATTGTATTGGATGGAATCCCATTGGAATCTGACTTATTCGATATTTCCCCTGAGGATATCGAAAGCATCAACGTTCTCAAAGGTGGCTCAGCATCTGCCCTTTACGGCTCCAGAGGTAAAAACGGTGCGATTTTGATCACCCGGAAAAATGCTTCAAAAGATGGTTTAACAGTGACCGCTTCCACCAATAACATGGTCACTGCTGGATTTACTGTATTTCCCGAAACCCAAACAGAATATGGTAACGGTTCCAACGGCCAATATGAATTTTGGGATGGTGCAGATGGTGGTATCTCAGATGGAGACATGATCTGGGGACCAAAATTCGAGCCTGGTGTGATGGTACCACAGTGGAATAGCCCCATCAGAAATATTGAAACCGGAGAAACTATCGAGTGGTACGGAAACGTAGCAGGAACAATTTATGATGATAAATCCAAATACGAGCGGGTACCTACTCCATGGGTTCGCCATGACAACCTCAAGGATTTTTTGAGAACCGGTGTAGTGACTAAAAATGATATTTCCATTGCTTACCAAGGGGAAAAAGCCCAAGTAAGATTTTCTGCAAATTATGCTTACCAAAGAGGTCAGGTACCTAACACCTCTGTCAACACAGGTGGCTTCAATTTCAATTCCGCATTCAAACTGAGTGAAAAACTCCAGTTAGACGCAACTTTGAGCTATAATAAAGTATACTCCCCAAATTATCCCCGCTACGGATATGGGCCTAAAAACCACATGTATACAATTTTGGTTTGGATGGGCGATGATGTAAATGGCCAGGACTTAAAGGATCACATGTATGTTCCAGGTCTGGAAGGTTACCGACAGGCTAACTTCAATTATGCTTGGTATAATAACGTATACTTTGCTGCCCACGAACTCAATCAAGTCCATAACAGGAATGTCGTAGATGGGAAGCTAAAATTAAAGTATCAAATCAGTCCTGATTTATACATTCAAGGAAGGGTTTCAGCGAGACAAAGAGGTCTTTTCGAGGATATGCAAAGCCCAAAATCCTATATGAACTATGGGGACTCAAGAAATGGGGATTACAAATTTTGGAATACCGAACAACTCAATTTGGACACTGACTTTTTAGCTGCATACAACAAAAATCTTAGCGAAACAGTAGGCATTTCAGTAAATGCTGGAGCATCTACATTCTATAGAAATTACAAACAGGATTATTCCTCATCAGATGGACTGATCGTGCCTTATGTGTACAGCCTTAACAATACCCAAGGCCCCGTTCAGGCAACAAATTATGTAGAAGAAAAAGAAATCCGAAGTATCTATGGATCTGCGGGATTGGACCTTTGGCAATCTATCTTCCTGAATTTCACCGCGAGAAATGACTGGTCTTCTACCCTTCCGAAGCAGAACAATTCCTATTTCTACCCATCTGCATCTGTCAGTGCGATTGTTTCTGAATTCATCACCATGCCAAAAGCAATAGACTTTGTAAAAGTTTATGGCTCATGGTCAGTGGTATCGAGCGACTTAAATCCTTATAGCATTTATTCAACTTATAATAAGGGAGTTACTTATGGATCCACTCCATCTGTCAACTATCCTTCCAGCCTGGTAAATGCTGAAATTATGCCTCAAAAGTCCACAACTTTCGAAGCAGGTCTTTCTACTTCATTTGCACAGAGAAGGTTGAGTCTCGAAGGAACCTATTATCAGATTTTAGATGAAAACCAGATTATCGACCTGAATATTTCTGAAGCATCTGGATATACCTCCAGAAAAGTGAATGGCAATGAATACACCACTCATGGTTTTGAGGTAATGCTGGACTATGCTGCAATTAAACGAGAGAAGTTCACTTGGAATATCGGTGCCAATTGGACAAAATTCACCAAAAGAATCACAGCCATTTATGGAGGTGCTGAGAAATTCGGAAACCTAAAAGAAGGTGACCGTGCTGACAGTTACTATGCTACAGTTTGGCAAAAAAGTGCAGATGGCCAATTGATCCTGGATGCCAATACTGGCATGCCGACCCGGGATCCATTCCCTACCAAAATCGGTCACTTGGATCCATCTTGGAGATTTGGTATCCAAAACAATTTTACGATCAACAAATTCCGCATTGCAATGGATGTGGACGGTGCTTGGGGAGGACTGATCCGATCTCTGACAATAGAGAAAATGTGGTGGGGTGGAAAGCATCCTAACTCCGTCCTTCACAGAGATGAGGAATATGCTGCTGGAAAGCCCGTGTATGTACCAGAAGGAGTAGTCGTGACAGGCGGTGAACTTGTACGTGACGTGAATGGGAATGTGATCTCAGACACAAGAGAATATACCGCAAACACCACTGCTGTCAGCTGGCAGACTTGGTCACAAAATTACCCATACAGAGCGCAAGTAACTGAAGATGAAAGTGAAATTTTCGCCAATGTGTACGATCGTTCCTTCCTGAAATTGAGACGCTTATCAGTGACCTACGACCTAATGAACATCATCCAGTCAAACAAATTCAAAAATCTGGATTTGACCGTGTATGGGTACAATCTCTTCGTGATCAAAAACCTTCCCTACTTAGATCCTGATTTCGGTGATGATAGCAATTTACAGGATCCATCTTCCAGATATGTGGGCATGACTTTAAAAGCAGTTTTTTAATAGGTCCTGACCCTAAAACTTTCGAAAAAAATGAAAAATAACATATTAGTACTATTGATTTCCTTGGTGTTGTTTTCCTGCTCTGATCTGGAGGAAATGAACATCAATCCGAACCTTCCCACTGAAACCCACCCCCAGCTTCTATTGACCAATGTGGAGTGGGATGTTTTTAGAGCTTATGGTGGCACTTCACCTCTTTACGCACAAAAAATGCTCGTTCAGACCGATGGAGAAAACTCCAACCAATATTATAAGTGGGACAGAGGTAGTTTCGGAGCCTATTCAGTATTGAGAAATACCACCAAGATGATCGAAGAAGCAGAACGAATCAACGAGCCTTCTTACGTGGCTTTAGGCAAATTCTTCCGGGCTTATTATTTCTTCAACCTTACCCTAACATTCGGTGATATTCCTTACTCTACTTCTTTAAAAGGTGAAACTGATCAGGAATACAGCCCGGTTTATGATGATCAAAAGGCTGTTTTTGAAGGAATCCTAAAGGAATTGAAAGAGGCGGATCAGATTCTTTCAGAAATGAACACCATCATTGCCGGAGATATTATATACAGTGGTGACGTACTGTCATGGAGGAAATTGATCAATGCATTCAGGCTGAAGGTCATGATCACATTGACTCCCAAAACAGGTGAAATGGACTTCAGCGAATTCAACGAAATTTTCATGAACAGCCCATTGATGGAAAGTGAATCAGAAAGCGGTCAATTGGTATTCTTAGATCAGCAAAACAACAGATATCCGGATTTCAACAGTAGTGGATTCAGTTCGGGGATGTATATGGACTCCACTTTTATCCAAAGACTACAGGAAAGAAAAGATCCGCGTCTGTTCATTTATTGTACCCAGACTAGAAATGCCAAAGAAGCAGGTAAAGCCATCGATGATTTCACCGCATACGAAGGTGGAGATCCTGCAGCACCTTATGGAGAAGTGAATGAGAAAGCTGCCCAAGGAAATGTTTCAAAAGTAAACGATCGGTACCATAGAGACCCTATAAATGAGCCTTATAAACTGATGGGCTATTCTGAGCAACAATTGATTTTGGCAGAAGCGGCAGTTCGTGGATGGATCGTTGCCGATGCCGGGCAGTTGTACAAAGATGGAGTAATGGCCTCTTTTAACTTCTACGAGATGTATTCTGAAGGATACAGCAGTCTCGTATCCCCAGAAGCGGCTATGAATTATTTGAAAGAGCCTTTGAATAATTTCTCCGAAGCTTCCACTGATCAGGAAAAGATTGAGATGATTATCATGCAGAAATACCTTCAGTCCTTCTTCCAAATGCAATGGACAGCATTTTACGACCATCTCAGAACTGGGTATCCTTCTTTTAGAAGACCAGCTGGAGTTTCCATACCTTACAGATGGATTTATCCACAGTCAGAATACAACTACAATACAGAAAATGTAAGTGCAGCTATTGACAAGCAGTTTGGATCTGGCAATGACAACATCCATCAAATGACTTGGTGGCTGAAATAAGCACCAAACAATTCTTTAGTAAAAAAGAGGCTGTCTCAAAATTCCATGATATTGTCAGCCTGAGCGGAGTCGAAGGCTTTATACAGCGAATAAGCTACATTTCGATTTCGAGACTCTCGTCTCTCAAGTGCTCAATGTGACAAAAAAGGGGTTACGAGACAGCCTCTTTTTTCATATTCACCCAACCTTTCATTCCTATCCTCCCCCACTTATCAAAATCATTCCTTTTGAAATCAAAGGAATCCACGATTCTACCGGGAATAGGAATTGAAGTTTTTATATTTGAAGGTTCTAAAATCAACGTTAAATCAACAAGTAACCGTTTATTATTTTTAGCATGACTAAAATAAGAATCCCATTAATCGGGGTATTGACATTGGCAGTCCTTGCAGGATGCTCCAAATACAAAACATCAACCACTGCCGATCTCCAAGAATTAAAAGAATATTATTCCCCAGCAGGATTTGACCCAAGTACTGTCAAAACGGATAGCACTTCATTGGACATGGTCAATATCGCAGGCCCGGAAATCGTTCCAAGCCCTGCTTGCCTGGCTGTTTTGCCAAATGGAGAAGTCTTTGTCGGTGTAGATATGATGGGATCACTAGGTAAAGAACCAGGAAAAGGATCCATCGTGAAGCTAATTGATAAGGACAATGATGGGATCTATGAAATCCAAACTGAATTTGCCAAAGCAGACAATCCCCGTGGCATCATGCCTGTTGGTGATCAGGTTTTCGTCCTTCATACAGTTTTCAACGAAACTACAGGAGAGGCCGAAAGAATGGATCTGGTGGAATTTGTTGATGCAGACCATGACGGTATTGCCGATGGCCCTGCCAATCCTTTGATAAAAAATATCTGTTCACCTGAATCATTGCGAAGCCGTGGAACCGACCATGCAACAAATGGAATCAGAATGGGAATTGATGGGTGGATTTACATTGCCGTAGGTGACTTCGGTTTCCATGAAGCAGAAGACAGAAGCGGTAAAAAGATGACCATGCTAGGAGGAGGAATCGTGAGGGTTCGACCTGACGGCACGGAGATGGAAGTTTATGCACATGGTACCAGAAATATTTACGATGTGGCTATTGACCCTTTCATGAATATTTACACCAGAGGAAATACCAATGATGGCGGTGGATGGAACATCCGGTTTATCCATTATGTGCAAAGCGGAGAGTATGGCTACCCTAGCCTGTTCAAAAACTTCACAGATGAAATCATCCCTGCCCTAGCGGATCTTGGTGGTGGATCCGGTACCGGATCTTATTTTATGGACGATGATAGATGGCCTGTAGAGTACAATCATGTGCCGATGATGGCAGATTGGGGAAGAAGCCAACTTTTCATCCATAGAGTCACGATGGATGGACCTGGATTTACCCAGCAAGATGAAAGATTTATCAAGCTTTCCCAGATTACAGATGTAGATGTGGATGGATCCGGCAGAATGTTTTTGGCTGCATGGGACGGGGCAGGCTATAAAGGAAGCCCCGAAAAAGGATATGTAGTGAAAGTAGTTCCAAAAGGCTGGGCCTATGAAGCATTTCCTGATTTAAAAGCTGCTTCCGTTTCGGAGTTAGGGGAATTATTGAAAGCAGGAAATTCTGTCACTCGTTTCCATGCTCAGCAGGAGCTTTTGAAAAGACCTTTGGACGAAGCTGCCATGGCTGCTTTGAAAATCGCCCAAGACAAATCATTGCCACTTCAAAATCGAGTAGCAGGTATTTTCACTTTTGCACAAGCGGCATGTGCCAATGGTGTGGAAGAACTTTTGAAGCTAAGCGAGGAAGATAAAATCCGGGAATTCGCATTACGAGCTTTGGCTGATAGAAAAAGCTGTTTGTCCAATGTGCCGGAAGAAGCGTTTATTGCAGCAGTGCATGATGCAAACCCTAGAGTACAAGTTGCGGCAATAGTAGGACTTGGAAGATTAGGAAAAAAAGATGCGGCGAAAACATTGCTTGAAATCAGTGTCCCTGCTTCTGCCAAAATCCCTCAACCTGGAGTAGAAGGTCCACATGCAAGTCCAAATTCGGAAATTATCCTGCCTCATTTGGCTGTCAAATCATTGGTGGAACTTGATGCAGTGGATGCAACTGTAGAAGCTGTCAAGACAAATCCTAAATTGGCGCTTTGGACTTTAAGATACATGCATGATCATAAAGCTGTGGAAGGCCTGATGGATGCTTATGAAAGCACAAACGACCAGGAATTAAAAGATGAAATACTGAGCACTTTATCCAGACTCTACATGGAAGAGGCTCCTTATGATGGCAGCTGGTGGTGGAGTACCAGACCTGATACCCATGGTCCGTATTATAAAGGAATCACATGGGAATCCTCCGAAAAGATCAAATCATTCCTGGTACAGGAATTTGAAAACTCCAATCCTTCCAAAAAGACTTTCTTTGCAGGGCTGAATGAACGGAACAGAATGGAAATCTCCGAACTGGGGACAGTTTCTGAAGAAGTAATCGTCGAAGAAAACCCTCAGGTGGACTTTGAGGCCATCAAAAACAAAAAAGGTCAGGTAGGAGAATCCTCTATCGAAGATGTCATTTTGGCGGTAGCTGCTATCAAAGGTGATCCTGTAAAAGGGAAGGCGCTTTTCACTAGCCAAGGTTGTATTGCCTGTCATAGCATTGAGAAAGGCGAGGCAATGAAAGGTCCGTTTATGGGACAAATCGGTTCGATCATGAATCGTGATCAGATCACAGAATCTATCATGAAACCAAATGCTTCCATTTCTCAAGGGTTTGCTTCCTTTATGATCGACACCAAAGATGGTGATACCTACATGGGCTTTATCACTGCTGAATCTGCCGATGAATTAACGCTGAGAGATATCACGGGGAAGGCCTCAACGATTAAAAAGAACAACATCAGAAGTAGAAAAGAGATGGAAAATTCCATCATGCCAGCCGGGCTGGCCAATTCTCTTTCTTTTGAGGAACTGGCATCCTTGGTAACGTACTTACAGCAGCAGAAGTAAAAACAGGTTTTCTATTTATCCAGAAGCCAGAATCAAGATATGATTCTGGCTTCTTTTTTATTTTAAAATGTGATTTAAATCATTTTTAAGCCTGAGCAAAACCACCTCCATTCGATCGCTTTAAGAAAATACCTGAAGTAATTTTGAGGCTTCAATTCAATGAAAAGCCTATGATGCCTTCGAATTCCCCACATTCTTTTCACATCCCTGTCATGGGTTTGGGTTATACTGCCGACAGTCCGTTAAAAGTTGCCCAGTTCGGTATCTCCAGTGTTGTCTCCATCATGGATGATCATCTCTTGGAAGATTTGAGAAAGATCCATTCCGAAAAACATCATCTTCCCTATCAGGAAATCAGCGAAAACATGGAAGATTTTAGAGCCAAAAGAATTACGGAATACCTAAATCTCTTACAGAAAATCGTGGATCTTCAAATTGAAGACCTTCAAAAAAACGGGCTTAAGAACCCAAAGTTGATCGAAAAGTACGCGGATTTATTACCAGATGAAAATCCTAGTAAAGCTGTTTTCGATCAGTTTTTAAGTGCGCCTTTTGAACAGCAGAGGGCTATGTATCCACATGTTCAAACGCTGATTGTCCCAGGAGCCATCGACGTGAATATCATGACGAAGGTGGACAAAATGAATTATGATAAAAACGGGACCATATTGCCCCGGGAATATTCAGATGCCTTGGCCTCACTTAGAGGTTTTGCCAAAAGTAAAATCCAAGGATCTGTTGTTTTTTCTGCAGGACTAAACCCCGCATTGTACAGCTATGCAGAAAACTTTGATTGCTTTTTCCCAAATACCAATGGAAAAATAGAGAAAGGGATAATCCTGAAGGTTTCGGATTATCGTTCAGCTTTGATCCAGGGAAAATTCCTGGCTAAAAAAGGGTTGTGGATTTCTGAATTTAGAATTGAATCGGGCTTGAATTGCGGAGGCCATGCTTTTGCCACAGACGGCTTATTAATTGGACCGATTTTGGAAGAGTTCAAAACCAATAAAACCATTCTTCAGCAGTCTCTTTTTGAAGTTTACCAAAAAGCCCTTACAGAAAAGGGGATTTCTGCTTTTTCAACAACTCCCCAAATCAAGATCACTTATCAAGGTGGCATTGGGAATTCAAAAGAAGACAGCTTTTTGAGGAATTATTACCAATTGGACGGAACAGGTTGGGGAAGCCCATTTTTACTCGTTCCTGAAGCCACTTCTGTAGACGAAGACACCCTTCAGAGAATCCTAAATGCGAAAAAATCGGACTTTTACCTCAGTAATGCATCTCCTCTTGGGGTTCCTTTCAATAACCTGAGGAACAGCAGCGGTGAAGCGCAGAGAATACAAAGACTGGAAAATAACAGACCGGGAAGTCCTTGCTATAAGAAATTTCTTTCATTCAGCACTGAATTCACAGAAAAGCCGATTTGCACAGCTTCCAGACAATACCAAAACCTAAAAAGCAAGCAATTTCAAAAGGGTGATATTTCAGAAAATGAATGGAAAGAAGTAGCTGAAAAAGATTGCCTATGTGAGGGGTTAAGTGCCCCTGCGATCCTTTCAAACGGAACAACTCCAAGAAGAAACCTAAACGCCGTTACCATTTGCCCGGGCCCCAACTTAGCTTATTTCAAAGGTATTTTCAGCTTGAAAGAAATGGTGTCACATATTTATGGAAAGCTCAATTTAAATCTGGATCTCGAGCGTCCCCATGTGTTTGTGAAGGAAGCCCAACTCTATGTGGGCCATCTGAAAAAGGAATTCCAAAAATTGCTTTTAAACCCAAGTACGAAACAGGAAAATTATCTCAAAAAATTCAAAAGCAACCTGGAACAAGGCATTAACTATTACCAACAATTGCTCAATACCGCTCTCGTCGATTCAGATGAAGTAATGGTAAAAATGAAAGCCCAGTTCAAAGCCCTGTTGGCTGAAGTAAATGCACAAAAAAGCTTTGTGGCCGAGCAAGCAGTATAAAAAAACGGTCCTGGATATTACCCCAAGACCGTTTTATGCTGATTATTGATTTTACTCAAACAAGTCAAATTTCAATCCGAAGTTAAACCGTGCATTGTAATACTCCGCCTGCATGGTTCGGGATTTGATTCCCTGATAATATCTCAGAGGTTGATTCGTCAGGTTATTGCCTTCCGCAAAAACTCTCCACTTTGGAGTGATCGCATAAGAAGCATTTACATCCAGGAATGTCTGCTTGTCATAGTACCGGTCTTCGAATCCTTCTCCTCCAAGTTCATCCAGATAATCAGAAGCATAATTCAATGATACTCTCATCACTAAACGCTTGTTTTCGTAAGAAAGTGAGGCATTGAACATGTTATCAGCAGTTCCTGGCAATTCCAGGTCTTCTCCATCTCGATCTTCAATTCCGGTAGTTGAGGAGTTTGTATAAGTGTAATTCAAATAAATCCCGAAGTTTTTCCAGATCTGTCTTTGAAAAGAAGCCTCTAAGCCATACACACTGGCTGTTCCCCCATTATCCGGTCTAGAGTATTGTAGATCATTTCCAAACTGTGGATCAGAATATCCTTGAGATGTAATAGTATAGACGAAGCTGTCAATATCCTTATAAAAACCTCCCAAAGAAATCAAACCCACATTTTCATAATATTTTTCACCCATCAGGTCAAAGTTCATGGCAGTGGCAGGTTTCAGATTGGGATTCCCGCGCTCTAACTCCTCATCTTCAGGACTGAAATTGGCATAAGGTACCAGGTCATAATAATTGGGTCTGGCAATGGTATTGGTCCAGGCAAAACGGATGATGGTATTCTGGTCCACATCGTATTTCAAATGAAGCCCAGGCATAAAATTGTTATAGCTTTGTTCTCCTTCAGCAGGCGAAACCTCCTCATTATCTATATCAAAAATATTTCCTTTATAATCTATCGCCGTATGCTCCATTCTCAAACCAGCGATTGCCGAAAATTTAGAGGAGAATTGATGATCCACCATGGCATAAGCAGCGGTGATAGTTTCTTTAGCAGTAAAATTACCCGGCACATATTCTTCCAAAAGATCAGTCTCTTCAAATTGACCAGCATCTTTCAGATCCAGGTTGCCAAGAAATTTTGGATCTACAAAAGTTCCAGCCAGGTATTGAGAGCCTGCCAGAAAATTCGGGTCTGAATAATTTTTGGTAGGTACATCAGCCAGGGTTGCGCCAAATGCATCTTCGTCCAATGGCTCATATTCAAAGAAATTATTGTCTCTTTCCTTATCCTTACCTCTGTATCTCAAACCAAATTGAAGGATACCTTTTGGACTGTATGGCATTTTAAAGTCCAATTTGGCATTTAAATCCTGATCAAACGTATAACCATATTGTTCTGATAAGCCGTTGAAACCAATTGCTAAATTATCAGACAAATCACTGAGAATTGCCAAAGGTTGATCGGGATTGGAAACATCTACTTTCACATTCTGCCCGCTGGATCGGTAAGACGTATAACGTTCAAAGGGTCTTTCCTCAGATGCTTTGGCATAGGTTACATTCCAGTCCATTTTCAATTTATTGAATAGGTGATCCCCTCCAAGAGTAATATTATAAACCCTTTGGTCTTCCAATCTTGCAGCTTTGTTTTTATCACTATCCAATCCGCCTTTTGTCTCAAATTCCACCCTGCCTGTGGTCTGGAAAACTCCTGATGAAATTTGCTCAAAGTCACCTTCATCAAACGCTTCATCCAATTGGCTCACTCTCATTCTGAATCTGTTTTCCCAGTCATTTCTTTGGTTATACATTCCAGATAAAAACAAGGTATGATTGGTAGATAGCTTGTAATCCAAGGCCAAAGTGGCCGATTTACGGACTCTTTGCACCTTGTATTCTCTAATATCAAACTCCTCTAAAACTGCTCCTTGATCCGAGTCATACCAAACTGCTTCTATGTTATCCGAACCAAAATTATGGTTGTTATAAGAACCCGAAAAAATGACGCCTAACTTATCATTCATAAATCTGTTGCCGAGTACCAAAGCTCCAGTCCAGATAGGTTTGTTGGACAATAAGTTGACACCTGAAGCAGCCGTACCTGAAATCCTGAGCGAATTCGGTGCTTGTCTGGTTACCAAATTGACCGAGCCCCCGATAGCATCAGCGTCCATGCTAGGAAGAACGGCTTTATTCACCTCGATGGTCTGAATCATATCAGAAGGAATCAAGTCCATCTGGATATTTCTGTTATCACCTTCTGCAGAAGGAATTCTTTCGCCATTCAAGGTCACTGAATTCAACTGAGGAGCCATGCCCCGGATGATTATATTTCTTGCTTCTCCCTGATCGTTTTGCATGGTAATGCCAGGGATACGCTTCATCGCATCTCCAATATTGGCATCCGGAAATCTACCAACCTGATCAGAAGAAACAATATTAGTGATATTCGCATTGTTCTTTTGCTGATTCAAAGCTTTTGCCTGGCCTTTTAATCTATCGCCAAATACCACGAATTCAGCACTTTCAATCAACCTTTCTTCCAATTTGAAGTTAATCACGGAAGTTTTTCCATCCTCTATTCTGGTCTTGGTAGTTGCAGATCCATACCCAAGGTAGTTTACTTCTATTTCTACCTCACCTGCTTCCAGATTCAAGATGGAATACTCCCCTTTTTGATCTGTAACAGTGCCAATGGTGGTGCCTTTTAAAACCAAGCTGGCACCAGGAAGGGATAGCCCTTGAGGATCGATTACCTTTCCCCTGAGTACTCCTTGGGCCATTAATTCTGCACTTGTTATCAAACAAGTCAATAGTAAAATTGAAATACGTATATATTTTTTCATGGTAGTCGAGTTTATGGTTGGATGGATTTCTGTATTACTTCTGCTAGATCATCCCATTTGTAGATTTGGAAAGTTTTGTCATCAGACATGGCTACAAAAAGTCCGTTTGGAAAATCTGGTCCCAGGTTCACATTCGTTACCTCTGAGCCGTCACTTGAGATCGTGCTTACAGGGATTTTCGTCAAAAGCGGATGCTCGTTGGGATTTGTGGTAGTACCCTCTCTTGGGAATACATGGAAAAAATTTGCTCCCTGATCCGAAACCAGGATATAACCGGTCTTTTCACTTGTTTTATAAATGGAAATCCCTTCATGATCTTCCGTGAAACCTTCACTTGCGAATAGAGCCAGTTCCTCATTTCCCTTTTCGGGATCTGCATAATATTTCCTTACCCCTACTCCTTCATCTGAGTAATAAACAAAGCCCAATTCATGGTCCACTGCGATGGCTTCTATTTCCTTGTTTCCGGAGAAGTTGCCAAACTTGCGGACAAGCTGAAGTTCTATACCTGATTCTGATCCTTTGATTTCATATTGCCAAAGGTAGCTGCCATCTGTAGGGCCGTTCTTCCTGCCTGCAATGACAAAGGTTTTTCCCGATTCTGGACTTTTATAAATGGCCACTCCCATCAAATCCCTGAATTCGGGCCCTTCCTCCCCTTGGTAAATCTCGATTCCAGAAGGGTTTATTTCCTCCATTTCAGGAAGTTTGAAAAAGCGAAGTTTTGAAGTCAGCCTTTCCCCGGTAACCGCAAAATCAATTTTAGAATCTCCCATTTCCAGCTGGTACCCCACATCGACATTGTTTGGTCGCTGAATGTCTCTCCTGACTAAAGAATCTACCGTTTTGCCTTTCAGGTCAAATACATAAAGAGCTCCCAAAGAGTCCTTATCTGTACCGATGATCAAACTCTTGCTGGCATCCAAGGGATTGATCCAAATCGCAGGGTCATCCGTATCGTGCACCACCGGATCTGATACATAAAGTGGTTTGACAAGCGTAGTTTCCTTTACTTGCTCCACTGTCGTTTCTTCTGTTTTTTGGCAGGAAAAAACACTCAATAGTGCCATCCCTGAAATCCAATAATTGGTTTTGTTAAACATGGTTTTGCTTTTGTAAAATCAATGCACAATGTTAGGTCGGCACCATTGAATCATTCAAAAATTCCCGTTATCAATTGAGCAACAAATGTGATTTCGGGCGTTAACAAAAGTGATACAGAATTAAAAAAATCAATTACATCATCCTGATTATCATTTGATTAACTCATGTTACAAATAGATTAACAAATTGTGAATCATATACAAAGCAGGTATTGCTGAAGATTTTCGCCCTTCTCCAGATTCAGTTTTTTTCTCAGTCGGTATCTGGCAATTCTGAGACTTTCCGGTGAAATCCCCAAGGTAGAAGCTATCTCTTTTGAGCTTAGATTCATCCGCATCAGACTTGCCAATTTGATTTCCCCAGGTGTGAGATCTTTGCTTCTTTTATGCAGGTTTTTAAAGAAATCCTGATGGACTTTTTCGAAGCTGTTTTTATAATCTTCCCAATCTGTATCCTGCGAAAAATTGTAATCTATTTGCTTGATCAGATTTCTGATGCGCTTCTTTTGCTCTTTTGGTTCTTCCTCCAGAATCCGCTTGAGTTTTTGCTGGATTTCTCCCAGCATTTGGTTTTTTTCAATCACATGAAGAGTCTGGGCTGACAAAGCCTGGCTATGAGACTCAAATTCAGTGGCCATTCTGGCTTCCAACAGATTGATATTTTCCTTTTCTGTTGCTATCAGTTTTTCTTTTACCAGCAGGATTTCCGCCTGGCGGGTGAGCAAGGCCTTGTTGCTTCTGATTTTGATTTTTTGTCTGTTTAGCATAAGCCAAGCCAGCACAATACAGGTCAAAATCAAAAAACTCAGCAGCCAACGCAGCTGGGTTTCCAATTGATGCCTCTGCTCAAATTCAGATAACTGGCTGATTTTCTTATCCAATTCGTATTGAACCTCCCTGACTGCAAGCTGTCTTGCAGTTTCTTCCGAAAAAACCTGATCACTTAATTGCCGGGCTTCCTCCAGGTATCGGAATGCTTCTTTGGACTGCCCCATCAGTTCGAGCGCTTTGGCTATGTCTACCAAAGCGCTTCTTTGTTGGTAGGTAATGCCCAGTCTCTTACTCATTTCCATCGCCATTTGGGAATAGTCAAGCCCCTTTTCGAATTGTCCGGATTTCCGATAGGTATCTCCTAGATTATTGAGATTCCCCAGGATTTTAGCGCTGTCCGCTATCATCAGGTTGAGCTCATACGCCTTCTGAAAAAAATATAATGCAGAATCGTATTCCTCCAGGTCCTCTTTGATACTTCCGATGTTTTCCAACACAAAGGCAAAAGCGTGTATGTCCTTCGCTGCCTGCACCATCTCCAGTGCCTCTCTTTGGTAGTCCAATGCCTCTTCATAGTGTTGCTGCTTTTCAAACATGGTTCCTATGTATCCCATGGTTTCTGCGAGTCCCTTTTTATCACCTAATTGTTCATAAATCTTTTTTGCCTCTTCATGGCGGGTGAGAGCAGCATCGGCAGATTTGATTTTATAATAAAGCTCACCAAGTACATTATGGGTTTCAGCAAGACAGGATAGGCAATTGGATTCTTTAAAAATCTGCTCAGCATTATATAATGGCCCACTTGCCTCTTGATATAAGGCAAATTGAAAAAGTAATTTTCCCTGAAGCAGCTGTGCATTTGCTTTTACCAGGTCTTGGCCATCCGGCAGATTTTGAAGGACTTCCGAGACCAATCGAAAGGATTTTTCAGGATCAGTATTCGCAAGATTTTTGGCATTTTCTAGCTTCTCAAGGGAAGTTGGATAATTTTCCTGGGCTTGGGAGTGGGTGAAAAAACAGATACACCAACACAATAACAGCAGTCTCTTTACCATACTGTAAATTTCAGGATTTGCAGCAAACCCAATGTTACCCTTGTGTTTTCAATTCATTACCATATTCCCATCGGACAAAATCCAATAAACAAGCCTTATCTTTTGTTCTCCATCTGAAATACCATTATTTTGATCAGCTTTCTTTTAAAACCTTCATACCCATGAAAAAAATAACCTATTCCACTTTAGTAATTACAACTTTACTTTTCAGTTGTCAACAGGAAAAACCAAAACTAACGGACGAACAATACGCCCAATTGACTGAGGAGGAAAAAAGGGCATCTCAGCATGCTGTCGATGGAATAATAGTGGAGGATGAAAGACTGGACCTGACACTTTTTGCATCTGAACCCATGATGATCAACCCTACCAACATGGACATCGATGACAGAGGCCGTGTCTGGATCACTGAAGCTTATAACTACCGATCTAATCTCAATCCAAGAAACCCGACCAAAGAGGAGGGCGATAGAATTTTAATTATGACAGACACCAACGGAGATGGTGTTGCGGACGAATCAAAAGTATTTTACCAAGGAAATGACATCAATGCCGCATTGGGTATTGCCGTTTTGGGAGAGAAGGTTTACGTTTCTGTCAGTCCTTATGTCTACGTATTTACGGATGCAGATGGGGATGATGTACCGGAGAAAAAGGAAATTCTCTTTGAAGGCGTCGGAGGTGTACAACACGATCATGGAATGCACGCTTTTACTTTTGGACCTGACGGAAAGCTCTATTTCAACTATGGCAACGAAGGAAAAGGAATTCATTATGCAGATGGTTCGCCGATTTTGGATCCTTTGGGAAGGCCGGTAAACAGTGAAACCCAACCCTACAGAGAGGGGATGGTTTTCAGAATGGATCCTGATGGGTCAGATGTAGAGGTGTTGGCCTGGAACTTCCGGAATAATTATGAGGTCGCAGTAGATAGCTACGGCAGGATGTGGCAATCTGATAACGATGATGATGGAAACAGAGGCACCCGGATCAATTATGTGATGGATTTTGGGAATTACGGGTTCAAAGATGAAATCACAGGTGCTGACTGGAGAACCAGAAGAATCAATATGGAAGACTCTATCCCTCTTCAGCATTGGCATCTCAATGATCCTGGCGTGGTTCCCAATATGCTCCAAACTTATGCAGGATCTCCTACCGGAATTTTGGTTTATGAAGGGAAATTACTTCCTGAAGAATATCACAACCAACTGATCCATTCAGATGCCGGACCCAATATCGTCAGAGCTTACATTCCATCACAGGATGGTGCCGGTTTCTCAGCTACGATTAAAAATTTAATGGATGGAAATCCAAGGGACAATTGGTTTAGACCTTCCGATGTGACTGTGGCACCGGATGGATCAGTTTTCGTTTCTGATTGGTATGATCCCGGAGTAGGAGGACATGCCATGGGAGATCAGGATAAGGGAAGGGTATATCGCCTGGCACCAAAGGGAGTGGATTATGAAGTAAAAAAACCGGACTATAGCAATGTAGCCTCTTTAATCACTTTACTACAAAACCCAAATCGAGCGACTCATTTCAAAGCATTTATGGCTTTGGTAGAAAAAGGTGATGAAGCAAAAGAGGAATTGGAAGAGTTATTTGCCTCTGCTGATTCGAGAATGAAAGCCAGGGCTTTTTGGGTCTTGACCAAACTCCCAAATGGGAATGAGTATATCCAGTTAGCGTCCACAGATTCCGATCCATTGATAAGAGTAGCGGCTGTAAGGGCCTCTCGGATCAATCAATTAAATGACCCTGATTTCCTTTTAAGAATGGCTGGAGATGAAGACATTCAGGTTCGTAGAGAAGTCGCACTAGCCATCAGGTATCAAAACAATGAAGATGTTTGGCTAAAACTTGCGAATAGCTATCAGTCTGGGGACCGATGGTTTTTGGAAGCTTTGGGGATCGCAGCGGATGGATTTTGGGATGAATATCTAACTGCATATTTGGCGGATAAGCAAGAAAGCTGGATGAAAATCCCTGAAGCAACGGATATTGTCTGGAGGTCCAGAAGCTCTGAGACCCCGGAACTTTTAGGAAAAATCATCCTTTCTCAGCCAGGAAGAAACAATCAAAGATATTACCGAGCATTGGATTTCCAGGAACCGTCCAGCAAAACCAAAATTCTTAAATCCCTACTTGCATCGGCACCAGAGGAAGATCAACTGATCATCTTAAGGCAGATTAATTTTGATCCTACCACTCCAGACAGAGAATTGGTTGCATTAGCTCGTACTACTGCAGGAGGTATTTCTGATAACCGGGATTTTCTAGATATCGTCAGAAAATACGAAATCAAAGACCAGAAAGAGCGTTTGAAGGAATTGGTTTACCAATCAGAAAACAACCAACAATCCCAAATGGCTGCCAACATCTATTCCTCGCTTTTTGGAATGGCCGACATTCGAAAGGAAATAAACAGTGCAGATGAAGCACATACCATTTCAGCTATCCAAAAGTTTGGTACAATCGACAATACCCAAATGGCGATGCTTTTGGCTGACTATTATACAGATGAATCAAAATCAACTGATGTAAGAACTGCAGCAATGGAGGCGGCCAAAGGATTTAACTCCGAACCCTATTTATGGGAAATGGTCAAAGCAGACAAAGTCCCTGCAGACATGCTTCCTATCGCACAGAAGATTTTACTCTCATCCTGGAATGGAACTATCCGCGCAGAAGCAAATGAGTTTTTTGGAGATGCTGCCAATCAGGATTATAATGTAACAAAAATGCTGGCTGCAGAAGGAACCATTGAAAATGGCAAAACCATCGCTTCCAATTACTGTTTGGCATGTCACAAAATCGGCTCCGAAGGCATAGACTTTGGGCCAGGTTTGACTGAAATAGGGGATAAACTATCCAAAGAGGGATTGTTTAATGCCATCATCAATCCTTCTGAAGGCATGGGCTTCGGCTATGAAACCCAGCTGGTTAAACTGAAGAACGGCACAGAGTTTACTTGTATAGTCAATTCCAAAACCGAAAATGACTTGATCGTCAAACTGGTCGGCAGCAGTGAGCAGAAAATCTATAAGCTGGCAGATGTAGAAAGTGTCACCCAACAAGACCAATCTCTGATGCCAAAATTCCCGCTTTCCGAAACAGAATTGGTTGATTTGGTCAGCTACTTAGAAACATTGAGAAAGTAATTTTATTCTTTGTGAATTCAGATCCCAGTTTATGAAAATAGGCTGGGATTTTGTTTAGAAAACATTTCAACAATTTTTCCTTCCAACACCTTTACAATAATGAAAAACGCATTGCTCTCCTTACTTCTATTTTTTCCGGTTTCTTGTTTACTAGCTCAGGAACCCTCCTTTGTATACGAGTCAGAGACCCTTCAAATAGAGCAAATCAGCCCGAATACCTTTGTCCATGTCAGTTATCTCAATACTGATGATTTTGGAAAAGTGGCCTGCAATGGGATGATTGTGATCAACGAGGGCGAGGCTTTGGTTTTTGATACTCCGGCAAATGAGGAAGCCAGTTTAGAATTGATCAATTGGTTGGAGACTGATAAAAAAACAAAAGTCACGGGAGTAGTTGCCACCCATTTTCACTGGGATTGCTTAGGTGGAATCAATGAATTTCATGAAAAAGGAATTCCATCTTATGCTTCTGAAAAGACAATAGCTTTGGCAAAAACTGCTAACTATCCCCTACCTGAAAATGGCTTTAAAAATAAACTTAAACTAGAAGCTGGAGGCGTAAAAGTGATCAATCAATTTTTGGGAGAAGGACATACCAAGGATAATTTTGTTTCCTATGTTCCTTCAGATCAGGTAATTTTTGGTGGATGTATGATCAAAGCACTAGGTGCAGGAAATGGTAATCTGGAAGATGCCAATGTCCCCGCTTGGCCATCCACAGTAAGAAAGGTAAAATCTAGGTTTCCAGATGCTACAATCGTCATTCCCGGACATGGGAAAATCGGAGGATTGGAGTTGTTGGATTACACAGCTAAGATGTTTGAACAGAAATAAAAAAACCCCGATCTGAAACCGGGGCTTTAACCCACTTATTCATCAACTCAATTTTCTTCTATCCGGAGTTTTTGCTCACCGTAATGCACCTGTCCAAATCGATCTGTTGCTTTGACGCGGATCACATGCTCACCAGTTTCTAATCCCGAAGGGGCATTTATTCTCCATAAGTGCATGCTTTGTGCTGGATTCGAAGGTCTTCTTCCATCCAGAAGCTCTTCTGTGATGTCCCACTGAAGCAAATCCACTAAATACCTTGGATCATAGTCTTCGACCCGGTTCATAGGCTTCATTTCACCTCCGTCAATACTTACTAGCACCTCGTCATCCGGTGATCCCATGAAAAAATTCACAAAAATACCCGCGGTGGTTCTTTTTCCTTTTTCAAGAACTTTCGGTGCAAAAATCTCCATTTGATAATCACTGGATTTACCTGCTACCTGATATCTGATTTTGTATTGATTCCCTTCGAAATCTATCAAGGCATAGCCCTTTGGCGTACCGTCACGCATGGTAGAAACCGGAATTCCTTTTTCATCCAAAGTCCCTTTATACCAATCCCCTGAGGTCGTGCCCACATTATAATGATGATGCGGCTGCTCCTGTCCCCAACCATCTTCTTTGTAAAACAGATCCTGTTTTTGAAGATGAGTATGCGCAGAAAGTGACAAGGTATGAGGATAGTCTTTCAGTAAGTCAAATAGTTTTTGCCTATCCTCATCCCGGAAAGAATCTCCTTGCTCTTTTAAAGGAATGTGCATGGAGATCACAATTAAATGATCTTTTGGCACGAATTGCAGGTCATTTTCCACAAAGGCCAATTGGTCAGGACGCATACCGCCCCAATATCCATTTTTATCCCTTGGATCTGGCCACAGAATATCATCCAGAACGATAAAGTGTACTTTACCCACATTGTAAGAATAAGTACTTGGACCGAAAGTCGCCTCAAATGATTCATCTGCCAATTCATCCCGATCCACGTCATAATTTTGATCGTGATTTCCCATGACATTGTACCATGGTAAACCCACTTTAGAAACAGCTTTGGCATATGGCCCGAATAAACTCAGGTCATCCCCTACTAAATCTCCTAAGGCAAGGCCAAAAGCCACATTTTGGATTCCCTCCACTTCACTGACAATCCCACGATCAAAAAAGTCCACTTCTTCCAACGTGTATGGCTGTGGATCCCCAAAAATCAAAGCAGTGAAATCGTCTGGTTCTTCTGTTGCACTCAAAGCAAAATTGATCTCTTTCGGCAATTCGCCTGTAGGCTGTGAACCTGCATATTTCAATTCCGGTGAACCACTTGGTTTATGGACGTAATAAAATTGAGGTTTATTTAAAGAATCCAATGGGGCTGAATAACCTCTTGGTTTGATCAGAAATAATACCTGACCGTCTTTCAGACTTATTTCATAGTATCCTTTTTCATCCGTTTGTACTACCTCCTTTCCATTGGAAATACTTACGCCAGCTAGACCTTCTTCACGCCGCTGCTTTTTACCGTTGCCATTTTCGTCATGAAATACATAGCCTTTCGCTATTTCTTGAGAAAAGCCTGCAAAACTTGTTGACATAAGGGCCACTGTGAGCCCTGCTTGAATCATTTTTTTCATTTTTCCCACCATACTTTTGTATTGATATCATCTGCGCCCATCCTTGCAACAGCAGCCGCATAATTATCAGGATTGTTAATTTGTACACTTACCGGATACATGAATCTTACAGGCATGATCTGGTCATTGAGCATTCCTTCGTTTTTTGGAAGTACCGGAAAACCCGTTCTTCGGTATTCAAACCATTGTTGGGTATCATTGAAATATAAGGCAATATATTTTTGAAGCATGATTCTTTCCAAAGTACCATCATAAGCTGCTGCCGGATTATCAAAATAACCTTCTGAAATTGCCACTCCCCATTGCTCCATGGCGGCCTGCACGCCATTTTCATAATGCTCTTTTGGATCGGAAGAAATCACTCCTTTTTGAGCCAATTCCGCTTTGATAAATTCCACCTCGGCATAGGTCAAAATCAAAGAAATCATTGGAGCTTGTACCAGCGCAATGTTATGGTTGCTTGGCAAAAACTGAAACTGATTTTCGTTTCCTTCAAAACCACTCGGTATCCCTTTATAACCAATGCTGGTTGTACCATCCATCTCTCTTGCTTGAGTCATGAATTTTGGTCTTCTAGGGTCTTCCAAAGTATTCAATTGATCTGCGAAAAACTCAGAAATAGAACGAAAAGTGGTAAAATCTATCGCTCTGCCCCATGGAGAAAGGTTTGGAGTCACCCCTGTGATCTGAAGTATTGCAGACTCTGCAGTGTTTTCAAAAACAGGATATTGCTCCGGGTTATTCACCATATTGGCCAACTTATCATAAGCATTGACCTCTGTTCGGTTTGAAACTCTTAACAATAACCTCATGTGAAGAGAGTTGGTGAATTTCCTCCATTTTTCTACATCATTATGAAATAGAATATCATCTCCATAAACCATTGCCTGGCTCTCATCATACAATGAATTTGCCCGCTCGAGATCCTCAAAAATCTGGGTATAAACCTCCTCTTGGGTATTGAAAGATGGTTGGAAAATCCCATCTTCTCCTCTACTTGCTTCATCCATTGGTATGTCACCAAAGCTGTCCGTCAATTGACTCAAAGACCAAGCTCTCAGTGTCAAAGCAATTGCTTCATAATTCACATCAACATTCGTGATGGCTGAGGCTTCCATTTCTTTGATATTGACCAACCAACGGTAATAGGTGTTCCAGGTCGAATTCCCGGCTGACTCTGTAATATCATAGCGATGGACACCTCCCGAAACACTAGGAAACGGCAATGCTACTTGCATGATCTGAAAGGTAAATGCATCAGCTCTATCCGTATTAAAACTTGCTATACCATAAATAGTAGGGTTCAATAAAGTTCCTGGACTGATTTGGTCAATCCTATTTGGATCTGTGTTGATCTCTTCAAAATCCTGTGTACAGGAATTCAATGCCCAAGCCAAAGATCCTATGATCAGTGTTGCGATATATTTTTTCATGATATTTTCTAATTAAAACTTAAGTGTAAGATTCACTCCCATCGTTCTCGGTGTAGGGAGTTGACCCATTTCCACACCTGGGAGCAGCGTACCTCCATTCAAGGCCGCAGTTTCCGGGTCAAACATTGGGAATTTGGTCCACATCGCCAGGTCTCTACCATAGAAGGCAATGGAAGCCTGATTGATACTGGTTTTTTGAAGGAATCTCGCCGGTACAGCATATTCCAGTCTTAGCTCACGAAGTTTCACAAATGAGGCATCAAAGGAATTGGACTCCACATTTGCCCGTCGGTAATAATCTGCATAATAGCTTGCCAGATTGACCTCTGTGGTATTTGGAGAGTAAGTTCCATCACCATTATCCACCACACCTTCTCCCACAATAAATCCATCTTCCCGACCTTTCAGGGTATGAGTCAGCTTTCCTTGTTCTGACATTTTATGATGTGTCTGGGAGTAAACAATTCCCCCATATTGGCCATCCAATAAGATGCTCATGCGAAGGTTTTTGTAGACAAACTCATTTCGGAATCCGCCTTTCCATTTTGCGTAGGCATTTCCTATGTATTGGATCTCTGCTGGTCTGGCCGGTAAGCCATTGGCTCCGTACACAATTTCACCTTCTGGTGATCTCACAAAACCAAATCCATAGATATCTCCGGTGGTACCACCTACTTTAGCAATGATAGATGCATTACCACCTGTACCGATTACTTGGCTGCCATCTACTTCATCCGGAAGTGATAGCACTTCGTTTTTGTTTTTCGCCCAGGTGATAAATGAATTCCATTGGAATTTATCGTTTTTGATCGGACTGCCATTTAGCACCAGTTCCACTCCTTTGTTTTGAACTTTTCCAGCATTCAGAATTGCTCTCGAAAAACCTGTTGTGATGTCAACCGGAACTTCCAAAATCTGATTTTTCGTTTCTGTGATATAGAAATTTAGGTCTAGACCTAAGCGTCTTTGGAAGAAAATCAACTCAATTCCTGTTTCAAAACTGCTGGTGATTTCCGGCTTGAAATCCACATTGTAAAGCGTGGAAGGAACAGATGCCGATCCCGGAAACTCACTTTGTCCATAATACTTGGATGTCCTGTAGGGCTCTGTATCATTTCCTACCTGTGCCCCGGAAATTCTAAGTTTCGCAAAAGATATTTGGGTTGGTAGGACAAAAATGTCTGACAAGACAAAACTTGTGCTGACAGATGGATAGAAAAAGCTGTTATTCTGAGTCGGCAAAGTACTGGACCAATCGTTTCTACCCGTAATGTCCACAAAGACCTTTTCATCAAAATCCAATGTCATCAAACCATAAAGTGAGTTGATCACTCTATTCGCATCATTGGTGGATAAAACCGGATTATTTACTCCATTGGCAAGTTTGTAAACACCAGGGATCACCAAACCATCTACATAAGCGCTCATCATTCTATACTTCCTGCTCATATGGTTTCCGCCCACACTCGCTCTTAAGGAGATCTTTTCAGCTAGATTGCCTTTGTAAGTCAGCAAGAAATCAGAGTTTTGTTCGTAGTTGGTGACATTTTGCTCTTTGTAATATCCCCTTTGGAAATTAGCTGTGCTGTATGGCCGCTGTTGTGCTCTCTCTTCTTGGCTCATCGCCAAACCAGAGCGAAGCATCAATTCAAAGTGATCATTGAATGTATAATTCGCAGATAAATTCCCGAACACAGAATTATTGTTCACCGAATTTGTCATCTCGTAAGCAATCAAATACGGATTATCGATGAAGGAACTAAAAGGGTGAACCTGGTCCACATTCTCTTGTCCTTGCTTCCAAATAGGGCGATACCATTCCAGGTCGATACTTGGATTTTGGAAAATCATAAAGTAGGCGATAGACTGGTTATTATAGCCTGTCGCAGGAAGGTTATCGGAGTTCTTATTGGTATAATTTACTTTGGCATTTAACCTCAGCTTTTTGCTGATTTGTTGTGAGGCAGACAAAGCTGCTACCAATCGATCAAAGCCGGTATTAGGCATGATCCATTCATTTTTTGTCTGGGTAATGGAAGCTCTGAGAGAACCTGTTTCATTGTTCCCGTCCAATGAAACCGAATTGATCATATTGAAACCCGTTCTCCAAAATCCAGTCACGTTGTCTTCATAGGGTCTCCAAAGCTGGCGCTCTGCTGACTGACCTTCGAGAGTTGGATCATACTGATAATAGAACTGACCATCGAATTTAGGTCCAAATGCACTGCTGGTTCCCCCAGTACTTGCTCCATCATCCGAAGCTCCATAACTGTAGTAAAGTTCTCCGTCAGAATTAAAAGCTCTACCAGTTCCCTGCCCATATTCGTATTGTCTGTCAGGCCATCTTAACACATTCTGGAAACTGATGTTGGAATTGATGGTCACGCCAAGACCTTTGCTTTTTTTCGATCCACTTTTGGTAGTGACGATCAAAGCGCCGTTTGCAGCCCGGCTACCATAAAGTGCTGTTGCACTGGCACCTTTCAATACGGTGATATTTTCTATATCATCAGGATTTAGGTCAGCTATGCCGTTTCCAAAATCCACCGGAACATCATTTCCTGAGCCAGCGCCATAAGCATTACTAACTCCGGAAGAAGTCAATCCTGAATTCATCGGAACTCCATCCACTACTATGAGGGCAAAATTTCCGTTTGGATTTAAAGAGTTATCACCTCTCAAACTGATCTGGGAAGAATTCATAGGGCCTGAACCTGCGGAAAGCACATTCAAACCTGCCACTTTTCCTCTCAAGGCATCAGACCAGTTGTTTGATCTTGCATCAAGGAGTTCTTCGGAATCCACTTTCTGGGTAGCATATCCCAGTGCTTTTTCTTCCCTTTTGATCCCCAAAGCTGTCACTACCACTTCACCCAAAGCCTCACTATCCAATTGTAATCTGATCGTCAATTCAGTTTGATTTTCGATCAGGACTTCCTGACGGTCATAACCTACATAGGAAAAAACCAAAATTTCTCCTTCATCTACCGTCAATCCAAATTTCCCATCTAGGTCTGTAGTGGTTCCTCTGGTGGTGCCTTTGATAATGATATTCACTCCTGGGAGGGTCTCTCCTGTTTCGGCATCTTGAACTACTCCGCTGACTCTTACCCGTTCGATTTCTGCTTTTGTTAATGGAGCTTTTGATTGGGAGGTAACAGCAATGGTCGTATTGATCTGTTTGAACTTCAAAGCAGACTGGGCAGAAATCACTTCCAAAATCGTCTGTAGGTCGGTTTTTCTGGAAAGGAAACTTACTTTTTTATTCAAGTTAAGTCCGCTTTCATAGGAAAATTTGAAATCAGACTGGTTCTCTATCTCCTTGAAAGAAGCTGATAAGCTCATTTCCGTAGAGGAAAAAGAAATCTGTGTTTCCTCTAATTTTTGCGCAGAAAGGTCATTGGCAAACACCATGGAATGAATCCAACAACTGAGAAGGCAAGCCATAAATAATCTCATAACCAAGGTTTTTAAGGCTGGTGGTAACTTTTTTTTCATAAATTTGATTTGTTCATGTGTTAATAGTCGTAAGCTTTTAAGCCCTGGACAGAATGGATTCGTTGGCGCGGATCCATTCGCCGTTTAAGGGCAATCTTTGAAATGTAGTGTTACATTTTTTCCACTGATTTGATAGGTTATAGGAATAGAATAGTTGATTAATTCAAGCAGGTTTTCCAGGCTCTGTCTTTCGTAAGTGCCTGAGATTTCACATTGGATTTTTTCTGAAAGGTTATGTGAAATGGTCACTCCATACCAGTTCTCCAGATCGGAGACCATAGTTTCCATCTCCGTATGATCAAATACTAAAACTTCCTCTGTCCAAGCGAAAAGAGGGTCGTTTTCAGCCATTTTACTCACATTTCCTAAGCCACTGGAAAAATCCAGACGATAGTTTGGTTCGAGTAAAAAGCTGGTATCAGCCTGGTTAGAAACTTTGACCAGACCGGTTTTCACTGCTACTATTTCCTGAAAGTCTTCTGAGTTCCGGATCAAAAAGGAGGTACCAAGAACCTCAGTTATGAGATGTTGGGACTCTACCCTAAAAGGATGAAGTGTATCTCTTTCCACTTCAAAAAACGCTTCCCCCTCCAGTTTGACGAAGCGGTTTTCACTGAAATTTTCAGAAACCTGAATTCTGGATTTGTGAAAAAGCTTGACGGTGGAGCCATCGGGCAACTTTACCTTTTTGAACATTCCAGTTCCATTTTCAAAAGTAACATAGGCCAAGGTTGGCGCATTTACTGTTACCCTGTCAGTTTGGTAGTGATTCCATACCAGTCCGCAAGAAATAAGAAGGAGAATAGAAGCAGCCACCCAGCCAAATGAAAGCTTCCTTTCCTTTGGCGTCCCGGAAAATTTCTTTTCACGAGATACTTGGGTCCTACCCTGAATTTTTGAAAACAATTCCTTTTCTATTTCGGCCTTACTTCGCCCCAAGTGATCAACAAGTTCCACATCATCCGAACTGGTAGAGTCATACCATTTATTAAACTTTTGGAGTTCGGTTTGGGAGGCTTTACCTCGAAGTATTTTACTGATTGTCCCAATCAGGGAAGGATGCAATCTCATGGCATTGGTTTTACACTGATATAGTGTCCATACCGAGTTCCGACTACCGCTGATTTTGATTAAGGATTTGTGAAGGATTTGAGCTTAAAAAATAACTTTCTCTTAACAGGTGCTCGATCAATTTCCCAAATATAGCAACAGCATGGGAGCTAAATGTTTCAGTTCTCCACGCATTATCTTCAAGGATTTAGAAATCTGATTATGAACTGTTTGCTGGGACAAATTAAGTTTAGCGGCTATTTCCTCCACAGCATATCCTTCTATTCTGCTCATTTTAAAAATCAACTTAGACTTAGGTGGCAATGCATCCATCGCCATCTCTATCTGCTCAAAAAGTTCGTCAAATTGCATCACTTCTTCCTGGTACAGGTCCGGGAGCTCAGAAGTAGCAACCACCCTGTTTTTCTCGACAGAATCAAAATGCTTCATTACCTGATATTTCACAGCAGTCATTAAATAACCTTTGATGGACATCTTGATTTCCAGAGAATCACGCCTTTGCCAGATATCTATGAAAATCTCCTGAAGGATGTCCTCCACTACATTTTGATCAGGAATTTTACGGTAGGCACTTTGGTACATCAGCTCCCAATGATCTTTGAATACTTGCTCGAAATAAGATGGATTCTGAAAAGTGGCCATAAACCTGAAAAGGATATAATCCTAAATTTAAATCTAGTGCACACTAAAGCGTAAAATCCAGGATTAAGATTTTATTAACAGGAGGTTTTTCGGACTATTACCAGTAGCAGCAATGAGTTAAAAAATTATTTTTAGACCCGAATATTTCAACCAAATCAAATCCATTTTTTAAATGGAAATAATTCTTTCTGGAACTGAAATTATCTAATACTGTTTACTTCTCAAGAAATATAAATAAAAGAACATGCCATCACTACAAGGAAAAACAGCACTGATTACCGGTGCGGGAAAAGGATTAGGGAAAGCAATTGCCATCACACTCGCAAAAGAAGGAGCTCACCTAGCCATTTTATCCAGAACAGAGTCTGATTTATTAAAAGTCAAGGAAGAAGTCGCGAGAATAGACGCTTCTCTGAAAGTTGCCTTAGCGGTGGCAGACCAATCAGATTACTCCAGTATCAAAACTGCAATCTCATCATTGATTTCAGAAGTAGGTGTACCTGATATTTTGGTAAACAATGCCGGAACAGGCAAGTTTGGGAAATTCCTGGATCTGGATGTCAGCGAGTGGGAACACATCGTCAAGGTCAATCTTTTTGGCGTGTACTATGTGATTCATGAAGTACTTCCGGGTATGCTGGAAAGAAAATCAGGAGATATTGTGAATGTTTCCTCTACCGCCGGACAAAAAGGCAACGCAATGACCAGTGCATACAGTGCTTCGAAATTTGGGCTTAATGGTCTGACTGAATCACTGATGATGGAAGTCCGAAAATCAGATATCCGCGTGTTTAACATGACTCCGAGCACGATTGCCACTGATCTGGCCATTGGAAATAACCTGACAGATGGTAATCCGGATAAAGTCCTTCAGCCGGAAGATTTTGCCGAACTGCTTGTAGCCCATTTGAAACTGCCAAAAAGGGCTTTGGTGAAAAATGTAGAATTCTGGTCCACAAATCCATAAATTACCCTTCATTAATGCAACTTAATTGCATTTACTTAGGTTGCTTATCTATTACTAAATTCTTTAAAAATGGAAAGCAATCAATACGAAGTAATTATCATCGGAGGTAACTATGCGGGACTTGCTGCGGCAATGGCTTTGGGCAGATCCTTGAGAAAAGTCCTGGTCATTGACGCTGGAAATCCCTGCAATCGCCAAACACCACATTCACATAATTTTTTGACTCAGGACGGTAAAACGCCTCAGGAGATTTCCAGTACCGCCAGAGAACAAGTGGAAGCCTACGAAACAGTTTCATTTCTTTCTGACGCTGTCATTTCTTCCGAAAAAAGCACCTATGGATTCGAAATTAAAACAGAATCAGGAGCAACATTTGCAAGCCGAAAACTAATCTTTGCCACTGGCATCAAGGATATTCTTCCTGAAATCCCAGAATTAAAGGAATGCTGGGGGATTTCAGTCATCCACTGCCCCTATTGCCATGGTTACGAAGTCAGAAATGAAAAAACCGGTATTTTGGCCAATGGAGATTTTGGTTTCGAATTCGGAAAAATGATCAGCCATTGGACAAAAGACTTGACTTTATTTACTAATGGAAAATCAACTTTGAGCTCAGAGCAAAAAGGGAAATTGGCAGCGAAAGATGTAGCCGTGGACGAAAGAAAAATCCACCAAATCATCCATCAAAAAGGACATATCCAAGGATTGAAGTTTGAGGACGGTTCACAAACTGAACTTAAGGCACTTTATGTGAAACCGGATTTTGAGCAAAGCACAACTATGGTTTCCAAATTGGGATGTGAAATTAAACCCAATGGATACCTGGATGTAGACCAAATGCAAAAGACGTCAGTTCCGGGTGTTTTTGCCTGTGGAGATAATACAAATATGTTTCGATCTGTTGCTTTTGCAGTTTCCTCCGGTACTATGGCCGGAGCTGCATGTAACAAGGAATTGATTGACGAAAACTTCTAATTGAAAAAGAGGCTGTCTCGTAACTACTTTTTGTCACATTGAGCGTCCTGACAATTGTACGGGATCGAAATGTAGCTTAATTCGTTGTATTAAGCCTTCGACTCCGCTTAGGCAGACAATTTCATAGACTTTTGAGACAGCCACTTTTTTCTTTCATGATTAACGGATCACTCCGGCTAGTTTTTCAAAAACTTCTTTTTTGGGATCTAAATTCCTATCAAACAACAAAGGGTAATTGGTCCGACCACGGACTGGGAAATTATTCAGCCAGCTATTCCTATCACTTAATCCCCAAAATGTAACCCGGGTGATTTTGTCTTTATGCTTTTCAAAAATGGCAAAAATATCCGCATAGCGTTGTGCCAATTTTGCTTCTGCTTCCGGGGAAATCCCATCTTTATAAGGATTGTATTCTTCTGAGTTTGCAAAATTCATATTCAAATCTGCCCCCTCTGCACTTCGTGGCCTTGGCAGCACATCCACATCCAGTTCTGTAATCATTACTTTAAATCCTGCCTCATGGATATCGATGATTCCCCGCTCGATTTCTTCCAATGAAGGAGACTCCAATTGATAATGTCCTTGCATACCAATCGCATCAATTTTGATCCCTTCTGCCTTCATTTCTTTGGCAAAATCCAGGATTCCATTCCGCTTAGAAGCTTTCCAGACATTGTAATCATTATAATAAAGTTCAGCTTCTGGATCTGCTTTCGCTGCATTTCGGAAAGCTTCTTTGATAAAATCGCTACCTGCGATCTGAAACCATTTCGATTCCCGAAAACTCCCATCTTCATTAAAAGCTTCATTCACCACATCCCAACCTTGAATTTTCCCCTTGTATCTTCCGGCAACGGTTTGAATATGGGTCCTCATTCTCGAATAAAGCTCCTCCTTATCCACTAATGCTCCAGTTTCGTCTTCAAAAACCCAATCTGGAACTTGCTGATGCCAAACCAGACAATGACCAATAGTAAATGCATTCAGCTGTTCGCCTAAAGCAACATAAGCATCCCCAAACTCAAAATGATAGGATTCTGGTTGGGGATGAACCAAGGCCCATTTCAATCCATTCTCCGGACTAAGGCTATTGAAATTACCCTCAATCAAAGCATTTACTTTCGAATCCTCACTGCTCACTTGCCGGCCATTTAAAGCCACACCAATGAAAAAACTGTCTTCAAAAAGATCCTTCAGTCCTTTCTCTTTTTGTTTATGAGAAGCCAACAGTAAGGTAATTACTAAAAATAGAATCGTGGTTTTGATCATGGTTAAATAGGTTTAAGACATTCTTTTCTTAAATGGAGTCGAAAAATCGAAACCCAAAATTCTTATATCATACATCATGACCCACTTCCTTTAAATTGGTCTTCTTTATATGCAAATAGCACATTAAATGTGGTCAATGACCCATAGCACCTAGTAATATATTGCTGAAGATGAACTCTATCCTCGTCGTCCAATTTTGGATGATTGTTGATGTTTTGTTCTAAAACACGGAGTTTTTCTCTGACCATCACAATTTTGTGAAAGAATGTTTCCATAGGAATCTCCTTGGTTTGTAGGTTCTTGTCATTCGGTTCAAAGACCACATTCCCACCCATCCATCTCCCTCCCAAAGGGACGATAGGAGCCCTTTCCGAAGTCTGCATCAAGGCTTCACGGATGGCTTTTTCCACGTCTTTCATCGTCAACATGGGAAAGTCCGGCAGCTTTGCCTCTTCGATGGTAAATCCATCATAATCTCTTGCCAATGTTTTTACTTCCTCGGTGGAGTAGAAATAGATTTTGTAAAACGTTTCGTCTACAGAAAGTATCATTCCTGTGCCGAATTTTGGGTGGGAAATTTTACTCCCTGGTGCTAATTCACTTGCTGATGCCATTTTTTAAAAAGATTTAGGAAACCAAAATAGGGAATTTTGTAATATATGATTGACCGCAATGATGCCAGTTACCTTATTTTCTTTGCTTGATTGGCTGGAAGACCGATGACGGATGACCGAAGCAGCCTCTCAACTAGAATTTACCATTTATTAAGCCGCTTTAATCTATTAACTGGTAAAATAGCGGATATACATATTGTAATAACCTAAATACCCTTATGCTCTTTGGAAAAGCCAAAATTTGAAGCTAAAAGAAAAAGACTGCAAATCCTTATAGTCTTTCTTTCTCCTTCTCTTTTACACTTGCGAAAGCACCTTTTCCTCTCTCTCTAGCTTTACAGCTTTCTTCTTTGACTTGTTCTTCCTTCCCCACCAGATCAAAAAGCCTGTTACAGGTAGCGAAGCAATAATCGCACTTAAAAGAAAGGCCAATACCTTACCAGGAAGTCCAGCAATGGCCCCCACATGAATGTCATAATTCATCCGCATCAGTTTTTGGGCAGCATTGGCCTCTTCCAGTCTATTGTAAAAATGCTCGACCGGAAGTTCTTCTAGCGTATTTTGATCGAAATATCGGTAATCAGATTTCCAATAGGTAGAGGCATCTGGGTTGGCATTGGCCGCAATAGCAGACCCTTCATATTCTGGCGGATGAACTTCTATCCAATCTGCGTTTGGATATTCCTCATTCATTTTTAGCCATACTGCATCCAAAACCGGAATTTCTCCCTGATAAGTTTGAGTGGAATCAGAGGCAGGATTATAATACTCCACAAATTGATCCCCTCCAGAAGCCGTAAAATAAAGTGCATCTCTAAACCAGGTAAATCCCCACACCAATCCGGTGACAGCGAAAACTAACGCAAATACCATCACATAAAATCCTAGGACTTGATGCAAATCGTAGTTTCGTCTTCTCCATCTTCCATCCCATTTGATTTTCAGACTTTGTTTGAGGTTTTTCTTTTTCTTAGGCCACCAAAGGACCAAACCTGAAATCACCATAAAAAGGAATACCAATGTAAAGCTAGCTACTACAGGTTGGCCGATTTCGGGAGGTAACCAAAGGTAAAAATGCCCATCCAATACAATTCTGAAAAAATCGGCATATTCATCATTAAGCTTGATCAATTTACCCGTATAGGGATTGATGTATGCTATTTTGTAATGATCATTTCCCTCTCCATAACTAAAGAATATCGCCTGTACAGAACGTTCTTTCGCGGGATACAGCACCGCATGGAGGTGTCCTTCCGGAAAAGCCTCCTGAGCGATCTCACTGATCTGACTTGGAGGCAGAACAGAACTTTGTTGAGGCTCGACAAAAAGGTAGGAGTAGGTCAAGTCTTTTATCTCTGCCTGGAATGCATAAATACAACCAGTGACCGCTACAATAAACACCACTAGCCCGGACGAAAGTCCGAGCCAGAGATGTAATTTATGGATGGTTTTTTTTAGATTCATCAAAATCTATAATTTAAACTTAAAGAGAAGTTTCTTGGGCTTTGTGGCGTGATCGTCGACCAACCAGAGTAATTTTTCTCATCTAAAAGATTATTGACTTTCAAAGCCAAGAAATATTGAGACCCTGAATAGGAAAGAGATGCATTGAAAACCTGATAGGCAGGAAGGGCAAAGGACCCGATATTTTCTCTATTTAGAGTAAGGAATTCGCTGGCTGCATTTCCTCCAAAACCAAGTCCAAATCCTTTTAATGTCCCTGTAGTGAAATTATAGCTCGCCCAGAAATTCATTAATTGATCTGGACCCGCCGATTCCGGTCTCAAGCCTAAGTAGCCGCTTTCAGGATTATCTTCTGTTACTTCAGCCTCATTTTTAGAGTAACCTGCTACCAAACTCAATCCTTCCACCGGGCTTGCAATCAGGCTGAATTCAAATCCTTTGCTTACTACTTCTCCACCTTGGATGGAATTATTGATATTAGTAGGATCTGTGATTATTCTATTTCCTACAGTGATATTGTAATAGCTGGCGGTGGCAGAAATCTTATCTTTCAGCAAATTGGTTTTTACTCCAAATTCATATTGGTTGGCTTTTTCAGGATCAAAAGTCTTGAATCTTGGGTTTGTTCCGTCCTCATCTGAAACTGTCACAGGCGCGACATTGGAGAAGCCATTCATGTAGTTACCAAAAACAGAAACCTTGTCTTTAATTGCCTGATAAACTACACCAAACTTAGGTGAAACTGCCGTTTGAGTATTTTGCTCTGAATCAGCTCCCCAAGCTTCGTTTTTAAAATTATCCACTCTTACGCTGGCCATGACGGATAATTGCGGAGTCAGCTCCATTACATCCGAAACATAAGCACTCATTACTCGAGTGGATCCTGTGGAATTCCCTTCGAAGGAATCTTTCAAAATAGCATCAACTCCAGCCTGAGTTAAAATTCCGGTATCTTTCCCGTCAGAAATGGTCACTGCTCCATTTGCCACCCAACCGGTACTGCTGTTGAGAATATTCTGATCGTAGTAATCCAAACCGACAATCATTTTATTTCGCAGATTGCCAAGGCTAAAATTTCCGATGAAATTCTGCTGGATATCTGTGGTCAAGGTCTGGCCATTCCGGTCGGAAATGTATCTACCAAATGTATCCCCATCACTGAAATCATAGAGGTAATGGTAATAACCATCCGTCCGCGTAGAACTTCTTGAAACTACCGTCTGGGAAGTCCAGGCATTAGAAAGCTTGTAAAAAGCCTGAGCCTGTAAACCATAGGAACTGTTATTGATGCTCAATTCATTGCCTGTAAAAGATCGCTCATAATAAGGCTCAAACTCCTCGATCGAACTAAAAGTCAAAGGATTATTTCTGTTTAAAAAGATCATGGGTGCATTGACGGAATTAGAATTCAGAAATTCTGTGTTGATCAAAAATGTCAATCTTTCACTCGCTTCAAATTTAAAGGAAGGGGCAATGAAAAATGAATTCATTCCTCCTGCATCCTGAAATGTGTTTTTAGATTGATAAGCAGTATTTACACGAAAAGATGTTGACTCATTCAATGGAACATTGACATCGGCGGTGAGCCTATTCATACCAAAACTACCGGTAATGAAACCGACTTCTCCTTTAAAAAAATCTACGGGTTTTTTGGTAGTAATATTGATCAATCCTCCATAGGAAATAACTGAGCTACCAAAAAGTGTCCCGGAAGGCCCTTTGATCACATCCACAGTTTCGATATTTGCCGGGTCCAAACCACCGTTATTCAGGCTAGGCATGCCATTGACCATGGTAGGCTGAACAGAAAAACCTCTCATCGAATAATATTCAGCCCCATCTCCTCCACGTCCGGTAGACTCCCAAAGTCGGGTCACACCGGTTGCATTTTTCAGGGCATCATTCATCGTAGTCACCACTTGCTCTTTGAGCAGTTTCTGCGATATGGAATTGTAAACCTGTGGATTTTCGAGATCTGTCAAAGGAAGTTTTGCCACAGTAAAATTACTGTCGGAATAAAATCTATTGGAGCTCAAATCTGTCACGATGACCTCCGAAAGTTCGGTGGAGCTTTCGGCCAAAGTGAAGTCTATTGTGAGAGTCTCCCCCGAAGTTAGGCGAATGGTCTTTTCTTGTTTTTCAACTCCCACAAAAGAAGCAAAAACAGTGTAAGTTCCAGATTCAAGGTTTTTGATTTCAAAAAAACCTTTCCTGTCTGTTGTATTTCCTTTTGCAAGTCCTTTGATGCCGACGTTGACAAATTCCATTGGCTGTTTGTCAGAGGTGGTGACAGTTCCTTTGATACTGGCCATTTGAGCAAAAACATTCCCTATACTCAGGAAAAAGAGATTTAAGATGAGTAAACTTATGCGGTTCATATTGGTTTGTTTATCAAAATTTTTACAAACCTATTACTTAGATTAATTCTAAACAAGACTTATTTAGAATTAATCTAAAGAAATTTAATAAAAATTATTTCAGCCTTAAATTCAGGTCATTTTGATGGATTTGAATATTTTTAAGAAGAACAAAACAGCCTTATGAAAAAGCTAATTCCTTATATCCTCCAAATTATTTCGGTTTTTCTTGGATTTACATTTTGGGGTGCTGGTATGGCCAAGCTTTTTTATGACCACCAGTTTTTTGGCTGGATAGGTCCAGTTTGGTTGATTGAGGAACTCGAATCTTATGGCTTGGGGCTTTACGGGGAATTTATTGCCTATTGCCAGGTATTGATTGGATATTTATTAGTCACTACCCGATATAAATTACTCGGCAGCATCATGATGATTCCTATGATCGGAAATATCCTGATGGTCACTATCTCTTTGCATTGGAGAGGAACTCCATTTGTTTTAGGCTTTTTATTGTTACTCAATCTGCTTTTACTTTGGCAATACAGAGACTACTTCAGACCGCTCATAGATGAAAGTTGCGCGAGTTACCCCATCAAAAAGAGGGCTAGCCGAACTAGAAATGGTCATTTAGTCTGGCTAGCAGGATTTGCTCTTCAAATAGTCGCCATCCAATTATCTTTCCTGAGTTGGCCCATTGCATGTGGAGTAGTCATAGTGGGACTGGTATTGTCTGGTTTGAGTTTTAAAGTGGACAGGATCGCGCCATAAATTGTAAATTGTTTACATCATATTTTAAAAACTTTAACCCCACATACTATGAAAATTCATCCTTATTTAAATTTTGACGGGAACGCAGAAGAAGCCATGACCTTTTACAAAAGCATCCTTGGAGGTGAATTTGATGAAGGAATCAATTATTTCAGCGAAATCCCAGGTATGGACCATCTCAGCGAAGAAGAAAAAAAACGCGTGATGCATGTCACGTTGAAAATTTCCGATGAAGTCAAAATTATGGCAAGTGACACCATGCCGAGTATGGGGCATCGACTGAATGTAGGAAACCATAACTACATTTCCCTGATGCCAGACAGTAAAGAACAAGGCAGGAAATTCTTTGATGGACTTTCTGAAGGAGGTACTATTGAAATGCCTTATGAAAAAGCATTTTGGGGTTCATATTTCGGGAGCTTCAAGGACAAATACGGAAATGGCTGGATGGTCAATTATAACCTGAAGGAAGGAGAGGAATAATCTTTCTTGCTACCTTGGTTATTGAAAATCCCAATGCGGAAAAAAATGTGCCTGCATTGGGATTTTGTGGTTATTCCATACATCCATTTGACTATTCCTTGATGAAATGAATTAAATTTTATGATTTCAGCAAGATTCTGGCTTGCTTCTTGGTCTTTACAAACGGAAAGTTAAATTTCGCATAGGCACATTCTTTAATCTGTCATTATTAAACGGTATCTGATTAAATTTCTGAAGATCACTGGCATTGTCCTAGGTTCAATTTTGATCCTATTGTTTGCCCTGATACTTTTTATCCGAAGCCCTTGGGGTCAGGGGATAATTGTGGACAAGGCAATCTCCTTCCTGCATGACAAGACTGGTGCCGATATCGGTATCCAACGACTATTCATCACGTTTTCTGGCAATATTTATCTGGAGGAATTCTACATTTCTGATGTGCAGGGAGACACCCTGTTGTATTCTAAAGAATTGGAGGCCGGCTTGGCTTTGGCACCTTTGATCCTAAATGGCGGTATTCATGTCAGTAAATTTGATTGGGAAGGGCTGAAAGTCAGAATAAAAAAGACTGAAGAAACTGCCTCTTACAATTTCCAATATTTGATTGACGCTTTTTCATCGCCGTCGGAAGAAGCAGTGGAAACCACTCCTACCGAAGAATCAGGACCCTTGAACATTAGTCTGTCTCCTATCACCTTAAAAGGTTTTGACATCCAGTTTCTGGATGAAGTCATGGGAATAGAGGCCAGTCTTAACATGGGGGACTTCGAATTGGAAATACCGGATTTAGACCTTGAAAATTTCGTTTATGGCATCAAATCCGTCTCCCTTTCCAACACTAAAATTTCATACAGACAAACAAAGGCATTTGAAGAAACTGAAGATTCCGAATCAGAATCTCCCCTACCGATTGTCAGTTTGAATCATCTTAGCCTAAGCAATGTGGAGCTGGATTATGACAATCAGGTTGACCGACAGAAAGCCCAGATTTCCATCCATTCTTTCGGTCTTGGTATGCCAAAATTAGATCTCTCCGAACAACTGGTCGAAGTAGATGAAATATCACTTGAACAATCAACTATCCTGTTCCATGATTTCTCGGTAAGCCAAGAAACTTCAAAATCAGTAGAAGATACTGTCGGATTTGCCTGGCCTGAATGGAATGTTACAGTAAATAAAATACTGCTTGCAGAGAACAGGTTGGACTATAAAACGAAGGATATTTCTATCACTCAGGGAGAATTTAATCCAGAAGTGATTTTACTCAGTGATCTCAATTTTGAGGCTACTGATATTTTATTGGACAAAGAATCAGTCTCTTTGAATTTAGAAAAATTCGATTTTTCAGAAGGAAGTGGATTTGAATTGAAAGAATTAGGTTTTGGATTAGCGATGAACCAACAGGCATTGGAAATCTCCGGATTCCATGTGGAGACCAATAAAAGCCGGATGGTTTTACAAACTGAAATCAAGTATTCTTCTGTGAATGATTTGATAGAAAATCCTGATCGCTCACAAGTTGCTCTGGATATTGAGGAGTTTTCATTGGATGTCCGGGACGGATATTATTTTGCAACAGATTTAAAAAGAGACACACTCATTCAGGAAATTGCTAGAAATCCTGTTCAAGGGCAACTAGCAATCCATGGTACCTTATCCCAATTGGAAATTCAAGATTTCCTTGTCAATTGGGGTGAAACCAAAGCAAGTGCAATTGGGACTATCTCAAACGCTCTATCGGTTGATTCACTTTATTTTGATTTGCCTGAAATTCTAATCCAAAGCAATCGGGAAACTCTCAATCGATTTGCCAATGAATCTGATTTCGGTATCCAATATCCAAATGAGATGAAGATTCAGGCCAATGCTGAGGGAACTCTCTCCGATATTATTTCTGACTTAAAACTTATCACGGATCTTGGCACCATCACCCTCGCAGCCAAATTTCAGGACAGCGACCAAATTGCATTCGATTTGGACCTGGACATCGATCAACTTCAGTTAGGAACGCTCTTACAAAATCCAGATCTCGACACCCTGTCCATGGGCCTAAATGCTCAGGGAAGTGGCAGTAACCTCAACAACCTGGACGCCAAGTTGACCTCAAATTTCGAAAAGCTAAACCTGTATGGACAGGATTATGCTGGACTCCAGCTAAATGGTAAAATGACCCAAGGAAATGGAGAAATCAGTCTTTTATTGGATTCTGACTATCTGGAATTCGATTTGGAAAGCAGCTTGGATCTGGACACCGTCCATTCAAAAATCAAAGCAAGTCTGGACCTGAAAGGAGCAGATTTTCAAAAACTTGGTTTTTCGGGCAAAGAATCTAGAGCCAGATTAAAACTGGATATTGATTTTGAAGGAAACCCAGAGAATTTCCAAGTGACTACGCAATTGTATGACGGGATCCTTCTGTATGATCAAAAGACCTACCCTTTGGGTGAGACAGACATCCAGGCCATGGTAAGACCTGATTCAACTAATTTTTCGATTTCCAGTAAAATTGCAGATGGGTTTTTGAAAACCAATACTAATCCAGCATCATTGGCCCAGGCATTAAAGCATCACTTTCTACATTATGTAGGCCAAAATGATTCCACTCAAACTCTGATGGATAGCAGTATCGTGATGCAAATGGATTTCTCTATTTATGAGGATCCTTTTTTAAATGAATTCTTACTTCAGGGATTGGAGCAGCTTGATTCTGGAAGCATCCAACTCGCCTATTTTCAGGACATAGATTCTTTGGCGGCAAGGATTGACTTTCCCTTTATCAATTATTCGGGAACAGAAATCGACAGTCTGGGATTGGATTTGATTTCCAATCATGAAAGTCTCAATTTGGATTTTGGTTTTATAAGCCTTCGTTCTGGTCCATTACAAATGGATAAAACACTTTTGAACGGATCTATGCAGGACTCAAGGATCTTTTTTGATTTCACTTCCTACGAGCAGGACTCTTTACTGTTCCATCTTGGCTCCGACATTGGCCTTTCGGGAGATACTGTTACTATTCATATCGATCCAGAAGACCTGGTACTCAAAAAAAACAATTGGATTATCCCTGAAACGAATCAGGTTCTTTATGCAGAGAATTACCTCGATTTTCAGGATTTCAGTTTTACCCAAAACAATCAGGAATTGACTGTTAAACGGAATATTGAAGGATATACAGATGAAAACATCGCTGTTCTTTTCAGGAATTTTAGACTTTCGACACTGACCAGTTTACTGAATCCAGAGGAGATTATTGCAGGTGGAAAGCTTGAAGGACAATTGGTGGTTGAGAATCCATTTGATGCAATTGGGCTGATGGGTGAACTGAAAATAGATAGTTTAAAAGGGCTGGGTGTGCCCCTTGGAAATTTAAGTTTAACAGCTACCGCTAAAAGTCTAAGTAATTACATCCTAGCTCTTCAGTTAAGAGATGGCGGGATCGATTTGGATATAAATGGAGAGTTTGCAGCAAACGAAGCTGGAGGGGAATTTGATTTGGATATCAATCTGATCAGAGGAGAGATGACAAAAATCGCCGCGCTGTCCCAGGATCAACTCCTTAATGCCTCTGGCTATTTAGAAGGTAAAATCAAAGCCAGTGGCACGACAGATGCTCCTCAGTATCAAGGAGACTTTCGATTCCACGATGCCGCATTTGTACCGGCGCAGTTGAGCACCAAATATTTACTTTCTGACGAAAAATTATCAATCGATAACGATGGCATTTATTTGGATCAATTCACTGTCAGGGATGCTGATAACAATACTTTTACGATAGACGGTACGATCTTTACTGAAGACTTTACCAATCCTTCATTTGATCTGCAGCTAAATGCGAAAAATTTTATGGTGGTCAATTCCACTGACGAGGAAAACGAATTGATTTATGGAAAAGGAACCATTGATGCGGATGTCACAGTCACAGGGGATCTAATCCTCCCGGTAGTCAAGGCAGATCTCCATATCAAAGACAACACCGATTTGACTTTGATCATCCCCGAGTCTCAGCTGGACCTGGTAGAAAGAGATGGGGTGGTTTTATTTGTCAACAAAGAAAACCCGGACGATATCCTAACAGCACAGCAAGAAGAAACCACCTCGGCTTTCTCTGGATATGATATACAGGCAATGCTTTCCGCAGATCCCAAGGCAAAATTTACCGTCGTCATCGATCCAAAAACAGGAGATAATTTATTGATTTCGGGAGAGGCTAATTTACAGATGGACATCAACCCAAATGGTCGAGTCACTTTGAGCGGAGATTATGAAATATCCGATGGGCACTATGAAATGTCCCTGTATAATCTGATCAGCAAGAAATTCCTGATTGATCCGGGAAGCAGAATCACCTGGAATGGAGATCCAATGGACGCTACCATGGACATCCGAGCGATATATGAAGTGGAAACATCAGCCACAGAATTGATGAATTCCCAACTGACTGGCAGTAATCAAGAAACAAAATCCCAATATCAAAGGAGACTGCCATTTTTGGTGTACCTCAATGTGGCGGGAGAGTTATTAAAACCTGAGATTTCGTTTACCCTTGACATGCCAGAAAACCAGCGAAGTGCATTTGGTGGAAATGTGTATTCACGGGTTCTTCAGGTAAATGAGCAAGAAGATGAATTAAACAAACAGGTATTTTCACTTTTGGTTTTAAACCGCTTCTTCCCCTCTCAGGGAAGTGATGGATCGAATGGCGGGGCGGAAAGCATCGCAAGAAACAGTGCCAGTCAGGTTCTATCCGATCAAATGAATGCCCTTTCCAATAAATTATTTGGAGACAGTGGCTTCCAGGTTGGTTTTGATGTTAATTCCTACCAGGATTACCAATCCGGCAGCAGCCAATACCGGACAGATTTAAACATCAATGCACAGCAAAGTCTCTTCGATGACCGACTCATTGTTCAGGTAGGCAGTCAAGTGGACCTAGAAGGAAGCCCGCAGAATTCCGAGCAGGCTAATTCCATTTTGGCAAACATCAGTTTTGAATACATGCTGACTGAAGATGGAAGATGGAGGATCAGAGCTTTCAGGAAAAATCAATTCGAAAGTATCATCGATGGTCAACTAGTGGTGACTGGCGCTGGATTAATTTTGACTCGTGAATTCAATGAGTTCAGTGAATTTTGGAGAGCTCCGGCCCAGGATTTGGAAAAGACAAATCCGATCGACGAACTGAAGGAAAAGCAAGAAAAAAAGGAGGAAAATGAAAATTAAACAAGATATCATTTTCTGCATTGGATTACTTTTTTGGCTCAGTGGATGCCAGATCAAAAAGTTTATTCCTGAGGAAGAACTATTATATACCGGTGCAAAACTGGAAATTGAAAAACCAGATGACATCGAAGGTTTCAAAAGTGTAGAAGAGGAATTGAATGATTTATTGAGGCCGGAACCGAATTCAAAATTTTTGGGAATGTATGTCGGGCTTTGGTCCTATTACAAGAGTCAAAAAGAAAAGCCTGGATTTATTATCCGATTCATGAACAAAAAGTTCGGTGAAGAGCCAGTTTATATGAGTCAAGTGGATCCTTCACGTACAGAAGAGTTGATTTTAAACCGTCTTGAAAACAGAGGCTTTTTCTACGGGACAGCAAGTTCGGAAGAAATCCACGGGGATACTTTTGCTGAAGTAAAATATTCCGCAACTGTCAGCCGTCCCTACCTTTTAAATGAGTTTATTCTTGATAGAGATTCCCTGCAAATCGAGCATGATATCCAAAGTCTATTTGCTGAGACCGAGTTAAAATCAGGAAGCAGATTTGATTTAAATGCCTTGAATCTAGAAAGAGACCGACTGGATGAAGGGCTAAAACAAAAAGGCTATTACAACTTCAATAATGATTATCTGATCTTTGAAGCTGACACGAATATCTCCGACTCGTCCAGGCAATTCAACCTATATCTGAGGCTGAAAAAAGAGGTGCCAGAAAATGGACTTTTGCCTTATCGGGTAGATCGAATCCAGGTTTTTCCCAATTATTCTTTAAATGAAAGTGCCGAAGGCCTGGATACTGTTTCCTTGGAGGGAAAAGATTTTATCCAAGGCAATGAAGTGTTCAAGCCTAGATTGCTCAAAGATTATATCCTGATCGAAAAAGGCGAGTATTATGATCCCAATAAATCAAAATTATCGAGCAATAGGCTAAGCTCTATTGGCAATTATAAATTTGTCAATCTTCGGTATGAAGAGTTGGATAAAAAGGATTCGATCGGACACTTGGCTGCAAATATTTACCTCTCCCCCATGACGAAACGCTCGGTAAGGGCAGAGCTATTAGGGGTTTCCAAATCCAATAATTTTGCTGGACCGGCTTTAAACCTAGTCTATCGAAATCGGAATTTGTTTAACGGAGGAGAAACATTTAATCTCTCTGGTAAAATAGGTTATGAATTTCAAATTGCCGGAGGGGACCGATCCAATTTGCACTCATTGGAATTGGGGTTGAGAGGAGATCTGATTTTTCCCAGAGTCATATTTTTCGTCCCTATCAAAGAAAAATTCAGTTATTCAGTCCCTAAAACAAAAATTAGCCTCGGCACAGAATACCTGAGCAGAGGAGGTCTTTATCGACTTAATTCCTATTCTACTTCTTATGGATATTTCTGGAATGCCAATACCTATGCTTATCACGAAATCAATCCGATCAGCATCAGTATCATCAATCTCTCTAAATCCTCTCCGGAATTTGATGAGATATTGGATAGCAATCCCTTCTTAAAACGAAGCTTTGAGCAAACCTTTATTGCCGGGATCAATTACACCTTTAACTACAACAAACTGAACGATCGATTCCGCCTTCACGGTTACTTCCTGGGCTTGGGCCTTGATTTTGCAGGAAACACAATCAATGCGATCGAAAACATTTCAGGTAAAGATGATGGAAAGATTTTCGGTTTGGAATACGCCCAATATGGTAAAGTGGATCTGGACCTGAGGTATCATTTTAATTTCACTAAATCCCAGACCATCGCCACAAGGTTATTTGCCGGACTTGGGGCACCTTTTGGGAATTCATCCTCCCTTCCATATGCCAAACAGTATTTCTCTGGCGGCCCAAATAGTATAAGAGCTTTTAGAATTCGCTCGATTGGTCCTGGCAGTTATAAACCCGAAGCATTTGATGACAACTCTTATTTTGACCAGTCTGGGGACATACGTTTAGAGGGGAATATTGAATATCGTTTTCCAATCGTCTCATTTTTGAAAGGCGCTATGTTTATGGATGCGGGAAATATCTGGCTGATGAATGAAAATGAAGCTTTGCCGGGAGGGAAATTCAGTTCTAATTGGTGGAAAGAAATTGCGGTAGGAACCGGATTTGGATTAAGAGTAGACATTCAGTTTTTTGTTATCCGATTTGATTTGGCCACTCCCCTTCGGGTACCTTATGGAGAAGAAGGAAGTCGCTGGGGCAACAACTTTGACATCGGCAGCAAAACCTGGAGAAGAGAAAATCTGATCTTCAATTTTGCGATCGGCTATCCTTTTTAATATGAAACTGGCACATTTGGCTATTTGGGTGGAGGATTTGGAAAAAATGAAGGAGTTTTATTGTCATTATTTTGATCTGATTCCAGGAGAGAAATATCACAATCCAAACAAAAAATTCACTTCCTATTTCCTCTCTTTTGATTCCGGAGCCCAAATCGAATTGATGCAAAAACCTGAAATCCATTTAACGGAAAATCGAATCCATTCCTATGGATTTACCCACATAGCCATTTCGACAGGAAGCAAAGAACAGGTGCTGAGTCTAACCGAAAAATTAAGAACTGATGGATTCCAAGTAACCGGAGAACCCAGGACTACTGGGGATGGCTACTTTGAAAGTGTAGTTCTGGATCCAGAAGGAAATGCTATTGAAATCACTATTTAAACTTTAATCTATATTAAAATGAAAACATTAAAGATTTTTGCCCTCAGTACTTTTTGCTTATTCTTATTTCAACTAAAATCTAGAGCCCAAGTTATCGAAGCTCCAAAAGGATATTCCCAAGACATTGGTAATATGGTGGCGATGCTGGATGATATCAAAGGAAGAATCCATCGCTTGACATTGAATATGTCCCATGCCCAGGTGGATTTTCTGTTGGATGAAAAAGCAAATAGAATCGGAGCCATGATTATGCATCTAGCTGCTACAGAAGCTTTCTATCAAGTGTATACTTTTGAAAGCAGGGAGTTTAATGAAGAAGAAACTTCAAAATGGATGACAGCTTTGGAGCTTGGAGAAACAGCTAGAGCCGAATACGAAGGGAAACCCATCGCTTATTATTTCGGGATTTGGGATGAGGTAAGAGAGAAAACGAAAGCGCTTTTAAAAGAGAAAGACGATAAGTGGTTCTCATCAAAATTAAAAGGGACCCAAGCAAATAATCATTGGGCTTGGTTTCATGTCATGGAGCACCAATCCAATCACATGGGGCAAATTGCTCTGCTTAAATCTAGATTACCGGAATAAAAAAGAGGCAGTTTGGCACTGCCTCTTTATTTTACTTCATATAGCTTTCTCGGATCGCCCTGAATTCAGAATTAGGTTTCCACTTCGGCCAATTATCTGAATTTGCCAGATTCCTTCCGACTTCATAAAGTATCTGAACGTCCTCTACTGCACCATCCAGATTCCATCGCGTTGGTTCATACTCATCAGAAGGATTATGGTAATATTTTTGGACATATTCCTCCTCCAATGCTTTTCCATGCTCTTTCCCTTTTTCAGCATGATCGATTCCATTGGTAAAGTACAGAGCAGGAACACCGATTTTCGCAAAATTGAAGTGGTCCGATCTAAAATAATATCCTGCAGATGGGGTTGGGTCAGGAGCAGAATACCTTCCCACTTTTTCCAATTCAACATTGAGTAAATCCTCCAGTTCAGACTGACCGATTCCAATCAGGGAAACATCCTTCATTTTCCCATAAGGATTGATCCCATCCATGTTGATGTTCGCAACCGTTTTTTCTTTGGGATAAATCGGGTTTTGAGCATAATAAGCAGATCCCCAAAGTCCTTGTTCTTCAGCTGTCACTGCAAGAAAAACCACCGTTCTTTCAGGTTTTGGGTCAGTTGTGTATGCCTTTGCCAAAGCCAAAAGTGCTGCTGTACCTGAAGCATTATCAAGCGCTCCATTGTAGATACTATCACCTGTCTCATCTGGTGCTCCAAAACCAAAATGATCCCAATGGGCAGTATAAATTATCACCTCATCAGGTTTAGAAGCACCGGTCACTTTTCCAATTACATTTTTAGAGACATCATATTCTGCAATGACTTGGATAGAAGAACTGGCTTTCAAATTCATTGGAACCGCCTGAAAATCTGCTTTTCTTGACTTCGCCAATAATTCACTTCCATTAAGCCCTGCCATTTCAAAAAGCTTATTGGCAGTGGGCAAGGTCACCCATCCTTCAAAGGCAGGAGTGTAGTTTTCAGATCCTCTTTCGTCCAGGTATAGAAGCGGATTTTTCCATTTTCCTTGAATTACATTGAAACCATATCCAGCCGGAATGGTATTATGAACAATTAAACAACCTAATGCACCCTGACGAATTGCCTCTTCATATTTGTAAGTCCATCTTCCATAATAAGTCATGGTATTTCCTTTGAAAAATGCCTCATCCTCCGTTCCAAAACCAGGGTCATTTACCAGGATAACCACAATTTTATCTTTGACATCGATGTTTTTATAGTCATCCCAACCATATTCAGGTGCTACAATTCCAAAACCTGCAAAGACCATTTCAACATCCTCAAAGCTCACGAGAGAATCTGTTCGCTGCGTCCAAAGTACATAATCCTTGAGCCCTTCTAAAGTGATAGATTCATTAGCCGAACTGACAACCATCTCATTTGAAGGCAAGCTGAGGATTGAAACCATCGGAACATCCTGAAAATACGAATCGCCATTTCCCGGTTCTAAACCCATGGATTTAAATTCATTTTCAAGGTAATCCACTGTAATTTCCTCCCCTTCCGTAAATGGCATTCTTCCCATAAACTCATCAGAAGCAAGTTTTACTAAAGAAGGTTCTATATCCGAAACCTGAAATTTATAGCTTGACTTCTCTGATTGACTGCAGGCACTGAGTAAACCTAGAGCCAGTATTAAAAATGAAATTTTTCCCATCATAGTCTTGTTTGGTTCTTCCTAAAATACAATTTAAAAAATGGTTGATTTGATTAATTGCTCTTTATTTCATTTACTTGTTTCGATAAATCCGATAATTTAGAAAATCAAAAATTTTTAATATGACAGCATCTTACCAAACCCAAATTCTCAACTTTTTAAATGAAATTGGAATTCCGACGGTTGGTACCACTTTAGAGGAAGACACTTTTTTACCTGGCCTCAAAATAGATAGTGGTCAACTTTATTATGATCCCGAAAAACTGAAATATCCAGGGGATTTGCTTCATGAAGCTGGACATATTGCTTTGATGACTGCAGAGGAAAAAGAGACAATTATTGGAAATGTAAAAAACTATAGAAGCCCTAATCAAGATGACGAAATGGGTGTCATGTGCTGGACATACGCTGCTTTGATACATCTGGACCTGCCTCCTGAAGTAGTTTTCCATCCAGAAGGATACAAAGGAGAATCGCAGATGTTGATACAAGAATTTACCAATGGCCACTATCGAGGATTGCCATTGCTAGTCTGGATGGATTTAACCGAATATGAAAGCTTCCCGAAAATGAAAAAATGGATTAGGTCATAATCATTAGCGGATTAATTCTCCAAATAACTTTTCAACCAGTCATTCAAAACCAAATCAAGAACCAAGTGTATTCTTGCACTATCTCCTTTATTTTCCACTTGATGGGGATCAGAAAGCCTTAAATACCAACATTCCCCCTCCATCATCTTCACCGGAACATCATTTACTAAAAAACTCACCTTCTCATTAGTAAAAACAGGTAAATGTATTCTTACCTCTGTTTCATCCAAATCGTAATCCTGATGCCTTTTGATTTCAGAGCCTGGAGTTAATTTCATCAGGCGAACAGATGACTTTTCACATAAAAAACTTTCCAATACCGATGAAATATAAGGGCACAAGGCCAAGTAAGGTGTTGGGATAAATTTACCACCATTTGGAATAGCGGAAGCCATTAGGACGGGATGGTTTCTTCCTTCCTGAGCTGTCAGTGGGATGACGGACCAATCTCCCTTATAGTTATGTCTAACAAAATGCTCTGTCCACCCAATGTGGTCAAGTCCCTCGACTTCTTTCTGAAGCTTTTGCACATCGAACTGAAATGGCAATTTTATTCTGTCCCTATCAAGCATTTTATTATAAACGATCCAATCTAATTAAACTAAATCATTTGTGTTTTCAATCCCTTTTGTCCAAATTTTGAATCAATTAACCTTGAAAACCATGCGATACTTTCTCATTTTATTGATCTTTTTAAGTTCTTTCCAACTGACTTTTTCACAGGATAAATTAAGAGTCGGAGTTGCAGGATTGACCCATGGGCATGTAGGATGGATTTTGGATGCCAATAAGAGAGCAGATATAGAAATTGTCGGGATAGCCGAACCCAATAAAGAACTAGCAGAAAGACTGACCAAACAGTATGGAATTTCGATGGATCTGGTTTATGATGATTTGGAAGAAATGTTAGTTTCAACTAAGCCGGAAGCAGTAACCGCATTTGGAAATATATTTGACCATTTGTCTGTGGTTGAAGCGGCAGCACCAAAGGGAGTCCATGTCATGGTAGAAAAACCTTTAGCAGTAAGTGTAGCACATGCCACAAGGATGACAGAATTGGCCAAAAAACATGGAATCCATCTGATCACCAACTATGAAACCACCTGGTATCCTTCTGTGGAAAAAGCTCAGGAATTACTTTCGGAAGGAACCATTGGACCAATGAGGAAACTTATCGTGAGAGATGGACATCGAGGTCCAAAAAAAATAGGTGTTAGTCCAGAATTCTTAGAATGGCTAACAGATCCAAAACTAAATGGCGGCGGGGCTATCATTGATTTTGGATGTTATGGAGCCAACCTATCAACTTGGCTTCATAATGGCAAAAGACCGATTTCTGTCACTGCTGTAACCCAGCAATTACAACCTGAAAACAATCCAAAAGTAGATGACGATGCGACCATCATTCTTACGTATGAGGATTCCCAAGTAATCCTTGAACCATCCTGGAACTGGCCAATTGGTAGAAAGGACATGGAAATCTATGGTCTAACAGGAGCTCTTTTGGCTGATAATGGCAAAACATTACGGGTGAGAATGGCAAAAGGCTACGATGGTTTCGAGGAAGAGACTTTAAAGTTTGAAAAAAGGGAAGCTCCTTATGATGACCCATTTACTTTCTTTAAAGCTGTCATCCGAGGGGAAATCTCCCTTTCTCCATTTGATTTAAGTTCGGCTGAAAACAATCTAATCGTAGTGGAAATCCTGGAAGCAGCTGTAGAAAGCTCCATAACCCACAAAACCATTTTCCTGAAATAGAATTCGGCTAGATTACTTTCCTTCTGCCTCCACCATATAAGGTGTATTGACAACTTTATTTGACACAGGTTCAAGTGACATGATGTAACTATATAAGGCTTTTAAATCCACGTCACTCATATTGCCAAAACTAGCCCAAGGCATCGGGGTGTATTCGTATACTTTTCCAGCCCTGAATCTTTCTATAAAAGCTTCTTCGGTCCAATTAGCCATCACTCCTGTTTCTGGGTCAGGAGTTAAATTAGGTGTGATAAAAGGTGCACCAGGCACATCTTCTAATATCAGGCCTCCACTAAACTTAGGACCTGTAAATGCCCCACTCATGAGATCTCTTGGAGAATGGCAACCGACACAGTTTGCAACAGAATTTGCAAGATACTTTCCATAGACCGGAGTTGGCTCCACGGCAATGGATTTTGGAGGAGTTTCACTTGGACCTTCAGGTTTAATCATACCTAAAGCCAATATTGCCTTACCTAAAAAAGAATATTCACTTGGTTTGATTTCATTTTTAACCTTTTCCTGCGAACGCAAATAGGAAATAATGGAAATCACATCACTGTCCGACATGTTTTGGAAGGGCATCAAAGGAAAAAGAGGACGGCCATCTGCACCAACTGAATATCGCATCACTCTCGCAATTTCAGCATCTGTCAATTTCCCAATCCCAGTTTCTTCATCGGGGGTCAAATTTCTTGATCTTAGGGTTCCAGGCTCAAATACGAATTCCATCCCCCCTGCCAAAGGAAGCATTTCTCCACGCTCCAAGGCTTCCATTTTATCAATGGAGTTATGACAAACAGAACAATGGGCCGGACCATAAACCAAATACTTGCCCCTTGCTATCATGGTGGAATCTGTTGTGGCGCTTAGCTCGGGATATGGAGCTTCATAGGTTTGATCCCATTTAAGGAATACAAAGCTTACAAAACACAAAACGAGAATGACAATGATGCCAACAATCCATCCGAAAAATTTCAATACTTTTTTCATGCCTATTTTATATTGATGGTTAATAAATTTCTAACACTCGGAATGGCACTCAACTTCAGTCTTTAAAAAATCCAACCTGAAACAAGCTTAAAAAAATAAAATTGCCAAAAAACAGTTTCAACTACTTGAATAACAATTTTTTAGTGTCCAAAAAGTTAAATATAAATTTTCAATTTATCATTGTATTATTTTTAGTTTTTTAAATCCGAAAAAAAAACCGCCCGAATCGAAATTAGGGCGGCAGGAAATAGTAATATAATTGAAGGTCAGAGCGATACCCGCATCCCGGTTTCGGCTGATTTCAAAATTGCTTGCACAACTCGAATGTCCCTTAACCCTTCTTCACCAGGTACTAGCACCGGTTCGTTATCAAGGATTGACTTGGAATCATGATCCATCTGAAAAGCCTGTTGGCTAGGAACCTGATAGGGAAAGTTGATTTCTCCCAATGGACTTGTCCCTTTGTTTCCATTGTATCCTGAGAAAGGTGCCATTTCAATTTTTCCTTTTTCACATTGAATGTTCAGGAAATTCATATTCTCAAAAAATGAAGTTTTTATGGTGGCTATTACGTTATTTGGAAACTCCAATTGGGCTTCAACCACTTCTCCTAATCCATCTTTATAGATTTCTGGACGCTCAGCCCATACTTTTGCAGCTTTGACAGCGATAGGCTCCATGCCCGTACCTAATCTTGCTCCTTGGATGGAGTAAACCCCCATATCATAAATCACTCCTCCACCCATTTCACGTTTTTGCTTCCAATGGTCCGTTCTACCTTCTCTATAGCCTGCAGCACAGTCTACTTGTAATACATTGCCCAACTTTTTATTGTCCACTATTTCTTGATACGCGATCGTATTAGGTTCATGCTGACACCGGTAACCGATAGACAACTTTACGCCATTCTCTTTACAGGCATCGATCATAGCTTGACATTCTTCAGCAGTGACAGCCATTGGTTTTTCACACCAAACATGCTTCCCAGCCTTTGCAGCCCAAATCACATATTCCTTGTGCATAGACGGAGGTAAGACTACATACACCACATCTATTTCAGGGTTATCAGCGATCGAATCAAAATTTTCATAATTGTAAACATTTGCCAGCGGGATATTGTATTTCCCTCGCCATACTGGAATCTTAGATGGACTCCCTGTTACAATGCCTGCGAGATAACAGTTTTCTGTCTGCTGCAAAGCCGGCGCCAATAAATCAGTACTATAATATCCCAACCCAACTAGTGCGACTCCTAGTTTGTCCCTTTTAGGAAGTTTTGAATTTGCAAACAAACTAAAGGGGGAAACCAAACTTGCTCCCGTCGCGAGAGATAAAGTTTTTAGAGAATCTCTTCTAGAAAAAATCTTCATATAATTTAATTTAGATTAGGTATAATTAATTGCATTTGATCAATTTAAGAGATTCTCTCAAAGGTTCAAAAATTCAGTAACTTAGATTTTCACATTAATTCTTATTGTCATGAAAAATTTAGTCTTTTTTCTCTTGGTTTTTTTATCATTAACCAGCATTTCTAAAAGCCAAACTCAGCCTTTTCTAAATTTTGAAACTGCCTCCTTGATTTCTGATGCAGCCCAGCAAAAAGCAATAGAAGAAGGATGGAATATGGTAATAGTAATCTTAGATGGAGGTGGCAACCTTATTTCACTTCGCAAAATGGATGGCGTTCAGATTGGGAGTATTGATGTGGCAATTGCCAAAGCAAAATCTGCGGTTTACTTCAAAAGACCTACCAAAGTTTTTGAAGAGGCCATGAAAAATGAAGGTGGGGGAAGAATAGCAACTCTTCCTAATGCAATTGCCATAGAAGGAGGACTTCCTATTTTCAAGGATGGCGTTTGTATCGGGTCAATAGGTATATCAGGCGCTACCTCAGCCCAAGATGGAATAGTGGCAGCTGCGGGTATAGCTATTTTAGATTAAACCTGTTTGGTTAAATTCTATCAAACTGTTCGCCTTCTACTTAAATATCCCATTTGATGGTGAATAGTCCGTATCTCGGTTGAACCAAATAAGAGTAAGTACTGATCAAGTTATCGTTAAAGCTATCTCTTCGAATTGATCGAGTGTCCAGAATATTCCAAACGGTAAATCTGAATTCCCAGGGGCTGGATTTTCCCTGATAGCTCAAAAATGCATTGAGAAAATCAAAATCACTTTGCGTTCCAGCTCCGGTATTTTTATAGGTATTAAACGCATAATCTGCGTTCAATTTCAAACCTTTCCAGATATCCCAATCCACTTCAAACTTTGGAGTATGTGTATTGAAGGTGTTTTGGGAGTTTAATCCATTATAGCTGTTGGTGGAAAAAGTATAGCCAAAATCAACCTCTACTTTTTTGAAAAACGTGGTCGTAGCCTTCATGTTATAGGTTTGAGAAAATTGCTTGTTTTGGTTTACTGCATCATTGATCAGGTTATTCGTGGTAAATGAATTCCATTGCCCACTTGCAGTGACTTTAAATGTGTTGAATTTCTTATCAAAACTCAGATTCCCGTTTAAACTTTCATTGATTGGAGTAATATTCATAACTGTCAAAAACCTATTAATCCCTTGAAAATCTGTGGTATTGACAATATCATTTCTCTTTCGCTGCCAATTTAATGACCCGTATAAACTAACAGAAGAAAAGAAATCATAATGGCTGTAATTCAAAGAATGATTGGTAAACAACCCATTTTCCAGCATCCGGTTTCCAGTAAAAATCGAATTATAATCCTGAATGATATAACCTTTCGCCAGTTTCTGAATATCCATGAAATTGGCTGTGGTCTGAAATCTATAAGTCAAAGACTTATTCGATTTTATTGCCCATTTGGCATACATCCCAGGTAGCAAAAGCGTCTTTTGTTGGGTCAACTCATCTTCAAATTGCTGGTCTTGCCAAGAATAGCGATGCGCAAAAAGTGAAGGACTCAAAATAAAGTCTTTCCATTTGGTTTTGTAAGTCATCCCCAGGGACAAATCCTGAATACCAAACTGGTTATCATTCTCAAACTCTGCATAGGATTCGTGGGCACTTGGTAAAATCTGATTCAGATCAGAAATCATTTCCTGTCTAGTATCGGAATAGCCCAGACTCCAATTCAAATGGTTAGTCGCATTCAGAATATGATAATAGTTAAATGATCCCTCCAAAGTTCTGGAGTGAATTTCCTGCTGCTGCAGGAATCGATAATTTTCCTGATCAAGAATGGGAAGCACACCCATGAAAGGCTTTTGATTCGTTGTCAGATCATATAAGGGATCCTGATATTTTTTCTCCCAATTAAACTCCATGGAGAACACCCTTTTTTCTGAAGGCGCATGATACCATTCCGCCTTTTGCTGTACACTATACGGTCTTCTGGTTTGGAAATTATTTATTTGCTGCCGAATACTTCCAAAATCAGAGTCCATTAAATTTCTATTTTGAATATCCGCGAGCTTTCCGAAAACTGAATATTTGACATAGGTTTCCTCTTTGGGAGTATAAGTCACCGCGTACTTCATTAAACCTGAGCTGTTTTCCACGGTACTTGCAGAACTTAGGGTTTCCTGCTGGTTCTCATCGCTTCTTAAGTAGGTTCTTTGAGAAATGCTGCCCAATTTATTCTTTGAAGTAGAACCTATGACAAAACCTGAGTGCCTCCATTTTGAACTTGGATGATAATTCAAATTCAAAGCTCCCAAGGCTGTCTCCAAAGAAGCGGCATTGTTTCGCTGAGCCATGGGGATTCCCATATCTTCGCTACTCATAGAAATAGAAGTTCCTGTTCTATTGGTAAGCCCTCCCATTCCTCCACTAAATCGAAAATAATCCTGCAAGGTGAAAGGAAGTTCTCCGACATTATTTCCATCAGCAATCAAATTCAGATTCAACTTTGGAGAATAGTAGAACGCATTGGCATGACCTAAATACCGCTCCTTTGGTCCACCACCTGCTGTCAAATCGCCAAAAACCAGTTTCTTCTTTCCATCTTTTAACTGAATATTCAAGGCCAAGGACTCATCAGTATCCAAGCCTCTCACTGGCGCCACTTCATTGAAATTCTTTAATACCTGGACGCGATCCACAGCATTTGCCGGAAGGTTTTTAGTAGCCAATTTGGTATCTCCATCAAAAAAGTTCTTCCCGTCCACCATCACTTTGTCCACTTTCTTTCCTTGGACTTTTACTCCACCATCCTCATCAATTTCAAAACCCGGGAGCTTCTCCAAAACGTCTTTTAGCTTCCTTTCGGTCCCAGTTGTAAAAGCATCCGTTTTGTATGTCAACGTATCGCCTTGCATGGTGACAGGAAGTTCAGAAACCACTTCGATCTGATCTAGCATCGTTTCGTCATTGGTCAGGATCACCTGGATCGGTTTATCGACGGACCAATCTGTTATTACTTGCTCAAATTGCTTAAAGCCTACAAATGAAATCCGAAGTAAATATTCAGACCCTGGAACAAGAGCAAGCTTAAATCTACCTTCTCCATTGGTGATGGCAAAAGCTCCTATCTTTTGGGTTGTTTGGTTGACCGCAACGACATTGGCGTAGCTGATTGGTTGATTCAAAGAATCAAGCACTTGCCCTGTCAAGTTTTTGGTCTGGGAAAAAGAAGCAAAGGAAAGCAGGGACAGGAGGATCGCCCCTGCGATATTTCTAAAAATTAATTTCATGTTGGTTTAGTTTTCGGAGTTTCTAGAAATCAATTTCCGATTTTGATGGTCATCTGATGTTCTCCTGATTTGCCGGAATATTTCTTCATCATCTCCTGCATTTTTTCATCTGCAAGGGCACGATATTCCTCACTACTCATCTCTTTGCCCTTATTAGGCACAATTATTTCCACTGCCTCCTCTGGATTCAACACAATTTTTTCGGCAATCAGTGTACTTCCATTATTCTGAAGTTCTAAAATCAGTCCTGGCAAGCCCCAAAATTCAGAAGGTCCATGGCTAACTGGGATTTGCGAAGTGAACCAAGCCACTACCTGAACAGTATCTTTCACGACTTCCATTTCTTCCATGCCGGTAGAAAAACGCTTACTATCCACGATTTTTGAATAGGTAGCTTTCTGACATTCATAGTTGCCTATCTTCTTTGTCTCTCCAGTAAGTTCCCAATCATAAAGATTCAAATTGTCCTTTACCAGAAACTCTCTTCCCATTAGATCCTCTTCTTTCAGGTAAGTTTGTTCAGCCAGATTTTTATACAAAACCAAATCACTGCTTCCCGTATTGATCACGATGCTCGCACCACCAGATGAAGCTGTAGCCGGACCAGCACCTAAGCTTTCAGCTTGCTTCCAATTGGATTCTCCCTGATTGAAAGAAAGTATGTATTCTCTTTCCATCTGCTTTTTAAGTTGTCTTTGTAAATCAGCCATCACTTCTGGAGCCATCTTGCTGCTGTCCATGGAAAACTTGATATTGGAGGATGATTTGTAATAGGCTCTTCCGGTTAATCCTTGGGAAAAAGTAGTCCCAACAAAACTCATGAAGGCAATAAAGGCGAGTAGTAAAATTCTGGTTTTCATAGTCTATTTTCTTTGACACAAACCAATAAAAACAAGCCAAACAACTGAGTTAAGCAGTGTTAACGTGTGTTAACATTCGGTTTTTCAATCACTTTGCTCCTAATTTAGCGTCGTGAAACAACTACAATTCAAGCGGATAGGGATTCTGATTGCATTTACTTTATGCATCAGTATTGGTGTTCAGATCTATCGAAACATCTCTCAATTTCAGCTCATCGAAAACCAATTGGTGAATGATATTCAAGGCAGTCTGGATACAGCTTTGGATGAATATTATGCAGAAATAGCAAAAAGTGATGTAGTCACCTTGACTGACAATTTTCAGCGTCTGGAATGGAAACAGAACGCATCTCTTCATCCCGATTCTGTTACAACCAAGTTTTTTTTGAATAACAGTTCGGCCGATTCCCTCATCGTTTCAGATACTTCCAAGAGCTCTTTGAGTTTTTTTAAACGGGTAGGAAAAAGCCAACTTATCCTCAAAGCGCTCTCTAGTACAGGCGAAATCCTACAAGACAGCACTGGTTCTGAGAAACATGAATTAAGATTTCATCAAGACACGCTGTCTAATTTTCAAGTGGATGAAATAAACGAAATCAATATTTTCCGAGGTTTGGAAGCTGCAGATAGTTTAAGAAGTCTCAAAAAACTGACGAGTCAAATCATCATTTCCATCACCCGGGATTCCTTGGATTTTGATAAAATCAACAACTACTTACAAGCGGAACTGGCCCGAAAGAAAATCGATATTGAATATGGTTTACTTCACTACGATGGGGACAGCCTAAACGGAGCCTATCATGAAAAAGAGGCCTTGGAGATGCCTTTCAAAACCCAGTCAAAATCCACCTTTTTACCCAGAGGTCAAAAGCTGGAAATGTATTTTGAAAACACGGCACTGACCGTTTTGAGAAGAGGAATCATTGAAATTCTAACTTCTGTGCTGTTTTTGGTGATCATTGGCTTCGCATTTTACTACCTCTACCAAACCATCAAAAACCAGAAGGAAATCGCAGAAATCAAGCAGGATCTGATTTCAAACATTACCCACGAATTTAAAACTCCGATTGCTACTACGCTATCTGCCATCGAAGGTATCGAGCAATTCAACCCTTCCAATGATCCGGAAAAGAACAAAAGATACTTGGGTATTTCTAAAATGCAACTGCATAAACTGAACCTGATGGTGGAGAAATTACTGGAAACTGCCACGCTGGATTCTGAACAATTGATGTTGCGAACGGAAGAGATCGATCCGGAACCCGTCCTAAGATCTCTGCTTCAAAAATACCAAACTCTAGCTCCAGAGAAGAAGATCGAGCTATCACTTCCTTCAGCTATTAAGCCCATATTGGTGGATACTTTTCACTTTGAGAATGCACTTTCCAATCTCTTGGACAATGCTATCAAATACGGGGGAGATCAGATTCAGATCACTTTGGATCAGAGCAACCAGACAAAAATCAGAATCTGGGATAATGGCGGAAAAATCAGTTCGGGTCAGAAAGAACGGATTTTTGAGCAGTTTTATAGAATTCCTCAAGGCAATATCCATGATATCAAAGGATTTGGTATCGGGCTCTATTATGTCAAAAAAATCATAGAAAAGCATGGGGGCGAAATTATTTTACAAACCGCTCCGCATAGTACTTCATTTACCACCATTTGGCCATGAACTCAAAAACCAAAGTCCTTTTAGCAGAAGATGAGATTTCCTTGGGAATGATCGTTCAGGAAAGTCTGGAAAGCCGAGATTTTGAGGTATTGCTTTGTGCCAATGGAGAGATTGCCTGGGAAAAATACAAGGTCTCAAAGCCCGATATTTTAGTCTTGGATGTGATGATGCCAAAAAAGGACGGATTCACTTTAGCGGAGCAAATCCGGAGAATTGATCCTTTCACTCCTATTATCTTTCTGACTTCAAAAGGCCAGACGGAAGATGTGGTCAAAGGCTTTGGTCAAGGTGGAAATGATTACATCCGGAAGCCATTTAGCATGGAGGAATTGATCGTCCGAATCAATGCACAACTGGACCGGAAACTGATTAAAAATCAGCAGCGGGATTGGTTGGAACTGGGTGAATTTGAATTTCATCCTACCAGACAGCTTTTAAAATTTGGAGAGAAAGAATCGCCTCTGACTGCCCGGGAATCCCAACTCCTGGAAATCCTACTTGAAAACAGCAATGACATTACCGATCGAAGCCTGATCCTGACCAGAATCTGGGGGGCAGATGACTTTTTCAATGCCAGAAGCATGGATGTGTTTATCACGAAGCTTCGCAAAAAGCTTCAAGATGATCCGAATATCCAAATCCTGAATGTGAGAGGTTATGGCTATAAATTAGTCTGCTAGAAAGGCAAAAGAATTACTTCTCTACGGGTAATCTCGCTCCGGTTTCTTTCAACCAGTTTTCAAGTTTAATCTGAAGCTTATCAGCAATGGCTTTTCTGGTAGAAATCACATTGACTTTCTCCTCCATATCATATTCAAGGTTGTACAATTCATCCTGACTTCCATCAAAATAATGGATCAACTTGTAGTCACCTGACCTGATTATGGCGTAAGGAACAATATCTGACAGACGATAATGAGGGAAATGCCAAAATAAATCCCTATCAACTTTTTGGGAAGGATTCTCTAAAACAGGTTTTAAAGAAATCCCATCCAGACCTTCTTGACGAGGGTTTTCACCCATAAAATCCAAAATGGTAGGTATCCAATCCATCGTGATGATTGGAGTTTCACTCAATGCTCCCATAGGAAGTTTGCCTGGCCAACTTACAATTGTCGGCACACGGATTCCTCCTTCGTATGGATATCCTTTCTGGGATTTCAGGGGATAATTATTGGTAATCGGATTATCATAGTTACCGATCAAACCACCATTGTCTGAGCTGAAAATCACCAAAGTATTTTCCCGCAATCCAAGCTCAACCAAAGCCTCCATCACTTTACCCACATTCTGATCTACACTTTCTACCAAAGCGGCATACTCCGCATTTCTCTGATTTCCGGGCTCTTTTTGCTTGTACTTTTCCACCAAATCCGGCTTGCCCATGATCGGGGTATGCACCGCATAAGGCGCCCAATGGATAAAAAATTTCTCCCCTTTTTTAGTTCGGATATAATTCACCACTTCATCTCCTTCTCTATCTGTCAAAAACTCTCCAGTTTTCCTAGGTTTCAAAGTAGTGATCTCATAAAACTCTCTTGGCTTTTCAGGTAAATAGGGATCAAAATAACTCGGCGGTTGCCCCAAGTCATTTCCACCTATATTCACATCAAAACCTTGATCGGTTGGATAATATCCTTCTTCACCCAAATGCCATTTACCCACATGTAGCGTCTGGTAGCCATGCGCTTTCATGCGTTCTGCAATGGTGACTTCTTCTAATGGAAGATAGCCTTGGATTTTAGGAGTTTTCAGTGGTTTATCTTCAAAAACCTCATACTCTCCCGGCAGTCCAGAAGTGGTCACTCCTTGAAATTTCGCTCTTATCCAATCTGTTATTCCCAATCTTGCCGGATATTTCCCTGTCAGCATTGCTGCCCTAGTCGGAGAACAAATAGGCGCTGCCGCATAGGAATCTGTAAATAAAATCCCTTCAGACGCCAGCTGATTGATATGGGGAGTTTCATAAAAATCACTTCCCAAAGGCTCTATGTCTGCCCAGCCTAAATCATCTACGTGAATGATCAGAACATTGAAGTCTTTTCCATCTTGGGCAAAAGAAGAAAAAGTGCAAAAAACTAAAAGACCGGCAATCAGTACTATTTTATTCATTAAGATAGAATTTACCTAAAAGTAAAAATTCCGGGTGAAAACCCGGAATTCATATTCATACTTTATTATTCAATTCAAAGTCCACATCAAAAGCCTTTGATATGTTTTCAATTAGTACTTCAAACTTCTCAAATAAGCGATACTTTTCGGAAGATTGACTAATTCCTGATCACTTTCATCTTCGATAAACATATGCTTGATCCCGAATTTATTGGATTCACGAAGGATCCCAGGAATATCCAGTTCGCCTGTTCCCAAAGGCACATCATTCTCCGGCCCGGTGAGTCCTGTCATGTCTTTTGGAGCACCTTTCCTAAAATCTTTCAAATGCAGTGAAACCCAACGATCTCCATACTTTTTGAGCAAAGCCACAGGATCTCCACCTCCAAAATGTGTCCACATCACATCCATTTGTAAAGAAACATATTCCGGATTGGTATTTTCGATGATATAATCAAGCAAAGTCCCATCTCCAAAAGGTTGGAATTCATAGCCATGAACATGGTATTTGAAAACAATACCATTCTCCTTTAATACTTTTCCCCCCTCATTGAATGCCTTGATCGCTCGATCTGCATTGGCTTTGGTGAAATCGCCATTATGGGGTATCCAGGCACACATGACATATTTTGCCCCAAGGGCTTTCACACGATCTGCCACTGCTTGAGGGTTTTCCTCTAATTGCTCAAAGCCCGTTCCAGTGGAGGGAATACTGATCCCTCTTTCAGCACATAGCCTTTTGAATTCCTCCGGCTCCATTCCTGCTGTACCTCCTTCATATTCTTTGAATCCCAATTTTTGGATAATATCCAAGGTTTGCTCCACTCCTTTCGGAAATTCATTTCTAAAGGTATAAGCTGCAATACCGAGAGGTGCTTGCAACAAAGGGTCGCCCTTTTTTTGAGCGAAGGAATCAAAAGAAATCGCCATCACAATCAATGCGAGGAACAGTGTAATAGGTTTAAGTTTCATAATTCCGAATAGGTTCTTGAAAGTATAGAAAAGCAAATTAGAGGTTCATTTTATTCAGTTCTTCCACCGCATAATTTGCAGCTCTTGCCGTCAATGCCATAAAAGTCAAGGTTGGATTTTGGGTGCTGGTACTTGTCATACAAGCTCCATCCGTCACAAAAACATTTTTACAATGGTGTAACTGATTCCATTCGTTGAGCAAAGAATCTTTGGGGTCTTTCCCCATTCTTACGCCACCCATTTCATGGATATCCGAACCAGGATCTGAATGTGAATCTTCGACTTTGATGTTTTTAAAGCCAGCCCGCTCATACATTTCTGTTTGCTGAGCCACGAAATCTGCTGCCATTTTATCATCATTTTCTTTCCACTCCACCGAAAGGATGATTTGAGGAATCCCATATTTATCCACTTGGTCAGGGCTAAGCCGCATGTGATTATCCTCTACAGGAACAGTCTCTCCCTGCATCCAGGCAGCCAGTCCCCAAACATCATTGTATTTCTGATTGAGCAAATTATCTCTCAAGTCATCTCCGATCATGCTGGTATCCGAGCCCATACTTCTACCTCCAGACATACCGATGGAATATCCCCTAAGGAAATCGGTGTCTTGTTTGAAAACATTTCGGAATCTCGGCACATAGGCATGACCTGGACTTCTTCCAAGGTTGGCTTTGTCCAAAAATCCTTCGAAAGTTGCATAGCCCTTTCCTCTATAATTATGGCAAGCCAAAAACTTACCCATCAATCCATTTTCATTTCCAATTCCATTGGAAAAAGTGCTCGATTTTGAATTCAATAAAATCGCATTGGACGCTATCGTAGAAGCATTTACAAAGATAATTTTCGCATAAAACTCGATGGCCTCATTGGTGTGGCGATCAATAATCCTTACTCCGGTTGCTTTTCCTTTTGCATCGTCGTAAATAATTGATTCTACGACAGAATCTGGTCTTATAGTTAGATTCCCTGTTTTCTCAGCCCAAGGCAAAGTAGATGCGTTGGCAGAAAAATAACCACCATAGACACAACCCCTATTACACATGGCTTGATGCTGGCATTTGTTTCTCCCTTGCTGCTTATGGATTTCCTGAGGATCAGTCAAATGCGCACATCGCCCTTGAATCAAATGTCTGTTTCCATAATTGGCTTGCAATTGCTCTTTATAATATTGCTCAATGCAGCTTAATTCAAAGCCTGGCATTACTTCAGAATCCGGAAGTTCAGGTAAGCCATCTTTATTGCCAGCGATTCCGGCAAAGCGCTCCACATAATCATACCATGGATTCAAATCTTTAGCGCGTATCGGCCAGTCAATTGCAAATCCATCTCTGGCTGGACCTTCAAAATCATAATCTGACCAACGCTGGGTGGCTCTTGCCCAAAGTAGAGATTTCCCTCCCACATGATATCCTCTAAACCATCGAAATGGCTTCTCCTGAATGATCGGTTGCTCATCATCTGCCAAAGCCCAGTGAGCTGTTTCTTCTCTTAACCATCTACCTCCACCAATTCCTGATCTTTTCTCTAACGGAACTGCCCCACGGAATTCAAATTCCCAGGGAGCTTTTGAAGCAGTGGGGTAATCTTCAATGTGTTTGACCATTCTTCCTCTTTCGAGTACCAAAGTCTTCAATCCTTTTTCTGTCAGTTCTTTGGCAGCCCAGCCGCCGCTGGCTCCAGAACCTATCACGATCGCATCGTAAGTGCGCTTTTCTTTTGAATCTTGTAGCATTTTCTTGGTGATTTAAACTTGGGCTGGAACATCTGCACAACCGGTATAAAAACCCGGTGCAATTTGATAATGACGGTAGTCTACCATCACTTCTTTGACAGTCGTAAAACCAACTATGGTCTGTTCTTTCATCAAGGCAAAAAATTCCTTCTCTTCTTCTTTTTCAGAAGTATTCAAGGCTAAAAGCATGGCTTGCCGTTCTTCTTTAGAAGCTTTCAAAAACCCTTTATCATCGAGTGCTTTGAGTTGCAATTTAATTTTATCCTGATCTTCCTTTTCGTAGCAATGCTCAAAAAGCTTGCGCAGGTAAATATCTGTCCCAGTGCTGAGGGCACCGATTGGCTTTGCTTCAGGAGAAGGCGTGATGGCCGGAAGTCCTTCCGGGATAATGGTGTCAGCGATGGCTGAAATGAGTTTTTCTTCTCTATTTGTGAAGAATCCTTTGTGATTGATTCCGTCAAGGAGCTGCCATTTCCATTCGACAAGCGCCAATCCGGCAATACCTGCTGCTGATGCACCCAGGATTTTGAGTGATTTTCTACGGTTCATAAAATAGGTTAGATTGGGTTTTAATAGCTCCAATATACCGAATTCATTGATATTCTGAATGCCAATACCTTTCTGTGGTTTGAGTTTGGGATCAATGGTAATTAAAAGAACCAGCTATAGTTGCTATTTTATCCGATGACGAAATCCTATCTATTTTTAGTTAAATTTATTTGAATGATTGACTCTTAATCCTACCAACCTATGAATAACCTTTATAAAATCACAACCGCTTTAGCTGTAATTCTTGCATTTTCAGCTTGCAATAACTCGCCTAATACTTCTGAAGTTGCTGAAGAAACTGTAGTAGCAGATAGTATTGCTGCGAGGTATCTTTCCCAGCCATTGATTACAGATCACTATACAGCTGACCCTTCTGCTCATGTTTTTGATGGGAAATTATACATCTATCCTTCCCACGACATTGAGTCTGAGGTACCTCAAGACGATTTGGGTTCTCATTTCAACATGATGGATTACCATGTGTATGCTATGGACTCACCGACTTCCTCTGTGGTGGACGAAGGAAAGGTCTTGGGAGTAGAGGATATCCCTTGGGCAAAAAGGCAACTTTGGGCACCGGATGCTGCAGAAAAGGATGGGAAGTATTATTTGTATTTCCCTGCGAAAGATGCTCAGGACATCTTCAAAATAGGCGTGGCTGTTGCCGATTCTCCAACTGGCCCATTTACAGCTCAGCCTGAACCCATCAAAGGCAGTTACAGCATTGATCCTGCAGTTTTTGAAGACGCAGACGGTTCTAATTACATGTATTTTGGAGGAATTTGGGGAGGTCAGTTACAAAAATACCGAAACAATAATTTTGAAGATAAAGGTCCTGCGCCAACTGATGGCCTACCAGCAGATGATCAACCTGCACTTGGGCCCATCATTGCCAAAATGAGTGATGACATGCTGGAATTCGCTGAGACACCTAAAGAAATAAAAATACTAGACCAGGAAGGAAACCCACTTGTAAATGGAGATAACAACCGAAGATTTTTTGAAGCCGCTTGGGTTCATCAGTACAATGGAACGTATTATTTATCCTATTCCACTGGAGATACACACTACATAGCCTATGCGACGGCTGAGAATCCTTATGGACCTTTTACATATCAAGGAGTAGTTTTAAATCCGGTAGAAGGCTGGACAAATCATCATTCCATTGTCGAAGTAAATGGAGAATGGTACTTATTCTATCACGATACACAGCTTTCAGGAGAAACACACTTGCGAAATATCAAGATGACAAAACTCACCCATTTGCCGGATGGGTCCATCCAGACTATCGATCCGAATAATTAAAGGAATATCCCAAAGAAAAATAAGATCGAACTTTATTATCCTTGCTGTTACTGCTGACACCAATAGTAATAGGTCCGAGGATGGATTGATAGGTCATGTCCAACCCATACCCTACATAATTATCATCTCTGAAAACATTATTGAAAAAACCTTCTTCTTGAATTTGATATGCTTTACTAAATCCCAAATAATTGACTCCTGCTCTTAAATAAACCTTTTTGATAGGAATAAATTGAGTGGTCATCCCCGCTTTTATAAAATTGGAGGTTTGAACTTCTCCATAATTCAGTCCCCAAAAATTGGTATCGATAAATCGGATTTTTTGGTAGCCTCCCACAAAAAAGTCCTGAAAGCTTTTTTCTTCATTGTTATTCGTCAGAATGACTGCACCTGCCACTTCAGGTTTTAACTGGAATATTGGACTAATCCATAAGAACTTTGAATACCTACCTATCAGGGTGAAATAGGGATCAGGCGTCAGACTTTCTGCCAATCCATCCAGGACATCTTTTGGCAAAGGCACCTGGATACCATCTATATTCACAAGAATTGTATCTACTCCGGATTTTAGATTGATTTTGAGTTTATTATTAAAATGAAATACCGATTCCAATAACCCTTCAGCACCTTTTGTAGGATAATTTCTATTGTTCTGGGAATTTCTGTAATACCTAAACCGTAACCCAAATGTTCTTTCGGTCCCATTTTTCAGCCCATCCGAAAAAATTCTATTAAACCGAAAACGCGTTTTACTGAGTTCATAAATTGCTCCTACTGCAAAGGACTCTTTTAAAGAGCCAGTAGTCATGACCTGTGCTGCAATACTCGTATTTCTGTCTATAGCCACCTCTGTTTCTTTCCCTTCTGAATATTCGGGGAGTTGCTGGCGCAAAAGATTTAATCTGGTATTAAAAGCTAGATTTTTATTTTTTGAAAAGTATTTATAATAATCAATCCTCGCCTTTGGATTTTCTGAAACATCTAAAAGGAATACAGTCCGGCTCGATTTCCCTACTAAATCCCTCGCAGTGTAATTCAATAAAATCCCTGCGGAGAACTGATTATCATAGTGAACAGCCAGATTCAACAAAGAAACAGGTTTTTCTTTCAGTCTTACCTTGATGTTGTACCTATTTTCACCGAAAGGTATCAAGGAAAAATCCACCTTATAAAACCCATTGATGCCATAAATCCGGTCGATTCCATGTTGGATTTCATCTCTTGTAATCAAAGATCCCACAGAAATATCAAACTTGGATTGAAGAAGACTATTTGTAAACAGATTATTTCCTACAAACTCTATCCCACTTACTTGGATAGGAGTTTCTTTAAATCCCAAGCCTGTGATCACATCATTTCTTCCCAGACTATCGGCTAACTGCTTGAAATCATCATAGTATTTTCTCCCAGTAGAATCTCCCAAAGCCAGGATTTCCCGGTAATTCCCAAAACTACCAGTGGAATAGCCACCCAAGTCGGGTTTGATATAAATTTCACAATCGGAGATATTTTCCTTAGTTTTTTTGAGTGACCTGGACATGGCTACTTGCATCAGAATGCCGCCAAATCCTCCCAATTCATCCACCGCTAAAAAATCCTCGTCAGAAACATTCACCCCAATGACTATATCTGCCCCCATTTGTTTGACCACATCTACAGGGAAATTATTCACTACACCTCCGTCCACAACAGAAGTGGAATCCAGATCAAATGCAGTAAAGGCAGTCGGAATGGCAATGCTGGATCTCAGCGCATCATGCAGATAGCCTTGGTCAAAGATTATTTCCTCTCCTGTGGAGATATCTGTGGCTATACATCTAAATGGAATCGGGAATTCATCAAAATTTTTATATCTATTTGCCGGCCAGGTATAATATTGCAATACTTCGGATAATTTTTGACCCTCAATAAGTCCTGAAGGTAGGGCAACTTTACCTTTTTTTACAGGAAGTTCAACCAAATAGCGATTGTAGTATTCCTTTTCCTCAAAAGCAATGGAATTGAACTCAACCCTATTAGAAATCAGCAAATCCCAATCAATATTCAAAATGATTTGCTCTAGTTCATCTGCATTGTATCCCAGCGCATAAAGCCCCCCAATCACCGATCCCATGCTAGTACCAACCACATATTCCGGTTTGATGCCGGCTTTTTCCATGTAGCGAATAATTCCTACATGCGCCATTCCCTTTGCCCCACCTCCACTTAAAACCAGACCTATTTTAGGCCTGGCTTCAGTGGATGGATTCTGCTGGAATGAAAACGAAGTAAGGGTCGTGATAAAAAATATGATTGAACCTAAAACCGTAACACCGAACTTCATCCCTAATAATTTTAAAGCTGTTTATTTTCTGTAATCCAAAGGAGCACTTCTTTCTCCAGTCAGTGCCTCATACTTAAAATTAGCTCCTCTTCTTTTATCCAACTCGGTTTTGGCTTTTTCGGCGATGGATGGATCTTTAAATATATCCATTACTGTCAGTGTCAGCGTTTTTGCTGCTACCATCATCCCTTTTTTACCTATGCTAGTTCCTCCTGCGGCAACTGCCTGCCAGGTATGGGCAGAAGTACCCGGTACCCATGTTGCAGTTCCCAAGCCGGCAGTGGGAACCAGCCAGCTTACATCACCTACGTCAGTTGATCCACCGGATCCTTTTTCATTTACCTCAAATGGCGCGATTTCATTCGCATCATCTGGAGAAACCATGACACCGGCAGGATAGGTTTTGATGATATCCTCAGCAAATTTTCTTTCCTCCTGATTATAAGCAACTCCACCTACTTTTTCAAGATTCTTATGCATCACTGTTGCCAAAGTTTCATTCGGCAACAAATTATAAACACCATTGATGATTTCATACTCCATTCTTGTTTGGGTACCTAACGCTGCTCCTTCCGCAGCGTCCACCATTTTAGCGAAAATTTCTTTTACTTTAATCGCATCAGGGTGTCTTACATAATGATAGGATTCAGCAAAAGCAGGAACTACATTCGGTGCTTCCCCACCTCTGGTAATCACATAATGCATTCTTGTCTCCATGGGCACATGCTCTCTCATTAAGTTCACCATAAAATTCATGGCTTCTACAGCATCCAAGGCAGATTTCCCTCTATCGGGAGCTGCGGCCGCATGAGAAGCTTCCCCATAAAACCTGAATTTTGTAGAAATATTTGCGAGTGAGGAATTTGCTCCAGCATTATTCGCAGAGGATGGATGCCAATGAAGCATGGCATCTACATCATCCATAATTCCGGATTTTGCCATGTATACTTTACCTCCTCCTCCTTCTTCAGCAGGAGTTCCATAAACACGGATAGTTCCTTGAATATTATTTTCTTTCATCCAATCCATCGCAGCAATCCCTGCTGCAACCGAAGCAGTACCGAACAGATGGTGCCCACAAGCATGTCCTGCCCCTCCTTCTACGACAGGCTCTCTAAATGGAACGGCTTTTTGAGAAACCCCAGGCAAAGCATCAAACTCTGCCATGATTCCTATGACGGGTTTGCCTGATCCATATTCAGCCATAAATGCAGTAGGAATATCAGCGACTCCAGCTTTTACTGTAAATCCTGCATCAGTAAGGGTTTTTTGAAGCAATGCAGAACTTTTATTTTCCAAATATCCCAATTCTGCATAGTCCCAGATGGTTTGGGAAACTTCTGAATAAAAAGCTGTCTTTTCATCAAGTTTTTTCAGAACCTCATCTTGTGCTTTTGCTCCAAAAGCCAGTAGCGAAAGACAGGTGATTAATATTTTCTTCATTTGATTAGGGTTGTGGTTGATTTACAGTCGAAAAATAAGGATAGTATAATGGAATATTAAAGAAGCATCGTAAAAAATAAAAATGCAGATTAATCTGTATACAAAATACATTTTAGTATCTATCAAAGAATTTATTCTAAATTTTTGATGTACCCTAAAGTTTCTTCCATCTCGATTTTTTCAAAAGAAAATTTTATTTAATTTCCTGATTACCAAACCAAATCAATTTTTTATGAAAACATTTTTAAAAGTCATTGGCTACGTACTTGGAGCAATTGTTTTGATTATTCTTGGAGGTGTTGTCTATTTACAGACTGCCTACCCAAATGTCCCGGAACCTGAAGATCTCAAAGTAGAATACAGTCAAGCCAGAATAGAGCGTGGGGCATATTTAGCCAATCATGTGACTGTTTGCATGGATTGTCACTCGACCAGAGATTTTTCCTTATTTTCTGGACCTCCTGTACCTGGCACTATTGGCAAAGGAGGAGACAGGTTTGATCATAGCATGGGATTCCCGGGTGTTTTCTATGCCAAAAACATCACTCCTACAGGTATCTCTGACTATACAGATGGAGAATTATACAGAGTAATCACTACAGGAGTCACCAATGATGATAGGGCCATGTTCCCACTCATGCCATATTTGTATTATGGAAAAATGGACCCTGAGGACATCTATTCCATAATTGCCTACATCAGATCTTTGGATCCGATTTCCTCAGAAATACCGGATTCTGAAGCAGATTTCCCTGTGAGCTTGATCATGAAGACTATTCCTCAGGAAGCTCAACCGCAAAAAATACCCGACCCTAGTGATCAAGTGGCTTATGGAGCATACATGGTCAATGCAGCAGGATGTATAGAATGCCATACTCCTGTCACTCCACAGGGGCAAATCATCCCGGAACAGGCTTTTTCTGGAGGCAGAGAATTTGCAAATCCTGATGGTTCAGTCGTAAGGTCTTCCAACATTTCTCCCGATCAGACAGGAATAGGGCAATGGAGTGAGACACAATTTGTCCGTCAGTTTAAACAATACCAAGATTCTGGTTATGTGATACCAAAAGTAAAAATGGGCGAATTTAATAGTATCATGCCCTGGACGATGTATTCTGGAATGGAAGAATCAGACCTGAAAGCAATTTATGCCTATCTCAAAACAGTGAAGCCCCTTCCCAACGAAGTTGTAAAATTCACTCCGGCCGGAGCATCTGAATAATTGACCTGTTAAACCTAAAGGCTTACCTCTTACATTGGATTAGGGGTAAGCTTTTTTATATCAGCTGAAGATGGAAAGGCCTAAATGCATCCAGAAGTTCATTTGCAGGATCAAGCTCCGTCACTAAAACATCTACGGCAGACATATCGCAGGTCTTGTATTTTTGAACAGAGTGCAATTTGTCGGAAACAGATAAAATCACTGTTTTCTTGGCAGCACGGATCATCGCTTGCTTCACTTGGATCACCTCCCAGTCAAATTCCGTCAGACCGAATTCAGCATCCAAATATCCTGTTCCCAGGATACAAAGGTCTACCCTCAATTGGGATAGTGAATTTACGACAGTGCCACCAACAGCGAATTTTGCATCATGCAGTAATTTGCCTCCCAAAAAAATCACCTCTACCTCCGGAAGTTCCAGAAGCTCCATCGCCACATGAAGGCTGGGAGTAAATACTGTCAAAGCCATCTTTTTAGGGATCATTTTAGCTACTTCCATATTCGTAGTGCCTCCACTCATCAATATCACCTGGCCTTCGGAAAGCAATGAAACCGTCTTTTCTGCTATGGCGATTTTTTTGGACTGCAGGTATACATTTCCCTCATCCTTTCTGAAATTCATAAATCCAAAGGAGGTTGCTCCTCCATGGACTTTTTTCAGTTTCCTATCTTTTGCCAACTCTTTTACATCCCTTCTCACCGTATCTATCGATACATTTAAACTTTCGGATAGATCGTTTAAAAGTACACGATGATGAAGATGCACCTGATCCAGGATAAACTTTTGTCTTTCTTCTTTCAGCATTATACTTTGAATTGAAAGCTTAAACTAGCAAATGCTGCAAGATCATGCAAGAATTATAAGCAATTGAAAAAAAACAGCAAAAAATAGCGAAGCCTTTCTCCGATTCCTCCCTTTTTCATACTAGTTTAGCTTATCATTTTAAATCATTTGATTCTGGCACCATCCTTTTAAGTACTCTGAATACAATATCCCATACAAAAATCTGTTTGATAAAATGAGACATGCAAAGCAATCATACCTTTGGTCCTTATTTTTAGCCTCCATGTTACTATCCTGTAGTTCGAAATCTACTTTTCGGATTTTTGAAAAACCCATTACCTGGAATGAAGAACGGGAGCAACTATCTCTTCAATATCTAAAAGAAAGACATGGATTAAATCAAACCAAAGCCACCATCCAACCAACCATGGTGGTAGTCCATTGGACTGCCGTAAATTCCATTGAATCGACATTTGATGTTTTTGACTCTCCGACACTGGGGGGCAGGGCGGATTTGACAACTGCCAGTAATCTGAATGTTTCCAGTCAGTTTCTGATCGATCGGGATGGAACGATTTTCAGGCTATTACCAGATACAACTTTTGCCAGACATACTATCGGTCTCAATTATACCGCCATTGGAATTGAAAACATCGGTGGCTCAGATGATCCATTGACCAAAGAACAGCTTAAGGCAAATGAAATGCTGATCAGACATTTACGAAAAAAATATCCCATAGATTATGTAATCGGTCATCATGAATATCAGAACTTCCAAGAATCGGAACTTTGGAAAGAAACCGATCCAAACTATAGAACAGTCAAAAATGATCCAGGGGATAGCTTTATGCAAAAGCTTAGAAAAAATCTGGAAGATTTAAATTTAAAACCAATACCAACGCTCTGATTACCCATTTTATGAAATTCCTTTCCAGGTACCTATTTCTTATTTTTGCTTTCGGCCTTTTGATTTCAGCTTGTAAATCTTCTAAAACAACCAATCCTGGGCCAAATCCTAGTACTCCGATTAAAACTTCTCCGAATACCAATACCGGAGCAAACTTTCCCGTAAAAACCTTACCGAAAGCCCCTGTTGCCTTAGCACCATTGTCTTACCAAATGCCAGAAATGCCGAGGGAATTTAGAGGTGTTTGGATCGCAACTGTGGCTAATATTGATTGGCCTATCTCACCAGACGACTCCTATGAGAAGCAAAAGAGAGATTTTCTGGAAATTCTCGATTATTATAAAAACCTGAATTTCAATGCAGTCATCGTGCAAGTAAGAACTGCCGGCGATGCCTTTTACCCCAGTAATTTGGCTCCTTGGTCTAAATACTTGACTGGAAAACAGGGAAAAGCTCCTCAAACCACAGAGAATCCTCTTACTTGGATGATTCATGAATCTCACGCTAGAGGAATGGAATTTCATGCATGGCTGAACCCTTACCGCGCCACCATGGATCTGAAAACGGAAGAACTCAGCCCAGATCACGATTACAATCTACATAGGGACTGGATGCTGAAATACGGCACCAAGTATTACTACAATCCTGGATTACCTGAAGTGCAAAACCATCTACTGAAAGTAATCAAAGAAATCGTGGATAATTATGACATTGATGCCATCCATTTTGACGATTATTTCTACCCTTATAAAATCGCCAAAGAAGATTTTCCTGATAAGGCAAGTTATAACAAGTACAAAAAACCCGGTCAATCCCAGGATGATTGGAGAAGGGACAATGTAAACCAGCTGATTTTTGCCCTAAATGAAACAATCAAGGAAAGTAAACCTTGGGTTCAGTTTGGAATATCGCCTTTCGGAGTCTGGAGAAATAAAGACAAGGACCCTAAAGGTTCTCCAACTCGTGCCGGCCAGACCAATTATGATGATCTGTATGCCGACGTGCTCCTTTGGATGAAAAACGGATGGGTAGATTACATGATTCCACAGCTCTATTGGAGTATGGATCACCCTTTGGCATCGCATCGAATCCTAAATGATTGGTGGGCAAAAAATCATAACAACACCAATATTTACATTGGAAATGGCCCTTATAAAATCCGTGAGGATTCTGATGCAGCATGGAATAATCCAAAAGAAATCAACACTCAGATCTCCTATACCCGGACTCTGCCGACGATTCAGGGAAATGCCTTTTTCTCAGCCAAGTCCATGAAAATCAAAAATAGAGATGTCGCACAGCTTCTCAAAGGTGAGCTCTATGATGAACCCACACTTCCTCCTTCCTTCCAACCAAAATCTCCAGCCATCATCGATATCCCAACTGTTTTCAGTGTAGAGGCAAATTCAGAAGTCACTTCCATCCGAATGGCAAACCCATTAGACCCTGCGATACGGTATGCCCTGATCCAAGGTGCTGAGGAACTGGATTTACTGGCCGATGCAGAGATCCATCCCGTTTGGGTGGGGGGTATGAGAGCCAGGACGTTGGAAGTCACCAGTTTAAACACAAAATATCTGGCGATTCGGTGGATTGACCATTATGGTAGAATCGTCCAAACCCAAGTTTACCAAATCCCATAAATCCATTACTATGAAAGACATGCTTGTGAGATTGATTGGTCTTCCAGATATCACAAAAGAAGAACAAACATTATCAATAAAAGAAAGAGTCGTCTTTCGTAGAGCAATTGCTCCTGAAAAGCACTTAGTAAGTGATTGGGTAAAAACCCATTTTGGAGATTATTGGCAGTCTGAAGTCGAGGTTTCTTTTACAAGGCAGCCTATTTCATGCTGGATAGCTCAGCGGGAAAATGACATTTTGGGATTTGCCTGCTATGAGAGCACCGCTAGAAACTTCTTTGGTCCCACGGGAACCATAGAAAGTGAACGGGGAAAAGGAATTGGAAAAATCCTTTTGATCAAGGCATTGCAATCCATGAGAGAAATGGGGTATGCCTATGCCATCATCGGAGGAGTAGGACCAGCTGAATTTTATCAAAAAGCGGTAGATGCCAAATCGATCGAAGGGTCAGAAATCAGTATTTACGAAAATTTGATTCGGAAAAAATGACAAAAACCACCCAAAGAAACCCATGGCTTTGGATTCCTTCACTTTATATGACAGAAGGAATTCCCTATATCCTGATCATAGTAGTCTCTGTGATCATGTATAAAAAGCTGGGGGTTTCTAATTCAGACATTGGCCTATATACCAGTTTACTTTACCTCCCATGGGTAATCAAACCGATCTGGAGCCCGATTGTGGACCTCTTTGGAACCAAAAGAAAATGGTTTTTGAACATGCAGTTTATCCTTTCTTTGGTGTTTCTTGGAGTAGGATTAAACACAGGAGGAAGTCAGTTTTTCTTTGTCACATTGGCTTTTTTCTGGATGGGGGCATTTGCGTCCGCAACCAATGACATTGCTTCTGACGGGATGTACCTGATTGCATTAAAACCAGACCAGCAATCTTTTTTCGTGGGCCTGCGAGGGACTTTTTACCGTATCGGAATGATCACTGGTCAGGGTCTCATTGTGATGGTGGCAGGATATCTGGAGACAACTTTGGCTGATAACACCCGTGCTTGGTCCTATACCATGATCGTTGTAGCTTTATTGATGTTGATTTTAACTTTGATCAATTTTTTAACCACTCCAAAAATAGAGGATGAAACCCCGGTCACTTCATCTCGGGAAGCGAGTTTCGGAAAAGTTTTCACTACATTTTTCACCAAAAAAAATATAGGGATCTCTCTGGCATTTGTGCTGCTGTATCGCTTGGGGGAGTCTCAATTGGTTAAAATGGCCTCCCCATTTTTACTGGATGCAAAAGAAACAGGTGGATTGGGGTTGAGTACTTCTGAGGTTGGATTTCTATATGGTACGATCGGAGTTATTGCCTTGCTTGTGGGGGGAATCCTCGGAGGTATTGCAATCTCCCGGGATGGACTAGGGAAATGGATGATCCCAATGGCCTTGTCACTTAATCTTCCTAATTTACTTTATATTGCTCTGGCACATTTCCAACCTGACAGCATCCTATTTGCAGGAGCTGTGGTTATCATCGAGCAGTTTGGATATGGTTTTGGTTTCGCGGCCTACATGATCTTTTTGATTTACCTTGCTGAGGGCATCTTCAAAACATCTCATTATGCTTTGGCCACTGGATTTATGGCGATGGGAATGATGTTTCCCGGAATGATTTCCGGCTATATCCAAGAATGGTTAGGCTATACCGGTTTCTTTGTTTGGGTAGGCATCGCGATGATTCCAGCCTTGATCATGGCAAAATCCGTAAAATACCCAAAAGAGTTTGGGAAGAAATAAAACGCAGAAAAATCATTCCTGATTCCGCATACCCCTAGATTTGAAGCAGATTTCTAAAGGGTATTTAAGATTTTAAAAGAAGCAATAGACCTATTAGACCCAATGAATTTAAACTTATCTAAACGCCAAAAAGTAGCCCAGTTATTCTTTCCAGCTGCTTTTGTGCACGATTCCGAAGAAAATCACCTATCCTTAGAGAAGCTGATCAAAGAGGAAGAAATAGGGGGATTGACTTTTTTTCATAGCAGGATTTCTGCCGCAGCAAACTTTGAAAAAAGACAGGAAGTACTGGATGTGTCAGATACTTTGGAGAAATTGGTTCATCTGATCAATCGCTATCAGGCAGTTTCAAATATTCCTTTAATGATATCCATCGACGGAGAATTTGGTCTGGCGATGAGAATAGAAAAAACCCCAGCATACCCATTTGCTATTTCACTAGGAGGCATCAGTTTAGAGGGCGAAAAACAAGTAGAAGAAGTTGGCTTTAAAATGGGATTGGATATGAAAAGTGCCGGAATCCACCTGAATCTGGCACCCTGCGCTGATGTCAATACCAATCCTTTAAATCCTGTCATTGGATACCGTTCATTTGGATCGGACACCAACAGTGTGGCAAGATTGGCTTTGGCAGCTTTTAAAGGCATGAAAAAAGCTGGAATTGGCGCATGTTTCAAACATTTCCCTGGGCATGGTGATACTCATGTGGACTCTCACTTGGGTCTTCCAGTAGTACCTAAATCAAAAAATGAACTTGTAGCTGAGGAACTTTATCCTTTTCAATACGGAATCGACCATGGAGTAGACATGATCATGGTTGGGCATTTGGCAGTTCCTGCCTTAAGCAATGGCGCAGAAATTTCTGCCAGTATCAGTCGGGAAATCATCACAGATTTATTAAAAAATGAGATGGGGTTTACCGGTTTGGTGATTTCGGACGCACTCAATATGAAAGCTGTCGCCAACCTGTTTCCGGTCCCCGGCCAGCTGGAATGGGAAGCATTTTATGCCGGTAACGATATCCTGTGTTTTTCCGAACATGTCAAAGAAGGCATAGCTATGATTGCTGAAAAGGCTGGAGATAGGGAAATCAACCAAGCCTTCGAAAAACTCCATCAGCTCAAATCCCACCTTGGTGTCTACGATCTCAAGACGATAGAAACGCCTAAATTCAATTGGGAAAGTCATGATAAATTTCTGGAAAAACTTTCCAAGGAGTTTTTATGCCAATATTCCGGAGAAATCAATTCCATAAAAATCCGTGACCTGGGCGAATCAGGAAATCTGGGGCTTAGAAGTTTTGCAAACGGCATTCCTGACAGTTTCGGTAGCCAGCTTCAAGAGGCTTTTGGCAGGAATCTTCAGGAGGTGTCAGACAAAAAAGCCGATCTGATCGTCATCACTTTATTCGTTCCTTCAGCAAAACCCATCAATCAGTTTGGAGTAAGTAACCAGGTAATCGAAGAGATCAAACAATTAGCCAAGGACAAAAACTGCATTCTTTACCTTTTTGGGAATCCGCTTTCCCTTCGTCATCTGGGCGATTTAAAGGCCTTTTCCAGCATCGTGGTTGCCTATCAGACATTTGAAGCCACACAAAAGATTGCAGTCAAACATCTACTAGGGGAGTGGAAAGCCATCGGAAAAATGAGTGTGAATTTATAGAAAAATCCCAAGCCAGATCGACTTGGGATTTTATCCTGGTCTTACCAAAAGGGATTTTAGATGCCTTCCAGGCCGATCTCCGCTTTCACCAATAAGGCTTCTGCTTTATGGTCTTTGACGATTCCTAAGGATTTTTCAGCATAACCTGAAATTGTGAAATTCTCTCCATTGTCAATTTGATTTTCAAACATGGACATGGAGTTGTTTAGAAGATCAATCTGAAAATTAATAAAAGCCTTATCAAATTCCTCCCCTTCCAAGGCTGCTAACTCATCGTATTTCGCTTGCATCTCCGTACTGATGCCATCAGAAATCTCCACTTCCTTTCCATCCGCCAGTGCAGTAAGCTCAGCTTTGCTTTCGGTATTTGCATCCACGATCAATTGGGCATAATCCATGACTGAATCATCCTCTCCATTATCCATGGCCAATTGACCAAAGCTCACCTGTGCATTGGTGTGCTGAGAAGCTGAGATAGCAAAATTCCTGTCTTGCTGACTGATGGTATCCACGATCGGTTCATCATCTTCATTTTCGCAGGAGCTTAACCCTCCCATAGCAAATGCTGCCAAGAAAATGGTCCCAGACATTTTCAACTTGTTGCCGAAAGAACTCGCTTGTGATGTTTTTTGAAAATTGGTTTTCATAAGTAGTATAGTTGGTTTTGTGTTCGAATACATACTTACAATCCCCATTCCCAACGGCTCAATAGGCCAAATCAACGATTTATGGAAATTTCTCTGTGTAAAATTTCATCAGACTGTTGAAAGAATTTCGCGAAATATCACTTCTCTACGATCTCCCATATCTCATAAGGATAGTATTCCAGCTCTTCCTCTCCTTCACTCACTTTTACTAAAATTTGATTGTTTGGAAGGGGCATTTCAATCATTCCAGAGGAAATTGTATGTTCTCCCGGCAGCTGAACCCCATCTTTAAAAAGGACCAGTCGATGCATTTCGGGATCATTTAATCTAGACTTCTTACCTGAGCTTTTTCTAAACTCAAATGAGGTTTCTGATTCTCCTTTCACATAAACCAACCCAAGAAAATCAGAATCAAATTTTAAAAGCTTCCGGTTAATCGCAAACAAACCAGTTCTACCTGAGGTTTCAAGATTTGATTCTTTTAGAGGTATATCATCTAAAGGCTGAAACTCCTCATGGTTCACTTTGATCCTTTTAACCACAAACCAATTGATGGGATTATAGACCGTGATTTCATTGTCTATGGTTGTAGTCAAGTATAAGAGGTTCTCTTTAGAGTTTAATCCATAAATGGAATTGATTGTTACCGTTGATTTTTCGTCGCCATACCCCTCAAAGATTTCTCTTTCTGAAAGGGGAGCAATAGATTGGACTGATTGCATTGAAGGGTCGTAATATTCTATCAAATTCACTTTAGATGGAACTTCAGGCCCCATTGCCATCCCGGAAATTCCAGAAACACCCGTCAAAAATGAAATCTCATCTCCTTTGGACAAAGGAATAAATTTCTCCCTAGGACCTGAATAAACCACGGTAGTGAATTTTGGCTCAAAGCGGATTCTTTTGATCAGATTAAATTCCCGATCATATGTCAGAAACTCATTGGAAGTTTGCACAAATATTCCTCCATTAGGAGCAAATCCCATCGTCAATGCCGAAGAAGAATAATAGTTTGGCCCATCTCCCCTCCTGACTTCACTGATCAAAATTTTTCCTTTTGAGTCAAAAATTGCCAACTCCACTCCATCAGAGCCTTTATCCACAAATCCCAAATATTCATCTTTGACAGGATCATAATCCCGGATACCGACAGGTGCCAGGCTCTCTATATGCAACTCAGCAACTTTCTTTAATTGGATTTTTTGCGCAAAACCTGATAGGGATAAAAAAATAGCACTCATGACAAGTGCTAAAAAAGTAAGCTTGTTTTTCATGGGTTATTGTTTTAAAAAACAAACTAACGAATTATCTGAATTTCTGAAACTTACCCTTTCGTTATTTTTCCACTTCAAACTTGAATACTATTTCATGGACATATTTTTCTCCGGGATCCAAAGCAGCCGAAGGGAAAGCAGGTTGATTTGGACTATCTGGCCAAGCTTGAGGTTCTAAACAAAATGCCCAAAAAGGTTGATAAACCTTGCCTTCTGCGCCTTTAAAATCCCGCATGCCATTGGAAGTATAAAACTGAACTCCCGGAGCGGTACTGAAAACCTCCATGATTCTCCCACTTTCGGGATGTCTGACTTGGGCGATTTCTTTTAGCTCGGATGAATTTTCTCTTTTAGTGACATAGTTATGATCAAATCCGCCACCTTTTGCTTCCATTTGATCACCCAAGGTTATTGGAGACCGGAAATCAAAAGGCGTTCCTTCCACATTTACCAACTCCCCTGTGGGAATGGATTGATTATCCACCTCCGTATAAGCATCTGCCAAAATCTGAACTTCATGATCCTTTACATCCCGATTGATGCCTCCTAGATTGAAATAACTATGATTGGTTAAATTAACGACGGTCTTTTTATCTGTGGTGGATTCAAAGCGGATTTTGATTTCATTTTCAGGGGTCAATTCCATATATAACCAAGTATCCAGATTGCCAGGATATCCTTCTTCTCCATCTTCACTTAGGTAATGCATTTTTACGCCTATTGCTCCATCAGCATCATAGGTTTCCGCTTGATCCCAGACTTTCACACCAAAGCCTTTTCTTCCGCCATGCAGATGGTTTTCTCCAATATTCTTAGTCACTTCTACCTGCTCACCGTCGAGCAAAAATGAACCTTTAGAAATCCTGTTGGCATACCTCCCTACCGCGGCACCTAAATAAGGGCCATTTCCTGTAAAATATTGTGGAATGCTATCTAAAGATAGGACGACATTCTCCAGCTTTCCATTTTTATCGGGTACCAAGATTTTGGAAATAATTCCTCCAAAATTTGTCATCTCCACTTCCATAAACCCATTATCTAAACGGTATCGAAACACTTCCTTTCCTTCCCATTCCCCTACTTTTTCCGCGAGGATTTCCACGTTTATTTCCTTGTTATCTTCCATCATTTTTTTTTCAACAGTCTTACTTTGGCAAGCAAAAAACAGCACCACCAATGCCACGGACCATTTATTCTTGAATGCTAATATCATAGTACTTTAGGTTTATTTTGGGATTTTGGAACTTGATTATCGTTTGTGGGCATCTTCAATTTTTGCCAATTCTAGCTGAATTCTTTCCTTATCAAAATACTCCCCTCTCATCACTACCGCTATGGGATTTTTTAAGGTCTCAAGGTCCTCTAAAGGATTGGCTTTCACTAATACAAAGTCTGCTGAAGCTCCTTTCTTAATCACCCCCCACTCACCTTGTTCCTCAAAATACTTTGCTGGATTCACAGAACCGGTTTTCAGTATTTCGTAATTGGACATGCCTGCCTCAGACATCAATTTGATTTCATGGTGAATAGAAAAACCAGGAACGTTAAACACCTGCGGTGAATCTGATGTCATCAAAACAGGTACACCGGCTTGGTGCAAAGTCATAAAAAGCATATTTCTGAATTCCAGATAAGGCTGCACATGTTCTTTTGTCAAGATCCCTGCTTCTTCATAAGGTGTTTTGGCATTGATCCAATTTTGAACCTGCTCTGCAGACATGTATTTCATCTCAGGGATGTTTCTGTATTCCTCTGCAGGGGTGAAACCAAAATAACGATCAAAAAGCGTCAAGGTAGGTGCTATCCAAGCTTCAGTATCCAAAGTCATTTTCACCAATTCGGGAAGCTTACTCAAGTCAGCTTCTTCTACCAGCAGCATGGTAAAAGGCCCTGCCAGTTTCGGATCCAGGACCTTGGAGTAATCAGGAATCAAAGCTTCCACATACCCATCCATATGTTCTATAGACTTATAGCCTCCTTTCAGACTAGCTTCCAGACCGACATTTAAAGACACATGACCTCCAAAAGGGATATCCAGTTCTTTTGCTGTTTTAGAGATTGCTAAAAATTCCTCCATTTCCAACCCTGGATGTAATTTAAGATGATCATAGCCAGCAGCTTTTTCATCTCGGACCATTTGGGCGGCTTGCTCTGGAGAGGAAACCGAAGAACCGCTAAATGAAGGTCCGGAGAGAAACAACCTTGGCCCATCCAGCTCGCCTTTTTCAATTCTATCTTTTAAAGGTAAATGAGACGCATGCCCGATCATTCCTCGGACCCGTAAAACCCCATTTGCCAAATAAAGCCACATAGCCTCTTCCTGAAGTTGGGTATTCCCATTTTGGGCCACGGGAATATGAGAGTGGAATTCGGCCAGTCCTGGATAAACATAAGCGCCTTTGCCATCTATGACCGAAGAAGCTTTGAAATTGGAAGCCTCAGTCATGGGAATTATGCTCAGGATCTTTCCTTCCTCTACTAAAATGGCTTGATCTTTTAAAATGGCATCGCTCTCCATCGTGAGGATATGGACATTTTTGACTAGCTGAGTTTGGGAAAAGGCCGGGTAAACTGCTAAAAGGCTGGTAAATAGCGTATATATAAGCGTTTTTTTCATAGCTAAGGGAGAATGTGACCACATTAAGTTCGTGTATTCAAAAATCGAAAGCAACCAATTTTGATAGAAGGCAAACCTGCTGACCATCTTTGCTCCATGAAACGCTTCAGGCTTTAAGTTGTAAATACGCCACAGCCTCCTTGATCATGGCTTCGGGAGTTTGGCGGATAGATAAATGCAATCCGTAATCAGGATCTTCCCAAGTGGCAATTTGGGAATCCAGCATTCCCGCTTTCATGTAATGGTTTTTTCTGGCCAGCATCCTCTCCCAAATCACCTCACGATCTCCTTTCAAGTGGATCCAACTTACCTCATTGGAAACATTTAAAATCTTCCGGTAACTTTCCTTTAGGGCAGAACATGCCAAAACTGCTCCTCCTGTTTGTTTCGATTCGATTAGTTTATCTGCCAAAGCCTGAAGCCAAGGCATACGATCCAAATCGTCAAGAGGTATGCCCTGACTCATTTTTTCAATATTCTCTGCCTGGTGAAAATGATCCGCATCAAAAAATGGTAAATTGAAATGATCTGCAAGTCCGGAAGCAATGGTGGTTTTACCTGTTCCTGAGACGCCGGTGACTATTATTAACATGCCTCCAATTTAGGAATTTAAATTATTTTCAGGTACTCAAAATTTTTACTTAATGGACTCCACCGTGCTCTCAATTTCTGAACAGTTTTACTCCAAGAGAGTCTCAGACCTTCATTTTAGACATTTGAGAATAGCTAGTCCGGACACCAGTGTTTCTGCCTGCGCAAAAAAAATGGCCAAGGAAAAAGTCAGTTGTTTGTTCATAGGAACTTCGCCGGATAATCTCAAAGGTTTTATCACCGACATTACTCTAAGAGACCGACTGCTCGCCGAAGATCTATCACCTCAAATCCCAGTTTCTGAAATCATGGAATCGGAAATGGTGACGATCCATCCTGAGGCATTTCTAGTGGAAGCCTTGGTATTGATGTTTCAGACCAAATCACGATACCTACTGGTGGTCAAAAATGGAAATCATGTAGGCTGGATCAGTAGGACCAAAATCTTAACCGAACAGTCCCAAGGCCCATTTATGTTTATCCAATCTGTGAAAGAAGCCAGACAGTTTCCGGAACTGAAAGAAAAATGGAATCGGATGCCTGAGATCATTCATTTGCTATTGTCTAGAGGAATGAAGGCAGGAATTGTCAACCAAATCATCACCACAGTAGCGGATACCATTACTCAGCGGGTGATAGAAAGAGTCCTGAAAGAGATCGGTCCTGCCCCAGCCCAATTTGTCTTCTTTGTTTTGGGGAGTGAAGGAAGAGGAGAATTGACTTTGAAAACCGATCAGGACAATGCCATTATATATGAGGATAAAGCAAACGAGCACCGGGAAGAAGTGAGAGCTTATTTTCTGGATTTTGCTACTAGGGTTTCTACTGCTTTAGATGAAATCGGAATTGTATTCTGTGAAGGAGAATTGATGGCCATGAATCCCAAATGGACGCATTCGCTGTCGCACTGGAAAAGAAACTATGAAAGCTGGATCCAGGAAGCGACTCAGGAGACTGCCATGAATTATGCGACATTTTTTGACTGCAGGACAATTTATGGAGAGAGTCATTTGCTGGATGAACTGAAAGATTTTATGGACTTACAACTTCAAAAAGCACCCGAAAGATTTTATATCCACCTTGGCCATAATGCATTGCAGTATGAACCTCCATTGACTTTTTTCAGGAAGATCAAAGCTGAAAATATTAATGGTGAAAAACAGATCAATCTCAAGCAAATCATGCGTCCTATGGTAGATCTGGCGAGAGTCTATGCACTTAAATACCGGGTCTTCGAATCCAACACCATCAGAAGAATCGAATTATTGACTGAAAAGGGGGTATTTTCTACCAGAGAATCCCAAGAATTGATCCATGCTTTTGATTATTTGATGGCATTGCGCTTGGAAAACCAAACCTATTTAATTCTAAACCTGAACAAAAAACCAAAAAATTATCTGACACTGAATCAAATCACCAAAGTCCAATCTGTCACACTTCTTGAAATTTTTAAAGTTTTAGAAGACTTCCAGGCTAGAATTAAGATCGCATTCACAAGAACTTTGTGACATGCAGTAAGATACTTTTATAAAATTTTTATTAAAGTGCTTTTTATTCAAAAACTTTTTTTAAATTTGTTTAGTCAGATTTAAACTTATTCATCCGACTAATCGCCAAATAATATTTTTAATATTTACATAATATTGGACTCAAAACCCTTTTATTATCAAATAATTATTAAATATTCTTTGGAATTGGAGTTTTACAAAATTATTATTCCCAACAAAACAAAACCTGTTCCAACAGCATGCTAAGTAAGTATCCACTTTCAGAAGTAGAAAAAAGTTTTCTTAAGGAATCCGGGGTTGAGAAAATCAGCACTCTAATCCCCTATTTAACTGTTGATAATTTCCCTAAGCTTGGCTTGCTTACCGCATGCCGATTTTTGGAATGGGCAGCAGAAAACCCGAATGGTGTCATCAGTTTACCTACAGGTAAATCACCAGAATTCTTTATCAAATGGACACAGTTCCTTTTAGAAAACTGGGATAATAAGAAAGGGAAGGATGTCAGAGAAAAATACGGTTTAGGCAACTGCAAAAAACCGGTTTTGAAAGATCTGACCTTTGTGCAGATTGACGAGTTTTATCCTATCTCCTCCAAGCAGCACAACAGTTTCTACGACTATGTCAATAAATTCTATATCCAGGGATTCGGGCTTTCTAAAGAAAACGCCATTCTGATCAATTCGGATGAAATCCCTTTGGCAAAAGGTCTGACATACAAAGAGGTTTTCCCAGATTTGAAAGTGGATCTTTCCCTAAGATTCAGGGATCCTCAAAATGACCTGGAAAAACTCCAGCAAGAATCCATCTATTTGATAGACAAATGGTGTGGGGATTATGAGCAGAAAATCCGCGACAAAGGCGGGATTGGTTTCTTCTTAGGAGGAATCGGTCCAGATGGACACATTGCATTTAACACCAGAGGTTCACATATTTTCTCTGTTACCCGATTGACAGAAACTAACTTTGAGACTCAGGCTGTGGCAGCTGGAGACCTTGGTGGCATTGAAGTTTCTGCAAACAGATTGGTAATCACCATTGGTCTGGACACCATCGTTTACAATCCTGAGGCAGTAGCCATCATCATTGCGGCGGGTGAAGCCAAAGCTGGAATCGTCAAAGATTCTTTGGAAACTCCTTTGGACAATGTTTTCCCAGCTACAGTCCTACAGAAGCTTAAAAACGGTAGATTCTATCTAACCAAAGGAGCAGCGGTGAAATTGACCGACTCCATGGATGCCTATTACGAAAAAGGCGAATGGACTTGGGAAAAGACAGAAAGAGCAGTCATCGACCTATGTAAAAGAATTGGCAAATACGGCCATAGAGTTAAGCTTTCTGATCTGAAAGCAGATAAATATACCCGACTGATTCCAGATCTTTCTGAAGAAACTGTGAGTTTGGTCATGAAAAGCACTGAGGCGAAATTAGCCAAAGGTCTAGAGCAGGAAACTGATGAGGTCTTATTACATACTGGACCTCACCATGATGATATTTCATTGGGTATTCTACCACATATCACCAATCAGCTTCATGAGCCGACCAACGAAGCACATTTCTCCGTTTTGACTTCAGGTTTTACAGCGGTAACGAACACCTTCGTAATCGATACCTTACAGTATACCAAGAAACTTCTTGACGAAGACCGTATACAGATGGTCAATTTCCCTGACTTCTTTGAAGTGGGCTATAGTCTGAAAACGGATAAAGACGTGTACCATTTCTTGACCAATGTGGCTTCTGAAAGAGCTGACGAAAGAGAAAGAGGTCTTTGCCATAGAGTAGTTCGAGCGTTGGTGATTGTTTTTGGAGTGAAAAACAAATCCCAACTCAGAGAGACTATCAACGAAGTCATCAGCATTTTGAGAAATAGCTATGACGGTGAGAAAAACCCATCAAAAATCCAAAAACTAAAAGGGATGATCCGTGAGTTTGAGGAAGAATTGGTATGGGCCCACTTTGGCGTTCAGGTGAAAAATGTTCATCACTTACGATTAGGTTTCTATACGGGTGATATTTTCACGGAGCAGCCGGACAAAAAGAGAGATGTGGAACCGATCGTGGAAATGTTTAGAAAAGTAAACCCAACAAAGATTAGTTTAACGCTGGATCCGGAAGGTTCTGGTCCGGATACTCACTACAAAGTATTGCAGGCGACTGCTGAAGCAGTACGTCAATGGGGTGAAGAAAAGGACATCAGTAACTTACGGATTATTGGGTATAGAAATGTTTGGTTTAAGTTTGAACCGCATGAAGCAAATGTGATCGTTCCGGTTTCACTTGGCGATATGTCTGTAATGGAAGATTCTTTTTCCAATTGTTACCTTAGCCAGGTAAATGCTTCTTTCCCTAGTTATTCTCATAATGGTAAATTCAGTACAGTAGCCAAGAGAATTTGGGTAAATCAGCTGAATGACATCCAGTTATTGCTCGGAAAGAATTATTTCTACCAGCATGACAGAGCAAAAGTGAGATCGAGCCATGGCTTGATTTTCTTCCGTGACATGAATGTAGAGGAGTTCTTGGCAACAGCCAGAGAACTAGAAAAATCAATCGAAGGAATGCTCTAAAATTAAAATAAATGGATTGGGCATGGATTAAAATCACTTTAATTCATGTCCGACCTTTAAAACCTATTAGCTAAACAGTAAACCAAAACGAATGGAAAAAGCCATTTTGGGATTGGACATCGGGGGCACAGGCATCAAAGGCGGTGTATTGATCAAAGGACATCTCGTAGATATCCGATCGATTGCCACTCCAGCCGATCAAGATAAAGAACATATTCTGGAGACGATTGCCTTATTTATCGAGTCATATATGCACCATGATATCGCAGGAATTGGAATAGGAATCCCAGGCTTGGTAGATGTAAATGAAGGCATAGTATTAGGCCTTGCAAATATCCCTGCTTTCCAGCACGTGGAGCTTCGTAAATTTCTGATAGATCGCTTTGCCAAACCTGTTTTCATCAACAACGATGCAAACTGCTTTGCTTTGGGAGTACATAAATATGGCGTTGGAAAAAACTTCAAAAACCTGGTTGGGATCACTTTAGGGACCGGCGTAGGCGGAGGGATCGTGATCAACGGTCATCTCTACAGTGGAGTTACTTCAGCTGCCGGAGAATGGTGCAGCGCACCTTATTTGGATAATAATTTTGAGTTTTACTGTAGTGGTAAATTCTTTCATAATTTTTACCATCAGCGGCCAAAAGCCCTGGCAAAACTCGCCATAAACGGAGACCCTACAGCCATTCAGGCATTTGAAGAATATGGACATCACTTAGGTGAATTGATTAAACACATTCTTTACGCTCTGGCACCGGAAGCCATTGTGCTCGGAGGATCCATCAGAAAATCGTTTCCTCTTTTTGAAAAGTCTTTGTATAAAACATTATCCACTTTTCAGTATCCTACTGTCCTGGAAAAATTCCAGATTTTACTGTCAGAACTCGACGAAACTGCCATTCACGGCGCCGTTGCTCTGGTAGAGGTAGAACCTGAAGTGGTAAACAGTTAGTTAATAAGTTGGTTTAGATAGATTAAAAATGCGACTCTTTTTGAGTCGCTTTTTTTTTGTTTCACCGCGGTTTTTAGAGCATAATCCTGTTAATTTCAGGAAATCACAATTGAAATGAAAAACCTATTGAAAGTTGCTTTGGCACAGATAGCCCCAGTCTGGTTGAATAAGGCTGAAACACTTGTAAAGGTAAAGCAAACTATAGTTGAAGCCGCTTCTCAGGGATGTGAATTAATCGTTTTCGGAGAGGGCTTGGTTCCAGGCTATCCTTTTTGGCTTTCTATCACTAATGGCTCTGCTTGGGATGATAAAATCCAGAAAGAAATTCACGCCCATTATGTCAGGAATGCCGTGCAGATCGATCAAGGTGATTTGAAAGAACTCCAATCTCTGGCGAAAACCCATCAAATCGCCATTTATTTGGGAATTATCGAGCGACCTATTGACAGAGGCGGCCATAGCATTTATTGTACCTTGGTTTTCATCAATCCATTTGGCGAAATCAAATCCATTCACCGAAAACTACAACCCACTTACGAAGAACGACTTACTTGGTCTCCAGGTGATGGAAATGGCTTACAGGTGCACCCATTGAAAGCGTTTACTGTCGGTGGTTTGAATTGTTGGGAAAACTGGATGCCTTTGGCCAGAACAGCTTTGTATGGTCTGGGCGAAAATCTGCACATTGCCGTTTGGCCTGGAGCTGTCAGAAATACCGAAAACATCACCCGGATGATCGCTCAGGAAAGCAGATCCTTTGTTATTTCGGTTTCTAGCCTAATGCGAAAATCCGACTTTCCGGCAAATACTCCTCATCTAGAAAAAATCCTTGAAAATACCCCAGAGGTACTCGCTGATGGGGGTTCTTGCATAGCTGGCCCAGATGGGAAATGGATCTTAGAACCTGAAGCCAATTTTGAAGGGATTTTGACAGAAACACTGGATTTCAATAGAGTCCTGGAAGAGCGCCAAAACTTCGATGCTGTGGGACATTATTCCAGACCGGATGTGCTTCAATTGAGCGTCAATAGGCAAAGACAGACATCAGTCAACTACATAGGAAAGCCGGAAAATTAAAACCTCAATTTTTAACTTCCCGGCTTACTTTTTAGCAAATCCTTGTCAAATATGTTTAAGCACCTCTTCCAGAAGGGAGCAAAGGAATATCAGTCATATCCTGCACCATCACCGGCTTTCCTGATTCAATGCTGTTTCTAGCTGCGATTCCCACCAAAATAGACATTGCCCCATCTCTACTTCCTGCTGATTGCCTATAAGGATCCGCAGCACTTGGGTCTTTGAAAATCTTATCCTTTAAGCGGGTATCACCCCCGCCATGACCTCCACCGCCATGGGGTACCACGATAATTTCTGACTCCCCAAAATTCTTGGTAAGACGAATTTCATCCTGAGGCTCCACTTTCCAAGGTTGGCTTTCTTTTACCCATGCTTCCAATCGTCCTTTTGTCCCGTTGAAAGCTATTCTGTATCCCTCGTAAGGAGAATAAGTAGTCAAAGAATAACTCACCTGAACTTTATTTTTATATCGGATCTGAACGGCCATTTTATCGTAGATATTGATGTCTTCTCTGAAAACACAACCATCCCGATGATAGCCATCGTATTGTTCATTTTCCACATAGAGCTTGGTCAAATGCTCATTTTTGGTCACATCCCAGTAAAAATCGCATTCCCCTTTGTGAGGGCAACTCCTACAGGTTTCTCCTCTGTAAGGCCCGTTTTTTCCATAGAATTCCAGTTGCCCAAATGCAAAAACCTCTTCTGGATCCGAATCAAGCCACCAGTTTAACAAATCAAAATGGTGAGTCGACTTATGGACAAGAAGCGTCCCGCTCTTTTCCTTATAGCCATGCCACCTTCTAAAGTAATCCGCGCCATGTGAGGTATTGAGGTACCAATGAAAATCCACAGAGGTAATATCTCCGATTTCGCCAGCTCTGAGCAATTCATAGATTTTTTGTCTATGAGGTGAATAGCGATAATTAAATGTCACGATAAGTTTCTTGCCAGACTTTCTTTCTGCATTTAATATGTCCTGGCATTTAAACTCATCCGTAGTCATCGGCTTTTCGGAAATAACGTTTCTACCGGAATTCAGTCCTTTGATAATGAATTCATGATGGGTACTGTCCATTGTCGTCACGATGATGACATCAGGCTTTGCTTCCTCCAGCATTTTATCAAAATCCGTAAATACTGGACAATCCACCCCTATGTATTCTTTTGCATAGGCAACTCTACCTTCGTTTTTATCACATAGCCCGACGAACTCCACTTGATCGTTGTAGACTTGTTTGACACTTTTTCCAAACATGGTGGTTCCCCTGATTCCGGTACCCACCAAGCCGATTTTCATCTTTTCTCCGGGTTTATCCCAAAGTGTCAAGGCTTCACCGATGGGATGAATAAAAATAGAACCGGCTAGCAAACTGCCGGATTTGGCAAGGAAATCTCTTCTTGAATTGGAAGATTTTGTATTCATGGTTTTAAGGGTTTATTCAAAATGGAGAATTAATATAATGAATTGAAATTTTTAAAAACCCGAAACTTACGAAATCGTTTTTTTCTTTTTTCCGTTTCCAAAACCAAGGTTAATGAACTGATTTAGACTATTTTTGGCTTATGAATGCAATCAGCATGGAAAGAACGATTTCTTTTGAAGGACTTTTCCGGATCAGTAGACCTATCAATCTGCTCATGGTTGCTTTCGCCCAACTCATGACTGCCTATTTTTTAGTTGGCTATACTAATTCCGGTCTGCCGGTTTTGCAGGATTACAACTTGTACTTATTGGTATTCTCTACAGTGATTATCGCGGCAGCCGGTTACATGATCAATGACTACTACGATGTGAAAATCGACTACGTCAATCGACCAAAGGAAGTCGTGGTGGGAAAAGGAATCAAAAGAAGAGTCGTGATAGTGTTGCACACTGTTTTGAATCTTACGGGGATTTCACTCGGTTTTATAGTTTCTCCAAAAGTGGGATTGGTAAATATTGTGGCTGCTTTTCTCCTTTGGATTTATAGTAACCGATTAAAAAGAGAACCATTTATCGGAAATCTCACAGTAGCACTTCTGACAGCTACTACCATCTTTTTAGTCGGGTTTTATTACCAGAAATCAGAACTTCTGATTTTGACCTATGCTATTTTCGCATTCTTTTTAAATCTGATCAGAGAGATCATCAAAGACATCGAAGACCGACCTGGAGATAGAAAACACGGCTGTAGAACACTGCCAATTGTCATAGGTTTTCATAATACCAAAAAAGTAATTTTTGTCATCGCCTTGATCTTTGTGAGTTCTATTTTAGTGGTGACTTTTAAACTGGACCGACCTCTGATATTCTTATATTTCGGTGGATTGGGGGTTTTCTTCAGTTATTTTATGTACTTGATTTATCAAGCCGACCGCAAGGATCAATTCTCCAAACTAAGCTCCTTCGCCAAAATCCTGATGCTGGTCGGCACCATGAGTATGGGGCTGCTCTAATTTTTGGAAAACATCCCTCGACCAAATTAAACAGTATCAAAAGCCTTTTTAGAGAATTGATTTTCACTTCAATGGCCCATTTTTAGCAATTCCATATCAACTTCCCTATTTTCAGGCAAATTTTTCGAATATGCTGAACAGCAAGCTGCTTGTCATCAAAATAGGATCCAATGTGCTCACCCAGGAAAACGGCCTTCCTGACCTGGAGCGCATGCAAAATCTAGTAAACCAAATTCAAAAACTGATTCAATCCGGTAAAAAAATCGTCTTGGTCAGTTCAGGAGCAGTCGCTTTTGGTAGACAATCAATTCCTCTCCCCGAGAAACTTAACCCTGTTTTTAAAAAGCAAATCTGGGCATCCACTGGCCAGGTGAGACTGATTAATCAATACCAAAATCTATTTGAAAAACACGGACAAGCTGTAGCGCAGATCTTAGTCACCAAGGAAGACTTCCGAGACAGAAAGCATTTTCTGAATATGAAAAACTGCGTTCAGGCTTTGCTTTCGCAGGGAATTCTTCCCATCATCAATGAAAATGATACAGTCACCATCACGGAGCTGATGTTTACTGACAACGATGAATTGGCAAGCTTAACTGCCGCCATGATCAATGCGGATACCCTGATGCTACTGACCAATGTGGACGGTATTTTCACAGGAAATCCCTCCGATCCTGAATCCCAACTTATCGAAAAAGTCGCATCCAGCATGCCTGAAGTAAGCAATTACATTTCTGCATCCAAGTCCTCTTTTGGAAGGGGCGGAATGTTGACCAAATATGCCATGGCAAAAAAATCCGCTGATTTAGGTATACAAGTGATCATCGCAAACGGAAATAAAGACCATGTTCTTCAGGAATTTGCAGAGAAGTCACTTCGCTGTACCTGGTTCGAACCAAAAAAAGCCAAACAAGGAGTCAAAAAATGGCTGGCTCATGGCACAGAATATTACAAAGGTGTCATCATTGTCAACGATGGTGCCAAAGCCTCGTTAAACTCCGAAGTGATCCGAAGCCTATTACCTATCGGTATTACCAATCTGGAAGGGGAGTTTTCCAAAGGGGACATTTTATTGATCAAAGATGAAAAAGGTCATAAAATAGGTCTGGGCAGGGCCGAATATTCATCCAAACATGCTTTGGAACGCATCGGACAGAAAAACCAAAAAGCATTAATCCATTACGATTACCTCTATATTTTCGATCATGACTGAGTACCAATCAATATTTGAAGAAGTTAAAAAAGGAGCCAGAAAACTGACAGGAATCAGCAATGAACAGGTCAATTTTGTCCTACATAACCTGGCTGCTCTAGCGGTGGAAAATGCCCCTTTTCTATTGGCAGAGAATGAAAAAGACCTTCTGAAAATGGATACAGAAGACCCTATGTATGATCGTCTGTTATTAACTGAGGAAAGAATAGCAGCTATAGCCGGAGAATTGGTTTCCGTCAGCGCTTTGCCAAGTCCGCTGCATCATATTCTGGAAAGCAAAACCTTGGAAAACGGGCTTTCCTTGTCAAAAGTCACCGTCCCCCTAGGAGTGGTCGGGATTATTTACGAGGCTAGACCAAATGTGACCTTTGATGTTTTTTCTCTGGCCCTAAAATCAGGAAATGGTTTGGTTTTAAAAGGAGGTTCGGATGCCGATCATTCCAATCGTGCAATTATGTCTTTAATCCATCAGGTTTTGGAAAACCATGGTTTGCCAACCACCGCATTTCAACTGTTACCAGCAGAACGAGCTGCGACAAAAGCCTTACTGGAAGCTGTGGATTTTGTAGATGTGATCATCCCTCGAGGCTCTCAGGGTTTGATCAATTTTGTCCGGGAAAACGCCAAAGTACCTGTAATAGAAACCGGAGCTGGAATCGTCCACACGTATGTGGATGAAACAGCAGACTCGGAAAAAGCAAAAGCCATTATATTCAATGCCAAAACCCGAAGACCCAGTGTCTGTAATTCCTTGGATTGTTTGATTATAGACGAATCAAGGCTCTCTGATTTGAATTATTTACTTGAACCGATATTGGAAAAAGGAGTTCAGATTTTTGCTGACGAAAGGTCTTTTGAAACCTTAAAATCAAATCCATTGATCCAAATAGCAGATAAGTCTCATTTTGGAACTGAGTTTCTCAGTTTAAAAATGGCTATCAAAACTGTTTATTCCATCGATGAAGCTTTGGATCATATTGCGATTTATTCTTCGAGACATTCCGAGGCGATCGTATCCGAAAACCAGGAAAACATCAATCGCTTTTTATTGGAAGTTGATGCCGCTGCAGTATATGAAAATGCCTCCACTGCTTTTACAGATGGTGCCCAATTTGGATTGGGAGCAGAAATCGGGATCAGCACCCAAAAGCTGCATGCACGTGGCCCGATGGCTTTGAAAGAGCTCTGTAGCTACAAATGGATTGTGAGAGGGAGTGGACAGGTCAGAGGATAGGGAACTTGGAAGCAGGGAGCTTTTTTTCGGAAAGTCAGGATGAGCTTCATAGGGAAGCAATCTCGATTAATGGAAATAGTAATATTTTCAATCAATGAGGAAATGGGATTGGTAGCTTTAAACTTTGATTAAAAAACACATTGCTGCTTGGCGCCATTGCGGGAGAATTCCTTTAATTTCGCAAGTAACCATCAAAAACTCCAATCCATTGAAACGCCTAGCAATTCTAGCATCAGGAAGTGGCTCTAATGCCGAAAAAATCATGGCTCATTTTCAGCATTCTGACATAGCTGAAATCACACTGATAGCCTCCAATAAACCCGATGCATACGTTCTAGAGCGAGCCAAGAAATTTAACGTTCCCTCTTTCACCTTCAGCAAAAAAGAAATGGATACCGGAATCTTATTGGATAAACTTAAAGCCGAAAAAATAGATTACGTGATTCTGGCTGGTTTTCTTTTGAAGGTTCCTGTCGAACTCACCCGGGCATTTCCAGACAGAATGGTCAATATCCATCCAGCTTTGCTTCCTAAATATGGTGGAAAAGGCATGTACGGACATTTTGTGCACGAAGCTGTAAAAGCTGCCGGTGAAAAGGAAACAGGTATTACAATTCACTTAGTCAATGAAAACTATGATGAAGGGAAAATCATTTTTCAAGCTCATACCACACTCAACGAACTGGATACTCCAGACAGCATTGCGGCAAAAGTTCATGAACTGGAACACAAGTATTTCCCTCAAGTGATAGAGGGATTATTGGAATAATTATTTACCATTTTTTCAAATCAAAAAGAGACTTTTCGAAAAATGATCGGTATTTCAAGAGAAAACAGAAAAGCAATTCAATCCTTTTTGATTTCCATTATAGTAGGTTAATTCAAGACATTTGAGAATTCTTGAGAAGAAAATACAAGGTCCTAAATGTAAAGCCTATAGTAAAGTTGGTGCTCCGATAACAGGAAAATATTTCAGAGAAAAATGGAGTTTTTAAGCGTTATAGGCAAAGCCGCTTACCCTAATTTTAACCTTCTGAAGAAAGTAACTATTGAAAAATTATACCATTTTATAAATCCGAATTTCAGAATTGTTTTTTTTTAAAGCCACTCCACAATTACTCGTTGAAGGGTTAAAAATCTGTGCTACGGAGTATTTTATACAGTTTGAAAAATTCAAGTGGTATAATAAGCCTGTATTACTATAAAACCTACTGATCCTATTTCCATTTTCTTCTAGGTCGCTTTCAGGCATTTTCCTACCTTTGCATTCCGCTTTAGCGGGCAAGGTTATCCTTTAGAAATCAAACAAATCCATTCCCAAATGGCAACAAAGAAAATTCAATCTGCCCTTATCTCAGTCTTCTATAAAGACAATCTCGAACCTATCATTGCCCTATTGAAAAAACACGGTGTCACCATCTATTCTACTGGCGGCACTCAAAAGTTTATCGAAGAGCAAGGCGCAGCAGTTGTTCCTGTTGAAGAATTGACAAGCTACCCATCTATCTTCGGAGGAAGAGTGAAAACCCTTCACCCAAAAATCTTTGGAGGGATCCTTTACAGAAGAGAAAATGAGGGAGATCTTTCTCAAGCTGCCGAATACGACATACCTGCCATCGATTTGGTAATTGTAGATTTGTATCCTTTTGAGGAAACAGTGGCTTCAGGAGCTTCTGAAGCTGATATCATCGAGAAAATTGACATCGGAGGCATCTCCTTGATCCGAGCCGCTGCCAAAAATTTCAAAGATGTAATCATCATTGCTTCTAAAGACCAATACACAGAATTGGAACAGAAATTAGCTGACCAAGACGGCGCCACTACCATCGAAGACCGTCGCTATTTTGCGGCTCAGGCATTTCAGGTTTCTTCAAATTATGACACTCATATTTTCAATTACTTCAACCAAACTGAAAACATTCCAGCTCTGAAAGTTTCTGAAAATAAAGCTAAAGCGCTTCGTTACGGAGAAAACCCGCATCAAGCAGCTCATTTCTATGGAGACATGGATGCACTTTTTGATCAGTTGAATGGTAAAGAACTTTCTTACAACAATCTGGTAGACGTAGATGCAGCAGTGAATTTGATTGCTGAATTCAAAGGAGAAACAGCTTTTGCGATCCTGAAACATACCAATGCTTGTGGAGTTGCTTTGGCACCAACAGTAAAAGAAGCCTACCAAAAGGCTTTCCAAGCAGATACCATTTCAGCTTTTGGAGGTGTTTTGGTTACCAATCAAACAGTCGATAAAGATGCAGCGGAAGAAATGCATTCATTGTTCTTCGAAGTATTGATTGCTCCGGAGTTTACTGAGAAAGCTTTGGAAGTGTTGACTTCCAAGAAAAACAGAATTTTACTGCGTCAGAAAATCGATCTTCCAGGTACTAAAATGATGAAAACGCTTCTAAATGGTGTCATCGAACAGGATAAAGATCTTGCCACAGAGACCAAGGAAGATTTTAAAGTTGTCACTCAGGAAACTCCTACCGACAAGGAAATGGATGCGATGGTTTTTGCAGCGAAAATCTGTAAACACACCAAATCCAATACCATTATCCTAAGCAATGATAATCAGATGTTCTCTTCTGGAGTTGGACAGACTTCAAGAGTAGATGCTTTGAAGCAAGCAATTACAAAAGCATATGAATTCGGTTTCGATCTAAAAGGATCTGTGATGGCTTCTGATGCTTTCTTCCCATTCCCAGATTGTGTGGAAATCGCCGGCAAAGCAGGAATTACTGCGGTAGTACAACCTGGAGGATCCATCAAAGATCAATTGAGTATCGACTACTGTAATGATCACGGTATAGCAATGGTGATGACAGGAGTAAGACACTTTAAGCATTAATAGTTAAAATTCTAAACTAACTAAAAGAGAAACCTCCTGACTTCAATCAGGAGGTTCTTTTTTGCATGATAAATTGATAAGCAAAAGTGATAGTGATAAAATTATTTATTAAGTTCCAAATCATTTTCAATCAGTATTTTCGTTAGATTATCACACTGGTTTTAAATTATTTATCAAATGAAAAACATACTCAATTATTTTTTGCTTTTAAGTGTCTTTTGGACCATTACAAGTTGTGAGGTGGGACCAAAAGAGGAAGATATTTTGGAGCCTAAAAATGAGCCCTATTACTCTCTTGATCTACTGATTCAAAAAGTAGTTCCTTCCAAAACCAAACCTAGTAGAATCACAAAATTTCAGCTGGATAGTTTTTTATATCATCAGGATAAGTACTATGATTCTCAGGGATTGGAATTATTTGATGTATATCTTAATGAATCTCTGGACACTACCAGCATAACAATTTTTGTTTATTCTAATAATTTGCTAATTGAAACAAACTCTTACCCAAAAGATGTATCTGGACACAGATTGGGAACAATATTTAAATATTTATATAATTCAGATAGAAAATTGCATCAAATTATACGAGAAGGGAAAATCCATTTACAATATAGCTACAATGATAAAGGCTTAGTTAGTGAAATTATCTTTGGCCCAGTACCTGAAAGTGGTGAAGGCTACTTTTTTTATTACGATGAAAATGGCCGAATAACCCGCCAAATTTGGGGCATATCAGATCAAACTGTAAGTCCAATCAGAGATTGGCACTATATCTATGACGAAAGTGGGAAACTTATTTCCAAATCAATTCCAGTTTTCCCAAATGGAAATTTACTTCCTATGTTTGTCTATTCTTATGACGAACAAGATCGAATGATTCTTGAAGAGGAACTTTATCCTGAATATGGGTTTTCTTCGTATTTTAAAACATTTTACAGCTACAGCACAGTAAACTGAGTTTGGATTTGCATTCTCTTTCATTTCCAAGTCTTAATCCCCTATTTTGCAGCCTGAATCATTTTTGGGCTTTTCCCGTTCTTGGTTCTTTATACTTGAATCTTGATTCTATCAATGAAATCGCATCAATTAAAGCTTTACAACACTCTTTCCCGCAAGAAAGAGAACTTCCAAGCCATTAACCCTCCTTTCGTAGGATTGTATGTCTGCGGACCGACAGTTTACGGAGACGCACATTTGGGACATGCCAGACCAGCAGTAACTTTTGACACAGTTAATAGATACCTTACCCATTTGGGATATCGTGTCAGGTATGTCCGAAATATCACTGACGTAGGCCACCTCCAAGGTGATGCCGACGAGGGAGAAGATAAAATCGCCAAAAAAGCCAAGCTAGAGCAATTGGAACCTATGGAAATTGCACAGCAATACACGGATTCTTATCATCGGGATATGGCTTTGCTGAATACATGGAAACCGAATATTGAACCAAGAGCTACAGGTCATATTCCTGAACAAATTGCTTTAGTGGAAGCAATTCTTAAGGAAGGCTTGGCCTATGAAATAAATGGATCAGTTTACTTCGATACGCTGAAATACAACGAAAGAACTCCTTATGGAAGACTTTCCGGTAGAGTAATCGATGAATTAATGAGCGGAAGCCGTGATTTGGATGGGCAATCCGAAAAGCGGAATCCTGTGGATTTTGCCTTGTGGAAAAATGCGGCTCCAGAGCATCTCATGAAATGGGATTCTCCATGGGGAGTCGGATTTCCAGGTTGGCATCTAGAGTGTACTGCCATGAGTTCAAAATACTTGGGAACTAACTTTGACATCCATGGAGGTGGAATGGATTTGATGTTCCCACATCATGAATGTGAAATCGCACAGGGAAATGCCTGCAATCATAAGGATCCGGTAAACTATTGGATGCATAATAATATGATCACCATCAATGGCCAGAAGATGGGTAAATCCTTGGGGAATTTTATCACGCTTCAGGAATTATTCAATGGAGATCATGATTTATTGGAGCAGGCCTATAGTCCGATGACCATCCGTTACTTTATGCTGACAGCACATTATCGCTCCACTTTGGATTTTTCCAATGATGCGTTGAAGGCTGCTCAAAAAGGATATAAAAAACTGATCAATGGACTGCGAATCGCCAAAATGCTGGAATACCAAGATGCAGAAGTTGCTCTCGATGAAAAGCAAATGGAGCAGATTGAGAATAGTATCACCAACGCTTATCGGGCGATGGACGATGATTTCAACACGGCACAGGCTATTGGTCACTTGTTCAACTTATTGAAAAAGATAAATTCCATATACACTGGTCAACTACAGTCTGCTGTAGTTGGAGAAGAAGTATTTAATAAATTGATTTCTACATTTATCACGTTTGTAGAGGATATTCTTGGACTGATTGAGGAGAAATCTGATTCACAAAATAAAATGATCCAATTGCTATTGACGCTCTATACTGAAGCGAAAACTGCTCGTGATTATGCCAAAGTGGATGAGATCAGAGCCGGTTTAAAAGATCTTGGCTTTGTAGTAAAAGACATGAAAGACAAAATTGATTGGGCATATGAAGAATAGGATTTGGATTCTAGCTGTATTGCTTCTGGCTATTGCGTGTAGCTCTCCTGAAAAGAAAACAGAGACAGTTACTGAAACTCCGGCCAAACCCTACCCTAGCTTTTCGGCTGATTCTGCTTATGCATTCGTCCAAAAACAAGTGGATTTTGGACCAAGAGTGCCTATGACTCCGGCTCATCAGGAGACTAAAGAATGGATCATTTCCAAGTTTGAAAGTTATGGATTGAGTGTACAAACTCAGGATTTCGAAGCCAAAACCTACGATAACCTGACTTGGAACCTCAGCAATATCATCGCATCCTATAATCCTGCAGCTAGCAAAAGGATCATGTTATCTGCACATTGGGATAGTCGAAGAATCGCAGACAAAGATTCTCAGGAAATGGATCAACCCATCGAGGGAGCCAATGACGGTGCGAGCGGAGTGGGCGTTTTAATAGAAATCGCCAGAACCATTCACTCCCAAGAATTAAAGCCGGGTGTGGGAATTGACTTTATCCTGTTTGACGGAGAGGATGACGGAGAGCCAGAACAAACAAAAGTCAGAAATACTACACAGGATTTCTGGTGGTGTCTAGGATCCCAGTATTGGTCTGAAAACAAGCATGCCCCAAATTACACTGCCTATTATGGGATTCTCTTGGATATGGTCGGAGCCAAAGGAGCAAAGTTTTATTACGAAGGCTATAGCAGGCAATATGCTTCAGGGATTCTTAGAAAAGTCTGGGAAAATGCCGCAAAAATCGGTCATAGCGACTTTTTCGTCATGCGGGATGCTGCAGAAATCTTAGACGATCATGCCTTTGTCAATGCCAAGGCTGGAATACCGATGATAGACATATTAGACTTCTCTCCTGATTATGGTTTTGGTCATTACCATCACACACACAGCGATAATATGGACTTGATTGATCGGAGAACCTTGCAAGCTGTAGGAGAAACTGTTTTATTTACAGTTTACCAAGAGTAAATAACTTATCTTTCCAATTCACTTCTGTCTAATGTGCAATTGAATGCGCTTTAGCTAACCAAAGTTTACCCATGAAAAAAGGGCATCAGGTAACAATGAAAGAAATCGCCAAGAAATTAGGCGTATCGGTTTCTACCATTTCCAGGGCCTTGAAAGACTCTCCTGAATTACATCCGGAGACCAAGCGGAAAATTGTGGAAATGGCTAAGGAGATGAATTACCAACCCAATCTTCTCGCACAAAGTCTCCGTATCAGTCGTACCAAAACACTCGGTGTCATCGTACCTGAAATCACCTCGCACTTTTTTGCCTCCTGTATTTCGGGGATTCAGGATCAGGCAACGACCAGGGGATACAATGTGATGATCTGTCAGTCCAATGAGCATTTGGAATTGGAAATCGCCAACATCAAAACTTTGGTTTCCAGCCAAGTCGATGCGCTTTTGATCTCATTGAGCAGGGAGACTAATCATTACGAGCATCTTTTTGAATTATATAACAGGGAAATCCCATTTGTCCTTTTCGATAGAGTTCAGGAAGATATCCCAGTATCCAAAGTTACTTTCAATGACATTGGTGGAGCCTATCAGGTCACCAAGCATCTGTTAGAAGTTGGCTGCAAACGCGTGATGTATGTTTCCGGACCGGAAGATTTATATATCAGTAAAAAAAGAAAAGAAGGCTATCTAAAAGCCCTTGCAGAATTTGGAGTGGCAGAAGATCCATCTCTTATAAAAATCACCGATTTGACCACGGAAGGAAATATGGCTGTTGCGGAAGAAATCCTCCAAATGGAGAACAGGCCTGATGGAGTCTTTTGCATGATCGATCCAGTAGCAGTGGAAGTTTTGATGCATTGGAAAAGTCAAGGCATCCGGATTCCCCAAGACATTGCTTTAGCTGGATTCACTAACAATCCTACAGCCGCTGTAGTGGAACCTCCTTTGACGACTGTCTCTCAACCAGGCTATGAAATGGGCAAGTTGGCAGTAAGTCACCTCCTCGATCAGCTAGATGGAATTGCCTCAGACGATCCTATTTCTATCGTATTGGAGACTACCCTTATTCCTAGAAAATCCACCGAAATCAGTCATTAAATGCGTGATTTGATCACAAATTCTTTTCTTGAGATTTTTTCTCAAGAGCCTATCCTGGCATTTGCCCCAGGCAGAATCAACCTCATCGGCGAACATACAGATTATCAGGAAGGGTTTGTCTTCCCAGCTGCAGTATCACAAGGTATCTGGGTAGGAATTCAAAAAAACGAAAGCAATTCAGCTAATGTCCATTCATTGGATTTCAGGGAAGATTTTGTATTTGATGTAAACTCCTTTTCTCCCAAAAAAGGCCATTGGGCAAATTACGTCATGGGAATGGTAGCCCAGTTTAAACAGGCCGGCTACCCGGCAAGAGGTTTCAATATGGTTTTTGGGGGAAATATCCCGGTAGGTTCTGGTTTATCTTCATCGGCAGCTTTATCTGTCAGTATTGCTACTGGCCTCAGCGGACTATTTGGGTTTAAAATCCCAAAAAAGTCCATGGCTCTTTATGCGCAAAAATCCGAGCAGCTTTTTGAAGGATTAAATTGCGGAATTATGGATCCATATGCTTCGGCTTTTGGAAAGGAAAATCATGCTCTCCTCTTGGATTGCAGATCAAACAGCCATGAAGAAGTTCCGATTAACTTGGGTAAATACTGCTTACTTTTGGTAAACACCAAAGTAAAACACAAGCTGGCAGATTCTGCATACAATAAAAGAAGAGCCGCCTGTGAAGAAAGCGTCCGGATCCTTTCTGAAACTTTTCCCGGAATCAAAACCCTCCGGGATTTAAAAGAGGCCCAACTCGAACAAGTGAAAAACATATTGCCGGAGGAATTATTTCCCAAAGCAAAACATGTCATTTTAGAGGATACAAGAGTACATCAAGCTGGAGAAAGCTTAAAAAAAGGAGATCTCATCAGTTTTGGAAAATTGATGAAGGCATCACATGAAAGTCTTAAAAATGAGTATGAAGTCAGCTGCGAAGAATTGGATTTTCTGGCTTCTGAATCATGGACCAAAGAATATGTATTAGGCTCAAGAATGATGGGAGGAGGCTTTGGTGGCTGTACTATCAACCTATTGGATGAAAATCAGCTCCCGGATTTTAAAAAATTTATTTCAGAACGCTACGAAGAGAAATTCGGCATCCAGCCTGATTTCATTGAGGTTACTTTATCTGAAGGAGCACATTTGCTGGATTAATCAAAGATTTTTTTTTATTCCTCCCACAGTCTATTGTCTCAAAAGGAAATAATTGGAATTTCTGAATTAAATATCACTGGATTTTCAGTTATTTAGGGCGAATTATTTTATAATTCCCTAATTTCCGAAAATTTTGATATTATGAAATTCCCAAAAAACCTACGTAACCTCCTGCTTTTGGTGGTACTGGTAAGCTTGGGTACTTGGAGCTGTAAGAACAAGCGCTCAGGTACACCAAAAGTACTAGTATTCAGTAAGACAGCAGGATTTCACCATGAATCCATCCCGAATGGCATTGCAGCCATTCAAAAACTCGGCGCCGAAAACGGTTTTGAAGTGGACACAACCACCCAATCCGAGAAATTTACAGAAGAAAATCTAGCACAGTATTCCACTGTGATTTTTCTAAGTACTACAGGAGACGTTCTGAACAACTACCAAGAAGCTGATTTTGAAAGATACGTTCAAGCTGGGGGTGGCTATGTGGGCATCCACGCAGCTGCCGATACCGAATACGAATGGGGCTGGTATGGTAGATTGGTCGGTGGTTATTTTACAGATCACCCGGGTATCAATGATCCAAATCCAAACGTTCAGCCTGGATCGATCACTGTTGTAGATGCCAATAACCCTGCTACTTCCTTTCTCCCAAATCCTTGGGAAAGAACAGACGAGTGGTATAGCTACAAAAACATGAACCCTGATGTCCATGTCCTTTTGAATCTGGAAGAAGATTCATACAAAGGCGGCTTTGATATGGGTGAGCATCCGATCGCTTGGTTTCATGACTTTGACGGTGGCAGAGCCTTTTACACTGGAGGAGGCCATACCAATGAATCTTACACAGAGGAACTATATCTAACGCATTTATTGGCGGGAATTCAATACGCTATCGGGGATAACCTGGAGCTTGATTACAGCAAAGCCAAATCAAAAAGAGTCCCTGAAGAAAACAGGTTCACCAAAACCCCATTGGCAGTTTCAGAATTTACCGAGCCAACAGAAATGACCATTTTACCGAATCTGGATATTCTGGTAGCACAGCGAAGAGGTGAAATTCTATTCTTTGACAATGAAACAGAGGAACTGAAAGAAATAGCCAAGCTGGATGTTTATTGGAAAACTGAAGTCAAAGGAGTTAATGCGGAAGAAGGCTTGATGGGGATCCAAAAAGATCCGAATTATGCCGAAAACGGATACGTCTTTGTCTACTATGCACCATCTGGAGATGAGGAAATCAACAGACTTTCCAGATTCACTTTCAAAAATGACACTTGGGATATGGCTTCCGAAGTGGTGATTATGGACATTCATTCAGACAGAGATATTTGCTGTCATACAGGTGGATCTATCGCTTTCGACAAAGATGGAAACTTGTTTTTGTCTTTGGGAGATAACTCTACTCCTTTCAACCAAGCAGATTCCAAGTTTGTAAACAATGGTTTTGCTCCGCTGGATCAAAGACCAGGAAGAGAGCAATACGATGCGAGAAGAACCTCAGGAAACGCAAATGATCTAAGAGGTAAAATTCTTCGAATCAAAGTAAATGAAGATGGTTCTTATGATATTCCAGCAGGAAACCTTTACCCAGAAGGTACCGAAGGAACAAGGCCTGAAATTTATGTTCAGGGAAATAGAAATCCTTATAGAATTTCAGTTGATCAGAAAAACGGGTATTTATATTGGGGTGAAGTGGGTCCAGATGCCAATGCTGACAGTATGGCTACCAGAGGTCCTAGAGGGTACGACGAATTAAACCAAGCTAGAAAAGCAGGTAATTTTGGATGGCCCTATTTTGTCGGAAACAACTACGCTTACCACGAGTTCGATTATGAAACCGGAGAGGTAGGACCTGCTTTTGATCCAAATGGCCCACAAAATAATTCTGTCAACAATACAGGTATTAAAAACCTTCCTGCCTTGGCACCGGCATTTATTTGGTATCCTTATGGAGTATCCGCAGAATTCCCTTCTGTAGGCTCTGGTGGTAGAAATGCGATGGCAGGTCCTGTTTATTATTCAGACATGTATAATGCGGACACGAAATTCCCTGAATATTATGATGGAAAGATCTTTATCTATGATTGGATCCGAGGCTGGATCAAAGCCGTAACTATCAAAGAAAATGGAGATTTTGATAAAATGGAGCCATTTATGGCAAGCACCAAATTCAATGCTCCTATCGATATGGAAATGGGTCCTGATGGCAGGATGTATATTTTGGAATACGGTAATGGCTGGTTCGCCAAAAACCCTGATGCAGGACTGTTTAGAATTGACTACAATGGAGGCAACAGAGCCCCTCAAATCAGTGCTATCAGCGCTGATAAGACTTCAGGTAAAAATCCATTGACAGTCATCTTTACGGCAAAATCATCAGATCCTGAAAACGATGCTTTGACCTATACTTGGGATCTTGGAAATGGAGAAACTAAGAGCACTGATGTTCCCACGCTCACTCATACCTTCAATTCTATCGGAGAATATGAGGTCAAAGTGACAGCAACGGATCCTGCAGGATTGACCGGGACAAGTGGCATGGCTTCCGTTTATTCCGGAAATATCGCTCCTGAAGTTTCGATCGCCATTCAGGGCAACAAATCTTTCTATTTCCCAGGTAAGAAGGTGGCATATCAGGTGAGTGTTTCTGACGCAGATCATCCTGAAGCTTCCACTGATCTAAGCACTCTTTATGTTTCAGCAGACTACATCGAAGGCTTGGACCAGGCAGAATCTGATATGGGTCATAAAGTAATGACAGAGGCCATGATTGGCAAATCATTGTTTACCACACTGACCTGTAAAACCTGTCATAAAGAAGCCGAAGCATCTGTAGGCCCTGCTTATATCGATGTGGCCAAAAAATATAATGAAAGTGACATTGAATACCTGAAAAACAAGATCAAAAACGGAGGAGGCGGAGTCTGGGCAGAAACTGTGATGCCTGCAAATCCTGATCTAAAGGATTCTGAATTAAGCGCATTGGTGGCATATATTCTTTCATTAGATCAGGTTTCTACACCTTCTCTTCCAGCATCAGGGAGCATTGACCCTACTTTAGGTAAAAAAGCAGTGCCAAACGGCGTCTTAATGCTCAATGCTTCTTACACAGATCAAGGTGGAGAAAACATCAAGCCATTGACTGGAACTTCCACTTTGCTTCTAAAAGGAAATACCATCGATATGGCAACTACTACGGATTATACCGGAGGTTATAGCAGCATGACCTATGAGGGTAACAATTTAGTTATGGTACCGAAAAACGAAGCCTCATTTGTAGTAAATGGAATTGATCTGACAGATGTAGGATCGGTAACAGCAATAGCAGTGACAGTAGGGAGTCTTGGGGACGAATATGAATTTGAACTAAGACTGGACAGCCCAACTGGTGAATTGGTAGGTTCTCATACATTTGTTCAGCAACCTTCCAATGGACCTGAAGGCGCACCAAGCTTCGCACCATTTACTATTCCTTTGACAGGAAATGCCGATGGAAAACTCCATAAACTCTTTGTCGTGACAAAACCTAAAAATGACGGTGGAGCGGGAACATTTATAGTTTCAGGCTTGACTTTCAACGCAAAATAATAACCAACCTTATAACCAACAAAAAGCCATCCTCATATTGGGGATGGCTTTTTTTCTTTCATTTCATCATTTAAATATTACCCAAAAATCTTTTTCAAAATCAGACTTTGAATATCCGTAGGTTCTATTTGTGAGTCAGTTGTCAAGGATGTGTCGGAGGAGAAAAATACCGGATGGTCCAACTTGTCTTCCGGGATTCTTCCATGGGCTCCTTTGACCAAATTAGCATCCAACGGGATCACATCCATCAGATACCTGAAACCTAATTTCTTTTTGAGAACCTTCATTCCCATTTTTACCATTGGTAACTTAAACTCCGGGTTCACAAATAACTCCACCGGATCATAACCGGGTTTCTGATGAATTGCCACACATCTGGCATAATCTGGAGCTTTGGCATCATCCAGCCAGAAGTAATAAGTAAACCAGGAATTCTTATCAGCCACCACCACAAAATCTCCAGATCTTTCATGATCCAAGTGGTACTTCTTCTTCCCTTCCTCATCTAAAATCAACTCAACTCCCGGTGTTTCCTCCAGAAGCTTCTTTACCAAAGGAAGGTCTTTTTTGTCTTTTACATGAATATGGGCCAACTGGTGATCCACCACTGCAAAAGCCCGACTAGTCCCTGCGTCTAATGTCTCCAAACCCAACTCATCTTTCACCTGAATCAATCCGGCATTTCTGAAAATCCTATTGAGGTGAACTGGGTGATTCACGGATGTAATGCCATATTCAGAAAGCAAAATCACTTCAGCACCCTGCTTTTCATAATAGGTAATCAAGTCTTCGCAGACAGCATCAATCTCATTAAGATCTTTGGAGATTTTAGGAAAATCTATCCCGTATTTCTGAAGCCCATAATCCAAGTGGGGAAGATAAATCAAAGTGAGCGTGGGGTTTTTCCATTCATCTACTTTTTTGGAGGCTTCTGCGATCCATTTTGTAGATGATATATTCGTGTTTGGCCCCCAAAAAGTAAACAAAGGAAACTGCCCTAATTCCTTTTGTAGACGGTCACGGAGATCCATCGGATGAGTATGGCAATCTGGTATTTTTCTCCCATCGCTAGGATATAAGGGTCTCGGCGTCACCTGATAATCGGCAGTAGAATACATATTATACCACCAAAACATATTGGACACGGTGAATTTTGGATCTTTCTCTTTCGCCAGATCCCAAACGTTTTTTGCCTGTACCAATTTATTGGACTGTCGCCAAAACTTGATTTCGCATTCGTCTTGAAAATACCAGCCATTTCCTACAATCCCATGGTCAGTTGGCCACTTTCCGGTTAAATAAGTAGACTGAGCAGAGGTGGTTACTGCGGGTAATACCGGATTAATAGTGGCTTGATGAGACTTGGAAGTCCACTTTTTCAAAAATGGTGTATGATCCCCTATCAGTCTTTGTGATAATGCTACCACATCTATGACGACGGTTTTTTTCATGTTTATTTCAAATTTTCTGCTACCCAGGTAAGCTCTCGGATGATGGAGCTCTGAATATCGATGTTCATTCCTTCAGGAAGTACGTCCCAGGTATACGTTTCTACTTCCAGATGATCCGTGATTTTCTCTTTTTTGAGATAATCCAAAACTTCCAAAATTTCGGATTGAGTGGAAGAAACCCTGCCATAATCAGATAAAAATACGGGCACATGAAAATGAATTCTCCATTCATCTTGGTTGACCTGATCCAATGCTTCCAAGGCTTGATCCAAATCCCGAAATGATTCAAGTTGATTGCCCTGATTTTTCCCAATTACCTGATGTAGATAGGTAGATTCAGCAAAAGGCTTCAAAGTGGTACGAATAGCCTCTCGATCTGATTTGGATTCTGGAATAGCCAGCTTCAAAGCAGCAGAAATCTGAATTTTCCCGATTTGGATGCCAGCAGCTTTCATGGCATTAAAAACATCCTCTGGTTTTTCATAGACTAATGCAAAATGGCAAACATCGTAGCACAGCCGGATGTGTTCCTTGATGGCTGCTTCAGCATCTTCCTGACTCATTGCCAAATTATCCATCAAATCCCTTGTTCCCATTGGGATCAACCAGTCTTTGAAATAAGCCAACATTTCCGCGGTATTCTCCAAGATTCCATCTGGCTCAGGTTCAATGTCCAAGTGAAGGACTTTCCCGGTTTTTTGCTTGATTTCTATCAGTTTTGAAACCACTTGAGCCAAATGGGTAGTGGATTTGGTAATAGCCCGATCCAAGTCCTGCTGATTGGCAAACCAGAAACGGTAAGAAAGCGGCGAAGTGGAAATCCCTCCTTCCATTTCATCAGGAAGCAACTCCGCTAAAATTTCAAAAAGTCGTATGGTATAATCCCGTCTTTCCTTGGTGGTCCAATCCGGTGCATGCACCTCATCTTTGACTATCTGCCCATGAAAACCCCCATAGGGAAAGCCATTCATGGTAAATACATAGCAGTTATTCTCCTCCAGCCAAGTTTTAAAAGTCTCCAACTCGCCTGGTTTCTGCAACACCAAACTCGCCTCATGTGAGAGTCTAAGTCCGATCCCAAACGAATGATCAGGAGTCAATTCTTCTTTGATGCCTGGAATATATTTTTTTAGATTATCGAAGGTTTCCTGCCAGCTTTCCCCAGGGTGAATATTGGTGCAATATGTCAGGTGTGTTCCTTCTTTTATGATCATTTTTTGTAAAGATTATGGATTGGTATCTAATTCAATTGGCAATTAACCGATCAGATTGGAATACTTTTAATTTTTCAACTGCTGAAATCACTAAGGATTGATCCATTTCATGGACTTCTTGTCCTTTTCCTAAGTCAGCCAAAAGCATAATTGTCAACTCACCTCCAAGATGTTCTCTGAATTCTTCCAGACCTTTGAGCAACATTTCGCCTGAAAGCACCTCATGATATAAGTTAAAACCCAGTTCAGAAATAACAGAAATTATCCTGTTTAATTCTGGCTCTGTCAGCATCCCTTTCAGGAAAGAATATGTCGAATCCAAAGCAATTCCCATGGCCACAGCTTCACCATGACGAATCTCATATTTGCTGAGATGCTCCATCTTATGTGCTGCCCAATGCCCAAAATCCAAAGGTCTCGAAGAACCCATTTCGAAAGGATCCTTGCCGGCAATGTGATCCAAATGCATTTGAGCGCACCTCACGATCAATTCCTTCATTGGCTCCATCTCTCGGGCTGCCAGAGAAGCGGCGTTATTCTCTATCCATTCAAAGAAATCCAGATCTTTGATCAATGCTACTTTGATGGCCTCAGAAATCCCAGATCTCCAATCCCTGTCATCCAGGGTTTTTAGGAAATTGAAATCATTCAATACCGCAAAAGGTGGTGCGAAGGTCCCTAAATAGTTTTTCTTTCCGAAGAAGTTGATTCCATTTTTCACCCCCACTGCCGAGTCATTCTGGGAAAGAACCGTAGTGGGAATCCTGACCAGACGGATACCTCTGTGAGAAACTGCTGCTGCAAATCCCACCATATCCAATACTGCCCCGCCTCCGATTGCTACGATATACGAATGTCTGTCAATCCCATACAAATGGGTAGCTTCCACTACTTTTTCGTAAAACTTCGGATCATTTTTGGAAGCTTCTCCTCCCGGTACAAGGAAGGGTTCGGCACAAAGCTTAAATTTCTTCTGATGTGCAGTAGCATAGCTTTTCACCTGAGAGATCAGCTCAGGATGTGAGTCCGACACTCCACTGTCAATCACAAAATATGCTTTCCCTCCTTTGCCATTATCAAGCAAATCCGCCAAGGTATGATCTTCTGTCTGAAAAATATTTTCAGAGAAAATCACAGGGTAGGTATAAGGCACAGCAAAGGTTTGCTCAATTATTCTTTTCATCAATTACTCAATCTAAAACAGGGGCAAAAGGTTCTTTCAATTCGCAATTTATGGCTTTACTCCATGCATTGGCTTATGTTACAGCAAATTTTCTTGCCAGCCATAAGGAAATTGGCAATAAGATTAGCACCAGCAATGCATACATCCATCCTGCAAATGCCGCAGACAGTGAGGCATTTAATATAATCAGGGAAATTACAGCCGCTTTGACTGCTTTACCGATCAGTTTGGGTTCCTGTATTTTGATGGCATTAACCAAAGGAGGAAACACCATGTAAACAAAAAGCAGTAGAAAAGGGAGTACTTCCAATGGTTTACCGCCCAATAAAAATGCAAGGGTTATGATACTTGCCACAATCAGGAGATACATGGCCAGTCCTCCAAATAAGGCTTTTCGGTTTTTACCATGGACTTCACCCCGACTGATCATGGTAATAGCGGCAACGAAAACCAGTGGAATCAAGCCTATAAATGCAAATTCCTGAACCAATTCCGGGACGACACTGATCCCTAGCAGTAAGTTGAAAGTCCTGCAAAGGCCCATATTGATCGGGCCAAAAAAGTTTTGATGTTTTCCCCAGTAATCGTACAAAACAGCGAGAATTGCCACAGTGAAGGCAATAAGCGCGGAAACAGTATTGACTTGAGCAGCTGATAACACTCCCATTAGCAAAAGCAGAAATGCCATAATTGAAGCGCTTTTTTTGGTAGCTCGACCACTGGGGATAGGTCGCTCTGGACGCTCCACTGCATCGAGATCCGCATCAAACACGTCGTTAAAAGCCACACCTCCTGCATATAAACCAATAGTAGCAAATGCAAGCCAGCATAAGTCCAGCAAATATCCGCCTTCATTGGAGAAAGAAGTCAGGTAAACTCCAATCCCTGCAATGGCGAAACCCGCCATGATATCTGCAATTGCTGTTACCACATTTGCTGGTCTGGTAAGCTGCAAATGGGCAAAGATCCTCGAATTACTCATGTATTAATTTTCCACCCGATCACTAGGTCCGTCTACTCTTGGCACTTGACCACCTCTCAACACTGAATTACCTGACATCTTCTTGGTCTGGTCGATTGGCTCGGCATTCAACCAATCCAATTCATCCATCTGACCACTTTGGGCATAGGCTGTCAAAGCATTTTGATAACAGGTCATTCTGATGTGTTCTTCAGGAATTCCCATTTTCCGCATCAATGCAGCTGTTTTTGGTACTGCCAAAGGATCAGAAATCCCCCAATCGGCAGCTGAATCCACAATAATTCTCTCAGGACCATATTGCTTCACGATATCCACCATTCGCTCTGAACCCATTTTGGTATGAGGATAAATAGTAAATGCAGCCCAATATCCGCGATCCAAAACTTCTTTTACGGTTTCTTCATTGTTATGATCCACAATGACCATATTCGGAGCCAAACCATGCTCTTCACTGACATCCATACTTTTGGTGGTCCCTTTTTTCTTATCTCTATGCGGAGTATGGATCATCACTGGTAGATCCATTTCCTTGGCCAGCTCCAATTGAAGTCTATAAAATTTATCTTCCGCTGCTGTCTGATCATCATATCCGATCTCACCGATGGCTACAACCCCTTGCTTTCCTGCATAAAGCGGCAATAGCTCCATTACCTGCTCTGCCAAAGGTTCGTTGTTTGCTTCTTTGGAATTCAATCCGATGGTGCAATAATGAACAATCCCGAACTGTTTTGCTCGAAATCTTTCCCAGCCTACTAAACTGCTAAAATAATCCTTGAAACTTGCCGCTTCTGTCCGGGGCTGTCCCAACCAAAAAGCTGGCTCAATGATGGCAACGATGCCTGCTTTACGCATGGCTTCGTAATCATCGGTGGTTCTGGAAGTAACGTGAATATGGGGATCTATGAACATTTCCATGTCTGGTGATTTTGAGATTCTATACTTTATTTTGATCGGAAAAACTGATTTAGGAATCGGCCAAGGCCTGCTCACCTATCCAGTTCCAATCCAACTTTCCTGTTTCTATTTCTGTTTTCACTTCTGGGTGTTGGTTGAGAAGTGCTTTTGCTCCGTCAAAAGTAGACATGCTGCATGCCAACAAAGCAGCTTTCTGTTCAAGTTCCTTGTCACTTGTCACCACTTTTGAAATATCCTTGATGTTTTCCGAATCGATAAATGGCCCGACAAATCTCCACAGTTCAGGAATTACATTTCTTCCTGCAGACCATCTTTCGTGAGCAAAATCTATGATGATATTCGCAAGCTCCTGATTGACTCTTGACTCTGCATGCTGAATTTTAAACAGAGGCCTTTGCATAAATATGGCTTTGACCACCATCTGATTCCAGGCGCTCTCGTCAAAATATTTAGCTGGAAAAGGATTATTTAATGCCACCGCATCAAACACTGAAGTAATGTTAGTCCTTAATCCTTCTCTCGCCCTACTGATCATTTCCTCCGGATAAGGCATCAATGGCAAAGCTGCATACAAGGCCTCTATTTCCAGCATATCTCCTGTTTCAAATAGCTTTTGCAAAGTGCCCATCCAAGAAGCGTGATCAGGCGCGGGGAATTGGAGCACAAGATAGGTTCTGGCGGTTTGAAGCTGCGTCCAGAGATCCAATCTGATACCCTCACAGATAGCATTGGCTTCTTCCATTTGTTCTTGGCTCAAGCTCAACGGGATATTTTTAAAATACCTCGAAACTTGGCTAAATGCCATAAAGAAATCCATCTCTCTACCTGAAAGGAGGATTTTCTCTCTTTTTTGTGCCAGCCAGACCAGGGATTTTTCCTCAATCTGCTCACTTAATGCGGAAAGTATAAGGGATGCTATTGGGTTTACTTGACTTGTAATCGACATATCGAACAATGAATTTCGAATGATAAATCCGGGTGAATAAAGGTAAGGCAATATTCTCTTTTTTTGATTGTAGAATCATACCAGTGGTCAAAAAAAGCCTGTTTTTCAGATGAAAATGAGAAAAATCATATTTCTCAAACAGTTACTAATCAGAACCAATCCCAATATCCACCAGCTTTATTCCTTACCAATCTTCAATTGAAATTAAAAGCTACTTGCCTTCCTTTTCCGATCTATAAAACGAGAATTGCGGATTCTGGATATGAGACTCACCCATGAGTTTTTCCAGTTCCTCTAATTTTTCGGGAAATTCGCTAGCAAGGTTTTTAGTTTCTCCTGGATCTGTATTTAAATCATAAAGTTCCAGGATTGGTTTGTCGCTCTTGAAAACTTCCAATTTCACTGCTTTCCATTTTCCCTGACGAACCGCCTGTTTACCTCCTTGTTCATGGAATTCCCAATAGAGGTACGCATGTTCTTTTTGCTCTCCATCCCCTGTCATCGTCGGCAAAAAAGAGATACCGTCAATTGACTCGGAGATGGCATTTCCTGCCACATCGGCAAACGTCGGAAGCAAATCCCAAAAAGCAGCAATGTGATCGGTGCTGGTTCCTGCCTTGATTTTTTTAGGCCACCATGCGACCATTGGTACCCTTACACCACCCTCATATAAATCTCTTTTGTATCCTCTAAACTGTCCATTGCTATCAAAAAAATCAGGGTCTGCCCCACCTTCTTGGTGGGCACCGTTGTCAGAGGAAAAAATAATCAAAGTGTTTTCCGCAATTCCTTTTTCATCCAGCTTATCCAAAACCTCCCCTACATATCGGTCAATTCTTTCCACCATAGCCGCAAAAGTAGCATGGGGATAAGGCTGGGATTGATACCCAGGAATCCGCATATCAGGACCATAATCAGCACCATTTCCTCCCACATAAGGTTTTTCATCCGGAAACATCTTCTTATATTTTGCCAAGATCTCATCATCAGGTGCGGCCAGTTCTGCATGTGGAGTGACTATTGGCATAAACAGGAAAAATGGTTTTTCTGCGTTTTCATCGATAAAAGCCAAGGTCTTCTCCTGGATAATATCCGGCGCATAATCACCTGTTGTAGTCCAGTCATTACCAGGCAAGTCATTTTTCTGATCGTTATGCCATAAGTATGCAGGATAATATCGATGTGCATAGCGTTGGCAATTGTACCCAAAGAACTCATCAAATCCCTGATTGACTGGCTCACCGGTTGACCCAATAAAACCCAGCCCCCATTTACCAAAAGCTCCGGTAACATAACCTGCTTGCTGCATCGCTTTCCCCACGGTCATAACAGAATCCGGCATTGGGAATTGCCCTTCCGGCTGGACTTCTGTATTTCCTCGGATCGGTGTATGCCCGGTATGCATTCCTGTCAAAAAGGAAGATCTAGAAGGGCCACAAACTGTTGATCCAGAATAGAAATTAGAGAAGAACATTCCTTCTTTTGCCAATCGATCAATGTTGGGAGTCTCGATATATTTCTGCCCTAAAAAACCTAAGTCACCATATCCAAGATCATCTGCCAAAATGAATATGATATTGGTTTTAGATTCTGCAATTGTTTCGTCTGCTTGCTTTTTGGATTCACAACCAAAAATGAATGTAGAAAAAGCAAGCAGAATAAAAAGCTTGGAAAAATTAGTAATTGTTTTCATCAGGGGATCATTAAGATTACAAAAAAGCTCAATCAAGACATTCTTGATTGAGCTAGTTTTACCATTCTAATTTAGGGAATTTTATTTTTCCTGCCATTCTACACCGGTATCTTTCCAAGCCCTTTCATTTGCAGAATCAATGACCGCTTCGCAAACCTTTTGGGTCTCATAGGCATCTCTGAACGTAGGGTGACATGGAGTGCCTTCATCCAGGCTTTTAAAGAAATCTGCCACTTGATGGATAAAAGAGTGCTCATATCCAATCGAAGTACCAGGAATCCACCATCGATCCATATAAGGATGATCCCCATCTGTCACATGAATGGATCTCCATCCTCTCACCTGACCTTCGTCATCATGGTCAAAATACTCTAATCGAGTCAGATCATGAAGATCCCAACGAATGGAAGCATGCTCTCCATTGATTTCAAAAGTATACAAAGCTTTATGGCCACGGGCATATCGAGTCGCTTCGAAAAGTCCCAATGAACCATTATCAAAATGACAATGGAAAACACAGGCATCGTCAATCCCGACTTTTTTCTTTTCCCCTGTTCCCTGATGAACTCGCTCTTTAATAAATGTTTCTGTCATGGCAGATACATCTTTGATGCCCCCATTGATCCACATGGCCGTGTCTATGCAGTGGGCTAACAGATCTCCTGTCACACCAGAACCTGCGGCTTCTACATCCAACCTCCAAAGCGCATCCCCACCCTGAGGCAAATCCGGGCTGATCGTCCAATCCTGCAGGAAATTCGCCCGATAGTGGAATATCTTCCCGAGTTTTCCTGAAGCCACAATCTGCTTTGCCAAAGTCACAGCTGGCACCCGTCTATAGTTATACCAAACTGTATTCTTAACACCTGCTGCTTCAATGGCATCTACCATTGATTTTGCTTCTTCCACTGTTCTTGCCAAAGGTTTTTCGCAAAGAATCATCTTCCCGGCTTTAGCTGCCGCAATGGCAATTTCAGCATGCATATCGTTTGGAGTACAGATATCTACCGCATCGATATCATCACGCTCCAAAAGCTTTCTCCAGTCTGTTTCTACAGATTTATATCCCCATTGTTCTGCAAATGCCTCCACTTTTTCCTTTCTCCTGGAACAAGCCGCCTGAAGTACCGGTCTATGCTCATATTCAGGAAAGAAATCTGCTAATCTTTTGTATCCGTTGGTATGAATCCGACCCATCAGACCCGTTCCGATTAAGCCAATTCGAATATGTTTTTTAGTCATAATTGTAAAATTTTATTATTAAAAGATTGGATTGAGATGGAAGATTGGAAAGTAGGAAAATGGTAAAGTGCTATATCGACGGAGTTTTGATTTAGAATTAATCATAACCTTTTTCTAGTCCCTCATAAATCGCAATTCCTACTTCACCTATTTTTCAGATTTCTGATTTAAACTTTCAGCCTTTCCATCCGTGGGCATCTCTTACTCTGATCATTGCAGCCAAGATATCGTTCCAGGTTTGCTGGTTTTCCATGACAGCATTTGGGAACATACATCCATCCCAGCAGATATGCTGAAATGCTTTAGTCAATTCACCTTTTTCATCCCGCAACCAATACCCCGCGTCATGTGCGATATCCAGCACACCATTTGGATCAGTAGCTTGGCAATGTCTGCCAGTTTTATCATGAGAGCCTGATCCGAAAACAGAACCATCATTTTGCGCCACGTGGAAATCAATAGTCCAGGGACGAAGCGCATCTGTCACAGTTTTCAAAGCTGCTTTTACTGCTTCACGATCTTTCAAATCCGCATCTTTCGGTAAGATTCTATGCTCAGGGGCATTATAGCCCATGGTATATAAGAAGGTGTGTGACATGTCGGCCTGAAAACCCATGTTGGGTCTGTCCACCATTTCCAATAGCTCCACCATGTACTTCCAGCTGTGCATCGCACCCCAGCAAATCTCTCCTTCGGCTGCAAGCTTCTCACCAAAACCAGCGGCTACATCACAAGCCTCCCTAAAAGTTTCCGCGATCTGCTTGGTATTACCTACCGGATCTTTGGCCCAGGCCTCCACAGAAGAAGCAGAATCAATCCTGACAACTCCGTAATGCCTCACTCCCAAGTCTTTCAGTTGCTTCCCAAATTCGCAGGATTTTCGGACCATCTCCACAAATGTTTTGCGCTGATCTGTAGTACCCATCGCAGCACCTGCCCAAATCGGAGCAACCAAAGAGCCGATGTTTAAATTATGTTTGGCAACTTTATCCGCTAATTTTTTAGCCTCATCTGGATCATCCAAATTGAAATGTGGCTCTAAAAGTCCGATATCCAGACCATCAAATTTCACTCCGTTGACTTCTGCAGCAGCTGTCATCTCCAAAAGTGAATCAAATGGAATAACCGGTTCAGAATCAGGTCCTTTTCCTACCAGTCCAGGCCATGTTGCGTTATGTAGTTTGGGGAAATTATTTTGACTCATTGTTAAGTGGGTTATTGTTTATTTATAAAAAACCGAAATTTGGAATCAGGGCAAGCCCCCAATTATCTCCAATTTCCGACATTCAATCTTTTTTAATTGTAATTCGTTTTTAGCTATCTATTTTTCTGAATAATTGATTCTTAATTTGATATAATCTCTGGATTCAATATCGTAAATCAAAAATCCGAATTCAGAACTTACTCCACTACTTTCAAATCCGGGTTATCCGGCCCAAAGTGCTTCAACATTACAATAGGATCAGTCTTAGAGTGATTCGTGATTTTCACGCCTGCTTTTGCAGCCTCTTCAGAGACAAAATATTCGTCATGGGTCAACTGTCCAAACCGGATTAAAGCTGGTGTTTCTATGTCCCAATCGTTCATCTTTCCGTAACCTTGCATCATAATCATTCCATAGGCAGCAGAGTCCTTGATAGTCACCGATTGTCCCGGAAAGACCGTCAATTCTTTGGCGGAATAATCATGTGATCTGTAGCAGATCCATTTATCATCGTATCCTGCAGCATTCATTTTCTCGCGATCTTCCACAGGAATAGGTTCCATGAAGTGATTATCCATGATATTAGGATTGACATTTAAGTCCCAATCGATCATCTCCACCAACAGTTCATAATCTCCCCAGCGATCTTTTGGAGTAGCATTCCAAAGCAATTCATCAGGAATAATGGCCTCATTTACCAAAGACTGATACATCGCAAAAATATCAGAAGCTTTTTGAGGCTCATAGGTACACAAACTTCCCGGTGCATGAAGCATTCCTGGAGGCACGTTCCATCCCGTTCCCGGCTGCAGTTTAAAAGCCTGTGAATAATTGGTGATTTTATTATCCCCTTTGTTGAAATTCTTTAAACACTCCAAAATTGTTTCTTTGGAGGTGCCAGGTGCAATACCGAAAAATGTGTAAGGAAAATCACCTCCATGGTTATTTACTTGTGGCGGAAAATAATATGCCTCAGGTTTACCGTTTTGACCAGTAAGTTTTCCAAATTCATCACTTGGGTGAATATGATGCGGCAAAGGCCCCATATTGTCAAAAAACTTGGAATACATCGGCCAGGATTTGTATTTATTCCAAAGTCTATCCCCGATGATTTTTCCCCCCAGTTCATCAATGGCATCTTTTAAAAGAAACAGTTCTGTTTTTCCACCATCTTCAAAAGCAATGTGACTTAAACCTTCATTCTTACTGGTCAAAGGCCCATTTTCTGCAGGAGTGGTAGAAGAAAACCAACGCTCATCTATTCCGCCTCTTTCCCCTCCCAGACAATAATAATCATCCGGATGTAATTTGATCCTTCTTCCCGGAACACAAAAAGACCGAGGCACCCAAGTTGGAGTCAATCTTAGAATTCCTTCTCCTTGTTCGAGCGCTTTTTTTGCTAAACTCATTTCTGTTTATTGGTTAATGGGTTATTGAGTAATTTATTTTTTAGTATATGGATAGACATCCAATTAATTCTTATCATTTAAAATTCTGTACTTCTTTACCTGTGACTACCTCCAGATCAATCTCATAGGATCGACTTTCTCCCGGCTGAAGTTGGATCAAAGTCCCATTTTCCCTTGCGGCAGCCTGTCCTATTGGCGGGTTTGTAGCAGGTTCTAATGCAGTTACATATTCATTTTTACCCCAATGCTGCCAATGAATCAACCAAGGCATTTGGGATTTTGAAAATGAAATCTTCAACCCTAATTCCAGCTCATCATTTGCAAATCCACATACCACCTGGTCGGAATCCTCTGGCAATGGGTTAATAAAAGCCACATCTTCACCGAAACCACTATGCTCTTCTAAAACCGGGGCACATCTTTTGAACTGGTGCTTTTTATTAAACTCAGTATTGTTTGCGTCATTCGCCTTGGGCACGATCTCTCCCCGCCACACAATTCTGGTTCCTTCGTCAATCAAAGGCCAACCACAATTGATATGATACAAAACCATATGAGGAGCAGGCGTATTTCCAAGATTGATCACAGAGTCACTGAAACGGATTTTTGCTGACCCCAAGTTCCCAGAAATAGTTCTCGTCAACTGTAAACTAGGCCCAAATGTGGTCGTTTCTCTCACTTTTCCCACCAACTCAAAACCCAAATCACCCGAGTAGCTATCCGGCTGCTTGATAGAAACCAACTCTGCTGGGATATTACTGAAATTCCCATGTAACCCCCTTTTGCCATGATCATCTTCATTTGGTGGCCCGGCATTGGAAAGTCCACAGGTTGTCAACAATCCTCCTCCGAACGTTCGAAGCCAATCAATTCCTTTGTTGGAAAACGGCTGTGCGCTAACTGCTCCGGCATGGCTTATCCAGGCCAAACTCTTTTCGTTAAAAAAGCAATCCAAAATATCAAATCCACGGTCCAGCATTACTTTAAACCGTAAACCTGCTCCGGTATTTACCCATGCGATTCGAACTCCCTTGCCAGGACCATTATCCAGAATGGATGTTTCTATTCCTCCAAGTTGCTGAATATTAGAAATTTTATGTTTCCAGTTTTCTGGCTGGGATATTTTGGGTGAGCTCATACTTAATTTGATACCTTAATTTCTGATTCAATAGCCTGTCTTCCATCCTGTAGTGTCAGGTTTAAAAGTTAACCGTATCGCATTAGGATACCAACATTCTGTTGACTAACGGTGATTTTTTCTAAAAAAAAGGCACCGATAAGATACTGTAATACCTATCGGTGCTTTTAACACAAACAATTAATCTATTCCCAACCCTATTAATTCATTTTGATCATAAGATCTTTGTATTCTACCTTCATAGGAGGTCCCACATGAACCTGTACTCCTAGGTAACCTTTAGCCGAAAAGTTAGCTGGGTCCTCATCATGTACTTCGCTCATTAATGTCCCATTGACATAATGCTTCATGACATTTCCTTTTGCGATGATGTGGATTTCATTCCAGTCTTCTGACTTTATTTTAGTCTTCAGTTCATCCCTGTCTCCGATTTCCTCAATAACATTCAGCCCCTTCCAGGCATTTCTCTCCACATAATCACGAAGATTTCCTGTAGGATTTTCCTGAGGTGTGATTTTGGTTTTTTGACCTCTATAGGCCAACGTCGTCCGCTTTCTTTCCTCATAATTCTGTCCTGTATAATTGATTTTCCCATCAATATCAGCCTGGTAGCCTTTTAGAGCAAAAGGCACATCCTCTACCATGTCACTGCGGTAATTGATTCCAGAATTTCCAGCTTCGGAAATTCTGAATTTCGCTTTCAATTCAAAATCTCCAGGTTGTCCCCCTTGCCATATTAGGAAAGTATTCGCTTTTAGAAGAGTTTCAGGAGTAATCAACCCCACAATGGCACCGTCCTGAACAGACCAATATGTGGGATCACCTTTCCAACCGTCTAAGGTTTTTCCATCAAATATTGATTTAAACTCACCTTGGGTAGCAGTGAAATTCGTTTCCGGTTTATCGGCAGGCACCATGCTCAGCAATAACCCAAGGGCAATTGTCGGCAGGATTCCTATCAGGAGATAATTTATCTTTTTCATTTATTCGCTTTTAGATTGTGCTCCGGCTCCTTTAAAGACTTCATGGTCGGGGTTACCTCCAGAAATCAAATAAGCCATCAAATCTTTCAACTCTTCTTCATTAAGTCTGTTGATCATTCCGGGTAGCATGATGGAAACTTCAGATACCTTTACAGAAGAAACACTCGATTTAGGCACAGTTCTGATAGTTTGTGGAGCAAATGGATTTTGTGAAACATAGTAGTTTTCATCATCTTCATTTGTCACTCTGCCCACTACGGAATTTCCGTCATTCAGTACCAAGGCAGTTGCTGCATATTGATCAGAAATCACCGCACTTGGATCGATGGTAGCTTCCAGTATATCTTTTGGAGAGAATCGGGTACCTAGTTGAGTAAGATCTGGACCTATAATACCGCCTTCACCTTGCATGGTATGACAGGACTGACAAAGTGTAGCTTGGAACATGGCCTTTCCTTTTACATAATCTCTTCCAGAAAGATTTTCTACCAATGGCTCGGCTTCTTCCAAAGTCCATCTTCTTCCTGGACCTTCCGGCTGTACGTCTGATTGTACGATATCATTTCCGTTTCCGGTAAGCAGGGCGGCACCAGACATTTCATCGTATTTCGCAGTTTCTGATGCAGCCACATGTGATAGGGCCATTTTTCTAGCTCTATCAATAAAACCTACATAACTTCTTCCACCTTTGTAATTGAAGGCATTTCTGATCCAGGTGAAATATTGTTCATGCAATTCAGGAGTCCAGCCTTTTTCTGCTCCACCTAACACCACTGCCAAATAGGTCTGCTGTGCAGGTGGTACGTTTGCCAGCATATTCGCAATGTCCATTCCATACTGAGGGTTTCTCATGATCAGATCAGAAGAAGAAGTAAATGTCTTCTGGTAGCTTTCATCATCTTTGGCACTTCCCAATATTGCCAAAGTCTTGCTCACCGCATCTGGTGCTCCAGTATACACGAGAAGTTTCGCCAGTTCTCTATCTAGATTATTGTTTCCAGATGGATAATGCGGATCCAGGTAAGAAATCACCTTCGGGTATGAAGCTTTAGAGGAGTTTTCAAATCTGAACAAGGTCAATTCTATCGCTCTAAGAATATTTTGCTTGCCAGTCTCTGACAATGCTCCAAAATCGATGCTGGTCAGTTTATCCAAAAGAGGTGTTGCGACGCTGGCATTTCCATGTCGTGCCAAGGCAATTGCTCCCTGGATAGCTATATCAGGGTTTTCCTCAGAAAGCACTTTTGATTGCCATTCTGATACTGGCTGATGTTCTACTGCGATTCTGGCAGCATATTGTATAAAACGATCCTTATGACCAAGGTTTGGCCAAGCAGCATCAATAGCTCCGGCTTTTGGTCCTCCGGTATGATATTCTTCCATCTTTCTGCGAATCATATGCTCCTCAGTCAATGTCTGTTTCGTATCAGTTCCAGTAGCTTCATCGCCATCGTAATAAACTCTATAGAGATCTGATTCCAATCTTCTTCCGCCGGTTAAAAAATACATGGATCCATCAGGACCAAATTCTCCATCAGTCAGGGGAAGTGGAGAACCAGAGATAAATTCCTCCGCACTGGCTGCGTAGGCAGCGCCTTCTGGAGTAAGTGTGGTCGCATAAATAATCCCAAAACTCCAGTCAAATGTGTATAAGGCTTTTTTATACTTTTCAGGAAAATTAGAATTCGTGCCAAACATTACGTTTGTGGGTGAACCCTGTCCAATATTCAAAGCTGCTGGCAAGTTGTCCGGATAGTTTGGAGACCATTTCTGATTTCCCGTTCTCCATCCAAATTCCGCTCCACTTGGCACATAACAGATTCTGGTAGGTCTATACCATGGCATTCCAAAATCCCACTCCATATCCGAATCATAGGTAAAAAGATCACCGTTTTCGTTGAAAGCAATATCAAATTCATTTCTAAAACCGGCAGCGATCAGTTCCCAGGTTTTTCCTTCTGGGTCCGTCTTGGCAATCCAGCCCCCTGGAGCCATTCTATTGTTGGCGTGACCTCGTGGATCTTTGATCTCAGGGAAAAGATTATCCCGGTCCCAAACCCTTGGCAAACGATAGCCATCCATTTCAGGCACATCCACATGGTTACCTGCTGAGATATAGATAGATTGTCCGTCAGGTGACAAAATCATGCTATGTGGGCCATGTTCGCCTGGATCCCCTTCCAGCAATTTGACAAGCGTCACCGATTCGTAGCGATCATCCCCATCCAAATCCTGGATTCTGTACATTCCTGTAGTCCTTTCAAACTCATCATTCCCTCTGTGATTCACCATCACATAGACACTGTTAAAGGCATACAGAAGGCCTTGGGCATAACCCATCCCTAATTTCTGGTCTGTTTCATTTCCTACGATTAATTTCTCCACTTTTGGAGCAAGAGAATCAGAACCCAAAGCGGGTATTTCAAGACGATAGAGCGAACCATATTGATCTGCAGTGATCATTCTGCCTTTGTCATCAAAGGTCATGGCGACCCAAGATCCTTGGTCATTCTCACCAGGACTATAAATATGCTCCGCTACAAATCCAGGAGGCAATTTTAGTTTTTCTACCTTGGGGTGTAAGGGTTTTTGTTCTTCTTTCTTGGCACAGGAAACCACCCCGATAAATACAAGGGATAGTATCAGAAGTCGAGCCATATGATTTTTGTGATTCATAGGATATAAGGGAATTAAATATGTAGCTAATTGACTGGTCTAAGCAATCAAAACAATTCTTGAATAAAATGCACGAATAAATACAAGAACGGCTTGAATCTGGAACAACGCCTGCATGGAGCAAAATAAACTACTCCATGACAGGTTAATTGCAATATAATATTTTAGAAATATGGACTCAGATCAGATTCAGCTGCTGGATAGGCATAGAACTTACCTAAGTTAGTAAATGCATTTGATCTTGGCACAGCCCCTTCAATTGGCGGATAATAATAGTCCAATGGATTTGCAATAATCCTTTGTCCATATGGTCTGATTATCTCTTCAATCCTATCTGTTCTCTGAATATCAAACCATCTTTTGTTTTCAAAAGCAAGTTCCACACGTCTTTCTTTAAAGATTGCCTCTCTCATTTCTGCTTGTCCTGAAGCAGCAGATGGATCCAAACCTGCTCTATCTCTTACCTGGTCCAAATAGCCTTTCGCTTCACTGGTCTTTCCTTGTTCATTCAGAATCTCTGCCATAAACAACAGCACCTCAGCATAGCGATAAACTACCCAATTAGTCCCTGTATTGTTATGTTGAGAGTGTTTCTTTGCGTGCTTTTTGATGTATGGATAGGTCTTGTCATCTCTGAAACTACCTGCCAAAAACACATAACCAATCGAAGCATCCTCTCTCAAATCACCCTCTTCATAGGCAGCAATGATATCTGGAGTAGGAATATTATTTCCTTCTCCATCTATATTTTGAGGATTACTGGTACCCATAATTGGCTCCAACTCTGAGGCACTGATAGGTCTTGGCATAAATTGATAAATAAAATTACCGTTCAGACCTGCAGCACCTTCTAGAAACTGAACCTCAAACACAGATTCTGAATTGTTTTTATTGGAAGTATTCCCAGGAAAAGCCATGGCGTAATCACCCATCAACATGTACTCACCACTTGTCACCACAGGTGTCAATACTTGCTCCGCTTCAGACCATTTTTTCTGGTTGATGTAAACATTGGCCAGCAAAGTTCTTGCTGCACCTTCTGTCACTCTTCCTGGTTGTTGTGCTGATTTCTTTGGCAACAATGGAACAGCAGCCTGCAGATCCTGTTCGATCTGAGCATACACAGCAGCTTCCGGGGACAGGTCCAAAGCAGCTTCTTCTCTCGTTGCCACTGGCGTAAGATGTAATGGAACACTGCCAAAATACCTGGCCAATTCAAAATAGGCATACGCTCTCAGAAATAGTGCTTGGCCTTTTACATTGTCTTTTGCTGCCTGATCAAACTCCACATCATCAATCAATGTCAAAATCTGATTTGCCCTAGCAATGATCAAATAATCCTGTCTCCACTGATTGAGAACATGAGTGTTTGCAGAAGTCCCATTTGATTCAGGAATGGAAAAATCCGCAATATCCTCTTGGTTATCCGTGGCACCGAATAATACATTCCTAGCGTAATAGGTATTATCAGAATGCATTTCACCAAGTAGCCACGCCCGGTCATTGATAATGGTTCTCAGTGGAGCATAAGCAGCATTCACTGCCTGTTCAAAATCTTTTTGATTCTTGAAAAAGGTAGCCGAACTCAACTGGGTTTCAGGCACTACCGTCAGAAAATCTTCACAGCCAGTCAATAAAATACATGCTACTGCAAAGCCTAATATATGTTTTTTCATTTTTTCTTCAGTTTGATTTTTACGAATGAAATGAGATCAATCAAAAGGTGATATTCGCACCAAATGTGATGGTTCTAGGCACTGGATAACCCGCCAAATCAACTCCTGGGCTCAAGTTTCCGCCATCACCCTGACCATTGTTCTGCATACTGACTTCTGGGTTTGACCCACCCCAATACTTGGTAAAAACCCACATATTCTGTCCTGAAGCATATAATCTCGCTGACTTTATAGATTTAGGCAACTTCGTGAAGTTATAACCTACTGTAATGTTTCTGATGGTGAAATAAGAAGCATCCCAAACAAAATTACTGTTCGGCCAATCACGCTCGATTCCTGTCACGTTACCGCCACCGACTGTGGTTCCGAAGATACCTTCTCCGGGATTTTCTGGAGACCTGAAACGGTCGGCAACTTTTGCAACCATATTAAATACCCCATCCAAATTTGCAGTTGAATAAAGGTGTCTCATATAAAGCTGGTTGCCTTGAGATCCAGATGCAACTATACTAGCATCCCAGTTTTTCCATTTGAAGTTATTGGTGAAACCATAAACAAAGTCCGGGAAAGGATTCCCTATGATTGTTCTGTCATCATTGTCCCCACCAAAAGTGATCACACCATCACCGTTGACATCTGCTAGCTTAATACTACCCACAGTAGATCGGCCAGGGATCACAGGTGAGTTAGCCAAATCTTCGGCATTCGCATAATTCCCTAATTTCTGCAAGCCATAAAACTGTCCGAATGGCTGACCAACTTGGGTAATATGAAAACTTCCATACACTCGATCTATTCCATCGGCCAGTTCCAATACTTCGTTTCTGTTGATCGATAAGTTTGCATTGGTAGTCCATCTAAACGCTCCTGTTGTATTGACTGTATTGATGGTGAACTCATGACCCCAGAACTTAATCTCACCGATGTTGTCATTGAAGTTTGTGAAGCCAGATTCCTGAGGCACTTGAACAGCATACAATAGATTGGTGGTATTCTTGGTATAGTAATCATAACCGAAAGTCACTCGGTCATCCCACAATCCCAGGTCTAATCCTATATCAAATTGCGATGTGGTTTCCCAGCCAAGATTGGTATTGCTCAAAGAGGTAACTCCTGCCCCTGGCACCACTTGGTCTCCAAAAACAGCATTGATGGTATTATTTACCAAGGCATACTGGGTATAATTACCGATGTTGTTATTTCCGGTTACACCATAACTGGCTCTGAGTTTCAAAAATGAAATTGATGAACTGGTATTTAAGAACCCTTCATCAGATAATACCCAACCTACAGAAGTGGACGGGAACACACCCCATCGGTTATCTGCACCAAATCTGGAAGATCCATCTCCTCTTACTGCGGCTGTAAATAAGTATTTACCTTTGAAGTTATAGGTCAATCTTGAGAAAATTGATGTTAAAGTCCATTCGTTGACATCAGAAAATGTCCCACCTCTGTTGATATTGATCGCTCCCTGAATAGTAGGAATTCGATCATCCGCATAGGTATCAGATTGTATCCTAGTTCTATCTCTTCTAAACTGCTGATTCGAAAAACCTGCAAGCAGTTCGAAATTGTGATCTCCGATAGTTCTACTGTAAGTGGCAATGTTTTCATTTAACCAAGTGAAATCCTGGAAATTATCCCTGATTGATACTGCAACGGTAGGGATAGCAACGTTAATTCTCTCAGTGGCCGTAGATGGATTAAAGAAGAAAAAATTTGAATTTCTGATTTCCGTATTAAATGTAGACTTCAACGATAGTCCTTTGATCGGTCTCCATTCCGCATAGGTATTAGCCAAAATATTTACTCTCTTGGTCTGATTGGTAATTTCATCAGCCGATCTCAACCAGTTTGGATAGGCAAAAATATTTCCTGTTTCAGCCGGGAATCTATTAAAATAAGTCAGGTCACCATTTTCATCATAAATATCCATGACCGGCCAAGTATGCAAAGCATTGAATAAAATACCTGTTCCCCTGGTTCCATCGGTTTGAGGAGTATTATCTACGATATAGCTGGGTGCTACATTTAACCCAATAGAAACTTTGTCAGAAATCGTATAGTCCGTATTCATTCGAATAGAGTACCTCATATAATCGGTATTTCTGACTACCCCTTTTTGATCAAAAACCCCTGCAACGATAGCAGTATTGACTTTCTCCTTATTAGAAGTAATAGTCAGGTTATAGTTAGTAATCGGCGCAGTTTCTAACATGGCACCATACCAATCATTATTTTTATCCCTGAAATCAGCTGGATTTTGGAAAATAGCCGGAACTGGCTGTCCTGCATCCGTATAGTATTCCTTCTTGAATTGCGCGAATTCCTCCGCATTCAACATTTCTAACCTCCCGTTTTCAGGGACTTTTTGAAAACCTGTGTAAACATTTAAGTTCACATTCGTTTGGCCAACTTTTCCTCTTTTTGTCGTAATCAAAACGACCCCATTGGCTGCCCTAGAACCATAAAGAGAGGTGGATGCTGCATCTTTTAGAATAGTAATATCCTGAATTTCATCAGGATTCAAGGTATTTATATCACCTGTAATCGGAAAACCATCTACTACATATAAAGGATCGCTCCCACCGGACACGGACAATTGACCACGGATACGAACATTCATTCCTTGCCCTGGTTTACCAGTTGTCTGGTTGATTTGAACACCTGCAAGCTTACCCTGTAATTTTTGGGCTGTAGTAGTTACCGGCATATCTTTCAATTCATCCTCACTGATAGACTGAATTGCTCCTGTCACCTCTTTTTTGATTTGACTACCATAGCCTACTACCACCACTTCTGATAAATCAGACATGGAAGTATTGATCACGATATCATAATTGGTTTGACCTGACTGTACAGCTACTTCAGATGGAGTATATCCAATAAAACTCACCACCAAAATAGATCCAGGCGCGGCTTGGATAGTAAAAACTCCGTCAATATCAGTGACTGTACCTACTTGGGTACCTTTCACCATTACTGTCGCACCAGGCACAAGTTCACCTGTCTCGTCCTTCACTGTACCTGTCACATTCGTCGTCTGTGCAAATGCGGAAAGGTTAGCTGAAAGAATAATAAAAAGGAGAAGTAGAAACTTCTTCTTTAATAATAAATAATTGTTTTTCATAGATTCTGGGTTTTATGTTAATAAGCGGTAATTTCTACTAATTAACTCTCGCAATGACCCAAATCTATCCTGTCGCATCCTGTAACTTTCGATCAAAAATAGATAATTAAAAAAGTTTATATAAGCGCAGGACAGAGCAGGATAGATAATATAAAATAAATGGTTCTTTAAAATTCAATACTACTTTTTAAGTATATGACACTTTTATTATTTATACATTACGCATTTGACAAGCCAAACTCCTTTTTTTTCAAAAAACATCTCAATTCATTTATTTTCAGACTTTTAATTCAAATAAAAAATTTACCGCTAAAAATATTTTACGATATTCATCATCCTTCTTAAAAATTTTCAAATTCTTCTTAAGAAATGAGGAAAAACAAAGTTCCTTTAGAAAAAATTATTCAACAGTATAGAACAGGACAGAATAAAAACTACATAATTCTAAATTGATTTATTGTATATAATAAATCAAACCCAAAATACATGAATATAACTAAACAAGAATTCAAGCATGTCAGCTATTTGTGGGATGATCAAAAAGCTGCCACGATGGAAGGAAACGAAGTTGACCTGTTGATCTATAGATCCAATATCCTCGGAGCTGATCTCCGCATCACCAACTACGGTGGTGGAAACACCAGCTGCAAAACCTTCGAAGCAGATCCCCTCACCAAAGAATCCGTCGAGGTCATGTGGGTCAAAGGTTCAGGAGGCGACATCGGCACCCTCACCAAGGCAGGACTGGCAGGTCTCTATGTAGACAAGCTCCGTGCCCTGCAGGGAATCTATCGGG
>JAFIDK010000696.1 GCA_017051695.1 Algoriphagus aestuarii | reverse complement strand
GGTGGGGGAGGACGCTGTCGTCTCGCACACGGTCGCCCGGGAAGCCGTGATCGGCCCGGAGGCCACCGTCGGCCCCTACGCCTACCTGCGTCCCGGGGCGCGCCTGGACCGCGGGGTCAAGATCGGCACCTTCGTCGAAGTGAAGAACTCGACGGTGGGTGAGGGCTCCAAGGTGCCGCACCTGACCTACGTGGGCGACGCCGACATCGGCAAAGGCGTCAACATCGGTGCCTCGTCGGTGTTCGTCAACTACGACGGGGTGAACAAGCACCGCACGGTAATCGGTGACTACGCGCGCACTGGCAGTGAC
>JAFIDK010000695.1 GCA_017051695.1 Algoriphagus aestuarii | reverse complement strand
CGCGCGTCCGCGCGAGGTGTTCGAGCAACGCCTGGCCGAACTCGAGCGCACCGTGCCGCCCGAGGCATGGCCGAAGATCCGCGCCGGCATCGAGCGCGCGCGCAAGGACTACGAGACCTACGGCTTCGTGTTCTCGCTGGGCGACTGGAACCCGGACGTGTTCGCGGTGGGCGTGCCGATGGTCTCGGCCGACGGCACCCGCCATTTCGCCTTCAACATCAGCGGCCGCGTGTCGGTGATGACGCGCGAGAAGCTGGTGCAGGACTTCGGGCCCCGGCTGGTCGCGCTGCGCAACCGCGTGTACGAGGCC
>JAFIDK010000694.1 GCA_017051695.1 Algoriphagus aestuarii | reverse complement strand
ATCTCGACTTCCTCTTCGGGGGAGTCCGCGCCACGGTCGAGGGTGGTGAGGAAGAACCGTCCGCCGTCGGCGAGGTGTTCGGCGACGCAGCGGTACAGTCCGGCGCGGCCCGCCCGGTCCAGCAGCGAGATCGAGGTGGTGCCGAGGACGATGACGGCGTAGCGGCGGGGGAGCCGGAAGTCCGCCATGTCGGCTTGGACCACCGTGCAGCGTTCCCGCAGGTGGGCGGGGGCGCGGTCGAGTTGCTGCCGGAGCAGCGCCAGCATGTCCGCGGACAGGTCCAACGCGGTGACCTCGCGGCCCAGGGCCA
>JAFIDK010000693.1 GCA_017051695.1 Algoriphagus aestuarii | reverse complement strand
ACACAATGTGCTCTCTCGGAATGTAGCGCCTGCGCTTGATCCAACTTTTAGATTCCACCAACAGCCCGAACAACCGCTGCCGATCGTCGAAAAGCAGATCCCGCACAATTCCGAGTTGTTTCCCAGAGCTGACGGCTACAATCGGCAAACCCAACACATCCTGTGAACTGCGCAAAAGGGACGCCTCCTCCCGCACGCATAGTATGGGACAAAAACGCGCCACGTATAATGGTCGTTATTCCCTCTGCAGGCGATCTTTAAGTAAACTGCGGCGGTTAAATCCTCCTTCTTTGCGCACACCGTCGGACAG
>JAFIDK010000692.1 GCA_017051695.1 Algoriphagus aestuarii | reverse complement strand
CACCCCGCCTTCCGCGAGCAGCCGCTTGGCGGCGTATTCGTTGAGTTCCGTGACCTCGGGCCGGGGCAGGGAAACCGGTTCCGGAGGCGTGGCCGACGGGGCCTGGGCGAGTTCGGCGTAGCGCCGCAGGTTGGCCAGCGCGGCGATGGCCTCGTCCGAGCTGGCGAACCAGCAGATCCCGGACTCGCGGAGCAGTTCTTCAGCCCGTTCGGTGAGGTTGCGCGCGGTCCACGCGGAGAGCACGGCGGGCTTGTCGCAGGCTTTGACAGCGTCGATGATCCGCGGGAGCAGCGCGTTGGAGTCGTAGGGC
>JAFIDK010000691.1 GCA_017051695.1 Algoriphagus aestuarii | reverse complement strand
CGTCGATCCTCAAATGATCTTCGGCATAGGTCTGTGCCGCCTTGCGTCGGCTCTCAGCTCGTCGATTCGTTTACCGGACTTTCCGCTGCTTGCGGGTTGCGGGTTCCGTCTTGAAGCCCGTGAGGTTGCCTTCCCCATCGTCACCGCACGGCAATGCGATCGCGCTGCCCGGCTGTATCGGTAGGCTCGCGACGAGCGGTGTGGATCTAGCCGGAGAGGATCCCACATGTCCGGGTTCGGCGTCATCGAAATCGCGGCAGAACTGGCGGAGCGGGGTCATCTTCCGTCGCATTGCTCCCGCCATGGCAGAC
>JAFIDK010000690.1 GCA_017051695.1 Algoriphagus aestuarii | reverse complement strand
GACACCTGCCTGATGGCGCGACTGCTGGCACTGCTGCCCTACAACCGCACCGACCGGTGCGACGCCCCGACCATGCTGGCCGCGCTCACCGGCACCACTCCCGCGCAACGAGGCTGACCGTGGTTGTTGCGGCAGGACTGTTCGGCGCCCTCATCGGGCTGCTTCTCGGACTCCTCGGCGGAGGCGGGTCCATTCTGGCGGTGCCTGCCCTGGTCTACGGGGTGGGCCTCCCGCTGACCGCCGCGATCCCAGCCTCCCTGGTCGTGGTCGGCGCCTCGTCGGCCACCGGCCTGCTCACCCGGATCCGCGCC
>JAFIDK010000689.1 GCA_017051695.1 Algoriphagus aestuarii | reverse complement strand
CACCTCTGGCTGTGAGTCGCGGTTAGTCGGTGCGGGTGCGGCCGCCGGTGGTTCCGGCGCCTGGTCGGCCGGGGCTATCGCCGGGGACGCCTGCGGTGGAGCGTTCGGCGTTGGCGCCGCGGGTTCCGGGGCTGTCGTCGAGGATTCCGGCGTTTGGCTGGCCGGCGCGGTCGCCGACGGCGCCAGCTGCTTCAGGCTGTCCGGCTGGGCAATATCCAGCGCGTTGCTTTCGGCATTTTCGTGCTCGATGCCCTCTTGCGTTTGCTTGTTCAACACCAGTACGGTGATGCGGCGGTTAATCGCATCATCGG
>JAFIDK010000688.1 GCA_017051695.1 Algoriphagus aestuarii | reverse complement strand
GCAGACGGTGTCCGAATTCAGCATGCCGACGCTGGGCTAAGCGCTTTCACACTCAGGCCAGGCCGTTGCTCCTTTGGGGCAGCGGCCTTTGCACGGGGAGTTAACAGGAGAATCGAGATGTCTTCACTGCTTGCCAAATGTCAGACGCCGAACGCCGAAGGGCGCATCCAGCACGTGACGCCGGAAAATGCCGGTTGGCGCTATGTCGGCTTTGACGTTTACCGTCTGGCCGCCGGGCAGTCGCTGCAGCTTGAGTGCGGCGATAAGGAGCTGTGCCTGGTGCTGGTGGCCGGTATCGCCTCCGTCGCCAC
>JAFIDK010000687.1 GCA_017051695.1 Algoriphagus aestuarii | reverse complement strand
GGGCTCGCTGCTGCTGGGATCACCGCAGCCGGTGCGTGTGTGACCTGGCTGTCCTGGCGACTGTGCCGGGCCCGCACCTGGTATGCCGCCCTCGTCGCCCCTGCCACCGCCGGTGGCATCACCGCCTGGCTGGCCACCGCCACCATCGCCGGACCGGGGCGACCGTGGCTGGATCTGCTCATCGTCGGTGGGGGCGCGCTGTCTGGACTGGTCAACGTGCACACCTGGCAGCGCAACCAGAGCGGCGGCCGGTCCGGGAGCGTGTGGGACCGGCCCATGCCCACGTGGCGTGAGGTTTGTCAACTGCTGGGG
>JAFIDK010000069.1 GCA_017051695.1 Algoriphagus aestuarii | reverse complement strand
AAGACGTCGTGCGAGGAAAACAAGGTGATTGACCAAAATCGAAGTTACGAACAAGAAAGCGTCGAGCGAGCTTTAACGTGCGCTAACTGCGGTCAGAAGCTGCATGTGCTGGAAGTTCACGTGTGTGAGCACTGCTGCGCAGAACTGATGAGCGATCCGAATAGCTCGATGCACGAGGAAGAAGATGATGGCTAAACCAGCGCGAAGACGATGTAAAAACGATGAATGCCGGGAATGGTTTCACCCTGCATTCGCTAATCAGTGGTGGTGCTCTCCAGAGTGTGGAACCAAGATAGCACTCGAACGACGAAGTAAAGAACGCGAAAAAGCGGAAAAAGCAGCAGAGAAGAAACGACGACGAGAGGAGCAGAAACAGAAAGATAAACTTAAGATTCGAAAACTCGCCTTAAAGCCCCGCAGTTACTGGATTAAACAAGCCCAACAAGCCGTAAACGCCTTCATCAGAGAAAGAGACCGCGACTTACCATGTATCTCGTGCGGAACGCTCACGTCTGCTCAGTGGGATGCCGGACATTACCGGACAACTGCTGCGGCACCTCAACTCCGATTTAATGAACGCAATATTCACAAGCAATGCGTGGTGTGCAACCAGCACAAAAGCGGAAATCTCGTTCCGTATCGCGTCGAACTGATTAGCCGCATCGGGCAGGAAGCAGTAGACGAAATCGAATCAAACCATAACCG
>JAFIDK010000686.1 GCA_017051695.1 Algoriphagus aestuarii | reverse complement strand
CACCATCGCCGGACCGGGGCGACCGTGGCTGGATCTGCTCATCGTCGGTGGGGGCGCGCTGTCTGGGCTGGTCAACGTGCACACCTGGCAGCGCAACCAGAGCGGCGGCCGGTCCGGGAGCGTGTGGGAGAGGCCTATGCCCACCTGGCGGGAAATCTGCCAACTGCTGGGGTTGCGTGACGTGCGCATGCGCGTCGTATCCCGTACGGACACGCAGATCCGCGCTGAGGTCGTCGTCCCCCCGGGGGAAACGGTCGACAGTCTCCAGGGGCGGCGCGCTGAGTTGGCGTCCGCCTACGATGTCGCGCCCGG
>JAFIDK010000685.1 GCA_017051695.1 Algoriphagus aestuarii | reverse complement strand
GTCATCCCGATGCCGGTCGGTCTCGGGTACCGGCCTGCAGCGACCCCTGGCGTGCCTCGACTGTCGCCGCCTGCAGACCAGGACGTCGACCAGGGCACTGACCAGGCCATCGGTGAGGTCGTCGACGTCGAGCCGGTCGACCAGCCCGCGGTCACAGCCGATACAGGGTCGTGGCTAGACCAGCGGCGCGCTTACCTCGACGACGCCCCGGACATCATCCCCCCGTATCTGCGCTCCCCTGAGGAGTTCGCTCAGGCCGCACGGTGGGTCGCCGCCTACTACGCGCACATAGCCGCTTTTCATGCCACCCGG
>JAFIDK010000684.1 GCA_017051695.1 Algoriphagus aestuarii | reverse complement strand
GCGTGTCCGCTCCCGGGCGACCTACATCGCGCACGAGGTCATGAACGACAACGGCTTCGTCTACGTCGAAACGCCGTACTTGACCCGTTCGACCCCGGAGGGCGCCCGAGACTTCCTGGTGCCGGTGCGGCTCCAGCCGGGGCACTGGTATGCCCTCCCGCAGTCCCCGCAGTTGTTCAAGCAACTGCTCATGGTGGGCGGCATGGAGCGGTACTACCAGTTGACGCGCTGCTTCAGGGACGAGGACTTCCGTGCCGACCGGCAGCCGGAGTTCACCCAGATCGACATCGAGATGAGCTTCGTCGACGAAGA
>JAFIDK010000683.1 GCA_017051695.1 Algoriphagus aestuarii | reverse complement strand
ACTCGTTTGCCCGACCAGTCTAGCTGTAACGTCATCCCTTCACCCCCAGTAACAACCCGACGGCGGCGAACAGAAACCCTACCGCCCAGAACGTCGCCACTACGCGCCACTCCGACCAGCCGGCCAACTCGAAATGATGGTGAATGGGACTCATGCGAAAAATGCGTTTACCCCGCAGTTTAAACGACATCACCTGCAACATGACCGACAGCGTTTCAATGACGAACACACCGCCGATCACGATTAACAACAGTTCAGATTTGGTCAGCACTGCCGTCGCGGCAAGCCCTCCTCCCAGGGCGAGAGAGCCGG
>JAFIDK010000682.1 GCA_017051695.1 Algoriphagus aestuarii | reverse complement strand
CGCCCATCCTCGCCCCGGGCGCCCAGCGGCCGCAGATGAGCGCGGGACGCCCCGTCCTGGAAGCGAACTTGAAGTCCGAAAAAGACCTGGCCCGGGTCCGTGCCGTGGTCGCCGCCGCCGACGTCCTCCTGGAAGGGTTCCGCCCCGGGGTCATGGAACGGCTCGGTCTAGGCCCTGACGAGTGCCTGGCCGCCAACCCGCGGCTGGTGTACGCGCGGATGACCGGCTGGGGGCAGGACGGGCCGCTCGCCCGCCGCGCCGGACACGACATGAACTACATCTCGCTGACCGGGGCCCTGCACAGTGTGGGCC
>JAFIDK010000681.1 GCA_017051695.1 Algoriphagus aestuarii | reverse complement strand
GACGCTGAACATCCTGGAACGGTTCGACCTCGCCTCGATGGGCGGCGAGAAAGCACTGCACCACTACATCGAGGCCGCGTCCCTGGCCTATGCCGACCGCGCTCGCTACCTGGGCGACGACCGCTTCGTCGACGTGCCCACCGAGGAACTGCTCTCCGACGACTTCGCCGCCGAACGCGCTTGCGCGCTCGACCCCACGGCGGCGGCACCCAAACCCGTGGCCGCCGGAAACGCCGACGGGGACTACGACCCGTCCTGTTTTCCCGGCAGGGCCCCGGGTGAGGACGTCGTCGCGGACCGGCCCGACACCGA
>JAFIDK010000680.1 GCA_017051695.1 Algoriphagus aestuarii | reverse complement strand
CCCCGAAAACCGTGCCTACCACCCAGCCGCGCTTCCCTTTGACGATCCGCACCGAGTTGAAGCTGGGTGGGGAATGGGTGGACATCAGCGGGGACGTGCGGGACACCGACCCGGTGACGATCAGTCGAGGTCGGGCGGATGAATCGGCGACAGCGGATGCGTCCACGTGCAGGCTGCTGCTCAACAACCGGCACGGCAAGTATTCGCCCCGTAACCCCAATTCTCCCTACTACGGGATGTTGGGGCGCAACATTCCGCTTCGGGTGGCGGTGATGGTGGGGGACACGCGGATCGGCCGGTTTGCGGGTGAGG
>JAFIDK010000679.1 GCA_017051695.1 Algoriphagus aestuarii | reverse complement strand
GAATTGCCCTCTCGAATTCTCTTCACTACGGTGGATGCCGTGCAGAGGGGAGTAGTCCTTGCGCTGCGTGGGCACTCCACCGGCTCTCACCAGGAGTGGCCTGGATCACGCGGGTGTATATTCCAGCGGACAAACCCCTCGAATGCTCGGGTGTTTTCGGGATGAAGAGCGGTATTCACCTTTCTTCTTCCCGAAAATAAAAATGAGGGGCGGAATTAATGGCTTTTCTCGGTGCTCTGGGCATGAGCACGGCCGTGGTCCTCGTCGCCGAAATGGGGGACAAAACCCAATTGGTGGCGATGTCCTTGGCCA
>JAFIDK010000678.1 GCA_017051695.1 Algoriphagus aestuarii | reverse complement strand
CTCCATCATCACGGTTCGCAACAGCGCAGCGCGCTGCCGCATCCCACCGGACAGACGGACAGGGTATGCGTCGGCAAACTGTTCCAAACCGAAGGCAGACAGCAGTTCCCGCGCTCTCTCCCGTGCCTCCTTGCGAGAAGCTCCCCGCACTTCCGCTCCGACCACAGCGTTGTCGAGGATTGTCCGCCAAGGAAAGAGACAGTCCTTCTGCATCATGTAACTGACGTGTCCGGTCTCTCCCGTGATGTCTTCTCCATCTTTTTTTACCGTGCCGCGGTCAGGGTGCTCCAGACCGCTCACGATGTTAAACAG
>JAFIDK010000677.1 GCA_017051695.1 Algoriphagus aestuarii | reverse complement strand
GCGCTGGCCCGGTGCACCGCAGCCCACAGGGCGGATACTGCACCGAGCATCATGAGCTGGCCGAGGATGCCGAGACCGAACCGGCTGACGAGGATCTCCAGAAGCGCTGCCAGCGCGATCAGCCCCACCACGCCCAGTTCGCGCTGTCCTCGTTCGGGGTCCCGGGAGAGGCGCACTCCAGCAAGGGCCGCCCCGGTGATGAGCGCCACGAGGACGAAGAGATGGACGAGGGTGAGGACGAACATCGGGATGACGTCGTAGTGGTCGGCCGCCGCCGGGTAGCTGGTGTCGTAGCGTCCACGCAACCGGTCC
>JAFIDK010000068.1 GCA_017051695.1 Algoriphagus aestuarii | reverse complement strand
GATTGCCCCGGCACTGCCCCCCGGGCGCCTGGTGATCTCCGTAGCCGCCGGAATCACCACAGCCGTGCTGGAAAAGCACCTTCCCGCGGAGACCGCCGTGGTCCGAGCCATGCCCAACACCCCTGCCCTGGTCGGCCAGGGGATGACCGCCATCGCAGCCGGAACCCACACCCTTGAGGAGCACCTCGACCGCGCGGAGACCCTGCTCCGATCGGTGGGCGAGGTCGTGCGCGTACCGGAGAAGCACCTGGACGCGGTCACCGCCCTCTCCGGAAGCGGCCCTGCCTACTTCTACCTCGTCGCGGAAGCGATGATCGAAGCCGGAGTGCTCCTGGGGCTGCCGCGGCCGACCGCCGAGCGGCTCGTCACCCAGACCGCGGTGGGCTCCGCGGCAATGCTGCGCGACTCCGGGGACCATCCGACCCTGTTGCGGGAAGCAGTGACCTCGCCCGGGGGAACGACCGCCGCTGCCCTGCGGGAACTCGAACGCCACGGCCTGCGCAGCGCGTTCGCTGACGCGGTGGAAGCCGCGTGCCGGCGGAGCGCGGAACTCGCTGAAGGCTGAGGCCAGCAGGCGGATTGCGGGGTCCCCTGCGCTGCCACGCAGGCCCGGTCAACTACTGTGGTGAAGAACACTGTCACCGAGGGGGAGGGCGCATGGCTTGTTCACTGCGCATCGCATGGAATGACGGGCTGACCAGCTACAAC
>JAFIDK010000676.1 GCA_017051695.1 Algoriphagus aestuarii | reverse complement strand
GAGTCCTCGCCGACCTCCAGCAGGTGCTCGATGAGCATGCCGAAGGGGGTGCCCCAGTCGCCGATGTGGTTCTGCCGGATGACGTGGTGGCCGAGGAACTCCAGGATGCGGGCGAGCGCGTCGCCGACCACGGTGGTGCGCAAGTGTCCGACGTGCATCTCCTTGGCCACGTTCGGCGCGGAGTAGTCGATCGGGATGTTCTGGGACTCCTGCACCGGCGTGCCCAGCCGCTCGTCTGTGAGCAGATCGTGGACCTGGTGGGCGATCCAGTCGTCGCGCAGCGTCAGGTTGATGCACCCCGGTCCGCTGATC
>JAFIDK010000675.1 GCA_017051695.1 Algoriphagus aestuarii | reverse complement strand
CATCTCCACCCACGGCCAGCGGAAGGGTCTGGCGGACACCGCGCTGCGTACCGCCGACTCCGGATACCTCACCCGTCGTCTCGTGGACGTCGCCCAGGACGTCATCGTCCGCGAGGTCGACTGCGGCACTGACCGTTTCCTGTGGCAGGAGATCGGCGAACGGCGCCCCGACGGCACGATTGTGCGCAAGCACAACGTCGAGAACACCGGTTTCGGCCGGACTCTCGCCGAAGACGTGGTGGTCGACGGCAAGGTCATCGCGACCAAGCTGAGCGACACTACCGAGGCGCTGATCGACAAGCTGCTCGCCGC
>JAFIDK010000674.1 GCA_017051695.1 Algoriphagus aestuarii | reverse complement strand
GCCACCCGCTGGGCCCAGGCGTCGTCGTAAGGGCTGTCGAGGACGAGCACGGCCGCGGGGTTGCCGTGGAACGGCTGGTCGGTGAAAGCGTCCACCACGTGGAAACGGTTCATGCGCCTTAAGCGTAGGAGTACGGCAGGACAGTGGACGAGACTCCCGCGGCACCGGTTTTCCGGGCACTTTCTGCCCGGCTGGTTCGTTGAGTAAGCGGAACCGGGTGGGGCTCGGGGATTCCCCTTTTCCCTGCTGGCGCAGCGTCAGGGAGAAGTCAGGGTCGATTCCCGATGGAGCTCGGGCCTGTTGTGGGGCATGG
>JAFIDK010000673.1 GCA_017051695.1 Algoriphagus aestuarii | reverse complement strand
GCCTGCTGGCGTTCGCGCTGTCAGTGGACGACTTCATCATCACCAGCTTCGTCAGCGGCGACCTCACCACCTTCCCGCTGTGGATCTGGGGTTCCACCCGTGTCGGCATCCCCCCGCAGGTCAACGTGATGGGCACGCTGATCTTCGTGGTGGGTGTGCTGCTCGCCATCACCAACATCATCCTCGCCCGGCGGCGCTCCTGACCTGGGCGCCGACCCTCCCGACGAGAAGAGGGATATCCCGTGTCCGCTCTCGCACGTCTGGCCGCTGCCGCACTCGCCGACGCCAAACCCACGGTGTTCTGGCAGGACCC
>JAFIDK010000672.1 GCA_017051695.1 Algoriphagus aestuarii | reverse complement strand
GGACCTGGCTGACGTGGTCCCGGGAACGGCTGCGATCTCGGAGAACCTCGCCCAGAAGCACGAGGTCGGCATCGGGGACTCGCTGTCCTTGCACACCGAGCACGGCGACCTGTCCCCCACGGTGGTGGCCATCCTGCCTGCCGGCGGCGGAATTCTCGGTGTGCTCGTCTCCGTCGACGACTTCGAGCGGCTCTTCCCGGACGTGCCGGACTCCCAGGCCTACATCACGGCTGCCGCGGACGCCTCCCCCAAGGAAGTGACCGACGCGGTCAACGCGGCGATCGCTGACTACCCGCAAGTGCAGGTCGCCAAC
>JAFIDK010000671.1 GCA_017051695.1 Algoriphagus aestuarii | reverse complement strand
ATGAGGATGAACGCCCTATCGTCGGGGAAAGTCTCTTGGCATAGCACCGTGTGAAGAGATCGGTGGTGGGTGTATTCGTGTGGCCGTCCGGGGAGCCGGTCGGCGCGGTGTAGACGGGTGCGACAGTGCCCTGGAGGTTCCCTGATCCACCTCGGGGCCGATAGGCGGAAAAGTGAGGGTCGGAACTTCCGTCCCTGCCTGACCGCTCTGTGAGGAGCGACGAGACATGTTCGAGAGGTTTACCGACCGCGCACGGCGCGTGGTTGTCCTGGCTCAGGAAGAAGCCAGGATGCTCAACCACAACTACATTGGC
>JAFIDK010000670.1 GCA_017051695.1 Algoriphagus aestuarii | reverse complement strand
CGAGTGTCCTTTGACCAACGAGATGGCTGGGGGAAGTCCATTAGATCCCCGATTTGGACCACCTCGTCAGGCTGGTACTCCTGGATAAACCCGAGCACGTTCTTCAGCGCCCTTCGGTCCTCATAAGGCATCTGAAGATCGCTGATAATGACAACGCTTCTCAAGCCGCACTCTCCTCTTGGCTCTCCTCTAGCTTCTGCCGGTCAACATTCCCAACATAAACGTAAACATCGTAGGAAAACGGCATCTCCGGGTCGGAGTAGACGAGGAATCTACCCTCGGCTGCGAAAAGCACACGGCCATCGTCCTCGAC
>JAFIDK010000669.1 GCA_017051695.1 Algoriphagus aestuarii | reverse complement strand
AGCCCACAATTCCTTCGGCGATCTCCTGTGCCCGGGCGGCAGCCGCTGCCGGGGTGACGACGAGCGGGTTGATACTGCCGAGCTCGCCGTAGAAGGGGATGGGGTCGGGGCGAGAGGAGGCGAGGTCGAAGAGGAACCGCCCGCCGCGGAGCGATCCGGTGAAGCCCACGGCCCGGATCACGGGATGACGTACCAGGGCGGCCCCGGCCTGCTGCCCGTAGACGATGCCGAGGACACCGTCGGGGGCCCCGGCCTCCCGCAGGGCGCGGACCATGATGTCGTAGCAGAGCTTCGACGTCGCCGGGTGGGAGGA
>JAFIDK010000668.1 GCA_017051695.1 Algoriphagus aestuarii | reverse complement strand
CCATGCAGGTACGGGCGATCGCCGAGGCTGCGGCCGCACGGATCAAGCAGGGCGGCCGTCCGCGCCCCGAGATCATGATCCCGCTGGTCGGCACCGTCCAGGAGCTGGAGATCATCCGCGAGGAGTCGGTGCAGGTCATCCGCGAGGTCGCCGCCGAGCACGGGGTGGAGCTCGACATCCCTATCGGCACCATGATCGAGCTGCCCCGCGCCGCGCTCACTGCCGGGCAGATCGCGGAGAGCGCCGAGTTCTTCTCCTTCGGCACCAACGACCTCACCCAGACCACCTGGGGCTTCTCCCGCGACGACGTGGA
>JAFIDK010000667.1 GCA_017051695.1 Algoriphagus aestuarii | reverse complement strand
CGCCGCCCCCTTCAAGGCACAGAACAGGTAAGACGAATGCGCTGCCCCGCCGGAGGCTCGAAGGAGCCCGGGGCCGGGGCGGCCCAGGGCTACTACTGCGACTCGGGGGGCTGGGTCGTGGTGCGGTTGAAAATAGTGATGCGAGTGCGGTGGACCGGGAGCAGTTCGCCGCCACTCCGGGATGAGGAGGAGTGGTCGCTGCTGGCCCGCCGGGCCGCCACCGCGGAGCGGGCTGCGTTCAGCTCGTTGTGCAAGTGGAAGATGTGCTCGCGCAGCTCCGCCACCTCGCGTTGCAGTTCGAGGATGCGTTTGAT
>JAFIDK010000067.1 GCA_017051695.1 Algoriphagus aestuarii | reverse complement strand
TACCGGTCCCCCACCGGGGGCACGGTGGAGACGCCGTGGCAGGTCTGGCTGCGTAACGGCATGCCTGCTCGCCAGGAGCAGGTGCATCGGGCTGCGCTGACCTACGGGCAGGCGTTCGTGACGGTGCTGCCTGGGGATTCGGGTGCGGTCATGCGCGGGGTCAGCCCCAGAAAGATGATGGCCTGGTACGGCGATGACACCGAGGATGAGTGGCCGTTGTATGCGCTGCGGGCAGAGTCCACCAATACGGTCGGAGGCCACCAGTCCTGGTCGATCCGCCTGTATGACGACCAGTACGTCTGGTATCTCGGCATGGAGGCCAACAGCGCTAGGGCCGAGTACATCGAGTATCGGGAGCACGGTCTGGGCGTGTGCCCGGTAGTCCGGTACGCGCCCGCGCTGGACCTGGACGGACGGGCAGTCGGTGAGGTCGAGCCGTATATCTCTACGGCCGCCCGCATCAACAAAACCAGTTTCGACAGGCTGATGGCGCAGCACTTCAACTCCTGGAAGGTCCGCACCGTGTCCGGGATGGTGCAGCCGGACGACGACGAAGAAGCCCAGCAGACGAAACTACGGCTGCGGCAGGACGACATCCTCGTTGCCGAGGACCCCGACACCCGGTTCGGCACCCTCGACGAAACCCCTCTGGACGGGTTCATCCAGGCACACCGCGCCGACGTGGAAACGCTGGCCGCAGTGTCCCAAACCCC
>JAFIDK010000666.1 GCA_017051695.1 Algoriphagus aestuarii | reverse complement strand
CAGTCCGGAACTGCACGCCTACCTGGTCGCGCACAGCACCCCCGTCGACGAAGTGCTGACCGACCTGGCCGCGGAAACCGAACGGCTCTTCCCCGACCACGTCGGCATGCAGATCGCCCCCGAACAAGGACTGTTCCTCACCCTGCTCACCCAGCTCATCGGGGCACGCAACGTCGTCGAAGTCGGCACCTTCACCGGGTATTCGTCGATCTGCCTGGCCCGCGGCCTCCCCGACGACGGCACCCTGCTCGCCTGCGACGTCAGCGAAGAATGGACCGCGGTGGCGCGCCGCTACTGGCAGCGGGCCGGGGTCG
>JAFIDK010000665.1 GCA_017051695.1 Algoriphagus aestuarii | reverse complement strand
CCCGTCCGGCCCGGGGACCGCGAGTTCGGCCGGCACTCCCTCCGCGGCCAGGAACGTGGTGACCACCGGCTTGGTGGTCGTGGTGCTCCCGGCGTGCACCGCCTCCCGCAGTGCCCTGGCGTAGGCGGTGCCGGGCACCGCGACCGGCGGCACGAACACCACCACCAGCGAGTCGACGTCGTCCCGGCGCGCCACCGCCTGCACCGCCTCGGCGAACTCCTCCGGTCCCGCCGAGGCCCCGACGTCGACGGGGTCGCAGACCAGGTGGAGGTCGTGGGCCAGCACGGCGTCGGCGGCCAGCACGCCCAGCGCAG
>JAFIDK010000664.1 GCA_017051695.1 Algoriphagus aestuarii | reverse complement strand
ACAAATGGGTGAAAAAGCAACAATGCTTCCTGTTTCATCTTTCATTACCCAAGCCGTTAATTTTTCTCCTCCTTCTGGTTCATACCATCCATCTTTGCGATGAACTGTAAATTCTACCGAACGAGGCTCTTCTGTAATTTGATCAACGGTTAAGTTGACATCCACATATTGTTCCCCTTCGCCTTGCTTTAAAACAGGATCAACAGCAAAACGCACCATGGGGAAAAGCACGCCAGAAGCAAGGAAGCCTGCGGTTCCACCCAAAGTATACGTTAAAAATTTTCGACGGGATACTTTTTTGCCCACGATTAGCC
>JAFIDK010000663.1 GCA_017051695.1 Algoriphagus aestuarii | reverse complement strand
GATCGTCGGCAACGAGATCACCAGCTACGCGAGTTCGGTCCCGCAGGGGATCGGGCTGCTGTTGACGATCCTGGGCGCGCTGGGCGCCGCACTGATCGGCCGCGTGGTGGTGACCGCCACGGGCGCGGCACTGCTCAGCCTGCTGGTGCTGGTCGGCATGCTGCCGCCCCCGCTGACCGGGCACGCTTCTTCCGCGGGCAGCCATGAGATGGCGATCGTCGGCTTGTCGCTGCATGTGGCGTCGGTCGCCTTGTGGGTGGGCGGGCTGGCCGCCTTGTTCTTCCACGCGATGCGCGGCAGCGGCGAGCACGTGC
>JAFIDK010000662.1 GCA_017051695.1 Algoriphagus aestuarii | reverse complement strand
GCTCGGCGTGATAGCGGCGCACGAACTCCTCGAACCGCGACGGCTCGTGGCCATACCACTGGCGCAGGCCCGGGCTGGGCGCGATGTCCTTGAGCCACAGGTCCAGCGCCAGCGCCTCCTTGCCGACGCCGCGCGGCCACAGCCGCTCGACCAGGATCCGCGCGCCGTCGGCGCGGGCCGGTGGCTCATAGGCGCGCTTGAGTCGGATGTCCATGGACCGACTCTAGGCCCATGGACGGCGCCGATCAATCCGCGCCCGCCGCGCTCAGTAGCCCTGTTCGCGCAGCGTCGCGCGCACCTGTTCGTGCCGCGCC
>JAFIDK010000661.1 GCA_017051695.1 Algoriphagus aestuarii | reverse complement strand
CCAACTGTTCCTCATGGACCACGCAGGACTGCCCCTCAAAACCGTGCTGGAGCAGCTTGACATCCTGGGTGAGGAAGTGGTCCCGGTGCTGCGCCGGGAATTCGCTGCCCTCAAACCCGCCCATGTTCCTGACGCCCCCACCCACGCCAGCCTCCGCGCGGCCGCCCAAGCCGCGCAGCGCGCCGGCAAGCAGGAAGAAGAGGTGTCCCGTTGACGACGCGTACGCTCACCGTGCTCTCCGCCGGGCTGGGCAACCCCTCCTCCACCCGGCTGCTCGCCGACCGGCTCACCGAAGCCGCGGAACGCGCCCTCCA
>JAFIDK010000660.1 GCA_017051695.1 Algoriphagus aestuarii | reverse complement strand
CCTCCTTGGTCTGCCCTTCGAACTGCGGCTCCGGCAGGCGCACCGTCACCACGGCGGTGAGCCCTTCGAGGACGTCCTCCTTGGTGACCGGCTCGTCGTTGGCTTTGAGGAGTTTGGTGGCACGCAACTGGTCGTTGATGACACGGACGAGAGCGCGTTCGAAACCGGAGACGTGCGTGCCGCCTTTAGGCGTGGCGATGACGTTCACGAAGGAACGCACGACCGTGTCGTAGCCGGTGCCCCAGCGCAGCGCGATGTCCACGTCGAGGCGCCGCTCCACATCGGTGGGGACCATGTGCCCCTGGTCGTCGAGG
>JAFIDK010000659.1 GCA_017051695.1 Algoriphagus aestuarii | reverse complement strand
GACGTCGCCGCCTTCACCCTCGCCGCCGCTTTCACCTTCGCCGCCGCCGGTGAGCGGTGCACAGTCATCAACCCACAGGCCGGGCCGCTCGCAGGGCAGCGGTTCCCACTGCACCCCCAACTGTTCGTGGGGGTTGGTGACATCCGAGATGGAGGCGACGCTGAACAGGCCGTGCCGGTGCGGCTGCCGGACAGGTGCCGGGACCGTGACGCGCATTCAGGACTCTCCGATCGTCGAACAGGGGTGGGGGTTGTGGCCTGGCGAGGGGCGCGTGGGGGAATGTGTTCGCGGCTTACCCTCACCAGGCCACGTATC
>JAFIDK010000658.1 GCA_017051695.1 Algoriphagus aestuarii | reverse complement strand
GCCTTGACCCGGCCCGAGGTGCCCGAGCTGCAGATCACGATCGCCTGGTCGCCGGGGTCCACCCACCCGAGGTCCCCGACGGTACCGGCGGCCGCACGCGCGCCGGTGGCGAGGTGCATCAGCTGGGCCAGGCCGACGCGTTCCACCCGGTCCATCGCCGCGCTCGGCTCGTCGGCGACCACGAGCCGCGGTGCCAACTGCTCGAGCAGGGCCGTGCGCTCGTTCTCCGCGACCCGCGCGCCCAGCGGGACGACGGTCGCCCCGGCCAGCAGCGCGCCGTACGCCGCCACGACCCAGGCCACCTCGTTGCGTCCC
>JAFIDK010000066.1 GCA_017051695.1 Algoriphagus aestuarii | reverse complement strand
ACGTCAGACACCACACGCGGACGGATCCGCTCCTCAAGAAGCGCCAATGGATCAGCCGTCAAAACTGAGGCCTGCTCACAGATCCGCGCAACGTCGACATCGTCGACGATCGGACACCGAAACCGCGTAAAACCTGGCCGACCTGCAACAACCATGGACGCGACGCCGATGTACGCCGGGTCTTGCAACGCCACCGGAGAGGCGTCCGGATACTGACGGATATCGGCACCAAGCGCCGCTACCGCGGCTTCATCCGTCCGCGCAGCGAATGAGAGCGAAACGGCACATACATCACGAATAGACGTGGGAATAGCGTCAGATGTGCCTTTTTGTGTCGTCAAAACCGTGAGAATTCCCACGCTCCGCCCTTTTTTCACCAAATCCTCAACGAGGAGGGCATTCTGCGCCGCCAACGCATTACGGCGTTTCAGTTCTTTGTCTCCACCATCTCTGACCTGTGCAAAAAACGTGTGCGCCTCATCTAGAACCACAATGATGAGCGGCCAGGTCTCAGACGGTCCGACATCCCAGACATTACGGACACCCAGGACACGGCGGATCACCGCCGCGCGACGCTCACGGAGCTCCACCAAGCGCCGCAACGTCAAATTCGCGGCCTCGAGATCATCACCGGTAAACGCAAAAAACCGCGACGACAAATCCTCATAATCAGAACCCCCCTTACCGTCAAAAACGGCGAACTGAACCGCAGG
>JAFIDK010000657.1 GCA_017051695.1 Algoriphagus aestuarii | reverse complement strand
CAGGTTATCACGGTTTTCCGGGCAGGACACAGCGGCGTAGACGGTTCCGACGGGCTGTCCGTCCTGCGGCCGGGGTCCGGCGACCCCGGTGACCGCGAGACCGAAAGTGGCCGCAAAAATCCGGCGGGCGCCGCGGGCCATCGCCACGGCGACTTCCGGATGGACGGCCCCGTGCTCGGCGAGCAGGGACTGGGGAACGCCCAGAACCGTGTTTTTGGTCTCTGTGGCGTAGGCGACAGCTCCCCCGCGGAAAACCGCGGAAGCCCCGGGCAGCGCGGTGAAAGCAGCACCGATCATGCCGCCGGTGAGGGACTC
>JAFIDK010000656.1 GCA_017051695.1 Algoriphagus aestuarii | reverse complement strand
GGAGACGAACGGGCGGTACAAGGGGCAGCCTGACGACCACAGGATCTACCAGGTCATCGAATACGACGGCTTCACCGTGCTCAGCGACCCGTTCAGCGGTCCAGTCCTCCACATCCCCCTCGACATCTCCACCCGGGTACAGGTCGTCTGGGAAGGGGCCAGCCAAGAGGACCTGGTTGAGCTAGCCGGGTACATCGGCGCGGCGACCGATGTCGAACGCGCGGAACTCCGCGGCACGATCGGCGCTTCCCGGTACCGGAAAGTGGCGTAAGCACGGCAGCGCCGCGAGGCGCTCTGTGCCCGCTTTCCCTGCCA
>JAFIDK010000655.1 GCA_017051695.1 Algoriphagus aestuarii | reverse complement strand
CTCCCTCAGGGGCGTCGCTGAAAGCGGACAGCACCTGCATGAGCTGGTACCACGTCCAGAACACTGGCAGGAAGATGAGGACGTCGCGGATCCCGCGCAGCAGCCACAGCAGCAGGCTCATCCAGCGCGGCGGCGGGAGGTCAGGCATGAGGGAGTCGGGTGGATAGGCGGCGACCAGGTCGGTAGCTGCCAGGTCTGCGCCGCCGTCAGCCAGGCTGCGTGCGAGAGAGCGCAGTAGTTGCGCGCTCGCCGGTGGCGCGGTGCTGGCGTGACGGTCGAGTTGTTCAGCGATGGCGGCCAGGTCGTGGGCACGGC
>JAFIDK010000654.1 GCA_017051695.1 Algoriphagus aestuarii | reverse complement strand
CTCGTCATGCGCAAAGGCGTGGCAGTGGAACGCGGCGACGTGCGTCAGGTGCTCAACTCTCCGAGCCACCCCTACACCCAGCAACTGCTCGCCGCCGTGCCCCGGATCGAGATCTCCCGGGCCCAGCGCCGTGCCCAACTGCGTGCCGAACGCGAAGGGAAAACCACCCCGGCCGCCGCGGAAACGCCTGCGCCGAGCCAGCGCAGCACCGATGAGGAGCCGCTGCTGAGCGTGCGCAACGTGCGCCAGCGGTTCCGTATCCGCGGCGGCCTCTTCGGCGGCGCCACCGACTTCTACGCGGTCGACGGCGTCTCC
>JAFIDK010000653.1 GCA_017051695.1 Algoriphagus aestuarii | reverse complement strand
AAGAGCCCCTGCCGCTTCTTGCGCCAGGGGCTTCGGCACGTTCGGGACAGATTGTGGTCCAGATTTCGAGGAATGAAGAGGTAGACGGCGATGCCGGCGATCGCGCTCGTTGGGGCTCAGTGGGGTGATGAGGGGAAGGGGAAGGCAACCGACCTTGTCGGTGACCGCGTCGATTACGTGGTCCGTTACCAGGGCGGCAACAACGCGGGGCACACGGTCGTCATCGGCGACCAGGAGTACGCCCTGCACCTTCTGCCGTCGGGCATCCTCACCCCCGGTGTCATTCCGGTGATCGCCAATGGCGTGGTCATCGAC
>JAFIDK010000652.1 GCA_017051695.1 Algoriphagus aestuarii | reverse complement strand
ACCGGGCACCTCGTCATGACGAGCTTGCACACAGCCGATGCTGCCAGCGCCATGACGCGCCTGATGGACATGGGAGTGCCGCCTTACCTAGTCGCTTCATCCGTAACTGGCGTCATTGCCCAGCGTCTGGTACGCAAAATCTGCAGTCACTGTACAGGAGAGGGCGAAGGGTGTCCGCGGTGCGGGGGAAGTGGGTATTACGGGCGGGTTGCAGCGTTTGAAGTGTTGTCAGTGGATGAAGAACTGCAAGAACTGGTTGTACAGTATCCATCCGCGAACCAAATTCGACATCACGTGTTGCAACGGGGGATGGTGC
>JAFIDK010000651.1 GCA_017051695.1 Algoriphagus aestuarii | reverse complement strand
CGAAACGAAGACATCCGTCCGTAATGTAGCCGTCTCGTCACCTGTTCAGGATTCCGCCACATGTCGTCCGATATTGACGCCCAGCTCAGTAATTTTTTCGATGAAAACAACCCGGAGACGGAGTTCGACATTGTCCTGCGCGGCTACGACCGTACCCAGGTCAACGAGTATCTCGCTCAACTCCGTCAGGAAGGCCGCCAGGCCCGTGAAGAGGCTGAGAAGCTTCGCAAGGAGCTAGCTGAAGCGAAGCGCCAGCTCCAGGAGCAGGAGCGGCCCACCTATTCCGGTCTCGGTGCCCGCATCGAGCAGTTGCTGC
>JAFIDK010000650.1 GCA_017051695.1 Algoriphagus aestuarii | reverse complement strand
GGGCCCGTGACCCCGAGGTTCGTGCCGCCGCCCAGCGGGAGGCCGACAGGCTCAAAACCCGGGTCGTGTCCCAGCTAGAAATTGATGTGGCGACGTTGGCGGCGCGGGGGCGGCGGTTGGCGTGGCGGCTGGCCGCGCCTGCGGCCGTGGTGGCCGGCCCGTGGGTGTTGTTGGACGCCGGTGTGTGGCAGGCGGTCATGGCATGGCCGCTGGCCTGGGTTTGGCTGGCGGTGCGCGGTGCGACGCTAGCGGCCTCCGGTGGGGCTGCCGCCCCCGCCGTCGGGGGCAGTACTGCCGCCGGGCTGCCCGCCACCCA
>JAFIDK010000649.1 GCA_017051695.1 Algoriphagus aestuarii | reverse complement strand
CCACCTGCATCGTCGACGGTTTTTGCCGCCCCGCGCGGCTACTCGTCGGTGCGCGTAGCGGGCTCGCTGCTCACCGCTGCCCTCATAGGCCGGATCGGTTCCGGCGACCCGCAGTTGCCAGGGCTTCGCTCCGAAGACTACGGCCTTGCCCCGGGGCGGCGGCTAGGCGAGTTTGCGAGCCGCCACTGGGAGGAGCTGCTCGGCGTCTACCGGGAGTTCCAGCAACAACTCACCCAGGCCAGCTCTGGCGAGTCGCGGGCAGCGCTCACTCGGGAACGCTGGCTGCTGCCGCTGTTCGATGCGCTCGGTTTCGGTC
>JAFIDK010000648.1 GCA_017051695.1 Algoriphagus aestuarii | reverse complement strand
CTCCCGCGCGTACCCGTACAGCATGGCCGGGGCACGATCCTCCCACGCTGGATCGCCGACACCGACCACTTCGAGCCCTGCTGCCCGGCACAGCGCCACCGCACGAGGCAGATGGAAGGTCTGTGTGACGACAGTGACCGACTCCACGCCGAACACTGCGCGCGCCCGCACACACGACTCCCAGGTGCTGAACCCGGCGTAGTCGCGCGCGATCTTCACCGCGGGCACTCCGGCAGCGACCAGGTAGTCGTACATCACCTCGGTCTCGTTGTAGTGCTCCTGGCTGTTGTCCCCGCTCACCAGCAGAGCTTCGACCC
>JAFIDK010000065.1 GCA_017051695.1 Algoriphagus aestuarii | reverse complement strand
CCACGTGGGCGAACTTGGCGCAGGCGTAGGGCAGCAGGTGGGGCGGGCTGATCTTGCCGCCCACCGAGGTGATGTTGACGAGCACCCCGCCTTTCAGGTGCGGTCTGGCTTCCTGGAACACCCACAGAGGCGCCCAGAACATGATCCGCATCGCGTCGTCGAACTCGGTCTCCCCGAGCGCGTCCAACGGGGCGCTGTGGATGATCCCCGCATTGTTGACGACGATGTCGAGCCCGCCGAAGCAGTCGGCAGTCTCCGCGACCATGGCGCGGATCTGGTCGCGGTCGCGCAGGTCGCAGGTGATCCCGTGGGCGGTGATGCCCAAAGCGCGCAGGTCGGTGACGGCCCGCCGCAGTTCGTCACCGTTGCGGGCGCACACCGCGACCCGGCAGCCCCGCACGCCCAGTTCGCGGGCGAGCAGCAGGCCCAGGCCCCGGGAGCCCCCGGTGATGAGCGCGACCCGGTCGCGGAGCGGGTAGCGGCGGGCCCGCCGGACCGCGTACCCGGTGGCCGCCGCTGCGAGCCCCAGCAGTGCCAGACGTTGCCGCATAGCGCCTCCCCATGGTTGGTGTGACCACTGCGGGGACTCACTCACCCGGTTGCCCCGGTCCCAAACTCTGCTGTGTTGTCCCCGGGCAAAACAACTTCCCGGTTTCGGCCGCGTCTGTTCCCTTCTCGTGATCTCTTGCTTACAGTGAGTGGCGAAATCTGGG
>JAFIDK010000647.1 GCA_017051695.1 Algoriphagus aestuarii | reverse complement strand
CGACTGGTGGAAGTGCACCGACCCCTACGGGGGGCTGCGGATCCGCGTCCGCCAGCCGGAGCGGCGACTCCTGATGCCTGACGGCCGCGAACTCATGGTGGCCGCCCGCTACGTCCGGGACACACCCTGCGGGGAGGTGGTCCGGCTCGTGGTGACCCTGCGCGACGCTTCGTCCCGGGCCACTTCGGAGCGGTCCAGCGCCAACCTGGTGTCCATGGTCGCCCACGAGCTGCGCTCCCCGCTGACCAGCGTCAAAGGTTTCATCGCCACGATGCTGGCCAAGTGGCACCGGCTCACCGACACGCAGAAGATCTTCA
>JAFIDK010000646.1 GCA_017051695.1 Algoriphagus aestuarii | reverse complement strand
GGGCCTCGGCGGCGCGCTGCAGCTCGCTCTTGTTAGCGTTCTCCAATTCGTCCAGTCGAGCGGCCTTCTCCTCCAGCTCTCTGAGACGGGCTCGCAACCCCTGGTTCTCGGAGTTCGCCTTACGGATCTTGGCCATCGCCCGCTCCGGGTCCCAGCCCTCCAGGGACTGGTCATCGCTATCGACAGCGTTGACCTCGGGGGCGTGCGCAGGGTCGTTGATCGGCTCAGACATGCGGTGACCTCCAGGGTCAGTGAAATAGCGCCCACCTGGGACGCTCACGACTAGGCAGACTAGGCATTAGTCGACTCGGTGGTAC
>JAFIDK010000645.1 GCA_017051695.1 Algoriphagus aestuarii | reverse complement strand
GAAGCCGGTTTTGTTTCGTGCACCTTGTGGCACCGCACAATCGTCAGCCTTCGGGCGAAGCCCGCAAGCACGACCGTGCGTCGGCCACCCCGTCCGGAGGATAGCGGCGCAAGCCGCGCTCATCCGTAAGGACATATCCTGATGGATACAGCCAATGAGAATGATCAAGCCGATCGGGCTATTAGTAACGGTAAGCTTCATGCGTTGCCGCACTTCCACACCCGTCCTATCAACGTGGTCGTCTTCCACGGCCCTGATAGGGAATACTCGTTTTCAGGTGGGTTTCCCGCTTAGATGCCTTCAGCGGTTATCCCGTC
>JAFIDK010000644.1 GCA_017051695.1 Algoriphagus aestuarii | reverse complement strand
GTTGCCGTCGGTGACCGCGTGGACCTGCGCGGCTCGGCCGGCGTCGCCGACGAGCGCCGCCACCTCGGCCACGTCGAGGCCGGCGAGCGGGACCTCCCGACCGAAGCGGCGGAGCGCGTCGAGGTGCTCCTCGTGGCGGGCGGCGGCCGAGGCCCGCACGGTGCCGACGAGGAGCAGCGGCTGGTCCTGCAGGTGCCGGGCCACGAACCGGGCCAGGAGCAGGGAGGGCTCGTCGGCCCGGTGCAGGTCGTCGAGGACGACGAGGAGCGGACGGCGGGCGGCGTGCTCGCGCAGCAGCTGGGCCACGGCGTCGAAGA
>JAFIDK010000643.1 GCA_017051695.1 Algoriphagus aestuarii | reverse complement strand
GACACGTCTGCAGGGCGCAGCCCCAGCTTCTCGGCGACGTAGTCCTCCACCGCCGGGTCGATGTTCGAATAGGTGCCCACCGGACCGGAGATCGCCATCACACCCACAGCCTCGCGGGCGCGGCGCAGCCGGTCCCGGGACCGCGCCATAGCGAACGCGAAGTCCGCCACCCGGTGGCCCCACACGTCAGGTTCGGCGTGGATGCCGTGCGTCCGGCCCACCCGCAGCGTCCCCCGGTGCTCCAGAGCGTGGTCGCGTAGCACCGCCACCAGTTCGTCCGCCTTGGCCAGCAGAACGTCGGTGGCCTCCACCAGCTGC
>JAFIDK010000642.1 GCA_017051695.1 Algoriphagus aestuarii | reverse complement strand
CACAGGTGCTCAGTGCCCCGCACCCGTCGCAGACTTCGGTTCCGAAACTATTTTTCCCAATAGGGAACTCTTTCCTTTGCGAAAGAGGCACAAAGCAGAGGTTTCGGTACAGGACTTCGGTGATGTTCTCGCTATCCGCAACCTTTCCCCTTTGCCGTCCGCCGCAGCTCTCTACGCCCTGCTCACCACAGCGAATTCCACACTGTTTCCCCAGGCTGTGGACAAGCGCATTCCCCCACTGGCGCGCCTGTTGAGACAATGCCCACACCCTGCTGCGGCGCGGCGGAAAAAGAAAGATCCCGCCCCACCCAGCGGTGG
>JAFIDK010000641.1 GCA_017051695.1 Algoriphagus aestuarii | reverse complement strand
CACGCTGGAAGCCGAACTGCCGAAAGCCAAGGATTCCACCGCGCTGATTGAAGCGATGAAAAAGCACTACCCGACGCTGAAAGACGAATCGAGCCTGGAACTGAGCGCGAAAGTGCTGAAAGGCGAGATGAAGTGGCCGCAATAAGCGCCCATGCGTGATTGAACCAGCCCTGGCGCCGCGGCGGCTTGCCGCGCGCCAAGCGAGGAGTAAAAATGACCGAAACCACTCTGCATTACATTTTCGATCCGCTGTGCGGTTGGTGCTACGGCGCCGCACCGCTGGTGAAAGCGGCTCAGAGCCTCCCCGGGCTGAAGGTC
>JAFIDK010000640.1 GCA_017051695.1 Algoriphagus aestuarii | reverse complement strand
AGTGGCAGGGCTGCGGTTCTACGGGGCGGGAGACCCCCGGTTCACCGCAGACAAGGCGTTGGACAATCCCACGGACGCAGAGGTCGCCGCGATCGGCGCCCGTCAGGCGCGCAGTATTGCGGACGCGGATCCTCCGGTGGACGTGGCGGTGCTGCACGACCCGCTGCAAGGGGAGGCGTTCAGCGGGGTGGTGCCGCTCGTACTGTGCGGGCACGGCCATGAACGCTGGACCGAGATACGGGAGAGCGGGACCCGGATTTTCGCGCAGGGGTCCACGGGCGGCGCCGGGCTGCGTGGGCTGGAGCACGACGAGCCCAC
>JAFIDK010000639.1 GCA_017051695.1 Algoriphagus aestuarii | reverse complement strand
TGCACCCCGGTGGCGTGGGGCACGTGGCGGGCCAGCAGGGCGGCGGCGCGCGCCGCGAGGTTGCTGTCGTCGAGGGGCACGCGGGCCACGTGGTCCGGTCGCTCCCCGTCCACACTGAGCACCGCCTGTCCGGGCGCAAGGTCGGAGCGGGGAGAAACGGTAACCTCGTCGTAGAGCGAGACCGCGTGGAAGACGTTGACCAAGCCGTGGTATCCATCGCCGCGGACCGGCCCCACGGCAAGCCGCAAGTTCACCTTCGCGGGGACCCGCACGGTGACGGAAGTCGGGGCGTTCACGAGTCCCCCATCGTACGGGAAA
>JAFIDK010000638.1 GCA_017051695.1 Algoriphagus aestuarii | reverse complement strand
CGGTCACCTCACCGCAAGCACGGCAGACCAGGTGGTGGTGGTTGTCGCCCACCCGCGTCTCATACCGTGCCGGGGATCCCGCAGGTTCGATACGGCGGAGCAGCCCGGCTGCGGTGAGAGCGTGCAGGCTGTCGTAGACGGCCTGAGTCGACACGTGCCCGACCCGTTCTCGGACAGCGCGCGCCACGCGGTCGGCGTCCAGGTGGTTCCCCTGGCGGACCGCGTCAAGGATCGCCAGGCGTGCGGCGGTCACCCGCAGCCCGGCAGCACGCAGCGAAGCGGCGTCGTCCATGGCTTACACCCCAAGAAGAGGTTATC
>JAFIDK010000064.1 GCA_017051695.1 Algoriphagus aestuarii | reverse complement strand
CCTTGACGTCACGCCAGAACTCGTCCCGCAGCTCGCGGATGAGCGTGATCGCCTTGCGCAGCCCTTCCTCCGTGCGCTCCATACCGCAGTAGTCCCACATGATCTTGCCGAGCTCGCGGTGGAAGGAGTCCACGGTGCGGCTGCCGTTGATGGACAGCAGCTTCTCGAGGCGGGCGCGCACGCCCTCGACTGCCTCCTTGACCTCCGGGTGGTTCTCGTCGATCTTCTCGAAGGGTCCGTCGGCCAGGTAGTCGTTGATGGTGTTGGGCAGCACGAAGTAGCCGTCGGCCAGGCCCTGCATGAGCGCGCTGGCGCCCAGCCGGTTGGCGCCGTGATCGGAGAAGTTGGCCTCACCGATCACGAACAGGCCGGGGATGGTGCTCTGCAGGTCGTAGTCGACCCACAGTCCGCCCATGGTGTAGTGCACCGCCGGGTAGATCCGCATGGGGACCTCGTACGGGTTCTCCCCGGTGATGCGCTCGTACATGTCGAACAGGTTGCCGTACTTGGCTTCGACCGCGTCGCGCCCCATCCGCTTGATGGCGTCAGCGAAGTCCAGGTAGACGCCCAGGCCGCCGGGGCCGACCCCGCGTCCTTCGTCGCAGACCCGCTTGGCGGCCCGCGAAGCGATGTCGCGCGGCACCAGGTTGCCGAAGGCCGGGTACATGCGCTCCAGGTAGTAGTCGCGCTCCTCTTCGGGGATGTCCCGCGGGTC
>JAFIDK010000637.1 GCA_017051695.1 Algoriphagus aestuarii | reverse complement strand
ACCGCGCCCAACGTGACCGCGGCCAACGAAATCTGCAGGCCACGCTCGTGCCCCGAATAGCCGACCGGCACCCCGTAGCGCTCCCGCAGCGTGATGATCGTCCGCAGGTTCGCCTCCTCCGGCGGCATCGGATAGGTGGAGGTGGAGTGCATGAGGATCAGCTTGCTGCGGTCGAAGATCTCCACCGCCGCGTCGATCTCCTCAATCGTCGACATGCCCGTCGACAGGATGATCGGCTTTCCAGTTGCGGCCAGCGCCCGCAGCAGTTCGTGGTCGGTGATCGACGCGGAAGCCACCTTGTGGGCGACCACGTCGAACG
>JAFIDK010000636.1 GCA_017051695.1 Algoriphagus aestuarii | reverse complement strand
CACCATGCCTACGCCAACGAAAGGGCCTCGGCTGGGCGGAGGCCCGGCACACGAGCGGCTCATGCTGGCGAACCTGGCGACCGCCCTGTTCCGGCACGGTCGCATCAAGACCACGGAGGCCAAGGCCAAGCGTCTGCGCCCCTACGCGGAGAAGCTGATCACGCTGGGGAAGCGCGGTGACCTGCACGCTCGCCGCCAGGTCCTGACCAAGATCCGGGACAAGGCGGTTGTGCACGAGCTGTTCACCGAGATCGGCCCGCGCTACGAGAACCGCAACGGCGGGTACACGCGGATCACCAAGATCGGCAACCGCAAGGGC
>JAFIDK010000635.1 GCA_017051695.1 Algoriphagus aestuarii | reverse complement strand
ACTATACAGCAATGTGAGTTTTGGACTCGCAAAAGGGAAACCCATTGTTTACTATGTGTTCCCTAACGGTATGGAGCTTAATGAGGTGATCCTTTGCGGTGGTCTCATCCCCTGCCTCGTGTGGGTGAGTGAGTGGGTCGGAGCACGAGTGAGCAAGTCTCACAAACTCGAGACACAAAATGAGACTCACACAACCACTCAGGAGAGAAAAAGTGAACCACTCACATTCTCACAAATCATCAAAGAAGCACTTGCGAGACGCTCAAGACGCTCACAAAAAGAAAGTGAGCCACACAATCCAAATGACGACTCCCTCAGC
>JAFIDK010000634.1 GCA_017051695.1 Algoriphagus aestuarii | reverse complement strand
GACGGTCGACATGACCCACTTCATCCCCGGTGTCGGCGGTCCGCTGGGATTCCCGCATCACCAGGTGTGCGAGTCGATCGCCCAACAGGCGGCGGAATCCGGCGCGAAGGTCGTCATGGGTGCGCAGCGCTGCGAGGTGACGGCGGGGCCGGAACCCCAGGTGCGCTACCGGCTCGGCGGTGAGTTGCACACGGTCCGGGCCCGGATGATCATCGGCGCCACCGGCCGAGGAGGCCGGGTCGGAAGGCAGATCGGCGTGTCGATGCGCACCTCCGTGCACCACTGGGGTGGCGGTGTGCGGGTCGAAGGACTCGATGAC
>JAFIDK010000633.1 GCA_017051695.1 Algoriphagus aestuarii | reverse complement strand
TTGGAAGTCGTACTCGACGAAGCGAAGGTGCCGGTCTGGCTGCCGTGGCCGCTGCCAGACAACTGGGTGATCACCGGGTTCGCCGACGTCGGCGAAGAACGCACGGGGACGCTCGCTGCAGCGGTCGCCCTGTCCGGCCCCGCCCCGCTAGGCGGGCTCGGGGAACTGGTGATCGTCTCCGAAGAACCCGGCATCGGGCTCGCCGCCCGCATCGCGCGCCTCGACGGCCCCGATCCAGGAAACAGCTTCGACCGGAACCCGCCCGCAGCCAAAGTCCGCAACGACGGACACGAAATCGCCCTGTGGTCCCTTGACGGGGG
>JAFIDK010000632.1 GCA_017051695.1 Algoriphagus aestuarii | reverse complement strand
CGGGGTAGTTCTTCAAGCAGGTGGAAAGGGAAGCTGGTTTCCACCCAGCGGGTGTGGATGCGTGGCACGTCCGCCGTGAATTCCGGGGTGTCCAGCAGGGCCCGGTGGAACGGGAGGAGGGTGGGGACGCCGGCGACCGTGACGTCGGCGAGGGCGCGCCGTGCCCGGGCGAGGGCGTGTGCGCGAGTGTCCCCTCGGACGATGAGTTTCGCGATGAGCGAGTCGAAGTGCGGGGGGACGGTGTCGCCCTGCTGGTATCCGGTATCCACTCGGATTCCCGGTCCGGTGGGAAAGACGAGCTGGTCGAGACGGCCCGCGAC
>JAFIDK010000631.1 GCA_017051695.1 Algoriphagus aestuarii | reverse complement strand
GCCAGCAGGAACGCCACCACGACGCACACCGCGACCACACCGCCGGTGGTCAGGTCGCTCAGCGCCCCGTACAGCCCGTTCGCCCCACCGGTCAGCTCGCCGCCGTTGGTGGCCAGCACCGAGATGATCAACACGAACGCGATCGTGGCCATGGCCAGGTACAGGCCGTTGAGCCGGGCGACGATCAGGGAGAACAGGTAGCCGACCACGGCTGCGAAGACGACAGCCGCACCGATGGCGACGAACGCCGGCACGTCGTAGCGGATGGTGAGGATGGCCGCGGTGTAGGCGCCGAGCCCGTAGCTTCCGACCCCGGCGAA
>JAFIDK010000630.1 GCA_017051695.1 Algoriphagus aestuarii | reverse complement strand
CAAGTCGTGCAGTTGGTGCTGCCGCGCCTCGCCGACTGGGCCATCGTGGACTTGATCGACGAACACGGCCACGTCCGCCGGGCCGCGGCGATACACTACCACGACAACCGCCACGTGCGGGTCGAAGAACTGGAAGGCTCGCTCCCACCGGTTCCCCCAGAGTCGCAGATGCCGCTCTCCCGGGTCCTCAAAGGCGCCCCGGTGTCCCGGATCAGCCCCGAAGACTACAGCGTGCCCCCGGACGCGGAGATGGCCGTGGTGCAGCGGCGACTGTTCGCCACCACGGGGATGCATTCCGCGATCGCCGCTCCGCTACGCGGC
>JAFIDK010000629.1 GCA_017051695.1 Algoriphagus aestuarii | reverse complement strand
AAGGCGATGAGGCCGAAGACGAGTTCGTCGATGTGAATGCGTAGAACGTTCTCTTCGGCGGCCAGGCCCAACATGGTCAGCGCCCCTTCACGCTTGGTTGCCTACTTCCTTCGCCGGTTCGCTTTAGCCAAGGGCGAAAGCGAGAACGAAGCCCAGCAGGGCGAGCGCCTCGATCAGGGCGAAGCCGATGTAAATGTTGGTCTGCAGCGGACCACGGGCCTCGGGCTGGCGGGCGATGGCCTGCATGCCCAGACCGAAGACGATACCCACACCGATACCGGCACCGATGACGCTGATGCCGTAACCGATGACGTTCAGGCT
>JAFIDK010000628.1 GCA_017051695.1 Algoriphagus aestuarii | reverse complement strand
CGTGCCCCTCGTACAAGTGGGGGCGGCCCAGGAACACCAGCATGTCCCCCCGGTGCCCGGACACGCTCCGCACCAGCCCTTGGTGTCCCAGCGCGTAAGGCTCCACAAACCCGGGAAGCTGGGTGACGTCGATTTCCACACCGGAAGCACCCAACGCGTCGGCTGCCGCGTTCCACCCCGAACCGAGGATCACCGCGGTGGTGTAGCGGTCGACCCCGGTACGGGAACGCAGCCGGTCTGCTGCGGCTCGGGCGCGGGCATGTGCCTGAACGCTCACCTGCTCTTCCTCCTCCCACGCGCGAGAAACGGCGGAAAATAACC
>JAFIDK010000063.1 GCA_017051695.1 Algoriphagus aestuarii | reverse complement strand
CTGTTCCTGAAGAGGTGTTGCGGTGGCCGCAAGACAGCAGCCGGTCCCCGGCCACCGGCCCCCCTCCTACTTCTTCGCGATCGGGTGCAGCACGTCCTGGCCCACGAACGGGCGGAGCGCCTCAGGCACCACCACGGAACCGTCCTCCTGCTGGTGGTTCTCCAAGATCGCGACAATCCACCGCGTGGTGGCCAGCGTGCCGTTGAGCGTGGCCACGAACCGCGGCTTGCCGTCAGTGTCGCGGTAGCGGATGTTGAGACGGCGGGACTGGAACTCGGTGCAGTTCGACGTGGACGTGAGCTCGCGGTAGCGGCCCTGGCTGGGAAGCCACGCCTCGCAGTCGTACTTGCGTGCCGCGCTCGTCCCCAGGTCACCGGCGGCGATGTCCACCACCCGGTAGGGCACCTCGATCAGGTCAAGCATCTCGCGTTCCCACGCGAGCAGCCGCAGATGCTCCTCGTGCGCCTCGTCCGGGTGAGCGTAGACGAACATCTCCACCTTGTTGAACTGGTGGACCCGGATGATGCCGCGCGTGTCCTTGCCGTAGGAGCCCGCCTCCCGGCGGAAGCACGACGACCAGCCGATGTAGCGGGTCGGCAGGGCGTCAGCGGGCAGGATCTCGTTCGCGTGGTACCCGGCCAGCGGCACCTCGGAGGTGCCCACCAGGTACAGGTCGTCGGCGGGAAGGTGGTAGACCTCCGCAGCGTGCTCCCCGAGGAACC
>JAFIDK010000627.1 GCA_017051695.1 Algoriphagus aestuarii | reverse complement strand
CCCAGCACGCCACCGTCCAGGCGAGGCTCTGCCAGTGCAGGGGCAGGGCGAGCGCCACCGTGTCCCCGGGCAGTGCGCCCAGCCCGTCCACCAGCATGTTGGCTGTTTTCGCCACCCAGTTGTCGAAGGTGGCGAACGACATCTCCACCCGGACGTCAGTGGCAGGGTCGTAGGAGGTGAGGAAAGGGCGGGTAGCGTCGACGCTCTTCGCCGCCCACCACAGCTCTCCCGGAGTGTGCGCTGACAACAGCAGGCCCTTTCTCGGTTTGGTGGCGAATCGGGGCACATCGTACCTGCGGGAGGGCGGGGAAAGCAGAACAC
>JAFIDK010000626.1 GCA_017051695.1 Algoriphagus aestuarii | reverse complement strand
CACCGCTCACAGTCGCCTCCCCGGCGATAGCAATTGTTCCTCATGCCATGCCTGGCACGGATAAGGCCGTGCGATCCACGCGCACGGCCTTATCCGAGCACTGGGCAGTGGAGTCCCGGCGCACCGGGAACCATCAGCCTTGGAAGAGTGAAGCCACCACGGTCCCGGTGTCAACCTGGCCGGTGCCCACTGCGGCGATGGGGCGGGGCAGTGCCTCCCCGGAACCGTCCCGCCGCTCCACCGGGTCGGGGAGCCGCACGGGACCGCCGTCTTCACGGAACGCCCGGGCCGGGGAACGCCCCACCCAGCCGAACAGCAGTA
>JAFIDK010000625.1 GCA_017051695.1 Algoriphagus aestuarii | reverse complement strand
CATTCTATTGCAGTCAATCCTTTTCACTCCGGCTCTTCTCGTTCTGAACGTACTTTCGGATTTTGCGCATGGCGGACGATTGACTAATCCCGAGGGCTTCCGCCAGTTGATAGGAAGAAGGGTGTTTGGCGTACGCTTCGACTATAATTTCTTTTTCCGCGGCTTCCAGCATCTCTCTTAAAGTGCCCCTCCCCTCTGCGGAAGGTTTTTTGAGAAAGGGCGGAAGATCCCGATACGTCACTTCGTCGGAATCGGCCGTCACTACCAACCGCTCCACCACATTGGACACTTCCCGAACGTTTCCTTTCCACGAGTAATCCA
>JAFIDK010000624.1 GCA_017051695.1 Algoriphagus aestuarii | reverse complement strand
CACACCGCCGCCGTCGTGGCCGCGGCAGCAGCGGCCACCAGCACCGGCTTGCGCAGCCTCATCTTCTTCATCCAGCCCTCGCTACGCCTGACCGAGACTGACATCGAACATGAACTCGGTCTCAGCACCCTGGAAGAGATTGTCGTACTCGGAAGCACGGTTAGGCCAGCGGAGTTGGAAATGGAGCGCACAGGACTCGCCGGGCTGGATCGGGGCGGGACGNCGGGGCAGGAGGTCGAGGATAGGTCCGGGAACTAAATCCACCCAGCCGCTGCCCTGGGACCAGTCCGGACCGTGACGCCCCCCAGCAAAGCTGTACCG
>JAFIDK010000623.1 GCA_017051695.1 Algoriphagus aestuarii | reverse complement strand
CGGCGTGGAATCGACGATCGTCGAAGTGGCCGACGGCCGGCTCACCGTGCTCCGCACCGGAGGCATCACCCCCGACGACCTTGCCGCGGTCACCGGAGCCCCCGTCGACACCACCCCCACCGGACCGGCCCGGGCACCCGGCATGCTCGCCGCCCACTACGCACCCGCCGCACGGGTCGTGCTAGCCGAAGCAGCAGAAGCCGCGGACACGGTCGCCCAGTGGGTGGAGAAAGGACACCGGGTGGCTGTGCTGGCGGAGACCGCTACCGTGCCCGAAAACCTGCCGGAAGGCGTGGTGGTGCTACCGTCCCCTGCTTCGAC
>JAFIDK010000622.1 GCA_017051695.1 Algoriphagus aestuarii | reverse complement strand
CGTTCCAGCGAACCTATCCGACAGGCCGTCATTCTCGCCGGGGGGCAGGCGACCCGGTTGCGGCCCTACACCGACACCCGTCCCAAGGCCATGGTCGAGGTCGCCGGTCGGCCGATCATCGACTACCAACTGGAATGGCTAGCCCGGCACGGTGTCGAGCATGTCGTGGTCTCCTGCGGCTACAAGGCGGAGGTGTTGCGGGAGCACCTCTCAGGGCGGACCGATCCTGAAGTCAGCATCCTGGTGGAAGACGAGCCGTTGGGGCGCGGTGGCGCGCTGCGTTTCGCGAGCTCCGGGCTCCGCGACACCGAGTCCCCCTAC
>JAFIDK010000621.1 GCA_017051695.1 Algoriphagus aestuarii | reverse complement strand
AAAATACAAATCCCATACCCGCAATATTAATGATCAAATCTGCATTTCGATGCATCATAATTAATTACCCTCTTTCTTTTTAATTGTTAATGTTTTTGCAGCTTCCCGGATCAGTTCCGGTGTAATACGAAACTCAAAAGGAAGGAGTTCATAAAACTTCATGGCTTTCCCATCTTCGGAAATTTTCATTTCTGTTTTCACAATCCCTGCCTTCTCCATTTTTTGTAAATGCATGTAGAGAAGTGGCCGACTCATTTCCGCTTCCCTGGCGAGTTGACTTACATATTGTTTTCCATCAGCTAATATTGCAATAATCCGCAAT
>JAFIDK010000620.1 GCA_017051695.1 Algoriphagus aestuarii | reverse complement strand
TAGCGGTAGATCAATAAACTCTGATCCATTGTCAGAAGTAATGGTTTTGAAGATTTTATCAAAGTTCGTGGTATATTTTTCCCTTAGTTGTTCCATTACACAATTAATCGCTTCACTTGTCTTACCAAGGGCTCTAAAAATAAACTCTTGTCGTGTCTTACGTTCCGTAAGAGTTAAGAGAACATGGTCATTTTTATTCTTTTTGCCTATGACGGTATCAATTTCCCAATGTCCAAATTCTTGGCGGTCCAGAGCTTCCATTGGACGTTCGTCAATACTTAGACCTAATTTTCGTTTGTTTTTACGAACACGTTTTGTCTTT
>JAFIDK010000619.1 GCA_017051695.1 Algoriphagus aestuarii | reverse complement strand
CCTCGCCAAGGCCTAACCCCGAGGGCCTGCCGACAAAAACCCTTCCTGACCTCGGGATTTGACATTTGTCAACCCCACTGCCGTGGGTTTTTCACCGGGGAGCCGTGACAGAGGCGCCTACCCCGGACTGGCGGATCGCGCGACGCTTGAACCATGAACACGACGTCTCAGAACCGCAGCGTCGCCATCCACGTGAGCGACCTCCACCAGTCCTACGGCAGTTTCGAAGCTGTCCGGGGCGTCTCGTTCACGGTCGCCCCCGGCGAACTGTTCGCCCTCTTGGGCACCAACGGAGCAGGGAAAACCACCACGATCGAAACCC
>JAFIDK010000618.1 GCA_017051695.1 Algoriphagus aestuarii | reverse complement strand
CACCGGAACCAGGTGGTCGTGGGCGGCCATGGACAGCAGCGACTGCGTACCGCCCGCGCGACGCCACTGGTGCAACGTGTCCACCGCACCGTCAGCGAGCCGGCAGGACGGCAGGAGCCGCTGATAGTAGCTGTTGTAGGCGGCGTCCAGCCGCTGCCATTCCTCATCGCTCAGCGGACGGCCCAACAGCTCCTCGTAGAACGGGACCAGAGGGCGGCGGAAGATCTTCCGCCAGTCCTCCAACGTCATCGGCGGCACGCCGAACATCTCGCACACGTGGTTGGCCGCGGCGAGATTGGCGTGATTGTCGTCGAGAAGCGTGC
>JAFIDK010000062.1 GCA_017051695.1 Algoriphagus aestuarii | reverse complement strand
ATCCGGGGAGGCCTGCGGAATACGCGAAGTCACTTCGTAACCGCAGTCGAGAGGCTGCGCTGAATCCGCAGGAGTCAGCAGAGGCCATAGTACGCAAGTACGGGGCGCCGGAAAGCGGAAGGGCCGAACCGAAAGGAGAGAGGAAACCGATGCGTTCGAGAGAAGAGCGCAGACAGCAGAATATCCCGCAAGGGAGCTGCCAACAGAGAGCAGCGGTGAAGCCGCGAGGGTATGTTGGAGCGCCGAGCTCTTCTCCGGCACAAGTCGCCCCTTCCTCTCGCGAAGACCATAACGACTTGCTGGACAGGATGCTTGAGAGAGAAAATCTCTTGCTCGCATACAAGCGAGTGGTCCGAAACGGAGGAGCGCCCGGAGTGGACGGAGTAACGGTAGCTGAACTGCAGGCTTACCTGAACACACACTGGGCACAGGTGAAAGCAGAGCTCCTAGCGGGAACCTACAAACCCGCGCCAGTCAAACGGGTGGAAATCTCCAAACCTGGAGGCGGCGTGAGGCTTCTAGGGATCCCGACCGCGATGGACCGGCTCCTCCAGCAAGCCCTGCTGCAAGTGATGCATCCGATCTTCGATGCTCACTTCTCATGGGACAGCTACGGTTTCCGACCAGGGAAGCGAGCCCATGATGCGGTCCTTCAAGCCCAGCGCTATATCCAGAGTGGATACAGATGGGTTGTGGACTTGGACTTAGAGAAGTGCTTTGACCGAGTAAACCACGACATGCTCAT
>JAFIDK010000617.1 GCA_017051695.1 Algoriphagus aestuarii | reverse complement strand
GCACCCGCCGTCCTGCGGACCTTGTCCTATATCGACGGCGTCCACTTCGCGGCTCGTGCTACCGCTCCTGCACTGCTCACCGTCGGACTCATGGACCCGGTCTGTCCCCCGTCAACAGTGTTCGCCGCTTACAACGCCTACGCGGGGCCGAAAGACCTGCTCGTGTGGCCCTACAACGCCCATGAGGGAGGCGGGGTAGAGGACCTGCGCGCTTCGATGGCTTTCCTTGCTCCGTTGCTCGACGGCAGACCAGTAGCAGCCCACAACACCGTCACCATCCATGACCAAGCAGCCACGGGGTGAACGCGTCCAGGCCTGTCTGC
>JAFIDK010000616.1 GCA_017051695.1 Algoriphagus aestuarii | reverse complement strand
CGGGTGACGGCGTCGTGGAGGAGGTTTTCCAGGCGGCCTCGGGCTTGGCGGGCGGTGGAGGTGGAATAGGCAGTCCTGATTCTCGCTTCCCACTCGTTGATCTCGAAGTCTGCGTAGGCCAGCGAGTTCAGGGTCCTCTCGCCAAAGCTCGGCAGTACGAAGTTCGTCAGCAGGTATTCGTACTGCTGTCGGGTGGTGATCACGAGGTCCTGGGCGGGCAGCCAGGCGTTGGCCCACTCGGTGAGGGTGATCTCGCCGTTTCGGGGGTCGATCCAGGCGCCGCGGTGGATTTTGTTGATCTGTTCCCAGCCGTGCGCCTCGGC
>JAFIDK010000615.1 GCA_017051695.1 Algoriphagus aestuarii | reverse complement strand
AGTTGTTGCTCAGACACCGAAGTGTACTGGATGTGTTGTCAAAACTACAGGAAACAAGCGCTCGTACGAACCGATCCATCACAAAGGCAGTCACCAACTGCGGTTGCCTAAAGGTTCAGGCCGGCAAACAGCCCTTTACTTCGGCCTCAAACTTCGACACAGCAAAAGACGCAGTAGACACACACCTGTCTGGAGACCTTTGTGAACATTGTCGTGACGTGGTCGTTTCCGAGATGGGCAAGCACTTGTTCTACTTAGCGTCAGCCTGCAATCTGCTCGATATTCACATGCGCGATGTCATCGAAAAAGAGTCAGAAAAACTG
>JAFIDK010000614.1 GCA_017051695.1 Algoriphagus aestuarii | reverse complement strand
CGTTCTGCTGGAAGACGGCGCACGCAACCGGCCGGAGCGCGATGCGATCGTCTTTGGCGACATGCGGCTGAACTACGCCCTGGTCAACATGATCGCCAACCAGGTAGCCAACCTCCTGGTATCCCGCGGTATCCGCCCCGGGGACAAGGTTGCGCTCGCCTGTCCGAACGTCCCGTACTTTCCCTTCGTCTACTTCGGTGCGCTCAAGGCGGGAGCGGTCGTCGTCCCCCTGAACGTCCTGCTTACGCCGCGCGAAATCGAATACCACCTCCGCGACTCCGGCGCTAAAGCGCTCTTCGCGTTCACCGGCACCCCGGAACTCC
>JAFIDK010000613.1 GCA_017051695.1 Algoriphagus aestuarii | reverse complement strand
CCTCACCTCGGTCGTGAACGAATTCAGGGAGATGAACCTTCGTCGGGTGGCCATGAGCATGGACATGGCGCCCGAAACCATGACGGGTTTCTCCGGGGTCAAGTACTCGAACGCCGAGTTCATCCAGTCCGAATCGATCCGCACGCACGTGGTGCGCCGGGTCGCGGCGATCGCAGCCGCCCTCACCCGTGCCTACGTTGTTCCCGCCCTCGGGGAACGGTACGTCGTCCGCTGGGACCTCTCCGACCTGGAGATCAAACCCGACCGCACCGACGCCGCTCTCGCCCTGTACGACCGGGGCGAAATCGACGGCGACACCCTCCG
>JAFIDK010000612.1 GCA_017051695.1 Algoriphagus aestuarii | reverse complement strand
GTTCGCCTGTCAGAAAAGCCACGGCAGGCGTGGGCAGCACACCGAGGCGGATGACGTCCACCCCGGCGCTGGCGAGTCCCGCTACTACGGCCGCTTCCAGGAACTCGCCTGAGGCACGCGGATCACGGCCGACCACGGCGCGGGGCCGCTTTCCGGGAATGCCTCGCTCTGGGAGGACTTCAGCCGCCGCAATGGCGAGCTCCAGGGTTAGTCCAGCAGTGAGATCGCGGCCCGCAAGCCCGCGGACTCCGTCGGTGCCAAACAGCCGTGTCACGAACCAATCGCGCCGTGACGTCCAGATGATGGCGCTGGTCGCCGCTACGG
>JAFIDK010000611.1 GCA_017051695.1 Algoriphagus aestuarii | reverse complement strand
CCTCGACCCGCTCGTCCCGGGTCTTGGCCAGGGTGCCCCGCGGGCCCTGCTTGACCACGGCGAGCTCCACCCCGGCGGCGAGCAGCGCGTCGGCGGCCCGGTCGGGCTCGCTCTGCCCGACGGCCACCTCGCACTCCTCGCGGTTGCCGACGGCGATCGTCACGCCGGGGAGGACGTCACGCACCAGGCCGCGGGCCTCGTCCGGGGAGTCCCAGAACATCGGCCGCCAGTCGAGGTCGAGGACCGTGTGCGCGCGGCGGCCCCGCGCCGTGAGGGCGGTGAGGTGGGCGGAGCGGGAGGGCTCCTCCGACAGCCCGGTCACCG
>JAFIDK010000610.1 GCA_017051695.1 Algoriphagus aestuarii | reverse complement strand
GCCGGCCCTCGAGCTGGGTGACGATCGCCTGCACGGTCGCCGACCCGTGCTTGAGCAGCACCCGCTGGCCGCCGCGCAGCGGCACCTCCGCGAGCCAGCACAGCATCGCCTCGGCGGTGTCCACCGGCCGCGGCGCGTCGGCCGCCGTGGCGATCACGTCGCCGCGCGTGACGTCGACCTCGTCGGCCAGCCGTAGCGTGACCGACCGGCCGGTCTCCGCGGCGTCGAGCTCGCCGTCGGGCGTGTCCACCGCAGCGATGCGGGTGCGCACGCCCGAGGGCAGTACGACCACCTCGGTGCCGGGGCGCGCGACGCCGGAGCTCA
>JAFIDK010000609.1 GCA_017051695.1 Algoriphagus aestuarii | reverse complement strand
GTCGGAGCTGCCGTAATGCACCCGCGACGTGCGCCCCTCGGTGAAAAGCCACCGTTCGAACGGACCCGCATCGTCCGCCAGCTCGGTGGGGGCCAGAGCATCCCACGTCAGCGGAAGCACCCGGCCGTAGGCGAGCCAGCCCATCCACTCCTCGGCCATGGCGCGCTCCGCCGCGGTCTCCACTGCCAGCTCGGTAGTGGTCACCGTGACCCGGTCCCCGCTCGCCGCGACCTGGGTCAGCGTGAGCTGCGTGATCTGCCCCGCGCGGTCTCTCGTGACCGTCAAGGTGCCTGAGCGCTCCCCGCTCGGTGTCCAGCCACCGAC
>JAFIDK010000608.1 GCA_017051695.1 Algoriphagus aestuarii | reverse complement strand
GCGTTCTTGCCTCCCATCTCGGCAGCAATGTGAACATCGTGAACTCGATGCATGTCGCCAAATCGCGCGATATTGAAATTGTACAGCAAAAGAAATCGTCGACGAAAGGGTTCACCAATTTGATTTCGCTGAGCCTCAAAACGAGCCGTGGAGAATGGAATATAGCCGGTACGTTGATGAACGGATACGGGGCACGGATCGTGCAAATTCAAAATTATACCGTCGACCTGCCTCCGGAAGGCAATCTTATTCTTGTCTCGCATCAGGACAAGCCCGGTATTATCGGAAAACTGGGAACCATTTTGGGCAATAACGATGTCAATA
>JAFIDK010000061.1 GCA_017051695.1 Algoriphagus aestuarii | reverse complement strand
GGTCCGGTGCCGGCGAGGGTTTCGGCTCGGGCGTGGTGGAACTGCACGTTGTCGGGCCAGGTTTTGCGGCGGGCTACGGCGAGCATGCCGGCAGAGGCGTCAACGGCGAGGATGTCGGCGTGCGGGGCGACGTGGAGGAGCGCGGCGGTGGACGCGCCGGTCCCGCAGCCGAGGTCGAGGATCCGCAGTCCGGCCCCCTTGCGGGGAAGCCGCAGCCGGGCGGCAGAGCGGCGCAGGTGGGCGTGGTAGCCGGGGTTGGCGGCGACGAGGCGGTCGTAGACGGCAGCGGAGCGGTCGAATTCTGCGGTGACCCAGTGCTGTTTCTTGGCCTCGACGGACAACGGCAGTCCCTCTCCCCGGAATAGCGCTTTAAGTAATGGAAAAACTACCCTGCGTTATTCCATGGTGTGGTGCTGTCGGGAGGGGTGTCGTGGAACGAGTGGACGTGGCGATCGTGGGGGCGGGTGCGGCCGGGCTTTCGCTCGCCCACCGGTTGGACCGGGTGCTGCCGCACCGGTCCGTGGTCCTGGTGGAGACCCCGGAGGCGGCGCTCCGGTCTCCCGAACGCACCTGGTGTTTCTGGGAGGAGGAGACCGGGGAGTGGGATGCGGCTGTCTGCCATAGGTGGCACGCGTTGGCCGTGCAGGGGCCGGACGGGACCACGTGGCGGTCCCGCATCCACCCGCTGGTGTACAAGATGATCCGCTCCCGGGACTTCGAAGCCCTGGTGCGGGGCAGTCTGCAGCGGGTCCGTAC
>JAFIDK010000607.1 GCA_017051695.1 Algoriphagus aestuarii | reverse complement strand
CCAGGTTTTTCCGACCCCGCCGGGAAAGAGGCTGTCCCCGGTGAACAGGTGGGTGTGCCCAGCGGGGTCGTCGTAACGCAGCGCGATAGAGCCGGGAGTGTGTCCCCGCAGGTGGATCACGGAGAGGGTGCAGGATCCCACGGGGATCGTGTCACCGTGTTCCACGAGTTCGTCGGTGGATACGGGAAGTTCCGGCGCGTCCGCGGGGTGGGCGACAGTCCGCGCACCGGTGGCCCCGACCACGTCGGCGAGAGCGCCCCAGTGGTCCCGGTGGCGGTGGGTGGTGATCACCCTGGCCAGGCCGTTGTCGCCGATAAGTTCGAG
>JAFIDK010000606.1 GCA_017051695.1 Algoriphagus aestuarii | reverse complement strand
ACATCGACACCGCGGCGGCCCGGCTCGGTCGGAACGTCCGCTGCTACTTCGCTGACCTGCGGGTCGGCTTGCCGCCCGCGGTCCGCGGCAGCGCCGACCTGGTCTTCACCGACCCGCCCTACACACCGGAAGGGGTGGAACTGTTCGTCCGCCGCGGCTTGGAAGGCGCCGTGGATCCGAAGAACACGCGCATCCTCCTCGCCTACGGGGCCAGCGAAACCACCCCGGCGCTCGCCGCCCGCGTCCAGCAGCGCTTCACCCGCCTTCACCTGGCCATCGAAGCGCTCTGGCCGGACTTCAACCGCTACCTGGGGGCGGAAGCGAT
>JAFIDK010000605.1 GCA_017051695.1 Algoriphagus aestuarii | reverse complement strand
AAGCGCCGGCTCAACGCGCTCGGCCCGGGTGGTCTGTCCCGTGAGCGCGCCGGCTTCGAGGTCCGTGACGTGCACCCCTCGCACTACGGCCGCATGTGCCCGATCGAGACGCCGGAAGGCCCGAACATCGGTCTGATCGGCTCGCTGTCCACCTACGCGCGGGTCAACCCGTTCGGCTTCATCGAGACGCCCTACCGGAAGGTCGTCGACGGCCGGGCCACCGACGAGATCGTGTACCTGACCGCCGACGAGGAGGACCGGTACGTCAAGGCGCAGGCCAACGCGCCGATCGACGCCCAGGGCAACTTCCTGGAGGACCGTGTCC
>JAFIDK010000604.1 GCA_017051695.1 Algoriphagus aestuarii | reverse complement strand
CATCACCTTCTACACGGTGCCGTCCTGGCCCGCCCCCTGGGACCCGAACCGGGTGATCTGGAACGAGGAGAAAGCAGAACGGCTGTTCCGCGCGATCAAAGAGGACACCCCGGTCGAGGACGTGATCGTGGAAACCGGGCGGCCAACGGCCGAGCCCAGCCCGTCGACCAGCCTCACCCCGTCCTATCCTGCGGAGCCGTCCCCGAAGCCCACGAACCCGGAACCGACCCCGTCCGCGGCGCCTCCGGACGCGATCGAAGGCCGCGACGCGACCGCGGACCCCTGCGTCAACGGTCTGGGCCTGGGCACGGAGGACATGGTCACC
>JAFIDK010000603.1 GCA_017051695.1 Algoriphagus aestuarii | reverse complement strand
GTCGATCTTCGCGTCCGTGGCCCGCTCGGCGAGCGCGGGGGAGGCCAGGATGAAGTCGATGCGCATCCCTTTGCGCTTCGGGAACGCCAGTCCTTTGTAGTCCCAGTAGGTGTAGACCCCGGGGCCGGGCGCATGCGGCCGTACCACGTCGGTGAAACCGGCGTCCACTACGGCGTGGAAAGCGTCCCGCTCCGGCTTAGTGACATGGGTGCGGCCTTCGAACTCCGCCATGTCCCACACGTCCTCATCGTAGGGGGCGATGTTCCAGTCCCCGCACAGCGCGATCTGCGCTTTCGGGTCCTCGGAAAGCCACGCCTCCCCGGCTT
>JAFIDK010000602.1 GCA_017051695.1 Algoriphagus aestuarii | reverse complement strand
AGCAAAATTTTCACGATCTCAATCGGCTGAAACTGAAAGCTGCCCAGGCGAATCCACGAACGGGCGCCGCCGAGCTCGACTCCAAAAAGCGCTGTGACTAGGAGCAGCAAGAAGCCTGAAGCGGCCCACAAATACCGGTACCGCCCCACGTACCTCCACACGGGGGCCAAAGCCGCGACGAGAAAGCCGCCGACTCCCAGCCAAAACCAGCGGAGCTGGCGCGCGAGCATCGCCGGGTCGATCCTGGCCAGCGCGGCAAGGCCAATGCCCGTCAAAGCGATTAACGCCGAAAGCAGGATCGGGTCGGCAAGGCCGCCTTGAACCCG
>JAFIDK010000601.1 GCA_017051695.1 Algoriphagus aestuarii | reverse complement strand
GTAGAGACTTATGAGTGCCTGCGTCACGCGCCCGGGCTTGCCGCCGCCGATCGGCTCGCCATCAACTCGCGTCACCGGCATGATGCCGCCCGCGGTGGAAGTGATGAACACCTCCTCGGCAGTTCGAAGTTTCTCCGCGGGAAGAGGGGCGAGCTCCGTCTCCACGCCGAGCTCAGCGCAGAGTTCAAGCGCCGTGCGACGAGTGATCCCCTCCAGCACCCCTCGATCCGGGGTATGGGCCCTTCCGTCCTTGACCGCGAAGATGTTGAAACCGGGGCCCTCGGTTACGTTGCCCGCGCCATCACTGAGGACCACGTTCTCCGCAT
>JAFIDK010000600.1 GCA_017051695.1 Algoriphagus aestuarii | reverse complement strand
GCGCCCTGGCCGGCCGCCGCGCATCACTGCCCACTGGTCAACCCTCGTCTTTCCGATCCGATCCGCACGAAGAGATAGCAAGACGGGGGAGTTCCGTCTACGGGATTTCTCATGAATTGAGACTGAAAAACCGTTCTACCAGCGAATTTCCTCAAAAGTGGGGAAGTCCACACACGAGACCGCTTGGCTGTGGACGGTGTTCCACCCAGTCGCGAGGAGGTCCCATGCCTGTTCCCACCGCGGTCCGCACCCGTTTGAAAGGTTTTCTTCCGGTCGACGCAGAGATCCGCTACGTCTTCCCTGCCACGTGGAACGATTCAGCGACC
>JAFIDK010000599.1 GCA_017051695.1 Algoriphagus aestuarii | reverse complement strand
GCCCCACGCACGTGGGGATGGACCGTCCACGGAAAATGTGGGGGGCCTGGATCAGCGGTGAGCCCCACGCACGTGGGGATGGACCGCCCAAACCGGAACCCAGACCGGCACAACACATGTGAGCCCCACGCACGTGGGGATGGACCGTGGGTGACCAGTCGCTGGGGCGTCCCTAAGTGCTGGTCTAATTTTGCTGTTGGACGAATTGCTAAGAAGGCGAAGGCTGGCATGCAGAAACACGATGAGATATGGATCCGCTATTTCAAGTCCCAAGGCTAACCCAATGCTGTGGGGCTGGCAGTAGGAATGGAGGGCGCCGCCTACGCC
>JAFIDK010000598.1 GCA_017051695.1 Algoriphagus aestuarii | reverse complement strand
CCTGTCATCAGGTTCGTCAGCCTGCTCGTGGCGAGCATCGCCGCAGTGGTCGGTGTCTTCCTTGCTGCAAAGGCAGCGATCGCTGGGGTTGGCGCTGTTTTTGCTGTCGTCACCTCACCGATTGGGTTGGTGATCGGAGCGATCGGGCTCCTGATCGCTGGCCTGGTCAAGCTGTGGCAGAAGTCTGAGACGTTCCGTGACATCGTCACGGCCGCCTGGGATTACATCGCCGATGCTGTTGGCGCGGTAGTGGACTGGTTTAAGGACACAGTCTGGCCGGTTTTGGTTGAGGGTTGGGAGGAGATCAAGAAAGCCGCTGGTCCGCAC
>JAFIDK010000060.1 GCA_017051695.1 Algoriphagus aestuarii | reverse complement strand
GGCGCACCAGATCCTCCCGCGCGCCCAAGTCGAGCCCGGCCGCAGGCTCGTCCAAGAGCAGCAGCTCCGGGTTGGACATCAACGCTCGGGCGATCAGCACCCGTTTGCGTTCCCCTTCCGAAAGGGTGCCGAACGCACGGTCCTCGAACCGCAGCACTCCCCACCGGCCCAGCAGTGCCCGGGCCCGCGCATAGTCAGGGGCGCTGTACTCCTCTTTCCCTGTGCCCAGATAGCCGTAGGCGGCGCTGACCACCACGTCCCGGACGCGCATGTCGTCCTCAAGCTGGGCGGCCACCGCAGACGAGGCGAAGCCAATCATCGGCCGGAGCTCGAACACGTCTCCGCGGCCGAGCCGCTCACCGAGCACCTCCACCGTGCCCCGGGTGGGGTGCAGTTGAGTGGCGGCGATCCGCAGCAGGGTGGTCTTGCCTGCACCGTTCGGTCCCACGACCACCCAGCGCTCCCCTTCCGCCACAGTCCAGTCCACTGCGTCCAGCAACACCGTCTGGCCGCGGCGTACCCCGACCCCGCTCATGTGCAGCACGTGCCCGTTCATAGCTCTCCTTCGTGACAGCCCGAGTGCGAACATACTGGACGCTCGGCCGCCGACCGCGCCGGTCGCCCCCGATTCCACCCGCCCGCAGCGACCACCCTTCCAGACGGGGGTGACGGCCGCGTGAACGCCAGCCGCCCTGCGCCTGCGGGGCGCCCCCAGTCAGCGTGCCCGGACGCTTCCGTCCCGCTCGGCGCTGCCCTGGCCGCC
>JAFIDK010000006.1:394543-438302 GCA_017051695.1 Algoriphagus aestuarii | reverse complement strand
GTCCATGACTGCAACGAGGTGACCTGTACCCCTGCGATGCACCAGCTGAACAGAAGGACCGAACTCCGGGTGGGCAAATCCCAGTTCACCTACTCAGGCAGACAAAAGAAAGTTGATGTGATGTAACTATAACAATTTCATAAAAATGAAAATGGCTCCAAAAATTAATTTGGAGCCATTTTTTTTGAAATCTAATATAAGGATTTATGAATATCCGCTTTTGTGCCAGTATGGAGCCAATAGCAAAAAAGGATATGTTAAACTTAAGAATTGAGACCGCTTCGGTCTTCGGTCATCGGTCTTCCGACCAGATAAGCTAAGAATCTTAGGTGACTGGCATCTTTACGGATAATCATATAAGGATTAATCTGTTTTCGCCTTCAAAGTAGGTATGCTTGGAATATCTTCTGCTTTCGCTACCAGTTTTTTGGTTTCACCTGGATAGGTTATGTTTGCTAGTAATTGAAGGGATTCAAATTTTTTCGATTCAAATGCAGCTTTATTGGCAGCTAAAATAGGTTCGGATGGCGGAATCTTTTCTCTCAACCAATCTTCTTGTTTTCCGTTTTTCCAAAATCTAAAGCAAAGGTGATTTCCAGTGGCAAGTCCTGTACTACCCACATATCCAATCACTTGACCTTGCTTGACACGCTGACCTGGTTTCATACCTGATGCGATTTTAGACATGTGAAGGTATTGAGTAGTGTAGGTTCCGTTATGCTTGATTTTTACATAATTTCCGTTGGCAGAAGTGTACCGTGCATCTGTAACTACTCCATCTCCAACTGAACGAATCTCTGTTCCACGATCGGCTGCGTAGTCTGTTCCTAAATGAGCTTTGTATCTTTTTTGGACTGGGTGGAATCTTCTTAAATTATATTTTGAGCTGATTCGGGTATATTTCACAGGATCTCTTAGAAAAGCTTTTTTTAAGCTATTTCCATCCTGATCAAAAAAATTCATTTCACCGTTTTGCTCAAAAGGAATGGCGTGGAATGGCTCACCTCTGTGTTCCATGTAGGCAAGTTTTATATCTCCAACTCCTACTACATTCCCCTCAATCATTTTCTCTTCATAAACTACTTTAAATTTGTCGCCAGCTTGCAGAGCTCCAAAATCGACAGACCAACCATATAAATCGGCGAACTGATCGACTATATCATATCCGACATTAAGTTTCAGCATCTCAGATGCGAGATTACTCCTGTCAACAATTATTCCTGCTACTTCTTTTTGTATAAATTCCACAGGCTTTTCTGCCTTGTAGATATTCATGGAATCCAGATTGAATACTACATATTCAGCTGGATTTGGCTCATAGATAAAAAATTGGGCCTGAGCTGAATCTGCAGGGGTGAGAACGGTGAATTTTTTATTGGTAGCTATTCCCCTTACATCAAAAACTGCTTTGGATTTCTTGGCGATCTCATCGATGATTTGATAGGGAACATTAAATGGGGCTAGAATGGTAGCCAAAGTTTGGTTTTTGCTGACTGTACCCTCTACAATATTGAGTCCGGTTACGTTGATTCCATAAAGAAAAACTTCTTCAGAAACATCTTCTACTACCAACTCTTCGGAAGCGATCGGCTCAGGTTTGCTTTCCAAAGGGAAGCCTAAATACTGGAATATTGCTGCCGCACCAAGGGTTAAAACCACTGACGAAGCAACGATCCATTTTTTGTTCATTAATCTGAAATGTTTTGGGATGATAGAATAACCTTCAATCAAGGAAAAAAGGGAATATTTTCCAAGTTTTGGGACAATTTCCTTCGTTTCCCCTTTGCCCAACTATAATGCCAACGAATCACACATGGATAATATTTTTAGTTTTTAGCTAAAAAATCATTCATGAGTTTATTTTTCTCCCGAGATGCGATAGGGAAAATCCATTTCAGTTTAAGGAAGAATACCTTTCGCGCTATTCTGAAAAGGATTAAAAAAAATTCAAAGAAATCACTGGAATAAAATGCTTTTCATAGAGTTTTGTCCAAAAAAATGAGGAATCCCAAAAAGATGGTGGTGTACTCAACCTCAATTCTTTATCTTTGACCTCCCAAAAAAACTAAAACCATGCTTAGAACGCATACTTGTGGCGAGTTGCGCCTCGAAAACGTTGAACAAGAAGTAACACTTGCTGGCTGGGTTCAGCGTGTCAGAAATAAAGGTGGCCTGATCTGGGTTGATTTGAGAGATCGATATGGATTGACCCAATTGATTTTCGAAGAAGATTCCAGTGAAAAAGAACTACTTGAAAAAGCGGCGGAACTGGGACGTGAGTTTGTCGTTCAGGCTACTGGGACAGTTATCGAAAGGACTTCCAAAAACGATAAGATTCCAACTGGATCTATCGAAATTAAAGTTTCTAAGCTTGAAGTATTGAATGCTGCCAAAGTACCTCCATTTATCATTGAAGATGAAACCGATGGTGGGGATGAACTTCGGATGAAATATCGTTACCTGGATCTAAGAAGAAATGTGGTTAGGGAAAAACTGCAGCTTCGTCATAAAATGATGCAGGAGACCCGTAAATACATGGATGCTCAAAACTTCATCGAAGTAGAAACTCCAGTATTGATCAAGTCCACTCCGGAAGGAGCCAGAGACTTTGTGGTCCCAAGCCGTGTGAACCCAGGAGAATTTTATGCTTTGCCTCAATCACCTCAGACCTTCAAGCAATTGCTGATGGTTTCAGGTTTTGACCGATATTTTCAGATTGTAAAATGCTTTAGGGATGAAGATCTAAGAGCGGACCGTCAGCCTGAGTTTACTCAAATAGATTGCGAAATGGCCTTTGTGGAGCAGGAAGATATTCTTTCCACTTTTGAAGGTTTGACCAAGCATCTTTTTGCCAATGTTAAAGGCGTTGAACTGGAAGAAGTGAAACGAATGACCTATGCCGATGCCATGAAGTATTATGGCAATGATAAACCAGATCTTCGATTCGATATGAAGTTTGTGGAGCTGAATGAGTTGGCTAAAGGAAAGGGCTTTGGGATTTTTGATGATGCGGAATTGGTAGTTGGGATTTGTGCCAAAGGAGCCGCTGAGTATACCAGAAAGCAATTAGATGCTTTGACCGAATGGGTGAAGAGACCACAGATCGGCGCCAAAGGGATGGTTTATGCCAAGTACAATGAGGATGGCACTATCAAGTCAACAGTCGATAAATTCTATTCGGCGGAGGATCTTCAGGCTTGGGCTGAGGCTTTTGGTGCTGAAAAAGGCGACTTGATGTTGATTCTAAGCGGTGAAGCCAATAAAGTAAGAAAGCAACTTTCTGAACTTCGTCTGAAAATGGGTGAAGATTTGGGATTAAGAGATAGAAATGTCTTCAAACCACTTTGGGTGGTAGACTTTCCTCTATTGGAATGGGATGAAGAAACGAACCGTTTCCATGCCATGCACCATCCATTTACCTCTCCTAAAAAAGAAGACATCCCATTATTGGATACAGATCCGGGAGCTGTTCGTGCCAATGCCTATGATTTGGTAATCAATGGAGTGGAAATCGGTGGTGGATCGATTCGTATTCATGACAGAACCACCCAGCAGCTGATGTTTAAACACCTTGGATTCTCGGATGAAGAAGCGCAAAAGCAATTTGGTTTCTTAATGGAAGCCTTTGAATACGGAGCTCCGCCACATGGTGGTATTGCATTTGGTTTTGATAGACTTTGTGCGATTTTTGGAGGTTCTGATTCCATTCGGGATTATATCGCATTCCCAAAGAACAATTCGGGTCGAGATGTGATGATCGACTCACCAAGTTCCATAGCAGAGGATCAGTTGAAAGAGCTGTCCATTCTTGTAAATTTGAAAAACTAAGAAAGAGGCTTCGGCCTCTTTTTTTTGGAGGACTTTATCGGGTTGCCATTTATTTCTTTCATTCCCAAAAACCTATAATCATTAAAAATCAATGCAGCAGTTAGCTTTTTTTCAAAGAGGACTTTTAACAGGAATTCTGATATGCTTCACTTTCTCCGTAGGCCTTGCCCAGAAATCAGACCTTTCTTTAAAATTTGATAAACCAGCTATCAATTTTCTAGAATCATTACCTATAGGCAACGGACATTTGGGAGGAATGATATTTGGAAATCCAAACCAAGATAGGGTGGTATTAAATGAGAAATCTTTATGGTCCGGAGGAGTTCAGGATGCAGATAGAGAAAATGCCTATCAATATCTGAAGCCTATCCAGGAGTTATTACTAGCGGGCAAAAACCAAGAGGCAGAAAAGTTGCTACAGGAGCATTTTGTGAGCAAAGGTGTGGGTTCTGGTTATGGAAATGGGGCTAATGAGCACTATGGAAGTTATCAAACTTTGGGAGATCTATGGATTAATTGGAAGGATACGACTGAGGCATATACTGATTATTCAAGAATTCTTGATCTGGAAAATGCTATCGCCACTACCAGCTGGAAGCGAGATGGTGTGGAATTCGAGCAAATCGCATTTTCCAGTATTCCAGATGACGTGATGATCATCAAACTAACCAGTTCGAAAAAAGGAAAACTTAACTTTGATCTTGGGCTATCCAGAAAGGAACATGCAACTGTTTCTCTGCTGAATGAAAGGGAACTTCTACTAAGCGGGCAATTGCCTAATAAAGATCTTCCGGGGATGAAGTTTGCAGCTATTCTTAGCGTGATTCCTATTAATGGGACTGTTTGGAAAAGTGATCAAAATCTAACAGTAAAAGCAGCCGATACTTGTTATTTGATTATTGCCTCTGCTACCGATTATAACATTGATTTACCAGAAAAGCCACTAGGGGATCCTGTCGGGAAAGTAAAGGCACTGGTAGCCGAAGTAGATTACAGAAATGCGAAAGAAAAGCAAATACAATCTTTCCAGTCATTTTTTAATCGTAACAGCTTTAAATTGACAAAGCAAAATCCAGAGATACAGGGTTTATCTACACCGGAGCGATTGGCCAGGTTTGCCGAAGGCAAAAAAGACGCCCAACTTCCTGTTTTATATTACAATTTTGGCAAGTATTTACTGATTTCCTCCTCTCAGCCAGGTCAATTGCCTGCTAACCTGCAAGGGATCTGGGCTACAGAATATCAGGCTCCCTGGAATGGGGATTATCATTTGGATATCAATATTCAGATGAACTATTGGTTGGCGGAGCCTATGGGTTTGGGAGATTTGGCTGAACCCATCAGAAAGTTCACCTCCAATTTGACCCAAAATGGTGAAAAAACTGCCAAGGCGTATTACAATGCAGATGGCTGGGTAGCGCATGTGATCAGTAATCCTTGGTATTATACTTCTCCCGGAGAAGGAGCAAACTGGGGATCGACCATGACAGGAGGAGCTTGGATGACAGAGCATATCTGGGAACATTTCAGATATACCAGAGATACTGCATTTTTAAGGGAATATTATCCAGTCTTAAAGGGAGCTGCAGAGTTCCTTTCCTCAGTGTTGATTGAGGAACCAGAAAATAATTACTTGGTTACTGCACCTTCTAATTCACCGGAAAATACCTACCTGAAGCCGGATGGCTATAAAGGACATACAGTCATGGGACCCGCCATGGATATGCAGATCACAAGGGAGGTATTTGGAAATACCATCTCAGCGGCGAAGATTTTGGGTATTGACCAAGAGTTTTCGAAGCAGTTGTCAGCTAAAAAGGCCCGACTTGCTCCCAATAAAATTGGAAAAAGCGGAGATTTGAATGAATGGCTACATGACTGGCAAGATGTAGATCCTCAGCATCGACATGTGTCCCATTTGTACGGCCTACACCCTTATGATGAGATCACTAGATGGGGCACCCCAGACTTGGCTGCCGCAGCTGAAGAGACTTTAAAGCAAAGAGGAGACGGAGGTACGGGCTGGAGCAGGGCTTGGAAAATCAATTTTTGGGCAAGGCTGGGTGATGGAGATCATGCATTTCTTTTGCTGAAACAACTGCTCCAACCTGCAGGAGGAGATGGAACAAAAATCGTGATGAATAATGGAGGAACCTATCCAAATCTTTTTTGTGCGCATCCTCCATTTCAGATTGACGGGAATTTTGGTGGGGCTGCAGGGATCCTGGAGATGCTGATGCAAAGCCAGGGAATTGAGGAAGTGATACGATTGCTTCCGGCACTTCCGAGTGATGACGCATGGCAAGAGGGAAAAGTCAAAGGAATGATGGCTAGGGGAGGCTTTGAAGTGGATTTTCAATGGAAAAATGGAATGCTTACCGCTGCAACTGTCTTTTCAAAAATCGGTGGAGAATGTAAGATTTTGTTGCCAAAAGGAGCGAAAATTGTGGATCAAGAAGGAAAGGTATTGGCCGAAAACTTAGATGCAGGAGAACAAGTTTTGAGATTTGAAACGATTCAAGGCGAAAGGTATTTATTGAAAACTGTAGGGTTTTAAACCTTTTCGAAATAGAGTGAAGAAAAAACGGGGCTCGAATAAAGCCCCGTTTTCTGTTGCTAAACCAACTTATTTATAAGAAGTTATTTTGAATCTCCTTGATCCGTATTTGGTTTATCGATGGACTTCCAGTTTTCCAATTGTTTCTTTTGATCCGCTAAAGGAATTCCTTCAAGAATCCATGGTGCAGCTTTTTCCCCTTTGAGATCATAGCCAAACCACTGCATGATTCGATTATGGTAATCGATCTGATTGTTTTTATTGCCTAAGCCATGTCCCTCATTTTCATACACCAGCATGACCATCTCTTTATTTATTTGCTCTTCTTGCGGCATTGTAGTATTCGGCAGTTTGTAGCCTTGAGTATTTTTTCAAATCGATTCTATTTAGGATTTTGGCAAGGAAATAATCTTTTTGCATTAATTATTCGTAGGATTTTATAGTTATATTGTGTTTAAATTCGCCTAGAAAATAAACTGAAAAATGTCATGAAAAAGTCAAATGTACTATTCCATTTACTAGTTGGAATTGCGTTGCTCTTCCCGGTTTTCGCTTCAGCTCAGGATGTCCCATCTGAGGTATCTTCGATTATTTCTATGAAACTGGAAGATGGAGAAGATAAACTGCAGAACTTAGGCTACTCAATCTGTGGTTCTAGCTTTTTAGCAAAAAAACAAGATTGGTACAACCCGAAGGAAAATATCTGTATCACTTTAAAGTTCGATAAGAAAACCGAGGTGATCACTGAAGTGGACATTAATCCGGCGACCTCAGAATGTCAAAGAAAATTAGAGGAATCGAATAAAGTTTGGGAAAAATACCATGATGGTCAAGCTCCCGCAAGTTCTCCAAAGCTGGATGAAGAACGTAAAAAATTAGCTGATAAAGGCTTTAAAGCTTCCTTTTGGGCGGATCAGCTTTCACCAGGTAGATCCATTGAATATTGGATCAATGAATCGGAGAAAAAAGCCATGTACATAGTTTGGGAAGTTCCTTCTAATAAATGGGCCAAAACAGATAAAGCCGATTATGAATCAGGTATTAACCCTGCCCCAAAAAATAATTGATCACATTTGCCTTTGGCCTATGTTAAAAAAAGAGGCTGTCTCAAAACTCCTTTTTGTCACATTGAGCGAAGTCGAAATGTAGCTTAATTCGCTGTATAAAGCCTTCGACTCCGCTCAGGCTGACAATATCATATAATTTTGAGACAGCTTCTTTTTGCATTTTTTATAGAAAGGAAAATTTGCTCAAAGGATCATTTAAGGGAGTGGTTTTTTCGAAGCTTCCTTAAAATATCTTCCAGCCCATTTAGTCGAATCTCATAGAGCGTATTCAGCCACATCCCGAGTTTTCCTTCCGGGAAACCCTGTCCATGCATCCACACTAAATAATGTTCTGGAATTTCGCAAAGCAGTCTGCCCTTGTATTTGCCATAAGGCATAGTCTTGGTGACTAAATCGATCAGGATTTGTTTGTCCATAGGGCTAAGTTAAAGCGAAGTATTAGCACTTGTCAATTTTTTAATGGAATTAGATGAGGCAATAATTCAAATGGAATGGGAATTTGGTTTTAGTTAAATAGGATGAATCGCCACAATTAAATGCTACAGATAGGAAAAAATAAGAACTTGGATAATAGTATACTGAAATGCAACTTCACCAGTTAGTATAGATATACTAAACGAAAAGCATTTTTTTGAAATACCAGAAGAAGTAATGAAACTGTAATTCTTTAGGCATAATTTCAAACATGACCAGAGCTTTAATTTGGGTCTTACCTTTTAAGCAAATGAAGAGCTTCTGTACTGTTCAATTTTTTTCGTTAGGATTGGAACTGATAAAAATGACTTTTATTATGAATACAAATTTTGAAGCAGGGATTAACATCGCAATAAAGATTCCTAAAAGTAAATATGAGAAAACAATTGTTTTCTACCGGGATATTTTGAAGCTGGAAGTAGAAGAGAAGCCGATTGAGAACCCCACAGTTTCCAGAACCCACGAAGTGAAGTTTGGAAACAATATCATTTGGTTAGACTGTGTGGACAACTATACCCATTCAGAAACTTGGCTTCAGCTGACCGTTCCTGATGTAGAAGAGGCAACAAACTATTTGGTTTCACATGGGGTGGAAACCTGTGACGAACTTGAGGAACTTCCTGAAAATATGCATTGGATCCAGGACCCCGCAGGTACAGTATTTAATTTGCAAAAAAGAAACAGCAAATAGCCTGTAAATAGAAGAGGTCAGCTAGAAAATCCATATGTCTTGACTTAAGAAACTTGGTACAGATTAGTTTTTTGGAAGTCAAGAAATGATCCTTTTTATTTCGGCTGAATCATATGACTTCTCACTCCCATCACTATCAATAGCTGAGCTACAGCATAAGTACCCATAATTACTATCCCGGCCTCGGGAAACCCTTGGTAAAACCGATCAATGGCCAGCACTCCATCTGAAATAAAGAATAAGATGGCACCTATCATTACCTGCCAAAAACTGGATGGATGTGATTTTCCAAACCGCTCTCTAGCAGTTGTGACCATCGATACGATGGCGATCACATAAATGATCACCGGAATTTTTAAAACCCCCAAATTCGGCTGAATCAGGTAATAGACAAATGCCGCAAGAATATAGAAAGGCAGATTGAACAAGAAGGTTTTGATGAAATTTACTTGGCCAATTTGTCCCGGATTTTTTTGGGAGATTTTAAAACCAATAATATAGCAAACATGTGCGATCAGAAAAGCACCCAATCCAAAAGCAAACAACTGGGGCCACAATAATAAAATGTCCCCGATCCAGGAGAAAATCAAAGCTCCCAAAACGGTTTTGCTCAGCAATGTGTTGGAAATGGGTTTGGTGATTTTAAAAAAATACAAGATCAACCCTGCCATAATCAGGGGTTTAGAAAAATACCGGAACTCAGTTTTTCCTTCAAGTATAAAAACCATGTCGATTAATGTGGCAAATAGAAAGATGTAAAGCCAGGCAAAATTTTTATTTCTTTTCATGGAGGAAGATTTGCTTTTTGTCAGGTATGCAATTGAAATTTTTGCCAATTCTGCCTAATTCAAAATTGTATTTTGGTTTTGGTGAAATTGCCTGAATTTGTATGATTCCAATTTTCAATTGATTATTTCAATATTCCAGTAAAAAATTGATCTAATCAATTAAAAACTGATAGAAAATTTAAAAATTATAGAATATAATTTGTTTTCATATATTAAATTAATGTTAAAAAGTGTGAAATTCGAACCGTGAAACTTAACAGTAAGTACCCAAGATTGCCAATTCACAAAATTACTTTTGCATTGATTTTACATTTCAAAACCAACTTATATCAAAACAAACAAATTATGAGGCAAAATTTACTTACGATACTAGGAGTTTTTATCCTCTTTGTATTAAGCACAGGCATTTCTATGTCTCAAGGTGTAACCACGGCAAGTATGCAGGGATCCGTGGAGGAAACAAGCGGTGAGACCCTGCCGGGAGCAAATATTGTTGCAATTCACCTTCCTTCTGGTACTAGGTATGGTGCAGTAAGTGATTTGGACGGTAGGTTCGTTCTTCCAAATCTTAGAGTAGGTGGACCTTACCAAGTTACAATTTCTTTTGTTGGGTATGAGAACCGAACATATGAAGGAATTGTGCTAGGACTTGGACAATCCTATAAGCTTGAAGCTGTTCTTTCAGATGGTGTGGAATTGGAAACAGTTGAAATTATAGCAAGTAATGGTGGAATTATGAATTCTGATCGTACAGGAGCTGCAACGAATATTGGAAATGAACAATTATCTGATCTGCCATCTATTTCTCGAAGTGTGAATGATTTTGTCAGACTTACCCCCCAGGCCTCTACATCTGGAAGTGGTGTTTCTTTTGGAGGTCAAAATAACAGGTATAACCAATTTGCCATAGATGGTACTGTGAATAATGATGTTTTTGGTCTTGCTGCAAATGGTACAAATGGTGGGCAAACAGGTGTAAACCCCATATCATTGGATGCAATTGACGAGGTCCAGGTAGTAATAGCTCCATATGATGTAAAACTTGGTGGCTTTACTGGTGGTGGAATCAATGCTGTAACAAGATCAGGAACCAATTCTTTTGATGGATCTGTTTATTATTTTGGAAATAATCAAAATTTAGTTGGGAAAAGTCCCAATGAAGCTAGGACTAAATTAGATGAGTATACGGATTACCAAGCAGGATTTAGATTAGGAGGGCCAATCATCAAGAATAAATTGTTCTTTTTTGTAAATGGTGAAGTTACAAGAAACTCGTCTCCAGTATTGTTTGACCCAACAAGTTCGTCTGGTGGTTCGAATATTACTATTGACGAATTAGAGAGAGCTCAGTCTGTAGCAGAGCGACTAGGCTATGATCCAGGGCCATATGGAGCTTATAGCAGTAGCCAGAGTTCAGAAAAGATATTTGCAAGATTAGACTGGAATGTGGATGATAGAAATAAAATTACTTTAAGACATTCCTATGTTTATGGTGAGCAAATAAGTATTTCCCGTAGCCCTAATTCAGTTAATTTTTTTAATAGTGGTGTTTTCTTTCCTTCTACAACGAATACTTCAGTTTTTGAATGGTCTAGTAGATTGAATAACAGCATGTCAAACGAATTGAGAATCGGATTTACCTCAGTTAGAGATGATAGAAATCCTCTAGGAGCACCTTTTCCAGCAGTTAATATCAGGCTCTCTGGAGGACGTTCTATTAATTTAGGCTCTGAAGCATTTTCAGTAGCTAATCAACTTGATCAGGATGTATTTACTATCACTGACAATTTTACAATTTTTAAAGGTAAGCATACACTTACTTTCGGTACTCATAATGAATTCTATTCTACCTATAATTTGTTTATTAGACAAAATTATGGGGCATACTCATATTATTCATTGGAAGATTGGGAATCTGTTGGTACTGCAGATGAAGTATTACCAAGAAGCTATGATTATTCTTATTCCAGAACAAATAATCCTCAGCAAGGAGCAGAATTCAATGCATTCCAATTAGGCTTTTATGCCCAAGATGAATATCAATGGAGGCCAAATGTTCGAATCACTGCCGGTTTACGTTTAGATATCCCTACATTCTCTGATAAACCATCTGTTAATGAAGATTTTAATAATGATTTTGCGGAATATGATGTTGCAACTGATCAGGTTCCAGGTGCTCAATTGATGATTTCTCCAAGAATTGGTTTCAATTGGGATGTAAAAGACAATGGTAAAACTCAAGTTAGAGGAGGATTCGGACTATTTACTGGACGTGTACCATTTGTCTGGATTTCCAATCAATACACTAATACTGGTAATGAATTTGGTAGAGTGGCATTGTTTAGAAGTTCTCAAACTTCCACAGGTGATTATCCTGAAGGATTTACTTTCGAGCCGGATCCTTTTAATCAGCCAGATGCGGCAGACGTAGGAAAATCGCTGGGAGTTTCTGAAATCAACGTTACAGATAAGGATTTTAAATTCCCTCAAGTCTTTAGAGCTAACGCAGCGATTGATCATGAATTGCCGGGTGGAATTATCGGTACTTTTGAAGCAATTTATACCAAGAATCTTCAAAACATCGATTTCAAGAACTTAAACAAGCAGGAGGATGGAACTCTTTCTGGTGCAGATGATAGAGTCTATTTCAACAGAAACTATGCGAACCCTGATTATAATGATGTAATCTTGTTGACAAATACCAATAAAGGTTTTGCATATAATTTAACAGCTCAATTACAGAAAAATTTTGATTCTGGACTTACTTCGAGCATCGCTTATACCTACGGTAGATCTAAGGATGTAAATGGAGGCACTTCTAGTCAGGCGTTCTCAAACTGGAGGTTTGTAGAACAGGTTAATGGTGGTAATAACGCTGAGCTTGGATTCGCAGATTTTGATGTAAGATCAAGAGTAGTGGCTTCACTTGGATACAAGATCAAATACCAAGGAGGATCAGCTACTACTATTTCTGCCTTTTATAATGGACAATCCGGCATACCATTTTCTTATGTAGTCAACGGGGATTTGAACAATGATAGGACTTTTGGCAATGACCTAATTTACATCCCTGCTAGTAAAGAAGAGATTCAATTTGTTGGTACACAAGAAGAACAGAATGCACAATGGGAAGCTTATAATTCATATATCGAAAATGATGAATATTTAAGCGAACATAGAGGAGAATATGCTGAAAGAAATTCCAATAGATTACCATGGACTAACCAATTGGATGTAAGATTGATGCATGAGATCAAACTAAAAACAGAAGGCGAAACTAATCATAGACTTACCTTGACTTTTGATGTTTTGAACCTTGGTAATCTGATCAATCAAGAATGGGGGAGACAATATGGAATCAGTAACAATTCCTTTTCTGTAATAGATTTAGACCGAGTTGATGTAAATGGATCTACAAAAACTCCTGTCTATGAATATACTGGATCTGGGCTAAATGATGGAAATCCTTATTTTGTTAGTGACTTTCTTTCAAGGTGGAGAGGTCAAATAGGAATCAGATATAGCTTTAATTAATTTTAGAAAATTCCTTTGTTAAAAACACCCCACTGTTGGGGTGTTTTTTTATTTTTACGGATAGAGGATTCATTTTTAATCTATTTCCTTTTCAAAATATGAAGAAATATTTACTTGCCCTTTTTGCTTTCACGGTATCAATAGCCGCATTTTCCCAAACTGATTCCCTGGTTTTAAACAATAATGATTTGATCGTTGGGGAAATAAAATCCATGGATAAAGGGATTATTACCATCGAGACGGATTACAGTGACAGTGATTTCAAAATCACCTGGGACAAAATAAAAAGCATCATTTCCAAAACCGATTTTCTAATCACCTTAAGCAGCGGACGTAGGTTTAACGGAAAACTGAATAGCGTAGATTCGGCAAATGTCAGGATTGATTATTACGATCCGGCAAGTATCCTGAGGTTAAAAAAATCGAAGGTTTCTGATTCTAATAAAGAAACTGATCTGGTAGAAATAGTTCCGATTTCTTCGATCGTTTATCTCAATGCGGTAGACAAGGGATTTTGGAGTAGACTCTCTGCCAATATCGACATTGGCTGGAGTCTGACAAAAGCCAATAATCTTCGCCAGTTCAATATACGAAGTGGCTTAGGCTACCTTGCTGATCGTTGGAAAGCCACGGCTTCTCTAAACTCCCTTCGATCCAATCAAGATGATGTGGAGCCAGTAAAACGTACAGATGGAGGACTCACATTTAATTACTTCCTCCCAAAAGACTGGTTTCTTTTATATAACCTGACTTACCTCTCCAATACCGAACAGCTGATCGAAAGTCGATTAGGTAATCAAATAGGTCTTGGTAAATATATCATCCATACCAACAAAACGTATTTTGGATTCCAGACTGGTGTCAACTTAAACTCTGAATCCTATTTTGATGAAACTCCTTCCAGGAACTCAGGGGAAGCCATGTTCGGAACCCAACTCAACCTATATGATATAGGAGATTTGAACCTGCTCACCACCTTGACTGTGTATCCTTCTTTTACAGAATCAGGAAGATGGCGTAGTGATTTCAGCTTTGATATTAAGTATGATTTTCTGGATGATTTTTATGTGAAATTGGGTACAACGATGAACTTTGACAATCAACCGATCGAAGGAGCTACCAAGCTCGATTATATTTTCCAGACCACTATTGGATGGAGTTTATAATCAAAAGAATAGAAATAGCTGTTTTTATCCTGTCCTTTCTTGGATTTTGTGGTGGGATCAAAGCCCAAAATGATACACTGAAGCTCTCCAATGAAGATGTCATAGTCGGAGAGATTTCGTATCTGGATAAGGGGATCATTTATATAAAAACGGTTTATTCCAATGTCGACATCCAGGTGAAATGGAAAGAAGTAAACGAAATTCACAGCAATAATAGATTTTTTATCACTTTGGAAAACGGGGAAAGACTGGAAGGGAACCTAAAGTCACTTTCGAAAGATTCCCTGGAAATAGCTGTCATAGATCCCGGTACCAGAACTTTGAAAATGATCCCCCTGGATGAACAGAATCGTTTTACCTTGGGGAAGGAAGAATTGGTGTTGCTCAATGAGATCAATGAATCATTTGCAAGTCGGTTTAATGGAGACATCAGTTTAGGTTTTAATCTGGCAAGGTCAAATAAACTAAGACAGTTTTCGATCCTGAGCCATGTCAACTATTCCGGAAGTCGATGGGGTGGAGGGCTTTCTTTTAACCTTATACGATCGATCCAAGAATCCACTTCCCCCATTAAGCGTTATCAAGCCAGTGGCGCTGTTTTTTTCTTTTTGCCGGAAGATTGGTTTTTGTTGTTTTCAGAATCATTGTTGAGCAATACCCAACAATTGATCAAATTAAGGGCAAATACCTTGGTTGGCTTTGGAAAGTATTTGATACATACCAATCATTCGTATTGGAATATCCAGGCTGGGATTAACCATAACAACGAGAATTTCATGAGTGATCTACCTTCCAATCAGACCATTGAAGGGATTTTGGGCACAGAAATCAATTTCTATGATGTGGGAGTGTTTAGTCTGAACGGCTCCATAGTGGGCTATAAGAGTTTTTCTGAAAAGGGACGCTATAGAACAGATGGTAATGTGACTGCTAGGTATAATTTTATCGATGACTTTTTCCTGAAAATCGGGCTATCGATGAATTATGATAACATGCCTACCGCTGGTGCCAGTGATTTTGATTATGTCCTACAAAGTACACTAGGTTGGAAATTTTAAGTTTTTCGTAGAATTACGAAATAAAACATCCTCTTTTTTTTCCATTGATGGTGAAGATTTGCCTCCAGTATGTTTTTTGCCACTTTTCAAAAATTATCCCGCTAAATTTAAATTCCGACAACCTTATTATCCTTCGGGTGTTAAAACTGTATGCTTTATAGTAAAAGTTATATTCATCCTCAAAGTTCGGAATGGGTAGTCTTCATACATGGAGCCGGTGGATCCTCGGTAGTTTGGTTTAAGCAGTTGAAAGAATTCAAACAGCATTTCAACTTGTTGCTGATAGATCTAAGAGGGCATGGAAAGTCATCAGATTTGCCCCAGGCGATTTGGAATGAAGAATATACTTTTCAGGAAATCACCCGGGATATAATTGATGTATTGGATGAAAAAAAGATTCCTCCGGCGCATTTTGCAGGGGTGTCTTTAGGGACGATTCTGGCTAGAAACCTAGCTGAAATGGAGCCACAAAGGGTAAAATCGCTGGTCCTTGCTGGTGCGATCACCAGATTGACTATCAAGTCCAGGTTTTTGGTTTTTCTCGGGAACAGACTGAAGAGGTTTATCCCTTACATGTGGCTTTACAGCTTATTTGCTTTTATCATCATGCCAAAGAAGCAGCATCAGGAATCCAGAAGCCTGTTCATCAGAGAGGCTAAAAAGCTTTGTCAAAAGGAATTTATCCGATGGTTTAAACTGACCAAGGATATTAATCCATTGTTGAAATACTTTAAAGAAAAAGCAATTGATATCCCAACGCTTTATGTCATGGGAGATCAAGATGTGATGTTTTTGGAGTCAGTGAAAAAGATCGTTGAAATACATAAAAATTCATTGCTGAAAATCGTCAATAATTGTGGCCACGTAGTAAATGTGGAGCAACCTAAACGGTTTAATCAGTATGCATTGACATTTATAAAAGGACAAACCTAAACCGGAGTACTTTCATTATTTATGAAAAACCAGACCAAGATTATCCTGATCGTCGGGATCATCCTCATCGTTATTGCAGCTTTTTTATATCCAAGGCTGGACAATCGTAATTCCAACGGGGCAGCAAGTGTGGCTGCTGCGGGAGCAGGACCAGGTGCCCCTACAGTTTTGCCGGTTAAAGTGGTGAAAATTCAGAAGGAGACTTTGAGAAACCAGTTATCAGTGACTGGGACTATTCTTCCAAATGAATCTGTGGATTTAAGAACGGAAGTGTCAGGGCTTGTTACAAGAATTACCTTTGACGAAGGTCAGTATGTCACCAAAGGTACTCCGTTATTGTATCTGAACGATGATGAGCTGCAGGCCCAGCATCAGCGATTGGAGTATACCCAGAAACTATTCGAAAGCCAGGAAAACAGACAGAAACAATTGTTGGCCAGAGAGGCAATCAGCCAGGAAGAATACGACATCGTTTTGAATCAATATAATACCACTCTTTCAGATTTGAAGCTGGTGGAGGCACAGTTGGCCAAGACCATCGTAAGAGCACCTTTTAATGGGATTCTGGGATTGAGACAGGTCAGTGAGGGAAGTGTCATCAGTACCAATGATATCATTGCAAACTTTGTAAATATCGATCCTATCAAAATTGAGTTTTCCATTCCAGAGCGATATGCAAGTCAAGTAACAGCTGGTTCGGAGATTTTCTTTTCCAATGAGGCAGCTCAGGAAGAAGTAGTCGGGAAAGTGTATGCTTTTGAAAATCAAATTGATGCGGCTACCCGTACATTGAAATTGAGAGCGGAAAGTCCAAATAAAGGCAGGAAATTTTTGCCAGGAATGTTCGTTAGAATTCGCTTTGTATTGGGGGAAACAGAAGATGCTTTGATGGTCCCTTCTGAGTCTGTTATTCCGGAATTACAGGGATATAAAGTGTTCGTAGTTGGTGCTGACAACAAGGCCGAGGAGCGCTCGGTAGAGATCGGTACCCGTACAGATACGCATGTGCAGATCACCAGTGGTCTGGAGGTGGGTGATCTGGTACTCACCACTGGTGTATTGCAAGCAAGGACGGGATCGCCTGTTGAATTCACTCAAATCAACTAACATGTCGAGTTTATCAAATGTAAGTGTCAATAGGCCGGTATTGGCCATCGTGATGTCTCTGGTCATCATACTTTTTGGGGCGATCGGTATTTCCCTTTTGGGAATCCGGGAATTTCCCAGTGTGGATCCACCAGTTATCAACGTCAGGACCACTTATGTCGGGGCAAATGCCGATGTCATCGAAGCACAGATTACCGAGCCTCTGGAAGAGGCAATTAACAGTATTCAAGGCATCAAATCCCTGACATCTACCAGTAATGACGGTGGGAGCAGTATTACTGTGGAATTTGATGTGGGAGCAGATCTGGAAGCGGCTGCAAATGATGTACGGGATAAAGTATCCGGTGCGCAGCGTAACCTCCCGCCCGATGCTGAGCCACCGGTAGTTTCCAAAGCCGATGCCGATTCGGAGCCTATCGTATTCTTAAATGTAAAAAGTGATGAGAGAAGCCTTCTAGATCTCTCGGATATAGCAGAAAATATTTTCAAAGAAAGACTTCAAACAATCCCTGGAGTTAGTAGGGTACAGATTTGGGGCGAAAAGGAATATGCGATCCGACTGAGAATGGATCCCCTGAAGATGGCTTCTTATGGAGTCACTCCCTTGGATGTACTATCCAAGGTGCAAAGCGAAAATGTGGAATTACCTTCCGGAAAAATAGAGGGTGAGACCATCGAGCTTTCTGTACGAACCAAAAGTAGACTAAGTACTCCGCAGGAATTTAATGATCTGATCATCAAGGAGGATCAGAACAACATTGTTCGTTTTCAGGATATCGGTAGTGCGGAACTTGCCGCATTGAACGAACGGAGTATTCTCAAAAGGGATGGGGTCCCAATGGTTGGTGTGGTGTTGGTGCCACTTCCAGGATCAAATAGTATAGAGATTGCAGATGAATTCTACAGAAGGTTAGAATTCATCGAAAAAGATCTTCCGTCAGACGTAGGACTGGAGATCGGTTTTGATAAGACAAGCTATATCCGAAGCTCTATATCCGAAGTTCAGGAGACGATCATTACAGCATTCATCTTAGTGGTCGCGATTATCTTCCTTTTCCTAAGGGATTGGCGTACGACTTTCATTCCTGTACTGACCATTCCAATCTCATTGATCGGAGTATTCTTTATCATGTACCTGATGGATTTCTCCATCAACGTACTGACACTTTTGGGAATCGTGCTATCCATCGGACTGGTAGTAGATGACGCCATTGTGGTGCTGGAGAACATATACTCACGAATAGAAAAAGGTGAAGAGCCTCAAAAAGCTGCTGAAAAAGGTTCTGAAGAGATTTTCTTTGCGGTTATTGCGACTACGGTTGCACTGGCCGCGGTTTTCTTACCGGTTATATTTTTGACAGGGACTACGGGTCGGCTTTTCCGTGAATTTGGGATAGTGGTAGCAGGAGCGGTAATTATTTCCTCTTTCGTGGCTTTGACCATGACTCCGATGCTTAGTTCTAAATTCCTCAAGAAAAGAGAGAAACATAACAGGTTCTATAATTTCACCGAGCCGGGTTTTATATGGATCAATGATAAATATGATCGTGCTCTTGGCTGGTTTATGCAGTTCAGATGGGTGTCTTTTCTTTTGGTAGGTTTTATGGGCTTTGGGATTTATTGGATGTTTAATGAAATACCGACTGAGCTGGCTCCCACTGAGGATAGAGGTGAGATCGTGATCCGGATGAGTGGGCCTGAAGGTGCTACCTTCGGCTATATGGATGAGGTGATCGATAGGATGATCGATGATTTTAAAAATGAATATCCAAAGGACGAGGTGAGTGGAATGGTATCCGTGACTTCACCTGGATTTGGTTCTTCCAGTACAAATTCGGGATTTGTGAGATTCATCCTCACCAAAGCAGAAAATAGAGAAAAAAGTCAAGGTGAATATTTTAACGAGATCAATCAAAAGCTGAAGAACTATACCGGAGTAAAAGCCTTTGCTTCACAGGCTCAATCCATCGGTAACAGCCGTGGAGGTCTTCCTATACAATACGTGCTACAAGCTCCTACTTTGGATAAGCTGAAAGAAGTGATTCCAACTTTTATGGAAGAAGTAGGCAAAAGCCCTGTTTTTATATTTTCTGATATCAACTTGAAGTTTACCAAACCTGAGCTGGAGATTGAGATTGATAGGGCAAAAGCCAGAAATATTGGTGTGTCTGTGCAGGAAATTGCAAGAACGCTTCAATTATCCTATTCAGGCCAAAGATTCGCGTACTTTATCAAGAATGGTAAGCAGTACCAAGTGGTGGGCGAGATGAGATTGGAGGATAGAAATGAGCCTGTGAATTTGCGAATGCTTTACGTACGTGCTGAAAATGGCTCTTTGGTTCAGCTGGATAATTTGGTGACTGTAACTGAGAAAAGTACTCCTCCTCAGTTGTATAGATTCAATCGTTTTGTAGCAGGAACCGTTTCTGCAAATTTAGCTGAAGGCTATACCATTGGAGATGGATTGGAGGAGATGGATCGTATCGCCGCTGAAGTGCTTGATGATTCGTTTACTACAGATGTTTCAGGACCTTCCAAAGAGTTTAGGGAAAGTTCAAATAGTTTGCTTTTCGCATTTATGTTTGCGTTGATCTTGATCTATTTAGTGCTTTCCGCTCAATTTGAAAGCTTCTTGGATCCCTTGACAATTATGTTTACTGTGCCTTTGGCATTGTTCGGAGCTCTTTTTACACTTTGGATATTTGATTTTACCCTGAATATTTTCAGCCAGATTGGTATTATCATGTTAATAGGTTTGGTGACAAAAAACGGGATCTTGATAGTGGAGTTTGCCAATCAACGGAAAGCCACTGGAATGTCGATTCAAGAAGCTATTTATGGGGCTGCTGTAGCCAGATTTAGACCGATTTTGATGACAAGTCTGTCGACCATCTTAGGTATTCTACCGATTGCCTTGGGACTGGGAGCAGGAGCAGAAAGCCGTGTGCCAATGGGAGCTGCTGTCATCGGGGGATTGACGTTTGCGACTATTTTGACTTTGTTTGTTATCCCAGCTATTTACTCGTATCTCACTTCCAAAGAAGGAAGATTAGCCAGAATTTAATGAAGAAATTGATTGCAGTGCTCTTTTTGAGCATGTTAGGTTCCGTAGTTTATGCCCAAGGTGAAGAAGCTTTAGATTTGGAAAAGGCAATTCAGATTGGGTTAGAAAAAAATCTTCAGATAAAAATAGCTGTTGAAAACATCAACATTACTGAGGGTGATCAAAAAATCGGGTTTGGGGATTTCTTTCTTCCTCAGCTGGATGCTACTTATGCGAGAAACTTCAGTAAAGAGGACGTGGAGCAGCGCTTTGTCAATGATCCAGATCCAAGAACGATCGACAATGCCAAATCCAGAACTGAAAATTTCTCCATCGTAGGTATTTATGGTTTCCAACCGGAGACCATCGTGACCATGAAACGTTTGGGTCAGTTGACTGAAATTTCTGAATTGGATGCCAAGATCGCTGTTGAAAATACGGTAGCATCGATTTCCTCAGCTTATTATAGATTGGTTTTGGAACTTCAGAGATATGAGGTTTTAAAAAGGACACTGGAACTTAGTCAATCGAGATTGGATATTGCCGAGGCACAATACCAGTTGGGTGGTGCAGGTAAAAGAGATTTTCTAACCGCTGAAGTAGATTACAACTCGGATTTGACCTTGCTGGTCAATCAGGAGCAGATTATCAATGCAGCAAGGATAAATCTGAATGAATTGATGGCATTGAGTCCGGAAACCCAATTTGCAGTCAATGATACCATCATGGTAGGTGAACCTTTGATGTTGATGGACCTGGAAGAGAATGCTTTTATTGATAACAAGCAATTGCTGATCACTCAGCGTCAGGAAAATGTTGCGTTTCTTCAAATGAGAGAATTGCAAGCTTCCCGTTTACCTCAAATTAACCTAAATGGAAGCTATGTCAACAATACTTCTAATTCTGATGCAGGTTTCTTGCTTCAAAACCAGAGGCAAGGTTTTAATTTTGGGGGTAACATTACCATGAATCTATTTAGTGGGTTTACGCTCAACAGGAGAATCCAAAATGCAAGGGTTCAGCAAAAAATCCAGGGTTACGCGTTGGATCAATATGAGATCCAGTTGAAGTCTGATATCCATAGGGCTTACAATACCTATAAGACCAATAGGGATTTATTGGAGATCGAGAAAAAGAATTATGAAGTGGCAAGAGAAAATACAGATATCGCATTGGAAAGGTTCCGGTTGGGGATTTCTTCCTACCTGGAATTCCGGGATGCACAGGTAAATCTCTTGACTGCTGAGAACCGTTTGATCACCTCAATTTTCAATATCAAAGAGATGGAGATTGAATTAATGCGGCTTTCGGGAAGGATTTTTTTCCAGAATAGTTATGAGGATTTAAACCTGCCTACAGAAGATTAAAAAACGAATGGAGCCTGATTGAATCAGGCTCATTTTTTTATTTGCTTTTTTTAAGAAATCCTTATTTATTCTTTTGGCATAGCATTTGTCAAATCCTGCAATCGAGAAACATCCGGCCCTGATCAGGGCCCTTTGCATGAAGAAAGCAGCCATTCTTTTATTTTCGATTATAACTGTGTTGATCTTTGGGGTACAGTGTACTTTTCTAGAGAAGCAGTTCGGAATGAAGAATAAGAGGGAAGAGTACATTTTGGATATGCCTGGGATCACCGCCCGGGGATTTATCCGTGCAGCAGTCGATAATAATTCTACGGGTTATTATATCTACCGTGGTCGCAGGATGGGGTATGAATATGAGTTGCTTCGCGACCTTGCTAAAAGACTGGATGTTCAGCTACATCTGGTCTTGATTTCAGATATAGACAAAGCATTTGACTATCTGGAAAATGGGAAGGTTGATCTAATTGCGATGAACTTGGAGGAAAGTCCTGTAAGAACCGAGCGTGCAACTTTTTCTGTTCCTCTGGGGAAAATGAGTACAGTTCTCGTGGGTAGAAAGTCCTCAGGTAAAGTGACTTCCTGGCAGGATATCGCTGGGGATACCATCACGGTGCGCCAAGGATCTATTTACAAATCCCAGCTTTGTGCAATCAAAGATTCCCTTCAGGTTTCTTTTACAGTACTAGAGACACCGGAACATGAAGAGAGTTTGATCGACCAGGTGGTTGAAAACGAAATCAAATGGACAGTCGCAGATCAAAATATTGCGCAGGCAAATGCAACGTATTACGATGGTCTGGATATTTCCTGGAAGGTTAAAAAAGAAGGTGAAGTTTCTTGGGTAGTTAGAAACAACTCCCCCAAATTGCTATCCCATTTAAATGATTGGTTGGAGGATAAACAAACGAGATTTATCCCGGATTTATATGCCAAATACTTTTTGAATTCAAAAAACAGTTATTTCAGATCAAATAGCCCATTTTCCTCTCTTGCCGGAAATAGGATTTCGCAGTTTGACGAGATCATCAAAGATGGTGCGGAACAGTTGGGTTGGGATTGGCGTCTACTTGCATCGCTAGTCTATAAAGAATCTAGATTTGATACCACAGCGACTTCTTATGCGGGGGCTACAGGCTTGTTGCAGTTAATGCCGGTAACCCTAGAGCGGTTTGGAGTGGAGGACCCTCATGATCCGATCGAGTCTTTGACAGGAGGAGTTCGGTACCTTCGGTATCTCGATAAATTTTGGATGGAGCGAGTTCCTGAGACCAATGAAAGAATCAAATTTGTATTGGCTTCCTATAACATCGGACATGGCCATGTGGAGGATGCTTGGAGATTGGCCATGAAATTTGGAAGGAATACCCAAACATGGGAGGCAGTTGCCGATTATCTGGAACTGAAATCGGATCCCAAATATTACAATGATCCCGTGGTGAAGAGTGGCTTTGCCAAAGGCCATTTAGCCGTGAATTATGTAAAGGATGTTTGGAGTATTTTTGATTCCTATAAGGCTTTGGTGGAGCCTTAAGCTCCCTCGTGAAGTTCAAACATCGCTTCTACTTCTACAGGGATATTGTCTGGTAATGAGCCCATCCCCACTGCAGACCGTACGCCGATTCCATCCTCTTCTCCCCATACTGCTGCGAATAATTCACTACAGCCGTTGATAATGTAGGGGTGCTTTAGGAAATCTTCTTTACAATTCACCATTCCCAACACCTTGATGACGCGTTTGACCCGGTTAAGAGACCCCAAATTGGCTTTGATGGTGGCCAACATTGCCAGTCCAACTTGTCTCGCAGCAAGTTTTCCGGCCTCCATATCCATGTCGACGCCTATTCTCCCAATGATCAAAGAGCCATCTTCCTGAACAGTTCCATGTCCTGAAAGGTATAGATATTTTCCATCAATCAGGCAAGGTTTATAGACACCCAAAGGTTTTGGGGCTGGAGGCAAAGTGAGTCCTAGCTTCGCAAAGCTACTTTCTGGAGTTTCCATAAGGTGGTTTTTAAAAAGGTGAATTTAGATAAAAAGATCCAAAATAAGGACGCCGATCAATCCAATGACTGCGACCAAAGTCTCCATCAGGGACCAGGTTTTGATTGTGTCCTTGATACTGACATTGAAGAATTCTTTGTACATCCAGAAGCCACCATCATTAAAGTGAGAAAACATCAAACTCCCCGCTCCGATGGATAAAACCAATAAATTGGGATCCACATTCATAGTGGTGACCAAAGGCGCAATAATCCCTGCTGTAGTCAAGCCGGCGACTGTTGCCGAACCCACACAGACTCTGATTATAGCTGTAATGATCCAGGCAAGGATCAATGGTGGAATGTCCCAGGTGCTCAGTCCATCTGCAATAACCTGACTGACACCAGTATCTGTGAAGATCTGTTTTAAGGCACCGGCCCCAGCGACAATCAAAAGAATCATGGCAATGTCTTTCGTAGCTACAGTATAAATATCCATCAACTGAGTCATGGAATATTTTCTCCTTAGTCCCAGGCTATAAGTAGCCACAAGTACAGAGATCAGCATCACTATACCTGGATTGGCTACAAATTGGATCAAAGGTGCTAAAGGACTTTCCGCTGCAATATTAAGGTTTAATGCAGTGGTGCCGACCAACAGAAACACTGGTAATAGTGCCGTAAAAAAGCTGTTGAACGTGCCTGGTAATTCGGATTCAGGCCGGGTTTCTGCCTGGAATGTCTTTAGCGGATTGGCATGGACATTCTTTAGAGTTTTGGCAAAGATTGGGCCCGCTATGATAATCGTGGGAATTGCAATCAGAAAACCATAAAACAAAGTCAAGCCCATATTGGCATCAAACTGAGCCACCAAAGCTGCCGGTGATGGATGAGGCGGTAAAAAGCCATGAGTTACCGACAAAGCCGCAAGCAGGGGGATCCCCACATAGACTGCTGAGATTTTATATTGATACGCAACTGTAAATGCCAAAGGCACCAGCAGGACAAATCCCACATTGTAAAAGAGCGGGATGCCGACTACCAATCCTGTAATGGACATGGCCCAGGTGATGTTTTTTTCACCGAAGATTCCCATCAGAAATCCGGCTATCCGCTGCGCAGCCCCACTTTCGGCCACTAGCTTGCCAAGCATGGCTCCCATGACAATAACAATGACCAAATCCCCAAGTAAATTTCCCATACCTGTTTGGATGGAACCTGCGATCTGATCAGCCGGTAAGCCTAGAAGAAAGCCAGCTGCAATGGCAGAAATGATAAATGCTAAAAATGGATTGAGCTTCGCCCAGACGATCAATAGTACCAAAATGGCAATACTGAGCAAGACAAGTAAAAGGATCATAGGTTGAGGTTGGGTTGAACCTCCAAGATAAAAAAAATGAGGGAAAGACCGTTTTTGGAATTCGAAATATGCCGTTAATAATTTCTAATCAGTTTGAAAATAAAAACTTCATTCTGACCGAGGATTCTCAGGATATAATTACCTGGTTCCAAAGCATCAGTCAAAGAAGAAATTTCTATTCCTTGGTAACTGCTTTCTCTGATGATTTTACCATCCATTGTGATGACTTGAATTAAGGAACTCAACATTACAGCTGGTAATTTTAAATACACCTTTTCATTAAGCCGACTAGGATTTGGAAATAGCTTGCTTTCGATTTCATTTGATTTTGGTAATCTAATCGCTGAGCTATAATGTACTCCAAAAGGATCTGATATTCTCAGTTGGTAGTAAGTTTCTCCATGGGGTACGGGTAGTGAATCGATAAATACTCCTGAATTAGTTCTTAGGTAGTGAATAGACTTTAAGAGAGTTTTTGTAGTATCAGTCCCTTCAAACCTCATAATATCCAAAACCGAAAAATCGTTCTCGCCTTCCGATTCCCAGCTGATTTTGGGAAGATTGTTTTCCCATTTTACTTGAACTGTTTTAAATTTAATAGGAAGAATACTTAAGGTTCTAAAGCTGCCCACAGTAAAGTTTACCCCTTTCAAATCATCAAAAGTCAAAGACCTTCTTGCCCAAAGTTCGCTAGGGTCCAATCCAGGTAAGTGAGTTCCAGGTGCTGCATAGCCAGTTGCCACGATTCTTAAATCATCCTCGTGGGCTACAATCAATTTATCAGCCGAGATTCTTAACTCCAAAGGATTGGAGCTGGGGTTTAAACCGGAGAATTGAAAGTAGCTGAAAAGTCTGTACAGGATGGGCGTCCCATCGTTATCCAAAAAGGAAGAGTTGTATTCAGCGCCTTTGTATTCGGTAAAAGAAATTTGAAGGTTTCCTCCGGCTGAACTGCCCAGCATCTGAATTTTTCTGACCCCACCTTGATATCGGTCCGCAAAAGGAAATGATCCATTTGTGGCATCAAAAGTCGAGGGCACACCAAAATAAGTGAACTGCCCTACATGGCTCCAAGATCCTCCTGAATAGATTAGCCCGCCGGTTAATGAGCTGTTGATCGCCAAGTTGTTTTCTTGTAAGTTCATTTGCCCAGAAACCATCTCCAGATTGTTCATGACAGTTAGGTCTTGTTCAAAGGAAACTGAAGAGGAAGCCTTATTCAGAGTCAGATTTCCTACTGTCATAGAAAACCCTTCCACCTGTTGGTTTTCGGATCCTGCAAATTCGATTTCAGAAGAATTCATCAAAAACTTTCCCGAACCTGATTGGATTAAATCGCCAGTAACGGAAAGGTAAGGTGGCATTGTCAAATTTTGTGAGCCTTGAATTTCCAAATCATGAAACGTGTCAGGTATCCCAGAACCTGAATAGGTACTGCCCAAAAAAGATTGTGGATTGCTATTATTCCTGAAAATCACTTTTCCATCAAATTGGAAAGAAGCAGCTTCGATTTCAGGGCTTTGGCCTTCTAGGATTAGTTCGCCACCATCTTGCAGATCAAATGTGCTTGCACTTCTTGTACCCGATCTGAAAATTATTCCATCATTACACTTACTTAATAATGTGGCACCATTTTCAATAGTAAAAATTCCAAAAGATCCTAAACCATAAGAATTATTAACATTGAACGAAAAACTTGAGCAGGAATTAGTATTAGTCAAATTTTGAATAAGAGTTCCTGATCTCAAAATAAACCTTAAAGCTTTGAATGGTTCTTCAACAGAAAGCTCAACTCCAGGTCCAGGATCAAAAATAACTGTAAAATTGCTGTTTTGAGAATTACCTGACCATGCACCATCCAAAATGATCGTTCTTGAATTACCCTTAAAAGTAATTGAACTGGCAAAGGAATTTCCTATCCAATTTAAGCTGTTATGTGCTCCGTCAGGCAAGCCAGGTGCATTTCCACTAAAACCTTGTATAGTACCGAAAATATTTAGATTGAAATTATTAAGATTCAATTTTGGAACTGCATCTTGGGAATTTATGAAAACACTTTTGGCTTCTTCGTTTGCATTTAAAGTCAATAGATGATTCTTATCAACATAAATATCATTTGCTGAATTTGGTTTACTTGTGGCAGCTTGCCATGTAAATCCATTGAAAATATTCCAAGTTGAAGGATTTGAAAAATCCCCATTTTGTACTGTTTTATAGGCTCCTACTTCTTGGGAATGGAGCATGTTCCAATGGGACATAAGAATAAAAACTGCCAAAAGAATCTTGTATATTCGGCAGATTAAAAAAATCCTAAAGGGATAATATGTAGCCTTTGCTAGCATAATAAAACTATTGAAAAAGTATAACTAATATAATAAAAAATAATTTTGAAAAAGAAAATTTTCATTCATTTATTTTTTGGGTTTGTATTGATGGTCATTGGGTTAACGGACTCTTTCGCCCAGCAATACCGGATCAGCCTATTGACCTGTGATCCAGGGGAAGAGATTTACAGTTCCTTTGGGCATAGTGCCATCCGCGTGCTGGACCAGGAGACAGGTAGGGATAGAGTCTATAACTATGGGACATTTGACTTTGGGGCACCTAATTTTGTCCTGAATTTTGCCGGAGGCAGACTGGATTATTTTCTTTCTGTGTCGACTTTTGACCGATTTATCGCAGAATACAATTACTTCCAGCGCTCCATGAGAGAGCAAGAACTGGATTTAAATCAGGAGCAGAAGCTGGCTTTGATCTCTTTTCTGGAAACCAATTACCTTCCCGAAAACAGGAATTACCGTTATGATTTTTTCTTTGATAATTGTGCTACCCGGATCCGGGATGTGATGGAGCAGATCTTGGGGGATCACCTGGTTTGGCATGATGAAGAGCAGGAGGCAGTGGATAAATCGTTCCGCCAGTTGATAGATGAAAAGGTTTTTTACATGCCATGGTCAGATCTGGGCATTGACCTGGCATTGGGCTCCCGACTGGACCGTGACGCTACACCCAGAGAAGAGCAGTTTCTTCCAGAATATATGGAATCAGCTTTTGGAAGAGCAGTAATCGAAGGGGATGGACCAACACGGCCTTTGGTAAAAAGTGAGCGGGTGATCCTGGATTTTCAAGAAAAAAATGAGTCATTGGGTGTCTTCAATCCCTATTTGATTTTTTGGATCATTGCGATTGTATTTACTTCGGTTACCTTTATTGGCTTTCGAAAGAAGAAGCTGTTCATCGGTTTTGATTTGGTGTTTTTTGGGATTTTGGGAATTATCGGTGTGGTGATGACTGCGCTTTGGATCGGTTCTGACATTCCATCTACGAAATGGAATTGGAATGTTTTATGGGCATTTCCTGGCCATCTCCTGCTACTTCCCGGATTACTTTCCAAAAACCTGAAGTCGTGGTTGAGACCTTACCTACTTGTAGCGTTGATTCTTGCCGATGCGGCTGTTGTATTTTGGATTTTAGGTTGGCAGTCGTTTCATCCAAGTCTGATACCGTTGATGTTGGTCATTATTTTAAGGACGAATTATCTTTACTATAATATTCACAGGTATAAATCGAGTACAGCCTGAAAATCTCTTTCATCATAAAATTATTTGGCACTGAGAAGTGTTAGGAGAAGATAGATTGAGCCATGGAATTTAAATTAACTTCAGATTATCAACCAACAGGAGACCAGCCAAAGGCCATTGAGAAGCTCACCGAGGGGATCAATGCCGGAGAGGAAGCACAGGTATTGCTAGGTGTCACTGGCTCTGGAAAGACTTTTACTATTGCCAATCTGATCCAACGAACCCAAAAACCAACTTTGGTTTTGAGTCATAATAAAACTTTGGCAGCTCAGTTGTATGGGGAGTTCAAGCAGTTTTTTCCGGAAAATGCCGTTGAATATTTTATTTCCTATTACGATTATTACCAACCGGAGGCATTCATACCCAGCTCCGGTACTTATATAGAAAAGGATCTCTCCATCAATGAAGAGATCGAAAAACTCCGCTTGAGTGCCAGTTCAAGCTTGTTAACGGGAAGACGGGATGTGATTGTGGTAGCTTCTGTTTCCTGTATTTATGGGATCGGTAATCCAGAAGAATTCAGTAAAAGTGTTATCAGGCTTCAGGAAGGGGATATCATTCCAAGAAATCAATTGCTTTTCAAGTTGGTGGATATTCTCTATAGCCGAACTCAGCAAGATTTGACCCATGGTACTTTTCGTGTAAAAGGCGATACGGTGGATATTTTTGTTGCTTATGCCGATTGGGGATATCGAATTTTCTTTTGGGGAGATGAAATCGAAGCAATTCAACGGATTGACCCTGCGACAGGAAAGAAACTGAATGACGAAAAGATCATTTCTATTTTTCCTGCTAATCTATTTGTGACTGGTAAAGAAACCATCAACACTGCCATTAAGGAAATTCAGGATGATATGGTTGCCCAGGTCAATTTCTTTGAGAAAGAAGGTAAATTCCTCGAGGCAAAGAGGCTACAGGAAAGGACGGAGTTCGATCTTGAGATGATCCGGGAACTGGGTTATTGTTCCGGCGTGGAGAATTATTCAAGGTATTTTGATCGCAGGTTACCGGGAACGAGACCATTCTGTCTACTGGATTATTTTCCGGAGGATTATCTGTTGGTAATTGACGAAAGTCATGTGACAGTTCCCCAAGTGAGAGCCATGTGGGGTGGGGATAGGTCCAGAAAAGTGAATTTGGTGGATTTCGGTTTCCGTTTGCCATCAGCTTTGGATAACCGACCCTTGAAATTTGAGGAATTTGAAGACCTTACCAATCAAGTGGTGTATGTTTCTGCGACACCTGCAGATTACGAACTTTCTAAGACCGAAGGTGAGATCGTGGAGCAAATTATCCGGCCAACTGGTCTGTTAGATCCTACCATTGATGTCAGGCCCAGTCAAAATCAGATTGATGATCTTCTGGAAGAAATTGATCAAACCATCAAAACGGATGCAAGGGTCCTAGTGACAACTCTTACCAAGAGGATGGCTGAAGAACTCCAAAAGTATTTGGAACGAGCAGGAGTAAAGTCCAGGTATATCCACTCAGAAGTGAAGACGCTGGACCGGGTAGAAATTCTGAGAGAACTGCGACTTGGGATATTTGATGTATTGGTAGGGGTGAATTTATTGCGAGAAGGGCTGGATTTGCCGGAAGTGGCCTTGGTTGCTATTTTGGATGCCGATAAAGAAGGGTTCCTTCGAAATGAGCGAAGTCTGGTTCAGACAATCGGTAGAGCGGCAAGAAATCAGGAAGGGAGAGTGATTATGTATGCGGATAAGATTACGCCTTCTATGAAAATGGCTATTGATGAAACCAAAAGGAGGAGAGCTATTCAGATTGAGTACAACAAAGAAAACGGAATCACTCCAACTACCGTCATCAAATCCAGGGACAAAATCATGGGGCAGACCAAAGTTGCTGACTCAAAAAGAAATGCGAAAATCTATGCCGAACCTATGCCTGGTGACGCAGTTATGGCGGCTGATCCGGTAGTTCAGTATCTAAGCAAAGAGAAGTTGGAAAAGTTGATCATGCAGACTCAAAAGCAGATGGAAAAAGCAGCCAAAGAATTGAATTTTATGGAAGCAGCCAGATTAAGAGATGAGTGGCAATCACAAAAAAAGAGGCTGGAAGAAATATCCAGAGGTCCGGGAAATTTGAAGTAAACCTATATGACTCTTCAGGAGGTAAAATATTTGGCTTCACAGGGAGAGGGCTTAAAGATAGAATTTAAAAAGAAGGCTTCATTTCCCGAGAAAATCGTGAAGGAATTCGTTGCGCTAGCCAATACTGCAGGAGGCGTGGTGATGATCGGGGTGGATGATGATGGGACAGTTTCTGGTCAGAAATTCATTGAGGAAGAGATCTATGTAATGGAAAAAGCCATTCAGGAACTGATTTTTCCAAAGTTGGATTACCAGCTGTTTCGGATTGATTTAAATGCAAAAAAAGGAGTAGCCGTATTTGAATTGGATAAGAGTCCCAATCGTCCACATTTTTTGAAAATAGCTCAAAAGAAGCATTCTTATATCCGAGTAGAAGATCGTAGTGTGCAGGCAAGTATTGAGGTTTGGGAAATCCTAAAGCGAAGTAAGAATCCTAAAGACACCGTATTTACTTATGGAAGGAAAGAGGAGGTGTTACTGAAATATCTTGCTGACAATGAAAAAGTCACCTTGAAGGAATATTGCAAACTGGCAAAAATTCCAAAATTTTTAGGATCCAAAACCCTGGTTCGATTGGTTCTTGCCAATGTTTTAAAAATTCATCCCCAAGAATCAGAGGATTATTTTACCCTGCGTGATCAGGGAGTTTGATGCCTGTCCGTTCAGTAAATCCCCTGTTTCCCTGTAGTCCACCCGAGTGGATCATCAGGATGCTTGCTCCTTTCTGAAATTCATCATCTTGAATCATCTTCCAGATCGCATAGGCTAATTTTCCGGTGTATATCGGATCCAAAACGATACCTGATTTTTTATAAAATTCCCAAATAAACTGAATCAGTTCTTCATCGTACTTGGCATAACCCCCGAAATGAAAGTTGCTTTTAATTTCAAGTTTTCCTTCTGGAATAATCCTGTGAAGGGTCAAAAGGTCTTTCATCTCCTGATGGATAAATTCTCCTTTTAGCGAAGAGATTCCAGTGAGTTTTTGATGGTTCTTAATTGCCGATGCGAGTCCAGCATATGTCCCTCCTGTCCCTATAGAGCAAACGATATTGGTAAAATGCTCATCCTGATTCAGAAGTATTTCTTTTGTCCCTTCGATGGCAAAACCATTGGTACCTCCTTCTGGAATCAAAAAGAAATCGCCAAATTCCCTGTTCAATTGCGCTATAAATTCATCTTTGTGCTTTTTTCGATAATCCTCTCTGCTAACAAAATAAAGCTGCATTCCATTTTTTTGGGCTTCTAGAAGAGTTGGGTTGAGTGGAGTAGATGCATCACCTCTGATGATTCCGATTGCATTCAAGTTTTCTGATCTAGCTGCAAAAGAGGTCGCTGCAATATGATTGGAATAAGCTCCTCCAAAAGTCAAGACGGTATCTTTACCTTTTGATTTTGCTTCTTTTAAGTTGTATTTGAGTTTATAGAATTTGTTTCCGGAGATTTCCGGATGGATCAAATCGAGGCGCTTCACAAAAAGTGTAATTCCTTTTTCTTCCAAAAGGGGATCTTCTATTGGTTGATTTATGGCAGGGTTGGAAGTTAGCATTCGCTTGATTTCTTGGAATTTGACAAAGTTAAGCGGGATCCTCTTATTTTTGTGCTATGGATATAAATCGGGAAGAAGACTTTGAAGAGGAAGAAGTCGAACTGTTTGAGCATTTTAGGCTTATAGTGGATAAGGGCCAGGCACTTACCAGAATAGATAAATTTTTAAGTGACAAAGTCGCAAATGCCACCCGAAATAAAATTCAGCAGGCGATAGATAATGGAGCTGTTTTGGTAAATGGCAAGCCGACGAAATCCAATTATAGAATAAAACCCTCAGATGAAATTCAGGTGATGCTTGCCAGCCCACCGAAAGAAACAGAGGTATATTCTGAAAATATTCCATTGGACATCATTTTTGAGGACGAGTATTTATTATTGGTGAACAAACCACCTGGGATGGTAGTACATCCGGCACATGGCAATTGGTCTGGGACCCTCGTCAACGGGCTGGTGTATTATTTTGAAAATTTGCCAGAGATGAAGGGCAATACAGGTAGGCCAGGCTTGGTTCATCGCATCGATAAGGATACCTCAGGTCTTTTGGTAATAGCCAAAACCGAAGAGGCGATGACCAATCTAGCGGAGCAATTTTTTCATCATACGATTGATCGGACTTATCTGGCTTTGATTTGGGGGGAGCCTGAAGAAGATGAAGGAACGATCATTGGTCATGTAGGCAGGAGTGCCAAAAACCGAAAAGTAATGGATGTTTATCCAGACGGGAGTCAGGGAAAACATGCAGTGACACATTGGAAAGTTTTAAAAAGGCTTCGTTATGTGTCATTGATTCAATGTAACCTAGAGACAGGACGCACACATCAGATCAGAGCCCATATGAAGTTTCTGGGACATCCACTTTTTAATGACGAAATGTATGGAGGGAATAAGATCCGGAAAGGGACACAATTCTCAAAATACAAGACTTTTGTTCAGAATTGTTTTGATCTGATGCCAAGGCAAGCGCTCCATGCGAAGTCACTTGGATTTGTACATCCTGTGACTAAAGAGAAAGTATATTTTGAAGTTCCTCTTCCTGGTGATTTCCAATCAGTCCTTGATAAATGGGAGGCATACGTGAATTTTGAATAATTACGTCGATCATTTTCATAATAAACGAATGTATTTGTTGCTAATTATTCAATTTTAGAATCATTTTTTAGATAAATAATCAATCTTGGTCAGAGCTATTGAAAAAATGATAAAATAGCATACGTATTTAGCAGTTATATTTTCAAAATGATATTTTTAAATCTATTTTATTAAATATACTGTAAAAATTCAGTTTATTTTTTAGATTATTTGCAATAATAGTCTTGACCATGCTATATTTGAATCATCAACAGAGATAAAAGATCTCTTCTGACACATACTGTAGGATGTTGAAATTGGCAGACAAGCCCTCCTGTCTCGGGGGTGGAGGTCATGGGATAAAGCATTTAGCGAGCTCGTAAATTTGCCTAACTACTCCGTGGAGGTTCGAATCCTTCTCCTACAGCAGGTTATTTTGGGTTTATTGTTAATTGACTAAAACCATGAAATTTTGTTTCATGGTTTTTTTTATGCCCAAATTTTTTCTAAGTAAATACTATTTGGCTTTTATGTATCTATGCAATAGAATATATGGCATAACCTGGAGGTAGTAAAAGATTAACAAATTCGTAAAATTCATTTAAAAATTAGAGTCCTAATTATATAAACAACAATTAAATAGGTTAATAAATTCTAATAATGTAAAAAATAAAATATTTTATTGCCAAAATTTTAATAAACCAATGGTATTTCTAATTTTGAAGCATCAATTAAAAGCAGTTGATACAAAAAACCCAAAATTCATTTTCAATCAAAAAGGATTTGTTTTCATTTTTGATTCCTAATTAAGGGTTATTATTTATCAGAAGACGAAGTAAACATTCGCTCTCAAACCTATTTATTTTATTCATTGTAGGATGTTGAAATTGGCAGACAAGCCCTCCTGTCTCGGGGGTGGGGACCCGTCACGATACTTTCGGGATTGGAACTGAACAAAGCGTAATTCAAACCGGACTATTGCCTAACTACCCCGTGGAGGTTCGAATCCTTCTCCTACAGCAAGAAAAAAGCAACGATAACACGTTGCTTTTTTCGTTTAAAGGTGGATATTCCAAAATTTATTTTTGATTCAAATTGGGTAATTTAGATTAAATTTAGAGCGAATGTTAAAAGAAAAGCATCAATTTAAATCGCCCCACCCGTTTCGAAAGAAGATTTTGAAATGGGTAATGTTCACTTTTTTGGGACTATTGTTTTTAGAGTTTGTCTTTTATTTTGGTTCTAATCTGTTTCTCTCCAATTGGGCAAGAACTAAGATCAATGATGCTACCTCCGATGTCTACAATATAGAGTTTAATAGAATTAATTTTTCCCTGATCCGAAGAGGAGTCTATCTCGACGGGATCATTATGAAGCCTGTGGAAGGTATCCAGGCAAAACCAGGTCAAACGCTTTTTGATTTTTCATTGGACGAACTGGCATTCAAAGGGCTTTGGTATAGTTTCTCTGATAATATCTTTTACATAGGACGCCTCCAGTTTGATAATCCAAATATCAGTATGAATCTGCCAGAAAACTCTAATAAAGAGCAAGCTAAGGCAGATTCACTAGACTCCAAGAAGGAATCTCCGATTAAAAAACTAGAAGAAGAAATACAAAAAAGTATCTCCAAGATCAAATTGAATGCGTTGTATGTCAGGGAATTGGAGATTAATCATGCCGATTTGTTTTTCCTGAATTTTTTAAGTCAAAATTCTCTTAAAGCCCAAAACACAAAATTGTTAGTGAGAGATATCAATCTGACGATCCAAGAGAAATGGGAAACCCCTTTCAATGCCCGAGGTTTTGAGTTCGATTTAGAAAATGTCATTTTTCCATTACCAGATGGAGTTCATCAGATTACAGCAGATAAGGTTTTAATCAGTTCCTTGGATAATCAGATGGACCTTGAGAATTTCCAGTTGACACCGAATAAAACCAAAGAAAGCAAATCCTACTATACAGCTGAACTGAACCAATTGAGGGTAGGGAATGTCGACTTGAATCAGGCGTTTATGACTTCCCGAGTCATGATAGACGAGATAGTTTTAGATGATCCCCATTTCAAAGTAGAAAAACTGGCAAAAACCGAGAAAGACAGTACTGGTACAGATGACCTGAATGAGTTAATTGAGGGGTTACTTGAGTCTATTTCCATCAAAGAACTGGCAATTAATAATGGAAAGTTTATTTCCTCAGATGCCATAGATACTTTAAAAAACAGGATAGACATAGAAGGGCTTGATTTTAAAATGATCGAATTTTACCTGGGTGGAGACGAAGAGAAAAAGCAAAATCAGTTTTTTTATGGGGAAGATGCCTCTATGGAGATCCGGAACGGTAGTTTATACTTGTCTGATGAAGTTCACTTGATCAATGGTGAGCGGATCAGTGTTTCTTCTTTCAAAGATGAAATAACAATCGAGAACATCAGCTTTCAGCCTAGGGAAGGTGCGTTAGCCGGGAAAAACCCTTCTCATATCATAAAAATTTCTCTTCCTAAAATGGAATTGTCAAAAGCGAATTTAAAACTTCTCTACAATGAGGGAAATTTTGAAATGGATGTATTGAGTCTAAATTCCCCAGAAGTGGAGATCACGGAACTGAGAAAAAAGGAAAATGATGCTGAAAGAAGAGTTTCTGTCAAGGATTTATTAGAAGGATATTTGTCGACCGTTAAGATTGGAAGATTTGATCTGGATAATGGCAAAGTCCAATTTAAAAACGAGGCGGGAGAACGAAGTGATGATATTGGCTTTGAGAGCTTCAGCCTCGAGCTCGATGACGTGTTTATTCAGCCAAACTCCTCCCAAAGCATTAATGAGCTGCTTTTTGCAAAAGATGTGGTGTTAAGTTTGGATAAATATCGTTTAAAACTCAGGGATAATTTACACGATTTCATTGCCGAAAATGTAACGATCGATTCCAAAAACTCACTTTTATCAATCAAAGGTTTAAAGATCAAACCGGAAAATCCAGACCAAGTTCAGGAAATTTTAGATACTTATGGAAAAAGTGTCATCCTTGATTTTCAGATTCCCGAGTTCAGGGCTGAGGGGTTTAATGTCAAAGCAGCATTTCAGGAAGAAAAACTGGAAATCAAGCAAATTCTGATTCCAAACCCAGTGATGGAGATGACCAGGTTTAGGAAAAAGCAAAGTCCAAAAGGAAGTGCTCCAATTGAATCCAGCGGAGAAATAGTTGACCTATTGACCTCCTATTTTAATATTCTCAAAATAGACTCATTGAGTTTTTCTCAGGGAAAAATCAAATATGAAAATTATTCCGGCCCAAAGGATATTGCTTTTCAGGAAGATAATTTTTCTTTAAGTCTATTGAATTTTTATGTAGATAGATCTGGTACCAATGCTGAAAACAAAACATTCTTTTCAGAGGAGATTGATTTAATATTAGATAATTATGCCTTTAATCTAGCTGGAGGTAATTATCTGGCCACCACCCATAATTTAAGTTATAACTCTTTTGATCAAACAATCTTCATCGATAGCTTGAAATTGCTGCCAGGGGCAAATTTGGACAGCAAAATAGCGCTTTCTCTTTCCCTGCCTCAGGTGGCATTTAAAGGGGTGGATATAGAGTCATTTCTGTTTGAAAATACACTGGATTTAAAAAAATTGGCTGTTGCTGGAGGAGAGATCAACATAGAAATTGACAGGGATTTCAAGAAGGAAGAAGAACCTAAAAAGGAAGCGAAAAAAGCACTGCCAAAATCAATTGAGTTTTTGAAAATAGACTCCATAGAAGCGGTCAATTCTACTTTGGGAATCAATTTTAGATCAGGAACCAGTGAAGCACAATCAATACAGACTAATTTTGACTTAGGAATACAGGGTTTTACTTTTGATTCAGCGTCAAATACTAGGGAAGACCTTTCCGGTTTGTTTTCACAGATTAATTTATCACTTCAGGATTTTTCGTTTGCCTTGCCAGATAGCTTGCATACCATCAAATTCTCGAGTGTTGATGTGGACAATACCTTGGATGCGACGATTTTTTCGAATTTTGAAGTGATACCTAAAGCAACCAATAGTGCACCTGGATCCCCAATTCTTTCCGCCAAAATTGAAAGTCTGTCCCTTCAGAATAACACCCTGAAAGAGATTCAGGAGACTGGAGTATTTGATCTTACAAAAATCACGTTGACTAATCCTGTCTTTGATATTTATCTGGATTCTGCTGAGAAAGAAAAAGTCCAAAAACAGACAAAGCCAAAAGATAAACCGGGATTGATCCAATCCATTTTATTGCAGGACATTCTCATTCAAAATGGAAAAATCTCCTTGTTCAATAAAGAGACCGGTCCAATAGATCGATTGGCTTTCGATGGGGTAAATTTCCAGTTGGAGGATTTAAATCTTGATTTGATCGGAAAAAACCAAAGACTGAGTCCTCAGTTATTACTCGAAAAAGACCTTAGACTCTCCTTGACCAACTATCGTCTTTTGTCTGAAGATAGTTTGAATAAAGTGGAAATTGGGAAGATTAGTTTCCTTGAGAATGATTTGATCGTAGAAAACATCAGCTTTGGACCGTCGGTTGGCCGTTACAATTTTCTCAATCAGCAAGGTTTTCAATCTGATGCAATAGATGGCTTGATTAAGAAAGTCACTTTAAGAAATATAGATTTCAACGAATATTTCGAAAACAAAAAAATAAGGGCTCAGGAGCTGTTTTTAGATAGTTTGGAATTGGATGTTTTTAGAGACAAAAGGCTTCCGGTCAAAGAAGGAGTCTATAAACCCATGCCACAGGATTTGTTGAGAAATGCTTCCATTGATTTGGAAGTGGATTCTGTGAAAATCAAAAATGGGATAATTCGATATCAGGAATTCGGCCCTAAATCCATGTTGCCAGGCTCCATCTATTTTGGGGATTTAGATTTGGTAATGGCGCCATTGGTCATGACCAAAGAAGAGGAAGAGTTTCCTTATGAATATACTTTGGTGACAGCCAATACGAAGTTAATGGGAGAGGGGGAGGTCAGCCTCAATGCCAAATTATTTTACAGTGACCCATATCCAATGGAGGTTCAAGTCGACATGGGGGAGTTTGATTTGACCTCCATCAATAATATGGTGTCCAGGGGTGTATTCGTAAAAGTGCTGGATGGAAAGGTGACAGATGGAAAATGGAATTTTATTGTGGATGATGATGTCGCAAGAGGCGAAATGAATTTTCACTATGAGGATCTGAAAATTGAGTTTTTGGACAGTTTGACTTTGGAGAGAGGTACAGGTAAGCTCAATTTATTGACATTTTTGGCCAATACATTTGTCAAAAACGATAATCCTAGAAAGTTTTTGAATAAGCGTGTGAAATCGAGAATTTACTTCGAAAGAGACCAATCCAAATTTATTTTTGGGGGTTGGTGGAGAGCAACATTCAGTGGATTGAAAGGAGCTTTAGGATTGGGGCAAGCAAAAGTTCCTAAAAGGAGAGAAGAGGAAGAATAGAAGGGGATTTCAGGCAAATGAATAAAAAAAAGCTCTTATGGATTTTCCATAAGAGCTTTTTTTGGAAGAAAGGGGAGTTATTTTCTAATGATTTTTAATTGCTCAGTATTTTCACCCCAGATCAATTGAACAATATGAATACCTGGAGCCGCAGATTCTAAATAATAATTAACAGCTTCACTTACTTCCTCAATGGTGGTTACTGAATAAGATTGAAAAACTCCTTTCACATCAGAAACTCTAATCAAAATATGCTCATCTCGGTACTTGCTTCTATCCAGAAGGTCTACGGAAACATAATTTCCGGAACTGCTTGGATTGGGGTACACGATCCATCTGGACTTACCATTTAAGCTAGGCACCTGAATAGATCGGGTTACACTATAGGCATGAGTTCCATCGATATCTATTTGTTTCAGACGATAGAATATATCACCTCCAGAAGCGGGAAGATCCAGATCTTCAAAACTGTAGGAAGTAGGAGTGTCTTTATATCCCTGACCTTTTACCTCCCCAATTTTTTTCCAAGATGTCAAATCCCCATTGGTAGCTCTTTCGATTTCAAAGCGGTCATTTTCCCATTCCTGGGAGGTAGTCCATTCTAAGATTCCAGATCGGTTATCTTCATTATACTTAGCTTCAAAGCTTTGGTATTCTACTTCGAGGATTTTTAAAATCTGAAAGACAATATACACGACACCATCTCCTCCTCTTCCGCCACCGTTATATCCTGCTCCACCTCCGGAGCCAGTTTTATTTTTTCCAGGAGATCCTATTGGGTTAGTTCCTGATAAGTTTCCACTTCCACCAATCCTTATACCTCCTGCGGATCCACCTAAACCAATTTTATCAGTTCCTTCAAAGAATCGGCCTATACCTCCGCCTCCTGCACCATAATACCTCAAAGAATCACCTAATGTAAGTGTTATACCATCTCCACCTCGGCCTCCTTCACCTTGACCATTACCAGCTGCTTTACCATTTTGACCATCATTTCCATTAGACCATGGAACTAAACCACCACCACCACCACCGGCAACCGAGTTCTGTGGGGCACTGTAATCTCCAGTTCCTCCTATATTACCTTGGTATGTAGTCACATTTGTTCCAGTGTAGGTAATAGGAATAGCATTACCGCCTTGGCCGAAGGACTTGGCTGGATCAGGACTGGCACCACCACCACCGCCTGAAGACCCATTTCCTCCAGCATTTGAACTTCTTGATCCACCGCCACCGCCACCAGGAACAGAAATATTTATAGGGCTACCATTAATACTGCCGGTAAAGGTAGAGGCAGCACCAACTCCTCCTGGCAAATTAACTCCAGTAGCTCCCGGACCTCCAAGTCCTATTGTTGCATTAAATGAAGTTCCTGCTGGTAAGCCATATGGATTCGTAGAAGTAAATGTTTGGCGAATTAAAGACCCTGAACCTCCGCCACCGGATCCTTCACCTCCGCCACCGCCACCGCCTGCACTTCCTACATAAACGGTGAATTCGGTCAACCCTTCAGGGGCATTCCATTTGCAAACACTAGAATTACTACCAGTAATATTAGTTAATTCCAAAACAGTGGTACCTGACTTTGAACCATCATCGATTACTTTGATACAGTCAGTATTATCTGCATCAGGACAAGAATAGGATATAATTACTAGGCCAGAACCACCAACTCCTTTGGTACCTTGTTTTTTACCTCCGCCACCACCTGGGGAGCTTCCATTGACGCCATCACCACCAGCTGCTCCACCTAAAGGTCCTCCAGCTTTTCCACCAGTGTTTCCAGTTGCAGGATTTCCATTGCTGCCTGAGTACCTTGGATCAAATGTTCCTCCTTGAGCATTACCTGATGAAGGTGAACCTTTTCCACCATTTGCTAGGACTAGGCTATTGGTCAGTTGATTTGCAATATTTGAATCACGGGTTACATAACTAACTCCTCCATCGCTTCCATTATTTGCGCCACCAGCTCCTATAAAAACTCCGAGAGGCTCACCAGGAGTCACTGGAATATTTTGGCGGATACTATATCCACCGCCTCCACCGCCACCATTGTTACCACCACCACCACCACCATACACTTCAATAGTGACACTGTAAACATTTGCAGGTACATAAAAAGTATTGGTTCCAGTTGTAAAAACAGCAGAACAAACACCAAAGTAGGTAGTAGGAGGACTTGATAATGTGACAGTACAGACATCAGTCGATTTTTTTATGGATAAAATCTGTACTGTATAGGTATCTACATTACTATTAATAGGATTAGTAGTAAAAGTTCCTTTTCCATTTATCACTGTCGCATTCACAGGACCAACTGTGGTAAAGCCTCCAGATCCCTGTTTAATTTGGTAAGTGATATTATAAGTTCCATCCAGCATTTTAGTAGGGTCTGCATAGAATGTAACCGTTGCTAATCCTCCAATTGAAGTGGCAGAAACGGACGAAACGGAAGTGATATCATAAACTGGGGTTACATCAATAGTACCAGTGGCTGGTCCTGTAATACAGGTGCCCGTAAGTGGAATTGAATAGGTATACAATCCTGTCGGCGTACCAGTAGTAACTGAACCAGAAAAATCAATATTTTTCGTAATCGTATTAAAAACAGCTGAAATTCCAGGAGGTAATCCTGTTGGAGTGCCTATCCCAGTAACTCCAGTTGTAGGTCGAGAAAAATTGGTAATTGCCGGAGAAGTAATACAAACACTTGGGAAATTATTTGTAAAAACTGTGGTTGGGCCAACTGTAGCTAAAGGATTCACTAAAACTGTATAATTTTTAGTAGGTCCAGTACAACCATTAGCAGTTGGAGTAATTACATAAGTAACTGTTCCTTGAGTTGTTCCGGTTGTAGAGATAGTTTGAACAGGAATTGGTCCTGTACCACTTGGGGTAAATCCAGAAACGCCAGCAGTAGCAGTAGCTGTCCAAGTAAAGGTGGTCCCTGCAACCCCTGAGGTAGGCGTTACTGCAGTGGTGCTTCCGCCAGAACAAATGGTTTGTGATAAACTTGAGTTTGTGACAGTTGGTTGTGGATTCACCAAAACCGTATAATTTTTAGTTGGACCAGGACATCCATTTGCAGTCGGAGTAATGACATAAGTAACAGTACCTTGAGTTGTTCCAGTAGTGGAAATAGTCTCCACAGGAATTGGTCCGGAACCGCTTGCCGTAAATCCAGAAACGCCTGCTGTTGCACTAGCAGTCCATGTAAAGGTAGTTCCTGCTATTCCAGAAGTAAGGGTAACTGCTGTTGTACTTCCACCAGAACAAATGGTCTGGGTTAATGTCGAATTTGTTACAACTGGTTGTGGATTTACTGTTACTGTTATAGTATAGGGAGCACCTGGACATGACCCAGTTGTTGAAGTAGGTGTAACTATATATTGAACTGTACCAGCAGTTGTGTTGCTAGGATTAGTTAGTGTTTGATTGATTGTTGCACCTGATCCTGCACTTGCTCCAGTTATCGCGCCTGTGATAGTTCCAATTGTCCAAGAGAAACTACTCGGAACGCTTGCTGTCAATGAAATATTTGGACCTGTTCCGCTACAAGTAATTGCTGTAGCTGAATTGGTTACAACTGGTGTTGGATTTACCGTTACAGTTATTGTGTATGGAGCACCTGTACATGACCCTGTTGTAGAAGTAGGTGTAACTATATATTCAACGGTACCAGCAGTTGTATTGCTCGGGTTAGTTAAAGTCTGATTGATGGTTGCGCCTGATCCTGCACTTGCTCCAGTTATCCCACCTGTGATAGTTCCAATTGTCCAAGAGAAATTACTCGGAACACTTGCTGTCAATGAAATATTTGGACTTTCACTACTACAGATACTTGCTGTAGCTGGATTGGATACAGTTGGAGGTGCATAAACTGTAAATGCACCAGAGACTGCTGTAGGAACAGTTCCACAATTACTTGAGGCTAAGGCATAATAATAAAAGGTGCCTACTTCGTCAGATAAAGGGGTGTAATCCTCGCTAATAGCTCCTGATATTAAAGTTCCCCCGCTGTTAGAGGCAGTAGTATTTTTATACCATTGATAGCTTACACTCCCTTCCCCAGATGCTAATACTGATAAAGTTGGGAATGCTTCTCCTAAACACTTCGATTCATTAGACGTTGATGGGGGGATATCAATGACAGTTTTAGGAGGGTTTACTCTAAATTCACCTGAAACAGTCGATGTTTCTATTCCACAATTTCCTGTTACAACTACGTAATAATAGGATATCCCTTCAGTAGTGGAAGGTGGAGTAAAGGTGGCGAAAGTGCCTCCAGATACTGCAGTACCACCCGAATTTGTCTGTGTTGGAACAGAATACCATTGGTATTTTAAATCTCCCCCTTCTGCAACAACTGTCAAGGGATTAAATCCATCCCCAAAACATTCAACTCTGTTTGTGGTGTCTGGTTGTGTGGTTATAGATGTTATAGGATCAACTATAATAGTTATTGTAAAAACAGAGCCTATACAGGATCCGGATGTTGGTGTAACTTCATAGGTTGCCGTTTGGGGTGTATTTGTTGGGTTTGATAAAGTTCCTATTATGCTACTTCCGCTTCCTGCCAGACCTCCTGTAATCCCTCCGTTTACCGATGGTGCTGTCCAAGTATATGTCGTTCCAGCAGGAATAATTCCATTAGTGCCATTGGTAGGTGTAATATCAAATGATCCACCAGTACATAGATTGACTGTCATATTAGAGATAGCAGGTTTAGGACTCACAGTTACGGTGACAGTGAAAGGAGTTCCTGGACAAGAACCTGAAGTAGGAGTTACGGTATAAGTTGCGGTTTGCGCCGTGTTTGTCGGGTTGGTTAAAGTTCCGGTGATAGCAGTTGCACCAGTACCTGCAGCCCCCCCGGTTATTCCTCCAGTAACCGCAGGCGCCGACCATGAATAAGTGGTACCAGCAGGAACTACCCCATTGGTACTATTTGCAGGGGTAACAGAAAAAGCATCCCCACTACAAGCCGTTGCGGTCATATTGGTCACAGCGGGCTTAGGACTT
>JAFIDK010000006.1:0-394444 GCA_017051695.1 Algoriphagus aestuarii | reverse complement strand
AGTACCTGCAGCCCCCCCGGTTATTCCTCCAGTAACCGCAGGCGCCGACCATGAATAAGTGGTACCAGCAGGAACTACCCCATTGGTACTATTTGCAGGGGTAACAGAAAAAGCATCCCCACTACAAGCCGTTGCGGTCATATTGGTCACAGCGGGCTTAGGACTTACAGTAACTGTGACGGTGAAAGGAGAACCGGGACAAGAACCTGAAGTAGGAGTTACGGTATAAGTTGCGGTTTGCGCCGTGTTTGTCGGGTTGGTTAAAGTTCCGGCGATAGCAGTTGCACCAGTACCTGCAGCCCCCCCGGTTATTCCTCCAGTAACCACAGGCGCCGACCATGAATAAGTGGTACCAGCAGGAACTACCCCATTGGTACTATTTGCAGGGGTAACAGAAAAAGCATCCCCACTACAAACCGTTGCGGTCATATTGGTCACAGCGGGCTTAGGACTTACAGTAACTGTGACGGTGAAAGGAGTACCGGGACAAGAACCTGAAGTAGGAGTTACGGTATAAGTTGCAGTTTGCGCCGTGTTTGTCGGGTTGGTTAAAGTTCCGGCGATAGCAGTTGCACCAGTACCTGCTGCCCCCCCGGTTATTCCTCCAGTAACCGCAGGCGCCGACCATGAATAGGTGGTACCAGCAGGAACTACCCCATTGGTACTATTTGCAGGGGTAACAGAAAATGCATCGCCGCTACAAATGGTAGTATTCATAGCGGTAACGCTTGCTACAGGATTAACAGTTACAGTTATTATTGAGGAATAAACTGGTGGACAAGATCCATTGGTAACAACAGCTCTAAAATACCGAGTTGCTGTAAGGGTTCCGATTTGAGCTGAAGTAAGCGTGGTAGAATTGGTTCCGAGATTAGTGACATTGGTTGTAAAACTTAAATTATCAGCCCTTTGCCATTGGATCGTACCTGTTGCACTGGCAATCGTCAAGTTAGAAGGAGATGAACCACTACAGATTGTTTGGTTTGAGGAAACAGCGCCAACTGCACTTGGATTAATAGTTATCCGGATTTGTCCATTCCCTCCATTTCCACCATTATTGGAACTACCGCCACTTCTTTTTCCTCCTGCACCTCCACTACCAGGGCTAAAACCATTTGTCCCAGAAGTTACACTATTTGTTCCATCAGGCCCGGCAAAGCTACCATTCGAAGATGTTCCTCCTAAAGTTCCATTGGCAGCATTTCCATTTCCAGATGTTCCTGCACTTGCTCCACCACCACCACTGGTAGTACTGTTTGCATTGCCACCGGCACCTCCATACCAAGAGCTTAATGTCCCGCCTATATTACCAGTTGTGACTCCAGCAGCTCCTGTTCCTACCCCAGTCGATGATCCAGCACCATTTCCACCTATTGCTAATACCGTAGAGTTATTTTGAAACCAAGAGCTTTGTCCGTTTCCTCCTGACGCACCAGAACCACCTTGGCCAACAAAATAGGAAATAGAAGACCCGGGGGTAACTGTTAATGTAGTCCTAACATATCCACCTCCAGATCCACCTCCACCTGTAGAAGGGTTTCCACTTGCAACTCCACCTGCACCACCTGCGCCCCAAACCTCTACGGTTATTGATGTCACGCCAGACGGAACTAACCAAGTATTATTCCCCGTAGTTGTAATTGTTGTTGGAGAAGGGCACTGCCCATAAGCATCCCAGCCGATCAAAATCAGAAGAAAAATTAGAATACTTTTGAGTAGACGTTTTGCCATATTTTCATTTTAAGATTAAAATGAATTTTAACATCATAAAAATGTATTTCAAATATAAAGCTTTGGATTGATACTATAAAGAATTCAAGGGTAAATTATTGATTAACAAATGTCTATCGAAATTCTAATCTCTCCAATTTTATTTTAAGAAATGGATTATAATTTTCTTTTTGAATAAAACATAATCAGTTTAGAATTCTATCCAATTGCTTTATTGAAATAATTCATGTTTTTTATCACTATTTCAACATGCGTTTTTAATGATGTAAAACCCAATTAAATGATATGATTGGAATTTTGTTTTGATTTCATTAAAAATTGGGTTCTGAAATTATAAATAAATGTCCTTTTGGCAAATAAAACAGTGTTTAATTTTGGTTTGAAATAATTACGAGCCCCCTTAAAAATTTGGATTTATTAGGCCATTTATTTTCTGGATAAATAATTATCCAACCAGCCAAAAAAAAACTAAAATGTCCTAATCCAATGATGGTCTTTTGATCAATTCCTGATCAATTTTATGATTTCGGAATGTAGCCCCCAGTTTATTTCCAAAATAAAAAAGTTGCAGCTTCTTTTATTTAAAAATTCTGAAGCTATTTCTTCTAGTTCTTTTGGCGAAGAGGCAACACCTGATATTCCATCTCCCAAGGTATTGGTAATAGTAAAAAAAATGGGTTCATCCTGATAAAGATCTTCTCGAACAAGCTTTAAACTAAGCCCTGTTCCAACTGAACTAGGGTTTGGAAATGCAAGCCAAGCGGATTTGTCCAATCGGAGATTATTGATTTGAATAGCCTTTGTATTGCTATAACTGAAAGTTCCGTCGAAATCAACTTGTTTAATTCTATAAAAAACATTTCCGTTAACAAAGGTCAATTCATTATCTATATAGTGATATTCGGTAGTTTCCTCACTATAGCCTTTCGCATCTATTGTAGCAATGGTTTCCCATTCTTTTACAGAATTTATAGCTCGCTCAACTTCAAAGTGGGAGTTTTCCGATTCTTTGGATGTGGCCCATTCCACTAAACTTTTTTGTTCTTTAGGATTGTAAGTGGTATTAAAATATAAAAATTCCACAGGTAAAATTCTGTAGTTAATATTGACAACAACTACTCCATTAAAACCGTCATTTCCTCTAGTGGCTCCTGCATTCCCTCCTGAGCCATTTGAACCATAACCATTCCCTCCTATGCCATTTGCAGTAGTACCAGTTCCACCTCCACCTGCTCCATAATTACCAGTAAAGCCACTTGGCATAATACCATTTCCCCCATTTCCTCCCTGTCCAATACCAGGAAGTGAAATTCCAGAAGTGCCTGCTCCAGAAGCACCACCTCCGCCAGCACCAGCTGCTAATACACTTGTTGTGAAACTTCCGTTTCCACCAGAATTTAAATATGTACTTCCACCTCCGGCTCCTGAACTAGTACCTCCTCCTGATCCAGGTCCTGCTTGTGCAGATGGCGTTTTTCTTGCGCCACCACCTCCACCTGAACCGCCAGTTCCTCCATCTCTATTTGCGCCAGATCCTCCTCCGTAGCCTCCTCCATTTGCTCTGTAAGTATTTGTGGTGCTTCCAGAATTTAAAACAACAATTGTATTTCCACCGGTTGTTCCTCTATTGCTAGAATTAGAAGAACCGTTTCCTCCGTTCCCTATGGTTATTATCAATTGGGCTCCAAGGTTCAGGTCTAAATTGATGACTTTTACTTCGCCTCCTCCTCCTCCTCCTGCAGAAGTGCCTCCTCCTCCTCCCCCTCCACCCCCAACGAGTAGGATATCTACATTTGCAACTGCAAAAATTTCATTTGATGGATCAAACCCTGTTATATCTGCAAGATCTGTAATGGTGAAAGTTCCATGGGTTGTGTAGGTCTTAGTCGCGTTAATAGACCTTACATATTGAGCCGAAGACTCTAAAACACTCCCCAGAGAAGAGATAGTAAGCAAAGAGAATCGCAATAGAGCATACAAATTTAATTTGAAGCCCTTGGCAACAAGTTTTTGAGGCATCTAATAAACTTAAAATTCAGTTTCAGTTAGGGTCAGACCATAAACCAAATTTTTTGAAGAAACGATAAATAGCTGAATAAATAATAATCAGCGGTGACTAAGAAATTCAACTGATATTTAAATTATAAACCTTAAAAATTAAGATTTAATTGATTGAATAACAGTTATTAAAGGGTAATTGTTTAGGGTGATGCAAAAGTAAATAGTCTAAAACTATTTGTAATATTTAAACCAAAAAATATGTCGAATAAATAGTAAAAAAATTATTTCATGTTACTCATGACTATTTAAAAATGAAAAAGCCTTTGATTCATTTTTGAATCAAAGGCTTTTAAACAAAATCAGAAGTTTTGGTTTACCCATTCATACTGATCAGGAACTCGGCATTATCCCGGGTGCCTTTCATTCGCTGAAGAAGGAATTCCATGGACTCCTGAGCTGTCATATCGCTCATCAATTTTCTCAAAATCCAAACGCGCTGCATTTCTTCTTTATCCATCAACAAATCTTCTCTTCTGGTTCCCGAACTCAATACATCGATGGCTGGATAGATTCTTCTATTAGATAGCTTACGATCCAGTGCCAATTCCATGTTACCGGTTCCTTTGAATTCTTCAAAGATTACCTCATCCATTTTAGATCCTGTTTCCACTAGGGCAGTGGCAATGATAGTTAAGGAACCACCATTTTCCACATTTCTTGCAGCACCAAAGAAACGTTTTGGCTTATGAAGGGCGTTGGCATCCACACCACCGGAGAGAATCTTTCCTGAACTTGGTACCACTGTATTATGAGCTCTTGCAAGTCTGGTGATGGAGTCAAGTAATATGACTACATCATGACCTACTTCGACCATTCTTTTTGCTTTTTCCAAAACAATATTGGCAACTTTTACATGCCTATCTGCTGTCTCGTCAAACGTAGAGGAAATTACTTCCGCATTCACAGATCTAGCCATGTCTGTCACCTCTTCAGGACGCTCGTCGATCAAAAGGATCATCAAATGTACCTCAGGATGGTTTTTGGTAATGGCATTCGCGATTTGTTGCAGAAGAACTGTCTTACCAGTTTTAGGCTGTGCTACAATCATTCCTCTTTGCCCTTTGCCTATAGGAGCGAACAAATCCAGAATTCTTGTCGACATCTTGTCAGGGGATGTCGATAGGTTTAACCTTTCTTCCGGGAAAAGCGGAGTCAGGTATTCGAAAGGTACCCTGTCTCTGATTTCGTCAGTGGTTTTTCCGTTGACTGTCTCTATTTTCAATAGAGCAAAATACTTTTCGCCTTCTTTTGGAGGACGAATAGATCCTTTGATGTGATCTCCTGTTTTCAGGCCAAATAATTTTACCTGGCTTGGAGATACGTAAATATCATCTGGTGAGGCAAGGTAGTTATAGTCCAAAGATCTTAGGAATCCGTATCCTTCTTGCATCATTTCCAATACACCTTCATTGACGATAACTCCATCAAACTCTCTTGCATTGACAAAGGGACGTTTTCTGTTTGAATGGTGGGAGGTTTCTGCTGCAGGTGCCATTACTTCGTCTTGGGATTTGAAGTTTTTTCTTTTTGGCAATTCTACTTCCTGCTCTGGTTTTTCATTAGGAGAGGGGCTTGAGGCAGTTTGGGATGGAACTTCTTCTGCTCCTTTTTCTTCAAAAACTCTTTTTCTTGGTCTAAAGGTTTTTGCCTCCTCCTCCTTGGATGTTTCTGCCGCAGCTTTTTCTGCTTTTGCAGGTTGTTCTCGTTTAGGAGCTCTTTCAGGCCTTGGTTCCGGCTTTTTCTCTTCCTCGACTGATGCTTTGTCTGCTGGAGCTTCTTTAGGAATCTCAGTCACATTTTGTCTCTTAAACTTCGGTTTAAATTCAGGTTCCTCAGCTGAGGGTTTACTCGAACTTTCACTTTTTGTGACTTCTTCCGTTTTTGAGCCGGCTTCGGCAACAGAAGGTTTTTTCTTAGGCAAAGCTTTTTCTGGGGTGATGGCTTGCTGATCAAGGATCGCGTAGACTAGATCGTCTTTTTTCAGAGTTTTGTGATTTTTAACTCCAAGTTCCTCAGCGATTTCCTTCAGTTCAGACAAAAGTCTGATTCTGAGTTCTTCTATGTTGTACATAAAGAGGGTATGAAATAATAAGATATTGTAAAATGCGGTATTTGGGATCGTGATTGATTTTCTGAGCAAAAAAAATTCTGCAGGAAAAACTCAAGTCAAAGTGGGCTGACTTGCACATTCACGTTACGACACAATATTAAAGGATCATGTTGGATTAAGCAAATTTTATTTTTATTTGAATGTTTTTCCAAGCAATTGATTTGTACTCAACTCAATAACTGTCTTAATATAGTCATAGATTTCCAAGTTTGGTTAGTTTCCAGTTGCTGATTATAAAATTCCAACAAATGATCCAAAACCTTTCTCCTTAGCCCTAAGGCTACTTTTTCATCGCAGGAATAATTATAAAACAGGAGTTTTTCAATGAAATTTTCTGCCAAAGGAATTTCATTGAGGTCGAAAGGTTGTCCTAAATTTTCAGATAAAAATTCTTTGGCACTTTCTGGGGCAAAGCCTAAAAACTTCGCGTTTTCTATTAAAAACACGAGTGGAAAATGCATCAGTGGCGTTTCTTTCTGGTCCAATTTACCGATACTCTCTTCCAAAAAATCAAATAAAGACTCGTTTTGATAATTTTCAAAAATGGATTTAGATATCACTTCAGTCATAAACATGGCCAGTCCAGTCCTGTTAAAATCAAATGGGATTAATTGGTTAGCCTGGGCAAGTTTTACCTCTGAAATCCTTTGAAGTCCTGAATTGTCTCTGTTATAAACCACCATTTCCAGGACATTCATTGGCTGGTAAAGTGCGATGGTAGTTTTGCTTTTTTGGCTTCTTACGCCGTTTACCAAATAGGATTTAAGTCCCAACTCACGGGTGAAAATTTTGCAAATGATACTGGTTTCCTTGTATCGGATATAGCTTAATACAATTCCTTTGGTTTTGTGCAGCATTAGCGTCTGTCTTCAAAAAAGCATTTTCGACACCTGGCTTCATAGGCTTCTTTTTCACCTAGCATGACCTTTTGTTTAGCATCGGAAAGCCGAAAGGAAAAAGCAGCAAGATCACCGCATTTCATACAAATGGCATGAACTTTTGTTACATACTCCGCTATCGCCATCAACTGCGGCATAGGCTCAAATGGTCTTCCTTCAAAATCCATATCCAACCCTGCTAGAATTACCCTTTTGCCTTGACGTGCCAAGTTTTGGGCCACTGGGATGATTTCCTGATCAAAAAACTGGACTTCATCTATGCCCACCACATCACAATCTCCACTAAGCAATAAAATGTCTCCCGCAAAATCTACCGGTGTTGACCGGATTGTATTTTCATTGTGAGACACGACTTCAGAATCACTGTATCTTCTATCGATCGAAGGTTTAAAAATCTCTACTTTTTGCCTGGCGATTTTGGCCCTGTTCAGCCTCCTGATCAATTCCTCCGTTTTTCCGGAAAACATCGATCCGCAAATCACTTCAATCTGCCCTTTGCGCTCAGGAGATTTATTCCTTCCGATTGAAGGTTCGATAAACATACCTTAATGACTGTATTCTAAATGAGGAAATTTATTTATTTCTGCGACTCTGACAATCAGATCACCAGAGACTAACTCTGCCTGACAAGATAGACGTTCCTGCTTTTTTAACCTGCCTTGGTTTAGGAATTTTTGTTCTGCATCAGTATGTGGGCTTAAATTTTCGCTTCCTTCCAGCACTATTATTTTGCAAGTAGTACATCGGCCCTTTTTCCCACAGGCATGCATCCAATCTATTCCATTTTCATGAATAATTTCGATAACTTTACGAGAAGCTGCTTTCGAATAAATTTCTCGATTAAATAGATTTTGAATGACTATTCGAGGCATTTTTACGTTGTTTTTTTAAACAAGACTATTCAATGACAATTCAAATTAACAGCAATTATTTAGAAAAATATGCCAAAGAATACGCTAGCATCGTCTGCGATGGCTTTTTTTCTTCTAAGCAATACATTACTGGGCAGGATATCATCCAACTGACCAGTAGTACCCAGGTGAATTTTTTTATAATCAAACGGCTTTTTGAGCTTTGGCAAGAGGAACTCGCCAAATTGAAAAGAAATCCGTTTTTTGATTACAGAGACATCGCCGTGCATGAGGCATTGACCCAGTTTATGAATGTGCTTTCCAGAAGGATCAAAGTTGAAAGAGAGCATTTGGAGCCTTTGGTGGTGACGGCAGTCACTCAGGCGGTTCAATTGGCAACAGATCCGGTTTCTTTTTACCAAACCGAAATCTCAAAAGCTCCTGATGGGAAAGTAAATGATTACCTGAAGGAAAATAAGAAATATTATAAATGGCATGATCGGGCCATTACATTTTTGATCGATAAAGCAGGTTTTGGTTTGGATAAAGGAGAATACCAGCGTGCCATCAGTGCCAATTATCAGGTAGTGAAAGATACTCTGGAGTCAGAGAATTTATTGTTGGCGACGTTTGGGGATGTTAAGGTGTTTGATCTGGATCATTATTTTGAAAAGTCGGAACCGACTTCTTATTATGTAGCGCCTCAAAAAACAGAAGAAGAAACAGAGACTTCATTTTTTGAAAGAATTGAAGAGAAGGAGCCAGCAGCAATAAATGAGGAAATAGAGGTGAAGGAGGAAGTCAAGCAACCGGTTAAAACTCCGGAACCTGTAGCACCTTTAGCAAATGGAAATGGGATTAATCCTCAGGCTTTAAAATCACGATTTGCTTCTGAGTCTTATAAAGGAATGAGGGGAGTCATCGGAGAATTGTCCGAAAGTCTTGCCATCAACCAGCGTTTTATGTTTACCAAGGAGTTATTCGACGGCAATTCTGATTTGTTGACACATGCTTTAAAATCAATCGACGAATGCACTAATTTTAATGAAGCCATTCAATTGGTAAACACCAGGTATGCCTCAGAATTAAACTGGGAGACTGACACAGAACCAGTTCAGGAATTCCTGTTATTGATTTATAGAAAGTTTGATGAAGTTTAAATGTATTTGATCTCGTAGAAAAAAGGACATTCCAATAATGTCCTTTTTTATTTTAGAGGGCAAAATTCTATTCTGAATTAAAGAATTTGTTTAAATCGTGGATTATTTTGAATTTAAAGGAATTTATTTTTCGTAAACCCCAATCCTAAATGGTCAAAAAAGAAAAAGGGATTGACAATATTCCTGAGTTCGATGATGGACTGGATATTGTCGATAACTATTGGTACCTGATCAATTATTTAAGAGATTTAATCAAAGCTTCAGAAATCAAGGCCGGATTGGTGTTATCATTTTACGGGTTGTTGATCAATGTTTTTTTTCAGTTTTCGGATCATTTGATAGAAGTAGCGGCTTTGGATCCTTTTATTTATTTTTTTCTCGCACTATGGTTTATGTTTAGTGTGACTTCTATTTATTACAGTTTCAGATGTTTTATGCCTCAGATTGAGAGCAAATTTGATAAAAGCGTGTTCTTTTTTGGGGATATCATACAATCCTATGGCACCATTAAAGAATATGTCAGGAAATTGGAAGAAATAAGCATTAAAAGAAGACCATATCTGGATCAATTGGGAGAACAGGTGTATATCAATGCCAAAATCACCGCTGCAAAATTTCGTAATGTTAACCTTTCAATTAGATTTCTTTCTTTCAATATTGGCTTATTGTTTGTTTTTATTTTGTATTATGCCTTAAGAACTGCGTTACAGGGCTGAATTCTTTTTCATAAAATGAAAGGTTATCTAAAACTTAGAAAAATTGTTTTGAGCAAATTGGAGGCAGAGTTGCCTTCTTATTTATCCTATCATGGTTTAGACCATACGCTAGATGTTTTAAATGTCTGTGAGCAATATATCAAGAGATTAGGATTACCGGATGAACAACGCTATTTATTGAGGACCGGAGCAATCGTCCATGATATGGGATTCCTGAAAGGACCTGCTAATCATGAAGAGGTAGGATCAGGTATGGCAGCAGAAATCATGAGAGAACTCGGAATGAGTGATCAGCATATCCAAGAAGTGAAAGGTCTGGTTATGGCTACCAAAATTCCTCAAACTCCTCTCAATGAAATTCAAAAGATAATTTGTGATGCAGATTTGGATTATTTGGGGCGGTCAGATTATCCTGAAATCAGCCTTAGATTGTTCAAAGAACTGAAATACATGAAAGTTCTGGAAACTGAAGAGCAATGGAAAAACCTACAGATTAATTTTTTGAAGGCCCATCATTTTCATACTCCTTTCGCTATAAAAAACAGGGAACCAAAAAAGCAATTTTGGCTAAAAAAGCTGCTTAATTCCTAAATTATCCCAATCTACCCAATTGCATCGCCCTTGAGGAGTCCATTTTGACAAATATGAACAACATAATGGTGAAAGACCAAAGCGAAGATCCCCCATAGCTAAAAAAGGGTAATGGAATACCAACCACAGGGAATAACCCTATGGTCATGGCAATATTGATCATAAAGTGGAAAAGCAAAATGGAAATAACCCCATATCCATAAATTCTGGAAAACCTGGTTTTTTGTCTTTCAGCCATGATGACCAAGCGGACCAATAATGTCACAAAAAGCCCGATAACCACTAAGCTTCCTACCCATCCAAACTCTTCTCCAAGTGTACAGAAAATAAAATCGGTATGTTGCTCGGGTACAAAATCAAATTTTGTTTGGGTTCCTTCCAAATAACCTTTACCCAAAAGGCCTCCTGATCCAATGGCAATCTTGGATTGGGTGACATTCCATCCCACACCTAATGGGTCCAGATTCGGATTGAAAAGTACCATGATTCTGTTTTGCTGGTGCTCAGGTAGCTTGGAAACGACAAAATCGATGCTGTAGCTATAGGCAATCATCCCGACACCAATCAATGAAAAAACGACTATCCTTTGCCATGTCTTTTTCCCCATTAGGATTAAAATCAGGATAATCAGTCCTATTCCAGCGACCAGATATAGGTTGTTTTCAATTCCCAAGGCTAAAAGAGTCAAGGCAATAAAACCAAATCCCAGAATGTAATAGCGCTGAGGAAACCCCTCTCGGTAAAACATCACTAGTAAAGAAAAATAGACCATTGCTGTTCCAGTATCTGGTTGCAAGAGGATCAGAGCCACTGGCAGTAGTAATACACCAAAAGCGACCAATTGGTTTTTGGTTTTACTTAAGTCAAAAGTAGGGCGTTCCATAACTTTTGCAAGCGCCAAGGCGGTAGCCAGTTTTGCAAATTCGCCAGGCTGAATCCTGAAAGAACCAAATCCGACGGTAAGGACTTGACCGTTTACCTCTTTTCCTATAAAAGGAGTAACGACAAGGAGTGCGATAAAAAAGAGATAGATAAAGAGGGAGAGGTTTTCAAAAAAACGATAATCTGCCACCATGATCAGGACAATCAAGACCACGGAAATACCGATTCTTACCAGCTGCTGCCCAGAGTTAATAGACATGTCAAACATGCTCTGTGGAGCCTGACTGTCATAAACTGCAGCATAAATGTTAAACCAACCAAATATGACCAGCGCAAAATAGATGGCCACAACCAACCAATCCACACGATTAATTTGAATGTCTGATTCCCGCATTAATAAATGAAGTTTCCTGCCAGTACGTATTTCTCTAGCTCAGGCCTGGTGATTTCCTTGCGGATGTATTTTTCTATCATAAGCGAAGCAGTACTTGCTGCCGCTCGTCCACCCCAGCCAGCATTTTCCACATATACTGCGATGGCTATTTTAGGATCATTTTTTGGAGCAAATGCCACAAAAACCGAATGGTCTTCTCCGTGTGGATTCTGGGCTGTACCGGTTTTGCCGGCAATTTCAATGTCTTTAATGATGGCTCTGGTGGCCGTTCCATAAAGAGCTTGTGCCATGGCATCCTGGATCATGTCAAAATGATGAGCATCCACACCCACTTCATTCTTGATTTGGTATTTCCCGGGTATTTGACCCGGGTCTCCATCGACAGCTTTCACCAAATGGGGTGTGTAATAATAGCCTTTATTGGCAAATATCGCCGCCAGATTAGCCATTTGAAGTGGAGTGACAAGCATTTCACCTTGACCTATAGATAGGGAATAGATAGTGCTGTATTTCCATCTACCTTCTCCATAGAATCTGTCATAGTATTTACTTGAAGGTACGTCACCTCCTTTTTCATTGGGCATATCCACACCCAGTCTACCACCCAAACCAAATTTCAGTACATTTTCTCTCCAGGCATTCAAACCTATTTCAGTGTCTTTGTAGGTATTACTAGAAACTTCCTGATTGATGATCTGTCTAAAAGCCTGGTGATAATAAGGATTGCAGGAGTTTCTGATCGCCCCAAAAAGATTGACAGGTGAAGGGTGGTTATGACAGGCAACTAAAGACTTGTTGCATGCAAATGTTGTCTCAGGTGTTAAAACACCTTCTTGTAAGCCAATTAAACTCTGTACCACTTTGAAAATGGAACCTGGAGGATAAGTGGCCATGATGGGTCTGTTGAAAAGTGGTTTGCTTTCATCCGAGTTTAAGCTTCGGTAAGTTTTGCTGAATTCAGAACCGGTTAAATCATTTGGATCATAGAAGGGGGCTGAGATCATCGCCAGGATTTCTCCTGTTTTAGGTTCAATAGCTACTACAGAACCCTTTTTACCGGACATGAGCATTTCTCCATATCGCTGAAGCTCCATATCAATGGTAGAGGTGATGTTTTTACCTGCCACAGACGCAGTGTCATACTCCCCGTCCTTGAAAGGACCTTTGTCAACACCTCGGACATTGACCATTTTATACTTTACTCCTTTGTTGCCCCTAAGTTCTTCCTCATAAAATCTCTCCATCCCACTGAGGCCTGTATAATCTCCCTGCACATAATAATTTGTCGAATCTCTCTCCAGTTGCCGTGCATTAATTTCACCAATATAACCTAAAGCATGGGCAGCGATAGGAAGCGGGTAAGATCTTACTGACCTAGTCATGATGAAAAGTCCTGGGTAATCAATCAAATAATCCTGCATTCTGGCAAATTCCGTAGTGGAAATTTGCTTGATCAATGGAGAGGGCTTTACATAAGAGTATTTCCTGGCCGCTTCATAGGCTTCAATGAGTTCTTCTTTGCTGATTTTGAATAGCTCTAAAAATTTGGTGGTGTCTCCGACTTCAAATTCTTTAGGAACCAGCATCAAATCAAAAATGGGGTTGTTATAAACCAAAAGCTTCCCATTTCTGTCATAGACTAATCCACGATAGGGATGATCCACTACTCGTTGTATAGCATTCCGTTCAGCTTTTTTCATAAAGCTGTCATCCATCACTTGGATCAAGAAAAGCTTGGTTAAAAGCACCAAACCGACCAAGAAAATGAAGATTACAATTGCTACGGGTCTTTGATCGTTCATTAGATTCCTCTCCTGCGTTTGAAGAACAGTAGTTGTACAATAATAGCCAAAAGCAAAGTAAAAATCGAGGAGAAAAGACTTTTGTTTACTACTCCGATAAACGATCCTGTTCCCCATTGGTCTGCGATGAAGAAGACCAGGCAAAATGCAAAAATCAAGGGGAGTGCATAGCTGATGAACCAGCCTATTCCCATTTCTTGCAAGGTAGGCAGCGTAGACTCATCATAACCTCCATTCGGTCTAAGAATTTTGAGCCAAAAAGGCCTTAAAAATGCCAAAAATGTGACTGCAGCCGCATTTAAACCCAGTGTGTCATAAAATATATCTATCACCAACCCTACTCCAAAACTGATAAGAAGTAAAGGGACGGATCGGATTTGAAGTGGGATACTCAAGATTCCAACCAAATAAATAAAGCAAAATGCGATGCCGAAAAGCGCAAGATTCTTTAGAAATAGGATCTGAAAAAGACCTAAGATCAGGATGAGTACTATAAATGAAATCAGGCTCCTAAAATTCATTAGTTATTTCAGATTTTTGATATAAAGAATCCAGTTCATTGATCTCGGTATTTTCTACCAGATAGACATAAGACACTTTACTGAAATCAGTGGTGAGTGCAACTTCAATATCCAGATAATTGGGATCCCCTGATTGTATGATGTTGGAAATAATCCCAATGTTGATGTTTCTCGGAAATACAGCACTAAAGCCTGATGTAACTATCGTATCACCAACTTGTGCCTTGACATGCCTTGGAACATAAAGGAGTTTTGCTGTTTGGGAATTTTTCCCATCCCAATTGATGGATCCAAAATCCCCAGTGGATTTAATTATTGATGAAATAAGCAGGTCATTGTTCAATAACGATATTCCTACGGAATAATTACTTGAAACAGATTTTACTCTTCCGACAACACCGCTTTCGTTGAATATCCCCATTCCTGGTTTCACGCCCTGTTCACTTCCTTTATTTAAAGTCAGGTGATTCTGAGCATAGCGAAGGGAATTACTGATAACCCTTGCCCCCAAAAATTTAAATTGGGAGCTTAATACTGAATCCAAGGATAATTCCACTGAATCCGGATCTGTTTTGAGGCTTTTCAGCTGCTCCATGAGTCTGGAATTCTCATTGACGAGGGCTTCATTCGCCTCGGCAAGGGAAAAGAAATCCCTCACGTCAGATTGAGTTTCCAACATAGATCCCACCATGGAGGTGGAACTGTTAAAGAATGCGGCACCCTGAGGAGAGTTATTTGCTACCAGAAGCCAGATAGCCAGCACTTCGAGCAAAACGAATAAAAGAAATGACCTTAAACGATAAAGAAATTGGAGGATGCGTAGCATTCAGGGTTTATGTCATCAATACTGTTCTGAAATTTTGTACGTTTTTCAAGGCGGTACCAGTACCTCTTACAACTGCACGAAGAGGATCTTCCGCAATGTGTATTGGCAATTTTGTTTTTTGATGCAGTCGCTTATCAAGACCTTTTAACAAAGCCCCACCGCCGGTAAGGTGGATGCCGTTATCGTAAATATCTGCCGATAGTTCTGGTGGCGCAATCTCCAGAGCTTTCAAAACAGCCTCTTCGATTTTGGAAACAGACTTATCCAATGCAAAGGCGATTTCGGAATAGGATACTTTGATCACTTTCGGAATACCAGTCATCAAGTCACGACCACGGATTTCGTGATCTTCCGGAGGCTCGTCCAGTTCCGTTAATGCAGAACCGATGGCAATTTTAACTTTTTCTGCAGAGCGTTCTCCGATCAACAGGTTATGCTGCCTTCTCATATAATCGAGAATGTCCTTGGTAAACGTGTCACCGGCTACCCGGATCGACTGATCTGCTACAATTCCTGACAATGCTATCAAAGCAATCTCAGTAGTACCCCCTCCGATATCGACAATCATGGAGCCCATTGGTTTCTCGATGTCGATGCCAATACCAATCGCCGCAGCAATCGGTTCAAAAATCATATAGACCTCTTTGGCACCAGCGTGCTCTGCAGAATCCCGGACAGCTCTTTTTTCCACTTCTGTAATACCTGAAGGGATACAGATCACCATACGATGGGATTGAGGAAACAAGCCTTTTTTCTGACCAGGAATCATCTTGATCAGTCCACGGATCATTTGCTCAGCTGCATAGAAGTCCGCGATAACTCCATCTTTTAGCGGCCTGATGGTTTTGATATTCTCATGAGTTTTCTCATGCATATTCATCGCTTCCCTTCCCACTGCTAAAACACGGTTGGTAGTTTTGTCTATGGCAATGATAGAGGGCTCGTCCACTACTATTTTATCCTTATGGATAATCAAAGTGTTGGCAGTACCCAAATCGATGGCTATATCACTTGAGAAAAAATCGAATAATCCCATTTTTGACTGTTTGATTGACTTAATTATTGGAGTTGATTGTTCAATATAGTACGTTGAGTACTCATTATTAAACGGGGGTCGGCAAAATTATTACCTTAAATGGAGAAATCTGAAAGAAACACGATATTTTTTGCGCTATTTATTCAAATGGCCGATAGACTTTTTAGTTGAATAAGTGCTTTCTTGTCCAAGTCTACACTTTGGGTGTCTAGATTGGAGACCTTTTGTAGATTTTTTACGCAAATTGTTTTTGCATCAAATTTATTTTACCTTTGTCGCGTATTCGAAAGTTTCTGGAGGGGACACCAATGTCCCCTCTTTCATTATGCATACTATGTCCGAGCTGAAGCAGTCTATCGAAGAAATTGTCGAGAAGCATCTTCCAGATGAAAATCACTTCATCGTGGAGATAAAAATGACGGAAAAAACGGGAAAAACCACCCTCAGCATCCTGATTGATTCAGATGAGGGACTGAATATTCAGACCTGTGCAAACGTAAGTAGAGCGGTCTCTGAGGAATTAGAGGCAAAGGACATTATGCCAGGAGCCTATATTTTGGAGGTTTCCTCTCCAGGCTTGGATTATCCATTGAGCAGCAGGAGACAATATCAAAAAAATATTGGCAGGGAACTGAAAGTGTTGAAGACCAGCGGCGAAGAACTGGTCGGTAAATTACTGGAAGTGGATACTGCCGGCGTGAAAATGCTGGTAAAGAAAAAAGAAAAAGGCAAAAAAGCCACGGAAGAGGAAGTAGTACTTTCTTTTGAAGAGATGAAAAAAACAATCGTACAAGTATCTTTTAAATAACTCAAATGGATGCCAAAATCTTAATAGAATCCTTCGCAGAGTTTGCGAGATCTAAAAATGTGGATCGACCTACCATGATCCGTATCCTGGAAGATGTGTTCAGAGCAATGATTAGAAAGAAGTTTGAATCTGATGAAAACTTCGATGTTACCATCAATGCAGACAAGGGCGACCTCGAGATTTTCAGAATCAGGGAAATTGTCGACGACAACTCTGAAGATATTTGGGATTTTGATAAAATCAGCTTAACAGACGCAAGGAAGATTGAGCCTGATTTTGAGATCGGTGAGGAAGTATATGAGAAAATAGAACTGGAAGAATTTGGAAGACGTGCTGTTCAGATGGCTCGTCAGACATTGATCCAGCGAATTAAGGATCTTGAAAAAGATATCCTTTATAATAAATATGAGGAGCAGGTAGGAGAAATCGTATCTGCTGAAGTGTACCAGATATTAGGTAGAGAAATTCTATTGATGGATGGTGAAGGAAACGAACTGATCCTTCCGAAAGGAGAGCAGATTCCTAAGGATAGATTCAGAAAAGGTGATACTGTCAAAGCAATCGTCCATCGTGTGGATATGATGAATGGCAACCCTAAAATCATTCTTTCTAGAACTTCTCCGGTATTCTTGGAAAGACTATTTGAAAATGAAGTTCCAGAAGTCTATGATGGATTGATTACGATTGTAAAGATCGTACGTGAACCTGGAGAGAGAGCAAAAGTGGCTGTGGAGTCTTATGACGACCGAATCGATCCAGTAGGAGCTTGTGTGGGGATGAAAGGATCAAGAATTCATGCAGTAGTCCGTGAGCTTCAAAATGAAAACATCGACGTGATTAATTTCACAGATAATCTGGATCTTTATGTGACTAGAGCATTGAGCCCGGCAAAAGTTTCATCCATTACGGTAAATCAGGAGACAAAGAGGATTTCTGTTTTCTTGAAGCCAGATCAGGTTTCTTTAGCTATCGGTAAAGGTGGATTCAACATTAAATTGGCCAGTAAATTGGTTGATTTTGAAATCGATGTATTCCGTGAGTTGAATGAATACGAAGAGGAAGATGTTGATCTAGTAGAATTCGGCGATGAAATCGAAGGATGGATCATCGAAGAATTGAAAAAAACAGGGTTAGATACCGCAAAAAGCGTATTGACTCTAAGTAAGGAGGATTTACTCCGAAGAACAGAACTTGAGGAAGAGACGATCGATGAGATATTCCGTATCCTCAGACAAGAATTTGAACAATAATACAAGGGAATTACTAATTTAATTACCCTAATTTTACTTAAGATTTCGAAAGAGGTTTTTGCTTATGTCAGAAGAAAAAATGATGCGATTAGGCCAGATAGCCAGAAAACTCAACGTGGGAACGGCGACCATAGTTGAGTCAATGGCCAAAAAGGGCTTTGAGGTGGAGAATAATCCGAATTCCAAGATCAGTATGGAACAAGTAGAGATGCTGAGAAAGGAATTTAAATCTTCTGCCCTGGATAAAGAAGAGGCTTCCCACCTTTCTATAGGGAAGCGCCATGAGCCTATTTCGATGGAGACAGAAGCTCCTAAGCAAGAAAAGGCTCCTGAGTCTGAACCAAAACCGACTCCTGCAGAGGCTCCTAAGCCTGCTCCTGCAGTAGAGTCAAAACCGGCCCCAGCGCCAACGCCGAAAGAAGAAGTGAAACCAGAGGTGCAGCCTGAAGTGAAAGCTGAAACGCCTAAACCTGCTCCAAACAAAGAGCCAGAAGCTCCTAAAGTGGAGTCTGAAGCTCCTAAATTAGAAGGGATAAAAGTTTTAGGTAAAATTGATTTAAGCCAAAAACCTTCCTCTAATCAAAGACAAGGAGGTTACAAAGGAAATAAAAATCAAGGGGGTGATGGCAGAAAACCGCAGCACCACCAAAAGCCAGCTCAAGACCAAAAAAGACCTCAAAATCAACCAGGTCAGCACCAAAAGCCAGCTCCTTCCACTAAGCCAGAAGTAAAACCAACTTCTCCGGCACCTAAAATTGAGGAAACTGAAAAGCCGCAACCAAGTGAGGTGATAGCTGCAAAAGCTGATTCTTTGAAAGGATTGACAGTTTTGGGTAAAATCGAACTCCCAGCGGATAAGCCTAAGAAAAAGGGGGGACCGGTTGCTTCTTCTGACGAAAGAGGAAGAGATAAAAAACGTCCTCGTAAAAGAATCGACAAAGGAGGCTCTAACGGTCCGAATACTGGAGGAAATAGAAACCAAGGCCAAGGTGGAGGAAATAGAAACCAAGGCCAAGGTGGTCAAAGAGGAAACAACCAAAACAGAGGTGGTCAAGGCCGAGTACAGAAGGCTGAACCTACCCAGAAGGAAATCCAAGATCAGATCAAACAGACTCTTGCCAGATTACAAGGCAATAAGCCTGGAGGTGGAAAATCCAAATCAAGAAGAGATAAGAAAGCAGAAAGAGAGAGAGAAGTTGATCAGGAAAATGAAGAAACAAAATTGCTCAAAGTCACAGAATTTATTTCTGCCAATGACCTAGCAGCTCTTTTGGATGTTTCTGTCAATCAGATTATTTCTACTTGTATGTCTTTGGGAATGTTCGTTTCGATCAACCAAAGATTGGATGCGGAAGCGATCACGATTATTGCAGACGAATTTGGATACGATGTAGAATTCACCAAATCTATAGAAGATGAAATTGTCGAAGAGGTTGAAGATGATCCGGAAGATTTGGTAGAAAGAGCACCGATCGTGACGATCATGGGTCACGTCGATCATGGTAAAACTTCCTTGTTGGATTATATCCGTACTTCAAAAGTGACAGCAGATGAGGCCGGAGGTATCACTCAGCACATTGGTGCTTATGATGTGACGACCAAAACGGGACATAAGATCGCATTCTTGGATACTCCGGGTCACGAAGCGTTTACCGCTATGCGTGCCCGTGGTGCAAAAATCACCGACGTGGCAATTATTGTGATCGCTGCGGATGATAGCATCATGCCACAGACCAAAGAAGCAATCAATCACGCTCAAGTGGCAGGTGTACCGATGATTTTTGCGATCAATAAAATTGATAAGCCTAACGCGAATCCAAATAAGATTAAGGAAGAGTTGGCCAATATGAATCTCCTGATCGAGGAGTGGGGCGGTAAATACCAATCCCAGGAATTATCAGCCAAAACAGGTGAAGGTGTAGACGACTTATTGGAAAAAGTACTTTTGGAAGCAGAAGTACTGGAATTGAAAGCCAATCCTGATAAAAACGCTGTAGGTACTGTCATTGAAGCATCCTTGGATAAAGGCCGTGGGTATGTAACGACTATCATGGTCCAAAGTGGTACCCTTAACATCGGTGATATCACCTTGGCGGGTAAGCATTACGGAAGGGTCAAAGCGATGTTTGACCATAAAGGTAAAAAACTGAAAACTGCTGGACCTTCTACCCCTGTTCAGTTATTAGGACTTAGTGGTGCACCTCAAGCTGGTGATATCATCAAGGTTTATGATACAGAACGCGAAGCCAGAGAAATTGCCAACTCAAGAGAGCAGATCCAAAGAGAGCAAAGCTTGAGAACCAAAAAGCATATTACTTTGGATGAAATCGGTCGTCGTTTGGCAATCGGCTCCTTCAAAGAATTGAATATCATCATTAAGGGTGATGTGGATGGTTCTGTGGAAGCTCTTTCAGATTCTTTGTTGAAATTGTCTAAAGATGAAGTGAAAGTGAGCATCATTCATAAGGGTGTTGGTCAGATTTCTGAATCAGATGTTCTTTTGGCATCTGCTTCTGATGCGATCATTTTAGGATTCCAAGTAAGACCTTCTGCAAATGCCAAGAAACTGGCGGAGCAGGAAGAAATCGAGATCAGACATTACTCCATCATCTACGATGCGATTAACCAGATCAAAGATGCCATCGAAGGAATGCTTGAGCCTGAATTTGAAGAAGTGATCACAGGTAACATCCAGGTTCGTGAGGTATTCAAAATCTCTAAAATCGGTACTGTTGCTGGTTCTTATGTCTTGGATGGATACATCACTCGTAAAAACAAGATCAGAGTTATCCGTGATGGCATCGTGATTCATGACGGTGAAATCGATCAGTTGAAGCGATTCAAAGATGATGTAGCGGAAGTAAAAGCAGGTTACGAATGCGGTATTTCTATCAAGAACTTCAATAACATCGAAATCGATGATACCATTGAAGGGTACGAGATGAAAGAAATCAAGCGAAAGAAATAATTCGTATTGGAAATATTAATTAATTAAAAGGAACAGCTTGCTGTTCCTTTTTTATTTTTGAAAATGGTCAAGGCAGTTCTGTTTCTTCTCAAACTTGGTATTTATTTATCCATTCTTCAAATAGTCCTAGGACTGATTCGACCTGTCTATGTTTTATGGTTTTTGGACCGTTTCAATAGATTGAAGGTTGTTAAGGTATTTGGGTTATCTACGATTTTATTTTTGATTCTCTATTTTTTGGTGAAATATTATTTTGAAAATCAGTGATTGTTTGGAAGTGAATTTCAAATAATGAAAATGTTGTTTTTTTAAGTGACCTTTTTCATATTTTAATTGGGCTTTGTTTGAAATGTTAATACATTTCGAATTGCAAGTCTACCGAATTGAAAAAAATCTCTTCCATACTGCTTCTCGCATGCTTTGCCATTTATCAATTTGGCTACTATGCATTTTATTTTTCCTATGAAAATCACCTAGAAGCACAATGGGAAGAACAGATTTTTGATTTGGAAGATTCTCAATTGGAAGAAAGGATGTTAGAAGTGCCATTGGCAGTTCCTTATATGTCCTATCAAGAGGATTTTCAGGTTACCAATACCAAATTCGAAAAAGACGGGAAGTATTATCGTGCCATCAAGCAACGATATACAAAAGAAACGCTGCAGATAATCTATGTACCAGATACATCAAGGGCAGTATTAGATCAAACATTTCAAACCTGGATTTCCTCGATAGTAGGAGATGAATTGCCACAGGATCAAAATGGCAAATCGCTTCAGAAAAATTTCGTCAAGGATTATATTCAGAATGACTTCTTTTCTTTTGTGGATTTTGAAAAGACCACCTACCAGTCTTTACTAGGATTTGTTTTTTTACCTTACCAAAATCCAACGTTTACAATAGATTCCCCTCCTCCGCAGTTTTCCTGATTTTTTGGGATTGTTTTGGTATTCCTGGTCTAGTTGGACCTAAGGGAATGCTGAATCTTGTATTGACCTCTGGTTCACAATAGCCTGAGGCAATATGACTTATCTATTGGAAATCATTATTAATTCAAAATGAAAAAAAAATTACGACAACTAATCCTCCTTGTCGGAGGATTGGGCATGTCATATGTGAGTTTGGCACAGACTCCGGCTGACGGTTTGTTGATGCCGAAAGGAGACATTTGCTTCTTGCTCGGATATGAATACGGCCAGTTTGACCACTACTGGGAAGGGGAAACCCTTCGGAAAAATGGTACGATCGCTAAAGTTCAACGAAGAACACTGCTGGCGATGGCAGCCTATGGAATCACTGATAAGCTAGATGCATACATAGGTCTCCCTTATGTCAGCACCAATTCCACCACTCCAAATGGGGGGAAATTTGCCGGAGCATCAGGAATCCAGGATTTGTCATTGGGGCTAAAATACCGAGCCTTAAATTCCAAAACAGAAAAAGGGCAATGGTCTGTTTTCGGTTCTTTGGTTTTTTCTACTCCTGCTTCAAACTACCTCTCTGATTACCAGCCATACAGTTTGGGTATTGGAGCCCCTCAATTGGCCTGGAGAGGTTTAGTGGAATATGAGTTTAATAAGGGCTTGTATCTAAGAGGTACGGGAGCATATATCTGGAAGGGTTATACCCAAGCCGAAAGAGAATACTATTACAATGAAGGAAATTATTTCACCTCCTGGATGGATGTACCAAGCGCCTGGGCCTATGAAGCTGTAATTGGTCATTGGTTTTTTGCTAAAGACCTCCGTGTAGAAGTGAGTTATAATTCCTCAAGGTCCACTTCAGGTGATGATATTCGTGCTTATAATGCTCCTCAGCCTACCAACAAGGTTGATATGGATCGGGTAGGTGTGTTTGCTCAGTATTTTTTCAATAAGCCAAAAGGACTTGGGCTGGTTGCCTCATATAATAAGGTAGTAAATGGCAGGAATGCCCCGGAAATGACTGCTTTTAATGCTGGAATCACCTATCAGTTCGGTCTGATCAAACCAAAAAAATAAAAAGATGAAACGATATAAAATATTCTATATAATAGTTTCAATGGCCTTTTTGGCTGCTTGCAATAAAGATTTAAATACTGAATTGACCTATGAGAGTTACCAATTTGCGGGAATAGACGAAGATGCAGGGAATTGGAAACCAATCTTAATTGCCAACGGAAATGCCATTTCTGTAGATGCTCCTGCAGCTACCAGTTCTACTGAATACCAAAACGAATTAGCTGAGGTAAAAAGTAAAATTGCGTCGATGACTTCGGACCAAAAGAAGAAAGTGGATTACTGGACCAACAACTCGGTATTGAGATGGAACGAAATTGCTTTGGGCCTGATTGCTAAATACAATTTGATCCCAGGGCCAAATGTGGATGAGTCTTACACTCTTCCTGACCCAGCAAACCCAGCTGGTCCTCCGCCATTTCCATTTGCGCATCCACCCTATGCGAGTCGTGCTTTGGCATATTTATCAGTTGCCCAGTTTGATGGCCTAATTGCGGCTTGGCATTATAAGTTTGAATTTAATCGCCCGGCACCATACCTGGTCGATTCAGGTATTCCAAATACCTATGTTTCCAACGGATTGCCGTCCTATCCTTCTGAGGGAGCTGTATTGGCGACCACCGCACGGAAAATTCTGACTGCAATGTTCCCCCTGGAGGCTGATTATCTGCAGAAATTGGAAAAGGAGCATTTGGAAAGTTTAATTCTTGCCGGAGAGAATGTACCAAGTGATTTGGAAGCCGGGATTAAAATTGGAGAAGAAATAGCCTCCATTGCGCTTAGTAGAGCTGCCAATGACGGGATGAAAAATGCGCAAGCTCCGAAAGCTGTTTCTGATTCTTTAAGAGCTGCTGCTTTTGAACGATTCGGATGGCAATGGGAAAACCTGGAAAGCCCGGTTAGGCCAGTTGGTTTGACTCCATTGTTTGGAAAAGTAAAAATGTGGCATGTACCAAATGTCGAAGCGACCAGGCCCGGGATTCCACCTGCTCCAGGTTCAGAGGCATTTGAGAAGGATATAAAAATTCTTGAAGATTATGCGGATAAGGTCACCCATGAGCGAAGAAGAATTGCCAATTTCTGGCAAGACGGTTTGGGGACTTATACACCTCCTGGACATTGGAATGACATCGCCGGTGAATACATTTTAAAGTATAAAATGAATGTCATACGAACTGCAAGGACTTTTGCCTATTTGAATATGGCCATCATGGATGGTGGGATCAGCTGCTGGGATGCTAAATACTACTATTACTATCCGCGACCTATACAAATGATCAAGGACTTTGAAACGATCGCAGGCACTCCCAACTTCCCTAGTTATACCTCGGGACATTCTGTCTTTTCGGCTGCTGCCGCTTCTGTTCTGACCTATATTTTTCCTCAGGAAGGTGAAATATTTAATGGTTGGGCAGAAGAAGCTGCCATATCAAGAGTTTATGGTGGAATTCACTGGACTTTTGATGCCACAGTAGGGACAACGCAAGGAAGAAATGTGGCAGAGTACACTATTAATGTAGCCAAAATCGATGGCGCAGATAATTAAAATCAAAACAACAAACCCATGAATAATCTTACTAAAATAATCATTTCAAGTGCCATTTTAACTTGTTCTTACCTTTCGGCAAAAGCCCAAGGTTGTGTGGCAATTCGACAGTTTTCAGGTTTAGGAAATGCCGTCGGGCAAGGAAATATGCTCGAGCCAGGAGAATGGAACATTTCCGCCAATTACCGATACTTTAAATCCTTCAGGCATTTTCGTGGTACACACGAAGAGCCAAATCGAATCGAAGATGGAACCGAAGTAATCAATCATCAACATGGCTTGGATATCAATATCAGCTATGCCTTTAATGAAAGGATTTACGGAATAGTCTCTTTGCCTTTCCAATACAATGAAAGAAGTTCCCTTTACGAGCATGGAAGGACTGAGAGACATACAACTTATTCCAAAGGATTTGGGGATATGAGAATAGGAGGGGGCTATTGGCTGCTTTCTGGGGAAAAAGCGAAAAAAGGAAATACTGCGATAGGTCTTGGTATTAAATTTCCGACAGGAGATTATGCCGCTACCAGTACATTTTATAACCAGGGAGCTGAAGGTGGAACTGAAGTGAAAACGGTGGATCAATCGATCCAACTTGGAGATGGAGGAACTGGATTTATTATCGATTTCCAAGGCCTTTGGAATTTAAAAGGCACCTATTTCTGGTATTATGATGGATTTTATATGTTTAGTCCAAAAGAAACCAATGGTACCCCGACCAATAGAAGACGTGAAAATGAGGCGATCATGAGTGTACCGGATCAATATGCACTGAGAACAGGTGTTTTCAAATCCTTTACAAATATTCACGGTTTAGGAATTTCTCTGGGTGGTCGCGTGGAAGGAATTCCAGTTCATGATGCCATCGGAGGAAGTGAAGGTTTTAGAAGACCAGGATACATTGTATCCATGGAGCCTGGAATCAGTTATATGAAAGGGAATGTGACAGGTACTTTGAATGTCCCTTTTGCCTTGATCAGAAACCGAACTCAAAGTGTCACGGATATAGAAAATTCCACACCAGATGAGGTCGTCCATGGAGATGCGGCTTTCGCAGATTATTTGATCAATTTCACGCTAGCTGTAAGAATTCCTAAAAAGATAACTTCACCGTTTGGTACACTGTAAAATTTTGAGGTCAAAGTGCTTTTGCAGGTTCTTTGACCTCATTTTTTAAACTTTTTGTTGCCAAAACCATCAGGGAAATCGCCAGGATAAATAAGGCAGCTGCTATGGCAGAAAGTACATAGACTTCATCTTGGAAATTTCTCCAGGCAAATAAGCCTAAAGATGCCAAAGTCACTGTAAACATGAAAAACATGGGGATGGTCACAAACCATGCATTTACTTTTTCACGGATCATCCACACTGCTATAGTCAATAGTGCCAAGGCAGCCAGCAGTTGATTGGCAGATCCGAAAATTGGCCAAAGCGTGGTGAACTCACCAGATACAAGTAGTAAAATGGAAAGTGCCACGACGATTCCAGTAGACAGATATCGGTTAGTCGCAATTTTTTTAGCCGCAGGCTGAGGAAGATCTTCAAAATATTCCTGAAGTGTAAACCTGGCCAACCGCGTACAAGTATCCAGAGTAGTCAGAGCAAAAGCTGAAACTGTCAATGCCACAAAGGCGATTGCAAAATCCTCAGGAATGCCCAGGCTGGAAATCATTCCTCCAAGTCCGGTAGAAAACAAAGCTACTGGACCGTCTCCGCTTAACTTATTTAGGTAATCTCCACGCTCTAAAACGATCACTGCACAGACAGAAATTATTGCCAAAAACGATTCGATGAGCATCCCTCCAAATCCTACTACTTTGGCATCACTTGCTTTATCAAGTTGCTTGGAGGTGGTTCCTGAAGCTACTAAAGAGTGAAATCCACTGATGGCTCCACAGGCTATTGTAATGAATAATACCGGAAATATATATCCTAAGCTTTCCGAACTGGCCACAATTTCATTGCTCATTTTTACTTCCGGATTGGCCACAAAAATCCCTAAAACTGCAGCTAAAATCATCCCATACAGTAGAAAGCTATTGAGGTAATCTCTCGGCTGAAGTAACAGGCTCACAGGGGTGACTGAGGCGATAAACGCATAGCCAAGCAAAGCCAAAATCCAGATTTTGTAATCCAGTGCGATTGGAAACTGAATCCCTACAAAAACAAAAAGGTACATCAAAATTACGCCAACAGCGCTCAAAATAACGAAGGCCAGTTTTCTGTTTCCGACTAATTTACTTACCGCACCGAATGCCATCGCGAGAATAATAAACGAAATAGATGCCGAGGCTACACCGGGATTACTGACAAATGTTTTGGCAATAATATCTGCAAATACGCCGATGACAAGGATCAAGGTCGAAAAAGAAAAAAGGATAAATAGTTGTTTTCCTTTCGGGCCGATTTGTTTCCGGATAATAACACCGATGGATTTGCCCTCTGTTTTGAGTGAAGCAGCCATGCTCCCAAGATCATGTACTGCACCAAAAAATATTCCACCGACCAGAATCCAGATAACTGCTGGAATCCAACCAAAAGTGACTGCGATTATAGGTCCTACAATTGGTCCTGCACCAGCAATTGAGGCAAAATGATGCCCTAATACAACTATTGGTTTGCTTGGTTCATAATCTACTCCGTCATTAAATTCATGGGAAGGAGCCGGTTTGTCATCATTGAGTCCAAATTTTTTATAGACGTAGTTCCCGTAAAATTTATAAGCTAGAAAAAGAATGATTCCAGAAGAAATTAATAATAATGGGAGGCTCATAACTTGGGTTTTTGGCAGAATACAAATTACTGCATATTTGCTGTTTAACGCATTGTTTTATCAAAATAACGCAATATTTCAGCTTCGAAAAAAGAATTTAAAAAGGAAATCTGAGACAAATTTGGCCCGAATTATACTAAGCCTAAATAATTACCGGTTTTATTTAATGGAGATTAGGACTAAATTTGTAACCTTTGAATTGTCAAAATAACGACCTAACATCATAATATGGCTTGGTTTAAAAGAACTGACAAAGGCATCAAAACTTCCACTGCGGAGAAAAAGGATACTCCTGATGGCCTTTGGTTTAAGACCCCTAATGGGAACATCATTCATACCCGTGAGTTGAAAAACAACGCGTACGTATGTCCTGACGATGATTTTCACGTTAAAATCGGATCTAAAGAATATTTCGAAATACTGTTTGATGGGAATAAATTCACGGAGCTAGACAAGGACATGAAGTCCGGAGATCCGTTAAAATTTTCTGATACCAAACCGTATACAGCGAGAATCGAGGCGACGATTAAGAAAACAGAATTAAATGATGCCGTGAGATCTGCTGTAGGCAAAATGAACGGACTGGATTTAGTGGTTTCTTGTATGGACTTTAACTTTATCGGGGGGTCCATGGGCTCAGTGGTAGGTGAAAAGATCGCCAGAGCTATCGATTATTCTTTGAAACATAAGGTGCCCTTCCTGATGATTTCTAAATCTGGTGGAGCCAGAATGATGGAGGCGGGATTTTCTTTGATGCAGATGGCTAAGACCTCGGCTAAATTAGCACTCCTTGATCAGGCAGGTATTCCATTTATATCTCTTTTGACAGACCCTACGACAGGGGGAGTAACAGCATCCTATGCAATGCTTGGAGATTTTAATATTGCTGAGCCGGAAGCTTTGATTGGATTTGCGGGACCTAGAGTCATCCGTGAAACGATCGGCAAAGATCTACCTAAAGGATTTCAGAGTTCAGAGTTCGTTTTAGAACACGGATTCCTTGATTTTATCATTGATCGTCGTCAATTAAAAAGCAGATTGACCACTTTGCTAAACCTCTTGCATAATTAATCAGTTAATCTATCAAATGAATTTCAGTTTCAGGCCAAATTTGGTTTTGGTTTTGACCTGTTTATAGGATTAATAAATATATTTGTGTTCCAAAATCGGAAACGATCCAGACGAAAAAGTAAAACCAATATTTCATGGGTTCAGTAATTATTACATCCATCGTAGCATTTACCATCATTATTTTGCTACTGGTATTTATCCTCCTGTTTGCTCAGTCTAAACTGGTAAACTCCGGAGATGTCAATATCGTCATCAACGGCGATGAAAGTTCACCAATTGTCACTTCAGCAGGTACTACTTTGCTTTCTACATTGGGTGGACAGAAAATTTTCCTTCCATCTGCTTGCGGTGGAGGTGGTACTTGTGCCATGTGTAAATGCGTGGTCGAAGAAGGTGGTGGAGAAGTTCTACCTACCGAAGTGGGCCACCTAAGCAGAGCAGAACAGCAAGGAAATGTCCGTTTGGCCTGTCAGGTGAAAGTTAAAAATGACATGAAAATCCGGGTGCCGGAAGAAATTTTCGGTATCAAAAAATGGGATTGTGAAGTTATTTCCAACTACAATGTTTCTACTTTCATTAAAGAATTTAAAGTAAAACTTCCTGAGGGAGAAACTTTGGACTTCGAGGCAGGTGGATATATCCAGATTGACGTTCCAGTGGTTACTGTGAATTTCAAGGATATGGACATCACTCCACATCCGGAATTGGGTCACCCTAACGATGTCTACCAAAGTGATTGGGATAAATTTGGTCTTTGGGATCTTGTCATGAAAAATGATGAGGAGCTATTCAGAGCATACTCTATGGCGAACCACCCAGCTGAAGGAAATATCGTGATGTTGACTATCCGTATCGCGACTCCGCCATGGGATAGAGCCAATAACAAGTGGATGGATGTGAATCCAGGAGTTTGTTCTTCTTATGTATTCTCTAGAAAACCAGGTGATAAAGTAACCATTTCAGGACCGTATGGTGAATTCCATATTAATCCAACTCAAAGAGAAATGGTTTATATCGGCGGTGGTGCTGGTATGGCTCCTCTGAGAGCTCAGATTTTCCATCTGTTCCACACTGAGAAAACATCTAGAAAAGTTTCTTATTGGTACGGAGGTAGATCTAAGAAAGAATTGTTCTATGTACCTCATTTCAGAGCAATTGAGGAAGACTTCCCTAACTTCCAGTTCAACATTGGTCTTTCTGAACCACTTCCTGAAGATAATTGGAAGATCAAAAAGTCATTGGATGATAAAGAAGGTGATGGTTATGTAGGGTTTATCCACCAAGTATTGTACGATAACTATCTGAAAAACCACCCAGAGCCAGATGAGGTAGAATATTACCTTTGCGGTCCACCTTTGATGAACGCAGCAGTGCTTAAATTACTTGATGACTTAGGCATCCCACAAGAAAATATCCGCTTCGATGATTTCGGAGGATAAAATATAAATCCCGCTTAGGCGGGATTTTTTTTGTCTATGTCTATGACAATTAGAATCTTGGTTTTTTCTCTTTTTATTGGTTGGAGTAAGGCAGGGATTTTGAGGTGCTCAATATTATCGGACGGGACAATTTGGAAAGCAATTCTCCATAAATCCCTCCCATATTTTGATTATTTTTACCCAATACCACAGCCTTATGAATATTCAATCCTTTTTTGACCCTGTTGCAGATTTCCTCTGGCAAAAAAAGTATCCCGAAAATACCTTCTTCCACCAGCTTCACTTTTATGGCGAAACATTTCCCAATCTAAAGGGTGTGCAAATAGCAATAGTGGGCTTAAAGGAAACCAAGGGAATAAAAAAATACGAAAGTCTGGATCGCTCCAGTTCAGAAATCAGGGAGAAACTTTATGAATTGAAAAGAGGTTTTGGAGCAATCAGGGTAGCGGATTTAGGAGATCTGATATGCGGGGAAACGCTGGATGATACCTATCAAAGAATCCAAAAAGTAGGGGAGATCTTAATGAAACAGCAGATTCTTCCGATATACATCGGTGGAACCCATGATCTGGATTATGGCCAATACTTGTCCTACCAAAACATGAAAAAGCTGGTCAGTCTGTTAACTGTGGATGCCAAAGTTGACATGGAAGAAACCGGCCCTATGGCAGATAAGCATACCCAAGAAATTATCCTTCACCAGCCCAATTTCCTGTTTTCATATTCCCACATTGCCTATCAAAGTTTCCTGGTAGATCCTTCTTTGATCAATGTGATGGAGAAGTTATATTTTGAGCATGTTCGCTTAGGGCAAGTCAGATCAGAGTTTAAAGAAATAGAGCCGATTATTCGAAATGCGGATTTTTTGAGTTTTGATCTCGCTGCAATTCAATCTACAGATGCGCCGGGAGCGGTAGATGCTCAGCCTTTCGGATTGACAGCAGAGGAAGCCTGCCAGATTTGTTGGTTTGCTGGGACAAATGAAAAACTGAGCTCTATCGGGATATATGGGTATGAACCTTACTACGATGATGCTCATAACAAGACTGCCAAAGTAGTGGCTGTCATGATATGGTACTTTATCGAAGGGTTTTATTCTAGAAAGGATAGCTTGTCCTTTAAGAGTAATGATTATATTAAATACACGGTTTCATTGGATTCAAAACCTAATACCATTGTTTTTTACAAAAGTAAAAAAAGCGGAAAATGGTGGATGGAGGTACCTCAAAATGAAACCGAAAAGTTTGAAAGAGGAAGCACAGTGCCTTGTAGTTACGCAGACTACCAAATGGCACAAAAAGGTGAAATCCCCGAACGCTGGGTTAATGCTCAGATCAAACTTCTATAATGAAAGTTTATACAAAACAACAACTTGCCTTGCGAAATGGACAGGATAAACCCGAAATTTGGATTGCATATCAAGGCGTGATTTATGATGTGACCGACTCTAAAATGTGGAGAAACGGCAAGCATTATGAACACTGGGCAGGCCAAGATCTTACTGAAGAACTTGTGGATGCTCCTCATAACAACCAGGTGTTCCAAAAATTCACGGTGATAGGTCAATTAGGATAACATGATTTTAATAGCAGACAGCGGATCTTCAAAAACCGATTGGAGAGTCATCCATAAAGATGGCAAAGTCAGTCAATACAGGGGTGTAGGTTTTAATCCTTATTACCAAACATCCGAGGAAATGGCGACTCAGATGAGACATGAGTTTCTGATCAATTTGGAATCGGAGACTCAGGAGATCTATTATTATGGAGCAGGATGCTCTGTGGATTCCCGCAAGAATGAGGTGGCAAATGCCCTTCGGACAATTTTCCCAAAAGCGAGAATACACGTGGATCACGATCTTGCCGCAGCTGCCAAAGCCACTTGTGGTCATCAACCTGGGATTGCCTGTATTCTTGGGACTGGCTCCAATAGTTGTGATTATGATGGACATGGAATTATTGATACTCGACCTGCTCCTGGATATATTCTGGGAGATCAAGGGGGTGGAGGCTATGTTGGCAGAAAATTCCTTATGGATTTTATCAATGAAGAGATGCCCATAGCTATCAAGGAGGAATTGGAAGAAAAGTTGAAATTGACCTCGACTTCTATCCAGGAGCATGTCTATAGGCAACCTTTTCCTAATCGGTATATGGCGAGTTTTTGTCGCTTTATCACCGAACATAAATCTGATCCTTACTGCTACATGCTGTATTATAATTCCTTTCTGGAGTTCTTTAAAGTCCATGTAATGAAGTACAGTAACTACAGAGACAAGCAGGTGAATTTTGTGGGTTCTATTGCCTATTATAATAGTGATATCCTCAGAAAAGCAGCTCTGGATTCTCAAATAAATACCAATCTGATTATAGAAAGTCCCATATCAGGATTGACGCTATATCATCAGGAAAAACTATAATATCAACCTTGGCCAAAACATACAGGAGATTGATGGTATGTGATGTGATCAAATCCAACCACCGCTTTTTGGCAAATGAAAATCAAATCTTAATCCAATGAAAGTAACCGAAAGTTCATCCCATTACGACAATCTGGAAAACATGACCGTGATGGAACTGCTTCATAACATCAACAAAGAAGATCACCTTGTGCCTATAGCAGTAAAAACCATCCTACCTGAGATTTCTAAGTTGGTTGAGGAAATTATACCAAGGATGGAAGCCGGTGGAAGACTGATCTATATCGGTGCTGGCACGAGCGGAAGACTTGGGATTTTGGATGCATCAGAATGCCCTCCTACCTATGGTGTGCCTCATGAATGGGTGATTGGAATTATCGCGGGAGGAGATGTGGCTATCAGAAAATCAGTCGAGAACGCTGAGGATGATCCTGAGCAAGGATGGAAAGATATCCAAGAATACGGATTTAATTCTGACGATACTGTGATTGGTATTGCGGCTTCTGGTACAACTCCCTATGTGATAGGAGGAGTGAAAATTGCCCGTGAAAAAGGGCTTTTGACTGGTTGTATTACTTGCAACCTTGATTCCCCTTTGGCTAAGGAAGTAAAATACCCAATTGAAGTGGTAGTTGGGCCGGAATTTGTCACTGGAAGTACCCGTATGAAATCCGGTACTGCCCAAAAATTGGTTTTAAACATGATCTCCACCACTGTGATGATCAAGCTTGGAAAGGTGAAAGGCAATAAAATGGTGGATATGCAGCTGTCCAATGCAAAGCTGGTGCAACGTGGTACCAATATGATCATGGAAGCTACCGGAGTAGATGAGGCTACAGCCAAGGAATTACTGCATACCCAAGGTTCTGTAAGAATGGCTACCGAGTATTATTACAAACATATAAAATCCTAGTTTCTATTTATTTTTGAAAGGGATAGGGATAGTTTTCAGGAATGGACGTATCTTTGCAGCCCAATTAAGCATTTGATAGTCAATTGCTTATTTTAAACAATAATCCAGCAGTGATGCTGCATACTTATGAAAGGAAATTATCCAAAAAAACAGTTTTTTAAAGGAGATAACTCCGAATCTCCGCCCCAAAGAAATGCAGGTAAAGGTGATTCGAAAGGGAGAGGCAGAAAAACTGATTCAGCTGAACATGAATTTGATCTGGGAAAAAGGTCTTTTGATTCACGTGAAAGCAAAAGCGGAAAGCCTTCTTTTGGCAAAAAGAAAGACTTTAAATCCAATTCTCCAAAAAGCCTAGGGGAGAAGAAGTTCGGTTCTAAGTTTCAAAAATCCGAAGAAGGATCGTTTGGAAAGAAATCAACTTTTGGAGGGAAGAAAGAAGGATTCTCAGGTAATAAATTTGACAAAAGAGAGGAATCAGGGTTTTCAAAGAAGCCAGGATTCAAAAGTAAATCAGACAGATTTTCTTCCTCCAATAAATTTCAGAAAGACGAATTCGGAGCAAAGAAATTTGATAAAAAACCGGGTTCTAGGTTTGATAAGCCATTTAATAAAGATGGTAAAGGAGGAGGATTTGGATCCAAGGATTCCAACGAAGGACTAGTTTATAAAGGAAGAGGCAGAGATCAAAAGCCGGTTTTTGCCCCTGGAAAACCAAAGAAATTTGAAGGAAGAACTGATGCTGCCGGTTTTGGAAGAAAGCGTATCAAAATAGACTCTGAAGCTCAAAACTCCAGACCTGATTACAACTTTGACCAGCTTCCTGCGAAGAAATCAAAAAGCAAATCTGAGGATGGCTTGCTTCGGTTGAATAAATACATTGCCAATGCTGGGATTTGTGGTAGGAGAGAAGCGGATGAATTGATCGCCCAAGGACTTATTTCTGTCAATGGTGAAGTGGTAACAGAATTGGGCCATAAAGTAAGCAGAACCGACAGAGTGGTGTATCAGGGAAGAAAGATCAATCCTGAAAAGCCGGTTTATGTGCTTTTGAATAAGCCAAAGGATTTTATCACCACTACGGAAGATCCACTAGAAAGAAAGACCGTAATGGCTTTGGTTGGAAATGCTTGTGATGAGCGGATTTTCCCGGTAGGAAGACTCGATAGAAATACCACTGGACTTTTGTTATTTACCAATGATGGAGAACTGGCAGCCAAGTTATCTCATCCGTCCAACCAGATCAAAAAGATCTATCAGGTGACTCTGGATAAGCCTTTGACACATAATGATGAGAAGGATATCCTAGAAGGATTGACCTTGGAAGATGGGGATGTGCAAGTGGATGACATGAAAGTGTTGTCGGTAGACCGAAAGATCCTTGGATTGGAAATCCATGTGGGAAGAAATCGAATTGTCAGAAGGATTTTTGCCCACCTTGGGTATGAGGTGACTGCTTTGGATCGAGTGATGTATGCAGGCCTTGATAAAAAAGATTTAAAAAGAGGACATTATCGATTCCTTTCTGAGCAGGAAGTGATTCGATTAAAGTATTTTGCATAGAAGAAAAAAGCTCCCAATCGGGAGCTTTTTTTATACAAACCCTTTTAAGGCCTTTTCTAATTCTCTTTTGGGAAGAATTCCCCCTTTTCTCCAAAGAATTTTTCCTTTTTTAAATAAGATGTAATGAGGGATGGACCGGACTGCAAACTGCAAGGCCATTTGAGGATACTTATCGATGTCAAGTTTGAGGAGCTTGATCTTTCCTCCTAGTTCTTCTAAAACCTCTTCTATGATCGGATCCATGGTCTGGCAGGGGCCACACCAGTCAGCCCGGAAATCCACTAATACTGCATCGAGACTCTTACTGATAATATCCTTTGGTTTCTTTTTTGGCATAAGTAAAAATAAAAAAACCGGTTTCTCGAATCATCGAAAAACCGGCTTAAATCATTGAAGATGCTTTGGTTTAGTTTCCTGCTGGAGGAGTTGGCATCTGAAGGCCAAGTTTTGCCAAAACCAATTCTGTGAATTTGTCTTCTTCTTTGGTGTAAAGCAATACTGGAGACTGACCTGCAGTTTCTGCGAAAATATGAGTATAGTTGTTTTCAGCAGCTACAGCATTGATCGCATTGATCACTTTAGTCTGTACTGGTTCTAGCAACTCACCTAATTTTCTTTGATAAGAAACCTGAGCATCTTGCTCATATTTTTGAAGATCTGACTGAAGCTTGGTAAGCTCACCCTCTTTGGCTGCTCTAGCTTCTTCGGTCATTGTTTGTGCAGCTTGTTGGTAAGTCTGTACCTGACGCTGAAAGTCTGCAGCTTTAGTCTGAATATTAGTTTGTAGCTGAGTTTGGTAATCTTGAATATCAGCTCCGATTTGTTCCATTTCCGGCATCAGATCCATGATAAATTCCACATTGGTATACCCAATTTTGATTTCCTGAGCCTGAGCCGCGAATCCTACGCAAAGCAATGCAATTGCAGAAAGGATAACTTTTACTTTCATCATTCTGTGTTTGTATTTAATTGTTCTCTTCAATTCCTAATTCTTCCAAGATAAACTCTGAATAGTCATGTCTTGGATCTGTATAAATGATGGCCGATGGTCCTGCTGCTTTGTCAAACAGTACCGCCAAACCATTTTTTCTGGAAACCCGCTCGATCGCATCATAGATTTTGGACTGTAGGGGCTGAAGCAATTCTGCCTGCTTCTGGTAATATTGCCCGTCTATGCCGAAAATTCTACTATTGAACGCCTGAGACTCCTTTTGTTTTTGCTTAATGCCTTCCAGCCTTTGCTGGTACATCTCTTCTGTAAGCAGTACTTCTTCGGCCTTCAATTGATCGTAGAGTTCTTTGATCTCTTTATCCAAATTTTGTGCCTCTTTCTTCCACTCATTGCTGAGGTTTTGGAGCTCCTGCTGGATCACTTTGTAATCCGGATGCTTATTCAGAATATACTCCGAATCTATATAACCGAACTTTTGAGCGCTTGCAGGCAGTACTTGCAGTACAAAGAGCAGCAAAAATACTATTTTCAATGATTTATTCATGGTTATGGGAAAGTTTTAAAAGCTTGATTAAAGTCCTAACGAAGAATTTTAATTTTTGCATAAATTAACTAATCCCAGTCCTTTTTCCATGATTATCTGAATTGTTGTCCGATGGTAAAGTGGAATTGTGCTCCGCTTCTCTGGGTTGTTCCAGGAATAGCATCAAAACCATAGCCCCAATCGACACCTAGCAATCCAAATGCTGGCATAAAGATCCTAGCTCCCACACCTGCGGATTTTTTCAAATCGTATGGATTGAAGTCTGCATAGGATCCCCAGTTATTTCCTGCCTCAGCAAAACCCAATAAGAAGATCGTCGCAGAAGGATTAGGAGATACCAAGAATCTCAATTCCATCACATATTTGTTATACACAATACCTCCATAAGGATCAGCATCTTCCTGGCCTCTGGTATCTCTTCCTGGGGTGATAGATTGGTTTTCGTAACCTCTCAAACCAATGATTTCCTGGCCAAGCGCAAAGTTATTGAAGGTCATGCCATCACCACCCATCACGAATCTTTCCAATGGTATGATTCCGATCTTGTTTCCATAGGATCCCAAGAAGCCCATGTGAGCTCTTGCACTTGCCACAAACTTGCTGGAACCAAACAGCGGAGTATAAATAGATGCGTCAAACATCCACTTATGATATTCCAGCCACTTGTATTTTTCCTGATCAGTGGACTCCTCATTTAGGTTCTTATTCAAAGAAGCATAAGGAGGAGTGAATGAAGTGGACAAAATAATGTTGGATCCGAATCTTGGGAAGGTGGGGTTATCCACGTTATTTCTGGCAATGGTATTATTGAACGTAATACTATTGGATGTACCAGTGGGATAACTCAATCCAAATGAGGTTCCAAACTCATCGAATTCATAAATCTGGAACTGTAGTGAGTTACTGATACTGAAATAATCATCTGGCCATGTCACTCGTTTTGCCAAACCAAGCGTTACCCCTGTGATCTTGAAGAACCCAAGTTCGTTTCCGAAGTTTTGTTGATTATAGAAATCCACTTGTCTCTGTACTGAGTGGTTAAAGCTAAAGCTCAAAGCTTGTGGCTTTTTACCACCAAACCAAGGTTCGGTAAGTGAAATAGAGTAGTTCTGGAAGCTTCTGCCATTTGCCTGTACTCTCAAAGAAAGCTTTTGGCCATCTCCTACCGGCAATGGATCCCATTTAGAGAAATCACCAATATTTTTGATAGAGAAGTTGTTGAATACCAAGCCGACAGTACCTACGAAGCCATAAAAACCACCCCATCCACCAGATAACTCTATCTGGTCATTTGGTCTTTCTTCCAGCTCAAACGTGATGTCCACAGTTGCTGCTTCAAAATTAGGCCTTAGATCAGGATTGATTTTTTCCGGATCAAAATATCCTAGAGTAGAAAGTTCACGGATGGTTCTTACCAATAAACTTCTGTTGAATTTCTGTCCTGGAAGGATTCTGATTTCTCGCATCACCACGTGATCAGAAGTCCGTTCATTTCCTTTTATATTCACACTGTTTACAGTCACCTGTGGACCTTCAAAGATTCTCATCTCCAAGTCAATAGAGTCGCCGGAAACGTTAACTTCCACTGGATCGATGTTGAAGAACAAATAGCCATCATCCTGATACAATGAACTGACATCATCTCCTTTTTGAGGGTCATAGTTCAGACGCTTGTCCAGAAGCTCTTTGTTATAAACATCTCCTTTTTGTATCCCCAGTTTCGCTAATAATACTGGGTCAGGGTGAATGTAATTTCCAGTAAAGGAAATGTTTCTGTAATAGTATTTTCTACCTTCTTCTACAGCGATATCAATGTTGATTTTATCTTCATTAAAATCATAGACTGAATCAGCTGTGATTTCTGCATCTCTGAAGCCTTTGCTATTGTAGAAATTGATCACATTGTCCTTATCAGCTGCATATTCTTTTGGAATGTATTTAGATCCACTAAAGAAGTTGAGCTTGAAGTTTTTGTTGATATAGGATTGTACCTCCTCGTTGGAAACAGAATCTGTGTGAAGCAAGGTGTTGGCATAGTCAGAAGCATTGGCATCTGTCATTCTCGAATAGACATCTTTAAAGACACTTACTCGGGCATGCTCTTTTGTCTTTTTAAGTTTCTTTTTGACTTTCGAATCAGGGATTTCTTCATTGCCGTAAATGTTGATGGCATTGATTCTCACTTTGGAGTTCATATCCACATCAAAACGGAGCTTTACCGAGTTGGGAAGAGTGGTGTCTCGTTCCTGAATGATCTTCACATCGGTATTCAGGTATCCTTTATCCAGGTAGTATTTCTCGATGGTGCGTTTGGCGGTGTTCAAAACATCATCCCGTACCACCCGGCCGCGGATATTTACTTTGTCCCGAAGTTCACTTTCCTGAGTCTTGTTCATTCCGGAAAATTCCACTCTTGAGAATCGTGGTCTTTCTGTTAGGTCAAGAAGCAAATAGATGTCATCTCCTTCCACTTTGGTGACGAGGATCTTCACATCTCCGATGATCCCTTGACCCCAAAGTTTTTTCAGGGCGTTGGAGACAGATTCGCCTGGTATTTCTATCGTGTCGTCCACTTTCAGGCCAGAAAGCGAAATAATCGCAATCTCATCCAAGGTGGTCAGGCCCACCGCTTTTATTTCTGCGATTCTATAAGACTGGGGTTTTTGATAATTCAACTCCAGGATATTGACCGGTTTGGTAGACGCATAGCGGCTTTGGCCCAAACGAATCTGTGCCATAGCTGAACTTGTCCAAACCAGACAAAACAGAATCAGTAAACTTCTTTTCATCAATTACTTAAGATTTAACTTGCTCACCTGTTTTACCAAATCTCCGCTCCCTTTTCTGGTAATCGAGGATTGCAGCGATCAGATGCTTTTCTCTAAAATCCGGCCATAACACAGGGGTAAAATGTAATTCTGTGTAGGCCAATTGCCAAAGCAGAAAATTGCTTATTCTGAATTCACCGGAGGTTCTGATCATTAATTCAGGATCAGGAATATTCCGGGTCTCCAGATGATCTGCAAACACTTCCTGAGAAATGTCCTCGACCTTCAATTTTCCATCAGAGACTTTTTGAGCAATGCGTTTGGCTGCTTGAGTGAGCTCCCATTGTCCACTGTAGCTAAGTGCTAAAATGAGCTTGAGACCTGTGTTTTTAGAGGTTTTTTCCTTTGCCTCTATCAGTTGATTGTATGCTGAGGGGGGTAAACTATCAATATCACCGATGCTGTCCATAATGATGTTGTTCTTCATCATCATAGGGACTTCATTCGCTATAGTTTTCACCAGAAGTGCCATTAGTCCTTCTACCTCATCTTTTGGGCGGGACCAATTTTCTGTTGAAAAAGAAAACAGGGTCAAATACTTTACTCCTAAATTATTTGCACCTTCGATCGCATCTCTCACTGCCTTGATGGCATGATGATGGCCGAATATCCTCATGGCACCTTTCTTCTTGGCCCAGCGGCCATTGCCGTCCATGATGATCGCAATATGTCGGGGGATCCTGTTTCGGTCTAATTCTTCCTTCATTCCAGTTTTTTCCGAATACCTTAATTTTTGGAGGTACAAAAATGCTATTTCTTTTCCAATAATTTACCCTAAGGTTCAATTAATTAATAAGCATAGCACTTGGTGCTGGCGAAAGTATAGCTGATCGTCAGCCCGAGGAAATAGTACCAATCCTTGTCATTGGGGTTTCCAAAATTAATCCCATATGGTGCATCGGGATTATTCGGGTCTGGAAATCTGGATATCGGTGGTTCTTTACTGTCGATCTTATCCAAATAGTCAGTCAAAGTAGGTCTGAATCCCAATTCAGCTGCTAAGGTCCATCTGTCGTTTAGTTGGTATTTTACACCTCCACCAAACGGAATTACCACAGTGCCTAAATTGTATCGGGTAGAAACATTATAAGCAAAGGTGTTTCCTTTTGCTACTGCGAAAGTGTATCCCAAGCCAAAAAACGCGTAAGGGGAAAATCGGAACTCGGAATTATTTCTCAAATAATCCAGAAAGTTGAACTCCATGACTGCCGAAGCCTCAATGAGTCCTGCCCGAAACCTAGCGTCTCTTACCTGTGCCAATCGATCGATGGGCTTAATGCTGTCAGCTGCATTGACGTTGGCCAAATTAATCCCAACTCTCAGCGTCCATACATTGTCAAAATTTCTCTTGCCAAACAACGTTCCTTGAAGGCCAATCTGGCCAGGGTCAATTTTTCGGATAATATCTCCTGAATAGGCTGCTACACCTAAACCACCACCGATTTCATATTTCTGGGCCTTGGCGTTCAGATGAATACCTGAAAATACAAGGACGAAAATGAATAAGTGTTTGAAAATCTGAAAATTGACTTTTTTCAAGACGATGCAAGTTATGAAGTAGCTAACGTATAAAAAACGTCGGCTAGTATTTAACGGGTTAATAATTGTTAAGCTAAATGTTCACGAATTTACCAATCTTTTGGAATATTCTAATTCCTCATATCCAGTCCCCAATTTAGCTTTTGCCGTAAAGTATCAAAGAAATGGTAATGTGGCAACTTCACTAATTTGGCCTGAAAATATTCTTTTTTGATGGTCAATTTCACTTCTGAAGAGATAGAAGTAGATCTGGAATCAAGCGAAATCAAAAATTTCTCGGCCCTTCCTTCGATTTCTAGACTGATCTCACTATCATCTGAAACGATAATGGGGCGTACATTCAGATTGTGTGGACTTACTGGCGTGATGACCAGATTCTTTGCTTCAGGAGAGATCAATGGACCTCCACAGCTCAAAGAATATCCGGTCGATCCGGTGGGAGTCGAAACGATCAGACCATCTGCCCAATAGCTGTTTAGGTATTTGCCATCTATATAGGTGTGAACCGTAATCATCGAAGAGGTGTCTCTCTTATGGACTGTAAATTCATTCAAGGCAAAATTGAGCCCATTGAATAGTCTCTTGTGTGATTCTAATGAAATGAGGTTTCTACTCTCTATCTGAAAATTTTCATTGGCAAGCTCATGGATGGCCAGTGAAATATCAGTAGTGGCGACTGTTGCCAAAAAGCCCATCCTTCCGGTGTTTAGCCCTAAAATTGGGATTTCCAAGTTCCCAACCTGACAGACGGCATCAAGTAGCGTACCGTCCCCGCCTATTGAAATCATGAAATCCATCTTTGCCATGTCCTCTTTGCCCTCCAAGGTCCAATAAACCAAAGACTTATTGCCATGCATGCGCAATTGACGGTCCAACTGCTCCGTAACAAATATTTCGAAATTGAATTTGCTTAGCTCTTCAAATAGAAGTTGAACGTGCTGAAAATATTCTGATTTCAGTGCTAAGCCATGTAAGGCTACCTTCATGTATCAAATATCTAAAAATCTCAGCAAGTTACCGATTCGGTCTTCTTCGCTGCTCACTCCGGTTTCTTCCTGATAATGATCCAAAATTTTATATCCAAACCGCTCCAAAGTTGCTTTTATATGTCTTAGTTCCGGTTTATCCAACTTTAGCGTCAATTTGATCTTTGCATCGTCCAGCGGATCACTGGTGATAAACGAACTCAGCACTTTTGTGTTTTCTGTTTCCACAAGTCTGGAAATTTCAGCAAGACTATAATCTGTCATGTACAAAGACAACACTAAAACGCTGCCTTGAGACTGTATGGATAGACTATCAGCAAATGCGGCAATAGAATCTTCCATGGTGACCACTCCTAGATAAACATGTTCCCTACTTAAGACGGCTACTACATTACTATGCTGCTCAGCTCCTACCCGTAATACATCGTAAATATGTTTGTCGGAAAATACCCAGCAATTCAGATTGTCCAGAGGGATTTCTGAAATCATGGTATCTGCATTATTTAGGTCAAAAATCATTTCTTCCCGGATTAGCCCAAGAAATTTTCCTTGATTAGTTACAGGCAAAATGTCCGTACGAATTTCCTCCATCCAAGACAAGGCCATCCCAGATTTATCGCTGAGTTTCAAGGGTGGGATGAGATTGTTAATGAATTCGTAAGCCTGCATAGTAGAAATATAGGGAAGTAATTTAGATTTTAAAACGCGCCAAGAACTAAACTTGTTCATTTTTGGCTTTATTTCGACGTTTTTAAGCTGGATTACATGAAAAATTGATTGTATAAAATACCCAGCGACACCCCACCGGCGATGATTGCCGGAGAAGAGATTTTGGAGAATTGAAGCATCAGGTAGGTAGCTAGAATAAAAAAGATATTGATGCCGTTTGCTTCAAGAGGTTCGAATAATAAATAAGCTGCAGCAATCAACATACCGCAAGAAACGGCATTTACTCCTTCCAATGCGGCCCTCACCGGGCGATAGATTTTTAACTGATCCCAAAACCGGATCACAAAGAAGATCAGGAAAATTCCCGGAAGGAAGATCCCCCCGGCACCAATCAATCCTCCCATAATAAAACCAAGAGTTCCTCCTTCTCGCATGGAAAGAGCTCCTACATAGGATGCTATGCTAAAAGTAGGACCGGGAACCCCTTGGGAAATAGCATAACCGGTCAGGAATTCCTCTGAACTCAGGAAGTTTTTGAAGTCTACAAATTCCGTGTATAAATATGGAACTAACACTTGTCCTCCTCCAAAGATCAATGAACCGTTTCTATAAAAATTTTCGAATAATAGGATACCATGCCATTTAGTGATCCCACCAAGTATTGCTGCAAGTATCAATACTCCTGCCCATAAATAGAAATTGGCCCATTCTATTTTCAGTGGAGCGTCCTTTTCCAATTTGGGCTGCTTTTTATACTTAATCGAGGTGCTAATCCCCCCGATGACCAATAAAACCGGAAAAATGTAAGGGGAGCTGTAGAAAAAAGAGATAAATGCGGACATCAGCATCAAGACCATGGCTTCGGTACTTTGGACCATTTTTCCGATGGTTTTCTGCGCAGCAAAAATGATGAAACCAATTGCCATGGGCTGGATAAACCGGGCGAAATTCAAGGCTCCAGGTGTGTTTTCCTGCAGAAAGGAAATTAATATTGCCGCACTAGTCATGAGGATCGTGGCAGGTAAAATCCAGACAAGTAAAGCGAGATAGGCAAGATTGGGTCCTCCTACCCGAAAGCCGATTGCAGAAATCAATTGGGTAGAGGATGGGCCTGGGAGCATATTGCATAATGCATTGAGCTCCCAAAGCTCATCCTCTGAAATGTAACCCCGCACTTTCACCATTCGCTCCAAAAGCATTGCCAAAAAGGCTTGCGGCCCCCCAAAAGCAGTGAGTGAAAGCGTTAGAATATCTTTCAGGAAAAGGTAATATCGTACCTTTTTAACTGACATCTTATTTCTTTAATCCCAGTTCTCTCAATCTTTCATCCAGGAATTCCCCAGCAGTAGCATCAGTAAATAGTTTGGGATTTTCCTCACTTACACAGGAATCCAGGCAGGTCAAATCCATTTCTGATCTAGGGTGCATAAAAAACGGAATGGAATACCTGCTGGAATTCATTTTTTCTTTTGGTGGATTGACTACCCGATGGATAGTGGATTTTAATTTTTTATTGGTGAGCCTCTCCAGCATGTCTCCTACGTTGACCACCAATTGCTCCGGTAGAGCGGTAATTGGAATCCATTTTCCGTCTTTTCTCAAAACCTGCAGACCATCGGCACTGGCTCCCATCAGCAGGGTAATTAAATTTATATCTCCGTGCTCTGCTGCTCTTACAGCATCTGCTGGGACAGCGTCTGGATTTTCAATTGGAAAATAATGGATTTGCCGGAGAATGGAATTGCCATAGGCTACCTTTGCTTCAAAATAATCTTCCGGTAATTCAAGGATAATGGCAATGGCCCTTAACATGGACTTGCCTGCGTTTTCCAGAATTCTATAGGCCTCATTGGCATCTTTTTCAAACTCAGGAATCTCTTTAGGCCAAATGTTTGCCGGGTATTCTGATTTCAAGGGGTCTGAATCTGGAATATTGGAAAGCTCCTGTCCCACGTGATAAAATTCCTTCAGGTCACCGGTATTTCTACCTTTGGCATGTTCTTTTCCCTTGCCGGTATACCCTCGTTGAAACCCTATTTCCGGTTTTTCATACTTGGATTTTATCTCATCTGGAAGAGCAAAAAAAGATTTGATCGAATGATAAAGTCTATCTTGAAGATCTTGGGAAAGACCATGGTTTTTGATCGCAACAAATCCGATGTTTTGATAGGCATCTCCTAGTTTCTTTACAAAAGCTGCTTTTTGTTCGGCGGTTCCTGAAGTGAAATCAGCTAAATCCAAGCTTGGAATTTCGTCAAAAAGGATTTCCATATATGGGTGGGTTACAAAGTTAGTTCTCTAAATGTCTTTAAAATTAAATATCTTTAATATCAAATTTGCCCTCTTATGAATAAAATACTCGTTTCTCTGATTCTATTTGCTCTAATTCTTACCAGTTGTTCGGATGAAAAGAAGAAAATAAATGAATCCGTAGTGGAAACGGGTGAAAATCCACCAAATGGTTCGGATGTCTTGCCAAAAGTGACTTTTTATCAATACGAGGATTCTTCCAGTTATCCGGATGCAATATTGGAATTGTATACTCCATTAGGGAATCAGATTTTTAAACCGGGAAAAGTTCCTTTTGAATTCAATATCAAGAATTATGAATTTGAGCAAGCAGGAGATCAAAGTTTCAAATTATTTAATATTCTCAATGGAGGTGATCCAGTAGGATTTTATTCTCCGATTTTTCAAAGGGAGCTGACAGAAGGGAGTTACCGGATAGTTGCGTATTTGGTGGACGATGAAGGATTGGCTTTAAAAAACTTCGGGAATTATGTTGACAGGGATTTTCAGGTGGGAGAATCCAGGCCATTTCCGTACTCAGCGGAACCATATCTTGCTATAAATTACCCAAGAAACGAGCAAGTTTATGGGAGTGGGGAAGAAGTCATTGTGGATTTTTTGGTAATAGGAGGAGATATGGAGCTAGATGGACTAAAAGTCCAAATCCGTATCAATGATTACATGTATGAAATAGAAGAAATGAAACCTGTCAGGGTGGCAAATCTTCCGAAAGGGACCTATCAGGTAATTGTGAATTTATTGAGAACAGATGGAAAAGAGCTAGAAGGACCTTTCTCATCTGTCAATAAAACAGTGATAGTTCAATAACATGCTTATCTTTGGGGCTTCAATTTCCAAGATTTTCAAATGCTGTTAGTTAATCAAATTCGAGACAACTACGCCGGTGTATTGGCCGGACTACAAAAGAGAAATTTTCAAAATGCGGAGGAAGTTCTGGCGGAGACAATCCGGCTGGATGACTTAAGAAAATCCACTCAGGCCCAACGAGACCAGTTGCAGTCGGAATCGAATTCCATTTCAAAGCAGATCGGGATGTTGATGAAAGAAGGTAAAGCAACTGAGGCAATGGAGATCAAGGAGCGCACAGCCCAGATCAAAATCCAGATCAAAGAGTTGGAAGACCAAAATTCTACAGCAGAGGAATCCCTAAAGTCAATTTTATATACCATCCCGAATGTACCACATCGTTCAGTACCGGCAGGCAAATCTGCAGATGACAATGAAGTGGTACTTGAGAATGGCACAATACCAGTCTTACATGAGGGAAAACAACCGCACTGGGAACTGATCAAAAAATATGACATCATTGATTTTGACCTTGGGGTAAAAATCGCCGGTGCAGGTTTTCCGGTTTATAAGGGAAAAGGAGCAAGACTTCAGCGAGCTTTGGTCAATTTCTTCCTGGATGAAGCGATGGCACAGGGATACACGGAAGTACAGCCACCAATTTTGGTCAATGAAGATTCGGGATACGGTACCGGGCAACTACCGGACAAAGAAGGCCAAATGTACTTTGCCACTGCAGATAACCTTTACTTGATTCCCACGGCTGAAGTCCCAATTACTAATTTGTACCGGGATGTAATTTTAGCTGAGGAGGACCTTCCTGTAAAAAATGTTGGATTCACGCCTTGTTTCAGAAGAGAAGCTGGAAGTTGGGGTGCCCATGTTCGTGGTTTGAATAGATTGCATCAATTCGATAAAGTTGAGATTGTCCAGATCACCCATCCGGATAAATCCTATGAGACGCTGGAAAGTATGAGCAGTTATGTCCAAGGATTATTGCAAAAGCTTGAGTTGCCTTATCGGGTTTTGAGGCTTTGCGGCGGTGACATGGGATTTACTTCAGCTTTGACCTATGATATGGAGGTATATTCTGCTGCGCAGGAAAGATGGCTGGAAGTGAGTTCTGTTTCTAATTTTGAAACATATCAGTCGAACCGATTGAAACTCCGATACAGAGGGGAGGATAAAAAAACTCAATTGGCGCATTCACTTAATGGAAGTGCGCTGGCTTTGCCAAGGATTGTCGCTTCCATCTTAGAAAACAATCAAACACCTGATGGAATCATGATGCCGAAGGTGCTTCACCCTTATTTGGGATTCGATAGGATCTAAAACAAAAAATGCCCTGTGAATCAGGGCATTTTTTGTTTCAATAGGCAAAAGCTATTAGCAATAGGATATTTCAATCAGGAATTTGCGATTTTGTCCGCAATCGGTAGCGGGCAAATAAATTTTTGGAGTCAAGAATTTTCTGAATCAATTAAAGACTGGGGAAGATGATTTCTCCAAATAAAAATTGGTAAGGCGTGAATTTCTAAAAATTCAATAAAGAATAGAATTTTTTAAAGTATTAATTACTGAGTTAGATTTGTGTTATCAAATTTTCAATAAAAACACAGATATGGCATTAGTAGGAAAAAAAGCTCCGGCATTTTCAGTAGGAGCAGTAGTAAATGGAGAAGAGATCGTAGAAAACTTCAGTCTAGAGCAATACCTAGGAAGTAAAAACGTCATTCTTTTCTTCTATCCAAAAGATTTTACTTTCGTTTGTCCAACTGAACTTCATGCTTTCCAGTCTAAATTGGCTGAATTTGAAAAGAGAGACACTGTCGTGATCGGTTGCTCTACAGATACTGAAGAGACTCACCTGGCTTGGTTGATGACTCCAAAAGCAGAAGGTGGTATTGAAGGTGTTACTTATCCTATTTTGGCTGATGCGGCTAAGACTATTTCTTTGAACTATGGTGTTTTGGCAGGAGAATATTCTTTTGATGCTGAAACTCGTCTTTGGTCATTTGCAGGTGCGCCTGTTGCTTATAGAGGTACATTCTTGATCGATAAAGAAGGAATCGTTCGTCACGAATCGATCAATGACCTTCCATTGGGAAGAAATATCGATGAGTATTTGAGAATTTTGGATGCTCAGATCCACGTAGAGAAATTTGGTGAAGTTTGTCCTGCTAACTGGGAAGAAGGAAAAGAAGCGATGCAGGCTACCAACGAAGGTGTTGCTAACTACTTATCAAATAATTAAATCATGATCGAACTAACTGAAGATACTTTGCAGGAGCTAGTTGCAGGCAATGATCAGGTGATCGTGCAATATTCTGCAGGCTGGTGTGGCAACTGCCGCATCATGAAGCCGAAGTTCAGAAGACTGGCTGGTGAAAATGCTGACAAGGTTTTTGTCATTGTGGATGCTGAGAAATTTCCGAATTCCCGAAAATTGGCTCAAGTAAACAATCTGCCAACTTTTGCTTCTTTCAAAGGAGGTCAGTTGGTAAATCAAATTCAGACAAATAAAGAAGACCAATTAAAAGCTTTGATCAATGAAGTTGCCAGTAATTAAAACCATTCAGAGAACCTGTACCCCGGAGCAAATTGAAACCGCTCTGGAAGTATTGGAGAATATTTCTGAAGCACCATCACTTAAAGAGCCGGAAATCGATGTGATTGGAGAGTTGATCTCTAACCTTTGCGGTGCGCTTGAAGTACATGAAATGGTGGCTGAAGGAATGTCTGAAAAGGATGCCGGGAACGCTTTTATGAAAAAAGTTTTAGGGTCTATCGATCGATAATATTTATTTTGGGTTTATTGTTAATTGGAAAAGGGATCTCAATCGAGATTCCTTTTTTTCTTTCTGATTTTAGAAGTAATCATGCCGTATTCATTTGTATTTTGCCATAATAAATCCATTTAATCCCACATGTTTGAAGGAGCAAGCTTTCCCAAGTCTTTAGATGAACAAGTTTTCGAGAATTGGCTCGACAACGGCCGGAATAGTAGAATTCCGTATGATTTTTTACTGATTCTTTGGGATGATATAGAAGGGGAGTATCAGCCTGCTTATACTTCAGATAGGGAAGAGATTCTTAAATATGATCGCTATACCAATACTCCGGGAAGACAATTATTGGTGGCTGCTTATGACTTATATTCCGAATCTAGGATAGTTTGATTTTTTTAATCCATACTTTTAAATTCAGTTATTTGATTGTGTTTAGCCTAAGCTAGTTTTCGCCTTTTTTTGATATTTTCGGTCTTCATGGAGAGAAATAAGTATTCAGCTCCGAATCATCCAATAGAAAATCAGCAAGGCACTTATGAGAGTTCAAAGCTTAATCATTTTATTTTTTTTCTGTTTCTGCAATTCCCTCTTTGCTCAAACGCTTGATTTTTCAACTCTAAAAAATTTAAATATCCGAAATGTCGGTCCCGCAAATATGAGTGGGCGAATTACCGCTATAGATGTGGTAACGGATAATCCTAAAATCATGTACGTGGGTGCCGCTTCAGGGGGAGTTTGGAAGTCAGAAAACGGGGGCACAGCCTGGAAACCTGTTTTTGATGAGCAACCTACTCAAAATATAGGAGCCCTAGCAATTCAACAAAGTAATCCAAATGTGATCTGGGTTGGGACTGGAGAAGGGAATCCCAGGAATTCTATGAATTTGGGAATGGGTATATTCAAAAGTGTCGATGGGGGCGAAACCTGGGAATTCAAGGGGCTGAAAGACACAAAAACCATTCACAGAATCATCATTGATCCGGACGATCCCAACATTGTATATGTAGGGGCAATGGGTGATCCTTTTACTGGAAATGAGCATAGAGGACTTTACAAAACCACGGATGGTGGGAGCACTTGGGAAAAGGTTTTGTTTTCAAATAATCAGTCAGGGATTGCTGATTTGGTGATGGATCCAAGGAATAACCAAAGACTAGTTGCTGCACTTTATGAGCATAAAAGAACGCCCTATTATTTTACCTCAGGCGGTCCGGGTTCTGGACTTTATGTTTCGAATGACGGCGGAAAGAATTGGCAAAAACAGGGAGAAACTGAAGGGCTACCTTCTGGTGATTTAGGAAGGATAGGTTTTGCTATAGCCCCATCCAATCCAGATAGAGTTTACGCTAAAATAGAAGCTCAGAAGAACGCCATTTATCGAAGTGATAATGGAGGAGAAAGCTGGCAGATGATCAATGACAACCCAAGGTTTGCCAATAACAGGCCTTTCTATTTTCAGGATTTAGCTGTGGACAGCGAAGACCCAGATCGGGTTTACAATATTTATCAGCCGCTATCTGTAAGTTATGACGGAGGAGTTTCTTTTGATCCTGTTCCCATGATTCCTGCCGATGAAACCAAAGGGATACATGCAGATTTTCATGCTTTTTGGGTCAACCCAAAGGATGCTAAACACTTTATTATAGGAGGGGATGGAGGATTAGGCATTACCTATGACCATGGCGAAAGCTGGTATTTTCCAGAGACCATTCCGGTTGCACAATTCTATCATGTGGGCGTGGATCATGATGTGCCGTATAATGTTTATGGAGGAATGCAGGACAATGGCAACTGGTCAGGACCTGCCTATACCTGGAAAAGGGGTGGAATACGGACGCTCTATTGGCAGTATTTAGTTGGCGGCGATGGCTTTGATATTTCCCCTGATTTAGATAATTCCAGATTCGGGTATGGCTCTTCCCAAAACGGAAACTTATATCGATACGATAAATTGACGGGATACTACGTAAGTATTCAACCTCCTGCTCCGGATTTAAAAACCAGTTTGCGTTTAAATTGGAATGCTGGCTTTGCCAGAAATCCATTCGATGAAAATTCAGCTTATTATGGTTCTCAGTTTGTTCACCTAACCCGCGACAAGGGTGCTTCCTGGGAAATTATTTCTCCTGATCTAACCACCAATAATCCTTTGCATCAACAGGCCGATTATGGGGGATTGACTCTGGATGTTTCCGGCGCCGAACGCTATAATTCCATCTTGACGATTGCTCCTAGTCCATTGGATGAAAAGGTAATTTGGGTGGGGACGGATGACGGTCAAGTTCAAATATCTACCGATGGAGGAAAAACTTGGGAAAACCGTACTCTAAATGTGAAGGGAATGCCGAATGAAGGGTGGATTGTCCAATTTGAAGCTTCTCGATTTGATAAGGGCACAGCATGGCTGGTAGTCAATGATTATAGAAAAGGAGATTATGCTCCTTATGTTTTTAAAACTACAGACTTTGGAATCACTTGGTCTCGGATGGTGGATGAAACTGATGTTAAAGGATATGCGCTTACGATCATTCAGGATCCGGTAGAGGCACAATTGGTTTTCTTGGGAACTGAAAATGGTTTGTGGATAAGTATCGACGAAGGAAAATCCTGGGAGCAATTTAAAAATGGATTTCCATCGGTTTCCACCATGGATTTGAAGATTCAAGAACCAGAGTCGGCCTTGATAGTAGGAACTTTTGGAAGGGCAATTTGGGTATTGGATGACTTGCTTTCCCTGAGAGAAATTGCTTCAAATCGTTTAAAAAATGGGATTACGGCTCTTCCTATGAATGATGCGGTCCAAGTAAAAGGTTTATTTATCAACCCTCCTGGGAATATCTGGACTGGCTTTAACACAACTTTTGAAGGCGAGAATAAGGTGTTCCAAAAAACTAAAATCCCTTTCTTCTTGTCAGATCTTCCCGATTCCAGTGAGATGGTAAAGGCAGAAGTTTTTGACTCCAAAAACAAACTGATCAATGCAGTTGAATCAGGCGATTTGGAAAAAGGATTAAACTATATGATCTGGAAATTAGATGAGACTGCGGCTTCTTTATCTGGTGGAGGGGGAGATGAGTTTTCTAGAGATATCCCGGTATTACCTGGAGAATATACAATCGTCCTAAGTTATGGTGATTTTAAGGATACCACGAAAGTGAAGGTCGTACCGGATCCACGGTTTGAAATAGAACCAAGTGTTGACATAGCTCTTTATGATTTCAGAAAAGAAGTAGATGCCCAAGTTTCACTTTTAGCCAAAGACCTGAAGACAATTGATGAGAAAATGGAATGGATTGATACATGGATTACTAAGCAAAATAAAGCGGGAGTTGAAGCAGATAATCCCACCATTTTAATGGCCAAAAAAATGAAGCTTGAGTTAACCAAACTTCGTTCTCATGGTCAAATTCCAAGACCAGAAAGGCAAGTGGGTGCTTGGCAATCCTTTGAAACCTCACCTTATTCAAAAATCCACGAGGCTCTAAATATTGCTGCAGCGCAAACAACAGTTCCTTCTTCTCAAAACAGAGAAATTCTTCATCTGGCTACGACACTGATTAATGATTTTTCAAAAGCGGTAAATGATTTTATGCAAAATGATTGGCCTTCCTTTGAAGCAGAAATAGAAAAAAACAAGCTCAATTAATTTTATTGAGCTTACTTTTTTTGTCACATTGAGCACTTGAGAGACGAGAGTCTCGAAATCGAAATGTAGCTTAATTCACTGTATTAAGCCTTCGACTCCGCTCAGGCAGACATTATTATGGACTTTTGAGACAGCCTCTTTTTAGGTCTTAACTTAATACGGCTTCTGCCTCAATTTCAACCCTATAACCTTCACCCACAAGTTTTGCTTCTACCAAGGTATTTGCCGGGTTGATTCCTCTGAATCTTTCGCCATGGGCACGGGCAACTGGCTCCCAGTCTTTAAGCTCATTGACAAAAATCCGAGTTCGCACTACATCTGCCAAGGAGCCTCCGAAAGACGTCAATACTCCTTCTATTTTGTCGATCACAAAATGGGTTTGTGCGGCTGGATCATTTCCTCCGATCATCATCGAACCATGGGTAGCAGTAGTTCCTGAAACATGGATTCTATTTCCATCTTTCACTGCTCGGCAGTAACCTGCATATTCTTCCCATTCTGTCCCACTAAAAATCTGTTCTCTGTTTTTTCCTGTCTTGATTGGAGTAAAAGGTTTGGGAATAGTTTCTAAATGATCACTTAAATCACCAGAAGCAGTTAAGAAAGGAGGTTTCCTATACTCGTCTCCACAGTCCCCAGGAATGGGTTTTAAGTGACTTTGAGCATTTTTTATCGCTTCGATATCCTCAAGCAATAAATCAATTTCTAGCATTTTGGTATTATCGGCAATATGCTCGCTTTCACCCAGTCGAGCTCCTACGATTACCGCAGCGACAGTTGGGTTTTCCAGAATATATCTAGTGGCAATGTTGGCAATGGATGCTTGGTGCTTATCAGCAATGCTCTTAAGGGTAAGCAAAACATTTTGAAAAGGATCCCATCCGCCTGCTGCATCAATGAAACGCTTGTATTTCATTTGAGACCAAGTGGTCAATTCTTCATTTTTAGGCTCTGATTTCCCTAACCATTTATCAGTCAGAAATCCTCCCGCCAAAGTGCCGAATGCCAAAAGTTTTACACCATAAGTCTCGCAGACTTTTTTCATTTGATGCGAAGCTCTTTGGTCGATCACAGAATGGCAGATTTGATTACTTACGATTGAAATACCGCTTGCACAAGCCATACGAAGGTGGGCTGAATCAAAATTGGTCACTCCAAGATGTTTGATAAGCCCTTCTTCCTGAAGTTCTTTTAAGTAAAATAAACCATCAAGCCAACTTGGATCTGGGTAGAACCAAGCATGGAATTGTAACAAGTCAATGGAAGTTTGTTGCATCCTGTCCAATGCAGTTTGCACAGCTTCACGAACATCATCCCTACTTATTTTACCTGGTTTAGGCACCCACTTGGTAAAGAGCTGGACCTCGTTTTTATTTGCCAGACTGTTTTTAAATGTCCCAGCTATAATTTCACTCGAACCATAATGATCAGCCATGTCAAAAGAAGAAAGTCCCGCATCTAAATATGGCTTCATATAGTTGGAGGTGGCAACGGGATCTAAAGTTTTACCATCCCTTTCCATATCAGCTATTTGCCAAAGACCCGTAACTATTCGAGAGATCTCCAATTTGTTGGCTAATTCAATTTTTCCGATCATGCTTATTCTTCTGGAAGGTTTAAAAATCGTTCTGATAATTTGGGTTCATTTTTTTTCAATCTTCTCCAGTTATATATGAATATTATACTGGCCAATCCCATGACGATAATCCAAATAGGAGTAGAATGAAAATACCATTCTTTGACATCTGAAGTCAAATCTTTGTAGGTATGTATGGCCAGAAAGCCTGTTAAGCTCAGAATCCCTATCCAACCAATGCACATTTGAACCCTACGGTTTTTTATCACAGAGATTCGTTCTGCTACTTTCGAATTAACTTTAGTGATAGTCACCAAAGTAATACACATTAGCAGGAAGTTGACCATCATGGAAGTAACCATGATATCTATTCCCAAAAAGAAGTCCCCGGCAAAGTGCGAGCCTAAAACGCCTATGCTCGCCATGATTCCTGCCACTATTAGAGCTATGTATGGTGTGTTATTTTTTTGATGGATTTTTGAAATGGCTTTTGGGAAAATCCCATCTTTTGCCCAAGCAAACATTAATCTGGAAACAGATAAAAGCATGGCTGGTAAATCGTTGATTAAAGCGATTGCTGCACCAACCAAAATAGCAATCCCCCAACCTGAAGGCAATACATAGCTTAAAAGTCCTGGGGCTGTAATGTCTTTTTCTATCGCTTCTGCCGCCACAAAACTCCAAGGAACAATATGATAAACTGCCGCTGCAAATAGAAAATAGAAAGCCCCGACACCAAGAATTGCCAGCAAAATCGCCTGAGGAAGGGATTTTTTTGGGTTTTTGGCTTCTCCTCCTGCTTGGGCAATAGAATCGAAGCCAATAAAACTAGAGAAGAGTAATGCGGCTGCTGAGAAAAAGATTCGCCAGTCAAATGCAATATCTGTTGTGGGTGTAAAGGTTCTTTCTTCTTTTTCCTTCAGGGCAGTTAAAAAATCAGATGAATCGAATAGAAGCCCTGATATGATTACAATCCCTCCAAGCGCAAACATCAAAAACATCATGGGCAATACAATCCTCTCGTAAGATTTTAGGCCGCGAATGTTCACTCCCACAAAACCCCAAATGAGCCCCAAAGCCAGTCCAACTCTTACCCATCCTATTTCCAATGTATTAGAAACATTTTCCCAGCCGAAACTAGAGGTTACATCCCGGATAAATGGAACAGTAATATAAGCGATGACACCAATAACAATTGATAAACCAAACCATTGGGAAAAGCTGGCTACAAAACCCAAATAGGGATTGAGGCCTCGACTTGCATAAATATAACTTCCGCCGGCACGAGGCATGGCAGAAGCCAGAATGCCGTAAGCAAGCGCAGCAAATAAGGCTGGGATGGCAGCAAATAAAAATGCAGGCAAAACGTAAGGCCCGATACCGGGAACATTACGCTGAATCATAAATGGGACAACGTTAATAGATGCCCCAAGCATGGAGCAGACTCCCGTAGCAATTAGGGCCAAAAGCCCCATTTGTCTGGTTAATTTCGTAGCACTCACGGGAGGTAATTCATCTTTTAATGATTCTGCAGAGATTTTTCAATTACAAGAATAAAAAACCTTTCAGATTTTTAACCTCAACTTATCAATTCCTTGCCTTATTTTTTTAAAACTTGTAGCTGTATCCTATTCTAAAAACCTGCGTCTCGTAATAATCCGCACTGGTATAGCTGAAATTATTCCCATCAACAGTTTTTTTGATTACCATCGTATTTAGTAGGTCGGTAGAATTAAAGAATACTTCTCCATTCCCATCTTGAATCACTTTTTTCAGTCCCATATCCAAGGTAAATCTTCCTTGAATTTTTCCTTGGGGAATCACATCAGGTGCAAAATAAATTGCAGTCAATTGACCGGTAAAATTTTCCGAAAACTTGAACTTGGAATTCCATTTGAGATTTCCTGAGTAAATCTCCTGCTTTTCGGCTGTAAAAATATGAGGTTCAGGATAAAGGTTTTCGACAGTAAATGCATCGATCTGATTATGATATCCAACCAGATTTAGGTCAAAAGAATACCAGTCATTGACATCTTGCTCCCAGATGAACTCAAGGCCGGTATTAAAGCTTTTTCCTGCATTTTGGAAAATTGCATAAATCAATTTGCTGTCTCCATAAGTAGTGGAAATCCGGGTGATAGTTCCGTCTACCATTCGATGATAAATGGCTGCATAAAGAGATCCTGTCTGCCAGGAAGTTTTCCATCCTAATTCATAAGAATTAGTAAACTGTGGTTCCAATGCCGGATTTCCAACCTTGATTATTTCAGCATCATCGTATTTTGGGAAGATTCGGATGTCTACTTCGTTTGGTCTGTCAACCCTTCGATTATAAGAAACTGTTACCTTGTTTAAATTATTGAGCTTATAGCTCAATCGAGTATTTGGAAAGGGTTGAAAGTAATTATAACCATCACTTTTATAAGTAGGATGATTTGGGTTTACCTCATAGTTCAAATTGATGTATTCCAGCCTCAGGCCTATTTCCGCTTCTACTTTTTTTGATTCAAACACATAATTTCCATAAACAGCAGGAATGGTTTCCTTGTAGGTTGCAGCTCCTCCAGCAAGTGAATCAATTGGAGAATTTGCGCTTGGGAAAAACTGCATATTGGTTGGAATCCAACGTCTCCGAAACTTAAAGCCAGTTTCAAAACGACCATTTTTTAGAGGTTTCACATAATCGAGTGTGACATCCACAACATTTTCATCTGAGAGCAATTTGAAAGCCTCTTCCCCAACATAATCTGAAAGTGTATTGGTAAAGAAATACTGTTCATCTTCTCGATGAAATGTATAATTGAAACCTGCGGAAAGACTATGACCAGGGTCCTTAAATTTATGCTGGAAAGCAGCTGTGCCCATGACAGTAGTTTTTAATTCATCCTCTAAAAACTGCCAAAGTCTAAATCGCTCTGAATAATCACCATTAAAAAAAGGTTGGTCTCCACGATCAATGATCTTTTCACTTCCAAATAAACCTGAAATCGTCAAAGTATTTGAAGCATCAATAGTCCAATCCATTCCTGCTCTGGTGGTAAGAAAATTGGTATTACGATTTCTTTTTAATTGTTGGTTGATAACAGATCCATCATCATAAGTTCGGGTAACGAACTCGTTTTTATTCAGTGTCTGTGTATATAAGTTATCTGCGGAAAGAAAGAAGTTCACATCTTTCTTTCGGTAGTTTAAAGATAGAGACGGGTTGATTTTTGGCGTATTTTGGTACTGGGGACGGATCCCCGGCAGATTTTCTTTCTTGACCCAATTCGCGCCCAGGCCTAAAGCCATTCCGACTTTCCCATTAAACCCTTCCTGCTTTTCTTTTTTAAGAATGATGTTGATAATCCCCGCATTTCCGTTGGAGTCAAATTTCGCAGAAGGATTGTTTATGATTTCTATTCTTTCAACAGAGGAGGAAGGTAAATTGTCCAGTCCTGATTGGTTGCCAAAACCAGTCAAAGCAGTCTGTTTTCCATCAATCAATACTGCAACGCGGTCATTTCCTCGGATTTGAACACGCCCTTCCTGAACTGTGACTCCGGGTAGATTGGACATGGCCTGAAGAATTGAGCCTCCACTTTGACTGATGTTTTGACTCAAATCATAAGTCTTTTTATCCATTTTATTGCTGACTGCTTCAGCTTGTCCTAAGACTTCAACAGCACCTAATTCTTGGTAAGACCCAATCATGGACAGTTCTCCTAAGTTCAAAAAAGCAGAGCTTGATCCAACAAAAAGTTCTTTTTTCAGGGTTTCATAACCCAGAAAACTGGCTTCCAACTCATAATTTCCCGGAGCGATATCGACTAAAGTAAAAAGCCCGGATTCATCTGATATAGCCCCGGTTACAAAGCTGGTATCATTGGCTGTTTTTAGCAACACATTGACATAAGGCATTTTTTCAGAGGATGCATTGTCAACTATTACCCCAGAAATTTTCACTTTCGTTTCTTGGGCAAATAAATTGCCTGAAATGAGAAAACTTAAGATCAAACCTTTAATAGAAATTCTCATAAAGTGAGGAAGTGAGTTGGTGTTTCGCACTATTTGGAAAACGTGGAAAGTTTGGATTTGGATGTTTTCATATCAAATATTAAGTGCGCTTTTATTTTTCAGTAACACTTTGAAAATAATTATGAAAGAATAAAAGCTGGTATTGAACAGATTCTCTCCAATAATCCCAAGTATGTCCTCCAGGATTTGCAGTAAAGCTATGCGGAATATTCAAGTAAGTGAGCTCTTCATGTAGTTTCAAATTAACCTGATAAAAAAAGTCGCCAGTACCGCAGTGAATGATTATTGGGAGATTATTTCTACTCAATAAATGAAGTTGACCCATGACAGAATAGTCTTTCCACCTCTTGGGAAACTCTGCTCTTGAACCCAAGTAGCTTTTCATGTTCCAGTTTTCCGGAAAAGGTGCTATATCCACACCTCCACTTTGACTACCTGCCACTCCAAATATATCTTGATGGCGAATTGCCAAATACAATGCTCCATTACCTCCCATACTTAATCCGGTGATAGCTCTTCCTTCTTTGGTGGACTTGGTACTGTAATTTTGATCTATATATGGGATCAGTTCTTCAGTGAAGTAAGTTTCATATTTGGAACTTGGATCCACAGGACTGTCCCAATACCAACTGTCAAAGTTCCCGTCCGGAGTTACTAAAATCATTTCATATTGATTTGCCAATGCTTCGATCTGTGGAGCACTTTTGATCCATGAGGCATAATTACCCGAATAACCATGAAGCAAGTAAACGACGGGGTAATCTTGATTTGAATTGTAAGAGTCAGGAGTGATGACTACCGCTTTGATCTCTTTGTTCATCACTTTGCTATAAGTTGAAACCGTGTCAACAGAGGCTTTAAGAGTAAAAGAAACTGAAAAGAAGAGTATCGCTACCGCGATAAGCTTTAGGTATTTCATGGTTTGTTTTTCTAGTGTTATAGGTTTTTTCATTAAGCAACTTGTTCTTCAAAGATTTTTTGGAGGGTCTTTTCTAAATCATCGCTGAACCCATTATGAGGTCTTGAAGTCTGAATAATTGAACTTCTGACAGCTGTCAACCAGCGAAATCTTGAGGCTAAATCCATCTCAGCGATTAATCCACCTTGGGATTTTCCTTGACAGATTTTTCCAAAAGATTGCAGGTTGAGCTGAATCATTTCCAGATCCGCCTCCGGATCTATTGCCAGAAGTTTCTCTGGATTTAAATGAATTTTTGAGCCAAGAAAGCCATTCTTCCAATCACAGAGAATTACACCAACATTGATGAATTCCTCCCGCTCCACCCGTGGTACTACCCGGATCACGGCATACTCATATAAGTGTTTACCTTGCATCTTGAGCCTCTTTAGTGAATTGATCAGAATAAGAAAGTCGCTGGGAAAGAAAACCTGCATAGACTTTTCGGATTTCAGAAACATCCTCAGAATCCCCTCCCGCTAGGAGCCATTCCTCGGGTATTTCAGCTACTAATGCCTCAAAAAAGTCATCATTCAGCAAAGCTTTTAATAGTTCATTCGCCTCTTCCAATTGGCTTGCCTGTGGCAGTAACACATGATTTTTGATGATTGGAAATGGGCCTTTGGCATTTTTCTCCCAATTAGTCCAGGAATGATGAAAAAGAAATGCAGCTCCGTGATCAATCAACCACAGCTCTCTGTTCCACATCAGCATATTGGTATTACGAAAAGTACGGTCTACATTGGTGATGAACATGTCCAACCATACTATTTTTGAAGCTAAAAGAGGATCAATTTGCATGGCCAAAGCATCGTAATTAATAGCTCCAGAAAGAAAATGCAAAGCCAGGTTTAAGCCCTGACTACCTTTGAGTAAATCTTGGATTTCTTCATCACCCTCTGATCTTCCGAACGCAGGATCTAAGTTTGCAAAAACCAATTCCGGAACTTTCAAACCAAGGATTCTGGCAATTTCTCCTCCCAGAAATTCGGAGATAAGGGCTTTTTCGCGTTGTCCAGCTCCTCTGAATTTGAGGACATACTTAAATCCATCATCTGCATCCGCCAAAGCAGGCAATGACCCGCCTTCTCTCAGAGGAAGAATATATCTGGTCACATTGACCTTGCGGAGGTTGAAGTTTTGTGTCATGAACCTTTTAGGAGAAAAATTTCCTTTAATTCAATCTTTAATAACCGAACAAAAGTTCAATCTTCAAATTTAAAATCAAAGGAATGATTTATGCTGTGAAGTTTTAAATTTCAATTCAATATCTATGAAAAGCCTTTCTGTTTTTTTAGTGATGATGTTTATTGTGGCTTTCGAAGGAACTTCGCAAACAACAAACGACCGTGAACTGATCAGTGCAACTATCCAGCTATATTTTGATGGGATGATGCAGCGAGACAAAGCTAAATTGAGGCAGGCATTTATCCCTGAGGCAAGATTGATTGGATATCGCGGAGAAGATTTTACACTGACGACTTTTGAAACCTGGGCTGAAGCGACTTCCAAAGGTGAGCCCAGAAATCCTGCAGTTCATCAAAATGAGATTGTTTCGATACGTGTTCAGGGCAATGCTGCCTCGGTAGAAACGGAATTGTATTGGCCGGGAATTTATTATTACGATTTTTTGACTTTGATGAAAATTGATGGACAATGGAAAATCGTCAATAAAAGCTGGTCAGAAAAGAAACTCTGATCAGATTAGTTCTTCGATGTGTTTTTTGATGTTTTCAGAAAGTTTTTCCATCGGTAGGTCATTCATGTCCGTACCAAATGGTTCTTCGATTTCCTCTGCCACCAATTCCAAACTTGCCAATACATAAAAAATAAAAGTTACGATCGGAGCAGCGTAATATCCCAATGTGAACACAAAACCCAATGGCAAGGTCATCACATAAACCAGAATAAATTTTTTGATAAAAGAGCTATAGGAATAGGGGATAGGTGTGTTTTTAATCCGTTCGCAGGCACCACAGATGTCAGTAAATGCTGTCAGTTCATTGTTGAGAACAATTAGTTGATCACCGCTGATTTTTTTCGCAAGGTAAAGTTTATTGACTCGATTAAACATGATCTTTGCCACTTGATTGGGCACATGCTTTTTGACATCAATTTCTGGTTTGATTTCATCATGTTCACTGTCATCCAACATGTAAAGTGTTACATTGGATTGCAGATGTTCTTTCAATGCAAAAGCATAAACGGGGATGCTTTTACGGAAAAACCTTCTGTTTTCAATGTCATTTGGATCAAGGACAGCAGACATTTTTAAAGCAAAGTTTCGGCTGCAATTCACCAATGCTCCCCAAAGTTTTCTGCCTTCCCACCATCGATCATAGGCAGTATTCGTTCTGAAAACCATCAATATGGAAATGACAAAACTCAATAAACTATGCATTGCGGGCAGGTATTGGACCCAGCTATCTTTACCGATTTTAAGATATTCAATTTCAAACCAGGCGATGCCCAATGAATAAACCAAAATGATTAGCATCAATGGCGCTAACCTGAATAGCGTGTCAGATTTTTGGATCAGAAATAAAATGCGAAACCATTGATTGGGGTTATATCCTTTCATTTCGAGTTTTAAAAATCAGATTGGTTGAGGAGTATTTATGATTTTGCAAGAAGAGCTTCATGGATTTTTAATACCTGTGGAATCAACAATTTGTTGTCCACATTCTTAATAACAAAATCCGCTAACTCATTTTTGTTTTCGTCGGGCATTTGCTGGTCGATAATTTGATGTACTTGCTCGATACTTCGATGATTATCCCGCATCAACACTCTGGATATTCTTACCTTAATTGGGGAGCTGACATTGATAACCTGATCTAGGTCTTTATGGCTCCCCGTTTCAAAAATCAATGCAGCTTCTTTTAAAACATAAGGGCTGGTTTGATTTTCTGCCCAAGAATTAAAGTCCTTTGCGACTGCCGGATGTACCAGCGAATTGATTTTCTTTACTTTTTCAGGATCTGAAAAGACAGTTTCTCCCAGATAAACCCTGTTGACTGCTCCGTCTTCCAGATAGGATTCTGTGCCAAAAGATGCTTTGATGGATTCGACCAGTTTTGGGTCATTTGCCATTAGCCACTTTGCCCGATCATCTGCGAAATAGCATGGAATGCCCAATATTTGAAAAATTTTTGCAGTGGTGGATTTCCCTGATCCTATACCGCCAGTTAATCCTACCAATAAAGGATGCTTTCTACTCATATTTGAGCTTAATCGTGGAGGGTTCGATTCGCACCTGATCTAAATAACCAGGCATTGGTTCTACCTTGACCGTAATCGTGCTGTCCGCTTTATTTCTTTGGGAATAATTCAAAACCGCCTCGAATTCCAGCTCTTTCAGGTCACTCAAATTGCGTTCATCGACCAAATAATACATCATGATTGTCATTTCCTCATTTTCCATCGTAGCTGTGCGTGGGAAATTGATTTTTTTGACTTTCAATCTCTTATTTCCAGGTAAAAATTCCACCACCTCAAATTGGACATTGATCTGTTCTTCAGTCAGACTTACCATGCTGCTTAAATTCTTTGGTATTTCAAGCTCAAAATCCTCATTGATATTTTCGTTGATTTTTTCCCTGTTCATTTTCACAGGAAATGTACCCTCGAATGCTTTTAGAATGGAACTTGGTCCTTTGACTTTAATAGTAGATGGTTGGAATTTTATATCCCCAAGCAATCTGAAATTTGTCGCAAGAGAGAATGAACTGGAATCTAATTGCGGTTTCAGCTGAACAGTTTGGACCTGGTCAATTTGAAACTGGATAGAATCTTCCAAAACTGAAATCAGCTGGGTAGGGCTTAAAAAATCACCTAATGACCTCTTCAAATCGGTGGTGAGGATAAAATCTTTTGATGCGGGGTTTTCTAGATCAATTTGAAAAGGTGTCTCATTGATATTAAAATACTTACGTAAAAGATCCCAGCCATTTCCATTGATTTCAATTTCTATGCTTGAAGGCAATTGTTTGACGGGCATATAGGCCTCTTCATTGTAGACGATTTCTATCGGAAAGTCCACAATCGTATTATAATCGTCCTTATTGAGGGCGTTTAAAATCCAAAAAGTGGTAGCTGCTGCTATGCAGAGAACTACCACTTTTAGATCAGAGAGTTTTTTAGGAGAAATCCCTTTGGAGGATTTTTTAGTTTCCGGCAAAATTCAATTTATTTACTTGGTGTCGTTTTTTTGGAGAAGTCCAATGATATTGCTGATTTCTCAACAGTAACTTTTAAACCTCTATCTAATTCTAGGACGACGGTATCAGAGTCTACGGAACTTACTTTTCCGTGAAGGCCTCCAATCGTAACCACTTCGTCGCCTTTTTTGATTTCTTCAATAAATTTTTTGCTTTCCTTTTGTTTTTTCTGCTGTGGTCTGATCATAAAGAAATACATAATCAGAATAATAGAACCGAACAGGAAAACTTGTCCGAGAATGCCGCCACCACCTGCGGCGGCCTGTGCCAATACTGTAGTAATCATGCTTATTTTTTAACTGGTCCTACTGGGGCCGCTGCTCCAGCTACTTTAGGTGTCACTGTTCCTTTCATTCTCAATCTAGTAACAGTAGGGTTAGTATTTGCCTGAATACTTACAGTTGGAGCTTGAGCTCCTTTTTTAGAAGTTGAGTTAAATACAACTTTCACAAATCCTTCTTCTCCTGGTTTGATTGGAGTTTTGGTCCAGTCTGGAGTGGTACATCCACAAGAGGCTGTGATATTGGAAATCACCAAAGGTGCTTCGCCGGTATTTGTAAAGCTGAATTCATGCTCGATGATTTGACCTTCATTGATGTTGCCAAAATCATATTCCATTTCCGGAAACTGGAATTGGCCTAAGGTACTTGGATCCGCTACTTGGGATGCTTGGGCATTCACAGGGGTAACAGAGGTATTGCTCGTTTCTAAAGCGGCAATTTTTTCTTCCAATGCCTTGATCTTTGCATCTTGGTCGGTTTTCTGGCTGCAGGCAGTTCCCAACGCAAGGCAAAGGGATAAAGCTGCTGCACTCAACATGTTGATTTTCATATTAGTTGTCTCCTTGGTTTATTTGATCGATTAACTTATTCACATCATTCAACAAGTTCTCGGCTTTGTTTTTAGCTTCCGTAATCACTCGTTTTCCTTCTGTTTTAGCTTCATTGAAGTGGGTTTCTTTGCCCTCTACCAATTCCGTGATCAGATCTTCCAGTTCTTTCTTATACTTCGAAAGTTTAAAAGTCAATTTATCACGGGTGTTTTCACCTGCATCAGGTGCAAAAAGTATTCCTATTGCTGTGCCTACTCCTGCTCCTACAAGGAACGCTAGAAGGGAATTGCTGCTGTTCTTGCTCATAATTTGTTTATTTATTGTCCAAAAGTCCTCTACCGCTTTTACGGATTTCGCCACTTTCGGTTAGTTCTTTTGACATGACATCCAATAATCCATTGACAAACTGCTTGCTTTTCGGTGTGCTGTATGTCTTCGATATGTCAATGTATTCGTTAATACTGACTTTGACAGGGATACTTGGGAAATTTTTCATCTCGGCCAAAGCCATGGAGATGATGATTTTATCTGTAAAAGCCAATCTTTCAATATCCCAGTTTTTGGTTTTTTGTGAAATCAAAGCCTTACTTTCCGCATCACTCTCGATGGTGAAGTTAAAGATATTTTGAAAAAACTCCTTATCCTCATCCCAGTTCATTGCAATCTCCGGAAGTTGATTGCTTTCTTCCTCATCTAATAAGGAAGAGTTTTTCAAGACCTTGGATGCCAGACTTCTTACAACGGATTTGTTTTCTGTCCAGTTTAGGTCTTTTTCCGAAAAGTAATTAAGAATTACCTCATTCTTGAAAATAATCTTTTTCAAAAGATTATCGGCAATCTCGAAATCCTCCTCTAAGCTTGGGTTGGAAATCCCTATGTAGGTTTGGTATTCTTCAGATGGTTTGATGTAATCCCTAAACCATTCGCTGATTTCCAGCTCCAAGTCATCCAAGTTCGCATTATTTCTAGCGACAGCTGCTCTATATGCATCTGATTCGCGGATATGCTTTAATACTTGGTTGTTTGCCAAATTTAATTCGTTGGCAAAACCTGCTGGATCGCCTCCGTTAAATTTCATTTTTTTGTCAAACTCCTTGCTTACATGTTTTGCAAATGCCTGAAGTAGTTCGATTGCCAATAAATAGAGCTGTGGAATACGCTCCGCAGAAACTACCATGTTTTTCAAAAGGAATTCTTTATCCTTTTCATTAGCCGATTTAAACTGCTTTAAGGCATCCAAAACCACTTTTTTGATTTTTGGAGAAGCATCACTTGCATTCAGTTTTTGAGGATTTCCGAGATTCTCCTCAAACAGTTTCACGGCAAGCTTAGCTTCTTCGTTTAGAGCAGCTTTATCCTGTACCTCCATACTGTTGAGGTCCGGTAAAAAAGATTCTTTTATAAAATCTTTGGCCAAATTTAGGTTTGACCCTTTACATTGCTCGTAAGCATAAAGGTTTTGGAATGCCTTGACCCTTAGTATTCTTCTGTTTAGCATATCTTAGAAATGGAGTTGCAAATATAGGGAATTTGCATGGGGTATACCCATGGCTATGTAGACAAAAAAACCACCGGAAATTGCTTTTCGGTGGTCTAAAAAGAATGATTCGATACTTTAGAAAGGTAATTTCACTCTTCCCATTGCTTCGATTCTGGCTTTTGCAGTCTCGATAGCAGCTTGTTGAGCCGGGATATTTTCTTTTTCTGATTTTTCCAATATGGAAAAACAAGTATCGTAGATTTTTTCAGTCTGCTGATAAACTATCTCTTTGATATAGCCTCCAAGGTATTCTGCGCCTACGTTGATGACACCACCTGCATTGATCAAGAAGTCAGGGGCATAGACGATCCCTTTTTCCAAAAGAATCTTACCATGCTTTGCCTCGTCTTTTAGCTGATTATTGGCCGCTCCTGCTATCACTTTACATTTTAATCGGTCAATCGTTTCATCATTGATAGTAGCTCCCAAAGCACATGGTGCATAGATATCCATGTTAAGATCATATATTACGTTAGGGTCGACTACTGTGGCTCCTGTATTTTTCGCAACCTGTTTTAATTTTTCCTCAAAGATATCTGTGATCATTACCTCTGCACCTTCTTTAACAAGGTATTCTATGAGATACTTTCCTACCTGTCCCACACCTTGCACTACAATTTTCTTGTCGTTTAAAGAATCAGACCCAAATGCTTTTTTTGCAGCTGCCTTCATTCCCATGTAGGTACCATAGGCCGTAACCGGTGATGGGTCACCAGAACCTCCTTTGATTTCCGGTAAACCTGCCACATGCCGGGTTTGCATTCTGATCATTTCCATATCAGAAGTGTTCATATTGACATCTTCGGCAGTGACATATCTTCCCCCTAAGCTTTCGATAAACCTTCCGAATCTTCTCAAGAAAGCTTCACTTTTCAGAGATGGGTTTCCTAAAATGACTGCTTTTCCTCCTCCGAGATTCAGGCCTGCAAGGGAATTTTTAAAAGTCATTCCTCTGGATAATCTCAAAACATCTGTTATCGCCTCTTCTTCTGTAGCATACGGCCACATTCTTGTACCACCAAGAGCCGGTCCCAAAACCGTATTGTGAATACCGATAATTGCTTTAAGCCCAGTTGGCTGGTCATGACAAATCACGACTTGCTCGTGATCCATGGTGCTGATTTGTCCAAAGATGGAGCCCTCTCGCACAGTTTCGGTAGCTTTAATCTCTAACATGTGAACTTAGCTTTTTAGAATGTGTTATATTTGGGACTTAACCTTGTTAAAAAGGCCGGTACAAAATTAAATACTTTTATTGGCCTTCAAAGGATTAATATATCTAGTTTCTGCAAACTTATTTCTGAATTTTAAAATTTTTATTTGGTGAAACCACTTTGGAGACTCAATAAGTATTTATATAAATACAAGGGCTTACTGCTTTTGGGAATACTATTTACGGTGATTTCTAACATATTCGTAATTATTCCCGCTCAGTTGGTAAGGCTGGCCATAGATTATGTGGTAGAAAGTTTTTCGATTTTTAGGCCTTTGGAACTTGGTGGTGCAGGGGAAAATGCGCGTGAAATTTTTCTTCAATTCGTATTTGTTTTCGGAATTCTGATCTTAGTGATGGCTCTGTTGAGAGGTTTTTTCCTCTTTTTGATTCGCCAAACCATCATCATCATGTCCAGAAGGATCGAATATGACATGAAGAATGAGATTTATGAGCATTATCAGAACCTTCCTCTGAGCTTTTATAGAAAGAACAGCACTGGTGATCTAATGGCAAGGATAACTGAGGATGTCAGTAGAGTTAGAATGTATCTAGGGCCTGCAATTATGTATGGACTCAATTTATTGATTCTTTTCCCTTTGGTGATTTCTTACATGATTTCTGTCAATCCGGTATTGACACTTTATTCTTTGCTTCCACTCCCGGTGCTTTCCTTGAGTATTTACTTTGTCAATAACTTAATTAATGAACGCTCTGAGAAGATTCAACGAAGCCTTTCCGGTTTAAGTACGTTTGTACAGGAGGCTTTTTCTGGAATCCGGGTAATCAAAGCTTTTGTAAGGGAAGAGGATAGTGCTAGAGAATTTGCCAAAGCAAGTGAAGATTATAAAGTAAAGTCCATTAGACTTACTAAGGTAAATGCCTTGTTTTTTCCCATTATTATGGCATTGGTAGGAATATCAACCATCATCACGGTTTATGTAGGAGGGATGCAGGTAATCAGCGGGCAAATTGGCTACGGGATTATTGCTGAGTTTATTCTATATGTCAATATGCTGACCTGGCCCGTGACTTCTTTAGGTTGGGTGACCAGCATCGTGCAGCGGGCAGCAGCCTCTCAGACAAGAATCAATGAGTTTTTGGATGAGAAAAATGATATTCTGAGTAAAGAAAATATTGAAACGGAGATCGAAGGTAGGATTCTAGTGGAAAATTTGAGTTTTGAATATCCTGATTCTGGGATAAAGGCACTGGATCAGGTTGGTTTTGAAATTAAAGCTGGGCAGACACTGGGAATCATCGGGACCACAGGGTCTGGAAAATCAACCATTGCCAATCTTTTGATGAGGATGTATGACCCTAGCACTGGTTCTATTAAAATTGATGGCATTCCAATAGATCGATATAATATTTCAAGTCTGAGAAAACAGATTGGATATGTGCCGCAGGATGTCTTCTTGTTTTCTGATTCTATTGGGAACAATATTGCTTTTGGCTTAGAGGAGGCGGACGCTGAGATTATCCAAAAGGCGGCAAAGGATGCAGATGTTTACCAAAACATCATAGACTTTCCGAATGGTTTTGAAACCATGCTTGGCGAGCGGGGAATCACACTTTCAGGTGGACAAAAACAGCGGGTTTCCATTGCCAGAGCGATTGCCAAAGAGCCGAAAATTCTGATTTTGGATGATTGCCTTTCTGCTGTCGATACCAAAACAGAAAATGTCATCCTGAATGCTCTGAAGAAAATCATGAAAGACCGAACATCAATCATTATTTCCCACAGGGTTTCCTCAGCAAAATTGGCGGATCATATCATTGTCCTAGACGATGGCAAAATCGTAGAGCAAGGGAACCATGATTCTTTGATGGACAGGAAAGGGGTCTATGCAGAATTGTATGAGAAACAGACTCAGGCTGGTGAATCCATCGAAGGAGAAAAATTAATCTAATTTATTGCTGCTGATTAACTCTTTCAGAAAATTGACTAACTTGATTAGAATCAATTGTTTAAATCAATTCAAAATGGAAGATAAGAAATCAACTTTAGGAGATATTGAGAAAGTTCTCAGCGAAATAGGAGATAAAATAGAAGAACTGGTCAAGAAAGGTGCCGATGCAGGATCTGATGTCAAAGAGGATATAGAAAAGAAAATCAAGGAGCTGAAAGAGAATAAAACCACGCTGGAAGCCGAATTAAAAAAAGGAAAAGAGCTTCTGGAAAAGGAATTTAAAGAAAGGAAGGAGGAGTTTGAACCGAAATTAAAAGAATCAAAAGGATTCTTTAAAGAAGGATTAAAACAGTTTGGCAAAGCATTGAAAGCCCTTTTTGGAAAGAAATAAAAAAAATCCCGGAATTCAAATTCCGGGATTTTTTTTGCTATTTCTCTTGGAGTACTTTACATCGATCATAGGCAGGATCGACATCGATAAACACATCTTCTTTGGCAGTGATAAACCATTTACTAAGCAGTTCATCTTCTTTTTTCCTTAAAGTTGCGGCCTTCATTTTTTCGTAATCATCCTCCAGGTTTGCACGATGAGCAGGATACTTAGACTGGTAGAATAAGATTCGGACTTTCGTGCCTTCTCTAGGATCTTCAAATCGGATAGGCTTGGTCACAGTACCAACTTCCATGCTATCAAGTGTAAAATAAAGCACTGGATCTTCAAGTGTCCGTAGTGTCAGTCTTTTTGAATTATTTGCAGGGTCTACAAAGAACCCTCCATTATCAGAAGTACCTCTGTCATCAGAATATTCTTTTGCAGCTTTCGCAAATTCGATTTTGCCAGCTTGGATTTCAGTTTTCAAACTGTCCAGATATCTTTCCGCTTTTAAAAGATCCTCCTCAGAAGCTTTAGGAATCATCAATATGTGTCGGGTATTATAAGAACCAGTTCTTTTTTCCAACAATTGAATCAAATGCACCCCAAAAGCAGTTTCTACGGGGTCAGAAATTTCCCCTTGCTTTAGTTCCATTGCGGTAGCCTCAAATTCTGGTGCCAATTCACCGCTTCTGAAAAAGCCTAAATCCCCACCTTGGGCAGCAGATCCCGGATCCTCAGAATATGTTCTTGCCAGATCTGCAAAATCTGCTTTTCCGTCTAAAATATCCTGCTTAAACTGTCTCAGTTTAGAGAAGATTTCTTCTTTGATTTTAGGGTTTACTACGGGTTTCCTGACGATTTGACCCACTGTCACCTCTGCTGAGAAGAAAGGAAGTGAATCGGAAGGAATGCTATTAAAAAACTCTCTTACTTCTGCCGGAGAAACGCTGATTCCTTCGGTGATTTTACCTCTCATTCTCTGAACGATCAATTGTTCTTTGATCACTTCCTCGATTTCAGCTTTCAATTGATCGGCAGTTTTGCCATATACTTCGGCAAGTGTCTCTTCACTACCGCCAAATTGCTGCATGACCATGTTAAAACGTTGATCGGTCTGAAGCATCACTTCTGCATCAGTCACGATGACAGAATCGATTTCAGCCTTTGCCACCATCAGCTTGTTGACCATCAAAGTCTCAAATACCTCGCATCTGGTAGGTGGGGTAACTCCTTGCTGTCCTTGTGCCAAAGCTTCTAGATAGGTCTTCTGAACATCAGACTCCAGTAGGATATTGTTATCTACTTTTGCCACAATTTTATCCAAAACCTGACCAGTAGCATTGTTGGTAGATGCTTCCTGTGCGGATAATGAATTCAGCATTGAAAATGCAAAAAGGGTAAGCGTAAATCTATTTAGTATTTTCATTAGTAGTTGATCAATCCGTCCAATTCGGTTGAATAGTTAGTCTTCTTTATTTTTGATTCAATGAAATAAAAGCTTCTTCTTTTGCTTTTGGATTCACTTTTACCGGGTATTTATTTTTTAAGGACTCTAACAGTGAGTTGTCCAGTTCTTCCTGGTAATCTTTGATGACCATACCTCGGGTTTCGTGGAATTTTTTAGGCCCTGCCGGAGATTTTTGTCCGAGTAGGATCAAATGTAAATGTCCATTTGTCTCTATTTCCTGATAGTTTTCATCCAGGTTGGCCTTGGAGAGAATGGGATGTTTGTTGTATTCAATCAATCCGTTTTCAGTTTGGTAAGCCAATGGTTTATTGGTCTTGTACTCCGTTTCGAAATTTGCAATTAGCTCTTGAGAATATTCTTTCCCTTTAAGCAAATTCCTAGCGGCATCTAACTGGGCAATGTCCAAAACTTTGACTACATAAGCATTCACACGGTCATCCCATTGATAATTTTGGATGTTTTCTTCATAGTATGTTCTTTGACCGACTGAATCTTCAATTCCCTTTTGCCATACTTCCTGATTCATCAAAGAAAACATCAAAATCCCGTCATGGTATTCCTTTACCAGCATTTGATACTCCTTATTATTGGCAAGGATATCGGCATCTTCTGCTTTGTTTAATACTGAAGCAGTAAATCGATCATACCATGCATCGAAAACCGTGGTTTTTGCTTTGATGCTCAATTCTTGCTCTTCAATAAATGCCACCAAATCATTCATCGTATAGGTTTTTCCCTGAAGGGTAAATAATTCTTCGTTGTCCAGACCTTTAGCTGCTACAGCTCCCGGGAGTTGGGATTTGGTAAATGTCTTTAATTCATTTTCCAGCCTAGCCAAAGAAGGTTCATTTTCAGTGAAATTGTACCTGGCTTTTTGAATCGCCATAACTTGAGATTGGATCATGGTAGATCTGGAATCTCTCATGATTTTTGAGCGGATGCTTTCCTCTAGATCCTCGAAGGAATCTATCGGCTTTTTCTCTTCCAAGCGGAGAATATGATATCCGTATTTAGTGCGGACAGGAGGGGAAACTTCTCCGATTTCTGTCAATGAAAAGGCGGCCATTTCAAATTCAGGAATCATGGAGCCAACGCTAAAGTAAGGAAGCATTCCTCCGTTTTGGCTGGAAGAAGGATCTTCAGAGTAGTTTTTTACGATTTCTTCCCAAACAGTATTTTCTTTTTGAATCTCTGTGTAGATATCTGCTACTTTTCTTCTGGCCAAGTCCTCGCTAGTTGAATCCTCTTCGTTTATTCTTACCAAAATATGGGAAACTTTTACTTGACCAGGATTAGGACGTTTATCAAAAACTTTGATAATGTGGTAGCCAAAATTGGTCATAACAGGATCAGACACCTGTCCCGGCTGTAATGAGAATGCGGCATCCTCAAATGGTTGAACCATTTGAAGGGCAGTGAAATACCCCAAGTCACCTCTGTTGATTTTTGCCGAAGGATCGTCTGAGTGCTCTTCAGCCAACTGATTTATATCGCCTCCTGCATTGATTTCATCCCTGATTTTCAATGCCATTCTCAAAACGATCAAACTGTCATCTTTACTGGCATTGGCAGGAAACTGAAAGAGAACATGACTTGCTCTCACCACTTCCTGCATTCTGGAATAGGCCTTTCGTAGTTCACCTTCCTCAAGTGAGTTCTTGATGAGATAGGGGGACTTTAAATTTTCCTTAAAGGATTCAAATTCTCTATAAAATTCGTCTGTTTTATCAAGTCCCAGAGCTTCTGCTTCTCTAACTTTGAGTTTGTAATTGATAAACAATTGAAGATTTTCTTCAAATTCTTCTCTTGACATTCCTGCAGCTATGGGATTCGAATCCTGACCTTTCGAGATCAGATAGATCAATTCATCTTTTTCGATGGCCTGGCCACCAATAGTCAACAGAGTCTCATCCTGACCGGGGCTTTGCAAGGCAAAGGCAGGAAAGGTTGTCGTCAAAACGAAGAGTAGAGAAAAAACAGATGCCGAAATCGCTCGGTGATTCATGAACTGGTGCTTAAATTCAGTGCAATTTTACAAATTTATCAGATAATAAAGGGAAATGACTGAGAAGTCAGTGATTTAACAAGAATTAGGATCGAAACCACTTGATCAGTCTACAAGTATTTTGGCCTTTATTGGACTCAAATTCTATTTCGTCCATGATAGTCTTTACCAAAATGATGCCTAATCCTCCTTTTCTTTTTTCACTGACCACCTTTTTGAGATCAGGGACTTCGTAATCCAATAAATTGAATGCTTTTCCATTATCAGTAATTTCGAAGATTATTTTTTCGGGCGATTCTTTGACTTCAAGTTTAATCTGGTCTGAGCCATTGCATTGATGAGAATGTATAATCAGGTTGGCACATACCTCTTCCACCGCCAAAGTCAGCTGATGCTGGTCTCTGTCTGATAAATTGAGCTCACTCAAGGTAGTCTGTAAAAAGCTCCTCAAGTCAGCCAATGCAGTGGTTTTGCAATATATTTTTAACTGATAATTCATTATTAAGCTTCTAATGCAGCTTCTTTTGTTTCATAAATGTTTATCAACTGATCTAGGCCCAGGATTTTAAAAACTTCAAAAACTCTAGGCGACAGGGCGAAAATCTTTAAAGCGATTTCCTCTTCCTGAAAATCTTCTAAATAAGACATAAATACGCCTAATCCTGCAGATGAGATATATTCAAGCCCATTTCCGTCCACTAGAATTAATTTGGAACCTGTGTTTTTCATCTCTTGCATTTTCTCATCTAGCAGCACAGAGTTACTGGCATCTATTTCGCCTTTGATAATCAGCAGATCGTAATTTTCTTCTTTTAATGTCTCTATGGTAAGCATATAAAATGCGGATTACTTTAGGTTATGAAAATCTGATCACCATGATGGAATAATCGTCATCGATCAATCCATCGCCTCCAACATATGCATGGAGCGAATCAATAATTTTCGTTTGAATTTCTTTGGGACTTAGTTCGTGATATACTTCTAGCAAAGTCCGGATTCTTTCAAATCCAAACTGCTGCGATTTCTCATTTTTTGCTTCTACGATTCCGTCTGTGAATAAGACCAATACATCTCCTGAGGTATAACTGAATGTTTTTTCCTCAACGTGATTTTCATATTGCTTGTTTCTTAAAATGCCCAAACCTAGGCCATCTATCCCCAGATAATCAGATTTTTTCTTTAAAACCTGGTGCATCAACGTAGGTACATGGCCAGCTCTGGCATGACAAACGGTTTTTTGAGTAGTATTGATCAGAAAGATTGATGCAGTGATAAAGTGATTTCTTTCCAGGCACCGGCTCAAAGCCGCGTTTGCTTTGATCATAAACTGGGCAGGGCTCAGATTAAGTTGAATCAGACTTTGGAAAATCCCTTTCATCTGAGACATATTAAATGCCGCCGAAGTCCCTTTTCCTGAGACATCTCCGATGATCAATACGTATCTGTCTTCATCAAGTTTATAAGTGTCGTAATAATCACCTCCCACTTCATCTGCCGCATTGGAATACGCACAGATATCAAAAGAATCGTTGTGATCAAGTTTGGTAGGAAGCAGTGATTTTTGCACCCGCTGCGCAATTTTCAATTCTTCCTGGTAGCGTTCGTTTTGAATGGCCTGATTGAGCAACCGATGGTTTTCTACTGCGATACATGCCTGCCGTACAAAGGTGCTGATGATGTTTATCATCTCTTTATTAAAGCCATCACGTACTTCTTTGCATAGCACCATTCGGCCGATGGCTGATTTGTTGATCACCAAGGGAACCAGCAAAATGGATTCGAAGCGATTATGATTGAGCCGTAATGCCAAAGGTTCGAGATTTTCGGGACGGTTATCTACCGCCCAATCCTGGGCGGCTTTCTGGTTTTGGATCAGGTCACTGAGTTCCTCTTTTAATTCTTTGCCTAAAAATCTTTCTTGAAGAATACCCTTGGTGCTTTCCTGATCCCCCAATTCCAACCAGGCTGCATCAGCATAAGAGGCGCTCATACAGGAGTCTACCAAAATATCCAGGACTTGTTCCTCGCTTTCTTCAGGTTGTATAGATTGACTTAATCTCTGAAAATTGATCGCTTCGGTTAACTTTTGCTCAAAAACAGAAGAGGTTGGGAGGTTGAATAAAGTGACCAAAAAACAAAAAAGAGCATAGATGAAAATAAAGCTGAACAGAGATACCAAAAATAAATTGTCTGTCAAGTTGACAATAAACTTACTTCTGTCGCTGAATAACAAAACCTGATAAAATAGATATCCGCAGCAGATAATGATGATGAATAGGAAAAGAAGAGATTTCCATTTTTCCCTAAATGTCAGGTAGGGAATCCATTTTAAATTAGCTGATAAAATAATCCCTAAACTGACTAAAATAACCAAGCCAAATAGAAAGCTATAATCAAGAGAGTTATTGTTGAAAAAGATAAATAGCATGGCTGCCAGCATGGCAAACTCATAGGCTTGCCATTGTTTGACTACTCTTTTGCTTTTTTGGTAGAGAATCAAATGCTTCCAGAGCAATGCGCTCGAAATGAGGAAAATAGAGATCAAAGCAAAATTGACGTGATAGAAAAAGTTTCTCAGAAAAGGCTCATTGATCAAGTTGCTATCTCCCAAAAGAGAATAGAAAAGATTGACCATGATCGAAACGATGACCGCTACTATTCCGGTGGAAGCCGCCCTCCAAATAAGATTCAAAAAGTCAGTTTGACTGTTTTTATTGATGGAATAATTGTAAAAAAAGTAAACTGTCAGAAAGAATAAAATTTCCAGTATCCAGGTGAATTCCTGCGCAATACCGGATTCTAGTTCATTTAAAATCCCAAACAAGCGTACCAAATCCACGAAAAGCAAGGACAGCCAGACCAAGATGGCCAGGAGCATGCTGAGTTTTCCTATATGGATGGACGGTAATTTAATCATGGATTCTGTCCCACAATAATACTGAAAGAGAACTAAATAAGGATAGGGACTAAATGATTGCTGGTATTTGAAATGTTAAAAAAAGTAAACTTTAAAGAGAAGCACTAATTTATTTTAAAAACACACTAAATCTTCAATCACTCCTTTTCCGAATTTGTTTTCAATTAAACTAACGACTTTGCCTTTATTCATCAACAGCTCTTTTTTAACTGGGCCTGAATTCAGTTTTACAAATAGTTTTTTTTCTTTAATGAAGACGGAGGTGGTACGATCGGCGATTGTTTTGCCGACGATCTCAGGCCAAGCCTGAATCAGGCTTTTTTCCTGAAATTTAGCTTCCAGCCGGTACGCTTTTAATAAATCCTGAAAAGCCGATTCCAACGGCGCCACTTCTTTCTTTCTGCTCAAAGGATTGTATTTATTCATAAGTAGATTTCGATTATTTAAAAAGTGCAGCTGCAATGCTGTCTGCCAGTAGCTTCCCCTTTTTGCTCAAAGATAGCCGATTGTGTTCCCAAATCAGCCAACCCTGTTGATTCATTTGTTCCAAAATTGCTTTTTTCTCTTCAGGGATTGAAAACCCGTACTTTCTCCGAATGCTATCTAAATCAATTCCCCAGATTGTTCTCAATCCAGTTAAAATGTATTCGTTTAAAAGATCCTCTTTTTCCAGTTTTTCCACTTCAAAAGGGACTGAACCTGAAGCCAAGGTGTTTAGGTAAGTTGAGTTGTTTCTTGGATTTGCACCCCTATCGTCTCCATCAAAAGAATGGGCACTCGGTCCCACACCTAGATAAGGTATTCCTTTCCAGTAGTTGGTATTGTGAAGCGCAAATTGCTCAGGTTTTCCAAAATTGGAGATTTCATACTGAATGTACCCGGCATTTTCACTCATGCCTTGTAGCATTTCAAATTGCTCAGAGACAAAGTCTTCATCAGGGGCCTTGAATTTCCCTGATTGCTCCCATTTCCCCAAAGCAGTTTTGGGTTCCACCGTCAGCGCATAGCTGGAAATATGCCCTGGATTTAATGAAATCGCTTCTTGTAGATCATTTTGCCAAATAGAATGATCCGGATGGGGATATCCATAAATTAAATCCATACTGAATTTCTCAAAACCAATTTGCCTTGCTTGGTTGATTGCCAGTTTGGATTCTGTGGCAGTATGTGCTCTATTATAAAAGTATAAAACCTCTTGGTTGAAACTCTGAATACCTAGACTCAGCCGGTCTACTCCAAGGCTCTTCCATGCAATTAGATTCTCCTGACTAAGATCATCTGGATTGGCTTCTAGTGTCACCTCCTTCCAATCTGTGGGAAATTGTTTTTGGATGGTATCCAAAATAGATTCAATCATTTTGGGTTTTAAAAGTGAGGGTGTACCTCCACCAAAATAAACTGTTTCGACACTTGCTCCTTGGAGATAATCCTTTCTTAAAAGAAGTTCTCGTTTAATCTGAGTGACCATTTCTTCCATTCTGTTCAAGTTAGTACTGAAATGGAAGTCACAATAATGACAAGCTTGCTTGCAAAATGGAATATGGATGTAGATGCCTGCCAATGGAATTCTGTTATTTTGCGAATATAATCAATCCCTAAGACCCTTGAGGAAGTACTGTCATGTTTTGCTCTTTTTAGCGCTGATCGCAGCAAACCAGAGTCTGGGGCAAACTGGGATTTGGATGAAATGGGAAAGTGCCGAAGAGGAGATCCAGCAAGATTGGAAATCCTACCCCGACCAGATGGAAATCGAAAGGGATTTAGATTCGGTTTTGACAGATTTTTATCAGAGAGGATATATTTCAGCTTTTTGGGATAAAACCAAAGAGGTCAATGACTCCTTGACCTACCTGCTTCATCTGGGGACAAAATTCGAGTTGTCCGAGATAAGGAAGGGCAATATTTCACTCGGCTTAATGGAAGATCTCCCTCCTCCGGTACGAGGATTTATGGAATGGAACCTATGGATTAGCAATGCTCTAGATTATTTTGAAAACAGGGGATTCCCGTTTGCCCAGATAAAACTGGACAGTATATCCAGAGAAAGTAAGTTGATACTTGCTGCTATCCATGTGGACCAGGGGCCTTTCATCAGTTGGGATAGTCTGCGGGTCGGCGGTAGCACCAAAACCCAGGCTAGATATCTTCAAAATTTAACAAGGATCAAGCCGGGAAGTGCTTTTTCCCAAAAGGAATTTGAGGATGCCAGTGAAATTCTGGATCGGTCTCCCTATTTTGAATTATCTCAAGGTCCGGATTTGACCTTTAGAATTAAAAGTGCGAGCCCTACTTTTTATCTCAGGGATCGAAATGTCAATTTAATTGATGGTCTGATCGGGTTACTTCCAAATGAAAATGAACCAGGGAAAGTGTTGATAACGGGACAGCTTGACCTTGAATTATATCATCTCGGTGGCAAGGGAAGGGATGTCGCTGTCCATTGGCAGCGGATGAACAAAGAAACTCAATCGTTGGATCTACATGCCAAGGAATCTTTTCTGTTTGGATCTCCTTTGAGTATTCGTTTGGGGTTTCATCTGCTAAAGCAGGATTCCTCCTTTCTCAACAGGCATTTCAGTATGGATTTTGGATATGATTTTTCGAAAAATTCTTCCATTCGGTTTTTTACAAAACGGCAGGCAAGTGACCTGATTTCCACCTATGCGTATAGGGAAGTCGATGAATTACCGGAAATCGCCGATTCCAGGTGGAACCTTTATGGTGTGGGATTAACCATTAATAAATTGGATTCTCCATTTTTTCCGAGACGAGGATTTTATTTGCTATCAGAATTTGCCGCTGGCAATAAAAAAATCATACAAAATACAGGGATTCCAGAATCAGTCTATCAGGATCTGGATTTGAATACTCCACAGATAACTGGGAGTATCCAAGTGGAGGAGCATGTATGGATGAGTCCATCCTGGGGCATGTGGTTTAGAGGAAGTGGAGGATTTATCAAAAATGAGAATCTTTTGTTGAATGATTTGTTCAGGATTGGAGGATTGAAATCGATCCGTGGGTTTAATGAAAATTACTTTTTCGCTAAAAATTATGGATATATGAATATGGAACAGCGGTTGTTTTTTGGAGGCAATTCGTATCTGATGATTTTTACGGATTTCGGGCTGTTGCAAAATCCATATGATGAAAAAGAAAATGATTATCCTGTTTCATTTGGTACTGGCATAAATTTAGAAACCGGAAATGGAGTTTTTAGATTTATTTATGGCTTGGGAAAATCTAATTTACAACCTTTGTCTTTCTCTTATTCCAGAATTCATTTTGGCTATTTGGCCAGGTTTTGAGCATGAAGCAAACCTATATTAATCTCTTAGTGTTTTTTTTGGTTTTGATAGGCAGCTTCAGTCCTGTCTTTAGTCAGGTTTTGCAGGATTTTGGAAACCAATGGCAAAAAGGAACTGAAGAAACCTGGATCAGACCCAATGACAGGTTGGTTTTAAATCTGGATTTAAAGACTTTTCCTCTGGCCAATATCGCATTTGAATTTCCTGAAAAGTCTGTAGTGTTTATTGGGGAGAAGCTCTGGATTTATGTGGAAAATGACACCACTTTTTCACAATCAAGTGCAGAATTATCGGAAGAGTTTGATTCAGAGGCAGTGGAATTGATTGTATTTAAGAAAGGAATAGAACTAGGTGATGCCTCCGTTAAGAAAATATTGAATCCTACTCTCGCCGAGCAGAAAAGTGAAACAACAAGTTTAAATTTAAATGAAAGGAGATTTGACCGTCAGGATTTGCGTGATTTCTTCTTTCTATCTTTTTTGATCATTTTATTTATTCTCGCTCTGTATAAGGCTGCATACCCTTATTTGTTTGTGGCGATGATCCGGCCTGAATCGCTATTGACCGCAGAGGATTTTTCCGAATCTGGCAGTTTGCAGAAGTTCTTTTCAATGGATGTCTTGTTTTACCTTTTATTGGTCAATTTGATGACCTCCTTGGTAGCGGTAATCGGACTGGTTTTTTACAAGCAGGATTGGTTGATCACCTGGATCGGGATTGATTTCAAATCCTTGATGATTTTTTGGGTATTAGGAGCATTGTTGTTTTTTCTGGTGACGATGGTAAAGTTTACCGGCATCAAATTGATTGCCTATTTATTTGATCTGGGGAAATTGGAATTTGCACATTTCTTTTACCTATTGCGGTTGGTTGTGATTGCTATCGGTGCTTTTGTATTGGTGATTGCATTTTTTTTAGCCAACGAATTTTCTTTGGCAAAAGAGGTAATAGGAGTCTCATTGTCAGTGTTTTTCTGGGTTTATATACTAGGAGTGTTGGGGCTTTTCTTAATTATGATGAATAGATTGAGCTTTAAGAAATACCATTTATTTACTTACCTTTGCATCGCAGAACTAGTGCCTTTTTTGATCATGGCTAAGTTGGTCATGGTTTTAGGCCAGTAAATATTGAATGTTCAAAGCATAATAAATAGCATGAGCGCAGTTAGCAAAGACAGGTTTCGACCAGTAAAAAGTATCCTTGTTTCTCAGCCAAAACCAGCAGGTGAAAACTCACCTTATGTACAATTAGCTGAGAAATATAATTTAAAGATTGATTTCAGGCAGTTTATTAAAGTTGAGCCGGTTCCACCTAAAGAATTTAGGAAGCAAAAGATCGACATTCTAAAGCATACTGCGATTATTTTTACAAGCCGAAATGCGATTGACCATTTCTTTGCAATTTGTAAGGATTTCAAAATAGAGATGCCGGCGGAGATGAAGTATTTTTGTATTTCTGATCAAACAGCACATTATCTTCAGAAATATATTGTCATCCGTAAACGAAAATTATTCGTAGGTCAGAAGACTGCTGAGGATTTATTTGATTACTTCAAAAAGCATAAGTCTGAGAAATATCTATTCCCATGCTCTGATATCCGTAAAGATGTTATTCCTGAGTATATGGAAAAGAACGGCATTGCATTTACAGAGGCAATTATCTATCATACTTTGGCAGCTGATTTATCTGATTTGGCAGATGTGAAATATGATATTTTAGCGTTTTTCAGCCCTTCCGGGATTAAATCGCTAAAAGTGAATTTCCCTGATTTTGTGCAGGGGAAGACGAGAATTGCTGCTTTTGGACCTACTACAGCACAGGCTGTTCGGGATTTGGATTTGATTTTGGATATTGAAGCACCGCTACCGAATGCTCCAAGTATGACCGGTGCATTGGAGCTTTATATCAAAAAGGCGAATAATTTGTAAATCTTAGAATCAATTTCTGTGGTTTTTCAGTTTAAATCATTACAATAGTTTTCAGATTAGACCAAACCACGCTAAAATGATTCGAAGCGGCCACTGGAAGTACTTTTTTAAGAGCCTAATAGTAGTTGTAATAATGGCAGGCGCAAAACCTGCCATAGCACAACAAGATGCCCAGTTTACACAGTATATGTATAATGGCATGTATTACAATCCAGCTTTTGCGGGAAAAGAAGGTGGGTTCAGATTTTCTGCCCTTCACCGGACCCAGTGGGCTAACTACAGTACTTCAAATGGTCAAGGAGGAGCACCGGTAAGTCAATTGCTGACCGCACAAGGCCGATTGGATTCAAAAAACATCGGCTATGGTCTGACGATAGTCAATGATCAGATTGGTGCCAGCACAAATTTGGAAATCAATCTTCAGGGATCTTACCATAAAAAAATCAACAGATCGGATTTAAGTTTTGGGGTTTCGGTGGGAATGTTCTCTAGTTCCTTGGATTTTGGGGAGTTAATAGTTGTAAACCCAGAACCTAATCTTCCTTCTGCCGGGAAGGAAAATCAGATGAATATCAATTTCAGTGCAGGAATATTATTTGATCGGGGGGATTATTACATAGGACTAAGCAGTCGGCATATTAATGAACCTAATTTTGATTTTGGGGATGGTTCTTATGCAAATCAGTTAAAAAATCATTCCTATGCATTATTGGGTTATAGATTTAGACCGATTGGTCAATTGGCGATTGAGCCATGTTTTCTATTAAAGTCAGTTTCATTTAATAATTTTTCTTATGATGTGAGCGTTATTGCTACACATCAAAATAAAATTAGTGGGGGAATTGCATATAGAGGGGAGGAATCAGTTTCTTTTATCCTTGGTTACAGCATTTTAAAAGATAATTCCTTAAAATTGGGTTATGCTTTTGATTTGGTAGTTGGTGGGGTTGAAGCAAAGGCTCCAACTAGTCACGAACTCATGCTTAGATATACATTGTCAGATGTAAGTCGGCAAGTAGAAAGAGTCATTCAAAGGACTCCTCGATTTAGGTTTTAAATTCATTTTTGTGAATTTTTACTAAAAAGAGCCAAAATTTAAACAATGAACCCGTCTTTATCGTAGCCGAGAAATTTGGCAGGTTATTTGCATTATTGTGCCAAATTCAGCTAAATTTCGAAGCTTGAGACTATTTATATTGGGCATTAATTTGATGAACTCAAAAACGTCATTTATGTATAAAAAAATGAATTTTCGCTTATTGTCAATCACATTAGGTTTGGCTGTGGCGACACTATTACCTGGCTGCGGTCTTTTTAATAAAAAAGGCTCTGCTAGCGAAAAGGCTAATAGAAGAGGAGAAGTAACTGGAGTTCCAAAGAGGGAAAGTTGGCAGCAAAATCTACCTATTGATATGGTTCCTATTAAAGCAGGGACTTTTTGGATGGGACAATCTGATGAGGATATTGCCTACACACAGTCTTCGATGAATAAGCAGATTACCATTTCTGAATTTTTCATGGATAAATACGAGGTTTCCAATAATAAATACAGACAATTTTTAGAAGCTGTTAAAAACGGCCAATTGGAAACTGGAACTCCTACTACCTTGAAAGAGCCCCCTACATTTAATCTTGATGAGTTAAAGCCTGATACAACTGTTTGGTCTACGAGCTTTTCTTACCATTATGGTGATCCTTTGATGGAGTTTTATTTTGACCACCCTGCCTTTGACAACTACCCAGTTGTTGGGATTTCCTGGGATCAAGCGAAACAATACTGTGAATGGAGAACATACCATCTACGCGCAAATGACGAATCAGAGTATGACATGACTCCTTTTCGATTACCATCAGAAGCTGAATGGGAATATGCGGCCAAAGGGGGTAAAGATGTTGCGAAATATCCTTGGGGAGGTCCTTATCTAAAAAATAAGAGAGGTTGTCTAATGGCAAACTTCAAGCCGGGAAGAGGTAACTATATTGATGATGGATTCCCGTATACAGCACCAGTGGATGTATTTGCTCCAAATGGTTTTGGGCTCTATAATATGTCTGGGAATGTTGCAGAATGGGTTTTGGATGCTTATGCTGTGACCTCCAGTGCAATTACTTGGGATTTGAACCCAGTTTATGATGATCCAAACGAGCCAAGAAAAGTTGTACGTGGTGGTAGCTGGAAAGATATTGCTCATTTCCTTGAGACAAGCACTAGAACTTACGAATACGAAGATGTAGCCCAGGCGCACATAGGATTCAGAACAGTGATGACCTTTATTGGAAGATCTGGATCAATGGATGTAAAATCAGCAAAAAGAAGAAAAAGATAATACCAAACGTAGTATAAATCCAACGATTAAAAACCTAACACCTTAATTTCTAATTTACTCATGGCTAGCAACAGCAATTCATTTAAGTCAAAATTTTACGGCAGCATCATGCCAAAAATCTATGGTATCGGTGCAGCAGTAGTTATTCTCGGGGCGATGTTCAAGATCTTGGATTGGGCAGGTGGTAACTTGATGATTACCATTGGTCTTACTACTGAGGCAGCGATCTTCTTCCTTTCTGCCTTTGAACCACGTCACGAAGAAGTGGATTGGACAAAAGTTTACCCAGAACTTGCTGGTGGTGAGCCAGGAGTAAAAACTACTGTAAAAGCTAGCCCTGGAGACAGTGTTTCCCAGAAATTGGATGACATGTTAGCAAAAGCTAAAGTGGGTCCAGAGTTGATTGAAAGCCTTGGTAAAGGAATGCAAAATCTTGCTACCTCTGCAGAAAAAATGGGTAACCTTTCTGATGCAGCTGTTGCGACGAACGAATATGCCACAAATGTAAAGTCTGCCGCTAAAACGCTCGTAGACATGAATGCATCTTATAGCAAAACTGCTGCTGCGTTGACAGAAATGTCCTCTGCTTCTCAAGATGCTAAAGCTTACCATACACAAGTACAAACTGTAACAAAAAACTTATCCGCACTTAATGCAGTGTATGAGATGGAGCTACAGGATGCAAATAGCCATGTGAAGACATTGAATAAATTCTATTCAAATATGACTGCAGCCATGGAAGGCCTTACTGAAGCTGGTAAGGAAACTGAAGCATTTAAAAATGAATTGGCTAAGCTAAATCAAAACGTAAGTTCATTGAATAAAATCTATGGTGGAATGTTGTCCGCTATGAAAGGTTAATTATACTCAATCATCTAGAATAGACTAAAAAAATAAGATGGCAGGAGCTAAAGAGACACCTAGACAGCGGATGATCGGGATGATGTACCTGGTATTGACGGCCTTATTGGCCCTCCAGGTAAGTAACCAGATTCTCCAGAAATTTGTACTGCTTAACGATGGAATGGAGAGAACCTCCAGGAATTATATTTCCAAAAATGAGTTTACAGTAAACTCTATTAAATCCACCGTCGAGCAGCAAGGTAATAATGAAAAAGACGTTCCTAAAGTAGGAGCTGCTGAGGAAGTAAGAAATGCTTCTAAAGAGATTTTCACATACCTAGAAGAATTGAAGCAGCAATTGATTACTCAATCAAATGCAATAAACGAAGAAGGAAACTTCGTGAGTTCAAGCTTGAAAAACACTGAGATTCCAGGTAACATGTTTGCCAATAATGGAAAAGGTGAGGAAATGAAAGCAAGGTTAAATGCTTATCCTACCCAGATTTCTCAGATTTTGAGCGGAATAGGAATTGATATGTCATTTCAGCCAATTGCGCAAGATGCTAGCGAGATTCCTCTTTTTGCAAATGATAGTGAAGTAAAAAATAAAGATTTCGTTGCATTGAATTTTGTGAAATCTCCAGTTGGAGCTGTTATGGCTTTGATTTCACAGTATCAAAATGAAGTGTTGAATATCGAAAGTGAAGCACTTTCCCAAATCACCAGTTCAATCGGTACTTTCTATTTCAAAGCGGATATTGTAGAAGCGAGGATTGCAGCGACATCCAATGTGGTAGCTGCCGGTACCAAATTTGAAGGTGATATGTTTATTGCCTCCAGTTCTTCGGCTTCAGCTCCTCAAATGACTATTGATGGCAGAGCTGTACCTGTTGAAAATGGATTTGGTAAAATTGATTTTACTGTGACTCCAGCTGGCCAGTATGACGATAGAGGTTTGGCTAAAAGAGTATTGAAAGGGGAAATCGTAACCAATGTAGGTGGCGAAGACAAAGTACTTCCTGTAGAATATGAATACTTTGTAGCTCAGCCTGTAATCAAAGTTTCTTCTGAGGTAGTTCAGCAGCTTTATGCAGATTGTGCCAATGAATTATTAATTGAAGTTCCTGCATTGGGAAATACCTACTCACCGGATTTTGCAGTGAGTAATGGTCAGTCAATTAAAGGAAATAAGCCTGGTCAATTGACAGTGGTGCCTGGTGCATCTGGTAAAGTGACTATTGGAGTAAGCTCAGGTGGCAATAAAATCGGAGATGTATCGTATGATATTAAACCGGTGCCTGAACCAACGTTAGTTCCAGCTGCATCTAACGGAAATGAAATTGATTTAAGTCAGTCTCAGGCAATCGGAACATTGACAGGATTAAAAGTATTGGCTAAGCCAGAAGCAACTTTCGGAAGAACCATGGCAAAAGATGCTAATTTCGAAGTTACTGGTGGTGAAATCAGACTTTTGAGAAATGACGTTCCTAGAGAGACTACTCAAATCTCAAGCGGTAACAGCATAGCAATGCGCCAATTACTAGAAAGCGCAAGAGCAGGCGATGATATAGTAATCGTAGTTAGGCAAGTTACCAGAACTAACTTTAGAGGAAATAAAATTCCTTCTACTTTGAACAAAGTTATTCGTATCGGAGTGAAGTAAAGTTCCGGTAAGAATCCAGATAAACTAATTATGAAAAATTTTCTTCCAAAATTGATCTTGTCCCTGCTAATGGTAGCTGGTTTTGCTCCCTTGGCAAGTGAAGCACAAATTGCAACAAGTGTCACTCCTTCAGGATACGGTGACAGGACCTTTGATATGGATACTGTCTTCTCAGCGAAAAGAATTCGTGAAGATGATAAAATGTATCAAGTAGCAGTTTGGAGAAGAATAGACCTTAGAGAGAAGTATAATTTATCGCTTTATGGGTCAGGAGATGCCAAAAAGAACGGAATCATCAATTATATCTACAAAGCGGTTGTAGATGAGAACGCCTTGGAAGTTTTTGCTGATGAGGACTTTACACAACCGATGTCAATTGCTGAATTTCAGGATAACTTCTGGTTGAATGCTACTGGAGACAGCATCTTTGTAAAACAATTGTATTACCTGGATTTTAAAGAAGATTTCGTTTTTGATAAACACCATTCTGATATGGTGTTTGATATCAAATACCTGGAATTGGTGATGCCTTCTCAGACAAATTCCAATGCGGGTCAGAAAACGATCGCTTACATCAGATACAAGGATTTCTATAACTATTTTAAAGATCATCCTGAGGCAAGATGGATCAATTTCAAAAACCTTTCTAAAAGTTTAACGTATGATCAGGCTTTTGAATCCAGATTGTTTAGATCGGTAGTAAGAAGGTTTACGAATCCAGATGAGGCGCTGATAGCGGATCTCGTCGATGCGGATAGTCCTAACCCCGAAGTTCAAGCATACATCAATTCGCTTGAGTTTGAGTATAAACTCTTAGAATATGAAAACACTCTTTGGGAGTGGTAATAATAAAGAGGGGCTTTTAGGCCCCTCTATTTTTTTCTACCCATTCAAATAATGTCTTTGCCCGGCTAGCTCCTATAACAGACTCTACTTCCTCTTTGCTTGCTTCACTGATCTTTTTGACGGATTTAAAATGTGATAAAAGCTTTTCAGCGGTGTTTTCTCCGATTCCCGGAATAGCTGTTAATTGAGTCCCGAAAGCGTTCTTGCTTCTTACTTTTCTGTGAAACGTTATGGCAAATCGGTGTGCCTCATCCCGGATCCGTTGTAATAACCTTAAACTCTCAGATTTCTTATCTATATGAATCGGGTAGGAGTCACCAGGGAAATAGATTTCCTCCAGTCTTTTAGCAATACCGATTATCGGCATTTTACCATAAACCCCCAGTTCCTGTAAAGCTTCAACTGCAGAGGATAATTGACCTTTTCCACCGTCGATTACTATCAGCTTTGGTAAAGGTTTCCCTTCTTCCACTAAGCGCTTATACCTTCTGGTAACGATCTCTTTCATACTGGCAAAATCATTTGCCCCAACCACCGTTTTGATATGATAATGTCTGTATTCTTTTACCGCAGGTTTGCCATTTAGAAAACATACCATGCTGGCGACTGGACTTGTGCCTTGAATATTGGAATTATCAAAACATTCTATATGATCCGGAATTTCTGGGAGACTTAGATCTTGTTGTAATTGTTTAATGACTCGATCTTTTTTGTCTTCATTCAGTCCTTTTAGCAAAGCTTTTTCCTTTTTATAGAAAAGGGCATTTTTGAGAGATAGGTCAACCAATTTTTTCTTATCCCCAATTTTGGGCTGAACGAGATTGAGTCCTTCTATAGGCTCTTCTAATTCAATATTGGATAGCACCTCTGTGGCGTCACTTTGAAATTGATCCTGAAGCCTTATTAATGCTGTGACTAGGAGCTGCTCCTCGCTTTCATCCAGTTTCTTTTTCAACTCCACATTTTTAGACACATTCATTGCCCCGTTTTTCACCCTCAGGTAATTGACGTATGCAGATTTCTCATCGGTAACTATGGTACAAACGTCCAAGTTCACGATGCTCGGACTGGCGATCAATGACTTTGCCTGATACTTTTCTAAAAGATCCAGTTTCTCTTTCGTTTTTTGGGCCTTTTCAAATTCCAGACTTTCTGCGTGCTTTTGCATTTCAAGCTTAAAATGTGATTTGGCGACCCCTAGGTTACCTTTTAGAATATGCTTTGCCTGCTCGATATCATTGAGGTAGTCTTTTTCCTTTTGTAAACCCACGCATGGCCCCTGACAATTTCCAATGTGATACTCAAGGCAAACTTTGTATTTCCCTTCGGCAATTTTATATGGGGAGAGATCTAATTTGCAAGTCCTGATGGTGAACAGTTCCCTAATTAAATCCAGGACATTATTCATGGCTTTGACACTTGCAAAAGGGCCAAAGTAAGTTCCTCGTCTGGGGATCATTTTCCTTGTTTGAAAAATTCTTGGAAAATTTTCCTTCGTCAAAAGTAAGTAAGGATAGGTTTTGTCATCCCTTAAAAGAATGTTGTATTTCGGCTGGGTTTTTTTTATCAGGTTATTTTCGAGAAGCAACGCATCAAATTCACTATTGACTATGGTGATTTCTATTCGCTCGATTTCCTTGACCATACGTCTGGTCTTGAGGTTTACTCCTGAGTTTTTGTTGAAGTAACTGGAAACGCGTTTTTTCAGGCTTTTGGCTTTACCAACATAGATCAGCTCATTTTCGGAATTGAAGTAACGATACACTCCTGGTTGATCTGGGAGTGAAAGATGTTCGCTAGGTGTATAGGATGATGCCTCCATGGTCTAAAAATAAAAAAACAGCCTTGGATTAAGGCTGTTTTCTTTATTGAGTTTTGTGATTTTAGAAATCATTCTTTTTGGCGTCGTAATCAAAATCCGCAAAGCGCTGACTTTCTTTTTCATACACGTCACAGTCAATTTCTATGCTTAACGGTCTTTCTGGTCTTGGAAATGGTCCTTTGGTATAACCCAGACTCTTATCCGCATAGACTTTCTCCATGTACTTTACCCAAATAGGTCTGGCAGTTCTACCGCCTTGTCCAGCAATCCAACTTCTAAAGTGAATCGCTCTATCGTCACCACCGACCCAAGTGCCACTGACCAGATCTTTACTGATCCCCATGTACCAGCCATCGGATGCATTTTGGGTAGTTCCAGTCTTACCACCCAGCTCATTTCCTTCTCTCAAAGACCATGGTACACCCTGGCTGGTTCCGTCTTCTTCTTCAAAACCACCTCTTAGCATATAAGTCATCAGATATGCGTGTTCTTCGCTCATAGCAGGGCGCTTCTTAGCTGTAAACTGCTGAATAACATTCCCATTTTTATCTTCAATTCTATCTATATAGAATGGGGTCGTGTGCTCTCCTTTATTGACAAAAGTCCCAAAAGCTCCCACCATTTCATAAATACTGACGTCATTTACTCCCAAAGCCAAAGCAGGCACTTCCTCCAGATCACTTGTTACACCCAATCTACGGGCGGTTTCCACCACAATTTTTGGACTTAGCTTTTTCATCATGTAGGCTGTGATCGAATTGACAGATTGGGCCATCGCTTTTCTAATCGTCATTTTCTCGTAGCTGAATTTACCATCAGCATTGGATGGGCTCCAAGTTGGCTGGCCGGGAATATACACTTCGACTGGCTGGTCGATTACAGAATAGCATGGGCTATATCCGTTTTCAATGGCAGCGGCATAGACAAATGGCTTGAAAGTAGATCCAGGTTGCCTCTTACCTTGCTTCACGTGATCAAACTTAAAGTACTTATGATCCATTCCACCTACCCATGCTTTGATTTGGCCGGTGTGTGGATCCATGCTCATAAAGCCAGTTTGTAAGAATTTTTTATAATACTTTAATGAGTCCATGGTACTCATTAAGGTATCTATTTCTCCCTTTTCCCAAGAGAAGACTTTCATTTTCTTCTTTTCATTCAGCTTCAGATCGATGGAGTCTGTATCGTTTCCATACCTGATTTTAAGCAGTCGGTATGCTTCTGTTCTTCTGACAGCATCTTCGATGAAATTCGGAATTATTCGGTGATTACTATCTATCCATGGATCTCGATTTCCCATTTCCTTGTAAAAGGCCTTTTGTAGGGTAGCCATATGCTCTGTGACAGCTTCTTCAGCATAGCGCTGCATTCTACTATCGATGGTCGTGAAAATTTTAAGTCCATCACCATAAAGGTCATAAGATGTCCCATCAGACTTTAGGTTGTCTTTGGCCCATCTTAAAAGGTCTGCCTTTACCACTTCCCTAAAGTATGTTGCAAGGCCTTTGTTTTGATTGGCTACATTGTAGTCAAGCTCTATGGGTAATTGAGACAATGAATCAAACTCAGTTTTGCTCAATGCATCATTTTTTACCATTTGGTAAAGTACTGTATTCCTTCTGCGAAGTGAGTTTTCAGGATTGTATACAGGACTATAATAAGTAGGAGCTTTAAAAAGGCCAACCAAAACTGCCGATTCCTGAACATCCAATTCAGCTGGTGTTTTATTGAAAAAGGTTTTAGCTGCAGTTTTGATCCCGTAGGCATTGGATCCAAATTCTGAGGTATTCAGATATAGTGTCAGAATTTCGTTTTTCGTATAAGCCTTTTCCAGTTGGGTAGCTACGATCCATTCTTTGGTTTTAATGATCAACATTCTTAAACCTGGTACAGAGCTCAAGGCTCCTTGTGAAGCATCTGTTCTGGTTTTGAAAAGGTTTTTCGCTGTTTGTTGACTCAGAGTAGATCCACCTCCAGCATCTTGCCCCAATAATATAGATTTTACAAAAACCCGCATCATCGCAATCATATCGATGCCTGAGTGCTCTTCAAATCTCACATCTTCGGTAGAGATAAGTGCATGAACTAAATTAGGAGAAAGTTCCTCATAGGTTACAGGACTTCTGTTCTCTCTGAAATAAGTCCCTAACAAGACTCCGTCTGAGGAATACAGCTCTGAGGCAAGTTCGCTCTCTGGGTTTTCCAATGCTTTGAAATCCGGTAAGGAACCAAATAAGCCTAGAAAATTGATGCTCACCATCCATACGAATAGGATGAAACCAAAGAATCCAGCCAAAAAGGCAAGCCATATGAATTTGACTATTTTTTTGGCAAAGCCAGATGATTCAGGTTTTGAATTTTTACTCATAATTAATTGTAAACTGACTTGAAGAAAGTCCTGTATTCCTCTAGATTTTTAGTTTTGTTCAGTTGTTGGAAATTCTCAATGGAAATCACAAATGAATGGTCTTTTACGGTTTCATTTATGCCTTCTGATTTAAAATCCTTCAGAAACTGACTATAATACTCTTTTGCCTTGGCGGCATTGTTGAATGGAGAAATGATATAAATAGAATTTTCACTAGTCATATTCATGTTCCCGGTTCGTAGTCTTGCATTTGGAAAATTTTTGGCATGAAACTGTTCCAAATCAGCCAATAAACCAGTTGCTGCTTTCATTTCATCAGGGTTCAAAACCAATACAAAAATATGAGTATTGGAGTCATTGACTTTATATGGGGATTCTGGCAGATTTAGACCATCCGGATTTGAATTAGGATCAGGATTGACCAAAGCAGCAGAATCCAAAGCAGTACTGTCAGGTTTATTTAGCGCTGCAAGTTCTTCACTTGACATCATGGGTCTTAGCATATTCCTTGCCAATTCTATCAATTCCTCCTCTTTTGAATTATCGATAAATGCTTCTAATCTATTTTTGTACACCTGGCGACTATCCAATTTACCTGTGACCATGATATCCAATAATAGAATACGTTCGGTATTTCTGGTTAAAGGGTACTCTTGAAGCGTTTCTTGGATGATTTTTCGGGCCTCTTGGTAGTTGCCTTGATAATAGGCATTGTAGGCCACTTCATAGTTCTTTGAAGAAGCCAAATAGGCTAAATTCCCTGATGCGGCATCTGGGTTATTTACGGAATAAGTGTATTGGGAATTCGGAAATTCATTATTTAACCTACCTACGTATTGCTGGGAATTCCCACCTCGATCCCGTTGACCCAGATAAAGTAAGTAATAAGCCTCAGGTTTTCTGGAGGACTCCGGATATTCCCTCACCAAGGTTTCTAAATTATCTATGCTAGCTTCAATTTCTTTTAACTCAAAATATAGAAGCTTTCCCAATTCGAAATACGACTCTTCCAATTCTAAGTTCAAGGTATTAATCTCCTCTTCGGTGCTGGGTATCTGAGCCAATAACGTCTCAATATCCGGAAGTTGATTCAAAGGATTTGAGGAATCGTCTATTGCAGTAGAATCATTCTCTACAGGAGCAGCAATTGTCGGTTCGGTACTTTGAAAACTTGCGGCACTACGTCTCCAGTTATCCTGAAGAGGTCTGTTTCCCCAAGTTCTATAAAACTCAATGGTCCCTTGTTGCATGGCCACGGAATTGTCAAAATAAAAAGTGGATCCTGAACCCCTGTCATTAAAAGCCAATAAATTGTCAAATATGCTACTGCTTTTTGGTTCTTGTTTGGCTTGAGCCTCTGCCAATAAGCGTTCTTCTTCGCTTTTTATAAAATTTTCTGCCACCGTTTGTTGCTCTTCAGGACTTAAACCTGCGAGAAGTATCAAACTGTCATTGGAGTGGATTCTTTCCACATGGAAGACATAATGATCCAGAGTCTCTTTTTGTTCTTTGATACTTTGGGCAACCGGATCAGCCTCATTGATGAAAGTCAAGGCACTGTCCAAGTAGTATTTAGTGGCCCGATAATCTTTAAATTCCCCAAGATTGATTTCGGCAAGCTTTTGATAGATATATCCTTTTTGGCGTGGATTACTTCCCGGCTCTTTAGCGGCCTGATGCAAAAGTTGTAAGGTCTTCTCAGTATCCCCTTGTTTTTCCTCAAAGAGGGCCATTTCATATACCACCACATCTTTCAGGTCCTTATTTTTTGGATCCTTGTACAGATCTTCGTAGTAGTTTCTGACTTTTTTAAGGTCTTTGGAGGCATTTAATTCAGCAACTTGCTGTGCATAAAGCTGCGCAAAAAAACTTCGCTCATAAGGAGGATTGCCTGCCAGTGCTTTATTATAGAAATCAAAAGCCAAGGCATCCAATCCCGATCTTTGGTACCTCTGTGCCAATATAAAATTGATTCTTGACTCTTCTTTTTTATCATCTACATATTCCAATGCCTTGACCAAAGCACCGATTACTCCGTTTGCATCACCTCTCGACTCATAATAATAGGCCAAGGTGCGATACAGTTCATATCGGTTTTCGTCGTTGATACCGGACTCTTTGGATAAGTAGTCTATAGTGAAATTGGCATTTTCATATTCCTGTAAATCAACATAAAGGCGAAGAAGCGAAATCAAGGTTTTGTGTCTCAAGTCTTTGTCCTTGCTATTGACATTGACGTATTTATACGTGTTTTGAGCATCGTCAAATTGGGCTTGGAGGTAATCGATTTTACCAAGGAGATAATAACTGTCATCTACCCATTTACTGATTCTATGCCATTCCACCGCTTTGGAGGCTAATTCCCTTGCGGATTGTAATGTATCAGCCCCTGACTGAATGGATGCAGAGTCGATTGGTATAAAAACAGGCAGTACTTGAGTGTAATCTTCTTTGTAGTTTGATTTGACGATATTCTCAACTTTTTTAATCTTGACATCGGCCAGGTAGTAAGCATTGAAATGAGAAGTGAGGTTATGAAAAGTACGATTCGTAAATGTGTCCCGCTCGGAAGAGCAGGCACTGCTAAAAATCAAAATGACCAAGAATAGTCTTACAAGTTTGCCCATGTATTATTTTTCCCAATTTCGGTACCAAAATAGGTTTTTTGCCTTACTTACTGAACGAACTGGGCAATCAAATATTCTTTTTGCTCGTTTATCCCAAATTGACAGGACAAATAGCCATCTTTTCAATCAATAACTTCATCATTCATGGACAACTCAAATTCTTCCCAAAACCGACCAAAGAAGAATGGACCTCCAGTATATGTGAAATACATTGGTTTGTCTTTTCAGTTATTTGCTGTGATAGGCGGTGGTACTTATCTGGGATGGTGGATACAGCAACAGAGTAGTATGAAATTCCCTGTTTGGTTGCTTTTAGGTTGTTTTTTGTCCATTGTCATTGCGTTTTATCAACTTTGGCAAAGCATGAAGCAGGATCGTTGATGGTTTTTTTGGAAAAGAGGTAGTTTTGCAAAAAAAAAAGCAAGATGTCTCTTTTGAAAAATATCCATGTCCGGTTTTTAATAATGTCGGGAATTCTCGCCATAGTGATCGGTATTTTGAGTTTGGTGTTACCTCAGGTAATTCATTCTAAAATCTGGGAAATATTTTTTTTCATGTTGATTGTATCTTTTTTAATCAGTTTACTCAATGGTTTTTTGTTGAAATCTTTTGCTGAAAATTTCTTCAACATCCTTGTTCTGGCAATGATTCTTAGATTTATAGCCTCTTTGGTATTCATTGGAGTAGAGGTTTGGCCTGGAATGGAGAATATTATTTTGTTTATCGCGGATTTCTTTATCATTTTTTTATTCTACTTAGTTTTTGATATCTACGCCTTTCTAGCTAATTTGCGCCCGATTTCGAAGTAGCCCCTCAAAAAGAAGAGTTGATGACGCGTAAACTATTGGTTCTAAGTCTATTATTGTCTGCATTCATGCTGACGTTCTCCAGCCAGACATTTGCTGAAGGTTCTGAAGAAGACAAGACAAGCTTTATCATGCATCACGTGAAGGATTCTCACGAGTGGCATTTTGCTACTTTTGGACATTCGCACGTGACTTTGCCATTGCCTGTAATCGTTTATTCAGGAGACAGAGGTCTGGAGTTTTTTAGTTCCTCAGACTTTCAGAGTCATGAGACTCATGCTTTTGGAAAAGAGTTTGCTCATGAGGGTTATTATATCGATGAGCACGATCATATGGGTAGAGTAGATGGAGCTAGCTTCATTGATTTGTCCATCACCAAAAATGTGGTCATGATGTTTATCGTCATGATTGTATTGGCATCTTTGGCACTTTCAGCTGCAAATCATTATAAGAAAAATGGTGCAGTTGCTCCAAAAGGTGCAGCAGCTTTGATCGAGCCTATCGTGATCTTTGTCAGAGACGAGATTGCAAAAACTGCCATAGGTCCTAAATACAAGAAATTTGTCCCTTACTTGATCACCTTGTTCCTGTTTATCTGGTTTGGTAATCTTCTTGGATTGTTGCCAGGAGCTGCGAACATGACAGGGAACATTGCAGTGACCATGGTATTAGCGGTATTGACTTTTATCATCACTAATGTGAATGGGAATAAGGATTACTGGAAGCACGTATTTGCTACTCCAGGTGTGCCGATCCCAATGTTATTGATCATCGTACCGGTAGAAATCATCGGTTTGTTTACCAAGCCTTTTGCTTTGATGGTTCGACTTTTTGTAGCGATCACAGCAGGACACATTGTTATCCTGGGCTTTATAGCTTTGGCATTTATCTTTGAATCTTACTCCATCGGTATCGCAAGTACGCTGATGGTGACATTTATCAATATCATCGAATTGTTAGTGGCAACTATCCAAGCATATGTGTTTACGCTGTTTTCAGCGATGTACATAGGTGGTGCGGTAGCTGAGCACGCGCATGACGATCATCATTAATTAGGAATTTCTTTGTTCAATTTATAAATCTAACTCTTATGTTAACTTCTATCTTGTTGACTGCTGGTTACGCTCTAATGGGAGCTGGTATCGGTGCAGGTATTGTTGCGATTGGCGCAGGCCTAGGTATCGGTCGTATTGGTGGTCAGGCAATGGAATCTATTGCTCGTCAGCCAGAGGCTGCTGGTAAGATCCAAGGCGCTATGTTGATCATCGCGGCTTTGATCGAGGTGGTTTCCCTGTTCGCAGCGGTAATCTGTTTGTTGATTGCTCTTAACATCGCGGGCATCAGCTAATCAAAATCTGAAAAGGGATTGGCGTTAGGCCTTTCCCTTTTCTTTCTATTATTGAACAATCTGAAATAAATTATACCTCCATGGATTTAATCACACCAGGTTCCGGTCTTATTTTCTGGCAATTATTCGGCTTTTTAGGCCTTCTATTTATTTTGATCAAATTCGCTTGGAAGCCGATGCTTGCAGCATTGGATGAAAGAGAAACCAGTATCGAGAATGCTTTGAAAGCTGCTGAAACAGCTAGAAATGAAATGGCTAACTTAAAGGCTGAGAATGAGAAACTTCTTGCCGAAGCCAGACTGGAAAGAGATACGATTCTGAAAAAAGCACATGATGCTTCTGCTAAAATGATCGAAGAAGCAAAAGCTGAAGCGGTGAAAACCGGTGCTCAGATGATCGAAAACGCAAAAGCAGTTATCGAAACAGAGAAGAAAGCTGCGTTGGCTGATGTCAAGACTCAGGTGGCTACATTGACTCTTGAAGTAACAGAGAAATTATTGAGAAAGAATCTATCTGATGACAAAGCTCAAAAAGAGCTTGTGGATGAATTCGTGAAAGATCTAAAGTTAAACTAATCTACCTCCATGTCAAACCATAGAGTAGCATCCCGATATGCCAAATCTATTATGGAACTTTCCCTCGAAAAGGGTAAGCTAGAGGAGGTTCATTCGGATTTTGAGAAACTTTCAGCAATGGCCAAGAGCAATTATGATCTTGTACTTTTGTTGAAAAATCCGATTGTCAATTCAGAGAAGAAACTGAATGTATTGAAAGCGCTTTTTCCAGCGGATTCCACCCAGAATATGACTCTTACTTTTTTTGAGATTATTTCCCGAAAAAACAGAGAGGCAATCTTAATAGACGTTGCGAAGGAATTTGAAGCTCAGTACAATCTTCATAAATCAATTCAGGTAGCTGAGTTGACCACGACAACACCTATCACAGCAGAACAAAGAGCGGTGTTTGTGGAAGCAGTGAAAGAAATCTCCGGATTAACTGAAGTTCAGATCGTAGAGAAAATCAATCCAGACCTAATTGGTGGATTTGTTCTTCGAGTGAACGACCGTCAGTTAGATGAGTCTTTGAGTAGTAAATTGAGAATTTTGAAATCTCAGTTTTCCCAAAATCATTACGAGAAAAAGTATTAAATAAAAAAGCAATAATCATAATCTTATCATATCATGGCAGAAGTAAGACCAGATGAAGTTTCAGCGATCTTGAGAGAGCAGCTTTCAGGTGCAAGAACTCAAGCGGAACTTGAAGAAGTGGGTACAGTCCTTCAAGTGGGGGATGGTGTAGCACGTATCTATGGACTTTCTAAGGCTCAGGCTGGTGAATTGATCGAGTTCGACAATGGTCTGAAAGCAATGGTGCTTAACCTAGAAGAAGACAACGTAGGTGCCGTACTTTTTGGTGATTCCAAGGAGATCAAAGAAGGTGACACTGTAAAAAGAACCAAAAGAATTGCTTCTATCCAAGTAGGAGAAGGAATGCTTGGTCGAGTAGTAGATACTCTTGGTAATCCTATCGACGGCAAAGGACCTATCGCAGGTGATTTGTACGAAATGCCATTGGAGCGTAAAGCCCCAGGTGTAATCTATAGACAGCCGGTTACGGAACCTCTTCAGACAGGTATCAAATCTATCGATGCCATGATTCCAATCGGTAGAGGACAAAGAGAATTGGTGATCGGTGACCGTCAGACAGGTAAGACTGCTGTAGTTATTGATGCTATCTTGAACCAAAAAGAATTTTATGACAGAGGTGAAGCTGTTTTCTGTATCTATGTTGCGATCGGACAAAAAGCTTCTACTGTTGCTAACGTAGTGGCAGCACTTGAAAAAGGTGGTGCACTTCCATATACAGTAGTTGTAGCTGCTCCAGCTTCGGATCCAGCTCCAATGCAGTTCTTTGCTCCATTTACAGGTGCAGCGATCGGTGAATTCTTCCGTGATACAGGACGTCCTGCTTTGGTGGTTTATGATGACCTTTCTAAGCAAGCTGTAGCATACCGTGAAGTTTCTCTTCTTTTGAGAAGGCCTCCGGGACGTGAAGCATACCCAGGTGACGTTTTCTACCTTCACTCAAGATTGTTGGAAAGAGCTGCGAAAATCAACAAGTCTGACGAAATCGCTTCTCAGATGAACGATTTGCCAGAATCCATCAAGCCATTGGTAAAAGGAGGAGGTTCTTTGACCGCACTTCCGATTATCGAAACTCAGGCTGGTGACGTTTCTGCTTATATCCCTACCAATGTGATCTCTATTACAGACGGTCAGATCTTCTTGGAAACAAACTTGTTTAACTCTGGTATCCGTCCAGCGATCAACGTGGGTATTTCAGTATCCCGAGTAGGTGGTAACGCGCAGATCAAAGCAATGAAGAAGGTTTCCGGTACTTTGAAATTGGATCAGGCTCAGTTCCGTGAATTGGAAGCTTTTGCCAAGTTCGGTTCTGACCTAGATGCTACTACTAAGAGAACTATCGAAAGAGGTAGAAGAAACCAGGAGATCTTGAAGCAGCCTCAGTACTCTCCAGTATCTGTAGCGCATCAGGTAGCGATCATTTATGCTTCTACTAAAGGTCTGATGGATTCTGTACCTGTAGAGAAAGCAAGAGCATTCGAGAAGGAATTCTATGTGCTTCTTGACGCTTCTTATCCAGAAGCTCTTGATTTGATCAAAAAAGGTGACATCGATGGTGCTGGTAAGATCCTTGCCAAAGCTGCATCTGAATTGGCTCCTAAATACGCATAATTTTAATATTCAAAATCCGGTAGGTTTTCTATAGGCCTATCGGAATTTCTATAGCTTACAAAGCAATCACTGATGGCTAACCTTAAGGAAGTAAAGGAAAGAATTAACTCGGTAGTTTCTACCCAGCAGATCACCAAAGCAATGAAAATGGTGTCTGCGGCTAAGTTGAGAAGAGCGCAGGACAAGATCGTCCAAATGCGTCCTTACTCTCAGAAGTTGACCAATATCCTGAATAATGTTTCTGCTGCGTCAGAAGGTGCTGCTGATATTGTTTATGCCGAAAAGCGTGAAGCAAAAAAAGTACTTTTGATCCCTGTCACTTCTGACAAAGGGCTTTGTGGTGCTTTCAATACCAATATCATCAAAGCTACCAATGCTGCCATCAAAGGACAGTTTGCAGGAAAGGATATCACCATTCTTCCTCTTGGAAAGAAAGCTTTTGAATACTACAAAAAGTCAAGTCTTCCGGTCATTTCAGATTTCTACCAGGTATTTTTGGACCTGAATTTTGATAATGTTCGTCAAGCAGCGGAATACGCGATGAACTCTTTTGTAGCAGGTGACTACGATCAGGTTTATTTGGTTTTCAATGAATTCAAGAATGTAGCTACTCAGATTGTTCGTACTGAGCAGTTTTTGCCGATGGCAAAGGAGGAAACTACAGAAGAGAAAACTGCTGAAGTAGATTATATCCTAGAGCCTTCAAGAGCTTATATCATCGAAGAGTTGGTTCCTACATCTTTGAAAATCCAGGTGTATAAGGCTGTTTTGGAAAGCAATGCTTCTGAGCATGGTGCTAGAATGACAGCAATGGACAAAGCAACAGAAAACGCAGGTGAATTGCTGAAAGAACTTCGATTAATGTACAATAGAACCCGTCAGGCGGCTATCACCAACGAAATCCTCGAGATCGTTGCCGGTGCAGAAGCGCTTGGGTAATTATTAATTGCAATAGATCCAACCCAACCACAGCTCTTTAGAGTTGTGGTTTTTCTTTTTTAACCGCCAAGTACGCAAAGATTCTCACGCAACGGCGCAAAGTCGCAACGGAAGCTAACCTTTGAGGGTTTTTTAACCTCGAAGGTTTTTTTATAACCGCAAAGAACACTAAGGTTACCGCAAAGGCGCAAAGATTCTCCCGCAACGGCGCAAAGGCGCAACGAGTCTAACCTCGAAGGTTTTTGTTTCAGTCACCGTGGTCTGTGTCTCACAGAACACTTTGTTTTTAACCGTCATTGCGAGACGAGGAACGAGGCGAAGCAATCCCGTCAAAAGAACCTCTCTATGTTTTTAACCACAAAGGCTCCCGCGAAGGGCGCAAAGATTCTCCCGCGAAGGCGCAAAGACGCAGAAGGAAAGTAGCACCAAAGGTGCGAACAGTATCAACCCAGTATCAGCGCAGCGTAATGCTGGGTCGAAGAATCAGCTGATTTGGAGAGTGCCAAAGGCACGATCAGTATTATATTTCTTTCTACCACAAAGCCCACAAAGACTCCCGCCAATGGCGCAAAGATGCAGATAAGTAGAAGAGCAAAGCGCCATCCTGGGAAGAAGCGCTACTAAGAATTATGAAGTACCCAGGGCACGATTAGTGAAAACAGCCAAAGTCTGAATAGAAAAATCAGTAAAACCAACCTACACCTTGACAAGGATTTTTCTATAGAGGAAAATGGTGAAACATTTCTAATTTTTTGGTTCATTTGCCCTAAATTGCTTATTCGAACTCGAATCATCAACCATGAGAAAGACATTTTATTTTGCAGGAATTTGCTTCCTTTTTCTTGTATTTGCCTGTAGTCCAAAAGAAGCAGTTAAAGAAAAGCTGCCCAATGTCATTGTGATCCTCGCTGATGATCTCGGTTATGGGGACATTCATGCTTTTAATCCTGAAGGAAAAATCCCAACTCCACATATCGATCAATTGGCAGCGGAGGGGATGAAGTTTACAGATGCACATACACCATCTGCTGTTTGTACACCTACCCGCTATGGCTTTTTGACAGGAAGATATAATTGGAGATCTAGATTAAAGTCCGGAGTGTTGACTGGAAAATCTCCCGCTTTGATCGAGGATGAGCGGACTACGATTGCCGATGTGATGAAAACTGCCGGTTACCAGACTGCTTTTATCGGAAAATGGCATTTAGGCTGGGATTGGGGTCTAGTGGATGGAGATACCCTTCAAGGTGAAGGTTGGGATGCCAAGGATTTTGACCAATTGGATTTTACTAAACCAGTAACCCATACCCCAAATGATCTAGGCTTTGATTACGCTTATGGACATTCGGGTTCGCTGGATATGGCGCCCTATGTCTATGTAGAGAACGGGACTGCCACAGCTATTCCAGACACGGTAACTGTTAATACGGGCAAGTATTCCTGGTGGCGAGAGGGGCCGACTTCTCCTGATTTTGACCATGAGAAAGTCACTCCTAATTTCTTCGAAAGATCCATTCAGTACATTGAAGAGCAAGCCAAAGAGGAGAAGCCTTTCTTCCTGTACTTGGCATTGCCATCTCCTCATACACCAATTTTACCTCCAGCAGAATGGCAAGGAAAAAGCGGCTTGGCACCTTTTGGGGATTTTATGATGATGATCGACGATTATATAGGTCAGGTGAATGCAGCCATTAAAAATGCAGGAATTGAAGAAAATACACTAGTGATTTTTACCTCTGATAATGGAGGTTCACCGGCAGCAGGCTTGGATGTGATGCAAGCCGCAGGACATTTTTCAAGTTTCATTTATAGAGGACATAAAGCAGACGCCTACGAAGGAGGTCATCGCGTTCCTTTTATCGCCAAATGGCCTGCAAAAATCCAAGCAGGAACTACCAGAGATCATACGATCTGTCTTACAGATATCATGGCGACCAGTGCGGAGATAACTGGATATGATCTGAAAGACAATGAAGGGGTAGATAGCTATAGCCTCATGAGGCTGTTTGATTATGATGATCCATTGGAGGAATTCAGAGATGCGACGGTTCATCACTCCATCAATGGAAGTTTTGCGATCCGTCAGGGAGATTGGAAACTGATTTTGGCTAAAGGTTCTGGAGGTTGGAGTTTCCCGAAGCCAGGAGATCCTACAGAGGCGGAACTTCCGGATGTGCAGTTGTATGACCTATCTACCGATCCGGGAGAGACGACCAATCTTCAAGCAGAGAATCCTGAAAAAGTGGCTAAACTGAAAGCTCTTTTGATCAAATACATCAAAGAAGGGAGAAGTACTCCCGGCGCTCCACAGCAAAATGATCCGATCGAGGGAGAATGGAAGCAGATTAGTTTTATGGAGGAGTGATTCTTTAATGAATATTATTTCACGCAACGACGCAATGGAAGCCAACCTTTGAGGTTTTTCTAACCTCGAAGGTTTATTTTTTTAACCGCAAAGACCACAAAGACTCCCGCCAAGGACGCAAAGATTCTCACGCAACGACGCAAAGACGCGACGATTTAACCTTTGAGGTTTTTTTAACCTCGAAGGTTTTTTGTTTTTTAACCGCAGAGATCGCAGAGTTTCCCGCGATGTCGCAAAGACTTGAATTTATGGTTTTGAATTACAAATTCTTGTAAAGAAAAAAGCGTAGATGCTCCCGATTGCTATCGTAGACTACACTTAGTGGGGGCTGATGAAAAAAATAGCTTATTTATTCGCCGTTTCGACAAGCTCAACCATGTCTGCTTGAACTGATTTTCGCTCTGTAAATCTAGAATCGATCAGTTGGAGTAGGTCAGGATTTTCCTCGTAAAATTCTTTTAGCAATTCTTTAAATTTATTTAAGCTTTTTAATCCGGTAGTAAGGAATGCGTAAGTGCCATCACTTTTTTCTAATGTATAAAAAATGCCTAGTGGAACGCCATTTTGGTCGTATGTCTGAAATTGATAAAGACTAGACTTTTCTCCAAGTACCGTTGGTCGTAAAAACCTCAAGGTAGTTTCTATAAAAATTGGTTTTGAGTAGAGCGTGAAATTCTCATCATTATAAATAAACCCAAAGCGCTTGATATCCTCAGGTTTAAATTTCTTCATGCTGTTGTTACTGTCCTGTATTTCTACTTTGAATAGAAATTTAGAAAAGTCAACGGAACCAAAAACAGATTTTGGCATTTTGATTTGCGCTGGAATACTGTCATTAGTCAAAGTAATGTAGTAACCAGGTGCAGTGGTTTGAGCGAAGGAATACCCAGCAAGAGTGAGTAACAGCCAGGATAAAATTAAGTGTTTCAGCATTTTGCTAAATGATTGAGTTAGCTGTTACCCTCCAATTTTTTTCTTTGGGTAAACATCGCGCTATTTATTCATTTTGCAGACATAATACAATAGCTCGAACCTCTTTATTTTTAGAGATTAAGTTGCTAAGTCACTCATCTTCAAATCTCTGCCACCTTTCTCTGTGACTGCTGGTCCTAAGATGGGGCTTGCAGATCCCCCTTTTTTCTTTTTTAACCGCAAAGAACACAAAGTCTCTCACGCAACGACGCAAAGACGCGACGATTTAACCTTTGAGGTTTTTTTAACCTCGAAGGTTTTTTGTTTTTTAACCGCAGAGATCGCAGAGTTTCCCGCAATGGACGCAAAGATTCTCACGCAATGGCGCAAAGGCGCAACGGAATCTAACCTTTGAGGTTTTTTTCAACCTCGAAGGTTTTTGTTTCAAACACCGTGGTCTGTGTCTCACAGAACACTTTGTTTTTAACCGCAAAGGCCACAAAGGCTCCCGCCAAGGTGCAAAGGCGCAGGATTTAAGCAGCACCAAAGGTGCAAACAGTATCAACCCAGTATCAGCGCAGCGCAATGCTGGGTCGAAGAATCAGCTGATTTGGAGAGTGCCAAAGGCACGATCAATAAAAAATCACTTGATGATTTAAAATAAAAAAGCGTAGATGCAATCTGCGCTTAGTGGGGAAATGAAATTCCTTGAATGTCAATTGTTTAGAAAATAACACTTTTATGTAAATGAAAAATTAGAGAAACTTGATTCTTAATTAAAAACAAATGAATCAAGGACAAAGAGAAAAAGTACTTAAGGATTTTATTTTGGAGTTTTTACCTAACTCCAAAAACAATAGAAAATACAGAACAAATGAACTTGAGTTTGTATCTGATACTTTATCAAAAGTTTTTTCTAAAATTTTTAATATCAATATTGAAGGAAATGAAATTGTAAATGCTTTTGATGATTTAAATTATAGAATCCACTTCCAAAAGGACAATTCGATGGGTGAGGAAGTGATATTAACAAAAGCCAGAATAGTTAAAGGAAGAATTATTCCAATTTCAGGGTATGAGGAAAATAATTCTTCATTGGTACATTTTCAAATTAGAGGTCCACACATTAAAGATTTATCCCGTTTCTTAAAAAAGTTACCTCCCAATACGAATGAGGATAAAATTGAAAAAAATAAAATTTTAGAGGAAAGAATTAAGCGATTTGTATTAAAATACAAAAATCTAAACTAAAGTTTGATTAAGGGATTTGATTTCAACCAAATAAATGTCTTTCCCCACCGCGGTCTGTGTCCCACAGACCGCAAGGTTTTTTATTCCGTGAAGATCCAGAAATTTCGAATTACAAATTCTAAAAAAATAAAAAAGCTTAAAATTGTATATTATTGACCTTTAAAATAATCAACCTTCTCTCTAATTTTTAAAATAGTATATTCAAGTTGCTCGACATAGTGTTTCATGATATCAGAATAACTTAAAAAAAATGAATTCCTTTGCAAAATCAAAGTGTTTAATTTTTCACTAATAATAATTCCTTTTAGAGCAATATCATCATTTGTTAATCTAACATGATGTGCAAAAGCTCCTCTTGTCGGAGTGACAAAAATGTTTAAAACCAATTCTGGATTAACGTTCCCATCTATATATTTTTCATTTAATTTCTCTTTATAATGAAAAATATCTTGAACATTTTTTTCCATTGAATCTTTATGTTTTGAAACATAATTCATCACAATATTACCAAATTCTAAAAAATTGGTATTCCATTCACTATTCCAATTTCTAAATTCTGTACGAAAATCATAAAATCTTTCTTTAACATTTTTAATAGAAATAATCAGATATTCAATATGCCCACCTAGTTGATGAAGATTCTGTGAATTAATAAAATGATTTCCTTTGTTACTCAATACAAAAACGTCAAATAAATCTTCATTATTAATAGAATTAAGTTTTTCAATTTGACTATTGTTGAACATTAGTTTAGATGTATTACTACTTTCAAACTCTGAAATATAATCTTTGAGTAAAACAATTTGTCTGTCAAAAGATTCTAAAGAAAATGAAATCCATGATAGATAAAACTTCTTTAGTCTTTTCTTTTTCTTGTTTTCATTCCATTTATTGATTTTATAACTTGAAAGTAAACCAAGAGAAAAAGCCAAAAATGTTTTGAATACATCAAAAAATACTTCCCAATACCTTGAATCAAGAATTAAGTCAATGTAACTATTCACCCCTCACCCCCTTTCATAAAATCAACCCCATCAATCTCCCTCATAACCCTCTCAGTTTCCACAAGTGCCTTAATGATCTTCTGATAATGCAGAATATCTTGGAAATCTAGCTGTCGGCCTTTGCGGTCCTTGAGCCATTTTTGGGCGGGTTGGTAGCCGCCGATATAGAAGTTCCAGGCGAGTTCTGGTACTTGGTCGAAGTACTGCTCGGAGTTGATATAGACTCGGCCTATCGCTGCATCGCTTTTCTCAGAAGCATTCTCATTATCGAGATCGCTTCGCTCTGCTCGCGATGACGGTTCAAACTTTGGCTTCTCCACCTCATTATCTCCTCCAACAGGATATTCAGTAATGTATTCGCTGAGGCTTGGGCTTTCCATCAAGTGCAGGGCTCGGAGTTCTCCGCCTAGGGCGACTAGTCTCCAGAACTCTTCCACATCTGTAGGATAAGGCACTCTCGGGAAGTCAATCTTCAAAAACTCTTTATAGGTCTCTCTATAGCTTGGCGAGTGCAACACTGCATAGATATAATCCAGCAAATCTATCGGCGCAAAAATCTGCCTATAGGCCGGACTTACCCCTTCGCTTTCTGCATAGCAAACTTCACCAACTCTGTCACCCTGAGCGACGTCAAAGGGCTCTTTCTCCGGCACAAATGTCAATCCCAATCCCTTGGCAATTTGATCCACAATTTTCATATCCAAATTCGGCTTCCGCGCAGGCTGGGAATCTATAGATAGCTGGGAATCGGAATCTGGATAGAGGTAGAGGGGAAATAAAGTACATCTATCCAAAGATGAAATATAGTCTTTTCCAATTATACTATTTGTTATATAAAAGTGATTGCCTTGATTATTTCTAGATTGTCTTAATGTTACTAATCCGACATTATCTTTAAGCATATGATTCATTAAATCAAATCGGGGATAAGTCGCAACCCCTTTAGTTACACCAGTATAATTTATATGCCTTGTGTCAAAACATCTATAAGATATTTTCTTAGATAGAATCTCATTTTTCTGCAAATCTTCTTTTGCTTTAAGTACGCTCCAATCCCTTGTGTCGATTAATTTATATTTTGCCCTTATTTTTTCTATTTCCCATTCTTTAAATTCTTTTAACAAAATAGATCTTTCTTGATCATTGAAAGAAATATTAACATTATCATGTTCAGTTGTTATACCGCTTTTTCCAACTTTAAACAACACGTTTGTTTTAAACCCTAAATTATACTGTTCTAAGAACTCTACGTTTTGATCAATAAATAAATGTTCTGGCAATTGAATCTCTAACTTATTCCAATCAATTGATTTTATAGAATTGCGAATTAAGAATTCATATTTAAAATCTCTCTTACCATTAAGGTCATATTTATATATGTGATTATTAGATTTTGTTTTTGTTTGATTCATCTTAACAAGTAAATTAATACTCACTCCTTGCTGAATATCAAAAACATTTTCATCTTTTGATCCATCAGGTGCTGTTTCTTTCTTTTTAGCGTTACCATGTAAATCAAGGATATAGATCTTATCAAACGTATCTAATAATTCCTTTCTCATTTGACGATGAATAAGTCCATCCAAAAAGCTATTATTGGTAATAAACGCTAAGATTCCTGAGCCATTTTTCTCAATAAAGTGCTGGCCGTAGCGAATGAATTTGATATAGTCATCTGAAAGCGGTTGAATATTTCTCTCATTCAGATCCTTCTTATAATCCGCCACCAGACTTTCGATCCACTCTCCCTTATTCGTACTACTCACAGAATAAGGTGGATTTCCTGCCACAATCATGACTGGCGCATCACGTTTGATTTGATTGGCTTCGTTGGCCTCAGCAGAAAGCCAGTTGGCAAAGAGGGTTCCAGTGTCTTTATGATATTCCTCAAGTGAATTAGTCAGGTAGATTCGGAATCGCTGGGCTTTGGTACCGGTATAGCCTGTTTGCTTTAGCAGTAGATCGAGCTTCAGATGCGCCATAGCATAGGAGGCCATCAGCAATTCGAAGCCATTGATACGGGGCAGCAGGTGATTTTCCACATAAGAGTTCCAGAGCCCCTGCTGTCCTTTGAATTTGGAATAAATCTGGTTGATCGCTTCCGCCACAAAAGTCCCTGTGCCCGTGGCAGGATCGAGGAACTGTACTCGATGCACTTCCTGATCGATTTCCCTCATTCCTCCCGAGAAGCGTTTGTCATGGGTGGCGATAGGTACTTTGATGGTGGTTTTGGAAGTATCCGCCAGCCCCATCGGCAGGTCGAATTCATCGATCAGAATATCATCCACCGCACGGATAATAAAGTTTACCACGGGATGCGGCGTGTACCAGACGCCACGGGCTTTGCGCAGCTTGGGATCATAGCTGCTCAGGAAGTCCTCGTAAAAGTGGATGATCGGATCCTCCATCTTGGTGGCCTTGCCGAAGTTTTTCAGGATCGCACTCACATCGGTGGCACGGAAGATATCCGCCAGCGTATCCACGATCCAAACGATCCGATCGTCCAGATCATAGCCAGCGATGTATTGGAAGAGTTTACGTAGAAAAGGATTAGATTTTGGAATTAATTCAGCTGCTTCCTGTCTAGAAAAGGTATCTAGACTTTCATCATACAATCTTGCCGCAAACATGCCATAGGCAATCGTCTGGGCATAGACATCCGAAAATTCCTTTGGGGTAATATCATGGATCAGAATATCCTTAAAGGCATTCATCTGTTCCTTCAGTGTGGAGTTTTCCTGGTTTTCCTCATCGGAATTGAGAGAGTTTTCGATGACATTGGCCAACATTCGCGCTTTGCCCGCCATCATCTCTGCGAGTTTCTTTGGGCTTTTGATGCTTTGCCCAATGTGAGTGGTGAAGTCCCTGATCAGGAGTTCGAAAGCTGGGAAGTTATGAGGGAGTGGAAGAATCTTGCCTTGATCTACAACCCCGATCCGAATGGAAGTAACGAGTTCTCCGCTTTTGTAATAGTAAAAGTCAAGGTAATCGGTAAAGATCAGGTTGTCCAGCGATTCCTTGTATCGGTCGAATTGCTCTTTATTTCCGATCTTTTTAGCCCCTATCAAATCAGGATCTCCTATGGCTTTTGCCTCTATGAAGCCGACTGGGATTTCCTTTTTATTAGTCAGAATGTAATCCGGTGCCCCACATGCCTGCCGTTTTGGTTCGTTGGTGGCGGAAATGTTAGGAACAAGGGATTCGATCAGATTCTGTAGATCTCCTCTAAAAGTATGTTCTGTAGCATTTCCAAGCTTATATCGATTGTTGAGACTTTGTAAATATTCTGAAACAGTCATGAAAAATGGGTTGATAAAAATTCATTCCTAAAGATATCATTTACCCCGAAAACGAAAAGCATTTTAAGTGTTACAAAAGCGGATTAAAAAACAAAACCCTTCAGATTTCTAACACCTGAAGGGGTTGTTGAAAACATCTGACATCTGAAGTCCGACATCAAAAATCTTATAACCTTATTGCCCTAGCAATTACGCTGGCCATAATGCCCAATCCTTCGGTATTCGGATGAACTCCATCGGGTAGCAGTTCGCCTTTATTCATCAGGGGAGTGTAGAGGTCTATCAGTTCTGAACCAGAATCTCGCGCAATATCCATGATCATCATCCGCTGTTCGTTGTTCATGACAACTGGCGTGATTCCGAAATTTTCCCTCGTCACCGGTACAGGCATGACCACATAGACTTTGCCATCGGCAGGCATGGTTTTCTTAAACTCAGCAATCATATCCAGGTAATCCTGTCTGAATTCAGCAGCATATTGCCAGTTCTGAGGCTTGGAATCGTTCGTTCCCAGCATGATCACCAAAATATCCGCTCCGAAATCCTTCACTTGCTGAAACTGCGGTTCGTTCCAGTAGGGGTAATCCCCTTTTCTTAAAAGTGTTCTTCCGCTGACACCGAAATTGCCCACTTCGTACGCATCCCCGAGAATCGCCTGCATCTGCAGCGGCCAGCTGTCTGGATGGTCTCTTCCAGGACCTTGGGTGATGCTATTGCCCACGCAGGCCACTTTTATCGGAGTTTGGGCAAAAGAGAAACTGCTTAGCAAAGCAAAAAAGAGGAATAAATAGGTTTTTTTCATTGTTTAGGTTTTTTGTCGATTTTAAAATAGTCAATATCTCTCAATTCCGAATGGCTGGGTATCTTTAAGCGTGAATAAGGTCGAAGATTTATTTCAACGGTTTACCTGGCTGTCTTTGGACGTGGTGTTTGGAGCGATGGGCGGCCTGCTGTTTTTTTCCAGATTGCTTCGAGTACCAATACTCTGGCAGGTTTATGGGCTACTCGGCTTGGCAGTTTGGGTGATTTACACGCTGGATCATTTGCTGGATGCCAGAGGCCTGATCCCTGGAGCCACTTTGGACCGGCATAGTTTTCATCAAAAACATTCCAAAACCCTTTGGACCATCCTGGTTTTTGCCTTGGCCTTAGGACTGATTGGATCAGTTACGGTTTTTGGATTTGAAAAAGAACTAGTTGGAGGAATTGGCTTAGGTTTGGTCATTTTACTACTGATGGCCTTGATCCGTATTTTGCCTATCTCATTTCATTGGATCAAGGAAATCAATACTGCCATTTTTTATGTGGCTGGAGTGTCTTTGCTTCCTTTTATCCGTTTTTCCTTTTCAGACTGGACCTGGGAAATCGGTTTTATTCTGGCAGGGTATATTGGACTTGCCTATTTGAATTTGGTCATGCTTTCTTACCTCGATGCAGATAAAGACAAAGCTTCGGGTTTCGGCTCTTTGGTCAGTGTATGGTCCAAAAAGAAAATCAGTCTCATCATTCGAATACTTTCCAGCGGGATCATCCTGGTATTTCTGCTGGGATTTATCTTTTTATCCTCCTTTTACCGGGTGTTTTCCTGCCTGATTCTCCTGATGGGACTGATTCACTTTGTTACTTTTTATGATAAAAGCCTCAGTTCCAATCAAATTAGACTGCGCATGGAGGCTACTTTTTTCCTTCCATGGCTGCTGCTTTTTTGGTAATCAGACAAAGGCGCTATGTCCGGTAATCGCCCTTCCTACGATCAGTGAATTGATCTCTTTGGTGCCTTCGTAGCTATAAACAGCTTCCGCATCTGCCACAAATCTGGCAATATCATGCTGGAGCAAAATCCCGTTGCCTCCGAATAGTTCCCGGGCATGGTCCACGATGGATCGCATTCTCAAGGTGCAGAAGACTTTGGCCAGAGAGGCATGCTCGTCTTTTAAGATATCTTCTCCCTGCATTTCAGAAAGCCGGAAAACCATGGTCTGCATGGCGGTCAGATCTCCCAACATGGTGACCAATAAATCCTGTACGAGTTGGAAGGATGCGATCGGTCTTCCAAACTGTTTGCGTTCATTTGTATAGGCCAAAGCCAGTTCGTATGCACCTCTAGCGCAACCTACCGCCTGCCAAGCCACCCCCGCCCGGGTCATCCGAAGCACTTTGGATGTGTCTCTAAATGAATTTGCTTCTTGCAGACGGTCTGCTTCAGGAACTTCACAATTGGTCATGGTGATCAGGGCATTTTGGACGGTGCGCAGCGCCATTTTATCCTCCAGTTTTTCTGCTTTAAATCCTGGATTGTCTTTCCTGACGATGAATCCTTTTACCTGCTGATCTTCCAGATCTCTGGCCCAAATGATGGTGATATCCGAAAAAGTGGCATTTCCGATCCATTTTTTCTGACCATTAATCACCCAGGTATCTCCTTCTCTCTTGCAGGTGGTCGTCAATCCTCCGGCGACTCCTGAACCTACTTCTGGTTCTGTCAAACCAAAAGCTCCGATTTTCTCCAGTTTTTGCATGGCAGGAAGCCATTCTTTCTTTTGCTCCTCCGAGCCGCAGAGGTAAATGGAGCCCATGGCCAAACCGCTTTGCACTCCGAAAAAAGTGGAGATAGAAGTATCGATTCTGGCCATTTCCATGGCAATAAAACCTTCCAACAATGGGGAATGGCCCGGACAGCCATATCCTTGGTAAGTCAACCCCGCGATATCCAATTCAGCCATTTTCGGGATGATCTGCATGGGGAATTCCGCACGGTTCCAATAATGATTGGCTATGGGTTTGATTTCCCGCTCCATAAATTCCCTGACGCGCAACTGGATTTCCCGCTCATGGTGGGGAAGTGTTTTTCCCAATTCATAAAAATCCCCATTTACCGGAGGAATGGTTTTGGGCTTGCTGCCACCTTTGAGCATCCCCATCATTTTGGATAGATCCTCCTCGCTCATTTTAGAGACCAGGTTGACCATTTTGGGTAAATCGACTTTTTGGGATAGCTTGGAGATCTGATCCAGATCTACATTGGATAAAATCTGGCGAAGTCCAGAGAGAGATTTTAAGATATTTTTCATCTGTTACTATTGTTTTAAGGTCAATTGAAATCTTTCATAGACGTTAAAGAAGCATGGTTTTGGAATTCTTTATCGAATGATTTCAGAAAAGGTAATTTTGGGATGAAACTCATTTATAGGTTTAACTGATGAAAGACGACTACAGTTTTATTGCACCTTATTACAATCGCTTGGCCAAATTGGTTTTTGGGAAAAAGCTAAAGGAGGCAAAAAACTGCTTTGTCTCTGGATTAGAAGATAAGAAAATATTACTGATTGGGGGAGGGGATGGGTTGGACTACCAGGAGATCGCTAAAAAACTGCATGGGCAATATTGGGAAAAGTCCCAGCGCATGTTGGAATTGGCAAAAAGAAATCTTTCAGAGAGCGGTTTGAGCTTCCATTTAGGTGAATTTAAAGTCGAAAATAGCGGACACTTTGATGAGGTATGGCTTCATTTTGTTTTGGATACCATGGAAGATTCCGAAATCTCCCAGTTGATTTCCGTTTTGCGAAGCAATTTGAAGGCAAATGGGAGGGTTTACTTGGTGGATTTTTTTGAAGCAAAAAGCTTTTGGCAAAAAGGAATGCTACAAGTGATGCTTGGTTTTTTCAGGATTTTCGCAGCCCATAAGAGGAAAAATATTCCTGACTATGAGAAATTATTCCTTCAGGCTGGATGGATCAAATCAACCGAAAATGATCTGATGGATGGCTGGGTTTGTGCCCAAATCTGGACTCATCATTAAGAACGGATTTCTTTTCGGAATTGCTCTGGAGTGCAGGTAGTTTTACTCTTAAATAACCTGCTGAAATACGATGGATCGTCAAATCTTAAATAAGAAGCGATTTCTGAAACCGTCTTACTGGAATTCGTCAATAATCGTTTTGATTCAAGTATCACCCGATCCATGATCAATTGGGAAACGGTCTTGCCGACCGAATTTTTGGTGAGTGAATTTAATTGCTTCAGACTGAGGTGCATTTTCTGGGCATAAAATCCTACTTCCCGATGATCCAAAAATCCGGATTCTATCAGGATTTCCAGTTTTTGGAAAAGATCATGTTCCTTGCCTGGCTGGAGGGCATTCCGGTTTTTAGTCAGGTAATATCGAAAAGAATTGGTGAGCAGCAAGTTGGTGTAAGATGCCAGTTGGGTATGACTGGACCAGCCTGGATTTTGAAATTCACCATGGATCCGCTCAAAATAAAAGAGTAATTCATCTCTTTCATGTTGTGATAAAATCATGAAAGGCATGGAAATGTTGGCTCGGAAAAAGGTAAAACTCATCAATTTCTTCTGCGTGTAGAAGGCACTATAAAAGGATCCACTAAAGAACAGGACGTGACCTTTGGTGTCTTCAGAGAGTTGCCAGGAGTGCACCTGCCCGGGAGATAAGAAAAAAGCAGTGCCGGGTTTAACTTGGTAATTTCTGAAATCGATGGTATGGGTTCCTGTGCCTCCTGTAATCAATAAGACGATATAAAAATCGTGTTTATGAGGCTTCTGAATGAACAGATGGGTTTTGAGATGAACTTCCAATTCAGAGTAATAGAATTCTGATGGATTTATTTTTTCTGTTTCAAAATCCGGAATCTGGTAAATCGGTAAGGTTTCCTCAGGCATGCGTGAATTTCAAAAAAATCCCCCGGAAAACCTTATTCAAGGCAATCAGGTTGACTTTTTAGCGGCTTGGTAAGGAATAAATATGGCTATCCAAGCTGATCTACTGACCCTGAAGAAAAAGGGTAGCAGTAGGATGGCGGCTATCACGATCAGCGTTAACAGAAGGCTTAAGGAGTATTCCGGATACAAAATCTCCAATCCTAGCCAAACAGAAATGAACAAAGCGGTATTTAAGGCATAGCTGATAAACATCGCACCGAAATAATATCCGGGTTCGGGCTCGAAAGACTGCTGGCAATTCTCACATCTAGGTTTCATTTCAAAAAAGCTGGATGGTTTTTTCAGATCCATTTTTTGAAACATGCTTCCTTGATGGCATTTTGGGCAAGAGCATGTACAGACGCTTTTTAAATATGAATCTTGGTTCCAGAGCTTCATAAGCTTTTATTTTGGGGCAAAGCTAGGGCAAAAAGAAATAAACCTGTAGGACAAAATTAACCTTCTACAGGATAAAAAAGCCAATTATCGGTTGGCAGCCCGATCAATGATTTTTGTAATCAACTCATCGTAGTAGTGGCCATTTCCTGGTCCATACCAATTCATTTCCCGGACTTCATGGAAATTACGATCGTAATACTCGTCTGGAGTGATATAGCCCATGTATCCTCCATTAAAAGTAGTGATGATCAGATTGAGTCCTTTGGATTTTGCATGAGCCTCCCATTTTGCCATAAAAACTCCCGAAATTTCTCCACTGGATGCTATCATCAAGGTATTCCCAAGTTTGGTGACGTCAAAATGAACATTCGTTTCGCCAAGCAAATAATTAAACAACCAGGGTCGAAGCCTGAAATTATCAGAGATCCGGAGATGAGGATCTCTCAGTGAAATGGGGAGAAATCCTGTTTTGATCTGATGCCTGTTAATGGTGGAATAAAAAGTCATTTTGATCTGCATGATCGAATCCAGTTGCTGAGCATATCGCTGAACTTCCTCGATTGATTTGCCATCTGCGACAGGTCTATGGCTTCCGACTGTTCCTGCAGCAAACATGGCGAAATCGTAAGAGTCATTTTCCAGATCTTTTGTCAGGTAAAAAGGATAGTCACCCGAGAGTCCCATAAACTTGGAGCTCAAAATGGTGGCATGTGCGGAATAAGTAAAAAATGTAGCCGTTTCCCCGTTGTTTTTGGTAAAAATCAATTGACGGATAGAAGGCTCTATCGGATCTTCTTTGATAAAACGATTCGCAACGAACTCCGCCGCGTCGATTTTACGGTATTGGATTTTCGCAGTATCCTGAGAGGCAATCGCTTGAGTCAACGCTTTGACAGATCGATTGACGATCCACTGAACAGTTTCTTCATTGTATCCACCAAAAGCCATTTCACCCAATGGGCCCGGCATATATCCCCCCAATCCCGCATGGGTATGTGTAGCTGTGAATAAAACCTGATCTACAGGAAGATTCTGATCCTGAATGGCCTTCTTCACTTCAAAAGCTAAATGAGGATGCACGATCAGCAATTCATAATTCAGCCAAGCTATATTGGTTTTTCCATTTCCTAAAGCGATGGCTTTTACATAACTGCTGTCCTGGACAAATTCATAGTTGCCCCGGGGAGCATAACCGACTAGCTCTACTGGATGCTCCGGAGTCATATTTGTCTTTCCCCAGCCGACAAGCCAAGTGTCAGTCTCAGTTCCCTGAAGTTGTAACTTGGAGGCCTCATCCAAAGTTTGACGATAGAATTCCTGCTCCTCAATCGGAGATCGATCTACGGTAGTGAGCGTGATCAGGCCCAGTAAAAAAACAAAAAGGAAAACCCCAAGCAGGATTTTCCCTAATGTATATGCCAATTTTTGGATGGTCATTGACTCTTAATATTCAAATAGACCGTAAGGACTGTTGATGGTAACTTTTTTGCCTTCGTGTGGTTCCACTCTTCCAATAATCTGTGCTTCGACTCCATAAGATTCTGCGATGTCAATGATTTCCTCAGCATAGCGCTCATCCAGGTAAACTTCCATTCGATGACCCATGTTGAAAACCTTGTACATTTCTTTCCAATCTGTACCGCTTTCTTCCTGAATGATTTTAAACAGAGGGGGAGTTTCAAATAGATTGTCTTTGATGACATGCACATCCTCTACAAAATGAAGGACTTTCGTCTGAGCGCCACCGCTGCAATGAACCAAACCATGGATTCTGGATCTCATATAATTCAGGACGTCCACCATGATCGGGGCGTAGGTTCTGGTAGGAGACAGCACCAATTTTCCAACATTCACTGGAGAGCCTGGAGCTGCATCTGTCAGATTATATTTTCCTGAGTACACCAACTCTTCAGGAACAGAAGGGTCGAATGTCTCTGGGAATTTGGTTTTCAAAACTTTGTTGAACACATCATGGCGCGCAGAAGTCAAGCCATTGCTTCCCATGCCGCCGTTGTAGGCAGTTTCGTATTTGGCCTGACCAAAGGATGCCAATCCCACGATCACATCACCGGCTTGGATTTGGTCATTCGAAATCACCTCATCTCTTCGCATGCGGCAAGTGACGGTACTGTCCACAATGATCGTACGAACCAAGTCGCCTACATCCGCAGTTTCTCCTCCAGTCAAAACAGCATTGACACCATTGTCACGAAGCATTTGAAGGACCTCTTCTGTCCCTTCGATGATGGCAGAGATCACTTCGCCTGGTACCAGGTTTTTATTTCTTCCGATAGTGGAGGAAACGAGGATGTTATTGATCGCACCCACGCAGAGCAAATCATCGGTATTCATGATGATTGCATCCTGCGCAATGCCTTTCCATACACTTAGATCTCCGGTCTCTTTCCAATAAGCATAAGCAAGGGAAGATTTGGTGCCAGCGCCATCTGCGTGCATGATATTGCAAAACTCAGGATCGTTTCCGAGCGTATCTTCGACAATTTTACAGAAAGCTTTTGGGTAGAGTCCTTTATCAAGCTTTGAAATGGCCTGATGTACATCTTCTTTGGAGGCGGAAACTCCGCGCTGCATGTATCGCTCGTTCATGGTTGCAAAGTTAAGTATTCCCTCTTAAATCAAGAGAATGTTTGGGAAAAGTTAAAGTCATAAAAAATGGCCTGATAAGTCTTTTACTTCAATCAGGCCATTTTATTTATGGAATGGAGGTTTATTCCCGGATTTCTATCACTTTGAATTCCGTCCTTCTGTTCACTTGATGTTCTTCTTCCGTTTGAGCATTTTGGATGATCAGCTGACTTTCTCCATACCCTTTGGCAACTAGCCTATCTGCGCTGATGCCTTGGGAAACGATGTAATCCACAGCGGATTGTGCCCTTCTTTGTGACAAATCCTGGTTGTATTGATCAGAAGATCGGTCATCTGTATGCGAACTTAATTCGATTCGAATAGAAGGGTTGTCTTTTAGAATCTGAACCAATTTATCCAGTTCCACAGCTGCGTCTGGACGGATATCTGCTTTATCCAAATCGTAATAGATGTTTTCCAAGACAATGGATTTCTCCAGAATCAACTGATCCAAAACGATGGTGGTATCCAAGGTGATATTCGTGACCTCCTGAATCAGATCCTCTGGATTAGGAGTTTTTCCCACGGTAGTATAAGGGATAGATTTAGAGAAATATCCGGTTTTGGAAGCGATGATAGTGAAATCAGCATTAGGTTCTAGAGTAAATCTCACCCGACCATTTGTGTTGGAGAAATCGCCTCCCTCTTGCTTGTTTTCGGAGTCATAAAGTACAACCCTAGCTTGCTCTAACACCGCGTCAGGCTCTCCAGCTACCCTTTGTTTGGTGTAAACATTGAGCAGGACATTGACGATTTTTGGCTTAGGGGTTTTGTCTTCAAAGAAATAGATGTCATCGTCACCTTCGCCGCCTTCTCGGTTGGACGAAATAAAACCTTCCTTCGGGTATTCTGTAAAGAAAATCGCAAAATCGTCATTGCCGGAATTGAAATTTTCACCTAGGTTTTTGATGACTTGTTTTCCAGTAGCATCCTTTTCGGCCACAAAAAGATCTAATTTTCCATAGCCAGGATGTCCATCGGAGGAAAAGAAGAATTTTCCATCCGCGGTAAGTCGTGGAAACAATTCATTCCCCGGAGTATTCACATTCGGACCTAAGTTGATTGCATTTCCAAAATCGCCATTAGCCAATCTTGTAGCTTTGTACAGGTCAATTCCTCCAAATCCACCCGGTCTATTGGAAGCAAAATAGAGTTCCTCTCCATCCGGGCTAAATGCCGGGGTGGAGTTCCACCAAGATTCCTCTTCATTTACTGGCATCCAAATGGGCTGTGTGAATCCTGAACCTCTGAAATAGGATGCAAATAATGCTGTTTCAGGAAGGTCTTTTGGGGAAGTGGAATTTCCTCTTGCATAAATGATGGTGTTTCCATCAGGGCTTATGGCAATGGCAGCTTGATTTAGCCCCTCCTCATTTTGAAACTCCGGAAGAGTCTGGACATTACTTACATCCACTCTAAGTCCTTCAGCTCTGGTTCTGAACAACTTTGTATAAGGAGACCCGTCCGCTGGGTAAAGACCTGAGGCTCTTCTCCCGGATGTGAAATAAATAAAGTTTTCACTGGAGACAGGGGCGTAATCTGCTCCTGGAGTATTCAGTTCCTTGTAATTAACCAATACGTGGTTAGGAAAGTAATTATCAATTCCAGAAGCAAGGTTAATCGCTTCAATTTGTCTTTGGGTTTCGGCTAAATATGCTTCGTTTTGGGTATATCCTTTTGCTTTTTCAAAAGCTTCCTTCGCTTCTTCCTCTTTTTGCTGGGCTTTTAGGCTCAACCCGAGTCGATATAGCGTTTCGAAAGAAGGGTCGTCCTCTACCAACTTTTCATAATAAGGACCTGCTTCTTCAATCCTGTTGGAGAGTCGGTAACTCTCAGCCACTGCCAGATTTGCCTCTAGATTATCCGGGTCATCCTCCAATATCTGGGAATATGAATTGATTGCATATTGGTATTGACCGGAAAGAAATTGGTCATTGGCCTTTTCCTGAAGGCTTTTGCAAGCGTTCAGGCTGAGTAAGAGAATAAGGGTGATCCACAAAAAATGGTTTCTCATGTGTGTATAATTTGATTTTCTATGGCCACACGGAATCTCGCATTTTGAAAAAGTCATTTCTAAACTTTTTTTCTTGCTCGATTTCAACTGAAGAGGCTATTGATGATCGTTCTAAGCTGAATATTACTAATCAATTTGGGAAAAATTTGTTTAACCAACTAGTTTTTGCAGGAATCCATAGCTGATTTAAGTCTGATTTTACCTTGATCAAAGGGTTGATTACTTCTGTATCTACGGTGATTTCTCCAGAAAGGACTTTTGATTTGATGCCTAATGCCGGAGAAACGTGGATTTTATGTTCACTTTTATAACTCACTTTCCCTTGATCGGTTAGGTTGATCCCTAACTTGTTTTCCAGTTCCCTTAATATTCGGACAGAACTATCAATCGAGCAGCCGCTAGTGCCAAGTCTGCTTTCATCCACTGCCAAAAGAATAATCTGATTATCGATTAATTTAAAGGAAGTCGGCATCATGTTGCCATGTGTATTCCAACCTTCGCAAAAGGCAGTTAAGCGGTTTTTTAATTCCAAAGCTTCCTGATCGCTGAGCATTCTGTCTGCTTGATAAACCCAGACTCTGGAAAAGTCTGGCATATTGTTAAAATCAACGTACATAATTCAATTTTATTAGGCAAAGAAAAACCCTTTCTACCTAACGGCAAAAAGGGTCAAATTGATTCAGTCTTGATGGATCAAATTCCCATATCTTTGGCGATCATCTCTGCCAGGTCATAAACTTTCACCTCGGCTTCTTTCTCTTTATTCTTTACTCCATCCGTCATCATCGTCAGACAGAAGGGACAACCCACTGCGATGGCTTGGGCACCTGTGGCCAAAGCTTCTTCTGTTCGCTCGATGTTGATGTCTTTTTTGCCGGGTTCTGGTTCTTTAAACATCTGGGCTCCTCCAGCTCCGCAGCAGAGTCCTTTTGTTTTGCAGCGCTTCATTTCCACCAGTTCCACATCCAATGCTTTGATGACCTCTCTGGGTGCTTCATAGACATTGTTTGCACGGCCCAGGTAGCAGGAATCATGAAACGTGATTTTTTTTCCCTTAAATTCTCCACCTCCTTGCAAAGCCACTTTGCCTTCATTGATCAGTTGCTGAAGAAACTGCGAGTGGTGGATGACTTCGTAGTTTCCACCTAAGGCTGGGTATTCGTTTTTGATGGTATTGAAGCAATGAGGGCAAGCAGTAACGACTTTTTTGACCTCGTACCCATTCATTACCTGAATGTTTGCAACAGCTTGCATCTGGAATAAAAATTCATTTCCGGCTCTTCGGGCTGGATCTCCTGTGCAGGCTTCTTCGGGACCCAAAACTGCAAAACTGACTCCTACTTTATTTAATATTTTCACAAAAGCCTGGGTGACGGCTTTGTAACGCTCATCAAAAGAACCGGCACATCCCACCCAAAACAATACTTCAGGGGTTTCTCCTTTTCCGGCCATTTCGGCCATGGTTGGTACTTTATAGGTAGACATATTTTTTAATATATTTTTTCACTTAGAATGAAACTTGAAGCCTTTACTCAAGTTCCTTTATCTGAAATCTGAAATCTGAAATCTGAAATCTGAAATCTGAAATCTGAAATCTGAAATCTGAAATCTGAAATCTGAAATCATTTCATTTCTTCTTCTTTTACTTTTTCTGCCCAATTGAATCGGTCAGATGGGCTGAATTTCCAAGGAGAAAAGCTTGTTTCCATGTTTTGAAACATCGCATTCCATTGTGACGGAGTTCCGGATTCTTCCATGGCCACATATCGTCTCATCTGAAGGATGATAGATAATGGATCGATGTTTACAGGACAAGCTTCTACACAAGCATTGCAACTGGTGCAGGCATTGAGTTCTTCTTTGCTGATGTAATCGCCCAGCAGAGATTTGCCATCCTCCAGACCATTTCCGCCTGCATCCAGGCTTTTGCCAACTTCCTCAGCACGATCACGGACGTCCATCATGATTTTGCGTGGAGAAAGCTTTTTACCTGTGAGATTCGCAGGGCATTCTGAAGTACATCTTCCGCATTCTGTACAGGAATAAGCATTGAGCACATTTACCCAAGAAAGGTCATTGATGTCTTTGGCTCCGAATCTTCCGATTTCAGCAGGTGGATCAGATGGAGTCTCGGATGGGATTCCCAGCATCATATTTACCTCATTGGTGACTTCAGGCATGTTTGCCATTTCTCCTTTAGGTTTCAGATTAGAATACCAGGTATTTGGAAAGGCTAAGAAAATGTGCAAGTGTTTGGAGTAGGTGACATAAATGGCAAATGCCAAAATACCTACAATATGGAACCACCAGGCAAAACGCTCAATAAATACCAAGGCACCATCTGACATTCCTTCAAAAAGAGGCTGAATCATACTACTGAATGCTAAGGTACCGATGGCCAAATAATGCTCAATACCTCTATCGGCTAAAATTTGGTCGGTAGCATTCATAGTCAGAATCGCAATCATCAAAACGATTTCGATGATCAAAATGAGATTGCCGTCCATTGCAGGCCATCCTTTCATTTCTGGCTTGGTGAAGCGTTCTACTTTGATGATGTTTCTTCTGATAAGAAAAACAACGCATGAAAGAAGTACTGCCACGGCTAGAAATTCAAAGAAATTCATTGCAGCGAGATACAGGCCTCCTAATAAAGGTGCAAAAAGTCGATGTGTTCCAAGAATCCCGTCTAGGACAAATTCCAATACTTCAAGATTGATGACAATAAATCCTACATAAACGAAAAAGTGGAGGATTGCCGGAATAAATCGCTTGAACATTTTCTGTTGTCCGAATGCTACCAAAAGCATGGTCTTCCATCTGGCATCTGCTTGGTCATTTCTTTCGGTATCCTTACCCAAAAGGATGTTCCTTTTGAGGAATTTTACACGTTTGCTGATAATCCAGCCCGCAGCGGCGAAAATTAATAGAAATACAAGTTGAGGTAAAAAGCTCATAGTGATGAGTTTAGCTATTTTCTTTAGTTTTTGTCTTTATTTTTTTTCTCAAATGATTTGCATCAAATATTCAAATACCTACCTTTGCATCACTTTACAAGAAGGTGATGTAGCTCAGTTGGTAGAGCATCGGACTGAAAATCCGTGAGTCGGTGGTTCGAATCCACTCATCACCACCAGCCCCGTCGTAAGATGGGGCTTTTTTTATGTCTTTATTTGCCGATTCAGTCCTCATTTCTGTTGCTTTTTGACTGATGCAAAGTAATAAATACTCTGCATGCATACTAAATTTCTTTTGAAATAAAATCATCAATTTGTGATATTCCTTTCTTTTCCGAGGAGTATTGAGTGATAACTCTCTTAGAAATCAACAGTTTCTGAAGAATTTTGATTTTTTTTTCAGCAAACTGTAACATTTTAACTGTAGATGCATCACCTATTAAAATGAAGTCATTTTTTGAAACACATATCTGGCCGAAAAGATCGAAGCTATACCGATTGGTGTACCTCTGGGTGAAAGACAGGGCAATGGCAGAAGATATTGTACAGAATGTTTTCGAAAAATCTTTTCAAAGAGAAACAGAATTGGTCCAGCACCCCAATTTATCCGGTTGGCTGGTCAAAAGTCTGAAAAATGAAGTGTTGATGCATTTTCGAGCATCAAAAAGGCTGGATGGATTAGATGGTTTAGAGGAAATCCAAGCTTCAGAACCGGTTAGTGAAGAAACAAATGATTCTGTAAGAAAAGTGATGGTTCTCCTTAAGGATCTCCCATTGAAACAACAGGAGATCTTTCAATTAAGAGAAGTAGAAGGAATGAGCTATGAGGAGATTGCGGAATATTTGGAAATAAGCCTGGAGCAGGTAAAAGTGAATCTGCATAGAGCACGAACCAAGATTAGAGAAAAAATGATCGCTTTAAAGGAAAGAGGATGAAGGAAAGGATAGAAAGATTATTGGAAAAATACTGGGAAGGAGCAACTTCCTTAGCTGAGGAGCAAGAATTAAAGTCATTGCTAAAATCCCATCGGGACTTTGAGGAAGAGAGAAGCTTTTTTGGCTTGCTGGAATCCTACAGTCAGGAAGGTCCAGAAAACCTGACAATGCCAAAAGCCAAAGTCAGGAAAATCAATCCACAGTGGATGAGTTGGGCGGCATCCGTAGCCATTTTCACTGCATCTTTTGTAGGCTGGAGAGTCTATGAGAAAAACCAGGAGGAAAAACAGGCTTATGAAGAAGTCATGCAGGCCTTTGCTTTGATCCGTACGAATATGGCGAAAGGCCAATCACAAATGGAAGTGATGAATGAACTGAAATATTTAAACACGACGAACCAACTATTTGGGACTATAAAAAAATAGAATCATGAAAAAGATATTGATACTTCCCATTTTGCTCATGGCATTGGTCATTAAGGTACAGGCCCAGGATGATGCCATACAGAAGTTTTTCTCCAGTTATATGGAGGATGATCGCTTCTCCAGGGTATATATCTCCCCGAAAATGATGAGCATGGCTGGTGGGTTTCTGAAGAATAACTCCGGTACAGATGCGGAATCGAAAGAACTTGGAGAACTGATACAAAAAGTGAAAGGCATAAGAATTCTAAGCTCCGATGAGGTAAATGGTCTGACGTTTTATAAAGAGGCCTTGGGGACACTGACCAAAAATAAATACGAAGAGTTGATGGATGTACAGGATAAAGGATCCAGTCTCAAGTTTTTGGTGCGAGAGGAGGGTGGTCTTGTAAAGGAACTTTTAATGATATCAGGTGATAAAGGAGATTTTACTCTTTTGTCCATGCTTGGGAATTTTACCTACGAAGATTTAAATATGCTTGCGGATAAAACAGATATACCGGGAATGGATGTCTATGGCAAGGGAAGTAAAGGGTCAAAAGGAAATAAATAAAAACTAAACCTACTTATAAAATGAAAAAATTGATTTTAACATTGGCGCTGATCGGAGCGGTCATGACTGTGCAGGCACAAAGTAAAAGTGTAAAGGCCCTTTATGAAAAGTATAAAGCGGATGATGACTTTTTCCATCTGGAGTTGGGAGGCAACTTCATGAATTTTGCTGACGGCTTTAAAATAGACATGGATAAGAATGACATGGCTGCTGTCGCAAAATCTGTTGAGAAATTGAATTTTTTCACCTTGCCCGACCATGCCGATGCCAATAGACTTGAGTTTAAAGCTTTGCAGAAAGGTCTGGAAAAAGAGCGATATGAACTCTTAATGGAGGCGGCTGAGGGAAAAGGCGGAGTATTGGTTTACTCAAAAGGTGGAAATACCATTTCTGATTTAGTGGTGATGGTAGGAGGGGATGAGGGAGATCTCATGGTCGTAGAACTCAAAGGCCAATTTGATTCCGAAACTGTAGCAAGGGCCACTAGCAAAGGAATCCATTAAACAATAGTCTTGAAGGTTTACCTGAGCTGATATGAATAATGTCAGCTCTTTTTTTTGTTAAAATCAAAATTTGGCTTGGAAATCGGGTTGTGTATGGAACCTGTTCAGTAAGATTTTACATAAAAATCTTCAGGAAAGGGATGATTTCTAACAGATTGAAAACTTTTTTTAAATTTTTTTTCACAAAATTTTCATCATTTTTCATGAGAAATAGTTATTTGATGTGCATACATTATTCTGAAAAATCTATTTAAACATCATGTATATTTTGTTAAAATGGTAAAAATCAAAATGAAACGATTCTCGCAATCGATAGCGAAAGTAAAATATGTTATCGTTAACAAATCGTTAAAAATCTTACGAAATCGATAATGAAAAGTATTTTTTGTTGAAACATTTGCAAAATAGATTCCGTTAGCTACCTTTGTAGAGTAAACAATGTCCGGACAAGATCTAGACAGACCCTGTAACCCCAAAATATCCCCACTAGATGGAACAGCCATCCAGCGGTTACACGAAGAATCTAAAACCTATTAAACCAATTATTAAAATGAAAAAATTATTCTCTTTGCTTTTTGCTGCGGGGATCGCAACAGGAGCATTTGCAACAGACAAAGACAAAATCGTCAGCATCAGACAGACTGAAGCTAAAAAGGTGGCAGTATCTTATGCTGCTGTACCACAAGGTACTGTGATCGTAAAAATCACCGATTCTGAAGACAGATTGGTGATGAGAGACAAAATCAACAAAGAAGAAGCATTTGCTAAGAGATATGACTTGAATGCTCTTCCTGAAGGAACTTACCAAGTAGAAGTATTGGACGAATCAGGTGTTTTGAGAACAGCTTCTTTCGATACTTTCGTGGCAGAAGCTCCTGCTGTATTCTCTAGAGTTTCTAAAATGAGTGACAACAAGTACAGATTGTTGGTAAGCAACCTAGAAGCTAAAGAAGTGTTGGTTTCTATCTTTGACGGTGATCACTTGATCCATACAGAAAAAATCGACAATCCTCAAGGTCTTCACAAAATCTACGATATCGCTAAGCCAAGCGGAAACATCACTTTCAAAGTGTCTACTGGTAGCGGTTTCGAATCTTATGTGACTAGCCTTTAATTTACCAGCTATTATTTATCGAATCCCGTTTCTGAAAAGGAACGGGATTTTTTTGTTTCGAAATCCAGAGAAATGCTACTAAACGCCAAAGGTATTGTGGCTTTTCACTAACTCAATTGTTGCGCAATGCATAGATGAGTTCTTTTTTGCTCATCTTACTTCGATTTGGAATTCCCACCTCTTTGGCTTTTTGATACAGTTCCTTTTTAGTCCTTTGCTCATAATCTTTTGCTTTGCCGCCTTTTTTGCCCGAATCGGGGTCATTGGATATCCTGGCAGCTTTTTCTTTGCTCATGCCTTGGTCTAGTAAAGCTTCGTACTGATCACTGTTTTTGATACTTGGGCCATGTTTTTTAGACATTGCTTGTATGGGTTAAATGTTGAAAACTGATTTTTATAGAAACTAGTACAATCTGGAAGCCAATTTCCAAAAAAGAAAAGCCCCGGTAACTACCGAGGCTTTTTGATGATCTTGAATTTTTACTGATTACTTTTTCCAACTTGCTTTTCCGCCTTTGGCAGAATCGACTGTGATGGTATAGTTAGAAGCTGAGGAAACAATCCATTTAACTTTGACGCCAGTCATGCCAGGGATATTTTCCACTGCAATTTTTTCAGGATTCATTTTTTGCTCGCTGAACTTCTTGAAATCTTCATCTTCTACCACAAATCCAGCAACCACTTTTGCTCCAGAGATAGTTACATAATCTGGTCTTTCGATGTTATGCTTCAGATCCTGACTGGCATGCGTAGGCATTAATCTTTCATTGAAAATCGTCGCTGTAATTGATTTTAACCCACCGCCCAAGTCTTCTTCTTTGACATCCAATACCGAAAGTTTTGGGGTATGATAGGCATGGTAAATCGTGAAAGCTGCATTTCTATGGGCATCTTGCTCCAATAAAAAGCCAGGATGAGCTCTCCCAAAAGTCTTTTTGAAACCACCTATTTCCACAGTTCCAAACTGTGGGTGCTCGTATTCATGCCACATGACAAAAGCATCTCCCATTGTCAGTAGTTCGTCAACTTCAAACATTTCATCCTGACTTCTTCCCTGAGAAGCTTTATGGAAGTACAAATAGGAGTTCATCAGCTCATTGGAATAAGTGAAAACACCTCTGGTGCCATAAAACCAATCCAATTCGCCTCCAAAAACGGAATATAAATCCTTGTAAACTGTCAGGTATCTGTAGCCTGGGATCATTTCTTCGCCTTTTGAAGCGATGGCATCATAGATCCTGATATCCTCTCTGTTGTAAGTGCTGACATCTTCTTCTGCTCCAGGACCTCTCAAGATCATACCGCCTGAATTGTGGAAACTTTGTGCTCCCGCAATATTCGGATGCTTCATCACGAACTCCATGATATTGCGGTTTTCAGGTAGGGTAAATGGATATCTCAAAGCACCTCTTTGAATGTAGTCAGGCTGCCAGTTCCAGCCCCAATCTCTATTTGGATCGTAATAGCCCACGCCATCGTCATTGACTCTGCCGTCACCATCTCCATCTGTACCTTCTTGTCCCAGCATTTCGTATTCGCCGACTTTATCGGCACCCACCATGATCAGTTTTCTTGGGTCCTGAGGGTCTTTGATGTATCTACCAGTAGGTGATTTTCTGATCATCATGGTAATGTGTCCATCCCCATCGAGATCGTCCATGCCATCTTCTCCATTCATTCCATCCCCGTCATTATCCAAAACCATCATGCCGGATCTCGGAGAGTTAGCGGTGTTTGGTTGGTTGAAGAAGTCGTTTCTAGCATCTGGATTGATCGTAGGCGTAATGTAGAAGGTTTTATCCTTCAATAGCTGCTGAATGAACTCGTTGTCCGCGTGCATTTCTGTCAAATACCATGCTGCGTACAAAGAGAATTCACCTCCTTGGATTTCGTTAGAGTGAATATTTCCGTCAATCCACATAGCAGGCTTGTCTGTGTCTTTACCTGTTGAAAAATCCGTGATCGTCAATGTCATCATATCACGTCCTTCATAGGACTTGCCAATTGATTCGATTTTCGCAATGTCTGGATGGGCTGCTGCGATTTTCTTCATGTTGTCCACCAAGCCTTCGTAAGTATAATAGCGGTTGAAAGCTATTTCTACTTTTGGATTGTATGGAGTTCCTACTGCCTGGAAGAATTTCTCCTGAGCTTGTGTAGGTAGGGTGGTTAGACTCAAAGCACTAAAAGCCAGCCCAACGATTAATTTTGTTGTTTTCATGAGTTTTAGAGATTAGAGTTTGAAAGTCGTTTCTGTAAATCCGGCATGGGAAGCTCCAGCTTTCACTGAAACATCTCCTTTTCCTTTGACGATCCAGCTTAAGGGTACTTTTTCATATGCCCCAATCGCATCGATCAACTGGATCTTAGCTCCTGAAACTAGGCGTTCTACAGGAGCCTGTATATCCACTCTGACTTTTCGAAGCCATCTGGATCGTTCTCCCATTTGGGAGTGGGTTGGAATCGGTGAGTTATTAAATAAATCTGCAGAAATCCTTGTCAGACCGTTTCCGATATCTTCTACTTTGATATTGTGGATTTCCAGTTTTGGCTGCATTTCTGCCAATTTTAGAATGAAATCAGTATGCTCAGCAGCGATTTTCTCTACTTGGTCAAATGGTGCGTTTGCCATTACAAATGGATTGATCCCACCGACTTCCACTTTTTTTCCAGGGAAATCAGGATGTTGGATTTCTTTCCAAGGAGTATAAACATTGTTCCAGCCAAGTGAATCTGCCCAAGCCAGATAGTTTTCATCCGGGTTGGTTTTTCCTTTGAATTCCGGTGTCCAATAGCCAGGAGTGCCGAAACTTAGTCTACCAAAGTGAAAGTAAGCCCATTGGAAAAAGTCCCCGTCAGTTCCCTGATTGGTTTGTTGGAAAGCCTTTTCTGAGATGGTCTCATTGTAAACCCCAGAAACCATCGCGTTGATCGCTTGATCTTTTTCAAGAATGGAGGTCACAATTCGTTTTCTGGCATCTCCAGCATTGTATTTCAATGGAGAAGAAAGATTATTTGCCGGAGAAAATGTAACGAATGCGAAAATGTTCCACTGATCAAAAAGGTAATCCAAAAGCGCTCTGGACTCTTTTTGCGAAACTGGGATATCTCCTGCCAAAGGCTCAAAAACCGGGAATTTATAGGTCAAAGACTTGTTGAATGCGATGCCTTCCGTTAAATCTTCTGCAAATTTTCCGTCATGATCATCATCTTTTGACTCTCGGTATAAGGAATGCGTTCCCGCCTCCCCTTTGGCACGGTCTGCCTTTACCATTACCCTTTCATCGTCTTTAGAAATCACAAATTCTCCCATCGGATCTTCTACACGCATCCAAGTGATCATCCCGTTTCCATCCAAATCCGTATAGCCATTGTCGCCGGCTTTTCCGTCTCTATCATGATCCACTGACACGGCATTTCCTCTTCTTTCGTATTTCAAGGCCTCATGGTACTGGGCGTAAGCATCAGGAGACATGTTTGGAAATACATAAAAAGTGGTGGATTCCAAAGCCTCGGCATGCTCCGAAACCAACTTCTCAGCAAATTGAATAGCAAGTTCCACGCTCGTCACATGATAACCTTCCGCTCCGCCTACCACGGCTATGGCTGGCTTGTTGTCGACTTCGCCTGTTCCTATTTTCAGAACCCAGATATCTTTCCCTCCTTCAGTTTTCGTAAGGGAAGTAAGATCAGCGGAAGCATTGGATCCGATTTTCTGTAAACGTTGGTTTACTTGACTCAGAGTGGGATAATCGGATTGGGCTTTTGCACCGATTGACCATCCCAAGCTGCCTATCAGTAAGCCACTTAGTATTAGTTTTCTCATAAATTGTTTGGGTTTTTAAGTGTCTGGTAACAGAAGGGGAATATCCCCTTTTACTCTTAAATTTTATAATTTTTATCCATTTTGAGGGAAGTACTTTTTCTGCTTGCCTAAAATACACTTAAGTGGGGATTGCTCAGGATAAGTGGGGAAGATCAATACAGTTGTTGTACAGATCGGGAAATTTCGCTTATTTCATAAAAATAGAAATACGAGCATGTACCACAAAATAGCCCTTGCCATAGCTTTTTCCCCTAGGGTTGAGGCATTAATAGCTGAGACCAAAAGACTGGTTTTGCTTTTTGGTTCAGAATTGGTTTTGATCCATGTGGGGAAAAAAACAAGTGACCTGGAAGCGAAATTGGATGACGTGATCAGCCAGGCAAATCTCTCGAAGGAAAGAACGAAAATCATCTGGAAAGAGGGAAAGCCTGTGAAAATGATCCTGGAGGCCTGTAGAGATGAAAAGGTGGATTTGTTAGTAGCGGGCGCATTGAAAAACGAAAGTATTCTGACCTATTACCTTGGATCTGTGGGTCGGAAGATTATCCGTAAGGCTCCTTGCTCAGTATTGACTTTAATTGAACCTAAACCGGACTCTACCGTCTTTGAAAAGATCGTAATCAACGGCACCCAGCTGGAAATTACTCCACATGTGATAGCCATGGGGATAGATTTTTCCAAAAAAATTAATGCAGAACAAGTCCATATCCTCAATGAAATCAAGATGTATGGCTTACAGATGGGGACGGCCAGTGAGGACTCTGAACAAGAAGTTTCTCAGACGCGCCGTGAATTAGTTCAACATGAAATGAAGTACGTGAAAGATATCTTAGAGCAAATAGATTTGGGAAATGTGCGCCCAAATATAAAAGTCACAGGTGGTAGGTGGGCCGTGGAACTTGCCCGTTTCTGTGAAAAAATAGATGCAGATTTGTTGGTAGTGGGAGATGATCATAAGTTGAATTTCTTTGACCGTATTTTCCCCCATGATCTTGAGGACTTGTTGAGTACCTTACCATGTAATTTATTAATCGTAAAAAATTAAACCTCCATGGAAACTTTAAACCACAAGGAGGTCATTAATTTGCTCCTCCAGCTTGCATCTATTTTGATTTTGGCAAGAGTCTTTGCCGAAATAGCGAGAAAATTCAAGCAACCTGCCGTGGTGGGTGAAATATTTGCCGGGATCATACTCGGTCCTACAATTCTGGGAAATTTCTTTCCAGGTGCACACGAATACCTCTTTGGCGCTCATGAGATGACCAATATTGCCTTTGATGGATTTGTGCAGATCTCTGTTGTCTTATTGCTATTTATAGCGGGTCTGGAAGTAGAGTTACATATTGTCTGGAGTCAAGGCAAAAAGGCCCTTTATATCGCTGTGGCCTCTATGGTGCTGCCGATCATTGCGGGTTTTGTGGTGGCGTATGCGTTTCCGGAGTTTCTGGGAGTAAATATCAATGACAGGGTCGTTGCCTCTACTTTCTTTGGTTTGGCTATTTCCATCACCGGTCTGGCGATCGTGGCGAGGATCTTAATGGATCTCAATCTCTTCAAAACCTCTTCGGGCTTGCTTATCATAGCAGCTGCCATGATTGTAGATGTGCTGGGCTGGCTGATTTTTTCCGTGATTCTTTCGCTTTCGGAATCTGGCACAGAGGGTCTGGGGGTATGGCCTACGATAGGATTGACTTTGCTATTTACACTGGTGATGCTCACCATCGGAAAAGGAATGATCAATAAGGTTTTGCCCTGGATCAATAAAAAACTGGCTTGGCCTGGAGGCTTACTATCCTTGTCATTGGCTTTATGTTTTTTAGCAGCTTCCTTTACCGAATTTATTGGGATTCATGCTATTTTCGGAGCCTTTATTATCGGAGTTGCCCTTGGGGATTCGGAGTATTTGACCGAAAAAGCCAAAGAGATCCTACATCAGTTTATCAATAATATTTTTGCTCCTATTTTCTTTGTGTCCATAGGTCTGAAAGTCAACTTTATCACTGGGTTTGATCCAGGAATCGTAGGTGTAGTGATTATTGTTGGCTTGTTGACAAAATATTACGGAGCATATTTTGGAGGAAGAATAGGAGGAGTTTCCCGAAAGGAATCCGTCGTGGCGGGTATAGGGATGAGTACCCGTGGTAGTATGGATATTGTGCTGGGACTCATTGCATTGGAAAATGGTTTGGTGACAGAACCTTTGTTTATCGGCTTGGTGATACTGGCGATAATCGCAAGTATGTCCGCGGGACCGTTGATAGGCTGGGCCAGAAATCTCAAGATTTAAGCCGCTTTTCAATGGGTGATCGAAAAGTTCGATTGGCTTAAGTTAACAATCAGATGTAATTTTGGGTTGTCAATCGAATTACCCACAATCAAAGAAAAATGGTCAAAACCGGAAAAACCGGCGTGTTGCTGGTGAATTTGGGAACTCCCGATAGTACTGCTACTGGAGATGTAAGAAAATATCTGCGCGAATTCCTGATGGATGGACGCGTGATTGATATCCCGGCTATTCCCAGATGGATGCTTGTTAATCTGATCATAGCGCCCTTTCGTTCTCCCAAATCCGCTGCAGAATACCGTAAACTTTGGACCGATAGAGGTTCTCCTTTGCTTTTCCATACAGAGGATCTCAAAGCAAAACTTATCCAAAAATTAGATAACAATGACTACGTCGTGGCAATGGGAATGCGATATCAAAGCCCCTCCATTGCCTCTGCTCTAGAAGAGCTGAAGAAGGCGAAAGTCAAAAAAATCATTGTAATTCCATTGTTTCCCCAATATGCTTCAGCTACCAATGGGTCTGTGATTGACAAAGTCATGGAGATAGCAAGAGGATGGCAGATTATTCCTGAGATTACCTTTATCAGTAATTTTATAGAGCATCCACTCTTTTTGAAAGCCTGGAAAGAACTAGGTCAAGAAATGATGGAAAATCGGGAATATGACAGATTTCTGTTTTCTTATCATGGCTTGCCAGAGCGGCAGATTCTCAAAGGATCGGTGGATAACTATTGTCAGCTTGGGGGCTGCTGTAATAAATATGGAGCCAATAATCAATTTTGCTATCGGGCTCAGTGTTTTCAGACAACCCGTTTGATTTCAGAGCAGCTTGGCTTGCCTTCAGAGAAGGTAGTCACCTGTTTTCAGTCAAGATTAGGTAATGATCCTTGGGTTCAGCCCTATACTGAGGATATGATCAAAAAGCTTTCCGATGAAGGGGTGAAAAAAGTATTGGTGTTCTCTCCGGCTTTTGTTGCGGATTGCCTGGAAACTACCGTAGAAGTAGGTCAGGAGTACAAGGAGCAATTTGAAGAGCAAGGCGGTGAGCATTGGGATTTGGTTCCAAGTTTGAACTCAAGGGATACTTGGGTAGATTGTGTGGTGGACTTAGTTCATTCCAAAACCTGAATCAGTCCATCCATTTTTAGCCAGCGACCTTGTCAAAATCCCTGCCTTCTCAATCTCTACTAATCACCGGAATACTCTTGATTTCCATCAATCTCAGGACTTCCATTGCTTCAGTAGGGCCTTTAATTCCATTTATCAGAGAAGACCTTGGGCTTACCAATGGGCTGGCGGGATTTCTTACCACATTGCCATTATTGACTTTTGCGACATTTTCGCTTTTTGCTCCTGCGATTGGGAAAAAGTTGGGAATGGGGCGTGCTGTCTTTTTGGGGATTTTTATTTTGACTCTTGGTGTAGTAGTAAGAGTTCTCGGCGGGATCGAACTTTTACTTTTTGGGACTGCCCTTACGGGAATAGGCATAGTGATAGCAAATGTGTTGCTTATTCCTTTAATTAAAGTGAGGTTGCCTCAGAAGCTTGGGTTGATGACTGCTCTTTTGGCAACAATGATGTCTTTGTTTGCAGCAATTGCCGCAGGTTTTTCAGTGCCTATAGCCGTGGATTTGAATTTGGGTTGGAGAGGATCCTTATCCTCATGGGCTGTTTTTATGGGAATAGCGTTGCTGTTTTGGATTCCTCAACTAACCAGACCAAAAGCAGGGATGAATACCAGCAATGAGAAGGCTAAAAATGTTTGGAAATCAAAGCTTGCTTGGCAAATCACCATTTTTATGGGTTGCCAATCTGTGATGTATTTTACTTTGACTGCGTGGCTTCCCGATATGTTGATAGCCAGAGGTTGGTCGCCAGTGGAGGCAGGTGCAGTATCCTCCATTATGCAATTGATTTCTTTGATAGGATCGTACTTTGCCCCAGCTATTTTAATCCGATTAAAACAGCAGTCGGGTGTGATTTTAGGGGTAGGGATCGGTTATATTTTTGGATTTTTAGGGCTATTCTCGGAATCAGAGATCATGACATATGTTTCGCTGACCGCGATCGGTTTGGGGATGGGCGCTAGTTTGAGCATCGCGTATACGCTGATTTCACTCAGGACTGCAGAAGATCAGACCACTGCCAGACTTTCGGCCATGGTACAATCCTCTGGATATTATCTTGCAGCTTTAGGACCAATATTATTTGGGGTTTCTTTAGACCTGTTTGGTTCATGGAATATCCTGATCTGGTTTCTGATTTTTTTCTCGGTATTGTTTACTGGTTTTGGCATGGCAGCAGGAAGAGATCTAAAGATCTGATAGGATTAAATCCACCTGCATTCCTTAATTTTGCCCCGTCCTTTAAATAGACAGAACCATGCAAGAATTTATGCTTTCCTTAGGTGTGTCGGAGAATTTATTTAATTACCTGATTATGCCGCTGTTGATTTTTACCGCAAGGGTCGGAGATGTATCGATCAATACACTTCGAATCATGTTTATGATGAATGGAAAGAAAAACATAGCGCCGATTCTTGGGTTTTTTGAGGCTTTGATTTGGCTGCTGGCGATAGGGCAGATTTTCCAGAATATTTCCAATCCGATGTCCTATATCGCTTATGCTGCCGGTTTTGGGACGGGTACTTATGTGGGAATGTTTTTTGAAGAGAAGCTTGCTTTAGGAAGAGTGCTGGTGCGGATTATCACACCCAAGCCCAACCCCGAATTAATGGCTTATATGAAGGATGAAAACTTCCGATTCACCAATGTCGGAGCAGAAGGAAGATATGGAAAAGTACAGCTGACTTTTACCGTGATGAAGAGGGACGCTTTGGCGAAGTTTATAGAGAAAGTGAAAAGCCTGGACGAAAAAGCCTTTTATACCATCGAGAGTGTTAAAAGAGTCTCTGAGGACGATCTGAATGTGATGGATGATAAACCGAGGTTTAATTTGAGTTTTCTCAGCAAGGCAAGAACCTGATGCCAAACTCCTGGTTTCAATTTCAGCAATTTCGAATCCATCAGGATCGCTGTGCCATGAAAATCAGCACCGATGCGGTCTTGTTGGGCGGATTGGCTACTTCTGAAGATCCTAAAAGGATTCTGGACGTGGGAACTGGTACTGGTGTGATCGCATTGATGCTTGCCCAGCGTCATGATTCAGCCCAGCTAACAGCCGTGGAACTTGATGAAGCTGCAGCCTTTCAGGCAGGAGAAAATTTTTCGACAAGTAAGTTTGCCGAGAGGATTGACCTCTGGCAAGGGTTTTTTCAGGATTTTAAAAGCGACCCTATATTTGATCTGATAGTCAGTAACCCTCCGTATTTTCCAGATCATTTAAAATCCAAAAATTCTCAAAGAAATCAAGCCTTGCATACGGATTCACTTTCCTTTGAAGAATTGATTTCAAAAGTGAAGGGTTTGCTTACCAAATCTGGAAAATTCTGGGTGATCCTGCCCGAAAGGCAAATGAAGGACTTTGCAATACAATCAGAAAGGGAAGGCTTGTATCCTGATCAATCGTTTATCCTGAGAGATCGCCCCAATAAAAAAGTGATCCGGAAAATCATCAGTTTCTCTTTTCTGAAATCAGCAACGGTGCAGCATGAAATTTTTATAAAAAATGAAGATGGAACCCCACATGAGTCTTACAAGTCAATAGTAAAAGGGTTTCTTCTTGAATTTAGGTAATAATACTATTAGGAATCTCGTCATTAACCCTTTTTCCTTTGGTTTACAGGACCTGAAGCTTAATACTAGAGACGGTAGAGAAGTTTATTACCAGATTTCAGGCCACTTCGTCCTTTCTTCTGTGATCATCCAACCAAGCGGGTCTAGAAATTATGGGTATTGGCAGGATTGCGAAGGATCGAATATAGTATTTTCGAAAGGATAAGACTTTCCTGAAATCATTTTTTCAGTTTCTGTCAAAATAAATATTAAATTCTTTAATTTTTTCACCCTGTCTTTTCAATAAATCATTCTTTTCGTTGCTGAATCAATAATTTTTCACCCTGTTTTCTCAAATAACTCAATTTTTAGAATTAAGACATCTTGTTTAAGAGGTGGATTTCTATATTTTTGGTTGAATTTTAATTTTTACCCAATACTCTATGCGAAAACTTCTATCTCTGAGCTTATTAATTTTGCTTTTTATGGGATGGGCTTGCACTGAAGATGAACCTGACTCTGTCATTTTAGTTACTGAAGAAGTCCTGTACACGAGCAGTGAAAATGTCAGGATCCTAGGCCGTTTGATAACTAATCAGACCATCAATCTAAGCGACCATGGGTTTTATTTTTCTGAGGACGAGAATTTTTCCTCCCCGATCATCATTTCTCTAGGTGCTAAAGAGGGACCGGGTAGATTTATAGGTGAATCCAATGGCTTTACCAATTCCAAAACGTATTACGCAAAAGCCTTTATGGATTTGGGTGGAGAAATCCAATTTGGCAACACCATAGAATTGAAGACTCTAAGTCCGGTAATCAATTCTTTCTCACCTTCTTTTGGTTTGGTAGGAAACGAAATGGTCATTTTGGGCCAGAATTTCACAGAGGATACCCGGGTGTTTTTTGGGGATACAGAAGGGGTGATTACCAAAATCGATTTTGAGTCCAGACTCCACGTCACTATTCCTCCTGCATCTAATGTTTCTGTTCCAATAAAGGTGGTGGTTCAGGACAAAAACCTGACTTTTCCTGTAAATTTTGAGTACCGAATCGGCACCTATGAACTGGTGAGTAAATTTCCTGAGGCGATTAAACTGTACGATCCAGTTTATTATAATAGAGGAAATGGCCTGTTCATAGGATTAGGGACAGTTTCCAAAAGCTCATTTTATCAGAAGTTTCAGCGATTTGATCTTCAAACAAAAACTTGGGAAGAGTTGGCTTTTAATGGATCTCCACGAGCCTTTGCATTCCAAACCGGCAACTATTTCGGTGGTGGAACAGCAGGGATTTTGGATTTGCCTTATCCTATTAATTATTCATTCTACAAAATAAATGAAAGTGGATTTGAAAGACTGGATGATCTGCCATTCCCTAGTCTTGGTTCTATCTCCTTTGAAGACGGAGGTTTCTTATATGTTTTAGGAAGCCAAAGAGGGAATCCATTGGCATTTAGAAGATATAATCCAACTACCAGACAATGGACTGAGCTCGATGAAAGTCCGGCTGCATTTTCTATTGAAACTGCGTTTTTCATGTATCAGAGAAAGCTGTTTGTCCTGGATAAACAGGCTAATCTTTGGGAATATTCAATAGTCGCAAATACTTGGAGAGTTGTAAGTACTTTCCCTGGCAAAGTAGGCCAAGGATATGGAATGGGTGAAGTAGTAGGGGATAAAGCGTATATGGGGCTTTTTAAAAGAGACTCTGAAGTATGGGAGTTAGACCTGAATCAATTTACCTGGAAGAGGAAAAATGACATTCCCGGGATCGCTGCCGACATTACGATCGCCCATTATGTCGCAGATGGTTTCATTTATATTATGCGGGTTCCGGATAATGCCATATCCGGAAATTACCCAATGAATTTATACAAGTTTGACCCAAATGGACTTTAATCGCAGATTATGAAAAAACTCTTACTCGTTTTCTTTTTGCTCCTAAGCCATCTGGGATTTTCCCAAACTGAGGTGAAACGTGAAGTTGTCGGAAGAGATATCGGCCAATTGAAGGGAATCAAAATCTCAGGGAGAATTATAGATGAAATTACCGGAGATGCCTTAGTCGGGGCTACAGTAACAGTACCCGAACTGGATATCAACCGAATTACTGATAACAACGGTTCTTTTGAGCTCATACTGGATAGAGCAGAATACAACCTTCAGTTTCGATATGTAGGTTATACTACTATTGATTTTCCTATTACAGCTGTGGGCGATGGCCGTATTTCCATCAAGATGCTACAGGAGGATTTCCAACTGGATGATGTGGTGATTTATGGGAGTGATCCTGAGAAAAATATCCGCTCCACAGATATGGGAGCCATCACCATGAGTATGAATACCATGCGCGAACTACCACCATTTTTAGGAGAGGTGGATATCATCAGATCCATGGCTACGCTACCAGGCGTGAGTCAGGTAGGAGAAGCTTCTGCGGGTCTCAATGTCAGAGGAGGTGGAGCAGATCAAAATTTGATTCAGTTTGCAGGAGCTCCAATTTATAATCCAACGCACCTTTTCGGACTGTTTACCTCTTTTAATGCCGATGCTGTCAATGGAGTTACACTTTATAAATCTGTGATTCCTGCAAGATTTGGCGGTAGAGGTTCTTCCATTCTGGATATTCAGCCTAAAGCAGGATCGATTGCGAAGTGGGGAGGGGACCTGATGGTCAGTAATTTTTCAGGAAAAGTTGGCTTTAATGGCCCGATCGTAAAAGATCAAGTTTCAATCCGAGGAGGATTCAGAGGTTCCTATATCAATTGGTTTTTGGGTGCGTTGAGCAATCCGGATCTGAAAAATTCCCAGGCGAACTTTTATGACGGTAATTTGGTGATTTCAGCCCCTTTGTCCGAAAAGAATGAATTTACCTACAGTTATTATACTTCTTATGATGATTTTGCTTTCTCATCGGATACGACTGTTTCATGGAAAAACAACAGTCATTCCTTACAGTGGAAAAGCATCATTAATGACAAAATAGGATTGGAGGCTTTGGGTTATTATACCCAATATGACTACAGTATTTTCAACCGCTCTGGCATCAACGATTTTGATTTGAATTCAGCCATCAAGGATATGGGAATTAAAGCATATCTCTATTATCAATTCAGCGAAACCAATAAAATTACCATCGGAGGAGATTATAAAAACCTGGAGTTACAGCCAGGAGAGCTGATTCCTTCTATGGGAGAAGAATCAGGAATCTTGCCTAAAAAAGTGCAGGATGAATTCGGAAGAGAGTCTGGTGTCCATTTTCAGCATGAATTTGAAATAGGAGAAAAATTCGGGATGTCCTATGGAGCAAGGTATGATATGTACAGCTATTTCGGTCCACGAGTAGTGCGCGAATATGCAGAGAATCAACCAATATCTGATGGAAGTGCGATCGGAGAAACTACCTACGAAGATGGTGAGGAAATCCAGAATTATTCTGGTTTGGGGCCGAGAGGATCTTTGCGCTACTCCTTTTCAAAATCCAGCTCAATTAAACTTGGGTATAACAAAATGTATCAGTTTATCCATCTGATTTCCAATACAGCGACCATTGCACCTACCGATGTATGGAAGTTGAGTGATAATTTTCTGAAACCTCAGATCGTTGACCAGGTTTCGTTGGGATTCTATAATAATTTCAAAGGAAATATTTTTGAAACATCTGTGGAAGTTTATTACAAGGACATTCAGAATGTAATCGAATACAAGGATGGAGCAAACCTGATTTTGCAGAATAACCTTGAAACCGAATTGGTTCCGGCAAATGGAAAGGCCTACGGGATAGAATTATATGTCAAAAAGAATCTGGGAAGATTGACCGGATGGGTTTCTTATACTTACTCGAGAAGCTTAAGACAGGTGATCACTCCTTTTGAAGAAGAAATCATCAATGACGGAGAATGGTATGCTTCCAATTTTGACAAACCTCACGATGTGACCTTGATCGGAAATTATAAAGTAAGTACCAACACTTCTATTTCGGCGACCTTTGGTTATAGCACTGGAAGACCTGTGACTTTCCCAGAGGCAAAATTTGACTACTCGGGCAATTCACTCGCCTATTTCAACAGAAGAAACGAGGAGCGCTTGCCTGATTTTCACCGTTTGGATCTTGCAGTGAATTTTAAATTGAATGGTAAAGGAAAGTTCTTCGACGGAGACTGGACTTTCTCTATCCTCAATGTGTATGGTCGCAAAAATCCATTCTCTTTATTCTTTGTAGATGAGCTGGGTGCACCACCGCAGGCATTGAAATTGGCCGTTTTGGGTGTTCCGCTTCCTAGTATTAGTTATTCTATCAAGTTTTAATCAGATGCTTCGCAAATTCCTTTATCTATTGATAATCCTACCGCTGGCCTCCTGCATTGAACCTTACTCTGTAACTGTGGAGCAAGGTGCCCAATTGCTTACAGTGGACGGGATGATTACTTCAGGTCCGGGCCCGCATCAGATCAAACTTACTAGAAGTGATACGTATGGGAGTGTTTTTGAGGGATTAATCCGGCCGGTCAGTAATGCAACTGTGATTATTAGGGATGATTTGGGTAAGGTGACATTTCTTTCCGAAAACCTGGAGGATCGAGGGGTGTATGCTACACCGGCAGATTTCTCGGCTACAGTGGGAAGGTCTTATACTCTGCAAATCCAGACTACTGACGGGAAGGTTTATTCTTCATTTCCAGAGCGGGTAGAATCTGTTCCTGAAATCAATGCGATCGACTTAAAAGTCATTAAAATAGCAGTTGAGGGAGAAACTTTAGAAAGATCTGGAGTTCAGTTGATCGCAGAATTTAACGATCCATCGGACCAGAATAATTTTTATTTCTGGAAAACCGGGGAGTCTACTTTTGTTCTTAAAACCAGACCTGATTTGTACACCCCCAGACCTTCTGATAGCAACCCGAGTAGAGATCCCCAACCAAAAGATTGTTGCATTACTTGCTTCAAAACTGAGCAACTGGGCAATGAGGGGATTTACCTGGCCCAAGACGATAATTTCAATGGTCTGCGCACTTCTGCAGCAGCTGGATTTATTGAAGATGATGGAAACAGGTTTGTAGAAACCTATCGCACAGGGTTGAAGCAGTTTAGTATTTCCCAAGAAGCCTATCGCTTCTTAAGATTGGTCAAGCAACAAACCGAAATTTCCGGGTCTGTTTTTGATCCTCCTCCTGCTAATATCAGAGGGAATATGATCAGTTTGGATAATCCGGAAGAAGTGGTTTTGGGATATTTTATTGCTGCCGGGGAAACCAGCCAGCGGATTTATATTGATGGTAATCAATTGGATTTTAGGCAGCCAGAGGTGATCATTCCTGATGATTGCAGAGAAGTAGAAGGTGCGCAATTGGAGCCGCCATTTGATTGGAGTCCTTGATAATTAAGAAGATAGAATTTTTGAAAAAGTACATTTACCTGTTTTGTTTTATTCTGTTTGGTTGTATCGAACCATACGATGTCTCCATAGAAGACGGTCCTCAATTGTTGACAATTGAAGGAATGTTGACCAATGGTCCTGGGCCTCATGTCATCAAATTGACCAGAAGTGATACCTACGGCAGTGTATTTGAAGGGTTGATACGGCCTGTCGCAGGAGCGACCGTGATTTTTCGAGACGATTTGGGGAGAGTGATTTTCCTTTCTGAGGACAATGAAAACCGTGGTAACTATTTGACTCCAGCTGAATTTTCAGGAGAAACAGGTAGGACCTATACCTTGCAAATTCAGCTTCTAGACGGAAAAGTATATTCCTCTTTACCGGAAAAATTAACAGCTGTGCCTGAAATTCAGGATCTGGGCTTTAGAGTTGAACGGATTCCTGTAAAAGGAGAAATCAATGATGCTTCTGGTATTCAGTTCATTGCGGAGTTTCAGGATCCTGCCGATGAGAATAATTTCTATTATTGGAGAAAAGGAGAGTCCGTTCATGTTTATGAAACCAGACCGGATTTATACCATGAACCACCGCCAAGCAGAGCTCCCGCTCCAAAAGACTGCTGTGCTGTTTGTTTTAAAACAGAGCAAACGAGTAATGCCTCCATTTTCATCGCCCAGGATGATAATTTCAATGGCTTGACGACTCGTCTTCCTGTGGCATTTATTCTAGATGATGGGCTTCGGTTTTTAAACAGATACAGAGTTGACCTGGAGCAGTATAGCATTTCGCAGGAAGCCTATCGTTTTTTAAGATTGGTCAAACAGCAGGCAGAACTGAGTGGCTCTGTATTCGACCCTCCTCCGGCTAATATTCGTGGCAATATGATCAGTCTGGATAACCCAGAAGAAGTGGTTTTTGGGTTTTTTATGGCCGCAGGTGAATCCAGTAAAAGAATTTATATCAATCAGTCCGAATTGGATTTTAAGCAGCCAAGAGCCATCATCCCGGATGATTGCAGGGTATTTGATAATTCTCAGCTGGATCCTCCTGCTGACTGGATTTACTGATTATAGCCCATTTCAAAACTCTGTTTTTTCGATAAACCGAATACCAAATTCCTCCAGTTTTGCTAGGATAGGTTCGTAAATTTGTGGGATTACCGGAGTCAAAAGGCCTGTTGCTTTGATTTTTTGATCCAAAAAAAGGTCCACTGCGATTGCCAAAGGAAGTCCCACAGTTTTTGCCATGGCGGTGTAAGTCGCGTCCTCTCCAAAACATACCAGACTGGAATTGATTTTACGGAAGCCTTCTTTTGTTTGAATTTCAAAAAGGTGTTGCATCACGATCATGTCTTTGTCCTCAGGATACAGCTTCCAATCTTCTTCTAAAATTGCCTGAAGAAGCTGAGCGGGACTTCCTGTTGTCTTGGGAAGCTTTCGATTTCCAAAAAATCCCAACCATTGGATCTTTTCAAAAGTGGGGAAATCCATATCGGGAATGGCCTCAGCAAGTTTTTCTTCCACGGTAAGGATTTCATTATATGGCAAAAATGAATTCAGGAACTGCTTCAAGGTACTCTCTATAGGTAATTCCAGTTGGAAAGAATCATCAGTCAATCCCAACTGTACAAAAACGTCCCATGCTTTGCAGTAACCAGCCCTCCTAAGCGTACCGCGAAGCATAGTTTGGATCCTTTCCAACCCATAAACTTTTCTATAGCTCAAAGAATCCCTGTTAGGATAGCCATCAAAATCCCCCAATCCATCAAAATGTATTGTTTCGGTTCTCTTGAAAACCTGGTGATAGGGGACAAACTTCATATCCCCCTTTTCTATGTATTGAGAAGTACCTTTCCCTGCCAAAACTACATTCCTTGGGTTCCAGGTGAACTTATACTTCCATGGATTGTCTTCGCTGGTGGGTGAGAGAAGTCCACCGCAATACGATTTAAAGGATAGAATTTCCTCCTCTTTTGATTGAGCCTCATGGATGATTTTCATGGCCGACATGTGATCAATACCCGGGTCCAAACCGCATTCGTTTAGAAATAACAGTCCTTTTGCTTCAATTTCAGGCTTTAGCATTTGAAGCTCTGCCGATTCATAAGAAGCTGAGAAAAAATGTTTTCCGAGCATTAAGCAGTCTTTGGCAACAATTGGATGCATAGAGGCTGGAAGCATGGAAATCACCAATTCAGCGACCTCTATCAGTGCCAAACGATCTTTTTCACTATCGATGTCTAGAGACCGAGCCTCGGTGCTTGGTTTGCCTTTAAGTTTTGATTTCGCAAGCTCAATATCTAAATCGGCCAAGATAAGTTTCCTGTCCTTTTTGGCACAGGAATCTGCCAAATAGTCGATCAGGTAGGTAGTGGATTTTCCAGCTCCTAGAATTAAAATGGTAGAGGTAGTTTTTGCCGTCATGATCCTAAATTGGCTATTAAATTCAATCTAGAAAAGGATTGTTGACTAAAATAGGAACTATTCACTACTTTGTCCGTTAGGGTAACTCCAAGACAAAAACATGGCTAAAAAAATTATCATATCCGCGGAGCTGGAAGAGCTTAGTTGGGAGGAATTGACCATTTCTGAGCGTGAATTGCTGGATGAAGCAAAGAAAATCAGTCATGATGCCTATGCTCCTTATTCTGATTTTCAGGTTGGAGCCGCAGCTTTGTTGGCATCTGGCCTCATTTTGAAATCCAGTAACCAAGAAAATGTAAGTTTCCCGGTGGGTGTCTGCGCAGAGCGATTAGTCTTGGGTTTTGCTGGGGCCAATTATCCCAAAGATCCTGTCAGGCAACTGGCAATAGTTGCTAAAAAAGCGGGTCAGGAAAAATGGGCAACTGTTTCACCATGTGGTCTTTGCCGGCAGACAATCAGTGAAAGTGAAAGGAGGTTTGACCAAGCCATAGAACTGTTGATTTTATTGCCAAGTGGCAATGTTTTAAAAGTGCCGGGCATAGAGGCATTGTTGCCTTTTAAATTTGAGGATCTGAATGGGTAGTTTGTTGAAAAAGAAGATCAAAGTCGCGTACGAAGCATCGTATTGTCTTTCACATGAACCAACCTATCGTGAAAAAGAAATTTGGATAATTTTTCATGGCTATGGCCAACTGGCTGAATTCTTTATTCGGAAATTTATCCCTTTTGACACCGAAGACAGGCTTTTTCTTGCACCAGAAGCCACGAATTATTCCTATCTAAAAGTCCCTCAAGGGAGGGTAGGTGCCAATTGGATGACCAGTCATGAGCGGGAACTTGCCATTGAAAATAACCATCGGTATTTGGACCAGCTTGTCAATGAACACCTGGAAAAATTTGAAACTCCTCCAGCAGTGCATGTATTTGGATTTTCGCAAGGGGTGGCGACAGCTACCCGATGGGCGAGTCGATGGCAGGGGAATGTTCAGAAATTTGTGCTTTGGGCAGGAGGATTTGCCCACGATATGAATGTGAAAGTGAGCAATGAGAAATTTGGAGAGACGGAGTTCATCAGTGTCCTTGGAGACCAAGACGAATTTGTCACTTCGGAAATACTCAGAAAGCAGGAGGAACTTGTGGAAGCATTAAAAATGGACGTGAAAAAAATTACTTTTCAGGGAGGGCATTTGATTGATTCTGAGGTTTTAAATGAGATTTTTGAAAAAAACTGAGAAATAAATTGGGGAATTTCAATTCAGTGCTCAAAAACAATTTGATGCAAATGTGACATTCACTATTTTTCGAAAAATTTTGTAACTCATTCATGTTTTCGCTTACTGAAAAAGAGGTAGGATTGATTTCTGCCCAATTGCTGAAAGGCAATGTGTGTTTCTATCAAATCGATAAAAAGAAGATCCATCACATGCCTGATGACGAAGATTATTTCAACTATGACCTTACTGAAGAAGAGGAGGATATCTTAGACGAAATAGAAGAAAATCCTGAGAATTTTGCTGAATTCACTAAAATGGAACCGGCACAAGAGCATCAGATGATGCAGGATTTTATCGATCGTAAAGTCAAAGAAAGAAATTTAGCCGAGGATCTGGTCAATGCACTTAGTAAACCGAAGGCCGCGACAGGTTTTAAGTTTTTGATCGATGATTCCAAATACAAAAATGAATGGACTGAATACCGTCAATCAAAGTATCAAGATTGGGTGAAAGAGCAGGTAGATAGCTTCAATTACTCCGAAGAATAATAACAAACCGCCTCCGTCAGGGCGGTTTTTTTGTTTCTTAAGAAATGATGAACAACTCTATAACAATCAGGAATTCTTTGTAGCCAGGAGATCTTGAGCAAGTAGCTCTACTTCATGGAAAGGTCTATGGACTGGAATATGGTTTTCCAGTTTCTTTTGAAAATGAGGTCAGAAGAGGTCTTTTGGAATTTCAACAAACCTACGACCCTGAAAAAGACCGGGTTTGGGTAGTGGAGAAAGAACATCAGATGGTAGGGTTTTTATTGCTGTGCCATCGGCCTGAGAATCAGGCACAACTCCGTTTTTTTATCTTGGATCAATCTTGGAGAGGTTTGGGAATTGGCAGGCAATTAATGAACGAATGGATGTCTTTTTTTCAAGAGAAAAAATATAAGTCCGCATACTTATTTACTACCTCAGGATTGGATGCGGCAGTTTCATTGTATACTGATCACGGATTTGTAAAAGTATCTGAAGAATCGACATTGAATTATGGATTTCCGATGCTGGAAATTTATTTTCGGCTGGAGAAAAAGTAACTTAAGTCCAATTCTTATTCGATTTAATGAATTTTATTTTTAACCATCATTCAAATTCTTATGACAAATAGACCTTTTAAAACTATCCAGAAAGCCCTGTCTTATTGGTACTTATTGACGATCATCGGAGTCTTGTTTATTCTTTTGGGTATGTATGTTTTTAGTACGCCATTAGCTTCCTATTTGGTCTTGGCCACTTTGTTCAGTTTGTCTTTTCTTGCTTCCGGACTCAGCGAATTGACTTTTGCCTACGGCAATAGGAAACAGCTCGACCATTGGGGTTGGTTTTTGGCTTCCGGTCTGGTCAGTACCATGATTGGGATTTTACTTTTGACTAACCCCGCTTTGTCTATGGTGACGCTACCTTTGTATGTAGGTTTCGGAGTTTTGTTCAAATCCATTGTTGGGATCAGTTTTGCATTGAGCTTGAAAGATCACGGTGATGAGTACCAATCTCTTCTTTGGATGGGAATAGCAGGAGTGATTCTTTCCTTTATTTTGATTTGGAATCCGGGTATTATCGGTATGACTTTAGTGACGATTACCGCGTTGATCTTTATTCTTTTAGGAATAGTAGCCGTGTTGTTTTCTTTGAAACTGAAGAAACTCCATGATTTGCCTGGCAAAATCAAAGACAAAATCAATAGCAATTCTTGAAAATTGAAAGGCCGTTTTTAAAAAGAACGGCCTTTTTTAACATTTCTACCTGTAACTTTGGACCATGAAAAATCACCTCTTTTTTTGGCTTTTTTTGATCGTCTCCATGGTGCCAAGTTTCGCGCAGAATTGGGACTGGGGCGGTCCAATGGATCCTTTACAGCAGAAATTCACTGTGCTACATTACCAGCTGGAGCTGGAAATATTTCCGGCGACTAAATCCATCCAAGGAAAAAACACCATTCAATTTCAGGCTTTTGAAAAGCTGGATACTATCCGCTTAAACCTGATAGATGAGTACAAAGTCGATCAAGTTCTGATGAATGGTCAAATAGTTGAATTTTCACATCAAGACGATATTTTGGATATCATTCCTATTGACTGTACCTGTGATCAGGTGGAGGTATTTTATGGCGGGACCACCCCGATTGCCGAGAACCCTCCATGGACAGGAGGATTCACCTGGGAATTGGACCTTTTTGATAACCATTGGATGGGGCTATCTTCACAAGGGGAAGGAGCCAAAATTTTTATGCCAGCCTTGGACCATCCATCGAGTGAGGCAAAAAATGGGGTGGATTTATTTTTTACGGTAGATAAACCCTATTTCGTCGCTTCAAATGGAAGGTTATTGGAGAAAAAAGAGTCGGAAAAGAAGATTACCTATCATTGGTCCACGGATTATTCCATCAATAATTACAATGTGAATTTTACATTGGGAGTTTTCCATGAAGCCAAAATGGATTTTGAGTCAGTTTCTGGAGAAATCATCCCCATGCATGTTTATGTACTCCAAGAAGACCAAGCAAAGGCTGAGGCTCTTCTTGAAGTCCTAAAAATAAGTACCGAAACCCAAGAGAAGTATTTGGGCCCATTTCCTTTTCCGAATGATAAAATCGCAGTGGTGGAGACTCCTTACCTCGGCATGGAGCATCAAACGATCAATGCTTATGGTAATAATTTTCAGTTTGTTCCGATGGGACAAGTGCAGTACGATTGGTTATTGCATCACGAACTAGGCCATGAGTGGTTTGGAAATAAAATGTCGGTGGGAGACTGGGCAGACATGTGGATTCATGAGGGATTTACTGCTTTTGCAGACTGGCTTTTTTATGAGGCACATGGAGGCTCTGAAGCGTATTTTACCCAAGCAGCTTCCGTATTAAAATCTATTCCCCATTCCAAACCGGTCGTATCACCTCCAAATAGTACGGAAAAAGAAGCCTATCATGGAGAAATCTATAGCAAAGGAGCAGCAGTAATCCATGGCCTGAGGGGGATTTTGGGTGATGAAGTGTTTTTTCCTATGTTAAAAGCTTTTATATCAGATGATCGATTTACCTACCAAAATCAAGTAAACACAGACGACTTTATCCAATTTGTCGAGTCTTACACAGGTCAGGATCAGAGTGGGTATTTGAATTTTTATCTGAAAACTACCTCACTTCCAGAAGTACGGGTCAGCAAGAAAGGGAAAACCGGATTCATGGTCAGTCTGAAAGGGATTGATTTTACGATGCCTGTGGAAATAAAAACCTCAAACGGCATGGAAAAAATCACTTTAGGATCATCCCCTGTTTTCGTTTCCAGCAGCTCTCCGATTAAAGTGGATCCGAGGGGCTGGCTGATGTGGAAAGAAAAATAAGCTCAAAGAATAAAAAACCGGACAAATAATCCTCCTATAAGCCAGAGGTAGCAAAGGAAAGCGATGTATTTTAATCCACTTTCCAATGTTTTGCTTTTAGGTGCCATCTCTTTCATATAATGCATGCTTTGCTACTTTCCATATCCTAGCCAAAATTCTGGCAAGGTTCACACCTTTTCCAAAAAATGAAGCTGCAAGAGGAATGTTCCCCATAGACCCAATCAGGGATAAAAGTTCTCGATCCTTATTCCTCAGATTTCATTTTTGGTTGGCCTAGCGCCTGAAAATGAAAAATATCATCCCTACTGTAATGCCCAATCGGATCAAAGTCCAACTTACTTTTTACGATTGCAGATAGATCTATTTCGGCACATAAAGCTCCTGATTTACCAAATAATGGCCCAGCTATAATTTCTCCCATTGGAGAAACGATTACAGATCCGCCGGCACAAATAACTTCGGGCTCTTGTGCCAATTCCAGCTGGTATTCTTGAGGATACATGGACTTGGTGAAATACTGATTACATCCCAAAACAAAACAGCGACCTTCCAAGGCAATATGTTTCATGGTGGCAATCCAGTTTTCTCGGGAGTCGGCAGTCGGCGCTATATAGATTTCAATTCCCTGCTGATACATCGCCATTCTCGCTAGAGGCATGTAATTTTCCCAACAGATAAGGCCTCCCATTTTGCCGATTTTCGTATCAAAACTGACCAAGGACTTTCCGGAATCTTCCGCCCAGATCAAGCGTTCCGTGCCGGTTGGTTTGATTTTTCGATGAACGCCTAAAAGCCCTTTTGGAGAGAAATAGAGCATAGAGCAGTATAAACTACCATTTTGTTTCTTCCTTTCAGTTACTCCGATGACTAAATAGATCTGCAGATCCTGACAGAGTTTTTCCAAACGGACCTCATCCTCAGATTCCAATTCAACACTGTTTTGGTGATATTTCAGATAAAGATTTCTGCCCTCCTCCGTTCGACTACCTACTTTTGCACCAAAGCTTAACCCTCTCGGATATCCCGGAATAAATGACTCAGGGAAAACGAGAAGTTGGTGGCCTTCATTGGCGTATTTCCGACAGAGTTTTTCGACTTTTAGGAAGGTTTTTTCCTTGTCAAAAAATTCCGGAGAGTCCTGAATCAGACAGACGTTGATTTTCATTGGATGAAGATTTGACAATCAATTTACAAAGTCTTGGTAAAGACCAGTCAAGATCTTGTAATTTTGCGAACTCAAAGCTTAGAAATTGCATTCCACTATTTCTGGCCTTAATCCTTAAATTGCATCATGGAAGAGACCCCAAAAAAAGACATCCGTAAGTTAAGCCTACCTGAATTGGAGGAGTTTTTTTTGGCTCAAGGGGATAAGAAATTCCGGGCCAAGCAGGTATATGAATGGCTTTGGAACAAGTCCTTGAAGAACTTCGATGACATGAGTAATATTTCTCTGAGTACCAGAGAGCTATTGAAAAGCCATTTTACCATCAATCATATCCGGGTGGATTTGATGCAGCACTCCGAGGATGGAACCATCAAAAACGCTGTCAAATTATTTGATGATAAAATAGTAGAGTCTGTGTTGATCCCGACTTCTAAAAGGATCACTGCCTGTGTTTCTTCCCAAGTGGGTTGCAGTCTGGACTGTAATTTTTGTGCGACGGCACGCTTAAAGCGAATGAGGAATTTAAACCCTGATGAGATTTATGATCAGGTAGTGGCGATCAAAGATGAGGCTGAAACTTACTTCCAAAGACCGTTGACCAATATCGTCTTTATGGGAATGGGAGAGCCTCTGCTGAATTATGCCAATGTCATTGCTGCGATCGATAAAATAACTTCTCCAGAAGGCTTGGGCATGGCGGCGAGAAGAATCACTCTATCTACTGTGGGAGTGACTAAAATGATCCGTAAAATGGCCGATGATGAGGTGAAATTCAATTTGGCAGTTTCCCTTCATTCTGCCATCAACGAAACCCGGTCTCGCTTGATGCCGATCAATGATAGCAACCCGATCGAGGAACTGGGAGAAGCTTTGAAGTATTGGTATCAGAAAACAGGAAGGAAAGTTACCTATGAATATGTGATTTGGGATGGCGTAAATGACGATGAGCGGCATGCGAAAGCTTTGGCGAAATTCTGTAAAATCATTCCTTCTAAAGTGAATATCATCCAATACAATCCAATCGATGAAGGGGAATTCCGGCAGGCAAAACAAGAAGCTGTCGATATGTATGTAAAGGTTCTGGAAGCACAGGGAATTATTGCTAAAGTCAGAAAATCAAGAGGACAGGATATTGATGCGGCCTGCGGCCAGTTGGCCAATAAAAATGAGGTGGCCGCCCTTTAAAAACTCATTATTTTGATAATTGCTAAAAGCCAGCTAAATTTTTAAAAATTCTCCTTTATGAAAAAAGTCATTTTATTGTTTTTCACCTGCTTTGCTTTGTCATTTGTAGCATCTGCCCAGACCCAAGGTGACAGCAGAATTCATGTTTTGGGGTCCTATGGGTTGAGATATAAGTACTTTGGAGTTGGCGGAGGAGTGGAGTATTTTTTTGTAGACAATTTTGCGATCATGCCGAGCTATACCAAGATTTTCCCAAATGTGGGAAAGGCCAGTAATTTCAGTGCAGATTTGAGATATTATGTATCTGTGGGCACTTCCCAGCTTTATTTTATGGCTGGATATAGTCAAAATTGGGAAAACACAAACCCAGATGGTGCAGGAACCAAAAGAGTTTACAAAGGTGCCAACGTGGGGCTTGGGGCATATATCCCTATGACGGACTGGGTAGGTTTAAGCACGGAGTTCAAAGCACAAAGTCAATATCCCCGGGAAGTTGGCTTCCGCTTTGGGTTTGCATTCCCGCTTTAATCACTTTTTGCTAAACTCGAAAAGTTTACGTTTTTCATCTTTGGAAAGTGCTTCGTAGCCCTTTTCAGCGATTTTATCTAAAATCACATCAATTTCTTCCTGGGAAGCATCCGCTTGTTTGACTGTAGGCTTGACAGTGGGGGGAGTTTTCGAAAATGGCTTAAAGCCACTACTGGGTTTGGGTCTTCTGTAGGAGACGTTTACTTTTTTGCGTTTTGAAAATAGGTTTTCAAAAAAGATTCCGATTTTCTGAACTGGTACACCCAGATCTATCCCTCTTCTCAGTTCCACGATGTAAAGATATCCCAGCAAAGCTCCACCCAAATGGGCTAATTCACCTCCGGCATTGGCTCCGGCAGAATTTGCAAAAGAGAGAATCACATAAAAAATCGCGATGTATTTTATTTTGACTGGTCCTAATAAAATCAGGAAGAAGGTGGTATTTGGACTGAGAGTAGCAGCGCCTACGACGATTGCAAAAACTCCGGCGCTGGCCCCAAGCATCATTGAACTATCCACAGCACCTCGAAAATAAGGGGCTAGATTATATATCAATACATAGAAAAGTGCTCCAGCCAATCCACCTAGAATGTACAGATTTGCTAATTTTCTGCTTCCTAAAAACTGATGTACCAGCTGTCCAAACCAGAATAAAAACAACATGTTGAAAAGGATATGAAAGATCCCTTCGTGCATAAACATGTAGGAAAGGATAGACCAAGGTTGAGACAGAAGCTTGGTCAAAGAAGCAGGCATCATAAACAAAGAAACACCTGCTGAATAACTATCACCAAATCCGGTAATGGTTAGCATCACCCGAGAAACAAGTAGCACCATAAACACCAAAATGTTAATGGCAATCAGCTTGTAAAGGCTATTGTTGTCATGCCGGAAGGCATTTCGAAGATTTTCCCAAAAATTTCCGTACATCGTCAATAAAAACTTTTTCTATCTTTTTTCCAGAAGTAAACTAAAATCGCACCGATGATCAGCCCTCCCAAATGGGCAAAGTGGGCGACATTGTCCGTTGGATTATTTACCAGTACGTTGTAAATCGTATAAAGACCATAAAAAAGCACCAAATATTTAGCTTTTACAGGCATTGGCGGAAACAAAAGGAAGAGCTGCGTATTTGGAAATAGCATGCCAAAGGCAATCAGGATTCCAAACAAAGCCCCTGAAGCGCCTACCATAGGAGAATTGGACTGTACATTAACTATTGCCTCAACTGTTTGTTTCGCCCTGTTGATCATTACTTGATCGTTTGGGTTTCGGCTATATTCATCCACAAAATCAAAGATAGTTCTTTGAAAATATCCCCTGTTTTCCAATACCAGCTTGTTGAATGTATCAGGGTCAGGGTCCATCTGGAAGGCTGTAACTTTATCCTGAAGTGAATTTATTTTATAACTGGAATAAGCAGAATATAGAACTCCTGATCCCACGCCACACACCATCCAGAGAATCAATAGTTTCTTTGGGCCTAAAAACTGCTCCAGCAATGGGCCAAAAACCACAAGACCTAGCATGTTGCTAAATAGGTGCCAAAAACCACCATGCATAAACATGTAAGTTAAAAACTGGAAAGGTCTAAAATTCGAGCTGTTGATGTAGTATAGTGCAAACCAGTCATTGAGTTGTGGGAAAATAAATCCCGAAACCAGGAATAAAACCACGTTGATCAGTAAAAGATTTTGTACTACAGGAGTGATATTTCTAAACATACTATTTTCCGAAGAAGGAGTGGATGCTGGATAAATCCAATTTGATAAAGGTTTTGTTCCCAGAAAGCCCATAATTTGGGTTTTGGCAGGCAAATAATTGTCCTACGAGTGTTTCCATCTCTTGTGGAGTCAATTTTTGTCCTCGTTTCAATGCCGATTTTCTCGCCAATGATCTCGCTAAATTTTCTCTGTTTTCTAATGAAAGCTCATTTTTAAAATTTTTATACTGTTCCAGCAACCCTTCGAAGAGATCTTTTTCGCTTTTTGACTGGATATCTGCCGGGACACCTTGAATGATGATGGTGTCTTTGCCAAACTCTGAGACCATAAAACCCAAGCTGTGAAGTTCTGGAAGGATGTCCATGACCAATGCAAAGTCAGAGGTACTTAGCTGCACAGTAGGCGGAAACAGACATTGTTGAGAAGGGCCTTGTGCCGAATTCAATTGCTTGATATAACGCTCGTATAAAATCCTCTCATGGGCAATCTGTTGATCCAAAATCAACATGCCGGTAGACATTTGAGCCACAATATAGTTTAACTCCACCTGAAATGTAGTGCCGGTGGACTCTTCTTCTGGCCTAGGTGTGGTGAATTCACGGTTTTCTTCCTGTGATGCCCGGCTCGGAAAAGTCAGGACTTCGGGCTCTTCTTCACTGGATTGATCCATTGATTTGGGAGTAGTGCTATGACCTTCAAAGAGCCGCTCCCACCCGGAAGAGCTTGATTTTTTGAATTCAGGGGTGTTGTAACTTTTATAGCTATACTCTCTGTCCACTTGGTCTTTTTTGGAAGGGTCTTTGGACCAGGTATCCGTAAAATTCACATCAAAAGAAAAATCAAGGGAAGGGACCACATGATGGGCTCCAAGGGCTTGCTTCACTGCCGATCGGATGACCGCGTACACTGTCCTTTCATCGTCAAATTTGATTTCTGTCTTGGTAGGATGGACGTTGATATCGATATGAGAAGGATCAATCTCTAAGAATAACACATAAAATGGATGCTGATCTGCTTGGATCAGTCCCTCGAAACCATTAGAAACTGCATGGTTTAAATAGCTGCTTTTGATAAATCGGTTGTTGACAAAGAAAAACTGCTCTCCGCGGGTTTTTTTAGCATTTTCGGGTTTTCCGATATAGCCTTTTACATTGATATGCGGGGTTAGTTCTTCACAGGGAACCAACTGGCCTTGATAGTTTTTGCCAAAAAGGCCTACAATTCTCTGACTCAATTTGCCGGGAGGCAGGTTGAATACCTCTAAATCCTGCTGATACAAAGTAAAGGCAATCTCGGGGTAGGAAAGAGCGACTCTCTGAAATTCATCGACGATGTGGCGCATCTCCACGGGATTTGACTTCAAGAAGTTCCTTCTCGCTGGCACATTGAAAAAGAGGTTTTTCATCGCAACCGAAGTCCCATTTTGCACTGCTATTGGTTCCTGTTTTTTGATATCAGATCCTTCGATCTGGATCAAGGTGCCTAAATCGGAATCCGCTTGTTTGGTTTTCAGTTCCACTTGGGCTACAGCAGCAATAGAAGCCAAGGCTTCGCCTCTAAATCCAAACGTTTTAATGGAAAATAAGTCGTTGCTGGTTTTGATTTTTGAAGTGGCATGCCGCTCAAAACTCATCCGAGCATCCGTTTGGGACATTCCTTTTCCATTATCAATGACCTGAATTAGCTGTTTTCCTGCTTCTTTGACGATTACCTGGATTTGTGTAGCTCCGGAATCAACCGAGTTTTCCAATAATTCTTTTAATGCCGAAGCTGGTCTTTGTACAACTTCTCCAGCAGCGATTTGATTGGCGATGGCATCCGGCAAGAGCTGAATGATATCACTCATCTTTCTTTTTGGGTTTTAGCCTGAAGAAAAAGTAAATCCCTGCAATGATCGCCGTCAGATATAAAATGTATTCAAAAATGACTGGTCCGAGATAGATATATCCTCCTAATCCACCTAGCAGGATAAAGAAAATAAAAGACCGGATCATCCCTGTGGTGGTCAATGGATTGACACTTTTTTCCTTCATTCCTCTATGCTGGGCAAATGCGCCTCTGATTCCTGATTCATATTTAAAGCTGGAAGAATCGTCTCCTAAAGTGATTTTCCCTTCGGCTTCCAATTCCTTCTTAATCCTGGAAGTTCTTTGGTCAATTTCCTCCTTGACTGGGTCATAATACCTGGGTTTGATATCAAAACGCATCGGGCTGGCAGTACGAAATACGGATGGAAATTTCATGATACTATATGGTTTGAATGAAACTTCACGTTACAGTGAAGGTTCATGATGGGATAAAGTTCAAGAACATCGACCAGATATCAAATTTATAGCGCATTTAACCCTAAAAATTGATCAATCTTAGTCGATCTTTTATATCTTCAATTATCCTTAGTTCCACAGTGGAAAGACCAATTGACGGCCCGGGAACAAAGGAGCGGAATTTTATCATACGAATTATCCGCATGGCCGTTTTCACAAATTTATTTTAAAAGTTAAGGATTAAAAATTTTACAGGGGAATGAGCATGAAGCTTTGGAGGGTTTTGACCGTAGGATTTATAGCAGTTTTATTCACCTCAGGTAAGGCGGATAAGTTTGCAGCACTGGAGGATCCGTTGATCAGCAGGGATGCATTGGACCAAAAAAGTTGGGTGGATAGTGTATTTAATTCGTTGAGTTTTGAAGACCGCCTCGGGCAGTTGTTTATGGTGGCTGCCTATTCAAATAAAGACCAGAGGCATGTCGATGAAATAGCCGCCTTGGTGGAGAGTGAAAACCTTGGCGGATTGATATTTTTTCAAGGTGGCCCAGATCGGCAGGCTCGATTGACAAATTATTATCAGGCCCTCGCCAAAACCCCGTTATTTATAGCCATGGATGCAGAATGGGGCATCAGCATGCGCCTTGACTCTGTTCCGGATTTTCCGAAAGCAATGACTTTAGGAGCAGTACAGGATTCGGAGTTGATCTATGAAATGGGAACTGAGATGGCTAGACAGTTTAAAGAACTGGGTATGCACATCAATTTTGCTCCCGTGGTCGATGTGAATTCCAATCCAGATAATCCCGTGATCGGATATCGGGCATTTGGCGAAAATAAGGAATTAGTGACTCAGCGGGCTGTAGCTTATATGAAAGGGCTTCAGGATCATGGGGTCATCGCAAATGCGAAACATTTTCCAGGGCATGGTGATACAGAGGTAGATAGTCACTACTCCCTACCTGTGATCAAAAACCCGGAACAGCGCATCTGGGACATTGATTTGTATCCTTACCAGGAGCTTTTTAGGGAAAACTTGATGTCCGTCATGGTAGCGCATCTCAACATCCCAAGTTTGGACCCTACTGCCAATATGGCTACAAGCCTATCCAAAAAAGTAGTCACAGATTTGCTACAGGAGCGGATGAACTTCCAGGGGCTTATTTTTACAGATGCACTGAATATGAAAGGTGTTGCTAAAACCAATGCTCCTGGGGAGGTAGATCTAAAAGCATTACTGGCTGGAAATGATATTTTATTGTATTCCGAGGATGTGCCAAAAGCCAAAGCCATCATCAAAAGAGCAGTAGAAGATGGCATGATCTCAGAGGCGGAGATCGGCAGGAGAGTGAAAAAAGTATTGAAGGCAAAATATTGGGTGGGTTTAAATGAGTACAAACCGATTAAGACAAGCGGCCTGATCGATCGGTTAAACACACCTAAAACCAGAGTAATTAGAGAAGAACTTTATGCCGATGCGATCACAGTTGCTACCAATAAAGATAATTTGATACCCTTTAAGCAATTGGACTTGAAGAGTTTCGCTAGTTTGACAATCGGAGATGAAGGAAAGGAATTTCAAAAATACCTTTCCAAATATTCCGGCTTTGAACATTTTTCTATCAAGAAAGCAGCTGATCAGACCACGCACTATAATACCATGAAAAAGTTGGAAGACTTTGATGTAGTAGTGGTCGGTTTGATGGGGGTGACTAACAGTCCATCCCGTAGATTTGGTATTGCAGCTGGAGATGTTCAGCTGTTAAAAGACTTGAGTAAAAGACAAAAAGTAGTCGTTGTTTTATTTGGGAATTCTTATGCGGCACAATACCTGGAAGGGTTGGAAAATGTGGTTTTCGCGTATGAAAATAATGATATCACCCAAGAATTAGCTCCTCAGGTACTTTTTGGTGGGCGGCCTGCCCAAGGGATTTTACCTATTTCTGTCAGTGATCAATATACACAGGGAGTAGGAGGGTTCTTGTCAGGAAGTCATCGCTTATCATACGGGGCACCAGAAAGTGTGGGGATGGACGGTGCAATTTTGGATAAAATTGATGAGGTAGCAGAAAAGGCAATCAGAATACAAGCTACTCCTGGCGCAAATGTGTTAGTGGTGAAAGATGGAAAAGTAGTTTTCGAAAGATCTTACGGGCAGTTGGAATACAAAGCCAGCCCTAAAGTAAATTCAGAAACCGTTTACGATTTGGCCTCGATCACAAAAGTTTTGGCGACAACCCAAGCGGTCATGTTTCTAGCGAGCAGAGGAGAGTTGGATATGAATCAAACACTGGGAGATTATCTTCCAGAACTGAAAGGAACCAATAAAGAAAAACTCGTCTTGAAAGATGTCATGACACATGAGGCGGGATTGGTCGCTTACATTCCCCATTATGCCAAAACTGTCCAAAATGGAAGTTGGCGAGGGGATTATTACAAACCTGCAGCAGCGCCAGGATATTCCAGACCGGTTTCCAATGATATGTTTGGTAGAGACGATTTAAGAGATAGCATCTGGAATTGGACGGTGGAATCTAAATTGATGCAGAAATCGGGTGGAAGATACAAGTATGTCTATTCCGATTTGACCATGTATTTGATGCAGGCAGTGGTAGAAAGGATCGTCAACCAGCCTCTTAATGAATTTATGGATCAGAATTTTTATGAGCCATTGGGATTGAATACCCTTACTTTCAATCCAACTGAAAAAATGCCGATAGACAACATAGCACCTACCGAAGATGATGTCGCGTTTCGAAAAAGACAGGTTCGGGGATATGTTCATGACCCTGGAGCAGCAATGTTTGGTGGAGTAGCAGGACATGCCGGGCTTTTTGGTAAAGCAAATGACTTGGCAGTAATGATGCAGATGATGCTCAATAAAGGATATTATGGAGATGTTTCCTTGATTAAACCTGAAATCATAGAATCCTTTACCAAGAATCAATCGAATCAAAGTAGAAGAGGATGGGGCTGGGATAAACCGGATAAAGAGCCCGGCAAAGGAGGCTCAGCGGGTGATTTTGCGCCTAAATCTTCTTTTGGACATACTGGATTCACCGGGACTTGTATCTGGGCAGACCCTGAAAATGATTTGATCTATGTTTTCTTGTCCAACCGGGTATATCCAGATGCAAACAATACAAAGCTGCTCAAAGAAGGGATCAGAACTGAAATCCATGACATCATTTACCAAGCTATGGGGAAGGGGAAATAGCTCTGAAATTGATGTATTTGTAGTGGTTTATGTCCTTTTTCATTGCTTTGGTTATTTTTTTTATTCTAAAAAGCAGCTCGTAAGACTTTGTTATTCAAAAGGTTTGAATGGGAATAGGTGTTGATTTTCAAAATTAATTGGATTAAAAATTCTTAATTTGAACAAAATCAAACCCAAATCGTGTTTAAAGTCAGGTTTAAACACCGATACCATCTGAAATATGAAATCAAGCAAGACGTACACCATCTGGTATGTTGATGGATTCAGACAATGCGAGATTCCATGTGGCCATAGAAAATCAAAGATAATCACATGAAAATAGGCATTGTTTGCTACCCAACCTTTGGGGGTAGTGGAGTAGTAGCTACAGAACTTGGAAAGGGCTTGGCTAAATTAGGTCATGAAATTCATTTCATCACCTATAGACAACCTACCCGTTTGGATTTTTTTAGTGAGAATTTATTCTATCATGAAGTAGATATCAAAAGCTACCCATTATTTGAACATGCTCCATACGAACTGGCATTGGCCAGTAAAATGGTTTCTGTGGTAAAATATGAGGAATTGGATTTATTACACGTTCATTATGCCATTCCACATGCCTCTGCTGCCTACATGGCAAAACAGATCCTGAAAGAACAAGGCATCAGGATTCCGGTGGTTACAACCTTGCATGGTACCGATATTACATTGGTAGGAAAAGATCCTAGCTATGAGCCAGTGGTGACATTTAGCATCAATCAATCTGATGGAGTGACCGCGGTTTCGGAAGATTTAAAAAAAGAGACCTTCTCACATTTTGACATCAGAAGGGAAATAGAAGTTATTCCCAATTTTATAGATCTGGAACGATTCAAAAGACAAAAGAAAGAACATTTCAAACTGGCAATTTGTCCTAATGGGGAAAAGTTACTGGTCCATACCTCTAACTTCAGAAAAGTGAAGCGTGTGGAGGATGTAATCCGTGTTTTTTATGAAGTCAGAAAACAGATTCCTGCAAAACTACTATTGGTAGGAGATGGTCCTGAGCGGGACAAAATGGAGCGACTATGCAGGGAATTGGGGACATGTGATGACGTTAGGTTCCTGGGTAAACTGGAGGCAGTAGAAGAAGTCTTGTCTGTAGCAGATCTATTTGTGATGCCTTCAGAAAAAGAAAGTTTCGGTTTGGCGGCTTTGGAAGCCATGGCATGTGAGGTGCCGATATTAACTTCAAATGCAGGCGGAATACCGGAATTGAACATTGATGGAGTGACTGGGTTTGTCTGCGAGGTAGGAGATGTGAAGGCAATGAAAGACAAAGCCTTGTATATTTTAGATGACAAGCATTTGGCAACATTCAAGAAGAATGCCTTGGCAAGGGCTCTGGAGTTCGATATTTCATCGATTTTACCCTTATATGTAGATTATTATAAAAAGACAATTGAGTCCACATTAGCAACTATTTAATAATTTCTTATATTATAATAACACATTAAACCCTCTAATAACTCAAATAGCTTAACTTTGTAACTCAGATAAGGGAAGACCTTTAGGAATAAGTAAATTTGATAAAATCTTCGTATGAAAAAGATTGGAAGACTAGATAAACCTGACAATTTTAATACTGCACGGATGTTTACCAACCCTGTCTTAGAAAGGTTGACAAGGACGAACATTCTAGTTCCTATTACTATGTTTATCGTTTTTGCAGGTGTTTCATTTTATTATGCCTACACCACTACCAGCATAGATTTGTTGATGGGACTTAGCATCACTGTAGTAGGTTACATTGTTTTTACCTTTGTGGAGTATATGATGCACAAGCATTTTTTCCATATGGAACCCAACACTCCAATCAAAGATAAACTTCAGTACACAGTGCATGGTGTTCACCATGACTACCCAAAAGATAAGTATAGACTGGCTATGCCACCTTTTGTTTCAGCTGCTTATGCTGCTATATTTTACTTAGTATTTACACTGATCATGGGGGATTATGCACTTTATTTTCTTCCAGGATTCCTGTTTGGCTATGCAAGTTACTTAGGCTTCCACTACTTGGTACATGCTTTGGCACCACCAAAGAATTTCATGAAAGTCCTTTGGGTAAATCATGCCATTCATCATTATAAAGATCCAGATGTCGCATTTGGCGTGAGCACGCCGCTATGGGATATTCTTCTTGGTACCATGCCAAAGAAATAATAAATCAAACCTCCTCATTCGGGAGGTTTTTTTGTAAAAATCACCATCCAAGAGAGACTCAGTCATATTAGGTAACACTGAAAAAGCTAAGTTCCGTCTCAAAATCAAAAGAAGTTAGAAATCCCATGAAAGAAGTTGGAATAATTGGTCTTGGTTGGACCGGAAAACCACTTGCTAAATTCTTAACAAGCAAAGGGTGTAGAGTAGTAGGAAGCACTACTTCCGAGCAAAAGAAAATAGAATTATTGAATTCTGGACTGGATGCTGTGAGACTGGAAATGAATCCACATCCTGAAGGCAACGGATTTCAAAAGCTATTTGACTGTGAATATCTCGTGATCAATATTCCTCCCAGATCTAGAATTCAATCTGCCGAATTTTACCTGGAGCAGATCAAGTTCCTGAAAAGTATGATCAATCATTCCAAGGTAAAAAAAGTGGTTTTTATCTCCAGTACAGGGATTTACCCAAGTATGCCAACTGAGCGCCCATATGAGGAATCTTTCGATTTAAATTCCGAAAATGTAGGGAATAAAACACTTTGGGAAGCTGAAAAGATGATTTCCAATTCTAAAAATTACGAGCTGACGATTCTTCGGTTTTCCGGTCTGATGGGTGAGCAAAGAATTCCCGGGAAATACTTTGCCGGTAAAGAGCATGTCATCGGGCACACTAGGGTAAATTACATTCATCAGGATGATGCAGTACTTGCAATCTCTTGGATCATAGAAAATGAAATTTGGGGCGAGCTTTTTAATGCTACTGCACCGATTCATCCAAAAAGGAAAGAAGTCTATGAGCAGAATGCAAAAGTGCTTGGTATGGGTAGACCTAAGAGTTATGCCCCAGAAAAGGATGGAGAAGACCGCTTGGTTGCTACCGAAAAATTAATCAAAACAGGATTTCGATATTCTCACCCAAACCCTTTGGATTTTCCTTTTTCGGGTTGAATTGATTTTTGATAGAAAGCGGACAGTTTTTATTTGGGGAGGATTTAAAAAAAGGCGATATTCTGGCACATTCGTGCAATAAACCCTTTCTATGAAACTCTCTAAAGCTTGTTTTTTAATTTTATCGATTGCCTTTGTTTCCTGCGAAAGCCCTTCTTCTGAAATCGATTATACTGACTGGTCATATTATGGAGGTCCAGAAGATGGCTCTCGGTATTCTTCTTTAAACCTAATCAACAAAGAAAATGTAGGTGATCTGGAAATAGCCTGGACATATAGGACAGGAGATATGACCGATCGATCCCAGATCCAATGTCAACCTATCGTAGTGAATGGATTATTGTATGGGACCACTCCAAAACTTAATGTTTTTGCGGTAGAGGCAGGGGCAGGAAAAGAGGTATGGAGATTTGATCCGTTTCAGATTCTGGGAGGTGAAAACTCATGGGCTGGTACGAACCGTGGAGTAAGTTATTGGGAAGACGGAGAAGATAAGAGAATCCTCTTTGGTGCGGGTAATTGGTTGATGGCTGTGAATGCTTTGACAGGCGAACCTATCGAAGAATTTGGGGATGGAGGAAAGGTGGATTTGAGAAAAGAGTTGGATACCGAAAGAGAAGATTTCTTGATCGTTGCCAATGCCCCCGGAGTGATTTTTAAAGATATGATAATCCTGGGGATGAGACTTTCTGAGGGATTGGATGCCGCTCCTGGTCATATTCGAGCCTACAATGTCCGTACCGGAAAGCGGGAATGGATTTTTCATACGATTCCTCATGAAGGGGAATTCGGATATGAATCCTGGGATCCGGAGTATGTCAGCAAAATTGGAGGCGCAAATAATTGGGCTGGAATGGTAGTCGATCAGCAAAGGGAAATAGTTTTTGTTCCTACAGGTTCTGCAACCTATGACTTTTGGGGTGGTTTTAGAGAAGGGGATAATTTGTTTGCCAATTCATTGATCGCCTTGAATGCAAATACCGGTGAAAGAATCTGGCATTTTCAGGCTGTACACCATGACGTATGGGACAGGGATTTTCCTGCCAACCCAAACTTGATCCGAATCAAGAAAGATGGGACTTGGATCGATGCAGTGGCTCAGATTTCCAAACAGGGAATGACCTATGTTTTTGACAGAGAAACTGGAGAGCCAATCTGGCCAATCGAGGAAAGACCAATGCCTCAGAGCAAGCTTCCAGGTGAGCGAACATCACCCACTCAACCTATTCCTACACTTCCAGAGCCTTTCATGAAAATGAAATTTGAGGATCAGGATATTTTGAATCTCAGACCTGAGTGGGAATCGGATATCCGTGAACAATTGAAAAATGTAACGTATGGTGAAACTTGGGGACCTCCTAGTGCAGAGCATGGGATTGTCTTATTCCCCGGAATGGACGGTGGAGGAGAATGGGGTGGGGCTTCCTTTGATCCCGAAAACCAAACCATGTACATCAATGCCAATCAGATTCCTTGGCTGATCGAAATGACTCCAAACGCTGCATTTGAGAATATCGGACAATCAATCTACTCCACCTATTGTGGAAATTGCCATGGCTTGGAAAGAAAAGGAAACCCTCCTTCCATTCCTTCATTGCTAGAGATTGATCAGAAATACACGTTTGATTCACTCCAGAACTTATTGAAAAAGGGAAGGGGTGCGATGCCCGCTTTCGATCATATTTCCGATGAAAACAGAAAAGTATTGGTCAATTACTTAATGAATGGGAAAGTCGATGAGGGTGATAAAAAAGAGATGGAATCTGAAAATGCTCCTTTGGCACCTCGCTATTTTATGAATGGGTATAAACGGCTCATGACCAAAGATGGCCTGTATGGAAGTAATCCTCCTTGGGGCCTTTTGACAGCGATCGATATGAATACCGGTAAACAGAAATGGCAAATTACTCTTGGAGAAATTGATTCTTTAAGTGCCCAGGGTTTTGCTCCTACCGGAACTGAAAATTATGGAGGCCCGGTTGCCACTGCCGGGGGACTAGTCTTTATTGCCGCTACCAAGGATGAAAAAATCAGAGCCTTTGACAAAGAGACCGGTGAACTGCTTTGGCAGGCAAATTTGCCGGCTGCGGGGCATGCTACGCCAGCAGTCTATGAAGTCGATGGGAAGCAGTTTTTGGTCATCGCCTGTGGTGGTGGAAAAGGGACAAAAAGTGGGGATTCCTATGTGGCTTTTTCATTGTCTTATTAATTGATAATCAAGAAATTGCCAGATAAATTTCTTAGATTATTTCCCTTATTGTTTTTTCAAACCCAATTTAATCTATTCTATTATGATGAATCTTGCAGTTTTGCTGGAAGAAAGCGCGCGAAAATACCCAAATAAAGACGCGTATATTTTTATGGACAAGCACCTGACTTTTACTCAGGTAAACGGTGCCGCCAATCAAATCTCCAATGCGTTAAACACCTTAGGAATCCATAAAGGTGATCGAGTAGCCTTGAGTTGCTTGAATCTTCCTTATTTTCCGATGGTCTATTTCGGCATTTTAAAAGCCGGAGCGATCGTAGTCCCGCTTTCGGTTTTGCTCAAACATGATGAAGTCGAATATCACCTGAAAAACTCCGGAGCAAAAGCGTATTTCTGTTTTGAAGGGACGAAAGAACTGCCTATGGCAAAGGAAGGTTTCGAAGGCTTTCAGAAGGTGGATACCTGTGAGCATTTTTTTGTCATCACACCCCAGATGTCAGATCCATCACCTTTTGAAGGAGTAAAAACTTTGGGTATGCTAATGGCAAGCAGATCACCTGTTTATTCTACCATGGTGACAGATGCTGATGATACTGCCTTGATCATTTATACATCCGGTACTACAGGGAAACCAAAAGGTGCGGAACTTACGCATTCCAACCTGCTTCTAAACGCGATGCTTTCAGTCAGGATTCTTTCTTTGGAAAAAGAAGATACCCAATTGATCGTTTTGCCTCTGTTTCACATTTTTGCGATGACGGTCTTGATGAATGCAGGACTTTATGCTGGAGCGACCAGTGTTTTGCTTCCCCGATTTGATGGCAATCAGGTACTTTCATTGATGGAAAAACACCAAGTCAGCATATTTGCAGGTGTGCCCACAATGTATTGGGGGCTGCTTAACGCTGATGGGGCAGGTGTGGATTTGGAGAGCATTTCCAAAAATCTTAAAACCTGTGTTTCAGGGGGAGCAGCACTTCCTGTAAATGTGTTGGAGAATTTTGAGGCAAAATTCAATGTGGCAATTTACGAAGGGTATGGTATGTCAGAAGGTTCGCCTGTGGTGACCTTTAACCAAAAGGAGTTTGGGAAAAAGCCAGGATCTGTAGGAGTGCCAATTTGGGGTGTTGAGGTGAAAATCGTAGATGCAGCGGGTAAAGAACTGCCTGTAGGAGAAAAGGGCGAGCTCATCTATCGGGGCCACAATGTCATGAAAGGATATTACAACAATCCAAAAGCAACAGCAGAAACGGTCAAAGACGGCTGGTTATACTCTGGCGATGTCGCCGTAAAAGATGAGGACGGGTTCTTTTTCATTGTTGATCGTACCAAAGAAATGATTATCAGAAAGGGATTGAATGTCTATCCCAGAGAGATAGAGGAAGTGATGATGAAGCATGAGGCGGTGTCTATGGTAGCTGTAATAGGAGTGCCAAGCGATGAATCCGGAGAAGAAATCAAAGCCTGTGTGGTTTTAAATAAGGGTTTTGATATCAGTGAGGAGGATTTGAAATCCTGGACCAAAGAGCATATCGCTTCCTATAAATATCCCAGAATCATTCAGTTTATGGATGCCTTACCGGTGTCTGCCACTGGTAAGATTTTGAAGAAAGAGCTGAAGTAAAATTCATATCTTTCAATAAGGGTGAAAGCCCGAAAGTCTCCGGGCCTTATGATTAGAATTCTACCCGATAGCTTAAAATTGGGATCAAAGGTGCCTGATAAGAAGTTTTGATTTCAGAGTCCATTGGTTCAAAATAGCTACCATAAATGTTCTTGCGATTGGTGGCGTTTTGGATATCCAAGGCCCATATTCTGGTGGATTTTTCTTTATTTCTTTTTAGGCTAAATCTCAAATCAGTCCTGAAGTAGGCTGGGTTTTGGTCTTCGAATGCCTTTGATTCATCCAATACAGTTTCCCCTTTCTGGATAGATTCTTCTAAAAGGATAGGTGTGGTTCGTAATCCTCCTCCATAAATTCCTCTGAGATTGATTCCTAGCGTTTGGTTTTTTCTAAGTTGAAATTCTTTTCCTCCGGTGAAAGTGACATTCAGATTTCCATTGTATCGGGTGTTTCGCCAGACATTCTCCTGGGTCTTGTATTCGGAATTATACAATGAGGTCGATAAGAGGAAATACAGATTGTTATGGGTAAACTGCTCCAAAGTCATTTCAACCCCATAATTCTTACCAAAACCTTTGTTGATCAAAGGGTCTGTCGCAAATGACCATTCCTGGTTGATGATGGAATAGGTCTCGTCAGTTCCTTCCTTGATCGGAATCTGGAATAAATGCTGGTAATAGGTTTCGATTTTCAGCCGAAGTAATGGGTTTAGCGTTCTGTCATATCCCAACACGAAATGGTGGGATTTACTCAAATCCAAATCATGGTTTGGAAAGGTGATTTCGCCCGCTATTTCTTTTTCTGCAAAATAAGTTCCTAATGGTTGGACTTGGCTATGAAGTCCATACCCGAAACTCACGCGCTGTTTTTCATCCAATTCATAGGAAATACTAGCCCTTGGCTCCAGCGAATTAGAGTTATTCAGCAAAAGCTGGAGGTAATGCAGACCTAGGTTCAGAGTTAGTCGCTCCGAAGCTCTGAAATTCCATTGGGTAAATGCCTGAATACTTTGGGTACTGCCATCTGAATCGATGTTTTTCACCAAGTTTTGTATTTCATCGTCATAGTTTTCCTGATAAAGTGCGTAATACAATTGGTTCAGGTAGATACCGCTTCTCAAACTGGACCGGGCAGATAGTTTGGAGTTTAAAACTGAACTGAAGGTGATTTTTGAATTGCTGAATTTTTCATCATAGCGATCCTGATTGACATACTCATTATCCAATCGTGCACCTTGGCCTCCAATGGTGTTTCCAGATGCCAAAAGAGTTGTTTGTAGAAAGTTGGACTGATTGAGTGTGGTCGAATACTTGATCCCTGCCGCACCCGTATTGGAAAGAAATTTGGAACTATATCGATCACCTTCACTTTCCCAGATCAGTGAGTCAGATTCCGCATTGCTTTTTTGATCACTGAGACCTCCGAACCCAAAGAGTGAAATACTACTTTTTGAGCCAGTAGGTAGATAAACATTGAAAGAAAGATCCTGAAAATTGGTCACAAAATCACCCAGTGGCAATCCCAATTTGGAAAGCAGAGAAAGGGTAGAATACCGATAATTGACTAAATATGAACCACGGTAATTCTTGGCTATCGGGCCTTCGGCAGCGAGATCCAAACCTAGAAATCCTGCCTGAACTGTAAATTCCCGGTTTTCATTATTGCCTTTTCTCAGGTTTAGATCAAAGACTCCAGAAAGCGCATTTCCATATTCTGCGGCAAAAGCCCCGGTGAGAAAGTCCGAATTGGCTAGTAGTTGGCTACTCAAAATGGACACACCTCCTCCAGAACTTCCCGGATTGACAAAGTGGTTTGGATTTGGGATGTCGATTCCTTCCATTCTCCATAATAATCCATTGGGGCTGTTGCCACGAATGGAAATATTATTGTTCCCATCATCTGTGCTGACTACACCCGAAAAGGAAATTGCCATCCTACCCGGGTCATTGACTGCCGCAGCAAACTTCCTGGCTTCTTCCACTGAGAATGTTCTTCCGCTCACCACGACCATTTCATTGATAGTTCGGTCCTTGTCTGTAGCAGTTACTACAAACTCCTGGATTTGTGTGATATCTTCCTCCAGGGCTATCTGTAGGACGACTTCTTTTCCAGAATTGACCTGAATATTTGGAAGAATAAGATCCTTATAACCGACAAAACTGATTCGTATGGATTGTGTACCAATGGGTACCGCGGGGATTTTAAATTCCCCAAGTTCATTGGTGACTTCTCCGAGGAGTGGCTCAGTATTCAATACCATGACTGTGGCTCCAGGCATTGGAATTTGAGTCACTTGGTCAACAACTTTTCCTCGAATCGTTTGGGAAAGATTTTGAGCATTTGCTGCAAAACTGAAAAGAGAAAATGTCAGGAATAGGTAGGCTTTTAAAATCGTTTTCATCAGCTTATTGAGTTTTTTGACAATAGAATCCCAGCCTAATGAAGTTCAGGATGGTTATTTTGAGTAGTTCGAAAAGATTAGAGGAATCGAATACCGGCTCGGAAGCCCCACCAAAGTTGACCAGCTAAGTCTTGGTTATAGCGGAAGGAGTGTTCTGAAAATGTATGGAATCCATTGTAATAGAAGAGTTCGGGATGTTGGTCAAAAGAGGTTTCGTATACTCTATAATTGAGGGAGGGGCCAGCGAAAACCCCGAACTTTTTAGCCACTTGAAAATCAGCTCCTATATAAAAGCGATTGATTAAATTCAGTGCTTCGACGTTCCCTTTTTGCATTTGTTCGGAAGTCAATTCGATATTCAAAAAGGTTTTTTTGCCCAGCCTCGGGGATGTTCCTATTCCATATCCAAAGGCCCAGACTGTTTCATTTCTGACTTCCGGTCTGAAACCAGCGGTGATGATGTTATAAAAACTTCTGGTTCCGGTTCTGAATGCGAGATTGAGCGGGATGACTTCATTGGTGCCTATTTCTAGGGTATGATAGCCGGTTTTCACAAAACTGATCAATCCGACCGGTGCTCCTGAAATGCTGTCAGAATAATTGATCAAGCCGATTTGACTTCCTTTTACATGTCGGGCAAAATTTAATATTCCTGCGATTTGTGCGCCGTCCACGTCTTTTGGAGTGAAATTTAAAATTCCTGCTGCCTGCACCCCTTGGACATTTCCGCCTGCAAAATTAGCAATCCCAGCACCCTGAAAACCTGTCAGGTTTTGACCAGTAAAATTCAAAATCCCGGCGCCTTGAAATCCTTTCATGGACTTGCTGCTAAAATTGGTGATTCCTGCCATCTGTGCTCCCTCCACTTTTCCAGTAGTGAAATTCACAATACCGGCACCTTGGACTCCTTGGATAGAATCCAAAGTGGAATTGACAATCCCTGCGAATTGAGCTCCTTCTAAAGAACCACCGACTTGATTAAAGATCCCGGCAAATTGTGCGTGCTTTGCATCGAATCGGTTGATGTTAAATAAGCCTGCCAATTCCAGTTTGTTGGTGCCTGCAGAATATCCTCCAAATAGATTGAAAGAAAAGTCATTGATGGTGTTTCCTGAGTTTTTGCCATTTGTGCCCAAATAAGGCACGATAGAAATCTGAAGTTCTGAATGATTGATGATTTCTTTTTCGGGATTGAATGATTCTGTTTGTGAAAAAGAATAAATAGGATTGAACCCAAATAGAAGTACAACTGCAATAAGTCTTTGAACCGTTTTCATAATGTTGGTTTAGTTTTCGGTTCTATGACAATCGAATCCTAACCAACCCCTATTCAGGCTACAATATTTTTTGGAAAAAATTAAAAAAATCGGAATCCTGCCCGGAAACCCCACCAAAGTTGGCTTTTGAGACCGTCTTGGTAATCTTTTTCAGAAATGATTTTTGGCTCGATATAAGAAAATAAATCAGGATGATCCGGATAACTGCTGTCGTAAACCCGCCAATTGATACTAGGCCCAGCATAGATGCCAACTTTATTTGCAAACTGGTAATCCAAGCCTAAATATGCCCGGTTGATCAGGTTCAAAGCCGCTACATTTCCCTTCACTAATTGCTGGGAACTCAGTTCAAAATTCAGAAAAAGTTTAGTTGCTAGCCTAGGAGAAGTTCCTATTCCATACCCGAATGCCCAGGTCACTGAATCTGCCTTTTCTGGTCGGACACCAGCGAAAATCATGTTGTAGAATCCACGCGTACCAGTTCTCAGAGAGATGTTTAAAGGAAGTACTTCATCTGTTCCTATTTCTACTTTATGATAACCTTTTCTGACAAAACTGATCAGACCAATAGGCGTCCCAGAAGTACTGTCAGAGTAATTGAGTAAACCCAACTGGAATCCATTCACATTTTTGGCAATGTTTAAAACCCCGGCTATTTGACCGCCAGAGAGGTTTTGATGCGTATAATTGGCTACTCCAGCTAACTGAAGACCCTTCATGTCAGAAGTAGAAATGTTAAAAACACCTGCTGTCTGTAGTCCAGAGGCAGGGCCAGTCGTGAAATTGGCGATTCCTGCAAATTGCGCAGCTTTTACCGAATCCAAGTTGATGTTCGTCAAACCCGCCGCCTGAAATCCCTTGACTGTCCCTCCAACCTGATTGAAAAGACCTGCGGCTTGAAAGAATTTTACGTTTCGGCGGTTGATGTTGAATAATCCTCCGATTTCAACTTTTTCTGTTCCACCAGAAAAACCACCCAGTATATTCAAAGAAAAATTGTTGGTCACAGAGCCGGATATTTTCCTGTTGGTTCCGATAAAAGGAACAAATGAAACCTGAAAATCGCGATGAAGTGTGTCAGGGACATTTTCCAGGTTGGTAAATCCAACCGAATTTTTGGTCCAGATCCAGAAATTTTTCATCGGTTCAGTGAGGCTTCGTACGATGGGAGCAGCCTCTTCCCCTTCTCCTTTCAGAAAAATCTTCTGAAATCTCGAAGTCCTGCTTTCGACCAGAAGCGTATCTGCATAATCCTTCTTTTTGACGATCAATTCAAAATTTTCCTCAGCAGGATTTTTGATCTGAAATTCAAAAAAACCAAACTCATCAGTGATAGAAGATTGGAGGGTGATGGGATTGTAAACAGTAGCATTTTGGATTCGATTTCCTGATTTTTGGTCTACCACATAGCCACTGATGGTGATTTCTTTTTCTGCAGGAGGAGCAGGAGTGAGGATTAAATAAACACCTTTTTGCTTATAATTTACCGAGCCGTCAAAAACCTCCTCCAACACCTCCCTGCATGACTGCTCAGAGAAGGTGCCTGTGATCATCCTATCCACGTCCAAGGTAGAGGGGCTGTAGGAAAACACTCCGCCGACTTCTTTGGACAATCGATTCAAAAATGCATCCAAAGGCTCCATTTGAGCAGTCATACTGACCTTTTTTTCCAAAAGTGAATTTTGCTGGGCAAAAGCACTCCAGCAAGAATTGATCGCCAAAATAAAGGCAATCGTCAATTGAAAATAGTGATGTTTCATTTAAAAAATTAATTGCAGGATTCTCCGGAAAGCGTGATTCCATTCCCTGAGTTTTTGATTTCCAAATTTAATGTTTCGGTGATGATGCCCAAAATCACGTCCAATTCCTCGTTCTCAAAATCAACTGTCAAGCGGCAATCCCCGATAGCTCCCTCCAGTTCAATAGGAGTTTGATAGACTTCAGAAAGCTGGTTGATGATAGAAGAAAGATTTTCATTGAGGTAAGAAAAAGACCTGGAGCTGTATGCTGCTACATTTGATTCGGCATTGGTTTTTGAAAATTCCCCAGTGGATTTATGGTAGGTGCCCATTTCCCCGGCCAGCAGGTTAATTCCTTTCTGAGAATTTAAAAACATTCTGACTTCCCCCTCAATGACAGTCACTTCCACGATTGGGTTTTCTGGGTAAGCTTTTACATTGAAGACCGTCCCAATATCTTCAATTAGCAGTTGATCCACTTGGACTTGCCAGTTGACTTTCTTGTCTTCAGGAATAGCAATCAAAGATTCCCCACTCAGTTTGATGAGGCCGGTTTTTTTCTTCTCATTGTATTCTACTTGAACCTCAGAGCTGCGGTTGAGAGAAATGCTGGTTTGATCAGGAAGAATTTTGGTTTCTACCTCATTCTGACTCAGGTATTCAAATTTCTCACCTTGGTAGAGTTGCTGGTAAAACAAGAATGCCATCGCCGAAATCAGCAGAAATCCGGCCGCTACTTTCCAGACAGGAAATGCTATGATTTTTCCGGTTTTGGTTTTTCGAATTTTCGGTTGGATTTTTTTCCAGGCAAGATCTGCATCAAAGGATTGATCTGACCCTAGATTTGCCTTTTGGAAAATGAGCAATTCATCGTCTAGGACTTTTTGATTTTGATCGGAAAGCGCACACCAATCCATCAGCTCCTGCTCCTCTTGGGGGCTGATTTCGCCTACGATGTATTTGGCGATCAGGCTGTCGATATAGAAATCTTCTTGCTCGCTCCTCATTCCAATGTGATATTTAAAAGCAATACAATGAGAGGTAAATATTCCTGCAATTGGCTTCGCATCAATTTCAGGGCTTTCCCCATTTGGTTTTCCACGGTTTTGATGGACAGGTTAAGTTGGTCGGCGATTTCCTGGTATTTCAATTCTTCAAATCTGCTCATGGTGAAAATCAAACGGCACTGCTGAGGCAAAGTCTGGAGAGCAATGGCAATCTTTTCTTCCAATTCACTTTTCAGAGTGGATTGATCAGAAGCTTCTCCCAATTTTTCTCCCTCTTTAGAAATCATCTCACCATAGTTTCTTTTCACCTTTTGATGCTTGATTTCATTCAAACAGGCATTTCGGATGATTTGATAGAGATAGGATTTGACAGAACTTTGGATAAGAATTGATTCTCTTTTTTCCCAAAGTTTGATAAAGCAGTTTTGAACCACTTCTTCTGCGTCATCGGGATCTCCCAGATAGGAGTTTGCGTAGCGACAGAGGGGTTGATAATATTCTTTAAATAACATCTCCAGTGCATTTTCATCACCTGACTTGATCGACTGAAAAATCATTTGATCGCTTGTTTGCATGGAGGCATATTGCTGATCCTGCAAGTTAAGGTTTTGAATGGTTTTTATAAATAGGACAACTCACTGAGTAATTACCCCTATCTAGCTTATAGAAAAAAGTGAAAAGTCGTCATTTATCTCAAAGGGAAGGATGGGATCCATTCGATAATTTTCCAAAAATCCCCCTGCGAACATGGAATCACCATTTATCCATTCTTATAATTGATATGTTTTTTCAAACAAAATCCAATTATATTCTGCCATTAACTGAAAAACTCTATGCTAAAAAAGCTACTGACCACCGCCTTTCTAATTCCACTGAGCATCGTTGCATTTTGCCAGGACTTAACCCCCCTTTTAAATTCCTATAAGTTCCGAAATGTCGGTCCATTGAGAGGAGGAAGGGTGACAGCTGTCGCAGGCGTTGCTTCTAAACCATCACTATTTTATATGGGAGCTACTGGTGGAGGTGTTTGGAAGACGGAAGATTACGGGATTACCTGGGAGAACATTTCGGACGGTTATTTCCCGACTCCTTCCATTGGTGCAATTTCAGTTTACCAGAAACAACCGGAAATTATCTATGTAGGCACTGGCTCAGATGGTCTTCGGTCAAATGTGATTACCGGTAAAGGAGTTTACAAATCCACTGACGAAGGTAAAAGCTGGGCATTTATTGGCCTGAAAGAGAGTGGGCAAATAGGTTCAGTGGAGATTCATCCTGATAATCCGGACATCGTTTATGTGGCCGCTATCGGGCAGGCTTTTCAGAAAAATGAAGAAAGAGGGGTTTTTAAAACCGTCGATGGGGGTAAGAGTTGGGAAAAAGTTTTTTACCACTCAGACAGTGTGGGCGTTTCCGACCTGGAATTAGCCCCTGATGATCCAAACACCATTTATGCAGGAGCCTGGAGGGGAGAAAGAAAACCCTGGACGATCACTTCTGGATCTTCGCAAGGTGGAGTTTATAAATCCAAAGACGGAGGAAAGACCTGGGATAAGTTAAGCAATGGACTACCAACTGGCCTTACAGGGAAAATTGATTTTGCCGTTTCTCCGGCGGATCCAAATGTCGTTTATGCCAATATCGAAGCGTCTGATGACCAGGGTGGTCTATATCGATCGGAGGATCGAGGCGAAAATTGGGAGTTTGTGTCAGACAATGCCAACCTGACCAATAGACCATTTTACTACACCAATATTTATGCGAATCCAAAGGATGCCAATACGGTGTACAATAATTCACTTCGATTCCTACGATCTTTTGATGGTGGGAAATCCTGGAAATCCATTTCCACTCCGCATGGAGATAATCATGACATTTGGATCAATCCAAACGATACCACGATTTGGATTCAAGCAAATGACGGAGGTGCCAACATCACCCAGAACTCTGGTAAAAGCTGGTCCACCCAATTCAATCAGCCAACTGCAGAGCTTTATACAGTGGAAGTGGATGATCAATATCCGTATTGGTTGTATGCTGGTCAGCAAGATAATTACAGTGCGATAGCAGTGCCTAGTATGCCTCCGTTTAGCGCGCAAGCCGGGGCAAATGCATTTTTCATCAATGTAGGAGGTTGCGAGACAGGGCCTGCCGTCCCCAAGCCTGGGAATCCAACTATTGTGTATTCTAATTGCAAAGGAAGATTTGGGGTTTATGATAAAACCTCTGGCCAGGAACTTCAATACTACGTGGGCGCCTCGAATATCTATGGGCACAATCCGAAAGATCTGAAGTTCAGGTTCCAGAGAGTAGCTCCTATCCATGTTTCTCCGCATAATCCTGACGTGGTATATCATACTTCTCAGTATGTCCATAAAACGACAGATGATGGGAAAACCTGGGAAATCATTTCTCCGGATTTGACAGCTTTTGAACCGGATAAGCAAATGGCATCAGGATCACCAATTACCAGAGATGTAACAGGTGAGGAATATTACAGTACTATTTATGCTATCCGAGAATCACCGATTCAGGCAGGATTGATTTGGGTTGGAGCCAATGATGGACCTGTACATGTCACAAGGGATGGAGGTAAAACCTGGGAAAATGTAACTCCTGACATGCCAAAAGGAGGAAGAGTTGATGCCGTGGAGCCTTCACCACATAATCCTGCAAAAGCGTATGTAACTGTCTTAAGGTATTTAATGGGGGATGATAGGCCTTACATATACAAAACAGAGGATTACGGTAAATCCTGGACGCTACTCAGTACCGGAACAAATGGGATACCTGCGGATTTCCCTACGTTGGTGACCAGAGAGGATCCTGAAAAAGAGGGGGTATTGTATGCCGGTACGCAATTTGGCTTGTTTATTTCCATGAATGATGGGGCAAGCTGGACGCCATTTAAAAGTAATCTTCCGGTAACTCCGATCACAGATATCAAGATTCATCAGGATGATCTGGTGATGTCTACTATGGGACGTGGTTTTTGGATTTTGGATAATCTGATCAGTTTACGGGGAATCAATTCTATTGGAAACAGAGGAGTGGTGCTATTTGAGACTAAGCCAGCGGTAAGAAACTTTCTTTCTGCCAGAGGGGAGCAAAACGGTCCGGAATATCCACGAGCAGCTGCAAATCTGGATTATTACTTAGCTGAAAAGCAGGAGAATCTGCGATTGGAGATCCTAAATGAAAAAGGTGAAGTCGTTCATGCCTATTTGGCAGATGGTCCAAAAGAACCTGAGGTGGATACAAGCAGAAATATGTCCACTGAGTTTTCTGAGGCACCCGCCTCCAAAGGCTTGCCGAATAAGGCTGGAATGAATCATTTTGATTGGAATATGAGACATCAAGGTGGCTGGGATAAAGATCCGAAGAAAGCCTATACTGGAAACGGCCCATTGGTTGCCACTGGAAAATATAAAGCCAGACTAATGGCAGGAGATGAATTGGTGGAGAGTGAATTTGAAGTGGTTCTGGATCCGAGAGTGACCATGGTGACAGATGCAGACGTAGCAGAACAAGAAGCTTTGTCTTTACAGATTCAGTCTTTCCGTGACGAAATGGAGCAATTAATTGCTGAAATAGAAAAAGAAAGAGAAGCTCTAGAACTTGTTTTGGATAAAGAAAATCCAGTTCGAAGTGCGACAGTTAAAAAGGATCAGCTCGACATTCTTTACCACGAATTGGTCACTGAAGAAGGAACTTATATGCAACCAATGCTCCAGGATCAGTTAAGATATTTAGGATCGATGCTAGGACAGGCTGATCAGAAACCCGGTCAAGATGCCTATGAGCGATTCGAAGAATTGAAGGCCAAGTTCAAGGAAGTGAAATCTCAGTTTGAGGGGATGAAATAATTCATCTCACTTAATTTACCTGTTCTTTGATCCAGTTTAGTATTTCCTTCATGGCTACAGGTGAAAATGTCTGCTCAATGGTTTGGTATTCACTGATGGCTCCCGTAGTACTTTCCTGAAAAAGATGGTTGAGGCCTGGGATTTCCACGATTTTAAAATCAGAATTTCCTCCCTCTTCCAAGGCATTTTTGATGGCCTCAAGGTTTTCTTTTGGGGCTACCTGTAGGTCTTTGGAACCATTGATAGCCAAAACAGGGCAAGTCACTTTTTGCAAAGTAGGGGCAGGGTTGTACTGTATAAAGTACTGCATCCATGGACTGGTCATTTGATTCACCTGTGCATTGACAAAATCTGCCTCAGTCATCCCATTTGGGATTTGATTTGGAGGAAGACTGCGAAAAGTATCAATCATAAAATCAGTTAAATCTCTTTCAGGATTTGCAGAGATCTTGATGATTTCAAAAGCTTTTTTACTGATTTCATCGTTTGCAGTAAGCTGGTTTTCATTCATTCCAGCAGTCTTTCCCAAAAGTCTCTGTTGTAGCAGCAATAATTGATCGCCGGGAATTCCGGTGCCGGCCATTAGGACAATAAACCTAACTTCTGCATTTCTAGCAGCGACCATAGGAGCAATTATACCACCTTCGCTATGTCCGGCAAAGCCGATTTTTTCAGGATTGATCTCATTTCTGGTTTTTAAGTAGTCAAAAGCCGCTTCCGCATCATCTGCAAAATCCGCACTGGTGGATGCATGATGATTTCCAGTGGATTGGGCAGTGCCTCGGTCATCATACCTGAGCACAGCAATTCCATTTCGCGTGAGGAAATCAGATAAAACCAAAAATGGTTTATGTCCCATCAGTTCCTCATCCCGGTTTTGGGCACCGCTTCCACTGATCAGAATAACAGCGGGGAAATTGCTTCCTTCCTGAGGCAATGTGAGTGTACCCGCCAAAGTGATTCCTGCCTTGGTATTTGGGAACGTTACATCTTCAGATAAATAGGGAAAAGGTGGTTTAGGCTCTTGAGGCCGTTTTACTTCCTGATTTTCAATTTCCCCTTGGGATAAATTCATCGGGAATGGCTGCCCTGCCTGGGTGAAAACACCAATGATTTTACCATCTTCTTCCAGCGTGCCTTCGTATTCGATCCGGGCATTTGTGATGGACAATTTCAAAATTCCATTTTCAAAACTTGTCGCGGTCACTGGGATTCCAAATGCCCCTTGGTCTGGGCTGTCCATTTTGGATTTATACCCAGTTTCTGTTTTTTCGATATGGAAAACCAATCTCAATTGGTTGCCCTGAACTTTCAGGATGCCATTCCACCGACCGCTTATTTCCTGGGCATGGGCAGTAGCGGAAATTAAAATGGCTGCTGTGAGTAAATAGAAAAATCTTTTCATAAAATGGAGGAATTAGGATCAGTTGCATTCGAAACTGTAAATCAATAATAGCTAAGTTATTCGTTAAAATCCAAAATTTAACCTCTCTATATTGAGTTTGAGAGAATGAGTCAGTTTTCCGTTTTGGCTTTGATGGAATCCACTTGGAGTTTGATCAAGTCTAATTGATCTTTGGTTTTATCTTTGATTTGAGACAGTCTGTCTACTTGATGGGTTAAGGATTTGGAGCGGTTAATTTCAGTTGTTACCAGCTTTTCCATGTCCTTGATTCTTTTTTCCTGAATTTTTTCCTGGGTCACATATTCCCTAAACAGTAAATAATGTAGAAAAGCTATGGCAATCAGGACGATCAAAACCAATAAGCCAATCCCTCCTGTTTCTAAAACCGATACGACCATGTGCACTTTCAAAAAAATGAAACTTAGACATATTCAAAACTAAAGGATGGGTCCGCTTTAACCTATACGGCATTTAGAGTATATGTTATGCAATTGATTAGGATTTGGCCGGCCAAATAAGGTGAATCTGTGTCCCCTTTCCGGTTTCTGATTGAATAGAAATGGTTCCCCCGAGCTCTTCAGCTCTTTTTCTCATATTATAAAGCCCATTTCCGGGAAGGACTTTAGATTCCTCAAAACCCTTTCCAGTATCTTCTATTTTCAAGTTTATGGCTTCTTTTTCCTGAAAGACCTTCACCGAAATAGTAGAAGAATCAGCATATTTTACTGCATTTTGGATTCCTTCCTGAAGGATCCTATAGACTTGTATCCCATCGGCGGAAGCCAGTTTGTGCTCTGCCTGGAGAGTCTCAGACACCTGAAAATCGAATTTAATAGAGGAGGCTTTTTCTGCATTCTGCAAGTAATTTGAAATACGGGAGGCAAGTTGTTCCCAGGTAATTTGCCCTGCATTCATCGCCCAGATCGTGTCCCGGAGCTCCGTGATGGTTTGCTTCGCAAAATCTGCAATGGATTCATAGCGATGACTCAGAGTTTCTTTAATTGGATCAAAATAGTTCAGGTTTTCTATTGCAGAAATAATGAAAGTTAGCTGAGCTCCGATATTGTCATGCAGATCCCGAGAGATCAAGACCCGTTGTTCCTGAAGCCTGTTTTGTGTTTCTATTTGTGCCAAAGCTGCTTTCAACTCGACTTCCTGTTGCAATTGTCTGTTTTTCAGTTTTTGCTGTTTGTACAGTAAATATCCCACGATAGCCAAGATGATGGCCAAGCCTAAGGACCCGAAAAGCTGGATGTTTTTGGTTCGGAGTGTCAGTTGGTTTTCGGCGATTTCTTTGTCTTTTTTCTCTGATTGGTACTTCGATTCCAGATCGGATGTCAGCTCCAGGATTTCCTGTTCATTTAACTTTCGCAAGAGGGAAATATATTCCTGGGTATAATAGCCAGAGCTGTCAGGCATATTTAAGGCAGCATACACTGGGGACATTAAAAGGTACATGGTCATCAGGTCCTCTTCTGCGTTTTGGGCTTTAAATCCTTCTACTGATTCGAGGTAATATTGCCTTGATTTTGTAAAATCCTTGAGGTCACTGTAGGATTGTGCCAGGTTTGATAAAAGTAGGGCATAATCGTAGGTAGCTCCTGCTTGTTCGGCTAGCTTAAGACCTTCCTCCGCAAATTCGATGGCGAGCTGACTTCGTTTTTGAGAATTATAAAGAGTGGCTAAGTTATTATAGGTAGTGGAAGTGTAGTAGGCATCACCGATTTCCTGATAGATTTCCAAAGCGTGTTTATAAACTTCTTCGGATTTTTCATCATCGCCTAGATGTTTATGGATGCTTCCCAAGTTATTGAGTGTGGTGGCAAGGTTATAGTAATCCTCATTTTGCTCCCGGTATTCCGCCACTTGCTCTAGGATTTCCAAAGCTTTTCGATAATTTTTAAGCTCCAGATATATCACTCCGATATTGTTTCTGATGAAATCCGCATTGCGTTCATTTCCTGATCTTTCAAAAAAAGCCAAAGCCTTCAGGTAATTTGCCATGGCTGAATCAGACTGGAAATCGCGTTGGTAAACGGAACCTAAATTGGTAATCGTCCCATAGAATTTTGAAGAGTCGCCAATTTCGTAACGGAGATCCAATGCATTTTGATAGTTTTTCCTGGCATTCACTAATTCTCCTTTTTCCATCCAGGCATAGGCAATATCACTATAAGCTTGACTGAGTAGTACGGGATCATTTAGCTCCTTCGCAATCCCAATTGCCTCTTGCCCATAGATCACAGCGGTATCCAAGGACACTTGAACATAAAACCAGGTTAATTCGGATAAAACGGTCACCTTATCCGAAGGAGATTTGCTTTGCTTTAATTCTACCTTCAGACTATCTAATACTTCAAATATTGACTGGGAAAAAGTGAAATTCGAATAGGTATATAAAATGAGAAACAGGGAGGAAATCCGAATAATCCGCATAAATAGTTGATTTGGAGATGAATAAATCAAAAAAAGTTGGGTTGAAAAAGGAAATTTAAAATTGGTTTTAAGCACTTTGATCGAAAAATAATAGGATAAACGGATATGGGCAATCAGATTCAAGTGGAAAGCTGTGAATTCGAGAAATAATCTATTGTAAGATGCGATTTGTGGAAACCAAACTTATTCTGAATCTTAGGGTTAAATGAATATATAAACCCATATAACTTCTCTATGAACTTTAATGAAAATGAAAATCAACGGATGATCGCAGATATGATCCGTGATTTTGGAGCCAAAGAAATCACCCCTTTCAGAAAAGAATGGGATGATACACAGTTTTTCCCAAAAGAACTTTTTAAAAAGCTTGGGGAGCTTGGCTTGATGGGGGTTTTGGTTCCCACTGAGTATGGAGGTTCCGGTTTTGGATATTTTGAGTATGTCACTGCTATCGTTGAGCTTTCCAAATTAGACCCTTCAGTTGGACTGTCTATGGCAGCGCATAACTCCCTTTGTACCGGACATATCATGATGTTTGGAAATGAGGAACAAAAGAAAAAATACCTTCCCAAGCTAGCCACTTGTGAGTGGTTGGGAGCTTGGGGACTGACTGAGCCAAATACTGGCTCAGATGCAGGGAATATGCGGACAGTTGCCGTGAAAGATGGAGATCACTGGGTGATCAATGGGGCAAAAAACTTCATTACTCATGGTGTTTCAGGAGATGTTGCAGTAGTGATCGCAAGAACCGGTGATGTTGGAGACAGTCATGGCATGACTGCTTTTGTGGTAGAAAAAGGAACTCCTGGATTTAAGGGTGGAAGAAAAGAAGATAAATTGGGCATGCGTGCCTCAGAAACTGCTGAAATGATATTTACGGATTGCCGGGTTCATGAATCCCAGGTTTTGGGAAATGTGGGTGAAGGATTTATCCAATCGATGAAAATTTTAGATGGGGGACGGATTTCGATTGCCGCACTTTCTTTGGGCATTGCCGAGGGTGCTTTGGAAGCTTCTATTCAATACTCAAAAGAGCGTGAGCAGTTTGGTAAAGCCATCAGTAAGTATCAGGGGATTTCTTTCAAAATAGCAGATATGGCCACTGAAGTAGAAGCTTCGAGACTTTTGATTATGAAGGCGGCAGATCTTAAAAACCGAGGAGAAAAAGTGACTTTAGCTTCAGCAAAGGCCAAATATTATGCTTCCGAGGTATGTGTTTCGGTAGCCAATGATGCAGTCCAGATATTTGGAGGATATGGATTCACGAAGGATTACCCGGTAGAAAAGTACTATCGTGATTCCAAGCTTTGTACGATAGGGGAGGGTACTTCTGAAATTCAAAAAATGGTGATTGCCAGAGAGATTTTAAAATAAGTCAGCCAGTTTTTAGAAACTGAAAATAAAAAAGTCTGAGATTCTACAGATTCTCAGACTTTTTTATTTTGTTGGCTTTAAGATCCTGCGACTAAAAAGAGGCCCGCAGCAATTGCAGCTCCGGCAATAGGTCCTAAAATAGGCACCCATGCATAGCCCCAGTCCGAACTTCCCTTTCCTTTGATAGGTAAAATCGAATGCATCAGTCTCGGACCAAAATCCCTTGCTGGATTGATGGCATATCCTGTGGTCCCTCCTAAAGCTAAGCCAATGACCCAAACCAAAAAGGCGACCGGAATAGCTCCTAAAGAACCCATTCCAATAGGTGTTTCAGTAGCGTCACCGATTTTCACTCCGGCATTATAAAGGATGACTAGAATTAAAACAAAGGTTCCAACTAGCTCAGAAAAGAAATTGAGAGGTAGGTTTCTTATGGCTGGAGAGGTGCCAAATGGGGCTGCTTTCAAAGCTGCATCATCAGAGGCATCATAGTGATCTTTGTAGAAAAGCCAAGCAATTCCAACACCTATCATCGCACCGAGAATTTCAGCACCGATGTATCCTGGAACCATCGCCCAATCGAATTTTCCTGCGATAGCCAATCCGATTGTAACTGCCGGGTTTAAATGTGCTCCACTGTATGGGCCGGCAACTACCACGCCAACGAACACAGCTAGTGCCCAAGCAGTACTGATCTCCATGATACCACCGCCATGTCCTTTTGTTTTTGGAAGCAACATGTTCGCTACCACGCCTGACCCCAATAAAAGGAGTAAACCGGTTCCAATAATTTCTGCTATGTATGGATTCATTATTCTACCCAGTTTTTAGTTCGTTCAACTGCTTTATGCCAAAAATGTAGTATTTTTTCACGTGTTTCTGATTTCATCTCTGGCTGAAAGTTTCTGTCAGATTCCCAAAGTGACTGAAGTTCGTCTTGACTTTTCCAGAATCCTACGGCCAGTCCGGCCAAAAATGCTGCTCCAATAGCGGTAGTTTCAATGATTTTTGGTCGCTTGATCTCACATTCGAGCAAGTCAGCTTGAAACTGCATCAAGAAGTTATTAGCTGTGGCTCCACCGTCTACTCGAAGCTCCTGCGTGGGTTTGTCTGAGTCTTTTTCCATGGCTTTCAACACGTCATGTACCTGATAAGCAATTGCCTCTAAAGCGGCTCTTGTCATATGAGCGATAGTAGTTCCTCTGGTGATCCCAAAAAATGCACCTCTTGCATTTTGATCCCAATAAGGAGCTCCTAAACCAGTCAATGCCGGAACGAAATAAACCCCATCGTTATCAGCCAGACTTGTCGCTAGATTTTCAGAATCCTTGGCATTTTCAAACAATTCGATTCCGTCCCGAAGCCATTGAATGGCCGCTCCACCGATAAAGACAGAACCTTCCAAAGCATAGGTAATCTCATCCCCGATTTTCCAGGCTACCGTCGTTAACAGTTGATTTTGAGATCTGACGGCTTCTGTTCCTGTGTTCATGACCAAAAAACAACCTGTTCCATAAGTCGTCTTGGCCATACCTGGCTGGGTGCAAAGCTGACCAAACAAGGCAGCTTGTTGATCTCCGGCAATTCCCGCAATTGGAATTTTGGTACTTAAAACATCGCCTGCAGTTTCGCAATAAACCTCGCTACAGGATTTTACTTCTGGAAGTAAAGAAGCCGGTATATCGAAGAGCTCAAGGAGTTCTTTGTCCCATTCCTGCGAATGGATGTTGTAAATCATCGTCCTACTGGCATTGGTAATGTCCGTGATGTGGGTTTTCCCTGCAGTTAGGTTCCAAATCAGCCAGGAATCAACCGTTCCAAATGCTAATTCCCCAGCTTCGGCTTTTGCTCTAGCCCCTTCTACATTTTCTAGAATCCATCTGATTTTGGTGGCAGAAAAGTAAGCATCGATGATCAATCCTGTTTTTGATGCAACCAACTCAGCTTTCCCATTTTCTTTCAATTCGTTGCAGTAAGAGGCAGTTCTTCTGTCCTGCCAAACGATTGCATTATAAATGGCTTTCCCCGTCTTTCTATCCCAAACGATGGTAGTTTCCCGCTGGTTGGTAATTCCTATTCCTGCTATCTGATTTGCCTTGATTCCATTGTTAACAAGGGATTCGATCATCACATTGGATTGGCTGGTCCAGATTTCATTTGGATCATGTTCTACCCAGCCTGAATTGGGGAAATGCTGTTTAAAATCTTTTTGGGCAACAGAAACAATCTGCCCTTTTTTGTCAAAAATAATGGCTCTGGAACTGGTTGTGCCTTGGTCCAGAGCCATTAAGTAGGGTTTTTCTTGGGTCATGTTAGGTTATTTTTTAATCAAATATTTTTCGGCAGTTTTCTGAAAATCAGCCAACTCCTGAGTGATCCATGCTTCATCTTTTTGAAGTTCGGCGGCCATCAATTGAGCTACTTTCGGTGCTGCATCGATCGCTGCCTGAGCATCCAGGATCAAAATACGAATTCTTCTTGATAGCACATCCTCTACCTTCACAGCCATTTCCTTTCTTACTGCCCAAATTACTTCAGCGGCAATATTTGGGAAGTCCGGATGTAGTTTTTCTGCAAATTCTGTGTTTTCAGAAGTCAAGTCTTGAATGGCTTTGGCATCAGCACCATAAAGCTGCCAATGTCCAGAAGGCAGGGAATCTGTGTAGCCATGAATTTTCATGTCCAAGGAATTGCTGGCGGCGGGGCTTTCACCGGTTACTTGCTGAAAATAGTCTACCGTATCTTCCCCCATTTTTCTAAAAGTAGTCCATTTACCACCAGTCAAAGTGACCAGTCCGCTCTCTGAGACGATTACTTTATGGGATCTTGAAATTTCTTTGGTTTTAGTGCTGCCTTCCTTTGGTCTGGCTAAAGGTCTTAAACCTGCAAAAACAGCTTTGACGTCATCCCTAGTAGGCTTTCTTGTGAGATATCCTCCAGCTGTTTCCAACACAAAGTCTATTTCTTTCTGCAAGGCTTCCGGCTCTAATTTTGGTTTTTCCCGAAGTGTATCTGTTGTTCCAACCACCAGTTTGCCATGCCATGGAACTGCGAAAAGCACTCTTCCATCCCTGGTTTTTGGGATCATCAGTGCATCTGTTCCTCCCAGAAAATCCAGATCCAAGACCAAATGGATTCCTTGACTTGGTTGAATCATTTTAGGAGCGTCAGGATTATCCATTTGAAGGATTTTATCAGCAAAAACGCCTGTTGCATTTACAACCATTTTTGCTTGAAGGGGATATTTTTTACCACTCAGGATATCCTGAACTTTCAATCCGGTAATTTTTCCGGCATCGTTCTTTTCCAGACTGCTGACTTTGGTATAGTTAAGAATACAAGCGCCGGCTTCATCTGCTGTCTGTGCAATATCCAAAGCCAATCGTGCATCATCAAATTGGCCATCATGATACACCACACCACCCATCAGGCCTTTTTGCAAAACGGCTGGAAGTCTCTTGATTGTTTCTTTTTTAGAAATGAATTCAGATTTACCCAAACTCAACCTTCCCGACATCCAGTCATAAAGTTTAAGCCCAATACTGTATTGAATCCGGTCAAACCAGGTATAAATAGGGATGATAAAAGGCTGGTCATGCGCAAGGTGCGGGGCATTTTTAAGCAACTTTCCTCTTTCCTTCAATGCTTCTAAAACAAGCATTACATCACCTTGCGCTAGGTAGCGGACACCACCGTGGACCAATTTGGTGCTTCGGCTGGAAGTGCCTTTGGCAAAGTCAGCTTTCTCCAATAAAATAACAGAAAGACCTCTGGAAATAGCATCCAATGCTACTCCTAATCCCGACGAACCACCGCCAATTACGGCAATATCCCAGATTTTTGAGGAGTCTTTGAGTTGGTTTATGTTTTCTTCTCTATTCATTTCTTTCTAAATCGACTTAAAAGTAACACAAAAAGAAAGAAAAAGAAATGAAAGAAAAGTAAAAAATCCTGAGTTTTCTATTCTTTCCTATTGTTTTGTTTAATTTTAGGTCAGAAAGGAAATCCAATGACAATCGCAGAAAGACATAAGTATATTCTTGATGAGTTAAACCGGGCCGGTTTTGTATCGGTTTCTGAACTTGCGAAAAACATGGAAGTGACCATGGTGACCATTCGGAAGGATCTCAAGTTGCTGGAAGACAAAGGTCTCCTTTATCGTTCCCATGGGAGTGCAACATCCGCTTCCCCTTACGTTTCTGATCGCTCTGTCAGTATCAAAAAGCTCGAGCAAGTGGAGGAGAAGAGCAAGATTGCCCAAAAAGCATTGGAATATTTAGAGGATAACGAAGCGATTCTAATTGGATCAGGCACTACAGTGGTTGCATTTGCTCAAGCCATTCCGAAAAATATGCCTTTGACTGTATTGACGGCAGCAATGAATGTGACATTGGCTTTAATAGATTCACCTGAAGTGGAATTGGTCCAATTGGGAGGAGTAGTGAGGAAAAGCAGTAGTTCTGCCGTGGGACATTATGCCGAGGAAATGCTTCAGAATTTTGCTTGTAGTAAACTTTTTTTAAGCGTCGATGGTGTGAGTTTGGAACATGGACTGACCACGTCCAATATGATGGAGGCGCACCTGAATGCCCAGATGATCAAGAATGTTCAAAAAACCATTGTCCTGGCAGATTCCAAAAAATTTGGCAAAAAGGGCTTCGGGAAAATCTGTGAATTAGAAGATGTGGATGTGATCATCACGGACGCTGGTATTCCGGATTTATATAAGTCAAAATTGGAAGAAAAGGGAATAGAACTGGTTTTGGTTTAATAGTCTTTGAAAGTCTTTCGCTCAACTAATGAGTTTCCATCTTTATCCAAGGTGACGATGTAAATAAATTCATATTGGGTATCTTCAAGATCTCCATATTTTTCTCCATCTCCTACAAAATAATTGGCGATTTGTCCCACTGTATTACTGTGTCCCACTACCAGAATATTGCCTTCCAGACTTTTTAACTGCTCCACCAAAGCATCATTATTTCTAGGATCGTAAGTCTGAATTTCGAGGCCAGCGGCATTGGCGGTTGGTGCTGCAGTTTCTTTTGTTCTCCTATAATCCGTACTGAACACATGTTTGATTTCCTTGTCTACCAAAATCTGCCCAAGTTTTGTCGCTCTGATCTGACCTACCTGAAGGAGCTTAGGGTCATCGCCTACTAGTTCCTTTTCTGCATGTCTTACGATATAAATGGTTTTTTCAGATGATTTGGAACCGCAGGAAGCCAATAGGAACAGGCCAAGGAATAGGAGAAACAGGTTTTTCATAGTGAGATGGGCTAAGTAGAAAATAGAAATAAAATAAGGTATAAAAATAAAATGATCCCACGAAAGTAGGATCATTTCAAATGCCTTTATCCTGAGAAAGAATTATCCAGATGCTGGTCTTTTGTTTTTACTGTTTCAAACTCCAGGAATTGCTCCCAGAATTCTTCTTCAGGAACTGCAGCTCTTAAGTAGAGCTTTTCTTTTTTGATGGGATGAACAAAGACCAGGTTAAAGGCATGTAGATTGATGCTTGCGTCCGGATTTGGCTTTGCAAAGCCATATTTTAAGTCTCCTCGAATCGGGCAACCCATAGATGCCAATTGAACTCTAATCTGGTGCGGTCTGCCGGAAACCGGACGAACTTCCAACAGCCAGTGGTCATTCATAAAACCCAGGGTTTTATAATTCAATTCAGCTTTTTGAGATCCTGGAACTTCTTTTTCATGCGCTGTGACGAAATTCTTTTGCTCGTCCTTGACTAGCCAATGCGTCAACTTTCCTTGCTCTTCACGAGGCTTTCGCTTCACGATGGCCCAATAAACTTTATGTATATCCCGCTTGCGGAAAAGCTCCATCATGCGCTCCAAGCCTTTGGAAGTTCTGGCAAAAGCGACCAATCCGCTTACTGGTCTGTCCAGTCTGTGGATGGGATGAAGAAAAACTGCTCCCGGCTTATCGTATTTCTTGGCAATGTAATCTTTTAGGTAGTCCGTCAAAGTCTTATCGCCCGTCTTATCCCCCTGCACCAATATTCCTGCAGCTTTATTGACGATCAATAGGTGGTTGTCCTCATAGACAACTGTGAATGGTTTCTTTTTCATAGAAATGCAAAGTTAGCCATTTTCTGTTGAGAGATAGAAATTTATATTTTGCGTGACGTTGCAGAAGTCCTTAGTTTTGATAATCTTGTTAAAGAACCACCAATTTTATAAATGATGAGAAAGCTTTCATTCTACTTTTTATTAATCATTGGCTATTCTTGCCAAACTCCCAGTAATGAAACATCAGTAACAGATCTACCAAAAGAAATCTCCCTAGAAGTTGAAGATTCGGTAACTGTCAAAGGCATTTTGGCAAAAGCCTTTCTATTTCAAACGGCAGATGAAAATCATGTGGTTTTTAAGGATTTATTGAATTCCAAGATTTTTGTGGTCAACAAAAGCAATGGAGAACTTGAATACGAATGGAGTAAATCCGGTGATGTGCCCGGTGCTTTTGGGTCTATGACTAAACCCTTGACCTTGTCTGAAGAAGGAAATATTGTGGTCGTAGATTATATGTCTGGCCAGCGAGTTTTTAAAAAAAATGGAGATTTGATCTTGGCCGGTAAACCAGTAAAAAATCAAGTGAGTTTTGGAGGGCCTGTCAGCTTTCTTTCAGACAGTCAGATAGTATCAATTAATGGGGAAGAATATGTGTTGTATTCTCTTGATTTATTGGATCAAGCAGAGGAATACAATCCCGAATACCTTCAAAACAGAAGAAATCTGATTTTGGCCAACTTAAAGACTGATGAAGTTCGGCTTACTGTTCCTTTTCCAGAGGGATCCAAATTTCTTTCGGGGAAGACCTTTCCATTCGAAGACTTCCGGCCTCGATTTGTAGTCAATGAAGAAGAAAATCGGTTGTATTTAATATTTCAGAACGAACTTGTTCTATATACTTACGAATGGAATGATGGCAATCCTGTTTTTTTATCAAGCCTTGCTGTTCCTTTATCGGATTTTGAGGAAAATGAAGGTGTTGAGAACGGAGCATTTGTATTAGGGCAAGTGAGTGACCCAGAAAATGAGCCATTCCCTGCTCGAATTCAAGGTATAGCTCAAGTGGAAAATGGTTTTTTAATTACCTATAGTACAAAACCCAGCAAAAGGCTATATAGTCTTTATAAAGCTAAAGAAATAACAAAAGAACAGCGAGATCAATTATTCAAAGAGATATCCAGGAAGACAGTATTTATGGATAATTCAGGAAAGGTCTTTCCTGTGGATTTTCCAGAGATGCATTACGAATCCTTTGTCATGGTTGATGAAAAGATTCATTGGATGAAGAAAACAGATCCGAATACGGAAGAAGAAGATTTTACAGTGTATTGGGGAGCTCTAAAAACTGTAGAAAGTCAGGAATAACCCAATTTAAAATGGATGGCTTTCATAATCGACCCTTTTGAGAGAAAGAAAACAAAGTTGTAGAAACATTAACTTAGTTTACATAAATCCAAAAATGGTGGAGAGTTACTTTAGAACTACCTTTACGAAGATGTTCAGATTTAAATCTAGCTGTTCCACCAATTGATATTTTAACAAGATGTTCACTCTTTGGCCAAGATGCATCCGAAATCCAATTGTTAATTTTTGAAAACCAAAGGTCAAAGTCCTGCTCTTTTATATATCCAATCATTCCGCTTTCTTTGAAAAGATTGCCTTTATTGTCTAAACCGTGATCTTCATTTTTAAACCGTTCAATTCCACCACCTTTTCCATATACATATTCATGGTCATTCCTTTTTGAAGAAGTTGGTGTAGGTAAAACTTTTGCCTCTATAGTAAAAATTAAGTTAGCGCCTTTGTAAACTCCAATGTCCACAGTGCTGCTACTTTTTTGAGCATTTTCCCTTTGAAAATTAAAACGTGCTTTGCATTGGTTTGTCAAAAATGTACATAAAGCCAATGAATGTTGATTTTCGTTCTTTTTTATTGAAAGTATTTCAATAAGTTCCTCTGAGTCCAAAAAATTTGGTAATTCGGATCCAATATATTCTAGAAGTTCTCCGACTAAATTTGAAGGTCGTAGATTTTGAAAAGTTGAAGGGCTACTCATATTTAAAATCCTTCAGCTTTTAAATCAATGAAAGTTTCATCAGCATCTCGAAGTGCAATTGATTTCATCCAATATCGAAAGGCATTAGGCTTAACAAAGAAAATACAGTCAAATCCATCTATGTGATCATATAATCGAACTGTCCGTTTATATGCTGCTCCTCGATTGGAGGAGTCATTGTTAATTAGGTTTTGTATAGATTGGTCAATTTGACCCTCAACAAACTTTTGTTTTAATTTCCCTTTTGGTCCATAGCCAATTTGAAAAATTGTATAGGAAGGTTTCCTGAAAATTTTCCCAACTTGCCAGAAATTACTATTTTTTTCATAGATATCATTTAACTCTGAGCATAGGACTTTTCCATATTCCAAAAGTTGTTTTTCTTTTACGGATTGATGAAGGGATGCTCCATCAGATTTTTTGGTTATTTGTTTGCCTAAATGGATAAGGTAATTTAATATGTCAAACTGAATAATAGCCTCAGATTGAGATATGTTAATAGATCCATGATCAATTTGAAATGGCACATCAAGAATCTCGCTCTTATTGATATCAGTTTCCGTCAAAATCATTGCACTACTACTTTTAGCTAAAGTGTAGGTCTGATAATTTAATTTGTCATAGTCTTTACTTTTAAATGAATTAAATACCTTGAGAAGATCGGATTCTTCGTGGTTTGGCGCACTTATACCAATAAAGTCCCGATTGTAATATAGGTGTTGTTTGTTAGTGAAATTTTGATTTGAAGAAACAAATAAAACGGGAATGTTGCTATTCCCATAGACTTGATCAATTATCAAAAATGGGGGTTCATACATGAAAGGGTTTTTAAGATTTCCTGTACTAAATGAGGTACTATATTGGATTTTAGGTTCTCCATTTATACCAATTGAAAGAATTCTATCACAATCTTCCATTGTAAAATCTTTTCCTCCTTCAAAACCTCTTATTTCTTCCCATCCTATTTTTTTCTTTCCTTCTATAAATGATCCTAGAGAAGGAATATTTGATAATCTATATATCATATGAAACAATCTTCCTCCACCCAAAAGATTTGTTTTCCAAATAAATTGTTTGTCTGGATCAACTGCCCAATTCCATTTTACTTGATGCCGATCATAATCATCAATTTCAAATCTGATTTTCTGTTCTTCCGAAATAGTTCTTTTTACTACGGTATGGGTTATAGGTACATGACTTGATTTTTTGGAATATCCCAAAAGTACCGCCACGGGAGTGTCAGCACTTGTAAAAAGTCCTCTACGTAAATGAGTGAAATCAAAAATATCCGAAACAAAATAATCAGTAAATAATTCTTCTCTGTATTTATGAGCAGACTTATCATACAATAATACATTGGAGGGAATTACCATACAGATTTTATCCGTTAGTAACATAGCCGTTTCAAAAAAATAGAGCGCAAAGTTTTTTCTGGGGATATTCGGATGTTTCAGTTCCAAAGAGCGAATAATAGTTGGGTCCAGTACTTTGTCCTTCGAAACAGATTTTTCCGGATTAAATGGAGGGTTTCCAATAATCAACGAAAATTGTTTTTTTTGATTTTTTGCGTCCAAAGCCCATTGGAAAAAACCTGTAGGTTGTGGTGCTACCACAATATTTTTTGTGCTAAGGTCTTTGAATCGTAATTTGCTCCAAACCTGTTTTGGAGTAAGGTAATCGAGTAATGCAGTTGTTAATCCAAAAATGGACACTCTTACTGCTGCTGGCTTAACATCTACTCCAAATATATTTTCTTCGAGGATTTTTTGTGCCATTTGGGCATCGGGGAAACAGATTTTTCCCGATTTTCGACTTTCCTCAATTGCCCACCATTGTAAAAGTCTTTTAAAGGCGGCTACCAAAAAAACTCCAGAGCCACAAGTTGGATCTAGAATTTTATAAACTCCATTGTCCAAAAATGATTTTGGTGGATTTTCCAGAGGCATGACTTCGTCCACCATAAAATTCACTAAGTGGATAGGAGTATAGACGACACCCTTTTCTCTTCCATTCCCTTCACGAATGGCGTCTTCCTGGATGAAATTTTCGTAAATGGCACTAATCACTTCAGCAGGGAGGTGCTGAAAACTATATTGTTTCCAGAGGAATAACTGTTCGGTGTCGAGGTCTTTTTCTGCTTTTAAAAATTGAACTAGGAGGTCCAAATTAGTTTTTACAATCTGATTTTTTTCTAAATCAGTAAATTGATCGAAAACCTTTCCATTGAATTCTGAAGCTAGGTCTTTAAGGATATTTAAGAATTTCCCTGTTTCAACGGCCTCTACTAAGCTTTCAACTTGGTATTTGGAATAAATATCATCCAATGTTGACCTGTCGGTTCCAATGTCTTTCTTTTCTTCCAGAAACTTGACAAGAATACTTAAAACTAATATTTTATCTATAGTCTCTGGACCTAGCTTTTTTTCATTTTCAATAAATCTTTTCCTCACCTTCATCAAATAATCAATGAGGTGTCGATATGGACTTTTTCCTAAATTTATTTGATTTTGGAACTCGGACTGTTCCCAAAATGTACCAGTGCCAAATAAATGAGAAGCACTCATTTCGTTTTCCAAAAGAAACATTAGATCCGCTGGCAATTTTAAGCTATCTAGCGACAATTCATTTTCACTGGTTTTTACAGCCGGCTTTCTAGCATTATAGATGTCTATCCCAGTTTCATCAAAAATAATGTAAACATCAATTTTACCTTCACTCCATAAAGCAGAGTGAATTTCTAAGTGCTTTGGACTATTTAATGGTACTTTTTCCCGCTTGAAGACACAAACTACTGGTTCAGATTTAAATGGGTTAGGGTCTTCTTTGGCTTTAAAAAATCTTCTAAAGAATACAGAATGAGCCTTAAGTTTCTCAATTTCAAAAAGATAAAGGTTCTCGTAATTGTTTAAAGCCATTTCAGGCCTTCCACAAATAACCAGTCCGTTTTCTTCTGTAAAATCGAGGATTTGGGTTCGCATTATTAAAAATAAGAATCTTTACTAAGATTGGATTGAATCTGAATCTTTAGAAATCAATTCCAAATTTATCTCAATTAAAATTAATTCCTAAAGACTTAAATTTTTCGAGTCATTTTGTGTCTATCTTCTCCTTGATATCCTTCATGATCATCTCAGCATGCACGATGCTGTTCTCAATAAAGAATTCCCGGGTATTTAAGCCTCCGCAGACCACACCAGCCAGATAGACTCCAGGGACATTTGATTCCTGGTTTAGTTCGTCGTAGCAAGGCTGTCTTTTTTCGTCCTGGCTCATTTCCACTCCTAATTGATCTAATAGAGCGAAATTAGGTTTATAACCTGTCATAGCGAGTACAAAATCATTTTCAACGGTGACTTCTCCTTCGGGAGTGGTAATCACTACTTCATGCTCTCGGATTTCTTTGATTCTGGATTTCGTAAAAGCTTTGATTGAGCCTTCCTTGATGCGGTTCATGATATCCGGGCGAACCCAATATTTGACATTTTGGTCCACTTCCTCTTCCAGAAGCACCATACTTACTTCGGCACCTTTTCTCCAAGTTTCCAAAGCTGCATCAACAGCTGAATTCGCGCCTCCGACTACCAGCACTTTCTGGCCAATAAATGGCCAAGGTTCTTTGTAATAATGTTGGACTTTGGGCAATTCCTCACCGGGTACATTCATTAAGTTGGGCAAATCGTAAAAGCCTGTAGCCAAAATGATTTTTTTGGTTTGGTATCTTCCTTTGGATGTTTTGACCTCGAAAATTGCTCCTTTTTTAGTTAAAGTTTCTACTCCTTCATAGAGCTTGACATTCAAGTTGAAATGAAAGAAAATCCTTCGGTAATATTCCAATGCTTCTGTTCGGGTAGGCTTATTTCCAATAGACATGAATGGAATATTTGCCATCTCCAATCTGTCAGAAGTGGAGAAAAAAGTCATGTTGATCGGGTAATTGTAAATGGAATTGGTCAATGCTCCTTTTTCCAGGATCACATAATCCAAACCTTCTTTTTGGGCTTCCACTCCACAGGCAAGACCAATTGGGCCTCCTCCCACGATCAAAACATCATATAATTTATTTAGCATTAGCTTCTAGGTTTGAGTACTTGAAACGAACAAGTTTCATCGGTGAATTTACTGTAATCAGGCTGAAAACTCCGCTCTTTCATGCATACTTTTCCGGATTTGTCCAAAGTAAAAGCGGTCGCGGAAACTGTCCCATAATTATCCTTTAAACGGATGAATTGGGCGGAAAGCCCGATTTCCATTTCTTTGGGAACGCCTGTATCTGGCAACTCAGTGATTGGGTAAGTTGCTTTGGAAGTGAGCGTATCTAAAAGCGAATCCACATGGATACTTTCCTCCATTTTTTGCTTTATTTCTGATTTTGCTAGTTCAACTTTTGGCCAGGGATCATCCAGCAGCCCATTACTTAAGCCGTGAATTCCCGGAGCCACTTTGACAATCTTTTTTCCATAATTGCTGAAATAGTAGAGTTCGCTTCCATCAGAGACAAGTAAGTTAAACCCGTCGTATTTTTCTTGATTGGCCTTGACTGCATCCAGATAAGCTTTTGGTGCAATTGTATTTTCTAAAAAATCCTGAACCAATTTTCCTCTGCTGATTTGCGCTGTTTTTGGATGCTTAAAATCACGGTAATTAGTGAGCAGTGCCCATCTGCCATTTGGATGAAATCCCATCCAGGTTCCACCGCTTTTCAAATCTTTACCTCCATAAAAACCCGATTCCCATTGGTGGATTTTTTGGCTGGGTCTTTCGAAAAACTCATCGCGGTTTGCCCGAATAATTAATGGATAATCCGGATGGTTTTGCCAGGACAATGCTACTAGACACATATTTTAAATGTAAAAAAAAGGCCGGAATATCCGGCCTAAATGGTGATTATCCAACTTCAGATTCCTTCAATAAAGGATAGTCTGTGTATCCTTTTTCTCCTGGGGTATAGAAAGTATCCTGATCCCATTCCTCCAAAGTCGCATCATTTTCAAAACGAACTGGAAGATCTGGATTAGAAATAAACAACTTACCAAATGCTACTGCATCAGCCAATCCTTCCTCGATGATTTTGTTACCTTTTTCCTGATCAAAAGAGTTATTGATCACCAAAGTGCCCTTGTACAGCGGACGGTATCTTTTGGCAATGTTGGGTTCTAAGTAAGGAATATCGGATACGTCTGTAAATGGCTCCGAAAGGTGCAGATATGCCAAATCGTATTCATTCAATTTGTTGATGATATAGTCAAAAGTCGGAATTGTCTGCTCATCCGCTTTCATTCCAAATACGCCATTAAGCGAAGGATTAAGTCTTAGACCAATTCTATTTTCAGGTATGACCTCTTTGATCGCGTCGATAATTTCAAAAAGGATCTTTGCTCGGTTTTCAATGCTCCCGCCATATTCGTCTGTTCGTACATTACTGGTAGCATTGAAGAATTGGTGTAATAAATAACCGTTGGAAGAGTGGATTTCTACTCCGTCAAAACCTGCTTCCATGGCATTTTTCGCTCCATTTTTAAAATCCTGAATTGTCTGCTTGATCTCTTCCAGACTCATTGCTTTTGGAGTCACAGTTTCTTTAAAGCCCTCAGGAGTGTATGATTTTTCATTCGGATTGATAGCAGATGGTGCCAATGGCAACTCTCCATTATGAAAGTCCGGATGTGAGATTCTGCCTACGTGCCAAAGCTGGATGAAAATGTGACCATTTTCCTCATGAACAGCTTTAGTCACTTCCTTCCATCCTTCTACCTGTTCTTGGGAATAGATTCCGGGAGTATTTATATAACCGACAGCTCTTTTTGAAATCTGTGATCCTTCGGTAATAATTAGACCAGCAGAAGATCGCTGTCTATAATATTCAGCATGTAAATCAAATGGCTTGTTTTCAGGATTGGCAGCTCTTGATCTTGTCATTGGAGCCATCCAAACGCGGTTAGAAAATGTCTGATCTCCAACCTGAATAGGTTGCAATAATGATTGTTTCTTACTCATGGTAATAGTTGGTTTTGTTCAAAAATTCAATGTCTATACAACTAATGTCTGGGTAAGAAAGTTCCGATATCGTACTTTCAATTAAAAAATCTGTTCAAGGCATGAAACAAAACAATATTAAAAGCTGGAATAGAGGTATTTAACACTTTTTAATACGATTATTTTCGTAGAATTTTTGAAATTACGATTGTCTTCGTATAACTTTGTACGAAAGATATCGTATAACAGAGCCATGAGCAAACCTACAGAAGCCGAATTAGAAATTTTATCCCTGCTTTGGGAGAAGAAGGAAGCCAGTGTCAGACAGATACATGAGGAGATTTCCAAAACCAAAGAAACGGGTTATACCACCACATTGAAGATTATGCAGATCATGCATGCCAAGGGAATGGTGACTCGGGATGAGAAAAGCAGAACACATCTTTATAAACCAGCGACCAATCAAGGAGAGACACAGAAGTCTCTTTTGAAAAACCTGATGGCAACAGCCTTTGGTGGATCAGCCAAGAAGTTGGTGATGCAGGCTCTTGGACAAGAGAATCCTTCCAAAGAAGAATTAAATGAAATAAGAGAATTTTTAGACCAACTAGAACGGAAATCCTGATGACAATTTTAAACGATTTGATACCGGATCATTTGCTTGATGCCTTGGGATGGACCATAGTCCATTCAGTTTGGCAGCTTGTATTATTTGGGGCTATACTTTGGGTCTTGCTCAAGTTGTTTTCTCACCGAACGCCAGCATTTAAATACAATTTGGCTCTTGGAAGTTTAGGCTTTACATTTTTAGCTGCCGTAGCGACATTTATTTATCATCTCGACTTTCCTGCATCTTCGGGCCTAACAAATGAAGTGGTTTTTGATGCAACGGCATGGAGTCAGGTTAATGAGGTTGCCTCAGAAGGGTCTGAAAACCTTATACCTAAACTAGTCCAATGGATCGAAAGCCAATTACCGATTCTTGTTAACTTTTGGTTTTTAGGTGCCGTGCTCTTCATGTTCCGCTTGGTCAATAGTCTTTCTGAAATCAGGATTCTCAGAAAATCTTCCAGAATCAATCTGGATGCTCAACTGAATGACACAGTTCTTAAAATGGCTTCTAGTCTTGGAATTTCTAAAAAAGTCCAGCTTAGAGTCTCTGAAGTTGGTCTTTCTCCTATCACTTTCGGGTTTTTAAAACCAGTGATTCTAATACCGGCCGGATTGATTTTGCAACTTTCCCCGGCTCAGCTGGAGGCCATTATTGCTCACGAACTAGCGCATGTGAAGCGCAATGATTATCTGGCAAACTTACTGCAATCTACACTTGAGGTAGTCTTCTTTTATCATCCATGTTTCTGGTGGATGAGCCAGACGGTCAAAGAATTGCGAGAAAATGCATCCGATGATCTGGCGGTTTCAGCTGGAGTTTCAGCCAAAGAACTGGCCTATGGCTTGGCAGAAGTTTTAAATTTTGCCAAACAAAGCCCACCAGAATTAGCTCTTGCAGCAGGGAAAAGGAGAAATCCCACATTACAAAGAATCAAAAGAATCATGGGCTACCCGGCTCAAACTTATCCTCAGAACCCTATAATTTCTATCCCTATGTTAATCACATTAATACTTAGCGCTGGCTTGATGGCAAGTGCCCAGCAGGATGCTCCTGCAAAAACTGAAATATTTGAGCCGATCAATCAGGCAGAATTTGCCTCTGAAATCGGAGAGAATTCGAATAAAAACCTGGGCTATGCCTTTGACACCCTGCCAGAAAATGGTGAGAAAATCATAATTACGGACGGTAATCCTGTATGGGTGAATGAAAATAACGAGGTGATCGAATTGAAAGACCGAAAGGAATATCGTATCCAGATCAAAGGGGATACGATTATTAGAACTGGCGATACCGTGATTATGAAAGGGAACAAAAAGGGAACTTTCGTTTATAAATATGATGGGAAAACCGTTGTACTTGAAAATATGCCAGAACTGGAATTGTCTCCTATGCCTGAGTTTCCCGAGGAAGCGATGGCACCAGTGATGGATTTCGAAATGGCGATGGCTCCTGAAATGGACTTTGAAATGGCTCCAATGCCGGACTTTGAATTTGAAATGGCCCCAATGCCTCCGATGGAATTTGAAATGGCTCCTATGCCGCCAATAGAATTTGAAGGAATGGAAGGTTTTTGGGATGTTGGTACAGACTGGAAAATGTTGGAAAAAGACACTGTGGGAATGACAAAAGCTGAGAAGGAAAAGTGGAAGAAAGACATGGAGACCAGAGCAGCAGAAATGGAGAAAAAAGCAGCTGAATGGGAAAAAACCATGGAACCAAAAATGAAAGAGTTCGAGGAGAAAATGAAGGCTTGGGAGAAGGAAAATGAGCCGAGAATGAAGGAATACGAGCGGAAGATGAAAGAGTGGGAAAAGGCTAATGAGCCCAAGATGAAGGAGTTTGAAATGAAGATGCAAGAATGGCAAAAAGCCTATGAGCCTAAGATGAAAGAGTTCGAAGCCAAGATGCAGGAATGGCAGAAATCCAATGAGCCTAAAATGAAAGAATTCGAAGCGAAAATGAAAGCTTGGGAAAAAGAAATGCAACCAAAAATGGAAGAATATCAGCGTAAAATGGAGGTTTGGCATAAAGAAAATGCTGCCAAAATTGACGCGTTCCAGAAAAAGCTACAAGAAGAATTGAAGAAAAAAGACGATAATAAATGATCTGTCGTTTTCTTAAAGTTAAATGCCTGAAAAGGTAATTGTGTGTTGATGCTTCGAAAAAGACCTGCCCGATGAGCAGGTCTTTTTTTTGTCCCTATGTCCGGGTTTACTCAGACAATAGTTTGTCTATAAATAGTTTATGTTCTTCTACCCATTTGGCATAATAGTCTCCAGTCCCTGGGCCATTAAATCCCGTATGGATTTTTCTGACTTTATGGTTTTTGTCCATATAGATCAGGGTTGGGAAAGCCAATACCTCTTTCAAGGCAGGGAGGGAAAGTGCTGCTTTTTCTTTATTGGATACTCCAGCAATCAATTGAGGGTAAGGAACATCAAACCGTTCTGCGTGTTTCTTTAACCTTCCTACCGCGTACTCAAATTCGGGTTTGCTTTCGAATGCCAATGCGACGATTTCAATTCCTTTGTCTTTATTTTCCTCATACCATGAAGCCAGAAAATTTGTTTCATCCATGCAGTTGGCACACCAAGTGCCAAAAAGTTGGACCAAGACAATTTTATCCTGAAATATAGAGTCGCTAAGAGAAATTACTTTCCCATTTATATCCGGGAAACTGAAGTCAAGCGTTTCAAAGCCATCTTTGAGTTGAGTCAATTCATTGTTTTCGGGAAGTTCAAAATCCGCATTTCTAAATGCACGAAAGGTCTGAAAGTAAATCGGTCCAGAACGAAATCTACCTGAGACATTTCCTGAGGCTGATTCAGAACCAGTAAATAAAAAGGCATGTCCCCCGTCAAATGCGCTTAGAAAAAACGTGTCTCCACTGACATTTCCTTCCAAATAGCGATAGTCTCCAAAATTAGTCAGAAAGGTTCCGGTTAGCTTATTTCCATGCTGATCGAAGATGCCGATCGCCTGATAAGTACTGCTATCGGATCGGGTGAATTCAAACTCCCATTTTCCTGAAAAATCAGTGGAAGGCCCTTCCAAAACAGGAAATCTTGTTTCAATATTTTTCTCTGCTACAAAGCCAGAATGGTAATTCTCCTGATAGTTTCGCTGATACCTTCCCCGGATGATCCCATCTTTATCCATTTTTGCAAATACCTCGGAATCAAAGGCATTCATGACGATATGGAGGCTGTCACCTTTGACGGTTACTTCTGGCACAGCAAGTTTTTCCTCATCGTTGATCAAATAAGCTGTCCAGTCGTTTCCGGATTTTTCTAAGTTTATCCAAAAAGGAAGCTGGTCCTCTCCCAAGTCTAGATATCCATGCCATTCTCCCTGAAAATCCACTGGCATTTGTGAGGAAGAAGTGCATCCAAGAAGAATGGAGACCAATAAGATGATAAATGATTTATTCATAAGTAAAGAAAGTAGGGACAAAGCTAAATGTATTATTCAATTAAGTCTACAAGTTTTGTAGGGTACTTATCGGATGGGTTTTTGAAATTCTCTTTTTGGAAAGTCGGAATTGAAATTTTTTGGGAAAACTCCCCACTTTACTACCCTTAGTCTGGGAATGATTCAATAAAATTGGATTTTAAGGGAATAAAACACCTCTAGAATATCAATAATTGAGGTTTTTTGAATTTTATAAGGGGCTGTTAATCATCAGAATATCTCTGAAATATTCCTTGAAATATTTTGAAAAATATTGGCTTGGATGAAACTTTTGGCTACTTTTAAGAGAAAGTGGGAAAAAGTGGGGGAAAGTGGTAGAATGTGTATATCATTTTATTACTTTTGTCTTTACCACATATATCAGGAAAAAAGAAAGCGATGTTCAACAGCCATTACGATTGTAAGCTAGATCCGAAAGGTCGTCTGGCGCTGCCGGCAAAAATTAAGGCAGCGATCCCGGAGGCTAATGGAACTACTTTGATGCTTCGGATGGCGGAGGATCATTGCTTGGCTTTATATCCTATGGTGGAATACAGGAAGTTGGAGAATCAGATAAAATCCCTGAACATCAACAATCCTGAACAGCGAGCATTGCAACGTGCATTTTTCAATACTGTGGTCGATGTGGAGTTGGACAGCGCCGGTAGGCTTTTGATACCGAAGACATTTCAGGCTTATGCAGGACTTGAAAAAGAAATAGTTGTCTCCGGAAACGGATCAAGAATAGAAATCTGGAATCCTGAAAATCATGCCAAGAATGTCATCCCTGATCCGGCTGACTTGTCGGCTTTGATGGAAAAATACCTCTCCTAAATCATGACAGAGTCTGTTTACCATATTCCAGTGATGCTAGCTCAATGCACTGAAGGCTTGGCTATTGATCCCAATGGAATCTATGTCGATGTCACTTTTGGTGGCGGAGGACATTCGCGGGAGATCCTGAAACATTTAGACAAAGGTCATTTGTATGGCTTTGATCAGGATGTAGATGCTATTGCCAATATTCCGGAAAATGATCGATTCACATTCGTCGAAGCCAACTTCCGTGATCTCAAAAGGTATCTCCGCTTGCATGGAGTGAAAAAGGTAGATGGGATTCTGGCGGATTTGGGGATTTCCTCACACCAGATTGATGAGCCTGGGCGTGGATTTTCTACCCGTTTCAGTGGAAATCTGGACATGCGGATGAATCAGTCGGCAGAGCTTTCTGCCAAAGAAGTGCTCAATACTTATGAAGAGTCAAAGCTTCATAAGATTTTCGGCATTTATGGAGAAGTGAAGAATGCTAAAACTTTGGCTCAAGCAGTTGTTGCTGAGCGTGCTTCACAACCATTTGAAACAACGGAAGGATTTACCGCATTCTTAAAAAAATATGCCCCAAGGGGCAAGGATTTCAAATATTATGCTCAGGTCTTTCAGGCCTTGAGAATAGAAGTAAATGATGAGATGGGAGCTTTGGAAGAAATGTTGCTGAGTGCAGTGGAGCTTCTAAAACCTGAGGGCAGGTTGGTAGTGATGAGCTATCACAGCCTGGAGGACCGATTGGTCAAGAACCTGATCCAGAAAGGAAAATTTCAAGGAGAAGTAGAGAAGGATTTTTATGGCAACCTAATCAGACCGCTCGAACCGGTAGTTCGGGGTACGGTAGTGGCTGATGAGGAAGAGGTTGCAAGGAATCCGAGAGCAAGAAGTGCCAAGCTGAGAGTTGCTAAAAAGACAGGGAAATGAGCGAGAACACATTTAAGAAGAAACTCAAAAAAGAAAACTCTTCCAAGAAAAGGGTTGGGCCTCGCAAGACCATTTTTACCTGGATTGAGGAAAAACTAAATGTGACTGGGTTGCTTGGTGAGGGAGTTCCGGTTCAGTTGGTTCCACCGGTTGGGTTTGTGGTGCTATTGGCCCTGATTTATATCTGGAGTAATCACCGTGCTGAGAACATGGTGCGCAAAATAGAAAAAGCACAGCAGGAGGTAGAGGATCTCCGGGCAGACGTAACCACGCTGGAGGCTGAGTACATGCTGAGCAGCATGCAGTCTGAGGTAGCAAAACGAGTTTCGGCACAGGAAATAGAAGAATTAAATCAACCACCGATCAAGATCGAGGTAGATAAGTGAATATAAAACGATCCATATTGCTCCGAGTGAGGGTGGTTTTCATCCTTGTTGCGCTGGTTGCAGCTGCAATACCTTACCGTATTGCCCAGCTTCAATTGGATGAAGGAGATAAGTGGAGAGAAAAAGCAGAAACCATTAATTTCCAATATCGAGAAGTGCCAGCCACTAGGGGGAATATTTATGCCGGAGACGGAAGCCTGATGGCGACAAGTTTGCCTTTTTATAGGGTTGCAATAGATCCGACGATAGTGAAAGAAGATCGTTACAAGGCGAAAATCGATTCTTTGGCACAAAAACTATCAGCATTCTATAAAGACAAATCCGCAACAGCCTATAAGCGAATGATCAATGATGCCCGAAAGGAAAATAAGCGATATCTGGTTCTAAACAGAAGGCAGATTGGGTATCAGGATATGCAGGAAATGGCTAAATGGCCAATTTTTAGAGGAGGTCGATTGGGAGGCGGGGTGCTTTTTGAGAAAGTAGAAAAAAGATACAGACCATTTAATTCACTTGCCAGCCGAACTGTTGGTTTTTTGAATGAAGATGAATATGGTGCAGGGATTGAGTATTCTTTTAATGAATACTTAAAAGGAACAGACGGAAAAGCTTTGTTTCAAAGACTAGCAGGCGGAAGTTGGAAACCGGTTTTTGATGCAGAGGATGTCAAACCGGAGAACGGCTCTGATATCGTGACCACCCTGGATGTCAATATTCAGGATGTTGCAGAAACGGCATTGAGAAGGCAATTGGTCGATCGCAATGCAGAATTCGGTTCCGTCATCGTGATGGAGGTGAAGACTGGAGAAATCAAAGCTATTACCAACCTTCAGAAAAATAAGAGCGGGAATGGATATGGTGAAAACTACAATTTTGCCATCGGTGACCAAGGAAATACTGAGCCCGGGTCCACATTTAAATTGCTATCGATTTTGGCTCTTCTGGAAGAGAATAAAATCAGTCTAAACGATAAGGTAGAGACTGGAAATGGCGCGCATAAATTTTATGACCGCACGATGACCGATGCTAAAAATGGAGGTTATGGCACTTTGACCGTTCGAGAGGCATTTGAAAAGTCCTCGAATGTGGGGATTTCAAAATTGGTGGATGAATATTTTGGTTCTAGCCCATCCAAGTTTATGGCCTATGTGGATAAAGTAGGACTAAAAGATCCAGTTGGGTTCCAATTGGTCGGAGAAGGAAAGCCTTATTTCAAAAAGCCTGGTGACAACAACTGGTATGGGACCTCACTTCCTTGGATTTCTATTGGATATGAAATCAAATTAAATCCACTTCACACATTGGCTCTCTACAATGCGGTTGCCAATGGAGGAACAATGGTCAAGCCAATGATCGTTCGGGCTATTGCAAAAGGAAATACGATTCAGGAAAGATATGAAACGGAAATCATCAGAAATCGAATCGCATCTGAAAAGACCATTAAACTATTGCAAGAGCTTTTAGAGGGAGTTGTGGAAAGAGGAACGGCAAAAAACATAGCCAATGCGGATTACAAAATTGCCGGAAAAACAGGAACTGCCCAGAAGTTGGTAAACGGGAGATATACCCGCAAGTACTATACAAGTTTCGCAGGTTATTTCCCCGCTGACAATCCAAAGTATTCCATGATTGTGGTAATCGATAGTCCGGAAGGTTTTGCAGCCTACGGGGGAGATGTTTCGGCACCGGTATTTAAAGAGATCGCAGATAGGATTTATGCTTTGGATATCGAATTGAATCCATCTAACCAAAACCAGATTTTCCAAGCTGAAAATAACAGTTCAAAAATTCCATTTATCAAAGCCGGTAGAGGAGGAGAACTAAATGAAATTTTTGAAGAACTAGGAGTGAAAGCCGGAGCAGCAAATGCTGAAGAGTGGGTGAAAATGGTCTCTACAAGCGATCAAATCCAATGGCAAAACAATGAAACGGACAAGGCTCAAATCCCTGATGTGTCAGGTTTACCCTTGCGGGACGCCTTATTTATTCTTGAAAACAAGGGGTTGAAAGTCAACTATTCCGGAAAAGGCGTGGTCAAAAGCCAATCACTTTCTCCAGGATCGACACTAACCCAAAACGCAACCATCAATCTGGTATTAGGCTAAATGAAAGTTTTAAAAGACATATTATATAAAGTATCTCTGATCAGCACCACCGGTGACATGGAATTGCGCATTCAGGATATTGTCTTTGACAGCCGAAAAGTAGGCAAAAGATCTGTTTTTGTGGCTGTTCCGGGTACTCAAGTCGATGGACATGATTTTATAGAAACTGCTATAGAGAAAGGTGCAACAGTCATCGTATGTGAAGTATTGCCTGAGCAACTGAAAGAAGGAATTACTTATGTACAAGTGGTAAGTTCTTCTAAAGCAATGGGGATAATGGCGGCAAATTATTTTGATAATCCGTCTGAGAAAATCAAAGTAGTGGCCGTCACAGGAACAAACGGTAAAACCACCACTGTCACACTACTGCATCAGCTATTTATGGCCATGGGATATAGCGTAGGATTGCTGTCCACAGTAGAAAACAAAATCGATTCTGAAGTCATCCCGGCAACCCACACCACTCCTGATTCCATCAGTGTACAAAGCCTCCTTCGGCAAATGGTGGATGCTGGCTGCACCCATTGTTTTATGGAAGCGAGTTCGCATGCGATTGTGCAGGAAAGAATTGCAGGTTTAAAGTTGGCTGGTGCGGTTTTTACCAATATTTCTCACGATCACCTCGATTATCATAAGACTTTTGATGAGTACATCAAAGCCAAGAAAAAACTGTTTGATGATTTGCCAAAGGATGCATTTGCCCTGGTAAACGCGGACGATAAAAGAGGGATGGTCATGCTGCAAAACAGCAAAGCAACAAATCAGACTTATGCGCTGAGATCTCCTGCTGATTTTAAGGCAAAAATTATCTCCAATACGCTGGAAGGTCTGGAGTTGGAAATCAACAACAAATTGATCTGGTTCAGAATGATCGGTTCATTTAACGCTTACAACCTTCTAGCTGTGATGGGAACGGCAGTTTTGCTTGGGGAGGATGAGGAGGAAGTGTTGAGAGAACTTTCAGGAATCAAAGGCGCCAAAGGTCGCTTTGACAGAATTTCGATTGGTGGAATTACAGCCATCGTGGATTATGCGCATACTCCAGATGCATTGGATAATGTGCTAAAAACCATCAATGGCGTCCGAACCGGAAATGAGCAATTGATCACTGTGGTAGGCTGTGGAGGAAATCGTGACAAGACCAAAAGGCCCATCATGGCCAAAATAGCAGTTCAGGAAAGTGACAAAGCAATTTTAACCTCAGATAATCCCAGGTTTGAAGAACCCATGGAAATCCTGAAGGATATGCAGGCAGGGATTGGTCCTAGTGAAATAAGAAAAATATTGACCATTGAGGATCGTCGTGAAGCCATCAAAACGGCTTGTATGCTTTCCAATAAAGGCGATATCATCTTGGTTGCCGGCAAAGGCCATGAAGATTATCAAGAAATAAAAGGAGTCAAGCATCATTTTGATGATGCAGAAGTCGTGACAGAATTATTAACCCAATTTACCCAGAGCTGAGATGTTGTATCCCATTTTTGAATATTTAGATCAAGTCTTGGACATCCCTGGAACAGGTGTATTTCGATACATCTCATTCAGGGCTGGGATGGCTGCGCTATTTTCATTGATCATCACCATCAGTTTCGGGCATAAAATCATCGATTGGATTCGTAGAAAGCAGATCGGGGAGACCGTAAGAGACCTTGGGCTAGAAGGGCAAAATCAGAAAAAAGGAACTCCAACCATGGGTGGTTTGATGATGATCGCTGCGATTCTCATCCCCACTTTGCTATTTGGTGACCTGAATAATATTTACATCATTCTTTTGTTGATCACCACAGTTTGGTTGGGTGCTATTGGCTTTTTGGATGATTACATCAAAGTTTTTAAAAAGAACAAGGAAGGTCTGGCCGGAAGATTTAAAATCGTCGGTCAAGTCGGAATAGGCATCATCGTAGGAGCTACTCTTTATTTCAATGAGGATGTAGTGATCCGTGAATTCCAAAACCCTGTTTCCATTGAGGAAGGAGTTGTAGAAACTCCTGCTTTCAAGGATGTGAAAGTTGCCAAAACCACGATCCCTTTTGTAAAAAACAATGAACTCAACTATGAGACATTATTGGATTTTTTGGGTGAAGCGATGACCCCTGTACTCTATATTCTTGTAGTGATTTTTATCATCACTGCGGTGTCAAATGGTGCAAATATCACAGATGGGATAGATGGATTGGCAGCAGGGACATCGGCAATCATTGGCCTTACCATTGCCATTTTTGCCTATATCAGTGGTAACGCCATTTTCTCTCAATACCTCAATATCATGTATATCCCTAACTCCGGTGAGTTGGTGATTTTTGCATCCGCATTTATCGGTGCATGTATCGGATTCCTTTGGTACAATGCCTATCCGGCACAGGTTTTTATGGGAGATACAGGCAGTTTGATGCTTGGAGGAGTGATAGCGGTCTTGGCATTGACACTTCGTAAAGAACTATTGATTCCATTGATGTGTGGGATTTTCGTGGTGGAAAATGCCAGTGTCATCCTTCAGGTGAGCTATTTCAAGTACACGAAAAAGAAATATGGAGAAGGCAGGAGGATTTTGCTGATGTCTCCTTTGCACCATCACTATCAAAAGAAAAGTATTCCTGAAGCCAAAATCGTGACCCGGTTTTGGATTGTTGGGATTTTGTTGGCAGTCATCACATTGGCAACCTTAAAATTGAGATAAAAGAAAATGAAACAAATAACCATACTAGGAGCCGGAGAAAGCGGATTGGGAGCAGCAATGCTCGCAAAACGGAATGGCTTTGCCGTATGGGTTTCTGATTCAGGCAAAATTTCAGAGGCTAATAAAGAGCAGTTGGAAAGGGAAGAAATTCCATACGAAGAAGGATTGCATTCTGAAGTTATTATTCTCAATTCTGATTTGATTATCAAATCACCGGGCATTCCGGAAAAAGCATTTATTGTCCAAAAAGCATTGAATGAAGGCATTGCGGTAATCGATGAGCTGGAATTTGCCAATCGATTCAGTGCAGGTAAAGTGATCGCTATTACCGGGACTAATGGCAAAACGACGACTACTTTATTGACCTACCACTTATTGAAATCAGCTGGGCTGGATGTGGGACTGGCTGGAAATGTAGGGAAGAGTTGGGCGGCTCAGCTAGTGGAAGGAGACCATGATTGGTGGGTCATCGAATGTAGCAGTTATCAAATTGATGGATTTATCTGCTTCAGACCATCGATTGCAGTCTTGACGAATGTCACTCCGGATCATTTGGATCGCTACGACTACAAACTAGAGAACTACCTCCAGTCCAAATTCGGATTGTTTAAGAATATGGGAATGAGGGATAAGATCATCCTTAATGCTCACGATGCTTTGACTGCCGAAGGATTGAAGAACAATAAGCTGAAATCAGAAATGTTTTGGTTTTCTACCCAGAAGGAGCAGTTAAAGGGCGCTTCTGTCCAAAATGATCAATTGGTTTTCAAGACGGACGATTTTACTGTATCAATTCCTATGGACAAACTTTCTATCAAAGGAGCACATAATCAGATGAATGCACTGTGTGCAGGGATGGCTGCTTTGCTTGCCGGTATTCCTGCCGAAAAGTTGGAAGAAGCCTTTGGTACATTCAGAAATGCAGCCCATCGCATGGAACTGATCCGTGAGATCAATGGAGTCAGCTTTGTCAACGATAGCAAAGGCACCAATGTAGAAGCTACCGCATACGCACTGGATGCTTACAATAATCCCTTGATCTGGATAGCAGGAGGGGTAGACAAAGGAAATGATTATACAACAGTCACCAAGCTTGTAGAAGAAAAAGTCAAATGTTTGATCTGCTTGGGAAAAGATAACGAGAAGTTGAAAAAAGCATTCGGGGCAACTGTTTCCGAAATCAGAGAAACCCAAAGCATCATTGAAGCGGTGAATTGGGGACAATTATTGGGTGCGCCAGGCGATGTGGTTTTGCTATCACCGGCCTGCGCAAGCTTTGATTTATTTAAGAATTATGAAGACCGGGGAGAGCAATTTCGCTCCGCCGTCAATGAACTCAAACCAGAAACCATCGCATGAATCAGTTCAAAGCATGGATAGACGAACACTTTAAGGGAGATCCTCTGATCTGGGGGATTGTGATCTTATTGTCGCTGTTCAGTATTCTGGTAGTTTACTCGGCCACTGGGTCACTGGCCTATAAATATGCGGGTGGCAATACCGAAGTGTACTTGTTCCGGCATTCGTTTTTGGTTTTAGTATCGCTGGTAGTGATGTGGTTTGCACACAAAATTCCATATAGGAATTATGCGCTATATGCCAGATTGGCCATGTACCTGTCCATTCCACTTTTGGCTTTGACATACATGTTTGGGTCCAATATCAATGAAGCGAATCGTTGGTTGACCATCCCAGTGATCAATCAGGCTTTTCAGCCTTCCGATTTGGCCAAACTGGCATTGATAGCTGCTTTGGCCGCCATGCTGGCGAGCAAACAGAATAATATCAAGGACTTCAAAAACACCTTTGTGCCGATCATTATAGCGATTGGGGTGATCTGTCTGCTTATCGCCTTGGCTAATATGTCGACAGCCATTCTTCTTTTATTGACTTGTCTATTGATCATGTTTGTGGGCAGAGTTCCAGTAAAGTACCTGGCAATGGTAGTGATGGTCGGAATGCTGGGATTGACAGCAGCGGTTTTTCTTGGACAAAGAGGAGAGACTTTCTTTTCCAGAATCGAGGCATTCATGGATAAGGAAGATGTTCCATTCCAAGCGGAACAGTCCTATATCGCGATAGCCACGGGTGGAGTGACCGGAAAAGGACCAGGAAACAGTGAGCAAAGAAACTCACTTCCACACCCTTATTCAGATTTTATCTATGCGATCATCATCGAAGAATACGGCTTGGTAGGAGGGGTATCTGTCCTCTTTTTATACCTGGCTTTGCTCTACAGAGGAATGCGGATTGTTGCCAATTCCAATAAGGCATTTGGGGGATTGCTATCTGCCGGGCTGAGCTTTGCATTGGTCATTCAGGCTCTGGTCAATATGGCTGTGGCAGTTGGACTTGGACCGATTACCGGTTTACCATTGCCTCTTTTGAGTATGGGAGGGACATCATTGGTATTTACGGGGATTTCATTGGGAATCATCCTGTCAGTCAGCCGAGGAGATCATCAAGATGAAGAAATGAGCAGTGTTACTACCGCTAATAAATCCAGATTAAAACCAATATAACATCGAAACGAAAAGAACATATCGCATCATGATCAGTGGAGGTGGAACCGGAGGACATATCTATCCGGCGATAGCCATTGCGAATGCCTGGAAAGAGCAATTTCCGGACAGCGAAATTCTTTTTGTGGGTGCCCTTGGCAAAATGGAAATGCAGAAGGTGCCTGAGGCAGGTTATAGAATAGAAGGTTTACCAGTGGCAGGTTTACAGCGAAGCCTGAGTTTGGAAAATCTGAAATTCCCTTTCAAGCTCTTGAAAAGCCTGATGAAAGCTAGAAAAATGGTGAAGGACTTCCGTCCAAATGTTGTAGTCGGAGTGGGTGGATATGCCAGCGGACCAGTTTTGTTTGCGGCACAAAGAATGGGGATTCCCACGTTGGTGCAGGAGCAAAATTCCTACGCCGGGCTTACCAATAAACTATTGGCTAAAAAAGCAAAGAGGATCTGTGTTGCCTATCCAGAGATGGAGCGGTTTTTCCCAATGGATAAAATTGCCTATACGGGGAATCCGGTAAGAAAGGACATTTTGGAACTGGAAGGAAAGCGAGAAGTGGCAATAAAACACTTTGGCTTAGAGGAAAGCAGAAAGACGATTTTGATTTTAGGAGGCTCTTTGGGAGCAAGAACTCTGAACCAAGCGGTGTTGAAAGATATGAAAGCAATGGACAAAGCTGGATACCAAGTTCTATGGCAGTCAGGTAAATTTTATTTCAAAGACATGCTTGAAAAGGCAGAAGCTTCTGGATTAAAGCATATCCATTTGAGGGAATTTATCCGGGAAATGGACTTGGCCTATGCGGCTGCAGATGTGATTGTTTCCAGAGCTGGAGCCTTATCTGTTTCTGAGCTTTCCTTGGTGGGGAAACCAGTGATTTTCATTCCTTCTCCCAATGTGGCGGAGGATCATCAAACCAAAAACGCCATGGCCTATGTCAGTCATGATGCGGCTTGGCTTCTGAAAGATCAAGAGGCGGTAGGCAAATTGAAAATGAAAGTAGACGAACTGATGCAGGATCCTACAATAGGAAGTGCATTAGGGAGAAATATAAAAAGTTTGGCAAAGCCCGATGCGGCGATTGCCATTAGAAAAGAATTAGAACAATTGGTAGCATGAGCTTCGAAGGTGTACATAGGGTTTATTTCCTCGGAATCGGCGGCATTGGCATGAGTGCCTTGGCACGCTGGTTTGCGCATGAGGGATACAATGTATCCGGTTATGACCGTACCCCTTCTCCCTTGACAGATGAGTTGATCGCCGAAGGAATGCCGGTGACTTTTGAAGATACACTGGAGGCAATTCCTGTCCAAGTTAAAAAGTCTCCAGAATCAACTTTGATCGTCTGGACTCCTGCTATTCCAAAAGACAGCATCCAGTTGGGGTATTTTCTGGAAAACGGCTATACCCTGAAAAAGAGATCTGAAGTTTTGGGAATGGTGACCAAGAATTTCTACACCATTGCCGTGGCCGGAACGCACGGAAAAACCACTACTTCTTCATTGATCGCGCATTTATTTAAAGATGCCGGAAAGCCGATTGCAGCGTTTCTGGGTGGAATTACCCAAAACTACCAGAGCAACCTGATTTTGGGCAAAAAGAAATCCAAGAAGCAAAGAATTGTGGTAGTGGAAGCGGATGAGTTTGATCGATCCTTTCTACGATTGCATCCAAATGAAGCTGTTTTGACCAGTACTGATGCGGATCATTTGGATATTTACGGGGATGAAAATACCATTTTGGATGGATTTGGAGAGTTTATCAAACTGATAGATAAAAAGGGGAAACTGTTCATCCAATACAATGCAGCTGACCGTTTGGGCTCCGCAAGACTTCCAAAAGTTCCAACTAGAATTTATGGATTGAGATCAGAAGGAATCAGGGCAGAAAATATTCAGGCGCGTCCGGGTTCTTTTGTATTTGACTATGTGGATGGACAGAAAGTAATCCCTCATTTGGAGCTGTTTATACCTGGCTTTCATAATGTGGAAAATGCGCTGGCAGCAATTGCGATAGCTTCAGCGCATAAGATTACCGACGAAGAAATCAAAAAGGGTTTAGCTTCTTTCCGTGGGGTGAAAAGAAGATTTGAGATTCATGTCAATCAGAATTCTTTGGTGTACATCGATGACTATGCCCACCATCCAGAAGAAATCAGAGCTTGTTTGAGCTCAGTGATTGCCATGTATCCTGCGAGTAGACTTACTGTGGTTTTCCAGCCTCATCTCTACTCACGTACCAGAGATTTTGCGGATGGGTTTTCCGAAAGTCTATCCTTGGCAGATGAGGTAATTCTTTTGGATATCTATCCTGCCCGAGAGCTACCGATCGAAGGAGTAACATCAGAAATGCTGTTACATAAAATCGATTCCAAAGTAAAAGTCTCGCTTCCTAAAGCGGACTTGATGGAATATTTACAGAATTCAGCTCCTGAGGTTTTGGTGACTTTAGGCGCTGGAGATATAGACCGTTTGGTACCGGGAATAGCTTCCTGGATGAATTCCAGACAGAAACTGAATGTCGTATGAAAAAGATCAGAATCAAAAAGACGCTTGTTTTTCTAGTGCTCTGCGCAGTGCTGGTCGGCTTCATAGGTTTTGTGGAAAAGCAGACGATGTACAAGACATTTCAGGGGACAGAGATAAATATCAAAGGAGTAAGTGGTGTCTACTTTGTCGAGGAAAAGGAAATCCAAGAGGTCATGAAAGCGGCATTTCCAGAGTTGAAAGCCGGTCTGATGCTAGAAGAAGTACGGTTGAGAGATATAGAAAAAAGATTGAAAGGACATCCATTTATCAAATCCGTGGAGGCTTCAATCGGTCAAAAGGGAATATTGAATGTGACCATAGAGCAGCATCAGCCGATCGCAAGGATAGCACGGCCCTATGCTGCAGATGGATACATCACAGTAGAAGGCAAGGTGATCCCTACTTCGCCTTCCTATACCAGTCGAGTTCTGATTTTGCAGGGCAAGCAGGCAGAAATACTGATGGAAAAAGGGGATGTAATGGATCAGATGCCGGAATTGATGGATTTGATCAACTTCATTGTAAAGGATGAATTTTGGTCAGCTCAGATTCCGGAATTGGAAGTGAATTCGAAGACAGATATCCGAATGATGCAGCAGGTAGGAAAGCAGGTGATTGAATTTGGTGATGCTAGAGATATTGAAGAGAAGTTTAAAAAAATTGAAGTCTTCTATCAGGAGATTTTGCCTCGCAAAGGCTGGAATGCCTATGAGCGGGTAAGCGTAAAGTTTAAAGGTCAAATTGTTTGTGAATAATAGCTTGGGAATGGAAAATGAAAGACTAATTGTCGGATTGGATATTGGAACAACCAAAATCTGTGCGATCATCGGCCGAAAAAATGAGTTTGGCAAACTCGAAGTACTCGGAATGGGGAAAGCCGTCTCTGATGGAGTCAACCGTGGTGTAGTCACTAATATTGACAAGACAGTCCATGCGATCCAAAAAGCCGTGGAAGATGCTTCTGAAATGGCAGATGTGGATATCGTGGAGGTGATTGTCGGTATTGCAGGACAGCACATTCAAAGCAAAATAGTGCACGGAAGTATCATGAGAACTCCCACTGAGGATGAAATCACGGTAGAAGATGTGCGAAGACTTTCCAGTGATATGGAAAATATTGTCGTCCCTCCAGGAAACAGCATTATCCATGTGATGCCTCAGGATTACACCGTCGATTATGAAGGTGGAATTAAAGATCCAGTAGGGATGTCAGGGACAAGACTGGAAGCCGATTTCCATATCATCACAGCACAGACCACCGCTATCAATAACATTAACAGATGTGTTCGTAGAGCCAACCTTACTTCCAAGCAGTTGATTCTTGAGCCATTGGCGAGTTCCTTATCCGTGCTCAGCGAAGAGGAAAAAGAAGCCGGTGTGTGTTTAGTGGATATCGGTGGGGGAACCACAGACATCGCCATTTTCTATGAGAATATTATTCGTCATACAGCAGTGATCCCATTGGGAGGAAATATCATCACTACCGATATCAAAGAAGGATGCATGGTGATGCAAAACCAAGCGGAACTCCTGAAAACCCGATTTGGCAAAGCCATAGCCAATGAGGCCAATCCAAATGAAATAGTGTCTATCCCAGGACTGAGAAATAGACCGCCAAAAGAGATCTCAATCAGGAACCTTGCTTCTATCATAGAGGCCAGAATGGAGGAAATCATAGAAATCGTCCAGAACGAAATCATGCAATCCGGTCACTATAAAAAATTGGCAGCAGGAATTGTCCTGACTGGCGGTGGATCTCAACTTCAGTGCATCAGCCAGTTGTTTGAGTACATGACTGGTCTGGACACGAGAATCGGCTATCCCAATGAGCATCTGGGCAGATCGGTAGTAGAGGAAGTAAAATCTCCTATGTATGCCACCTCAGTGGGCTTGGTTTTGGCCGGTTTCAAATCACTCGATGAGCGCGAAGAAGGCTATAAAAAAAGAACAGCAAACGCAGGCCCTATCCTTAGACAGGAAAACAAGGAGCTGCTTTCAAAAGATATTTTCAGAAGTATCGGTGCCAAACTGAAAGGCTTGATCACCGATGATATAGGAGACGATATTACCTACTAGGGCTTATGATTGAGGGGAGATAATCGGTCTTGCTGTTTATTTCCCCAATTAAACTTTCCACTAACAACAGAAACTAATTCACCAAAAATAAATATGTCAGATAACATGAAAGATTACAGATTTGATCTTCCAAAAAATCAAAAGTCGATTATCAAAGTAATTGGCGTAGGTGGGGGCGGTTCCAATGCCGTAAACCACATGTTCAGCCAAGGAATTAAAGATGTAGAGTTTGTCGTAGTCAATACCGATGCGCAGGCTTTGAAGTCTAGTCCGGTTCCTTTGAGACTTCAGTTGGGAGCAAACCTCACAGAAGGTTTAGGCGCAGGAGCAAATCCTGAGCAAGGTAAAAACGCGGCGATTGAGTCTCAGGATGAGATTCGTGAGCTATTGGCAGATAATACCAAAATGGTATTTATCACTGCAGGAATGGGAGGAGGTACCGGAACAGGTGCTGCACCGATCATTGCTAAAATCGCCAAAGAACTCAACATTTTGACAGTGGGTATTGTCACTGCTCCATTTATGTTTGAGGGTAAAAAGAAAATGAATGTTGCCCAGCAAGGAATCGAATCACTTCGTGAAAACTGTGATACCGTGTTGGTGATATTAAATGACAAACTGAGAGAGATCTATGGAAATCTTGCGATCCGAACAGCTTTTGGTAAAGCAGATGATATTCTGACCACAGCAGCTAAATCCATTGCAGAAATCATTACGATTCACCAAGATGTGAACGTCGATTTTGAAGATGTGAAAACTGTGATGAAAGATGCCGGTGCTGCAGTGATGGGATCCTCTACAGAAGAGGGAGAAGGAAGAGCTATCCGTGCTGCTGGTGCTGCGATTTCATCTCCATTGCTAAACAATGTAGACATCAAAGGAGCGGAGAAAATCCTCCTTTCTATTATGTCTGGAGAGGACGAGGAACTTTCTATGGACGAATTGAGTGAAATCACTGAATACATCCAAGAGAAGGCCGGTGACAATGCTGAGGTGATCTTCGGTCAGGGTATTGATCCAGAACTGGGTAAAGCGATCCGTGTGACTGTTATTGCCACTGGTTTTGAAATGGACAGATTGGAAGGAACTGCAAAAAAAGCAGAAATGAAAACTCCTTTGCCAACTCCGATCATTGCACCAAGTGTTGTGGAAAAAGCTCCTGAGCAGGAAGCAGTGAAAACTGTTATTAACCTGGATTCAGGTAAAAGCGAAAAAGTCAAAGAAGAAGCTGTAGGCAATGGATCCACATTTGTTTTTTCTTTCCCTAAAGCGGCCCCTCAAGCTAGTAAGCCAGCAGAGGAAAAACCAGCGCCAAAAGTGGAGAAAGAAGAAAAATCAGAGCCAGAGTTTAATTTCGAAGTGAAGCCAAAGCAAGAGGAAGCGGCTGAATTTGAATTTGTAAAGCCTGAGCCAGAAAAGATCGTTCATGATCTCTATGAGGAAGAAGACAAAAATGAGCCTCAGCCAACGAAAGAAGAGTCTGAGCCTGCTGTACCTGTTTTTGCTAATGATTACTATGAGCAGATGAAGCAAAAAGCTATTCAAAGAGCTCATGAAAGATTCGAAAAACTAAGAGGTAACCGTACTTTTAATCCTACTCCAGAAGAATTAAAAGAGAAAATGGAAGTGCCTGCTTACCAGCGTAAGAATGTGAAGTTGAATGAACCTCAGCATAGTTCAGAGCAAAGCATCAGCAAGTACAATCTGAACGATGACAATGAGATTCTTGGAAACAACAGATTCTTACACGACAATGTGGATTAATCTTTAAAATTCAAGCAGCATGTCTGCCTGGGATTGCAGCAAGTCCATGTACAGCCTGTTGGTGAGCAGGTTATCTGACATATTTTGCTCTATTTTGGCAAGTTTTGGCTTGAGAGCAAGGACATGCATTCCCAGATAATGGAATATATCGGTGAGGTGGCTCAAAGCGATGCCACCTCCCCCCATTCCAGAAGAGATGCCCACTAGGGCACTTTTTTTATTTCTAAATGTATTGGGATAGGTCATCCCATCGATAAACGTTTTTAAGATGCCTGGAAATGATCCATTGTACTCCGGAACGATAAAGACAAACTTGTCTCCTTCTTCCAGTTTTTCATGGAAGAGGTTATAATCCTCATTTTTCCCGTTGTTTTCGTAGAGTGCTGTCTCTATAAAATCAATCGGCAGGTTTTCCAACTCTAATATTTCAGAAGTTGCTCCCTTTTCAGAAAGGATGGATTGGTAGAGTTCTGCAATGATTTTAGATACTGAATTTTTTCGATTGGTACCAACGATGATTTTGATCATTTCCGGTGTATTTTGTCGACTTAAACAAGCCTAATATTTGAAAGGTTTGCCCAGAGGCCAATTTTAATATCTTTACTAAATAAGAATTTTTGAAGCAATGAAGTACGCAGATCAAATAAAAGAAGCTTATCACTTTATCCAAAATCTACATTCTGAGCCCGTGAATATCGGAATTATTTTGGGAACAGGTCTTGGGAAATTGGGCCAACAAATTCAGGTAGACATCGAAATTGACTACAGTGAGATTCCCCATTTTCCGATTTCCACCGTAGAAAGCCATTCTGGAAAGCTGATTTTCGGAAAAATCGGTAATAAAAAAGTGGTGGCTATGAAAGGCCGTTTTCATTATTACGAAGGATATTCCATGCAGGAGGTGACATTTCCCGTGCGTGTGATGAAGCTTCTCGGTGTAAAAAGTTTGTTGGTTTCAAATGCCTGTGGAGGATTAAATCCTTCTCAACATGTCGGTGAAGTCATGATTATCAAGGATCATATCGACCTTTTTCCAGAAAATCCCCTCAGAGGCAAAAACCTCGATGAGTTCGGAGTTCGGTTTCCGGATATGTCAGATGCCTATTCTCCTAGACTGATCAAGCTAGCCCAAAATATTGCCTTGGAAAATAATTTTATGTTTCACACTGGAGTATATGCAGGAGTGCAAGGCCCTAACTTAGAGACACCAGCAGAATATCGGTATCTAAGAACTATAGGAGCAGATGCCGTGGGGATGAGTACTGTTCCTGAGGTAATCGTGGCCAGGCAGATGGACTTAGAGGTATTTGGGATTTCGGCGATTACAGACCTCGGTGTAGATGGCAAAATCAAAAAGGTAACCATTGCCGAAGTGCTTGCTGCTGCAGCTTTGGCGGAACCGATTTTGGCAAAGATCATGGCAGAATTAGTCGTAAGAATGTAATAGACAATTGGTATTATCTAATTTCCAGTATTTCTAGATCAGTGCCATTTTAAAGAATATGATTATCCGTAAAGATGCCAGTCACCTTAGATTCTTTGCTTATCTGGCCGGAAGACCGATGCGGTCTCAATTCTTATGTTTAGCATATCCTTTTTGCTTTTGGCTCCATACGAGCATAAAAGCGGATATACACATAATTGATTCAAAAAAACCTCGATTTCATCATGAAATCGAGGTTTTTTTGAATCTTATTGTTTTCCCATATAGTCTACGACAAAATAGCTCAAAGTTCTTACGCCTAGTGTGAATCCACCTTCATCAATATAGAAACCTGGAGTATGGTGGGAAGGAGTTTTAGTAGGGTCACCTCCCTTTTTCATGCCGCCTAGATTGATAAACAATCCTGGCTTTTCTCTTTGGAAGAAACTGAAGTCTTCAGCTCCTGTGATCGGAGGCATACTGATAACGTTTCCTTCACCTGCCGCCGATACAATGCTAGGAAGCATTTCAGAAGTCAGGTTTGGATCATTGACAGTGGAAGGGTACAGTTTTTCGATTTTAAGATCAACTTCTGCACCGGCACTTTCTGCGATATTGGTCACGATTTCAGTGATTCGTTTGTGAACCAAAGCTTGTTGTTCGTCTCCAAAAGTTCTGATGGTTCCGATCATTTCCACTTTTTCAGGAATGATATTATGTCTGATCCCACCATGGATTGCCCCGACTGTAACTACTGCTGGGTTTTCTGTGATGTTTACACTTCTGGATAAAATCGTTTGCAATCCCATGACAATTTGGGAGGATGTCACAATTGGGTCTATCCCTGACCAAGGTGAAGCACCGTGGGCTTGTCTTCCGGTAAGCGTGATTTCCAGATTGTCGACCGCCGCCATCGCCGGGCCAGATCTGTATCCGATTTTTCCTACTTCCATTTGGGAGGCGATATGAAGTCCGAAAACAGCATCGACATCTTCCATGACACCCTCTTTCACCATTAATTCTGCTCCAGCTATATCGGCATCATAGACACCTTCTTCTGCAGGTTGGAAGAAGAATTTTACATTTCCTTCCAGATCATCTTTCATACTTGCCAAAACTTCAGCCACTCCCATTAATATCGCGACGTGGGTATCGTGACCGCAGGCATGCATCACACCAGTTTCTTGTCCATTATAGGTAGCTGTATTGACAGATTTAAAGGGTAAGTCATTGCGCTCGGTGACCGGAAGGGCATCCATATCTGCTCTCAGGGCTACAGTAGGACCTGGTTTTCCACCTTTCAGATATCCTACAACACCAGTTACCGCCACTTCTTCAGTCACTTCGATGCCTAAAGACCGGAGATGATCAGCCACTTTTTTTGCTGTTCTGAATTCCTGGTTTCCCAACTCCGGGTGCATGTGGATATCTCTTCTCCATTCGATTACTTTAGACTCAATGGCATTCGCTTTGGTGTCTATGGCCGGTCTTAGGGAAGACTGTGCAAGTGCTGTTCCTGATCCAAGGATTGGAAAAATCAGCAAGGGTAATAATAGTTTTTTCATGGTTGATGGTTAAAATCTTATGAATCAAATTTAGAAAAATACCCCGAAGTAGCTCATTCCATCAAAAGAATTACCGGAAATGAATCTCCACGAAGAACTATTTGGCAGTAAAAAGCTTTAGATAGAAAACTCAATCATTCAATAAATGGTACTTAAAAATAAAATAGCAGTAGTAACAGGAGTAAGTAAAGGTGTGGGTCTGGAAGTAGTCAAGCAGTTAATCGATAAAGGAAGTATCGTGGCGGGCTGGGGTAGAAATGCTCCTGAATTCGATCATGAGAATTTCCACTTTTTTACCTGTGATGTGGCAAAGGAGGATTCTGTAGAAAAAGCATTCCAGGCAACCGTTGCAAAACTCGGGAAGGACATCCGGATTTTGGTGAATAATGCAGGGTTCGGTGTCGCTGGAGAAACAGAGACGTTTTCCTCAGATGATTGGAAAGCTATGTTTGATACCAATGTGCATGGGATTTTTTATACCACCAAAAGATTGATCCCGGGGATGAAAACCGCCGATGAAGGACATATTCTGAATGTGGCCTCGATTGCCGGCCTGAATGGGGTAAATAAATTTGCCGGATACGTGGGAACCAAGCACGCGGTCCGGGGAATTTCACATTCCTTGTATATGGAATTAAGAGATTTTGGGATCAAAGTTTCTACCATTTACCCTGGCTCCATCCAGACAAATTTCTTTGATGAGATTCCTGGAGTGGATGCGCACGAAAACATGATGAGACCTATTGATGTGGCAACGACGATTGTTCAGACGCTGGAAACTCACCCCAATTACTTTGTTGCGGATGTGGAGTGCAGACCCTTGCGACCAAAAGGAAAGAAATAATTAATAGAAACAGAAAAAAGGTAGAAACACCTATGAAATGATTTCATGGGTGTTTTTTTATACCCATTCAGATGATCAACAAAACCTGCCATCCTTCTTTAGATTGGTTTAAGGGAGGATAGTGGTTAAATTGCCCGGAGTCTTTCTGAAATTGTCTTATGAAAAAACTTAATCTGATCATTTTGATCGTTCTATTATTAGGAGCTACAGCCTTTTTAGGGTCTTCTTTCCAACCAAAGAAACTGGAAGTTGCTGCAAAAACCACCACGCCAAAACTCTTGCCGGATTTTAATTTATATGATATTAATGGGAAAGTAAGTCCGATTCACCAACTGGCTGGCGACAAGCCAACGCTTTTTATATATTTCAATTCAACCTGCCACTTATGCCAAGATGAATTGGGTGAAATCTCTAGAAGGATCAATGAGTTTAAAGAATATAACCTCATTTTCGCGACCGTTCAGCCAAAACCAGAAATGATTGGATTTGTAAATGGGCTCGAAATCAAAGATCGATCAAATGTTCATTTTTTGTTAGATGCAGATATGAATGTGGCGAGCTACCTCCAGATCAAAAGTCTTCCTTCTATTTTTTGCTATAATACAAAACAGGAACTAGTCGCTGAGTATGTAGGTATTACCAAGATTGATCTTTTGCTGGAAAATTTAGGAAGAGCAAAATAAAGGAAGGAAAATTGATGCTTAAAGGGCAAAAGAAAATTTTCTTTGATTTGAATCCGCCTTTCATCCAAGGAAGCTTACTTGCTTTGGTTGAACGAAACTATAATTTTTCCGTACTTTTGATAGCTTAAAATAGCCGAATGTCACTCGAAGTATCCCAACTCACCAAGCTTTACGGAACCCAAAAAGCACTTGATTCAGTGTCTTTTTCTGCAAGTCCAGGTAGGATTTTGGGTTTTTTGGGTCCAAATGGTGCCGGTAAATCCACTACGATGAAAATCATCACCGGATTTATCCAAGCTGATAGCGGTTCAGTCAAAGTTATGGGGCTCGATGCCCTTCAAAATCCCAAAGTGGTGAGTCCCAAAATTGGCTATCTCCCAGAACATAATCCCTTGTATCTGGATATGTATGTTCGTGAATTCTTGGAATTCTCTGCAGGCATTTACGGAATCACCGGTTCCAAACGACAAGAACGGATCAAAGACTTGCTTCAAAAAACCGGATTAAGCCCAGAGCAGCATAAAAAAATCGGACAGTTATCCAAGGGCTACCGTCAAAGGGTAGGTCTGGCAAAAGCCTTGATCCATGATCCTCAGGTAGTAATCTTAGATGAACCGACTACAGGTTTGGATCCAAACCAGCTGGTGGAAATTAGAAACTTAATTTCGGAAATAGCCAGAGACAAAACTTTGATCCTGTCCACTCACATCATGCAGGAGGTAGAGGCTATCTGTCAAGATGTGGTGATCATCAATAAAGGCAAGATCCTTGCTGCAGAGGCATTGGAAAATTTAAAAGCTACCAGTTCAGAAGTCAGGTTGGACCTGGAAACTGAAGAAAGTTTGGAACTGGAATGGTTTGAATCCATCGGATCGCCGATTTTTGGGAACAAAGGGAATAATTCCGTGAGCATCAGTTGTGAAGATGCTTCTGAGGCAAGAAAATCAGTGATGAAGATCGTGCAGGAAAGAAATCTCAACCTGATCAGCATGAGTCAAAATAAAAAGAATTTGGAACAAATTTTCAGAGAAATTACCCGATGAAACCGAGCTTCCCAAAAACCCAAAATCCAAGAAAAAAGATTGACAAATCGAGTTTCCATCTGACCTTTAAAAAACACTACTAACCAGATGAAAAGCCTGTTTCTAAAAGAAATCAATGCATTTTTTGGAAGCCTTTTGGGCTATTTAGTGTTGGCACTTTTTCTGGTAGCCATAGGTCTGATCGTGTGGGTTTTTCCAGAAAGCAGCGTGTTGGAATATGGCTATGCAGACTTAGAGGCCTTGTTTTCATATACTCCTTATGTGTTTACTTTTTTGGTTCCCGCCATTGCGATGAGGTCAATCGCTGATGAGCGAAAAACCGGAACCTGGGAATTGCTGAGAACTTCACCACTTTCCTTGCTCCAGATCTTATTGGCCAAATACTTTGCCCTTTTATTCTTAGTGATTCTGGCGGTGTTACCTACATTACTTTATTTCTATAGTATTATCCAATTAGGTGATCCCGTTGGAAATCTCGATCAGGCAGGCTTTATGGGCTCATGGATTGGGCTCCTGATGATCGGGGCAGTTTTCGCAGCGGTAGGCCTATTTGCAAGTTCCTTGACATCCCAGCAAGTTTTGGCTTTTGTTCTGGGCGTTTTTTTATGTTTTGTGCTGTATTTCGGGTTTTCTGCATTGGCTGATCTTCAGGTAGGCGATTTTGCTTATTGGGTGGAGGAGTTGAGCCTGAGTTTTCATTACATCAATCTCAGTAGAGGAGTGGTAGACGCTACAGATGTCTTTTTTATGTTGGGAATGATCTGGTTGTTTTTGGGTTTGAGCATGTTGACTTTGAAGAATAAATGAAAAAGCCGATCACAAATACTATCAAACAATGGACAATCCTCCTAGGAGGAGTTGTCGTTTTTGTGATTTTGGCACAATTCCTCAGATTCCGGATAGATTTAACTGAGGAAAAAAGGTACTCGTTGCATCCGGCAACTGAAGAAGTGCTGTCGCAATTGACTGAGCCCATACATGTTGATATTTTATTAGTTGCAGATAATTTGCCCGGTGGGATGAGGAGGTTGCAAAAATCCATTGAAGAGACAGTTCGGACGTTTAATTCCTACAGCCCAGAGAAGATTTCCTATTCTTATTTCGACCCGCTTTCGGTGGAAGGAAGTGAGCAGGAAGCCTTTATTGGGACGCTGACCCAGTATGGTATCAACCCAACGAATGTGTATGTGAGTCAAAACTCGGGACAGCAGGCGACTTTGATTTTTCCCGGTATTTTGGTCAGTGATTCGGAGTTTGAAACAGGGGCCCTGGTTTTAAAAGGTGAACGGGGAATGGGAGCTGATGAGATTTTGAACCAATCCATTGAGAATTTAGAATTTGAATTGAGCAATGCCATCAAAAAACTGGTCAGCCCAGAGGAATCGGCGATTGCGATGATCATGGGACATGGAGAAATGGCGGAAGATGATGGGTATGGTTTGGTAGAGGCGCTGGATGGCGAGTTTGAACTGTTTAAAGTGCCACTGGAGCAGGCAAAGAAACCTTCTGATCTTGCCAATTTTAAAATCATTTTCATAGAAGGTCCTCGGGAAATTTATACCGAAAGGGAGATCTATCTTCTAGACCAATATGTAATGAACGGTGGAAATCTGGTCGTGATGATTGATGGAGTGGCAGTGGATATAGCCCAGGCCGGAGGGGAAGGGACATTTGCCATGCCAGTGGATTCAGGTCTAGAAAACCTCTTGTTTAAATATGGAATTCGTGTCAACAAGGATTTAATCCAGGATCTGAATTTTGGGTATTTTCCTGTGATGGCTGGGAATTTTGGCAATCAAGATCAGATGGTGCCTTTGCCATGGCCGTTTTATATCCAGGCAGGTATCATGCAGGATCATCCGATTACCAAAGGCTTAGATGTGGTTTATTTTCGTTTTGCCAGCAGCCTGGACACGGTAATGGCGGAAGGAGTGCGAAAAACACCTTTGATTTTTTCTTCCAATCACTCCGGAATTTTGAAGGCTCCTGTTCGGGTGGCTTTTAACGATATGCAGAAAGAACCTCAGGAGGAGAACTTTTCTTTGAAAAATCTTCCTATGGGTTATTTACTGGAAGGGAATTTCACCTCGCTTTTCAAGAACAGGTTTTTGCCTGAGGGTTTTTCCAAAGAAGAATTTAAAGATTCAGGTAGCGGGAAAGTAGTGGTTTTTGGAGATGGAGATGTGTTCCAAAGCCAAAGAAATCTCCAGGACGGAAGTCCTTTGGCTCTGGGAGAAGATCCCTTTAGTCAAGTAACTTATGCGAATAAACTGCTTTTACGAAATATGGTCAAGTATCTTTCTGAACCGGAGGGCATCATTGCCTCCCGAACCAGGACCTTTAAGATCCGGCCTTTGAATAAAGTGAAAGTTGCCCAAGAAAAGACTTTTTGGCAATTGATAAATGTGGTCGCCCCGGTCATGATCCTGCTTTTGATAGGTGCATTTGTCTGGTGGATCCGCAATCAAAAATTTTCCAAAAAAATAAACTAGCTAAAAAAACGAGTTTTCTTCACAATAATTTCGAGTCTTTCTCAGTATGGTCAGTTCTGAATCGATTTTATTTATAAATTTACCCCCATTGCAAGAATTAAAATTAATAAGCCCTTCGATATGAAATTTATTGTTTCCTCTTCTGCCTTACTCAAGCAGCTTTCAGCGATCAACGGCGTGGTGACTACCAATCCTGTTGTTCCTATTTTGGAAAACTTCCTTTTTGAGATTAAAGACAGTTTATTGACCATTACTGCTTCGGATCTTCAGACCTCGATGATTACCGAAATCGCAGTGGAGGCAAAGGAAGATGGAAATATTGCCGTTCCAGCCCGTATTTTGATTGAAACACTGAAAAATTTGCCTGAGCAACCGGTGACTTTCAGCATCGATCACGATACCTATGCTGTAGAGATCAGTTCTGATAACGGACGATATAGATTGGCAGGTGAGAATGCCACTGATTTTCCAAAAATCCCTACAGTAAGCAATGCCACTACCGTGGATATGTCTACTGAAGTACTTTCTAGCGCTGTTTCCAACACGATCTTCGCTACTAGTTCCGATGAATTGAGACCTGCCATGACTGGTGTTTACATCAACTTGAGTCCTACGAATACTACTTTCGTAGCTACAGACGGACATCGATTGATCAGATACAGAAGAGTGGATATTGCTTCAGGTGATGCAGCCAGCTTGATTATCCCTCGCAAAGCTTTGAATTTGTTGAAGTCTACTTTACCATCTGAAAACGTTCCGGTGACCGTAGAATTCAACCAATCAAATGCTTATTTCAAATTCAACAGCATCAAAATGATCTGTCGATTGATTGATGAGCGCTTCCCTGATTACGAAAATGTAATCCCTGCGGACAATCCAAATTTGATGACTATCGATCGTTCTGAATTGTTGAGCTCCTTGAGACGTATCGCGATTTATGCGAATAAGACCACGCATCAAGTGAGATTGAAATTGACAGGAAGTGAATTGTTGATTTCTGCAGAAGATCTTGACTTCTCCAATGAGGCAAATGAAAGATTGTCCTGCGAGCATGATGGAGAGGATATCGAAATCGGCTTCAATGCAAAATTCCTGGTGGAGATGTTAAACAACCTTTCCTGCAAGGAAGTAACCTTGAAATTCTCTGCACCAAATAGAGCTGGACTGATCGTCCCTGCTGAGCAAGACGAAAACGAAGACATCCTGATGCTAGTGATGCCAGTGATGTTGAATAATTACGTATAAACAACCACAATCCATAAAACGAAAAGCCCGGAGAATACTTCGGGCTTTTTTTGTAAATGCTTTTTTTACCGCAATGGTCACTTAAGTTGTCGCAGAGTGAACAAAGTGTCTTCTATGAAAAAATCTGAACCCTTAGTCTGATCATTTTTAAGGAATATTTTACTGTTATTTCAGTGCTTCCATTTAATTTATTTTTGCTAAAAAAGGTCAAAGCTCAACAAAATCATCCCTTTGTGATTTCTTTGCGAACTTTGCGGTTTAACTAAATATCACTTCTTTTTGGCATCCCGCAAAGCTTTCAAATACAAACCTTCCACTCTTTCTCTGGCCCAAGGGGTTTTTCTGAGGAATTTCAAACTGGAATTGATAGAAGGATCGTGAGTAAAACAGCGGATCGTGATTCTTTGACCTAATTCTTCCCAACCATAAAACTCCACCAGATAAGTGACCATGTCTGCAAGTTTTACTCCGTGTAGTGGATTATTTGGTTGGGTTTCCATTGTGATTGAAAGTGAGGTTTAAAATTATCGATTTTTACTCTTTTGACTGTTATTTCTTTTCGATCAAATCCCAGAGATTCCCATAGAGATCTTTAAACACTGAAACGGTCCCAAACTCCTCTTCACTGGGTTCGCGGATAAATTCCACTCCCCGGGCTGTATATTTTTTGTAATCTCTCCAGAAGTCATCTGTGTAAAGAAATAAAAACACCCGACCGCCAGCCTGATATCCGATTTGAGCTATCTGACTGTCATTTGATGCCTTTGCTAAAAGTAAATGGCAAGATGATCCAGGAGGAGAGACCCGAACCCATCGCTTGGTTTCGCTCAAAGGCGTGTCCTCTAGTAATTCAAAATCAAGCACTTCTGTATAGTATCGAATTGCCTCCTCATAATCTTTGACCAAAAGAGCGATTTGACCGAGATGTTGTGTCATTATTTATAAATTATTTTTGTAGTTTAATTTTCAATTATAGCTTAAAATAACAGCATGCATCCTAAAAATCCCTTTTTCAAACTACTTTTTGGATTCTTACTCTTACTTATTTCTTGCGATAAGCAAAAGAATGAACCAACATACAATCTAGAGCCATCCGGTAAGTTCTTAAAATTTGAATTGGACACCATAAGTTCCAATCAAAGCAATGGCTTTCAATTTCTCGATCCTTATCTCTTTAGCCTGGACTTGAATTCCAATAAGGTCCAGATCTTTGACGTCTACTCTGGAAAAACAGTCAAGAATCTCCAGTTTGAAAGAGAAGGGCCTGATGGTGTTTCCGATATTTTCGGATTTCAGGTTCAAAGTCTGGATAGCATTTATCTTTTATCCATAGGGAGTAAAACTGTTTTTTTGACTGATACCACAGCCCAAATTGTCCATAAAACGAATTTTGAACTTCCAGAATCTGTATACAATCTCTTTTTGAGCAGGAGTTATTATAATTCCCCTCCTTGGATTTCAGATGGCAAGTTATATGGGAAAACAAGATTTGATGTTGATATCAAAACACTTACTCAGGAGAAACTGGATCAATTACCATTATTAGCTGGCATTGATTTGAAAAATGGTGCGATGGAATCAGTTCATTATCATTTCCCACCTGATTATTTAAATTCTGGGCAAAAACAATTAGAGTCCAGTGTCATACAAACAGGAGAAAAAACGGTTGTTTCTTTTTTGGGGGATCACCGGCTTTATTTTTCGGATAACTTGAAAGAACCTTTGCTGCCAAAGGAAGGTCGGAGCCAGTTTTTGGAAAATATTTTACCATCTTTTTCCAGGGAGACCAGTTCGCCGGAGTTTGCTAAATACGCGATGGCGAGTTCCCGATATGGCTCCCTAGTCTATGATCCTTATAAGGATTTGTATTATCGATTTGCTTTTCCTACGCTTGACATAGATGAAATGGAAGAGCTAAGAAAATTAATGACTGAACCAGGGCCTTTTGTATTGATGGTATTTGATTCGGATTTAACTCTACTGACTGAAAGAAAATTCGAAGGAGGAAGGTATTTTCAGGATAATTTCTTTGTAACAGAGAATGGATTATATCTTTCCATCAATCACCCTCAAAATCCAGAAAACAAGGAGGATTTTATGACTTTTGAACTGATTGAATTAACTCAGGTCAATTGACGGAGGTTATTTGGGCGAAGGAATCAAAAGCATGATGATTAAATATCCTCTACAAAGAAAATCGCATTTCTATTTGGGTCATAAATGCCAAATTCATTGGTGCCCCAGGGTGTATTCAGTTTTAGATCTTCTTTTTTTACCACTCCTCTGGCTAGAAGGCGATTGAAATATTTATCGATGTTTTTGACAAAAATCCGGACCACCGAACCACCTAACAAAGGGTCGTCATCTGTATCAGCATGCCATTGTAAATGCAGCCAAACTGTTTTGTAATGGATTCCTACATACATGGAATCTCCAAAAATCTTCTTAAATCCCAGCTTTTCTTCATACCATATCAAATCTCTTTCTATGTCACTGGATGGTAAAACTGGTACTGTTGATAAAAATTCGGTTTTCATGTTTTGGGTTTAAAAAAAAAGGACTCAGTAAGGTTTACTGAATCCTTTGTAAAAAGGTTTTATCCCTCTGCTTCGAGAGTTCTTCGTACATCTTCCAGTCCACGTCTGATCTCAAAAATGCTATCCCACTCCCTACCTTCTACTCCATGCTCGATCCCTACATATCCGTGAAAATTATGAGCCAGCACGATTTTTATCATTCGGGTATAATCCAGCGGATGTTCTCTGCCTGCATCATCCCAAACAACTGGTTTTAAACTGACGCCTTTTGCAAATGGCATCAATTCATCCACACCACGATAGGAGTCATATGATATATTTTTGTCATTCTCTGTGGCAATTCTGAAATTCCCGAAATCCGGTAATGTGCCAGCTCTGTGATGAGCTGTTTCCTTAATCATTTCGGCCAGCCATTTAGCATTGCTGGAAAATCCCCCGTGATTTTCGATGATAACGTTCATATCAAAATCATCTGCAAACTCGCAAAGTTGTCTCAATCCTGAGCTGGTGATATCCATTGCTTTTTTTGCATCCGCAGGATTGGTACTCCAAGGCACGGCGGAATAGGCATTGACACGGATTGCATGACAGCCAAGGAACTTGGCGGCTTCGACCCATTTTTTGTGATTTTCTACAGTTTGTTTTCTTCCTTCAGGAGTAGCAGCTCCAAGCATTCCTTCTCCATCCACCATGATTAAAACCGAGGTGACTCCTTCTCCATCTGCACGGGTTTTCATTTCTTTCAGATAGGCCATGTCTTGGGCTTTGTCTTTAAAGAACTGATTGACATATTCCACCGCATCGATCTCATGTTGCTTCGCCAAAATCGGGAAATCCAAATGGTCGATTTTACCTGAAAACAATGCCTTGTTTAATGACCATTCGGCCAATGAGATTTTGAAAAGTGGGTCTGCTGCTTTTTTAGTGGTAAAGGCAAACTGGGGCAGTCCTAGCCCTACGGCGGCACTGGCAAGTCCTGCTGATTTTAAGAATTCTCTTCTGTTTTTCATGGTGTAGATTTTTTGGGTAAAATAAAAATTAAGTGGAAAGTATGATAGTTAAATTTCCCAGCCTTTTCTGTAGGCTCTGGTCATATATTGATTGGCTGATTCGTCATTGGTGATTTTAGGGTCACTGGCATCAAACTCCACTCTTTTGCCAGTTCTAAGCGCTATCGCCCCTAGATTTATGGTATCTGTAATCGTTTTGGCACGGATAAAACTTCCTGGAGTCTGGGTTTTTGATTTCACCGCTTCTACCCACATATCTGTTTTTCTGTCCACTTCCCGGGAATTGATTTTTTCTGATTCTGGGCGGGTGTTCATTTTACTTTCAGGGAGCAAAACAGGATTTTCGCCTCTGAATCCACCCAAGATTTTTCCTTTGGTTCCTATCAGCATCAACCCTTCTTCAGGGGTATCTTTGCCGTCCATTTCCAATTCCTCCGGAGCAAAAGGTTTCATTCCTCCATCGTACCAATAAAGGTCAAAACCCGGTAAATTTTCCTGTTCAGGAAATTTCCATTTGATCATACAGCTGGCCGGGAACGCTACATTATTCTCCACCCAATGATACACATGATCAATTTCTTCTCTTGTAGTGGTTCCAAAAGCTTTTGCTGCAATTGGCGATTTGCTGATTCCTAATGTTTCGAATAAAGGGAAAAGACTATAATGCCCCATATCCGCAACTGAGCCGCCTCCGAATTCATACCAACCTCTAAAAACATTATTGGTGTAGTGAGGATGATACTTCACCTCAGGAACCGGCCCTAACCATAAATCCCAATTGAATCCTTTAGGAATAGGCGGTGTCTCCGTGGGGCGTTTGGTCCATTGCTGCCATACAGGTCGATACGACCAATTATGGATTTCTTTCAGCTCACCGATCAACCCTTCATCCATCCAGGCTTTGATCTGGCGATATTCTGGCCGGTCTGACCAAGCCAGTAAATGCGTGATTGCTCCGGAAGATTCTGCTTTTTCTATGACTTTTCTTCCTTCTAAGAGCCGATTGGAAATGGGTTTATGTGTGACTACGTGAATTCCTTGGTTCATTGCCGTGATGGCTATCGAAGCATGGGTATGGTCTGGTGTCATTACTTTGACCACGTCAATTCCTTTTTCTTTTGCAAAAAGCTCTCTGAAGTCCTCGTAGGAAGCACAGCCTTTATAGGTTCCTCCAGGATTGTTTTTTGCATAATATTTCTCAACATAAGCCTGGCCTACATCTCTTCCTCCGGGAATACCCTTTGCATTTTGCCACCAAGAATCATCTCCCAATACTTTACGAATATCATCTCTGATTCCATATGGTGACCAGTCGATGTAATCTTCTGTGTATTTATTTGAATCACAAACTGCCACAACCCGGATGTTGGGATTGAGTAAAAGTCCTCCCATTTCCCTAAGCCCCTGAGTACCGCAGCCAATATTTGCTACAGTGATCTGATCAGAAGGGGTGATCTTACCGAGTCCCGCTATCACATTGGAAGGGACAATTGAAAAAGAAGCTGCTATCGTTGCCGCAGTTCCGATAAAATCACGGCGGTTCAGCTTATCGGTTGGAGACATGAAGAATTGGGTTTTGCGTTTGAATAGGAATTTAAGAAATTCCATTTAAAAAATCGGAATCCGGTACTTTACCTGGACTTGATCAATCTCCAAAACTCCTCTCTCATTTTATCTGCATCGATTTCTGTAAAGACTTGAACAACCCGAGGATTATTTTCCGGAGGGGTCATCACAGAAGAGGTTGTAGCCCACTCAGGGTGCATATAAGCCATTACCAAAGCTAAGTCCCACATGACTCTGGTTTTATCTTGGGGATTGTGGATTTGCCAACGATCCGCCAGGATTTTTTCTATCGTAACATGTTCATCCAGTCTTGAATATGTTTCATCCCGGTCAAACTTTAAGGCAAAGGAAGTGGTCGTGGTCATAATCGTGAAATCTAGTCCTTCCAGATTGAGTAAATAATCAAAGGCGTTGAGGTCGCATCGGATGTTGAATTCACTCTTGTTCCAGGCACGTGTCTGAGGTGTGTACCATGAGCCTAGGGAGAACAGGCGTATTTTATCTTTGATATCCGGAGCCAACATCAATGCGGTAGCGATATTGGTCATGGCACCGAGTGTAACCACATCCAGTTTTTCGTTTCCAACCATAGCTCGAGCAGCTGAAATGATAGCCTGAGCAGCGGGAGAATCTCTTGGGTCTTGCTGCCCCCAAGCCCGACCGATTTGCCGGTCTGCACCGAGTGGGTGAGGGATGTCTGTCCGACCCATCGCAGCTAGGATTTCCTCATTGAGACGTTGACTTTCTTCAACAGGCTTGAGGATTGCAGTTTCGTATGCATTCCATTTTTCGAAGACATTCAGGTCGGCATTGTTGAAGTGGGCTGAGCTCAGGCCAATCAAGTTAATCCCCTCCACCTTAATCAAATAGGCAATGGCGTAAAGATCATCCATCTCATTACCGGTGTCTGAGTCGAGCCAGACTTTTTGTTGGGCGATGGAAAAGTGTTGAAACAGAAAAAAGAATGCTAAGAGAATGTAAAGAGGTTTTTTCATGGGTTTAAAGAGATTGGCTCCAAGATAAAAAAATCTTTCTTTTCGAGAGGGAGATTTTTAGGAGGTTAAATGGAACTAAAGACAGAATGGTTCGAGCATATATTACAAACTGCCCAAGGTTCCTAAATCATTTGCCTGAAAGATAAATTGGATTCAACAGGTGATTTAACCTTGCTTTATTTGCTTTTGAAGATTTTTTGGAAAAATCCGGATATCCAAATTAAATGATTGTCCGAAATGATGCCAAGTCGTTTATTTTCTTTGGTTTACTGGCTAGAAAACCTCCCGATAGCTACGGGAGACAGGCGACCGAAGTAGTCATAAATTTAAAGTTGAGCTCATTTAATCTTGCATCAATTTCTTTCATAGTATGAAAGCGGATAATTAAATAAAATAATAAGCCAACATAAATAAAACGGGAGTATGGATTCTTCTATTTCAGGATGGAATAGCCAAAATCCATTTTTGTGGTAGAAGAATTATTGGCTTTTCTTTTAAAAATCCTAACTTAACTTTTCCCCTGTAAAACGGAATCTCCCTATGAAACTATTGAATAGTAGCGCTCTTTTGGCATTTGTGTTGAGTTGTACTTTTTTTATTTCCTGCACTGCTCCAGAAGAATCCCAATCTGATAAAAACTACCCTGATCGGCCCAATATCGTATGGATAGTCAACGAGGATATGTCTCCAGAACATCTAGGAGCTTATGGAGGAACAGGAGGTAAGACACCAGTTTTGGATCAGTTTGCAAAAGAAAGCGTGCGCTATACCAATGCTTTTTCAACTGCCGGGGTCTGTGCTCCAAGTAGGGCTGCCATCATTACCGGAGCTTACCAAACGGCAATCGGTGCCCATCATATGAGGACTTTGGGAATGTCCGCTAATGCAAGGGATGCCTATCCTGCGAATTTTAAAACTTATTCTGCAATGCTTCCTGACGGCATGTTGGGATTTCCTGAATATCTCAGGATGATCGGTTATTATACCACCAACAATTCTAAAGAGGATTACCAGTTTGTGGCACCTGTGACCATGTGGGATGAGAGCAGTAACAAAGCGCATTGGAAAAACAGACCTGATCCAGATCAGCCCTTTTTCTCGATTTTCAATTTGACTATTTCCCATGAATCCCAAGTTTGGGTCAGAGCAGACGAGCCATTACTGGTTGATCCAGATTCCGTGACCATCCCACCAGTTTATCCTGATGACTCCATTTCCAGACATACCATGGCTAGATTTATTACCAATGTCATGCGAATGGATACCCAAGTAGGGGAAATCATCCAAGAACTGAAAGATGCCGGACTCTATGAAAATACCATTATCTTCTATTATTCCGATCATGGTGATGGCATGCCTTATTTCAAAAGAGAATTGTATGATCGAGGGTTGAAAATTCCATTGATGATCAAAGCGCCATTCTTAGAACCTGGAACTGTCAATAATGAATTGGTAAGTTTTGTGGATTTTGCTCCGACTATGTTATCACTCGCTGGAATCAAAATCACCATGGCCATGCAAGGTCAGGCCTTTTTAGGTCCTCAAAAGTCTGCACCAAGAAAGTATGTCTATGCCGCAAGGGACAGGATGGATTCTGAATATGACCGGGTTAGGGCTGTAAGTGACGGTAGATTTAAATATATCAGGAACTATATGCCCAATGAGCCAAACTACCAGAATATTCAATTTCGGTTGAGTAATCCGCTGATGGTCCACTTATTGGATCTTCATGAGCAAGGGAAATTAACCCCGGAGCAAGAAAGATGGTTTGATGAAACCAAACCAGTAGAAGAACTCTATGATACGCAGGTTGACCCTTGGGAATTCAATAACCTAGTGGATAGTCCAGAACATCAGGAAAAATTGGAAGAACTAAGAAAGGCACATTTGGACTGGGTAAACTACTACGGAGATTATGGCGAAGTACCGGAAATGCAAATGGTCGAGCAATGGTGGGGAGGAAACAGAATTGCCCCGACTACAGAACGCCCTAAGATCACCTATGAAAATGGATTGGTGACTTTGAGTACCGCCACCCCAAGTGCATCGATCGGATATAGAAAATCTACTTCAGATGTTTGGTCAGTTTACCAAAAGCCATTTCCATGGAATTCCGGAGATTCTTTGTATGTCATCGCACATAAAATTGGCTTTGAACCGTACCCGGAGGATGTGATCATCAAATGATTCTATTGATCCAGGCAGGGGATGCCTGATTTTGCATATTTCCCGAATGGCGGTAAGATTTTATAGTCTGAAATTCCCTGTTTGAAATCGAAATTCTCAAATTGGTAATCAGGAGTATAACGGACTTGGTCCCAATAGAGACTTCTGGGATCAGAAGCTCTTCGATCTCCCGTTTCTTCCATCCATGTTTGAAGTTTCTGTTTCATTTGGGTTTTTATTTCCGCCAAAGAGGGATCGTTGGCAAGATTGACCAGCTGATAGGGATCTGCGATCACATCATATAATTCTTCCTCAGGACGTTTTTCAAAAGCCAGCTTGAAGTAATCAGGTCGGTTGGGGCTGGATTTTCCTTTCAGGTTCATGATCATAAACTTGGTAATCGAATTATCGATATCCCCAAATTGCCCAACAGATTGATAGACAGTCGGATCACCTGCCGGATTTCTTTCAGGCATCATATTCCTGATATAGAGGTATTGATGATCCCGGATGGCTCTCATGGGATATGATAAATCCCCTTTTCTAACATTTGCATGTCTTTCCCGCTCTAAATATACCTGAGCTCGGTCCTGTTTTTTTCCTGAAAGGAGTGGCCAAAGGGACTGTCCGCTCATGGTTTCCTGTTCTAATCCGGCAGCTTCTATAAAACTGGGAGCGAAGTCTACAAAATTCACAAACTCGTCAATGACTGTTCCTGCATTTATTTTCTCAGGCCATCTTATCGCGAGCGGCATTCTGGTGCCATAATCATAAAGATTGGCTTTTGCTCTTGGGAAAGGCATTCCATTATCACTTGTCATCACAATAATGGTATTGTCCAAAATTCCGGCTTCTTCCAGCAGTTTGATCAAATGACCGCATTCTCTATCAAACCTTTCGACCTCAAAATAATAGTCCAGGATATCATTTCTAACGCAATCATTATCTGGGAAAAAACCTGGAACAGTCACGTCTTCTAGATACATTCCTGTTTGGATTCCTGTATTCGGTTCATAGGTTCGGTGGGGGTCTGTACTGCCAAACCAAAAAGTGAATGGTTGATCTTTCGGCTTAGACTTTAAAAATGTCTCGAAATCCTCGAATGACTTACCTGCCGGATTATGGTCCAATCCTCTGACTTTATAGTCTCCTGGTGCCCATCCTTTGCGTGTTGACCCAGTGAAATACCCATCTTTTTCTAGGATAGAAACATAAGTTGGGAATTGTGCTGGAAATTCAGACCAAAGATTTCCCCCATCTTCATTTTGATGTGGATAGCGGCCTAAAAGCACAGCGGCCCGAGAGGGTGAGCAAGACGGTGAAGCAGTATATGCATTTGTAAAAAGTGCTCCTTCTTTTGCCAGACGGTCAAAAGTGGGCGTTCGTACTACCTGATCTCCATAAATTCCTGCATGCGGAGCGGACCAGTCATCGGCGATCAAAAATAAAATATTGGGTTGCTTTTTTTGGCAGTATGACTGATGAATACTAGCAACAAGAAGAAAAATAATCAGAAATGGTTTTTTCATTTGGCAAGGTCTAAGCAGGAATTTAAGACCTTTTGATTTTTAATCCAATATCAAAGCCTTTAGCGTTTCTTGTCCGCCTCTTAGGACATTTAAGTCGATATTTTCTTTGACCCCTTTCATTCGTCCTTTTTCAGAAAACTGCCAAATCACCCAATAATCACTTTCGGGTTCTTTTACAGGATTGTAATTGGCGACCCAAAGCGGATAGTCTTCAAAGCCATGACCCACTAAGACATGCCTGTTGAAAGTATCTCCGGTGTAGATAATTGGCTTGACCCCATAGTGATTTTCCACAATATTTAACCAGTTTTGGATCCCTTCTCTTAATCTGTTTTGGGATTGGATGGTTGAATGTTTTTCTATGTCCAAGATAGGCCGGAGATCTCCTTTTCTTAAGTGAACAGACTTGATGAAATTATGTGCCTGAAGCGTACTGTTTTCATTAGGGCGATAGTAATGGTAGGCGCCTCTGGCCACATCCATTGTATCCAGAGCATTCCAGTATTCCCGAAACAGCTGATCCTGGTCATCCGCCATGGTAGCCCGGAAAATAAAAAACTCAACGGGTCTATCTTTGATCTGGAGTTCCAGTTGCTCCCAAGTGATTTTCCCTTGATAATGTGACATATCAATTCCTAAAATCCCTTCGGATTGGGTTTTGAATATGTAATCAAATTTTAAGGCCTCCTGTTCTGAGATTGGCTGATTGGCATAGTAAGGTTTCTGATGAAGTTTATTCCAAGTAGTGATCACCAAAAAACCTGCCCCAGACGTCAGTAAAACCAGTAATATGAGTAATCCAAGTGGGGTTCTATTTGACTTTTTTTTAGCCATTTATATGAAATTTTATAAAAGCGCTGCGAAACTACAATTTACCTTCGAAAAAGGTAAAACATTAAAGTACTTCTTTAAATCAATTCCTAGTACTCTTTCATAGTGATAGTCACTTTTGAAGCAACAACTCAGCGGAAAGATGCTCCTTTTCCCTCGAGACCATTCAAGTAAGCTGCCACGAATGAAGTATTACAGCAACCTCTACTTCCTGGACCTTCGCATTACATCTCGCCAATCCCTATTTTTTGTATCAGCTTCATGTTTTGTTACTCTACGATTGTTTTCCTTTTCTCTAAACAACAAATCAAGCCTGGATTCTTATTACCAATTTTTTTTTGGGGAGTATGTAAACCATTGACTTGCCTTGCAAGTTATACCATCTGAAATTTGACTCTCTTGGTGTTTTTTTTGAAATTCTTTTCTTTAATATTCCCTAATCTTCTTTAAAGCAGTAGATTAACTTCCTATCAAATCTTTGAAATAGTATGTGTGTCGATCGAAACCGAAACCGAATTGGTGCTTTTTGTCTTATTACCTTGGCCTTTTTGGTTTGTATTTCTTGCACAAAACCAATCAAATCAGCCCCCGAGGCTACGGTGGTTCAGGTTTCGAAAATAGAGAGCCAAGGGTTTCAGCCGGTTTTGAGTCTTGAAGGTGAGCTTGAAGCAATTTCCCGACATGAACTTTCCTTTTTGGTACCTGGTAAACTTATTTCCTTACTTGTAAAGGAAGGGGATAAAGTCAAAAAGGGTCAGCTATTGGCCTCACTTGAAAGTTCTGATTATCAAGAGGCCTTGGCTATAGCAGAAGCAAAATTAGCTGAAGCAAATGATCAATACCAGCGCCTTTCAAACATGTATGCCAGCGGATCCTTGCCTGAGGCTGATTTGAATAAGATCAAATCGCTCAGGAATGAGGCAGAAGCAAATTATAATCTCTATAAAAATAAAAAATCTTATACCGAGCTCAAGGCAGCTTTAAATGGTTCTATTTCGAAAATATGGGCCCGTCAAGGCATGACAGTAGATCAGGGACAGCCTGTCCTTACCCTTTTGAATACGGATGAGCTGGTGGCCAAAGTTGGCGTTCCGGAAAAATCCATCGATTTTATTCAAGTGGGGGAGGAGGCAATGATCCTGATCCCCTCTCTTGGTGACACATTGATGGGTAAGGTCAATTTGATCAACCCGGCAGCTTCAAGGCTCACTCGGACTTTTGAGGTCGAGGTTACCTTTCCCCAGAATGAAAGAATAAAAGATGGTATGCTGTGTGAGGTACGACTACAAGAGCTACTTCCGCAATCGGAGATTTTGATTCCATTAGGGTTGGTTCATGCGGATGGTGATGGAATTCAATATGTCTTTTTGGCCGAAAAGGGTGTGGCAAAACGACGAAGAGTACTTTTGGGAAAATTAGTAGAAAACCAAGTGGTCGTGGAGAAGGGCTTGTCTCCTGGAGATTTGCTGATCTTAAATCCGGCAATTGACTTATTGGATGGGATGCCTGTAACTTTTTAAGCAATGTCATTTATCAAGAATTCTTTGGATCACAAACAAGTCATTCTGACACTAACAGTTTTAATACTGGTATCTGGCCTTTTTGCATTATTGACCATGCCTAGAAGAGAGGATCCTAAATTCAATATTCGACAGGGCCTGGTTGTCTTGGCCTATCCTGGAGCCAATGCCAGGCAGGTTCAGGATGAAGCGATCGCAAAGGTAGAAGAAGTGCTTTTCAGTTATCAAGAGGTAAGAAAGGATAAAACCTATTCCAATTCTCGTGAAGGTGTGGGATATATTGTCGTGGAACTGGAGTCATTTGTGACCAATGCGGACCTTTTTTGGTCAAAACTCCAGCATAAACTGGATCTTTTGAAATTAGCTGAATTGCCACTTGGAGTAATCGGACCCGTGGTGGAATCGGATTTCGGAGACACCATTGCTCTTTTGATTAGTTTCCAGAGCGATTCCAGAGATAGCCGTGAACTCCAAACATACGTCAAAAGACTGGGGGATCGACTCAGAGAGATCCGGTCGCTCTCCAAAATCAAATATATCGGTGAACAGGAAGAAGCCTTTTATATTGATTTGGACAATAAAAAATTAAGCGCCTACAAACTCTATTTGCCACAGCTATTTCTCGCGATAGGGGGAGAAAATAGCATTCATGACGCGGGATCGGTGGAGGTGGACGGGCTTAATGTCTCCTTACGCAATAAAAGTCAATACCTAAGTCGTGAGGATTTAGCCGATCAAGTTATTGGAATGTCTGAAGGTGGAAGCCTGGTCAAAATCGAAGATGTTGCCGAAATCGTCAGAAAAGAAAAAGAACCCACAGAACTGATTCGAGTCAATGGATCCCCTAGCATTCTGATGTCCCTTGAGATGCAGAATGGGTTCAATATCGTGGATTTTGGAAAGGAAGTGGACGAGGTGATTTCTTCTTTTACAGAAGAAATTCCGGATGATATTCGAATTATCCAAGTAGTTAATCAGCCACAAAATGTGGCCGAAAGTGTGAATGATTTTATCAGAGAGTTTTTTATAGCGATCGTAGCCGTAGTGATTGTGATCCTGTTACTACTTCCCTTTCGGGTGGCTTTGGTAGCGGCAGCAGCCATTCCCGTGACGGTAGCTTTTACATTTATGTTGATGGATGGTCTAGGGATCCAACTACAGCAGGTTTCATTGGCATCTTTGATAGTGGTATTGGGAATGTTAGTGGATGATGCAATTGTCATTGCTGACAACTATGTGGAGAAACTAGATGAAGGAATAGACAATTATACCGCTGCTTGGCAATCTGCTGACCAACTTAAAATCCCCATGTTCACTGCCGGCCTTACGATTATTGGAGCATTTGCACCCTTGATTTTTCTAACAGGTTACGTAGGAGAGTTTATCGAGTCACTTCCATTTACAGTGGCCATTGCTATCAATGCTTCTTTTGTAGTAGCTATGTTTTTAACCCCGTACTTATGCTACACTTTTATCAAACATGGCCTGGCAAAAAAAGAGGATAAAAAGAACTTTTTGGACTATCTGGAAGCGGGTTTTAATCGGGCGCTTGATTTCGGTTTCAAGCATCACCGAATAATTTTTTCTTTCGGGATTTTCATCGTTTTTATAGGTGGGCTTTTGTTTATCCCTTTGAAGCAGAAGCTCTTTCCAGCGGCAGAGCGGGATCAGTTTGTAGTAGAAATGCGAGCCAAAGAAGGTACCTCACTCCAAAAAATGGATGAAATGACTCAAAGGGTAGAAGAGAGGATCGCTTCAGAACCTCAAGTGAGAAATTATGCCACCTTTGTAGGTACCTCCGCACCTAGGTTTTATTATAACTATGCTCAGCATTTTCCTCAGTCCAATACCTCCCAGATTTTAGTAAACACAGAGGGGATAGATGAGACCAATGATTTGGTACTGAAATTAGAAACTGAGCTCAATGAGGCATATCCCGAAATGGATGTAGTGGTAAAAAAGATGCAGCAGGGGCCCTCGCTGGATGCCCCTATTGAGCTAAGGATTAGTGGTCCTGATATTGTTACCCTGGAAAAACTGGGAGACTCGGTTGCAACTATTCTACGTAAAGCACCTTTGGCATCCCATGTTACTCCCGATTTCTATGGGAAAAAACTATCGGTCATGATCCAGACAGACCATGCATCAGCTAATCGATTTGGAATCACAGATGCCATGATATCCAGAGAACTGAAATTTGCCTACGATGGAGTTGAGATCGGTCAGATTTGGGAAGCCAAAACTCCGGTAGGAGTGATTGTCAAAGATTTAAAACTAGAGGAGAAGACCTTGGAAAGTCTGAATGATTTTTACATCACTTCGCCTCTCACGGGACTCAGTGTTCCACTTCATGAAATAGCTGAGATAGAAGCCACATGGGTGTCGTCTAATTTGAAGAGAAGGAATGGAGTGAATACGTTGACCATACAGTCTCAAGCTGCGAGTGATGTTTTGCCCTCAGAAATATTAGCCTCAATTAAGGATGAATTAGCACAACTTGAACTACCCAGAGGCTATTTACTCAGTATTGGTGGTGAGGATGAAAATCAACGGGAAACTTTCAGTGAAATGAATAAAGTGATGCTTTTTAGCATTTTTATCATTTTTATCATCATGCTTATCCAATTCAAACAGCTTAACCAAGTTCTCATTGTTCTGGCAGCTATTCCCTTAAGTATTTTTGGAGCCTCATTTGGACTCCTTCTGACTGGTTATCCTTTTGGGTTTACAGCTTTTGTGGGACTGGCAAGTTTGATCGGGGTGTCTGTGAGAAATTCCATCATTCTGGTAGATTATGCAAACGAGCTGGTAACCAAAGAGCAAATGAGTACAAAAGAAGCTGCTATGCATGCTGGAAAAAGAAGGATTAGACCAATTTTCCTTACTACCATGGCTGCAGCAATTGGGGTTACACCCATGATCATTTCTGGATCTCCACTATGGGCTCCTTTGGCTACCGTACTTGCTGTAGGTTTGGTTTTTTCGATGATTATGACGCTCTTGGTCATCCCTGTACTGTATTGGAAATTTGGCGAACTAAAATTAAAGCCTTTCGTAGCTGCGCCCCTTATTTTGGGTTTGCTATGGCTAGTTCCAAGCGAGTCTAACAGTCAAACGCTTCCCCTTCAAGAGGCTATGGAAATCGCCAAAGAGACGAATCCACAACTTCAACTTTTAGCACTTGAGATCGAAAAAAAGCAATTGGAAGTCCAGCAAGTAAAGGCAGATTATCTTCCAAAGGTCATGCTCGATGGAGGCTATTTTTGGTATTACAATACCCAGCGAACTACAGACGTAGAAATTTCCATTACTGATTTGCCCTTGATTGGGGGAGTACCGCCAATAGGATTAGGAACCGAATTTTTAATTCCAGAGCAAAATCGCTTTATAGGTGTAGCCAATTTGGGGATTTATCAGCCCATCACTCAGTTTTTTAAAATCGGTTCGGGAGTCAAAGTAAAAGACAAAGAATTAGTAATGTTGGAAAACCAAAAACGGGAAGCCATCAATGAAATCCGTATAGGAATCGCAAAACTTTATGCAGGAATAGCGATCGAAGACATCAAACTAAGTAGTTTGGATTCTCAGATAGTTTTGGTCCAAGAGCAACTCAGACAAGCCGAAAGCGGAATTCTTGAAGGTCAGCTTCTGGAATTGTATTCCATCGGACTCAAAGCAGATCTAATGGATCATCAAACTAAAAAGGAGCAGGCGAAAATTGAGCGGAAAAAATATAGTATGGAACTCAATAAGGTATTGGGATTCCCGACAGATTCACTATGGCAAACAGACAGTTTTCAAGTAGATGAAAGCTTGATTGCCCGACTACTCCAAGAAGCTGAGCAAGACAGTGCTGCTTTTGGAAGTCCCAAGCTTCAAAAAGCCATACTAGAAACTGAAATGGCAGATGCAGGCCTGAGTTTTTATAAGAATGAACTGATTCCCGATATTACTCTTATTGCTGAGGGTTTTTATTTTGAAAATGTGCCCTTAGTGCCAAGAAGCAATGTTTTTGTCGGGGCCGCGCTTAGTTGGCCAATCTTACAATGGGGTAAAAAAAGAAAAGATGTTGGAATTTCGTCAATACAACTACGCCAAGCAGAATTACAACGAGATCAAATCGCACAGGAAGTGGAGATTGACCTTCAGACTAGAATTCTTGAACTGAAAAATGCCTTGACTCTTTTGGAGACAGCTAAACAAGGATTAGCATTTCGAAATGAGGAGTATAGAATCAAAAAAGATGCTTTTGATAATGGATTGATCTCCTACAAGGATTTTGCCGAGGTGCAGAAAAAGCGATTAGATACCCAGATTATGCTTACTGAAGCCCAATCCAATATTTTGATTCAGCAATATGGCTTGGAAATCCTATTGAGCCTCAATAAATAGGAGGCCCAAAGGGTTTTGTCATTGAGGTCGGATATGTTTTTCATCAGAAATATTCATAACCTCCCGTTATCATTTCATTCCAATTAAACGAGATTCCTCCAGTCCTTATTCTCTTTTTGTGTTTACCTTGTTAGCCGGTAAAGGAAAAGCGTACTTCTTTTAATCAATTCTGGATATTCCTTCATATTGATGGTTTCCCCTGGAGCATGTGCACCAGAGCCTGAAGCACCTAAGCCATCCAGACAATCCAAGTATTCTGACACGAAAGATATATCACCAGCACCTCTACTTCCAGGGTCGCCGGGTTTCACTTCTCCCAGCCCCATGTCCTGACTCAGTTGGTTTAATTCTTCTGCCAAAGCATAGTTTCCTTCTGTTGGGATCATAGACGGTAATCCATCTTCAAAAATAATTTCTGCATCTGTTTGATTCAGGTTTCTGTCAACGATTGCCTGCATTTTTTTTCTGGCAGCTTCTTTTTGAGCCTCTCCCAAAAACCTCAAATCACCCGTGACCAAAGCCTCTCTTGCGACAATATTCGTTTTCCCTAAGGCCTCGCCTTTGCCGGTCTCCGAATCATAACTGATGTCAGATCCTCCTATGATTTGTCCAGGGTTAAAAGTCAAATATTGCTCTCCGGCTAATCCCTCTTGAAATTCTGTCAAGATTCTCGCAGCTTCATAAATAGCACCGTATCCTACAGATTCTCTAAAAACACCACTCGAATGTGATTGTCTTCCGCTTGTTCTCAATAGCCAACCACTGCTTCCTCTTCTAGCTACAGTAGCGATCCCAAAACTCTGGGTGGTTTCAAAACCCAGTGCAACGTCATGTTCTTTTGCTCGGGCAATGAAATCACGTCTAGAAATCACTTCGTCCCCAGAGCTTTCCTCGTCTCCAGTGAAATAAACAGTAATCGTACGATCCTCTAATAATCCCAAATCATGTAATGCTTTTAAACTCGCGAACGCCATCACATCTCCACCTTTCATGTCATTCACACCTTGTCCTGTGGCTGTGGAATCATTGATAAAAGTAAAAGGTGTGAAAGGCATGTCCTTTTCAAAAACCGTATCCAAATGACCGATGATAAAGATCTTCTTCCCCTTAGTTCCTTTTCTACTGGCAATAAAATGTCCTGATCTTTTCACTTCCGCAGGTAACTTCAACCATTCTGTTTCGAATCCTATCTTCTGGAATTCTCTTTCAAACACTTTGGCAACAGCCTGTACTCCTTCTGAATTTAAAGATCCGGAATTGATATTGGTGACTTCCTCTAAAAGGGCAACAGTTTCCTGGTAGTTTTTTTCTACTTCAGCGATTAGTTTTTGCTCGGTTTCTGCCAATTTCTGTGCGAAACCAAAGCCATAGAAACATGTCAGGGCAAAAGTAAAGATCAGTTTTTTCATAGGTGAAAATTAAGGCAATTGCCGGACTTATGATTCTTTATGCAGAAAAATCACCTCAAAATTTAAACTTGGATACTATAAAAACTTGCGGATGCTCATGATATAACCCAGATGAAGCCCCTCATGAAAATTATTGAATTCTAAGGCGTCCTGGATAGTTGCTAAATGAAATCCGGTAGTAGTTTGTCTTTCCTTATAGCTCGTGAATATGCCCTTTTCAAAGTCGTTTTCTGTTAATGGAATCAGCTCTGTTAGTAAGCTTCTGATCAAATCAGTTTCTTCTTGGGAGGTAAAAGATTTTGGTTTGGTGCCAGGCTTGTAACTGTTATAAAATTCATCTGAAATATATCCGGTGTGACCAGAAGATTTGTAAATCAATCCTTGCTGGGCTGCTAGGATGTGGCCCATATTCCAGATGATATTATTCGAAAAACCGGGAGGAACTTGATTGAGATCTTCTAGGCTGTATTGTTCCAAAATATTTAGCAGGAGATTTCTTCCGGTTTTCCATGTTTTCAGGGTTGCATTCATAATAACTTGATTTTAAAAAGAATAAGAAAGACAGTTTATCAGATCTTAAATTTATCAGGAAACAAACGGAATACCATTTGTTGCGATATAGTACCCTTGTTTTTTTTGAGGAATTGTTAACTTATGCCCCAATTAAATGTAAACCTATGGCCAATTTTAATATTGACGCAAAACAAGAAATGACCTACGATGCGATTGTGATCGGATCAGGAATCAGTGGGGGATGGGCTGCGAAAGAACTTTGTGAAAAAGGATTAAAAACCCTCGTTTTGGAAAGAGGGAGAATTGTAGAGCATGTCAAAGATTATCCGACGATGAGCTTGGATCCTTGGGATATGGAATTGAGGGGAAGCCTGACTCCGGAGCAGAAAGCCAGACACCCAAAAGGTATCCGATCCGGTTTTATTGGATCCACAAACGAGCATTTCCATGCCAATGATGTAGAAAATCCTTACACAGAGGTAAAACCATTTATGTGGGTTCGTGCCCATCAAATGGGAGGAAGATCTTTGCTTTGGGGAAAACAATGTTACCGATGGTCTGACTTGGATTTTGAGGCAAATTTAAAAGATGGACATGGGGTAGATTGGCCTATTCGATACAAAGATTTGGCTCCATGGTATACCTATGTGGAGAAATTTGCCGGTATAAGTGGCGAAGCATTGGGATTGCCTCAATTGCCGGATAGTCATTTTCTTCCTCCGATGGAGCTCAACTGTGTGGAGAAGCATGTGAAAGAAAGGATCGAAAAAGAATACAATGGCCGGAATATGATCATAGGACGGGTGGCGCATTTGACGGAGCCGATCAATGGCCGTGGAAAATGCCAGTTTAGAAACCGATGCGATCGGGGCTGTCCTTACGGAGCATATTTCAGCAGCAATGCGGTGACTCTTCCGGCAGCAAATGCAACAGGAAATCTGACCATTAGGCCATTTTCGATTGCCCAGTCTATCATGTATGATGAGGAAAGTGGCAAAGCTACAGGAGTTAGAATCATCGACTCGGAAAGCGGTGAGTTTATGGAATATTATGCAAAAATTATTTTCTGTAATGCTTCTTCTTTGAGTTCTACTCAGATTTTGATGAATTCTACCTCGGATCGTTTCCCAAATGGATTAGGAAATGACAGTGGTGAGCTTGGACATAACCTGATGGATCACACGTATCGAGTAGGAGCCATGGGCAAAGTGGAAGGATTTGAAGATCAATATTACAAAGGCAGAAGGCCGAATGGAATTTATATCCCGAGATATTATAACCTTGATGAACAAACCAAAACAGACAATTTCGTAAGGGGGTTTGGCTTCCAGGGAAGTGGAGGAAGAGCAGGCTGGGGTGCAGGATCCAATCAGGAGGATTTTGGAGGTGATTTCAAAGATGGACTGATGAAGCCAGGACCTTGGGAATTCTTTATCACAGGATTTGCGGAGTGCCTGCCAAACCATGAAAACAAAGTAACACTCAATAAAGAGGTATTGGATAAGTGGGGGCAACCGACCCTCTCGATCGATGCAGAATGGGGCGAAAATGAGCTGGCGATGAATAGGCAGATTAGAATCGATGCAAAGGAAATGCTGGAACGAGCGGGATTGAAAGATATCACTGATTTTGACAATGAGCATGAAATGGGCTATGGAATCCATGAGATGGGCACTGCCAGAATGGGAAGAGACCCTAAGACTTCTGTTCTGAACGGGAATAACCAGGTGCACGGGGCCAAAAATGTCTTCGTGACCGATGGTGCATGTATGACTTCCTCTTCCTGTGTGAATCCATCCCTGACCTACATGGCATTGACTGCCAGAGCAGCTGATTTTGCCGTATCCGAACTCAAAAAAAATAATCTTTAAGCCATGAACAGAAGAAACGCACTTAGAAGAACTGCTTTATTGGCCGGATCGGCCGTAGCTACCCCGACTTTGTTATCCTTACTTCAATCATGCAAAGAGCAAAAGAGAGTGGATTGGGTGCCTCAGTTTTTAAATCAGGATCAAGCCGTTTTTGTTTCCTCCTTTGTAGATACGATTTTGCCAAAAACCGAAACTCCGGGAGCTTTGGATGTGAAAGTGGATATTTTCATGGACTTGATGTATGCCAAAACTTATGATGAGAACGGGCGAAAATATGTCGTAGCAGAAATCGAAAAATTCAATACTGCTTGCAAAGAGGATTATGGGGATGTTTTTGCAAATCTGAGTGCAGAGGATAAAACCGCTGTACTAAAAAAAGCAGAGGCCGAAACTGCCAAATTCAACCCAGGAGTTTGGGGAACAGCTGTGGGTGATCAGAAGCCCGTCGCTTTTTATAGACAATTAAAATCCATGGCACTTTGGGCTTATTTCTCTTCCGAGGAAGTGGGCAAAAATATCCTGAGCTATGATCCTATTCCAGGAGAGTACTTGGGCTGTATTCCGCTTTCGGATGTGGGGAATACCTGGAGTTTGTGATGTTGTCACAGGGAGCAGTAGGCAGTCTCAGTGGGCAGTAGGCAGTAGGGCTATTGACAGTCAACCTTCAATCTAGATATACTAATTACAGTTAGTTACTTTGTCAGTCCGAGCGGAGTCGAGGACCTTTATATCCCAATCGGACTGACATAACTTTATCATTTAGTTATAAGAATAAATATTCTACCCCCGCGCTGGCCCGAGATTTTCTTTCGGAGGCAGAATCGTTTTGCCAGCAAGATGTTCTACAAAGCGGATTGAAAATCCTATGAGAGAGGTTCGAGATTTCAAATCTCGAACAGCAGCGGCTTAATTGCGGATTTGATACTTTTCTTGATTCGGTACTTTTGAAAGACCAAAAGTACCCAAAAGTCTTCTGCCTGAATTGGCTTGAAAATGCCTTCGGACATTTTCTGCCGGATAGTGTCAAACGCTAAAAATCAGCGGATTTCCGAACAAGTTCGGAACTAGCTGATTTTCTTAACGCTTTTTGACACCAATCCGTCATCAGCCACTTCAAGGCATAAGTCCAATTAATGTCACGTGTATTATTTTATGAATTTAGAAAAGAGAAAGGTGGGGCTTTAGAAAATATTCTCATATGTCAAACCGAGTGGTGTTGTATCGGTTAACTATCAATTGTCAACCTGATTTTTAAATATTCTTCGACACAAAAAAAGGAAATGGAATTTATATCCAAGAATAGATTCTTCTGTTACCAATTCCCAATTGAAAACCATTATTTAAGGAAAAATCTTATTTATTGAGGGCGCGTGGGGCTGACGCAGCAGCAGGCCAGCGTTTGGCCTTGTGCGGTTGAAGCTTTGCGGCGTATTGAACTTTTGGTTCTTTTGCTTCAAGGCAAAAGAACAAAGAAAACAAAAAGCAAAATGTTTATTTGGACTGACATAACTTTATTTCTTAGTGAACCACTTTACAAAACCTGTAAAGAATTTCCTGAAGCAAAATGCGTCACCGGCATGCCCGGAACATTCTCTTCAATCCAAGACTTCATAAACTCAGAACCGCCTTCTTCACTGGCAGAATGACCAATCACGATCAGCCCTAATTGTTCTCCCATTTCATTGGCATTTCGCACATACTCCGGAGTTTCCCATTCCGGACTTTCTCCACAGATCAACACATCAGGTTTTTCCTGCATCAATAGCTCTATCTGTCTTCTTCCTCCGATAGCACCGGGAAGTAAAAGGATTTTCGAGGCTTTTTGATCCAAATCCCCTACATATCGCATAGCAGGAACTTCTAGTTTTGCTTTGACATGATCAATTAAATTTCCCAGAGTCGTTTCGGGTAAGTTTAACACAGCATTTTGCTGGTAATACGCATTCCAACCAAGTTCATCCACCACACCTTTTTGAACTCCATCGATTTGTAGACGATGGACGTAATCGTGATTTCTCCAAACAGCAATTCCATGTTTTTCCAGAAGGTTTTTCTTGAATTCGTAAACCGGATCACCATCTAGCCAAGCCGTTTCATCCTGGTGATTATAAAAAGTGGGTTCGTGTACGATGATAAAGTTTGCTTTGAGTTCGATTGCTTTACGGATCACTGTCAACGTCGCAAACATGGTAGTGACTATCCCTGTAACTTGTTGTTCGCGATTCCCTGACTTCAATGTATCCACCGTAGGTGAAAATGGGGCATTTGGAACCTTAGAGATAAACAGGTCTATGATTTCTCCAACGGTATAGTCTTTTTTGGAGGTGGCAAAGAGGTCCAATGGATTGAGAAAAACACCTGCTCCCATCAAGGAGGAAGTTTTTAGAAGAAAATCACGGCGGTTTGGGTTGGGCTTAATCATAGCTTGATCGATTTATTTAAAGATAAGAGAGGTTTTTTAGTTTGGTTAAAAAATTGGTGAAGGAATTGGCCCTAGAGAAGGTAATAAGTGTTTTGAAGAATTGGAAATGGGATTGTAAAGAGGAAAATAGCTGGATTAGATGAAAAAGCCTTCTGATTAGAGAAGTAAAGTTTGCTAAACTCACAGAAGCGGATTGGTCAATAGGTCGTTTTCTTTCAATTCTTGATTTTTCAAAGTTGGCAACCAATTCAAAAACAGCATAAACAAAAGAAAAAATGCTAGTCAAAGTTTTGCCTTTGTTATTTTTCTTTTTTCTCGTTCAATAAATTCTTTTAATGTGGTTGGTACTTTCCCTGTCAGCTTTTGGTAGTTGTCTGAAATTTCAGGTTCGGATTGAAGTCGCGGTAAAAAGTGAAGAATTGTCATAACCATCGCAAATCCACTAGTGACTCCTTCTTTTTTCTTTCTGAAATAGAAGCTGATGGGATTGATGTTTTTAAAGCTTATTTTTTCTCCTGTGATTTCAGTCATTAAGTTTGCAACATCTCCAAAATTTTTATTTTCAGTACCTGTTATTTCATATGCTTGATTTTGATATTCTTCAAATTGTGAAATAAGATATGAAGTGGCCTCACCTATATTTTTAACGTCAATCCAATTAAATTTTGCGCTACCTGAAGGAAGTGTAATTCTGCGTTTATTTAAAATTTCTGGAAGCAAGGTCGTTGTCAAATTTTGCATAAAATAGCTTGGCCTAACAAAAATGTAATCAAATTGAAGCTCTTGGATTAATTTCTCAATCTTGTTGTGGGGAATTACCTTGCTTTTTTCTGCACCTTGAACTGACAAGAAAACGATTTTAGCTATCCCATTTTTCTGAGCTGAATTTAAAAGTGGTCGAAAGATTTCTTCAACGTCTGAAATATGAGGAGGCCTCAATAAGAAAAGGATGTCGATTTGGGCAAATGCTGTTGAATAGGTGTTTTCATTCTCAAAATCAAACTGTCGATAATGAAGATTAGGGTAATTTTTAAAATCCTTTTTTGCTTTTTCAATAGTTCGGACAGCAGCAAAAATGCTGGAGTCAGAATGTATCTCGCTCAAATAATGGACAACTTCATGTCCAATATTTCCGGTAGCTCCTGTGACAAGAATCCTTTTCATTTTCATTTAATGCAACACACTAGTGAGAATACCAGAATGAGTTTGTAAGCGACGATTGCTACTAGCTAAGGGATCAGTAATATTTATCAATTTGACTTCTGTTTTTCTGAATACTTCTTTATCCATAGAGAAATTGATTCTTAATAAACGGATTGTCTTTAAGACTTCTTTCAAATATTTGGGACACTATTTCTTTTATAAAACCAAAAAAGGCCGATCACTAATTAGCAAACGGCCTGATTTGTATTGAAATAAGCTTAATTCACCGAAATATTGGAGAACCAGATAAAGTTTTGGCCTTCTGCATTGGCATGGGTAGTGGCCAGTTTGATCGGGCCGAATTGCTCTACATTTTCCCAAGTAGTAGGTCTGCCATCAGGGCCATTTCCTCTTCGGAATACCCATTCGGTGATCATGTTGTTTTCATCCAGATATAAGTCGTAAGCATCTCCCGGTGTATAACCATCTTCCCCATTATAGACAATGGTTAGCTTGGTGGTGCTTTCTCCTGAAATCGGTGCTGGAACATTCTCCTCGGTTTCATAAGTGTATCCTGAGTCCCAAGCCAATTGGAAAGGGTACATCATCCAGTATTTATCATTGATAAAGCCTTTGTCAGCAGGAGGAAGCGAATCAGCTGGCATATCCAAGCTGTAGGTATAGCTGGTATCTGGAGTCGCATAATAAACAGTTCGGTCTTTTACATTCCATTTCCAGTCGCGTGTGACCACTCGGGAAGAGTCCACTCGTACATTCCAGGTATAGGCGATGCTGTTTACTTCATCAAATTTATCGAATCCATAGGCCATAGCCACCTTCATGGGAAGCGTGTCAGGCATGGTTTCTTTGGGTTGGCAGGAGCTCAAGGCCCAAACTAAAAGGATTACAAAGCTAGCTTGTTTCATGGTTTGTCGTTTTTCAAAGTATATAAGTTACTATGAATTGGATTTGTTTTTAATTAATAGAGATAAAATTTAATGTAATCCCTTTTTATTGTCCTTTTGCCTTGATGCAAAAGGACCAAAAGATCAAGACAAAGCAAAGCTTCCACCGAACAAATCCTCCGCCTGCCCCGCTGCTGTGTCAGCCCACCGCGCGTCCAAATAACGATCGTTCTTAAATTGTAATGTCATTTTGTTCAAAAAAATCGAATTTTGGAGGAACTCCCTTAAACTATCCGGTTTTTGAGCTGAAGGCAGATCCGTCAAGAAAATCAATTAACTCTATCGTCGTGGCCTGTGTCTTCACAGGACATATTTGTTTCGGTTTGTGAAGACACTGACCGAGGCGGATAGACACAGACCATGGTTTAGAAACAAGCTATCGATTTTCAATCATAAGGGGATGGGCTGATGCTGGTCCATCCTCCATCTACCACCAAGGTTTGTCCTGTTATGTGCTTGGAACCATCGGAAACCAAAAATGCTGCCGCTGCGGCAATATCTTCCGGAGACGCAGGTCTTCCCAATGGTGTCAAATTTGACCAGGTTTTTTCATAGTTGGAATCCAAGGCAGTTCGATTGGTCATCGTTGCCCCAGGCGCGATGGTGTTAATTCTGATTCCCAAGGGAGCCAATTCCAATACCAGGTTCTTTGCAAGCATTTCCACCGCCGCTTTGCTCATGGCATAAGCGGCAAGATTTTCATGACTTTGATGAGCAGTGACGGAGGAGGTCAGTAAAATTGCTCCTCCATTTTTCTGGTTTTTCATGATCAGTGCTGCGGCTTGAGTCAGGAAGAAAGTACCGGCTTGATTGACCCGGGTAACTTCCATAAAATCCTCTCTGGAATATTCCAGAAAACTTCCAAAAAGGGTAATGCCTGCATTTGCTACCACGATATCGACAGTCCCAAAATTGGTAATTGCGGCTTCGATCATTTCATTGATAACTTCCTGCTTACTCGAATCTCCCGCCACTGGCACGGCGTTCATCCCATGAATATGCGAAATCCTCTTGCAGGCATCAGTGATTAGGGCTTCTTCCAGGTCATTCAACACTAAATTGATACTTTCCGCCGCCAATTTCTCAGCGATGGCAAGGCCGATTCCTTGGCCTGCACCTGTGATAATTGCCGTTTTTTTTGTCCTCATAGTTCTTTAATGGGAGTCTCTTTTTACTTCTGACCCCGAACTGCCCTGAAGAAAATCAAAGTCTACCCCCTCATGCGCTTGGTTGACTTTATCCAGAAATAAATTCACATATCCTCGATCATAAGGAAGGGAAGTAGGTACAAATGCAGCTTTTCGGCTAGCAAATTCTTCATCAGAGATCAACAGGTTTAAGGTCCTTTCAGGAACATTCAACTCGATCAAATCTCCTGTTTTCACTAATGCAAGAGGCCCGCCAATGGCAGATTCAGGAGAAACATGAAGGATCACTGTTCCATAGCCTGTTCCGCTCATTCGACCATCAGAAATCCGAACCATGTCTTTGATTCCTTTGTCCAGGATTTTTTTAGGGAGGGTCATATTTCCAACTTCTGGCATGCCTGGATATCCTTTTGGCCCTACGTTTTTCATGACCATGATGGAATTCTCGTCAATGTCCAAGTTCGGATCATCTATTTTTGCTTTGTACTCATCGATGGTTTCAAAGACCACCGCTTTTCCGGTATGGGTCAATAAATGAGGACTGGCGGCGGAAGGTTTAATCACTGCCCCATTTGGACAAAGATTTCCTTTCAAAACAGCGATTCCTGAATCTGGTTTGATAGGTTTTTCCATCGTACCAATGAGGTTACGGTCATAGCACTCAGCTTTTTGGATGTTTTCCCCGATGGTTTTACCATTGACCGTCAAGGCGTCTGTATGGAGATGTTTTTCCATTTCTTTCATGACTGCGGGTAAGCCTCCTGCATAAAACAGGTCTTCTACCCAATGCTCACCAGATGGCTGCACATTGGCTATCAAGGGGATTTTTGAAGAGAAATGATCAAAATCTGTGAGATCAATATCCACTCCGATTCTTTTTGCAATGGCAGTCAGGTGTAAAATAAAATTGGTAGATCCTCCAAGGGCTGCATTGACCATAATGGAGTTTTCGAAGGCTTTTCTGGTCAGGATTTTACTCATTTTCAGGTCTTCATTGACCATTTCCACGATTCTCATTCCGGCCATATGTGCCAATACTTTTCTTCTGGAATCTGCTGCCGGAATGGTGGCATTGTCAGGAAGTGCCAGTCCAAGTGATTCTACCATGGCCGCCATCGTTGAGGCTGTACCCATCGGGGCACAATGACCCACAGAACGAGACATAGCCGCCTCTGCTTCTATAAAATCTTCCTGTGAAAGTTTTCCTGTTTTAAAATCCTCAGCAAATCTCCAGACATCTGATGTGCCTATTTTCTTTCCCTTAAACCGACCCACCAGCATAGGTCCGCCGGATACGACCAAAGCCGGAATATCCACAGATGCCGCACCCATCACCAAGGAAGGCGTGGTTTTATCACATCCACACATCAACACCACACCATCCATCGGATTGGCACGGATGCTTTCTTCCACGTCCATGCTGGCCAGATTCCTGAAAAGCATCGCAGTGGGTTTGATGGAGCATTCGCCCAAAGACATAACCGGGAATTCCAAAGGAAATCCTCCGGCTTCCCAGATTCCGCGTTTTAGTGCTTCTGCTAAGTCCCGGAAATGGGCATTGCAGGGGGTGAGTTCTGACCAGGTATTACAAATCCCGATCACGGGTTTTTCACCTTCAAATAAGTGATGTGGGAAACCTTGGTTTTTCATCCAAGATCTATAAATGAAACCGTCTTTTCCGGTTCTACCGTACCATTCTTGGCTGCGGAGCTTTTTCTTCGTCATAGGTTATTTTGGCAATTGAGACTAGGAATTTACCAAAAAAAACGAGAAGGAAAGATGGATTGGGAAAGGGAAAATTATTTAATCCTGAAGTTGCAAAAGTGTTTCTTCCAAGGCTTTCAGGTCCACGGTAAAGTCAGTCATGATGGTATCTTGGCTATCTCCTTGATTTAGAGTGTAATAGTAAGGGATCTTTAATGCATTGGCCAAATTAAAATAACATTGGGTTTCTGCATCACCCTGATTTCTAAGTTCTATAATTTTGCTCCCTTTTGGGAGAAAAAGCATATTGGTCAATGCCGCTCCGTGAAGTGAAACCAAAATTTTGGTTTCTGACATGAGTTTGATCTGCTCTTTTAGACTTAGTTTTTCAGTATAGACTACCTCGAAACCATGTCTGATCATAAGAAGCTCCACATCGATTTCATTGTGGGTCTTACGTTTAGGAGCAAATTTTCTACTGATATAAATTTTTCGAAAAGGTTCTTTTTCCGGCCTGAAACTTAACTTTTCCCTAGTCTTCCGGGTCAATTCCTCGTGCATGTTTGGAAACGTGGAGGTTCTTGGTGTCAAAACCAGATTTTTCACCCAGAGATTTTCATGGGATTTATAGTAGACAGGTTGTATTCCCAAAAGTTCAAGACTTTGGGTCACATAAGGCAGTCTTTGATAAGAATCATGAAGAATGACCCTGTTTGAAATCCCCGTATTCAGGCCAAGCCAAAGTCTAGGAAGGCAATCCGTCATCCAATGAAAATAGTTGGCGCTCCATTCGTCTTTGATCCAAATTCCATGGGGGATAGTTCGCCATTTTTTTAAGGCACAATACACTACCCGCTTCCCTAAGGGAAGTTTCCCCAAAGAATTTACGTGCGTATGGGTTGCATAAAAGCTAAAATGGGAAGGAGAAAAAACAGTGTCCTGTAGGATGGCTACGTTTTCCAGATGATGGATAGGGCGAATGCGGAATTTCGCCTCGTAGGCATCCACAAACAACCGTTCATCTTCTTTCCGAAGATTCACGGGAGGGTTTCTCTTGATGTAAATTTCTTCCAACAAAACGCAGCTACAATAAAAAAACGGTGCATCCGGCACGATGGCCGGACGCTGTTATGAAATTCTTTCGATTTCGGCTCCTAAAGCATTCAATCTTTCATCGATATACTGATATCCTCGATCGATCTGTTCTATATTATCGATGATCGAAGTGCCGTTTGCAGAAAGTGCTGCGATCAACAACGAAACCCCAGCTCTAATATCAGGTGAAGTCATTCTGATGCCCCTCAATGGGTATTTTCTATCCAGACCGATGACCGTGGCACGATGCGGATCACATAAAATAATCTGTGCTCCCATGTCGATCAATTTGTCTACAAAGAACAAACGGCTTTCGAACATTTTTTGATGAACCAAAACTGTGCCTTTTGCTTGAGTGGCAGTGACCAAAACAATACTCAAAAGGTCTGGTGTAAAGCCAGGCCAAATGGCATCGGCAACAGTCAAAATCGACCCATCGATAAATGTTTCGATTTCATAATGCTTTTGGGCAGGAATAAAGATGTCATCGCCTTTGATTTCCAGTTTAATGCCCATCCTACGGAAAGTCTCTGGAATGATTCCTAGTCGGTGAACCTGAGCGTCTTTGATGGTGATTTCAGACTGGGTCATAGCTGCCAAACCAATGAATGAACCGATTTCGATCATGTCTGGAAGCATTTTATGCTCCGTACCACCGAGTTTATCTACACCTTCGATATGCAGGAGGTTGGATCCCACACCGGTGATTTTTGCCCCCATTCTATTCAGCATGTCGCAGAGTTGCTGTAAGTAGGGTTCGCAGGCGGCGTTGTAAATGGTGGTTTTTCCTTCAGCCATTACAGCTGCCATCACGATATTGGCTGTTCCGGTTACGGATGCTTCGTCCAATAGCATGTAGCAACCTTTCAGGTTTTTTCCGTCTATGTGGAAAATCTCGTTTTTGGCATCGTAGCGGAATTTTGCACCAAGTTTTTGGAACCCAAAAAAGTGAGTGTCCATTCTCCTTCTTCCGATTTTATCTCCTCCCGGTTTAGAAAGTTTTCCAGTTCCAAATCTTGCCAAAAGAGGTCCTAAGATCATTACCGAACCTCGAAGTGAGGAAGCTTTTTTCAGGAAATCCTCTGTTTCCAGATATTCGAGATTGACTTGGTCAGCCTTAAAAGAATAGGATTCAGGACCTAGTTTGGTCACTTTTACCCCCATGTCGCCAAGCAGTTCGATCAACTTATTGACGTCACGGATATTTGGGATTTTATGGATGATAACCTCCTCAGAGGTGAGCAGGACTGCACAAAGGATTTGCAAGGCTTCGTTTTTCGCTCCCTGCGGGATGATTTCACCTTTGAGATGATTTCCCCCTTTGACCCGAAATGATGCCATTAATTTCTACGTTTTTTGTTATGATTGTTTGAGCGACGTTTGTTGTTGTGTGGTCGCTTGTTTTTATGGTTAGTGTGCTCCACCTGCAAAGGGAGTTTGAAATCTCTTCGGGTATTGGATTCAAACAGCCCGTTTTCCTTTACTTTTTCCAGATCGATATGAAGCTTTCCTTTGGAAAGGGTTTTGATGTCATCCAGGATGATGGCATCGTCAAAATTATCTCTGTTCCATGTAGAATGAAAACTTCTCATCAGCTGGCCGATGAAAATTATCGCAGCTTCCTGCTCCTCATCATTTTCGATATCTATGGCGTTTTCGATCAGTTTTTCTATATTTCTGCCGTAATGCTTGAATTTAATCTCACCTTTTGGATAGCCGATAGGATCGGGTTTCTTTCCAAGAAGTTCTTTTTCAGGCATAGGGAATGGACTGTCCACATCTAATTTAAAATCAGACATGATGTACAGGTCATCCCAAAGTTTCTGATCGTTTTCCTGCTTCAGAGTTGGGTTGAGTTGCTTGATGATTTCTATAGCGGTATACGCACTGGCGGTACGTTTTTCCCGGTCTTCAATGCCTGTGATATGATCAACGAGGCGTTGAACGTTTTTGCCGTATTCTTTCAAAATGAGTTTTTGTTTGTCAGGTTCCAGTTGCTCCATGTGACCTCCCTTTTTTGCATAGGTAAAAGGTAGCAAAAAAATACCAAAAGGCAGGAAGGCAGGTGATTAGTCTATAATTCTGAGCTTCGCAAAGCTAAGTAATAATGTTTTCTCTCCAAAATGTTCGAATTGAATCCTTGCTTTTCTATTAAGTCCTTCAGTTTCAATTTTTTGTACTTTCCCAAATCCAAACTTGGGATGCTCTACCAGTTGCTCCGCCCTCAGGTTGTTGGTATTGGAAGGTTTAAAATCAGGACTTGGTGTATGTACTTTCATCGTACTAGGCACTCTTGTCTCTGGTTTCTTTTTGATTCCAATAAATCCGGGGCTGGAAGAAGAGCTACCTGGCAATCCTTCCCTTCGGAAAGCTCCAGCCATGTCTTTGCTGGCTAAAGTTTTGTTTACTTTGATGCAAGCAGGGTCAACTTCTTCCAAAAAGCGACTTGGCTCACAGTTTAACAATCTACCAAAACGATAACGAGTCAAGGCATAGGTAAAGTATAATTTATCCATCGCTCTTGTGGTAGCCACATAAAATAACCTTCGTTCCTCCTCCAAGTCCTCTCTACTCTGCATCATCATCTGAGAAGGGAAAAGATCCTCTTCCAATCCAACCACAAACACCTGCTTGAACTCCAGTCCTTTGGAGGAGTGGATGGTCATCAAGGTGATGGCTTCTGTTTGGTCTTTATCCTGATCATTGTCCGTTAATAGCGCAATCTCCTGTAGAAAGGCACCTAAACTTTTGTCTTCATTTTCAGGATTGTCTACATATTCTTTGATAGCATTGAGGAGTTCTTGGACGTTTTCATAGCGATTGAGTCCTTCGATGGTTTTGTCCTCATACAATTCCCTTAGCAGACCGCTTTGTTTGGCGATGGTGTTGGCTGCCTCAAAAGCGTCTTTTCTCTCCACTTCGATTTGGAAAGCTTTGATCATGGTCGCAAAGTCATCCACTGAATTACCCGCTCTTCCCGGAAGGAAGCTGTGCGCATTTCTTACTACTTCCCAGAGAGGGATGTCATGCTCGTAAGCAGCTACCAGCATTTTCTCTACGGAAGTATCGCCAACCCCTCTTTTTGGGTAATTGATCACCCGCTTAAATGCCTCTTCATCGGCTGGATTGACCGTAAATCTCATGTAAGCCATGAGATCTTTGATTTCCTTTCTTTGGTAAAATGACAATCCCCCCACGATCTTGTAACTGAGGTTCATTTTACGAAGGGCTTCTTCTATCGACCTGGATTGTGAGTTGGTCCTATATAAAATAGCGAAGTCATTATTGCTGAGCTTCTTGTTGTATTTCTCTTCGAAAATGGTGCTGGCTACGATTCTACCTTCCTCACTGTCGGAACTTGCTTTGATCAATTCTATCTGATCTCCATCCGGATTGGAAGTCCAGACTACTTTTTTGAGCTGGGCTTTATTTTTATCGATGATGGAGTTTGCAGCTTCTACAATTGTTTTGGTAGACCTGTAATTTTGCTCCAGTTTGACGACAAAAAGATCCGGATAATCCTTTTCGAAATTCAGGATGTTTTGAATATCGGCGCCACGAAACGCATAAATACTTTGTGCATCGTCACCTACGACGCAGATGTTCTGGTGTACAGCAGCCAGTTTTTTGGTGATCAGGTATTGGGAAACGTTTGTATCCTGAAACTCATCCACCATGATGTATTTGAAACGTTGCTGGTACTTATTTAACACGTCCAAATGATCGCGAAAGAGGATATTGGTATTGAAAAGCAAATCATCAAAATCCATCGCCCCGGCTTTGAATAGCCGCTCTTGGTACCGCTGGTAGATTTCACCCATTTTAGGTTTCATAGCAGCTTCATCATCAGCTTTCACAAAAGGATCATTCTGATAAGCATGCCAGTGAATCAGTCGGTTTTTGGCACCCGAAATCCTGGAAAGCACCGTATTGGCCTTGTACACTTTATCGTCCAGGTGCATACTTTTCACGATGGATCGGATCAAGGATTTTGAATCATCAGCATCGTAAATGGTGAAATTGGAGGGATAGCCGATTTTCTCGGATTCCACCCGGAGGATTTTCGCAAAAACAGAGTGGAAAGTCCCCATCCAGGTGTTTCTGGCCTCAAGTCCAGCAAGAGACTCGATCCTGTGCTTCATTTCACTGGCAGCTTTATTGGTAAAAGTCAGCGAAAGGATGTTAAAAGCATCCACACCTTTGGCGTAAATCAAATGTGCAATTCTATAAGTAAGTACCCTGGTTTTGCCGGATCCGGCACCTGCAATAATCATGACAGGACCATCGGTATGTTCTACAGCTTGTCTTTGGGGTGGGTTTAGACTTTCTAGGTAATCCATTCTCGCTTTTAATCGTTATTCTTTTTCCAGCTTCAGGAGATTTTCCATCGCTTATGGCTCCAGAGGTACATGTCTGGTTGCTCCCGGATATTTTCTTCGAGCATTTTGCAGAACGTATCTGTAATGCTATGAGGCTGATGTTGATCGTAAGGTGGCTGTGCCAAGGGGATAAATTCGTAATGATAGTAACCCCGCTTTACTTTTTTAAGTTTTCCGTAATGAACGTGCAAGTTCATTTTTTTGGAAAGAAATTCTGCCCCTTCAAAGAAAACTCCTGGTCGGTTCATAAAATCCCGTTGGTATCTATTTTCTGAGGCCGGGGGTCTTTGATCGGAACCCAGCAAGACGATCCGGGGATCTCTTCCCAAAGTAAGCATTGCTCTTCGAAATTCTTTCTTCTCGGTCACATATCCGCCAAACCGTGTCCGGATTTTTTTGATAAGTTCGTTAAAAAAAGGATTATTGACTTTCAGATAGACAGTCTCAATCGGGACTTCGGAGTATAGGTTGGTGCCGACGACGCCCATTTCCCAATTGAAAATATGACCTGTGACCATCAGAGAACTGATGCCTTGCTTTACTGGGGCATCCAAGCCTTCCTGATTTACTATGACAAACCTTCTCTTGAATTCTTCTTCCGAAATTGTCAGTATTTTGATCGTTTCGGCAAATGTGTCAGTAAAATTCCTGTAAAAACGGTTTCGGATCTTTTTTCGCTGTATGTCTGAAAGTTCAGGAAACGCATGAGATAGATTTTCATCAATGACTTTCTTTCTGTACCGGATGACAAAACGTGCAATGAGATACAGCACATCTGTAAACCAATAAAGTACAAAAAGGGGGAGTCTTGAGAACAGCCTGAAGAAAAACATAGTAAGAATGCAGGGGATTTGGCAATTTTTGCCTTTTCGACCAACAAAATAAAGGAAAAGCAGGGAAAAGTTCCCGATTCCTAGTTATAAATTGACTCAATTATTACTTTTGAAACTTATGTCGGAAGTACAGCGAAGGAAATATTCTCAAGAAGAGAAAAATAACATATTCGATGGTGAGTTTATGCCACACATAGACTCCATGTACAATTTTGGCTATCGGCTCACATTCGATGAGGATGATGCGAAGGACCTCGTACAGGATACCTATCTAAAAGCTTACCGATTTATCAATTCCTTTGAGCAGGGAACGAATGCCAAAGCATGGTTGTTTCGGATCCTGAAAAACAGTTTTATCAACGAGTACCGTAAGAAAAGCAAACAGCCTGCGAAAGTAGATTATCAGGAAGTTGAAACTTATTACAACTCTGATGATGTTGACTATCAAAGTACTACTGATCTGCGGGCTGAATCAGTAAAAGGAATGCTGGGTGATGAAATCTCCAATGCACTGAATAGTTTGGCAGTGGATTTCAGAACAGTCATCATTCTATGTGACCTGGAAGGTTTTACGTATGAGGAAATGGCCAAAATTTTGGATATCCCGATCGGTACCGTAAGATCCAGATTGCATAGAGCCAGAAATTTACTGAAAGACAAGCTCAGAGGTTATGCCCACCATATGGGATATGATACAGACGAAGAGGAGGAAATTTAAAGAGAATTACTGATGGATATGAATGAAGAAACATCTCAATCGCGAAAGTTAAAATGCGATGATACCAGCAAGTGCTTTCAGCTGTTAGAAAGTATTCTGGATGGAGAAATGGACAATTCGAAGGAAGTACTCAAGGAAAAATTGGCCAAATGTCAGCCTTGTTTTGAGCATTTTCATCTGGAACAAGCCATCCGAGATGTCTTAAAGACAAAATGTACCAAACAGGAAGTGCCTACTGAATTGGCAGATTGTATTCGTCAAAAAATACAGGATATCAAATAATTATGACCCCAGGTAAGGCCATCATTTTTTCTGCTCCCTCTGGATCAGGCAAAACTTCACTGGTGAAGCACCTAATCAACAAAATCCCAACGCTGGGATTTTCTATTTCTGCCTGCACCCGCGACAAGAGAGGGAGGCATGAAGTACATGGCAAAGACTATTATTTTTTAAGTCAGGAGCAGTTTAAACAACACATCGACAATGATGACTTCATCGAATGGGAGGAAGTCTACGCGGGTAACTTTTATGGCACTCTGAAAGAAGAAATCCAACGGATCTGGGATTCTGGCAAAGCAGTGATCTTTGATGTGGATGTCAAAGGTGGTCTGGCTTTAAAAAAATATTTTGGAGACCAGGCTTTGGCAATTTTTGTCAAGGTGCCTTCACTGGAGGTATTGAAAACCAGATTAAATGATAGGGGTACTGAGTCTGAAGAATCTCTTTCCAGAAGGATTTTCAAAGCGGAATTCGAGATGAAATTTGAACCTCAGTTTGATGTGACTATCGTCAATGATGATTTTGCTGTTTCCTCTGCAGAAGCAGAAAAATTGGTAGGAGATTTTTTAGCCAAATAGGATTTTGAAAATCGGACTCTATTTCGGCTCCTTTAATCCCATCCATATTGGGCATCTGATCATCGCCGATACTTTGCATGACCGCACGGATCTGGATCAGATTTGGTTTGTAGTGAGTCCGCAGAATCCACTAAAGAAAAGGCAGTCGCTGATTCATGAGTTTGACCGATTGAGAATGGTGGAACTGGCCATTGAGGACAATTTTCATTTCAGAGCTTCGGATGTGGAGTTTGGGATGCCTAAGCCGAGCTATACCATTGACACCCTGGCTTATTTGACAGATCAATATCCACAGCATCAGTTTTGTTTGTTTTTGGGTTCGGATAATCTCGTGCAGCTCAAGCGCTGGAAAAACTACCAGATGATCTTGGACAATTATGAGATTTTTGTCTATCCCAGACCAGGGGAAATTAAAACAATAGAGCATCCGAATATTCAACTCATCGATGCGCCTTTATTGGATATCTCAGCGACTTTTATACGGCAATCCATCCTAGCTGGCAAATCTGTCAAATACCTTCTTCCTGATGGAGTAGCAGATTATATCCGGGATAAGAAGTTGTATCAGTGATCAGTGTCCAGTCGCCGTAATCAGTCTAGTTATTGATATTCCGTCTAAATTCGTTTTGAAAAAAAATTATTAGTTATTTTTTTAACTAATTCTTGCGATTAAAAAAAAATATAAATATCCTTACAACGAAGTCTTAAGTGAGACTTGGGTTCCGGCCGGGATTTTTTTACAATATAATTATTCAAATTTATGAAAAAATTATTAGGAGCGTTGGTATTGCTCGGTTTTGCCCTAGTTGCATTTCCGGAGAGTAACCAAGTAAATGCAGAAGTAACTCAGCAGGACATTTGTTGTGCCTCCGAAGATAGCTGTCAGCATCCGGTCTATGGAAGAGTTTTTTTATCAACTCTTAAAGCAGGATCTACTTGTACAGTTGTGGATTCTTAAACTAAATAGCCAAATGGGAGGGAAAACTCCCATTTTTAAACTTAATTTTAAATGAAATACAAGTTAATCCTTTGGGGTTTTATTATAGTAACATTTACATTCTGCAATTCAAAAAGGGATCCACAAGCGATTTATTTTCAGGAGGAGGATTTACCTGAAATGGTATTTCTAAAAGGTCAAAAATTTAGTTTTAGTGAAATTATGAACCCCTACGGAGTCTTTCTAACCAATGGTCTGGCGTTGGTTTATGAGGTCAAAAATGTGGGGGATGACAAGTTCCATATAATAGATTTGGAGAATGAACGTATCATAGGTTCAAAAGGAATTGATGGAATGGGACCTGGAGAAATCTCATTGATTTCGCAGATGGAGGCAATTAATGGTCAAAATAAAGTATGGACATTTGATCCTGAATTATTGATTTATTCCAAATTTGACCTTTCAGATACTTCAAAATTAGCAGAGGAACAGATTAAAGCTCCACAGACTGCCCACTTTTTGACAGAATTGGTTTGGACATCAGATAATACACTTTTGGGGAATGCTGTGGATGGTTGGACTAAATATTTACATTTGACCAAGACAGGTGACACGCTGGCATTGTTCGGCAACTGGAAAAATATGATTGATGGAAATCAATTTCCAAAAGGAATAAATGAAAATGAGCTTGATGCCAACCTAATTAGCAATTTATTCCAAGGTCCTTTGAGAGCTAGTCAGAATAAACAGCATTTTATAAAGGTGGGGATGAATGTAGACTATATCGATATAATTGATTTAGAAAATCAGGATGTAAAAACCATTTATGGACCAACTCAAGAAATCCAGGGGTTTCAAATAAAATATTCGGGAGGGTACCAAATGCCTGTTTATAATGAAAACAAGACCACTAGATATGCAGGAGCTTTTGCTGGGGAAAATTCTTTTTATGTCCTGTTTAGAGGTAAGCCGTATAGTCAAATCAGTGCCTCGGGAAATTTAAACAGGATATTTCAATTCGATTACGAGGGGAATATCCTGAATCACTATCAGTTGGACTTTCCGATTTTTGGTTTTGCTGTGGATGAAGAGAATAGGGCGATCTACGGAGTGACTGTGGATCGCGATCCAAATTTGGTAAGGTTTGATTATTAACTTACTTATTAAATTTCTTTAGGGGACAGGATTTTTGCATTCTGTCCCCTTTTTTCTTTTCTTGAAGTCAAACCCGGTAGCCAGATTTTTTATTAATCATCAAACTAGACTTTAATGAACAAACATACCTACGGAAGTGGGTTGATCGGCAACTGTGCCTATATCGCCCACATAGAAAAGGATACCAATATCTCTTGGCTGTGTATGCCAAGATTTGACTCAGACTTTATTTTCGGCGGCATGCTAGACCGCGAAAGAGGAGGACAGTTTACCATCTTGCCTGAGGAAGGTAAATTTGAATCTACACAAGCTTACAGGGAGAACACCAATATTCTTGAAACAACGGTGTCTTATGGAGAAGGCAATAGTTATAAAGTAACAGATTTTGCTCCCCGGTTTAAGAATTTTGACCGATACTATAAACCATTGATGCTGATCCGAAAAGTGGAGGCTTTGAGTGGTTCACCACGAGTGAAGATCAAATGTGAACCGACCGCTGATTACGGTAAAATGAAGCTCAGCCCAAGTTTGGGAAGTAACCATATCCGGTACATGGGTGTGGAGCAGGAACTGAGACTGACGACCAATGCCCCGATGAGTTATATCATGGATGAAAAAGCATTTGCTGTCCATCGGCCAATCTATCTTGTATTTACTTACGGCCGACCTTTGGAGGCACCAATTGAGACAACTTCAGAGCGTTTCCTACATGCCACCACATCTTATTGGCAGGAATGGGTGAAGTCGACCAGCATTCCTAATTTTCATCAAAAATTGGTTTTGAGATCAGCTTTGATCCTTAAAATCCACCAATACGAAGATACCGGAGCTATTATCGCCGCTTCCACCACCAGTTTGCCAGAATCTCCCAATTCCACCAGAAACTGGGATTATCGCTATTGCTGGATCCGGGATACCTATTATACCTTAACCTGTTTCAATAGTCTAGGTCATTTTGAAGAGCTGGAGAAGTATTTTGAATTTATCCATAACCTGAGACCAGGCGCAGATGGTCGATATCAACCACTATATTCCATTACAGGGGATTCATTGCTGACAGAGGAGATTTCTGATCTAGATGGATATTTGGGCAATAAACCGGTTCGTTTTGGTAATCAGGCCTACACTCACATCCAGAATGATTTGTATGGTCAGGTATTGGTTTCGCTATTGCCACTGTATTCTGATCAGCGATTTACCGAAGAGGAAAGAAGTAATTCGAAGCCTATGATCATGAATTTGCTGAATAAAATCGAAGCCACCATGAATGAGAAAGATGCTGGACTTTGGGAGTTTAGAAATCTTGCACAGGAGCATTGTTATACATTTTTATTCCATTGGGCAGGTGCCAATGCTGCTGCCAAAATCGGAATTCGACTAAAAAGTGATGACATGTATCAAAAAGCGATAGCGCTCCGGGATGAAGCTGCCAAAAAAATAGAATCCTGCTATCTACCCGTAAGAAAAGCCTATGGGCAGGCCGTGGGTTCCACCTACATGGATGCCTCTACTTTACAGTTGATTACGATGGGGTATTTTGGAGATGATCTAGAGCGGGCAAATGAACATTTGAAGGCTTTAGAAGAAGAGTTGTTGGCAAAAGATTTCCTATTTTATCGCTACAAGCATATGGACGATTTTGGTGTGCCGGAAACTACATTTCTCATTTGTGCTTTTTGGTATATAGAAGCGCTGGCTTGTGTGGGTCGGATCGATGAAGCGGTGGAAGGCTTTGAAACCTTAACGAAATACTGCAATCATTTACAGCTTTTCTCTGAGGATGTAGATCAAAAAACGGGTAGCCAATGGGGAAATTTTCCGCAGGCTTATTCCCACGTCGGTTTGATGAATGCGGCTTTCCGTATCGGCAAAAAACTGGATAGACCGAACTTCTTATAAAAACGAATCCCGCAAAACACCAGGTTTTGCGGGATATTTTTTAGTTAAACTCAATTACATGAGCAGAAACCGTGATCTGTTTTTTCCAAACGATCAGAAAGAAAGAGGTTTTGGTTTCAAATGTCTCGTTGATCAAGGCTCTGGATTTACCGTTTAGGTCGGCATTCATATACATGTCCTGACGGGCTGCATTGTACAATGATTTTTTACCTGTGCCCCCAATCCCAAAAACATAAGTAGCTTCCGCTTTTCCAGTCACTTGATCTTTGACCACATAATTGTTTTCTGAAAGGACCACATTGGTTTGATGGGCATTTAGGTTTCCAGTATAGGAATTATGCATCGCACAACTGGATAGTAGAAAAGCTGCAATAGCTACAAAGAATAAATTTTTCATCATCATCGGTTTAGTTTACCCCGTAAATATAAATAGTTAGTTTTCGTTTTGATAGTTGGATTTTATCTTTTATCTGGATTTTTTATTAAGTAATTGATGTATAGCTAGATGAAATACGGGAATTGTCTCTTTGATTTTGTTGAAGTAAAAATCCCAATTCACCGATGTAATCTTGCTGGTTCTATAATCAAATACTACGGATATTGAGACGTTAAATTATTTCAGATTGAATGGCTTGTCTAAAAAATGAAAACAAAGTTTGCTAAATCCTTGTGGAAGACCTTTTTGATAGGATTATTATTTCTAGTTGCCTCCTGTGCGTCTAATCCCTATAAGAAAATCAATAAAGAGCATCGAAAGAATGTCAAAGAGGTGGCGAAAACTTACAGTGAAATCCCTAAAACAAAGGAGCAACTGGATTTTGATACCTTGAGTATTACCGATGAATGGGTGGGGACGACTAATTTCAGTATTCGAAGACCCAATTTCGTGATTATTCACCATACTGCTCAGGACTCTTTGGAGCAGACGATCAAGACATTTACATTAACGAGAACTCAGGTGAGTTCGCACTATGTGATTGGCAGAGATGGTACCATCGTCCAGATGCTGAATGACTACTTGCGTTCTTGGCATGCAGGAAGAGGAAAATGGGGTAATGTAACCGATCTTAACTCTGTCTCCATCGGTATCGAATTGGATAACAATGGATTTGAGCCATTTTCTGAGGCACAGATCCAAAGTTTGCTTGTGTTATGTAAAAGACTAAAGTGGAAATATGGGATTCCATCGGCAAATTTTATCGGACACTCCGATATCGCCCCAGGTCGTAAAGTGGATCCGAATACCAATTTTCCCTGGAAAAAGTTAGCAGAAAAAGGCTATGGGCTTTGGTACGATGAAAATGAGGTTTTTCCAGTCATCGACCCAATCAATGGGGTGGATTCCATTCCGTTAGAAACCACAGATTCCCTTCCTAAGGATTCTTTTGATCCGATTCTCGCTCTTCGCATCATCGGCTATGATGTCAGTGATCCGGATTTGGCTATCCAATCATTTAAACTTCATTTTATTCAGAATGAAGTGGAAGGGGAGCTTACTGATTTTGATATCAAGGTTTTGAAAAATTTATATAAAAAATACCTGTAGAATCCTCTACAGGTATTTTTCTGAATCGCTCCTGCTTATTGGGTCAGTTTATGGAGCAATTGTCTGACTTGTTTTACGGATTTTATGTTGTAATTGGCCTGAGTGTAAGCATATCCTACCCGGATTGAGTAGGCATTTTTTGGCATTGCTTTAAAGGTATCCTCATCGGTCCAGTCATCTCCGATCGCCAGAATAAAATCGAATTCATGACCTTTCATCAATGAATTTGCCGCCCTGCCTTTATTGATATCAGGACGTTTTATTTCGAGAACCATATTTCCCTCTAAAACCTGCAAATTATGACCTCTCGCCATGTACTTCAGATGGCTGAAAAGTTCTCTCATTCTCAAATCACCCAATCCGCTTTCCACTTTTCTATAGTGCCAAACCAATGAATGGTGTTTTTCCTCGATAAATGCGCCTGGAGTTCTCAGGACATAATATTCCATCACTGATCGGATATCGTCTTTCCAGCTGTCATCCACCTCTGCATACAGTTCCCAGTCCGTAGACTGATCTTTTCTCTGAACCCAAACGCCATGCTCCGCGATCATATCGATTTTTTGGCCCTTAAACCATTTACCAAGGGTGTCTTTATCCCTACCGGAAATGATGACTACCTGGGCTTTGCCGCTGAGGTCTTTGATCAATCCCTTTAGTTCCTGATCTGGAACTGCATCCTGAGGATTCGCTTTAAAACCTGTCAAAGTACCATCGTAATCCAAGAAGAAAATAGGGTTTTTGGCGGCCTTAAAACTAGTCTGGATTTCTGTCATCACTTTTGCATCCACGTCTTTCGAAGTCAACTCCGCCTGTTTTCCTTTGACATGCTCGATTCGATCCATAAATACCTTTACCCATTGAAACACATCGTATTTTTTCAGGCTTTCCTGCATGGCAGTAATCCGCTCTTTTTGCTCTTCTTCGGACATCGACAATGCCTGGAAAATGGCATCAACCACTCCTTGGCGGTCATTTGGATTGACCAAAATGGCATCCTGCAGTTCCTTTGAAGCTCCGGCCATTTCGGAAAGGACCAGCACGCCTGATTGATCGGTTTTACTTGCGACGAATTCCTTGCAAACCAGATTCATCCCATCCCTCAAAGGAGTGACCAAGGCAATATCGGCCATACTATAAAATGCGCTCAGTTCCTCAAAAGGAAAACTTCTGTAGAAATAGTGTACCGGTACCCAATCTAATGTGGAGTATTCACTATTAATCCTACCTACGAGTAAATCTATTTCCTCTTTAAGCTCTTTGTAAGACTGAACTTTGTCGCGGGAAGGCACCACGATCATGATCATAGAGACTTTTCCACGGAGTTCTTTATGCTGCTTGAGCAATTGGTCAAAGACATGGATTCGTTGTGGGATACCTTTCGAATAATCCAGTCTGTCAATGGTGATGATCAGTTTTTGCTCACCGACTTTGGCTCTGAAATCCTTGACGATATTCTGTGTCTTTCTGCTTTTAGCCTGCTTCGCAAACTTATTGTAATCAATTCCCATCGGGAATGAGTCCACATTGATGATTCTGTTTTCTGCCTGGATGTAGCCACTTTCCCCGGACATACCGGTGATTCTGCTGACTGCACTGAGAAAGTGACGCATGTCATCATAGGTATGAAAACCAATTAAATCAGCCCCACAAACCCCCTGGAGAAGTTCTTTCCTCCAAGGAATCATTCTGATAATCTCATAGGAAGGGAAAGGAATATGCTGAAAAAATGCAATAGTCGCATCTGGTAAAATTTCCCTTAGCATCAGTGGAAGAAGCATCAGCTGATAATCATGAACCCAAATGGTATCATCCGGATCAGCTTTTTTGATAATCGCCTCACAGAATTTCTGATTGACCCGTACATAGGCTTCCCAATGCTCAGGATTGTAAACCATGTATTGAGTAAAATAATGGAATGCAGGCCAGAGGGTTTCATTGCTGAAGCCTTCGTAAAATTGTTCTACATCCTTCTTTGAAAGAAAAACTGGAGCCATTTTCAGCTCATGTAGTTCCAGTATTATCTCAGCGCGTTGCTCGGCATCGTCCACTGTATTGCCGGGCCAGCCGATCCAGATGTTTTCGCCTGATTTATAAATGGAGTCAAGTCCGGTGGCCAGACCTCCTGCACTTGGTTTGAATTCGAATTTGCCATTGCGGTGCCGCAAACTGATTGGCAATCTGTTGGATACGATGATGGTTTTTGCCATGGGTGGTATTAAGTTGAAAAACGGGAATGATCACTATTTTCATTCCAAAAGGCGTATGTGAGAAGATAGGGATAATCCCTGTTATTTAAAACAAAAACAAGGCTAAAAGCCCTATAATTCATGATTTCTTAAGATTGGACTTGAGAGAATTTAGATTTCAGAGCAAAAAAAAACAGCTCCATTGGAGCTGTTTTCTATTCATTTGATTGCGCTATGCGTTCAGGCCTTGTACTTATATTATTCCAGATAAATTCGCCCACCGAAAGACCTTGGGTCACTCCATATTCGATGGCTGGCATGTAGTGGATTCCACCATAAAAACGGCTGATAGCGGCTTCTTTATAGGCTTGGCTAAAGGAATTGTACTCTCTAACCGGCAATCCATAAGCTACTTCGGAGCTGTCTACTAAATGGAATTCATCCCCTAATAATTGCCCCAATGTAAAGCCTGCTGCAGAGGAAGCCACACTGTGACCGCTTGTATGTTCCGGGAAAGGTGGAGTCTGCAAGAGTGGCACCCATTCCTCATCGATGTATTGGTTGATATAAGTTTCTGGTCGAATCAGGTTACTGCGATATTTCTCGTCCCAACAGGAAATAAATGCCTCATTTAGAGCAATTCCTGTCAGTACAAAAACCTCTGCTGTGCCTTTCCAGTCTCTTCCGGCTGCTTTACTTGCAATAGCCGCGATACTCATCCAATGTCCGCCTGGAGTGATCTTTTTCTCCGCAAACATCACATGACCTTTGACATTCATTTTGTAAGGGTTACAGTCCCAAAACAATGCGATTTCTTTTTGCTCTTTACCTGCATTTACTGCGGCATCGTATACCTCTTTTGCCGCTTTAAAAAACTCAGAGCCAGGTTCTGTAGAAAAAGGAGGTGGAGCCAAAGGTTTAAACTGGGAGGCTGAATCCAGTACAAAGGTCCTGATTTTGTTCCAGTGTGGTTCAATGGCCTCCATGTAAGCTGGAGGAGTTGGTTCCCAAGTGCCCATTTCTCCTGTTACCGTAAATTTTGGAAATGATCTACTTTGGTGGTAATTGTCTTTGGCATAATAGGCCTTGATGGCATCGCCCACTTCTTTACCGAATGCGATAGAAGCCTCAAAAACTTCCTCAGGAATCCCTTTTTCTTTTAATTCCTCATAGGTTGCATCACGATGTGTATTCATCATGTCCTCAGAGAAAATCATACTCGTGCCTACGTAATAGTAAGCAGCCAGCGATGCCAAAGGCAGGTAAACGTTTTCACTTGGAGTAAAGGTGGTTTTTTCAGACCCATTTAATTGACCCAAAAGCGATACATAATTTGGATCAGTACTGGCGGCCACTTCATAAGCTGCTAAACTGGAATAGGAATAAATTCTAGCTGCTACTGGAGGAGAAAAAATATCATGAATAATTACTTCAGTTATTCTGTTTTGGGCATCCGCCAAATAAGTTCCATCTGAAATAGCATTAGAATAATCTACTTTTTTCTGGCAAGAGAGCGCTGTAAAAAGCAGGCCTATGCCAAGTATGGTTTTAAATAAACGCATTATATATTTCCTCGGATTTGTTGATTAGGGATGTAAATTTAAGGTAATCAGGAGCCAAGCTCAAGTTTTTTTGGAATTGATAACCTTTTTTGGGATGGTAAAAGTATTGGAAATAACGAACGAAGCAAATGATTTTGCTCACCTTTTTATCCAATTTAATGAAGAGTCCGAAGTGTAATTGATAAAATCCTTCCAAGTAATGGAGATAAGCGGTGTTTAGGGATTTTTCTTTAGGAATGAGACTTTGAGAGGATCTTGGTTTTTGCTCCAAAGCAACTCGCTCAAAACTTCAGTAAAATCAATTTAAAGCTCAAACGGAAGAGTTGGAAGTCCAAATAGATTTTTTAATCCTACTTATAATCCCAAATCTCGGCTGAACCACTGTTTTTCACCACCAGAAGTTTTTTGTTATCCAACATTCCAAATGCCCGCACATCTCCGTCTATTTTGAGACCATGCTCAGCATTATTCCAAAAGTCAAATGTACCATCTCCTTTACCCAATAACACCTCACCATAGCTGGCATCGTATTTTCCCGCTTCTGGTTTTGCCTGAGTAAGGTTTCCTCCCAAAATTAAATCCAGGTTACCATCCTCGTTTAAATCCAAAACAGCAATCGCGAAAACATAGGAACGTTGGGCCATGACCGGAAAAGGTTTCCAGGAGAAGTTTCCGTTTCCTTGATTGATAAGCGCTCCTGATTTTAGGTTGTTTACCTCGTTGATGATGGATTGATCGACAACCTGGGATGGGAAAATATCCGTCAAAGTTTCATTTTTATAATTATTGTAGCGCATGTATTTCTTTTTGATAGATGGGATTTGACGCTCCAGTTCATGTTTTAGGGTGTATGGAACTTGAACTCCCCCCACTTCTTGGGTGAAAATTTGCTCGACAGATCCATTTTGATCAAAATCATTCAGAAACATTTTTACAGGTGAATCAGACGAGATTTTGAATCTTGAATTCAATCCGTTATTCCCAAGAATTAAATCGGGAAGTCCATCGTTGTTGAGATCTGCTACTTCCAATGCTCGATACCATCCTTTCAATGTTTCAAGTTCTGGCATTTCGATTTTTTCCAGTTTCCCGTTTCTGTTTTTCAGGAAGATAGGAGCGGTCCATTCACCCACTATTACCAAATCCTCATTTCCGTCCTGATCCCAATCCAGCACTGCAGCATCGGTGATCATTCCGAGATTTTTTAGAGCAGGAGCAAGAGAGGCTGACATCTCAGTAAAACTACCTTTGCCATCATTGATCCACAATTGACTACTTGCCGGGGCGCCATAGGTAAATGGAACCAATCTTCCTCCTACAAACACATCCAATGCACCGTCTTTGTTGATATCGATCAACTTGACGGAACTGCTGCTTCCAAAAACAGTGGAGATTCCTGCAGATGAATTCTTGGTGAAATTTCCTCTTCCATCATTCAGGTAAAGGCGATCTGCCAGATCTATTGATCCAAAACCTGATTCATTGCCTCCGGAAGTCACAATCAAGTCCAAGTCTCCATCTCCATCAGAATCAAAAAATATTGCATCTGTATCCTCCGATGAAATATCTTGAAGAAATGCTTCTTGTGGGCTTTCACGGTATTTTCCAGAAGCAGTAGCGAGGAATAGCTTTGCTGAGAAGGTTTTTGCTCCGCCAAAAAAGAGGTCTTCCAGTCCATCACCGTTTACATCGGCTTTGGCAAATGCCGGACCCTCAGTGGAATACATTAAATAGGTCAGTCTATCCCTATCAAAGTCTACAAATGGATTTTCTTCATGCGTGAAACTCAAACCTGGGTTCTCAACTTTGTGGAATAGTTGGTTAATGGGCTTTTCAAAAAAAGATTTTCCGGAGGGGATTTCTCCTGCATCTTCCCAATTTAGGACCAACAACTGATCAGCAGCTTGATTATTAAGTTCCGTATATTTTCCGTCCGGCCATAGGATTTCAATGGATTCAAGTTTTGTCAAATCCCCTAAACCGATCGTGATTTTCGGGTCTACAGAAGATTGAAATCCCCGGTTAGGCATCTGCTCTGAATAGAATATTTTGCCTTCCGCTTTCATGCGAATCTGAGTACCGATGGCCTGGGTATTTTTTCCTTTCCCTTTTAGTTGGAACTGAATAAAATGATGAGTGGGATTGATGGATTTTCCTTGGTTCTTGAATATCTGGGAAGGTTGGTTTACATTATTTACTACTAAATCCAGAGTGCCATCGTTGTTTAAATCTCCATATGCTGCGCCATTTGAATGGATCGATTTACCTAGGCCCCATTCCTCGACTTTATTTTCAAAATGCAGATCACCCATATTACGGAATGCATAATTTGGAATAGGGTTGCTGGGAATCGGATCAATTAAAGCCTTGTAATCTACACCCTGCTCGGAAATGATTTTGATCTTGGTCTCTTCGTCGTCAATGAAATTCAGATAATCCAAGTCAGTGATGTCCTGAAAGATTCCATTCGCAACGAAAATATCTCTTAAGCCATCATTGTCCATGTCAAACATCAGTGCTCCCCAACTCCAATCTGTTGCCTCTACATTGCTGAGTCTACCGATTTCGCTGAATGTGCCATCCCCATTGTTTAGGTGGAGCATGTTGCGGGAAAGCTGATAATGGTAACCGTGGGTTTTGTTAAATTGATATTTATCCCAATTCTCAAAAGTCGTAACCTGCTTAAGCCTGTTTTGTGCTTCAGGAAGCATGTCAGTCACAAAAATATCCAAAAGCCCATCCCCATTGATATCGGCTATGTCCGCCCCCATGGATGCTGCGCTGATAGAGCGCATGGACTTTTCCAGCGATTCAGTAAAGGTGCCATCCTGATTGTTGATATAGAGATAGTCTTTTTCGAAGAAGTCATTGGAAATGAAAATGTCGGGCCAGGTGTCCTGATTCACATCCCCGATGGTAATCCCGAGGCCAAAACCGATAACAGAGCCATAGATTCCGGCTTCTTCGGATACGTCTTTGAATTTTCCTCCATCATTCTGGTAGAGTTTATCACCTCCGACATTGTCCCTTTTGATCCGCTCATTCTGCATTTTGTTAAATGAGCCAATTGCTTGATAGGAATTATTCAGTAAATAGACGTCCAGATCGCCATCTTTGTCGTAATCGAAAAACACAGCGTGGGTAGAAAATCCCTGATCAGCCAAGCCATAATCCTCGGCCATTTCTAGAAAGGTCCCGTCGCCCTGATTGATAAAAAGCTCGTTTTGTTTATTGTCTCCGGAAATATCTCCAGAGTTGCACACATAAATATCCAGAAATCCATCCCCGTCAATGTCTGCCATGGAGACGCCAGTGCTCCAGGCACGCGTTCCTGCCACCCCAGCTAGTTCCGTGATGTCTTCAAATTTGAATTCCCCTTTGTTGAGATAAAGCTTATTCGGCCCTAAGTTGGCAGTAAGATAAAGGTCAACCAGGCCATCGTTGTTGATATCTCCAATGGCCACTCCACCCCCGTTATAATAATTTCGGTAGGTGAAAATATTGAAATCTTCACTAAAACTTAAGTCATTCCGGAAATCCACCCCTGAACTCGTCTTGTCAACTTCCTGAAAAAGGGTAGCTTGTTTTTCCGTTTCTTCTTTGCAGGAAAAAAGTAAAACTACTAGGATAAGACTTGCAATTTGTTTCCTCATGAAATACTATTCTCCTTTGTTTTATTCACTGAAGACAAATCCGAAATCACTATTGACATCTTTGATAGGTGCTTTTTGATTAAAGAGATTTACTCGTGATCATTCATTTTTTTTACGACAAACTGGGTTTCCATTCCATGTTTCAGTCCAATTATAAGACTTTTACTTCCCAGTCTTTCGCAATCAGATTGGAGTAAGAAAAGCGGGAAATAAGGGCTGAAACTATTCTCGAAATTCAAAAACCAGTGGCTCATCATTATTTCGTAATACTACTAAATTTGGTTTGTTTTCAAGATTGATTTGAAGAAAATCCCGGATTTCACCAGGGGCATATAGGCCGCTTTCTTCCGGTAGTAAGGTTCTCCATTGATTTTTTCCATTAGGTTTCAACACCCAGCCATAGCTTCCCATTTGACTGCCCAATTCTGGCTTGATCCGACTTTGATTCCCTCCGAAAATCAGTAAGGATACCCCTGATATTCCAGAAATAGAAGTGATGGAATAGACAGGAGCAGATTGGATTTCAGATGGTAAAACAGTGAGGGTGAAATTACCTTTTCCGTCATTCAGCCAAAGGCTGGTTTCAAGTGTACCAGCTGTTAATATTAGGGATTTTGCCCATACAGCTTCCGGGAAAAGCTCTTCTAAAGATTTGTTTTGGTAAGATTCATAAGTCAGTAATTGCTTTCGCAAAGAGGGGATCTGCCGTAGCAAAGCAGGCTTGAGCACCCAAGGAATTGTTTTTTGATTTTCAAATTGGGAAAGAATCTGATCCAAGGTTCCATTTTGATCAAAGTCATTGAGGATCATCCTTAGCTGAGAGTCGGCGTTACTGCGAAGTCGGGAATTTAAGCCATGATTCCCAGCAAGAATATCGGGATAGCCGTCATTATTGACATCAGAAACAAAAAGGCAATTCCAAAGTCCATTTGAATTTTCAAATCCAAAATCAACCGTTTTTTCAATCAATTTATTACCCTCAAAACCAAATATCCGAATCGGCATCCACTCGCCGGCCACGATGATTTCCTGTTTTCCATCTCCGTCCAAATCTGCTAAACCAGCGCTCGTGAGCATCCCGATTTTGGAAAGATCAGGATTTAGGCTTTGAGAAATTTGCTTAAAATTGCCCATTCCGTCATTTTCCCAGACCTGCAGGCCAGTTGGGATGCCATAGGCAAATGGATTCGCACGGCTACCTACGATCAAATCCATGTCACCGTCTTCGTCAAAATCCATCGACAATAGAAAAGCCGTTGGGCTGGAAGAAAAGAATTGAGGAGACTTGTGGAAGTTTCCAGTTCCATCATTGAGGTAGAGCCGATCAGAATAAGCCGGAGAATTATCACCAAGTTCGATTCCACCACTCCCCACGATCAAATCAGGCTTTCCATCACTATTGGCATCAAAAAAATGTGCAGTCACATCTTCAGAAATGGCATTCGAAGCAAAGAGTCCTTCTTGATGGGATATAAATTGGCCATTTGTGTTTTGGATCAGTAAAACTGAAACTTGATCCTTAGCTCCAGGAATGAAAAGGTCATCCAATCCATCACCATCCACATCTGCCTTGGCAGCTTTTGGACCTTCATTGCTGATCATCCAAAAGCGCAATCGATCACGATCAAAATCGACAAAGTTGCTTTCCTGATGGCGAAAAGGAATTTTTTTATCATTTTGAATGAAAAGCCGGGTTGAGACTTCCTCCCATTCCGGTTTGATTTTGTCTTCCTCCTTCGGGATAAGTTTCAATGCCTGATTGGTTTGAACTTCTCTGATGATTTGGGTTTTGCCGTCTGGCCAGAAAACCTGCAGCGAATCGAGTTTTTCAATAGAACCCAATCCAAAATGCATCCGAGGATCAACTGATGACATGTACCCTTTGACTGGTTGGTATTCTTGAATGAATCGTTGATCAGTTGCGTAAGCGATGACTTTTGTGCCAAATTCTTGACCTAGTTCAATGCTTAGGTAGTTGCCCAAATTTTTATCCGAACTGGTATTCCTGTAAAGGAAAGCCCGGTCATTTAAATTATTTATTACCAAATCCAGATCTCCGTCATTATCCAAATCCCCATAAGCAGATCCAGTGCTGAAAGTTCGCTGATCAAGACCCAGATTTTGAGCAAGGTTTTCAAAGTTCCAATTGCCCTGGTTTTTAAATAAAAAGTTTTGCTGGGGATTTGAAGGAAAGGCGTCAATCATCTTGGTCAAGAGGATCGAGTCTTCCTGAAAACCCTGCAATTTTTCCTGATTGTTGACATAGAAGTCTACAAAATCAAAATCAGTCAAATCCTTTACAATTCCATTAGTGACTAAAATATCCTTCAGTCCGTCATTGTCCATGTCGAAAATCAAGGCTCCCCAACTCCAGTCTGTCGCCTCTAAGCCAGTCATTCGACTGACCTCAGCAAAAATGGGGGTTTGAGTTCCAGGCCTGAAACCAAGGTTTCTTTGAAGAGTATTTCTGGTGAATTGTTGATGATACCCTGCCTTGACATTGGACTGAAATTTATCCCACTCTTCAAAAGGAGTTTTCGTTTTGACACGGGAAAGTTCCTTTGGGAGCATTTCGGTGACAAAAATATCCGGTCGGGTATCATTGTCCAAGTCAGCAATATCCGCTCCCATACTTCCCAAACTGATTTCTGGGAGGAGGTCAGGTAGAACTTCAGAAAATGTCCCGTCCTGATTGTTTAGGTATAGATAGTCTCTTTCAAAAAAATCATTGGAAACGTATAAGTCAGGCCAATGATCATCATTCAGGTCTGCCACCGTGACTCCAAGTCCATAACCTATGTTACTCCCGTAAATTCCAGCCGCTTCAGAAACATCTGTGAAGATATCACCATCGTTTCTGAATAATTTATTTCCTCCATCTGGATCACGGGTTTCGCGCTGACCGACCCTCAGATCATATATCCCTATGGATCGTGCCGAATTGCTAAGTAGATACATGTCCAAATCTCCATCTTTGTCAAAATCAAAGAAAACAGCATGTTGGCTCAATCCTTTTTCAGCAACTCCATATTCTTCAGATTTTTCGGAAAAAGTGAGGTCATGATTATTTATAAAAAGTTCATTGTGACGTTTCTCGCCACCGGGAGGTCCCGATTTGCAAATGTAAATATCCAATAAACCATCTCCGTTTACATCGGCCATACTTACTCCAGTCGTCCAATAGCCAGATGAGTTTAGGCCAGCTTGGTCGGTAATGTCCTTAAATTTCAGATTCCCCAGGTTTAGGTAAAGTCTGTTTGAAGTTTGGTTTCCAGCGAGAAAAATATCGGTTAAACCGTCATTATTTATATCACCGAGTGCTACTCCAGCTCCATTGTAAAAATTACGAAAAGTGTAGGGGTTTACTTTTTCGGTATAGGTTAGGTCATTTCTGAAAGATATACCTGTATCTTCCTCCGAAAGGAGTTGGAAAAGCGGGTTATTGCCTTTCTCTTCTTTTTGACAAGAAAAGCAGGAAATAACCAGAAGAAATAGGAGGGCTTTTTGCTTCATTGACTAGGTAAAGAAACAGGAAGAGAACAAAAGTTCGGATCCTTTTTAAAACTTCTAAGATTCAATAGGTGACCTAGGTTTTGAATCGGGTTAGAAATTCATTTTTAAGAACTGGACATATTAACATGCTAGATTACAATAGTTTTTTATGAATCTACCAGTTTGTTTGATTTGACCAAAGCGAGAGTGATATTTTACTTGATATGAAAATTAGTGAAATTGAGTCCTGATTTTTGAAATAAACATCTCTTCATGGAAAAATGAAGAAAGCCTTTTTAAGTCTTCAATTCTTTTAAACCCAATACCAGAATTATTTCTTTTACCATTAATTAGAAGGTTTTTCTAAGGGTAGTGATTTGGTTTTTTGAAGTTAAATCAGACATCAAAACATCTGTTTTAGTAAGGATGTAACTATTTGAAGAGCCAGTTTCATATTTCAGTGTTGATTGGTTTACAAGTACTAGCTAATTATTTCCTTGATGAATGCTAACTATTTTAAACTTATCTAGAAAGGGAGTCAAGATCATTAATTTTTTTTAAAAAGGGTTTTAAGGTTAGTCCTATTGTTATTTAAATATTTTTACAATTATCTTTTGTTTTGTTTTAGATATGCCGAATTATTTTTTAAAATTGCTTTAACGCTTTTTAAGTAAAAACTGTATTTAGGAAAAAAAATTAAACAGTTTTTTTTTGAGAGCTGTTGGTATTTGACTCTGAAAAATCTTGGATCATAAATACAGTCGAGAATTTTCAAAAAGCCTAAGGCTTGATGTTATACTACCTGATAATTAAGCGTGTTTCTTTTACCGGTCAATTCAGGAAAAAGTTTCTGAAATAGATGAGAAACACAAGGAGTAAGGATTACCAAAAAAAGCAAAACAAACAATTAACTATAACCCAAAATCACATGAAAAAACAACTAAAACTGGTTTTCATGTTATTCTTGTATTTCGCTTTTAGCACATGCCAGTTGGCATTGGCGCAGCAAGCTAGGATAACAGGAAAAGTTACAGATGCAGAAACTGGGGAGGGAATTCCGGGAGTAAGTATTCTAATAAGCGGTACCACACGCGGTGTGGTTACTGATTTGGATGGGGGCTATTCTATAGATGCCAGTCCAAGTGATATACTAAGAATCTCATTTATCGGATATACTACCGTAGAAGAAGAAGTGGGGAACAGAACAGTCATCGATGTCGCTCTGGCTGAAAACATACAGGCGTTAACAGAAGTGGTAGTTGTGGGTTATGGTACCCAAGAAAAGAAAGAAATAACCAGTGCAGTAACCAGGGTCAAATCTGAGGATTTTAATCAAGGTACTGTTAATAATCCAACTCAATTACTTCAAGGAAAAGTTGCTGGTCTTAACATCGCCAGACCTGGAGGAAACCCCAACTCAGGATTCAATGTCCGTTTGAGAGGGATTTCTTCAATTGGAGAAAATGCATCACCACTTGTAGTGATTGATGGTGTTATTGGAGCTTCACTAAGCACAGTAGACCCCAATGATATCGAGTCCATGGATGTATTGAAAGATGGATCTGCTGCTGCAATCTATGGTACAAGAGGATCAGCCGGTGTGATTTTGGTAACTACTAAAAAAGGTAGAAAAGGTAGATCTGTTGTCGATTTTAACAGTAGTGTAGCCATAGAAAATGTAGCCAGGACCATCAGTGTCATGGATGCAGAAGAATACAAGGCGATACCTAACTCAAGAGATCTTGGAGGAAGTACCGACTGGCTAGATGAGGTAACCAATACAGGACTTAGTTTTATAAACAATCTTTCTCTTGGTGGAGGTAATGAAAGTACCAGTTACAGGGTTTCGATCAACTCTCGAAATGTAGATGGAGTTGGGATAAATTCCGGTTTTGATCAATTAAATGCCAGATTGAGTCTAACCCAAAGAGCCTTAAAAGACAAAGCAACATTTACTGTCAATATTTCAAATACCACAGTTGATAGAGAATATGGCAACGAAAACTCATTTAGATATGCGATCATAAGTAATCCAACCCTTCCAGTTTTTGATCCAAATCCTCAAAGTCCTGATTTTGGAGGCTATTCAGAGCGGGATATTTTTGACTGGTTCAATCCTGTTTCTATCGCTGAACAAAACATTGCCGATGGTCGTGATAACAGCCTTTTGGCGAGTATTCGTGGTGAATATAATTTCACAAGCAAGTTTAGCGGTGCATTGTTTTATTCCACCCAAAGAGAGACTGAGTGGAGAGGGGCTTATTCCCCGAAGACAGCTAAATTCGGAGGTGGGTTTGGTAGAAATGGTTTGGCCACAATTCAAAATAATGAAAGGCTAAATGATCTTTTTGAGGCTACGCTAAATTATTATGAAACCTTAGGTAAAGTAGGAGTGGCTTTCTTAGCTGGATATTCTTATCAGGAGTTTTTTAATCAAGGAGATTATACACAAGCTGGTAATTTTCTAACAGACGCATTTACCTATAATAACATCGGGGCAGCACTTGACTTTGCCAACGGATTGGCGACAGTTTCAAGTTATGCCAACTCCAACAAATTGGTAGCCTTCTTTGGACGTGCAAATTTTAATTTAGAAGATACCTATCTTTTATCTATTAGTGCTCGATATGAAGGTTCGACTAGATTCGGAGAAAACAATAAGTGGGGCTTGTTTCCAGCAATCAGTGCTGGTGTGAACATCGCCAACTTGGTAGATATATCAGGAGTAAGCTCGATGAAATTCAGAGCAAGTTATGGTAGAACAGGAACCCAGCCTGGAGAATCCTATTTGTCTCTTTTAAGATTTGGTCGTCAGGGTAACTTCTTCTACAATGGCCAATTCGTTCCATCTTATGGACCGGTTTCCAATGCCAACCCGGACTTGTCATGGGAAACAAAGGATGAATACAACATAGGTCTGGATTTTGTGATCTTTAATAATAAGCTAGATGGTGCGATAGACTATTATACCAGAGTGACTACTGGTATGATTTTACCAATCAACGTACCTGTGCCGCCAAATCTTTTCCCTACCACCCAATTGAATATCGGTGAAATGGCTAATTCAGGTTTAGAGGTGATGTTAAACTATAGAGCGGTTCAAAAAGCAGACTTCAGATGGACAACAGGTGTCAATTTCTCCACACTAAAGACAAACCTTAGAAGCTTGTCTGCTGGAGATTTGAGTTTCGGAGAAGTTAATTATCGCTCCAATTTTGGATCTCCAGGTCAAAATCTAACGCAATTGATCCGAATCCAAGAAAATGGACCACTAGGTCAAATATGGGGACCAATTCAGGTAGGAGTCAGCGATGATGGAAGTCCGATCATGAAGGTCATCAATGGTACCGCTGAAGATGAAGACGGAAATCCGGTTTATTGTAATTGTAATGATGACAGAACTCAATTGGGTACTGCCTATCCTACTTTGAACTTTGGTTTCAATAACTCAATAAGTTACAAGAATTGGGATTTGAATTTCTTCTTTAGAGGATCATTTGGCCATTATCTGATTAACAGCTATAGAGGTTTTTATGAAAACACTGAAAGTACTACAGTTCAAAACTGGAATATTGTAAATACTAAATACTTTGATCCGAATATCACTAAAGCTGAATATAACAGCACACACGTTGAAAAAGCTGATTTTGTGGTATTGGACAATGCTACCCTTGGTTATAACTTCAATATACAGCCAGGCAAAGCAGTAAGTAGAGTAAGGGCTTACGTTTCAGTACAGAATCCTTTCATGTTTACCGGATATACCGGTGTGGACCCTGAAGTAAGATATGGGGATTCAGAGTCGAATAATGATCCACTTGCTCCAGGAATTGAGCGAAGGGCAACATATTTCACTACGACCATTACTACTTTTGGCCTTAATCTAAGTTTCTAAGCTAAAACATAAGATATCATGAAAAAAATAATAAACATACGATACTTCTTGATTGGCCTGGGAATGAGTTATTTCGCTTCATCATGCGTCGATTTAGAAGAAGAAGTTTATAGTGCTGTTACGGCAGATAACTTTTTCCAAACAGATGAAGAGTTTATTTCTGCACTTGGACAAGCATATACATCTTTAGGCGGGTTGGGTAACCACTCTGGACTCTGGTCCATCAATGAAATCGCCTCTGATGAAATTGTTATTTCTCACAAAGGTGGGGACTGGTTTGACGGTGGAGTTCTTTTGCAACTGCACCAACATGAATTCAAAAGCGATAACCCATTCTTTCAAAATTCCTGGAACTTCCTTTTCGGTGGGATCAATACCTGTAATAGATTGATCTTTTCTTTTGAAACGCTGGACAATCCAAATTCTGAAGCTTTTATTGCTGAACTCAGAGCATTACGGGCTCTTTACTATTACTGGGCGATGGATGCTTTTGGAAATATTCCAATTGTAACAGATTTTACTGATACGGAGGCTCCTGATACCAAATCAAGGAAAGAAGTCTACGATTTTGTGTTGAGTGAACTCAATGAAATCATCCCATTGCTACCGGTAGCCAAAGATGGTACTACATATGGCAGGATGACAAAATGGAGTGCTTTAATGATCAGAATGAAGCTTTACCTCAATGCAGAAGTGTATACTGGAACGCCTCAATGGGCTCTGGCTGCTGCAGATGCCTCCGAAATCATCAACAGTGGTGTTTACAGTTTGATGCCATCATACCAAAGTAATTTTGTTATCAACAACAGTCAATCCACCGAAAATATCTTTGTTTATCCTTATGATAAAGTATTCGCGGGTGGCTTTAACTGGGTAATGATGACATTGCATATTGTAAGCCAGTCAACTTTCAATCTTACCCAACAACCATGGAATGGTTATCAGACAGTTGAAGAGTTTTATAATTCTTACGTAGATCCGGTTAAAAATCCAGGTACTCAAGGTCCTGTTTGGAAAGGTTTGGCTTTGGAACAATCCACAGGTACAATAGATGGAAGATTAAGTAATTTCTTGGTAGGACCTCAATTCAGATCTGACGGAACAACACTGGTCGATCCAGGGGTAGAACCTACTGATCCAACGGGAAGAAACGGTGATCCAAATGGCCCACCTCTGACATTCATGCCTTATCTGAATGAAATTTCTCCGGGAGGCTTGCGTCAAGCTGGAGCTAGAATCGCGAAATATGAATTTGAAATGGGCGGTACTAATAACATGAGCAATGACTTTGTGATATTCAGGTTATCTGATGCGATTCTTTCACTGGCTGAAGCCAAGTTCAGAATGGGAGAAACCACAGAAGCTTTAGCCTTAGTGAATCAAATTCGAGCCAGAGCAGGTAATCTTGATCCATTCACTACTCTTACTGAACAAAATCTGTTTGAGGAAAGAGGTAGAGAAATGTATGTAGAAATGACCAGAAGACAGGATTTGATCCGATTCAAAAAGTATGGAGAAGCTTGGTGGCCTTTTGAAGGTATGAATAGACCAAAGCAAGTTCACTCTCCAGGTAGCTATTTGGAGCTATTTCCAATTCCTCAGCCTCAGTTACTTGCGAATCCAAAACTTCAACAAAATCCAGGGTACAATTAATCAGTACTCCATATAGGTTAAAAAGCAGGCTGAATATTTCAGCTTGCTTTTTTTTTAAGTACATTTTCCTCCAAGTTTCCTTAGAAAAAGATTGAATAATAAATTCAAATTCGCTTATTTCCTAAGGCCCGAAAACCAGTAGCCAAGAGAAAGTATTCTCAGTTGCTTAAGACCGATTTATCAATGCGCAGATATCTAACCATATTATTTTCTTCACTAATTCTCATCTTCTTCATCCAGAGTTGTGATTCTTCCTTCTTTCATTCCTCTGAGGATACAATATCAGAAACCGATAGTTTGTTTTTGGGCTTTTATTTAGGGATGCCCCAAAAAGACTTTTTTGATCATTGCACTGAATTGAACAAACAACAAAAAATCACCCAGGGACCGGGTGGATCTACCAATGTAGAGTATAGAATTGTAGATGAATATGACAGTGAAATCAGCATGCGGTTTTTTCCAACATTCATAGACGAAAAAGTGTATGAAATGCCTGTTCTCTATACCTATGTGGCCTGGGCACCTTGGAACAGACAGTATTGGGCTGAAAACCTCCTTCCTGAAGTTCTGGAAAAATACAAATTGACCTATGGTGATGATTTTGAGTTACTGGACCATCCTACACAAGGCAAAGTGTATTATAAAATTGATGGCAAAAGGAGAATCAATTTATTTGTCAAAGACGAACAGTTTGTTCAAGCTGTATTCACTGATTTAAAGGTGGAGAAGAGACTGAAGGAAGAATTTGAACAAAGCCAGTCCCAAGAGCAAAATCCATCTAATTGAGCCAAAAATAGCTCTAGTTGTGAAACATCTATCTGAAGAATTGTTATTTGCCAAGTAAGTTTGACAAGGGCATAGGAGAAGATGACGAAACAAATGATAACCCATGAAAAATGCCTGTTTTCATTTTTTGATTTTTACGTTGTTTATTCTGACTTCATGTACACAAAATTCTGATTTAAAGGAAAAGGAATCACTTTTTGATAGTCTTCCTCCTGAAGAAACGGGCGTGGATTTTAGCAATACCTTAATCGAAACGGAGGAGTTTAACATAATTGAATACCTATACTTTTATAATGGCGGTGGAGTGGCTGCTGGAGACATTAACAACGATGGTCTAGTTGATCTCTATTTTTCTTCCAATCAAGGACCAAATAAACTTTATTTGAATAAGGGCGGGATAGTTTTTGAGGATATCACCCAAACGGCTGGTATGACCTCAGAAGGACCATGGAAGACGGGAGTTACAATGGCTGATATTAACGGGGATGGACTATTGGATATTTACGTCTGTAGGCTTGGAAACTGGAAAACCGTGGTGGGAAGAAATGAACTATATATCAACAACGGTGACTTGACTTTTACAGAAAGCGCCAAAGAATATGGTTTGGATTTCCAAGGCTTCAGCACGCAAGCCGCATTTTTTGATTTTGACAAGGATGGGGATTTGGATATGTACTTATTGAATCATGCTGTCCACACAGAGAGAAGCTATGGAGGGGCTGAATCCAGGTACTATGATGATGGCTTGGCAGGAGATAGACTCTATCGAAACAACCTGGAAAGTGGCGAAAAGAAGTTTACAGGAATCACCCCGGAAGCCGGAATTTTCTCCAGCAAGATCGGATATGGTTTAGGGATTGGAATTTCCGATATCAACAACGACGGATGGCCTGATATCTATGTTTCAAATGATTTTAACGAGAATGATTACCTCTATATCAACCAGAAAGATGGGACATTCAAAGAGCAAATTTCGTCTGGCGTCAATTACAGCAGTAGGTTCTCGATGGGGAGCGATTTTTCAGATATTAATAATGATGGATGGATTGACTTTATCACCATGGACATGTTGCCCAGGGATGAGATCATTCAAAAAATGTCAGCTGGAGAAGATAGTGAAGAAGTATATCAACTCAAATTAGGGTTTGGATTTGAAAGACAAGTGTCTAGAAACAGCCTTCAGTTAAATAATGCCAATGGGACATTTTCAGAAATCGCACAATATTCCGGTGTTTACGCTACAGATTGGAGTTGGGCGGGATTGTTTGGAGATTTTGACAATGATGGCTGGAAGGATTTGTTTGTCACCAATGGAATAGTTCGAAGACCAAATGACTTGGATTATATGAATTTTGTCACCAATCCAGAAATAGTAGATGGCTTACAAAATAAGCCTGACATCAGTGATCTTGCGCTGGCTGACAAAATGCCTTCAGGAGAAATCGGAAATTTTATTTTTAAGAACAATGGTGATCTGACATTTCGGGATGTTTCCCAAGACTGGGGTGTTTTTGGGAATAGCATTTCCAATGGAGCTGTATATGCGGACTTGGATAATGACGGTGATCTGGATTTGGTGATTAACAATATCAATCAAGCAGCTGGAATTTATGAAAACAGATTAGGGCAGTTTTCTGACAGCAGCAGAACTGTAAGGTATCTTAAGTTGAAATTCAAAGGCTTGGAATTAAACCGTTTTGGTATCGGAGCCAGAGTAGAATTGTACAATAAAGATCAGATCCAAGTTCAGGAAAATTTTACTAGCAGAGGATTCCAGTCCTCCATCCCACCAGAAGTCCATTTTGGATTGGGAAGCGCCGAGTACTTAGATTCTCTGAAAGTTACTTGGCCGAGCGGGAAAACAGAAACTTTGAAGAATGTCAAAGCCAATATCACCCTTGTTTTGGATGAATCCAATGCCAGCGATCCTGCCCAATCTGCCAAAAATTCAACAGGATCCTTGTTGAGTATTTTAGATAAAGATGCAACTGGTTTAGATTTTCAACATCTTGAAAATGAGTTTAATGATTTTAATACAGAGCCTTTGCTTCCACACAAATTGTCACGGGAAGGCCCTGCTTTAGCCATAGGAGATTTAAATGGAGACGGTAGGGAGGATATTTTTATTGGAGGAGCCTCTGGGCAATCTGGTGCGGTGTTTCTTCAAACAAAAGAAGGTCGGTTTAATCAAGTGGATCAACCCTTATTAGAGGAAGACTCTAGTTTAGAGGATGTCAGCGCGATTTTTTTTGACAGTAATAGGGATGGGTTTTTGGATTTATTGGTAGGAAGAGGTGGGAATATCCAACTCCCAAATGATCAGGGCGAGACTACCAGGATATACCTCAATGGCGGGAATGGGATTTTTGACCAAAAAGTAAACCTACCATTGGAACCAAATACCCAAGTTTCGGTGGTAGAAGCTGCGGACTTTAATGGGGACGGATTGGTGGATTTGATGATTGGAGGTAGAAATGTGGCTGGGAAATATGGATATAGCCCCAAGAGTTATTTACTCCTAAACCAAGGAGAAAATCACTATGAAAACCGAACGAAAGAATTTGCTCCTGATCTGGAATTGATAGGGATGGTAAAAGATGCAGTATGGCAGGATTTGGACCTTGATGGAAATCGGGATTTGGTAGTGGTGGGAGAATGGATTCCAATCAGCATCTTCATGAATAGAGATGGCAAACTGACCAATGAAACCAATTCATTTGGATTGGAAAAATCAAAAGGCTGGTGGAACTCTATTGCATCTGAAGACTTAAACGGAGATGGTTATCCAGATCTGGTGCTGGGAAATTTGGGTTTAAATAGTCGCTTGAAAGCGTCCAAAGAACACCCGGTAAAAATGATAGTCAATGATTTTGACCAAAATGGGACTTCAGAGCAGATTATTTCTTATCCGGTTGAAGGGAAATATTATACGGTAGCTTCTAAAGACGAACTCGTAAAACAAATGCCGATTCTCAAAAAGAAGTTTATACGCTACAAGGATTTTGCTGGTAAGAGTGTTGAGGAATTGTTGACTAATTTAAATACAACAGATGCGGAGTACCTAGAGGCACATATGTTTGAATCTATCGTTTTGATAAACCAGAGTGGATTGGGATTTAAGATGCATAACCTGCCTGCCGAGGCTCAATTTGCGCCAATTGAAGCGATTGAAGTGATAGATGTGAATCAGGATGGACATCTGGATTTGGTATTAGGGGGAAACAAAACCGGCGCATCACCATATTATGGTGCCTATCAGGGAAGTTGGGGACAGGTTTTAATGGGAGATTCGCTTGGGAATTTCAGGGCTGACACACAAAATCGGCTTAAAATCCGTGGAGATGTGAGAGGGATCAAGAAGGTGTCAGTGAATTCACTCACTTGGTTGATTTATGCAAAAAATGACGATGCCCTTGAGGTAGTGCAGGTAGAAAAAGTAAATCCTTTCAAGTAGTTTTTTTAGTGAAATTAAAGTTTTTAGGCCTTCCAAACTTAAGACCCTTTTAAGCAGTCGGGATAGTATAATTATTATTAAATCACGATCCTCTAGTGGTCCTCTTTCATTCTAGGAGTGAAGTTAATTTCAAAGTATGCTGGTTTTTGATCTTTTTGCTGATATTCCAAAAAGCTTCATTTTCACTTTAGCTATTAGTGTCCTGGCCAAATTAAACAGCATTTTTTAAATTCTTAAATCATATTAAGAGGTTATTTTTAACATTATTAAAAGGATATATTTAGTATCATCATTTAGTATATGCGATCCGACTTTAAGGTTTTTACTTGTTTAGTTTTTTTGTTTTTGATCTCGGCACTCATCACTAGTACTGTTTTGGCTCAAGGCATTCGAGGCAAGGTGGTATCTACAGAAGGGGAAGTTTTGCCCTATGCATCAGTGTATATCAGGAATCTGGGAGATGGTGTACCGACCAACCAAGATGGCAGATATGAATACAGATTAGAGGCAGGTGTGTATGATGTGTTGATTCAGTTTCTGGGATATAAATCCCAAATAAAAACCGTAGAAATCGGGACAGAATGGGTTGAAATGGACTTTGAGTTAGAACCTCAAATCTATACACTTGGAGAGGTGGAGGTCAGGGCAGGAGCCGAGGACCCGGCTTTGACGATCATGCGGAAGGCAATTTCAAAAGCCAAGTTTCATAGACTTCAACTTCAGCAATACAGTATGACAGTGTATTTAAAAGGCACTGGCCAATTAACCGATGCACCGTTTTTTCTAAAAAAGACACTGGAAAAAGAAGGGCTTAAACTCAATGAAGCTTATACCAGTGAGTCTGTTTCCAGAATCACTTTTACCCAACCCAATAAAGTCGAAGAAAAGGTAATTTCGATCAGAACAAACGGCGATAATCAATCTACATCACCTGCTCCATATATCCAGACGAGTTTCTACCAGGAAAAAATCAACGATATCATTTCGCCATTATCCAGATCTGCATTCGCTTATTATAGGTTTAAGTATGAGGGCAGTTTTTTTGATCAGGATGTCATGGTGAATAAGATCAAAGTAACTCCCAGGTCAAGAGGTGAGCGTGTTTTTGAAGGATATATATACATCATCGAGGATCTTTGGGCCATTCATTCTCTCAATTTAAAAACTTCACTTTTGGGGTTTGATATTCAAGCGACCCAACAGTACGCCCCTGTGGCAGAAAATGTATGGATGCCTTTGACTCATACTTATAGATTTGGAGGTAAATTCTTTGGTTTCGAAGGGGAATTCAAATACCTGGGATCAACCCGTGAATACGAAGTGACTTTAAATCCTGATCTGGCATATGTACCAGAAATCATCGATGAGAAAGTTCAGGAAGTACCGGAGGACGTGGCGGATTTTAAGAAGACGGAATCAGCACTGGAGCAGTTGGCAAAAGAACAGCCTACTACAAGAAAAGAATATCGGAAGCTGATCAATGAATATGAAAAAGAAGCGATGAAAGAAAGGGATGAACCGGATGTGATACGTGAGAGCTATTACAGCGTTGATTCTTTGGCAAAAAAACGGGCTTTGTCATACTGGGATAGCATTCGGCCTGTGCCTCTTACTGAAAAGGAAATTCAAGGATATAAGCGAGATGATAGTTTGGCAGTGATTGAAGCTGCAAAAGTCAGTGAGGTAGATTCTGTAGCGAAAAAAGCAAGAAGGAAATACAAACCTTTGGATTTTATGAATGGGGCGACTTACCATTTTGGCAAAGGAAAATCCATCGGGTTTAAGCAGAATTGGACCAAAATTTCCTTCAATACCGTGGAAGGGTTCAAGCTAGGAATGGGCTTGTTTTACAGAAAAGAACAGGAGATTAAATTGGCGGATTCAGTAAACAGAATCCGGAAAAGTTTCAATGTAGAACCAGAACTCCGATATGGCTTTTCTAGCAACAGATTTTATGGAAAGCTGGACTTAAGATGGTCCACCACAAAGCCTCTATCAGGCAGGACTTTTGGAGTAGAAGGAGGAAGGTATATTTATCAATTTAATAGTGGGGAGCCGATCAATGAGCAGGTAAATGCATTTTATTCTCTCTTTTTCCGCCAAAACTACATGAAATTATATGAGCAAAACTTTGTCAGGACCTATTGGGCTCATCGAGTGAATTATGGGTTTACATACCGAGCAAACCTTACTGCAGCTTCCAGAAAGGAGCTTTTCAATACGAATAATTACAGCTGGTATAACAAAGAAGGAAGGGAATATACCGATAACCAACCCGAAAATGTAGAAACCAGTGAGGCTTCATTTTCTGATCATGACATCGTGAAATTCAATACTTCCATTTCCTGGAGACCTGGGGTAAAATATGGCATCCGAAATGGTAGAAAATATCCAATCACCAGCAAGGCACCTTTGATTAATTTCAATTATACCAAAGCATTTGGAGGTCTGTTAAGCTCCGAAAATGCGGCCGATTTTGACCACTTAGAATTGGGGATCGAACATTTCTTTGAATTCGGAGTGAGTGGAAAGCTGGATTTTAATGTGTCTGCTGGGACTTTTTTAAGTAACGATCAAGTGTATTTCCAGGATTATCAGCATTTCGGAGGTAACCGAACCATATTTTCCAATTTTGGGCCGGCATCAAACTACCGGTTTATGGACTACTATAGGTATAGCACTAACACTTCCTATGTTTCGGGGATTTTCCATTACCAGTTCCGGAAATTTCTCCTGACACAACTTCCAATGTTGAGATTTTCTGGTTTGAGAGAGAATTTGTTTTTCAATTATCTGAAGACTGAAAATTCCCCGAGTTACTGGGAGGCAGGTTACTCTTTGGATAATCTTTTCAGAATTTTCAGATTAGAAATGGGAGCAGGATTCGAAAACGGGAATTATCTGCGTGGTGGTGTCAGGTTTGGAATTGCCACTTTTATCCAGGTGAACTGATTGGAAGGGAACAAACGGGCTCCTATATGTTAACAAATGAGTGCCTTAGGAAAGGAATGAAGTGGTTAGTTTTGGTTTATGAAAACCCAGAAAAACCATTTGTACCTCCTTCTTTTGCTCATGATGACATTTTTTTCATGTGGAGAAGAAAAGGATTCTGAACCGAAAAATTTATCTATCGATCCCGAATCTATCACAGTTTCCGAAAGTGGAGAAACTACCATTATTTCGATTGTTACCAATTCAGATTGGCAAGCAAATTCCACGTCAGACTGGATTACTTTTAGTCCTTCATTTGGCTCGGGAAATGATCAATTGGATGTTGAAGTGATGGCTAATCCAAATCCGGAGTCACGGGAAGGGAATGTCAGGATTTCGATTTCAGGGATAGTTAGAAATTTAAAAATCGTCCAATTGGCAGGAGTAGCCAGTAAGCCGGACTATTACATTCCTGCCGATGAAAATGGAATGAGGCCTGTTTCAAGTTTGGAATTGAGTAGACTGATGGGGGCCGGATGGAATCTTGGTAATTCATTGGAAGCTATAGGAGGAGAGACTGCTTGGGGTAACCCTTTAGTGACCCCAGATTTGATACAACAGGTGAAAAATGCAGGCTTTAACTCCGTTCGAATCCCGGTAGCCTGGAGCAAATTCATAACTAATGAAACATACGAAATCGACCCTCTTTGGCTAGATCGAGTGGAGGAAGTGGTGAATTATGCTTTGGACCAAGGAATGTTTGTGATTTTAAATAACCACTGGGATGGTGGCTGGATGCAACCGACATACACTGCCCAGTCACAAGTAAATGAAAGACTTGAGAAAATCTGGATTCAGGTTGCATTAAGGTTCAGAGACTATGATGATCATCTTCTATTTGCCGGTTCAAACGAAGTCATGGTAGAAGGAAACTACAATGCACCAAGTCAGGAGAATGTCCTTGTGCAAAACGGTTTTAATCAGGTTTTTGTAGATGCGGTGAGAGCTACGGGAGGTAAAAATGCATTCAGGCATTTGGTAGTGCAATCTTTCAATACGAATGTGGATTATGGGATTCAATCTTTGGAAATCCCAGAGGATGAGGCAGAAGATAGATTAATGGTAGAAGTCCATTATTATGATCCATGGGAATTTGCATTGAGAGAGGATGATTTGATCAGCCAATGGGGTACAGCTGCAAAGGACGAGGGGAAAAAAGCAACTTGGGGAAATGAAGCCCATGTTTCCAGTCAGTTTAAAAAGTTGAAAGATACATTTATCGATTCCGGGATTCCGGTAATTGTGGGTGAGTTTGGGGCTATATCAAAACCAAGCGATCCGCAAAACCATTTGAGTAGAAAGCATTACCTGGAGTTTTTGACTTCCGAAATGAAGGAAAATGGTTTGATCCCATTTTACTGGGATAATGGATTTGATGGGAAATATGGATTTGCCTTGTTTGATAGAAAAAATGGCAATGTCTTATATCCGGACTTGGTCGAGGGGTTAGTCAAATAAAAGAAAAGCTCTGAAACATTAATTTCAGAGCTTTTTTTTCATTTCGTTGATTAGACTTTCATAATGTCTGCTTCTTTTTTCACAAACAGGTCATCTATTTTTGAGGAATATTGATCCGTTAATTTCTGAACCTGATCTTCTGCTCTTTTGACTTCATCTTCAGAAGCGCCATCTTTTTGAAGTTTTTTCAAGGAATCGTTGGTGTCTTTTCTAACTGTTCTGATAGAAATTTTACCGTTTTCACATTCATTTTTTGCTTGCTTTACCAAGTTGATTCTTCTCTCAGTGGTCAGGGCTGGGATTGTCAAAATAATTAATTCCCCGTTATTTTGAGGAGCTAGTCCCAGGTCAGAATTGATAATTGCTTTTTCAATCTCGCTGATCAGATTTTTTTCCCAAGGCTTGATAGAAAGTGTTCTGGCATCAGGTGTATTGACAGAAGCCACTTGGGCAAGTGGAGTAGGAGCGCCATAGTATTGGACCATGATTCCATCCAAAAGGTTTGGCATAGCTTTTCCTGCGCGGATTTTCAATAATTCTGACGCAGTATGGTCTACTGCTTTTTGCATCAATTCTTTTGCCTCATCTAAGAATAATTCGATTTCTTCCATTTTCTTAAGCTTAAAGTGTTGTAATCAATGTTCCCACTTCCTCTCCTTCTACGAGTTTACTCAAATTTCCTGCTTTGTTCATATCAAAAACAATGATCGGCAGGTTGTTTTCCTGACATAGTGTAAATGCTGTCATGTCCATAACATTCAGGTTTTTTTCATACACTTCGCTGAACGATATGGTTTTATATTTAGTAGCTGTAGCGTCTTTTTCTGGGTCAGCAGTATATACACCGTCAACTCGGGTTCCTTTTAAAACCACATCCGCCTCGACTTCTATCGCTCGTAAGCTGGCAGTGGAGTCTGTGGTAAAATAAGGATTCCCTATTCCCGCTCCAAAAATCACAATTCTTCCTTTTTCCAAGTGTCGAATTGCTCTTCTACGGATAAACGGTTCACAAACGCTTTCAATTTTGATTCCAGACATTAGTCTGGTATACATCCCGCCTTTTTCCAATGCACTTTGCAGTGCCATGGCATTGATCAGGGTTGCGAGCATTCCCATATAATCTCCCTGAACACGATCGATTCCTGACTGAGCTGCTTGCACTCCTCTAAAAATGTTGCCCCCACCGATGACGATTGCAATTTCCACTCCCATTTCCTTTACTTTCAGAATTTCCTGGGTGTATTGCTGAAGCCTGTCTGGGTCGATACCATAATTTTTCTCGCCCATTAGTGCCTCTCCGCTTAGTTTGAGCAGTATTCTCTTGTATTTCATAGATGGATTTTTTTGCAAAGGAGTTGGTTGATTGGAATGTTTATGATGAAATAATCCGACAAATATAATTCCTTCATCTCATTATGCTAGACCAAATGTGATTTTTGCCTTCCGGAATTCCTATTGAATCCTTAGAATTGGATCAAAACCTGATTTTTTTCAACACTTTCTTTGAGCTTTACTTTGACAGCTTTGACTGTGCCATCCCCGGGTGCTTTGATGATATTTTCCATTTTCATGGCTTCCAAAATGAGGACGACATCCCCTTTTTTCACTTCGTCTCCTGGTTTTACCTTCAGTTCCAAAATTAAACCAGGCATTGGGGCTTTGATGTCCTGTAAAGCGGATTTGCTCAGGTTATCCATGCCCATTTTTTCAAGTAAAAGATCAAATCGATCTTTGATCTGCAAAGAAGCGGTTTTATCACCAAGGCGGATTTGGATGGTTTTTGTTTCCTTTTCGAAGGAAATTAATTCAGCTTCTATGGATTGATTGTCCCGAATCAAATGGACTTTTCTTGGTGAAACCCACTGCAAATCCAGATCAATGGATTTACCGTTAATGAGTGTCAAATCTTCGTTCTTCTCGACCGAATAGGTTTCGTCTTGGATAGATACTGAAAACATTCCTGTTAATTTGAAGCTGAAATTACAAATCCCGATCTTTTCGGCATTTCCTTTTTTTCTCAAATATGAAACAATTGCACACGAAGGCAAAAGAAATTTTGCAAAAGTCCACGCTGTTTAGATTGGTGATCTTATTGATTTTGATCAGTTCCTGTAAATCTTCTGTACCCTTTTCAGGTACTGAATCAGATAATTCAGAGGGAAGATTAGGGGTTGAATTGGAGGAAGAAAATGGATTCGATACGCTTCAGCGAATACAGCAGATCCAGCAGAAGGAATTTGAAATTGCCAATTTCAAAGGATCAGCTACCCGAGAAATTGATTTGATTCACACTGATTTGGAATTGTCCTTTGATTTTGAAAACCAAGCAGTTTTAGGAAAAGTAGTTTTGACAATGAAACCCTATTTTGCCGCTAAAAAGTCGGTTGTTCTGGATGCACAGGATTTCGAAGTGGGGAAAATGTATGTGGTATATCAAGGCGATAGTTCCAGTGTGGGGTATTCTTATGATGGGCAGCAACTGACGATTCCTTTGCCTCGGGAGATGACCAGAAAGGATACTTTTCATCTCGCTTTTTCTTACAAAGCCTTTCCGGAAATGAACTCTGGAAACGGGAGCACGGCGATTACTGACACCAAAGGGTTGTATTTTATTGACCCATCCGGGGAGGATCCCAATAAGCCAACGATGATTTGGACCCAAGGAGAAACCCAGCATAATTCTAAGTGGTTTCCGACGATTGATCACCCAAATGAGCGAATGACTCAGCTTTTTAAATTGACTGTGCCAGATTCGATGATTTCTATTGGAAATGGCGAATTGGTGGATCAGGTTGACTTAGGGAATGGTTCACATGTTGACTATTGGGAGATGAAAAAACCTCATGCTCCGTATTTGGCTGCATTTGCCATGGGGGACTTTGGGAAAGTAGAAACCTCCTGGAGGGGTATTCCTGTTCGTTATTTTGTAGAGAAAGGATATGAAAAAGGAGCAGAAATTGTATTTAAAAACACTCCAGAGATGATGGGATACTTTTCTGAAATATTGGGAGTAGATTATCCATGGCCAAAATATGATCAGGTCGTGGTCAAAGATTTTGTTTCCGGGGCGATGGAAAACACCACCGTGTCAATTTTTATGGAAGAATTGAAGTTGAACGAAAAAGAAGCGATTGATTCCGAATGGGATTACATCATTGCCCATGAGCTTTTTCATCAATGGTTTGGTGACTATGTGACTACTGAATCCTGGTCCAATTTGCCTTTGAATGAGGGTTTTGCAAACTATAGTGAGTATTTATGGAATGAGCATCACTATGGAAAAGACCAGGCAGCATTAAAATTGGTGGCCGAAATGGAAACTTATTTTCAAGAGGCCCAGGGCAAACAAGTCAATCTAATCCGATACCATTACAATGACTCTGAGGAGATGTTTGATTCACATAGCTACGCCAAGAGTGGGGTGGTTTTACATATGCTTCGCAAGTACCTTGGGGATGAAGGTTTTTTCACAGGCTTAAATCTCTACCTGAAAGAATTTGCATTTTCAAGTGTGGAAATTCATGACTTGAGACAAGTTTTTGAAAAGGTGACAGGAGAGGATTTGAACTGGTTTTTCAATCAGTGGTTTATGGCAAAAGGGCATCCTGAACTTTATGTGGAAATCGATTATTCTATTCCTGAAAACATTTTGATATCCATTACTCAGTTGCAGGATCTTAGTTCTACACCATTGTATCAATTACCCTTTGAGGTGAGTTGGTATGAAGGAAATGAAAGAAAAACAAAAAGATTTATACTGAAAGAAGCTTTTCAGCAATTTGCATTGGAAAACGAAACTCCTATTGAGTTGGTCTTTTTTGATGAAGGAAAGGATCTGCTGATGAAGAAATCACAGGTTGTATCCAATAAGCAATGGGTAAGACAGTTTGAGAGATCCGAATTAGGGATAGCCAGATATGAGGCATTGGATAGTTTAGTGGCTAAAGAAGCCACAGCAGAGTTGAAATTATTGATTCCAAAAGCCATACAGGATGACTTTTGGTCTGTCAGGGAATTTGCATTGGGGGTTTTGCAAAGCCATACTGAGTGGATTTCAGAAACTCCTGATCTTGAAAATCAATTAAATCAGATCATAAACAGCCAGACCAAAAACTCAGTAAGAGCCGGAGCAATTGATGTATTGTCTGCATATGATGCTATGAAATATCAGAAGGACTTGTTGGTGTTGGCGAATGAGCCCTCAGTATTGGTTTCCAGTTCTGCATTGATGGGATTAACAGGGATAGAAGATTTTGAATTAAGTGAGGGCTTGGTTGAAAAATTTTCCCAAGAAGATAATTTCAGATATGTCATTCCGATTTCAGAATATTTTATTTCCAAACCAGTGAGTGGAAAAGGAGGATGGTTTCATGAAAAAATGGAGAAACTATCAGGGGAGGGGCTTTACTTTTTCTTAGGGTATTATGGAGAGTATTTCAGTAGATTTCCAGAAGAAGGGAAAGAGAAGGCAATAAAAATGTTAAAAGAAAAAATGGAGTTTTCGCCTATGAATTTTATCCGTTTAGGGGCATTTCAGGCTATTTTGGCCTTTTCAGATGATCAGCAAGTGGTCAAAGAGATCGCTGAGATAGCTTCCAGAGAAAATGACCTTGAGTTGAAAAGTTACTATGATTATTTCATGGAAGCACTTTTAGATGAAAATTAATTGATTGATTTTAAGTTATTTGTGAGAATAGTGAATAAAATCTCATCAAAATTAAAAAACAAGCTTTGATACTTTCAGAAAAGGCTATAATTTTGCCATCCGTTACGACAGATAGGTCATCGAAAGAGACCGATGAGAAGTGACGGAAAGTTGGGGGAATACCAAAGCGGCCAACTGGGACGGACTGTAAATCCGTTGACTTATGTCTTCACAGGTTCGAATCCTGTTTCCCCCACCATTGTCGAATGCAAAATTTTTTTCTTAGTTTTGCAGGGCTTTAAAAAATTACCATTCGGCTTAGCCGGAAATAAGCGGGAGTAGCTCAGTTGGTAGAGCGGCAGCCTTCCAAGCTGCAGGTCGCGGGTTCGAGCCTCGTCTCCCGCTCTATACTTTTCTAAGGAAGAGTATCGGGCTTAAGCCGACGTAGCTCAGGGGTAGAGTACTTCCTTGGTAAGGAAGGGGTCACGGGTTCAAATCCCGTCGTTGGCTCATACGGCTTTAATAAATTAAATAAACATATCTTTAAACTTAAACTGAGGATTTTCACGCATGGCAAAAGCACAATTCGACCGTTCCAAGCCGCACGTTAATATCGGTACGATTGGTCACGTAGATCATGGAAAGACCACTTTGACTGCTGCCATCACTACCGTTTTGGCTAGTAAGGGTCTATCTGAATTAAGAGATTTCTCTTCTATCGACAACGCTCCAGAAGAAAAAGAAAGAGGTATTACCATTAACACCTCTCACGTAGAATATCAAACTGACAAGAGACACTACGCTCACGTAGACTGTCCAGGTCACGCTGATTACGTTAAGAACATGGTAACGGGTGCAGCCCAGATGGACGGCGCTATCCTAGTGGTAGCTGCTACTGACGGACCTATGCCACAAACTAGAGAGCACATCCTTTTGGCTCGCCAGGTAGGTGTACCTGCTCTAGTAGTGTTCATGAACAAAGTGGACATGGTGGATGATCCAGAACTTCTAGAACTTGTAGAAATGGAAGTTAGAGAATTGCTTTCTTTCTATGAATTCGACGGTGATAATATCCCAGTAATCGCTGGTTCTGCACTAGGTGCATTGAACGGTGAAGAAAAGTGGGTTGAGACTGTAATGGAATTGATGAACGCAGTGGATGAGTACATTCCTCTTCCTGAGCGTGCTGTAGATAAAGAATTTTTGATGCCTGTTGAAGACGTATTCTCGATCACTGGTCGTGGTACTGTAGCAACTGGTAGAATCGAAAGAGGTGTTATCAACTCTGGTGACCCAGTGGATATCATCGGGATGGGTGCTGAAGGCCTTAAGTCTACAGTAACTGGTGTGGAGATGTTCCGTAAGATTCTTGACAGAGGTGAAGCGGGTGATAACGTAGGTTTGTTGCTTAGAGGTATTGAAAAAGCTCAAATCAAGCGTGGAATGATCATCTGTAAGCCAGGATCAGTGAAGCCTCACGCTCACTTCAAAGCTGAAGTTTACGTTCTTTCTAAAGAAGAAGGTGGACGTCACACTCCATTCTTCAACAAGTACCGTCCTCAGTTCTATTTAAGAACTACAGACGTAACTGGAGAGATCAAACTTCCTGAAAACGTTGAAATGGTAATGCCAGGTGATAACGTAACTATTGAAGTTAACTTGCTTAATGCAGTTGCACTTGAGAAAGGACTTCGTTTTGCTATCCGTGAAGGTGGTAGAACTGTAGGTGCTGGACAGGTTACAGAAATCCTAGACTAATCAATTTCTGATATATTGAACGATGCGATCCTGAAATTTTTTGGGATCGCATTTGTTTCTTTATTGAACAATACCTAATTTTGCGTTCCCATTAGCGGTGCGTTCATTTACACGGGCATAGTTCAATGGCAGAATAGCGGTCTCCAAAACCGTTGATGGGAGTTCGAATCTCTCTGCCCGTGCCAGTAAGTATTACACTATGAATCTAAAAAACTTTGTTCTGGAGTCGTATGATGAAATGAAAAATAAGGTCACTTGGCCGAAGTTTTCTTTTCTTCAAAATAGTGCAGTGTTGGTGCTAGTAGCATCTTTGATCTTCGCCTTGTTTATTGGGGTGATTGATTTAGGGTTCGAAAACATCATGACATGGTTTTATGATTTATTTTAATTGAATTGACGTTACAGAATGGCTGAACATAAGTGGTACGTACTCAGGGTAGTAGCTGGGCAGGAAAAAAAGACAAAGACCTATTTGGATAATGAAATTTCCAGACAGAAGATTGACGAATTCATTCCTGAAGTACTAATACCTTCAGAGAAGGTGTATGAGATGCGAAATGGCAAGAAGCGTGTCAGAGAAAGAAACTTCTTTCCAGGATACGTTTTAGTCAATGCAGATCTATCTAATGGTGAGGCCAACCATGTAATTACAAGTATCCCGGGTGTTATCGGTTTCTTAGGATCAAACCAGGGGGGAGCTTCCAAAACCCCTGAGCCATTACGCCAATCAGAAGTCAATCGTATTTTAGGTAAGGTTGAGGAGATTGATGAGTTTGCTGAGAAGTTAGATACCCCATTTATAGTAGGAGAAGCCGTAAAAGTAATGGACGGCCCATTCAGTGGATTTACCGGGACAATAGAGGAGATATTCGACGAGAAGAAGAAATTGAATGTTATGGTCAAGATCTTCGGAAGGAATACTCCAGTAGAGTTAAACTTTATACAAGTAGAAAAACAAGACTAAGCAATGGCTAAGGAAATCACTGGTTATTTAAAACTACAAGTGAAAGGTGGCCAGGCTAACCCGTCGCCTCCAGTAGGTCCAGCTCTTGGTTCCAAGGGTTTGAACATTATGGAGTTTTGTAAGCAATACAATGCACGTACCCAGGATAAAATGGGTCAGGTGCTTCCTGTATTGATTACAATTTTCTCGGATAAGTCTTTTGAATTCGTAGTTAAAACTCCTCCTGCAGCAAACATGTTGTTAGAGGCGGCGAAATTGAAAGGTGGATCTGCAGAACCTAACCGTAAGAAGGTAGGTTCGGTTACCTGGGATCAGGTAAAAGAAATTGCAGAGGTTAAAATGCCTGACCTGAATGCTTTCAAAGTAGAGTCAGCTATGAAAATGATAGCTGGTACAGCTAGAAGCATGGGTATCACAGTATCTGGACAAGCCCCTTGGGAAGTATAAATAAAAAACAATGGCTAAGTTAACAAAAAAGCAAAAAGAAGCTCTTTCTAAGTACGACCCAAGCCAAGAGTACTCCCTTGAGGCAGCTTCTTCTATCGTGAAGGAAATTACTACTACTAAGTTTGACGCTTCAGTAGATCTAGACATCCGTTTGGGTGTGGATCCACGTAAAGCAGATCAAATGGTGAGAGGCGTTGTAGCGCTTCCTCATGGTACTGGTAAGGATATCAAAGTACTTGTACTTTGTACTCCTGACAAAGCGGCAGAAGCAACTGAAGCGGGTGCAGATTATGTGGGCTTGGACGACTACATCGCTAAAATCGAAGGCGGATGGACTGACATTGATGTCATCATCACGATGCCAAACGTAATGGCGAAGGTAGGTAGATTGGGTAGAGTATTAGGTCCTAGAGGCTTGATGCCAAATCCAAAATCAGGAACAGTTACTCTAGATGTAGCAAAAGCTGTTAAAGAAGTAAAAGCTGGTAAGATCGATTTCAAAGTTGATAAATTTGGAATTATCCATGCTAGCGTAGGTAAAGTGTCTTTTACTCCTGAAAAGATTCAGGATAATGTAAGAGAATTAATGCTTACTATTTCTAAGCTTAAGCCTAGCTCATCAAAAGGTACATACTTCAAGAGTATTCATTTATCAAGTACAATGTCTCCTGGTATTGCAGTGGACAAGGGTAGCATTCAAGGTATTTAATCATGACTAGAGACGAAAAGAAAGTAATAATCGACGGTCTTACTGAGAAGTTTAGAGAAAACCCTTTCTTCTATATCACTGATGCTTCAGGTTTCTCTGTAGCGCAAGTGAATGCATTCAGAAGAACTTGTTTTGAAAAAGGTGTGGAGTACAAAGTGTACAAAAATACCTTGATTCAGAAAGCATTGGAAAATTTAGATGCGGATTTTTCGCAACTAAGTGATAATGCGTTAAAAGGATTCTCTGGTATTATATTCTCAAAAGAGACTAGTAATCTTCCAGCAAAAGTATTGTTGGATTTCAGAAAAAAAATAGGTAAAAAAGAGACTAGGCCAGTCTTCAAAGGCGCTTCTATTGATGCTGATATCTTTATCGGTGAAGCTAACCTTGAGATGTTGTCTAATCTTAAATCTAAGCAGGAGCTTTTGGGCGACCTTATCGGATTGCTTCAATCTCCAGCTATGAATCTTATTTCTGCTTTGCAGAGTGGTCAAAACAACATCACTGGTGTGCTTAAGACCCTTGCTGAAAAAGAAGAAGCATAAGAACAAAAATTATTAATTAAAAAAATCACAAAAAATAAATTTCAAATACAATGGCAGATCTTACGCAACTTGCAGATCAGTTGGTGAACTTGACTGTAAAAGAAGTTAAAGAATTGACAGATATCCTTAAAGATCAGTACGGAATCGAGCCTGCTGCTGCTGGTGTAGCAGTAGTAGCTGGTGGTGCTGGTGCAGGAGAAGCTGCTGCAGAAGAAGAGAAAACTTCATTCGACGTTATCTTGAAAGCTGCTGGTGCATCTAAATTGGCAGTAGTTAAATTGGTAAAAGAATTGACTGGTCTAGGCTTGAAAGAAGCTAAAGACTTGGTAGATTCTGCTCCTAAAGCCTTGAAAGAAGGTATCGCTAAGGACGAAGCTGAAGGCTTGAAGAAGTCTTTGGAAGAAGCTGGTGCTGAAGTAGAGATCAAATAATTTGCTAAGCCAGAACCATTAGGTTATGGTTTAGCCCATAAGACCTGACTAAAATAGTCAGGTCTTTTCCTGTTTATGCACAGGTATAAAATTGCATTATTTTAAGCGAAAATTGTCGCATTTCGTTATTTAATTTCACTATAAACATATACTACCTTGGCTATCAAGAATCAAACCGAAAGGAAAAGTTTCTCCTCCATTAAGGTGGTCAAAGACTATCCGGATTTTCTAGATATTCAGTTGCAGTCTTTCAAAGACTTTTTTCAATTGGATACCCCTGCAGAAAAGCGCCGGGCAGATGGGTTATTTAAAGTATTTGCCGAAAACTTCCCAATCAGTGATTCCAGAGAAAATTTCACTTTGGAGTTTATTGATTATGCAGTAGATCCTCCTAAATATAGTGTGGGAGAATGTATTGATAGGGGCTTGACATATTCTGTCCCTTTGAAGGCAAAACTTAGACTTCTTTGCCACGATGAGGATAATGAGGATTTCGAGACTATCGAGCAAGAAGTTTTCTTAGGTAACCTTCCTTACATGACCGAGAAAGGTTCCTTCGTGATCAATGGTGCAGAAAGAGTAATTGTCTCCCAGCTCCATAGATCCCCAGGTGTATTTTTTGCTCAAAGCAAGCATACAAATGGAACGAAGCTTTATTCTGCTAGAATCATTCCTTTCAAAGGTTCCTGGATCGAATTTGCTACTGATATTAATAATGTCATGTACGCTTATATCGATCGAAAGAAGAAGTTCCCGGTGACGACTTTGCTTAGAGCCATAGGATACGGTTCTGATAAAGATATCTTGGATCTATTCGGACTTTCTGAAGAAGTGGCCGCCACTAAGAATGCTTTGAAAAAAGCTGCAGGCAGAAAACTTGCTGCAAGAGTTCTTAGGACTTGGGTAGAAGATTTCGTGGATGAAGATACCGGTGAGGTTGTCTCCATTGACCGAAATGAGGTATTGCTTGAGCGTGATACTGTACTTACAGATGAAGATATCGCAATGATTTTGGATTCTGGCTCTAAGAGCATCATCCTTCATAGAGAAGATGTGAATATTGCCGATTTCTCAATCATCTATAATACATTACAGAAAGATAACTCCAACTCTGAAAAAGAAGCTGTTGAAGTAATCTATCGTCAGTTGAGAAATACTGAAGCGCCAGATGAAGCTACTGCAAGAGAAGTAATTCATAGCTTGTTCTTCTCAGACAAGCGTTATGATCTTGGAGAAGTTGGACGTTACAGAATCAACAAAAAACTAGGTCTTGATATAGAATCTGAAAAGATCGTATTGACCAAGGAAGATATTATCTCTATCGTGAAGTATTTGATCGGATTGATCAATTCTAAAGCAGTAGTCGATGATATTGACCACTTGAGTAACAGAAGAGTAAGAACAGTAGGAGAGCAGTTGTATAGCCAGTTCGGTGTGGGGCTTGCCAGAATGGCAAGAACAATCCGTGAGAGAATGAACGTACGTGACAATGAAGACTTTAAACCAGTCGATTTGATCAACGCCCGTACACTTTCTTCTGTTATCAACTCTTTCTTTGGTACCAACCAGCTTTCTCAGTTTATGGATCAAACAAACCCATTAGCGGAGTTGACTCACAAGAGAAGACTTTCAGCATTGGGTCCAGGTGGTCTTTCCAGGGAAAGAGCTGGTTTCGAAGTTCGAGATGTTCACTACACGCACTACGGTCGTCTGTGTACTATTGAAACTCCAGAAGGTCCAAATATCGGATTGATTTCTTCCCTATGTGTTCATGCAAAAGTGAACTCAATGGGATTCCTCGAAACTCCTTATAGAAAAGTGAAAGAGGGTAAAGTAGGAATGGATGTCAATGATATTGTATTCTTAACTGCTGAAGAAGAGGATGACAATAACATTGCGCAAGCTAATGCACCGTTGGATGAAAAAGGAAACTTTATCAACGAAAAAGTAAAAGCAAGATTTGAAGGTGATTTCCCGGTACTTGAACCGACTGAAATCAGCTACATGGACGTAGCTCCAAATCAAATTGTGTCTGTAGCTGCTTCTTTGATTCCTTTCTTGGAGCATGATGATGCAAACAGAGCCTTGATGGGGTCTAACATGCAGCGTCAGGCAGTCCCTTTGTTGAAAGCTGAGTCTCCAATCGTAGGTACAGGTCTTGAGGCTAAAGCTGCGGTTGATTCTAGATCATTGATCATTGCTGAAGCTGATGGAGTAGTAGACTATGTAGATGCTAGAAAAATCACGATCAAATATGATTTATCAGATGATGAGTTGCTAGTCAACTTCACTGATGAGTACAAATCTTATGACCTGATCAAATTTAGAAGAACCAACCAAGATACAACCATCAACTTGACTCCTTTGGTATTGAAGGGGCAGAAAGTTGTAAAAGGCCAGGTGTTGGTAGAAGGATATTCTACCAATGAAGGTGAACTTGCTCTTGGTAAAAACCTGAAAGTGGCCTACATGCCATGGCAAGGATACAACTTCGAGGATGCGATTGTAATTTCTGAGCGAGTAGTTCGTGAAGATATCTTTACATCTATCCACGTAGAAGAATTCCAATTGGAAGTAAGAGACACTAAGCGTGGGGAAGAGGAATTGACTTCTGAAATCCCTAACGTTTCTGAAGAAGCTGTGAAGCATTTGGATGAAAATGGTGTAATCAGAATCGGGGCGGAAGTGAAAGAAGGTGATATCATCATCGGTAAAATCACTCCAAAAGGTGAAACTGATCCAACTCCAGAAGAAAAACTTCTAAGAGCGATCTTTGGTGATAAAGCCGGAGACGTGAAAGATGCTTCCTTGAAAGCTTCTCCTTCCTTGAATGGTGTTGTTATTGAGACAAAACTATTCTCTCGTCCTAAAAAGGATAAGGATGTAAGAGCGAAAGCAAAAGCAGAGGTTGAAAAACTGAAAGCAAAATATTCTAAGGATCTATTGGGTATCAGAGCTAGAATGATCAACAAATTAGTGACACTTCTTGATGGTAAAACTTCTCAAGGTGTGAAGCATAAATTTGGGGATGAAATCATCAGCAAAGGTGTGAAGTTCAATTTGAAGAATATTGAAAACAACTTGTTCCCAGCTAAGAACCCATATAGAGACGAAAGTAACTATAACGTTCCTGAGGAAGCTAATTTGATTTCTGACATCATTTTGGATGATTGGACAGATGATTCACATATCAATGATCTGATTGTAAAATTGGTTAAGAACTACACCAATTCACGAAATGAAATTTCCGGTCTTTTCAAAAGAGACAGATTTACACTTGAGGTTGGAGATGAACTTCCAGCAGGTATCGTTCAGCTTGCCAAGGTTTACGTGGCTAAGAAACGTAAGCTAAAAGTAGGTGATAAGATGGCAGGTCGTCACGGAAACAAAGGTATCGTCGCCCGTATCGTAAGAGACGAAGATATGCCATTCCTTGAAGACGGAACCCCAATGGATATCGTATTGAATCCACTTGGTGTACCATCTCGTATGAACATCGGACAGATTTTCGAAACTGTACTTGCTTGGGCAGGTCAGGTATTGGGTAAGAAATATGCCACTCCTATTTTCGATGGTGCTTCTATGGAAGAAGTATCTGATGAATTGGCTTTGGCAGGCGTTCCGGCTTATGGACGAACTTACTTATACGATGGTCTTTCGGGTGTGAAGTTTGACCAGCCAGTAACAGTAGGTGTGGCTTACATGTTGAAACTAGGTCACTTGGTGGATGATAAGATGCACGCGCGTTCCATCGGTCCATACTCATTGATTACGCAACAGCCTTTGGGTGGTAAAGCCCAGTTTGGTGGTCAGCGTTTCGGAGAGATGGAAGTATGGGCACTCGAGGCATTCGGTGCATCTCACGTACTTCAGGAAATCCTGACTGTTAAATCAGATGACGTAATCGGTAGAGCTAAAGCTTATGAAGCGATAGTGAAGGGTGAAAACCTTCCTAAACCTAACATTCCAGAATCATTCAATGTATTGGTTCACGAATTGAGAGGTTTGGCTCTTGAAATTACCCTGGATTAATTTAGCTCATTAGGGCTCGCAAGAGCCCTTTACATATCTTTCAAAAAACTATGGCGTTCAGAAAAAATAAAAAACTTAACATCGACTTTTCCAGAGTCACCGTTAGTTTGGCTTCCCCAGAATCTATTCTGGATAGTTCAAACGGTGAAGTGACCCAGCCAGAGACTATCAACTATAGAACTTACAAACCAGAAATGGGCGGTTTGTTCTGTGAGAGAATCTTTGGTCCGGTTAAAGACTGGGAATGTCATTGTGGCAAGTATAAGCGCATCAGGTATAAAGGTATTATCTGTGACCGTTGCGGTGTAGAGGTCACAGAAAAGAAAGTGAGAAGAGAGAGAATGGGGCACATCGAACTGGTAGTACCAGTTGCTCACATTTGGTATTTCAAATCTCTTCCAAATAAAATCGGTTATCTTCTTGGTTTACCAACTAAGAAGCTTGACCAGATTGTGTATTATGAGCGTTATGCCGTAGTACAGCCAGGTATCAAAGCAGAGGATGGAGTTCAATATTTGGATTTCCTTACTGAAGATGAATACCTGGACATCATGGATAAACTCCCTAAGGAGAATCACATGCTAGACGATGACGATCCAAATAAATTTATCGCCAAAATGGGCGCTGAAGCTTTGGAAATGTTATTGGCTAGAATTGATCTGGATGATCTTTCTTACTCACTTCGTCACCAGGCTGCAACTGATACTTCTCAGCAGAGAAAAGCAGAAGCACTGAAAAGACTGAAAGTGGTAGAGGCATTCCGTGATGCAAGAACCAGAATCGAAAACCGTCCTGAGTGGATGGTAGTAAGAATGGTTCCTGTGATTCCACCGGAATTGCGTCCATTGGTTCCTTTGGACGGCGGTCGTTTCGCGACTTCCGATTTGAATGATCTATATAGAAGAGTTATCATCAGAAATAACCGTCTGAAGCGTTTGATAGATATCAAAGCTCCAGAGGTGATTTTGAGAAACGAAAAAAGAATGCTTCAGGAAGCTGTGGATTCTCTATTCGATAACTCTAGAAAAGTAAATGCGGTAAGATCTGATGGTAACCGCGCTTTAAAATCCCTTTCTGATATGTTGAAAGGTAAGCAAGGTCGTTTCCGTCAAAACTTGCTCGGTAAGCGTGTGGATTACTCCGGTCGTTCTGTGATCGTGGTAGGGCCAGAGTTGAAGCTTCACGAGTGTGGTCTTCCTAAAAATATGGCGGCTGAGCTTTTCAAGCCTTTTATCATCAGAAAACTGATCGAAAGAGGTATTGTCAAGACCGTTAAGTCTGCCAAGAAAATTGTGGATCGTAAAGATCCTGTGGTTTGGGATATTTTGGAAAACGTCTTGAAAGGACACCCTGTTCTTCTAAACCGTGCTCCTACTCTTCACAGATTGGGTATCCAGGCCTTCCAGCCAAAATTGATCGAAGGAAAAGCAATCCAGCTTCACCCATTGGTATGTACTGCATTCAACGCCGATTTTGACGGTGACCAGATGGCTGTTCACGTACCTCTTGGCCATGAGGCAATTTTGGAAGCTTCTACTTTGATGCTTTCTGCACATAACATCCTTAATCCAGCAAATGGTGCTCCTATTACTGTACCATCTCAAGATATGGTTTTGGGTCTGTATTATGTGACTAAAGGCAAAAAATCCACTCCGGAAGAGCCAGTTCCAGGTGAAGGAATGACTTTCTACAGCACTGAAGAAGTTGTGATTGCTTTGAACGAAGGTGTTATCTCCAAGCATGCCAACATCAAGTGTAAGGTGAATGTGCGTGAGGCAGATGGGCAAATTGTAGAAAAAATCATTGATACCGTTGCAGGTAGATTGATCTTCAACCAGTTTGTACCGGAGGAAGTTGGATATGTTAACGAACTATTGACTAAGAAGAAACTTCAGCAGATTATTGCTCAAGTTGTGAAAGTATGTGGTATTGCACGTACTGCTAGATTCTTGGATGATATCAAACACTTAGGATTCCAAAGTGCCTACCAAGGCGGTTTGTCAATGGGATTGAATGATGTAATTATCCCAGAGGAAAAAGAACCAATGATCGCCAAAGCTAAAGAAGAGGTAGATCAAGTTTGGAATAACTACCTAATGGGTCTGATTACAGATAATGAAAGATATAACCAAGTAATTGATATCTGGACTCGTACCAACTCTCATTTGACTAACAATCTGATGAAGCAGATGGAGGAGGATAAGCAAGGATTCAACGCCATTTATATGATGATGCACTCCGGAGCCCGTGGTTCTAGAGAGCAAATCCGTCAGCTGGGTGGTATGAGAGGTTTGATGGCTAAGCCGCAGAAAAACCTTCAAGGTTCTGTGGGTGAAATCATCGAAAACCCGATCCTTTCTAACTTTAAAGAAGGTCTGGATGTATTGGAATACTTTATCTCTACTCACGGTGCACGTAAAGGTCTGGCCGATACTGCATTGAAAACTGCCGATGCGGGTTATTTGACTCGTCGTTTGGTGGACGTGGCGCAGGATATGATTGTGACAGAAGAGGATTGTGGTACTTTGAGAGGATTGAATGTCCTTCCTTTGAAAGACAATGACGAAATCGTTGAACCACTTTCTGAAAGAATTCTAGGAAGAGTTTCTGTACACGATGTGTATGATCCTATCACAGATGAGTTAATTATCCCAGCTGGAATCGAAATCACTGACGAAATTGCTGCTAGAGTTGATGAGTCTGCAATCGAAGAAGTTGAAATCAGATCAGTATTGACTTGTGAAACCAGACGTGGAGTTTGCTCTAAGTGTTATGGTAGAAACTTGGCAACTGGTTATATGGTACAAAACGGTGAGTCTGTAGGTGTTATCGCAGCACAGTCTATCGGTGAACCAGGTACTCAGTTGACATTGAGAACGTTCCACGTAGGTGGTACTGCATCCAACATGGCTGTTGAAGCTAGCATCACTGCTAAATTCGAAGGTGTGGTTGAATTCGACGAGGAGTTGAGAATGTTGGAAACTACCAACAAAGATGGAGAGCCAGTTACAGTAGTAATGGGTAGATCCGGAGAAATCAAGATCAACGATGCAAAAACCGGTAAAACTTTGGTGTCAAACCATGTTCCTTACGGTGCATTGTTGAGCGTGAAAGACGGCCAGAAAATCGGTAAAAACGAAGCACTTTGTAAGTGGGACCCATACAATGCGGTGATTCTTTCAGAATTTGATGGTTCCATCGATTTTGAAGCCATCGTAGAAGGTGTGACTTATAAGGAAGTGGCCGATGATCAGACTGGTTTCCGTGAAAAAGTAATTATCGATACAAAAGATAGAACTAAAAACCCTGCGATCATTGTAAACTATGGCGATGAGTCTAAGTCATACAATATCCCAGTAGGAGCTCACTTGGCCGTAGAAATCGGAGAGAAAGTGAAAGCTGGTCAGGTATTGGTGAAAATACCAAGATCTGTAGGTAAAACAAGAGATATTACCGGTGGTCTTCCTCGAGTAACTGAATTGTTCGAAGCTCGTAATCCATCCAACCCGGCTGTGGTATCTGAAATCGACGGTGTAGTAACTTACGGTGGTATCAAGCGTGGTAACAGAGAGATCATCATCGAATCTAAAGATGGTGTGATCAAGAAATACATGGTATCTCTTTCTAAGCATATTTTGGTTCAGGAAAATGACTTCATCCGTGCTGGTGAGCCATTGTCTGATGGAGCGATTACTCCTAATGACATTCTTGCAATCAAAGGTCCTACTGCTGTTCAGGAATATTTGGTAAATGAAATCCAAGAAGTTTATAGACTTCAAGGTGTAAAAATCAACGATAAGCACATTGAGGTGATCGTATCTCAAATGATGCAGAAGGTTGAGATTCTGGATGCTGGTGATACCGGTTTCCTTCAAAACCAAGTAGTGGACAAGTGGGCTTTCAGAGAAGAAAATGACAATATCCTTGACAAGAAAGTCGTAATGGATGCTGGTGATTCTTCTACTTTGAAGCCAGGTATGATCATTACAGCTAGAAGATTGAGAGATGAAAATTCAAGCTTGAAGCGTAAAGACCTTAAGTTGGTTCAGGTGAGAGATGCAGAAACTGCAGTTTCTAAACCTACACTACAAGGTATCACTGCTGCTTCCTTGGGTACAGAAAGCTTCCTTTCTGCAGCATCCTTCCAGGAAACTACTAAAGTTCTTTCGGAAGCTGCCATCAGAGGTAAGCGTGATGAATTATTAGGATTGAAAGAGAACGTATTGGTTGGACATTTGATCCCAGCTGGTACAGGCCAAAGAAGAATCCAAAATATCATCGTTGGTTCTCAAGAAGAGTATGATAAGCTTTCCGATAACATGGAAAGAGTTTCTAGAAAATCAAGCGAGGCCATTCTATAATGGTTTGAATGAATAACTAATGAAAGGCCTGTATTCGTACAGGCCTTTTTTAATCCAAAGAAAATGCAAGACGAAAAAGGAAAAAGACCTGATCAACAGATCAATGTGGAATTATCTGAAGAAGTAGCAGAGGGAGTTTATTCAAATTTGGCAATGATTGCACATTCTAATTCTGAATTTGTAATTGATTTCATCAGATTGATGCCAGGAGTGCCCAAAGCCAAGGTGAAATCCAGAATAATAGTGACTCCAGAGCATGCAAAACGCCTTTTGGCAGCTTTAAAAGATAACATTGAGAAATACGAAGATGCATTTGGGAAAATAAACCAAGGTGGGGGAGCCCCACAATTCCCAATTAGTTTTGGTACACCAGGAGAAGCGTAACAAAAATATAACTACTTAATTTTGTTCATCTTATTACTTTGGTTACCTTTGCAGTCCAAAATTTAACAGTTTACAGGAAAACTAAATTTTATCAGTTAATGCCTACTATTCAACAGTTAGTAAGAAAAGGTAGAACTACACTGGAGACCAAATCAAAATCTAGAGCTTTGGATGCATGTCCTCAGCGAAGAGGGGTTTGTACCAGAGTATATACTACCACCCCTAAGAAGCCTAACTCAGCAATGAGAAAAGTGGCGAGGGTGAGATTGACAAATGGAAAAGAAGTGAATGCTTACATTCCAGGTGAAGGTCACAATCTACAGGAGCACTCTATCGTATTGATCAGAGGTGGTCGTGTGAAAGATCTACCAGGTGTAAGATATCACATCATCCGTGGTGCACTAGATACAGCAGGAGTGAAAGACCGTAAGCAAGGTCGCTCTAAGTATGGTGCTAAGAGGCCAAAAGCCGCAAAGAAATAATACTTTATAACATTTAGAAAAAATGAGAAAAGCGAAACCAAAGAAGAGATATATTCTTCCTGATCCGAAGTTCAACGATACCTTGGTAACCAAGTTTGTGAACTGTTTGATGGTAGACGGGAAGAAGAGTATTGCTTACAGAATTTTCTACGATGCAGTAGAAAAAGTTGAAGAAAAAGTAGGTGAGAATGGTCTTGAAGTTTGGAAAAAAGCGCTTAACAATATTGCTCCATCCGTAGAGGTGAAGAGTCGTAGAGTTGGTGGTGCTACGTTCCAGGTTCCAATGGAAGTTCGTCCGGAAAGAAAATTGTCTCTAGGAATCAAGTGGATGATCACTTATGCCAGAAGAAGAGGTGAGAAAACGATGATGGATAGACTTGCAGGTGAGATCATTGCTGCTTCCAAAGGCGAAGGTGCCGGAGTGAAGAAAAAAGATGATACGCACAGAATGGCCGAGGCTAACAAAGCATTCTCCCACTTTAGATTTTAATTAGGATGGCAAGAGACTTAAAATATACCAGAAATATCGGTATTGCCGCTCATATCGATGCTGGTAAGACAACTACCACAGAGCGTATTCTTTTTTATTCTGGGGTTTCCCATAAAATCGGTGAGGTGCACGATGGTGCAGCTACGATGGACTGGATGGCACAGGAGCAGGAGAGAGGTATTACAATTACTTCTGCTGCTACCACCGTGTTCTGGAACTACAGAGATCAAAAATATCAAATTAACATCATCGATACTCCGGGACACGTTGACTTTACAGTTGAAGTAAACCGTTCATTGAGAGTATTGGATGGTTTGGTTTTCCTATTCAGTGCTGTGGATGGTGTTGAACCACAGTCTGAAACAAACTGGCGATTAGCTGATAATTACAAAGTAGCCCGTATCGGATTCGTTAACAAAATGGACCGTGCCGGTGCTAACTTCCTTGAAGTTTGTAAGCAAGTGAAGGAAATGCTTGGTAGCTATGCTGTACCATTGCAACTTCCTATCGGTGCTGAAGACAAATTCCGTGGTGTTGTTGATTTGATCAATAACAGAGCCATCGTATGGAATGAGGAAGATATGGGAATGACTTTTGAAGAAGTTCCTATTCCTGAAGATATGACTGAAGACGTGGAGCAGTGGAGAGAGCATTTGCTTGAAGCCGTGGCTGAATACGATGAGTCATTGATGGAAAAATTCTTTGAAGATCAAAACTCAATTACAGAAGAAGAAATTCTTACTGCATTGAGAAAAGCTACCATCGACATGAAAATTGTCCCTATGGTATGTGGATCTTCATTCAAAAATAAAGGTGTTCAGACCATGCTTGACTTGGTGATGGAATTGCTTCCGTCTCCAATGGATAAGGATGATATCATTGCTACTGCTCTCGATGACGAAGATAAGAAAGTAGCGATTTCACCAAATGAAGACGAGCCTTTTGCTGGCTTGGCTTTCAAAATTGCCACTGACCCATTCGTGGGTAGACTTTGCTTCGTAAGAGCCTATTCTGGTAGATTGGATTCTGGTTCTTATGTTTTCAATAGCCGTTCTGGTAATAAAGAGCGTATTTCTAGAGTTTTTCAGATGCACGCTAACAAGCAAAACCAAATCGATGCTTTAAGAGCTGGTGATATTGGTGCTGTAGTTGGATTTAAGGACATCAAAACCGGAGATACACTTTGTTCTGAAAGCCGTAAAGTTGTTCTAGAATCTATGGTATTCCCTGAGCCAGTTATCGGTTATGCTATCGAGCCAAAGACTCAAGCAGACGTTGATAAACTAGGTATGGCGATTGCCAAATTAGTAGAAGAAGATCCTACACTTCAAGTAAATACTGACCACGAAACAGGCCAGACCATCTTGAGAGGTATGGGTGAACTTCACCTGGATATCATCATCGACCGACTTAAGAGAGAATTCAAGGTTGAGATCAACCAAGGTGCTCCTCAGGTTGCTTACAAAGAAGCTTTATTTGGTTCTGTAGAACACAAAGAAGTTTACAAGAAGCAGTCAGGTGGTAAAGGTAAATTTGCTGATATCGTATTCGAAATCGGACCGAAAGATGCTGATCCAGAAACAGGTGAGGTTAAAGCAGGACTTGACTTTGTCAACGGTATAGTAGGTGGTGTGATTCCAAAGGAATTTATCCCAGCGATCCAGAAAGGTTTTGCAGAATCTATGAAGAATGGGCCTTTGGCTGGATATCCAGTAGAGTCTATGAAAGTTAGATTGTTCCACGGTTCTTTCCACGATGTCGATTCAGATGCTCTTTCTTTCGAATTGGCAGCTAGAATTGGATTTAAAGAAGCAGCTAAAAAATGTAAGCCTCAATTGTTGGAGCCAATCATGTCTGTAGACGTAGTGACTCCTGACGAATATACTGGTCCTATTACCGGTGATTTGAACAGAAGAAGAGGTTTGATGAAAGGGATGGATACCAAAGGTACTTCATCCGTGGTGAAAGCAGCAGTGCCATTGTCAGAATTGTTCGGTTATATCACTGACCTTAGAACAATTTCTTCTGGTAGAGCAACAGCTTCTTTGACATTCTCTCACTACGAGCCTGTGCCAAATAACATAGCAGAGGGCGTAATTGCTAAAGTAAAAGGTCAGAAAGACTAATCAATATTTGCGATGAATCAGAAAATTAGAATAAAACTAAAATCATACGATCATAGCCTGGTGGATAAGTCATCAGAGAAAATCGTAAAGGCAGTTAAAGCCACTGGTGCAGTAGTAGTGGGACCTATTCCATTGCCTACTAAAAAGGAGAAGTTCACAGTATTGAAGTCTCCACACGTAAGTAAAAAAGCAAGAGATCAATACCAACTTTGTACTTACAAAAGATTGGTGGATATCTACTCAAACAGTTCTAAAACTGTGGATGCATTGATGAAAATCGAGCTTCCAAGTGGAGTAGATGTTGAAATCAAAGTTTGATCTGCTCTAATAAATTTCATAAAAAAGACCTGTGCATCCGTGCAGGTCTTTTTATTTTCTCACCTTTTTGATAATTCCAGGGCGTAATTAAATGTTGAAAGAATTGAAAAACTCTCTAAATGTTTGAAAATATACGAGTTGGCATTTGTTGCAGAATTTTATTTCAGTAACTTTGCAGTCCTTTAAAAGGGCTCATGCGTATAAACGCTTGTGAATTATCAAATTATCTTATTATAGATGTCTGGTATTATAGGTAAAAAAGTAGGAATGACTAGCATTTTCAGTGCCGATGGACGTAACGTCGCATGCACGCTAATAGAAGCTGGTCCTTGCGTAGTGACGCAAGTAAAAAACGTTGAAACAGACGGGTACAACGCAGTGCAGTTGGCATATGGCGAGCGTAAAGAAAAAAATACGCCCAAGCCATTGATCGGTCACTTTAAAAAGGCCGGTACTACGCCAAAGCAAAAAGTTGTTGAGTTCAGAGAATTCCGGGTCGAGTTTGAAGGCCAGGTAGATCTAGGGGCTACTGTGAAGGCAGGTGAGGTATTTATCGAAGGTGACTTCGTGGATGCAATCGGTACTTCAAAAGGTAAAGGATTCCAAGGTGTAGTAAAACGTCACGGTTTTGGTGGTGTGGGTGGACAAACTCACGGTCAGCACAACAGACAGAGACACCCAGGTTCCATTGGTGCTTGTTCTTGGCCATCAAGAGTATTCAAAGGAATGCGTATGGCAGGAAGAACCGGCGGTGACAGAGTGAAGGTGATCAACCTAAGAGTGTTGAAAATCTATCCTGAGCAAAACCTGCTGTTGGTTTCTGGTTCAGTACCAGGTCCTAAAAATTCTTTCGTTATTCTAGAGAAATAAGTCCATGGAATTAGCAGTAATAAATCATAAAGGAGAAGATACTGGAAGAAAGGTGAGCCTTTCTGACGAAATCTTCGCAATCGAGCCAAATGATCACGCGATCTATTTGGACGTGAAGCAGTACTTGGCGAACCAAAGACAAGGTACTCACAAGTCAAAAGAAAGAAATGAAATCGCTGGTTCTACTAAGAAGATCAAAAAGCAAAAAGGCACTGGTAGTGCAAGAGCTGGATCTTTGAAGTCCCCGCTTTTCAGAGGTGGAGGTAGAGTATTTGGTCCAAAGCCAAGAAACTATTCCTTCAAATTGAATAAAAAGTTAAAGCAGTTGGCTAGAAAATCTGCACTTTCTTATAAAGTGAAAGATAACAGCCTAGTAGTATTGGAAAACCTTTCATTTGAGGCTCCAAAGACTAAAAACTATTTGGCATTAATGACCGGTTTATCCCTTGCAGATAAGAAAACATTGGTAGTTCTTCCTGAAGAAAACAAGAATGTTTACTTGTCTAGCAGAAACCTTCCAAAGTCCAAAGTAGTGACTGTAAATGATGTAAATACTTACCAAGTTCTTAACGCTGACCACTTAGTGATTTGTGAAGGTTCTGTAAGTATGTTGGAAACCATTTTATCGAAATAAGACAATGGATATTCTAAAGCAGCCTTTAATTACTGAGAAAGTCTCTGCCATGAACGAAAAAGGAGTTTATGGATTTATCGTAGAGAAAACTGCGAAAAAGCCAGAGATCAAGAATGCAGTAGAGAAAACATACGGTGTAAACGTGGTTTCTATCAGAACCATGAGATATGCTGCGAAGCATAAAACAAGATACACCAAGAACAAAGTGGTGTCAGGCTTTACCAATGCTTTTAAGAAAGCAATTGTAGAAGTGGCTGACGGACAGGTAATTGATTTTTACGGAGAAATTTAATTGAATCAATATCATGGCAATTAAAAAATTGAAGCCTGTAACTCCAGGGACAAGATTCAGAGTAGCTCCTGCTTTTGACGAGATCACCAAGTCAAAGCCAGAGAAATCTCTTCTTGCACCTTTGAAGAAATCAGGCGGAAGAAATAATGAAGGCAAAATGACTGCTCGCTACATAGGTGGTGGTCATAAGAGAAGACTAAGAATTGTAGACTTCCAAAGAAACAAGTTTGGTGTACCTGCTACCGTAAAGGCTATCGAGTATGATCCAAATAGAACAGCACGTCTTGCCCTGCTTTATTATGCAGACGGTGCTAAGGCCTACATTATCGCCCCGGAAGGTTTGACAGTAGGACAAACAGTGATTTCCGGTGAGCAAGTTGCTCCAGAAGTAGGAAATGCGATGCCATTGGCTAACATTCCTCTAGGTACAATTGTACACAATGTAGAATTGAAGCCAGGAAAAGGTGGAGTAATGGCCAGAAGTGCTGGTGGATATGCGCAGATCGTAGCTCGTGAGGGTAAATACGTAACTGTTAAACTTCCTTCCGGTGAAATGAGACTTGTTTTGGGTGTTTGTATGGCAACAGTAGGAACTGTTTCTAACGGAGACCACATGAACGTAGTACTTGGTAAAGCTGGTCGTAAGAGATGGTTAGGTGTAAGACCTCGTACAAGAGGTGTTGCGATGAACCCAGTAGATCACCCAATGGGTGGTGGTGAAGGTCGTTCTTCCGGTGGACATCCAAGATCTAGAAAAGGTCTATTGTCTAAAGGTAAGAAAACCAGATCACCTAAGAAGTATTCAAACAAGTTCATCATCAGCAAAAGATCTAAATAATCATGGCACGTTCATTAAAAAAAGGTCCTTATATCGAGCATCACCTGGTGAAGAAAGTGGATGTCATGAACGAGTCCGGCAAGAAATCTGTCATCAAGACTTGGTCAAGAAGATCTATGATTTCTCCAGACTTCGTGGGACATACCTTCGCTGTGCATAATGGAAATAAATTTATCCCAGTATTTGTGACTGACAATATGGTAGGTCATAAACTTGGTGAATTTGCTCCAACCAGAAATTTCAGAGGCCACATTGCCAAAAAAGATAAAGGAAAGAGATAATCATGGAAGCTATCGCAAGATTAAATAATGTTCCTACTTCTCCGCGTAAAATGCGCCTTGTGGCTGACCTTGTCAGAGGCAAGAGAGTTGGGAATGCACTTAGTATTTTAAAGTTCACTCCGAATCACGGAGCTTTAAGATTAGAAAAGTTATTGCTTTCTGCCGTTGCCAACTGGCAGGCAAAGAATCCTGACGCGAAACTTGAAGAAGCAGATTTGTTTATCAAAACCATCATGGTTGACGAAGGCAGATCTCTCAAGAGATTGAGACCAGCTCCTCAGGGAAGAGGTCATAGAATTCGCAAAAGATCCAATCATGTAACTCTCGTAATCGATTCATTCGATGCAGGTGATGTTACCGCTGATGTAGTAGAAACTAACGAAAAGGCAAATTAAGAACAGACTATGGGACAAAAGATCAACCCAATAGGATTTAGACTTGGTGTAGTCAAAGGCTGGGATTCCAACTGGTACGGTGGGAAAGACTTCGCTGAAAAGCTATACGAAGATCAGCAAATCCGTAAGTACGTCCTTGCCAGAATTCCTAAAGGTGGGATTGCTAAGGTGATCATTGAGCGTACGCTTAAGAGAATCACTCTTACCATTCATACTGCCAGACCAGGTGTTGTAATTGGTAAAGGTGGAGCCGAAGTAGACAAGCTGAAAGAAGAACTAAAGAAGATCACCAGCAAAGATATCCAAATCAATATCTTCGAGATCAAGCGTCCTGAATTAGACGCGAAATTGGTAGGTGAATCTATCGCTCAGCAACTTCAAGCTAGAATTTCCTTCAGAAGAGCAATGAAACAAGCCATTGCAGCATCCATGAGAGTGGGAGCAGAAGGAATCAAAGTAAAACTTTCTGGACGTCTGGGTGGAGCCGAGATGGCAAGATCCGAAATGTACAAAGAAGGAAGAATTCCTCTTCACACATTGAGAGCAGACATTGATTACGCACTTTCTGAAGCACTTACAGTGTACGGGATCATCGGAATCAAAGTATGGATCTTCAAAGGTGAAGTGTACGGTAAAAGAGACCTTTCTCCAAATCAGGGAGCAGCTAACGAGCCAAAAGGAGCACGTAACGCAGGCCCAAAGAGAAACGACGGTCCAAGACGCAGAAAAAGAAATAACTAATTTTCACCGACTAAGTGAGAACTCATGTTACAGCCAAAAAGAACTAAATATAGGAAAATGCAAAAGGGCCGTGTCAAAGGCATTGCACAAAGAGGGCATACGCTTTCTTTTGGCAACTTTGGCATCAAATCCCTGGAGGCAGGATGGATTACTTCTCGTCAGATCGAGGCAGCTCGTATCGCGATGACAAGAGCCATGAAAAGAGAAGGTCAAGTTTGGATCAGGATTTTTCCTGACAAACCTATAACCAAAAAGCCCGCAGAGGTTCGTATGGGTAAGGGTAAAGGTGCTCCAGAATATTGGGTAGCTGTTATCAAACCAGGAACGATCCTTTTCGAAGCTACAGGCGTGAGCCTGGAGACTGCTAAAGAGGCGTTAAGATTAGCACAACAGAAGCTACCAGTAAGTACAAATTTCATCGTTCGTAGAGATTACGTAGAATAGAATGACTATGAAAAATACTGAGATCCAAGCACTTGCTGCAAGTGAAATCGCCGAGCGTATTGTCGCTGAGCAGGGGAATCTATCCAAACTGAAGTTTGCGCATACGATATCTCCTATAGAGAATCCTAATAGAATCCGCGAGACCAAGCGTCTGATCGCAAGATTGAAGACTGCATTGGCTGCCAAATAACTAGCTAACAGAAAAAGAAATGGCTACGATTGAGAGAAATCTTCGAAAAGAAAGAATTGGTAAAGTGGTAAGTAACAAAATGGACAAGTCCATTACTGTAGCAGTTGAGCGTCGCGTAAAGCATGCCATGTACGGTAAGTTTGTTGCTAAAACAACCAAATTTATGGCTCATGACGAGAAAAACGAGTGTAACCCAGGTGACCTCGTGAAAATAAGCGAAACTCGTCCGCTGAGTAAGAACAAACGTTGGAGAGTAGTTGAAATTATTGAAAGGGCTAAATAATCATGATACAACAAGAATCCAGACTAAGTGTGGCGGACAACTCCGGTGCCAAAGAGGTATTGGTGATCCGTGTATTGGGAGGAACCAAGAAGCGTTATGCTTCTATCGGTGACAAAGTAGTCGTGACTGTAAAGTCAGCCCTATCTTCCAGCAACATGAAAAAAGGTACCGTTTCAAGAGCGGTTATCGTACGAACCAGAAAAGAAATTAGAAGAAAAGACGGTTCTTATATCCGATTTGAGGACAACGCTGCTGTATTGTTGAATAACAACGATGAGCCAAGAGGCACTCGTATCTTCGGCCCTGTCGCAAGAGAATTGAGAGAGAAGCAGTTTATGAAAATCGTTTCTTTGGCCCCTGAAGTATTGTAATCATGGAAAGAAAATTCAATAAGCAGCCTAAGCTGCATATCAAAACCGGCGATACTGTAAAGGTGATCTCAGGTGATGACAAAGGCAAGACAGGCAAAGTACTTTCTGTAGATACAGCTAAAAGAAGAGCTTTCGTAGAAGGAATCAATATGATTACCAAACACGTAAAGCCAACTGCTGCAAAACCACAAGGTGGTATCGAAAAGAAAGAAGCTGCTTTGCATATCAGTAACCTGATGCTCGTAGATCCTAAAACTGGTGAAGCTACCAGAACAGGTCGTAAAGCAGGTGAAAATGGTAAACTAGTGAGATACTCTAAGAAAACTGGGGAGGTGATCAATGGCTAATCCAAGAATCAAACAAAAATATGTGGACGATATCGTCCCTGCTTTGAAGGAGAAGTTCCAATACTCTTCTGTGATGCAAGTACCTAAACTGACCAAAATTGTTTTAAACAAGGGGATCGGTGCTGCAGTAGCAGATAAGAAGTTGGTAGACCAGGGTGTAGAAGAACTTTCTTTGATCACTGGACAAAGAGCAGTAGCTACTAAAGCGAAGACTTCTGTGTCTAACTTTAAGCTTAGAGAAGGCATGCCTATCGGAGCAAAAGTTACTTTGAGAGGTCAAAAAATGTATGAATTCCTAGACAGATTGATGACTGTAGCTCTTCCTCGTGTAAGAGACTTCAAAGGAATCTCTGATAAAGGATTCGACGGAAGAGGAAATTACACTTTAGGTGTGACAGAGCAAATTATCTTCCCTGAGATCAGCATCGAAAAGGTGAACAGAATCTCTGGTATGGATATTACATTTGTGACTTCCGCAAATTCAGATGAGGAAAGCTTCGCGTTATTGAAGGCTTTCGGAATGCCGTTCGTTAACAAAAATAAAGAAGAATAGTCATGGCAAAAGAGTCCATCAAAGCTCGTGAGAGAAAAAGAGAACGTCTGGTAGCCAAGTATGCTAAGAAAAGAGCTGAGCTTAAAGCAGCTGGCGATTACGAAGCACTTGACAAATTGCCAAAGAACGCTTCACCGGTAAGACTTCACAACAGATGTAAACTTACAGGTCGTCCAAAAGGCTACATGAGAAAATTCGGTATCAACAGGGTAACCTTCAGGGAAATGGCCTCTTCCGGCAAAATTCCTGGAGTGACTAAGTCCAGCTGGTAAAATAACGACAGTAGTTTTTATTCTAAAAATCAATTCGTAACTTTGCACGCCCAAATAGGGTGGAGCTAGACTTATAAATATCATGACTGATCCAATAGCTGATTATCTGACAAGGTTGAGAAACGCGATCAAAGCATCTCACCGAATCGTAGAGATACCTGCTTCTAACATTAAGAAGGAGATTACAAAAGTATTGCACGACAAAGGATATATCCAGAATTACAAGTTTGAAGAGAACGGACCTCAAGGAACGATCAAAATCGCTTTGAAATTCAATCCTTCTACCAAGCAAAATGCAATTGTAAATCTTACAAGAGTAAGTACTCCAGGTTTGAGAAAATATGTAAAACATGATTCTCTTCCTAGAGTTATCAATGGCTTAGGTATCGCCATTATTTCCACCTCTAAAGGTGTAATGACTGACAAAGAAGCCCGCGTAGAAGGCGTTGGGGGCGAAGTACTTTGCTACGTATATTAATTTACTATCATGTCTAGAATAGGTAAAAAACCAATAAATCTACCTGGCGGTGTTACTGTAGACGTGTCAGCTCACGGGCTGGTCACTGTTAAAGGTCCAAAAGGTACACTCACTCAGGATGTGAATCCCGATATTGAGGTAAAAGTGGAAGACAATGCAGTTGTCGTTTCCAGACCTACAGATTCCAAAAGACACAAGTCTATGCATGGACTTTACAGATCTCTTATCAATAACATGATTATTGGAGTTTCTGAAGGCTACAAAAAAGACTTGGAGCTTGTGGGTGTAGGTTATAAGGCTACTAATCAGGGTCAAGTTCTAGAACTTTCCCTAGGTTATTCACACAATATCTTCTTTGCACTACCTTCTGAGGTATCTGTGAAGACAGAAACTCCTAAAGGTAAAAACCCGATCATTACTCTGGAGGCAATTGACAAGGAACTGATCGGACAAGTTGCTGCCAAAATCAAAGGACTTCGTAAAGTTGAGCCTTATAAAGGTAAAGGTGTGCGCTTCGTGGGTGAACAAGTTAGACGTAAGGCTGGTAAAACTGCCGGTAAAAAATAATAGGTTATGGCATTTAATAAGAATTCCAGAAGACTTAGAATCAAGCAGGGTATCAGGAGAAAGATTTCCGGTACTGATTCCAGACCTCGTTTGTCAGTTTTCAAGAGTAATACTGGCATGTATGCTCAGCTTGTTGATGACCTCAAAGGTCAGACATTGGCCCAGGCATCTTCCAAAGAATTAGGAGCGAAAGCCAACACCAACATTGCAATTGCTACAGAAGTAGGTAAGAAATTAGCTGAAAGAGCTGTTGCAAATGGAGTTAGCGAAGTAGTATTCGATAGAAACGGCTACTTGTACCATGGTAAAGTGAAAGCTTTGGCAGATGGTGCCAGAGAAGGAGGCCTTAAATTTTAATCAACTATGTCTCAACTAAGAAAAAAGCCTATCAGGGCTACAGATACAGAACTTAAAGAAAAAGTAGTTGCTATTAACAGAGTAGCCAAAGTGGTGAAAGGTGGTAGAAGATTCTCTTTTTCTGCAATAGTTGTAGTAGGTGACGGTGCTGGTGTGGTTGGTTACGGTTTAGGTAAGGCTAACGAAGTAACTGATGCAATCACCAAAGGTATCGAAGATGCTAAAAAGAATTTGGTAAGAGTACCAGTTTTAAAAGGAACCATTCCTCACGAGCAAATTGGTAAATTCGGTGGAGGTTTTGTATTGATCAAACCAGCTGCAGCAGGTACCGGTGTAATCGCTGGTGGTGCAATGCGTGCTGTATTGGAAAGTGCCGGCGTTACTGACGTTTTGGCTAAATCCAAAGGATCTTCAAACCCTCACAACGTAGTGAAAGCAACAATCGATGCTTTGACTCAATTGAGAGATGCAATTGCAGTATCTCAGCAGAGAGGTGTGAAAATGTCTAAAGTCTTTAACGGATAATCATCATGGGAAAGATCAAAATCACACAAACTAAAAGTACTATCGACCGTCCAAAGGATCAAAAAGCGACTATCACTGCTTTAGGTCTAGGAAGAATCAGCAAATCTGTTGTTGTTGAAAACACACCACAGATTGCCGGTATGGTTAATAAAGTTAATCACCTTGTAAAAGTGGAGGAAGCTTAATTATGAAACTGCATACATTAAAACCAGCAGAAGGGTCTACAAAAAATCGTAAAAGAATCGGTAGAGGTACTGGTTCTGGAAGAGGTGGAACTTCTACAAGAGGTCACAAAGGTGCTAAATCCAGATCAGGATATAAATCTAAAGCTGGATTTGAAGGTGGTCAGATGCCACTTCAAAGAAGAGTTCCTAAATTTGGCTTCAAAAGCTTGAATAAGGTTGAGTTCAAACCAGTAAATTTGGATACCTTGCAAAAACTTGCTGAGGAGTTTAACTTAGCGGCGATCGACATGGAAGCTCTAATAGCTCATGGTGTTGCTTCTAAGAATGACAAAATCAAAATCCTCGGTGGAGGTGAATTGAAAGCCAAATTAGACGTAACCGCTCATCAGTTCTCTGCTTCTGCTTCAGAAGCTATTGAGAAAAACGGTGGTTCTGTAAACAAGATTTAAGTAAATGAAAAAGTTTATTTCGACGGTTAAGAATATTTTCTCTATCGAAGATCTGAGAGTTAGGATCCTGAACACAGTCGGGTTCCTAATTATCTTCAGATTGGGTTCTTACGTTGTACTTCCTGGTGTAGACCCTTCCCGACTAGGAGAAGGTTCCGCTGAAGGCATCTTCGGACTGATAGATACATTCCTAGGTGGTGCATTTAGTAATGCTTCCATCTTCGGACTTGGCATCATGCCATATATTTCTGCATCAATCGTGTTGCAGCTGTTGACTGTCGGAGTACCTTACTTTCAAAAAATGCAGAAAGAGGGTGAGTCTGGAAGAAAAAGAATCAACCAGATTACTCGTGTATTGACAATTTTAATCACCATTGCACAAGGTATCGGCTACGTAAGTGCCACTATCTTGCCTACCGGTGCAGTAATGGTCAGTACTTCCCTTTTCATGTTTAGCTCTTTGGTATTATTATCTGCCGGAACCATGTTCTGTATGTGGTTGGGAGAGAAAATCACCGAAAAAGGTATCGGAAACGGTATCTCTATGCTGATCATGATTGGTATCATTTCCAGATTCCCAGGCGCACTTATTGCCGAAGGTTTGGAAAAAGGGACTTCAGGCATGTTACTTTTGATTATAGAAGCAGTTGTATTGTTCTTTGTAGTAGTGGGTGTGATTGCACTTACTGAAGCAACAAGAAGAATTCCTGTACAGTATGCCAAACAAGTAGTTGGAGGCAAAGTTTATGGTGGTCAGAGACAATATATCCCTATCAAGGTGAATGCATCTGGAGTAATGCCAATTATCTTTGCACAGTCATTGATGTTCCTTCCTGCATTGATTTCAGGAATCTGGGCTTCAGAAAGTGATATAGCAAACTATATAGGTAATACGTTCAGTGACTTTACGTCATGGCAGTACAATCTTCTATTCGCAGTCTTAATTATCCTTTTCACATTCTTCTATACAGCGATCACGGTTAATCCTGAGCAAATTGCAGAAGATATGAAAAGAAATGGAGGATTTGTACCGGGTATCAAGCCAGGTGCTCCTACTTCTGAGTTTATTGATGGTATTATCTCTAAAATCACGTTGCCAGGATCCATTCTTCTAGCTGCAGTAGCTATTTTACCTGCCTTGGCTATCATTGCCGGAGTTGGTGGAGAGTTTGCTCAATTTTATGGAGGAACATCCCTTCTGATTATGGTGGGTGTAATTCTGGATACATTGAGACAAATTGAAAGCTACTTGCTGATGCGTCATTACGAAGGAATGATGAAAAGTGGTAATATGAAGAATAATCCTTCTAATTACCAAGTAGCCTAATATGATTCATTATAAGACTTCTGAAGAAGTTCATATAATAAAAGAAAGTGCCGATATACTAGGCAGAGCCCATGGGGAAGTCGCCAAGTATGTCAAGGAAGGGGTAAAGACCTCATTCCTGGATAAAATTGCTGAAGAGTTTATCAGGGATCATCAAGGAGTTCCTTCTTTTAAAGGATACAATGGATTCCCTGCATCACTCTGCATATCTGTGAACGAAGTAGTTGTTCATGGTTTTCCCAGCGATTATGAATTGAAAGATGGCGATATAATCTCAGTAGATTGTGGAGTCTTTCACCAAGGTTTTCATAGCGATTCCGCTTATACATACCCTATTGGTGAGGTTTCCCCTTCTATCTTAGCATTACTTAAAGCCACTCGAGATTCTTTGTACCTGGGTATTGAAAAGGCTGTTTTTGGAGATAGAATAGGAGACGTGGGTAATACGATCCAAAGATTCGTAGAAGCAAAGGGTTATACAGTAGTCCGTGAGCTTGTAGGACATGGCATCGGACGTAATCTTCACGAATCCCCTGAAGTTCCCAATTATGGCAAAAAAGGAAGTGGCCCCCTGTTAAAGGCAGGAATGGTGATTGCAATTGAGCCAATGGTGAATCTAGGTACACGGAATATTGTACAAGAACGCGATGGATGGACGATCCGCACTGCAGATCGGAAGCCTTCTGCGCACTATGAGCACACAGTGGCAATATTTGAGGATAAAACAGAGGTTTTGACAACCCATAAATACATAGAAGAGAATTTTAAATTCTAATATGGCTAAACAGACATCTATAGAGCAAGACGGTACCATTATCGAAGCATTGTCAAATGCAATGTTTAAAGTGGAGCTGGAAAATGGACATCAGTTGATCGCGCATATTTCAGGAAAGATGAGAATGAATTACATCAAAATCCTTCCTGGAGATCGTGTCAAATTAGAGTTGTCTCCCTATGATTTATCAAAAGGTAGAATTGTATATCGTTATAAATAGACTGATATGAAAGTAAAGACATCTATTAAGAAGAGAAGTGCTGACTGTAAGTTGATCAGAAGAAACGGAAAACTTTACGTCATCAACAAGAAGAATCCTAAGTTTAAACAAAGACAAGGTTAAGATTATGGCTAGAATTGCAGGTGTAGATATACCAGACAATAAGCGAGGCGAAATCGGGCTTACCTATATCTTCGGAATTGGAAGAAGCTCCGCCAAGGCGATCCTGAGCAAAGCCGGTATCTCCTTCGACAAAAAAGCAGGTGAGTGGGATGACGATGAGTCAACTGCTATCCGTAACATTATTGCCGAAGAATTCAGAACTGAAGGTGTTCTGAAATCAGAGATCCAATTGAACATCAAGCGACTGATGGATATCGGTTGTTACAGAGGTTTGAGACACAGAAAAGGACTTCCAGTTCGTGGTCAACATACCAAGAACAATGCCAGAACTAGGAAGGGTAAGAGAAAGACAGTTGCTAACAAGAAAAAAGCAACTAAATAAAACCTGATTAGATTATGGCTCAGAAAAGAAACGATAAAGCAAAAGGTAAAAAAAGAGTTGTTAAGGTAGAGGCTGTAGGACAAGTTCACATCAGAGCTTCCTTCAACAATATCATCATCTCTATTACCAATAATGCAGGTCAAGTGATCTCTTGGGCTTCTGCCGGTAAAATGGGATTCAGAGGTTCTAAGAAAAATACTCCTTACGCTGCACAGATGGCTGCGCAAAACTGCGGACAAGTGGCTTATGACTTAGGTTTGAGAAAAATCGAAGTATTTGTAAAAGGTCCAGGATCTGGTCGTGAATCAGCGATCAGAACATTGCAAAATGTAGGATTGGATGTGACGACTATAACAGACGTGACTCCTATGCCACACAATGGTTGTCGTCCTCCTAAGCGTAGAAGAGTTTAATTTTAAATTTGTAATAGAATGGCTAGATATACAGGTCCTAAAGCAAAGATCGCCAGAAAATTTGGCGAGCCTATCGAAGGGCATAGCAAAGCGCTTCAAAAGAAAAACTACCCTCCAGGACAACATGGTAGAGGTAGAAGAAAGAAGCAATCAGAATATGCTATTCAGCTTGCTGAAAAGCAAAAAGCAAAATACATCTACGGAGTATTGGAGAGACAATTCGCCAAGATGTTTGATATTGCTTCCAGAAAATCTGGAATTACCGGTGAAAATCTTCTTCAGCTTCTTGAAGCTAGATTGGATAACACCGTTTATAGAATGGGAATCGCTCCAACTAGAAGAGGTGCCAGACAATTGGTTTCTCACAAGCATGTGCTTGTTAACGGTGAAGTAGTAAATATTCCATCCTATTCTTTAAAGCCTGGTGATATTGTTTCCGTAAGAGAGAGATCTAAGTCTTTGGAAGCTATTACCAATAGTTTGGCTGGTAGAGGTGCTAATAAATATTCCTGGTTAGAGTGGGATAGCGCTTCCTTGTCCGGCAAATTCGTCAGTGTACCTTCCAGAGATGATATTCCAGAGAATGTCAAGGAACAACTCATTGTCGAACTTTACTCTAAGTAATTTTACTATTTTCAGCTTTTAAAAAAAGAACAAGATATATGTCCATACTAGCATTTCAAATGCCCGAAAAAGTGGTGATGGAAAAGGCCGACGACTTCCATGGCTTGTTTACTTTCAAACCACTAGAAAAAGGCTATGGAGTTACCATAGGTAACGCCCTAAGAAGAATTTTGCTTTCTTCGCTGGAGGGTTATGCCATCACTTCTATCAAAATCCCAGGAGTGGTGCATGAGTTTTCTACCATCGAAGGTGTTGTTGAAGATGTGACCGATATTATTTTGAATTTGAAGCAAGTGAGATTCAAGAAAGTGCATGAAGCATTTGACGGAAAAATCACTGTCGAAATCAAAAATCAGTCTGTGTTCACCGCAGGGGACATTGCTAAGTTCACTTCTTCTTTCGAAATCTTGAATCCAGATTTGGTGATTTGTCATATCGATGAGACCAAGAACTTTGAGATTGAGATCACTATCGAAAAAGGAAGAGGATATCTACCAGCTGAAGAATCCAAACCAAAAGAGCAGGTATTCGGGCAAATAGCCATCGATGCAATCTTTACTCCAATCAAAAATGTAAAGTACAGCGTTGAGAATACCCGTGTTGAACAGAAGACTGACTTTGAAAAGTTGATCTTGGAAGTATCTACTGATGGCTCTATCCACCCGGAGAAAGCTCTTCAGGAGTCTGCTAAAATCCTGATCCAACACTTCATGTTGTTCTCTGATCAAACTATGGTCCTAGACTCTACCGGTATCGCTGAGCCAGAGCCAATTGACGAGGAGTTCTTGCACATGAGAAAATTGTTGAAGACATCTTTGGGCGATCTAGATTTATCTGTTCGTGCATTCAACTGTCTGAAAGCTGCTGATGTGAAAACTTTAGGAGATCTTGCCAAACTTGAAATTTCTGACATGATGAAATTCAGAAACTTCGGTAAGAAATCTCTCGCTGAGCTGGAGCAACTGATCCAAGAGAAAGGTCTGACCTTCGGGATGGATATTTCTAAGTATAAACTTGATGAAGAATAAATAACGATGAGACACGGTAAGAAATTTAACCACCTTGGTAGGAAAGCCGCTCACAGGAAGGCCATGCTTTCCAACATGGCAACTTCCCTGATTCTTCACAAGCGTATTTCAACTACGCTTGCCAAGGCTAAAGAATTGAAGAAATATGTGGAGCCATTGGTTTCAAGATCTAAAGAAGATACTACTCATAACAGAAGAATTGCATTCTCTTACCTGAAAAGCAAAGAGGCTATCATCGCTCTTTTCGGTGAAATCAGTTCTAAAGTAGGTACACGTCCAGGAGGTTATACTCGTATTATCAAAACTGGATTCCGTCTTGGTGATAATGCTGAGATGTGTATTATTGAGCTAGTGGACTTTAATGAATTAATGTTGAAGGATGCCAAGCCAGCTAAGAAAACTACCAGAAGATCTCGTAGAGGTACTGGTAAAGCTGCTGATGCACCTGCTACTCCTGCTGTTGAAGCTAAAACTGAAGAGCCAAAAGCTCCTGAAGCTTCTGCTGATTCAACTGAAGGTGAAACTGAAGAAAAATAAGTTGATTGACGACTTAGATATTGTAAAAGGATTGGACTTTCGTTCAATCCTTTTTTTATACCCCATCCATTTATTCTCCTTCCCAATAAATCTTTAACTTTGGGCAACTTTCAAGAAAATGATTAGAAAAAAAGCGACTTTACTCTTAGCGGACGGAACAGTGTTCCACGGAACCCTCATCGGAAATGCCGGTACCAATGGCGGCGAAATTTGCTTTAATACTGGTATGACAGGTTACCAGGAAATCTACACCGACCCTTCCTACACCGGGCAAATAGTAGTAACTACTACTCCCCACATCGGTAATTATGGTGTGATTGATTCAGAAGTTGAATCGGATTTCCCAACCGTAGCAGGAATAGTAGTAAATAATTTCTCGGATATTTATTCCAGAATCGATGCTTCAGGATCCCTTCAGGACTATTTGGTGAAAAATAAAATCACTGGAATTGCAGATGTGGATACTAGGAAACTGGTAAGACATCTTCGGTCTAAAGGAGCGATGAATGCCATCATCAGTTCTGAATTTGAGGGAAATTTAGATGGCTTAAAGGCTGAACTTGACAAAGTCCCTAATATGGATGGGCTTGAGTTATCCTCTCAAGTATGTACCCAGGAGCCTTACTTTGTCGGAGATGAAAACTCAAGTATCAAAGTAGCATGCCTTGATTTTGGTATCAAAAAGAATATTCTTAGAAATCTTTCTGATAGAGGTGTGTATTGCAAAGTATTCCCAGCAAAAACAAAATTAGCTGAAATGGAAGCGTGGGGCCCTCAAGCATATTTTCTTTCCAACGGTCCCGGTGACCCTGCTGTAATGGAATATGCAGTGGAAACTACCAAAGACATTCTGAATACAGGTAAACCTGTTTTCGGTATTTGTTTAGGGCATCAGATTTTGGCTGAGTCTGTTGGGATCTCAACTTATAAGATGCACCATGGACACCGTGGATTGAACCACCCGATTAAAAACTTGACAACAGGTAAAAGTGAAATCACCTCACAAAATCACGGATTTAATATTTCTCGAGAAGATTCGGAAAGTAATCCTGAAGTAGAAATCACACACGTTCATTTGAATGACAATACTGTAGCAGGGATAAAACTAAAAAATAAGCCTGCATTTTCAGTGCAATATCACCCAGAGTCCTCTCCTGGACCACATGATTCGCGCTACCTTTTTGACGACTTTATTTCTTTGATAAATAAAAATTAAATCTCAATAACCTTTTAATACTATGACTTTAATTCAAGCAATTCATGCAAGACAAATTTTAGATTCCAGAGGTAACCCTACGATAGAGGTAGATGTGCTTACGGACTCTGGTGCTTTTGGTCGAGCAGCTGTTCCTAGCGGTGCCTCTACAGGTGTCAATGAAGCGGTGGAACTTCGTGATGGAGACAAAAGCAAATACCTTGGTAAAGGTGTCTTGAAAGCAGTAGAAAATGTAAATGAAATAATCCAATCAGAATTGATCGGTGAATCAGTTTTCGATCAAAGAGGAATTGATAATCTGATGATCAAATTGGATGGGACAGATACGAAATCAAAATTAGGAGCAAATGCCATTCTTGGGGTTTCTTTGGCTGTAGCCAAGGCAGCTGCTGATGATTTGGGAATTCCTTTATTTAGATATGTAGGCGGTGTAAATGCCAAGACTTTGCCTGTGCCGATGATGAACATCATCAATGGTGGATCTCACTCTGATGCTCCCATTGCATTTCAAGAGTTTATGATACGTCCGGTAGGAGCTCCTACTTTCTCAGAAGCAATGAGAATGGGCGCTGAGATCTTCCATAATTTAAAGAAGATTCTTCACGACAAGGGTTTGAGTACTGCGGTGGGAGACGAAGGTGGTTTTGCGCCTAATTTCTCTGGTGGTACTGAAGAAGCCTTGGCTTGTATCCTAGATGCAATCGAAAAAGCAGGTTACAAAGCTGGTTCCGATATCACTATCGCACTTGATTGTGCTTCTTCTGAATTCTTTGAAGACGGAAAATATAACTACGCAAAATTCGAAGGAGAAACAGGGAAAGTAAGGTCAAGAGCTGAGCAAGTGGATTACCTTGCCGAATTGACCGAGAAATATCCAATCGATTCTATCGAAGATGGCTGTGCAGAGGAAGATTGGGAAGGATGGGCAATGCTGACTGCCAAAATCGGAGATAAAGTCCAGTTGGTAGGGGATGACCTCTTCGTAACCAATGTAAAATTCCTAAAAAGAGGAATTGAAGAGAAATCTGCCAATTCTATTTTGATTAAAGTAAATCAGATTGGTACACTAACAGAGACATTAGATGCAATCGATTTGGCACATAAAGCTGGCTTTACTGCAGTAATGTCTCACAGATCAGGAGAAACTGAAGATTCTACGATTGCTGATCTTGCTGTTGCATGTAATTGCGGGCAGATCAAGACTGGTTCCGCTTCCCGTTCCGATAGAATGGCCAAGTATAACCAATTGTTGAGAATTGAGGAATTGTTGGCTGACACAGCTTATTTTCCAAAGAAATAATCCGCAATAAACTTGATTTAAGAGCAGTCCGAAAAGGACTGCTTTTTTTTTGCATCATTTTTGTACCTTGCCTTGAAGAATCCTCTTTTTGAAGAATAATGAGTAAATACCTCAAATACACCAAGAACTTTTATGTGCTAGGAATGATTTTTTTCATTTTTTGGATGTCTTTCATTGACTCAAATAATATAGTGAACCAGTTTAGGCTAAGCAGTAAGTTGGGAGAGTTAGAGGATCAAAAGGAATATTATCAAGAAAGAAAAGAGATAATTAAATCAGAAAGGGAAGAATTGATGAGTAATCCAGAACTTTTAGAGAAGTTTGCCCGTGAAAAGTATCTCATGAAAAAGAAGACCGAAGATCTCTATGTTATTGTTGAAAAATAAGCTTTTTGTCACTTTTCTATTAGTTTTTTCGCTGCACTTTGTTGCAACAGCTCAACGGGAAATTTATCAAGACTCTATTCCATTTAAAGATCGCCTATACTTCGGAGGTAACTTCGGGATGCAATTTGGAACAGTGACTTTACTTGACGTATCCCCTTTGGTAGGTGTGATGATCTCTCCAAAGTTTTCGTCTGGAGTTGGAATAACCTATCAGTATTTTAATGACAAAAGATACATTGGGGGTGAAACCTCCTCTTATGGAGGAAGGGTTTTTAGTCGGTATAATGTACTTCCCAATATCTTTGCCCATGCAGAATTAGAGACGATCAATTTTGATAATTATAATATCCTGACAGATCAATTTGAACGGATCTGGGCCAATTCCCTTTTCTTGGGTGGGGGATATTTTGCTCCATTTGGGCCCCGGGGAGGAGCAAACTTTTCCTTTCTTTACAATGTCCTTCATGACAACCTAAGATCACCATATAGTGAACCTTATGTGATAAGGGTTGGTTTTGTACTTTAATCAGTGCGCAAAATCCAAAAATATGAATTCCTTTATTTCCAAAATTCACCAAGCACATCTGGAATGCTCAGATTGCCCATCTCCTAAGGTGATTCAAAAATTTTTTGAGGAGGTGTTGGGACTTCTTTTTCCTGAGTTTGCACCTGAAAAAATTAGAGAAAAAGAGCAAATAGAGGAGAAGTTTTCAATATTGGAGACAGGTTTGGCTTCCATACTTTCCCGAAATCTACATTTGCATGGAGGAGATGGTGATCAACTGGCCAAGAAATTCTTTAAAGGTTTGGAAAAAGTCTATGATTGGATCCAAGAAGATGTAGAAGCAATTTTCGCAGGTGATCCTGCTGCCAAATCACGCACAGAAATTTTGCGTAGTTATCCTGGATTTTATGCAATCGCTGCTTATAGAATAGCCCATTTGTTACATCAGTTGGGTGTATCATTGATTCCTAGAATGATTACTGAATTTGCCCATAGCAAAACAGGGATAGAAATTCATCCTGGTGCGAAAATCGGTCAATACTTTTGCATTGATCACGGGACAGGAGTCGTGATAGGTGAAACCACTGTCATTGGAAACCATGTCAAAATTTACCAGGGAGTTACCTTGGGAGCCTTGAGTGTAAATAAGGCAGATGCGGACATCAAAAGACATCCTACCATCGAAGACCATGTGGTGATCTATTCTGGTGCCACTATCCTCGGTGGGAAAACCATCATAGGTGAGAATAGTGTGATTGGTGGCAATGTATGGTTGACGAAAAGTGTTCCTGCAGGAAGTAAAGTCTATTATCAAACTCAAATGTATCACACCGATACCGCTGTGACAGATTTATACATTTTTAAAAATGATCAGGATGAAGCTATTTGAACTGATAGGAAATACCCCACTGATTACCCTTGATCATATTCCTACCAATCCTAATGTACAGATACTTTGTAAACTGGAAGGACAAAACCCAGGTGGCTCAGTAAAAGACAGAGCGGCTTTTAACATGATAAAATCCGCATTGGAACGCGGTGATATCAAAGCCGGAGATAAACTAGTAGAAGCTACAAGCGGGAACACAGGTATCGCTTTGGCCATGGTGGCTAAGACACTGGGCTTGGATATGACCTTGATTATGCCGGATAATTCCACTAAGGAGCGGGTTCTATCGATGGAAGCGTATGGTGCCAAAGTGATTTTGACTCCAGCAGCTAAAACAATAGAATATTCCAGGACCTTAGCTGAAAAAATGGAAACTGAGCAGGGGTATTTTATGCTGAATCAATTTGCTAATCCGGATAATTACCTCGCACATTACAAAACTACCGGACCGGAGATCTGGAAAGATACTGATGGGCAAATCACTCATTTTGTTTCCGCCATGGGAACTACCGGTACCATTATGGGAGTATCTATGTATCTAAAAGAAATGAATCCATCGATTCAAATAGTGGGCACCCAACCTACAGATGGATCAAGTATTCCTGGTATCAGAAGATGGTCTCCTGAATTTTTACCAAAAATATTTGATCCATCCAGAGTAGATCAAGTGATCGATGTCAGCCAAGATCAAGCAACCGAGATGACTAGACGTATGGCAAAAGAAGAAGGAATCCTAGCTGGAATGAGTAGCGGAGGAGCACTTCATGCTGCACTAGAACTTGCCAAAACGTTGAAAGAAGGTCTAATCGTATGCATTACTTGCGACCGTGGGGATCGTTATTTGAGTTCAGATCTTTTTGGATAATCAGAAAAACTTTTTGATTTTTTCTATTCCGGTCTTTGCTACCGAAAGTGGATCCTGTGCCCAGTAAGTTTCATTGAAGAGTTCAAGCGAAAGGATCTTAGTTCCACCATTGCTTTTAAGGATATCTGATATTTCATCCAAAGGTGCTATACCATCTCCAGGATAGACTCTGTCTTTATCTCCCAGTTCCACTCTGTTTCTTCCTGATGGGATATCGTTGACATGCAAAATGTCAAATGCATCTCCACTTAATAATTTTAAGGCATTAAACCCGGAACCTCCCCTGTAAAGGTGATAGATGTCAGGCAATATTTTTGCGTCTGGGTTATTGGCTGCTACTGCAACAGACAAGCATTGACTTAAATTATGGAAAGGCTCAAATGCTCCCCAAAATTCAAGCTGGGGCATTACTCCCATTCTTTTTCCAAGCTCAATCAATTCATTGTATTTTTCTGCTGATTCCTCCACATTGATCTGGCCCTCGCTTCCTATTGCAGGGGCAGCTACTCTTTCACAACCTATTTCGGCGAGCATCCCCATTTCTTTTTCCATCTGGGCAAATCCCTGCTTGGACTTTTCTGGATTTTGGGCCATCCAGGGTGCAAATCCTATGGCATTAAAGGCAGAAATCTTGGCATCCGCAAGTAAGGTCTTTAAAGAAGCAAGGCTTTTGCCTGAAGAGATGTATCCTTCGATCTCATTGATCCAGATTTCTATGCCATCATATCCGGCTTCTGCAGCGATTTCAATAATCTGGGGAACAGTAGGCTTTTGGCCACGAATTGTGCTGGTGTTTAATGAGTATTTAAAATCTGTACTCTTTTTAACTTCCGGGCTAGCCAAAGTGACTCCTGAAGTCAATGTAACTGGCGCGAGAGCAATGGTTTTTAGAAGGTTTCTTCTTTTCATTTTAGGTTTATGGTTTTAGTCAAATTACTTCCGATTATCTTTTTAATTTACCGTTTATATTATTCCCTAAAAATCAGAATCTAAACAGAATTAGTATCGTAGTGAACTTATGCTAAAAATAAACTTTTTCGCGCCTTTTATTTTGTTTTTTATATGGGCTGCAGAAATTTCTGCCCAGTCCAAGCCATTTATTTCCCTTTACAAAGAGCAGCTTCCTTACTTTCAGGAATTAATCACTGGTGGTCAGTATGGAGAAGCACCTCTCAATTACGAAGGGCACCCATACTTTGAAAAAAGAGTCTTTGAGGAAGGGTTACTTTCCATCAATAAGATTGATTATTCGGATGTCCAGTTGTTATATGATGAGAATGCTGATGTCGTAGTCACTTTTCACCCTATATACAAACAGAAAATTCTGATCAAATCCGAAAAAGTAGAAGAATTTCAGCTGGATAAAGATCATGTTTTCAGGAGATTTGAAGGAAATGATTCATATCCTCACCATAACAATGGATTTTATCAGGTGAAAAAAGATGGAGAGATAAAGGTCTTACAAAAGCATTATAAAACCATTGAAGCAACAAAAGAGGTAGGAAAATACCCCTATAAATTTGTTGAGGATAACGAATACTTTTATTGGTTCAATGGGGATTTTGTTCCGATCCGCAAAAAGAAGCAAGCCATTCAAAGTCTAGGGTTAAATAAAAGAGAAGTCAAAAAGCACATGAAACAAATGGACGTTTATTTTGCCTTGGAGAAAGAAGAATACATTCTGGAATTGGCGGATTTTAGAGAGAGTCAAGTTGAGGAATTTAAAGGGTTTGTTCAATGAAACAAATCTATTTTCTGCTTTTTGGATTTCTGTTGACTTTTGGCAGTATTGCCCAAACTAATACATCTACAAAATTATCAGGAACCTTCTTAGGGATGTCCTTTGAAAGGTTTGTAGAAAAAGTAGAATCAGAGACTCCATTTCAATTTTTTTATAAAAAATCAGATGTTGAAAATATCCAGGTAAACCTTCAAGCGTCTAATTCTGAAATCAGGTTGATTTTAGATGAGGTCTTTTTGAATACCGGTTTAACGTATTCCATAGATAGTTCTCAAAGAATTTGGGTTTCTAAAGGAAAGAGGATCTTAATTGATTTCCCAGAAGAGTATTTTAAAATTCAAAAACGCCAAGAGGTACTGGTCAATGCCGGTGATTCCTTAGGCGAGTTTGACAAAAACAAACGATTTATCATCGGTAAAGCATCGGATAATCCGGAATCAAGTACGGCTGTGCTTTCAGGGGTTGTAACTAGTATTGAGTCTGGTAATCCGATGAATGGAGCTGTGGTTTTGGAAAAAGTAAAATATTCGCAAGTAGCTACCGATAGAAATGGCCGATATCAGCTGACTCTTCCAAAAGGTAGACATACTATCTGGGTTCAAAATATTGGTGGTTTCCAAGAGCAACGGCAAATTGATCTGAGGGGAGATGGAATCCTCAATATGAGTATCGAAGAGACGATTATGTCTTTGGATGAAGTGGTGGTAAGCTCAGGAGCACTTTCCAATATCAATAAACTGGACATGGGAGTGCAATCCATCAGTATAGCAGAGGTAAAAAGACTGCCTGCTGTCATGGGTGAAGTAGATGTACTCAGAGGAGTCTTAACCATGCCAGGTGTCAATACAGTAGGGGAAGCCACCACAGGCTTCAATGTCAGGGGAGGAGCAGCTGATCAGAATCTGATTCTTTATGGCAATTCCACAGTGTTTAATCCTACCCATGCTTTTGGGTTTTTCTCTGCATTCAATGCAGATATCGCTTCCGGAGTGGAGTTGTACAAAGGTTCGATCCCAGTGAATTATGGAGGAAGACTATCTTCTGTCCTTCAAGTAGACCCCAAATTTGGAAGAAAAGATAAAATCGGGGGATCTGGCGGTATAGGGATCTTGACGAGTAGGCTAAGTTTAGAAGGACCAGTCGGTGAAAAGACCACTTTTATTGTAGGAGCTCGGACTACTTATTCTGATTGGGCATTAAAACTATTAGAGGATGAAGCTGACCTGAACGGGAGTAAGATTTCATTTTATGACGTGAATGTAAATGTCCAGCATAATTTAAATGAGAAAAACATCCTTGAATTGTCAGGCTATTTTAGCCAGGATGATTTCCGCTTTGATCCGGATACGGCTTATTCTTATAAAAATTTAAATCTTTCACTGGGATGGAGGCACTTCTTTAACGATCAATTGGAAGGAAATTTTACTGTAGGAAAAGATGGTTATGAGTTTGGGATCATTGGACAGGATAATCCATTAAATTCATTTGACTTTGGATTTGATGTCAATCAGCTGTTTGCAAGAGCAGATTTTGAATACAGGAAAAACAGCAATCATATTTTCAAATTCGGTGTGCATGCTATCCAATACACCATCAATCCCGGAACAAATAAACCTTACGGCTCAGAATCCATAGTTATTGAAGATATACTTCAGGAAGAAAATGCGAGAGAAATCTCCGTGTATTTTGGAGACGAATTTACCTTAAGTGAAAAGTTGTCCTTCAGTTATGGTGGCAGGTATATGTTCTATCAAATGCTGGGACCAATGACCATCAATGAATATGTGGAAGGAGCCCCGATCACAGAAAGCAATGTAATAGGAGAAAAGACCTATGGGAAAGGAGAGAATGTAAAAACCTATCATGGGCCTGAATTCAGGGCATCAGCAAGATATATCCTTGACAATAGGTCTTCCGTGAAAATAGGGTTTAATACGATGCGCCAGAATATTCACCTCTTGTCCAACTCCTCCTCCATTTCACCCACAGATTCTTGGAAGCTGAGCGATACCTACATTAAACCTCAAATCGGGGGACAAGGATCTGTAGGGTACTATAGAAACTTGGCGAGCAATAAGTTGGAATTTTCAACGGAGGTCTATTACAGGTATATGAACAATTTGTTGGATTATCGCTCAGGAGCAAAAATTGTTTTAAACGATGACATCGAACAGGATGTGCTTAATTCGGATGGCAAAGCATATGGCGTGGAGTTCTTACTGAAGAAAAATACCGGAGCACTGAAAGGCTCATTGGCCTACACCTATTCCAGGTCCCTCATGAAAACTTCCGATGAACCTAGTGTAGAAAAAATCAATGACGGCGAGTTTTATTCCAGCAATTTTGACCAGCCTCACCATGTAGTTTTAGTGGCTAATTATGAATTGAGTAAGAGAATTAACACGTCACTTAATCTGAATTACAGTACAGGTAGACCGATTACACTCCCGATTTCCAAATTTGATTATGCTGGATCGGAAAGAGTGTATTTCTCCGATCGAAACGCTTACAGAATTCCCGATTATTTCAGAATGGATTTTTCTGTAAACCTGGAAGGAAACCATAAAGTCAAAAAATTGGCTCATGCTTCCTGGTCATTTGGAGTGTATAATTTATTGGGAAGAAGTAATCCTTATTCAGTCTATTATGTGCCCGAAGGAGGAAAATTGAGAGGATATCAGCTTTCCATTTTTGCAAAGCCAATTCCATTTATCACGTATAATTTTAGGTTTTGATGATAAAGGTTTCACGTTTATACTGGGTGATTTTGATTTTGGCTATCGCTTGCCGAGAACCGTTTGAGCCAGAAATAGAACCGACTGATGAGAAAGTATTGGTAGTGGAGGGATACTTGGATACAGAAGGAATTCCTAGTATCCTGAAGTTGAGCTATACTCGAAATATCAATCTAGAGGATGGCTTTACAGAGACTTATCCTGAAGCCAATGTGTTTTTGGAATCTGAATCGGGTGAGCAATATTCATTGACACCTTTAGATAGCGGTAGGTTTGAATTTGCAAATGATATTTCTGAACAAGAAAATTATCGATTGAGAATTTTTACCAATGATGGGAACAGTTATTCTTCTGAGCTTTTAAAACCTATTTTGACACCGGAAATCATCGATGTAGGGTTTGAAAGAAATGAGAACGGAATAGAAGTATACCTGACCACCAAAGGGGACGAAAATGCAGATGATTTTCTTTGGACCTATCATGAAACGTATGCTTTTCGTCCCAAAATTCCTACGGCATATCGATATGATCCAGATCGCAAAACAGTGGTTTTGGCAACTGAAGAAAATCAAACCAGTCTTTGTTACAGAGATCAACTGAGTTCAGATCTGATTCTGGAGACTTCCTCCAGATTTGAAGATCAGTTTGTATTTAGACAGTCTATTGCCCAGATCCCCACTGGCGACGAGCGACTGTCAGTAAGATATAGTGTTCTGATTTCCCAGAAAGCTTTGGATAAAGCTGCTTCAGAGTTTTGGGAAGTAATGAGAAAAAATACCGATGATTTGGGTTCGATTTTTAGCCCACTACCATCCAATATAGGAGGGAATATCAAAAATGATCAGAATCCGGATGCGCCTGTGGTGGGTTTTGTAAGTCTCGGGACGGTGAAGCAGGAAAGGTTATGGATTGATTTTAGGGATGTGATCCCTTGGGGCCGTCCAGAAGTCCCTGAATACTTTGGTTGCATTGCCGAGCCAGACACCATTTTAATCAAAGACTACGAGATTGCTTTTAATTCAGGTGGCTTTATGCCGGCTATTCCGATTTTTTGTGATACATGTTATGAACCGATCGGGTTTAGAAAAGCAGAAAGAAGATGCGTGGATTGCACACTGAGAGGAACAAATGTGAAACCTGATTTTTGGGAAGAGTAAGATGATGATGTATTTGAGGAACATACTTTTGGCATTACTTTTCCTGAGTTTTTCAGGAGTAACCTATTCACAATCTTCCGAATCAGTGAGTTTTTCAATTCCAAAAACAGTTTATTTTGGCGGTGAAAGAATCTGGATTTCGGGTAATGTAGAAAATGAAAGTGATAACATAGGGTCAAAGATTATCTATGCTGAGTTATTAAACAGGTATAATGAATCCGTGGCAATCGCCAAAATGCCTTTAAATGAAGGGGCCAGTTTTAATTTTCTGCAACTCCCTACTGATTTGCCCTCAGATAATTACCTGCTTCGAGTATTTACCAGAGTAAGTCCCTACCAAGACTTGGAATTGGGATTAGTACAGCAGTTTGTGACAGTTTTCAATAGACTTGTCCCACCTGCAGTTGTGGAGAGCAGGACCGATTTTGCCATCAGCAAAAGTTCTCCGGAAATAAGGATTTCCCAAGAAACTATTAACCCCGGATCAAATTTTCAACTAGAGTTTCCTGAGGGGGGAAGTATTGTTGAGCTAAGTGTAGCCGTTTTTAATCCGTTTTTACCGAACTCTGAGCAGATAGGCTCTTCAATGGTTTATGAATCATTGGACTCTAAAGAGATGCTTCCTGAGTTATTTGGGCATATTGTTGAAGCTAAGGTCGACCTTGCTGTAGTAGATACCACTCAACTATATTACGTTTCTGTTCATGGTGAAAAATCAGCACTTTTTACTGATAAACCAGATGCCGATGGCAGGATGTTTTTTGATGCTGGGGGGATGAAAAACTGGAAATACCTCGTGGCTCAGGCTGAGGGGAATAAAAGTTTGATTGACTTTAATATTGTTTCGCCAGCCCCAAAAACTCATTTCAGACCTGAGTTTAAATTCCCTGTCTTGGAAATCATGCCTTCAGATGAGTCATTTCTAAAAGAACTCCTTAAAGGAGGTCAGGTAGAAGGCTATTTCGTTCACGAGTTTGATGCGGTTGATTTTCCTGTCGTGACGGGTTTTGTTGAGGATAGGGTGTACCAGCTAGATGACTATACACGGTTTGAAACAGTTGAAACCATAATCAAGGAGTATGTTCCTGAGGTTTCTGTAAAAACCGTTCAAAAGAAAAAAGAATTTAGAACAATCAATGCCATTCGGAGCTTTGCATTCGATTCTAATCCACTTATGCTAGTGGATGCTATGCCAGTCTTTGACTCTGATGCTTTGGCAGCTTTTGATCCGAAAGGGTTTAAGACATTGGAGATTTTGACCAGAACATTTTATTTAAATGAGGAGGCTTACCCAGGAGTTTTGAGTTTTTCATCTTACAAAAATGATTTTGGGGGATATCCGATACCGTCTAATGGGATTTATCTGGATTATCAGGGGATTCAGCCAGAAATAACTGAGGCAATTTCTTTATTTAACCCTCAGACAAATGGATTGACCATGGATTGGAGAACCATACTTTTCTGGTCGAAAATTCCTGGCTCAGCACCTAAAAATAGGATTGATTTGAAAGCGCCTGAACTGAAAGGGACTTATAGAGTGACCGTGAAATCACCTAATGGAACTTATTCTAGGGATTTTGAAGTGAAATAGAATTTTATTCCTTTAATCGTCTTTCTTTTTCAGCTCCTGTTGTAGAAACTGATTTAATTTGGCCTGATAAGTTTTGGTGTCAGGGTCAAATTCCGGTGAGAGGCTTTTCTTTTCCGGAAATGTCTCCATATGCAGCGTTTGCGTTGGGAATGCGAATCTCACTCCTAAAGTTTCTGCCAATTTCATTATCTGAATTAAAACTTCATGTCTGCATGCCAGTTCCTCACCCCAGGTAGGGACTTCAAAAAAGATATAAAACATGATGTCCAGGCTGAAGGAGGACAGATTATTGAAGTAAACATGAAATACATCTTTTCTTGTTTTGGGATGCGAAATCACAATCTCTCTCAAACCATTTACAAATTCATTGATCAGTTCTGGCGGGGTGTCATAGGTGATCGTTATGGTGGAATAAAACCTTCTGTATTGCCGTAGTCCATGATTATCGATCGTGGCATCAGCGATTTTCCCATTTGGTATATACATCACAGAGTTTCGGAAAGTCCTTACTCTGGTCGATCTGAAACCAACTTCTTCTACAGTACCATCCAGGTCACCGGACGTGATCCAGTCTCCCACTTGAAAGGGTCTGTCCAAAAAGATCATAATAGACCCGAAGAAATTTTTAATAGTATCTTGAGCCGCTAAGGCAATGGCTACACCACCGATGGATAAACCTGTAAGAAAAGGAATTATATCCAGGTCCAATCCTTCTTTTAGGACAAAGAGTGTTCCTATCACCACTACTACGGCTTTGAGGCTTTTTCTGATTAGTGGTACCAGCTGATCGTCAAGCGTGGATTCCGTTCTTTCTGCCAACTTGGAGAAATAGGCTGCTACCACGTCTACGATCTTGTAGAAAATCACGGTAATCAAGAAGGGTTTCAGCGTATTGATAATGACTACAATCCAAGCCCATATTTCTGTAGGAAGCTGCAAAACCGGTAAGAAAAGCGCCAACATCAAGACAATCAGATAGAAGCTGGTGATTCTGGCTACAGGCAATAAGTAATTTTCTCCAATGTATCCATACCCCGTTCTTTTTAAGAGGTATAGTAAACCTTTGTCAACCAGAAAAGTAAATAGGGCATGACTGAGGAAAACAAGAAAAATCAAAATCAGCATGCCAATTAACTGCCATAGGTGGAAGCCAAAATATTCCTGGTTCCCTATTTTTGGCAGCAGGTCCAATAATCGGGCAGTACCATAGGGGTAGGTCTCTCTGTGGAGGTTATTGATCTGCCCAACCGTGAATGCTGAGAATTTCCATTGGTTTCCTACTTTTTCTAAAAATACTCCCGGGATTTTCTGTTTATCGAAATAGAATATCTGGTCGGAATTAGATGTGGTATCCCGATAGTTGTTTTCATTCGGGATGTCACTGGTGCGGATAATGATCCCTTTACCTTCTAGGATTTGCTTGAGCTTAACGCTCATCTGGGTTCCTTTTTCGGTATCAACCCCCTTCATATTGAGGGTTTTGGCCGCTTTTTCAGGGTGGAAATTGGTTTCTTCCAAATTGTGAAAAAAGCTCAATGTCGTGTGGTAAGGAGAACTTAGATTGATCTCTTCGGAAATTTCACGTAAATCCTCCTGCTCAGTAATCAGCTGCCCGAAAGTAAAGGAAGTGATCAAAGAAAATAACCAAACTAAAAGAAAGTACTTTTTAAACATGTGGTAATGATTTTTCGCAAGTTAGCTTTTCAATTTCCCTAGCCCAAACGATTGACAAAACCTTATTCTGCCAGCAGGAACTCAGTGACTCTTGAGCCGCTGATTGTTCGGATAAGGTATTGACTTTTTGCAGATTGAAAGGTGATTTGAACAGCATTGCTGCTTTCCAATGGCATGGTCGTCAATAAATTCCCTTTCAGATCATATAAATAGCAGAATTCCTGGGTTTTGTCAGTAAGAGCAAATATTTGGCGGTCTGCACCAAAGTCAAAATATTGGTAAATAAGATCATTTCCAGCTACCCTGATTTTCATCAATTCCAGCTCTGATCGGTCTAGAACGGCGACTTCATTGTATTGCTTTGACACGAATATGAAATCATTTTCTTTTTGATCCGGAATGAGGACAAACTCACTATCCCGATCCTCTTTTACCAATTGATTTCTGTAAGTTACTTCTCCGTTGAAATTCGTATGAATTATCTCTCCATTAGAAGTAATCGTGACATATTTAAAAGATCTGGACTTAGGATCTCTCCAAACCATTCCTCCGGATTTGATGGATTCTCCTAGTTTTATAGGAGTTCCACTTTGTTTTTCACCTCTTCGGTTAAAGAGGAATAAATTTCCTTTCTCTCCCAAGGCTGCCATAAAATCGCCGGTTCCTGGGATTCTATAATGACCAGGAGCACCCGTGGTTTTTTCACCGATTGGATTAGGATCCCAACCCTCAAGGTGTTGCCCTGTCTTATCTAAGAGGTAAAGATTTCCCTCTTCTGTACTGATGAAATAGCGGTATTCTTTTGTATTGGAATAATCAACTAAATTCAAATCAGTGATCCATTCATTGCCAAGACTAAAGGGATAGCCTGGAAGAAGGTTGCCCAACCTATCGATCCCGTAAATTTTGTTTTTGGTGGCCAAAAGGATCTGAAGCTTGCCGTTTTTATAATAATCTACCTGAAAGATTTTCGAAACGATTGGGCCATCTAGGGGGTAGGTATAGACCTCTTCACCGATCTCATTAAAGAGATGCATGACATTATTTTCATCTTGCACCAAGACATCCTGAGTGTTATCCTGATAGTTGACTACTGTCGATGGACCGAAAGTCAAGGCCTGCCCTACAGCAATTGATTTGTTAGGTTGTAAACTGATCGCCTCAATCTGTTTTGTTTCTGGTATGAAATCGCTCTTGTAAGGAAATTTTAAAGTAGCCTCAGTTCGGTCAGGGTATTTATTGATATGCAGAGAGACCCAAGGAAAAGATTGGAAAGTGCTACTATATCTTTGCAAAAACGAACTCCAAGATGGGTTCGTAATTTTGGTCCAGTTTGACCAGATTTCTTCGATCAGATAAATTCTGGAAAACCCTGATGCAGAATTTAATTCAGCTTTTGCGGTGGGTGAGTTAGGAGAGTTTCTCCAGGTGTTGTTCGAAGTGAAATCATCTAAAATCATCTTCATCGCCTGCTGTGAGTTGCAGAACACTAAAATGTCATTGACACTCGTCACAAAGGTCTGTCCAAAACCGGGGAATTTTCCGGCAAAAAGGTGTGCCGGGAAATCCTCTTCCGAAATGAATAGGATCTCATAGTCGAGGTAGTAATCTGAATTGTCTTCATTTTCTGCCTTTTGAAATTCTTTTAACAGAGAAATAGGAGTAGAGGAATCCATTGTTCTGGCCAACAATGCTAAATTTTGGTCAGAACCTCCATATTTTTCAAGATCAAGAAAATACAACTCACCCGAGAAATTATCAAAGAAACCTTTATCAGTCAGGTTTCGCTGAATTTCACCGATGAAGGTGGATCGGAATGGGAATGCGCGGTTTTCAATCTTTTGGGTTTCGAAAATGCTCTCCAGATTATATTGAGTTAAAGCAAGTGTTCGGTTAGATATCAAAGACTCTATTGCGGTCAGATTGGCTCGAATAGAAGGAGTGAAATTGACCTCATCGGGATAATAAAGCGGCCCGACAAACTCTAATCTTCCTTCTTCAAAAGAAAGATCCAATGCCAATGCGGCATTCATGATCTGTAAACTTCCAATCGCCTGGCTTTCACGATCTCCTGCTACCCCCTTGAGCATAGCAGCTAGTCCTTTGCCGGATAACAACAAACGGCCAGGGGAGTCTTGATCGATTGCGGTACAATTGATTAAGTTGGAATAGCTTTCCTGGCCTTCATTGATGTAAAATCGAATGGCTTGCTCTACCAAAAAGGAGGAAGAGGAAAAAGCAACAACATCCCCTAGGATGGAAATGGACCAGTTCCTGTTATTTTCAGAATCATAGTATTCTACCACTTCTTGGTCAGAATACATTCTGGTTTGAAACCTAGCCCCTGCTGGAATTTTTGATTGGATGTCTTCTATCAATCCGGAAGTTTTATTTGGATTGAGATTTAAGGTGTAGAGCAATTCAAAGTCTTCAATGCCAGTTGAATGTAAACTGATCGTCAACTGTTCATTCTGAACTAATTTGGCGACCTGGCCATTTTCCCCGGTGAGACTATCTAAAGTAACGAGCTGATTGGAAATTTTTTCGAAAGCCGGCAAGGATTTAAAAATTCCCCATACCGGGTCATTGACTAAAGAATTCCAGGTTTCGGCTCCTTGGTAGGTTTCAAAAACAAAAACAGCATCCTGACTGATCAGTTCAAGGCTATTGACTTTTCTGGCTGAAAAATAATTTTGGTAAGCCCAGTAACCTCCCCCTGCTAAAAGGATGATAAATAATAGGATCAGTAAGCTTTTCCAGATTTTCACTCGTCTTTTTCAGTTTCGAAGTAGATAATACAAAAATTAGACCTAAGAATTCAGAGAAAATCCTCCAAAATCTTAGGTCTATTAACAGGACTTATTGGATTATTTACCCAATTTATCCAATACGGCCATTACTTCTTTTACATGGCCTCTGGAAGTTTCAAGCAAAGCTTTTTCCTCAGCATTTAGATCAAGCTCAATCACTTTTTCGATACCATTTTTACCAAGAATTACAGGAACACCAAGGTAGCAATCATCGATACCGTACTCGCCATCCAGTTTGATACAGACAGGGAATACACGTCTTTGATTTTTTAATATCGCTTCTACCATTTGAGCAGCTGCAGATCCTGGTGCATACCAGGCTGAAGTACCCATCAGTTTCACCAATTCACCACCACCAAATTTGGTTCTTTCGATAATCGCGTCAAGTTTATCCGCATCGATCAATTCTGTCACAGGGATTCCCGCTACAGTAGTATATCTAGGTAGAGGAACCATGGTATCACCATGTCCACCCATTAAAATTGCCTGGATTTCTTTTGGAGAAACATTCAATTCTGATGCGATGAAAGCTCTGTATCTAGCTGTATCCAAGATTCCAGCCATGCCCATTACTTTGGTTCTAGGTAGTTTGGAAGTCAAGTGCGCTTGATAAGTCATCACATCAAGAGGGTTTGAAACCACGATAATGATGGCATTAGGAGAATGTTTTACCACGTTTTCAGTCACAGACTTTACGATACCTGCATTGGTTTCGATTAAGTCGTCACGTGTCATTCCTGGTTTACGAGGAAGACCTGAAGTGATCACTACTACATCTGAATTTGCAGTTTTGCTGTAATCATTGGTGCTTCCAACGGTACGGCTGTCGTACTGATTGATTGGAGCTTTCTGCCAAATGTCAAGGGCTTTGCCTTCAGCTACACCTTCTTTGATGTCCACTAAAACTATTTCTTCTGCGATTTCGCGATAAGCCAATACATCGGCACAGGTAGCACCCACGTTACCTGCCCCTACTACGGTTACTTTGCTCATGAGATTATATGATTTTATTTTTATAACTGCCTTAAAAAAAGCGTCGCTAAGTTATTAAACTATGCCTAGGAATAGAAGTCCGATAGTGAATACTTTAGCTGCAAAGCTGGATTTTTGATGAATGCATGCTTGAACGTGTTAATGGACTTATTCAAACATCTGACGGAGGCTGAAAAAACCAAATGATTCCCGATAGGATTTAAATAACCTTTGATTGTTTTGGTTGTAATACTCAGCTAAGGAGGTCATCATTTTTGCCTTGATTTTAGGATTGCTGTCAAAAATCTCTTGTATGGCAAAATAAGGGATCACAATTAAATCCGCTTCATCAGATACAATGATAGCGGTATAGGTCCTTTTGGTGTTTTCCAATAACGAGTTTTCACCGAAGGCTTCCCCTTTATTGATTTCGAGGATCGTCTCAAAATTGTCTTTTACATCAATAGTCAAAGTAATTTGGCCTTTTTTGACGAGGTAAAGAGCCTGACTTGGGTCTTTGCTGAAAAACACCACTTCGTCCCTTTTATATTTCCGATGATGCATGGCAGGGATAAACCGAGCCATTTCTTTATTCTTCATCCGCTCAAAAAACTTGATCTGAGTGAGGAATTCAAACATTTTATGTTCTTCGGAAGTGTAGGTTTTCGAAAATGGATTCCTCATAAATTACCGTTTTTTCAGGTAGAAAGTTTTTCTTGTAGCAGCCGTTTGTTTTGCCCAATCGGCAATCCTATATCCCAGAATCCAAGCAATTTTATCACCCGATTCCAGTACTTTAATTCCTTGCTTTTTGACAAGGGGTACTTTCAAATCTATCAAAAAATCGCTGATTTTTTTGCTGTTTTTCATACCCAGAGGAATAATTCTGTCTCCTTCTTCCCAGTTTCTGATTTTTAACGGGAAAGTCAACTGTTCCAGGTCCAGCATGGCATTTTGGCTGTTTTTATCCAATTCGGTTGGGCCGTCCAGTTTCAGTATTTCATATGTGCCTTCAGGAGTGATGAATCCGAGATCGTTTTCTGAAATTTCTATCGGGTCAAAAATTGAAGTTTTTGGTGCAAGCACGAGTTGATCTCTGTCGATATTCAATAAGTGCCCGGTTGTTTCGAATACTTTCCCTGAATTTCCTATGAGACAAGCCTGGTAGATATCCATTGCTTGATTAGAATTGAATCCATAAGATCTAAGCCAAAAATAAAGCAGAGAAGTGGCTCCTTCCATGTGGATAAAGCTTCTGAAATCCAGAGTTTGCAATCCATCAGAATCCTTGATGTGCTGATTTTTCCAAATAGAAAACAAGCCCGAAAATGCCTTTCCAGTATCTTTTAGCCTTTCAAAACTACTTAGCAAATTAACTCTGGCCTCTGGCGATGAGTCATAAAGCACAGGCAAGGCCTCTATCCTAAGTTTATTCCGTTTGTAATCGGTTTTTTTGTTGGAGCTGTCTTCCCGCCAAACCAATTTGTTTTCTGTTGCAAACTCCAGAATCTGCTTTCTTGAAAAAGGTAAAAGAGGTCGTATGAGATGTCCTCTCCTGTCTGCCATTCCATAGAGCCCTTCGATGCCTGTGCCTCTGGTCAGATTTAGAAAAATGGTTTCAAGTTGATCGTCTTCATGATGGGCAAGTATAATTCCGCTGAGATTGTGAGCTTTTCTGACTTCCTCAAACCACTCATAGCGGATTTCCCGTGCCGCCATTTGGGTGGAAATGTGATGCTCTTCAGCAAGTTTTAAAGTGTTTGCTCGGTGTACATGAAAAAAGGAATTCCAGGTTTCGGATAAACTTTTTACAAAATTTTCATCACCATCACTTTCTTTTTCCCGTAGACCGAAGTTAACATGGGCAACTTCAAAAGGAATCTTAGAAATAAAAAGCAATTCACCTAAACATACACTATCGAGCCCACCACTGCAGGCCAACAGGTATTTTTTATCTGGATCCAACAAGGACTTATTTCGGATATGCTGGATAAATACTTCGATCATTGATCAAAAATATCATTTTCTGCTAATTTTGCCCACACATTAGATTATATGAACCTTTCAATCTCCCGAGTTTTCTTACCTGTCATTTTGATGATGCTGGCATTGCCTTGGGCCAAAGCACAGCAAGGTACTACTTTGGAGATCCGAAAAGCGGGTAGGTTAGAGGGAGCCAATGGTTTCCAAAGATTGATCGGAGATGTCATGATGGAGCATCAGAGTTCGTTGATTTACTGTGATTCAGCACACTTTTTCAAAGACACTAATCAAGCAAGACTTTTTGGAAATGTAAGAATTGTGGACCAAGAAGACCCTGTCAAAACCACCAGCCGCTATGCTGAATACGATGGGAATACCAAAATGGCAAAGCTTAGAAATAAGGTGGTTTTTACCAATGAAGAAACCACGCTCTATACAGAATACCTTGACTATGACCGTCAATCAAATATCGCTTACTATTACAATGACGGGAAAGTAGTCGATTCAGCCAATGTATTGACAAGTAAAAAGGGGAGATACGAAGTGAATTTGGAGCGGATAACATTTCAGGAAGATGTGGTGCTCGTGAATCCTGATTACACGATGAAAACAAATGATTTGGTCTATTTGACCATTCCCAAAACCGCTGAAACAAAGGGACTGACTAATCTTATTTCTAAGGAAGGGAATACACTTGATGCTCAAAAAGGGAGTTTTTACGACACCCAGAATAAGCAGTTTAGATTTTTTGAAGGAGTAGTGGATACTGAAACAAGTAGAGTAAAGGCTGTTGAACTCTTTTATGATGAAAACCTGGCTTACTATGAAGGAAAGGAAGATGTTCGGGTTTTAAACAAAGAGCGGGAAGTGGAGATTTTTGGGGATGTGGGTAAATATTGGGAAGAAAGGAAATATAGTTTGGTTTATGGCAATGCGTTGGTCCGAAGATATTTTGAGCAAGATACACTGTATATGACCTCAGATTCTTTGATATCACAGGATAACGAACAGGATTCTGCGAAATTTCTATTGGCTTTCCGTTCTGTGAATTTGGTGAAGTCTGATCTTTCAGGAACTGCCGATTCGCTGGTTTACAATTACAATGACTCTTCCATTCAATTGTTTAAAGATCCTGTTATGTGGAATCAAAAAAGTCAGATTTCATCTGATAGTATGACTTTTTATATAGAAAATGAAAATCTGGACAGGGTTTATTTAAAAGACAATGCTTTCATTATTACTCAAGATACCATCTTGAATTTCAATCAAATGAAAGGCCGAAAGATGCTTGGTTATTTTGAAGAAGGTCAGATCCATCAGATGGATATAGAAGGCAATGGGGAATCCCTGTATTTTGTTTTGGAGTCAGACACCGTATCCCAAGGGATCAATATGACCAAAAGCGCAACGATTAAGTTAAAATTTGAAGAGGGTGCCATCCGGAAAGTAAATTATGGCGTGAAACCTGATGGAAGATTCATTCCATTTCAGAGTTTAAATGAGGATAATTCTCGACTATCGGGCTTTCACTGGAGATTTGAAGAAAGGCCCGACATGAATACTGTTTATAGATGGCGGACCATTGTAGAAATAGATCCAGATGCTGAAAATTTATTCAATATTCCACAAATAGAGTTGCGTATGCCAACAGACCTGGAGATCGAAAATGAATTGAAAAAAAGGGGCGTTCGTTTTCAAATTAAAGAAAAAGAGGGGGTAAAAAAGTTAGGAAATCCCTCAAACGACTGATTTTGGAAAAAATTTTATAAAGGTTAACAAGAATTAACCCGATTTTTCTGCCTTCTGGTTAACATCCAACTATTTTTGTGCGTATATTGATTACTGTTAAAACAGCAGCACCGCTTATCGATTAGAACTTTACATGAATAATTTCCTCAAACTTTTTATGTGGCTTTGCCTGATGTTTCCGCTATTTGCGGGAGCACAACAAGTGCGCGTATTGAGCGAAAATTTAGGGTTCTCAGGAGATTTAAGCTCCACTCAACGTAAAACCGTGATTCTTCAAAATGAGTCCAATCAAACCAAAACCTATTTCTTAAAGAATATCAACGGAAATATTGGTTCTTCTCAACATGTCAAAATCTGTATTGGAGAGGAATGTTTTGATCCCAAACGAGACTTGGCCAAGGTTAGGATTACTTTGAAGCCGGGAGAATTAATGACTGATCTATACCTCGATTTTGAGATGGGGATCGTTGAAACAAGAGGAAGTTTTGATCTGAATTTTGTCAACCAGGAAAATATCAGAGAATCATTTGTGATAGAGGCACGTTACGATGTTTCCAATCCCGATAAGAAAGTAGACGAGTTTGATTACAAAGATTTAATCTTGAGTGACGTCTACCCAAATCCCAGTAATCGAATTGCCCAGTTGGATTACCAGTTAAAAAATCCTAATGCAAAAGCTAAAATCGCAATAAATAGCTTTATTGGGAACCCTGTTGCGGAATATGAACTTGACCCAGATAGAACATCTCTGGTGATCAATGTTTCAGACTTCAATCCAGGTGTTTATTTCTACACGCTTTTTGTTGACAATAAAAATATTGTGACCAAAAAGCTACAGGTCAAGAAGTAAGCAGAAATCACTCCTTCTTTCGACATTTGAATCCGAATAATTATCCCGTATATTTGCGGTCTTGAAAATGAAAATGCGCGTACCCTACATTATCGTTCTAGTACTCTTGATGGCAATTTCTGCCTGTGGACCTTTCAATAAGCTTGAAAAAAGCACTAATTGGGAGGAATTATATGCAGGAGCCAATAAATATTACCAAGAAGGTGAATATAATAAGGCGATTATCCTGTATGATAAAGTGCTTCCGGTGATTAGAGGTAGTGAAAAGGCTGAATTGGCGGATTATAATTATGCCAATTGCCATTTCAAGACCAAACGCTACATAGAGGCTGCGGGGTATTTCAACAATTTCTTTAGAACATATAACCGGAGCCCATTGGCAGAGGAAGCGTTGTTTATGCATGCTTATTCCTTGTATCTCGATGCGCCGGATTATAATCTAGATCAGCAAAGTAGCCAAGAGGCTGTTGCTGCGATTCAGCAATTTGTAACCCGCTTTCCGGGATCAGCGAGCTACGAACGAGCTATGGAAATGCTCGATGATCTGGAGAAAAGATTTGAAGAAAAAGCCTATCAGGAATCATCCATGTATTACCGTTTAAAAGACGGATTATATCCTGGGGATTTCTTGAGAGCTTGCATTGTTAACTTTCAGAATTTTGCAAAAGATTATCCTGAAAGTAAGCACAATGAAGAATTGGCTTATAAGTTAGTGGAAGTGGCAACGGGATATGCCGAGAATTCCGCTTATGCCAAAAAAGAAGAACGATTAACTGATGCCCTTCGCTTCGCAGGTAATTTCTATAGAAAATATCCAAACAGTGCTTATACTTCGGAAGTGAAAAGCTATGAAGAAAAGGCAAGAGAGGAAATGCAAGATCATTTGGACTTGAAAAAGAGAGTTGCAGAGCGAATAGCTGAACAGGAAGCTGAGAAAAAAGCAACCCTTGAAACTCCGTCAAAAGAAAATTAAAGAAACATAACTAGATAAAAATATGGCTATTAATCCGTCCATTATCACTCGAGATTTAGATAAAATCGCTGAGAAGACAGGAAACCTTTATGAATCTCTTCATGTAGTAGGTCAAAGAGCAAAGCAGATTTCTTCTACACTAAAAGAGGAGTTGAATAATAAGCTTTCTGAGTTTGCTTCTACAGTAGATAACCTTGAGGAAGTTTTTGAAAACAAAGAGCAAATCGAAATCTCTAAGTTTTATGAAAGAATGCCTAAGCCTTCTACAATGGCAATGGAAGAGTTTTTGGAAGGTAAAGTTTATCATAGATATCCTACAGAAGGATCAGGGGAGTAAAATTTATGGACCTGAAGGGTAAGAAAATTATCTTGGGCGTAACCGGTAGTATTGCTGCCTACAAATCCGCTCATCTTACTCGATTATTAGTAAAAGCTGGAGCAGAAGTGCAAATTATTATGAGCGCTTCTGCTCTTGATTTTATAACGCCACTCACCTTAGCCACACTTTCCAAAAGACCTGTTTTAGTTCCTTTTCAAAAGGATGAGACAGGGGAATGGAATAATCACGTGGAGCTAGGCTTATGGGCGGATTTATTTTTAGTGGCGCCCATTAGTGCCAATACTCTTTCAAAATTCGCAAATGGGCTTTGTGACAATTTACTCACAGCGACATATCTATCAGCAAGATGCCCGGTCATGATTGCACCGGCGATGGATCTGGATATGTACCAGCATCCTGCTGTCAAACAAAATCTAAGTAAAGTTGCTTCTTTTGGAAACGTGGTACTAGATGCTGAGTCCGGGGAGCTTGCTAGTGGCTTGTCAGGTCAAGGTAGGATGATGGAGCCGGAAACAATTTTGGCTAGCGTAGAGAAGTTTTTCAAAAAAACGCAAGACTTCCAAGATAAAAAAGTTCTCATTACGATGGGTCCAACGCAAGAAGCTCTGGATCCTGTAAGATTTATCAGCAATCACTCCAGTGGCAAAATGGGCTTGGCTATCGCAAATTCATTTTTGAATCGCGGAGCAGATGTGTATGTGGTGTCCGGACCGATTGCCTTAAAAGTAAACAAAAACCACTTTCATTGGCAAGATGTAAAGTCCGCAAAGGAAATGTATGAGGCTTCACATAAGCTGCATGGTATGATGGATATCTGTGTTTTTGCAGCTGCTGTTGCAGATTACGCCCCTGCCGAAATAGCTTCTGAGAAGATCAAAAAAAGTGATTCTGAGCTATCTTTCAGGATGGTTAAAAATGTAGACATCGCTTTGGAGCTTGGTAAATTGAAACAACCAGGCCAACTTCATGTAGGGTTTGCATTAGAGACAGAAAACGAATCTGAAAATGCAAAAGGCAAGTTGGACAAGAAAAACTTCGATTTGATCGTTTTGAACTCTATGAAAGAAAGTGGAGCTGGATTTCAATTAGACACCAATCGCGTGCATATCTTCCAGCGATCAGGTAAATCTGTAAGCTCAGATGTGGAATCGAAGGATACCATTGCCGAATTGATTCTTGATCAAATCAAATTAGCTCCAATTTGGGTCTGAACTTGAATATTTCGTTATTTTTAGAGTTATGAAGAAAGCGATTTTTTGCTTGTTTTTGATTTTATTCAGTCATCTCGGATTCACTCAGGAGTTGAATTTCACAGTGATTATTAACAGTGACCGTGCCAGGATCCAAAACACTACGGTTTTCTCTACTATGAAAACCAGCTTTGAGCAGTTTCTAAACGGGAGATCATGGACGACTGATGAGTTTCGGCCTGAAGAACGGATCAAAGGGAATTTGCTGATTACAATCAATGATGTCCCCCAGGTAGGTGTGTATAATGCCACTGTCCAGATTCAAACTGTGAGACCTGTTTATGGCACGAATTACGAATCGCTTATTTTTAATTTTGCGGATAGAAACTGGAACTTTGAATACATAGAGTCTCAACCTCTTGAATTCAACAGATTTAATTTTTTGAATAATATCAGCTCTCTCTTAGGATTCTATGCACACATTGCACTAGGGATGGATTATGATAGTTTCTCCAATAAAGGAGGAGATGATTTCTATGAAATTGCCAATGACATAGTGAATAATGCACAACAATCCGGAAGGCCGGGTTGGGTGCAAAGTCCCACAGACCGAAGAAATAGATATTGGCTGATCAATGATATTTATACTTCTTCTGTCTATGGGCCAATCCGAGAAGCTTATTATTTATATCATCGTCAGGGATTGGATATCTTGCAGATAGATCCTGACAAAGCCTATGAAAATATGCTTCAGGCGGTCAGGTTGGTTGCTGAAGCTAATAAAGCCCAGCCAAATGGGATCCTGACTATTACTTTTATGGACGCAAAAGGTGACGAGATATCAAAGGTTTTTCAAAACGCGCCTTTTGAAATACGGACAGAATTAGTCGAGCTTTTGCTGGAAGTAGACCCGAATAATGCCAGAAAATACAATGACTTGCTGAAAAGCTAATTGTGATTTATAACTTTGTGCTTTTCCAGATAATCACCCATGCTTAAGTCACTAAGTATTCAAAATTATGCTCTGATCGACCAGCTTCTGATGAAGCCTGGCAAAGGGTTGAGTATGATTACTGGAGAAACCGGTGCCGGTAAATCCATCATGCTTGGTGCAGTAGGCCTTTTGCTTGGCAATAGGGCTGATACCAAAGTCCTGCTTTTTGAGGATAAGAAATGTATTGTCGAGGGCGTTTTCGAAATCGGTGAATATGGGTTGAAAGAGTATTTTGAAGGGGAAGATTTGGATTATGAAACCACTTGTATCGTAAGAAGAGAAATCAGCCCTAGCGGAAAATCCCGTTCTTTTGTCAACGATACGCCTGTACTTTTAGATGTGCTGAAATACCTTGGATCCAAATTAATGGATGTGCATTCTCAGCATGATACCTTACAGCTTGGTTCTGGAGCCTACCAGCTCGATTTAATTGATGCTTTTGCCCAAAGTAAATCAGAACTGGAATCTTATAAAATAGCTTTTAAGACATTCAGAAAAGCTCAGAAGGCCTTCCAGGAATTGCAGCAGAAAGCTTTCGAACTTCAAAAAGAAGCTGATTTTAATCAGTTCCAACTAGAGGAATTAAGTAGTTTATCTCTTCAGAAAGGCGAGCAGCCTGAGCTAGAATCCAGTCAGGAAATATTGGAAAATGCCGAGGAAATCAAATTGAAAATTAGTGAGATTCTCCATCTTTTGGAGGACGATCAGTTCGGGATTTTTCAGGGTATGGCTCAAGTGAACCAAACCATCAATTCCTTGGAGCGGTTGGCCCATAAATATTCACCATTAAAAGAAAGATTTCAAAGTAGCTTAATCGAATTGAAAGATCTCGCCGACACGCTATCTACTGAGGAATCTGCTGTGGAAGTGGATTTTGAAAAGTTGGACGAAGTCCGGGAAAGATTGAGTAAAATATATCAGCTTCAAAAAAAACATGGTGTAGGTACTGTGGAGGAGTTATTGGAGCTAGAAAAAGAGCTGGCTGACAAAGTTTTTCAGTTTCAGAATCTGGATGAAACGTTGTCAGAAGCAAAAAAGCATCTTGAGAATTCCGAACGAGCAGTCATGAAAGCGGGAAAGGAATTGTCGAATAAGAGAAGGACTTGTTTCGAAGGATTCCAAAAAGAGTTGGAAAATCTGCTTTCTGACTTGGGCATGGAAAATGCCAAATTAAAAATAGAGCAAAATTCTATTGATCCTTCTGCCAAAGGAATGGATGACGTAGAATTGCTTTTTTCTGCAAACAAAGGATCATCACTTCAGGCCCTCAAAAGAGTGGCCTCCGGAGGAGAGTTTTCCAGATTGCTTTTTGCTATCAAATATTTGATGGCTGATAAAATGGCGATGCCGACTTTAATATTTGATGAGATAGATACAGGAATATCCGGTGAGGTGGCCTTACAAATGGTAAGAATGATGAAGGAAATTTCTGATAAACATCAGGTAATCTGCATCACACACTTACCTCAAGTAGCAGGCCAAGGAGAAGTTCATTTTTTTGTTTATAAGGATAACTCATCTCATAAAACCATCAGTAAAATCAAGGAATTGGAGCCAGAGGAGCGCGTCATGGAACTGGCAAAAATGATCGGAGGAGCAAATCCATCCAGTTCGGCTATGCAAAGTGCCAAAGAACTCTTATCCCGATAATTGAGAGTAAGGGGGAGATGGTAGGGAATGAATGCCAAATTTTCTCTATTTTTACACATACTTTTGAAATCAACCCCATAGTTATATGCCAGAAAATTTGCTGAAAGGAAAGCTTGGTATCATCACAGGTGCCCTTGACGAAAATTCCATTGCGTGGAAAACCGCTTTGAAAGCCAAAGAACAAGGAGCTCGATTTGTATTGACAAATGCTCCTATTGCCATGAGAATGGGTGCTATCAATGATCTTGCAAAAGAGTGTGATACCATTGTCATCCCAGCGGATGCGACTAGTCTAGAAGACATCGAAAAACTTTATTCCGAAGCGAAAGAATACCTAGGAGGTGATTTTGACTTCATCCTTCATTCTATCGGAATGTCACCAAATATCAGAAAAGGTAGATCCTACGGAGATTTGAACTATGATTGGGCGATGAAATCCTACGATGTTTCTGCTATTTCATTCCATAAAATGATGCAGGTAGCAGAAAAGATGGATGTGATGAAAGAGTGGGGATCGATAGTCGGCCTAAGTTATATTGCTGCCCAGAGAGTTTTTCCATTTTACACAGATATGGCAGATGCCAAGTCTCTTTTGGAAAGTATCGCTAGAGGTTATGGATATAGATTCGGAAAACTGAAAAATGTCCGTGTCAATACCATCTCCCAATCTCCAACTAAAACCACAGCAGGTACAGGAATCGGAGGTTTTGATTCTTTCTACAATTTTGCAGATGCCTTATCTCCATTAGGAAATGCCTCTGCTGAAAGTTGTGCAGATTATATTGTAACTATGTTTTCTGACCTTACCAGAATGGTAACTATGCAGAATCTTTTCCATGACGGTGGCTATTCTTTCACCGGGATTTCTGAGGAAATCATGGATAAGTTTAAAGATTTATAAATAAACCACCCACTTTAAAAAAGCTCTTTGACGATTCAAAGAGCTTTTTTTTGCTCCCTACTTCATCTAAAACTGGTTTTTTGTTGTGTCATTTTGCCTTATCTTATTGCTGTAAATAATCAAAGCCACCAACCATGAAAAAAACTTTACTAGTAATTGCATTGCTATGCGGATTTATTTCTGTCACAGTATATGCCCAAATTGAGCCTGCTCCGGATCGGGCTGAAGGTGATGGGCAATATGGACGCCTGATATTGAGAGGAGTAACACTCATAGATGGGACTGGAGCACCACCGATAGGTCCAGTTGATATCGTCGTAGAAAAAAATAAAATTGCCCAAATCCAAGTAGTTGGTTATCCGGGGCTTCCAATCAATGAAAGCAGAAGACCAAAAGCTGGAGAAAATGATAAAGTGTATGACTTGGAAGGGCATTTTTTGTTGCCTGGGTTTATTGATTCCCATGCACACATAGGTGGGAGAGGCCAGGGAACGCCTGCAGAATATGTATTTAAACTTTGGTTAGCACATGGTATCACCACTATTCGAGACCCATCCACAGGAAATGGTTTGGATTGGGTGCTGGATCAGAAGAAGAAATCTGCTGCAAATGAAATTACAGCTCCAAGAATATTGGCATATACGGCTTTTGGGCAAGGCGCTGAAAATCCTATTACTAATGCAGATGAAGCCAAAGCTTGGGTAAATAAAAATGCTGCAAATGGAGCAGATGGAATTAAATTTTTTGGTGCAAAACCTGAGGTGATGCAGGCAGCGATATCAGAAAATAAAAAAATTGGTTTGAGATCGGCCATGCACCATGCACAAGTGGATGTCGCAAGATGGAATGTTTTGAATTCGGCAAGAGCAGGTCTTTCCTCAATGGAGCACTGGTATGGACTTCCAGAGGCATTATTCACCGATAGAACAGTTCAGGATTTTCCGGTAGACTATAATTATCAAAATGAACAACATCGTTTTTCAGAAGCAGGAAAACTTTGGGAACAAGCAGCACCACCATATTCAGAACATTGGAATAATGTGATGAATGAATTGTTGGAACTGGACTTCACTCTTGATCCAACTTTTAATATTTACGAAGCAAATCGTGACTTGATGCGAGCTCAAAGAGCCGAATGGCATGAGGTGTATACTCTGCCATCGCTTTGGAAATTTTATGAGCCAAGCAGGCAGTCACATGGTTCTTATTGGTTTGACTGGACCACAGCTTTAGAGATTCAGTGGAAGAAAAACTACCAGCTTTGGATGACTTTTGTCAATGAATATAAAAACCGAGGAGGTCGAGTGACTGCTGGTTCGGATTCAGGCTTCATTTATCAACTATATGGATTTGCTTATATTAGAGAGTTGGAACTACTTCAAGAAGCAGGATTTCATCCTTTAGAAGTAATCCGATCAGCGACCATGTATGGAGCGGAATTGATGGGGATGGAAAAGGAAATCGGCACTGTGGAAGTCGGGAAATTGGCTGATTTTGTAATCGTGGATGAAAACCCACTTCAAAATTTAAAAGTGCTTTATGGTACCGGAGCTATACGGATTGATGACAATAATAAGGCAATCAGAGTAGGTGGAGTAAAATATACCGTAAAGGATGGGATTGTATACGATGCTAAAAAATTGCTGGAAGATGTAAAAACAATCGTGGATAATGCCAAAGCAGAAGAAGGAAGTGTGAAGATTACTTCTCCAGGCTTGGATTGGTAAACTGAAAATTTATAAAACCTAGAACCGGGTTAACCTGTTAATAAGAAATACAGATTAACCCGGTTCATTTTTAAACCTAATTGTGTATGCCCCATATTAAAGTAAATGAAGTTGATTTATTTTATTCTGATCAAGGCGTAGGAGAGGAAACTATCATTTTTTCACATGGCTTACTTTGGAGCCATAAAATGTTTGAGGCTCAAATCGAATTTCTTTCCACACGATTTAGAGTAATCTCTTATGATCACAGGGGGCAAGGCCAGAGCGAAGTGAAAAGCCCCTTTGACATGGATACGCTTTCTGAAGATGCGTTTCTACTGATAAAATCCCTTACAGACGGCCCAGTCCATTTTGCTGGATTATCCATGGGAGGATTTATCGGAATGAGACTAGCAGCGAGGCATCCTGAACTTATCAAAAGTCTGATTTTGTTAGAAACCTCCGCAAATCAAGAGCCAGTGGAAAATATTCCGAAGTACAAGACATTGAATAGCATCGTAAGATGGTTTGGTGTCATCGGACCAGTGGCAAGTAAAGTGATGCCAATCATGTTTGCTGAAAGTTGGCTCACCAACCCTATCAATAAAGAAAAAGTCGATTTTTGGAAGCAGGAAATGATGTCAAATAAAAAGACTATTACAGGTCCTGTGGAGGCTGTTATATATAGAAAAGGGATCGAGAACGAACTCAGATTTATTTCTTGTCCTACGATGATCATAGTAGGAGATGAAGACGTTGCCACGAAGCCTGTCAAGGCAAAGTTTATTCAAATGAACATCGCTAAGTCGAAACTCCATCTTGTTCCGGGAGCTGGTCATAGTAGCTGTATCGAAAAACCTCGGGAAATCAACAGGCTCATTGGCGATTGGCTTATAGAAATGAGTTAAATCTGGCATTCTCGAAATATTCACTCTTTTTTTCATGTACTATTACTCATTAATAATGAGATAATTAGAAAAATATTTGCGTGAAGTGAAACCTTTTCTTATATTTACATGTATATACATTTAATACACTTGCAATCATTATGGTGAAGATAGAAGAAGCGATTCAGCAGAAGCAATTCAAAGATCCTTTCAATAAGGCTGTGGTGAATTTATTGTATACCAACAGCTACTTGGTAACATCTCAAAATGCTTTGTTTAAGCCCTATGGGATTTCCCCAGAGCAATACAATGTACTTAGGATTCTAAGAGGTCAAAATGGAGTTCCCACTACAGTTTCATCCATCCAGGATAGAATGTTGAATAAGATGTCCAATGCCTCACGTTTGGTTGAAAAATTAAAAGTGAAGGGTCTGGTGAAGCGTTCGGAATGTCCAAATGACAGAAGACAAGTAGATGTATTGATTACTGAAGAAGGATTAAAAGTCCTAGCCGAGCTTCAAGTAAAAGTGGAGCAAGGAAACAGGAACTTTGTGAATCTTACAATTGAAGAAGTGATTTTGCTAAATGACCTTTTGGATAAACTCCGGGGTTAAAAAAAATTTACTCTATTGAATGTATAGACATATAATGTATTGACAATTCTAAAATTTATAAACAACCAAAAAAAACGATTATGAAAACTACAAAATGGATTATTGACCCTACTCACTCAGAAGTATCTTTTAAAGTAAAGCACTTGGTGATTTCTACTGTAACTGGTTATTTCAGAAAATTCGAAGGAAGCCTTGAGGCAGCATCAGATAATTTTGACGGAGCTACCGTTAAGTTTACAGCTGACGTTGACAGTATTGATACAAATCAGAATGACAGAGACAATCACTTAAAATCTGCTGATTTCTTTGATGCTGCAAATCATCCAAAGTTATCTTTTGAAGGAAAATTAGCTCAAGAAGACGGAGAATATAAATTGGTTGGTAACTTGACTATGAGAGAGACTACTAAAGAAGTTACTCTTTCAGTTGATCTAGGAGGTGTCACTGCCGATCCTTATGGTCAGACCAAAGCTGGATTTGAAATCGAAGGAAAAGTTAACAGAAAAGAATTTGGACTTTCTTGGTCAGCTGTAACAGAAGCTGGTTCTGTCGTAGTAAGTGATCAAGTTAGACTTCATTTGAGTGTACAACTTGTTAAGCAAACTGAGCCTGTTTTGGCAGACTAAGTTTTAAATTATCCCTATCAACTAAATTGAAAGCTATGGGGATTCGTCCTCATAGCTTTTTCTTAAAATACCCCAAAAGCCATGAAAACATTAATCAGCGGAATACATCATATCACAGCCATTGCTGGAAATCCTCAAGGCAATGTTGATTTTTACACTGGAATTCTAGGATTGAGATTGGTGAAAAAGACCATCAATTTTGATGCGCCTGATGTGTACCATTTTTATTTCGGAGATGAGCTGGGGACACCTGGTACCATCTTTACGACCTTTCCTTTTAAGGGTGCCCGAAAAGGCACCAAAGGAACAGGAGAATTGACCTACACCGCATTTTCTATCCCTTCAGATTCTTTGGAATTCTGGATCGAGCGATTGAAAAAATACGGAGTAGCAGTATCGGATGTGTTGGTTCGATTTGGAGAAAAACTGATTCGTTTTGAAGATCATGATGGTATGGGAATAGAGCTGGTGGCAAATGATTCTGACGAAAGAATCGGATGGACTTATGGACAGGTTCCTAAAGAATTTTCCATCAAAGGATTTTATGGAGCTACTCTAAACCTTCGATCCAAAGAACAGACTGAAAAGTTGCTTACCAGTTTTATGGATTATAAATTCATCGGTCAGGAAGGTGACAGATATCGATACGGAACAGAAGGAAAGCCTGGTGATATGGTGGATATCGTCGTAAATCCATCAGGAAACAGGGGCATGCAGAGTGCAGGTACAGTTCACCACATTGCATTCAGAACAGCCAATGCTGCTTCTCAATTGGAAGTTCAAAAGTTATTGATAGGGAACGGCTATCAAACTACTGAGGTAAAAGACAGAAACTATTTCACTTCAATTTATTTCAGAGAGCCAGGAGGAGTGTTGTTTGAAATCGCTACCGATGAACCTGGTTTTGCGATTGATGAAGATGAAGCACATTTAGGGGAGTTGATCAAATTACCTGAATGGGCAGAACCAAGCAGAGAGGAGATTGTGAAAAATCTAACTCCAGTTACGCTAAAAATAGAAAACTATGCCTGAGATTAAATCAGCTGGGAAACCGATTACTGAAGCAAAAAAGGCAGCAATTCTTATTCATGGACGTGGGGCTACTGCATCCAGTATTTTGTCTTTGAGTAATTATTTAAATCTGTCAGATTTTGCACTTTTGGCGCCACAGGCTGAAGGGAATACCTGGTATCCCTATAGTTTTATGGCTCCAGACCTACAGAACAGGACAGCTTTAGAAAATTCGATTTCTACCTTGAAAATGGCTTGGGATCAGTTGATTGATTCTGGAATTATGCCTGAGAAAATCTTTTTCATAGGATTCTCACAAGGAGCTTGTTTGAGTTTGGAATTCGCAGCTAGAAACGCTCAAAAACTCGGAGGAGTGATTGCTTTTACCGGAGGCTTAATTGGTGAAAAAATAAATAAGGAAAAATACCAAGGTGATTTCAAAGGTACTTCCGTTTTTATAGGAAGTAGCGATAGAGATTTTCACGTACCTGCCAGTAGGATCAATGAATCCGCTACATTATTGACTGAAATGGGAGCAACTGTAAAAACTTTGCTTTTCGATGATCCAGAACATACCATCCGAGAGGAAGAGATAAACTGGGTCAATAAAAATATTTTAATGTGATTTTCTTATTGAAAAAAAATCCCGACAAGTGCCGGGATTTTTTTTTAGTAGGAGTAATTGACCTGAGACCCTTTTTCGGGATCCAATGTGATTTGCGCATACACTCCAATCTCTTGTTGCAACTCTTCCACATGAGAGATGATCCCTACTATTCTATTTTCGTGACGAAGGGATTTCAGCGTTTCAAAAACCACTCGAAGGGCATTTCTATCCAAAGCCCCAAAACCTTCATCTAAAAAGAAGAAACTTTGATCTGCCTGATTCAGGGATTTAACTTTTTCTGCCAAAGCCAAAGCAAGGCAAAGTGATGCCTGGAAAGTCTGTCCACCGGAAAGTGTTTTCAGTAATCTACGTTTCCCTCCATTTAGATAATCTATCACCCAGAAGGTATTGTCCTCATCTATCTCCAAACTCATGCTGTTTTTGCAAAGCTTCATAAACCTCAAATTGGCCGTATTGCAAAGTTCCTTGAGATAGATCGAACTAACATATTTTACAAATCCGCTTCCTTTAAATAACCGTTCCAATTCTCTCAGATTACTTTCCCTGTTTTCTAATTTCCCAAAAGTCTCTAATAGGGACTTTTTATTTTCAAGTTGGATTTCTATGGTTTTGATTTCTTGGCTGAGTAGCAATAAGGCATTTTGAACTGCTTCAGCTTTTGACTTGGTGTCTTTTACTGAGTTTTTGAGTTCATCAAATGCCTTGCTGTCAAACTCGGTAACTCCTTTTTCAGATTTGAGTTCCTGGATCCTACTTTCAGTGATGGCAATTTTCTGGTCAAAACTCCGAATCTCCAGATCGACTTTTTCTGCGTCCAGAGAATTTTCAATGAGTTTTACCAAGGCAGCTTCATCAGGAAAACCATACGTTACTTTTAGGTTTTCAAATTCGTTATGAAGTTTAGTGAGCTTTTCTCTTGAAGCTATTTCTAGATCTTTAAATCCTTTCAAACTAGTTAGATTAGAGGCTTGGGCTTCCCGCTTTTCACGAAGGTGTTTTTGTTTTCCTTCCAATAATTTAATAGCTTCATCAATATCAGCTTCAACTTTCATAATGGTTTCTTGGATCTGGTCGCCACTTTTGGAGAAGAATGGCTTACAAAAAGTAGGGTCTTTGATCTCTTCTTTCTTGGACGTTATCGAAGCCAAGATGGAGTTTTGGCTTAAAAGAGCTTGTTGATAAATTTTATCTGAATGTTCTATTTCTTTCCGTTGATTGTTCCAGGATAGTCGGAGACTTCTTAGCTGAAGCTGTAGTTTTTCTTTTGTCTTGCCGGCTTCGGCAAGTTGGTCTACTTTCGCTTTTAATTCTGTCTGACTGGAAATCCCATGGCTGGAAATCAACTGATTTATTCCCTCTAAAGACTGGTTTATTTTTCCGATTTCAGTCTCTTTGGCCTGACAGTTTCTCCGATGGTTTTCTAAATGAATCTGGTTTTCCTTTTCTTTTTGGATCAAAGTAAGGATTGTTTCCAAAAAGTCCTTCTCCTGATTGATTTCTTCATTTTTGGCTTTTAACTCAGCTTTTTCTACTTCTGTTTTCAATGGATTTGGATGTTCCAATGCACCACAAAGAGGACATGGATTTCCATCTTCCAATAAATGAACATGAATGCCTAAACCTTGTTTTTGAAAAATTTTATCCCGTTCTGATTCCAGCTTCAGGATCTGTTGTTTTTGGCTTTTTTGCCAAGAATCAAGGTTTTTTTCTGTGGAAGGGATTTTGGAAATAATCTGATCCAGATTGCTTTGGACAAACCCTATTTCCTCTTGAAGCTGATTTTTGTCTTTGATGAGTTTTGATTTTTCAGTTTCCCAGACCGACCAATCTCTCCATGCAGTTTGCAGTGAAGAAAGGAGTGTGACGTCAGGACTTTCCAATTTTTCCGTTTCCAATTCCAGGTTTGAGATTTCTAACTCCAGCTTGGATTGAGCAGCTTTTTTGTTGTCTATTTCAGGTTTTAAAGTTTCCAGTTTATGGTTTGCTTCATCCAGGCTAGACTGCAGACGTTTTATCTCCAGCACTTTCTTGAGATCTCGGATTTTTGCCTCTCTTGCGGGTCTTTCTTGATTTTTCTCTTTTAACTTCTGTTCTTCCTCCTCTAACACTTTTACCTCTTCCACATACCGTGCTTTAAATCGCTCACAATCCACCACACTGGTGGAGTATTTTTCAAGCTCTTTTTTGGTGTCATTGATTTGATCCCAAACAGGCTTGAGGTAGGTTTTTGCCGTGATGAAATCCTTGTGAAGAAGTCTCTTTTCCTCTATTTCTGGTTTTTTGAGCAATAAATCCTGATAATTCGATTTGAAATGCTGAAGCTGATCTGATTTTAGCTGTAGGTTTTCTTGCTGTTTTAACTTTGCTTCTGAAGCCTGCAATGTTAAAGTGAGTTGTTCTGAATCACTTTTCTGGACTTTATAAGTGTCAATTTTTCCTTGGAGGATTTCAGATGAAAAATTTTCCAAACCTGCAAGCTGGGTTTCCAGTCTTATTTTTTCTTCCCGGACCACTTTTAGCAACGAGCCGGTTTTTCCGGAGAGATCAAATCGTTCCAAACCAAAAAGTTCCTTCATCATTTCTGCTCTAGGACCTGGAGTGAGATCGATAAATTCCCTGAATTTGCCTTGTGGAATAATCACCGTTTGTTTAAAGTGCTCTTTTTTCATGCCGATGATTTCTTCCGCTTTTAAGGCGATAGGGGCCCATTTATGGGAAGATTTTTCATAAAAAGTATGCTCGGCTGGACGGACTTCCTCAAATTTCTTTGGATTCCTTTTCGCAGCATACCGAGCCAAATAGGAAGTCACATTGTTTTTTCCGGACTGAAACTCAAAATTGATCAATAGCTCCTCGCTTTGAAGATTGAGCATGCTGTTTTTCTCTCCCCGGTCGGATAAGCGCTCGGTACTTCCATAAAGTGCTAAAAGTATGGCTTCTAAAATCGAGGATTTTCCACTGCCTACGGCTCCAAAAATTCCAAATAGACCGGCCGCTGTCAGCTGGTCAAACTCAATGGTCTGTTTTTCTTTATAGGAATAAAGCCCCTGTATGTCTAGTTTAATTGGGATCATGATTCGTTACTTTGGCTGATAACTTCTCTAAAAATTTCCATCAGTTCCTCGTTGGGTTCCTGACCTTTTTCGTTTTTATAAAACAGCTGAAACAAGTGGCTCATGTCTTTTCCTAAATCCTCCACTTTCAGCTTGAAACTTTCCTGGCCTTGCGGATTTTTGATTTGCGGGATTAGATTGACGATACCATCGTGGGATTTCATGATAGCTTTTCTGGTAGGAGCATCGATAGAATGCTCCGTGACAAAGGTGATTTCGACAAAGCAATAAGGGTTTGCCTCTAACCAAGAAATGGTATCCGAAAGACTCTCAAAAGTCATCCGATACAAGGGTCTTCCTTGCTTCAATCCTATAGCCTTATATGTCACTTTTTGATTCGGATAGGCTTCCACCAACACCACTTTCTTTTCCTGATCTGCTTCGCTAAATGAATAGGCCAGAGGGGAACTGGCATAGACCACTGGCATGGGTTCTTTATCTACCGAATGATAGCGATGTAAATGCCCCAATGCCGCATATTGGATCTGAGGAGGGATGTTATTTGTAAAAAGTGCCTGAGTTCCACCCACGTGCAAAATCGGTCTTTCTGACTCGGGCTCTGCTTCTGTCCCGATACCTATCGAGGATTCTCCTTCTTTCATGAAAAAGAAATGGCCTATCAAGAGGTTGACTCCATTTGAATCACAATAGGAACCAGCAAGCTCTTTCCATTTTCCCTGTAAAACTTGACGGAATTCAGCTTCTCTATCTTCTTCGCCCAAGTAAGTTTTCAATAACGTTTCGTTGGCATAAGGTGCCAAAATCATACGGATTGGAAAATCAATTTTTGGCAATTTCAGCTCTAAAAAACCGGATTCTGATTTTGTGATTTCTATTCCGGAATCCAGTTTCCCTATTGGAATTACTGAGTCATATCTGCTGTAAAACAGAATTCCCAACTCCCTAGCCAGTGGATCAGGTGCCTCCACAAACTGAGTGCTATCATGATTTCCTGAAATAGCAATGATGGGTCTTTCTCCGTTTTTCGAAAGCCTACGGAGGGTTTTGTATAATAATTCTACTGCCTCGTGATTTGGGTTAAATGTGTCGAAAATATCCCCTGCTAGGAGAATCAAATCCACATTTTCATTGTCAGCGATTTCTATGATTTCTTCGAGAACTAACTTTTGCTCCTCCAATCTGGAAAATTCCTGAAGTCTTTTGCCTAAGTGCCAATCGGCCGTATGTAAGATTTTGATCATGAATGATTGAAAAAAGTAAAAAACTAAGTTAATCTTATGCTTTGCTGCTTGCAAGCTAAAATAAAGGAATGACAGCAATTGGCATTTTTATTGACTGGCAAGGCCAAATGAATTTTAAAAACATGCGACTGTGGATTTTCCTGCTGATAGCAGTCTGTTCTAGCACCTTCGCCCATGCCAAAACCTATGGTGATTCTTTGTTGATCCAACAAGGAGTAGCTAGTTTTTACGGTAAAAGGTTTCATCTAAGAAAGACTTCCAATGGGGAGATTTTTCACATGGATAGTTTGACTGCAGCGCATAAAACTTTGCCTTTTGGTACAGTCCTTAAAGTAACTAGAGTGGATACAGGTGCATCTGTCTATGTAAAAGTTAATGATCGCTTACCCAAATATTCCAAGAGAATCATCGATATTTCAAGAGCAGCTGCTACTCAATTAGACATGATCCATGATGGAGTTACCCTAGTCAGACTGGAAGTGGAGCAGCCCAAAATCATCGATGATTTGATTGATTATTTTGGAGATAATCCTCCGCCCACGATGAGGCTAAGGCCTATAGCCAAAGCGATTAATTTATACAAACCTTTTCCGGATTGGTATTTAGTACCTCAATTGACAATTATTAACAGTCCTTTTTGATTTTTTCTTTTGAGTTTGAATAATTTCTTAGTTTATTAATCTGAAATTATTTAATCCATGATAAAGTCCAGATTCATTCTCCTTGGTTTTTTAGCGCTCTCATTTTTTTCCTGTAAAAACGACGAAGAAAAAGTCGAGGAAGCTCCGACCGAATCTTTTAGAAATGAAGTTGCCGCTACCGAAGTCAAAGTGGCCAAAGCGGAAGTGAAAAGCTTTGATTACCTTATCAATGCCACCGGTAAACTGGAAGCCTCCAGTCAGGTGACCGCGATCATCGAACAGGCAGGATTTCTTATTGAACTGAATGTCAAAGAAGGACAATCAGTCTCTAAAGGAGATGTGATAGCCCGATTGGATCCGACTGAAGCTCAGCTGAGATTGGACAAGGCGAAGATTTCGCTTCGAAATGCCAATGCAGAATACGAGTCGATGAAAATGGGCTATGAAACGATTTTTTCATCTGGCGAAGAGGAAAGAAAACAGGCAATTGACGAGCAGCTCAAAGCCAAAAGTGGACTTTTTATGGCTGAGGTGGAACTGAAAGAAGCTCAACTTAACCGTGAACGATGCGAACTGAAAGCCCCGATTTCCGGTAGGATTGCAGATCTGAAATACAAAGAGGGAAGTTTGGTAGGAGCAAGTCAGGAGCTTTGTGAGATTTTAGGTAGTGGCCAACTGACCTTGAAAGTCAAAGTTCTAGAATCGGATATTTCCTTGATTTCACCCAATCAAAAAGCGGAAGTTTATGCCGTTTCTGACTCTCAAAATGCCATTGAAGGGCGAGTGATCGGAATTAACCCAAAAGTCGATGAAAATGGGTTGGTTCAGGTTTCTATTGCCATCAATTCTTCAAGAAATTTACTTCCTGGTATGAACGCCCGGGCCATCATCCGAGCTCCACAAAATAACAGTCTGGTGGTGCCAAAAGATGCACTGGTTTACAGGTCCGGTAGAGCTGTTGTATTCTCCATAGAAAACAATGAATCTAAATGGAATTATGTAGAGGTGGGAAAAGACAATGGGGAAGAAGTGGAGATTTTGGAAGGGGTAGACGCAGGAAGCACGGTCATTACCTCCAATAACTTACAGCTGGCGCATCAGGCACCGGTACAAATTGTAAAAGAATAGGCCATGGTTAGATTTTTATTGGCCAGACCCATTGCGGTATTCATGACTTTTATGGCATTGATCGTGTTTTCGTTCATTGTCCTGAGTTCCTTGCCGATTTCTTTGCTTCCACCGATAGATGTGCCACAGATCGTGGTAAAAGTAAATTACCCTAATGCATCTCCGGAAGCGATTGAGCAAAATGTTTTAAGTACCATTAGGGAAGGGTTGATCACCTTGAATGGATTGGAAGAAATGGACTCTAAAGCGGGTTCGGAAGTCGGAACCATCCGTCTGACATTTGATTATAGTACTAAAATGGAATTGGCCTACATTGATGTCAATGAAAAAATAGACCGCCTGACCAATTCACTTCCTGAGGATCTTTCCCGTCCTGAAGTCATCCGGATCAATACTTCTGATATTCCAGTGGCTCGAGTCCAGGTTATTCCCAAAGATGGGATTGACGAAGTGGAAGTAAGCCAACTTGCAGAAAATGTTCTGAAAAAAAGAATCGAACAGCTTCCGGGGGTATCTCTGGTAGATATCAATGGTAAGAAAGAACGGATCATCACTGTTTCGCCAAACGACCAGGCTTTGGCGGCTTTGGGCATGTCCCAGCAAAACATCATCAGTGCCATCCAAAACAGTAACCGGGATCTGCCGGGCATTTCTGTCAAAGATGGTCAGTTTAGGTATTATCTCCGTTTGGCATCCAGAGTAGATACTCCTGATGATATTAGGAAGTTACCGATTAGAACCAAAGACGGAGCGATTATTCCACTCCAGAAACTGGCCGATGTCAAATATGAGACCAAAGAAATGCTCGGCTATCATCTCTATGGTGAACAAGAAAGCCTGGTCATCACTGTCCATAAACAGGCATCTGCTAAAATGAACGAATTGATGCCCGAATTGAAAGCATCGATAGAGTTATTCAAAACAGATTATCCTCAGGTAGAATTTGATCTGACTCAAGATCAGTCAAATCTCCTAAACGCGGCAATTTCCAACTTGGAAACCAGCTTACTGTTTGGTGGGATTTTCGCATTTGCAGTGCTCTTTCTTTTTATGAAAGATTATCGACTTCCTCTGATCATCGGGGTCAGTCTTCCATCTTCGTTGGTCATTAGTTTTCTGATTTTCTATTTTTTCGATCTCTCGATCAATATTATTTCGCTTTCAGGTCTGGCCCTGGGCATCGGGATGTTGATCGATAATGCGATCATCGTTTTGGATAACATCACCCGAAAAAGAGATGAAGGACTTTCTATTTTTGAAGCTTGTGTAGAAGGAGTGAATGAAGTGATGGGAGCATTGATCAGTTCAGTGATGACTACATTGGCGGTTTTTGTCCCTCTGGTTTTTTTGAGCGGGATTTCAGGAGCTTTGTTTTTTGATCAGGCAGTGGCAGTCGCGGCGATCCTGTCGGTATCCCTGGCTGTAGCTTTTATCCTCTTGCCGATGCTGTACCTTTTGCTGTTTCGGAAGAGCAAGAAAGTACTCGATAAAGAAGAAGGTCCGTTTTTCAAGCGAATCTTGTCCATGTATGAGCTGGGTTATTCAAAAATCAGCTCAGGGAGGAAAATTGCAATTACCTGTTTTATGATCTTGATTCCTCTTGGCCTTGGGGTTAGTTTTTTATTGAAAACAGAGGGATTACCTGAAATAGAAAAACTGGATGCAACACTTGAGATAGAATGGAATGAACCAATTGGTGCATTAGAAAACAAAGGGAGAATTCAGGCTTTGGTAAAAATGCTGGAAGGAACTTATCAGCAGGCAGAATCCGAAATTGGAGTACGTCAATTTCTCCTTTTTGACGGTGAAAACTCCATTCAGCAGGCTTTTTTATACCTGTTATTTGAAAGCCAGGAAGTCAAAGAAAATCAGATCAAACTGATCAGTGAGCATCTCAAATCCAATTACCCTCAAGCCAGTTTTGTGCTTGGAGATGCTCCCAATGCATTTGATCAATTATTCAGTTCCAATATGCCTTACTATGAGGTGCGGTGGAAAGACCTCTCTTCTAAAGAACCTGTGGAAGAAGAAAAAATGGATCCTTGGCTCAGCCAATTCCCTACAGAAAATTGGGAAAGAGGACCTGGACTGCAGAAAGAAGCTTCGGTGGTCTTTTCACTCCGTGCGGATAAGCTGGCTACCTATGAAATACCTCTAACTGAAGTTCAAGATCAGATCTCGAAGCTTTTTGGGACATTTACCATCACTGATATCCGTCGCTTTGGAGAGGTTACTCCGATTCGGTTGAAAGAGCCTGGGGAAAGATTTGAAAATTTATTGCGCACAAAATCCGTTTCAGCCTCAGATAGCGCATCCTATGAACTCGCAGAATTTGTGGATTATGAATACGAAGACCATTATAAATATATCACTGCGGACAGAGGAGGTATTTACCAATCAGTAAATATTTTGGAAGAAAACCCGGATAACTTAAAATCTGACTTTTTTCAGTGGGGTCAAAGTAAAGACTTGGGAGTTGAAATGACCGGTCAATATTTCAGGGATAGGGAGAATCTTATCCAGTTGGTTGGGATTCTCGTAATTTCCGTGTTATTGCTTTACTTTATTTTAGCTGCTCAGTTTGAAAGTTTTATACAACCTTTGATCGTCGTATTTACTTTGCCATTGGGGATAGGAGGGTCATTTTTGGTTCTTTGGATTTTTGGGGCATCCTTAAATGTGATGTCTGCAATCGGTCTGGTGGTGATGCTGGGAATCATGGTAAATGATGCGATTTTGAAAATTGACACCATTAATCGTTTGAGGGAGAAGTATTCGGCAAAGGAAGCAGTGTCACCTGAAGAAGGACTGGAGAAAGCACTTCATGAAGCTGGTCAGATCAGATTAAAACCAATTTTAATGACTTCCATTACCACGATTTTGGCACTTATTCCGATTGTGTTTAGCAGTGGATTAGGAGCAGATCTACAGCGGCCACTGGTCTATGCAGTGATTGGAGGTTTGACTATCGGTACGATTACGGCACTGTACTTTGTGCCGTTGGCTTATTGGTTTTTCGTGCCAAAGAAAAAACTTAAAACAGTGACCTCATGACTCCATTTAGGATCCTGATCGTTTTTGTTTTGCTCTCTATCTCGGGATTTGCAGTTATCCCTATGCTTTCGGTGGATTTGAATCCCCGTGAAAAGGAACCTGTCCTCACCATTAATTTTTCTGTTCGAAATTCCTCTCCGGAAATTGTGGAGAAGCTGGCAACTTCCCCATTGGAAGGGACATTTTCAAGACTTTCTGAACTCAAAAAAATCACCTCCACCTCTAACTACAATAGCGGAAGGATCACTTTGACCTTTGATAAAAAGGCAGACATGGAAATGAAAGGGTTTGAGGTATCGGCGATGATCCGTCAGGTTTATCCCCAGCTGGATCCACAGGTGATGTATCCTACTGTTTCCCAGAGCAATGAAACAAGGACTGATGCAAAAACACCCATTTTAACCTACAGTGTCAATGGGCCTTTTGCCTCTTTCGAAATCAAAAAAATCACAGAGGATATTTTAAAACCTGCCTTGACCAAATTTGAGGAAGTAGAAGAGGTTTTGGTTCGAGGGGCAAATGACTTGCAGCTTTTTGTTACTTACGACATTCAGAAACTGCAAGCCTTTGGTATTTCTAAAAATGTGTTGGAGTCCAGTATTTCTCAAGCTTTTGGGACGAGTTACCCTGGAGCAGTTCTTAATTCAAAGGGAGAAACCTTGTTCATTGAAGTAGACAGGTCGTTGACAGATATGGATCAATTGGAGAGCCTGAGAATTCTTCAAGTCAATGGGCAAGATGTGAGGTTAAGGGATGTGGCAAAGCTAACATTGGAAGAAGCCGAACCCATGTATTTTTTCCGGATCAACGGAAATAACTCTGTCACGATATCAATTTTTAACAGAGATGGTGTAAATAAGGTACTGCTTGCTAAAAGCCTGAAGCAGTCGCTGGAGGAAGCTAGTAAACAATTGCCAGCAGGATTTGATGTGCGTTTGGAGCGGGATGATACCGAATATCTGGAAACCCAGCTGGATAAAATTTACAAGCGATCGGGTCTATCGATTCTTATTTTGATTGTCTTTATTTTTCTGATCAATAGAAATCTTAAATACCTAAGCATTCTTTTCTTGGGCATCATTGCAAATCTCAGCATCTGTGCGATGTTGATTTACTTTCTAAAAGTGGATATCCACTTATATTCTTTGGCGGGTTTGACGATCAGTTTTGGATTGATAGTGGACAATGCCATTATCATGATCGATCATCTTCATAAGCACAGAAACAGAAAAGTTTTTCTCGCCTTACTTGCTGCTTCTCTGACCACCATTGCGGCCTTGATGATTGTCTTTTTTCTACCAGAGGAAGACAGAAGAAATCTGACCGAGTTTTCTATCGTTGTTTCTGTCATGCTGGGAGTTTCATTGATCATCGCCTTGTTTTTTACTCCGGCTTTCTATCAGATTTTATTTAAAGAATCTGCTAAAAAGGGTAGGGCCCTGACCATTCAGAAACTCAGGAAAAGGGTCAGGTACCTTAGGAATTATGAAAAAGGGATAGCTTGGACTGCGCATTATAGAAAAACATTTATTTTTCTTTTGGTCCTTCTTTTTGGTACTCCGATTTTCTTTTTGCCAGCCAAATGGGATGAGCATGAGTGGTACAATACCACTGTTGGGAACACCTATTATCAGGAGGAGATTAGGCCTTATGTTGACAAAGCTTTGGGCGGAGCCCTTAGAATGTTTGTAAGGGGAACCTATGAGAAGTCGAGTTATCGGGAACCGGAGGAAACCCGACTGTATGTGAATTGTCGCTTGCCTTTTGGCAATACACTCGAGCAGATGGATTTTATCATGAAGGAGTTCGAGGCTTACCTAAAGGGCGTAGAAGGCATCGATAAATTTGTGACCACGGTCCTATCTGGGCAGCAGGCGAATATAGTGATCACCTTTAAGGATGCTTACGAAAACGGTGCTTTGCCTTATCAGCTCAAAGGGAAATTGTCCGTGAAATCTACTGATTGGAGTGGGGCGAACTGGAATATTTATGGAGTAGGACAAGGCTTTTATACAGGTCCAGGAGGAGAGGGCATTCCATCTTATCGGGTAGAAATGAAGGGATATAATTTTGATGAGCTGGAGAAGCAGGCGATAATTCTTTCTGAGAAATTGCTGGCCCATAAACGAATCCAGGAAGTCAACATAAACGAGCGGAACTATGGTGAGCAGAAGACCGAAGAGTATGTGCTGAGATTAAATCAAAACCAGCTGGCCTTGGGTAATATGAATCAGTATGAGCTGATCAGTTCGCTACAGGACTTGTCAAAACCCAATGGAGCATCCAGGTTTTTGACCTTAGAGGATAAAAATTATGGGGTAGTGGTGAAGGAAGTAAACGCTGCTGATTTTAGTAAGTTTGATCTGGAAAACAAGAGTTTGATCGGTGGGGAAAACAGGATTTACAAAGTGTCTGATTATGGTACGTTGACCAAAGAAACCACCACCAATGCTTTGAACAAAGAAGACCGGCAATACATCCGGATCGTTTCTTTTGAATACATGGGCTCTGCCAAGTTTGGAAATGAATACCTCGAAGAAGTCCTGGATGAAATGAAAGCTACAATGCCGATTGGCTATGAGGCGAAAAAAAATTCCTATTATTTTAGTTATGAAAAGGCAAAAAGGCAGTATAGTTTATTGGGTTTTTTGATCATCGGGATTTTCCTGATCTGTTCTGTGCTTTTTGAAAACCTCAAACAACCCATCTACATCATTGCGATCATTCCAATTAGTTTTATAGGACTGTTCCTGATTTTTTCCTTGTTTGATTTCTATTTTGACCAAGGTGGGTATGCTGCATTTGTCATGCTGGGAGGATTGGCAGTAAATGCAGGGATCTTCATTATCAATGACCTAAATAATCGGGACCAAGGTTTATATAACCGAAATGTATTGAAGTCCGTGGCCGGAAAAGCCATACCGATACTTCTTACTGTCATGTCCACCTGCTTGGGATTGATTCCTTTTATCATGGAAGGCCAAAATGAGATATTCTGGTTTTCTTTGGCTATTGGTACAATCGGAGGTTTGATATTCAGTATGTTGGGGGTGTTTTGGGTGCTGCCTGTATTTCTATGGAAGAAAGCTATGAAAGATAATCTGTCTCCCGCTAAGGATCCAGGATGAAAAAGGTTATTTCGAAGGAATTAACATCCTGGAATTAAAATCTTCCGAAATAAAGAAATTATAAAATTGGCTTACTAAAAATTGTCTCAAGGAAAAGTCCCAGTCCGACTACCTGTATGTTTTTTGCTATCGGATAATCTTCCTCTCGCGGAATCACAACATGCATAAGTTCTATTCCCAAATCTTCCATTGCATTGTAAGTGCCTTTGGTAAGTTTGGGACTAGCGCTGAATTTAATCTCTGCAGCTGCTAGCCATTGATTATTTCGCCTGATGAGCAAGTCTATTTCGGCTCCATCTTGTGTCCGATAAAAATACATTTCATCGTCGGTCTTTAAAACAGAAGCTACTTGATTGATGACAAATGCCTCCCAGGAACTACCAACTACGATGTTTCCGAAAATAGAATCCATACTGTTTATTCCCAGTAAATAATGTAACATTCCCGTATCTCTGAAAAATAACTTTGGGGATTTCACAAGTCGCTTTTTGGCATTTACAGACCATGCAGGTAATTCTCTGAGGAGAAAAGCATTTAAAAGAAAGCTTAGGTATGTTTTGATAGTTGGGACCGTCAATCCTAAGGATTTTGCAAAACTGGAATAATTAAGGATTCCCCCATGTGCTGAGGCAATCATCATTAAAAATTGTCTGGTGACACGTGGATCTGCTGGTAAGCCATATTGAGGTAAATCCCTTTGAATGTAACTTGTAGTAATGTTTCTATACCAGTCTTGTATAAATTCCTTGTCTTGTGAAAGTGCAGGTTCTGGAAATCCACCGTATATCCAAAGGTCTTCAATAGATAATTGGGTTTTAGTTTCTAGGATGGATAACGGCGACATTTCTAGATAGTTGATTCGACCGGCCAAACTTTCGGAACTTTGCCGGAGTAGTGAGGGAGAGGCTGATCCGAGAATAATAAATCTGCCAGGTTTTCTGTTCTCATCAATTACTGCTCTCAGCAAAGGAAAAATAGAAGCTTGATGTTGAACTTCATCAAGAATGATTGTTTTATTCTGATTTTGCGAGAAAAATAACTCAGCATCATTCAATTTACTGATGTCAGAATGTTTTTCAAGGTCAAGATATATTGCATTGAGATTATCTAAGGCCCCTTTAACTAGGGTGGTTTTGCCAACTTGTCTAGGTCCAACTATCCCCGTTACTGGGAATTTTAAGACCGATTTGAAAAATGGTTTTTCTAAAATACGCTGAATCATTCCTGCAAATTTAAAATTAAATTTTAAATTTGCAGGAATGATGATTTTTATTTTCTCTCACTTGTCCTATAAAACTTACTTTTTCAGACTAACCTTTAAGTCTAATTTCTTTTCGATGAATAAATCCCCGCTTCTTGCTCTCAGTGTACTTTTAGGAACACTGCTTTTTTCCTGCTCAGAAAAATCACCTGAATCAAATGTTATAGATCCGCTACAAGAACTTCAATTTGAAGTCTATGATTCTATCATGGTGGATGTACTGGAAAACGTTGTCCTATTGGATTATCAAGAGGATCTTGATCAGTATTTAGTGAAAGAACAGCGAGGAAGCAAAGTCCTCCTAGTTGATGGAAAAGGAAAAATAATCAAAGAAGTGGAGCTGGCAGGAGAAGGACCTAATCAGATCCAGTTTTTTTCAGAGGGAAGGTTTTTGGGGAAAGATCGATTTATTTTCAAGGAAATATCAGGGACTATGGATTTCCATGTTTTTGACAAGGATTTTCAGAAATTAGAAAAGATAAATGGTCCAGCTGAAGGATTTGGGGCAGGGATTTTTATCTCCTTTTTCCGTCAGTCATTTACCCCATGGACGGAGAATGGAGAAATTTTTATTTTGGGAGAGGAGGTTAATACGTATAATCCGGGTGAAATAAATCCTGATAAAATCGGTGGAGGATTTTACAGCCAGGTAAAGACTGGGTTTTTCTATAATTCCAATCAAGATTCCATTTACTATTTGAGTTTGTATCCAGAGTCTTGGGTTCCTCGCAGGACCAATCGATGGATTGGGCAGAGTTTTCCTTATTTGTCATTCGAGGTAGAAAGCAAAAAAGCAGCCGTATTACCTCCAATCGGAAATCAACTTTTTTTATATGATTTTGATGGAAACTCACTAATCAATGAAAGAGCAGTAGCTTTATCACATCCTGAACGTGATCAGGAGATACCGAATCCAGAACGCGAAAACCGACTTTATCCTTCATTTAGCGATGTGAAGACTTTTGGAGAATTCCAGTTGGCAATGTTTTATACAGCTATCCCTGAAGATGTATGGATGGAATTTCAATCAAAGGGAGAGGATTATACCCAAAACCCAGCAAATCAAAAAGATTTGGCTGCTTATAGAAAACCTCGTTTCATGGTAGTTAAAGATGATCAGCAAATCGGAATTCTCAATGAACTTCCCGTGGAGGGTTCAGTTAATCTCGGATTATCTGATGGAACTTTAATTGTAAAAGCTGCGGATGGAGAAGTGGAGCGGGATTATAATCTGTTTTATAAAATCAGATTCGTGGAAGATTAACGATTTTTGATAATCAACGAGTTTAGTATTAACTAATATTTATATTTTTTTATAAAAAAATAGTTCAAGTTGCTTGTATTTTTAGTTTGGGGGGATAGATTACAATTGAAATTTCAAAGTTACCGGTAAAGGCGATTTTTTAGGGATATTTTCTCCACCCTGCATGGTGCGAATGGGGTGTTTTTAACTCTTTCTTTATTATGAAATTAAAATTATTAGGGTTTCTATTAGCGATAGGCTTAATGGGAACAATTTCTTCTTATTCTCCTGTTTCGGCACAAACTATGACTCGTACTCTCCAGGCGGGTAGTATAACTTATTTCGAAAATATGGTATGTGCATTATACAATTGTCCAAATGGAGAAACAGTTCAGGCTTGCAACTTGCCTCCTGTAGGAGTAGAATAATTAGAATTTATGCTGCCTTATTGATATAAGGCAGCCTATCTTTTTTCACTGAAAGTGCTATACAAGTTAGTTATTAAAAAAAATGGAATTAAACAGTTTTTGGAAATTGGGTTTGATTAGCAAGAATTTTTTGATGTTTTTTTTAGTTCTGGTTTTTTTTGGGTGTAAGGAAATTGACGTAGTCAGGGATAATCCGCTTTCTATTTTGTCTTCAGAAACTACGCTTTTAAATGTTGGGAATTTAAGATATCAAAATGCTAAATTCCATATTTCTGATCAGGGTAATTTTTTAATAATTCATCAAGATCGAAAACTGTGGTGGTTTGATTTGAATAAAGATTTAATCACTCGGTCGGTAGATTTAGACACTACAAATTTGGTGTTACCTGAAGTGTCTATTCTTCAGGCTAGATATCAAGAAAATGATAGTTCATTGGTCTTGTTTTTCCCTCAGAGAAGTAAAATTATCCATCTTAATTCTTCTTTTCAGATTGATAAGGAGATTGACCTAAGTGGTCTTCAAAACATTGACCACATGTTTATGGGCTATGGTGATGCTTTCTTTTATGATCCGGATGAGAAAGAATATTACATAGGGATTATTAGTGCCAAGAGTAATGATCACAAAGCTTTTTTAAATGAAATGAAATTTGTCGGCATATTTGATGAAAAAACAGGAAAGCTGAAAAACACTTTTGGCAATTTTGGAGAAAAGAGGAAAGCTTTAGAAGCCATGGTTTTAAGTGAGGGTATTTTTCACATTGATTTTAAAAATGACAGGTTTTTATTGAGGGAAGTCATAGCAGATCAGACAATTCATAGGTATTCCAAGGATGGTAAGAAACTAGATAGTTTTAATTTAGGTACATCGGAGATCGAAAGTAAAATCTTTGCTTTTGAAAGCGGAGATGATTTTTTCAGTTCTCCACGCAGTGATCAATTTTATTCTATGAAAGTAACTGAAAGCGGTTTGGTAGTTTCCAATACATTTTCTACGGAAACAATCAATGATGAATTAAAGTATTTCAGTTATTTGCTCATTGAGGATCCCGAAAAAAAAGTCAGCTATTCAACCCCTATTGGTGCATTTCAAAAAATAGTTAAGGCTAATGATACAGGAATTCACATGGTAAGAAATCACCCCAAAACAGAAGATTTGATTTTGGTAAAGGTAAAATATGAATTAGGTGAGGTTAATTAAGGATTACTACCTAAACGCATCATAAACCACCACTCCAATGGAAGCGGTAATCAATTGGAGCGGACTTTGACGCGGACTGTATTCAAACTCACCATTTCCTTTATTGGGTAAATAAACAACATCGCTTTTAGTCAAAAAACGCATAGAATTCCCATCTTGGTAAGTTAAACGCACTTCGATTTTTCCTCCTTCCAACCCTGGAATAGGGATCTGAAGTCCACCACCCAATTTATAACCCATTCCCCAATCTTGCATGTCTTTGGAAACTTCCACTACCTCCTCAAAAATACTTGGCCGGATTTTATATCGAGAATAGAGATAATTGGCTCCTACTTGGATTTCAATAAAAGGAACAAGTTTGCTTGTTTTGGAAGGCAAATACCTGAAAACTGCCATTCCAGAGGCATAATTATTATTCCTCCGAAGTCTATATGTATCGTTATATCCTGGGTATAAATCATTTCTTTTCTCCAATTTGGATCCATACACTCCGTATCCTAGTTCCAATCCAATCTGAAATGGTTGGTTGTAAAACTCATACAAAAGTATTCCTGATAGGGATGGGAAAAACACCTTGTCTACTTCAGATTTTAATCTGGCAATCGGGAAACCACCATTTAAATGCCCTCCGGCAATAAAAAATTGTGCAAAAGCATTTGTAGTGCTGATCATAAAAAATAAAAGTAGGAACGTTTTTCGCATAATCTTTGGCCTAGGGATGCATACGAAAATGATGGGTGGGATTGTTTGATTTACCAAAGAAAAAGTAAAGCGACCTGTTATCCTCAGAATGAATAAATCTATGATTTGAGTTTCTTAACTTCATCTGATATTACCTAAAATAAACCTATGAAGATACAGGATTCCCGAAGAGATTTTTTAAAGAAATCCGCATTAATTGGTACAGGAATAAGTCTAGCTGGCTCTACTTCCATTCATGCTTTTGGTATTGAATCGAGATCCAAAAACCAGTTACCTGCCTGGAAAGGATTTAATCTATTGGATTTTTTCTCACATGATCCAATGGCCGGCAGACCCACCAAACCACAGTATATTCAATGGATCGCTGACTGGGGATTTGATTTTGTAAGAATCCCTATGTCTTATCCCAGTTATCTCGACATTGATCAAACCCGTCCGATTAGACCGGATGAGGTGTTGAACTTTGATGAAAGCCGATTGGAGCAAGTGGATGAACTTGTCCAGCGATGTCTCGACCATGGACTGCATGTTAGTTTGAATCTACATCGTGCTCCCGGTTTTTGTATCAATGCCGGCTTTGAAGAGCCGTATAATCTCTGGAAAGATCAGGAGGCTCAAGATGCATTTTGTGCTCATTGGGAAATGTGGGCAAAACGGTACAAAGGCATTTCCAAAAAGAAATTGAGTTTTGATTTGGTCAATGAACCTTACCAACGGCAGGATCCGAATGACCAGCATAGCCCAGGGGGTCCGGTGGATGTGGCTGATTATCGTCGAGTGGCCAAAGCTGCTTTAGATACCATAAAATCCGTAAAGAAATCCAGACAGGTCATTGCGGATGGCAATGGTGGAGGAGGAATGGCCGTTCCGGAACTAGCCGATCTAGACCTCGCTCAAAGCTGTAGAGGGTATCATCCTTTTCCTATTTCACATTACAAGGCCGGTTGGGTTTATAAGGATCCAGGAAGTGTCCCTCCCGTCACCTGGCCTTTGGTACAAGGAGAAAAAGTTCTTGATATCGAAGAAATCCGAAGGTATTATGCTCCTTGGAAATCCTTGATAGATCAGGGTGTGGGCGTTCATTGTGGAGAATGTGGCTGCTACAAAGAAACACCACATGATGTATTTCTGAGTTGGTTTGGAGATGTGTTGACTGTATTAAAGGAAAATGGAATCGGCTTCGGAATCTGGGAATTTTCTGGAGCTTTTGGAGTATTAAATTCTGGTAGAAAAGACGTAGAATATGAAGATTGGTATGGAGAAAAGCTGGACCGAAAGTTTCTGGAATTGCTTCAGGCACAAATATAACTTGTGGCCTCGGTAAAATCTTCAGTCAAAATTAACCTGAATTTTAAACCAAATCCCAATTTAATTATTGACGGCTGCCCACTGCGACTGAAATACTGCGATTGCTCCATGAGCCTTACTTATAAAGAGGAACTTTAAATCCTACGTAGACATCCGCACTCCTTGATCTTTTGGAAATAAGATTTGTAAAAATCGAGCCTGAGCCGATCATTACTGGGCCCGCACGAACTCCCACTCCCCAGGCTAAACTGGAATCGTATTGTCTAAAACCGATGGGACTGTAAACACTGATCCATCTTTTTTCAAATCTTGGAGTTAAGGTAAAGGAATTGATCAATTGGCTGACTGGATTGTCATTGCTGCTTTTTAAAGCGATAGCTCCCTGGGCACTGACAAAAAATTTCCCATTGATATTGTAATCCCCAAAAACCTGGACTGAGGTGGGAAGTCCCATTTTTGTTTTCCCTACAATTTCGACCCCATTATAATTGTCCTCGAGCAATTCATCAAGGTTTTTGGACTGGAATTCCCTTGCATCGATCGTCGCATCCATGTCATAAATAAATCTGCTGGATTCATCATAACTGATCGACCCGATATCCATCAGAGAAACCCCGACTTTAAACTTATATGGGTTGTAATAAATATTGACATCTTCTTGTTTATACTCATAAACAAAGCCGATATCAGCTCCAAATCCTGATTTGATATCCGAAAAACTGATGTCTTCCGAATCAAACCCTGACGTATATCCATAGCGCAATTCTCCGGATGTGGTCAATAAATCTGATTGATTATTGTATTGGGCATTCAAAATCCTACTTGAACCATAGACTCCGCCTGCACCTGCCAGGTATTTTAAGGTGATACCTCCTTTCAGAGAGTTTTGGTCATTATCCAAAATCATTCTTCCATAAGTGGCTCCGAATTCGGCCCATGCATGAATCAATCCTGAGGCATTTTCCATATTGACACTGAAATCCATTTGGTCCTCATACTCTGTATTGGCTAGCTCATAAAGATCTCCGCCGATATTGATCAGATTGAAAAATCCACGGACCCGGGTCGTAATGGCAATGCTGTTTTTGGGATTTAAATTGAATAAAACAGAAGGGCCAAGTATGTCTACATTACCAAAGAAATTATTGTTGTTTGTAGCGTTTTTATCCTCATCGGAATTGATCTCAAATCCATTTCTGAATCCGTCCAGATCACTCAAATCCACACTTAGAAAATCATTTCCGATAAAAGCACTGGTGGAGAACAAGTTGATGTCAAGCCTCATTTTAGAATCTACCGCCAAGGCAGGATTCAGTAAAAGGGAATGAACACCTGCATGATTGTCTACAGTAGCACCTACAAAGGTCTGGGAAAAAGAAATTTGGGCAACGGTAAGTAAGATTCCCAAGAATAAAAGTTTCAATTTGAAAAATCGGGTCATACTAGTTGGATTTAGTGGTTAGTTAAAATTTAAAACAAATAGGGTCTTTTTTTAAAAACAATTAGTATTCCAAAAGCTTAGTAACTTTGGTTTTAAATCTGTCAACCGGTAAAAATTGCTTTTCAAGATTTGGTGCAAAAGGAACCGGAGTATCCAGACTTCCCTCTCTCATGACGGGCGCATCTAAATGCTCAAAGCAGTTTTCTGATATCCACGAGCATATTTCTGCACCAATTCCTCCAGTGAGGCAGTCTTCTTGAAGGAAGATTATTTTTCCTGTTTTTTTGACTGTTGCAGTTACAGCTTCTTTGTCCCAAGGCAAAAGCGTTCTCAAATCTAGTATGTCTGCAGAAATGCCCAATTCTTCCACGGTTTTCTTCGCCCAGTGCACTCCCATACCATAGCTGATTACTGATAGCTGATCTCCCTCTTTTACCAAAGCTGCTTTGCCAATTTCTACTGTGAAATAGTCATCTGGAATTTCCTCACTGATAGATCGGTACATTCCTTTATGTTCAAAATACAGGTATGGATTCGGATCTTCAATAGCGGCGTTTAATAAGCCTTTGGCATCGTATGGATTGGATGGATAAACAATTTTCAGCCCGGGAGTATGGAAAAACCAAGCTTCGTTGGATTGGCTATGAAAAGGTCCAGCAGCCATTCCCGCACCGGTTGGCATCCGGATGACTACATCTGCCTGCTGTCCCCAGCGATAATGGATCTTGGCAAGGTTGTTTACGATTTGATTAAATCCCACTGAAACAAAGTCCGCAAACTGCATTTCCACCATGGCTTTGAAACCTTTGATAGAAAGCCCAAGTCCAGCACCTATAATCGCACTTTCGCAGAGCGGAGTATTTCTGACCCGATCCGCCCCAAATTGCTTTTTGAACCCATCCGTGATTTTAAAAACACCTCCATATTCTCCTATGTCCTGTCCCATTAGGATGAGTTCGGGATATCTTTCCATGGATTGCCTCAACCCATCCGAAATCGCATCCACCATTCTTTTTTCGGATTTTGGACTCTTATCAGCTGGAGGAATGACTTTTTGTGAAAATGGAGCATATACATCTGAAAGCTCCTCATCCGGAGTAGAGAAGATCGCTTCTTCGGCAAAAGCCAAATCCAAGCCAGCATTGATGGCGTTTTTTATCCTCTGATTGATATTGGATCTTTTCTTTTCATCCAATATCCCTATTTCCATCAAATAGCGTTCGTAGTTTTCTACAGGATCTAATTTCCCCCAATCAGCCAAAAGCTCTTTGGGGACATATTTTGTTCCAGAGGCTTCCTCGTGTCCTCGCATTCGGAAAGTGATTGCTTCTACAAGTACAGGGCGGGGATTATTTCGGATATCTTCAGCAAGATTTTTTATCGTATCATAAACTTCCAATACGTTATTGCCCTGAATCCGAATCGCTTCCATGCCATATCCCGGCCCTTTATCTGTAAAATGGGTGAAGGCAAATTGCTCCTCACTTGGAGTGGAAAGCCCGTAACCATTATGCTCAATGACAAAAATCACAGGGAGCTTCCAAACCGCTGCCACATTTAGGCCTTCATGAAAATCCCCTTCTGAACTTGCCCCATCCCCGGAAAAAACCAAGGTGACTTTTTGTTGTTTTGACAGTTTATCCGCCAATGCAATTCCATCTGCTATGGCCAACTGTGGACCTAAATGGGAGATCATTCCCACTATCTGATGCTCTATACTTCCAAAATGAAATGACCGATCTCTACCTTTTGTGAAACCATTGAGCTTTCCCTGAAATTGAGAGAAAAGTCTTTCCAATGGCATCTCCCTTCCAGTGAAAATCCCCAGATTCCGGTGCATGGGTAAGATAAACTCATCCGCCTCCAAGGCATTGACAGCTCCAATGGAAATTGCTTCTTGTCCCCAGCCGCTGAACCATTTCGAGATTTTTCCTTGACGCAATAGAATTAGCATCTTTTCTTCAATCCTTCTTGGCATCAGGAGGGATTCATACAATTCCAGAAGTTTTTTATCAGAATGATTTTTTCGGTCAAAAATCAAAGTACTTGTCTGTTTTTGGGCAGTTTCCATAGAAGGCGGATTTGCTTTCTAAGGTACAGGAAGCAAAGAATTCCCCAAAGTTTCTTTGGTGTCAATTGCATAAAAAATGCCCCGAAATTTATTCGGGGCTGAAAAATAAATGCAAGGAGTTAAAAAGTGTTTGCTGTATGATTCAAAATTAGGGATTGAATTTCTCTCACTGCGAAAAGATGCGTTAAGGTTCTTTTATCAAAAAGTTAAGCTGGTAATTTATAGATAATATTGAAGCCTGGATTCTCACGGATTTCCAGTAATTCGCTGAAATTGAGGTTCAAAATTCAAAGTTTTTAGATAACATTTCGAAAAATATTAATTGTGAGATTTGATTTAACACTTAACTCAAAAGAGTTACATTAAACCTATGAGAACCCAACTAACCTTTATTCTTGCTCTTTTTTGCGTTTGTCTTTCATTTGCCCAGGAAAAAAGGCAGGCTCAAGTTGAAATTAGAGGAAACCAGTTTTTCATCAATGGACTGCCAACCTACGCTGGTCGTTTCTGGAAAGGAAATAAAATCGAAGGCTTACTGATGAACTCCAGAATGGTACAAGGTGTATTTGATGACCTCAATCCTGAAACAGTTCATAATTGGGAATACCCCGATACTGAGACTTGGGATGCGGATAGAAATACCAATGAATTTATTTCTCAAATGCCCAACTGGAAAGCTCATGGCTTGCTTTCATTTACCATCAATCTCCAAGGAGGAAGTCCTTTTGGATATTCTCAGAGTCAGCCTTGGATCAATTCTGCATTTACAGAGCAAGGAGAATTAAGAGATGATTACTTTCTGAGGCAAGAAAAAATTCTGGACCGGGCTGATGAGTTGGGAATGGTTCCTATTGTTGGCTTTTTCTATTTTGGGCAGGATGAGCGTTTAGTAGATGAGAAAGCAGTCATTCACGCTGTTGAAAATGCAGTGGAGTGGATCTTGAATAAAGGGTATACCAATGTATTGATCGAAGTGAACAATGAGTGCAATGTGCGGTATGATCATGAGATTCTTCAGCCGGAGCGGATTCACGAATTGATCAATTTGGTCAAGTCAAAAGAGAAAAATGGAAGACGCTTATTGGTAAGTACCAGTTATGGTGGAGGGGCAGTGCCAAAAGAGAATGTCGTGAAATCCTCGGATTTTATTTTGCTCCATGGAAATGGAGTGAAAGATCCGAATAATATTATTGCACAAGTGGAGGCGACCAGAAAAGTACCAGGATTTACTGATCAGCCCATCGTTTACAATGAAGATGATCATTTTAATTTCGATCAGGAACTGAATAATTTCTCTGCGGCTACAGCTGCCTATGCTTCTTGGGGCTTTTTTGATTATCGAATGAAGGATGAGGGTTTTGAGTCAGGATACCAGAGCGTTCCCGTGGATTGGGGCATCAACTCAGGTCGGAAAAAAGGATTTTTCAAATTGCTCAAAGAGATTACGGGTTTTTAAATGTTTCTTCACCGAAAAGACGCTGAGGCCACAAAGAAGAACCGCTGAACTAGTTTTATTGAAATTTCATTCTAGGCGGTTCACTACTCTTTTTATTCCATCAGTCATTTTGGCTACGTTAAAGTTTAGAGTAATCCATGTTTCAGTTCAGAAAGCTTTAAATAGGTTTGAATTTGAGCTAAGTGAATATTTGAAAACTCTTCAACAGCATTAAGCTCTTTGTATTGTCAGAGAAAATATACTTTGGCTTTTTCTTTGAGACCTTTGCGACTTTGCGGTAAAAGAAAAATTCCAGTTACTTTTCCTTACCTTTGCAGCCTCAAAATGTAGGAATCCTGTGAAAGCTAGAACTCTAAAGAAAGACAAAGTAAATATCATCACGATGGGCTGCTCCAAGAATCTGGTAGATTCGGAGGTATTATTAACGCAGCTCAAAGGAAATGGAATCAATGCCAGCCATGAATCCAATTCGGATGATAATAACATTGTCATCATCAACACCTGTGGTTTTATTGACAATGCGAAGCAGGAATCGATCGATACGATTTTGCAATATGTAGATGCAAAAGAGCAGGGTTTGGTGGATAAAGTCTATGTGACGGGTTGTCTATCGCAGCGATACAAGGACGACCTGGAAAAGGAAATCCCTCAAGTTGATGCATTTTTTGGTACTAGGGATTTGCCTGCGATTTTGAAGAAATTCAAAGCAGATTACAAACATGAATTGGTTGGAGAGCGACTGCTCACCCATTCCTCTCACTACGCCTACATGAAGATTTCGGAAGGTTGCGACCGACCATGTTCATTTTGCGCGATTCCTTTGATGCGAGGAGGACACATTTCCAGACCGATTGAGGAATTGGTGAAAGAGGCGGAGCATAAAGCTGCCGGCGGAACGAAGGAGTTGTTATTAATCGCTCAGGATTCTACTTATTACGGATTGGATATTTACAAAAAGCGTAATCTCGCTGAACTAATGCGAAGACTTTCTGACGTAAATGGTATTGATTGGATTCGTCTACATTATGCTTATCCAACTGGTTTTCCAATGGACGTAATTGAGGTGATGAAAGAGCGTGAAAATATTTGTAATTACTTGGATATTCCATTGCAGCATGGTTCCACGAATGTGTTGAAGGCAATGAGACGCGGAACTACCCGGCAGAAACAAGAAGACTTGATACATAGCATCAGAGACATTCTTCCTGACATTGCTATCCGAACTACCTTGATTGCAGGTCATCCGGGAGAAGGAGAGAAAGAATATCAGGAAATGGTAGATTTCGTGGAACGAATGAAATTTGAGCGATTGGGTGTGTTTACCTATTCTCATGAAGAAAATACCCATGCATTCTCTATGGAAGATTCCATCCCTCAGGAAGTAAAGCAAGAGCGAGCAAATAACTTGATGGAGATTCAAGAGCAGATTTCTTACGATTTGAATCAGGAGAAAATTGGTAAGTCTTTCAAAGTATTGATCGACAAAAAAGAAGGAGGCCATTTTGTGGGTAGAACCGAATACGATTCAGTAGAAGTCGATAATGAAGTATTGATTGATGCTTCGAAATATTACTGTAGAGTTGGAGACTTTGTAAATGTAAAAGTGACTGAGGCTACAGAGTTTGATCTGTATGCGGAGGTGGTTGAATAATATGTATGTTGTGCTGCGTTTCCGAAAGCGGCACACATTTGATTTTTTGCCCTTTCAACTGATCTACCTATTTTAGCAGCCTAAAATCCCCTGAATGAAATCGAGCACTACTTTGAAGACCGACGCAGGGTTGATTATGCCACTTGCGAGATTCCATGAGGCATTTGAAGAACAAATAATAATCTCATGAATTTGATCGAAGTAACCACAGAAGCCCATCAAAAGGAATTTATTGAGATGGCTGTAAGGCTATATAAAAATGAGAAAAACTGGATTAGGCCGCTGGATGCTGATATCGAAGGACTTTTTCATCCCAAGACAAATAAACTTTTTAGGAATGGAGCCAAAGCCAAACGCTGGCTTTTGCAGAATGATAAAGGAGAAACCATCGGAAGAGTTGCTGCTTTTATCAATCCAAAAATGAAAGAAAAGCAGCCTACAGGCGGGCTTGGCTTTTTCGAATGCATCAACGATGAAGAAGCAGCATTTTTACTTTTTGATACGGCAAAGGCCTGGCTGGAAAGTGAAGGAATGGAAGCCATGGATGGACCAATCAACTTTGGCGAGCGAGACAAGTGGTGGGGATTACTGGTTGACGGATTCTCCGAACCGAACTATAACATGCCTTGGAACTTTAAGTATTACCAGAAATTCTTCGAGGACTATGGGTTCCAGATTTACTTTAAACAGTTCACTTATGCCAGAAATGTCCAAAATGTAGGATTTGACGATAAGCTGATTGCTCGGGCAAATGTGATTTTGGCCAATCCGGATTATGAATTTCGCTATATCAAAGGCAAAGAATTGAAGGAAAAGGCTCCTGAATATTTCATGACCACTTACAATAAAGCATGGTCCAGGCATATGGGAAAAACCCTTTCTTTGAAAGAAGCCCAGCTCATGTTTGCCAAAATGAAACCTATCATCGACCCTAAACTGATCTACTTTGGTTTTTATAAAGGGGAACCGGTTTCTATGTTTATTCAAATCCCGGAAATCAACCAGCTTTTTAAACATGTGAATGGCAAGATGGATCTGCTCGGAAAACTGAAATTTCTTTGGTACAAAACCTTTTCACCACCGAATAAAATGCTCGGACTGGTATTTGGAGTAGTGCCAGAGCATCAGGGAAAAGGTGTGGAATCTGCCATGGTGGTAGAGTATGATAAAATGAGCGGGAAGTCAGACTTTCAATATAAAACGATCGAGATGAACTGGATCGGTGATTTTAACCCGAAAATGATGCGTGTATGCGAGCAGCTTTTAGCGGATATATATAAAACCCATCATACTTATCGCTATCTGTTTGATCGGGAAAAACCCTTTGAAAGACATCGGGTTTTCGATTGACGAAACACGTAGATGTAAGAAATACGAAGGACGATCTACGATATTATTATGAAACTCAAACCTGATTTACCCAATTGACATCATTGGGTTTTAATTTCGAATACTGAATTGCGAATGATGAAAAAAACAGCTTTCGATCAATCTTTGCAATCTTATCACCTTTCCAATTGACCACTTTAATTTTCCAATTTTAAAAAAATTCAATTTTCCATTACAGAATAAAAAATGAAAAAGTACGACGTGACAGGCATAGGCAATGCCTTGGTAGATATAGAGTTTAAAGTCAATGATCAGTTTTTTATCGACAATGGTGTCGAAAAAGGCCTGATGACTTTGGTAGATGAGGAGAGACAAGATGGGTTGATGAAAGTAATCGATACAGAGCAGGCCAAGAAACAATGTGGTGGATCTGCCGGAAATACGGTGATTGCTATCAGCCAATTTGGGGGAAAGAGTTTCTATTCCTGCAAAGTTGCCAATGATGAACTGGGTCATTTTTACATGGCTGACATGAAAAATGCCGGAGTAAGCCATAATCTGAATGAAAGTAATTTAGCGGAAGGAATCACAGGTAAATGTCTCGTCATGGTGACAGAAGATGCAGAACGAACCATGAATACTTTTTTAGGAATCACCCAAACCTATTCCAATGAAGATGTTAATGAGGCAGCGATCAAGGATTCAAAATATTTGTACATCGAAGGATATTTGATCACTTCAGAGAATGGTAAGCAAGCAATGAAGCATGCGAAGCGAATTGCAGAAGAAAACGGAGTGAAAGTAGCATTGACCTTTTCTGATCCGGCCATGGTGAAATATTTCAAAGACCCCATGACGGAAGTTATAGGTGCCAGTGTGGACTTGCTCTTCGCCAATGAAGAAGAAGCGATGATTTTTACTGGCAAAAGCAACTTACTAGAAGCTAGAGAAGAGCTAAAGAAGGTAGCCAAGCATTTTGTGATCACCCAAGGAAAAAATGGAGCAATGATTTTTGATGGAGATACATTCATCGATATTGAGCCTTACGAAACGACTGCAGTCGATACCAATGGAGCCGGGGATATGTTTGCGGGAGCATTTATGTATGGAATTACAAATGGTCATAGTTATGCTTCCAGTGGGAAATTGGCCTCTATGGCGAGTTCTAAAATTGTAAGCCAGTTTGGACCAAGACTGGAATGGCATCAAGCAAAAGAAATCTTAAACAGGTTGAATCCTTAATTCTTCAAGACCGAGTTCAGAATTTCTGACTCGGTTTTTTTATTATAAATTAACTTGTCAAATTTCAGATTGTCGCCTATATCTTATTTTTTTAGGAGAAAGTTTTAAATTAAGGCTTCTAATATTAAAATATCCAATCGAGTGTTCGATGATGAACATTTAAACAATTTCTAGGAACTCCCGATTGAATCAACACACGGAATTTAATAACCCAATCTTTTTACAATGAGAAAAATTACCGCATTAGGTATCATCGCAGGGATGCTGAGTGTCCCCGCTTTGGCGCAAAAAAAGATCGAATTCAAAGAATTTGATTTAGATAACGGACTGCATGTGATTATGCATCAAGATCAGAGTACTCCAATCGTAGTGACTTCGGTTTTATACCATGTAGGTTCGAAAAACGAAAACCCGGAGCGAACGGGCTTTGCTCACTTTTTCGAGCATTTAATGTTTGAAGGTTCAGAAAATATCGAGCGTGGTCAGTATATGAATATCATCCAAGGAAGAGGAGGGACATTAAACGCCTATACTTCCAATGACATCACGTATTACTATGAATCTTTGCCTTCCAACGAATTGGAGCTAGCACTTTATATGGAAAGCGAGCGAATGTTGCATTCCAAAGTAGATGAGACCGGAGTAGAAACCCAGCGAGAAGTGGTCAAAGAGGAAAGACGTCAGCGATATGAAAACCAACCATACGGAACGATACTTCCTGAGACCCTAAAGCGAGCATATTCTCAACACCCATACCAATGGGCGCCGATTGGATCTATGGAGCATTTAAATGCCGCTTCTATCGAGGAATTTCAACAGTTTTATAAAGACTTCTATGTCCCAAACAATGCGACACTGACGATCGCAGGGGATATTGATTATGCCCAAACGGAAGCTTGGGTGAAAAAATATTTCTCGGAAATCCCAATGGGCAAAAAAGAGATCTACCGTCCCAATGTAAGAGAGCCTAAAAAAACGGAAGAGATCAGAGATGTGATTTATGACAATATTCAGATTCCAGCGGTTATTCAGGCTTACAACCTTCCGCCAAAAACAGATGCCGATTCCTATGCTTTATCGATGTTGTCCACTTATTTGACAGGAGGAGCTTCTTCTTTGATGACCAAAGAGTTGGTAGACAAGCAGCAGAAAGCACTGGTAGTAGCGGCGATTCCTTTGGAGCTAGAAGATGGTGGAATTTTCATCATGTACAGCATTGCCAATATGGGAGTGGAGCCGAAAGATCTGGAAACAGAAATTGATAAGCTGATCAAACAAGTGCAGGATGAAGGACTAAGCGACCAGGATTTTACCAAGTTGAAAAACATCATGGAAAACAACATCGTGAGCAGTAATTCGTCAATGGCCGGGATAGCAGAGAATCTTGCAGAGGCTCATGCGATTTATGGAGATGCCAATTACATCAACAAAGTAATGGATGCGTACAGTAAGGTGACTAAAGAAGATATTCAGCGCGTGGCGAAAGAATATCTAAACCTGAATGGAAGAGTTGTTTTGTATTATTTGCCAAAGGCCCAGCAGCCAGCTCAATAACTGTTTCACCTAAATACTCAAATTGACATGAAAAAAATAGCAATATCATTTGTATTAAGCTTTTTGGTAGCTGTGGTGAGTTATGCTCAGCTGGATAGAACCCAGTTTCCTAAGTCAGGTCCTGCTCCGGAAATAAAAATCGGTGAAGCCGAGACTTTTACTTTGGACAATGGACTGAAGGTTTTCGTCGTGAAAAACGACAAACTACCAAGGGTTTCTTTCACATTAGTGTTAGAGCGCGATCCACTTTTAGAGGGTGATAAAGCCGGTCTGACTGGTTTTGTGGGAGAAATGATGACTTCAGGAACCACCAATAGGACCAAAGACCAATTGGATGAAGAAGTGGATTTTATTGGAGCAAGTCTTTCTGCAAGTTCTACTTCCATCTTTGCTTCATCTTTGAAAAAGCATCAGGCAAAAGTACTGGAATTGATGGCCGATGTTCTATATAATCCAGTTTTTCCACAGGAGGAATTGGACAAGCTTAGAAAGCAGTCTCTGACTAGTTTGGCGTCAAGCAAAGATGATCCAGGAGCGATTTCTTCCAGGCTGACCAATGCCATCATGTTTGGAAAAGATCATCCCTATGGTGAGGTAGAGACAGAAGAAACTATCAATAACATCACTGTAGCCGATATCAAAAATTACTACGAGACCTTTTTTAAGCCAAATATCGCTTACTTGGCCATCGTAGGAGACATGGACAAATCGGAAGCAGAAAAAGTAGTGAATGAGTATTTTGCTGCTTGGAAGCCTGGAGAGGTTCCGACTTTCACTTACGAAACGCCAAAGAGACCAGAGACAAGTGTAGTTGGATTAGTGGATAGAAGCTCTTCTGTCCAGACCAATATTAATATCGTACAACCTGTGGAATTGCAAATCGGAGATGAGGATTACATTTCCAGTAGGTTGGTGAATCAGATTTTAGGAGGCGGTTCTTCCTCTAGATTGTTTATGAATCTGAGAGAGGATAAAGGCTATACCTATGGTGCCTATTCTTCCATTTCTTCAGATAAATTGATCGGTAGGATTTCTGCCAATGCTGCAGTAAGGACTGAAGTGACTGATTCTGCTGTTGTTCAGTTTATTTATGAATTGGATCGATTGGTGAAAAGCGGCGTTACAGAAGAAGAACTTGAAAAAGCAAAGTCAAATCTGGCAGGCTCATTTGGTCGATCATTAGAAAGTCCTTCTACCATTGCAAACTTTGCTTTGAATACAGAGCGATACAACCTTCCAAAGGATTACTATGCCACCTACCTTCAAAAGATGAACTCCTATACCGTGGAGGACATCAATAAGGCAGCAGTTGATTTGATTCAACCGGACAAAATGTATATCACGGCAGTAGGGAATGGTTCAGAGATCAAAGAAAAATTAGCCCAGTTTGGCGAAGTCAGAATGTTTACAAACATGGGAGATCCAGCCAAGGAAATTCAAATGACAGATGCCAGTATGACTGCTTCAAAGGTGATAGAAAGTTATATCCAAGCCATCGGTGGCGAGGAAGCTGTAAAAGCAATCAAAGCGGCTAAACTGTTAATGAAGGCAGATGTGATGGGTAATGCGGTGGAGATAGCCATGACTTTTGACGATGCCAATATGAGATTCGGTCAAAAGACCATTGTGATGGGCAATGTGATGCAGAGTTCAACCATGATGGATGGAAAAGGTGTCGTGTCAGCTGGAGGTCAAACCATTGATATGACAGACGAACAATATGAAGAAGCGAAAATGAATGCGCTTTTCATTCCTGAAGCACACTACGAGGTTTTGGGTTATTCAATGGAACTAGACGGCATCAAAGATGTGGAGGGAACTCCTGCTTACAAGGTGATTATTTCAAATCCATCCGGCGCCAAAGTGATTAACTACTACGCGGTAGATTCAGGTTTGAAAATCAAGAACGAAAACGAAAAATCAGGTGATACATTCTATTCTGATTACCAAGAGAAAAATGGAGTTTTGGTTCCTATGTCCTGGACGATGAAGTCCCCAATGTTGCCTGTTCCTCTAGAGGCAAAAATTGAATCTTTGGAAATCAATCCGACACTTACGGAAACAGATTTTAAATAATACTAAAAAGGGGCTTTTCGAAAGCCCCTTTTTTATTCCATCCACTTGGTTCTGATTGCTGTTTCATTTTCAATTTTTATTTTTGGTTCCGGAAAAAATCCCGAGCCAAGCTCATAGGTGAATTCGAGTTCCTTTCCATTGATCCGGGAAATGGATAAATGGACCTTATTTTCAGTTTTCTCGAACTTGACATAGTCACCTATCATCAAGTCTACATAAGCAGGAGAGTCCTGGTGTATTTTGGTGATTTTAGATTCATGGGTCATAATCCCAAGTGATCCAACCAGCATATCTGGGTTGTCATTCAGCTGAAGGGAAAATCCAAGTGAAGATAATTTTTTACCAAAGAAAGGAATCAAATCTTCTTTGCCAGAGATAAAACGCTGATAGAAATCCTCAAATGGGGCTAGATTCCTGGTGCAGGAAAGTAAAACTTCCCAGAAACTCTCAGTAGTATATCCGATTTCAGGCTTTCCGAATTTATTCCAGGCAGCTTTCATGACTGAAGTAAAGCTACTTCCTTGCTCTAAAAGAAGGATGTCAAGGCAAAAACAAAGAATACTGCCATGGGAATAAATATTCACTTTTCTGTCAGGAATTCCCTGTTGGTAGCCATCTAGCCAAAGGTCAAAACTGGATTCCAAAATTGACTGATTTTTCCAGCCTTGGTTGGATGTTTCTTTTTTAAGTGTGTTTTCGATTTGGGACAAGAAAGTTTCCAGGGTATAAACCCCAGATTTCATCAAATAATAGTCCCCCATATAAGTTGTGATCCCTTCAAGGATCCATCCTGCTTGGGTATAGTTTTCTTTCGAAAAATCATATGGGAGCAATTCCTTTGGCCGGATACGGCAGACATTCCAAGCATGGTATAATTCATGTGAACTGACACCTAAAAGTTCCTCCATTTGATTTGGGTCTGTCAAGGAATGGGCAGGGCCAAAGGTAATTACAGTCCCTTTTTGATGTTCTACGCCATGATAGTGTCGATAGGGAAGAAGTTGGAAAATGAAGTGATAAATAGATTCCGGGAACTCTCCAAAATCCTGAATCTGATGACGAGTGAATTTTTTGAAACGCTCGATGAACAACTCTGAATCGAAATGAATTTCACCCTGAATCCAAATATGAAAAGTTGAATCGCCGATTTGGTACTGGAAATGGGAAAGAGAATGAGAGGCTAATATTGTCGAATCAGCTAACTGCTGAAAATCCTCTGCTTCCCAAGTTGCTTCATTTTTCAGGTTTAGAGTGCAGACATTTTGATTAAAATATGGAAGATCCACTTCCAGAGTAAAGGGTGAATTCTCTAACCCTTTTACTTCAAAACAGCAATTGATGAGGTTAATATACACTTGCTGATCGTCAATCCAGGCGCCACCTGCATCCATTCTGGAACAGAAAAACTCATAGTCAATCAGATATTTTTGATTTTTTTTGGATTCAAACTCCCAGCAGTCTTTACTGGCTTTTTTCCAGGCAATCTTTTTTCCGGTGTTATTCAGGACGGAAAAGTTCCGTATGAATTGGGCGTAATTTGCCAGCTGATAGCGTCCTGCACGCCATGCGGGCAGTTGGAGGCTGATTGTTTCATCAGACCAGGAAGTTAATTCCAATTGAATTTGGAGAAATTGGGAAGCGGGATTAGGGCAACTTATTGTATATTTGCACATAGATATCTGATTAGAGTCTAACAAATGTATTGGGTAGGTTTGTATTTCAAAAAATGCTACTTATCTTTGCAGTCCTTTTTGAGGCCTATTCCTCAGAGAGGAAGTCCAGGAAGCAAAAAAGATAAAGATATTCGATCATGAAAAGAACATTCCAGCCTTCTCGCAGAAAAAGAAAAAATAAGCACGGCTTTAGAGAAAGAATGTCTTCTGCTAACGGTAGAAGAGTATTGAAAGCCAGAAGAGCAAAAGGAAGACACAAATTATCTGTGTCATCTGAAAAGACATTGAAGAAGTAATTCTTTAAGGTAGTTTTCGTATGTTCACATACGGTATTACTCCTTGTGATGAATTATAAACTTCCAAAAAGTGAACGGCTTCATGCCGAAAAAGAAATCAAGGAACTTTTTAACGAAGGTTCCTCTTTTTTTTTATTCCCTTTCAAAGTCCAATTTTTTGTTAAAAAGCAGGAGGGGAATGGAACCCCAAAGGTGCTTTTCTCCGTTTCGAAGAAGAAAATCAAAAAGGCCGTAGACCGGAATTTCATCAAAAGAAGGATGAAAGAGGCCTATAGACTTAATAAGCAACTACTTTCAGCTGTAGAATATCAAGATTTAAATTTGGGTTTGATTTATGTGGGACCATCAGGTATGGATTTTCACAAAATTGAAGCTAAAATTGTCCTTATCCTCAATAAGTTGGCTGAAGTGCTCCAAACAAACCACAAAGAATCATGAATAAACCACTTAAGAAATCCCTCCTGATATTTTTCTTGGGAGCAATTATCCTTTCAGGATTCTTTGCTTTCAAAACCAAAAATGACAAACTCTTTGCGATTGCGAAGAACATAGACATTTTCGCTACCATGGTCAGGGAGTTGGATTCCTATTATGTGGATGAAATTGATCCGGATGAGTTAGTGACCATTGGTATCAATGCCATGCTGGAGGAATTAGATCCTTACACCACGTATATCCCAGAGGAGGAATCTGCTGATTTTAGGGTCATGACAACGGGTGAGTACGGCGGCGTGGGGGCCTTGATTGGAAACAGAGGGGAAGGAAATATCATCGTGATGCCTTATACTGGATTTCCTGCCCAAAGTGCCGGTTTGAAAATTGCGGATGAGTTATTGAAAGTTGACACGGTTTCAGTGGTAGATAAGGCTACTTCTGACGTATCCTCATTACTAAAAGGGCCGGCTAATACCGAAGTTTTTGTACAGGTAAAAAGAGGGGATGATACCTTGGGCTTCAATTTAACTAGAAGAAAAATTGTCATCAAGAACGTCCCTTTTTATGGAAAAGTTGATGATCGCACTGGATATATCAAATTAAGTGAGTTTACAACCAATGCCTCAAACGAGGTAAGAAATGCCTTGTTGGATCTAAAAGGTCAGGGGATTGAGCGATTGATTTTGGATTTAAGAGATAATCCTGGTGGGTTGGTAAATGAAGCAGCAGAAATTGTCAATCTTTTTATCCCTAAAGGAAAGGACATTGTAAAAACGATCGGGAAGCTTGAGAATGTGAATTACACCTACAAGACTACCAAAACGCCTGTGGACAAGGAAATTCCATTGGTAGTCTTGATCAATGAAAATTCGGCATCGGCTTCAGAAATTGTGGCAGGAGCCCTTCAGGATTATGACCGCGCTGTATTAATAGGAAGAAAATCTTTTGGGAAGGGTCTTGTACAGACTACTATTCCACTTTCTTATAATTCCCAGATGAAAATCACCACTGCGAAATACTATATACCAAGTGGTAGATGTATTCAGGCGATTGATTATACCAAATCAAGAGAAAGTGGAGAGCTTACTTCAGTACCTGACTCATTGAGAAAGGAATTTAAAACCAAAAACGGGAGAATTGTTCTGGATGGTGCGGGTATCGAACCTGATGAAATGGTGGATCAAGTAAAATATGCGCCAATTTCCTATAGCTTGGTCGCCCGTAGTCATATCTTTAATTTTGCAACAGAATATGCTCGTTCTCATGATGCGATTACTGATCCGGCAGCATTTTCTATATCTGATAAGGATTATGAGAGCTTTAAGAAATGGCTAGAAGGTAAAGAGTACGATTACAAGACCTACGTGGAAAAGTCCGTTGAAGATTTGACAAAGTATGCCGAGAAGGAAGCTTATTTTTACGAAATACAAGCTCAGATTGAAGCAATTAAAACAAAAGTCCATCATAATAAAGAGCAAGATTTAGTGACTTATCAGGAAGAAATCCGAAAAATTCTTTCTGAGGAGATTGTTTCTCGTTATTATTTTCAAGAAGGGATGATTGAGGCTAGTCTAAATGGAGACCCGGCCGTAACAGAGGCATTGACTTTTTTGTCTGTACCTGATAAACTCCAACAAACCCTAACAGCTTCTAGAAAATAATCCATGGCCAAAATTCTTTCCATAGAGACGTCTACTCCTGTCTGTTCTGTAGCACTTCATGAAAATGGAGAGTTGGTCGGTGTAAAAGAGATTGAATTACCAGGAGCTCATTCCGAACGCTTGATTGGTCTGGTGGATGAGTTATTGCAAGAAAGTAAAATTGAAGGAAAGCATATTTCAGCAGTAGCTGTTTCGGAAGGTCCTGGATCATACACAGGATTGAGAATTGGTGTGTCAACTGCTAAAGGGCTATGTTTTGCCTGGGGAGTTCCATTGATAGGAGTAAGTACTTTGGCCGCATTGGCTAGAGGGGCGAAAAATAAGATGGGGGCTAAGTCCCTTGTAGTTTCGATGCTCGATGCGAGAAGAATGGAAGTTTACAGAGAAATATATAACTCAGACTTCTTGCCTATTTCAAATCTGGATTCAGAGTTGATTGATGAAAATTCATTCCAATCACTGTTAATGGATTCTGAAGTGATCTTCATCGGAGATGCTGTCCCAAAAGTTAAAAATGTGGTACTACATGATAATGCAGTTTTTTTAGATGACGGAATTTCTGCGGTTCAAGTAGGAGAGTTGGCCTGGACCAAATATCAGAAAAGTGACTTTGAGGATTTGGCTTACTTTGTCCCGAATTATTTGAAAGAATTTAAGGTTCTCAAGTCGAAAAAGAATCCATTGTTGTTGTCATGAGCGAGATTGTAAATAGAGTGTCCCAGAGTGCTATTGTTTCTTTAAACCTTGAAGAGATCTATCCAAAAGAAGAAAGGATAGTTTTTGATTTGAAACCGTTTCTTTTCCAGGAGCTGGTATTAAAAGAGAAGGATTTCCGGGCTGCATTAAAAGAGTTGGATTGGAATCCTTATCAAGACAAATGGGTGGCTATCCTTTGTTCAGCTGATGCAATTGTGCCAAACTGGGCATACATGTTGGTGGCTACTTATCTAACCCCAATTGCCAATGGCTATGCGATAGGTGGTTTGAATGAGCTGGAGGTAATGATTTCAGAAAAATGTTTGGGGAATTTGGATTTAGAAATTTTCAATGATAAGCCTGTTATTGTTAAAGGTTGCTCGGATTTTCCTATCCCATTATTTGCATACGGTAAGATTGTGTCCTTGGTACAAAGCAGGGCGAAGACCATTATGTATGGAGAACCTTGTAGTACTGTTCCGCTTTATAAAAAATCAAAGTCTTGATTTTTAATTCAATGCGATTTTTTTGCTAAAAGTTTGATGTTTTCTTGGCTCCAATGCTTGTGAATTAATCGAAACCATCCTATGTTTGCACTCCGTTTGAGAAACGACTCAAAAATCAGTTGAAAACAAAAGCATAGGCAGAAAAATAAATTTCAAATTTTTATTATCTGATTATTGGAAGTAAAAAAATACTTCTTACCTTTGCACTCCCTTCAGCAAGGAAGGGTAAAAAAACGGAAAAGAAAGCGTAGGTTTTCGGTCTCTGTCAAGGGCCACAAATGAGTGGTACTAAGTTCTTTGAAGTGATGTAAGGCGAAAAAAAATAATAACCTGAGAAAGACGAGGGAAGGTTTATGTGATTTGCTGAAGAGGCGGTCATATGGACAGTGTATATAATGATAATTTACAATGGAGAGTTTGATCCTGGCTCAGGATGAACGCTAGCGGCAGGCCTAATACATGCAAGTCGAACGGTAGATTGCTTTCGGGTAA
>JAFIDK010000597.1 GCA_017051695.1 Algoriphagus aestuarii | reverse complement strand
CGAGGGGAGCGGTGGTCTCCACCCCGGTGGAGGACTCCACTACGGCCGCGCCGACCTGTGTTTCCACGACCATGCCGCCTTGGATGAGCTCGACCTGCTGCCCTGCGGCCACCTCGCCCGTCGCGGGGTCGGTGAGCAGCACCAGTTCAGCGCGGTCACCGTCCACGACGTAGGCGCCGGTCGCACTGCACGGGACGGGAAGCAGCAAAGCCAGTGCTGCGGCACCGCCGAGCAGGACGCTGCCTAAGGCGATCCGCCAAGGCCGGGCGCCGGTGCGACGAGCCTGACGGATGAGCCGCCGCACCCCGCGGAACACGGCGTAGCCCA
>JAFIDK010000596.1 GCA_017051695.1 Algoriphagus aestuarii | reverse complement strand
ACCGCGATCTGGTCGTTCCAGTCGGCAAGCGAGGTGGCGTGGGCGGGGGCGATGGTGACGCGGTAGGCGTTGCTCACGAGGGCGTCGACGGGGCCGAACGTGTCGTTGGCGGTGCGGACGGCGTGGGCCCAGGAGTCTTCGTCGGAGACATCGCAGTACTGGAAGACCGCCCGGTGGCCTTGGTCGCGGAGGCGGGCGGCGACGCGTTCTCCGCGTTCCGTGTCGATGTCGGTGAGGACCACGGCGGCGCCTTCGGCGGCTAGCCGCTGTGCGGTTGCGGCCCCGATGCCGCCTGCGGCCCCGGTGACGAGGGCGACGCGGTCGGTG
>JAFIDK010000595.1 GCA_017051695.1 Algoriphagus aestuarii | reverse complement strand
CCCGCCCCCTCGGCGCAGCCAGCAGACCCGCCGGAACCGGGCACAGAGCCCGCCGAGGAAGACCCGGAGAACCCCGAGCCCGGCGACGAAGCGGCCGACGGCGAGGACGACGAGGAGACGGACGACGAAGAGTCCGAACCCGACACCGAATGCGAGATCCGGACTGGCCCCGTCGACGAGGAGGTCACCGAAGAAGAATTCCTTGACGCGGTCGAAGCCTGCCAGCACGCCGCAGAGACCGGAGACCTCCCCGAGGTCCAGACGCTGCAAGCCGACGACCGCTTCCCCGCCTCCCCAACCACCAGCGGCCTCACCGCGGACCGCATC
>JAFIDK010000594.1 GCA_017051695.1 Algoriphagus aestuarii | reverse complement strand
ATCCCCGACCGGGGGCTCTACCAGGCGGTCACCCACGACCGGCGCCTGGTGGGCGAGCTGGATGAGGAGTTCGTCTTCGAAAGCCGGGTGGGGGATGTCTTCGTCCTGGGGAACACCACCTGGCAGGTGGACCAGATCGGCCCCGACCGGGTGGTGGTCTCCCCCGCCCCGGGCCGGGTCCCCCGGCTCCCCTTCTGGCGGGGGGATCCGGTGGGCCGGAGCCGGGAGACGGGCGAGCAGGTGGGACAGCTCCTGGAGGCCCTCGCCCGGCGGCTGGAAGGGACGGCTCACCTGCCGGGGCCGGAGGCGGAACGGGCAGCCGTCGCC
>JAFIDK010000593.1 GCA_017051695.1 Algoriphagus aestuarii | reverse complement strand
AATTTGCGCTACACATAAATCTACTACCTCTCAAAACCATCAAAATACTGTTATATGTAATTGTAATTTTGATTATTCACCAGTATTTGACAGGTACATAAAATGTAAACTACAAGATGGTGTAACTTGTAACCAGCAAATAGTGGGTATTTCTGACAACTATACCAAGATTGTGGCGGCGCCGTCAAGCGCCGCACTTCATGACCTTCACTAGTTCAACCTCGCAATTTTTATCTTTGTACTCAATGTGTGTTTTTACGATTGTTTCAGCTTGTTTTAAATACACTTCTGCGCTTTCTCTGTTCCATATTTTACAGCCTTCGTATG
>JAFIDK010000592.1 GCA_017051695.1 Algoriphagus aestuarii | reverse complement strand
CGCGATGCGTTTCTTCGGTGCACCGAGTAACCGCCTCACGACTTCCAGATTCTCCGCTCCGGTCAAGTGTCCGTAATACGACGGCGACTCTACGAGTGAGCCGACCCGGCGCAAGACGGACATGCGGTGTCGATGAAAATTTTCGCCAAAAAGGCGCACCGTGCCCGCCGTCGGGCGGATTAAGCCGAGCAGCATGCGGATCGTCGTCGTCTTCCCTGCACCGTTAGGCCCTAAAAATCCGTAAATTTCGCCGCGGGGCACGCAGAGATCCACACGGTCAACGGCGGTGCGCTTGCCGTAACGGCGTGTCAATGCGTTCGTTTCAATC
>JAFIDK010000591.1 GCA_017051695.1 Algoriphagus aestuarii | reverse complement strand
AGTGTTTTGGAGGGTACGCAGTCGGTGAGTACGGATGCACCACCGATACCGTCGCGTTCGATGACCGTGACGTCGGCTCCCAGTTGCGCAGCGACGAGGGCCGCCTCGTAACCTCCGGGTCCGCCTCCGATAATGACGACCTTCGTCACGTCCCATCCACTCCTTAATGTTCTTCGGCCGCGAGGTCCGCTCGTGGTGGACACGCCCCAGCCGGGTAGGCCGCGGGCGCCGGTATCGCCTACTGGTCGGTGCCCTCCATTGTCGCGCATCCCCAAGCGGCGATTTGGCAGGCGCGAAAGGGAGAAGAGGTCGTAACATGGCCCCGTGC
>JAFIDK010000590.1 GCA_017051695.1 Algoriphagus aestuarii | reverse complement strand
AAGCCAGGAATAATGAGCGTCTGACTGCCTTGTTTCGCCCCTGGTGGCACGGCTTTCGAAGGAGGGGCACAGCGGTGGATGTCCGTACCCTGGCAGCCCGCATCCGCAACTCAAGCTACGGTCCGGCCAGCCCGGAAGCGGTGAAACGGCAAACCGTGGCGATCGCCCAACGGCTGACCCGGTACGCGGCAGAGTTCGGCTACAACCCGGCCGCATTGGAACCGGAGCAGGCCGACGCGTTATCCGAGGTCTACCTCGCGGAACGGGACGTGCCCGTGGTGGAGGCCGACCACATCCGCGAACTGTACGAGGCACACGACATGGATGC
>JAFIDK010000589.1 GCA_017051695.1 Algoriphagus aestuarii | reverse complement strand
CTGGACAAAATCCTGGTCACCGAGGAACAGATCAGGACCCGCACCCGGGAGTTGGCAGCCGAAATCGACGCCGACTACGCAGGAAAGGACTTGCTGCTCGTCGGTGTCCTCAAGGGCGCGGTCATGGTGATGGCCGACCTGGCCCGCGAACTTCACCACCCCTGTGAGATGGACTGGATGGCGGTCTCCTCCTACGGGGCGGGGACCACCTCCTCCGGTGTCGTCCGCATCCTCAAAGACCTGGACACCGACATCCAGGGGCGCAATGTGCTGATCGTCGAAGACGTCATCGACTCCGGGCTCACCCTGTCCTGGCTGGTCGGCAACC
>JAFIDK010000588.1 GCA_017051695.1 Algoriphagus aestuarii | reverse complement strand
CCCCGCTCACCACCATCCTCGGCTACGCCGAGCTGTACCGGCAGGGGGCGATCCCCGACGCGGAGCTCCCCGAGGCGATGCGGCGGGTCGAAGCGGAAGCGACCCGCATGTCCAAGCTCGTGGGGGAGCTTTTGGAGCTGGCCCGGCTGGACCGCACCGGATCGCTGGAACTCGCCACCCGCGACGTGGCTGAGATCGTCCGGGACATGACCGGGGACGCGGCGTCGCTGGAACCGGAGCGGGAGTTCACCCTGGACGTTCCCGACCGGCTCTTCTGGCGGATCGACGAGACCCGCTTCCGGCAAATCCTCGCGAACCTCCTGTCTAA
>JAFIDK010000059.1 GCA_017051695.1 Algoriphagus aestuarii | reverse complement strand
AATGGCGATCACCTCAGGCTTGTGCTCCACCACCAGCACCGTGTTGCCTTTGTCGCGCAGCCGCAGCAGCAATTCGTTCATCCGCTGAATGTCATGCGGGTGCAGCCCGATCGTCGGCTCATCGAAAACATAGGTGACATCCGTCAGACTGGAGCCGAGATGGCGGACCATCCGCACCCGCTGCGCCTCACCACCGGACAGGGTTCCTGAGGGCCGATCCAACGACAGATAGCCCAGTCCGATCTCCACGAACGAGTCCAACGTGTGCTGCAACGTCGCCACCAACGGCGCCACCGACGGCTCATCCAGGCTGCGCACCCATTCCGCAAGATCGCTGATCTGCATCGCGCACGCGTCCGCGATACTGATCCCGCGGATTTTCGACGACCGAGCCGCCTCATTCAACCGGGTGCCGTCACAGTCAGGACAGGTGCGGAACGTTACTGCCCGGTCCACAAAAGCCCGAATGTGCGGCTGCAACGCGTCACGGTCCTTCGACAGAAACGACCGGCGCACCCGCACCACCAGGCCCTCATAAGTCTGATTCGTGTTGCTGATCCGGACCTTGGTGGCCTCCCGGTACAAGAAATTGTGCAGCTCGGTGTCGGTGTAGTCACGGATCGGCTTGTCCGGGTCGATCAACCCTGACGCAACGATGATCTGCACCGGCCAACTGGTGGGCTTGTAGCCGGGAACAGTGATCGCACCTTCGTTGACCGACTTATCAGGGTCATACAACTGGGTCACGTCAATGTCCGTCACCTGCCCCCTGCCTTCGC
>JAFIDK010000587.1 GCA_017051695.1 Algoriphagus aestuarii | reverse complement strand
GCTCACCGGTAAGGGCGTCCACGTGGTCACCGTCAACGACTACCTGGCCCGCCGCGACGCCGAGACCATGGGCCGCATCTACCGGTTCCTGGGCATGGAGGTTGGTGTCATCTCCCCGGAGATGTCCCCGGCAGCGCGCCGCAAGGCCTACCAGGCGGACATCACCTACGGCACCAACAACGAGTTCGGCTTCGACTACCTGCGCGACAACATGGCGCGGTCGCTCGACAACTGCGTGCAGCGCGGCCACCACTACGCCATCGTCGACGAGGTCGACTCCATTCTGATTGATGAGGCTCGCACCCCGCTGATCATCAGTGGTCCCGCAG
>JAFIDK010000586.1 GCA_017051695.1 Algoriphagus aestuarii | reverse complement strand
GAGACATATTTTTTATAAAGACAGCAGTCAGTTAAACGAAAAACAGTTGTGGTATTTAAATCGTTACCTGAGTATGTCAGAGGAATTAGAATTAGCATATTACCTAAAAGAAGAGTATTGTCGTTGGTTTAAACAAGCAAAAGAGAACGGTGCGGAAAAAATAAAAGAAACGAAAGATGGACTCCACAAGTTTTATAAACTTGTAGAGGATTCAGGGATAGAAGAATTTATTAACGCCCTCCAGACATTTAAAAATTGGGAGATAGAGATTCTAAACAGCTTTGTATTCCCCTATAACAATGGATTTTTAGAAGGGATAAATAATCTCA
>JAFIDK010000585.1 GCA_017051695.1 Algoriphagus aestuarii | reverse complement strand
CCTGCCGAATTTCAAATTCTATTAACACTCGCTCAACGTCCAGGGGTTGTTTACAGTCGCTTGCAACTCTTACAAAGCATTTCAAAAGATGCCTATATTGGCTATGAAAGAAGTGTGGATAGCCATATTAGTCACTTACGAAAAAAAATCGAAACAGATCCTTCACAACCGAAGTATATTTTAACGGTTCACGGCGTCGGTTATCGTTTTGGAGATGTGCAATGAAAGTTCAAAATAAAGTTTTAGGAGCCGTTGTATTACTGATTTTATTAATGGGGACCTCTTTCTTTATCTTCACCTATCTCTACACCAAACGAACACTACAGGAG
>JAFIDK010000584.1 GCA_017051695.1 Algoriphagus aestuarii | reverse complement strand
AATGAGAACGATACCATTCAAGGTTTTCCGCGATTGGATAACATCAAAGGCGATTCCCTCTTTCATGTCCTCCTGAAGCTGTTAAATCGTAACCCCTTCCGGGTACTTCTTTTCGACAGCCGATTCAGATATACCGCAAAAGGTAATCTCCGTTCGACCATCTATATCTATCGCATAGGTTTTCCGCTGAAAGAAAATAGCCTTTCCCGTGATGTTTTTGCGCTTCCCGTCCTTCCCCGGTATTCCTTCAGGGGAGGCTTCCACTTTCCATTCCCCCAATTCCAAGCCCAATGGTATGTCTTCCGGAGGGTCACCCACAAAAACAAGGC
>JAFIDK010000583.1 GCA_017051695.1 Algoriphagus aestuarii | reverse complement strand
CCCAGTCCATGTTTTCGGTGCCGGATTCCATGGAGATGCGCGCCCCCGAGGACAGGGCATACCACTCCACGGGCACCTGCATGCGTTCCGCCAGGTCGAGGGCAGCGATCACGCGGCGGCATTCGGGTTCCGCCAACGCGCCCAGCGACTTGGTGGGATCCCCCAGCAGCACGACGCGGGTCACCCCTTGCGGGTGCAGCGCGGTGGGGGTGGTGACCACGCCGACCACCATGCCCGCCGTGTTGCGGCCTTTCGGCCGGTCCACGGGCACCAGGGTGTGGGTGTCGTCCAGGTCGTATTCCTGGAATTCGCCGAGCAGGTCGGTCAGC
>JAFIDK010000582.1 GCA_017051695.1 Algoriphagus aestuarii | reverse complement strand
GAGGCGACCCTATCGCCATTACGATACGTACCCATTACGGCGCCCCGGTTCAGCTCGAAACAGCAACAGGCCAATCGCAATCAGTACCAACAGGCTACCCGGCAACCAGTGCCAGCCAAACTGTCCCGGGGCAGTCATGAACAGTAGCAACATGGAAATAAAGGGCACCAGGTAACCATAAGCGGTCACCGCTCCGGGCGTCAGCACGGCGGTAGCACGCTGCATCAGCCAGAAGGTGAGAGCACTGGAGAACAGCCCCAGATAGATCACCAGCGCCAGGTCTTGCCAACGCATGGTGGCAAATTGCGCGACAGGCTCGACCAGTAACCC
>JAFIDK010000581.1 GCA_017051695.1 Algoriphagus aestuarii | reverse complement strand
GAATTGATGAAGCCATTTAGCTGATATGATGACTAACCATCGAAAGGTTGTGGCGAGATGAGCCAAAACATTTTCTATATCCTCCAACAAATCACTCAGCAACTCGAACGCCAGGAAAGTTTAATTAAACAATTACAAAAGAAACAACGGGCTCTGGAAAAGGAATTAACTGAAGTAAAAGAAAAACCGGTTCTGCATATCGATCGGATTGAATATCAGTTTGACCAGCTAAAAATCGATCGTCTTGAAGGAACGTTAAATATCGGGCTCAACCCTAAAGATTTGCAAGACATGGATGAATTCGCTATTGATACGCTCCCCTTTTACAAGA
>JAFIDK010000580.1 GCA_017051695.1 Algoriphagus aestuarii | reverse complement strand
GCGCGATGACGCGGCCTACTGGTCCCGGCCCCTGTACGACATGGGGGCGGGCAACGAGTTCGACGCCGTCTACAGCAAAGGGCCACTCGCCGTGCACGCGTTGCGGCTGCGCATAGGCGACGAGGCGTTCGACCGGCTGCTCCGCGAATGGCCCGCCGAGTACGCGAACGGCAACGCGAGCTGGGAACAGTTCGAGGAGTTCACCGAACGCATCGCGGGCGAGGAGCTGGACGCGTTCTTCGAGGACTGGTTCCGCGGCACCGAGCTGCCCGCGAAGGAGCACCTGCACCCCGACCTGTACAGCCGCTGAGCGGCGCGCACCCGCCCGTCC
>JAFIDK010000579.1 GCA_017051695.1 Algoriphagus aestuarii | reverse complement strand
CTCCGGGTCCGGTCGCACCTGGACTGCGTGTGCCCGCCAGTCGGCGTCGGCCTCGGCCTGCCGCCACCGGTGTGGGCCCGACCAGCCGCACACGCACCACGCGCGGCGTGCCCCGTCCCGGCTGTGGTGTGTCCGCCGCTCATGCGGGGTAACCTGCTGCATCACTGGCCATCCCCCCCGTAGGCCACGGTGCGCAGCTCTCCACTGTCCTCACACCGGTAGGTCACGGTCGGCTCACCGGAGCCGGTTCGGCCCGTGGAGATGAGCGGGCCACGGCCGATCGCTCGGCCGTAGCGGGTGACGGTGATCCACCAGGTGGCGCCACCGGAGC
>JAFIDK010000578.1 GCA_017051695.1 Algoriphagus aestuarii | reverse complement strand
CCGTGCTTCCTCGATCTGCTCCCACTCGCGCTGCCGCTGCACGGCCAGGCGCACTTTCTCCCCGTAGTCGACGATGGCAGCGACCCGCCGCTCGATCGCCTCGTGCACTGCGCGGATCGCCTCCCGCTGGGGCCGCAGTGACGCGCGCACGGTGGCAGAGACGGCGTTCTCCTCGCGTTCCGCCAGCTCAGCACTGAGTTTCTGCTGCTGGTAGAGCAGGCGCGCCAGCTGCCACTCTTGATCTTGCACGATCATCGATGCCTGCTGGCCGTCGAAGGCTTCGCCGAGGGCCGCCGCGGACTCCTCGATGAGACGTCGAGTCCGCTGAACA
>JAFIDK010000058.1 GCA_017051695.1 Algoriphagus aestuarii | reverse complement strand
GTTTGCGCCTCGACCCTGACTGTCAAGGTTGGGTCCGGTTATATCCGATCAACTTTCGGGCACTCGAATCCGAGGACCAGTTTAACAAGTACGATGTGGTGTCTCTGTTCGCGAAACCATCGAGACTCCACGACCAGCGTCCGGAAAGCTGGCGTCCTCGCTTAGATTCCCTAAAAATCGAAAAAAAGCTGAAGGGATGGAAGAAAAGAATCCCCTATATCTCCGGCTTCATCGAGGAGTCCATGTGCCGGATCTACTGGCGGTGTAAAGAGGATCCCCAGGCACGTTCCTTGGCTGCTATCCGCCCGAAACGTATCTACGGTATCGAGGTTGCCCCGCATCCTCCGTGGACCCCTGAGGAGCAGCGGAAAATTGACAAGTATGTCAACCAGCTTGCCCTCGACTCCTCTGCGCCACGAACCGCTCTCGAGGCACCACGGTTCGCAGCGTGGTACCGCTACACCTGCTGGCAGCCAGAGTGTCGAGGCCATCGTCAAAGAATCCTCGACTGGGAACTTGTCGCTTTGCAGCGCCGCTTCCGACCGGCCTCCGACCAAGAACTCACATCGATTATCAAGGAGAAGTTTTTCGAAGAGATGTGTGCACCTACCAAGGACACCGTCTTCTTCGTCGGAAACCAAGCGAAGCGACGACACACTTTTTCTGTTCTCGGCATTTACTACCCCGATCGTTAAAATAGATTCTTATTTGCCGATTACTATCACTTCATCAGGCAGAAGCGAGCTTTCCGATACGATCACGGACTTCCCGGATCGTTACATAGCG
>JAFIDK010000577.1 GCA_017051695.1 Algoriphagus aestuarii | reverse complement strand
ACCCGATATACACTCCGATACTGCTCACGCCAATGAGTGTGAAAACAATATAAAGGATGATCATCGTTTCTCGTTCCCTCCTTTCTTTTCATAAGTAAAAATGTCTTCGATTTTTTTCCCGTATAGTTGAGAAATTTCAAACGCTAATATGAGCGACGGATTGTATTTGTTGGCTTCAAGGGCGTGCACCGTCTGCCTCGTCACGCCAAGTTGTTCTGCGACATACTTCTGCGTCCATTTCCTTTCAGCCCTTAACACGTGTAAGTTGTTGCGCAAAGTCCCTTTTCTTGTTTTCAAACTCTTCCCTCCGCGCATGAAAATGTAAAAAGTAT
>JAFIDK010000576.1 GCA_017051695.1 Algoriphagus aestuarii | reverse complement strand
ACCGAAGACTCTGAGGAGTTCGTCGCCCACGCCAAAGCGGCGCTGGACGTGCTGTCGCAGAGGCCCGGCTACCGCCGGGGGTCCCTGGCACGCGCGGTCGACGACCCCACGCTGTGGACGGTGGTCACCGAATGGGACGGGCCGGGCTACTACCGCCGGGCGCTCTCCCACTACGACGTCAAGGTCACCGCGGTACCGCTGCTGTCCACCGCCCACGACGAGCCCAGTGCGTTCGAGACCCTGGCCCGCCAGGCGCCCGCGGCGGAGGACTGACGCACGGCACTGCGGGACCGCAGACACTCGGCAAAACAGACAAGTCGCTGAGCGGCATA
>JAFIDK010000575.1 GCA_017051695.1 Algoriphagus aestuarii | reverse complement strand
AGCCGCCGCAGCGATCGGCGGCTGGGCCGCCACGGTCGGCGCGGTGGCGGTTTCGGCCTGCGACAGGGTGCTGATGCCTAAGGCCAGAGCAGTTAACCAGGTTATTTTTCTCGTCATCGTATCATCATCAATGTTGGAGCCTGTTCACCGGGCGAGTGAGCGGGCGGTTGAACTCGCAGCTAACCCACGGTTTCTTGTTGACCCAAGGTCGGATCCCTGCCGACGCCGCGCGGAATAAACGACACTACCCAGGCGGTCAACGACGTGACCCCGACCAGCAGACCGCGCACCAGCGGCGGCGCGTAGTCCGCCATGCGCACATAGCCGCGGAA
>JAFIDK010000574.1 GCA_017051695.1 Algoriphagus aestuarii | reverse complement strand
AGGAACCCGCCAGACGTTCTCCCCGGGGATGCGCAGCGGCTCCCGGCTGGTGGCGAGCAGCCGCAGCCGGGGGCAGGTGCGCAGGAGGCTGCGGCAGAGGTCAGCCAGCGGGGCCACGATGCGGTCGCAGGTGTCCAAGACCAGCAGCAGTTCACAGGAGCGGAGGGCCAGCAGCACGGCTTCGTGGAGTGACTGGCCGCGAGCGGTCTCGATGCCCAGAGCCTGGGCGATCGAGTACAGCACGTGGTCGCCGGCGGTGGCCGCACTCAGGTCGACGAAGAGCATTCCGTCGGCGAACCGGCTGCGCTCCTGTTCGGCGACGCGTAGCGCCA
>JAFIDK010000573.1 GCA_017051695.1 Algoriphagus aestuarii | reverse complement strand
CTTTCTACTCCTGGCTGCCGGTGGTTTCTTTTTTTACAGATATGAGCAGGAAGGAAAAGGTGAAGATTTGATTAACTATGGCTACAACCAGGAGAACCCATTGATCCAGTTTAACTATGGTGAAGAAGGTGATTATACAAATAGGAGTCAGGCGACTCCAGGGGATTTTACCCTTAACTATCCAGCTTTAGGTGAAATTATCAATATTAATGAAGAGGATATAGCTGAGCCCGAAAACAGCCCTGCAGAAGAAGAGGTGGTGGGGGTAGTTACGGAATCCCTTAGGCCTGTAAGCCGGATTGAAGAGGAACGGGGAATGGAATTAATAAAAC
>JAFIDK010000572.1 GCA_017051695.1 Algoriphagus aestuarii | reverse complement strand
GCAGGAAGCAGGAGAATGCTGCGCGCCGCTGGCGGGGGGACGGCCGGGCAGGGTCAGTCGCTGGCACGGTAGACGATCCGTTCCGAGAAGCCGCCGGCGAGGTAGTCCCGGTGAGCGCGGACCGCGAACTCGTGGCCTTCGTGGCCCGGGCCGAGCTCCACCTGCGTAGCGTCGTGCACGACGGCTACGGTCTCCCAACCCGTGTCAGCGCTCACTTCCGCGGAGTCGGCGGGTGCACACTGGTCGCCCGCTGCACCGGAGCATTTCAGCTGGCGGCGCCACACCGCGTAGTGCGTGGCGCCGGGAGCAGCCTCCCAGGTGAGCACCCCGGC
>JAFIDK010000571.1 GCA_017051695.1 Algoriphagus aestuarii | reverse complement strand
GCATCCGACGCCGCCCCCGCTTCCGCCACCTGCACAGCGGCACAGACCGCCTCGTCAGAGTCCATGCGGCGGCCCTCCTCCCACCGCAGCGTGAACGTCCCGCCCTGCAGCGGCCACTTCTTCCGCGGGGCGGGATGCCCAGAACGCTCCCGGAGCGCATCCGCCGCCCCCGCCAACCGGGTGGCCTCGTCCGCACGCCCCTCGGCCAGCGCCACCTTGGCGATCGCAAGCAGTCCGCGGGCCGTCCCCAGCCGCTGCCCGGTGTTGTGGCAGAGCGTCAGACTCTCCTGCAGGCAGCGGTAGGCTTCCGCGACCTTGCCCTGACTGGCCAA
>JAFIDK010000570.1 GCA_017051695.1 Algoriphagus aestuarii | reverse complement strand
GCTACCGCGACGAGATTTTCGGCCCGGTGCTGTCGATCCTGCGCGTCGACACCTACGAGGAGGCGATCGACCTCATCAACGCCAACCCCTACGGCAACGGGACCGCGATTTTCACGAACGACGGCGGGGCGGCACGCCGCTTCCAGAACGAGGTGGAAGTGGGCATGGTCGGTATCAACGTGCCGATTCCGGTGCCGATGGCCTACTACTCGTTCGGCGGGTGGAAGAATTCCCTGTTCGGCGACTCGCACGCACACGGAACCGAAGGCGTGCATTTCTACACCCGTACGAAAGCGGTCACCGTGCGCTGGCAGGACCCCAGCCACGGCGGAG
>JAFIDK010000569.1 GCA_017051695.1 Algoriphagus aestuarii | reverse complement strand
CTTGCGCTCCTTCCGGGACTGAGTGGTCTGCTTTCCGATGACGTCCTTTCCGGCCTCGATGCCGCGCATGTGGATGTAGTCTCCGCCCGGGAAGGTGCTGGGACCGGTTTTGCCTTTCACGGAGCGCCCGGCTTTCACGCTTACGAACTTGATGACATCGCCGTTCCCGCTTTTCTTGCCTTTCCCCTCAGGGGAAGCAGGAGGAGGCCACAAAGCCACCACCAGGCCTGCTACTGCCACCACGAACGAGGCGATAGCAGAGAATTGGCTGAGCTCGCTGAGCCCGCCTAGGCCAGGCACGAAACGGGCAAGCGCCCACAGTCCGGCCAGTAT
>JAFIDK010000568.1 GCA_017051695.1 Algoriphagus aestuarii | reverse complement strand
CTGTGCTAAGCACGACATTTTTGTCGAAGCGTGGAGTCCGCTGGATAATGGAGGAGAGGTGCTTCAAGACGAAAAGATTAGGCAAATAGCTGACGCCCACGGCAAAACGAATGCACAAGTCATCTTGCGCTGGCACTTGCAAAACAACACGATTACGATTCCCAAGTCGGTCACGCCGTCGCGTATAGAAGAGAACTTCAACGTATTTGACTTTGAACTCAGTGAAGAAGAAATGCGAATCATCGATTCCCTCGACCGCGGTGCTCGCCGAGGAGCCCACCCTAATGAAATGAACGTGCGTTAGGACCGTTTGTACCGCGGTCCTTTTTTATC
>JAFIDK010000057.1 GCA_017051695.1 Algoriphagus aestuarii | reverse complement strand
CCCACGGCTATGGCCTTCCATCTGGCGTGGCGGGGAGCCCACGCGGAGGCGATCGCCATCGCCGAACCGGTACTCTCCGGGGAACTCACCTGTGTCGAACAGCCGCAAGGCATCCTGAGCGCCCTCATCGAGCCCTACCTGCGCACCGGCCGCTACGAGGCGGCAGTCGACGCCCATCGCCGCACCTACCGGGTGCACCGACGCTATGAGACGCGCTACCTCTTCTCCCTCGGCACCCACCTGTTCTTCTGCGCCGTAACCGGGAACCACGCGCGGGGCCTGGAACTCCTGGAACGGCACCTGGGCGCGTTGGACGCACCCCCCAGCCCGATGGACGCCATGGAGTTCGCGGCCTCTGCCGCGCTACTGCTGGACCGGCTCGCCGCATGCGGGCACGGCGACCTCACCGTGCGCCGTCCCGCGCACCAGGACCGCCCCGCCGCGGAGCTCCGCGTCACCGAACTGCGCGACCAGATGCGGGACCACGCCTTGGCGCTCGCCGCCCGGTTCGACGCGCGCAACGGCACCACCGCGCAGAGCACGAGGATCCGCGACCGCCTTGCCGCCGAACCGGTCGTGGCGGAACTCCCGCTGACCGAGTACGTACCACGCCCCCGCCCCGCCGCAGCCTCACCGGAGCCGCTGCCTGAACCGCTCGCCGACACCTGGCAGGACCTCCTCGACCAGGCTGAGCAGTGGCGCCGCACCTGGCGCAAGGAACAGGCCCGGGCTGCCTGGCGCCGTTTCGACGAGCTCACCGTCGGCGTCGAACTGCCGTCCTGGGCCCGGGG
>JAFIDK010000567.1 GCA_017051695.1 Algoriphagus aestuarii | reverse complement strand
AACAGCTCGTGGCTGAAGCCGTCCCCGCCGACGTGCCGCAACAGCACCTCGACCCAGTGCCGCCCGCTGTCGCGGAGCAGGCGAGCGCAGGCTACCGGGGATACCGCAACCACCCGTTTCCCACCTGTTTTGTGTGCGGGCCGGAGCGGAGCACCGGTGACGGGCTGCGCCTGTTCGCTGGGCCGCTCGGCGGTGACCCGGAAGCGGACACGGTGGCCTGTGCGTGGACGCCGCCCGCCGATCCCGCAGGGCTGCCACTGGTGTGGGCTGCGCTCGACTGTCCGGGAGGCTGGTCGGTTGACATTACCGGGCGTCCCATGCTGTTGGGTCAGA
>JAFIDK010000566.1 GCA_017051695.1 Algoriphagus aestuarii | reverse complement strand
CGGCAGGCAAGGCGGCCTCAGACGACGGCAGGGGAGACGGCTGCTGCGCTGCCGGGGCAGCGGGCTCAGGAGCAGTGTGTCGTGCCATACCGGGGACGGTAGGTCCCCGCCACGGGAGCGCTAGAGAGGAAGGTTCCGCCTGTGGACAACTGCGCGGAGCGCTCACCGGTACGGCCCGCAACCGGCAGCGGACCGGCCCCGACAACGCGAAAGGCCAGACACCGTCACGATGCCTGGCCGTGGGCGCGTGTCAGGAACGAACCTGCTGCAGACGCTTAGGCAGCCTGAGACTGCTGCAGCTGGTGGAGCCGCTTGGCGATCGCGCTCTTGCGG
>JAFIDK010000565.1 GCA_017051695.1 Algoriphagus aestuarii | reverse complement strand
AGCAGCGCGTTGAACCCTTCCCGGGTCACCATGTGCGCCTCGTCGATGATGTAGACCTTGTACCGCGAGTTCACCGGCGCAAAGAACGCGCGCTCCCGCAGGTCACGGGCGTCGTCGACACCACCGTGGGAGGCGGCGTCGATCTCGATGACGTCGATACTGCCGCCGCCGTCGGGGGCCAGCGCCACGCACGAGTCGCACTCCCCGCACGGGTCAGGCGTGGGACCTTTCGCACAGTTCAGCGACCGAGCCAAAATCCGCGCGCTGGAGGTCTTCCCGCAGCCGCGTGGACCGCTGAACAGGTAGGCGTGGTTCACCCGCCCGTTCCGCAAC
>JAFIDK010000564.1 GCA_017051695.1 Algoriphagus aestuarii | reverse complement strand
CAGGCTGACGGTGATGTTGCCGCCGCCCAGGAGGAACGCCGCGTAGACGGCTCCGGCGATGAGCAGCGCCGAATAGACGGCAGACTCCAGTCCCACGGACACGCCGGCGAGGACCACGGTCGCCGGTCCGCTGCGGGAGCTCTCCCCGATTTCCCGTACCGGCGGGCGGTTGGTTTCGGTGAAGTAGCCGGTGAGCAGCTGGATGGCTGCGGCGAGCAGGAGGCCGATGAGTACCGCGCCGATCGCGATGAGCTGCGGGTTGCCGTCCAAGGCAGCGATATCTGCGGGGACGCCCTCCAGTTCCGCGAAGGTGTCGGGCAGGTAGAGCAGGGC
>JAFIDK010000563.1 GCA_017051695.1 Algoriphagus aestuarii | reverse complement strand
CCGTGTTTCAGCAGTGAACGGTAGGTGCGCATGAGGGTATCCGTGTGCGGCGCCACTGGTTTGCTGGTGGGGCGGTGAAAAGAAGGGGGTGCATCGTCCCGCTGGGTCTCGCTGGTGCGGGAGGGGTCGTCCGGTCTGGTGCTGGTTGCCGATTCCACGCCTCAGAAGGGTAGTTCCCTTCAAAGAAAGCTCCTAGTCCGTAAAGACTCACATTTTTGTTCCCTGCCTGAAGTTTTCTTACGGGTGTTTTTCGGTCCTGACCTGGGAAGAATGTATTTTTCCCGATTTTACGCCTCCAGGTAGGTGACTTTCCTCCGAAGCCGGGGTGCTGCCC
>JAFIDK010000561.1 GCA_017051695.1 Algoriphagus aestuarii | reverse complement strand
ACGAGGGCGACGGGCGGGCCGCCGATCGAGGTCGCGGTGCCCATGACCCCGGAGATCACTCCGGCCACGCTGAGCGTGGCGGGGGTGGGGCGCAGCCGGAGTGTGGTGAGGCTCGCGGCCACCGCGAGGAGGACGCCGACCCCCACCCACAGGCCGAGGGTGTCGGGTGTGGCGAGGGCGACGACCCACACGCCGCCGACCGTCCCTACCAGCCGTCCAGCGAGAGCCCAGGAGATGCCGCGCAGGTCGGCGTGGCGCCACTCGGCACCGACGGTGAACAGGGGCAGCACCGCGGTGAGGACCAGCAGGGTGCCGGGCATCAGTGTGGGGTCCA
>JAFIDK010000559.1 GCA_017051695.1 Algoriphagus aestuarii | reverse complement strand
AAATCCATGAATTCCTTGCTTCTTACCCACGGTTCTCCAACTGAGCCAACTGTGCCTTTGCTTCCGGAGCCTCCAACGGCCTGGTGAAGCCCATGATCGGCGCTCGGTTAGGGCTGTCGTATTCGCGTACCGCGATCGGCCCGCAGTTGGTGCACCAGGCTTCAACCATCAGGCCGTCCCCGATCACCATGCCGACATGTCCTGGCCCTGGGGGTTCTCCTGGCCGCTGTACGTCGAAGAAGACCAGGTCTCCTGGCTGTTCCTGTCCCTTGGGAATGCGAGGGCCGAAATTCCATTGGTCCTGAGAGATGCGGGGAATCGTGACTCCGATGCT
>JAFIDK010000558.1 GCA_017051695.1 Algoriphagus aestuarii | reverse complement strand
GGCCGCGTACGGGGGCTCGGGGCAGCGCTGGGCGTTCACCACGTTCACCGGTGAACGGAACCCCCTTCCCAACACGGCGAGTCCCGCGGCGGCCCAGCCGAGCCGGCCACACATGGCGACGATGTCGCCGGGCCGGGCGCCCGAGCGGGTCACGGGGGCCCGACCGCCGAGGTCACCGAGTGCGGTGACACTCACCACGATCTCGTCGGCCCGCACCATGTCACCGCCCACGACGCCCACCTCGGCCTGTTTCGCCTCGGCTGCCACACCGTCCAGCAATTCGGTGGCCACGGCGGCCGGGGTGTCCGCGGGACAGGCCAACGTGACGACCACC
>JAFIDK010000056.1 GCA_017051695.1 Algoriphagus aestuarii | reverse complement strand
CCCGACATGACGCGGTTTGGAGCCATCCAGTGCCCGGCGGAGTGGAGGGAGAGAACAGTCGTATGACAAGTCCGCTACGGCCTGAGGACCCCACTCGGGTCGGGGATTACGACCTTGTTGCCCGTATCGGCAAGGGCGGCCAAGGCGTGGTGTACCTCGGCAAAGCTCCCGACGGCACCCGCGTCGCCGTCAAAGTCATGGAGACCTCCTGGGCCTCCAACAGCCGAGCGCGCAGCAGGTTCGCCAAAGAGATCGAAGCGGCCTCCAAAGTCGCCCCCTTCTGCACCGCGGCGCTTTTGGACTCCGACATCAACGCGGACCCGCCCTACATCGTCAGCGAGTACATCGAAGGCCCGTCGCTCCGCGACGCCGTGCTCCGTGACGGGCCGCGGACCGGGGCCGCGCTCGACCGGCTCGCTATCTCCACCGCCACCGCCCTCGTGGCGATCCACCAGGCAGGCGTGATCCACCGCGACTTCAAACCGGCCAACGTCCTGCTGGGACCGGACGGCCCCAGGGTGATCGACTTCGGGATCGCCCGGCACTCCGAGGCCACGGTGACCGCGACCGACTCCATCGTCGGCACCCCCGCCTACATGGCCCCGGAACAGGTGGAAGGACGCGAACTCACCCCGGCCGTGGACATCTTCGCCTGGGCCGGGGTCATGGTGTTCGCCGCCACCGGACAGTCGCCCTTCCACGACGAAACCCTGCCCGCGATCATCAACCGGGTCCTCCACCAGCCGCCCCGCCTCGACGGAGTGGACGAGCGGCTCCGGCCGCTCCTGGAGGCCTGCCTC
>JAFIDK010000557.1 GCA_017051695.1 Algoriphagus aestuarii | reverse complement strand
CAGCGCGCTCACCTGGGAGCTTGCCGACGCCGACGGTAACGTGGTCGCCAGCGGCCAGACCAAGCCGCACGGCGCGGACTCCAGCTCCGGGCTCAACGTCCACACCGTCGACTTCAGCTCCTACACCACGAAGGGAAGCGACTACACGCTCACCGTCGACGGTGAAACCAGCTACCCCTTCGACATCGACGAAAGCGTCTACGAGGAACTGCGCGTCGACGCGCTGTCGTTCTACTACCCGCAGCGCAGCGGCATCGAGATCCTCGACTCCATCGCCCCCGGCTACGGACGCCCGGCCGGCCACATCGGCGTGCCCCCCAACCAGGGCGATACC
>JAFIDK010000556.1 GCA_017051695.1 Algoriphagus aestuarii | reverse complement strand
GACGAGCTGTGCCTGACGCTCGCACCCCGCATCGTGGCTGGCGACCGGCTGAGACTACTTGCCGGTAAGCCGCTCGAACGGACGTTTGTTCCCAGACTGCTGGTGGAATCGGACGGCACGCTCGCCGGACGCTGGCTCCGCGGAGTGTAGGCGCCCGCCTCGCCCGCGAAAACCAGCTGCCCAGGAAACGACCAGCGCTAAAGCCGTCCGCAGAGAAAACATCCGTCTTCAAACCCCAGGCATTACCTCCCACCTTCGCTCACACAGAACGAAACAAATCGGCCTAGCCCCACGTGTGCGGGGAGCATGGATGGACCCGTTCGAGAAAAGAAAC
>JAFIDK010000555.1 GCA_017051695.1 Algoriphagus aestuarii | reverse complement strand
ACTACATCCGCAACTCGGTCAAGGCCACCGTGGACGCCTACGACGGAACCGTGACCCTGTACGGCTGGGACGAGGAAGACCCGGTCCTGCAGACCTGGTCCAAGGCGTTCCCTGGAGTGGTCACCAGCAAGGACGAGATCAGCGACACGCTGCTGTCCCACCTGCGCTACCCGGACGACCTGTACAAGGTGCAGCGGGAGATCCTGGAGCGCTACCACATCACCAACGCCGACGCCTTCTACGGCGGCCAGGACTTCTGGACCGTGCCCAACGACCCGAAGCCGCAGGCGGGCAACAACCCGGAGCCGCCCTACCGCCAGACCATCCGCTTCCC
>JAFIDK010000554.1 GCA_017051695.1 Algoriphagus aestuarii | reverse complement strand
GAATGGTATTTCGCGCACCTGACCGGACGCCCGATGCCGCCCAGCGGCCGGTGCGTCCTCGGTCGGGAGACCGCGTTGCAGAAGATCGAATGGTCTTCAGACGGGTGGCCCCGCGTCCGCAACGCGGAACCGCTGCTGGAAGTGCCGGGACCGCGCGGCCTGGCCCCGCACCCGTGGCCGCAGCCGTCGGAGACCGACCACTTCGACGACCCCACGCCGCGGCCCGAGTGGAGCACGCTGCGCCGGCCCTTCGACTCCTCCTGGGTCTCCCTCACCGAACGGCCCGGCTACCTGCGGATCCGCGGCGGGCAGTCGCCTGCTGGCCTGCACGAGC
>JAFIDK010000553.1 GCA_017051695.1 Algoriphagus aestuarii | reverse complement strand
CGGCCGATCCCGCTTTGGATCTCGTCGAGGACGAAGGCGGCTCCGGTGGCGTCGCAGATCTCGCGGACCGCGGCCAGGTAGCCTGGCCGGGCCGGGACGACTCCGGCCTCCCCTTGCACGGGCTCGACGAAGACCGCGATGCACTGGTCGGTGACGGCTTCGCGCAGCGCTGCCACGTCGCCGTGGGGGACGAACCGCACGTCCAGGTTGAAGGGGCCGAACGGGTCCCGAATCGCGGGTTTGCCGGTGAGGGCGAGCGAGCCGGAGGTGCGGCCGTGGAAGCCGGCCACGGTGGAGACGTAGTAGGTGCGTTCCGGTCCCGCGGCACGTCGGAC
>JAFIDK010000552.1 GCA_017051695.1 Algoriphagus aestuarii | reverse complement strand
AAGGTGGTCAACCCCATGACGTGGACGGAGAGCGCCATCAGGATGGCCGAGGCTCCCACGGCCATACCGATGGCGACCTGGGCGCGCATCTCGTCGCGCAGGGTGACCCCGAAGCGGGTCCGCATCCGGTCGGCACGGATCGCCGCGGCGGCCACCGAGTCGGCCAGCCACACCACCACCACGATCGCGGCCATGAGGAGCAGGCTCAGCCACCACAGCGGACCGTCCAGGTCGATGTGCCCGATAAGGGGCCGGAACAGCAGGGTGGTCACCGCGATGTTGAGGAACCTGCGGGCGAGGTCGCCCCACTGAGGGTGGCGGCCCACCAGGATGTG
>JAFIDK010000551.1 GCA_017051695.1 Algoriphagus aestuarii | reverse complement strand
CGACGTGGTGGAGGGGTTCGAAGCGACCTCCGCCGACATCGTCGCCTCCTGCGGCGGCCGGATCGTCAAAACCCTGGGGGACGAGATCCTCTACGTCGCCGACGACGCCCGCTCGGCCGCGGACATCGCCCTGCAGCTCGCCGCCGGCGTCAAAACCCACGTCGAAGTGCCGGACGTGCGGGTCGGAGTGGCCTACGGTCCGGTGCTGGCCCTCCTCGGCGACGTGTTCGGCACCACGGTCAACCGGGCCAGCAGGCTCACCTCCTTCGCCCGCCCCGGCACGGTCCTCATCGACGAGGCCCTCGCCGCCCAGCTCAAAGACGAAGAGGGCTTCC
>JAFIDK010000550.1 GCA_017051695.1 Algoriphagus aestuarii | reverse complement strand
CTCCGAGAGAACGATCACCAACGGAGGCTGCGGGAGAAAGCGGTTCGACAGCACAGCACTTGTTGTGACAGACAGTAATCCCGAGAGAATTCTGGGAGAAGGATAAGAGGACTCTCAGGAAAGCCCGGCGAGAAAAGCTGGAGAGATGGGCTGCTGGGACACGGTCTTCCCCACCCGGCTCCCCTCGACTCCAGGAGCGGAGCACCGGAGCGCGCACGTCCGCCGGCCCGGGAAGCGTGTTGAGATTCCCGACGTGGGCGGCAACAATCGTTGCGGGTCGCGTGCGTTCCGCCGGGCCCGACCACGGTCCGTTCCATCGAACCGACATAACGAAG
>JAFIDK010000549.1 GCA_017051695.1 Algoriphagus aestuarii | reverse complement strand
CTCGATACCGCAGCCGGCGAGCGCCAGGGCGGCAGCGGAAAGACCAGCGAGTTTGAAGGTGTCGCGGCGGCTCACACGACGCTGGGTGAAGCCACGCAGCACAGCAGGATTGATGGTGTGTTTTCTACGCACGGTGCCGTCGTTCCTGAGTTAGGGGGGATGGTGCAGAGGAACGGCTGAACTGTTCAGCCTGGAAGCACGTAAGAGTGCTCGGGACGCCAGGACAGCCACACGGTGTCTCCGTGATCTGCGAGGTTGCTGGCGTCGGAGGAGTTCTGTTGAAACACCACGATGTCGGTGTCGTCAACCGTTCGCACAGTGTAGTGCGTCGTTGC
>JAFIDK010000548.1 GCA_017051695.1 Algoriphagus aestuarii | reverse complement strand
GGGTGAAAGCTGGTATATCGGTGAAGTGGTAGACCGCGTGGTGGATGCGGGCGATCGGCAGCAAAAGCAGGCGGAGAAAGGTACGAAAAACACGGTATTGTTTATTTTGACTGCTCTGTGGCAGATGGGAGCGAATGATTGTGATCCGATCCAGTTGGTGACCGGGCTGCCCTTGCCCTTGTACAAAGACGGCCGGACGCGGGAAACCCTTCGGCAGGCCCTGGAGGGAACCCATACGCTTAAAATCACGACCGGACAGGGCGAAGACATTCGTACCTTCCTAATCGAGGAGGTTCATTTCGCGGCGGAAGGGGCCGGGGCGTTTTACAGCCGAC
>JAFIDK010000055.1 GCA_017051695.1 Algoriphagus aestuarii | reverse complement strand
ATACGGGAGGGGGTGGGGAGGGGACACCCCCCTGGGGTATGTACTGGTACCTGGTAGGGGTATGCCAGCTAGCAGAGATCATCTCATACGTCAACTGAGAACGCGGAAGTGTGCCCAACCTCACCCACGCGCACGCATACCTAGTACCCCTACCCCGTATGTGCAGGGGGCGTACCCACTACCCCTCCCCCGTACCTCTACCTAGTACCCCTGTGTGCGCGTATATACACACGTGCGCATACCCACCTATACCGACCTATCACAGGCCATATAAGCGCCTACCTGCACATACTCACCCACTGTGTAGGCAGGGGAACGCATACATTGGGGCATTATAATGCATTATAATACATTGGGTGAGATTCAACATATTGGGTTGCATTATAATGGGAACTCTGCTACGCACGCGCGCGATAAGGAACACTGACAGCATCAGAGGTTCCCCACAATCCCTTGGGCTTGACAAAGTGTGGTAGGGTGAGTGCAACGCACGATACGAAGGAGCAGGGACATGGAGACGAAAACTCTGCGACAGGCGTACGGTCACGCGCTTACATTGACCGTAGGAGTGCTCAGGTTCCACGCGTCAAACATCATCCGTAGCCCGCGTGCATGGTGGATCGTTGCAGGTATCGTCTCCGCTGTGTTTGTCGTCGTGGATGCGCAACAGTTCGGGTACACGCTTGGAAGTGCTGTTCTGCCTATGCTCGCCATCGGCGGAAGCGTCAACTTGTACTACCGGGTGCGACGCGCCATGCTTGCCCGTAAGCGCTCCCGTAAGAGTGTGAGGCGCATCACCTTGACAGTGACCGTCGGACTGTGAA
>JAFIDK010000547.1 GCA_017051695.1 Algoriphagus aestuarii | reverse complement strand
ACGTCGTAGCGTCCTCCGCCTCCGATTTTAAGCCACTTGCCGGTCACGGCTTCCGGTTCGTTGATGCTCCAGCCGTCGATCGCAGATACCCGGAAAGGTGTGCCGTTTAGCGAGAAGATTTTCGTCGGGCTGGAACTGTTGATAAGGCGCAGCCGTACTTTTGTGCCAGGTTGGATGATCCGGTGTCGTTCGAGTCCGGTCCCAGACCCGGGCACATGCAGCACTGTTTTAATGCCCTCCGGTGTTTCCCAATCGTGGGAAAACACCGTGATATCCATCGTTTTTTCTGCGCGGGAATTATCCTTCCCGAAGCCATCAGATCCGGTCTGATCGTCC
>JAFIDK010000546.1 GCA_017051695.1 Algoriphagus aestuarii | reverse complement strand
CGACCCATTCCGCGCCCGCGTTACGCAGATCGGTCTGCAGGCTGGGCCACGAGGTCAGCCGACGACCGCGTACCACGTCGGCCTCGATCAAGGTCCACGCGGCGTGGCAGATCGCAGCGACCGGCTTCCCCTTGGTGAAGAAGTCACGCACGAAACTCACCGCGTTGGGGTCGGTGCGCAGGATGTCGGGGTTCGCCACCCCTCCCGGCAACACGAGCCCGTCGTAGTCGTCCGCCGACGCCTCGCCGACGACTTTGTCCACGGTGAAGGTGTCACCCTTGTCGAGGTGATTGAACGCCTGGATGGTGCCCGACCTCGTGGAGATCAGCTCCGGAC
>JAFIDK010000545.1 GCA_017051695.1 Algoriphagus aestuarii | reverse complement strand
GAAGATCGCCGCCGGTATCGCAGCGGGCAAGAAGGACCCCCGGCCCCGCGACCTCGTCCAGCGCTTCAAAGGCCTGGGAGAGATGAACCCCAGCGAACTGTGGGAAACCACCATGGACCCCGAACGGCGGGTGCTGCTGCAAGTGACGCTGGACGACGCAGCCCAGGCAGACGAAATGTTCAGCGTGCTCATGGGGGAAGACGTCGAATCCCGACGCGCCTTCATCCAGCGCAACGCCCGGGACGTCCGTTTCCTGGACATCTAGCCCGAACCTGACGTTTCCCGGCAGCGAACGACCCACCAGAAAAGGATCGACATCCCGTGACGGATGTGAAC
>JAFIDK010000544.1 GCA_017051695.1 Algoriphagus aestuarii | reverse complement strand
AATTTTATTTTTTAAAAACCAGCTAGAGCCTTTAAAGCTCTGTAAATCGGAGTGTTGGCTTTGCCTTTTAAATATGCGATATTATCCCTCGTAACTTTTCCTACTGTCTTTGAAATTCGCTCTAGATAAAACCTGGGGGGATTCTCTTCATTTGTCTCATTAATCCAATGTTTGACACGCCCGAATACTGTCTTTAATTCCATACGATCCAAACTTGCCACAAGTCCTGTCATCATCGCATCAAGTCCTTCATCCACCCAACTTCGTCCATTTTTCAATCTTTGTGCAAACACACGCATCGTTGCTTCTGCACTTCCCATCGGACGCATTCCTGTCG
>JAFIDK010000543.1 GCA_017051695.1 Algoriphagus aestuarii | reverse complement strand
TCTCCTTCGCCTGGACCTCGATGTCCGGGATGTTGCCGCGGAAGCCACCGGAACCCTGGTGGATCATGATGCGGCTGTTCGGGAGCGCGAAGCGCTTGCCCGGCGTGCCGCCGGCGAGCAGCACGGCCGCCATCGAGGCACCCATGCCAACGCAGTAGGTCTGGATGTCCGGGCGGATCATCTGCATCGTGTCGTAGATCGCCAGGCCGGAGTAGACCTCGCCGCCCGGCGAGTTGATGTAGAGACGGATGTCGGCCTCGGGATCGTCATGATCGAGGAAGAGCAGCTGGGCGATGATCAGGTTCGCCATCTGGCTCTCGACCGGGGTCCCGAGGAA
>JAFIDK010000542.1 GCA_017051695.1 Algoriphagus aestuarii | reverse complement strand
GGTCGACCCCGGTAGCCAGGGCGTCGCTGAACCGGGTCACTGTCGCCTCCTCGCCGTCTACCGTGAGCGGTCTCTCACGGGCATCGCCATTCTCTCTTGTTGCCGGTTCTCCTTGCATGCGGAACATTCCCTTTACCCCAGAATCCCGGGGGTCAGGCATGGCGCCGTCTTCTGCCGTGGCAGGGGGCGTGGGATTCCGCACACCTGTGTCCGCCACAACCGCGATGCGGTGAATAGACTCGAAGGTGTGCCCGATCACGTCGACCTTCCGCACACCCTGGGCGCGTTGCGCGCTTCGGGGCACCGCTACCGGTCAGTCAAAGACGAAAACCGCGAA
>JAFIDK010000541.1 GCA_017051695.1 Algoriphagus aestuarii | reverse complement strand
AGCAGCCTTCCGGTGCCCAAGGTCCCGCACGTCCTGAATCTGGGAAGACGCCGCGTCCGGTGCCCAAGCCGGGACCGCGTCCGGGCAACAACCCCTTCAGTTCGACCGCCAGCGGTATGGGCACGCGGCCTACGCCGCGTCCGCCGGCGTCCGGCGGTACGGGTGCGCCTCGTCCGGGGCCGCGTCCGCACCCCGGCATGATGCCGCCCCGCCCCGGTGCGAGTGCAGGCGGACCGCCGCGTCCCCAGGCACCGCGCCCCCAGGCGCCGCGTCCTGGTCCTGGCACGGCTGGCGGACGTCCCGGCTCGAGCGCAGGCGGGCCGCCGCGCCCTGTCCC
>JAFIDK010000540.1 GCA_017051695.1 Algoriphagus aestuarii | reverse complement strand
TAGGTGTTCGAGTCTTCGAACCGTAATGCGCAAGAAATGGTACCGAAACCCCGTATTTACATATCTGCCACTGTGCAGGAGAATCCGTATAGGTGTTCGAGTGTTCGAACCGTAATGCGCAAGAAATGGTACGGAAACCCCGTATTTACATATCTGCCACTGTGCAGGAGAATCCGTATAGGTGTTCGAGTGTTCGAACCGTAATGCGCAAGAAATGGTACGTAAACCCCGTATTTACATATCTGCCACTGTGCAGGAGAATCCGTATAGGTGTTCGAGTGTTCGAACCGTAATGCGCAAGAAATGGTATGGAAACCCCGTCAAAACAACTCAGCCA
>JAFIDK010000539.1 GCA_017051695.1 Algoriphagus aestuarii | reverse complement strand
CACGCTGCGCGCCGGATACGAGCGGATCGCCGTGGTCTGCGGCGCCTGGCACGTGCCCGCCCTCCTCGACCTGCCTCCCGCCACCGCCGACACCCGGCTCCTGCGCGGACTCGCGAAAACCAAAGTCGCCGCAACGTGGATCCCCTGGACGCACGGGCGGCTCGCCGCCGCCACCGGATACCGCGCCGGCGTCCGCTCCCCCGGCTGGTACCACCACCTGTTCACCGTCCCCGACCGGCCCGTGGAACGGTGGCTCACCGAGGCGGCGCGACAGCTACGCGACAACGACCAGCCCGTCTCCTCCTCCCACGTCATCGAAGCAGTGCGGCTGTGCGAGG
>JAFIDK010000538.1 GCA_017051695.1 Algoriphagus aestuarii | reverse complement strand
GAGAAACGAGAACCGTGCGGTCCCGCCGGTCAGGCTGCTGTCCAGCCAGAAGGCGTAGTCGCGTCCGGCATAGCAGGTGAGGAACGCTGCTTCGGTGTCCACGGCACGCGGCATGACCCGGAACCGCAGGGTTTTCCGCACCTCGTGGAGAGCCCGCGGCGCTGCCCCGGTGGGCGGTACCCCCTGCTGTCCTGGTCGCACCGGGGTCGTGTGGAGTGCGGGCCGCGGGCTTCCGCTCTGCTGCGCGGTAGCTCCGGGACGTCCAGCAACCACCCGGCGGTGGGCCCGGGCCAGGCGAACGAAGTTGGCGACCAGAGTGGGGCCGTGGTCGCTGGCCA
>JAFIDK010000054.1 GCA_017051695.1 Algoriphagus aestuarii | reverse complement strand
ACAAAGGTTTCCATATAGCCGTCCTTTGCAATATACATTTCCTCCTCCAGGATTTCATGTTGGTTGGCCGCATTTCTGGTCAGCACTTTCTTGCCTACCTCATAGCGATTGCTGTCCTGATCATAAAGCGCATACATCAGATAAGCCTCGGGGCTTTCCTTCTTTTGAAGATCCTTGGCAAGGATATCCGCCAGGTTCAGCAAGGCAATCGGATTGGCTCCTCCTGCCCGCTGGTTGCTGATTGCCAGTTCATTCAGATCGGCGATCAGACGTTCCTTGCCACCAGATGCCATAAAACTTGCCGCATTGGCATTCTGGTTCTTCTCATCCTCGTACTTCCCATGGACCTGTAATTTAAGACTGTCCCCTGCATAGATCGGCTGGGTTCTCCCCGGTCCTACCATCCTGCCCCTGTTGGCATTCAGCCAGGCAACCTTGTTCCCTCCCATAGTGACATTGTGTTCAGGCTCGGTCTGTCTGGATTCTGATACCATCGAAAACTGTACTTCCTCTGTTCCCGCATTCTGGGTTTCCATCGTCGCCATTAAGGTCTGACTGTTGGCGGCTCGAAGCACCTGCCTTACATTTCCCAGGTGATCTTTGACATAATATTCACCCCAAAGCCCATTTGCTTCTGCGACGATTCTTCCCTCCTCATGGATCAGGTAATCAAGTTGACCGTCCAGTAGGACGATCTCCCCGATGTAGTCCTGTGTCTTGGTCAGTGTCCCGCTGCTGTTGTACACCTTCTGACCCAGCTTGGTCCCTTCCGCATCATAGGCAAAACGGATCTTTGCTCCGGAAGTAAAAGTGATTTCCCTAGGCAGGTTCAGGTGGTTGTA
>JAFIDK010000537.1 GCA_017051695.1 Algoriphagus aestuarii | reverse complement strand
CGCCTCTCGGCCACTCCACCGGATGAAAAGACGGTGGGGAAACCCGCACCGTCAAATCCGAGCGGACGACGGGATTCGAACCCGCGACCCTCACCTTGGCAAGGTGATGCTCTACCAACTGAGCCACGTCCGCATGCCGTTTGATGCCGGGCCTCTGCTCAGCCCTGACATCCACGTGCACTAAGAACTGTAGCGGAATCTCGCGGGACAGCAAATCGAATACGTCTCGGATGTCTCCGCCAGGCCCTTCGGTTACCGGACCCAGCGGCCATCAGCGGGGAAGGGATATAAGGGAGACGTGCAACGTCACGGTGACCTCCCGACAGCCCGGAAGACCC
>JAFIDK010000536.1 GCA_017051695.1 Algoriphagus aestuarii | reverse complement strand
ACACCGAGGTGGTCGAGAAGCACGCCACCCCGCGTGACCCGAAGGTCGCCAAGAAGATCCTTGAGGAAGCCGGCTACGAGGACACCGACAACGACGGCTTCGTCGAGACCCCTGACGGTGAGCCGATCGATCTGACCCTCATCGTTCCCAGCGGCTGGACCGACTGGATGGAGGCCGCCCGGGTCATCAGCGAGAGCGCGAGCGAAGTCGGTATCAAGGTCACCACTGACTTCCCCGAGTTCAACGCCCTGGTGGACCAGCGCAACAGCGGCGAGTTCGACCTGGTGATCAACAACGACCGCCAGATCAGCAACACGCCGTGGACCTACTACGACTAC
>JAFIDK010000535.1 GCA_017051695.1 Algoriphagus aestuarii | reverse complement strand
AGCGCTTCGTGCAGGCTCGCGCCGTTGAGCGGGACGTAGGTTGCCGGCATCGTGAGCACACCGGCTTTCCGGGCGAACTCGTAGGGCACAGGGCTCGCAAACAGGTATGCGTCGATAGCCGACCCTAGGCGGAGTACCTTCTCGGCGGCCTCCTGCTCGTCCCGATAGGCAGCCGCAATGAGTCTGGCGTTCAAAGGGCCGGTCGATCCCGGGCCCATCAACATGACTCGCTCGACAACCTCGTGCGGCCCGATGACACCGATCGTCAAATCGCCAGTACGCTGCGCACTCACCTCGGGTTGCTCCCCGCTACCGTCTCACGCCTTGTACTTTGTGCGC
>JAFIDK010000534.1 GCA_017051695.1 Algoriphagus aestuarii | reverse complement strand
GAACAAGGCCGCGAAGACGCCGGCGAAGGCGAACACCGCGACATCTGCCGGACGGGTCACGAAGGCGACGAAGAAGACCGCCAGCCCCGCGAAGGCGATGCGCAAGTCCGCCGCCGGCCGCCGGCGCAGCGACTGGGCCGCCCTCGCGGCGAAGCTACCGGGCGCGCGCCGTCGCGCGCTGGCGACCGACGCTCCGCGCCCGCAGCTCGCGCGCCTGGTGGCGAAGCCGCCCGACGGCGAGCGCTGGCTGCACGAACTCAAGTGGGACGGTTACCGCCTGCTCGCCGCGCTGCGCGATGGCGAGCCGCGGCTCTGGTCGCGCAACGGCCTGGACTGGAC
>JAFIDK010000533.1 GCA_017051695.1 Algoriphagus aestuarii | reverse complement strand
AGTCCCAAGCTCAGCCCCGCGGCAAGAGCGAGCGTGTGCCCTGCCGACCACCGGCCCCGGGCTCTTCTCTCCAGCGCGTCGTAGGCAAGCACGAGCCCGCCGAGCAGCATGATCTGGGCGACCGGTTCGCTGTACGTGGAGCGGCTGATCCACTGCTGGGGCAGGCACACCGCGAGGAGGAGGGCGGCCAGCGGCGCCCATCGGGCACCGACGAGCCGCGCGACGAGTCCCGCGAACGTCAGCACCGCGAGAGCACCCGTGACCGGCGGTGCCAGCACAAGTCCTTCCAGGTCCGCGGCCCAGAACCCGAGCGCGTACACCAGGGGGGCGCCGGCGAGG
>JAFIDK010000532.1 GCA_017051695.1 Algoriphagus aestuarii | reverse complement strand
CGGAGGGTCCCACGGCTGCTCGCGGATGATGCCCCGAACGGTGAGGTCTTTGAGCCGACGCTGGACCGTGCGCTTCGACACGCGGGCTGCGCGGGCGAGGGTCGCCACCGACCGGTAGCAGTTGCAACCATCAGGGTCTCCTCGCACGGCTAGCGCGACCAGGATGGCGCGCTCCTCAGCATTAGCTATGGGGGCGTGCTCTGCAGCCCAGATGATTTGGTACATCAGCGCCCACCCCCAGCCAGGGCAGCAACGCCGTATCCCACGGGAGTGTGCAGAGTGATCTCGGCTGTTGCAGGAGTCATGCTGTCGCTTTCTAGGCTCGCAGCCTGCGACAAG
>JAFIDK010000531.1 GCA_017051695.1 Algoriphagus aestuarii | reverse complement strand
GATGCCGTTCTTCGGGGTTCAGATCGAATCGGACCCCGAGATTTACGGCACTAGCTGGGGAGATGGGTACGGATGTCCGGACGACCGGAAGTACAGGGCGTGAACCCCTACGTGCGGGAATGCCGCACGTGCGGGCAAATGCTCCCGCTGGGAAGGTTTCCTCGTCGGCAGGGGAACCGCCGTGGCACGCGCTGCCGCGACTGCGAGTCTGCGTACCGCAAGCGCAGAACTCGGAAGCAGCGCGCTGCCGAACGCGACCGTAAACTACAGCGCAGATACGGGATCACGAGTGCCGACTACACCGCGATGGCTAGGGCACAGCGGTGGCGGTGTGCGATC
>JAFIDK010000530.1 GCA_017051695.1 Algoriphagus aestuarii | reverse complement strand
GTGCTGACTGAGGAGTCGCCTTTCACGGGACGCAGTGCGGCGGAGTTGAGCGCCGCGCTGCCGGAAGGCGTGGTCCTGGTCGCCCTCGTGCGGGCGGGGCAGGCGCGGGCCCCGCTGCCGGAGACGGTGCTCGCCGCGGGCGATGTCGTGGTCCTGCTCAGCAGCGCGCGCAGCGACGACGCACTGCTTGCGGTGCTCAGCGGCTCTGACCGGGCTGCGGACTAGCGCACATCGCGCGGGGGAATAGGGGGCGGGGCCGTGGAGTTCCCCATAATAGTTGAAACTTTAATTTCTCCTTGAGAAGGCTTTTGGGAGCGGGCATGCAGTTCGGGATCTTCA
>JAFIDK010000529.1 GCA_017051695.1 Algoriphagus aestuarii | reverse complement strand
ACTTCGTGCACCTGAGCTTCGTAGGGTTCCGGGAGATGGTGGACGCCCTCGGCGGCGTCGAAATGTGCATCCCCGTCCCCCTCCACGACGAGCGGTCCAAACTCGACATAGAAGCGGGCACCCAGGTGCTCGACGGGGAGCAGGCGCTGGCTTTCGTCCGCGCCCGCTACGAGATCGGCGACGGGGGCGACCTGGGCCGTATCGACCGCCAGCAGATGTTCCTGGGCGCGCTCGCTTCGCAGATGCTCGACAGCAAGGTGCTCGCCAACCCCACGACCATGCACGCCCTGCTGGAGTCGGTGACCCAGTACACGGCGACCGACGCGGACCTCACCTTGGA
>JAFIDK010000528.1 GCA_017051695.1 Algoriphagus aestuarii | reverse complement strand
CATACGCTTGGTTTTAGGGGTCATTTCCTGACTAAAAGCCGATCCTATTCCACTACCTTCGGTGCTCTTCGTCAGGCGCGTATCGATTATTCAGCGGGTTATCCATGGGATCCTGAAACGTGGACTCCCACTCGGCAGGAAGATTCCACGCTTATTATTTCTGAATGGCGCTATCTTAGAAGCGGTTTTACTTCTGAAGAATTGGCTTTAGCCTCTTTAATTACGGGTCGTCCCCCCACCACAAAAAAGAAAAATTAAATAGATAAATGTCGGCTTCTTTCGGGATAGTGGAATTTAGAATTTACGATCTCCTGATCCAATGCACGGGGTGGGTCTGATG
>JAFIDK010000053.1 GCA_017051695.1 Algoriphagus aestuarii | reverse complement strand
TGCCGGGGCCGAGCTCGCGGATCCAGATGTTCTCCTGAGTACGCAGGTTGCCCTGCTCGTCGAAGATCTCGTTGGCCACATCCCACTGGTGGATCCGTCCGGCGTAGCGGCCGACCACGGTGGTGATGTGGTCCCGCAGGATCTCGCGCAGCTCCTCAGGGGAGTAGTCGCCCTCTTCGAGCCACTCGGGGTTCTGGCTGTGCCACAGCAGGGTGTGACCGCGGACCTTCTGGTCGTTACGCTCCGCGAAGTCGACGATCTTGTCGGCCATGGCGAAGTCGTAGCGGTCCGGCTCAGGATGGATGTACTCCCACTTCATCTGGTTTTCCGGGGAGACTGAGCTGAACTGCTGAGCCAGGATGCTGCGGTATTTCCCGTCGTGGGTGAAGGGGTCGGGGTAGTCCTGCTCCAGGTGGTGGCCGCCGCCCGCGACCGCGCTGCCGATGTAGAAGCCGTCGGGGGCAGCCCAGCGCAGCCGCTCGGATTTCGCGTTGGAGTGGGGAGCGGGATGATGGTCGTGGACCGGTCCCGCGCTAGCGGGAACCACCATGAGGGGGAGAGACAGCACCGCAGTAGTGAGCGCGGCGGTGATGAGACGCACCGGTTTCATCAGACTCCCTAAGGTTGAGTCGCAATATTTTCCGAAAATTTCCGGAACATTGTGACGAAGGACACTAGAGGCAATGGGGCAGGTCGTCAACCACCGGGCGACGTCTCAGGTATGACCGCGGCCTTCTGCGCTCATACTTTGAAGGAGAGACAGAGGAAAAGGAGGACGCGTGGCCGAGACACCGAGCCGATCCGTGACGATCTCCGCAATCGCGGCAGAGGCGGGTGTGTCCGCGCCG
>JAFIDK010000527.1 GCA_017051695.1 Algoriphagus aestuarii | reverse complement strand
GACCGCCTGGCCCCCGCCTTCACCGAAGATGTAGACCCGCTCGTCGCTGCCCGGGGCCTGGTAGTAGGACATGTTCTCGATCACGCCAGCGACCCGCTGGTGGGTCTGCGCGGAGATCGACCCGGCGCGTTCGGCAACCTCGGCTGCAGCCTGCTGCGGGGTGGTCACCACGAGGATCTCGGCGTTCGGCAGGAGCTGCGCCACCGAGATCGCGATGTCGCCGGTCCCGGGCGGGAGGTCCATCAGCAGGATGTCGAGGTCGCCCCAGTACACGTCGGCGAGGAACTGCTGCAGCGCGCGGTGCAGCATCGGGCCGCGCCACACGACCGGCTGGTTCCCG
>JAFIDK010000526.1 GCA_017051695.1 Algoriphagus aestuarii | reverse complement strand
AGAAAATAACAGCGTCTACTTTGACAGTCTAGAAACATACAGCAAAATGAATGAAGTTGTTTATCTATTAAAAACAATAACTTGAAAGGATGTGTAAAGGTGGAGATTTCAAAGGCGTTACAGAAAATCATTGAAAACCCTGACGACCTATCCACACTTCCTCAGATAGTGGCAAAGGTCCAGGAACTGGAGAATAAGGTCCAGAAGTTCCCAGAAATTGAACAGCAGTATATGGAAAGAATTGAGCGACTTCAAGAAATCAATCGCAGTTATTTGGCACAAATTCCAATTCCAGGCCAGGAACAGAAAAAGGAAGACCCTGAACCAGAATTTACCCTGG
>JAFIDK010000525.1 GCA_017051695.1 Algoriphagus aestuarii | reverse complement strand
CCGCGACGGGACGCCTGACCGCTGGCCGGATGCCCCTTCGGGCGCGCACGCTCCGCTATGGCGGTTTCACCGGGGTCTCGCCCGCCGCGGCGATAGCCAGGTCAAGTTTCTGTCTTCGGCTGCGGGTCGGCTAGGTTCTCTGGCGTGAATCGTCCAACCCCGCTGTCCCGCCTTTTCGCGCTGGCGCGCCGACCCCCCGTCCGCGACGGGTTCGGGGTCGGGCTCGCTGTCGGCCTCTCCGGCCTCGCTTTCGGCACCACGGCAACCACCGCGGGCCTCTCTGTTGCCCAGGCGTGCGTGCTCAGCCTGCTGGCGTTTACCGGCGCCTCCCAGTTCGCGC
>JAFIDK010000524.1 GCA_017051695.1 Algoriphagus aestuarii | reverse complement strand
GCTCGCCCAGGCATTGGACCGGCACGACACGATCGGCATCGACCTGGTCGCCATGGTCGTGGACGACCTGGTGGTCAGCGGAGCCGAGCCGCTGTTCCTCACCGACTACATCGCCTGCGGCTCCGTGGTGCCCGAGCGGATCGCCGAGATCGTCAGCGGGATCGCGGAAGGCTGCTGCCAGGCGGGATGCACGCTGATCGGCGGGGAGACCGCGGAACACCCCGGTGCGATGGGTCCCGACGAGTACGACCTGGCCGGGGCCGGAACCGGGATTGTGGAGGCGGATGCCATCCTCGGCCCGGACCGGGTCCGCGTGGGCGACGTGGTGATCGCGATGGCC
>JAFIDK010000523.1 GCA_017051695.1 Algoriphagus aestuarii | reverse complement strand
GGCATTTGGCGAAGTGGACCAGCGCCGGGATGCCGCTTTCTTTGGCATGGCGTAGCCACTGGTTCCAGGCACGCCGCCAAGCCCAGGCCGTGGGTGCGTTCCACAGCGCCTTGAGCTGCTCCTTCATCACATAGGCCACCATCAGCGTCTGGTTGGCCTCCAACACCTCGGCCAGCCGCACCTGCTCGCTGTCCTTGAGGTTGGCCGGGTTGCGCAGCAGCAGCCAGTGCGCGCGCTTGACCACCCGGCGCGCCGGCTTGTCGTGGCGCAACTGGTTGGCGGCATCCACCCGCACCCGGCTGACCACCTCGCGGCCGTACTTGGCGATCACGTGGAACAGG
>JAFIDK010000522.1 GCA_017051695.1 Algoriphagus aestuarii | reverse complement strand
CATCCACTGCCCGTCAGATTTTCCAGTATTACCGGTATGCCGCTTTGACGAATTTACCTCATGACAGGAATGCACGGTATGCCGTTTTTATTCCTTCAGGAAAGACGTGGACTTAGCGTCCTTTACACCGGTATCGACGGGGGAATCTCTTGTGCTCCGTTGCAGGGGACACCTCAGAACAAATCGCGAACTTTCTCCCTTATTTCCCTGATGGGATTTTTGCGGGGGCACCGGTTCTCGAATTTCCGTGCCCCGCACTCCAGGAATCCCGCCACCAGCGTGCCGGACCTTCCCCCGCACTGGGGACAGGTTTTCCGGATGATGTTCCTGCCCATGGCATC
>JAFIDK010000521.1 GCA_017051695.1 Algoriphagus aestuarii | reverse complement strand
ACTGGCTTTTGCGACGGTGAGCAGCGTCTCGTAGCTGGCGCCCTGCTGGGGTTCGGTGAAGATTCTCAGTCGCATACCCCTCATTCTTCCGCTGGACGCGGCCGGTCGCGTCCAGCGACGCGGTGCGGCACGCCGAAGGGCAGCGTCTAGGCGGGGAGCAGGACGCCCACGCACTCCACGTGGTGCGTCATGGGGAAGGCGTCGAAGGCGCGCAACCCGTCCATCCGGTAGCCGTGCTCCGCGAAGACAGCCAGGTCGCGGGCGAACGTCGCGGGATCGCAGGAGACGTAGGCGATCCGCTGCGGACGCAGCGCCGCCAGGCGGCGCACCACGTCGGCGCC
>JAFIDK010000520.1 GCA_017051695.1 Algoriphagus aestuarii | reverse complement strand
GCCTGATGCTGTTTGCCCTGCCGGGCATCAGTGCCCAGCGGGTACTGCTGGTGGGTACCGGCAAGGACGAGCTGAACGACCGCAGCTTCCGCAAGCTGGTTGCCGGCGTCATCGGTGGCCTGAAGGGCGGCGGCGCCACCGACGCCCTGCTGGCCCTCGCCGCCCTGCCGGTCAAGGACCGCGACCTCTACGCCCGTACCCGCCTGCTGGTGGAGACCACCCGCGAGAGCCTGTATCAGTTCGACCAGTTCAAGAGCAAGAAGGCCGACAAGCCGCGGCTGAAGAAATGCACCCTGTGGACGGCGGACAAGGCCGATGCCGAAATCCTGAAGCGGGCCATCG
>JAFIDK010000519.1 GCA_017051695.1 Algoriphagus aestuarii | reverse complement strand
ACCGACTCCTCGGGGATGCTGCCGCCCCCGTTGTCGCTCTGGTGCATACGGGAGTCGTAGGAGATGGCGCGGTGGTCGCCCATCACCCACAGGTGGCCTTCCGGAACCGTGACCGGGCCGAACTCCTGGTGCGTAGCGAGACTGTCCGGGTAGAGGTAGTCCTCGTCCAGCGGCACCCCGTTGACCATGAGCCGGTTCTGCTCATCGCAGCATTCCACGGTGTCGCCGGGCAGACCGATCACCCGTTTGATGTAGTCCTTGCCGGTGGGAGCGGCCCCCATCTGCTGGCCGACCCAGGTGAAGAACCGCGAAATCGGGTTGCCGCCTGAAGGAACGACAACG
>JAFIDK010000518.1 GCA_017051695.1 Algoriphagus aestuarii | reverse complement strand
ACGTACGATCCGGGACCGAACTGGGCTTCGTAGCGTTCCTGCACGTCGTTGATGCCCTGGACGTTGCCGTCGAGGCTGTTGGTGGCGAGGATGCTCAGCAGGTGCGGGATCTGGATGTTGATGTGGTTGCGTCCGTCGACGACGTCGCCGACCGCGAAGATCGAGAAGCCCGCGCCGTCTTCGTCTTCCCACAGCGCTTCCGCGCTGGCCAGCTTCATGGGTTCGTCTTGTGCCATGAGCTGAGCCTGGTGGTGGCCGGAGAAGGCGACGAGGATGCCCGCGAGAGCGGTGACGGCCAGGCCGGCGCGCAGGGTCTTGCGGAACAGTCCGTGTTCGCTGGGG
>JAFIDK010000052.1 GCA_017051695.1 Algoriphagus aestuarii | reverse complement strand
ACCGGTCTGGGCGTCGACGAGTTCACCGGACTCGGCTGGGGGTTCACCGGTGAGGCACTCGGCTGGCTCACCGGTAACCTCACCGATGGGTTCACCGATGGGTTCACCGGTGAGGCGCTCAGCGGGTTCACCGGTGACCTCACCGACGAGGTGCTCTCTCCGCCACTCGATCGCCCGCCGAGCGTTCTCCGGTGAGCACCGCAACGCGAGTCGCACGCGGTTCACCGATGAGTTCTCTGCGAGTTCACCGGACCGGATCAGCTCGTCGAGCTCATGCGCGCGATCCGCCACTGTTTTCCGGTTCACCGGTGAAGCCGACCGACGCGCCGACCGAGTGCGGCGTTTCCGCAGATCACGCTTCGATTCACGGCGTTCACTCGTCGAGCCGGTGAACTTCACCGGTGAGGTCGTCTCGGCTTCACTGGTGGGGTTCACCGGTGAGGTCAACTCGGGGCGTTCGGTGAGGTTCACTGCAGGTTCACTCGTCGAGCCAGTGAGGTTCACCGGTGAGGCTGCCTCGACGCCACCGGTGAGGTTCACCGGTGAAGCGTCACCGGCGCTATCAGTGAGGTTCACCGGTGAGGTCACCAGAGTCTCACCGTGGGATTCAGTCGCCGCCACGATCGGCAACAGACGCGCCCCACTCGGCGGCGCAACAGGCCACACGAACTGCGACCGGCCGCCCTCACCGGGCAGCGACTGTTCCGGTTCGGCCTCGACTTCCTCGGCGTCTGTCAGCGACGGCGCTGGTGAACCGTCGTCGAGATGCCACGGGTCCGCGGACGCGATCCCGTCTTGAACGACGCTGATGAGGTAGGCCGTTCCTGCAGCGCCGAGGGGGCCGAGGGCGT
>JAFIDK010000517.1 GCA_017051695.1 Algoriphagus aestuarii | reverse complement strand
CGAGGTCCTCGACCGGCTCGGCTGAGCCGCAGCCCGCCGCCGTCTAGCCGGCCAGCGCGCTCGCCTTGGCCGCGCAGATGAAGTCGTTCTCGCTCAGTCCACCCACGTCGTGGGTGGACCAGCGCACGACGCAGCGGTCGTAGTGCACGCCGAGGTCGGGGTGGTGGTCCTCGCGGTGCGCGATCCAGGCCAGCGCGTTCACGAAGGCCATGGTGCGGTGGTAGTCGTCGAATCGGAACGTCCGCACCAGCGCACGGCCGTCTTCGGCCAGTTCCCAGCCGGGGACCTGCGGCAGCAGTTCCCGGATCCGGGCCTCGCCCAGCTGGTGTTCGCGGCCGCGGC
>JAFIDK010000516.1 GCA_017051695.1 Algoriphagus aestuarii | reverse complement strand
CTTGTTCGAGCGTTCCGCTCTTCACCCACTCCTGCATGGTTTCTTCGGGGATGTCGTAGTACGCGAGCAGCTCCAAGGCTTCGTCCGTGGTGATCAGGTCAGCGCGGTTCTCGTCTTCCCAGGGGATGTCTTCCATGATTCCTTGTCGTCAATCGGGTAGAGGCGTCCTGCTGTCAAAGGTCCACCGGCCGTGGACGAGCTGATACAACCCGGCAGCTCCTCCCGGTCTTCGCTCCCGGAACAGGATGCGGGTAACCCCCTGGCGAACGTAGGCTTCAATCGGCGTGGCAGGGACACAAGCGCCGTCGAGGGGACCTCCGTACAAAGCTACGAAGCGCATCA
>JAFIDK010000515.1 GCA_017051695.1 Algoriphagus aestuarii | reverse complement strand
AGAGGGGGGATATTTCCTCCACACAGGAGACTGAATATTCAGTCTCTTGTGTGGAAAGGGAGAATCCCCTTATTTTGTTTATTTACAATATTTGGTTAACAATAACGTTCTTCAAACATTCGCTCGAGGGCTTCATGCGCTTCGGCAAATCCTCTTAACTTTCGCCCTGCCCATTTCTCATTAAAATCTTGGATGGTCAAATACACGACTTTTTCCGCAGCTTCTAAACTGCTCAAACTGTTCATCGGTTTTAGACGTTTCCGAATCTCTTTGATCGTTCGTTCGATGGCATTCGTTGTGTAAATTGCACTTCGAATACTGCTTGGATAGTCCATAAAGGTGA
>JAFIDK010000514.1 GCA_017051695.1 Algoriphagus aestuarii | reverse complement strand
TCTCGCCGGTTTCGAGCGTGACCGTCTGGTTGCCGTACTGGAAGCTCTTGGTAACTTTTGCCACTTGGGTTTCCTTGATGACTCTTTCGATGGACCGGCCAGGACCCCTGTCCCGGTCGGGCGGCCGCGCCCGGCGTGGCCAAAAAAGAGCCGCGGCGCATCACTGCGCCGCGGCGGAGTTCGGCTTTATCGGCGCAGGCCGAGTTTCTCGATCAGGGCCCTGTAGCGCGCCGGGTCCTTGCGATGCAGGTAGTCGAGCAGGCTGCGGCGGCGGTTGACCATCTGCAGCAGGCCGCGCCGGCTGTGGTGGTCCTTCTTGTGGGTCTTGAAGTGCTCGGTCAGG
>JAFIDK010000513.1 GCA_017051695.1 Algoriphagus aestuarii | reverse complement strand
ACCCAGTGGGGGCCGCCGAGCACGTGGAACCCGCTCGACACGGGTAACTACGCCACCGGAACGGTGGGTCTGGTCTACGAGACCCTGTTCCTCTACGAGCCGCAGACTGGAGAATACATCCCCTGGCTTGCGGAGAGCGGCGAGTGGGTCGACGACAAGACCTACGAGCTGAAGCTCCGCCAGGGCGTCAAGTGGAGCGACGGCGAAGACTTCACCGCCGACGACGTGGTCTTCACCGTCGAGATCGGCAAGTACGAGGGCTCCTCCTACCACTCGCTGTGGGAGTGGCTCGAGAGCGCTGAGGCCGTCGACGACTACACGGTCAAGTTCACCTTCTCCAAGG
>JAFIDK010000512.1 GCA_017051695.1 Algoriphagus aestuarii | reverse complement strand
CTCATCCACCCCGACGTGCTCGTGGAACGGGTCAAACAGCCCTACTCGTTCCGGGGCCCGGACTGGGGCATGGAGCTCACTCTCACCGTCGAGCTGTGGCTGCGGTCCCGCGAACGTGTCCTCCAAGGAGCAAACGGTGGAGACAACAGGAGCTGAATTCCGGCTACGTCCCGAGATCTCAGTCGCGCAAACCGACTACGGCATGGTGCTGCTGGACGGCCGCAGCGGTGAGTACTGGCAGCTCAACGACACCGCGGCGCTGATCGTGCAGCGGCTGCTGGACGGGCACTCCCCCGCCGACGTGGCCCAGTTCCTCACCAGCGAATACGAGGTGGAGCGGACC
>JAFIDK010000511.1 GCA_017051695.1 Algoriphagus aestuarii | reverse complement strand
CTTACCTTTGACGCTGGTGGTGTCTTCGGTCAGCCGGTCGGTGGTGAAGATCTTGCCGTCGACCACCACGTGCGACCAGCCCTGGTCAGCCACCCGTTGCAGGGCCTGGTGCAGGTCGGGGGCGGTAGTAGACAGCACGGTGGTGACCTCGTCGCGGTAGCGGTAGGCGGTGGCCCGCGAGATACCAAATCCTGCACCGAGCAGGGTGAGGTCTTCCCGTTTGCGGTACCAGATGAGCCCGAACAGTGCCTGCCGCCACGGCGTCAATGCCCTGGTTCCCTTCCGGGTGCCCAGGCTACGGCGGTGGGCTGCCAACCGGCGGGAGACGTAGGTGACCAGTTCA
>JAFIDK010000510.1 GCA_017051695.1 Algoriphagus aestuarii | reverse complement strand
CTGCGGCCCGGTGTGCGGCGGGGTGGGCGGGGCGGGGGGCGGCTGAGGGGGGAACGGGGTCTGCGGACCGCTCTCGCTGACCTGCTGATTCGGGTAGGGCGAGACGAAGGGGGTCGGGCTGATCGCGCGCTTCTCCCCCTCCTCCACTGCCTGCGAGGTGGAGACTTTCGTCTCGTCCTCCACGTTGTGGCCGAGCAGGCGCATCAGCAACTGCTTAGCGGTGGGCCGCTTGTCCGGGTCCTTGTTCAAACAGTCGGCGACGATCTCCCGCAACGGCTCCGGCACTTCGCTGATGTCCGGGGGTGCGCTGACCACCCGGTGCACGACCGCCGGCACACTGTCC
>JAFIDK010000509.1 GCA_017051695.1 Algoriphagus aestuarii | reverse complement strand
CATCACTGTCACCGGCCAGAAGAACTGCGACGGCAACACTCTCGCCCCGTGGACAGTGAGCAACTCCAGCGAAAGCGGCGGCGCCGCCACCCACAACATGGTGTCGGGCACCAAAGGCTCGGTGAACACCTACTTCGCCCAACTGCAGAAACGGGTCGGCCTGTGCAACGTCATCAAAATGGCGGAAAAACTCGGCCTGACCCGGGCCGACGGCCAAAGCTACGACAACCCGCGCACCCAGGGGAACAACTCCTTCACCCTGGGCAGTGAGGAAGTCTCCCCGCTGAACGTGGCCGCCGCCTACGCGACCTTCGCCTCGCGGGGCATCTACTGCAAGCCGATG
>JAFIDK010000508.1 GCA_017051695.1 Algoriphagus aestuarii | reverse complement strand
ATGAGCACTGAGGTTTTCTACCGCTTCCACCAAAACGCGGCGCCCTGCTTCTGCGCCGACCACGCATGGTCCGCCCCCTGGGGTAGCGCGTTCACCCCGGACGGCTCCCAGTACGAGTGCCCCTCCTGTGACGGCACCGGCGACAACCACATCGACCCGGCCTGCTACCACTGCGACGGCACCGGCGAGGACACCACCACCTGCCACCACTGCGACGGCACCAGCTACGACGACGACGGCATGTGCTCTGAGTGCGGCGGCATCGGGCACACCACCACCCCATGCCACCACTGCGACGGCACCGGCTGGGACACCGACTGCCGCGACTGCGACGGGACGGGTC
>JAFIDK010000051.1 GCA_017051695.1 Algoriphagus aestuarii | reverse complement strand
GGAGGCGGCGCGCGGGTCGGCGCCGGTCAAGGAAGCGTATTCGCTGGTGGATCCTGCGAGCGCGGAGGCTTCCGGCAGCGAGTGGGATGCGCCGGTTCCGGTCACAGACATCGGCGTGTTCTCCGAGTTCGCTCCAGCGCTGGGAAAGGCGTTCGAACGGTCGGCGCAGGCGGGTGTGCGGTTGTACGGCTATGCGCAGCACACGATGTCCGCCACGTTTTTGGGCACGTCGACGGGGCTGCGGCTCCGCCACGACCAGCCGTCGGGGACGCTGGACCTCAACGCCAAGTCGGAGGAGCCGCACCATTCCACGTGGGTGGGGCAGGCGACCCGCGATTTCACGGATGTGGATGTGGCGGCGTTGGAAGCCGAGTTGGAGCGGCGGATCTCGTGGGGCCGCACCACGGTGGAGCTTCCTCCGGGACGGTATGAGACGCTGCTGCCTCCGTCGGCGGTCGCTGATTTGATGACCGACTTGTACTGGGAGTTGGGGGCGCGGGACGCGTTTGAGGGGCGGACCGCGTTCTCGTCGCCGCAGGGCGGGACCCGGGTGGGGGAACGGTTGTCTCCGCTGCCGGTGCGGCTGCGGTCGAATCCGGCCGAGCCCGGGTTGGAGTGTGCGCCGTTCGTGCTGGCGGACGCTCCGGGGCGGCGGATCAGCGCGTTCGACAACGGGCGTCCGGTGGGTGCGACGGAGTGGATCAGCGACGGGGAGTTGGCGCGCCTGGTCCAAACCTACGATTCGGCGATGATGACGGCGCTGCCGTTGACGCCGGAGGCCGACAATCTGATTCTCGAACTGCCGGGTGCGACCGCGTCGTTGGACGACATGGTGGCCTCGACCGAGCGGGGCCTGCTGTTGAC
>JAFIDK010000507.1 GCA_017051695.1 Algoriphagus aestuarii | reverse complement strand
CAGCCTGCACTGTGCCCCCGGCAACGCTGGAACCGCTGAACTGGCGGAGAACCACGTCATCAACATCACTGACGGCCTGGCGGTCACTGAGCTCGCCGCGCGGATCGGCGCGGAACTGGTGGTCATCGGCCCGGAAGCCCCGCTGGTTGCCGGTGTCGCCGACGAACTGCGGCGACGCGGTATCCCCGTGTTCGGCCCGGACCAGGCGGCGGCGCGGATCGAAGGATCCAAAGCGTTCGCTAAAGAGGTCATGGCCGCGGCGGGCGTCCCCACGGCGGAGGCGCGGGTCTGCCGCTCCGCCTCCCAGGTCTCCCAGGCCTTGGACTTGTTCGGCCCGCCCTACG
>JAFIDK010000506.1 GCA_017051695.1 Algoriphagus aestuarii | reverse complement strand
ATATCCATGCGAAGGTCGCTTGAAGCAGTCGTTCGGTATAGCTCGATTAAGCGATCAATCACCTCTTCTTTATTAGAGGCAAAACGCACGGCGACGCCTAAAATCATCGCGCGCAGATCACTTGGCAGACGGGAAATGTCACCTTGCGCTGCATTATAGCGTCGTAAGGCTTCGTCAAGGATTGGCTGTTGTTCAGAGAAGATCATAGAACCAACGATAGTCGCACGCAGTAACGCATCGCTTTCTGATTCGCCATCGCGCGGCTCCCAGCCGAGTTTCTTGTAGAGATTCTCAGCAAGATTACCACTTAGCTTACGGAGACCGGCCTCTGCTTCGGGGTCCTC
>JAFIDK010000505.1 GCA_017051695.1 Algoriphagus aestuarii | reverse complement strand
ACTTGTGGCGCACGGTCGACCGCAAATCACGGGCATAGGTATGAGACATGCCAATCCGGCACACCAGGTCCATAGACTTCCCTTCCGCTGTGTGAAGGCTCCGGCGGCAAAGCCGCGGCGATGCCTGACTGCACCTGGAATTCACCCCTGGAACGCCAGTGGTCAGCGGGCTGTCAAAAGGGCGCAGAGGTCGCGCGAAAGTAATGAACGGGCACGATAGTTGTACCCCAGGACCACGGAAGGCCCGTCCCCCGTTTCCCGTTCCGCAACTCGCCGGAAAACACACCTCTTCGCCCCCGGCGTCGAATTCGCCAACGGCACCCCGGCCGCCGGCCCACCATGGC
>JAFIDK010000504.1 GCA_017051695.1 Algoriphagus aestuarii | reverse complement strand
CCGTCCGTAGCCGCGCTGGACGGCGATGCCGTGGCTGTTCTGCCCGACGTCGGTGATCGAGTCGGCGGCACCGGCCACGAAGAGGGCCGCGATGAGCAGCCACAGCGCCGGTGCCCAGCCGACGACGACGAGCCCTACGGCCGTGAGCACCGTGCCGATGACGGCGACATCCGCGGCACCGAAGCGCCGGATGGCTGCGGCCGCGCCGAGCCCGGCGACGATGGCGCCGATCGGGAAGGCGATGACCACCAGCCCGAACTGGGTGTGCGTGAGGTCCAGCCCCGACTTGATCGCCGGGTACCGGGGCAGCAGGTTGGAGAACAGCGCCCCGTTGGTGAAGAACA
>JAFIDK010000503.1 GCA_017051695.1 Algoriphagus aestuarii | reverse complement strand
CGGGTACGTACTACTCGGCGGTGGGAGCGAGGAACCTACCCGGCTGCGTGCGGCGGCCGCGATCGCCGCTGTTCCTCGCCGCCAACGGACCGAGGATGATCGAGTTCGCCGCTCGAACGGGTGATGGCTGGATCACGACGGGGGCACCTCGGGAGGGACGGACGCAGGACGAGTGGTGGCGGGGTGTGGCGGAGGTGGCGGCGCGGTTCGACGAGGCCGCCGCTGAGGCCGGGCGGGAGCGGGTGACGCGTTGCCTCAGCCTCGACGCCGCCCCGGTGTACTCGTTGTCGAGTCGGGAGACGTTCTCCGACGCCGTGGGCCGGGCCGCCGAACTCGGTTTCACCG
>JAFIDK010000502.1 GCA_017051695.1 Algoriphagus aestuarii | reverse complement strand
CCCTAGGGTGGGCAACCCGTGAACTGCTATGTTACTCGTTGGTAGGAATCGGGTGGGCTCGCGATCCCTTGGGTGAAAGGCGTGTGCGATGGCGCAGACGAAGGCCCCCACAGCGGAAGAACTCGCTGCGGCTGGACTCACACTGACGATCGACGGAGAGGTCGCACGGATCACGCTGTCGAGGCCTCACCGGCGCAACGCCATGACTGGCCGGATGTGGACAGAGCTGGCCCGTATCGGCCACACCCTTCCCCAGGCTGTCCGAATTGTCGTCATCACGGGAGAGGGTCCGACCTTTTCCTCAGGGATCGACCTGGACATGGTCCAAGCCGGGAAAGTCGACGG
>JAFIDK010000501.1 GCA_017051695.1 Algoriphagus aestuarii | reverse complement strand
CTCGTCTTTCCAGATGATCGGGCGGCCGCCGCACCGGGCTAGGAGACGGGTGGCCGTACCCCGGACGTCGTAGCGCCAACAGTTCGGGCATGGTACCGGTGACCGCACCCCGGTGTTCCTGACGATAACGGACACTCGGGAGTGGGATGTCCCCGTCCAGGGATGGTGCTGCGCACGTCGCGAGACGAACCGTGCCCAGGAAGCCGGTCCCGGCACTGTTCCCACTATGCTCGGGAGCCTTCCCCGCCATGCCCTGCTTTCGCCGCCGCGCACAGTCACGGCCGTGCCGGGGTGCGGCCCCTACGGCGAGCGATCCGCAGGATCCGCGGTGAGCAGCCAGTCCAC
>JAFIDK010000500.1 GCA_017051695.1 Algoriphagus aestuarii | reverse complement strand
CCGAGAGCTGTAGGAGCGCTCCACCGGTGAACAGGTTCAACAGCCCGAACACGCCCGAGCTGTCGTCGGGCGCGGCGTTCAAGCAGCTCTGCACCGCGGCGTAGTCGACGCCGGGACTCGGCATCTGCGCACCGAGACGATACAGGCCGATGATCATCAAGGTGAACAGGATCTTCTTGCGCAGATCGGGGGTCCGAAACGCGCTGATGAAGGCGGAGAGCAAAGCAGTTCCTCCTGAACAAGCCCCTTGGAGGGGCCTCCCGGCAGGGCCGCTGGATACGGGACCTGACGTGGTTACCAGTGGGCGTGTTGAGTTCCAAGCGAGGTGGTCACACGCCGAGGTAG
>JAFIDK010000499.1 GCA_017051695.1 Algoriphagus aestuarii | reverse complement strand
AAAGTCCTCTACGACCAGGAGTTCGTGGCGCACACGGAACGGGTGATCACGGCGGTCGGGCAGAGCGGCGGGGTGATTCTCGGCCGGGCCGGAGCGCTGGTCCTCGCCGACCATCCCACTGCGCTCCACGTCCGGCTCGACGGGCCCAGGGAGCGGCGGCTCCGGCAAGCGGTCGCACTGCGCGAGGCGGCACGGTTCGAAGCACTCCACCGGGGAGAAGCGGACCCCGGACCGTGGCGTCCCCCTACACTGCGCGACCTCGACGCCAACGACCGGGCGCGCAGCGCCTATGTCCGGCGCTTCTATCGGACCGACCCTGCTGACCCCAAGCACTACCAGGTGGTC
>JAFIDK010000498.1 GCA_017051695.1 Algoriphagus aestuarii | reverse complement strand
GTTGCCGTTGGTCGAGATCGGCAGCTCGTCGATGTAGATCGCCACCGTGCTTTGCAGGTTGGCGTTGTAGCCGTTGGTGCCGATGCCGCGCGCGGTGAAGTTGTTGAAGTTCGCGCTGGCGCGATTGAGCACCACGCCCGGCGTCTCGTACGCCAGGCCCTCGTAGCCGACCACGCCCTTGGCGTCGAGTTCATCCTGGGACAGCACGCTCACGCTCAGCGGCACGTCCTGCAGCCGCTCGCTGCGGCGCGTGGCGGTGACGTAGACGGTGTCCAGCTCCTGCGGCTCCACCACCTCCGGCTGGGCGTTCGCCTGGCGTTGCGATTCGATGGCTTCGGACGTGGCC
>JAFIDK010000050.1 GCA_017051695.1 Algoriphagus aestuarii | reverse complement strand
ACCCAGACCAGGCAGCGTTCTCGTGCGGACCGTTACGCCATATCTGTCTGACCTAATCCGGAGCCGGGGATAACGAACGCGAGCACGCTGCAGATCTCGACGATCATCCCGAAGCCGGTCAAAAAGTGTGGGAGTCGGGTCCGTAACAGTAAGGCCGATCATGCGAGACTCCCGACGCCAACGCAGATGTATCCGCGCAACCAGGAGCATAGAACGGCGCAGATCAGCGTCACCCCGCACAAACCTGACCGTTTTCCATGCGGACCAGGAGCCGAGGAGACCCCCCGTCGCCCAGAGGGTCCCCTCAACAAAAACCAGAATCGCGGACATGATCAGTCCCCATTTTTCCGCGCCGACGAGGGAGACGACGAGACAGAGGCGGCCTCGACACCGGTAGCGCGGTAGGAATAGGCAACACGACCGGCCACGACATACGGCGTGACAGTGAGACCAACGAAACGAACCGGACGGAACGGCAGACCAGGAACCGGGTCAGGAAGAACCGGCTGATGAGGGGCCGCGATTTTCACAGTGAGGGTTTTGGCCCGTGCAGGCAGCGTGTCATCACCGTCAATAACCGTCACAACCCAGACAGGGTGACCGGTCTCAGAGTCAATCTCCTGGCGATCCAGACGTTTACCATCCTCAAACCGCTGCAGCGGGGCGATACCAGTTGCGTAAACGCCGTGCGGGAACGCGAAATCGTGGTCCACAGGGATACGGCCGCGAATAGCCATGGCAGCCTCCTCGACTAGACTGAAAACTCTAGACGGTAATATAACAGTCTACGTTCTAGACCGTCAACACGGAGGAGGAAAAAAATGACGAACAGCGTCCCGTCCCAGCTCGAGGCGTGGGTGCGCGGCCGAGTAG
>JAFIDK010000005.1 GCA_017051695.1 Algoriphagus aestuarii | reverse complement strand
TAAGTATGCTGGACTATTACTCTAAATCAAGACCTGAGATTCAGTAAACCGCCGTATACGAGACCCGTACGTACGGTGGTGTGAGAGGCGCACCGTGGGCTTATGGCTCACGGCCGTCTACTCGATTTGGCAATGTTTTTATTTGTCATTTAAACAAGTCTTTGAGTTTGTCCCAAAAGCTTTTTTTCTTGATTTCCACATTCCTTGTCGGTTTTTGTTCAGTCGGACTTGGTATTCTATTTTTCTTTTGTTTTTCAAGTTCGTTCAGGAATTGTGGAGAGTCAGCAACAAGCATTTCTCTTGAGTATTTCATTTCATCATCCAAATAATAAACAAGTGCTTGTCCTTTGTCAATGAGTGCAATTGAAATAAGTCCAATGCAAGCACCTGCGGCAAAGTCAGCTCCCCAAATGAACGATATAGCTGTGTCCTGATTTGTTAAGTCAGGTTTTATCCACTCACAGTCTTTGGTGATTTCTTCTGGCTTGTCAAAATAGGTCTCAAAAAATGTTTCGTGTCCGTTTATTGAACAAGAAAGTCCTTCAAGTTCTGTAATATTTTCAGAGTCTTCCAAAATTTTGAAGTCGTGGCCAAGTCCTTTGATTATTACTTCAATTTCTGTTTTTGTTGGTATGTCAGCTTTTCTCAAAAAAGCTACTTGTGTCATTGACATTTCGGTCTTGTTTTAAATATTGCCTAACACTTGTGGTTACAGCATTCCCTTTACCTTATTGCGTCTATATCGCCATTGTCCACAGGTCTTCTGGGGTCTGCTGCGACCAAATTAAGGATTTCGTCGATTCCGTCAAGTGGACTTTGTATATTTTTGTTGGAGATAGACAAAACATGGGTATATATTTCTGTCGTTTTACTGCTTTCATGACCTAATAGAGCCTGTACATATCGTAGATTTGTGCCTTTCTGAAGCAAATGAGTTGCGAAACTGTGACGAAGTGTATGCACAGTTGCTCCGAGATTGGAAATGTTTTTTTAACGATCACTTTAAATGTGCAATCAAAAAAAATCCCTCAGATTGCTCCAAGGGATTTCTAGTCTAATATAAAAGAAGTCTGAATTGTCATTTAAGATTGAGGATCAATTCAATTTCATACTTCGTATTTCGAACTTCGTACTTCGTAAATTCCAAATATGGAATTTTTAATCTTGAAGTTTAAGAACTGTGGTTTTCTACCCAATTCTTCGCATTCACAAATGCTTCCATCCAAGGAGTGAAATCATCTTTTCTATCCATCGGATAATAAGGCCAGTTCCAAGGCTTCAAACTTCTCTCGATATGTGGCATAATGGCTAAGTGACGGCCGTCTGCTGACGCGATTCCTGCAGTAGCATGGTCAGAACCGTTCGGATTGCCTGGATAAGCTTCATGGCTATATTTCATGGCAAAATTATACTGATCTGGCGCTAATGGAAGAGAGAATTTACCTTCTCCGTGAGCCACCCAAACACCCAACCGCTGTCCGCTAAGTGAGCCTAGCATCACAGAGGTGTTTTGAGGCACGGTTACATTCACAAAGGTCGACTCAAATTTATGAGAAGCATTGTGAAGCATCTTCGGCTTTTGAGCATGATCAGGCGTTACCAGTCCCAGTTCGATCATCAACTGGCATCCATTACAAACCCCTAAACTCAAGGTATCAGGTCTTGCATAGAAATTGTCAAGCGCTTGTTTTGCTTTTGAATTGTAAAGGAAAGCACCTGCCCAGCCTTTTGCCGAACCCAAAACATCAGAGTTAGAGAATCCTCCCACGAATACGATCATCTGCACATCTTCCAGATTTTCTCTACCAGAGATCAAATCTGTCATGTGTACATCTTTCACTTCAAAACCAGCCAACCAAAGAGAATAGGCCATCTCACGATCCCCGTTCACACCTTTTTCACGGATTATTGCTGCTTTGGCTTTGCCGCTGGATTTTCTGAAAGGATCTATGCCGGAGTCTTCAAAACTACCTTTCCAGCCTTCAGCAAATTCATATGAAAGAACCTGATTTTTATAATTGTCAAAGCGGTCTTTGGCAAGCTTCTCACCACTTTGTTTTCTGTCCAATAAATAGGAAGATTTAAACCAGACATCCCGAAGCTCAGCCACGTCCAGACTCAAATCAGTTCCTTTAAAATCAATGCTTCCAGAATCAGTTACTTTGGCAAGCTCCACAAAATCCACATCGGATTCTGACAAGAGTTCTTCTACTGCATTTTCATCCGAAACCTGAATCAAAATCCCTGGATTTTCTGCAAAAAGCATTTTTACCATATCCTTTTCACTCATTCTGTCAGGGTGTACTTTCAGTCCAGAACCTGGAGTAGGGAAGCACATTTCCAGCAAGGCTGTCACCAATCCTCCTGAGGAAATATCATGACCAGCCAAAATCCATCCTTGGTCGATCAGATCCTGAATGGCCATAAATGCCTGTCCGAAGTATTCAGCATCTTTGATATCTGGAGTTTCAGACCCTATTTTATTTAAGGCCTGGTAAAAGCTGGATCCAGCTAATTTTGCTTCGTCTCTGGAAAAATCAATGTACAGAAGCTTACTTCCTTTGACAGGTTTTAAAGCTGTTTTGACTGTTTTTTTGATATCGGAACATTCCCCCACAGTAGAGATAATCACGGTGCCCGGAGAATACACAGTCTTTCCGCCAGGGTATTTTTGGGTCATGGATAGGGAATCTTTTCCTGTTGGAATATTTACCCCAAGATCGATTGCAAATTTAGAAACAGCTTCCACAGCACGATAAAGGCGGTCGTTTTCGCCTTCGTTTTTAGCCGGCCACATCCAGTTGGCAGAAAGGGAGATCCCGGCCAGGCCATCCTGAATAGGTGCAAAGATCAAGTTTGTCATTGCCTCCGCAATCGCCAAACGGCTACCAGCTTCTGGATCTGCCAAAGCTGCCACAGGGGCGTGACCAATGGAAGTTGCGATTCCTTTATTTCCTGTAAAATCCAAAGCCATCACCGCCACATCATTCAGTGGAAGTTGGATAGCACCGGTAGTCTGCTGAGTAGCCACTCTTCCAGTTACAGACCGATCGACTTTATTGGTCAGCCAGTCTTTACAAGCTACTGCCTCCAGCTGTAAAACTTCCTGGATATATTCTTTGATTTGAGCTGCTTCATAACTTGCTTCAGCAAAGTTGGAGGCGCTGCTTTTATCTTCCAAAACGGTTTTTGGAGAAGATCCAAACATGTAGCTGAGATTCCAGTCGACTGGTTTTTCACCTGTCTTTTGGTTCTCAAATTTGAAATGCATGTCCCCGGTTGTTTCACCCACCACATAGAAAGGGGCTCTTTCTCTATCGGAAATGGTCTGAAGCATTTCAATGTCTTTTTTGCCCACAACCAATCCCATTCTTTCCTGGGACTCATTTCCTACGATTTCTTTGGCAGAAAGGGTAGGGTCACCTACCGGGAGCCGGTCGATATGGATGGTGCCTCCAGTGCTTTCAACCAATTCAGAAAGACAGTTCAAATGGCCACCAGCTCCATGGTCATGGATGGAAATGATCGGATTGTTTTCGTTTTCGGCCATGGCGCGAATCACATTGGAAACGCGCTTTTGCATTTCCGGATTGGATCGCTGAATGGCGTTGAGTTCGATGGCATTGGAGAGTTCACCGGTATTGAGGGAAGAAACCGCAGAACCTCCCATTCCGATTCTGTAATTGTCGCCGCCCATGATCACGATCTGATCACCGGCTTTAGGCTCTTCTTTCTTAGTGTATTTGGCATTGGTAAAACCAACCCCACCGGCAAGCATGATTACTTTGTCAAAGCCATGTTGCTTGCCATCCTCCTCATGCTCAAATGTCAAAACAGAGCCTGAAATCAGCGGCTGACCAAATTTATTTCCGAAATCAGAAGCTCCATTGGAGGCTTTGATCAAGATATCCATCGGAGACTGGTAAAGCCAAGGTCTAGCGGGCAGGTTTTTCTCCCAGCTTCTGCCTTCTTCTGTTCTGGAATAAGAAGTCATATACACTGCTGTACCAGCAAGTGGAATGGAAGCTGTACCTCCAGCCATTCGGTCTCTAATTTCACCACCACCACCGGTAGCGGCGCCATTAAATGGCTCGACGGTAGTTGGGAAGTTATGAGTTTCAGCTTTTAATGAAATGACCGTGTCTATATCACGGGTTTCGAAAAAGTCTGCTTTGTCCTGAGTTTTTGGGGCAAACTGCTGTGCTTTTGGACCTGCAACGAAAGCCACATTGTCTTTATAAGCAGAAGCAATCCGATTTGGATGTTTTTTGGACGTTTCCTTGATCAATTGGAAAAGCGTCATCGGTTTTTCCTCCCCGTCGATGATAAAAGTACCGTTGAAGATCTTATGTCGGCAATGCTCCGAATTCACCTGAGAAAATCCAAAAACCTCCGAGTCAGTCAATGGTCTTTCCAGTTGTCTGGAGACGTTTTCGAGATAGTCCACTTCTTCTTGGCTCAGAGCAAGGCCTTCTTTTTGATTATAAGCAGCAATATCACTGATCTGGACGATTGGCTCCGGCTCCAAATGGATGTCAAAAATATCCTGATCCAATCCTGCATATGCTTTTTGAAGCATTGGGTCGATTTGATCGGAGTCAGCCATTGGGAAGAATTCCTCGATTCTTACAATTCCCTGAATTCCCATGTTACGGGTGATTTCCACGGCATTGGTGGACCAGGGGGTAATCATCTCTTTTCTTGGGCCAGAAAATTTACCTTCTACTTTATTGGTTTCCAAAGCTTTGGCTTCGCCGAAAAGCCAGATCAGTTTCTGGATGTCTTCAGGAGCAAATGGTTGTGGAGTTTGTACGGCGTAGATAAGGTTTTGAGGGGATTCGAAGAAGAATATCATGTCCTTAGGCTAGTAAGCTGCAAAGGTAAGCATTTGGGGGATAGATTGAAAAATTTGAAAATTGAAAGATTGAAAAATATACTGACCTGTCGCGGGGGAAAGTCTCATTGTGACAGTATTCGACCTTGAGAAGGAAGAATGATTAAGGCAATCAGTTGATATTGACGATTTACGATTTTGGATTTAGGGAATTCCCGAAGAGTTGGGGTGCATTTTGTTTAATTAAAATTAGAGTGTCAGTCCCAGAGGGGTTGAGGACTAGTAGTAGAACACTTCGACTCTGCTCAGTCTCATATGATCCGATCAGAAATCTTGGCTTTTGATTCTAAAATCAAATACCTCAAATAAACTAACTCAGGTTTTATGTGTTTAGTCTTCATGATTCTTTCATCTGAAAATTTCAAAATTTCATTAATCTGTTCATTTTCGCACGTTTTTATATGTTGTTTTTTTGTTAAGCCCAAATATTGTTCGTTTTTGATACTACGGAAACTTTTGAAGAGCGGAAAGTTTCCGTAGTTTTGCACCCGGATAAACAGAAGTACAATTTAATGAGGCAAAAGATTTTAGATGTTGCGGTGGAGCAATTCAGCAGATACGGAGTCCGTACTGTGACGATGGAGGATATTGCGCGACTATCTGGGGTTTCCAAAAAGACGATTTACCAGGAATTTAAGGATAAAAAGGAATTGGTAAAGATGGCTTTTGGGATGCTTTTAAATCAGGATCAGGAAAGGTTGGCCAGTATTCTTAGTGATGGTGACGGTGTAATAGAACATTTGATTTATACATCCAAAATGATCAGAGAGAGACTGGGGAATATGAACCCTATGGCGATACTGGAAGTGCAGCGGTATTTTCCAGATGCCTGGGAAATGTTTGAATGCTTTCGGGATGAAATAATTGTGACAGACATCGTCAATGTGCTGGAAAGAGGCAAAAATTTGGGTTATTTTCGCGAGGAAATCAATTCTGAAATTTTGGCGAGGATGCGTGTAAATCAGATTAGTGCAGCTTTTGACCCATCCAATTTTAATAATTTAGCCTATAGCTTTCTGGATTTGCATTTGGAGATGATGAATCATTTTCTTCATGGCATTTTCACGGAGAAAGGGAGACAAGCGTATTTAGAAAAATATAAAAGCAATTAAGGAAAAGTGAAGAGCTTTTCGATTGATATTAAATCTCAAAACCGACTTTTATTTAATAGGATCATGTTTAAAAAGAAGATTTATTTAGCAGTTTTCTCCGTCTTGAGTTTGGTCAGGGTGGAGGCTGTGGCACAAGAAGCCCCTCCTTTGGAAGTACTTCAGCTGAATCTGAAAGAAACCTTGGAGTATGCGCTGGAGAATAATCCGGATTCCAAAAACGCTAAATTGGAAGTTTTGATTTCCCAGACCACGATCAAGGAAGAGACTGCAGCAGGTTTACCACAGTTAAATGGATCTGTTGGAGTTAACTATAATCCAATGGTACCGGTGATGTTCGTGCCGAATGAACCTCCTTTTGGAGATCCTAGCAATCCTTCTGACGTAATCCCATTAAGATTTGGAGTGAGTTATTCTGGAAGTGCTGGAGTTACCTTATCTCAAATGATTTTTGATGGATCGTTTTTCGTAGGATTGAGGGCGGCCAAAACTTACAAAGCCTTAACCGAATACGACAAAGTCAAAGTTGAGAATGATGTAATTGAAAATGTGAAGAAAGCCTACTTCGGAGTATTGGTGAATGCTGAGCGTATCAAACTGTCTCAATCTAATTTAAGCCGAATCGATTCTCTTTTGGAAGAAACCAAGGCATTGAATGAGGCTGGTTTTACGGAGAAGATTGAAGTTTCCAGAATTCAGGTTCAGAGAAACAACACATTTTCTCAGTTGAAGCAAAGCCTTACTGCCTATGATATTTCCAAACAACTTCTAAAGATTCAACTAGGGCTACCTAGAAATTATGATATTGTTATTACGGAGACATTAGCAGAGTTGAACCCGGAAGAAGATTTAGCTGCATTATTAGCGATGGAAACGGGACCTAGAGTAGAGATGGACCAGATAAATACCAATATGGAATTAACCAAGTTGGATTTAAGGTATAATACTTCACAATATATGCCTACGATCGATTTGAATGCAAACTTTAACAGGTCTGGAGCTGGAGATTCCTTTAGCACACTTTTTAGTAGTATCAATTGGTTTAGCTCATCCATGATTGGAGTGACCATGAACATTCCGATTTTTGATGGATTATCCAAAAGCGCAAGAATCCAAAGAAATAGGATACAATTACAACAGCTTGAAAACCAAAGGTTTTATTTGAATCAGAACATTGCATTGGAAGTGTACCAAGCTAAGCAAAACTTAACCAATGATTTGGAAGTTTTAGCAGTTCAAAAAGAAAGTATGGAATTGGCAAAAGAGGTGTATGACATCTCCAAAATCAAATACAACGAAGGTGTCGGATCCAATCTGGAAGTGGTAGAGGCCGATGCGGCTTTGATCGAATCCGAGATCAATTATTTAGGAGCCTTATATGACGGATTAATCTCAAAAGTTGATTTGGAAAAGGCTCTTGGGATTTTAAAAAATGGTCTGGATCAATAAATAAAGACCGATTCACTGATTAACTAGTATCAACGACATTAACTATCAACAATGAAATTATCACATAGATTTTTAACGCTACTTGGCATTGCTTTTCTGGTATTTTCTTGCCAGCCTAAAGATGAATTGGAAGCAAAAAAGGCAGAGCTAGAAAAGCTTAAAGCCGAATCAAATGAACTGGCCACTTCTATTACAGAACTGGAAGCTGAGTTGATGAAACTGGATCCTGAATTTGCGAAGCAAAATCAAAAATCCATTCTGATCACTACCACTCCTGCCAAAAAAGGAGAATTTGACCATTATGTAGAAGTAACAGGCTCTGTTCTTTCTAAAAAGAATGTGGTGATCAGTGCCGAAACCTCCGGGAGAATTCTCGAAGTGCCTGTATTGGAAGGGATGAGAGTTAACAAAGGAGCGGTTCTGGCAAGAATTGATGCGGAAGTAATCGAAAGAAATATCGATGAATTGGAAAATTCATTGGAACTCGCCAAGACCCTTTTTGAGAAGCAGGAAAGACTTTGGAATCAGAAAATCGGAACCGAAGTTCAATACCTTGAAGCTAAAAACCGAAAAGAAGGACTGGAGAGAAATCTTGCATCTGCCAGAACGAATCTGGACAAAGCGATTGTAAGAGCACCTTTTGCAGGGACTATTGAAACGGTTCAAGTAAGACTGGGCGAATTAGTGCAGCCTGGAATGGGAATGTTTCAGTTTGTGGGAGAAAGTGACCTGTTTATCGAAGCAGATATTTCTGAAAGCTACATCGGGGTGCTTTCCAAAGGAGATTCTGTGGAAGTAAGTTTTCCTTCTATCGATAAGGATATCCAAACCAAAGTTTCTTCAGTGGGCGCTATCATCAATCCAAACAACAGGACATTTAAAGTGGAGGTTTACCTTCCGACCATTGAGAATGTCAAACCGAATATGATTTCTGTTTTGAAGATCTTGGATTATCAAAGTTCAGACGCAGTGATCATTCCAAGTTATTTGATTTTGAGTGATAACAGAGGAGATTATGTATTTACTGTGGAGAATGGCAAAGCAGTTAAAAAATACGTGGTAAGAGGAAAGACTTTTGATAAAGAAACTGAGATTTTAGAGGGCCTTTTGGGAACTGAAACTTTGGTTGACAAAGGATTCCGTGAGGTAGGAGATAATTTTAATGTGAACATAGCAGCACAGTAATAATGGCAGAAAACCAAAAACCACAAAAAACACGGGAGTTTGGGCTGTCCAGCATGAGTGTGGACAACTCTACTTCAGTCGTTATTCTTACGTTGATCATTTCTGTCCTTGGCCTGAGTGCATACAGAAATATGCCAAAGGAAAGTTTTCCGGAAATCGTAATTCCAACAGTTTATGTTGGAACTCCATATCCTGGAAACTCCCCTGTAGATATGGAGAATCTGATAACCAGACCGATAGAAAAAGAACTGAAATCCCTGAATGACATCAAGGATATCAACTCTACTTCGGTTCAGGATTTCTCATCGATTGTGATTGAATTTAACCCTGGTGTAGAAATCTCCAAGGCCATACAGGATGTGAAAGATGCGGTAGACAAGTCTAAGAGCGAGCTTCCGACCGATTTGGATCAGGACCCCAATGTTTTGGAAGTAAATACTTCTGATTTCCCGATTATGAACGTGAATATCTCAGGGAATTATTCTGAAGCGGAACTGAAGAAGTTTGGTGAATACCTGGAGGATGAAATCGAAAAGTTGCCGGAAATTTCCAAAGCTGACTTAGCAGGAACAGTAGAACGGGAAATCCAAATCAATGCTGATCCTTATAAAATGGAGTCAGTAGGGGTGAGCTTTGGGGATATTGCACAGGCGATTCAGACGGAAAATGTGACGATTTCAGGGGGGAATATTCGCTCTGGAGATTACCAAAGGACTTTGCGTGTGGATGGGGAATTCAGTGATCCAATGGATTTGCAGGATATCATTGTCAAAACGGATAATCAGAAAATTGTCTACTTGAGAGATGTCGCTGAGGTGAAAGACACCTATAAGGAAAGAACCAGTTATGCGAGAAGCAAAAACTTGCCGGTTGTAACCATTAACGTGGTGAAGAGAAGTGGGGAAAACCTTCTTTACGCCGCTGATAAAATCAAGGAGATCATAGAGACGACCAAGGCCAATAGATTTCCTCCAGATCTGGAAATAACTATTACCAATGACCAATCCAAGCAGACACGACTTCAGGTAAGCGATCTGGAAAACTCGATAATTTTTGGGGTAATCCTAGTAGTATTGGTATTGATGTTCTTCTTAGGTTTTAGAAATGCGTTGTTTGTCGGGATCGCGATTCCACTTTCCATGTTTATTTCATTCCTGGTTCTGAATGCCTTTGGGATCACCCTGAATCTGATGGTTTTGTTTTCCTTGATTTTGGCTCTGGGGATGCTGGTGGATAATGGAATCGTGGTCGTGGAAAATATTTATCGACTGATGTCTGAAGGAAAAGATGCGGTTCAGGCTGCAAAAGAGGGAGTAGGGGAAGTGGCTTGGCCGATTATTACTTCTACCGCTACGACGCTTGCAGCATTTTTACCTTTGGCTTTCTGGAAAGACATTGTCGGTGAATTCATGAAGTTTCTCCCGATTACGCTGATCATTGTCCTTTCTTCTTCCCTGTTTGTGGCGCTGGTAATTAATCCGGTTTTGACAGCCCTATATATGAAAGTAGAGGATGTGTCTAAAGATAAACCAAAGCAGAAATCGATTATCATAGCCGGGATATTCCTGATCCTCTCTACTATATTTTATCTGGTTGGATTGACAGCTTTCGGCACCTTGATGCTCGTTGCTTGTCTGTTGACAATATTTAATGTTTTTGTACTTAGGAAAGCTATCCGCTGGTTTCAGACTGTGTTTTTGGTCAAACTGGAGAATATCTATGAATCGCTATTGGAGTATGCTCTAAATGGCAAGAAGCCATATATGTTCTTTGGCGGTACTATTCTATTATTGTTTTTCTCAGTGATTTTATTGGGTATTCGGGCACCTAAAGTTCTTTTCTTTCCAGATAATCAGCCTCAATTGATCAATGTGTTTATTGAGTTTCCAATAGGAACAGATATAGAAGCAACCAATGAATTTGTGGATTCTATGGAGGATGAATTGATGGTGGCCTTGGATGACTATAAGGATATTTTGGAATCAGTAATCACCCAAGTCGGTGAAGGTACCGGAGATCCCATGGAAGGTCCAAGCAATCAGCCAACTCCTCATAAAGCAAAAATCACCATTGGATTTGTGGATTACATAGACCGTCAGGGTATCAATACCAATGAGGCGATGGAAGTCATCCGGGATTTGGTTGAAAAATACCCGGGTGTATTGTTGACCGTGGATAAACAGAGAAATGGTCCTCCTACTGGTAAAGCAGTAAATATTGAGTTTGTTGGGGAGGATTACGATCAGTTGATCGCTTATGTCAATAAGACCCGAGAGTATTTGGTCAATCTGAATATTCCTGGAATTGAGGAACTCAAGTCGGATCTCTCTTTAGGAAGCCCGGAAGTGATTTTAGATATCGATCGAGAGAAAGCGAGAAGATTCGGACTTTCTACCTCTGAGATTGCCAATGATCTGAGAACAGCTCTATTTGGTTTGGAAGTATCCAAATACAAAGAAGGGGAGGACGATTATCCTATCCAGTTGCGATTAAAAGAAGGTTTTAGATACGATATCAATACATTGGTCAATAAAAAGATTGGCTTCAGAGATAAATTCGGTACCAAGCGGGAAGTGCCAATTTCTGCAGTTGCCGAAATCAAATATGGTTCTACTTATGGATCTGTGAAGAGAAAAGATTTGGATAAAGCGATCACGGTTTATTCCAACGTCCTAGATGGCTACAATCCTACAGAGGTCAATGCACAGATTCAGGCGGCACTTCAGAATTATGATGTTCCGGATGGGATTTCATTGAAGTATACGGGAGAGCAGGAAGAGCAGCAAAAATCAATGGAGTTTCTTATCGGAGCACTGGGAATCGCAGTTTCTTTGATTTTCCTGATCATCGTCGCTCAGTTTAATTCCGTAACCACACCATTTATTATCATGGCATCAGTGGTTTTGAGTACCATTGGGGTTTTCCTTGGTTTGGTGATTTTCAACATGGATTTCGTGGTGATCATGACAGGTATTGGGATTATTTCACTTGCCGGGGTAGTGGTTAATAACGCAATCGTATTGATAGACTACACCAATTTGGTAAGAGAGCGTAAGAGAGATGAATTGGGAATGGGACCAAAAGACCATTTACCGTTTAACTTAATGATAGGAAGTATAGTGGAATCCGGAAAAACGAGATTGAGACCGGTTTTATTGACTGCAATCACGACCGTTCTTGGTTTGATTCCACTTGCCATAGGTATGAATATCAACTTTGGGACATTGTTGAGTGACTTTGATCCACAATTTTACGTAGGAGGAGATAACGCTGCTTTTTGGGGTCCAATGGCCTGGACAGTGATTTTTGGGTTAACCTTTGCGACCTTCCTCACGTTAGTAATTGTACCAGTCATGTATCTCTTAGCCGATAAGTTAAATATGCGGTTAAAGAAGATTAAAGCATGATTGTTTTAAGGTTGGTGGTTTTTTTTACAAAACCTCCGGGGTTCTATCCCGGGGGTTTTTTGAATTTTAGGCCACCTTGGTTCGGCCTTTGCTGCTAAAAAATGTTAATTTTGAGCACTGAAAAATAGGTGAGAGATGAATGAATTAAAATGGTATGTCATGTACACGGCATCCCGTTCTGAAAAGAAAGTTGCAACGCGATTGAGAGAAAGTGGCAAGGAAGTTTACCTGCCTATAGTGGAGGAATTAAGGCAATGGTCAGACAGAAAAAAGAAAGTAGAACGCCCTTTATTTAATGGGTATGTTTTTGTGAAAACTACCCGTGCTCAGTTATGGGAATGCCTTCAGGTTCCGGGAGCAGTGAAATTTGTCCATTTCTCTGGTCAACATGCGACCGTAAGAGCTGAGGAATTAGAAACCATTGAGCGGATTATATCTACAGGTGTGGCTGTAGAATCGGATGGAACAGTAATAGAGCCAGGAGAAAAAGTAGAAGTAATAGGTGGCGCTCTTCAGAATATGACTGGAGAAGTGATAGAGAAAGGCAACAAAGATTATTTCTTGATCAGGATCCCGAGTATCTATCAAAACATGTTGGTAAGTATTCCGAGGAAGTTCTTGCAGCCAATAGGAAAAGTAACCCCCGAACAATAATAAAGGAGCAATTTCGCTACTTTTTTATCTTTCAATTCTCGGATAGAGATATCGTCTATAAACTATCTGAACTTGTCCTAGGTGATCTCCAAACCTGTTAAAACCGACATTTCCATCCATGTTATCTGTAAATGTCAACATAAGGGTTCCCTCAGCTGCAATATCCGCATAGGCACCCAACTGGAAGCTTAATCCAGCACGGAATGGCATATAAGCAGTAGTTAAGTTGAATTTTTCTGGAACTTCATCTTCACTGAATGACTTGGTCTGTTTGGTGCTGGTGTACATCACCCCGATACCAAAGCCACCATAAAGATTGGCAAAACTCCTGTTCATATGGTTTGAAAATGGAATCAAGTTCACACTCGGCATCACATCAAAGTATATGGCTGAACCTTTTGCGGTATACGCCGAATTTCTCTCATACCAGTAATCCTGAATTCTAATAGAAGGATCTCCGCCACTGGAAATCCATTGGACTCCAGTCGAGGCCCGAAGGTCAAACATTGGAGTCAGTCTTTTGGCAATTGAAGCTGTAAATGAAGGCTTAATTTCAAAATTAAAGTCCCGATAAGCTCCACCATTGTCGATATAGGCAAAAGAAGGCCCAAAACCAAGGGAGAAAATGTTGTCTCTTGAAATCCTTTCTTTGTAGAAATTCTGAGCTTTTAAACTGCAGGAGATCAAAAGGAAAACTGTGAAAAATGATATGGAAAATAATTTACGCATGATAATTTTCCTGAAGAGTATAGTAGAGATCTCAGGATTGATTGCAAATTCGACAACAAATATGCCAATCCCTTACAAGAATTCATATCAATAACAGGGATAACTCTAAAATATTGCCTGATATACTGAAGAGATCAGTTATTTTCAAAGGCTTTTTGGATCTCTTCTTCAGTAGATTTTAATTTTGATCTGCAGGATTTAACCAGTTCTGAGGCTTCTTTTACCAAATCGGATAACTCATCCACACTTTTTTTACCTTCTTCCAACTGAGCTAGGATTTGCTCCAATCGGTTCATTGCTTCACTGTATTTAAGTTCTTTCATTCCTCTTCGATTTTAGTAATTGAGCTGCTGATTTTTTGTTCAGAAGTATGGGTAACCATATTATCCCCGATTTTTGCTTTTGCGAGGTGTATCGGGATGGAATTAATTTCTGTTTTCGTATATCCCCTAGCCAAAATGGATTTTGGATCTAATTGTACCAGATTTTTAGAAAGACTTTCCAAATGATCTGATTCCTTTGCCAACCTGTTCTGAACTAGGTGCCTTAAGCTTTTTTGCAGATTGGTAAGTGAAATAGATTCTATCTGGAGTTGGTTACGGACAGCAGTTTTTATTCTGTTTAAATTCCCTGTTAGCCGTTCTTTTTCTCCAGCTATAGAATGTCTGCTTTGTGACAGAATTTTTAAACTGAAATTCTGAAGTAAATTATGGTGCTCTTGTAATTGAATCCTTGTTGCCCGATCCAATCTCCTCAAATTTATACTTAACGTATCGTCAAATTCCCTGAAGCTGGCAAGAATAAATTCCGCAACTGCAGTCGGTGTTTTTAATTTGCTGTGCGAAACCAAATCAGCAATAGTTTCATCCCGTTCATGACCTATCCCAGTGAATACCGGAAGGCTGCAAGTCGCAATTTTCAAAGCCAATGCATATTCATCAAAACAGTCAAGGTCAATTTGTGCCCCTCCTCCTCGGATAATGACTATTGCCTCTAATCCAAGATTTTCCTTTGAAATTTCTGCACTCTCTATTGCCCGAATGATGTTTGCAGCAGCTTCGTTTCCTTGCATCAGAGAAGGAAATAGTCTGTGATAAATTTTGTATCCACCTGGATTGGAATCCAACTGATTGACAAAATCACCATATCCCGCAGCTGTAGCACTACTGATGATCCCAATTCTTTGGACAACTAGGGGTAAATCAAGACGCTGGTTTAGACCAATCATCCCTTCTCTTGTCAATCTGTCGATGGTTTCCTGTTTCAACCTGGCTCTTTCGCCCAGAGAAAAAGACGGGTCAATATCTTTTACATTGACACTGAGCCCATATAAAGGATGAAAATTTATTGCAACCTGGGCCAGGATTTTCATTCCGTTTTTTAGCCCAGAACCGGTTACCGCTTCAAATTTGGATGCTATGGCCCGATAAGAAAACTGCCATAGATTGGCACGGAGTTTAGCTTCAATTCTATTTCCTGCTTTTTCGACTATCTCAAAATAGGCATGCCCTTGGGGAGAAAGCCTGAAGTCGGAAATTTCACCGATTACCCAGTAAACCGGATCCAACTCTGTGTCGATGACTTGTTGGATCAGTAGGTTTAACTCTGAGATGGATCGGGCATTATGCATTCAACTTATAGGGATTTTTGATACAATGTCTTGATCTGTTGGTTGAGCTCAAGGCTCGCTCTTAGCATCGGTAAGCGCAATTGATCACCGCAGATCCCTTGGTGCATCAGTAAGTTTTTGATTCCAACAGGATTGCCTTCCACATACATCAAGGAGTTATAATTCAGCAATGAGAATGCGGCTTTTAAACTTTCTTTTTCAGTTCCGTGACAAATGCTTTTGAAGGTAGAGGGAAGAGCATTTGCCAATACTGAAATCACTCCACACCCACCGATGCTATACATTGCCTTTGTCATCAGATCATCTCCCGAAATCAGTAAAAAATCCTTTGGTTTCTTTGCAGCGATTTCCATGCATTGTTCCAGATTGCCACTTGCTTCCTTCATGCCGATGATATTTGGGTGATCAGCCAATCGGAGCGTAGTCGCTGCAGTCATATTGGACATGGTTCGACCTGGGACATTGTATAAAACCACTGGTACTGGGCAATTGTCTGCGATCGCTGTATAATGGGCTATGATTCCTGCCTGACTAGGTTTATTATAAAATGGGCTGACAGAAAGAATCGCCTCAATTCCTGAAAAATCAGTGGAACTGATGTCATTTAAAACAGCCTGGGTATTGTTACCGCCTATTCCGTACATCACTGGAACTCTTCCCGCATTATATTCAAGGCAAGCTGCCAACACCTGTTTTTTCTCGGCTGGAGTCAAAGTGGCGCTTTCTCCGGTAGTTCCCAAAACCACCAAATAATCAACACCACCACTTATCACGTGGTCTATCAACTTTCTCAAACCAGAAAAATCTATCGAACAATCGTCGTGAAAAGGGGTGACTAGCGCTACTCCGGTGCCTGTAAACTGATTCATTTTTATTTTAATAGGATTGGAGGCTAAAGATAAGGGGCTTCTGTGAATTGATCTTAAGAGAATTCAAAATTTGGATTATTCATTGATCATTTTTAGAAAATCTTCTTCTGAAATCAATGGAATTCCCAATTTAACTGCTTTTTCTCTCTTACTAGGACCCATTTCGGCACCTTCGATGATGAAATCCAGATTTTTTGAAACAGCGGAAATATACTGCCCTCCATGAGCGATGACTGCGTCCTTGATTTCGTCTCGTTTAAAATGCTCCAATTTGCCACTTGCCAGGATTCTTTTCCCTGCTAATTGATCTCCCATTTTGGAAGATTCACCTTGTTCTATTTCAAATTTTAATCCTTGGCTTTTCAGCCTGTTGATAAGGGTGATATTTTCTGGGTTGGCGAAGAAATCCTGAATGCTAGCCACCAATGTTTCTCCCACACCATTGACATCCAGAAGCTGCTCGGAAGTAGCCTCCTGGAGCCTTTCAATGCTCACAAAATGACGGGCCAATAGCTGAGCGGTATTTTCACCGATATTTCTGATGCCCAAGGCGAATAACACTTTCTCGAAAGGTTGATTTTTGGAAACTGTGATTCCCTCCATCATATTGGAAATCACTCCGTCCTGAAAGGTGTTTGCTTTCAGTTTTTTGATCCGATCTGTAATCTCGGGTGAGAGATCTAAATTGAGTTTTAGTAAAATTCCATGGACAGTCCCTTCTGTTTTGGTGGCTTTCAGAATTCCTTCAAAATCAACACGTCTGCCTAGCAAAATCTCTAAAACCACCGCTACAGGCACATAATCCTCTAATTTGGGAAGGTTATGGTCTTTTAGGTGGTTAATCAGGTACTCTACCATCCCTACATTTGAAGGAACCTTTTTCTTCCAGGTTCTGATTTGTTCCTGAAAAGCCCGCAAAGTTTCTGGCAAAGGAAGATCTGACTTTTCGATAAGAAACTCATGAATTTGCTTAAAAGAGATCTGTTCTGTCAATGCAAAAAGAGCTTTTTCGAGGGTAATATAGAGTAATCCGTCTCCTTCAGTTTCGTATTGATCCTGTGACATTTCCAGTCCTAGCAATTCTTCTTTTTTACCCTCGAGATCATAGAGATCGGCATAGTTTCCGATAAAACCTTGCTCGATCAAAGCCCTGATCCGCTCGGTACCCATCGAGTCAATGTCCATGGCTCTTTTATGGACAAAATGCTCTATCCTTCCCAAAACCTGAGGCGGGCAGGAGTCCGAATTGGGACAATAATGTTTGGCTTCACTTTCCTTTCGCTCGAGTTGAGATCCACATTCGGGACAGTGAGTAATATAGGTGATGGGTTTGGCTTCGCTTTTTCTTTTCTCAGGGTTTACCGCAGTGATTTTGGGAATGATCTCTCCGCCTTTTTCCACAAATACAAAGTCTCCTTCATGCAGATCCAGGCGTTCGATTTCATTGGCATTGTGAAGGGAAGCCCGCTTGACTGTTGTGCCTGCCAGACTTACAGGGGAAAGATTCGCCACGGGGGTAATTGCCCCAGTTCGACCGACTTGGTAGGTGATAGAAAGCAATTCGGATTCGGCACTTTCAGCTTTGTATTTATAAGCTATCGCCCATCGGGGATTTTTTGCCGTGAAGCCCAGTTCCTCACGCTGGTCGTAGTTGTTGATTTTTAAAACCACTCCGTCTGTATCCACTGGAAGTGAAAAACGCTTCTCTTTCCAGTCTTCGATGTAGAGGATTACTTCCTGGATATTTTCTACTTTTCTATAGGTTTGGGAAACGTTAAATCCCCATTTTTCAATTAGAGAAATGGCATCAGAATGGGTCTGTACGCCGATTTCGTCACCGAGTAGCTGGTAGAAATAGCAGTTCAGCCTACGCTTAGCGACTACCGATGAATCCTGCATTTTGAGCGTGCCAGAGGCGGCGTTTCGAGGATTTGCCAATAATGCTTCTCCTGCTGCTTCTCTTTCTGCATTGATTTTCAGGAATTCTTTGAGTGGCAAAAAGATCTCGCCACGTACTTCAAATTTGGCAGGGACGCCATCACCTTTAATATGCAGCGGGATATTTCTAATCGTCCGAACATTGGCCGTCACATCATCGCCTCGATAACCATCTCCTCGGGTCACAGCCCGCACGAGCCTTCCGTTTTCGTAGACTAAAGAAATGGCCACTCCATCAAATTTCATTTCGCAGAAATATTCAAAGTTTGAATGGCCAAGTCCTTTGATCACCCGCTCATCAAATGCCAATAATTCTTCTTGAGAATATGTATTGCCGAGCGAAAGCATTCGGGTTTCGTGCAACACAGTTTGAAATTCCTTTGTAATGGTGCCTCCCACACGCTGACTTGGGCTGTCCGGGGAAAGCAAATCCGGGAATTCAGTTTCCAATTGGACCAATTCTTCCAAAAGTTTGTCAAACTCAAAATCCGAAATCTCAGGATTACTCTCTTGATAATAGAGCGTATTGTGATGGTTGATTTCTTGAGTGAGCTGTGCGATTCGGTTTTTGGCTTCCTGTGGGTTCATGGGATAATGAAAAATTAAGGCTGGTAAAAATAAGACTTCGGTAGGGAAGGAGCAATGTTTTTGAAAAAGTGAGCACTTTTAGACAATAAGTGACGGAAAGGAATAGGGTTGTATTCGCGATCAGGTAAAACCTGATTTTAGAAATAGGAACCTGGTTAAAATGAATCTTTTCTTATAGGTAAGTTAAGTTCTTCAAATTTGCTTTCCAGCAATTCCCAGGTTTTCTTTTTGAGGCTTCCGGCAGGATAAAGTTTTGATTCAAAATCCGTGGAGACAATGCGGAGGGACTTTTCTAATCTATAGGGAGTATCAATAACTACTTCTTGAATTTCTTCGGTTTTATATTGCTCGTTTACCCATGGCCACATATGATTTCTTATAACAAGGTATTTGCTGTCCAAGTAAAAATAATGTGCCTGATAGCCAAGAAAGCCATAATAGACAAGAAGTAAAATCAGGCAAATGAGGAATATAAGCCCTAAATTCTGTGTGTTGCCAAGGGTTGCCACCATAACAACGGAAGCAATTATCAACCCATAAAAAACTATTCCATTAAATGAGAGGAAGTGGTTTCCAGTGTACTGAGGCATGTTTGAGATGTCCAACTTTTGGGAGATATTTTTTCTGTTTTTTCGAGCCTCCGAATAACTTGAAAATTTGATGGGTGTTCCGGTTTGTTTGGCCTCAAAAACAGCGACTAATGCTTTTCTGATATTGCCGATGTTCTCGTAAAACAGTTCTGGTATAATTACATTTCGGCCATTTTTAAGTTTCAAGGTAGTTGACTCTCTTGACGTTCCTCCCATAATAGTGCTTCTATCTAGAATTTTTAGTTCTTGCACATCTTTCCATGAAATGAATTCTGAGCTGAAAACTGAGCTGAATTTGATCCCTTGATCAGTAATTATAATAGTTTTTAGGTATAGGAGATACTGGATGATAAGGATAATAACCACAAGGGCCAAAAACAAAGAAGCATAAATTGGAGTTTTGAAAATCGAATCCACTTTGCCATTGCTGACATCCAAAAAAGAAATGTAGCCAACCATGCCCGCAAGAAGGAGTAGAATGGCAATAATGCAACTTGGAATGACAAAACTATTACGCCTATTGAATCTGCTTTTAAGAATCATTCTGGGGAGTTAAGTTCTAGTTGAAACTAAAAATATTTTTGAAGTTTTGAAAGAAATTCATTGAGCCTTATCAGATCTCTCAATGTTTGTAGTCTATTTTTTTTGGAAGATTAAGTTTCTTTGTAAGAAAAGGCAAATGGGGCTTATTCTCTTCACTTCTCGTCCATTCCATTCGGGAGAATGCTTAAAAAAATAATCATTCGCCTTAAGTATTGTAGTTATCTTTGTTTTGATATCAAATCAAGTGATCATGAGTAAAAAAACCAGCTTAGAAACTAAAATCCTTGATAAAGCTTACACTTTTTTCCTGGAAAAGGGATACAAAAACACCACCATGGATGATATCGCTCAATCCCTGGGAATGAGTAAAAAAACACTCTATAAATATTTTCCCGGAAAACTGGAACTGCTCTCAGCCGCTTTTGAGGTATTGAAGACAAAATTGACTGCAAAAGTGGAAGGGATTTTGGATAATAGGTATCTGCCTTTTCCCTTGAAGCTGAAGTCTACCTTGACGGTGATGGCGACGCAACTGGCCCCCATTAATCCAGAACTTTTTGATGACTTAAGAGAGTATGCTCCAGAGGTTTGGGAAGAACTGAAGGATTACATCAATGAATCTGCCTATGAGAGATTTCAGCAATTAATTGCCCAGGGAGTTTCACTTGGACTGGTGAATCCCAGCGTAAATATTAATCTGGTGGTGATGATGTATGCGGCAGCGGTACAGTCACTGCTCGATCCAAAATTCATTCACCAATTCCCCGAAACCATACAGAAGGGGATGAGAATTCCGCCTGCTGATATCTATGATCAGGCAACTACCATCATTTATAATGGAATATTGACGGAGGAAGCCCGAAATGAATTTGCAAATGCCTAAGGCCTGCTTCAGCTGATTTTCCTATCTTTGTGCCCAAATTGATCGAATTTCATTCGACTATCACCTAACTAGAATCCGAACAGATTTACTCTTATGAGTTCTAAAAATTTCAAACGATATACCATTACTTCCGCACTTCCTTATGCCAATGGCCCGCTCCATATAGGACATTTGGCAGGTTGCTATATTCCTTCTGATATCTACGTCCGCTATTTGCGCAGCTTAGGCAAAGATGTGGCTTATATCTGTGGGTCAGATGAACATGGGGTTGCGATTACCATCAAAGCAAAAAAAGAAGGAAAAACACCCCAGGAAGTAGTCGATAATTATCATGAGATCATGAAGGGGAGTTTCCAGGAATTCGGGATCAGCTTTGATCATTATTCCCGCACTTCTGCTCCGGTTCATCATGAAACGGCTCAGGGATTTTTTAAGGACCTCTATGAAAAAGGCGAATTTTTAGAGCAAAGTACAGAGCAATATTACGATGAGGAAGCTGGACAGTTTCTGGCAGACCGCTACATAGAGGGGACATGCCCAAAATGCGGCAACGAGCATGCCTACGGAGATCAATGCGAGAAATGTGGTAGCTCATTAAGCCCGACAGACCTGATCAATCCAAAATCAAAACTGAGTGGAAGAACGCCGGTGTTGAAGGAGACCAAACATTGGTTTTTGGATTTGGCGAGATATCAGAGTTTTTTGAAAAAGTGGATTCTTGAAGATCATGCTGAAGATTGGAAGAATAATGTCTTGGGACAATGCCGTTCTTGGTTGGAAGCTGGAGATGGTTTGCAGGCAAGATCCATGACCCGTGATTTGGATTGGGGTATCAAAGTACCATTGCTAGACGCAGAAGGAAAAGTGCTTTATGTATGGTTTGATGCGCCGATAGGATATATTTCCTCTACCAAAGAATGGGCTGCTGAAAAAGGAATTGACTGGGAGCCTTACTGGAAAGATGAGGATACAAAACTGGTTCATTTTATAGGCAAGGATAACATCGTTTTCCATTGCATCATTTTCCCGGCTATTCTAAAAACCCATGGAGGCTATGTGCTTCCGGATAATGTGCCTGCCAATGAGTTTTTGAACTTGGAAGGTGATAAAATCTCCACTTCCAGAAACTGGGCAGTTTGGCTTCATGAGTATTTGGAAGAATTCCCGGGCAAGCAAGATGTACTTCGTTATGTCTTGACGGCAAATGCTCCAGAGACCAAGGACAATGACTTCACCTGGAAGGATTTTCAGGGAAGAAACAATTCCGAATTGGTGGCGATCTATGGTAATTTTGTGAACCGCGCGGTGGTATTGACCCAAAAATACTATCAGGGTGTGATACCGGTTCGGGGAGAATTGACTGGTTACGATCAGGAAGTTTTGGAAGAACTGGCAGTATTCCCTGATAAAATAGCTTCTTCGATTGAGCGATACAGATTCCGTGAGGCATTGGGGATTGTGATGGATTTAGCCCGGTTGGGAAATAAATACTTAGCGGATACCGAGCCTTGGAAAATTATTAAAACAGATGAATCAAGAACAGCGACCATTCTGAATATTGCTTTGAATATTGCTGCAAATCTGGCGATTGTATCTGAGCCTTTCTTGCCATTTACTGCTGGAAAGCTGGTGGAATTATTCGGAATGGAAAAAATCGATTGGTCTGAAGCGGGGCAATCAGAATTATTAAAAGCAGGAACAGTTCTAGGAAAGATGGGATTGCTTTTTGAAAAAATCGAGGATGAAGTTGTAGATAAACAAGTACAGAAACTTATGGACGCGAAAAAAGAAAACGAAGCTGCAAATGCACCTGTTCCGGCGATGAAAGAGATCATTACCTATGATGATTTTGCCAAGCTAGACATGAGAGTAGTGACAGTTTTAGAGGCAGAGAAAATGCCGAAATCCAAAAAGCTGATCAAATTGAAAGTGGATACTGGATTGGGAGAAAGAACAGTTTTAAGTGGAGTTGCAGAGCACTTCGAACCGGAATTCTTAGTAGGCAAGCAAGTGACGATGTTGATCAACCTGGCTCCTAGAAAAATGATGGGAATTGACTCAGAAGGGATGATCCTAATGGCAGAAGACAAGGACGGAAAATTGAAATTGTTGATGCCACATGAAGGGACTGCGAGTGGATCGGGAATTTCTTAAATGTTCAATGAAAAATGGTCAAATTCAATTTTCAGATCAGGAAATTTAGACCTGGAAATTGAAATTTGACAATTAGTTATATGCCCAATCGATTATATTCGATTGGGTTTTTTTAATGAATTTTTATGGAAAAGAAATATGATTTAGAAGAACGATTAGTTCGGTTTGCCGGAGAAAGCATAAAATTTTGTAATTCTTTGGGTGATTCCTTTGCCGAAAACCATTTGAGATATCAATTAATTAGATCCTCAACTGGGGCTTGCCTCAATTATGGTGAAGCACAAGGGGCAGAAAGTAAAAGAGACTTTGTACACAAAAATGGTATTGTCTAAAAAGAATTAAAAGAGTCTAGGTCAACATTGAAAATTCTTACTTATTCGGAATTTGGAGATCTAATCAAAAGAGCTTTTCTTTTGAAGGAATCAGAAGAACTCTGTGCAATTTTTGGGAAGATTATATTTACTACAAAAAAGAATATGTAATTGCGATTATAAAAATTCCAAATTCAGATAGTTAGTGCATTAGCTCTTATTTGAAAGTTGATCATTGATAATTGTCCATTGTTAATTCTAGTGCAATGGTCTTTTCTTGATCATCCCACCTTTCGTGTCCTTGATGGGGTATTGGATCACAAAGGCTTTCGGGTCTATTTTTTCTATTTCTACCAGCATCTTGGTTACTTCCAGTCGAGTGATCACACAGAATAATACTTTTCTGTCCGGTAGCTGATTGGCTTTGTCTCCATATCCTCCATCGGATTTCAGTACAGTTACCCCTCTGCCTAGATCATAGGAAATCATTTGCTTGATGTCCTCATTGTGAGAGGACATGATCATCACGCCGAGGTATTCTTCCACGCCATTGATGATGAAATCCACTGTTTTGGAAGCCGAGAAGTAAGTCAACATGGAGTACATGGCGGTTTCAATATCCACAAAAATAGCGGCGACCAAAAACAAACAGACATTAAACACGGTGATAAAGTCACCTACGGTCAAGCTGGATTTTCTGCTGACAGAAATGGCCAAAACTTCGGTGCCGTCAATGACTGCACCTCCTCTGATCGCAAAACCAATCCCTGAGCCAAGGAAAAAACCTCCAAAAACTGCTATCAGAAGCTTGTCGGCAGTAATCGCAGGTACTTCAATGTAGTGCACCAATAAGGCAAGCCCAAAGATTGCCAAGGTGCTTTTGATCGCAAAGGGGACAGAAACCTGTCTAGCACCTAAGAGGATAAAGGGAAGGTTGACTAAAATAATCAATACTGAAAGATTGACAGGTGTGAGCATTTCCAAAAGCAGGGACATGCCCATGGCCCCACCATCAAAGAAACCATTGGGAAGCAGAAATCCTTTCAATCCTATGCTTGCCATCACTACCCCTATGGCAATAAACAAACCGTCCTTTAACTGTCGATAAAGGGTGATCCGTTTGATTAATGGATTATCTTCTATATTGAGTAATGTCTTAACCATCCTTCAAAATTAGTTCAATTCCTCTAGACTTCTCTGTGTGCTTAGTGAAGTAAAGCGTATTTTTTTATTAACTTAATAAAAAAAGAACAGGGATTCTCTAAAGCGTATTTAATTGATGTTGGTTTAATAAAAAGCCTAAATTTTTATTAAATACATAAAAAAAATCAGATTAGGTAAAAAATTAATCGTTCTAGGTTAAAATTTTTGACTTTTATATATTTTGCTCTATCTTATTTGACTTACAACCCGTAAAGATTGATTTTCATGAAAACAGAAGGTTATAGTGCCGGAGAACATTTTGACGAAATGTTTACCCCGGATGGAAAAGTCCGCTCTCATTACGAAGGTTTTTTTAAATTTTTGGAAAAAGCCTCATCAAAAAAAATGAAGCATCTTCAGTTTTCGGCCAATAAAACCCAATTGGCGATGGGGATGACATTTAATGTTTATCACGATAATCAAGGAATGGAGAAAATCCTCCATTTAGACATTATCCCGAGAATCATCTCTAATCAGGAATGGCAAAAACTGGAAGCCGGTCTCAAACAGCGAGTCTATGCTTTAAATCTATTTCTTCAGGATATCTATAATGATCAGAAAATATTGAAAGATGGGATTGTGCCAGCTGAATTGATTCTGAAAAGCAAAGATTATCTCAAACCTTGTATCGGCTTGACTCCTCCTAAAGGGATCTGGTGCCATATCACTGGGACTGATTTGGTGAGAGACAAAGATGGGGAGTTTTACATTTTGGAAGATAACCTTCGATGCCCATCTGGAGTCTCTTACATGCTCGAAAGCAGAGAAATTATAAAGAGGGTCTATCCTGAGCTTTTTAATCAAAAAGGAGTAATGCCGGTGTCTGATTATCCTGCCAAGCTTCTGAAAATGCTTCAGAATATCAGCGGAAAAGCGAAGCCTGTCGTTGGTGTTTTGACGCCTGGAATTTATAATTCCGCCTATTTTGAGCATTCCTATTTGGCTCTGCAAATGGGAGTGGAGCTGGTCAGTGGAGTGGACTTACTGGTAGAAAATAAAAAAGTCTATATGCAAACCACAAAAGGGCTCCAGCAAATCGATGTGATCTATCGAAGGATTGATGATACATTTTTGGATCCTTTGGCGTTCAATCCTGAATCTATGTTGGGGATACCTGGGATTTTTGAAGCATACAAAGCGGGGAATGTAGGGCTTGCCAATGCTCCAGGAACCGGTGTAGCTGACGACAAAGCTGTTTATGCCTATGTACCTAAGATTATAAAGTATTATTTAAATGAGGATCCAATTCTGAATAATGTCCCTACTTACTTATGTAGGGAGGATTCTGACAGAAAGTATGTGTTGGAAAATATTCATGAATTGGTGGTAAAAGAAACTAATGCTGCTGGAGGATATGGAATGCTGATCGGTCCAAAAGCCACGAAAGAAGAGCATGAGCATTTCAAAACTTTGATCAAAAACAATCCTACTAATTACATCGCCCAGCCTACCTTGTCACTTTCTACTGTTCCAAGCTTGACAGAAGAAGGAGTAGTGGGGAGGCATGTCGATTTGAGACCCTATGTCTTATATGGAGAAAATATTGAAGTTATTCCGGGAGCTTTGACGCGGGTTGCTCTTAAAAAGGGTTCCTTGGTGGTCAACAGTTCCCAGGGTGGAGGAAGTAAGGATACTTGGGTTTTATATAACTAATCAAATTATGCTGAGTAGAGTAGCAAACCATATTTATTGGCTGGGTAGATACCTGGAAAGAGCAGAAAATTATGCTCGGTTCATTGATGTGAATTTTAACCTGATGCAGGATTTGCCACTGGATCTAAAAGAGCAATGGCAACCTTTGATCGCAGCTACAGGAGACATGAAATTGTATCTGGATACGCATAAGACTTTTTCCAGGGATCTGGTGTTGTATTTTCTTTCATTTGATGAAAAGAATCCAAATTCTATGATCAACACGATCTGCCATGCCCGTGAAAATGCCCGGATCATCAGAGACAGTCTTAGTAAAGAAACCTGGGAAGAAGTCAATGAACTTTACTATATGATCAAGCACGGGGCAGAAAAGAAAATGTGGAAAAAAGAAGACCCTCGGGAATTTTTTGAAAAAATCAAAAACCAGATTCTCTTGATTTATGGCATAGCAGATAATACAGTGGCCAGAGTAGAAGGTTGGTTTTTTCGCCAACTTGGACAATTTCTTGAGCGGGCAGATCAGACTTCCAGAATTTTGGATGTCAAATATCATATCCTTTTGCCCTCTCCGGAAGAAGTGGGCACACCCTTGGATTTCCTCCATTGGATGGCTTTGCTGAAATCCGTTACAGGCTTTAATTCCTATCGAAGACTCTATGGAAATATCGATCCGGCTGGGGTCGTGGAATTTTTAGTGCTGAATAAATACTTCCCGAGATCTATTTATTATTGTATCAAAGAGGCAGAAAAATGTTTGCTAAATATTTCTGGAAACTCGGCTGGGGGATACCAAAACAGTGCTGAAAAGGCAATGGGTGAACTCCGCTCTAAGCTAGAATATGCAGAGGTAAGTGAGATAATTACGATCGGACTACATGAATATCTGGATAATCTGCAGGTGAAAATCAACCATATCTCTAACCATGTCAATGAAAACTTCTTTACCATCAAAGATAATTTGGCATTTCAGTCCAGCGAACAGTCCCAATCACAATCCTAATTCAAACTCCACTTAATGAACTATACGGATTCTTTTAGAGGATAATTAGCTATTGTCCATTAATCTCCCGATATCAAGGAGAACACTACTCCTTATGAAACTCCAAATCAACCACTTTACAGAATATACCTACCAAAATCAGGTCTTTTTAGGAATTCATCAGTTGTTTTTGCGTCCACAAAATCGATTGTATTTCAGCGTGTTAAAACAAGAGTTAACGGTATCGCCAGTTCCCGAAGGAAAGTATGTAAGAATGGACATTTCGGGAAATTTTTATGAGCAAGTTTGGTTTCTTGGTTTGAGTGAAAAGCTGAAGATTCAAAGTGATTTGATAGTGGAGACTAAAGAATTCAACCCCTATTCATTTTTGATAGATGATCAATTTCTTCAATCTGTTGAAACACTATCTTTCCCTAAGTTTAAATATGAAGGGTTGGAAAAAGAATTAGCTGCTTATTACCTGATGGATTCCAAGGATAAAGCATTACTTGATTTTGTGTTGGAATATTGGAATGGCCCTGAGGATGTCATTGGATTTTTATCTAGGATCACAGCAGCCATCCATTCCCAATGGGAACATATTCTACGTCACGAAATGGATCTTTGGGAGCCAGAGTTTACTTTGTCAGCTAAAAAAGGCTCTTGCAGGGATCTGGCCTATATGCAAATGAGTTTGCTGGGATCTATAGGATTGGCTACAAGATTTGTCAGTGGATATGCATTCAATCCGAATTTAGCGGAGGGTCATGAACTTCATGCCTGGCTGGAGGTTTACCTTCCAGGTGGTGGGTGGATCGGATTGGATCCAAGCTTAGGCTTGCTCACAGATCATCGGTATGTGCCATTAGCTTCACACGCCAAACCTCCTTTAGCAGCTCCTGTCCAAGGTTCATTTTCAGGAAATGGGAGTTCCATATTAAACACGGATGTCCAGATCAAACGACTTGAAGACTAATCAGCATAGACTCCATTGTCTGGTTTTTCAAAAATGGAATCCTCAAATTTTTCATCCAAAAGAAGGATATCTGCAAAGCTTACCTGATATTTTATGCCTTTGGTTGAATCGTTTTCAAACGTATAACCTGTCAATAACCTTGGAAATACCAAGCCATCGGCATTTCGGTAATCTTCATATTTCAAGGCAGTAAAGGTGGGATTTTGGTTACCAAAGAATGAAACTGTATAAAGTAAATATTCCAGTCTACCGGACTCTTCATTGATCAGCATAAAATATTGGTCATCCGGTGAGCTGCCGGTTCCAGGGCTCATTTTTGCCTGCAGGGTTTTGTAGGAAATACCGTTCAATATTTTGTTTTCTACCTGAGAAACAGATACTCCAGGATCGGTGAAAACATAAGGAATCGAGTAAAAATAAAAGTAAAGGTTGTGGTAAAAATTGATAGATGTTCCACCAAATGCTGCTCTGTTTGGACTTACCCAAGTCCCCTGATCGTCTTTTCCAATTGAAAAGCCAGAGGCATCCAATCTGACTTTTCGTGAGTCCAAATTGATAAAGTAATTCTCCTGAGTCAGGTTGGTTTCGTGTATCATCACAAAACTCATGGCTTTAGCATGCACCCATTTAGACCAGTCTCCATGTTTTTCTAAAAGTTCCTGAAATTCCGGACTTACGTTTGGCATTTCTTTAACAGAATCTTTTTCGCAGGCAAACAATAAAAAGGCGGAAAAGAAAATGGCTATAACAGCTGAAGTTTTCATAGAATTTTTTGGGTCATCAATGATGATATCAAATAAAATCAAATAGAATTAGATAGACGTATCAGGTAGATGACAATTGATATAAAAAAAATACTTTGGAATTAGTCTAAATAATAATTGTGTTTATTAGATTTGTGGTTTGATAACTAGGTCTACCATCCTAAAAACCATTAACCTATTCCATATATCCATGAAGAATTCAACACTTTGGGAAAAATTCAGGCATGTAATCAATGAAATCCACCTGTATGCAGGTTTGATTTCTGGAATCATTGTCGTGGCAGTTTGTCTAAGCGGAACCATTTATGTCTATAATTCGGAGATCAGAGAAAGTGCCAGTCCTGAATTGTATCAAGTTGAAGAAACTGGTACACGGATGTCAGCCGAAACTCTAAAAGAAAAATTGGAATCGGAATATCAATCCAATGTCGTAGCTGTCAATTGGAACAATGATCCAGACCAGAGTGTGCAGTTTACTTTGAAGCAAGAAGGAGAGAAGGGAAGAGGGACTACTTATTTTGTTAATCCATATACCGGTGAAGTTCTAGGTGATTCTGGGATTAAAACGTCTGCAGCTGAGTTTATGGGTTATATGTTTAGCCTTCACCGCTGGTTGATGCTGGATAGAATCGAGACCCCGATGCTGGAAAGCATGTCAAATCGTGATTTAGGCAGATTGATCAATGGTATCGCTACTTTGCTTTTTACCCTTGGTGTGCTGACTGGAATTGTGATTTGGTTTCCTAAAAAAGTAAAAAACTGGAGACAAGGATTAAAAGTGAAATGGAATGCCAATTGGAAAAGGGTCAATCACGATCTTCATAATACCTTGGCTTTTTATTCATTGATTTTTCTTCTTTTGATGGGGGCAACAGGACCTTTTTGGTCATTTGGATGGTATAGAGAAGGTTGGCAAAAGACTTGGGATACCTATCAGGAACCTGGTCAAAGAAATGAACAAGAAGGAAAGCCTGAGCAGGCGATGATCCCTGATGGAGAGTTCAAAACTCTGGATGAAATGATGGCTGCAACCGATAAAACCCTCGCCTACGAAGGGATTTATAGAATTTCACTTCCCGAAAACCAAGCTGAGCCAGTCAGCATCAGTAAGTATAGAACAGGATTTTTTGCAAGATCCGGATCTGATCAATTGAAAATCAATGGAGCGACTTTAGAAGTTTTGGAAGCGAATTTATTTTCAGATCTACCTTTTAGACAGCAGGTGGGCAGGTCAGTGAAGTCACTTCATACAGGAGAGATTTTCGGTCAGTTCACTAAGTTTATTTGGTTTTTAGCGTGTTTGGTAGCTACCAGTCTTCCGATTACAGGTACTCTTATCTGGTTAAATAAAAAGAAGAAAAAGAAATCTCCGAACAGAAATAGAATTCCAAAAAAGAAAATGGAAGTCGCTTAATCACTAAATGGCCTTTTATCTGATAAAAGGTCATTTTTTTAGCTAATTCATTTATTTAAGAGAATCTTAAGCCCTGATTTTTGTCTTCAAAGGGTTAAACTCTCTATTTTGCTTTGTTGCTCTCAAATTTGAATGATGGATCTAATTGCTGAGAAGATGAGAATTTTGGTAGTAGAGGATGAACCTGGGATATCCAATTTCCTGAAGCAAGGATTGGAAGAGGAGGCCTTTGCCGTGGATGTTGCTGAGAATGGAAGAGAAGGCTTGGATCTGGCTTTATCAGGGAGTTACGACTTACTTCTTTTGGACTGGATGCTTCCTGGATTTAGCGGGATAGAGATTACCAGGCAATTCAGAAAGAATTTTCCTTTGACTCCAATCATATTTTTAACCGCCAAAGACACAGTAGACGAAACCATTTTTGGGCTGCAATCCGGTGCCAATGATTACATCAAAAAACCATTTCACTTTGAGGAATTGCTCGAAAGAATTAAAGTTCAGCTTCGGTCAAAGGCGGGAGAGCATGAGAAATTCACCTTAGGTCCTATTGAATTATTCACCGAAAGGCATCAAGTCTATAAGAACGGAGAGGAAGTATCTTTGACACAAAAAGAGTTTGCCCTGCTGGAATACCTATTACGTAACAAAAACAAAGTCTGTCGTCGTACCAGGATTATAGAAAGCGTGTGGGATATTCATTTTGAATACAATACCGGTGTGATTGATGTGTTTATCAATTCCCTAAGAAAGAAATTAGATCTCCAAAAAGAGGAAGATTACATCCAGACGGTCAGAGGAGTAGGCTATATGGCAAAGGAAAAATGAAATTATCCTATAAAGAAAAAATAGCAAGAAGATTGACCATAGTCACTGCATTGATCGTGATGGTGGTTTTTGGAGTGATTTATTGGGTAGTGGAGTTTACGGTAGTGGATAATATAGACCGAGAACTGGAGCTAGAAACCAATAAGCATGTTGGACAGATATTTTTAGAAGACGGCGAAATCAAATTCATGCACAAGGATGAATGGATGGAGGAAGAACATCAGGATATCCAGTTGAATCCGATTTTCATAGAAATTGTGGACCTGGAAGGGAATTCGATGGATAAATCTCCAAATCTGGGAAATCATAGATTGCTTTTTCATCCGGATTGGACTTCTAAAGAGAGAGCATCTACCATCAAAATTGGTGACCAATACGTGCGCCAAAAACAGATGGTTTTAGACCATAAAGGCAAGGACGAAGGGTATCTTTTGGTAGCTACTTCCTTCGAAGATGCCCAGAAACTGTTGAGTAACCTACGAAGCATTTTATTGCTCCTATACCCTGGGATTTTGATATCGTTGTTTCTAACGATGAGGTATTTGGCAGGAAAGAGCATTCAACCTATTCAGAAGATAATCTCCAAAACCAATCAAATCAGTCAAAGCAATCTCAATGAGCGGGTTCCGGTTTTAGATCAGGAGGATGAGATCGGCCAACTGACCAGATCCATCAATGACCTTCTTAATCGCCTTGAACAATCGATCATCAGGGAAAAACAATTCACCTCAGATGCATCCCATGAGTTGAGAACGCCACTTTCGGTTTTGCGGGGAACTTTGGAAGTATTGATCAGAAAGCCTCGGACTTCTGAAGAATATGTCAGTAAAATCCAGACTGCATTAGGCAGCATCGATAGAATGTCAGCAATGATCGACCAGCTTTTGGCCTTGGCTAGAGTAGAAAAAGGAGCTCCTACTCCCAAGGATGAAGTGGAAATCCTGTCTTTTGTAGAAGAAATGGCCGCTCAGTTTGAGGCTGATACGGGAAGGGAAATCCGTTTTCAGACCAAGGAATCTATGCCTGTATTCGTTCAGGTGAGCGAAAAATCATTGGTTATGATATTAAATAACTTGATTCAGAATGCCATTAAGTATTCTGAAGGATCAATAGAATTAGAGGTGAAAGTGGAAGATGGAAAACCATTGATTTTTGTGAACGATCAAGGGCAAGGCATTGCAGCCGAATCAATTAAAAAGATTTTTGACCCCTTTTACAGGGACCCATCTGCTTTGGAAAAACTGATTCCTGGTACTGGGTTGGGTTTGGCTATAGTGAAGAAACTAGCCCAGGAAAGCGATATAGAAATCAGCGTTTTCAGCGAAACGGGACTAGGAAGTACCTTTTGTCTCGCTTTTTGACCATAGACCATTCTTAAGGTAATCTTAAGGTTTTAAAAAGCTCCTTGATAGTTTAATTATTGATTTTTGTCTTGCAATCAGAGGATTCTATGTTAGACAAAATCATTCAGTGGAGTATCCATAATAAGCTCCTGGTTTTTCTTTTTATCGCTGCTTGGATAGCTTATGGGGTTTATTCACTGAGTAATTTACCCATTGGAGCTGTCCCGGATGTCACTAATAACCAAGTACAGGTCATTACCACTTCCAGAAATCTGGCTACAGAGGATGTGGAAAAATACCTGACTTATCCGGTGGAGTTGGAAATGGCAAACCTGCCAGGTGTCAAAGAAATCAGGTCTGTTTCTAAATTCGGTCTTTCCGTAGTGACGATTGTATTTGAGGACGATATGGGTACCTATTTGCCTCGTCAATTGATTGCAGAACGGATCAAAATTGCCCAAGAGAGTATTCCAGATGGTTTTGGTCAGCCATTTATGGGGCCGATTACAACTGGTCTTGGAGAGATTTTTCAATACGTAGTGGATGTTCAGCCGGAATTTTCTGATCAATATTCCATCACTGATTTAAGGACAATTCAGGACTGGATTGTGAGAAGACAGCTGTCAGGAATCCAAGGTGTTGTGGAAGTAAACACTTGGGGAGGTTTTTTGAAGCAGTATGAAGTTGCCATCAATCCAGAAAGGTTGAAAGGCATGAGGCTTGATTTGTCCCAAGTATTCCAAGCGTTGCAAGAGAATAACTCCATTGCCGGTGGGAGTTACATCGAGAAAACCAATGAAAGTTTTTTTATAAGAGGTGAAGGTCTCGTCCAGAATCTGGAAGACATCAGAAATATCGTAGTGGATTCAAGGGGAGGAACCCCTGTGTATATCAGAGATATCGCGGAGGTGGGATTTGGTCATGCCAACCGTTTTGGAGCGATTACGGGGAATGGAGAAGGAGAAAAAGTCCTTGGACAGGTGATGATGTTGAAAGGAGCTGATTCGAAAAGAACCATAGAACGAGTGAAGGAGAGATTGGAAGAAATCCAACCTAGTTTACCTGAAGGGATAGTGATCAATGGGTTTTTGGACCGGTCGGAATTGGTAGGTAGAACGACCTCCACGATTTCAAAAAACCTGATCGAAGGGTGTTTGATCGTAGTATTTGTAGTGGTTTTGCTACTGGGTAATTTCCGTTCAGGGTTAGTCGTAGCCTCTATTATTCCCTTGAGTTTGCTCTTTGCCTTGTCCATGATGAACATATTCGGAGTAGATGCCAATCTGATGAGCTTAGGAGCGATAGATTTTGGGATTATTATCGATGGGGCGGTAATCATCGTCGAGTATATTGCATACCAGTTTACCAAAGTCCATCATGGCTTTGATGGGCTTAGCAAAAGGGAAATCCAGCATCAAAAAGATGAAATAGCTTTCAACGGTGCTTCTAAAATGATGCATTCCGCCATCTTTGGCCAAATCATCATCATCATCGTTTTTATTCCGATTTTATCACTTTCAGGTGTAGAGGGGAAAATGTTTCGGCCCATGGCCGAGGTTTTTAGTTTTGCGCTGATCGGTGCGATGATTTTGGGACTTACCTATGTCCCTGTGGTCTCCTCCTTGTTTTTAAAATCCACACCTCCAGGTCCTAAAAATATTTCTACCCGACTGATCCGTCAGATTAATAAAGTCTATGAACCTACTATTAAGTGGGCTTTGGATCATGGCAAAATCGTCTTGGGTGCAGCTGCTGCCATGTTGGTTGCGGCGGTGTTGTTGTTTTCATCCATGGGTTCTGAATTTGTACCCACCTTGGATGAAGGGGATTTCGTGATCCAACCAGTCCTGAAAACTGGAACTTCGCTGAGTAATACGGTGGAAACCATGACCCAAATCGAAAAGATTCTTAAAAAATTCCCAGAGGTAAATCAGGTGGTAACCAGAATCGGGGCAGCGGAAATCCCCACTGACCCGATGTCAATGGAAGAAACGGATGTGATTGTGACCCTTCATCCACCATCAGAATGGACCACAGTGGAAACGAAAGATCAATTGGCTGATAAATTCAAAGAAGCACTGGAAGTGATCCCTGGGTTGGATTATGAGTTTACACAGCCCATTGAGATGCGATTTAATGAGTTGATCACTGGTGTAAGAGCCGATTTGGCGATCAAAGTGTTTGGAGATGATTTGGAACAATTGCTCAAAACGGGCCAGGAAATCGAGGCTGCCATCCAAGGAGTTGATGGAGCGGCAGATATTATTGTGGAGAAAGTCGATGGCTTACCACAGATGAAAATCGAATACAACCGAAGCAAAATTGCGAAATATGGTCTGAATATTTCCGATCTGAATGCCTTGGTGACAATGGGTTTTGCCGGAGAAACTGCCGGGACGGTGTTTGAAGGAGAAAGACAGTTTGATCTGGTTGTGAGATTTGACAAAGAATTCAGGTCTGATATTTCGGATTTGGAACTGGCTTCTGTTCAGTTGCCAAATGGAGGCAGCGTGCCTTTAGGTGAGTTGGCAACGATTTCCTACACCAAAGGGCCAGCGAAGATTTCGCGGGATGATACCCAGAGAAGAATCGTGGTTGGTGTCAATGTGAGAAACCGAGATCTTCAATCTGTAGTGGATGATATTCAGGAAATTATACGAACTCAAATTGAGATTCCAGAAGGATATAGAGTTGACTACGGTGGTCAGTTTGAGAATTTGCAGCAAGCGCGAAACCGTCTGATGATTGCTGTTCCTATCGCATTGGTACTGATTTTCGTCTTGTTGTATTTCGCATTTTCCTCTGCAAGAGATGCGATCATGATTTACTCAGCTATTCCACTTTCCGCTATTGGAGGAGTGTTGTTGCTCTGGATAAGGGATTTGCCATTTAGTATTTCCGCTGGTGTCGGCTTTATTGCCCTATTCGGAATTGCCGTGCTCAATGGAATCGTATTGATAGAACATTTTAAATCTATGGAAAGTAAGTATACGGATATCAAGCAATTGGTACTGATCGGAGCCAAAGAGCGGTTGAGACCTGTGCTTTTGACTGCCTCAGCTGCAGCATTGGGCTTTTTGCCGATGGCAGTGTCTGGTTCTGCTGGAGCAGAAGTCCAGCGGCCTTTGGCTACTGTAGTGATAGGAGGGTTGATTTCTGCGACTATTTTGACATTGGTTGTTTTGCCCGTGCTATATGTGATTTTTAAAAAAGGGGCTAAACCTTCCTTTTCGGGTATTAAAAAGTCCGGTTTGGCTATTCTGATTTTCTTGGGAATAGGATTTTCGGTTTTTGCCCAAGAGAAGTCGAGTCATTTGACTCTGGAAGAAGCATTGCAAGTGGCTATGGAGCAGAATTTATCCTACCAGGCCGCGTCCAAAGGACTTGAAGCCGCAACGGCCACTACCGGTGCGGGATGGAATATCGATAAAACCCAAATCTATTTTTCTCGGGATGAAAATGATATTGCCGAAAATGGATATGCCAATAGCAAATGGGGATTAAGTCAGACTTTCGCTTTCCCCTCGCTTTATTCCGCTCAGAAAAACGTACTCAAAGATCAAGTGGCAATGAAAGAAAGCCAGTTGATTCTTCAGGAACGAAAACTCAAAGGGGAAGTGAGTAAAGCCTATGTGACTGCAGTACATTGGAAAGAAGTCGAAGATCATTTCGCGCGATTGGATAGTTTGTACAAAGAATTTTCTTCGGCTTCCAACAGAAGATTTGAACTGGGGGAAACCAATTACCTGGAAAAATTAACCGCTTCCGGAAAGCAGCGGGAGATCGCACTGAAGCTTTCTGAGGCAAATCAGAATTATCAGGTTGCGATCGAGAATTTAAAGGCTTATCTCAATTGGGAAGGAGAACTGGAAATTGTAACGAATGACTTGTTTCTTTCCGACGAAGTGAATTTTGATGCATTGTCACACCCCGGCGTAAATTATTACGAATCAGCGTTGAGTCAAGCTGATCATCAAGTCCAGGTGGAGCGGAGGAAATTACTTCCGGATCTGCAGATTGATGTTTTCAGGGGAACCAATTCTTATCCCGAGTCCAAAGTTTATCCTGGTTTCCAAGGGGGGATTACGGTGCCTTTGTTTTTTGGAGCACAGCGATCCCAGGTTAGAGCTAGTGAGTTTCACAAGGAAATGATGGAATTCGAAGCTCAGAATTACCAGAAAAGGTTAAATGCCCAATACATTCAGACCCAATACAAATTGGATCAAAATTCAGAAGTGATCCGATATTATGAGGAAGAGGGTGAGGCGCTCGCAAATCAACTCATGGAGCAGGCACAGAGATCTTACCAAGAAGGTGAAATCGACTTTTTGCAGTACGTGCAACTGATGGAAAACTCCATGAATATCACACTTCAGTACCTGGAAAGCAGATACAATTATCAAATCAATGTCTTAGAAATTAACTATCTCATCAACTGATGGAAGCTATACAATCAAAAATTTATTCTGGCCTGCTGATTTTAGTCGGATTGACGTTTCTGATCCGATGCACGCCAAAATCCGAAGAAAATTCGGGTGAAGAAACAATGCAGCGAATAGAGGTGGGATCCAATCAGATCGGTCTGACCAAAGCACAATTTGAGGCCATGGATATGAAATGGGGTGAGATGGTTCTGAAGACTTTTTCCGAAGAGATCAAGGTTCAAGGACAGGTGAAAATCCCGGTGGAAGGAATGCAGGATATTACGCCATTTTTTGGTGGATATGTGGCTGATCTGAAATTGATGGAAGGGCAGCAGGTTAGAAAAGGCGAGGTTCTTTTCTACCTCGAAAGCCCAGAGTTCGTTCGCTTGCAACAGGAATATTTGGAGACTTCCAGTCAGCTGAATTTTCTCAAAGAAGAATTCGAACGTCAAAAGACCCTTTTCGGAGAGAAAATAGCCTCTCAGAAAGGTTACCTCAAAGCTGAATCCGAGTACCAAAGTACCTTGGCAAAAGCCGAGAGTTTGAAAAAGCAATTGGGTATGATCCATGTGAATACCGATAAATTAACCCCTGCCAGCATCCAGACCAAAGTTCCCGTCCTATCTCCGATCAATGGCTTTGTAGAGAGTGTATTTACGGTGCCTGGTGCATTTCTTCCTTCAGCTTCCAAGGCTGCCACTCTGATCAGTACTGAGCATATGCATATTGAGCTGAATATTTTCGAAAAAGATGCGGTGAACGTGAAGGAAGGGCAACATGTTGCATTTACTCTGCCAGATATGCCCGGAAAAACATTTGATGCCAAAGTATACGTGGTGGGTAAATCCATCAGTGAGCAACGGCTAGTTCCGGTTCATGCTCATCTCATCGACGAAAACCAAGAGCACTCCTTGGTTCCAGGAATGTATCTGGAAGCAAAAATCAAATTGGAACCACAAGAGGGATGGTCTCTGCCAGTTTCTTCGGTAGTAGCAGTAGATGGGGTAGACTATGTACTGGTTCAGTCTGGTTCAGATGAAAAAGGGTTTTATTTAGATAAAGTGGAGGTGAAGCTGGGTAGACAAAATGATGATTTAGTGGAGATTTACCCCAATCCAAAATTGGATGGAGAATCTATAATTCTTGTAAAAGGAGCTTTTACCATGCTTTGAAACTGAGCTGAGTCGAAGGCCTGACATATTCCATCAAATCTCATTTCGACTTCGCTCAATCTGACAAAAGCATTTTCGAGACAGCCTCTTTTATTGATGAAATCCATTCTGTTATGGTTTTCCATTGAATTTAGGATCAAAATCGATCATCCATTCTATCCCAAATTTATCCCGAAACATTCCAAAATAAGAGCCCCAAGGGCTTTCATCCATGGGGACTTCCACAGATCCTCCAGCAGAAAGTGCCTTGAATAATCGGTCTGCTTCATCTTTGCTCTCTGCGCTGATGGAGATTTTGGAGCGATGTTCCTGTTCATTGACCTTGCCCATAAATTCGGGTACATCATTTCCCATTAAAATATTCCCGCCGATAGGCAGTGCGATATGCATGATTTTGTCAGCCTCTTTTTCCGAAATGGGATGCTCCGAACTTGGCATATCTTTGAATCGCATGATGGTCGCGAATTCTCCGCCAAAAGCTGCTTTGTAAAAATGAAATGCTTCTTCAGCATTTCCATTGAAGTTGATGTAGGGGTTTATGAGTGCCATGTTTTCAGTGCCGTTAGGTTTATCCAAACTTACCAATTCGGTCTCTTAAAAAAAGGGAGTAACACGTCAAAAAATGGATGTTTTCCGTCAGCAGCTGTATTTTAAATTTTGATGTAGAAAGGGTCTACAGCGGTTTTATAGGGGCTTTCAAAAGCTGTCCATTCTGTAGTTGCATGTTCTTTTCCATCTATATTCATGGGAGTAAATCGAACTTTGTAATTTCCATCTTTATTGAATTTAAAGGCACCTCCACACATGCCATGACCTACCTGGATTTTACCTTGCCACTCAGTTAAAATGAAGCTGCTAGAGGTCTTTGTCTGCTCATCATAAACTTCTGCTTTGTACCAAGTTTCAGAAGATGGTACATTCTGTGGTAGGAAGATGGCATATGCATCAGGACCGCACCCATAGAAGTTAACCTCGGTCTTATCGAACTCTAGACTTAAATCTTTTAATAAGCGCTCAGATTCAATTTCTGTGACTTCCCAAGCCACCGGTTCACTTTTTCCAATTTTAGAATTGTATCTCTTTAATTCCTTAAAGTTTCTCTCACCAGGAATTTCCGTGAATTTCAAATAGTACTTATGATTGAGTTTTAATTGATATGTAGGTTTGAAAACAGCCTGTGTTATACTTTTTTGTCCGTACAAAATTTCCACTAGGATCAGATCTACCTTCTCGCCTTCCTCATTTTCCAAATATGCCTTTCTGTCTTTTTGAATACTTTCTATCAAACTTTGATCAAACCCATATGCTTCCACAATAAAAAGGCTGTTTTGACTGACTGTGTTTTGCTTTGGGAAAAATGTGACAGCTCCCATTGCACATTCTGCGAATGAATTCAAAACTGAAAAAAGAAGGAAAGCAAAAACTAGAAACTTTTTCATATCAAACATTTTGAGAGATCATTCATGCCAAAACAATTATTTCCAGTAATCAAGCCCGAAAGGAAAATCAGCACCATCTCATCATTTCCTGGTCTTCCAATTAATAAAACAGAAGTATTAGTTCCAAAAATATCTTCCGCATTTAAGATTTATTATCATTTCCATTTCTGTTGAAAACACTAACTAGGACCATTACAAAATAGTGTTCGATTTGCAGAATCGCTTCAATATTCTTTTTTTGAAATATGGCTTTATTTTAAGTCCTATTTCCAGAAAAACAAATGATCAAATTTTTTAGAAAAATCCGCCAAAAACTGATTAAAGAAAAAAGAGTCAAAAATTACCTGATTTATGCTTTGGGCGAAATCGTATTGGTTGTGATCGGGATTCTGATCGCATTGGCTATCAATAATGCCAACTTGAGAAGGATAGATTCCAATAATGAACAGAATTATTTAGAAGGTCTCAGATTTGAGTTTCAGGTCAGTCAAATGAAATTGGCAGAGCTGCTGACCGTCAATCAAAAGAACCTGGATGGATCGAGGGAAATCCTGAATTACATCCATTCGGAAGAGCCAAATGTTACCGAGGAACGTCTTTCTGAACTGCTTTTTGAAACCTTATCCGACGATATTTCCTTCAATCCCAACAATTCCTTCTTAAATGAACTGATCAATTCCGGGAATCTAAAAAATATAAGCAGTATTGACCTTCGCAATAAATTGACCTCTTGGATCGCTACCATGGATGATATCAAAAGGCAGGAGGCGGAACTGAGCAGTCAGCGGGAGGATGTGCTGGATTTATTCCGATCTGAGAATTTTAGCATTTTGACGATTTTAGACCGAACAGGGGTGAGGGAAGCTTTGGATATCACTGCGTCACCCGAAGCCCATAGTAATTTGGGGATTCTGGATTCCCGTGAGTTTGAAAACGATTTATTGATTTTTATGCTGACCTCTGAGGCCACCAAAACGAATCATTATGAGCCTTTGATGCAAGGGATCAATGCTATTTTGGAAGAGATTGAGAAGGAGCTGAAGGAGTGATTTTTTAAGTAAACCACAGAATTAATTACCGGTTAGTTCGCTTATTATTTCATTGATTTTTTGTTCATATTCCATAATCTCATCCGTATACTGTTCCGAATCCTGTTCAATGGCTTTAATGATGATTTGATAGCTTTTAATCCTAAGGCTACAGTATTCTTCCAATTTGATGTTCCTTTCTTTGATCTGGCTTGGGAGGTTCATTTTTTTAAATCCCTCAAGAATTTTCAGATTTTCGTTCCAATAATAGAGTCCCCTGTTTTGTAATTCATCAATGATTTCTTGATCTGGAGTTTCGTCTGGAAGCATATAAGCATCTAATGCCATCGCCTCCATAGAAACAAATCGATCTATTTCTTTTTCGTATTTATCAAGATCATACTGTTCCACCCTAAAAAATGAAAAGGAATAAATGATAAGAGGAAAAAATAATGCACCGTAAGTTGAATAGTTGATTAGTTTGTTTTCGGGATTTTTTAGACCAGGAATAAACGCAAAACCAGCTATAATCCCACAGATAAGACCACCAATATGTGCAGCATTGTCTATTTGGCTTTCGGGATTTAGGCCTACCAATAAATTGTACCCCACGAAAACTACGATACTTGACAAAAATGCTTTTCTAACTGATTTTTCAAGGAAATTAGAAATGAGTAAAGCCAAGAAAACTCCATACATTCCGAAAATAGCACCAGATGCACCAGCACTGATATGCAACTGGTTCCATTGAATACTGACTAGACTAGCGGTAATTCCTGAAAGTAGGTAAGCAAATAGAAATCTGGATTTGCCTAAAATGGGTTCTAGTAGTATGCCGATATATAAAAGTGCATACATATTTAAAATTAAATGCAGTATTCCAATATGTAAAAAAATGGAAGTCAAGAGTCTCCAAACCTGTCCATTTAACGTCGCAGGAAGGTAGTTTGCACCCCAATTTAATAAGTCTTGGCCATGAGGAATTAAAAAATGTACTCCAGAAACCACCATGGCACTAAAAACCAAAAGATTGATAATGATAAGAATCGGTGTGACAAAATACCCTTCAGTTGGATAGAAAATTGAAAGGAAATTATCAATTCTGGGTTTCTTTTTGGAGAAAGAGTCAGGTTGCTTTTCTTTTTGAGTTAAATGATGGTTGACCTTAAATTCCGAAATCCGTAATTCGATTTCTTCCTCCGAAATCTTGGCTTTTATATCATCTATTTTTTCAAGAAGCTTAGAAACATTGTTTTCATTTTTACCAAAGTCAAAGATCTGAACCCCGGTGCATTCACTTTTTATTTTTATTTGATCGTCTTTGATTTGCACTGAAACTTCCTCACTCCAAGAAAATATAGAAAAGTTGGTATAGGCGATAAATCCTGAATTATCAACATAGCTTAGGTTCCAATTGAGCTGTTTAACAGCTTCCAATGCAAGAATCAATAACCGGTCATTGTCCTTTTCGTAATTCGAAAAGTCAAGAATATATTTTGGAGTAAATCCTATTCTCATAGAATATTTTAAACTTTAAATCTCTTAATAATTCCATTAATTTTATTTAAATCAAAAGAATAAATATTAAGGAAACTGACTTCTTCCTTGAGCAAATGGTTAGACAGATAGATTTAACCTATTCACCGAAATCCATTTTTTTGGCTGCAAGCTCTATAGATTTAACTAAAAGGCTGAACTGCTTTTGTCAGGGATTTGTAGAAACAAAAACAAAACATAATTATGAAAACCAATAAAATTGCTTTAGTCACCGGAGGAAGCCGTGGTTTGGGAAGAGATATGGCTCTTCGATTGGCCGAAAAGGGAAACGACTTGATCATTACTTACCACTCCAATAAAACTGCAGCAGATGAAGTGGTGAAGGAAATAGAGAAGTTTGGGCAAACTGCTAAAGCGTTTCAATTAGATACCAGTTCAATTCATGGGTTTGATGCTTTTTTCACAGTTTTATATGAATACCTACAAAGTGAAAAGAAGCGGGAAACGGTTGATTTTTTGATCAATAATGCCGGAACAGGATTGTACGTGCCTTTCTTGGATACAACTGAGGTCATATTTGATGAGATGATGAATATTCATTTAAAAGGAGTGTATTTCCTTAGCCAAAAGGCTATTCCATTTCTAAGTGAAGGAGGTGGGATCATCAATATTTCATCGGGATTGGCCCGATTCAGTCTTCCCAAATCCTCTGCATATGGAGCCATGAAAGGAGGAGTGGACGTATTGACTCGATATATGGCCAAGGAATTGGCAAGTAAAAAAATCAGAGCCAATGTCGTCGCTCCGGGAGCGATTGCCACAGAATTTGGTGGAGGAGAAAATCGGGATAACGAACAAAAGAGAAAGCTGATTTCAGGAGCCACGGCATTGGGAAGAGTTGGAGAAGCGGAAGACATTGGGGGAGTGGTGGCTTTCTTGTGCAGCGAAGATGCTCGCTGGATAAATGGTCAACGAATCGAAGTCTCTGGTGGTATTTTCCTTTGATAATGTTCTAGTTTCCAAAAGTAAAATCATTTTCAAATTCCATTCTGATTTACTTGTTATTTGGTAACCTTGCTGAATTCCAAATGAATTCAGATTTACACTATGTACATCAATTAAAATGAAGCAGTTTTTGATTTTTGGATTATTCTTTCTCTGTTTTTCCCTGACTGCCCAAACCAGGTATCGGGACGAAATGGGAAGGTCGGTTTCCAAGGATGAATTTCAAAACAAGATCCTAAACGGGCCCTATTTCGGAGTGCCCAGTGAAGATCCGGAAGTGATGAGGCTGATTCATAGAATGCCTTTTGGAAAAGTGGAACCGGAGATTTTCTATGATAAGCTGGGCAAAACGCAGGATCTGAAGGAAGGAAAATCCCTGATTGTCGTTTATTATCCCGGAAAGGACGAGTGCAATTCCACCGGAGATCATGCTAACGATACACGATATTTTCAAAAAAGTCATGATTATCTACTCAAAACTGCTGAGAAAAGGAATGCTGCTGAACCGGCTTATATTTTCAAGAACTCCCACGGTTTGGAAAAATACCAAGGGATCATGACTTGGTTGCCAGATCCTGATGGTATTTTCGAAGGTCAGTTTTTCAAATTTCCCTATCCTTGTAGAAGTTTTGTGGTGATTCACCCGACTGGTGAGTATCGAGCGATTTTAGGGGAGTTTCCTAATAATCAAATCGATCAGGCTTTAAAAACACTAAATAAGAACTAGAGCATGAATTCTGTGGAAATTCAAGAAGTAAAAGCAAAAGAACTTGAAGAATTGGTTTTGATGGCGAGGAAGTCATTTTTGGAAGCCTTTACTGCAGGCAACAAAATCGAAAATGTGTATGCTTACCTTGACGAAGCATTTACGTCGCCTCAGTTCCAAAAGGAATTCCAAAATCCATGTTCCCGGTTTTTTGTGGCAAAATCTGCTGGAAAAATCATTGGCTATACCAAAGTAAACCAAGTTCCGGCACAGACCGATATCCATGACCCTAGGAGTCTGGAGATTTCGCGACTTTATGTCCTAGAGGAATATTTGGGGATTGGACTTGGAAAGAGCCTTCTGGTCTATGCATTTGATTTTGCCAAGAGCCAAGGACTTGATTACGTCTGGTTAGGGGTTTGGGAAAAAAACGCAAGGGCTATCCGGTTTTATGAAAAAAACGGACTTATAAAGTTTGGGGCACATCCATTTCCTTTTGGTGATGAAATCCAAACAGACTGGCTGATGAAAAAAAGCGTTTAGCCGATCAAAATAAAATTCAAGCCATTTTTTAATCGAAAGACCTGAAGAGGAAGGAAAGTTGGATTGAGATAAAATATTTTATTTTTACTTTTCGATGTATTTAAGACAGTAGAATGAAGCAAAAACCAATTTTTTGGATCCTGTTGATTTCCCTTTTGGGTGCCGGATTGTATTTCCAGACTTACAATTATGGCTATTCAGGTGACGATGGGATTTACGCCTATTTCAATAGAGTTACCCAAAAGGGATTAGCGGAATGGACCGAATTATTCAAATATGGATCCATGAACTTCATCACCATCAATCCGGTCAATACCAGTATTTACAGGCCATTTACATTGCTGACTTTTGCCATTGAGCACCAGATTTTTGGTGAGTTTAGCGCTCCAAACGGACATATTTTCAATGTGATTCTTTATTTCGGATTGTTGGTGATCTTGGGTAAATTTCTCTTGATTCTGGCAGAAAAAAAGAATTTACCCGTTTTTGTTCCACTTTTAATTTTGGCTTTGTATGCCGTCCATCCCATTCATACAGAAGTGGTGGCATCTGTTAAAAGCCGTGATACTTTGTTAGCTTCCCTGTTTGCCTTCTCGGCTATTTTGCTTTGGCTGTCTTCAGATACCAAAGTGAAAATAGGGAGGCAAATCGGTGTAGGCTTGCTTTTCTTTTTGTCCTTGATCTCCAAAGAAGAGACGATTACACTCTTGGCTCTGGTGTTCCTGATTGCCTATTTCTTTCAGAAGAAAAATCTTTGGGCCAGTGCCAAAGAGGTCGTCCCTTTTTTGATTCCGGTAATTCTTTACATGTTTTGCAGAGAGCTGATTTTGGATAAAGCAGCCACCACTTATGATTCTAAAATCAACTCGGTTCTTTATGGGCTTTCGGGCGGAGAAAGATTGGCCACCAACCTCTATATCTATCTTCAGTATTTAAAATTGTTGGTCTTTCCCCATCCATTATCTTGGGATTATTCATTTAGCCAGATTGATGTGCAGAATTTTCAGAATCCAATCGTCTGGTTGAGTTTGTTGATCTTTTTAGTACTGATTTACCTTGCTTTCAAAGGGTTTAAAAACAGAAGTTTATATAGTTTTGGAATCCTGTTTTACCTGGCTTCTTTCTCCATTTTTGCCAATTTGACTAACTCGCTGACTATCGGGTCCAATCTTGGCGAAAGGTTTATGTTTATTCCTTCTTTGGCATTCTGTTTTTTAGTGGTTTATGGACTTTATAGACTGCTATGCTTTTACAAAGTTGAAAAAAGTTCCTTAGTCACTATTCTAGTGCTTATTCCTTTTATGGTAGCTTTTTCCTGGAAAACAGTTGATCGCTCCCCGGTTTGGAAAAACGGTTTGGCACTTTCTTCTTCAGGAGTAAAAACAGCTCCTAAAAGCTGGAGAACTCACGTGATGTATGCAGAGGAGCTTAGGTTGGAAGCTGCCAAGTTGAAAAAAACATCTCCTGATTCGGCAAAGGATTATTTTGCAGAGTCCGTTTTGCATTTTGATAAAGCGTATGAGATTTTAGGAAAAGATGCGCCTGTTTCCCAATATTTGGCGCCATTGGCAGAGGTTTTATTGGGTGTAGGAGATACAGCGAGGGCAAAGGTTGTTCTCGAAGAAAGTATCAAAAAAATCCCAAACGTACATTTTGCAAAGTTTAAACTGGCAGCAGTTTCTTTTGAAGAAGGGAATTACGAAAAAGCCAAAAAGTTATACCTGGAAAGTCTAGAGACAGATAAGCCGGAGTTATATGCCACCTATAAAAATCTGGGATTGACCTATATGAGGTTAAATGAGAAGGAGAATGCGATCGCTTCGCTTGAAAAAGCGATAGAAATCCAAGATGATCCAGAGATAAAACGAAATCTTGTTTATTTATATACAGAAGTCGGAAATCTGGAAAAAGCTGAGTCTTACAGGTCTGAAGATGATGAGTTTTCTGTGGAAGAAACAGCATTTCTTCTTGCTATGAGGGCAGGGAATGAAGCTTTTGAAAATAAAAACTTTGCACAGGCTGCTTCAGAATATGGAAAGGTTGAGGCAGAGTTTGAAGAGTTCGGTGGGTCAGAAAAATATCCCTCTTATTACCCAGCCTATGGGAAATCCCTGCTGGAGACCAAAGATACTTTGGCTGCGAAAGCAAGATTTTTGAAAGCCTACCTAGCTGATCCAAAAAACTCTGTGGTGCTGACCAATCTCGGGACAATTTCTTTCTTGAAAGATAAAAACTATGCGAATGCTGAAAAGTATTTTCGTGAGGCAGTGGAAGCTGGTCATGAGGATCAATTCTCTGCGCTAACCAATCTGGGTACCGCATTGATCGTGCAAAGAAAGGAACAGGAAGCGATTCAGGTTTTTGAACGAGCACTACAATATGGGTCCAGCAAGGCAGTTTTGTCCAATTTGTTTTTATTGAACAAGGCCATAGGCAATGAGGAACGGATGAATTATTACCAAGAGCAATTGCAAAACACTTCCAACCAATAACCAAAAAGAAAGGCGACCAAATCGGTCGCCTTTCGGATCTATAAATAGGGCTTGTCGATCAGATTAATCCTGACCCAACTCGCCTCGTTCAGCCATTCTTTGCATCTTTTTATTGGCATAAATAGCTACCTCTACTCGTCTATTCTGCTGTCTTCCAGCTTCAGTTTCATTAGTGGCAACAGGTTGTGATTCGCCATAGGCGGAAGTTTCCAATCTGGATTTTGCTATTCCCAAATCAGTTAAATAATCCTCTACCGAATAGGCTCTTCTTTTAGAAAGGTCGAGGTTATATTCGTCCGAACCGGTAGCATCCGTATGACCTTCAACAAGGATATTGGTATCCTCATATTTCTTTAAGGTCTCTGACAGTTCGGTCAGATTGTCTCTGGAGTTGGCATTCAAGTCAGATTTATCTACTGCAAACATCAACCCTGAATCAAAAGTGATTTTAATACCTTCTCCAACTCGCTCCACGGTTGCTCCTTCCAAGTCTCTTCTTAGTTCCTCAGCAGCTTTATCCATTTGATTACCGATGATGGCACCAGCTGTACCACCGATGGCTGAACCGATCAGCACTCCTGTGGCCGTATTTCCTTTGCCGGCAATTACTCCACCTAAAACACCCCCGGCTGCGCCTCCGATGGCACCACCTTTTACAGCATTGCTGGACTTACAGCTTACCGCCCCCAGCGAGGCGGAAGCGATCATTAGGGTATAAAGAATTTTGTTGGTCGTTTTCATGTTGTTTTTGTTTGATACTTTCCTGTAGTTCAATTCATATACCATTGCGATTTTAGGCTGGAATGAGTGTTTTTGAAGTTTTTCGATGGAAAAATATTCCCGAAATTGGGGAGAGCTCCACAGTTTTTATCCCTATTTAGGGAATTGGTTAGGGAAATTTCAAATAGTAATTTTGAGCTGGTAAAAGGATGATTGTTCCATAGGGTTTTCCGCTCTTACCGAATCGGAAAGAATCATGGTTCCTGAAGAGTTTTTATTGCATTGGAGATTTCAAAAGGTATTTTCGTCTAAATTCTTTTTTTATGAAAAAAACGCTATTCTTTTTATTCGTCCTGGTATTTGGTTCCCAAACCATTTCATTCTCTCAGGAGACAAAAGAGCCTGTAGTAATTTTGATTTCTCTGGATGGGTTTCGATATGATTATGTAGATCGCTTTCAGCCCGAAAACTTGTCAAGGTTTATTGCCAATGGTACTTCCGCTACTTCTTTAATACCTTCTTTTCCTACTAAGACTTTTCCAAATCATTATACCATTGCTACTGGAATGCGTCCGGAGCATCATGGAATCGTGGACAATTCCTTTTACAATCCTAAAAAGGAGCAGGAATACCGAATCAATAAACGGGAATTGGTGACAGATGGAAGCTGGTACGGAGGTACGCCACTTTGGGTATTAGCTGAAAAAAATGGGATAAAAGCGGCCAGTTATTTCTTTGTTGGTTCTGAAGCAGACGTTCAGAATACGCGTCCAAGTTACTATTTTGATTACGATGGAAGAGTCAATAATTTGACAAGGGTGAGTCAGGTATTTGAATGGCTACAGATGCCGGATTCATTGAAACCAAGAATGATTACCATGTATTTCTCAGATATGGATGACCTGGGGCATATGTATGGTGCGGAGAATGATAAGCGGCTTTCCGAAGGGCTGAATCGCTTGGATCGGGAATTGGGGGCTTTATTTGAAGGGGTGAAAAGTCTCGATCAGGATGTAAATATTTTCATCGTTTCTGATCATGGGATGGCAGATGTATCAGCAGATAATTACATCGCATTGGATCAAATCACAGAAGGGGTATCTGGACGTGTGGTCAATAGCGGGGCTTTGGTACATGTCTACTTGGATGATCCCGAGGATAAAAAGGAGGCAATCCAGAGAATGCAACAATTTGAAGATGGATTTAGGGTATTTGATTCTTCGGATCCAATTTGTTACCAGGATTTAAGCGTTTATGGAGATCGGATAGGAGATGTCATTCTATTGGCTGACCTTGGATATTATTTCATGGAAAATGAAGAATACCGAGAGGTAATAACCAGAAGAATGCGGATAGATGGTACTTCTGTCAGAGGAACACATGGTTTCAGTCAAAAATATCCTGAAATGCATGGGATTTTCTATGCAAATGGTCCACAGATTCAAGAAGGATTGAAGATCGATTCGTTTGATAATATTCATATTTACCCCTTGATCTGTAAGATTCTGGGACTTCCGGTCCCCGCTGACATTGATGGGAACCTAGAGACACTCCAACCGATATTAAGATACTAAAATGGATAGAATAGCTATCAGAAGTAGGAAAGAAGTGAATTTTTTGGTGCGAAGATTTTATGATCAAATCCGTGTCCATGAAACTCTTGGACCGATTTTTAATGGAGTGGTGAATGATTGGGAGCATCACCTGGTTCACCTTTCTGATTTTTGGGAAATGATCCTTTTACAAACTGGTCCCGGAGCTGGGAAGTTTAACCCTACAAAAGTACATCGTGAAGTAGATGAGGCAGTAGATAACAGCATTGAGCAGGCTCATTTTGGAAACTGGCTTGAATTATGGTTCAGTACCATTGACCGATATTTTGAAGGAGAAGTAGCCGATTATGCTAAAGAACATGCGAGGCGAATGGCTCATATGCTTTTTATGAGAATTTGGGAGGCTCGTCTAGATAAAACTTAACCCTTAAAAGGCAATTACTTTGTTTATATAATATGATGCATGGAATCGTTTTTTAAAAGGTGCAGCTTAAAAATTGAATATGGAAAAAGAAGATAAAAACTTGGAAGCGGATTTGAAAAAGCAGGCGGCAGAAGAGAAAAGGCTGGCAGCAGAAGAAAAGAAGAAGCAGAAAGTTATCGATAAAGAAATCCAAGGCACCAAAAGAACGGGGAAAGACTTGCCTAAATCACATGGTGAGATTTTGCGCGATCAAATCTCTGATGCTCAAGAGACTTACGAAAAAAGTCCCAGCAGTCTTTTTTTGAGTTCGATTACCGCAGGGTTGGAAATCGGGTTTAGTTATTTGATGATTTGTACGGTGTTTTTCTTTTTGGGAGGGAAGATGGCGGAAGACACTGTTTTTAAAATGATCTCACTGGTTTATCCTTTGGGGTTTATATTAGTGGTTTTAGGGCAAAGCATTCTCTTTACCGAACAGACAGCTTTATTGACTTTACCGGTTTTGAATAAAAAACAGACGGTGGGGGCAATGCTCCGACTGTGGGGGATTGTCATCAGTGGCAATTTAATCGGAGGATATATGATGGCATTGATCCTTAACTGGCTTGGACCTAGACTTGGAATTTTCGATGCGAAAGTTGTGGGGACAATTGCTGCACATGTGGTAGATTCTGCTCCTCAGGTCATATTGGTGAGCGCCATCGTGGCAGGATGGCTGATGGGCTTGTTGTCCTGGCTACTGGCCTCTGTAAGAGATACGATCAGCAGAATTGTGATGATCTTTTTGATTACTTCAGTACTGGCTTTCACAGGATTACACCACAGCATCATCGGTAGTATCGAAGTGTTTTCGGGGATGTTGAATTCGCCGGATATCAGTTTATTGGATTATCTTTCTTTTCAGAGTTTGGCCTTGTTGGGAAACGCCTTTGGCGGGGCGATTTTCGTTGGATTGATCAAATACAGGGCATTTGTTTATAACATTGTCAGCAACAAATAATGAGTTTTTAACATCCTTCTTATGAATTTTCGATCTAAATATTCTCTACTGATTGTCATTGGTGCTATACTTTTTTGGCAATGTGATTCTAAAGAAAAAGCAGAAGAGCAACCTGAGTTGGATGAGCAATTAGGCAAAATTTCTCTATTCAATGGAGAAAATCTAGAAGGATGGCATATTGATGTGCCCGATCTAGAGGCCGATAGTAGTTTACGTGTTCCATTTATTGTCCGGGATGGATTATTGGTAAGTTTAGGGACACCAGAGGGTCATCTGATCACAGATCGGGAATATGAGAATTATACATTGGAACTCGATTATAGATTTACTGGAGAGCCAGGTAATTGTGGGGTTTTGGTTCATGCTTCAGAGCTGAGAGCTTTGTACGAGATGTTTCCCAAATCCATTGAAGTCCAACTGATGCATAGCAATGCAGGGGATTTTTGGTGCATCCAGCAAGATATAACAGTGGATGAGATGGAAAGCCGACGTGGTCCCAAGGAAGATTGGGGCGTATCTGAAGGGAAAGAAAGAAGAGTAAAAAACTTAACTGATGACTCTGAGAAGCCACTTGGAGAATGGAATCATATTAAAATCACCTGTATTGAGGACAAAATTACAGTTTGGCTAAATGGAGACTTGGTCAATGATGGGTATGGAGCGACAGCTGAGAAAGGCCAGATCGCATTACAGGCAGAAGGAGCCGAAGTAGAGTTTAAGAATATTTTATTAACTGGAATAGAGTAAAACTTTTTCCTTTGAATTACCTCAACTTTGTAATCGGATTTGTATTAAAAAAATCCTATATTTTAGAGTTGTAAATTGTTGTTGTTCAATTTATTGATTTACTTTCTAAGTAAAATTATAGTTCTAAATTGAATTATTTTGGTGCAAGAAAGGGGGCGGTTTTATTGGCTCAGGATTTTTAGCAAAATGAGATTAGAGGGCATTTTCTTTGGTGGCCTAATATAGAGAAGGTCATTTCCTCTGTGATTTTCTATAAAAGGAAGAATGCTTGATAAAACTAAGTGTTTTCAAATACATTTTTAAAAAATTGATTATGAAAAGATTATTTGTAGGGGTTCCATTTTGTTTTTTAATTCTGTTTTTTGCCACCAATGTGTACGCTCAAGAACCAATAGATCTCTTTGCAGATGAGGAGCCTATTGAGATCCGGATGAAGTTTTCTATAAAGGATCTCAAAAAGGAATCCAATGATTCTACCTATGTAGAAAGCATCTTGCAGTACAAAAATGAAAAAACCGGTGAGTGGGATTCTCTGGATATAGATTTGAGAGTTAGGGGCAATTTCCGGTTGAGCAATTGTTATTATCCGCCACTTCGAGTAAAAATCAAGAAAAAGCAGGCGAAAGAAACCATTTTTGACGGAAACAGGAATCTGAAATTAGTCATTCCATGTAACAAGATGAATGGGGCTGATGATGACATTATCAAAGAGTATGTGTGTTACAAACTCGCAGAACCTATCACGCGATATACGTTTCAGACTAGATTGGTCAAGGTTTATTTTGAAAATGAAGATGATAAAAAAGGGGAAATCAATGAGTTGATAGGTTTTTTTATAGAGGATGATGATGAAGTGGCAGATCGATTTGGGGGAGAGATATTGGATGGCAAGAAGATACTTGGGACTTTATTGGAAGATACTGCGGCAGTGAGACATGATTTTTTTCAGTTGATGATTGGGAATACCGATTGGTCAACGATGTTTCAACACAATATGAAGATCCTAAAACTGGATTCAAAAACGGTGGTTCCTTTGGCCTATGATTTTGATATGACAGGCTTGGTCAATCCTCCTTATTCCCAGGTAAGCAACTTAGTGGATATAGAGCATGTGACCGAGCGATTGTATCGTGGATATTGCAGAGAAGAGTCTTTGATGCAGGCAATCAGAAAAGAATTTCTGGCAAAGAAACCAGAGCTTTATGAGCTTGTAGGTTCTTATGAAAGTATGATCAACAAAGGAGATTATAAGGTTTTTACCTCCTATCTCGAGGAGTTCTTTTTGATTTTGGAACATGACCGATTATTTGAAAGCCAGATAATGATGACATGTCGACAATAATTTTTAACAGGAACTAAGTTGTTTTAACATTTGGGTACTGGGCTCACTTCTATCTTGTGGTTGGTTTTAAATACATGATATGAAGCAATTATATTTTTCATTTTTCATCCTTCTCATATTGGTGGCTAGTTGCAATAGAAAGGATATTACTACGGACTATAAGCAGGATTTTCAGGTAGAAATCACCGATTCTCTACAGATTGATTACTTAGGGGATTTGTGGATTCAAGATTATGATTCGGTTTCTCAGGAGTTTGTGGCAATAACAAAAATTGATCAGGAACTTTTGTTTATCGACACTCATGGGGAACTCACATCCTCGTTAATCATCCCTAGTGAAGGCCCGAATTCCATGCAAGGGATATTTCTCTTATCCTATAGAAATGAAATGTTGAATATTCTGAGTTCGGCAAGCGGTTTTCATTTTGTGGAAAAAAATGGGGGAATTAAACGCTCAGTCAGATTACCCTATCAGTACATCATCCATAACAATTCCATAGATCCGGCATTTTCCTCTTTGGGTAATAAAATCACCTATTTCAAGCCGGCGAATTTTGAGGACTTGGGAATAGGTGGGGAAATAGATTTTGTGAAATACTTGAACAGCGCACCTTTTTTGGAAGTGTTGGACACGGTCTCTATGGAGCGGCATGACACGATGGATTTTCCCCAAACGTCCATTTATGCAGATGGAAATTTCTATTTTTTTCCATTTCCCAAGATCCAAAAGTTGGGTGATAAGTGGTATCTCCATTTTCTTTTTGAGTTGAAATATTATGTGTATAAGGAAGTTGGGGAGGAAATTGTCCTGGAAAAAACAGTTGATTTGGAAGTGGAGGAAGCTGTTTTACCTAGGGCTGAAAGTTTTGAGGTGGCAATGGAGTATTCCATAAGTAACCAAAGACCCGCTCTGATTTTGCAGTTGTATCGTTTTGATGGAAAGACGATAGTATTTTATAAGAAGGGCATTCCAGAAGAACAGGTGCAAAATCTGCTGACAGAACCTAATGCTGATTTCTATGAAAACACCTTTGCCGCAGTATTTGATTCTGAAAACAAATTGATCCAAAAAGGAATAGAAGTTCCAGATGGGCTGATTTTCAGCAGGGCTATAACTGAAAATGGTGAGATATTGGCCAAAAAAGACCAGGATTTCTTTGAAACGGAAGAAGATCAGGTGATTTATTATAAGTTGAAGATCCTTCCGGAAGGAAAGTAGATTTATCTTAATAATAATCTTATTTAATGATTCTTTGGTCGAGTTGTAAAGGGTAGGTTTTGAAAGTGATAAGGTGGAATTTCTCTGAAACTGGGTTGATAACGAAATTCAATGAAGTCGGATCTACCACAGATGGTATTTCAAAACACAATATATTGGAAGTTAACAGACTGGTTCCGAATTCCTGTGAAGTTTTGGAAGGCGGGAGTTGGTTCCAGTTATAAGGGAGGTCGTCAATTTTTGGAGAAAAAATCAGTTTCTCAGGAATCTGTATTTCCATGACGGAGTACTTGATAAAACGGTCAGAAGAAAATAACTCCGGGTCGATCGTCAGTCTTTCCAACAGCGAAGAAGAAATACTTGATCCGGCGTAAATAGCAGGATGACCAGGTAGATTCCATCTGCCTCCAAAAAGTTTTGCTCCTGTGCCACTGGTATCGTTGTATTCGGTTAATGCTATTCGATAGACAATCATGTTGATCAAATAGCGATGCCATACTGGAGTCTCATGATTTCTGTTTTCAGAAGATCCATTCCCTCGGTCAAATCGATTAATTCCAAAGGCTTTCTGTTTCCAAGGGTAAATAGTGGGCGCTCCATCCATCTTTTAAAACCTTCTCTGCCAAAGTAATTGATCCCTATTGCATATAATTCTGCGAGGCGATAGATTTTTTCTGATTGTAGGGTGTCAAAAACTTCTTTTCGCTGAAGAGTTTTGGATGAAACACCCAAAGCAGTGGCTAATGTATTGTAATCCAGACCTGCTATTTCTTTGAGGGCATCAAAAGATTTTTTCTCCAGGCCATTTCTAAAAGTCTCCAAACGGCTTAATGGCTCATCCAATTCATTGACGGCGACATGAAGAATGTCAGAAGCAGAAAGATTTGCTGTTTTAGCGTAGGTTACTGCCGGCTCATTGACTTTGGAAGATTTCTTTGCCATGATAAGAGAAGGAAATTTGTCTTTTAATGTAACGTACTTTGTCCTATTTAGATCATATTTCTCTATATTTTTTCTAATAATCAGGCAAATGTTTTTGGATTAGCTTGTGGGGGATCCATCTAAAATCTCATTGATTGGATTCTTCTGACATGGGGCTTTCAATTTTGAATTATTCATTTTCAATTCCAAATTCTCCAATTTTAAATTCACTCCCCTGCATTCCAATATTCCAATCGCTCACATCTGGTAGCTTCGATGCTATAGAAATCAAATTCGGCGGTGACTTTGCCTTCGATCAGGTAAATAGCCCTTCCCTTAAAAGGATATTTTTTGACCACGGGAGGGAAATGTACCGTATCGATCCATTGCCCTTCTCGATCGATGAAGGTGCCAAAGTTCATAACTTCCCCCTTAACCGTGCGGGTGTATTTGACGGTCACCAGGTAGCCAACGATTTGCACGGTTTTACCCAGATAGCTTTTGAGTTCGGCAGCACGAATGCCTCGAATGCTTTGATCTTTGATCAGGTGAAATGGTGAATCCAGTGGAAACTCCAGAATGTCGATCTGGTCTACGATCTCCTGCCGGATGTCGATTTCCTCGAGTTGCGGTACTGCAGGCTGACGGAAATTGAATCCGGAATTTTGCTTGAAAAGGTCGGTAGGGCCGGGAATCGCTTTGCGCTTATTCAAGATGAAATGTGCTTCCCAAAGCAGTTCCTGCTTGGTTTTACCGGTGAACCGGAAGCAATTGATCCGAATGAGAATGAGTAACTGTTCCAGGCTGATTTCCACCCGTCCGCAGAAATCTACCAGTCCGAGGAAGTGCCCGTTTTGTCTGCGTTCGGTGAGGATTTTTTCTACTGAAGCTTTCTCCAGGTACTTGAGGTGGATGAATCCGAGATAAACCGTTTTTCCGATAATTCGGGTCAGGTATTCACTTTCGTTGATATGGGGAGCCTGGATATCGGCTCCGTTCATTCGGAGTTCGTGTACGTAAAATTCGGTGTGGTAGAAACCTCCGAAGTTGTTTATCACTCCTACCATAAACTCCAGCGGGAAATAGGCTTTGAGGTAGAGGCTTTGGTAGCTTTCCACGGCAAAAGAAGCAGAATGTCCCTTCGCAAAGGAGTATCCCGCAAAACTCTCGATTTGATGCCAGACTTCGGCCGCGATTTGGTCGGGATGACCTTTCTCCCGGCAATTGTTGAAAAACCTGTCCTTGACACGCTGGAACTCATCTTTGGAGCGGGACTTCCCACTCATACCTCTTCGCAGTATATCAGCTTCGCCCAGGCTCAATCCAGCAAAGTAATGCGCCACTTTGATCACATCTTCCTGATATACCATGATGCCGTAAGTTTCAGGCATGATATCGGCGAGTACAGGATGTGCGATATTGCGACGCTCCTTATCCACATGACGTAAAATGTATTCACGCATCATTCCGGATCTCGCCACTCCAGGACGGATAATCGAACTGGCAGCCACGAGTTCTAGGTAGGTATTGGCTTTCATCTTTGCCAACAACATGCGCATGGCAGGAGACTCCACATAAAAAGCACCGATAGTGTGCCCCGTCTGCAAGTGTTCGCGAATCAGAGGATCTTTTTTAAACTCTTCCACCTTTCGGATGTCCACTTTCACGCCTTGGTTTTGGTAGATGATCTCAATTGCACTTTTGATATGTCCGAGGCCGCGCTGGCTCAGGATGTCAAACTTATGCAGTCCGATATCCTCGGCCACATGCATGTCCACATGCGAAAGGGGGAATCCCTTGGGGGGCATTTCCGTAGCGGTGTAATAGTGGATAGGCTTGTGGGAAATCAGAATTCCACAGGCATGTACGGTCAGATGGGAAGGCATGTCATGGAGTACTTGACTGTATTTCATGATCAACTTCCCGAACTGATCCGGTTGGTAGTCAGGTTTGTCCGCGAAGTGAATCAGGGACTCGATTTCACTTTTTGGGAGGCCAAAAACCTTCCCGAGTTCACGGAAGACGGAGTTGTATTGAAATGTGCTGTAGGCTGCTAATAGACTGACGTGCTCCTGTTTGCCTTGATTGTACTTTCTGAAAATGTAATCCGTGACCTCATCCCGGTCTTTCCACGAAAAGTCGATGTCAAAGTCTGGAGGATTTTCCCGATATAGATTGATGAATCGCTCAAAATATAGATCCAACTCTATTGGATCCACGTCTGTGATCCCCAGGCAATAAGCCACGATGCTATTGGCACCGGACCCTCGGCCTACATGATAGAAGTTGCGCTGCTGCGCAAAGGTCACAATGTCGTAATTGATCAGGAAGTAGGAGGTAAAAGCCTTTTGCTGAATGAGCTCGAGTTCTTTTTCGATGCGTTGGGAAATCTCGGGTGTCAGATCGGGATAGCGATAGAGCGCTCCTCTGAAGGTTTCTTGGCGGAGGTAATCGTAGTCTTGCCAGTCCGAACCCAAAATGTCACGCTTGTTTTTGACTGCTTGAAAGTAGAAGGAAAACTGGCAGTGCTCCAGTAGTTTCTGGGCATTGGCGAGCAGGTAGCTATGACCTTCAGCTCGGGCGACCATATCAGCATAGCTGTAGAATCGATCACTCGGATCTCCTTGCTCATCTTGAGGGAGCTTGCTCAGCAGGGTGTTCAGATCAATGCTTCGCAAAAGGCGATGGGCGTTAAACTCGATTTTGGAACCAAAAGTCGCAGGTTGCAGTATGACGAGTCGGTCTTTGAATCGGAACCAAGGAGAGGAGATCAGTCGGTTGAGTTGACTGGGGTGTACACCGATGTATTCATTTTCCCGCAGGGTAAAAAAGCGATCAGGTAGGGGATAAATAATAAAACTATGATCAAAAGCAGGAGCTCGTTTTGCAAAGGGTTTTTTATGTACCAAGTGATCGGAAAGATGGCTGTTGAGTTCGAAGAAGCCTTCCTGATTTTTTGCCAATCCTATGTATTGCTGCCGGCTGCCATTGCGGAAATCAATACCGATGACAGGGTGAACCCCCTTTCGCTGAGCTGCCCGGATGAAAGGAAATACTCCTGCGGTACAATTGATGTCTGTGAGGGCAAATGCATCCAAATGTCTGCTCTTTGCCTCATCGATGAGCGCATCTACGGATAGTGTTCCGTACTTAAAGCTGAAGTGAGAGTGACAGTTGATAAACATATTTTTAATATTCGCTGCGCTGAAATACGCTTTTGGCGAAATAGAGTCGCTGCGCTGTTGAGATACGCCTTTCTACCTTTGGCAGACAGTCGGCGAGATAGGGACTCCTTCGTCGTCCGAGATACAGCTTTGCTGAGATAAGGTCGCTTTGCTCCCAAGATATGCTTCGCAATATATGCCTTCGGCGAAATAGAACGAGACTGTATTTCACCGACCGAAGGGAGGTTTATTTCAATTGTATTTCCAATTATTTCAATAACACTATCTGCCTCTAGGCTATCTTAGTTATATCTGCTTGCAGAGCTATAGTATATCTTCAAAATATTTCACCGACCGAAGGGAGGTTTATTTCTATTATATTTCTATTGTATTTTTATCAAAAATGTCAATTTAATTAACATTTTAATGTTTATAATGTAGTCAAAAAGTAAATTAGAAAGCAAGAGGATGGAGTGAATTCCCACTCAGAGATACTTCAATAAGAAAATCAAAAAAGAAATCACCAATCCAATCATAAGTAATAAAAGTTGGAAATTTGCAGATTTGGACGATTCTGAGTTTTTCATAAGTAGGATTGATATGATCACAATGGTGATCGACTTTATAAAAAATAATTGCCTATGTAAGGCAGATTAGAAAATCACAGATTAATTTGATTTAATAACTCCTTCAATTCGCTATCCTTAATTGTCTCTTTGTCTGATTTATCATAAATCGAAAGTAGATAGACAGTCGTCTCTGTGATTTTTACAAAAGTGATGATTCTTGATCCTCCAGACTTACCTTTACCCTTAGAAGAAATGGCCATTCTGATTTTAAAGCAGTTTTTTCCTAATGGTGTTCCCTGAAAAGGATTTTCTTGAAGTTCTTGAATTAGGATTGAAAAATCTTCTTTTAAGGAAGGATATTTTTTTGCCAATTTCTTTAGCTCTTTCCTGAAATTAGGAATGGCAGCTACTTCATAATTCATTCAACAAATCTTTTGCAGAGATAGGTTTGATTTTACCTTCTTGGACAAGATTTAATTCTTCCACAGAGCGTTTTATGTTTTTATAAACATTTGCCTTGTAAGTAGAAATAGGTTCGGCTTTGACAAACTTAAAGTTTTTCAAGAGCTCCATGATAAAATCAGCTTTTTGATCTTCTATGTCTAATAAAACTTTCATTTGAACTTGCTTTTACCCAAATATACGATTATCAAGTGGAATCGACTCCATTAAAAATAAAGCTTAGTTGTGTATTGGGAGCCATTTTGCAAATACCATTTAAAATCTTGATACTTGAAATAAAACCGAAGCTTTTGACTTCGGTAAGGTTAGAAAGAATGATAGAATCAGGAAATTAATTCACTGACTAATAAATCTTCGTCAAGATCTTCCCAATGGATTCCTTCACCATCGCCAATAAAACGCCAATTATTTAACTCTTCAGAAGAAGCTGCTCGAAGTTTAGGAAACCATTCTAATGGAATACTTATTTCTCTTCCATCTTCCACGTAAATAGTCATTTTATCAACCGTAAAACTTAAGTTGGTAGCTACGTTAGACTTTAGCTTAGTTAAAGTATTCATCCCACTTTTCTTTAAAGTATTCGACTTTTGAGTTAATGATTATACGAATTTCACGAAGTTCAGATGCGGTGAACTTCCTTGATGAATTTAATTCTATAGGATCAAGGAGGAATTTAGCTGTTTTACCTGATTTTTCAACATGAATGTGAATTGGCAAATGATCATTTCTATAAAAGAAAAATCGATATCCATTTTCAGTGTAAATCGTAGGCATAGTTTAAAATACAAAAATATCAAATGCTGAAGATTGAATTTGACTTAATCTATTACCCAATCTTAATCCCATATTTCCCAAGCAAACCAGGAAGTCCGTCCAAATCAAAACGGGCTCCTTTGATGCGGTTGAGCTCTGGGTCGATTCTATAGTTTTGAGCTTCTCGGAAGTCGGCTTTTTCGAGCACGGTCTGATCAAAGACAGCTCCGCTGAGTTCGCTCCCGGTAAAGCTACTTCCAGTAAGGTTGGCCATCGTAAAGTCTGCTTCCAGCAATCGACAAGAATTGAAATTGGTTTTCTTCACCTGAAGATTGTAAAAGCCGCAATAATCCATTTGGCAGTTTTTGAAGGAAAACTCAATCAAGAAAGGATTACAGCTCTGGAAGTGAATGCCCAGCATTTTACAGGAATCGAAGTTGACTCCCCGGAAAGAAACCCCAGGGACCTTGCAGTTACTCAAATCACAATTCGTAAAGCTGCAATCCTCAAAGCTAAAGCCCTGCAAGTTCATCCCCGCTAAATTGCATTGGGAAAAACTACAGCCTTCATACTCCCCTTTTTCAAGAGGCTCTGAGGTTAAGTTTTTATTTTGAAAGTTTTGGTTGGAATGATAGGACATTGAACTGAAAATTCTTGGAAAAATGGTAGAGGTCTTCAGGATCTCGTAAATCGTATTTCGTAAATCACAAATTTCATAACCCTGCCATATCCCACTTTCGGATGGTCTCTTTAATCAATGAAGCTATTTTAGCATTGACTTTTTCGAAGTATTCTTTGGCCTGTGCTTCATCAAAATTAGGATAGCCCTGATCTTCCTGGTACAAACCGATGCTGGAAGGAAAAGGCACTGCCGAATAAGTTCCGGTTTTAGGATAGGCAGTAGCCATATCGGGATTGTATTTTTCTTTATGCACCAAGGTAGGGTCAATAGCTTGTATGTACGCAGTCTCATTGAGTCCGGCGTGACCACCATCTTCTTTGAAAACCTCAATTGTCACATCTGAAGCATAAGACCACCAATTGATCACCAGGGTACGAACACCCAGTTCATTGGCGATTTCTCCAGCTACTTCTTGCAAAACAGCAGTTTGACCGCCACCATGACCATTGAGAATGATGATGTTTTTAAATCCGTTTTTGGCAAGTCCTTTCAGAATATCACGAATAAATGGTGCATAAGCTTCCTCTGTGATCTGAAAAGCCCCAGGGTAAGCGGCCATACTTCCAGTGATTCCATAGTTCAAAGTTGGGGCAATCATGGCATTGAGTTCATCGGCAATATCTTTTGCCATAGCAAAAGGTGCTGTATTGTCTGCGCCGTTATTGACTACACCGTGTGGCTCCAAAGTACCTGTTGGAAGTAAAACCGTATTGATCTTTTCGGGTACAAAATCTGCAAATTCCATCCAATTGATCCGATCCATCTCCCGGGTAGATAATTCCTGGGAAAAAAGGGGCGTGACAAGCAAAAGAAGAAGCGGAATAAAAAAAAGTTTTTTCATGTTGAGGTGTTTGAATCAGGAATCGAGTTTTCCACCAGGGGAATGGATTTTCTCAAAACTAAGGATGATTTCTGTTCCTTCGTTGGGTTCACTTTGGATAATAAAACGTCCGTTGTTTTTCTCCATAAACTGTCTTACCAAAAGTAGCCCCAATCCAGTTCCTTTTTCTTTCTGTGTTCCTTCAGTGGATTTGACCCGAACCACCCTGGAGTAGATTTCCTCTATTTTTTCTTCCGATATCCCAATACCTTGATCTTTGATATGAAGGTTGATAAAGCCCTCTTTTTCATTTTCAGAATTCCACAGCGTGATTTTGCTGTCTGGATTTGAGAACTTGATTGCGTTTTGAAGGCAGTTTTGCAAAATAATCTGGACTTGCTGTGGATCTACCAGCACGGTGAGATGATCCATGACAGATGAATAATCAATGCTGATGTTTTTAGAAGCGGTCTGATAATCCAGCTGGCTAATTTGTTCTTTAATAATTTCAATTAGATCAGTAGAGGTTCTTTTTGTAATAATTCCATCCAGCTGGGCATGTGACCATCGGAGAAGTTTTCGAATCATTTCATCCGTATCCGAGACTTGCTTGACTAGGAGTTTCCGGGCGGATTTTTGTTCTTCTTCGTCCAGTAACCCGTTTTCTTCCAGCTCCAAAAGTTCTTTGACCGAATTGATAGGAGTTTTTAGATCATGGGAGAGGATAGAGAATAATTTATTTTTCTCTTCATTGATTGCTTCCAGTTTTTCGTTTTGAATCTGGATTTCATTTTGCTTTTCCAGTAAGACTTGGTTTATTTTCTCTTTTTGTTTGATGACTCTTCCATAAAGGATAAAACCTATAATCAGACCTATCAAAGCGATGGTCAGGATGATGGTAAACCGTTTGTTGAAGTTGGCGCTGTTTTCGGCCAATTCCTTTTTTTGAATTAAGTCCTGATTTTCAGCATTGGCAATAAGAAGCTGTAAGTAACTGATTTCAGCATTTTTATTTTCATTATACAAACTGTCTGAATAGGCTTTATAAAGTTTTGAATGTTCTAAAGCTTTATCAAATTGATTGGTTTGCTCATAGGCATGCATCAAAGCTTTGGATAATCTTCCTTTGTCCCAGTATCCTCTTGTTTTATAAACGTAGGTTTTGGCAATATCCCCTAATTCTATAGTCTTTCTTAGATTTCCTTTGGCAAGTTGGATTTCAGCCAATCCGGTATATGCAAATGCGTTGGCCCAGTTGGTCAACTCACCTGGATAGTCCAAGACACGATTGTAATATTGCTCTGACTCTTCCAGTTTGCCTTCATCAAAATAGATTTTACCGGCCCTGTTTAATGTCATGGTATAGATCACTCTGTCTTGGTGGTCTTTAAGGTATTCCAAAGCCAATTCAATGGATCGATGGGCTTTTTCGAACTGTCCTAAATCAGATTCGCCAATACTTCTATTGAAATAGTTTCTCCCAACTCCGTAACTGTCCCCAAGTTTTTTGTTGATTTCGATGCATCTATTGAAAATTTCAATTGCTTTTTCTAACTCATTTTGACTTAAATAAATCAAACCACGTCCATTGAGAGCGTAGCTCAAGCCCGATTCATCTTGGGTTTTATTGAAAATTTCGGTTGCATTGGAATAGTACTTTATCGACTCTACATAATCCCCTTCTACATAATATAGCGTCCCAAATAAATTGGCAGTCTTACCTATTTTATTTTCGTCTTCTAAAAGTTTTGCGAGTGAATCAGCTTTTGAAAGATATGCGAAGGCACTATCCCATTCTACATAAAGATATTGCTCGCTTTTTTTGATGAGAGAATCTAAAATCTCCTCTGATCCCATTTTAGTAGGATTTTCCTGTTGTATAGGAGCAAAAGCCCAAAGCAGGGAAATCAATAAAATAAAATTGGGCATTGAGAATTGGTGAATGTTGAAACTAATTAGTTTTAAAACGGAAAGATAATTTACTTGAGATAAATTAAAAAAATACAATTTAGAAAAACATTAAATCTCCTGTGAGTTAACTGGCTGGAAAATAGGAATAATAGCCGTAGGAGCATTTTGATGGGCATTCCGAGCTGAAAGTTTTCTTATCGGACGGCGAAAATAGTTTTTATAAAGGGAATTAAATTAAACCTCCTGGGAAGTTAACTAGGAATCGGTAAGAGGAAGATTAGGTTAGATTTAACAGAAGTTTATCAAAATGTATATACTGGAACTTTATTGAGTTGGACTAAGTGTATGTTACTTTTTGAGTCAGAATAAATGTCTTTAAATAGAAATAAGCTAGAAAAGGCTCCCTTTTGGGAGCCTTTTTACTATAGACAGCTGACATTTGGATTAAACATGGTAAACATTCCCTTTGGGTTATGTTTCCATATCCAGACATGTAGCTGGTAATTGTCAAAAGGAAGTGGTGTTGGAGCGAAAGCAGTATCAAATTCCTGCATTCCAAAATACGGGATCATTTCATTTTCGGCATCCCAGGCATCTTTGACTATGACAAATTCCACGCCTACCAATTTCATTTTCCCATTTTTATCCATTTCATAGAGTAATGCTTCTGGCATCGTTGGATCGAAATTTCCATCAATGGCAGGAGGTAAAATATAATGGTACCCCATTCCTCCCAAAGGAGAAGATACACATTCCGAACCTTCTACATATCCCATTTCGATAGCTGTTTCGATAGAATGATACTTTGCGGTTGAAGCTCTTAAATCAGCTGCCATTTTAAGAGTGCCTGGATCCATTCTTAGGTTTTCTAGCGAAAAGGGCTCTGGGTAATCTGTAGCTTTTTCGAGATTTTCGCTTGGGTCTAGTGGTTGGTCTAGACTGGTTTGATCAGAGATACAGCTAGACAAGAAAATGAGTAAAGTGAGCACCAAGGAAAGCCCGCTTAATGAACTTTTAAAATAATTTTTCATGGTTTTTTTTGAGTTAATAATTGAAAAGTTTGAACTATTAAAAATAAATAAGCCAATGTGGCTACCGGAATTCAACTAACTGTTTTTCAAGTCAGTAAGATATGAAGTTAATTATTATTTTGGATTATTTCAAAGTGTTTTTGGTATTTTATTAAGATGTCATTATTGATCAATACCTAATAAAATCGATTTTTTTAGTTCTACTCAATCCAGTTAACCCTTCCACTTCGTAATTCTTTCCAAATCATCCGACCGAATCTGTTTTGGTCAATGGTTTCATTTTTTCCATGGAAAACAAAACCGGATTATTAACCTAAACACAATTAAAATGAAAAATGAATTAATCAAGCCCAAAGGACTTGTGACAAATACCAACAGAAGGAATTTCCTAAAATTTGGTACCATGTCAGTAGCAGGAGCGGGATTGCTTTTGATGGGCTGTAACGACGATGATGATATGATGCCTCCAATGTCGGAAGGTGTGAACCTTGGTTCTGGAGACATCGGGATTTTGAATTATGCTTATGCATTAGAGCAGCTGGAAGCGGCATTTTACGCCACAGTGTTAACTGGAGGATATTTTGCAAATGCGAATGCCGAAGAGAAAACCATTATGGGAGATCTTGAGAAGCACGAGCGTGCTCACAGAGAATTCTTCAAAGCAGCATTGGGAAGTGCAGCTATTGCAGATCTGGAAGTAGATTTCAGTTCGATTGATTTCAATAGCAGGACATCTGTTTTGGCAGCAGCCAAAACCTTTGAAGATCTGGGCGTAGCAGCCTACAATGGCGCAGGTCAGTTTATCGAAAATGTAGATTACCTAGTGATCGCCGGTAAAATTGTTTCTGTTGAAGCAAGACATGCGGCAGCAATCCGTGATTTGATCAATCCAGGTTCAGATGATTTCGCAGGAGATGATCTGATTGATGCAAACGGTCTAGAGCGTACGTTGAATTTTACGGATGTTTTGACAGCAGCCTCTACTTATGTAAAGACTCCGATTGACTTCAGTCAGTTGCCAAGCTAATATTCACCTTAACCACAAGAAGAAATGAACTTATTAAAATTGCTAGATACGATGTGTCCGGATACCAATAGTCCGGAAGAGAAAGATATGTTTTTCTCCAGGAGGGAGGCTTTTCGCCAGTTTGGAGATCTCAGTAAGAAAGTTGCCATGGCGGCAGTGCCGCTAGGTGTCTTGACAGCATTGCCTAAAGTGGCAAAAGCTGATACAGAAAGTCTGATTGGGGTGTTGAATTATGCCCTGACGCTGGAGCATTTAGAGTACAGATATTATCAGACGGGAGTAGAGTCAGGTGTGATCGAAGGAGCTGACTTAAACATTTTTACCAAAATTCGTGATCATGAGTTGGCTCATGTCAACTTCCTTACCGAAGTGATCGGAAATGTACTGGGAGGTATGCCAGTGGTAGAGCCAGAGTTTGACTTTACAGCGGGAGGGAATTTCGCTCCATTTATGGACTACCCTACGTTTTTGGCACTAGCACAGGCATTTGAAGATACTGGTGTTAGAGCTTACAAAGGACAGGCTGGAAATGTGATGGAATCTGACGTGGTTTTGACGGCGGCACTTTCTATACATTCTGTGGAGGCAAGACATGCCTCTATGGTTAGAAGATTAAGAACTAAAAAAGGACAGGATACAGTGAAAGGTTGGATCACCAATGGATCTATCGGATCCCTTCCAGCGGCCACTCAGGCAATTTATGCTGGTGAGGAGAATGTTAGCCACGGTGGAGTTGATGTGACTGCTTTGACAGGCATCGATGCGGCTGCGGTTTCTGAGGGTTGGGATGAGCCATTGAGCAAAGACCAAGTTCTTGGAATTGCATCCTTATTCTTAGCGTAAGTATTAGTTGGGTTGGGTGGCGAGATGTCATTTCCTTTGGAGATGGCATCTTTTTTTGTTTAAAGTTGAAATTGGCCTGCGGCGAAATAGGGTCGCTTTGCTTCGCGAAATAGAGTCGCTACGCTCCTGAGATACAGCTACGCTGAGATACTATCTGCCTTTAGGCTATCTTATTTAATATCTACTCGAAGAGCTATCTTTTTTAGATTTCAGACTTTAGCTTTCTGAATTCCCTTTTATTTCACCGACCGAAGGAAGGTTTATTTCCATTGTATTTCCAGGTATTTCGATTACACTATCTGCCTTTAGGCTATCTTATTTAAAATCTGCTCGAAGAGCTATCTTTTTTAGATTTCAGACTTTAGCTTTCTGAATTCCCTTTTATTTCACCGACCGTAGGGAGGTTTATTTCAATGGTATTTCCACTTTTTTTCAAAGTTTTATCCGATACAAACTGCAAGGGTTCAGGTGTTTTGATTTTTTCAGATCTGGATGATCGAAGTCCAACCAATAGTCCATTCCTATTTTTTGCATGACCCGGATAGAAGCCTTGTTGTCAGAGGAGGCAAATGAAAGAACTTCTTGTAGTCCAATGGCCTTGGCATATTCTAAGCATCTTTTAGCACCTTCCGTTGTAAACCCTCTATTCCAAAATTCTTTGCGGATTCTCCAGCCAATATCCACACATGGAGTGAAGTCGGCCTCAAATGTTTTCCATCCCATTCCGATCATTCCCAAAAGTTCCCCTGTTGCCAATAAATCGACCGCGAAATAGCAGTAGCCTTTCTCCTCGAACATACGATTCATCCGCACCATCATAGCCTGAGACTCTTCTGCCGTTAAGGGCTTTTCGAAGTATTTCATGATCTCCGGATCAGCATTCATCTGACTGAAAGCTTCTAGATCTGAGTCTATCCAAGTGCGAAAGCCTAAGTTGGGTGAAGTGAAGAGATGGGATTTGTCCATTTGAAATTAATTTTCTGTCATTTTTAGATCATAACCGAAAAAATACATATTTATTTTCGATTACGATCGAGAATTTGCATATTTTTGAAGTATGATTACTCGACAAATTGAATCGGAATTACGGGCGAGGCTGCATAAAGGTAAGCTTTTAGTGATTGTCGGACCGAGGCAGGTAGGGAAAACAACTTTAATGAAACAGATTCTGAATTTCCCTAATGACACTGTACTTTGGCTAAACTGCGATAATCCAGATGATCGATTGGGGCTTCAGGATACTACGGTTTCTTCGCTTCGATCTCTGATTGGAGACTTCAAGTTGGTCGTGATAGATGAGGCACAGCGAGTATCAAATATCGGACTTACACTTAAAATTTTGGCGGATGAATTCCCTGAAATTCAGGTTCTCGCTTCTGGTTCTTCAGCCTTGGAGCTTGCAAACTCAATTAAAGAGCCATTAACAGGGCGAAAGCGGGAATTTCAACTATACCCCATTTCAACTCAAGAGCTTTGTGAACACACGTCTTCTAGGGAGGAGCTGCGACTTTTGGAAAAGCGACTGGTATTTGGGTTTTACCCAGAGGTAATTAATCACCCTAGCGATGCTCGAGAGGCACTTCAGGAAATCAGCAGTAGTTATTTGTATAAAGATATTTTGAGTTTGCAGGAGGTAAGAAAGCCCGCAATTTTGCAGAAATTATTACTTGCTTTAGCGCTTCAAGTAGGATCAGAAGTCACGTTCAACGACTTGGGTAATACCGTGGGAATCGATAAAGAAACCGCTGAGAAGTATTTAGATCTTTTGGAAAAGGCATTTGTTATATTTCGATTGAACTCCTTCAGTCGAAATATGCGACGTGAGATAAAAAAAAGTAAGAAGATTTATTTCTGGGACAATGGAGTTCGAAATGCTATCATCAATAATTTCAATTCTTTGGAATTAAGGACGGATAAAGGGGCACTTTGGGAGAATTTTTTAATCAGTGAGCGGATGAAATACCTGAGCTACCACCGGATAGTTACTAATGTCTATTTTTGGCGGACTACTACAGGAAAGGAAATTGACTGGCTCGAGGAGCGTGAAGGAAAACTTTTTGCTTTTGAGGCAAAATGGAATCCTGAGCGTAAGGCTAAACTTCCTTTAGGTTTTGAGGAAGCCTATCCAAATACCGAGTTTCAGATCGTCCATAGAGAGAATTACATTGATTTTTTGAGATAGATTTTCTTAAAGAGAAATTAAGCTCTGATTGAATCCAGCTGCAATAGAATTCCAATGGATTCAATTTTAAATTCTCTTACACAGCCATCCCATTAAAAGGATTAAACCTTCTTCTTCCCACAGACATGCCCACCGCTCGGCAGACGGTTTTCTCACCAAACTTTCCATTGATTTTATCCATCGCCTGGTAGAGGTTGATTTGCTCCTGAGTGTCTTCGAAGAGCTTGATCTGGTAGTTGCCGTAAACCAGCGAACTGAAACGTACCCCGATCAGTCGGATCAGCATTCGCCTGTTGTAAAGCTTGCGAAAGAGTTCTTTCACCAGCGGGATCAGCGTGTGATCTGCCGAAGTGTAGGGAATGCGCTGCTGCACAGTATGTGTGTCAAAATCCGAGTAACGAATCTTTACACTCACACAGGCTGTCAACTGTAGGTTTTGGCGGAGCTTTCCGGCGAGCTGCTCGCACATCGCAACCAGCGTAGCTTCCAGCATCTTCACGTCGATTGTGTCCTGCTCAAAGGTGTTTTCCGTAGAAATGGATTTGGCTTCGGAATAGGGGGTGACCGGGGATCTGTCAATGCCATTGGCCTTTTCCCAGATCATATTTCCGTTTTTACCAAAAGTAGCTTGTAGGAGTTCAGCGGGCATTTGCTGCAGTGTCTGTACTTTTTTGACCCCCATGTTGTAAAGCGTCTGGGATGTTTTTTCTCCGATCATCGGGATTTTTCGCACGGACAGAGGCGCCAAAAAAGGCTTTTCTTCTCCGAAAAGAATCTGTTTTTCGTTGTTTGGTTTGGCTTCTCCGGTTGCCACTTTGGAGACGGTTTTATTCTCTGATAGTCCCAGTGAAATGGGTAATCCAGTTTCTTTCATGATGCGTTGCCGGATCTGCTGCGAAAGCTTAAAGCAACCGAAAAAGCGATCCATTCCCGTGAGATCGATGTAGAATTCATCAATGGAGGATTTCTCAAATAATGGCACTTCCTCCCGGATGATCTCGGTTACCTCGTGGGATTTTTGGCTGTATTTCTCGAAGTCGCCCCGAATAATCAATGCCTCGGGACAAAGCTGTCTGGCTGTTCGCATGGGCATGGCAGAATGCACGCCGAACTTCCTGGCCTCATAGCTGCAGGAGGCTACCACACCCCGATCCCCCGAACCTCCGATCAAGATTGGCTTCCCGTTGAGCCTGCTGTCAAATAACCGCTCTACCGACACAAAATAGGAGTCCAGATCCATGTGCACGATACTTCTTCTCGCTTCCATTCCTTTTGTTAATTATGTTGACATTTTAATGTTTATAATTTAAACAAAAGTTTTATATTTGAATACTTGAAATAAAAGATTGAAGGGGGTTGACGGAAAGAGAATTAATCTGAAATACACCTTTGGTGAGATACAATAGAAATACACCTCCCCTTGGTCGGTGAAATACTTAATTCGGGTCTTATTTTAACGAAAGTCTATTTCAATAGAGAATAAAATATGAATGAAAAATCAGTTTATATCCCGATTCATGAGCTAGAGGTTTATCGTCTTTCCCGAAAACTCTCTACGAATGCCTGGGCTGTTTATCAACGGTTGAGTTTTCAGGAAAAGAAGGTTTGGGGCGATCAAATGCTATCTGCTGTTGATTCAGTGGGAGCAAACATTGCCGAGGGATATGCTCGATTTCATTTTTCAGAAAAATCCAGATTCTATTACATTTCAAGGGCATCTCTATCTGAAGGTGTAGAACATTGGATCGATTTGGGCTTTGAAAGAGGAATTGTATCTGATCAGGAATTCTTGCTATTCAATCAACTCAGACGTGACATTCAAGTCAGATTAAATAACATGATTAAATCTACTTATTCTGCTAAAAATCAACTAAAAGACAATAGTTAACCTGTATTTCGCCCCGCTTGCGGGGCTTATCTCTATTTTATTTCTATTGTATTTCAGATATAATTATGACTTTAAATACCAACATAAAACTCCTCCGAAAGCAAAAGTCTTTGACTCAGGAAATCATGGCTTCGGCGATCGGGATTTCCAGGTCTAAGTTGGCGGGATATGAGTCCAGTGTCAATCCGCCTTTGGATACCTTGGTGAAAATATCTGATACTTTGGGGGTGTCGGTGGATATTTTGCTGCGGGAGGATTTGTCTTCTTATTCGGAATATAAGCTCCGGGAATTGCTGGAAACAGATCAGTTTCTCCGGGGTAGAAAGCTTCGGATTTTGGCGACCACTGTGGATGAGCAGGGGAGAGAGCTGATTGAAGTGGTTTCGCAGCGAGCCAAAGCAAGTTATCTGGCCGGATTTGCCGATCCGGAGTACATTTCCGAGTTGCCAAGGTTTGCGCTACCTTTCTTGCCAACAGATAAAAAACATCGCGTTTTTCAGGTAGATGGAGACTCCATGTTGCCCATTCCAGATGGCGCCTGGATTGTCTGCGAATATGTGGATGATTGGCTTGCAGTGAAGGACGGAGAGCGCTATGTAATCGTGACCGAGCAAGATGGGGTCACTTTTAAATTAGCATATAACCGCATTCAGTCTGATCAAAAATTGCTCCTTTGCTCTGCCAATCCGATTTATCCCCCTTTCGAGGTGGAAATCGAACAGGTGAGGGAAATATGGAAATATCGCCTGGCGATGAGTTGATCTATTAAACAAAACAATGGAAATACACCTCACTGCGCTCGTTGAAATACAGTTGAAATACTTTTACTTATACATTTAGAAAACAATAGTCAATCCATGCCAATTATAACTTCAACCCTGGGAAATATGCTTATCGAACTTGAAGACGGGAAGCTTGTCCGACTTCAATTTACCGAGGATCCGGTCAGTGAAGAGCCTTTGGAAGGAATGGTGGCTGATGTGAAAAATCAGCTAGAGGAGTATTTTTCAGGCAAAAGAAAAGTATTTGACCTAGCTCTTGAATTGAAGGGAACGGATTTTCAGAAGAGTGTATGGGAGGCTGTCAATGAGATTCCTTTTGGCCAGACTACAACTTATATGAAGCTTTCTCAAAAGCTTGGCAATCCCGCTGCAATTCGTGCTGTAGGAGCAGCAATAGGAGCGAATCCCGTATTGGTGATCTTGCCTTGTCATCGCATCATTGGCACCAACGGACAATTAACCGGCTATGCAGGGGGATTGAAAATAAAACAAGCGCTGCTGGAGCTAGAAGGATTTGCTGTGCAGCAGAGCTTGTTTTGAGCTTAGTCTTTCAGTTCGACGATTACCTCGATCTCAACAGCAATATCATTTGGCAAAGCAGCCACACCTACAGCAGATCGGGCATGCTTTCCTGCTTCTCCAAATACTTCCACCATTAGATCTGAAAAACCATTGATGACAGCAGGGTGCTTGGTGAAATCAGGAGCAGAATTGACCATTCCCAAAACTTTTACAAACTGCTTGATCCTACTCAAATCTCCGCCTGTAGCAGCTTTGAGGACTGCCAGGATTTCAATTCCTGTTTCTCTGGCAGCTTGATAGCCTTCTTCGACTGTTAGATCTGCACCTACCTTACCAAAAACATCCGGACCATTTCCGGCAAGATAAATCACGTTTCCAACTTGTCTCCACTTCACATAAGTGCCCATTGGTTGACCTACTTCAGGCAGCGTGATTCCCAATTCTTTGATTTTGGCTTCAGGATTTTGTGCGTAAGAAATAAGAGGAAGGCAAAACGCCATTGCCATGATGAAAAGTATTTGTTTTAAGTTCATGATTTGGTTGATGTTTAGTATTCCTAAGCTAAGCTATTCTAATTACTTTTACAGTCTATTCAATCCCAATTTCTATGAATGAGCTAGCTGTTGTCCCATTTTCTTCTGATTTGAAATCTGAATTTGAGACCATCAATAAAACCTGGGTTCAGGAGTATTTTTCACTGGAACCTTTTGATATTGAGCAATTAGAAAACCCTGAGAAAACGATTATCGAGACGGGCGGAGATATCATTTTTGCGAAGCTGGGAGACGAAATAGTGGGTACTGTGGGCTTGGCAAAAGTAACCGAAGGAGTCTATGAGATGGTAAAAATGGGAGTGAAGCAAAGTGCTCAGGGCAAAGGTATCGGGATGTTTTTAGGAAAGGCTATCATCGAAAAAGCCAAAGAGATGGGAGGGAGGAAATTAGTCCTTTATAGCAGCACCAAGCTGCAGCCAGCTCTCCATATTTATAAAAAATTGGGTTTCTCAGAGACTGTACCAGAAGCTGGTAAATATTGTCGTTGTGATGTTAAAATGGAATTGGATCTTTAAAAAACAGGTAGATCGAGACTATTGATTCCTTTCTACCAGAATCTGAACCGCTTCTCGTAGATTCTATCCCTGAAGATCCAGTTTTGGAAAATGTCCTCAGATAAGTGGATTTCCAATCCTACATTGATGGTCATATACCCATCAAAGCGGTGTCTTAGTCCAGATCCTCTCCTGATCCGGCCATTGCTTTGTAAAATTTTGTCGACATCAGGCATGCCGTTATCGTCCAGATATCTGGGGTTTCTGATCGCTAATCTCAGTCGATCAGGATTTGATCCATCTACATAATCTTCCACTAGGTCCAGGTAAAACTCACTCACATTATAAGCAGAGATATCATCCATGTAATCGGTGAGTGTGAACCGATAATTCCCTTCAAATGTCAGGTCCATATACACATTCAACTTATATTTGAGTCCTAATCCCATTGGGAAAGCCAGGATATAGCGTTCGTAGGGGTTGTTTTCTAATTGTAATGGTCGTAAGTCCACCCATTCACCATCCAGTTGAGTTTCAGGATTATTCGTCGATAATGCTAAGCCAGCAAAAATATAGGGGTTCCAAAGCGGTCTATGGATATTGGGTACTTTGACCGGGTGCCAATGGTATTCAAAAATGCTGGAAACCTCCCAGTTTTTAGCCCGGAAGGTCAGGTTTCTGGGAAACCGATAGGCTCTTGGATCTGACGGTTCATCAGCACCAGACATTTTATAATAGGTGCCTTCCAGCCTTGCCCGAAGGTTGGTTCCGATAGTTCTCCGAACCGAAAATGTGACATTCCAATCCGGTTGGACACCTTCTTGATATTTCCAAAAGGAATACAATTCCCCAAAATACTGAGTAGGTCCTATACTGGCCCCGATGGACCAAGGCTCTTCAAATCTATAGCGATAAAAGCTCTGGGATTGGGCGGTCCAAGTGCATAAAAAGAATACTATGAATAACAGTTTTTTCATGAAGAACCCCAGGCTTTCTTATGCGAAATGTTTGAAACTAGGCGAAAAATAGCCTATTTAATGATATTTTCAAACCCGGATCGCAGATGCAGATCTCTTTGAGGAAATGGGATTTCGATACCGACTTCACCAAATCTTCTAAAGATCTCGTAATAAAGCTGGCTTTTAAGAATTTTGGGTCGGTTGATGTATTCTGATGTCCATACCCGAAGGTTGAAATTGATGCTACTATCCCCATAATCTTCAAACAAAACATCCGGCTCCGGTTGATTTAAAACCCCTTTATTGGCTTTGGCTACTTCTAATAAGATGGCCCGTACTTTTTCAGGGTCTTCCTTATAAGAAACACCAACTGGGAAATTAAATCGGATTTTTCGCTCGTTATGTGACCAGTTGATGACTTGACTGTCAATGAATTGGCTGTTAGGGACGATGATCGTGATGTTGTCATTGGTGACGATCATGGTGGATCGTGCTGAGATTTTTATCACATCTCCGGTGACATCTCCAACCTCGATTCTATCCCCGACTTTGATAGGCTGCTCAAATAGGATGATCAGGCCACTGATGAAGTTGTTGGTAATATTCTGTAGACCAAAACCGATACCTACACCCAGCGCACCTGCCAAAATCCCAAAAGCACTAAGGTCTATTCCATTGGTCTGGAGGATTGAAAAGATACCTGCTAGGATCAGCAGGTATTTGATCATGGTGCCGATCGATTGTTTCGTACCTACATCGATTTGGTATCGTTTCAAAACCCGATGGACCATAAAACGTCTAATCCATTCGGTCACAATAAAAAGAGCAATAAATGAAATCGCCAATGTGAGGACCAATCCGATGGTTAATTTGGACTCGCCAAGATTAAACAGACTGTAATTCATTAGCTCTTGGAACCATTCTATAAATGATTGAGCTTTTTCTTTTGCTACTTGATTTAGACTTTCTTGCATGGAAATTCGGCTACTTTATCGAAATTTCGATTTTAAAAATATTGAGAATAAGGACATTAAACTATTTATATTTAACTCACTTTTGAAGTTCAGTAGATTATTCTGTTTTAAGATCGAAAATACGATTCTTTTAAAACGATGGACTGGATTTTGTTAATTTTGGCATATGAGTAAGAATAAAGAAGAACTTGAACATAGGCTCAGGTTACGGAATATCAAGCTTTCGGATTACGATGACATCCGGGCTATTATGACTTCAATCTACAAAAATCCAGGTGGAGCCTGGACTAAAGAAGAATTGAAAAACCAATTACGAGCATTCCCCGAAGGTCAGATCTGCATCGAGGATAATGGGAAAGTCGTTGCGGCAGCCCTGAGTTTGATTGTGGATTATGCTCAGTTTGGGGATAATCATACCTATGATGAAATCACCGGCTATGGCAAATTTGACACCCACAGCGATGACGGAGATACTTTATATGGTACAGATGTCTTTGTTGACAAAGAATATCGGGGGATGAGGATCGGTAGGAGGCTTTATGACGCAAGAAAGGAGCTTTGCGAAAATCTCAACCTTAGGTCAATTATCGCAGGAGGAAGAATCCCCGGCTATGCCAATTATGCAGATGAAATGACTCCGCGTAAATACATTGACTTGGTCAAGAATAAAGAGATTTTTGATTCGGTGCTTTCTTTTCAATTGGCAAATGAATTTCACGTCAGAAAAGTCATTACCAAATATTTACCAGAAGATACCGATTCCCGCGCTTATGCTACTCTGCTCGAATGGATCAATATCTATTATGAGAAAGATGAAAAGCTCATAGGCAATAAAAAGTCTATCGTCCGTCTTGGGCTGGTACAATGGAAAATGCGTCGTTTTTCCAATGTCGATGACCTGATGCAGCAAGTGGAGTTTTTTGTGGACACAGTTTCTGGCTATAAGTCGGATTTCTGTTTGTTGCCTGAGTTTTTCAATGCGCCTTTGTTGGCCGAATTCAATGACATGGATGCCTCGGAGGCGATCCGGAATCTGGCAGATTATACCGATGAAATTGTCTCAAGAATGAGTGATTTGGCGGTGTCTTATAACGTGAATGTCATCGGAGGATCTATGCCTGAGTACGATGGGAAAAAATTGAGAAACGTGAGTTATCTCTGCAGAAGAGATGGGACACAAGCCAAGCAGTACAAATTGCATATCACCCCAGATGAAGCAGCCTATTGGGGGCTTCAGGGCGGAAATGGTATTAATGTTTTTGATACGGATGCAGGAAGGATCGGTATTTTGATTTGCTATGATGTCGAGTTTCCTGAATTGGGAAGAATCTTGGCCGAGCAGGAGATGGATATTTTATTTGTCCCTTTCTGGACCGATACAAAAAATGCTTTCCTAAGGGTAAACACCTGTGCCAAATCCAGGGCGATTGAAAACGAATGCTATGTGGCGATCACAGGTTCAGTTGGGAACCTGCCAAAGGTGGAAAACATGGATATCCAGTATTCACAAGCAGCAATTTTCTCTCCTTCTGATTTCTCCTTCCCACATGATGCAGTAGTGGCTCAGGCATCCGAAAATGAAGAGACGATAATAGTGGCTGATGTGGATTTGGATTTATTGACCAAACAGAGAAAAGCCGGAAGTGTGAGAAATTTAGAACAAAGAAGATTAGACCTTTATTCAATTCAATGGAAACAGAAGAAGTAATCAAAACCTATTTTGCCTCTGTTCCCGAAAATGTCTGGCAAAAGGCAAATGCAATCAAACTCCTGATTACTGACATCGACGGAGTAATGACAGATGGGGGAATCATCTATGATGATCGGGCTCTGGAATTTAAAAAATACAATGTAAAAGATGGTCAGATTGTGAAATACCTGAGAAAATCAGGAATTTTAGTAGGTGCCATCACAGGTCGGGAATCTCAAGTTGTGATGAATCGCTGTGAGGAGTTGAAATTTGATTTTCATTATCATGGAGTCAAAGACAAGGGTAAAAAACTAAATGATCTATTGGAAACGATGGAGATTGATCTGGACACGGTAGCTTACATTGGAGATGACTTGATCGATTTACCTATTTTGAGCAAAGTTGGTTTGGCTGTTTGCCCAAAAGATGCAGTAGAATATATCAAACCTTTTGCACATTGGGTGTCCAATTATAAAGGTGGTGATGGAGTTTTTAGAGAAACGGCTGACCTTATTTTACATTCCAAGGGACTACTTGTTCCTATCATTGAAAATTTAACCAAAAAAGAAGCATGATCAGAAATACCCAACCCATGAAAATCACAGACAAGGTGATTTTAGGTGAGGAAAAACCGGTACTTTTTTCAGGGCCTTGTGCAGTAGAAAGTTATGATATCTGTTTAGAAATCGGTACCAAAGTTAAAACCTGGGCCGAAGAACACGGGTTTTCATATGTTTTCAAAGCTTCCTTTGATAAGGCCAACAGGACATCTTCTGGTTCTTTTAGAAGTATTGGGATGGATAAATCCCTGGAAGTATTACAAAGGGTGGGCGATGCCCTTAATGTCCCTTTAGTAACTGACATTCATGAAAGCTACCAGGCAAAAGAGGTGGCAGAAGTAGTGGATGTGCTTCAGATTCCAGCTTTTCTTTGCCGACAAACAGATCTTTTGCTTGCCGCTGGAGAAACCGGAAAAGCTGTGAAAATCAAAAGAGGTCAATTCATGGCTCCTGAAGACATGCAATATGCCGTGACAAAAGTAAGATCTACCGGAAATGAAAATGTATGCCTGACTGAGAGAGGATTTTCATTAGGGTACCATAATCTAGTAGTAGACATGCGGGGGTTGCCGATAATGCGCCAGTTTGCCCCGGTGGTTTTTGATATAACCCATTCTGTACAGCAGCCTGGTGGACAAGGGGGAACTTCTGGAGGCCAGCGGGAATTTGCTCCGATTTTGGCAAGAGCTGCAGCAGGTACAGGAATTGATGGGTTTTTTATCGAAACACATCCAGAACCTGCAAAAGCGCTAAGTGATGGGCCTAATTTAATTCCACTTCATCGAATGGGCGACTTTTTGGAGATGCTTAAAGAGGCTTGGACCATTGGTAGAAAGTACCAGGATTTTCAAATTCAATGAGTTTTGGTATGATGAAGTTTAAAATTTTCACAATTCTTTTTTTCACTTTCTATTTAATAGGTCACGGATTGTCAGCTCAATCCTACGATGAAGTTAATGAGTTGATCCGTTTCAGGATGGAGTCTGATGAGCCCAAAGATAAAATTGAAATCCGAAATGTGTCCTTATTGACCATTGAGGAAATCATCCGTTTTTATTCAAATCGTGCTTTTGAAAAAGCCTGGTCAAAAAACGGATACTTGACCGAAGAAGCGTATGAGTTAAGGTTTGAAATCAAACAGGCGGAGTTTGATGGATTGATTCCTGAGGATTATAATTTAGGGATGATTGAGTCCTTTTTTCTCACGTTTGAAGAGAACAAGAAAAACGGCATCTCCAATGCAACTGGTGATCTGGCAGATCTGGATGTTTTCTTGAGTGATGCCTATTTCCATTTGGCTAAAAACCTTGAAATCGGTAAAGTAGACCCTTCAAAATTTGGTGAAGACTGGGAAATAGCCCGGAAAACCCCAGTTCATGATTATCCGGAATTACTAGAGGAAGCGCTTGAGAAAAAGTCAATCCGAAAAAGCCTAGAATCACTTTACCCACGGTTCAGTATTTATAAAAAAGGAAGGGAAGTCATTCGGGAATTGACCGCCAAAGTCAAAGAAGACACACTTAATTGGAAAAAAATAAAAGTTGGTAAATCAATTCATGTCGGTGAATCCAATCCGCAGATTCCGCAAATCCGAGAGAGATTGATCTATTTCGAGCTTTTGGAGGAGTATTCCTACCAAAACGAAAAATTATACGACTCGATCATGATGGATGCCATCAAGGATTTTCAGGGCATAAACGGTTTGGAAATAGATGGTGTCATCGGTTCTCAGACGGCATCTTTTTTCAATGATTCGCCACAGGATCGACTGGATAAGGCAAGGGTAAATATGGAGCGGTTAAGGTGGCTTCCTGATACTGTGAAAAATGCAGAGTTTATTCTGGTTAATATTGCCAATTTCCAGTTGGACTATCTGAAGAATTTGGACACACTGGTTTCATCCCGGGTCATTGTAGGTAAAAAGTATCACGAAACACCGATTTTTATGGCTGAGATGAGCTATATCGTGTTTAGTCCTTATTGGAATATTCCCTATTCCATAACCCGTAGTGAAATAATTCCAAGTGTCAGGAAAAACCCAAATTATATTTCTGCCAAAAATATGGAAGTGGTGACTACTTCCGGAAAATTGGTGGATCCAGGTTCGATAGACTGGAATGCCAAGTCTTTCCCTTATCTAATTCGGCAAAAGCCGGGAGAAGGGAACTCATTGGGTTTGGTAAAGTTTATGTTTCCTAATAAACACAATGTCTACATTCACGACACCAATGCTCGTTCTCTATTTGCCTTGGATGACCGGGCCAGGAGCCATGGATGTATCCGAATTGAAAACCCACAGAATTTTGCCAAAGCCCTGTTGGCAAATGACCCAAATTGGAACATAGATAAAATAGAAAATGCCATGCACCAAAGCCAGGAGAAGGTAGTACAGCTAGACAGGAAAATCCCTGTTGTTTTGGTTTATTTGACATTTTGGGCAGATTCTAAAGGAAATGCACATTTCAGAGAGGATCTTTATGATAGGGACTCAGAAGTTCTGGGTGCGCTCAATAAATGATGGGAAGTTTTTGAAGAAAATCCCCAAAACAGGAAAATAGTTACACTAATCCATTTGAGATATTCTTGAATGGATTTTTTTTTCGACCATGAAAAATGCCTATTAAAGTATTCTAGGGGGACAATCAATAGGTTTTTCTGGAAATCGAATTTGAAGCATCAGAATTGGATAGTGCTTATGGGAGGTTTCAAAAATGAACCCGATTTGAACTATGAAAAATAAACCAATTCTACTCATCCTAGCTGTATTTACAATTGTTGCGGCTGTATTTCTTGTTTCACGCCTTCGAAGATCTGATTTGACAGAAGAAATCGAATTGAGATTGAGCAATGATGAAGATCAAAACTTCATCGAAGTAAATGGTGAGAAACTTCAAACTTCTGAGGAAATACTGGCATTTTATGAGGCAAGAGAATTTGAAGAAGTCTGGTCAAAAAACGGAAAAATCAATTCCTTAGCGGAAGATTTTCTAGAGGAAATTGAATCTATAAAGTTTGATGGCTTAAATCCCGAAGATTATAATCAAGGGTTAATTCTTTCTTTTTTTGAAGAAATCCAGAGCAAAAGAAAGATTCTAAAACCAAAATCCACTCCTGAATTGGTGGACTTGGATTTTTTGATGACTGATGCATTTCTGAGACTTGCAAAAGATCTGGAGATAGGAAAAGTGGCCCCTGAAGCCAGAGGATCCTATTGGAAACTTGCTGCAAAGGAGTCTACCCTAAATCGGATTGAGTTATTGGATGAAGTAGCGGAAGGTGGAGATATCAGGGATGCATTAGAAAGTCTTTATCCAAAATTAACGATGTATAAAAATGGTCGTCAAGTTATCCAGGAACTTTACGATAAGATGGGTGAAGACACTTTGACCTGGAAACAAGTTCGTTTTGAAACTACGCTTAAAGTAGGAGATCGAAATGAGTCAGTGCCTAAACTGAGAGAGCGATTACAGTTTTGGGGATTTTTGGATGATTATAAAATAGAGGATAAACTAGTATTTGATTCGACCATGTTGGAAGGATTGAAAGCTTACCAACTTGAAAACGGAATGAATCCGGATGGCGCCATCGGTGAATTGACCTCAGAATTCTTGAATGATTCCCCCGAAAAGCTGATTGAAATAGCTGCTGCAAACATGGAGCGGATGAGATGGATGCCTGAAATCGATTTGGAAAAGGAATTGGTTTTAGTAAACATCGCCAATTATCAGCTGGATTATTTCAAAGATGGTGATACCACTCTCACTGCGAAAGTAATCGTGGGTAAAGAATACAACGAGTCTCCGGTGTTTACAGCTCCCATGAGTTACATCGTTTTTAGCCCTTATTGGAATATCCCTCCTTCTATTACTTCTGATGAAATCATTCCTTCCGTGAGGAAAAATGGAGATTATCTGGCTGAAAAGAATATGGAGGTAGTTTCAAATTCTGGTGAAGTATTGAATCCAAAGCAAGTTAATTGGTCTGGAAAAGAAGGTGAAAATTTCCCCTATAGAATCCGTCAAAAACCGGGAGGGTCCAATTCCCTAGGCTTAGTGAAATTTATGTTTCCAAACGATTACAACATTTACATTCATGATACGCCAGCAAGAAGTCTATTTGCAAGGGAAAGTAGGGCATTGAGTCACGGATGTATCCGAATCCAATATCCGGAAAAATTTGCCGAAACCTTACTGAATGATAAAAAGTGGACCAAGGAAAAAATCCAATTGGCCATGAATCAGGAAAATGAGGAAGTGGTAAAATTGGACCGTGAAGTCCCTGTATTGTTACTATACCTTACTTTTTGGGCAGATGAAAGCGGAAATGGACATTTCAGACCGGATATTTACAACAGAGATGCATCTGTGATCAAGGAGCTGAAAGTTTCTCCAAAGAACGAATCAGGGTTGAAGATTTAAGATACGACTCATCCTGTCCATAAATGAAAAGAAGGGATCCATCTTTGATGAAATCAATTGCTTTGGAAGAAATTTCTGTCGGGAGAGCCGGACAGCCCAAGCTCCTTCCGAGTCTTCCTGTAGTCTTTGCAAATTCTTCCCGGGCATAATCTGCTCCATGAATCACAATCGCGCGGTTTCTTGCCTGGTCATTAAACCCTTGCTCTAACCCATCAAGACGTAAAGAATACCCATGTTTGCCCTGATAAGTTTCTGCAGTTTTATAGAAGCCTAAGCTGCTTTGATAAGATTCAGGTTTATTGGAAAATTTACTTGCCATCAGATTTCCGGAATTTCTACCATGAGAAACTACGGTATTTAAAAGCACCAATTGATTTGTAGGATCGATGATCCAAAGGCGTTTTTCGGTAGAAGGAAGACTGAAATCAATGATAGTAATGACTTTGGATTTCATATCCGAGTTCAATTTTTGCCAACCTTTTAGAGCAATTTCAAAAACCTCCTTTTTAGGAAGGATTTCAGTTTTCTCTGCAAGTTGGTCATAAAGTGAAATTGAATTCTCAGTGATTACCTTTTCGATGGGTTTTGCTTCTTCAGAAGAGAATGCAAAGCTGAAAATCCAAAGTATGGGTAGTAATAAGTTTGTTGAAATCATGTAATTCGGGTGATTTTACAAAGGTACAAGGTTCAATAATGGAATAAAAGTTCCAAGCGCTCAGAACATTACTAAATTTTGTTATTGAACTAATCGTTGAGTTTGGAACCTAATAAAGGATTCTTTTGGTTAATTGGGAGCATGATTACTCAACGTCTTTCATCGCGAAATATTATTCTGTAGTTTTGCAGCCTGTTTAAAAATTAAATTACTGAACAGTAGGAGATTACTGATTGTGTTTAAAATTATTTCGAAAAAGATAAACAAAATTAAATCTACCTCTGTTCAATAAGCGCATGAAAGTTACCGTATTTAGAAAAGAGCATTTTAATGCCGCTCATCGTTTAAACAACCCAGAATGGACAGAGGAGCAGAATCAAGCTTTTTTCGGAAAGTGTAATAATCCCCATTATCATGGTCATAATTATGAGTTGATCGTGATTTTGAGAGGAGATGTAGATCCGGCAACCGGCTATGTTTACGATATGAAATTGCTCAGCGATCTGATCAAAGAGCATGTTTTGAATAGATTTGATCATAAAAATTTAAACCTGGATACCGATGAATTCAGTCAACTTAACCCAACCGCCGAAAACATTGCAGTGGTTATTTGGAATATTTTGAGGGAAAAAATTGATCGGAAATTCGAATTAAAGATTCGACTTTATGAAACGGAAAGAAACTTTGTTGAATACGATGGGAATTAATATCTCCAGAGCATCATTTGAGGAACTAGGCGAGGAGCATGTAGGAACTTCCCTAGAAACACCACTAAGGGAAGATGCATTTGAAATGGATGATGAGCTTAAAATCGAGTTGATCGAAAAGCATTTCCGCGAAATCATGCATATCATGGGCTTGGACCTGACCGACGATAGTCTGAAAGGGACTCCACATCGAGTGGCTAAAATGTATGTCAAAGAAGTATTTAGCGGATTGAATCCAAAGAATAAGCCTACCGCCAAACTTTTTGAAAACAAGTATAAATATAATGAGATGCTGGTGGAGAAAGACATCACATTTCATTCGCACTGCGAGCACCATTTCGTGCCGATTTACGGTAAAGCCCATGTTGCCTATATTTCCGGTGGAGAAGTAATCGGACTTTCTAAAATCAACAGGATCGTTCAATACTTTGCCAAAAGACCTCAGGTTCAGGAAAGGTTGACCATGCAAATCGGGAATGAACTTAAAGAAGTTTTGAAAACCGATGATGTGGCCGTAATCATGGATGCAAATCACATGTGTGTGAGTTCGAGAGGAGTGCAGGATATAAGTAGCTCCACAGTGACGTCATTTTTCTCGGGTAAGTTTGAAAAAGATGAGCAGTCCAGAAATGAATTTTTGAAATACATTTCATTGGAAAAATAATAGTTTGATTCACTAGACCAACATTTAACCGGGCCTCCAGCCCGGTTTTTTTATTTTAGCGATTATGTCATTTGGTCAGATGCTTTGAAAGAATATTCCCGATTTGTTGATTTTAATCCACAATGGATGTTTTTAAGTAATTGAAAATCTGCGTTTTAGTATTTTTAGGGGTGTTTTGAAACTCTGGAATGGTCTTGGCGACTTAATAGGTATATAGAAAGGAAAATAGATTGAACCTGTTTCAAACAGAGCTTTTTACCCCAATCAGGTCTATAGTGACATTTCCTTTCGATTTGTTTCACCTTAAAACTCCAAAATCATGAAAAAATTAACCTATTTATTGATAGCCACATTTACCAGTCTCGCCTTTGTATCCTGCTCAAATAATGGAATGAAGGTAGTAACCAGAGAAGATGGAGATGCTGGCCTTTCCAATTATGATACCTATGCTTGGCTTTCAGAAAAGCAGAATATCCCAAGTATCTATGCACTTGTTGGTCCCGATGAAGCTTTGATTTTCAATAATGAATCTTCTCAAAAAATGATAAAAGAAGCCATAGAGCTGCAGCTGGCCGCAAGAGGTTTTAAAAAAGATAACAGGAATCCCGAAATGCTGATCAATTTTAATATTCTAGAAGATGAGACGGAATTGAGAAAGTATATTTTGGACAATGGACAGGATTATTTAGGATTTGGTCCAAGGTCTGAATCGGTTCAGATGATTCCAGTGGATGAAGGTACGGTTTTAATTAACTTCCTGGATTCCAAATCAGGAAATCAGATTTGGCAAGGTTATGCCTCTGGAGCTTTGGAGGAAAAAGACATTGAAAACAAGACCAATTTAGAAAACAAAGTAGGTGCAATTTTTGAAGACTTTGATTTCAATCAGTTTGATACGAACTCACAATAATTAATAGATCAACCAATCAGCCCCAGGTTTTTTAGCCTGGGTTTTTTGTTTTAAGTAGGTATGGCAGGTTTCAATTAAAAGTTGGAACCATCCTTTTTCTTTCGGATTTCAGATTGCCTCATGGGCATTTGGTCAATTGTTTTAAACAGATCTTCCGCCGACAAAATATCATTTTTTCGAAGTTTCACGCTTCCATCCAGACCAACTAGGATAATTTCAAAGTCAGTTTCAGTTCTTCCATATTTTCCCTGATTTTCCTGAAATTTTTCCCATGAGGAGGCATCATCGAATCCTTTTTGGTATAAACCAGGTAAAAATTTAAATACAACGATTCTCCTTTCTTCCAATCCTTTCAAGTGATTTTCCAGCTCCAAGACTTGTTTATTAAAAAGTGGATTTTGGGAGTTAACAGTATGAATGAGAACAAGCCGATTTTTCCATTGGTAAGAAGTAAGCTGCTGAGAAAAGACAGAAAGTGGAGTGAACATGAATAGAAGTAGGATTTGGATTTTTTGAATAGCCATGCATTCATAACAATGGCCGGGTATTTTGGTTTTTGTCTTTCAGTTTTCATTTCCACTACCTATCTTGTTAGTAAACCAGATGTCATGAATAAATTTTTACTGTTAGCCCTGTTTTCCTTGCTTTTTGCCTGTAGCCAAAAAAATGGTAAAAGCCAAATAGAACCCCACATTCCCGAATTGGTTATCACTGATAGTCTGGTGATTGACCATTTAACGATGCTGGGAATGCTAGATGTAAAAGACGACCATTCCGAATTTTTATTTCATGATTTTAAAACGAATGAACTGCTCCGGGTGAATAATTCCGGAGAAATTCTTGTCAAAGTAAATCGCAGTGAAGATGGGAAAGACAGTTATAAACAGCAGTATTTTGTGTCGGCTAACTATTTTGGGCAAGATAGAATTCTCGTGTTTACTTTTACAAGTGCCATTATTTATGACCTTGAATTCAATTTAATTGAGGAAAAGAAGCTTGATTTTGAGCTTGTTACGAGAAGAATAGGAGGTAGTCGGGTAGTTCTCCCATTAAGGGAATATTTGTATACATTTTCTCTGGATAATTCAGATGTGAAAGAGGTGAAAGAATCAGAGAATTTTAGTGTAGCCTATCCATTTATGACGATCCGGGATAGGAAGACTTTGGATATTTTGCATTCGGTTGCTATTCCTTCTCAAAGTCAAATGGCATTGAACCCAGGTTTTTATAAAAATCTAGAACCAATTGTGAAATTGGTAGGCGAGGATTTACATGTACTTTTTCCGCACTCACCGGAAATGTATATCTATTCAATTCCGGATATGACATTGAAAAAAAGTTTTAGTCTTGATCCAGGAGATGACTATAAACAAATTTCTCCTTCCAAAGAAGATCAATCATTTCAAGGATTTATAGATGCTTTGGGAAGTTCTGATTATTCAAATTTCGTCTATACCAATGGTTATCTTTTGACTCAGTTTACAGGTTTTGTACCCCAGGATTTAGTGGACGATTTGCCAAAAGATTTTGTTGGTGGTCCAGAGTATGTGGAATTGTCTAATAAATATAAGACTAAGTATAATTATCAGATCTTCAAAGATGAAATGAAGATCTGGCAAGGCAATTTGGATGTCAATTTATGGTCAGTGGGCGATCTTTTGTTTTCCACAACAAAACCCGGAGAAGAACCTGATGCAGTGGAAAAGGATATGCAGACTTTCTATTTTTATGAGTTGAGATAATTACCTTCAGATATGCGCTACAAATTTAGTCCCGTCCTCCTGATTGCATTTTTATTGTTTTCCTGTTCTGAATCCGAAACAATAGAATCTGAACGCATCAATTCCGTCAATGGTCCAATTGCTTTAGATTCTATTGGGCTGACATTGGTCCATGAGCATATGTTAGTGGATTTTATAGGAGCGGATTCAGTTTCTACCGATCGCTACCAAAGGGACAAGGTGATAGAAAAAGTTTTGCCCTATTTGATGGAGGTAAAGAAATATGGGGTTAAGACGATTTTTGATTGTACACCATCCTACTTGGCAAAAGATCCAGAGCTGCTTAAAATTCTAAGTGAAAAATCAGGGATCCAATTCATCACCAATACTGGCTTTTATGGAGCAGTGGGAGGTAAATATTTGCCGGGTTTTGTCTTTCAGGAAAATGCATCACAACTGGCAGATCGATGGATTGGGGAGTTTGAAAAAGGAATAGATAATACGGAAATTAAGCCAGGATTTATCAAAATTTCAGTCAATGAAGAAGAACCATTGCGGGAAGTGGATGCAAAGCTGGTACGTGCCGCGGGGATTACCCATGAAAATACCGGCTTGTTGATTTATTCCCACACTGGAACTTGGAATACAGCCAAACAAGAAGTGGAAATTCTACAAAAAATGGGAATTGATCCTTCGGCATTCGTTTGGGTGCATGCACAAGCCGAACAGGATTTTCAGAATTACCTAACCGCTGCTCAGCTCGGAGTTTGGATCAGTTTAGATGGAATAGGATGGGGACTACAGGAATACGAAGACCGCTTACTTTTTGCAAAGGAAAATGGAATTTTGGAGCATGTGTTGATTTCCCATGATGCTGGATGGTATGATCCATCAAAGCCTGAAGGAGGAGATTTCGTGCCCTTTACTAATATCTTCGAAAAACTGATGCCAGCATTAAATGCCAAAGGATTTGAAGAAGCTGATTGGAAATTACTTTTGGAAGAAAATCCGAAACGTGCCTTTGGAAATGGACAATGATCTGTTCTCAAAGGATAATTGTTGCTACTTCAATTTAAAACCCATTCGATAAGTAGCCATTAGGTACCAAGGCCAATAACCTCCGAAAGAAGACATGCTGACCATAGCAGAGTTTCTTCGGTTTTCATTCTTGCTTTTCCAGTCGAAAATGACCTGTTGGGTGTAGCCTAATCTGATAAAACGCTCTACGTTTTTAATGTCTACATAATAATTTTCAACATCATCATAGACTAGGTATGAACCTCCGTATCCATTTTCACTTCCTATTTGGAAGGAAGGCCCAAAGGCTAGCGAAACCCTGAAATCATTTTTTGTTTTAAACACATCGTATTTGAAAGTCAGGTTCGTAAAGAGACCGGAAGAATTGTCGTTGCTTAATTTTTCTCTTTCATTCAGATACCCAATAGATTGATAGAAAGTTAATGATGGATTTAGGGAGGTTCTTTTTCCCAACCTAAAGTTTAGTTCATTATTTACGTTAACTCCTAAAAGTCCACCATTACCGTCAATAGTAGGACCTGCTCCAAAGTAATAAGTCAATTTGTTGGTTTCTTGAGCAAATGCACTTGAATGCAAAAAACAAGGAATGATTGCAAAAAATAGTAGTAAAGATTTTTTCATCTGAATAGAGGCTTAGATTTCAGGTGGCAAACCTAACAAAAAAAAACTTAGTTGAATGCATTAATTAAAGTTTAGGTACTTGTGCCTTGATCGCTTCTTTTGCCAATACTATTCTCCTCAACGTTTTTTCATCATCTGCAGGAACCAAGTCCTTGATCGAATCCATCGCTTTCGCATAGTAATCTGCCCAAGTGTCGAGAATTTCCTGCTCATCCTCCTTCGATCCACCTTCAGCAATCGCCTTTTTGCTAAGCTGTACTTCTGTAAGCAATCGTATTTGGGCTTTAGCTGCTAACATCAGTATCAGCTGATCAACTGTTTTTTCACCTGCATTCAGTAGGGTATAAGCAGATACTAAAGCTCCTGTACCGACATTGACCATCGTTTTTTTGGAAACTTTATCCAAACGATCATTATCCGTATGATAAAACTGATCCGTGAAGTGCCAAAGCAGCAATCCAGGAATATCTGCCTGAAGGAATGGTGTGTGATCTGAACCTCCTTCAAATGGATTGGTTTTTACTACCCAATCTGCATGTTCGCCTTGAGCTTCAAAGTTGCTGATGATAAAATCATTCAGGTAATGAGGTTTCATGTCATCGACCGTTAAGGGTCGACCACCCCATTCGCTGTGCTTGTCTTCCCCCCGAGTCCATATGGCGCTAGGATCTGGCATTTTTTCGATTAGAAATGTTCCTCCCGTTACATCCGTATTTTCACCTACCATGTCCAAGGAAATCCCCCAGGTAATATCGGCTTCACGTTTTTCTTTTTCTTGGATATATCTTTTAGTGGAAATGATCTCATCACCCCAAAGAAAAGTCAAGGTTCGCTTCAGATCGAGCTTTCCCTGTTTCATCAGATCCGCAGTGATTTTTGCCATTTCCAATTGCGTTCCCACACCGGTAGCATTGTCATTCGCGCCAGGTTCCTGGATGTGTGCAGAGAAAACCAAGCTTTCCAGTGGCAATTCAGACCCTATTACATTCGCTACCACTGTCAGTTCTTCCGACTCATAAATTCTTGTTTGAATCTTGACATTCACCTTCACGGGTCCATCTGAAAGAGCTGACATAAGCTTTTCTTTCGCTTCAAATGAAAGAGCAACAGCCCAAGTAGGGTTTTCTTGATCATATCTTATTCCACGGAACTGTATCGAGGTAACATTCTTTTCTGGTTGGAGGTAATCAGGCATATCATAGGTGAAAATACCCAAAGCCCCGCCTTCTTTGACTGAGGATTGAAAGGCTCGATAACCACCTTCTCCTGCAAAAATGATTTTTCCTTTCACATCCAGTCCGTCCAGAGCTTCTTTGTTCTTCACATAAATGATTTCAGCGGTAACACCCTCCTCAGGAGTGGAGGACGAATATTGGTACATAAGATGTCGATTGGTTTTAAAATCCAAAAGCATCTCATTTTGTCCGATAATTTGTACCGACCCGTCGACTGGCTCCCAAGTTGGCCGATCCATCTTCCTTGTTTCAATCCGATAAGTAAGCCTATCTGTGTTGGATGCGTTATCTTCCAGAACATATCCTGCACTTTCCAAATTAGAAGCGATTAACTCCACCGTATTGTTAAACCCAGTATTCCCCGCTACTCTCCAGTATTTCTCTACAAAAGCAACGGTTTCATAGGCTATGTCTCCTTTGAATTCCGTTCTAACTAATTTGAAATAAGGTTCGCTAATTTTTTGAAGGTGTACTTTTTGGGCAAATGTACTGAAGCTAATAAATAGCAAAAAAAGATGGAGAATGATTCTAATTTTCATGCTGAATAGTAAATCCAAGTTGGTTTAATAATGCTAGATACTATATTCTTCGCTGAAAAGGATACTTGTTTATAGATTTACAATTTGGGATTGTGTCAGTTCGAGCGGAGTCGAGAACAAAGTATTGTCGTAAAACGGTAAGGTGGAAATGGCTTTGACTCCGTTCTGCATGACAACTTATCGTTTTCAAACTTTAATTTCCTTACAATTACTAAGATCTTCCAATCTTTCAATTTTCCTCACCAAACATTATTCTGTAAAATTTCGCAGAACATTTCCTCAATTTATCTGACCTGCTTACCTTTGCGCATGGCAGAACAAATCTTGATCCTTGATTTCGGTTCTCAGTACACACAACTCATCGCCCGAAGAGTTAGAGAGCTGAATGTTTATTGTGAAATCCACCCGTATAATAAAGTTCCAGAAATCACTACCGATATCAAAGGAGTGATCCTTTCGGGCTCACCATGCTCCGTAAGAGATGCAGGCTCTCCCGACTTGGATTTGGATGCTTTACGAGGAAAATTACCCTTATTGGGTGTGTGCTATGGTTCACAGCTCTTGGCACAAAAATATGGAGGAGAAGTACTCCCTTCCGAGATAAGAGAGTATGGTCGAGCTAATCTCAGCCATATCGATACACATTACGATTTACTGAAAGAAATGAGCCATGGATCCCAAGTTTGGATGTCACATGGCGATACGATCAAAGATCTCCCAGATAATTTTGAAGTGATCGCCAGTACTTCATCCGTACGTGTAGCGGCTTTCAAGGTAAAGGAAGAAGATACCTATGGGATACAGTTTCACCCTGAAGTTACACACTCTACTGAGGGGAAAAATCTTTTGAGAAACTTCGTGGTGGGAATCTGTGGATGTGCTCAGGACTGGACCTCGGATGTGTTTATTGATGCCACAGTTGCTGATTTAAAAGCTAAAATAGGATCCGACAAAGTGGTCATGGGACTATCTGGGGGAGTTGATTCTTCCGTTGCTGCCACCTTGATCCAACGGGCGATTGGTGATCAATTGACCTGTGTCTTTGTGGACAATGGATTGCTTCGTAAAAATGAGTTCGAAGAAGTTTTGGACTCTTACAAGCACATGGGATTGAATGTGATCGGGGTAGATTCAAAGGATCGTTTTTACAAAGCGCTGGAAGGATTGACTGATCCAGAGGCTAAAAGAAAAGCAATCGGGAGAGTATTTATCGAGGTTTTTGACGATGAAGCACATAAAATCGAAGGCGTAAAATGGCTAGGACAGGGAACGATCTATCCAGATGTGATTGAGTCAGTTTCTGTGAAGGGACCTTCAGCCACTATCAAATCTCACCACAATGTGGGCGGTTTACCCGACTTTATGAAGCTTTCTGTAGTGGAACCTTTGAATACCCTTTTCAAAGATGAGGTTCGTGAAGTAGGAAGAGCTTTGGAAATTGTGGAAACCATCATTGGTAGACATCCATTCCCAGGCCCGGGTCTTGGAATCAGGATTCTTGGAGATATCACTGCTGAAAAAGTCAAAACACTGCAGGAAGTAGATTACATCTTTATCCAAGGGCTCAAAGATCATGGTCTTTATGATCAAGTATGGCAAGCAGGAGCGATGTTGCTTCCTATTCAGTCTGTAGGTGTAATGGGGGATGAAAGAACATATGAGAAAGTGGTTGCTTTGAGAGCTGTTGGCTCAGTAGATGGCATGACCGCTGATTGGATCCATCTTCCTTATGAATTTTTAGGTAAGATATCCAATGAAATCATCAATAGAGTGAAAGGTGTCAATCGCGTAGTGTATGACATTTCTTCTAAGCCACCGGCAACTATTGAGTGGGAATAATATAATTTGAGATTAGAATTTTCAAGTTTAAATGTGTAAAAACCCGAAGAACAGTCTTCGGGTTTTTACTTTTCAAGGCTTTTCGGCTCGAACTTTGGGTTTGAAAATATTGGGTTAAATTTGCAAACCCTGTTTTGATGTTAGATACACCTTCAGCTACATGAGAAAATATTCCTTCGCACTATTCGCTTTTTTTCTGATCTCAGTCTCTTTTGCCCAGAATATTCCTGCGGATTACCAAAAAGCCCAAAATTTTCTCAATTCTAAGAATTATTGGGAGGCCATGCCGCTCTTCAGAGAATTTCTGGATTCGGACAAATACGGAAATCTATCCAATTATGCTGCATTTCACCTAGGTGAGGCAGCGCTGGCAGCAAACCAACCAGATCAGGCGATTGGCGCACTGAAACAGGTTTCAGGGAAGGTATGGTCTAAATCAGATGAATCTAAATACATGCTGGCTTTGGCCTATTTTCAAAACCAGCAAAACTTAGAGGCACTACAGACAATCAAAGGGATCAAAAAAGAGGATGTAAAAGTATTAGCTGAGAATGCCACATTCGAAAACCTCCAAAAGACAAGTGCTAGTTTTATGGTTGCTAATCTACAGGAATTCAAAGAAAATAAAGGCTTTTCTGCCGCTTTGAAAACTGTTTTGGAATCACAAACGATCCTTTCGGCAACAGAAAGAGCTGCTTTTTATGAATTGCAGGGCAATGCAGGTGGTGAAACCAATCAGGTAAAAGACTTGGTTTTGGATGTGGTTGTGATTTTGCCATTTACTACTTCGTCCACAGCTTCTATTTCTTCGGTAGACCAATCAAGCTTTGTATTCGAACTGTACCAAGGGATAGATTTTGCGGTCAAAAGACTAAAAGAAGAAGGAAAGCAAGTAACCTTGCACAGTTTCGACTCGAAACATGATCTAGACCGAGTAAGAGAGCTTTTAAAGGATCCGGTAATAGCAAAGGCGGATGTGATCATCGGTCCGATTTATCAGGATGAAGTAGACATTGTAAGTGCATTTTCAGAAACTGCCAAAATCCCTTTGATCCATCCATTGTCAAATTTAGGGGAGCGGTTCGAGAATACCGGCTACAGCTATTTGTTTAGGCCCTCTGTGGCATCTTTATCCAATGGCGTGGTGAAATCACTACAAAAACAAAATTGGGGAAAGAAGGTGGCAATTGGGTATAGTGCCAGTTCCAGGGATGAGCGATTGGCTGTGCTTATCAGCGATCAGCTAAACGCCGCGGGGTTTTCAGTGATCGAGTCAAAACAGGTGAATTCCAGGAATGTAATTGACTTTTTGCAGAAGCAAGGAGTTCGGTCAGGTATGGACAGTACAGAATTGGATGTCGATCAGATTATTTTGTTGACTGATGACCCATCGATTGCCCAGCCTACTTTTGGTTTGATGGAATCGGTGACTGCCTCAGTTCCATTTTTGGTCATGGACTCTTGGTTAGGGTTTAACTTTGCCAATTATGAGATGTTGGCGTTTCCAAACTTTCACTTTATATCGAATAATACCCCGAATTTCCAAGCTGACGAAATGCAGCAGTTCAAAGACAATTTCTTTTCCAAAAACCTGGTTTATCCAAGTTTAAATGCAACTGTGGGAAGAGAATTGATTTATTGGCTTTCTACCAATATGGGACCTAGCAAGGGATTTGATTTTCGTAAAAATCTGAATCAGGCGGCCTTCCAAAAAGGTAAAGTTTCTTGGGGATTTAATTTTCAAAACAGCAATAACAATCAGTACGTCCCTGTATTCAAAATGGAAGCAGGGGAATTGAAACCATTACAATAATTCATGCAAATTTCAGAAAGCAAAAGGCTATTTGCCCATGCCCAAAATTTCATTCCCGGAGGAGTAAACTCTCCAGTAAGGGCTTTTCGAGCAGTAGGAGGGGAACCACTTTTTATCAAAAAAGCCGAAGGTGCCTATCTGATCGATGAAGATGGAAATAAATTCATCGAAATGATCAATAGCTGGGGCCCGATGATTCTTGGTCATAATCATCCTATGATCAAAGAGGCAGTTCTTCAGGCGATGGAAGACGGGACATCTTTTGGTGCTCCAACAGCAAAAGAAGTGGAAATTGCCGAGCTTATTGTGAGTATGGTGCCATCTGTGGAAAAGGTACGGATGGTAAATTCCGGCACGGAAGCGACCATGTCAGCTATCCGAGTAGCCAGAGGATATACCGGACGGGATAAATTCATTAAAATGGAAGGTCACTACCACGGTCATGGGGATTCATTTTTGATATCCGCAGGCTCAGGAGCCATGACGATGGGTAATCCAGACTCTCCGGGAGTCACAAAAGGAACTGCCCAAGACACACTTTTGGCACCCTATAATGACCTGGATGCAATCGAGAGTCTGGTTGCTGCCAACAAAGGTGAAATTGCTGCATTGATTTTGGAACCTGTGCCCGGTAATATGGGGCTGTGTCTTCCAAAACAAGGGTATTTGCAAGGGCTTCGGGATATTTGTACGAGAGAGGGAATCGTCTTGATTTTTGACGAAGTCATGACGGGCTTTAGGCTGGCAAAAGGCGGCGCTCAAGAGCTTTTTGGGGTGAAACCCGATATGACTACTCTTGGTAAAATTATCGGCGGAGGGATGCCTGTAGGAGCTTATGGAGGCAAAAAGGAAATCATGGAGTTTGTATCCCCGGCAGGACCTGTGTATCAAGCAGGAACATTATCCGGAAATCCGATAGCGATGGCTGCAGGATTGGCGATGCTAAATCATCTGAATTCAAACCCTGAAGAATATGCCAGATTAAACCATGTAGGAGAATTGATTTCAGACGGAATTATTGCAATCAATAAAAAATTAGGGTTAAACTTTACCGTGAACAGACTTGGAAGTATGTATTCCATGTTTTTTACAGATAAGGAGGTTTATGATTTTGAATCTGCAAAGCTATCAGATACCTCAAAATTTGGTCAATATTTTCAGGCAATGCTAAAAAGAGGCGTTTATTTGGCTCCTTCCCAATTCGAGAGTTTGTTTTTATCCACGGCATTGACAGATGAATTGATCTCTGAGATTCTTCAGGCGCATGAAGAAAGCATGATGGAAATCTTTAACTAAAATGGAACCGGCTTCATAGGCCGGTTTCTTGTTTTTTGGGCTAAAAAATTCTAAAAACACCTAAAAAATACCCAATCCTAGGTATTTACTTGGAGAAGAAGTAAGGTTAGCTTTGTAAGGAAAAAGAAATTGCCTTTGAGAGAATGATCGCTGGAACTATTTTTTAGTCTATTTTTCGGGAACCTGTTTTTGACAGGTTTTCATTTTTTTAGAAGGTAATTAAAGAAATGTACAGCTCGATCGATAAAGCTAAGGCGATGGCGGTGATATAGAAAAATCCAATAATCCAGAATTTGATCAAGGTTTTAAACCAGCCTTGCTTTAGGACATTGAGCATGGAAATATAAGCATAAGTCGACACACCGATAAATGCTCCAATAGTCACTGTCGATACGCCAATGTGGGTCTTTGCAATCCATAAAATTGCCAATCCATAAATTACATAAGCAAAAGCATGTAAGTGAAGTCCGTGAATCAAGTGCTCCACATAGTATTTTTTGCTCCGAATGTTAACAAGCCAAAGAAAAAACGCGAAAAATGGGAGCAATAGAAACATCATGAAAGGAAGGTTTTGTGCTGCACTGGTAATAAATAATCCTGAGTTTGCCACGAATTTCCTTTTCTGATGTGATTCCAGTCCAAAAGAGGCATTAAAGGAAGTTTTGGATAAAGCCATGTTAAAGGCAGAGTCTGATATTTCCGGGTTGATGGATAGTGTCCTGAGTTTCTTCCAGTCATTTCTGGATTGCTCTACTGTGTCTTGTACAAAATCATCCAGATCGCTCAGGCTCTGGGTATTCATCACCATGGAGTCAAGGTTGATTCCGAGTTCTTCCACTCCATCTAGTTGACCTGAATTTTTTAAAGAATCAAATGTTGCGGCTGCTTGAGTATTTAACTTGACAATTCCATCACTGGAGTTTTCGATCTGCTCTGGGGTTAGCTCACCAGTCATGATTTTATCCACAAGGTCAACTGGAATCACTAATGCGATAATAAAAAAATAGAAAAGCGATGTGATCAAATACAAGCGAATGGGATGAATGTATTTCTTCCTTTTCCCTTCATTAAAGGTGTTGGTCAATTTGCCGGGATGTATAAAAAATGCAGGAAGTGTTTGGAAAAAAACCGTTTCAAAATTCAGATAGTTTGAAATAAAATCTTCCACAAACCGGAAAATAGATACCTTTTCATCCTTGTTTTCCTGTCCACAAGTAGGGCAAAAGTTAACTTCTTGGCCTAGTTCATTTCCGCAGTTGAGACAATGATTTAATTTTCTGGAGTTTTTCAAAAGGCTGGAATTTTGAAGGAAATTAACCAATCCTTTTCAATTTAAAAGTCAGCTTTCCACAGAAGTCTTAAATTTGCTTGAAAACAAAGAACAAATGAAATTAAAAGTATACGGGATTAAGAATTGCAACACCATGAAAAAAACCTTCGATTTCCTGACCGAAAAAGGAGTGGCGTATGATTTTATAGATTACAAAAAACAAAAGCCTGACACTTCGTTATTGCAAGATTTTTTGAAGAAAACTGACCTCTCTTCTTTGGTGAATAAAAAGGGGACTACCTATCGTAAGATGGATGAGGAGCAGAAAAACTTTTTGGAAAAAGAAAGTACGGCAATTCCGATTTTGGCAGAAAACTCCAGCATGATCAAGCGTCCTGTGATTATTTATCCTGATGGGAGTTTAACTTTAGGGTTTGATCCCGAAGTGATGGAAGAGCATCTTAAATAATAGTTTTAAGAGTGAAGAAAACAAGATTGATCTCAGATCGCTGATTTATCTGAGATCAATCAATATACAATCGTATCTGTCGGTAAAGCGGGCAATTGATACTTTCCTATTTCCAGAATGAAATTAAATTTTTCCTTGGTCTCGTTATTCGCCAGTGGAGTATCAAAAGCAAAAACTTTTTCTAGAATAGGATGCTCATTTAGGACTTGAATGGATGGTAAATCCACTCTAGTTTTATTCAGGTAGAGATGTTTTAGATTCTTGTTTGAATTCAAAACTTGGAGATTCTTTCCAGAAATGCCGGTCTGATTTAATTTCAGTACCGTAAGATTTTCCAACATATTTAGACTATCCAAAATTGCATCTGTGATTTGGGTTCCAGTGAAGTCTAGATATACAATCTGATTTTTTACTTCGGTCAACTTAGACCAATCTTGATTAGAAAAATTTTGAAAATTCACACAGGAAATCATCAACCAATTGGAGTTTTCAGAAACTTTCTCTGCAAAGAAGCTTTCTGATTTTAACCTGGATAAAGATTCATCTGAAGCTGCTTCGACAGCTACTTCGGGATAAAATGACTTTTCAACTCTGTGGAAAAATGGCTCCAAAGTCTCTGGACTGATACTGGATTCTCCCAATTTGGAACTTTTGGTAGCTCCTAAATCAATCCATGCCCGGATCAGCTCGATCGCTTCTTTTTCTGGTTGTTTTTTCTCCTTAGGAGGCATATGGTCTTCATCCTCTTTAGGTAGCACCAATCTTGAATATAAAGCGCTTTCTTCTGGATTACCAGCTGTTAGGATACTTCCATCTTCCCCGCCTTCCAGTAGCTTATCAAAAGAAGTCAGGTCCAATTCACCCTTCAGGTTTTTAGGATTATGGCAGCTTTTGCAATTTTGATTTAAAATCGGTTGGACCACTTCATCATAGTAAACTAATTCTTCCCAGCCTTGCTCAGGCAGGACCAAACCTTTTTCTGCTTCGATTTCATATCCGATTAAGTTTTGTAATTCAGGAGGCAAGACCTCAATCAGGTATTCTTCCCCATGAGTGATATTTCCACCCAAATGCCCCGTAAATAGCATCAATGCAAATAGACCTCCAGATTTTAGTTTTAGGTTTTTAGGAGATGAACTTGTTCGGTTCATTTCATAAAATAGACCAAAAGACGCAATAGCTGTGGCGCATCCCAAAATGAAATGAAACTGGACTGTTTCCCAAGTGAAACCCTCATGTTGGTATTGAAGAAATCCAGAAATGGAGGACAGAACAGCGAATATTCCACCCAGCAGAAAGGCCAGTCTGATGGAGTCTTTGTATTTAGTCTGATCATTTCTTGAAATGAAAACCAAAACAATCCCAAAAGTGAGGATACCTATAGGTAAATGGACAAGAATCGGGTGAAACCTTCCAAATAGAGGCAAAATAAACTCAATCATTCTGGAATCTTTCTTTGATTGCTTTCTTGATGTAAACATTAGCTTCCCACTGGTCGGCGATGGGCTTATCCGTAAAGGGAATCGTTGGTAAGTAGGGGGGAGGCCCAAATTCTGTTGTAATTGTAAAGACCTCTTCTTTGGAATTCCGGATAATTTCTTCCCAAATATCCAGGTGAGCTTCCAATTCATTTTTCCATTCCGGTGCAGCTGGATTATTTACTTGTGGGCCTTCTGCAAATCCTATCCTGGCATGGATGTGTTGAACTGCCGGAAAGATTCTTTGTAGATTTTGATCTTCTTTTGTTAGCAATCGCTCATGAACTACCATCCAATGGCTGATATCCAGTGTGTATTTTATATCGGGAAATCGCTCAAGCATCGAAACTGCAGCAGGTAAGGTGTTTGAGAATCTTCCCCGATGTGTCTCATGTATCACAGCAATGCCTGATTCTTTCGAAAGTCGATCTGCTATTTTGATGAATTCCAGGTTTTCATCCTCCGACCAAAAATCATTTCCTGTATGATTATTAACCTTTACTGGGTTCCAGGATAAAACTTCTTTTAGTCCTTTTTCATAACTTTTTAGGGCTTCCTTGAAAGGTAATCCTCGGTTGGTTCCGTGTAGGAAGATGACTTTTAAATCATATTTTTGGAGTCCGGATTTTAGATTTTCTTTGGCATCATTGGAGCCTGGCATCCAAACTTCAATCCCATCGTACCCGTCTTTTTTTACTTTTTGCAAAAACTCATCCAGAGATAGTTGATTTCCCCAATCAGTCTGGAAAAACAGCAATTGCTTTTGTGCCAAAATCGTCAAAGGCAGCAAAAGGAGGCCTAGGAGAAAAAGCGGTTTTAATATTGGTCGCATGGTTAAGCTAATATTTTCCTGATTAATTCGCCTTCTACATCTGTCAATCTAAAAGGTCTGCCTTGAAATTCATAAGTAAATTGTTCATGATCAAAGCCCATTAAATGGAGTATTGTGGCATGGATGTCATGCACAGAAACTTGTTCGCCAATTCCCGAAAAGCCAAAGTCATCAGTCAAACCATAACTTGCACCTTTTTTGATTCCACCGCCTGCCATCCACATCGTAAATGCATCTCCATGGTGGTCCCGTCCTAAAAAGCTTTGGGTTTTACCTTCTCTGTTTTCCTGCATCGGTGTTCTGCCAAACTCACCGCCCCAAACCACCAAGGTGTCTTCCAACAATCCTCTTTGTTTCAGGTCAAGTAGAAGCGCGGACATTGGGCGATCTATTTCACGGCATTTATTTCTCAGTCCCATATCGATAGATCCATCATGATCAGTGCCATGGGTATCCCATCCCCAATCATACAACTGCACGAAACGAACTCCTTTTTCTACCAATTTTCTTGCAAGAAGACAATTATTGGCAAAGGATTCTGACCCTGGTTTGGTCCCGTAGAGTTCATGGATATAATCAGGTTCATCGTTGATGTTCATGACTTCTGGGACTTCGATCTGCATCCGGTAAGCCATTTCATATTGATTGATTCGGGCCAATATTTCAGGGTCTCCATACTGGTCAAATTCACTTTTATTGACTGTGTTGATCGCAGAAATCAGATTTTTCTTCATGTCTCTGGACATGCCATCCGGATCCTGAAGGTAAAGGACGGGATCTCCTTTTGACCGACATTGTACACCTTGGTATACCGAAGGAAGAAACCCGCTTCCCCAGACACTTTTTCCCGCATCAGGGGTTTTTCCACCTGATGTCAAAACCACAAATCCTGGTAGATTTTGATTCTCAGTACCTAAGCCATAAGTAACCCAGCTACCCAAACTTGGCCTTCCGAGTCTGGGACTTCCTGTTTGCATAAACAATTGGGCAGGTCCATGATTAAACTGATCGGTATGGACAGCTTTCAAAAAGGCAACTTCATCAACCACTTTTGAAAAATGTGGTAAAAAATCAGATACCCAAGCTCCGGATTCTCCATGCTGAGCAAAGTTGGCCTGAGGACCAAGTAAATTTGGAACACCCCGGATAAAAGCGAATTTTCTACCTTCCAATAATGATTCTGGGCAGGGTTGATTATGGTATTTTGCGAGCTCAGGTTTGAAATCAAATAGCTCCAATTGGGAAGGAGCTCCAGCCATATGGAGGTAAATGATCGATTTTGCTTTTCCAGTAAATGGAGGAGGTAAAGGTGCCAAAGGATTTAAATCACGCTGACTTAAATTAAGTCCTGCTGATGCTTTTGAGGATGATCCAGAATCACAACCCAACATCAAAGGTGCCAAAGCAAGACCTCCCATTTTACTGACACAATCCATGAGGAAATGTCGTCTGGTTTGCCTTTCCAGCTTTTGCTGGGTCAGCTCATTGATCAACTTTTCTACTTTTTTCATGGGATTAAACTTTTCTTTTTATGACCTCATATAATCTAACATGGAGTTTAAACCTTTCTAAGGGCGTCTCTTTATTCATGTTTGATTTCATTTTAAGGTTTGGTTAGGAATTCATCCAAATTCAATAGAGCATTGGCCACCACAGTCATAGCAGCAAGTTCCGGAGTCGGTGTTACATTTTGGATTTTAAAATAGGACGCCATAGCAGTGCTATCTTTTCCAAATTCAGTATAGGAGCTTTGATACAAACCTGTCAGAGCTTCCAGTTTGCTGTCAGAAATTTGCGTCAACATTAATTTTTGATACCCAAATGCTATCGCTTGGGAAGGATCATCGTGGGCTTTTGCCATTAAATTGCCTAAATGTGATGCTGCTTCCAGAAATACAGGATCATTGAGCGTGACCAATGCCTGAAGAGGGGTGTTGGTCACAATTCTTTTGCTTAGACAAACTTCCCGGCTACCGGCATCAAATGTGATAAATGAAGGGTAGGGACTGGTTCTTTTAAGAAAAGTATACAATCCACGACGATATTTATCTTCCCCTTCTGCTTCGGTCCAAGATTCCCCATTGTAGACAGTTTGCCAGATTCCTTCAGGTTGAGCTGGTTTTACACTTGGGCCAAACATCTTATCTGATAATAAATCTGAAACCGCCAATGCCTGGTCCCTTATCTGCTCTGCACTAAGCCTAACTCTTGGGCCCCTAGCATACCATTTGTTTTGAGGATCCAAGCTGTAAAGTTCTGGGGAAACGACTGAACTTTGCCTATAGGTTTTTGAGGTTACAATTTGTCGGATCAATTGTTTAATGCTCCAATCGTAGCTATTCATGGATTCCCAAGATAAATAATCCAAGAGCTCAGGATGAGATGGTGGATCGGATTGGGTTCCCATGTCCTCTAGGGTGCTTACCAAACCTCTCCCAAAAAGCTGCCCCCAAATCCTATTTACCAAGGTACGAGCTGTCAAAGGATTTTCTTTGTCGGTTAACCAATATGCAAATCCCAATCTATTTCTTGGCCATTCCGGTTTCCATGGATTTAATTCGCTAGGGACGTCTGGAGAAACTTTATCGCCTAAAACCAGCCAATTTCCTCTTTCAAATACCCTCGTTTCCCTTTTCATATATTCAGGGTTCTCTATAAGAATGGGAAGTTTGGTGCCATTGAATTTGAGGATGTTTTCCCAAGAGTTCTGAACAGCTTGAAATTCCGGTTTTTCTTTCCCAGGGAGGGTAGGTACGAATGCAAACCAAATAATTTTAGAAGTATTTTGCTGTGGTTTGGCTTTCGGGCTGATGACAGAAATGTAAAGGTCATTTTTGCCTTGGATTTCTTTAAATGGAAATGCATGGATTTCGTCTCCTTTGGTTTTGTTGATAATAAATCGTGAAAGAATCTCCCCATCAGGCCCATCTTTTTGGATAGTTATCTGGCTTCCATCAATTCCCGATCCATAGTTCATCAACATCTGATCTGAACCCTGCGTGTCTATATTTCTTAAAAAGGCTGATCCTCCAGGCCACATTCCTAGCCATTTGGTGTCGATTAGTTCAGCTTTATCAAAGTCCGTAGCGATGTGTGCCTCATATTTAGGTTCAAAAAATGTCAAAAAATCCTTTCTCTTTTTTGCCGCCTCTGTACCTTTATTTTCTTTTACCCAGTCGATAATTGAATTGATTTCTTTCTGGTCTGCATCAGAATAAAACCTCAACTTGGGCTCTTCGTCATGTGTGTCTTCGTCTCTGGTATTATTGAAAAATGCCGCAGATTCATAAAACTCTTCGTGACGGATGGGGTCATATGGATGACTATGACATTGAACGCATGCCATGGTAGTACTTTGCCAAACTTCGTAGGTGGTATTTAAGCGGTCCAGAACTGCAGAAACCCTAAATTCCTCATCCTGTGTCCCTCCCTCATCATTGTTCATGGTGTTGCGATGAAAAGCTGTCGCTGTTAACTGTTCCTGAGTTGGACCCGGAAGTAAATCGCCAGCTAATTGCTCGACTGTAAACTCATCAAACGGCTTGTCTTTATTAAATGAATTGATGACATAATCCCGAAATGGCCAAAGTGTTCTGGATACATCACGTTCGTATCCTTTGGTGTCGGCGTATCTTGCTAGGTCTAGCCACCAACTCGCCCAGTTTTCACCATAGGTTGGTTCTCCCAATAAAAAATCAACTGCGTCTTCGTAGGTTATTTTTCCATTTTCATAAAGAGTAACCAATGAATCAGAAGGAGGGAGACCTGTAATGTCTAAGGAAACTCTCCGTAAAAGTTTGTTTGGATTTTCTTCCGGTGAAAAATCAAGGTTGAGCTCTTCAAGTTTTTTTTCGACAAATAAGTCGATTGGATTTTTGTGATTGATGGGATTTTCAGAATTAATACCTGCCGCCAGTTTGATGTCCTCGGAGCTAGGTTCCTGTAGGGGTTCGTATGCCCAGTGTTTTCCCCATTTAGCACCTTGCTTGATCCAGGTTTTTAGCAGATCTATCTCTTCTTCAGAGAGAGGCGCTTTTTCGTAAGGCATTCTGAGCTCCGGATCAGTTTCCGTGAGCCTTTTGATCATTTCACTGTTTTCGGGATCTCCCGGGATGATAGCAGGATGGCCTGACTCAGTGATGGCTAGGGCTTCTTCTTTAAATAAAACACTAAATCCACCGCTTTTTTTTACTCCTCCATGGCAGGAGATGCAGTGTTTATTAAGTATCGGTTTGATCTGACTACTGTAATCGACTTCTTTTTTATTTCCAAAAAGGTAAAAACCTAATAAAGCCAACAAAATGGCGGTGCTTACAAGTAGAATTATGCGGTTAATTGACATGGGAATAAAGCTGACTTGAAAAATAGCCATATTCAAGATAGATACAAAGCCAAACTTGTTTAGGTGTTGTCTAGTAAAATAAAAGGCCTGAATTTTAATTTTTCAGGCCTTTTAGATTTTAAAATTTGAAATTCGGTAGATTTTCCAAAATGTCTTTGGTCATTTTGTCCAAATCATAGTCTGGTTTCCAACTCCAGTCTTTTTGAGCACAAGAGTCATCGATACTGTCAGGCCAGGAGTCAGCAATAGCCTGTCTAAAGTCTGGATTGTATTCTATCTTGAAAGAAGGGTAATGCTTTAAAATACTTTGATATATGTCTTTTGGGGCAAAGCTGATGGCTGAAAGATTATAGCTTGATCGGATTTTTACTGATTCGCTCGGGGCATGCATCAAATCCAATGTTGCTTTGATTGCATCAGGCATATACATCATCGGTAGATAGCTGTCTTCGCGAAGGAAACAGGAAAAAGTCTTCCCTGCAATAGCTTTATGGTATATATCCACCGCATAATCGGTAGTTCCTCCTCCAGGTAGAGATTTATAACCAATAAGTCCCGGGTAACGAAGACTTCTTACATCCACATTGAATTTTTGGAAATAATATTCACACCATCTTTCACCTGCTTGTTTTGAAATGCCATATACGGTGTTTGGCTCCTTCACACAATATTGAGGAGTATTGATTTTTGGAGTATTTGGTCCAAATACTGCAATGGAGGATGGCCAGTATATTTTGTCAAGTTTAAACTCCTTGGCCATTTCCAAGACGAACAAGAGACTGTTCATATTGAGATCCCAAGCAAAAAGAGGGTTTTTCTCTCCAGTAGCTGATAAAACTGCGGCTAAATGATAAATCTGTTTTACATTTTCTTTTTTGATAAGATCTTTTGCAGCGTTTTGATCCATGATATCAAGAACTTCAAATCGACAATAATCAAATTTAGAGCGAGCTGATTCATTTAAATCTGTAGCGATAACTTGCTCACCACCATATATTTCGCTTAGAGATCTTGTCAATTCTGAACCAAGCTGACCAGCAGCTCCGATTACTAGGATTTTTTCCATGGTATATTCTTTCAAAAATCACCCAAAGCCGCGCTTTGGGTTTTTGTTTATATTTGGGATTGCGATGGCAAAAGTAAGAAAAATCTAAAGTCTTGCAGATTTTTTTGATTGCCGGCTATTGATACTAACTGAACAATTTATCCTAATAAGTATATGTACGATCGACTAAAACCCAAATTGGTAGAAGAGTTAAAAGGAATTGAAGTGGCTGGACTTTTTAAAAAGGAAAGGATCATCACATCCCCTCAATCTGCCGAAATCACAATTGCCGGAGGTAAGTCTGTGTTGAATTTTTGTGCGAACAATTACCTAGGCCTTTCTTCCCACCCTAAAGTGATCGAAGCGGCAAAAGCTACCATTGATTCTCATGGTTTCGGAATGTCATCCGTTCGGTTTATTTGCGGAACCCAGGATATCCATAAATCACTGGAAAAAAAGATTTCGGAATTTTTGGGAACAGAAGATACCATTTTATATGCAGCAGCTTTTGATGCCAATGGTGGTGTATTTGAACCGATTTTAGGGCCTGAAGATGCGATTATTTCAGATGCACTAAACCATGCTTCGATTATAGATGGAGTCAGACTTTGCAAGGCAATGAGATTTAGGTATCAGCATAATGATATGGCTGATTTAGAGGCTCAACTGAAAGACGCAGATGCAAAAGGGGCAAAACAAAAGATCATTGTCACGGATGGAGTGTTCTCAATGGATGGAACCATTGCGCAGTTGGATAAAATCGTAGAGCTTGCAGAGAAATATGAAGCATTGGTGATGTCAGACGAATGTCATTCTACCGGTTTTATGGGGAAAACAGGAAGAGGTGTGCATGAGCATTGCGGTGTAATGGGTAAAATTGACATCATTACAGGGACTTTGGGGAAAGCTCTAGGAGGTGCTTCGGGTGGTTTTACTTCTGGAAGAAAAGAAATCATTGAACTTCTACGTCAGCGCTCCAGACCTTATCTTTTCTCCAATACTCTGGCTCCTTCTATCACTGGGGCGTCTATTGCGGTATTTGACCTTTTAACTGGTACAACTGAGCTTAGGGATAAACTGGAGGAGAACACTGTGTATTTCCGTGAAAAAATGACTGCTGCTGGATTTGATATCAAACCAGGTACGCACCCCATTGTCCCAGTGATGCTGTATGATGCGGTCTTATCTCAGAAAATGGCTGAGAAGCTATTGGAGAAGGGGATTTATGTGATTGGTTTTTATTATCCTGTAGTGCCAAAAGGCCAAGCTAGAATCAGAGTACAGATTTCTGCTGGACATGAAAAAGTTCATTTAGACCAGGCCATTCAATCATTCACTGAGGTAGGAAAAGAATTGGGAGTGATTCAATAAAAGGAGGAAAGCTTTTTAATAAAGCATTTGCACCAAGCAAAAAAAACCGGGCTTCATTCATTGAAACCCGGTTTTTTTAGAAAATTATACCAAAGCTTTTTTGGATTATCTCACCGTGACATGGTAGCAGCTTTGCTTTCGTTCTTTTATAAACACGATTTTGTCAGACTTTTCGAATTCTTTGAGGATGGTTTCAATCTTTTTTTGAAGTGGACGACTAAAGCGTTTTTTGCCATTTAGCCGAATGTAGGAGATATCAAATGAGACACCGAAAGAATGGGAACTGAGACCTTCAGTTGCATTGGTGTTTCTTCTCCTTAAACTTTTTTGTTGATCAGGTGTGCGGGTTACGGATGTTATTGTAAAATAACTTTCATCGTCTGTCAGTGCCTGAAATGCCAATCCAAGTTCTTCAAGAATGACTTTAGAATAAGGAGTAATGTAAGGATGACTATGAGTCAAAGGCATGATTTCATAACCTTTTCCCTTATCAACCAGTACTAATTTTCCCTCTTCAATGAGCCTTTTGAAATGATCTTCTGACTCAATTAATCCAAAACCATTGTGTTCGGCAGCATATAAGTGCTTATCATATTCTTTCGTGATTAACCCTTCTGGTATGGGTGGGATTACTCTAGGAGCTGGTTTTTCAACCGTAATAGGTTGAATAGGGATAGGCTTTTCTTCAGGCTTTGGACTATTTGTAAAAGCGGTGTATGTTTCTTTTAATTGTTCTTTTAGTTCTGGAATATAGGCTTGTGCAGCATATGCGCCAACAGAAAAAAGGATGAAAAATGATATAAGTTGAATGAGTGAAGGTTTCCTCATGGGTAAAATCGTACTTGGTTTTTTTTAATCCTGGAAATTAATTGGATAGCTGCAAAGCAAATATTAATCCATCTAGACTCCAGAAACTAATTTATTTTTAATGAATTCTTTGTTTTCCGGATCATTTGAAATTAATCTAAGACAACTTCATTTTAAAAAGTAAAATTTCCCAGAAGAATTTTTCCTGGTGGTAAATTGACCTTTTAAGAGGTTTCCGGAGACAAAAAACACTCCTTAAGTAAACGATGAAAATTCAACTTGTATATTTTTGAGATAAGTTTTTTGCGTTTTCACCACGGTTCTTTCTTAAGAATGGCTAAAAAGAAAAAGGCAAGTAACCTACTTGCCATCTATTATGATTTGCTGGTCATTGCCAATTTTCGCCTCTTTTTTAACTCATACTCATCGATATCTTCAAATCGAGTATCCACATCCTCGCTATTTAGATAATCATTGATAGTTTCACGGACCTCTTGAAAGGACATGTTGTGAAGTATCTTTCCATTTTTTGCCATAGATAACTGACCTGTTTCTTCTGACACAATTAAAATCAATGTGTCTGTAGCTTCTGACATCCCGATACCTGCTCTGTGTCTCAATCCAAATTGTGCAGGCACTTCTCTTTCAGTAACTGGAAGAATACATCTTGCTGCTTTTATTTTACCATTGTAAATAATAACCGCGCCATCGTGAAGTGGACTGTATTTATTGAAAATGGAAATCAATAGCCGTTTGGAAAGTTCAGCATCTAGGATATCTCCGCTTTCGGCATAAAATTTAAGTTCCGTACTCTTCGAAATAACCATCAATGCTCCAGTGTTGCTTCCAGCCAAAGTCTTGGAAGCATCAATAATTGGACTGATATTAAAAACAGAATTTTCTCTTTTTCTCCAGAAAAAGAGGAGATCCTTCCACATATTATCATCTGATAAAAATGAAGACCGGCCGATTAATAGTAAGAATTTCCTGATCTCCGGGGCAAAAATGATAATGGCGGCAATCACACCAACGCCCATAAACTGACCTAATATGGCGGATAGAAGCTCCATTCGAAGCGCTCTTACCAATAGGTAGATCAGATAAATCGATAGGAATCCAAGAAATATTTTAATTGCAACACTTCCCTTCAACAATTTATAAATCTGATATAATAGGGCAGCAACCAACGCAATATCAATCATATTGACGATGGAAATGTCTAAAAATCCTATTTTAAATAGTAGGGTCAAGGGTAAATTGTGTGGTATAGTTTAAGTGTTTCTTTAGCTTCTTTTACGTCATGTACTCTTAGGATGTTTGCTCCTTGACAAAGGGCAAACATGTTTAATGCTGTAGTTCCATTCAAAGCATCTTCGGGATCGTTTTGAAGTGTTTTGTAAATCATTGATTTACGTGACACGCCAACTAAAACGGGTGATGACAAACAATGGAACTGGCTTAAATTTTTCAGCAAAAAATAATTTTGTTCAATCGATTTTGCAAATCCAAAGCCAGGGTCAATTATTGCATCTTTGATGCCAAACTTTTTGAATTGATCCAGTTTTTCAGCGAAATAATTCAATATTTCCGCTAAAATATCAGAATAATTTGTTAGTTCTTGCATATTCTTTGGATTTCCCTTCATATGCATGGCGATGTATGGTGTTTTTAGCTCCGCCACTGTGGAAATCATATCTGGATCCAAATCACCTGAAGAAATATCATTTACAATGTGAGCTCCAGAAGTTACCGCTTTCTCAGCTACTTTTGCTCTAAATGTATCAATTGATATCAAAATATCTGGGTGATGCTCAGCGATCCATTTTATTGCTGGAGTTACCCTTCTGATTTCTTCTTCCTCTGTAACTTCTGATGCCCCAGGCCTAGAGCTATAACCTCCAATATCCAAAATATCTGCACCATCAGCTATTAGTTGATTGACTTTCGTTTCAAAATCCTCTGAGTTAAAATCAGTCCGGCTTTTTTGAAAAAAAGAATCAGGTGTTACATTTAAAATACCCATTATCTTTGGACTGTTCCATACATGGAGCCGTCCGTTGATTTGAAATGTATATTTTTGGGGAAATAATCTATCTTCGAAAGAAGAATACCCCTGAACCGGAAACATTAAACTTAAAATAAAATTTGGAGACGCTAACTAGCAACGAATATACACAAGTTATCAGCCGTTGTAAAGAATTATTTCGTAAGAAAACTATTGATTATGGTACTGCATGGAGGATTTTGAGATTGCCTTCTATTACAGACCAGATTTTTATAAAAGCCCAACGGGTTCGATCCATTCAGGAAAAGGGAAGTCAGAAAGTAAATGATCCGATTGTAGATGAATTTGTAGGAATCATTAATTATTGCCTAATCGCCTTGCTTCAAATTAGTTTTTCTAAAGATGAAAGAATGGAGATACCTTTTTCCGAATTGGAGCCTGTATATGATACATGGGTAAGTGAGACCAAAGGGTTATTGGAAAATAAAAATCATGACTATGGTGAAGCTTGGAGAGAAATGAGGGTGAGTTCCATGACTGATATCGTCCTAATGAAATTGCTTCGAGTAAAACAAATTGAAGATAATGAAGGGCAAACCATTGTTTCAGAAGGTATTGAAGCCAATTATCAGGATATGATTAATTACTCTGTATTTTGTTTGATTAAACTTGGATATCATCATGATTAAGGACGGATTTCTTTGGGTCTTACGACTATTAGTTGGAGGACTTTTTATTTTTTCAGGTTTGATAAAAGTGAATGACCCAGTGGGAACATCAATTAAACTTGAGGAATATTTTGATGTGTTTTCCAATGATATTGCTGGTTTTTTTGCGGTGTTTGAACCTTTCGCTTTGCAGATTGGGGTGTTTTTAGTTGTAGTGGAAGTCGTCCTCGGAGTGATGTTGATTTTAGGAGTCAAGAGTAGATTTACTGTTTGGGCTTTGGGGCTGATGATCCTGTTCTTCACATTTTTGACATTTTATTCCGCTTACTTCAATAAAGTAACGGATTGTGGATGTTTTGGGGATGCTATCAAATTGACTCCTTGGGAGTCTTTCTACAAGGATATTATTCTTTTGGTTTTGATTACTATTCTTTTTCTCTTCAGAGATGATCTGCCAGACACTTCTCCAAAATGGGCAAATGGTTTGGTAATACTTGTATTGGTTGCTTCATTGATACTATCGGTTATGGCGATTAGAACCTTACCGTTTATAGATTTCCGTGCTTATAAAGTTGGGGTGAATATTCCGAAAGCCATGGAGCCTTCTGCTCCTTTGCTTTACTCTTATGTCATGAAAAAGGGGGGTGAAACAGTCATCTTGGATTCTTATCCTTCCGATGAAAGTTATGAGTTTGTGGAAATGAATATTAAAAATCCAGAAAACCTTCCAAAGATCTCTGACTTTGCCGTTTGGAATGAGAATGGTGATTATTCTTCAGAAATGTTTACTGGAAACAAAGTTGCTGTTTTGGTAAGTAACATGGCTAAAATGGATGATTCCAATTTGGGGCAAATAGATGCATTGATTTCCTCATTGAAAAACTCACCTGTTGAGGTGGTTTTTGTAGCTGCTGCCACTGAAGAGGAAATCAGTAAGTTGATCAGTGAAAGGGGATGGGGAATCACTGGACTACAGGCCGATGCGACAGTAGTGAAAACTATTATTAGGTCAAACCCAGGGCTGATGGTATTAAGAGACGGAGAAGTTTTGGCAAAATATCATCATAATAACACTCCAGAAGCCGGTGAAGTTTTAGATTTATTGATAAAATGACAAAAGAACTCAAAGTTGTTTTGGTAGGACTTCCTGGTTCAGGAAAAAGCACTTTTGGACGGCAATTGGCTTCTGTTTTGAATTTCCCATATTATGATTTGGATCAATTAATAGAATCAAATCATGAAATGAAAATTCCTGCAATCTTCAGCAATTTTGGTGAAGGGCAATTTCGGGAATGGGAGAGTGAGTCCTTGAAGAATATCCTGGAAAGCAAGGAGTCGTTTATACTTGCCTCTGGTGGGGGCTGCCCATGTTTTAATGACAACATGGATTTGATCAACAAACACGGGGTCTCTGTATATCTGGATGTTCCTTTAGATGAAATTTCCTCACGTTTAGGGCTTTCAAAGATTCAGAACAGGCCCATGTTTAAGGGCCTGGATAGAGAAGAAATAACGGCAAAGTTAAAAAGCCTTCTATTGGAAAGGGAATATTTTTATAATCAGGCAAAAATAAAGCTCAGCGGTGAAGATTTCTCCGCTGAGCTTTTGATTTCTGAATTGATCAGCCTTTTAAAAGCTGAAACCTAAAGTTAGCATGCCTGTAAAAATGTTGTTTTCTAACTCGGTTACAGGACCAATATTATTATTCTGAGCGTCTAACACTTGATAGCTACTGTAAAGACCATCGAAACGCTGATTAATTAAAGCTAAGTCAATCGAGAATTTATTGAGTTTTGCCCCGAATCCACCACTGATCTGATTGGTACTTCTGTCAAAATCTGAATTAGCGATTGGGTCACCATAATACGCATAACCTCCTCTGATTCGGAAAACATCAAATCTGAATTCCGCTCCAAAACGATAGTTCAATGTACTTGTATAAGTACTTCTTATTGCTTCATTGTCAGGGCCTTCATCAAAGTCTCTGCTTTTTATATTGGAATTGCTATAATCAACAAAGTCTATATCAGCAGAGATAAAACCGTTTTTACCTAAGAAGAAAGTGGCTCCACCACCTAGTTTCAGCGGTGTATTGAGATTATAGGAACTAATAAAAACATCTGTGAATTCATTAAGCTCGCCTAAAACATCCTCTATCTCCTCTATTGGATTATAAACATATCCTTTATAATCAGCATAAGCACTGGCTGAATACTCATCATTTAAAGAATACCAAGTTGGTGTTTGGAAAACAAAACCTAGATTAAAATAATCTATTGGCTTATAAATCATTCCAATATTTATATTAATGCCTGCACCATTAATTCTAAGTTGTTCTGTTAAAGAAGAGTTTACTAAAGGTGCGTCTAAGCCGAAATATTCATTATATATTTTAGTTGATGAGAAGTTTAAATTTCTTATGCCAATTGAACCTCCCAAAAATAGCTTATGATTAAAATTTCCGCCATATGAGAAGGAAATCTGGCTCATACTTCCTTCTTGTGAAATGTTTTCATCTTGCTGTGGAGCAAATTCCAAATTATTAATAGGTAAATATTCACCAGCTATAGGTTGACCATTAAGGTTATATGCTGGATTGATTTGATACGTTTGATACGCAAGATTTGTTAATGTTGAGAATTGTTCAACTGGAAATCCAAAACCATCTTGAACATAAAAATCAAGAATTGAAGTCTCTCCAAATTGATCAGAATAAAAACCATATTCCGTATTGAAATTAGCCAAGCGCTGAATACTAATGCCAAATGCCCCGCCTTTAAAAGCACCTCTGGATAATCCTTCTTTAGGATTTGCCATGACGTAGGAAAGGTTTGGAAGATTGAAATTGGTGGTGTTATATGACTTTCCCTGATCTAAATAAGTGGTATTCACTCCCCAGTCAGAATAACCAAGGGAAATACTTGCTTCGGAAGATCTGAAGAACCCAAGGCCTGCCGGGTTACCGGCGATATTTGAAACATCTCCGCCTATAGATAGCTGGGTTCCACCGATTCCCATAATTCGGGATGACCCTCCAGCTTTTACATGACTGAATCTGTATGCATCTTCATAATACCCACTCTGTGCCATAAGTAAATTGGAAGAAAAGAGTAAGCTGAAGAAAATAAGAATCTTTAATCTCATTGATAGAAATGATTTTTTAATAATAACGGCTTAGTGATAGAATTGTGTCAGAAGAGTTCAAAAAAAAAGGGGAATTAATTTCCCCTTCCTCCTCTGGATGATCCGCTGGAGACGCTGCCTCCACTGCTTCTAGATCCTCCAGTACTCATGCCGCTACTACCTGAGCTTCTGCTTGGAGCACTGTAGCTTGGTGTATTTGATCTGCTCGGAGTAGACCTTGATGGAGTACCATATGAAGGCGAAGTTCGAGCAGGGATATTACTTCTATTGTAAGAAGGACTTGCCGATCTATTATATGATGGACTTGAACTTCTATTGTATGAGCCAGAATTTCTACTTGGATTATAGATCGTATTTGATGATCGGGAGTTTGTTCCTGAATAGCTAGGTCTTGCTGTTGGCATAGCGCTTCTAGATCTGGTAGCACTTCTTGTTACAGCTGGAGAGTTTACATTTCTTGTTGTTCCAACTCTAGATCGGCTATTCGTGTAGTAATCATTTTTAGAGCTACCAAATTCTCTTGATGCAGTTCTTGAATTGGAGTTGGAAACCAAACTTCTGTTAGAAGGAGAATTTACAGCTTCTCTTCTAGCTTGCGCCCTTGATGTACTTGGTAAAATAGCTGAAGATCTAGTACCCATTGAAGATGTTGCTAAACTTGATCCTCTTGTAGCACGAGCTCCTCTTACCACTCTTCTGTCACCATATTCACCCCCAGGAAGCACATAAATTGGTCTGTTGTAACCGAAACCAGGATAATAACCATAGCCAGGATAAAATCCTCCATACATAGGATATCCTCCCCATGCATAACTTGGACCCCACATAGACCCAAAACCAAAACCAAATCCAAAGCCAAGTCCAAATCCTAGGTTAAATCCTGGTCTGAATCCATAAGCTGGATACATGTAACCTGGCATAAAGAATGGATCATAAAATGGACTATAATAACCCATTCCCCATGGGCTAAAGCCTCCCATATACCCTATACTTAAAGACATGGTAGGGAAGAAATTTGATCCATATGATGAATTGGAGTTAGAAACTCTATAATTATCGTATGCGTTAATGTCACCTTCTCCAGAAGACTCAACTCCCTCATCGAAATATACCATCTCATCAGAATCTATTTCTTCTGCTGCAGTATATCTTGCTATATATTCAGGGTTAACATTTCTAGAACTGAAATTTTCACCTTGATAGGAGTCAGTATTCAGTGAACTCAGGCTTTCAAAAGATTCAGGATTATTGTTTTGCACAGCATACTCAGTTGCAATTTTTGCATCCGAAGCCATGAAATATAAATTATCCTGCTCTCCATTGGTTGCTAGTTTATTGGTGCTACAAGCACCTAGAGCCAATGCGCCGAGAACAACTGAAGATGTGAATATTGAAATTTTCCTCATGGTTGAAGTTAGATTGTTACTTTCTTATACGTGAGCAAAAGTGAAGGGTTATACTTTTTACTTTATATTTGCCCTGCTCAATTTAGCAAAATTAAGGACAAAAAGTATCTGAATCAATTATAATGAGTAAAGGACTACCTAAGAGAAGTGAAGATTATTCACTTTGGTACAACGAATTAGTTAAAAAAGCCGACTTGGCAGAAAATTCTGCTGTCAGAGGATGTATGGTGATCAAACCATATGGTTATTCTATTTGGGAAAAAATGCAAGCAGAATTGAATCGGATGTTTAAAGAAACCGGCCATACTAATGCATATTTTCCGCTGTTTATCCCTAAATCTTATCTGAGCAAGGAGGCTAGCCACGTGGAGGGCTTCGCAAAAGAATGTGCTGTAGTCACCCATTACAGATTAAAAAATGCTGAGGATGGGAGCGGAGTTATTGTGGACCCTGATGCTAAATTGGAAGAGGAGCTAATCGTAAGACCTACTTCAGAAACTGTAATCTGGAGCACCTATAAAAACTGGATCCAATCCTACAGAGATCTTCCACTGTTGGTAAATCAATGGGCCAATGTGGTCCGTTGGGAAATGAGAACCAGACTTTTCCTTAGGACTGCAGAATTTTTATGGCAAGAAGGGCATACTGCCCATGCAACAGCTGAGGAAGCAAAGGCTGAGACATTGCAAATGATGAATGTATACGCCCAATTTGCTGAAGATTTTATGGCTTTGCCAGTGGTGAGAGGCCGCAAATCTGCCAATGAGCGATTTGCTGGAGCTGATGATACCCTTTGTATTGAAGCAATGATGCAGGATGGTAAAGCACTTCAAGCAGGAACTTCCCATTTCCTTGGACAGAATTTCGCGAAAGCTTTCGATGTAAAATTTGCAACCAAAGAAGGTGGATTGGAATATGTTTGGGGAACTTCTTGGGGAGTAAGTACTCGATTAATGGGGGCGTTGATCATGGCTCACTCTGATGATAATGGATTAGTATTGCCTCCTAAACTGGCGCCGATACAGGTGGTGATTGTTCCGATTTACAGAAAAGATGAGGAATTTGAAGCCATTTCTGAAAAAGCGAATGAGATTATGGCAGACTTGAGAAAAGTAGGTGTATCTGTGAAATATGACAATCGGGATACCCATAAGCCAGGCTTTAAATTTGCCGAATATGAATTGAAGGGTGTTCCGTTGAGAATTGCGATTGGACCAAGAGATCTGGAAAACGGTACGATTGAAATAGCTCGAAGAGATACCTTGACAAAAGAGCAGTTTGAATTGGCTTCACTGCCAATTGCGGAAAAAATAACTGGAATGCTGGAAGATATTCAAAAGTCCATTTATGAAAAAGCATTTACATTCAGAGAAGAAAAGACCACGGAAGTAAATTCCTGGGAAGAGTTTAAGGAAGTCCTTGAAAACAAAGGGGGCTTTATCTCTGCGCATTGGGATGGTACTTCAGAAACAGAAGAGAAAATCAAAGACTTGACCAAAGCAACTATTAGATGTATTCCTTTGGCTAGAAAAGAAGAAGCCGGGACTTGTATACTTACCGGCAAACCTTCGGAAGGAAGGGTTTATTTTGCTAAGGCTTATTAAGAAGAAACCCGGAATTTTCCGGGTTTTTTTTGATTGCCCAATTTTGGTGTCTTGGAATCTTGTATTTTAGGACAATCAATATCCCAGACTAAATGACAATTTTCATTCTTTCCAGCCTACTGATTATTGGCCTTGTTTTGTTTTTAATTGAAGTATTTCTACTTCCAGGAACTACAGTAGTTGGTATTATCGGATTATTGGTAAGTCTTCTTGGAGTATATTATGCCTACATTTCTTATGATCTATCAACGGCACTTTGGATCATTGGGATTGCCGCTCTATGCAATATTGCTGTGATTTGGTATGGATTTAATTCCAAAGTTTGGAATTACTTTTCTCTCAAATCAAAAATGGTAGGTGGTGCTTTTGATGGACGTACAGAAGGTTTGTCTGTGGGAATGCCAGGTATCGCAGTTTCTGATCTAAAACCCATAGGGAAAGCCACTTTTGCAGATAGAATTTTTGAAGTAAAAAGCGAAAATGGCTTCATTGAAGTTGGGAAAAGTATCACCATCATAAAAATTGAAAACAATAAAATCATCGTAAAATAGCCTAAAATGGATCCTTCTAATTCTTTATTTATTTTGGTCGCGGCGATAGCAGCGATCGTTATCCTTTTTATCTTTTTGTATTTCGTTCCGGTCGGACTCTGGATTACAGCCATTTTTTCCAATGTCCGAGTAGGATTGTTGGAATTGGTAGGGATGCGTTTCAGAAAAGTTCCTCCGGGAATTATCGTCAATTCACTAATCACTGCAACTAAAGCAGGATTGGAACTTACAACCGGTGAATTGGAAACCCATTATCTGGCAGGAGGGAATGTGCCCAATGTAATCCGTGCATTGATTTCAGCGGACAAAGCCAATATCAACCTTTCTTTCAAACAGGCAACAGCGATTGATCTGGCTGGTAGAGATGTTTTTGAGGCAGTACAGATTTCTGTGAATCCCAAAGTGATCAATACGCCAAACGTAGCTGCTGTGGCCGCTGACGGGATTCAGCTGATCGCAAAGGCTAGAGTAACCGTTCGGGCGAATATCGCGCAACTAGTAGGTGGTGCCGGAGAGGAAACCATTTTGGCTAGAGTAGGAGAAGGTATTGTCACATCGATTGGTTCTGCTTCGAATCATAAAAGTGTGTTAGAAAACCCTGATAAGATCTCCAAACTGGTTTTAGAGAGAGGTTTGGATGCAGGAACTGCTTTTGAAATTCTTTCTATTGACATAGCAGATATAGACGTAGGGACAAATATCGGAGCAAAACTTCAAATCGATCAGGCTTCTGCTGATCTAAAAGTAGCCGAAGCAAAAGCGGAAGAAAGAAGAGCAATGGCGGTAGCACTAGAGCAAGAAATGCGGGCTAAAAACGTAGAGATGCGTGCCAAAGTAGTGGAAGCTGAAGCGGAAGTTCCAAAAGCATTGGCAGAGGCATTTAGAAGTGGTCAGTTAGGAGTGATGGATTATTATAGAATGGAAAATATCAAATCCGATACCTCGATGAGAGATTCCATCGCCAAATCAGATTCTGAAAATCTGGATTCTGGTAAGGGAAAATCAGATAAAAAATAAAGTTTGGAAAAAGAAGAAGCCCTCAAAATCTGAGGGCTTCTTCTTTTAGTTTCGTTTTTTACTCTTTTTATCCTGAGGTTCCGGCTCCAAAACCACTACCGGTTCGTAAAGATTTTTGGTTAAAATCCTTCCACCATCTGTATCAATCAGAATATTCTCAAAAGCAAGAGGGAGGAGAATCTCGCCACTATCCGAGATCAATCCGACTTTGCCATCTTTTCTAACTAGAATTTGGTCTCTTTTTGCTCTTTGTAGATTTTCAAACTCCAATGGAATTAATTCTTTTCCTGCCTGGTCTAGGATACCGGATTTCTTTTCCTTCTCTACAATGAAATATCCATCATTTGTCCTGGATATCTGATCATATGATTCTTGGTTTACCGGTACGCCAGAGGAGTTGAGTAAGTAAAATTTATCATTGATCTTTGCAATGGAAAATCCTTTTGAGAATGGTTTGATTTCATCCCAATCGGCCGAACCGACCAGCTCACCATTGCTTTTTACCAAGCCCCATTTACCTGATTTTTTATAGGAACTGATGGACTCGGAAAACTTTCCGACGTCTTCAAATTGTGGTTGAATCACCCATTCACCTAATGAGTTTACAAAACCCATTACATTGTTTTTTGTGGCAGGGAAAAGCCCATCCGAACCCATCCACACCTTATCTAGAGGAGCATTTGGTCTTACTAACCAGCCAGATTTCCCCAGTAATCCCAAGTTGCCATCCCGAAATCTTATGGTATATAAATTATCCTTGATTTTGGTTACATCTTCCATTCCGACGGCATCCAATAAAATACCATCTTCTTCCATAACCCTTCTGAGTTTACCATGAATGTATTCCAACATCAGACCATTTTCCAATGTGATTTTATGGAATGAATTATACCGGACATTCGCTTTGATGTCATTTCCTTCGATCAAAAGAAACTGATTTTCGTCATAGCCAAAATAAAAATTACCTCTGTTATGTTTCAATTCATCCACAACAGGATCCATAACATAATCGCCTTCACGATTGATAAGGCCAAATCCGCTTTCTTCTTTGGTAAGTAAAAAATCCCCTTCTGAGTCTTGTAACAATTGGAAAACCTTTTGACCGGCATTGGAAAGTGGAATAGAATACTCATTTCCGATCCGAGTGATGAGCATTCCTGTTTTCGTTAATTTAGCTTCATCAAGTTTTCCTAAAGGAGTTGTTTTCCCACTTCCTCTTTCAAAAATCCAGTAATTGTTCCCTTTTCTTGCTAGGAGCAGGTTGAAATAGGTTTCTATATCATCATATTCCAAAGGCAAAACCTGTTGCCCGTATTCGTGAAAAGCACCGATTCCCTTTGGGCCTTTTACCAGAATCCAAGGAGCTAAATATTGGTAAACTTCATATCCTTGGAGTGAAACTGCCGGTCTAAGATCCGAAGAGAGCAAACTTAATACGGAATCCTTTTTACCAATTCTAACGGTTTCGCTTAGGAGTTCCACCTCGTCATAGAGTAATCTTGCTTTCAGCTTATATTCCTCATCATATACTTCCCAAGTCTGAGCCTTTGAAATACTGATAAAGCAGCATGTTATGATAAAAAACTGGAGAATGGTGAGGTGTAATTTCATTCTGTTTTAGAGTGATAAATTTTTACAAAGGCCCAAATATAAAATGACCAAAGGTTTTAGCAATCCTTTGGTCATTTCTCTTTGTACTTTTATGAAATTACTTTTTGATTTCCTCTTTATCTAAGTCAAAAAGATCTGAAATGAATTCGATCATTTCTTCCGCCTGGTCTCTCTGGCAAGCGGCTCTGAGTTGGACTACAGGCACTTTAAGGATTTTTTGCATCATGCTTTTCGTGATTTTGTCTATCACAGCAAATTCCTTTTCATCTGCATTTTTCAAATACCTGCTTAATTCTTCCAGTCGGATTTGTTCCAGAGTTTGCTTTAGCTTATTGATGGTTGGAGAAACCATCATTTCTTTTTTCCAGCTGTAAAATTCATCTATACTCTCATGGATAATCGACTCGACTTGAGGTACAGCAGCCAGTCTTTTTTCCAATGCTTCGGAAGTCTTACTTCTTATATTATCGACATTGTATAGAATAACCCCTGGTACATCTTCCACTGAAGTTTCGATACTTCTTGGGACAGAAAGATCAATCAATAGCTTGTAACTAGGGATTTCAAATTTCTGAATTAGATTTTTGGTAATGAAGGGTTCATTTTTCATGATAGAGCAAACAATCACGTCTGACTCTTTCATTGCCTCAATGCAATTTTCAAATGGGATCACATCGAATCCTAAAGGCGTGGCAATCTCTTCTGCTTTCGAAAGTGTTCGGTTAGTCACTGTTACTTTCGCATTGGGAAGATAAACCATGTTTTTAGCTACATCCTCACCGATTTCACCAACTCCTATCAAAAGGATTCTTGGTTGATACGTATTTGCCGTAAGGCTCTCTATCAATTCTACTGTAGCATAAGACAAGGATGCTGCTCCTTCTCGAAAAGAGGTTTCCTGGACGATACGTTTGTTGGTGAAAAATACAGTATGCATCAATCTATGCAGAAAGGGACCAGCCATTTCTAAATCAGCAGATGCTTGATAGGCACGTTTTACCTGATTGGAAATCTGAATATCACCTACCACCTGTGCCTCTAATCCCATCGAAACACGGAATAAGTGAGAGATGGCATCTCGATCGTTATGGTAAATCTGAAAATACTCCAGGTAATTGACAATGTCAGAAAGTCCCTTTTCAAGGCCAACTAACTTGATGATCTCAGTACTTAGATCCAGGTCATGACTGTAATAGACTTCAGTTCGATTACAGGTAGACAATATCAGCACATCATTTAAACTGAAAAAATCTTTCAGTTTCAGTAAAATGCGTTGAATTTCCTGATCTCCAAGGGCGATGATCTCCCGGATCTGTACAGGTGCTGTCTTATGTGATAAACTTAAAGCTCTAAACTTGATTTGCATAGGTACAAGTCTTGGTTGCAAATTTAACAGAGTATGGGTGTTATAGTGCCAATTTTGCTAACCGAAATCCCAATTTGAAATCGTTCTAAATAAGAATTCTAAATCTTCTGCAAAGATCTGTTATTTTGTTTTAAGTTGCCAATATCCTTAAATTATAGGTGATTGATAAAATCAATGTCCTTTGTGATCTAATTTTTTATGAAAACCAATCTGTTTTTTTGGCTAAAGTCTTACCTGGGTTTTTCCAATAAAGAATCCAGAGGTTTTGTACTTCTCATTCCTGTTTTGATGATGATGATTATCATCCCTTCTCTGATCAACAAAGCGAGGTCTACAAAAGCAGGAGAATTTGAATTGATCTACCAAAGGAAGGTAGATTCATTAGAAAAAACAGGAATGAAATTAGTTTCATCTCCGGATCCGGTTTTCAATCCTCAGGATACAATTAAAAATAAGGTGAACTCCAAAAAATCAGAGAATCTAAATCGAATCCCATTTTCTGAGGCAGATTCGATCACCTTACAAATTGTATCTGGAATTGGCCCGAGCACAGCCGGAAGAATCGTTAAATATGGGGTTCAATTGGGTGGATATTATAGTTCCACACAATTGTTAGAAGTTTATGGGCTAAAGCCTGAAACAGTTGAATTGATGTGGGATTATTTTGATTTTGATCCTTTGATTACCAGCAAGATCGCTATTAATGAAATTGAACTCGATGAACTATCGAAACACCCCTATATTTCCTATTCCGAGGCAAAGGTCATTTTGGCCTATAGAAATCAGCATGGGGATTTTACTTCCATAAATGATTTGAAAAAGATCAAAATTTTTAAATCAGAATGGGTTGATAAAATAGCCCCTTATTTAACTTTTTGATAAACTGTCTTTCCTCCGATGACTGTAGCCCAAATCGGTAAATCTCTCAAATTCTTAGCGTCTTCGATCATGATGTCATTTTCCATGATGACTAAATCAGCCAACTTTCCCGTTTCAATACTTCCTTTTAGGTTTTCTTCAAAGTTGGCATAAGCTGCCCAGATTGTCATTCCTTTAAGCGCCTCTTCTCTGGTCAATTTGTTATCTATTTGGAAACCTTCATCTGGCCAGTTGTTTTTATCTTTTCTTGCTACAGCGGCATGAAAGCCATATAGCGGATTGATAAATTCTACCGGAAAATCACTTCCTAATGCAATCAGGCCATTTTGGTCCAGTAATTCTTTAAAAATATAAGCATGCTTGATGCGCTCAGGTCCCAGCCTTTGTTCTGCCCAATACATATCAGAAGTTGCGTGGGTAGGTTGTACAGACGGAATGATATTGAATTCGGCAAATTTTGATACATCGTCTGGGTTTACAACTTGAGCATGTTCGATTCTCCATCTCAGGTCGTTTTTTCCTTTCAAAACATCTGCATATATATTCAGAAGAGTTCTATTTGCGGAATCTCCAATACAATGCGTATTCATTTGAAACCCATTTTCATACATTTTACTTGCCAAATCCCGGAAATCATCCTCTGTGCTGAGTAAAAATCCAATTTCTTCTGGCTTATCAGTATAAGGTTTTAGCAATGCTGCACCTCTTGAACCTAGAGCCCCGTCTCCATATATTTTAAAACTACGGACAGTCAGTTGATCATCTTGATAGACTCCTTGATCAAAGTAGAAATCCATATTGGACGGTGTAGGATTGACCATCGCATAGATTCTCATTTTCAAAGAAGAATCCTGATGCATTTTTTGATACAGTTCAATGGTTTCCTTATCTAAACCAGCGTCCACGACTGAAGTTAAGCCTACCTCAAAACAGTTTTGCTGCGCTTCCAAAATCGCTTTTCTGGCTTGCTCCTCTGTTGTTTTTGGGATTTTATTACTAACTAAATCAATGGCATTATCCACCAAAATCCCGGTAGTTTTACCATTTTTGACAGCAACTGTACCTCCCAGCAACTTAGTATTAGCGCTTACTCCACCTAATTGTAGCGCTTTTCCATTTGCCAAAGCAGCATGACCATCTATTCTTGTCAATAAAACCGGCGTGTTAGGAAACAATTCATCCAATTGATCTCTGGTAGGAAATTCCTGACCTTCCCAAACGTTTTGATCCCACCCGTTTCCTAAAATCCAAGATTCCTCTGGATTGTCGCTGGCATAATCTGTTACTTTTTGGATCAATTCATCAAAGCTTTTGACGCCGACCAGATCAACAACTCTAAGTCCAGTGCCATATCTGAAAAAATGGGTATGGGCATCTATAAAACCAGGATAGACCGATTTTCCTTTTAGGTCAATTGTTTCTTCTCCTTCGTAGTTTTTTAAAATATCATCATCTGAGCCAACTGCAATGAATTTTCCATCGACAATTGCGACTGCTTCCGTTATTTCAAATTCGGCGTTGACAGTATAAATGGTGCCCCCATGATAGATTATGTCTGCTTGAATCTTTGGTTTTTGGCAGGAAGCCATCAAAAAAAGACCGCAGAGGGCCAGAAAATGGATCACCTTTGGGAGATTATTTAATTTCAACTGACGATTAATGCACATATTTGAAGAATGAATCAGGGTTTAGATCGTATTCAATTACCAAATCTCAATTTGCCGGCTTTCGAACCAAAGCTCAGAGAAATGGAGGGGAAATTAGGCATTTTTGACAGCCTCAGAAAGAAGTATTTGATATTAACTCCAGAAGAATGGGTAAGGCAGCATTGGATCAATTTTTTAATAAACCATCATAACTATCCCAAAGGATTAGTAGCACTGGAAAAAGGGCTGGTTTATAACAAACTTCAAAAAAGAACAGATTTGGTCGTATGGAATCAGGAGGGTAAGCCTTATCTCTTAATTGAATGTAAAGCTCCTTCTGTGAAATTGACCCAAAAAACAGTAGAACAAGCCTGTCTTTATCATCAAAAAGTGCATTCCAAGTTCCTGATACTTACTAATGGAATGAACCATTTAAGTTTAGAATGGGTGGATGATCTCAAAGAATTTAAACAAATCAAAACCATTCCGTCCTCCCCTAAATAGTTGGTAATTTTATGATTTATAGCAGTGTTTTTATAATTTCGACCAAACTATAATTCTATTATGAGTGGTAATTCCGGAAATACTCCATGTGAACTTTGCGCCAGCAGAAAATTTTCACTTTTCGCGGATTTGCCTGAACAGCATATTTGTACCATTTCAGATAATAAAAACCTGATTTCTCATAGAAAAGGACAGATTTTGTTCTACGAAGGCACCAAGCCTTTGGGAATTTTCTGTATCAATTCCGGTGTGGTTAAGGTTTATAAAACTGCTTCCAATGGGAAAGAGCAAATTCTCCACTTATCCAAAAAAGGTGACTTTTTAGGCTATTCAGCTTTGCTTGGTGAGGAGAATTATTCCAATTCAGCGATGATTGTGGAGGACGCCAAAATCTGTTTTATTCCCAAAGAGGCTTTTCTCAACACCCTCTTCCAAAACACCCCGTTTTTTAAAAGAGTAACCAAAGCTTTGAGCCATGAACTTGGCGTGATGGAGGAGAAACTGACTGACGCCACCCAGAAAAGTATCCGTGAGCGTTTGGCATTTGTGCTTCTCCAACTTGGCAATACCTATGGCGTGGAAGGTGGAGAAAATCAGAAAATCGATTTGATTTTGAGTAGAGAAGAAATTGCAGGTTTAGTGGGAACCGCTACCGAATCCGTGATCCGATTATTGTCCGAATTCAAAAAAGACAATTTGATAGCACTGGAAGGAAAAAGAATTATTCTGAAAGACAGAAAAGGTCTAGCCCGTCTATCAGATTTTTATGCTTGATCTGAACCCTAGGATAGGTTCGTAAGTTGCATAGGTATGAAAGCCCGAAAAATATCAGTTTCACAATTGAAAGCTGGTTTAACTGTCTTCTTTATCCTGATTTTCAACTCGACATTTTCGCAGTCATTCGCTTACAAAACCCTTCTGAGCGGGATTTATGAAAAAGATTTTCCGATTGTTTATCCAAAGGAAATCAAAGACCTAGCTAGCTATCAGGTATTGGATACCCGGGAGAGAGAAGAGTATGAAGTTTCTCACCTGAAAGATGCCCAATGGGTTGGGTTTGATATCTTTCGTCTTGAAAATGTAGAATCTTTGGACAAAGATAAACCTGTTTTGGTTTATTGTACTGTGGGAGCCAGATCCCAGGAAATCGGAGCAAAACTGCAGCAGGCAGGTTTTAAAAAAGTATTTAATCTCTACGGTGGAATCATCCAGTGGTCCAATGACAATCTCCCGCTCTTTCATGGTGGACACCCAACCAATGAAGTTCATACCTATTCCAAATCCTGGGGATTTTGGCTCAATAGAGGAGAGAAAGTTTACTGAAATTTAGTTTGTCATTGAGAAGACAAATCGACTTGTTGAGTCATCTCAAAAGTTTTAATACACGTAAGTGATGAAAAAAGAACTCATGAATCAAATGAAAATAACTTTGCTTGCCGGATTGGCATTTTTCTCATTATCCTGCCAAAATTCAAATTCTGAGGTGAAAGAAACAATTACCAAGGATAAAGCAGAAATGAAAGTGGATGGATATGCCGAAAACGGCCCAGACCACACTGCTTGGAATGAACTTTTGAAGAAACATGTCGATGCCTCTGGAATGGTAGACTATGAAGGATTTGTAAAGGATAAAGGCAAATTAGAAGCCTATTTAAAAATTTTAAGTAGTAAAAGACCCGATAAAAAATCCTGGTCCAGAGAAGAACGATTGGCTTATTGGATCAATGCATACAATGCTTTTACAGTAAAATTGATTGTAGACAATTATCCGACTAAAAGTATCAAGGATCTGGGCCCAGCTTTAAAAATCCCATTGGTCAGTGATGTATGGCATTATAAGTTTTTCAAGATCGAAGGCGAGGATTTCAACTTGGATGAAATTGAACATGGGATTTTGCGAAAAGAATTTGATGAACCTAGAATTCACTTTGCGGTAAACTGTGCTTCCATTTCCTGCCCGCCTTTACTGAATGAAGCATTTGTGCCTGCTAAACTTGATTCTCAGTTGGATGCTCAAGCAAAAGCTTTTATCAACGGAGACACAAGAAATAAAATCACTAAAAGTGCTGTCCAGTTATCTTCGATTTTCTCCTGGTTCAAAGGTGATTTTACGGATAATGGGTCTTTGATTGATTTTTTGAACCAATACAGCAATGTAAAAATTGATAAAAATGCCAAAATCAGTTATTTGGATTACGATTGGAATCTAAACAAACAATAATCGTAACTTTTACTTTCTGATTTCTTTTTCATCCTAACCCAATTTCTTGATGAAATCTAACCGCCATGTGGTCATCATTGGCAATGGAATATCCGGAGTGACTTGTGCCCGTCAATTAAGAAAACTGGACGATCAAGTAAAAATCACACTCATCTCGGGTGAATCTAAGTATTTCTTCTCCAGAACGGCCTTGATGTATGTGTACATGGGACACATGAAATTTGAGCATACTCAGCCTTATGAGCCTTGGTTTTGGGAAAAGAACCGGATTGACTTGATGGAAGCTTGGGTTTCATCTGTGGATTTTGATCAGAAATCCATCAAGTTTCAATCTGGCGATACACTTATTTACGATGATTTGGTAATTGCCACCGGTTCTAAACCAAACAAATTTGGTTGGCCCGGTCAGGATTTAATGGGAGTGCAAGGATTGTATTCCAAGCAGGACCTAGAATCGATGGAAGCATTGACGAGAAGTGGCGTGGAGAGGGCGGTAATTGTAGGAGGCGGGTTGATAGGAATCGAAATGGCGGAAATGCTGGCTTATAAAAAGATTCCAGTGACATTTCTAGTTCGTGAAAGCGGCTTTTGGAATACTGTTTTACCAAAGGAAGAGTCAGAACTGGTGGGGAGACATATCAAGGAGCATCACATAGACTTGAGATTAGGAGAGGAATTGGAAGAAATCATCTCCGATGAAAATGGTAAAGTAAAATCGGTTCGGACTAAGTCCGGACAAGAGATTTCCTGCCAGTTTGTAGGTTTGACTGCAGGAGTGTCCCCAAATATTGATTTTTTGAAAAACTCTGAATTGGAAACAAACAGGGGGGTAAAAGTGGATCTTTATTTTAAAACCAACCTTCCACATGTGTATGCGATTGGAGATTGTGCGGAATTTTTAGAAATCCCGGCTCCAGATAGAAAACCTATAGAACAGGTTTGGTATACAGGACGGATGCATGGGGAAACACTCGCTTATACACTTGCAGGAAAACCTACTGCCTATCGCCCAGGAGTTTGGTTTAATTCTGCCAAATTCCTGGACATAGAGTACCAAACTTACGGGACTGTACCTGCAACTTGGGATCAGGAATACTTTGATTCATTTTATTGGGAGCATGAATCTGGGAAAGTCGCATTTCGAATGCTGTTAACAAAAAATAAAGAGGTAGTAGGTGTCAATAATTTTGGTTTCAGACTGAGGCATGAATTTTTTGACCGGGCGATCAAAGAAAAATGGAATGGTGAAAAAGTCGTGTCAAATCTGGCTAAAGCCAACTTTGATCCTGAATTCTTTGCTCCTTACCATATAGAAATTCAAAAGGCTTTCAATTTCCAGTTTGGAACTTCCATTCATTTGGGAAAAAGGTCACTCATTCAAAAGTTATTCGGAGCTAGCGTATGAAGCTTATTCAAAAAATAGGGATTCTTTTATTCTTAGTGGGCATTGGAACGTTCACCCTCATTCCTTTTCTGGGATCCTATCAGCTGGATAAGGAAACGGTGCTGGAAAATACCAAAGACATTCATCAGGAAAAAATGGTGGAGGTTTTGACGCCAATGTATGGAGAAGTCTATCATTCCAATTTTGAATTTATTTCTTCTTTCAAAACCAATTTCAACAGCTTCAACGATGCTCTAAAAGAGCAGGCACTTTGGGATCAGGTCATTTGGGATGATTACAGCTTTCCCCTTGCGAAAGAGGCTTTATCAAGTCCGGTAAAAGATAATCCTTGGTTGTTTTTGATGTTATCGATCGGATTGGCAGCAATAGGAGGACTACTTTATAATCTTCCAAAACACCAAAATGAACCTGCAGGTGTCAAAAACAATGGGGTATTCCACTCTTCCATGAAAAATAGAGGCTGGATGGGAATGATTACAGGAGCCTATCTGATCTTGTTTTATATCATCCTTTATTGGTTCCCAGCCTACTTGGTCAATCTTGTGGCAATGGTCGACCCAATCAGTTTACTATTAAGTGGTAATCCTGCCAGCCAATGGTTTCTTTATGGACTGATTTACACTTTGGCGATATTGGTGATGGGGATCCGAATGTTCAGAAAATATAGAGGAAATAAATATCAACAGCTTCGTACAGCTTCCGTGATGTTTTTTCAGACCGCTTTTGCATTCCTCATACCAGAAATTTTAGTCCTTTTCAATCAGCCTTACTTTGACTTTAAGAATATCTGGCCACTGGATTATGACTTTTTCTATGCTTACCAAATCGACACATTTTTAAGTAGCGGAGGTGTTGGGATGTTTATGTTGATCTGGGGGATTCTATTGATAATTATAGGTGTTCCCGTGTTTACCTATTTCTACGGGAAGAGATGGTATTGTTCCTGGGTCTGTGGATGTGGTGGCTTGGCCGAGACGGTTGGAGATCCTTACAGACAGCTTTCTGATAAAAGTCTAAAAGCCTGGAAATATGAACGGGTAATTATCCATTCTGTGTTGGTTTTGGCAGTAGTTATGACACTATTGACCATCGTCAATTACTTTTCAGGATTTAGTCTTTTGGGAAATGTAACGAACCAGTTACATTCGTTTTATGGTTTCGCAATCGGATCAGCCTTCGCAGGCGTGGTTGGAACAGGCTTTTATCCCTTTATGGGAAATAGAGTCTGGTGTAGATTCGGATGTCCATTGGCAGCATACCTGGGCATGGTACAACGATTTAAATCCAGATTCAGAATTACTACAAACGGTGGTCAATGTATTTCCTGTGGAAACTGTTCAACCTATTGTGAAATGGGAATTGACGTTCGCTGGTACGCTCAAAGAGGGCAAAACATCGTTCGTTCCAGTTGTGTTGGATGCGGGGTTTGCTCTTCAGTATGCCCAAGAGGAGTATTGAAACTTGAAAATAATTCCGAGGAAGGAAGAATCAATGAATTACCTATTATCATTGGAAATGATTCCATAAAGTTAAATGCCTAAATGATCTTTCTTTACCTGTTGATAGGGATTTATATCCTGGGAATGCTGTTTATTTTCCTTTACAGCTTGGCTCAGGGAAACTTACTTTGGAATTTTTGGAAAGCGCGGAAAAAACTTGCCAAAACTCCCCTGAAACAAATCAGTGATTTCCCGAAAGTGACGCTTCAACTTCCCATATACAATGAATTGTATGTAGTCGAGCGGTTGATTCAGGCAGTTGCTGCTATAAATTATCCCAAAAATTTATTGGAAATTCAAATTTTGGATGACAGCACTGATGAAACAGCCGAATTGATCCAAAGGGAATTGAAAAAATATCCTGAAACCAATTTCAACTATATTCATCGATTGGATAGAAAGGGGTTTAAAGCGGGTGCATTGAAGGAGGGATTGGAAGTGGCAAGTGGAGAGTTTATAGCCATTTTTGATGCGGATTTTGTGCCGGACCCTGACTTTTTGATCAAAACACTGCCGTTTTTCTCTTCAGATAAAATCGGGATGGTCCAATCTAGATGGACGCATTTAAATAGGAATTACTCTCTACTGACTAGACTTCAGGCATTTGCATTGGATGCTCATTTTCTGATAGAGCAGATGGGCAGAAATAACCAGCAAGCTTTTATCAATTTCAATGGCACTGGAGGAATCTGGCGTAAAAGCTGCATTTTGGATGCTGGCAACTGGCACGATGATACCTTGACTGAAGATCTGGATTTGAGCTATCGTGCTCAGAGAAAAGGTTGGGAATTTATTTATAGACCTGAAATCGAATCTCCGGCTGAATTACCACCAATCATGTCTGCTGTCAAATCACAGCAGTTTCGCTGGACCAAAGGCGGGGCAGAATGTGCAGTGAAGCATATCCATGGTGTTTTAGGTCAGGATTTGCCTTTTCGTGTCAAGTTCCATGCAATGGCCCATCTATTCAATAGCTCTATATTCATCGCCATTTTATTGGTCAGTTTTAGCAGCATCGGAGTTTGGTGGGCGGGAGTTCAGGGATTAATTCCCGAGCGATTATTTAAATTGGCAGGAGTATTTATGATCGGTTTTGTCATTATTGCCGGAGTCTATCTGGTATCTTATTTTTATGCAAGAAGGTCTTTTATCAAAAGCTTGGGTCAGGTCTTTTGGCAGTTGCCGCTTTTTCTGTCTGTTTCGATGGGGTTGGCACTGCACAATGCCCAGGCAGTATGGGAAGGGCTGACTGGCAAAAAATCCCCTTTTATCCGTACACCGAAATTTAATCTGGAAAATGAAAAATCCGGTTTGAAATCAAACCTTTATGTTCATTTCAAAATCCCGGTCACCACTTATTTTGAGGGATTGTTTGCCTTGATTTTCTGGGGTATGGTATTGCTTCATATTCAGTGGAAAACTTTTGAAATGTTGCCGTTTCACCTGATGCTCGCATTAGGCTATAGTTTGGTTTTCATTACCTCATTCAAAGCTTATAGTCTTGGAAAATAAACCATCTAGTCATACTTCTTCCATTGTGGATGTGATCATTCCGGCTTACAACGAGGAAAAATCAATTCCTTTTGTGATCAGGGAAATTCCCGGCTTGGTTCGAAATGTTGTCGTAGCCAATAATAACTCGACAGATGGTACCAAAGTCGCAGCTGAGAAAGAAGGGGCGATTGTTGTCTTTGAACCCCAAAAAGGATATGGAAAGGCTTGCTTGACTGCGATGGATTGGATAAAAAAGCAAGCGGTCCAACCAGATATCGTCGTTTTTTTAGACGGTGATTATAGTGATTACCCGGAGGAGATGATTGATTTAATCCAGCCTATATGGAATGACCAAGCGGATATGGTGATAGGTTCCAGAGCCAAAGGGCAAAAAGAGGCTGGTTCGATGACCTTTCCTCAGGTTTTTGGAAATTGGTTGGCGACGACGATGATGAAGTATATCCAGCGGGCTGATTTTTCCGATTTGGGCCCTTTTCGGGCGATCAGGTGGAAGAAACTCTTGGAACTGGATATGGTGGATGAGAATTTTGGTTGGACTATCGAGATGCAAATCAAAGCTCACAAAAAAGGCCTCCGCTATACAGAAGTCCCTGTAAACTACAGAAAGAGAATCGGTGTCTCTAAAGTCAGCGGCACTGTCAAAGGAGTGATCGGAGCAGGTTACAAAATAATTTGGACGATTTTTAAATATTGGTAACTTGAATCAAATGAGACAACTAGTCGCACTATTTTCGATAATTTCCTTGATCAGCTGTGGTGGCAATCCCAGATCGGGCGTGGACGAGGATCAATTTTCCGGGTATTGGTATCAAGGAAAAGCGGAAATCAATGTTTTTGATTTGGATCAATATCGCTATGGAGAGCGAAGAGAAGGAACTGCAGTCATGATTTTCGTGACGGAAGATTTTTCGAGGAGAAATCAAGTAAAACTAGATAATCCCCAGGAGGCAGGAGCTGATGCGAGAAAAGTTATCAAATTGAACATGACGAGGGATTTTGTAACCGGAGTATATCCCTATCATACGATGCTGTCAGTGTTTACCCCAGTTTATGATGAGGAAAATGCTTTTAAAATTACAGCTTCGGTTGCCGAATGGTGTGGTCAGTCTTTTACCCAAATGAATTGGAAAAACGGATCTTACAGAGCGCAGTTGTTTTCATACTTTGAATCTGAAGGTGACCAAGAGTTAAAACTGGAAGGACCAAGTGAAGATGAGATTTTTAATACCATACGACTTAACCCATCCATAGTTCCTGAGGGAGATATTCGGTTGATACCTTCCCTGATTTTTCAAAGATTTACTCATATCCCATTAAAGGTAGAAAGAGCATCGATCAGCAAAAGAACCATTAGTGGCAATCAGGAAGAGTTAACGGTTGATTATAAGACGATCAACAGGAAACTAGTAGTTAGGTATCAGCAATTTTTTCCCTTTGAAATCATCAGTTGGGAGGAGATACAGACCAAAGCGGACGGACAGGTGGAGCGGACTATTGCCACAAGAAGGTCGATCGAAAAATTGGATTATTGGAATAAGAACCAACTGCAGGATGAAGAGCTGAGAAGGGCTCTAGGGCTTTGAAATTCAATTGGAGGCTGATTTTACAAGTAGCTAGTTGGGTGTGCCTAATGGCTGGTGTCTACCTTTTGTTTCCTATCCCAAGACTTGATTTTAAGTCAATTTTCCTGATTTTTTCAGTGTTGTTTGGCCTGATGCTTTTCTTTTACAAGTCTGTTTCAGATTCGAGCTTTCAGTATTGGTGGTGGTTTTTAGGGGGATTTTTCCTTCGGTTGATTTTACTTTTTTCTACCCCCACCTGGTCAGATGATTATGCCAGATTTCTTTGGGATGGAGAAATGGTAGGTTTGGCAGAAAACCCCTATTTAGAAACCCCAAATGAATGGATGGTGTCAAATCCTGAATTAGAATCTCCTTATTTAAATTCCCTATTGGATGCTATGAATTCACCGGATTATTTTTCGGTGTATCCACCAATCAACCAATTGCTTTTTTGGCTTGGATCGCTAGGTGGGGAATCAAATCTGAAAGGAGCGATAGTGACCCTTCGTGCCATCTTGCTTTTAGGGGAAATTCTGGTTTTTTGGCTTTTGCTTGGCCTTCTAAAAAAGCATCAGAAAAAAATCAAATTGGTGATTTTATATTGGTTTAATCCCTTGGTGATCTTCGAAATCACAGGCAATCTACATTTTGAAGGATTGGTTTTAATGGCTTTGTTATTCGCATTATGGTTTTTGTCAAAAGAGCATGCTGGAGCATTTGGAGGTTTTTGGTCTTTGGCTGTTGGGATAAAAATCCTTCCTCTCATGTTGATTCCATCTATTATTTTTAATGAAAAAATCCGGAAATCAAAGAGATTCTGGCTTGGAGCTGCTTTTGTATTTGGTTTAGCTTTCTTTCCCTTGCTCTTTCAAAACTCCTGGCAAAATTTACTGGAAAGTCTAAGACTGTATCAAGGTAAATTTGAATTTAATGCTTCGGTTTATTTCTTATTAAGAGAAGTTGGTTATTGGATAAAAGGATATAATATGATTGCCACATTGACCAAAATTCTAAGTGTAATCACCTTTATCGGTATTGTTTGGATCAGCTGGAGAAAAAGATGGGAATCCACCGTTCAACTTGCGGAGCTTTGGGTTTTGGTTTACCTATTGTATTTGATGCTGCAGCCCGTGGTACATCCTTGGTACCTGATTCCTGTTTTGGGATTGAGTATGTTGACAAGGATTCGCTCGGTGCTGGTTTGGTCTTTCACGGTGATTTTATCGTATCATGCCTATAGTCAACCAGAATATTCAGAAAGCCCGATGTTACTTTGGATAGAATATTCTCTAGTTGCAATCGCTTTGGCATGGGATTGGAAAAACGGAGCACTTCCCTTAAAAACGAAAAAGATATGATCATGAGAAAATTTGTCAGTTCCTTTTTCTTATTCACTCTTGTGATTCAATTGATAGGCTGTAAACCCAGTCCTGAGCAAAAAGCAAAAGAGATTTTGAAAAAAGCAATTGAAGCGCATGGCGGAGAAGAGGCTTGGGATCAATTAGAGCTTTTAAAATTCAGAAAATGGACCAGACTATTGAAAGAAGACGGAACGATAGAGTCTGAAACTGATCAATTCATGGAGTTCCGATTAAAACCCTATCTGGAAGGCACCATTTCATGGAAGAGCGATAGTGTATCTCATATTTCCAGTTTTAATGGTTCTAGAATGCAATACACCATGAATGGAAATTCAATTCAAAACCCTGATTTCCTAAAATCAAAAAAAAGTGATTTTGATGCCGCTTTTTATGTGATTGCCCAGCCATGGAAGCTTCTGGATGATGAAGGGGTTTCATTGACTTATGAGGGACAGAAAACGTTGCTTTCTGGAGAACTGGCAGAGGTGGTTCGGGTAAATTATGGTCCTGATCAGGATGAATGGTGGTATTATTTTGACCCGGTAACTTTTAAAATGCTGGGTAATGAAGTCCAATTGAAAGATCATAGAAGCCTTTTGGAAAATGACAGCATGGAAGAAGTTGACCCATTTATATTTTATGGAGAAAGGACCAGTTATAGAATCGATTCCACTGGTAAAAAGCAATTTGTCAGAGCAGAATATCGGTATTCAGATTTTGAAATAAAGTTTGAGAATAAGCAATGAAAAATACAATCATCCAATTCAACATGAAGTCAATATTCAGTTTAGTAGCACTGGCTTGTAGCTTGGTTTTTTTCTCCTGCAACTCCAAATCAGAAGCAGAGAAAATTGTCAACAAATCAATAGAAGCTCATGGGGGAAAGGCCTATGAAAATTCTAAAATAGAATTTGAATTCAGGGATATCCATTATACGATTTTGAAAACTTCGGATCGGTTTGAATACATCCGTGAGTTCGAAGATTCCACTGGCTTTGTGAAAGATGTGCTGAACAATTCAGGATTTATCCGTACGGTCAATGATACCAAAATTGATACGCTATCAGAGGAGTGGATCGGTAAATATACCCGATCTGTAAATTCTGTGGCATATTTTGCCTACTTACCTTATGGCTTAAATGACCCTGCAGCTATCAAAACCTATTTGGGATTGACTGAAATAAAAGGGGAGGAATATCACTTGATCAAAGTGAATTTTGCACAGGAAGGTGGCGGAGAGGACTTTGAAGATGAATTTTTATATTGGATAGGTAAAGATGACTTCCTCATGGATTACATGGCTTATTCTTATTTGACAGATGGGGGTGGAGTACGGATGAGGTCTGTTTCTTCGGTCAAAGATGTTGGAGGGATCAGATTCCAGAATTATCTCAACTTAAAACCGGAAGTGGAAAAAACACCTGTGGACAGCATGCAATCCTATTATTTGGCCGGGAAACTTGAGGTGCTTTCCGAAATTAATCTTGAAAACATCAAGGTGGTGGAATTGAAGAAATAACTCAAATGAATCCCAAAAAACTTACGTTTCGAAACAGAAAGGAAATTGAGCTGGCGGCACATTTATATGTTCCTTTAGATCAAAAGCCTCGTTTCTATGCGATTTTTGCCCATTGTTTTACCTGCTCGCAGAACTTTACCGCTGTCAGGAGAATCGCTACTTCGCTTTCTCAACAAGGGATCGCGGTTTTGAGTTTTGATTTTACAGGATTGGGAAGAAGTGAAGGGGATTTTGCGCAAAGCGGTTTTTCATCCAATGTTTCAGATTTGCACGATGCCTATGAATTTTTGAAAATGAAATACGAAGCTCCAAAAATGCTAATTGGGCATTCTTTAGGTGGAGCTGCGGCTTTGTATGCGAGTTTTGATCTAATGCATATCCAGGCTGTGGTGACAATTGGCTCACCGGCTTTCCCCGGCCATGTCAGAAAATTGTTTCAGGATAGCATTCCAGAAATCGAAAAAAAGGGAAGTGCGGAAGTGACTATTGGAGGAAGGCCTTTTCGTATTTCTAAGGAGTTTTTGGAGGATTTGGAACAGAAGCCACTTGAGAATTATTTGAATAAACTCAAAAAATCCCTACTGTTTCTACATTCACCGCAAGATGAAATCGTGGATATTTCCAACGCAGCGGTACTTTATCAGGCTGCAAGGCATCCAAAGAGTTTTATCTCTTTAGATGGATCTGATCATTTGCTTTCCAAGGAAAAAGACAGTGAATATGTAGGTGATGTGATCTCTAGTTGGAGTAAAAGGTATGTCACCTATGATGACTCGTTAGTATTGAACGACACGGATGGGAATCAGGTAAAAGTCAGACTATCAGGACCAGGATTTACTACGGAAATCAAGACTCCTTATCATCATCTGATCGCAGACGAACCACTGGAGGTGGGTGGAGACAACCTTGGTCCTAACCCTTACGATTTTTTGATGGCATCTTTGGGAAGTTGTACCGTGATGACTTTAAAAATGTATGCCGATAGAAAAAAGTGGCCATTGAAAGAAGTGACTGTTTTCTTAAATCATGATAAAGTTCACTTAAAAGATAGTGACAACCCAACCGATAAAGACTCAAAAGTCAGCCGATTTACAAGGATTATCGAGTTGGAAGGAGATTTAGACGATGAGCAGCGACATCGATTGGTGGAAATTTCGCATCGTTGTCCAGTTCATCGTACATTAGAGGAAGATATTGTAATTCAGACAGTTTTAAAGAAATGAACAGACCTTGGTACACCAGGTATTTATTAAGTTCAATCGCAGTTTTGATTGTGTTTGGATTGATTTGGTGGACATTACCGGAGGAAGAGTTGATTGCTGTTTCGGAAAAGCTGAAAGGAGTATGCTGGGTAGGAAGCAGGTCCCCTTTAGATGGCCGTGAACTGAGAGCTTTGAAGGCTACGGGAGCCAATGCCTTATCCCAAACCCCTTTTGGTTGGCAGGGGGATTTGAATTCACCAGAGATCAGGTGGGAAGTAAATGCCGAAAGACAATGGTGGGGCGAGACTGCCAATGGAATTCAGGCGACTCACGATTCGTCTCAGGTTTTAGGAATCATGAACATGCTAAAACCCCACCTTTGGGTGAGAGGAAGCTGGCCCGGAGAAATCGAAATGACAAATGAGGAGGATTGGGAAATTTGGTTTGAAAATTACCGCGGGTTCATTTTGGACTATGCGAAACTAGCTGAAGAATTAAAAATCCCAATTCTTTGTATCGGGACTGAACTTGAAAAGACTTCGCAGCGGACTGATGATTGGAGAAAAGTAATCTCGCAGATCCGAAAAGTGTATTCAGGAAAACTGGTCTATGCAGCTAATTTCACAGAGTTTGAAAAGATCAAATTCTGGGATGAATTAGATTACATCGGAATTCAGGCATATTTTCCACTTGCCAAATCTCATAATCCAGATTTGGAAGAGCTCACAGATTCTTGGGAAAAGCAAGTTCCAAAAATAGAAAAAGTAGTCAGAAAATATAAAAAGCCAGTATTTTTTACAGAGATCGGATATTGCAACACGGTGGATGCGGCCATAGAGCCTTGGGTTTGGCCTAATGAGCGAAAGGAAATCCAACTTTCGGAAGATATTCAAGCATTATGCTATGAGGCTTTTTTTGAAACAGCCTGGAAAAAAACCTGGATGGCTGGAGTGTTCTTTTGGAAATGGTATCCTGAAGCGCATGGAAGAGATCCGGATTTCACCCCTCAGGGTAAAAAGGCAGAAACAGTTATGTCCAGGTATTTTTCATTGACTGAGTAATCTTTTACTTCTTAAAATACTTGAAATGAGGTTTTTAGGTGATTTGGTTCTGTTCTAGGCTTTTTTTCATTCTCTCTCTTTAACGGCAAAAAATTCTGTATTTTAGAATAATTCAGTACAAGTAATTGAGATAAGTCAAGTTATCTAAGATGAAGAGTTCATGAAAACGATCCGAATTTTTATTGCTTCTTCCTCGGAATTGAAAGAAGATAGAGATGATTTTAGACTTTTTATAAGCAATCAAAATGATCTTTTGCATAAAAAGGGTATTTACCTGGAGTTAGTCCAATGGGAAGAATTCTTGGATTCAATTTCTGATTCCAGACTGCAGGATGAATACAATCAGGCGATACGAAGTTGTGATATCGTGGTCTGTTTGTTTTTCACCAAAGTGGGGAAATATACCGAGGAGGAGTTTGATACAGCATATGATGTGTTTAAAAAACAGGGAAGACCGAAAATCTGGACTTATTTTAAAGACGCCCCAGTCAATACCGGAGCACTTTCTGAAGAAGTGAATTCACTTTTCGCATTTAAAAAGAAGATCGGGGACCTAGGACATTTTTATACATCCTACACCAGTATAGATAATCTGGTGAATAAATATCGAAGTCAGTTGGATCGATATTTTGCTAATTCGGAAACCGGTCAAAATCCGATTTCAGAAATAGATCTGAAAGAGGATAAAAAAGAAATTCCAAACCGATTCAATGAAGTACTGACTGATCAGTTAATTCATGCTATAAGCAGTCATAATAGAAGGGTAAAAGAGTTTTTAAGTGCCAATTCTGATTGGAAAGAAAATGAACACTTAATTCAAACGGCAAAACGTCTGATTATCAATGGGTATGTTGGGGTGATCGGTGTACAGATCCGAAAGTTGATTTCAATTGGGGAAGAAGATTTTTCTGATAGCAAAATGAAGCGCTATCTGGAAAATTGTCAGATTACTGCGAAAAGAACTCTTCAATTGATTTGCTATGCCTTGATTTCTTCTCTTTGGGACCATCAATTGACCAAAAATGCGAAGTTGACAGGCTCCCAAAATGAAGTTTTATTGAAGTTTTTTAGAAATGCAGCTGAGGAGGATATCTTGGATTTACTGGAACTTTTGAAGGTTCTTCTCGATATATATTCTGAAAATCAATTCGACTTTTTGATCTCTGAATCCTTAGACCTGCTTCCTAAAATCGAAACCCATTCTGATTTCTATTTGGCTTGTGTTGCCCTTCATGAGGTTACCAATTTGCTAAAAGATTCCAATTATTCACCTGATGACTGTACCAAAGTAGAAACGAGTCTGTCTACTGTGCTGGCGGAGTTAAGTTTCTTGGCTGAATACCGCATGATTTCTATCAATGAAATTGATTTTAACCAACAGCGAAATGATGAAGAGGGATTATATCTACACAATTACGTGCTCTTGGATGGAGAAATCCAATTTAATACCAGTCAAAGTAAAGTACGAAGGGAAAATTCTCCAGTGATTTCCCACGCAGTGATTTTATTTAAGGACAACTACCGAAAAAACATCAATCTGGGCCCTTTTATCATCGATTTTAATGGTTTGGCCTTGACCGGAGGTTCTAAGATCTACTTTTATTCCTACTGCAATACGTATGATGATATGAACCTCAACTTCAGTTTCATTGAGGATAATAGTAAAGTAGTCATCAGAAAATCCGATAATCCTAAACCGGAAGACTCTGATTTAAATGCTTTGAATAAGTGGCTTTCTATAAAAGAGAATAGAAAGGATATGAATTTTGATAAGGTCTACAGCCTATTTTCTCAGGCCAAAAAAACATTGACTGGAATAGAGGAAGAGTCCACAGAGGATCAATTTTAATTTTTTAGCATATGGGAAGTCAGATAAAAAAATACCCTTTTAAGTTTCTCGATTCTTACCAGAAAGAGGATAAAAGTGTGTTTTTTGGAAGAGATGAAGAAATCAATTCCTTGTATGAAATGGTTTTTCAATCGGCTGTGGTTCTGGTATACGGAGCTTCTGGTACGGGCAAAACCAGTTTGATCAATTGTGGGCTTGCAGGGAGGTTTCAACCTCATGACTGGCTGGAAATCATGGTTCGAAGAGGGAGAAATATCAATCAGTCCTTAGAAACTGCATTGGCAATTTTAGGAGGGGATAAACAGGCGGCGATTGAAAAACAACAGTGGGAAAATGACTGGGAGGAGGAATTTGAAGTGGGAGCTAAATCTTTAACGCCACTTGCCAGATCAATCAAAACAATCTATAAAAAATCTTTCAGGCCAATCTATTTGATTTTTGACCAATTTGAAGAGCTCTTTGTGCTGGGAACCAAGCATGAGCAGCAAACTTTTTTAGAGTCAATAATAGGACTGTTAGAATCTAGGCAACCTGTAAAATTGATTTTTTCGATCCGAGAAGAATATCTGGGATATTTGACTGACTTCGAAAGAGAAATTCCTCAGCTGTTTCGGAAAAAGCTGAGAGTGGAACCGATGAACCTTGAAAAAGTAAAGCAAGTAATCATTGGGGCGGCATCATTTGAGAACTCCAATATTTCAATAAAAAATGGAGAGGAAGATGCAGTAGCAGAAGCTATTTTTCAGAAGATCAGAGGTGATAAGAAGTCCTTGACTATTGCCTTACCTTTCCTACAGGTATTTCTAGATAAGCTCTATCTGCAGATTACCGGTGACGAATCCCGGCAAAAACCTGTTGAGTTTTCGCTGGCAAGTGTTATGGAAATGGGAGAAATCGGGGACGTGTTAGGTAATTTCTTAGCGGATCAGGTTTCTCGGATTGCTGAATTTCTGCTCAGCAAATATGGAACTATCAACCAAGAACTGATTTGGAAAATTCTTTCTCCTTTTGCAACTCTGGTAGGCACGAAAGAGCCGATTGGCAAAAATGAACTATTGGATCGTCTCCCGGAATTTGACCATCACTTGGTTTTGGATGTTGGCCAGGCGTTTATATCAAGTAGAATACTTCGGTATAATGATAGCAATGAGACCTATGAAATAGCGCACGATTCATTGGCCAAACCGATTGCAGAAAAAAGATCTGTGGAGGAGAAGGCTGTTTTGGAAGTAAAGCGACTGATTAAAAGTCAGGTAGGAGTGAAGGAAGAAGCAAGAGAGTTGTTTACTGAAAAACAGCTGGTTTTCCTAGAGCCCTATCTGGGGAAATTGAACTTAAGTGAAGAGGAAAAAACGTGGATCAGCAAAAGCCGCGAATCTCTAAAACAGGAGAAACAAAAAGAAGCGAAGCGGAAATACGATGAGTTGGTGAAAAGCAAGAAATCCATGTTCTTGAAAATCACCGTGGGAGTTTTTGTAATTATTGCGGGGCTATTTGTCTATTTGGCCATTCAGGCTCAGGAAAATGCGATTTTGGCAGAGATTGAAGCTCAAAAAGCCATCCAGGCAAATGAATATTCCGGCGAACTTCTAAGGCTAGTACTGGAAGGGCGGGGCGAACAATACACCAATGTCAGTGATAGTATACTCAAACAGATTTTATATAGAGAGCGAACTGCTCCGCTGTCAGAGTTTATTGAAGTCAAAGCTTCAGTCAGTCCATCCAATGCGAGTGGAGAGAATAAGAATTATACTTTATGGCTTGATATGCCCTCTTTTCGAAAAGATGAAATCAAAGAAGTTCACTATAATTTTTGTAGGGGATTTGTAGACCGTTTGCGGATTTCGAAAGACCCTACTTCCTCATTTTCCATTGGATATTTAGGCTGGGGATATTGTCCAATTATGAGGATTGATGTCATCCTGCAGTCTGGAGATACTATTCGAAAAGAGTTTTCTTTCGAGAAATACTTTGAAGAAAATCCCCCAAATGATTGATCATAATCATTGAATAATGGGGGTTAACCCTGCTAGTTGGAGGTATTGTTGAATCGTTAAGTTGTCGATAAGTTTCAGTTCGGGCACTTTTCCAATGTCATTTTGATGAAAGTGATAAACCAAAACTGTCAGTGCTTTTGGTGAAAAAGCCGAGGATTTCAGATCTTCTGGTAATTCCTGATAACTATTTGATAGAATCTGTTCTGAAAATGGAGCAGACAGGCCTTCACCAGAGGGTTTGGCTTGTTGAGAATCTATGATGAAAGTAAAAAATCTATACTCAGATTCAATATCCAAAAACATGGATTTGACTATTTCGAAATAGGAGAAATGACCCTCACTCCCCATACTTTCTACAAACCTTTTGTTCTTAACAACTGCAGTTCCATCTAAGTTGAATTTCTCGAGGCTGGTAGCCAGTGCAAATCCCACTTGGTTGAAATAATAATAGTGTAATTGGTCTTTGTAACCTTGGTTTTCCAAAATACTTTTGAAAAAAGTATCCACTTGATTTAAGCTTGCTAATTCTTCCTTAAAGTTTTGGACAACATATGTTGCTGAAGCTTTAGGTGGAGGGCTTGGGAAGTAGTTTTTATTGATTTTTTTAGAGTACATGATGGGTGGAGCCTCTTCAGCAAGTGGTGGATCTAATTTTTCGACGTTTTCCAACCCAGGCTTCGCCTCAGGTTTTTTGATAGAAGTTGGTCTCCTTCCTTTTGTAATTCCTCCAATCGAACTAAATCCACTATTTTTCTTGGATATGGAATCGATTTGTTTTTTGATAGATTCCACCTCTGTAGAATTTAATTCCATTTTAATGAATTCGTCATCGACAGAATTTAGCCGGTTGATCCAATATTTATACTTCGAATTGAGAAGGTCATGGTCTGCTTCCCGGGAATTTTTCCCTTTAAGCAAAGCCAATAATTCCACATATCTAAAAATAACCTCCGCCCTCAAATCCACATAATAGGCTGGATTTATAGTGTTTAAGTCACTGGATGCCAGGGTACTGGGTTGAATTTGATTGGTTTGGACTAAGGTATTGATTGGTATTCCATAATTCTTACCCAGAATCTCCATAGAATCCAGGTCATAATCCTTTGAAAGCTTCACTTTTCTTAAAAATCTTTGAAAATCAAGATAAAGTTCCTCATTGATTTCGTCGTTTATTTTCTCTTTTAATGTCAGAATATTGTTTTTGTGCTGATAATCCGCATCCAATGTGAATCCTATCAATTGGAAAAAGGAATTGATAGGTTGATTGATGAAAAGGACTTCATCTGTACTCGAGTTATTGTAATGTCGGATGGAGTTATCCAATAAATTTTTCAAACGAATGACATAGCTTTTTCTTTGCGGATTGCTCTGCGAAAGGATCGCCTGAGTTCTCCTATCAGAATAGAAAGATTTGGTCAAATTCAAATAATACAAAGATTGGGTGAATTGATAGATAGTTTGGTTCCCTCTTAAGAATTCAGGGGATTTGATTTTGTCAAGTTCATTTTTCTCATACCTGAGGATTTTTTCAGTTCTCGAGCTTTCTAAAGTATCAAAATACAGGGAGGTCAGATATAAATTCATGTAAGCCTGAGCCAAGGTTGTCGAATCATTTTCCGTGGAAATTTGGCCTTCTTGAGCTTTTATATTCCCACAAAAGAGGATGATTGAAAAGAAAAAAATGAACAATTTCATCTTGCTAGTTTTAAATAAACATTGAGGCTGATTTCTTTTAGATTATGGGAGACCAAAACCTGAGTCTCTAAAAAACTTTCAAATCAGAAATGATGGCAAGAAATCAGATTGGTTTATGAATATACAGGAATAAAATGATTTTATTTCTTAGAAATATTTGATTTTCAATAGAATGACTAAACTAAAGCTCTGTGAGAAATCAAGTCTAACTATGAATTTGATCATTGGGTTAGAACCTTGGCAAGGTAAATCTTCCTGTGTCGGTCAAGTTTTTCAATAGTGGCTTTATCAACAAAAACAGGTGCATTGAAAAGTAATTTTAAAGAGAAATTCTTCGTATTTGATTGGTGTTTTAAACAGTCTAAAAAGTTCAAGAGAACTCAAGATAAATCGCCTAAGCATTTAGATTGATTTTATTGATCATCGAGTTAAATTTTTTGACTATGCGGGTGAGCTTTTGCCAGTTGAAGACTTTATTTCCTTTAAATCCTGCACATAGATTAAAAAAAATCAAGATTAAACATTTGTGGAATAATCTGTAGAGATATAGAATCCAGGCTTTTTTGAGGGTTAATTTGTCTAATTACCTTAAAAAGGTGTTGATTTTTTTTAAAATAGAGTAGTTTTAAGCAGTAAATTCAAATAATACCTAAATGAAGAATAACAAAAGAAGGGAGTTTTTAAAAGCTTCCGGTTTAGCCGGATTGGGCTTGGTTGGTGCAGGTTCTGTTTTTGCAAATGACACGAGTCATCTTCCTGATCAATTAAAAAAATATGCTGGAAGAGCACAGACTTTTAATATGTCGGGTTATGCAGCCCCAAAAATCGACACAGTTCGGATTGGTATTGTTGGATTGGGCATGAGAGGTCCAGGTGCTGTAGATAGATTGAGTAAGATAGATGGGGTAGAAATCAAAGCTCTTTGTGACCTTTTGCCAGAAAGAGTTGAAAAAGCAAAACAGCAATTAAAAGATACTACGCATAAACCGGATGGTTATTCTGGGAAAGTGTATTCCTGGAAAGAAATGTTTGATAGACCAGACTTGGATTTGATTTATATCGCTACTCCATGGGAATGGCATACTCCAATGGCAGTATATGCTATGGAAGCTGGGAAACATGCCGCTTGTGAGGTGCCTATCGCTAGAACTTTGGATGAATGCTGGCAATTGGTCGAGACATCCGAGCGTACCAAGAAGCATTGCATGCAATTAGAGAACTGTTGCTATGATTTCTTTGAACTGATGACATTGAAAATGGCAAGAGAAGGCTATTTCGGAGAGGTCTTACATGTAGAAGGTGCTTATATACACGATTTGCTTTCATTGAATTTCAGTAAAGAAGGATATCAAAGCATGTGGCGTTTGAAGGAAAATTACCGGGATGGTAATCTTTATCCAACTCATGGTTTAGGTCCCATTTGTCAGATTTTGAACATCAACAGAGGTGATCAAATGGATTACCTGACTTCAGTTTCATCTGATGATTTCATGATGAAAGCCAAAGCTCAGGAACTTGCCGCGGATGATAATTTCTTCTCTGATTTTGCGACTAAAAGCTACAGAGGAAACATGAACACGACTGTGGTGAAGACCAAACATGGTAAGACTATCATGATTCAGCACGATGTCACCAGCCCTCGTCCATATTCCAGACTTCACGTAGTCAGCGGAACAGAAGGCTATGCCCAAAAATACCCGACTCCTAAAGTAGCCAAAGGTCATGGTTGGTTAAAAGACGAAGAGTTCAAAGATTTAGAGACAAAATATACTCCTGAAATCGTTCAGAAAGTTGGTGAATTGGCCAAGCAAGTAGGAGGTCATGGAGGAATGGACTTCATGATGGACTGGAGATTGATAGATTGCCTGAGAAATGGACTTCCTTTGGATCAGGATGTTTATGATGGAGCACTTTGGAGCTGTATTTCTCCTTTGAGCGAATGGTCTGTAGCAAATAGATCTAATTCCATTGATGTCCCAGATTTTACGGGAGGAAGCTGGAAAACAAACAAACCGGTTCCAATTACACTAAGAGGATAAAATTCCAGAGATTTTATAAAAATGAAGCCCGCTGATATCTTTTTCAGCGGGCTTTTCTTATTTGAGAGCTTCATCTCTCTTCATATTTTCTCCGTTCCAGATTTTCTTATTTGTCCAATCTTCTGCTGGATCTGTCCAAAACGGATGGCTTGCCGGTAATCCTAACGGTAAAAATCCCAAAGAACATAAGTAAAGGCTTCCAGTACTGATGTATGGTTCTGCTAGATCCGGCTGATGGCCAGCTAGACCTAGTTGCAACCAACCATTTTGATCAAAGGTGTCTTTGGCGGAGAAAAGCCGAGAATACACTGCAGTCAGGGCTGCTCTGACTTGTCCATTGCTGATTTCTGAAGGCAATTGTTCTTTCCAAGCAATTTCTGCCAAAGGCTGAAACGCTCCAGATCGATAGCATATGGACCTGCCTATAGCTGGATAGGTTCCTTCAGGAGAAATCATCAACTCCAGTTGTCTTCCAAAACGTTGCATTCTGGTTTTGGCTTTCTCCAAATCTGCTTCATAAGCTTTTTGCTTCGTAGATGCGATCTCTAAAACCTGGATAAGCATGGGTTGGATCACATAAGAATTGTAATAATCGAGGTGGAACTCTGAGCCGTCTCCATACCAACCATCTCCTAAGTACCATTCCATGTGTTTTTTGATCGCAAAATCCATTCGCATCAAATCTCCTTGATCACCTACAAAAAACAAAAAGGCATCAATCATTGCCCCAAATAATATCCAATTGTTGTAATAAGGCTTGATGGCTAACTTCTGGGCATGAAGTTCTTTGATCAATCGAGCTTTGGTTTCACCGTCCAAAGGTTCCCAAAGATGCTTTGGCGCTCGCATAATCCCATGAACTAAAAATGCTCCATCTACCAAAGGTTGGGCACCTTTCGTCCAATTGATATAATCTGCTGAGGTAGGGTCCACAGCATGTTTGATGCTTAATAAGGCTTTCTTCCGCAGTTCCTCTTGCATCAAAGCCTCCTCTCCAGAAACTTCTTCTAATTCTAGCCATGGTGCAAGTCCAGCTAGTAATCGGCCGATTGCCTCGAGGTAGGTGACTGATTTTCGGTCTCCATAAGCACCTTCAGGCACTTCTACAGGCATAAGGCTTGTCAGTTTTCCTTGCGACATAGCGTCGAGTACTGGATGAGAGATTTTGTAAAGTAAACCCACCCAGGTTTTGCGGTCATTTTCTTCAGCGAATCGTGGTGTCTTACTAAATACTTGATTGGAAATTCCCAAAACTGCACCGATAGCAGGTACAGTTTTTATAAAATCCCTTCTTTTAAATGTCATTGAAATGAATATTAATTGTTAATAGGTTCTGATTTTAGAAGTGAAAGGACGGCTTCATTCAATTGATCGTTTTTTCCGATTAAGTCGTCCAATTCCACAATGGCAACTTTTCGGAAATCTATTGGATGGCTTTCACTTTGAAGTGAAATGAAACCTTCTTTCAAAAGCTGACCATCAATTTTCACTGCAGGATCTGAAGGGTTTACGTTTCCACCACCGATTTGTGGTTTGTTATAACTGAATACCGTATCTAATCCGACCATGTGGTGAATGACAGAATCACCCAAAACGATAAAATTTGCCGTTACCCATTGATCGCCTGCATAGGTTTCAGAAGAAGAGTTGATGCAATGAGGGGTAAAAAGGGAGTCTGCCAAAACAACGTTTGTGCCTGGAGTACAAAGGTTACAGGTACTTCTTTTGTCTGTTCCGTTGCCTCCGAGAAATTGTGCTTCTACGGAAATCGGGAAATCCTGATCCACCAACATGGTTTTTGGATCTTGTCCATGAAGCATTGCTCCGCTGTTTCTCCATGCCCATCCTTCGCCACCATTTGCTTGCTCTCCTACAAATCTATACTGAACCTGTAAGACATAATTGGAAAAAGATTCATTATAAAAAATATGTCCATATTGGCGGTCAAACGTTTCATAGCCATCATATCGTACTTGCATCATTCCATCCGCTACGCGAAAGGTATTCGCGAAATTGTCATTCAGTTCATGTTTGCTGATTTTTACTGACCAATCGTTTAAATCTTTTCCGTTAAAAAGTTCACGCCATTCCAGCTGGACTTTCTCCTCTTCCATGTTGTTTTCGGTATTGGGACTGCAGGCATAAAGAGCCAGGAAGCTTAGGGCTAGACTTAAGGATTTTTTCATTTTATTTTAATTGTAAAGTGACAAGTACAGGATAATGATCTGAATAAGGAACATTCAGAACTTGGTAATCTACCAAAGTGAATTTATTGGAATCAAACCAAACGTAGTCAATTCTTGCTCCATCTTCCATGGAACCGTATGTTGGAGTATAGGCGGTCGGTGACGCACCAGCATCTTTCCAAATTCCTTTGATGCCTTGATATGCTTTGGAGTCAGGTTTGAAATTTAAATCTCCAGCCCAAATGGTAGGGAGTTTTTCTTCAGTGGCCCGATGAGTCAATGCTTCTACTTGGGCGATTCGGTTTTCTTCAAATTGATGACAAAGGTGAGTTGCCGCGAAAGTTATTTCCTCTCCTGACGAAAGTTTAAAGTCAACCCAAGCCGCCGCTCTCGGTTCTCCTCCTGATGGAATGGGTAGATTTTGGGTTTCATATTCCCCAATTCCTTTTACTAAAACACCTTCGCCATATCCTCCTTCGGCATAATCCATTGCTTTGGCAAAATATCCGCTAAATCCGGTTAGTTCTGCAAGTTTTTGGACCAGATCCACCTTTTTTCCATATATCCCAGCTGACCTTGTCGTCATGCTATCGACCTCCTGCAATGCCACGAGGTCAGGATTCAGTTCAGAAATCAAAGCTGCTATCTCATCTATGTTGCCTATTCCTTTTTCATTTGGGTTTTCGCCGTGGTAAATATTGTAGCTGAGTATTTTTATGGTTTTATCGGCAGATTGTGCAAGTAGGGAATAGCTTAATCCGAAGAGTAAAAGGAAAAGATAGATTTTGCTTTGCGGGATTTTCATATAGTACCAAATCGGTTGAATTCAAGATTGAAGATAGAAATGTATCGACCAAGATTCAGTAAATCCTTGTTGAATGGTTGAATTAAATGGTTGAAAACCCTTTTTCAATAGCGGAAAGTAGGATTGAAATTGCAAGATTTGATGGAAGGAATCCAAACTATTCAATAAAAAGTTATCTTTCATTGTAAAGAGAGATACATGAAGAAATTAGGGATTGCCCTTGTCGTTTTATTGATTTTAGGCTTTGCAGGGACCTACTACTTAGAGGTGTGGCTTGGCAAAAGAATTCCTGAAGTCATCAATGCTAACCCTGATCGGAATTACGATTTACTTTTTGAGGAAATTGATATTCATCTGTTACGAAAAGGAGTAGAACTTCAGACCATTATGCTGGTTCCATTAGATGACTCTTTGGCTACTAAAATGAATGGCTCGATCCGTAGTATCCAAATGTCCGGAGTGGATTTTTTAGCCTTGATCTTCAATAGAAAATTGGAAATAGGAGAGATAAAACTCCTGGAACCTGCATTTAGACTGGTTCAGAGAAACCGGAAAAGCAATGCAAATGAAAGCTCCAAAGCATTTCAGGATTTGTTTCAGGACCTTGTTTCCAGGGGTGAGATAAAAAACTTTTATCTGGAAAAGGGAACAGCGGAAATGTTTATGGACAAAGATAGTCTCTATCGTTTTGGGCAATTTACAGATCTGAATATCGTGGCTCATGGCATCGAGTCGGATTCTGTTCTGGTTAAGAATGTGATTCCATTTAAGCTCAAAAGTATCGCCACCAGCCTAAAAAACCTGAAAATCATTACTGATACAAATCAGGAATTGAGAATTGATCAAGCGAGTTATAGCTCAGGTGAAAATGTCGGTTCATTAAAGGGGATTTCCCTGAAATTCGATGATCAATTAGCAGGTGCCAGAAGTAAATCAGAATTTCAAAAAGATCTGATAGAGCTGAATGTAAAAGAATTCAGATTGAGCCAAATTGGGACCGAGAGTACTATTTATGGCAATTGGTCCATTTTTGCAAAGCTTGCGACCATCGATAGTTTACATTTGGTGGATTTACGGGATAAAAATCTACCCAGGCCGGAGGAACCAATCAAGCCTTTGTTTGAAGGCATGGTTGAAATCATCCCTTTTCCGATCAAATTGGATACAATCCACATTGTAAATTCCACGATATCATACCAAGAAATACCGGCGGGAAGTTCAAATCCTTTCGTTTTGAATTTCCAAAATGTAAATGGTCATATCCTTAACTTAGTTTCCAATGATTCTCTTCAAAGGGACGGGGTTTTAGCGGTTGATGTCACTTCAGACCTCAATGGATTTGCACCTGTAGAGATGACAATCAAAGTGCCCTATGGAACGGAAAGTTTTGATTTAGAAGCCAAAGTTTCCGGTTTTGACATGACCGCTTTGAATTCGATTTTTGAGCCTCTTGGTAAATTCAGAATAGAATCCGGGACTTTACGAGGCTTGACTTTAAAAATGGCTGCAGGAGTGAATGGATCTTCAAACCAAGTCAATTTTGACTATGAAAATCTGAAACTGGAAGTTTTTAAATCAGACGGGCAAAAAAGAAGCAAAAATGGAATTTTGAGCTCTGTGGCCAATTTACTGACCTCCAAAGAAAACCTTCCCGGTTCCAAAAATTATAAAGTATCCAATCATTGGACAGCTAGAAATCCTTATAGGGCACCTTTTCATTTAATCTGGGTTTCTACCAAAGATGGAATGATGGCGATCGTTCCTTCCGGGTTAGGAAATATTTTTATGACAGATAACTAAAAAAAGCCTGTTTTGAACAGGCTTTTTTTGCTTACTAGTTTTAGATAAAAGGAACTCGTCTTCTTTCAAAACCATAATAGGTATGCAGGTCTTCAATGAACTCATGCTGAGGTCCAGAAGGCCAATTGTCGCTGTCAAACCCTGGGGCATTTTCCAGTTTTTCCTTTTCTACATTGACGATAATGACATCTTTTTGCTGGGTATGAAAATGAAATGCCTGCCATGGTAAAGCCAATAATTTGGTTCCTAGATTTAGAAAACCCTCGTCCACTGCTAGAACGACGTATACAACATCGCCAGTTTCAGTATCAATCATGATATCTTTGATTTTTCCGACTTTTTCGTCTCTGGCAGTTTTAATGGTACAATTTGCAGTAGTAGAACTACTGATAGGGAAATGATATTCGGTATTCATTGTTAGTTGGTTTAGTGAAACATATACGATGCTTTACATTTTACCAATAATGTGCCTATTTGTAAATATTTGTTTTTGAGCTAGATAAGCTATTTTTAAAAATATAGGCTGTGTGTAATTTCTACCAATTGGGAAATTGAATACCGGAATTAGTTCTTTATTCTTTGCTTCATTTCTCTTGCCACTTCCTGATCTGCACTAATCGTACTTGACTCCAGGTGGTGGATGATGGATTGGTAATTTTCCATATCCCTGTTTTGGGAAAGTTTGGCATTTGCCTGCACCTCGCTGATGGTTATTTCGATTCCGATCAGGCCTCTTAGTTGACTTTCCAGATAAGACTTACTCATCCCTTCTACAGAAACCCGATTGGGTCTTCCATCCTCAAAGTTATCTACCAGACTTTTGAGATGGTCCATGAGCTTATCTCCTTCTAGGGTCCGAATACTGCCATAGATATGCACCGCCAAATAATTCCAAGTGGGTACATTTTCATGATTGTACCAGGAGGAAGATATATAAGCATGTGGCCCTTGGAAAATCACCAAAACCTCACTTTTGCTTAGATGTTTCCATTGTACGTTGGCTTTAGCAATATGGGTAGTGAGAATACTTTCGCCATCTTTGTTTTTGGAAAGCATAATCGGAATATGTGTAGCCCAAGGTCTTCCATTGACCTCAGAAACCAGGGTTGCAAATGGATTATTCTTAATGAATTCCACAATCTCTGTCTCGTTTTCCCAGAGGTTTTTCGGATGTATGTACATTGAGTTTAAATTTTATAACTGAAAATTAAGAGGAAATTTTGATCAAAGGAAAGGGGATGATTAATTCAGAAAAAAAATATTTTTATTAATTTAGTTTATGGACATTCATTCAACAGATAAGTTGGAATTTGCGGCCAAGTTTGTCAATAATACCAATGCACCGATTTTTTTAACAGGCAAAGCTGGAACAGGAAAAACTACCTTTTTGCGTGATCTGGCAAAGCGAACTCACAAAAGGCATGTGATTTTGGCCCCTACTAGCATCGCGGCATTGCATGCCAAAGGAGTGACGATTCACTCTCAATTCTTACTTCCTCTAGGAAGTTTTTTGCCGGTCAGAGAACCGGAGGGGAATTTTACGGATCAATATGGTTTTTATACACAGCACACTTTGGGGAGAAAGCATCCTTTAAATAAACTGCGAAAAAGTGTTTTGAAAGCAGTGGAGCTTCTGGTAATCGATGAGGTAAGTATGCTTAGAGCGGATGTTTTGGACGCTATAGATTACCGCATGAAAAGCGTCAAAAGAAATTTTCGCGAGCCTTTTGGTGGAGTCCAGGTACTGATGATCGGGGATTTGTTTCAACTACCACCGATCGTCAAAGATCATGAATGGCATGTCCTGAACCGATTTTATAACAGCATGCATTTTTTTGAAGCAAAAGCACTCCAAAATTCCGGAATGGTTTATTTGGAACTTGATAAGATTTTCCGTCAACAGGACAGGCAGTTTATAGACGTTCTCAATCATTTTCGGGATAATCAGGTGACTTCCGAAGATATTCGGATATTGAATCAGCACTATAAAAGCGAGGAAGAAATCGCCAAACTGGAAGACTACATTACCATCACCACCCATAATTATAAGGCAGATCAGATCAATCAAAAAGAAATGGAAGGTTTGTCTGGCAAATCCATGTTTTATGAGGCGGAGGTAGAAGGTGATTTTCCTGAATCTTTATACCCTTTGCCACAAAAGCTGGAGCTACGAGAAGGAGCACAGATCATGTTTATGAAAAACGACAGCTCTGGCAATGGTTCCTATTTCAACGGCAAAATTGCCAAAGTAATTCACCTGAAAAAAGATGAAATATTGGTAGAAATGCAGGGCGATCAGGAAGAATACCAACTCAAAAAAGAAAGCTGGGAAAATAAAAAATATGTGGTCAATCCCGATACGAAAGAACTTGATGAGGAAGTAATTGGGACTTTTGAGCAATATCCGATTAAGCTTGCATGGGCAGTTACAGTTCATAAAAGCCAAGGATTGACATTTGATAAAGCAATCATCGATGTAGGACGAGCTTTCGCTCCCGGACAGGTTTATGTGGCTCTTTCCCGATTGAGAAGTCTGGATGGTTTGGTTTTAAGAAGTAAAATTCAATCCAACTTGGTGTATTATGATCATCAAGTCGTGAATTTTTCCCAAAGTGCAGGCAATCAAAAAGAGTTGAACGAATTATTGTTAATTCAGCAAAACAGCTATTTGGGAAAGTTAGTGGAGCAGACATTTGATTTTGTCCCTATCCTTCGGGAACTGGAAAGTTTTCAAAAAGACGAAAACAGTACCATGGAATTTGAGGATGTCGAAATGCAACAGACGATTCCACAAGTTTATGAACTTCTGTCTCAAGAAGTAGGAAATACCGAAAAATTCAGAAGGCAACTGCTTTTCCTTCTCCAGGAGAAAGAAGCCAAAAAGATCCAGGAGCGGATTAAAAAAGGTGGTCACTATTATCGGGAGCTTTTAGCCAATTCACTTAAAAAGATTCTGGCTCAAATGGGCATGGCAGAGCAGTTTTCCAGAACAAAAAAATATTTAGAAGGACTGGAAGGCATTGAAGAAAGTATCATTCGGAAATACCTTGAAATCTCCAAGCTAGGTCGATTGATTGAGGTGATTTCCAATGGAGAAGTCCCTGCAAAAATGCAGGAGCTAGAGGAGGAAATCCTTGGGTTGAGAAGGCAGTTTATTTCGATGGCAAAAGAACATGCACGAGATAAAATCAAAGATATCAAATCAAAAACCGGTAGAAAAAAGAAGGATTCCGCAAAGCCAAAAAGACAGAAAGGAGATTCTTTTGAAGTTACTTATCATTTGTTTCAGTCAGGAAGGACGGCTGAGGAGATTGCAAAAGAAAGAAATTTGGCCTCATCAACAATCAAATCGCATTTGGCTTTTGGAATCGAAACTGGTAGAATTGAACTGAAGGATTGCCTTTCAGATGCTGTGATTTCCGAAATCCGGGATCAACTGGAAAAGCAAAAAAGTATGAGTGATTTAAGAGAGTTTTTTAATGGGAAATATGATTATGGAACCCTCAAAATGGTAATAGCGGGGAATAAAGTTGGGCTATAGGATAAAAAAGGGGAGTATTAAAACTCCCCGGGCCGGAAATGGAATAGCTTGATTACTTGTTTCCGTAGTATTTATCATGAAACTGATACCTGGACTGATCATCGGCTTGAATCAGTTTACTTTGCACATCGATTACCATAGTGGCAGGTGTTTCATCAGATCCATTGACCACTTCCCAGGTAGGCAGATCATTTCCGTTTGGATTGCCGGTTTTGATAAAGTTGGCAAAGTAATTCATAAATGTTTTTGATACTTGGTAATCTTCAGCAGTCCATGAGTAAGCATTCACCAGCGGGAGATTTCCCATTGCATATTCTATTTCACAGGCATGAGGGGCTCCGATAGGTTCTGGCATTTTTGGGCCTCCTTCGATAGTACCACCTGCCAGTCCTGGGGAAAGATTAGCGTCCTTTAATGGTGGACGAAGTTTGCTGTATAGATACCTATAGACAGGCTGGCTAGAATTTTTTGCATGAAGATCGATCCATTTCCAAGTACTATATGCGATAAATCTATCTGCTGCCAAGTGTGTGGCAGACCATTCTACTTCCTCTGCATTGGCATGTGGATGAAGATTCAATACTTCTTCAAATTCTTCTGAATAGGTATTTTTTACGACTTCGATAAACGCTTCTGGTGTATAGGGTTTTCCTTGCATAAAGGCCATTCCTGGGATTTCTGCAGAGTTCCATCCAGCTAATAATGGGATCATGGCCTGTTCTTTTTCCTCGAAGATTTCCGGTAAAGTTTTTGGTAGAAAGTACCCGTCCAATACCACTGGGAATCCAAATCTTTTTGATTCGGTGTAGATTTCGTAAATCTCTTTGGTTGATAATTTTCTTAGATCTTCGATAGAAGAAAAACCCGCAGTTTTTGCAAAATCCTCTCCGGTTTTTTCAGCTTCTTGTAGACTGACAGGTGCCAAAGTAGGATTGATTCCGGCACCGCTTTCTCCAATAGCCCCTGCTAAATACCCTTTGGAGAGGGGGGAGGCCATTTGGTAACTTACTGAAATCGATCCAGCTGATTCTCCTGCAATAGTCACTTTTGACGGATCACCACCAAAGGCTTCGATGTTTTCATTTACCCATTTTAAAGAAGCCATTTGATCTAAAAGGCCATAATTTCCAGAGGCTTGATATGGGGCTTCCGTACTTAGACCGGGATGGGCAAAAAAGCCAAAAATGTTTAGCCTATAATTGACGGTGACGACTACTATTCCTTTTTGGGCCATCGCTTCACCGTTGTATCGGGGTTCAGATCCGTCTCCTGCTACAAATCCACCTCCGTAAAAATACACCAATACGGGGAGGTTTTTGGTGTTTCTATCTGCTGGAGTCCAAACATTCAGATACAAGCAGTCTTCGCTTAGTCCGTCAGATTTGAAGTCCATATCTCCAAAAACAGGGGCTTGAATCGCTCTAGGACCAAAATTCATCGTCTTTTTCACTCCGGACCAGTTCTCAAGCGCTTGAGGTGCTTTCCATCTCAATTCACCTACCGGAGGTTTGGCAAAGGGAATCCCAAAGAATTTCTGGATGCCTGACTTCGTGTCAAAAGAACCTTCTATTATTCCGTTTTTTATTTTAGTTTGCACGGCAAATCCGTTTGGGTTTTGGGCTTTTAGATAGGTTGGTAAACCAATGAAAAGAGCCAAAACAAAAATCTGAAAGAATTTAAATGCAGATTTCATAAGTTGAGTTTATTGTTTCGTTGTGAAACAATAGTAAATCCTTATTTTTGAAAATCCAATTAACACCTCGAGTTTTTCTTAGTATAAACCATGACCTCAACAACTTCCGAATATCTCCCAAATATTTCCTATGATTCAGTGATTTTTGGTTTCTCAGGAGAGAAACTAAAGATTTTGATCTTGGAGTATCATAATATGAAGACTTTTGCACTTCCGGGAGGATTTGTGAAAGTAGACGAAGCTTTGGATGAAGCGGTAAAAAGAGGCCTTTCTGAGCGTACAGGCCTAGATGAGATATACCTGGAGCAGTTTCATACTTTCGGGTCGATGCAGCGATTCAAGCCTGAGATCATGAAGAGAATCATGGAAGAACAAGGGAATCCGGTGGAGGATCACTGGTTATTGGGCAGGTTTATTACGGTGGGATATTATGCATTGATCAATTATAAAAATGTCTCCCCTACACCCGATTACTTATCTGATTCTATCGAGTGGTATGATTTAGATCAGCTTCCTGATTTAATGATGGATCACCGGGAGATTATCGAGAAAGCTTTAGAGCATTTACGCATTCATTTAGATCATAAGTTGCTGAGCTTTAATCTATTACCTGAAATGTTTACCATGAAAGAGCTCCAGCAAGTTTATGAAGCTATTTTAGGGGAAAGTCTCAATAGGGCAAATTTTCAAAGGAAAATGCTTAGCTTGAATATTTTGGAGCGGCACGATAAATTGTATACTGGAGGATCGCATAAAGCCCCTTTCTTATATAGTTTTAAAAAACCCTGATTTAATTTACAAACGGAATAGCGTCCATCGTACTACGTAATTTATTAGGAGCGGTAATTCTAAACCCTACATGGAATTGTAAATAAACCCGCCAGTTTGTATTGATGACCGATGTTTTTTGCTGCTTGAATTTTCTGTTTTCCGCAGTTACTATCATTCCGGAAAAGAACCTTTCACCGTTATAACCTAGAGCACCTCGAGCATCCCATTTAAAAACCCCGTTATTTTGTTTGGTTTCATCCCGATCATCGACAAATCTTGTAATGACTTTGGAAGAAAGTAATCCATAACCCAAAGAAGCTCCCGCTGAGGCATAGAATTTCTCTTGAATGACATGCGTATAATAGTAGCCTGCATTGGCGATTATTTCAAAATTTTTGGACTTTTGAGTGCCGGTGTTTCCAGTTGGTTCTTCCCGATTATCAACGATATAATACCTATAAAGCAAAGTTGGTAGGAAAGTTCCTGCGCTTTTCAGCTGTCTTTCAGTGCCGGTTAATAATGCTTTTGTGGAGAAATGTTGGTTAAAATTATAGCCAGTGATGCCCTGAAAACTTCTATAATGCAGGTTTGGAAATTGAAGATAAGGATCTCCAGCACTCCATTCCGGGTCAAAATCACCAGTGTTTTCCAAATAATAACCGGTAGTTCTGGTGTAGCTTATTTCTTGTACCCAATGAGTGAAATTTAATCCGGTGGAAAAACCTAATCCAGTGGTTTTGCCTTTCAGAATATCATCGTCGTTCCCGGTGAGGAATTTAGGAATAAATTTAAATCCGAAAGATAAGAATCTATAGTTCAAATTGAGTTTAAAGACAGATGATCCATTCGGGTAGATTTTTGTTTCGGTGGGACCGATATTTACCGAAAACCTTTCATTATCATTGACAAGACTTAATCGAAAAGCGAGGTAATTGTCCATTTTTTCAATAAACCCATCTTCCACTATTACTCCCTCACTTGTGGGGATTGTATCGTTTTTTGGGCGAGCGATTTCAGGACTTTCTTCTATTCGAGCCAACTGATCTTTTGGTGATTTTCCAAGAAGTTTAGTATCAGACAAAGCCAATTCTGAATCAGATTTTTCTGATCGAGGATAAGCAGAAACCGACAAAAATGTGAATGTGACAAACAGTAAAAAAGGTTTAAGAGCCATCAGAAATTCGTTATAAAAACCAGTTAAATTTAATGGTTCTTTGGATCAGTTTCAATCTAAATCGACCATTACTTTTTTTCGATCGAATCACTTGTTTTTTCAGTCAAAATGGAAATCACCGTACTGATTCCTTCTCTGTAATTCCCTAATCGGATATTTTCATTAGGACTGTGCTGATTATTATCAGCGTTGACAGTTGGGATTGTCACTGCGGGAATACCCAAGGCATCCACAAAAGGAGAAATGGGGATAGAACCACCTGAGATTCTGATTTGGACAGGTTCTTTCCCAAAAGCACGCTGCATAGATGATCTCAACCATTTTCCTGCATCAGAATCCATAGGCGTCCGAAAAGCCTGGTAGGAAATGGAATAGACCATTTTCACGATTTTTGGATAAGTCATTCGGTCTTCATCCGTTGGGTCTTCGCTTAAAATATGAAACCCTTGTTTCTGTATATGATCTTTGATCAGACCAAATAATCTTTCTGGATCTGACTCAGGCACCAACCGGACGTCTATTTCCGCGATAGCAGTGGCTGGCACAATCGTCCTGGCTTCACTACCTACCCAAGCAGATTCCATCCCCCTGATATTTAGTGATGGATATTGGATGCTTTCCTGATAGCTAGTTCCCACATTATCTGTTCTTCCTATTCCTAGTTTTGTTTGAATAGCTTTTTCATCGTCTGGGACTTTTGAAAGAATTTCTTTTTCTCCTGCTGTCAATTCAATGCCATCATAATATCCCGGGATCAAAACCCGACCATTTTCATCTTTCATGGAAGCTAAAAGCTGAGACAGAAGCAATGCCGGGTTTGGAGCATAATTCCCATAATGTCCACTGTGTTGAGGGAATTTTGGTCCGTAAGTCGTCAATGTTAAATCAGCGATTCCACGTGCTCCATAGCTTAGGGTTGGTTCATTGCTCGTATGTCTGGGGCCATCCATGATGAGCATCCTATCTGCTGTCAGTTTTTCTTTGTATTTCAATACGGCACCTGGCAGTCTAGGAGAACCTTGTTCCTCTTCAAAATCCAAGATAATTTTGACGTTATAATCGGGCGCGATCCCTTCTTTTTCTAAAGCATCCCACCCAGTCAAAAACATGGCAAGCGGTCCCTTGTCATCAGATGCCGATCTTGCGAAAATCCTCCAGTTAGGATCGTATTCTTTTTCCAGCCTTTCATTTGGGATTGTTTCCCAACTTCCACTTCCTGTTTGGCTTTTAAGGACTGGTGAATAAGGATTTTCCTGATCCCATTTGCTTCTGTCTACAGCCTGTCCATCCACATGAAAATAGAAAAGAATTGTCTTTGTAGCTCCCGGTGCTTTTTTTTCCACTAATAACAATGGTATCCCATCTGTGACCAATCTTTCTGAAGTCCAGTTTCTGTTTTTGAACTGATCCTCACACCATTTTAAATTGACTTCAATCTGCTCTGGATAAAAAGCATCATTGGGCATGCTGACAATTTCCTGCAAGAGAGAAAGACCATGCTGCCAGTTCTTATCTGTCAGTTGCTCGATCTGATTTTTTGATAACTCCTGGGCAAAACCTTGGAAACAATTAAGAGTGAGAAAGAGTAGTAAAATTTTTTTCATAAGATCGAGGATTGTGATTCAAAGTAAGCAAATGACATTCTAAAAGAAAGTCTAGATAGGTATTATAGAAAGAATTTTCATACTTGATTTTTTGTATTTTATATCCTATATAATTGAATTTTAATCACTTGTGATTAGGTGTTTTAAGGCATTAAGCTTATTTTAGGAAACTATTTTTCTCAGCTAATATGACCTAATCGTATGTATTCTGAAACCATTTCACAAGAACCAAGTCAATACACTATCATCAAAAATCAGTTTTTGGCTTGCTATTCAGAACTCAGTAAGATGGCTCATTTTAAATTAAAGAATGAGCGTAATGCATTTACCCTCGATACTTCCTCACTGGTCCATGAAGCCTACCTGAAGATGGAAAAGCAGGAAAAGGTCATTCAGGATAAACAACATTTTCTGGCTGTGGCAGCGATTGTAATGCGTAGGTTTTTGGTGGATTATGCCAGGCAAAAGCAACGAATAAAAAGAGGAGGAGATCAAATACATTTAACGTATGGGGCTATTTCTAATCCCGTGATCACTACTCCGGAAGAAGTTTTGAATTTAAATGAGGCTTTAACCCGCCTTAAATCCATTAATAACCGTCATTGTAGGGTGGTGGAGTTTCATTTTTTCGGTGGATATAAACATGAAGAAATTGCTTCCATGATGGGAGTTTCTATTGATACAGTACGGAGAGACTGGAGGTTGGCAAAAGCCTGGCTGAGCAATGAGTTGAAGAATTAACTTTTTTAAAATGATCAAGGGGAATTGGGAAAAGGTTGAAAAGCTTTTCCATCAAATTGTGGAGGCGGATCCGGAAAACAAACAATCGATTTTGGATACGGTGGCAAAGGAGGATCTGGAACTTTTTAACCTACTAAAAGGCCTGATTGAATCAGATGGAAAAGGGCATAGGATTTTTGAGGCCTCCGCCCATCAGCTTTTGGAAAAAATCGAAGATGAGTCGGATTTGATTGGAATGCAGGTGGGTGCTTTTCAGCTGGAATCAATCATCGGTTCAGGGGCAATGGGGACGGTCTTTCAGGCAAAACGAATCGATGGACAATTCGATCAGACTGTTGCAATTAAAATTTTGAGATCCTTGGTGTTAGATTCCAACATAAAGGATTTTTTCAATAGAGAAAGGCAGATTCTGGCTAAATTAAATCATCCAAATATTGCCAGACTATATGATGGAGGGTTTACTGAAACTGAAAGACCATTTTTCACAATGGAATATGTGGCTGGTAAAAATCTTCTGGAATACTGCCAGGACTCCAATTTGGATCTGAAAGATAGGCTGAAATTATTTTTTCAAGTATGTGCTGCGGTACAATACGCGCATCAGAATTTGATTGTGCATTTGGATTTAAAGCCACAAAATATCATAGTCAACAAAGATGGGCAGGTAAGGCTTTTGGATTTTGGTGTTTCTAAAATTCTAGAGGACTCGGAAGATAGAGCGAGTAGTTTCACATTGGCTTATGCATCTCCGGAGCAAATTGAAAAAAAGGATGCTGGAACGCCCTCAGATATTTACTCTTTGGGTTTGATTCTCTTCCAGCTTTCATTTGGAAGACATCCATTCCAACAATATTTTGAGGATTTATCTTTATTGAAGAACGCAAAAATCTCAGGTGATTTTTCCTTCATCCCTTCAGATTTCAAAAGCAAAACTCCCTTTATTTCAGACTTGAAATATGTTTGCTCAAAAGCTTTAGAGTTGGATCCCGAAAGCCGATATGTGTCTGTAGATGAAATGCAAAGGGATGTGAAATTGTTTCTCTCTGGATATCCGATTTCGAGTCACCCAAAAAACTGGACTTATTCATTTTCTAAATATTTGAGACGGAATACCAGTTTGGTAGCATCTATTTCAATAGCTTTTTTATTGCTGACATTTAGTGGGATTTACTACACAAAGAGATTGAGCGAAGAGCGGAATATTGCTCAATTGGAAGCTGAAAAGGCAAATCAGGTTACCGATTTATTGTCAGATGTTTTTATGGCGGCCGACCCCAATATAGGAGGAGCAGACACCATTACTGCCGTCCAGCTATTGAATGAAGGAAAAGAAAACCTGGAAAGAAATCTTGGCAATCAGCCAGAGTTATTTGCTTCGATTGCCTCCAGACTTGCGGGAATTTATTTTAACCTTGGAGTATACGATAAAGGACGAGAATTGATATTCAAAGCATATGAGATTAATAAAGTGGAGGATGAGATTTCTGATGAGGTTTTAGCTGATAATGAAACCCAAATTTCCGCTATGTATTATTTGCTGAGCAAGTACGATTCGTCTTTGATTTATTCCAAAAAAGCGATTAGCAGATTAAAAAATGCAGGTGTCAAGGATGGTGAATATATGGCTTCTGCTTTAACTGAATTAGGGAATGTATTATATGACATAGGAGATTTTGAACGCGCCGATTCGGCTTATTTGTCTGCCTATCAGATTTATAGTGATCTGAATCAAAATGCAAATGTTGATGTAGCTTTTGTGCTTCATATGATCGGTGCCAATGCCCGGGAAAATGGGAAATATGAGCAAGCTGAGAAATATCTGAAAGAATCTCTGGCGATGAAAAAAGAGCTTTTTGAAGAGCCACATTTAGAAATCGCATACACCTATAATCATTTGGGGAGTTTGTACCAATCCATGAATAAGGACTCTGTAGCACTAGGTTATATCAAAGAATCATTGGACCAAAGGAGAGCTATTCTTGGTGAATATCATGTAGAAACCATGGCTAGTATGGCCAATTATGCTAGGACGATGGTAAATATGGGTCTGCCAGATCTAGCAATCCCTATTTATAACCAGACGTTGATAATAACTGATTCATTGGTAGGCAAAGAGCATGTTTATTATTGGGCTTTGATGGGTAGTCTTGGAACCGCCTTTATGGAGAAAGGTGAAATGGAAAGGGCAAAATCCAATTTTCAACTGGCACTGGAAAATTATCAAAAAATTCTTCCCGAAAGTGATCCCAGAATTGCAGGTCCTATGGATAGACTGGGAAAAATAGCCATGTGGGAAAATGATTATCAGTTGGCAAACACTTACTTCCAAAAAGTATTGGAAATCAGGAAAAGTGCCTATTCTGAGGGCCATCCACAAATAACCCAAAGCCAACAAGCACTCGGTGAATGCTTATTGGCACTTGGGGATTATTCTACCGCCATAGAATTTTTGAAGCCGGCTTTTGAATCCTATCAAGCTCAAACTGATGTGGATGAGGCGGCACTATTCTCAGTTGGGCAATCGTTAATTTCTGCCTATGAAGGGATTAACGATCGGGAAAAAGCCAGCTTTTATCAGGAGCAATTGGCAGCAAGAGAATAGCTGGATTTTATAGTTCTAACAACTTATTTTTTTGACCGTTATTTTTGCAAATGATTGTTCCGATTGGAAACAAGCTGCTGTCGGTCTTGAATAGGTGTAATCTGATAAAAACTTCCATTTAAATCCATCTTGGAACTCAATCGTGATTCTGATATCATAGGCACCTGCTGGAATGGATTTAATCTTTTTGGTATTGGTTTTTATATCTCCACTTGATATGGTGTAGTTTTTTGGAGTTCCTCCAGAAAGCTTTTTATAAGTGATGGTGAACCTCATGTCTACCCCTAAGAATCCGTTTTTGTTATTCAAACTGACATCTCTAGAAGGATAAACCCCTACTTCACAAGTTTTTACATTGTAATCAGTGGTATAGCCTAACTTGGCACTGGTGTTATCTTTTAAATATTTGAGACTATATGCTATCGGTACTCCAGGATTATTTCTGCTGTATACTGCATTCTCTCCTTGTAAAATAGGTTCTAGGTCTGCAAAACTTCTGGCGGTTACAGCTGAAGAAGCAGCTTCTGCGTTTCCTCCCATTGTTACGACAGTGATAGAAGATTTTTCAAGAATCTGCTTATACTTTATCTCAGTACTTCCACTCACGTTGGTCACACCTGCAGCATAATTGAGAGCTCCTGAAAGTTCTCCATCGGTTGCAGATTCTGTTGTGACCATTCTGAACATGATAATCCTTCCATAAGAAACAGAATGAACGTAAGCAGGAGGGCCATTTGATCCAAATCTGGATTCTACATCAGTAATGGTGGCATCCGGTCCAAAAACATCACCCGGAGAGCCAGGAGCATCCATAGAGATAGTATAAAAGCGTTGCTTAAAAACCATCATAGCTACTCTTTGGCTTTCATTAGAAGTGTAATTGAACTGAGCCCGAGCATCACCTTTTGCCCATTCTACATTAAGTCCGACATCTATGCTCAATTGCTTAGCAGTATAGGAGGTGGCTGCAGAATAGGAAGAGTTTGATGCGATAGTATAGCCATCTGGTTTGGCATTGGCATTCCACCACTCCAATGCTTCATCCACGCTTGATTGAACGCTTGTGTTACTGGCATTTTCTACTTCAATGTTTCCGTTTTCACCTATTCCTGGCAGATCAAGTCTCAGTTTCAAGGGAGCCCGGTCGATTGTGACTGGAGTTGGAATTCCTCCTAATGTAGCTTCATCAGCGACCACCAAGGCTCCCGGGTAAATCACACCATTGGTAGGTTGGAGTATCGCAATCTCTTCAAAATTGCTCCTAAGATTTACTTTTTGTGTTTTACATTCTGTGTAGGTTCCATTTCCAGGAGTTGTGCTGGAACTAGGACTACCCACGTTTTCTCGGAAAATCGATCCTGAAATCGGCTGGACATTTAGGATTTCATCTGAATTGAACGTGAGTCCTCTGAGATAAGTGGAGATACTCTCTGCATCTGGAGAGATTTTGATGGGTTCCTCTCTTCCTCCAGAATCACAGGAGAAAATGACGATGGATAAAAAAGTGAATAAGAAAAATGCACTTAGTTTTTGTTGAAATAGTGATTTCATGGCGAATAGAATTTTGGTTACAATTCTATAGGCGATATTTCTAACCGAAAGTGGTAATGGGAACTTGAAAAAAGTTTTTTTTTTTCTGTCTGATTTCAAATCTTCATTGGTGCTCCAAAATCAATCTGCTTTTTCGAAGATCAAAAAATGTTGGATAGGAAGGAATTTACCATTTTTGACAAACTTGAATCCATTGGCTTTTAATTCCTTTTTTACTTGGTTTTCAGTCATTTTATGGAGGGGTTTGATATTGATAGAGGGATCTTCCCCGCGATATTCCAGCAATAATATCTTTCCGTTTGGTTTTAGTGATTTGTAAATGTTTTGAAGAATCTCAGCCGGATAGGCCAATTCGTGATAAACGTCTACCATGATTGCAAGATCGACAGATTTCTCAGGCAGGTTAGGTGATTTTTCTGAGCCTTTCACAGTTTCTACATTCTCAATTTTTAAATCCTCAATTTTATCATTTAAATAGGAAATGGCCTCGTCTTGAATTTCCACTGCATAGACTTTTCCATTAGGTACTAGAGCTGCAATCCGAAATGAATAGTAGCCAGAACCTGCCCCGATATCGGCGACAATGCTTTCTTCGGTGATAGGAAGGTTTTTTAAAGCGATGGAAATTCCTTCTTCCTCTTCTCTGTTCGGTCTTTCGAGCCAAGCTTTTCCCTGAAATCCCATGACTTGGGAAATTTCTCTTCCCATATAAATTTTGCCAGTACCGTCCCTACTTGGTGTTTGATAGTTGTAAGGATCTTTTTCGGAGCTGTTGGTACTTTGAGCCTGACAAGAAAAAACAGGGATGAATCCAATGATCAAAAAGAGATTAAGCAGGATAGATTTCATAGAAATGTTGTTTAGTGTATCAAACACTTTTTATCGCTTGGTTGTTGGGAAATAGTTAAGTTTCAAGTTTTTTGAATTTATTAAGTCTATTAAATTGAATTTTTTCAATCATTTTTGGATTCACATAATTGGATTATTTTTTTTCTCAATTTTTTTTGAATGTCTCAAAGAAATTGACTCTAAAACTGAAATCAAATAACTATTTTCTAATAATTAAAGTATTCATTTTCAATATTTTGGTAATTTTTTTGTTTTTTATTCTGTAAATTGAAATACACATTTTTTAACTACTCCATTTGCTTGATTTACATTTTCTACCTAAAATATTTTTATTATGAATAATACAAATAGTACTTCTCGAAGAAATTTTCTAGAAAAATTTGCACTTGGTTCGGCTATTGGTGGGATTTCTGGTTTGGTGAATCCTGTATTTGGCAAACCAGAATCTGAAGGAAACACAAGTATCCATGAAGCAGATGAATGGTTTAAAAAAATAAAAGGTACACACCGGGTGGTATATGATGGGTCGACGCCTCATGATGGATTTCCCATCATTTGGAATTGGGTTTTTTATTTGACAAATAATCAGACGGATAGTCCTGATTCTGATATCACAGCTATGACTGTTCTCCGCCATAGTGGGATTGGTTTTGCGTTGGAGGACAGACTTTGGGCTAAGTATAAATTGGGGGAAGCCTTAGGTGTGAAAGATCCTATCTCTGGAGAGCCCTCATTGAGAAATCCCTATTACGATCCTAAGCCGGGAGATTTCCCGATGCCTCAAATCCAAGGGATAAAAGGCCTCCAGGAGCGGGGAGCGATGTTTTGTGTTTGTGGGTTGGCGATCCAAGTATATAGCGGCGCAGTCGCTTCTTCTATGAATTTGAATGCTGAAGAAGTAACCAAGGATATGATGAGCGGTGTGCTACCGGGTGTTCAGGTTGTTCCATCTGGAGTTTGGGCATTGGGAAGAGCTCAAGAACATGGTTGCGCCTATATTTTTGCAGGAGGTTAATAGAAAAACTTATTCTGATTTCGATAGTACTTTCAAACCATAAACCTGAAAAGGGGCCAAAATTGGCCCTTTTTTATTTCAGTTTCACTAAGGGATAATTCAATCCGTTCACCTCATTTTTCATGACCTGGTATTTTTTCAAACTTCGAAACAGCTCAGTCAAATTTCTGAAACCGTAAGATCTAGGGTCAAAACTAGGATCTATTTTGCGGAGAGAGGCTCCGATTTTGGCAATGTGAATTTCATCTTCTTCATCAGAAGAAATCTCAAAAGCCTTGTCGATCAAATCTAAATCTAAGGTAGGGGCTTCTTTTAGAATTTCTTCTTTTTTGGAATCCTCGACTTTAAACACGTCTTGTCTAGTTGGACCCGGGGATTGTTTTTCAGACTTCTTGGTAGGCACTTTTTCATCATCTGCTCCAGGTCCTAAGTTTTCGGCAAATGTGAAAATCTCGCAGGATTGTACAAAGGCTTTTGGTGTAATACGTCTTCCAATTCCCATCACAAAAAGGCCTTCTTCACGAATTCTTTTGGCTAGACCAGTATAATCTGAATCACTGGAAACGATGCAAAAACCATCCACACTGTCACTGTGAAGGATGTCCATGGCATCTATAATCAATGAGCTGTCCGTGGAGTTTTTTCCTGTGGTATAAGAAAACTTCTGGATCGGGTTAAAAGAATGGAGGTTTATCATTTCCTTCCAGCTATTCATTTGAGGTGTGGTCCAGTCGCCATAAATCCTCCTGATCGTTGCTTTTCCATATTTGGAAACCTCTTCCAAAATCTCTTTAATCAATTTAGCCTGGGCATTATCTCCATCGATTAAAACGGCGATATTAAATTTATTATCTCTCATTTGGTAATTATCTTGAAAAGTAAATCTACCAAATTTTTAAGGCTTCAAAGGAAGTTTAAAAGAGAAGCTTTTCTTATTTTGATTTGGGTTAGCCGGAATCCGTGATTCTTTGCGAACTTTGGAAATCAATAAATGAAACCTTTGTGTCTACAAAAGTACTCTTCATCACTCCTCCATTTACCCAGTTAAATACTCCTTACCCGGCTACGGCATACCTGAAAGGGTTTTTAAATACCCTTGGTGTGTCTTCCAGGCAAATGGACTTAGGAATCGAGGTGATTTTGGAACTTTTCTCCAAGAAAGGCTTACAGCAGGTTTTTGAATTTGTTGAAGATTTAGATATTGAGCTTTCAGATAATGCATCTAGAATCCTTCGTCTTAAACAGAAATACTTACAAACGATAGAACCGGTAATTTCCTTTTTGCAGGATAAAAACCCCACTTTGGCCTACCATATTTCAGAAGGAGATTATCTTCCTGAAGCCGGAAGGTTTGAACAGTTAGATGATTTGGAATGGGCATTTGGAACGTTGGGAGTGAGGGATAAGGCCAGGTATTTTTCTACGCTGTACTTAGAGGATTTGGGAGATTTGATCACAGAGGTCATTGATCCAAATTTTGGATTCAGCAGATATGCAGAAAAACTTGCCGTTTCTGCAAGTGATTTTGATGATATGGAAAGCGCTCTCAAAGGAGAAGCTGGTCTGATCGATCAAATCATGCTTGACTTACTGAATGCAAGAATTCAGGAATTTCACCCGGATTCGGTTGCATTTTCCGTGCCTTTTCCAGGAAATCTTTATGGGGCATTGAAATGTGGTCAGTTCATCAAAAAGAATTACCCGGAAATCTCCGTCTGGATGGGTGGTGGTTATCCCAATACAGAATTAAGGTCTTTAAAAGATCCCCGGGTTTTTGACTACATTGATTTCATCACTCTTGATGATGGAGAAGCTCCTGTGCGATTATTGCTGGAGCATTTAGATGGACAAAGACCTAAAACTGAGTTGAAAAGGACTTTTGTAAGGGAAAATGGGCAGGTTAAAATGTGGAATAACTCTGCGTTTAAAGATGTTTCCCAACGTGACGTAGGAACTCCTGATTATTCAGATTTAAACTTACAGAATTATTTATCAGTCATCGAGGTTGCCAATCCCATGCATAGATTATGGAGTGACGGCCGATGGAATAAACTGACTTTGGCGCATGGCTGCTATTGGGGGAAATGCACTTTTTGTGACATTTCTCTGGATTATATAGCACGATATGAACCGATCACCGCTGCAGTTCTTTGTGATCGAATCGAAGAAATCATGCGACAAACCGGTAGCAACGGATTCCACTTTGTGGATGAAGCTGCACCACCTGCTTTGATGCGCGATGTAGCGATAGAAATCCTTAGACGCGGACTGACAGTGGTCTGGTGGACCAATATCCGGTTTGAAAGTAGCTTTACCCAAGATCTATGCAGACTCCTTCGAGCCTCAGGTTGTATTGCGGTTTCTGGAGGTTTGGAAGTCGCTTCCGATCGATTATTGGCGATGATCAAGAAAGGAGTGACGGTATCCCAGGTGGCTCAGGTTTGTAACCATTTTACCTCGTCAGGAATTATGGTACATGCTTATTTGATGTATGGATTTCCTACCCAAACAGCCCAGGAGACCATTGATTCGATGGAAATGGTGCGCCAGCTTTTTGAGTTGGGAGTATTGCAATCTGCTTTTTGGCATCGATTTGCCATGACTGCCCACAGCCCGGTTGGCTTAGATCCGAAGGCATTCCATGTCTCTAGGGTGAGTCCAGAAGAGGGGGATTTCGCGACAAATGAACTTGCTTTTAAGGATCCTGTAGGTGCAAAGCATGAACTTTTCGGTGATGGTTTACGAAAATCCTTGTTCAATTACATGCATGGAATCGGCTTTGAAATTCCGCTACAGGAATGGTTTGAAATCAAGATGCCAAAGACAGGGATAGACAAGAAGTATATTGCAAAAGCAATTCAGAATGAATCCGAACCGGTATATAAAGACCAACAAAGAATTCTTTGGATTGGAGCTCTTCCAGAATTGATGGAAGGAGAGGAGGAGGGTTTTGTGGAACTGGTTTTTTCTGGCAAAAAAGAAGATTTTGCTTTGGAACTTCCTGAAGAACTCGGGGCATGGCTTTTTAGTTTGTTGGAATTGATCTCTTATACCAATCCATTAAATACACTCAAGCCTATCAGAGAGAAGTATGAAGAAGAAATCGGTGAATTTGAAGATTTAGTTACCTCTGAAGTTTGGGAGATTTTAAAGGAGCAGGGATTATTGATTTTTTGAGAGGGTCATGTAAACTACCTGAAAATGAGGTTTAAATCCTGTGAGCTTCTGATTTTTTATGTAAATTTCATTTGTACAAACAGAAACTATGGAAGAGCCTATCCTTGTTAAAAGAGAGAAACCTGATCGAGAACATCAGACTTTTTTTAGAGTGACTTTTAAAAATAATTGTAATCTCCTTCAGATAGCAGATAACAAAGCCAATATCATAATCAGCATCAATGCTTTGGTGATTTCTTCTGTGGTGGCAATCATGGGATATGGAACCATTTCCCATCAGATTGAAATACAAAGCCCACTAACTCTGTTGCCAGTGGTATTGTTGATTTCTGCATGTTTTGTATCCACTATTCTGGCGGTGCAGTCTGCCAAGCCTAAAATCATGGGAAATAAGAGTTTAAACGAAGTCGACCCTAAAGCAAGTATCATGTTTTTTGGTGCAAGTGCTAATCTGACCATGGAGCAATACCTGGAAGAAGTCAATAGGATTTTACCTTCCAAAAAAGAGATTCAAGAACAAATGTCAATTGCGCTATTTTACCAAGCCAAAGTGTTGAACAAAAAGTATAGCTTACTGAGGCATGCTTACAATGTCTTTATCCTTGGTTTGGCTTTAGGGATTTTGACATTTTTGCTCTATCTAGGAATGGTCTATTAATGACCTAAAAAAGGGAGGCCTAAAGCCTCCTTTTTTTAGGTGGAATTTTAGCTTTTGAGATGTTTGTTAAAAAAGTCAATAGTACGCTCCCAAGCCAAGGTTGCGGCCGCCTCATCGTATCTTGGCGTGGTATTATTATGAAAACCATGGTTGACATCGGGATAGACAAAAGCCTGGTAGTCCACATTGTTTGCTTTCAATACTTCCTCGTAAGCTGGCCATCCTGCATTGACACGCTCATCCAAACCTGCATACTGAAGCATCAGTGGAGCTTTGATTTGAGCAGCTTCCTCTGCCGATGGCTGTCCTCCATAAAAAGGGACTGAAGCACCTAATTCAGGAAGCCTCACGGCCATCATATTCGATATCCAGCCGCCAAAACAGAATCCGACCACACCTACTTCACCGGTACAGTCAGGATGTTTTTTTAAGGTTTCATAAGCAGCAATAAAGTCTTCCAACATTTCATTTCTGTCTCTTTTTGACTGCATGGTTCTACCTTCATCATCATTGCCGGGGTAGCCACCAAATGGAGTTAATGCATCTGGTGCCAATGAAATAAATCCTGCAACAGCACACCTTCTTCCCACATCCTCAATATATGGGTTCAAGCCTCTGTTTTCATGGACAACGACAATTCCAGGGACTTTTCCGCTCATTCCTGAAGGTTTGGAAAGCAGACCCTTGATTTTTCCACCGCCTTTGGGAGAGTCATACATGATGTAATCCGAATCGATACGCGCATCATCTGGCTGAACGGTAATCGTATCCACATAATTAGGCATCATGGCACTCATCAGAGATGCTACTGTAATTCCACCTACGGCATAGGCAGATAATTTTTCTACAAAGGATCTCCGATCTAATTTATTGTGAGCATAGGCATCGTATAAATCAAAAACCTCCTGTTTAATGTCTTCCTTTTTGAGCTCTTTCATGGTGTTGTTTGTTCAAGTTTCTGATTTATAATTTATTAAAAAAAATTAGTATCTGATAATGCTTTTCTGTAGGAGGAAATAATCCCTTGCTATCAATTCTTTTAAGGCGGGATCAGCGATGCTGGTCTATTAAGATCAAATTTCCATCTGGATCAGTAAGAATCATACTTGCCGGACCAGTACTATTTTCATCCAGTTCCTGATCAATTATCATCCCTTTGTTTTTTAGCAGTTTTTGAATGTCACGGATATCATCAAAGGATGCTATATTTTTCCCATTTTCATCCCAACCTGGATTAAAAGTGAGAATATTTCCCTCAAACATCCCTTGAAATAGACCGATCAGAGAATTCTCATTTTTCATAATGAGGTAATTCTGATCCATGCTGCCCCCGAGTTGGGTAAATCCAAGATTTTCATAAAACTGTCTGGATACCTGAAGGTCTTTGACACTTAGGCTAATAGAGAACGCGCCAAGTTTAGGATTTTCTTTTATGGTATCAGTATGTACAATTGGAGAATTTACTTTAAAAGCAAAGCCTAATATCAAGGCCAGACAGAAACCAAAGGCTATAAGAAGGATGTTTTTCATAGGATTTTTAATTCATATTCTATCTAAAACGACTATTCAGAGGACTTTACTTTTATTAAAAAATCTCCCTCATTTAAATGTAAAGTGTCACTGGTTATTTTTTCAATTTCATACTTTATTTTTTTGTCAATTATTTGTATTCCATTGGATTCAGCCAATCCAACTTTAACGGATTTGGAAGTGTTATTTTCAAGATCAATATGTACTATCTCATATCCAATAAAAATAATATGATTGTCCGCAATGATGCCAGTTACCTTATTTTCTTTGCTTGATTGGCAGGAAGACCGATGACGGATGACCGAAGCAGCCTCACAACTAGAGTTTACCATTTATTAAGCCGCTTTAATCTATTAACTGGTAAAATAGCGGATATACATAAAAAATAATTACATATTCCTGTGATTTATTTCCTCTTTTTAGCCACAGATTGTAGGTTCCATCTATTTCTGTTTGGAAATTCTGATTCACTTTACTTCTTAAACTGATAATAGCTGGTAGGGGTCTTCCATCACTTAAATCATAGATTTCAAAAGATAAACGTACAGAATCCGAGGAGTTGGAATTTGAATCTTCTACTATAGAAATTTTACTTCGGATGGGGTCTTTTTCATCAGAGTAGACTAAGGTTAATTTCTTTTTTTGAAGTCTGTATGTTCCTTTTCCATAACCCCCAGGACTAACATGACCATAGCTTTGAGAGGTAAAAGTACCATCACTATTAAAGTGATAAAAAGTAGAAAAATCATTAAGTACATCCCTATGATCGTCAAAGTAGTATTTTCCTTCTAGCAGAGCTTGGCGGGAAGGATTTTGGGCTTTCAGTGAAAGGCCCGATAAAAAAATGACTGATAATATAGCTAGGAATGTTTTACATGGTTTCATTGGTAATTTCAGTTTTGGGTTCCGCAAGACTTAAAGAAAATAAAACATAATTTCCCTTTTCGTCATGAAGGATCTCAAGAGGCTCTTTCCCGCTCTTTGCAGCAGATTTCCAATCCTCAGGAATATAAGTTTTAATAGTAAGCGGGACTGAGTAGACTGTTGGATCCAGCTCTGATTGCAGGGAGATGGAAATAAAACCATTTTCCATTTTGCTGTAAATTTGACTGTTTTGCCTGGCACGGATATACTTGGTGACATCCCTAAAAGTTTCTACCCAAAGCTTATCCTCATTTGCTTTCATATAGGAAAAATATCCTGTTAATTCCTCCTTTGTCTTTGGCTCCCAGCCTAGGTTTTCTACGCCGTGTATCACCAGTACCAACCATATATTTTGATGGTTCATGACAGTGTCAACCCAGCTTTTCATTTCTTCCAACGTATTTCTAGTCTGAGGACCTCTTTGCCATTGCACATATTCCTTTTTGGATTGACCTGGTTGTTTAGTATTCCCTCGGTTGATTTCTTCCAGCCAAGGCTCTGGCATCCGGTTTCTCAAAGCAGGATATATTTTGTGGGCATATTCCATGACTCTCTCATTTTCGGTCCCATAAGGCCCTTCTGCAGAGAAAATTGATTCCTCACCGATGTTCTTTAGCAAATCAGCTTTGCTCTGCTCTAATTCGTAGAGCATATTTATCTCATCTAAAACAGCAAGTCTCGGGTGGGTGACAGTATGGGATGCTATTTCATGGCCTTGTGCTGAATATTCCCTGTATTGTGCCCAGGTCGTGGTATCTTCTACATTATTATGAAACACGATTTCCCCGGTATTTTTAATTTTACCTTCTCGGATTTTTTCATAGCCTTCATCGAGCAATTTATAGGCTTCTTTCACCTTGCCCGATTCAAATAATGAGCCTACACGGGCATGATAATCTTCAGCCTCTGTCGTTCCCGTAAATGCAATCAAAGAAGCTCGTTCGAAAAAATTATTTGAATCTGTAGGATTCGTGGCTGTTTCCTGAAGGATGACTTTGGGGTCTCTTCCGATGAACTTTCCTTTACCAGCCCCTTCTACTTTGCCGGTGATTATGTAAAAAGTGGCAGGAAGACCAAGGCTATCCATGATAGGTTTGGCAATCGTAAACTGATTGATAATTCCATCATCATAAGTGACAGAAATGGCTCCAGTTTTATCATTTGGCCATTTGGTGATTTCTGAGGTACCTATAATTGGGTTGGGTTCAGTACAGGAAAAGCAAAGGACTAAACATAAAAAAGGAAGTAGATATAATCTAGGTCTCATTTTGGGAAGGGTAGTGGTTAATGACCAATATCATAATTTGGGTCCTAATTATTGATACCGCCAATCCCAAAATCTATGGATTAGGAAATTTTGGTCATCAAGATAATTCCAGTGGACCAATTCAGTTTAGTTAAATGAAAGTCTCTTCTACTTTCCAAAATTTCGATTAATGTGGCGGCCTTTTCTGCATGTCCTTCAGGCCAATTGGGTTGTTTGGACATGTCGTCTATAACATAGAAGCCACCCACTTTCAGAAAAGAAAATACTTCGTCTAAATGGCTGTATTTTCCAGGCCAGGCATCCGCGAAAATCAGATCAAATTGGGGGCCTTCGTAAGACTCAATCCATTTTTCCCCATCGGATAAAATAAGTTCAACTCTTCCGTCTTCTCCGAAAAATTCTCTCGCAATGGAAACTAATTTTGGATCATTGTCCACTGAAATCAAATTAGATTCCTGATCCATTCCATCAATCATCCAGGAGAGGGAAAGTCCGATGCCGGTTCCCAGTTCTAGAAAATGCCCATTTGGTTTACTGGCTACCAAAGTTTTTAAAAGACTACCAATATAAAGGTCAGATGGCATGGTAAATCCAATTTCTGCAGATTTGGATTCTATCTGAGAGTGGATTGATGGCTTGTTTTGAATATCCTTATCATTCATAACAAGAAATATAAACCATATAAATGAAAAAGAGAGCTGATTTCAGCTCTCTTTTCAATGGTAAATCTTATTAATAAGTGAATTTGACGATCACTCTCTTTTGCAATGATTGATCATCTGGTGAAATCAACGGTGGTGCTGATGCATCGGCGCGGGCACTCATCATTTCCATTTTGTAAACAGGTTGAGAAGCTGATAAAGAGACTCTATGAACTCTGATGGATTTAATGTTTAGAGTTTCTGCAATTAATTCTGCACGGCTTTCCGCGTTTTTTAATGCTTCAGTCAATAATTCATTCTCCAAGGATTTTTGAGTTGCCTCAGAAACCTGAAAATTCAAGTTGAAGGACATGTCTCCCGAACTTTGGATTGCTTCCACGATTTTTTGCATATCTACATTTTTGCTATTGGTCGTGATTCGAAGATTTTGTGTAGCGACGTAGCCGCTATCTCTGGAATACCCACTTCTATAAATTCTATTGAGATTCACAGAATAGTTATCTGCCACCAATTTATAATCTTTGATTTTAGCTTTCTCCAGAGCCTGCGCCAGTTTCTTGGTTTTCGCATTTAAAACATCAGTGGCGTCAGTTACTTTCATTGCCTTTTCTTCCAAATTAATGGAAAAAACTGCTTCATCTGGAGCAACTTTTCTTTCGGCAAAACCTTCCACTTCTATTAGCGGAATCGTCATGTCATCTTGAGCCAAAACAGGTATTGCCAATAATAATCCGAATGCTAGGGTGAATAAATTTTTCATGTGTTTTTAGTTTATTTTTAAATGGCCACATGGAATCTCGCTTTGTCATTCACTATTCTTTAAATGAGAAGTGGCAAGACTCGATTTTATGGTTTAGTTTTTTAATCTGGTTTAGGTATTCAAATGAAAGGCCAGAAATAGGAAATAATCTAAAATCACCCTTTCCCAAGCTTGGTTTTAGATATATTAAGAACTGGATAAGGCTTATTTCCAATCCAAGACTTCTATGTTTTTGAGTTCAGGTCCGCCACCTCTATTGGCCGATCCTGCTGCGACATAGATTTTTCCATTATAATAAATAGCTCCAGTTCCGTGTCTTCCCTGATTTAACTTAGGTAAACTTGTCCAATCTCCAGTTCGGGTATCCAGCATTTCTACTTCTGCATGTGCAGCTTCTTGGGCTACGCTTTCGCCATTCATGACGACAAGGTAAGGGCCATTCGCAACATTGGAGGTGCCAGCTCTTTCAGTGGGGATCTGTGAATCTATGGTATGCCAGGTCTTTGTGTTAAAATCAAAATAGTCTATTTCTGGTACTGTAAGATCCAATACTTTTCCGATAACAGCTGAAGATCGACGACCTCCTACAAGATAGGCTTTGTCTTCCACAAGAGTAGCACTGAAATGATCTCTTGCTCTCGGAGCATCAGGAAGAACGGTCCATTTTCCGGTTTTCGGATCATATTCATCAAACCAAGTCACATGCCCGTCCCAATGTCCGTCGATGATACCACTGGCCAGATAGAATTTATCATTTCTGATAAAAACACCTACAGATCCTCTCAATCGCTCTTTTGGTATTTCTGGACCTTCTCTCCATTCATTTTTCTTTGGGTTGAAAATCAGGAAATTCGGAATGGGTTTCTCGTGGGGATAGCCACCGGTAAATGCTCCAATTACATAGATTTCATGGTCATAGGAGACTGCCTGAAAATGGTGAAAATTCATCGGTACATCTGCCAGTTTTTTCCAGGTTTTGGTCTCTGGGTCAAACTCTTCTACTGGCCGATCTGTCCTTCCACCAAGGGCATAGAATTTTCCATCACATTCTACAAATGAATTTTCATGTCTGGGAGAGGCCTCGTTGGTAGTTTCCATAACTTCCCAAGTGTTTTCTTGTGCTAATGCTTCGAAAGCAAAAAATGCTAAAATCAGGAATAGGTTGTTTTTCATGTGTTTTAATTGCTTTTCAATGGTCACATGGAATCTTGCAAAATTGATGTTTAGGCAAGTGAATGAATTTTTTATCAGGCTAGATTTCATAGGTTTATATTTTTTGGGTTTATGAATTTACCCATTAAATTGAAATTCAAAAGGCATAAAAAAAACCACGGTAATTTCGTGGTTTGATTTGTGATGCTTTTTCAATTTATTTTTCGAGATCCAGGATGTCTCGGATTTTATTGATATCTGCCATTTCATTGAATAACCCTTCCGTATCGCTTTGAGCGATTTTTTCACGAAATGAGGAAAGGTTTGCGATATATCCATCCAAAGCATGTAAGATATTGTCTTTGTTTTCTGTCAAAATCGGAGCCCACATGGCTGGGCTGGATTTCGCCAATCGTACCGTTGAGGCAAAACCTGATCCTGCCATGTCAAAGATATTTTTCTCATCAGCCATTTTTTGCAAGACAGTTTCCCCTAGCATAAATGAGGAAATATGGGAAAGGTGGGACACAAAAGCCAAATGTCTATCATGCTCCTCAGGATCCATAAAGCGAAGTTTTAGATTCAACGCCTCAAACAGCTCATAGGCTTTTTCCTTGAGATGAAGATCTGTTTTTTCGAGTTCACAGATGATCATGACTTTTCTATCCAAAAGATCTTCTAAAGCTGCTTTTGGACCGGAGTATTCAGTTCCTGCGATCGGGTGAGCGGCTAAATATTGCGCTCTTTTAGGATGACCAGCCACTAAAGTGGTCAGCTTTGATTTGGTAGAGCCTACATCAAAAACAAGAGTATTTTTACCGATTTGGTCCAAAGTCTGGATAAGCAAATCCCCCAGTGTATCCGCAGGAGTAGCCAAAATGACTAAATCTGTATCCACATCTGCTTGTTCTTTGATTTCGGAAACGATCCCTAGGGTCAGCGCATCTTTTTGGTTTTGGGCATCGATATCAAATCCTGTGATATGAAGATCGGCTAGTTTCTTTTTAGCGCCTAAGGCGAAAGAGCCTCCAAGAAGACCCAGTCCGATGATATGTATCTTTTTCATGGTTATGGTTTAATACGGTTAATAGCTTCTAAAATTTTGAATTCTGGCATACAGAGAGAAATCCTGACATAGTTGTTCCCTTCCGAACCAAAGATTTTTCCTGGTGTGATGAAAATGTTTTTTTCATACAGAAGATAATCCACGATTTCCTCAGCAGTTTTTCCTTCTGGTACCTGGCACCAAACAAACAGGCCAGCACTATCCTGGGCATATTTGAGCCCTAGTTTATCTGCTAGCTTCCAGACAAGTTTTCTTCTGTTTTTATATAAATCCTCTAAATCTTCAAACCAGGTTTTGTTCAACCCAAGAGCAGCAATAGCGCCTTTTTGAAGGCCTAGAAACATTCCTGAATCCATGTTGCTTTTTACTTTCAGGACTTTTTGTAACCAATCAGCTCTCCCTGCCAGCATACCGATCCTCCAGCCAGGCATATTAAAAGTTTTGCTGAGCGAGTTTAACTCCATAGCCACTTCTTTCGCTCCTTTGATGCTTAAAATGCTACGAGGTTTATCCGTTAAAATATGGCTATATGGGTTATCAGAAATCAAAACGAGGTCATGCTTTTTGGCAAATGCTATCAACTCTTCTAAAATTTCATCTGAACCCTGAGCGCCTGTAGGCATATGCGGATAATTTATCCACATCAATTTGACTTTGCTGAGATCTTTTTGCTCCAGTTCTTCCAAGTCCGGACGGCCTTTTTTATTCAAATCCAATGAATAATAAACCGCTTTTGCTCCTAAGAGGTTGGTGACAGAGGCATAGGTAGGGTATCCCGGGTTAGGTAATAACACTTCATCTCCCGGATTCAGAAAAGTCATGCTGATGTGCATAATCCCTTCTTTGGAGCCCATCAAAGGCAAAATTTCTTTGTCCGGCTGCAAAGTGACGCCATATTCTCTGGCATAGAACTCCGCAAATGCAATTCTCAGTTCGGGGATGCCTTGGTAACTTTGGTATCCATGTGCCCGTGGATTTTCTGCAGTGCTTTTTAAAGCTTCCAAAACTTTATTATCAGGAGCGAGATCTGGGCTTCCGATCCCTAAATTAATGATTGGCTTTCCCTCGGCAATCAATTGATTGACTTCTCTGAGTTTGGCAGAAAAATAGTATTCCTGTACAGTTTCGATTTTCTCTGAAAATCCTTTCATTATTTTCTGCTTATGTATTCTCCAAAAATTTTCACCTCTCCAAATCGCTCTTGAATTTCATCCATGGTTTTCTTGAAAATCTGATGATCCTCAAAAACAGTGTCCATAAAGAAGGAATATTCCCATGGCTTCTGAATGACCGGCACAGACTGGATTTTACTTAAATCCAGGCCATTGTCACTCATCAAAGTGAGAAGCTTTGCCAAAATTCCCTTTTCATTATTCAAAGTTACTTTGATCGATGCCTTATTCGGTATGAAATCCAACTTCTCTTTTTGCTTTTGCAAAATGATAAATCTGGTAAAATTGTTTTTTATGGTTTGAATATCTTTTGCCAAAATCTCCAAACCATAAATGTCGGCAGCAATAGTCGAGGCAATGGCTCCGATTCCTTTCCATTTGTGATTGGCAATTTGCTTAGAAACAGCAGCCGTATCAATGTCGTCCTTGAGCTCGATAGACGGGTGCTCAGCAAAAAATGCCTTGCACTGAAGTAAAGCCATGGGATGGGACCTCACTTCTTTGATGTCTTCCAATGTCTGACCCGGCAATGCCATCAATTGATGCGCGATTGGTAAATAAAACTCATCCCTGACAGTCAGTTCATAGCGATCCAGCAGCTCGTAATTGGGGAAGATTGCTCCGGCAATTGAATTTTCAATCGCCATTACGGCAAAATCCGCCTCTCCGGTTGCCACAGATTTGGCTACTGGCTCAAAAGTATTAAATGAAAGAATTTCAGAGTTTTCGCCAAACTTGGCAAGAGCAACTTGATGGTGAAAGGATCCAGGAACGCCCTGAATGGCAATATTTAAAGTGCTCATAGCTTAGGATTTGGTTTCCATTTCTATTCCCAAAAGCTCACAATGCTTCCAAAAACTCGGATATGATTTGTTGACAACTGCTGGGTCCTCTATCAAAACTCTGGTTTTGGTGAGTAAAGGCATGAAAGCCATTCCCATTCTATGGTCGTCATAGGTATGGATCTCTACTTCGGAAGGCATGGTGACTGATGGGATGACCTGATAGACTTCAGGTTCTACCTCCTTCAGATTCGCATTGAATTTTGCCAATTCCTGTTGAAGTGCGAATATTCTGTCGGTTTCTTTGATTTTCAGACTTTCCAAGCCGGTAAAAATCGCGTTTTGCCCTAAAATGGCACAGGTAACTGCCACAGTTTGAGCGAGATCCGGACAGTGGGTAAAATCCCATTTTTTAAGTCCTTTTACAGGTTGTTTCTGCAATAACACTCCTCCGTCTTTAAAGCTGCTTTTGATACCAAGGTGATCCATAATATCCACGATTTTGGAATCCCCCTGAAGGCTGTTTTCTTTTAATCCTTCCAGAAATAAAGTCCCAGAATCAGCACAAGCCAACAAACTGAACCAGTAACTAGCCCCAGACCAGTCGCTTTCTACTGCAAAAGAAGTAGTTTGATAAACTTGGTTTGAAACTTTGATTTTATTCTCGTTCCATTCGTAGTTGATGCCGAATTGAGCCATCAATTCAAGAGTCATTTCGATGTATGTTCTTGAGCCGACTTTGCCTTCCAGTTCGATTTCTAAACCTTGAGGTAGAATAGGTGCGATCATCAACATGGCTGAAATGTATTGAGAAGAGACATCGCCACGGATTTTAACCTTGGATGATGACTGCTCAGAAAGTCCATGAATGGCAAGAGGAGGATACCCTTCTACTCCCAAATAATGAATCTCTGCACCTATGGATCTTAATGCATCTACCAAAATCCCAATTGGTCTTTCGCACATCCTAGGTGTTCCGGTCATTACTTTGTTTTGATTGGTCACGGCAGCATAAGCCGTCAGGAAACGCATGGTAGTACCAGCGTCCAGCACATCAAATACCGGAGGGTTTTTACCCAATAACCGGATCATCGTTTGGGTGTCTCTCGCCTCTGCCAGGTTGGTGATTTTGTTTTGGCCTTCAGTTAATGCATCAATGACCAACACCCTATTGGATTCACTTTTTGAGGAAGGTAGCGGGATGGTACTGGTATTGAATTCGCTTTTTTGGTTTAGCTGCAGAACAGTTTTGGTTTCAGTACTCACGGGAATAGGTTTAAGAAAGATCTAAGTTTTGATAGTAAAGAATTGCCTCTTTTATTTCATCACGGCTTACAGGAATGTTGAAGCTGCATTCTCCAATTCTCTTCAATAGAGAAAACATAAGGACAGAGCCTTCATTTTTCTTGTCTTGCAGACAAAGATCGAGGATTGGGTCCAAATCTGACTCTGAGAAATCAAATTTCCCATAGATTGATAAGAAAGTATTGTTGATTATATTCAACTCTTCCTGACTCAGATTTAATTTTTTATAGGAAAGGAATCCCTCGCATATCATGCCGATTGCGATCGCCTCTCCATGCAACAGGTGCTTTGGTCCATCTAAAAAGTGAGATTCAAACGCATGACCGATGGTGTGGCCGTAGTTTAAAACTTTGCGCAGCCCTGCTTCCTTAGGGTCAGAGCTCACAACTTGTTTTTTGATTCCTACAGACTTTTGGATCAAATCCATCCAGTTTTGTTCTTCCCAATTTTGAATGGCAAGGTTTTCAAAATAGGATTTGTTCTGAATCAGACCATGTTTGATGATTTCTGCATATCCGGAGCGCAATTCCGCTTGTGGAAGAGTGCCGAGAAATTCGGTGGAAATCATCACAGTTTCGGGTTCATTGAATGTTCCCAAATGATTTTTTAATCCTTCAAAATCAACTCCCAACTTGCCACCAACGCTGGCGTCTACTTGAGATAGGAGGGTAGTAGGAATGTTGATAAATCGGATGCCTCTTTTGTAAATGCTTGCGCAAACCCCCCCCATGTCGCCGATAACACCACCACCTATATTGATGAAAAGTGCTTTTCTGTCTAATGCTGCGCTGGTCATTGCCGACCAGATTTCAGAACAAGTGCTCAGGTTTTTGTTTTTTTCCCCAGGACTGACTGTTTTAAAGACAGTTTCTGGAGGGAAAATAGATTTTAACTTTGGTAGACAAAATTGTTCCGTATTCTGGTCTGTGAGGACGAAAAGTCTGGAAAAAGAAATGCCGGAAAGCACTTTTTCCAAATCAGAGGCAATAGAGTTTGAGAAAATGACAGGATCCACAGGTTTTATAGGATAGGGGCAGGGTAGGCAAATGGTTTTGGGAGAAACTTTCTCCCAAAACCTATAAATGCTTAGCCTTTGATTTTACTTCTTTACAGCTTCTGATTCGCGAAGTTGTTTTTCTTGACGTTTTACGGATTCTTCATGAATAGAATAAAGCAACTCCTTCATAAATTTCTCACTCAAGTGACGCTGAACTCCTTTTTGAGTTCTGCTTTCCATTACTTCTTTCCATCTGTCAGATTGAAAAACAGTCAAATGATGCTCTCTTTTATGAGCTCCGATCTGATCGATGATTGCAAATCTTTCCTGAAGAATATCCAACAACTGATCATCCAAATGATCTACTGCTCTTCTCAGATCATTTAATCTTTCACTTGGTTTCTCAGATTCCAATGGCTTTTTGAAATCAATTGCAGAAATGATTTCTTTCAGGCGTTTTGGAGTTACTTGTTGTTTGGCGTCAGACCAAGCATTATCCGGATCATGGTGGGTTTCAATCATCAATCCATCCAGGCCGAAATTCATCGCTTTTTGGGAAATCTCAAGGATACCGTCTCTTTTTCCTACAATATGGGAAGGGTCATTGATCACTTCCATTCCAGTCCAAACACGCTTCAGGTGCATAGGCATGGACCAGTTTGGCTTATTTCGGAATCTCTTGTCGTATGCGTCAGAGAATCCTCTGTGAATCGCAGCCAACTTAGTCAAACCTACAGCATGGAATCTTTCCAAAGCCCCCATCCATAGATCCAAGTCTGGGTTCATCGGGTTTTTTACCATCACAGGGATATCCGATCCTTTTAGGGCATCAGCAATTTCCTGAACCGCAAATGGATTAACTGTAGTTCTGGCTCCTACCCAAACCACATCCACATTATTTCTTAAAGCGATTTCAGCATGAGCTGCATTTCCCACTTCTACAGTGATAGGGATATTCAGGTGGTGACGAACGATCTCCATCCACTTTAGTCCTTCTTCACCGATTCCTTCGAAACTTCCCGGTCTGGTTCTTGGCTTCCAGATCCCTGCACGGAACATAGAAGGGATGATGTTGTTTTCTTTCATTTCCAGACAGATTTTTTCTATCTGCTCAGGAGATTCTGCGGAGCAAGGTCCTGCGATGATGGTGGGTCCAGTAAGTCCTAGACCCCAGTCTTTGATTTGTTTGTGCGTTTTCATACGGCTAAGCATTAAATGAAAAAACCCGACTCTTTCGAATCGGGCTCTTTGTGTAGTTTATGTTCTTTTAGTTTTTGGCTAGACAATAGGCGGCACCGATTCGATTTTGGCTTCGAAAGTAAAAGTAAAAGAAAGTAAAATAGATCGCTGCTGTCAATAACATGCCCCAAATGTAAGGTGGGAGTCTCAAAAAAACAAAATTAATTTTTAAACCAAAGTTGAAAAATTCAATATTTAATAATGGTAACTGAATAAATCACTTAGATTTTACTTTGTAAAACAGCATAATCGGAATGAAATTTTGTTTTACTTAAAAAATCATTTTTAAAATTCTTGAAAAAAAATATTTAAAAATCCCATTCCCCTAATCCTCAGATGATCTTGTAACCAAAAGGTATCTGAGGTTGAATAAAATTTCCCACTGAATTTTTCATAAAAAGGCGTTCAATTTTACCTCATGTTTATTGCCAACAAAAGCCGCGTAAAAGTAGTTTTTTTGATATCTTTGCACCTTTATTTAGAAATATGCCTACAAAACCGACTATTTCTTTCGAAAATCTGGAAGTGGCTTTTGCCTCTAAATCTGATGCGGAACTTAAAAAAATGCATCTGGTTTTCTCCTTATTGAATAATAAGACCCTTTCAGATATCGGAATTGCTCTTACCCATGTGGCTTTGAAATTGAAATTTCCGATCAAGTGGATCATGAAACAAACCATGTTTGGGCATTTTTGTGGAGGGGAAACGATCAAAGAAAGCATAGTAGCCTGTGAGTCTTTGGCCAAGTATGGAATAGAGGCAATTCTCGATTATTCGGTAGAAGGGAAAGGAGATGAAGAGAGTTTTGAGAAAACTACCGAAGAAATCCGTCAGACTATGGTCGCATCTGCAAAGACCGATTACATGCCTTTTGGGGTCATTAAAGTAACCGGTTTGGGGGATTATCACCATTTGATAAAGATCCAAGCTGGGGAGAAATTAACGAAGGAGGAACAGGAAGCTTATAATCGTACAAAATTCCGAGTGGACTTGCTCTGCAAGACGGCTCATGACCTGGGAATAAAAATCTTGGTGGATGCAGAAGAGTCTTGGTTTCAGGATGCGGTGGATGATCTGGCATACGAGGCGATGGAAAAATACAATCAAGAGCGTTGTGTAGTCTATAATACTTACCAAATGTATCGGCATGATATGTTGGGTAGATTAAAGAAAGCTGCCGACGTTGCTCAGCAAAAAGGCTATTTGTTAGGGGCAAAGCTCGTCAGAGGAGCCTATATGGAAAAGGAAGGAGAGCGAGCCGAAAAACTAGGTTATCCAAGTCCAATTCAGCCTAGCAAAGCTGCCACAGACAAAGATTACAATGCCGGAGTGGAATTTTGCATAGAAAACAAAATCCATCTGATGAGTGGGTCGCATAATGAAAACAGTAATTTGTTAGTGGCAGACCTGATGAATAAATATGGTGTTGACCCGAAATCAGACCGGGTTTTCTTTGCCCAGCTTTATGGAATGAGTGACAATATTTCCTTTAACCTAGCCAATGCAGGTTACCGGGTAGTCAAATATGTGCCCTATGGTCCAGTGGAAAAGGTAATGCCTTATCTGACCAGGAGAGCTGCAGAAAACTCAAGTATTGCCGGTCAAAGCAGTCGGGAGTTTGATTTGATCAAACGGGAGATCAAAAGAAGAAAGAATAATTAGAGATCAGTTGGCGGACTCAGCCGCAGTGCTAAAGACACTAAAAAATAAAAAAAGGGTTTAGAAAAATTCTAAGCCAATAACTATTCCGAATTTGGTATTGCCTTGGGCAATTTTCTAAAATTCAAATTTTGAATTATAAATTTCAAATCAACTAAAATGCAACTTTTGAGCGAACAGGAACTAGAGCGAAGGAAAGACCGAGAGGAATTGATGCAAATAGGGATTAACCCCTATCCAGCAGAAGCTTTTCCTATCAATGTGACGGCAGAAGACATTCATAGAAACTACGAAAACAGAAAAAACGATTACAAGGGTATCACCATTGCAGGTCGTCTGATGAGTAGGAGAATCATGGGTTCTGCTTCTTTTGCCGAAATCCAGGATTCCACGGGAAGACTACAGATCTATGTAAGAAGGGATGATATCTGTCCTGAGGAAGATAAAACGCTTTACAATTCCGTGTTTAAAAAGTTGTTGGGAATCGGTGATTTTATCGGTGTGAAGGGATATATTTTCACTACCCAGACTGGTGAAATTTCTCTTCACGTGACAGAGTTAAAAGTCCTTTCAAAATCCGTAAAGCCCCTTCCTGTGGTGAAGAGAGATGAAGATGGGAATGTTCACGATGGATTTACCGACCCTGAATTGAGATACCGTCAGAGATATGTCGATCTCACTGTAAACCCTGAAGTGAAGAAAACTTTCATCACGCGCTCCAAAATCATCACTCAGATGCGTCGCTATTTTGACGATCATGGATGGTTGGAAGTTGAGACTCCTATTCTCCAGTCGGTACATGGTGGGGCTGCAGCAAGACCATTTGCCACTCACCATAATACCTTGGATATGCCGCTTTTCCTGAGAATTGCGAATGAATTGTATCTAAAAAGATTGATCGTAGGTGGATTTGATGGGGTGTATGAGTTTGGGAAAATGTTCAGAAATGAAGGCATGGACCGCACACACAATCCTGAATTCACCTCCATGGAAATCTATGTAGCCTATAAGGATTACATCTGGATGATGGAAATGGTGGAGGAACTCATCGAGCAGGTGACTGAGGCAATTCATGGCAAAACCAAAATCATTGTAGGCAAAAATGAAATAGAATTTGCTGGTCCATACAGAAGATTGACCATGTACGATTCTATCAAGGAATATGCAGGTATCGACGTGAGTAAGATGGATGAAGAAGGACTTCGAAAGGTTTGTGCTGAGATGGGAATTGCCGTAGATGATACCATGGGTAAAGGTAAATTGGTGGATGAGATCTTTGGGGAAAAGGTGGAAGCCAACTTGATCCAGCCAACCTACATCACAGATTATCCTATTGAGATGACGCCTTTGGCGAAAAAACATAGAACTGAGCCAGGATTGGTGGAGCGTTTTGAGCTATTTGTCAATGGAAAAGAAATCGCCAACGCCTATACCGAGTTAAACGATCCTATCGATCAGCGGGAGCGTTTCGAAGATCAGTTGAAACTGGCTGCAAGAGGAGATGATGAAGCGATGGCGATGGACGAGGATTTCCTTCGTGCCTTGGAATATGGAATGCCTCCAACATCAGGATTGGGTATCGGTATTGATCGTCTGACTATGTTGTTGACAAATAATACCACGATTCAGGAAGTTTTATTCTTCCCTCAGATGAGGCCTGAGAAAAAGCAGGTGGAAATGACTGAAGAGGAGAAAGGCATCTTTGAATTGCTAAAAGCAGAGTCTCCTGTGGCTATTGCTGATCTGAAAGGAAAAGCTGGACTAAGCGGAAAGAAATGGGATGTTGCGATGAAAGGCCTTACAGGTAAGGGAGTTGCGAAAGTGACTAAAGAGGGTGATTCGATCACGGTATCGCTAGTCGATTAATCCAACTTGAAATAAAAGTAAAAACCGGGCTGAGAGGCTCGGTTTTTTTTTGTAGCTGGGTTTATTACCGCGGTCGGAGCAGAGGGATTTGAAGCAAAGAATGCACGTAAGCGAGTTATTCTTGCTACTTACAATTAGACTTAGCTTCTTTCGAAAATTAATTGGAATGAATTTTTCAATACCTCATTAACAGATAGCCACCAACCTCAACTTCTAATGAGAACTTTTAAGAATTACCTCAGCCTCTATTCGGTCCTTATTCTCATGAGTTTAGGGGCCTGCGCCATCAATCCAGTTACAGGGAAAAAGCAACTTGTTTTGATGTCTGAAGCTCAGGAAATCGCTATGGGAAAGCAGTCAGATCCGGAGGTTGTTGCCTTTTTTGGATTGTATGAAGATCCCGAACTCCAAGAGTTTATTACCACAAAAGGAAATGAAATGGCAGCGATCTCACACCGTCCAAAATTGGCCTATGAGTTCAAAATAGTCGATTCACCTGTCATTAACGCCTTTGCCTTGCCTGGTGGGTTTGTTTATTTTACCCGCGGCATCATGGCGCATTTCAACAATGAGGCAGAGTTTGCCGGGGTGCTTGGACATGAGATCGGGCACGTCACCGCTAGGCACTCAGTGATACAGCAGCGGAACCAGATTTTAGGTCAGTTAGGTCTTATTGCAGGGATTATTTTAGTGCCCGAGCTAGGTCGATTTGTAGAGCCTCTTTCCCAAGGGATGCAGTTGGCCTTATTGAAATTTGGTAGAGATGCGGAGAGACAGTCGGATGAGCTAGGTGTGGATTATTCTTCCCAAATCGGGTACGATGCAAGGGAAATGGCTGACTTTTTCGAAACCTTGGAAAGACAACAGGCAAATACCGGAGCAGATGAGATTCCACCTTTTCTATCTACTCACCCTTCCCCTGAGGAAAGAAATGCCACTGTCGATCAATTAGCTTTGGAATGGCAGCAAAAATCTAAAAAGTCAGAATTTGCAGTAAACCGGGATAGTTATCTGCGCAAAATAGATGGGCTTATCGTAGGAGAAGATCCTAAGCAAGGATTTGTAGAAAACAGCGTCTTTTACCATCCAGTCCTTAAAATCCAGTTTCCTATCCCTACAGCTTGGAGTCATCAGAACTCACCACAGCAGTTTCAGATGGCGCCAAAGGAAGGTGATGCAGTGATGATTTTGACTTTGGCTTCGGGAGCTAACCTGGAGGAAGCTGCGAATGCAACTATGGAGAATTATGGGTTGACGCTGGTAGAATCTAGGAAGGAGACTATCAATGGCATGCCGGCAATACTTATGGTTGCCGATTTTGTACAACCTGAAGCGAATACTCTCCGCGTACTTTCTTCACTAATTCAATTTGAAGGGAATATCTACAGCCTAATGGGAGTGACCGATATCTCTAATTTTAATTCGTATCAGCCTGTATTTTCAAGTACAATCAGAGACTTCAGAGAATTACGGGATTCGGAAAAGTTAAATCGGAAGCCTGATATAATTAAGATCAAAACCGTTCCAAATGCTATGTCACTGGAAGCTGCCTTCAAGTACTATGGAATTCCTGCAGAGAGATATGAGGAGCTTTCTTTATTGAATGGAATGCTTTTGACAGATCAATTGAATAAAGGAATGCTAATCAAAGTAGTTGGGAAATAAAGCAAATGTCTTCACTCAGATCTTGTAATCTAGATCGCTGCTTTCAGCTTTTGATTTTTCTTCTGATTAGACACTCCTTCTTTAATTACTGTGGTAGAGGTAATTACTATTATCAGCAATAAAACTATTCCAATTGATATTGAGTGTGTGCTCTATTGATTCACGAAGGAGCTTGAAATTTCCTGCTTTGGGCACAAAATAATTAGCACCTAAAGCCCTTGTTTTCTCAATGATGGTTTCATCTTTTGTAGTAGAAAACATGATTATTGGCAAGCTTGCGTGCTTTTCTGAATTCCTTAGAGTTTGCAATACCTCTATGCCATTCATTCCAGGCATGTTTATATCAAGGAAAAGCAGGTAGGGATTTGGTGGAGGATTATCAAGAGCATGGAGCAATTGCTTTCCATTCATATGGGTAACCACGGCATATTTGTCCGTGATCATCTTTACAATTGTCTTGAAAAACTCCAAGTCATCGATGTCGTCGTCTGTGTAAAAGATTGTTAGCTTATCATCCATGGTTAGGAATTTCTCTCACCTACTTTTATGTGGCAAAACAAATATATTAGAAATAATAGTCAGTCTTTCTGGAATTTGATCGATGGTAGACCCAGGTGAAATCTGACTTTTACAAATATATAAAAACCAAACAAGTGGTTTTAAATCATACGAATTGCCTTAAAAATTTACATGGTTAGTAATTCTCTGTCAAGAGCCTTGAGAATCAGCATATCCAAACACTTTTTGGAGCAATAAAGTACTTCTTGCAGTAACGTTTTCACGGATTTTCAACTCCTCCTTTGCAATCTCATAAAATAAACCATCAATAGCCTTTTGAGTCACATAGCGTGATAAATCTGTTTCGATTGGTTTTACTAATGGCACTTGATTGTATTTGCCAATGACATCTCCCCAGTATTTAGTGGCTCCTACTTTATTGAGGCTGGATTCTATGATCGGTTTGAACTTGGACTCCAGAGCACTCGTGGTTTTGTTTTCAAAATATAAAGTAGCGGCATTGTCCTGTCCTAATAGGATGTTTTTCACATCGTTAATGGTCATCTCTTTGATGGCTGCCACAAAAATAGGCTTCGCTTCCATCGCAGCATCTTCTGCCGCTCTGTTGACACTTGTGATAACTTGATCACATAGATTTCCTAATCCAATGGACCGAAGTGTGTTTTCAACTTTTTGTGCTTCTTCGGGGAATACTATTTTGATCGCTAAATTTCCCAAATACCCATCCTCCTGGGAAAGCCTTTCAGAAGCATAGCCTGTTCCATATTCCAATGCTTGTTTTAATCCCAGGTTGATTTCTTGCTCTGTCGGAGTACCGAGTCCTAATTGCCCGCCCAATTGATTAATTGTATCACATCCTGTGCTTAGCAGGCCAAAAAAGAGAAAGATAAATGCTATATTCTTGTTGATTTTGGATTTCATGGTTGAGTTTGGTTTCTGAGTTGGATTTATAAGTCCAACAATGATACCCCGATTAATTTTTTGGGAAATAAATTTTCAATATTAATAGGAAAAAGCGAGTCTATTGAATTAGTTTAAAAGGAATAATTTTCATAGAAATTTTATTATCACTAATAAATCATTGATTTTTTTTGAAAAAATATAATAAATAATTAAAATAGGTATAAAAAATATAATTGAATGAATCTTCGTCTCAATTCAGAATTTGGAACGCTTAAGGCGGTATTGATGCATAGACCTGGAAGGGAAATTGATCGTCTGACACCTTACAACAAGGAGTTTTTGTTATTCGAGGATGTGCCTTATTTAGAGGCTCTGCAGCGCGAGCATGATGCATTTTCCAATTTGATCAAAGATTCTACTGGAGCTCAGGTTTATCAACTAAGGGAATTATTGATTCGGGTTTTATATGATGAATCAATATTGCTTCAACTGATGCGGGAATCTTTAAAAAGGGCAGGTTTGGTGCATTTGGCTGAAGATATTTTAGAGAGGTATTCCACAGCGGAATGTGCCTCTATTTTGACTGCAGGGTTGAAGATTCACGAATTAAGAAAAAAACTCCCCAATCTAAATTCAGGTGAATTGATGGAATCTGCTTTTGCAATTTCCCCTTGTCCCAACTTATACTTCCAGCGAGATCCTATGGCATTAACTCCCTCGGGAATTATTTTCTCTAGTATGAAAATGGATGGCAGGCAGAGGGAGGCAGACTTATTAAGGACAATTTTTGAAAATCATATGGATTTCAAAGACAATGTGAATCGACTTTATCCTGTAAATGGACATGATAACCCACCGAGCATTGAGGGCGGGGATGTGATCGTCCTTTCTGGAAAGGCTGTCGCAATAGGCAATTCCGAAAGGACCGATGAAAAAGCAATTTATCATGCAGCCAAAGCCATGCTTTCTGAAGGTACGGTGCAGCGCGTATATGAAGTACATCTTCCTAAAAAACGTCAATACATGCACCTGGATACAGTCTTTACCATTCTAGACGAAAACTTGGTGTTGACATACCCCGATGCGCTGAATGCGGTGTTGCAGACTTCTTTGTACACGCTGAAAGAAGTAAATGGTGACAAAGTCCATATTAAAAGAGAAGTCCTGAAAGAATCTTTATTGACAATTTTGGAACGTGAAATACCACATTTGGAAATCCTACATACTGCGGATGGAAACCCTGATTATTCCCAACGCGAACAGTGGTTTGATGGGGCAAATGTGTTTGCTATCGGTCCCCGTAGAGTAATATCTTATAATCGGAATATTCACACCAATAGAGCTTTACGCCAAATGGGAGTGGAAGTACTAGAAATTCCTTCGTCCGAATTGAGTAGGGGACTTGGAGGGCCAAGATGTATGACGATGCCTTTGAGCAGGTCGAGAGTCTGACGATTTTGGATTTCGGATGTTTGATTTCGGATCCGTGAAAACTATTATTTAGGATGAACTTGCTTTTGTTGTTTTGATGGTCGCTATAAAAATGGATAGTAGCTCATTACACTCTTTCCAGAGCGGATCAATAATTTCAGGGGAAGCAATCCCACCTTCTTTTAAAATTTCCAACCAATACAAAGTTTCATCTGCTTCCTCTTCTACGATACCTATTTTTGCAATGAGTTCTGCTTTCGATCTCGCGCGTAATGCAGCTCTGTAATTTGCTCCGATTGAGGTAGAGGATTTAACAAGTTGGTTGGAAATTATATAAGTAGCATTTCTTTTTGGCAAGCTCTCAACCATTTTGATTATCGCAATTGCGAAAGCTTTGGATCTGGATTTTAGTATCTTCTTCATAAAAAAATGACGATGTAAGTGAAAAAAAACTGATCTGAAATAAGCTTATTCTACAGATTTTACAATTCATCAATCAAGATTCAAGTTGTGTTAGGGTTGGTCTAAATCCGAAATCCGAAATCAAAAATCCGACATCGATTAGTTGTCAAAAAACGATCTTCTCCTAGAAACTTTCAGGTCTTGAAGGATGCTTGATTTTACACGGATATCAATACTGTAGGAAGTAAATCTTCCAAAAGGAATCCAGCTTACGTTCATTTGCCAGCAATGTAAGTCCCTTGCGATACCAATCATGGATTGGGTGATTTTTTGGGCCTGAAGATCTATCCCGGTATTGAAATTGATTTTCCACTTTTCAGATAAAGATACATCCCCACTCATGTTGACACCTTGCGTAATATTGGTGGTTCCGGTAGTTTGTTTACTATAACTCAGGTTGTATCCAAAGCTCAGATTCCAAGGGATATTCCAGTCTATGTACTGACTCGGATCGGTTACGATTCTATTTATTTCACTTTCCGCAAATTCATTGAGAACACCACCTTGCTGTAGGAAATTGGATGTGACCTCATCTCTTACTTCACCCTGGGTTTTATTTCCACCGGGGTTCAGAGACATATTCATGTTTAGAGAGGCATTTCTGATCGTACCAATTCCCTGACCGTTTTTCCAGGCATATTCATTGATCCTTCTGATTGATTCTTCTCCACTGTTGGTTAAATAAGGAGCAGTGGCATAAGGATCTAGAGTAGTACTCATATTGACAGAGAGTTTTCTGTCAAAAAAACTTGTACGCGCACTGATGCTCAGCGGAGCGAGATTAAAAGAGTCAGCAGCAAAGTTATAACTGGTGCTCAGGTTAAGGGTCTCCAGCAATGGGATCTTTTTGGTCGTTTCCTCAGCTGTATCGGATGCGTTTTTGATTTTGGCTTCTAGAACATTCCTAAGGTTAAACGTCATTGCTCTAGACTCACCCAATGTAGCTCCTCCATAAATGAAGCCTTGGTGTCTTGATAATAACCTGGTGTCTCCCTCTTCGTTGATTTGTACTTCCTGGTAATACCCATATTTCGGGTCAGAAAAATCAGGTCTGAAACTAAAACCAATCGATGGCTGTAGGTGCTGCCTGATGGTTTGAACCTTTCCTTTTCCTTTGAAATTAAAGAAGCCATAAATGTTGGTGTTCATCGCGAATGAAGAACTGTAAGTTCCAATTCTGTTAAATCCATCTTCGATGATTTTGTCCACCCGCTCCTCAGAAGGGTTGTAGTAATAATTGATTCTGTTTAGATACCATAGTTCCTGGTAATTAAAAGACGCCGTGCCAGTGAAGTACTTAAATAGGGTGAAATTGGAAGAAATGGGAATGGTGTTTCTAGCGCCGTTATTGGCATTGTCTAATAACAACTTGGCGTTCGCAAAATTAAAATCGATGTAATCAGTTTCTTCATTACCAGTGTTCAAATCGGTAGGAACACCGAATGACTGATCTACCCGGTTGGTAATGGAGTTTTGCATATTGAAATTCCATGCCACATTCAGGGTTTTTAAAGGCTCAAATTTCACATTTCTAAATGGACTCTGACGGTTCATATTCAAAGAAATGGTTGGTAATTCCAACCTTACTTCCCCTGTAGAAACGCTTTGTGAATGCCTCATATTCGCAGACATGGAAAATGGAGTGCCGGTAAAGGATTTTGAATAGGAGACATTGGAAGTGAATTCCGATGTGATGTTATTTTGGAAATTATTCTGATTGATCACATTGTTGAAATAGCTTGTGCTTCCAGCATTGACAGAGGCAGAAAACCTGCCTGTACCCCTTGATTCAGGAGTGTGGCTCCATTGAATTCTGAAGGTGTTATACCTGACTGGATTCAATTCAGTTTCCGGTGAAACAAATTTCTGAAAGTCTAAATTAAAACTTCCTCCATAGCGGTAGCGCTTTTTATAAACAGCTTGTGACTTGGCTCCCCATCCGCCTTTAGAATAGATGTCACCTGTAAATCGTGCGTGTATATAATCGTTGATGGCAAAGTAATAGCCAAAATCTTTCAGGAATAATCCCCTAACTTGTTCGCTACCATAAGAAGGGAAGATGATTCCAGAGGCTTTTTCTTCAGGAGTATCTGGGATAATTCCAAAAGGCAAACCGAGAGGAGTAGGAATACCATTGAAATAGAGATTGAAAGGACCGGAAACCACTTGTTTCCCTTGGATAGACTTGATCTTATTGGATGAAATATGCCAATGGGGTTCGGTCAGTTTACAGGTTGTGTAGTACCCATGACTTAAATATATACTGCCGTCTTCGGTCTTTTTGATGGTTTCTCCTCTGAGTACTCCATCTTGTTGCTCTGTGACCACATCTTTGATGAGTGCTTTTTGAGTCGCAAAATTATAGCGCATCTCTTTTCGGATTTCATAGACATTGGGTCCGTCTTTAAAGAACGGATTTCCGGTAATATTCCCTAGACTATCTGTTACTCCAGTAGCATAAAGCATGGAGTTTTTCCAGTCAATCACGATCAGATCTGCTTCTAGCTTCATTTCCCCATACTCAAACCATGCTTTGTTATAGAGGTAAACCTTATTTTCTGCGAAATCAGAAACTATGCTATCCTCGGCATAATAGGTAATATCTTGAGTAATCGGCCCAGTGGGCATAATTTTTGCCAAGCTATCAGAAGGCAAAGTGTCTCGCAATGCTGGAGGGTTGGATTCCGGTAAGGTGTCAGAAATTGGTGAAACCAATGTGTCAGGCAAAGTCAACCTTCTCTCAACTTGTTTGGTAGGTTGCTGTGCAGCTGCCCATAATGGAGCAATCAGTAATCCGAATAGTGAAAATAAAAGGAGTCTAAATCCCTGCACAGTTGATTGCGCTTTGTTTAATTTGTGTAAAATTTCGCGTAAAGTTAATTCTATTGCCCTCATGGAACGGTCCAAAAGCAAAAAAATTCTTCTCACATTAGTTTTCCTGATCCCATTTGTATTTGGTGGATTCATTACTAACGAATCTATGATGCCAGCGTTTCGAATGAAGAAAATTGTCATCGATGCGGGACATGGCGGAAGAGATCCGGGTAATATTGGTTCCAGATCCAAAGAAAAGAATATTAATCTTGCAGTTGCCCTTTTAGTAGGGAAATATATTGAAGAAAATCTTCAGGATGTAGAAGTGATCTACACCAGAAAAGATGATAGTTTCCCAGAGTTGAAAGAGAGACCGATCATTGCCAATAAAAACAAAGCCGATTTGTTTGTGTCTATCCACTCTAATTCCGCTGCAAACCGTTCAGCTTTCGGAACAGAGACATTTGTGATGGGGATGAAGCATTTCGATGCCAATTTTGATATAGTGAAAAGAGAAAACTCTGTGATTCTTCTGGAGGATAATTACAAAGAAAACTACGAAGGCTTTGAGCCTGGTTCTCCGGAATCTTATATGATGTTTAACCTGATGTCTAAAGTTCACTTTGAAAATTCAGTGACCTTGGCGGACCATGTGGAAACGCAATTCAAAGATCGGGTTGGTAGAAAAAGCAGAGGGGTAAAGCAGGGGCCTTTTTATGTGCTATGGACTCCGTCTATGCCAAGTGTTTTGATAGAATTGGGTTTTTTATCCAATTCTGCAGAGGAGACATTTTTGATGAGTCAAAAAGGTCAAGAATACATGGCTTCAGCTATTTATAGGTCTATCCGTGACTATAAAGAAGGAATCGAAGGCAATTAATTTGTTGTTGACGCAGAATCATTTAGCCCTTTTTCTCTCCAGAAAAAGGGCTTTTGTTTATATTCAATCAAACTCTAAAGCGAGATTTGGAGTTTTTAAACCATAAACCCAAAATATTTCTAAATCCTATATTATATATGGAACCACAAACTTTATATATGGAACCACAAACTTTTCAATCGTTACTGGAAACCTTAAGGTCTAAAACTGAGCAAGTAAAGCTTGGTGGAGGACCTAAGCGAATTGCCAAAGAACATGATAAAGGTAAACTTACTGCCAGAGAGCGAATCCAATATCTGGTAGATAAGGAATCTGATTTTTTGGAGATAGGCGCTTTTGCAGCGGATGGATTGTATGAGGATGAGGGAGGTTGCCCTTCTGCCGGAGTGGTGACTGGGATTGGATATGTCAAAGGAAAAATGGTCGTAATCGTAGCAAATGATGCGACTGTCAAAGCAGGAGCCTGGTTTCCAATGACAGCTAAAAAAAACCTTAGAGCTCAGGAAGTGGCCATGGAAAACCGCCTTCCGATAATTTATCTCGTTGATAGTGCTGGTGTATTTCTTCCCATGCAAAATGAGATTTTTCCTGACAAAGAGCACTTTGGAAGACAATTTCGGAACAATGCCAAGATGTCGGCGATGGGGATAGTTCAAGTAGCAGCAATCATGGGAAGCTGTGTTGCCGGCGGGGCATATTTACCTATCATGTCTGATGAAGCCATGATTGTTGACAAGACAGGATCCATATTCCTGGCAGGATCCTACTTAGTAAAAGCTGCGATTGGCGAGTCAGTGGACAATGAGACCCTTGGTGGTGCTACTACGCATTGTGAAATTTCCGGAGTGACAGATAACAAGTATGAAACCGATCAGGAATGCCTGGATGCGATACGGGATATCTTTGACAAGATAGGAAAAGATCCAAAGGCCGGTTTTGATCGGAAAGAACCCAAGGGCCCAAGTATTTCAGGTGATCAATTATTGGATGTTTTTCCATTGGAACGAGTGAAACCCTATGATATGCTGGATGTAATCAAAGGTCTGGTGGACGCTGGAGAACTAGATGAATACAAAAAAGAGTACGGCAAGACATTGATCTGTGGTACAGCCAGAATAGATGGCTGGGCAGTTGGGATAGTAGCCAATCAACGGAAGATTGTGAAGACTGCCAAAGGAGAAATGCAGATGGGAGGGGTGATTTACTCTGATTCTGCAGATAAGGCGGCAAGGTTTATCATGAATTGCAACCAGCGGAAAATCCCTTTGGTGTTTCTACAGGATGTCAGTGGCTTTATGGTAGGAAGTAAAGCTGAGCATGGAGGCATTATCAAAGATGGAGCTAAAATGGTCAATGCCATGGCAAATTCAGTCGTTCCAAAATTCACCATCATTCTTGGCAATTCTTACGGAGCCGGAAACTATGCCATGTGCGGAAAGGCCTATGACCCCCGCTTGATTTACTCCTGGCCTACAGCCCAAATGGCTGTGATGTCCGGTGCTTCTGCCGCTAAAACCTTGCTCCAGATCAAGGTAGCTTCCTTAAAGAAAAAAGGAAAGGAAATTTCTGAAGCTGATGAAAAGGAACTACTGGATGAAATTACCAATAAATACAATGAAGAGCTCAGTCCATATTATGCTGCATCCCGGCTTTGGGTGGACGGAGTCATAGACCCTCGAGAAACGAGAAAAGTAATCAGTATGGGCATCGAGGCAGCCGACCATGCTCCGATTTCTGAAAGATTTAATGTGGGAGTTATCCAGACTTAATCAATTTTCATTAAATTATTACAACGATCTTCTTTCACAGATTTACCTATGAGTACATTGACACCTGGAGAATTGAATGCATTGGTTTCGCTTTTAGATGATACCGATGACGAAGTAAGAAACCATGTCAGGGAACGGATCACTTCTCTTGGGACAGAAATTATTCCCTTTCTGGAAGAAAAATGGGAAACTAGCTTCAATCCCGAAATACAAAAAGAAATAGAAGATCTGGTTCATGAGCTTCAATTCTCTTTGCTAAAGAAAAGACTGGCCGAATGGAGAGATTCAGAAGATCGGGATCTTCTCACTGGGCTTTGGATCATCAATACCTATCAATATCCTGATCTTGAATATGAAAAGCTGAACGCAGAAATGCACCAGATTTATTTTGAGGTATGGACTGCATTTAAAAATGATCTTCCACCTTACGATCAGATTCGGATTATCAACAATGTGCTGTTTAATACACTTCGGTTTTCAGCAAACACCAAGAATTTCCATTCCCCAGCCAATAGTATGCTGTCCTCAGTGATTGATTCGAAAAGAGGGAATCCTTTGAGCCTGTGTGCGATTTATTTGTTGGTAGGTAAGAAGCTCGGCCTGCCAATTTATGGGGTCAATCTCCCAAATTTATTTGTGCTGACTTATAAAACTCCAGAATTGACCTTTTATATCAATGCCTTCAATAAGGGTTTGATTTTCAGTAAGCAGGATATCTTTAATTATTTGGAACACTTGAAATTGGAGCCAAAAGATTTCTACTTTGAGCCATGTGCCTATTTACAGATTTTACTCAGAACCCTGAGAAATCTAGGTAACTCTTTTGAAAAGCTGGGTGAAATGGAAAAAGTGGAGGAGATCAAAGAATTGATCAATATTTTAGATAGTTAGAAACTTCTCACATTGCAGCCTACTGCCCTTACTTGCTCAGGACTGGGCTTTTCACCTTTCAAAACCTGATTGATGGCCCGCTCGACGTATCGCTCAGTCACTGAATTTTCCACTTGGGCATTATTGTCAATTGCACCCCGATAAACGATAGAAGGACTGCCGGCGTTTGGAGTAATTATTACCACTTCAGGGATTTTTGTGATGTTGAAAGCTTTTACCAAAGTTTGATCCACATCCATCAGATAAGACATATTCAAATCTGTCGCATCCACATGGCTTCTCATGTTATCTGCATTTTGGTTTTCGGATTTGGGATCAGGATTGACCAAAGCGAATGAAATTCCCTGATTTTGAAATTTTGTTCTCAAATCAATGATTCTTTTTTCATACATCTTTGCAAACGGACAATTCGTACTGTGAAAAATCAATACCAATGCTTTCCCTTTTATTTCACTTGCTATCGTATAAGTCTTGCCTGTCACTGCATCTGTTAAACTCATTTCGCCAATATTTTGTGCAGAAAGAGAGCTGATGGAGATAAGACAAATGAAAAGTAAAGTGAATGTGTTTTTCATGGGATTACCAGATTGTATAGGTTAAAACTGTGTCAGGAAAGGTCCTGGCATGAACTTCATAATGGTGGTTTGAGAAGTCCGTATTTCTGATTTTGGCTTTGATGAGAGTGGCATCAGGGGCAAATGGTTCCAATAATATATTGTCTCTAAAACTCACTCCTCTTCTTCCTTGGCATTTAAAGATAGATTCTTTTGCTGACCATGCCAGCGTATAGTGGACAGGATCTTTGTCCAGAAAATCTAGTTCGGAGGGATCCAGAAACCGAAAACCGATTTTAAGAATTTTTTCTCTGACAAAATCCATATCCATTCCCACAGGCGAATCACGGTGATAGATAGCCCCTGCCACCCCTTCAGTGTGGGATAGGGAAACAAATCCATTTCCATTCATAGAGTGGGATTTACCATGCTCATCTTTGAAGAAGCCTGGATAAGGTACATGAAGGGTTTCTAGTGCGTCTTTGATAGCCATCCTGGCACTTGCCCACTCCATTCTTTTTTCTGGATGGGAAATGTTGGCGAATGATAATTTTTCACGAAAGCTTAAGAAATTCAGATCATCTACCGCTTGTGGTTCAATAATCTTGATGGCTAAGGCCGAGGAAGAGTCAATTTTTTCTATTTTTGTTTGCATAGGCCAATAGGGCTCAGCTAAGTCACCGTCCAATATATGTCAAAAATTCAAGTAAATAAATTACATACGCTGACCGGGCACAACGACTGTATCTATGCGCTCTCGGAAGGCAGTGATCCGAGATTTTTTTACACAGGTTCGGGAGATGGTATGGTGGTAGAATGGGATCTGGATAATCCAAAAGACGGAAAATTGATCGCGAAACTACCTCACTCAGTTTATGCCTTAGAAGTGGATAACGAGCGAAATCTCCTGTTTATAGGACATAATGTTGAAGGGATTCACGTCATAGACCTGAACGAAAACAAAGAAATTTGGTCTCTTAATTTTACCGATCAGGCTATTTTTGACATCAAGATTTTCGGTAATGAGGTTTTTGTAGGAACTGGAGATGGGATTTTGGTCATCATTGATATTCCCAGTCAATCTTTGAAAAAACGGGTAAAATTAAGTTCGAAAAGTATCCGGGTGATGACTGTCTCTCCGAGCAAAAAACATCTTGCCATTGGTCTAAGCGATCATACAATCAAAGTTCTGGATATCAGGGAGGATTTTCAGCCTATAGCAAACCTCACCGGGCACGAAAATTCAGTTTTTGCCTTGTCATATTCTCCAGACGAAAAGACTTTGATCAGTGGATCTAGAGATGCGAGGATAAAATTCTGGGATTCAGAATATCATTTAGAAGAGACCATTGCGGCACATATGTATGCCATTAATTATTTATCTTTCAAAAAAGACGGGAAATACCTAGTGACTTGTTCCATGGATAAATCCATGAAAGTTTGGGATGCCCGGGAGAAAAAATTATTGAAAGTCATCGACAAAGCAAGAAATGCCGGACACGGCACATCTATAAATAAAGTACTTTGGAGTTCTTATACAGGCCAGGTAATAGCTGTGTCTGACGATCGTACGATTTCCATTTGGCAAATAGAAGAGATTAACCCATGAAGATCACACCAGCAGCCATCCGGCAACAGTCCTTTGAAACAGCTTTCAGAGGGTATGAAAAAAAAGATGTATCCCAATTTTTAGAAGAGGTCAGCCAGGTGGTTGATCAGCTACATCAGGAAAATATAGAATTGAAGTCTAAACTTCAGAATACCGAAGCAGAAGCCAAAAGACTGAAAGATGTGGAAGATTCACTTTTCCGTACTTTAAAAACGGCAGAGGATACCGGTGCATCTATCATCGAAGAAGCCAATGAAGCAGCCGATTTAATTATTTCAGAAGCAAACAGTCTCTCTGAGAAAACGGTAGCCGATGCGAACGAATATGCGGAAAAGGTACAAGCTCATGCCCAGCAGCAGGCAGCTGTTATTTTAGGAGCTGCTGAATCCAAGGCTAAGGAAACAATTGTGGACCTTAGAGAAAGCATGCAAGGCTTGGTAAGATCTTATGATGGCTTGGTGGAGCAGCGGGAAGCATTAGTGAAAAGTCTCAGAAGAATTTCGCAGGATATGCTGAATCAAATTGACCTTTCCGATGCTCATTTTTCCAGAATTGATGCCAAAGCGTATCAAAGAGCCATCGATGAGTTGAGCAGGTCTAATGCATTCACCTATGCAAATATTGAAAATCTAGCACCGGCTCAAGAAGAGGTGTTAGAGCCAGAACCGGTGGAGGAAGATCCCATCGCTGAAATGGAAGTGATCGAAGAGGAATTGGAACTGGAAGCGCATGATGCTACTCCTGATCTTGAAGTAGAGGAGAAAGTGGAAATTGAGGAAGAGCTTGGGGAGACCTTAGAAAATGAAGAAGAGGAGATTGCTGCAGAATTGGAAGAACAGCCAGTTGAGGAACCTGAACCAGTTAAAGAGGAAAAGAAAATCGAAGCAAGAGTAACTCCTGTCATAGAGGAAAAACCAAAACCAAGAGAAGAAAACCCTAATCAATCGGGATCATTTTTCGACCAATTTGACTAATGGGAAAAGTATCACTTGAGGGGATCGAATTTCATGCCTACCATGGCGCATATCCAGAGGAAAATGTTTTGGGGAATCGATTTACCTTGGATTTGGAATTGGAAACCGATTTCAAAGTTGCCATGCTTCAAGACGATTTGAAAGAAACGGTTGACTACACGAAATTATATCAGCTGATCAAAGACCGGATGGATGTGAAAGTAAAATTGCTGGAGCATTTGGGGCATTTGATTATTGAAGATATTCTGAAAGTTTACCCCGATGTCAAGAGTATTAAAATCACCTTGAAGAAGCATCACCCTTCCCTGGGCGGGTTGGTAAAATTCTCGGCTGTCCAAATCCAATACCCGGAAGATTATGCTTAAAAATCTCGCCATTGTATTTCTGTTTTTATTTTGCTTTCGAGAAGTAAATGCTTAAGGTTTAGCTTACCAGTTTTTTACTGAGAAGGGAAAGAAAATAGAACTGAAGGACGTCCTAAAAATGGCTGAAAAAGCGGATGTGACCTTCTTTGGAGAATTGCATAATAACAGTTTGACGCATTGGCTGCAGTTGCAGGTATTAAAAGGAATGTATTCAAAGAATCAAGATTTAGTACTTGCCGCTGAGTTTTTTGAGCGGGATGATCAACTCAATATTGATGAGTGGTTTTCAGGGAAAATGACTGAAAAGAACTTTGAAGCAGAAGCCAAACTGTGGAACAATTATAAAACGGATTATCGTCCATTGATGCGTTTTGCCAATGAGAATCACCTACAGTTTATAGCTAGTAATGTCCCCAGGAAATATGCTTCGCAGACAAGTAGATCAGGGAAGGCAGCATTGGATAGTCTGAGCGATGAAGCAAAACGCTACATGGCTACTCTGCCTTTCGAAGTGGATATGGCTATGCCCGGCTATGTAGCTATGAAAGAAATGATGCATGGAGCACCGGGTAATTCTGATTATATGATTCAGGCACAGGCCTTGAAGGATGCGACCATGGCCGAATCACTTTTTGAAACGATTGCTGCAGGAAAGAAAATTCTCCACATCAATGGCTCGTATCATTCCAAAGATGACGAAGGGATTTTGTGGTATCTGAATCGGAAATTTCCGGATCTGAAAATGCTGAATATTCACACCGTTACCCAGGATCAGTTGGATTCTTTAAATCCTGAAAATGCCAAATCAGGTGAGATCATTCTAGTTTTACCTTCTGATAGTCACGAATCCTATTAAAAATGTACAGTCGGGCAGAAACTTCCCGGATTCGAAAAGAATTTTGGATTGCATTTGGTCAATATATGAAGCCGATCAGAAGTGCTTCTGGTTTCCGGGTAAATTGGCCGAATTACAAAACCGGAGTCAAAGACATCTATTTCAGAATGAAAGCAGAGCGGGATTTTGCATCTATAGGAATTGAAATCAGTCATGCTGATGAAGAACTTCAGGAACTGTTTTTTGATCAATTCAAGCAATTTAAAAAGTTGCTGAATGCCGAAATAGCAGAAGAATGGGACTGGAGGTTATTGGTAGAAAACGAGTTTGGGCAGCAGATTTCGAAGATCGAAAAGGTTTTGCCCTCAGTCAATGTGATGGATCAGGCAGATTGGCCTGAAATTATTTCATTCTTAAAACCAAGAATTATAGCCTTAGATGCTTTTTGGGATAATGTCAGACCGGGATTTGAGGATTTTTAGTCTGAAAATTTTGCGTTAAAATTCTTAAAGAAATTACTTCAATCCAGCTATTAATTCGTCCAAGGCAGAGTTGATTGAACTTTTGTCCATTAACTCTTTTGCTGTCAAAATCCCAGTTCCTGTACCCATCCATAAAACTTCATAAGTTTGAGCATCTTGGATTAAAAAAATGATTTTTCCATATTTTTCTGACTCAAGGTTAACAGGATAATACATGGAAGAAAAAGCATTGCCAACGCTGCCATACCCCAAAACTTCCTGTTCATAATCAACTGATGCGATTACCGATTGGACGAGAATTTCTGGATTTTGCTCCACTTTAGAATATCCACTTTCTACCATTTTTTTCTCAAAAAGCTTATTGAGCAGATAGATGTCTTTGGAAGCATCAGCTTTGGTGATCACTTGGAAGGTTTTTTTTCCTGACAAACCGGAATTATAACTAACCTGATCTACAGTGATGTTTTCAGAAGTTTTGCAGGAAATTATAGTGAAAAGTATTCCGGCAACTAGAAGCAGATTTTTCATAGTAAAAAGGATTAGTTGCTGTTAAAATACGAAATAAAAGGAGTTTAGTTTACTGATGGCTTGGTTTTAGCTTTAAAAACCTAGAAGTTTCTGCTTAGAATAGGAAAACTCCATGGTTGTTTTTTCTCCATTCTCTTCCAATTCCAGCCAAAGCAACAATTCATCACCTACACGTTTCATTGTAAATCCATGAAACCATATGGTGTTATCAGCGGTTTCCACCAATCTAAACGTGGTCCATTTTTCTTTTTCCTCCCATCCAGAGAGATCAGGGTTGAAGTGTTTTAATTTCAGGTAAAAAGTTTCTCCTTCTTGAACCAAATTCATGAATTCAGTAAAAACCAATTTGCCTTCTGACCAAAATCTAAAGGTGCCTACCATGTTTCCATCTACCTCAGGCATCCAAGTCTCATCACATTCTCCGCCTAGACCAGTTCCCGTCCAATAGCCCACGAGCCAATCTAGTTCTTTAATAGAACCTTTTCCTGGCTTTTGCCCTTCTTCCAAATATTTTATTTGAGCAAATAGAGGTGATGAAAAAAAAGTGAATAATAGGAAATAGAAGAGTGGTTTCATAGGAAGGTATTTGCCTATGAAATTAAGAAAAAACTTATAGATCGTGTCTCTTTGGGATATCAGGATTGATAAAAGTAAATCCTCGTGCTTCGTCACTTTCGAAAAAATCAATTTGCATTCCCATCAAAAACATGAAATGCCTTTTTTCAATCAACACAGGGATTCCGGCGATTTCAAACTGTTGATCATCCTCTTTGGGTTTGTCAAAACCCAAAGCATAGGACATTCCTCCGCAACCACCGCCTTTGACACCTACTCGCAAACTGTAATCAGCAGGGATGTTTTTATGGACCATGATGTTTTTGATCTCAGCCTCAGCCTTTTCTGTGATTTGAACTGGAATAATCATGTGAGTCAAATGTTTTTGGCGCGGAATTGGTTCGTTTTCAGTTCAAATTTACAATCTCTTCAGTTTTATGACAGGGATTATTTACAGATATTCGGGAGAAAATGCCAATTATGGATTACGTGATAGACTTATTGAAGATTTTGCTACCTGCCGGAGTGGTACTATATGGGATGTACCTGGTGGTGGTTTCTTTCCTTTCCAAAGAAAGAGAGAAATTGTTAGTGGAATTGAAAACCCAAAATTCACAGACTATTCTTCCCATTCGATTGCAGGCTGCAGAAAGGTTGTGTTTGCTTTTGGAAAGGATTTCTCCCAACAATCTTGTCAGAAGATCAAATCCAGGCTCTTTGACCGCAGCTGAACTACATGCCCAATTGCTTCATGAAGTGAGAGAAGAATTCAACCATAATTTTTCCCAGCAGGTATACTTCTCTGAGCAAACTTGGGAGGCGGTAAAAAATGCTGTTGAAAATGTAAATACCATCATCAACCAAAGCAGACAGACTGTTGAGGCAGATGCGACAGGAATGGAATTGGCTAGGGCGATCTTCAGTAAATCACTCGAGCAAAATAACGATGCCGTTTCCTATGCGTTAAAACAAGTAAAATCGGAAATCAACATTTACTTCTAATCTATGACTACTCTTAAATCAAAAGCAACAGAAGCAGTGGACCAAGCAAAAAAGCTTTTTGGAAAACAGGTAGATGTGTTGATGAAACAAGAGGAAAAAGTCAAAGAATTGGTTTCCAATAGCGCCAAAAAACTGGGAAAGCTTAAAGATGATTCCAGAGTAAAAAAACTCTTGATGCCATTGGGAGTATTTACCAGGATGATTAAAGCCCATTTTAATGGAACCCACAAACTAGCGGGTAGTACTCTGGGACTGTTATTGTTGGGTTTGGTTTATTTTATATCTCCATTGGATATTATCCCTGATTTTCTCGGATTCTTTGGATTTGCAGATGATCTGTCTGTTGTACTGGCGATCTATGCGAAATTGAAAGACGAAATTGAAGATTTTTTGGATTGGGAGAGAACTCAACTGTGATTGGGACTGTTAGTTCTCAAATTCCAATAGTATGAACCAACAGATAAACCATCCGATTACTCCAGAAATTTTACAGTCAGCACTTTCATATCCCATTTACCGTCAGTTAATTGATCAGTTGTTGGTAGATGGGAAAACTTCCGGAACTAACCATTCTGAGGCAAATATCAATTATACCAAAATGAATGTTGCGAGGATGAAGCGAGTGGAAAAGACCGGGAAAGTATCCCCTGAAATGGAAGCTTTGATAAAAAGTATTCAAGAGCCTCAGATTTGGGTCGTGATCACTGAAGCCTGGTGCGGTGACGCTTCCCAAAGTATTCCCTATTTGGCCAAATTGGCAGAAATCAATCCTTTGATTGATTTAAAACTGATTTTCAGAGATGAGCATCCTGAAGTGATGGATCAGTATTTAACCGAAGGAGCGAGGTCAATTCCAAAATTAATTGCTTTATCTAAGGACTTAAGTGAAGAATTGTTTACTTGGGGTCCCAGACCAAAGTTTTTACAGGATAGGTTAAAAGCGTATAAATTGGATCCTCAAGGACTCAGTTCCAAAGAATTTAGCGAAGGAACTTACCTTTGGTATGCAAAAGACAAAAATCAAGCGATAGAAAAGGAACTTATGGAAGTGATTTCACAACATCAAGAAATGCTATGCAAGTAGCATTGATTTCAGGTACTTCCGGTATGGTAGGAATGCAGCTTTTGCATCAACTTTTGTCAACCTATGATTATGTAATCAGCGTAGGAAGAAGAAAACTTGCCATCAAGCATCATAATTTGGTTCAACTAGAGGGAGATTTGGAAAAAATAAATACCTGGGATTGGGAGCATCTGATCGGAGCAGATTCCTTAGGTGGAGAATTTCATGCTTTGAAGGAGTCGATTTCAGAAAGGAATGCTGAAATTCATGCTTTCTCTTCTCTCGGAACTACCATCAACCAGGCAGGATCAAAAGAGCGTTTTTTTCAGATCGATCATGACTTGGTGATAGAATTTGCGAAATGGGCAAAAGCTTTAGGGGTTTCCCGATTCCTATATGTTTCTTCGTCGGGAGCTGATGCCAATTCCTCAATTTTTTACAGTCAAACAAAAGGTAAAACAGAAGACGATTTGAAGGACTTGGGATTTGAATACCTAGGTTTATTCAGACCTTCTTTGTTATTGGGGAATAGATCTGAGTTCAGACTAGGTGAGCAAATCGCTACGATTGTGATGAAGCCTTTGGTTTGGTTAAAGCTATTTAAAAACATCCGGCCGATTTATGATTATCAAGTAGCAAAAGGAATGGTCAAAACAGCTTTGGCTAGTAAAAATGAATCAGTTGAAATCATTTCATCCGGCCAGTTACAGGATCTCAGTAAATGATAGTAGTTATACAAAGAGTATCGGAAGCCTCTGTTAAAATCGATGGGGTAGTTAAATCTTCAATAGAAACAGGTTTGATGATCTTGGTAGGGATTGAGGAGGCAGATAATCAGGAGGATATTGAATGGCTTTCAAAAAAGATCGTGAATTTGAGGATTTTTCCAGATGAAAATGAAGTCATGAATAAATCTTTGCTGGATTGTGGAGGTGATATTTTATTGATTTCGCAGTTTACGCTACATGCCAGCACCAAAAAAGGAAACCGCCCTTCTTACATCAAAGCAGCGAAACCGGATATTGCCATTCCTATGTATGAACAATTGATTCATACACTTGAAAGTGACTTGGGCAAATCCATAGGAACAGGGGAATTTGGTGCGGATATGAAAGTCAGCTTGGTCAATGATGGCCCTGTGACCATTTTGATGGATAGCAAGAATAAAATATAAAATCGGGTTAGAGCAGGATAGAATAAAATCTAGGTAAGCCTACATTAATTTAATGAAGGCTTATATACTATCCCTGTTTTTCACGTTAACTGTTGCAGTTTCTTTCTTAATCAGCAACAATTCTGTCTCAACTTCGGAGAAACCAATACTCGAAGAAATCAATCATCCCAATATCGTTTTTGTATTAGCGGACCAGTGGCGGGCTCAAGAAATTGGTTATGCTGGCAATGATCAGATCATTACTCCCAACCTGGATAGACTTGCTTCCGAAAGCTTGATTTTTGAAAATGCGGTTACGACCATGGCAGTTTGTGCTCCTTGGAGAGCAAGTTTTTTGACAGGCCAATATCCTTTGACTCATGGGGTTTTTTACAACGATAAGCCGCTTCCAAATGAAGCTCTGACATTGGCAGAAATTTATAAAGAGGCTGGCTATGCGACTGGATACATCGGTAAATGGCACTTAAATGGTCATGCCCGGGGAGCTGATCCCTTTAGCGCGAGAGACCAACCTGTACCAAAAGATCGAAGACAGGGATTTGATTATTGGAAAGTAAGAGAGGTGACCCATAATTATAACAACAGTTTTTATTTCGATGAGAATGATGAAAAACACACTTGGGAGGGGTATGATGTTTTTCCACAGACAGATAGTGCGATCAGTTTTATTTCAAAAAACAAGGAAAAACCATTCGTGCTGATGCTTTCGTATGGGCCACCTCATGACCCATATTTTTCTGCTCCCAAAGAATATCAGAAACTCTACGATGCAGGAACTCTAAAATTGCGGCCCAATGTACCCGAAGAATATCAAGATAGTGCCAGAAGGGTTTTGGCAGGATATTATGCCCATGCCACAGCAATTGATAAGGCAATAGGAGATTTGCTTGCAGGAATAGATAAGGCTGGAATAGCAGACAATACCATTTTTGTATTCACATCCGAGCATGGAGATATGTTGATGTCCAGAGGGGTAGTCAAAAAGCAAAGGCCTTGGGATGAGGCGATCAAAGTGCCAATGTTGCTGAGATATCCGGAAAAATTTGGTTCTGGAAGTAGGAGAGTTCTTGACCCGATCGGAACTCCGGATTTGCTTCCCACTTTGCTTGGGCTGAGCGAAATTCCCATCCCAAAATCAATTGAAGGCAAAGATTTTTCAGCAAATCTTCTTGCTGGAAAAGACTTGGACAATGAAGCTACACTGATTATGCTTCCTGTTCCTTTTCATGAGTGGCAATTCAAAAACGGGGGTAGGGAATATCGAGGTATCCGAACTCGAAGGTATACCTATGTAAAAGATCTTCTAGGCCCATGGCTTTTGTATGACAATGAAAAAGATCCATATCAGCTTACAAATCTTGTGAATCAAGTCGAATACAAAGGTTTACAAAAGGAGATGGAAGCAATGCTTAAAAAGAAATTGAAAGCAACCCATGACCAATTCCTGCCTGCTGACGAGTACATGACCCAATGGAATTATTTATATGATCGAAGCGACAGTTTGCGTGCAGAAAATTACCTCGAAATAGACAGGTAAAACAGGTTGGAAATGGTTGAGGTACTTTTCATCTGATCTTTTATTGATTGGCTGAATATATTTTTCAATCTTTCGATCCCTATTAAACAGCAGTCTTTTGTCAGATACAATTTTATCCATCCAGCAGGCCACCATTTTATTTAAGGCACAACAAGCTTTTCAAAACCTAGATTTCCAATGGAAACAAGGAGAAAATTGGGCCATAATAGGAGATTCTGGCTGGGAGCTAACTGCTTTTATTGAAACACAGAGGGGAAATACAGTGCTTTCTGCGGGTAAGATAGAGAGGCCGTTTTCAGCTGATTATGTGAAAAGTAAAACCGAAGCAGGTGAGGTACATAGCTTCAGGGATTTGATCGCCTATGTTTCTCAAAAGTATGTTTTCAAGAACCGATCCCATATTCAGAATTTTTATTTTCAGCAGCGATTTAATTCTTCCGAATCAGAAGAAACAGCAACTGTCAGAGAGTATTTGCTAGAGGTTAATCCCAAAGTTTCAGGGCCATGGAATATCGAAAATGTAGCCAAGTTGTTGAGATTGGAGGCTTTATTGGATAAATCCTTACTGAAGCTTTCCAACGGAGAAACTCGAAGGCTAGCAATTGCTTTGGGCCTGATGCAGCAGCCAAGGAATTATTTGATGGACCAACCAATGACGGGGCTAGATGCAAAAAGCCGGGAGGAGTTTGGTCAGATTTTGAAGAGTATCTCCGAAGCAGGTGTCCATGTTTTAATGACGACTTCTGCTACAGAGATTCCGGATGGCATTACCCATATTGGAAAAGTTTCCAAAGAGGGTTTAGTAAATACTTGGACAAAGGAGAGTTTCCATCTTGACCGGATCCAACCTTTTCAAATGCCAACTTGGGATTGGGATCTTTTAGATAGTTTGCTTCCTAAGGACCTAGAAGTTGAATCTTTTCCTGTGATCAAATTAAATGATGTGACCATAAAGTATGGTGACAAGGTTATTTTGGATCGATTGAACTGGGAGGTGAATTCTGGAGAACGTTGGCTGTTAAAAGGTAAAAATGGAGCAGGAAAGTCTACTTTACTCAGTCTATTGATCGGAGAAAACCCACAAGCCTATTCGAAGGATTTTTGGTTGTTTGGAAGGAAAAGAGGGACAGGGGAGAGTATTTGGGATGTGAAGAGACCAACTGGATTTGTAGCTCCTGAATTGAGCCGATATTTTCCGGCCAATCAAACTTGTAGAAAGGTGATTTTATCAGGCCTTTTTGATACCATGGGCTTGTTTAAAAAAGCCAGTTCTGAGCAAGAGGAATTGGCTAATCAATGGATTAAACTTTTTAATCTTGAACCTCTCCAAAATACGGTCATCCAGCGATTGTCATTAGAGCATCAGCGCTGGACGCTTCTAGCTAGAGCTTTGATCAAAAAGCCAAAATTATTGATACTTGATGAGGCCAGCCAAGGCATGGATGAGTTTCAGCGGAGGCTTTTTAAAGAAACTGTCCAGCAAGTATGCGAGCGAAGTGGGATTACTTTAATCTATGTCAGTCACTATGCTGAGGACGTGCCTGAGGTAGTGGAGAAGGTGAAAGAGTTGTGAAAAATCTAGTTATATTTTTATTAAAATTGTTTTAAACAGCTTTGTTAGTTCATGGATGTCTTTAATCTAATAATAGGTATTTGTTTTATCATAATCTCATTAATCATTTTCCTTATTCAAATTCGAGATAATTCATTTTCAAAATCAGAATTGTCCTATGGCAATATCCAACTTTTCTATGCTTCATTATTTTCCTTGATGGCAGGATTATTTTTTTGTTAAACTCTTTTTAAAATTAATATTTCAGAGAATTAAAATTGGTTAAAATTAAAATCAATAATATGTTGATTTTGTGCCCTGAAAGGGCTCCATAATCAGCGATGGGTATCACCCATCGATATTCGGGTTAAAGCCAATTTTGAAAAGCCCTGAAAGGGCGAAATCTTATGTCTCTAAACATTTCAACCCCATACGTACTCCTCATTAAATTCGACCTTGTATTTTTTCAAAAATGCCCTGTACTCATCTTGAAATGATTTTGCCATATGATGTTCCTGCTGTTTTTTAATATAGGCTACGACTGTTTCTACTTGACTGGGATTAACTGAAAAAGCTCCATACCCGTCTTGCCAATAAAAATTACTCAGTTCATTTGACCTTTTTTTCATCCATTTTGTGGAATCGGTTTTTAATTCTTCTAGCAGTTTCACAATAGTTTTATTCTTATTCAGAAGGCACAAAATATGTACATGATCCAAGTAACCGCCGACTTGGATTGGAGCACAATTTAAAGCATTGCAAACGCCACCTAGGTATTTAAAAAGTTCCTCTTCATATTCTTGTTTTATAAATGGATGTCTGTTTTTAGTGCTAAAAATGATGTGCACGTAGTTTTTTACAAGAGATTGTCCCATAACGATTACACCCTTTCAGGGCTTTTTTTTAAAAATTCAATTTTAGCAACGGCCTAACGACCGTTTCTGTTAAATGTCACCCTTTCAGGGTTTTAAAATATTCTCTTTTGAACTAATAGGTGTTAATCTATTATTGGATTTTGAATAAACTAGTCAAATCCTTTTTAAATTTTTTATTCCATTTTACAGAACCGGTGCCCTAAAACGAGGCTTATTTTTTGATCACCTTTACTTCTTTAAACATCAATGGATTCTCGCTAATTCTTAATTCCTTTCCACTGGAGGTGGTTACATTATCTAGAATCACTTCTTCTGTGATGATATACGGAAATGCTTCCCGATAGGAATTGTCCTTCATTTCCGGATTGAAATTTCCAAAAATAGCTGGCCCCTGATAGTTTTCTGGATGATTGGAATCTTCGATTTTAAGGTTATCAAAAGTGATTTTATCTGGCATATAGCAGGTATAACCGAAGTCATGTTGACCGGAATTATATCCGCCGATAAGCGAGGCACTATATGTTTTACCTCCATTTGGGATAAATGTGCAGTCTTTGATGATGAATTCTCCTTGCCAGGTGCTTCCATAATCCGAACGCAAATTGATCACATTTCTACCTCGTATGATGGTATTTTCTACAAGAAGGGTTCCACTGCCAATTGCATTGATTCCCATATGTCCCATCGTAGAATTGCGGATAGTGGCATTCGCCACACCCATATGCGCATCGAAGCGGGAGAAAGTGCAATTGTCATAAAGCAAATTCTTACAATAGTTGGATCCCATAATTCCCCAATAGGTAGAATCATCAATGTCGTTGGTTTGACTACAATTGATAAATGAAACATTGAGTGCACGGCTGATAGAAATATCATAGCTCCCCATGGAAACTGGTTTTCCAGCGTTTCCAATAGTTTGATAGGTTTTGTGCCCGGTTAAAACTGTATTTTGGACAGTGACATTCGTACAGTTACTGATGTTCAAAAACCCTCCATATGGAGCCCCCCGATCGCCTTCGCCGATGATTCTATGCTCAAGCCCATCTACCATTACATTGGAGCGTTTGATGGAAAGATTTCGACTATAATAATTGTATTTGGATTCTTCCTGATTCGCAATAGTAGTAAATCGGCCGCCAGATATTTTCAGAACTTCCTCATCAATCGGCAACACTGTCATATCAGTGATTTCCTCAAAATCCCAGATAATAGGAGCATTAATATCTACATTTCCATCTTTGTCTACTAGAAAAATATCGGTTTGTGAAGCACCATTGTTCTGGTTTAATCCAAAGCGGATGTATCGTTTTTTGTTGGAGTTGGTGGCGGTAATCAGACTGGGGCGAGGAAGGGAAATGTCTAGTTTTTCTTGATTTCTTTTTAGGGTTTTTATTCCTTCAAGTTGGTAGGATTCTAATTTGGAACTGACGAGAAAAACAGGAGCAGTGCGGTTTTTAACGTTTCTATCATCAATGATAAAGCTAGCTGAACCAAAGTCAGTATCCGTTTGGATGATGGCAGTTTTATCTTCTCCTCCTATGTAATAATTAGCATTTTCACTTGCTTTTACGGTTAATCCATGCTCATTGGCAAATTCATGAGTTGCTATAATTGCATTGAAATCATCCGCTTTTCCATCTCCAATAGCTCCAAAATCCTTGTAGCTAACGGATCCGGCTGAGATGAATTCTTGGATCTTTCCATTCGAAATTGAAAGTGAGGTATTCAGTTCTTTCTCGGAAATCCATAACAAAGGAAATCTCACCGGCATATTCCGGATTACCTCGGGAGTATCAAAGTCCGCCTCCAGTTGATTCCAAAGTTGCAAGTAGTTTTCCATATCGTAAGCCATTCCACCAAACAAAAGGAAGGGATGTCGCACGGGCCATTGATCCCAATACATGACATCTTGTTGATATGGCCAGGAGTTTTTGTCTTTTACATAGGGGTACAAAAATGAAATTCCTTTTTCCAAAGACCTTCCATCTGGGGCTTCATATTGGAACAGGTTTTCCTTTTCATCTGCATAAACCTGACAAAGTGTGGCCATGGCATCTAAAGTAAATAAGGAATAGCCGTAGGGTTTAGTACGCTTGAGTTCGAGGGGAAAACTTCCATTTGGCTCCATTTGGTCGGGAAGAAGAACGTTTTTATACATCTCCTTGCAAAAATCCAGTACTTCCTGATTTCCTACCAGTTTGGCGAAAACCGCAGCCTGCATGGCCCAGCAGACACTGTGATTATTGCCATGATCTCGCTCATCGATTCCATACGGATGTGTTGTCATCCAATTGAGGTACGCTGCAAACCAGTCTTTCATTTGCTGAATTTCTGATTTTGGAATCACTCCTGAGTTTTCAACGGCTTCGATTGCCTTCGCCACTTCCATTAACTGAATAGTATCGATGATCCCAATTCCCCTTCCTGTTACCTTTCCTTTGATTGCTTGAGCATAGAGGAGGTTTGGGTTCATTTTGGTTTCTTCATCGATAAACCAAGCTTTCAAATGAGGAGCTAGAGCCTGTACATATTTTGTGTCATTCGTCACCAAATAGGCTGAAGCCAATGCACCGGAAATCTGGCTAAAACGGATCATAGCTTCTCGGTGAGCAGTGAAATTCTCTGGATTGGTGAGACCATCGCGCTGGATATATGGTCCGGATGGATTTTCTGGATCTGGCCACCAATAATCCCCTTCGGAATAGAAATCATGGATTCCTCCTGCACTTCTGGGGCTAACCTCAGCAGTGACAGTAATAGGAGGGAAGGTTTTATATTTTTCGGCAAGCTTGACCACTCGTTCTTTCTCTTTCGAGAAAAGGTTTTCTGTGGAGGATATTGGTCTTGAAAAGGATAAGCCAATAGTGATTAGTATAAAAAGAAATGTCCGGATCATTTTGGGGTTTTGATAGAAATTCAACTTGTTCTTTAAGTTGCGATTTAATCAGTGTTTTTAAAAGCCAGTTCTTTCTCCATTTTCAAAATATTGATATAATGAGGGTAGTTTTTATAGTGTTTTTCACAAAACAGGATTTGAAATATATTTTTTCATTGAAAAATTTAGCTTTATATAAGAATTTCTGCTTCTCCTTGAGTAGATTCCGATTTAATTTTCAGCATGTTTTTTTATGAGTAGTAGAAGAAATTTTCTTCAAAAATTGTCGATAGGGGCTTTGGTACCTGGTGTTTTTGGTTTACAAACAGAAGGAAGTGAATTCAAAATTGATCATTCAATACATGGTGATAGCTTTTGGGACCAGGTACGTGCTCAATTTCCACTAACCAAGGATAGAATTTATTTTAACAATGGGACTTTTGGACCATCACCAACTCCCGTTTTGAGCGCGATTAAAAATTCTTTAGATGAGACAAATACAATAGGTGAATATGGGCATATTAATCCTTTAAGAGGTGAGTTGGCAGCATTTGTAGGAATCAAAGAATCAGAAATTTCTTTAACACATAATACCACAGAAGGAATCAATATTATGGCCTGGGGGGTACCTCTTTCTGCTGGAGATGAAGTCATCGTCACCTATCATGAGCATGTGGGAAATGCTTTGCCTTGGCTAAACCGTGCAAAACTCGACAAAATAGTTTTGGTACCGTTTGAACCTGCTGCAACCCAAGCTGAGAATCTGGATTTGATTAAAAAACTGGTAACACCGCGTACGAAAGTCATCGCGATCCCACATATTACCTGTACAACAGGGCTGGTTTTTCCGATCAAAGAGATTGCGGACTTTGCCAAGTCAAAAGGGATTTTTACTGCAATAGATGGAGCTCATGGAGCTGGAACTCTGGATTTGAACTTGCATGATTTAGGAGTGGATTTTTATGCGAGCAGTTATCATAAATGGATGCTGGGGCCTAATGGATCTGGCTTTTTGTATGTCAAGGAAGAACAATTAGATCGATTACAGGCCTATCAGGTTGGTGCTTACTCTGATGTGGGCTTTGATCTGAAAAGTTCACCACCTTTATTGAAAGGCTATGTTAATACCGCTCACCGATATGACTATGGAAGTCAAAGTCTTCCTCTGATCAAAGGTGTGATCGCTGCAATTGGGTTTCATCAGGAGATCGGGAAAGAAAAAATTGAAGCCAGAGTCCGTGAATTGAACCAATATCTATTTGAAGGACTTGATGAAATGAACCAGGTTTTGGAAATAAAGAGCGCAAAAGAAGCGGATTCCAGACTTTGCATGGTGACTTTTAAACCTAAAAAGATGGATAATGAAGTAGCTTATAAAGCTATTGGCAAAGGAGGATTTAGATTAAGAATAGTCCCAGAGGCAGGCTTAAATGCAATTAGGGTTTCAACTCACATTTATAATAGTAAATCTGAAATCGACACTTTCCTGAATCAAGTGCAAAAAGTCTTAGGTTGAGATTTTGTTACGGTTTTTTCTTCTTTTTCAGTTTATTTTCAGCAGCAATAGCCGCTTGTTCCTTACGGAAAATAGTAATATCTGCAATCAGGTTTAATGGTAATTCAGAAGAGTATGGAATCTGAATTGCCCCTTTACTAGTAACAAAACCTTCCAGTTCTTTTTTGAATTCTTCTATCGGTTTATTGGTTGGATAAAAGCCCAAATGGTTTTTCATAGACGCATAATAAACCAATACCTCAGTGGTTTTAATTGCCGGCATGTGGTAGCTGATGACTTCTTCTCCTTCTGGAACAGCTTTTTTGAGTGTTTCCCGGATCAATTGTAATTTTTTTTGAATTTCCGGAGAAAACCAGGAAAAATATTCTTCGATTGAACTTGGTTTTGGATTCATTTTCTGGATTAAAATGAGTTGATAATGGTTAATCCTTTACCCCTAAATTTATCCATTTCCATTAATTCCGTTACTGCATTTTCTAAATTAATGAATTGACCGATAAGCTTTTCCGGATTCATTTTTCCTTGAATAATCATGTTCATCATTTCTGGATATTTATAAGCCTGCATTCCATGGCTTCCGAGGATTTCCAGCTCTTTGGAGAGAATGAGGTTCATTGGTACTTTTGGGTTTTTCATTTCTCCCAGCATTAATCCGACTTGAATATGTTTTCCTCTTTTTCTCAGACTTGAAATAGAATTAAAACAAGTCTCTATGCTACCAAGTGCATCGATGGAAACATGTACTCCACCTTTGCTGAGCTGATGTATTTTTTCAATAGTATTAGTCTCTCTGGCACTATTGATACCAGCAATAGCTCCAATAGATTTCGCCAGTTTCAGTTTTTCATCATCAATATCAATGGCTATGACATTGGCACCCAATGCACATCCGATTAGGATAGCGGATAATCCTACACCACCGCATCCATATACCGCCATCCATTGACCACCGGTTAATTCCCCTTGAGCAACCACAGCCCTAAAAGAGGTGGCAAACCGACATCCCAAACTTGCCGCAGTGTCAAAACTCACTTGTTCTGGGAGAGATACGACATTGATGTCAGCCCTGTCTATGGACACAAATTCTGCAAAAGAGCCCCAATGGGTAAATCCAGGTTGAAATTGATCATCACAAACCTGATGATTTCCAGATGCACATTCTGGACAACTTCCACAGGCACAAATGAACGGTACACTTACCCGATCGCCGACTTTCCAGTTTTTGACCCCCTTTCCTACGCTGGCTATTACTCCTGCGAATTCGTGTCCAGGTACATGAGGCAGCTTGATGTCCTCATCATGGCCCATCCAGCCATGCCAATCAGATCGGCAAAGTCCAGTTGCTTTAACTTCTATCACCACACCTCCTGGGTTTGGATTAGGATCTGGGACTTGGGTGATTTTAGGCGCTGATTGAAAAGATTCGTAGAGGAGTGCTTTCATATTATTGGATAGTGAGATCAAAAGCCACCTTTATACCTTCGATGATCATGTTGGTACCGATGATGGCAATGATTAAACCCATAATTTTTCCGATCACCGTGATGACGTTTTTACCTACCCTTAGTACGAGTTTATCTCCCAACCGAAATGCCCAATGTGTCAGGATACACATAATGGCAAAAACCAAAATGACAATACCTATGTGTATATGATTACCCGATGACACAAAATTCATAGCTGTTACAATCGTACCGGGTCCAGCAAGAATGGGAATTGCTAAAGGAGAAATGGCTATGTTTTCATCAAAAGCTGTTTCTTTCAAATGCTTGACACTCGATTTTTTGGATTGAAGCATTTCGAAGCCCACAAAGAAAATTAAAATTCCACCTGTGATTTTAAAAGCTGGAATAGTAATGCCGAATAATTCAAAGATGAATTTGCCAAGAAGCACAAAAATAAAAACAATCAGAAACGCGATTGTAGTAGCCTTTTTACTGATTTTTCTCTTGGTTTCCTTGTCTGCATCTTCTACCAAAGATGAAAATATGGGGACATTGGCAATCGGGTTCATGATGGCAAAAAAGCCTGTGAAAACAGAAAGCGTGAAGGTGATTAAGTCACTTGTCAAAGTTGACATGGGAGATTGGATCAAATTTTAAGTAATAGAAAGCAAGATAAAAAAGCAGATTTGTTTTCTGATGCTCTTTTGCTTGGTACTTTTATTTATAATCAATAAAACGAATCAGGATCAGATGAAAAAGGAAATGACAATTTCTGAAGTTCAGGAGCAGGTTGATCAATGGATCAAAACAGTTGGAGTCCGTTATTTTAACGAGTTAACAAATATGACCATTTTGATGGAGGAAGTAGGGGAGTTGGCAAGAATCATGTCCAGGACCTATGGTGAGCAATCTTTTAAGGAATCTGACAAGGGAAAGGATCTGGGTGATGAAATGGCAGATGTACTTTGGGTGTTGGTATGTTTGGCAAATCAGACAGGAGTGGATTTGACGGAAGCGATCAAAAAGAACTTTGAGAAAAAAAATATCAGGGATTTAGACAGACATAAAAACAATGAAAAGCTGAAATAATGATCACTCAATTGTCTTTATTTCTTCTTTGGGAATCTGGAATGATTTGGTCTGGCTATAAAGTGTCAGACCTAAAATCTTCCAGCTTAAGAAACCAGTGAGTTCAACTTCTTTTTCTTTCTCTGCCACGGATAGATGCTTCCAGCCCAGACCTATGACAAAACCCTGTAGGTTGGACTGACTTTTATCCTGAATAATCATTCCTGTGTTTTTATCCCGAACCAAGGTTAAATCAATTTCATAAGTTAAAGTCTTGTTTGTTTTAGCAAAATTTAAAGAAGTGGGTTTGGTAATAGGTTCTGCATCTGCCTCGTCATTTTCAGATCTCCCACTGACAAAACTGATGAATCCAAAAATCAGGATAAGTGTATAGAGTTTGGAGTGTTTTTTAAAAAAAGATCGATTTCCAGATAGAAATTTAATGGCTAAATAAATCCAGCTGAAGAAAAAAAAGAGGTTAATAATTCCCCAGGTCAAATGTACCATAGTATTAAAAATAATTACAAATATAGTTATTCGTTTTCACAAATAACCGAATACCTAAAAAAATGTTTAATCTTCAAACAGTCCGGTATTACCTTTTTCGAGCAATGGGATCAAATCAAGTACGATATCAGGCTTATCTTTTGCGATATTGATCGATTCAAGAGGATCTGATTGATGGTCATATAGCTCATATACCATTCCTTCTTTCCTGTAATATCGGGTGAGCCTATATCGATCATTTCTAACTGTGATTCCATTGTTGAAATACGCATACGCAGCATCCTTTTGCCTAGGCTGATTTGGTTGGATCAAAGACAATAAACTTTCTCCATCTAAATCGTAAGGAGCTGCGAAACCTGTTAAATCCATCACAGTTGGATAGAGATCAACAGACTCCACGATGGAGTTTTCTACCCAACCCTTATCTGTTTTTCCTGGGATTTTTATAATCAATGCGCTGTTAAGGGCATTTTCAAACAAGGTGTGTTTGCCCCAGATTTGCTGTTCTCCCAAATGCCAGCCGTGATCTCCCCAAACAATGACAATGGTATTTTTATCCAGATCCAATGCTTTGAGTTCATTCAGGATCAACCCAATCTGTGCATCCGAATAAGAGGCAGCAGCATAATAGGCGTGTTTGATTTTTTTGGCATATGCTTCGGAAGCTACAGTTTGTAAATCTGGGTGTTCTTCACCTCGGGCATAGCCATTGAACTCACCACTAGCCAAAAGACTGCTTTCAGAAACATTCTTAGGCTTAGTTGGATTCAGCGCAATGGGAATAGATTCTTCCTCGTAGAGGTCCCAATATTTCTTGGGAGAGGTAAATGGAAGATGGGGTTTGAACAAACCAACTCCTAGAAAAAATGGCTTTTTGCTTTCCTTTAATTCTTTCAACTTAGAAATGGCTAATTGGGTAGACAATCCATCAGGATAGCCTAAATCATCCACTTCTCCTGCTTCATATGGTTTGACTTGTTTGTCCATACTTTGACGGTTTTCGCCGTCAGCGTAAGCGAAAAAAGCATTCCAGCCAGTTCCCCATTTTCCGGAATCAAATAATAGCTCATCCCAACTAAAAGGCAGTTCTCTTTGGTTTGAGACTTCCTCCTCATAGCCATACACATAGCCATCCGCTGAGTGGGAAATCTTTCCGATTCCGACAGTATAATAGCCATTCCTTTTCAAGTGATGAATGAACGTTTCGGGAACTGCTGATTCTTCGGAGTTGGAGAATTCCACTTCCATGATATTGTTTCGGAGTTCAGCTCGTCTGTTTGGTCTTTTTCCGGTCAAAAAAGAGGCTCTCGATGCTCCACAGGTGGGAACTTGGACAAAATGGTTCGAGAAACTAACGGCAGTTTTTGCTAATTCATCAAGGTTGGGAGTTTGTATTTGGGTATTTCCTAAATGACCCAACTCAGCCCTCAGATCATCAACGGCTATCAATAAAATATTAGGTTGATCAGATACCTGAGCAATGCTGGATTGAGAAGTAATTAAAAATAAAGTTATAAAAGGAACAATTAAGTTTTTCATGTTCTTACTTGAAAACAATATGTAATTCTATCAATTATTAGAAAGCTAGAAAAAGCATTCCTACCCTTTGGAAATAAAGATATGGTTGGAATTATTAGATTTCCTGAGCTACCAAGTTTTCACCTTCCATCTTTCCAATTAGAGAGAAAAGATCCAAAGTCAGACAAAAATCAATGTCTGAATCAATGTTATGGTTTTGGAGTCTTTTGGCATGGGAAGCCTGTGAAAGAAAACCTTTCAAGTCATGTCCTTCTTTTTCGAAAAGGGATTTCATGGCCAAAGATCCATCTTCTGATGGTTCATGACTCGATTCCAGGCTTTTTACCAATGCTCCGGCATAAAGGGAATCCTCCAGATTAAACATCCCTTTCCAACCAGCACAATGAATTAAAACATCTTTTCCTTTAGACTGAAGGTATTGTACGGTGGCACTGAGGTTTGGGAAAGCTCCAATAAGAATTTCATCTGCTTCAACTGATTTTGAAATTGCCAAAGTCCCATTGGTGGTGGTCATGGCTAATTTTCTCCCTTGGTGTTTTCCATTTAAATAGGCCACGGGCGAATTTCCCATCTCAAATCCCGGAGCAGTCAATCCGTTTCTTTCTCCTGCGATCAAATAACCCTGCTCTTTCATAGACCTGCATTCTTCAAGGTCAGCGAAGGTTCGGATTTCAGAGATTCCATTGGCCAATGCGGATATCATCGTGGAGGTGGCACGAAAAATATCGACCACCACCACGATTTTACCTTCTAAAGAATGTAAATGAATTAACTCTGGGCTAAAGCAGATTTCTACTTTTCTCATGAAAAATTAAGATTTCAAAAGCGGGAGCTTTTCTACCTGTGCTTTTAAGTTTTTATTTCTAACCTGAATAAAGATTTCAGTTCCTGGTTTAGCAAATTCGGTTTTCACATAACCTAAACCTATTCCAACACCCATGCTTGGAGATTGTGTACCTGAGGTTACTTCACCGATTACTTCGCCTGCACCATCTACAATAGGGTAATGGCCTCTAGGGATACCTCTTTCCTGCATGACAAATCCAACTAGTTTTCTTGAAACTCCAGCTTCTTTTTGTGCTTTCAGAGCTTCTGAGTTGGTAAAGTCCTTCGTGAATTTTGTGATCCAGCCCAATCCAGCTTCTAATGGAGAGGTAGTGTCAGTGATGTCATTTCCATAAAGGCAATAACCCATTTCCAATCTCAAGGTATCTCTTGCTCCCAAACCGATTGGTTTGATATCAAAGTCTTTCCCTGCTTCGAAAATCGCTTTCCAAACATGCTCGGCATCTTCATTCTTCACATAGATTTCAAAACCTCCAGCACCAGTATAACCGGTTCCAGAAATGATTACGTCTTTCACGCCTGCAAATTCACCTACTGTAAAATGATAGAATTTCACTTCAGAAAGATTAACCGGAGTTAAAGACTGGACAGCTTCGATAGCTTTTGGACCTTGCACAGCAAAAAGTGAAATCTCATCAGAGATATTGGTCAGTTTGGCTCCCATCGAATTGAACTTATTTACCCAAGCCCAATCCTTATCGATATTAGAGGCATTGACCACCAACATGTACTTTTCATCAGAAAACTTGTAAACGATCAAATCATCAACGATTCCGCCAGTTTCATTTGGGAAGCAGGAGTATTGAGCTTGGCCTTCAATTAACTTGGATGCGTCATTTGAGGTTACTTTCTGAATTAGGTTCAAAGCTTTTGGTCCTTCCACCATAAATTCACCCATATGGGAAACATCAAATACACCCACACCATTTCTGACGCAGAGATGCTCTTCATTATCAGAACTGTAGCGAACGGGCATATTGTATCCTGCAAAAGGAACCATTTTACCGCCTAGGGCAGCGTGCAGGTCATTCAGTTGAATTTTTTTGATTTGATCTTCCATATTTGGGGTTAATTTTTCGAGCTCAAAGGTAAGGAATGAGGGGGATTTTGGGGAATTGAAGTATCAAAAAGTCAAGGGAGGATGCAAAGTGCTTTAGATTGAATTAGTGAAAACAAAAAAAGACAGCATTTGAGGCTGTCTTTCTTGAGTTCGTTAAATGAATTTTAAATGGAGAAACTTTCTCCACAACCACAGGTTCTGGAGGCATTTGGATTGATAAATTGAAAGCCTTTGCCATTTAATCCATCAGAAAATTCCAATGTAGTTCCAGCTAGGTACAGTAAGCTCTTTCTGTCTACGATGATTTTGACACCTTTATCTTCGAAGACATGGTCAGTTTCTACCGTATTGGCATCAAATCCCAGATCGTACATTAATCCTGAACAACCTCCGCCTTTTACCGATACCCGGATGTTTTCTCCTTCTGTACGTCCCTCTTCTTTTTTGAGTTCGAGGATTCGCTCTTTCGCTTTGTCAGAAACGATTATCATATCTTTATGCTTTTACTTTATATTCAATAGTCAAGTCAAGATCGAAACATCTTTGGCTTGTAAATGATTCAATCGCAAATATAAGAAATTTAAAAATGAGGAAAATCGAACATATCGGGATAGCAGTGACTGATTTAGAAAAATCCAACACTCTTTTTGCCAGATTGTTGGGTAAAGAGCATTTTAAGACGGAGATCGTGGATGGGGAAGGAGTGGAAACATCTTTTTTTCAGATAGGTGAAACGAAAGTAGAGCTTCTTCAGGCTACAAGAACAGATAGTCCGATTGCTAAATTTATTGACCGAAAGTCAGAAGGGGTTCACCACATCGCGTTTGATGTAGAAGACATTCAGGCTGAGGTAGAAAGACTAAAATCAGAAGGCTTCGAAATATTGAATGAAACCCCAAAACTAGGTGCAGACAATAAATTAGTGGTATTTTTGCATCCCAGAAGCACAAATGGGGTTTTGGTGGAACTCTGCCAAGAGATTTCAGTTTAGAAGTAAGTCAGTAGTCAGTAGTCAGTAATCAGTAAATAATAGCAAGCTTAATGTTTTGGAGTTAAAAGCATAGGACTTTGGGCTTGGTACGTTGTACAAAGAATATGTCAGAAAAAAGAACAGAAATAAACGATTTAGGTGAGTTTGGATTAATCGATCGGCTCAATGAAAAAGTTATTATTAAAAATCCATCCAGTCTGAAAGGAATAGGAGATGATGCCGCTGTTATCGATGCAGGAGATCATGTCAAAGTTGTATCCACAGATTTATTGATGGAAGGAGTGCATTTTGATCTTTCCTATGCACCACTTCCTCATCTGGGATTTAAAGCTGTTGCGGTCAACGTTTCTGACATTGCAGCGATGAATGCAATACCCAAACAAATCACGGTAAGTATTGCAATTTCTAACCGATTTTCTTTGGAAGCAGTGGAGGCCTTATACGAAGGAATTTATGCTGCATGTGATCATTACGGAGTGGATTTAGTTGGGGGAGATACGACAGCTTCCAGGTCAGGTTTAGCCATCTCAATTACGGCGATCGGAGAGGCAAAAAAAGAGCAGATTTCTTACCGCTCCGGAGCCAGAGAAAATGACATACTTTGCGTGACCGGTGACCTCGGTGCAGCACTGGTTGGGCTGCAGATTTTGGAGCGGGAAAAGCAGGTGTTTTTGGCAAACCCAGACATGAAGCCTGACCTCGAAAAATACACGATTGTCACAGGTCGTCAGCTTCGTCCAGATGCCAGAATGGACATTGTTCATGAGCTCGGAGAACTTGGAGTGATACCAACTAGCATGATGGATATTTCCGATGGATTGGCTTCAGAAATTTTTCATATCTGTAAAGCATCTGGAGTAGGGGCAACCATCTATGAAGACAAACTTCCAATCGACAAACAGACCTTCGATACAGCAGTGGAATTGAATCTGGATCCGATCACTTGTGTGCTGAATGGAGGTGAGGATTATGAGTTGCTTTTCACAATTGATCAAAAGGATTTTGCCAAACTGGAGAAGCATCCCGACATCCATTTTATCGGTCATATCAGCAAGGCGGAGGAAGGAAAATACCTAGTGACCAAAAGCGGTACAGCAGTTCAGATCAAAGCTCAGGGCTGGAAGCATTTCTGAATTACTTAAGTATCTACTGCGTAGCAAAAATTGAGCATTCTAAGTAGTTTAAGTAGTCAATGATGACTTAAGTTGATTTTACATAAATCTATGAAATCCAGTAAATAAAAAAGCTTTACCTAAATGAAAGGTAAAGCTTTTTTTATGCTACTTAGATACTCTAATCATTAGGATAAGGTACGTATACAAAACTGGTAAAGGCACCGTCCATGACAAATAGACAGCAAAATTCATCTGGATCTTTGTAAGCTTTTTTGAAGTCTTCCAAAGCTTCCTCAGAGATCAATTTTCGTTGTACAAACTCATCCACGTAGGTGATGAAATAATTCCAATCGAGGTCTTTTTCAGCCTTGCCTAAAAATATTTTTCCTATTGGTTGCATCTCTTTTGAGATTGGGAAAATCGGATAATCTGAAAATTTTCTGGATCGGATCTGATAGGAAGCTTCTTTTAAAGTGTCGGATATTTTGACAAAATCCTGAGTGATCGTGCCCAAATATTTTCCACTCAATTCGGGATCATTAAAATCTGAAATCATTTTTTGAGAGTTAAGAGTACGACATTTTCTACATGATAAGTCTGAGGAAACATGTCCACAGGTTGGATTTTTTCCACTTGATATCGCTCACCCAACAGGGCTAAATCTCTGGCTTGGGTAGCAGGATTACAGGAGACATAAACGATTTTTGGAGCTGCTAAACGGAGTAGCATTTGTACTACTTTTTCATCCATTCCGGCACGAGGAGGATCGGTAATAATGACGTCCGGAGCAGCATGATTTTGGATGAATTCTTCATTCAAAATATCCTTCATATCCCCCGCATAAAAGAGGGTGTTTTCGATGCCATTTATTTGTGAATTTATCTTGGCATCTTCTATTGCTGCATCGACATATTCTACCCCAATAACCTGCTTCGCCTGCTTGGCTACAAAGTTTGCTATAGTGCCTGTTCCGGTATATAAATCATACACGATTTCATCCCCTGTTAGCGAGGCAAAATCACGTGCTACTCTATACAATTCATAAGCCTGTTCCGAGTTGGTCTGGTAAAATGATTTTGGTCCAACGCGGAATTTCAAACCCTCCATCTCTTCTTCGATGTATGGCAAACCGGAATAGGTGACAAGTTCTAAATCGTGAAATGTTTCATTTCCCTTTGTATTGATGACATAGAGTAAAGAAGTAATTTTCGGAAATTTTCCTTTGAGAAACTCCATTACTAGATCTATTGACTTTGGGTCAGATTCACCGAATTGAACAATGACCATGGTTTGGCCAGTACTGGTAGTCCGGATAATAAGGTTCCTAAGGAGACCATGCTGGTTTCTGATATCATAGAAACTCAATCTGTTTTCCAATGCGAAACTTCTCAATTCATTTCTGACATCATTGGAGATACCGCCTTGGAGATAGCAGTGATCCACATCAATGATTTTGTCAAACATTTTCGGTATATGAAATCCTAAAGCATTTCTGTCGAAATCCTCTTCTGACCTGATCTGTTCGAGAGTAAGCCATTTTTTATTGCTAAATGTGAAATCAAGCTTATTTCGATAGTATTTGACTTTTTCGGATCCTAAAGTGGGCAAAACTTCCGGAATCTGGACTTTGGCAATTCTCTGAAACTGATCCAGGACTTGCTGACGCTTATAGTTTTTTTGGAGGTCGTAATTGATGTGTTGCCACTTGCATCCTCCACAAGTACCAAAATGAGAGCAAAAAGGCTCTATCCGGTCTTTTGAATATTGATGAAATTTCACAGGCTCTCCTTCCATAAAAGAGCTTTTTCCCTTGGTGATCCGGACATCTACGATGTCTCCCGGTGCCACACCAGAGACAAATACGACTTTTTCTTCGTGATGCCCTACACATTTCCCTTCCGAGGCAATCCGCTCAATCAGGATATTTGGGACAATTTTGTTTTTCATTTTACGCGACATGGGCGCAAAATTAGGGAAAATCGAAGGGCCAAAGAAAATCCTTATCTAAAAGCTGGCACGATCCTTTCATTTTTTTTGTTTTGACTATCTTTGTGAGATCGTAAACCCATGGAATTTAAGAACAAAGTCGTCGTCGTAACAGGAGCCACTTCAGGAATTGGGGCTGCTTGCGCCTATGCATTCGGTAAGGAAGGAGCTAAAATTGCTATTACTGGCCGAAATCCAGAAAAATTGGAGGTGGAAAGAAAGATTTTGGCTGATGCGGGGATTCAGGTCATCGCTATTTTAGCCGATGCTGGTTCGGAGGAAGAAAATAAGAAAATGGCTGATCAGGTAATTTCCACTTTTGGCAAGATTGATATTCTGATCAATAACGCAGGGATTTCCATGCGGGCTTTATTTCAGGACCTGGATTTGGAAGTGTTTCGGAAGGTAATGGATACCAACTTTTGGGGAACAGTTTACGCAACAAAATATTGCTTGCCTTCCATTTTGGAAAACAAAGGTTCTATCGTAGGCATCTCCTCCATCAATGGTTTTAGAGGTACACCAGCCAGAACAGCCTATACGGCTAGCAAGTATGCGATGAATGGATTTTTTGAATCACTCAGGACAGAGGTAATGCATAATGGAGTCCATGTATTGGTAGCTTCACCGGGTTTCACTGCTTCCAATATCAGGACCAATGCACTCACCGCTCATGGATCCTCTCAGGGCGAATCTCCAAGAGATGAATCCAATATGATGTCGGCAGAAGACGTAGCAGAAGCAATCCTAAAGGCAACCCGGAAAAGAAAGAGGGACTTGGTTCTTACTACTCAGGGAAAACTCGCAGTATTTCTCAATAAATGGATTCCTGGTATTATGGATGGAATGGTTTACCGGGAAATGGCCAAGGAACCAGATTCGCCTTTCAAATAAATGGCTGAATCGATCTTTCAAACGTATCTGAACAGATTGACTGACTTGTCTTCCAAAAACAAGTCATTATATATACCCAAAATCGAAGGCACCGGACTTGTCGATCTCTATGAGTTCGAATTTTTAAACGGGGAGTCTTCTTTTGAAATTATCCGAAAGCTTATTCAAGCAAAAAGGAAAATCCCATTAATTCCTGAGTCAGACCCAAGACAAACCAAGACAAATATCCTTTCCAAATCCCTGTCTCGACTCAATTTTAGAGATCAATTGACGCAAGAAGAAACCGGTGAACATGCTTTGGTATTATCATGGCTTTTTGTGGAAGGTAAATTGATCAATGGTCAAGTGCTGAGAGGGCCTTTACTGGTGTTTCCCATAGCTTTGAAAAAGGAAAAAGAGCATTGGTACTTAATTCCAGAAGGTTCTTGGCAATGGAATCCAACATTTATTTTGGCCTACCAACATGCTTACCAAAGGGACTTTGATTCAGAATTTTTGGAGGAAGCACTGAATTCTTTATCAAATGATCCAACGGAATTCAGAACTGGCTTTTCCAAAATTCTTCAAGATAATTTTTCGATCCAATTGAGTTCTTCACTCTTTGAAGACAGGATTCAGCCTATTCCTACATCCCAAAAATCTTTAGATAATTCTCAATTCCAGGATGGGAAAGTCAGTTTGAAGAATTATGCTGCTTTGGGGCTATTTGCTCAAAAAGGAAGTTTTCTTTTTCAGGAGTATGAATTCCTTATCAAGGAGTTTGGTGATAAAAAACTGGAAGAACTGTTCCAAAATCAATTTGCCTTTGAAAATGAGTTGCCTTCTCCCAGAGAGGATCAGTTGTTTCCGGTTTTCCCCCTAGATGCTTCCCAAGAACAGGTTTTACTTGCGGTGAGACGAGGAAAAAGCCTGGTGGTAGAAGGCCCTCCAGGAACAGGGAAATCTCAACTGATTTCTAATTTGGTATCAGATTATATAGCCAGAGGGAAGAAGGTGTTGGTAGTTTCCCAAAAGCGAGCCGCACTGGATGTGGTTTATGAGCGACTGGGAAAAGCCGGATTTGGGGAATTTCTAGGTTTGGTTCATGATTTCAGAGCTGATCAAAAACTGCTTTTTGAAAAACTCAAGTTTCAGATTGATTCGATAGAAAAATACCAGGAGCTCAATAGAGGGATCGATAGTATGCAATTGGACCGGGAGATTTCGATTCTTTCAAAGTCCATTGAACGATTGTCTTTCAAATTTGAAGATTTCAGAAATTCCCTGTTTGATTTCAGTAAATCAGGTATACCGATCAAGGCCATGTATCTCAAGTTTGATAAAAATCTGGGATCTGGTTTATCTCCTGATACAGGAATACTAAAGCTGAGGTGGGAAGAGGTTTCCGATTTCAAAAGAGAATTTAGGTTATTTAAATCCTATCATGAGAAGTTTAAAGAGAGTTTTTGGGAAAGTAGGAATTCTTTTGCGGAAATCGAACCTCATCAATTTGCAGTTGTAGAGGAGGTTTTATATGAGTTAGAAGCTACAAGTTTTGAAAATTTATCTTCGAAATGGAATCCCAATATATTCAAGCAAATACTGAAGAAAACACTTCGTTTTGGAGACTTTTCAGATCGGATAAAACAACTAAAAGAGGGATTTGATAAACTGAAAAATCAAGGTCTAATGGCTGAATTGATCGTTTCCAACGAAAAAATTCAGTTGTTGAATCAGGTTCAGTGTGTATTGAAAAATGCTCGGAATCGAGTGGCTTCAAATCAACTTGACGTGCCAGAATCAATCAAAAGCTTGGTGGAAGAATCTGATTCTTTGAAAGAGAAATTGAGTTCTTGGTCTGGTGGATTTTTAATTTCTTGGCAAAGGAATAAATATCCAGGTTTTTCTGATTGGTTGGAAATCAACAATCGAAAATTCAACAGGGAGAGTCTTTCGTTGGGAATTCGGGAGCTAGAAATTTTAGTTGATATAAATTCAGAAATGTTGGCATTGCCAAAGTTCGATAGCATTCAACCTAACTTATCAAATCTAAAAAGTGATGTAGAAGTAATTGAAGAAACACTTTTATGGTTTGATAAATGGAAAGAGGAAGCATTGATATCAAGTATGTTGAATTGGAGTAATGGTGATAGTGGTTCAGGAGAAGTTATTGGATTTTTAAAAGCAATTGGTGAAATAATTAAAGGTTTTGAGCAACAACTGATTTCCTGGAAAATATATTTTTCTAAAAGTCAGATTGAGCAAATTCTTTTTGAGGATCCAATAATTGATTATGGAAATTTGTTCCAGACTTTTTCTGATTTAAAGGCCTTCGATGTGTTTTTGATAAATTGGGATGAAACTAGAAGAAGTTTGGCCGGTAAAATTTTGGATGATTTTCCTGATAAAAGCACAGAGGATCAACTCTTGATTTTCGAAAATTCCTGGTTTGCATGTTGGATTGCTGAAATTGAAAAAAGGAATCCGGTTTTGGCGGAGGCTGGAGGATTGAAACTGGAGCAGGAAATTGAGGAGTTGAAAACTTCGATTTTGGAAAAAAGAGGGATAGCCCAGGATGCTGCTCTGCTTCGATTAAGGGAGCAAATGAGTTCTAATTTGGAGTTTAACCGGCTGGGAAACCGGCTGACTTATCGGGAGCTTTCACACCAGGTGAATAAAAAGAGGCAAAAGTGGCCGATCAGAAAATTGGTTGGAGAATTGGGAGACGAAGTTTTCCGGTTATTGCCTTGCTGGCTGGCAAGTCCCGAGACTGTTTCTGCGATTTTTCCCATTGGAAATTCTCTAGATCCTTTTTTTGACTTGGTGATCTTTGATGAAGCCTCCCAATGTCAGGTGGAGCGTGGGCTGCCGGCGATGTTGAGGGGCAAACAAGTGGTGGTGGCTGGTGACTCCAAACAGTTGAGACCTTCGGATTTTTATCAGATAAAATGGGAAACAGAAGAAGAGGGGCTTGAATTTGAAAGTGAATCTCTTTTGGAATTGGCTGGGTATTATTTTGAAAAGAGGCAATTGAATGGACATTTTAGATCGGCGGATCCTGCTTTGATCTATTTTTCAAATGCTCATTTCTATGGAAATCAATTGGAGACACTCCCTGACTACGATACTGCTCGAGCCAATAAACCGGCATTTTCCTGGCTGAATGTAGCGGGGATCTGGGAAAATCAAATAAATAAAATCGAGGCTGATTCTGTTGTTGAATTGGTGAATAGGTTGATTTCCGAAAATCCGGATGATACGGTTGGGATCGTTACGGGTAATTTCTTCCAAATGGAATTGATTCGAGAAAAGCTCTGGAAGGCTGGATTGCAGGCTCAGTCAATTAAAGTTAGGAATATTGAGAATGTTCAAGGTGATGAATTTGATCAGGTGATTTTGTCACTAGGTTATGCTCCTAATCGGGAGGGGAGGTTGATTACAAATTTCGGCTTGTTGGGAAAGTCCGGTGCTGAGAATCGATTGAACGTGGCAATCAGTCGAGCCAAAAAAAAGCTACATGTCATTAGTAGTATTGATCCTATTGACTTTAAGCCTTCACAGCTGAAGAACCATGGGATTTCTCTCCTAAAGGAGTTTTTGACTTTTGTTCAATCGCAGGTTTCTTCTCCAGGTGTGGTCGCTTTGGAGCGGAAGATGAATGGTTTTGAGATGGAATGGAGTTTGAAAAACCACCTTTTAAGTCACTATTCCTCTTTTTCAAAGGATATTCCCTCATCTGTGATGGATTTAAAACAGACGATTGCTTCTGGAGATGAGATTGCCATTTTGACGGACGATCAGCGTTTTTTCAATATAGGTTCTGCGAAGGCTGCTATGGCTTATCATCCCATTTTGCTAGAGGAAAAAGGGTGGAAATGGTTTTGGAAATGGAGCAGGGAAGAGTTTTTAAAATAGTCTCATTCGGTCTTTTGCTTTTTCAAATATTTTATTTTAATTGAATGATAAATCATTCAATAATATCATTTTATACATTTAATGAATGAATTTTAATTCAAAAAAATATTTTCTTATTAATTGTATGAAATATCATTCATAAAATTGTAAAAACGGATTTAATGTATGATATTTAATGCATGGACTATAATGCATTAAGTGATTTGCAAATTATTCGACAGATTGGAGAGTTTGTCAAAGCGGAGCGCATACACCAGAAAAAATCCCAAGATCAGCTTTCCAAAGAGGCGGGGATCAGTCGGTCTACGCTTAGTCTATTAGAGAGAGGTGAAAAGGTGAATCTGATTACATTGATCCAAGTTCTAAGGGTATTGGATCGATTACAGTGGGTGGAGGCATTTGAAGTGAAGAAGACCATCAGCCCAATAGAGTATATCAAGCTGCAAAAGAAGTATGAGCGTCAGCGTGTTAGAAACTCAGACATGGCTGCCGATAATCCTCCTTTAGAATGGTAGATGGAGCGGAAATCTGGATTTGGGATAGGTTTGCCGGTGCGATTCTTTGGGATGAATCGGAGCAGTTGGCAAGTTTTGAGTTCGACCGGAGCTTTCTGCGATCGGGGCTGGATATTTCTCCGATAAAAATGCCTTTGGCCACTGGGGATAAAATTTTCAGATTTCCTGAACTTAGAAAATCCCGCACAGATGCATTTGATACCTTCAAAGGACTCCCAGGCTTACTTGCAGATATGCTCCCGGATAAATATGGAAATCAGTTGATCAATGCCTGGCTTACCCAAAATGGTCGATCTGTAGATAGTTTGAATCCAGTAGAACAACTCTGTTTTATTGGAAAACGGGGTGTTGGTGCCTTGGAAATCAGACCTTCGTTTCGTCAGGAAGCCGCACAAGCCAGCGAATTGGAGATTGATAGTTTAGTCAATATCGCCGGAAAAATACTCAACTCACGGGAGGATTTTCAATCCAACTTAAGTATGGATGAGCAATCTGCTTTATCAGACATTCTTAAAATAGGTACATCGGCAGGAGGTGCCAGAGCAAAGGCTGTCATTGCATTCAATCCTAAAACAGGTGAAGTAAAGAGTGGTCAGGTACAAGCTCCAAAAGGGTATTCCTATTGGATTATTAAATTTGACGGGGTCCATGATTCGCAGTTTGGAGCAACGGTCGGGTATGGTCGGGTGGAAATGGCGTATTACCTGATGGCTTTGGAGGCAGGAATCAGTATGAACGAATGCAGGCTTTTGGAAGAAAATGGAAGGGCACATTTTATGACGAAACGATTTGACCGAACCGATACTGGGCAAAAAATCCATATGCAAAGTCTTTGTGGTTTGCGGCATTTTGATTTCAATCAAGTAGGGTACTATAGCTATGAACAGGTTTTTGAGACGATGAGGATGCTACGACTTCCATATCCAGATGCGGAGCAGATGTTTGTGAGAATGGTTTTTAATGTTTTGGCCAGAAACTGTGACGACCACACAAAAAACTTTGCTTTTTTGATGGACCATGAAGGAAAGTGGGTGCTATCTCCAGCTTATGATATTTGCTATGCGTATAGACCGGGGAGTATGTGGGTGAGTTCACAGTCTCTAATGGTCAATGGGAAAAGGGAAAATATCCAAGAATCTGATTTTTTGGAAGTCGCCCATAAGATGAACATCAAAAAGCCTGATGAGAAGATAGAGCAAGTGAAATCAGCTATCAGAAAATGGGATAAATTTGCCACTGAAGTTGGGGTTGATATAAAGTTGAAGCAATCTATCCAAGAAACATTATTGGTAAAGTAGTCGAGTTTTAACTATACCCGACCAACTTATATACCAAAATCCCGATCCATTCCTTGGCAAGTTTATGCCAGTTTTCAAGAGATGTGGGGTCAGGATATACGAAAGTCGGAAAATCGTATTGGGTATCATGGCTATAATAGTCCGTAGGGAAAGTCTCTGTTTTTAATCCGACTTTATCAAAGCATCCTTTCGCCCGATACATATGAAAAGCCGAAGTGATTAATAAAAACTCCTGATTGGTGTCAATCCCTTTTTCCTTTAAAAAAGAGTGGGTGAATTGAGCATTCTGGGCTGTGTTTTTTGACTGATCTTCAATCAATACATCTTCCGATGGTACGCCGGTCATTATCAAAAACCGCTGTAATAGTTCTGCTTCGGATTGGGGATTGACAGGGTTGAGCCCTTGTCCTCCGGTAATGAGGATTTTTTTGATTTTGCCCATCCGGTATAGCTGTAGTGCGTGGGTAATCCGATCAGCTCCTTTATGAAAGAATGTTCGGTCATAGGCAGTCTTACTTAGGTTGGTTACTCCAGTCAAGACTATTCCATATTCATGGTTTTTGATTTTATTAAAGTCTTTAAAATCAGGCTCCCAAGCCAACATGGCTTGATTTGAGATAAACTGATTGGTAAAAAACCACAACAAAATAATTCCAGTCCAAAGACTTCTTTTTCCCCATTTTTTTTTGACAGATAATGCTCCGACGACAATCAAAATACTGATAATCGTCAAAGGCATTGCCAGAAAGCTTAAAAACTGGGAGAGGTAGAAAAACATGGGTGAATGGAGGTTTGCACAAAGAAAGTATGGAAAGTCTCAAATTTCAAATCCATTGGGAAAAGATCGTTTTGAGAATGGATTGATTGAAAAATAATTTCTGAACCAAATCAAATTCTTTCATAAGTCTTGTTTCTTAATTCTGGTTAGGAAAGCTATTTTTGGGCATGAGTTCAGACCAGACTAACCTATTGCCTTTATTGCAAAAACTTTCTTCCCAACTGGAAGGGACTTTGCAGCTCGATACCCTGACAAAAACCTTGTATGCCACTGATGCCTCTGTTTATCGGGAGATGCCATTGGCAGTGGCATTTCCAAAATCAGAATCAGATATCCAGAAACTAATCCACTTTGCTTCTAAAAACGGAACTTCTTTGATTCCAAGAACAGCAGGGACCTCTCTCGCTGGTCAATGTGTGGGAAATGGAATCGTGGTAGATGTGGCAAAGAATTTCACTAAAATCCTTGAGCTCAATGTGGAAGAGCGATGGGTGAGGGTACAGCCTGGGGTGGTCCGAGATGAACTCAACAGATTTTTAAAACCTCATGGGCTATTCTTCAGCCCGATTACTTCTACTGCCAACAGGGCGATGATCGGGGGGATGGTAGGAAATAATTCTTCCGGTACGACCTCGATTGTTTATGGAGTGACTAGGGATAAAGTTATTTCTCTTAATACCATTCTGAGTGATGGAAATCCTGCTGTTTTCGAAGAGATTTCGCAAGATGATTTTGATCGAAAGTGTGGATTACAATCTTTGGAGGGAAAAATTTACAGACAGATTTTTGATGAATTGAGAAATCCGGAGATCAGGGAGGAAATTCATGCACAATTTCCCAAAAAGTCTATCCATAGAAGAAACACAGGCTATGCAGTAGATGAATTGTTAAAATCCGAGCTTTTTGAAGGGAATGAGAAATTTAATTTCTGCAAGCTTTTGTCAGGATCTGAGGGGACTTTGGCATTTACGACCGAGATCAAAATCAGTTTAGATCCTTTGCCAGAACCCATTGAAATTGTTGTAGCTGCTCATTTTGCGACCATTCATGAAAGTATGGTTGCAGCGCAAACTGCCATGAAGCATCCAGCTACAGCGGTGGAGCTGATGGATAAGATCATTTTGGACTGTACCAAGGAAAGCATCGAGTATTCAAAAAATCGCTATTTCGTAGAAGGTGATCCCGAAGCCCTTTTGATGGTGGAGTTTCGGGGTAAAACTCTGGACGAAGCCATGGTAAAAGGACATGCTTTGGTAGAGGATTTCAGGAAATCTAAAATTGGGTATGCCTACCCGATCATTGAGCCGGCTATGGTGTCTGCTGCTTGGGCATTGAGATCAGCGGGTTTGGGACTCCTCGCCAATATTCCTGGAGATCCTAAGGCTGTTGCTTGCATTGAGGATACTGCTGTAGATATTGAGGATTTGGCAGATTATATCGATGAAGTGGATGAAATGATGAAAGGCTTTAAACAAAAGCCTGTTCATTATGCGCATGCTGGAGCGGGTGAAATCCACTTACGTCCTATCTTAGATTTGAAAAAGTCCAAAGACGTGGAAGAGTTTTATCAAATATCAAAAGCTTCTGCAGAATTGGTGAAAAAATACCAAGGTTCCCTTTCTGGGGAGCATGGAGATGGAAGAGTCAGGGCAGCTTTTATCCCTTTGATGGTCGGAGAGAAGAATTATGAATTGTTTAGAAGGGTAAAATTCACCTGGGATCCACAAAATGTTTTCAATCCCGGTAAAATTGTGGATGCTGCTCCTATGAATAAATTTCTCAGATATGAGCCTGATCAAAAGACACCAGTACATAAAACATTGATGGATTTTTCGCAAGTAGGGGGTATTCTTCGACTTGCTGAGAAATGTAACGGCTCTGGAGATTGCAGGAAGCTTCCTGGTTCCGGGGGTACGATGTGTCCGAGTTTTATGGCTACCCGAAATGAGCGGGATACTACTCGGGGTAGGGCGAATACCTTACGGGAGTTTTTAACCCTGGACAAAAAGGAAAATGCCTTTGACCATCCTGAGATTAAAGAGGCCATGGATTTATGTCTGAGTTGCAAAGGCTGTACAGCTGAATGCCCGTCAAATGTGGACATGGCCAGCCTAAAAGCAGAGTTCCTATATCAATACCAAAAGGCCAATGGAATTCCTCTTCGATCGAAGGCATTTGCCTATATCAACGAATTGAATGGGCTAGGGGCGATGGTACCCGGTATTGCAAACTTCCTGTTAAGTAACAGTGTAACTGGTGGATTGATGAAATCAGTTTTGGGAGTTGCCCCAAGTAGAAACTTGCCTGCGATCAGTTCCCAAAGTCTCCGTAAATGGTATAAAAAGAATTATAACTCCCTACCAGGGACCAACAAGATCATCAAAACGGTTTACTTTTTTGTAGATGAGTTTACAAACCATAATGATACTCAGATAGGGATAAAAGCAATTTCACTTTTGAAAAAACTTGGATATGAAGTCAAGATAGTGGAACACGAAGAAAGTGGCCGTTCTGCCTTATCCAAAGGATTGTTGCCAAAGGCTAAAAAACATGCAGAAGCCAATGTAAAAGTTTTCGGAGAATTGATTGACGGAAATTCTCCTTTGATTGGTTTAGAGCCATCCGCCATTTTGAGCTTTAGAGATGAATATCCAAGATTAGTAAGGAAGGAACTCGCAGAAACTGCCAAAAAACTGAAATTTCATGTGAAGTTGATCGATGAGTTTTTGGCTCAGGAAGCGGCAGCTGGAAATATCAAATCAGATTTATTTACTACCAAAAGCCAGAAGATTAAACTGCATGGTCATTGCCACCAAAAAGCACTTTCTTCACTGCTATGGACACAGAAAATCCTTTCATTGCCAAAAAATTATTCGGTTGAAACAATCCCAAGCGGATGCTGTGGAATGGCAGGGAGTTTTGGATATGAAGCTGAACATTTTGAAGTTTCCCAGCAGGTGGGTGAATTAGTGCTGTTTCCGGCTGTGAGAAAAGCCGATGCTGAAACGCTCATTGCGGCTCCAGGAACTTCCTGTAGACATCAAATTGCAGATGGAACAGGCAGAAAAGCCAAGCATCCTGTGGAAATCCTTTGGGATGCTTTGAATGTTTGACTGCAAAATTGAAAGTGAGATTATTTTAATCTGAATTTCGGATAAAACTTGTTTACTGAAGGATCGGAACTCATGTCTCAAATTTCCTTCAGTAAACTAGCTTTAAATGATGAATTGAATTTTGCGCAGATGGATAAAAATTAGCTGAAAACTTTTCTAGCCACATATTCTGCACATCTTGCCGCTAATCTGGCAGTGCAGTGATCACTGTCATAACTAGGATTTAGCTCGACTACGTCCATCGAAATCAACTTCTTCGTGGAGGCAATCAATTCAAAAACTTTAAAAGCGAACTCGGGCTCAAATCCCATTGGAGAGGGGGCAGATACACCAGGAGCAAAAGCCGAGGCAAAGCCATCCATGTCTACTGTCAGATAAATTTTGTCAACTGAGTCTAAAAACCAGAGGATTTTTTCCTGAATGACTTCCCAGTTATTGAGCCTGAAATCTTCCATCACCATCCATTTTGTTCCGGTACTTTCAGCGGTATTGAATAATGACTTCGGATTTGTAGAGCGTTGGATACCTAAGCACAAGTATTGAAAATCATCTTTTAGGTCTTCAGCAAGTTGATAAAAAGGTGAACCAGAATGGCCTTTTCCATTTACCAAAGGGCGTAAATCAAAATGTGCATCCAGGTTTATGATACCAAGTTTTTCGTCTTTTGACTTAAGAAAATCATAAATTCCTTTGGCATGTGCATAGGCCAGATCATGCCCCCCACCCAGCAAAATCGGGAAGTGGTTGGTTTCCAAAAGTTTTTTTACGACGTCAGTTATCAGAAGATGACTGGATTCCAAGTCACTGTTTTTGGTGATTACATCTCCATAATCAAATATTCTTGTTTTTTCTGGAAGGTGAAAGGCAAGACTTCCCATCATGTTGCGAATTGATTTTGGTCCGGCGATCGTGCCTAATCTTCCTTGATTCCTGTTCACACCTTCTTCCCCAGCATATCCCAAAATTCCAACCTTGGGGTTTTCGGTGTTGGTATCGATTTGTAAATCGTTGATTGAGATACTTGCCTGGTGCCAATATTCAATCGAATCGGATTTTCTACCAAACCAATTGGAAGTTTCTGGATTTAGATGGAATTCGCTCATTGCTTTTTTTTAAAGCAATTTATCCAAAATACTAGGATCTACCAGATTTGGCATCGTAACTTTTAATTTGGGACTTCGATCCATTTCCCTTTGGATCGCCTCTAGAGAACCGGAATTTCTCGCCCAAGCCCTTCTTGCTATTCCATTGTTCACGTCGTAGAATAGCATGGATTTCAATTTTCTTTCTGACGCTTCTGATCCGTCCAGTACCATTCCAAAACCTCCGTTCATCACTTCGCCCCAGCCCACTCCACCACCATTGTGGATTGATACCCAAGTGGCACCTCGGAAACTGTCACCGATCACATTATGAATAGCCATATCAGCGGTAAATTTGCTTCCATCGTAGATATTGCTCGTTTCGCGAAAAGGTGAATCGGTACCACTGACATCATGGTGATCTCGTCCCAGGACAATAGGAGCAGAAATTTCTCCTGCCAAAATAGCATCGTTGAAAGCTTGAGCGATTTTAGCCCTGCCTTCAGCATCAGCATAAAGTATCCTGGCCTTTGAACCTACTACCAATTTATTTTTTTCCGCTTCCTCAATCCAGGTGATATTGTCCTGCATTTGTTGTTGGATAGAAGAAGGGGCGTTTTTCATGATTTCTTTTAGAACTTGCGCCGCGATCTGATCGGATTTTCTTAAATCTTCTGCTATTCCAGAAGTACAAACCCAGCGGAAAGGACCGAAACCATAATCAAAGCACATTGGACCTAAAATGTCCTGTACATAGGATGGATAACGGAAATCTATTCCGTTTTTTGCCATGACTTCAGCTCCAGCTCTGGAGGCTTCTAATAAGAAAGCATTTCCATAGTCGAAAAAGTAAGTTCCTTTGGCCACATGCTTATTGATCGAATTGGCATGTCTTCTCAAGGTTTCCTGTATTTTTTTCTTAAAATTTTCAGGATTTTCTGCCATGAGCTGATTGGATTCTTCGAAACTTAAACCCACGGGATAATATCCGCCGGCCCAAGGATTGTGAAGTGATGTTTGATCTGAGCCTAATTCCACGAAGATATCTTCGGCGTCAAACCGTTCCCAGACATCCACAACATTGCCAATGAAGGCTAGGGAAACCACTTCTTGATTTTGTTTGGCAAGCCTGGTCCGAGAAACCAATTCATCCAGGTTTTCGATTAGTTCATCCACCCAGCCTTGTTCATGCCTCTTTCTCGCCGCAGCTGGATTCACTTCAGCACAAATGGTAATGCAACCTGCAATATTCCCGGCTTTAGGCTGGGCTCCACTCATTCCTCCCAGCCCCGCTGTCAAAAAAATCTTTCCAGCTGGTTTGATTCCAGCACCAAGTTTTTTACGGAAAGCGTTCATTACTGTAATTGTCGTTCCGTGGACAATTCCCTGAGGACCGATGTACATAAAAGAACCTGCTGTCATTTGTCCATATTGGGTGACACCCAACGCATTGAATTTCTCCCAATCATCCGGTTTGGAATAATTGGGGATCATCATTCCGTTTGTCACGACAACTCTGGGAGCTTCTGTAGAAGAAGGGAAAAGTCCCATGGGATGTCCTGAATATATATGGAGAGTTTGATCATCAGTCATCTCAGATAGGTATTTCATCACCAGAAGGTATTGAGCCCAATTTTGAAAAACTGCACCGTTTCCTCCATAAGTAATCAATTCTTCCGGATGCTGGGCCACGGCAGGATCCAAGTTGTTTTGGATCATCAGCATGATCGCAGCCGCCTGCTTCGATTTGGCAGGGTAATCCTCAATTGATCTTGCGTACATTTTATATTCTGGTATAAATCTGTACATATAGATCCTTCCAAAATCTTTCAGTTCTTCTAAAAATTCAATTGCTAGTTCCGCATGCCATTCTTTCGGGAAATAACGAAGTGCATTCTGTAAAGCCAGTATTTTCTCGTCTGCCGAAAGTATATCCTTGCGTTTAGGAGCATGACTTAGGGAGGTGGTTCTCTCTTTTTTTGCGGGAAGAGTAGTTGGAATACCTTGCTGTATTTGCTCTTGAAATGTCATGGGATTTACGAATTACGATTTTGGATTTACGAGTTAAAAGGTATTTCAACCTTTATTTTTAACTCTAACTTTTACCTTGGGTCTTGATTTCAAAGACTTTGTACTTACATCTTCAAACCTCTTTTCCACACCTGTCCAGGTTTCATTTTTCCTTGGTGATAAAGGATTTCTCTATAATCATGCGTTGAGTAAAGATTGAAGTCAGCCAACAATCCTTTTTTCAATTTTCCGCGATCTTCTAATCCCAAAGCGGCTGCTGCACGGAATGTAAGTGCAGCCAATACCTCAGCGGTACTGAGTTTTTCGAATGTTGCCAAAATCGAAGCCTGAGCCACTAAGTCTCCCATCGGGGCTGATCCAGGATTCCAGTCACTTCCAATCGCCAATGAACCACCTTGGTCTAGAATTTTTCTAGCTGGAGTAAAGGCGCATCCCAAACCGATTGAAGCACCAGGAAGTGCAACTGCCACGGTGTTTGACTTCGCCAAAAGTTCTATTTCTTTGTCAGATGAAGCTTCCAAATGATCTGCAGATTTAGCATTGAAATTTACAGCGACCTCAGATCCTCCGGGAGTAAATTGGTCTGCGTGAACAGTCAGTTCAAAGCCACAATCTTTCGCTTTTAGGTAGTATTCTTTAATTTCCTCAGCGGAAAAAGCACTTTTCTCGATAAAGGAATCGATGCGATTACTAAGGTTTTCGGAAATGAGAATTGGGAAAAGCTCCTCAGCAATTATTTTAAGATATTCCTGATTTGTCCCTTCAAAATCACGAGGCTTCATATGAGCAGCAAGGCAGGTGGGGATTACATCTGCCTTGGTTTCACAACTCGCTTCTTTAATACCACGAAGCATTTTGAGCTCTTCGTCCACTGTAAGCCCATAACCGCTTTTCACCTCGATAGTAGTGACACCGTCATTGAAATGCCTGTTTGCATTTAATACTGTGCGTTTGGCAAGTTCCGATTGTGATAAGTTTCTAGTCTGGGTGACTGTATCCCAAATTCCTCCGCCAGCTTCGGCGATTTCCAAATAGGACTTTCCTGCATTTCTCATGGAAAAATCCCTCGCCCTGCTACCTCCAAAACAAATATGCGTATGGCAGTCGATCCATCCTGGCATTGCTACAAAATCACTTTTCAGCTCGATAATCTTTGCATTCAGGGAATTTGCTTTGATTAATAATTCTGAAAAGACACCTGTTTCCAATATCTTTTCGTCCTCCATCAAAATCCCTGCTTTTTCAATTACCTCCAATTGCTCATCTTTCAACGCACCTTTTAAAGGAAGTTTATCAAGAGTTAATAATTGAGAGATTGGACCGATAAGTGTTTTCATGATTTTTCAGTTTTTCAATAGGTAATTTGTTTAATATTTAAACATTTCACTCCATTGAGTTTCAAAAGGTAAACCTTCCATCTTAGCTGTTTTATTGGCAATATCAATCAACTCTCCGCTCTGGATCATTTCGATTGCAGTTTCCATGTCTTCAGTCATGATGCGGTCATTGATCACAGGAGTGATTTTAGTCCTCACATGCTCGTGTATTGCTGTCATAACTTTCCCTGATTTCAAAGGTGCATGGAAATCCATAGCCTGAGCTGCATAGAATAACTCAATTCCCAGGATTTTCTCTACATTTTCTATTACCCGAAGGGCCTTTCTGGCTCCAATCGAACCCATACTCACATGATCTTCTTGGCCAAGGGAGGTGGGGATGCTGTCGGCAGAAGCTGGAAAGCAAAGTCCTTTATTTTCTGATGCCAAAGCTGCTGTGGTGTACTGCGGTATCATCAATCCAGAGTTTAAACCAGTTTCTTTCAAAAGCAATTTGGGTACTCCGGGAGTATCGCCCTCAAGGGAAAGGTAAATCCTGCGATCTGAAATATTCCCTAATTCAGAGGCTGCAAGACAGGCATAGTCCAAAGGCAAAGCGATGGGTTGGCCGTGAAAACTCCCTCCTGAAATGGTGTGGTCCTCGCTAAAAACCACTGGATTGTCTGTGACCGAATTAATCTCTGTTTCGATGCTGTCTTTCAGGTGAAGCCATGCATTTCGAGAAGCACCGTGAACTTGGGGCATGCATCGTAAAGAATAAGGATCCTGCACCCTTGCACAGTTTAGATGTGAATTAACGATTTCAGACTCATGAAGCAGGTTCAAAATTGTTTGCGCTACATGCTGATTGCCTGCGAAAGGCCTCAACTGATGCAGTTCTGATGAAAATGGCTTGATCGAACCCATTAAGCCTTCGATCATCATGGCTCCGGTAATATCTGCGTGTACCAAAAGATTATGCAATCGATCCACGATTTTGACTCCGTAAGCGGCCATGAATTGAGTTCCGTTAATAAGTGCCAGGCCTTCTTTTGGCCCCAATGAAATAGGGCTGATCTTTAGTTTTTCAAAAACAGAACTGGTTGACTGGATTTCACCTTGGTAATGAACTTTTCCTAGCCCAAGTAATGGCAAAAACAAGTGGGAAAGTGGCGCCAGATCACCGGATGCCCCTACAGATCCTTGGATCGGTACGACAGGAATGACTTCATTTTCCAGCATCCAGATCATTCTTTCCAATGTCTCTAAACGGATACCCGAAAATCCCTGCGCCAGTGCCTGAAGTTTTAGGACTAACATTAATTTGGAGATTTCGAGAGGTACCGGTTCCCCGAGGCCAACAGCATGGCTTTTGAGTAGGTTTTCCTGCAAAGTCTGGGTATCAGCAGCGGAAATTTTGCTGGTGCAGAGCGGGCCGAACCCTGTGTTGATTCCATATACTGCTTTTTCACCTTTGGCGATATTGGCGACTGCCTGAGATGAAGCCTGTACCTTGTCACGGGTTTCAGCACTCAGGATTCCTTTTAGTTCTTTCCTTGCCAACTTTAAAGCTAATCCTGCAGTCAGTCTGTCTATTCCGTAGTTGAAAGTTTCCATTTCTTGTTGGGTATATATTCTAGGGTCTCAACAAAGATACCAATCGATATTGATAATTTTTGATATCAATTATATCAATATATGATACCTTTGAGTTATCATGGAATTAAGACATCTGAATTATTTCAAAGCTGTTGCAGAGGAGTTGAATTTTCGTAAAGCAGCTGAGCATCTGTTTATTTCCCAACCCGGATTGAGTAGACAGATCAAACAATTAGAGGAGATTTTTGAAGTACAATTGTTTGAGCGGGATCAAAAACATGTGGAATTGACAGCAGCTGGAATTTATCTAAAAGGAGAGGTGGATTTTGTGCTGAATCATCTTGAGATGACAAGAAACCAGTTGAAATTAATCTCTGCTGGTAAAATCGGTGAGTTGAGAATCGGATTTTTGGGATCTGCATCCAATCAGGTTTTGCCCAGTTTGCTCTCCAAGTTGAATTCTCAGCAGCCATTGATCAGTACGAGCCTGGAGGAGTTGAGCAATGCCATGCAGGTAGAAATGATCGAAAAAGACAAGTTGGATTTGGGATTTGTCAGACTTGCATCTGTGCCAAATCAACTTGAAATGAAAGTGGTATTGCGGGATAGTTTTTCACTGGTAGTTCCCAAAGAACATCCACTTCAAGCAAAGGATTTCGCCTCAGTGAACCAGTTTAAGGAGGAGTCATTTGTCCTTTTCTCCTCGGATTACAGTAACCTTTATTACGAGCAAATTATCGGGATTTGCAAGGATGCAGGCTTTTCTCCAAAGATCAAACATAAGTCCGTCCATGCATTGACGATTTTTAAATTGGTGGAAAATGGAATGGGAGTGGCGATAGTTCCGACTTCATTGAAAGAAGGATATGAGCTAAATGTCCGATTTATGCAGATTCCGAATATTCCGCAATACACGGAACTTTCAGCAATCTGGAAGGCTGAAAACCGAAATCCTGCTTTGAAGCAAGTATTGCCTCTGATAGAAGGAAATCCTTAAATTGAGCCCATAAAGCCAAATGTCGGGTGAATGTCGGGTCAAAACCGAGTTTATTTCGTCCTTAATCAAAATCCAATCCAAGAAATTGCCATGGTTAATCAAAATATACACAAAATGAAACAACCAGAACTTGGCAAGAAAATCTCAGAAATGAGAAAAGCAAAAGGATTGACTCAGGAGGAGTTGGTCGATTTATGTAACCTGAACGTGCGGACCACCCAGCGTATTGAAGCAGGAGAAGTGACTCCGAGGAGTTATACTGTGAAAGCACTTTTTGAGGCACTTGGTGCTGATTGGAAAGAGCCGGAATTACCACGTCAAGATAAAGAGAGCACCGAAAATGTAAACTGGTTATATGCTGGATTAGGAGGAGGTTTGATCTACTTTTTTCTATCCTATTTTGAAATCACAATGGAAATAGAATGGATGGAAGGTTCAATTTTCAATCCGACAAGCTTTGTGTTGGTAAAATCCGGTGTACTGATCACATTTTCTCTTTTTCTATTTGGCTTGATCAAAATGACTTCTTTTTTTCAGAATAATGTTTTAAAGATCTCACTTTGGGTAATGCTAATCTCCAATATATTTTGGATATCGATGGATTTAGTTTCAGTTTATTCGACCCTATTCAGTATTGAAGATTATTATGTAGTAAAACTGGGGACATTTGGAATGGCTTATGGGTTTATGGGAGCTGGTTATCTTGGCTATAGGAAGCTTTGGTCCAATATTCCCCAGATCATTGGAGCCTTAGGAATTGCTTCGGGAATATTGATTTTTTCTGTGGTTGGAGCTCTTTTTGGGCTAATACCCTTGACCATGTTCGAGATTGGAGAGCTGGCATTTTTGATCTGGGGAATAAACAAAATCGGGAGAAGAAATTCTCCCGATTCTACTTTCAGTTCTCAAGTGACCACTTGATTTTTTCTTTTACTGACTTCAAAATCTCAGCATTTTTCGGACTCTCGGTTTCGATTTCTAGAATTTTAGGATGGATTCCCGGAGCGAAAAAATCAGTCAATGCAGCTTCCAGTTCCTCTTTAGTTGCCACTCTCACATAGAAAAAACCAAATTCCGTAGCGAGATTTTGGGCGGTCAATTTCTGTCTGGTCTCAAAATATTCTTCTAATTCAGGTTGGTTTTTAGGACCATCAATCAATCTGAAAATCCCTCCTGCATGGTTGTTTAGCAATACAACCCTTAAGTTCGGCATGGCGTAATTATGCCAAAACGCATTTCTATCGTAGAAAAATGCCAGATCGCCAGTGATCAAAGTGACCAGATCTTTCGTAGTAAATGTACATCCTACAGCAGTAGAATTGGAACCATCGATGCCACTAGTCCCTCTGTTGCAACGAACTTCGGGATTCCTCCTTCCTAAGAAATTAACATAGCGGACTGCCATGCTATTGGCGACGTGGATTTTAGAAAATGACGGGATCTTTTGTAGGACAGAATTCAGTGCTCCATATTCCCCAAATTCAGCTTCATTTAATATTGCTGGTAAGGTTACCCCTACAGACTTTTCCAAAGAATGCCAGGAATGATGGTATTCTGGGTTTTGTGGTCTTAGATTTTGCCCCAGCCAATTCAGGAAATTTTTTGGAGAAATGGGTAATATCTGAGTCAATTGCTGGTACGTATCTTTTGCTTCCCCGTTTTCCTGAACATGCCAATGCATGGCAGCGGATTTTCTTAGGAAAAGCTTCAGCGATTTAGAAATGATAGACTTTCCAAAGCTGATAATTAAATCGGGTTTAAGCTTTCCTGATAGCATTTCGTAACCTAGCCAATGGTCATGAAATGTGATGGTTTGATCAGATTGCAAATTTGAAATGGAATCTGAAACAATTACTACGTTTTGATTGACAGACAATTGATCCAAAAGGCTCTGAATTCCGGCCTCAGCAGCTTGCTGACCTGGAACAATCAGTAAGTTTTGAACTGATGAGAGAATGTTTTTCAAATTTGAAAAAGTATCCTCACTCAATTGTATAGAACTTTTCGGAAGTTTAATAACCCTTGGGTTTTTAGGAAAAATAATTTCCTCCCCTTGTTGGGGATAAAAAGGTTCCTTGAGAGGAATGTTGATATGAACGGGACCTGAAGGAAATTTTTTAGTCAAATTGATTGCTTCATTGCTGATTCGTGCGGCATACCAAAGATCTTCTTCTCCTTGGATATGGTTGGGGAATTGGTAGCTCCCCTTTACATGTTTCCCAAAAACTTCTTGCTGAAAAATCGTCTGTCCATCATACTGGTCAATCCATTCGGCTGGACGATCGGCTGTTAAAATCAGTAAAGGGATTTGCTGGAAAAAAGCCTCAGCTACTGCTGGATAATAGTTCAAAGCAGCAGATCCACTGGTACAAACCAAGGCCACAGGTTTTTCCAATTGCTGAGCCATACCCAACGCTATAAATGCCGCAGATCGCTCATCAGAGATAGTCCTGGTATGTATTTCAGGATGACGTGCAAATGCCAAAGTGAGCGGGGCACACCTAGAACCTGGTGATAAAATCACATGTTCTATGCCTTTTTTTGCGCAGATGGCAACTAATTCGGTGATTTGGGTGAGAATCAAGCGCTTGGATTTTGAATGAATTTACCGATGATCTCACACTTAAGTTCCGTTTCTTCCCACTCTTTTTCAGGATCAGAATCTTCGGTAACGCCTGCACCTGCGTATAAAATCACCTGCTTTTTGGAAAGGGATGCGGTTCTCAAATTCACATAAATAGAAGTCTCCTCCTGAATATTAACTGGGCCAATAAACCCTGCATAAAAGGACCTGTCAAAGCCTTCGTAGGCCTGAAGGAAATCATGGGATTCCTTTCTGGGCATTCCACATACAGCTGAAGTAGGGTGGAGCAGATCCAGCATGATAGAGCCTAATTGTGGAAAACCAGTCTCCTGCATATTGATTTTGAAATCTGAGCGAAGATGAAGAAGATTGCCGGCAACAGCTGTTTTTGGGCCATGCTCTTCGTATTCGCGAAGTCTGATTTTTTTAAAGCAAGAGACAATATATCTGCTGACGAGCGCCTGTTCTTCAATTTCCTTTTGAGTCCAAGCCACCGTTTTCAATGGATTATCACCTGTAGCAGCCTGTGTGCCAGCCAAAGACATGGTATAGAAAATGTCGCCTTTGGTCTCAATTAAAATTTCAGGAGAAGCACCAATCCAAGTTCCGATTTTTGGGATATGGAAGAAGTTGATGAAAGCGAGTGGATACGAATTCATCAGACTTAACAGGGTACGACTCAAATTAAAATTATCAGGGGTAGGGATGGTTTTGGTTCTTGCCGGTACTACTTTCTCCATTTTCCCCTCTAATATGGCTTGTACTCCGAGTTCCACTAAATTCATGAAATGAAGCTTTTCGCCACTTTCATCATTTGAATTTTTATTATTTGCATTCCTTTCGGGTGCAAATAGGGTTTTCAATTTTTCGGGTGAAAGCGGATTTTCATTCTCTAGCCGGATTTTTGCCCATTCGGGTAAATCCTCGTATCCAATTTCCGTGTCCAGCTGAAGTTTCAGGTAGTTGTTCGCCTTGATGAAAAATGCTTTTTTGTCTTCTTGATCGGCAAAGGGATGTACAATAAATCCTGGCTCCAGCTCTTCTAAGTTGATAGGGACTTTAGAGGGAATATTGTTATTATCCAAAACCATTTCCAAAACATTGGATTTTGGCTTTCTCCAGATTGCAAAAGAACCGCCCGAACTGAGCCCTAATTGTAGAAGATGGTGGATGACTTCCGTCTGGGTATATTTGGTGGATACTTCCGTATTCATTTACTTTTTATCTATAATCGCAACTGTAATTCTACTGATGCAGGAAAGCTGCTCTTCTTCATTGAAGATTTTGATTTCCCAAATCTGTGTTTTTTTTCCTAAATGAATAGGAGTGGTGATACCGGTTACTTTTCCTGATCGGACTGCCTTGATGTGATTGGCATTTATTTCTAAACCAACACAGGCTTGATTTTCCAGATCAATGGTAAGAGAGCTGGCAATACTACCCAAGGTCTCTGCCAATACTACATTTGCTCCCCCGTGTAACAAACCCATAGGTTGTTTTGTTCGCTCATCGACTGGCATGGTAGCGGAAATAGACTGATCTGAAATGTCCGTAAAAAGTATTCCCAAATGGGCAACCATGGTGTTTATACTTTGCTTATTTAATTCCTCAAGAGAAGGCTTTCGCTTAAATACCATGAAAATTAAAGTAAATGAGTTTTCTTTGGGATGAGGACAAAAATAGAGAATCTTGAATCGAAAAAAAATTTACTTAGTAAGACACGGGCAGACTGATTTTAACCTAAAAGGAGTAGTGCAGGGGAGTGGGATCAATGCCGATATTAATGAAACCGGAAGAAAACAAGGGGAGCTGTTTTACAAAGCATATAGAAATGTTCCTTTTGACCATTTGTATCATACTGCCTTGATAAGAACCAAGCAATCCATTCAGGGGTTTTTGGATTTAGGTATTCCAGTTACTACTCTTCCAGAACTCAATGAGATCTCGTGGGGAGATTATGAAGGGACTCCGATGACTCCTGACGAAAGTCAATATTACCATCACATGCTGAATCAATGGAAAATAGGAAACCTGGATTATGCGATTGCGGGAGGCGAAAGCCCAAACATCGTGGCAGCACGAATGATAAAAGGGATAGAGAGAATTATTTCTGATCCAGGAGAGAATGTTTTGGTTTGCATGCACGGACGTGCAATGAGAATCTTCCTGAGTTTGATTTTAAAGAAAGATTTGAAAAATATGGATGATTTTGAGCATCAGAATCTTTGCCTTTATTTATTGGAAAGCAATGACGAAGGTGGATTTGATCTTTTAAGGGGCAATGATGTAAGTCACCTCAAGGAGTTGGGTTCAGTTTAGCAGTTTTGTTGTTTTTCTTTTGCTGCTGTAATTCTTCGTACTCGGATATGAAGCTTTTTAGTTCTTCTTTACCTTCTGTCAGGTCAAAAACCCGAAAGGCAATTTCCTGAAGTTTTATTTCTTTATCGTTTCCAACTTTCACTAAAAAATCCCCTAGAATACATTCGTCAATATTTTGGGCGGGAACTTCTATCACCAAAGTGAGGTCAGAATTCCCAGTATAAGATTTAGTTTTAAAGGCTGAAGAGAATTGGTTTTCAATATTTTTAATATTGGTATCGTGTGATTTTAATTCTTTTTGCTTGAAAATCACCATAAAAGTCCTTGAATCATCATTAATCGAAAATGACGAAAGGGACATCCACAGGATAATAACTACTATTCCTAAACTTCTCATACCCTGTAAGGTACTAAAATAATGCCCGAATAAGCAAATGTCGATTGGGTAAAAAAAGAAAACCCCAGAAAATTTATTCTGGGGTTTTTTATGAAGTTTCAAAAACTGATTAGGCTTTTGCTCTTTTCTTTTTTGTTGTTGGAGTTGGATCCTCGATTTCGTCCTCAACACCAGCAAGGATTCTTCCACAGTGCTCACAAACGATCAGTTTTTTCTTTTCTCTGATATCAGCTTGTCTCTGTGGTGGTACAGTATTGAAACATCCACCACAAGCTCCTCTTTTAACCAAAACTACAGCTAGACCATTTTTTGCGTTAGCACGGATCTTAGTGTAAGATTTGATCAATCTTTCTTCTACTTTTTTCAAAGCCTTTTCTCTATCAGCATTCAATTTTGCTTCTTCGGATTCGCTTTCGGAAATAATTGTAGAAAGTTCGCTGTTTTTCTGATCCAGATCTTTCTGACGATCTTTCATTATTGCACTCAGTTCATCAAGATCTACTTTCTTCTGATCGATTCGGGCAGAAGCTTCTGCGATTTTCTTCTTGGAGACTTGAATTTCAAGATCTTGCAATTCCAATTCCTTGGTAATGGCATCGTACTCACGGTTGTTTCGCACATTCATCTGCTGTTCCTGATATTTCTTGATCAGTTTTTCAGAATCTTTAATGCTTTCCTTGAGTTGCTTGATTTCCTCTTCGTATGCTTCAATCTCGCTTTGGAATTTCTCCAATCGGGTCTCGTAACCTGCAATCTCGTCTTCTAGATCTTGAACTTCCTCAGGAAGAGCGCCTCTTACTTTAATAAGTGCATCAAGTCTTGAATCAATGAGTTGAAGGTTATGTATAGCCTCGAGCTTTTGTGCTACTGTACTTTCCATGTACTATCGGTAGGATGTGGGATTTGTAACTACTTTCGTCAAATAGAGTGCAATATTAGGAAAATTTTGTGACAATAGCTCTCCAAGTAATTCTTTTGTGAAAATTTCACTCTCATAATGCCCAATATCGCAGAGAATTAACTTCTCTTCTGTATCAAAAAACTCATGGTATTTCACGTCTGAGGTGATAAATACGTCTGCATTGGCTCTTTTTGCATCATTTAACAAGAAGATACCTGCTCCTCCACAAACAGCTACTTTTTTAATTTTTCTTTGGAGCAATGCGGTATGTTTGATCACCTTCAGTTCCATTTTGTCTTTTAGGTAATCCAAAAATTCGATAGAGTCCATTGCCTCAATCAGCTCTCCGACCATTCCGGCTCCGACTTCCTGATTTTCATTTTCCAAGCTGGTGACATAATAAGCAACTTCCTCGTAAGGGTGATTTGACTTTAAGACACCCAACACTCTTCCTAAAAGATGATTTGAGACCAAAACTTCCGCCTTGATTTCTTCCAAGGATTCCGGTTTTCCTTTTTCCCCAATAGCCGGATTTGCATCATGGGATGGTGTAAATGTGCCTGTTCCGGTGCTTTGAAATGAACAGTCTGAATATTCACCGATTTTACCTGCACCGGCATTAAAAATGGCAGAAAGAACCTTTTCTTTACTTTCGGCAGGAACGAAAAATTCCAATTTGCTGAGTAATTGTTTTTTGGGCTGTAAGATTTTAGTGTTTTGAAGTCCCAACCGATCGGAAATTCTTTTGTTTACTCCATTTGCCACATGATCCAGGTTTGTGTGGATCGCAAAGATCGCGATGTCATGCTTGATGGCCTTGATGACGGTTCGCTCTACATAATTTTTCCCAGTGAAACTTTTCAATCCCTTAAAAACGATAGGATGATGAGCGACAATTAAGTTGGCACCTAATGAAATAGCTTCATTTACAACTTCCTCTGTGCAATCCAATGTACATAAGACTCCTGTAAGCTCTGTATTTCTGTCACCTGTGATCAGTGTCGCGTTATCATAAGATTCCTGATAAGCAGGAGGCGCAAATGATTCAAGCCATGAAATCAGGTCTCCAATCTTGTATCCCATATTTTTTTAGTTTCTTTGATCAAAAATAGTAATTCTAAGGAATGCGACCTTACGCTTTTTTGCTTTATCCATTTGCAGTGCTGTATGATATGGTCACCCGGGTCAGAAATAAATTTTTTGATTGGGGATGGTTTAAGATCACTAAATCTCCGATCAAAAGTATTTTGGTCGGTAACCTGAGCGTGGGCGGAACGGGTAAAACACCGATGGTTGAGTATTTAATTAGGAAACTGAATTCAAATTATTCAATTGCAACACTTAGCAGAGGATATGGTAGGAAAACGAAAGGATTTCTAAAAGCAACAAAGGCTGTCATACCTTCTGAAATCGGAGATGAACCCTTTCAGATTTTTGGGAAATTTGGAGATCAGATTTCGGTTTTTGTAGGAGAAAACCGGGTGGAGGCTTTAGAAAAGATTGCTTGGGACTTTCCTGAAAATGAATTGGTGATATTGGATGATGCATTCCAGCATCGCTATGTAAAAGCAGATTTAGATATACTTTTGACCACCTTTGACCGTCCATTTTTCAGTGATTTTTTGCTCCCAGCAGGTCGGTTAAGAGAAAGCAGAAATGGGGCAAAAAGAGCTGACCTAATAGTAGTTACAAAAAGCCCGGGTTCGCTGCCCGATGAGGTGAAAAAGTCAATTAAATCAAAGGTGAGTCAATATAATTTAAATGCACCGGTTTTATTCAGTTCGATCGGTTATGGAGATCCTTTTGCACTTGGATTCAGAAAAGAATTTTCAAAACAGGTGATTTTGCTGAGCGGGATAGCAAATGATTCCCAGTTAAAGGAATTTGTGGCTGAAAAATACCAATTACTCGAAACGATTAAATACCCTGACCACCACGATTATGGAAAGTCTGATTTTGAGAAAATCCGTCATGTATTTTCCCAACATTCGGCATCCGATCCCGTAATTCTAACCACAGAAAAGGATGCTGTAAAAGTTAAATCCACTTGTCCGGAAGGTTTTCTAAGAGAAATTCCGATTTTTGTCCTGCCGATTCAGGTAGTTTTCTCCCCTGAAGACGAGCAAGTCATGGAAAGTTTTATCGATCAGGTAATCCTTCAATAAACGCAGATTAGGTGAAAATCAAGATTTTCGGTTTACTTATAGGTTTGGTATTGGGGCTGTCGTCGGGGTTGATGGCTCAGATTCCTGTTACCACGAATCCTAATCAACAACGAAACCAACAATTAGGCACGAGAGAAGATCCTGAAGAGGAAGAGGTGGTAGACGGAAGAAGGCCTTTATTAGATGATAGTACCAAACAGGTCTTTGGACCCAGGACCAGTCTCTATTTTTTTGAAAGGGACATCAAGAGAAATAATCTCATTTTATATCCACAGGATACGTCTTTGACCAATTTCCATAATTATGATCCTGTGGCAAAAAGTGGTTGGAAATATCAGGATTTGGGGAATATAGGTAGTGCGGCCAAACCTGTTTTTTATCAAATTCCTGAATTGATCGGCACGCGGTCCGGTTATTCTGCTTATGATATTTATTATCATGCCCCAGAAAACAATAAATATTTCGATACGAAATCCCCTTTTACGGAAATGTCCGCGTTTTTTGGAGGAGGCAATAGAAATATGCTTGATATTGCTTTTGCCAGAAATATCAATCCTCGTTGGAATGTCGGGTTTGACTTTCATACGATTAAGGCGAGAAAAACATTGAATCCTAATGCCAGAGATGATAATATGGTCGAACAGACCTCTTATTCTCTTCATACAAATTATCGGACTGAAAACGGGAAGTACTGGTTTTTGGGCAATTTTTCCAGAATGCGTCATCGTGTGAACGAGATCGGAGGAATTATTCCTCCGGAAGTGGATAGCACATCTGTTTATTTCACATATGAGGATGCCAAGGTTTGGCTTAGGTATTCCCAAGCCAGGGACTTACGCCAGGATTATCATTTTTATCATGAATTCAAAATCGAAGATGGTCTTCAATTGTACCATGTTTTTGATAAGAAAAGTCAGGATATGACTTTCGAATCTGATTTGACTACTACCGATTCCCTTTATTTTCCAGACACGAGATTTAACCAACCTGACACAACGAGAAACTTCAACGAGTTTTCTGAATGGAGAAATGAAATAGGACTTAAAGGTACTTTTGGTAAGTTTTTTTACAATGCCTACGCCAAATTCAGGGCCGGAAGCATGAAAAATAAATTTTTTGAAAATGACGATAAGTTCAATGAAGTATACATCGGAGGGCAATTAGTAGGGAAGATTTCGGAGCAATGGTCCCTTACCGCAGATGGAGAATATTTGCTTCCGGGAGCCTATCGATTGCATGGGCTTTTCGTTTCTCCCTGGATTGAGTTAGATTATACAAAAGCCCTATACAAACCGACTTCTGTTCAGCAGATTTACATGGGCAATCATTACCAGTGGGAAAATGATTTCGACAACACCGGAGTGGATCAGATCAAAGCAAAACTGATCCTGAACTTTGATAAAATCAGGCTGAGGCCTAACCTCACCATCAATAGAATCAATAATTACATTTATTTCAATGAAAAGCGAGTAGCCGCTCAAAATGACGGTGAGGCTTTTATGTTGATGCCTGGTTTGATAGCGAATTTTCAGATCGGCAGGAAGTTCAGATGGGATAATGAAGTGATATTTACCCAAGTGACCGGAGCTGGAAGTGATGCTTTTCGTATTCCGAAATTCTACGCAAACAGTAAGTTTTATTTTGATTCGCCCGCGTTCAATGAAAATGTGTATATCCAATTTGGGGTAGATGTGAGGTTTAAGTCCGACTACTTTGCGGATGCTTATTTCGCATCTACCCAGCAGTTTTATCTCCAGAATTCATTCAATGTCTATGCATATCCTGTAGCGGATGTTTTTCTTGATTTTAGAATCAACAGAACTAGGGTTTTGCTGAAATACAATCATCTGAATAGCGGTATGATGAACCAAGAAGGTTATTTTGTGACCCCTGATTACACAGGATATAAATCGTTTATTGACCTGGGAATTACCTGGTATTTATTTGATTGATATGGATTGGGAAGAAAGCACCAAACAGAAAATGCTTCATCTGAAGTTGCCCACAGATCCAAGATGGGTCAATATTGCAGAGATGCAGATCGAGGATATTCTCACAGATCATGCTTATTGCGAGCAAAAAGCAGCTTCCTCTTGTATCAGTCTGATTTTGAGATTTTTTGATCTGCCTGATTTGGTAGATACGTTGACACCGATAGTAGCTGAGGAATGGGGGCATTTTGAGCGGGTTTTAGACCAGATCCGAAAGAGAAATTTAAAATTTGGCGAACCTAGGAAAGACGAATATGTCATGAGACTTCAGGGATTTGTCAAAAAAGGAGGAAATCGTTGGCAACAGTTAACGGAAGTCTTACTATTGAATGCCTTGATTGAGGCAAGAAGCTGTGAGCGGTTTAAGCTTTTATCAAAGAATATCCAGGACAAAGAACTCCAGGGTTTTTATTATGAATTGATGATTTCGGAGGCTGGACATTACGTGACTTTTATTGAGCTGGCGAGAAAGTATCAAGATCCGGATAAAGTCAATTTGAGATGGCAGGAGTGGTTGGTTTTTGAGGCGGAAGTATTGCAGGAAATCGGTCTTAGAGGAGACAGAATGCATTGAAATGAAAGTAGAAATCGTTGAAATTGAACCAATAAGACTAGTAGGGAAGAAAATCAGAACTTCGATTGGTAAGAATGAAAACTCGCTGCTTTGGCGGCCTTTTAGGCAACAATTGAAAAATTTTCCTGAAATAACTTTTGAGAAGTTTTACTCAATCAGCTTCTATGGAAATGAGGTAAAGTATGGGACTTTTACGCCAGAAACAATTTTTGAAAAATGGGCGGCTATTGACTATCAAGAACCTGTTCCAGAGGGTTTTGAAATCCTGGATTTGGAGGGAGGGGTTTATGCTGTTTTTGAGTTTGCGGGATCTCCAATCCATTTCCAAACTGTCATGCAGGAATTTTATGGAAAATGGCTTCCTACATCAGGTTTTGGGTTGGACACTAGGCCTCATTTTGAAACTTTTGATGAAACCTATGATCCTTTTTCGGATAGGTCCGTTGAACATATTTGGATCCCAGTAATCCCTAAAAAGTAGACTCTAAAAAGGGCTGGATGGTTAAATATTGATAATGAATTAACTATTTCAAACTTTATTCTTATACTTAAAATTGATTTTTAATAAAAAGTAAAAAACCTGTTCCAATTCGGACGATTTATGAATTTGATCGAAAATATACGTGAGGCTCTTAATTCAGTAAAAGTAAATTTGCTTCGTACTGTTCTGACTGGGGCGATTATCGCCATTGGGATTTCTTCTTTGGTGGGGATGCTTACAGCAATTGACGGTATCAAGACACAGATCGCTGATAGTTTTTCAGGTTTGGGGGCTAATTCTTTTGATATTAGGAATAAAGGTTACTCCGGTGGTCGTGCCATCCAGCAGGGTGTTACAGAAAAGACCTATCCAAAGATCACTTTTAGGGAAACACAGGCTTTTAAATCAGAATATAGTTCCATAGGCTCAGCTACAGTTTACACGAGAGTAGCAGGAGCTGCGGAGTTAAAAAGAGGTTCAAAAAAAACCGATCCCAATACCCGAATTTCCGGAGCAGATGAGAATTATCTGAATATTAAGGCGATGAAAATCGAGAACGGAAGAAATTTTAGTAATCTGGAAGTTCAGCAAGGAAACAACGTTTGTGTAGTAGGATCAGAAATAGTATCGACGCTTTTTGAACCAAATGAAGATCCTATCAATCAGAAAATCACTGTTTTTGGGAGGCCTTATGTCATTGTTGGGGTTTTGGAGAAGCAAGGAGGAGTAGGACAGGATCAAGGAGCTGATCGTCAGGTCATCATACCGATTGAAAATGCAAGTAGGTTAGATAGAACCGGTAACTTCAATTATAATATTACTGCTCTAAGTTCCGATGGAACCAAAATAGACTATGATATGGGGCAGGCCACGGAGATTATGAGAAAAATCCGTCAGGACCGGGTGACCAAAGAGGATTCGTTTGATCTGACTAAAAGCCAATCTGTTGCGGAAAGTCTAGAAGAAGTGGCAGGGTATCTTCGAATGGGAGGCTTTGGAATCGGTTTTATTACACTTTTGGGAGCATCCATTGGTTTGATGAATATCATGTTGGTTTCGGTTACTGAAAGAACCCGGGAAATTGGGATCAGAAAAGCACTTGGAGCTACACCTTTAAGAATTCGTCAACAATTCTTGTTAGAGGCAATCATGATTTGTGTCTTAGGGGGATTAATGGGAGTTGTTTTGGGGATCGCAATAGGTAATTTGATATCGCTGGTGATAGGAGTCGGTGGATTTTTAATTCCTTGGTTGTGGATGTTTGTGGCGTTTTTGATCTGTATTATTGTAGGTCTGATGTCAGGATATTTTCCTGCATTCAAAGCCAGTAAATTAGATCCAATAGAATCCTTGAGATACGAGTAATAGTCAAAGTATAGCATATAGTTAGACCTCCAAATTGATTTTTGGAGGTCTTTTGCTTTCCAGACAAAATCAAGATTGATTTTTTTATGGAATTGGCAGAGATAGCATTATTTTCCGATGATGAAAAATAATGAATTTGACGCAATCGTAATTGGCTCTGGAATCAGCGGAGGTTGGGCTGCAAAGGAGCTTTGTGAAAAAGGTTTAAAGACATTGGTTTTGGAAAGAGGGAGAGACGTAAAACATCTTCAAGATTATCCCACCATGACATCCAGCCCTTGGGAAATGCCTCATAGAAATAGAGTTCCCAATGAGGATAAAATCAAAAACCCAGTTGTCAATAGATGTTATGCCTATAAGGAGGACACAGCGCATTTTTTTGTCAAAGATTCAGAGCATCCTTATGTTCAGGAGAAGCCTTTTGATTGGGTGAGGGGATACCAGGTAGGAGGCAAATCATTGATCTGGGCCCGGCAAACTCAGCGCTGGAGTAAATACGATTTTGAAGGTCCAGGGAGAGATGGATTTGCCGTGGATTGGCCAATAAGGTACGAGTATGTGGCCCCATGGTATAGTCATGTGGAGCGGTTTGTGGGAGTAAGCGGAAGTTATGAAGGATTGGAAACTTTGCCTGACGGTGAGTTTTTGCAGTCTTGGGAAATGAACTGCGTAGAAAAGGAAATTCAGAAAAGAATCAAATCAGCCTATCAGGAAAGAGATGTAATTATCGGAAGGTGTGCCCATTTAACAGTGCCAAAAGAAGTCCATCTGGCACAAGGCAGAGGGCAATGTATGGCTAGAAATCAATGCTATCGGGGTTGTCCTTTTGGGGGATATTTCAGTTCCAATTCATCAACCTTACCTTTTGCTGCAAAGACAGGGAACCTGACACTTAGACCAGATTCCGTTGTTCAATCTTTGATTTATGATGATCAAAAAGGCAAAGTGACAGGTGTGAGAATTGTGGACCGGTTGACAATGGAAACTACTGAATATTTTGCCAAGGTGATCTTTGTCAATGCATCAGCATTAAATTCTAATTTGATTTTAATGAACAGTATTTCCAGTCGTTTTCCGAATGGTCTTGGAAATGACTCTGGTGTATTGGGTAAATATATTGCATTTCACAACTATAGAGGATCTTTAAGCGCCTCCTATGAAGGCTTCGAGGATAGTTATTATTATGGAAGAAGGCCCACGGCAGTGATGATGCCTAATTTTCGAAATGTCAAAAAGCAGGAGATGGATTTTTTACGTGGATACATGACATTTTACACCGCTGGGAGGGCAGGGTTTGGACATGCAGATTTGCCTTTTGGAGCAGATTTTAAAGAAGCCAATTCTAAACCGGGCCCTTGGTCAGTTTATATGATGATGCAGGGGGAAACCATCCCCAAAGAATCGAATCAAGTTTCTTTGAGCCCTGATCAAAAAGATGACTGGGGAATTCCCTTGCTACAAGTTAATGTTGACTACGATGCTAATGACGAATTGATTTTAAAGGATTTTTTGAGCCAAGGAGAAGAAATGCTTACGAAAGCAGGATGTAAGAATATCCGAACCTCTGACAGTAAGCAAGCACCTGGTCTGGACATTCACGAAATGGGAGGAGTAAGAATGGGTAGAGATCCTAAAACCGCTCTTCTTAATGGCTTCAATCAAATGCATTTAGCTCCGAATGTTTTTGTGACTGATGGAGCATGTATGACTTCGACTGGCACCCAAAATCCTTCTATTACCTATATGGCACTTACTGCCCGGGCAGTTGATTATGCCGTTAAGGAATTAAAAAAAGGTGGGATCAAATAGGATTTCTATGTAAGTAAAGAAATTGGTTTTCATTTAAATGATATCCGTCTTCCTAGGATCAGGACCATATTCATTCGGACCATCTTGCCCCTTTTTGGCGGCAAGCCAAATAAAACCGATAAAATTAATGGGAGGCGGAATCAAAAGATAAAGTGCATATTTCCAATCCATACCTATATCATGAAATCTTTTGATAGCTTGGATTAAAAGGACAATAATCGATGAAATCAGAACAATAGAAAAGCTGAAAAATGTCGGCCAGGCTTGTTCTTGATAGGATTGCCACATCATCATCAGGCTCAAAAGATTCGTGAAATAAAATAATAGAAACAACACCAAATACTTTCTTCTGGTAATTCTGCCTTCTGGTTTAAATATCTCATTCATACTTTAGTAACGGGTATTCTAGGGGATTGTTTGAAGGTAGGAGAGAGGTATCATGATGAGAAAACCTGTTTTTTGTTGAAACTGAATGTTTCAAATTCAATGTGTCTTGAAAAGTATTTTTATATCTTAGAGGCATCAAATTAGGGGTGCCCAAAATTAACGGGCTGAGATCATACCCATCGGCAAGCGATTGCTGAGCACCTGATCCGGGTAGTGCCGGCGTAGGGATTAGATTACTTGTTCTCCCTTTTTTGAATAATGATAGTTAATTATTCAAATGGAAAATTTTATTGACTTTGATCTGCTTTGGCAACAAATCAAAGATACGAGTTTGCTCGAATGGATAGCTGTGAGTTTCGGCGTCACGGAGGTTTTATTGGCCAGAAAAAACAATGTCCTGCTTTATCCAGCCGGAATTATTGGGATTTTGTGTTCCTCCTTTTTACTCATAGATGCTAAACTCTATGCTGAAACTTTGCTCCATGGGTATTATCTGGTGATGAGTATTTATGGCTGGGCGATTTGGAAAAGCCGCAAGGAATCCGGAGCGAGCCAAATCACCAGAAGTACAGTTAAGGATCAGAAAGTCACTTGGGCCATAGCCCTCGGAGGATGGGTTTTTCTCTATTTTGCATTAACTTTTTTTACAGATTCAGACGTCCCAGTAATTGATTCGTTTGTTTCTGCTACTGCTTGGGCAGGTATGTGGCTTTTGGCGAAAAGAAAACTTGAGAATTGGATTTGGTTGAATGTATCAAATTTGGTAGCCATTCCTTTGCTTTTTCATAAGCAATTGATCTTGATTTCATTTTTAACACTTTTTCTATTTGTGGTGGCTATTTTCGGCTATTTGGATTGGAAAAAAGAACTTGAAAAAAGCGATGCAAACATCCGAACTATTTAATCACCAGCTTGCTTCCAAGGCTGAATCCTTGGGGAAAATACCTGAAGAATGGCTTGAAGTAATTTATCAGGAAAAATGGTTTAAGTTATTTGTTCCTCAAGAATTAGGAGGGTTAGGATTGAACTTGAAGCAAGCATTACATCAGGAAGAAAAGCTGGCCAGGCTAGATGGAAGTTTGGGTTGGACAGTTACACTATGCGCGGGAGCGGCTTGGTTTGTAGGGTATATGGATGAGTCCATTCGCTTGGAATTTTTCGAAAGAGAGGATTTATGTTTTGCGGGAAGTGGATTTGTAGGAGGGAAAGCATTAAGGTCAGGCAAGGAATATTTCATCAAAGGAAGATGGACCTATGCTTCTGGAGCACTTCATGCCACGCACTTTACAGCGAATTGCGAAATTATCGAAAATGGTAATCCTGTTTTGGATGAAGCTGGTGTCCCGGTTGTAAAAGCATTTATTCTCAAAAAGGAGGAAATTGAAATCCTGGATGGTTGGAATTATATGGGGATGGTTGCTACGGGAAGTCATGCTTTTCAAACAGAAAACCTGAGGGTGCCGCTGGATAGATGTTTCGATATCAAACCTGAAAAGGCGACACTGCCTGATTTGATTTATAAGTTTCCATTTTTACAATTTGCTGAAGCCACTTTGGTAGTAAATATTTTGGGTATTTCATTCCATTTAATGGATTTGATAAAAGAAACCTTTTGGATCAGACATTCGCATCGGAAGTATGATAAAAAGCACTTGAAGTACTTTGAGGGCCATTTAAAACTGAATAGAAAGCAAGTCAAGAGTTATAAAAAGAAATTCTATTCTCAAGTGGATAAAGCCTGGGAGGAGTTGGAAAATGAAGGTGAAATCTCAGAAAGCAGGCTAAAAAAGATCAGTAAAAGTAGTAGAAGCCTAACATCCATCTGCCGGAAAGTTACGGCAGAATTATTCCCTTATTCTGGTTTGGAAGGTGCAAAAACCCAATCTGAATTAAATCGGGTTTGGAGAGATTTTAATACAGTGAATCAGCATGCCTTACTGATTTTTCCATTTTGATACTTTCTCGTTTAGTCCACTCTTTTAAAAACCATCATTGTTCTGTTGGGTATATAGGTTAATAGGCAATGATTTTTATCTGTGGGGTAAGAGATCTTATTGTCCAGCCTTTCAAATCCTCCAAATTTCTTTTCATCAGAATTCAATAAAATCTGGTAAGTGCCTCCTACCAATACCTGAATAGCAAAACCAAAAAACGAGGAAGTGGGATGAAAAGAAAATACGAAAACCAATCCCGCTCTTTCATAAGCAAGGATTTTTTTATCAGGGTCCAGGTGCAGTTGAACTGCAGGTTTGGAGGCAAGAATATCGTATTCTGTTGCCAATTGGATCATGGCATGGTCCCAGGCATTTAGTTGACCGTAACGGAGCAAAGGATCCTCAATCAAAGACCATTGTCTTCGAGCATGTTGGTAGCTCCAGGTATTGCCTTCTCTTGGGAAATCAATCCATTCAGGATGACCAAATTCGTTTCCCATAAAATTTAAATATCCTTCCCCTCCCAGACTTAGGGTAATCACTCGAATCAGTTTATGCAATGCAATCCCCCGATCGACAACCAGATTTTGCTCCAGAACTGACATGGAAAAATACATTTCCTTGTCCATTAGCCTGAAAGCCAGTGTTTTGTCTCCCACCAAGGCTTGGTCGTGACTTTCTGCATAGCAGATTGACCGTTCTTTTATAGGGCGATTTGTCAGCTGGTGCCAAAGCTCAAACATGTCCCATTCCTCATCCTGCTTGTGTTTTAGAGTCTTGATCCAATAATCCGGAACCCCCATGGCCATTCTGAAGTCAAACCCTATTCCGCCGTCTTCTATCTTTCTAGACAGCCCTGGCATACCGCTTACATCTTCGGCTATAGAGATGCTTTTTGGTCTCAAATCATGGATGAGTTTGTTGGCCAGCTGCAGGTAGACAATGGCATCTTCATCAACTTGTGAGTTGAAATAAAGGTCCACATTGTCAAAATCCATAAATAAACCATGATGTTGGTACATCATGGAAGTAACTCCGTCAAAACGGAACCCATCAAAATGAAATTCCTCCAGCCAGTACCTGATATTGCTCAATAGAAATTGCTTAACCTCCCATTTTGCATAATCGAAAACCTTGGAATCCCATCCTTCGTGATAGCCTTTTGCTCCAGGGTGAAAATACTGATGGTCACTTCCATCAAATTCGTTTAAGCCTTCATTTGTATTTTTGATCGCATGAGAGTGGACTATGTCCATTACCACGGCAATGCCTAATTCATGGGCTTTATTGACCAGTGATTTTAATTCTTCCGGTGTGCCAAATCGTGAAGTAGGAGCGAAGAAGTTTGAAATATGATACCCGAAAGAACCATAATAGGGATGCTCCATGATGGCCATCATTTGAATGGTATTGTATCCTGCCGCTTTGATTTTAGGCAGGATGATTTCTTCAAATTCCCGGTAGGTACCTACTCCTTGTTTTTCCTGTGCCATACCCACATGACATTCGTAAATGAGTGGTTGGTGGAGGCTATTTGATAAAGAAAATGACTGATCTGTCCATTCAAAATCTTTTTCGAACCAAAGCTGCCCGGCAAAATCATGGCTTTCTTCATCTTGGATTGCCCTTCTGATATAAGCTGGTATTCGGTCTAGGTTTCCATTGGCTCCTTTTACATGGACTTTTACTTTGCTTCCATGCACAAATCGATCTTTATAAGTATCAAAAGGGAGAAAGATTTCCCAATCACCTCTCGAACTTTTCTTCATCGGATGTGAAGTCCTGTTCCAATCGTTAAAGTCACCAAAAAAATAAAGTTCTTGGGCTGCAGGGGCCCATTCTCTATAAACCCAGCCTTTTCTCCAAGCTTCAAAGTGAACTCCATAAAACTCATGGTTGCGGGCAAACTCTGAAATACTGCCACTGAAATTTTCAATTTCCTTTAAAGAATCTTGAAATCGTTGGTAACGATCCCATATTTTAGAAGCGAATCCTTCCAGCCATGGTTCGTCTTTTACCAAATTGAGTTTTTCAGGTTCTTTCACAAAAGTTGTTTTTAGCTCTGCTGAATTTATAAAAATTGGATGGGTTCCAAAGCATCTAAAAAAAAAGAGCCAAGAATATTCCGATAGAATATTTTTTGACTCTTAAAATTGGTGGCTGTATTAGTTTCTAATGCTTTTCGTAACTCATTTCTGGTTCGATCACTTCCACGTTCCCTGATTCATTGATTTTGTCCAAAGTAACCATCTTCACCTCATTGATTAGCATGGGGTCATATTTGGCAGCTACTCGAATGTAATTTTCTGTAAAGCCATGGATTTTTCCATCTTCCATGTCTTCTTCAAATAAAACTGAGAAGGTTTTTCCTAAATTTTCTTCGTAAAACTTCCTTCTTTTTTTCTCAGAAAGAATGCGGAGCATTTTCGAGCGTTCATTCCTTTTTTTCATGGGTACAATGTCATCCATCTCCACTGCCCTGGTATTTGCTCTTTCCGAATAAGTAAATACGTGCAAATATGAAATATCCAACTCATTCAGGAAATTATAGGTCTCTAAAAATATTTCATCAGTTTCTCCCGGAAATCCCACGATCACATCTACTCCGATACATGCATGGGGCATCAACCCTTTGATTTTACTCACTCGGTCTTCATACAGTTCCCTCAGATATCTTCTTCCCATTTTTCTCAAAATGGTATTGGAGCCTGATTGTAATGGGACATGAAAATGTGGAACAAACCGTTTGGAAGTAGCTGCGAAACTGATAATCTCATTGGTCAATAGATTTGGTTCGATCGATGAAATTCTAAATCTATTGATGCCATCTACTTCGTCTAGCGCATACACTAAATCAGCGAAACGCTCATTTCGCTTACCATCTACGATTCCGAAATCTCCGATATTCACTCCAGTAAGGACTACTTCTTTCACTCCTGAATTGGCGATTTCATTTGCTGACGCGATAACGCTTTCGATAGTGTTACTTCTACTTTTTCCCCTTGCAAGTGGGATCGTACAAAAAGCGCAGCCATAATTACAACCATCTTGTACCTTTAAGAAGGTACGGGTTCTATCGTTTAAGGAATAGGCATTATTATAGGTGGTCGCTTCCTGAATTTCTGATGCCAAAACCTTAGTTTCCTGGGCTTTCGCAAAATCATCCAAGAGTTCGATCAAACGGAATTTCTCAGCAGCCCCAAGGACAGCATCCACTCCTGGGATTTCTGAAATTTCTTTAGGTTTTAATTGGGCATAACAGCCGATGATCGTGACATAAGAATTCGGAGAGATTTTTTTTGCCTCTTTTACGATCTTTTTACATTTCTTATCGGCATTTTCGGTAACAGAGCAGGTATTGATGATGAAAATATCCGGATTTTCCTGAAAATCCACTTTTAAATACCCCTTGTCCTCAAACTGCCTACTGATTGTGGAAGTTTCAGAGAAGTTCAGTTTACACCCCAATGTATAAAATGCGACCTTTTTCACTTTTTGCTCCTTCTTTTTGTGGAGGCAAAGGTAATTAATCTCTTGATGTTTTCAATTTTCTAATTTCTGATCAGAAAATCACTTTATTGGACGAAATGGGATCAAAAAGACCATGTGTTTTTGAAAAAACTGTAAATTTTTCAAAAAATGAGCTCAAAATTCAAGCATTTTCATTTTCGAGTCAGTATTTTTCTATTTTTGTGAGTGTAATCTTAAACCACAAATTGTAGAAATGGCAACACTCAGACAACAAGCCTTGTCTATGGTGCAGGCTAGACAGCGAGTAGCTGTAAAAGCACCATCCACTAAAATATCCAATTATTTTGGTGAAAACGTTTTTGGAACAGCGCAAATGAAAGAGTCTTTGGCTCCTTCTGTTTACAAAAAAGTAATGGAGGCAATAGACAAAGGAAGCAAAATCGATGTTTCCACTGCAGAAGAAATTGCATCCGCTGTAAAAACCTGGGCCCTTTCTAAAGGTGTGACACACTATACTCACTGGTTTCAGCCATTGACAGGTTCAACTGCTGAAAAGCATGATTCGTTTTTTGATGCCTTAGGTGGACTTGAGAAGTTCAAAGGCAGTGCATTGGTACAGCAAGAACCGGATGCATCTTCTTTTCCAAATGGAGGAATCAGATCTACATTTGAGGCTAGAGGATATACTGCATGGGATCCTTCTTCTCCGATCTTCATTTTTGAAAACACTCTTTGTATCCCTACCATCTTTGTGTCTTACACAGGAGAGGCATTGGATTATAAGACTCCATTGTTGAAGTCTATGGAAGCGATCAACGAGGCAGCTATCAATATCTGCCAGTTGTTTGATAGAAATGTGAAAAAAGTATTCCCTTCCTTGGGAGTAGAGCAAGAATATTTTGTGATCGATAAAGCACTTTTTGCTGCAAGACCAGATTTGGTAATGGCAGGAAGAACGGTATTCGGTCATAGCCCGGCAAGAGGTCAGCAGTTGGATGATCATTACTTTGGTTCTATCCCAACTCGTGTCAAGGACTTTATGGTGGACTTCGAAATCGAAGCCCATAAATTAGGCATCCCTGTGATGACCAGACATAACGAAGTGGCTCCAGGTCAATTTGAGGTTGCTCCTTTATTTGAAGAAATCAACAAAGCAACTGACCACAACCAGTTATTGATGGATGTGATGGAGAAAGTAGCGGAAAGACACGATCTGAAAGTTCTTCTTCACGAGAAGCCATTTGCTGGTGTGAATGGTAGTGGAAAGCATAACAACTGGTCTTTAATTACTGATACAGGTGTTAATTTATTCCAGCCAAGCAATTCTGCGAGAGAAAATCTTCAGTTCTTGACGTTCTTAGTGGCTACCATTAAGGCAGTTTATGATCATTCGGATCTTTTGAGAGCAAGTATTGCTTCTGCCGGAAATGACCATAGACTAGGTGCAAACGAAGCTCCTCCTGCGATAATTTCTGTTTTCTTGGGCGCTACTCTTACTGAAGTATTGGATGAGCTTGAGAAAAATGGAAATATCAAGATTGAAAAAGGAGATAACATGTATATGAAACTGGGAATTTCTAAAATTCCTGAAATCATCCTTGACAATACAGATAGAAACAGAACTTCTCCATTTGCATTTACTGGCAATAAGTTTGAATTCAGAGCTGTAGGTTCTCAAGCAAACGTAGCTGGACCGATGACTGCATTGAATGTGATCGTTGCAGATGTATTGAAAACCATGGCCAAAGACATCGAAAAAGAGATGGCTTCCGGTAAAGAGAAGAAAATTGCAATCGTGAATGTATTGAGAAAATACATCAAGGATAGCAAAAAGGTAAGATTTGAAGGAGATGGATATTCTGATGCTTGGGCAAAAGAAGCAGAAAAGAGGGGTCTATCTAATTTGAAATCTACTCCTCAGGCTCTTGACGTGTATGCTACCAAAGCGACGAAGGAGCTTTTCGAGAGACACAGTGTGATGAACAATATTGAGGTTCATGCGCGTCATGAAATCATGCTTGAAAACTTTATCAAGAAAGTTCAGATCGAAGGAAGAGTAATGGGCGATTTGGCATTGAATCACATTATCCCGACTGCTATTCTATATCAAAACAAAATGATCCAGAACGCAAATGGTCTGAAAGGACTTGGCTTGGACCATACCGCTGCGGTAGAAACGATCAAAGAAGTTTCTAAACATATCGAGGCATTGAAGTCAAATATCACAGCAATGATCGAGGCTAGAAAGAAACTCAACAAAGAAGAGGACATCGTGAAAATGGCCAAAGGTTATCAAACAGATGTTAAAGAAGCTTATTTTGATAAGATCAGATATGCAGTAGATAAATTGGAACTATTGGTAGACGATGAGTCATGGCCGCTAGTGAAGTATAGAGAAATGTTGTTTTTGAGATAAAAAAGCTCTGAAAACAAGCTATTTAAAGCCTCTCAAATTTTTGAGAGGCTTTTTTTATGCCTTTTTATAAATTTTATTAACTCAGAAAAATCGGAATGAAATTTTCTATATGGGGGTGTCAAATAGACAAAATATTGTGTACGGATCTTGGTAGATGTCTAAAATAAATTTTATTCTGAAATACTTTTTAAAAAAATTTTATTAATAACATCGATTTTAATAAAAAATATTATTGAATTGTTTTGAATGGATTATGAAATTTTTAGATTTACTGCATAGACCAGTGTTTGCGAAGTTGTTTTCAAAAATGATTGAAAGCTAAATGACTCAAAAACAAGTCTTTTAGGGAAAAATAAATCTTAAAGATTTGTTAATAACTAAAGCATATACAGGTCGGTCAATAAACTCATTTATTTTCTAATCATTAATTACTTACTATGAGAAAAGTTCTATCAATTGCTTTCGCTCTGGTTATGATCTTTAGTGCCGCGACTATGGCACAGGGTCAGAAACGAGTTTTGAAGGGAGTTGTGACTGCCTCGCCGGACGGAGAGCCGATGCCAGGGGTCACGATTTTGGACAAAACCAACCAGACAGGTACTACCACTAATATAGATGGTGAGTATTCCATTTCTGTTGGACCAAATTCAGTTTTGGTGTTTTCGTTTATTGGCTTTGCCAGTCAAGAAGTTGAAGTAGGGAATCAGTCAGAGATCAATATTTACCTAGAGGAAGATGCCAACGAGCTTTCAGAATTTGTGGTAACAGCCTTTGGTATGGACAAAAAGGAAAAGTCTTTGGGCTATGCAACCAGTACGATCAAAGCTGATGAATTGGTTAAAGTAGGAACTCCAAACGTTGCGACAGCACTTTATGGAAAAGCTCCGGGTGTACGAATCCAAGCTGGTGCGGGTGGTGCTACTTCTGCCGTGAATATCACTGTAAGAGGACTAAACTCCATCACTGGAAATACCCAGCCTTTGATCATAATGGATGGGGTGCCTATCCGAAATGAAAATGTCAACAATACCAATTATTGGGGTGACCAGAGATTGAGAGGAAATGGTTTGGCAGATATCAACCCTGAAGATATCGCGAGTATTTCTGTGTTGAAAGGTGCATCTGCAGCAGCACTTTATGGTTCTGAGGCAGTAAATGGTGTGGTATTGATCACTACCAAAAAAGGTAATTCTGCCAAGAAAGGCTTTACAGTGGATTTTAATGCAAACATTGCAAGAGATGAAATTGCTTACCTTCCTCGCTATCAGAATGTAAGAGGTCCAGGTGGTCCAAGCCATGTTTTTTCATTGGGTCAGCAAGATGATGGTTTTATTACTTATCCTGATGGATCCAGAGGTTTGCCAAATACTTCTATCAACTTCGGTCCTGAATTTGACGGACAGCCTACCAAATCATGGGATGGTGAGATCAGACCTTATGAAGCTCAAAGAGACAATTATGCAGCTCTTTTTAACAATCCTTTGAGTTCATCAATTAACGTGGCAGTGTCTAACAATTCTGAATTTGCAGATTTTAGATTCTCTTTGACTCGTCAGGACAATGAGGCCTTGAGTTTGAATTCCAATAACAATAAAAACATCGCCAATTTGAATGCGACATTCAGATTGAACAAAAAATGGACAACAGATGTGATGGTAAACTTTGTCAATCAAAACACCAAAAACCGTCCTTATTCCATTGACCGTATGATCAATAACTTTAGCGGTATGATGTCAAGATTTGACAATGGAGCTTGGTATTTAGATAGATATCAGACAAGCCGTGGTTATAAGTATGTAACCGGCACAGGCCAAAGCTTGACACCTGATGAAAACATCGTGAACAATGGATTTATGGATGCCATTGGTGATTATGTATGGAGAGTGAACAAGCATAACCTTAATGAAGCCTCCAACCGTGTGATCGGTGTTTTGACGAACACATATAAAATCACAGATGATTTGACATTCAGAGCTAGAATCTCTACTGATTTTACCAACAGATATTCTGAAGATAAGAGAGCAACTGAAAGACCTTTGGCATTTGGTAATTCAGGGTATTTCAGCATGCAAAATGAGACATTCAATATCCTTTATGGAGATTTGATGTTGACTTATTCCAAAAAATTGACTGATGAAATCACCTTGAGTGCTATGGCAGGTTATACTGCTAAGAAAGAATCCAATAGATCTATTTTTATGAGAACTAATGGTGGTTTGAGCAGTGAAAACCTATTTGATATGGTGGCTTCCAATAACCAGTTAGTTGGTAGTACCAATAGGTCTAATATTGTAATCGATGCGATGTTAGGGACTTTGAACTTTGATTACAAAGGATTTTGGTTCTTGGAAGGTACAATTCGTAGAGACCGTACTTCTACTATGAATCCTCAAAACAATGCCTTTGTTTATCCTTCAGTCAATACAAGTTTGGCGATCTCCGATATGTTCGAATTACCAGAATTTATCACTTTCTCAAAATTGAGAGGTTCTTGGGGTATTGTAGGTAACTATCCGCAGGTTTATGGAGCTAATATTGCCTATACCCAAAACACCTTAGGAGTACAACAAGACGGAGGTTCTTCTGTTTTGTACACTGTAATTCCTAATAACTTCGGAAATGACGGAATCAAACCTGAGCAAAAGCATGAGTTTGAAGTCGGGATGGATACAAGAATGTTCAATAATAGATTAGGAATTGATATTTCTTACTACAATGCCCAAATCCGCGACCAGATCCTTCCTTTGACTCTTCCTGCAACCAGCGGTGCTGGATCAGTTTTGACCAATATCGGTACGCTGAGAAACAAAGGTATCGAGATGGCTATCAATGGAACAATCATGCAGCGTGGTGATTTCTTGTGGGATATGACCTTGAACTTGGCAAGAAACATGAACACTGTAGAGAAGTTGGCTAATAATGCTACAGAGCTTCTTCATGCAGATTATGATGGCAATGCTGCTCAATTGAGATCTGTGGTAGGTCGCCCTATGGGAGATTTCTACGCTCACCCAGTGGAAAAAGACGCAAACGGCAACATGATCGTACAGCCAAATGGTCTTTATAAAATTGATGCAAACAACTGGGAAAGAGTTGGTAACGCGATGCCAGATGCGGTAGGTGGTTTGATGAATAATTTCAATTTCAAAGGCTTCAATTTCTCAGCTTTGATGGACTTCCAAATCGGCGGATCTGTGATGCCAACTGGTATCAACTGGATGACTAGCCGTGGTCTAACAGAGGAAAGTATCAAATACAGAAATGAGGAAACCGGTGGTTTGGCTTATTATGTAGATAGCAATGGTAAAGGTGTACAGGTGGATCATTCCACTGGAGCTGGTCCAAATGGAGAAGCTGTGTATCATGATGGTATGCTAATGGATGGTGTGACTGCAGATGGCCAAGCAAATACCAATGTCATTTCTCAGGCATTGTACTACCAAAGAACCTATAACTGGGGTGGTCCTCAATATTCAGAGTCTAGATACGAATTGTATATCCAGGATAATACCTATTTGAAGATGCGTGAACTTACTTTAGGTTATACTCTTCCTAACACTTTGACTCAGAGATTTGGGGCAAGCAATGTAAACGTTTCTGTGTTCGGTAGAAACCTGTTCTTCCTTTACAGAAATATCAAAGACCTTGATCCTGAAGTGTTGACTGCTGGATCTAATTGGGCTCAGACCTTGACCAATGCAGGTAACAACCCTGCAACTAGAAGTATTGGTTTTATGCTAAGAGCTAAATTCTAATAGAGGACTTAACTAATCCATCAAGAAAATGAAATTTAAAAGTTTATATATAAGTGCATTCGTGGCAGCTTCATTCATCAGCTGTACCGAATCAGACTTTTCGGATAACTATACTGATCCGTCCAAAGTCGCTGAAACCACTGTAGGAAAGCAGTTCTCAGGTATGTTTTATACCAACAGAGCTTATGTGCTTCCTAGCTACGATGATTATTTCGTGAATCACCGTATCAATTCCAATCGATTTACTCAAGCAATTGGTTGGGTAAATGGTGAAAACCAATACGTACCAGGTTCCTCTGCAAACAATAACGTCTGGAACAACTATTATCAGACTTTGGCTCAGTACAGGGAGATCGAAAAAGTCTTTGCTGGTCTATCCGAAGCTGCAGCTGCAGAACAGAGAATCTACATGATTGCTGCAAAAGCTTTCATATATGATAAGACCCAAAAGATGATAGATATCTATGGCGATATTCCTTTCACTAAAGCAGGGATGCTAAGCCAAAATGGGGGTGATTATAATTCTTCATACGCTGCATACGATGATGCAGAGATGCTTTACACCATGATGCTTGATGATTTGGCAGCAATGGCGGATGAGATGAATACCATCACTGTCAGTTCCGCTGTTCAATTGGAATTCAAGACTCAGGATTTGATCAATTCAGGGGATTTGATTCTGTGGAAGAAATACATCAACTCTTTGAGAATTAGAATGTTGTCCCGAGTAAGTGGTACAAGTACTTTCTCCGCAAGATCCAATACTGAAATTGGTGAAATTCTAAATAATCAAGGTTCTTACCCAGTAGTGACTTCCAATGCTGATAACATCAAATGGGATATCTATAGCTTGGGTACATTGCTTTCCGCTACCTCTTTCCAGTCAGGACTTGAGGATTGGAATGGTAACTTAGCTGGTAAAGCTATTCTAGACCACATGTTGGATAATGAAGATCCTCGATTGACTTATGTGTTTGAGCCAGGATTAGAGGCTGAGCCAGGTTATTTCATGGGCTTGGATCCATTGTTGAATGGTTCAGAACAAAATGAAATGGTGCTTTCAGGTACCTTGACCATTTACAATAGATCTACGATCTCCAGAAACCAGTATTTCCCAGGTTTATTGATCACAGCTCCGGAAGTTCAATTCTTTGCTGCTGAGTATTATTTGAGAAACGGGCAGGATGCCATGGCAAAAGCTTCTTATGAATCAGCTGTTATGCAATCTGTTGAGTTTTATCAGTATTTGAGAAATATTTCGAATAATGGGGATTCTCCTGAAGTCGTAGTTCCTTCCGGTAAGGATATCGATTTGTATTTATCTCAGGAAAGCATTGCCTGGACTGGAGCTTCTTCCATGGAAGGAAAGTTGAAGTTGATAGCTGAGCAGAAATGGTTGCATTTTAATGTAATTCAGCCAAATGAAAGCTGGTCAGAAATGAGAAGGTTGGATCTTGTAGACCTAGAATTCTGGGTAGATCAGTCCAATCAGCAAAGCTTACCCCCTTACAGATGGATATATCCTGGATCAGAGCAAACTTATAATACGGAAAATTATGCGGTAGTTCAGCCTGAAGATAAATTGGGCAATAAGATTTTTTGGGACATGAACTAATTAGTATCTAACCAGAAAAAATATAAACCTCTCAAGAAATTGAGAGGTTTTTTTTGTTTAAATTATGTAAAAGATCAGTAAACCGGTTTGAAATTATCTTCTGAAAATCGGGAATGGGTAAAATAAATAATTAAAAAAATGAATGTTTCATTAGAAACATTTTTAAAAATATCGATTAATCAAATTAATTTTAATTAAAAAATAGATCAATTGCTTTTGGATTAATTTGTGAATTATCTAGATTTACTTAATAGACAATGGGTTTTAAGTAGTTTGACCCATTTAGTGAATGAAAATCACTTTTCGGTTTTCAACGGTAAAATTTTCAGGTTTAACCTGCAGATTTTAAAAAAGGGAGTTCAAAGATTTCAATTTTAAAATCAATTATTAAAAACCATTATTTACCAACTATGAGGAAAATTCTATCAATCTCATTTGGGATCTTCTTGGTACTTGCATTAAGTATTCAGGCTGAAGCCCAAAACCGAATTCTTACGGGGGTTGTTACTGGAGAGGTAGATGGCTTGCCCATCCCTGGAGTAACAGTTCTCGATAAGACGAACCAAACCGGTACTACCACTGATGTAGACGGTAAATATTCAATCAATGTGAATTCTAACTCTGTTTTAGTTTTTTCATTTATTGGATTCTCTTCAAAAGAGTTTACAGTAGGCAATCAATCAGAATTGAATGTGGTACTGGCAGAAGACATCTCTGAGCTGAATGAAGTTGTCGTGACTTCCTTTGGTATGGAGCGTGACAAAAAAGCTTTGGGATACTCAGTGACCCAGTTATCTGGGGATAAGTTTACTGAATCAAGGGCCATAAATTTAGGTAATGCCTTGACAGGTAAAATTGCTGGGGTGAACGTAACTCCTCCTGCTACAGGATCAGCTGGTTCCACAAGAGTAGTAATCAGAGGTGGGTCCTCTTTAACTGGCAATGATCAGCCATTGTACGTGGTAAACGGAGTACCTATTGAATCAGGCAACCTAGGTTCAGCTGGTCTTTGGGGTGGTAATGACGCAGGAGATGGACTTGCAGCAATTAACCCGGATGATATCGAAAGCCTTTCTGTCTTAAAAGGAAATACTGCCGCAGCCCTTTATGGTGCTAGAGCCGCAAATGGTGTAATCATCATCACCACTAAAACCGGAACATCCAGAAAAGGAATAGGAGTTTCATTTAACTCAAATTTCACGGTAGAAAGTGTAGTAGATCAGACTAATTTTCAAAGAATTTATGGTCCAGGTCTAGACGGAAGAAAACCATTAAATCAGGACGAAGCCATCAATACTGCAAACAATGGCTGGGGATCCCCATATGATGGTTCACAAGTGGTTCAGTTTGATGGGATTCAAAGACCATATTCTTACCTGGGAGAAGATTTTTCTGACTTTTATGATTTAGGTAAAACCTGGAATAATTCAATCGCCCTTTTCGGAGGAAATGAAAACACTACTTATAGATTTTCCTTTTCGAATTTGGACAATAAAGATGTTGTGCCAAATGCCGGTTTTAAAAGAAATGTTGCCAATATCAATGTGAATAGCAAGCAAGGGAATTTCACCTTGGCTGTAACAGGACAATATTCTAAGCAAGATGCCCAAAACAGACCGAGATTGTCTGATTCTCCAGGAAACGCGAACTTCTCGATGGTGGTAAAGCCAGGGAATATTCCATTGGATGTCATGAAAGGTGACCCTAATAAGCCTGGTGCTCTTCCTGATGGTACTGAACTTCGATACCAGAGTAATACCTTCCAAACGAATCCGTATTGGGCTGTTTACCAGTGGGGTAGAGAAGATGTGACAGATAGGGTTTTGGGTAATATGTCTCTTAAATATGACTTTACAGATTGGCTGTATGCACAAGGGCGATTTGGTACTGATTTTCAAGTGAGAGATGAGTATTCATTTGAAGCTTATGGAACAGCTTTTAAACCTAGGGGAAGTTACAATACTTCTACCACTACTATCCGTGAGAACAATGCTGATTTCATGATAGGTTTTGATAAAACTTTCGGCGACTTTGATGTTGATGGTTTTATTGGTACCAATATGATGAGGAGGACTGTAGAAAGTAAAAACGGCGGTGGCAATGATCTGGTCGTTCCTTTTTTCCATTCAGTGACAAATGTCGCAGCTCCTACTTTTGGATATGGGTTTAGTGAACTGGGGATCAATTCCTATTTTGCCGCAGCAAACGTGGGATATAAGAATATGATCTTCTTGAACTTGACAGGCCGTCAAGATCAGTTCTCCACCTTGGCTCCTGAAAACAGCAAATTGTTTTATCCTTCAGTTGGTGTTTCTGCCGTACTTTCTGATATGGTCGAGATGCCTGAATTTGTTACTTTTCTGAAATTGAGAGGTAACTGGGGACAAGTAGGGGGTGGAGCACCTTCTCCGTATGCACTTAACTTGACATATGGTTTGGTAGGAGCCGGACATTTAGGTGCTAGTTTAGGTCAAATCAATAATGGATCAATTCCGAACTCCACGCTGAAACCTTACATATCGACCGAGTATGAAATTGGTGCTGATTTGAGATTCTTTGATAACAGATTAGGGTTTGATGTAGCCTACTATAACAGAAGAACCTCCGATGATATTTTAAATACAAGTATTTCTGCTACATCTGGCTTTGGAGCTACTACTATCAATATTGGTGAGTTAGAAAACAAAGGAATTGAATTGCTAGTAAATGTTACACCGGTTGCTGGAGAATTCAGATGGGATATTTCCTTCAACTTTGCAAAAAATATTTCCGAGGTGCTTAGTTTAGGTACTAATGCGGCCGGAGATCCTATTCAATTTATCAATTTGGATGAGGCTAGAACCAGAAGGGAAAGAATCAGACATATCGTTGGAGAACCATTAGGTATGATCGCAGGCTTCAAGCATATGGAAATCGATGGTCAAAAGGTTTATGACAGTAACGGTTTCCCTGTGACTACTTCAGGATATGAAACAATAGCTGAGGGCCGTCATCCTATTTCAGGAGGACTGACCAATACATTTAGTTACAAAGGATTTAGGTTGATGACATTGATTGACTTTAGATCAGGTGGTCATATCATGTCCGGAACGGATTATTTCGCCTACCAATATGGTCTTCATGAAAACACCTTGAATGGCAGAGATGGAAACTTAACAGTTTCTGGGGTTACTCCAGAAGGAACTCCTGGTACATGGACTATTCCTGCCAATCCAAATGATCCAACACAATATCTCATCGATAACTACTGGCAGAGATATTCTCAGGTGACTGAGTATATCGTTTATGATGCCTCATTTGCGAAATTGAGAGAGTTTTCATTTGGGTATACTTTCCCATCGAGCTTTATCCAAAAGACTCCATTCCAATCTTTGTCTCTGTCTTTGGTCGGAAGGAATTTAGCACTGCTTTGGTCTAAAACGCCAAACATTGATCCAGAAGCTTCTTATACTACTTCTGGAAATGCTCAAGGGTTAGAGTTTTTCTCAGTTCCTGCTAATAGGAGCTTTGGATTTAACCTATCTGCTAATTTCTAAGTCAGACACTTTAAACGATTGAAAAAATGAAAATTTTAAATAGAATGACAGGTCTGATGTTAGGTTCATTGCTTTTCGCTACTTCCTGTAGTGAGCAGGACCTCTTAGATCTTAATGTGAACCAAAATGCTGTCGAAGACATCGATATGCAATATTTATTTTCCCTTGGAACATTGAGAATTGGGGGAGAATATGAAAATACGAGAGCCAATATGCTGTATGCAGCTACGATGATCCAGCATACAGCATCTACTGCAAGTTACTTTAGTGGAGATAAATACTTCTATTCCGCTCAGTATTCTGGAGCTTATATGGAAAGGCATTTTACTGATGTGATCCGCCTTTTTTCAGAAGTAATCAGAAAAACCGCTGATGATCCAAATGAAGCAAACGTAAATGCAGCAGCGACAATTTTAAGAGCATACGATCTTCATAGAATGACAGATATGTATGGTGATATTCCTTATACTCAAGCTGGATACGGTCTAGAAGGTGAAGAAAATTGGTTTCCAACTTATGAGCCTCAGAAGGATGTTTACTACAAAATGATTGATGATGTAAAAGCTGCCCGAGATAAATTTTCCTCTTCGGCAAGGTCATTAGGCGTTCAGGACTTTATCTATGGCGGAGAAATCGACAAATGGAAAAAGTTTGCTAATTCTCTGCTGATGAGAATGGCGATGAGGATTTCCAATGTTGATCCATCCAAAGCTCAGGAAGTTTTTACCGAGGCGAATAGCAGCGGAGCTTTTACAAGCAATGATGATATCGCGTTTATCCATTATGCCCCAGGGCCACAAGGGGTAAATAGAAACGGACTTAATGATGGATATTGGAATACTTACAAGTATTCTAGAGATTGTAAAGTATCCGAGACCTTCATGGATTGGATGAACTCTACCAACGATCCTAGAAAAATGATCATTACTGGTGGAATTGGAAACCCGGAAGATGCATCTACTTGGAATACAGACCCAGATGCACAAATAGGAATGCCAAATGGCTATAATTCTTCCAATTTGGTGGATGTAGTTCCTCCGGGCACTTTGGATGGATTCTCGATCGTTCAGCAAAACTTCTCAATGCTAAATCTGAAATACTTGGATTGGGAAGATCCTTATTATTTGATCTCTTTTGCGGAAGTGGAATTAATGAAAGCAGAAGCTGCACTTAAAGGATGGATTTCCGGTTCAGCTGAAACTTATTTTGCTTCAGGAGTTACTGCCGCAATTAATTCTTGGGAATTATTTGATCCATCTTTTAATGTGGAAACTTCTAAAACCGAAGCGTACATTGCAGGTAGAGGATTTGCAGCAGCTTCAGATGAAGATAAAATGAGATTGATAGGAGAGGAATATTGGGCAGCAACCTACCTCAATGACATTGAATCTTGGTCTAACTGGAGAAGAACTGGATATCCGGAATTAACCCCAACTCAAGACCCGAATGCTTTTGAAGGTAATTTTATACCAAGAAGATTGAGATACTGGGAATCTGAAATCGGTGCTAACCCTGAAAATTATCAGGAAGCAGTGACCCGTATGGGAGGAGATTTATTTGCCACCAAGATTTGGTGGGATGGAGGGAATTAAAATTTCCTGAATAATTGAATTTTCAAAAGAGGTTTTGATTGATTTCAAAACCTCTTTCTTTTCTAATCAGTTTGTTTTGGAATCTGTACTTTTCACCTTTTGCAAGTCCGCAGGACTGAATATCTTTAGTGCCAAATGATACGAATAGGAGTAGACATCGGTGGCTCACATATTTCTGCAGCCAAAGTCCAAATAGAGGCAGGAAACGTTTCCTTAGCTGATTTCCACGAATCAGATGTTAATTCATTTGGGGAAAGCGAACAAATCATAAAAGATTGGTGCGAGGTGATAAATCTGTCATCTGAGGGTTCACATGATGTTCGGATTGGTATCGCCATGCCAGGACCTTTTGACTACCCAAATGGTATTTCCCTGATTCAAGATCAAGGAAAAATGGCTTCTTTATTTCAGGTTTCTGTAAAAAATCTCTTGGCAAAGAGGCTTGGAATATCAGAAAATCAACTAAGCTTTACGAATGATGCAGAGGCTTTTTTGATAGGAGAAAGTTATGCCGGGGCAGGAAGAGGGTTTCAGAATTCGATAGGAATCACCTTAGGTACTGGGCTTGGTTCGGCCATCAAAGTGCACGAAGTTGTTAAAGACGCCAAACTTTGGACGGCACCTTTTCGAGAAGGAATTGCAGAAGATTACCTAGGAACGGGTTGGTTTTTAAAGCAAGCTTTTCAACAATTTGGTTTGGAAATCAAAGGTGTAAAAGACCTTTTTTCAGCAGAAGTGGATCCCTTCGTTCGCCATTCCCTTTTCAAGGAGTTTGGCCGTGCTTTTGGCGAGTTTTTATTTCCTTATCTCATCAGACTGAAATCTGAAGGAGTCGTCTTAGGCGGAAAAATCAGTTTGGCCTCAGAATTCTTTTTACCCACCACTCGGGAATATTTAGAATCCATGGGATATTCAGTTCCCATCAAAATCTCTGAGTTTGGAGAAAGATCAGCACTTGTAGGCGCATGCTTACGCATTGAAGAAAATTAATTGTTATGAAAATTACCCTGTTTTATATTTCATTTTTGTCCGCACTAATGAGTTTTTCATCAGTGGGTTTTGCCCAGCAACAATACGATATAATCATAATCGGAGGTGGGGCAAGTGGTACTTCAGCAGGAATTGCTGCTGGAAGGCTGGGGACAAAAACATTGATCCTTGAGCCTAGCCCATGGCTGGGAGGAATGCTGACATCTGCGGGTGTTTCAGCCATTGATGGAAATCACCGACTTCCTTCTGGCATATGGGGAGAATTCAAGTCAAAGCTGGAAGAATATTATGGAGGAGCGGATAAGTTGGCCACTGGTTGGGTCAGTAACACACTTTTTGAACCGAAAGTCGGAAATCAAATCCTCCAGGAAATGGCTAATTCCGTAAAATCCCTGACTGTTTCTTTTAACAGTACCTGGCAATCAGCTAACTACTCAAAGAACCAATGGCGAGTAACATATATTAAAGGCGGAAAATTAGTTGAAGTGGAAGCACCTTATTTAATTGATGCGACTGAGTTAGGAGATGTAGCCGCCTCACAAGGCCTGAAATACCGCATTGGGATGGATGCCAGAGATGAAATAGGGGAAATCTTTGCGCCGACAGAAAGCAATGATATTATCCAAGACCTCACGTATGTAGTGACACTTCAGGATTATGGAGATGGCGCTGATAAAACTATTTCAAAGCCAGTGGATTATGATCCAGCTGAATTTGATTGTGCCTGTGCCCATTCAGACCCCATTACAGATAAAGAAGCGATCTCCGATTGCCAAAAAATGATCAATTATGGGAAGCTACCCAATGGCAAATACATGATTAATTGGCCGAATTGTGGCAATGATTATTATTTAAACATTATAGAGAAAACACCAGAAGAGCGTGAAATCGCTTTAGAAGCTGCCAAGCAGGCAAGTTTACGTTTTGTCTATTACATACAACATGAATTGGGCTTTAAACATCTGGGTATATCGGAAGAAGAGTATCCTACAGAAGATAATCTGCCTATGATTCCTTATCACCGGGAGTCTCGCCGATATATGGGATTGGTTGATTTTACTTTGCCTTATGTAACATCTCCTTATGATGCTCCCTCTCCACTTTATAGGACTGGAGTTGCAGTTGGGGATTATACAATCGATCATCACCATAAGAAAAATCCCGATGCTCCTGCGATAGATTTCATCAAAATCAGGGTTCCTTCCTATAATGTGCCTTTGGGATCTTTGGTTCCTCAAGATCATCCTGCCCTGATTCTTGCAGAAAAGAGTATCTCAGTCTCAAATATCGTCAATGGTGCCACTAGGCTGCAGCCGGTTGTACTAGGGATAGGCCATGCGGCAGGTGTGTTAGCGGCTGTTGCTGTTAAAAAAATGAAACCTTTGAATGAGGTTTCCATCCGGGAAGTCCAGACAGTATTACTTTCTCAAAATGCCTACATCATGCCCTTTTTGGACATGAATCAAAAAGACAAGCATTTTGGGGCAATGCAAAAAATTGGCGCTACAGGAATATTAAAAGCAGAGGGAGTTCCTTATCTCTGGGCAAATCAAACTTGGTTTTATCCAGATCGTTTGGTGACTGAGTTTGAATTAGTAGATGGAATGAGGCCACTTTATCCCGGGCTAAAGGATTTTTGGGGCGCCTCTGGGGATTATTTGACAGGAGAGAAATTCCAAAAGATTCTAGTAGTGGTCAGACCTGACACCCCATTGTTGGAAATTGCCCAAGCTTGGAAAAGAAGGGATTTGGAAGGTGAATTCAATTCTGAAAAGAAGCTCAACCGACAGGAAGTATCTGTGCTGCTGGATGAATTACTGGATCCTTTTTCTTTGAATTTGACATGGAAAGGAGACCTGGAAAATCTGGATTAAAGTTTTTATTCTTCAATTCTCCCGTGTTTTCTCAAATTGCTTCCTTCCGATTCAGTCAAAGCGTCGCCCATATCCGCTCTTGCCTGATCTGCGAATTGATTTAGCTTAGTCACAATTTCCAGGTTGTTCGCGGCCACATCTGTCGTTTCATTTGGATCAACTGACAAATCATAAAGCTCAGCCTTTTCGAGATTCAGCATTTGGTATTTGACAGGGATGCCATCATTTCTCATTTCAGTGCCTTCAGGAATACTACGATAAGCATGAGGAAAGACCATCTTCCATTTGCCATAGATGACAGCTTGTAATTCGTTTCGATTGTAATAAGCAAAATAAGGTTTGGGCTCTACCTCTTTACCTTCTAAAATCGGCAAAATGCTTCTGCCGTCTATTGGTAATTTTGGTAAGGGAGAATCAGTGATTTCCGCCAATGTCGGCAGGATGTCAATAGTCATTGCAGCCTGATTTTCTACTTTTCCGGCAGGGAAATGGTCTGGCCATACAAAAATACCCGGCTCACGGATCCCTCCATCCCAGGAGGTTCCTTTGCCTTCCTTTAATCCACCCGTCAAACCTGCATGGCCTCCATAAGAAAGCCAAGGACCATTATCCGAAGTGAAGATAATGATAGTGTTTTTGTCCAGCCCTAGTTCTTTCAGTTTTTCTCGTACTTGTCCTACAGACCAATCTACCTCCATCATCACATCACCATATAGTCCCTGTTCGGATTTTCCTTTGAACTTATCAGAAACATAAAGTGGGACATGGGTCATGCTATGTGCCAAATAGAGGAAAAATGGCTGTTCTTTATTTTGCTCGATAAACTTGATGGCTTCCTCGGTATAATTTGTAGTCAGCATGCTTTGATCATTGAGTGTATCAATTACTGCTGTATTTCTGTACAATGGTAAAGGTGGATAGTAATCTTTTACTTCTGGATGATGAGGCCACATGTCATTGGAATAAGGCAGACCATAATAGGAGTCAAAGCCTTGCTCGGTAGGGAGAAAGGGCGTCAGGTGCCCTAAATGCCATTTGCCAACCATTCCAGTTACGTAACCATTGCCTTTTAGCATCTCTGCAATTGTGGTTTCTTCAGGGTTTAACCCGTGTTTGGCCGAGTGATCCAAAGCGCCGAAAATCTCCAGCCTATTTGCATAAGTACCCGTCAAAAGTGCTGCTCTCGAGGCAGAACATACTGCAGGAGGAACATAAAACTGAGTGAATCTTACACCATCAGATGCCAGTTGATCCAAATTAGGAGTTTTCCATTGGGTAGCTCCATATACACCTAAATCACCATACCCCAAGTCATCGGCAAAAATCAAAACGATATTGGGTTTTACAGGATTTTCTATCGTATCAGTTTCCTTTGTCTGGCATGAAAAAAGGACAGGGAAAGCCAAAAAGGCAATTAATTCATATACGGGCTTATGAAATCTCATAGTTTATTTTTTATTCCTTGGAGGTACTTACTCATCACTTCCTACTTGTGACCAGATCATTTCTCCGATCTTTCCTCCCTGTTTAATGCCTTCCTCGATCGCATCCCGGAAATGAATCCCTCCATAAAGACGGGAAATCGCAGCTTCTTCGGATGCATAAAGAAATGATGGAAAGGGTCTTTCTGGTAAACCAAAGTAAGTTTCAGAGCTATCTATAAAGTCAAAATTATCCCCAAAATACCCTGTCAAGACTACAGCAGAAGCTCTGCTGATAACAGAATGACCTGAAGTGTATTCTGGAAACGGTGGGGTTTGCAACAACGGTCTCCATCGCTGATCTAATTTTTGGTTAATTACCGTTTCCGGGCGAATTCTATCTGTATCGTATTTGGCTTTCCAGCAGGAAATAAAAGCATCATGTAAAGTCATACCCACCAAGGCATGTACATAGGCTGTTTCTGCAAATGAAAGATCAGCTTTTTGTGCCGCAATACCCGTAATCCCTATCCAATGCCCTCCCGGCGATATTTTTTTAACCCCAATAGCCATATGTCCAGAAAACTCTACTTTGAAGGGATTGCAGTCCCAAAAATTAGCGATCAATTTCCTTTCGTCATTGAGTTCCTGGGTGGTAGTATAAACTTCCATCAACTGATTATGAAAAGAGCTTCCTTCGGTCATATCAAATGGCGCCATCGGAGCGGGCTTGAAGTTTTCCAGGTTAGTGATAAAAAAAGGCTTGATGGTTTTCCATTCCGGTTCCACAGCCGAAATATAAGCGGGTGGGGTAGGGTACCAAAAGCCTTCTCCTTTTTGCGGAGTGTATCGATTCAGTGTTGAAAGTTGTAAATACCCGTCCTTTTTGGCTATTTCCATTACTTTTTCAGCGATCAAACTGGCTAATTGCTCATGTTCTCCAAGATTTTTCTTTGTGATCAATTTACTTTTCAACGCATTTTGAACCCATTCCCTTTGCCGTTTTTCTAAAAGATAGCCGGATGGCATAATCGCTTGGCCCACTTTCAGCATGGCTAAAATCGAAACAAACTCGGGTGAGTTTACTTTAGCAGTAGAGATACCCCAAACATAGCTTTCTAAATAAGTTTGATCCAAAATATCACGGTTCGAAAAGTTTCCTCCTTGGCTTTTTATAGTCAGGTAGGCAGCCAAATTTGAATAGGCATAGATTCTTGCAGCAACTGGTGGACTTGCTACATCTGTCACCATGACTTCAGTGATGTAAAATAGTTTTTCCGAATATTCTTTTGGCCAATTGGTCGGTTTTGCAAAAAGGTTTCCGAAACCTAACAGTGAGAAACTTAGGAAAAGACTCAGAAAGTATTTGCTCAAATAGAATTTCATTTGACCTGAAAGCTTTTCAATGGTTGTTGATTGATGCCAAATAGCAATTGGAGACCCAGATCTGATTGAACCGAAATGATTGATTTGATATCTCCCTTGATAGAGATTCCGGAGTCATTTGGTGAAAGTGGCTTAAAATTCCCTTTTCCATCTCCTAACATCACTAAACCTAAACCAGCATCTATCTTACCGATACGGATTCTCGTTTGTGATTGATTTCCGCCTACGACTAGATCTAGGTTGCCATCATGATTTATGTCAATTGGTAAGATGGCATAAATCGGAAAAGACTGTGCAATCATAGGGAGAGATTTTACTTCAAAATGGTCTCCTTTATTTTCGAGGTAAATAGATTCTAAGGAATTTGCCTCAAGGATTTGGGCGTTTTCTAGCTGCTGAGTGGTGAATAAATCCTCCATCGTGGCAGTAGAATAGGAAGCATAATCAGTGAATTTACTTCGCATGCTTGCCATTTGGTCCAGAAGTTCATCCCGACTTGGAAATGGATACATTTTATCACCAACAAAACATTCTAGAATTGGATCAATTGATCCATTTTGATCAAAATCAGAGGCATAAAGTCGGAGAACTTTGTTTTCATTGGCCTCAAATTGGGAGTTAAACCCAAAATTACCTGCTATTAAATCGAAGTCTCCGTCCCCATCCATATCTGCTTTTGCCAGGCTTCCGTACCATCCCGAAATCGACTGATTTAAATATTCAGAAGTCTTGTTTTCAAATCCAGATCCTGTATTGATCAAAAATGTAACCGGTAGGAATTCGCCTGCCAAAACCAAATCCATTTTCCCATCTTTATTTAGATCGAGTTTTTCTGAGGCGGTGAGAATGCCGATTTTCCCCTCTTCAGGAAGCATTCCATTGGCGATGGTGAAGTTTCCAAGCCCGTCATTGATCAGAACTTTACTTTCTGGGATGATAGGATATCGACCTGGGATTAATTTTGCTCCTACGAACAAATCCAAAACACCATCAGCATTTACATCGATCGCCTGAGCAGTGCCGGTACTGAATTTATAATCTGGAAAACTTGTAAGTCTTTTCAAATTCCCATTTCCGTCATTCAGATACATTCGGTCTTGAAGGGATAAATCTGAGCCGATATAGTCATGATAACCACCGCTTCCTACGAATAGATCCTGAAATCCGTCTCCATTAAAATCTTCAAAAATCGCAATGGCATCTGTAAAGTCCGGTGTAGATTTAAATCCATTGAATGGTATCCAGCGTTGATTGGTGTAGGAATAGATTTTTCCTGCTTGACCCTTTGTTCCGCCAATAAACACCTCTGGGTTTCCATCATTGTCCAAATCTCCTTGAGCAAATATTGGGTCAATGTAACTAGCCATGGTTAGCATCAATGGCTGTCTCTTAAAATCGTTGAAATTGTCCTGAATCGGTGTGTATGGAGGAGTCGAATTGGTTGGAATTAGGAAAGGCTCAGCTTTGATATTTTCTGTACTGCTGACATTTGTGCCCTCTTGACGAATCTTCAATAACTGATTTGGTGAAATGTTTTCAATTTTCTGAAATGTTCCATCTGGCCAATTGATAATGAGTTCCTTGATTGATTGCTGATCACCTAAACCAAAATGCAACCTTGGACTGACAGAAGACTGAAAACCTCTGACAGGTTGGACCTCCAAAACCTGTGATTGACTATCGGTTATCACCTCTACCCGTGCTCCAATAGCCAATTTATTCTTACTGTCAGACTCAAATATTAGTTGTATCCAATTCTTTTTTGAACTCTTATTCTCATAAATACCTGCAAAATCATTGAGGTTACTCACTACTAAATCCAAATCCCCATCATTGTCCAGATCAGCATATGCAGCTCCAGATGAAAATCCTTTTTCTGAAAACCCCCAATCGATAGAGTGGTCCTGAAATTGAAGATCTCCGCCATTTTCAAAAATATAGTTAGGAATAGGGGTCGAGGTCATGCTCGTGACCAAATTTAGTGTATCAGCTTTTTCGTTTGCGACAGCTTTTTGGAAATAGTAATCTCCCTTGTACTTCAGGAAATCCCGATTTGTATAATCCCGGTAGTACCCATTGGTGATAAATAAGTCTTTATTTCCATTATTTGTTGCATCAAAAAACAAGGCAGACCAACTCCAATCACTATTTGAAATATTTGATAGTTGAGCAATTTCCGAGAAATTTCCAGAGCCTAAATTGAGCTGAAGCATATTTCTCATGTTTTGATGATAAAACCCTTCCTGGATCATCAAGGCATATTGCTCGTAATTTTCAGGGCCATATAGGAGCTTTTGACGCTTATTATCCTTAGGCAACATGTCCAAGGTATAGATGTCCAATTTCCCATCATTATTTATGTCAGAAATATCAGAACCCATCGAGAAATGGGAAATGTGCTGGAAATATTCCTCCATTTCGTCTTTAAATGTTCCGTCTTTTTGATTGATGTAAACATAGTCAGGCTCTATATAATCGTTGGTGACCAAAAGGTCCATCCAGCCATCTTGATTGATGTCAGAAGCGATCACTGATAGTCCAAAGCCTAAAGCTGATCCTTTTATACCTGCACTTTCACTGATATCTGTGAATTTACCATTGTCATTGCGATACAGTTTATCCCCTGCATATGGATGCCGGATGTTTTTGACTTCGCTGAATTCAAGTTCATTAATGACTTCAATATGGTGATTGAGAAGGTACATATCCAAGTCTCCATCCCTGTCAAAATCGAAAAATAAAGCCTGAGTGCTGTTAGATACGTCGGCTAGTCCAAATGTCTCAGCTTCCTCTGTGAAGTTAAAATCTCCATGATTGATCCAAAGTTCATTTTTCCTATTGTCGGGTTTCCCCTTTCCAGAATAGCAAACATAAATATCCAACAATCCATCCGAATTGACATCAGCCATGGCTACACCAGTAGTCCAGACCTCTTTACCGGATATGCCAGCTTCTTTAGTTTTATCTTCAAACTTCCAGTTTCCCAGGTTTTTGTAAACTTTGTTGGAAACCATGTTGCCTGTCAGAAACAAGTCATCGAATCCATCATTATCCAAATCTCCAACAGCTACGCCACCCCCGTTGTAAAAATACTCATATCGGAGAATGTTGTTTTTGTCGTCCTCTTTTAGTTGGTTTTTGAAAGTAATACCTGATTTTCTATTCGAAACTTTCTCAAAAAGAGTAAAGTTTCCTTGCTGAGCTGATAGCTCATCGGATAAATTGAATAAGATGAAAAATCCAAATACAATGGATATTGTCTTGGATTTAAGATTGGAATACATGGTTTTGGGATTGAAGAAATTTAATTCAATCGGTTGATAACATCTTCAAACAGCTTTTCATTGACTACTGCTACACCTCCTAAAAGTCCCACATCTTCACCTAATTGGTATAATGCCAACTGTGATCTTTCTCGGGATTTTGCCATGCTATAGATATTCAATGCTTGCTGAATCGGAGTTATCAAATATTGATTGGCTTCCGCGACAGATCCTCCTATGATGATCAGTTCTGGGTTCAAAAGCTGGATGAGGATTGAAATCCCTCTGCCTAAGTCCAAACCGGCTTCGGAGAGAATTGTAATCGCTCTTTGGTCTCCTGCCAATGCAGCCTCTACCACTAGCGCTGGCTCTAGTTCACCTTGATGATCACGAACCATCCTTGCCAATATGCTGTCTTTATCTAATTTAATTGCATCTTCGGCCATTCTGACAATGGCTGTTCCTGAGGATACGGATTCGAGGCATCCTTTCTTTCCACAGGTACAGGTAACATCTCTGGATTCGAAAATGGGAGAGTGTGAAAACTCTCCAGCGAAACCTGAGGCTCCCTGATAAATTTTTCCATCTATGATGATTCCCAAACCGATGCCCCAACCTACAAATATGCCAAGTACATTTTTATGAGAATGGTCAGAACCAAATTTGAATTCCGCCAAAGTCATGGCCCTTGCGTCATTCTCCAAGAAAATTTTCTTAGCAAATCTCTCTTCTAAACTTTCAAGAAGTGTTTTCTTACCAAATCGTAGATAAGTATAATTTACACCTCCCACAGAATCAATTAATCCTGGCATAGAAAATCCTATAGCAATGATTTTCTCTGACTTAATCCCGGTGTTTTTTAAATAAGCCTCGATCAACTCACATAGTTGATCAAATGTCTCCTTTTCGTTGTTTAAGGTGATTTTATGACTCTCTTTGGGAAAGGCAAGTTCTTGATTGCAGGAATACAAAGCAAGATTCACTTGAAATCGTGATAAATCTACCGACAAAACATAAAAAGCGTCCTCTGCAAGTCTATATAGATCCGGTTTCCTGCCTCCTTGTGACTCAGCTCTTCCATGTTTAATGACCTCACCTGAGTTCATTAAATCACCTAACAAAGCATTGACAGTGGGGAGAGAAATACCGACTTCTGAACAGATTTCACTAGCAGTATTGGCACCTTTTAGGTAGAGGTTTTTAATTATTTTTATCTTGTTTAGGTAGCTTTTGATTTCGACGACACCGTCCATTTTATCAATTACTTCCTGTGGGTTTATTAGATGCATATGGTAAAATTATCTTTCAATTAAAGTATTTTTTGAGTTTGAAAAAAGTACTTTCATAAAAAAATATATAAACCGAAGAAGTCGAGAGATAAGAATTCGGATTTATTACTGAAATCAATTTATTTCAATAAAAGATTTGAGGAATCATTGGATTCAATTTCTGATTAAAAATCAATTTTTTGCTAATTTTGGTTATTAACTGAAATTAGAAATATGATAGAAATTGACATTTTTCCTGATCTTACAAAGGCAGAGGTATTTAAAAAAATCGAGGATTTTTTAAATGAAGAGGGGTTTGAGGTAGAAAAAATCGATCAAACCAGACCTTGGGGTGGCTTCTTTGTCTTGAACGAAAAGCAGATTCAAAAATTTAAAAATAGATTTTTCGATGAAGTGTCGCTTTCGGATGAACAGTTGCAGTTAAAACTTTCTCCAAAATTACTTCTCGTTGCTCCGGGAGCGAGACTTTCCTGGCAGTATCATTTTAGAAGATCTGAAATATGGAAGTTGGTGGCTGGGGATGCTTTGATCTCGAAAAGTCTAACAGATGAACAAGGTCCGGCAGTAAATTTAATATTGGGAGAAACGATTTCTTTAAAAATGGGTGAAAGACATAGGCTTATCGGTTCCGAAAATTGGGGAATAGTGGCTGAAATCTGGATGCACTCAGATCCAGAAAATCCATCCAATGAAGAAGATATAGTGAGGCTCGAGGATGATTATTCGAGGTCATAAAAAAAGCCCGGAAAAATCCGGGCTAAAAAATTTTGTTAAGTCAGTCCGTAGCTCAATCACCCTTAAAATTTACTAATACAGTTTAAAAAATGTCTATCGGACAAGTTTAAAGAGTGATTGAATTTAATTATAAATATCTAAACATCAAAATTTTATATGCAAAAAACGTTTTGATTGGTCTGAAAATTTAAAAGAATTTTTTAGAAATTGTTTAAGGGTTGATCTTCGATAATTTCATCATTTTTATAATTGATAAGGTCTTCTAATCTTCCGGAGGGATTATAATATCTCCAAACGCCTTCTTTTTTTCCTTCTACCATAGAGCCTTCTGAAGCTTTCCTCCCGTTTTCATGATAAAAAATCCAGGTACCTTCAGCTTTTCCTCCTTTGTAACTTCCCTCAGATTCTTTTTTTCCGGTCACATAGTAGGTGAGCCTTGTTCCGTTTCCATCTTTCAGAGTTCCTTTTTCGTAAGTACTATTTCCGTCATACGATAGATAGTTTCCTACATTCAGAAGCTTGCCTGAATCCCAAAACTCTTCCTGTGTAAGTTTTTTGTTGTCATAAAATAAGCCCCAAATCCCATCTTCTAGGCCTAGTTTGTAGGATCCAACGGATTTTAGTTGACCACCGTCGTAATAATAAAACCATTGTCCTTCTTCCAATCCCAGGTTGAATTTTCCTTCTGCAATAAGAATTCCGATTTTATTAAAATACTTCCAGTTCCCCGTTTGTAGATCATTTCGATATTCCCCTATAGAATATAGTTCTCCATCAGGAAAGAAATTTTTCCAGAGTCCCGTTTTCATACCTGAAGTATACTGCCCGGATACAGAAAGTTTTCCCGATTGGTGATATTCTACGTATTCACCTTGAGGTACCCCTAGGTCAAACGATTGTCTTTTTGAAAGTGATTTGTCAGGAAAATACTCTTCCCAAGTGCCAATTGCAATCCCGTTTTTATATTTTTCTACGCGGGCTATTCTTCCATTATCATAGTAATATTTCCAATCACCATTCTTCCTTCCCGCATTATCAAACTGTTCTTCGGCTTCGATCCGGTTGTTTTCAGGATAATACCTTTTCCAGACTCCGATTTTGTTCCCATTTGAATATTTTCCAACTTCTATGGGCCTGTTAGGGTAGAAATATCTTTTGAAATCTCCATCTAATTGCCCGTTAACATAGGTAGTTTCCACCGTCAAAATTCCTTCCTGATCGTATTCTAAATAAGGACCTTCTCTTTTATTTTCCTTGAAGAATTCAACAATGGCTGGTTCTCCAAACTCATGATAGGTAACCCACTGGCCAGTTTTCATCCCGTTATCATAGGAACCTTCTTTTTTTACTTGCTTTGGAGAAATATAATCAGGTGTCCCTGTCTTGCCATAATATTCTACAAATTGACCTACCAAAACGCTGTCTTGGAAAATCATCTGGGAAACCAGTGCACCATCTAAATCATACACTTGAGCAGGGCCAAATAACTTTCCGTCCTTATATTCAGCAACTACTTTTTTTTGACCTCTGGTGTTGAATGAAGTCCATTGTCCGTCTCTAAGTCCATTTTTAAATGTTCCCTCAGAAATCAACTGATTGGTTTTTGGATTATAATATTTCCAAAGTCCTACTTTAGCTACGCCATCTAAAACTCCAGTAGCCATGATCGAGGAATCCGGGCTGTACATTTTAACCACAGAAGATTGCTGGGCGAAAAGAGGCGATGATAATAAGAAGATACCTAGGATCAGGATATATTTCATATAGATACTATTCTTTCTGGTGATTAAATGAAAAAGCATTTGACTTAATTTAATGAATTCTCTAAAGTCAATCGAATTAATTTTACGGTTTTAGCGGATTCCAGTTTTAAAATTAATTATTTCTATCTTCTGAGAATAGTAGATAATTCATTTATACACGTACTTATTTGCTCCGATATTGTATAGATGATTTCTTCTTTTCCCCCGCTAATCGGAATTTCTTTAAACCAAACTAAATGATTTTCTTTGGTAAGATGCTCTTTTTTAGGGGTTTTTGTTTTTTGGTTTTCTAGAATCATTCCTGGATAATCCCATGGACTATCAGTTAAACTGAGGAAAAAATTGTTTTCCAAAGGGAAGGAGCTCGTTACTTCATATTTTTTCTTACCCATAATAAGAAATAGGTAAATCCCGGTTCCAAACCAGTTAAGAACACGGATATTCAGCCCGTCTACTGGATCAAAATCTCTGATGATATCCAATACATGGTAGGGCATTCCCAATAGGTCATTGCCACGCGAAAGCTTGATCGATTTGTGTTTTTTACTTATTTCTGAAAGTGACTGATCAGAAATTCCCTCTGCGATCAATGAAAGTATCTCCCAAAACTGAAGCTTTAACCGATGTTGCTTTTTGAATAATTCCTGATCTTTCCATAGATCCAAATCTGGACTGTTAGTAGATTTTGTCATGCTACCACTTCAATAGAGCAGAGGCCCAAGTGAATCCTGAACCAAATGCTGCCAAACAAATCAGGTCTCCAGGTTTGATCCTTCCTTGTTCCCAAGCTTCGCTCAACGCGATAGGAATGGTGGCTCCGGTAGTATTTCCCAAAGTCATGATATTGTTAAAAACTTTTTCATCTGGAAATTCTAACTTTTGCTGGATATACTGACTGATTCGGAGATTTGCCTGATGAGGAACCAAAAGATCTATATTTTCTTTGGATAGATTATTGGCTTTTAAGGCTTCATTGATTACTTCTATAAACCGGACTACTGCATGTTTAAAGACAACATTTCCATTCATTTTCAGAAAAAAACTACCAGAGTCAAATAGTTCCTGAGAAAACCTATCTTCTCTGGAACTTCCCGGATCTTTGCAGTACAATTCTTCTGCATAAGTACCATCGGCATGAAGATGAGTAGATAGTATTCCAGAATTTTCATCACTTGAAGTCCCCAAAACCACGGCTCCTGCTCCATCAGCAAAAATAACAGCGCTTGACCTTCCTTCATCACTTTTATCTAGTCCAGAAGACTGGATTTCTGCTCCCACCACCAGAATTCTTTGATACATGCCTGTTTTGATGAATTGGTCAGCGACAGAAAGTGCATAGATAAATCCAGAACAAGCATTTCGGATATCTAATGCGCCAATTCCCGGAATGCCTAATTCACGCTGAAGTAAAACCCCATTTCCAGGCACATAATAGTCGGGTGTGATGGTGGCAAAAACGATAAAATCCAACTCACTTGCTTCAATTCCCGCTCTTTCTAAGGCCTGAAGCGAGGCCTTTTTTGATAAACTGGTGACGGTATCCACTCCAGGAGTAAACCACCTTCTTTGCTCAATTCCCGTTCTTTCGACAATCCACTCATTGTTGGTGTCCATTACCTCAGAAAGTTCCTCGTTCGTCACAATTCTATCAGGTAAGCTATGTCCAACTCCAAGAATTTTTGATCTCTTCATTTCTATTTTGGGTTTAGATAAAAAAAATAAGGATGTACAATTTTATAACTTATACAAAAGACTTGTTCGCAGGCAAAAATGTTCAATTACCCAAATAAGGTATAGTTTCCGTGTTGATCCATCGGTGAGGTTTTCCTCATGACAGCTGGAGTATCATTTTGAACTGTATTCACCAATGGAGAGACCGTATAGCTGATCATTAAATCTGCTGAAATCGGGTTTAAAATTTTCATTAAATCCTCCTCTTTTGAATAGGAGTCCAGCCATACTTTTTCTTGTTCTTTGGTCAAAATCACAGGCATTCTGTCATGAATTTCTGAAACGATTTCATTTGGGGAAGTGGTCAAAATCAAAAAGGTGTGCTGGATTTCACCGTTTAAAGTTTCGTATTCTTCCCAGATTCCAGCCATCGAAAAGAGCTCTGTATCTCGCAAGGTAAAACGGTAAGGTATCTTAGTTTTTTTTCCAAGTTTTTTCCATTCATAAAATCCATCGGCAGGAATGATGCAGCGCCTTTTTTGAAAAGAACTTTTAAAAGAAACTTTCTGATCAACTGTTTCTGCTTTCGCATTGATGAGTTTTTGGGCTACTGGTTTGTTTTTGCCAAACTCAGGAGTAATTCCCCAGTAAAAAAACGAGAAACCTTTCGAACTACCAGAAGTGATGACAGGCACCAATTGTGTTGGAGCTATATTATATCTAGGCTTGAATTCAGGAAGCATTTCTGCCTGAAATCTTTCTTCTAATTCGATTTTACTTTTACTCAATGAATAGCGACCGCACATAGTTTGATAGGTTGGTTGATTACCGGATTGGAAGTTAGAAATCCCTGCTTATAAATTCAACTGCCCGAAGTTCAGAATAATAAGGTTTTTCTGAATTAGGAGAAGTAAATCCTACATGACCTCCTAGGCTAGGAAACTCGAAGTACACATTTTCGAGTTTTTTTCCCAGCTCCCAGGGAAAACAAAGGTCACTGAGAAAAGGATCATTTTGGGCATTTAGGATATAGGTGGGTATTTTTATTTGATCGAGGAAATATAGAGAGGAATTTACTTCATAATATTCCTCTGCATCCGAAAACCCATGCAATGGGCCTGTGAGATAATCATCAAAATCAGATAATGTTTTGATGTTTTTCAACATCTGGATAGGGATATCATTTGGATGAGTCTTCGATTTCTGGATTACTTTCTTTTTTAATGTTTTAAGAAAACGTTTGGAATAAAGTGTGTTTTCGAGAGATGAAATTTTCTTACTGGAGCTACTAAGGTGTAATGGGACTGAAATAGCTATCCCTTTTTTGATTTTTCCGATTTGACTTCCTGTTTCACCAAGGTGTTTTAATACTAGATTTCCCCCGAGGGAAAAACCAATCAAATTGATTTCATCATATCCAGGTTGGGCATGGTCGATGATTGCTTTTAAATCATAAGTAGCTCCTGAATGATAAAATATTGCCTTTTGGTTAAGTTCATCTCCACAGCCCCTGTAGTTCCAACAGAGTACATCATATCCATTTTCCAGAAATATTTTTGCCATGCCTAGAATATATGCCCTGGAACTATTCCCCTCTAATCCATGGTTGATGATCACAAGTTTATTTGATCCTTGTCTGTACCAATCCAAATCAAGAAAATCACCATCTAAGGTGTTAATTCTTTCACGAACAGGCTTTTTCAAGTCTACTTTTCTGAAAATTGCCGGGTAGATTGTTTCTAAATGACCATTGAAAAGCCACTTTGGTCTGCGGTATTTATTATCTTGAATGATGGGCATATCAGGAATTTGGTGAATAAAGGCTGAAATGCAGGGGGAAAATACTAGTTTTAAATTTGAATAAAGACATTATAAAAACTATTTTTGGACACTTTAAAAACGAATAGAGCACAATAACTCATGGCCGAAATTATTAGAATGCCTAAAATGAGCGACACCATGGAAGAAGGTGTGATCGCTGCATGGTTGAAGAAAGTAGGGGATACTGTAAAACCGGGTGATATCCTGGCGGAAGTTGAAACTGACAAAGCAACAATGGAGCTGGAATCATACGACGAAGGTGTGCTTTTATATATTGGAGTACAGGAGAAAGATTCCGTTCCGGTGAATGGAGTCATCGCAGTGATCGGAGAAAAAGGCGAAGATTACGAACACTTACTGAACGGTTCCGAAAAATCTGAGAAAAAAGATGAAGCTCCTAAAGCTGAAGAGAAATCTCCAGAACCTGCCAAATCAGAAGCTCCTGCAGAAAAAATTGATGTTTCTAACATCAATGCCACTGTCATCACGATGCCTAAAATGTCTGATACCATGCAGGAGGGCACGATTGCTTCTTGGCTGAAAAAGGTAGGAGACGAGATCAAATCCGGCGAGATCATCGCTGAGGTTGAGACTGATAAAGCTACCATGGAACTGGAAAGTTACGATGATGGTACCTTACTTTATATAGGAGTAGAAGCAGGAGACAGCGTTCCGGTGGATGGAGTGATTGCTGTAATCGGTGAAAAAGGAGCGGATTTTGAAACTTTATTAAAAGCTCAAAAGTCAAATTCTTCCGAACCTGCTGCTGAATCTAAATCAGAGCCAGTTGCTGAAAAGAAGTCTGACGAAAAACCTTCCGCACCATCAACTACGCCTGCAAAAACTTCAACACCAGCAAGCACTGCTGAGGGAGATAGAATTAAAGCTTCTCCTTTAGCCAAGAAAATAGCGGAAGAAAAAGGAGTGGATATCCGTCAGGTGAGTGGATCAGGTGATGGAGGTAGAATCATCAAGAAGGATGTAGAAAACTTTGTTCCAGCTGCTGCGGCACCTCAGGCTGCTGCTGTTGCAGGAGCTCCTGCAGTTGGCCAGGAAAGCTTCAAAGAAGAGAAAGTTTCGCAAATGCGAAAAGTGATCGCCAAGAGACTTGCTGAAAGTAAATTTGGTGCTCCACACTTCTACTTGACCATGGAAATCAACATGGACAAAGCGATAGAAGCTAGAAAGAGCATGAATGAAGTATCTCCGGTGAAAATTTCCTTTAATGACATGGTGATCAAAGCTGCTGCTGCTGCTTTGCGTCAGCATCCTAAAGTGAATTCAAGCTGGTTAGGCGATAAAATCAGATACAATGAGCACATCCATATCGGGATGGCTGTAGCTGTGGAAGAAGGATTGCTAGTGCCTGTGATTCGATTTGCGGATAATCTGTCACTTTCTCAGATTTCTACACAAGCAAAAACACTTGGTGGAAAAGCAAAAAACAAAGAATTACAGCCTAAGGATTGGGAAGGAAACACCTTCACCATATCCAATTTGGGAATGTTCGGCATTGACGAATTCACTGCGATTATCAACCCACCAGATGCTTGTATTTTAGCGGTAGGGGGAATCAAAGAAACAGTTATTGTGAAAGACGGAGAAATGAAGATCGGGAATATCATGAAAGTGACATTGTCCTGTGATCATAGAGTTGTCGACGGTTCGGTAGGTTCAGCGTTCTTGATTACTTTAAAGAGCTTGCTAGAAGATCCTGTGAGAATTCTGGTATAATAGAAATAAACCTTACTGCCAAAAAGTCCTGTTTTCAGGACTTTTTGCATTTTGTATGGTTATTGGAGAAAGGAATGGAAATAAAATGCTTTAAATATCATCAATTTTTGATTTTGTAACCTTTGGAATTCATTTATATAGATCATGACTAAAATTAAATCCACTACAGTAGTAGCAATCAGACATAATGGGGAAGTAGTGATCGGTGCAGATGGCCAAGCCACATTGGGAAATACTGTTGCAAAAAGCTCGGTGAAAAAACTAAGAGTATTACAGGGAGGTAAAATTGTAACTGGCTTTGCAGGATCTACCGCAGATGCCTTTACTTTATTGGAAAAGTTTGAAGAAAAGCTCGGGGCTTTTGGAAATAACATGAAAAGAGCAGCCGTAGAGCTGGCAAAAGAATGGCGAACTGATCGCATGCTCAGTAAGCTAGAAGCGATGATGATTGTGGCAGACAAAGAGGATATTCTGATTATTTCAGGAACCGGTGACGTGATTGAACCGGACATGGAAATTGCAACAATCGGTTCTGGAAGCATGTATGCGCAATCTGCCGCCAGAGCCATGAAGCAATTTGCTCCACAAATGTCAGCTGAAGAAATGGTCAGAGAAAGCCTGAATATCGCAGCGGATATTTGTATTTATACCAATCACAATCTTGTCATTGAGAGAGTAAACTAGGAAAAGACGGGGAGCAGAAATATAACCGGAGTAAATTCTCCGGTTTTTTTATGACTAAATAAAAACCTGTTTGCCCTTTTAGCTGTTATCAAGTAGATATTTAGCAAAGAACTATGACTACTACGACTGAGAAAAAGAATACCAAAAAGGATTTAAAAAAAGTAATACTTGAAGCATTTCAATCTTATGTTTTAGAGCATGGGGTCACGCCACCATCCGTTTTTAAGTTTGCAAAAGAACTTAAAATGAAGGAAGAGGAGTTTTACACCTGGTTTACTTCCTTTGAAGCGATCAAATCGGCTATTTGGTTAGAAATTTTTGACCAAACTATTCTTCAAATCGAATCTCAGGAGGTTTTTAAAGAATACAGTGCAAGGGAAAAATTTCTGGGTTTCCTGTTTACATGGATTGAAGAGTTAAAGAAAAACCGCTCTTATCTACTGAGTTTATATTCCGGAAGCACTAAAAAACTGACTCCACTGCCGAAAGAAGCAACGGAGTTTAAGGAAAAATTCAAAGAATTTGCCTCAGAGATTATTTTGGAAGGGAAGGAAACTGAAGAAATTGCCAACAGGCCATTTATTACTGACAAGTACGATGAAGCGATGTGGTTCCAACTTTGGTTTGTCTTCCAATATTGGCTTGACGATCGATCTCCGAGGTTCGAAAAGACAGATGCCGCGATAGAGAAATCTGTCAATTTGGCTTTTGATCTCATGGGGAAAAGCGCCCTTGATTCTTTTCTTGATTTTGCAAAGTTTATGTACCAATCCAAATAAATAATGGCTGCTAATCTTAATGAACAGGAGTCTATCCCGGTTTCCAAAGTACAAAGGGCTGCTAAATTTATTTCCACAGGAGCTAAAGTTGGGGGAAACTATGTGAAGCATTATGCCAAAAAGGTCGTACAGCCCGGATTGGATAAAGAGGAGCTTCATCAGAATAATGCATCGGATATCTATAAATCACTTAGCCAACTCAAAGGTTCTGCTTTGAAGGTGGCTCAAATGATGTCCATGGATAAGAATTTGCTTCCACGGGCTTACCAGGATAAATTTACGATGGCCCAATATTCTGCGCCGCCTTTATCTTATCCTTTGGTAGTTAAAACGTTTCAAAAATATTTCGGGAAATCCCCAGACCAGATTTATGAAACTTTTACCCGATCTGCTGTCAATGCTGCTTCTATAGGTCAGGTTCACAAAGCTACCAGAGAAGGAAAGACATTGGCTGTTAAGATCCAATATCCCGGAATAGCCGATTCTGTCAGTTCTGATTTGAAGTTGGTTAGGCCTTTCGCCTTGCGACTGTTGAATATGAACGAGCGGGAATTGGATCATTATATGGAGGAAGTAGAAGAGAAATTGTTGGAAGAAACTGACTATGTTTTAGAAGTCAAAAGATCCCGTGAGATTTCAACTGCTTGTGCACATATCCCTAATCTGAAATTCCCGGAATATTACGATGAATTCAGTGCAGAGAGAATTATCACAATGGACTGGATCAATGGCCAGCATATAAAAGAATGGTTGGAAACAAATCCATCACAACAATCAAGAAACCAAATAGGGCAGGCACTTTGGGATTTTTACCATCATCAGGTTCATAACCTGAAGCAAGTACATGCAGATCCACATCCAGGTAATTTCATAGTTCAGGAAAGCGATCAGCTTGGCATTATTGATTTTGGATGTGTAAAAGTGATTCCGGAGGACTTTTATCAAGGTTATTTTGCCTTGATCAAAAAGGATTTACTGATCAAACAGGAGGAATTGGATCAGATATTTTACGATCTGGAATTTATATCAGATAAAGATACGGTAGATGAACAAGCTTATTTTAAAGGGGTGTTTAGAGAAATGATTTCCTTGCTAGGAAAGCCTTTTCATGTCGATAAATTTGATTTTGCTGACGATGGGTTTTTCGAGCAGATCTTCCAATTGGGAGATAGGATATCCAATGATAAAATGTTTAAAAAATCACGACAGGCGAGAGGTTCCAGGCATGGGTTATATATCAACAGAACTTATTTTGGTTTGTATAACCTTTTAAACCAACTACAGGCAGAAGTAGATACCACAAAACCGGATTGGTTAAAATAAAAATGGGAAGCGATCAAGCTTCCCATTTTTTGTTAGTTAGATTCGGAATAAGTGACTCTGTAAATCACTCCAGCCATATCATCTGAGATCAGCATACTGCCATCCGGCAATTCCTGAACATCCACAGGTCTTCCCCAGACGTCTTGAGAGGCATCATCTAGCCAACCTTCGATGAAAATTTCTTCGCCTGTCACCTTGGAATTGGCATCTACTTTTTCTACAGCCACGACATACCCGGCTTTTTTGCTTCTGTTCCAAGAACCATGCTTGGCAACAAATATAGAATTGTTATATGAGTCAGGAAACATGCCGTCTTTGTAAAATCTCATTCCCAAAGGTGCATTATGTGGTCCCATCAGAGCCGCAGGAGCTATGTAATCAGATTGTGCGCCACCTTTATCTCCAAACTCAGGATCTTTTACGTCTCCTGCATGCCAATAAGGATATCCAAAATGCTGTCCGGCCTCTGTAACTTGATTTAGCTCACAGTTTGGAATATCATCGCCCATCATATCCCGACCATTGTCAGTAAACCATAAATTGCCAGTCTTTGGATTCCAGTCAAAACCCACTGTGTTTCTTACTCCATGAGCATATACTTCTGGTTTAGGATCTGCAGCATTGACATCCATTCTGGTGATACTCGCAAAAATTTCTTCCTCAGGGTCGCAAATATTGCAGGGAGCTCCGACTGGAACATAAAGCATTCCATCCGGCCCAAATGATATAAATTTCCATCCATGATGTGTTTCGGTCGGGAATTCATCGTAAATGACCTCATAAGTTGGGTTTCCAAGATTGTTTTTGATGTCTTTAAACCGAAGGATTCTGCTCACTTCAGCGACAAATAAATCCCCGTCTTTATAAGCGACACCATTTGGCATTTGGAGATCCTCAGCTAAAATAAATTTTGAATCAGCTTTTCCATCGGCATCTTCGTCCACTATGGCATAAACTTTATTTTCTTGCCTGTTGCCTACGAAAACAATTCCCTCTTCAGAAATTGCCATAGATCTGGCATTTGGAATATCGGCAGCCCACACATCGATTTTAAAATTCGCAGGCAAGGTTAGTTTCTCCAGCTGAACTTCCCCTTTGGATTGAGAAATATCAATTTTGTTTGCTGAGTCAACCGTTTTTATTGGTTGGATCTTAACTTCTTGCTTTTGCTGGCAACTAGCTGTAATTGAGGCTGCTGCCAAGAGCATGGATAAGGATAGTGTTGAAATGGTTTTCATAATTTTTTCTTTTCTTATGATAAGTAAACTAATCAATTTGAGATTGTTCTTTTTTCAAAGGTTTATGAACGGGTTAATCTTTATTTTTGGGGCATGTTATCGATTAGCAATCTCTCTTACTACATAGGCGGTCGCCCGCTATACGAAAATGCCAACCTACATATCAAGCCAAAAGACAAAATAGGTCTTGTTGGTCAGAATGGTACTGGCAAATCTACCTTATTGAAAATTATTTCAGGAGATTACCAACCCTCATCAGGAGAAGTCCAAAAAGCGAAAGATTGTTCCATTGGATTTTTAAATCAGGACCTTCTTTCCTACCAATCTGATGAAAGTATCTTAAATGTTGCTTTGGCGGCATTCAAAGAAACTCTGGATTTGCAATCTGAAATTGATGAGGTTCTAAAGCAAATGGAAACCGACTATTCGGAGGAAATCATGAATCGTCTGGCAAAACTACAGGATATGTTTGAAGCCAACGAAGGTTATACCATCAAAGCCAAAGCCGAAGAGGTTTTAGAGGGTATAGGATTTAAAACCGCAGATCTAGAAAAGCCACTTCGTACCTTCTCGGGTGGTTGGAGAATGCGGGTGATGCTTGCCAAATTACTTTTGGAAAAACCCTCTTTGCTCATGCTGGATGAACCAACAAACCATTTGGATTTGCCTTCCATTCAATGGGTGGAAAACTACCTTAAAACTTATGAAGGTGCAGTGGTGGTGGTTTCTCATGATCAGACCTTTTTGGATAACTGTATCAGCAGTACAGTAGAGGTGGCCAATCAAACCTTGACGCTCTATTCAGGAAATTATTCATTCTACAAAGAAGAGAAAAAAGAAAGGATGGAGATTCAGCAAAACGCTTATGAGAACCAGCAACAAATGATCAAGCAGACGGAGAAATTCATTGAGCGTTTCCGTGCCAAAGCCACAAAATCAAACCAGGTTCAGTCCAGAATCAAGGCACTGGACAGAATGGAAAAAGTACATGAAGTAGTTGACGATCAGGTTTCAGTTAATTTTAAATTCAAGTTTTCGAAGCAATCCGGTAGAGATGTGGTTGTGATTGACCATGTTTCAAAGGCTTATGGTGAAAATATCATACTTAACAATACTTCTGCAAGGATAGAAAGAGGAGATAAAATTGCCCTAATCGGAGCCAACGGAAAAGGAAAATCTACTTTGCTTAGAATTATTGATGGGTCTGAGAAAGTTGACGGAAAAAGAGAAGAAGGATACAATGTGATCAAGTCTTTCTTTGCTCAGCACCAGTTAGAGGCATTGACATTGGAAAATGAGATTCTTCAGGAAATGGCTCAGGCCGGAAGTGCCAAAACCGAAACTGAATTGAGAAATGTATTGGGATGTTTTCTATTTACCAACGACGATGTTTTCAAGAAAATCAAAGTGCTTTCTGGTGGAGAGAAATCACGCGTTGCATTGGCAAAAACATTGATTTCAGAGGCAAATTTCCTGTTGTTGGATGAACCAACCAACCATTTGGATTTTCAATCTGTAAACATTCTGATACAGGCACTTCAGCAGTACGAAGGTACTTTTGTGACCGTTTCCCATGACAGGCATTTTATCAAAGGGGTCGCCAATAAAATCTGGTACATCGAGAACCATGAGATTAAAGAGTACCCTGGGACTTATGAAGAATACGAAGTTTGGAAGTCGCAGCAGGTAGAAGAAAAAGTGGAACCTGTCAGCAAACCTTCTACCAAGGAAAAAACAGCGCCTTCTAAGGATCAAGTTGAAATAAACAAAGCTAAAAAAGACCTGAAAAAATTAGAAGAAAGTCTATCTAAACTGGAGTCACAAATAGAAAACCTGGAATCTCAAAAAGAAGCTGTAGAACAGAAAATGGCTGATCCGGAACTGTATTCTGATGAAACAAAACTAAAAAAGGTTCAAGATGAACATCAGGAACTTCATCGTAAGATTGATGATTTGAATTCCACATGGGAGAATTTAGTAGATGAGATAGCTGTTTTACAGGAGCAGCTATCCTGAAAATATTCCAATTAAAAAGGATTTGACTATTTTGGGCAATATGAGATGTATCAGGATTTTATTTCTTGCGATTATATTCCTCCAGACTTTCAGGTTGTCAGCTCAAATTGAGGATAAAGTTTATAAAGATCATATCCAATCGGTACGATTGTTTCCAATGGGAGTGACAACAGGAAGTCAATTAGATGCACCGGTCGTATCTATTTTGGGAGATAAGGATTTGGTTCTTCTTTTTGATGATTTGGCCTACGATCCGGAAATGTATTCTGCAACGTTGATCCATTGTGATGCAGACTGGAAGCAATCGGCCTTGAAGAACAATGATTTTTTAGTGCCTTTTAATGAATTTAATATTCAGGATTATGATTATTCGATCAATACCAGAATTCCTTACATCCATTATAGATTCATCCTGCCTAAAGTCACCAAGTCCGGGAATTATATTTTAAAGGTTTACCGTAGAAGAGATGCCAATGATGTCATACTAACCAAAAGATTTATGGTTTATGAAGATTTGTTGACTGTTGGAGCAGCGGTGGTTCCGCCAACTCAGACAGCAGATCGTAAAAAATGGCAACAGATTAATACAGTAGTAAATTATTCTAAAGTAGAGGTAGTCAACCCCGAAACCCAGATAAAAGTGGTAGTGAGGCAAAACCAACGATGGGACAATGCCAAATATTTGACCAAACCTACATTCATGAATCAAAGTTCAAAGGTTCTTCGATACCAAGATTTTGATGGAGGCAATGCATTTGATGCAAGCAATGAATTTAGGTTTATTGATTTGAGATTTATGAGGGCACGAGGGCAAAATATCGCTTCTATGCGTGTGGAGGAAGATGCGGTTTTTGGTGAGTCTTCTTTAAATCAAGCTCGTACAAATGAAGTGTATTCTCAATACCTGGATTTGAACGGGCAATATATTGTGGATAATAATGACCGTCCAGGTGGAGATCCAGAGCTCGAGAGTCAATATGTATTTATGACTTTTAATTTGGGGATAGAACAGAGTTCGGAGCCATACTATTTGCTCGGTTCACTGACTAATTGGGGGAAAAAACCGGAAGCTCGATTCGAATGGGACGAGCAGAATAAAATGTATAGAACTTCCATGTTGCTTAAACAAGGTTGGTACGATTTTATGATCGGCAATCAAAATGACTCTTTATTTGAAACGAGTGAATTTGAAGGTTCTCATTTTGAAACCGAAAACCAATACGAGGTTTTGGTTTATTTAAGAGCTTTGGGATCAAGATATGACCAATTGGTTGGTTACGTAGTTTTGCAGCCAAACAAAAGGAGGTTTTAAAAAGAAAAATCCCCTTATGTGAATAAGGGGATTAGATAGATTAGTCTTCTGTTTCGGTGTTTTCTTCACTTTCCGAATCTACTGGAGCAACATTCTGTCTTACTCGCTCATTTGGCTTATAAGGTACAAATCCTTCTCTTTTGAATTTGTAAGTTTTAGTTCTTGCTCCTGGAGGATGTGTTGCAAGATCCAGCATACCGAATCCTTTATGGGTAAATGCACCAAGACCGCACTTGAATACGAAATCTTGAACTTCAGGAGCAGCATATAGAGTAAATGGTAATGTATAACCTCTTACTTCATATTTAACATCCATGTCGTATACTGCATAGATTCTGGCAAACTTCTTTTGTTGCTCTTTTAGTTTATTTACATAAACCATATCTGGAACAACCTGAAATTTAAAGAAAGATTCCATTTGCTCTGGAGTATACCAGCCTGATCTTTCCATCCTTGTCAGCGTTGATTCATAAAGCAAGTCAGAAAACTCATCGCTATCCGGGCTGATGAACCTTTTACCAGCTTCTTCATTAAAAGCTGGAATGATCAATACCAGAGGAGAAATACAAACGAATTTGTTTGATGTTTCTAATACTGGCTCAACTTCGATTTCTGTATACTCAGGAACCAAAATAAGATTACCTAGCTCCACTTTCGGAGTAGCGAAAACCTGCTCAAGCAAATAATCCATGAAGTCTTCACTTTGGGAAGAAAGTACCAAGGTGACCAGACTGGAATAATAATGCAATCCACTTCTACTTACTTTTGTCTGACCTTTTAGGCCAGAAAAATTGAAGAAATTATAATTGTAGAATTCTTCTCGTCCACCTTTTACGATCAATCCCTTCAGGAATTGTGCAAGGATATACTGATGATGGAAAGGCAAATAAGAGCCTTTGTTTTTTAGGGAAAATATAAGTCTAACTCTCACGGTGATTTAAAAATAAGATTGAGAAAATAGATAAATTAAAATTATTAAATAGGTGATTAAGAGGCAAAATTACATTTTTTTTCAAGAAAATGTTAAACATTAAATCTAAAATGCATGATATCACCATCTTTCACTACGTATTCTTTGCCTTCAATGGAAATTTTTCCATTCTCACGACAACCTGCCTCAGTTCTGAATTGTTGATAATCAGCAAGTTTTATTACTTCGGCTTTGATAAACCCTCTTTCAAAATCTGTGTGGATTACTCCTGCTGCTTGAGGGGCTTTCCAACCTTTTTTTATCGTCCAAGCTCTTACTTCCTGAACTCCAGCTGTGAAATAGGTTATCAAGTCCAATAACGAATAAGCTGCACTGATTAGTTTATTAAGGCCACTTTCTTCTAAACCATATTCACCCAAAAACAGTTCTTTTTCGTCTAAATCTTCAAATTCTGCGATTTGGGATTCAATGGCTGCACAGAGTACAATGACGTCAGCATTTTCTTCTTTGACCTTCTCTCTGAGTTGATCTACGTATTTATTCCCGTCTTGGATGCTTCCTTCATCTACATTGGCTACATAGAGTACTGGTTTGATTGTTAAAAGATGTAAATCTCTTACTGCTTCTAAATCTTCTTTTTCCACATCTACCGATCTGGCATTCTTTCCCGAAGTAAGAGCATCTTTAAAAAGAAGTAAGGTCTCCAGTTCTTTTCTGGCTTTTGCATCTCCGGATTTTGCTATTTTTTCCGTTTTCTGGATTTTTTTATCTACAGATTCCAAATCCTTCAACTGAAGTTCTGTGTCAATGACTTCTTTATCGAAAATCGGATCAACACTTCCTGCTACATGAACAATGTTTTCATCTTCAAAACATCTGATCACGTGGATTACGGCATCTACTTCTCTGATATTTGCCAAGAATTTGTTCCCCAGACCTTCACCTTTACTGGCACCTTTTACCAAGCCTGCGATATCAACAAATTCGATAACAGTGGGAAGTACTCGCTGAGGTGATACCAGCTGCTCTAGGATCTGAAGTCTTTTATCAGGTACGGTAACTACTCCGACGTTGGGTTCAATAGTACAAAAAGGGAAATTTGCAGCTTCTGCTTTTGCACTGGAAAGAGCATTAAATAAAGTGGATTTCCCAACATTTGGAAGTCCTACGATGCCACACTGTAAGGCCATTAATATGTTATTTAATTTTAAAGATTCTGTAGGATTTATACCCTTGATAGAATTCCATTATAGAAACTCTGAAAATAGTATAAACCGGTATCGCAAAGATCATCCCAGTTACCCCGGCGATTTTTGCACCTGCAAAGATAACAACAAAAATTTCAAGGGGATGTGCTTTTACAGATTTAGAAAAAATCATCGGTTGCAGGAAAATATTGTCAGTGATTTGAACAGCTGCAAATACGGTCAGAATTTTTATCAAGAAATAATTTAGATCTTGGGTTTCCACAAAGTTGCCGGTTGAAATACCCACTATAATTCCAAAAGATGCCCCCAATATAGGGCCGGCATAGGGAATAAGGTTAGCTACTGCCGCAAACAAAGCGATTGTCAAAGCATAATCTACCCCGACAATTGTTAAGCCAAAACTGGCTATTGAGAAAATGGCCAACATTTGGAGTAATAATCCCGAAAGGTAATTGGAAAGCAGTTTTTCTACTTTTGTAAAAGTCGCCACAGAAAGCTCAAAATAGGGGTTTGGGATAAGGTTGAGCAAATTTCTTCTTAGCAAGCCATTTTCCAATAGAAGGAAAAAGGAAATAAACAACACTGCCAAAAGTCCAATGAAAACACTGCTTGTCGTATTTAAAACATTGGAAATAATTGTTCCTATATCTATACTTTTTATAGCTGAAATTAGCTGAGCTTTGATTTCCTCAAATAAATATCCGGGTTGATTGTCCAAAAGCTGGTAGCGGAAAAGGAAATTTTCCACTTTGGAAATAGGGGCATGAACTTCCTGATAGATTGTGTCCAAATCCAATTCACTTAAAATAACTATCTGGTTATTGATAAGTGGAAAAAACAAGAGGCTTAATAAAATTAAGATTAATACGATAGATGAGTATGAAATAATGATCGCTAACCATCTAGGTATATGCTGACCTAATAAATGGAAATCATTTAAATGGTTAGTCATGGGGCGCAATAGAGCGGCCATGATCAAAGAAATAATCAAATAGAGGGTAATGTTTGAAAAATACCAGCCAAATAGGAGGAAGCCTCCGATAATAAGAATGAGGTATATGAAAAAACGCTGCATAGGTAGAAAATAAAAGGAGGCATTTCTGCCTCCTCTAATATACTATTTCTAACATTCGAAAATAATTTTCCGAAAAAGGATCTATTCCCATTTTAACTCATTGGAAGATTCCTCTTCTTCTTGCTCGTATTGATCAAAGTCAACATCTGGAAGTAGTTCATTTTTTACATGATCTACTGTTTCATTTAGAGCCTCTACAAATTTGAAGAAATCTTCCTTATAAAGGAATATCTTGTGTTTTTCATAGGAAAAAGAATCCCCATTGACTCTTCTTTTACTTTCTGTAATGGTTAAATAATAATCGTTAGCTCGGGTTGATTTAATATCGAAAAAGTAGGTTCTCTTTCCTGCCTTCACTTTTTTCGAAAAGATTTCTTCCCTGTCGTAACCTCTTTGATCTTCCACAGTTCTTTTGTTATTAATTTTTGATATAGTTAAAATACAACCTAAGATAAGGTAATTCAGTCCTAGATTTCAAAGCAATTTTGGACTTTTTTCGATAAAGACCTTAAAATTTTATGTAAAATATTAAAAATCAGTGGTCAAATCACCTTTGTCTAGTTGATTAAAAACCTTATTCTCCGTGCATATAGGCTTTCTTCGCCAATAATTCCTCTTCTGACTCTGGATGGTCGGGATCATCAACACAACAATCCACAGGACAAACTGCAGCGCATTGAGGTTCTTCGTGAAAGCCGTTACATTCTGTACATTTATCGGTAACGATGTAGTAAAACTCATCAGAAACCGGTTCTTGCTTTTCATTTGCATCCACAACAGTACCATCCTCAAGGGTAACTTCCTTAAGTGTCGTTCCTCCAGCCCAAGTCCATTCTACTCCGCCTTCATAGATGGCAGTGTTTGGACATTCTGGCTCACATGCACCACAGTTGATGCATTCGTCGGTTATCATTATTGCCATAACTCAATTATTTAAATCCAAAAGTAACAAGCCTAAGGGGAAGAGACAATAAAAAAATGACATGGTATTTAATTTTAATGAATTCTTTCCTGATCCTTCCTATTAAAAAAGGTAAATTTGCACCTCCAATTTAAGATTATGATTTTATCCCAAAGAATTGCCGCCTTTGTCAAATTAGGAAAAGTTATCCAAGAAATAGATGCTGAAACCAAAGAAGAACTTTTTTGGAGGGTTCAAAATGGCAACAATTGGTTTACTGAAGAATACATTATCTCCGCTTTGGAAGGAGTCGTTCTTTTTCTTCAAGAGGAGAATTTGAATAAATGGATCCAGGCGTATGAGATTTCTGATAAAGTCACTCCTAAGTCTGTAGGGGTTTTAATGGCAGGAAATATTCCAGCAGTTGGATTTCATGATCTATTGACGGTATTGATTAGTGGGAATAAAGCCTGCGTCAAATTGAGTTCATCTGATACGGTATTGATGTCTTGGATGATTAATCAGCTAATAGAAATCAATCCGAAATTCTCTGATTTGATCTCAATAGAAGAAATGCTGAAAGGAAAAGATGCCTACATCGCTACTGGAAGTGATAATTCAGCGAGGTATTTCAATTACTATTTCGGTAAATACCCCAGCATTATCCGTCAAAACAGAACTTCTGTTGCAGTTTTGACCGGGAATGAGTCCTCTGAAGATTTAAAGAATCTGGGAAAAGACATTTTTAAATACTTTGGTCTAGGGTGTAGAAATGTATCCAAGGTTTACTTAAAATCAGAAAATCAACTCCAGCAATTACTGGATAACCTGGAGGAGTTTTCCTTTGTAGGAAACCATCATAAATACCACAATAATTACGATTACAATAAATCCATTTATTTGGTGAATAATGAGAAGCACTTGGATAATGGCTTTCTATTGGTAAAAGAATCAAATGAATTGGTTTCTCCAATATCTGTATTGTATTTCGAGCTTTATGAATCTGAGGAGGCTCTTTTTGAGACCTTAGAGTCTTTAAAGGAAAAAATTCAATGTCTAGTAGGGAATCCTGAAGCTATTCAGGGGGCCATCCCTTTTGGGAATGCCCAAAACCCAATGCCATGGGATTATGCGGATGAAGTTGATACACTTCAGTTTTTAATCAGTCTTACCTGAAGTTGCTTTAGGTATAAAAACACAGAATTTAGAACCTTTATTGATCTCAGATTCCACTTCTAAAGTGGCATTGTTTTTTTGGAGGTAATCCTGCACCAATATTAAACCAAGACCCGTTCCGGATTCGTTATGCTTACCTTTAGTCGTAAAAGAAATTCCGTTTTTTAACTTTTCAAGATTCTCTTCAGATATTCCAGCTCCATTATCCTCTATACAGATTTTGACGTTTTCTTTTTCCTCAGAAACAGTAATGTTAATAACTCCTTGAAACACTGAGAATTTAATGGCATTGCTGAGCAGGTTTCTGATTACCAGTTCCACCATGTTTCGGTCTGCATAAACAAATTTTTCTGAACTGTCTTCTACCTGAATTTTAAGCTTCTTTTCATGGGTAATTCGTTCCAGTAAACTTTTTTGCTGATTGATCAGTGAGATGATATCAAAAGTGGTTTTTTGAACAAATTCTCCCCGAAGTTGTGAGCTGGTCCAGGCAAGGAGATTTTCCAAAAGTATAGCAACGTTTTCCATGTTTTTGGAAATTTCGGGCATCATTTCCATAAACTCTTCCTGCGAAATCAAGCCGGATTGAGTCAAATGAATGAGTTCTTTTACACCGAAAATCGGACCTTTAAGGTCATGGGAAATGATGCTGAAATATTTGTCCTTGAGATCATTTAACTGCTTTAATTCCTCAGTTTGCTTTTCTAATGTTTCTTTATTTAGAATCTCTTCACTGATGTCCTCGAATAAAAGTACCGATCCGCTTAATAACGACTCAGGGTCCAAAATGGGAATTGCCTCAATCCGAATGATTTTCCTATTCCCATCTATATTATCTTGAACTTCAATTGTTTGGTGGGCTTTAGATTGAACCAGGATTATGATTTCAGGAAATCCTTGAAAAAGTGAAACTAAGTTTTTGCCAATCTGAACTGACTTTGGTTGAATGAAAAAGTTCAAAAATGCTGCATTGTAATCCAAAATATTCATCCGGTGGTCCACGACCAAAACTCCCCTGGTAATAGTTTCGATAATTATATCCTTTGCGATCGGTTTGATGCTGAATAAACTATATCTGATGATGGCAAAAGCCAATAGGAGATAAGTAAATAAGAATGCAAAAGGCGTAAAATCAATTGCTGAGAGCCCATTAAATAAACCCAACTGATAAAGCGCATTTATCAAAATGGGAATTATCCCAGCTAAAAAAAGAAAAAGGGTTTGCTTCTTGTAAAGTGGATCCGCAGATTTAAACCTTTTTCCTAAAAGGACTAAGCCAATAAGAAACGTGCTATAGGAATAGACAATATTGACAAGATACCAAGGACCAATTTCTATTTTGAGGGTGGGAAACCCCATCGTATTGATGACTGAAGTGCTGGCATAATGAAAATGATGGGAATCATTTGTCAATAAAATCAGGTAGGATAAAACAGGTATTACTCCAAGTAAAAGGAAGGTCAGATTTAATTTTTTTGGCTTAAGACCTGTATATTTCAAACAGAAAATCAACCAAAAGGCAGGAGTGAGGAGGATTCCGATGTATTCAATTTTGACAAAAAAGAGCATCATCTCTTTTGTACTGGAAGTTAATTCTAAACCATAAAATATTCCCCAAATGGATACGCAAAGCATGGTGAGAGCAATCCATCTAGTAGAATCTCCCAATCTAAGTGCTATGAAGGTAGATAGACCACCGACCAATAAACCTGAAATGAGAAGAATGGAAGAATATGGATTTAATATAAATTCCAAAATAGGTTTGATTGGGTGAAAAAAGGCGAGATTTCTCTGTTGATCGAATAATATTACTTTAAAAATTAAAACTAAAAAAGAAATCCTAAAATTGACGGACAAAAGATTTAAAATAGCATTTCCTTCGCCATTTTCGCTCGTTATTGGGCTGACTCTTTTTTGTTTTGTCTTGGTCCTAATGAGGAAAGAACCACAGGGAATGGGGATTCAGGAAAAGCTGATTTCTGCTTTAAACTTCTGGCAGTTTGGATTTTTTGGTCTTCTCGGATTTACAGTGCAAATGATGATGATACTGGTCTTTGGATATGCTTTAGCTTCCTGTAAACCCGTTCATGATTTTTTAAAAAAAGTGGCAAATTTTCCAAAAAACGGGGTTCAGGCTCTGATGTTCACAGGAATAGTGACGATGTTTTCAGGTTTGTTGAATTGGGGATTTGGCTTAATTATAGGTGCGTTGATGGCAAGATTTGTTGGAAGGGCACAGAAAGAAAAAGGCAATCAACCCAATTATGCTCTTTTGGCTTCTGCTGGATATTTAGGAATGGCAGTTTGGCATGGAGGCTTATCTGGTTCAGCCCCATTGAAAGTTGCAGAATCAGGGCATTTTTTAAAGGATCAAATTGGTATAATACCTATTGAGGAGACGATTCTAGAGAATTTTAACTTGGGGATGACCGGAGGATTGATAGGAGTTTTATTGGCAGGGCTGTTGTTTTGTGAGAAATACGTAAAACAATCAGAACAGACAATTAAACCCATTAGCCTGAATGCAATAAATCCCGGAAAGAGTTTTCAATTATGTGGTCTTGTTGGATTGGGTATTCTTCTGATTTTAACGATTAACTATTTCTCCGAATCTGTGCCAGATAATTCTTCAGTGAATTTGAATGTGGTGAATTTTGCACTTTTTGGACTGACGATGGCGGTTTATAAGTCATTTTCAAAGTTTTCGAAAGCAGTAAGTGCCGGATTAAAAACTTCCGTTGATATTTTTATCCAGTTTCCATTTTATGCTGGAATATTGGGTTTAATGACCCAGTCAGGACTATTGATTCAGTTTTCGGACCTTTTGGTTTCCTATTCAAATCAAAGAACCCTTCCATTGATTTCGTATGTTTCAGCAGGAATCGTGAATTTTTTGGTGCCATCAGGTGGGGGGCAATGGGCGGTACAAGGACCGGTTTTATTGACTGCCGGCAAATCCCTGGGGATTCCTCTGAATAGGCTAGTGATGGCTTTTTCTTATGGCGATCAAATCACCAATTTATTACAGCCTTTTTGGGCTTTGCCACTTCTTTCGATAACAGGTGTTAGGGCTAAAAATATGCTTAAATACTGCTTCGTTCTATGTGTCTTTGGGAGTTTATTTTTAGCATTGGCTATTTATTTTTTCTTGTAAACCTGGAATTCCGCTTTATAATGGTTTTAAATAAGGATAAACCCTGATTTACAGATTGTAGTCGGCTACCGATTATTGGGCTATATTTCTATATTTGCCTTCGGAAAAACAGAACCTTTTAATATAAAATAAAATACCCTACAAATGGCATTTGATATAGAAATGATCAAGGCAGTGTATGCGAAGTACCCTGAGCGTATCGCAGCTGCCAGGAAGGTGGTGGGCAAGCCACTTACTTTAGCAGAGAAAATACTTTATGCTCACCTTTGGGAAGGAGATGCTACACAAAGCTTTGAAAGAGGGAAATCTTATGTGGATTTTGCTCCTGATAGAGTAGCTATGCAAGATGCAACAGCCCAAATGGCCCTTTTGCAATTTATGCAAGCGGGTAAAGATAAGGTGGCGGTTCCATCTACAGCTCACTGTGATCACTTAATTTTAGCCCAAAATGGTGCCAAAGCTGATTTGAGCAGTTCATTGACTGCCAGCGGTGAAGTTTTTAACTTTTTGGAATCTGTTTCCAACAAATATGGAATTGGATTTTGGAAGCCAGGAGCAGGTATTATCCACCAAGTAGTTTTGGAAAACTATGCATTCCCAGGTGGAATGATGATCGGTACAGATTCACATACTGTTAATGCAGGTGGTTTGGGTATGGTAGCGATCGGAGTTGGAGGAGCTGATGCAGTGGATGTGATGGCAGGTATGGCTTGGGAGCTTAAATTCCCGAAACTAATTGGAGTGAAGTTGACCGGAAAAATGAATGGTTGGACTTCTGCAAAAGACGTTATTTTGAAGGTAGCTGGCATTCTGACTGTAAAAGGTGGTACTGGTTGCATAGTTGAATATTTCGGAGATGGAGCGTTATCACTTTCTGCGACAGGTAAAGGAACAATCTGTAACATGGGCGCTGAAATAGGTGCCACTACCTCTACTTTTGGATATGATGAATCCATGGAGCGTTACTTAAAAGCGACGGATAGAGCTGACGTAGCAGAATTGGCAAATGCAGTAAAAGAACATTTGACTGGTGATAGCGAAGTGTATGCAAATCCTGAAAAGTATTTTGATCAGGTTATTGAGATTGACCTTTCTACCCTAGAGCCACATGTAAATGGTCCGTTTACTCCAGATAGAGCTACTCCAGTTTCTCAGATCAGAGCAGAAGCTGAAAAGAATGGCTGGCCAACTAAAGTAGAGTGGGGATTGATCGGCTCTTGTACTAACTCATCTTACGAAGATCTGGCGAGGGCTGCTTCTATTGCAAAGCAGGCTGTAGATAAAAAATTGAAAACCAAAGCAGAATTTGGAATCAATCCAGGTTCAGAGCAGGTACGTTACACAGCAGATAGAGATGGTTTGCTGGATATCTTTACGGATTTGGATGCAACGATCTTTACCAATGCCTGCGGTCCGTGTATTGGACAATGGGCTAGAGCAGGAGCTGATAAAAAGGAGAAAAACACGATTGTTCACTCTTTCAACAGAAACTTCTCCAAGCGCGCAGACGGCAACCCAAACACTCACGCATTTGTAACATCTCCAGAAATGGTAGCAGCAATCGCTATTTCAGGTGATTTAGGATTCAATCCTATCACTGATACCTTGGTCAATGCTGACGGTGTAGAAGTGAAATTAGATCCACCTGTGGGAGATGAACTTCCAGAAAAAGGATTTGCCGTAGAGGATAATGGATATCAAGCTCCTGCTGAAGATGGAAGTGGTGTTCAAGTGGTTGTAAATCCTGATTCTAACCGTCTTCAATTATTAGATCCTTTTGCACCTTGGGATGGAACTAATATCACTGGCGCTAAGCTTTTGATTAAAGCTTTTGGTAAGTGTACTACCGACCATATTTCAATGGCAGGTCCTTGGTTGAGATTCAGAGGTCATTTGGATAATATCTCTGACAACTGTCTGATCGGTGCTGTGAATGCCTTCAATGATGCCACAAACTCTGTCAAAAATCAACTGACTGGAGAATATGGCCCGGTTCCGGCCACCCAAAGAGCTTATAAAGCAGCTGGTGTTCCGACAATCGTGGTAGGTGATCAAAATTACGGTGAGGGTTCTTCCAGAGAGCATGCTGCCATGGAACCAAGACACCTTGGAGTTAAGGCAGTATTGGTGAAATCATTTGCACGTATTCACGAGACCAACTTGAAGAAACAAGGTATGTTGGCATTGACTTTTGCCAATGAGACGGATTACGATAAAATTCAGGAAGATGATACCATTAACTTCCTAGACCTGGATCAATTCGCACCTGAGAAACCTCTTCATCTTGAGTTTGTTCATGCAGATGGATCTAAAGATGTAATAGTAGCTAATCATAGTTATAATGAGGCACAAATTGATTGGTTTAAAGCTGGATCAGCATTGAACCTAATCAAGGCAAAAGCCTAAAGTTTTTAGCTTGCTTGTTAAAACCGTAGTATTCACATACTGCGGTTTTTTTTTGCCCTATTTTTTAGGGGTAGATTTTTTTTCGATTATTTAAATCAAAATATTTCCGCTTATCCTAGAAATTCGATTGGAAAGGATTTTAATAGAATTTTTTCATGCATAAAATTGTATTTATAAATCAAAAAATTTGTTATGAAATACAAATTGGTGTATGTTTACTGCATGGATGCCAGTAAATGGTTTCTTGGTATTAAAAAAATACAACACCCTAAATTTTAGATTCATCCAAATGCAAGAAAGAGGTATTAATAGCACCTTTAAGAAAATCATATATGAATCTTCGGAAATGGTTTTTCTTGCAGATGATACCTTTCCGTATAGTATCTTTTATGCCAATGAGGCATTCGAAAATCAAATTGGAGAATCTCTTCAGGAAAAGACATTAGCTGGATTAGGGTTAGACATTAATGCCTATATTTTTAAGGAAGAACTGATTCTTAACCATAATGGAAAAGAATTCAGTTTTAGACTGGAATTGCCTTATGAAAGTAGTGCCAACTATTTCTTGTTTTACAAAGGCAAAGAAGTGAAAACGCTTGGTTTGCCCACAAAAAAAGAATCACAACAATTTTTTTCCTCTTTCCAAGATCTTATTGCCATTGGACAGCATGATTTTCTGACTTATCTAAACGGTTCTGTCTTCCCAGTCCTCGGGTACCATCCTGAGGAGTTATTGAATTCCAGCCTTTGTAATTTGATCCATTTGGAAGACCTCGAAACTGTTAAATCTATCTGGAGAGAAAAAACAGGTAAGGATGAGAATGCTTTTTTTGAAGTAAGAATCAAAGCAAAATCAGGCGAATTCAAGTCCATTGATTTCAGTGTTCAGTTCACTCCCGAAAGATTCTTTATCATAGGTAAGGATGTTACCGAAAAAGTAAAAAGGAGGCAAATTGAGGATAGAATTGAAGCCTTAAAAGTTAAAGCGCCAACTTTAGCTAAATCAGGCACCTGGAAGTTTAGCAAAATATTAAATACAATTTCCTTTGATTCGATCGCTTCCAATTTAATTGGAATTGATAAATCACTTGATTTAAACAGAATCACTCAAAACAGGACGATTCAGGAATTCACCGATAAATGGAATCAAATATTAGAAGAATTAGAAGTGAATTCTTCTGGATTTGAATTTGAGATGGACCTTTCTGAATTTCCAAACAAACATTTTCACTTCAAAGGAATACATGTCAGTGATTCGGGACTTGAGGGCATAATTTGGGAAGAATTTGAGGTTTTGGAAAAAAACCGCAAAATCAATCGACTCGAAAAACTATTACTTGAGTCTCCTGAACCTGGTTTAGTAGTTTACCCAAACGGCAAAGTTTATATCGCCAATAATGAAGTAGTAAAGTTATTTGGTTTTGAAGAGGGAAAAAGCCTAAAGCATCTAAGTGAGCTAGGAGGATTGTTTGACAACCCGGAGATATGGCAGAACTGGATCCAAAGAGAGGATAACGAAACCAATTTGCAACGGTTTTCATCCACCTTGATACAGGTACAAGGGAGACAGTTGACTTTGGAAATCTGTTCTAAGTTTATCCAAGTCGATGATCATGTTTTAATTAATTTGACTTTTAGAAATATTTCTGAAAAGGTGATATTGGAAAAGAACCTGGAAGAAAGCAGTGATTTTTTGATGAATCTGACGGAGCAAGTGCCAGGTGGTCTCTATCAGATGGTTTTGGATATGGAAGGCAAAATGAAGTTCTCATTTCTGTCTAAAGGAATTGGAACAGTATTGGGCCTAAATTCTGATGAAATTAAAGGTTTTGAGGATATTTCCATGGCAATTTCCAGAGTTCATCCCATGGATCTTCCTCAGGTAATCATGTCCTCTGTTGCCTCCGCTAAAAAACAAGAACCATGGCAATGTCAATTCCGGGTGAAAACCGATGATTCACAAAATCAATACCGGTGGATTCTAGGAGCTGCCAGGCCTCAACTACTTGAAAATGGGGAAATGGTTTGGTATGGATATTTGACTGATATAAGTGCACAAAAAGAATTTGAAGCGAAGCTGGAGGAGGCTAGAAACACTGCCGTTAAAGCAAGTCAAATCAAGTCCGACTTCCTGTCCATGATTAGCCATGAATTGAGAACCCCATTGAATGCGATTTCAGGTTCCACTTATTCATTGCTTCAGGAGCAACCAAACGAATCACAGAAAACGGCCCTGAATACCATCAATTTTGCAGTGGATAATTTGATCATTATGATCAACGATTTGCTGGATTTTCAAAAGATTGAGGCTGGCAAACTTACGATAGAAAAAGCCACTTTCAATTTTGAGAATTTGATTCAGCAAATCCTCAACGGCTTGTCATTTCATGCAAAAGAAAGTAAAAACAACCTTCAATTAACGATGTCTGAAGGTTTGAATCTTTGGCTCAAAGGAGATAAAACCAGATTGTCTCAGATTTTGAATAACCTGATTACCAATGCTTTGAAGTTTACCAAAGAAGGTGATGTTACGGTTTCAGTTTTGCTGAAGGAAATGAGCCCAAGAAAAGCAAGGATATATTTTGAGGTTAAAGATACCGGAATAGGTATAGCCAAAGAGAACCAAGAGAAAATTTTCAATGATTTTGACCAGGTAAAACCTACTTTCAGTTCGAAATATGGAGGAACTGGGCTTGGGTTATCAATAACCAGAAAACTTCTTTCTTTAATGGGCGGAACTATCCAGTTGGAATCCGAAGTAGATAAAGGAAGTCGGTTTTATTTTGAATTGGAATTTGAGATTTCGGATGAAAACGATGTTCCAGTATTTTCAGAGAAAGAGAAAAATTCATCACCTCAGCAGTTACGGCTTTTGATGGCAGAAGACAATGATGTCAATGCCCTAGTCCTCGGTAAAATCATCAAGAAATGGGGGTTCACGTTTGAACGGGTTCACAATGGTCAAGAAGCTGTAGAAATCCTCAAAACCAACGATTATGACTGTATCTTGATGGATATTCAAATGCCAGTAATGGACGGTTTTGATGCCACAATTGCTATTAAATCTTTTTCAACTATTCCTGTCATCGCACTTACCGCAGCGGCAAAACTTGAAATAATGGAGCGCATCGATGAATGTGGATTCGATGGTTTCGTGGCAAAGCCAATTGATGCTGCCGAGCTCTTGAAAAAAATCAAAGAGGTGGTAACGGGTGAAAATTACAGTGCCTGAGCTTTTTCTAGGTATTCCTTTACCAGATCCATTTCCGGATAATTTTGGTTTAACTCTGTCAAAAATTGCAATGCGGTAACTTTATCGCCCTTCAACACATAGTATATCCCTTTATTTCTTAATGCAAAAGGATTATTGGGATCCATTTTTAGACTTTGGTTGATCAAATCCAATCCTTCTTCCATTTGATCCAAATAGATCAAATACAATCCTTTATTATTGTAATAATAGGCTTGTCCTTTATCGATAGCAATTGCTTTATTGACTGATTCCAATGCATCTGAATAATTTCCCGCATCAAAAAATATCATCGACCTCAGATTGTGAAGATTTGGCTCTGAAGGATTGATGGTTTCTGCCTCCTCCAAAACATCTAAAGCAAGCTCAGGCTTCTTCTCATAATAAAGTAAAGTCGCTTTATTGACTAGGAGATCTGAGTTTGTTGGATCGAGACTAACCGCTTTTTCGAATGAATCCAATGCGACAGAGTAGTTTTTTAGTTTTTCCTCGACAAGTCCTTTTAGGAAATACGATTTCCAAGATTGATCGTCTAAACTGATCAGCTTTTCCGCATCTTCCCTTGACTTATAAAATTCTCCGTTGTCCAAGTAGATAAGACCCCTTTGAAAATAACTTTCAAAATCCTCAGGTTTATTTTTGATTGCATCTTCCAATGAATGGATGGCTTCATCTAATTGGTTGAGCTTTAGCTGAGCCATCGCTTTGTTATAGTGTGCGTCAAAATATGCACTATCCAAATCCAAGGCCTCTTCGTAAAAACCAATAGCTGATTTAGGATCATTCTCCTCCATTTTTTCATTTCCTTTCAGAAGGAACCTACCCTTTCTATCTTCTGTGGAATCACAGGACAGGAGCAAGGCAGCAAGGGAAATTGTAAGAAATTTAACTGCTTTCAGCGGGTTTTTCTTTTTTTTCTTCATCCGATCTTTCTTCACCCAGCAATAAGGCAAATGGACTTGTTTGATCACTTAATTCAAATATTTCTCTAAGAATAGCTAAGGTAGGTATAATCAAAACCATTCCTGCAACTCCCCAGATAGTTCCTCCCACTAAAAGGCCTAGAAAGGTGATAAAAGGGTTAAGGTTTACATTTCCACCTACGATTTTTGGAGTTAAAATATTCCCTTCTATCAATTGGATAAGCTGATAAGATACTAAGACTGCAACTGGATAGAATAGGCTGTCTTTGGTAAGAAAAGCATAAATCATCGGCATCAAGGCACCTATAAATGGTCCTACATAAGGTATGATATTCAGAAATGCAGCAATTAATCCGAAAAATATCGCATGTTTAATCCCAAGTGCTGTAAAAGCTGTGACATTTAAGACTGCTAAAATTCCCATCACTTTCACCACACCAATGATATAATTTTGAAGCAGTTTTCTCAGATTAGTGATTCGCATTTTGACCAGTTGGGGATCTTTGTCCCGGTAAATCCGGATCATCACCTCGGTCAAATGATCCCGATAAAGCAAAAAGAAAAACATAAAAACCGGGATCAAAACGGTACCAGAAAGTGATCCTACTGTTCTTAATGCAAATCCTGTGATATTGGCGCCCTGCTCCTGAAGCAAGGTTTTGAGATAATCATTGCTGGCTTTTTCTTCCAGGTTTTCATCAATTCCAAAATTGGACATGGTCCACTCGTCTATTTCTCTCGCGTAGCTGCTTAATTTTTCTGAAACATTGTCAAAATCGTTGGTGAAATTGGATATCGTGGTGATAATAAATGCCAATAATCCTACCACAATGGCTATGTTCAAAAGCAAAGAAATGACAGCAGAAATGGTTCGCGGTACTTTCTTCTTTTCTAGCCAATTGCTGAAAGGCGTAAATAAGACAGCAAAAAATCCACCCATAAATAGAGGGACCAATAGGCTTTTTCCAACAATCAGAAAGAAGACAAGAACTATTATGAAAATCAAAACTGATAGCGCTTTGAGATAGGAGGGCATCGTAAAAGTTTTTTCTTTCATTTGGTCAGATTTGGTTATAGCTTGACGAAATATATACTTTTTTGAAAAATTTATAGGACAATTTTTTCAATTTGAAGTTAATAAGCCAGCTCTTTTCAGTAATGCATCTTGTTTAGGTTCTCTGCCTCGGAATCTTTTATATAAAATCGATGGATGCTCACTCCCTCCTGCAGAGAGAATGATTTTCAAGAATGAATCAGCTGTTTTCTTATCAAAAACTCCATTATCTAAGAAAAGCTCAAATGCATCTGCATCCAATACTTCAGCCCATTTATAGCTATAATATCCTGCCGAATATCCTCCCTGGAAAATATGCGAGAATGATGGGGACATGAGGGTTCCGTCCACTTTAGGAAGTAGATCAGTACGCTTCATGATTTCTGTTTCAAAGGATGGAATTGACTCAATTTCTTCTGCTTTGGTGCTATGATATGCCATGTCCAATAGTCCAAAACTTATCTGTCTGAGCGTTTGATACCCTTGCTGGAAATTAGCAGCGTTCTTCAATTTTTCGATTAAACTTGCAGGGATCTTTTCTCCCGTTTCATAATGTACCGCAAAAAGGTCAAGACATTCTTTTTCATAGCACCAGTTCTCGAAAATCTGGGAAGGTAACTCCACAAAATCCCAATAGACACTTGTCCCGGAGAGTGACTCGTACTTAGTGTTTGCCAGCATTCCATGGAGAGCATGTCCAAACTCATGAAACAAAGTGGTCACTTCGTTAAAAGTCAATAAGCTCGGTTTGGTTTTGGTAGGCTTGGTGAAATTGCAAACTATCGAAACATGTGGTCTTTTGTTCACTCCATTGACAGAACTTTGGCCACGATAACTTGTCATCCAGGCACCGTTTCTTTTGCCAGGCCGAGGAAAGTAATCTGCATAAAATACAGCAACATGTTTCCTTGTTTTGTCTTTCACCTCATAGGCTAAAACATCAGGATGGTACACAGGGATTTCTTTATTGGGAATAAACTCTAGGTCAAATAATTTTTTTGCAGTTAAGAAAACACCTGAAATCACTTTTTCAAGTTGGAAATAGGGTCTAAGGAGTTCGTCATCAATGGAGTATTTTTCCTTTTTGAGCAATTCCGAATAATAGGCAAAATCCCATTTCTTAAGCTCAGTGATGCCATCAATTTTATTTGCAAATGCAGTAAGTTCAGCTAATTCCTGTTCTGCTTTTGGTCTGGCTTTTACTAACATGGATTCTAAAAATTCCCTTACTTCACTTGGACTTTTTGCCATTCTCTCTGCCAAAATAAATTCAGCATGATTTTTAAATCCCAAAAGTTGGGCTCTCTTTTCCTTTAATTGCAGGATATTTTTGATGACTTGTTGGTTGTCAAGTTCATCGTCTTTAGAGCATTTTGTATTATAAGCATAAAACAGAAGTTTTCTTAGATCCCGGTTTTTAGCATAGGTAAGTGCCGGTATATAGCTGGGATAATCGAGTGTGAAAGCCCATTTTCCGGGATGCCCCTTTTCTTCAGCAATTTGAGCTGCCGCTTCTTTGATACCTTCTGGAAGTCCAGCTACTGCACTCTCTTCAGATTCGAAATGAACAAATTTATTGGTTTCTTCAAGGACATTCTCTCCAAATTTCAAACTTAGTTGGGCAAGTTCCTGATCGATGGCTCGAAGGATTTCCCCTTGCTCCGAACTTAACTTCGCTCCGTTTCTGACAAAAGATTTATATGTCTTTTCCAATAAAGTAGATTGCTCTGGGCTGAGTTCCAACTGATCTTTTGATTCAAAAACTGCATCAATTTTTTGGAATAAAACTGGATCAAGAAGAATGTCATTTGAATGCTGAGTCAACAAAGGGGAAATCTCTCTGGCTAGTTTTTGAAGCTCTGGGCTTGTTTCAGCAGCATTTAAATTGAAAAATATCGAACTGATGGTTCCGAGTTTTTCACCGGACTGGTCCATTGCTTCGATGGTGTTTTCGAAAGTAGGATGGTCTTGATTTTTAATTGATTCAATCTCCAATTTCGCCTCATCAATTGCTGTTTTAATTGCAGGAAGGTAATCTTCTGTTTTGATCTGTGTAAAAGGAGCTGTATCAAATGGAGTGGCAAACTTTGCCAATAATGGATTGGTCATAAACTAAAATGGAATTTGGTATTTTAAACAGGAGTATTTCCGGAAGGTTCGGAATCATTTCCTGAAATTGTCAATTAGGGCTTTAATTTACAGATTTGATCTGGAAAGCGATCTTTTAACCTCTAAGGACTTGGATATTTTTCCTGAATATCAACTTTTCTTACGTTTTATAGATTTAAGTAAATTAATTAGGACTAAAAGTTGGAGGTGAAGCCTATTCTTTCTGTTCAAAAGGGCATTCAAACAGGCCGAATAAAGATGACATGTCCATTGGCATCAATCCTGGGATAGGATCTAATTGTTGCCTTTTTAAATAACTTGTTTTAGCATTTATAAAAGGCCAGTTTGTGTCTTTGTTTGGAAAAAATTTTTAGAAAAAGAGCCCCGATTTTTGGAGGCTCTTTCTGGAATAATTTTCTCTTTTTCAATAATCAAAATCGCAGGACATTGAATCCGAACCGATTGGTGATCCATCTGGTGCTTTAAGAGTTTCCTGGACGGTCAATTCTACCGGAAGCTCTAAAAACGCATTGATTTTTGCAGCCAAATAGTTGGAATGGTGGGTTAAAACGGGATTGGAAGATCTGGACGAAAGTTTATTGTTTCCGTTTGCAAGTTTTTCCAACTGGGCTCTGGTGATGGCTCTTACCGTATTGGAAGCATCTGCACTTTTGGCCAATGTGATCAATTGATCTACCATTTTTGTTTCTGTCATCATTTTAATTTCTGACTGAAGGCCTGCAGGCATCGTAGATGAAAAAACGGCATTGTTCACCTTATCCATTACTGCTTGATATCCAGGTAAGTCTTTGTTTTGTAATTGTTGCAGATACATTCTATTTACTCTGGCTACATCAAAAAGGAAGGAAAGTGTCAAATCCACTATGGTCTCTGCAGGGGCGATAGGATCGAATGTCGGCCCTGTTCTCGAAACAAACGTTTCTCTCGTCCTACCATAACCATAAGGTCTTGGAGGGATCAGCGCCAAAATATGGGCGGGTACTTCCAATTCACTTGGAGATATAGTCAGCAAAAGGGCATCCAAAGCATCTTGCTGATCTTTTGCCGGGATCCAGCTATGCGCAGGTTGATTATCTCCTTTAACTTTATAGCGATAATCAAGACCTCCGACTACTTTGGTGGTAGCTTCTACCTGGTACCTGTGCATCAAAAACAGGGGAACAAGCACTTCCTCTAGCATTGCTTCCGGAGTTCCATTTGGGATCGCATTCAATCCAAATGTCTGAAGTTTGTTTTTTCGTAATGACAACATTCTTTCCAATTCAGTAGCGGCAGAAGCGCCATTATCCCATAAATGGGAGCGAGGGTGGGCTCCACTGGGATCCCTAGAATCTGAGTCTGTAATAAATTCATATCCTGCCTCATAAGTGTCTTCCAGGGTTTTATTCAAAAACTCCTCCTCCGACATTCCCTGAGGAACAGTTCCATAACCATATTTTATGGCCCACTTATCCCATTCACCTATTTTCTGATCGTAGGCAGTTGATAAATCCAATTCTCCATTTCCATTTTGAGTGATTACAGGATAGGGATAATCCATCACGGATGATCTTCCTTCGGCAGAAGTGGCGTAGCTATGCGCCAATCCTATGGTATGACCGATTTCATGGGCTGAAAGTTGTCTTAATCGATCTAGAGCCAATTTCAACATTTTTGGATCAGGTTCATCCCCGTTTTCATAAGGCTGAATCAAGCCTTGGGCAATCAAATAATCCTGTCGAACACGTAGAGAACCCAAAGAAACGTGGCCTTTGATAATTTCACCTGTTCTCGGATCTCTGACACTGCTGCCATAGGACCATCCTCTGGTAGATCTATGAACCCACTGGACCACATTATACCTGACATCCATCAGATCCATGCCTTCTGGTGCCAACTCTACCCTAAAGGCATTTTTGAATCCGGCTGCTTCAAAAGCCTGGCTCCAATAATTACCTCCTTCGATTAAAGCAGATGCAACAGGCTCCGGAGTTCCACGGTCTAAATAGTACACGATTGGCTCGACGACATCTGATATAGCGGCACTTGGATCGGTTTTCTCTAGGCGATGTCTGGAAATAAACCTTTTGAGAATTGGTTCAGTGATCGGAGTAGTGAAATCCATGTAACTGATTGAAAAATAGCCGCCTCTTGGATCAAACTCTCTTTTTTCATAATCAAGGTCTGGGAGTTCTATAAAAGAATGTCTTTGACGTACTGTTACCGCATCCGATCCTGGAGTCACAGAACTCAATTCTCTACCTGTAATCTGACCAGTCAGGGTGATTACAGCTTCTACTTCTGTATTTTTTGGAAAATTTTTGGTAGTTGGGTAGTACAGGCTGGAGCGACTCGCGTCTGTTCTAAAAGTCCCTTGGCGACTTCTGCTCAATCTATTGCCTACACCATGGGTGTCTTCCATGTAGAATTTCGTTGCTTCGACGATGTAGGATTCTCCATTTTTCTGGGTCACATCAAAACCCCAAAGCGTAGACTCTGCGAAGGCATCTTTAATGGATTTAACTTCCGCCGGATTATCAGAATATGCCCGATAACTGTAATTTTTCTGTACTAAAAAGATCTTGTTTCCGGTTTTTCGAAATTCCACAATCCGGGTATCCCCCAATTGACCTCTATCCAGCCCTAGGTCATTAGAGCCAACACCAGCAGTCAATGAACTGACATAAAGAAATTCTTTTTCAAGATCCTCGATTTCCAGGTAGATTTTGCCTTTGTCCTCATCTAGGTAGAAATCTACAAATCCTTCCATTTTGGTGAATTTGCTTAAATCCACCTCTTGGGCGATAGCCGAAGAAAGGGTGAGTAGGAAAACAAAACTTAAGTAAAATATTTTTTTCATGGTTTAGTGGTTTGTTGACAAATTATTAAAAAAACCGGCTCAAAATTGTACCATTGATGGAAAATTACTGATGGAGCATGTATCGTAATAAAAATGTGCTTTCAGAGATGTGGGAAGAATTGATAGTTTGAAGGCCAGTACCGATTTGATCCCGGTCCGTATAGCTAGTTCTGGCAAATCGAAAATAGGCTGTGAGTTGAGAGTTGAACTTGTATTGTCCCAAAAAATAATAGCGCATTCCTTTTCCAGAAAATGCAGGGACTGAAAAAGCCCAGAGTACATTATTTTCAAAAGCATATTGCCTGTTGTCATAATTATCGGTATCAAAAAGTGCTATCCTTGTCGTTAATTTCCATTTTTCCCGAGCATACTGAAGATCCTGAAGGATCATAAATCCATGACTGACTTCAGAATTGAATTCGACTTTGCTCCCTAAAATTCTTGATCTCAAGAAAATTTGTTTTGAGAGTTGGTATTCTAAGCTCAACATTCCATTAGACTTTTTGATAGGGGACACCAGGTAAGTTAGGCTTGGCTCTCCTGAGTCAGAGAGATTTCTTTCTTTTTGTTCCGTTCGGAACTGGATAAAAGTCTGAAGGCTTTTAGTGGGAGAGTAGCTTATTCTGGCTAACCATTCATAGCCACTGGAAGGAGAGTAGACCCGATATCGTAACCAAGGAAATCTAAAAAAATCGTAATAAGCATTTATTTTCCATTGTCTGGTTGGTTGGTATTCGAACCCAATGTAGACTCCTCGCTCATTGATAGATCGGGTACCTTCAGAAAATGAATTTCCATAAAGACTGTGAAAATCCCTCTCATAGTTCCGCCAGACCATGGACAAATTGATTTCTTTGCTAAGGCTGGTAATGAATCCGAGCACTGATCCTTTACCTTGAGATTTAGAAATTCCAGACTCTCCAAAAATAAAGAAGTTCTTCCAGTTATAATTGAAATAGAGACTTCCAACCCAATTGGATTGGCCTGAGAAATCAAATTGATTATAAACTGTTGGAGTTTTGATCCAAGGTTGGTTAAACCTAGTGGATAAAAAATTTCCGCCAAAAGAAAGTCTTTTGGAAAATGAATACTGTGTATTCCCACCGATGGAAAATTCTCTGAATTTGGCTTTTGTCGAAAGTTCACTTGGCGTACGATGAAGACCACTTTGACTAAGACTGGAAATCGTTTCAAAAACATTTTCTAAACTGTCTCTTTCCAGTGATGATCTGCCATCTCGTGGAGCGAAGGAAGTGATGATTGTGCTTTGCCATTTTCCGGATTGGTAAGTGGCTCCTATGCCTCTGAAAAAGCCAAACTCCATCGCCGCTGTGTAGGGCAGTATCCCGACACTACTTTTTCTGACTGTAGGTACTGTCTCGGCACCTTTGCCTAAAGAATACCCTGCTCCGAAAACAAGACCTTGCCCAAATTGCACCTGGTAGTCACCGATGCTGATGACTTTCCAGTTTTTTATCTGGTATTTGGTCAAGTGAAAGGAGAAAAAATTAAACCCATACCGTTTTGATTTTGGATCCCACGTAAACTGTTCACCGGCATCTTTATCTAGCGTAATTCCAAGGCTAAAATCCCTCGCATGTTGGATTCGGAATCTTAAATAGAGGTCATTTGGACCGCCAAGATAACGGGCATTTGGAATCCCAGAACTGGAACTGTCGGCAGGAGTATATCCCTTTCTGGTTTCCAATATTCTTCTATGCCTAAAAAGAAGATACCCTTGTTCTTCATTTAAAATCCGTTTGATTAATCCTTTGGAATACGTGTAGTCATTATTTCCTAAAGTCAGAAAAGGTAGAATCTGCAGGATCATTTCAGGGCTAAGCTCAGGAACAGCTTGAAGTTCGTATAAAGAAAGGAAAGGGCCGTTCTGATCTCGATAAGAAATGATGGAGTTAATTTGGGTAGGCGTCAATAAGTAACTTGCTTGAAGAATTTCCGAATCGGCAAGGTTAATATTGATAGGATTGGAATAAAGCTGGAAAAGAACTTCGTAAATGGATGCATAATCGAGATCTTCTTCCTGTACAGGAAATAATCTTTCTACTAATTTTTCAGTATCAATCGGTACCTGCGGTGGGTTTTGGGCATAAATGTGATAAGCTAAAAGAAAAATAAAAATGGAAGAGACAATATGTAGTCTTCTTAATTCCATTTATATCCTAGGCTTACATGATGACTATTTCCCAGTGGTGTGTTTTGACCCAGACCATAATCAAATTGAAAATTTCCCGGTTTTATTCCTATTCCAAAAAATAAGTTGGAAGGATTACTATTGATCCCGGTCCTTAGAAACACCCATTCTTTTAATCCATATTCTAATCCAAGTTTAATATTGGGGGCATAAGAAATGTCTTTTTCTGCTTCTAAATGAATTTGCAAACTGGATGTGGGAAAATAGGAAAGTCCCAATGAGATTAAAGTAGAAAGATGGTCCTCAGAATTTTTACTGATTTTGGCCCGGTTGATATTTGAAAATGAACCCCCAATCTGGATTTTTGGCCCTAATTCCGTAACTCCACCCATGCTTATCAACAATGAATTTCCTGTTCCAAAATCCTGAATTTGGGTTTGGAACCAATCCACTTTCAAACCAAAACTGGCGATTCCCAGTTTTTGGGAAAATCCGACCCCAAGCATTTGCTGGTTAAATAACTTGCCACCAAACCGGGTCAATCCAAGCCCAAAAGTGCCAATTTCAGTCTTAATTCCTGCAGCTACTCCTGTCGTGCTCAATTCTTTTAGTCCATATCTGGTATCAACACCCAAAGAGACTTGAGAACTCTTTATCCTATCCAATCCACCAATATTATTGAACACTGACCAGGCATCTTGAAGATTTACCTTGAGATTACCCATACTTTGACTCTTTGCACCATGTGCTTGGGTGAGTGGATCAGTTTGGGCTTGAGATAAAATGCAAATCCAAACGAAGAAGCCTAAAAAAATCAATCGCTTCATCTCGAGAAAAATATAAATAAACTATTAATTTAAATAAAATTCATTTAAATAGATAAGCTGTTGATATTTTTTTTTTTTAGAAGGGAGCCTTAAAATTAAAGAAGAAGTTACCTTCTCTGGAGTTATTTAAAGAATATTCAAATCTCAGGACTGAATCATAAAATCCGACCAAATCAATGCCTAAGCCATAACCCATGAGATATTTATTGGCAAGTCTCGCATTAGAAGGTATTTCATTTCGATCTTTTACAAATCCATGGTCAAAATTTGCGCTTAAATAAAGTCGGATAGGGATAGTGCTGAACTGTTCTAACTGGACAGTTCTGGAAATATCGAAATCATGGTCAAAAAATTTCCACCTGAAGCTGTTTTTATGAACATAGAGTTGCTGACCTTCTATCACATTGAGTTCATATCCTCTGATGAAATTAGGACTATATCCAATACCTCTTACCAATGTATAGGGTTGACTTTGGCTTAAAAACCAGTTGGCAGTCAGGCCTGTATTAAAGTTAAACTTATCATTAATCTTGAAATATTTATTTGCAGTCATGCTCACCTCTACTTCATCCAGCTCATCTGTATAGAAGATGCCATATTTTGTAGCGGTCAAGACCAATAGTTCACCTTCTGTGGCATAGGCTACGTTATCCCGGCGGTCATGCCTGAAACTATAAGTCATATAGAGGTAGCGAAGGGTATTCGAGCCATGTTGGAAATAATTTGGATTCTCATCTAAAATCAGAGGACTGATCCAGGTATGGTTAAATCCAAGAGTTACGAAATGGAAGTTATAAAAACTCCTTCTATAAGTATACCTTAGCGCAGTGGCAATGTTTTTTCGAAGTATGTCCTCTTCGGGAGAGGTATAAAACACCTGTCTGTTGTTTTCAGATTTGATGGCAAGGGTTTTATTATTGTAGAATGTGAATTGAGCCGCCAGTCCGTGCTTTTGTTTTTTATCTATGTATGGCTTGCTGTATTGGATATCCAGCGCTTTGGTAAATCCTAATTGTCCTGCGAATCTCAATTTTTCATTTCTACCTGCCACATTGCTATGACTGAGTCGAAGGCCGTAATTTACCCTGGAAAAATCCCTTCCTTGGTTGGTCCACCATTCTGCAAAGTTTCTATCGGCCAATTGGAAAATTAAAGAAGGAAGAATATACCAGCGCTCTTTTACAGAAATCACTACTTCTACTTCATCCTCTCCAGTAATCAAAGGGGTAATTTCAACTTCTGTAAATAGGCGTAGATTGTAAATTTTCTTTTGGTCTGCCTGGATGATCTCCATAAAAGTAGCCCAGTCATAATAATAATCCGTCGTGAAATCCAATTCCCTGAGAATGATACTTTTTTTCGTTTTCTCATTTCCGATGATAAAAATATTATTCACTTTGACCTTTTCCGGAGTACCTGAATTTGCCGGACTTAGAGCAGTGTCGACTTGTGCAAACGTATTTGTCCATCCAAACCCTAAAAAGCTAAGGCAAAAGGAAAGAAACAGAAGCGAAAGGATATTTTTTATCTTAAATGACAAGAGGGAATTCTGATTGAGTAATTTTGGTTAGAGAGACAAATCCAATAGGTTGGTTTATGACATTTAGGACATTCATTCGAAAGATAGCCATATTTCCCGTTTTGGTATATCAATACACCATTTCTCCGCTTTTTCCTGCTAGTTGTCGATATACTCCTACCTGTAGTCAATATACGAAAGAAGCTATCTTAAAGCATGGAGTTATCAAAGGAGGTTGGCTTGGGATAAAGAGGATTCTTAGCTGCAACCCTTGGGGAGGCCATGGTCATGATCCTGTTCCTTAGTTTATTCTGGTTTTAGACCGTTCTTTAATGCTCTAATCACCAAGAAAATTCCGGCAATTACCAGTGGAATACTTAATATCTGTCCCATATTCAGCACCATGGATTCTTCAAATTCCACCTGAACAGCTTTAAAATATTCCCAAATAAAACGCATTCCAAAAACAGAAATCAGAAATAGTCCTAGCAAAATTCCCTCCGGTAATCTGGATTGGTATTTATACCAAATTCCAAAAAGAATCAAGAAAATCACCAAATAGGATAGGGATTCGTAAATCTGAGTTGGGTGTTTGGTTCTGCCAAATGTTTTGATTGTAGCTAAATAATGGTCTCCCTTGTCAGAAAGGCTTAAGTCCAACGCAGGTTCTAAAGGTTCCGCAAGGTATTCTTTTGAAGAACTAAACTGCGTTAAAGCATATTTTACATCTCTTCTCAATGTATTTTCCAGATCCTGGATAGAATAGCCGCCTTTTGCGATCTTAATGTCAAAATTCAAAGGTACGATTCCATTGTTTTGAAGCTCTGAGCTGCGGTCTTCAGGAGCATAGGCATTGATGGATTCGATCGGCATCCGAAGTGTTTTCAAAATGTCTTCCGTATCCCAGGCGTATACAAAACCATAATCTGAACCGGTATCTTTTCCGCCAATTTCTGAATTCATCAAGTTTCCAAATCGGATTAATGCACCAGTCATCGCTGTAACTATTACAATTCTATCTACGACCCATAGGTAACTTTGGCCTGGAGTTCTTCTGGCATACAGCCAAAGGGCAAATAGAATCGCAATTGCTGCTCCGTGACTAGCCAATCCACCTTCCCAAACTTTGAGTATCTCTATCGGATTACCAAGGTATTTTTCAGGTTCATAAAATAAAACATGTCCAAGCCTCGCACCGATGATGGTGGCAAGAACCATGTAAATAGTCAATTTATCTACTAGCTCAGGATTTTGGCCTTCTTTTTTGAAAAAGTATACCATGAATTGCTGGGAAATGATAAATCCCAAGGCAAATAGTAAGCTGTACCATCTAAGTCTTTCAAATCCAGCAAAGACTGCAGGATTTGGATCCCAGACAATGTAATTCAGCATTGATTCAAGCATAGTTAAATGTGGTCTAATTGTTCAAGTTCTTCAGAAAATCCACCGGATAAAATTGGAAATCTGTACCAGGTTTTTGGATCGACATTAAATTCATCCAAATGAAATGAAGGTGCCAAGCGCTCCCTTTTCCATTGATTTCGAGACCAGAGTCTAAAGAACTTTTTAATGTATTCTTTCAAAACTCCAGATTCAATGTCCAGTTCCTCTTGTAAGATTAAGAAAATGTCCATAGGAGATCGTTTGTCCCTGATGGCCAGTCTTTCGATTTCGACGATGACAGAATAGGGCATTAAATCCTTTTCATCAGTCTGGGTTTTTTCCAGAGGCCTCAATTCTGCAGTTGGTTGCAGTGAGTTCACTAATTTTAATCCAGGCTGGTCAAGATTTTTTTCTGCCCAAGATAGCCATTGTAAGATGAAGTATTTATCAACAGCAGCAATGGGCGAAATACTCCCGCTGGTATCGCCGTCCATGGTGGCATATCCTACATCTCCTTCACTTCTGTTGGAGGTAGAAAGTAATAATGCATTATTGATATTTGCGAGCATCCAAATAATAGGAGATCGGGTTCTCGCCTGGATATTTTGCAAGGTGATATCATCTTTTTCCCAAGTAAGTTTTCTACCGATCGCTTGTTCGATTTTATGGGTATAGGAACTGACTTCCTCGTCTATTTCCCAATGATAAAAGACTGCTCCTATACTTTCTGCCAGTGATTTTGCGGAATTGAAAGTGTCCTCCGAAGAGTTTTTTGTCCCCTGATAAGCAGTAGTCAATAGTTTATTGACCATGAATTTTTCTACATTTTCTACCTCTTTTGGAGGCAAGGGGAAGTTTATTTTTTTGCAGAAAAGCAAAATTCCGAGTTCAGCAATTCCCCTTTTGACCATTTCTGAAACCAAAATGGCAATGGTAGAGGAATCAGCCCCACCACTGAGTGAAAGCACAAATCCTTTACTTTTACTTTTTCTCAGATAATCAAAAAGTGCCAAAGATCCTGCCTGGACAAATTCCTTTTCTTTTTCTACAATCGGAGCTAGTTGTTGTTCTTTTTCTTCCAGCCAAAAACTGTTTACCTGAAAATCCTCAAATGAAAGAAGCTGATTTCTGGAAAGGATTTTTCCGGATTTTCCCAACATGATTTCCCCATCAAAAATCATTCGGCCGGCTTCATTACCTAGTAGATTTACATAGCAATAAAAGCAATCAAATAGGCGGCTACTTTCAGAAATAAGCTCTACTCGCTCTTTTGTTTTGCCCATGGCAAAATGACTGGCGCTAGGATTAAAAATAAGATCAACTTTTCTTTCAGCAAGTCTATATCCGGGCCTTATGGGCCCTCTCCAGGCATCTTCACAAATTTCGAAACCGTATTTCCATCCTTTGTGCTCAAAGATTTGATCGCCAAGAGGATAATTTTTTCCTTCAAATTCAAATTGGATGACTTCATGGGCCTTCCATGGAGTAAACCATCTAAATTCGTAATGGACTCCATCAATTGCCATGTATTGTTTGGCCACAAAACCTAGCAATTTTGCATTCTCTATGATGGCGACACAGTTGTAAACTTTATCCTGGATCCGCACTGGTAGCCCTACCACCACAGTGATATTTTCACATTCAGGGATCAGTTTTCCCAATTGGTCCAGGGCTTTTTTTGGAAACCAATAACTCAAAAATAAATCCTCGCTTCCATACCCGGTGATCGCCAGCTCAGGAAAGCAAAGTATTTCTGCTTTTTGAGCCTTGGCTTCCCGGATAGCTCGGATTATCCGGTCCAGATTCCCACTCCAGTCCAGAGGAGTTTGGTTTACAGTGGCTGCGGCAATTTTTATTGGAGACATGATAAAATTCAAAATTGAAGGTAAAATACGCTTCTATTGGGTGATCTTTAGTATGTCACAGGCATTTTTTGAAGCTTCTTGCTCTGCTTTTTTCTTTGTACTCCCTTTCCCTTGGGAAGTTTCTTCTCCATCAATCTCCAAAGCGACAATAAATTCTTTGAAGCGCTGATTTCCATGTACATGGAGCACTTTATATTCAATGGATTTATTTTCTTTCTGAGACCATTCGATGATTTTACTCTTGTAGTTGGTCACGGTAGCGATCATGCCCTCCAGATCAAAATGGAGTAAAATCCTGTTCAGAATGAATCTTTTGGTGAAATGGTAGCCTTTGTCCAAATAAATAGCTCCGAGAAATGCCTCTAATACGTCTCCGTATAAGGATTTATTTCCTATGAAATTTCGATCTCCAATTTCTAAATTGAGTACCTTTTTCAGTCCGATTTTTATTCCGGTTGAATTTAAGGATTCCCGATTGACCAGCTTAGACCGGGTTTCTGTGAGGAATCCTTCGTCACGGTATGGGTATTTTTGGAAAAGATATTCTGCAATCACAGCTCCCAAAATTGCATCTCCCAAAAACTCCAATCGCTCATTCGAAATTTTGAAGCCTTTCATGGTTTCCTCAGCAATTCCCGAAGGTGTGAGGGCTAGTTTGTACAATGCAATGTTAAAAGGCCTGCTGCCCATCATCATTTTGATGGAGGCAGCAAGCCTTTTGTCTTTTTTGCTAAAGAAGAGAGTGTTGATTCCGAGTCTCTGAATGAGTTTCAAGTTCGGTTTAATTATATTTTTTGAAAATGACGGAGCAATTATGACCGCCAAATCCAAAAGTATTGCTCAAAGCGTAATTTATTTCTCTCTTTTGGGCTGTATTGAAAGTTAAATTCAATCCTGGATCAAAGCTTTCGTCATCAGTGAAATGATTGATCGTCGGAGGAACAATTCCATTTTTTATGGCAAGTATGGAAGCAATCGCCTCAATAGCGCCGGCAGCACCTAGCAAATGTCCAGTCATGGATTTGGTACTGCTGATATTCAATTTGTATGCATGCTCACCGAAAACTTTTCCGATGGCTTTTGTTTCTCCTACATCTCCTAGTGGAGTAGAAGTACCATGTACGTTGATATAATCTATTGCTTCTGGCTGAAGGTTTGCATCTTCCAATGCGATCTTCATCACATTGCTTGCGCCCAAACCATCTGGGTGCGGAGCAGTAATGTGATACGCATCGGCAGTCATTCCACCGCCTACCAGTTCGGCATAGATTTTTGCACCTCTTGCTTTGGCATGTTCATATTCTTCCAGAATAAGTGCTCCTGCACCTTCGCCTAATACAAATCCATCTCTGTCTTTGTCAAAAGGTCTTGAGGCTGTTTCAGGAGATTCATTTCTCTGTGAAAGTGCCTTCATGGCGTTGAATCCACCTATACCAGCTTCGGTTACAGCAGCTTCAGAACCTCCACTGATGAAGATGTCAGCTTTTCCAAGTCGGATATAATTAAATGCATCAATCAATGCATTCGTAGCAGAAGCACAAGCAGAAACAGTGACAAAGTTAGGTCCTCTAAAACCATATTTGATCGAAATGAATCCAGCACTGATATCTGCAATCATCTTTGGAATAAAGAACGGATTGAAGCGAGGATTGCCATCACCGTTGGCAAAATCTGTCACTTCATCTTGAAAAGTCTTTAATCCGCCAATTCCTGAACCCCAAATTACACCTGCTCGTGACTTATCAATGGTTTCTAAATCGAAACCTGCGTCATTCATGGCCTCTTCTACAGAGATCATTGCATACTGGGTAAAAGGATCCATCTTTCGGGCCTCTTTTCTGTCAATGAACTGTTCGATATCAAGATTTTTGACTTCGCAGGCAAATTGAGTTTTGAATAGAGAGGCGTCGAAGCGGGTGATCGGCGCAGCACCGCTCACCCCATTAACCAATCCGGTCCAGAATTCTTCTACCGTATTGCCTATTGGGGTGAGGGCACCAATACCTGTTACAACAACTCTTTTTAAATTCATAAAATGAATTTATGGGTTATTATTTAACGTTAGCCTCTAAGTAAGTGACAGCCTGTCCTACCGTACCGATTTGCTCAGCCTGATCATCAGGAATCGAGATATTGAATTCTTTTTCGAACTCCATGATCAATTCTACGGTGTCCAGAGAGTCAGCTCCAAGGTCATTGGTGAAGCTTGCTTCTAAAGTCACTTCAGACTCTTCTACGCCAAGTTTGTCAACAATGATGGCTTTTACTTTTTGTGCAATTTCAGACATTTTGTGATCAGTTTAGTTAATAACACTTCGCAAAGAAATATATTTAATACCTAATTGGCAAAGAAATAGCTCAAGTAAATTTTATTATAAATGACTCCTCTGTTTCGTTGGATTTAAATTTTTAACTTTGACCCTATCTATTTTCTTCCTCAATGAAGAAGGCAAAATTACTAATTGAACATACTTACGATTTTGAGCTTCTAGGCCTCCAATCCCCTGTAAAGGATTATAAAATGGCCTGGCTGATCAATCGTGACTTAGATTTAAATCTGGTAAAAAAAGAGGATCTTGAATTAGAGTTTCTTACTACTCCAAGTCTGAAAATATCACAATATTTCCTTTCTTTACCACATGGTTATATTCAACTTTTGAAAAACAAGGCTCTAAATAATGAACATCAAGTCACCTATCTTATTCCTGAGCTGAAGTTTATGGATTATTTCCTTTTGGTACAAGATGATACCTTTCAGACGAGTATTCATACCTTTGTAGACCAATTGGCTAAAAATTCATTCGTGCAAAACATAGTCAAACTGGATATTTCCAAATTAAAATCAAAAGAGAACCTATTAACTTATTAATGTTCCAATGAGCTATACTCAATTTAACAAGACTAAAATTCTTGCAACAATCGGCCCTGCTTCCAATAACTACGAAACGATCTCCAATTTGGCATCCGCAGGGGCTAATGTTTTTCGACTGAATTTTTCCCATGGAAGTCACGATATTCACAAAGAAGTAATCGAAATCATCCGTAAGGTCAATAAAGAAAAGAATCTAAATCTAGGGATTCTACAGGATCTTCAAGGGCCGAAAATCAGAGTAGGTGAGGTTGAAAACAATGGAGTGGAAATCAAACCTGGAGAAAAAATCACGATTACAAATGATCCAGTCATCGGTACCAGTAGCTTGGTAAGTACTGTTTATCAGAATCTACCACAAGATGTAGTAACTGGAGATAGGATTTTGATCGATGACGGAAATCTAGAAGTGGTGGTCAATGATACGGATGGTAAAAATGTAAATTGTACTGTCATTCACGGGGGTATCTTGAAATCCAGAAAAGGAATTAACCTGCCAAATACCAAAGTCAGTGCACCTTCATTGACCGAAAAAGATATAGAAGATTTACAGTTTGGGTTGTCTCAGGAAGTGGATTGGATTGCCCTTTCTTTTGTGCGTTCAGCTGAGGATATCCTCGATCTTCGTGAGCGGATCGAAGCAAAAGGAAAAGTCTGTAAAATCGTTGCCAAAATCGAGAAACCAGAAGCTCTGGAAAATATTGATTCAATTATTGCCGCAACAGATGCCATTATGGTAGCGAGAGGTGATCTAGGCGTGGAAGTTCCTATGGAAATCGTTCCACTTTGGCAGAAAAAAATTGTTGAGAAATGCAAATTGGCTTGCAAACCTGTAATCATCGCAACTCAGATGATGGAGAGCATGATTGTAAATCCAAGACCCACCAGAGCTGAAACCAATGATGTGGCAAATGCTGTCTTGGATGGTGCTGATGCTGTAATGCTTTCAGCAGAAACTGCTTCAGGAAAATACCCTGTTAATGCAGTGAAAGCAATGAGCAGCATTATCGGATATTTGGAAGCGAATGCGGAGATCTACCACAATCTTTACAAGATACCTGAGGATGATGAAACATTCCTTAGCAATAACCTGATTTTGATGGCTTCGAGACTTTCCAGAAATGTGAAAGCAAAAGCGATCGTTGGCATAACCTCATCAGGATTTACAGGTTTTAGAATTGCATCGCACAGACCTTTGGCAAATATTTTTGTCTTTACCAGTAAGAAAAGTCTGATCACTCAAATGTCCCTTGTCTGGGGAGTGAGAGCATATTATTATGATAAAGTAGTTTCTACTGACGCTACTTTTGAAGACATTGAGAATATGCTAAAGGCTGATAATCATGTCAACACAGACGATATTATCATCAATACTGCCAGTATGCCTTTGAAAGGAGAAGGCAGAACCAATATGTTGAAAATTCACGTTGTCAACTGATTTATCATTTTCTAAACATATAAAATGCTCACTGCTTGCAGTGGGCATTTTTTTTATCCTATTACTGAAAATACGGTTCAGGTATTTAAAAATTCAATTCAACTCTTGAAATATACAGTTTAATAAGATTTGTTAATCTAAACGCCATTGTCATAGTTATGAGGGTAACTAACCTAAAATACTATGCACAACTATTTAAAATATTTTATGCTGGGATCCATGTTTTTCATGATCCTCTCCTGTAGTGATGATTATCAGGGTCCCCTTCCTTATCCTACCTTAACAGAAGCGGCTCAAGATGCCGGCCTGACTACCTTATTGACTGCTGTCAATGCTGTGCCTGGATTGGCGAATACCCTACAGTCACAAGACGCAATCACGGTTTTTGCTCCTACAAATGATGCTTTTGCAAATGCCCTGACCGAATTTGGAGCCAGTGATCTTTCAGAGTTGGTAGCGAAAATAGGAGGTGCTGCAAATTTAGAGACTGTGTTGGGCTTCCATGTTGTCCCTGCAGTGGCACTTTCTAAAGATTTGAATGAAGAAAATATTTTTACGACAGTTTCTGGTCAATCATTAAGGGTGAGAGTTGCGCCTGGTTCAGTTACCGTGATCGATGCAGCTGGAAATACTTCAAGAGTGTTGCAGGCCGATGTTAGAATTGAAAATGGGGTGGTACATGTGATTGACAGGGTGTTGATTCCTAGTATTGAGTTACCTAAACCTACTTTGGTAGAAGCAGCAACTGAAGCTGGTTTGACTACCTTGATCAGTGCGGTGACAGCAGTGGATGGTTTGGCAGAGCAGTTGCTTTCTGCAGGTGCGATCACTGTTTTTGCTCCTACCAATGAAGCTTTTGCTGCGGCTTTGGAGATATATGATGCTGAGGACTTAAATGAGCTTGTGGTGAAAATTGGCGGGTTGGCCAATTTGGAAAAAGTCCTAGGTTTTCATGTAGTTCCTGCCGTAGCAATGTCTTCAGATTTAGATGCGATGAATTCATTTACAACGTTATCCGGGCAAACTATCACTGTGGAGAAAAGCGGGAATACCGTTTCCGTTAAAGATGCTTTGGGCCGTGTGGCGCAGGTAGTGTCAGCAGATATTGAGATTTCCAATGGAGTGGTACATGTAATAAACGGAGTGATGCTACCGGATTTGATGCTTCCAAACGTCGTAGAAGCTGCACAAGCTGCTGGTTTGACTACACTTATTGATGCAGTGACCGCAGCGGAACTTGGTGGAGCACTTTTAGGAGCAGATGCAATGACAGTTTTCGCTCCAACAAATGATGCTTTTGCTGCAGCTTTAGATGCTTACAATGTTTCCGACTTAAATCAATTGGTAGCTAAAATCGGAGGGATGGAAAATCTTCAAACCGTTTTAGGCTTTCACGTAGTACCAGCCGTTGCATTTTCCACTGATTTAGCAGCAAGCAATACATTTACAACGCTGGCAGGCCAGGAATTGACTGTAATGGCTGGAGCGAATGGAGTGACTGTCATGGATGCATTGGGCAATACCGCAAATGTAATAGCAGCTGATGTAGCGATTGAAAATGGGGTAGTCCATGTAATAGACGGTGTACTTTTACCTGAATTGGAATTACCTAATTTGGTAGAGGCTGCCACGGCGGCTAATTTGACAGTATTACTTGATGCGGTGACGGCAGCAAACCTTGGAGGAGCCTTATTGGAAGCAGAAGCAATCACCGTTTTTGCGCCAACCAACCAAGCTTTTGTGGACTTGTTGACTGCATTGAATTTAAATTCATTGCAGGAAGTGATTGCTGCTTTGGGAGTTGATGCTGTGACTAAAATCCTTCAATTCCATGTTGTTCCTGCTACTGCATTCTCATTTGATCTGGAGTCAGGTGCCCAAATGGTCCCTACACTTTCTGGTGAGATGCTTACGGTGACTAGGACTGGTTCAAACGTGACTGTGACAGATAAAGCTGGAAATACATTTAATGTAGTGGCAGCAGACGTTGCTATAGAAAATGGAGTTGTTCATGTCATTGATGGCGTTTTGTTGCCAACACTATGATATCATAAGAATAGCTAGGGAGGAGCGGTTTACCGCTCCTTTTTTTTGAACTCTAAAGCCAATTGATTAAACATTTCTTTTCTGAAGAAGTTGATAATGTACCCCAATAAACAAGTAGATTTTCTGGATTAAATGAGTGACTATCAAATGAATTTTCTGTTGATCTCTGCTGAGATTCCATTTTCAGAAATGTTAGCTGGAATTCTAGGGAGAAATTTCTCAGGATTGAAATTGGTGAGAACCATCCAAGCGATTGAGGATTTTGATAATCAATCAAAAGAAATCTCCCAGGTGGATTTTATAGTTGTTGATTTCGATTTGATAGCAAGTTGGGAGAACAAATCAATCCTTCAGTTTTTAAGAGAAAAGCCTTTGATTTTTATTTCCAGCAAAAAAGAAAAAGCCATAGAAGCATTTGAATTTGACTGCCTGGATTTTTTATTGAAACCTGTAGTTTCGGTGAAACTTGAAAAAGCGTTCCAGAAAATGAGCAGAATGCTTCCTGTGAATTCCATACAAAATATGGAAAATCAGATGTTTGAAAACATTGTAAGTAGGATCACTAAACCAGAATTTAAAAAGCGGTTTTTAGTGAAAATCGGGAGTAGATTTACCTATGTTCCTACAGAAAAAGTTTCGTTCTTTTTTTCCGAAAATGGAGTGACCTATTTAGTGGAAAGTGGTACTTCACAAAAATACATCGTAGAAAATTCCCTCAATGAACTTCAGGAAAGTCTGTTAAATCCCACTGATTTCTACCGAATCAACAGATCAATGATCATTAACCTAAATGATGTCTCTGCAATCAAACCCTATGTAAATGGGCGGTTATTGTTGTCACTTGCCACAAAAAGTGACTTTGATCCCATAGTGGCTAGGGAGCGAGTGGCTGAGTTTAAAAGGTGGGTTAACCAGTAATTATTTTTGGACAGAAATGCTGTCATCCGGCCCAGTAGGCCTGACCATGATGACTTTTTCTTTTTCCACTTTAACCGAACCATCCGGCGAGCCTTTTACTTTTCTGACAAATTTAGCCTCCGTATAAATCACCGGGGCCAGGGATTCACTTTTATGTTTTGAGTAAAATGCAGCCAGTTCGGCGGCTCTCTCCAAAACTACCGGTGGAATATTTTTGAATCCTTTCATTTTAACGACCACGTGTGAACCCGGCACCAATCGAGCATGTAGCCATATGTCATCTTTATGGACATATCCTCGGAGCATTTCATCATTGTCTTTTGCCGATTTTCCTACCCAAACAGGAAAACCTTGCACTTCAAAGGATTTAAACGGAAGTGAAACAGTAGTTTTAAGCAGTGTTTTTTCCTGTATTTCTTCCTTTTTAAAAGCTTTGAGGCCTCTGAACTCCTGAACGGCTTCCAGTTTCTCAATTTGGGATAATAGGCTGTTTTTCAACTCAATTTTGTTCTGGATGGTTTTTTCAATTTGTTCCCATTCCAGTTTTCTGTTTTTACTTTTACGATACAGTTGAGCTGCATAATCCTGTGGTTTTTGCTGAGGTTTCAAATGGACTTTTACTGTGTTTCCAGTATAAAAATCCAATAACTCTACCTCTTTTTGACCTTCGAATTCATGGAGGTTAGCCATGACCACATCTGCCAGTTGAGATGGGGGAGGTGAGTTTTTTAATTCCTCAAGTTTGGAGCTGGATTTGTTTAAATAGGATTGGGTTCTTTTTAACTGGTCTTGGAGAGTTTTGAGAAGATCATTTTTTTCCATTTCAAAGTTTCCTTTGACAAGAGCTAAATAAAATAGTTCATTCAGTGCCTGAATCGGATCCGAAAAAGTCCGAAGCGAATTGGCTTCAGGAAGTAAACTGAGGTGAATGCCGTCCGGGATTTCGACCAATGAGAATAATGGAGTATCCAAAATATCGATCATTTCCTCCATCAGCTGCCATTTTTTTTCCAGATCTGAATCTGGATAGGCTCTATCTTTCAGATAAGCTCTTGGGATTTTGCCCAAAGTAGGAAGAAATTGAGAAGCATTACCATCTAATTCTTCAAACCTATTTTTAGATAGGTCCAGGTCCACTGCCAATGTTTTCCAGTCCAATTCCCGATCTTCTGAAATGACTTGCCTGAAAATATACTTTGGGGTTTCCGCATGCTCTTCATAAAACAAAATATTGCTCCGATTCGCATGAAGTTTAAAAAGAAGGATTTTTCCTTCGCTTAATCTAAAAATAAAAGATCTTTCGAAAGGGATGACTTCACAAGATTCAATAGTCAATCCTAGCATTTCCTGAAAAAGGTTGATGCTATTGCGCTTTGCACGTCTGAATTGCTCAGGGAAACTAAAATAAATCTGGGAGGGAATCAGATGTGCCCTGATCCAAGCTTCTTCTCCATTCGCCTGAGTTTCAATAATCAACTCATCTTTGCTCTGGGAAAAACATGAAACGATGGTATGACCTTTGAATTTTCGGGTGAGAGCGGGGCAAAGGAATTTAAGAAAATGGTAATTGAGATGCATCAGGGCAAAGTTACCTGAAGTCCGTCATAGGCCAAATAAATTCCGGGGGGCAATTCCTTCTCTACTTCATGATGTAAGCCAAGCTTGTGCGAAATATGTGTGAAATAAGTGGTTTCTGCACCGATTTCTTTGGCTTTGGCCACAGCCTCATCCAATGTGAAGTGCGAGATATGGGCTTCTTTCTGAAGTGCATTCAATACCAGGATTTTTGTCCCTTTGATGAGCTCCATTGATTCTTCGGGGATCTGGTTGGTGTCAGTGATATAAGTGAAATCACCAATTCGAAACCCTAAAACCGGAAGTTTGTAATGATAAACAGGGATAGGAATAATGGTGACGCCTTGGATCGTAAATGGTGAGTCATCGATTTCGACTGGCTCTATCTGGGGTACACCCGGATATTTTTTGCTGGAAAATACATAAGCAAATTCCCTTTTGATCTGTTCTAGGACCTGGATCCTCCCAAAAATCGGGATATCCATTTGTTGGGAAAAGTTGAATGGTCGGATATCATCCAGGCCAGCAGTATGGTCTTTGTGCTCATGGGTGAATAGCACGCCGTCTAGACGTTTAATGTCAGCAGAAAGCATCTGGCTTCTAAAATCAGGCCCGGTGTCTATCACTAAGCTTAAATCGCCTATTTCGAAGTGGATAGAGGACCGGAATCTTTTATTTCTAAAATCCAGTGATCGGCAAACCGGGCAGGTACAGGTAATTACTGGAACGCCTTGAGATGTACCGGTTCCCAGAAAAGTGACTTTCAAAATTTTAAAGTAGTTTGTCTAAGTTCCCGGAGAAAATCATGATTGGATTTTTCCGTAAAATCTTTAGGGTCAAAATTCAGTTCTGAAAGGATATCAATCAATGCATTAATCTTCCCTTCTATAGGAAAATATTTATTGATGATCACGATTTTCGTATCTCTAAGTACACAATATCCCGATTTGAAATTTCCCTTTTCATAGCGAAGCATATATTCTGATGCTGCAAAAAGGTTTTCCAGTTTATCCAAGAAATGTTTGGTGTACTTTACTGCCATACTTAAATCAGGTATTTGTTTACGGTACTCAGTACCTTGTCAAAATCCAGAGGTTTTTGGATAAAGTCATCAAAGCCGAACTTCCGCAATTCATCCATGGTGTAATTATTCACATTTCCGGAAATGGCTATGATCGGCAATTTCGACTTTTTAGGATCAGAAAGACTTCTGATCGCCTGAGTACAGGTCGCGCCGTCCATGACAGGCATACTGATGTCCATCAAAATTAGATCAAAATCTTCTTTTTCCAGTAATTCCAGCACTTGTTTCCCGTTTCGGGCAGCCTTCATATCATATTTTTCAAAAGCCAATACGCTTTTTGTCAGGTTTATTATCACTGAACTGTCTTCTCCGACTAGGATTCTTTTTGGCGTGCTCATTGGTTAAAAATAGTTTCTTCCATTATATATTTTTTGAAATTAAGAATTTCATTTTGCAACTCATGAAGTATTTTCCGGGTTTGTGACCGGTTCTCCAATTTGGCGTTGATTTCTCCTTCCTGAGCCAATAAAAAGATCGAATTTGCCCCAAGGGTCCCACTGTTTCCTTTTATGGTATGTAGCTTTGCCTCAAGTTGTTTGAAATCAAACGCATCTTTAGTCAGATCCAGTTCATTAAACAATGAATCACATTCTTTAACGAAGTCCAAAAACACATTTTTTATGGTTTCAGGTTGATTGTATTTCATTAATTGTTTGACAATCTGCATGTCCAAAATGACAGGTTCTAAAGAAATTGGCTTATTCTGTTCAATTTTGTGGGGTTCTGGTGCCTTATCAGAAAGAAAGGCTTTGATGGATTCCAGAAACTCACGCGGCCGGATCGGTTTTATCATAAATTCGTCAAAACCCTGCTCGATAAAACTGTGTCGGTCTTCCATTTCTGCAAAAGCAGTGATGGCGATAATCGGGCAATGATCATGATCGGTCAATTTAATCTTTTTCATGGCTGTCAATCCATCCATCTGGGGCATTTGGATATCCATTAAAATCAAATCAAACCTATTCCCCTCTAACAGTGCCAAAGCTTCCAAACCATTTTTTGCACTTTCGAATAAGCAGACTTGTCCGATCAGGTTTTCAAATAACTTCCTGTTGAGATCATTATCGTCAACAATCAACACCCTTTTGCTTTTCATCTTGTAAGTTTGGATTTTTGATTTCCGTTCAAGCTACAGAACCATTGTCTATTCAAAATTACCTTATTCTTGTGGTTGGTCCGACAGCTGTCGGCAAAACCGATTTATGTTTAAATCTAGCCAAAAAATTCAACACAGAAATCATCTCTTGTGATAGCAGGCAATTTTATAGAGAAACTAATTTAGGAACTGCAAAGCCTGCCATCACTGAGCTGGAGCTGGTGAAGCATCATTTTATCAATTCTCTTTCGATCGAGGAAACTTACGATGTCAAGAGATTTGAAAAAGAGGTGATCGAGTTATTGGTTGAATTATTTCAGGAAAAATCCGCAGTGATCATGACCGGTGGCTCTGGACTGTTTGCTGATGCAGTCGTAAATGGATTGGATGAAATGCCTGATTTAGATCCCAGTTTCAGGGAAGAAGTTATTCAGGAATATGAATCAAATGGCCTAGAGTTTTTGCAAGCAGAAGTTTCTAAAATCGACCCTGTGTATTTTGAAGTAGTGGACCGAAATAATCCACAGCGCTTGATGCGGGCAATTGAAGTTTTTAGAGGCACAGGAAAGCCATTTAGCAGTTTTCGGGTCAAGCAAAAAGCAAAAAGGAATTTTAAAACCATCAAAATCGGACTCGAAAGAGATCGAGAAGAATTGTACCAAAGAATAGACCTGCGAATGGATCAAATGATTGCTGCTGGCTTATTTGAGGAAGCAGAAAGTCTCTTTGAAAAGCGGGATCTGAATGCACTGCAGACGGTAGGCTACCAAGAGATTTTTGGTTATTTGGAGGGAAAGTATGATCAGGAAGAAGCGATTCGGCTTCTTAAGAGGAACTCCCGAAGGTATGCCAAAAGGCAAATGACCTGGTTTAGAAAAGATCCGGAGATCCACTGGTTTAGTCCTGAGGATGAAAAAGGGATTTTGGAGTTACTGAAATCTCAAATGGAGGAATAACCGGAAATCTTCGCCACCCAATTGTAAGGCGCTTTTTTAATCAATTGATTGTACTGCAGGCGATTCACTTTCAATGTCCGCATCAATTCAAGGCTCTTTTTAGGGATTTTTTTATCCTGGTACTGGGCTTTCAATTTTTCTGAAATCGAGTCAGGATTTGCCATTTCGCCAAGGACAATTTCCAGTTCCGGATGTGCCAAAGCAAGCTTGGACGAAATCTCTCTTTGTAAATTCAGCTTGCGCTGCATCGTCGTACGGACTGTAAGAAAAAATAGGAGGCAAGCGCCTCCCATAGTCAAGAAGATCGGAATAAATCCCATATTAAATACTTAAAATTTCCATCAATTTAAGATGTTCCTGATTGAGCGGTTTTTCCTTACCGATGCAGTCCTCAAAAGGTGTGTAGACCACCTGATGGTTCATCACTCCGGCCATACAGTTTTTCTTTCCTGCCAAAAGACCCTCGACTGCAGCCATTCCGCACAGACTTCCCAACACACGATCTCTGGCGGTTGGGCTTCCTCCTCGTTGGATATGTCCTAGAGTGGTGACTTTGAAGTCTTTATTCTCGTCTTTTATTTTGTCTTTCACCTTCTGCATGATGGTTTCTGCATTTCCTTCTTCATCTCCTTCGGCCACTACCACTATGCTTGAAGTCTTGGTTTTTCGGAGGTTTTTCAGGCTTTTCACCACCATGTTTAGATCTGTTTTGGTCTCTGGTACCATCACAAATTCAGCACCTCCTCCGATGCCGGACTCCACCGCAATAAACCCTGCATCTCTTCCCATTACTTCTATAAAAAAGATCCTGTCATGGGCAGCGGCAGTATCCCGGATTTTATCAATTGCCTCCAAAGCAGTATTGACTGCGGTGTCAAATCCAATCGTATAATCTGTACCATAAAGATCATTGTCTATGGTACCAGGGCAACCTACTGTTGGGATGCCGAATTCTGCCTGGAAAATCTTGGCCCCAGTAAAGGTACCATCTCCGCCGATCGCGACGATTCCTTCTATGTCATGAGCCATCAAATTATCATAGGCTTTTTTTCTGCCTTCTGGGGTTTTAAACTCCATGGATCTGGCAGATTTTAAAACAGTGCCTCCGCGTTGGATAATATTACTGACAGAATGCGAATGCATTCTTTTTATATCTCCTTCAATCATCCCTTCGTACCCTCTCATTATTCCATATACTTCCAAGCCTTTGAAGATCGCCGTACGAACTACCGCTCTCACGCAAGCGTTCATGCCAGGACTATCTCCTCCAGAAGTAAAAACTGCGATTTTTTTCATTTCAATAGGTTTAAGTCCCCAAAAATAGGGATTAATGAAAGAATAAAGGAAAACATAGATTTTAAAAGAACAAAAAAAACAGCTTTCTTAGAAAACAACATCCATCTGTTAAAATCAAGTTAAATTTCCATGAACAGAACCATACTTTTGCCCACAAATCTTCAAATTTCAAAAATCGGGTTAGGCTGTATGTCTCTGCCATCAGATTTTCTGGAAAGCAAAAAGATCCTCAGCGCTGCCGTATCCAATGGAATCAACCTGCTGGATACTGCCGATCTGTACCAGCAGGGATGGAATGAAGAAATGCTGGGCAAAGCAATTAAAGATAAAAGAAATGAAATGGTTTTGGCTACCAAGGTAGGAAATCAAATGCGATCCGATGGCTCTGGTTGGGACTGGAATCCTAGCAAAGAATACATTCTACGAGCTGTGGAAAAAAGCCTAAAAAGACTGCAAACAGACTTTATCGACCTATATCAACTGCATGGAGGAACGCTCGACGATCCTTGGGAAGAAACACTGGAGGCATTTGAAATTTTAAAAAGCCAAGGCAAAATCCGTGCATTCGGAATTTCTTCCATCCGCCCAAATGTCATCAGAAAAGTTCTGACACTCTCTCATCCGGCTTCGATTATGATGCAATACAGTCCATTGGATAGACGACCCGAGGAAGAGGCTTTTCCCTTAATTGCTAAGACAGATACGCGGGTTTTGGTTAGAGGAAGCTTTGTAAAAGGGATGTTGATCAATAAGCCTGCAAGTGATTATTTGGATCATTTAGCCCAAAAGGTGGAGGAAATCAAAAAGGAAATCGCCAGCTATGGCATCATGTCTGAAGCATTTTTGATTCGATTTGGCTTAAGCCAAAAGGCAGTTGGCTCCTTGATCATTGGTGCTAGCTCTGTGTCTCAGGTTGAGAAAATGCTGGAGGGTTTTGAAAAAAGCAAGCAGGTTTCTGATGAGTTGATTTCAAAATTCAGAAATAGATTCACTCCAAATAACTACCAGCAGCATCGATAAAATTCCTGTTGCCCACAGAATCCAAATCCTTTATTTTAGGCAAGTTGAATTCATTTAATCTATAAATCACCCAAATCCACTTAAAGATGAAGTTTCGATTCCTCTATTTGGCATTTCCAATTTTGGTTATTGCTTGCCAACCCAAAGAACTGACTGAGCAGGAACGCTGGGAAGCTACCGCTGAACGGGTGGAAATTATCCGGGATGATTTTGGGATTCCCCATATCTATGGTGAAACTGATGCGGATGCTGTTTTTGGGATGCTTTATGCTCAATGCGAAGATGATTTTAGAAGAGTAGAGCGAAATTATATCTGGGCTACGGGGCGATTGGCAGAGCTAGAAGGAGAGGAGGCGATTTATTCGGATTTGCGGGCAAATTTGTATATGACAGAGGCAGAGGCCAAAGCTGCTTATGATTCTTCTCCAGACTGGTTAAAGAAACTTTGTGTGGCATTTGCGGACGGAGTGAATTATTATCTGGCCACTCATCCTGAAGTAAAACCAAATGTGATTATCTATTATGAACCTTGGATGCCTATGTTTTTCTCAGAAGGATCCATCGGTGGAGATATTGAGCAGATTCCGACCAGAAGGATCGCTGCTTTTTATGGAGAGGATCAATCCTTGGCTTTAAATGAATTTGGGAGTGGTTTGGATCCTGTGGATCTGACCGAGGAACCCAAAGGTTCAAACGGGATTGCCGTTTCCGGATCAAGGACCGAATCAGGCAATGCCATGTTGCTGATCAATCCACATACTTCTTTCTATTTCAGACCTGAAATCCATGTTGTCAGTGAGGAAGGATTGAATGCATATGGTGCGGTGACTTGGGGTCAGTTTTTTGTGTATCAGGGTTTCAATGAAAAAACCGGCTGGATGCATACTTCCACAGGGGTGGATTTTATCGACGAATTTGTAGAAAATGTCACAGAAAATGACGGGAAATTGAGCTACAAGTATGGGGAGGAAAGTAGAGCTGTGACCGAATTGCCCATCACGCTGAAGTTTAAGGATGGAAATGAAATCAAAGAAAAATCCTTTACCATGTATCGCACGCATCATGGTCCGGTGACTCATCAACTGGATGATCAATGGGTCGTGACCAAAATCAATTGGGATCCTGTCAATGCATTGATTCAGAGTTTTACCAGGACCAAACTCAGCAACCATGCCGAGTTTAAAGAGATGATGAACATACGTACCAATTCCTCAAACAATACAGTCTATGCTGATGCAGACGGAAATATTGCTTATTTCCATGGCAATTTTATCCCGAAAAGAAATGAAGGGTTTGACTTTTCAAAACCAGTTGATGGATCAGATCCTGCTTCAGACTGGCAAGGGTTGCATACAGTAGACGAGAGTATCACTTTACTCAATCCAGGAACAGGCTGGATCCAAAATTGTAATTCTACCCCTTACACAGCGGCGGGTGAGTTCAGCCCGAAAGCAGAAAATTTCCCGGTTTATATGGCACCGGAATCTGAAAATTACAGAGCAATTCATGCGGTGAAAGTGTTGAAAGATGCCAATGATCTTACCTTGGATAAATTGATAGATTTGGCTTATGATCCATATCTACCGGCTTTTGAAAAACTGATCCCGATGCTATTGAAAGCCTATGATGAAAAGGGAGTGGCCGATCCAAAAATCTCTGAACCGATTCAGGTTTTAGAGTCTTGGGATTACCGAACCAGCAAAGAATCTGTCGCAATGTCATTGGCGCATTTCTTTGGGATGAATTTTATGAGAAATCATGGAAACATCAATAATCTATTGGAGTTCAATGCCGGAAAAGGGGAAGTTCCAGCTCCAACAGCTTCCGAACTATTGTCTACTTTCCAAAGCACGATTGATCAAATGAATGCCGATTTTGGAACTTGGAATACCCCTTGGTCTGAGATCAACAGGTTCCAGAGATTGACAGGAGATATTGATTTGAAATTTGATGATGATAAACCTTATGTGCCGGTAGGATTGGCTTCTGGAACTTGGGGGGCATTGGCAGCTTATGGCGCAAGATCCACTCCGGAGACCAAACGATTGTATGGCTATAGAGGAAACAGCTTCGTGGCGGTAGTGGAGTTTGGAGAGAAGGTAAAAGCCAAATCCATCTTGGCAGGTGGGCAAAGTTCCGATCCGGATTCTCCGCATTTTGACGATCAAGCCCAGCGCTATGCAGATGCTGAGTTTAAAGATGTGGCATTTTACCGAGAAGATATTGAGGCAAGAGCAGAGGAGAGGTATCAGCCAGGGAAAAGAAAGAATTAGAAATTAGAAATACTTTTGAAATACAGTAGAAATAGGCTCACCGCCGCTGGCGGTTCGCGAAATAAAAAAAGATAGCCCTGCGGGCAGATAATTTTAAGATAGGGCTAAAGCCAAGGTATTTCTGGGAAAATCTATGAAATACCTAGAAATAAAATGGAAATAGGCTCCTTTCAGTCGCGAAATAGTAAAAGGGATTTGAAATACAGTAGAAATAAGCTCACCGCCGCTGGCGATTCGTGAAATAAAAAAAGATAGCCCTGCGGGCAGATAATTTTAAGATATGGCTAAAGCCAAGTTATATAGATAGAATTTTATCTCGCCGGAGGCATATCTCAGCGAAGCGTATTTCGCCGCTGGCGTATTTCAGGAGCGAAGCGACTTTATCTCGCGAAGCCTATCTCGCCGAAGGGGTATCATTGAATAAAACCAAAAACCGGGAAAGTATTCTTCTCCCGGTCTTTAGTTTAAAACAGAAGTCAATTTTAAAACGGCAAATCATCCTCGGTTTCATCTGCTGCTACAGCGGAAACGCTCGCTTTTCTATCACCCATCAGGAGGATGTTTTGTACGATTACTTCAGAGATGTATCGTTTGTTGCCTTCCTTGTCTTCGTAGGAACGGTTGCTGAGTTTGCCTTCAATGGCGATTTCTGAAGCTTTGTCTGTGTACTTATCCAATAGTTCTGCTTGCTTTCCCCAGGCCACCAAATTATGCCAGGTGGTTTCTTCAACGCGTTCTCCTTTTTGGTTTTTGTAGTACTCGTTGGTGGCGATAGCGACTTTGCCGAGGGTTTTGCCACCGTCCAGATTTTTGATTTCTACTTTGGATCCTAGACGTCCGATCAGTTGTACTTTGTTTCTTAGCGTGTTCATGATGTTTGTTGTTTTGTTGTGAAAAATTTGTTTTTCGTTTTCGCTAGAGGAATTCGATGGGTCAAAGTTGGGGGAGAGGGAAGATCAGAGTCGGGAGCTAGTCGTTTGTATCCGTTTGTAGTCGTTTGTTGTCGGATAAAATTGGTTTAGAGGCTTTAAGGGCAGATTATTTAATGAAAAATGTTTAGTAGGTTTAGTGGAAAAAATAATGACATTCGTATATACGGGTGTTATGCGGCAGCTTAAGACGACACCAATGAGAAACAAACTGACATATTACATACTGTCTTTCGCAACATTACTTTTAATTGGTTGTGGGACAGACAGTGAAAGTAAAAGTGCAACAGTTTCTGATACAACCTCGATAATTCCACCAGTTGCAATAGACAGTTTACAGCGTGACACCGTTGAACTCAAAGAGACATTTAATCAAGAAGATTTACCTGTAAATGAGTACTTGACAGAACGACTTAAACCAATCAGAGCGAATTTCAAGAGAATAAATTCATTTACCCATTGGACTAAAATTGACACAAAAGAACTTTGGGAAACAACGGAAGGCGGAGAAGCCAAGTATTATTACCAAAACGGACAATTAGAGAAAATTGTAACCCGACACTTTGGAGAGACATTCCAACTGTTGACAGAATATTACTTAATGAACGGACAACTATCATTCGTTTTTGAAAAGTCATATAAATACAACAGACCAATGTATTACGACACGACAGCAATGAAAGAGAATAATGACACAGAAGCATTTGACTTTGAAAAATCAGAAATAGTTGAAGACAGAAGTTATTTTGAAAATGGAAAATTACTTCATCAATTAAACAATCAAGACTGTGGTTCACCTTTCGGAGACGACTATTTACTTGAAGAGCAAAAAAGAATAAAAACGGACTTTGAAAAACTGATTAAACTTGGGACGACAATATAAAAGCCGACCGCATAACAGGCGTTTGGCTCAATGGCGGGTGAATTGGTTAATTGAGCATTCTACCTCGCATCAACTTTTGTGGTTTAATGAAAGTTTTGTGCTCCGAAATCCGCCACTGCGCCAAGCGCCAAACCGTTGTGCAACATATGAAGACAACAATAAATGAGGGTAAAAAAAAAGCTTCTCGGACTTCTATTTCTTATATCATGTACTTCACTAGATGAAAAATCAAGACTTAGAGATCTTTTGGTGGATGATATGAACAGAGAAACGATATTATTGGATTTTTCTGAAGATTACGTTGAATTAAGATATGACATAGCCAGAAAGAGTCAAGTGGATTTGTGCGACACAACTCTATCATTTAAAAGTCTAATCACTTTGGAAAATGACGATCCAATTTTGGTAAACTTGAGTATTTCTGATATTTGTTCGCCTGTCACGCCCAGCTCGGGAACTATCGAAATTTTAGTAAAAAGTAACCAAGAGATTCGAGTCGGCCTAGAATATACCTCCATGGATTCAGTTCATTATTATGTTTTAGATGAGCTTTATAGAAAAATTGAAGGGCAACAACTAGACGAGCATGTGTTTTTTTTATTAGAATGGCGTGATGCGTCACAGAAAACTATTAGCGAGGTTGTAGACAAATCATTTTCAGCTTTACAACAATATATAGAAGAAGAAACACTAAAAATTTATGGTATGAATCTTAACGGTTTAGATAAAACAAATTTTCTGAAATTGAAAAATAATTTTCGCTTTGAGCTTATTTTGACTCAAGTAAGACCTGATGTACCAAAAGATTTTAAGAATTAAATACGTTGCACAACATCACCTTAGATACAGCGGGTGGGTCAGAGTGAATATGAAAAGCAGAATCTTTAAGAAGTTAGGAGTAGGCTGGAAGAGAACGGCTCCTAAAACCCGCCGTCTCCAAGCTGAGGACCGTTGCCGCCAATACGCATATGAGACTGATAATAATAATTATCGTAGTATTCGTCACCATAAGCTGTGACGAAGAACCAAAATTTAAAGTTGGACAACAATATGGAGGTGGTATTATATTCTATGTTGACAAATCCGGAGAGCATGGACTAATTGCCGCACCATCTGACCAAGGAAAAGCCGAATGGGGTTGCCAAACAACGAAAATTGCTGGTGCTGACGCTATAGAAATTGGGACTGGCCTACAAAATACAATTGATATCGTTGCGGGCTGCTCAGTCGACAATATAGCTGCAAAACTTTGCTACGACCTAATTCTAAACGGTTATGATGACTGGTTTTTACCAAGTAAAGATGAGCTCAACCAATTATTTCTACAAAAAAATAAAGTTGGAGGATTCGCAAATGACGTGACAGCACCTTATTGGAGTTCAACAGAATATGAAATTCACGATGCTGCATGGAGACAGACTTTTGCCGACTATTTTGAACAGACTATTTATGATAAGTACAATGTTTATAATGTCAGGGCTGTAAGAACGTTTTAATAAATGGCCAGCCGCCAATCGAGTAGGCGGCCGTGAGCTATAAGCCCACGGTGCGCCTACGCCACGGCGCACAGGTCTCACACCACTCACGCACGAGCGGGATACGGGTCTTCCCGATGAATCGGGACAGGCTGTATACGGCGGTTCACTGAATCTCAGGCTTTGCTTTTGAGTAATAGTCCAGCATACTTAGATAGGTTTTTCTTCTTAGTCTGGAAAGTGTAATTGTTATTCCCAGTATGGGACTTTGGGCCATAGCCCATCCTCCTTCCTCCGCCCTCATAAAGCAAGGGACCTTTAAAAATGGTACTATCACGATTTTAATGGAGCTGTCTGCTGATTATTGTTTTCAGAAGTTATCATCGAAATCGGTGAGCCTTACGGGATTTTCGGTTTTGTAATGGATTGAACGCCGTTAAGAAAATGACTTAGCTCCCGAGGTACGAGGGAGATCCAGTCATTTTTAGGTGTGAAATTCAGTACAAAATTCCGCTGAATTTCTGTTCATATTAAAAGAAAAAAGGTTTCAGCGGAAAGAAAAGACCGAGGCTCAGGGCTTTTTGGTTACTTTTTGGCCGCCAAAAAGTGACAAGTATAAAACCTATCTAAAATGGAGGAAGGCTTATGGAAAGTTGAGTCTCCGATGAAAAAGGAAGCAATGTTAAACAGAAGCTGTACATTCTTCAGGAGAAACTATTTTAATGCCCAAGTTTCGTTCCCATTAAATTCAGGGTAGAACCTTAAATATTAAAAAGCCTCCTGATCCCACGAAATTGACAGTTTTTTCATCCAATTTAACGTCAGAATTCAGGAGGTTTTTCTTGATCCTTTTCGGTTTAAATTTCCAGGTTAGAACCTCCTTATTTCTCCCACCAAACTTTGCTATTGATATTATCTCCGCCCATTCTGCTGGCTGCCGCCTGATAATTTACATTATTGACAGCCTGTTCTGATTCTGGATACAGGTATCTCACTGGATATTTATCGTCATTTAAATTATCTGGACCAGGAGTCAAAGCCGGAATGCCAGTTCTTCTGATATTAAACCAGGCTTCATGTCCATTATTGATCAGTGCTAGCCACTTCTGAGTCAAAATCTTGGTCAGATCATTCGTACCATCCAATGCGACATTAGGCCTGCTGAAATAATCTGTTGGAATAGTGGTTTCATAGTACTTGAAACTCGCCGCAACACCTTTTTCATAATAGACTTTTGCATCCCCAGTGATATATCCTCGAGCAACAGCTTCTGCCAAAGCAAATTGCAGTTCCGCATATTGCATAAACTGTCCATCAACTCCATCTGGAACATCTCTGAAAATTGTGCCGAATAAAGAAATGTCATTCAAATTGATCCCTAGATCGTTGATTGTTTCTCGATTCAGTCCATTTTGAAGTCCCTTGAATGTAGGCGTTCCATCTGTCACACTTTTTTGTGTGGGTTTATAAAGAACCTGTTGTCTTGGATCATTCCAAGCTTTCAAAACGGAGTCTACCGTCAAAGTCATTCGATGCTCTTGGTACAATCCCAATGCTGCTTGAGACATGGGCCATTGATTTGGAGCAGAAGCCAGATATGGAACTACAGCATTGTCGGAATTTGAAAGCATCAAATCATTTTCATCAGCCAAAGCCTGTAGCTCAGAGAAATCCGTCAAACGCTTCGAAATTCTAAGGATGTAACGAACTCTCAAAGAATTGGCAAATCGTCTCCATTTCTCCAGATTGTTATTGAACATCATATCACCTTGGATGCTAGTACTTGTATTTTTAAGAGTAGCAGCAGATTTCTTCAACAAAGCCAAAATCCCAATTTCTGGATCCGTATAAATTTTTTCCTGGCTGTCGTAAGCTGGGTTATAGACTCCGGCTTTTGCCCCTAAAGCTTCGGAATAAGGTACCTCTCCCCACATATCAGTCAATTGGGAAAAGAGATAGGCTTTCATGATGTCCGCTACAGCATTGTAGGCCTCATTAGTTGCTGGGTTGGTCTGAATGGATTCAATATCATTCAAAAGCCTGTAAATGCCATTCCAATATTGAGCATTACTCCCCATTTCATAGCGATCAATTCTTTCAAATTCCACACTTGCCGCAAATTGAGCTAGGTAATTGGCTAGACGGAATCCCTGAGTGTAGGTATTCTCATTTGCAGCCACAGAGATCACATTGGAAAGCAGGAATTGTGGTCCAATTGCTTCCGGTGAATTTGGATTGGTATTGATTTCCTCAAAACCTTCTGTGCATGAGAAAGTGAAAAATAGCGTAAAGAGGATCGCTGCAGTATTTAATTTATATAGCTTTTTCATGATTAAAATTCTGTTTTGATGCTGAAACCAAAGCTTCTGGTGGAAGGGTAGGACATGTCTTCGACACCGTAGGTAATGTTTCTTCCTTGCAAGGCGTTTAATTCTGGATCAAAGTGAGGGTTTTCTGTGAAGAGCAATAAGTTGCTTCCGATAAAGCCCACTCTAACTTTTTGAAAGCCGATTTGGCTAACCCAATTCATTGGTAAATCATAATAAATGCTCAATTGTCTCAATTTCACATAAGAGGCGTCATAGAGTGAACTTGCCTCATTTCCTCGATCGTAGAAATTATTGTAAAAGGTACTTGCAGGAACTGACGTAGTATTGGTGACATATTGTGGATTTTCAGCTGTTCCCACATTCATAACACCATCTCCAATTACTCCTGTTTCTCTTCCTTCCAAAGTTTCTTTTAATACACCGGAAGTGCTTCCCAATGCTTTGGTCCTTGATACGACTGTTCCACCTTGTCTCCAGTCAAATACAAATCCCAACTCAACTCCTTTGAATCTGAATTGATTGATCAGACCCATAAAGAAGTCAGGATTGTAATTGCCCAACAAACGCAATTTTCCATCTTGAATCGGTAATCCATTTGATCCATAGATAATCTGACCTTCAAATTCCTGAAATCCTGAACCGTACATATCACCGATTCTTCCTCCTTTTCTGGCGATGTAGAAAACAGAGTTAGAACCTCCAGAACCTGCAAAGACACTGGCTTCGCCGGTTACATATTGATCTACTCCTTCTGGGAGTTCGGTCACTTCTGATATGTATTTTGTGAAATTCACACCCAGATTCCAGCTGAAATAACCTTTCTCAAACATCAACGATTTCAAGCTCGCTTCCAATCCTCTGGTTCGCACTTCTCCACCATTTTCTATGATGTTACTAAAGCCAGAAGAAGTAGAAATCGGTCTTCCGATGATTTGGTTGATACTTGTGTTTTGATAAACAGATAAATCGGCGAGTACTCGATCCTTAAAGAAGCCAAGTTCTAATCCCGCTTCTAAGGAATTCAACCTTTCTGGTCTCAGATCAGGATTGTTTAAAACTGTCCCATTGGTCACCCGAGTGAAAGATCCATAATTTTGGTTAAACTGAAATGTGTTGTTTAACTGATATGGGTCTGTGTCATTTCCAACACTGGCTACATTGAAACGGATCAATGAACTCGAAATTGGTTTTGGGAGCTTGATGTCATCTGAAAAAGCATAACTCAATCCTCCGGAATAATATGCAAAGGAATTGTTTCCTGCCGCCAAGGTACTGCTCCAGTCATTTCTCAGGGTCAAATCCAAGAATAGGGAAGAGTTCAGACTGATATTCCCAAATGCATAAACAGAATTGATTCGCTTCTCAAAAATCTGGCTGCTGCCTCTCAAAGGTACTCGGGAGTTTTCCAAGGTGTAAATCCCTGGAAGAGCGAGTTGGTAAGCTTCTGTATAGGAATAATTGATTTTTTGATCCAATCTATTTGCTCCAGCGGAAACTGAATAAGTCAACTTTGAATTCAGGGCATCTGCATAAGTCAACAACACATCCGAGTTTCTCTCAGAAAATTTGACTTGGTCTTCACGATATCCACCATAAATTCTTCTATTGGTACTAAATGCCCTTTTGAATTTTCTTAGATCGCTATAATTATCCAAGCCGGATCTTATTCTCAAACTCAATTTATCAGTGATGTCATATGTCAAAGCAAGGTTTCCTAAAATCCTGTTTTTATTGAAGCTGTTTGTGTTTTCAAATAGTGTCAAATAAGGATTGGTCAACCAGAGGTAATTGAAATCAAAATGCTGAAGACCTTCCTGACCGGCTTGCCAATAGTCCCGCAAGGAAGCGATATTGGTTTGTCTACCGGTCCAGTTGAATCCATATTGGACGTTTTCGTATCCATAGCCTAGGTTCGGTCGGTTCCCACTTCTGGAATTGACATAATTGGTGAAAAGATCAACTCGGAGCTTATCTACTAATTGTTGATTAAGACTCAAAGCAATTCCGTCACGTTTTAAATCTGTATTGGGAAGAATACCTTCATTTCTCAGGTTGCTGTAGGAAAGTCGCGCACCACCATTTTCATTTCCTGAATTGATAGCGATGTTGTTCTGAGAAGTTACTCCAGTTCTATAAAAGTCGCGAACATTGTCTGGATTGGAAACCCAAGGAGTTGGGGTAATAGGAGTATAGGAACCATCAGGATTCGTTCTGGAGATGACATCTCCGGCTCTTACCGGATTTCCATTGATATCGACAGAAGGAGAGTCAAACTGAGCTATCAAAAGTCCTTGATCAAGTCTGGGGCCATAACTTGAAATACCACCGTCATTGACGCCTGCACCGATTCCATTTTGAAATGAGTACATCCCATTCGAACCGCCACCATAGACATTTTGGTAATCCGGTAGCGTCAGCAAGCCATCAAAAGTCAAGAGGCTACTGGTAGTCACTCCGATTCCTGGCTTTTTCTTTCCCTTTTTTGTGGTGATCAAAACAACTCCATTTGCTGCTCTTGCTCCATAAAGTGCCGCCGAACCAGGTCCTTTTAAAATAGTCAGGGATTCAATGTCATCTGGGTTGATATCAGCTGCTCCGTTTCCAAAGTCAACCTCTTGGATATTCGCTCCATTATTGAAAAGATCAGAAGTTATTTGTTCGTTGCTTATCGGAACTCCGTCAACTACTACCAAAGCCTGATTATTTCCAGAAATGGAATTCTCACCTCTTATTATTATTCGAGAAGAGGATCCTACACCTGATGAACCATTCGTGATTTGCACACCAGCAACTTGGCCTGAAAGTGCATTGATTAAATTGGTTTGTGGGACATCACTGAGTTCTCGTGTACCGATACTCGTCACAGCAGAGGAAAGTGATTGTTTTTCACGAGTAATACCCAAAGCAGTTACTACAAATTCATCCAGATTTTCAGTGGATTCCAGCAAGGTGATTTCACTGTCAAAGTGACCATTTTGAATAGCTATCGATTTTGTTTCATAGCCGATAAAGCTAATTTTTAGAGTAAGGTCTCTTGCAGTGGAGCTGATCCTGAACTTGCCATCAGCATCTGATATCGCGACATTTTTGGTGCCTGATTCAGCGATGGTGGCTCCTGGAATAGGCAAGCCATTTTTGTCTTTGATGCTTCCTTCGTACACATTGCCTTGTGAAAAAGCTGCAAATGCTACAATTAGAAACAAAGCTGTAAAGATGTATTTCATATGTTTATTATTTTCTAAAAAAGGCCACATGGAATCACGCAGGTTGGATTGTAATCCGTTTTGTTTCGTATGCGTCCTTTTCTATTTCATAAAATGGTGGTCAAAATAATGCCTGTTGACTAGCTAGAACCCAATAGAATTCCATCCAAAGCCGTCAAAAAGGAGTTTTGGTTTAGCAGAAATTTATGCTTGATATGCTAGAAATGAAGAGCTGGGGGAGCCCTAAGGGGATTGTCTTTTGAGGTGATTCTATCATTGAAAAAATATTCTCCTTTTTCGAAAAAGGTTAAAATCGAACGAAGGAGTTGAATAATGAATCGGTAAAATTCTCCGGATTTTAACTCTGCTTTGAATCGAGTCAAAGAGTTGAAATCATCAATATCAATCAGGTATTCTAATTGGGAAACAGATCCGTCTTGATTTTGGAACAAGCCTTTGATTGCGGAATGAAGTTTATTGCTGTTCCAAGGCAATTGGCTAAAGCTTTTCTCCTTAAAGTGAGACCTGGATAGCGCAATTAAATAATTGCCTCCGTCCTCAGCTGGACCCAAGATCGTTTGTGAGTTTTGAAGCTGAGTTTTTGCCTCCAGAATATGAGCAACTTCCAATCCAGGAATATCATTTCCAACTGAAATGACCTGTTCAAAACCCTGCTGAAAAAGATCAGCAAAAGCTTTTGAATAGCGTTCCCCAAAACTCTTTCCTACCTGAGCGTCATCAAATACCCAGAAAGTCTCCAATCCTGATTCTTGGGCAATTCTCTGAGTTCTATCTTGGAGTTTTTCAAAAAGTGCCAGTGAGTGTTGAAAATGAATACTTCCAAAAACAGCCTTTTTCTCTGCCTGAATTCTCGGACAGATGGCATAAACCAAGAGCGCTATTTTGGAATTGGAATGCTTCATTTGAGAAGAGATTGCTTTCTTAACTTTTCCTTTATTCAAAGGTTCAATCAAATACGAAAGGAATTCTGTTTTGGCTTTTGCTTCTTAGAAATTATTTAATAAAACTGTTGATCAGTTTCTCATGGTAGTCCGGTACAACATTGTAGCAATACTTCACCGGATACCCTTCACCTTTATCACAGATAAGATACTGTTTGAAAGTTCCCTTGTTATTCTCTTTTATTGTGTCGTCAATATGGATTTCTAATCGGGCATTCAATGGCTCAGAAATGATGTCTTCCGGACTGATCATGTAATGACTTGCCAGCACATCAAATGGATTAAATCCGTCAGCACCTTGACTGATCCATTGGGCGAGCCAAGGTCTGGAATTTTCCGCCAGCCATTGTGAACCTTTGTCCGCTTTCGCCAATGCGTCTAAATCTTCTCCTTTTACCCAGACTTTATTTGAAATCTCAAAGGGACACAAAGTCACTGGAACTTTATTCTCAAACATCAGTCGAAAAGCATTATTGTCCAGATCAAAATTCAAGTCCTTTGCGCGATTTCCTTGGGTACCGATGGCGAAATAATCAGTATGTTTTCTTCTACCGGCAACCAAAACGACCTCCTCAATCTGTGTACTTAATTCTGGATAAAGCAATAGCAAAAGCCCAACATTGGTTGCAGGGCCAACAGCCATGATGCGCATTTTTTGTTTTCTAAGTGCCGCTGCCAAAGCTTCTACAGCTTCATTGCTCTGTACAGATTGAAGGTTAATTGCTTCGCCGGCACCTTTATATACTGGGATTTTTCCTTCGGCAAATTCCTCATTCATGTATTTTCCGATTCGAAATGCATCGTCAATTCGAGTGTTTCCAAAAACAGTACTGATTCCAATGATTTCCACTTTATCAGATTTCATCAGCTGCAGCACCGCGTATCCATCATCCACATCAGAGTACCCTGGCCTAGTGTATCGTTTCATGCCAACAGCAATATCCGCATCGATCCAAATTGGTTTTTTTTCCAACTTATATTCTGACTCAAGCGAATGTAAAGTATCGGGGGAGGTACTATTCCCGAAATTCAGAAAGTGGAAGCTATTTCCTGAAAATAAAAGACTGAAAAAGAGAAAGATCGAAAGAGTAAAATTTATCATGGAATGATTAGGTGATTTTTATTGGAAATGAGGGTACAAGGTACATTTTGAAATCCAAACCGATTTACGAAAGTGAAGGAAGAATGGATTTGATCAGAGATCAGAAAACCCGGGAATGTCAGCAATAGGACAAAACATTGACTTTTTTGGATATCATTTCTCAATTGGGGTGGGAACTATAGAATTTTCAAATTTTAGGTCATTTTAATTTTTCAGAAGTGTTTTTAGATAAGCAAGATTATCTAGAAAAGGTTTGTAGTGAACTGAAAAAGTGCTTTGAATAAATTCCGTTCCGCCATGCAGCCACTAATTTAACTCTCCAAATTTCAAACAATTTTTAGCCCTGTTGATTTATCAAGTGTGGAATAGAATCCATGGTGTTTTCTGAAAATATGCTTCTATCAATTCAAAAGGAGAAACCAATGAAAGAAAGAGAATTAGATCGGATCATAGAAATGGCATGGGAAGACAGAACCCCATTTGAAGCCATCAAAAATCAATTTGGCGTTTCTGAATCTGAAGTCATTCATTTGATGCGAAAAGAACTAAAGGAAAGCTCCTTTAAAATGTGGCGAAAACGTGTCAATTCAGGTGTCAGTCAAAAGCACCTGAAAAAAAGAAGTGATGCTGTCACCCGTTTCAAATGCAGCAGACAAAAAAGTATCTCCCAAAACAAAATCACCTAGTGCAGCCCTTCCCAACAGACCTTTTTGCTATCGAAAAAAGGATCCAATCAATCAATCCTGTAAAATATGCTGCTTCAAGAAACTTTAAGGATGGGGCTGTTACACGGCTATCGCCTTATATTTCACGAGGTGTCATTTCAACAAAACAGGTTTTTCAGTATATCCAAAGTCTTGATTTGCCTTGGTCTGCATGCGAAAAGCTGATTCAGGAATTAGCCTGGAGGGATTATTGGCAGCAAGTATGGAAAGCCAAAGGCGAAGGGATTTTTCAGGATTTGAAAAACGAACAAAAGCCTATCAATAATCATCAAATTCCATCGGCAATTGTTCAAGGAAAAACTGAAATCGAAGTGGTGGACCAGGCGATTGAGGAACTTTATCAAAGCGGCTACATGCATAACCATATGCGAATGTACGTCGCCTCCATCTGTTGTAATATGGCGAAATCACATTGGCTTAATCCTGCCAAATGGATGTACAGTCATTTGCTGGATGGGGATTTGGCAAGTAACCATTTGAGTTGGCAATGGGTGGCTGGCGCATTTTCCAATAAAAAGTATTTCGCCAATCAGGCAAATATCAACAAGTATTTCCAAAGTAATCAGCAGGGGACATTTTTGGATCTGAGTTATGAGGAATTTGATTCACTGAAAACCCCAGAATTATTACTAGAGACAGAGGGATTTGAGTTGGAAACGGAATTACCTCCTATCCAACAACCGATTTTGGAAAGGTCAAAAAAGACCTTGATCTATACCTATTACAATCTGGATCCTTATTGGTACAAAGGAGAGGATTTTCAAAGGATATTGCTTTTGGAGCCTTCAGTTTTCAGGAAATATCCTGTTTCTCAGAAATGTATTGACTTTGCCTTGGCACTTTCTGAAAACATTCCGGAAATACAGGTGTTTGTTGGGGAGTTTGCAGAACTGGCAGATATGGTGGATACCAATAACCTGATCTTCAAAGAGCATCCCTTGTGTCTCCATTATCAAGGTAGAATGGAATCCAGGGATTGGTTGAGTAGTGTAGAGGGATACTTTCCGTCATTTTTTGCCTTTTGGAAAAAGGTTAAAAAAGAGATCGCAGCCACCTGAAAAGTTGGTATAACAGAATAAAAAGGCAAAAAAATGAAATATCATAAAAAGGAGATCGAACAGCTGGATAGAACCTATCGGTTAAATTTGGTCAACTCGGTTTCAGGGATTAAACCTGCTAATCTGATCGGCACCAAATCGCTCGAAAATCAGGAAAATGTAGCTGTTTTTTCCTCGGTAGTTCATTTGGGTTCGAATCCGGCTCAACTTGGTTTTATCATGCGGCCTCAAACCGAAGTACCTCGCGATACCTATCCAAATATATTGGAATCAGGATTTTATACTATTAATCATATTTCAGAATCCTTTATAAAAAAGGCTCACTACACCTCTGCTAAATTGAAAAGAGGTGAATCTGAATTTAAGCGAATGAAACTCGAACCAGAATATATTGGCGATTTCTTTGCACCATTTGTGAAAGAAAGCCATGTAAAAATCGGGATGAAATACCAGGAAAGTTTACCCTTATCCAATGGTTGTTTTTTTGTGATTGGTTCAGTGGAGCTTTTGGTTTTTCCTGATCAAGCGATCAATAAATTAGGTCAATTGGATCTGGAAGAATGTGGGGGAGTCGGCATAGCGGGGCTTAATAGTTATTACGGTTTGCAAAAACTGGAAACTTTTCCTTATGTCAGAGAGGATGAAATCCCTGAATTTGAATGAAAAAATCTGATTTGCCGAGTAAAGTATGTATTGTCTGCGGCAGACCATTTTCCTGGAGAAAAAAATGGGAGAAAAACTGGCCAGATGTTAAATACTGCAGCGAAAAATGCAGAAGAAATAAAACTTATGACAAAAGCCATTAATCTGATTTTTCCCAATCAACTTTTCTATTCGGGTCCTTTGATTGAAAATGGATTCGAGATTTATCTGGTGGAGGAATTCTTGTTTTTTAAACAATACCGTTTCCATAAACAGAAGATTGCTTTTCACCGGGCTACCATGAAATCTTACCAGAATTTTTTGGAAAAAAATGGGAGGAATGTTCAATACATAGAATCCAGTTCTGAGCTTTCAGATATAAGGAATTTTTCGAAAGTAATTGCTCAGAATAAAATCAAGGAGATTCATTTTATTGATCCGGTGGATAATTGGTTGGAGAATAGAATCAAGAAAATGGCCGATTCCTGTGAACTGAAAATTCATGAAAACCCTGCGTTTTTAAATTCCAAAAAGGAACTAGGTGGTTTTTTTAAACCTGGAAAAAATTCCTTTTTTCAAACCACTTTTTACAAGCAGCAGCGAAAGGATCGCAATATTTTGATGGGAAAGGATGAAGAACCAGTGGGAGGGAATTGGACTTTTGATTCCGAAAACCGGAAGAAATATCCAAAAGGAAAAACTCCTCCTTCTATCCAATATCCAGATGCGACGGAGTTTTGGAAGGAAGCTTGTGAGTACACCAAAAAGCATTTCCAGGATAACCCAGGAAAACTGTCGAAACACCCGATTTATCCTATCAATCCCGATCAGGCAGAGATTTGGTTTCAGCAGTTTTTAACATCCCGGTTTCATGAATTTGGACCCTTCGAGGATGCCATTGTCAAAGAGGAATCTATCCTCCATCACAGCTTGTTGTCGCCCCTGATAAACGTTGGATTATTACTTCCAGAATATGTATTGGAGGAAAGTTTAGCCTTTGCCAAATCAGAAAAAGTGCCCATTAATTCCCTGGAGGGCTTTGTCCGCCAGCTTATTGGCTGGAGGGAATTTATCCGGGGGATGTATGAATGCAAAGGCAGTTTCTCCAGGACCAGAAATTTTTGGGGATTTAAAAGGAAAATACCTACGAGCTTTTACGATGGAAGTACTGGCATAGCTCCGGTGGATCAAACTATTCAAAAGGTTTTGGAGACTGGATATTGTCATCATATTGAACGTTTGATGATTTTGGGCAACTTTATGTTGCTCTGTGAATTTGACCCCGACGAAGTCTATCGATGGTTTATGGAGTTATTTATTGACGCTTATGACTGGGTGATGGTGCCGAATGTATATGGCATGAGCCAGTTTGCAGATGGAGGACTTTTTGCCACAAAACCCTACATCGCCGGTTCCAACTATCTGAAAAAAATGAGCAATTATCCCAAAGGAAATTGGGAAGAAATTTGGGATGGACTCTTTTGGCGGTTTATTGACCATCATCAGGAATTTTTCAAATCCAATCCCAGACTCTCCATGATTTATTATACCTGGAATAAGATGAGCGAGGAGAAAAAGAAAGGGCATTTGAGTAAGGCAGAAAAGTTTTTAAAAAAGATAGACGAAGGGGTGTAGGTTTATTTCTTTAGTTTTTTTGCTGATTGGGAAAGATAATAACCAGTAATTTTTTTTAACTTTTACCAAATTATCTAAACCCTAAAACCTATGAACCAAATTAAAATGGCCTTTTTGGCTGCTCTCCTTTTTTGTGCCTTCACTGTTTCTGCTCAAGACGGCACCATTTATCCACTAGAAACTCCTGCCGAACCCAATGCCATTCTGCTCAACACCGGTGGAGTGGACGATCAACCTGCTTCTGAAACATGGTTTCGACAATGGGGCGATCCGATGGCCAGAAATATAACCACTGCCACACTTACTCCCTTTCTTCCAGCACCAGGGACAGGAAATGGTACGGCAGTAATCGTAGCTCCTGGAGGAGGTTTTCGATGGCTATCTATGGGAAATGAAGGTTGGGAAGTGGCAGAAGCTTTGGCAAAGCAAGGAATTGCGGCCTTTGTGTTAAAATATAGATTGCATCCCACTCCGGAGTCATTGGATGATTTTTCGGATTGGATGAATCGTCCCCGAACACCAGCTACACCTCCATCGGGAAATTCTGCTGGCGAAACTCCAGCCAGACCGGCACCTATGGACTTATCGAATCAGTTGGAAGATGCAGAGGCTGCTTATGCGATGATTTTGGATAGGGCAGATGAATGGGGAGTTGATGTAAACAGAATTGGGATGATTGGATTTTCTGCGGGAGCAGGGTTGACGATGCATTCCACTTTGAATTCGAAGACCATGAAACTTGCTTTTATAGGTCCGATTTATGGAGGAATGGGTCCTGTGGATGTTCCTAAAGATGCTCCTCCGATGTTTAATGTGATTGCTTCAGATGATTTTCTGTTTAGAGGTCAGTTTGGCGTCATAGATTCTTGGTATAAAGCCGGAATTCCAGTAGAGTTTCACCTCTATCAAAATGGGGGACATGGTTTTGGTCTAGGAAACCCTAATCGGACCAGCAACAAATGGTTTGATGCGTTTATCCACTGGCTGGAGGTAAATAAATTTTTAGAGAAAAAGTAGGAGGAAGTTCGAAATACGAAGTACGAAATACGAAGTACGAAAGGAAGTTTTCAGTCAATAATCTCAATTGGGATTTTGCTAGCTTTTCTTTTTAAAGAAAGCCTTTCAGGCAGATATTTTAAGTTAGGGCTAAAGCCTAGATATTTCAGGGGATATCAATGAAATACCTAGAAATAAAATGGAAATAGGCTCCTTTCAGTCGCGAAATAGTAAAAGAGATTTGAAATACAGTAGAAATAGGCTCACTGCCGCTGGCGGTTCGCGAAAAAAAAGATAGCCCTTCGGGCAGATAATTTAAGATAGAGCTAAAGCCAAGATATTTCAGGGGATATCAATGAAATACCTAGAAATAAAATGGAAATAGGCTCCTTTCAGTCGCGAAATAGTAAAAGAGATTTGAAATACAGTAGAAATAGGCTTACCGCCGCTGGCGATTCGCGAAATAAAAAAAGATAGCCCTGCGGGCAGATAATTTTAAGATATGGCTAAAGCCAAGTTATATAGATAGAATTTTATCTCGCCGGAGGCATATCTCAGCGAAGCGTATTTTGCCGCAGGCGTATTTCAGGAGCGAAGCGACTTTATCTCGCGAAGCCTATTTCGCCGAAGACGTATTTCAGAGAAGCTGTATTTATTTAATCCTATTTCAGGAGCGAAGCGACTTTATTTCGCAAAGCGTATTTCTTATTAATTGTTTATTTATTTCAAAAAAAGAAAACAAAACCGGGACCGATATAATCCCGGTTTTATGTTTTTAAAGTTCTTAAAACGGCAAATCATCCTCGGTTTCATCTACTGCTACTGAAACGCTCGCTTTTCTATCTCCCATCAAGAGGATGTTTTGTACAATTACATCAGAGATGTATCGTTTGTTGCCATCCTTGTCTTCGTAGGAACGGTTGCTGAGTTTGCCTTCAATGGCGATTTCTGAACCTTTGTCTGTGTACTTATCCAATAGTTCTGCTTGCTTTCCCCAGGCCACCAAATTATGCCAGGTGGTTTCTTCCACGCGTTCTCCTTTTTGGTTTTTGTAGTACTCGTTGGTGGCGATAGCGACTTTGCCGAGGGTTTTGCCACCGTCCAGATTTTTGATTTCTACTTTGGATCCCAGACGTCCGATCAGTTGTACTTTGTTTCTTAGCGTGTTCATGATGTTTGTTGTTTTGTTGTGAAAAATTTGTTTTTCGTTTTCGCTAGAGGAATTCGATGGGTCAAAGTTGGGGGAGAGGGAAGATCAGAGTCGGGAGCTAGTCGTTTGTATCCGTTTGTAGTCGTTTGTTGTCGGATAAACTTGGTTTAGAGGCTTTAGGAGCTGATTATTTAATGAAAAAAGTTTAGTAGGTTTAGTGGAGAAAATAATGACATTCGTATATACGGGTGTTGGCCTCAATATTAAGAAAAAACCAAATGAACATTAGAGCATTAATTTTTGTATTCCTTCTTTTAACAACAACAACAAGCTGTTCATCTCAGACCTTGGTAGATTATGCAGACAATTTAAAGGACTGTATGTCGAAGGAAGATATTTCATTACTTAATGAAGCTGCCCAGACCTTTGAAACGGAATTGAAAAACAAATACAAAGGAAAAAATTTGGGACAATCTTACAAATCGTTCCTCCAAGACATAAAAATGATGAACATACCGCCAAGCTTTTTCCTTTCAAAAGATAGCAAGGAAATATTGGCAAGAATTAAGAAATCAAAAACCTTTGACGAAATATGGGTACCGCTTTCATCAGTTGAGAGTTATGACGACATTGAAATTATCACTATTGACGAGCCTCAAACAAAATCAGATGATGAATTTGAGCCATATAGCACAAATCCAGAGGGCAAATATCTTAATTGTCTGATAAAGCAAAACAAGAATAACATAATTAATGAATATTTGGAAGCAATTAAAGCAGTTCCAGGATTGAGCCCCGGACTTGTAGCAGGTATGTTAGAGGAGAATTTAACAGACAAAGATTTAGAAAACAGCCTGACTCGATTAATAATAGCAATTAACCTCTACTATGAAATGGTGTTAATGTTTGAAGAAAAATAAAAATAATGTGGCCAACATCACCTAAGAAAACATGGGGCGATCAGTGGGGATAGAAAGTTTTTTTTTCCGATCAAATTTATACTTTAACAAACAGGAAATTGCTTCGAACTGCCCCGCGTTTCTTAGCTGAATCCCGTTGAACTAAACCGACTGTGTCGGAAGCTTTTTACCTCAACCCTCTGATTTATAATGATTAAGGTTTATTTTTATTCTATGTTTCATCAATAAAACCTTAGAAATCATGGAAAAAAAAGCCTTCGTGAGCGCATGTATGAATATATGCGTTTGCGTAACTATGCTCCCCGAACGATTAAGTCTTATATCTGTTCTGTAGCCGCCGTATCGAAAGATCTGGGTAAAAGTCCTGATTTGATCAGGACAGAAGAGCTGAAGTCCTATCTGTTTGGCAAGATCGAACATGACGGTCTTTCTCCGACAAGTATCAACCATATCCTTTCACTTTTTGAAAATTTCTAAATCGATGATTTTGTATAAATTAGTAGGGAATCCAGTTGGATCCGGCTTCTTGTTTTGAGTATCGTTCTCCAAGTGTTTAACCTAATTTTAAAATCATGGCCAGTGAAATGATCGTTGAGAAATCTGTGGTGATTGACCAACCTATTGCGATAGTTTTTGAATACCTCAGGTTTGCTAAAAATATGGACCAGTATTCTGTCTGGAACATGAAAGATCCCTACAAAAAAGCAGATTATTACGGAACTGATGGGACAGTAGGATTTGTGTACAAATGGGATAGTAAAGACAAAAGCGTGGGAGCCGGGGAGCAGAAAATTACCCTAATGGTCCAAAACGAACGGATAGAATATGAGATGAAGTTCGAAAGGCCAATGAAAAACACCGGTTCGTCTAAGTTTATACTTACGGAAGTGAACCCGAATCATACCATGGTTACTTGGGACTTCAGAGGGCCAACCAAATTTCCAATGAGCTTATTCAAGGGGATTTTTCAAAAAATGCTGGGAAAAGATCTGATGATGAGTCTTGAAAACCTGAAAAAACGACTCGAACAAGAAGGTTAGACTATGGCTCAAAAGAACAAAACTGTAGAAACTGCTGTGAGTGTAGAGGATTTTATAGAATCCTTTGTCGCTAGTGAACCCAAGAAATCCGAAAGCTACCAACTGATGGCATTGATGAAGGAATGGTCAGGTTTTGAACCAAAAATGTGGGGACCGAGTATCATTGGCTTTGGGTCGCATCATTACAAATACGAAAGCGGACATGAAGGGGACATGCCCTTGATTGCATTTTCACCTCGCAAAGCTGCATTTTCCTTGTACGTTTACACTTTTTCTGAAGAAAGCAAAGTACTCCTGACCAAGCTTGGCAAATACAAAATGGGAAAGGCCTGTATTTATGTAAATAAACTAGCAGATATTGACTTAGAAGTGTTGGAGAAGCTATGCAAAACGGCAATTGAACATTTAAAGGTTAACCCAAATTCAGTATGTTGAAATTCCATCCTATCCTTTTCATCTAACTGTTTTCTACCAGTATGAATCCAGCAATTCAAGAATATCATCAAAAGCAGGAAGAGGAAGATCAAAGGATCTGCGAAAAATTGTCAGAAATCATTTTGGAGGAATTAAGCGATGTGGAAAACAAGATCTGGCATTCCCATCCCGTTTGGTTTCTAGAGGGAAATCCTATCGTGGGATATAGCAAAGAAAAGAAAGGAATCCGCTTGATGTTTTGGAGTGGGGCGGACTTTGGAGAAGAAAAGTTGAAATCTGGAACCGGAAAATTTAAAGATGCTTCCATTTATTACAATTCATCAGAGGAAATCCAGGAAAAAGAATTGATAGGCTGGCTAAAGAAATCCCGTGAAATCCAATGGGATTATAAAAACATTGTCAAAAAAAGGGGCCTATTGGAAAGGCTAAAGTAAAATTGAAAGAGAATTACAGATGAATACAACACCTGAACACGACGAAAAAATAGCAAGGATGACATTTGGCTCTGTGTATCCACATTATGTCACCAAAGTAGAAAAGAAAGGCAGAACCAAAGATGAATTACATCAGGTAATTGAATGGTTGACAGGATTTGATGAGAAAAAAATACAGGAATTGATTACTGCAAAAGTGACTTTTGCCCAATTCTTTTCAGAAGCCAATATAAATCGCAATGCCAGTCTGATCAAAGGTGTCATTTGTGGCTATAGGATCGAGGATATTGAAACTCCCTTGACCCAGCAAGTCAGATATTTGGATAAACTGGTCGATGAACTGGCCAAAGGGAAGAAGATGGAAAAGATTTTACGGGAAGGTTGAGATTATCCCACTATCTTTTCTGCAGTAATCGGAAGATCATTCACTCGTTTCCCAATTGCCTGAAAAATGGCATTTGCAATCGCTGCGCCAGTTGGAGGCATGGAAACTTCTCCGCCTCCTTCTGCTTTCTCTTCAGGTCGGTCTATCATATGAACTTCAACTTCCGGAATCATAGGGAATCGGAAAATTGGGTAATCGTTCCAATCTTCACTACGGATTACTTTTTTGGTAAAATGTACCTGCTCGAACAAGGTCCAACTTGCAGCTTGGATCACCCCCCCTTCGAATTGGTTTTTGATGCCATCTAAATTGATGATCTGACCTACATCACCAACTGCCCACATTTTCTGTAGGATAATCTCACCACTTTTTTGGTTCACATTTACTTTGGCCGCGACTGTACAATATGCAGTGTTGTTTTTATATCGGGAAAAAGCGAATCCTATTCCTTCGTTTACTTCCAAAGGTTCTGATTGGGTGATTTCTTTTATCTTCTTCAGCGTTGCAATGGCTCTTTGATCCTGTAAGTGAGCAATCCTGAAATCAATGGGGTCTTTTCCTGCCTGGGATGCAAGCTCATCCATGAAAGATTCAATTGCAAAAATATTGGCATAAGATCCCAAGCTTCTCAAAGATGAAATCCGTAATGGGCCATCAAAAAAATGGGCATTTACCTGCAGGTTTGGAAAGGAATAATAAGGATCAGCATTTCTATGTCCTCCTCCCAAATAGCCTCTCCCTCTTAATTGAACAGGATTTTCTAAATAACTTGCATCGATTAAAGTAGCAGGATCAGAGTCAGGTCGCATGCTGTGTGAATCTGTCCAGACATCGGATTTCCAAGCGGATATTTTCCCATTTTCATCCAGACTTGCTTCCATTTCCATAATCATGGCTGTTCCGTAAGGTTCCCAAGTGTGCTCATCTTGCCTGGACCACTGAACACGGATGTGTTTTCCGGGATAAGCTAAAGCCAAAATAGCTGCATCCGCCGCTGCATCATCAGCAGTACTGTGGCCAAAACATCCCGCACCAGGTACAGAGGTGACATGGATTTTATCCTCATCCATTTTGAGCATTGCCGCCAAGGCTCTTCGCATAGGGTAGATTCCTTGGCTATGGGACCAAACATGAAGAATTTCATCGTCAAATAAAGCAATTCCACAGCCTGGGCCGATGGATCCATGCATTAGATAAGGTTTTGTATAGGAAGCTTTGAAAGTCTTGTTTTCTGGATTTACAGAAGAAAAATTCCCCTCGTTTCGAATGGTTTGTGCGGGTTCTGCAATGGATTTTAAATGATCAAATAGGGCAGCTTCATTAGGCAAAGCAGTTGTTTCTTCCCATTTCGCAACTCGCTTTAAAAAGTTTACCGCTTTCACAGCTTGATATTCCCTTTCGGCAATCACACCTACAAAACTACCATTGACATGGGTTTTTAGGATCCCAGCTACTGAAGTTCCAAGATTTGAAAAGTCTATGTCGATTAATTTCGCTTGGTAGCTTGGCGGTCTAAGCACACGGGCATGGAGCATGCCGGGAAAACGTAAATCCTGAATATAGACCGATTCACCCCGGACCATTTTTGGGATATCTTTTCTGGGAATTGCCTTCCCGACATATTGATAATCTGAACTCACTTTTACCGGAATAGGCTTCTTGACCTCCATGTCAATTTGTGCACCATTCAATATTTCGGCAAAATTCAAGCTTTGACTTCCGGACTTTGTTTTTACTGTTCCATGGTAGAAAATCAGGTTTTCTATTGTGGTATTTAATTTTTCACTGGCTAATTCCAATAGTTTCTGTCTGGCAGTTGCTGCTGCATACCGCACTGACATTGCACTGTTAGGAACTGATCCACTCCCGGCAGTATAGCCTTCATCTGGAGTGACACCCGTTTCAGCCAAATGGACTTCAACTTGATCTAATTCTAAATCCAATTCTTCTGCTGCTACTTGGCAAATCGCCATGCGAATGCCTTGCCCCAATTCTACTTTGCCAGAAAAGATCAAAACCCTTCCATCTTCCAGCACCTGAAGCCAGGCATTGACAGCATTGGCATTTCTTATGCTGCCCGGTAGGTCTCCATAAAAATTTTTTCTTTCCGCTATTTTTTGTTCTTGCTCCGCAAAGCAGGAACTGATCAGCGGAAAACCTACACTGAGGTAACCGATGTTTCTTAGAAATTTTCTTCTGGAAGTATTGGGAAGCTCGATCATCTCTTTATAGGTTCTTTGCAGCTCTTTGTACGGCTTTGATAATTCTAGTTTGTGCGCAGCAGCGGCATAGATTCAGTTCTAAGCCTTCTTTAATTTCAGAAGTAGTGGGACTGGGATTTTCCTGGAGCAAACTCACAGATGCCATCACCATGCCATTGAGACAATAGCCACATTGTGCTGCTTGCTCCTCAATAAAAGCCTCCTGCACGGGGTGGAGATTCCCGTTTTGATCAGCCAATCCTTCTAAAGTGGTAATTTTAGAATCTCTCACTGCAGCGATAGGTGTGGAGCAGGAGGTTTCTGCGACTCCATCGATTAAGACCATGCAAGCTCCACATTGGGATAGACCGCAACCGAATTTGGGACCATTGAGCTCGAGGTAGTCTCGAAGAACATACAGCAAAGGCGTGTCTGACTCAGTTTCCACGGTCTTTTGTGAGCCATTGATTTGGAGATTGTATTTGGGCATGGTCAATACTGTTAGAATCTTAAGATAAGAAATTGGCATTTAGAATTGGAAAGAATCCTTATAAACGGCCTTTAGAAATTGTTTTGCGGGAAGTGAAAAGTACTTCTTCAAAAAAATGATAGGATGTTATTTTCATACCTAGCCATTCCAATCTGCTCTTTTTTTTGAGAATTACTAAAATAGGCTTTGCGCCCTAAATCATTCTAAATTACCTTTAACCGCTGTTTTAAATCAGCTTGTTTCATTTTAATTTTCTCTAGAACTTATGTTTTCCAAGACCATTTGGACTTTGGTGATTGCCTTCGCCATATCATTAGGAGCTCAAGCTCAAAATACACTTCATCCGACTTCCTCAGAATACGAATACCCAACTGACCCAAAAGTGGCTGAAAAATTAGAGCATTGGCGGGATCAGAAATTCGGGATTTTGATTCATTGGGGAATTTATGCAGTTCCTGGGATAGTCGAATCCTGGAGCATTGTCAATGAGGATTGGATCAATAGAAGGGACACTACCCAGAGCTATGAAGAGTACAAAAAGTGGTATTGGGGATTGAGTGAGAAGTTTAATCCCACAGGTTTTGATCCGACTCAGTGGGCAGATGCTGCAGCAAAGGCAGGGATGAAATATGTAGTTTTTACTACCAAGCACCATGATGGGTTCAACATGTTTGATACGCAGTTTACGGATTATAAAATCTCCAATGGTCCTTTCAAAAACCATCCAAAAGCTGATGTAGCGAAATATGTCTTTGATGCTTTTCGCGAAAAGGACATGATGATCGGAGCCTATTATTCCAAACCGGATTGGCATTCTCAATATTTCTGGTGGGATTATCGGGCTACTCCCGACCGAAATGTCAATTATGATATCCGCAAACACCCTTGGAGATGGAATCAATTTGTGAAATTCACCCATCATCAGTTGAATGAAATCACTTCCAATTACGGAGATATTGATATTCTTTGGCTGGATGGAGGCTGGGTTCGCCCTTTGGAAACGGTAAATGAGGAAGTGTTGAGCTGGGGTGCGCCGATTCCTGAATTCAGTCAGGAAATCAACATGCCAAAGGTTGCAGAGATGGTGAGAAAGAATCAGGAAGGCATTTTGATTGTGGATAGAACTGTGCATGGTCCTTTTGAGAATTATAGGACTCCAGAGCAGGGAATTCCTGCAGAGATGTCTCCAGATCCTTGGGAAAGCTGCATTACGCTAGGCGGAGCTTGGGGTTATGTGCCAAATGATAAATTCAAGCCATCCCGAAAAGTCATTCATTTGCTGATTGAAATTGTCGCAAAAGGTGGAAATTTATTATTGGGAGTTGGACCGACTGCAGATGGACTGTTTTTACCTGAGCAGGTTTCAAGACTGGAAGAAATCGGTTCCTGGTTGGAAGTAAACGGAGAAGGAATTTATAATACCAGAGCTATTGAAACTTTCAAAGACGGAAAGCTTTACTTCACGAAAGGCAAAGAAAATGAACTCTTTGCCATCTTGCCTTTGGAAGAAGGAGAGCAGCTATCATCGAGCATTTCCTTCGGTGTAAATGCGCCAAAAAAAGGAAGTAAAATCACTGTTTTGGGAGAAACCCAATCTCTAAAATGGAAAACTGAAAATGGAAAGACTCTGGTTTCAATCCCAAAAAATCTGCAGAAAAAGCTTTCTGGAACTCCTGCGATTGTCTTAAAGTATGAAGTCGATTGACCAAGGATTTTCATGAAGTTCACTTTTGAATAGTCAGCTGGGTTTATTTGGCTGACTATTTTTTTATCTTGATCCTTAATTCAAATTATCAATAATTCAATTTTCCAGATATCCGATGAACCCAAAAGTTGATTTCTTTTTTGAAAAACCATCTCAATGGCAGCAGGAATATTTGTTTTTAAGGTCGATCATTTTGGATTGTGGATTGACTGAGGAATTAAAATGGGGGGTACCTTGCTATACATTTAAAGGGACCAATGTAGTTTTGATCCATGGTTTCAAAGAGTATTGTGCGATACTCTTTCATAAAGGAGCACTTCTGAAAGATCCAGATGGGATTTTGATTCAACAAACTGAAAATGTCCAGGCGGCTAGACAAATGAGGTTTACAAAATTGAAGGAAATTCAAACCCTAAAAGCTACTATTATGGCATATATTTTTGAGGCAATTGAAGTGGAAAAAGCAGGGCTAAAAGTTGAGCTGAAGGAAACCTCAGAATTTCCAATGGTAGATGAACTCAAAGCAAGATTTGAGAAAGATCAAGAGTTAAAAAAAGTTTTTGAAAAACTGACTCCTGGAAGGCAACGGGGTTATTTACTTTATTTTTCCCAAGCAAAACAATCCAAAACAAGGGAGGCTAGAATAGAAAAATATATTCCTAAAATTTTTGAAGGGAAAGGCCTTCAAGATTAAAATTGAAGCTTAAAATCCGAAATGAAAAAATCCCAAATTCAATGAAATCCAGCGAAAAAAGCCTCAGAATCATTTCTGTTTTCATTTTTTTATTGGCATTTGAATTCCACTCTATTGCGCAGCAAGAAAGTAATATCATTTGGTGGAATCCTACAACCAGCGAATTTCCAGTTATTTCTGGCCAAGCCTGGGCTACAGAGGTTCCTTCTATTTACCATCGTCTTCCTGCAAGGGCAGAAGGTGAAGTGAGAGAGGCCGTTTGGAGTCTATCTAAGCAGTCTGCCGGGTTGTCAATTCGATTTTGGAGCAACGCAGACTCCATCCATGTTCGATATAGTGTCACAAGGGGGATTTCCATGCCGCACATGCCTGCTACAGGGGTGAGTGGTTTGGATCTTTATAGCAAATCCTATGATGGAGAATGGCTACGGGCCTGGGGGAAATACTCCATCAAAGAAGAATCGGAATACATTTTTATCATCAATGATGATTCTTCAAAATATGCCGAGTTAGGTCGTGAATATCAGTTGTTATTGCCACTTTATAATGAGGTTTCGGATTTGGAAATTGGAGTTGGAGGGGAGTTTTTCTTTGATGCATTACCTGTTCGTAGGGAAAAGCCTGTTGTAGCCTATGGAACCTCCATCTGCCAGGGAGCATGTGCCACGAGGCCTGGTATGGCTTGGACCAATATTCTCGAAAGGAAATTAGAAAGACCGGTAATGAATCTGGGTTTTTCCGGAAATGGGAAATTGGAATACGAAGTTCTTGAGTTATTGGCTGAGATAGAAGCGAAGGTGTATGTTTTGGATTGCCTGCCCAACCTCAGTCCGGATCGTGATGATGTGTATAACCTTACTTTAAATGCCGTTAGACTATTGAAATCCAAGCGTCCAGATGTCCCTATTATTTTGACCGAGCATGTTGGATATGCCGATGCTTTTGTCAATATCAAAAATGATGATATGGTGAAAAGGCTCAATGAACAATATCAGAAGGCATTTTTACAACTAAAAGAGGATGGGGTTTCGGGTATTTACCTTTTAAAAAAGGAGGATTTGGCATTGGGTTTTGACTCCTTTGTGGATATTATCCATCCCAATGACATAGGAATGGAGGAGTATGCAGCAGCTTATGAAGCTTTGATATTAAAGGTATTGAGCCAAGAAAAAGGAGAAATTTCCACTACCATTTCCATGAGTCAAAGTAGAGATATTGCAGTTTACAATTGGGAAGAAAGGCATCAGGAAATCTTGAAAATGAATCAAGACGATCCTCCAAAAATCTTACTTTTTGGAAATTCTATCGTGAACTTTTGGGGAGGAAAGCCGGTATCCAAAGCGGTCAATGGCAAAACATCTTGGGAAAATATTCTTAGACCCGCAGGAGTTAGAAACTTTGGTTTTGGTTGGGATCGGATAGAAAATGTGCTCTGGAGAGTCTATCACGATGAGTTGGATGGATTCGAGGCCAAACAAATCGTACTTATGATCGGTACCAATAACCTCGGAATCAATTCTAAGGAAGAGATTATCATTGGTCTGAAAAAGCTTCTAGGTGAAATCAAAGAAAGGCAGCCGAAAAGCGAAATTCTCCTTGTCGGTTTACTTCCGCGAAGGGAAAGAGAAGATGAGATCAAAGAACTGAACAAGGAAATTTCAAAAATGGCTGAACAAGTAAATGTGGACTTTGCAGAGGTGGGGAAAGAATTGCTTCTGGCTGATGGAAAGTTAAATGAAACCTTGTTTTCTGACGGACTTCATCCCAATGAAGAAGGCTACCAATTGATAGCAAAATCACTTTTGCCTTTTCTGAAAAAATAGCATTACATAACTTCCAATAGATTTGTATTGATACCTATTTCGACAATTGATGGCAAAGATCAAAAAAGCAATTTTTGAACAAGATGAAAATGGAATTTGGGATATTTTTTCAAAAGTGATCCAAAGTTCTGATACCTATGTCTTCGAACCATCCACTCCTAAACAAAAACTGAAAGAATATTGGTTTGCAGCCTACATGGATAGTTTTGTTGTGGTGGATGAATCAGACCAAACTCTAGCTACTTATATTATCAAACCCAATCAAATCGGTTTAGGCGACCACATTGCCAATTGTAGCTATATGGTTCATCCTGATCATCAGGGGAAAGGACTGGGGAGATTACTTTGTGAGCATTCGATTGCTTTTGCTAAAGAAAAAGGATATTTGGGAATTCAGTTTAACATCGTAGTCAGTACGAATTTACCGGCAGTTCATCTCTGGAAGAAATTCGGTTTCTCCATCATTGGAGTTACCCCAAAAGGATTTCGACATCCGGAAAAAGGATTTGTCGATACCTATATCATGTTTAAGAGTCTTGAGGAATAAATTACTATTTAGATAAAACCATAAGCTATGCTTTCATGCCAAAAAGAACTTTTTAACCTTAATCCTGATGTTCATTATTTAAATAATGCCTATCGAGCTCCTTTGTTAAAATCCTCAGAAGATGCGGGGATCCAGTCTCTTATCAAGCAACGAAATCCCTTTGATTTTAAGCCGGATGACTTTTTTGATGGGGTTTTGGAAGTGAGAAAGTGTTTTGGAAAACTGGTGAATTGCAGCCCCTCAGAAGTAGCGGTGATGCCATCTACTTCTTATGGTTTTACTTCAGTTTTGAATAACGTCAAGGCAGAAAATAAGAAAAAGGCGGTCGTAGTGAAGGAAGAGTTTCCAAGTGGGTATTTTTCTATGGAAAGATGGGCTAAAGAAAATGATGCAGAATTGCAGATTGTAGCTCCGGATTCTTCTTCAATTCAAAAAGGGGAAAGTTGGAATCAGCGAATAATTGAGGCCATTGATGAAAATACTGCAGTAGTATTGATTAGTTCAATCCATTGGATGACAGGAGTGAAATTTAAGTTGAAGGAGATAGGTGAAAAATGCCAAAAGGTAGGAGCTTATTTCATTGTAGATGGAACCCAGTCTGTGGGAGCGATGCCTATGGATGTGAGGGAGTATAAAATAGATGCTTTGGTTTGCGCCGCTTATAAATGGCTGCTAGGGCCTTATTCCATTGTTTTGTCTTATATCGGAGAGAAATTTGCAGATGGAATTCCATTGGAAGAATCCTGGATGAATCGGGTCAATGCCAGAAATTTTAGCGCATTGTCAGATTATGCTACCGATTACGAGCCTGGGGCTGGCAGATTTAATGTCGGTGAAACAAGTAATTTTATCATGATGCCGATGCTAAAAGCAAGTCTCGAACAGTTGCTGGAATGGGGTCCAGAAAGAATTCAGGAATATGCAAAACAGCTGAATTTACCTTTCAGAAGCTTTATCAATAAAATAGGTGGAGTGGTAGAGGAGGGGGATTTTTTAGCTTATCATCTAATAGCCCCGAAGCTTCCTGATAATTTAGATGTGGCTAGTTTAAAGCAAAAACTCGAAGAAAATAAGGTGTACTTATCTGCTAGGGGTGAGAATTTGAGGGTTTCCACCAATATTTTTAATAAAAAGAAAGATTTGGAAGTGTTGATTCAAGTAGTTCAAAGCCAACTCGGGTAAAGCCTTGAGTTTTCGTGTTTTGCCTTGAATTTTTATAGATACTTATTCTTTCATGTCGGAATTAGGGAGTTGATCCTTTTGTTTTTTAGATTAGAATCAAAATAAAAGATTTATCTAATATGAAAAGACCGCTTCTCTTGATTTTTGTATTCAACTTACTTTTTTCTTCCCTTGTTTTTGCTCAATCTGCTGAAACTGAGAATAAGCCACCGCTTCAAATCAATGGGGTTTTCCCCCATATTTCAGTAGTAGGTCCATCTGATAAAAATAGGAGCGAAAGTGGGATTGGGGCTTTGATTCCTTGGGCAGACAAACTTTGGATGATAGGTTATGTAGCTCATATCCAGGGCTCAGGAATTGGGTTGTATGCGATATCTGAGGACATGTCAATGAGAAAACATCAGGAAAGTGTAACGGGGACATTTGCAAATAGGATGGTCCATAATCCATCCGAACAAGCGATTATAGGCCCACATTTTATTGATAAAGACGGAAATGTAAGGACCAGTGAGGAGTTATCGAAACACCGTCTCGCGGCCACAATGGTTCATTTGACTGATCCTGCAAATAAAGTCTATTTTTTGACGATGGAGGGGATGTTTTTTGAATGTAATGTACAAACATTGGAGTCCAAACTATTATTTGACTTATATAAGGAGTTGAAAATTCCTAGTACTGGATATGTGCATTTTAAAGATGGGCATACTGGAAATGGGAGGGTTGTTGTAGCCAATAATTCATATGATGAGCGGGACTTTTTAAATGAGTCATATGCAGGAAGATTGGCAGAATGGGATGGGAAAAGTGATAAGTGGACAATTTTGGAAGAAACTGCATTCATTGGGGTAGGAGGTAAAAACAGTTCTAATTTCGCCGGAAAGTCCATCTATGGAAATCCGATTTTTGCGATTGGTTGGGATAATAAATCAGTAATTTTAAAAAATTTCAATGATCGTTCTGGAAAGTGGACACGTTATCGTTTGCCAAGAGGGAGCCATTCTTTCGATCATGCCTGGAATACCGAATGGATGCGGATTAGGGAAGTTCAAACTGAAAGATTTTTAATGGATGCTCATGGGATTTTTTATGAATTACCAATGATGACCTATGGAGGATTTGTTTGGGGTATTAAACCCATTTCATATCATTTAAGGATAGTTCCTGATTTTGTTTTTTGGCGAGGTATGTTTGTGATGGCAGGTGACCAGACGGACCATGGAGTAGGTCAGCCACAATCTGGGCTTTTATTTCAAAACATTGATGATTTATGGGGCTACGGTAAGCCTACAGGAATTGGGGCAGTTTGGCAAAGTGAAGAGGTGAAATCAGGGGAAGTATCCGACCCTTACCTAATGAATGGATTTGATAAAAAAATGGTCCATTTGAAGAACGAAGGTAAAAATCCAGTCAAAATTACCATGGAAGTGGATTTTCTAGGAAATGAGCAATGGACTATTTACAAAGAATTTGAATTAAAAGTAGGAGAATATTTACCCTATATGTTTCCTGAAGGTTATTCGGCTCATTGGATTCGGCTTAAAACTGATTCAACATCTTTTTTGACTGCTCAATTTGTTTATAATTAAGAAGAAGCAAGCTCATTAATCTCATAAAATTATTAACTTATTGTTTAATTTTTTAATAATGAGCTTAGAAAAAAGAACATGCCTGAATTGCGGTGAACCTATCAGAGGTAGGGTGGATAAGAAATTTTGTGATGATTCCTGCAGGAATAATTATAACAATCAACAGACAGCCTTAACTACCAATCTGATCCGAAATACAAACAATGCCTTAAAAAGGAACCGGAATATATTAGAGAAATTTATTCCGGCTGGCGAAAACCTCGGCAAAACCACCCGCGACCGATTGATGCGGGCTGGCTTTAACTTTAAGTATATCACACATTTATACACGAATAAAAAAGGAAACCAATATCATTACTGTTATGATTTTGGCTATCTGGAGTTAGATGGAGATTGGTTCTTGATAGTCAAAGGAATAGAATGAAACTAACCAAAAAGCTATGAAAAAGCGCGTGACTGCAATTGGAGGGATATTTTTCAAAGTAAAAGATCCTGCCAAAACAAAAGATTGGTACAGAAAGCATTTAGGCCTTCAAACCGATGATTATGGTACTACATTCGAATGGAGAAGTTCCGAAAACCCAAGCCAAAAAGGGTTTACCCAATGGTCACCTATGAAAGACGACACCACTTATTTTAAGCCTTCAGAAAAGGAATTTATGGTGAATTATTGTGTAGAAAATCTAGAGGAGTTAGTTAAGGAATTGAAAAAAGAGGGAGTGACAATCCTCGATGAAATCGAAAGTTTTGACTATGGAAAATTTGTCCATATCCTTGATCCAGACGGACATAGCATCGAGCTTTGGGAGCCGGTCAATGAGGTCTATGACGAGATGGTCGAGAAGAAAACAGAAAGTTAACCATTTAGCAGTTTGACCATGGAAATTCAACATCAATATGATGGAAGAAAAGGTTCTTTTTTTATAGAAGAAGGGGCACGAAGATTTGCGGAAATGGTGTATGTAATGGCAGGTTCAAAAAAAATGATCATCGAACATACGGAAGTGGATGATTCCCTACAAGGACAGGGTATAGGAGCCAAATTATTGGAAGCCTTAGTGGAGTATGTTCGAAAAGAAGGAATCAAAGTTTTGCCGCTTTGCCCATTTGCCAAAGCCACTTTCAAAAAACGCCCAGACCTTCAGGATGTCTTGAATTAATTCAAAAAATAGAGAATTAAGAAGAGAATAAATCCACCAATCCAAATTCCTCTGAAAATCCACTTTCTGAGACTTTCTTGATTGATTTTCCTTTCAAGCCTGAATTGTATAGACTCATCCAATGTTTTTAGGTTTACCAAATGAATTTTTGATTGAAAGGAATAGGAATCTTTAGCAACAGGAATAGGTCGGATTTTTCCCAAATTCCTATTGTCTTTTAAGGAATGGTTTCCTGACAAACTAAAACCTGCTCCGCCAGCCATAATTTTGAATTAATTCTTTAATATATGATTTCCATTCAAACAGAACAAACGATCGGGATTGAAGAATTCAAGAAAGTTTTGGATGATTCGGGCTTGGGCAAAAGGAGACCCATGGAAGATGAAGATCTTTTAATGAAAATGGTCTCAGGGGCCAATCTTTGGGTAACTGCGAGGGAAAATGGTCGATTGATCGGATTCATGAGAGGGATATCTGATTATTGCTATCGTACTTTTGTGGCTGATCTTGCGGTGATTGAGAGTTGGCAGGGAAAGCGAATTGGAAGAAAAATGCTGGTTTGCACCCGAGAAGTTGCTCCTTCTGCCAGGCTTTTTCTTTTTTCTGCAGAAGATGCAGAAGGTTTTTATAGAAAATTGGGTTTTCAATTGCATGAGCGATGCTATCAATTGAAAACAGACGAGCCATTGTGCTGATTTTTTAGTAAACTGCTTCTGAATTCAATGGGTTGGACAATTTCATTTAGATGAGGCAAATAAAGGTTTTTCCTTTTTCATTCTTCTTTAGGATTGTCCATGAAAAAATGAATTAACGATTTCTACTGAAATGTAAGGAGTCAAATTTTAAATGGGAGCCCGAAGTTTTGGGCTTTTTTTGAAAAGTAGTTTAAACCTTTCCACTCAACCAAAATCAAAGAATCATGAAATTCAGATTTTTATTTGTCCTCTTTTTGGTTTCGACTTTTGCCTTTGCTCAGGAAAAAGAAGAATCAAAAAAAGACACTCCAAAAGCACAGGTTTTTGAATCCAAGCAATCTGTTACCATCGATGGTAAGACTATCAATCTTAATGCAAAAGCAGGGACTTTTGAATTGAAAGATGAGCAAAATAAGCCGATTGCCCTTTTTGGGTTTACTGCCTATTTCAAAGAAAATCCAGAGAAAAACAGGCCGATAATTTTCTCCTACAACGGAGGTCCAGGTTCTTCTTCTTACTGGCTTCACATGGGTATCATGGGACCTAAAAGAATTGTGGTCGATGATCCCAATTACAACCAAGCAGGTCCTTATGAATTGGCAAACAATGAGTTTTCTATTTTGGATGTAGCAGATGTGGTCATGATGGATCCAGTGGGAACAGGATTGAGTGTGCCGATAGGAGAGGCGACAGGAAAAGACTTTTGGGGAGTAGATCAGGATATCCGCAGTGTCAGTTTGTTTATTATGCAGTTTTTGAAGGAGTATGACCGTTTGAATTCACCTAAATACATTTTGGGTGAGAGCTATGGAACCTTCCGAAATGCCGGTGTGATGAGCTATTTGCTTAACCAAGGTTATGCTCTCAATGGAGTGATCATGGTTTCTTCAGTGTTTGATTTGCGAACTTTGTTTTTCGTGCCAACGGAAGATATTTCCAATATTGCTTATTTGCCAACTGTGGCTGTCACAGCGAGATATCATGATAAAATCTCTAATAAAGGAGCTGATTTAGAGTCCTTTGTCCAAGAAGTACGCGAGTTTACCGAAAACGAGTATGCACCGGCATTATTTAAAGGAAACAGGCTTTCTGAATCAGATAAAAATTCCATTGCCCAAAAGCTGGAAGGTTATACAGGTATTGATTCAGAGATTTGGAAAAGAGCTGATTTAAAATTGAATGCTGGAGAGACCTTTCAGGAACTGCTACGGGACGAAGGAATGACTGTGGGAAGATTGGATTCCAGATATAAAGGAATAAATATCGATCCGATTTCTATGTCGGCTTTTACAGATCCCCAAAGTGATGCGATTTCTCCAGCGTATACCAGTTTGTTTTTGGATTATTTTCATGGCTCTTTGGGTGTGAGTAAGGATTTATTATATGCACCTTCGGCTTATAGCAAAGACGGGTTTAGGTGGGATTGGTCCCATCAGGGAAATCAATATTGGGGTACTACGGGGGCGGTAACTACACTTCCGGACATGGCTGATGCATTGAGCAAAGATCCCAATATGAAAGTGTTGATCATGAATGGATACTATGATTTGGCGACGGTGTTTTATGGAGTTGAGCATTCTATTTCTCATTTAGGCTTGCCAAAATCAGCGTCAGATAGAATCAAAATGACCTATTATGAAGCAGGTCACATGATGTATACCCATCTACCTTCTGCTGCTAAATTCAGATCAGATTTAAAAGATTTTATTTCAGATACAGTTAGAAAATAAAGAATGAAAATCAGCATCCTTCTGACGAATCCAAACTTCCATCTGATCGGAAAAATAGCGGTTGGATGCTGGTTGTTTTTTAGTTCAGCATGTACAGAGGCCCAAGTCCCAAATAGCCCAGGAAACCTCTATTTTCCTCCTAAAGAATCCCCCATTTGGGAGGAAACCAATTATCAGAGTTTACACTGGGATGGAACTGCGCTTGCTGAACTTCTCAGTTGGCTTCCTACCCAGGATACACGTGCTTTTATAATCCTGAAAGACGGAAAAATAGTTGTAGAAGAATACTGGGGGAATAAATTGACAGGACTTGGCCCGATGGATCAACACTCATTTTGGTATTGGGCATCCGCGGGCAAAACCTTGACTGCTTCGCTGATTGGAATAGCACAAGAAAAGAAAATGCTTTCCATCAAGGATAGAACTCAGGAATATCTGGGGAAAGGCTGGACCACTATGGACAATAAGCAAGAACGTGAAATCCGCATTTTTCATCAATTGAGTATGACAACTGGCCTGGATGATGGAGTGCCAAATCAAGACAATACAGACCCAAAGAGTTTTGTATATAAATCTGAGGCTGGAAAACGCTGGGCTTACCATAACGCCCCCTATACTTTGTTGGATAAAGTGCTAGAAAATGCCTCTGGGATGAAAATACAGGCTTTTTTTGAAGAAAATCTTGGAGCTAAGATAGGTATGACTGGCATGTGGCAAAAGACCGGGGATAACCAGGTTTTTTATAGCAATGCCAGATCCATGGCGAGATTTGGATTAGTTATGCTAGCTGATGGGAACTGGGAAAACGAACGAATTTGGAAAACTGATTTTTTTGAGGACATTCATTCCAGCTCTCAGGATATAAACAATAGTTATGGCTATTTGACTTGGCTGAATGGCAAGAGTTCGTATATGGTTCCTCAAAGTCAAAAGGTTTATCAAGGTAGTTTGATTCCTCAGGCACCCACAGACATGTATCAGGCAATGGGCAAAAACGGCCAGTTTTTGATGGTGATTCCTTCCCAAAACATGGTAGTAGTAAGAATGGGAGGGGCTCCGGGGGATTTAGCGGTTCCGTTTTTATTGATTAGGGACCTTTGGGATAGGTTAAGTCCAGTGATTCAATAATCAATATTTGGAAAGCTGAAAGTGGATTTTGTCTAAGGTCAATGGTTTTTCCAAAAAGCCGGAAACGATGGAGTATTCATCGGCTTTTTGTCTATCCTGAAAATCGATGGAGCTGGAAAGAATAATGATGGTGTCCTTTCTATCAGGAAATTCCTCCTGATATTTTTTCAAAAATTCCCATCCGTTCATGACAGGCATATTGATATCCAAAAAAATTAATATTCTGGAATCCATACTGAAACTGGAAATCCTATTGATGGCATATTGGCCTTCTAAAAATTCTTCAATAGTTTCTGAAACTTCAACTTTGCTCAATAATCTATTGTTGATTAGGTTATTGATAGGGTCATCATCCACGAGAAAAATGGCGTCGAAGTGAATCATTTATTGTTTTGTAGTAATCATTTATTGGGTAATATTAGCAAAATACAATTATTCCATATCCTAGAAAAAGTATTTTATTTCTTTTTTATTTTTAGGTAGTGTTTTGTCTAGTATTCAGGCAAATAAAAAGGAGACCAAAGCGGTCTCCTTTTTAATTATAGTGATTTGGGAGTGAATTACATCATTCCGCCCATTCCGCCACCGCCCATTGGAGGCATGGCTGGAGCATCTTCTTTTACATCAGCTACCACACATTCTGTAGTCAATAGCAATGCTGCGATAGAAGCTGCATTTTCTAGGGCCAATCTAGTTACTTTAGTAGGGTCGATTACACCTACAGAGAACAGGTCTTCATATTTGTCTGTACGAGCGTTGTAACCGTAGTTTCCAGAGTTTTCTCTAATCTTATTGATTACTACAGAAGGCTCGCCACCTGCATTAGAAACAATTGTTCTAAGAGGAGATTCGATAGCTTGTCTGATGATGTTGATACCGGTATCTTCATCTTCATTCAATCCTTTCAAGTCTGCAAGTGCTTCGCTAGCTCTGATCAAAGCAACACCGCCACCAACTACTACACCTTCCTGTACAGCAGCTCTAGTAGCATGCAATGCATCATCTACTCTGTCTTTTTTCTCTTTCATTTCTACTTCAGTAGCTGCACCGATATAAAGGATTGCTACACCACCAGAAAGCTTAGCAAGTCTCTCTTGTAGTTTCTCTCTGTCGTAGTCAGAAGTAGTTTTTTCGATTTGAGCTTTGATCTCAGAAACTCGACCTTTGATAGCATTAGCATCTCCAGCTCCGTTTACGATCGTGGTATTGTCTTTGTCAATGTTGATTTTCTCTGCTCTACCAAGCATATCAACAGTTGCATTTTCCAATTTGAAACCTCTTTCTTCAGAGATTACTGTTCCGCCAGTCAAGATCGCGATGTCTTCCAACATAGCTTTTCTTCTGTCACCGAAACCTGGAGCTTTTACAGCAGCAACTTTCAGTGCACCTCTGATTTTGTTTACTACCAAAGTAGCCAAAGCTTCTCCATCTACATCTTCAGAAATAATTACCAAAGGCTTACCAGACTGAGCAACTGGCTCAAGAACAGGAAGAAGTTCTTTCATTGAAGAGATCTTCTTATCGTAGATCAAGATATATGGCTGCTCTAATTCAGCTTCCATTTTCTCTGTATTGGTAACGAAATATGGAGAAAGGTAACCTCTGTCAAACTGCATACCTTCTACAGTTTTTACTTCAGTTTCAGTTCCTTTTGCTTCCTCTACAGTGATTACACCGTCTTTTCCTACTTTGTCCATCGCGTCAGAAATCATGTTACCGATTTCTTCGTCATTGTTAGCAGAAACAGTCGCTACCTGTGCGATTTCTTTAGAAGTAGAGATAGCTTTAGAGTTTTCTTTTAATCTCGCAACAACAGCTGAAACAGCTTTGTCAATACCTCTCTTCAGATCCATTGGGTTAGCACCAGCAGCAACGTTTTTGATACCTACGTTGAAGATAGACTGTGCCAATACCGTAGCAGTAGTAGTACCGTCACCTGCATTGTCAGCAGTTTTAGAAGCTACTTCTTTTACCAGTTGAGCTCCCATGTTTTCGATTGGCTCAGCAAGCTCAATCTCTTTTGCCACAGAAACACCATCTTTGGTAATAGTAGGTGCACCGAATTTTTTATCAAGAATGACATTACGACCTTTTGGTCCCAATGTGGTTTTTACTGCGTCAGCTAATGCGTCAACGCCTTTTTTCAGGCGGTCTCTAGCATCTGTGTCGAAAAATAGTTCCTTAGACATATTTTTAGAATTTTTAGGTTAACGTTTTGGTGATTACTTAAAGGATAGCGAAAATATCAGATTCTCTCATGATGAGGTAATCCTTGCCATCTACATTCAGTTCAGTACCGGAGTACTTCCCGTACAATACAGTGTCTCCAACTGAAACAGTCAAGGGCTCATCTTTTTTACCATTACCCACTGCTACTACTGTACCTTTCTGAGGTTTTTCTTTTGCAGTGTCCGGGATATAAAGTCCGGATGCGGTTTTCTCTTCAGCTGCAGCTGGCTGTACCAAAACCCGATCTGCAAGAGGTTTGATGTTCACGTTTGACATATTATGAATTTGTTTAAAATGTTAGATTAAAATGCATATGGCTATTAGCACTTCCTGTGCCAGTAGACCATATTTTTGAAAGGCTGACAAATCGGCTGTAAATGTCAGGTAACAGGACAGTCATTCAGCACAAATGGAAGAAAAATAACTGTCAATTTTTCCAAAACTGACAGTATTTATGTCAGTTTTTTGTATTTTTTGGTATACCTATTTCCCTATGAAGACATTACCAAAAAACTGGATCGCAGAAGGTCTGATAGATTTTGAGTACAAAAAGTATCAGCTTCTGGCTTATCTCCAAGAAACAAACCAGCAATTTGATGCCTCCAAACTATATCCGGTTTTAGGAGAACTTATCGAGCATCACCGGCTATTGGATGATTTGAAAAAAGGAAAGTCACAGATGAAAAGTCTTTTTCCAAAAGCCCTGTCAGGAATTGACCTCCAGCATGGCAAGCTTCATTATCAGCCAACAGAAAAAGAAGGTGAACTGATGCAGGAGATTGCCAATATCACTGAATTTGCTATCCCTAGGTTTGAGCACCAAATAAACAAAGGAAAGGATATTTACCAGCTGGTGGAAAGCCAGGTGGAGTTTGAGCCCGTGGGGATCATGCCTATTTATTCCAAAGAAGGCTTTATGCTTTTGACAAGGGAGTCAAAACCGGAAATCCATGCATTCCGATATCAGTTGAGCTTTCTTCAGCTTGCCGGAGAAAAGTTCAGAAGTATCCGAATGTGGCTGGTTGGTGTATTTCAAAAATCTCTGATCAATACACTTGAGAAAATCAAACTTCAATTGATCAAAGATATCAAGGAACTGCCTAATCCGGCTACTTGGAGATTACATAGTTCGAAGGATTTACCAATGGAGGAGACATTGCTGCCGATAAGCAAGAGGTTGCTCCTGCAACATGTTTCTAATCCGGGTAGTTGAAATTATTTTTCCTGAACTTCCAACGTAAGCACCTCTTCTTTGATTTTAGAGGAGTGGATAGGTGTTGCCTTTTCATTTTCACTTTTTTCCCGGTTGGCTATTACCTCAGCTCCAGGTTTATCAAATAGGATTCTCCATCCTTCTTTGAAGTTTTTTGCTTTCCGCAGGTCTTTGAAAATGTCTACCCACTCATGGAATACGAGGTAGATGGGATTGTAGGATGTGACAGGTTTCGTAATCCCATAAGTAGGTCTTTCTCCTTCTGGCATAAAGGTGCCAAACATCCTGTCCCAAATGATAAAAGTGGAACCGTAGTTCTTGTCCAAGTAATGTGCGTCACTTGCATGGTGAACTCGATGATGTGAGGGAGTGGTAAAGAAGAATTCTATGGGCTTTGGTAATTTGGTAATGTATTCTGTATGGATCCAAAACTGATATAATACGGCGATTTGATGGCAGATAAAGAACACAAAAGGATTAAATCCCATAAACATCACCGGAAAGAAGAAAATGACTTTGATGTGTTGAGTCCAACCTAATCTGAAAGATACCGAGAGATTGTATTTGGAAGAATTGTGATGGGTAATGTGAGTTGCCCACCAGAAACGCTGCTCATGTGCGATTCTGTGAGCCCAATACCTGGCAAAATCTATGGCAAAGAAACATAGGATAAAAGACCACCAGGTAACAGGAATCGTAAAAGGAGAAATATTATAAAAGAAAAGTGCCGATCCAAATGTGGCAATTTTAATCAGGGCACTGATTCCTACATTTACCAAGCCGATGGTGGAAGCTGCAAAAAAATCCTTGGTATTGTAAGCGTCTTTTTTTTGATAAGCACTGATTCCCCATTCGATGAATACCAATAAAAACATGATAGGGGCTGCCCAAAGTATTAGGTTAGGCCAATTTTCAATATGCAAGTCCTCAAGACGAATAGGTTTGGTATTCATAAAGTGGGGAATAGGTGATGAAGAAAGATTCTGGTAGCTCAAAAACGAATCAAAATGACCAGAATTTGGTGACTAGATAGAAAAATACATGATCCATTTTACTAAAACAAAAAAGTCTGCCCTTTTAAGGCAGACTTTCACAAATGTTAAAGTATTCCTACTTATTCACCACCAGTAGTATCTTCGCTGGTCGCTGGAGTAGATTCTGTTGGCAAAAGGCTTTCATCATTTCCAAATGCCGGAGTCACCACTTGCTGCTTGGCACTTTCGATGTTTGGAGAAGAAAATTGGTTTGGCTGGCTTCCGGTATAGAAAGCTGAAGATGCCAATGATAAAACCAAGATAGATATAGCCAGTACCCAAGTCGCTTTTTCCAATACATTCCCAGTACGAGTCACACCCATGATTTGGGATGCACTACCTCCAAAAGCTGCACCAACGCCACCTTTAGAGTTTTGACCTAAGATCACAAGGATTAATAAAACAGCCAGGATCAGGATAATGGTGATTAATAACGTAAACATATATTGGGGATTATTCTTTCAGTTTTTCAATTAAGTCCGCAAAGTAAGACCTTTTATCCGGAAATTTCAACATCAATTTCTCATAAATTTTCTTTGCCTTAGGCTTTTTGCCTTGAGAAACCAATAATTTGGCAAAAGATTCAGAAATCAGATTGTCATTAATCTCGGTGCTGCTAGCAGCCAGGTTTTCATTATTTTGGTTTGCTTCGATTTCTTTGATAGTAGCCAGCTTGATTTCTTTTTTGCTAAATGCTTTTATCAAATCTATTTGCTCACGCTTTTTAGAATCGACGATTGTTTTCTTTTCTCTTTTCTTGATATTTTCTATCAAATCATCAGAAGAAGTTTTTCGTCTTTTCCGTATGGGTTTGGGTTTTTCTTCTTCAGTCTTATTCCCTTTCAGGTCTTCACCCAACTTTATCAGGGACTTGGTTCTCTGATTCGGGTCCTTTTTACTTGGAACTTCCTCAGGTAAAAATTCTTCTTGTATAGAATTGGATTTTGGCTTTTCTGCTTCAGGAACTTCTTTTTCTACCAAATATTTAAGCCATACCCTATTTGGACTGGTGACAGCAGCATATCCAAGCGAATCAGGAGTGGTTGTAGGATTCTTATTGAACTCATACCGCGCTGCAATTACATGAGGGATCTGAAAATAAGGAAAGTTCTCCTGGATTTTTTTCAGTGACAATAAATCACTCCTTTCAGGCGATTCTGATTTGCTGATCAACTCTATAAATTGTGCTGCGTTCACTGGTTTTGATTTTGGGTTTTAATATAAGGAATTTACCAGTTAGCTACCGTGGCAGTGAAGATATCTTGGATGATATTTTGAAATATCTCTTCTACCAACTGACTTTCAACATCCAAAAGTGTCGTGGTTCTGGGGTCATAATCCTGGAAAAAAGAGAAGGTTCTCCTCAGATTTTCTTCCTCATTGCTTAAGTTAATATACTCTACCTCGACTGCAATGGTAAGACGCATCCGACCAGCACGGTCTGGCAAGTCAGGGTTGTTGCTGGATACAGCCGATTGTGGTGTCAAAGAATACCTGTTTATCGCTCCTGCAAATTGCAAGTCCCCATTGGTTCTAACCAGTTCCAATTGGGTATTTCTCTGATAAAACTCCTTGAGCGATTCAGTAAAAATCTGCTCCATGTTGGCCGGTCCACCCCCTGAATCATTGAAGAAGTTCTCTACCGTAAAGGTTTTGACTAAATCATAATTGATATTGGTTCCTGTGAAGCTGTACTTGACCGAACAGCCTTGGAACAACAGGAATATTCCTACAGCAAGCAATCCTCTCAACTTATTGATCGATTTCATATTGTTTGATCTTCCTGTATAAGGTCCTTTCTGAAATCCCCAAGTCGCTTGCCGCATATTTTCTTTTGTTGTTATGCTTTCGCAAAGCTTTCAGGATCATTTCCTTCTCTTTTCTTTCCAAAGAAAGTGAGTTGTCATCTTCTTCGTGGTAGATATCTTCAATCGCTTCGTCTTCGTAGTCTTCTTCTTGATCATGCGCATTTTTTTGAGGGGCTATTACCAAAGGCACAGAGTAATTGGAGGAATTCTCCGTAGCTTCGTTGGTCGGTATGCTACTCTCCATGTCTTCGAATAATCCCTGATGTTTCTGGATGATACTTTGGTTTAATCCGCCGGATTGATATGATTCTAAAACCAGCTTTTTAAGTTCGTTCATATCCTTTTTCATGTCAAAAAGGACTTTGTAAAGTAAATCCCTTTCAGAAAAATCTGAAGAATCTGATTTGCTTCCATGAGAACCTAACGCCATTGGCAGTCTCGAATTGTCAGTGGGAAGGTATTTTGCCAAAGTCTGGGCATCCACTTCTCTAGATTCCTCCAGTAAGGAGATTTGCTCGGCTAGGTTTTTCAGCTGTCTGATATTACCGGGAAACGGATATCTTTTCAATAAGGCCTGGGCGTCTGGATCCAAGGAAATTGGTTTGACATGATATTTTTCTGAAAAATCAGAGGTGAATTTCCTGAATAACAAAACCATGTCATCTCCTCGCTCTCTCAAAGGCGGAACGTAAATAGGAACAGTGTTCAATCTATAATAAAGATCTTCTCTAAACTTCCCTTTTTCCACTGCATTGAGCAGTTTTACATTGGTGGCCGTGATGACACGAACATTTGTTTTTTGGACTTTGGAAGAGCCAACTTTGATAAATTCTCCATTTTCCAACACCCGAAGAAGTCTGGCTTGGGTTCCAAGTGGCATTTCTCCGATTTCGTCTAGAAAAATGGAGCCACCATCCGTTACCTCAAAGTAACCTTTTCTGGCTTCATGTGCTCCGGTAAATGAGCCTTTTTCATGACCGAAAAGCTCAGAATCTATGGTGCCTTCGGGAATTGCCCCACAGTTGATGGCAATAAACTTTCCGTGTTTTCTGAGGCTTAGAGAATGGATGATTTTGGAGAAACTTTCTTTACCACTACCGCTTTCGCCTGTAATCAACACGGTCATATCAGTAGGGGAAGCTTGGATTGCTACTTGGATCGCATGGTTCAGCAAAGGACTGTTCCCGATGATACCAAATCGCTGTTTGACGCTCTGTATTTCCGAGTCTGTAATCATTAAAATGCTGGATTTACGGTGATGATTTCTCCAAAAAGAGTTGCAGGAGTACAATCAGTGATTTTTACTAATACATAATCTCCGATTTTATAATCGCCTGCTGGAATGATTACTACCTTATTCGCTGAGTTTCTTCCTCTGTATTCCTGATCAGATTTTTTTGAAACACCTTCAACAAGAATCACTTGCTCTTTCCCAAGATCCATTTTGTTTCTTGCATGAGAAAGTTCGCTTTGCTTGGTGATCACTTCAGCTAATCTCCGCTTTTTGACCTCTAATGGAATATCGTCTTCGTATTTCTTTGCCGCTAATGTGCCAGGTCTTTCTGAATAGAAAAACATGTAGCTAAAATCATATTTGACAATGTCCATCAAGGTTAAAGTATCTTGATGTTCTTCTTCAGTTTCTGAACAAAAACCAGTGATCATATCAGATGAAATACCACAATCATCACCTAAAATATCCCGGATTGCCTGAACTCTGTTGAGATACCATTCCCTGTCATAGGTTCTATTCATGAGTTCCAAAACCCGACTGTTTCCACTCTGAACAGGCAAATGGATGTATTTACAGATGTTGTCGTACTTTTTCATAGTGTAAAGTACCTCGTCTGTGATGTCCTTAGGATGGGAAGTAGAGAATCTTATCCGCAAGGTAGGAGAGACCTGTGCTACCATTTCCAATAAATTGGCAAAATTGATCACTTCAGTTACTTCCTCTTCTTTTTTATTCAATCTGGCTTTGTTGTTTTCTTCAGGAGACCATTTGTAGCTGTCCACATTTTGGCCGAGAAGAGTTACCTCTTTGTATCCTTTAGAAAATAAATCCTGCGCTTCTGCTACGATCGAGTGTGGATCACGGCTTCTTTCCCTTCCTCTGGTGAAAGGTACCACGCAGAAAGAGCACATGTTGTCGCAACCTCGCATGATCGAAATAAAAGCAGATACTCCATTTGAATTCAACCTGACCGGTGCTATGTCTGCATAGGTTTCTTCTCTGGAAAGAAAGGTATTGACACCTTTATTTCCGTCTTCAGCTGCCGAAACCAGGTTGGGGAGGTCTCGGTAGGCATCTGGACCTACCACCACATCCACGATTTTTTCTTCCTCGAGCAATTTTTCTTTCAGTCGCTCAGCCATACAGCCCAACACCCCAATGGTCATTTCAGGCTTGTTTCTTTTGGCTCTATTGAAATCTGTCAATCTTTTTCTGACGGTCAATTCGGCTTTTTCACGAATTGAGCAAGTATTCAAAAAGATTACATCTGCCTGATTGAAATCAGAAGTGGTGTCGAAGCCATTTTCTTTCATAATGGAAGCGACAATCTCCGAATCGGAGAAATTCATCTGACAACCATAACTCTCTATGTAAAGCTTACGGGATTTACCGGTGTTTTCATCTGCAGTGGTTTTGAAGTCGCAAGCCTGAGCTTCTTCTCCTGAGATGATATCTATGTCTTTAATCAAATTATCCATGAACTGAAATACTTTCGGGATGCGAAATTAATAAAATACGGACAAAATGGCAGTCTGATGACTTATTTCTTTTTTAATAAGGAGGTGCTAAAGATTCGGTAGATGTAGAAGGGAATTGAATAGCTAACTGCTCTCCAAAATGCTGGTGTTCCTCAATTATATTCAAATTGGAAATTCCCAATCCCAATAAACGTACTGGCTTAGAAAGTTCATCTTGATTCAATAATTCGGTTGCGATCTCCCAGATCATTTCCTCTTCAGGATATTGGTCTAGGGTTTTACTTCTGGTTTGCTGACTGAAGTCTTCATATTTGATTTTCAACGTGATAGTTCTACCCTTGATTCCTGATTTTCGAATCCGCTTGATAAGTTCTCCATATATGGATTTTAAGGAATGCGTTAATTCCACAACAGAAGAAAGGTCCTTTTCAAAAGTATTTTCTGCACTGAGAGATTTTCTTACCCGATGGGGTTGAACTTCCGATAGGTGGATTCCCCTGACTATATTGAAATAATGGATTCCGGACTTTCCGAATTTTTTGGTCAGGAACTGAAGAGAAAACTGCTTCAGGTCAGCCCCGTTATGGATTCCGATTTTCTGCATCTTTTCTGCAGTTACTTTTCCTATCCCAAAGAATTTTCCAATCGGCAACTTCTCTAAAAACACTTCTGCCTCTTCAGGCAAGATGTACGCTTGCCCATTGGGTTTGTTTAAGTCGGAGGCGATTTTTGCTAAAAATTTATTGTAGGAAACCCCCGCAGAGGCATTTAATCCGGTCTTTTCTTTGATTTTTGCCCTGATCTGCTTCGCGATCAAAATAGCTGAATTTAAACCCAATTTGTTTTCTGTCACATCTAAAAATGCCTCATCTAAAGAAAGAGGCTCCACTAGATCAGTGTATTCATAAAAAACTTCCCGAATCTGTATGGAAATCTCTTTATATCTGTCAAACCGGGGTTTCGCAAATATTAAATGAGGGCATTTTCTGGCTGCAATTGCGGAGGCCATCGCGGAAAAAATACCAAATTTTCTGGCTTCGTAACTAGCGGCAGCCACTACACCGCGAGATTCATTTCCACCCACAACCAATGGTTTCCCTCTCCATTCGGGATGATCCATTTGCTCTACGGAAGCATAAAATGCATCCATATCCACATGGATAATCTTCCGAACCGAATTAGGTGTTGCGTCTTCCATGAAGTATTTCTCGGATTGCCAGAGATTTGAGTTCACATTCCTCGTATTCTTTAGAAGCATCGGAATCTATCGTGATCGCACTTCCTACGGCAAAATAGAGTTTTTTTGCGTTTAGGTCTGCGATAATACTTCTGATTATCACCGAGAAATCAAAGTCTCCATCTTCATCTATCCAGCCAAATGCTCCTGAAAACCACCCTCTTCGAAATGTTTCGAGTTGTTCTATGAGTTCCATGGTTCTTATTTTAGGAGCACCTGTCATGGATCCCATTGGAAATGTCGCATGGATGATATCCATGAATGATGTATTTTCCTTCAGCTGAGAACTAACCGTTGTGATCATCTGAAAAACTCTCGGAAGAGAATAAATACCAAAAAGCTCATCAACTCGAACCGTACCCACTTTTGAAACTTTAGAAAGGTCGTTTCTGGTTAGGTCGGTAATCATTAGATTTTCCGCCCGTTCTTTTTCACTTTCGATCAAAATGGAGTGGTTGATTTGGTCTTCTTTTGGAGTATTGCCTCTTCGGATCGTTCCTTTGATGGGCTGACCTATCAGTCTGGAATCTGTTTTTTTCAAATATCTTTCTGGAGAGGCAGAAATAAGCCATTTGTCCTCAGCTTTGAACAAAGCCGAGAATGGCATTGGGGATGCTTTTTGAAGCTCGAAATAAGCAGAGACCGGATCCCAGTCTTCAAATTGACCCTCAAAAGCCTGACAAAAATTCATTTCATAGGTATCACCCTCCACGATCATTCCTTGGATTTTTTTGACTGCATCGAGATACTCCTGTTTGCTGATTAAAGGCCTGGTATTGCACTCAGTATTTTGGCTCAGATACTCTACAGATTCCACCTCATTCCAAAATTTCTCAGGGAGCTCAGTGGTACTTTTAATCAGGTTTGCTTCAAATCGAATAGCAATTTCAGGAGTAAAAAAGCAGAGTTCAGGAAGTGGGATACAGGGAGGATTCGAGCTAGATAATTTTTCTATTTGGTTCTTAAAATCATATCCGATGATCCCGATTTTAACTTTTTTAACAGATTTATCCCAGATTTCACTTTCGGTTAATTTTTGATTTCCTGCAAAGAAAAAGTCCGAAAATGGCTCTTCAGGATATTGGTAATTATTTCCCTGAAACAGCGCCAAAAACTGAAAATTAGCCTTGGCCCATTTGGAGAGTTTTTGTTTGAAATCAGGAAATGGAACAGGGTAAGCATAAGGGAAATCCATCATCAAAGGACAAAAAAAAGAGGAATTCGTCAGAATTCCTCTTTTGCTGAATTTTAAAATATTTATTCGGCTGCTTTCACATCAAGGGTAAGAGAAACAGTGTTGTAGATAAATTTATCTTTAGCCTTATCTACAGCAGTTGCCTCATCTCCATAAGCCAGACCCCAAGCAGTTCTGTCAATGTTAAAACCAGCTTTCGCAGTTACCGCTCCGTTTTCCAAACTTACAGCTGCTGGGAATTTAATGTTTTTTGTCGTTCCTCTCATGGTTAAATTACCGCTGATCCAGTGTGTTGGATTAGCTGGAGAAAGTTCTGATGCTGCTTTTGGAGTGTTGTCTGTTGCAAATTGCTCCTGGTCAGCAATCTCATCACCTTCTTTGAATGGCTCAACAGAAGTGATTTCGAAAGTTGCCTGAGGGTGGTTTGCAGCATCAAAGAAGTCTGGAGACTGAAGGTGACCCCAAAGCTTACCATAGCTCTCGTCGGTTTCTTCCATGTCTTCAATTTTAAGACCTGTGATATCAAAAGTGAATTTACCACCAGTGATTTCTTCACCTTGCACGGCTAGAGTTCCTTCTACAGCTGGAATTTTACCGAAATGCTGGCCAGCCGGTTTGTAACCTCTCCAAGCAATGGTAGTTGCTTCTGGTACAATTTCTAATGATTTACCTTCTGCTGCCGCTACTTCTTGGGCTTCAGTGGTTTCTACAGTTTCGGATGGTTTGTTACAAGAAAATGCAAGCAATGCAGTTGCAACAACTAATCCTGATAGTTTAATAGTTTTCATTGGTATTGATAAAGGGTTGAAATTTTCACAAATTTATGTGTATATACATTTAAACTCAAAATTATTTTTAAAGTTTCATTTGAGAAAAGATTTTTGCCGGGAAGATCTTTTTAGATTTGATCAGCAAAAACATTTTAAAGCATATGGCATTAATTATTCCAGTCAATGAAAAAGAACCGCAAATGGGCGAAAATTGTTGGATAGCTCCAAATGCAACACTTGTTGGGGATGTTCAAATGGGGAATAATTGTACAGTTTGGTTTAATGCTGTGCTGAGAGGAGACGTACATTTTATTAAAATAGGGGACGAAACCAATATTCAAGATGGAGCGGTGATTCACTGTACCTATCAAAAATTTCCCACCATCATCGGCAATAAAGTGTCGATCGCTCATAATGCGGTGGTTCATGGGTGTACTATTCATGACAGGGTATTAGTCGGGATGGGAGCAATAGTGATGGATGGAGCAGTGGTACATTCTGGGGCTGTTATAGCAGCAGGTGCTGTGGTGTTGGCGGGTACGATTGTAGAGGCTGATTCGATTTATGCTGGTATGCCAGCCAAAAAGGTAAAAGATACTGGAGAGGGTATGCAAGAAGTCATTGACCGTACAGCAAAAAACTACCCAATGTATGCAGGATGGTTTAAAAAATAGTTTTGGCGCTTTTTAAAAATGTTAAAAAGCATTTTATTTGCCTTAAGTTTTTTTAAACCGAAAGTATCAGTTTTTTAGCCAGCTTTTATGTCCACATCTTCGTTTTTTTCTACTCTCAGAAAAAAGTCTGTTCTTCTATTTCTGGCTTTCCTTTTCGTGCTGTTTAACCTGTTGTTAAATTATTTTTTACCTGCAGAGCAGGCTCTTGATTTGAAATTTGCGTACTCCGTGGATCAGGCCTATTTGGCCTTAGGAAGTCTTTCTAAATCCGATCTTGCTCTTTATAAAATGGGTTTGTTAGCTTTGGATTTTCCGTATTTGATTGTATATGGTTTATTGACGACTGGGGTCCTATTAGTACTTTGGGAAAGTAAAAAACTGACGGTAGTACCGTTGATTATTGTGCTTTTTGATTTCTTTGAGAATATTTTAATTATAAAACTGATCAACAATTTTCCAACTCAAAAACCCATTTTTGCATGGCTAGCTTCCTTTTGCACAACCAGTAAATGGATCTTTATCGGCCTGTTTCTTTTTCTACTGTTGGTGGGTATTTCCAGAATGATCCGATTGAGTAATAAATCCATTAGTTCATTTTTTAAATAAAGCATCATAAAAATATAATGCACTGAGGGTTTCAGTGTTTTGGTTTTTGATGATTTTTGACTTATTTGATTGAAAGTGGGATCCACTTAATTGATTGGTATTCATAATCAAATCAGATGAAAGAAGAATATTTCAAGTGGTTCTCTAATTTCCTGCAAAGGGATGTTCAGATGCTTATTTTTGGACATGCAGGCTATCCAGTAGTCCTGTTTCCTACATCCAAAGGTTCCTTTCATGAAAATCGGGACATGGGACTAATCGCCTCCGCCCAATGGTATATTGAGCAAGGGTTAATACAGATTTTCTGCCCTGAGAGCAATGATGCCCAAAGTTTTTATTATAAAAATGTCCATCCCCACCAGCGTATTGAACAGCATGTGGCCTATGACAAAATGATCTGTCATGAACTGGTAGAGCGTATTCGTCTCAATACCCGTGTCGGAAAAGTTGTAATGGCTGGATGTTCTTTTGGAGGGTACCATGCAGCCAATTTTGCTTTTAGGCATCCTGGATATGTCAGTCATATGTTTAGTATGTCAGGAGCTTTTAGCATTCGGGATTTCATGGATGGGTATGTACACGATGATATCTATTATAATAGCCCGTTGGAGTTTTTAGGAGCTTTAAATGACAATGAGTTGTGGAATATGGATATCGTCCTAGGTACCTCCAATTGGGATATCTGTTTCGATGCCAATCTGAAACTGCATGAGGTGCTCAAGTCACGAGGATTACCCCACTGGTTGGATGTCAGACAAAATAGGCAACACGATTGGGATGTTTGGAAAGAGATGTTCCCACATTACCTCTCAAGGATAAAATTCGGTTAATCAATAGATTTAAAAATCACCTAATAAACTTTGAATGAAAAAGATAGGAATACTTTTCGGAATGGAGGATACATTTCCTCAGGCATTTATTGACCGTGTCAATCAAATAGCTCCAACTGGAATTATGGCTGAGGCTGTGAAAATTGACAAAGTGATTCAAAATCACCTCTCAGAGTATGCAGTCATTATTGATAGGATATCCCAGGATGTGCCATTTTACAGGGCATTTTTAAAAAATGCCGCTTTGACTGGTACTGCCGTGATCAACAACCCTTTTTGGTGGAGTGCTGATGATAAATTCTTTAACAATGCATTGGCAGATCAATTAGGCGTTCCGCTTCCCAAAACAGTGCTATTGCCTTCCGCGAAGCATCCCGATGACACAACCGGTAAATCATTTAGAAACTTGGTTGCACCCCTGGATTGGGATGGAATGTTTGATTACATCGGCTTTCCGGCTTATATGAAGCCGTATGCTGGGGGTGGATGGAAAAATGTCTACAGGCTAGAGAATAAAGAGGAGTTTTTTCAAAAGCATCCAGAAACTGGTCAATTGGTTATGCTTCTACAGGAAGAAATCGTTTTTGACGAATATTTTAGAGTGTATTGCCTAGGTGGCAAAGCTGTAAGAATAATGGATTATGAGCCTCGGAATCCTCATCACCTGCGGTATGTGGTGGATAAAAGCCCAACTTCCAAAAAATTACTGTCCACTGTCAAAGATTACACGATTCGCCTTTGCAAAGGCTTAGGATATGATTTCAATACAGTAGAATTTGCCGTGAGAGATGGAATTCCTTATGCAATTGATTTTGGCAATCCTGCGCCCGATGCAGATGTCAATTCTGTAGGCCAGGAAAATTTTGAATGGGTCGTGGAAGAAGCTGCAAAAATGGCTATTGCTTATGCCAAAGCTCAAAAACCAGGGAAAATGAATTTGACCTGGGGAACATTTATTCGTGATGCAGCCACATCAGCCAAAAGATTTTAATCTGTAAAGAACTTTTCATGAAAGAAGGTGGGAAAAAGTTACCCAAATTCACGTTGGGTGTAGAGGAAGAATATCAGATCATTGATCCCCATACCAGGGACCTGAAATCTCATATGTCAAAGATTGTGGAAGGTGGAAAAATCATGCTGAGAGAGCAGGTCAAAGCGGAAATGCATCAGTCGGTGGTAGAAGTGGGGACCAATATCTGCAATAATGTAGCTGAAGCTAGAAAAGAAGTCTCTTTTTTGAGAAACAAGATCTTCGAACTCGCAGATAAACAGGGTCTGGTTGTAGGAGCTGCTGGGACACATCCTTTTTCAAAATGGCAGGACCAGGAAATAACAGATGATCTCCGCTATCATGAAATAGTCAATGAACTAAAGGATATTGCTCGCTCCAATTTGATATTTGGCTTACATGTGCATATAGGAATTGACAACAGGGATATTGCCCTACAATTGATGAATCAGGCATGCTATTTTTTGCCCCATATTTATGCACTTTCGACCAATTCACCATTTTGGGAAGGTAGAAATACGGGTTTTAAAGCGTTCAGAGCTAAAGTTTTTGCAAAATTCCCAAGGACTGGGCTGCCGGAATATTTTGATTCTGTGCAGTCTTATGACAACTTTTTGGAGATTTTGGTCAAAACTAACTGCATCGATAACCCTAAAAAGATCTGGTGGGATCTCAGGATGCATCCTTTCTTCAGCACGATTGAATTCCGGATTTGTGATATGTGCCTGACAGTGGATGAGACTATTTGTATTGTGGCTTTGATACAGGCGATTGTGGCCAAACTGTATAAATTATTGATGAGCAATACCAGCTTTAATATTTATAGGATTGCACTGATCCGGGAAAACAAATTTCGTGCAGCAAGAAATGGGATTGAAGGAAAACTGATTGATTTTGGCAAGAAAACAGAGGTACCTACTCAAGAACTGGTATTGGAACTTTTGGATTTCATAGACGATGTGGTAGATGAGTTGGGAAGTAGAGAAGAGATCAACTATGTCCATGAAATCCTGAAAAACGGTACTGGGGCAGATCAGCAACTCGCAGTTTTTGAAAAGACCCAGGATCTATCTAAAGTGGTAGATATGATAACTTCAAAATTTAGACAAGGGATTCAGTCTCATTAATTACCTTTGCGACAGATAATAAAGTAGAAGAATCGTGCGAAAGAAAAAGATAAATCTGGCCATCCTGGATATGTATGATGGGGAAGCGAATCAGGGGATGCGATGCATCAAGGAAATTGTAGACAGGTTTGCAGATCAGATTTCCTATCGGGTTTATGATGTGAGAGGCAAAGCTGAACTACCGGATATTTTGGAATATGACATGTATATTTCTACCGGTGGGCCAGGGAATCCGCTGGAAGGTGATGGCAATTGGGATCTGAAATATTTTGATTTATTGGATCAGATTTGGATCTGGAATCAGAATCACTCCCAAAAAAAGCACATCCTTTTAATTTGCCATTCTTATCAAATGGCATGCAGGCATTTTGGATTGGGCAAATTGAGTAAGAGGAAATCTACCTCTTTTGGAGTCATGTCCATCCATAAAACGATCGAAGGGATGACAGATCCGCTTTTCCAGAACCTGGATAATCCCTTTTGGGCTGTTGACTCGAGAGACTATCAGGTACTCCAACCGAACCATAAGAAATTTAATTTATTGGGAGCTAAAATCATCGCGCTAGAGAAAATCAGGAGTCATGTGGAATACGAAAGGGCGATCATGGCCATTCGCTTTTCGGATGAAATAATTGGCACCCAATTTCACCCAGAAGCCGATCCAGTCAGTTTTTTGGCACATTTGAAAAAGGCGGAGGTAAGAGAGAAAATTATCGCTTCTAAAGGGAAAGCAAAATTCAGAACCATGCTGGAGCATCTGGTAGATGAAAATAAAATCTATAAGACGAATGAGACGCTTATACCAAACTTTTTGGAACAAGCGATAAGAAAAATCAAGTCGACAAAAACTCCTTCACTAATTATCTAAAATCTATGATCCAGTCCTTTAGAGAACAATTCAATGCATCGTTTTCACCAGAGAAATACAATGCTTTTTTAAAGGATATTGCCACTGATTTCGATTTTGCTCCGACATTTAGAATTGCAGAGACACCTTTTTTCATTCCTGAAGATCTTAAAAATCAAATTCAGAAAGGGTGTGAGGAAGTAATCTCTTTTATAAAAAGATCAGATTTCAAAACTCTTACCCAGCGTTCGATTGATTTAAATACTGCTGTTCCGAATGAAGATTCTCATTCCCAGTTTCTTGCAATTGATTTTGGGGTATGTGAGGAAAATGGGAAATGTGTGCCGAAGTTGATTGAAATACAGGGATTTCCATCTGTTTTTAATTTTCAGTTCCACCTTTTTCAAAAGTTTGTCAATTTTTATCCATTCCTGAAGGATACCACTCCTTACCTCAATGGTTTTGATGAAACCTCTTTTTTGGAACTGCTGAAAAAAGTGGTTCTAAAAAACCATAAGCCTGAAGAGGTGGTTTTATTGGAAATCGAGCCTGAAAAACAAAACACGAAGATTGATTTCTACTACTGTAAGAAGGATTTAGGGATTCCGGTGATTTGTGTCACTGAGGTGATCAAAGAAGGAAAAAAACTTTTTTATTCAAATGAGGGAGGAAAAAAAATTCAAATAAAGAGGATTTATAACCGTGTGATTTTTGATGAATTGGATCTGCGAAAAGATTTGAAACTAGCCTTTAGTTTTGAGGAAGAATTAGAAGTAGAATGGGCAGGTCATCCAAATTGGTACACCAGGATTTCAAAATTTATTCTCCCGTTTCTAAGCGGTCCCTATTTTATCGAAAGTAAATTGCTCAGCGAAATACATAAAATCCCAACTGATCTGGAAAATTATGTCTTAAAGCCCTTGTTTTCATTTTCAGGAAGCGGAGTTAAGTTTCATGTGACCAGACAAGACATAGACGAAGTGAAGGAAAAAGACCTGTATTTGCTTCAAAAGAAAGTTCACTATGCGCCGGTAATCCAGGCTCCGGAAGGAAAAGTGAAAGTAGAAGTAAGGATTTTGGCACTTTGGCCAGAAGAAGATGAAAGTCCTACCTTGGTGGCAAATTTGGCCCGTTTGAGCAGAGGAGAAATGGTAGGGGTCAAATTCAACAAAGACAAAGATTGGGTAGGAGGTTCTATAGGCCTATTCCAAAAGTAAAAAGGCCGGATGTTCCGGCCTTTTTACTTTTGGTTTGTTGTCAACCTCTCGTCAGGAATAGTATCAAGGAGTCCATGTTGAAGGATCTTTTCTCCAAGCTGATAAGGATTTCAAAGTTTCATCAGTTACATATTTTTTCTGGATTGCTCTAGGCAAAAGAGCTTCGTAATGGCTCAAGCATATCAATTTGATCCCTGCATTTTTGAAGTTTTCTGAAGCCAAGTCAAAGCCATAGCTAAAGATTGCAACCATTCCTAGCACCTCAAAACCGGCTTTCCGAAGGTCTTCAGCAGCTTTTAATGAACTTCCCCCAGTAGAAACCAAATCTTCGACCACTACTACTTTTTGTCCTGGAGTTACTTTCCCCTCGATCATATTTTCCATACCATGTCCTTTAGCTTTGGAACGGACATAGATAAATGGCAGCTCCAGGTCATTGGCTATCAATGCTCCTTGAGGAATGCCAGCTGTGGCTACTCCTGCAATGGCTTCTGCCTGCGGGAAATAGTGCATCACACTTTTTACCAGTTGGTTTTTAATCAGATTTCTGACTTCGGGAAAAGACAAGGATAATCGATTGTCACAATAAATCGGGGATTTCCAGCCCGAGGCCCAGGTAAAAGGGGATTCAGGTTGAAGTCGGATCGCTTGTATTTCCAGTAATTTATCGGCTACTTCAGCAGCTACACTCGGGTCTAAAATTTCCATACCCCAAAAATAAGTGATAAACTTTCCTGAAGGTTGTTGCTGCTGATTTTTTTATGCATTTTTGGTTCTTTCAGAATCATAAAGCTCGGATTTTCCATGAGAATTTTTGTAAACGACAAGCCTCTAGATCTTATTTCCTATGAAGAATTGGATGGTCGAAAAACTTTTGAGTCGATTTACCATCAACCTGACGAGTTGCTGAATTCTGTGGATTGGCACGATGACGTGCTTTTTCATGAACCTTCCCATGATCTAGTAATCAAGCTTCTCTATGTTCTTCGAACCAGAAAGCTAAAAAATCTGGATTCCATTACATTGGTCACAAAGGACAAATCATCCTTAAAGAAATTTGTCAAAAGCAGATTTATGATCATCAAAGCGGCAGGTGGAGTCGTGACCAATAAAAAGAAAAAAGTCTTGTTGATTTTTAGACTTGGAAAATGGGATTTTCCAAAAGGAAAGTTTGACAAGGGTGAAACTCCTGAGCAATGTGCGCTGAGGGAGGTAGAGGAGGAATGTGCTGTCAAGGTTAAAGTGACCAAACATTTGTACAACACTTGGCATACTTATACCCAAAACAGGAAAAGTATCCTCAAAAAAACTTATTGGTACGAAATGGAATGCCTGGATGATAAAAACATGACTCCACAAAAAGAAGAGGGAATAGAGGATATCAGATGGTTTTATGAGCCAGATGCCAAAATTGCGCTCGTAAACTCTTATCCATCCATGAGGTATCTATTTAAGCAGTTTATCAAAAACCACCCAAAACCTCAGATTTTATAAGGTAGGAATTCTGCCACATCTCCGCCATAGCGATGCACCTCTCGGATGACCGTAGAGCTGATCGCTGCAAAAGGAGGGGAAGTAATCAAAAATACAGTTTCCAGCTCTTCATTTAGATATCTGTTCATTTGACAGATCGTGTTTTCGTACTCGAAATCCGTCGTATTTCTCAAACCTCTTACAAGGTAATTTGCGTCGTGTTTTTTGGCTAAAGTGGAGGTCAATTCATTGTAAACAATGACTTTGACGGCATCCACTCCGGTATAGACACTTTTGATTTTATCTACCATGACATCTATGTCGAAATAGCGGTTTTGCTTCGTGGAATTGTAGCCAATACCGATTATCACTTCGTCAAAAAGTTTCAGACTTCTGATCACTATGTCGTGATGGCCCATCGTGAATGGGTCAAATGAACCCGGGAAAATGGCTACTTTTTTCATGATCAATCAAATTGCCAAGAAGACTCAAATAGGCCTCCGGATTTTAAATGTTTAAAACCGTGGGAATAGTTTTGGTTAGAATGTGGCTTCATTATTCTGAAATGGTAGAAATATTCTTTTCCCCATTCGTTGGTGATTTCAAAATGCTCAGTAGCTCCGAAAAGACTGATTCTTACGTGATTCTTGTCGTAGTTCAACTGGGCAATGACGATATTGATGTATTTGAGAATGTCCTCTTTTTCTTTTATTTCAAAAATATTAAAGACACTGAGCTCCTGGTCAGTAAATGCCACCAGATAAATATATTGATCCAAAATGCAGACAAGGATTTCTTGGCCGATGAGATTAAACCGTTCCTTAAATAAGTAGGATAAAAAAGAAGTGCCTCCATGATAGAAGTTTATTTCCGAAAACCTTGCTTCCAGCGCTTTTTTGGTCTTACTGGAGAGATAAGATACCATTTGGATATTATTGCTGTCCAATGGCGTTGCAAAATAAAAGTTGTCCTTTTTCTGATCCCCAACAAATGAGAGATAGGTTTCCTCTTTTCCAGGAGCATACAGCACACCCGGCACTAAACTAAATTCAAGTTGGTGCAAGTAGATTTTAGCAGGAAGATCCATTCTAAGCAATGGATCAGAAACCAGCAAATTCTCTATTTCATTCCACTCAAATTTGGTGTAATAATGAATTCCGATGTTTGCTTGATTTTTGTCTTTTGCAAAAATCGCAAGGGAGTGGGGATATAAAAAAAGTGATAAGCTCGTTGTGTCTTCCACATCAAACTTATCACTCTTGTATACTTTGAGATTGTTTTCCAAAATCCGTAGGGATTATTTCCAGTTACCTTCAGTAGAAGCGTCAGTTCTGGAACCCACTTTTAGGGCTTTCTCGTTGTTGTTTAATCTTCTTTCAGGATTGATTGGAGCAGGGTCTCTGATCTCGAATACAGCGATTTCGTAGCTGTTTCTTTCGATTTTGTCAGCAAAGAATTCAAATCGCTTTCCACCTGAACCCGGTACCACTGCCAAAGCTTCCAGATTGAAGTTTGGATATTTTCTATCGTTAAACAAAGAGTCCAAAACATTCACAGAACCAAGCGTGTCAAAGGTTACTGTAGTTTCTTCTTTACCGTATTCCAATAATTTGGTTGTTTCAGTTCTCTGAACTAGCCAGATTTTACCTTCTTGGATGAATTGCTTCAAGGTGTCCCAGTTGTCCGCATATTTTCCATTAGCAGCTTGATATGCCAATTCAGCATCTCGTAGCATTTGGAGTTTTTCGATAATGGCAGCTTCTGTCAAAGCAATTCTTTTCTCAGTTTCCACTACATCATCTACGCCTTTCCAAAGAAGGTAACCAAGACCTAGAGCAGCTATAAGGAAGACAAAGGATAATACTTTAGTTAGAGTCATTTTGATTAAATTTTAAATCAAGGTAAGGTTGAAGGTTTTTTAAACGTGCTATTTTATGGAAATATTTCCAAAATTAAAATATCCTTTCCACAAACCTAAGTCCTCAAGTGAATTTATTCGCCAAAAGATTTGATGAAGGGAGTCCTGAGGCAGTGAACGGATATCTTCCAGACTCATCCATGCAACTTCACTCAAAATCTGGAATTCCTTACTAAGTTCGGGATCTTCTCCGAGTTTTAAACTACCTCCGGTGGATTTTAAACTAAAAAAATGCTCCATCGCGTGTAATGGAGGGTCTAAATACTCGTGAACGAACAAATATTTGCGAATTTTAACATTTAAACCTGTTTCTTCCTTAAATTCTCTCATCAGATTTTCGGTTGCATCGGTTCCATAATGCATCCCTCCACCGGGTACTGACCATAAAACTTTCCCATCACCCATCAGATGCTTGACCATAAGCAGTTTATTTTCTTCGATTAGGATCCCATTTACCCGCACTCGCAATTGATTTCCAAATTTTGATTCTATTTCCTTGCTGATATTGTCTTTTGCCATTTACATTCGCTTCTATGGTTAAAGATAATCAGCACTTGCCGAAGCCTTCGGATTTATTGATCAAAAATTTTCCTTTTTCGCCAACATCAGGTCAATCTGTATTTTTCAAGAAAATGGATGATTTTTTGTCGAAGGATGCTACTTCCAAACCAACTTTTGTTCTAAGAGGATATGCCGGTACCGGTAAAACTTCTGTGATTTCTGCATTGGTGAGGAGTTTGCCTAGATTGAATATGAAAGCCTTACTACTCGCACCCACTGGACGAGCAGCCAAAGTCATGGGAAATTATAGTAAAAGGGCAGCTTTTACCATTCACAAAATCATTTACAAGCCAAAAGGGGAGGATGGAAGTTTGGGAATGGGCTTTGTCCTTCAAAAAAACTATTTCAAGGATACCGTATTTATCGTAGACGAATCCTCCATGCTTGCTGATGATGGAGGAATGTCAGGGAATCTACTCGGGGATCTGATCCGGTTTACTTTTCAGGGTTCGGGAAATAGGCTTATACTCGTGGGAGACACCGCTCAATTGCCTCCGGTAGGTAGTGAATATAGTCCCGCTTTGGAATCAAGTTATCTCCAAAGGTATTTCCGTTTGGAAGCCTCCCAGATTGAATTGACTGAAGTTATGCGGCAGAAATTGGAATCTGGAATACTTTTCAATGCAACCAATTTAAGAGATCAATTAAAGTCCGAACAACCTAAAATCCAGATCACTACCAATTTATTCAAGGATACTTTTAAAATGACTGGCGAAAAGCTTGAAGATGGTTTAAGGTATGCATATGATAAATTCGGTACTGAAAATACGACGATCGTGACCAGATCGAATAAAGCAGCTGTTCAATACAATCTGTATATCAGGAAAGTCATTCATTTTTTTGAGGATGAAATCAGCACAGGTGATTTACTGATGATAGTCAAGAACAACTATACCTATATGGCTGAATCAGATAAAGTGAATTTCCTGGCAAATGGAGACATGGCCGAAGTCATGAAAATCAGATCTTTTGAAGAGCTTTACGAATTTCGCTTTGCTACTTTAGAGCTTAGACTTTTGGATTATCCAGATGAGCCACATTTTGAGGCCAAAGTGCTATTGGATACCCTTTATTCACCCAGCCCATCTTTGACCCGTGATCAATATCGAAATTTATATCAGCAGGTCTCTGAAGATTATGCCGATGTGGCCAGTAAAATAGAGCGGATGGAATTGATCAGAAAAGACCCGTATTTGAATGCGCTTCAGGTAAAATTTGCGTATGCCTTAACTTGCCATAAAGCACAAGGAGGACAATGGAAGGCCGTATTTGTAGATCAGGGGTATTTAAAAGAAGATCAAGTGGACAAGGAGTTTACCAGATGGTTATATACTGCAGTTACCAGGGCCACGGAGGAATTATACTTAGTGAATTTTAATCCAATGTTCTTTGTAAAAAGTGCTGAGGAATAGTTATAAAACCGCTAAAAAAGGATTTTTGGCAAGGTATTTTCAATAAGATAACCGGAGAGGATAGAATATCGTTATTTGATGCTATCCGAAAAAGTTGAATATTTGAAAACCATTACTACTTAATATCATGAAATCGAGCAGGATAAACATATCATTCTATAGGATGATTGCTGATAATGCGAGATGACATGAGACCATTTAAAATTAAATTATAATCTTATGAAAAAAATAGCCATTCTATTTAGTCTCTTTGCGTTTGCATTGGTTTTTCACGCTAATGCGCAAGAAGCATCTGGAGCAGCCATTACATTCAAAGAAAAATCTATTGACTTTGGAGATATTACTCAGGGAGATAAAGTGTCTCATACCTTTGAATTGACGAATTCAGGTAAGGCACCTTTGATTATTTCGAATGTAGCAGCAACTTGTGGCTGTACAGTTCCTAGCTGGCCAAAAGAGCCAATTGCTCCAGGCCAATCTGCAGAAATTAAAGTTTCATTTAACTCTGCAGGTAAAATGGGAAAACAAAATTCAGTGGTGAGGATCTATTCCAATGCATCTGAACCCATCGAAAAAATCTCTTTGATTTCAAACGTGCTTCCTAAAACGAAGTAAATAAGATATTGAATGAAAAAAATAAAGCCTCTCGATTTCTCGAGAGGCTTTTTAGTTTTTTAGAAGGTGTCTGATCCTTTGATATTTAACTTTATTCCATTTTGGAACTGTGAAACAGATTTTTGGGTTTTGCAGTCTTAATAAACTATTTCATGGCAAAAAAAGCTGAACGCAAAGTGACGATGGGGCAGGTCTTTAAGACCATTATTTGGCCCAGAAGAAAGCATTTATTTTTAGGTCTGTTTCTCATCATTATCAGTAGGCTTGCCAGCTTGGTACTGCCGGGAGCCAGTAAATACCTGATTGATGATGTGATCCCTAGCAATGATCTGAACATGCTCAAGTGGCTGATCATCGCTGTGGTATCAGCCATTGTGATTCAATCGGTCACATCATACGCCTTGACTCAAATCCTGAGTGTGGAAGCGCAGAATCTGATCGCCAAACTTCGCTCTCAAGTTCAAAGCCATATCATCAAACTTCCCATTCGTTTTTTTGACAATACAAAGACCGGGGAATTGGTTTCCAGAATCATGTCGGATGTAGAAGGGGTTAGAAACCTGGTCGGAACAGGCTTTGCCCAAATGATCGGAGGGATTTTGACAGCTGTGATTTCCTTGTTTTTATTGATTAGTATATCACCTAAAATGACCTTGTTTGTACTGCTTCCAGTGGTGGTTTTCGGGTTGGTATCTTTAAAAGCATTTGGAAGAATCCGGCCGATTTTCCGTGAAAGAGGAAAGATCAATGCGCAGGTAACAGGGAGATTGACAGAGACTTTGGGAGGAATTCGCGTAATAAAAGGCTTCAATGCAGAAGAACAAGAAATAAAAACTTTTGCCAAGGGAGTAGATGAACTGTTTCAAAATGTCAAGGCAAGTTTAACCGCAACCAGTTTTGTGACTTCTGCAGGAGCCCTTCTGTTGGGACTTGCATCAGCAGGGATCATGGGACTGGGTGGTTATATGATCATGCAGGAGCAGCTGACGTTTGGAGATTTTCTGGCATTTACACTTTACCTAGGCTTTATGATCGCTCCAATTGTACAGATGTCCAATATAGGAAGTCAATTAACCGAAGCTTTTGCTGGTTTGGACCGGACGGAGGAAATTATGAATACTCCTCTTGAGGCAGATGACAACCTTCGGACCATTGCCTTGGATAAAATCAAAGGAAATATGGTGTTTGATAAAGTTTCCTTTGCTTACGAAGAGGGAAAAGAGGTGGTCAAAGAAATCAGTTTTGAAGCTCCAGCTGGATCGGTGACAGCACTGGTCGGGACTTCGGGCTCTGGGAAAACCACTATTGCGGGTTTGGCAGCAACCTTTTTGAATCCCGATTCTGGAAGAATCACCCTAGATGGCAATGACTTAGCTGCAGTGACCTTGGATTCATTTCGATCAAAATTAGGAGTGGTGTTACAGGATGATTTTTTGTTTGAAGGGACCATTCGGGAAAATATCTTATTTCCAAGACCTGATGCTTCAGAAGAACAATTGCTTCAGGCGGTTCATGCCGCGCATGTGCAGGAATTTACAGACCGTTTTGAGGAGGGTTTAGATACCTTGATCGGAGAAAGAGGAGTAAAGCTTTCCGGTGGTCAACGCCAAAGAATAGCCATTGCAAGAGCGGTTTTGGCGGACCCAAGGATTTTGATTTTGGATGAAGCTACTTCCAACTTGGACACAGAGTCGGAGACATTGATTCAAGCGAGTTTAAAGGAACTCATGAAGGGAAGAACCACATTTGTGATTGCTCACCGATTAAGCACCATCCGTCAGGCAGACCAGATCTTGGTCATCGAGCAAGGAAAGATTGTAGAGAGAGGAAAACACGAGGAATTGATCGCTTTAGAAGGAAGGTATTACCAATTATATACGTATCAGGCGAGAATATAAGAAGTAAGAAGTGAGAAATCAGAATTTATAAATACTGATCTCTGATTTACATTTCCTCTATCAATGAGATAATCTGGGAGATCTTTTCGGCCTTGTAGAAGTTGGCATGATCAATTTCATGCTCGATCATTTCATGTTTCCATGTGATGTGAAAAGGGATATGAATGGCATGTCCACCAAGGTTTAGAACAGGTAAGATATCTGATTTTAGGCTATTTCCAATCATCATAAATTCCGAAGGATTGACATCCAGATGCCCGATTAATTTTTTAAAGTCATCTTGTCCTTTTTCGCTCATAATTTCAATGTGGTGGAAATATTTTTCCAATCCTGATTTTTTGAGCTTACGTTCTTGGTCTACTAAGTCTCCTTTAGTAGCCAATACCAGGCGGTATTCCTGAGATAGCTGGCTTAAGACATCTTCTACATTGGCCATCAATTCCACTGGTTTTGCAAGCATTTCTCTGCCTATTTCTAGGATTTTTTCAATTAAAATTAAAGGTACTTGCTTGTCTGTGACTCTCAGGGCAGTCTCAATCATGGATAAAACAAAGCCTTTGATTCCGTAACCATAGAGATTGATATTCTCGATTTCCGTGTGATACAATTCTTTCAAGATACTATGCTGAGGCATAAAATCTTCTAACATTTCAGTAAACTTCTCCTCAGCTTCTCGGAAAAAAGGTTCATTGACCCAAAGGGTGTCGTCTGCGTCGAAAGCTATAACTTTGATCATCAGATTGTAAAATTGAATTATTGTAAGATTGTAAAATTAATGGATTGGTAAAGTTGCAAAATGGTAAGGTTTTAAAGTAATAACTCTGGTGTCAGGAGGAGCAGAGTCGAAGCCTTATAAAAATAAATTTCATTCTAGCACTTCGACTTCGCTCATGGAGATAACTGCTGACTTCTTCACCTTCTGTTTACAGCCTTCTACTTCAAATCAACCATCCAATCCAATAACACATCTCTCCAGCCAGAAACAGGGCCTTTTCCTAGTCCAAAGCCAAATCCATGGCCTCCCGTAGGGTAAATGTGAAGAGAAGCCGGGACGCCTTTTGCATGGAGTGCTTTGTAATACAAAAAGCTATTCTCTATTGGTACACCTTTGTCATCCTGTGCATGAACCAAAAATGTTGGTGGGGTTTCCTCAGTGACGTTGAGTTCACCGGAAAATCTGTCTATTAATTCTGGAGAAGCATTTTCTCCAATCAGGTTTCTTCTAGAACCAGAATGTGCACTCGCATCTCGAAAAGAGATTACTGGATAGGCCAAAATTGAAAAATCTGGTCTTGCAGATAGTCCATCTATTTCATCTTTTGTCCTGTCAACTTCGTGCATGTATTGAGTGCTAAGCGTAGAAGCCAAATGACCACCGGCTGAAAATCCCAAAACACCAATTTTGCCAGGGTCTATTTTCCATTCTTCTGCATGGTATCTTGCTAAACGAATGGCCCGTTGAGCATCAAGTAGCGGGACCTCTTTGGCATCTGTGAGAGATTTGGAATCCGGAAGCCTGTATTTAACTACAATCCCCACTATTCCTTGTGTATTCAGCCATTTGGCAAAGTCTCTTCCTTCCCAATCATAGGCAAGAATATGATATCCACCACCAGGAAAAATAACGACTGCTTGGCCTGTCCGAGCTTGTTTACTAGGCAAAAACACTTCAATCTGTGGAGTCTGTACATTTTCGATTCGGATGATGCCTTCCTCTACAGCTTTTTCTTCTAAGCCCATATCGGTTTGAAGCGGTGGATTCCCTTCCCATAATGGCAGGATGATTTCTTGAGCAAAAGAATTGGTGAGGATCATACTGAGTAGGATTCCGAAAAATTTCGATTTCATAGGTTTATAAATTTGGCTAAGGTTGGAAAGATTAACTCCCAAAACTGATTGATTTTGGGAGTTTAAAATACTCATTTATTCTAGTTCTTTGGCAGTTTTTGCACCAGCTAGTTTGAAAGAATTAGTTTTTGTATCCATTTCTAAGCCCCATCTTTCCAAATTAGGCAGTTCCAGACTCTTTTCCCGATATTCATCTGGTGTCATAATAGGGATGCCATAAATGATCGGGAAATATCGTTCACAGGAGTCACAGGTAAGTAATCCTTCAATGATTTCCTCGGAATCAGTTTCTTGAATAACTTGAATTTTCAAATTGCTTTTGTCAAATGGACAACATAGTTTTTCTAATAAGTTTCGCTTCATTTTATTGCTTGTTGAGTTGGTTGAAATAGGAGTTGACCGCCAATTCAGGATCAGTTGTATTGAGTATTCCGGAAATCACGGCAATTCCATCAAAAGATAAATTATTCAACATGGAAAGGTTTTCTGGCTTGATTCCTCCTGAAAGAAAGATTGGAAGATCCGTCAATTCTCTTGCTTTTTGAATGCTTTCTGGTCGCACCAATTCACAGGAGTCTACCGAAGAGGATGGAAAAACCGAACAAAAGCTGATGTAGGAAAGCTGTTGCTCTTCAGCCCAAGAAATTTCCTCTTCTTTGTTCCCGACAGTCAGCCCAATCAATTTTCCTTGCATAGCTTCCTGAATTTCCTCCCACTGTTTCGGTATTTGATCTAAGTGAACGCCATCAAGGTTGGATTTTATTGCCAATTTCCAATCTTCATTGATCAGTACCGGAATCTGATTGGTTTGAGCAAATACTTTGATTTCTTGACAGAAAGTGATTTTTTCTTCCTCAGAAATGCACTCATGCCAGTGATTCCAAATTTGAAGGATTTGAACTCCTCCTTTTAAGGCAAGTTGGGTTTTTTCAATCAGTCCTTTCCAGGGTTGTTTTGGATCTATTACCAAGTAAATTCCGGCTAGTTTCTTCATTTTTTACCTTGTTGAATAGCATTGAAAAAAGCCTCCCAATAGGGGTCGATTCCATTGAATTCAAACCTTGAACGATTTCCTGCTGAATCGATCAGAATTTGTTCAGGGCTTTGAGTTAAGTTTCCAATGGCTGTAGCTGGAATCCCTTCCTGAGCCAATTTATCGATAAGTTGGGCTACAGACCCTGCTGCTACAGCCATGATCATCGCTCCAGCGCCAATGGATAGGAGCGGATCGATTCCAAACAGATCAGCAACTTGCCGGACCTCATTTGGAACTGGAACAAGATCTTTAATGACTTCAAATCCCAAACCTGAAGCTATCGCCATTTCTTGTACGGCTCCTAAAACCCCACCTTCTGTCACATCATGCATCGCATGGAGGCCTGTCGTGGGGGAAAGTGTTTGGCGGGAAATGACTGCTTCTTTTAAGACGGAAAGTTTCCAGAAGTTGTCCGCTGCTGCATGTTGGATCTTTACACCCAATTTTTCCTGGACTGTTTCCGGAAATGCCATTGCCAAAAGAGAGGTGGAAGAAATGGCTGCATGTTTGGTCATGATAATGGTATCACCAGCTTTCGCTTGATTGCTGGTAAGCACCTGGTTTTTGGGAGCTTTCAGAAAAAAAGTTCCTCCACCAGCAATGGTGGAATCGATTCCCGGGATCTGTCCGGTATGTCCTCCGGTGATGCTGATTCCCATTTCCTCACAAAGTGCATGGATGTGTTGCCAATATACCTGAAAGTCTTCCCTGCTCAGACTCAGCGGAAGATTGAGTACAAACTGTGCGAATTGTGGAGCAAAACCTGTGGTGCTCATATCATTGGCCAACAAATGAACGGATAGCCAGGCAGAGACCTTCATTCCAAGACCAGGGATCAAGGAAAGTGGATCACTGGAAATAGCCAACACATCACCATTTCCGAGATCCACGACAGAAGTATCTACGCCAAATCGTGGGCCGCAAATGACTTCTTCTCTTTGGGCTCCACAGGAGTTCAGAAGGTCTTCTTTAAAAACTTCAGCACTGATTTTACCGAAAGTGTTTTCAAAAGCTCCCATTAAACATCCAGTAGTTGAACGTGAAAACCGAAGAAATCTCCATAAGGGATTTTCCATTGTTTTTTTGGAAACCATTTAGGTAATCCAGTGGCATTCCATTCGATTTTGTACTTACGGTCTGGCAATGCTTCAGCAACCAATGCTTTCAGCGAACTTGGCGTATAGAAATGAGCAGTGACATAATAATTGTTTTTACCGAAAACCTGCTGGACTTTTCTTCGGACTAACTTAGGGGTGTTACGGTTCATCATTCCAAAAATGATCCCATATTTCCCTACTCTTACCGCTTCCTGGATTACTTGGACGGGGTTTTTGTAGTATTCAAAAGTGGTGACAAAAGCGAGCGCATCAAAAGAGTGGTCTTTAAAGGGCATGTGGTGGGAATCTGCCAAGACCAGGTCACCATCGAATAACTGCACACCTTGAGCTAGCATGAATGGAGAGATATCACCTCCCGTGGCCTCCAGTCCGATTTCATGCCACCAGCGAGTGAATCGTGTGGTACCACATCCAAATTCCAATAAGGTTTTGACCCGATGATCCTGTTTGATCAGTTCTTCCAAAGTCTTCTTTTGCCAAACCTCCTGGAATTTATAAGGACCTTCGTAGTAATCCTCGTAATGGTCCGTATCATCCCGGTTGAAGAACCATTCTTTTCGGCCTTGCCAATTTCGCAGCCCATCTGGGGCTACTTCAAATTTTTCTTGTTTGATCAGTTTATTCATTCGTCTAGTTTCATAGACCTGAATGAATCCCAGAAAAGGTGAGAAAGTGAAAAAAGGGAAGGTTCACAATTCCTACGCTGGCATTATCCAGATCAGGTTTTCGGGTATCATCTCAGCCTTTTGGGCACCCCGTTGTAATTAATTATTCTTTACAAAGATAGAAAGTAGGCATTCAGGAAAAAGCCTTTCCCTAAGAGTTATTGAAAAGGAAAGGCTTTTTGAAAATCAAGCTTGAAAATCAAATATTTTCTCAGTCAATGCCCAACGCCAATTCGGAGGAGTTCCTGGTAAATTGGTTTGGTATTGGCCTAAAAATGATTCCCATTCCTGAACTTTGGGGTTACTTTCATCTAATTTAGCCTTCTTTTCAAAGGAAAAATCTTCGTCCCCAACCAAGATCATGGTCAGTCTGTTTTGCCAACGATAGATACTCATCTGTAACACTCCAGCGACACGGATACTTTCTATTATTTCAGGAGCTACCGCTTGATGGCATTCCACATAGGCTTGGATAGCATCTTCCTCATTCTTCAAATCACAAATGAGCACAAATGTTTGGGTTTTCATTGAAATTAAGTTTTAGGATTTTATCTCTAGGTACCTTCAGAATTACAGAAATCTTGCAGTGTTAGGTCGGAGATAGTAAAGTCTTCTTACTTGACGACTTCCTTTACTCTTACGCTAAACAATAAGACCATCACAAAGCAGGCTAGGGGAAGAATAAAAGAAAAATTGACTTCCGGAACTCCCAGGATCAGTGTATCGTCATAGGCAGTTCCACCTATGTCCATAATCATTCCTTGTAAGGTAGGCATAATGGCTCCTCCCACAATTGCCATAACCAAAAAGGCTGCGGCAAATTTGGAGTCCTCACCCAGACCCTCCAGAGCAATTCCATAGATGGTAGGGAACATCAAAGACATAGCAAAAGATATTGCGACTAAACTATAAAGCCCCAGCATTCCTGGTAGGAATATAGCTCCAGCAGTAAAGATAATCGCCAGTATGGAGAAGATGGAAAGTAATTTTGCCGGAGCAAAAAACTTAAACAAGTAAGTACAGATCCATCTACCGATCAAAAACACAATCAAAGCAGAATACCCATAGTTTACTGCCGTCGCATTGGAAATACCCAAGACTTCGGCATATTGATAAATATAAGTCCAGACCATAATCTGAGCTCCTACATAAAACATTTGAGCCAGGGTGCCTTCCACAAAGTTCCGCTGGGAGAGCAATCGCTGCATGGTGGCTTTAAACTCGATTTTGTTGTTGTCTTTGCTTTCAGGCATTTTGGCCAAAGCAATAATGACTAAAATACCCAATACCACTAATCCCAACATGACATAGGGATTTCTTATGACCATTAGATCTGCTGTTCTGATGACAGCCTTGGCAGATTCGTCCAACGTCGTGAATATGATGTTTCCATCTGCATCCGTTTCATTGGATTGAAGAGCATTCAGGATAAATTGTTTTGCTACGAATAACCCAGCCAATGCTCCCATGGGATTGAAAGCTTGGGCTAGATTCAATCTTTGTGTGGCTGTAGCTTCGGGTCCCATCGACAGGATGTATGGATTTGCCGTGGTTTCTAAAAAAGCCAGTCCAAATGTCAGGATATATAAGGAGGCAAGGAAGAAGCCATAACTTTCCCAAGCTGCCGCCGGATAGAAAAGGAGAGCACCAAAACCATACAATCCCAAACCTAGTAGGATTCCAGTTTTATAGGAGTATTTTTTGATGAAAAAAGCCGCAGGAAGGGCCATGGTGAAATAGCCTCCGTAAAATGCCATTTGTACCCAGGATGCCTGAGTATTGTTCAGTTCCAATACGCGCTTGAATGCAGCCACCATGGGGTTGGTGATGTCATTGGCGAAACCCCATAAAGCAAATAGGGAAGTGATCAGAATAAATGGTAAAACAAGATGCTTAGGTACCAGTGCAGGTTTTTGGGTGTGATTGCTCATGAAAGGGATCGATCAAGGTGGGTGTATCCTCCATCCACAAACAAGTGCTGGCCTGTTATGTGTCCGGCTTTGTCAGAAAGTAAGAAAATGCTCATTGCTGCGATTTCTTCTGGGCTGGTCATGCGATTTCCCAAAGGAATATTGCGTGTAATATCAGCTAGTTTTTGCTCTGGATTGTCAAAAGTTTGGATCCAGTTTTTGTAAAGCGGGGTATACACTTCTGCAGGAATTACCGCATTGACCCTGATTTTATATTTCAATAATTCCACTGCCCATTCACGGGTTAGTGACAATTGCGCTCCTTTGGCTGCGGTATAACCGGAAGTTCCTCCTTGACCAGTTACTGCAGTCTTACTACTGATATTGACGATGGAACCTTGGGTTATTTTCAGGTAAGGCAATGCGTAATGTGCCAACTGATAATAATGGAATAAATTTTTTGAAACTGAGTTGGCAAATGCCTCTGGAGAACCATTTTCCAAGCCTACACTATCGTTCGCTCCGGCATTGTTGACTAAGCCATCGATTCTTCCAAACTTTTCAATTGTCAGTCGAACAGCTTTTTCAGCATCTTCGGGATCGTTTAGTCGGATCGGAATTTGTAGGGCTTTCATTGGAGCTCTTTCCAGAATCAATTCTCCTTCTTCAATGGAAGGGTCTATCAATACAGGAATGGCACCTTCGTCGATCAAACCATTGGAAATGGCTCCACCAATTCCTTTGGCACCGCCACTGATGATGATAACTTTATCTTTGAGATTTAAATCCATTTTTGGGTTTTGTCAATCGTGATTATTCTTTTATCCCGTAAAAATTGGCTGCATTTTCACCTAGGATCATTCTTTTTTCGCTAGGAGACAACTTATCGGTAAATCTGTCCACCAAGTCAAAAACTTGCTCGTATTCCCCAGCCACCAGGCATACCGGCCAGTCAGACCCAAACATTAAGCGTTTTGGACCAAAAGCTTCCAGTACGATTTCCATATAGTTTTCAAAATCCTGTGGTTTCCAGTTTTTCCAATCGGCTTCAGTAACCATCCCTGATAATTTACAGGAGATATAGTCGCGCTCAGCTAAAGGTGCCATTTCCTTTTTCCAGTCTCTCCAGATTCCCAGTTTGATATTTGGTTTGGCTATATGGTCTATCACAAAGGGCTGTTCAGGAGCTTTTTTGACAAATTGCAAAGCCGCTTCCAGTTGGTTGTGAAAGATCAAAATGTCATAGGTATAGCCTCTTTTTCCGATTTTTTCTATTCCTCGGATAAACTCCTTTCGAAGCATGTATTCTACAGGTTTGGATTGTAAGACTTCCCGATACCCTTTGAGTTTTTTGTGTTTGGAAAATTGGTCGAGATCCTTGTCTAAGGCATCACTACCCAAATCAGCCCATCCGACCACAGCTTTGATTTCCGGGTGTTCATCTGCCAAATCAATCAAAAAAGCAGTTTCATAAAAACTCTCATCGGCTTGGACAGCTACGCAACCATCAATTTCAAATTCCTTGAGAATGGGAATCAGGTCATCCGGAAGAAAATTTTTCCGGATGACCTTCATTTCCTCATTGATCCAACTATGTTTTGAAGGCTTGTATTTCCAAAAATGCTGGTGCGCATCTAGTCTCATGCTTCAGGATCTTTCATGGCAACTTGACGGGATACGCCTAGACCATCAATTCCCAACTCCACCACGTCGCCTTCCGAAAGGTATTTTGGAGGGTCAAAACCTAATCCAACACCAGCCGGAGTACCAGTAGAAATCACATCACCAGGCAATAATGTCATGTACTGACTCAAATGCTCAATCAGATAGGGGATGTCAAAAACCAAATCCGAGGTGTTACTATCCTGAATAGTTTCGCCATTTAATTTCAACCAAAGTCGTAAATGATGAGGATCTGGAATCTCAAATTTGGTGGCCAAAAATGGTCCTAGGGGCGCAAAATTGTCTGCACTTTTGCCTTTCACCCATTGTCCTCCATGACGTAACTGGAAATCACGCTCACTGACATCATTGTGGAGGCAATAACCTGCCACATAATCCATTGCATTTTCTTTGCTTACATATTTGGCTCTTTTTCCTATCACGACCGCCAATTCCACTTCCCAATCGGTTGCTGTGGAGTTTTTAGGGATGTAAATCGGGTCAAATGGTCCTGATAAAGAGGAGGTAGCCTTCATAAAAATGATGGGGATCTCAGGAACAGCCATACCGGATTCGATGGCATGCTTGCGATAATTTAGACCTATACAAATAATTTTTGAAGGTCTGGCCACCGGGGAACCGATTCTGGAATTATCAGGGATTTTGCTAAGTCCAGCTATGTTTGCTTCTAACCAAGCATCCAATCTGTCTAGTCCGTTGCTTTCAAAAAATGCCTCGTTCCAATCTTCCTGGAATCCAGAGCAGTCCAAATAATTGCCATCTTTATCGATGATCCCAGGTTTTTCTTTTCCGGCTTCGCCGAATCGTATCAGTTTCATATAAGTATCTAGTAAATAGTAATAAGTATCAAGTAATTAGAATCTAGTATCAAGAACCAAGAAGTAAGAGTCTAGAAGTTATGGTTAAATTTTGTATCCAAGTTAACACTAGAACTGATCTCGTAAATCGTATCTCTTAACTCGTAATTCGGATCACATTTTAAGTCCCAAGAACCCTCCATCAATCGGAATATTTGTTCCGGTAATGAAGCTCCCTGTTTCAGCACTCACAAAGTAGGCAAGCTCGGCAATTTCTGCTGGTGTAGCCATTCGGCCAATGGGCTGAGTTGCGGCTAGTTTTTCGAACATCTCTTTTTCCTGACCAGGATAATTTTTTGCTAAAAACCCATCTACAAAAGGCGTATGAACACGCCCTGGGGACAAGCAGTTGCAACGAATCCCATCAGCCACATAATCTCTCGCTACGCTCAATGTCATGGAAAGTGCAGCTCCTTTGGTCATGCTGTATGCAAATCGATCTGGAATACCAATCGTGGCTGCCACAGATGCCATATTTAAAATAGAACCTCCGCCATTTTCCTTCAGCTTTGGAAGGGCTGACTTTATGCAATTAAACATTCCTTTCACATTCACTTGGAATACCCGGTCAAAATCCTCCACAGAGGTGGTTTCAACCTTTCCTACATGAGATACCCCTGCATTATTGATTAAAGTGTCGATTTTGCCAGGGATTGATTGAATTAGAGATTCGGTTTCCACAGGATCTGCTACGCTACCACAAAGAAAAGTGACATCTAATCCTTTTTCCCGCTCTTCCTGAGCCACTTTTTCACCTATTTCAGGATTGATATCAATAAAGTAAACGTTGGACCTTTTGGTAGCAAAAAGCTGAACCATGGCAAGCCCGATTCCTGATGCTCCACCTGTAATTAGTACTGTTTTATTTTTCATAGCATTTCCAAAATGGAAAAATAGGGTCTTTGGCCTAGACTCCCAAAATATATTTGATGGATTATAAGTTAACTGTTTCTCCGGTTCTGACCGATTCATCACAGGCAAATGCGATCTTCAGGCTGTTTAGGGCATCCTTTAAATGATCATCAAGATCCAAATTCTCTTTAATGGCTCTTAAAAAATATTGTTGCTCCCTATTGCAAAGCTCCTGATGGCCAGGTTCATCTTTCAGATCAATCCATTCATCTGCTTTGATAAATTCATTTTTTTCGTTGATTTCAGAATGATGAATTTTGATGGACTCTGTCTTGGTGTGACTATCTACATGGTCTGATTTTCCCGATGATCCGGCATCTTTTGCTGTGATGGAAACAGAACCTTTTGGTCCAAAGACGTCTTTGACAAAAAATGCTGTTTCACTCACCATGGGGCCCCATCCGGCTTCATACCATCCGACCGAACCGTCTTCGAACCGTATTTGGAGTTGTCCATAGTTGTAATTGTCTAAGGCAATTTCATCGGTCATTCTTGCTCCAATTGCTGAAACAGAAATGGGTTTTGACCGGGTCATTTGGCACATGACATCAATATAATGTACTCCGCAATCCACAATTGGACTCAGGCTTTTCATCAGGTTTTTATGGACATCCCACATATATCCATGACTTTGTTGGTTGAGATTCATCCGCATGACAAGGGGTTTACCCATTTTTTGGGCTTCTTCGATAAATCGGATCCAAGAAGGATGATGTCTTAAAATATAGCCTACGACTACTTTTTTGTTTTTCTCTTTGGCCTTGGCAATGATCTTTTCGCAACCTTCTATCGAATCAGCCAATGGTTTCTCAATAAATACATGGCAATTGGCTTCTAAAGCCTTTAAAGCAAAATCCTCATGGGTATCCGGATAGGTACTGATGCAGACAGCTTGGGCATTGGATTCTTGAAGAGCTTGATCGAAATCCTCAAAAAGTGGATAATCAGAGTTCAAATCCTGATTTAATTCATTTTTGCTTTTGCCTCGCGATACCAGTCCTACTATTTCAAAGTCTTTCATATGGTGGTAGGCTACTGCATGAGAAGCTCCCATATTTCCACATCCTACTACGAGTATTTTGATTGGGCTATTTGAATTCATTGGGTTGTAACTTACTTTAAATTTCGATTTTAATTGATTTCTTTCACTTCTTCCAGTGGGTCTCTTTCAGTAATATTTGCTACTTCAATGATGAAATCTTCTGAGTTTCCTGTGATTTTTATGGGAATCCCGAAGCTTCCCAGTAGAGGTAATCCTAATCGGAAAGCAATACTCATTTCAATTTCTCAATTTTTGAAGGAGAAAGATATTTGATCTTAATCTTCATTGTCATTGGTTGAATAGGTTCATCCTGATCATTTGTAGCAGTTTTGGCGATTTTCTCTACTACTTCCATCCCTTGAATTACCTGTCCGAAAACTGTGTAGTCCCCATCTAAGCGATGGACGCCTTCTGGATTTTGGATGATATAAAACTGGCAACGCGCACTGATTTTTTCGGGATTTCCGTCTCTTCCTGCTCCCACAGCTCCGTACTGATGTGTCAGTTCTGGAATGATTTCTGGTGCCAATAGATATTCTGGATCATTAAAACCTTCTTCTGTGTCTGGACAGCCTCCTTGATTGACAAAATTGGGGATGACTCTATTAAAAGTCAATGTGTCCCAATATCCTGCATTTGCCAATTCTATAAAACTGTCTCTATGGTTTGGTGTTCTGTCATCGAGAGACAAAAGGATTTTCCCTAAAGGCGTCTTTATTTCAGCGACCGGCACTTTGTCCTGGGAGAAAGTTTCAATACTTGTACCAGATGAAATAATTAATAGCGTAGTAAATAGTCTAATCAGGCGCATAGGTCGTAAATGGGATATTGATCTAAATATAAAATCTAATCAAATTGGTTTTAGTATAAATTGATTTTATTTAGGTGGTTTTTCAATACTATTTAATTTTGAATAATGGATAATAAATATACTCTTGAGAGTGAATTAGAGAGATTATTGACTTTAAGTAATTTAGATTTAGATTATTATGATGGAAAACATGGTGTCAGGTGGCTTGCAGAAATGGCTGCAAATGTGGCCGGTACAAAAGTTTCAATGATCAATTTGATTGACTCCTATACCCAGTGGAGTATTGCACAAGTAGGATTGGAGATTTCTGACATGCCAAGAGAAGACTCTGTTTGTCAATTTACCATGGAGAAAGGGGAAGGTGAAATTTTTGAAGTAAATGATTTGCGGAAAGACGCTCGGTTTAAGGATAAGTTTTATGTCAAAGAGGATCCTAACCTGACTTATTATCTAGGAGTGCCTCTGACTACAGCAGAAGGCTACAACATTGGGGCCTTATGTGTGATGGATGTGGAATCGAAACAGATTGCTGTTGAGAAGAGGGAGCTTTTAAAAATGATCGCCAGGCAAATAGTGGATCGTTTAAAAATAAACAGCAAGCTGGCTGAGTTAAAAGAGCAAATGAGCGTAATGGTACAGAGCCAAAAAAAGCTGGCGCATGATGTCAGAGGTCCGATCGGAGGGATTGTAGGATTGGCTGAGATAATCAAGATGCAGGGTATTGAAAATCAAATGGAGGAAGTATTGGAATACATGGATCTTATCCAAAACAGTAGCAATTCCATTCTCGATTTGGCAGATGAAATTCTCCATCAAAATTTTGACTCGAAACTACAGATGACCCGAGATCCAAAAGAGCATGAATTCACCCTCTTGCTTTTCAAAAATAAAATCCAGGCGATGTTCGGGCCACAAGCCATGGTGAAAAAGTTGAATTTCAATGTGGAGACGGGAAGCTCCAATCATTTTAGGCCATTTCCAAAATCAAAATTGATGCAGATAGTGGGTAATTTGATTTCTAATTCCATCAAATTCACTCCACCTTACGGTTCGATTTCCATTTTACTCAATTTAGAAGTGGAGGAGGAAAAAGAGGTTTTGTCGATTTCTGTTAGTGATACCGGCACTGGTATGCCACAGTCAAAGATAGATCAGATTGTAGCAGAGGAGGTCAGCAGTGAAAGGGGGACTTCCGGAGAAAAAGGATTTGGCTTTGGCCTCCACGTTGTCACCAAACTTGTGAGAGAGTTAGGAGGAAACTTGGAGATTGATTCTGAGATAGGTAAAGGATCTACCTTCAAAATTGAAATCCAGTTCAACTGATTGAACTGGACTCCAAGCTTTTTTTCTGATTGTTTACAGGGTTGGCATACATGGCCAAAAAGTTTTTGACCATTAAGGTGTTTTTGGTGTCCACTTTTTCAATTAAGCGTTTCTCAAAGGCATTTTTTTCAGCTTCGGAGTAGTGGACTTTGTATTCTTCATCTCCATATAGTAAATCATGTGCGATGTAGTTACTCGGCCAAAGCTTGTATCCTGACCATATTTTCTGATCGATCACATGGGCTAGTTGACTTAATTTTTCGCTTTGATTCAGGTCCATTTTGGAGATTTCAGCGATTTGTTGGTCCAAAACACCATTTACCTGAATATGAATTCTTTTCTTTGTTCCCATGATGCCGCGCAGCAGGTTTAAAAAGTCTTCATTTTCACTTTTGACATACTTTTCATCTCTGGATTTTGCCAGCAGTTCAGGCATTTTTAAAATGTCTGTGGGATCATATTCGTAAGAAATAGAAATAGGGACAACTCTTATCTTTTCGAAATAGCCAAAAGGATTATTTCCTTCTTCTGCCAAAGTCAGCATTTTCAGAACACCACGCTGGGTCGCATCATTTCCATCTTTAGTTCTGCCTTCACGCTGGGCTGTCCACACAGATCTGTTTTCGTGAACCAATGATTTCTTGATGTACTCCGAGGCGAGCATGGAGCTTTCCAACAAAGCTCTTCCCTGTAACCCTCTCTTGATGGCAAAATTTCTGTTTAATCTGGATAGGGTATGCAAAAACTTCTTTTTGATAAGGTTATCGCCAATGGCCGAAGTGGTCAAAACCAAACCATTTTCATAGAGAGAGGCATTCAAAAGTGAAGTGTCAAGGATGATGTCTCTATGATTGGAGATAAACAAATAAGAAGTATTTGGTTCCAGTTTTTCAAAACCATCGATGCTGAGTCCGTCAGAACTTTTCTCCAGGACTTTTTTTACTCCAGGGTAAATGAAGTTGATCTGAAAATCCCGCAATGAATGCGTGTGAAGCATAAGGTCTTTCCAGTGATCCTTGGAATCATGAGGAAAAGTGAAATTCATCATGGCATCAAGCATCGGGTCATCCACTATTTCCCGGATAGCTGCATTTGCTTCTGCGTCATAAAAAGGCCTGATCGAATCAAATTTTGACATAGATGGGTGCTGAGTTATGCTGCAAAAAGCAAAATTTAGGTCAATTTTTGAAGTTTCTCCGGTAAATCATTTTTGCTTTTATCTGTAATTATTCCCATTTCAGGTATTTAGAAAAGAATAAAAGATGATAAGGAAGCGACTCAGTCCAGTAATTCCAGGTATGTGCTCCTGGTCTTTCTGTGTAATCATGGTCGATTTTGTTTACCAATAGCAATTCGTGCATTTGCCGATTGGTTTTGATCAGAAAATCATCCACACCTATATCCAGTGTTAGAGCGATGCCATTTTCTTTGATTTTGTCAATCAATCCTACCGCTGTGTAAGTTGAAAAAGGAGCATCATAAATCAGATCTTCTCCAAGCATCTCTTTCTGCTGGCTGGAGCGAAGACTCTGAAAATCCTCCGGAACTAACCACATCCGGGTGTCAATATTCATAACACCACTCATACTTCCTGCTGCGATAAATAATTCTGGATGTTTTGCGCTTAAAGTAATAGCTCCATGTCCACCCATTGACAATCCTGTGATTGCACGAGATTCCTTCTTAGCCAAGGTCTTAAACGTCTTGTCAATTTCAGGGATCAGTTCTTTAGTAATAAAGGTTTCGTATCGAACAGAATCCATCAGAGGACTATCGAAATAATAACTTGCTGGACCGACTCCAGGTGTAACTATAATCAGGTTATATTCTTCGGCAAGTTTTCCGACCAAGCCAGGCTCCGTGACTTTTTTATGCCAATCATCAAAAGCACCACTGCCGCCATGAAGGAGGTAGAGCACAGGGTAACGGGTCGTTGAAGCTGAATAAGAGGAAGGAGTGGTGACTGCTGCCTTTAGGTTCTTCTTCATCGCAGGACTGTAGATCTCTACTGTATCAACTTTTGCCTGTGCGGATGCAAAAGAAGGAAGTAAGAAAAGCAAAAGAAAAATTCTGTTCATAATAGAATAGGCTTTACGGGTTTATCGAATGTCCAAAATAGGGATAAATTGAAAATAAACGGAATGTACCTCCAGACTTAAGTCATATTTTCAAGGTTCGCAAAGTATAGACTTGCAAATTCCTACCAAGGCCAAAAATCTCCACTGAATTAATTTTTTAACTTTTTTTCACGCTTCAGGAACTATTTACCGGTAGGCATGATTGAACGTTCATTCAGTTATGGAAAATTTACAAAACAAGAGAGCCTGTATTCTCGAAAGTGCCTTAGAACTAATCAATGAGCAGGGCTTCCACGGATGTCCGGTCAGTAAAGTCGCTAAAAATGCAGGAGTGGCTGCAGGTTCGATTTATACTTACTTCGAAAGTAAGGAAGAATTGATCCTGGGAATTTTTGAATACGTATCAGGAAAAATCAAGGATTATGTATCCAGTAAGGATGATGAATCTTTGGATTTTGAGACCCGTTTTTTCAATTATTGGAAAAATTACACCGATTATTTTGAACTCAATCCAGCCCATCATGGGTTTTATGATCAATTCGTAAACTCTCCTTTTCATTCTGAAAAATCCCAAATAAAACCAAATGCTTGGCATGAATGGGCCAATCAATTTTTCCAGTCAGGAATTGACTTGGGAGCCTTCAAACACATAAACCCTACGGTCCTGGCTATTTTGGTCAATTCGAATATCAACTCGGTGGTCAGGATCAAAAATAACTTTAAAAATAGGTTTGCAGAGAAAAATGTAAACCTGGAAGAGATTTCTAGTTTGATCTGGGAAGGAATCAAAAACAAGTAACCCAAACTTTGTTCGAGTTTTATTTTATTCAATAAACAGTTCTATGTTTAAAAAGCATGTTTTGCTAGTTGGAATGAGCATTATTCTCTTTTCGACGACTGGCTTTGGCCAGGAGGACCCACCGATTCCACAGGGAGAATTATCCTTGGAGGAAATTTTAGAGTATTCATTGCTGAACAGTCCACTGATCCGGCAGTCACAGATCGATGAAGAAATCGGAGATCAGGAAATCAAATCAAGTTTGGCGGGTTGGTTTCCACAGATTACAGCCTCTGCAGGAGGTTCTTATAATATCAAATTGCAAACCCAAGTAATTGGAGATCAGCTGATCACCTTTGGTCAGCCTTGGAATTCCAATGTGCTTTTTCAGGTAAACCAAACGCTCTTCAACAGGGACCAGTTATTTGCTTCTAAAACCTCCAAGTATTATCGGGATCAATTGGAGAAACTGACTGAAAACAGCCGTATCAATACAATTGTGGAAGTTAGTAAGGCTTATTACGACATCTTGCTGGCAACAGAGCAGCTGAATGTTTTGGATGAAAACCTTTTGAGGTTGGAAAAGCAGTACAAAGATGCGGTCAGTAGATTCGAAGCCGGACTGGTAGATAAGACAGATTATCAGCGCGCGAGTATTGCACTTGCCAATGAAAAAAGTGACCGGAACCGGGTTAAGACTTCTTTTGACGCGAAATATGCTTACCTAAAACAGTTGATGGGATATCCTGATACTGCTGAGTTTACTGTAGAGTTTAATCGGGAAAAGATGCTCGAGGAGATGTTTATGGAAGACTCTGAACCATTGGTTTTGGAAAATCGGGTGGAATTCCAGCTGATGCAAACTCAACAGACATTGAACGAGATTCAGACGAGCTATGAAAAGTGGAATTACCTTCCTGAATTATCCGCTAATTATCGGTATAACTGGCTGTACTTCAATCAGGACTTTTCTAATCTCTACCAGCAATCTTATCCGACTTCTGCTATCGGCTTGACATTGGCTTTGCCGATTTTTCAGGGTGGTAAAAGAATGCATCGTGTCAGAATAGCAAATTTACAGGTGGATAGGGGAGAAATTGACCTCCAGAATCTGACGAGCCAAATCAAAACCGAATACGAAGTGGCTTTGGCAAATTATAAAAGTAGTCTCTTTGAATGGGAAGCCATTCGAGAGAATATGGAAATGGCCGAAGATGTATACAATATCATCAAACTTCAATACGATGAAGGGATCAAGGCCTACGTGGATTTGGTCGTGGCTGAATCAGATTTGAGAACAGCTCAATTCAATCACTTAAATGCTGTCTATCAGGTTTTGGAAAGTAAACTGGATCTGAAAAAAGCCCTCGGAATCATCGAATACAATTAATTCTGCATCTCTAATTATCTATCATAATGAAATCTAACTTTCACATAATTGCTTACTCAGCACTGATTTTTACGGTTTTTGCCTGTGGTACAAAGCAGCAAGCCGGACCTCCGCCTGCGCCTGTTATCCCTGTGACTACCTATAAAGTAGTTAAAAAGCCGGTCAAAGGATTTGATCAGTATCCTGCGACTTTGGTACCGATGAATGAAGTGGAAATCAGACCTCAAATCTCCGGCTATATCACCAATATTTATGTTCAGGATGGGCAAATGGTGAAGAAGGGGCAAAAACTTTATGAAATCGATCGAAGTAAATATTCAGCTTCGCAGCAGCAGGCTCAAGCAAACGTGGCTAGTGCTGAGGCAAATCTTGCCAAATTGACCAAAGACCTGGAGAGATATAAAAGATTAGATGAGCAGGATGCGATCGCCAAACAGCAATTGGATTATGCTGAGACGGCTGTCCTGGATGCCAAATCCCAGCTTTCATTTGCGAAAGCCCAGCTACAATCAGCGACTACGGATTACCAATATTCATTATTGACAGCGCCTTTTGATGGAACAGTTGGGATTTCACAAGTTCGAATAGGAGCTCAGGTTTCTCCTGGCCAGCCCCTTTTAAACACTCTTTCTTCAAACGACCCAATGTCTTTGAATTTTGTGGTGAACGAACGTGAGATTCCTCGGTATAATAAACTATTGAGAGAAGAAAATAAGCCGGATTCTTTGTTTATGATCCAGTTTAGTGATGGTTCTTCTTATCCATTTCCCGGGGAATTTATCACAATTGATAGAGCTGTAGGTAGACAGTCTGGTACCATTAATTTAAGAGTGAGATTCCCAAATCCAAACCATGAATTAATCGCTGGTATGACAGTCAATCTTCAGGTTTTGAACGAAGATATCGGCCCACAGCTGGCAATTCCTGCAAAAGCTGTCGTGGAGCAAATGGGAGAGTATTTTGTCTTTGTGGTTCAGGAAGAAAACAAAGTTCATCAGCAAAAGGTGATCCTTGGCACTCAACTAGGAGATGAAATCGTGGTGAGAGATGGCCTAGCGGAAGGTACAGTGATCGTAGAGAGTGGCGTTCAGAAATTGAGAGAAGGAATTCAGATCACCACAGAAAGTGCTGCTCCGCAACAATAATTTTTAAAGGATTGAATCAATAATAATGATATCAGACGTATTTATAAAACGACCGGTAACAGCAATGGTGATTTCCATTGTGATTGTGCTGGTGGGGGCATTGGCAATTCTCAATCTCCCCGTGACGCAATATCCCGACATCACGCCACCAGTGGTTTCCATCGCGGCAAACTATACAGGAGCGGATGCAAAAACCGTCGAAGAAACGGTGGCCACTCCCATAGAAACTCAAGTAAACGGAACTCCGGGAATGGCTTATATCTCCTCGACCAATACCAGTACTGGTCAGATGAATGCCAATGTGACATTCGAAGTAGGAACGGATATCGATATTGCCACTTTGGATGTGCAAAACAGGGTGAGTATTGCAGAGCCGCAACTTCCAGAAGCTGTCAGAAGGCTAGGTGTGGTAGTCAGAAAGAGAAATCCGAGTATTATGATGGTGGTCAGTATTACCTCACCAAATGGTACCCATGATCCGAAATTCCTTTCCAACTATGCCAATATTTATATCAAAGATGCCTTACTAAGAGTCAGTGGGGTCGGGGATATTACTCCGATTGGCCAGGATTTCAGTATGCGGGTTTGGCTGAAACCGGATAAACTCGCCCAGTATAACATCTCGTCTAGAGAGGTAACTGCTGCGATTCAGGAGCAAAACCTCCAAGTAGCAGCAGGTACAGTAGGAGGGATGCCCCAGTTTAATAGTCAGGCTTTTGAATATCCGATCACTGTTAATGGTCGATTGGAACGGGCGGAAGAGTTCGAAGACATTGTCCTTCGGTCAAATCCTGTCGATGGATCGCTGGTTTATTTAAGAGATGTGGCCCGAGTGGAATTAGGTCAGTTTGATTATAGCCGGTTTTCTATTTTGGATGGAAAAGATTCTGCCATTCTTCTGGTTTACCAAGCTCCGGGAAGTAATGCACTGGAAACTGCAGAGGGAGTTTATGCGGCTTTGGATGAGTTGAAGGCCAGTTTCCCAAATGACATGGAATATACCATTTCATTTGAATCGGTTTCTGTAGTGGACGTTTCGATCAATGAGGTGCTTCATACCTTTATGGAGGCCTTGTTATTGGTAGTAATCGTGGTGTTTTTGTTTCTTCAAAGTTGGAGAGCCACATTGGTACCTGTACTGGCGATTCCGGTTTCGATCATCGGTACCTTTATTTTCTTCCCATTATTAGGGTTTACTATTAATACGCTTACTCTCTTCGGGTTCGTTTTGGCTATCGGTATTGTGGTGGATGATGCGATTGTAGTAGTGGAAGCCGTTCAGCATTACATTGATTCCAAAAAGATTTCTGCCAAAGAAGCAACCAAACTGGCAATGAAGGATATCACTGCACCGGTAATTGCCATCGCATTGATTCTTTCTGCGGTATTTATTCCAGTTGGATTTATTCCTGGAATCGTGGGAAGAATGTACCAGCAGTTTGCGATTACGATTGCGATCTCTGTATTGATTTCCGCTTTTGTAGCCTTGAGTTTGACACCTGCGCTTTGTACCCTGCTATTGAAGCCTTCTGAGGTCAATGAACATGGTAAAGGCCTGAACAAGTTCTTCTATAAATTTAACCTTTGGTTCGAAAGAACGACGATTTCTTATACTGAGGGTGTAAAGAAATCGATACGAAGAGCTCCATTGGTGTTGATACTACTAATCTGTATTTTCGCTGGCACATTTGGATTGTTCCAATCTAAACCAACTGGTTTCCTTCCTACTGAGGATGAAGGTAGATTGTATATCACCTTGGAACTACCTGAAAGTGCCTCTACTAGCAGGACTCGAGAGGTAATGATGCAAATGAACGATTTGATCCAAAATACAGATGGAGTCAATCACGTCACCGGAATCGGTGGATTGAACGTGATTAACTTTTCTTTCAAATCCAACTCAGCAACTTTCTTTGTGCAGATGGATCCTTGGGAGGATAGAAAAGAGCCTTCCAAGCAGCTGTTTGGACTTATTGCTCAGCTAAATCAGAAGTTCACTGCTATTAAAGACGGAAATATTGTAGTGGTTCCACCTCCTGCAATTCCTGGTCTGGGTAGAACTGGTGGATTCAGTTTTATGCTGGAGCAGCGCGCCGGTGGCGGAGATATCAAGGAATTTGAGCAGGTCATGGGTCAGTTTTTGGCAGCAGTAAATCAAAGACCTGAAATCGCCATGGCTTATAGTTTCTTTAATGCCCGGACTCCGGGGTATCACATTACTGTAAACCGTGAGAAAGCGAAGAAGCTTGGAGTACAGATGACGGATATCTTTAGCACCATGTCAAATTATATGGGAAGTAATTACGTCAATGACTTCACACGTTATGGCAGGAATTTCCGTGTGGTTTCCCAGGCGGATACCTCTTATCGTTCTGGAATTGAGGACTTGCAGCAATATTATGTATTGAATTCCAATAGGGAATCTGTCCCACTTTCGGCTTTAGTGGACTATGAAGTAGTCGAAAATGCTTCTGTGATTTCCCATTACAATCTATTCCGATCAGCTGAAATCAACGGAAATGCGGCTCCTGGATACAGTAGTGGACAGGCTTTGGAAGCACTTCAGGAAGTGGCTGCACAAGTTCTGCCAAGTGGGTACGGCTATGATTTCTCGGCTTTGAGTAGAGAAGAATTGTCTTCTGGAAACAGCACCATTTTGATTTTTGTGCTGGCCATTGTCTTGGTTTCATTGCTTCTGGCAGCACTTTATGAAAGCTGGTCTGTTCCATTTTCGGTGTTGCTGGCACTTCCATTGGGAGCTTTTGGAGCGATTGTAGCCCTTCATTTCTTGCCAAAACTGGATAATAACGTGTATGCTCAGATCGGTTTGGTGACCTTGATCGGTTTGGCAGCAAAAAACGCCATTTTGATTGTGGAGTTTGCCAAAGAGCGTGTAGATAGAGGAATGCCATTATTGGATGCGACGTTGGAAGCTGTCAAGTTAAGACTAAGACCAATCATCATGACTTCACTGGCATTTATTCTTGGGGTAGTGCCATTGGCATTGTCAAATGGAGCAGGTGCTGTTGCCAGACAAACGATTGGTTGGACAGTGATCGGAGGGATGCTGGCAGCGACATTTCTGGCAATCTTCTTTGTGCCGGTACTTTATACTACTATCACCAAGATTGCCTATGGTAAAAAGGAATTGGCGGAATTAGAAGCTAACTATGACCCAAGTAAGGAGGAGCATCATTAAGTAATTCCGATGTTTATTAAAATTCAAATGCCCCCAAAAAGTTAAAGCTTGATGGGGGCATTTTTTTGTTTTTTTACTGAATGAAAAGTGCGTTGATTAGATCTTAGTATACTTAGCCCTATTTAAAATAGCATATTAATACTCAATTATGAAATAAATTACCATAACCAAAATTCAGTAAATGTATTTGAATAATAATGATTAGTGATTACAGGCAGTGTGACAAGACTTACTGGTTAATTCTTGATTTTCTTAAGCTCAAGGTCTTTCTACCAAATCCCGTTTCCTGCTGTCAGGATTACTGGTGAATCAGCTGTGACCAAAATCGTGTGTTCATGCTGTGCTATAAATCCACCTTTATTTCCTATCAATGTCCACCCATCCCGACGCTCCACAGCGTAATTGGATTTGGTAGAAATAAAAGTCTCAATGGCTACCGTTGTATTTTTCTTAAATCGTTCTTTATTCGATTTAACCCTGTAATTTAAAATATCAGATGGAGCTTCATGTAGGCCTCTGCCTACACCGTGACCGGCCAGATTTTTAATTACTGTAAAACCTGATTTTCGAGCTTCTGTTTCTATTAGATAGCCAATGTCAGCGATTTTTACCCCGCCTTTGATACTATTGATGGCTTTTTGAAGAATTTCTTTTGAGGCTTCTACAAGAGGCTGATGGTTGTGAATGTCTTTTCCCAAAACAAAAGATCCTCCATTGTCGGACCAAAAGCCATTGAGTTCTGCCGAAACGTCGATGTTGACCAAATCACCTTCCTTCAAAACCGTCTTTTCTGAAGGAATCCCGTGAGCGGCTACCTCGTTTACGCTGATACAGGTGTATCCAGGAAATTTATAGGTTTCATAAGGCGCAGATTTGGCTCCGTAGCTTTTCAGGATTTCCCCTCCGTATTCGTCAAGTTCCTTGGTAGACATGCCAACCTTGGCGAATTCTGTCATAAGTCTGAGTGTGGTTCCCACTACTTCAGAGATCTTTTTCATTCCGATAAGTTCGGATTCTTTGGTGATGGACATGGTGCGGTATTGTTTACAAAGTGATTGTTTATGACTTTGATCTTTCAGATGAATTTCAATGCATTTAACTGATTTCTTTGTTCTGTTGGTTCAATTTCTGGAATGTATGACAGTCAATAAAAAAACCGACAATAAAATTGCCGGTTCTTTATTTTGGTCTTTGTCTAAACTTCTACTTCCAAAAATCAGCATTATCAATTCCTGCATCTTTGGCAATAAATACAGGATCCTTCCCTTCTTTTTTCTGTTTATTATAGTCTTTAAATGCTTTCATTGCAGGTTTTCTCAATAATAGGATTGCGATCACGTTGAGCCATGCCATCATGCCAACTCCAATATCTCCCATGGTCCATGCAAGTTCGGCTGTTTTGATAGAACCATAAAATGTGGCTCCCAAAAGGGAAATTCGTAGTACCCAAATTCCCCATTTATTTTGAGTTCCTCTGATTAAATAACTCAAGTTGGTTTCTGCGATGTAGTAATAGGCCATGATGGTTGTAAAAGCAAAAAACAACAAGGAAATCGCAACAAAGCCTCTTCCCAATGCAGGAAAATGAGTTCCCACTGCATATTGGGTGAACTCTGGCCCAAAAGCCACACCTGGTAAATTCTCAACAATAAACCCACCTTCAGGATTAATGACATTGTATTGACCAGTAAAGAGGATCATCAATGCTGTAGCGGTACATACGAAAATGGTATCAACATAAACAGAGAATGCTTGAACCAAACCTTGTTTTACCGGGTGGGAAACTTCCGCTGCAGCAGCAGCATGGGGAGCTGTACCTTGACCGGCTTCATTGGAGTAAATTCCTCTTTTGACACCCCAGGCAATTGCCATTCCGAATACACCACTGAAAGCAGCTTCTAGGTTCATCGCAGATTTGATAATCAGCGCGAAAATGGATGGAACTTCAGCGATATTCATCAGTATAATCACCACAGCCATCAGAATGTAGGCTGCTGCCATAAAAGGAATTACTACTTCAGCGACTTTACTGATCCTTTTGACTCCTCCCAAAATAATTAATGCCAAAAAAACAGTAATGATAATCCCTGTGTAAAACACGGGGATTTCAAAGGCATTTTCAACACTCAATGCGATGCTGTTGCTCTGAACACCCGGCATAAAAAGCGCTGTGGCAAGTATAGTCGCAAAAGCGAAAAGCATGGCATACCATTTAATCCCAAGGCCTTTTTCTATGTAATAGGCAGGTCCGCCTCGATATTCACCGTTGTTTACTTCTTTGTAAATCTGTCCAAGAGTTGATTCCACAAATGCGGAAGCTGCTCCCAAGAATGCAATGACCCACATCCAGAAAATCGCTCCTGGTCCACCCATGGCAATGGCTGTTGCGACACCAGCGATATTTCCAGTTCCCACTCTACCAGAAATTGCGATTGCAAAAGCTTGAAAGGAGGAAACGCCTTCTTTGGATGATTCTCCTTTAAAAAGGAGTTGGATCATTTCTTTGATATAGGTGACTTGGAGAAATTTGGTGACGAATGAAAAATAAATTCCTGCGGCTAGGCAAAGGAAAATTAATGCATTACTCCAGACGACAGCATTGATTGCTTCTACTATTTCTTTCATTTTTTATCGGTAAACTTCTAATTCTATCCTGATTTCTAAAGGTTGGGTTTATTTGAAACTCGAAGAAAGCAAAATTTTAGCGATTAAATGAGAAGAATCGTTTTTAATGGACGTAAAACTTGATAGAATTTAAGATTTGATAAATTCAATCAATTCAAATCTATTGCCCCAGGGGTCCCTGAAAAAACAACGGTCACGGCCTTCTATCAAGGTTGAAAAACTGATTTCTATATTTTTTGACAAAAGTAATTCTTTTGTAGCCTTGAGATCTTTGACTTGAAAAGCAGAATGTCTGACAGATTGAGTTTGATGGATAGCCTCTTCCCGGATATGAATTTCAATATCACCGGCTTTAATCCAAATTGCCCCATGTGGATGATCTCCTTCTATCTCAATAAAATTGAGCTTTCCAACATAAAATTCCCGTGCCAACTCTCGGGTATTTGGAGGAATACTGATCAAAATATGATCTAATCGTAGAATTTCTAACATGGATTAATAGATTGGGATTGACAATAAATACCTGTTATTCAAGGCTGAACTTATAGATTTTATCATCAAAGCCACAGAGATATAATTCCTGGTTTTCATCCACTCCAAAAGATGAGATTGGAAAATCAGTATCAAACAATTCGGTGTTTACAGGATTATTTGAGTCAGTCATATCCAGACTCCAGATTCTTCCTGAAACGTAATCGGCATAGATATAAAGTCCTGTTAGTTGCTGAATGGCCGATCCTCGGTACACAAATCCTCCAGTAATGGATATATCTCCTCTAGACCTGTCATATTCCCAGACCGGTAATTCGAGCCCTTCTTTATTGCAGTTGGAGGAATTGAAACAGTGGAATCCCTCCATTGTGTTCCAGCCATAATTCCCTCCTTTTTTAATGATATCAATTTCTTCGTATTTGTTTTGGCCTACATCCCCAACCCAAAGTTCCCCGGTTTCTGAATCAAAGCTAAAGCGCCAAGGATTTCTTAGCCCATATGCATAAATTTCTTTTTGAACCCCTGCTGTGGTACCGACGAAAGGGTTGTCTGATGGAATCGAATATTTCTTGGGTCCTTCATTTTGGTTTACATCAATCCTCAGTATTGTCCCTAAAAGCGTGTTTCTATTTTGACCATTTCCTTTAGGATCTCCTCCATTTCCTCCATCTCCCACTGCGATGTATAAATAGCCGTCTGGACCAAAAGCGATTTGTCCACCATTATGATTAGAGTAGGGTTGATCAAATTCCAAAAGAACCAATTCACTTCCAGGATCAGCTTGATTTGGATTGCCAGTTGAAACATTAAATCTAGAAATTACTGTTCGATTGGGGCTGTTGGCAGTATAATTCACATAGAAAAATCCATTGGTTTTATAGTCTGGATGAAATGCAAGCCCCAGGAGACCTTCCTCGTTTCCAGAATCATCGACTTTACTTTCTATGGAAAGAAATTCCGATTTAGTGGAAGTTTGCGCATTATTTTCAAAAACCGAAATGACTCCACGTTGCTCCACCACATAAAGCCTTTTAGAATCATCATTGGCGTGCTGAAAATCCACTGGTCTCTCAAAACTCAAAGAAGGAAATGCTTCTACCACCGATAATTTCCCCATTGGTTGGGAAGGCGGGTTCGAATTGTCTTGTCCGCATGCGGTATTTAAAGTAAGACAGGATAAAAGTAGCAAATTGAATAAATGCCTCATGGGGACTTAGGTTTAATTGAAGATGAGAATTTTCGGGTTCTTTCTTTTTTTAAATGTGGCATTTAAGATAAAGGAAATTGAATCGCATTCCAATTGATGAAAAATCTGCCAAGGAGTTGAGAGATTGGAAAATATCGACTGATTTACAGCCAGTTCCCGTTCCATAATTAGGGAAAAATCGTTAAATAATTTTCAATCGAATAAAAATACCAAGGCATAAAAAAAGCCAGCAAAAATTCTTGCTGGCTTGAGTCGGGGTGGCAGGATTCGAACCTTAACTTGTAAAGTACTGAATATTAGTATTTTATCCTGTTAGTTTTTATCTAGGTCACCGAATAAGGCATAATTCTTAAAATTTGATGTAATGTATTGATTTACAGAAATATATGGATAAATATAGCCTTTTCCAATTTTTAAGAAGTGCTTTATTAATTAACATTTACCGTTTAAATTCAAATTTGCCGGAATTTGAGTATTTGTCAGGTATTAATTGAGGTCAATTCCAAATACTTAAATATTTAAAATGATCTGTCTAGTCAGCTGGAGCTGGCGGTACAAAAGTCGAACTCTTTTGAGGAGGATTTGGAGCTTTTGGGAAGGTTGTTCAGGTTTTTAATTGTGTAGAAAAATACTTTGAGTGACTTTGCTCCAAAACTATCAAATCCTGATTTAGGTAGTCCTTAAAACAGAAAATTTCCGAGAAATGGGAAGTTTTGTCTGTCTCTATACGAAAGGCCTAGGATAAGGAGTGGAATAGGAAGATGCAGTAGCAAATCAATAATCCATGTAAGTTTTTTTGCTAACAGATCATATCGCAGGTTGATAATATCTTCGGTTTATAAGAGCCTTTTACCCTGAGAATTATTTTAATATCTTCGAAAGGAGAGGCCAATACTTGTTTTAGCCAACCATTTTTGAAAATCTAAAGACCGAATTGCTAAATGAAAATATCACTTTACGCCATTGAAAAAATATCTCCTTTCATCGTTGGTGGTTTAAAAGGAAAGGAAATTGTGAATTTTTTCAATAATTACAGGATACGAGATGTATATGATGAATCTGGTCTTCCAGATATTGGTAAAAAAAGTGGGCATAGACCTTCAAAAACTGAATATGTTTAAAAAAGATTGTCGGATTTAAACGGGTCTCAGAACCTCCGAGAGCTTTTGAATGGGTTGGTAAATGACCGTCTTGAAATCACTGACAATCTCAACGAGATTCTTAATCCAGAAGGCTTTGGTTTTGAAAATGTAGGAGGAGTATTTAAAGTCCAAGGTGGTGTTGTCCATAAAATTGAACCAGTAATTAATGAGGCTCATTTCCGAGATATCCAAAATAGAATTTTAAAAGCTCTTGATAATGCGGAGGTTTCAACAATAGTTGTAATGGCCTGGTTTACGAATAACACACTATTTGAGAAATTGGTCGAAAAGCATATTCAAGGCCTTTGTGTAAGACTTGCAAAATATGATGATGGAATAAATAAAAAGTACGGAGTGGATATATCTAGACTTCCTCATAAAAAGATAAAAAGAGGGCAATGAGGTGGGTTGATGCACAATAATTTCTGCATAGTGGATAATCAAATTGTAATCACGGGCTCTTATAATTGGTCAGACAATGTTGAATTTAAAAATGATGAAAATATCACGGTTGAAAATGATCCCAAGCAAGCATTATAATATTCACTAGAATATAGAAGACTAATTTCATAGAAATGCAAAAATTGAAATAATGAAGCTTGAATCTGAAAAAAATTGGATTTGGATTATCACTGTCTATAAATAGTTGAGGTTATATCCTCTGATTTTGAGCGATAAAGCAATTAAGCAAGGCTAATAAAATTACTAGCAATCTAAATGGGGCTGACATACACTAAACCAAAAATTGAAGAATCAAACTCAAAACCGCAGGCCATAGCAAATAAGGGGTTTCCCTACCAATCTCTTGCTGATCCGCGAAGATTTGAAGAACTACTCTATGCGGTTGGTATTGAAAGGATCGAAAACGGAGATTGGAAAAACTTATTTGATGAGATAAGACTTTTGCAAGGAGTTAGAGAACGGGGACGTGACTGTATTATGACTCTCAAAGGTGATACCGTTGCCTTAATTCAGTGTAAACACACTGCTGTTGCAGAACGAGTCTCCTTACCAACAGTAGCCCGAGAGATCATTAAATTTGTTCTTCATTCTATGGTTGAGCCTAAGCTCATACATAACAAAGATCAGTTCATCTATTTTTTTGCTGTTGCTTACGGTTTTACAGAGAACGCATCAAACTTAATCAGCAATTTCAATGATCAAATAATCAAGCATCCAGAATTAGAAACCTGGACACAAAAAGTCATTTCTGGCAACGCTTCTCTTGGCCAGTTGGATTATGAACAGATTTGTGAGGATTTAAAAGACACTCTCAGTCGAATAAGGATAAAACCTATTCTTCCTCAGGATATAGATAAACTGCTTTTAGAAGAAGGTCGTGAATCAATCATTAAGATTTTCTTTGAAGTCAGAAGTGTGATCGATCCAAAAGTTTCAAATCAAATTTTAGATGATCTTGGACAAATTAAAGAAAGTGTAGGGTATCGGCTTGCTTCCAAATTACCCCTTGAGGTGATTTTGGAAAAGATTGCGTTTGCATCTTATCAATTAACCAGTTACAACAACTCATTTGAAGGCGTTGAAAATTCTCACTTAGATCGAACTGAAACAAGCCAAATCGTAAGGTGGGTAAAAGAACCAATCCGGGATAAACACAAGCCTATTGCTATTTTATCTGGAAATGCCGGATCAGGAAAGACTGTAATACTTCAAGATGTTTACAAAAAACTTAAGGCTGATGGAATACCCGTCATAGGCATTAAGGCAGATAGACAAACAGCTCAATCAATCAAAGAATTAGAAGATAAATTAAATCTCGAAGACTCCTTTGAAAAAATTATCCGTTCACTTTCTGAAGACAACGAAAGAGTGGTGATAATAATTGATCAAATTGATGCTCTTTCACAATCACTCTCAGCACGTAGGGACTACCTTGACACATTCAATCTTCTTGTTCGAAGACTAAGTACTATCGAGAAGACAAGAATCGTAGTTTCAGCTAGAATATATGATTTGAATTATGATAACGAATTAAAATTTTATAAAAACCAAAAAGTATTCAACCTTGGTTTGCTGAACGTTGGGCAAGTTGATCAAATACTATCTCATCTCAAAATTAACAAGGCCACACTAAGCCAATCACTCTATGATCTGCTGAGAACACCTCACCATCTCAACGTATTGTGCAAAGTTCATAATGAAGGAGTGAATTTGAGTACTTTAAAATCTTGACATGACCTACACGAACAGCTATGGGTCAGTAAAATCCTGAAAGTGCCCAACACCTCTAACGCCAAGAAAGAGAAGTGCCAAGAGCTGGTATATCACCTTGCCAAACAAATGCATGATAACCAAGAAATTTTCATCTCAGACAAAGGCTTGAATGACCAATTTCTTGATGAAATGGACTACTTAAAAAGTGTAGAGATCATAACGCAAGGAGATGGTAAAATTCAGTTCTTCCACCAAAACTTCTATGATTTCACCTATGCGCGGCAATTCATCAACAGCAAACAATCCACCCTAGCCTACTTAAAGAAAAATCATCAAGGTTTATTCATTCGGTCAAGTCTGAAAATGATTCTTCAATTTCTGAGAGACCATGACCACAAAGAATACGTCAAAACCATCTCAACTATTCTGATCAGCAGGGCTTATCGATTTCATCTAAGGTTAATGGTCATCAATCTCATAGGGTTCGAAACAGAACCAACCGAATCAGAAATATATCTGGTTAAATCCAAGGTCTTAACGTCTTCTGCATTAAGGCAGCTATTTATTGAATCAGCGTATGGAAAAACCTGGCTTCAGACATTGATCGAATCTCTCGTGTTGAAAAAACTACTTCTTCCAAAAACCTTTTGGTATGACAATCTACTTAAAAGAGACTTCAAAAAGCTGAACCCTCTAAAAGAAAGAATTACCCACAGGATAAATTACAAGCTCCCTGAAACCCGGCAAAAGGAAAGTTTACAATTGTGCTTTCAAACTCTTACAAAGCAATTACCAGAATCAGGAAAACTGGTGTGCAAATTTCTTGGAGAAACTCCAGACTTTCAAGGTCGACCTGGCTTTATCTTTAAAGTGCTGTATTTTCTAAAGGATTGGGACAATGAGGACGCCATTCTCCTTTTCGAAGAAAATGAAGTGGAAGCGAATAGAGACAGATTTGGCTATTACAAAATTCTGGAAGATGCTGCCCACTTTAGAATGGATTGGGTACTGACAACCTATAAAAAGCTATGCTTCCAAAAAATTGAAGAACCAAGAGAACCCGGATCGACAAAAGACATTTTTACGCATGACGATGAAGAATTGTATAAGAAACTTTTTAAAGTAAACCCTGACAAAGCTTTCGATTTTACCTTAAAAGTTACTCAAAAACTAATTGATGATAACAGTTGGCTGGACAAAACAAAATTCTACGGAGACTCCATATATATGTGGTATAACTATGAGAAGGGCCAGTCCTACTCTAATGAGTTCCTCCTCAATCTACTAATCGATCAACTTAGAAAATACGCAGAGGACACATCTCTTAAGTTCCTTCAATTCTTTAAAGCGTATAAAAATCATAATTCCGCAACAATGCTCACAGCATTAGCTCACGGCCTTCAAGCCAATGTAGCATATTATAAAAAAGAAGCATTCGAGTTTATCAAAATTTTCAATTCAAAGGGAGGTTTTAACGAATGCACGGAACGCTGCGCATATCAAATTAGGCAGCTCGTTAACCAAACTTATTCAGCAATCACCACTGAGCAGAAAGATCAAATGGACAAAATGATTTTAGAGCATCGGGACAACCGTGAGTTGGAAGTATATGAGAAAGAAGGAATCAAAAAACATTACCTTCGATACTACGGGCGAGCTCAATTCATATTTCTAAAAGCAATACCAGATAATGAAGTTGCAATTAGGCCTGCACTTAAAAAGAGATACCAAGAACTAGAGCGTAAATTTGGTAGCATAAGAGATAAAAAGCCTCAAGGTTTAGTAACTCGTGGCGTTGGGGCACCACTTACTAAAAGTGCCTATGCCAATATGAAGCACGAAAATTGGGAAGTAACTTTCCAAAAATACACGAATGAGTACAAACCCAAATTTGATTCCTTTACAGGTTCCATACTTGAGCATTCACGAGCGTTTCAAGAGGAAGTCAAAAACAGGCCAGATTTCTTCTTTCCCCTTATTGAAAAGATCATTTCCGAGCCTCAAATCCCAAGAGACTATATTTCCAGTGGATTAAACGGATTGGTTGAAGGTAAATTTGATTTTAATGAAGTTCAAAGAATCTTCAAGCAGTACATAAAAACTACCCTTGATAGAAACCATACATTATATGCTGTTTGGATCACTGATTATTTTCTGCAAAATAAATCGTTACATACTGAAGTGCTTGATTTCCTAATCCACTGTGCACTAAATCATCTCGATCCTTCAAATAACAACATCAGAAACGAACCACTCATGGATGGTATTAACACCGTAAGAGGAGCAGCGGCCTCACGACTGAGTAGAACCTTCTTCAATAAGAATTACGAAAATAAAATCTTTGCCTGTCTTGGCCAAGTGGCAGACGATCCAAGTTTGGCAGTAAGAGTCACACTACTTCCACATCTCGCCTATCTCATGCATCTAAACGAAAAAAAGACTCTAAACCTCTTCTTAAAGCTGGTTTCCAAAAATGAACCGGAAATAATAAAACAATCGTTTTGGACATCTTCATACTTGCTCAACCATAATTTTGACCGGTTAATACCCTACTTTCAAAGAGCTATTAAAATAGAAGATTCTCATGAAAATCTCGCCAAAGTTTTGATGCAGGCTTGGTTCAAGATAAACCCAATTCAGAAGAGCTACTAGTTATGCTTGCTAAGGATAGTGATATAGCAAAGTCCGCTATTATTTCCAGTATAGTTCAAAACATGGTTCATTCTCCCGAATTAAAGGCAAAATGTAAAGCTAAGCTGATGGCATTTTTGCACTCTGATAGTGACGAGGTAGCTGAAGCCTATTCCCGCGCCTTTCTACACATACCACAAAGCATGTTTGAAGAAATATTACCTTTTCTTCGAAAGTATATCCTATCTTCTTCTGCTCAAAAATCACCACACTATTTTTATGAATACCTTTTGAAGTCTGCCAAAACATATCCAATGGAATGTATAGAACTACTCAGGAACTTTCGCAATTACGATAAACCTGATATTTCATCTAGCAGATACTATGAGAATGATCCGATTAAGGTTCTGATTGGGGAATATAATGCTCTTTCTGTTCAAGAAAACTCTTCGCAGCTAAGAAATGCAATCAAGCTATTTGACGAAATGCTTAAAGATCCACGATTTAGGCGAGAAGCAAATAAAATACTAAGTCAGGTTGAAGCGTAAGTCGTGATAAAAATATTATATCATATTTCTATTTTGAAGCCCTTTTCTTTAAACCAATTCTTACTAATCTCATTATTGTCACTTTTTGGTTTGGGATCAGCCACATTCACTTTAAAAGTTGTTGGCAGGTTTACTGCATGACCAAAAATCAATGCGTGTTGAGTTGGGATGGAAGGCATTCTTCTCAGTATCGTTTCAGAAATATGAGGAGTAATTTGTCTGATATGTGATAAGTCTTCCGGGTTTTGGATTCGGTGAACAATGAAATTGCTGCATTGGGATAAAACTGTTTTAGACAGTTCGCTTGGTCTTTGGGAAGATACAAGCAAAAACATGCCGTATTTCCTGCCTTCTTTAGCAATACGTTCAAAAATTCTGTTGGCATCACCGAACACTTTTCCGGCATCTTTAGATATGTACCTGTGAGCTTCTTCCAGAACAAGGTTCACCGGAAACTTATTTCTATCCTTTGCTTCACGTAGTTTTTCAAATATAAATCTTGAAAGTACACAGGAAATGACTTCTATCATTTCATCATTGGCAGAATTGAGATCAATTATTATCACCTGTGATTTTTTCGAAACCGATTCGATACCTAAAAACTGTTTTAAATAGGTTTCCTCATTTAAGTCTGTTCTTGTCTTGGTAAGAAAGCCGAAATCTTCTCTTTTTATTGTTTTCAGGCGAGTTATCATAGAGGAACAATAATCCCTGATTTGCTTGTTCCCGTAAGATTCTTCATATAGAATAGCCAATTCGATTAAGTCTTCTACATCTTCAAAATCAAATTTTTCATTGCTGAAATCAGGTATGGAAAAATCCGTTACTTCAAATGATTTGATTTTATTGATAAAGTTTTCTTGATTCTGATTCGCATCATTGGCATATCTGGCAGATTCTTGAAAGTTTCCATACTGAGCACTGAAATGGTGTTTGTCTAGTAATCCAGTGTTCAAATCACCTTTGCCAAATTTGTCAATAATAGTATATAGCCTTTGACCTTTAGCAGCAGAGTTTTCATTGACGGATAGCGTTTGTACTACTGCCTTAGATACAATGTGGTTAAAGTTGGAGTCTTCGTTTATAGCCGTAAAGCCTAAACCATTGCGAAGAACTGGCAACTGCGAACGTTCACTTGCCTTTAAAAGTAATGCCCATTCATCGATATTTAGAAACCAGTGAGGTAACTCAAATTTTTTATGTTCAATCCCTTCAATTTGTTCAGTGGGTAAAGGATCGAGAGAAAAGTACTTAACCTCAATTTCATTCTTCGGGTTTATTGAATTTAAGTTTTTAAATGCTTCATAATACTCACCATTCACATCAAATAAGATGAACGTACTACCTGTTGCGCTGTTTTCTTCAAGTCTGTAAAGGGTTTGCAGCATGGAGGTAATTGTACAGGATTTACCACTTCCTGTATTTCCGAGAATCGCAGAATGGCTCCCGAAAAATTTGTCAATATCAATTTTAACTTCATAATCCGGGAAAATGGTTGATTTTCCAATCGGTAATGACGTGTAGCGGTATTTGCAATCACAACCCGATTTAGAGCATTCAGGATTATCCTCCATGCAGACTTTGATCTTTACAGCATTCGTTTTGAAAATGGTATCCAATTCTTCTTCTTTAATATATAGCACATCTGAATAGAGGGTGGGATAGACACTTACACCAAATTCAAAGTTTAAAGCACCTTCTTTTGTTGTTTTAATTGTTCCAATCGGCAGAACTTCCAAAAACTTTCCTGCCTGTACCTTACTTAATATCTGATCTGTTGGATTAGAAAAAGGTACATTAAGGTCTTTTTCCCGAACTCCAGCTACCTCTGCAACTATATAGTAATTTTGATATGGGACAATTACATAGCTATTGAGTTGGGCAAAGTAATGTATGTCGTCAAATCCACTGACGTTGAAGTTTTCCAACCCACTTAATAATTCCACAGAAAACCGATCGGAGTTAATAGCTACAATTTTTCCAATCCCCCTTTGTTTATCTTCTTTCGTCATTTCAATAAATCTTTAAGGTTCTGGATTGTCTTTTCCATTTTCTTGTCCAGATCTTCTGCTGTCAAATCAGGTAAAACTTCCTCCACAAACCTTTTAAAGAAATGTAACGGGACATAATTCGTTTTCCCTTCAGGCCATTTTTCTCCTATAATCCATATTCTGGAATCATGTAAGTCCATCAATTTTTCAATAGCATTTTTATTAGTTGGTTCACCGATGACAATCAACCTAAATGATGGAATAGTAAATGCCTGGAATATCAGATTGTTAATGTGTTCATCGCTAAAACTATATCCTATAGTAACCAAGATGTTATTGTTCTGCATCAGCTTCTTTTGAAACTCACGGAATAAGTCGGAATATGGACTTCCAAGACTAGCATTATACTTCAATGGTGTGGGGTGAATCATTATGGTAGATTCGTCCTCCAAGCCTTTAAAAGTCGGCTCTTGAATCTCCTTTACTTTGAAAAGTTTATTTTCTCCCTCAGCTTGAATCCAGTTGACAGATCCATGGATCTTGTACAAGTAAAAAAAGTTGTCAATTACACTCCATTTGGACTGTGATAAATCCATTTTTTCAGCAAGGGCATAATTGAATATTGCAGGGTTAAAGAATTTGCTAATTCCTCCGGTAAAGCCATTCACATAATGGATTCCTAATAAATCCATAGCCCTTTCCGAATACAGATCATAATTCGTAGTAAAAATATTGAGTCTAGGAAGAGTAGGATTTCTGGTAAGAAGTTTTCTGTAAAATTGTTTATATAGCTCAATTAATGGCTGATCAGCGGATGTTTTATCATGTTCGGATTTGGCATTTTCTTCGTTAAGACATTTTTGAAGCAAAAAATTTCTCGCCTTAAGGATAATGGATTCAATCTTTTCAGCTTCATCCATTTTCTTAAATGATTTGACAGTTAATTCATCACTATCTGTTGCCGACTCTTTATTTTCTGGCTTAGTTTTTTTTGAATGGTAAAATGAAAGGCTGTGTAAAGTGGATAAAAATTCTTCCAGATTGGATGAGAAAGTTTGACTTTCAATATCAATTTTCAAAGTTGATTTTAACCACTGCTTTTCCTCTTCAAAATCCTCAGAGTGATAAAATTCCATAGCCATTGGGGCCATTACAGGAATACCGATTTCCTTAAATTTGCCATTTTCTTCTTCTAATTTGAAAGAAGAGCAGCCACTACCCAATAAAAAGGAGAGATTTTTATTGTCAAGAGCTTTTAAAAACGAATCTTGGATTTTCTTTAAATCTGCATCGCTTGATTTCTCTCCGGATTGTTCCTTTTTGGATTCTAGTACGTTTTCATTGCCTTTGTAAAAGAATATATCTATGATGATATTTTAGGTTTCAATTCATTGAAATCGCTGTTTCTTTAGCATTTTCTCGGAAAATACAGAATTCCCTCCAATTCCCAACCAATTTCCCCACCCCCTTCTGCAATCAGTGTGACTATTCCTGCCCACACTTCCACATTTTTGAGCTTCATCAAAAACGAAAAAGGTCATGAAGAACGAAGCTCACGATTTGAATTTTTCTCGAAATGTTCCTCCCTCCTTGGAACAGGTAAAAGCATACTTTGATTTTCTCCATGTGCCTGCTGCAGAGGCTGAGGTTTTCTATTTCTATTACCAGGGAATGGATTGGAGAAATGAAATGGGTTCTGCAATTCAGGATTGGGTGATGGCAGCAGATGAATGGGTCTGGAACCTGGAAAACTGAGGTTTTTCAAATCGTTAATAATTCTAACCTTCTACAACAAAACACGCTTCAGATGGCAGGTATTGCATTGCGTTTTGGCAATGAGCAAGATGTAGGATTGTCTGACGCCAATCCGATCTTGCCTACCGCTGCCGGAGTTGCGGTGGGGGTAAAATTTCTCCGAAGTCGAATTTTATAGTCCTCTGAACTGTGAAAAAAAGATCATTCAACTATCCGATACGTAAGACGATTCGATTCACTCAATCCGAAGCTGAGAAACTTAAAATTCTGCTTGGTAAAAGCGCCTATTGCCAGACCTTGAGTGAACTGGTTAGAGAGGTTCTTTTTAAAAGAAAACTGACAGTGAACACGAGAAACGAATCTGTGGAGAAGACGCTGGTAGAATTAGGTCTGTTAAGAAATGAACTCAATAAAATCGGAGTGAATATCAACCAGATTACGCATTATTTTCATTTACAGGCTGATCCTAAAGAGCGTCAGTTTTTTGTCAGGGAATTGCTTCCTCATTTGGATTGTGCCAAGACAAAAATAGATTCACTTCATCAGTTAATTGAAGGATTGAAATTCTGAGTTTTTGGTTGCTAAAATCATCACCGGAAAGACTATTGGAGGAGTGATCCGGTACAATGAACAGAAGGTAAAACACGGACAGGCAAAACTACTCCAGATGGGAGGGTTTGCTGTTAAAAATCTTACTGTGAATGATAAGATTCAAATATTTAAAGAGGTGAAGAAATTGAATACAAGGACGAAAACAAACACCGTCCATGTTTCGCTCAATTTCTCCCCAAAGGATAAAGTAGATGAGTTTGTCCTTCAAAAGATTGCAGCGGATTATTTGAAAGGAATTGGCTTTGAAAACCAGCCTTATTTGCTCTATCAACATTTTGACGCTGCCCATCCTCATATTCATCTGGTGACTACCAACATTACCTGTGAGGGAAAGCGGATCGAAACACATAATCTGGGGAAAATCAAATCAGAAAAAACCCGAAGAGAAATTGAAGGTCGATACCAGCTTGTGAAGGCTGAGGAGCAGCGAAAGCAGAAAGTCAACTTACTCCAATCTTTGGAGAAAGCTGCTTATGGCAAACAGGAAACGAAAGCTTCCATATCCAATATTGTTCAGGAGGTGATACGAACCTATCAGTTTGCCTCGCTCCCTGAGTTGAATGCTGTGTTGGGGCAGTTCAATGTATGTGCATACCGGGGTGAAAAGGAAAGTGAGATGTTCAAAAATAGAGGACTTGTCTATTCTATTCTGGATGCTGATGGCAATAGGCTTGGAGTTCCTGTGAAGGCCAGTTCAATCTATTCAAAGCCTACCTTGCCTAGACTCGAAAAAATGTTTTTACGGAACAAAGAGGCCAAAAAGCAACATCGGGAAACGCTCCGGGGCCAAATTCAAGATGTGTTGAAAAGTTGTACTTCCCTGGAAGAATTTACTGGCAGACTTAGGCCAAAAGGAATCAAGCCAGTATTCAGGATCAATGAAGAGGGAAGATTGTATGGGGTGACTTACATTGATAATGTAAACCGTTGTGTATTTAACGGGTCTGCTTTAGGAAAGGATCTTTCAGCCAATGCCCTTTCTGCTAGATTTTCATTGAATGCTGACTTGCCTTATGATTTGGAAAGAGATCAGGAGGTGAAATTGGGAGGGCATGGAAATGAGCCTGGGAAAAGAACTCCAAATCTGGAGGCCTCTTTTTATTCTTTTCAGGCCGAAGATCCAACTCCTTATGAGCTAAGGCAGAAGAAAAAGAAAAAACGCAAAAAACGAATTTAATAAACTGAGTGGATGCAAACAGGTGAAAATACAGAAGGGCTCAGAAAGATCCTCGATCTGACCAGAAAGGCAAGTATTGGAATGCTTTGTCTGCACTTCTATTATTACTGTTACCAGTCATTTATCGATTGGGGATTGACCCATGCCATTTCCGAAAGGCTTCTGGTGACTATTCAGGGTACAGGCCTGTTTAATGAATTCTATATTTCCAAAGTATTTGCCCTGGTACTTTTGATGATTTCATTGATCGGAGCGAAAGGCAAAAAGGACGATAAACTCAAAATGGCTCAAATAATATGGCCGGGGATCATTGGATTAGTATGCTATTTGGTAAGCTTTTTTGTCTTTCCCCTTCCGTTTAATGAGGATTTGGTGAGTATTCTTTACATATCAATCACCTCCCTTGGATTCATTCTTATCTTAAGGGGAGGAGCTCTGCTGAGTCGCTTGCTGAAGAACCGGTTTGATCAGGGTGTGTTTAATTATTTGAATGAGACATTTCCCCAAGAGGAGCGCTATTTGGAAAATGAATACTCAATCAACCTTCCGGCTCAATACCGACTGAAGGAAAAGATCCGTAAATCATGGATCAACATTATCAATCCTTTCCGTGCCTTATTGGTGGCAGGAACACCAGGTTCCGGAAAAAGTTACTTTGTAATCCGTCACGTGATTACCCAGCATATCAGAAAAGGGTTTTCCATGTTTGTCTATGATTTCAAATACGATGACCTCTCCCGAATTGCATACAATACGCTTCAGAATAATTTTTTAGCTTATCCTGTAAAGCCTGAATTCTATACCATCAATTTTGATAGGCTTTCCCATACACATCGGTGTAATCCGCTGGAGCCCAATTCCATGATGGATATTACGGATGCTTCTGAAGCTGCCCGTACCATTATGCTGGGACTAAACAGGGAATGGATCAAAAAGCAGGGGGATTTCTTCGTGGAAAGTCCGATTAACTTCTTAACAGCAATTATCTGGTTTCTGAAAAAACACAGGCATGGGAAATACTGCACGCTTCCCCATGTGATTGAATTAATGCAGGCGGATTATGAGAAATTGTTTACAGTGCTCCGAACAGAACCTGAAATTGAAGTGTTGGTCAATCCTTTTGTCTCTGCATTGGTCAAAAAGGCATTTGACCAATTGGAAGGGCAGGTGGCAAGTGCCAAAATTACCATGGCACGTCTCTCTTCTCCTCAACTGTATTATGTGCTTTCAGAAAGTGAATTCACTCTGGACCTGAACAATCCTGGTGCACCTAAAATTATCTGTATGGGAAACAATCCTCAAAAGCAACAGGTGTATGGAGCAGTCCTTTCCCTGTATATTTCAAGGATTGTGAAATTGGTCAACCAAAAGGGAAAACTGAAATCCAGTCTGGTGTTTGATGAGTTTCCAACAATCTATTTTAATGGAATAGATAACCTTATCGCCACAGCACGATCCAATAAAGTGGCCTGCTGCCTGGGAGTCCAAGACTACAGCCAGCTACGCAAAGATTATGGGAGGGAGCAAGCTGATGTGATCATGAATACGGTAGGGAACTTCATTAGTGGTCAGGTATTGGCGGATACAGCCAAACAAATTTCGGAACGATTTGGAAGGATAATACAGAACCGGGAGAGTATTTCCATTAACAGTTCAGAAACCTCCCTGAGCAAATCAACACAATTGGACCAGGCTGTTCCTGCATCTACCATCTCAGCACTATCCTCTGGAGAATTCGTGGGGATGGTGGCTGATACGCCGGAACAAAAAATAGCATTGAAGGCTTTTCATTCAGAAATCATCAATGACCATCAAGCACTGAAACAGGAAGAAGAAAGTTTTCGGCCGATTCCTAAAGTACGGGAAATCAACCAAGACCAAGTGGAAGAAAACTACCGAAAAATTAAGCGAGATGTGGAGGAGATAATCCGAATGGAAATGGAACGGGTGTTTGACACTCCAGAATTAGGACATTTGATTATTAGGGGGTAAGAAGTTAAAAGAAGTTTTTTATCGGATTGCCTTTCATGGCAACATAAAAAGTCATGAAAGGCCTCTGTTTGCTACCTTTATTTGCATTACTGCATGGATGAACGGCTACTGATAAATTATCCTGGCTTTCCTAAATCTTGTGATAGTTGGTACCGGGAACGGTACGTCCAAAGCCAACTAATTAAAACATTTGGTATATCTATTGATTCAATTTAGTTTGACTAATAATTATTTTTTACGATATTATGTGACTAGTTGATTTTTATCTACTTATATGGATTTACCGATACTTACTTTTCTGGATATTATTAAACTCAATGACTTCGACTGGGATCGAGCTTATGAGGTATTGAATTACCATATTGATAATGGGAGTCTCCAAAAGGAAATCCAGCCAGGGGAACAGGTGATCTATCACAATTCTTCCGGGATTGAAAAAAATCAATTGTTATATAATACACTATTTTCCACGCAGACAGAAAACAATAAGGCCAAGCAACCTCGCCGAAAACGAATAAGTCGGTCTACGATTAATGGGGATATTTAGGAATATACTTGTAGGAATTTTAGTGTCAACATTTATGCAATGAATGAAATTTGAGTTGAATCGATTACCAGTATTGCTATGAAGAAGACATCTCCAATTTTATGTTTAGCCATTCTATTTTTTTCTTGCTCGTCCAGTCCGGAAAATGCTGTGAAGAATTTTACTGAAAACATTTCCAAAGGCAGGGTGGAAGAAGCTAAAAAATATGCAACCGAAACTACCGGTGATATGCTGGATATGGCAAGTGGAATGGGAATTATTCCTGTTGATCCTGATTATAAATTTGAGATGTTAAATGACTCCATTGTGGATAACAAAGCTTGGGTAACCATCTTGAATACCAATGGTAGTTCAGAAGTGATTGAGACTGTAAAGATTGATGGGGAATGGCTCGTGCATATGAGGCCTAAGTTCTAGATTCCTTTTGACAGTTATTGTTTTTTGGAATTAGTTAGAAGCCTTATTGGATTGGCCCCAATTGGATTATTCAATAGAGTATAGTGGGTCCTTTGGTGATTTTGATACTCGTTTGCTTTTAACTAACTGTTGAAAATTTATTCTTTTCCTTATGAACAACTTCCCTAAAACCCCTGAAGAAATTGAAAGATTTATGAGAGTGATGCCTTATGTTTTGGTGGCTATACCAATATTTTGGCTGTTTTTTCTCTATCTATATTTTGCTACATCTTATTCAGAAGCTGTTTCTCCTGCTTCTTTAGCATTTACTCCAATAGTGTATGTTTTTCTTCTTAAAAAACATTTTGAATTCAAGAAGCTAAGGTGACTTGATCAAACCCGTCATGTACCATTTTGGAGGCTATTTTTGAATGAAATTGGTCGATTATATTAAATTTCATGATTATCAGTTTGGTTTATATTTCCTTAAATAAACTAGATGGACTTAAGGACAGTCAGGCAGGTCTTCCAATAAATTATGAAGAAATCCATTACCGGTGGCAAAAAGGGAATTTGGATTTTCTGAGGTAACGATGACTGGTATTTCCGCAAAGTTTTCCACAAGATAGAATTCAAAGTTACCAAACTGAATTCCTTCCACGGCTTCTTTCACAGCAATCTTCCATTTCTCTCCCCTTCCATTGACTCCACCGATGTGGGTGATTTCCAAAGGATTATTTTTGGAAGAGGTTTTCTGGGTACAGAGAATTCGTAATCGGGTCATTCATTACTTGTTTTTACTCGGCAAAGATACTTTTCAATCTCTGAATCATACAAGGGCAAAAGGCGATTGCAGATTGGAGAATCTAATAGCTGAGATTACTGCAGTTTCAACGTAGTTGTATTTTGGACCCTTATTAATTAACTACCTGAAGATGGTTTTATTTCAATAGGCTGAGTGGAATGGGATATTTTTACTGCATGTTATGTTCTGCCTAGTTTGGCACCTTTTTCCTTTAATATATCCAAAAGGAATTTCGCATCATCTTCTTGATCCTGTTGAACCATCAATCGGATCCCCTTGCAAAGTGCCCTGAGTTCTTTACCTCTTTGCAGTCTTTCAAATGGGAAAGGATCCAGATTCCTGCTGATCAATAAATCAAGTTTGGTTTCAATTCGCTGCTCCAATACCCGTAAATCTTCTAGTATATAAACCCAATTCATTTTGTTTATTATATTAACAATTTGGTGTTAATTAAATTATCATAATGTTTTTGAATAAAAAAATGAATAAAATTTTAGGTGATTTCCTAGAGTCCTTTTCAATTTAATCATCTATTTTCAAAGGCATTTATAAAAATTTTAGAACTCAGTTTTATCATTATGAGTAATCAAAAACATGGGATTCCTTCCTTGGTCTCTCTTTTTATTCCAGGTTTGGGCCAATTGATCAAAGGTGATTTTATCAAAGGAATTATGATTTGGATATTGGGAGGGGTTGCAGTAATTTTTCTATGGTGGACGGTGATCGTTCCCTTGATCATATATATATGGAACGTCTATGATGCCTATAATTCGAATTAAGTATCCTAACAACAAATGGCTTCCATGAAATTAACGAAAGAAAAAGCTGTTGATCTGGATCTTCTAATCAAGGAACTGATTGCAAATAATTCAAATTTGCATCAGTGGATGATATGAAGAATGTTATTTTTCCAGATGAACCTGAGCCATATTTGATTTCTATGTTTCATTATTTGAAAAATTGTAGGCCACGTTTACTATTACTGGTAACTAACCCAACACCTGATACTTTTTGGGCGAATGAATCCTTGCCTGCTTTTTATTTCTAAGTTGGATTTTCGGCAATTTTTGAGGATCAACAAAAAGAAAGATAGGAAGCAGGGAAAAGAAAAAACTGGTATTAGAATAAATCAAATTTGATGTCAAGAATACCAAGAGTATTTAAAAGACTTTTTAGTGGACATTCTTCTTTGCACTAGTCGGATTTGTTTATGTGTTAATTAGATTGCTTTCTTGGTTTATAGGAGGTGCCGACTCTTGATTTCACAATGCTTTCTTGATCCGCGATTTATTGGGGAGGTGTTGGTGATGTTGTGTGTAAGAAGGATTTACGAGAAAATGAATTGGGTATAAAAAGGAAAAAAGGCATTCCGCGGAAGTAAGCCTCAATATGGTTGAACTTCAAAAACCACAGAATCGAATATGAAGGAGAAACCTATCTCAAGCTCAACGTCTCCTAACAGATAGAACCATACAAATTAGTAGGGATTTCCAAAAATAAACTGCAAAATATGAGCTTAATTCAAACTCCGTGATTAATTATTAAGCAATGCCCTATTCTCAGTTAGGATTTCAATTCCATCATAATTAAAATCTTTATCATCTGTAACTATTACCAAACCTAGGTCTACAGCCATCTCATAATACAAGTAATCATTGAAATCAGATGTTGGGGGTAGATTTTTTATCAAATACGACATTTCATATTCATACTCTTTGTCGATAATACGAATAAAAGGAAGGTAAGCTTCAATATCTGATTGAAATCTTTTAAAAGCCTGTAAATATTCTTCAGTTTGCCTAAAATCTTTTTTAAAATCAAGGTGTAAACTTTTCCCCGCTTGATATTCTTTAATTCTTACAAAATCTTTAAACGTAATCCTCATTAGCGCATTGAAAACCTCCGAAATCAATATAGTATGGGAATAAATTTCCATTTCATTCGCTAATAAATTGTCAAGGAAATCAATGTATTCTTGGCCGTTTGAATTGGAGGAGGGATTTCCAAGAGCAAAAATCCATACATTGGCATCCAAAAAATATTTTTTATCAGGTGAAGGGATTTCTTCTGTAAGTCTTGATATTCCGACAGGCATTAGATCAGATGTGTTCTAGATATTCTCTCATAGCATCTTCTCTTGCTACTCTTTTTCCTGTGTCAAGGGCATTTTCTTTTACCCATTCGATCTTTTCTAGAACACTCTCTTCAGCGGATACAATTTCCATTTTGTTTAATGCCTCGGGGGAATTCATTAATAACTTTCCAATAGAAGCGTTTAAGAAAGCTGTTGTACTAGTCGTGATTCCTTCAAAACTTAATTTGAAGTGTTTATCCTGAGCAAGTTCCTCCATTATTGCATTATAAACTTTCAATCCATCTGAATGAAGAATTGCTATGTTTTTAGAAAGGATTTCTCTGATTTTTATCATGGGAGCGCAAAGGTATAAAAATTCTTTATATTAAATATACTTTAAATTTCTTATAAATGTTTCATTTACAGTTAAATGTAAGATTGATGGCAGTCCCTGGAAAATTTGCAAGCGGCCAATAATTCAGCTCACTTTTATCATTTGTCCAGCACTTTCCGCTTGTTATAATTTGAAAACCATGTTTATTCTTTTCACAATAATTTTTTAAATAAGTCAATCCCAATCCACCTGGCGCATCTGTTTTTGTAGTGTTTCTTTCTTTTAATGCCCAGTCAATTGCCTCATTGGCAGTACTAACTTGTCCCTTAGTAAATTGGGAAATTGGATTTAGAAATCCTACACCTATATCTACCAACGTGAATTTAAGCTGGTGTTGGTAAGGATAATATTGTCCGCAGGCGAAAACAGGGCCAGTTGTTTTGGCATGGGTTTGTATGTTGGCATATACTTCAAGAAAGTGTTCTAATAAACTAGCTTTTATGTCGGGCATCTTTTCAAATGCAGAATGATTAAAAAGGCTTTCTCCAATATAGCCATAAAATTCCCCATCACTTTCTGTGGAAAATCTTGTCATTCTTACAGTGGTATCTCTATTGTCTATCAGAACTTCATTGTTCTGTGAAGGTTTAAAAAAACCATTCCGTTGGAATATTTCAAATTTCCCCTCTATGTGTTTTTTATCAATGAAAAATTGGTGCCCATAATCTCGATTGAGGACAAATATGACTGAATCTAAGATTGCGCATAGATTTGCATCCATCCATTCAACCTCATCGAAATCCAAAAGAATCTTTTCATTTTTTGATTTACGGAAGCACTCGAAAATTTCATATAGTTTCCTAAAAGCAATTGGGCCTGACGTTAGTTTGCCAGACATCTGATACCTTATAAGGGAGGTAGTGTTCATGCTTTGGAATTTAAAAAATTATTTATAGAAGAAATTATAAATTCTGTTCTCTCAGAATCTGCTGCTTCTAAATGGCAACTTATCCATTCTTCAATGTATTTGTTCGAAATTAAACTGGAAAAGATTTCAACTAAATAACTTCTCAGCTCTGAATCTGCTTCATTTATTTCCTGCCAAATTGTAGAACGATTGTTTACTATAAAGACAATATCTTCAAAATCGGTACTTAGCCTTCCATCTCCGTTTCCCCGGTTTCTAAATGCTTCCAGTTTGGTAGCCAAAAAGTACGCTGGGGATAAAACCCGGATTTCTGTATCCTCATCTATTGGATAAGGTATTGAGTTTTTGAAACCAGGAGTGTACCATATGTTTGAAAATCCGAGAATTTCCTCAGATGTCGGCATGACATCCACAATGATTCCATGGACCCTGTATCTACAAATGACTCTTGACGTAGTGTCATTGGCAAATCCTTTGTTTCTCAATTTTTCTTCAACTTGAGAATATTCAGAATATGTTATTATTTCAACTAATATATCCACATCATCAGTTGGACGGACTTCTTGTGTTTCTCTGTCAGCATACAATGAAACTGTGGCGCCTCCTACGAAAACTACATCGCCTATTAATTCTTGTAAAGCTATAGAGACAGCCTTAATTCTGGTTATGTTTTCGTGCCGGCTCATAGGATATGATTTCTTAGTTCGGTAAGCGCAAGGTTTATTTCCCGGACTTTGCCAACCCTTAGAATATCCAAACTTGCCAATAGTTTGTAAAGTACTTCATCTAATGCGATTGCTTTAACCACCCCTTTATGGAGTGGCTCAATAGATTGTCCCCTAACAGTTCCACTAGGTGAAGGCCAAACATAGGGTATTTGACTTACTATTAGATTTGTATAAGCAGGATGGGAATGTGCAGTTACTATTCCGTTTACTATTGCCCCAGGTACTTGTGGGAAAACATAGTGAAAACCATATTGGATAAACTCCATAAGTGAGTTTCTTCTGAGCTTTTTACGGCTTTGATCGACTAGACCTGCCATCATACTCCGGTTTAGAGATTCTGAAATTTCTGAAATACTTATGTACAAGGAGGATGATAAGTCTCTGTATTGCCATGGGCGATTTTTTAAAGCTACAAGTTTCATAAGTATAACTATGTCTTGCGGCCTCATTCCGTTGTGATCTCTCATATGACAAAGTTACGGCTTTGTTCTTTGTTTGCAAATCGCGAACAGCGAAATAAAAACCAATTTATTATTATTTGAGAAGTGGATTGGTTCTTTAAGTCTTAAAATTGAAGATTTTAATGTATTAATTTAATAGGTAATTTTAACAGGGCTAGATTTATTCCAAATTTAATAAGGGAAGAGTTTCAAAATACAGTTTAAAGAATTCGAGCTGGTTCTATTCAGCTGTAAATAAATTCTTTTGTTAAAAAAAGCATAAACTACCAAGACTGTAAAGGCGAAATGCAGGCTAAGTCACTCAAAATAAAGGTATCATATATATAACCTAAAGACTAAACTGTTTTTAACTTAAAAAGAATTTTGGTAAAAAAAATAGCAAAATGAACTTCAAACCAATATTTTCAGAAGATTTATTATCTCATTATATCAGTGATTTTAGACTATCAAATATCACCAGAATTCGTGAAATTTCTTTATTGATTAAAGAATTAGTAGAAGAGTTTGAATCAGGTAAGATAGAAAGTTTAAAAGAAGAAGAAATAAAGTCCAGGTTTATTAACACTTTTTTTGGAGATATTTTGGGGTTTAATTATGGTAACTCAAATAATTGGCGGTTAAGAGACGAAAAGAAATCAATAGTAGATGGTACAAAGTCTGATGCCGCATTAGGTTTTTTTTTCGTAGATAGAGCATTAGATGAAGTAAGAGCTGTAATAGAAATAAAAGATGCCAAAACATCTTTAGATGAGAAACAAGCGAGGCCTAACAAACAAACTCCCGTAGAACAAGCCTTTGATTATGCATCAAAGTCAGGAGGAAATTGTAAATGGGTTATTGTGTCTAATATAAAAGAGATTCGCTTTTACCCTTCACTTGATCGGTCGAGATGCCAAGTCTTTTTCCTAAAAGAATTAGTACAAGAGAAAAAATTAAAAGAACTCTTGTTTCTTTTTCATATTGATCGCTTTATCAATAAAGAAAGCAAATCTTCAACAGACAAAATTTTTATACTATCTAAATCAATTAAAATCAGCAATGATAAGCCCATTCATGTCCTAGATAAAGTTTACAATAGTTTAAAAAGATTTGAAGGGTTTGGGTTTGTAGACCCAAATTTTCTTTCTTCAATCTTTCCTTTTAACATTTTAGATGATCATGTATGGCATTTCCAAGACGGAAATTTATTTTCAATCAATGGAGAACTTTATAAGTTGATAAATGGTGTTAATATTGAAAAAGGAGAGGTAGTTTTTACTGAAGAATTTGATAAGGATCTTTTAGAGGCAGAGGTTTTTGACGCAAAATATAAAATTGAATGGACTTTCTCTTTTTTGAATAATTCATTAATCGATAAAATTACAGTTATAAGAGATTATAAAGAGATAATAAAGCGAAATAAAGGATCTCTCGGCTTTAGTCATAGGCATATATTTCCTTTTAACGATGACGAGGGTTTAACAAAAAGTATAAGAATAAAAACCGGAGGAATTTGTGATTGTTTAAGTTGCAACTATAGAAATCTCGACTTCAACAAGCTTTTATATAAATTAAAAGTTTTAGAAGGTGATGGGAATAACAATACTTTTGAACATGCTTTCGGTCACTATCTTGTGGCCACGAATAATTTTAAAACCTCCTACAATATTTATAAGGCAATTGAGAGAGATTCAAAGGGGAAGCAAGGAAAGTGGATTGATTATTTTTTGGCAAAAAAGAATATCAAATTACTTCATAACTTGATATTGGATTATCATTTAGATGATAGATCGTTTATTTTGAGGGATATAAAATCAGTGGACTTAGATAAAGTTATATACGATGAAATTGAATTTGATGTAGATAATGATGTTAAAAAATATTTAATTAAAATAAAAGATGATTCATTAATTTATAAAATTCAAGATGATGTGGATGAGATTGTCTTTAAAATTGAAAAATTAAGGAAGCTTTATGAAAATGGCGGAAAGCAATATGCAGGTCCAAATCTTCCAAATGATTTAGCTCATCAATATTTTTTGCTCTACTCATACGTAAACCTTAATTTTATTGTTTATGATACTTTTATTCGTTACAAAACCCTAACAGAAAAAGTTTTTAAGGCATTTGTAAGCTCCTGCCATATTCCAAAGTGGGGAATTCAGTCATTCAGTCAATTTTTTTTAACTGAAGCGATTCTACATATTCCGCGAACTTCTCTTCAAGAAATCCTAAATAAGGAAGATTGTATTAAAGTAAGTGATAATGGGGTAGAAAAGTTGCTTGAAAAATTAAATAATTATACAAAATCAATTTTTAAGGATAGCTTTTTTAATGATTATTATGAAAATTACTTGATTTCACAACAATTCAGTAATCATAAATTTAGAGATAGGTTTACAGATATATTTTCAAACCTATTTACTATATTGTCAAGGTTGAATATTTCTAATGACCAGTTTAGTAAATGTATAACACCATTATTAAAGTTCTTAGAAACTGAAAAAGAATTAGCTTGGTACCATATGAAAGAGTTTTCAAATTTTCTTTTAAGAAAAGGTGATTTATTAGACGAGAACAGTCATGTTAAGATTTTGAAAATTGCAATTTATGGCGATAAATATGGTAACAACAAGTATCGAAGTTTGATTGAATCAGTTCCAAAATCTCTTCTTAGATTTTACCCCAATTGTAAAATTTCTAATAAAAAATTAATTCAAACTGCTATTTTAAATTGTACTTCTGATTCAGGAGATGATGTAAATCTTACATCTTTGATTTATTTAACTAATGTCTGTTCAGATGAATGCAAAGGTATACTTTACTCAGCCTTTGAAACACAGCTCGATTTTAAATTTAGTAAAGAGTTTTATGAGGCTTTAATTCGAAATTCTGAATATGATTATAACAGAAAAAGTTATTTTTTGATTTATTCTGAATTGACAAATCGCCATAAAGGTAAGGGAACATATAAATTTGGTAACCTTAAATTGACGGATTTAGTATTTATAAATTATATTTTAACTATTTATAAGAGAGAAATTGATTTTAATAGAGAAGAACTTCAAGTTTTTTCTAATCTTAATGAATTTGAGATTTGGTTATTAAATCCCTTTGAGTTTGATTATAGTAGTTTTAAAGCTATTTGGCTCACAGAAATAGTTGATACGATTTTAATTGATAAAATAAAAAATATAAAGCTTATTAAAAATTTCATTGATATTGAATTAAAAAGACAATTCAATCCGGTTTTGGCTAAAATTAAATATGTTCATTTTGCAGATTGACAGGTTTATACTCAGTCTAGAGTGATTTGTTTTTTCATTATCATTTATCAAGAATAGTTTAATAATTTAAGCTGGTGACTATTAAAATTTATGTTATTCATTGTCAACTATGAAGAACGCTTATTTGGGGTATTCCTATCAAAATCATGTGGCAACCTTGTTGGTATCCAAAATGGATGCAGAGAGGGATATTACTCAGCTAATAATAGAAGCTAAGGTTGATAATGACTTTGATGATGTGACTCTCATTTCTAAATCGGGTGAATACTATTGTCAAATAAAAGACTTTGATCAAATGAGTGTTGATAAGCTTTGTTTCAGAGAAGATGAATTTTTGATAAATGGTAAAGTGCATGTATTGTCCAACGCTACCAACATCATATTTTTTAAAAGGATTGACCTGATAACAAATACAAATGTTCTAGGTTTTTCTGCCTTCAATTTTAATGGAGTCTATTTGGTATCTCTATCCAGAACCGAAATCGATGAGGTGGTCTGGGAATTATATTCTAAAAATCCGCAGCGGGTTTCTGTAATTGATAAATTTTTTCATAATCGATTGGATAATAGGGGACTAACTATATTGAAAGAAGATTTACCACTTATAAATGTCTACAAAACAGATCTTTTAGAGACAACAATAGATGTTGGCAAAAAACACCTTAAAATCCATAACCTATTGTTGATTGAAGGGAAACCTGGTGTAGGGAAAAGTCATTTGGTGAATATTTTAAAAAAAGAATACCCTAATTATTTGGTTTATAGGTTTTGGGTTTCTAATCAAGATAAGGATTACAAGGATCGTCTAATATATTCCAATTTTATCTCTGATTTTTCAAAAAAATTGTTTCAAGATTTTGTGGCTAGAGATGAAAGCTCAATAATAGATAAACTTGTAGAAATGCAACATGTAGTCATTATTGATGGTCTTGATCATGTTGAAAATTATAATATTGAAGACGTAGAGGATTTTTTGAGATTTATTGAAAAGCTTAAAGACTCTGTAAAAACAATAGTGCTTTCCCGTCCACTAAGAACAGTGTTGCATTGGGAGAAATTTTCTTTAGGTAACTGGAATAGGGATCAAACCCAACAGGTGCTGGATGAATTATTTCATATAAGGGATTTTGGGATTGCCGATAGCATTTTCACTTTGACAGATGGATATCCAATTCTGGTTAAATATGTCGCAGAATACTTCCGCAATAATGGTGAACTACCTTTATTGGAGAAGCTTACTTCTGTAGATGATTATTATGGACAACTGATCTCAAAGCAGACTAGCAAGCAGGCATTATCTGTATTCCTATGTGTTAATTCATTTTTAATGAAATCTGAATTGGAAATGTTCTTGGATTGCTTTTCTAAATCATTTGTCGACGAATTTCTGAAAGAGCATCCTTATCTTTTTGAAATCAAATTAAATAGGATTTCACTTTATCACGATAGTTTCAATACTTTTTTGCGGAAGCAGACTATCGACAATTCTATGTTAATTAATCAGGTAAATGAGGTAGTTTTTGATTCACTTATGCTGTCTGATAAACGTTTCCAGTCAAGAATATCATCCTTTTACTTTAACGAATTTCAAAAAATAAGTATTATCAAAAAATTCGCTTCCATTTCATTTTTTGAAGAGTTGTTGAAAAACACAATTGACTTTGAGGCAATGCGTAGTTTTTACCATCAGTTGAGAGAGCTTATTAGAGAAGTTTCTTATAACGATCTTACTATAGCTGAGTATTATGATCTTGCGCTGATCACTAACTTAGTTAATCGCGACCACATTGGCCCCCAAAATGACTTTTTATATACCTACGTTAAATCCCTTATATTCAATGGTTATACTGAAGAGGATCTTACAAGTTCCGGTTACTTATTTGGAATGTGGCTTTATCTAGAGTCTGGAGATGCAACTTTTCTTTTAGATCTCACAAGCAATAACTTTTACAGCACCGAGCACTTTTTCGAGGAGTTGGATTGTGATAGAAAATTAGAGGAGGAATATTTCCAAAAGCACAAGATTCCTTTGACCAAAGAGAAGATTGATCAAATGCTCACATATACAACTGAAGTGGATACGAAGGATAGAATATCCTATGTCCTGGAAAATATGTTTGTTCATCCATCCTGCAGAGAATATTTTCCAGATTTGTTCAGGTGTGTGAATGGGTGGATGGTTTCAAATGATTCGAATTGTCTTCAATATCTGGAAAGCTTTGTGAAAAAATTAGGGATTAGGAAGTTTTATGCTCATCACATTTTACTTTCAGTAAGTGCCAATCTACTCTCTCTTGGGGTATTACCTAATAAGAATGAATATATATTGTTAAGTTTTAAGGATTTTATTCTGGAGAATCAGGGTGGAATGAGTTTTAGTCTCACTGAAAAAATTCATAACTACCTCAGACTGGCTCTCTTTCAGCAAAGAAAAATAAATATTGGGGACATTCATTTGTTTTGGACGACATATCATTCAAGAAAGGACTATTCATTAACAAATCTAGATGTAGCCCTTATGGTTTTTAATGAATTGGGGTATATAGGATTGGATAAGTCTATCCAACTAATCGCTAGGATTCAAGAAAATTCCGAGAAAGGCTACAGAGCTTTATTAAGTGAATTCATTGAAAAATACCCTCCAAAAAATATTATCCCACATTTAACCCAGAATTATGAAATCAAGGATTTAAGAATATCCTGGTTTTTGTTGCCCACTGAATTTATAGATGTTTTTCCTCCTAATTTATTCCATTTTGATCTCACTAGACTTTTAAGGGATAACAGTTACAGGCAAGAGATAAAGTTTGAAGACATATCAAATGTAGCAGAGTCTGTTTGGAAAGACCAGCTAATAAAAGAAATCAATATGTGTGGCTTCAGTGTAAGTATTTCAGAAAAAGATCCCCAATTGGAATTTGCCAAAACTATTGGGTTTTCAGATTTAGTTATTAAATCAGAAGATAAATTAAAATATTCCAGCGTTGATGAAGTTAATTTTCACAAAGGGATACTGACAATTCAGGACATAGACTTTATTTCTTCTAGTGGGTTAATGCCCCATGATGTAGCCAAATGCTCTGACGAATATTATGTGGCTTTGGCAGACATTGGTATTTACCAACTCTTTGAAAGTGAGGACATCAGAGAAAAAGTTTTGCCAATCCTTTATAATGCGATTTCAGGAAAAACTCAAAGTATTGGACCTGCTACATTTGATTGGACAGTAAGTTAAGCCCCCTTAACTTAGAACCAATGAAAAAAAGAGAAAGAAGATCCTTTGACAAAGACTTCAAATTGATGGTGGTAGAACTCCACAAAAGCGGTA
>JAFIDK010000497.1 GCA_017051695.1 Algoriphagus aestuarii | reverse complement strand
CCGCACATTGCGCGTTATTCTCCGGATCCCCCTGTGCCCCGCGTAGGGGCCGGGGTTATCGTGGTGCCCTGTCGCACCGATCGATCAAGCACAGCGTCGTGCTCCTCGGGAGAGAAATCTCTCAGTCCCGTCACGGAATTCTGTCGAACCGTGATGTTTGGTGCGCGGACTGTCATGGGTATGGTCGGCAACCGCCAACCATGGTGAGAGAGGGGTGTGATGATGGGCGAGTTTCTGGCAGAGATTCGCGTACGAATCCGCGAAACCTCTACGTCGCTCCAAGCGGCCCAGGCTGCCGGAGACGAATTCCTTGCCGACGCGCACGCGTCGGAGCTGGAGGACTTGC
>JAFIDK010000496.1 GCA_017051695.1 Algoriphagus aestuarii | reverse complement strand
CTTTCTTCCAAAATCGCCGTCAGCGTGCTGATTTGGTCTTTGCGCATGCATTCCCCAATCCGGGACGGATACGGAGTAAAAGTCGGGGTCACGAGGCTCTCCACTTCCACGATGATCGGTCTCGTCCCTTCTTTAATGACGGTCAATGCGCTGCCCGTGACAATTTCATCCCGCTGGGTAATGAAATATTCCGACGGATTTTCTATCGCCCGGAGGCCGTCTTCTTCCATGGAAAAAAAGCCAATCTCCCCCGTGCTTCCGTACCGGTTTTTGCTGGCATACAGCTGTTTCAGCTGCTCGCCGCCCTCTCCTTCCAAAATCAAAACGGTATCGACCAAATGCTCGA
>JAFIDK010000495.1 GCA_017051695.1 Algoriphagus aestuarii | reverse complement strand
CAGACCCCGGACAGTTGGCGCTATTCGCTGGACGCTGCCGTGGCGTACCGGCCGGAGGAGATCTACCTGTACCCGCTGTATGTGCGCCCGCTGACCGGGTTGGGGAAGCGCGGCCGGGCGTGGGACGACCAGCGCCGCACCCTCTACCAGCAGGGCCGCGACTATCTGCTGGAGCGCGGCTATCGGCAGGTGTCGATGCGCATGTTCGAGCGGGTTGATGCGCCGTCGGAGACGGGGCCCGCCTACTGCTGTCAGACTGACGGCATGGTCGGTTTGGGCTGCGGGGCCCGCTCCTACACCCGCGGGCTGCACTATTCCTTCGATTACGCGGTCGGTGTGCGTCAGG
>JAFIDK010000494.1 GCA_017051695.1 Algoriphagus aestuarii | reverse complement strand
AGTTCGGGTGCAAACTGAGGAGAGGATAGCGCCGCCCGTGTGAGGAAGACGTGAGTTTTCCTCTCCCCCGGAGCAAGGGTGTTCCTCCTCACCCCTTCCGCCCGGGAGCGACCGGCGAATCGGTGGGATATCCCCCGGGGAGGCTTTTCACTCCCGACCCAATGTCCTGCTTTCCTGCCCCTTCCTCAGCGGACGCCTCCGGTGTGGCCGGGGGAACTGGGCGGGAGGGAGGGGCGTTGCCGGAAGAGAGAACTGCTAAGAAAGATATGCGCGTCCCACAGTGCACCCCCGCACCGAACAGAATCGAACGAGGCCAGAAGATGATCCCCGATCAGCGTCGCGAACAC
>JAFIDK010000493.1 GCA_017051695.1 Algoriphagus aestuarii | reverse complement strand
CGGTGCGGGACGCCGGGTCACCGTCTTTGAGCGTGAGGAGTACCCGGGCGGCCGGGCGGGACAGCTCGACCTGGACGGCTTCCACATCGACACCGGTCCGACCGTGCTCACCATGCCCGACCTGCTCGACGAGGCACTGGCCGCGGTAGGCGAATCCCTCAGCGACCGCCTCGACCTGGTCCAGCTCTCCCCCGCGTACCGTGCCGTCTTCCCCGACGGATCGGTGCTCAACGTCCACACCAACGCGGACGCTATGGCCGACGAGGTCGCTCGCGTGTGCGGATCACACGACGCCAAGGGGTACCTGCGGCTACGCGCCTGGCTGCGGGAACTGTACGAGCTGGAGA
>JAFIDK010000492.1 GCA_017051695.1 Algoriphagus aestuarii | reverse complement strand
GCTGTAGCGGCCGGGGCACGCAGTGCGATAGGAAATTGACCACCCCGGGACGGCCCCCGGGGATCCCCACAACGAAAGAGAGCACCCATGGTCGTGCAACAGTGTCTGCGGCCCGCCGTCGTACTGGCTGCCAGCAGTCTCGTCTTCACCGCCGGATGCGGCACGTCCTCCCCGGAACCTGCCCCACCGTCCGAGCCTTCCCCCAGCTCCACAGCATCAGTGAACCCCCTGGAAAACCCCGTACTGGAAGGGGACGCCGCAGAAGGGGCCCGCTCAGCCGCCGACACCTACCTGGAAGCCGTGCGCACCGGAGACGGCCAAGTCGGCTGCTTTGTGCTCACCGAAGA
>JAFIDK010000491.1 GCA_017051695.1 Algoriphagus aestuarii | reverse complement strand
GAGCGCGGGCCGCGTCCGGGTCGAGGACGGGGGCGGCAGCCAGCAGCTGCTTGGTGTAGGGGTGCTGCGGGTTCTCGTACACCTCGTCGCTGTCGCCGGTCTCCACGACTTTGCCTTTGCGCATGACGAGGACGCGGTCGCTGATCTGGCGGACCACGGCCAGGTCGTGTGCCACGAAGATCAACGTCAGGTTGAAGTCTTCTTGCAGTTCCGCGAGCAGCCGCAGCACCTGGTCTTGGGTGGAGACGTCCAGCGCGGAGACCGGTTCGTCGCAGATCACCAGTTGGGGGCGGAGGATCAGGGCCCGGGCGATGGCGATGCGCTGGCGCTGCCCACCGGAGAAGGCG
>JAFIDK010000490.1 GCA_017051695.1 Algoriphagus aestuarii | reverse complement strand
GTGCCCTCCCCGGGGGTGGCGATCCCCGTCTCAGCGGGGTCGGGCTCGCCCGTGTCCACGACAACACGGACCGGCAGGTTGAACTTGCGGGCGAAGTCCAGGTCGCGCTGGTCGTGTGCGGGCACCGCCATGATCGCGCCGTGGCCGTAGTCGGCCAGTACGTAGTCGGCCGCCCAGACCGGGATGCGCTCCCCGTTGACCGGGTTGATCGCGTAGCGGCCCAGGAAGACGCCGGTCTTCTCCCGCTCGGTCGACTGGCGTTCGATGTCACTCAGCTTGCTGACCTGGGTGCGGTAGGCCTCGAACGCTTCCCGCTGTTCAGGCGCGCACAGTTCGTCGGCCAGCGGC
>JAFIDK010000489.1 GCA_017051695.1 Algoriphagus aestuarii | reverse complement strand
AGCTCAAACGCATCCAACGCGAGGTCGGCATCACCTTCGTCTACGTCACCCACGACCAGAGCGAAGCGTTGACCATGTCCGACCGCATCGCCGTCATGAACAAGGGCCGGATCGAACAGCTCGGCACGCCAGCGCAGATCTACGAGACCCCCGCGACCCGGTTCGTGGCCGGGTTCATCGGCACCTCCAACATCCTCACCGGGACCGCGCAGCGGGTCTCTGACACTCTCGTCCGCATTGACTACGGCGGCGACCAGCACGTCCTCGCGAACACCCCGCAACAAATGTCGGATTCGGGACTCGTAATTACCGTTCGTCCTGAAAAGATACGACTTGGGAAAGATGTGC
>JAFIDK010000488.1 GCA_017051695.1 Algoriphagus aestuarii | reverse complement strand
CCCCGGAAGTATTTTCAATCGTCGTGTTGCTGGATTGGGTGTTCTCCGTGCTTCCATCCACGGATACGGTTCCTGTTGTCTTTTGCTGGGTGTCCTGTTCTTCGGATTCCTGCAATTGTGTACCCAGCGTCAGTTCGCTATTTTGCTGGATTTCTCCGGTGGTTTCTTCCGACCGTGTCAGCGTTTCCGTTTCCGTATCTTCTTCCGGTACGCTATAAGCGTCCATCAGGCGGCTTATAGCCAGCTGTTGCATGAGGGGTGGAAAATAGACGAACACATCCGCAATCAGTTCATCCAGGATTTCCGGACTAACCGGATACCGTCCATAATTCTTTTCCAAGACGAACA
>JAFIDK010000049.1 GCA_017051695.1 Algoriphagus aestuarii | reverse complement strand
ATTACTAATCGTAAACCTCGTAAACGTGGCGGAAAATCCAAACATAGAGGAATTAGCCACGAACAAGTTTGTGTTCTTGTCGCCAGAGACCGAACTAAAGCAACTGTAACCAAAGTCGCTTGTATGGGTCGCATTGTAAAACCGAAAGTTGAATCAATAATTGGTTCTAAACTGTCTAAAGAAAATGTAATTGTAACTGATGCTTGGAGAGCCTACAAATCCTTTGCTAAAGCAAAAGGTTTAGAGCATTACCGTATTAAATCAGACAGTGGCAAACACGTTATCAAGGGCTTATATCACATACAAAATGTGAACAGTTTCCATTCCCGTTTAAAGAAGTGGATAGAACGATTTAAAGGTGTAGCTTCAAAGTACTTGGACAATTACCTTGCTTGGTTCTTATTTGTAGATAGTCGTAGTAATGAAAGCACTAAACAGCATATAAAAGAATTTCTTTTAGCATCATTCATGTATGAAATGACGGACACTTACGATAGCATACGACTATCTAAATTTACGGTGTAGTGTTTCTTTTAAATTTGTCCAGTATCCAGATACTCTGTTAGCAACAATTCAAACAGAAAGCTTCACCATTTACTTAGAAAAGATTGATTCCGTTGAAGACCATATAAATTGATGAAGCTCTTGTCAAATTACGGTTTCCTTATTTTTTGACTAAAAATCAACACTAAACTTTAACACAGCCAAATATTTAAAATATTAATCCTGAAATATTCATAGCCTTACGGCATCGTTTATTTAAACCTAAAATTCCTTGAAATTTGATGGCTTCCAATACAAATTATTAGGATCCAATCAAATTAGCTGGAATTTTATTACAAACTCTGAAAAATTGGGCATACTACCCCCTTGACTGAAAAAAAGTGT
>JAFIDK010000487.1 GCA_017051695.1 Algoriphagus aestuarii | reverse complement strand
CGCGCGTCCGCCGTGGATCGTGCGCGCCACCCGGGCGCGTTGGCTGGTGGCCTCCTTCGCCGTGCTCTCCCTCGGCGGTGCAGCCGGCCTCCTGTCGCCCCACGCTGAGGATTCGATCGCGCAGTCCACACCCGACGCTGAGATCCAGCCCGCCGCTGTCGCCTCGTACTTTGCACCCCAGCACACCACACCCCCCGTGCCGGTGGTGCGCACCACTCCCCCGCAGACCCTGACGCGTGCCGCAGACCTGCAGCCCGTGACGCTGCCCCGCCCGTCGGAACCCACTCCCACACCCCCCGCGGAGACCGACGACCGCAGCAACGACCGACGGGAGATCGCTGAACTGTC
>JAFIDK010000486.1 GCA_017051695.1 Algoriphagus aestuarii | reverse complement strand
AAGGAGGTCGCCAAGAAGACCGACGACGTGGCCGGTGACGGCACCACCACCGCCACCGTGCTGGCCCAGGCCCTGGTCCGCGAGGGTCTGCGCAACGTAGCCGCTGGTGCCAACCCCATCGGCCTGAAGCGCGGTATCGACGCCGCCGTGGCCCGCATCAGCGAGGAGCTGGCGAACCTCTCCAAGGAAGTCGAGACCAAGGAGCAGATCGCTTCCACCGCCTCCATCTCCGCGGGCGACCCGCAGATCGGCGAGTACATCGCCGAGGCGATGGACAAGGTCGGCAAGGAAGGCGTCATCACCGTCGAAGAGGGCCAGACCTTCGGCCTGGAGCTGGAGCTCGCCGAG
>JAFIDK010000485.1 GCA_017051695.1 Algoriphagus aestuarii | reverse complement strand
CGAAGAGCGCTTCCACGGTGGCTGCCGCCCGCGGGTCAGCGCTGCCGTGGGCGACCGCGACAAGCGGGATCCCGGCCGGGGCGCTGTTCAACTGTGGAGACCGCATTCGACTTTCCCTGTTCCCGCCCAGCGACCGCTGCGGGGGTCGGCGCCTTCCGGCACCCGCTGAGTGCACGGCGCACACCCGATCGAGGGGTAGCCGTCGTCCTGCAGCGGGTTGACGAGCACCCCGTGCTCAGCGATGTAGGAGTCCACCTGCTCTTGGGTCCAGCGGGCGATCGGATTGACTTTGATCTTCTTCTTGCGGGCGTCCCACTGCACGACCCCCACGGTGCGGCGGGTCACCGCC
>JAFIDK010000484.1 GCA_017051695.1 Algoriphagus aestuarii | reverse complement strand
GATATCCAATTCTTATCCAAAAAGGAACAGTCGCAGCTGGAATTCTTTAAGATCTTCGAGCGGATGCATAACGAGAATAAACAGATCGTCCTCACCAGTGACCGGCCGACCTTTGAGTTGAAAGATATCATGGACCGGCTCACGTCACGCTTCGAATGGGGAACCCAAGTGGATATAAAGGAGCCCGACATTGAAACGCGTATTAATATACTAAGGAAAAAATTAGCGTCAGAGAAGATCGAACATGAGGAAGTGTCCGACGATGTGTTGGAGTATATCGCGATGAATTTTACCGGCAACGTTCGAATTCTCGAAGGCGCATTGAAACGCGTCCTTTTTTATGCGACAA
>JAFIDK010000483.1 GCA_017051695.1 Algoriphagus aestuarii | reverse complement strand
CCGCGGTGAAAATGAACGCTTCCGGCCGCACCGACCCGCTCTCCACCGCGCACGCTGTCGCCGAGATCGTGGCACGCGCCGAAGCCGTCCGCGACGTGCTCGGCCCCGACCGGGACTTCGCCGTGGACTTCCACGGCCGGTTCACTACGGCGAACGCCCGGCGCGTCATCGACCACCTGGCCCCGCTCCACCCCTTGTTCGTCGAAGAACCGGTGCTGCCCGAATACACCCACCGCATCGGGGACGTGGTCGCGGCCACCACTGTGCCCATCGCCACCGGGGAGCGGCTGTTCTCCCGCTCCGACTTCCTGCCCGCCTTCCAGGCAGGCATCGCCGTCGCCCAACCGGAC
>JAFIDK010000482.1 GCA_017051695.1 Algoriphagus aestuarii | reverse complement strand
CAACTCATCCAGATTCCTCACAAAATACTCCTTTTAGAGATTTTTACTCTCTTCCACTATTCACGATTCACCGTTGTCCCTCACCATCTATGCCAATCCACCGAAAACACCCATACCTCAACCTTTCGATGGTGTACCCGTGATCGGACGATTTCCCATCCTTGACGTCTCACCGGTCGTCGACATCGGCACCGCCAAAGCCGTCGTCGGCGAGACCTTTCCCGTGCGCGCAACCGTGTTCCGTGAAGGGCATGAGGCGCTCGGCGCAGGTGTCGTCCTCTACACTCCCGAAGGCCAGCGCCAGCCCCTCGTCCCGCTCCGCGAGATCGCCCCGGGCACGGACCGCTACG
>JAFIDK010000481.1 GCA_017051695.1 Algoriphagus aestuarii | reverse complement strand
CCTGATCGACGTGTGCGGACACTGCGGACGCGACCTCGCCGCCGACAACGCCTCGATGGATTTCTGCTCGGAGAACTGCCAATCCCTCTGGCAGGCGTCCCGCGCCGAGGCTCCGCTCTTGCCGGGCGAGGACGCCGAACTGGCCCAGCGACTGTCCCTGGACTCGTTCGGGTTCGTGTTCGAGAGCTCGGGTCAGGAGCCAGTTCTCGCGCGCGTGCCGCTCGCTCCTTCGCGGGCGCCGATGCCGCAGGTTCCCTCCCGCCTCGATGCAGCAGCCCGAGACTCGCTCCAGATGTTCGGGCTCACTCACAACTGACCGCAACACCCAGACCTCCCCACCGGGAAGGCCC
>JAFIDK010000480.1 GCA_017051695.1 Algoriphagus aestuarii | reverse complement strand
CGCCGTTGCAGATGATGACGTTGCCGGGCTTGAGGTCGCGGTGGATGATCTCGGCCGCGTGGATGTCCCGCAGGGCGCGCGCTAACCCGGTGACGACACGGGTGAGGGCCCGTCCGCGCAGCGGGCCGTGGTTGGTCACCGTGGAGTCCAGCGTGGGGCCCGGAATGTACTCGGTGACGACCCAGGGCAGCGGCGCGGTGGTGTCGGCGTCGATGACCTCGGCCACGTTGCGGCTGCGTACCCGCCGCATGGTCATGACCTCGCGGGCCAGCCGGGCACGGGCGATATCATCCCCCGCCACCTCTGCACGCAGCACCTTGACCGCGACCAGACGGTCCTGAGGGTCTACG
>JAFIDK010000479.1 GCA_017051695.1 Algoriphagus aestuarii | reverse complement strand
TCTTGTAGTTCATCTCGGCCATCTGCTCATCGGCATAGCGGACCTTGCTCTTCTGGGCATCTGCCGTACCTAGTGATCCAAAGACCAGGCCTGAGGTTATTATCAGTAGTGTTAGTGTCTTTTTCATAATCAGAACCATCTTTGGTTTTTCATCACTGCTTTTCTCGGCGTCATATAGAAGCCTACCGACAGCTCGTGGGAGTTGTTACGGTAGTCGCTCAGTACGTTCAGGTTATGGTCATACGCATAGCCCAGTCTCAGACGGTCAGTGGCAAAGATCTCGATGATCGCCGCAACCGCGTTCCGGTTGTTCAGGTTCTCGGCAAGGTTGTCGTTCCAGATCTTCATGT
>JAFIDK010000478.1 GCA_017051695.1 Algoriphagus aestuarii | reverse complement strand
GCTCGCCTGACGGCCGCCTCTACAAGGGGCAGACCGGGCTGGCGTGGCTGGCGCTGACCTCCGGCGCCCCGGTGGTCCCGGCGGCCCTCGTGGGCACGAACCGTATCCTGCCCGCGGGGCGCCGCATCCCCTCGTTCCGCCGGATCGGGGTGCGGTTCGGGGAGCCGGTGGACCTGTCGCCGTGGGCAGGCCAGGCGGGCCGGGCTCGGGCCCGGCGGGAAGCCACTGATGCGGTGATGGCCGCGATCCAGAAACTCTCCGGACAAGAGCAGGTGCCGCGGTTCGCCGCCTCGGTCAAAGCGGAGCTCGCCCAGCAGCGGGGCCTGGCCGCATAGCCCGGCGCCACTCCCC
>JAFIDK010000048.1 GCA_017051695.1 Algoriphagus aestuarii | reverse complement strand
CGAGTTCCACCGTGATCTCCGGGTTTTCGGCTCCGTCAGGCAGATGCACTCCGGAGAACTCGTGGAACGCCTCCGCGGAGGCCTCCGGGGTACTGGTCGGGCTCTGCTCCACCTGCCCTCCCCTGTCCGTTGCTCCGCTGCCCTCGTCACTTCCGCAGGCGGTGGCGGCGAGCACGACGCAGGCGGCAAGCGTCGCCTGCAGGACCGTGCGCTTCATCAGAAGGTTCCTTCCCGAATCTCTTCCTGGGACTGCCCGTAGGCCAGGTACTCCCGGGCAATCCCGACCCGGTGCATCTCAGCCAAAGTCTCGTCGCTCACGGTAAAGGGTCCGATCTGGGTGCTTTTTCCGCCATCCCAGTTGTACTGGTCGCGGATATTGACCTGGGTCCTGCTCTCGTAACGCCATTCACCGCCGGGTTCACTCGGAGGATAGACGGTGATCTGTCCTGTGACGTTGTACTGGATTCCCCCCAGCGCAAAGAACCAGTCTCGCGAGTACGAGGGGGTGATGTAGAAACCTGTCCACGCGGTGTTGACAGGAAAAGTGACGGGACCGTCAACCCCTTCGGCTTGGGCCTGGGCGATAGCGGTAGCCGCGAGGTTCTCTAGCGTGGTGTCGACCTCATCACGGAATTGTGGGACGTCATTCAGCATCTGGTCCACGTCCTGTTCCAAGGGTTCGCCGCTGTTGCTAAGGAAATGCAGCAGGTTGCGGGAGGCGTTCGGCCACTTTCCGGCCATCGCATTGGCGGCGCTCTCCGCCAGTGCGCGCATCAAGCGCGCCTTTGCTTGGCTGGCGAGGGAGTCTTCCGACCCCCATTCCCCGGCTCCTTCATCGACTGGCTCCCAGGCGGGAGGCTCAGGGACCGGGGCCTGTTCGCCCGGTACTGGGTCGCCTAAACCGCTGGGCTGG
>JAFIDK010000477.1 GCA_017051695.1 Algoriphagus aestuarii | reverse complement strand
TCGGCTGCCAACATGGTGTCTTCATCATGCTCCACAACCATCAAGGTATTTCCTAAATCGCGCATCTCCTTCAATGTCGCTATTAAACGATCGTTATCTCGTTGATGAAGTCCAATACTTGGTTCATCCAAAACATAGAGAACCCCCATTAGCCGGGAGCCGATTTGCGTTGCAAGTCGAATCCGTTGCGCTTCTCCACCTGACAATGTCCCTGAAGAACGATTGAGGGTAAGATATTCTAAGCCAACATTGATGAGAAATCCAAGCCGTTCGCGGATCTCTTTTAATACCTCTTTCGCGATTTCCTGATCCTTGGGTGATAGTTGCAAGTGCTGAAAAAAGTGTTGTGCA
>JAFIDK010000476.1 GCA_017051695.1 Algoriphagus aestuarii | reverse complement strand
TCACTGCGACCACGTTCTGTGCACGCCGAGAAAGCATAGACCGCCGTTGACGTGGACTTTTCCGTGTTCTCTGCCGGGATGGCGGTGCAATGGCGAGTATGTCGGCGAAGAATCCCAATGGGGATGATGCGAAGAAAAGTGATCCTTCTGGGTATTGTGTATTTCGCACCTTATAGGCCATCTTGTGTCACGGGGATGGACGCAAGTAACAACCGAAGGGTGCATTGTGATCAAGAAGATTTGCGCAGTAGCCGCCTTGACGGCTGCGGTCATTTTCGGATCCGCTGGCACAGCGTCCGCTGACGCGCCCGGCACCGAGTTCCGAGGCTGGACCTGGTGGCTGGGCACCGA
>JAFIDK010000475.1 GCA_017051695.1 Algoriphagus aestuarii | reverse complement strand
CGTCCCGCGCCGTCGATGGTGACACCGGCTTCGAGGAGGAGCCTGCGGTCGAACCAGTCGCGGAGTTTAGGACCGAGGACGGCGGCCCGCGGGTTTTCGTCTGCGGTGGCGAGGAGCTGGGCGAGGGTATCCGGCTCGGGGGTGCAGTCGTCGTGGATTAGCCAGATCCACTCCACGGCTCCCTCGGTGTCGGCGAGTTGGGAACGGGACCGGGGATGGTCGAGAGCTGCCTGAATCGCTTCCCCGTACCCGGTGGTGCGGGGCAGGGTGAGGATCATCTCGGAGTTGATGTACTCGGCGAGGATGGCCCCGCTGCGATCACGGCTTCCGGTGTCGACGCCGATGATGCGC
>JAFIDK010000474.1 GCA_017051695.1 Algoriphagus aestuarii | reverse complement strand
CTGCCGTCCCGGTAGAGGACGAAGTCGGTGGGGCACCACCAGCGCTCCACTTCGATCCGGCCGCGGGTGCCGATGAGGGCGACCCGGTTGGGGAGCGGCGCCTCCAGTGAGCAAGCGAGCAGTCCGGTCACCCCGTCGCGGTTCTCCACCAGCACCGTGCTCTGGGCGTCCACCTTCCCCTGGGGGTCGAGGCGGCCGCTCACCCCTACAACGGTGAGGTCTCCCAAGAAGTGGGAGGCCAGCGCAATCGGATAAACCCCCAAATCCAGGAGGGCCCCGCCGCCCAGTTCGGGGTTCCACAGGCGGCTGGCCGGATCGTAGGGGACGGCGTTGCCGAAGTTGGCGATGAGC
>JAFIDK010000473.1 GCA_017051695.1 Algoriphagus aestuarii | reverse complement strand
ACCGCCGATTGTCCCGTATTGGGGCGTAAGCGAAGATGGCGGAGTGACTCAGATCAGTGAACCCCCCGCTTCCCCCGTCTTCACGGCCCTGATGAACTTCCGCGACGTGGGTGGAGTCCGCACCACGGACGGCGGCAGGATTCGCATGGGACGGCTCTACCGCAGTGCCACCCCCCAGTTCCTCACCGTTGACGAAGCCCGCCAGCTCGCCCACGGTCTCGGGGTGCGCACCCGAGTCGACCTGCGCGGCCGACGCGAGGCCCGCGAAGCCGCCAGCCCGGCGCTCGCGGAAACCGGCATGGCCACAGCACACCTGCCGCTGTATGCGGCACGCCGGATGGCGAAGGCCCA
>JAFIDK010000472.1 GCA_017051695.1 Algoriphagus aestuarii | reverse complement strand
GCGATCGCTTCCACCAGGTCGCTGAACGCCTCAGCCACGTCGGGAAGCACGGGCGCGAGCGCGTCCACCAGGGCCGTCGCCAGCAGCTCCAGGCTGGGCGCGATCGCGACCAGCAGGTCCGCCAGCATCGTCAGGATGGTCGCGGCCAGCTCGCCCAGCAGCGGCATGAGCGGCGACAGGGCGATGAGGATGTCCGAGAACGCGTTCCCCAACTGCTCCAGCGCCCCACTGGACACGAGCGCGTCGACGCCCTTGCCGAGGGCGGTGATCACAGCGGTGATCCCAGGTTCCAGCGCCTGCAGCGCAGGGACCAGTCCCTCCACCGCGCGGGTGAGGACGGGGCCGATGGCCT
>JAFIDK010000471.1 GCA_017051695.1 Algoriphagus aestuarii | reverse complement strand
GGGCTCCGCGCTTGTGCCGTCCTTCCTGGCGTTCGCCGTGGTCCAGTTGCTGGAGCGGCACTTCAGCCACCTGGTCGACTACGACTTCACCGCGCGCATGGAAGACGTGCTCGACGCGATTGCCCGCGGGGAAGCGGAACGGGTGCCGTGGCTGCGCCGGTTCTACTTCGGCGCTGACGGACAGATCGGCCTCAAAGAACTCGTCAACGAGCACCTGGGGGACATCGACCCCAAGGAGATCAGCTCGTTCCCGCTGCCGGACAGCGACATCGTGCTGCGGGTCGGCCGCTACGGCCCCTACCTGGAACGCAACGGCCAGCGGGTGAACGTACCCGACGACCTCGCCCCGGAC
>JAFIDK010000470.1 GCA_017051695.1 Algoriphagus aestuarii | reverse complement strand
CATAAGCTCGGCATATTTATCGGCGGGTACCTCCGACAGCTTATTAGCGCCGAATTCGTTCAGCAGCGCTTTCACCTGTTCGCGCTTCCCGTTCCGCGTCAGTTCGGCAAGCTTGGCGCGTACCTGTTCAAGGGTGACTTTCGGCGCCATCTCATCGGCCAGCTTTTGGAAGGCGTCCAGGTTGCGCTTTACCTTCTTGGCCCCCTCCTCCTCCACCGTCTTTTTCAGCTGCTCGGCCGATTGGATAATGTCGTCTTTCGTCTCAACTTCAACCGTCTTGGCAATGGTGCGCAGCGCGTCGACCAGATCAACAAACATTTCCACCGCATTGTCGGGGATTTCAATGGTAATC
>JAFIDK010000469.1 GCA_017051695.1 Algoriphagus aestuarii | reverse complement strand
GGCCGGGGTGGCCCGCTGCTTGGACAGCTCGGCCTCGGCCGCGCGGCGCTTCTCGCGCTCGGTGCGCCACTTGGTCTTCATCGCATCGAGCGCGCGCTTGCCCGGGTCGCCGAGGGCGGCGGCACCGTCGGGCTCGTCGTCCTGGTCCTCGTCGACGTCCGCCTCGTTGAGCTCGTCGTCGAGGTCGGTGTCGGTCCCGGGGGCGGTGTCCGGGGTGTCCTCGGCACCGCCGATCACGGGCCAGATGGGGGCGCCGTTGCGGCGCAGCCCGATCGCGGTCAGGCCGGTGTCGGGGTGGGTGGGCAGCATCGGTTCAGGCATGGTGAGAACTCCCGTTGCGGGGTCGGTGAAC
>JAFIDK010000468.1 GCA_017051695.1 Algoriphagus aestuarii | reverse complement strand
ATCGCTGAAACGCACCGTCGTGGAATTCAAGGAAGACAACCTGACCGACCTGGCCGCCGGGCTCACCTACTACGCGGTGCTGTCGATCTTTCCGGCACTCCTCGTCCTGGTGTCCCTGCTCGGCCTGGCCGGCCAGTCGGCCACCGACACGATCAGCGACCAACTGAGCGCGGTGGCCCCCGACGAGACCGTGGAGATCGTCACCGGAGTCCTGACCAACCTCCAAGCCAACCAGGCCACCGCCAGCCTGGTGGGGCTGCTCAGCCTCGCCTTGGCGGTGTGGTCGGCCTCCGCCTACGTCGCCGCGTTCATGCGGGCCGCCAACATCGTGTACGACATCCGGGAAGGCCGC
>JAFIDK010000047.1 GCA_017051695.1 Algoriphagus aestuarii | reverse complement strand
CCCTGCCCTGCAGGCCACGCACAGTGCCGTAACGGTCGTAGAGAGGGACCACCAGCCGCGGGAAAGCGCGGTATGTGCGGGACAGGTACGGCAGGTCGAAAGTATTGCCGCCCGGGTCAACGCCGACTCCGAGATCTGCGGCCTGATCAGCGGTCAGCCCGAAGCGCCGCTCCACATACTCGGCGGCTAGACGGGCATCGTCAGTGTCCTGTTCCCGAAGCCGCTTGGACGTAGCGTCCACGTATGCAGCAACCGCGGCGATCTCTGCAGGGCCCACCTGGTCAGGCTGAGCAGTGAGGAGCTGCTCAGGAGCAGTCCACTGAAACAGATCACGCTCCCGCATGCCGAGCTTCTCCAGAACGTCCTTGGTCTCGCATCCCGCACGGCACGTCATCAGCAGCCGCCCCTCGTCGGTCACCGCCAACGCGAGAGAAGGCCGCTGATCGTCGTGGGCGGGGCAGTTCACAACCGCGTTCTGGCCTTCGCGGACGATGTGCGGGAAACGCTCCAGAAACTCGTTGAAGTCTCGCATGTTACTCCTTACATCACGTGCTTACGCACGAAACATGTTCCGCGCACAGTGTAGCACACTTATTGCCGGAGCGCTTTGACTACTCGCGCAAACGTCGCCCCGGACATCACGACCAGGCAGTCTTGAGGGCCGCGGCCACGGACCTTCACCGCTGCCACGCCGAAGGACAGTCCGGCGTTCCGCGCTTCCTGCTCAGCCTGGCGAACATAAGCAGGAAGCTCGTGGCGGGCGGTGTTTTTGCACTCTACCACAAACGGGATGACCCACAAGTCTCCCACGTCGTTCATCCCCTGCTGGGCTTGACGACGCACGTTCAGCGGGGATGTGGGATCCAAGAACTCACCATCCGGGGTCACGAGCTCCAACTCCTGATTGAGGAATTTCGCAAACTCGGACTCCCACCGAGTCCCTCGACGTTTGTTCGGGTTAGCCACGAGCGTCCTCCTGTTGCAACAGCCGCACATCAGCACCGCGCGCGAACGCGGTCATGATCGCCTGGGAGATGTCTGCCCAGTCGACACGGCGGAGTGCCGACCGGTAAACATCCACACGAACGTCCGGACCCAGAAACCGCAAGACTCCCCCGCTAGGGGCGCGGATCACCGACACCA
>JAFIDK010000467.1 GCA_017051695.1 Algoriphagus aestuarii | reverse complement strand
AAAGCCTAATAACGCCATAGTGCGGACTGCTGTTGTCCCAGCCGCATTCTCTTGACGTTGAGCTGTTTGCTCGTGGGAAGGCGGCTCTTCCTTCCCCCCTTTGTTCCCCGTTATTAAATTCGGAAGGTGGTTTCATGACAAAAACATTGCGCTTTGATTACCAAACGGCCCTTCCTTTTTTTAGTGAGCACGAATTAGAGTACTTGGCCCCCGCTGTCGCGTTGGCTCACGACCAACTGCACCAGCAGTCTGGGGCCGGGCGCGACTTTCTCGGATGGGTCGAGTGGCCGAACGAGTACGACCGCGATGAGTTTGTGCGCATTCAACAAGCGGCGGAGCGCATCAGGCGTGAC
>JAFIDK010000466.1 GCA_017051695.1 Algoriphagus aestuarii | reverse complement strand
AGCCGACCACCAGCGCATGGTTGCACATGTCCACCGGGATCTGCTTCTCTTCTTCCACCGCCTCTTCGAGGATTTGCTCTTCGATGGTTTCGGTTTTGGCCAGATAGCGCTCCAGCAGGGTGAACAGCAGCGGGTTGAGCATGATCGACAAAATGGCGCCGGCCAGCACCAGATTGCGCCCGTGTTCCGACATCATGCCCAGCGCGATGCCGAGGCCCGCCAGAATAAAGGCGAACTCGCCGATCTGCGCCAGGCTGGCGGAGATAGTCAGCGCGGTGCGCTTGGAGTGGCCGAACATTTTCACCAGCAGGAACGCGGCGGCGGATTTGCCGAACACGATGATCGCCAGCGTC
>JAFIDK010000465.1 GCA_017051695.1 Algoriphagus aestuarii | reverse complement strand
ACCAGAGCACGATGCAGCTGCTGTCGGGTCGCATCCGGACCATGATGGCCGCCATCCAGGATTGATTTTCATAGGGAACCGCAGGCAATGTCCTTGTTGAGCATTTTCGATATCGCCGGTTCGGCGCTGAGCGCGCAGTCACAGCGCATGAACGTGGCGGCCAGCAACATGGCCAACGCCGACAGCGTGGTCGGTCCCGACGGCCAGCCGTACCGGGCCCGCCAGGTGGTGTTCCAGGTCAACCCGCCGGCCGGCCAGACGCAGGGCCGCGAGATCGGCGGCGTTCGCGTGGCCGGCGTGGTGGTGGACCAGTCCCCCCTCAAGCAGGTCTACGACCCCAAGCATCCGATGGCC
>JAFIDK010000464.1 GCA_017051695.1 Algoriphagus aestuarii | reverse complement strand
ACCGCCAGTTCCGCGTGCCTGCGCCGAACATGCTGTGGGTCAGCGATTTCACCTATGTTGCCACCTGGAAGGGGTTTGTTTATGTCGCTTTCGTCATCGACGCTTATGCCCGCAAGATTGTCGGCTGGCGGGTCAGCACCTCGGCGTATGCCGGGTTCGTCCTTGATGCCCTCGAACAGGCGGTCCATGACCGCCGCCCGGTCAAGGGCATGGGGCTGGTTCACCACAGCGACCGCGGCAGCCAGTATCTGTCGATCAAATACACTGAACGGCTGGCCGAGGCGGGCATCGAGCCTTCGGTTGGCAGCGTCGGTGACAGCTACGACAACGCGCTGGCCGAGACGATCAACGGGC
>JAFIDK010000463.1 GCA_017051695.1 Algoriphagus aestuarii | reverse complement strand
GACTAAAGGAAGCAGGATCTGGGATAAGAAAGGGTTGCCAGACGAAGCTTTCTGACAGACGCTATGATCATCGCGAAATAAAGGTCGGATTTTTTGCATTCCAGACCGTCCGCGAGTAAACGCCGTGGACGACGCGGCTGATGATTGGCGGTGCCTGCGAGACAACCGATGAGCGACTACATTCCCCCGGCTGCACTCCCCGAGCACGTTCTGCAACGGCCCGACGTCCAGGAGGCGCTAGCCCAGAGGGACTTTGGGAAGCTCTTCTACCTCACCCGGAAGTGGGCGGGCATCAGCTACAGCAAGATCGCCGCTTCCTGCGGTATCAAACCCGAGCGGGTGGGACGGCTGGCCC
>JAFIDK010000462.1 GCA_017051695.1 Algoriphagus aestuarii | reverse complement strand
CCTTCTAATTTTCGTTTTAAGCCTCTTTTTTTTCGTTCTAGATCAATTACACCTGAAATGTTTTTTCGCCCAAATTTACCCCCTTAGAATTCGTCTCAAGGCATATTGAGCTTAACTCAAATATCAATTGGGGAAACCTCTATCTCGGTACGCTCCTCTTCAGTCGTATTAACAAAGACTTTCTCGGCAAAAATATATTTATGGATCCAACGATCGTCCTCGAACGCTACGCCATTGAGTGCATCCTCTACTCCTTTAACATAATTTGAAAGATCTGCATCCAGTCCACCTTTGAGAAATACACGCAAACCGAACTGGATCGGTGTGCCTTTAGGTATGGGTTGATACCCAATAC
>JAFIDK010000461.1 GCA_017051695.1 Algoriphagus aestuarii | reverse complement strand
CAGTAAAGAATCCGGATCGGGTTCCACCGGAGGGAAGGGACTTCTTCTCGGTAGCGGTCCATCGGGGAAGTCGCCACCCGGGGGAACGTAGATCACTTGAACATTACGCGCCCAGAAGAACAGCTGACGGGCGTTGGCCTTGAAGAACAAGAGGGTCAAATCGAATGGGTGCGAGGATGATGACGATTATCACGCCCCCGAAGCCCACGGGATTGCCCGTGTCGCCGTAGACCATGTAGAGGTTGTAACGGCTGTACCCCACACTGCGGAACCTGTGGACGAAGTTGCTGAGCACCCACGCGAAAGCGATGGTGAGAAGGATCAGCGACAGTGACAGGTCGACGAACATCGTGTA
>JAFIDK010000460.1 GCA_017051695.1 Algoriphagus aestuarii | reverse complement strand
GTCTGCGCACCACGCTCATGGCCGGTTTCTCCGATGTTGCCGACACTCCCTTACCCTCAACCAATATACCCCCCAGGGGTATTCCACTATGGGAGGGCTCATCCGAAAAGACCTGGTCGAGGCGGGTGAGGCGGCGCTCCTCGCCTGCCCCGGCTCTGGCGGCGGAGGGCCTCGCCCCGGTGGTGCCGAGGTCCGGCAGCCCGCCTGCGCCACGTCCAGACCGCCACCACCGGGTGACACTCGCCTTCCTGAGAGACGTGACATCCCTCTCCACCGCTTTCCGCGGTTGAGCCTGAACTCTCCGCGATACCCGGGCATCGGAGGGGTAGGGGGAGGGGCTGCGGGAGGGAGAAAC
>JAFIDK010000459.1 GCA_017051695.1 Algoriphagus aestuarii | reverse complement strand
AAAAGCGCGATGACCACGCCGCCCCAGCGCATGGTGAAGGACGCGTAGGTGCGCTGCACTCCGGTCCGGTTCTTCTTGCTGTGGTAGCGCCGTGATCCCTTGCCTGCGGTCGCCTGCCGCGCCCGGTTCCACAGGGTGAAGGCCGCGTACATGTGGATGAGGACGCTCGCCAGGAGGACGACGCGCATAATCCACAGGAAGCCGTTGGTCGGGAGCATCGGAGCGCCGAGCACTCTCAGGTGGTGGGAGTACTCGTCGAAGGCCTCCTGCCCCCCGAAGATCATCAGGTTGCCGTACATGTGCGCGATCAGGAACAGCACCAGGATCGCACCGGTGATCGCCATCGCGGCCTTGA
>JAFIDK010000458.1 GCA_017051695.1 Algoriphagus aestuarii | reverse complement strand
GGTGACCCAGTGCGGGCTGGCGATGCCGCGGGCCGCGAGCTCTCGGGCGCCGCGCCGGGCGATCAGCCGGTGCCGAGCGGACACCCCGATGGTGGAGACCCCGGTGAGCAGGGCCAGGGCAGCCGGGGTGGCGGCACGGCGAGCGTAGTCGAGCAGGCCCTCGCCGATGATGAGGTCCGGGTCGATGTCCCGGGTCCGCATTTCCTGCCAGGTGCTCAGCAGCTCACTGACAGTGATCTCTGCATCAAGGGGATGACGTACCGTCAGCAGCGCCCGGGCGCCGCGGAGGAGTTCCGCGAACACCTCGTCGGGCGGTGGAACGGCAGCAGAGCGGGAGGAAGAGGGCGGATTCGAC
>JAFIDK010000046.1 GCA_017051695.1 Algoriphagus aestuarii | reverse complement strand
ATGGATTTGCAACAAAAAACTGGACAATAGATTAAGCTGCTTTTGATTGATATGATTTTTCGAATTGTTCGGGTGAGAGGTAGTTCAAATAGGAGTGTTTTCTCTTTTTGTTGTACCAGATTTCAATGAATTCAAAGATTTCGATTCTAGTCCGTTCGTACTGAGGCTTGTGGATCTGGTAGATCAATTCTGATTTAAGGATTTTGAAGAAGTTTTCAGCTACGGCATTGTCCCAACAGTTTCCTTTTCTGCTCATACTTTGATTGATTCGATAGGCTTTGAGCAATTTGCGGAATTCCTCACAGGCATATTGGACACCTCGATCTGAATGAAAAATCAATTCATCAGGATTGACCGGTCGGTTTTGAATGGCCATTTTAAAAGCGGCTATCGCCGTCCTGTCTGCTTCCATGGTCCTGCTCATGGACCAGCCAATGATCTTTCGGTCATACAGATCCATGACGATAGTCAAGTAGAGCCATCCTTGATTGGTCCTCACATAGGTAATGTCAGACACCCACTTCTGGACCGGTCTGGTTGCCGCAAAATCTCTGTCCAATAGATTGGGAGAAATGGCATGTCCATGACTGGAATCAGTGGTAACGACTTTGAATTTCCTGTGGATGATACTCCTGATCTGCAGCTCCTTCATCAATCTGGCAACTCTAGGTCTAGAGATATAGAATCCCCTGTCCTCGAGTTCTTTTTGAATCTTGGGACTCCCCAGGCGAAACTTAGTCAGCTTGTGTACTTCCAAAATGTTAGTACGCAACTCTTGGTTTTCCAATTCTCGGGGAGAGGGTTTCCTGTTCAGCCAGTGATAGTAACCGCTTCTTGAAACCTGAAAGACACGACACATCTTCCCGACTGCAAATACCTGTTGGTGGTCTTTCATAAACCGGAATATTTGTTGTCGCTCTTGGAGAAGATGCCTACCGCCTTTTTTAAAATATCCCTTTCTGTCTCTGCTTCCTTTAAAGCTTTCTTCAATTGGGCTATTTCCCGCTGCTCGGCAGTCATCACTGGCTTTCCGTTACCAGCGAAACTACCTTCTGCTGAATTCTTGTATTCACGACTCCAGCGCCTTACCATATCTGAAGGAATGCCTAGTTCACGGCTGATTTCATTGGAGGATTTACCGCTTTTGTGGAGTTCTACCACCATCAATTTGAAGTCTTTGTCAAAGGATCTTCTTTCTCTTTTTTTCATTGGTTCTAAGTTAAGGGGGCTTAACTTACTGTCCAATCAAATGTAGCAGGTCCA
>JAFIDK010000457.1 GCA_017051695.1 Algoriphagus aestuarii | reverse complement strand
AAACTATGTGGGACATCTGCCCGGACAGTGGCGACGCATCAGAAAAGCCCTGGCCGAATATGACGTGCCCCCCCTGCTTTCAGCACTCGAACAAGTGGCCGACACGGACATCCCGACAGAAAAAAGAACCGGGTATCGTCAGTATGTCCGCTATCTGCAAAGGAATCAGGACGACTTGCGGGATTACCGGGAAGTCTTGCGCCAGGCGGGTCTTGACACAACAGGTATGCGACCGATGGGAAGTGCGGAAGCCCAGATGCGCGTGATGGCCAAACGAACCAAACGCGGAGGATACAGCTGGAGTAAAAGAGGCATCAGAGCGATGCTAAAGGCCATTATTAGATTTAAGGAAGGC
>JAFIDK010000456.1 GCA_017051695.1 Algoriphagus aestuarii | reverse complement strand
GTCGCGAACGACTTCAAATGGAGAGCCTTCGGTACCGGTAGTGGCTTTACCGCCGATCTTATCACTGCCGGAACACTGAATGCTTCCTTGGTTCAGGTTCGCAGCACCACAAGTGACGATGAAGGAGGAAAAACTCTCACCCTTTACGATGGGCGAGTGGCTTCCTACTTTGACGGCCAAAAAACGATTGAAGTAGGGGGGCATCAAATCCGACTATGGCCGTACTCTCATGACGCAGGTGGGGCCGTGCCGCACCTCGGCGGGGGCATTTTTAGCGTGGTTCAGGATGATCGAACCTTTCTGGCAATTGGCGGCCGAGATATTGTCGGAATCGGGCTTATCGATCCGGGAGAAAC
>JAFIDK010000455.1 GCA_017051695.1 Algoriphagus aestuarii | reverse complement strand
GGTCAACCGCTTCGACCAGGAGGAGGAGTTCAACACCGAGCTGTACCGCAAGGCCGCCGAGATCGGACTGTGCGGCCTGGCCTTCGGCGAGGAGTACGGAGGCAGCGACGCCGACCAGATCTCCATCTGCATCGCGGTGGAGGAGGTCGCCCGCGCCAGCGCCGCCCTCGCCTACGCCTGGCTGCCCACGGCCACGTTCTGCGCCAAGGGCATCGCCCGGTTCGGCACCGAGGAGCAGAAGCGCGCGTTCCTCCCCCGCTGCGCCGCAGGGGCGGTCTCCGCCTTCCTCCTCACCGAGCCGGACGTCGGCTCCGACCCGGCCCGGCTCCGGATGCGCGCCACCCCGACCGAGGAGG
>JAFIDK010000454.1 GCA_017051695.1 Algoriphagus aestuarii | reverse complement strand
CGAGGATCCGCGCATGCTGGCCGCTCACCGCGTGGTCGCCCCTTACGTTCCCGTCCCCACCGACTACGACGTCGACCGTCGCCGGGCCGCGTCCCTATGGGACGTCCACGCTGTGGAGCGCGCCTTCTACGCAGTCGCAGCAATCATGGCCGCACAGCCCAGAAGCGCCCGCGACCAGGAAGCGGAAGCTACCGAAGAACAAACCGGAGAACCACAGGACAGCGAGGCACTCACTGAGCCAACCCCTGCCGAAGAAAGCAGCGCCACCAAGGATGGAAAGCCGGACCGGCGGCCCAACCTGGGAGTATCCCTCGCTCAAGCCGTCTTCGACAAAGGGCTCAACGCTGACAGCACCG
>JAFIDK010000453.1 GCA_017051695.1 Algoriphagus aestuarii | reverse complement strand
CATCGGCGTAGCGACCGGCGCCGAAGTCATCGCCGGCTCCACCCGGATGAAAGCGGGAACCGCGCAGAAGCTCATCCTCAACGCTTTCTCCACCGCGGTCATGGTCCGCCTCGGCTACACCTATTCCAACCTGATGGTCGGAGTGGTAGCCACCAACGCCAAACTGCGGGGACGGATGGTCACCATCCTCACCGAGGCCACCGGCCTGTCCGAAGAGGACTGCGCTGAAGCGCTCCACCGCGCCGACGGAGACACGCGGATCGCCCTGGTCTGCCTGCTCACCGGCGTGGACGTTCCCACTGCGGCCCACGCCCTGCACGCCGCGCACGGCTCAGTGCGCGCCGCGCTCCGGGAGC
>JAFIDK010000452.1 GCA_017051695.1 Algoriphagus aestuarii | reverse complement strand
CGATGATCACACGCAAGTTTTGGTAAACCTCCCGAAACACGGGATCTGTGGTCGCATCCTGTATGGCAGCGAGTTCTTCCCCAGCCTGGCGTAGGGCTGCCCATTCGTGGCGGCCTAGTACAAATCCCCTGCTGAGGGAGCACTCCAAGATCCGCTGGTAGCGGAAGAGTCGGCTTGCAGCGGTCTCCGGGACCCCACAAGGGCCCAGCCGGAGTTCGAGGATGTCGCTGCTCGGCATCCACGAGACCGGAATAGGAAGGTGAGCGTCTTCAGCTTCTTCCTCGTCAGGATCCGAGTAGACAGCTTCCTCCATAGCCCAGGTTCCTATGGTGGATCCCCCATGCTCCAAATAGGGGC
>JAFIDK010000451.1 GCA_017051695.1 Algoriphagus aestuarii | reverse complement strand
CCACCCCCAGCTATCTCACGGGTTTCCCCGAGGTCTACCCCCACGCCACTGTCGTCCGACTCGTCCGCGACTACCGGTCCACACCCCAAGTGGTGCGGGTCGCCAACGCCGTGCTCCGATCAGGCGGCGCCGCGGCGCTCTCCCCCGACTACCGGATGGAGCTTGTCGCCCAGCGGCCGGACGGCCCCGAACCTACCTACACCGAGTACGACGACGACCTCGCGGAAGCCACTGCGGTCGCCGAGAAGATCACCGGGCTCATCAACGCGGGCACCCCCGCCCGGGAGATCGCGGTCCTGTTCCGCACCAACTCCCAGTCCGCCACCTACGAGCAGGCGCTCGCCGACGCCGGAGTGC
>JAFIDK010000450.1 GCA_017051695.1 Algoriphagus aestuarii | reverse complement strand
GTTGGCGTAGCGGTAGAACGTTCCGGCACTGAACTGGCCCGCGTTCATGTGGCCACTACCGTGGTCGTTTTCTTTGGGGATGTCGTCGACAGCGGTGAAGAAGTCGACTTCTACGGTGGTGCCGTGCACGGTGAACGCGTGCGCGAACTGCACTGCGCCGTCGACCTCGGTGGAGGGCAGTTCAGCGAGCATCCGACCGAACAAGTTGACTGAGACGTTGCGGCTCTTCAGTACTTCGGTGATGCGGTCAGCGGGGAGGATTCCCTTGGGGGTCTTCTTGGCTGCTTCTTTGGCGACGGCGTCCCGGTGCTCATCGGCGATGGCGGCGAGTTCGTCGATTGCGGGGACCGGGAGGTA
>JAFIDK010000449.1 GCA_017051695.1 Algoriphagus aestuarii | reverse complement strand
ATCCACCCGCTTTCTCCTGATAAGTCAATTCGGGTATGGCGTCCATTGTTTTTAAATAAGCGTAGTAATGGCCGATGTGATTTTGTATAAACAGTTCACGCGTGGCGGCCACACTCTTCCCGCTGTCCCCGTTTTCGCTTCGCAACTCATAAGAGAGAAGCTGTTTGAGTATACCGTATTTCAAAAGGTGTTCGTCGTTGACCCCTGCGGAAAGACGAATGGTGTGAAAATCTTTTGGAGAGACGTGAATCCGCTCATTTGTCACAAAACGGGTGCCCTCATAAAACTCACTCTCTTCGTCGCTACTCATCAACCACACTGCTGCAGCCTGCTCAATCCCGTGTAAGCAAGTGTTAA
>JAFIDK010000448.1 GCA_017051695.1 Algoriphagus aestuarii | reverse complement strand
GGTGTGCAGCGGGACGGGGCACTCGGTGAAGACGGCACCGCTGTCATCACCTACTTCGGCGACGGAGCCACCAGCCAGGGCGACACCAACGAAGCCTTCAACTACGCCGCGGTCAACAATGCCCCGGTCGTGTTCTTCTGCCAGAACAACCAGTGGGCCATCTCCGAGCCCAACGACCGCCAGAGCAAAGCGCCGATCTACCAGCGGGCAGCCGGCTTCGGCTTCCCCGGGATTCGCGTGGACGGCAACGACGTCTTCGCCTGCCTGGCGGTGACCCGCAAAGCCTTGCAGCACGCCCGCGAAGGGCAAGGCCCCACCCTGATCGAAGCGTTCACCTACCGGATGGGCGCGCACACC
>JAFIDK010000045.1 GCA_017051695.1 Algoriphagus aestuarii | reverse complement strand
GTCCGCTTCCACCACCGGGACATCGTCTACAGACACATAGTGAATGGCGCTGTGGATAGCGTCGAATTGTGCGCGCGACAGTCCACGCGCAGTTTTATCGTCCAGCTGTTGTGCCACGTCCAGTCCTTCCCGCTCCCAACGTTCGATACGCTGATCCAGGATACTTGCCGCCATATCGTCCCCCTCGTCTGCCATGTCCTGCAGCTCTCGGCCAGTCAGCCCCTCCCGGTAGGCCCATTCCCGGGCGAGTACCGGGTTGTACCCGCACGCCTTCATGGCTCTCCAGTAGCGGTGGTGCGCGGACGAGGGGACAGGGAATGGTGAGCTGGCTGCAGCAGTCTCACTTACCGCGCCCTGCATGTGGCGATAGGCCACGGTCATGGGTTCCGCGGGACCGTCCGGGTCATAATCCCGCAGTGTCTCTACCAGCGCCATCAGCGCAGCCTGGTAGAGATCCTCATACTCCGCACTGCGCAGGTAGTTGCGGATCAGTCCGTGAATCTGTTCCTCATAGCGCGCGGCGAGCACGATGATCCCCTCGTCCCCGTGCGCGGGGAGTTGACGGTTGGGAACGTGTTCGAGACCCAAGCGTTCCTCGTAGGCACGTGCAGCGTGGCGGACCGTGGTACGAACGACGTGCGCGGGGGAGCTGGTGGCAATCAGTTCATCCAACATAGTGTCTCCTTAGCTTGGTTTACAGGGCCCTGGACGTGGCGTAGCCCAGGGCCCGCAACGTGACAGTAGGGTAGCGGTTACGCGTGGGGATCATCCCATGCGTCGATGGCCTGTGTCAAACGCTCAGTGGCCTGCCGCAGGATGTCGACCGCGCGCCGCACTTCCGGATCCCGGGTAACGCGGCGCAGCTCGTCTGCCACACGCTGTCTGCGGGGGCAGAGAACCGCTTCCTCTACCGGCCGAGAAATTCCATCAGTGGCCATAACGTTTCTCCTTGGGGTTAGCGGGCTACGCATCACGGACAGTTCGTCTGCCAGTACCACAGTGCGAGAGAACTCGGCGAGCGTAGCGGTCATGTGCCGGAGTTGCTGACGTGGATCCATAGTACACGCTCCAATTCGATTAGACAAACTAGTCATCTGTCGAGGTCTCACGCAAGTACTGCGCCGCCCTCTCGAGACGTTCGGGATGGTCTCCCATGAGGCCGAGTGCGGCGTTGCAGGTGTGGCAGAGCAGGCCACGCACCTGGTGGGTACGGTGACAGTGGTCGACCACTAGCCTGCTCCCCGGGGGGTATGGGGGGCGTGCGCAGATCGCAC
>JAFIDK010000447.1 GCA_017051695.1 Algoriphagus aestuarii | reverse complement strand
GGAGGTCCTTCGTTTCTCGGGGTTCCCCTTAAGGTCCGGGTGGTATGGGTGGGTGTTCCTGCTGTTGAGGATGTTGCGGGGGGCGGCCAGCACTCGCAGCACCTGGTCGCGGAGCTCTTCGTCGCTGCTGGGGCGGGGCAGTGCCGCAGGGTCGTCGGCGAGCAGGGCGTCCTGGTCGGCGGGCCGCTCAATCGGCCGGTGGTACACCGGCCCCTGGTCGGCAGCGGTCCGGGGCGGCAGGTCCACGATCGTCTCCCCGCGCCAGGTCATGACGAGGCGTCCACCCCGCGCCTCTTCCTCTGGGGTGACGTCGGTCACTTCGCCGATCACGCTGGCGAGAATGTCCCACTTGGCGCA
>JAFIDK010000446.1 GCA_017051695.1 Algoriphagus aestuarii | reverse complement strand
GACGCCGCGACCGTGTTCTGGAACGGCCCGATGGGCGTGTTCGAAATGGAGCCGTACGCGAAGGGCACCCGCTCCGTGGCGCAGGCCCTAGCCGACTCCTCGGCGTTCACCGTGGTCGGCGGGGGCGACTCGGCCGCAGCCGTCCGGGCACTCGGCTTCGACGAGAAGGCGTTCAGCCACATCTCCACCGGTGGCGGTGCCAGCCTGGAGTACCTCGAAGGAAAGACCCTGCCCGGCATCGCGGCATTGGAGGAATAGGACGACATGGCAACCGCCAAGCGCAAGCCGCTGATTGCGGGTAACTGGAAGCTGAACAACAACCACCTCGAGGCCATCGCGCTGGTGCAGAAGATGGCCT
>JAFIDK010000445.1 GCA_017051695.1 Algoriphagus aestuarii | reverse complement strand
AACGTCATGGGGATCGTGTGGGTGCACCTGGTGCGCCGGGTCGCCAAAGACGTGGACACCGTCACCCAGGTCGCGGTGCAGGCCATGGCCGACCGCTCCGGCTCTTTCGCGGTGCGGGCCCGCCGCCGGGACAAGCGTTTCCCCATGATCTCCTCGGAGCTGGCCGGGCACGTGGGCGCCGCGATCAAACGCGCCTACCCCCACCTGACCGTCAACCTCTCCCAGCCCGACCACACGGTCCAGATCGAGGTCGACAAAGACGAGGTGTTCGTCTTCACCGACGGCATCCCCGGCCAGGGCGGCCTCCCGGTAGGCATGAGTGGACGCGGCCTGGTCCTGCTGTCCGGCGGGATCGACT
>JAFIDK010000444.1 GCA_017051695.1 Algoriphagus aestuarii | reverse complement strand
CCGTACACCAACGTTGTCGTCGACGAGGGCCAGGACCTGCACCCAGCGCAGTGGCGGACGTTGCGGGCCGCGGTCGCGCCCGGCCCCAACGACATGTTCATCGCCGGGGACAACCGACAGCGCATCTACGACAACACCGTGTCTTTCCGCCAGTTGGGGATCAACGTGGTGGGCCGCTCGTACCCGTTGCGGATGAACTACCGCACCACCACTGAGATCCTGACCTGGGCTGAGCAGATCATGCAGGGGGAGGATGCCGGGCTGGGCATGGATGCCGCGGAGCCGGCCGGGGTGACCCGGTCGCTGCTGCAGGGTGCCCCGCCTGTGCTCTACGGGGCGCCGGATGCCGCCGCTGAAC
>JAFIDK010000443.1 GCA_017051695.1 Algoriphagus aestuarii | reverse complement strand
ACTTCTCATGGGCAACGAAGTGGCACCACGCCGCGCGTTCATCGCCCAGGGGGCCCGCGAACTCGACCCCACGCGTATCGACACGTGAGCGCCGCGCGGTTGAAGGCCGTGCCAGCCGGGGCCCGGCCCGCCCCAGGCTGTCCGGAACAGGGGGTTAGTCGAGGGAGCCGCCGGACATGATCGCGTGCATTCTGCGGTGGGGGGCCGCTTCGTCAGCTCGGTTCTGCCGTTCCAAGGTGCGGGCCAGGGCAATGTGCGCCCACGCGTCGCACGGGTCCAGTTCGATGATCTTGCGGAAGACCTCTTCGGCCTTGGCGAGCTGAGCCGAGTGGAAGTAGGAGCGTCCCAAGAGTTCCAGG
>JAFIDK010000442.1 GCA_017051695.1 Algoriphagus aestuarii | reverse complement strand
AACCTCGAGCAGGACAGTGAACGGGCCCTCGTTGGTCAACGCCACCGACATCCGCGCACCGAACACACCCGTCTCCACTCGGGCGCCCAAAGCACGCAACTCTTCGACGACCTGGTCCACCAGAGGCTCCGCCACCGGTCCCGGTGCCGCAGCGTGCCACGTGGGACGGCGCCCTTTGCGGGCGTCGCCGTACAACGTGAACTGGCTGACCACCAACAGCGGCGCGCCCACGTCAGAACACGACTTCTCGTCCTCCAAAATCCGCAGCGTCCACAGCTTCCGCGCCAGCTTGGCAGCCTCGGCAGGCCCGTCCGTGTGGGTCACCCCTACCAGCGCCAGCAGACCTGGCTCGTCAATCG
>JAFIDK010000441.1 GCA_017051695.1 Algoriphagus aestuarii | reverse complement strand
CGAGACCGTCATCACCGTCGTGGGCAACCTCACGGCCGACCCGGAGCTGCGGTTCACCCCCTCGGGGGCGGCCGTCGCCAGCTTCACCGTGGCCTCCACGCCCCGGACCTTCGACCGTCAGGCCAACGAGTGGAAGGACGGCGAGACGCTGTTCCTGCGCTGCTCGGTGTGGCGTGAGGCGGCGGAGAACGTCGCCGAGTCCCTCGCCAAGGGCATGCGGGTCATCGTCCAGGGGCGTCTCGTCCAGAGGTCCTTCGAGACCCGTGAGGGTGAGAAGCGCACCGTCGTCGAGATGCAGGTCGACGAGGTCGGTCCCTCGCTGCGCTACGCCACGGCCAAGGTCACCCGCACCCAGCGCG
>JAFIDK010000440.1 GCA_017051695.1 Algoriphagus aestuarii | reverse complement strand
ATGCGTACGCCGCCCTGCGCCAGCAGGCGATGCGGCAGAACCTGAAGCTGGTCGACGTGGCGCGCCGCATCCTGTCGATGGCGGAGCTGCTCGGATGAGTCGCCTCGCCGGCCCGCCGCGGACCCTGCGCATCGGCTACATGCCCCTGGTGGACTGCGCGCCGCTGGTGGTCGCGGTGCACCTGGGCCTGGACCGCCGCTACGGGCTGCGCCTGGAGCTGCAGCGCCAGGCCTCGTGGGCGGCGGTGCGCGACCGCCTGATCTCGGGCGAGATCGACGCCACCCACGCACTCGCGGGCATGGTGTACGGCATCGACACGGGCGTCGGCGGCCCGTGCGAGCCGATGGCGGTGCTGATGG
>JAFIDK010000439.1 GCA_017051695.1 Algoriphagus aestuarii | reverse complement strand
ACGGCGATCCGCAAGGAGTGGGAATGGCGCACCAAACGCGGCGTGAGCCGCCGCAACCTGAAAGCCTTCCGCCACCTGGTGGAGCAGGGCTCTGACGACGGGTGCGCCCGGTGAAACCTAGGAAAATTGGCGTAGACCATTCGCTGCCCTCCGCCGTGGGCGGCCAGGGCGAGTCGCTAGGCTGAGACACATGTCGACTCTGGTTCTGCTGCGCCACGGCGAAAGCGTGTGGAACGCTGAAGGGCTGTTCACCGGCTNGGTGGACGTGGACCTGTCCCCGAAAGGCGAAGAGGAAGCCCGCCGCGGGGGCAGGCTGCTGGCCGAGGCGGGAATCCGCCCCGATGTGGTCCACACCTCCCT
>JAFIDK010000438.1 GCA_017051695.1 Algoriphagus aestuarii | reverse complement strand
CCCCGCAGTGGGCCCGGAGGAGGCCGCGCGTATCGTGGCCTCCTCCGGATGCACCACAGCCAAAGTGAAGGTGGCGGAACGCGGGCAGAGCGAAGCCGACGACGTGGCCCGGGTAGAGGCGGTGCGGGACGCGCTCGGCCCGCGCGGGCGGGTCCGTATCGACGTCAACGGTGCGTGGGACGTCGACACCGCGGTCCGCATGATCCGGCTGCTCGACCGCTTCGAGTTGGAGTACGTGGAGCAGCCGTGCGCCACGGTCGACGAGCTCGCCGAGGTACGGCGGCGCGTGTCGGTGCCGATCGCAGCAGACGAGTCGATCCGGCGTGCCGAAGACCCGCTGCGGGTGCGGGACGCGGAAGC
>JAFIDK010000044.1 GCA_017051695.1 Algoriphagus aestuarii | reverse complement strand
AGGGAACTTAAGTACAGAGTTGACGGCGACGAGGTACGCATTCACGTGTTGGAGTTTGAGGACTCTGACATTTCCGAGGTACTTCACCTGATTGAGCATGCTGAACCGTATGAGCTGTGCCTTGACACAGAAACTACGGGCCTGAACATTTTTCAGCCAGACTTCCGTATCCGTACGGTGCAGATTGGCGACGCCACGGACGCGTATGTCATTCAGATGAAGTCGGTTCGTGACGCTCGTGTCCGTACAGTGCTCGACGCAGCGTTCTCTAAAGGTGTGACCATTCACAACTCATCCTTCGACCTGTTGGCGGCACATGCGACAGGTTTGAAACCGCTGAGCGAGACGCAGAATAGTTATCACGACACGAAGTTGATGGCGCACCTGATTGATCCTCGCAGCAAGCAGGATGGCGGAATTGGGTTTGGTCTGAAGGATTTGAGTGCCCGCTATGTTGACCCGTCAGCACCGGATACTCAGAATGGGCTGATCGAGGAATTCCGAAAGATCAAGTGTACGAAGGACACGGGATGGGCGAAGATCGACATCAATAATCCTACGTATCTGCTGTACGCTGGTCTTGATGTTATTCTTGGGTCTCGGCTGCACAGGCGCTTACGGATGATGGTGAACCGCGAAGGTTTTGGCCGACTGGCTCGATTCGAGCATGACGTTCAGCGTGTCACGAATCGGATGATGCTGCGAGGCTTCCTCGTTGACGAGGATTATTCGCTGATACTGGTGAAGCGATTGGACGAGCGTCGCGAACGGGAAGTTGCTCGTGCAAAGGAGCTGGGTCTTGATAACGTGAACAGCACGAAGCAGGTCGCTGCGGCGTTGATGGAGCGAGGGTGGGAGCCTGAGACGTTCACTGATGCCGGTAACCCGAAGGTGGACAAGGCTGTCCTGACGGAGCTAGCTGAGGATGTAACGCTTGACCCTGAGATCAGGGCGCTTGTTGAGGCCATCACGGGTGCTAAGCGGGCTGCTAAATGGAAAACAGCGTACGCTCAGGCGATGCTGGACGCTCGTGACCCATTTGGCCGTGTCCACGCGAACATCAACAGTCTTCAGGCTCGAACGTCCCGTATGAGCATCAGTGACCCTGCTCTACAGCAGCTTCCATCGAGAGGTGACGACGCGTGGGTGATCCGGCGTCAGGTGATCGCGAAGGAAGGACACGTAATCGTTAGCGCTGACTATGATCAAATCGAGTTCCGTGTACTTGCTGCTCTCGCTGACATTAGTCAGATGAAGTACGCAATTGCAAATGGTATTGACCTGCATGATTACACGGCCCGATTGGTCTATGGCGACGATTTTAC
>JAFIDK010000437.1 GCA_017051695.1 Algoriphagus aestuarii | reverse complement strand
CCGTGGCGCGCGTACCTGTTAGGCGTAGGGTACCTGTCGATGAGGTACGCCTCCCCGGAACAGGCAGCTGACGCTGTACGCCGCGGACAGCGGCTCAACGCTCGTGCGCTCTCGGAACAGCAGCGGAACGCACTGCGCTACATCGTTGAGAACGGATCGCTGCCCATGTCGACAAGCGCGTACCGCGCTGCAGGAGTCACCGCGCGACAGATCGTCTCGCTCATGGAACGCGGAATGTTGCGGGCGTTCCGGAAGGATGGAGCAGTCTACGTGGAGGCCACGGAACACGGCCGCCGAGTAGCGGAACGGAAGTAGTGGAACGGAAGTAGTGGAACGCCAGCGGAACGGAAGTCCCGGGCC
>JAFIDK010000436.1 GCA_017051695.1 Algoriphagus aestuarii | reverse complement strand
AGCGGAGGGTGGAGGTGGGTGGTGGACACGGTGGTCACCAGTTCTCCGGTCTGCGGGTAGGCGTGCCAGGTGTACCAGTGCAGGACCGGCCCCGCCCCGGCTACGAGCAGCGCGGTGATCGCGAGGGGGTTTCCGGGGAAGACGGCGAGGAGCGCCCCGGGGTGTTCGGCGAGCCGGTCGCGGACCGTGGTGGTGCGGGCGGTGAACTCGGCGCGGTCGAGGCGGTGCACGGAACTGGTGAAGTGGTAGCGCGCCGTTCCCGGCACGCGGAGGGCTGCCTCGGCGGGCAGTCCGCCGCCGACATCCGGCAGGCAGGCGACGGTCTCCACGAACCGGGTGGGCCCGTGGTCCACCACCACC
>JAFIDK010000435.1 GCA_017051695.1 Algoriphagus aestuarii | reverse complement strand
CAAGGACAGCTCGTCCACCTCGCCGCGGGCCGAGATGACCACACTGATCATGTCCAGTTGGACCGTGTTGGTTGCCTCACGGCCCTCAGTCATCACGTAAGGCCTGACCGGAGAGCCGGGACCGTCGGAAGCCTTGTCCGGCGTGCGCCGATCGGACATGGTTGCTCTCCGCTATCGCGTGGAGGCCGCGGTCGTCTGACCGTGGGCTGGTGACTCTGCGGTGCTTCGGGGGGAGGACTCCAGGAACCGGCCGACCTGTTCCACCAGGACGTTCATCTCGTAGGCGATGAGCCCCACATCGGACCCTTCCCCAGCGAGCACTGCCAGGCAGGCGCCGCTGCCCGCCCCGGTGACGAACAG
>JAFIDK010000434.1 GCA_017051695.1 Algoriphagus aestuarii | reverse complement strand
ACAGCAGGTCCGCGCGATCGCTGCCGCGATCGAAGCGGCCCGGCTGCGGGCCGACGCGGGATACAGCGTCGACCGGCCGCTGCGCCACTTTGTGTTCTCCGGGCCGCCCGGAACAGGCAAGACGAGTGTTGCGCGCACCCTCGCCACGATCTTCCACTCCTTCGGGCTGCTCCCCACGGCACGCGTGGTTGAAGCGAGCCGCGCCGACCTGGTTGGGGAGTACCTCGGCGCGACCGCGATCAAAACCAACGAACTCGTGGACCGGGCCCTGGGCGGGGTGCTGTTCATCGACGAGGCGTACTCGCTCGTCAACGAGGGGGACGGCCAGCCCGACCGGTTCGGCAACGAAGCAGTGCAGACC
>JAFIDK010000433.1 GCA_017051695.1 Algoriphagus aestuarii | reverse complement strand
TTGACGACCCGGATGTCCCGGTCCCGGACGTCGGTGACACGGCTGGTGCTGGAGAGCGGCAGCCCGGCTCGGCCGAAGACCTCGGCCACCGTCTCCAGACCGCGGTCGGTCCAGACGTAGGTGTCTGCGGTAAGGCACTTCCCTGACGACTCCGGACCGTAGATCTCGACGATCCGGCCGCGTGGGATGCCCCCGATTCCCAACGCCACGTCCAGGGAGATAGACCCGGTGGGGATCGACTCGATGGGCGGGCGGTTGTCGTCGCCGAGGCGCATGATGGTGCCCTTGCCGAACTGGCGCTCGATCTGCGCGAGTGCGGTTACAAGAGCCTTGTCTCGATCAGAAGCTGCCACGGGAAACC
>JAFIDK010000432.1 GCA_017051695.1 Algoriphagus aestuarii | reverse complement strand
CATGGCGTACACGGCGGCAAAAGGAGGTAACGCTACGGTCCGAACGGTCCGCGTATTACAAAGGAGGTGAGCAAGCACGTGGTAGACTACAATTTACTGTCGCCCGAAGATATGGATGACTTGTTATTTTCGCCTTTTCAGCAAGCATTAGGCAAAGAAACGGTAGAGCGAATTAATCGGCAACTAGAGAACTACGACTACTACAACGGAAGACAACACGTGAATGAATACGGTCAACTCGTGAAGGCGTCGGAGCTAGAGCGACCGCCGGGGCTCGACTATGACCCGACGCGGTACGCAACAAACTATTTTAAAGCGATTGTTGACCGAAAAGCCCGCTGGCAGATGGGCGGCAAACACG
>JAFIDK010000431.1 GCA_017051695.1 Algoriphagus aestuarii | reverse complement strand
CGTCCGTTGAAAGGGTGACGCGTGTGGACTGGGGTTGGACGGTCGGGGCTATCGTCGGAGGGATGGTGGTCGTGTTCATGCTGACGGCTTATGCGGCGAAACCGCTCAAGTGGATGTGGCTTGGCATACTGTATACGGCTGTCGGTGCCGTTGCCCTTTATTTGGCCAACTGGATCGGCGGACAGTGGGGGTTTCACTTGCCGATCAATCCGGTGACGGCATTCGTCACCGGGGTGTTGGGGTGGCCTGGTCTGTTGTGTCTAGTTGTGATCAAAGTGTGGGTTGTCGGGCTGTAATCATTTCCTTAATTTGCCCTGTTGACGTCTTGTCAGATGCGTGGTAGGATATGTCTTGCCGCTCC
>JAFIDK010000430.1 GCA_017051695.1 Algoriphagus aestuarii | reverse complement strand
ACCCGACCCGGGCTGTACTGGTTCCGGCGCGGGCGGGTCGACGCCCGTGCCGGGTCCAGTACCGCAGCGACCACAAGGTCAGCGGCACTATCACCGGGTGTGCCCGGGGGTATGCCCGGGTGTGCTTCGGCCGGGTGCCCGGCCGAGTCCACGGCACTGCTCTCCCGCCACGCGGGGGTTTGGGGGCATGCTGCAGCAATACCGGGGCAGCTCGTCCGCACGGATTGTGGGAGCGTCACAGGGAGGAGATGCGCGCCCGGGCGGCGCGAAGGTCGGGGGTGGCGTTCCGCTCGTCCTTGGGGGAGTCGACTGCCGGGACGGGCGATTAGTAGTAGTGGTTGAAGATAGGGTCTGACGGATC
>JAFIDK010000429.1 GCA_017051695.1 Algoriphagus aestuarii | reverse complement strand
CCCCACGGGAGTAGCGGAAAAATCACCGGTGAACCCGTCGTCGGTAGGCCGCAGCAGGCCACCAAGAGCACGCAGCGATTCTTCCACAAAGTCGCGGACCTCGCCTGGGCCGCCAAGCGCGTCCCAGATGGCGGCAACCTCTCGGGCTACCTCGTCGGGGCGGATCGTGCGCTGAGCGAACCGGGACCGGGACGCTTTTTCGCGTTCGGCTGCGGACTGCCACTCTGCTTCCACTTCGGCGGCCTTTGCGTGCAGCTCCTCCAGGTCGAACAGGATTTCTTGCTCGCCGCGGCGGGAACGCAGCAGCAGCCACTCCACAATGGCGTCGGTGACCTTAGCTGACGTCTCGTCGAGGACAGAC
>JAFIDK010000043.1 GCA_017051695.1 Algoriphagus aestuarii | reverse complement strand
GAGATGTAAACGCCCCGCAACGTCCCGGTCCCCACGCGCACTTCGGGGACCGGGACCTGTAATCTTATTAGGCGCATATACGCGGAAGGAGGTCCCATGGAGGCATACGCGCTCCCGCAAGGCTACAAGGCCGTGGTGCACGCGCATGGCGACGGCTACGAGGTCGTTCTTTACGATGAGCAAGATGAAGCGGTGTCGACTACCCACCACACCCGCATCGCGTTCCGGGAACTACGAGACGCTATAGAGGCCAACCACCGCATCGCCGCGGCCCACGGCCGGTTGCGCGTCTCGCTGTAGGCCCGCGGTAAACACCCCGTCCCGGTTGCGCGTCGCGCGCAAGTGGTGTACTGTAAAGGCGTACCGAGAAGCGAGTCACCGCGAAGCAGCGCGAACGGCTCACAAAACCACGGACAAGGAGAAGACATGTACAAGTGGGAATGGAAGCTGTGGGAGGTCCGCCGCGAAGAACACCCGGACCGCACCATCCTCACCCTGTACCGCGGTGAAGAGCCCGTAGACTCCGTGACCACCTACGCACGGTACACCACGATGTGCGAGCCGCTGCGGACTGTTCGCCTTATTGAACCGGACGTGGCGGCGCGGTTGGTGGAAAAGTACCTTGGGGAAGGTTACAACGTCGTTTGGAAGGGTCGTTCTTGGGAGGTCGTTCCGTGACCACTGCGGGCCGCTAGCACCTAGCGGCTCTGCACACCGCACATAAACCTGATCCCGGGACTCTCTGGTACCCACCGGAGAGTCCCTCCTTTTGCTCCAACTGGCTATGTCTACACGGTAGGGAGAACATATGTCAGACGAGCCCACACTGTGGCGTGACGACGAGGGAGGCCTGTGGATCGAAGAACCACCGGGCTACCTGAGGCGCTACCAGCGCGGTACCACCAGCGTCGCCATCGAACGTGACCGGGTAGAGGCGGCACTCGGCCCCCTCATGCACGTGGATCCCCGACCTCACATCAACAGCCTGCTGCACTGGCTGAGCGGCCGTACGGGTACAGAGTAGACGGGCCGTGACTGACACTACCCCGGGGTTCTCCCCCGGGGTATTTTTCTTCCCCATTGCTTGCGCAGTGCTGAGCAATGGGATATAGTAGAAGTGTCAGTCAGACAGACAAGCAGAAAGGACACGCAATGCCCGTCTTCCTCCCCACCTTCGCCGCTGGTGTCGTTACCGCCCTGACCCGCGTTTCTCCCACTGCCGCACTGGGTCTGACCGCGGCACCGGAGAACCCCGCTACCGCCACGCGCGACCTGCTGCAGCAGCTGATCACCACCCTCACTCAGGACATGCTGGAGGCCGAGAAGGTCGGGGACG
>JAFIDK010000428.1 GCA_017051695.1 Algoriphagus aestuarii | reverse complement strand
AGATGGTGAAAACCACCCCGCCCGGGCGGGGTTCCCGGCTCCTCGACCTCTCCGCAGACAACCCGGTGCACCAGCGCTTCGGCCGCGACATCGGCGGAGTGCTCCTCATGCTCACCGGACCGTTCAGCGAAGACGACCTGGGCGTCTCCTGCTACCACTCCAAAGTGGGCGCGGTCGAGATGTACCTCAACCACCTGGTGGACGGCCCCGGCGAGTACGTCGTCGTGGACATGACCGCCGGAGCGGACTCCTTCGCCTCAGGCCTGTTCACCCGCTTCGACGTCACCTTCCTCGTCGCTGAGCCCACGGTGCGCGGAGTCGGCGTCTACCGCCAGTACGTCGACTACGCCCGCGACTACGAC
>JAFIDK010000427.1 GCA_017051695.1 Algoriphagus aestuarii | reverse complement strand
GCCGAGCCCGCCCAGGACCGCCATGGTGAGGACGAGGATCGACGTGTCCGTGTAGAAGGAGTCGGGGCTCACGAAGGACAGCAGGTACGCGTACAGGGAACCGGCCAGGCCCGCGAGGAATCCCCCGACCCCGTATACCAGGGAAAGATAGCGGGAAGCCGGAATGCCCGCCGCCTGCGCCGCCAGACGATCTTCCCGGATAGCTCGCCACGCCCGGCCCATGGGCGAGGTGAGCAGCCGCCGGCCGATGAACAGGGCGACGGCCAAGACCGCGAGAGCGAGCCAGTAGTGGTAGCTCAGGTCCCAAAGGGGCGTCCGGGCGGCCACAGCAAACTCGGGCGCCGGAATGCCGGGGATGCCCA
>JAFIDK010000426.1 GCA_017051695.1 Algoriphagus aestuarii | reverse complement strand
CAGGTTTTTTTTGTATAATAGGGATAGAATTCTTGGTTAACGGGGGAAATTTAGGATGTTATCGAAGCGTACAGACAATAATCGAAATCAATTGGAAATGGTGGCTCTTGATCAATTGGTTCCAGAAGATCATTTGGTAAGGAAGATTGAACAAGCCATAGACTTTGATTTTATTTACGATCTTGTCAAAGATACCTATTGCCTAGATAACGGAAGGCCTAGTATTGATCCTGTTGTGCTCATTAAAATGGTCTTTGTGCAGTATTTATTTGGTATTCGTTCCATGCGTCAAACGATCAAAGAAATTGAAACCAACGTGGCGTATCGATGGTTCTTAGGATATGGTTTCACAGAGAAAATTC
>JAFIDK010000425.1 GCA_017051695.1 Algoriphagus aestuarii | reverse complement strand
CGGAGCACGGTCTCCGGCGGCAACGAGTCACGCACCGCGTCCAGCACCGCAGCCCGATCCGGGCCCGCCACGGTCACCACGGCGCGCTCCGCGCTCAGATCGTCCACCTCGACCCGCAGCATGAACCGCATGGACTGGAGGAACGCAACAAGCTCCTCCGCGGTCCCCGGTTCCACGTGAGCCCACAGCGCGGTGCCGTCGTCCACCACCGACAAGTGGTGCTTGATCCGCCCGTTGGCGTCCATCACCAAGGTTTCGGTGGCGGTCCCCGGGGCCAGCTCCCGCAAATGCTGGCTGGTGAGGTCGTGCAACCATCCCAACCGGTCCGGGCCGGACACGCGGACCACGCCCCGGTTGCTCCG
>JAFIDK010000424.1 GCA_017051695.1 Algoriphagus aestuarii | reverse complement strand
AGCTTTTCTAATTTAACCTTTGTCAGGTTACCAACTACTAAGGTTGTAGGCTCAAGAGGGTGTGTCCTGTCGTAGGTAAATAACTGACCTGTCGAGCTTAATATTCTATATTGTTGTTCTTTCTGCAAAAAAGTGGGGAAGTGAGTAATGAAATTATTTCTAACATTTATCTGCATCATACCTTCCGAGCATTTATTAAGCATTTCGCTATAAGTTCTCGCTGGAAGAGGTAGTTTTTTCATTGTACTTTACCTTCATCTCTGTTCATTATCATCGCTTTTAAAACGGTTCGACCTTCTAATCCTATCTGACCATTATAATTTTTTAGAATGGTTTCATAAGAAAGCTCTGAATCAACGGAC
>JAFIDK010000423.1 GCA_017051695.1 Algoriphagus aestuarii | reverse complement strand
CACACTATCAAATGTTATGGAGAAATCCAGGGAAAATATGCTATTGAAGTCGTTACAACAGATTTGAAAGAGGCTTTAGATGGTACTGAAATGATCTTTATCACAACCCCAGCGAATTCCCATCGTGAATTAGCGAAAAACATCGCTCGCTATTTAGACCGTGAAGTTATCATCGTGCTAAATCCTGGTCGTACTTTTGGTGCGCTAGAATTTTTACAAGTGTTCAGTAGATATAACAAGCTGATCACTCCGATCATCGCCGAAACGCAAACCATTATTTATACCTGTCGAAAAGTGGCAGATGATGCTGTGAATATACTTGCTTTGAAATCTGAGGTACTTTTATCGACTTTTGATACAAG
>JAFIDK010000421.1 GCA_017051695.1 Algoriphagus aestuarii | reverse complement strand
CCACATTTTTCGTAAAAGCGGTAGTAGTTGGGTTGAGTTTGTAAGGAAAACTGGTGTTGAGAACCTGTTGATAGTGGGAGTGGATGTAGGCAAATATTCTCACAAAGGGATGATTTGCTCGTTTTATGGGGACATTTTAGTGAAGCCATTCGATTTTGCTAATTCCAATAGTGGTTTTAGAACTCTGGAAAGCAAAATCAATGCGGTTAAATCCCGGCTGGGGGCCCGTGAAGTTGTTGTTGGAGTAGAAGCTACAGGGCATTATCATGAAAATTTGGTTTCAAAATGTTTCAAAGCCGGATACCGTGTGCGGGTATTGAATGCGGTTAATACTGCGCAGGTAAGAAAGCGCTTTTTGAATCG
>JAFIDK010000420.1 GCA_017051695.1 Algoriphagus aestuarii | reverse complement strand
GTAGATCGAGATGCCGAGCGGTGACTGTGGGTCGAAGTTATTCGCCTCGTTGGGCTTGAGGTAAACGAACATTGGCCGCTCCAGATTCTCGATCCGCACCTCGTCGGTCAGATCGGGGTATAGAGTGGGCAGCGCAACTTTTACCCCAAGATCCGCCGAGGAGTCCGACTCGAATAGTTCGTTCTGGATGACGTAGTCAGCTCCATCCCACCGGTGCGACTCAACCAGGGTGTAATACTTATCGCCTTTCCGGGTCTGAGAGATGAATGCCGCTTCTGTGACTCTCTCCCCGTCCACCCGAAGCGGAACAAAGCAGTCCGGCGACACGAAGCTGATCTTCAGGCGGCCCTCGTCGCCGTACAC
>JAFIDK010000419.1 GCA_017051695.1 Algoriphagus aestuarii | reverse complement strand
AACGGCTAGCCGTGATGGGAGGTGAGGCGTGACGGAGATTATCGCCATGACCGGCGGATTGATGGCGGGGCTTGCGTGCTGGCAGGTTGCACGGCAGCGAAAGCGCGGGAAGATGAGACTCGCGCTGGAACACGATATCGAGCAGTTACGAGCCAAGAACGATTTGCTGGCGCTTCTTTTTCGGCAAGCGCACCAAGAGCGCGACGTGCTTCGGCTTGAACTGCATCGCCTGCGTGAAAGTGAGGTGAGGCATGAGCGATGACGAGCAGTGGCGCCCGATGACGCCGGGGGAGCGCAAGAAGAACGAGGCGATCATCCGCGAGGCGATGCAGCCGATCTTTGACCGTATCACCGAGCTCGAAG
>JAFIDK010000042.1 GCA_017051695.1 Algoriphagus aestuarii | reverse complement strand
TACCGCATAAAAGGTGGTGCTGCCCATTTGGTAATATTATACAGTTAGTCCTAGAGTGACAACGACAAACACGCTTATGTCGAGAGTTTTCTCTTTCGCCTCATCGAACGAAATTGGATGCGGTGAAACCATTTTTCATAGGATTTCCAAAGAAAAGATTTTAACCATCGTTTTAATTGCAAGATGGACTGCTTCGCTTTGGTCTCCATTTGCACGAGAACAAGCAGACAGTAGGCGATGAGTGCCATGAAAATCTGGTTTTGGATGGCTTCCTCACTCGTTCCGAAAAAGGTTTTGATTCGCACGTGTTGCTTAAGCCACTTGAAAAACAGCTCGATCGCCCAACGCGAACGATAGATGTCACCGATTTCTTCGGCGCTCAGGTCAAAACGATTGGTCACAAGGCGAATGACATTGCCTTTCGAATCAACGGTTTCAATGAGCCGGAATACATTTTCCGTTCGTTTCTGAGGGGTACCGATGACGACCATCGAATCTGACATAATGGGGCTTTCTTCCGCGACGGAAAACGTTTCAAGGGTGCACCGCGTTTTTCTTCAGACGCGAGGCGAAGAAAATCCCTTTATCACAATAGCGGTCAAATCTCTTGTAGTCGACATAACCGCGATCAAAAACGTACATCGCTTCTTTTTCGTCTATGAGAACCTCCAATTGGGTACGGTCGTGGATGTTAGCCGGTGTAACGATGGCCTTTTCCGGATAGACCGTTCCTTTGTCCATAAAGACAAGGCGTAAGTGTAATTTGACACCGGCCTTCGTCTTGCGAAAAGTGGCCCATTTATAGCGGCTTAAACTTAAAGGAATGGTGCTGGAGTCAATGATTTTGACCGGTAGATCCACCCGTTTCTTGCCTTGTTTGTGCCGATGGATTTGCTGAACGAGATGAAGAAACACATTGGCCATCAGCGATGGATCCACTTCCCTATTCTTTCGAGACAATTGGGAAGCGCTAATCCCATCGAGTCCGAGTGCCTGCCCCAAATCTTCATCGAGTACGGCATCCGAAATTGCGCGTAAACTCTCTTCTTCCTGAAGATGTGCATACAGGAAAAGCATCAGATAAGCCTTTGTCGTGAGCTTCTTGGTGTATTTGTCCTGATTGGTGGCGGCAACTTGTTTTTCAAAATGGGAAAAATTAATGGGTGCCACCCATTTACCAAATGATGAAATCAGTGTATTCTTGTCCATAACGGTATCCTTTACGTTGGATTTGGACAGGAACCACCCTGTACATCCATTGTAAAGGATTTTTTTGTCAGTTGGACAACCGAAATGTGAACATTGGTAGTATTATGAATCATCGGATTTAATTAATGCAACACCAGTGATTGTGTTTCTTTTTTTGTTTCGACTGTTCTCCCGTTTGTCTGGATTCCTGTTGCTGCTGTGTCTGTCGTTGTGACTGTTTC
>JAFIDK010000418.1 GCA_017051695.1 Algoriphagus aestuarii | reverse complement strand
CCTGGCATGCCCACACCACCCCGCAAACCTGGCTGGAAAGCCTGGTCAAGGCGTATGTGGGGGACGGGATCGCGGCCGATTTCTACCGGCAGGTCGCCGAAGTGACCGACCCGGAGATCCGGGAACTGGTGGTCGACGTCCTCTCCGAGGAGGGGCGGGCCGAGTTCATTGCCGCCAAGGTCAAGCAGGCGGTTGCCGAGGAGCCCACGCTGGCGGGCCGACTCGCGCTGTGGGCGCGCCGCCTGGTCGGGGAGGCGCTCAGCCAAGCCCAGCGGGTGGCACTCGACCGGCCGCAACTCGCGGAACTACTGGCGAAAGGGGACAGCAGCGAGGAGCGGAACGGCGACCTGGCCGCGGTCAGCC
>JAFIDK010000417.1 GCA_017051695.1 Algoriphagus aestuarii | reverse complement strand
AGTACAAGGGAAGCTGCACTTGCTGTTGGAGCAACCAAATTTGAGACTATTAAAGATGTTGTTTTACCTTCGGCTATGTCGGGGATACTTACAGGAGTGGTATTAACTTTATCACGCGCAGCTGGTGAAACCGCTCCGATTCTATTTACCGGAGCTGCATTTTATATCAATGGCGCTAGCGGACACATTAATCAAGAGTTTATGGCATTACCTTATCATTTGTACATGCTTTCTACTCAACATCAATCTATCGAACAGGTACGACCGATTGCTTACGGAACAGCTTTAGTATTGGTTATTGTAGTGTTCTTTATGAACCTTACAGCTTTTTATATACGTTATAAATTCAGAAAAAATGAAAAC
>JAFIDK010000416.1 GCA_017051695.1 Algoriphagus aestuarii | reverse complement strand
CCACCCCCGAGCGCTGCGGTCACGCCCACAACCCCCACACCGGGCACCGCTCGGCGCGCCCCGCGAGCCGCACCGCAAAGCGAGAAGCGGGACAGAGCCACAGGTCACACCAGAGCAAAGACACCGGACCACCGCGGTTCCGAGGACACTGCAACACCCAATCCAGCTGCCCGTCCTCCCGGGGCACTAGGCTGCCGAACCAGGCGCAGACCTCCCGGTCCGCCACCGTGTAGTGGCACTCATCACACCACGCATGCCAGAAGCGGACCGTGGCAGAGACACCTTCGCCGTCCTGCCCGGCACCCCACACATCCGGCCCTGCACCGGAGCCCACATGGCCATGACAGCACTGTCGTTCGCTGC
>JAFIDK010000415.1 GCA_017051695.1 Algoriphagus aestuarii | reverse complement strand
CGGGTGTCGCGGGCAAGTTCCACCGAGTCATGGAACCGTCCCGCATACCGCAGGTCGCGCACGAACTCGAGGCTGGCCTCCAGCGCCTCTTCTGAATCCGGCCCGTGCTGCTCGGTGAGGATACGCAGCACCCGTTCGCACAGTTCGTAAGCGCGTTTCCGCTCCCCTAGGTTGCGCAGGGCCCGCACCAGGTAAAGCTCTGCCCGCAACGTCTCCGGGGCGGTCTTCCCCAGCTTTTCTCGCCAGACCGACAGCGTGGCCTCCGCCAGCTGTTTGCTGTCACTGTGCTCTCCCCGCAGGTCAGTGACGTAGATCTCTTGGAGGACAAGTCGACGCACCCACGAATCAGTGCAGTCCCACGCC
>JAFIDK010000414.1 GCA_017051695.1 Algoriphagus aestuarii | reverse complement strand
GACGCGCTGGAGACGATGGCGATCAAATCGACGTTTGGCGCACATGCTTACAAAGTAGCCATCAGTTCGACGAAATCGATGACCGGACATTTGCTCGGAGCAGCAGGCGCCGTTGAGGCGATTGCAACGGCATTAGCCCTAAAAGATCAAATCCTGCCGCCGACCATCAACTATGAAACGCCTGATCCGGAATGTGACTTGGACTACGTCCCCAACGAATCGCGGCGCGCGGAAATTGCAGCGGCCATTTCCAACTCCCTCGGTTTTGGTGGGCACAATGCAACCATCGCATTGAAAAAATTCGTTCCAGATGAGTAAGTAGGTGGAGACCGTGGATTTGACGCAACTTGAGCGCAAACTGAAC
>JAFIDK010000413.1 GCA_017051695.1 Algoriphagus aestuarii | reverse complement strand
CGGGATGCCGGGCCCCCGGTGGCGTAGCGGACAGTGTCTGCGTACTTCTGCTGGCTGCGGGAAGACGCCACCGGTCCCGCCGCACACCGAAGCGGATGCTCCTTCTGTGTCCACCATACAGCCCGCCAGGAAAGGATTTTCCAGAAACAAAAGAACGCAACCCGTCGAAGCGGATATTTCCCTGACCTGAACAGCGGCAGCGGCACGAGGGCCTCTACCGATCACCACGAAAAGCAGAAAAGAAAAGTTGGCAACTTGGCATTAGCTTCCTTTTCCATAGGCCTACAATCTCTTTCTCCTCGTGCATTTCTTGTCTTCGGTGTGGTAAAAAGCAGGTAGCACTGCGACAGCAGGACACAGGGGG
>JAFIDK010000412.1 GCA_017051695.1 Algoriphagus aestuarii | reverse complement strand
GTCCTGCGCGAGCGCCTCCCGGATCTCCGGGTATGGGCGGGCACCGGACAGCGCCATCTTCAGCTGCTCCGGCCACCAGCCGCGCGAGCGCGCGTAGCTGGCCAGCGTCCAGCCGCGGGCACGGAGCAGGGCCGCGATCTTGTCCGAGCCGCTGAGTTCCGCCGCCAGCCGGCGGTCGGCAACGAGAGCGTTGCTCTTGGTCATGGCGAGTCTTACCTTGGGGGTTTGCATAGTTACGCCATGCGTAACGACTCTACACATAGGATAGCGATGGTAAGCGATGCTGTCAAGGGGCACGTGCGTGCCATGAACGACAGGGCCGATCTCGAGCTCGCGGAGGCCGTGGTCGGCGTGATGAAGGAGA
>JAFIDK010000411.1 GCA_017051695.1 Algoriphagus aestuarii | reverse complement strand
CATCACTGTGTGGGGTCAGCGGACGCACCGAGGGTAGTGGGGCGGCAGGCATACCGCGGCGCGGAGCGGCCTGACAAAGACGTTCACGGGAGCAGGTAGACTGAGAGAGCACAACACTCGGGTTGTTGGGTCAGGCTGCCTGCAGAAGCGTCTTCGATCCGCGTGACGTAAGATAGTGCAGTTGACCTGCATTTCAGTGGTCAATTCCTGGTCGGGCGCCGGATCATTCCACACTCGGAGAGATCCGCACCCGTAGCCCCCGTGTTCACGGGGCCGATTCCAGAAGCGTGGAGGATATGGCTAAGAAAGACGGCGCCATCGAGATTGAGGGCACCGTTATCGAGTCCCTGCCCAACGCTATGTTC
>JAFIDK010000410.1 GCA_017051695.1 Algoriphagus aestuarii | reverse complement strand
AGGGGCTCCTGTCGCAGGGCGCCCACCGCCGCCACGACCCGCCAGGCGGTGTCCTGGGCCACCTGGCTTGCCCGCATCATCACGATCTCCGCTTCCCGATGAGGAGCGGGATAGTCGATCCAGTGATAGACGCAGCGCCGGCGCAGGGCCTCGTGCAGCTCCCGGGTGCGGTTGGAGGTGAGCACCACGACCGGATGCTGCTGGGCGCGAATTGTCCCGCGTTCCGGGATCGAGATGGAGAAGTCGGACAGGAACTCCAGCAGGAAGGCCTCGAACTCGTGGTCCGCCCGGTCGATTTCATCAATCAGCAGGACGGTATCCGCCGGATGGCGCAGCGCTTCCAGCATCGGCCGCGCGATCAGGAAG
>JAFIDK010000409.1 GCA_017051695.1 Algoriphagus aestuarii | reverse complement strand
CCTGTCCCGACGCGTTGGCCGCGGACGTGTGCATCATCGGCGCCGGACCGGCCGGGATCTCGCTGGCGATGGCGCTGGCCGGATCGCCCTGGACCGTCTGCCTGCTCGAAGGCGGCGGCACGCGGGCCGAGGCCGCCAGCCAGGCGCTGTACGAAGGCGAATCGGTCGGGCCCTACGCCTTCGACCCGTCCACGTCCCGCCTGCGCGCACTCGGCGGCGCCACCCAGATCTGGGGTGGCGGCTGCATCCCGCTGGCCGCGAGCGAGATGGCGGCCCGCGACTGGGTGCCGGGCGGGGGCTGGCCGATCGGCCGCGAGGAGCTGTCGCCCTACTACGAGCACGCCAACCGGCTGTGCGCGATCGAGC
>JAFIDK010000041.1 GCA_017051695.1 Algoriphagus aestuarii | reverse complement strand
GCTCGAGAACCTGCTGGATGCGCTGACCGAAACGATCGGGAAGGCGATAGAGGAGGCAGACGACGCCACTTACGATGCGGCCGCCGAGGACCGCGAAGCGCTGATCCTTGTCTACGCGGATGCGCTCCGATCGCCGCGATTCGCAGAGGCTGTCTGGCTGCACATTGTCACGCGCGACTCCGACGAGGCAGCGGAGGCGGCTGAGGCGACCGGGTGAACTGTCGAGCAGCGGTCCGCCGCGTCCCGTTCGCGGGATGTGGTGGGCCGCTTTTGTATTATCACGTTTCTAGGATGCTAATCACGGTCTTCAGCAATAACCCCATAGGCATACATATGTGTTATCCTGGAAGCCAGATATAAGCATCGCAGAAGCGTGATAGTCCCAGAGAGAAGGAGGAGGAGAACAATGCCCTTCCGGTACTACCCGACCAACGGGCACCGCAACGACACCTGCGTCTACTGCCACGAAGCGCTGACCGGAGAACAGGTTCTTTACTGCTCTGACAGCTGTAGGGTGAAGTATCGCTACTACAAGGACAAACCGCGAACGCGGATCTGCGAAGTCTGCGGGGAGCTCATGAACCTCCGCGTTGGCAACCCGCGTCGCAAGCGCTGCAGCCTAGGGACCGGTCCCGACGCTGATGCCGGTCCCGGTGATGAGTGCTGGGAGCTGCAGAACGAAGAAGCCGCGCGGAAGGCACGGGAGATCGACGCACGTGATTTCCCCATCTGCGCATACTGCGGAGCTGAGGCCGAGTACGCGGGGAGAGGTCGTCACCGCAAATACTGTTCCGACCGCTGCCGCGCGGCCGCGTACAGAGCACGCAAGCGCGCGTCCACGTCCACCGCGTAAGCGGCACGCGCGCTCCCCGCGAACGGCACGCTGAAGTGGTCGTCTATCCTGGGAGAACGTGCACTAGGACACGTAATATTATGTGGTAGCGGAGTGTAGTGCCCTGGGGCAGACCGGGAGCTGCACTCCGCGTTCTGCGGTGACCGCCTAAGGAGGGCCGCGTAGGGAAACACCATCCCCATATAGGGATCCCGCATAGGAAAGGGGATCCCCGTGTAATACCCCCAGCCCTCCATTCATGTGGAGGGATGTATGTGGAGTACAAGCAATCGCGGTGAGCGACTGCCGCGAAATTGGCGGCGCGTTCGTGCTATCGTTCTTGAGCGTGCTGGGTATCGATGCGAGTGGATCAGGGTCGACACTGGTGAGCGGTGTACTGAAGTGGCGACTGATGTCGACCATATTCTTGCGGGGGACAACCACTCGCTGAACAACCTGCAAGCGCTGTGTCGCTACCATCACGCAAAGAAAAGCTCTCGTGAAGGTGCTGCAGCAGCATCGAGGAAGCGTCTCCGCCGCGCTCGTGAGGCAGAACAACACCCATTTTGGCGTTACAAAAAAGTGACCTAGGGGGTACCCCCCGGACCCGGGGGGAGCGGAGAG
>JAFIDK010000408.1 GCA_017051695.1 Algoriphagus aestuarii | reverse complement strand
CGACTTGGCGCGCCTGGCGGTGTCGTTCAACGACATGGCGGGCAGCCTCCAGGAGAAGATCCAGGAGCTGGAGGAGCTGTCCAAGGTCCAGCGCCAGTTCGTCTCGGACGTCTCCCACGAGCTCCGCACCCCGCTGACCACGATCCGCATGGCGGGGGACCTGCTGTTTGAAGAGCGCGACAGCTTCGACCCGACGGTGCGGCGCTCCGTGGAGCTCCTGCAAAGCCAGTTGGAGCGCTTCGAAGAACTGCTCAACGACCTGCTGGAGATCAGCCGGCACGACGCCGGCGCCGCCACGCTGGCTTTGGAACGCGCCGACATCCGCGACTCCGTGCTCCAAGCGGTCCGGGAAGCCGAACAGATCGC
>JAFIDK010000407.1 GCA_017051695.1 Algoriphagus aestuarii | reverse complement strand
CCGGCGCACTCAGAAGCCGGGAAACGCTTCGTGCTCTGGAACGAACTCACCACCGAAGAGAAGCAGCAGATGCACCGCTTCTTCCGCCGCACGATCTACCCGGTGCTCACCCCGCTCGCCGTCGACCCGGCCCACCCGTTCCCCTACATTTCCGGGCGCTCCCTCAACCTCGCGGTCCGAGTGTGCGACCCGCACACGGGACGGCAGACGTTCGCGCGCATCAAAGTCCCCCCGGCGCTGCCGCGCTTCACCGAACTCGGCGGCCAGCGTTTCGTCCCCGTCGAAGACGTCATCTCCGCGCACCTGCCGCAACTGTTCGAAGGCATGGAGATCCTGGAACACCACGCGTTCCGGGTCACCCGCAAC
>JAFIDK010000406.1 GCA_017051695.1 Algoriphagus aestuarii | reverse complement strand
GCTCTTCGAGAAACTCATCGTTCCGCCGGCCATTGATGTACTTGGCGTAGGTGGCCTCGTCAATCTCGATGCCGTACTGCTTGCCGAAAGCCTTCCAGGCCTGGAAGTGGGCCGGGTTGCTGTCGACCAGAACCCCGTCCATGTCGAAGATCGCTGCAGGCATGGCGTCCCCTCCGTTTGAAACCTGGCCCCATTCTACCCGGAGGGCCCCACCCCGTAAAGGCGGGCGGGCTGGTGCCCCCGGGGCAGGAGGGGCGTTCGGCGCCCACGAAGGCATCCAGAGACTGGATGGGCCCGCAAGGCCCTGCGGGGGAGAGCCTGTGCAGATTCTTTGTGCCGGAGATTTCCATATCGGACGGCGCCCGAC
>JAFIDK010000405.1 GCA_017051695.1 Algoriphagus aestuarii | reverse complement strand
GCCAGAGCGATCCCGCTCAGCCAGAGCATGCTCAGTGGTATCGAACTAGGTCGCAAAGGAGCCAAAAGGGATCATGCGGAGGCACTGGACCGGGTTCTCAACACTGGTGGAAGGCTCGTCCGCCTTTGGGATTCCTTGAACTCTATCCCCGCTCACCCTTCGTGGTTTCAAAACGTCCTTGCCCTGGAACGCAAGGCGGTCGAAATCCGCGAGTATCAAATGGTCGTTTTGCCAGGTTTACTGCAAACCGAGGACTATGCACGATCTTTGATTCGCCCTGCTCAGCCATGGGCTAACGCCGAAAAAGTGGACGAGCTTGTTCACGCCCGCATGAGTAGACGTGAGATCCTGACTGCACCAGACCGGC
>JAFIDK010000404.1 GCA_017051695.1 Algoriphagus aestuarii | reverse complement strand
CCGCAAGAAGGCCGGTCTCGCCGCCGACGCCCCGGTCCGCGTCTACCCGCAGGCGTCGCCGCTGGAGCGCCTCCGCCCGCCGGAGTCCAGCGAGGACCGCACCGCCGCCGCGGCCCGCTTCGACGGCTGGGGCTCGCTGAGCGGTGCCGCCGCCCGGCTGGGCCTGCCCGCCGCCGGCCCGCTCACGCTCCCCGGCGTCTGGGAGATCCGCTGACCGCGGGGTTCGCCGAGGCGGTCGCGGGCTTCGCGACGGGCGTGGTCGTCCTGACCGTGCGCGACGGCCGCGACGACCTCGGCACGACGGTGACGGCGTTCATGTCGGTGTCCCTGGACCCGCCGACGGTGCTGGCGAGCGTGACGACGTCGTC
>JAFIDK010000403.1 GCA_017051695.1 Algoriphagus aestuarii | reverse complement strand
AAGAAGCACCTCCCTGTCGATTGTTATGGGTGATTCGCGCTACATTCAGCACCGTGGGACGACACCGCAGTGATCCGAGAGGTATAGGCCAGGCATTGGCGATCGCCGGAGCGATCGCGCTACTGGTCATCCTCGTCGTGTTGGGCGGATATTTCTTCTACCGCTCTCTTCCGGGCAACAGCGAAGTCTTGGTGCCCAACGAATCCGGCGGCTCCCTCTCCGCCCCGCAGCAGCTCGATGCTTCCGCGACAGAGAAGCAGAAGGCGCTGTACATCCGGGTCGTTGGGGAGTCCAGCGACGTTCTCGTCCGGGTCCCTGGCGGGGAAGTACTCATCGACACGACCATGACCCAGGGCGAGTACGTCTCC
>JAFIDK010000402.1 GCA_017051695.1 Algoriphagus aestuarii | reverse complement strand
CAGAAGAATCCCCGGGTCACCGCTGCCCGCCCGCTGCACGCGGTGGTGCACGGGCTCGGAGCCCGTAACGGCCTCACCCCGGCCTCCCAGTCGGAGGCGTACGAGTTGCTGCGGAGCTGGGGGCTGCCGACCAGCGACCGGTGGCGGGTGGTGGACGGACTGGCCGGGATTCAGGAGTACGTGGCGTACTACGCCGAGCATCGGTACGACCTCGAGCACGAGATCGACGGTGTAGTGATCAAGGTCGACCGGTGGGACATTCAGCGTCGGCTCGGCGCCACCAGCCGGGCTCCGCGTTGGGCGTTGGCGTACAAGTACCCCCCGGAAGAGGTCAACACCGTCCTGGAAGCGATCAATGTGAACGTCGG
>JAFIDK010000401.1 GCA_017051695.1 Algoriphagus aestuarii | reverse complement strand
CATTCCGGCTGGTCGTCGGGCTCGAGCATGTCCAGGTAGCCGTGGACCACGGTCAGCGGCGTGCGCAGCTCGTGCGAGACGTTGGCCACGAAGTCGCGGCGGACCTGCTCGAGCCGCATCATCTTGGTCACGTCGCGGGCGACCACCAGCCACATGTCCTCGGAATAGGGGATCAGGCGCAGGTTCAGCCGCACCTCCGGCGATGCCGGCGATGCCACGTCGAGCAGCGGCTCGGCGTTGCGGCCGGCGGCCAGCCAGTGCGCGATGCGCAGCCCCTGCAGGCGTTCGCCGAGCGGCTCGCCCATGTCGCGCGGGTATTCCAGTCCCAGCAGGGCGGTGGCGGCATCGTTGAACCACTGCACCCGCTGG
>JAFIDK010000400.1 GCA_017051695.1 Algoriphagus aestuarii | reverse complement strand
CCCAGGATGGCGTCCACCCCCTGGTCGAGGAGGCGGTTAGCGGTCTCGTTGGCCTGGGCCGCGTCGCCGGCTTCGTCACCACCGAGGAGCTTGGGGAGCTCGGTGCCCAGCACACCGCCGGCGTCGTTGATCTCCTGGATCGCGTACTCGGCTGCGCTGATCTGCGGCGGTCCGAGGAAAGCCAGGTCGCCGCTCTCGGGGAAGATGTAGCCGAACTGCAGGCCGTCCCCGTCGCCTCCGCTTCCGCCGTTGTCGTCGTTACCGCCAGCGCCGCATGCGGTGAGTCCCAAGGCCAGCGCCGCGACCGCGGCAGTGAAGCCCAGTGCCTTTGTGTGAGGCATCCATCTCTCCATTCGACCCGCGTTGCTCG
>JAFIDK010000399.1 GCA_017051695.1 Algoriphagus aestuarii | reverse complement strand
GCCACCGCGCGACCCGTGCGGCGAGCGGGCCGCCATGCCACCGGCGCAGCCACGGCAACAACTCGTACACTCCGGCAAGCAGGGGAATGACCTGCTCCCGCGACCAGTGCCCGGCCCGGGAGTCCACGAGCCAGATGAGGGCTTCGGCCCGCTGTGCATCGTCCCAGCCAGCCCAGCCCACCACCATCGTGGGGTCGTCGGCGAACACCACTCCCGGATAGGACACGAACCGTTCCCGGGGAAGGTCGAGCCTGCCCCGGTTGGCCCAATAGGACCGTGCCCGGAAGTCCGCTGCCGCATACGTGGGGGGCGGTGGAACGGCTGCCCGCTGCCCGGTGCTGTCCTCTTCCTGCTGGGCCGCCCACACCTC
>JAFIDK010000040.1 GCA_017051695.1 Algoriphagus aestuarii | reverse complement strand
GTCTTTGTATCTACTTGATTTGACTGTTGTTGGTTAAGTTGTGTAGGGCGCATGGTGGATGCCTTGGTGCCGGATGACCGATGAAGGACGTGTGAGGCTGCGATATGCCTGGGGGAGTTGCCAACTGGACTGTGATCCCAGGGTTTCCGAATGGGGTAACCTGGCCGGTTTGATGACCGGTCGCGCCGGCCTGAATGTATAGGGCCGGTTGTGGTGTGGCGGGGAAGTGAAACATCTCAGTACCCGCAGGAGGAGAAAACAAGAGTGATTCCCTGAGTAGTGGTGAGCGAAAGGGGATGAGGCTAAACCATGCGCGTGTGATACTCGGCAGGGGTTGCGCGTGTGGGGTTGTGGGGCGTGCCTGTCTGGGTCTGCCGGCCTGGAGCACTGCCGTTGCGGATAGCCGAAGCCGGTGGGAAACGGCACCGTAGAAGGTGAGAGTCCTGTAGGTGAAATCCGTGGGCGGGGTGTTGGGTGCGTTCCCGAGTAGCACGGGGCTCGGGGAATCCCGTGTGAATCTGGCAGGACCACCTGCTAAGCCTGAATACGTCCTGGTGACCGATAGTGGACGAGTACCGTGAGGGAAAGGTGAAAAGTGCCCCGGTGAGGGGTTGTGAAAGAGTGCCTGAAACCGTGTGCTGTCAAGCCGTCAGAGCCTTGCTTGTGGTGGGGTGATGGCGTGCCTTTTGCAGAATGAGCCTGCGAGTCACGGTGTGTGGCGAGGTTAACCGGTTGTCGGGTAGCCGTAGCGAAAGCGAGTCTGAAGAGGGCGTTTGAGTCGCATGCTGTAGACCCGAAGCGGGGTGATCTACCCATGGGCAGGGTGAAGCGGGGGTAAGACTCCGTGGAGGCCCGAACCCACCAGGGTTGAAAACCTGGGGGATGAGGTGTGGGTAGGGGTGAAAGGCCAATCAAACTCCGTGATAGCTGGTTCTCCCCGAAATGCATTTAGGTGCAGCGTCGCGTGGTGCTTGCCGGAGGTAGAGCGACTGGTTGGCTGATGGGCCCGACAAGGTTACTGAGGTCAGCTAAACTCCGAATGCCGGTGAAGTTAGCGCGGCAGTGAGACTGCGGGGGATAAGCTTCGTGGTCGAGAGGGAAACAGCCCAGATCATCGGTTAAGGCCCCTAAGTGTGTGCTTAGTGGGAAAGGTTGTGCAGTTGCTGTGACAGCCAGGAGGTTGGCTTAGAAGCAGCCATCCTTGAAAGAGTGCGTAATAGCTCACTGGTCGAGTGATTGTGCGCCGACAATGTAGCGGGGCTGAAGCACACCGCCGAAACCGTGGATGCTGATCATGCCTTTTGTGGGTGTGGTTGGTGTGGTAGGGGAGCGTCCTGCGTGGGGTGAAGCCGCCGAGTGATCGTGTGGTGGACTGCGTGGGAGTGAGAATGCAGGCATGAGTAGCGTGACACACGTGAGAAACGTGTGCGCCGATTGACTAAGGGTTCCTGGGGCAGGTTAATCCGCCCAGGGTTAGTCGGGACCTAAGGCGAGGCC
>JAFIDK010000004.1:244497-472018 GCA_017051695.1 Algoriphagus aestuarii | reverse complement strand
TCCCACCTCTTCCCATCCCGAACAGAGAAGTTAAGCCCTGCAGCGCCGATGGTACTGGGGTTACACCCGGGAGAGTAGGTCGCCGCCACATTATTCTAAGCCCTTTGGTTAATTCCAAAGGGCTTTTTTTTTACCTTTTTAATGGGGCGTAATTTTATATCCTTTTTTTAATGAAAACCTATATTTTTTGAGGGGATTATCCCTAATGATCCCAGTAGGTCTATTTTCTATGTTTTACATGTTGAATGAACAAAGTGTTTTTTAACCCCAAACCTAACCCTTTTTTGGCTTGTTTTAATTCCTGATTGGTGTAATTGAAGCTATGCCTATTATAGGCCTTGGTGCGTTATCGTGGCCAGTATAGTTAAAAGACCGCTTGTATTCTTCTGTGTTTTTTTACTTTTTCCAAAATTGATTTTTATCAGTTTTTGATCTGGGAATCATCATGTGATTCGGCTTATTCAGATTTTACTTTTAGGAAAGTTTAAAAATGGAACCACGAAAAATACTTTCCGACAGATTTCAATTACCTAAAAAATTCCTAAATGAATTTCTTTTGGAAAGTTTGGCTCCAGGATTTGACCCAAATATTCCACTTGATTCAAATTCGGTTTATTACAATGCGCCAACTTTAATCACAGTTGACCTTCAAATGGTTTTGAAATGGTTGTTTGAACATCCAGTTCCAAGAATTTTTGAGAATGAGCCTTGTACTACTCCAATTTTGTTGCATGTCCCAAATTTCTCAGTAGACCATATTCTATTTTATTATGATGGTTCTTCCTCCTCTGTGGATTTAATTGATCATTTTTTAATAGTATTTGCACAACTAATTTCTGAAAGTAAGGCTACCATCATATCGCCTAGTTTCATTCCAAAATCCCGTTTAAAGGAAGAAGAAGAGGTTATTCAAAAAATAAGAACCGTCACTAAAGAGACTTCTTTTATTAAATTAAACTTTTCTAAAATCGGAGATTTTTGGTGCTACGCAGTTCAAAACAACTGCAATTTGTTAGTAATCAATAAGAAATTTCAATCTGAATTGTCAAAAATTCTTTTTAACTTTTATAGTAAAGGGATTTGGGACGAAAATTTATCTTTTTACTTATCACTTTAACTCATGTTGTTAACTGACTTTTATCATCTTTTTATGGTATCTAACTAATGTTTTTTAATAGAAATTTAAGGAATGATTAATCATCCAAATCTTGAATCCTTGACTAAATGTTTTCACTGTGGGGAGGCATGCACTGAATCGAAAATAGATTTAGAAGAAAAATCATTTTGCTGTAAAGGATGTAAACTTGTCTATGAAGTGCTCTCAGAAAATGGTCTAAGTAGTTACTATGACTTAGAGCATTTTCCTGGAGAATCACAAAGGCTTAAAAACTCTAAATTTCAAAAATTTGACTTTTTAGATGATACTGATGTTCAAAATCAACTTTTGGATTTTAGAAATTACATAGAAAGCCACATTACTTTTTTTATACCAAATATTCATTGTGCCTCCTGTATTTGGTTACTTGAAAATCTTATGCAGATCAACTCCCACGTGATTTCTAGCAGAGTTGATTTTATCAAAAAGAAGGTCCAAATAAAATTCCATTCTAATTCTATCACACTGAAAGAATTAGTGGTCCTACTAGCGACCATAGGATATGAACCAAAAATCAAGTTTTCAGACGAAGGGGGCACCTCTGTTCCTACCACGGACAAAAAGTTAATTACCCAATTAGCTGTCGCCGGCTTTTGTTTCGGAAACATGATGTTATTTAGTTTACCTGAATATTTTTCAGAATCGAAACTATTGGGTGAAGGTTTTAAGGGACTGTTTAACTACCTCAATGTTATTTTGGCTCTACCAGTAGTTTTCTATTCCGCAAATAGCTATTACTTCTCAGCCTGGAATTCCCTAAAACAAAAGAAAGTGAACATGGATGTACCCATTGTTTTAGGGATAGTGGCCCTTTTTCTTTATTCACTTTGGGAAATTTTCTTTTCCCAAAATGCCGGATTTATGGATAGTTTGGGTGGGCTTATTTTCTTTTTGCTATTAGGAAAAGTGTACCAACAGAAGACTTTTGCCACATTGGAATTTGACAGAGATTATAAATCCTATTTTCCGATGGCAGTAACTAAGCTTGTCCAAGACCAGGAAAGCGTGGTACCTATTTCAAAATTGTCTGTAGGTGATGTCATTTTGATTCGTGACCAAGAATTAATTCCAGCAGATTCAGTTTTGTTGGGTCAGTCTGCCAATATCGATTACAGTTTTGTGACAGGTGAGGAAATTCCGGTGTCCAAAAAGAAAGGTGAAGTTATCTATGCCGGAGGAAGACAAGTCGGAGATCCAGTTCTTCTGACTGTCCAGAAATTGCCTTCTCAGGGATATCTCACTGATTTATGGAATCACGATGCATTTGAAAAAGAAAAACCTGGGCAGTTGGAGCCTTTGGCAAATAAAATCAGTGGAGCATTTACCTGGACAGTTCTGGCAATTTCATTTTCAGCTTTTTTTTATTGGAGTTTTGAAGATTTATCTCTCGCAGTAAAAGCATTTACTTCCGTTTTAATAGTGGCTTGTCCTTGCGCATTGGCAATGTCCACTCCTTTTACATTGGGAAATTCTCTCAGGATATTCGGCAAAGGAAAGCTTTTTCTGAAAAACGTGGCAGTTGTGGAAAAAATGGCTCAAGTGGATACACTGGTTTTTGACAAAACCGGGACTTTAACCTCTCCTAGCAATGCCACTATTAACTATTGCGGTGACTCCCTGACCGAGGAGACGAAGGATCTTTTAAAGGCGTTAGTGTCCAAATCTACCCACCCATTGAGTAATAGAATCAATCAATGGCTAGGTAATAGATCAATCTTAAAAGTAGAAGCCTATAAAGAGGTGAAAGGAGAAGGGATTGAAGCTTTTTATTCTGGAGAATGTGTCCGAATTGGTTCTCAAGATTTTGCAGGTTTTGGGCATCAGCTGAAAATATCTGAGGGGAACTTGGTTTATCTATCAATCGGTAATCAGGTTATTGGCTATTTTCATATCCTATCCGGTCTGAGGGAAAGCGCACCTTCCATGATCCGAGCACTGGAGAACTCTTATGAACTTCATTTACTTTCCGGCGATCAAAGTCACGAACAGCTCTCTCTTAGAAAAAATCTAGGTTCAAAAATCAATTTTAATTTCAATCAAAGCCCTCTGGATAAACTGAAATACCTTCAGAATCTGGAGCGTAATGGGAAACATGCACTGATGATCGGTGATGGATTAAATGATGCCGGAGCTTTACAGGCCAGTGAAGTGGGAATAGCAGTGACAGAGCACGTAAGTCATTTTTCCCCAGCAAGTGACGCTATCATTGACTCTACAGTCCTTGCCAAAATCCCTGAATTTCTTGCTTTTGCCAAAGCCAATAGAACGATCATTAAATGTAGTTTTCTGCTAAGTTTTGCTTATAACATGGTTGGAGTTAGCCTGGCTGTACAAGGTTTGCTAAGTCCGCTGATTTGTGCCGTTTTGATGCCGCTCAGCAGTATTACTGTGGTAGTATTTACAACAGTATCCACCAATCTGGTGGCATTGAAAAAGGGATTGATCACATTAAAAAAAGACTGATATGGAAGTGATATTTCTTTTGATAGCAATTAGTTTAATCATGGCCGCCACCTTTCTCTACCTGTTTTTTAAGGCAATGAAAGATGGGCAGTTTGATGATGATTTCACTCCTTCAGTCAGGATATTATTTGACAGTCAGAAAAAAAAAGTAAAAAAAGATCAACCAACAAAAACTAAGTCCTATGAATGATTCTACTTTAGAAACGTTCCACTATGACAATAAAATTGTCAAGTATTTTGGAGCTGCCACCATCATATGGGGCATCGTCGGGATGCTGGTGGGGGTAATTGCCGCCACCCAGCTATTTCTCCCTGAAGCCAATTTAGGGAATCCCTACACTACCTTTGGCAGGATAAGACCACTCCATACCAATGCGGTAATTTTCGCATTTGTAGGTAACGCAATTTTTGCGGGAGTTTATTATTCCATGCCAAGATTGCTGAAAACACCAATGTGGAACAAGTCACTTAGCTGGTTTCATTTCTACGGTTGGCAATTGATTATCCTGGCTGCAGCCATTACCTTGCCCTTGGGCCTTACGACTTCCAAGGAATATGCGGAATTAGAATGGCCAATTGATATAGCAATTGCCTTGGTTTGGGTGGCATTTGGAGCAAATATGATTGGTACCTTACTGACTCGAAGGGAACGTCACATGTATGTTGCTATCTGGTTTTATATGGCATCTTTTGTCACAGTAGCGGTACTTCATATCTTCAATTCTTTGGCATTACCAGTATCCTTTTTTAAAAGTTATTCTGCCTATGCAGGGGTGCAGGATGCGCTGGTACAATGGTGGTATGGACATAACGCCGTGGCTTTTTTCTTAACTACTCCATTCTTGGGATTGATGTACTATTTTCTTCCTAAAGCCGCAAACAGACCTGTTTATTCCTATAAACTTTCCATTGTTCACTTTTGGTCCTTGATCTTTATTTACATGTGGGCAGGACCTCACCACCTACTGTATACTGCACTGCCAGAATGGGCTCAGGTTTTGGGCACAGCCTTTTCCGTGATGTTAATAGCACCTTCCTGGGGAGGTATGGTCAATGGACTTTTGACTTTGAGAGGTGCTTGGGATAAAGTCAGCAATGAACCTGTGTTGAAATTTATGGTAGTGGCATTGACAGCTTATGGTATGTCCACCTTTGAAGGCCCATTGCTATCATTGAAAAATGTCAATGCGATAGCACATTATACTGACTGGATCGTCGCACACGTGCATATCGGTGGTTTGGGATGGAATGGGTTTTTGACATTTGGGATGTTATACTGGATGTGGCCTAGGCTTTTCAAAACAAAGATTTACTCTACCAAATTGGCCAATACACACTTTTGGATGGGTACCCTAGGTATCATTTTCTATGCCTTGCCAATGTACGTCGCAGCTTTGACGCAATTCTTGATGTTGAGAGAATTTGATGACATGGGAAGATTAGCCTACGGGAATTTCCTTGAAACTGTCGTTCAAATTGTGCCAATGTACATGTTAAGAGCATTTGGTGGTCTCTTGTATTTGAGTGGCGCCATAGTCATGATCTATAACATGTGGAAGACTGCACAGCAGGGTGTTTTCCAAGAGACAGAAGAAGATTCGGCACCGGCATTGGCTAGCAATTATAAACCAGCTGGTGAGTTTTGGCATAGAGCATGGGAGCGAAAGCCGGTATTTTTTACGGTTTTGGCCACCATTGCCATTGCGATCGGAGGTGCCATTGAAATTATTCCGACGATTTTGGTGAAGTCCAATGTACCAACGATCAGCTCTGTAAAACCGTACACACCACTTGAATTAGAGGGAAGAGATCTTTATATCGCCAATGGCTGCGTGGGATGTCACTCACAAATGATTCGTCCATTCCGTTTCGAAACAGAGCGATATGGAGAATATTCCAAAGCAGGTGAATTTGTCTATGACAGGCCATTCCTTTGGGGATCCAAACGTACCGGTCCAGACCTCCATAGAATTGGAAGTAAGTACCCTGATAGCTGGCATTATTTCCATATGGTAGATCCAAGATCCATGTCTCCAGGTTCCATGATGCCTCCATATCCTTGGATGGTTGAGAATGAATTAGACTACTCCGATTTACCTTCGAAAATACGGACTCTCCAAAAATTAGGAGTTCCCTACCCGGAAGGATATGATGAAAAGGCCACTGCAGAGCTTGAGTCCCAAGCTGCCAAAATCACGGCCAACTTAAAAGATGCAGGAGTCGAGGTGATGCCCAATACAGAGATAGTGGCATTGATAGCTTATTTGCAAAGATTAGGTACGGATATCAAAGTAACCGCTAACCAATAGACTGACAGACCATGTATAAAGAAGTATTAAGATCAATCGAAAACATAGAAATCTATCCGGTGATTTCACTGCTGATTTTTGTGATATTCTTTGTAGCCATGTTTATCTGGGTGATCAAAGTGCCAAAATCCTATATCGACCATATGAAATCACTTCCTATGGAAGATGATGAATTAAATAAGAACGAGCCATGAAAAAATTATTAACCTTAGTGATTGCTTTTACTGGGCTTGCACTTTCCAGCGCAGTCTATGCTCAGGATACAAGTTCAAGTTATGATAAATTGATGTCCATGGATAAGAATCAATTGACCCTTCTTATCATCATGGGAGTAATTTTAGGCATTATTATTTTACTATTGGTTTTAGTGATTTATTTGATGTCTTTCATCACCGCTGTTTTCAAAAAAGAAAACCCGGCTTTTGCAGAAGAGCCAAGCTGGTGGGAATCTTTCAAAGAGAAATTCATTACTGGTGATATCGAAGATGAGGCTGTAGAAAAAAAGGAAATGAAGGATCATTCCTATGACGGAATTACCGAACTGGATAATTTCATGCCTCCTTGGCTTCAATACGTCTTTTTATTCACTGCCATTTTTGGGGTTGGATACTTTATCAATTATTCAGTTTTGGGATATGGGAAAACCGGGATTGAAGAATATGAAGAAGAGTTGAAAATAGAAGCGATGGCAGCTGAAGTACGAAAAGCAAATGCCGTGGCTGGGATTGATGAGTCTACAGTTGTCTTTGATGAGTCTGCAGCAGCTTTGGCATCAGGTAAAACCATTTTTGAAGGAAACTGTGCAGCATGCCATGCAGCTGATGGAGGTGGTGGAGTAGGCCCTAACTTGACAGATGAATATTGGCTCCATGGTAACTCTATCAACGAAGTATTCTCGGTCATCAAATATGGTGTCGTAAGCAAGGGAATGGTGCCATGGCAAGACCAATTGAGCCCCGAGGAAATCCAACAAGTAGCAAGTTTTATTCTCAGCTTGAAGGGTACTTCTCCTGCTAATCCAAAAGATCCACAGGGAGAGTTGGTAGGTTCTACACCTACTCTTGAGATGGAAAATACCGAAGCGGATACCACCGCTGTTAATCCTGAATAAAATCAACTACCGGGGGCCATGTTCTCCCTGTGATTTCTATCTATTCGAATGGCCAAAAAGAATCCACATCTTGCCCCTGAAAATTTCCGTGATGCCTTAGCGACAGTTCAGGATGACGGGAAGAGAAACTGGGTCTATCCCAAAAAGGTAAAGGGGCTCTTCTATAAATATAGAACCTATTTATCCTGGGTCCTTTTGGCTATTTTATTCGCTGGTCCTTTCATCAAAGTGGATGGAAGACCTTGGTTGCTATTCAATATTTTTGAAAGAAAGTTTATCATTTTTGGAGCTGTTTTTTGGCCTCAGGATACTTATTTATTGATTTTCCTTCTTCTGATTTTTTTCCTTTTTGTCATTTTATTTACGGTGATTTTTGGCAGGGTATTTTGTGGATGGGCATGTCCTCAAACGCTCTTTATGGAAATGGTTTTCCGAAAAATTGAGTATTGGATCGAAGGAGATGCCAACCAACAACGAGCACTGAACAATTCTCCATGGAATGGAGAAAAGATCAAAAAGAAAGGAAGTAAGTATTTCATTTTTGCATTGATTTCTTTGTTGATAGGACACTTGGTGATGGCATACCTGATAGGCGTAGATCAGGTGATAGAGGTGGTGACCCAGCCTCCTTCTACGCATATGGCCGGATTTATTGGATTGATCGCTTTTTCAGGGATTTTCATGTTTGTTTTTTCCTGGTTTAGAGAGCAGGCATGTTTAGTGGTTTGTCCTTATGGGAGATTACAAGGTGTATTACTGGATAATAACTCCATCAATGTGATGTATGATTATGTGCGAGGGGAACCCAGGGCGCCAATCAGAAAAAACCAAGCCGAACTTGAGCCTAAAGGCGATTGTGTAGATTGTAGTCTTTGTGTACAAGTGTGTCCCACCGGTATAGATATTCGAAATGGGATCCAAATGGAATGCGTCAATTGTACTGCCTGTATTGATGCCTGCGATGAGGTGATGGTCAAAGTAGATAGACCGAAAGGACTCATCCGGTATGCTTCTCAGAATAGCATTCAAGAAGGATTTCAAAAATTGATCACCGGTAGGGTCAAGGCATATGTAGTGATTTTATTGGTTTTGATCGTGGCATTTGTTTCATTGATTGCCACGAGAGAACCTATCAATGGTACCGTCACCCGATTTCCTGGGATGACTTATCAAACCAGAGAAGACGGAAGGGTATCGAACTTATACGAAATAACTTTGATCAACAAGACCTTTGAGCCTCAGACTGTCCAACTAAATCCCATATCAAATGAGATTGAACTTGAAGTAGTGGGAGATACACATTGGACTCTGGAGCCACAGTCTAAGTTTGAGGGAAGGTTTTTCTTAGTGAAAAACCAAACTGATATCAACGTGACTCAAGAAAAAATAACCTTGCAGTTAAGTGCCGGTGGAAATGAATTTGGAGAAATTACTACCAATTTCATGGCCCCGGTCAACAAATAAATTAACTATGTATGAATTGGGGTAAAGGAATATTATTTTCAATTATTGGGTTTGTAGCCATTTTGATGACTATGGTGGTGATTTCTGTCCGGATGGAAGGTATAGAATTGGTCACCGAAGGATATTATGAAAAAGAAATTGCCTACCAGGAGCAAATCAATAAAGAACAGGTCACATTGGATCAAAATAGAGATGTGATCAGTATGAATAATCAAGATCAAACTCTGCTTTTGGATTTGCCTAATGGAGCAACAGGAATACTCCATTTGTTCCGTCCTTCTGATGCTTCCTTGGATCAAAAAGTGGTTATTGATGGTGAAAATCAAGGTGCCATAGAAATACCTGTTGGCAACTTAAAGGCAGGGTATTGGAAAGCTCAATTGTATTGGAGTGAAAATGGTGTTGAATTTTATCAGGAAAAGAAAATAGATCTTTAAAATGCTTTGGACTGCTTTTTTATTGGGCTTCTTGGGCTCATTCCATTGCGTTGGAATGTGTGGACCTATCGCTTTGGCAGTAGGAGGAGCAAATAAGAATAAATTTCTTGGCAATAAGATTCTTTACCATATTGGTAGAAGTATTACTTATTCATTATTGGGTCTACTGGTGGGTAGTATAGGCTTTTCCATGGCATTGGCAGGCGTTCAGCAAGGAATTTCAATTGGAATGGGGGTACTCATTTTTATGCTTGCCTTTACACTGAGAAAATCTGAAAAATTTTTAGCAGTCCCGATTTTTTCAGGTTTTATTAAATGGATCAAGAAAACCTTAAGCACTTATTTAAAGTCCGGTAAAACCTCTGCTTATTTTGGCACAGGAATGATCAATGGTTTATTGCCCTGTGGGATGGTTTACATGGCTTTAGTCGCTGCTTTGGGGCTACAAAATCCGTGGCTAGGTGCTTTATATATGTTTTTCTTTGGTATTGGGACAGTTCCATTGCTTTTGGCGTTGATGATTTCAGGTAATCTTATATCTCTTGCCAAAAGAGAAAGAATCCAATCAGCAATTCCGTATTTGGGAGCATTGATCGGAATTATGTTCATTTTTAGAGGATTGGGCCTTGGTTTGGGAGGATTCAGCCCTGATCTGGAGCTTTTTAATTATGGATCCGAACAAGTTGAGATTACCATGTGTCGTTAAATCGCTTTGCTAAACATTCGTTTCTCTGTAAAATTTGACTGTAGCCTCAGATCGAATTGCTTGCAGATTGTACGAATCACAGCCATCCCACTTTCCGTTACCTGAATGGTTTGTCCTTTCATTTTTAATAGGCCTTCCCATTCCATTTCTTTGAGATTAAAAATCTGACGATCACCTAATTGCTCCCATATTTCCAATGGAACCATTGCAAATTGGAGGCAGATTAAATCCATGATTAATTTCCTGATCTGGATATCTTCATCCGATAGCTGATGTCCTTTTACAAGACTTGATTGTTTTGAAAGGATGTTGTTCTGATAGGCCTGAATATTTTTTTCATTTTGTGCGTATCCAAGATAAATATCACTGATGCTACTTGCTCCAAGACCTATCAGGATTTTAGATGGAGAGGTGGTATAGCCCATGAAATTTCGATGGAGACTCCCATTTCGTTTTGCAATGTTCAGTGGATCGTTCGGTTGTGCAAAATGATCCATCCCTACTTCTTCATATCCAAGTTTTAGAAGTTGGGCTTTGCCAAATTCATACAGTTTTCTCTTTTCAATATCATCTGGTAAAAATGATTCAAAACTCTTTTGAGCAGGAAAAGAACTGGGTAAATGGGCGTATGAATAAAATGCAATGCGGTCGGGTTTTAGCGTAGCAATCTTTCCGAAAGTTTCTTCTAGGGTTTTTAGTGTTTGATGGGGTAGCCCATAAATCAAATCAAAGTTTATTGATGTAAAACCTGAGTTTCTCGCGTTTTCTGTGGCTTCCTTCACTTTACTAAAAGGCTGAATCCGATGGATGGCTTGTTGGACAGCAGAATCAAAATCTTGGATGCCATAGCTGACCCGATCGAATCCTAATTGATTTAATAGTTGCAAATGCTGTAAGGTGGTGTTGTTGGGATGACCTTCAAAGCTGAATTCTGGATTTTCCATAAGTTCAGAGCTTTCAATAATCTGACTTAGAAAAAACTGCAAAGATTCAGGTTTAAAAAATGTAGGAGTACCTCCTCCAAGATGGATTCCAGCCAGCTTTGGTTTAGTTCCGAAGAGTAGAAGATACTGTCTCCACTCTTTTAGAACTGCCACTAGGTATGGGATTTCTACCTCATGGTTTTTGGTAATGCGCTTATTACACCCACAATAGGTACATAAACTTTCACAAAAAGGTAAGTGGATGTACAGAGTAATGCCCTCTGATTCACCATATCTTTGAAAAGCCTTTTTTACCAACTCATTCCAGGTTTCATGGGTAAGGCTATTTTCCCAAAACGGTACTGTCGGGTAGGAGGTGTACCTCGGAGCGGCTTGATTATACTTTTTGATTAATTCTGGAGATAGCGTCATTCCTTTATTCTTTTCACAAAAGTGTGCTGAATAAGGCTGATTATTAGTGATCAGAGTAAGGCTAATTCCTGATAAAAATCAGGTTTGATTAAATGATTGTGTTTTTTACCGACTTAATCCAAAAGGAAATTATTGAGGAAACTGCTTTTGAGAAGCAACCAGACAAAGAATAATAACATGCCCCAGAACAGGTAAATTCTATAGTAATCTGAGGTTTCCTTGTATCGGTTTTCGAGAATTTCGGCTTTTTCCAAAGTGTCAATTCTCTCAAAAATGCTGTTCAAAGTGCCGCCGTCTGCTGCTCTGAAAAACTCTCCGTTTCCGATTTTCGCAATTTCCCTTAAAGTCGTTTCATCCAGGTAACTTTCCACCATTTGTGGCCTCCCAAAGAAGTCTGTTCCATAAGGAACCATTCCATCTTTACCTACCGCGATTGTGTAGATTTTGATATCAAGGGCTGAAGCCAGTTCAGCTGCAAATAATGGATCCACATTGCCTGCATTACTTTCTCCGTCACTGAGTAAAATCAGGACCTTGGATGTTGATTCAGATTCTTTCATTCTGTTGGTAGCTGATGCTATGGCAGACCCGATGGCTGTACCTTTAGCTTCCATCATATTAAATGAAATGTCATTGATCAGTTCGGTAAGGAGTTTGTAATCGTTGGTCAAAGGTGCTAAAGAATAGGCTTCCCCAGCAAAAACCACCATTCCGATTCTATCCCCAAAACGTCCATTGATAAATTCTACAGCGGTAGCTTTTGCAGCTTCCAATCTGTTAGGAGTAAAATCCTGTAAGTCCATCGATTCAGAAATATCCATTACCAAAACGATGTCGATACCCTCAGTAAATTGCTCAACACGTTCATTGCTACGTTGAGGTCTTGCCAAAGCGATTACGACCATAATCACGGAAAGAAAGAAAAACCCGGTAGGGATCAATCGTAAATAAGTCCAGGGATTGTTATTAGCCGCTCGTTTTGGCAGAGAAAGTTCGAGAACAGGGTTTTTCAGAAACTTGACAAATTTTCGGAAAAGCATCAAAGCAGGGATAATCCAAAACAGGTTCAATGCCCAAAGATTTGCCCATTCATAGGTCTGAAAAGTCTCTGGTAAAAACCAAGACATGCTAAAAAACTCAGCTAGTTGCTCTTGCATGTTTTATCTCGTTTAGTTTTGCCAAATGCTTCTCTTTTGCCACCTGCAATAAATAGGTGGTAGCCTCTTCACTTTTTTCGGACCCTCCTGCATAAATAATCAAGTCAATGGATCTCAGGGCTTTAAAGACTTGTGGGTCATTTAGTTTTTCGCCGATTTCACTGGAGGTCCATTCCTGAAATGGTAGAAGGGTCAGACTTTCCATATAGGATTTCCAAAGGCCTTGTACCTGATCTGCCAGTTCCAAGCTTGGATTTTGGGTAAGTAATGCGGTTTGTTTCGCCCATTTTTTCTCAAACTGAGACCAGAGTCTTTTCTGGTTTCTGTCTTTCCACATTTGTTTGATCCGATCTGCAAACAGGAAGTAAAACACGGTCAAAACCAGTAAAATTCCGCCCAATAGAACACCTATTACCATCCAGTTAAACTCTTTTTCCAACGGTTGGTAGACATTGTTTTCCTGAAATGTGGGTTGCTCCGGAATGCTATCCAAAGTCAGTTTCAGTTTTAATTCTGCCTCTAAGGGAAAATGGGTGATACTGTCATACCGGGCAACCTCATACACTGGCAGGGTTAAAAACACACTTGGTTCGAGTGAGAAATTTGAGATATAATAGACCGAACTGTCTCTGGTAATTCCTTCTGAGGTGTTGGAAATAAAGGTTTTCTTCTCCAGTAAAACCAAAGGAGAATAATCATAAAGAGAATCTGGGAAAATCAGCTGTTTTTGTTCCGGATAAGTGGCTTTTAAAACATATCCGATTCTCTCTCCGAGTTTTGCTGAATCCTGGAGAAAATATCCCTCTACCGTTACTTCTTGAGCAAAAGACAGAGTAGGAATGAAAAATAAAAGAAGGACTATCTTTAATTTACCCACGTTTCATTCTTTTATTTCTGTACTTGAATAATTCCAAAAGCGGAGCAACAATGTCTTGAGAGGTATCAATCGTCAAATAATTAATCTGGTTTTTCTTACAGATTTCTTTAAGGTTTTCACGCTCTGAGGTAAAAGTCTCAGATATTTTTCTTGAAAAGCTGCCAAATGCTGTATTGACCCATGTGGTTTTCCCTCTTTCTTTATCATAGATCGGTATTATACCCAAAGCTGGCAATGCAGATTCTCTGGGGTCAGTCAACTGGATCGCTACCAGATCGTGTCTTTCAGCTAAAGCCCGGAAAGGCCTTTCGTACCCATCATCAATAAAGTCAGAAATAACAATGATGACACTTCTTTTTTTGATAAGATTAAGGGCAAATGTAAACATGGAATTCAAATCGGTTTTCATGGATTTGTTTTCGTGCTCAAAGATTCCTCTGACCATTTTTACTCCTTGTTTTGGCCCTTTGGCCGGTAAAATCAGGTTTTCTTTTTGGTCTGAATAACTGATTAAAGCGACCTGACTTCCATCAAAAACCCCAGCAAGGGTCAAAACTCCGGCAATGATCTTACCCTGGTCAATCTTTTTGTTTCCAATCTGTCCGATATCCTGACTGCCACTGATGTCCAATAGGAAATAGACACATTGATCTTTATCCTCCCGAAATGTCTTTACGAAAGTCCCATGACCTTTTGCTGAGACTTTCCACTCGATCGTTCTGACATCGTCTCCATATTGGTAAGGCCGCAAATCGTCGAATTCCAAACCAGAACCTTTAAACAGAGATTGGTATTCTCCTTGCAGGTGATTGTTCGCCACCTTTCGGATCATGATCTCGTATTTTCGAAGTTTACTGAATAGTTGATTCATTTCGGGTGATTTGAACTGGCTAAGTTAAAGTACATGGTTGAATTATAAAATTTGTCTTATAGGAAGGGTAGGGAATTTTTCAGTTAAAAAACCATAATTTTGAGACGTGAATAGATTATTAATCATTTGTGCCTGCATCTTCCTACTCAGCGGATGTGAGGAAAACAACAAACCAGATGGTCTTTTGAATGAGGAAACGATGGTGGAAGTGCTGATCGATATCCAATTGACAGAGGGGATCGCCAGTGCCATGCCGGTTTCTTATGATTCTTCCCAGGTTTTATATAAGCTTCTGGAAAAAGAAGTATTTGAAAAACATCAGGTAAATGATTCAGTCTTTACCGAGAGCCTGCGCTATTATCTTCAATTCCCTGATGTGATGGATGGGATGTATTCGAGGATTTTAGATTCCTTAGCTGCAAAAGAAACTACTGGTATAAAAAAAGACCAAGGAGAGATTTTCTAATGTTATACCCTGCCAATTTAGAGCAAAAGATAAATTTCGTAAAAGTGAAAGAACTACTCAAAGAAGAATGTACTTCTTCTTTGGGAATGAGTTTTGTCGATAAAATTGCCTTTTCATCGGATATCCAAGTGGTTAATAAGCTATTGGATCAAACAGACGAATTTTATAAAATTTTGATATCTGGGGAGGCTTTTCCCTCTTCTAATTTTACAAATCTCCATCCTTACCTTGAAAAAGCCAAACTGGAAGGAGCACATCTTGACCAAGAGGATTTTCACGAAGTAAAATTATCTTTATCCACCTTAAAAGGGTGCATCTCATTTTTTCAAAAATTCGGTGAGGAATATCCCGCTTTGAGTCAATTGCTTGGGTTGTTGATCGACTTGGATTTATCATTACTCAAGGCCATTGAGCAAATCATCGATGAAAAAGGGAAGATCAGAAGCAATGCAAGCAGAGACCTGCAGTTGATCCGAAATCAGATAATTTTCGAAGAAGGTAGGCTTCGGAAAGTCATGGATCGGATCTTTAAAGAAGCTAGGGCAAAGGGTTTGACTCCAGAAGACTCTGGAATGACCATCCGAGGTGGGAGAATGGTGATTCCTATTGCCGCCGAAAATAAGCGGAAATTGAGGGGATTTATACACGATGAATCTGCCACTGGCCAAACCGTTTTCATGGAACCAGAAGAAGCACTGGATATCAATAATGAAATTCGGGATTTGGAATACATGGAGCGGAGGGAGATTATCAAGATTTTGACCCAGCTGACGGATAAACTTAGACCAGCCATTCCCGCGCTTCGAAAGGCCACGAATTACTTGGGCTTGATGGATTTTATCCGTGCCAAAGCAAAATTTGCCCAAAAAACTGAAAGCGTCAAGCCTGAAATTACCAAGGAGAGACAATTGACATGGACGCGTGCGAGGCATCCGATTCTGGAGATGGCCCTAAAGTCTCAAGGTAAAAAAATCACACCTTTAGATGTGAAATTGGGAGGACATGAGCGCTTGCTGGTGATATCCGGCCCAAATGCAGGAGGTAAATCGGTAACTCTAAAAACAGTCGCACTCCTTCAATACATGCTGCAATGCGGGATTTTAATTCCGGTTCATCCTGATTCGAAGAGTTCCTTGTTTGATAATTTCTTCATTGATATCGGAGACGAGCAAAATCTTGAAAATGATTTGAGTACCTATAGCTCTCATTTGATGAGTATGAAGCATTTTACTCAGTTTGCAAACAGAAAGACGATACTTTTTATTGATGAGTTTGGTACAGGGACAGAACCTCAGTTTGGAGGGGCGATAGCTGAGTCCATCCTTTTGGCTTTAAATAAACAAAGTGCCTATGGGATTGTGACTACCCACTATGGTAACTTGAAACAAATTGCCAATAAAAACCAAGGCCTGGTCAACGGTGCGATGCGTTATGATGTGGACAAGCTGGAGCCGATGTACCAATTGGAAATCGGTAAACCTGGATCTTCATTTGCGTTGGAAATCGCCTCCAAAATCGGTATTTCAAAAGAAATTCTCCAGTACGCTAAAGATAACATAGGTGAGGAACGGGTGAGATATGACCGGCTTTTGACCCAACTGGAAAATGAGAAAAACCAATATACCACTCTTCTGGCTGATGCCAAATCAAAAGAAAGACTCCTGAAGACCAGACTCAAGGAATATAATGAGCTGAAAGAGACCCTTGAGTTGACCAAAAAGCGATACCTCCAAGAGGCAAAATTGGAAGCTAAAGCCTTATTGGATCAAACGAATAAAAAAATCGAGTCTACTATCAGACAGATCAAAGAAGACAAAGCAGATAAGGAAACCACCAAGAAAGTCAGGCAAGAACTTGAAGAGTTTAAACAGGAAGTGAAACCTGAAAAAACCGCTGTCAAAGATCCGGAGATCGTCGTCATTGGTGGAAAAATCAGTGAAGGTGATTGGGTAAGGTTAAAAGACAATGGCGCTGTGGCACAAGTACTCCAATTGAAAAACAAGGAAGTGGAAATATCGATAGGAGAGTTAAAATCCAATGTGAAGCTTTCTAGGTTGGAAAAAATTTCCCAGACTCAGGTCAAAAAAGAATTGAAGTCGGTGTCTAAAAGAAGCGGGTACAATACCAATGAGAAGTTGATGGATTTCTCTCCAAATCTGGATTTAAGAGGTAAAAGAGGGGAAGAAGTGCTGTCTATGATCCAGACTTTTGTGGATGAAGGTTATATGTTTGGTGTAAAAGACCTGCGAATTGTTCACGGCAAGGGAGATGGGATTCTTAGAGATATTACTAGAAACTTACTCAGAAATATGCCCCAAGTAGGGAAAATGGAAGATGAACATGCAGATAGAGGCGGGGCAGGGGTGACTTTGGTGACGTTAAAGTAAAAAAGAGGGTTTTCAAAGCCCTCTTTTTGTTTTGCTATTTTTTCAATAAATCAAACTCGTAATTCCCGACGACAGCGTTTGTTCTGCCTCCCGGCAAAGGGATGGAAAAAAGCAGTTTCAGATTATCTCCATTTCGGGTATATGAAATTTCTCTAGCGGAAGCTGGACTTGTCCCGCTCAGAGTGATTTTATCAAAATTGTCGCCAACAAAAGACCAAGTTCCGGCATTTGCAAAAAGTTCGTTGCTGTTTTTACTGGTATAAGTTTTTGAGCTGGAATTGGCACTAAGGGTCAGCTCAAAAGTATTGTACAAATCGGTTACAGCTGTACCATCTCTTTTAACAGCGCCTCCTCCAGACACCGTCCATGTCAATGAACCGGCTCCTGTCAAAGCCTCCAAAGCCAGTTCCTCCTCTGATTTTTGCACGGGATCAGGTTCATCGTTCCAGCATCCCTGTAACAAAGCCGCAGAAAAAAGAATGGAAAGAAAAATAAGTTTAGAGCACTTCATATAAAACTCAATTAAATAAATTTCGATAAATATACACAAGTATAGCCAAACGAAAGAGCTACTTGTAATCCTCGATATTTATTTTTTGGTTGCAAAACTCATATTCTCTGGGTTCATTTGAGCAGATCACAGTAATCCTGTTTTTGCGATACTTATCTATTAAATCCTGGTACCATTGAATGCCTTTTTTATCCAGGTTAGAAGTGGGCTCATCTAAAAAAATCAGGTCCACATCCGAGAATAAGGCAATACCTAATTTTACACGTTGCTTCATCCCAGATGAATACTGTGACAGTTGCTTTTCTGAATGTTGATCAAGATAAAGAATGGAAATAATCTGGTCGATGGTAAGGCCAGCCAAGCAATTTTTAAACTTAAAATGGAAATTCAACATTTCTTTTAATGTGAATTCCTCCGGTAGCTCCATATATGGCGTAGCAATGCTCAAAGAAGAAAACCAGTCAGAATCAGAGATTTGCCGATTTTCTTTTGAGTAGAGTATTTTCCCTGAAGTTAATGGGATAGAGCCACTGATACATTTTAGCAAGGTTGATTTACCTGAGCCATTGCCACCTGTGACTGCCAGAGAATCACCAGATTCCAGAGATAAATTCAGGTTTTTGAAAATCCATTCGTATTGAAAGCGCTTAGAGGCTTTTTCAAGTTGGATTTTAAATTGCATCAGTTGATATACCCTTTCATTACTCCACGTTCAGAAGACCTGATGAAATTCAGGATTTCATCTCGCTCCTTTGTGGCAGGTAGGTTGATTTCGATTTCTTCCAATGCTCGGCTATTGTTCATACTATTGAGGAACAAATACCTGTAAACCTCCTGGATATGTCCGATGGATTCACTGGAGAACCCTCTTCTTCTCAGTCCTAATGAATTTACGCCCGCATAAGAAAGTGGCTCACGTGCTGCTTTTGTAAATGGAGGAACGTCTTTCCGTACCAGTGAACCACCAGAAACCATGGAGTGCATACCGATTTTGACAAATTGATGGATCGCACTGGATCCGCCGATTATTGCCCAATCATCAATGGAAACGTGTCCTGCAATCTGTACGGAATTCGCTATGATAACATGACTGCCCAACACACAATCGTGTGCTACGTGAACATAGGCCATCAATAAACAATTGCTTCCTATTACCGTGGTTTGTTTGTCCACTGTCCCTCGGCTGATTGTGACACACTCCCTGATTGTTGTGTTGTCTCCGATGATTACAGTAGATTCTTCTCCCTGGAATTTTAAATCCTGCGGTATCCCAGCGATGACTGCACCTGGGAATATTTTACAGTTTTTACCGATTCTTGCTCCCGGAAAAATCGTGACATTTGGACCTATCCAAGTGCCTTCTTCGATAATCACATTTTCATGGATCATCGTGAATGGATCCACATGGACATTTTTACCCAATTGTGCTTTTGGGTCTACGTGGGCCATTGAGCTGATCATGATTCTTTTCGGGTTATGCTGGCTGTCATCACTGCTTCACAGACCAATGTGTTTCCAACATAAGCCTCTCCTCGCATTTTGGCAATGCCTCTTCTAATCGGAGCCAAAAGTTCACATTTAAAAATAAGAGTATCTCCCGGCAAAACCATTTTTCTGAATTTGCAACTTTCTATTCCCAAGAAATAGGTCCAATAATTTTCAGGATCATCCACTGTACTTAAAACCAATATTCCTCCTGTCTGCGCCATAGCTTCCACTTGCATTACTCCAGGCATTACAGGGTTTCCAGGGAAATGCCCCATGAAAAATGGTTCATTGATCGTGACATTTTTAACACCTGCCACCACTGTTTCATCCAAATAAATGATCTTATCAAGCAATTGGAAAGGATAACGATGGGGTAAAATATTACTGATCTGATTGATGTCCATGACCGGAGGCAACTTCGGGTCATAATGCGGAATATGCGAAGAACTGGCTTTCTCCATCGCTCTTTTCAGTTTTTTGGCAAATGCTACATTGGCAGCATGGCCGGGACGTGCAGCCAGGATCTGGGCTTTGAGAGGTCTACCGACCAAAGCCAAATCACCCACGACATCTAATAATTTATGTCTTGCAGGTTCATTTCTGTAACGTAAGTCGACATTGTTTAAAATGCCTTCTTTCTTTACTTCCACTTTCTGCTTGTTAAACATCTTAGCTAAGTGAACCAATTCTTTTTCTTCCACCACTCTGTCTACCACCACGATGGCATTATTAAGATCTCCACCTTTGATCAGATTGGAATTGTAAAGCATTTCCAATTCATGAAGGAAACAGAAAGTTCGGCATGAGGCAATCTCAGGCTTGAATTGACTGATGTCAGTGATAGAAGCATGCTGACTTCCCAAAACAGGGGAATTATAATCAACCATCACTGTCACTCTGTAATTATCAGTTGGAAGAGCCACCATCTCCACTTCGCGGGAAGGATCTTTGTATTGAATGCTTTCTTCTACTTCAAAAAATCTCCTTAGAGCATTCTGCTCTTCTAACCCTGCATCTTCCAGAACCTCAATGAATTGGATCGAGGATCCATCCATGATGGGAGGCTCAGGGCCGTCTAGCTGGATCAGAACATTGTCAATTTCCATTCCCACCAGTGCTGCCAACACATGCTCAACTGTATAAACTCGAGCACCGTTTTGCTCCAGTGTAGTACCTCTGGACACGTCCACGACCAGGTCGCAGTCTGCGTCTACAGTAGGTCTTCCTTCCAGATCAACACGCTGAAATTTAATTCCGTGATTTGGTGGTGCAGGCAAGAATGTCATATTGGAAATCACTCCAGTATGAAGTCCCACTCCGGAGAGTTCTACCTGCTTTTTGATGGTATGTTGTTTTACCTTCATCTGATATTTTAAACTTTCAGGATGATTAAGGGTGCGAATTTACGGCTTTTTTTCAAGTTCTCTTAAACGGTTTTCAATGTCGTCTAAGTTTTTGAATATAGAATAGGCTTTAAGGAAATTTTTCATGTCCATTCCTATGTATCCAAATATTGTCTGGCCGGCAATTTTAATTGACTTTATTATTCCTGTTTTTGCACCAATGGTGGTATTGTCAGCAATTTTTAAATGTCCAATTATTCCAACCTGACCTGCAATTACGCAGTTTTTACCTATTTCTGTGGAGCCTGAAATCCCCGCTTGGGATGCTATAACAGTATTTTCTCCAATGATTACATTGTGGGCGATCTGAACCAGGTTATCGATTTTTGCGCCTTTTTTGATAAGCGTGGAACCCATCGTCGCACAATCTATTGTCGAATTTGAGCCAATACTTACATAATCTTCAATGATGACATTCCCGATCTGTGGAATTGGTTTGTAAGATCCGTCTGATTGTGGTGCAAATCCAAATCCATCTGCTCCTATCACTGCTCCAGGATGAATTTCGCAATGGTCGCCTATTACCGTATCCGAGCAGATTTTTACTCCAGGATGTAGAATTGTGTGATTACCGATTTTCACCCGGTCTCCAATAAACACTTGTGGGTGAATTTTAACTGAATTTCCTATGCTGCAATTTTTCCCTATGTGAGAGAAAGCTCCCCGGAAGCAATTTTCACCGAGGCTGCTTGATTCATCCATAAAGCTAGGCTCCTGCACACCTACCATGCTGGCTTTTGTAAATTGACTATAGGCTTCAAGAAGAGTAGTGAATCCAGAATATGCGTCTTTTACACGGATGAGCGTCGTTTTTAAGGCTTTACTTGGAACGAAATTTTCTGAAACGATGACGGCAGTGGCCTCTGTTTCATAGATATAAGATTGATACTTTTCATTGGAGAGAAAGCTGATTCCGCCCTCTTTTCCTTCTTGAATTTTATCTAAACGGAAGACTTTTTGGTTTTCATCTCCCTCTACTTTTCCCTGAAGGATTGTGGCCACTTGACCTAAAGTAAATTCCATATGCAGGTTTATCGTATTAGTAATTTAAATTTAAGCTTTTGGCTTTACATACATAATGTTTCTCCACGATTTTGCTCATCACCTTGATGTTCGGTAGATCTGCAGCTTGAGCAACATCGATCACCTTCCCTTTTTTTGTCAGGATGTTGATTCGGTCTTTGGCTAAGTACCCATAATTGCTTACTGCTCCATGAGAAAAGAAGAATTTGATATCATCCTCGGGGATTGAAAGTTTGTGAATTGTCCTCTTTTTCATTTCTTCGATTTCTTCAGTGCCAAACTGCTCGTTTGTAAGAGTGATTTTAAATAAATCCCTTGTCAAAAACATGTTGGAAATATTATTTAAAACATAGTCCGGATGTTTTTTCCAAAGCTTCACTGCTCCCCAGATATCCAAGTCGTCCATTTCCAAAAACATTCTTAAAATTTCCGGTTTTTGCTGAAAGTCCGAAATAGTGTTTTCCTGCTGCAGGAAAAAATCAAACTCATCGGTGATGGTAAAAGTTGTTCCTGATTTGCGTAACATTTTTGCTCTTTCAATCAACTTGATAAGCATTTTTTCGGCAGAAACGGTGGTTTTGTGCAGGTAAACCTGCCAATACATCAGTCGTCTGGCACTCAGGAAATTCTCAATGGAGTAGATTCCTTTTTCCTCGATGACCACCTGATCGTTTTTTACATCCATCATCTTTATGATGCGGTCAGCACCGATTGTACCTTCCGAAACTCCTGTAAAGAAGCAGTCTCGTTGGAGGTAATCCAAACGATCGATGTCAAGTTGGCTGGAAACAAGCTGGTGGAAGAACTTTCTTTCGTAAGTATTCTTAAATATTCTTAAAACTAGATCGAGTTTTCCATCCAATTCGTGATTGAATAATTCGATAATCAGAAGCGAAAGGCTCTCATGATGAACATTTTTCAGCAAGCTATATTCCAGTGCATGTGAAAAAGGACCATGGCCTATATCATGCAGCAGGATGGCAATAAGAGCAGCCTCGTATTCTTTATTAGAGATTTCTGTTCCTTTTATGCGTAGATTATCCAGCGTAATGCTCATCAGATGCATAGCTCCGATGGCATGGTGAAAACGGGTATGAAGTGCTCCCGGGTAGACAAAGTCAGTCAAACCCAGTTGTTTTATTCTCCGTAACCTCTGGAAATATGGGTGATCAATAATGGTAAAAATCAACTCGCTTGGGATTGTGATAAATCCGTAAACCGGGTCGTTTAGTATCTTTTGGCTTTTCAATTGGGCCTATTTTGATTGACTCAAAAGTAATTATAATTTTAAAAGAAACGGAACCTGAAATGTCTCAAAAGTTTAATATTCTATGGGCAGACGATGAAATTGACCTGCTGAAACCCCATATCCTTTTTTTGGAACAGAAAGGGTATCAGATCACCACGGTCAATTCAGGCGTAGATGCCATCGAAGAAGTAGAGGGTCAGAATTTTGATGTAATATTTTTAGATGAAATGATGCCGGGCATGACAGGTTTGGAGACCTTGCAGCAGATCAAGATTCTAAAACCTCAAATCCCAGTGGTAATGATTACCAAATCGGAGGAAGAGCACATCATGAATGACGCGATAGGTGGGAAAATCGCAGATTATCTGATCAAGCCACTGAATCCCAATCAAATTCTTCTTTCTGTAAAGAAGCTACTGCAAAATAAGCAGTTGATCGATGAAAAGACAACGCTCAATTATCAGCAGGAATTTATGAAAATAAGCATGGCTTTTGGCGATGCGCAGGATCATCAGGATTGGTCTGATATCTATAAAAAGCTGATTTATTGGGAGATGCAGATAGATGCTACGGAGAATAAAAGCATGATCGAGGTGCTGGAAACCCAAAAAACCGAAGCAAATTCATCCTTTGCGAGATTCATAAAAGACAATTATATCGACTGGATGGAGGAGAAAAACAAGGATAAACCTTTACTTTCCCATCAAGTACTCAAGCATAAAGTCTTTCCAAAAGTTAAGGAAGGTAAGCCCTTGTTTCTGATTGTCATTGATAATCTAAGGTTAGACCAATGGGAAGATATTGAACCACTTTTATCCCCTTACTTTAATATTGAGCAAAAGGACACTTATTACAGTATTCTTCCTACCACAACGGCATTTGCCAGAAATGCCCTGTTCAGTGGTATGATGCCATCGGATATGGCCCGTTTTTACCCTAAACTATGGGAGGATGAAGATTCTGACGAAGGGAAAAATAATTTCGAGGAAGATTGGTTGAAAATTAATCTGGATAAAAACAGGTTGCCGATTAAATCTTCTTACCAGAAGATCTTGCAGGCAAATCAGGGGAAAAATGCGGTGGAGCAATTTCATCAGCTTTTGCAAAATGATTTAAATGTATTGGTGTATAATTTTGTGGATATGATGTCTCATGCCAGGACAGATATGAAAATGATCCGGGAATTGGCACCTGATGAATCTGCTTATCGATCAATTACGAAAAGTTGGTTTGAGCATTCTTCTTTATTCGAGTTGTTTAAAAAAATCCAACTTGCAGGAGCCGATGTGATTGTCACTACAGATCATGGAACCAAACGAGTAAATAAACCTTATCGGATTATAGGGGATAAAAACGTGACTACAAACCTTAGGTATAAGCAAGGTAAAAACCTTAATTTTGAGGGAGGAAAGGTTTTCGAAATCAAAAAACCTGAAGATGCGAAATTGCCGAGGCTAAATGTTTCTTCGAGTTATGTTTTTGCCGTAGAAGATTATTTCTTTGCCTATCCAAATAATTACAATTATTATGTAAACTTCTACAAAGATACATTCCAGCATGGTGGTGTTTCTTTGGAAGAAATGATCATACCGATTGTGCATTTATCACCTAAATAGGATTGAATTGATTCAATTTTCATATGGAGTCGATGCCATTTCTACTGCTGCCAAAAAAGTTGTAGAAATGGCAGGTTCCGAAAAGATCTGGATTTTTAAAGGAGAAATGGGAGCAGGGAAAACCACCCTGATCAAAACATTGGCTGAATTGTATCAAATTCAAGGTCAGGTTAGCAGCCCTACTTTTGGCATCGTTAATGAATACCAAAACGACCAAGGAGAAGAATTTTACCATTTTGACTTTTATAGACTAGATGATCCTACTGAGGCATTGGATATTGGAATAGAAGAGTATTTTTATAGTCAGAATTATTGTTGGCTGGAGTGGGCCGAAAAAATCGCAGAATTCCTTCCTGATCAATATTTCTTAATTTCCATCGAAATTCTTTCTGCCACAGAAAGAAAAATATCGCTTCAACATATACAAGATGTCAGCTGAACTAAGTGAATTATCGGCAGTTGGATTAATCCCAAAAGAGTCTCCTTCCAAAGTGAGGAAAGATTCCAAATCAATATCGATCGGGATCCCAAAAGAAATCTCCCTCCAAGAAAAAAGAGTGGTACTGACACCCGAAGCGGTAGGGATTTTGTCAAATAATGGTCTTCAAGTGGTATTGGAAACAGGAGCAGGTTTGCAGGCTAAATTCTCGGATCAAGACTATTCTGACGCAGGCGCCAAAATTGTGAATTCCAGAAAAGATGCACTTTCCACTCAGATTGTATTGAAGATTGATGCACCTTCCTTGGAAGAAATTGAGGACATGTCTCCTGGGAGTTGTCTGATTTCAGCTCTTCAGATTGGTAGACAAAATAAGGAGTTTATCGAGGCATTAAATGCCAAAAAAATCACTGCGGTTGCATTCGAGTATTTGGAAGATAAAGTGGGAGGGATGCCGGTCGTAAGGGCCATGTCAGAGATTGCTGGAAGTACCGTGATGCAGATTGCAGCGGAATATTTATCCAGCGTCAATAATGGCAAAGGTTTAATTATGGGAGGTGTGACAGGAGTGCCACCTACGCAAGTGGTCATTATTGGAGCTGGTACAGTAGCTGAATATGCAGCCAGAACGGCTTTAGGACTTGGTGCCAATATCAAAGTGTTTGACAACCATATCTATAAATTAAGGAGGATTAAGCAATTACTGGGGCAGCAAGTCTACACATCTACAATAGATAATTTCAGTTTGAGCCAGGCCATGGCTGAGGCAGATGTAGTGATCGGTGCATTAAGGGCTGAAAAAGGAAGAAATAAAATTGTGGTAAGCGAAGAAATGGTCGCCAATATGATGCATGGTAGCATTATCATAGACGTTGGCATAGATCAGGGAGGCTGTATCGAAACAGCAAGAATGACAAGTCATGATCAGCCCGTTTACAAAAAACATGACATCATCCATTATTGTGTCCCTAATATCGCTTCACGTGTTGCAAGGACGGCCTCGTATTCCCTTAGCAATATTTTTACGCCCATTATCCTTCAGACGGCAGATTTGGGTGGGGCTGAGGAAATGATATTCAATTACAAATGGTTTCTAAGGGGAGTGTATACCTACAGAGGAAGTTTGACGAATGCTTACTTGGGCCGAAAATTCGGTCTTTCACATAAAGAATTACAACTTTTACTAGCTGCGAGGTACTGATTAAGAGAGCAAATTTTGTCTTAATAAAAATTCCAATTGCTCATTTGCTTTTATTAAAGCATCTGTCAATTTTTCATTTTCTCTTCTCAAGGTGAAGATTTCGAAGGCATTTTTGATGACAGTTCTCAGGTAATCTTCCTCCCAAGGTTTAGTCAGATAATGATATACCTGGCCTTTATTAATTGCATCAATCACAGCCTGGATATCTGTGTAGCCTGTCAAAAGCAATCTTATTGGTTTGGGATAAATCGGAATGATACTTTCTAAAAACTCAACTCCTGTTTCCTCAGGCATCCGTTGATCCGTGATAATTAAATCAACTTCTTGTTCTTTTAATAATGTTCTGGCTTCGTGTGCGGATATCGCTAAAAAAATTTTGTAATCCCTGCGGAATGTCGCTTTAAATGCCTGAAGATTGTTTTCTTCATCATCTACATATAGAATTTTTATTTTTTCCTCCCTTTCGGTTTCCATACCTTGGTCAACTATAACAAAAGCTTCATTCTAAAGACAAATAATCTTTTTTTTGCTTAAAAAACAAAGAAAATAGGGTACATAAAAATCAGTTAAATAATCCCTAAAAGTAATTATTCTGTTTTTAACTTAAAATATTAAGAATGTATTTGACATAATACTGAATGAATTATCTTTACTGAGCTTATCACCCCAGCCTATTCAAATGCCATTTAAATTTTCTACTGATCAAAGTGATCATTATATCCCCGAGATCCTTAATCCTACCGTTGAATCTGATTATTTGAGAATTAAAGATTTATTGAATTATGAGTTTGTTTCTGTACTGGATCCAATAGATAGTCAGGTAGCGGATTTAATTAAATCTGAAAATCCTGATCGGACAATTCCAGCCAGTGAATTGGCAGACAAAGTCGAGGAGTTTTTTAAAAAGGTAGAAAAAGAAAAGTTCGGTAATTGGGTTTATTTTCCGTGGAAAAATACCATGGTTCACATCCTCAGTGAGCCGGAATTTGTGAAAATCAGGACACTGAGAAATAACTTTAAAATTACTCCTTCAGAGCAATCTATTCTGAGCCAGAAAAAAGTTGGGATTGTGGGCCTTTCTGTAGGTCAGAGTATAGCATTGGCAATGACTTTGGAAAGGGGCTATGGTGAGATTCGACTGGCAGATTTCGATACTTTGGAATTAAGTAATCTCAATAGGTTAAAGGCTGGAGTTACAAGTTTAGGTGTAGAAAAAGTGGTTTTAGCTGCTAGGGAAATTGCAGAAATAGATCCGTATTTAAAAGTCAAAGTTTACAGAGAAGGGATTACACCTGAGAATGTAGACGACTATATGTTGGAAGGTGGGAAGTTGGATTTGTTGATCGATGAATGTGATAGTTTGGATATAAAGGTTTTGCTGAGAGACAAAGCCAGGGAAAATCGGATCGCAGTGATGATGGATACTTCAGATCGAGGGATGTTGGATATTGAGAGGTTTGATATAGAGCCAGACAGGGAATTGTTTCATGGCTTGCTAAAAGGGGTAGATCTCAAAACATTCAAGAATTTATCCAATACAGAAAAAGTTTCTATCGTCCTGAAAATCACAGGGCTTGAAACTCTCTCTCCCAGAATGAAAGTTTCACTTTTAGAGATTGGACAAACAATTACCAGCTGGCCCCAACTTGCCTCAGGCGTCTTTTTAGGAGGTGCATCTGTAGCACATGCATCGAGGAAATTCCTTCTTGGGGAAGAAGTGAAATCAGGTAGGTTTTATGTAGATTTTGATCAATTGTTTCAGTTGCGTGAGGCTGAAGAAATTGACGTGGATTCCCCTGAGTTTCCTTCACTTGGGGAATTTGATTTTAAGCTGCCAACTGGGATTTTACAATCTGCCTACCAGCTTTCCCGACTAGAACTTGAAGAGTTAATAGACAAAGCAAACTGGGCACCTTCTGGAGGTAACATTCAGCCTTGGGTCTGGGTTTTTGATAAAAAAGGAATTTTACACCTCTTTCATGACAAAGTAAGAAGCCATTCTTTACTGGATTACAAGGGGTCGGGATCACTGATTGCCTTTGGTGCAGCAATAGAAAACCTTCGCTTGCATGCAGGAAAACTAGGGATAGAATTAGAAACAAAGATTCATATACAGGAATTTGAGGAAGATTGCATCGCTAGCATTCGTTTTGTCTCAAAACAAAATCAACCTTTGCCAATTAAACTTTCAGAGCTCGCGGAGGGCATTACACTCCGATGTACCAATAGAAAAAATAAGAAAAGGTATTTATTGAGCGAGAGCGAGAAGCAAGAACTCTTACGAGTGGCCCAAGAAGATGAAGTTTCTATTGAATGGACAGAGCAGGAGGAGGATTTGGTACAATTGGCTAAAGTGGTAGGAGGAATGGATCGATTGAGGTTTTTCCATGACCAAGGCTTGGTGGATTTTATCAATGAAGTGCGATGGTCAGAAGCTGAAGCGATAGAAAAAAAAGATGGGATTGATGTAGCTACTCTGGAACTTTCTGGAACAGAAAAGGCAGCAATGGGCTTATTGAAAGATCCCCGAACGGTAAAGTTCTTTAGAAAATACCTAATGGGATACGGTCTAACTAAAATTTCGAAAGACACTATTACCACCGCTTCAGGAATATTCCTGATCAAAATAAAAAATTATTCACCTCAAAATATATTAAAGGCAGGAATGGTTCTGCAAAGGATTTGGATACAGGCGAATCTGTTGGGATTAAGTGTTCAGCCTGTTTCTGCGATGTTATTTATTTTTCAGCGTGTATTGAATGAAAACCATGTTGGTTTTACAAAAATTGAGGAAAATGAAATCCTGGATTTGAAAAAATCTTTCAATACTATATTCAATAAAGAAAGGGATAAGCAAGAAATTTTTATGTTTAGGGTGAATAAAGCCGGTGAGCCCTCTGTGAGATCCTACAGAAGAGATCTATCAGAAACATTAATTATTATTTGAAATGTTTAATTTTAAAGCATTTAGAGCTATAGATGAACCAGAACGATGCCAGAGATTTGTTCAGGGGCACTCTGATGTACTGAAACAATATGGTGTTACAAAAGTAACCTCCTCAAATAATGATTGGGTCAATAATCCATTTGTTTATGTAGTGACGGTGGAAGATGCTGATACTGAAGAAGTAGTTTCAGGTTTGAGAATTCATATAGCTCATCCAGAATTTCCACTTCCTATGGAGCAGGCTGTTTCTCAAGTGGATCATAAAATTTTTTCACTGGTGAAAGAATATTCAGCACTGGGAACCGGAGAAGTTTCTGGTTTGTGGAATTCCAAAAGTATCTCAGGCTATGGTATCGGTGCGGTATTATTGATCCGTGCAGGTATTGCGATAGCCACCCAGATCAATTTAGGTTCATTATTGGCATTGGTGGCAGAGTATACTTTAAAACCTTCTTTACAAAAGGGGTTTGAAATTGAATCCGGAATTGGAAATTCGGGAACGTTTTTTTATCCTAAATTAGATTTAGTTGCCACTTCAATAGTTATGAAGGATCCAAAGAATTTACCTTTGGCAGATGCAACCGAAAGGGAAAAGATTTTTGAATTAAGAGAAAAAGTACAGTTCACTAAAGTGGAAGAAGGCCCAAAAGGAAAATTTGAAGTGAATTATGATTTGTTATTGAGAAATACTAATTGGAGAAATGATATTTAGAATTTTTGTACTCATTGCATTGTTTTTATCAGGTCTGAATACTGCATTTGCAGAAGAAGTTGATTCAAAGAAAGTGACCTGTTTTTCCTATCTACTGGAAGATCAAAGCCATAATGCTTCTGAAATTATCTTGGATGGTTCATTCGTATCTAATAATTGCAATACATTCAATTTTGGAATCAATAAAAGCTCGCTCTGGGTGAAGTTGGAATTGCCTTTTCTAAATGAATTTTCCAATCCGACTTTTACTTTAAATTCCACTTCTTTAGATGATGTGATCCTTTATTCTGTAAAAGACGGTGAAGTGATTCGAGAACAGGAAAATGGTCGACTGTTTGGGATAGGCGAACGAGGATTCCAATCAAAAAAGATTGTTTTTGAATTCAATGAGTCTGATCTATCGGCAGATTATTTTCTAGTAAGAATTGACAATGTGGATAAAAAAATATTTACTGGTTTTGTTTCTTCTAAAGAGTCTCTAAAGGAAATCCTTGGGTTTGAAGATTTACTTTTTGGGTTGTTGACTGGTGTGTTTTTAGGATTGTTCTTTTACAATCTTTTTCTCTACTTCTCTGTTCAGGACCAGATTTACTTCATTTATGTATTGCATACATTATTAGTTTGGTTTGCTCAAGCTTCAATTTTGGGTTATACCCAGGAGCTTTTTTGGCCGGAATGGGATTGGATGAATCAGCGTTCGATTGTGATTTTCTCCTCTTTAGTTAGTATAGTAGGTATCTGGTTTATGAGGGTGTTTTTACTATCAAAATCCATCATTCCTAAAATCGATAAAGGGTTTTATATCATTTATGGGGTTTATGCCTTTATTCTCATCAATGCATTTGTAATCTCTATAACCTTGAGTTATCAGGTTTTGTTGGTTACCCAATCAATTGTGGTGCTTTTTGTCTTGTTTTCTGCCACGATGATTCTGAAAAAAGGTTACAGACCCGCTCGATACTATTTACTTGCTTGGTCTTTTTTCATGGTAGGGATCTTCTTGTTTGTATTCAGCGAAATGGGGATAATTCCTTCCACAAACCTGACGGCCTACATCATGCCTCTAGGGTCAGCATTAGAAGTGGTTTTATTGTCTTTTGCGCTAGCAGATAGAATCAATATCCTGAAAAAGGAAAAGGAAAAAGAACAGGCAGAAAGACTGGAGGTTTTAAAGGAAAATGAGGTTTTAGTTCGGGAGCAAAATACGTTATTGGAGAAAAAAGTGAAGTTGAGAACGGATGAATTGGAGCATGCCCTGAGAAACCTTCAAAATACTCAAAGCCAACTCGTCAGCCAGGAAAAAATGGCTTCTTTAGGTCAGTTGACTGCAGGTATTGCACATGAAATCAATAACCCGATCAACTTTGTAAGCTCGAATATTACTCCGCTGAAGAGAGATGTCAAAGATATCATGGAAGTGATAGATTTTTACAGAGAAACTGGAAGTAAAGAATTTACAGAAGAATCTAAAAAGAAAGCCAAAAATCTGGAAGAAGACCTGGAGTTGGATTATGTATTGGAAGAAGTAGATCAGTTGCTCAAAGGAATGGAAGATGGTGCTCGGAGAACGGTGGAAATCGTGAAAGGGCTGAGAATTTTCTCAAGGGTAGATGAGCAGGATGTGAAGAAAGTAGACCTTCATGATGGGATCAACAGTACCATTATTCTTCTCAACAGTACCATTCCTGGCAAGATCAGAATTGTTCGGGAGTTTGCGGAATTGCCAATGGTGGAATGTCTGGCAGGTAAGATCAATCAGGTCTTTATGAATATCATCAACAATGCTGTGCATGCCCTGACTGATCATATTGATGAGATAAAAGATCCGCATATCACGATACGTACGATCGCCCATGCCAATGAGACTGTGACAGTAGAAATTGAAGATAATGGTCCTGGAATGCCCGAATCTGTAAAACAACGTATATTTGAACCATTCTTTACCACAAAGGCAGTTGGAAAAGGGACAGGTTTGGGTCTGTCAATTGTTTATTCTATTATTGAAAACCATAAGGGAACCCTGGAAGTAGAAACAGAACAGGGGCAGGGTACAACTTTTATTATTACCCTTCCTATTTATCAAAGTACCCAGAAATATGAGTGATAAAATCCACGTGCTCTACATCGATGATGAGGATAATAACCTCAAATCTTTTAGAGCCACACTTCGAAAAGACTTCAAGATTTTTACAGCAATAGATGCTGAAGAAGGGTTACGCATTGCACAGGAAGAGGAAATTCATGTGGTGATCGCTGATCAGCGAATGCCTGGCATGACTGGAACTGAATTTTTTGAGCAAATGGTCAAAATCAATCCTGACCCGATCAGGATTTTGCTGACGGGCTATTCAGATATTGCCTCGGTCATCGATGCGATCAACAAAGGAGAGGTGTATCGATTTATCGATAAACCCTGGAATATTGAGCAGATAAAAAACTCCATTAAAAATGCCGCTGATATCTATTTTATGCGGATGGAGCTAAAGGAGAAAAATGTGAAACTGAAAAAACTGCATTCAGAAATGAATCAGTTTGTATACAGCCTTTCACATGAACTAAGAGGGCCATTGATGAGTATTTCTGGCGTTTCAAAACTTGCAAAACTTGAAGTAAAAGATCCTCAGGCCTTGGAATATTTTGAAATGATAGATTCCGCCACGGTCAAACTGGATGATTACATCTATAAAATGCTGGACTTTTATCGCTCGACAAAAATTGATCATAAAGTCACTTCAGTCAATTTTAAAGAAATCGTCAAGCAACAAATGGAGGCTTATCATGCCAAGTTTGATTTGACAAATTTCCATTTGGATATTCAGGTTAACCAAGAACAGGAATTTTTCTCCGACGATGCTAAAATCCGCGTGATCCTGAATAACCTTTTTAGCAATTCCGTACAGTTCCAAAAACAGGAACCCGGACCTAGGAATATCAGTCTGACTGTGGATGTAGTGGAAGATCATGTGGTGATTTGTGTGGAGGACAATGGCATTGGGATAGATGAAAAGCACCATCCTGAAGTATTTAATCTGTTTATGAGAGCCACTCAAAAGAATGTGGGAGTAGGTCTGGGGCTCTATATGGTCAAAGAGGCTGTGGAGCAAATGGGTGGTAAAATCAAGCTTGATTCAGCTCTGGATGAGGGAACAAGTATATTGATCACCTTGCCAAACATGAAATAAGAAAGAAAAGCGGTCAATTTACATGTAAAATGTATCTTTGCACTCCAATAGTGAAGAACACCACTTTTTATTACCAAAAACAAATATTATGATTAATCCTTGGCACGACGTCAATATCGGGAAAAATGCCCCTGAAACTGTAATGGGCGTGATCGAAATTCCAAAGGGAAGTAAAGGGAAATATGAACTGGACAAGAAAACAGGGATGCTATACCTGGACAGAGTTTTGTTCTCAGCTGTTCATTATCCTGCCAATTATGGTTTTATTCCTCAGACATTCTGTGAAGATCACGATCCTTTGGATATCCTGATCATTTCTCAGATTGATATTCCTTCCATGTGTTTGGTAGAAGCCAAAGTGATCGGCGTAATGAGAATGGTAGATGGTGGTGAAGCTGATGATAAAATCATTGCGGTAGCAGCAGGAGACCAATCCGTGAATTATATCAACGACATCGATGAGCTGCCTCCTCATTTGATGAAAGAAGTTCACCGTTTCTTTGAAGACTACAAAAAGCTGGAAAACAAAGAAGTAAAAGTTGAGGATTTCTTGGGTAAGGAAGACGCTATGCGGATCATCCAGGAAAGTGTGGAGCTTTATGATAAAAACTTCCGTACTGCACGATAAAATGAAAGCCTGAGAAATTTCTCAGGCTTTTTTATTTTTCACTTGCTGCTTAGCAGCTTTTTTCAAGAGATACTTGACCATTTGCGAATAGGACTCATGCTCGTGATTGGAGATCGCGATTGATTGCTTGTCTGCGAAAGCTATGGTCAGTTGTTTGAATTCTTTTTTGTTGGCATAAATGGTTTCCTCTTCCCAAGCTAATATCTGATTGACCGGATAGGTTTTTTCATAGCGTCTGATAGGAAGTTTTACGACGATTTGGTCTTTTCCGGCAGCGATAAATCTATAGCCAGCTAAAAGTTTTATCAGGATCATCAGAATCACCAGCGTCAGTAAAGGTGCGGCAATAAGGTAAAACCAGAGCCCAAAACTTCCTACGTAGGCAAAGTCCCTTAAAATAAATACCAAACCCGCAATCAAAATCAGAACAAGAAGACCTAAGGAAAAGTAAGTGGATAATTTTGGTTTAATCAGAATCATGGAGTGTTTGTATCTCTGTCAGTTTTTGCCTTGCAAAAGTCTTTAAATCTTCGAAAAAAGCGAAGAAAATAACTTCAAATTCATCTTCTCGCTCCAACAAAGACAAATGGGCTTGTTCCATTTTTGAATCAAATCGAGTCCTTTTCGAAAGTCCGGTCAGGGAACTCTGAATCCCTTCAATCTCTGCATACCTCAAAAGCCAATTGTCCTTTTTCATCCAATAAAATAGATTTCCGAAGCGATCTGGGAAATAAGGCTCATACTTTGTGACCTGCTGGTAGACCGAAAGTGTAAAATCCTCCAGCGATTGATCTGAGTACCTGTTCCAGTTTTTTCCCAAAAAATAATCAAAGAATATATCCGTGATTACAGTCGAATAATGGCCAAAAATTGGTCTCAAGTAAGTTTGTCCAGCACGGACTAAAGGATGAGAATCTGTAAAGCGGTCTATTTCACGATGAAGTAGAATTCCCTGTTGAATACCTTTTGGGAACCGCACCATCATTTTTCCTTTGACAAAATCTCCAATGAAATTGCCAACTAGAATTTCTTCCTGATGAAAAGAAAGATAGGCATGGGCCAAATAGTTCATCCTGCTTTTTGAATAGAAAAATAATCTGATTTGATTAGTTTCGACCCTAAAATAAGCATTGATGGACAAAGTCACAGAGGAATTAAAGAAAGGCCTGCAACTTTTAAAGCTGGAATGGCAGGAAGACTTGGCTCAGTACAAACAGAAATTTCTGAATTCCTCCATTGCTGAAAAGAAAAAAGAAGGGATAACCTGGCATCCTGTTCTCCTAAAAAAGAGTAAGATCGGCATGGGAGAAAGGTTGCTGGTAGAGATTGAGCGAACAGATTCCAATCAATCCTCTGCATTTGCTTCCGGAAAATCGGTCTCTTTTTTTACTACTCAAGATAGCTACCAAAGTGCAGAACACCGCGTAAACGGAGTCATCAATTTCGTCCGAAACAATGCGATGACTGTCACGCTTCAAGTGGATGAAATTCCGGATTGGATGGAAGGAGGTCGATTGGGTGTTGACTTGCTATTCGATGAGGCAAGTTATCGGGAGATGGAATTTGCACTCAAACGGGTGATTACTGCTGAAAATAAACGAGTAGCCGAACTGAAAGAAATCCTGTTAGGAGATAAAACACCACAGTTTTCTGAGAAATACCAGACTTCAATTGAGCATTTGAATGACTCTCAGAATAAAGCCTGTGAATTAATCGCTCAAGCGAAGGATGTGGCGGTAGTGCATGGGCCTCCGGGAACAGGCAAAACGACTACGTTGATCGAGGCTATCGAGCAGGCGGTGATAGCAGGGCAATCGATTTTGGTCTGTGCACCCAGCAATGCAGCGGTTGATCTTTTAGTGGAAAAGTTGGTGGATAGAGGAATAGAAACCCTTAGGCTGGGTCATCCGGCTAGGGTGGAGGAGAAGATTTTGAATCAGACCTTGGATGCCAAAACTGCCTTTCATCCAAGCTATCGGGATCTGAAGAAACTTCGAAAAGAAACGGATCAATACCTGAAACTGGCCAAACAATACAAAAGGAATTTCGGGCCTGAAGAAAGAGCCCAGCGAAAGCTGATGTATGCAGAAGTATCCCGAATCAGGGAGGCTGCAAAGTCTTTGGAGGAATACATCCAATACGATATTTTTCAGAAAACCAAGGTTTTTGCCAGTACACTCGTAGGGGCTTCTTCTTACAATTTGAAGGGGATGGAGTTTGACGTGGTCTTTATTGATGAAGCTGCACAAGGACTGGAAGCTGCGACTTGGATTCCAATTTTGAAGGCCAAAAAAGTGGTTTTTGCCGGGGATCATTGTCAGCTTCTTCCCACGATCAAATCCTATCAGGCCGCTCAGGAAGGTTTAGCGGAAACCTTATTTGAAAAAGTGATTGCCAGAAAACCACAAGCTTCCCAGATGCTGCTGGTTCAATATCGGATGCCTGAAGCAATTATGGGCTTTTCCAATGAACAGTTTTACAAAGGGGAACTCCAAGCAGCAGAGAATACAAAATCCCATGTTTTTCCAGGAGAGGAAGCCAATCCTATCGAATGGATCGATACGGCTGGAGCAGGGTATTTGGACCAAAAGGAGCAGGAGAGTTTAAGTACCTGTAATCCTGAAGAAGCTGCTTTTACTTGCCGCTATTTGAATGAGATAATAAAACGAATCGGGATTGCTAATTTCAAACAGGAAGGTTGGACCATTGGGCTGATTGCGCCTTATGGAGCGCAAGTCCGTTTGCTAAGATCCTTGATTTTTGATGGTTTTGATTATCCCAACTTAAGAGCCTTTTCAGACTTGATCACCATAGATACTGTGGATGGTTTTCAAGGTCAGGAGCGGGATCTGATGATGATTTCACTGACCCGGTCCAATGAGAAAGGTGAGATAGGATTTCTTGCTGATGCCCGAAGAATGAATGTGGCTTTAACCCGTGCGAAACGTAAACTGGTGCTTATTGGTGATAGTAGTACTTTAGCCCAAAACCCATTTTTCGATCAGTTACTTCAGTATTTTGAAAGCCATCAGGGGTATAAAAGCGTTTGGGAGTTTTTATAATGAATTGAAAATTGAAAGATTGTAAGATTTAAAAATTCTAACACGAAAACTCACAAATCATTGGTAAGTGATCGCTATATTTTATCCAATCTTCAACTTTGCCTAATTCTATCTTTTCTAGCTTTTTTCTAAACTCTGAGCTACCAAAAATATAATCAATATGGTAAGGTTTGTTTAGGTTCTTTTGAAGGAAAAATGTGGGTTGAAGTTCGTTCCCTTGAGACTCTTGGCCTATGCTGTGATAGAAGCTTGTTATGTTTAGTTTTTCCAGTTCTTTAACAACTTCACTATGATTCCATGCCCTTTTTGGTTTGTCCCAAATCGAGTTACTATTGAAATCACCTATAATTAATGAGTTATTGAATTTCTGTTTATGAAGTTGAAAATATTTCCAAAATTGCCCAATATATCCGTAGGTAGGAGATTTGTTGTAGTGGGTCCAGACAGCAATTAATTCAAACTCAGAATTAACATAACATGGTAAAAAGTGCTTTACTGGATTTCCTTCGTACTGATTTGTCCAATAAAGTGGAGTAAGTGTTATACCTTTTTTTGCAAAAACACCTAGCCCTTTATGTTTACTGTCACCAATCCAAAGATGGTTTTTTGCCCATTCTAAATATTCAAGATGGACAGTTTCTATTGGATTCTCACATTCTTGAATTACATAGATATCAGCATCAAACTCATCTAATAAGTTGAATTTTTTCCTAAAGGCTCCATTGCAATTCCATGTGACAATCTTCAAATTTTTCAATCTTTAAATATTCCAATCCAGTTTTAATTCTTCGATAACTTTTCCCTCTCTCGATAATTATAGCTTAATAAACTCAACACATCCCCAAAAGCTTCTGCAGATTTCAATTGTTGATCAGACACTTTTTTACCCAAAAGTCGGCAAAGTAATAAGCCATAAATTCCATTCAAACAGATCTGAATTTCATTTCCCAGATCCTGACCTTCTGCCTGCATGACGGCTTCAATAATAAATGGCTTGGCTTTATTGTAAATTTCAAAATAGCCCGCATCGGTTTTTAGCAGCTTCCAGTGAATTTCTGCCAAAGAAGCAACCAACTCATTCAGTTCTTTTAAATGCCCTTTTTCCAGAATATCCTGTTCTTTCATTTTCTCTAAAAGATCTAGATACCAAGCCGAAATCTCATTTCTTTCCTCATCCGAAACAGGATATTTAGAGACGACATAGGTTTTGATTTCTTCTGCATTTCCCAGATAGGAGCGGATCAGATCCTCCATTTGGTACATGTAGATGATATATTCAGCAATGTTTGTTGACTTCTTGTTTTCGGCTACGGACTTCATGGCGCAAAGGTAAAAAAAGATTGGTTTTTGTTTTTCTAGACTTTTTCGCAGATTTCAAGCTATACTGAATAAAGCATAAATCTATTTCAAAGTTCAAGATTGCCACACTCCTTCGTCGCTCGCAATGACGAGAGTTTGGTTATTTCTTTTGCCAAAATGGAGTTTAACCAAATAAATTATTCGCCATCAACCTGCCAACCACCGCCGAGGCTTCTGTACAATTCTACTTTGGCCAAAGCCAATTGCATTTTCAGTTGCACGACTTCCAACTGGTTCTGAAGTGCATCTTCCTGCGCATTGATGATTTCCAGGTAATTGGCGAAACCGCTTTCAAATAACAAAAAGGCATCAGTCATCCCTTTGGTCGTTGTTCTCAGTCTTTCCTGGGCAATTTCATATTCCTCCTGAAGCTTTTCGATATTCACCAAAGCACTGGAAACTTCCATCACAGCTGTATTCACTTTATCCCTGAAATCCAATTCCGCGATTTCACGTTGTTTGATCGCTATTCTGTGATTGGTCTTCAGTTTTCTGTTCTGAAAGATCGGTTGAAACAAGGCTCCATTGAGCAGTGCAAATCCTGAACCCACCGGGTCAAAGACGGAACCAAATGCCATGGAATTCAAGCCTGCTCCGGCATTGATAGTCAAAGATGGATATTTCATGGCCTGGGTGATTCCCACACGGGCGTTTGTGGCAATAAGTTCATATTCAGACGCCGCCACATCCGGTCTGTTTTGGATCAATTCTATTGGAACACCGGTGGTATATTCATGATCCAATGAAAGCTGATCCAATACTCCATTTAATTCCAGAGCCCCGGGTGTCTGGCCAAGCAAGTTATTCAAACGGTTTTCCTGAATGGTATAGGCTTTTTCCAATTGTGGAATCAAAGCCTTGGCTCGCAACATCTGTGATTTGGTTTGCTGGATCGCCAATGAAGTGTTTTCCCCCGCATCGTACTGTAGCTCTACAATTTTCAAAGTGTTCTGGCTGAGATCATAGTTTCGCTGTGCTACAGTCAACTGGGATTTTAGCATCAGGATATTGAAATAGGTGGAGGCAATCTCAGAAACCAAGGCAGTTTGGACCGCTTTTCGGAATTCTTGGGTCTGCATGTATTTGGCTTGTGCAGCCTCTTTTTGCCAACGTAATTTCCCCCAGATATCTACTTCCCAACTCGCCTGAAGTGTTACTGCATAGGCTAAATTTTCAGTGTATAATGTCGTGGGAACCCCATCAGGGTGATTCCTTCTGGATCGGTTGGAACCGTAATTATTGAAATTTTCCGAATAATACTCACGAGTAAATCGAGCCGGATTGGAATTCAGACTTGGTAAGAAATTGGCCTTGGATTGCAAAAAACTTTCATTTGCGATTTCTATCTGCTTGGCTGTTTTCTGCATGTCAAAGTTGCCCAGCAAGGCAGAATCTATCAATGAATTCAGAGTGGAATCCTGAAAGAATTCTTCCCAATTTATGGTAGCTATTGTTTTATCGCCTACAAATACGCTGTCTTGAAGTTTGTCGCTTCCGTAAAACTCATCCGGAAGATTGGTTTCTGGTCGGATATAATTTTCACCCACTTTGCAGCCCGCTGCCACCAGAATCAAAAAGAGGAATAGTAATTTCTTTGCGTGGTTCATTGTTCTGCTGTTTCTACTTTTTTACTTACTTTCAAAGTGAATCGGTCCTGCAATTCCTGGAAAACATAGGAAAGGACTGGAATGAAAATCAAACCCAAGGATATCCCGAAAATCATCCCTCCGGCAGTACCAATACTGACAGATTTAGTACCTTCGGCAGAAGATCCTACAGAAAACATCAATGGAATCAAACCAGCTGTAAAGGCAAACGAAGTCATCATAATCGGTCTTAATCTCAATTGACAGGCTTCAATTACTGCTTCAAATACCGGCAAGCCGGATCTTCTTTTCTGGGCGACAAACTCCACGATCAGAATTGCGTTTTTTGCCAAAAGCCCTATCAACATAATCAGACCTACCTGCACGTAAATGTTATTGTCAATACCAGCTAAATTGATAGATGCAAATACTCCTAAAATACCGGCAGGCAAAGAGAGAATCACAGCCATAGGAAGCCAGAAGCTTTCGTATTGGGCAGCCAGAATAAAATAAGTGAGAATGATACTGATGATGAAAATGATGGTAGTATCCGAACCCGATTTCTTTTCTTCCAAACTCATCCCTGTCCATTCAAAACCTAGGTTCGCAGGAAGTTTATCCTCACTGAATTTTTCCAGCATTTTCATTACATCCCCGGTACTGTATCCCTGAGCAGGAGTGATGTTGATCCTTGCGGCATTGTATAAGTTGTATCTGAAAACCGTCTCTGGCCCGTAGGTTTGTTCAAGTCTTACAAAAGAACTGAGCGGCACCATCTCATCTTTGTTGTTTTTGACCATGATGGAATTAATCGCATCGGGAGTTTCACGGAACTGAATATCCGACTGCATGTAAACCATGTATTGTCTGGTAAATCTGTTGAAATCGCCGACTCGAGTTCTGCCGAAATTGGACTGGATGGTAAACATCATGTCTTTCACAGATACACCGAGGGCTTTGGCTTTTTCGTAATCTATGTCCAATTTGAATTGTGGGAAATTGGTGTTGTAGGAAGTAAATGCCTTTTCGATTTCTTTTTGGCGGGAAAGCTCTGCTACAAATTCACTGATTAACACGCCAAATTCCGCCAAATCCCCGTCTGAATAATCCTGAAGGACAATCTGCACCCCATCGAAATTACCGAAACCCTGCACAGTTGGTCTTGGGTACATATTGATTTTGGCTTCATTCAAAACACTCAGCTTTTCGGTCAAATGTTTGACCACTTCCTTGATATTCGAAATATCGCCTCTCTCAGAGACCTCTTTTAGTTTCACATAACCCAAACCTGTGGATGCACTTTCGGAATCATCTACAATATTATATCCAGACACAGTGTTCACACTGGCCACGGCAGGTTCTTTGTGTAGAATCGAGTCAGCTTCACGGAGCAATTGGTTGGTTCTGTGCAAAGAGGAACCTTCCGGCATGGTCAGTGAGAAAATCAGGAAGTTATCATCTTCTGTGGGGATAAATCCTTTGGGGGTAGAGGAAGCCAATAAGAAAGTCAAGCCTGAAACAACTACCAAACCTCCGATGGTCCACCACCTACGAAGAATCGCCCATTTGACTAGTCTCAGATATTGTACTGTGAATTTGTCAAAGACTTTATCGAATTTTCTAAGACCTACAGTTTTGAAAAACTTGAATTTATAAACACCTCTAGAGGCTTTTATTTTTCCGATCAGATTGTCTTTTTGGACTTTCTTCTTTTTGTCTTTGCCTAAGATCAGTGCACTTAGCACAGGGACCAGAGTCAAAGCATTTACCGCAGAAATCAATACCGCAAATATGATCGTAAAGGCAAATTCTTTATAGAATACCCCAACTGGGCCATCCAGGAACCCGGCAGGTAAAAACACTGCCGCAATCACAATGGTAATTGAGATAATAGCTCCTGTGATTTCAGACATGGCTGCGTTTACCGCATCGATCACATGCATGCCGTGTTCATGGATTTTTTCATAAATGGCCTCTATCACCACAATGGCATCATCGACCACAATCCCAATAGCGAGCACGATCGAGAACATACTCAATACGTTCATCGTGGCTCCAATCGCCTGAAGGAAAAAGAATGTGCCTATCAAAGAAACCGGGATGGAAATGGCAGTAATGATCGTCGCCCGGAAATCCTGCAGGAAGATAAATACTACTAAAAACACCAGTACAAATGCTTCAATCAGAGTTTTTTGAACGTGATGCATGGATTCATCGATTTGATCACGAACACTGTAAGTGATCTTATATTTCATCCCTTCCGGAAATGCCTTGGCTTGTTTTTCCATGATCTCGCGAACAGCTTTATCGATCTCCACAGCATTTGCCCCTTGTTGCTGTACGATGTCGATGGTTACGGCAGATTTGCCGTCCAGCTTGTTTTCACTGGCATAATTGGATGCTCCAAACTCCAGTCTGGCCACATCTTTTAACCTCAATTGAGAGCCATCTTCTTCTGATTTGATGACAATGTTTTCGTATTCCTCTGGTTCACTGAATCGGCCAGAGTGTTTCAGGACAATCTCAAAAGTTTCCTCTGAATTTTCACCGAATCTTCCCGGAGCCGCCTCAAAGCTTTGATCTCGAACTTCATTTAAAACCTCTCTTGGAGTCAGTCCATATAGCGCAAGTTTCTCAGGGTTTAGCCAGATTCTCATGGCATAATCTCTTGATCTCAAAATCGAAGCTTCTGCAATTCCACTGACTCTTTTAAGCTCCCTTCTGATGTTCATTCTGGTGTAGGCATTCAGAAAAGTTTCATCATAGGTTCCATTTTCACTGTAGATATTGATTGTCATCAAAGAACCTTTCAGTCTTTTTAAAACCACAATTCCGGCTTCTCTTACTTCTGATGGGATTTGCTCCATCACTTTAGAAATCCGGTTTTGGATTTCGACTGCAGCGACGTTTGGATCTGTGCCGGGTTCGAAATAAACCGTAGATCTACCTCGACCTGAATTGGTTGCTGTAGAGTTGATATAACTCATGTTTTCTGCACCGTTAATGGCTTCTTCCAGTGGGAGAAGTACAGAATTGGCTACAGTTTCGGCATTGGCACCAGGATAATACACCTGAACGCTGACACTTGGAGGAGCGATTTCAGGGAATCTTTCTACCGGCAGCAGTCTCATACTGGCTGCACCCGCCAAAATCAGAAGGATCGATATAACCAGCGCTAAAACCGGTCTTTGAATAATATTTTTAATCATGCGTTCATCAGGATTTACCTAGATAATATCTCGGGAAAACAAAATAGATCTCCCAGCCCTTGAATTAAATGCAAGGGAAAAAGACGGTAAGGGTTTCCTTACCACCGCCACAAGCCTAAAGGCCTGAAGCGGTTTCAGAAGTATTTTGGGTTAGTTCGTTTGAGTAAGAAGACGACCTTGTTCCAATGGTTTCACAAGTACTCCTTCACTTAATTTATCCAGTCCGGCAGTGACTATTCTGTCATTGGCTTTTAGGACATCTCCACTGACGATAAAGTCATTTCCTGTTCTTCCTTCGATTTTGATTTCCTGACGTCTGACCGTATTGTCATCGTTTAAGACAAAAATGAATCGCTTATCCTGTATCGAAGTGGTAGCAGACTGAGGTACCAAAATGGCATTTGGATAGATTTGTTCCATCAGGATTTTTCCTGTATTACCTGTTCTTAAAAGTGTATCAGGATTTTCAAAATGCGCTCTTAATGTAATCGAACCAGTGGATCTGTTGATCTGGCCTGAATTGGCATCAATCATCCCTACCTTGTCATAGACACTTCCATCTGCTAAGACAAGCTTGACATCTGGATTCAGTTTTCTGGAAGAAGAATCTTTCTTCATTCGTTCAAAGTAAAGGTAGTCCGACTCACTCATCGAGAAATAGACATAGATCTCGCTGACATTGGACAATACAGTTAGAGGTTCTGAATCCGATTTTTTGACTACGTTACCGATTGATTTTGGGATCCTTCCCATCAAGCCATCTACAGGTGCTTTAATCGTCGTGAATCCCATGTTGATCCGCATATTGGCAGCTTCAGCTTCAGCTTTCGCTAAGGAAGATTGAGCTACTTCATAATCGGCTACTGTGGTTTCCATTCTTACTTCGGAGATCACTTCGTTTTCGATCAAGGGTCTCAGTCTTTCAATTTCTGTTTTGGCTTTCTTTAATTTTGCCTTTTCAAGGTCTACATTAGCCAATGCATTTTTAAGGTCTTCCATGTAGGGTTGATTGTTGATCTTAAACAATACATCTCCCTTATTTACGTACTGACCTTCGTCTACATAAATCTGCTCTAGGATACCTTCCACTTGAGGGCGGATCTGCACATTTTCTACCCCCTCGATAGAACCTAAGTATTTATAGGAAATAGCGGCTGTTTCTTCTTGCAAAGTCAAAACTGGAAGCGGAATACCTTCTTCTTCCACTTCTGCTTCCTCGCAACTGAAAATCCCGAAGCTGATGCTCAAGCATACAAGAATCCTCGCAAATGATTTCCTGTTCTTTATAATAATTGGTTGGTTTTTCATGTTTAATAGGTGTTGATCCTAAATAAAAACTCATTTTCAAAAACCTTTTAGAAATAATCATACCATGGCTCGAATTGATAGTGTATGGTGTGTAATAGCTGGTTTTCAGAGCGAAAGACCTGAGAACTAAATTCAAATTGGGCAAAAAGTGGTGAAAATTGTGGAATTTTTAACCAGTTTTGAAGGTCAGCAGTGGTTTTCTAGAATCAATTTGGGGAAGTCTTGAGTGGAAGAATCCCCAAGCTAGGATGGTATTTAACATTTTTTAAAAACTAATGCCCCAAAATCCTCCAATCAAGAAAGGCTGAAAAATAAAAAGCGATAAGCCTAATTTTTACTACTTTTGCCCCCAGAATGGATATGCAAAAAATAAGGAATTTCTGTATCATCGCCCATATTGATCATGGGAAGAGTACACTGGCGGATAGATTACTGCAGGAAACACAAACGGTCGCTGACCGTGATATGCAGAATCAGTTGTTGGATAATATGGATCTGGAGCGGGAGCGTGGTATCACGATTAAGTCCCATGCGATCCAGATGAAATATACCCATGAAGGGGAAGTGTATACACTCAATCTGATCGATACTCCAGGGCACGTGGATTTTTCCTACGAAGTTTCCCGGTCAATAGCTGCCTGTGAAGGAGCATTATTGATTGTAGATGCTTCCCAGGGGATCGAAGCACAGACTATTTCCAACTTATACTTAGCACTTGGTCATGATCTGGAAATCATTCCGGTTTTGAACAAGATTGACCTTCCTGGAGCTGATCCGGAAGCAGTGGCGGATGAGGTGATCGACCTGATCGGCTGTGACCGTGAAGATATTATTTTGGCCTCTGGCAAAACAGGAATCGGAATTGACGATATTCTAAAGGCTGTAGTGACCAGGATTCCTGCTCCAAAAGGTGATCCGGATGCACCTCTACAGGCAATGATTTTTGATTCTGTTTACAATCCATTCCGTGGAGTGGAGGTTATTTTCAGGATTTTTAACGGGACTTTCAGTAAAGGCGATAAAATCAAATTTGTCAATACAGGAAGAGAATACGAAGCGGATGAAATTGGGATTTTGGGCTTGAACCAGATTCCTCAACAAACCATGTCGGCCGGAAATGTAGGCTACCTGATTTCTGGGGTAAAAGTAGCCAAAGAAATCAAAGTCGGTGATACGATTACCCATATCAAAAGGCCATGTGAAAAGGCAATCCAAGGTTTTGAAAATGTGAAACCGATGGTTTTTGCGGGGATCTATCCTGTGGAAACTACCGACTACGAAGAATTGAGAGCTTCTATGGAGAAGCTTCAGCTAAATGACGCCTCATTGGTTTGGGAACCTGAAACCTCCATGGCATTGGGCTTTGGATTCCGGTGTGGATTCTTGGGAATGCTCCACATGGAGATCATCCAGGAGCGTTTGGAGCGTGAGTTTGACATGACTGTGATTACGACGGTGCCATCTGTTCAGTTTAAGGCGCTCATGACCAATGATACTTACCAGACAATCAATGCGCCATCCGATATGCCGGATCCAACCAAGATGAAGCATATCGAAGAACCTTATGTCAAAGCCTCCATTATCACAGCGGCAGAATATGTGGGGGCTGTGATTACGCTTTGTATGGAGAAAAGAGGCCAGATCAAAAACCAGGTTTATTTGACCTCGGAGCGGGTGGAACTGACCTTTGACATGCCTTTGGCGGAGATTGTATTTGATTTCTTTGACAAGCTGAAAACCATTTCCAGAGGTTATGCTTCATTGGATTATGAACTAATTGGCTACCAGGTTTCTCATATGGTGAGATTGGATGTGATGCTAAATGGCGAACCTGTAGATGCTTTGTCAGCAGTGGTACACCGGGACAAAGCTTATGAATGGGGGAGAAGACTCTGTGAAAAGTTAAAAGAACTTGTTCCAAGACAGATGTTTGAAATCGCGATTCAAGCTGCCATCGGACAAAAAATCATCGCAAGGGAAACCGTCAAAGCATTGCGCAAAAACGTATTGGCTAAATGTTACGGGGGTGATATATCCCGTAAGAGAAAACTCTTGGAAAAGCAGAAGAAAGGTAAAAAGCGAATGAGGCAAGTCGGAAACGTCGAAGTACCTCAGGAGGCTTTTATGGCGGTGCTGAAATTAGATTAACGTATTTACGATTTACGATTTGAGATTTACGAGATCAAATCATAATTCGACCCGTAATTTCATAGGTAAGTTTTTTAGATTTAGTTCTAATTAAAAATCCCATGAAACAGGTAATGATGAGGAGGACAAAGCAATTTGCAATTGATGTTTGGAGGTTGTATTCTAAATTGCCGCATTCCAGAGAGTACAATAGCTATGAAAACCAGGTAATCAGAAGTTCTAGTTCGGTTGCTGCGAATTATAGAGCAGTTTCTAGAGCGAAGTCGAAGGCTGATTTTATTAATAAATTGAAAATAGTGGAGGAAGAAGCCGACGAAAGTCAATTCTTTCTTGAAGTAATGGATGAAATAAATGACAATTTGGAGTTGTCATCCGAAATCCAAAGGCTTATTAAAGAAGCTGATGAGCTAGTAGCTATTGTAGTTGCAAGTATAAAAACAGCTAGATTCTCCTAATTCTAAAATAGAGTTTAAGGATCGTGCTATAAATTAAGGGGTTGGAGTTCCTAAGGATCTCGTAAATCCCAAATCGTAATTCGTAATTCATATGATCTTAATTGACGGTAAAAAAACATCCTCTGAAATCAAATCCGAAATCGCTGCTCGCGTGAGTGAAATCAAAGCGGAAGGAGGTAAAACCCCTCATCTTGCGGCGATTCTGGTAGGAAATGATGGAGCCAGCCAAACGTATGTGGGTGCAAAAGTAAAAGCTTGTGAAGAATGCGGTTTTGAATCTACTTTGGTTCGTTTGGAAGATTCAGTGTCGGAAGAAGAACTGTTGAAAGTAGTGGAGGATATCAATGAAAATCCATCTATAGACGGATTGATTGTACAATTGCCTTTACCAAAACATATTTCTGTAGAGAAAGTCACTAATAAAATCAAGCCTGAGAAGGATGTGGATGGTTTTACTCCTGCCAATGTGGGGCGGATGGCACTCAACTGGCCTGCTTATGTGGCTGCAACTCCTTATGGAATTGTGGAACTTTTGAAAAGATATGAAATCGAGACTTCAGGAAAACACTGTGTAGTGATCGGAAGAAGCCATATCGTAGGTAGCCCGATGAGTATCCTGATGGCCAGAAACGGATATCCAGGTAATGCCACTGTGACCTTGACTCATAGCCGTACGAAGAACTTGGAAGAAATCGCCAAATCTGCAGATATCCTAATCGTGGCCCTTGGAAAGCCACATTTCGTAACTGCAGATATGGTAAAACCTGGAGCGGTAGTCATCGATGTGGGAATCCACAGAATCGAAGATGCAAGCAAGAAATCCGGATTTAGATTAGTAGGAGACGTGAAGTTTGAGGAAGTAGCTGAGAAAGCGTCTGCAATTACCCCGGTACCTGGAGGAGTCGGGCCAATGACGATTGCATCTTTGCTTTACAACACCTTGTTGGCAGCGGAGAAGAAAGTTTACGGATAAACGTTAAAAATAATTGGAAAAGCTTGGGGATAGGGGTTGCTTCGAATAGGCAACATTTCTACTTTTGCTGACCCTAACCGCGCACGTGGTGAAACTGGTAGACACGCCATCTTGAGGGGGTGGTGCATTAAGTTGTGTGGAAGTTCGAATCTTCTCGTGCGCACTAAAAGCTCTGGAGTAATTCAGGGCTTTTTTTGTGTCCTTTGAGGTTTTTAAAACCTCGAAGGTTTTTTTGTTTATTGCCGCAAAGAGCGAAGGAGCCAAGTTTATTAACAAATTCGGCTAGAACCAGCAATCTCTCCTTAATATTTGAAAATACTACCTCTATGCCGCTGCGAGAGTCTATTACTTCAAATAGACAAACTATGATCTGGAAATTTCCACCAATGGCCTCCAATTCCCCTGTAAAATCCCTACTTTTTCACCCTAATTAATTTTCCTATGAACCGACTATTGAAAGCAGCACTGTTTTCTGCTACAATCTTATTGACCCATTTGACATTTGCACAATCCCCCCAGTTTCCTTTGGTAAAAGACTTCGGGGGAATTTATGAAGTTCCTGATGCGACTGAGCTTCCAGACCCTTCTTTGGACTATAAAATCATAGTAGACATGTCCACTGGCGCAGATGATCCCAAGCAGATCAGCAGATGGGTAGATAATATTGCCAGATTGATGAACCTTCACGGCTTGGCAGGCGTCCCTCAGGAAAGAATGCATGTAAAAGTCGTGATCCATGGCGGAGCTATTTTCACGATTTTGAACAACGAAGAATACCAAAAGCGCTACGAAGTAGACAATCCAAACCTTCCGGTATTTCAGGCTTTGAAAGATGCAGGAGTTGATATCTATGTTTGTGGTCAGTCCATGCGTGCCAGAAGTCTGCAAAAAGGCGATATTTCCCCATTGGTGGAGATAGCACATTCTGCATTGACGACTATCACCACCTACGTGCCTCAGGGCTACACCCTGCTGAAATTCTAATACTTGGAATAATTATTGGTAATTTTGGAGGTTAGTATGAAAAAAGTCAATCCGTCTTCCAAAACCGCAAGTAAAGTCGTCATCGGCTTTTTCTTTGCTGCCATTTTTTTGATCGGCGTAGCAGGGTTGACATACTATACTCTCAATCGTTTGGTAGACACAGTATCTGAGCTGGCCGAGCCCAATCAGAAACTGAATCTACTGAACGAGCTTCAGACGGAGATTTTTCAGATTTCACAGATCGAGCAGTTTGGAGAAGAGGCAGATTTCAGAGTGAAAGACTCTACGCTAAAGTCGCTGGATGAGAAACTTGCCCAACTGGACGAATGGGCTACCGACAGTATTGAGAAATCGAATATTCAAAGTATCCGGGATAACCTGGCAACTTTGGTGACTGGGTACATGGATCTTTTTGAAGTAAAAAGTAACCTTGCCCATCGCAATTTCACCCAGGAAGCGTTGCGAAAAGTTGAGCTGGGAATTCGGAGAAGGGCAGCGGATTTAGAGACTGAGCCATTACGAACACTTCAGCCTAAAGATATTATTCTGGAGGAACTAAAGCAGCAAAATGCCAAACGCCAGGAACTTCCAAAAGGTGCCGAACTTCAGGTGGGAAGAGTCACTCCAGAAGAATTATCCAAAGAAGAGGATAAGTTGGTGAATTACCTTCGAAACCTTCAGAAACAAAATAGCCGCTCTACCGCAGTGCAACCTATTACTCTAGACAGTATCTTATACAATATCCGTGGAGTCATCAGCAGGATTTACCGTGAAGAAGCCTACCAAAGACAAAAGTTGGCTTCGTTGGAATCTGAGCTTTCCCAGAAGCAAAGTGAGATCATCAGTACCATCCAGAATTTGCTGACTACCTTACAAAAGCGGGTGATTGATGATTCAAATTCCCAAAACAACGCTGCTTTTGGCTTGGCCAATGATGTGACATTTTTCTTGTTGCTAGTCGTGGGATTGGCAGTTTTAGGTTCTGCTTTGTTGGTTTACTCCATTTTAAAAGAGATACGACTTAATAGAAGCTACCAAGAAAACTTGTTGATTTCCCAACAAAAGTCTGAAGCGCTGGCTCGATCTAAGCAGGAATTTCTTGCCAATATGAGTCATGAAATCCGTAATCCACTTCATGTCATTCAAGGGTATCAATCGGTTTTGGAAAAATCCACCTTGGATACTGCTCAGCAATCTTATTTAAGAATGATTGGTTTTGCTTCTCAGACTTTGATGGAAATCGTCGACGATGTACTTGACTTTTCAAAACTGGAGGCAGGCAAACTTAAATTGGAATACCGACCTTTTGATCCCTTTAATTTATTTGGATCACTACAGAAATTCTTCGAGCTACAGGCAGATGAAAAAAAACTTGGCTTTCATTGGGCTTTAAAGCTTCCTGAGGACAAATGGTTGGAGGGAGACCAGTTACGCTTAAAACAAATTCTGAACAATCTCCTGTCCAATGCATTTAAATTTACGCAAGAAGGATCGATCAGTGTCTATGTGGAATGGGCAGAAGATCAGCTAATTGTGGAGATAAAGGACACCGGGATCGGTATGAGTGAAGAGGTTTTGGATAAAATATTTTTGGAATTTGATCAAGCAGATAATTCCATTTCCAGAAAATTTGGTGGAACAGGCCTTGGGTTGGCGATTGTCCATCGATTGGTTGTGTTAATGAAAGGAGAAATTGACACCAAAAGTGAAGAAGGTGTTGGGACTCAATTTAGGATCACGATGCCAATGATGGCAGTGGAGGCTCAGGAAGCAGAACCTAGCACAACGGAAATGAATTTCATTGATTTGGAAGGAAAGAATGTGTTGCTTGTGGACGATGATAAAGTGGGTTTGAGGTATCTGGAGACTATTTTTTCCTACTTTGGAGCCAATGTCATTGCCTATCCTGGGGGGGCATTCTTCCGTGATGAATTTGAAGAAATCGACATTGATTTGGCAATAATTGATATTCAGATGCCAGAGTTTTCCGGTTTTGATGTGGTAAAGTCTATCAGAACATATGATTCCTACCAATCACTTCCGGTACTTGCCATGACGGCAAATGTCTTCGTGGAAGAAAAAGAAAAAATGATGAAAGCCGGGTTTAATGAATTGCTTTTTAAACCCTTTCAAGAGAAAGCACTAGTTGCTTGCTTGAGTAGAATTTTTCCCGACCGGGCGACCAAAGGGCAACCAATGGCGTCAGAATTCACAGCTGAAAGCCATGATCATTTTGACCTGAAAGATATGCGAAGGTTCTGTATGGGCGATGAGGAGCTTTTAATGGATATTTTGAAAGATCTTATCAAAGACACTCAAAAAGACATGACCAGGCTTAAGAAAGCACGGTTAAATGATCGCTGGGATGAAGTGTTGGAAATCTGCCACCAACTGGGTAGCAGGCTGGGTCAGATAAAAAGTCCGAGTGGGGATCTGGCCAGAAAAGTGGAAAACAGCCTAAAATTAGGAACCCAAAATGGGCTGGAGGAAATCTTGAATATCTTGGATATAGAAGTAAAAAACCTGTTAGCAGCTCTCTCAGAGGTTGTTTTTGCTCCAGAGAGCTACTAAACGAAGGTTGCTTAATCCAGACCGTATTTTTCCATTTTACTGTACAGGGTTTTTCTGTCCATGTTCAGAATTCTGGCGGTTTTTGATTTGTTGAATTTGGTGTCGTTCAGGACTTTTTGAATGAGTTCTTTCTCTTGCTCCACCCATTTTGATTTATAGTCTTTTGGTGAAGGTAGTTCTCCGTTCATGGCAACTGCTGAGGTATTGCCAAATCCTCCACCGGCCATTTGATTGGAAGGCTCATAGAGGTCAGAAGGAAGGGCATCTTTTTCTACTAAACCCCCAGCCGTCAATAATACTGCACGTTTGATGATGTTTCGAAGTTCACGGAGGTTTCCTGGCCAGTCATAAGCAAGGAAAATTTCCCAGACTTCAGGAGTAAAACCTCCTACATTTTTACCGAGTCTTTCGTTGCTTTCCTCTAAAAATTGCTGAGCAAAATCTTCCAGATCCTCTTTTCTTCTTCGGAGTGGGATGGCCTGTAGGGTAAATTCATTGAGTCGATGGTATAAATCTTCTCTGAAATGCCCATCTCCTGATTGGATAATCAAGTTGTCATTAGTGGCGGCGATGATTCTGACATCAATTTGAATTTCTTTGTTTCCACCGATTTTACGGATGGTTCTTTCCTGAATGGCGCGAAGCAATTGGATTTGTACTTCATAACTCAGGTTTCCAATTTCATCCAGGAATATCGTTCCTCCTTTAGCAGACTCAAAATGTCCAGTTTTATGATCCAATGCACCTGTAAAAGCACCTTTGACGTGGCCGAAAAGCTCGCTTCCTGCCAATTCTCTTGGTAATGCTCCACAGTCTATGGCTATAAATGGCCCGTCTTTTCGGGTAGATAAATCATGGATTCTTCTGGAAACAAACTCTTTTCCAGTTCCGGTTTCTCCAAGGACCAACACACTTAAATCAGTTGGGGCAACTAGCTGAATATGTTTTTCCAGTTTTTCTGCCTCGGCAGAGCTTCCCACCACATAACTGCTTTTTGCCACCTTGGATTCGGTGGTTTTTTGAGGCTTATTGGTGCTGATCGCAGGCTCACTACTCTTGGCAGAGAGAGATTCTTTGACAGTGGCCAATAATTCATCTGGGTTAATAGGTTTGGTGATGTATTCAAAAGCGCCCAATTTCATGGCTTTGATTGCTATCCGAATATCCGAATAATGGGTAATCAGGATGACCTGGGTAGCAGGATACTTAGATTTTGACCATTGGAGTAATTCCATCCCTGTCCCATCGGGAAGGCGAAAATCTGCAATGATCAAATCATAACTTTTGGTTGCCAAGGTTTGTTGGGCATCTTTGACTTTGACACAGGTCTCTACAGCATAGCCATTTTTCTCCAAAAAGGTCTTAACAATCCTGGAATAGGTCAAGTCATCTTCGACTAATAAAATCTGTTTCATGTAAAAATCACGGTTGACAATACAAGTTTAACGAAAAAAGCATCGGACAGGTGCCCGATGCTTTTAAATATAAAGGGATTAAGCAACTAGCCTTTTATTTCATTCCCTTCTTGGTCATATTTTTTGGTCAGTTTTTCTTCCGTACCGTTATCAAAAATAACTTCGAAGTGAAATGTTCCATCTAGCTGTGTGATTTGGAAAGCTTCCGCAATTGGAAGAGCCTTTACCTCATCACTTTCAGCGATGGCAGCTTTGACAGCATCAGGAAGCGCATCTGCCTCAATTTTAACTTTTTCTTGTTGGGCAATTGCCTCTACTGAAGTGCCGTTATTCAACATAAACTGAGGTGTTGCCATTGCAGCACCTGTTACTAACATTGCGGACATTAAAAGAACCTTTTTCATGGTAATTAGTTGGTTTAGTATTAAATGTGTTTTTATAGTTAGAGTCCGGACTCTTAAATCCAAAATCTTCTATTCTGGATCTGAAAAACTTAGTGCGAAGGGCATGCCAAGTGCTCAAATGGTCTGAAAACCCGCTTTTTTGATAAAAATCAAACAAAATGATGGGGAGAATACCCTCAACTTGTTCTTAAGAGAACTTAAAAAGTGGGGCAAAAACCTGCCTATCTCAGCTATTTAGAAGCTTTGATGGAAAAGGACAGCTTGACAAAATTTAAAATCCTAAAATCGAACTTTTTTGAAGAAAAGTTCTTTTAAATTCTAGTAACTTTGCTCCATCAAAATAACATTCGCCAATATCCATGAGTGACGCCATCAAACACGAATGCGGCATAGCAATGATCAGGCTGCGCAAACCCGTCCAATATTACATTGATAAATACGGAACAGCAGCTTATGCAGCTAACAGACTTTATGTCTTAATGCAAAAGCAAATCAATCGAGGCCAAGATGGCGCAGGGGTCGCCAACATCAAAATTGGTACGGATCCCGGGACAAGGTATATCAGTAGGTACCGGTCGATTGAACCCTCAGCGGTCAATTTTATCTTTGACAAAATCAACAAGAAATACAAAAAAGCGAAGAAAATCGGCGGTCATGATGCACTTTCGGATGCTGAATGGCTAAAGGAAAACATCGCTTTTACTGGAGAAGTTTGGCTGGGCCACCTTCGATATGGAACCCATGGGGAAAACAGTATCGAAACTTGCCATCCTTTCTTAAAACAGAATAACTGGAGAAGCAGAAACCTGGTGATGGCTGGAAACTTTAACATGACCAATGTTGAAGAATTGTTCAGTAAACTGGTTCAGCTGGGGCAGCACCCTAAAGAAAAGACAGATACGGTGACGGTGATGGAAAAAATCGGTCACTTCCTGGATGAAGAAAACCAGCGGATTTTCGATAAATACAAACACCAATATTCAAACGAACAGATCACCAATGTCATTGAGAATGAACTGGACGTAGCTAGAATCCTGAGAAGATCCTGTAGGGACTTTGACGGGGGATATACGATGGCAGGGATGATTGGTAATGGTTCTGCGTTTGTGGTACGTGATCCTTCAGGTATTCGCCCAGCATATTACTATGCAGATGATGAGGTAGTGGTGGTTGCTTCCGAAAAGCCAGCGATCAAATCAGCATTCAACATTGATTTTAAATCGATTCAGGAGATCAAACCAGGTCACGCGTTGGTGATCAATAAGGACGGGTCTTATGCTGAGTCAGAGATTTTGCCTGCCAGAGAAAAGAAATCCTGCAGTTTTGAGAGAATTTATTTCTCCAGAGGAACAGACCCTGCGATTTACCAAGAAAGAAAAGATTTGGGTAAAGCCCTGATCCCACAGATATTGAAGGCAATTGATTTTGACCTGAAAAACACTGTGTTTTCTTACATCCCGAATACGGCTGAAACAGCGTTTTTGGGAATGATCGAGGGATTGGAAGATTATCTAAGTGCAAAAAGAAGAGAGGTTTTCTTAGACGGAAAGCCCCATATGGGTGAGTTGGATGAGTTGCTGAATTTCAGGCCGAGAGTTGAAAAATTGGTCAGTAAAGATGTGAAGTTGAGAACTTTTATTACCAATGACGACGATCGTGATACCATGGTAGCCAATGTCTATGACACAACTTTTGAAGTAGTGAAGCCGGGAGTGGATACTTTGGTGGTGATTGACGACAGCATCGTGAGAGGTACGACCTTGGAGAAAAGCATTCTGACTACTTTGGATAAATTAAATCCAAAAAGAATCATTATCGTCTCTTCAGCACCTCAGATCCGATTCCCAGATTGTTATGGCATTGATATGTCCAGAATGAAGGAGTTCATTGCTTTCAGAGCTGCGCTTGCTTTACTTAAGGAAAGGAAAATGGAAGATATTTTGGATAAAATCCATGAATCATGCTTAAACCATCCAAATTCTTATGAGAACTTTGTGAAAGAGGTTTACAGTCAGTTTACAGACGATGAAATTTCTGATAAAGTAGCCCAGATTGTTTCAGGTAATTCGATAAAGGCAGAAGTTCATGTGATTTTCCAAACTGTAGAGAATCTTCATAAGTGTATTCCTGACCATATCGGGGATTGGTATTTTACTGGAGACTATCCGACCACAGGAGGTACACGTGTCGTAAATAAATCCTTCGCCAATTTTATGGAAGGCAAAACAGTAAGAGCTTATTAAAAGATTTAATTTGATTAGAACTATAAAGGCACGGGGAATTTTCCCTGTGCCTTTTCTCTTTTTAAGAATTAGGTTAGATAAATTAGTGTTGAAATTCTAATAAAATTTGAAAAATAGATCATGGATATAAACGTAGCCCTCTTAAAGGAAATATGTGAAATAGCAGGAGCTCCTGGATTTGAGAAGAGAGTGAGGGATCTTGTAGTAGAATTGGTAAGCCCAATTTCTGATGAAGTGAAAATCGATAATCTGGGAAATGTTATCGCTATTAAAAAGGGGAAAAACAATCCAGATGGCAAGCGGGTCATGGTAGCGGCACATATGGATGAAATCGGATTTATCGTTACCCATATCGATGACAATGGATTTTTGAGATTCCATACGCTTGGTGGATTTGATCCAAAAACCTTGACAGCACAGCGGGTAATCGTACATGGTAAAAAGGATTTGGTAGGAGTGATGGGAAGTAAACCTATTCACGTGATGTCTGCTGAAGAGCGGACCAAACTTCCTAAAACCACTGACTTTTTTATTGATTTAGGCATGTCAAAAGAAGAAGTTGAAAAGGTTGTTTCTATTGGAGATCCGGTCACCAGGGATCGGGAATTGATCGAGATGGGTGACTGTGTGAACTGTAAATCCATAGATAATAGAGTTGCGGTATTTATCCTGATAGAGACACTTAAAAATCTGAAAAATCCGGCCTATGATGTCTATGCTACTTTTACAGTGCAGGAAGAAGTCGGATTGAGAGGGGCGAATGTAGCAGCTCACGGCATCAATCCTGATTTTGGAATCGCTTTGGATACCACTATTGCCTTTGACGTGCCTGGAGCTCAGGCCCATGAAAAAGTGACGGAATTAGGAAAAGGAACCGCCATCAAAATCATGGACGCCATGACCATATGTGATTACAGAATGGTGGAGTTTATGAAACAGACAGCTACAAAAGAAAAGATCAAATGGCAGCCTGAAATTCTAACAGCCGGAGGAACAGACACTGCGGGAGTTCAAAGAATGGGAAAACAAGGCGCAATAGCAGGGGCAATTTCAATCCCCACCAGACATTTGCATCAGGTGATAGAGATGGCACATAAGCAGGATATTGCCGATTCTATTGCGTTGTTGATTGCTTGCCTCGAGCAGGTGGATCAATATGATTGGAAACATTAAAAACATCCCGATTTTTTAGAGCCATTTCGGTAATCCCGGAGTGGCTTTTTTGAATTTTATAACTCGATGAAATGATGCGCCAAAGCCCTAGGCCTTTTTTTTGCATTTTTTCATCCTATGATTACTGAAATTATCCCACAAAAACAGATTAGCTCTAAAGACAAAATTAGAGTGGAGCCGTTTCTTGCTTTTGGAAATAAGAAACAGGTTTTTGTAAAAGGTAGAGTAGTGACCTCCTATAGCCGAAAAAAGCCTAGTTCAAGAAATTCTTGGATTAAAAATATTTTGGCAACTATCCGTAGGTATTCTGTGAAAAGTGTTCCGGAAGCATTGGTGGAGATCCAAATCCATCATATAAATCTGAAAGTCAGAACTGATGAGGATGGGGTTTTTGAGAAACAGATTGAGGTGGAAAATCCCAATTTGGATTTATTGGAACATGTGAACTTAAGAGTACTTGAGCCTTTGGATAAAAATAAGCCAATTTGGATCAGCAAAAATATCCAAAGGTTTGAAACAGAAGAAGAAGGAGTCATTTCTGATATTGATGATACGATAATCATTTCCCATGCTACGGATCTCGGGAAAAAGTTTTGGCTTTCGATCTCTAAGAACGCCTATACCCGAAGACCTCTACCAGGTGTCTCGGAGTTTTATAAAGAATTGACCGAAAACGGTGAAAAACCCATCTTTTATGTGTCAAGTAGTGATTGGTCTATGTATGAGCTGATCAGGGATTTTATGAGGTTCAGACATATCCCCAAAGGACCAACTTTATTAAAAGACAAACACCTCAACATTAAAAATATCTGGAAGTCAGGCGGAGGTGATCATAGCCATAAGCTGGATAAAATCATTTTCCTATTTAATCTCTATCCACAGATGCGGTTTTTTTTAATAGGAGACAGCGGGCAGCATGATCCAGAAATTTATGCTGAAGTGATCAGAAGATTTCCGGATCGGGTGATAGCCGTTTTTATCCGGATTGTGGGTGAATTGGAATTAGAAAGAAAAGCCAAACTCGATGCAGAGGTAGGAATGGATAAATTTTTCTTTGTGGAAACCTCAGAGCAGGCGATGGAATTGGCAGATAGGCATCAGTTTATAAAAAAATAAAAGCATGAGAAAAGTATGTTTATTTGTTTTTAACCCCATATCGGGGGATAGCAAAATAGAAAAGGAAGAATTGATCGAAAAGCTCGAGTTGAAACTTCCTGAATATGAAACGCATGTGTTTGAAACGACAGGGGAGGAAGATGCAATGAAGGTCAAACTGGAATTTGATCGGGTTGCTCCTGACTTGGTATTGATTGGTGGAGGGGATGGAACAGTTAAGTTAGTGGCCATGGCCTTGAGAGAAGTAGAAGTACCACTTTGTATCGTCCCTTTTGGTTCTGCCAACGGATTGGCTAAATGTATGGGAATACATACGGTGGAGGATGCCTGGGAAGCTATCCGGGATTTTAACTTACATCCCATCGATGCAGTAAAAATCAACGATGAGATCTGTCTGCATATGGCCGATTTTGGTTTCAATGCCAATTTGGTAAAGAAGTTTGAAAGTGTGGATGGGAGAGGCATGTTGGCCTATATCAAAAGTTCACTTTCTGAGATTTTTACCACCGAACCAAAAGTTTACAGACTAACTATCAATGGTCAAACCAGGGAAATTGCAGCTAAAATGCTGGTGATTGCCAATGGAGATCAATACGGTACTGGTGCCCTGATTAATTGCAGAGGTAAACTGGATGATGGGAAATTTGAGATTATCGCGCTCAATCCCGAGTCTGCAAAAGATTATATCCGGATGACTCTTGCGATGTTTAAAGGAGACTTGGAAGAGCAGAATTCCTCTAATGTTTTCCGTTGCGAATCATGTGAAATAGAAAATCCAGAGGAAGTGGAATTTCAGATTGATGGCGAAACGATGGGGAAACCATCAAAAATCACTGCTAAAATTGAAAAATCAGCATTTCAGTTTCTCACGTCAAAAAAATATGCAGCTTGCCAAAAGGATTATTCCTAAGCCGATTATAAAGTAGTTACTCTAAAGTTAAAGAGTTTTGTATATCTTCCTTTTTCAATATTCTCATATTCCATGATCAAGAAAGTACTCCAATTCTTTTCTCTTGCTTTAGTTTTTGCTGCTTGTACCCAAAATAAAGCCGAGGTTTCCATAGTCGATTCCGAAAATCAGGATTCTGAATGGATCAGTATGTTCAACGGCGAAAATCTGGATGGTTGGATTCCAAAAATTCAACATCATGAAACAGGAGAAAATTATGCGAATACATTTCGTGTCGTTGATGGGATCATCGAGGTGAATTATGACGATTACAATGAAGGCTTTGATGATCGCTATGGGCACTTGTTTTATGAGAAACCGTATTCTTCCTTTCATATGACTTGGGAATATAGATTCACGGATCAGTGGCTGGAAGATGCAGCAAGTTATACTTATAGAAACAGTGGAGTGATGTTCCATTCCCAAGATCCAAATACGATTCTGAAGGAGCAGGATTGGCCTATCTCAGTGGAGTGGCAGATGCTTGCAGAAGAGAAAGAAGGAGTTGCCAGACCAACTGGAAACATGTGCTCTCCTGGAACAGATGTATTTTTTGATGGTGAAAAAGATCCTCGTCACTGCATCAATTCCACCTCAGAAACTTATAAATGGGATGAGTGGGTACGTGCAGACCTTATCGTATTTGCCGATTCACTAGTCATTCATTTGGTAAATGGGGATACTGTTTTGCGATATACCAAGCCTCAAATAGGAGGTGGAACTGCCAATCGTTTTGATCCTACCATAAAAATAGATGGAAAGCCTCTCACAGAGGGATTTATCGGACTTCAGAGTGAAGGGCAGGGAGTTTTGTTTCGGGATTTAAGAATAAAAGAACTATTGAAACAGGTTCCTTTGGATTGAAAAATTCTACCTAAATTAAATGGGTAGAAATTTTTCACTTTTAAAAGGAAACCATGGAATCTAAAAACGGCTTTTTAAAAATGACAATGGCAGAGTTTGGTGCTTGGATCCAAACCCAACGAATTGCCAGAACCATTCTCACTGTTCAGCAGCATCATACTTGGAGTCCCAGCTATGCACATTTCAATGGAAGAAACCATTTTGATAGGCAAGTGGCGATGAAAAACTATCATGTGCGAAACAATGGTTGGAGTGATATTGGTCAGCATTTTACTACTTTTCCAGATGGAACAATCGTAACCGGAAGATCCTTAGAGGCTACTCCAGCTTGTATTTTCGGAGCCAATAGAGATTCTATTTGCATCGAACACCTGGGTAATTTTGACCATGGAGGGGATCAGATGACCAATGAGCATCGAGATACCATCGTGAAAATGACCGCAGCATTGTGTAAAAAATTCAGATTGCCTGTCAATAGCTTTAGCATCATTTACCACCATTGGTTTGAGCTAAGTACAGGAAAACGTAACAATGGCTCGGGAGGGAATAAAACTTGTCCGGGAACCAATTTTTTTGGAGGGAACAAGGTTTCTGATTTTCAGACTTTTTTCCTTCCTCTGGTCCATCAGGAATTGGGAGGTCAGGTAAATCCTCCCGAACCTCTGGCAGCCATTCAGAAATACGTGGCCGTCACAGCTGATTCTTTAAATATTCGGGTAGATGCTTCGGGTTCTGCTAGGAAAACCCAAGATCGGGAACCTGCTCAATTGGGATCGATTTTAAGAATCTATGAAGAATCCAATGGCTGGTTAAAAATTTCCAACAGCCAATCGCATTGGGTTTATGGAAAGTATACAGTGGAGGTCTTCCGGGCAACTGTCAATGCAAATGTCCTTCGGGTAAGAAGTGGTCCGGGGACACACTATGAAATTGTAGATAATTTAATGCAGTCCGAAGAAGTCTTTATCTCCAAGGAGAGTAATGGATGGTGCAAAATCAGTCTGGAAGAAAAATGGCTGAGTAAATCCTTTTTGGATTTTGACCAATAAAAAAACGGAGCAAATGCTCCGCTTTTCATTTATTAATTAACCTAGTTTCGCCAGGCTTTCTTCCAATGCCTTGATTTTTGCTTCGGCATCTGCTTGTTTCTTGCGCTCCATTTCTATCACTTTTTCTGGTGCCCCAGATACAAATCGCTCGTTGCTGAGTTTCTTCATCACCGAGTTCAGGAAGCCTTTGGTGTAGTCCAGTTCTTTCTGGATATTCTCTTTTTCCTCTTCTACATTAATCGCATCACCCATCGGAACAAAGCACTCGTCTGCTTTTACCACAAAGCTGATTGCGTTTTCTACTTTGTCTCCGAAACTCAAGGAAGACAAGTTGGCTAGTTTATTCAAAACTGTCTCAAATCGCTTGTAGAGCTGGTTTTGAGAGGTTTTAATGGTAAGATCTAACTCTTCTTTTGGAGACATTCCTTTCGAAGCGCGTAAGTTTCTTACTTGCGAAACCACTTCAAAAACCTGAGTTGCTTCTTCGATGATTTTTGCATCAAAGGATTTTGCTTTTGGCCATGATGCCAAAATCAGCGATTCTTCCACTGATCTTTCTTTGATTTGATGCCAAAGTTCCTCGGAAATAAATGGCATAAAAGGATGAAGGATCTTCAGAATATCTTCAAATAGCGCAATGGTCTTATCGTAAGTAGCCTGATCAATTGGATGCTGATATTCAGGCTTGATCATTTCAAGATACCAAGAACAGAAATCCCCCCAAACCAACTTATAAGTAGTCATCAAAGCATCAGAAATCCTGAATTTATCGAAGTGTTCATTGATTTCTATCAACGCTTGATTGAATCGGTTTTCAAACCATTCTATACTTGAAGTATTCCCTGACCCATCCAAGTTCGGATCAATTTCCCAACCTTTAACCAATCTGAATGCATTCCAGATTTTGTTAGCGAAGTTTCTTCCTTGCTCCACCAATTTATCATCATAGGGCAAATCATTACCGGCAGGAGATGAAAATAACATCCCTGTTCTAACACCATCAGCGCCGTTTTGGGCGATTAATTCTAATGGGTCTGGAGAGTTGCCTAGAGATTTGGACATTTTTCTACCCAGCTTATCACGGACAATCCCTGTGAGATACACATTTTTGAATGGCTTTTCTCCCGTGTATTCATACCCAGCGATGATCATTCTAGCAACCCAGAAGAATAGAATTTCAGGGGCTGTCACCAGATCATTGGTTGGGTAATAATACTTCAGGTCTTCGTTTGGCTTACCAGTGGTAAACACATCGGTATCAAAAACCGAAATCGGCCACAACCAAGCACTAAACCAGGTATCCAAAACATCCTCTTCCTGGTTCAGATCAGCCAGTTGGTAATTTAGTCCATAAGTTTTATTGGCGATTTCCAGCGCTTCTTCTGCAGTTTTAGCAACTACATATTCGCCATTTGGCAAGAAATAGGCAGGAATTCTATGTCCCCACCAAAGCTGACGGGAAATACACCAATCGCGTACATTTTCCATCCAAGAACGATACATGTTCTTGAATTTTGGCGGATATAGCTGAATTACATCATCCATTACCGAGCTTAAAGCTGGCTTAGTGATTTCATCCATTTTCAGAAACCACTGCATGGAGAGCTTCGGCTCAACAACTGCATCTGTTCTTTCGGAATGACCTACATTGGATTTATAATCTTCGATTTTTTCCAGTTGATCAATTTCCTTCAGTTTCTTGCCAATCATTTTTCTGGCAACAAATCGGTCCTCACCAACTAAAATCTGTGCTTTTTCATTGAGTGTTCCGTCATCATTTAAGATGTCGATTACCTCCAATTTATGTTTCAGACCAAGTTCGTAGTCATTGATATCGTGAGCAGGAGTTACTTTGAGGCAACCGGTACCGAATTCCATATCCACGTATTCATCTTCGATGATAGGTATAGGACGATTGATCAAAGGAACAATCGCTTTCTTTCCTTTCAGATGTGTAAAACGAGGGTCATTTGGATTGACACAAATCGCCACATCGGCCATGATTGTTTCAGGTCGTGTCGTAGCAATCGTCAAAAACTCATTTTCAGTTCCCTCGATCTGATACTTGATATAGTAGAGTTTAGATTGGATCTCTTTGGTAATTACCTCGTCATCAGACAAGGCTGTTTTACCTTGAGGATCCCAGTTGACCATGCGGATACCGCGGTAGATTTTTCCTTTTTTATGCAAATCCACAAAAACGGTGATAACTGCATCACTCAGACCTTCGTCCATGGTAAAGGCCGTACGATCCCAGTCACAGGATGCTCCCAGTTTTTTCAGTTGCTCCAGGATAATTCCTCCGTACTTTTCTTTCCATTCCCAGGCATGCTTCAAAAACTCCTCACGGGAAATAGATTTCTTATCAATTCCCTGTTCTTTCAGCATTTTTACAACTTTGGCTTCCGTAGCAATGGAAGCGTGGTCAGTTCCAGGTACCCAGCATGCATTTTTGCCTTGCATCCTGGCGCGACGGATCAAAACATCCTGAATGGTATTATTCAGCATGTGTCCCATGTGCAAGACCCCTGTGACGTTTGGTGGAGGGATTACGATGGTGTAAGGCTCTTTATTCGGATCAACTTTCGAAGAAAAAAGCTTGTGTTCCATCCAGTAAGCGTACCACTTGGCTTCGGCTGAGGCTGGATCGTATTTACTTGCAATAGACATAATCGGGAAATTATTTGAGGGGCAAAAATAGTGGATTTATACCTTTTAGCCTGTTTAAAAATGAATAAATGTGAACACCATTTTCAATAGAAGAATTGAAAATCACTGGTTGAGGTACTTTAATCCGATATTTTTTTACTTCAAGAAAAAGATTCATCTCAGCCGATAATGACAAGGATATCAAAAGGATGAAGATTGGGAAAAACAATCCAAAAGGTTCATAGGTTTTAAAATCCTTTACATTTCATCATTAAACCCTAAATTTGCCCACTGAAAGATTTTTACACATGAGCGACAGCACAACCAACACCTTGAGTACTTGGGTGGAAGTTCCCAAAAATTCTGATTTCACTATTTACAATCTTCCTTTTGGGGTTTTCAAAAACAAGAGACTGAGTCCCAGAACTGGGATCGCGATAGGGGATAAGATTGTTGATCTAAGTGTTTTGGATCAGGAAGGCTTTTTCTCTGATCTGTTTTTGCCAGAAGGGATCTTCTTGAATGAAGCCTTGAATGAATTGATTTCATTGGGTAAAGTCCAGACTAAAAAGATCCGAGAACGGGTTCAGGATTTGCTTTTGGCGGATAATGAAAAGCTAAGAGATCACTCAGCACGAGGAAAGGTAATGGTCAATCGGAAGGAAGCTGAAATGCTTCTGCCTGTAAAAATCGGAGACTATACGGATTTTTACAGCTCTATGGAGCATGCCACGAACGTGGGTAAAATGTTTCGTGATCCGGAAAATGCCTTGTTGCCTAACTGGAAACATTTACCTGTAGGTTATCATGGTAGGGCATCCAGCATTATTCCTTCAGGAGTCCCAATCCACAGACCGAAAGGTCAGTTCAAAACTCCGGATATGGAAAACCCAGGCTTTGGCCCTTCCAAAAAGATGGATTTTGAGTTAGAATTGGCATTTATCACTGGCAAGTCCACCAAATTGGGTGATTCGATCAGCACCGGAGATGCGGAAGATTATATTTTTGGGTTTGCCTTATTTAACGACTGGTCGGCTAGGGATATCCAAGCTTGGGAATACGTTCCTTTAGGTCCTTTTTTAGGAAAAAGCTTTGCGTCTTCCATGTCTCCATGGGTGGTGACATTGGAAGCTTTGGAATATTTCAAAACAGAGGGTCCAGTTCAGGAACCTGAAGTTTTGCCGTATTTGCAATGTGAAAAAGCACATAGTTTCGATATCAATTTAGAAGTGTATATCCAGCCAGAGGGAAAGAAATCGACCAAAGTCTGCCAGTCTAATTTCAAGAATATGTATTGGAATGTGGCTCAGCAGTTAGCTCATCACACAGTCAATGGATGTAATATAAATGTGGGGGATTTAATGGCCTCAGGTACTATTTCTGGAGATACTCCTGATTCTTTTGGTTCCATGCTCGAACTCTCTTGGAATGGGAAAAACCCTGTAAAACTAGAGCCAGAAATAGAGCGAACTTTTATAGAAGATCACGATACCGTGATTATGAAGGGCTATGCCGAAAAAGATGGAATCCGGGTGGGTTTTGGGGAAGTCAGATCCCAGCTGTTACCTGCGAAATAAAAGACTACTTTAAAAATCACTATCAGGGCTTCTAATAATTCAATTAGAGGCCTTTTTGTTTTGCATTTTTATCTTTTTTGATTAAATATTTTTACTTTGTAAGTGGTTGTTATTCAGTATTTTGTATATTTGAATAACCTATTAAATCTCGGTTCCCAAAAGGGATTTAGGCATTCGCCTCACTTTTTATCCGAATGCTACCTACTTATAAATTCATTAATTTTTAAACCCATTTTATCATGGCTAAACTTAGAAATCTTTCGATTACTACTCCGTTGCTTTTTGCTTTTCCATTGAAAAGTGAATGGGCAACCACTCCCATTGATCCTGCAGCGCCGATCAGTTCGGGCGGCTGGGAGGATGCGGGCTCTCTGAAATTTTCAAGGGGCTTTGTTATGGCAAAAAATGACGCCAATTTTCTTTATCTCGCTTTAGATGTCGTCTATGATACCGGCAATGACAACGGGACAAATGACTACTTTTGGTTGAGTTTTGATTACAATCGTGACAGGGCGATTACCAGTAATGTGGATGTGAACTATGGGAATTATCCAAATCATCCTAATAAACTGGGGATCCAAAAATATCTCGGTCCTGGAAAATGGACTGGTATTTCTGTTCCTCCAAAATCCGAAGTAGTGCAGGAGTTTGGTCCAAGTCCCAACTCGGATACAAGCCACAGAATCTGGAAATTCAAAATTGATTTAAAAGAAATCAATGTGGCGCTTTCCTGGCCGCTTAGCACTCCCTATACGTATTTTGGATTTAGGGTAAGATCCAGTAATCCTGCATTTACGACGGATTTCCCGGGTAATTTTTACAAGGATTTCACCAGGTTAAGACAGCTGATTCTATCCAGAAAGCCAAGTATTCCAAGTGCCGATTTGGGGCCACTTGTAGGAAGCATCGGCTTGATCCCTACGACAAAAATTCTGGCATCAGGAAGGGCGACTACGGACCCGGGATATTACGTTCACGTGCAAAATGCAGCTTTTGGAGGAACCTTAAATCTAATCGGTAATCGTACGAAACTCCAACAGCTTTGGGCAGCAAATAACAAAAAGTATAAAGTAGAAATAGCTTCGCCAGGAGGTTCCTATACCAAGTTGATCAGTAATTGGTCCAACTATCGATGGACTGGGAGCACGTATGCCTTAGAATCATTTGCCCCATCTTCCTACGGGTATTATCAATTAGCCAATCCGGGAATTGATTATTCCATAGATGACTTATTGATTCAGTTTCCCACTACAGCTTTGCTGCCAGGATTGTATAAGATCAAAGTGACTTTTTATGTAGGTTCGAGCTACACAAGTATTGCGGAAGAACAGGAGTTAAAAATCTATATTGACAACCATGTACCTGCTACCAATATTGAAAGTGTGAAGCATGGAGCAAATGAAGTTTCCGCGTGTGCGATTGAGACCATCGGAGCAGCGCCTGATGGTTTGACTTTTAGGATTACTGCAAATGACCCTGAAGGCAATTTGAGAGGAGTTAGTTTTTATGCGACTTATGGAGCAGGATTATCTACCTCCATTTATTCTGAATCTTATAGCCCGGCGATGGGAAATTGGGGAGGTTTTACCAATAAATTGATCCCTGTTTCAGGTAATTGGAGACCACCACAATCCTGTGCTTACAGTTTTATCGTAGTGGCGACAGCGAGGACCACCAATGGATATTCCTACATTGGCAAGAATTCCACTCACAGAAACTTAACGCTTTTAGTTTAAAGTAGGGATTGATTAAAAATGAAAATACCACCCCAGTTTGATTGAGGTGGTATTTTTTATGTTTCAATCAAATATGGATTATTTGAATCCGATCTCTCCTAATCCATCATGACTGATTTTGATTGCTTCCATTGGATCCAAACCAAATGTCTGATCTTGCTCTACCAAGTAAAACTCCATTCCGGATTTTGCTTTCTCTGCAAGGATTCTTCTGAAATCAATCGTGCCTGTTCCTACTGGAGCAAAGTTTCCTTCTTCATTCATGTCTTTCACATGCCAAGCCTTGAATCTTCCCGGATATTTTTCGAAGTAAGTCAATGGATCAACTCCGGCTTTTGCCACCCAGAAAAGGTCCATTTGGAAATTGACATACTCAGGATTACACTTTTCCAATAATAGGTCTTCAATGACAGTTCCGTCTTCCATGGTTTTAAATTCAAAATCATGATTGTGATAAAGAAGTTTAAGACCTGCGTTATGACACTTTTCTCCCAGTGTGTCCATGATTTTGATCAATTCTTCAGGGGTACCTTTCATGCCCATAGATCTGGTTTCCTGATTAAAAGTAAACATACCCATTGGTGGAACCGGAATGACAAAATATTCTATTCCAGCTGCCTTCACATCGGCGATCAACTGATCCGCATTTTCCATTGTAACCATACCCATATGAGCACTTTTTGCAGTGAGGCCCAATGACTCTAAATAGGATTTAAACTCAGAAGGAGTCATTCCATAGAATTTTCCATCTGCATAATTTGCTGATTCTACATAAGCATATCCTGCATTTGCTACAGCCTCCAGAGTCGCCTTTGGGTTGCTGGACATTGAATCTCTCACCGTGTAAAGTGCCAATCCACCAAAGTTTGCTGGTTCTGCAACTACGGCTTCCATGGTATCCGAACTTTCTTCGGAGCTGGTTTTAGAGCTACAAGCAGTAAATGCCACTGCAGCCATCAAAGCCATTGATAAGGTTAAATTGAAATATTTTTTCATAAAGGGTTGTTTTTTGAAGGCTACAAGATAGCCAAATCATAACAATATGCAGGAACTCATTTTTATATGAGGTAATTTATTTTAGAGAATAAATTACCTCATAAGTAAACAAATCACATTTGAATCGTTTTATTAAATACAACCAACTTACTATTACGATGACTACAGTTAAAATTCTTGATATTAAGAAACTGACACACGATGTGAAGCAATACAAAGTAGAAAAGCCGTCAGGGTTTGAATTTACTCCAGGGCAGGCTACGGAAGTTGCAATTAATAAATCAAAGTGGAAGGAAGAGAAGAGACCATTTACCTTTACCTCGTTACCTGAAGAGGACCAGCTGGAATTTGTCATCAAATCTTATCATGACCACGATGGAGTGACCAATCAATTGGATCAATTGAAACCGGGTGAAGAATTACTGATCGATGAAGCCTGGGGAGCGATCCAATACAAAGGAAAAGGGGTATTCATTGCAGGTGGAGCCGGAATCACCCCTTTTATAGCGATTATCAAATCATTGATCAACAAAGGAGAACTTGCCGGAAATAGTTTGTTTTTTGCCAATAAGACTAAAAAGGATGTGATCCTGGAAAACTATTTCAGAGAAAATCTAGGCGATAATTTTATTTCAATATTGGATGAGGAGAAAGCCGAAGGTCATGAAAATGGCAGAGTAGATGAGGAGTTTTTGAAGAAACATGTTTCCGATTTTTCGCAACATTTCTATGTATGCGGCCCTGATCCCATGGTGAAGGCTCTTAGTAAAACATTGGAAAAACTGGGAGCAAACCCAGATGCCATTACGTTTGAAAAGTAGGAAAAAGTAAAGGTTTACTGTCCGAGTTTTTCTATTTGCCGTTTAAAATCCACTGCAAGTTTGACATAAAAACCGAGTGGGGAAGAATCAATAAAATCGTTCAGGCGTTGGATAGTCTTTGACTTTAGATCTTTTCTATAGTCAATTTGAATTTCAGAAAATCTTCTGTTGGCTTGAAGGTGTACCTTTTTAGCATCTAAAACCTGTTCATGTATTGTGGGTTTTTCGGAAAAATATCCAAGCTCATCCATGAGTTGTTTGAGTTTCGGCTTATAAAGTTGAAGTTCTTCCTCAGTCGGTTTTAAGGATAAAGTGAACCAAACTAGCATGGCCTCAAGGTGATAGAAATTGTCATTGCATTGATCATCAATAAATCTCTCAAATAAGTTTTTGGCTTCTGGAAGTCGATTTTCTTGAGACAAACATTGAAGAGTTTGCAATAGAATATTGGAAAAAAGGAAATCTTCTATTTTTCCCCTTTCATCAATTAAAGGTAGAAAATGATTGAGAGCCTCCGAATGCAATTGATGATGAAAATAGATGAATCCAATTTGACTTTGACAGTTAATTGTTACCTCTTCATTAGTGGGGAATTTCTCATTATAAGCTTCAAACAAAGGAATATATTTCAGATCTGAATTATCTAAAATACTCTCATGAATCAGTTGTGTTAAAACTTCCAACTCTGAATTTATATGCATCATTTATTGGTTTTCTTTGTCTACCACAGCAAAGAGCATTTGCTGAATCTCGGCGTTTTTCGTGGGGCTTAGTGTAAAGAAAATCATGATGTCTTTCAGTTCACCTTGAATCCTAAAAGTACCCCTTAATTGATTTTGAGGACTCATCTCAGAAACGGAATTGATTTCACCTATTTCATTTAATGCCAAGTTGATTTCTTTGATTCGATGATCCCTGCTTTCATCCAAAAAGAAATTTTCCGCAAAAATCTTTTCTTGAAGGGCATTTTCACCTTTCAGAAAAGACTCTTCTAGTTGTTTTTTCCGTGTAGCTAAAATGTTTGAAACAGGTAATTCTCTGGTTTGAAGGTCCAGTTTGTCAAAAAGTAATTGTTGGATTTTTTGTAATGGACATGGTGTTGTGTAAGTCAAGTTGCAAAAAGCCATAATCCCGATTCCATACTCTGGGTAGAACACATAATTGCTTCCAAACCCAGGTAGTGCTCCCCCATGGGAAACCCACTTTTGACCCTCACAATTTTGATAAATGCCCAGTCCAAAACCATACCCTGAAACGATGGGGCAAGGTTCTTCCTTATAGTTTTTAGCATTGTTATTCAGTCTTGGGAATTGTGGGGTTTGCATTTCTCTCAGCGAACTTCTTTTCAATGGACCTGTTTCCTTTCCATTTCTCGGAGGCCAGGCGGAAAGATGAAAACTCACATACTTGCTGAAATCTTTAATTGTCGTGATCAAACCACCCATAGCTCCAAATGAACCATCATGAAGCATAGGTTCCAGTTTCCATTCTTCATCTTCCCATCTGTAGCCAATTGCCAATTGCTCGGCAGGTACCTCATCTATTTCCCAATAGGTTTGGTTCATTCCCAGTGGCTTGAGAATTTCTTCCTGAATATATTCCTGATAGGGTTTTCCTGAAACTTGAGAAACAATATATCCAAGCATGGCAAAACCAGTATTGCTGTATTCATATTGAAAAGAAGGAACATTGGAAAATGTAATTCCTTCCGATATCATATCTAACAACATCTGATTTGACTCATCCAGTTGTCGGTCACCCCAAGGATTGTCCTCTGGAAAACCTGCTGTCATCGTCAGTAGATTTTCTATGTCAATAACCGGAGCGTCTTTGGTCAGGTAAGTGATGTTTGCCATCTCAGGAATATAATCCGAAACTGGATCATTTAAAGCCAGCTTACCTTCCTCTCTCAATTTCATAATTGCCACCGCAGTAAAGCTTTTGGTCATAGAGGCAATTCGGAAATCCGTGGTAGGTTTTGCTGGAACCTGTTTTTCTAAATTCATGTACCCTACAGCATCGGAAACCATCAGTTGATCATCCACTACGATTCCATAAGCAATGCCTGGGATATGGTTTTCCTCAGCATAGGTCTCCATCAAGGCTCTGATTTCTTCTTGAATGCTTTTTATTTTTTCAGCTCGCTGGTCATTTACAAATGCTGGCTTTTGATAGTCCTGCGAAAAGGAAAGCTGAGATGAGGATCCTGAGGAATGAACTTCCTCTTTTGGATCAGAGCAAGCAGAAATAATAAGACAAAGTGAAATGACTTTGAAAAAAATATGTTTCATGGCAAAAAGAGTTGAATGATAAGATAATGAAGCTTTGGGAGAAGCCAAAAAGTAGCTCCTAATCATGCGGTTTTGAAGTGGTATCTGAATATTTTCCCAATACCTTTTTTACCAAAGGTCCGATAGTCAGACCCTGAGCTATGATGGAAAATACCACGATCACATAGGTAACTGTAAGGAAGAGTTCACGCTCCATTTGGGGCTCTAGTGACAGCGCCAAGGCTATGGAAATTCCTCCCCGGATTCCTCCCCAGGTCATCAACAAATTCGTTTTGGGAATAAAATCGAGTTTCTTCTCGAATATGGCAATTGGACCGGCAAGAGACACATATCGGGCAATCAAAGCAACGGGGATGGCGATAATCCCTACCATTAAATATTCTTCTTTGGCAGAAATAATCAGAAGCTCTAAACCAATTAAGACAAATAGCACCGCATTGAGTAGAACATCAATCAGCTCCCAGAATTTGTCAACATAATTCTGCGTGGTATCTGACCAGGCGATTTTTGGCGATTTATTGCCAATGAAAATTCCCGCTACGACCACTGCCAAAGGACCGGAAACATGGATTTTATGAGCCAATACCGATAAGCCCATCACTAAGGCTAGGGTGATGATCACCTCTGTTTCATAATGATCTATCACTTTCATCAGCCTAAATGTGAGCCAACCTGCGAGTAAGCCTAGTGCTATCCCTCCGGCAACTTCCTCGAGAAAAAGCAATCCAACTTCCCCTGGATTGACAGACTCCAATCCTTGTTGGGCAATTTTGAAAATCACCAAGAAAACCACCACACCAACACCGTCATTGAAGAGGGATTCTCCCACGATTTTAACCTCCAGCTTTTTAGGTGCATTTGCATCTTTTAAAATCCCCAAAACAGCAATCGGATCAGTAGGAGATATCAAAGCACCGAATAAAAGACAAAAAATGTAATTGATTTCATGTCCGAAGATCAAAAAGGCGAAGTACATCATGGTGCCCACAAGAAAAGTGGAGAATAACACTCCTATCGTGGCAAAAGTAGCAATGGGAGCTTTCAGGGTTTTTAGTGTGTCAAGTTTGGTATGAAGAGCTCCTGCAAACAACAAAAACCCCAACATCACATCCAGTAAGGCAGTTTCAAAATCAATGGACTGAATAAGCAATTCAGCTTCTTCAATAAATAAATGGTTGATTTTACCAAGAATGGTGATTCCTACCGTAAAGCCTATGGCGATGATCATCAGGCCAATGGTAAAAGGGAGTTTGAGAAACTTGGTATTGATGAAGGCGAAAATTGCGGACAGAACAATAAGAATGGTAATGATGCTAAAAATATCCATTGACTCAGATTGATTTTGATGGCTAATGCCAAAATACAATGATTTTGTGGAATGCATCAATAAATACAGGCATCAATGCATTCGATCGATGCCTGTATTAAAGGGATTTATTGAAAACCGAAGATCGTGGGAAATATAAAGACTACAATTGAGGCCCAAATAGCATAAACAGGAATATAGAAAGCGATAGATTTTCCAACTTCCAGATCTTGTGTTTTGCTTTTGATCGTCTTGAAAATCTTGATTGCTATGATCAATAGATGAACAAGCATGAGGATATTACTGCCGAGAACTGCCAGTCGGTTTGGTGTAATCCCCCATTCAGAAATTCGGAATAATATGGCTGATAGGGCAATTCCATTGACGATTATTGTGACCAGTGAAAGCAATAAAAGAATCCAGGTATCCAAAGAGAGTTTTCCTTTACCGGAGTGTTCTGCAATAGAAAAGAATATCAATGCCATCACCCCGATCAATAGCAAGTTGAAGATCAGTAAAAACTCTCGGTCATTATACGGGTCTTTACCTGAATAGATGATGGCACTGAGGTAAATCACGAGCATGATCAAAACAGCAGGGCTAAAAAGTTTTGCTATAATCGGAGTTACTTTATTGACGAGTTGAGGATTGGTTTGAGTTAAAAATGCAGCTAGAATCGGAACAGAAGGAAGACCAAATACCAGAATGTATTTTTCAAAAATAGGCTCCATATTGATTCCTATCAATTCAAAAAGCCCAAATGTAATAGCCATCAGGAGTGCTCCGGCTATCCCGATCACTGCACACATCACCGCAGCTTCTCCATTGAAACGTAAAAAATCCAGTCTGGAATGAATGCTTTTGAAATTTTGACCGGCAAAAGAAACTCCCAAAATTGTCCAGAGAAGTAAAGGCAAGTGAATGCATGCCAAAGCAATGGAATCGCTATCGGGATTGTCTGGAAGGATATTGATGTAAATGACGCAAATGCTTATGATTCCTGCTAAATAGCCAAAAGTTTGCCTTGAAAGTTGGTTTTTCCAGGCGAAATAAGAGATCAGAACAGGAAACACAACAAACCCAATATTCCTTGGCAGGAAGAAGTCTGGTGATATCGAGAAAATGTCGGGAAATTTTCCAATAAGCCCAGCGATAAAACAGCCTAATGCCACATAAAGCAATTCATTTTTTGTGCCCCATGAGATAGAGTTGCTTTCATAGCTTAGGCGGGCTGTCCAGAATTCAATGGCAGGATTTGATTTTCCCTCCTTGCTGATCTCTAAAAGAGATTCTTTGAATTGGGATTTGTTGGATCGATAAAGCTTCTCAAGAGCCGTCGGATCGTCTAATTGGGTTAATATTTCTTCTTTCATGATGGGTGGATTAAAGGATGTGTTTTGCTTAAATCGAAGGTGTTGAATTGAGTTTAGAGTTTTCAAAACCTTCAAGACAATCGTCAAGGGAGCCACCTTGGACGTGGATGCATTCGCAGAAAGTAAATCCCGCAGCTTCGTTTTCTGTGCCCACAAATTGCTTTTGGCAGGATTCCAGTGAGTTTTGAGGCATTACCTCATGTCCGAATTGGGAGAATAAAACAAAGAAAACCATGATTGCTAAGACCCCTCCAGCAAATAAATAGGGGAATTTAAGGCTGTATTTATCCGGCTTTGCAAGGCTTACTTCTTTAGAATACCGGTTAAAAGGTAAGATGTACCTCAGTTTGTCATAATGCCAGGCAAGAATGTACAGGTTTGCCAGGACCATCAGAGGAGAAGTGACATAAGAACCCACAAATCTCACTGCATAAGATAAGATCCAAATATTCACAATGATTGGTAGGTAAAGCAAAGCTCCCATCAAAACCGTACTTGGGATAAGAAGTAAAACTCCGGCAGTTACCTGTGCATAGCCTATAAATGTGTAATAGTACCCGGTATGGTGAAGTGCTTCCAGATAAGCGCCCATCGGGTGAATTACAGATAAGCCGCTGGCAAACCGTTCGCCTAAAATTTTCACCATTCCGGCGACGATAAACGCATAGGCCAACAAAATCCTGCAAAAGAGTTGGAATAACCAATGCCATCTGTTCTGCTTGATGGTGAAGTAGTAGGCTTCTAACTTTTTTGATAAACTTGATGCTTTCATTTGATCTCTATTTGAATTGCCTTCGATTATTTTTTATACCAATCGATTTTTCTGGAAATGAACATTGTAAGCGCTAATGCCACGAATAGTCCTATACTTCCTATCAGCAAGGCATAGTCTTGTTGCTTGATTATGACAAAAATGAAAATGTAAAAGGCTGTGAGAATTCCTGAGAAAACTGCAGAGGTTTTGAACTTTGGAAATAGACTTTTGGAATAAAATGCAAGCAGTCCTACAGTGGCTATACTTGCGATAAGGTATGCTATGGTAAAGCCGAATTGTTCAGAAAGTGCGATCAATAGCGTGTAGTATAAGACCAAGGCAAAGCCCACCAAGGTGTATTGCAAAGGATGTATTCTTCTTTTGGAAAAAGTCTCCATCAGGAACAAAGCCAAGAAGCTTAAAACAATAATTAGGATGGCATATTTGGAAGTGCGGATGCTCTGCTGATATTGATCAACTGGCAATTTGAGACTTAAACCAAAAGAGCTCTCTGAAAAATTTGGAAGTGTATTGGAAAACTCCTGACCAAATGGTCTATTAAAGTGGAGGACTTTCCAAGTACTTTGAAATCCGTCCTTTGTAAGTTCCCTTTTCTCTGGCAAGAACTCACCTTGAAAACTCGGATTTGGCCAGTTGCCACTGAGATTCATAACCGTTGTTTTGCCTAATGGGACCAATTGGAAATCCTTACTTCCTTTAAGTTTGAGACTTCCTGAAAAATTCAATTCTTTAGACAAGGAATCAAGAGAAGCAGGAAATTGTAAACCTTTTTGAAGAGATTGATTATCGGAAAAAGGTTCTGATAATAATGGGGAATTATTAAGAGAAACGTCAGGGTTTTCTCCTATACCTCTCAGATCGCTAACCGAAATCAAAAATGAAGCTTGTTCCCAGAGTACCTGATCAGGTGTTATACCTAATTTTTGTAGAGCTATATTCCCAAACTCTGCTTTAAATTGGATGTCTCCCTTGTAAACCACGACATCAAAAATTCCGCGATGAAGGGATTCAGCCTGAAGGTCACCTTTGACATCTAAAACATCAGGTAGAAAATATGCTGTTTTTAACTCTTTGACAACTTTATTTTCCCCATTACTACTTACCTCACGGTAATAATTGTATGGCAATGCTAAGTATGGGCCTATGACGGTTTGTTCCCTGGACCATTTGTTGGTTACTTCATTTTCAGTTTCCACAAGTCGCGCTTGCCTTTCATTAATTAGATCTATGGTAAATGACTGCGGAATTAAGAGGATCAAGACTATGAAGCCAATGACCAATAATTTTAAGCTGGTTGATCTCGCTATCCAATCTTGGAATTTGTCGAGAAGAGAAAGGTTTGTTGTTGACTCCATGGTTTTTTTAGGATTAAGTAGAAGTTTAGTTTAAAGTTTTGGAGAGACTCAATCCCAAAGGCCAACTAGGCTGAATGCAAAAACGGCACTGAGCCAGATCGCGACGAAGTATAGGAGTGTGCTGAAAAGGATAGCTCCAAATTTTTTGGTTCCTGATGGAAACCAGACAAATCCCATCAGGTAAAAAAACAAACCGCCAAATACGCCACCTAAAGGGATAAGAATCAATGGGACCCACATCCAGGATTCAAACAATTCACTTTTGACTAGGATGAGAAACATCAACCAGGAAAAAGGAATGCTCGCTCCAATAATCCCTGCGACCAATGCAGATTTAGCTTGGAAGCCTTTTAAGAATTCAATGTTTGTTTTCATGTTTGCTTTAATTGAAAGTACTTTGAAATTCAAAGTAGATGCTTAAATTTTTTTACGCTTTATTTGCTTTGATCAAATTTTCCAGGAATTCCAGATGGTCCTGGAAAGCTTTTTTACCCGTTGAAGTAGCAGAGTAGGTAGTCAATGGTTTTCTGCCTACAAAGCTTTTATTGACCTCGATGTATTCTTGTTTTTCAAGGTTTTTTAAATGTGAAGCCAAGTTCCCATCCGTCACTTCCAGTATTTCTTTGAAGGAATTGAAATCATATTCCTCATTGACCATCAGGATGGACATGACCCGGAGTCGGACCACATTTTCAAACGCTTTATCGTAATTCCCCTTCACCTTATCGGTCGTATTTGTAATACATCATGGATCCATAAATGACATGAAGAATCCCAAATCCTCCTGCCCAAAACAGCAATCCGAACTGTGGGAAAAATGCTGCCAAAACCCCGAAACCCAATTGTGAAAAGCCTAGTTTCTTGATTTCTCCCAAAGTGAAATGAGAGGCGCTGACCAATCCCAAGCCATAGAAACACAACATGGCTGCAGGAATCAATTGGAAAGTATGCTCATGAACCAATGCGAAGCAAAACAAACCTCCGAGCAGGACAGGAATAAACAATGCCTGCCAAAATCGCTTGCTTGCGGATGTCCAGAATTTTTGAGAGGCTTTTGCGCTTTTCTGTTTGCTCATGTTCCAGCCAGTAATCAAAGCCAATCCCATGATCACTAATCCTAAAAATAGAATTCGCCAAATCAATTCGGAATCAGATAATTCATTAGCAGCATCTCCCCACTCAGAAAGAGGGAAATAAATCCAATACCAAGCGATACCCGCTCCAATGATGGCATAGATTCCCGCCAATACTCCAGATAACCCGCTCAATGAAAGAAAGCGTGTACTCCGCTCCATCATGGATTTGATCTCAGCTAATTCTTGTTCCGGTTTTTTCATGTATTAATAACTGATTTTTTATGGCATCATGGAATCTCGCAGTTTCATCTTTCAATTAATTGAGAAATTTCTTTCCACTCGATTTCATTTTTTAAAAGTACTTTGAAATGCAAAGTAAAATGAAAAAAATCGAATTTGCCATACCTCGAAAAATATTTTAAATCTTTTTAAGAAAATCAGCTCAAATCAAACTATTCGTGGCATTCCTTTCCACTTCCATTTTATCTCATTGAGAATTAGCTAAATTGAAGCTTTAACAGGACGAATCATTCATTCACTATCCATGAACTCAAAGCCTCTTTTAGCCCTATTGCTTTTTATATTTTTTAGTCTGACGGCATTCTCGCAAAATAAAATCCTCACCGGAGGTTGGGTGTATGACAGCTCCACAAAAAGCTTCAAAAAAAATACTGGAGTTTATTTAGTCAATGGACTTTTTGGAACAGGCACAGAGAATGTGATGAATTGGGAGGTAATGTCTTTGACAGATGCCGACTATATTTTGCCAGGATTGATCGATTTGCATGCACACTATCGGGTCAGTTATGATAATAAAGCCTATGACGATACAGTTGCTATGCCTAAGATTTTCTTGGCAAATGGTATAACGAGCACTTTCCCCGCTGGAGAAATAGAATCAGAGAAAATGTGGGATTTGCAAAAAAAGATTGATACAGGCAATCGCCCCGGACCTAGGATTTTACATTCAGGACCGTATTTCGGAACGGCTGCTCCTGATTGGAATCCTGACTTTACAGATCAGGATGTTCGTAACCGAGTGGATGATTGGGCTAAAAAAGGAGCTTATGGATTCAAGGCGAAAGGAATTACCAAAGAACATTTAAAAGTTTTGATAAATCAGGCTCACAAACACGATTTGACGGTGACAGGTCATTTTGATTCAGGTTTTCGAAATTCAGTAAATCCACAGGAAGCAATTGAAATGGGAATCGACCGAGTGGAGCATTTTTTAGGTGGGCGACTTTTGCCTGATTCTATACCTGCCTACCAAAGCCTTAAGCAAATTGATCCAGTAGATCCAAGACTCGAAGAAATTATTCAATTGTATATAGAAAATGGAGTTTACTTTGATGCTACTTTGGCGACTTATGGAGCTATTGGTCTAGTGGATTCCCCTGTGTTTTTTGACTTTGCCTATGAGGTGCAATATTTCACTCCTTTTACGTTGAACGTAATCAAAGAGGTAAAACCCTCTGCTTTTAATGAACTTTGTGCCTTGATCTATCCTGTCAAAAAAGGTATCCTAAAGCGCTATTATGATGCAGGAGGATTGATTACTGTTGGGACAGATCGACCGCTTTTATTGGATAACTATTTAGGTGGAGGTATTGGTGGATTTTTCATTCATCGAGAAATGGCTGCGATGGTGGAAATTGGGATACCGGCTGCAGAGGTGATTTTTTTTGCAACTCAGCAAAATGCGGAAGCACTAGGAATTGGTGACAAAGCAGGAAGTATTGCTCCCGGGAAATGGGGGGATTTAATGATCATCAAAGGAAATCCGTTGGAAGATATCAATCGCACCCGATCGGTACATACCGTAATCAAAGGAGGAAAAGTTTATTCGACCATGCAGTTAAAAAATGAAGCGAAAGGAAAATTAGGACCCGTAGGCCCGATCCAATAAATTATTTTTCTTTCGGAATTGCCATGGTATGATTTCCAACCAATAGGCATTTTCCATTCACTTCTACATAGGTTCTCATAAAGTGATATTTAGCTGGATCAACTTCCCTGTCTACATCGGTAAATCCAGTTACAATGGCAGTATTGCCTGTAATTGCCACTTTTACATCACTTTGAATTCGGGATTTGATATTGCTACCTCCATTGGCTTTTTGCCTTTTTCTGCTTTCTACGGTTGTTTTTTTTGTGTCAACCATAGAATAGTGATTATGAACCCAAATGAAGTTCTCTGCTAAAATTGATTCTAAAAAATCTGGGTCTGGATGGAGGATTGCTTCTTCCCATTGAGCATCTAGCGCTTTGATATTTTCTTCTGTCATACAGCTTTGCTGAGCAAAAGCAGAAAAAACAAGGAGTAAATTCAAGCCAATGATTAAGCTTATTGATTTCATGGTAAGTGGGTTGATTGTATTTGACTTGGGAATTTAATAAAATTCAAGACAGGCAATTTTGATTTTTTTTGACTTTGTTTTTTCAAAACGAATAAACACTAAATTCCTTGATTTGGGCTTCTCCTTTGGAATCCAATATTTTCAACCTCAAATCTGAAACTTCCATCTTTTCAAATTGATGAATAAACTTGTGGCCGATCACTGAGCCTTCAAAAATTGTCTTCCATCCTTGCTTGGTTTTGGCCTCAACCAAGAATTTTCTGACTCTTTCCCCATTGGAAATTTCTTCCATCAAAACCAGCTGATTTACTTGTTGGGTTTTCGAAAGTTTTAAATGAATTGTATTTCCATTTCCAAAAGTGGTCGCGATTTGATTTTCGAATCTTCTTTTTATCTCATCTCCAAATTCTTTTAATCGATTTACATCAGCATCAGGCAATAATCCATCAGCATTAGGAGTCAGCCCCATAATCAAACTGGAATTATGACCAACAGAGTTGTAATACATGTGAACCAATTTTTCCAACGGGTAGATAATCCCATCTCTTCCTGGCTCCCAAAACCAATCATGTCCGCCATATCCCCTCAAAGGTGCATCACTCATAGCTGGCATATAATAGATGCCATCTGGATCCCCAGTTTTCAATAATGCAAAATTGTTTTTACTTATTTCAACTCTTGCGCTTTCTCCCGCTCCTACAGCAGGGTAAGGAAATGTACCCCAGCTTGGATAAGGAACCATGCCGGATTCACTTCCTCCCCAACGCATATCAGCACGCTGGAGGTTGTGATAAAAAAGACCATTTGGTTGATACTTTTCAAAAAGGGATAACACATCCGGGCCTCCTTGTTCGGGTCCATGAGCTCCTCCGTCAAACCATACCATTGCCCAGTCTCCATAATTGGTGAAAATCTCCTGAACCATGCCTTCCACCATGGTATTGTAATGTTCTTGGCGGTTTTTCGCAAAATCGCTATCACCTTCCACCATAAAATCATGGATGCCGTAAAATGAATTCCAGCGAATACCTATGTAAACTCCTGCCTGAAGTCCATGTCTTTCGCAAGCTTCCTTAAAGTCCCGCAACAAATCTCCTTTTCCATCCTGAAATTTCAGGGCTTTCATACTGTAGGGATTATAGTTGCTTTGGAACAAAGCAAAACCCGTTTCATGGGTAGCTGTCAAAATTGCGATTTTAACTCCTGCGTCTTTAGCAGATTTCACCCATTGATCGATATCTAGTTTCTCAGGATTGAAAATATTGTAATCTGGGATCGGGGTTATGCGATTGAATGCCTGATGATAGACTTTCCCATCAAATACGTGTAGATCATAATGGAATACGGCTACTAATTCGGCATTTTGCCAATTCAGTTGGGCGGAAGTGGGAATCGGAACTTGGCTTTGGGAAAAAGAAGGGTTAAAATTTAAACACCCAAATAGGAGGCAAGCAAGATAAATTCTGATCATTTTTTGGTCATTTGCCCAAATATATAAAGCAGACTTTAATTCGCCTTCCTGATGGATTCTAAAATAAATTCCAAAATTGGGGCAGGATCCTCCAAACTATGAGGATGATGTCCAACTCCGGGCTTGCCGATCAACTTGATATTTCCCCCAGCTTTTCTAAACTCTTCGGCTAATAATGCAGTGTTTTCTTCATAGGGAACTACCTCATCGGCTTCTCCATAGACATGTATTACTGGGATTTTTGCTTTTGCTACCGCAATGCTGGAATAGATAGGGATTCCTTTGAAATCCAAAACTGATACAGAATCGAGTCCGTAGGCTTTCAAACATTTCTCCCAATCAGAGGAGCTGCCTTTTCCTGTATATAATCCTCCTGGCCAACTCTTAATATCGCAAACCGGTGCGTCGGCATATATCGTAAAAACCTTGTCGGTGTTTTTTGCTGCCCAATTGTAAATAATCAAACCGCCTCGGCTCATTCCTTCCAAAACAACCTTTTGATTGAGATTAAATTCCTTTCGGCAATAGACATAGAAATCATCCCAAATTTTAACAGCTTCCTCATTTCCAAAAAGATCAGCGACGTCCACATGTACCACATGAAATCCTTGTTCCAATAAGGCTTTGTCTAACTGCGGTTCATGTCCCCAAAATCTAGCTCTCCAAACCCAATTACCATTTTCATTGGTTTTGTTAGGGAAAACAACCTTAGCGGCGTGACCTTGGAAAGAGAAATTCCGGATCGTGTATTCATCGAAAACCCGCTGTTGGGAAAAGCTGACAGTGCTTATAAATAGGCAAAGGCAAAAAAGAAATAGGGTCTTGGTTTGATGCATTCGGGTTTAGGCTAATTGATTTGATAAGTTAGAAAAAATGGGAAATTCGAAGATCATTTTTTTTGGTTCCATGAATAGTAATTCGGCTTTTTCCAGCAAGCTTACAAATACGATGGATTATCGTATTTTTGTTTTAAATCCCTTACGTTATGAAAATCACAGCATTAATTGAGGATGAATTGATTCAAGAAGTAATCAACACTTCAGGAGCAAAAAATGTGACCGAGGCGCTTCGAATCGCTTTAAAAGACTATTTGGCTCGAAGGAAATTGTTGGATTTGGCAAAAGAGGTGGCAGCTGAGCCTATAGAATTTTATTATGGAGCTGATCAATTGCGTGACCAAAACCAGCAATGAGAAAAGTACTGGTAGATACCACCGTATGGATTGAATTCCTAAAAGGAAATCCAGATTTCTTTCAACCTATGACTGAAATCATGGAAAACGGAGAGATTTACACGCTGGAATTGATTTTTGCCGAACTGCTTCAAGGTGTGAAAAATAACCGTGAAAGAACCTTGATTAATGATTTCTACCAACAAATGAGAGTTTTGGATTCTCCGGGCATGATCGTCAAGGCAGGGGAATTTGCAGGTATAAACAAATTATTAGGAAGAGGGATAGGATTAATTGATGCGGTAATTATTTATGCTGCTATGCATTTTGGACTTGAATTGTGGACTTTGGACCGAAAAATAATTGGTTTCATGAAAGACTTACCATCAACATGAAATGGTGAACTTAAAAATGATTTTAAACAAAAAAGAAGCTGTCTCAAAATTATATGATATTGTCAGCCTGAGCGGAGTCGAAGGCTTTATACAGCGAATTAAGCTACATTTCGACTTCGTGACTCTCGTCTCTCAAGTGCTCAATGTGACAAAAAGGAGTTATGAGACAGCCTCTTTTGCAACTCTATTTGTTGTCGATTAATTATCCAATTTCAACTGATTTTCTTTTTTAAGACTCTTGTTGATTTTTGGAAGCGAACTCTTGATCACTTGCTCGCTTTCGGTTTTTAGTTTTGGAGCAACAGCTTGGAAATAGCTGTACTGTTCGTTTTGATCATGTGTCCAAGGCCCGATATAGTCTCCCACTTGAGAATACAGCGTCCTGATTCTGCTGGTCAACTCACCGTACTTACGGATCACTTCTTTGAGAGGAGCAGCACTTTGTTCATCGTAAGCGATACTATCCTTCTCTAGTTTCTCAAGCTGATCTTCCAGCTTTTGGACAGCGCTGCGATCTTTTTCAACTATTCCATATAAATCAAGTATTTGGTTCAAAGAGGCGGTCCATTCTTTTCTAACTCCAATCGAAATATCGAGTCTTGGGTCATCATTTACTTTGAATTTCTGCTCATAGCTTTTTCCATTCACCTCCAATTTGGCAGTGTATAATCCCGGAACCACATAAGGACCACTCATTCTCGATCTTCCTGTTCCTGCAGATTCAAATTGATAAGTAAGGTCCCACATTACGCGATGGAGGCCAGCCTTATTGTTAGTCTTAACTTCATTTACAAAGTTGCCGGTAGCATCCATCACTGTAAGTTTGATAGAATTTTTCGCAACGGAATCTTTGAGGTAATAATCAATGGCAGCTCCGAATTCAGGGTTTTCACCTCTGTAATACATGTCACCAGTATGAGCTCCGTCATTCGTGTAATTAATGATTTCGGCTGTTGCGATAGAGAATAAAGCGGCCTCTTGCTTTAGTACTTCTGGAGTCATTTCCTGAAGTGCATTCACATGATCCAAAATCCAAACTCCTCTTCCATGCGTTCCCAAAACAAGATCGTTGTCTCTAGGGTGAATAACCAAGTCATTAAAAGGCAGGGTTGGCATGTTGCTTCTAAGTTCTACCCAATGCTCGCATGCATCATTACTGATAAAGAGGCCGAATTCAGTTCCCAAATAAAGTAGATTCGGGTTCTTTGGATCTTCCCTTAAAGTTCTTACCACACGGTTTGCTGGCAAGTTTCCTTCTACAGATTCCCAGGTTTTACCATAATCTTTGGTGCGGTAGATGTAATTTTTGAAGTCGTCATTTCGGTAATTATTGATAGCGACGTAGGCAGTGCCTGCAAAGTGATGCGAAGGTTCAAAGGTGTTGATCCATGTTTCTTTTGGCAAGCCCTTCAACTCGCTGGTGACATCATTCCAGGTTTTACCATCATCCCAAGAAACCTGCAGCAAACCATCATCAGTTCCTGCATAGAGCATTCCAGGTGTAAATAAATCTTCAGCTATGGCTGTCAAAGTTGGGAAATAAGGAATACCATCATCCAAAGAGGCAGTATGCTCATCAGGTCTCTGTCCCATGATCAAAAGCTCCCTTCTGTTTACTTTGGTAGTCAAATCACCCAAAGAAACCCAAGTAGCCCCTTTATCTGTGCTTTTCCAAAGTACATTGGTGCCGGCATAAATGGTATTCCCATCATGATGAGATAAGAAAAACGGTCCGTCCCAGTTGGCAGGTGCCATGGCATTTCCAAGCTCTGGTTCTTGAATTCCCGGTCCCCAAGCATCCCAGTTTCTTCTGGCGCTGATGTTTCCTGTTGGATCTCCCGGACGAATATCTTGTCTTTGTCCGGTTTTCATATTGAGCCTCGACAATCCCAAGTATTGAGATTCGGTATATACTATATCCGGATCGGTTCTGTCTGGCAGGTTTAGAAACCCATCTCCTCCGCCCAACCGTTTCCAGTCTTCGTTTAAGATTCCATCTCTTCGATAAGTCTCACTTGGTCCAACCCAACTTCCATTGTCCTGAAGTCCTCCATAAACATTGTAAGGGGTGGCATTGTCCACAGCTACCCGGTAATATTGGCTAACGGGTAGGTTGTTGACAAAAAGCCATTTAAGCCCTCTGTCATAGGAAATCCCGATTCCACCATCATCACCTTTGATGACATGTCTCGAATCTTTCGGGTTAACCCAGAGTATTCGATCATCCCCATGCAAAGATTGACGGGGAGCTGTGAATGTTCTGCCACTGTCGCTGGAATAGCTGTACTGATTCATCATATAGATCCTAGACTCATCACTTGGATCGACTAAAGGTTGAGAAGCATACATGGGTCTTGGGTTCCAGTCACTCATCAATTCCCAAGTTTCTCCCTTGTCCTTGCTTCGATAGAGGCCAGCTCTTCTTTCATTATAGGCCGTGGAGGCATTGTATTGAAAGCCTTGTTCCAAAGAAATAAATACAACCTCTGGATTTTTTTGATAGATAGAAATCCCGATTCTTCCATAATCACCTTCCGGAAGGCCATTGCTTAGTTCTTTCCAGGTTTTACCACCATCGGTGGATTTATGAATTCCACTGCCTGGTCCGCCTCCATGAAAACCATAAGGCTTTCTCATTCGCTGATAAGTGGCAGCGTACAGAATGTTTGGATCAGTAGGATCCATTGCCACATCTACTACACCTGTTTCCTCATCAACATAGATCAATCGCTCCCAGGTTTTACCACTATCACTGGTTTTGTAAAGGCCACGCTCTTCATTTGGGCCCCATAAATGACCCATAGCAGCCACATAAGCCACTGCGGTGTCTGTAGGATGGAGGATGATTCTCCCGATATGATGAGAATCTTTCAAGCCCACATTTTTCCAGGTTTTCCCACTATTATGAGAAATGTAAACCCCATCTCCCCAGGAATTACTCTGGCGGTTGGCTCTTTCACCTGTACCTACCCAAAGGATGTTGGGATGGCTTTGATTGAGTGCTATGGCTCCAACGGAATGGGTGTTTTCCTTTTCATAAACAGGTTTGAAAGAGATGCCATTGTCTGTGGTTTTCCAGATTCCACCTGTCGAAGTCGCTGCATAAAAGGTATAAGGATCTGATTCTTGAACTGCTAAGTCGACAATACGCCCACTCATGGTAGCGGGACCTATATTTCGAAGGGTTAATCCCTCTAAAAGTTCTGAGGTCAGCTCTTGGCCAAAGCCAGGAAGAGTCATACCCAAGCAAAGCAAGAGCAGTAATAATTTGGTTTTCATATTGGTGGTTTTCGGTACAGATTGGAATTTAACCAGTAGAACCGAGTCTTCCATCCATTTTTTGAGGAATGGCAGAGGCTATTTTAAATGAAGGGACTATAAAAAATAATTATGTATATCCGCTATTTTACCAGTTAATAGATTAAAGCGACTTAATAAATGGTGAATTCTAGTTGTGAGGCTGCTTCGGTCATCCGTCATCGGTCTTCCAGCCAATCAAGCAAAGAAAATAAGGTGACTGGCCTCATTGGGGACAATCATAAAAATAAATATGTATATCCGCTATTTTACCAGTTAATAGATTAAAGCGGCTTAATAAATGGTAAACTCTAGTTGTGAGGCTGCTTCGGTCATCCGTCATCGGTCTTCCTGCCAATCAAGCAAAGAAAATAAGGTGACTGGCCTCATTGCGGACAATCATAAAAATAAATTTGTCATTGGTGATTTAACTTTGTTTGGATAGGTTTTTTATACTCCTACTCATCATTTTGGAGAGAATTAACCGGATTTGTCCAGGCGGCTTTGATCGCATGATAACCTACTGAAAGGAACGTGAGTCCAAGCATCAGTACCGCGGTAAAGAAGAAGAGTGTCCAGCTGATTTCTATATGGAACGTGAAGGAGGATAGAAACTGACCGATAATATACCAAGCGACAGGAAATCCAATCATCAAACTGACAAGTACCAAGACCGCAAAATCGCTACAAAGCAACAGGGAAAGACTTTGGGAAGAGGCTCCAAGCACTTTTCTGATACCGATTTCTTTGGTTCTTCTTTCGGCAGTGAAAGAAGCCAGACCGAATAATCCCAGACCGGAAATCAAAATGGCGATCAAGGTAAAAGAAAGTGCCAGTTTGCCGGTCACTTGTTCACTCTGATACTCTTTTTCAAAAACCTCCTCCAAGAAAGAAAATTCAAAAGGATAGTCTGGGTTGTATTGTCTAAAAATCCCTTTGACCTGATCGATGGAAGCCATCGTAGCGGCTTGATCTGATAATTTGATGAAATAATGAGAACCCAGATTTTCTGAATACATAAAGATCATGGGTTCGATATCAAATTTCAAATTGTCATTGTGAAAGTCTTCTGTCACCCCGATAATCTGCCCTTTGCCATTCCACATTTCCAGCTCAGTACCCACGGCAGTTTCCATGTCTAATCCCATTGCCTCGGCAGCTTTCCTGTTGATGATGTAATTAGAGGCATCTTGGGAGCCAAGGAAATTTCTGCCTTTGCTCAATGGAATGTTTAGAGTTGGAATAAATTCCTGATCACAACGGAAAATCTTAAAAAAGATATCTGATCGATCAGATTTCCCGGTCCAAACTGGATCATTCGTAGTAATGGGCACCGAAAATATACTGTTGCCACCAAAAGCAATGTTTTCTACTCCGGATAGTTGAAGTAATTCATTTTTAATCCCATCGTAGTTTTTGACAATGCCTTCATTTTGATCTATCAGAATGATGTTTTCTTTGTTAAAACCCAGGTTTCTCTCACTGATAAAACTGATCTGTTTGTATATGGCAATGCTGCTGACTATCAGAATAGCCGAAGTGGCAAATTGGGTAATTACCAGAATTCTCCGCAATCCCTGCCCTTTGAGAAGAGAACGGTTGTCTCCTTTGAGAACAGTGATCGGATTGAATTTTGACAGAATAAAAGCAGGATACGTACCAGAAAACAAGCCAGTGAGGACACTGATTGCGATTAACCCAAGGAGAAAAACAGGGTTTGCCAGGTCCAGTCGAAGTGTTTTTTCTGTAAGTTGGTTAAAAAAGGGTAGGAGTAACTGGACCAAAATCAAAGCAAAAAACATGGCAATCCAGGATAACAACATGGATTCGGTGATAAATTGAAAGACCAATTCGGATTTATTGGCTCCGATGGATTTTCGGATTCCTACTTCACGGCCTCTCGAACCGGACCTAGCCGTGGCAAGATTGATGAAATTGATGCAGGCCATCACCAGAATCAGCATGGCTATCGTTCCAAATAAGTAGATCTGTTGGATTTTTCCTCCCACAGAGACCCCATTTTCAAATTCCCCCCGAAGACGGAGTTGATGATAAGGGAATAGAAAAGGTTGGCTGGTACAGTCTGAACAGTTTTTCTGAATCAGGTTGGCGATTTTATCGGATGGATTTTCCGCATTTTCATTCAACAAAACGGTAGTCCTCGAAGCACCGCTGGCCCAGTTTTGCATCCATGGATTTTGCTGTAAGTAGAGCTCAAATGGTGCCACGAAATCAAATTGCAAAGAAGAATTGTCTGGTATAGTCGCGAAAACCCCAGTAACCATCATTTCCTGATCTTGTCCCAAGTGAACGGTTTTTCCCAGTGGGTCTTCTCCATGAAAAAGTTTTTGGGAGAGGTTTTCAGAAATAAAAACAGTATTTGTGTTCTTCTGTGAAGAGAGAATACTACCCTTGACCAAGGGAAAACTAAACAAGTTGAAAAAATTGGAATCTGCATACAGGCCAGTCTCATTATAGCCTTCCTCCTTGTATTTCACCAAGTGCGACGTTTCAAAACTGTATTGGGTGGCCAATTGGATTTCCGGGATTTCATTGACAAGAGTCTCTTTTATCCGGGAAGGATTTGCAATATAGGTGTCAATAGTTCCATCAGGCCTGGTGCTATTGACCATGACGCTATAGATCCGGTCTCCATTTGTATGAAATTGATCAAAAGAGACTTCATCCAGGATCCATAGGAAAATAAAAATACTGGCAACAATACCTGAAGTCAGCCCGAGAATATTGATCAAGGTGTAGACTCTATGCCTTTTTAAGTTTCTAAAAGATGTTTTTAAGTAATTCTTCCACATAGAAATTTCAAATTCGAGAAATATAGATTTTTCTTCTTTTGGAGCCATGCAAATTCCAAATTGTATGCCTTCCTAAAATCAGCTTTGGAGGCATTCAGGAAGGTTTTTTGGATTTTATCAAAAATTTCATCGGACAATTTTGTCCGTTTTTGGGAAAATCAGCTGGCTTTAATAAGAGGTTTATCTTTAATCTCAGGGGTAGGCCCTAGGTTAAATAGAACTGAGATCCCTTCAGGACCACTGATCAAATTCAAAGTTTGATGACCAGGCGAGACCCCGAAGGAGGTCTAATTATTTAATAACCTCTGCTAAAACCGGAGGTGTTGAAGATTGTAGGAGGATTAACAAGCCTGAAGGGGTTGAGCTTTTGTAAGTCGATAAAAGGTTCTAAGTTTCTTATATCAACGAACCAATAACCAAGAAACCGCTGTTATTTTCAGTTTTTATACTCAGAGAGTGAATGTTGAGTGTTTAGGAATAAAATTTCATACTCCGAGAACCTGCTCTTCTAGATTTGCAATCTCGAAGCTTTATCTGAAGATTTACAATCTTCTAAATTTGGTAATTTCTATTTTTACTGGGATTGAAAATCCTATGAAATTGGTTCGGCATTACAAATGCTGAACAGCGGAATCTATCTTAGAACAGTCAAACCCAAAATCATGAAGAAATTAATTTCATTCAATCTGCTTTTGTTTTCTTTTTTATCCCTGCAGGCGCAGCAAAAGCCTTGGATGCTTGGGCCTTTTGTCAGACCTGAAGATGCAAAACCTATTATCGCGCCTCAGGCTAACACCACTTTTCAAGATCCCATGACTGGTAAAACCGTTGCTTGGGAGTCTATGGCAACTTTTAATCCAGCAGCTGTGGTGAAAGGCAATCAAATAATTGTGCTCTATCGAGCCGAAGAGAAACTAGGTGAAAAAGAGATAGGTGGACATACTTCGAGAATTGGTTTGGCTTCCTCCTCTGATGGTTTGACTTTCAAACGGGAGTCTGAACCTATCTTTTACCCTAAAGAGGACAATCAAAAGGAATTTGAATGGACAGGAGGCACGGAGGATCCACGAATCGTTGAAACAGCAGATGGCTTGTTTGTTTTGACCTATACCCAGTGGAACAGGGATGTTCCGAGGCTTGCCGTGGCCACTTCCAGAGATCTCCGAACCTGGGAAAAGCATGGACCTATTTTTAAGGATTGGAAAGACGGGGAATACCACTCTACCGAATCAAAATCGGGAGCCATTGTCACAGAAATAAAAGACGGCAAACTTACCGCCGCCAAAATAGATGGGAAATATTGGATGTATTATGGAGTACCACATATCTGGTTAGCCACATCCGAGGATCTGATCCACTGGCAGCCTGTGGAGAATCATGAAGGAAACCGTGTTCCTGTTTTGAGTCCGAGACCAGGATATTTCGATTCTTGGTTGGTGGAAGCTGGCCCACCGCCAGTCCTGATGAAAGATGGAATTGTGGTGCTTTACAATGCAGGAAATTCTCAACAGGTAGGTGTGAAAAATCTTGGAAATCGTGTCTATACCGGTGGTCAGGCTCTTTTTTCTGCAAGCGAACCTTGGAAGCTTTTAGATAGGGTGGAAGAACCTTTTATCCAACCCACCTTGCCGTTCGAAAAATCAGGACAATATCCTGAGGGGACCACCTTTTTAGAAGGTTTGGTTTACTTCCAGAACCAGTGGTTTCTGTATTATGGAACTGCCGATAGTATGGTTGGAGTGGTTTCTTGGGATCCGGAGAAGTAAGGGTTTTCTAATACAATAGCTTCTGCTCTTCGAGATTTGTAATCTCGAAGCTTTATCAAAAGATTTACAATCTTCTAAATTTGGTTCAGGATTACTCCCGACAATTGTCGGGAGTAATCCTGAACTGCGGAAATTATAGTGTTCAACACTCTCCGTAGAGTCCTAAAGACATTAATTAATGTGTTCAAGACATTCCTGAAAGTCTTTGAGACGATAATTAATGTGTTCAACATATTCCGGAGAGTCTTTGAGGCTATAATTAATGTGTTCAAGACATTCCTGAGAGCCTTTGAGATCATAATTAATCAGTTCAACACTTTCCCTTGAGTCTTTAGGAGTAAAATTATAGTAATGACCACTCTCCATTGATTCTTTAGGAGTAAAAGTTAAGTGTTTATCACTTTCCGGAGATAATTGGAGGGTGGATTGGGAATTTTGGAAAATGGGAAAGGGTAGATGCAAGCAAATTTAAGGGTCATCAACTAGAGAAGTTAGTTTGAGTGCTATTGCTTATATTGATGAAGGGAAATAGGCTAAGTTTTATTAAATCTTTAATAAACTGGAAAGGTGAAGATTAAAAATCAAACGATAGAAGGGTAGTGGATCATTTGTGAAATTCTATTCTAGGTCTATGCTAAATTTTGGATGAATTGCTTCGAGGGATATGGAAGCCGAATAAAGAGGAATAGAATAGGGAAGTTTAAGAAGTCGTGGTAACTTAATATTCTAGGTTTGAATTGAGGATAAAGGAAAATTTTAAAATTAAATGTTGTGAAAAATCTATTGTTCTTATGTGTCTTATTAATTGTAAGCCATACAGGGAAAACTCAGAATTTAAAAATTCTAGAGAATCGACCAGTTCGCATTATGGTTCTTATGAGTGATCTTGAAAAGATTGGAACTAAGTTAGGCTTTGACGAGGATGGGGTTACTGCTGAAATAAAGCAATTACTAAGGTCGAATGGTTTTGAAATTACAAATGACCCATTTACAAACATATCATTAGTATTTACTGTTGAAGGCCTAATTCTAGATGGGGGATTAATATCTTATTCCTCAAAAGTTACAGTGAGTGTTGCTGAGGGGTACGGATTAATTAAAAAAAATGTGCTTCTACAAGAGATTACGGAAAATGATGAATTTTATTTAGAGTATTTCTATGTTTACCAAAAAGGATATAGTGGAGTTGCTGGTAGTTCAAAATATATGGCTATAAAAGAAACTTTGATTTCTTTGACTAGGCAATTTGTTGAAGATTATTTCAAGGAGATTGAATAAATATATGCATGAACGCTGGAATGAAATTTATCAAATAATGGAAACATGGCTTGCTTTAATAACTGCTATTGCTTCAATAGGATCTTTTATTGTTGTTTTTTTAGGATACAAGCTAGCTAAGAAGTTTTTAGAACAGCATCTAAAAAAAATTCAATTAGAAGATTTTTTTAAGAATCGTTCAGATTTATACTTTGAACTAGAATCTTTGGATAAAATTGTAAAAAAAATAACCTTTTCAAGAATTCACTATTTCGAAACAAAACTTGAGGTCCCAACTGAAATAGAAATACATTGGTATAATATGGGGCCGAATAGTAGTGTTCATTTTTCTGCTTTCGATAAGGATCATATTGTGGAAGTTTTTTATAGGAGGATCTATAATAATCATCAACTTTTAACAAGTTCATTAAAAAAAATAAGATCAATTTTGACATTTTTAGAAGATGATCAATTAATTAATTTATTAAATCAGTTAAGTCCTAAGATTGAATCTTTGATTTCATTCAATTATCATTTTTTTGAAGATTTGGTTTTGACTCAATTAATAGAAGGAACAACCTATGAAAAAGGAAGTGTTAAGACTCGAGAACCAGAAAGATATAATATCCGAGTTGATATTTTAAATGGTTATATTCGACAACTTTATTCTGAAAATTTTAATAATAATACTTTTTTAAATGAGCTTATTCCAATAATTGAAAGAATGCAAAAAGAAATTATTTTGTACCCAAACCGATTAGTTTCAGAAAAATTCAAAAATCAATTATAGATGTGCTTTATTTATTCTAGTCGGTTTGAAATTTCAATCTTTTCATTTTTACAAATGCTACGAATTTATTTGTTAGGAAATAGAGATTTCATCAAATACTCAGGTAATAAATAGGTCAGAGGCATTCTGGCCATTTTCGAATGGTTTCTCCCTTCGATCGAAATGACACCACTAAGAATTTGAATCATTTTTAAAGTTTCCCCGTTATTCTGATCCTTCACCAATTACCTTTCCCGATTTCAAAAGCTGGATTTGGGATTGGCGGCAGGCAAAAGTATCTTTGTATCCTTAATCCTTAAAACCGATCAATAGTGGCAAATAAAACTGTAAAAGTGGGCTTGGTCCAATTGAGCTGTTCTGCTGATGTGGCAGCAAATCTCGAAAAAACCATTGCTGGAGTTCGCAAAGCGGCAGATCAAGGCGCGCAAGTGGTGGTCCTTCAGGAGCTGTTCCGTTCCCTTTATTTTTGTGATGTAGAAGATTATGAAAACTTCAAGTTGGCCGAAGCCATCCCAGGTCCCTCTACGGATACCTTTGGTGCTTTGGCAAAAGAACTTGGAGTAGTCATCGTTGCATCCCTTTTTGAGAAAAGAGCAGAAGGCTTGTACCACAATACCACGGCAGTCTTAGATGCAGACGGTTCTTACCTAGGCAAGTACCGAAAAATGCATATTCCGGATGATCCGGGCTATTTTGAAAAGTTTTACTTTACACCTGGTGATCTTGGTTATAAAGTATTCAATACCAAGTTCGGGAATATCGGTGTCTTGATCTGCTGGGATCAGTGGTATCCGGAAGCAGCAAGAATTACGGCTTTGAAAGGAGCGGATTTCTTGGTGTATCCTACCGCGATCGGTTGGCACAAGGATCAGGATGGCCTGACCAATGAAGAACAATACGGTGCTTGGCAGACAATTCAGCGTTCCCATGCTGTCGCCAATGGCATTCCGGTGGTTTCTGTAAACCGTTGCGGTATCGAAGGAGATATGAAATTCTGGGGAGGATCTTTCGTTTCCAATCCTTTTGGAAGAGTGATCTTCAAAGCCAGCCACGAAGAGGAGCAAATCCACGTGGAGGAACTTGATTTTGAGGGCTCCGACAGATACAGAACGCACTGGCCTTTCTTGAGAGACCGTAGAATTGATTCATATCAGCCGATTACCAAACGATTCCTCGACGAAGAATAGGACCATGTCAGATATTTTTGAACTAGCGAAAACAGGAGCCGTGACTCCCGCGGAACTGGGATACTATTTCCCTGCCGAATTCGCACCCCATACATCCACTTGGTTGAGCTGGCCACATAAGGAGGAATCCTGGCCTGGCAAAATCCATACGATTTATCCAGCCTACTGCGAATTCATCAAGATCGTCGCCAAAGGTGAGATCGTGAACATCAGCGTGGCTGATGAAGCCATGAAAGCTTTTGCTTTGGCACAACTGGAAAAAGCCGGAGCAGATCTTAGTAAGATCCGATTCCATTTCTTCCCAACCAACGATGCTTGGTGTCGGGATCATGGACCAGCTTTCCTTATCAATCCAAAAGCGGATGAGAAGAAAGCATTGGTAAAATGGAATTACAATGCCTGGGGGAATAAATATCCACCGCATGATCTGGACAACCAGATTCCATATCGAATTGCAGAGCATTTAGGGATTCCTTGCTTTACGCCTGGGATCGTCATGGAAGGCGGTTCGGTTGAGTTCAATGGCAAAGGAACGCTTTTGACTTCCCGCGCTTGTCTCTTAAATGAAAACAGAAACCCACATCTGATTCAGTCTCAGATTGAGAAATACCTCTGTGACTATTACGGAGTGAATCATATCCTTTGGGTAGGAGATGGGATCGTGGGCGATGATACTGATGGGCATATTGATGACATCACCCGCTTTGTGAATGCTGATACCGTGGTGACAGTGGTGGAGGAGAATAAGTTGGATGAAAACCATTTGTTGCTGGAGGAGAACCTACAGGAATTGAAGCAAATGCGTTTGGAAGATGGCAAGCAGTTGAACATTGTGGAGTTGCCGATGCCAGAAGCGAAATACTATGAAGACCAGCGATTACCTGCTTCCTATGCGAATTTCTACATCGCCAATGAAGCGGTGGTGGTACCGACTTTCCGTGATAAAAATGACCAAAAAGCATTGGATATTTTGACAGATTGCTTTCCCGACCGCAAGGTTATAGGAGTGGATTCACTGGATATCATCTGGGGCTTGGGTAGTTTCCATTGCCTGAGTCAGCAGGAACCAGCTGTTTAGTACTTATGGTTTAGTACCGTCATTGCCTGCCTGACGGTAGGCAGGCGAGCGCAGCGTGGCAATCCAGATAAATAGTTCGAGATTGCTTTGTCATTCCTCCTCGCAATGAAGGCAATAATAAAGTAACTGCCTCCTGCCAACTACCTTAGGAAGGATAGCTTCTCAAAGGGATTTTTTTCATGGGGAATCTTTGAGTGAAATGAGGGTTTGATGAATTGAAAATAAGGACCATTCAGGGATAAGTCCAGCTTTTTTGATCTGCATTAACTTTTTCTTCGTAATTGAAAGGAATCAATTAATTTAGTAGCAGTTCCGATTTTGTACCTATTCTAACTATGAAAATATTTTTCCCAAGCGCCTTACTTTTGCTTGCCATTTCATTCTTTTTAGACTCCTGTGCTTTCAAAGTGATTCACAGGTACAAAAATCTAGAATTCACCGATTCAGGTGCCGCCGGGGATCTTCCAAAAGAAAACCTGAACGTATTTGCTCCGAAAAAATCAGAAAATCTACCGGTTATGGTGTTTTTGTATGGAGGTAGCTGGGAAAGTGGTAAAAAAGAGATTTATGATTTTTTGGGCAGTAGAATGGCAAGAAGGGAAGTGGTCACTGTCATCGCTGATTATCCTCTTTCTCCGGAATATCAAGTGGATGATATGGTGGAAATAGCGGCTCAAGCCTTGCTTTGGACGAAAGAGAACATTGCCGGTTATGGGGGAGATCCAGAGAGGATTTTCGTGGCAGGCCACTCAGCCGGGGCTCATTTGGCTGCGGTTTTAGCCACAAACAATGACTATTTTGAAGAACTGGAATCAGTCAATCCTATAAAAGGTGGGATTTTAATAGATCCGGCAGGTCTGGATATGCATTGGTTTTTGAGCGATTATCCAAAGGAGGGAAAAAAGTATCTCAAAACTTTTACTGAGGATCCTGCTGTTTGGGAAGCTTATTCTCCGATTAACTTTCTGGAGGATCAGCAAATACCTTTGTTGATTTTAGAGGGAGAGAGGACTTACCCGAGTATTTCGCAAAGTATCGACCGTTTTCTAAAGGAAGCAGAAGAGCAGGATGCAGAAGTGGTCTATGAGTTTTATCCCCATAAAAAGCATATCAAAATGATCACGCAATTTCTCTGGACAGGAAGCCAGGGGTATGACGATGTCCTGAATTTTATCAAAAGGGAGAGTAGCGAGGTAAAAAATGCCACGACTTTTTAACTCTAATTTGGATCTACATCCACGACAAAACGAACTGACCGAAATTCCGGTTTGGCAATGATGTGTTCCTGAATCTGAGCCAATTGACTTTTGAATTCCGATTGGGTGGTGCCAGACCGTTCGAGCTTAATCAGGCTTTCGAATTGGTATTGGTTTTTAATCCGGCCTATGATCGCTTTTTCCGGTCCCAAAACGATTTTTTTCACAGCGATGCCTGCCATTTGTCGGTGAAGATCATGAGCTGCTCTTTCAGCGGTTTTGTAGTCTGAATGCCGGGTTGTGATTTTGATCAGCTTGACAAAAGGAGGGTAATAAAATTTCTTCCTTTCGTGGATTTCATGTCTGTAAAATTCCAAATAATCCCCTTTGATAACCTGTTGGTAAATGTATTCCTCTACTTTCCGGCTTTGTATAATAACGGATCCTTTGGCCTCTCTTCGACCTGCTCTACCTGCTACCTGAGTGATTTGCTGATAAGCTCGCTCTCCAGACCTGAAATCCGGAAAGTTTAAAATCCTGTCCCCATCCCAGATTCCCACCACTGTCACATTCCCGAAATCCAGGCCTTTGGTGATCATTTGGGTTCCGACTAAAATATCAATATTTCCAGCTCCGAATTCGTCCAATAGTTTTTGGTAACCGTATTTACTTCTGGTCGTATCCAAGTCCATTCTGCCTATTCTTGCCTCTGGAAATAGTAATCCCAAAGACTCTTCTATCCGTTCCGTCCCCATTCCCATGGTAGTCAACTGGCTGCTGCCACAAGCTGGGCAAGAGGTCGGAACTTTCTCTTTGTACCCACAATAATGACAACGCATTTCCTCTGCAAACTGATGGTAGGTCAAACTGACATCGCATTGGATGCATTGCCCGGTCCAACCGCAATCCTCGCACTGGATATAAGGAGAGTAGCCTCGGCGATTCTGGAAAATCAGTACCTGTTCCTGTTTGCTCAAAGCATCCTGAATTTTCTCCCGCATCATTCTGGTAGAATCTACTTTTAGCAGGTTTTTTCTTTTGTCTGCACCTATATCCGAAAGGTGAAATGTAGGCAAGTTGGAATTGCCATAGCGTTCTGGAAGTTCCACTAATCCATATTTCCCTGCTTCGGTGGCATTGAAATAAGATTCAAAAGAGGGAGTGGCCGAACCCAAAAGGGTTTTTGCCTGATGAAAATAAGAGAGCATGATTGCTGCATCTCGCGCCTGGAATCTCGGGGCCGGATCAAATTGCTTGTAGCTCGACTCGTGCTCCTCGTCTACGATGATCATTCCCAAACTGTCGAATGGGAGAAAGATCGAAGAACGGACGCCCACCACGAAAGGAAATCTTCCCGAAATCACGCCATTCCAAACTTCCACCCGTTCATTGTCCGAGTATTTGGAATGGTAAACTCCCATCTGTCCACCTAAAACCTGCTTGAGCCTGGAGACAATCTGCGTGGTCAAAGCGATTTCAGGGAGCAACATCAGTACCTGTGAACCAGAATCCAATACTTCTTTGATCAATTGGATATAGATTTCAGTTTTGCCGCTGCCCGTTATGCCATGAAGTAAGACGCTTTGCTTGCTTTCAAAATGTGTTTTTATCTCTGAAACCGCTTCTTCTTGTTTTTCGGAGAGTATCAATTCTCCAGCTGTGATTTCCGTTTCATCGATCCGGTTGATCACCTGCTTGAATGATTCAAAAATCCCGTTCTTGATCAGGGTCTTTAAGGAACTTTCAGAATCACCTTCTTCGAGCAAAGTCGCTTTGTCCAAGCCTTTTTCGTTCAAAGACGGATTATTGAAAACCGGTATGTCCCGTAGGTATTTGAGAAGAATGGATTCCTGTTTTGCCTTGCCAGAAAGGTCCTCAAAGATCGCTTCCAGTGCTTTTTTATCTTGGGCAATTTCAGATTTCAGTCGGATGCGGGTTTCAACTTTTGGAGTGTATTTGTCCTGGACCCGTTCAAAAATCAAAATGGCTTCTTTGGTTACCAGACTTTTCAGGATAGGATGAATGGTTTTGACACCAAGGATTTTTTCGCAGTCATCATAGCTGAGTTCCGGAGAGTTTTTCAGTGCTTCCAAAATCAATTCCTCTCTTGTATCCAATGGATATTGGCTTTCTTCGGCCACGAAATTCGGATTGAGCTGTACTTTGCTTTCACTGCTCAGGCGAAGTCCTGATGGCAATGCAGCCAGCATCACTTCCCCTATATGACAGCAATAATAGTCAGCCATCCAGACCCAAAACCGGATCTGAAGCGGATTGACAGAGGGCTGATCATCCAAAATATCCAAAATAGGCTTGGCATCGTATGCCTTTGGGGGTTTGTTATGGACTTTCCCTATGATACCGGTCAGCACTTTTTTCTTTCCAAACTGCACAATCACCCGAGCACCTATTTGGATTTGAGGTGTTAACGTGCCCGGAATCCGGTAGGTAAACATCCGCGGAATCGGTACCGGCAAAATAATGTCAGCAAAGGAATTTTGGCCTTCGTCAGGAAACAACTCTTGATTGGTAAACAAACTCTCCAAGGAATCAGGCTAAATATGGAAGTTGAGAAAGTGCTTCTTCGATGCTGCTAACCGGTTTTTGGCAAGCATGGTCAAAGCAAACATAAATTAAGGCATTTCCATTGGAATCAGGCGTTTTGCCCTGAAGTATCGCGGCAGTTTCTGTCATTTCTTCAGAGAAAGCCAAGAGTTGATTTGGTAAATACCGGTTTTGGAATTGTTTGGCCAGTTTTGTTGCTCCTTTTCCCACAATAGCGATTTCAGCGGTGGGAACGAGGTTTTCCAAATAGAAATTTGCCCAGTTGCAAAGAAATCCAGGATCCCTCAAAATCAAATCCTTCATCCCTCCGAGCATTTTTTCTGCCAGCTCCCGGTATTTTCCCTCATAAGTAAAAATCGACAGCTGATGAAGATTTCTAGCCATCATGGAATTGGAAGCAGGGATGACATTGTCAAAGAGTTCTTTTATATTGGCGATGAGCTTTTCAGAACTTGGATTGTTGAAAAAGAAAAAGCCATCCTCTACATCGAGAAATTCATTGATGCAAAGTTCTGTGAAGGACTGGGCCGAATTCAAATAAGATTCCTTTGAAGTAGCTTGAAATAACATCAAATCACTTTTTATCACCGCTGCATAATCCTCGAGGAATGCCGGAGTGTAAGCTTGTCCATTTTTGTAGGACCGGAAAAGTTTCCCATCAATAGTCATTTTATCCTGAATAAACTTCCGGTTCTGAATGGCTAGATCCAATATGTTTTGATCTTCCGTAGCAAAGTAAGCCTGGATTAGTCCAGCACTCATCAAGGCATTCCATCCACTTAAGACTTTATCATCTTTACCTGGGAAAATGCGTTTATTTCTCAGTTTCAGAAGTTGTTGTTTGACATGATGGAGTTTTTGAAGGAAAGTTTTTGGAGTGAACCCATAAGCTTTAGCCACTTCCTCATAGCTTTTAGTTTGGAAAAGGATATTGACTCCGTCTTCCCAGTTTCCACTTGATTTGAGGTTGTATAACTCTGCAAACCAGGAAAGATCTTCTGGGATTTGCTGTTCCAACTCAGCGTAAGTCCAGGTATAAAATTTCCCCTCTACTCCTTCGCTATCTGCATCTTGTGCGGCATGGAAACCGCCTTCTTCCTGAAGCATCTCCGATTGGAGCCAAGCAGTGGTTTCAGTTACTTTTTCCAGAAAAAAAGAATCTTCACTGATTTGGTAAGCTTTGGCATAGAGTTCCAGGAGCTGCCCATTGTCATAGAGCATCTTTTCGAAATGTGGGGCAAACCATTCTCCGTCAACTGAATAGCGGGCAAATCCACCTCGCAACTGGTCGTAGATTCCTCCCATTCCGATTTTCCGTAGGGTAAATAAAACCTTGTCCACCAGATTCTGGCTTTTACTCAATACTGCGTAATCCAATACAAAGTGCCAGATGGCAGGCATGGGGAATTTTGGAATCCGGTTCATTCCTCCCCATTCCGAATCAAACTGACTGCTGAGCTTGCTGATCACTTCGGCAAGATCATCTGGATCCAATTCCACCTGGCCCGACTGTATCCCATACTTTTCTGTTTCCCTTTTGGCAATGCTTCTTCCAAAACCAGCGGCACTTTCCGCCAGTTGATCTTCATGATTGGCAAAAGCGTCAGCGATATTCGCTAGAAGGCTTTTCCATTGACTATTTGGGAAGTAGGTACCACCATAAAACGGCTTTTGATTCGGCATCAGAAATACGTTTAATGGCCATCCTCCCTGAAGCCCCATGGCCTGTACCGCATCCATGTAAATGTTATCCAGATCAGGTCTTTCCTCCCGGTCTATTTTGATGCAGACAAAACTTTCATTCATCAATGCCGCTGTGACCTCATCTTCAAAGCTTTCCCGCTCCATCACATGACACCAATGACAGGCCGAATAGCCGATAGAAACCAGGATCGGTTTGTTCTCAATCTCAGCCTTTCTCAGAGCCTCAGGCCCCCAAGGAAACCAGTCCACAGGATTATGGGCATGCTGGAGAAGATAGGGAGATTGACTTTCAGAAAGTTTGTTGGTGTGTTGTGGCATAGAGAAGTTTGAGCTTGTCACACTAATCGTTATCGAATTGATGAAAAGTGGAAAGGTTGTAAAGTGTTTTGAATGGATAGGATTGGAGAAAATGACTGACTCTAAATTAAATCTCGCAAATCGTATTTCGTACATCCTTCAGGTTTTAAGTTGAGTTTTAACTTTTCCTATCTCTTTAGAAAAATCAAATACCCCGTTCAATCGTTCCAGCTTTTGCAGAAGATTGGAAAGGAATTTTCGATGTGACTCACTTTTTGGATTCAAAGGTCTATGTGCCAGGTCTAAATTTACTTGGCTTACCTGCTCCAATAATTTGATGCAGTCTTCATGGAAAAGGGCGGTTTTCCATTTTCTCCAAATGTAATCTTCCGCCTGAGTCGTTGGGTGGATCAGGTCGGATTTATAAAATCGATAATCCCGCAACTCATCCATCATGATTTCATAGGAGGGGAAATAATAAGCTTGTTTCGAATTTTGGCAAAGTTGATGACACAAAATTCGAAGTAGGCTTTTGCTGAGCTGGTTTTCTGGGACTCCGTCTTTTATATGCCTGACAGGACTGACTGTTAAAATTATCTTCAATTGAGGATTGATCTCTTGAAGTTGCTGGAAAAGGGCATTCATTTTTGTTTGCATAGCTTCCAGACTGGCTAATTTTTTGGAAAACAATTTTCCGGGTTGTTTATGACAGTTAGCAACAGGAACTTCCGAATCTACCAGTTCATATAGCCAAGAACTTCCCAAAGTGATAATCAGAAAATCACTGTTTTCCAGGTATTCTTTTAATAGGATCAATTCCCCAGCAAGTTTGCCACGAAGCTCCTCTTTGGAATAGCCCATCACCTGAGAATGCGTCCAATAATGGAAATGCATCCCGTCTCTTTCCAGAATTAATTCTTCCGGAAGACTTTTTTGATGGATCGCAAATTCCAGAAGCTGGCATATGGGAATGGGGTGAAACAAGGTTCCGAACGGATTGATTAAAATATCCATTTTCAATTCCTTCATTTTGTTCCCGATGCTTTCTGCAAAGCAAGATCCTAAACTCAGGATTTTATGATTGTGGGAAATAGGAGTGGGATGGGAAGGAATATCAAAACTTGTGATCCATTGCATGCTCGAAAATAAGCATTTGGTAACTTAGATGATAGAATTGGCGGGAAGAATGAAGCATAGATACTGGCCTGAAATATTTTTTTTGAAAATAAATCTAGAAATCTGTGATTTTTTTGCTTGGAAAGAGACTAATAAGAAAAACCGATTAAATGAGTAAAGAGGAAGAATTTGTGCAAATGATTCAAGAAAATCAGGGACTGATCTATAAGATCACCTTGATCTACTCAAATGATAAAGAGGAGCAGGATGATTTGTATCAGGAAATCGTGTTTCAGACCTGGAAATCATTTGATCAGTTTAAGAAAGCTTCAAAACCTAGTACTTGGCTCTATCGCGTAGGGATGAATACGGCGATAACCCATATCAATCAAGTGAAGAAAAAGCCATTGATGGTTTCTTTAGATCATTCGATTGTCAACTTTTCGGAAGAGATAGATGCAGAAAAAGAAGAAAAAATCCAATGGCTTTATACACAGATCCGCAAGTTGAATCTTCTGGACCGTGGAATCATGTTTCTATTTCTGGAAGGGAAATCCCATGAAGAAATAGGTCAAATAACCGGGATTTCCACTAGTAATGTGGGAACCAGAATGTCCCGAATCAAACAAAAGCTAAAGTCTGAAGCTACCCCTAAACCAACAAAAGTATGGAACTAGAAGAAATGCAATCGCTTTGGGCGGATGTGTCCCAAAAGATTGAAAAACAGGATAAAATTCAAAAAGAACTAGTCATGGAAATTACAAGACAAAAATTCAGAAGTAAACTCAATCATATCAGGGTGACCGAAACGGTCGGATCCATTATTTGTTATATCTACGCCATGTATCTGCTATCGAAGCTTTCTGAGCTTGAATTATGGTATAATCAGGTATTTGCGATGATTACGATTTTGATCATGACCATTTTGCCGATTGCAAGTTTAAATGCGGTCAAAGGCATGAGAAGTGTGAAAATCGATGGGGAAGCTCCGGCTAAGATGCTTGAGAAATTTGAGAGGTCTAAAGTCAGGTTCTGGAAAGTGCAGCGTTACGGGATGATATTTGGAGCATTGCTTTTGGTAACGGTTTTACCTCCTATTTCTGAAATCAATGGTTCTATTGAAATGATTTCCAAGCCATTGTTTTGGGTGATTTATTTGCCTGGTGCGATTTTGTTTATGTATTTATTCAGTAGATGGGCATTGGGAAAATATAGAAAGATGATCGATGCTTCGGAGAAGTTACTCTCCGAATTGTAAAAAGAGAAGGAAGCTACTAGACAGCTTCCTTTTTTATTTCATCATATAACCGCTTTACTTGAACATCTCCATATCCGTAGATAGGAATGCGGTTTCTGAATTCCCTGAAGACTTTTGGGAAGTCATCAACACCAAGATCTTTGATGATCTGGATAATTGTTGCTTTGGGTTTGCCTGGATATTCCCCATGAGGGATTCTGTCTTTCCAAGCCTGGACGGCTGGGAGTAAGAAAGGAAGCTCAATCGAAACCTGTTTTGAAAGAGTCATAGCTTCGTCGATGTGACTGGCCTGGTACATTTTCCAAAGATTGGCGAGAACTTCTCTTTGGTTTTTGGTGAGTAATCTGGCATCTCTGTAATGCTCTTCGAGTTGCCTTTCGTCTAGTTCGGTAAATCCCAATCTCAAATCAGCTTTTTCAGGTAGAACCAAAAACACTTCTCCTTGATGCTTCTCCAAGAGGTGAATCACAAACCAAAAATTAACCTGGCAGAAAAGGTCTTGCTCAAACCAGCAATACACTTTCGTATTGGATGCGACAGTTGCTATTTTTTCAAATTCAGGAACTACCTTTTCAAAGTAGTTATCTGCAGGGTTTGAGTGATGATCGGGAGTTAAAAACTGATCTCTTACCACCCATAGTTCCTCGAGAGAATGCGCCTGCACAGGTCCGTCTACAAGACATTCTCTAGCGATAGCTCGATCCCCATGGATATCGGAAGGGAATCTGGATGCCAAAGCATCACCATTTAAAATATGTAACATGGTAGGATTTTTTTAAGGTTCTTAACTACGAAAAGAATAAACATATATAATTTTCTTATTAGGCTTTAAGATTGAAAACAGGGGAAAATTGAATTGCGATTCCTTAAGCCTGTTTTCCGTTCATGAATTAGGGAAATCTTTTCATCTGAAATAAGGGGATCTCTACTTTTAAAATTAGTTAGTACTCTAAAAATCGATTGACTATTAAGTTATAAAACATAAATGTTGACTACTCAAAAATAAATATGTCAATATTTAATTTCATAAAACTCTATCGGTAAATCGTCCGGGTCTGCTATGAAAGTAAAACGCTTTCCGGTGAACTCATCCACACGTATAGGTTCTGATTCGATCTGGTGCTTTGTCAATTCATCCACACATGCGTCTAAGTCGGAGGTAGAAAAAGCCAAATGTCTTAGTCCGGTGGCTTCTGGTCTTGAAGTCCTCCTTGGCGGTGCTGGAAATGAAAACAGTTCAAGGATGTAAATTCCATTTAGAGCCAAATCCAACTTATAGGAGGCTCTTTCTTCCCTATACACCTCTCGAATGACTTCCAAGCCTAAGATCTCCGTGTAGAATTTTTTTGATCGCTCGTAATCAGAACAAATGATGGCAATGTGGTGTACCCCTTCTAGATTCATTTAGTCCATCAGATGTTTTTTGAGAAAATCCGCAGTTGCCTGATCTACCCGGATCATATTGGACCACTTCATCCAGTGATGTGTATCTCCCGGTATCAAAATCGATTCATAAGGTTTATCCATTTCTTCGAATCTACGGATCAAATCCACTGTTTGACTGACCGCCACGTTCCTGTCATCATCCGAGTGGATGAAAAGCACGGGTGATGTCCAAGTCTCCAAATCTGCAATTGGGGAAGATTCCCAAGCGATTTTCCTTGCTTTGTCCAAATCCGGAGCTTGTTCATAAGTAGAAGTGAGGTCATATCTGCCATCCAAATCATGAACTCCATGTATGTCAACGCCGACTTTGAACAAATCCGAATCTCTGGCTAATGCCAAAGCAGTCAGATATCCCCCGTAGGATCCTCCATAAATCCCGATTTTGTCTGCTTGAACCTGAGGTAAACCTGCCAGATATTCTCCCGCAGCTTTTACGTCCTGATATTCTACTGCGCCTTGGTAGTAAGCACCAGATGGACGGTGGAACTCATAGCCATAACCAATCCCCAAGCGGTAGTTGACCGATAAAACAACAAATCCAAGATTTGCTAGATATTGGTTGATCGAATAGGTGTTGGAATAATAATCCATATAGCTCCAGCCTAACAGCATCTGTCTTTGTGGACCACCATGTACGAAAACTACGGCTGGTTTTTTTTCATTACCGCCTTCTTTTTCGAATAATTGTCCATATACGACTGTGCCATCAGGAGCTGTGAATTTCACTTGTTTTGGTGTCACCAATTGGTTTTGAGGAAAATCCGAAGGAATCAGATTTTGGCCTAAAAGCTGAGTTTCCCCATCTTTTTTCACCGCTACCAAATGAGAGCGCTGAGCAGTGGCACTGAAATAGGCAAGGGCATCATTCCCGATCCAAACCGGATAGGCTTCAATTCCTGATCCGGAAGTTTCCCAAGTCAATTTTCCGCTTCCGATTTCAACGGTTCCGATATGTCTTCTGTCCAAATCTTCTGCTTCGGCACCTGTGTTGGCAGAAAACGTAAGCTTTTTCCCATCAGGGCTTTGTTTAATCTGTTCGACCATGTAATTGCCTGGAGTCAATAGTTTGGATGCTTTGGTGTTGATATCCAAGGCATATAAATGTTGCCAGCCGTCCTGGTAGGATAAGTAGGCGATTTGATTATTTCCTGAGAAAGCGAAGAAAGGATAAGTATAAGATCCAGCCAGAGTTTTGGGTGCTTCCCAGAGTTTTTCTCCTTCTCCGGTTTTGAAATCTGCCACCCAGATCTCCCAAGGGGAATGTCTCGGTTCCAAAACGGGATAAGCTTCCCCGCTGCCTCCAGGGCGTCTTACAAAACCGATTTTACTCCCATCCGGAGACCAGGCGATATTGGAATCCCGATGAAATGATGGAGAAATCCATTGGATGGGAAGCCTCTTATTTCTATATATCCCAATCATCGAATGCGTGCCTCGATTCACCACAAAAGCTAACTCTCCATTTGGCGAATATGCCAGTTCGTTGATGTTTCCTTTGATTTCAAAAAGCTGCATTGGCTTCTCCGAGCTAGCTAAATCTGCTGTCCAAACCTGTCCGCCTTTGAGGTATAAAAGTTGATGTTCTCTACCAACGGAAGGATTATCGGCTTCCACAATCGTTTCAACTTCCCCACTTTCTAGATTGATTTTCCAAATTTCTACTTTTGGGAGGATTGGGAGGTTTTGGGCATTGACTGTGGAGGATGCATTTCCTCCACCATGATCTCCTCCACGGACAAATACCAGGAAATTACCATCCGGCGAAAACTGCAAACTGCTGATTTCCTGGCCGTCATCCTCATTGAAAGAAGTTAATTTCTTTGGTGTAAAGTCTGGTGCCTCCGCAGCATATACATTCCGTTTCCCTTGTTCATTCATTGCCCAGGCGATTTTTTCTCCCGTTGGAGAACTGGTCAATTCTGAAGGAAATGAAAATTTGCCTACTTGCTCCATGGTAAAAGTTTGGGCAAAAATGACTGTTGAGAATAACAGCAAAAGGAGGGTATAGGAGGCTCTTGTTTTCATGGTTTGCAAACTTGTGTAGGATATGTGTTAATAGGTTCAAAGACTCAATAGCGGTCATGAATCAGGTAGAGTGTTTTTTCCAATTCTCGTTTGAGATCTGAGGAAGGTAGCGCGTAATTATTGAGGATACAGGAGAAATGAAGGATTTTCCCGCTTTTGGTAAGGAGAAATCCACTCAAAGCATTACTCATGCTGAGCGTACCGGTTTTGGCATAGATGTAAGGAGCTTGGCCTTCATCAGCCTTATACCAGTTTCGGATCGTTCCGGATTCTCCGCCAGCTGGAAAGTAAGCTTTGATTTTTTCCAGTGGTACTTCCGCCCGGATTTTTCCGAGTAGTGCAATGATAGACCTCGGTGTAAACATGTTTTTCGAAGAAAGCCCAGATCCATCGACCCATAATGGCTCATCGGGTAGATCTGCCAATAGGTTTTCTTTGGAATAAGCAATGGCATCAGAAATACTTAGGGTATTATTGAGTTGGTCGGAAACCAAAACCATTAGTTGCTCGGCTAGAAAATTGTCAGAGATTTTCATCATCTGGGCATATATGCTGTCAGCAGGTGTGGTTTGCAGTTTTTTTGGTTCCAGTTCCAAATAAGACTCTTTTTTGATGAGTGTGATATTTTTGCCAGTAGCTTCACTCAGTAATTTTGCGGTAAACTCTGCTGAAGTGACAAAAGGAATGTCTGTTTCGAAGGGCTCAGAGCTGGTGTTATCTCCAAGTTGATAACTGAACTGGTTGAGGAATCGGTCTCTCCGAAATCTATATCCTTTCCAATCGTTGGTTTTTTTTGCTTCTAAAAGAGGCGAGAACCTTTCTGGTATGATTGAGAAATTACTTTGACCTTGCACCTGTTTAAATCTGACGATATTCCCATATATGGGCAAAGAGGATCGCTCTGTAGCATAGTAATAGTTGTACCAATCCCATGACCATCCCGACCCAAAAGCATCAATTTGGTCGAAATTATCCAGGAGGTACAGCTTCTTGTCGCTGGATTTTAAAAAGTCGATGGCAACTGTGTTTTTCAGATCAGGATGGAGTAATCCAGGATCTCCCGTTCCCCAAAATATCAAAGAATCACCCCTCTCAAGGTAGTTTAATCCGTTGACCAAGTCATCGCCTAAAATAGAATAAGAGGTATAGAAAGTGAAGAGTTTTGTATTGGAAGCGGGGATGAAATATTTGTCAGAATTGATGTCCACAAGTACCTTGTCCTTATCAGGATCCAAGAGCATAAAGCCCATGTGACCTTGATCAAGAATTTCCGAATTTTTGAGGGATTTGTTTATTTTTTGGACAGTACAGGAACTGAAAATCACCAGTAATCCAAGTAGCAGCTTTTTCATAGGTTGGGGGTATTTCTATCAAAAGATAAATAAAAAAAGTCTCCCATCGATCCGATGAGAGACTTGTAATTGCAATCAGGGGATTACTGATCCCACCAGATTCTATCAAGAAGAGTTACAGAAGGAACATTGTTTCCGTTTCTACTCACTTCACTATCTGGATAGGCCAATCTTCTGATAAACTCACCATTAAGGTCTGGATTCACATTTGCCGGTAGGTCCATGTTTTTATATCCATAGTCATATCTTCTGGCGTCATTCCAGGTTTCTGGATGCAGGAATAGAGCGACATATTTTTCTTTGAAAATGTCATCGATCGTCAGGGCATCTGCTCCCATGCTCACACTTGGGTCGGCTAGATAGGCTGCTTTTTCATCATCTTCTACTTCTAGCATATCCATATGTGCAGTGATCCCTTCGAGATATGCTTCATAAGCAGCGGCTTTGTCCGTTTCAAATGCAGCTTCCGCCTCAATGAATTTCAGTTCTGCATAGGTCGCAATCAACAACGGGGATTGTCTGGAAGTATAATATTGACCTTCTACCAAAGTGGATCTGGCGCCTTGTTCAGGAGCATTTCCACGGCCTGCACCATTTTCAGTTCCGATGAATTCTCCGTCATCAGTAGTGCCTACCATTAATTTCAATCTAGGATCTACAGTAGGATAGGAGGTGCCATCCAATGCTTCGATAAACTGTTCTGAAATCCATCCTGTTAACAATAAATTGGCATTGTTAATCGCGTCTTGTGCCCATGGGTTGAATCGCTGCTCGAAGAAAGTCACAGAAGCATTATCATCATTTGAGGTGAATCCCTGAGAAGCTGCGGCTAATACTTCAGCAGCACTATAGCCGGCACTACCTTTCATATGAATCATGTAACGGGCTTTCAAGGTGTAGGCAAACTTCAGCCAAAGATCAATATCACCTCCATAAATAAAGTCATCATTTCCAATGGATGAACTGGATTCCTGCTGAAGATTGGTAATACCCTGATCGAGTAATGCCATGACATTGCCATAGAGCACTTGATCATCATCATAAGCAGGAGTTACAGTGGAGAAATTAAAACTCTCCGAGAAAGGAACGTCACCGAAAAGATCCACGGTCATTCCTAAGTTGAGTGCCATTAACACCTGACCTGCTCCTAGATATTGGAGCGCTCCTTCAGCCTCTGCTTTTTCATTCATGGTATAAAGGTCAGTCATCACATTGTAAAGACTGAACCACATGCTACTGAAATTCAGAGGTTCCATGGTATCAGAGCCACTGCTAGGGTTTGGCGATGCCAAATACTGCACGTAATTACTTACTGCACTTCCTTCACGGTATACATTTAAGCTCGTCTCATAGGTAATATTGGTCATCAGACCTGAGATCGGAGCATCTTGCGGGTTGTTTGGGTTTTCATTGACATCTAAATAAGATTCACAGGCCGAAGCAGTCAGAATCAGAGATGCCCCCAATATCGTTCTTAATTTATTTTGAAATTTCATCTTTCTAGTGGTTTAGTGGTTAGAGTCCCAAATTCAAAGTGAAGAAATAGCTCTGCACACCTGGGAAACCTAGGCCGGTAAATCCTACTGCATTGCCTCCGGCACCTGCAGAGAAGGATTCTGGATCAAATCCATCCCAAGGAGTTGAAAGGATGATGTTGTTTGCAGCTAAGGATAATCTGGCAGATCTAAATGGAGTTTTTTCCAAAACCTGTGGCTGAAGATTATAGGCCAAAGTGATGTTTCTCAGCTTGATAAAGCTCGCATCGTTGACAAAGTTTTCAGAAACTCCTCTGTAGTAATTTCTCCAATATCCAGCCCCATAATCGACACCATCTGGCCCAACACCTTGTCCTAACCATACTTCTTTGGTGTTTTGTGACCCATCAGCCAATACACCAGGGAATACTACTGTATCATTTCTTCTGTTCGAATCTTCTTGTTTTCCAAATGCAGAAAGGAAGTTTCCGAATTGGTCGTATTGATCAAGACCAGCTCTAAAATCAATCAAGAATGATAATTCCAAACCTTTATAAGTGAATTGGTTTCTAAGACCACCAAAGAATTTCGGAACGGCATTACCCAAAATGATTTGATTTCCTGTTCTCACAGGGAAACCATTTGCACCGATTAACTGAGTTAAACCTCTATCAAGTTCAGTTGCTCCTTCTGGCATATCAGGTCTTACATAATAGCTTCCTGAGATATTTCCATAAGCTTCACCTTCTCTCAAAATCATCGTAACCGTAGATCCTGCATATCCAAACTGAGATCCTACCACAATCTGGTCGATTCCTTCTCGAATGGCTTTTACTTCATTTTTATTGGTGGTCAGGTTGGCAGTCACATCCCATCGGAAATCTCCACTTTCAATAGGAGTTCCTCCCAAAACAATTTCGAAACCTCTGTTTTCGATTTCACCAGCATTGGTGATGTAGGAAGAGAAACCAGTTGCGTCAGAAATTGGAACTGGAATGATCTGATCCGCAGCATTTGACTTGTAATACGTCACATCGAGATTTAATCGATTATTGAAAAATGCCAATTGTGTACCGAATTCTATGGAAGTGGTTTGCTCAGGTTTCAGATTTGGATCTCCAAATGTGGAGTTCTTAGAGAAACCAACTTGACCGTTCAATGGGAAAACAGATGGAGAAACGAATGTCGCACCCAAAATATGTGGGTTGGTATCTTTACCTACCTGAGCCCAAGAACCTCTGATTTTCCCGAAAGTAACCCAAGAAGGCATTTGTAAATTCTCACTGAATACATATCCTAAATTCACAGAAGGATAGAAGAAAGAATTATTGTCTTTCGGTAGAGTGGAGGAGATGTCATTTCTTCCAGTAATATTCAAGAAGAGGAAGTTTTTATAATCCACCATCAAGTCACCATAGAAACCAACCAACCTTCTGATGCTTTTACCCTGACTTGCAAAAACCTGAGTCGTGTTGCTTAGGTTATAGAATCCTGGGATAACGAAATTTGAACCAGATGCAGAAACTCGGTCATATCTTCTTTCGAAAACATCATTACCTAACCTCAATTGGGTATTCCAATCAGAATTCCACTGCTTTTTCAACGTGATGTAGAAGTTGGAATTTAAATCTTTGCTATTGATTCGGGTTTCTTCCATAAAGCCCGTAGAACTCAAGGCTTGTTCACCGTCGATGCCCATTGGGCCTGGAGTGATCTCGGTACGGCTGTCACTATAGAAATCTGTACCAAGTCGATAGGAGAACATTAACCAATCCGTAGGACTGTAATTCAAATTGATATTACCGATCAATCTGTTTACATCATCTTCATAAGTCGCAAAACGAGCATCATAAATCGGGTTGGTGTTTCCATAAGTTTTCATGGTCCCGTCTTCGTTGATATAATCTGTGACATCAGTGGTTTCTGACCAATACATCATTCTCTCCAAGAATCGGTCGTGAGGAACTCTGTTGCCACCTGAGTTGGAGTAGTTGATTGAGCCAGAAAAGTTGAATTTTTCACTGGCTTTCACCGTACCGGAAAGTTTGGCGGTAGTTCTTGCCCAGTTAGAGAAAGGAATAATACCTTCCTGATCCAAGCGTCCAAATGAGCCATAGAAAGTTGCTTTTTCATTTCCACCAGAGATGCTGACACTGTTGTCAATAGTTTTTCCCGTATTGAAAGCATTGGTCCAGTTATCTTGATACACATAAGAAGGATCATTTTCTTCGGCGATATTGGCTCCCCAAGATGGCCAGAAGCTTGAATCGTCTCTTACACCAGAGAATCCTTGACCATATTCATCCTGAAGGGCTGGTTTTTTAACCAGTTTATCCATCCCGAAGGAACTGGAAACATTCACTTGAACCTGTCCAGCTTTCCCTTTTTTGGTGGTAATGATGACTGCACCATTTGCAGCACGGACACCATAGAGGGCAGTAGCTGCTGCACCTTTTAGTACAGACATGGTCTCGATATCATTCGGATTGATATCTGCGATTCTGTTTGTCATACCACGAGGCGTTCCAGTTGATTCTACAGTGGAGTTATCTACCGGTACTCCATCTACCACAAATAAAGGTTGATTGTCAGCGCTAGGATCCAAAGAGTTGATGCCTCGAATGATAATTCTGGCAGACTGGCCAGGCGCACCTCCGGAGTTGGTTACTTGAACACCCGCAACTTGTCCTTGAAGTGCATTCACTACGTTTGGTTGCCTTGAGGTTGTGATGGCTTCAGAATCGATGCTTTGAGCTGCATAACCCAATGATTTTTTCTCCTGGGAAATACCAAATGCAGTGACAATAAATTCATCTAGATCCGAAGTGGAAACGGCAAGACTGACATTCAGTTCAGAATTACTTCCTACTGCCAGACTCTGGGATTCAAACCCAATAAAAGAAAATACCAAAACAGACTCGCTGTTTGGGACACTGATAGAATAATTCCCGTCAATATCTGTGACGGTTCCTGTGGTCGTTCCTTGGATCAAAATACTGACCCCAGGAATCGGCTGCCCATCTTCTTGGGCTGTGACTTTACCTCTGACCATTTGCTGTGCATACGTAGGTATGCTGAGCAAAAAGCCAAAAAGGAAAAGCAAGGTCAAAGAGTAGCTTTTCTTCATTTGTTTTTTGGTTTAGAATTAGAGAATTGGATTAAAATCATAACATATTAGTTAAAATAGTTGCAGTTTTTTACTGCTTTAGAATATTGCTAGTATCAGAAGCTTGCAGCTTTTAAATCTGTATTCAAAATAATTGGTTGATTATCAATATGTTTTGATGGATAGGTTTCACGTCAATTGTTTAGAATCGAAATGAATCAAAAAGAGATGAATCAACTATAATTGGATTATTTTAATGGATTATTCTTTAAATTAAGGATAATTGTTGTCATCTGACAAAAAATATCGAGCCTTTTATGTGAAAAATTTAATGAAAATATAAAAATCGAATAATATTTGCCCTTGCTTGTTTATGCAGTAATAAAATTCGGAATACTGCAAAAAAATAATAGTGTACTTCATTTTGCAAATAAAAAAACCACTTCGATCGAAGTGGTTTTTTATATCAGCGGTAGAAAGGATTATTTCGTGACCTTTTTAGTTTCTGTGACGATCTTTTTGCCGTCTTCATAGTTGATTTCTTTTTTAATCTCGACTTTTTCAGCAACCGTACCTCCGTGGGTTCCTTCGCTGATATGTGGAGCAATCACCAAAGCCACAATAGACATCAATTTGATTAGAATATTCATAGAAGGTCCGGAAGTGTCCTTGAATGGATCTCCTACGGTATCTCCTGTCACTGATGCTTTATGTGGTTCGGATTTTTTATAATACATTTCTCCATTGATTTCCACGCCTTTTTCAAATGATTTTTTGGCATTATCCCATGCGCCGCCGGCATTGGATTGAAACATCCCCATCAAAACGCCCGATACTGTCACTCCAGCTAGCAAGCCACCCAGTACCTCTGGACCGAATGTGAATCCAACTATAATCGGTGTGATCAAGGCAATGGCTCCAGGTGCGATCATTTCACGGATAGAGGCTTTGGTAGAGATTTCTACACATTTGTCGTATTCGGGCTTTGCCTTGTACTCCATGATCCCCGGTATTTCACGGAACTGTCTTCTTACTTCATTCACCATATCCATGGCAGCTCTACCTACAGCAGCAATAGCCAAGGAAGAGAATATAAATGGAATCATGCCGCCTACAAATAATCCCGCCAACACATCTGCTTTATAAATATCGATGGCATCTATACCTGCTATGCCCACAAAAGCTGCAAAAAGGGCCAAGGAAGTTAAGGCTGCCGAGGCAATCGCAAAACCTTTCCCGGTAGCTGCTGTGGTATTTCCTACGGCATCCAATATGTCGGTCCTTCCACGGACTTCTTCTGGAAGCTGGCTCATTTCTGCGATTCCACCTGCATTATCAGCAATCGGCCCAAAGGCATCAATTGCCAATTGCATGGCCGTGGTAGCCATCATGCCTGCAGCGGCAATAGCTACTCCGTACAGTCCTGCAAATTCATAAGCTCCATAAATACCGCCTGCCAAAACTAGAATTGGCAAAACAGTTGATTCCATGCCGACAGAGAGACCTCCGATGATATTTGTCGCATGTCCTGTTGCAGATTGCTTGATGATAGACATTACTGGGCGCTTTCCCATGGCGGTATAGTATTCAGTGATAATACTCATCAATGTTCCTACAACCAGTCCGAGTACAATTGCATAAAACACATCCATATTGGTGAATTCGTATCCTCTGATAGATAGTGTCTCAGGTAGCATGTATCGGACGATAAAGAAAGATGCGATGCCAGTAAATATGATAGAGGACCAGTTGCCCATATTCAATGCCTTCTGAACGTCGCCTTTTTCATCTTTGATCGTTACGAAAGCCATGCCCATAATGGAAAATACAATTCCCAAACCAGCTAAGATCATTGGCAATAAGATAGGAGCGATTCCACCAAATGCATCTTCTGAAACGATCTCTCTGCCCAATACCATTGTGGCGAGAATAGTCGCTACATAAGAACCGAATAAATCGGCACCCATACCGGCTACGTCCCCTACATTATCACCCACGTTATCGGCGATTGTTGCTGGGTTTCGGACATCATCTTCCGGAATACCAGCTTCTACTTTTCCGACCAAGTCAGCCCCTACATCGGCAGCTTTGGTATAAATACCTCCGCCCACTCTTGCAAAAAGCGCAATGGATTCAGCCCCTAAAGAGAAGCCTGCAAGGACTTCCAGAGCTTTTTCCATTTCCACTCCATTTACTCCGGCACCCACACTCTGTACATATAAATGGTAAAAGAAAATGAAAAGAGATCCAAGACCTAGTACTGCTAGACCTGCCACTCCGAGTCCCATAACTGATCCTCCAGTGAAGGAAACTTTAAGCGCTTGTTTGAGGCTAGTTCGAGCAGCCTGCGTAGTTCGGACATTGGCTTTGGTAGCGATTCGCATCCCTATAAACCCTGCAAAAGCAGAGAAAAATGCCCCGATTAAAAAGGAAATGGCAATGACAGGACTGGATGTTTCTACCATCATGCCTGACCAGCCTAGGAGAATCATGGCGATGACTGCAAAGTATCCTAATACTTTCCATTCAGCTCTTAAAAAAGCCATCGCTCCATCGGCAATGTAGCCGGCGAGCTCCACCATGGTTTTATCTCCTGTTTCTTGTTTTGTTACCCATGCGGATTTGACTGCCATGACGACTAAGCCTAAAATCCCCAATGCCGGGACCAGATAAATAAGCGCGTTTTCCATATAAATTCGTAATACTAGATTGGATTAATTGATTATCAACTGAGCAAATATAGAATTTCTCTCGAAGCCTCCAACTCCAAAGAAATCACTGAACTAGATGAGAAAAAGCTAATTTTATTGAGGATTTAGCAAAAAATACTTGTGATGGTTAAGTTCATTATGGGAGATCGAACTTATTTCCTGAAAATAAGTTAATTTCTGAGTCTCAAGGAATATGTGTGAAATGTGAAAAATTGATTCAGATTGTAAGATTATGTGATCATCAGCAATCTTGCCCCTGTCATAGTTTCTTGATTCACGTGGCTGGAAGAGCAATAAATAGAGACCGTAGTGGCAAGAAATCTAGTGTATGGCATATTTTAGGATTCATTCATCTCATTACTGGTGGAATAGCGGATATACCTAAATATTTTCATGTTTGGCTTTGTGATTTCCATTCTATCCTTTCTGCAGGTCTCCTTTTTTTGATCCATACCAGTATTGATTTTCTGGAACTGGGAGAGGAGATCGTCGAAAAAGTCCCATTGTGATAATTTCGTGATGATTAAAAATTAATTTCAGGTTCAATCTATTGAAAATGAAAAAAGTATTAGTAGTCGAAGACGATCCTAATATCAGTCAACTGATTCAAATTCACCTTCATGATTTAGGCTATCATATCCAAGTCTGTAATCATGGAAGAAAAGGATTTGAAATCGCGAACACTCATCCTTTCGACTTAATAATTTTGGATATTATGCTGCCCGAAATGGATGGAATTTCCATTTGTCAAAAACTGAGAGCACTGGATAATTTTACCCCGATTTTGATGATTACCGCAAAATCAGAGGAGATTGATAAAGTTATCGGGCTGGAGTCCGGAGCAGATGATTACATCACCAAACCCTTTAAGATCAGGGAATTTATCGCGAGAGTAAAAGCCATCATGCGGAGGCAGGACCAGTTTCATATGGTAGCTTCCAAAGAAACCAGCTTATTAAAATTCCACTCATTGGAAATTGACGAAAAAAAGAGAAAAGTTCTATTGGATGAAAAGAGAATGGAATTGACTCCTAAGGAATTTGATCTATTGGTTTTGATGGCGAAAAACCCAGGAAGGAGCTACAGCAGAGGAGAGCTACTGGAGTTGATCTGGGGCTATGATTTTTCCGGCTATGAGCATACGGTCAATGCACATATCAATAGGCTACGCTCCAAGATTGAGCAGGACCCAAATAATCCCAACTTCATTTTGACTACATGGGGAGTGGGGTATCGATTTAACGATGAACTATAAGCTACCCCTATGAAAAGTTTGTTTTGGAGGATTTCAGTAAGTTTTGCCCTGGTCTTGTTGATTGTCGGCTGTTCCTATGTTTATATCACCACGAGTACCGCCCAGCGCTATTTTCAGGAAACGACCCAGCGACTCAATGCAACTGTGGCCGATTACCTGATCAAAGAAGTTAATCCTTTTCAAGGCGGGGAAGTAAATGAAGAAGCCCTCGGAACGATCATGCATTCGATGATGGCTGTCAACCCTGGAATCGAAGTCTATTTGCTGGATCCGGAAGGAGAAATCCTTTCGTTTGTGGTATTGGATAAGTTGGTGAAATTAAAACGAGTGGATCTAAATCCTGTGAAGGAATTTTTGGAATCGGGAGGCGAAAGTTTTGTCATGGGAGATGATCCAAGAAATCCTGGTGAAAAATCTGTTTTTTCTACTACCGCGGTCTATGAAGAAGGAGAATTGTTGGGGTATGTTTATATTATTTTGGCAAGTGAAAAGTATGAAACCATAGCCTCGGGGTTGCTGGGGAGCTACTGGATGAAGCTGACTTTAGAATCCATCTTGATCACATTGGTTGTTGCCTTATTGATTGGTTTGGTGTTGTTTGGCCTTTTGACCAGACATCTTCGTCAAATCGTGAATACAGTGGAGCAATTTAAAGATGGCAACCTACATGCCAGAGTTCCCAAGGCAAAGTCTCAATCAGAATTGGCGGTTTTGGGGGATACTTTTAACCATATGGCAGATACCATTTTGCAGAATATCGAGGAGCTTAAAAATGTAGATAGTTTAAGAAGGGAATTGATCGCCAATGTTTCACATGATCTGAGAAACCCTTTGGCGATCATCAACGGGTATGTGGAAACTTTACAAATCAAAGGAGATCGAATCAGCCAGGAGGATAAAGAAAAATATCTACGGATAATCGGCGCTTCGACAGACAAGCTTTCCCAATTGGTGACTGACCTTTTTGATTTATCCAAACTGGAATCGGGTCAGATGAATTTGAAAATGGAACGTCTGAAAATTCAGGAGTTATTATTCGATTCCTCCCTGAAATATGAATTATTGGCCCAGGCTAAGGAAATTACCATTAAGACAGAAATCTGTCAGAACCTGCCAACGGTGAAAGCAGACTTGTATTTAATGGATAGGGTCATCCAAAATCTATTGGACAATGCAGTCAAGTATACTCCTGAAAAAGGCGAAATTCTGATAGATGCCTGTGAATCAAACGGAGGGGTAAGTATAAAAATCAGAAATTCAGGATCCGGGATTCCCCAAAAGGATTTAAGCTCTATTTTCGATCGATATTATATGATTGATAAAGAGAGAAAAGGGATAGAAGGATCGGGGCTTGGCTTGGCTATCGTAAAAAGGATCTTGGAAGTTCACGGCTCCGAGATCGAAATAGAATCGGATTCCAAGTCTTACACTGAGTTTGCATTTGATTTACGGGCTGAGAAGTAATTGAGTGAAATTCCCGCATGAATGCAAGGGGAAATTGAGGTTGTCGTAAATTAAGGTTTGTCACATTGAGTGTCCCTACCAATGTACGGGATCGAAATGATGTCTAATAAGCTGAAAACCGCCTTCGACCCCGCTCCGGCTGACAAAGTAGCTTTATATGAGTCAGCCTCTTTTTTTTAATCTAAACTGCCATAGCCAAAAGGGATTCCGGCTGCACCACACCAAATGATGCCATGATTGAATTTTGATTGGGGTAGATTTGGAAGTCCAAAAAACTGCTCACCATTTTCATTTACGATTCCTATTTTTTGAAACGAACCTGACTCTGCTAATTTGAGCTTAGATGAAGTGGATAAGTAAACAGTTACCGTACCTGTATGAAAGTCTGATTGAAAATCGGATCCCAATCGAAGAAAAAAATTGCCAGCCTCATCCGAAACCAATTCGATCATCCCCTCAGTATTGGTTCCACTCTGTGGCATCAATACCCCATCCTTGATCACTAAAATGTCTCCGACTGGATCTACCTTCGATGAAGGATCGGGAGTGACTGGTTCCATCTCGTCAGAACTTGACGAACAGGAATAAACCAATAAAACTGAGACAATGATTGCAAAATTTTGGAATAACTTTTTCATGATAAAGTGGGTTTAAATTGATTTAAGTCTCTGAAAAGAAACCTGTTTCTGCTGTAATTTAATAGTCCGCATTTTTTTAATGCGGATAATGTTTTACTGACCATTTGTCTACTCGTGTCTGCAAGAAAGGCGATTTCTTCATGAGTTAGATTGATCTTTAATAGAGTTTCACTGCCGAATTTTTTTCCCATTCTTGATCCCAGGTCATATAGAGAAGCTTTGATTCTCTCTTCGGCTTCAATGGATAAAAAACGATCATGCCGGATACCCATTTGCCTGTTAATATTCAATAATTGTTTAGTGAAAAGTTGGTTGATTTCAGGACTGTTTAATTTATCCTTGTCGAGCTTTTGGATCAGGGTATCCTCTTCTAAGACATAAGCTGAAGAGGAGTGTAATTGTTCATGGTTGGGAAAACAATCTCCGAAAATCTCATGTTCGAGGACAATTCTTACAATAGTTTGGGTGCCATCAGGCAAGGACCTTTGAAGTTTTACGGTGCCTTTTTTTAGTAAATAGAATCCTTCCGAAAGTGATCCTTGACGGAAAATCAAATCACCTTTTCTGAAAATTTTAAAATCAGGAAAGGTTTGATTCTCTACTATTTCAGAAGTAGATAGGGCGAGGTTTACATTCATTTTGACTCGGATTTAGTTTGATAAAAGAGGCCTATGCTGATGACTCCTGAAGAGTAAATATTTTCTCTGGCATAAATCCAATCGGTGAAATTCCGATAGGAAAAACTTAGGTTGATTCCTTTGTATATTGGGGAACTTGCCCCGAAGCTATAACTGGTATAGGCGGTTCCATCACCCCTGACAAAGTCGCTGACTGTCGTTACTTCATCGACGGATCTCAAAGCATTTAGCTTTGAATTGATCCAGACTTTTCCTGCGATTTGGTAGCCGACTTCCGCACCAAAACCTAATTGATCAGAAAATTGAATGCCTTCATATTGTGTTCTGTAATTATATGTCCCGAAAATACTTCCATACAATGGCGTGTTGGGAAGTGCAAATGAACTTGCCAATGTCCCCCAAACATTAAACTCGCCATCACCTGAAGGTAAATTGATCTGTTCAAAATCATTGACTGTACTTTTTGCAAAATGGTTGGCCCTACCTACTGGTATCTCAGGTGCAACAGAAATACTCAGCGGAAAGTATTTCTTTAAAAGAGCATGTTTCAATTCAATTTTTAAATCCCCAAGCCCACTGACTGTTTCTGTAGTCTCAAAGCCATTCCAGGTTTGGATTGGCCAATTTGCGATGATGGTAAATCTATCAGTGATGCCGTATTCGGAGTATAAAACCAATGATTGCTGAGTAAACTGGTTGGTTTCCAGTTGCTCACCCGAGAGGGTGAAATAATCTTTGGAAACAAGGGATTGAAAACTCAGCTGATAAAATCCTTCGCCTTTGGCTTTCGTCCATCCGCTTTGGGCATTTAGAGAAATACAAGGAGTAAGCACAACCAGCCAAAGGCAAAGCGCCTTTAGTTGATTGTACTTTCCAACCCAATTATTTTTTAACATTGTTTTTAGGTTAGTTAAGAGAGGCATTTCCAAATGGAATTCCTACAGAACCACACCATAAAATGACATGGCTATATTTAGTAGTGTTGGTGCCGCTTGGGATTAAGAAATAGTTGGTGCCGGCCATTCTCACTACTCCTAAGGCCAATAAATTAGGGTTGCCGTTGGCAGGGTCTGGTGCGAACGTATCAGAGGTGGAAAGAAACACTGTGACAGTGCCAGTGGCTAAGGCAGTATTGAAACTGGATCCAAACTGGAGAAATTCTGATCCTTCCGAATCGACACCCAATGAAGCTGTTCCAGTGGATCCTGCACCATTTTGGTCCATAAAATCACCCATTCTTTGAACATCAAATGTTCCTTGAGGCAAAGTAGGGTCGATTATAACAGGGTCAGAATCGTCAGAACATGCGACAAGGCCCAGAAATGTGACGTAAAATAGGAAAGCAATTTTTTTCATGATAAAAAGGGTTTTGTGATATCCAAATTTGGCCTTAGGTTATCACAAAAAAATCACGGAAGAGTAAAGCTTTTGTCGCAAAAATGCCTTTGATTTATTGTTGAGAACTAAAGACAGAAACTATGGATCCACGTGAAATATCAAGATTTTTGGAACATAATGAACCTAAAGCAACTTATTCTCCAGAGCTAAAAGCACTGTATTTTGATGGAAAAGGAGATTGGCAAAGAGCTCATGATTTAGTGGATCAGATGCCTGGAAAATCTGCTGCAAGGGTGCATGCATATTTGCATAGGAAGGAAGGGGACCAGTGGAATGCAGATTATTGGTATAGGAGAGCCGGAGAAGATAGACATCCCGGTACATTGGAGGAGGAATGGGAACTTCTTCTAGGAAGGTATTGGGAAGAATAGCAAAATCACCCTTCCATAAGCTTTAAAAATGTCCGATTTTGTTCAAAAAATACCCTATATAGGGTATTTTTTGGTGGGTAGAGGATCAGTATTTTTGAGGTAAAATAGTTTTTAATATGAAATTCTTTTACCTCGCATCTAATCCAAATCAGCAAGGAGAGTACGTTATCCATGAAAGAGAATGTGAACACATTCCGGATTTACATGATAGAGAATATCTGGGACCTTATAACAATGGGAATGAAGCAATGCGGAAAGCAAAGGACTTGAATCCAAAAGCATCCACTTGTGATGCCTGTTGTGGACCGGCATTGCAAACAGTTTTTGTCAGAAAAAAATAGAAGGTTAGGTTCAATTTTTTTAGTCTATTTTGAATTAAAACAATCCAAAATTTTAAATTCGCCCCTGATTTATAGGGAAGGTTCAAGCAGAAAACAGCTAAATTCCATTTATTGATAGTTCGGGGTGTGGCGCAGTCCGGTTAGCGTACACGTCTGGGGGGCGTGGGGTCGTGGGTTCAAATCCCGCCACCCCGACAATAGACAATTCATTTTTGGACTGTCTTTTTTGTGTAGTTATTTATTGCGTAGACAGGGATTTATTAATTATATGACCTTGGAGATAGCTTCTTTATCAAAATGAATGTCATTAGTTTTTCTGAAATCTTTTGAAAAAGCATCTATTAGAATAATTTTGAGCTTTATCTTTAAAGCGTCGTTTCTTTTCTGAATTTCAGAAATAAATTTGAGAGGTGATTTAATAAGTCATTATCTCAAAAATCAAGAAAAATCAAACAATTTATTAACCTATGCTTTTGAACCCCAGATTACTAGGGTTGGGAATAGCTTTGACTATTGCCACTCCAGTTATTACTGCTCAGGCTCAATCAGTTTCGAATCTTTCCTTGGATTCCTTTACCAATAATAAAGGAAGCTGGAAAGAAGTAGGAAACGTTTGGGCGGCTCTGTCTCCTAAAGACCATGCACTTGTCGCCGAAGGAGATGGAACCATTTTGTTGAATGCTCCAACCAAAAAGAAACCTGGAGCAGATCTGATATCTTCCGAAAAATTTGGAGATGTTGACCTGAAATTGGTCTATATGATGGCCGAAGGTTCTAACTCAGGCCTATATCTTCAAGGCCAATATGAAATCCAATTATTGGATAGCTGGTTAGAAAAGAGTCCAAAAGCTGGTAGTAACGGCGGTGTCTATGAACGATGGGATGAATCCAAACCAGATGGACAAAAAGGGTATCAGGGCTATGCCCCTAGACAAAATGTAAGCAAAGCCCCAGGGATTTGGCAGACTTTGGAAGTGGGTTTTCAAGCACCAAGATTTTCTGAAAACGGTGAGAAAACCCAGAATGCCAAATTCAGATATATCCGTCTAAACGGAGTGACAATCCATGAAAACTTAGAACTTTTTGGTCCGACTAGAGGAGCTCTTTCAGGAGGGGAAGTGGCCGAGGGACCTATCAGAATCCAAGGAGATCATGGTCAGGTAGCTATTCAGTCTTTGGAAGTTAAAAGATTGGATTTAGCCGCTCCTCAAATCAAATCTATCCAATTCGAAGTCTATCCGGGGCGATTCACAGAAATGCCAGGTAGCGCTGATTTGAAAGCAGAAAAAGTAGGTGAAATCAGTTCTTTTGATGAATTCAATACTGGTGTTACTGGCTCTACTTTGACCAAATTCGCAGGAGTTCTGAATGTCAAAGAAGCAGGAAATTACACCTTTGATCTAGAAGTACCTAGAGGTCTTGGAGCCATGGCCTTAGGATCAAATGCGATATCCAGTGATCTGAAACAAGGTAGAACTAGAGTTGAAAAATCCCTTCCAGCAGGCGAAGTACCTTATGTGATCTGGGTTTCCAAGCCTCAGGATTGGACCGCTCAGGGATTTGATTTATCAGCAAGTGCAGATGGCATGTGGCCTGTTGTTTTGAGCGAACCGGCTCTAGCCTATGATAATTCGGTAGATCCTATTTGGGTGAAAACCGAAGATACTCCTGTTTTAAGAAGTTTTGTAGAACTTCCAAATCGCACCAAGCTTTCACATGCAGTTTCTGTTTCATCAGAATTTGGTACACATTTTACCTACGACTTAGAAACGAACCAATTGATCCGAGTTTGGAGAGGGGAATTTCTGGATGCGACACCCATGTGGCATAGCCGTGGAAATGGTGTTTCCAGACCTTTGGGGGTGACAACTGAGTTGAGTTTAGATGATCCTTTGCTATTGACTAATTCAAATGCCCCTGCTGAGGTGGAGCTTACCAGCACAGGATATCAGATCTTGGGATCAGGAGATATGGAATTTAATGCAAAAACTTCCAATGGTGAAGTTTTAAAAGATCATATTCAGCTGATGTCAAACGGAAAAGGTATCACACGTACCCTTCAGTTGACAGGTGAGAATTCCTCCTACCGAATCAAGGCGCTTCCAGGTAAAACACTCAAAAAAGTATCTAAAACCTTGTATCTCATTGAGGACACAGGAGCTTATTTAGAAGTATTGACTGAGGATGCGACCCCTACGATTGGGACTTCAGAAGAGGGTGGTATTTATCTGCCATTCAACTCTACTTTGAGTTATGTTGTATTATTCTAAATCAGGCCAGAAGAAGATGAAAAATATGAATTTAAAAAACTGGATCCTGACTGCGATGAGTATTGCTACGATTCAAGTCGCTTTTGCTCAGGAATCTCCAAAAGAGGAAGATTATTTTAAAATCACCCGAGTACCGGCTCCAGAAGGCTTGCTTTTGGAAGTAGGTGGTTTGACCATGTTGCCTAATGGCAATTTGGGTGTTTCTACCAGAAGAGGGGATGTTTTTGTGGTAGAAAATCCGACTTCCGGAAGACCTTATTTTAAGAAATTTGCATCCGGACTTCATGAGGCTTTGGGCTTGTATTGTGAAAATGGGGCATTTTATGCCGTACAGCGTGGAGAGCTGACCAAAATGGTGGATACCAATGGAGACGACAAAGCTGATCTATACGAAACAGTAGCTGCATGGCCACTTTCGGCTCATTATCATGAGTATAGCTTTGGGCCTAAAGTGGCTCCAGATGGTAATTTTATCGTAACGACCAATGTGGCCTTTGGTGATCAGGAATGGTGGAGAGGTGAGAGTAGAGTTCCTTACAGAGGTTGGACTCTCAAAGTGCATAAAGATGGTGAAATCGAACCTTATGCAACTGGTATGAGATCTCCAGCAGGTGTTGGTGTGTTAAATGGAGAAGTTTTTTATACTGAAAACCAAGGTGATTACCAGGGATCCGGTGGATTATGGCATTTGGAAAAAGGCGATTTTTCAGGACACCCAGCTGGCTTAAGATGGTCAGGATTACCTAATTCTCCTATTAAAATCACGACAGAGGAATTTGACAAAGTAGTAGATCCTCAAAGAGTAAAAGATGCCAATGGGAGATTCATCAAGCCTGAAAATGTGGTAGATGACAATTTTGTCACTCTTTATGAAGCTAAAAAATCACTTCCAGCGATTAAACTTCCTGCTGTTTGGTTTCCTTATGGTGTTCATGGTATTTCGACCTCTGAGCCTATTGTGATTCCTAAAGGAGTTTTTGGGCCTTTCGAAGGACAGCTACTAGTAGGTGATCAAGGTCAAAGTAAAATCATGCGAGTAGTCCTGGAGAAAGTAAATGGCGAGTATCAGGGAGCATCTATTGATTTTAGAAATGGATTTCAATCTGGAGTGTTAAGAATGGTGTTTGCAGATGATCAGTCTCTTTTTGTGGGTGAAACCAATAGAGGTTGGGGGTCTGCAGGTGATGCCAATGAAGGTTTACAGAGGTTGGTTTGGAACCGTGAATTACCGTTCGAAATGAGAACTGTCAAGGCCAAAGTTGATGGCTTTGAAATTGAATTCACCAAGCCGATTGATAAAGAGTCTGCAGAGGATTTAAATTCTTATGCGGTTAGCAGCTATACCTATAAGTACCACCCAGTGTACGGTAGTCCACCGGTAAGAAACATGGATCATGAAGTTTTGGGAGTGGAAGTCTCTGAGGATGGGATGAAAGTAAGAATTGCAGTAAAGGATTTGCAGCAATACCATGTGCATAAAATCAGCCTTACTGGAGTTAGGGAAGCCAACCAATCTCATGAGTTGATTCACCCGGATGCTTACTATACCTTGAATAATATTCCAACAGGCACCAAAATGGTCATCAAGCCTAAACCGGTTCCAGTGGTGGAAGAAAAAGCAGCCCCTAAAAAAGCTGTAGCTTCTTCGGCTCCTTCCACCGGAATTCCTTCTGAGGCTGAAATCAAAACTTTGTTGGCCAAAAATACCTGCGTAGCATGTCATGCTCCTAACAAAAAGGTAGTGGGCCCAGGATTTAATGAAATTGCGAAAAAAGGATATACTCCTGAAAAAATCGTGGAATTGATCTATAATCCAAAACCTGAGAACTGGCCTGATTATGCCACTCCAATGGCTCCAATGCCTCAAGTAAAGAAAGAGGATGCATTGAAAATCGCGCGTTGGATTAACTCTCTGAAATAATTAATGACAGAAATAAATGAGTTTTATTCAAAAAACCGGGGCCTTTCAGGCTTCGGTTTTTTAGTTTTTAGCCTTTAGTAGGTTAAGGTTATTGCTGATTTTCTACCTCAGGTTTTTGTGTTTCAATAGCTAAGCCTTTCAGGACTAAAGCCTTTTGAATATCTTGGTAATGCTTAAGTCCATTTTCTATTTAATTTTTAATCAATATCCCTTATGCCTACCCGATATTTCTTCCTTCTCTTTTTGCTTCTTTTTTACTGCTCACCAAAAAATGACGAAAGCATTGAATCCAATGTTTTTAGCGCTGATGTGATTATTTACGGTGGAACTTCAGCCGCAATAACTGCCGCTGTTCAGGTAAAAAAATTGGGAAAATCTGTCATCATTGTATCACCGGATCAGCATTTGGGAGGACTTTCTTCAGGAGGTTTGGGCTATACCGATACCGGTGATAAATCTGTCATTGGAGGGCTGGCGAGAGAGTTTTATGGAAGAGTATATGCCCATTACCAGCAAGACTCGGCTTGGAAATGGCAAAAACGTGAAGAATATGGAAACAAAGGGCAAGGTACTCCCGCAATAGATGGAGATGCCAGAACCATGTGGATTTTTGAACCGCATGTGGCGGAACAGGTTTTTGAAGATTTTGTATCAGAAAACAAGCTGGAAATCTGGAGGGGTGAGTGGCTGGATCGATCAGGGGGAGTTTCTTTGTCCGATGGAAAGATTACAAAGATTTCTACTCTTTCAGGAAAAACCTTCGAGGGAAAAGTGTTTATCGATGCCACTTATGAAGGAGATTTAATGGCAGCCTCCGGAGTATCTTACCATATCGGGAGGGAGTCAAACGACACTTATGGTGAAAAATGGAATGGGGTCCAAGTAGGGGTTTACCAGCATAGACATTACTTTCAGGACTCTATTAGTGCTTATGAAATTCCAAATGATCCATTGAGCGGTCTATTGCCGGAAATTTCAGATCAGCCTCCCGGGCACAATGGAGAAGGGGATTCCAGACTTCAAGCCTATAATTACAGGTTGTGTATGAGTAGGCATCCCGATAATCGGGTTCCATTTGCTAAACCTGATGGATATGATCCGCATCGATATGAACTTTTAGCACGGGTATATGAAGCTGGTTGGAATGAGACTTTCGACAAGTTTGATCCCATTCCCAATTTGAAAACGGATACCAATAATCATGGTCCTTTTAGCACGGATTACATTGGAAAGAATTATAATTATCCCGAAGCCAGCTATGAAGAGAGAAAAGCGATGCTCGAGGAGCATAAAAATTACCAGCAGGGATTATTGTTTTTTATGGCAAATGATCCTCGTGTTCCCCAAAAAGTAAGAGATGAAATGGCTCAATGGGGACTGGCAAAAGATGAATTTAAGGATACCGGAAATTGGCCACATCAGATTTATGTGAGAGAAGCCCGCAGAATGATCGGAGATTATGTGATGACCGAGCACGAAGTGTTAGGAGATAGAGAAGTGCCCCAACCAATTGGAATGGGGTCATATTCCTTAGATTCACACAATGTTCAGCGATTTGTCACCCCGGGAGGCCATGTTCAAAATGAAGGGGACATTGGAGTGCATCCAAAACAACCTTATAGCATTTCCTTTGGGACCATTCTGCCAAAAAAATCAGAATGTAGCAATTTGTTGGTTCCGGTCTGTGTCTCCAGCTCCCATACTGCCTTTGGTTCAATCAGAATGGAACCGGTTTTCATGATTTTAGGTCAATCAGCAGCTGCGGCAGCCTCACTCGCAATAGACGGAAATCAAGTTGTCCAAGATGTCAACTATGATCAGCTTCGAGAAGTCTTATTAAATGAGAAGCAGGTGATGGAGTTGGCTGGAAGGCTTTGATTATCAATCTCTGGGAGGAGTGATCATAATATGAGCCCGATGGGTGCCGGGATCCATAATCCAAGGCATACCAGGAGCACTGGGCTTTAGAGGCAATCCCGTCGTTTCGGAAGTGGCCCATGGGAGATAAACCACATATCTTAAATAGGGGTCTTTTACCTCTCCGGTAGATATATCGTAATTTTCCGCCTCAGCAGTCAAAACAAACAATGTGGCGCCATCTTTTGGCATCTTAAGTTTTCCGCTTTTAGCTTCTGTTTCTCGTGTGTCAAAAATTTCCTGAAACGATTTTCCTTCCTTTTTCAAATCCCTTCCTCTTTGCATAAATGGTTCCAGGTCATTTTGATAAGCAGAAGCACTGAATCCCGGAGCATTTGGGTCATCAGCAATGCAGATCATTTCGTTTTTCCCTTGTCTCAAAACCATAAATTCCCCGCTTTCACTGTATCCGTAAACCATTGCCTCGGCTCTTTTTTCCTCCGGGGCAGCCAATAAGGCCGTTTTGATCTGGATTTCTTTTGATGGAATGGTTTGGGAAAATGCAATGCCGGAAAGCATCAACAGGCTAAAAGTCAAAATTGTATTTTTCATGGCTTTGTTTCTTTGGGTTCTTTTAATTTACCATAATTTTCCCGGATTCTATTGGTTTCGAACTATGCTTCTTGCCCCACCTTAAATCAATTCATGTTTTTGATAAACATCGATGGCCTTTCTTATCATTTGTTTGATTTCGGTTTTCATTTCTTCATTTAGTTTTTTGAAATGAAAACAGCTTTTGCCTTTTAGGCATTTTCTCAACTCAGGTGAAATAAAAACAAACTCTTCAGGATGTGTGTAAATGGGGAAAAAATAAAGTCTGGTGTCTTTTGGTTTAGGAACCACACTTCCAAAATAAAACCCCTCCACTTTTTGCTTTCCCTGCATAGTAGGAATACATCCAGCTACCTCAAAAACCTGTGGCGAATTTTTTCTCACTTGTAAAGGAGGAACATAAATTTCTAACAGCTCAATTAAAAACTGTCTGATTTCTTCGATGTCTTCCATCAGGTGCTAGGTTTTATTTTTAGTAGTTTACGGACCAAATCCCCGCCATATCTGTGGTTTTAGTCGAAAGAATCGAATCTTTATAAATGATCATAGGATGACCCTCTCCTTTGAATTCCCAAAATTCTCCTTTCAAAAACACATTGACTTTGAGAGTGGTAGTCGAATCCAGGTCTGAAAGAAAATAGTTTTTCCAGACATCTTTTAATTTCAACCCGTTCATACTTAGGGTTTTGTCAGTATCTGCAAATGGTTTTCTATTAGTACTTACCACACTTGAATCCATGCTGTTATTGCCAAGTTGAAAAGAAGGGACTAAAATCACTTCTGATTTACTTGGTGCGTTTTGTGTATAAAGTTCTGGATACCAACTGTCCTCTCCCAGCAGCACAGAAGCATTTGCAAAAGGAAGTTGGAATCCAAGGATGCTTTGGTTTTCAGGTTCCTTTAAGAATGTCAAATCATCTGAGTTTGGAAATATTTCCAAAATAGGATTTCCGATGATTTTCCCATCTGGACCAAAAATAAAAGAAGCATTATAGAGGTCTTTACCTGTTCCTAAAAATAATTCCCCGTCTGAAACATAGGGGCCTGGTAGGATGATTGATCCAGCCACAATGTATGTTTGGAATTCTTTCGCCAACTCACTAAAGGTGCTGTAATAAACTGAAGCCATTTGTTTGGACTTCATTCGAAGGATTGCAGAGGCAGGTACGTTTTTTTCGTTTCCAGTTTTGATGTATCCTAAAAAATAGTCAAACACATTGCTGAAAATCAGGGTTTTAAATGCGTTGTTTAAAGTTTTTTCTTCTGCAATTACATGCTTTTCGTCAGCTAGCACAAGCCAAGTTCCTATGTATTGAGGGAAAACTACAGTGGTGTTTTTTCTGATGAACCCACTGCTATTTGCAGCAGAGAGGTATTGGCGGAGTTTTTCTTTATATAAAATCGGATCGAAAAAATCAGTAACCAACATGTAGGGTTGGATTCCAACGACGTTTCGTTTCAGTGAATCAGAAAGATTGACTTCTTCGGATACTGAAAGAAATGTTTGGGGTTCAGGAAGCGGCATATTTCTACCGGAGTATGACCAAATCAACCAGACAAATACAGTGAAAATGAGGAAGCTAATAAATCTCTTTAACATTCAGATTGATCGAAATCGAAAATTAAAAAAGGAATTTTCCATTTTAAATGAATGAAAATTGCCAAATCAAAAGGCAAATTAATTAAAAGCTTCAATTATCGAATTCAAAACCAAATCTCTCTCCATTTTTCAGCAAAATGGTCGTTTCCGAATCGTTGTAGAAGATGGTGAGGGTTTGGGATTCTCCAGGCAAAATGGAAAGGTAACTCAACTGCCCGTTTTTCCATTTCAGATCAATTTCATGATTTCCCCTCGCTTTAATTCCCTTTACCTCCCCATTTTGCCAAGCTTTTGGCAAGGCCGGTAATAATCGGAGGATACCCGGTTCATGGGATTGAATCAGCATCTCTGCCACTCCTGCGGTATAGCCAAAGTTTCCGTCTATTTGGAAAGGAGGATGTCCATCAAATAGATTGGGGTAAAGGGAATTAGAAATCAACTTTTCTATGTGTTCATGGGCCATTTCTCCATCCAATAATCTCGCAGAAAAATTGATCAACCAGGCTCTGGACCATCCGGTGCCGGCACCACCGTTTGCCAAACGAAAATCCAGCGTTTTTCTGACAGCCGCAAAAGCTTCCGGGGTTTCACTGGCTGTGATCGCATTTCCGGGATGGAAAGCATACAAATGTGACATATGCCGGTGTCCTTTTTCGGTTTCCTCATAAGGTTTGTCCCATTCTAAAATTCTTCCATCATCCGCAATCTGTACACCTGGCCTTAACAATTTCAGTTGGTTTTCGATTTTATCTCTCAGTCTTGATTGAGATTCCAGAATCTTTGCAGCCTCCAGAAATGAGGTAAATACATCTGCAATGATTTGTTGATCCATCGCTGCCCCCATCGTTGTAGCTACTGATTCCCCTTTTTCGTTGAAAAAACGATTTTCAGGAGAGGTCGAAGGAGCAGAAACCAAGGTGTTTTCTCCTGGATATTCTACCAACCAATCGGAATAGAATGCAGCTACAGCCGCAATTGCCGGAAATGCCCGGTCAGCTAGGAATCTAGTGTCTTTGGTATATAAATAATGATCCCAATAGTGTCTCGCCATCCAGCCTCCGGCTCCGACCCATCCACCCCAATACGCTGTAGCAGCCCGCATAAAAGGAACCTGCCAGAGGTCAGTCGCATGCGGTAAAAAAGTGCCTCTCATGTCAAAGTTATTCTGAGCTACCTCCTGCCCTCTGTCTATGATTCCATCCAGAAAATCAAATAACGGCTGGTTTAATTTACCGAGGTTAGTGACATCTGCTGGCCAATAATTCATCTGTAAATTGATGTTTAAATGGTAGTCTGCATTCCATGGAGCATTGATGTCCTTGTTCCAAATTCCCTGAAGATTTGCAGGATTGGAGCCAGGTCTACTGGATGAAATCAATAAATATCTGCCATAATCAAAAAGGAGTTTTTCTAAATAAAGATCAGTTTTACCTGATTTGACTTGTTCGATTCTGACATCCGTCGGGATTTCATTGATGGATGGGTTTCCCAGGCTTAACTGCATCCTGTCAAAAAAGGACTGGTAATCTTCTTTATGGCTTTGTAAAAGATCGGGCCAGGATTTTCCTTTCACCAGTTCAATGGACCTTTCTGCCCCAGCTTCATAGTTTTTATTATAAAAACTGGTGGTAGTGACCAGCTTGAGGGTAACTTCTTTTGAGCCATTTAACTCTAAAAAATCCGGCCCGGAATTGATTTTATTGTCTTCTGATTCTGCTATCAGTATTATGCGGAATTTTACCCCTTCTAAAAGAGGATAAGGTCTTGAATCGATCTGGCCTTTTCTTTGAGTGACCATTCCTGCCATTTCCAAAGTTTGGGAGTTAATCGACTTTGATACAGCTGTAGCAAAACCCTCATCTTCTGGCCTACTTAGGCGAATTTTACCCACAAATCCTTTTGGATGTTCGGTATATAACCGGATAATGATCGCGTCATCAGGATGACTTGCGATTACTTTTTGACTTACCAAATATCCTTCACTTTGAAACGATGAACTCGCTATTGCCTCATTCAAGTTCAGAGATCGCTTATAATCGCTAACTTCCTCAAATTCAAAATCCAACCATAAATCCCCTAAGGTCTGATGGGATCTTGTGATCCCCTTTCTGGAAAAAGCTGCCACCCAAAGTGAATCAGCTTTGCTATTGTCTCCTGCTAAAAGGTATGCGCGTACTTGGTCCAGATCTTTTCTTTTCCCTTCTGCGATTCCCCAATCTTCCGGTGAACCTGGCCACATCGAATCTTCGTTCAATTGGATTCGCTCCATGCTGGTTTTTCCAAAAACCATTGCTCCCAACCTTCCATTACCTACTGGAAGTGCCTCTTCCCATTCTTCAGCAGGATTGGTATACCAAAGAATTGATTTTTGGGCAATGGTATGGAAGGAAATGCCAAAAAATAAAAGAATAGCGGTTATCAGGGATTTCATACATTTTGGGTTTGGGTTTAAGATTACAAAAAAGACAATCCTCCGACAATAGAAATTACTTAAAAATCCGCTCTGATGGTGTAATAGCTATAAAGAACGAAGGAAGTCTTTGAATTCAGTGGTGTTGAAGTTGCTCATCCCTTGCTGATAAAAAACTATTTCCCCCTCTGGATTTACTACGAGTGTCGTAGGAATCGCCTCACTCTCCAGACTTTTGTTTAGCCCAAAACTTGCGTGGGCAGTAGGGAAAGTCCAGTTTTTGCCTTCTATAAACTTTCTGCTTTTTTCGATGTCCTGATCGATGCCTACCAAAAGAAATTCTATGTTGGATTCATCTTTTACGTCTTGATAAAGCTCCGAAATGTGCGGCATCTCTGCTCTGCAGGGTCCGCACCAAGAAGCCCATAAGTTGATGAAAAGCGTTTTCCCCCGGTAACTTTCCAAATTGATTTGCTCGCCGTCAAAAGTCAGAAATTTCCCTCTGTAATCGAATTGTTTCTCTGTCAGATCCGGCAGCTCTATGGAAGGCTTGATTAATCCTGTAGAAAGTAATACCGATTGCAAACCTCCAATTACGACAGGTAGCAGTCCCGTAAAATATAAAAATGCCACTACGCTGAGCATGATCCCCCAGCTTTTGATTTCTTTTTTCCAATCCATATAGAAGTACGATTTACGAAATTTGAGTTACGAGGTTTTTAGGACTTCATCCATTAACTTTCATTTAAAAGTAAATCGGCCTTTGTTTAACCATAATGTTAGTTCGATCGGAGTCGAGAACCTGATTTCTATTCCAATCAAACTAATCACAATGATTGTTTCAATTTCAGAATTTTAAAACCTTCCATTTTTATCACCTTTCTACTATTAACATTACCCAAAATTACTTCCACATTCACAGTAGTTTAGTGACTTGAGATACATTTCGTTCTTTTTGTCTCAAAAAGGAGGCTTAACTTGCAGTTCAAATCAAGAGTACCATCTCCATTTCATATGAATTACGAAGTACAAATAGCTACAGAACTCCATATTAAACCATCTCAGGTTAACGCTACCATTCAACTATTGGATGAAGGCGGCACAGTTCCCTTTATTTCCCGATATAGAAAAGAAGCGACGGGTGAATTGGATGAGGTACAGGTGGCTGCAATCCGTGATCGGGTCTTGCAACTTCGGGAGCTTGCTAAGAGAAAAGAAGCTGTATTGAAATCCATAGAGGAGCAAGGGAAATTGACTCCTGAACTGAAGCAAAAAGTGGAAGATGCGGAAACGATGGCAAAGTTGGAAGATATCTATTTGCCATATAAACCCAAACGCAGAACGAAAGCTACGATAGCCAGGGAAAAAGGGCTGGAGCCACTTGCCGAGTTGGTATTTGCACAGGAATCAATTGATTTGGAGAAAGAATCTGGAAAATATATTGATTCTGAAAAGGAAGTGAATTCTGTCGAAGATGCACTTCAAGGTGCCCGGGATATCATAGCAGAATGGATCAATGAAAATGCGGAGTTGAGGGAGAAGATGAGAAAGCTTTTCTTGGAGGAGGGAGTTTTTTCTTCGAAAGTACTTCCAGGAAAAGAACAGGAAGCAATCAAATACAAAGATTATTTTGATTGGTCAGAACCTATAAAGACGGCTCCATCACATCGTGTTTTGGCGATGAGAAGAGGTGAAAAAGAGCTTTTTCTGATGCTGGACTCTGTACCAGAAGAAGCATCAGCCATTTTCCAAATGGAAAAAATGATTCTTGCAGATGCGGCAAACTCGTCTGTGGATCAGGTGAAACAGGCAATCAAAGATTGTTATAAAAGATTGCTGAAACCGAGCATGGAAACGGAGGTTCGATTGCTGACCAAACGAAAGGCAGATGAAGAGGCAATTAAAGTGTTTACAGAGAATCTAAAGCAGCTCTTGCTCGGTGCACCGCTAGGGCAGAAGTCTGTGATGGCAATTGATCCTGGATTTCGTACTGGTTGTAAACTGGTTTGCTTGGGGCCACAAGGACAGTTTTTGCATTACGAAGCGATCTACCCCCATGAACCTCAAAAAAGAAGTGCTGAGGCAGGAATGACTGTGAAAGGTTTGGTAGAAAAATTCAGCATTCAGGCAATCGCAATTGGCAATGGTACAGCTGGACGGGAGACGGAAACTTTTGTAAAGAGTCTTGGGCTCCCTAAATCTGTCATAGTGACCATGGTGAATGAATCTGGGGCGTCCATTTATTCTGCTTCGGATGTCGCAAGGGAAGAATTCCCGGATCTGGATTTGACGGTAAGAGGAGCTGTATCGATCGGTCGTCGTTTGATGGATCCTCTGGCTGAGTTGGTAAAAATCGATCCTAAATCCATTGGTGTTGGGCAATACCAACACGATGTCGATCAAAATGCACTTAAAAATGCCCTGGATGATACTGTGATGTCTGCAGTAAATGGAGTAGGAGTGGAGGTTAATACTGCTTCGAAACAACTGCTGACTTATGTGTCAGGATTGGGTCCCACTTTGGCCCAGAATATCGTGGATTTCCGAAACGAGAATGGCCCATTTAAAAGTCGGGCACAGCTGAAGAAAGTCCCGAGATTAGGTGATAAAGCATTTGAGCAAGCAGCCGGATTCTTGAGAATCAGCCAAGCGAAGCATCCACTGGACTCATCTGCAGTTCACCCGGAGCGCTATGCTTTAGTGGAGCAAATGGCAACAGAATTAAATGCTTCTGTTTCGGATTTGATGAGTTCAGAAGAACTGAGAAAAAGGATTGTCTTGAAAAATTATGTTTCTGAGTCAGTAGGTTTGCCTACACTTCAGGATATTTTGTCGGAATTGGCAAAGCCAGGTAGGGATCCACGTGAAAGCTTTGAGGTTTTTGCTTTTGAAGAATCAGTAAATAGCATCGGCGATCTAAAAACAGGGATGAAACTTCCTGGAGTAGTGACGAATATCACCGCCTTTGGGGCATTTGTGGATGTGGGAGTGCACCAAGATGGCTTGGTTCATTTGAGTCATTTGGCTGATCGATTTGTGAAAGATCCCAATGAGATCGTTTCAGTAAACCAAAAAGTACAGGTGACAGTGATGGAGGTAGATATCCCTCGTAAAAGAATAGGCTTGAGTATGAAGTCAGATCCATTTGCTGAGCGAGGAAAGAAGATGGAGAAAAGGCCGACCTCAAAACCTCAACGACAAGAATCTGAAGGTTCTATGGCTGAAAAGTTGGCGGCTTTGAAAAAGCAATTTGGTGGGTGATTTTTTTTAATCATAAAGTCCGCAAAGGTTTCACAAAGAAGGAAATGGGAAGTTTTATTTCCTGACTCAAGAGATCAATAAAAAAGAAATCTAGAAAACCCTGAGGTGAAAATCTCGGGGTTTTTCAATACATCATGCCAAACACCCATAGCGGTACTTTATTGCCAAAACCATGCTCTATCTCATCTGCAGCAATCAGGTAGTTTCCCAGGTGGTTGATTTGGCTTGCGTCCTTGTTTTTACCACCGACTTCTATCACTAGATCATCCACTTGGAAGTCCCCTGATTTAGGTAACCGCACTTCTTTTTGGATATTTTTGAGCTGGTTAAGTAAGAATGTCTCTCGCACAGAACCTGTTTCAGGACTGGCTTTTAATGCATAAGCGAGATTGGTGTTTTCCAAGTACAATTTATCGGGTTTTTGTAGAAGCGAAACGCCCTTTCCTTCGGTGATGAGGAAGTTGAGCAATCTTGCTTTTTCCAATTGGCTAAGCCATTCATAGACTGAGTCGCGGCTGGTTTCTATTTTTCTGGCGATAGAAGATACATTGGGCTTGAAAGGAACTGACTCTGCCAAAACTCCAAGTAACTTTTTGACTTTATAAGCAGTTCCGGCATTGTAATCAGCGATAAATGCCAGATCAGATTCTACAACAGTGTTAATGATTTGCTGTAGGAAAATTGGGATAGTTTCAGGACTTGACTCGGTGATGATGGGAAGATAGCCCTTTTTTAAATATTCCCGGAAAAAAGGTAGCGGTTGTAATTTATTGGTGATCTCCAAAGAGAATTGTGAATGTGAATTTTGAATTTCAGAAAGAGAAACAGGTTCAAAATTTTGTTCTTGAGTTAGATTAAGGTATTCTCGAAAAGACATTCCTGGCAATTCATAAGTAATCACTCGACGACTCAAGTCGGATTCACCTCTATAAATATCCAATGCAGAAGAGGATGAGAATACCACTTTCAGATCAGGATAAGAGTCATAAATATTCTTAAGCTCCCGTGACCAATTTGGGTATTTATGAACCTCATCAATAAACAAGAATCTTCCACCATTTTGATAGAATGTATGAGTTGTTTCAACTAGATTATGAATGTAAAACCAGTAATGATCAGCCGAAAAATAGAGAGTTTCTTGAGCTGGGGATTTGACCCCATACTTAATTCGCTGTAACATCAAAGTTGTCTTTCCAGAACCTCTAGGTCCTTTTATGGCGATCATTCGTTGATTCCAATCTATTTTATTGAAAAGGTACCTGAAAAATTTATCTCCAACTTGAGAAAGAAGATTTTGAGAATTTGAGAATAGAATATCCATAATTTGTCGAATCTATTCTACAAATATATTAATTAAATGTCGAGTTAAAACTACATAATAATTATTATATTGTTGTTTCAATTCGACATAATTGCCTTTTCCTTAGTTTGATCCTAATAATTCTGCTGCAATCTCCAGCGATCTCAGCCGCTTTTCTGGCTCATAGATATTCGTAGAGATCATCAACTCATCGACTTCTACTTGGTTGAAGAAGTTTTCAAATTGCGATTTGAGGGATTCTTTGGTGCCGATAAAGGTGCATGCCATCATATTTTGGATAGCGGCGGCTTCCGGTTCAGTCCAGATTCCTTCCATGCTTTTCACCGGCTTTTTCATCGGGTAGGATTTGCCACGAATGATACCTAAAGCAGTTTGATAAAAGGACGTGGCCAAATAATGCGCCTCCTCGTCGGTATCAGCTGCGATCACATTGACACAAGAGATGAAATATGGTTTTTCCAAATATTCAGAAGGCTGGAAGTTTTCACGATAATATCTTGAAGCATTAATCAAATACCCGGGTGCAAAGTGACTTGCAAAAGCATAAGGAAGACCTTTTTGCGAAGCTAGCACTGCGCTACTCATGCTTGAGCCAAGGAGATAGATCGGAACATCTATTCCTTCTGCAGGAAATGCGCGCACTTTCGATCCGATGTTTTCTTCAGAAAAATATCGCTGCAAATCATCCAGATCATTTGGGAAATCCTGGACAGACTCCATTCTGCCACGTCGAAGAGCATTCGCAGTGGTTTGATCAGTGCCAGGGGCTCGACCTAATCCCAAATCGATCCTGTTGGGATACAAAGTGGCAAGTGTCCCAAATTGCTCTGCAATAATCAATGGACTGTGATTTGGGAGCATGATTCCTCCTGAACCCAAACGGATTTTTGAAGTTCCATTGGCCAAATAACCAATTAATATTTGCGGAGCAGAGCTTCCGACATTAGCCATGTTATGGTGCTCAGCTAGCCACATTCTAGTAAAGCCAAGTTGCTCTGCATGACGAGCTATTTGTAGACTTCTTTCGTAAGCATCTTTGGCATCAAAATCTTCTCTAATTATCGAAAGGTCGAGAAGAGAATAGGGTACTGACATGTTGGTTTCTTTTTCAAATAGAATAGAGCCTGAAATCTTCAAGCATATTTCCTAATTCTTTTACCTCTTGAAAAGTTTCTTTTTCTATTGGTTTGTTTGACCTTCTTCTCAACAAACCGTGCATATATAACCCCAGAAAAACTAGCGGAAATTTAAGTGTTGATCGCTTATATGTCTGTTTAACTTCCTGATAGATAGAATTTAATGAGTCTAGAGCTCTTCACGTATGTTGGCTTTGTTTTTGATTTTTTGAATATGAAAACATGATTTAAAAGTTTTGTTATCCTAAAACCCAAGTATTATGAGCGATATAATTCAGTTAAAAAGTAACCTGATCGATTCATGCTCCCAGGCGATGGAGGATTGCATGAAATGTGCAGAAGCATGTCAAAAAATATTAGGAATGGAATCTTGTGTCAAAGTCTGTGGCAGGTGCATCGATGCATGCAAAGACTGTATTTATGCCTTTGAAACAGGAGCAGAAAATAGAGGGGAATTGTTGGTGAATTGTAAAGAGGCTTGCGAAGCCTGCATAGAAATTTGTGGAAGCCACCAACATGACCATTGTCAAAAATGCGCTGAATCCTGCAGAATCTGCTTGGAGGAATGCGAAAATATGATGCTATAAAAAAAATCCCCCAATTGATCATTTGAAAAGTTGGGGGATTTTTCTTTAGATGGAATCAGGACCACCTCGACGGCCATCTCCACCTCCCGAGTTGATCATGTCATTATAGTCATCCATGTCCATTCCCTTACTAAATCGTCTGAGGTTAAAAGAGAATGTCAGCATAAAATATCGCTGTAAAACATTATTTTGAACATCCTCAATGTAAACATCCGTGACATTTCTTCTTACGCTGGTATTTTGACCCAAAAGGTCATAAACATTCAGAGAAATTTCACCTCTTTGATTGTTAAAGACCTTCTTTCCTACACTCATATTCATCAACAGGAAGTTGTTATCAAATCCCTCAGAAAGTCCCGAATTGATCTGGTGATTAAGGTCCAGACGGTAAACAAATCCTTCCCAAATGATCCAGCTGAAATTTAATCGGGTCCATTGATTATAGTACTTGTTGTTTAAACTCGGGTTCAAAGTGTTTTCCACATCATTGAATGACATCCGGGTTGATATGTTGAAATCAATCTGGTCACTGATATTACTGCTTAGAGAAATTCCTGTGCTGAATCTTGCAGAATTGTTAAAGCTCAATTCTCCATTTACCTGACCTGGTCTTTTGTTATAACTGAATCCTCCGTTGATATTCAAATTGGATTTGATGAAATCCACCGGCATTCCATAACTCAGCCAAGATCTGAAATCCTGAAATCCATCTAAGTTGACAGGTCGGAAAAGTTGCGATCCTTTTTCCAAGATCACTCCTCCGGGAAGTTCAGTCGTTTCCTCCGCAATGAAGGAGCTGTTTGCGATTGAGTTTGCAACCAATCGGGATTGTGCGAAAATAAACCAAGACCGATCGGTATCCGGATTTCTGCTTCTAAAACGGAATCTGATTCTATTGGAATAGGATTGGTCCAAGTCTGGATTTCCTGTTCTCAATTGCAAAGGATTGGAATTGTCAATTACCCCCTGGAGTTGCTGAACTGACGGTGCATCTGTATTGGTGTCATAATCCAACTCCATATTGGTGTTATCCGAAAACTTGTAATCAAAACGTACCGTTGGGAGGAAACTTTCAAAGGTTCTTTGAAGATCGAATGGAGCCGGAAAGAACTGGTCATTCTGCAGTTTCGCATTTTGATACTGACCTTCTATCTGGAATTGCATTTTTTTCAATTGGTATTGATAGCCAAGTTCCAATTCCTGGGTTAGGTATTTGCTTTCAAAGGTATTACTCAAAGCAGTGTCCAGGGATAAATCCAATCCCAAAGGGTCTTCATTGAGAATGTCAAAAGTCAGCTGATCTGAATCATCTGCACGGTTTCCTATCTCATATTCCAGCTCCATTTGGCCGTTTTTACCGATAGGTTCTGTGTATGATGCACTGGTTTGCCAGTTTGTTCCGGTTCTGTCTCTTGAGATTTTTTGGTTGATAATCTCAGTTCTTTGATCGGGTTGGAAATAGGTGTTTTCAGCTCTTCTAAAGGCAAGGTCATCGTTCCAGTGATATCCGAAATTCATACGCATGGTCAATGACCTTCCTGCTTTGCTGAACTTATGGCCATAATATAGCCTGTTGTCAATGTCGAAATCATCGTTATCAGCAGTACGTATGTTTTCTGTCTGGTTTAATGGCCCAAGATTATTCATAGACTCACCCAAAAAGCTTGAGTTTTCCTTGTCGTTGGCTATCGACAACCTTGGTCTATACACAATTCTATTGTTCTCGTTGATGTTATATTCCAGTCTCATGTCAAACCGATGATCCTGATTGGTTCGGGTATTTCGACTGTCTTCCGTATAGGTTTGGCCTTCGTTAGAATCTGTAACATATTCCCTAAAGAGCGTTGAGATGCCATTGTTTTCTCTAGTCCTGAACAAATAACTACCACTGACTTTGATCTTTTCTCCCCAAAGATCAGAATAGTTTAATCCTAGGATATTGGTTTTGATAATACCGTTTTGAGGTCGGTTGTTTCCTTGTACGTTTGGATCCGAAGAGAAATCCTGTACATTGATATTATTGCTCAGACCTGTAAAAGTGATTCTCTGGTCTTCATTGAAAGCATTGATGCTGGCTCCTAATAAGTAGCGGTCATCGGTACCATATCCAGCTGATATTTTTCCAAATTGCCCTTTTCTTCTATTAGGCTTGGTGATAATATTGATCGTTTTTAGACGCTCACCGTCGTCAAACCCACTCAATTGCGCCTTTTCACTTTTCTGGTCAAAAATCTCTATCCCTTGAATAACCTCTGCCGGTAGGTTTTGTAAGGCTGTTTGCACATCTCCTCCAAAAAATGGTTTTCCGTCTACTAAAATTTGGGCGATATTCTCTCCTTGCGCCTGCAGTGCCCCATCCATCATAGTGACGCCAGGAAGTTTTTCTACCAGCGTCTGGGCACTTGCGTCTTTCATCGTTTTATATGCATCTGCATTGAAAAGTGTGGTATCACTTTTTTGGATCCCTGTAGACCTTCTTGCGCTGATGGTTACCTCCTCTAAATCAGTCGCTGTTTCCTTGAGCATGAGATTGCCAAGATCAAGATCTCTACTTACCTGTATGTTTTTAAACAGATCTTGGTAGCCCAGATATTGGACCTTAAGTAAAAATTCACCCTCTTTGATTTCTTGTAGCTCAAAGTTCCCATCAAGGTCGGAAATCATTCCGTCCACCTGTGTGGAATCCGTGATGGTCATCAATAATACCGTGGCATTCGGGATACTTTGATCTGATCCAGACTCGATGATCTTGCCACGAATCGAATAGGATTGAGAAAAAGAGCTAAAAGTTACTCCTAGTAAAAAGAGTAGTGGTAAATAATATTTCATGTTTGGTTTAGAGTTTCCTTATTTCCTTCAAACAGAACCAGAAATAAGACAATAGGTTAATATCTAAATCAAAGTAAGTGATAGGAGAGGGCGTTTGACAGGAAATATTGTCTAAGCGGTCAAATGAAGTATTGAACAGTTCTTTTTGCCAATAGAAAAATTAATGATTGCCAAATAATTCTGATTTCATTATTGTCTGATAATGAAACAATTGAAAGGGAGTAATTGAAGGCTGACAAAAATTGTCAAAATAAAATGTTAATTTTTCAATCATTTAGATGTTTATAAAAACAACATTTATAAATTAGCTGTCGTTAAATCAATCAGATATGGAAAAGCAAGACAACATCAGCATCACTACCAAAACTCTGGCTTCAGGAAACAGACAGGTGAAATTTTTTATTGAAGATGAAGCAAAACCTCAATATGGTTATTTATTGGTCACAGAACCAAAACCTGTTGGGGAGATCATCGAAGAAATCAAACTTCGAATGGAAATGAGAAAGTCAACGGCCTTGAATTTGAATCCTTTTTTTCCTGTTCAGCCTGTACCTGATGATCATAACTTTTATCTGTTTTCAGCATGAATTACCTGGCTTCCAATCTTAAGCTTTTGCGAAAGCAAAAAGAAATCACCCAAAATGAATTAGCCGAGCAATTGGCAGTTCAGAGAACGATGATATCAGCCTATGAAGATGGTCGATCCGAGCCAAAGCTTCAGACCCTACAAAAGTTATGTGATATTCTGGAAGTGGGTTTGGAAGAGCTCCTGGAGCATGATATAGAAAATAAGGGAAGAAAGGCTGTTCAGAAACGGGGGATCAACATTCTGACGATTGCGACAAACCAAGAAGATAAAGAAAATATCACGATGGTCCCGCAGAAGGCATCTGCTGGGTATTTAAATGGTTTCTCTGATCCTGAGTATATGGAAAGCTTGCCACAGTTTCATCTGCCAAACCTTTCCAGAAATGCTACCTACCGGGCATTTGAACTAGCAGGTGATAGCATGTTGCCATTGATTCCTGGTACGATAGTGATAGGTTCTTACGTTGACCAGCCAAAAGATATTAAAAGTGGGAAAACCTATGTATTGGTAACCCAGACTGAGGGGGTAGTTTACAAGCGTGTTTTTAATTACCTCAATGAGAACGGTAAACTTTTTTTGGTTTCGGATAATGACCATTACAAGCCATTTGAGGTAAGGGGAGAGGATGTTTTGGAAGTTTGGGAATCGAAAGCATTTATCAGCACTGATTTTCCAAATCCAGGTGATAAAAAGAAACCTATTACACTGGAAGACTTAGGGAAAATGATTCAGGATATTCAGGCGGATCTAAGACAGATCAAGGGGTAATTCTCTGAATTGAAATGGCAGTGCTCGTTCCTAGAGTAGGAAATGAGATTGTACCGCTCCAGCTTGCTCCGTTATCTGCACTGGTAAGTTTTAATTTTCCATTGATCTGAACCATCGAGTTGTAATAATCAGAGGTCAGCTGGTTTCCCGAAATACTGCCTGTTCCTTCTCCGACTTCTACATTGAAAACATTGTATTCTATAAATTCAAAAGAATTTTGGTATTGCTCAAAAACCAAAGTGCTGGTGTTCCCATCCGGATCTGCCAATAGCCAATACCCACTGATATCCTCTATGCTGTTTTCTGGAACTGCACTTTCAGAGCCTTTTAGTTGATCATAAACTTCGGATCCTTCCGGATTATTCTCTCTTATTTCATTTAAATCCTCAGCACTGATTACATTACTTTGAGATTCGTCCTCCGTATCTTCAGCAAGTCCGATCGGTTCTTGATATGGGTCCTGATAGGCATCATCGGGAGTATCGAGGATCAGAATAATTACAATCAAGCCAACAAAACCAGCCAAAAACCAAAGGTAATTTGTTGCCAGCCAACTTTTCTTAGGTGGGACAGGCTTAGGTTTAATTGGCTTTGGCATTGGTTTCGGCTCAATAATTTTATTTAAAACCAAAACCAATTGATCGCAGTCGTATTTCCATCTTGAACTGCTCAATTCGTGCGCATGGCGTCGGGTAAGTGCTTGTAAGTCTTCAGGGAGTTGTTCGGGAGAAGGCATGATGGCTCCATTTACCAAGACAGGAATCACTCGGATGTCCCTTTTCAAGGCAGCAGAAATCTCGATTCTGATAAAATCTCCTTCATGAAATAGTCTTGGCTTTCCCTCGGGATCTTGGATATTGACCCAGTGAGGGCCGATTATTGCGATTAGGATTTTGCAGGAATTTAATGCCTTGTCTATGGCTTGAACGAAATCCAGGCCTGCCTCTATCGTTTCTACATCTAGAAATACACTTTCATCTCCATAAATTTCCTGTAGATAATCCACAAGTCTTCCGGCCTCACCGGAGGCATCTTGCCTGCGATAGCTTACGAAAATTTTATTGTCAGCCATAAAAAAAGTCCCTGATTGTCAGGGACTAATTTAATAAAAAACAGAGTTAAGTGAATGAAGAGGTGATTTATTCCTCTAAGAGATCCTTGAATATTTCTTTGATCTTACTGACTACATCGTTGGAAGGATCAATATTCACTACACCTTTTCCCAATTCATGCCATAATCCATCCCCACATTCAATATACGCACCTCTTTTATTTCCAGGCTCTTCTTTGGCGATTTCATAATTGTAATCCGGCGTAAATATCAACTTCATCAACTGGACGGTATACTCCCAATTAATTTTTCTTTGTTTATCCTCCTGAGAAAAAACGACTTCTCTATCCGAAAACCGAATGGTTATGGCACAATCACGGACTTGCTCGGAGCGGACTTCTCTATAGTGCACCGTCAATGGCGCTTCTTTTTGTGTGGTTTCGTATATGGCTTGGATCAAGTCCTGTCCAAATACCTGCCAATCCTCCTGACTGGTGGGCACTTTTACTTTGCCTACTTTTCCGGAGTCGATCAGCTTTAGAATTATCCCAGCATCATCGACAGATTTTCCTGTCCATTTCGTGTCATTTACTTTATCTGTAATGGCTTTGATCCAGACGTTATTAAGAGGGCCTTCATACGAATAATCATCGTGTAAAGTAAATCCTTCGTCTAAGATCTCGTCTTCAGAAAGATCTTCTCTTTCAGTATAATGAAGGTCTAGCTTCGCCGTTAAATCACCACTGGTCCAGTCCAGGGAGATCCGGTACATGTGGCTGTAGGGTGGAGGAATAATCCCTGAATGAAATTCCAATTCTATTCCTGTAAACACTTCTATTTGCGGCATGGTAAAATTTGCTTTCGGCAAAAGTAATTTTTTTCATTGAAATAGAAGTTATTTGCATGGTTAAACACTACCTATGGAATCAATCTCAGAAAGGATCGCCTCAGAAGTTTATGAAAAATCTTATGCGGTTATTGATGATTTTATCAGTGAAGAATTAAGGGCTTCTTTGTTAAAAGAGCAATCAGAGCTATTGGAAGCAGGTAAGTTTAGATTGGCTGCCGTGGGGAAAGGTGAGAAAAAGCAAATCAGAACTGAGATCAGGAATGATCAGGTCCTATGGATAGATTCTGATCATTTAAATAAATTCGAAAATCAATATTGGTCCAAAGTCGATGAGGTGAGGCAAGCGCTTAATCAGCGATGTTTTTTAGGTCTGAAATCGTTTGAAGCTCATTTTGCAAGGTACCCTATCGGCTCATTTTATATCAGGCATTTTGATCAGTTTCAGCAGGTACTATATAGAAAAGTTACCGTGATCATCTATCTCAATGACTCTTGGAGCCAAGAAGATGAAGGGATGCTGAGGATGTACTTGCCTCAGGACGATGGGTCGGAAGAAATTCTCGATATTCTACCAAAAGGAGGGAGGCTAGTGGTATTCCTGAGCGGTGAAATCCCACATGAAGTTATCCCAACCAAAAAAGAACGCATCAGTATCACTGGCTGGCTGAGGGATATTGATTAACGGAGTTTGATCATGATTTTGGCAGGTTTTCCACCAACTTCGAAAGATGATTTTTCGAAACTCGGAGCTCCGAAAAGTAATGAAGGATTATTGGAAAATCCGAATTTATCCAATGGATAGCCAATTCCGTTTTTCTTGATTTTACCATCCAAATCTTCGTCATGAAAAACAGTAATTGCATATTTCCCAGGTTTTAAATCCTTGATAATAATATGTCCTTTTTTATTCCTGACTGGGATTATCAGTTGTTTTAAAGCCTTTTCAGGATCTTCTGGGAATCCATCTTTCTGGTCAAAAAGCAGGATTTGGAGGTTCCCCCCATCCAATTCAGTTTCTTCGATCGTTAAATGAATTTCTCCGGGATTGATTTGACCTGAGATTAAAAGAAAGTGGGTTAATAAGGCAAAAATAAATTTCATTGGCTCAGTTCTATCGTTTTTATTCGATTTACTTTTCCAGAATCCGTCTTTACAAATTCCGGCAAAAGAAGGATTTCTTTAGGTGATTCATACTTGCCTAAATTGACCTGTAGTTGATCATGCAATTCTTTTGCCTTTTCTATAAGATTGTGATCAGATTCAATAAATAAAATCAGTTTATTTCCCAATCTTTCATCAGGTAAGCCTCCCAAAAAGAAATGTGAATCCGGAAAATAGGTCTTTACAATACTCTCAATTTTTGTCTCCAATAGTTCCGGATGGAGCTTGATCCCGCCTGAATTAATGACAAAATCTACCCGTCCCAACCAATAGAATCTATTTTCTTCTATAAACTTTACCAGGTCGTTAGTCTGTATTTTATGATTCCCACTCATTTCTGATTTTACCCATAGTGTATCCCGACTATCTTGACCTAGATTCACCCCTGGTAAACTCTCATAGACCAAATCCCCTTCTTCATAAGGAGCAATGGCAATATGGGAAACGGTTTCTGTCATTCCATAGGTTTGATAGGCCTTGATTTGATTGGAAACGAGAGTATTTTTTAAATGAGAAGAAACTGATGCTCCACCAATCAACAGGTATTCTACAGTTTTTAGCTGATCCATATGGGTTTTTACAGTTTCCTCTACCTGCAAGGGAACCATTGCTATAAACTTTGGATGGAAATTTTCTGGGATCGAGCCAAACGGATTTGAACTTGGTTCAACCCACAGGATAGGACAATCCCAAACCATAGCCCTGACGAGCATCATTTTCCCTGCAATAAACCTGGGATTCATACACAGGAGCATAGAAGTACTGCTCTTGACCTTAAAATAACGCTGGGTGGCCAAGGCACTTGCAAGCATTTGGTCCCGGTTTATAGTGATGATTTTGGGTGATCCGGTGGAGCCTGACGTTTGAATCTCAAAAATTTTCTGTCCACTCAGCCAGTTTTTACAAAAAGAAATAGCTTCCAAAGCAAGTTCTGGAAGATCTGGCTGAGACTGCTCAAAATCAGAAATATCAGAGAATCTTTTTGACCCGATCAGTAATTCAAACATGGGAATCTGTAGCGTAATAGAAAGTAAGTTGACTGCCAAACTACTAACAAATTTCGGCGAAGCCTGTTATCTTGCATCAAAAATAGCCTTTAAAATTCATATAGAATGGAGTGGATTACTGCCAAAGAATACGAAGATATCACTTATAAGAAATGCAACGGTGTAGCGAGAATTGCATTTAACAGACCAGAAGTAAGAAATGCCTTCCGTCCTAAAACTACTGCCGAATTATACGATGCATTCTACGATGCTCAGGAAGATACTTCCATTGGAGTGGTTCTTTTGAGTGGAGAAGGGCCATCTAAAAAGGATGGAGGCTGGGCTTTTTGCTCAGGAGGTGATCAGAAAGCCAGAGGAGAGCAAGGTTATGTAGGTGAAGATGGATACCATAGGTTAAACATTCTGGAAGTTCAGAGATTGATCAGATTTATGCCAAAAGTGGTCATTGCGGTGGTTCCAGGATGGGCTGTCGGAGGAGGACATAGCCTTCATGTGGTTTGCGATTTGACATTGGCAAGTAAGGAGCATGCGATATTCAAACAAACTGATGCAGATGTGACCAGTTTTGATGGTGGATATGGATCGGCCTATTTGGCTAAAATGGTAGGGCAGAAAAAGGCCCGAGAGATTTTCTTTTTAGGGAGAAACTATTCTGCTCAGGATGCCTATGAAATGGGAATGGTGAATGCAGTTATTCCTCATGAAGAACTCGAGTCCACCGCCTATCAATGGGCTCAGGAGATTTTGGCAAAGTCTCCGACTTCCATAAAAATGCTGAAATTCGCAATGAATCTGACAGATGATGGTATGGTCGGTCAACAGGTTTTTGCAGGAGAAGCCACCCGTTTGGCTTATGGCACAGAAGAGGCCAGAGAAGGAAGAAATGCCTTTTTGGAAAAGAGAAAGCCTAACTTTGGTGCGAATAAATGGATACCTTGAGTCGCTTTAAGTAGCAAGACAAAAGTATCAAGATAGCAGAGCCAAGAATCAAGATTAAATCTTCCTATTAAAGGAAAACTTACATTTCTTTAAAAGAGACTAATCTTGCATCTTGGTTCTGTTTTATTCGGGCTATTCTATCGCCTGATAGACAAATTGTCTCATTTTTTCTCCCCAGTAATTATCATAAGTTGCCATTTGAGTCATAAAAATGGAGATCAGATTTTCTTTAGGATCCACAAAGAAAAAAGTACAATAAGCTCCGCTCCAAAAATACTGACCTTCTGATCCTAAAGACTTTGCATCTGCCAAATCCTCCAAAACTGCAAAACCAAAACCAAACCCATGTCCTGGATCTCGATAAAGCCCATTTGTCTGATCGATTGTCATGATTTCAATCGTTTTTGGACTGAGGAATTGGATTCCATGGCTTTCTCCTCCATTTAAAAGCATCTGGGTAAATTTTGAATAATCCTCTGCTGTTGAAAAAAGTCCATGAGTTCCTCCAAAGACCTTGTTTCCTTCAGTGGGTGTTTGTCTATCGACAAGCATCAATTTTCCGTTTTCATCTTTTGTATGTACTTGAACCATCCTGGATTTCTGGTCTTCTGTTAGGTTGTACCCGGTGTCTTTCATTTCCAAAGGATCAAATAGTCTTTGCTGAAGAAATGCCGCTGAAGACATTCCGGAAAATTTCTCTATCAATAGAGACAAAACATCCGGAGAAGCAGAATAATACCATTGCTCACCTGGTTCTCCAATCATCGGCTGGGAGATTAATGTTCGGACTCTGCTTTCGATATTTTCCTGAGGTGAGGCATACATCGCTGTTCGGATTTCTTCCTCGAGTTTACCCGCAGCGATTCCATGCGAAAACCCTGCTGTATGGCTCAGTAAATTGGCAATTGTGATTTTCTTCTGGGCAGGTTTCGTTCCCCCAGCTATTCCTTTGCTGGGATCTAGGGAGATTTTATATTCTTTAAACCAGGGAAGATACTTTTCCACAGGATCATTTAACTGAAAATGCCCTTCTTCATAAAGCATCATAAAAGCAACAGTCACTATCGGCTTGGTCATAGACTGTATATAAAAAATCTGGTCTTTAACCATCGGCTCATTGTTAGCTATGTCACTTCTTCCAAAGGCCTTTTGATGGACCACTTCTCCGTTTTTCAGAATCATGACTACAGCTCCCGGTATCATCCCGTTTTGGATGTTTTGATCGATAAATTGATCATAGCGACTTAAACGCTCTACTGATATGGTAGAATTCTCCTGTAGAATAGTTTGAGAAAAAGCAGTAGGGGAAAGTAAAAAAGCTGCGAATACTAATGGAATAAATTGGCTTCTGAACATGCGGATTTTGGAAATTGTTAGAATTTGGTTTCTTCAATAGTCTCAATTTAATGATTTCGGGTAGTTAAAAAGCAAAAGCCTTTTCAGAGATGCTGAAAAGGCTTTTATGGCGAGCTGGAAAATTGCTTAAAGCGTAATTTTCACACCTAGAACTTTTAAAAATTCACGGATCCAGGCGGCATGTCCAGGCCAGGCAGGCGAGGTAACCAAGTTTCCGTCTACATAGGCATCCGTTGCCGGGATTTCATGAAATTCTCCTCCGGCAATCGTGACTTCTGGTCCTACCGCAGGGTAAGCAGTTAGTTTCCTTCCTTTCACTACTCCTGCTGCTGTTAAAATCTGAATGCCATGACAAACAGCTGCTACTGGTTTTTCGGATTCGAAAAAATGCCTTACTATTTCTAGAACCCGCTTGTTTAAGCGTAGATACTCTGGAGCTCTACCTCCAGCAATGGCTATTCCTGCGTAGTCATCCACTTTTATCTCTTCAAAGCTATAATTCAGCATAAAATGATGTCCGGGCTTTTCGGTATAGGTTTGATCCTCTTCAAAATCATGAATGGCAGTTTTGATCGTTTCCCCTTTTTTCTTTCCAGGACAGACAGCATGAACCTCAAACCCCACCATTTCCAGCATTTGAAAGGGGACCATGGTTTCGTAATCTTCAGCAAAATCGCCTGTGAGAAATAAAATCTTTTTCATTGGTCTTTTGGTTAAATTTAAAAATTAGGTTTCTAGAATTTTATAACGGTTTAGATCCTCAAATCATTCTTGGATTACCGTTAAATCTTTGCATTTTCATATTAATTTTTAATTACCCCAGCATGAACCACTTAGAGACTACCTATCAGACACCAGACGGATTTTCATTGTATTTACAGGCTTGGATGCCTGAGAATTCCATGGCAGCGTTATTACTTGTCCATGGCCTCGGTGAGCATAGCGGTCGGTATGGGGAGCTGGCAACAAGACTGAATTCGATCGGGATCTCCGTTTTTACCTTTGATGGAAGAGGACATGGGAAAACTGCTGAGGGGAATCTTGATGCCTACATTGAATCCTACCTGCATTACTTGGCTGATATTGACGTACTTCTTGGAAAAGTTAAAAACTACTGTCCAGGATTGCCTGTTTTTCTTTATGGTCATAGCATGGGAGGGGGAATGGCGGCGGCTTATGTATTAAAATATCAACCTGAAGTAGCTGGAGTGGTGTTGAGTTCTCCTGCCATTAAGGAAGCAGAAGGAACTTCTAAAATTCTGATTGCGCTTTCAAGTTTCATCAGTAAGTATTTCCCAAAGTTGAAGGCATTGAAGCTGGACGCAAATAAAATTTCAAGGAATCCCAAAGAGGTGGAAAAGTACTTGAATGATCCACTGGTTTATTCTAATGCAATTCCTGCTCGTACTGGATACGAATTATTGCAGGTAATGCGCTTCATACAAAATTTGGGAAGTCATTTTGAATCTCCTTTACTTTTGATTCATGGCTCAGCGGATGAGCTTACCAATCCAAAAGGATCAGAATTGCTATATAAAATGGCTAAATCAATCGATAAAACCATTCAAATTTTTCCCGGAGGATATCATGAACTAATTAATGATTTGGATAAAGAAGAAGTATTTGTAGTGATAGAAAACTGGCTGAAAGAAAGAATCTGAATTTTTCATTTTTTTTAAAGAAGAGGAAAAACAATACCGCCGGGTTTTGCAATTTCAATTTCCCAATCCAATTGATTTCAGTTCCGAATCTAGGACTTTAATAACAGGTTCCAGTAATGATTAAATTTGCAATTCTAGACCTCAACCAGATTCCTTCATGCATCAAGGTATTTTTTAATTAAATACCCGGAGCATTTGGAAACATCAGACTCTTATAATATTCCAAATCACCTTCCGGCTGCTCAATATCTGAAGGAAAAGGTCTTTTGGAAAATGTTTGAAAGTAAAGTAGACATGCGTTTCTCCACCATTCTGCTTCTTCTTCCTGGATTTCCAATAGCTGTCTTACATGGTCAAATTCTTCAGGATCTATTTTGGATTCCAAAGAAGCCCAAGTTTCCTGCATTTTTCTCACATCTTTCACACCTCGATCATAGTGATATGCGATGCCTTCCCAAAGTGTATGACCGCTTTTTAACTTAAAATCCCAAGGTACATGATGGAACCAAAGAAGGTATTTCTCAGGAATCTGATGTGGGTCTCCCCAGTTTTGAACTATCTCAGGTGTATATTGCTCTAAAGCCCCGCTGCCATCTCCCGTTCTGTCAAAACCGATTCCTAGACTATCTGCCTGATGGTAATAGGGCGCTGTCCAATCTGCTCTTCCTCCCATTACCCATGGACCGGGACCATAATGGTGACTTCTACCCATAATATGATGCAAACCCAAAGGAGTCATGTAATCCACAGCTATTTCATGGGATTCCAGCAATATTTTATCGATTTTAGAGACTACCTCTTGATCTTGACCGAAGGTCAATTTTGTCCATTCTTTGGCGATTTCCACTGAGGTTGCTTCTGGATTCCAAGCCATCTTCCCGAAAGCAAACCAGTTGGACTGAGCGAAAAGATGCCCTGTCCAATTGCGATCTGTTCCGATGTTGGATACGCCTGCGATCAAGGTCATTTTCTGATTGGTTTCTTTTCCTTCCAAAATGCTGCCTACTGTGGAAGAAGGAGCAGGTCTATAAGTTTTGCTTTTGAGCACTTCCTCCCACATGGGGGCGAGGAATACAAGATTGGTGGCTTGGCCCAAATATTCTTGAGTAATCTGAAATTCCATCCCAACATTGGTTTGGTTAATCGCTCCAAAAAGTGGATGAAATGGTTCACGTGGTTGAAAGTCTATCGCGCCATTTTTTATTTGGATAATGACGTTGTCTTTAAACTTTCCATCCAGAGGCTCAAATTCATTATTTGCTTGCATATGTCTATCGACTTCGTCTTTATGAGAATAAACAAAAGCTCTCCAAATCAAAATACCGCCATGAGGAGCCAAAGCATCCGCAAGCATATTTGCCCCCTCGGCATGGTTTCTCCCATATTCATGAGGGCCGGGCTGCCCTTCTGAATTTGCTTTGACAAGAAAACCTCCAAAATCTGGAATGAAAGAATAAATTTCATCTGTTTTTTGTTTCCAGAATTTGATCACTTCTGAATCTAAGGGGTCAGCAGTTTCCAGACCTCCGATTTGAATTGGTGCGGAGAAGCGTGCCGTAAGAAATACTTTGATGCCATAGGGTCTGAAAACATCTGCCAAGGCTTTTGCTTTCTTCATGAAATCAGTGGTCAAAATCAATGCATTTGCATTGACATTTGTAAGTGAAACTGCATTGATCCCGATCGATGCATTGGCCCTGGCATAATCCATATATCTTGGATCAATGTATCCTGGCAAACGATGCCAATCCCAAATCGAAAAGCCTGCATAGCCTCTTTCAACTGTTCTGTCCAAGTTATCCCAATGGTTTAACATCCGAAGTTTAATTTTCGGAGCATCAGTATATTCAATAGACTTACTGAAAGTATTACTTTGTATAGAATTAATCCAATTGTATACTCCATAAAGTATACCGACTGGTTGATTGCCAATGATGGCATAAAAGGATTTTCCTTCCAGTTCTATTTCTCCTCTCCAAAATCCTTCTGCTCCAAGAGCTTTAATTTCTGCTTGTTTAGTCAGTGATAATACCTGAGAAAGTTGCTCTCTGGTCCCAATCCATAACCTGGTTTTTTGTAGTCTGTCTTTGGTATAGGTAGCATCTGCATTCAACATGCCTTTGGAGACCAGATTCAGTTCATTTTTAATGGCTTCAAAAGTGGGGTTTTCACCGAAAAAATAGATTCCGCTGAGAAGAGATTTGACTTCTGCTTTTAGGTTTTCCTCTTGAATCGGCTGATAATCCAGCCAAAGTTTATAGCCGTCATTGGCAAAAGAATTTAAGGAAATGCATAACCAAAGGAGCACTGCCAAATAAATTGATTTGTTCATAGGTTTTGGGTTTGAATCTCAAAATATCGGGAAATCAATTCGAAGTACAATAAATATGATTATCCCCAATGATGCCAGTCACCTTAGATTCTTAGCTTATCAAGTTGGAAGATCTCCCGATAGCTCGGGAGACCATATAGGCCACAATTCTTAAGTTTAACATATTTTCTATTTCATTTGTCGCCTTACTGGTAGAAAAGCGGATGTGCCTAACTATAAACTTCATAAAGCTTGCTGCTGGCTTTCAGTCCAAATATATCTTTGACATTTCACGTCAAAATTGATTTTTGACCAGTGATTTTCTCTCCCCTTCCTTATCTTAGTTGCCATACTTTTTCTCTATGGAACAAAGACCGTTTATTATTTACAAATCTTCAGCCGGATCTGGTAAAACCTACACACTTACGCTGGAATACCTCAAACTAGCCCTTCAAAGTCCTAACGCTTTCAAGCAGGTTTTGGCAGTGACTTTTACGAACAAGGCGACACAGGAGATGAAAGAGCGTATTGTGGATGTTCTGAAAAAGCTTCGTAATCGGGTAGATTCTGACGAGACCCTCGATTCGGAATTGATGAAACATTTAAATGTAGATGAGTCTGGACTGAAAGTTCTGGCCCAACAAACACTGACAGCGATCCTTCATGATTATGGTAGGTTTTCAGTAAGTACCATTGACAGTTTCTTTCAGAAAGTAGTTCGTGCTTTTGCCCGTGAAATAGACCTGAATGCAAAATTCGATGTAGAACTGGACCAAGATGCTGTCTTAGAGCGGGTGGTCGATCGGGTGGTGATGCAAGTCATGGAGGACGAGTTCCTTCATAGGTGGTTAGTTGACTATGCATACGAACAGATCCAAAATGGCAAATCCTGGGATATCCGAAAAAATATAAAAGGGCTGGGCAAGCAGATTTTTCAGGAGGATTTTAAAAAATATGCTCCGGAAATCAGGGGATTTTTAAAGGAAAAGGAAAATATCAAATTACTTCAATCCTTTGTCAGTGAGCGAAAAAATGAGATCATTGGGATTTCAATAGAACTGGGAAGACAGGCTGAATCAATCAGGATTTCAAATGGGTTAGATTGGGTGGATTTTTCAGGAGGAAGTAGGTCTTTTGCTAAGCTTTTTGAAAAATTTGGCGATAGAAATAATCCTCTACCTGAACTCACAGATGCCACGAAAGCCAAAATGGACGAGCCCGATTCATGGTATTCAAAATCCAGCAAAAAAATAGATGCGATATTATCAGCTTATGAACAGGGGCTAAACCAGATTCTGCACCAGATTTTAATCCTGGCTTCTAAATGGAATACCCTTCAGGCTATCGCAAAGAATACCTATGTCTATGGGGTGTTCCGAAATCTTCTGGATGAGCTTACCCTGATCAAAGACGAGGAAAATATCTTATTGATTTCGGATGCCAATGAGTTTCTCAAAGAAATTACTAAAGGAAATGATACCCCATTTATCTATGAAAAGGTCGGGAACCAATATAAAAATTTCCTTATAGACGAGTTTCAAGATACTTCTGGTTTCCAATGGGATAGTTTTAAGCCACTTTTGGAAAATTCCCTTGGGAATGGAAATACCAATTTACTCGTAGGAGATGTGAAGCAATCCATTTACAGATGGAGAGGAGGTGAAATGAAATTATTGCTGTCCCAAGTGGAAGAAGAAATTGGTCCGAAAAGAATCCAGACAAAAAATCTGGACACTAATTTCCGAAGTCTTTCCAATATCATCAAGTTTAATAATGCTGTGTTTCAGGCTTTGCCTAAAGCAATGGAATCGGTTCTCAATACCTCTTATGGCGTAGATAATCCTCAGATTTTATCTCAGGCATATTTGGACTCTTATCAGAAAGTTTCTACCAAAAAGGAAAAATCAAAATTTAGTGGAAAAGTGAAGTTGGAATTTATCGATCCAAAAGAAGAAGGTGATGAGGAAAAGTTCAATGATCTGGTTCTAAAGAAGCTTCCGGATATGGTTATGGAGCTTCAGGATCATGGATATCAACTTCAGGATATTGCTTTTTTAGTGCGAAAAAAATCCGAGGGAGAGGCGATAGCAGATTATTTAATGGCCTATGGTTCTGAGAACCCTCATTCGGATTATCGTTTTGATGTGCTATCTGATGAATCCATGTTCCTGAATAAAGCATCTTCTGTAAAATCCTTGATTTCTGGATTCAATTACCTGCACAATCCTACCGATCAAGTTCAATTTAAGACCATGTGGTATTATTTAGCAGTATTGTCCGGGTTACCTGTGGATCATGATTTGTTTGCTTTGGATAAAATGCCTTCGGAGCTAGAAGAAAAAGTCCGCCTTTTCAAAGAGAAAGAAAATCTAATGCTCCAGTTGCCATTGATGGAGGCTTTGGAGGAATTGATCAAAGTACTTGGTTTAATGGAGTTGGGACTGGAGCGGGCCTATATTTCAGGCTTTAAAGAAGCTGTTTACGACTTCACTGCAAAAAACCGGGCCGATCTAAGTGGATTTTTGGATTGGTGGGAGATCAATCAAACCAAACGGACAGTTAAGATTCCTGAGGGGCACAATGCAATGAGGATTTTGACCATTCATAAATCAAAAGGTTTGCAGTTTAAAGTGGTGGTCATGCCGTTTTTGAAATGGGATATTTTTGATGTCAAAAAGGAGAATGTGGTTTGGTCACCATTTGAAGATCGAGAAAAAGGACTTTCTGCAATCATACCTTTGACTATAAATGGCAAATTGGAAAATTCTGACTTTAAGCAAACCTATGCGGAAGAAGCAACCATGGCATATTTGGATAGCCTTAATATGCTTTATGTGGCTCTAACAAGAGCAGAAGATGTGTTTTTGGGGTATGTTCCATATAAGGCTAAAATTGGCTCTCGAAACTATATTGAAGTTCAGATTCAGCAATTGCTTGAAAATCAGTTGAGTTCAGAAAATGGGTTTAACTTTTCTCCATACTTTGACCAAGAGTCAAAAGTTTTTGAGTTTGGAGATTGGCCAGAAACGTCGTCAGAAAAAATACGTCAAACTGGCTCAGCTGAGCTTCGATGGGCTTATAAAAATTGGTCAGAAGTACTGACTTTGAGGAAATATGCGGTTGATTTTTCAATCGAGGGAATGGAGCAGCGCAAAAAGCAAAAGTTTGGTTTGATTGTTCATGAGATTTTGGAATTGTCAGCAGATAAAGAAGCGGCTTTGCAGAATTTAAGGACTTTTTATTTTGATGGCAAATTGAATGAAGAGGAAAAGCAGGTGGTAGAAAGGCAACTGGAACATCTTTTTACCAATTCTCTTTTTGCCTCCTGGTTTGGAGATAAAGGTATTCTATTGTCAGAACAAGGGATTTTGCTTCCTGGGGGAAAGCAAAAAAGACCGGATAGAATCATCCTCTCAGAATATGAGGCTGTAATCGTTGACTTTAAAACCGGAGAAGCGAAAAGCAGCTATGCCAATCAAGTGAAAGAGTATATGGAATTGGTAGCAAACCTTTCCAAAAAGCCGACTAAAGGCTATTTGTGCTATTTAGAAACAGGAGTTATTGAGGAGGTTTATGCATAGTTTTTTAAGAAATACGGCAAAAGAGATCCTGTCAAGTGGTGTGGATCTGCAGAAACAAACCATCGTTTTACCAAATAGGAGAGCTGGATTGTTTTTTACCCAACATCTGGGAAATCTTATCAAAGAGCCTACCTGGATGCCAGAGGTGAAAACAATTGAAGATATTTTTTATGAATTGGCAGGAAATAGACCCGCAGATGACCTTACTCTGATTTTTGAATTATATAGCGTCTATCAGGATCTCAATCCTGAGGCGGAAACATTTGACCGATTTTATTTCTGGGGTGAGATGATTTTGAAGGATTTCAATGATGTGGATCAGTTTATGGCTGACTCAGAAAAACTTTACCATCATTTATCAGAAATCAAAGAATTAGAATCTGATCTAAGTTTTTTGACCGACGGTCAGATTGAATTGATCAGGCAGTTTTGGTCTTCCTTTGAGCGGCAGGATAGAGCGCATCAAGAGAAGTTTTTGAAGTTCTGGCAATTGCTCAGTCCACTATATCATAGTTTTAAAGCTTCCTTATCAGTTTCTGGATTGGCTTATTCCGGGATGCTCTACCGACAAGTGATTCGGTCTATCGATTCCATCGCGACACCTAAAAATGTTCATCATTTTATCGGATTTAATGCATTCACAGGAACAGAAGAAACCTTGATCAAGCATTATCTGACTGAGTTTGGGGCTAAAATTTATTGGGATGTGGATTCCTATTATTTAGATGATAAAGTACAGGAAGCAGGATTGTTTTTTAGGGAGTATCAAAAAGATAAGGTATTTGGGCCAACTTTCCCTCAACAAGTTCCCACTCAGATTGTGGATAGAAATGCGAAAATTAAAACCTATGCCACTCCGCTTAAAATCAATCAGGCTAATTTGGTCGGTTCGATTTTAGAAAAAATTCCAGCAGGAGAAGCTTGGGAAGAAACTGTAGTGATTTTGCCTGACGAACAGCTGTTATTTCCGGTTTTGCATACACTTCCCGATCAAGTGGATAAAGTCAACGTCACCATGGGATATCCGGTAAAAAATGCTCCGGTTTATTCGTTTTTGGAAGCGGTTTTGGAATTACAGCGATTTATCAAAATGGAGGATGGAAAGATGCTTTTTTACCATACTCCTGTGAAGGATTTGTTGAGCTCCATTTACCTGAAAAATGAGGTGCCTGGATTTGCTGAAGATTTGGTGGAGGAAATGCAGCGTTTAAATCAGATATATATTTCTTCCGATAAACTGCATGGGGGAGGAAAGCTTTACCAATTGATCTTCCAAAGGCTTGAAAACGACGGATTATTCACCTATTTGGCAGAGTTGATGGAAGCTTTGGCCCAGAGACTAGAAGACGAGCCTTTGCAGCGGTCATATCTATATCAGTGTTTCAAGCAATTGACAAGATTACGTGAAATTTTTGCGGGACAGGATATTCTTGCAATCAACAGAGAGTTTTTTATCCGTCTTTTCCGACAAATCTTTCGAGAGGTAAAATTACCTTTTGAGGGCGAACCACTTCGAGGCTTGCAGATTATGGGGGTTTTGGAATCTCGGAACTTGGATTTTAAGAGAGTGATCATCTGTAATATGAACGAGGATAGTTTTCCTCCCTCTGCTGGGCTTAATTCCATGATCCCTTTTAATATCCGGAAAGCATTTGGATTGCCGGTCCAGGAACAAAATGACTCTATTTATGCATACACTTTTTACCGGCTTTTGCATAGTGCGGAGGAAGTTCACATGATCTATACGACTGCTTCCGACCAAGGTAAAGCAGGAGAAAAAAGCCGGTATATCCAGCAAATGGGTGTGGAGTTAGGTCGGGAAATCGAGGAGGAAGTGCTCTACATCCCAATAGACCAAAAATCACCTGAAGAGATAAGTATCATAAAAAGCCAAGAGGTTTTGAGCTTACTTGACAAGTATTTAATAGATGAAAACGGATTTTTTCAAACCTCATTTTCACCTTCGGCTTTAAATGTATTCTTGGATTGTAGGTTAAAATTTTATTTGCATTATCTGGCAAATATTCAAGAGAAGGAAGAAGTAAGTGAGGAGATCGATGCTGCGGTATTTGGAAATCTTGCGCACTTAAGCATGGAGATTTTGTACCAAGATTTTGCTAAACGGAAGGGAAGAAATGTTCTGGAGAAAGATGATTTTGAGGAGCTAAGTAAAAACTGGGTTTTTGTAGCCATTGAAAAGGCGATTCGTCAGTTTTACCATTTAGAGGATGAGACAGATACCCGGTTGAATGGTCAAATGGCCATAGCCAGGGACGTCTTGCAGAAATACCTACAACAGATTTTGAAAATTGATAAGGAATCTGCTCCATTCCGTCTGATTTCTTTAGAAAAGGAAAAAGAATACCGAGCAGGATTAGAAATAGAGACCTCTTCAGGAATTAAAAAAGTTTCATTAAAAGGTATAATTGACCGGGTAGATGAGCACCAAGGTTCAGTTCGTTTGATTGATTATAAATCCGGTCAGGATAATAAAACATTTCCTGATGTTCCCTCCCTTTTTGACAGAGATCATTCTTCTCGAAATAAGGCTGCGATGCAAACCATGTTTTATGGGTTGATATATCAATCTACTCATCCGGAGAATTTAATGCCCTTGAAACCTGCCATCTTCAATCTCAGGGAGATGTTTGGGGATGATTTCAACCCATATTTGCAGCAAAAAGTACCCTATAAAAGTGGGATTGAAGTCCAAGACTATCGTCATTTTGAAAAGGACTATCGTGAAGGTCTGAAATCCTTGCTGGAAGATATTTACAATCCAAAGAAGCCTTTTAACCAAACGGAGGACCTGAAAAAATGCGAATACTGTCCATATAAAGAGATTTGCGGAAGGTAATTCCTTATGCTTTGCAAGGAATCAAAACTCAATAAATCAATCCAATACAGAAAACCATTCTTTGATACAAGCTTTCTGTTTCACTTAGAGAGCTAAATCCAGGAGGAAGTTTTTTGGAAGCGGGAGCTTGTGAGCCTGATCTATCCAATGTTCCTTGGAAAAAAGAAAGCTCTTGCCTTTTGTATGCGACACTTAATGATAATGCAGAACTTCCTTTTCTGGATGGAAAACTGACTCCTATTGATGGACTGAATAATAGACCTCCTTGATACCAGCTTTTGCTCCATTCATCTCTTGTTTTTTTCTCCAAAATAGTTGAACCTATTCCTAAGTCTAAACCACCAAACAACCTTGATTTTCCTTCATCACCCAGAAATCCACGATATCCAAAAGCAAAAGGTATAATCGACAAGTGATCGTACCGGTCAAAGCCGACGGAAAAGCCTACTACATGGCTCTTGCTGATTTTTGCTCCATGAAAACTCTGTAGAGTAAAATCCCTTCGTTTTTCACGGTTTCCATCCCATAGTTCTTCACTACGGCCGACAGACATTCCTATTTCTGTCTGTCCGAAATACTTCTTTTCTTGGGCTAATCCCTTCAGACTAATCAGAAATAAACAAAAGATGAAATATATGCGAAGATCCTTCATATATCTCAATAAACATTGACAGGGTTACTGACTTGGATGCAACTAAGTTTTTTGAGTTGTGAAGGTTTTGAGTAGTCAAACTGGCAAACTCCATCCGGACCGATGACAATTAATGATTTTGGTCCTGGGATCAGATCCACTGATTTAAGGTTCGTTAAAAACTCCAATTGGTTCTGGTCAATTGCCATGACATCTGATGCATCAAAACTTTTAAGTCCGTGTACCCCCTCAGCGATAAAGAGAAAATCTCCTGCTAATCCCAAGCCATGGGGATTGAGCATGGAATAAGCCTTTTTAAGGGAAGGGTTATAAGGGTCTTTAATATCGACTACCTGAAGTTCATTGACACTATTCCAGCAGCTGGTTCCGTTTCTAAGTGTTACAAATGCATATTCAGAATTCACAACCACTGGATCGCAAGCTTGGACATGTTCATAAACTGCCATGCGAGTAGGGGAATTCGGTGTACTCGCATCATAAATGTGCATTCCGACGTTGGATCCTATAAAAAGCTTGTCTTCAAACGGGAAAATTGTCTCTATTCCCCAGCCTAAATCAATTGGTTTTACAAAATTCGGGTCAGAGGCTTCTTCCACATTAAATACTCTCAATGTGTTTTCATCTACAGCATACAGATGTCCATTGGACAGCGTGAATCTAGCCATGGATCCACCGGTACCATAGCTTTGGGCAGCTGCAGAATAATTGGATGAGTAACTGATGCTGGCATCCATCAACCATCCGGATTCCACCTGCCAGGTTGGGTTTTCTGTAGAAATCACAGTGTCCTGAAAGGTTATTATCTCACCTGTTTCGTGCCGATACATATGCATAAAAACATCTTCTACTCTTTTGACTAGCTTGATATCGTTGATATTACTGAGATCGAAAGCCAAGAGATCTACATAATTGTCCGCATAAAGGATATTTCCATTCACAGCCAAATCCACATTTCCTGCTATCGGGATAAAGCTTAAGTTTTTAGGACTGGAAGGGTTGGTGTTGTCTAAAATATGAATTCCTTTTGTAGGCTCATTTATAAAAAGATAGTCTTCATAAATGTAGATTTTACCGGGATTATCCAGTGGTTTTGCCGGTTCTGTACTGATCACCCTTGCTCTTACGTCGCTCATCTCAAGGTAAACTGGTACCATCGTTCTGTAGGTATAGGTGGTTGTCATTTCATCTTGACAAGAGAAAAAAATCATCGCTGTAAGTAATAGACAAAGGCTTTTGGGGAGGTAGGAAGAATTCATGGCAGGAAAGTTTAGGTAAAAATATAGATTATGGTTTCATGACGGATCCAAATTATAATTCGCTACAGTCTTAGATTATAATATTTTATAGGGTAGTTTTTTTAATCCTCCAAAAAGTATCAAAATGAAAGTCACAAGGTATTTGTTTTTATATCGGCTATTTTACAAGGAATGAGATGAATTGACTATAAAATAAGCTATACGCTAGCTTAAAGACCACTTCGGTCTTGCACTATCCCGCTAAACAAGCCAAGAAATTGGCTCCTGACAAGATTGAGGATGATTATATTATCTCCTTTGCTACTTTCCTATGTAGTTCATTCATTTTCATCAAAGCAGCTGATCCGTACCATTCTTTCAATTCCATTTTTAAAACTCCTGCTTGAATAGAAGGGTCTGTTTCTGTTAGTGCCTCAGCTTCCTCAATACTTTCTACTGCAAAGAAATAAAGTCCTCTGAGCTCTTCATTTCCGAAAAACGGTCCCGCCATCACAAGCTTGCCTTCTTCAGCCATTTTATTGATGTTAGCCAAATGGCCTTCCTGGAGCTTGGATCTTTCTTCGTCTGAATATTCACTTACTTTATCTCCGCGGTAAAGAAAAGCAATGACATATTTTTTCATGCCATACTGATCTGCTCCCACTTCTTCGGCAAGATTTGGGTCATATTCGGATTGTCCAAGGGACATTCCACAGGAAATGATCATCAGGGATGCAAAAATGATTATAGTTTTCATAGTGGATGGGGGATTAGTTGATAATTAGGCCTACCGTATCGGATTTGGTTCTGATTTTTAGCCAATTGTTCAATTTAGCTTTTTCATCATTGGTAGGTTTGCTGGCAAATTCAGCATAAGCGATCAACAAGGTGTCGATTGAGTTTTTTTCAAGGTTTGTGATGATAGAACGGTTTAAGCTGAATTTACGAATTTTTGGGTGATTGATTTTCGCCTCATTTGCTATATCGTTTCCCAAAAATCGGACGGTGCCATAAGTAGCCACTTCATTTTCCAGTAGGGCGATCTTTTCGTCTTTATCCTGGATTAATTTCTCATTTCGTTCATAAAGGTCTTTTAAAATGTCGGACCTTAGGATATTGAGGTCGGTGACCCCGGAATTATTTTGATTGATGATGATTTCAGTTTCTGCCAACCCAAAATTGACAGCTTTTTCTTTGATGATATCAATCGTTTCTTGGTTGACAGGTTTGCCGATTAAGTTGACCACAATGGATTTTTCTGAATTGGAATAACTGATGGTACTGTTTAGAACCTGGGTAGAAGGAAAAACCATTTCCTGACTAAGGAAGGTTTTCGCTTGCTCTTCCCAGATAGATCTTACCACAATTCCATAGGCTAAATACACACTTGGCACCATGGTGATGATCGTGAAAATAGTGATATAGGTCTGTACCCGCTTTTCTTTTTTTTGATCCAAAAATTCCTTTTTGGGGAATTTCATAAACCGAACGATCAGATAAGTTGAGAGACTGATAAAAACCGAGTTGATGAAAAATAGATAAAATGCACCGATGAAATAATAGATGTTTAAGGTCGCTAATCCGTACCCAGCCGTGCATAGGGGAGGCATCAATGCTGTGGCAATTGCCACCCCAGGAATGGCATTACTTTTCTCTTTTCGGGAACCAGCAATGATGCCGGCAAGTCCACCGAACAACGCGATTAAAACATCCCAGATGGTTGGTTCTGTCCGAGCTAAAAGTTCGGATTGAGCATCATCCAAAGGAGTAAAATAGAAGTAAATTGTAGAGGTTAAAATCGCAATAAAAACTGCGATTCCGAGGCTACGCAAAGATCGTTTCAAAAGCTCAAAATCATTGATCCCAGCTGCCAACCCAATCCCCATAATCGGACCCATCAATGGAGAGATCAACATGGCTCCAATTACTACAGCAGTGGAGTTGACATTGAGTCCAATCGATGCGACGAAAATCGCGAAAATCAGGATCCAGAGATTGGCTCCTTTAAACTCCACATTCTTCTTGATATCCTCTATGGTAGCTAACTCATCTTCTCTTCCTTCCTGTAGATCAAACCGATTTTTAAGATTTATGAGGAACCTGATAAAATTGTTTCTACTCTTTTTTTTGACCTTTTCTTCTTCCATGGGGGACAGTTGTATTATCAAAGTAAATTAAGAAAATAAAGGCTTCACTTTTTCCATAGCCCTCCTAATTCTTTTATAGGGATCTTCTATGAGCCTATATTTTTTGGAACAATAAATGCTAAGATTCTTTGGTCTTTCTTTGGTTTTTAGTGTTATAAAACACTTTAGTTAAAATCACTTAAGCTATTGATTAATATTTTTTTAAGAATGATTTAGATATAACATAATAAGGGACGGCTAAAAAAATTAGACTAATCTAAAATATTTTAAATCCTGTATTTTTTACAATGTGCTGTCTGCGGTGTAGGCTTTGGTTTGATACTTAAGAAATTAGAAAGAGACTTATTGAATCGAAAAGTTAAAGTTGGAATTACCTAAGTTTTGTTGATATTTGAGAGATGGTATCACATCAACTATTTTTAAAATAATCCGATGACAGTAGCAAATGAATTTCGAATTGTATCAATTGATGATGATAAGATCCAGCATATTCTTCTCAAAAAAAGAGTCGCTTTAATTAACCCTTCTGCTCAGGTTTCTTCTTTTGAGGAGCCGGAAAGTGCCATGGATTTTTTGGGTAAAAACAAGGTGGAATTGATATTTTTAGATCTCAATTTTCCCGGTATTTCAGGCTGGGATCTGCTCCGAAAATTGAAAGAATTTACCGATGCTCCTGTGGTTGTTTTGTCGGGAAATATCAGTCGGGAAGAACAGGAAAAAATCGTTGAATTCCCCCAAGCAATTCGTCTTTTGGAAAAGCCGATTTCCAATGAACAACTATCAGATATTTTCAACTTTTTGAATTCCTAAAAACTGGCCAGAAAATATGGAAATGGTTTAAGTTATTTTGTTTCGGAAATTACTTCTTGCAGTCCTAAACTTGCTTTTATTTTCTGGCAGGAAATTTGGCTTTTGATAAAGAAATAGATTTATGTCAGATTGGAAATATTGATGGTATTCGAACTATTTTAATTTCATTCTCATTAGATTTCATTGATCCATTTTAGATAAATCAGCAGGATTCTTTTAAGAATTGATCAAAAAGAGTTTACCATTGACAAGTATTAATATCCCGTTTGGTACTATTAAGAAAAAGCCTTTCAAGATTTTTACTTAATTTCAAGCGATTAAATTGACCTATGGCTGGAGATGCAGATAGAAAGCCTGTGCTTTCAAAAAAAATAGATAAATTTTTTACTGGATTAGCAAGCGCCTTTAGCTTCGTAAAACGGTTCTTCAAGGAAGTATTGGTACCTCCTTATGAACTGAAAGAAGTGGTGCACCAGTGTTACAGAATCGGCGTAGAATCATTGCCTTTGATCTCATTGACTGGATTTATTGTGGGCATAGTTTTTACAAACCAATCTAGACCCTCATTATCGGAATTCGGAGCGACTTCTTGGTTGCCTTCTTTGATTTCGATAGCGGTGGTCCGTGCAATGGGACCTTTGGTGACAGCTTTGATTGCGGCAGGAAAGATGGGATCGAGTATTGGTGCGGAAATCGGATCTATGAAAGTAACCGAACAAATTGATGCCATGGAAGTTTCAGCGACGAATCCGTTTAAGTTTTTGGTGGTAACACGGGTTTTGGCTACCACTTTTATGATCCCGGTATTGGTCATGTACACAGACTTTGTGGCTTTGATGGGCTCATTTTTGAGTGTCAATGCCAATGAAATGGTGAGTATGACCACTTTCTTTGTTCAGGTTTTTGAATCTATCAGTTTTCTGGATATCATTTCTTCCGTTTTAAAATCACTCTTATTTGGATTTACGATCGGGATAGTGGGCTGCTATAAAGGTTATAATTCTTCGAAAGGAACAGAAGGGGTAGGACGTGCTGCCAACTCAGCTGTCGTGATGGCGATGTTTTTGATATTTATTGAGGAGCTGCTGGTTCTTCAAATTGTGAACGCAATCCGAATGATGTAAGCGATGGAAGAAAAAGTAGTTGAAATAGAAGGTTTAAAAAAGTCTTTTGGGGATTTGGATGTTCTCAAAGGGGTTGATTTAGATTTATATAAAGGAGAAAATTTAGTTGTACTTGGGAAGTCTGGTTCCGGTAAATCTGTTTTGATCAAAATCATGGTAGGTTTATTGAGACAGGATGAAGGGAGTATGAGAGTTTTGGGTCAAGAGGTTTCTACTTTAAAAACCAAAGCTCTGAACGAACTAAGGTTGAAAATTGGTTTTTCATTCCAGAATTCGGCATTATACGACAGTATGACTGTTCGTGAAAATATGGAATTCCCATTGGTGAGAAATGTTAAAAATCTGACCAGAGGAGAAATCACCAAAAAGATTGAAGAGTTATTGGATAGTGTGGGCTTACCGCAGTCGATTAACCAAATGCCATCTGAATTGTCAGGAGGTCAGAAAAAAAGAATCGGCGTGGCGCGTACCTTGATCCTAAACCCTGAAATCATGCTGTATGATGAGCCTACGGCAGGTTTGGATCCGATTACTTGTATGGATATTAACAATCTGATCGTCCAGGTCAGGGAACAGTACAACACTTCATCCATTGTCATTACCCATGATCTTACCTGTGCCAAAGTCACAGGAGATAGACAGGCAGTACTTTTGGATGGTCAATTCAAAGCGATTGGAAGCTTTGACGATGTTTTTGCTCATGCGAAAGATGGGCGAGTCAAATCATTTTACGATTATAATTTCATTGATTCATGAGAGGTGAAAATAAACGCAACGTTTTAGTAGGCATTTTTGTATTTCTAGGAATTGCCATCCTGGTAGCCGGTATTTTGACCTTGGGCGGCCAGCAAAAGAAATTTGTGAAAGCAATCCATCTGAAAGCAGTTTTTGATGATATCGGAGGTTTGCAGGCAGGGAATAATGTTTGGTTTTCCGGGGTGAAAATCGGAACAGTCCGTAAAATCAATTTCTATGGGGATTCCCAAGTGGAAATTGAAATGAACGTTGAGGAAGAAGTGGTGGAGTTTATCCGAAAGGATTCAAAAGCTACCATCAGCTCTGACGGTTTGATCGGAAATAAAATCATCGTCATCTATGGAGGAACTACCATGGCACCTCCTGTAGAAGACGGGGACCGACTGGAATCTGTGATGCCTTTGGACACAGATAAAATGATGGAGACTCTTCAGGAGAATAATGAAAATCTGGTCGAAATCACCAATGATCTGAAGAAACTAACCAGCAAATTAGCTGCTGGGGAGGGAATAGTCGGGGCAGTTTTGACGGATTCCACTTTGGCAGAAAGCTTCAAATCAATTATCGGAAATTTGAATAGAGCTTCGGTAAACAGCAATAAGATGTTGACTGACCTCAACACCTTTACTGCTAAATTGAATCAGAAAGGAAACTTATTCAATGATCTGGTAACTGATACTACAATGGCCTCAGAGTTGAGAGAAACAATGGGAAGTCTAAAAGCAACTGCCGCCAATTCTGAAGAGATGACAGAAGAACTGAAAGCCATTACGGATAAATTTAATTCAAAGGACAATTCGATCGGTGTTTTGCTGAATGATGAGGAGTTTGCCAAAAACCTGAAGCAAACAATGATCAATACGGATTCAGCAACTTACAATCTGAACCGTGGTCTTGAGGCTTTGGAATATACCTGGCCATTTAAGAAAGGTTTCAAGCGAAAAGCAAAAGCTGAAGAGGAAGCGAAAAATAATTAATCAAAGAGATATTCTCTTACTATTCATCTTGTAGCCCACGATCTATTTTTTCGTGGGCTTCTTTTTTTTCTTTCCCGTTTGCCTTCATGGTCTCTGTAGTTTCATGTTCGGTCAGCACCGCTTTCATGGAAATAGGAAAGTGATCAGAGCCTATTCCGTTTTCCACTTTCATCGATGCAAGACCAAAATGCTTACTTAAAAAAATATGATCCAGAGGCCATCGAAAAAGTGGGACTTTGGCGTGAAAGGTATTGAAAAGCCCTCTGCCACGTCTAGGGTCAGCCATTTCGGAAATTTTCAGAAACAATTCTGTTGTATAACTCCAAGCCACATCATTGAGATCGCCAATCACCAAAGTAGGCCTTTTATTTTCTTTGGACTTTTTGCCTACAATAAGAATTTCGGCATCTCTTTCTGTGCTTTCGGAGTTTTCTCCAGGTACAGGAGGAGTGGGGTGAATCGCATAAACGGTAATTAATTCCCCATTTCGTAGTTTTAAATCGAGTTCAAGTGAAGGGATTTCCTTGTCAATAAGGTAATTGATTTCCTTTTTAACAATTTCCAATTTCGAATAAAAAAGTAAACCATAGGTATTGTCAAGTGGAATTTTGATGCAAAAAGGATAGTCTTTTTCTATACTGGACATGCCTTCTTCCCAGGCTTTGTCTGTTTCCACCAAGAAAATAACGTCCGGATTGGTCTTTTTTACAAGGCTGACAGCCAGTTGATAATTTTTATTGTATTGGTAAACATTTCCCACCAAAAGGTGGATTCCCCTAGCTTCCTCAAAGGGAACTGTTTCAATCATTTTTTTGCCCAAAGGAGTGAATGGCACTACTTTCCCCGTGAGGTATATGCTACAAAAAACCAAGGAAACAATCCAAATGGATGATGTGATAGTTGGTTGATTTTGAACATTCCAAACCCATAAACTGACAAGGAGGAGAATGATTACTAACTTCTGAAGCCTTGGGTAGTCAAAAATCCGAACCCACCAATAATCAAGTTTGACCAAAGGGAAAAAAGTAGCGAAAATAAAAAACGCACTAAAAATCTGTAAGAGTAGCTCTCCCATTTAAATTAAGATTTCTTGTAGTAACTTAAAGATGTACAAATAAGCTAAATATTGGCAAGATTTTGGGCTTCTATTTGACTTAATGGAATTCCACAAACCTGAAATAGGTTACCTATATGAATCCTTTTTTTAACCAAGACTCTTTTATCATGAACCAAGACCCATTCCAAATCAAATCAAGTTTGAAGACCGAATCAGGAACTTACGATTATTGGTCTCTGGAAAAACTTCAGAAAAGTGGGAAGGATATCAAAAAACTTCCTTTTTCTATTCGTATTCTTTTAGAAAATGCCCTTCGTAATTTTGATGATTTTTCCATTACAAAAGATCATTTAAACACCCTTCTTAATTGGAAACCTGAGCCCTCGGATGAGGATATTCCATTTAAACCTGCCCGGGTTTTGATGCAGGATTTTACAGGAGTGCCTGCTGTGGTGGATATAGCATCGCTGAGATCTGAGGCCAAAAGAAAAGGAAAAGACCCAGGAATGATTAACCCATTGATTCCAGTGGATCTGGTGATAGACCATTCCGTACAGGTGGATTACTTTGGCACGAATTATAGCTACCAAAGAAATGTGGAAGTAGAATATGAGCGAAATGCCGAGCGCTATCAATTCCTTAAATGGGCTCAGAAATCCTTTGATAATTTCTCAGTAGTGCCTCCAGGGATGGGGATTTGTCACCAGGTAAACCTTGAATACCTGGCTCAGGGGGTGATTTTAAGAGATGGAAAAGTATTTCCAGACACGCTGGTAGGTACAGACTCCCATACCCCTATGGTCAATGGAATCGGAGTCATTGGATGGGGTGTCGGAGGAATTGAAGCGGAAGCGGCATTGCTTGGACAGCCAATATTTTTTATTATGCCCGAAGTAGTTGGATTGAAACTGACAGGAAAACTTCCTGCCGGTACTACAGCTACAGATATGGTTTTGACCATCACTGAACTTCTAAGGAAGCACGGGGTAGTAGGTAAATTTGTAGAAGTATTTGGTCCTGGATTGGATCATTTGACCGTTCCAGACCGTGCTACGATTTCCAATATGTCTCCCGAATTCGGATGTACAGTTTCCTATTTTCCTATTGATGACCGGACATTGGATTACATGTCTAAAACCAACCGGAGTGCAGAGCAAATCAAACTGGTAGAAGACTACTGTAAGGCCAATTTGTTATGGAGACAGGAGGAAGACCTTATCGAATATTCCAGTGTCGTTGAATTGGATTTAGGAACCGTAGAAGCGACTGTTTCCGGTCCCAAAAGACCTCAGGATAAAATTCTGGTAAGAAATTTTAAGCCGAAATTTGAGGAATTGCTGAAATCTGTACATGGAAGGGAGTACATACCTATTGAAAAAAGAGAGGAAGTTGCCCGCTTTATAGAGGAAGGTGGAGGACAGACCGAGGATCAGTCTCATGAAAAAGCTCCTGCGGAAACCGAAATAAAAACTAAGGTTAAAAATGGACTGAAATCTGTTTCCGTCAAACTGCACAATGAGAAGTTTGATTTATACGATGGCTCTATAGTCATCGCTGCAATTACTTCCTGTACCAATACTTCTAACCCTACCGTGATGCTCGGTGCGGGACTGGTAGCTCGAAAGGCCCGGCAACTAGGACTGGATGTTAAACCATGGGTGAAAACCTCCTTGGCACCGGGATCTAAAGTGGTCACGGATTACCTTGAAAAATCTGAATTATTAGAAGATCTGGAAGCACTGAAATTCCACACTGTGGGATATGGCTGTACTTCCTGTATCGGAAACTCGGGGCCTTTGCCACGACATATCGCCCAAGCGGTAGAAGATAATGACCTGGTAGTGGCATCTGTGCTTTCAGGAAATAGAAATTTCGAGGCCAGGGTCCATCCACAGGTCAAAATGAATTATCTGATGTCTCCCATGCTGGTAGTAGTTTATGCCCTAGCTGGACGTGTAGATGTGGATTTATATAATGAACCATTAGGTTATGACCCAAACTTGGAACCTGTTTATATGAAGGACATTTGGCCTACCAATGAAGAAATAGCTGAGGTGGCAAGGAAAGTTCTGACTCCCGGGGATTATCAGAAAAATTACGGTGAGATATTTGAAGGAAATGAAATCTGGAAAACCCTAGAGTCGGGCGAGGGAGAAATTTACCCTTGGGATGAAAAAAGCACCTATATCAAAGAAGCACCTTTTTTCAAAGGAATCTCAGTGGAGGTCCCTTCCCCAACTGACATCCAGAATGCCAGAGTGCTTTTAAAATTAGGTGACTCGATTACCACCGATCATATTTCCCCAGCAGGATCATTTAGACCAGATACTCCAGCAGGAAAATATCTGGTTGGGAGAGGAGTTCAGAGACCGGATTTTAATTCCTATGGTTCCAGAAGAGGAAATGATGAAGTGATGGTACGGGGGACTTTTGCCAATGTCCGGATCAAAAATCAACTTTCTTCACAGGAAGGAGGCTTTACCAAGTACATACCTGAGGACGAGGAAATGTCTGTCTTTGATGCTTCACAGAAATACCAACAGTCTGGAACTCCATTGATTGTTTTGGCTGGAAAGGAATATGGATCAGGGTCCTCAAGGGATTGGGCGGCAAAAGGAACCAATCTTTTGGGTATCAAAGCTGTGATTGCTGAGAGTTATGAGCGAATTCACAGAAGTAATCTGGTGGGAATGGGAGTATTACCACTTCAGTTTATAGCAGGAGAAAATGCTCAGATGCTTGGTTTAACAGGTTTTGAGGAATTCAGTATTCTTGGAATTGAAGAAGGATTGAAGCCTGGCCAGATTTTCGAGGCAAAAGCTGTAAATAAAGAAGGGAAAGAGATTGGTTTTAAAGTGAAATCTAGATTGGATTCTGAAGTGGAAATCGCCTATTATAAGCATGGAGGAATCCTGAATTATGTATTAAGGGATTTCCTGAAGGATTAAGGATACTCTCAAATGAAAATAATAAAACCCGTCAGAAATGGCGGGTTTATGTTTTTAGTCAAGCATAAATCGGATAGGTATTTTATAAGAACCCGCTACTGGCTCACCATATATCCCTATTGCAGGTTTGAATTTGGGATCGAATTTTTTGATTACCCTAACAGCCTCATTTGCAAGTGAAATATGTATAGAGCTTTCATTTAAACAACTATAACTTATTGCATTACCTTCTTTATCCACTTTTATTTTCACCCAAGCAGTACCTGTTTCTCTTGCAGCCCTAGCTTCTCCTGGATACTTAAGGGTTTTTGAAATTGAAGAAAAGAACTCTTTCTGTTTAAACGCAGGAGTGGGGTCCATTGGGTTTTCTTCACTTTCAATTAAAGGTGTTTCAGAATCCGCTAAGAAGAATTTGTAGTTTTCATTTGCTATATATTCTAAACGGGAGACTGGAACCTGGTTATCCAGAAATACTCTCACAAAATTCCCATTGTCAAGATTTAGAATTTCGCTGGTAATCAGGTTTTGAAGAGAATCAAAAGTCGAAGTAATTGATTCATTGTAGCCTAGTTCCTCATTATATCGCTCTTTAGTCTGGGAAATAATCCGGTTTTGTAGATCAAAAATCTTTGAAAGGGAAGAACCATCCTGACTAGTTGACAAAATCTGGTTAAAAGCATGATTTTCACCATCCTCTAAAATCGGGTTAAGTTCCTGATCTAGCCTGATCACTGTTCTATCCTGTGCAAAGGAATGAAATTCATTAAAAATGAATAGGACAAAGAGAATGGAAGCTATTTGAAGTTTCATTTGAAGCTATTAAAATTACAAATAGCTATTAAACTACTAAATTAATTTATTTATAAAAAAAGAAACCAACTGGAAGGTAAAGCCAAGCTTCTACTGTCTCTCCTTGATGATTAATGGCTGGGTTATAATTTCCAACAAATAATTCTCCGATTCTTAAAGCTTCTTCCGTTAGAATAGATGGAAGCTCATTGAGATTAGCGACTTCTGTTCTGATTCGTTGCCCATTTTTGTCGATCAAAAAAGCGAGAATGACCGTTCCTTCCATTCCTTGTTTTTGCGCCTCTGCCAAAAACCTTTTCTCTTTTAGCACAAATTTTTTCCAATCCTTGTCATTAGGGAAAAGGGAAGGTTCAAAGTCATTTCTATTCGAGCTATAGCGATTTGCTCCGGACTTTCTCCAGATTTCAAAATCATGATCCCCTGATACTTCTACATGGCCTACCTGTACGCCATTTTCATAATAAAACAGCAATTTTTTGGAGCTTTCTGAGTTTTCCTCACTTCTCTTGATCAGATTGCCATCTGTATCAAAAAAGCTGATAACTATTTCAGTTGATCCGTTATCAACATTCTTTCCTTCCTGAATGGTTTTGATGACACGGTTTTGCAGATCACTGATCTGGGTAAATGAGGTGCCATCCTCGTTATAACTTTTTATTTGAGAATAAACGGTATTAGGATCACTGATCGATAAAGTAGGATAAAAATGACGGTTTAAATGCGTCACATCGAAGCCTTGACAATAGACATTTGACAAGATTAATTGAATGAACCAAACCCAAAGAATACTCTTGGATATTGGCATGAAACTATTTCTAAATGGGACTTGCATTCGGTTTTAATCTATCCAAAAATTACTGCTGGCACAAGATCTAAGAGATATTCTTTTAATGCTTGGTGCCGGTCTTTTTTAGGAAAGGAAATTGGTTTAACTGATCATTCACTTCTAGATGATAAATTTTTTGAGATTACTTGAATACCTACTTTTTTCCAATTTCCAAAAATCCTTTTATCCCTCAGGATAAGTCTTAATTTTGCTGGCCATACCTATCTTTTAACCTGATCATGAATTCAATTAACCCTACTACTACTCCGGCTTGGGGCAGATTACTGCAACTTGCGGAAGAACATAAAGACCTTCAGATTTTATCGCTTTTAGGTGAACACGAGCGATTTGAACGATATAGTTTGCAGCTAGAGGACATCTTGGTTGATTTTTCCAAGAACAAAATCAATGATGATATTTTGAAAGCACTGTGTGATTTGGCAAGAGAAACCGAATTACATCTAGCGATCGAGGACATGTTTTCTGGAGAAGCCATCAATCAGACCGAGAATCGGGCTGTTTTACATACTGCTTTGAGAAACAGATCGGACCGTGCAGTATACGTGGACGGGGAAAATGTCATGCCTGATGTTCAGAAAGTCCTGGATCAGATGAAGGAATTTTCGGACAAAATCCAAAATAAACAATGGCTTGGCTATACCGGTAAACCCATCAAATCCTTGGTGAATATTGGTATCGGAGGTTCTGACCTTGGCCCGGTAATGGTCACTGAGGCATTGAAACCGTACCAAAACCCAGATATTAAAATATTCTTTGTTTCCAATGTGGACGGGACCCATATGGCGGAAACGCTGAAAAAAGTAGATCCCGAAACTACCCTGTTTTTTATTGCTTCTAAAACTTTCACGACTCAGGAAACCATGACCAATGCCCATTCTGCAAGGGATTGGTTCTTAGGTTATGCCAAAGACGAAAAGGCCGTAGCGAAACATTTCGTGGCTTTGTCCACCAATGCCAAGGCAGTGGAGGCATTTGGCATAGATACCCAAAACATGTTTGCATTTTGGGATTGGGTAGGAGGAAGGTATTCTCTTTGGTCCGCTATCGGGCTTCCAATTGCCTGTGCCATCGGTTTCGATAATTTTGAGCAATTACTGCATGGTGCACACGCCATGGATGAGCACTTTAGACATTCTATGTTTAATAGAAATATTCCTGTGATTTTAGCTTTGGTCGGTATTTGGAATACTAATTTTCTTGGCGCTGCTTCTGAAGCGATTTTGCCTTATGACCAATACATGCATCGTTTTGCTGCCTATTTCCAGCAGGGAAATATGGAAAGCAATGGCAAATATGTCCGCAGAAATGGAGATAAAGTCAATTACACGACCGGACCGATTATTTGGGGTGAACCGGGAACCAATGGCCAGCATGCATTTTACCAATTAATCCATCAGGGAACACACTTGATTCCCTGCGATTTTATAGCTCCTGCGATTTCACATAATCCGATTGGGGATCATCACCCGAAGTTACTCTCTAACTTCTTTGCACAAACAGAAGCCTTGATGAGAGGGAAATCACTGGAGGAAGTGAAAGCTGAAATGGCAAAATCCGGAAAATCAGCTGAGGAAATTGAGAAAATTGCCCCGCATCGTGTTTTTGAAGGAAATAGACCTACCAATTCTATTTTGGTCAAGAAAATCACACCTTACACCTTAGGGCAATTGATTGCGATGTACGAACATAAAATCTTTGTGCAAGGTGTCATCTGGGATATTTTCAGTTTCGATCAGTGGGGAGTGGAATTGGGGAAAGTACTGGCAAACGGAATACTTCCGGAACTGAAAGGCGATGAAGAAGTCACATCGCATGATGGATCCACAAATGGTCTGATCAATGCCTATAAAAAAATGAGGTGATTTTAGAATTCCTACAGAACGAAAAAATCCTGATTCAATTAAGAGTCAGGATTTTTTGTTTTCAAGTAGAATTAGATTTAAAACTTTTCTAGAAACCTTACTACTTCAGGATTTTTAGCCCCACTGATTCAATGCCGGGAAGCTGGTTTTGTCGCATGTATTGAAGCAGGGTGACAGTATTTGTTCCTTCTTCAAACTGAAAAGGAAGCGTATCATAAAATGTATACGTACTTCCGAATCCATCGCCTTGGGGCTCTCCGGTTTTGGAGTCAAACAAAGGAACATTGATTAACCTGTTTTCCATAATTGCTCCCAAAGAATCCTTGCTTACCACTCTCACATAGCAGTTCGAAAAGGTATATTCTTCATTAAACCGAAATGCAATCAGAGTAGGATGTCCCATCGGTTCAATCTTGCTCAGATCAAAATGCAGGCTGTCTTCCATTCCCCAACTTTGGTTAGTCAATGGCTGGAATTCCTCAAAAATCCGATCCTCTGAGCAAGCAAAGGATCCCATCAAGACGATGAAGCAAAGGAAAACAAAAACTTTATTCATTTCCTGATGAATTAGGATTTGGGCCCTGGTTTTTTCTAGGTGGGAATTTCTTTTTTCCAGCAGGTTTGCCTTCCCCTTTAGGATTTTGCTGCGGTTTTTTTGCTTCGGGGGTAGGCTTTGGTTTTTTGCCTTCCACAGGTGGTTTCGGAGCAGTTTTGTTTCCACCTTGTCTTTTAGGCGGATTTGTTCCCTGCGCTGGAGCTGTGGTATTTTGCTGGTTCCGGTTTTTATTCCGGTTGTTTCGGTTCTTTTTTCTTCTTGGCTCTCCACTTGGATTCTGATTCTGCTGAGTCGTGTTTTCTTGCTTTGGAGCAGGATTTACACGCTGGCTAGTATTGGCATCTTCAGTTCGTTGAGAATTGGAAGGTTTAGGGTTATTCCTGTTTTTATTTCTTGGTTTTCTCTTCTTTTTAGGAGCATTGCTTGAGGCAAATTTCTTGTCAAGAAGTTCTAACTCTCTAGTGGATTTAGCGGCTAAGTCCTCAATATCAGAGGCCTCATTTACCTGAAGATTATAGACTTTGACACCTTTTGCATTTAGTTGCAAAATTTCATTGACTCTGTCGCAAGTGATGCTATGCCAGTCATTTTCATTGTTGTAGCTAAACCACATCATTTTTCTGAAAATGTCTGTTTTCTGAAGTTTTGCAGGCCCTGCTTCAGTCATCAACGGACGCTCTACCTGCGGGATGTCCTTAATGGCATCCATATAAGTGTCCAATTCATAATTGAGACAGCATTTCAATCTTCCGCATTGCCCGCTCAATTTTCCCGGGTTTAGAGAAAGGTTTTGGTATCTGGCTGCTGAAGTGCTGACATTTTTGAAATCTACCAACCAGGTAGAGCAACATAATTCTCTACCACAAACTCCCAATCCACCAATTCTTCCAGCTTCCTGTCGAAGACTGATCTGGCGCATTTCAACCCGGATCCTGAACTCACCTGCCAGAACTTTGATCAATTCTCTAAAATCAACCCGATCATCTGCAGAGTAATAAAACGTGGCTTTCGAATTGTCTGACTGATATTCAATATCAGACATTTTCATTTTTAGGCCTAGTTCATCGACGATCTGCTTGCATCGGTAGAGAGTTGGGATTTCTCTGTTTTTGGCTTCCTGCCATTTCTCAAGATCTTTTTCAGTTGCAATACGATAGATCCGAAGGATCTCGTCATCGTTTTTGATTTTCCGTTTTTGCATCTGGAGACGAACCAATTCCCCTTGTAGAGAAACATAGCCGATATGATGGCCATTTGGTACATCTACTACTACTGGATCTCCTGTAGTCAGTGGCAAATAGTCTACGTTTCTATAGTACTCTTTTCTGCCACCCTTAAATTTAATCTCTACGATATCAAAGGTGTCTACCTCCGGAATTCCCATATGGCTGAGCCAGTCAAAAGAATTCATTTTATTGCAATCGCTCGTTCCGCAGCTCCCATTATTTTGGCAGCCCCCGGTTCCTCCTGAGGAGGTTGAGCAAGTTGTACATCCACTCATAAGTATATAGTTACAGGACCGTAATCCTGGGTAAACTTGGGTTTATTTCATCAGATTCAAGATATCCTTTCCGATATCTTTTCTATAATACGATTTTTGCCAATGGATATTTTCTACCGTGGAAAACGCATTTTTTAAAGCCTCATCAAGGGATTTTCCCATTCCGGTAACCGCTATTACACGACCTCCTTGATTGACTAATTCCCCTTTTTCATTGGTTGAAGTTCCTGCGTGAAATACGATGGTTTGATCCGCTTTTTCAGGTAAGGTAATAGGAAATCCTTTTTGATAAGATTCTGGATATCCGCCGCTTACCATGACTACTGTCGTGGCATAATCCGGTGAAATTTCCAATTGATAATTTTCTAAGGTACCTGTGCCTATTCCCATCAAAAGGTCTACAAAATCACTTTCAATCCTAGGCAATACAGCTTCTGTTTCGGGGTCGCCCATCCGGACATTGTATTCGATGACATAAGGTTGGCCTTCGTAATTCATCAGGCCGATAAAAAGAAAGCCTTTGTATGGAATATTTTCTTTGGCTAGGCCATCTACAGTTGGTTTGACTACCAGCTCCTCTACTTTTTTCATGTAGGCCTCGTCGGCAAATATCACTGGACTAACAGCTCCCATTCCACCTGTATTCAATCCTGTGTCCCCTTCACCGATCCTTTTATAGTCTTTTGCCTCTGGCAAAATTTTGTAGTTTTTGCCATCAGTCGCAACAAATACAGAAAGTTCTATCCCATAAAGAAACTCCTCAACGACTACTTTTGCCGATGCCGCACCAAATTTCTGTTCCAGCAACATTTCTTTAAAAGAAGCTTTTGCCTCTTCAAGTGTCTGGCAAATCAATACACCTTTTCCTGCTGCAAGTCCATCCGCTTTCAGAACGATTGGAAGTTTTTGAGTGTCCAAATAGGCAAGACCTGCGTCGATTTGATCTGCCGTAAATGTCTCATAAGCTGCTGTCGGAACATTATTCCGTTGCATAAATCTCTTGGAAAAGTCTTTGCTTCCTTCCAAAGTCGCCCCTAATTGAGAAGGACCCACCACAGGGATGGAGGCAGTCTCTTTTTGATCAAGCAGGTAATCCACTACTCCTTTTACAAGAGGTTCTTCGGGACCCACTACGACCAAATCAATGGAGTTTTCGAGGATAAAACTCTTTATTCCTTCGAAATCAGTAATTGAAAGGTTGATGTTTTTTGCAATGTCAGCTGTTCCTGCATTTCCTGGAGCAACGAATAGTTGCGAGCATTTTGGACTTTGTACAATTTTCCAGGCAAAGGCATGCTCTCTGCCTCCGCTTCCTAATAAGAGTATATTCATTGACTCAATTCTAGTTAATTGGCATGTTCGGAAATAAACTTAATCCGATAGACTCGCAATTCATCTTCCGCAAAATCCTCATCTTCAAGTTCTTCCAATGCCTCTTTAATACGATCGGTTTCTGCATTCATGAAATAATCATGTAATAGATCTTCGCGATCCTCATCCATGATATGTTCGATGTAGTAATCGATATTTAATTTGGTACCGCTATAGATGATCTGCTCTATCTCCTGAAGCAATTCAGACATGCTGATATTCAGGTTTTCGGCGATTTCATCTAAGTCGATCTTTCGATCAATCTGTTGGATGATCGTAATTTTGATTTTTGATCTTGATCCTGCCGATTTCACCACCACTTCAGAAGCGGTTTCAATCTCATTTTCCTCTACATAAGTAGAAATAATTCTCAGGAACGAAGCCCCAAATTTAGCGACTTTTCCCATACCAACACCGTTGATTTGAGCGAGCTCTTCTCTGCTGGTAGGATAGACAGTCGCCATTTCTTCCAAGGACGGATCCTGGAAAATCACATAAGGTGGTAATCCTTTGGACTTTGCCACTTTTTTTCTCTCTGCTTTGAGCAGTTCGAAAAGTTTCTCATCATAAGCAATTCCGGTGGAAATCTCCACATCAGGAGTTTCGGTAGCGGATTCCACTTCGTATTCGTGGTCTTTGTATAGGTTAACAGAATAAGGAGCTTCCATAAATGATCTGCCTCTTGGAGTGAGTTTTAAAACCCCAAAGGATTCTATATCCTTCTCCAAAAAGTCAAATATCATTGCCTGACGAATAATAGAGGTCCAGTATTTTTCAGGCACGACTTTTCCTTTTCCAAAAACAGGAAGCTGATCATGTTTGTAGCTGGCGACGTATTCATTGGATTCACCGATGATTACTTTCACCAAATGCTCGATTCCAAATCGTTCACTGGTCTGAACAGCGGCTTCCAAAGCAGTTTGGATATAGGACATACCTTCAAAGATCTCCCGCTCTCGCTTACAATTGTCACAATAGCCACAGTCTTTTTCAAAGGTCTCCCCAAAATAATTCAGGATAAACTTCCTCCTACAAACTCCAGTTTCGGAATATGCAGCCATTTCCTGAAGTAAGACTCTTGCGTTTTCACGCTCAGTAACTGGCTTATCTTTATTGAATTTATCCAGCTTGACGATGTCTTCATATCTATAAAACATCAAGCAATGTCCTTCTAAACCATCCCTGCCAGCTCTACCTGTTTCCTGGTAATAGCCCTCTAGTGACTTTGGAACATCATAGTGGATGACATAACGGACATCCGGTTTATCGATTCCCATCCCAAATGCAATGGTAGCTACAATTACATCCAGTTCTTCATTTAGGAAATCATCTTGATTTTTTATCCTCACTGCTGAATCCAGCCCGGCATGGTAAGGAGCCGCATTGATCTGATTGACTTGAAGTAGTTGGGCTATTTCTTCCACCTTTTTTCTACTCAGGCAATATATAATCCCTGATTTGCCCTTATGGGACTTAATGAATTTGATCAGGTGCTTTTTGGACTCATTTTTAACCTTTGGCCTTACTTCGTAAAACAAGTTTGTTCTGTTGAAAGAAGACTTAAATAAATCGGCCTCTTCCATATGAAGATTTCGCTGGATATCCTGCTGTACTTTTGGGGTCGCAGTAGCGGTCAAAGCGATAATCGGCAAGTTTGGGGCTATCTGAGCCACAATTGATTTGATTTTTCTGTATTCAGGTCTGAAATCATGACCCCATTCCGATATACAGTGGGCTTCGTCGATTGCCACGAAACTGAGATGTGCAGATTTCAGAAAGGCAATGTTTTCTTCTTTGGTCAAGGACTCCGGTGCTACATAAAGAAGTTTGGTTTTCTTACTGAGAACCTCGTTTTTGACTTTTGTTGCCTCTGATTTATTTAATGTTGAGTTTAGAAAATGGGCATTGACGCCTATTGCATTTAGCTGATCGACTTGATTTTTCATCAAAGCAATCAACGGCGAAATCACGATGGCGGTGCCAGTTGATACGACAGCTGGAAGCTGATAACACAACGATTTTCCTGCTCCCGTCGGCATAATGACGAAAGTGTTCTTTTGGTTTAGCAAGTTGTCGACAATGGGTTCTTGATTCCCACGGAATTGACTAAATCCAAAGATTTTCTTGAGTTCTGATTTTACTTTTTCTTCCACTTGAAACAGGTGCTTTATAGGGTGTACCGTGCCTGTAAACAGGAATGATTCATTACTTTTATACCTTTGTACGAATTTACTGATAAACGCAGGTAAAATTGAATTTAGCTAAAAATATTAGAAAAACAGCCACCAGAGTATTGCAAAATGAGGCGAATGCCATTTTAAATTTAATAGAATTTATAGATGGTGATTTTGAGTCTTGTGTGGATAGAATACTCAACTCCTCGGGGCGTGTGGTCGTGACTGGAGTGGGAAAAAGCGCCATCGTGGCGAATAAAATTGTAGCTACACTGAATTCTACGGGGACACCTGCACTTTTTATGCATGCAGCAGATGCAATCCACGGTGATCTCGGAATGATTCAGGATGAGGATATTGTGATTTGTATTTCAAAAAGTGGCAATACACCTGAAATAAAAGTGTTGGTTCCTTTGCTGAAGAAGTCAGGGTCGGTATTGGTAGCCTTGGTCAGCAATACGCAAAGTTACTTGGCTGAGCAGGCGGATTTCGTTCTGAACGCCACCATTGGAGAGGAAGCTTGCCCACATAATTTGGCACCAACAACTAGTACTACTGTGCATATGGCGATCGGAGATGCTTTGGCAGTATGTCTTTTAGAAGCTAGAGGGTTTACATCGGATGACTTTGCCAAATATCACCCGGGTGGTTCTTTGGGGAAGCAGTTGTATCTTAAAGTCAGTGATTTATTGAGCAAGGATCAATTGCCTATGGTTCGAGAAGATTCTGATTTGGCTGCGGTTATAGTAGAGATTTCGGGCAAAAGGCTTGGTGCTACCGCGGTGGTAAATGAAAAAGGTGAACTAAAAGGAATAATTACGGACGGTGACTTACGAAGAATGCTTGAGAAATCGTTGGATATTCATCAATTGAAAGCCGCAGATATTATGACTGTTCAGCCTAAGATAATTTCTAAAGATGAATTCGCCATTCGTGCCCTGAATCTGATGAAACATCACAACATTACACAGTTGGTAGCAATGGATGGAGAGAAAATCGCAGGATTTGTTCATATTCATGATTTGATGAAAGAAGGCATTGTATAAACCCGAAATGCAGATAAAACCATATATAGTAATTATGGCAGGAGGCATAGGCTCCAGATTTTGGCCATATAGTCGGAATAACCGACCAAAGCAATTTTTAGACATTTTAGGCACTGGAAGGACTTTGCTGCAAATGACTTTTGATCGATTTCAGGAAATAGCAAGTTCTGATAGAGTTTTTGTGGTTACCAATCAGGATTATTTGGATTTGGTGAAAGAGCAGTTGCCAGAACTGGATGAGAAACAGATTTTAACTGAACCATTGCGAAGAAACACTGCTACCTGCATTGCCTACGCTACGTACAAAATCAATAAAATCGATCCAGATGCGACCATGGTTGTGGCGCCGGCTGATCATTTGATTACCCAAGAGAAGAGATTTCAGACTGCTATCGCAAAGGCAATTGAAGGTGCTCAAATCGAGCAAAGACTGATCACGCTAGGGATTAAACCCAATCGGCCTGAAACCGGCTACGGGTACATCCAATATTTGGAAGAGTCAAATCAGGAGATTTTCAAAGTCAAAACATTTACTGAAAAACCGAATTTAAAGCTTGCCAAGACCTTTTTGGAGAGCGGGGACTTTGTGTGGAATTCAGGGATGTTTGTCTGGAAGATAAAAAGCTTAATGGCTGCTTTTGAAAAGCATATGCCAGATGTGTCGGAAGTATTTGCTGAGGGAAATGAGTATTTCGGAAAAGAAGGCGAACGAGGCTTTATCGATCGGGCTTACTCGCTCTTGAAAAATATATCTATTGACAATGGAATTATGGAGCAATCCGATCAGGTTTTTGTAATTCCTTCAGAATTTGGATGGTCTGATTTAGGATCTTGGCATAGCTTGTTTGAACTGAAGAAGAAAGACAGGAAAAACAATGTCGTAGAGGGAAATGCAATTCTGTATGATACCGAAAATTCTTATATCAAAGTAGATAGCGAAAAGTTGGTAGTGGTACAGGGCCTGGATAATTATTTGATCAATGAATCTGACAATGTAATTCTGATCTGTAAACTCGATGCAGAGAAAAAATTCAGAGAATTTGTAGCAAATGCAAAAAAGAAAGGGGAGGGTTTTGTCTGACCCTCCCTTCTAGAATTTATTTTTTTCGTTGCCTCATGGCTTCGTAAATCGCCACACCAGCAGAAACTGACACGTTTAAACTTTCTATTTTACCAAGCATCGGGATCGAAACTTTTTCATCGACGATGCCCATCAACTCGTTGGAAATCCCGTCTTCTTCGGAACCCATTACCATGGCAACAGGGGAGGAGAAGTCGGCTTCGTACATGTTTTTGGTAGTTTTTTCAGTGATAGCCACCAAAGTCAATCCGCTTTTCTGAAGATCTCTACAGGTATAAAAGAGGTTTTTTACTCTCGCTACAGGCAAGAAATTCAATGCACCAGCAGAAGTTTTTACTGCATCCGAATTGATCTGAGCACTCCCTTTGGATGGAATCACAATGGCGTCTACTCCTGCGCATTCCGCTGTTCTTGCGATCGCACCAAAGTTCCTGACATCCGTGATTCTATCTAGAACCAATATTAAAGGTGCTTTTCCCGCATTGAAACAGGTTTCTATGACATTGTCCAGGGAAGCGTATTCTATCGAGGAAATGTAAGCAACTACTCCTTGGTGATTTTTTCTTGTGACCCGGTTTAGTTTTGCATCCGGAACCCTGACCACTGGTACTCCATCTGCTTTGCAAAGCTTTAGCAATTCTTTGATCAAGTCATTGTTCAATTCCTTCTGAACCAGTACTTTATCTATTTCCTTGCCTGCATGGATTGCCTCCATCACAGCTCTTGTACCAAAAATAAAATCTTTTTCGGATGCTCCTTTGTCTATCAAAAAGCCATCTTTCCGCTTCTCCATATGGAAATGTTTTTGAACCAAACTGGCTGATAAGCTCTAGAGCGGTTCAGCGAGTAATAGTGTGGGGTTAGAATATTCTTTACGCGGACAAAAGTAAAGCGAATTTTCGAACTCTCATTCAATCCTCCATAAGACCATACTTCCCGGTCAAGATAAAAGTTGACTTCAGTAGGTGGTCCCATCACCGTATAGACCATTCCACGGTCTGTTTTCCAGCCTTCCTTAAAGTCTGTAAATAAGATGTTTGCGAATTCAATTTGACGGAAATATTCCCGGATCAGATCCTTTGCTAGATCTGGGTTTCTAGTGAGGTTATACCAATATTCGTCTAACGCTTTCTTTTTATCCTCGGCCAATAAGAGGGTTTCATGCTCTTTTCTAGTGGAAATATATGTGACCATCTGGATCATTTCTTCCCAGTCCTTCACTTTTGGAAAGGCCTCATTGGTAGTTTTCAAAAGAAGTCCGGCACCTGATGATGTATCACTTTGGTAGAAATAATACCCTTCATTTTCAAGGCTTTGAGGCACATTTGTCAGGAAATCCCCGTTATCCACGACTTCCAGTTCTTTTGGTACGGAAGCTGGCTTGGTTTCCATAGGAGGAAAAGGAACTTCAAAGGTCACCGGGTAATAAAACTCATGGATATCAGGACCTGATTCCGATTTGAAAAGTAATGACTGGCCTTTTGTAAGGAAGTTCTGGTCAAATGGGATGTCATTGGCATAATAAGCACCAAAATCAGGCTGCTCAAAGACAAATGGGCTTTTTAAATCGATATGGTAATAATATTCATCCCCTTGCCTGGTATCCAAAACAGTCAATAAGGCAATTGCGATTTCCTGATCGGAAGGAATGGTCACAGACTTTTCAAAATACCAATGCCTATCCGTATCATATTTTAAATCATTTTGGGTTAGAAGATTTACCTGATCATCAGAAATTTCCTGGTCATAACTATCTAATACTACATAGGAAAAGCTGAAAGTGTTGAAACTTGGGTTTTCCTCAATTTTCTCTACGACCATCTGTAGTTTAAAGTCGGTGTTGTTTTCTTTGATAGGTATGATTTTTAGACCTAATCTTGAATACCTGGAGTATCGAAGTGCCTGATTTATAGTATTCAGCTTCTTCTGTGAAAATCCTGGATTTATTGCTCCAAAAACCAGGAATAAAAAAGTTAAAATGATGTTTGTTCTAAGCTTCATTGGGTGATCATATCGGGTTTTAAAAATTAACCTTACTTTTGCCAAAATAGTAAAATTTTGTATGGCTACCTATACAACGGAAATTGCATCCGACAAGTTAATCAGTGACAATCCTATTCATCAACGTTTGCTGAAGGCATACATTGCCGCGCAGCCCTGGATTTCGGGCAAATTGCTTGAAGTTGGTTGTGGAGAAGGAAGAGGAGTGGAGATATTATTGCCTCATGCGGAAGGTTATTTAGGGATCGATAAGATCCAGGAAGTAATCGATATGCTTAAGGCCAAATTTCCTAAAGTGGAGTTTAAACAAGCTGTGATTCCTCCTTTTCATGGAATTGAAGATAATTCATTTGATACAGTGGTGAGTTTTCAAGTGATTGAACACATAGAAAACGACAAGCTTTTTTTAGAAGAGATCTACAGGGTTTTAAAGCCGGGTGGTAAAGCAATTATTTCTACGCCGAACATCCATCATACTCTTTCTCGAAACCCTTGGCATGTTCGCGAATATACGCCTCAGGAATTAATCAATTTATCGAAATCAATTTTTGATCAGGTAGAAGCAAAAGGCGTGGGAGGAACAGAAAAAGTATGGGATTACCATCAGGCAAATCGGGAGTCAGTTCAAAGAATCATGCGCTTCGATATTTTTGATCTGCAGCATAAATTACCTGCCTCAATTCTGCGTATGCCTTATGAGATTCTCAATCGGATGAACAGAAATAAGCTTCATAAGCAGAAATCAACTCATTCGGTGGATATTACCCATGAAGATTATCCAATTGTAGATGACCCAAATGAAGGCTTGGATTTATTCTACATCTTACATAAAAAATAAAAAGAGGCTCATTTGAGCCTCCTTTTTTTATCTTCTATCAATCTGTGTCGGCAATGCCTCAGCACCCATGTGTTGCGTGAGTCTTGCTTTGAGTTCATCCGCTTTTTCCTGATAGCCTCTTTCTTCTAATAATGGTATAAAATACCTTACCATTTCTATAGAAATCATCATTTCCCGGTCGTAGTCTCTGTTTTCTCGGGTGTAGAATTCGATCATATCCAATGATTTTTTGGATACTTTTTCGATGATGTCCAATGCTTTTTCCTCCTCACCAACTTCGAAAAACAGCGGGACAGATTGTCCACTGGACAAGTCATAAGGAATTGCTTCGTTTGGCATGACTTCTAAGCCATAATTTAAAAGCTCTGCAGCTTTATCCATTTTATTCTGGTCTAATAAAGCAATGGCGATCGAATTCAAGGCACTTCTATGATTGGATGCAAACCTTCTATATTCTTCATCCAGATAAGCGTTTGGATCATCCATTCCTCTGAAGGAGAATTTCTCCATGTAATTTTTATAGGCCAAATCTGCATTGACCAATTCTTCTCTGATGAAATCAGGCTTCTGTACAGGAAGTAATCTATAAGTCAAGCCTTCATTCACCACATGATCTTCCAGATCAATTCCGATCGTTGACAAGGAAGTATTATTGAAGTAAATCGGCCTTTCCCAGTTATTTGTCGTGATCAGATCGATCAGCATCAATGTTCCTTTGGTCAGATACTGTCCTTTCACTCTCAAGTTGATCTGAGGAGTGAAAAGTGGCGCGAATTCCTCAGGAATGATGTCTTTATTTGCTACGGATGCACTATCGATATCCAGTACCAAATTTCGGGAAGGTACCATGTTTACGACGCTTTTACCTCCTGTATTTACATTCAGTCTTGGATCAGCACTGTTTAATAAGTTGAGATAGGCTCTCACCGAAATTGCTGAATTTGGTTTATCATCTCCAGTCACATAGAGTACATCATTGGTGCCTTTTTGATACCTGGATTCATCCAGACTGAAAGGCAATGCTTCTGACTCATTCGCAGACTTCGCCATTTGCTCCACATACCAGTCAGTATCAAAATAACTCAATACAATCACTCTTACATCAGTTCGGAAGCCTTCCACCTCCTGTACATACCAAAGCGGGAAAGTATCATTATCCCCACCAGTGAATAAAATCGCATTTGGTGCACAAGATGCCAAAAAGTTTCTGGCAGAATCCACTGAGAAATAACGTCCTTTTCTATTGTGATCATCCCAAGTTTGACTGGCTACTAAGCCGACTACTGGCAATGTTAACAAAGTAGCAATGACACCGGCAGTTGCCAGGTTTTTATTCATTTTTCCAATTCCATGGGCAATTCCCATGACGCCCATTCCTATCCAAATCGCAAAGGCATAAAAACTACCCACATAGATATAATCCCTTTCTCTCGGCTCCACCGGAGGGGAATTGAGGTAAAGTACCAGCACCACACCCATCATCAAGAAGAGCATCAGATTCACATAAAATGATTTAGGATCGTATTTAGCCTGAAAGAACAAACCGATTATCCCTAGTAACAGAGGAAGCATCAGGAAGTTGTTATGTCCTTTGTTTTCCTTGATATAATCCGGGAATTTATCAGAAAAAGCATCTGTAATTCCTATCCATGGAGCATCGGAGAAGTCGCTTTCCCTGCCGGAAAAGTTCCACATAAAGTACCGCCAATACATCTTGCCAAGCTGATGCTTGAACATGAAATAAAGATTGTCACCAAAGGTAGGATCCTGACCTTCGCGTAAACCCAGCACCCTTCTGTAAATCTGCTTGTGGTTTTCCTGGGTAGAGTACACCCTAGGTAAAATTGTGGTTTTGCTTGGATCATAGATGTTTTCCAATCCATAATCCACAATCTCATATTTATCCTTGCCTTTCATGTAGACTGGATCGCCTTCCACCTGATCCACCAGTTTGGCAGTAAAATATTGACCATGTAGTAAAGGCCTGTAACCGTATTGTTCTCTTTTCAGATAAGAAACATAGCTGATGATGTCTTTTGGAGCATTCTCATTGATGATAGGATCCTGATTTGCTCGGATCACGATCAGTGCATAACTGGAGTACCCGATCAATATAAAAACCAAAGAAAGTAAGGCGGTATTGAGGGTTGCATTTTCCTTGCTTCTTGAATATTTATAAGCAAAATATAATGCCGTGAAAAAGGCGATAGCAAAGAAAATGATGCCTGAACCAAAAGGTAAGCCAAGAGAATTTACAAAGAAAATCTCCATAGAGCCTGCTAGGCTAGGAAGTCCAGGGATGATGAAATTATTAATGATTATCAACGCTAGTCCCCCTGCAAACATGGCTGCAATAGCTCCTTTGAGGTTTGGCTTTTCGTATTTTTTGAAATAATAAATCAGTGCCAAAGCAGGCAAGGTGACCAGATTCAGCAAGTGAACACCAATGGAGAGTCCCACCAAATAGGCTATGAAAATCATGAATTTATTTTCTTCTCTAGGATCTTTGATGACATCCCATTTCAAAAATGCCCAAATAACGATGGCAGTAAAGAAGGAAGACATGGCATAAACTTCTGCCTCAACTGCCGAGAACCAGAAACTGTCACTGAAAGTGTACAATAATGAACCTACAATTCCGGCACCCATTAATGAGATCACCTGTCCTTTACTTTCTTTGCCTTCTTCAATTTTATAAAGTCTTCTTCCAAAAAGCGTAATGGACCAGAAAAGGAATAAAATCGTGAAAGCAGAAAATAAAGCACTTCCTACATTCATCCAATAAGCCACTTCCAAACCATCTCCCATCGCCAAAAAACCAAACATCCTATAAACCAACAGGAAGAAAGGTGCTCCTGGAGGGTGTGGAACCTGAAGTTTGTACGAAACCGCAATGAATTCTCCTGGATCCCAGAAGCTTGCAGTTTGTTCTGCTGTCAAAATATAGACGATCGCGGCTACGGCAAAAACTACCCAACCCGTTAAATTATTGATTTGCTTATACTTGAGCATTAATTCTGGTTATTAGACTGGCGAAAATAAAAAAATAATCGCCAACTGAGGATTTTTTAGCACTTTTTAAAAGTTATGATCTAGTCGAAAAATTTCGCTTTGTGATAAAAATTACTGTGCAGAACTGATTGGGTCCTTACTTTTGTTAGAGATTTTAAAAAACATTAACCATGAAAACAAAGCCAAAATCTTTTCAACAGTTGATCGAGGGAGACCAGCCGGTTTTGGTGGATTTTACCGCAACTTGGTGTGGACCATGTAAGATGATGCATCCAATTTTGGAAGACACTTCTAAGCAAATGGGGGATAAATTGAAAATCGTGAAAGTGGACGTGGATAAAAATCCTCTTGCGGCCAGCAAATTTCAGGTGAGAGGTGTGCCGACTTTAATATTATTTCAAAAAGGAAAAATACTTTGGAGACAATCAGGAGTGGTTCCAGTTCATCAATTAGTGAAAACAATCGAATCCAATATCCAGAGCCAAACTTGAGGGATATGTGACAATTGTCATTTTACCTACAGACATTCTCAAGTACCTTTGAGGAACTTTAAATAGAAATCTGAAAAAATCATACATATGAAAATCGAACAAATTTATACCGGATGTTTAGCCCAGGGTGCCTATTACATTGAGTCTGATGGTGAGGCCGCTGTCATTGATCCGCTTAGAGAAGTTCAGCCCTACATCGAAAAAGCAGGAAGAAGAAACGCAAAAATCAAATATGTTTTTGAAACGCATTTCCATGCTGACTTTGTCTCAGGCCACCAGGACTTATCCAAAAAGACAGGCGCGCCGATCGTTTATGGCCCTACGACCATGAAAATGGGTTTTGATGCCATTGTAGCAGAAGATGGACAGGAATTCCAGATTGGAAAAGCGAAAATCAAAGTGCTTCATACGCCTGGACATACCATGGAAAGTTCTTGTTACTTGCTTTTCAATGAAGAAGGAAACCCAGAGGCTATTTTCACCGGCGACACCTTATTTATAGGTGATGTGGGAAGACCTGATTTGGCACAGAAAGTAGTGGAAGATTTGACCCAGGAAAAACTGGCTGGACATCTTTATGACTCTTTGAGAAATAAAATCATGCCCCTGCCTGATGATTTGATTGTTTATCCAGCCCATGGAGCAGGATCTGCCTGTGGTAAAAACATGAGCAAGGAAACTTCTGATACTTTAGGGAATCAAAAGAAGACCAATTATGCGCTTCAGGAAATGACCAAAGAAGAGTTTATCAAGGAGTTAATCACAGGTTTGACCCCTCCTCCGGCTTATTTTCCTCAAAATGTAATGATGAACATCCAAGGTTATGATAGCATTGATGAAGTTTTGGAAAGGGGAGTGAGGCCTTTGAACCCAACAGAATTTGAAGCTGCAGCAAACGAAACCGGAGCTTTGATTCTAGATACAAGAGCTCCCCAGACCTTTGCAAAAGGATTTGTGCCCAATTCTGTCAATATCGGGATTGATGGAAGCTTTGCAGTGTGGGTAGGAGCGATGATCCCGGATTTGAAGCAGGAGATTTTGGTGGTGACTGAGGAAGGTAGGGAGGAAGAAGTGATCACCAGGCTTGCCAGAGTTGGATATGATTATGCTTTGGGTTACTTAAAAGGTGGAATTGAGGCCTGGAAAAAATCTGGTCATGAAATTGATCAGATAGAATCCATATCAGCTGATGAGCTAGCAAAACGAAAAGCTGAAAATCCAGAAATTGCAATACTTGATGTGAGAAAAAACAGTGAATATCTTTCCGAGCATGTACTGGATGCAGAAAATACTCCTTTGGATTATATCAATGAGAGCATGCTCAAAGTAGATAAAGACAAGAAATACTATGTGCATTGCGCAGGAGGCTATAGATCTATGGTGTTTAACTCGATTCTGAGAGCTCGTGGGTATGATAATCTAATAGATGTGGATGGTGGTTTTAAAGCGATCAAAGACTCAGAAAAATTCAAGGTTTCCGACTACGTTTGTCCGACTACTTTGCTTTAATCGTTCTTAGAGAAGTTGCTTAATAAAAATGGCAAGTCTCAGGACTTGCCGTTTTTATTTCTTTGATTCCCAAGTGATGAAAGTCACTGAACAAGAACCGGCTTTTGCCCAATTTTGTTTCCTGTAGATAGTCCTGTAGTCCTGATAAGGATAAACAGAATCACCCTACTTAATCCTTTAAATAAAGAAATAAATGAATCAAATCATCGACTGGATATCCCAGCCATGGCCATGGTATGTGGCCGGACCACTGATTGGATTAACCGTCCCGACTTTGTTGTTGGTTGGCAATAAATCATTTGGCATTTCATCCTCATTAAGACATGTATGCGCGATTTGCATACCTGCAGGAATTCCATTCTTCAATTACAACTGGAGAAAAGAAATATGGAATCTATTATTTGTCCTGGGGGTACTGATAGGTGGTTTTATTGCTACACAATTTATCTCCAACCCCCATGACATGTTGATTTCGGAGCAGACCAAAGCTGATCTCACTGCTCTTGGTATTACCAGCTTCTCAGGTTTAATGCCTGCTGAGATATTTGACTGGAATAACGTCTTTACAGCAAAAGGCCTCTTGTTCTTTGTATTTGGAGGTTTTCTAGTCGGGTTCGGAACCCGTTATGCTGGGGGTTGTACTTCCGGGCATGCCATTATGGGAATCAGTTCTCTTCAATGGCCATCAATGGTAGCTACGATTTTCTTTATGATCGGTGGTTTTGTAATGACCCATTTTTTGATGGGACCATTAATGAGTTGGGTAGGGTTTTAAATAAATAGAAAATGACAACTATTGTAAAAGATAATCAAGCAGAGGTTTGTGATGCACCAAACTCTCAAGATACTATAGAAAAAGGACTAGGCCTGTTGAAATACATGGTAATTGGGGTGCTTTTCGGGATTGTGTTTGTAAAGGCAGAGATTATTTCCTGGTTTAGAATTCAGGAAATGTTTCGCCTTCAATCATTCCACATGTATGGGGTGATAGGATCAGCCATTCTTACTGGAGTAATCTCTATTCAACTGATCAAGCGCTTTGGGATCAAGACTATTTCTGGCGAAAAAGTAATTATCCCTACCAAAGAATTCAGAAAAGGCCAGATAATCGGAGGTTTTATATTCGGATTAGGTTGGGCGATAACCGGAGCATGCCCAGGACCATTATTTGCTCAAATCGGAAGCGGGTTTACCGTAGTATTTGTTACCCTACTTTCCGCGATAGCCGGTACGTGGGTATATGGCCGATTTGCTACGAAGCTACCGAATTAACATGTTAGGATTCGTGTAAGGAGCCAAATCTTAAAAAAGGTTTGGCTCTTTTATTCAAATACTTTTTTGATGATGAATCTGATCAAAAATATGATGGTAAGGACAATAGTTCCTACAATGATAAATTCCATGGAGAGATTTTTTACAATAACAGCTGGGGAGGGAAATAGTTTCTCAGGCAATTGGGGCAAAAGTACAGCTTATTGAAGTAATCTTTCTAAATTTCGGGACCTATCGACCTATTGAATTTTATGAATTCTCTTTCCAAACGCAGAGTGGCCTTAGGGGCCTTTTTCTTTTTTGTAGGACTTTGTTTTGCTTCCTGGGCTGCCAGAATTCCGGACATTCAGGCAAAATTTGATTTGTCAGAGGGTCAATTGGGCACTTTGTTGCTTTTTCTTCCCCTGGGATCAGTGATCGGATTACCGATTGCCGGATGGGCGGTACATCAGTTTGGAAGCAGGATTGTCATCATGGTGGGAGCAGTTGCATATGCATTGACCTTACCTCTGATCGGATTGGCTCCAAGTACCTGGTTACTTGTACCGGTGCTGATTCTTTACGGAATGTTGGGAAATACCATGAACATATCCCTTAATACTCAGGCTTTAAATCTGGAAGATCAGATGGGGAAGAGTATTCTTGCTTCCTTTCACGGGCTATGGAGTATGGCAGGTTTTACAGGTGCTGGAATAGGTGCTTTGATGATTTATTTGGGATTAACTCCTGCAGCACATTATGCCGTGATTGCTGGAATTTCATTTATTATCATTTTTTCAGCTCAGAGTTACATCATCAAAGAAAAGGCAGCCTCTGCTGACGGGGGCTTGGTTCTTAAAAAACCGGATGCATTGCTTTTACGGATCAGTTTGATTGCATTTTTAGGGATGATGTGCGAGGGTTGTATGTTTGATTGGTCAGGCGTTTATTTCAAAAAAGTGGTAATGGCAGATCCATCATTGATTGCATTAGGATATGTGGCATTTATGGGGACGATGGCTTCTGGAAGGTTTTTAACAGATAAAATTGCAGCAAGATATACCAAGGTGGCTGTGATTCAAGTCAGTGGCTTGCTGATTTTTGCAGGATTGACTTTAGCCGTTGTTTTCCCCACTGTGGGCGTTGCCACTTTCGGATTTCTGTTGGTTGGATTAGGAGTAGCTTCTATTATTCCGCTATCGTATAGTATCGCAGGAAGGTCAAAATTATATGCGCCAAGCGTTGCTTTGGCATTGGTTTCCACTATTTCATTCTTTGGGTTTTTGCTAGGCCCACCATTGATAGGATTTGTCGCGGATTTATTTAATTTGAAAACATCATTTGCTATGGTTGCTGTGAGTGCTTTAGGGATCACTGTACTCTCAAGCTTCCGAAAGTCAGTTTTCTTAATTCCGCAAAAAATAAAAGCCAAGCCCAATCCATGAACCATGTTGCCACATTCCAGTATTCAAAATCCTTTGAAATAGGATCTTTTCAGGTGCATCCTGACGGAAAAATCAGGTTGAGTTGTGTGGCAGATCTGTTTCAGGAAACCTCTTGGGGTCATGCTGATTCTGCTGATTTTGGGCGAAATCTCATTGAAGAAAACAGAATATGGGTTTTGTCCCGAATGGACTTTCATTGCTTTCAGTTGCCTTCCTGGGATGACCAAGTCAAAGTTTATACAGCAGGAAGAGGAGTCGAAAAATTATTTGCTTTTAGGGAGTTTATCATGTGCAATGAGAAGAATGAGATCCTTGTCCAATGCATGACATCTTACCTCTTGTTAAACTTGGAGTCTAAAAGACCGGTTCGTCCAGAGGCAGTTTTGCCAAGCCATCTTTTTGACCCAACAGAAAAGCCGGAATGGCAAGCATCTAAAATCGAAATAAGAGGTGACTTATTGGATTCTGAACGGCTGAAAGTCAGGTATTCTGATCTGGATTTAAATAATCATGTGAATAATACCAGCTATATTCTTTGGGTTGAAAACATTCTAAAAGAACATCGAATCAACAAACCTAATTTATTGATCAACTTCCAAGCGGAGTGTATGCTGGGAGATCTGATCGAAATCAAAACCTATCAACAGGCTGATCGATATATTTTTCAAGGCTTGAAAGAGGATAAACTCGTTTTTCTGGCAGAAGCCTATTAACTTGATGAAATCGAGCGGGATGTGATTCTTGTCACAGCTTTGAGTATCATTCTTCCCCATTTTTGTAGCTTGATACATCACTATGAAAAAGATTGGTAAACCTTTACTTCTATTGATTACTCTTTCTATGGGTCTTATGGCTTTGGCAAGTGCATTAGTAGGAGTTACCGCCTTAGTACTCTTTTTATCTTTCTCTGGAGTGGATCTTCCTAGCTGGGAAGATGAACCAGTCTTGGCACAAGAAGAAGTCAAACCAGTAAGTAAAACATTAATGGATCCAGTGGGAATGTGGGTGGCTCCAGATTGGAGTGAAGTGGAGGAAGATGAAAATGCGGAACTGATAAAATATGGGAGAGATTTAATTGCCAACACCTCTAAATACCTTGGTCCAAACGGGAAAGTCAAAAAGATTTCCAATGGTTTGAATTGTCAGAATTGCCATTTGCAGGCAGGCACAGTTCCTTTGGGAAATAACTATTCTGCTGTGGCCAGCACTTACCCAAAAGTCCGTGGCCGATCTGGAACATCAGAAGATGTACAGATGAGAATCAATGGTTGTTTTCAGCGAAGCTTAAATGGAGAAACGTTGGCCAATGATAGCAAAGAAATGCAGGCAATGGTAGCCTATATGAATTGGCTTGGCCAGGGAGTGCCAAAGGGTGAAAAACCAAAGGGTGCTGGTATTTTTGAAATAGCTTACTTAGACAGGTCAGCAGATCCTATCAAGGGGAAGACAGTGTATGAAAAACAATGTGTGGTGTGTCATATGGCTGACGGTCAAGGAATGGCAAAGCCAGATGGGACAGGGTATACCTATCCTCCATTGTGGGGTGAACACAGTTACAATCAGAAAGCAGGCCTATTCAGAATGTCTCGGTTTGCAGGCTATGTCAAGGCAAATATGCCTTTTGGAGCAACATACGAAAATCCCATTTTGACTGATGAGGAAGCCTGGGATTTGGCTGCTTATGTCAATAGTCTGGATCGTCCGGATCGGGACTTTCCAAACGACTGGCCAGATATTTCAAAAAAGCCAATTGACCATCCATTTGGACCTTATGCGGATGGGTTTTCCGAACTGCAGCATAAATACGGTCCTTATATCCCAATTCAGAAAGCCATAGCAAAGAAGCAATGAGAAAGTATATACTGGGGTGTTTCCTGGTGCTTTCATTCTTTGCAAAAGCTCAAAACACTGAGAAAAAGCTAGAAGCAGTACCGGATATTCATTTCCGAATGTTTTGGATGAGTACCACTTATCCCAATGATTTTAAAAATGATTTTGCACTGGGTTCAAGCCTGAACCTTGGCACAAAGCTTACCTATGCAGAAAAGTTTCAGCTGCATGTAGGATATAGGTTTTATGCCAATCTATGGAGTTCTGAATTAACCGTTCCTGACCCACTGACTGGACTTTATAATCGTTACGAAGTTGGGTTGTTTGATCTCTTGAATCCTGAGGATAAGTTTTTCGGGAAGCTGGAAACGCTTTCTTTAAGCTATTCCAATGCCAAATGGGGAGCAAAAATCGGGAGAATGGGGATCAACTCCGATTGGATCAATGCCCAGGATGGTAGATTGGCGCCAACTGCCGTAGAAGGTGTCCATACTTGGTACTCTCCAAATTCCAATTGGGAAATCGGACTTTGGGGGATTAATAGGTTTGGAGTAAGAGGAACTTCCAAATGGCTGGGAATTGGTGAGTCAATTGGCGTATTTCCAGAGGGAAGGGATACGAATGGGAATCCTTCCCAATATGTGGGCAATACGAAAAGTAATTGGATAAGTATACTTGAAGTAACGTATACGATAGCGGATTTTTGGAAATTTGGTTTTTCAGAAACTCTGGTAAATAATATTTCTAATACTCTTTGGGGCAAAGTCGAAAAAACATGGAAGAAATCTAATCAAGGTAAATTCACCGGTGGATTGCAAGTGGGGTTCCAGCATGGAATAGGTGAAGGAGGTAATCCAAATCAAATAATGCGTTATAAAAATCCTGATGATAAAAATTGGATCCTTTCCGGAAGACTTGGTTATTCGAGAATTAAATGGAATGCAAACCTGAGTTATTCTCACCTTGGTGGGAAAGGGAGATGGTTAAGCCCTAGGGAATGGGGAAAAGATGCTTGGTATACTTTTATTCCCAGAGAAAGAAATGAAGGATATGAAAAGATGGACGCCTTGGTTTTATATGGAGAATATCAGTTGGGGAAAAGCGGAATAAAACCTTATCTACAAATTGGATTTCATTGGCTGCCAGATATTTCAGACCCTCAAGCAAATAAATATGCCTTTGCTTCTTATAGACAAGTCAATCTGGGTGTAAAGTATCAACCTAAGGAACTAAAATCCTGGGATTTTCATTTATTGGTCATGAACAAAGAAGCGTTGGGAGCAGTGGAGCTGACTCCAAAACAACGGTATAATAAGTTGGAAATGATCCATGTGAATGTGATAGCAAACTGGAAGCCTTTTCAATGATTTCCTAAATCAAACGAAATAAAAAATCTGATTATTAGGTTCTTATTTGTTTGCAATTAGGAATTACCGATTAATAGACAGACCTTTGTCGCAGTCAGGACTTCACTAAATTAATTTATTCCTGATCCTTGAAGTAAAGTTAGCGTTGATTATCAACCTGCTTAAGTAGCAAATTCAAGAGTTTTCCCTTACGATTACCTAGGTTTTAATTCTCTCCCTTTTCTACTTTTTTAATTCAAATATGGCCCAAGGCTATTTTTCGAATTAAAACCTGCAGTAAAAATCCTCCCAAACAGTACCAGAAACACCCATTTAGTAAACCAAAATAAAACTATATTAAAACTATAAGATTCTCAGAATCAAATCTCTCAGATTTCTCTGTCGCCCTTAAATCTCGGGTTTATGGACATTTTAAGTCCACGAATAAATCAAAGTATGCAAACAAGCAAATGGTATTTAAAACCGTTTTGCTTATCTCTCTTTTCTTAATTCCTCAGATCCTCATTATTTCCGGGCTTGTTACTCAAGTGTGGCAATTATTTGGCTGTTACATATTATCTGCTTTCGGAATGGCAGGAATCGGAATGGGAGTGATGCATGATGCTTGTCATGGATCCTATTCCAAAAATCCAAAGATCAATAAATATGTCAGTTATACTTTAAATATGGTAGGAGCGAGCTCTGAGGTATGGAAAATACAGCATAATGTATTGCACCATAGCTACACCAATATTTATGAACATGACGACGATATCAATGCGCCGTTCTTTTTAAGATTTTCGCCAGAGGCGGAACAAAACGGACTGCACAAATTCCAACATTTGTATGCTTGGTTCTTTTATTCCTTGTCTACTCTATCTTGGGTGACCGCTAAAGACTTTATTCGACTGAAAAGGTACCATGATAAAGGACTAGTCAAAGGTGAAAATGGCTATAGAAATACCTTGTGGACGATCATTTCATGGAAGTTAGGCTATTTTGCTGTCTTCCTTGGACTTCCATTGATTTTCGCTCCTTTTCCGATTTGGTTGATATTACTGGGATATATAGCCATGCATTTTGTGACTGGTTTCGTGATCACCATGGTTTTCCAAATTGCCCATATCGTCGAGGATGTAAATTTCCCGGTGGTGGATGACAATGGAAATGTAGAGGGAGAACGGATGCTTCACCAGTTGGCGACCACCTGTAACTTCTCACCAAATTCAAGAATTATTACTTGGTTTGCCGGAGGCTTGAATTACCAAGTAGAACATCATTTGTTTCCAGATATTTGTCACATTCATTATAAAGATATTGCTCCGATTGTAAAAGCCACAGCGGAAGAATTCAATGTGCCTTATTATTCCAAGCCCAATTTTTTCATGGCTGTATTAGATCATTTTAAAATGCTATATGTTTTGGGAAATACCCCAAAACTGGCGACTCAAAAAGCTTGAAGTAATGAATAACATAAGAAATAGAAATACAAAACCTAGTGCTGGACCTAGGCCAAATCGAGGTCCAAGACAAGCTCAGAAAAAGAAGGAATCTACACTGGATCCTAATTTACTGATAAAAAAAGCAAAGCCTACTGGTCAAAAAGGATTCCAGTCCAAAACGTCTTTTGCAAGTTTGAATATTGCAAAAGGTGTCCTTAAAAACCTGGAAGCCAAAGGCTATGTCAATATGACCAATATCCAGGAACAATCCATTGAAGCATTACTTCAAGGGAGGGACCTTTTGGGGATTTCCAATACGGGTTCTGGGAAAACAAGTGCTTTTTTGATTCCGATCATTGAGCACGCTTTGCAGGATCCTAGGCAGTTTACAGCTTTGATCGTGACTCCTACCAGGGAATTGGCACTTCAGATTGAAGAGGAATTTAAAAGCCTGAGCAAAGGAATGAATCTACATTCCGCGACATTCATCGGTGGGACTAACATCAATACCGACATGAAAATGTTGGGAAGAAAACTCCATGTCATAGTGGGTACACCGGGTAGATTGTTGGACCTGCATGATAGAAGGCTTTTGAAGTTAAATCAAGTGAAGACTTTGGTTTTGGACGAATTTGACCGGATGCTCGATATGGGATTTGTCAATGATGTGAAGAAGCTGGTAGGTGCAATGAGCCAAAGACAACAGACCATGTTATTCTCGGCAACTTTGGAAGCTAGTCAGAAGAATCTGATAAACAGCTTATTGGATAATCCGGTTGAAGTAAAAATAAATTCTGGAGTAACTACCAATGAGAATATTGAGCAGGGGATTATTAGAGTACCGGAAGGGAAAGATAAGTTTATAATGCTGGAGGATCTATTTAAAGATCGTGCTTTGGAAAAGGTGATCATTTTTACCGAAACCAAAAGGCTGGCAGACAGACTGAGCAAGAAACTCAATCAAGCCGGAGTAAAATCTGGTTTGATCCATGGAAATAAATCTCAAAATTTTAGAAATAAAACCATAGAGCAATTCAAGTCTGGTGAAACCAGGGTGTTGGTAGCAACTGACGTGGCTGCCAGGGGTATAGATGTGGCTGATGTTTCCCATGTGATAAACTATCAGCTGCCCATGACAATGGATAGCTATATACACAGAATCGGAAGAACAGGCAGGGCTGGAAAGACAGGTCATGCCATCACATTTGTCAACTAAAATAACTGTATGTCAAAAAATCAAAATAGCTTCATTAAGAAGCAAAAAGCAGAATTAAAGAAAAGAAAACAAAAAGAAAAATTTGAGAAAAAGTTAGAAAGAAAAGCACAGCCCAAAAGCGGTGATTTGGATGACATGATCGTCTACATAGATCGCTTCGGTAATTTCACCGATACTCCTCCAGAAGAGGAGCCAGTAAAGAATACAAAAAATCAAAATCAAAGTAATAAAAACACAAGAACACCAAATTTTAAATCAAGAAATCATGAATGAAGGAACAGTAAAATTCTTTAACACAACAAAAGGCTTTGGATTCATCACACCATCTGACTCTGACGAGGACGTTTTCGTACATCAGTCTGGTTTGGTTCACGATATCCGTGAAAACGATAAAGTATCTTATGAACTAGTTCAAGGTAAAAAAGGCGTTAACGCTGTGAACGTAAAAGTGATCAAATAAAGAAAACTGGGATGGGTTTTTCCCGAACCCGTTTACTTTTTGATACAAAAACACCTGCTTTCGACTGAAGGCAGGTGTTTCTCTTTTATAGCCTTAGAGGTTTAATATGAGTATTTTATGGCATTGACCAATTTGGACCCTGAAGCAATCGCATCCAGATTTTGGAGTGTGGTTTTAGCAATTTCAGCCAAGGCTTCTTTGGTTAAGAATGCCTGATGCCCAGTTATCAAAACATTCGGAAATGTCATCAATCTGGCGATTTGCTCATCCATGAGGATTTCCTCGGATAGGTTTTTAAAGAATAAATCTTCTTCCTGCTCGTAGACATCTATTCCGAGATAGGCTAATTTCCTACTTTCCAGGGCCTTTATGACTGATTTGGTTTCTATCAGTGCACCTCGACTAGTATTGATCAACATAACGCCATCGGGCATTTGCTCCAAGGTACTCGCGTTTACCAGATGTTTTGTTCCTGGAGTAAGGGGGCAATGAAGGGAAATGATTTGACTTTGGGAAAGTAACTCATCCAAGGTAAGATATTCCACGCCTTGAGATTTGAGCGCTTTATCTTCAATCAAGTCATAAGCTAGTACTTTACAGCCAAATCCAAGGGCTATTTTACTGAAAGCATGACCAATGGCACCAGTCCCGATGATCCCAACTGTTTTTCCATGTAGGTTAAATCCGGCGAGGCCTTCCAATGAATAATTATTGTCCCTGACTCGATTATAGGCCTTGTGGGTCTTTCGACTTAATGTCAGAATCATCGCAAAAGCATGCTCTGCCACTGCCTCTGGGCTGTAAGCAGGTACCCGGCAGATTTTAAAACCAAGCTCATCGGCTGTTTCTAGATCGACTTGGTTGTAACCTGCACAGCGCAAAACAATATTCTTTACTCCTAATTGGTTCAGTTTTTTGAGTACAGGCGCATCAAGATGATCATTGACAAAGGTGCAAATGGCATCAAAACCCTTTGCTAACGAAACTGTGTGTCGGTCTAGTTTGGCTTCTAAATAAGTGAAGTCATGTGCATGTTTAGGAAGAATTAAATCAAAGCTCTCTTTATCGTAAGATTTAGTGCTAAAACATGCGACTTTCATAGCTAATTAGGTTTGACTTGATAGATTGTAAATCTAGTAAATTCTTCCTCTATCTCTGTGTTTTCAGGTTCTTGAACTAACAGTTTCCGGTCAGGAAGGATGGTGATAATCGTACCCGGAATTCCCGGTATTTCTGATCCTACCTGTTTTCCATCTTTAAAAATAAGAATTCTTTGTTCAGTTGCATCCTGTGAAGGAAAATATGGTAAATCTTCTGAGTTTCTGGATTCAAATTCAGACTCAGTCACACCTGTGAAATACTGCAGGATGTATTCTCCATTTTCCAAGTTAAAAAGTTTTTGATTTCTAGCTGATAGCCTTCCTAAGTTTTGGGCCCTAAGATCATCAAAAGGGGATTCTATCGGAACAGGATTGTAGGTAATAAACTCAGAGTAAGTGATTGGGATTGATTTTTTCAAAATAAAGTCCGGGAGGCTGTATATTAAAATCTCCGTATCCAGCTCTTGCACCATGACCAATTCTTGTTTGGCATGATCTACAAAAAAGGATTTTCCCATGACGCCTTTGTAGACATTTTCCGAAAGCTCGTATACAGAATTTGACTCAAAGGGAACAACAGATCTTACAGCACCGGATTGCAAATTGAGTTCGTAGAAATTCTGGAGAGTATCCTTTCCTTCCTGATCATGAATTAGGTAAGAAGCTGATAAATAATTACTGGGACCTACCAATAACAGTGTCGTGTCATTTTTCTGGAAATAAGGGGTTTTCCCTAAAGGCATATTGGCACGGATAGGAAGTGGGGACATAATTCTATGAGAGTGGATTGGTTCGTAGGAGGAATCATAAGCCACTACCTGAAATGGTAATTCCACGATCCTTTCATTATTTGGACCAAAGGCCAAGCCAATAGGATTCCAGTTTCCATATCCAGTTCCTTCTCCTTTTTTGTGTATCCTTTTTAGGATCTCTCCGGTATCTGATAGTTCTAAAATATCATCTTCGGATATGGAATATCCGAGATAAATCCCCTCTTTTTCACTATAATCTCTAATCACTACTCGGGTGAAATTATCAACCCGGAATGAATCAGTCTTCACTAATTCATAGGATTCTTCTACGCTTTCAATTGGTTTTTGTGTACAACTGATTCCAATTATTGTCAGGATAACAAGTATGGATGATGAAATTCTTTGAGTCATATCGATATTGATTTCATAGATCTACGAAAATTTCGTTCAATATACTCTTTGTCTTGAACGTATCACTGTTTTTTTACTTTTTTTATTTACAGATAGCCGAGAATTGGAAAAAGTTAGTGTTTCTCTTTAGATTCGATGAAAAATCAACAACCATGAAAAAGATTTACATCGGAATGTTATTCCTTGGGGCAATGTCCTTTTTTGCCTCTTGCAGTGAAGAGAAGAGTGAGAAAATTATTGAAGAGAAAATTGAAGAACTAGACCAAAAACCTATGCAACCAGATTCAGTGCTCAGACATGTAGTCATGTTTGGCTTTAAAGAAGAAACCAGTCCGGAAAAAATCCAGGAAATCATTGATGCTTTTGCGGCTTTGCCAAGTAAGATAGAGCAGATCAAAGGATTTGAATGGGGCATAAATAACAGCCCGGAAAATCTTAATGATGGCCTTACGCATGCTTTTACTCTGACATTCCATTCAGAGGAAGATCGTGAGATATACCTTCCTCATCCTGATCATAAGGCTTTTGGTGAAGTTTTGGGAAGCAGCTTGTCAAAAGTAGTTGTGGTAGATTATTGGACCCATTGATTATTGGTCAAAAGGCAAAGCGGATCCGTCCGTTTTGCCTCCTTCCTGTACTGTGAGTACCTCTGTAACGACAAAGTTACTTGTTCCTCTCCAAGGTAGCATCCCATTAAATTCTTTATACCGAAGTTCTACAAACTTCCCAGATGCCCGCTCTAATTTTTTGGCAACCTCCTCGTTTTCTACACTGAATCTGAATTCATTGCTCTGAAGACCTCCAGCCGTTGGACTTTGAAACCCTTCCTGAACCACTCTCCCCTCATAGGTTTTGAATACCACTCCCTTTTTTACGAAATAATTCAAGCTTCCGGCTTTTACTCCCTCACCAAATACGAAGTAAAACTTCCACCAAAAAAAGATAAGGAAAATGACCAGGGCACTGATGCCAAGAATCCATGCGAACTTTTTCATGATAGACATTTAAAAGATTTATTAAATATAGAAAGTCAACCAAATATATTCGAATTGGACTTACAAAAATTCCAGGAGAACTGTTTTAAACTCCATGTACTGGTTTTTTTAACCAAAAAAGCCCGGTAAAACCGGGCCTTTCCTTTCACTGATCACAATTAACTAATCTACCAACCACAAATAATCTCCATATCCGGCTGCTTCCATTTCACTTTTCGGGATAAATTTCATTGCCGCCGAATTCATACAATACCGAAGATTGGTAGGGTTTGGTCCATCATAAAAGACATGCCCTACATGGCTATCACCTAACTTACTTCTTACTTCCACCCGGGTCATTCCAGCGGATTTATCCACAGGCTTATCTAAGGCTCTCGCATCTATTGGTTTTGTAAAACTTGGCCAGCCTGAACCAGACTCATATTTATCCTTTGAGCTGAAAAGTGGAGCACCAGTCACAATGTCTACGTAAATTCCGGCTTCCTTATTTCCGTTGTATTCATTCTGGAAAGCAAATTCTGTCGCTTCCTCCATGGTCACTTCGTACTGGAGATCCGTTAATTTGCTCTTTAATTCTGCTTTTGAGGGAGCTGGGTATTTTTTCTCCGATAATTCCGGCCAGTGCGCCTTGATAAATGCATCTCTTCCGCTTCCATTTCTATAGGCGTAATATTCCTTTGGATTTTTCTTGTAATAATCCTGATGATAGTCTTCCGCTGGGTAAAATGTGGTGTATTTAATAATAGGAGTTGCAATTGGTTTTTCGAATTTTCCTGATGCACCTAATTGTTTTTTGGAATCCTCAGCGACCTTTTTCTGCTCCGAATCGTGGTAAAATATTGCTGATTCATATTGAGAGCCACGATCATAAAACGATCCGCCCACATCTGTTGGGTCAAAGGTTTGCCAAAATATATCTACCAATTCTGAATAGCTGATCACTTCAGGATCAAAAGCAATCTGTACGGATTCACGGTGGGAAGTTTTACCACTACTTACCTCGCCATAGGTTGGGTCTTTTTCCTTACCCCCAGCATAACCTGAGGTGACTGCTATCACGCCATCCAGTCCTTCAAAGGGGGCTTCCACGCACCAAAAACAACCTCCTGCAAAAGTTGCTAATTCGGTTTTGCCTTTATATTGGGCCACCTTTTCCATGTCGTTGTTGGTACTCTCTTTACTTTCTGCCGGGGAATTGCCGCAGGCAGCCAGCATAAGAGCTATCCCTGCTGCTAGAAATTTTGATGACATAGTTGTAATGAATTTCATGTTTTATTGGATGATTTTATCTTGAAATTTGAAATCTTCTGATCTCTGAATTTAAAACCAAAATTTTTAGATACTGTTTATCCTACAAGTAATTATCTCAAAATGTAAGGCTCTCTCTTCAATTACGGAATCGGAGAGCACATGGATGTGTCTCCCCTGAGACATTTCCGGAAGTAAGTTGAGGAGTATGACCTGAAAAAGAGATAATCGTATTTAATCCACCATCGGTTATTTCAAAAAATCATTTTCCCATATATTCACGGCTATTAAAATTTTGAGTAGAGTATTTATGAAAAAATTGAGAGGGTTGATTCCTGTTTTAGGATTCATGGCAGTGAGTTGTACCACACAGGAATCAGACCCATTTGCAACTACAAAACCTGATGAAAGCAGATTTACCAAGGTCACACTGGTAGAAGGTTTAAATGAACCGATGGAATTGGAGGTATTGGATAATAAAGATGTGCTCCTGATAGAGCGGGCAGGAAAGATCAGATTATATAAAAACGATACAGGTGAGTTAGTTGAAGCTGGATTTCTGGAAGTCTACCCTGAGCGCGAGGATGGTCTGATGGGCTTGGCCAAAGATCCCGACTTTCAATCCAATCATTGGATTTACCTTTATTACGCCCCGGCAAATACCTCTGTCAATAGACTTTCCCGGTTTGAATTTAAAAATGACGTAGTTGATTTGTCTTCCGAAAAAGTCCTTTTGGATGTACCGGTTTACAGGGATTGTTGCCATTCAGGAGGGTCAATCGAGTTTGACAGGCATGGCAATTTGTTCCTGTCTTTAGGCGATGATTCCACCCCATTTGAATCCAGTAATTATAATCCAATTGATGAACGATCCTTTCGCGCGGAGAATGTAGATGCCCAGCGATCTTCTGGAAATGCCAATGATTTAAGAGGTTCGATAATCCGTATTCATCCTGAAGATGATGGTACTTATACCATTCCTGATGGAAATTTATTTCCGGTAGGTACAGAAGGGACAAGGCCAGAGATCTATGTCATGGGAAATAGAAATCCTTTCAGAATTGCCATAGATCAACATAACGACAATCTCTTTTGGGGCGAAGTAGGTCCTGATGCGGCTGAAAATGATTCATTGCGTGGACCAAAAGGCCACGATGAATATAATCTGGCTACTAAACCAGGGTTTTTTGGATGGCCTTATTTTGTGGGAGACAACAAGGCTTATTGGAAGTTTGATTTCGAAACAGGAGAATCCTTATTTCAGTTTGATCCTAATGCCCCTTACAATAGCTCACCAAGGAATACGGGCATTCAAAACCTGCCGCCGACTCAACAACCTTTGATTTGGTATCCTTATGATGAATCTTTGGAGTTTCCTATGCTAGGTACTGGAGGAAGAAATGCAATGGCTGGTCCTGTTTATTACCGTGAGGATTATGAGGATAGCGAAATCAGGTTCCCGGGCTATTATAATGGAAAATCCATTTTTTACGACTGGATGAGAAATTGGATTTTCATGGTTTCTCTTACCGAAAACAACGAATTGGATACGCTTGAGCAATTTATGCCGAATACTGTTTTCGATAAGCCTATGGATATGCAGTATGGCCCGGATGGAGCATTGTATGTTTTGGAATACGGAACCTTCTGGCGCTCCCAAAATGACAATTCAGGTCTTTATAGAATTGAATTTGCGGCAGGAAACAGAAAGCCCAATGTAACGATGACTGCTGATAAGAAAAATGGGAAAAGTCCTCTGAAAGTTGCCTTTTCTTCTGAAGGAACAGAAGATTATGATCAAGGGGATCAGTTAGAATATCATTGGGATTTTGGTGGATTTGCTAGCTCGGATGACAAAAATCCAACTTTCACATTTGAGAAGCCGGGTATTTATCCGGTTACTTTGACAGTAAATGATCAAGACGGAGCTTCATCAGAAAGTAAGTTAGAAATACAGGTTGGCAATGAATCTCCAAAAGTTGAGATCAACTGGAAGGGAAATCGCAGTTTTTATTTTCCGGGCGAATCAATAGCATATGAAGTGTCGATTCAAGATGAGGAAGATACTGAAATTCAGGATTCCAACATTGAGTTTTCTGTTGATTATATGGAAGGGGGCTATGATGTCATCCAGACTGGTCCGGAAGAAGAATTGCTGAGTTTAGGCGAAACGCTGATTAACCAAGCTGGATGCAAAGGATGTCATGGAATCTCTAACAAATCAGTGGGTCCAAGTTATACAGAAGTTTCTAACACCTATTTAAATAATCCTGAGGCAAGAAATTATCTGATTCAAAAAATCACAAAAGGGGGATCTGGCGTATGGGGTGATACCCAGATGCCAGGTCATGTTCATTTGCCAAAACAGGAAATCGAAGAGATGGTAGATTTTATATTGGCTATTTCTAACCCCTCCTTGACAAAACGAGAATTACCATTATCGGGAACCTATGCCATGGCTCAACCTGCCAGAAAGGGAGCTTATTATTTGGTCCAGGCATCTTATGAGGATCAAGGGGCAAATGGAATACCATCAAAAAAAACTACGGAACAGCTGCTTTTACGAAACACAGAGCTATCTCCGACGCTGGCAGATCAGTTTCAACATATCGCAAAATCCAATGAGAACAATTCACACTTTGTGAAATACACAGAGAAGAATGCGTTTTTTGTTTTTAAGAACCTTGATTTAAGCTCGATTAGATCAGTGGAGTTGGAAGTGGATCCAGGTAGTTTAGCTGCTAAAATCGAAATCAGAAAGGGAGGACCAGATGGCGAATTGATAGGTGAATCTAAACTTCTGGATAAAAATGATAGAATCGGGAAAGGAATTTGGTTCCCGGTGACTATCACTATTCAAGAAACCAATACTCCGTCTGATATCTATTTTGTATTAAAAACAGACCAGGGGATATCTATCTGGAATACCTTTAATCTGAATTCAATTTATTTCAAAAGGTAGGTTTACAAAATGTTATGAATGAAACAAAAATGCCAGCCTAAAGTCATTAAGCTGGCATTTTTGTTTCTTTTTAGTCAAACATTACTGGCAAATTGAATCTATTGAATTTTCAAAGTAGGTCTAAAGTCATGGTTTTCTTCAATCATCCAATATCTATCACAAAACATCCATTGGACTTATTCAATTTTCAAAAACTCTTTGAAATACTTTTGAAGACTGAGGTAGTTTTCCTGATCCAGCTTTCCATGGGATATGGCCTCTTCCACATGTTTTGAAATTTCATTAAATGGATAAATGCTTTTTAACTGCTCATGATCGTCAAGCCATTTTTTGAGCTGGTTTAGCTCATATTTATTGATGTCTCCATCCGCCATGATTCCATAACATATTCCCTGAAGATAGTGCAGCGAGGATTTTGATGGATCGCTCTCCTTGAACTTGGGAGCATATTTACGGAGTACCTGTTTGAGCTCAAAAATTTCCTCTGATCCCAACTGCCCGGTTTTGATGATGTTTCGGATTTCCTGATGAAAAGTCAAAAAAGGTTCTTTCTCACATAATCCATCATGGGTTTGGCACCATGATTTCATTGCGTCAAATTCGCTTTTTGTGATCCTGCCATCCATCGCTATGCCGTTGACAAGACCATTTAAATTGTGAAAAGCTATTTGGGTTTGGGTGTTGATATTTTCTTTCATATCCTCTATCTGTTTTTTTGTAATAAGATACAAATACTTGAAATACAATAAAATACATTTCAATTAGTATTTTTTGTGTTTAAAAGCAAGAAAAAGGAGAAATGTTATTTTTCACTTTAATCTACCTGAAATTCAAAGAGAACACAGTTTTCTCACCAGGGATGGAGCTCACTTGTAAGCTTCCCTTGTGGAGATTCATAATCTGCCTCGAAATGGCTAAACCAATTCCAGAACCTGTTTTTTTGGTAGTGTAAAAAGGTACGAAAATTCGCTCCAAAGCCTCTGGAATAATACCTGGACCGTGATCTTCCACGCGTAAAACTGTTCCCATGTCTCCTTGTGAAATAGCAGATAACCAGATGATTCGATCGGCTTGATTTTGTAAGGATTCGCTCGCATTCTTCACAAGATTGATCAGAATCATCGTGATCTGGTCGGGATCGCAATGGATTTCCAGGTCATTTGGAAGAATATTGGTTTCTATTTTGACTTCAGAAAATTTCAAGTCCTCCTTCATCAAAATAAGTACATTTTCAAACAGCGATTTTACAGAAGTGAATTCTTTTTTCGGTACCGGAATATTGGTGTAATCCCGGTATGCATTGACAAAATTCACCAAGCCTTTGCTTCTGTTGGCGATGGTTTCCAATCCTTCCTGAATATCCTGGTAACCGTCTCTTTTGATCAGAAACCCTTCCTTTTGAACGTAGGAATCTTCCTCTAAAATGGTGCTCAATGAATCTACCAAACTGGAAATAGGAGTGATGGAGTTCATGATCTCATGTCGCAAAACCTTCGTCAGGTTTTGCCAAGCTTCCAATTCGTTGGATTGGAGTTCTGCATTGATGTTCTGTAAGGAAAGCAAAGTCCAGCTTTGACCTCCCATTTTTAATGAAGTGGACTGAATAATCAAATGCAGCGAAGGGTTGACCCGATAGGAGAGTCTCTGACCAGGTTTCATTTCCATTACCTGTTCTAATAGTGCCGGGGAAAGCTTTCCCAAATCAGAAATGTCCCTGAACTGAGGAATCTGAAGAAGGTGTTTCGCTGCGTTATTGATCACTCCGATTTTACCTTCGGAACTGAAAGAAATAATCCCTGAGTTGATATGCTGGATGATGACCTGGAGAAAAAGCATTTGCTCTTCTTTTTCTGCCCGGGTCTGCTTAAACACATTCATCACCTCGTTAAAAGCAATATTGACTTCCCGAAACGAACCGCCCATTTGACTGTCAGAAGTAAATGAGCTAGAGAAATCCGTAAACCGGATGGAATCCAGAAACCTTGCAAGTTTATGGTTGATCGAGTTGACATAATAAATCAACTCTCCAATCTGGATCAAAGCGATAAATGCTAAAATCCCTGGAGCAAGCCAAAGTTCCTGATTATAGTACAACCAAAGCCCCAGGTATAAATTGAGAACTATCAGAAGTGTCCTGAACCCAACCCCAAATGAGAACCGCTTATAAACCATATTTTTCTAATCTCCTGTAAAGTGAAGATCGGGTCAAGCCTAGTTCCTCAGCAGCTCTGGTAATATGACCATTGTGTTTTTGCAGTGCTTTTCTGATCAGAATACGCTCCACATCCTCAATATTTAGATGTTCCAGACTGACTGATTCATCTTTTTGCTCAGGCTGCTGCATTTTTTGGAGGAATAAATCCTCTGGCTGCAAAACATTATGATTACTCATGATGACGGCCCGCTCGATGCTATGCTGAAGTTCACGAATATTTCCAGGCCAATGATATTTCATCATTCTTTTGATAAGAGGTTCAGAAGCCTTTCTGACATCCTTGTTGTATTTTTTAGAATAGAAAGCAATGAAATGATTGGCAAGTAAAAGAATATCATCGGCTCTTTCTCTTAAAGGTGGCAACTGGATTTCAATGGTATTGATTCGATATAGTAAATCCTGACGGAATCCGTTTTCATAAACCATGTTATGAATCGGCATATTGGTAGCCGAAATCAAACGGATGTTGACATCTACGGAGCGGTTGGCACCTACTCGTGTAACTTGCCTGTTTTGAAGCACAGCCAGTAATTTCGCCTGTAAAGGAAGCGGTAAGTTTCCGATTTCATCAAGGAAAAGCGTTCCTTTATGTGCCTGCTCAAATCTTCCGGCCCGATCTTCTTTGGCATCGGTGAAAGATCCCTTTTTATGTCCAAAGAGCTCAGATTCAAAAAGTGACTGGGTAATCGAACCCAGATCTACTCCCACAAATGCTTCTTTGCTTCTTCGGCTATGCCTATGAATTGCTCGTGCTATCAATTCTTTACCTGTCCCATTTTCTCCTAAAATCAATACATTCGCATCAGTAGAAGCAACTCTTTCTATGGTTTCATAGACTTTTTGCATTGCTGGACTTTGCCCGATGATATCAGAAAATTTCCGATCAATATCCTGCTGCATGCTAAGCTTCTGATCCTTTAGCAAGTCCACCTCAAGTTTTTTCTGCCTTAGTTTCAAAGCTGAATTTAAAGTGGCAAGTAGCCTTTCATTTTCCCAAGGTTTCAAAACAAAATCCGTAGCGCCTTCTTTAATAGCCCGAACGGCAAGGTTCACGTCCCCATAAGCCGTGATCAAAACAACAACTGCCGAAGGGTCAAGTTCAAGAATCCGATCCAGCCAATAGAAACCTTCCTGACCGGAACTTACGTCTTTGGTGAAGTTCATATCGAGCATAATCACATCATACTGCTCGTTATGGGTTAAAATGGGAAGTAGGTCAGGGTTTGTCTCGGTATCTACCTGTGCAAAGTGCCTTTTCAGAAAAATTTTGGCTGCCTTAAGGAGATCTTCATTATCATCTATAATGAGAATTTTACCGATTTTTTGCTCGCTCATGGATTCGTTGTTTTTTTAATAGGTGAAAAAGACAATCTGCCTTCTCAGATAATGCTTGCTCCTTGTTCCAAAAGCATACCGATTTATTCTTTTCGATTAAAATCAAAACAAATACAGCTCTATTCCTGAAATAAGGGCTTTTTGTCCGCTTGTCAGGAAGTGGGAAGCGATCCAATAAGTTAAGAAAGATGAGCGGGTTTTGTTCGCCTGCGAACAAAAATGTTCGGGACTCTGGATTCTGTTTTTCTTTAAACCTCCAATTAAGGCCGTAGAACGCCGTTTTTTTGATGGCATACCATTTGGCATAATGGGTATCAGCCTAAAAAGGCAGAAACACACAATGGATAGAAAAATACAAAAGAAGACCTGGACGCCCAGGAAGATTGCTTGGATTGTCGGCGGAGTAGTTTTAGTCGCTGGGATTATTTATCAAATCGGATTTGCCGATCATCGGTCTACTATGAATGTAGAACAAGATCGTCTGAGTATTGCCACTGTCAGTACTGGAGAATTCACCGATTACATTTTGGTTTCTGGTCAGATCGAACCTGCCCAGACATTCTTCCTTGATGCAGTAGAGGGAGGGATGGTTGCCGAAATCGTCCGTGAGTCCGGTGCTTTAGTAGATGTGGGAGATACGATTTTGATCATGGCCAATTCCAATCTTCAGCTGGATGTGATGCAGCGTGAAACCATGCTGTACGAGCAGATTAACAACCTGCGCCAGACTCGTCTTTTCTTGGATCAAAACGATTTGAGTCAGCAAGGTCAATTGGCGGAGATCGATTATCAGATCAGCCTTTTGGAGCCTCAATACAAAAGGTTCAAGGAGCTTCATGAGAAAAAGCTGGTTTCTGACCGGGAATTCGAAGAAGTAAAAGAACAATATGAATACAACTTGAAAAGAAAAGAATTGACCTATGCATCTTATAGAAGTGATTCTATCGCCAGATCATACCAATTGGCCCAGTTGCGTCAATCTGAAAGCAGGATGAATGCATCACTGAATGGGGTAGGGCAGATCTTGAATAACCTCGTGATCAAAGCTCCAATTGCCGGTCAATTGGCAATGGAACAAATCGAAGTGGGTCAGGCGATCAATTCCGGGGAGCGTTATGGACAAATAGATGTTTTGGATGAATTTAAAGTGAGAGTGCCGATTGATGAATTGTACCTTCCAAGAATCGGTCAAGGACTCAGAGGTAAATTTACTTTGAGTGGTGTGGATCACGAACTGGAAATCATGAAAATCTATCCGACGATTACAAATGGTCGATTCGAAGTGGATATGAAATTCACAGGAGAAAGCCCGAAAGGAATCAGAAGAGGTCAAAGCGTTCGGATTCGTCTTGAGTTAGGAGATAGTGAGCAAAGTCTATTGTTACCAACAGGAGGGTTCTTTAAAGATACTGGAGGAAACTGGGTGTTTGTTTTGAATACAGCCGGAAATGCTGAAAAGAGAAATATCCGTTTAGGTAGAAAAAATCCTGAATACTATGAAGTTCTGGATGGCTTGGTAGAAGGGGAAAAAGTGATTGTGTCTGGATATGAGAATTTTGGAGATAATGAGGTGCTGGAGTTGAAATAAAGTTTTGATGTCGGTTGACCGATGTCGGATGAGTAACAAAAACTAATGGGTTATTAAAAATATGTCAGAGAAGGATGATTATAAGCCGGAGTTTAAGTTTGAAAGTCTTCTGATTTGGCAAAAGGCAATGGATCTAGATGAAGAGATAATCGGAATCACTCTAGATTTTCCTAAAGAAGAGATTTACAATCTCACTTCTCAAATAAGAAGAGCCAGTGACTCTATTGCTTTAAATATTGCCGAAGGTTCTATTTCACAATCGAATCCAGAGTTTTTAAGATTCTTGGGATATGGAATTAGGTCATTGGCAGAAACTGTAACATGCATTCACAAGGCAAAAAGAAGAAAATACATAGGAGAAGAGAGGTTCATGCAACTATATAGGGATTCTTTTCATCTTATGAATATGATGCAATCATTTAAGTCTAAAATAAAATAAATACTAAAACCACTGATTGTGCCGCATCGGACCTCCGACAACGGACATCGGACAATAAAAACGCATATGCAAAACGTCATCAAAACCGTCAATCTAAGGAAAATGTATGCTACTGAAGAGGTAGAAACAACTGCCTTGGATAGTATCCAAATTGAAATCAAAAAAGGTGAATTCGTGGCCATCATGGGGCCTTCAGGATGTGGTAAATCTACCTTGTTGAATATCCTTGGACTTCTGGATAATCCAGATGCTGGAGAGTATTTTTTCCTGGATCAGGAAGTCGCTAAATTTTCAGAAAGACAGAGATCTTCCTTGAGAAAAGGAAATATTGGTTTCGTCTTCCAGAGTTTTAACCTGATCGATGAATTGACAGTGTTTGAAAACGTGGAACTACCACTTCTTTATCTAAAAATTCCTTCTGACGAAAGAAAAACCAGAGTTGAAGAAGTTTTGACCCGCATGAACATCATGCATAGAAGAAATCACTTTCCTCAGCAGCTTTCAGGTGGTCAGCAGCAACGTGTGGCGATTGCCAGAGCTATCGTAGCAAAACCATCAGTGATCCTTGCCGATGAGCCTACAGGTAATTTGGACTCTACCAATGGTGAAGAAGTAATGCGCCTTTTGGAAGAGCTAAACAACGAGGGAACCACCATCGTGATGGTAACTCACTCTCCTCATGATGCAAACTATGCCCACCGTACGATCAACCTATTTGATGGTAAAGTGGTGACTGAGAATATCAGGGAGCAGTTTCATGTGTAAATAGTTGGAAGTAGGAAGTGGGAATCAGGAAGTCGGGATGTTAGAGGTTTATCAAACGGCCCGTGCGGACACGAGCCCGGCCAAGATGTGATGAATGAGATTTAGTGAAGTTTGTTTTATCATTTAACACTAATATTTGATGGATTTTAAATTTGAAAAACTTCGCATCTGGCAAACTTCCATGGCATTTGGAGAGATGGTTTTTGGAATGTCAAAAGATTTTCCAAAAGAAGAATTGTATAGCCTTACTTCCCAAATCCGCAGAGCAGTCGATTCTATTGCGCTAAATATTGCCGAAGGATCAACAGGTAATTCTCAAGCTGAATTCAGAAAATTTGTTGGCTATTCCTTACGCTCCCTTGCTGAAGTAGTAACCTGTCTTCACAAAGCAAAACTGCGTGGATATATAGATGAAGAAACCTTTCAAAGTAGCTATAAACAAGCTTTTGACTTGATGAATAGCATTGCTGCATTTAGAAATACTTTAAATCCACCTTCGAAATAACCTCCAATTTCTAAACCTCCAAGCCTCCAAGCCTCCAACTTCCCACTTCCAAACCTCCTAACCCCCAACGACCCCATGCTACGTCATCAAATTCTATTGGCCTTCCGAAGTTTCATGAAGTCCAAGCATATCTTTGCGATCAACCTTTTTGGATTGACGATTGGTCTCACCACGGTGATTTTGATATTGCTTTGGGTAAAGGATGAATTAAGTGTCAATCGCTATCATACGCAGATTGATCAGATTTACACTGTGATGACAAATCATGATAATTCCACAGGAATTGTCACGATACCTTACACCCCTGCAGAAATGGCGGAGGCCATGAAGGCGGATTTATCCCAAGTGGATAAGGCAACCGCATTCTCTCCTTTTATAGAAGGGGTGGCTTTTGAGCAGGGAAATACAAAAATGGAAGGGGATGGATACTTCGTCGATCAGGAATATTTCCAGATTTTCGATGTGGATTTCTTGGTGGGTAATCCGGAAAAGGCCTTGTCGGACATTAATTCAATAACCATTTCGGAATCTTTGGCCAACAAGCTTTTTGGTAGCCCTCAACTGGCTTTAGGAAAATCCTTGAAATGGCAGGTTTTTGATTTTAAAAATGAGGTGGAAGTGACCGGAGTTTACAAAGACTTTGGGAAACTGGATTTGGTCAAGCCTGACTATTTAATGGCATTTCCTTTTTTCAAACAAATGCTTGGCGACGGAGCACACTGGGATAATTTCAACGCTACTGCAACGGTGTTATTAAAAGAAGGCACTGATGTAGCTTTGTTCAACCAGCAAATTACTGATTTCATTAAAGATAAAGAGGCTGAATCCAACGTCTCAGTTTTTGTACAGCCTTTTGGAGATACTTACCTATACGGAACCTATGAAGATGGAAAAATTGCCGGAGGAAGAATCAGCTATGTTAAAATCTTCTCTGTAATCGCAATTTTCATCTTGATCATTGCCTGCATCAATTTCATGAATTTAACTACCGCCAGATCCATGAGTAGGTTAAAAGAAATCGGTGTGAAAAAGTCCATGGGAGCCAGTCGTGGAGGCTTATTCACCCAATTTATAACAGAATCTCTGGTTTTGACTTTTTTTGCTGTGGTCTTAGCGGTGTTGGTTTCGTATACCCTGCAGCCATTTTTTAATCAGGTGACATCGAAATCACTCACATTGTCTTTTCAGCCAGATGTTATTCTCATTTTACTTGGCGTTTGGTTCATTACCGGTATCCTGGCAGGGATTTATCCAGCCATCTATTTGTCTAAATTCAAGCCGGTAGAGGTGATGAAATCCAATCTCAAAGGAAGTTTCGGAGAACTTTTGGCTAGAAAAGGTCTGGTTGTCTTTCAGTTTTCTATCTCACTTTTATTGATCATTGGTATTTCTGTTTTGAGCAAGCAGATGAATTTTATCCAAAATCAAAACCTTGGATACAATCAAGCACATTTATTAGAATTGAACGCATCTGGAATCGCTCCAAATCAACTGGCTACTTATCTCGAAGAAACCAAAAAAGTTCCTGGTGTGAGTAATGCTTCCAGCTTGTCCCATCCATTGGTAGGATTGGCAAGTTCGACTATCGGTTTGACTTGGGAAGGTAAAAATGAAGAAGAGCAGGTGAAGTTCGAAAACATTACGGTCAATATGGGATTGATAGAAACCATGGGTTTTGAAATGGCAGAAGGACGTGCTTTCTCACCCGAATTCGGAGAAGAAAACAAAAAGATCATTTTAAATGAAGCAGCGGTAAGAACCATCGGTTTTCAGGATCCAGTTGGCCAAATCGTCAACTTATGGGGAGAAGACAAAGAGGTCATCGGGGTTGTGAAAGACTTCCATTTTGAGTCCTTGAAGGAGACTGTGAAACCGGCATTTTTGAAATATGATCCGGGATTTGCTCAAAAAGTCATGGTAAGGATCGAGTCTAACGATCAGCAGGCGAGTATTTCTGGAATATCCGAAGTCTATGAAAAATTTACCGGTCAGCCATTGAATTATTCTTTCATGGATGAGGATTATCAGTCGCTTTATGCTTCAGAGCAACGAGCTTCAAAACTGGCAAAATATTTCGGTACCACTGCCATTTTCCTTTCTTGTTTGGGATTGTTTGGTTTGGCGGCATTCACTGCCGAAAAGCGCAAAAAAGAAATCGGAGTTCGAAAAGTTATGGGAGCTTCCCTGATGAGTGTATTGACCCTGGTTTCCAAAGACTTCATTGCATTGGTTTTGGTGTCGATCCTTATCGCAGTACCGATTGCCTGGTATTTTGCCAATAATTGGTTGCAAACCTATGCCTACCAGACAGATTTGAGTTGGTGGATCTTTGCTGGATCAGGTGTGCTACTGATTGTGATCTCACTAATCACTGTAGGCTATCAAGCATTTAAGGCAGCTTCTGCAAATCCTGTCAATTCCCTAAGAAGCGAATAAATGGATTTAAGATTTATGATATAGGATTTATGATTTGAGGTGGTCGATTTCAGAATCTGTATTGGACGAATGAAATGATATTTTAAGAATCTAAATCCTATCGAATAGAGAAAATTAATCCAGAACGAATATAAGATGCAACTTGTAAACCCTGGAATGCATCTAATTGATTAAGGAACCTGTGTTCCTGAATTATGGAAACCCACCTAAACCAGCACTGTTATGTTTGAGAACTACTTTAAAATCGCTCTTCGGAACTTAAAAAAGCATAAGTTCTACACCTTCATCAATATTTTTGGTTTATCGGTAGGAGTGGCGGTCTGTATGATTATTTCGCTTTTTGTCATCAATGAACTCTCCTTTGACAAGCATTTCAAAGATGCGGACAAGATCTATAGAATTCATGCAGATATTATTTTTGGGGGGAATCACTGGAATATGATTCAAGCTCCCGCTCCAATGGTAGAAGCACTTCCTGCGGAATTTCCCGAAGTGGAATATGCCGTGAACTTCAGAGAGCGCGGTTCATACCTGGTCAAAAAAGTTGACCAGAATATCAAAGAAAACAATGTCATCTGGGCCAGTAAGGATTTTTTCAATGTCTTCGAAACGCCACTTTTGGAGGGGAATCCTGAGGGAGTTCTAGCCGAGCCTAACACCATGGCCATTAGCAAAAGTACCGCTGAGAAGTATTTTCCCGGAGAAAGTGCCTTGGGAAAATCCTTGATTTTGGACAATGACATGGATTTTCGAATTACAGGAATCTATGAGGATATCCCACAGAACACCCATTTTCATTTCGATTTTTTGCTTTCTATGGAGGGTTTGGAAGAAGCACAAACCACTTCTTGGCTGAGTAATAATTTCCAGACTTATCTCAAACTCCGAGAGGGTTCGGATCCAGGGGATCTGAATTTAAAGATGAAATCACTGATCAAAAAGAATATTGAGCCGGAATTAAGCAAAATATTTGGTGAAGGCGCTACCATGGATGCGATGCTGTCAGATGGAGGGAAAATGGAATACGAACTGCAACCGCTTCTGGATATTCACCTGAAAAGTGATTTGATGGGGGAATTTGAGCCTAATTTCAACATCACTTATGTTTATCTTTTTGTGGCAATTGCCCTATTCATTTTGGTTATTGCCTGCATCAATTTCATGAACTTGTCCACGGCACGGTCATCTAACCGAGCTAAGGAAGTTGGGATCCGGAAAGTAATGGGTTCCTTTAGATCTCATCTGATCCGACAGTTTCTGATGGAGTCTATTTTATTGAGCGTAATTTCTTTCTTGATTGCGATTCCTATCGTGGCTTTGCTGCTGCCGGTTTTCAATGATTTGGCAGGAAGAACTTTAAGTATTCCATTTTCTCAAGTGACTTTTTATGGGATTTTGATAGTGGGAGCCATCGGTACAGGACTATTGGCAGGAACTTATCCATCTTTTTTTCTTTCTGGTTTTAAGCCAGTGAGTATTCTCAAGGGCAAAGTGGCCTCAGGAATGAAAAGTGGAATGATCCGAAGCACTTTAGTAGTGTTTCAGTTTTCGATTTCCATCATTTTGATTATCGCAACCATTGCGGTTTTCAACCAGCTGAATTACATCCAAAACAAGAAGATCGGCTTTAACAAAGATCAAATCATCACGATTGATGACATCTATGCGCTGGGAGATCAGGCAGAAGCATTTAAGCGGGAAATCTTGTCAAATAGCATGATGGAATCTGGAACGATCACAGGTTATTTACCAGTTGCCGGAACCTGGAGATCTGATACACCATGGTGGGCGGAAGGGAAAGATCCTAAGCAAACCGAAAACCTTGTCAGTCTTCAGAATTGGCGAGTGGACTATGATTATGTGAAGACCATGGGGATGGAAATTGCGGAAGGAAGAGACTTTTCAATGGATTTTCCATCTGATTCCTCTGCGGTTATTCTGAATGAAACAGCTGCGAAAAACTTCAATTTTGACGGTGATCCAATCGGACAGAAAATCTACACCATGGCTGGGGATAATGAAAATCTGGATATGAATAACCTTGAAAATAAGACAGTAGTAGGGATCGTGAAAAACTTCCACTTCGAGTCTTTGAAGGAAAATATCGGATCTGTCATGTTTTTCCTAAGCAAAAGACCACAAGGAATTGCTTCTTTCCGATTCAGTGCCAATAACACCGATCAGGTGATCCAATTTGTGGAATCCAAGTGGAATGAATTTGCACCGGGACAACCTTTTACTTACTCCTTCTTGGATGATCGTTTCGGTAATATGTATGCGGCAGAAACCCGACTCGGAAAAGTCTTCGGAATATTTGCAGGCTTTGCGATTGTAATTGCTTGTTTGGGATTATTTGCCTTGACGGCCTTTACTGCAGAGCAGAGAACCAAAGAAATCGGTATCCGAAAAGTACTGGGTTCCAGCATTGGAAGCATCATTGTCTTGCTGTCTAAAGAATTTGCCAAATTGGTGCTGATTGCCTTCTTGATTGCTACACCTGTGGCTTGGTACGCCATGAGAAAATGGCTGGAAGATTATCAGTTCAAGCAGGATTTGGGCTGGCAGGTTTTCCTGGGAGCGGGATTGTTTGCGATCGTGATTGCCTTGTTGACCACTAGTTACCAATCCATCAAAGCTGCCACTGCCAATCCGGTGAACTCATTAAAGAGCGAGTAAATTGATTTAAGATTTTAGATGTAGGATATATGATTTAAGTTCTGATTTGATCGTCATTGCCTGCCCTCCGGGAGGCGGGCGAGTGAGGTACGATTCGTGGCAATCTCAAGTCAGAAAGCTAAAGTAAGAAGTCTGAAAAGTAACCCATCTCGACCCTTGCCGGAGTTGGTGTCTTCACCAACTTAAGATTGAAACGGCTCGTGAAGACACGAGCCGGGGCAGAAAATAGAAATCCACCTTTGAGGTTTTTAAAACCTCGAAGGTTTTTATATGTCTTAATTTTTCGTCCCGGTTCATGTCATCAAGAATTATCCTTATAATCGGCTAGTGAAGACACATACTTCGAAAATCTCAAAAATCTCAGCCCTATTGAATTGCTTTAATACTCAAATCCAGGGTTCCTTTTACAAAGGGACCTTGTTCTAGTCTTCCCTTGGAATCTATGGTAGGTAAATAAATATTTTTGGATACCACCTCTCTCATTTTTATCACTTGGTCGAGAGTGAAGCTATTCTTGACCCCGATATAGTCCATATAATTAGTGGAGTAGAATGCAATGTCGTTGCAATAAATGTCTTGATTGGAGGCCAAGATATCGCCTTTTTTCAGGTATGATTCCGTGTCAGGTATTCCATCCCCATCTTTACAAGGTTCGTATTCGTTGTTATGAAATATGTGGGGGAGACCAAATAAATGACCCAATTCATGGGTTAAAGTGGTAGAGTTTCGATAAGAGGACATCCCCACAACTACTGCATAATTAAAGTTTATAGGAGGGATTTGATCGGCTGGATATTCTCTGGGAAAATTGGCAAAACCTCCGGCCCCAGTCAGTTCCAAGATGAAAACATTGATGTACTTTTCTGGATCCCAAAGATGCTCAAAAATGAATTTATCGGTTTGTTCGGTATTATATCGAAATACAGTTTCATCGGTTTCAATCCTGTGAATGCCGGGTTCGTTCAGTAAGTTGCCAAGAGTATCTGTAAGTGCCAAGGTGAATTGAATTCCGGAATCGAATGAATTATGGCTTTGTCTGAAAGGACTTTGTTCATTTCTAAATTGTTCGTTTGTCTTTTCTAAAATACCTGGAATTTCTCCTGAGGTAACTTTTCTTCCTTGTGGACCCTCCACTAAATGAAAAATAATTGGTAGGCTATAGACAGGTGACAAATCAGGCTTTTCTCTGGAAAAAATAAATTGAACCTCAGATTTCTTGTCTCCCGAAACAACATAATAGGGGATATTGCCTGTCCGGCTGACAAGGATATCATTCGGGTTGGGATATTCTACACCGTCAAACCAAACAGAATAATTGGGATAATAGCCTGGCTCGAATTCTCTTTCCTTGTAATTATAGATCCTTGGCTTCAAATCAATTCTGGAAATGCCAGAAATGGCATAAGGCGAAAATGTAGAATCTCCCGGCGAGATTTCTATTCTTGAAATATAGGTTCGGGTATTTACATCCATGACTTTTATCCGAAGAGAATTGCTTTTAACACCGCCTACTTTCATATAAACCGAATATTCAGTCTCTTCACTGGTGTCTATAACCAGATCCTTGCTGACTTTATCATTGATATAAATCACCTGATTGGGGAGTTCTTCCAAAGTCACTTCTTCATCTATGCCATTTAAAAATTGAGGGAAAATCTTCAAAGTTTGTTTTTTGAAGGTTGTGGAGAATATCGAGTCATAGGCAGTGATTTTTATACCGGCAACTTGACTGTTAAAAGCCTCCAATTTTTCATCTTCTAGATTGGAGCAGCCTGCCAAAATAAAAGCTAGAACAAAGAGTAAAACCAGCCCAGGCAAAAGGTTAACGTGTTTCATAGAAATCTAAAAAGTATGATAAATAGATGATAATAAAAACAATACGCAGAACCCTTTCAAGGCGCAACAGGGGAGAGGAATTAGGATGTAGGATATAAGATTTAGTTCTTGTTCGCCCTAACTAGGTGTCTTCACAAATAGAAGGAACTACTAGCTTGTGAAGACACAAGCCGAGGCAGAAATCAACCTTTTATGTTTTTAGAATCTCGAAGGTTGATTTGGTTTGACTTTCCTCTTTTTTCCACTTTCTCAAAATAAGTCAGAGAGCCATCTGGCAAGATCACCAATTTGCAACCCCTTTTTTGAATGGTAATCGATTGATATTCTGAATTTCACAAAACCAACAACTGTGGAAATTCCCGATGGGGTAACACACTTTTGAAAGACGCTATCAAATTTAGAAGGAAACACAAAAACTACTCAGAAATAGGACTTGTGATAAATTGACAACTTCTTCGGGGAATTCAAAAGTCCACACACCTTTAGAAAGTTTTGGGTTAATATATCTTGAATTTAGGCATCGTTTATTCCTTTAAGTTTAAAAGTACATCAGATATAAGGATAGTGATGCCATTTTGAAGACCTTGAAAAAAGCGCAACTACAGTCATTTGTTTATTTCTTCCTGGTATTTGTAGTCGTATCGCTCATTGGTCAGGTAGATATACCAATTCCAGAACTTTAATGGATTTCTTTTAAAAGTCCGATGCAGTTTAAGGTCTGAATATTCGGGGTGCTCATTTTTGAAGCTTGCAAAATGTCTTTCCATTACTTCAACATCTCTCCCTTTTGAAGGCATTGTCCAAAATTCAAACTCCGCTTTTTCGGTTTGGAATAAATACGATTTAAAAATCCCTTCTGTAAATGCATTTATATAAGCTGAAAAGATATTGCTGAGAATAATAATGGCTGAGACAAGGGTCAAAAGTTTGATGTTTTTTTTGCTCATTTATCCAGGTGTTTGATGGTTTTTATTTTTGACATTCTCTTTGTTTTCACTTTCTCAAAATGAATCACAGAGCCATCTGGCAGGATTACCAATTTGCCTCCGCGCTTTTTAAGGGTAATCGGTTGAAATGCATAATTTGAGCGAACCAACACCTGTTGAAAATTTCCTCGTTTAGCAAGCATGGAATGAGTTCCATTTGAATTTACAATGATATTAGAGTTTCTATGATCAATAATCTGAGAGTGAGTACCGTCAGGATTTACCAAGATGTTGTTTGTGCCTAAGTCCACTACAACAGCATGAGTTCCATCAGGATTGACAATTACTTTATGGATCCCATGATCATGAACCACCGAATGTGTTCCATCAGGATTAATCATGACGGACTGTGCAAAAAGTCCCACAGGTATCACTATGAAAAAAAGTATCACTAAAACCTTCATAATACCATTTACAGAAATCCTGAAAAAAGGTTTAAATAAATAGTAGAAGTTTTTATCCACCCAATTCTAATTCTTAGCGGAAGTGAGGAATTCAAAAACACTTTGTATCAACGTACAAACTGACTTCTCTGGGTGGTATAAATTCATTCAACTAAAAAGTTTGAATTACTCTTGTAGTTTGGTATATTCCGAAGCTTTACGAGTTTAAACAATAGGAATTATGGCTGTGATTTTTTTAGGAACCTTGTATTTGATTATTGGTCTTGTGGTAAGAAAGTATCCAACTATTCTAGCAGGATACGGTAGGTTGTCGAACAGAGAAAAGGAAACTGCCGAGAAAAACAATTTGCCCTTCTTTGCCTCTCTTCTTTTTTGTTTAATGGGCGGTATCGTGCTTTTAGGATATCCAGTATCTATTTGGCTTGAAAATCCGCAGTTAAGTATTGGGGTTTTTGTGATAGTGACTGTCGTGGGACTGATAGCCTCTGTTGTCGGCTCAAACCTATTGATTAACAATCGGTTTAGGTGAAAAAATAGGTGGCTAGACCTCATACCGAGGTATTACTCTTTATTGGATTAATTGTTTAAATGAAACCTCCTATACCGGAACGGAGGTTATGACTTGCAAAACCTTACTCCCTTTGATTCCAATATATCTTTAGATTGTTAGTGGATCGGCCAGAGGCAATTAGGTCGAGTTTTCCATCGCCATTGAGATCGGCGGCAGCTAGGCTCTCGGTTGCCATTCCATTTTGATCGATCCAGTGGGGTTTGAATTCTGTGTAGTTCTCGTTTACGGGTTCGTATAGTTTGATGCCTATATCTCCCGCTTCATTTGGTGTACGCCAGCCAGCGACTATTTGGACGGTGCCGTTTCCCAAGAAATCTCCTGTCACAATCCCATGTCCTTCTTTCAGACTTTTGTCCAAGACGATCCGCTGCGGCAGAGTAGATTCTTGGGTTGCTGTGTATGTTGTCACTTGATTGCCATGCATGGGTTCTATGCCAGCCAGCAGCATTCCTTTGGCGGGTATCACTGCAAGAGCCAATTCACCATAAGATTCATGTCCGGGAGGTGATTCTGTTGTAGGTCCTGCAAACCAGGCATTATCCTGATAAGAAAAGCTTTTAATTCCTTCTTTACCCCCTATAAAAATCGTCTCTCCTTCACCCACGCTTAGGTCTTTGGAGATCATATTATGAGTCAGGTGCATGGATTCATCGATCAAGGTCATTTTCCAAGGATCTTTTGGATTGGCAGGTTTTTCATAGGCAAATACCTTTACTCCCGCACCTTCACCTGCTTTATTTCCCCGCCCGTGAAGAGGAAGCACGACGAGTTGATAGGCCGCTCTCCCTGTTTTCACCCAATACATGCGATGCACGGTTGGCTCGTGTGGAAGTTGCACTGGGGTCCAAAGTTGAGTAGGATCGTCTGGGCGGATTAAGTAATGCACCGAACCGGACTGGGCTTCATCGTTTGTTTCACCTGGATTCCACTGCGCTCCGACGGCTATTTCCACCTTGCCATCCCCATCAATATCCCGCGCTGCAATGCAGACATTATCCCGCTCGGTCAGGTTTTCTACCAATACAAAGCGCTTCCAATCCCCGTTTCGGTACCATACAAATTGTTTTTTATCTGCCAAAATCAAATCCGGCTTTCCGTCTCCATCCACATCACCTACGACGATACCATATCCTATGGAGACATTTGAGTCAATAAGTTGGGGTTCAAAGTTTGGGCTGTCTAGGGAGAGTAAAAATGCAAGCCATGGTAAAATCAACAGGTTCATTCCGAAAAATTTTGGTGTCTTCTAAAGTTATAAAAATTGAGCGAAATTTTTCCCTCAATGAAATGTCATTGCGAGTGACGAAGGAGTGAAACAATCTAGTCAAGAGTAAGTGCTAATGTGTTCTAGATTGCCATATCGGCCTTTGGGCCTCCTCGCAATGACGGCCAACTGTCGATTGTCTTCTACCGACCAAATTTTTTCGTCCGCATACGAGCAAAATCGAAGCAAGGCGGACAAAAGTCTTTCACCCTTTCATGCCTTTGCGGGCTATCAGCACTTTTTTTGGCATTTGGCATAGCCCATGCAACTGTTTGCCGGTAAACTGCATCTTTCAATTGTACCAAGTATTTATCTGGTATTTAGTATCGAGTATTTGGTACGAAGTACTAAGTACCAAGTACAAAGAATAAAATACGAAGTCTGAAATTTAATATTCCATATATCATATACCACATACCATCGACGACATACAACATACCATCTACCAAATACCACATACTATTCTCCAGCCATGATCAAGAACTATTTTAAAATTGCCTTGCGGGGGTTTGCCAAGCACAAACTCACTTTTTTCATCAATCTTTTCGGACTTTCCCTCGGCCTTTGGGCTGCGATCCTGATCGGTCTTTGGGTCAATTCGGAGCTTTCTATCAACAAGGAAATTCCGCAGGTGGAGCGTGTTTATCAGTTGATGGAGCATCAAAGCTACGGAGCGGATATTTTTACCACTAATTCCACTCCAGGGGTTTTGGCAGAAAATATGAAAGAAACCTTGGCAGAGGTAGAACTTGCCTCCACCTATACCTGGATGGATAAATTTCTCTTCGTCCAAAAGGACAAAAGTATCAAACTGGAGGGTTTATTTGCCATGCCGGATTTTTTGAAAATCTATGATTACGGTGTTGTCGAAGGGGATTTGAATAGCATGTTGACAGCCAACAACCATGTGGTCTTATCTGAAAGTGGAGCGATTTCGCTTTTCGGCAGAACAGACGTGGTTGGCGAAGATGTGGAGATCAAAGGAGGGACGGAATCCGAAAACTTTATTGTGCAGGGTGTGGTAAAGGATTTTCCTGCCAGTTCCACGATTAAGTTTGATTATCTGCTTCCCTATTCAAAATTCTTTGCCGAAAACGATTGGCTAGAGGACTGGGGAAATAATGGTCCTCGCACTGTCGTCCGCCTTCGGGAAGGGGTGGATGGTGCAGCTTTCTCCGCTAGCATAGAGAATTATATCAAAGAGCGAAATGAGGAATCCAACGTTCGTCTTTTTGCTTATCCTTTGGTGGATTTGTACCTCCATGGGCAGTGGAAAGATGGTCAGCCTGTAGAAGGCAGAATCAAAAACGTGAAGCTTTTTGCCATGATCGGTTTATTCGTTTTGATCATTGCCTGCATCAATTTTATGAACCTGAGCACGGCCAAGTCTCAGAAGCGCGCTAAAGAGGTAGGTGTGAGAAAAGTTGCCGGCGCCAACAAACAGTCTTTGGTTTACCAGTTTCTGAGTGAGTCCTTGCTGATCACCTTCTTTTCCGGCATTCTAGCAGTGCTTTTGGTCCAGGCTTCCCTGCCTATTTTTAATAGCCTGACCGGCAAAGTCATGTCTGTTCCTTATGGCTCTTTGTTTTTCTGGTTGCAGCTCTTGGCGATTATCCTTTTCACAGGGATCGTGGCGGGCAGTTATCCGGCATTTTACCTTTCCGCTACCAAAGTGGTATCGGTCTTCCGTTCCTTCACTAAATCAGGAAAGGGCGTGGTCATGGCCCGAAAAGGGCTGGTTTTGTTTCAGTTTATTCTCGCTACGATTCTGATAGTTTCCACCCTGGTGGTGTATCAACAGATCAATTATGCGATGAATCAGGATTTGGGTTATTCCAAAGATCAGCTGATACAGATTCCTTTGGAAGGAAAGACGCTGGAAAGCTATGATGTGTTCAAAGCCGAATTGGAGAAAAATGAAAATATTGAGTCAGTGAGTCGCTCTTCCTTTGGTTTTCTTGGCAGAAACTCCAATACAGGTGGGGTTTCCTGGGAAGGAAAAGATCCGGAAAATGCAGCGCTTTTTGAAATCATCCGTGTGGATTATGATTTCCTGAAAACAGCAGGTTTGGAATTGGTGAAGGGAAGGGAATTTGACCGATTGAATGGCTCTGATTCCACTGCGGGTGCGATTTTAAATCAGACAGCATACGACTTGATGCAAAAGGACCATGAAGGTTCTGAGTTTTTCAGAATTTGGGAAGATGAGCGGGCGATTACGGGCGTGGTGAAGGATTTTCACTTCGAAAGTTTCCGTCAAAATGTAGCTCCTGCTATTTTAATGCTTGACCCTGAAAATACTTGGCAGGGCTATGTAAAAGTCAATACAGATAATATTCAGGAGACGATTGCTTTTATGGAAAAGACCGCAGCGAACCTGAATCCAGAGTTTCCTTTCGAATATAGCTTTATGGATGAAAATTATGCCCGCCTGTATCAGGAAGATGTGAGATTGCGGGATCTGGCACAGTATTTCAGTATTCTGACGATTATCATTTCCTGTTTGGGACTTTTGGGCTTGTCGGCACATATCGCCGAGCAAAAGACCAAAGAAATCGGCATCCGAAAAGTCTTGGGTGCATCCACATTTTCCATCCTTCAGGTGATCAATCGAGAGTTTATCCTGATTGTTTTCCTATCTATTTTGATCGGTTCGGGAGTTGCTTTTTGGCTTATGCAGGACTGGCTGGATGGCTATCAGTACAAGATCAACTTCGAATGGTGGTTTATTCCTTTGGCAGCTATTACGATTATGGGAGTTGCGCTGATCACGGTTACTTTCCAATCCCTAAAAGCCGCCAATTCCAACCCTGTGAAGGCGATTAAAAGCGAATAGGGGATTTATGATTTAAGATGTTGGATTTAAGATGTATGTAATTGTCGCCCTGAGCGGAGTCGAAGGGTCCTCGATATTCGCGACTTTCGTCTCAACCTCGGTCTGTGTATATCACCTCGGTCTGTGTCCCACAGACCGAAATAATTAAAATATAGTGGTCTGTGGGGACAAAAACCACGGTTGAAGGGATATTCCTGCGGCTTTACCTCGGTCTGTCGGGACACAGACTACTGAAAGTTAGCCACAGACCACAGAGATCTTTTTCAATTAAAGTCAAAAGATTAAATTAGTTTTAGAATTGATCCAAGACATTTTTTCAGGGTTACAACGATGGAATATCAAGACGGTAAATATCGAAATTCAAGAATGGAATTTAATTCCGTCTATTTTTGGACAGATTCGATAAAAGGTTGGATCAGTGTTTTAGAACAGAATAAATACAAGGAGATCATTATTTCCTCATGGCGGGAATTGGTTTCACGGGGTATGGTGATTGTTTATGGGTTTGTGATTATGCCAAACCATCTACTTGTGATTTGGGAAATGAAGCAGCCAAACGGTAAAGAAATGCCTCATGCTAGCTTTAATAAATTCACAAGTCATATGATTATTAATGACCTAAAAGTAGTTAGCCCTAAAATATTATCTCGATTTAAGGTAGAGGATAAGGACCGTTTGTTTAGGATTTGGCAACGAGACCCACTGGCAATTTTGTTGGATTCTAGAGAGAAACTGGAGCAAAAACTAAATTATCTCCATAATAACCCCCTTCAATCACATTGGAACCTTTCGGACAGTCCTGAAAATTACCCTTGGTCTTCAGCTTTGTTTAATGAGAAAGGGATAGATGAATTCGGCTTTATAACTCATTATTTGGATAGGTTCTAGGATTTAGTGATCTGTCGGACACAGACCATGTGAGGTTATATCGAATTCTTACCTCGGTCTGTGTCTCACAGACCGAAATGAATTTAATATAATGTGGTCTGTGAGGACACAGACCACGGTCGGAGAGAAACAAACCACGCTAGATAAATCCCTCCTCATCAAATCCCAATTGCCTAGTTCCTCACAAAGACGTATTTTTCAAAATCGTAAAATTACCCACAACATTCCATGAAATACCTATCGCTTTTTGCCTTGAGCATCCTACTTTGTTTTTGCACCACTAAACTTCCTGCCAACCAAGCTGAATTACCAAAGCAGGAAATCAAAACAGGTGCGGAGCAAACGGATTTGTACTTGCCACTACTCGAAGGTAAGAGAGTTGCCGTATTGGCTAATCAAACCTCTATCATAGGCAAAACACATCTGGTGGATAGCCTCCAAAAATTGGGTGTGAACATTGTCAAAGTTTTCGGTCCGGAACATGGGTTCAGGGGAAATGCCAGCGCAGGTGCCAAAGTCTCAGATGAAATTGACGAGCAAACGGGCATTCCGATTATTTCCCTCTATGGCAAGAAAAACAAACCCAGCCAAGAGGATTTAGCCGATGTGGATGTGTTGATCTATGACTTACAGGATGTGGGCGTTCGCTTTTATACCAATATCAATGCCTTGGCTCGCCTGATGGAAGCCTGTGAGGAAAACAATAAACCTTTGTTGATTTTGGATAGACCCAATCCCAATGGCTATCTGATCGATGGTCCTGTGCTGGATATGAAGTATAAATCCGGTATCGGCATGTTTCCGATTCCCATGGCGCATGGGCTGACAGTTGGGGAGTTTGCCAAGATGGCAAATGGTGAAGGTTGGCTGACTAATCAAGTCCAAGCGGATATTATTGTGATCCCGGTTGCCAATTATACCCATGACATGCCTTATGTCTTACCAGTTGCTCCTTCACCGAATTTGAATACGCCCCAATCGGTTTTGCTTTACCCTAGTCTTTGCATGTTTGAAGGCACTTATATCAATCTAGGTCGAGGTACTTATTTTCCTTTCACTGTGCTGGGTAGTCCTGCTTACAAGGGGATTTACGAGTTCAGTTTTACCCCAACAGGCATCAAAGGTATGGCAGAAACCCCATTATTTATGGATCAGGTTTGCTATGGAATTGACCTGCGGGATTATGATACCGAGCAACTGCGAAAGAGTGGTCAAATCAATTTTGAATGGATCCGAGAACTCTATCAGGCCAGTCCAGAAAAGGAGAAGTTTTTTGACTCCAAGTTGAGCAACCAGATGAATAACATTGAAATCCAGATCGGGAGAGGGGATTTCAGACAGCAGATTATTGATAATGTTCCCATGGAAACGATTAGGGCTGGTTGGGAGCCGGAGCTATCTGCTTATAAGGAAATGCGGTTGAAGTATTTGCTTTATCCTTAATGGTGTTTTTTCCTCTTCTCCTCGGTCTGGCTTTTTGGACCGTCATTCCGAGACGAGGAACGCGGCGAAGCAATCTCGTCAAAAGAAGGCGCTAATGAATTCTAGATTGCCACGTCGGCCTATGCGCCTCCCTGCCTATCGGAGACAGGCTCGCAATGATGTTCGAGTATCTGGTTTGTATCCGTCATTGCGAGTGACGAAGGAGCGAAGCAAT
>JAFIDK010000004.1:0-244400 GCA_017051695.1 Algoriphagus aestuarii | reverse complement strand
AATCTCGTCAAAAGAAAGTGCTAATGAATTCTAGATTGCCACGTCGGCAAAAAAGCCTCCTCGCAATGACGTTCGAGCATTAGTTTTTGGACCGTCATTGCGAGTGACGAAGGAGCGAAGCAATCTCGTCAAAAGAAAGTGCTAATGAATTCTAGATTGCCACGTCGGCAAAAAAGCCTCCTCGCAATGACGTTCGAGCATTAGTTTTTGGACCGTCATTGCGAGTGACGAAGGAGCGAAGCAATCTCGTTAAAAGAAAGCGCTATTGAAATCTAGATTGCCACGTCGGCCTATGGGCCTCCCTGCCTATCGGCAGACAGGCTCGCAATGATGTTCGAGTATCTTCGACCGCAGGCGAACAATTTTGTCCGATAGTTTTGAGAAAGTTTTAGCTTAAACTGCCCTAAAGCATTGATTTGAGGCTTTTTGGATGGCATGAAAGTGGATTTCTTAAGTTCGGATTGGAAAATGTCCTGTGCCTTTTGGTATGAGTAAAATCCTTTTCTGCATTTTTTTAGCTTCATCAGCCAAATTGAATCCTGTATGTGGAAAAACTACCTCAAAATTGCTTTTCGTAGTCTTCGGAAAAGGAGACTTTTCAGTTTCGTCAATGTCATAGGACTAGTTTTAGGACTTGTCACTTTTTTGACTTTGTTCGCCTTTGTGGCAACTGAGTGGACCTATAATAATTTTCACGCGAATAAAGATCGTCTTTATCGAGTGGTAGTGGTAGAAGGAAATGGAGAAGCGGAAATCTATTTACCACCAGGGTATGCCACTATTCTCAAAGATCAGTTTGTGGACTTGGAAGCAGTGAATCGTGTAGCTGGATTTATAGGAGGAGGTTTGATAGCTATTCCGGGTACGGATCTGGCTTTCAAAGAAAATGAAATCAACTATGTGGAAGGTCGCTTTTTTGAGGATTTTTCTTTTCCAATTCTACGAGGCACTGCAGATTTAAGTGCTTCACAAACTGCCGTCATCACTGAAGAACTGGCTAAAAAATACTTTGGCGAAGAAGATGCTTTGGGTAAATCCTTTACGTTGAGCAATCAATTCGGAAAACATGATTTTACGGTAACAGGTGTACTTGCTGAAATTCCAGCCAGATCTGATTTGGCTGCCAATATCTTTTTGTCAATACACACGCTTGAAAATCCTAAAAATAGGGGAGGAAATGATTGGGCGGATCCAAATGGGGTGGATTCTGGATTTGTGAATCTTTTTGCTTTAAGTAAATCAGGAGTGGATGCGGAAAATTTGTCTCAGCAGATCACAGACTTCATCAGAAAGAATCCGGGTTCAGAGGAGGTTTCCATTATTCTTCAGCCATTACCGGAAATCCATTTAGGTTCCAGTATTTCCGATCCCTTGCCCTCTTATGGCAGTCTTTCCACCATTTTGGTTTTTGCCATCATGGCTTTTTTGATTTTGGGAATTGCCTATGTGAATTACCTGAACCTATCCTCAGCCAGCATATTGACTAGGATTAAGGAAATCAAAATGCGAAAAGTGCTGGGTGCCAAAAGCTGGCAATTGGCGGAACAGTTTATGGTAGAAACCATTCTTTTGATGGTTTTTGCGACAGTGATCGGTATTTCTTTGGTCTATCTGGGACAGAATCTCGCAGAGTCAATTATTGGAAAATCAATTTGGATGGGAGCTTTCCAGACACCGGTTTTCTGGATCTTGCTTGTAGGAGTGATCGGTATCTTTGCTTTGATTTCCGGTTTCTATGTGGTGGCCCTGTCAGGCAGGTTTGATCATAAATCTGAGTTGAGATTCAAAGCTCCAAGTAGCGAAATCCTGAAAAAGAGCATGGTGGTGTTCCAGTTTGTGATTTCCATTGGGATTATTGTTTGCACGCTGGTGATTAGGGATCAGTTGAACTTTATGCAGAACAATAATCTGGGAATGAATCTGGATCAGAAGATCATCGTGGAGGGGCCAGATGATGTAGGGGAAAACAAGAAAAACAAAATGGCAAACTTCAAGCAGAGTTTGCTTTCCCAGACTTTTGTAAAGGGATTGGGAGCTTCCAACGCGCTTCCGGGTATCAGTTATAATTTTACTGCTGGCGGGATCACTCCGATGGTTCCAAGACCTGAAGACAAGGAGAAAAACTACGCCATGATGATCATGGACGATCAGTTTATCCCAACCTATGAAATTGAATTGGTGGCTGGAAGGAATTTTAGCCAAGCTGATGCGGAACAAGGTTGGGGTGCAGCCAAAAAGCTAATCCTAAATGAGAGTTCGGTGCGCGAACTTGGCTTCGAAAGTCCAGCAGATGCCATCGGTAAAAACATCCTTTGGGGTGATCCATTCGAAGTGATAGGAGTGGTCAAGGATTATCATCATTTGTCTTTGCGAGAGAAAATCTCCCCGATGATTTTCCTTCCTTCTCAGGCGGATGGGTTCTTTTCTTTGGTAGTGGATCCCAATCAAATGGCGGATAATTTGGCTTCTATCCAATCTATTTATGAGGAAATCTTCCCTGGCAATCCATTTACTTACTTTTTCATGGATGAGAAATTTGCCTCTCAATACCAATCCGAACAGCAATTGAGCAAGGCATTCACCATCGCAGGAATTCTGGCTATTCTGATTTCCTGCTTGGGTTTATTTGGTTTGGCAGCGTACACAGTTCAGCAAAGAGCCAAAGAGATTGGGATCCGAAAAGTTCTTGGTGCGAGTAGCGCAAACTTGTTAAGTTTGGTCAGCAAAGATTTTATTATTATGGTAGGAATCGCAATGGTATTTGCATTTCCGCTGGCTTGGTTTGCGATGCAAAGTTGGCAAGAAGAGTTTCCATATAAAGCCGGTTTATCAGTTCTATCTTTTTTGGTAGCAGGTGGACTGACTTTATTGATAGCGGTTTTGACAGTAGGTTCTCAGGCCTTAAAAGCTGCTTGGTCTAATCCGGTAGATTCTATCAAAGACGAGTGAGGTAGGATGTAGGATATAAGATTTAGGCCGTCATTGCGAGACGAGGAACGAGGCGAAGCAATCTCGAACTAGTTAGTGCAAAAGATTTCTAGATTGCCACGTCGGCCTTTGGGCCTCCTCGCAATGACGTTCGAATAATGAGTTTTGATCGTCATTGCGAGTGGCGAAGGAGCGAAGCAATCTCGCCAATAGTAAGTTCTATTAATTTCTAGATTGCCACGTAGGCCAATAAATAGCCAGAGAATGAAATAAGAATAGATTTGAGAAATTAACAGCCCCAAACCCCAGCGCTATGTTTAAAAATTACCTCAAGATTGCCCTCAGAAATCTCCAGAAAAACAAGGTCTATTCCATTATCAATGTGCTGGGATTGACCTTAGGGTTTTTATGCTGCATGCTGATCATGCTTCATGTGAAAGATGAGCTTTCTTATGATAAGTTTATCCCCAATCATGAACAGATTCACCGGGTTGCCTTGGAGCGGATTTATCCGGATCATGTGAATTTCTATTCCATTATTCCTCACAGTTTTGCCGAGGCAATGCAAGAGGAGATCAAAGGAGTGGAGGAAGCTACCCGGATCTTTTATTTCGGAACCGGAAATATCATCAGCTTTGAAGACACACCTTATGAGGAGGATTTTGTGGCAGCTGTAGATTCCAATTTTTTCAATGTCTTTGATTTTGTCCTTTTGCAAGGAAATAAGGAAACAGCTTTGGCAGAGCCAAATACGGTTGTTATTTCAGAAACTGCTTCGCAAAAAATATTCAAAGGCCAGTCCGCAATCGGTAAGACCATCAAGCAGGGGCAAGCAGAATATGAAATTACCGGGGTGGTAAAAGACATACCCCAGAACTCCCATATGAAGTTGGATTACCTGGTTTCCAGCTCCTCATTTCCATTTATCGACCAGGAAAATTACACCTCATTTGCAGCGCATACCTATTTGAAGATTGATCCGAATGTAGCGCCGAAAGATGTAGAGAACGAGATTCCGGCCTTGGTGACCAAGTATGCTTCAGGGCAGATTGAGAGAAATCTAGGAGTGAGTTATGCGGATTATACCGCAGCGGGAAATGGGTATCATTATTTTCTACAGCCCATTGCAGATATCCATTTGCATTCCAATCTGGAAGCAGAAATTAAGGCAAACGGCAATTATTTATACGTCTATATTTTTATTTCCATTGCTGCTTTTATCCTCGTTTTGGCCTGTATTAATTTTATCAACTTAGCTACCGCGAGATCAGCGGATCGAGCCAAAGAAGTGGGGGTAAGAAAGGCGATGGGTTCAGATAGAAAACAGATCATCACCCAGTTTTTGCTGGAAGCTGTTTTGTTGACTTTTATAAGCCTGTTGATTGGAATTGTATTGGTGAGTTTTGCAGTTCCGTTTTTCAATAACCTCGCACAAAAATCACTGGTTTTTGATTTCAACGCCATGATTTCGGCAATCCCATTGCTGCTGCTTTTTGGTGTGGTAGTTGGTTTGCTGGCAGGGTATTATCCGGCATTTCATATCTCAAAATTCAATACCATCAGCATCCTGAAAGGTAAATTAAATACTAGCAAGGGAAACTGGCTAAGAAATGGATTGGTGGTTTTCCAATTCGGAATCGCCATTGTATTGATTTCAGGAACCTTGATCATCAATGACCAGATCAATTTTATCCAATCCACGAGTTTGGGCTTCAATAAGGAAAATGTATTGGTCTTACAGCGTTTTGGGAATCAGGATAACCATAATGCTTTAAAGCAAGAGATAGAAAATTTACCTGGCGTGATTTCCGCGGGAAAAACGAGTACCATGCCGGGTCAGGGAACTTTTGGAGTTCAGTTTACCAAACCTGGTGGAGGAGATGTATTGACCACTAAAGGATTTGCGGCAGAGGCGGATTTTTTTAGTACCATCAAAATAGAAGCCTTAGAGGGACGTGTTTTTGATGAAAATTTCAATGATTCTCTTTCTTTGATCTTAAATAGGTCAGCTGTAAAAGTGTTTTTTGGCGATGAAAATCCCTTAGGACAACACCTGATGACCACCAATAATATCAATGGAGAAAATGTGACTTCTGAATTGACAGTAGTGGGAGTGGTCGAGGATTTTAATTTTGAATCCCTGCATACGGTGGTGACTCCGTTGGCAATCTTCAATACCAAAAACCCAGCGGGATTTACCAATACACTGGCGATCAGATATGAAAGTAATCGTCAGAATGAAGTTTTGGGAGCGATAGAAGAGAAATGGGCGAATCTTTCCGATGGTCTTCCGCTTTCTTATTATTTCTTGGACAATAGCCTGGCGGAACTTTATAAAAACGAGCGAACCTCCAGTAAAATACTGGGCGTCTTTTCAATCCTGGCTATCCTGATAGCATGTATTGGCTTGTTTGGATTGGCGGCTTATACGGCTTTTCTCCGAACCAAAGAAATCGGTGTAAGAAAGGTGCTTGGGGCTTCCGTAGGTAACATTGTGCTTTTGCTTTCCTTGAATTTTGCGAAGCTGGTTGCAATAGCTTTCCTGTTTGCTGTGCCAATCGCCTGGTTTGCGATGGATGGCTGGCTGGACTCTTTTGCTTTCAAAATTGACCTGGGGATTTATGTGTTTTTGGTAGCTGGAATCCTGACATTGGTCATTGCTTTACTGACCGTGAGTTATCAAGCCATCAGTGCGGCAATTGTGAATCCAGTAAAAAGCCTCAAGAGTGAATAATTACTAGGAGTTTATTTGTTCGCCTGCGGTCAAAAATCAAGCTGTTCGGACAAAATTTTATTTAAAGAAGGCCTTTTAAGTGATTAAAGGCCTTTTTTGGTGCTTGGCACAGTCTCTGGAATAGAAAAGTAGACCAACTGAACAAAAATTATTATGAAGCTTTCAACGATTTATGGTTTTGTATTCCTGTTTTTTTTGATGGGAACGACTGCCCAAGCCCAAACTGAAACAAGAACACCGGGTGATTTTAATAGAGTAGGAACTTCAGGTTCCTGGGATGTGGTGGTCACGCTTGGTGATAAAGATGAAGTAAAACTAGTGTCCCATGGTTTTGACCTGTCAAAAGTAATCACTGAAGTGGAGGATGGAAAACTGGAAATCAAGCTGGAAAAAGGAAGGTATAGGGATGTTGATTTTACTGCTTACGTGACAGTCCGAGAATTAGTGGCATTAGGCCTGAGTGGATCCGGCACCATGACGGTAGATTCTGATATTGAAGCTCGTACATTTTCTATTGGAACTTCAGGTTCTGGAAATATTCATATGAAAGAACTCGATACCAGATCTCTTAATGTGGGAATGAGCGGATCCGGAAAAGTGATCATTGCCGGAGGATCTTGTGAAACAGCAAATATCGGACAGTCAGGTTCCGGTTCATTTGATGCTTTGGACTTGATGGCAGAAGATGTGAAAATCGGAAAATCAGGTTCAGGTGCTACTTCAATAGGAGTGACTGGAGACCTGAAGGTAGGCGCTTCTGGATCTGGAAATGTATATATCAAAGGAAATCCAACCAGCCAATCCATTGGAAGTTCTGGTTCAGCAAGAATCATCAGAAAATAACAAGGCTAAAGATTGACTTGATGGACTCTCCATCAGGTCAAACTTTTTTTCACCCTAACCTAATCCCGATATGTTTAAAAATTACTTCAAAATCGTATTTAGAAACGCGAAGAAAAATCCGCTATATGTATTTATAAATATTTTGGGATTGTCTATCGGAATGGCGGTAAGTATTCTGATTTTTTTGTTTGTCCAACATGAATTGAGCTACGATACCTACCATTCCAAATCAGATCGAATTTTTAGGGTATCTAGGAATTGGTACAATGCTGACGGAGAGGTGAGTTTACATTTAGGTCATGTGGCAGCACCTTTTGGTCCATTAATCAAATCTGATTTTGGGGATCAGGTGGAGGGAGTAGTCAGGCTGACCAATAACGGCTTACTGATCAGAAATGGAGAAAATTCCTTTATGGAGGATAATTTTTTCTTTGCAGACCCTGAAGTATTTGATGTGTTCTCTTGGAACATGGTCGAAGGAGATCCCAAAGTAGGATTGGAGTCAGGGGATGGGGTATTGATTTCGGAGGATATGGCCAAAAAGTATTTTGGTGATTCTCCAGCCGTAGGAAAGGAACTAATAGGCGAAATACAAGGGATGACTTTAACATTCCAAGTGAGAGGGGTATTCGAGAATATTCCGGACAATACTCATATGCATCCTGATTTTATAGCGACCATGAACCCAGTAATCCAGTTTTATGGAGGACTGGAAGCATTTATGCAAAACTTTGGAGGAAATAATTTCTCTACCTACGTTTTGCTGAAAGAAGGGTATGATTATAAAGCACTGGAGGCACAATTGCCAGCTTTGATTGACAGAAATATGAGTGAAGCGCAATCTGGAATCCCAAGATCCAAAACAACTGCACTACACTTATGGCCGATTGAAGACATTCACCTCTACTCTAATTTGGATTCAGAAATAGAGGCAAATGGAAACATCGATTACGTCTATGTTTATTTTGCAGTAGCACTTTTCATTTTATTGATTGCTTGTATCAATTTCATGAACTTGTCCACTGCCAGATCTTCATTGAGATCCATGGAAGTTGGCCTCAGAAAAGTAATGGGAGCGGACCGTAGCAGATTAGTTAATCAATTCATGGGAGAATCTTTTGTGATGACTTTTATTTCCCTGCTGATTTCGGTGGTTTTGGTTTATTTGTTCCTTCCTCTTTTTTCAGACTTCACCCAAAAGCAACTAAGCCTCAACTTTATCCAAAACCCGGAGTATTTATTGGGCTTGATAGGGTTGGCAATAGGTGTTGGCTTGTTGGCTGGAAGTTATCCAGCATTATTCCTTTCTGGTTTTTCACCTTCCAAAGTGTTAAAAGGAACTTTTAAAGCAGGTAAAGGTCATGAGAATTTCAGGTCTGTATTGGTAGTAGGTCAATTTGCGATTTCGGTTATTCTGATTGTCGCAGTAATTGTCGTTGTCAGACAATTGGACTTTATGCAATCCAAAGATTTGGGTTTCCAAAAAGAGGATATTGTGGTCTTACCAGCCAGTCCAAAAATTGTAGAGAACTACCAAATTCTGAAAGATCGTTTGCTCAATCAACCTGGAATAAGTGGAGTGACCATTTCCAGTAGGGTTCCTTCTGGAAGACTATTGGACTCTCAGGGAGGAAGTGCAGAAGTCAATGGGGAAATGTCTCAATTGGACGTAAGAATTGCCGATATCCATGTGGGACATGAGTTTGTGAAAACTTATGGGATTCCCATCGTGGCCGGAAGAGATTTTGATTTTCAAATGGCCAGTGATTCCTCAGAGGCTTTCTTGCTGAATGAAGTTGCCATTAGAGACATCGGTTGGGCTACACCTGAAGAAGCGATAGGAAAGAAATTTAATTACGGCGGTAGAAATGGATTTGTAGTAGGTGTGATGAAAAACTTTCACTTCGAATCCCTCCATCAACCGATAGTACCTATTGTATTTATGATCACTCAGGATCGCTCCAATCAGGTAAGTATCAAGATGGATGCCTCTTCCAAGGATCAGACTTTGGCCTATTTGAAAACAGAATGGGCGGATTTAAATCCAGGATTTCCTTTCGAACCCATATTCGTAGATGAAGGATTTAATAGGCAATACGAAGCCGAGCAACGTGTGAAAACGATTTTTACTTTCTTCTCAGCTTTGGCAGTTTTGATCTCCGTGCTTGGATTATTGGGTTTAACCACCTTTGCTACGGCACAGCGTACCCGTGAAATCGGAATCCGAAAAGTGATGGGAGCTGAAACCAATAATATTTTGATCCTTCTTGGCAAAGATTTTATGAAACTGGTTTTAATCGGTTTTGTGATCGCTGTTCCGATATCTTGGTTTGGAATGGATAGTTGGCTGGAAGATTTTGCCTACAAAATCGGAATCGGCTGGACAGTCTTTTTATGGGCAGGACTAATAGCTGGTTTGATTGCCGGAATTACGGTAATGTCACAATCATTGAAAGCAGCGTGGGCTGATCCGGTGAAAAGTATTAAAAGTGAGTGATTAGGGAAGTACGAAATGGGAAATACGAAGTACGAGGTGGGAGGTAGGAAATACGAAAAGGGAAATACGAAGTACGAGATTGGAAGTACAGAGTACGAATGAAGAAATACGGAGTTCTATGAGAGAAAAATGAAAGTAGATGCAACTTCTTGTAAAGTTTCTGCATCTGATGAAATAGCAGCAAATGCCAAGCTCAGACTTGGGCTACCTTTCGCTTTTAATAAATATCAATCTAAAAAAATTAAACTATAGCAATATGAAAATCTATTCAAAACTAGCAGCATTGGCCATTTCGGCATTCGTGATGGTTTCATGCGCTCAGGCACAACAAACAGAAACAAGAAAACCAGGTCATTTCACTAAAGTACATTCAGGAGGAAGTTGGGAAGTGATTTTGACCGAAGGGAATACGGAAGAAATCAGAATTGAAGCCAAAGGTGTTGATTTGGATAAAGTGAAAACCGAAATTGACGGAGATGTGCTTAAACTTGGTTTGGTGAATGGTAATTACAGAAATGTAGATTTGACTTTTTATGTTACTTATACCAGCTTGGAGGGAGTGAGATGTTCCGGGTCTGGTAAAATGGATGTGAAATCAGATGTGATTTCTGAGGACTTTTACATAGGATTGTCGGGATCAGGAGATATCTACATGAAGAATCTTAGGGCTGATGAATTGGAAGCATCTATTTCAGGTTCGGCAAAAATAAAAATCCAAAGCGGTTCTATAGGTGAAGCAGAAATCAAACAATCCGGTTCTGGTGATTTTGTTGCTGATGACCTTTCTATCGAAGAATTAGAAGTATCTAAATCAGGTTCAGGAGATACCTATGTCGGTGATTTGGGCGAAATTTCTGTCCGCTCTTCTGGTTCAGGAGATATTGTCTACTCAGGATCACCAAGAATGGGGGATATCAAAGTTTCAGGATCTAGCAGAATCCGAAAGAGATAGTTTTTCCTTGTTTAGGGATTCTACAAGTTAGAATTAATAGAATTTATCTTCCTTCCAGTTGGCAGGATTGTATCGGATATAGTTGGAAATCCTGTGAAAAGATTCATCATTTCGGATGATATGATCATGGAATCGGGATTGCCATCCCATTGGTAATTCCAACAGATTGCAATATTTGGTTACGGCAGATTTATAGGAACCAACAATGGATGAAACCGTATTTTTCCCCTGATTTTGGAATCGGTTTGATCGTTGGGAAAACGCGGTTTTTGGGGGTGGTAGGGACAACGCGGTATTTGGTGGTAGGGACAACGCGGTATTTGGTGGTAGGGACAACGCATGCGTTGTCCCTACGTCGTTCTGCGTTGTCCCTACAACGGTCCGGTCATTATTATCCCCATTTCCATTCAAAATCAAAATTCCATGGATATGATTAGGCATAACCACAAATTCGCCTAATTCGATATTTTTTGCATGGTTTTTTATTTCATGCCATAAGACCGATGCAATCGCACCTGCCGGTGTCAAATTCATTTTTTTGTTAATGATTTCTCCAAAAAAATGTTCCCGGTTTTTGCTGCAAATAGTGATGAAATAGGATGCGTCAGATCCATAATTCCAATTTGACAAACGGGGCGATTTTCGGTCTTTTGTATTCATTATTTAAAAAATAAAATTCTGAATTTCAGTGTTTTATGCCCTGATTAAACCGTCAAAAAAATCTGTTTTTACATCAAGAAACCATTTTCAGTTTTGTAAGGAGCAGGAATGTTTTCATCGTTGACCATTTCCAAGAGATCAATTTCAATTGCCCTAGCTACAGAGGAAATAGGAACATCATTGTATCCCCCTTCAAATGGGTTTTCCGAATAATCCCCGATACGATCCACCAAAAAGAAAATCCAGATGATAATGGCTGAGAAAGGAATGGTCAACCAATAATGCAAGGCTCGGGATTGCTCAAAAATATCCAGTAAACCGAAAGGGATTAAAGCACAGAAGATATAAGTAATCCAAAGTCCTGTGGAAGCATATTGCCTTGGAAAAGGGAAATTTTTGATCCGCTCGGACATACCCTGATGGGTATATAGATTTCCGATTAATTCATGCAATCTGACCTGTTTGTAATCACTCAAAAAACCTTCCTCTTTTAATTTTGAAATCTCATTGCTTTGATTCTTAAGGATATGGGAAGGGATGTTGGAGATGGTTTTGAGTTCGGTCAATTCCTCTTCAGAAAGATATTTTTCGATCTCAGCATTGATCCCGTCGTAATATTCCTTGATAAATCCAGGAATAAAATTCAGTTTGTTCACTGGGAGATTGTGTTCCCAAGTTTTTTCCTGACGCATCACATGTTTCAAAGCCATGAGCCAAGCCAAATGTCTGTAGATGATTTTCTTTTTACTTTCAAAAGGTAAATCCGGGTTGGGCAAACTGAGAATTCCCGTGGCAAAGGTTCTGCTTTCATTAACGATGGCTCCCCAGATTTTTCTTGCCTCCCAGGTTCGGTCATAGGAACTGTTGTTCTTGAATCCCAGAAAGAAGGCAACAGCCACACCAATCACTGAAATTGGTTGCCAAGGAAGAGAGAATGGGATGGAAGTGATTTCGTAGAGAACAATGATGACAAAGGAGTAGAGTATGCCATAAATCAAAGAAAATTTGGACCAGCGAACTGTCATCCAAAAACTATAATACCGTTTGACGTACATAAAAGTGGTTTTTTGTCTTTAAGCTACAGAATTTTGTTAAAAATCACTTCTATAAACTGCTGATTTTGTGCTAAAAAAACTCAAATCCATTCATTTTCATAACTTAGTTTTACAGAGCTTCCGCAGGTTCAGTCCTTGGATATAATTGCTAAAAAATGGATTAAAAAATAGTTTGAAAATGCTGAACTATTCGCTGAATTTGTGCGTCAGTCAGGTAAGAAGTTTTAAGTACTTGGTTGGCTTGAATAGTCGGCCTTAAACTACAGAAGTCAAATGGAGGACCTTTTCGCTGCCCGCTCCCAAATGGCACTTTCACTCGGGTTTCACATTATTTTTGCTTGTATCGGTATGGTAATGCCCTTTTTTATGGCCACTTCTCATTACAAATACCTGAAAACAGGAAATCCTCTTTATAAAGATCTCACCAAGGCCTGGAGTAAGGGAGTTGCAATCTTTTTTGTGACAGGTGCTGTATCAGGAACTATGCTTTCCTTCGAACTGGGACTGTTGTGGCCAAAGTTTATGCTTCATGCCGGACCGATCTTTGGAATGCCGTTTTCTTTGGAGGGAACGGCTTTTTTTATAGAAGCGATTGCCTTGGGGTTCTTTTTATATGGTTGGGGGATATTCAAACCATGGTTTCATTGGTTTACCGGTGTGGTGGTGGGGATCAGTGGACTGGCATCTGGGATATTGGTGGTAGCTGCAAACGGCTGGATGAATAGCCCTTCCGGTTTTGACTATGTGAATGGAGAATATCTGAATATTGACCCGATTCAGGCTTTGTTTAATGATGCCTGGTTTTCTCAGGCTTTGCATATGACATTGGCTGCATTTACAGCAACAGGATTTGCGGTAGCGGGTATCCATGCCTACATGATGTTAAAAAAGAAGAACATCGAATTTCATCGAAAAGCCTTTCGTATTGCTTTGATATTTGGAGGAATAGCAGCCTTGCTTCAGCCTATTTCTGGGGATATCTCAGCAAAGGATGTAGCTATCAGACAACCCGCAAAACTGGCGGCCATGGAAGCTCATTTTAAAACTGAAAAAGGAGCTTCTTTAATCATTGGAGGTATTCCTGATGAGGAGGCGAAGGAAGTAAATTATGCTTTGAAAATTCCGGGAGCTTTAAGTTTTTTGGCGCATGGAGACTTTGAATCCGAAGTGATTGGATTGGATCAGTTTCCGGAGGAAAATCATCCTCCCGTAATGGTGACCCATTTTGCCTTTCAAATAATGGTTGGCTTAGGAATGGTCATGATGGGCTTGGCTTTGCTCTTTTTCCTTTCCAATTGGAAGAAGAAAGAATGGTTGAAGGAGAATTGGTTTCTTTGGCTTTTTGCTTTGGCTACTCCGCTTGGATTTATTGCGGTAGAAGCTGGTTGGACTGTAACGGAAGTGGGAAGACAGCCTTGGATTATTTATGAAATCCTAAAGACAAAAGATGCGGTGACTCCAATCCCTGGGATCGCATATTCTTTTTATCTGTTTTCAGCGATCTACATCTCACTTGCTCTGGTGGTCACTTTCCTATTGATCAGACAGATTAAAGCTGTTCCGGAATCCTTGAAAGAAGCTAATGCAGAGAGTCCTAAACCATTTATTGCCAACACTTAAATTCTAACACATGCTATACGTGGTCATTGTTTTTCTGGGTTTGTCCATCTTGTTGTACGTCCTGATGGGAGGAGCTGATTTTGGAGCTGGTATCGTGGAAATGACTTCCCCGGCAAAGATTCGGGACCGAGTCAGAGCGATTACTTATCAGACGATTGGGCCGATTTGGGAGGCCAATCACATGTGGCTGATTATCACGATTGTGATTCTATTTGTGGGCTTTCCTTCAATCTACACCATGCTCTCTGTGCATTTGCATATTCCTTTGGTGTTGCTGTTGATTGGTATTATTGGAAGGGGAACTGCCTTTGTTTTTAGGCATTATGATGCAGTGAAGGATGATATGCAGCGGATTTATAATCTGATTTTTACCTATTCAAGTTTTGTAACTCCGCTATTTCTGGGTTTGATTTTCGGTGCTACAGTAAGCGGAAACATTAATCCTGATGCAGCTAACTTTTACGATTCCTTTATCCATCCTTGGTTCAATTTCTTTAGCTTTTCTATCGGTCTTTTTACTGTAGCAATCTGTGGGTTCCTTGCAGCTGTTTTTCTGGTTGGAGAAACGATGGAAAAAGAGTTGAAATCCTATCTTGTAAAGAGGTCTCGGATATTTATGATTGTAACTGTTTTGGCGGGAGGATTGGTGTTTTTGGCGGCGGAGGTAGAAGGTATTGATTTGGTCAGTCTTTTAGTACAAGAGCCTATGACGCTTTCCATTCTTTTGCTGGCTACACTTGCTTTGGTATTTCTTTGGTTTCAGATCGAAAAAGGAAATAGGAAGTTGAGCAGAGCGCTTAGTGGATTTGTGGTGAGTGCTATTTTGATAGCTTTTGGATACCATTATTTTCCCGATATCATCATTACCCAATCCGGCGAAAATCTTTCTGTTTTTAATTCCTCTGCAACTGGAAAACCCATTGAAACTCTGGCTTGGGCTCTGTTGATTGGGAGTTTGTTTATCCTTCCATCGCTATTTTATTTACTTTTTAGCTTCCAAAGATCGAAGGTGGTAGAGTAGAATTTATTTTTGAAGTAGGATTTAAGAAATACGATTTACGAAGTACGAGATTGCCTGCTCGAAATGAAATTTAAAACCGGAACCCTCTTGAAAGATAAATTTTCCTTGGTACCATCATTGCCTGCCCTCCGGGAGGCGGGCGTGGAGGAGGTACGACGACGTGGCAATCTCGTCCATTTCATCGGGATTGCTTCGGTCGTTCCTCCCTCGCAATGATGCACGGAAAAAGTAATTTATTTCTCGGAGGCAATTTGTTCAATGCCTTCGATTTCGAGATTCTCGTCTCTTAATTGCTCAGGCTGACATGTTAATCGTTTGGTCTACTGGGACTACTTACTGTGACTACTCACTGCGACTGTCTACTATCACTGAAATCGCCCACTAGCGAACAAAATTGTCCGTTACATTTGACATTGAATTTCTAAAAAGTGACCATTTTAGCCATTTTGAGCTGTTTTCCTTTGGCATTAATGTGGAATAGATAGCAGGGATTTTAAGTTTTGAGATTTAGTACTACCGAAACAATTGCCAACATGTTTACAAATTATTTGAAAGTTGCCTGGAGAAATCTGATGCGGAGCAAATGGGCTGGTGCAATCAATATTTTTGGATTGGCCATTGGCATGACAGCCTCTCTTTTACTTTTTGTTATCATTCAATATGAAATGAGCTTTGATAAATTTCAAAGCAATTACGATGAAATTTACAGGATCGTTTCCAAAGACAAATACCCAGATGGATTCGATTACAATCCCGGAGTCAATAATCCTGTTCCCGATGCGATTGCAGCAGATAACTTGCCTTTTGAAGAAGTAGTACCTGTCAGATCTGCCTATAATACGCAGGTGAATATTTACAAGGATGCTGCGAAAGCAAGGATTCCAGACAAGTATGAAATCGACTATACTTTTTATACCACACCTGATTTTGCAGACCTTTTTGATCTGGAGTTTGCTTCCGGTGATATCCAGAGCCTCTCCGAACCCAATAAAATTATCCTGACAAAGACCACTGCAGCCAAGTTTTTTGGCAGCTGGGAAATGGCAGAAAACAAGACTTTGGATTTTTCCAGCGGTCTTCAGTTAACGGTCTCAGGGATTGTAGAGGATATTCCTGATAACAGCAATATGTTTTTTGATATGTTGGTATCCTACCAAACAATGCGATCCAATCCAGTGATTTACGATCATGATTTTGACTCTTGGGGAAGCTTGGGAAGTGACAATCAACTCTACGTAAGCTTGGCAGAAAATGCTGATTTAGCTAGTGCCCAAGCAGCTTTGGATGGTTTTACTAAAAAGAATTTTGAAGGGAGAGGAAATTCAGAAAAGTCTTTGATTTTACAGGCTTACAAAGACATTCACTTTGACCAGCAATATGGAAGCATCAGTGGAAGTGTGACCCGATTGTCCACCGTGAATACTTTGGTGATCATCGGATTGTTTATCCTGGTTATGGCTTCCATCAACTTCGTAAATTTGGCCACTTCCCGAGCCATTGGAAAAGGGAAAGAAATCGGAGTGCGAAAAGTGATGGGAAGTACCAAAACCCAGATTATATTTCAATCCTTCGGAGAGACCTTTCTCTCTGTTCTCATCGCTGCTTTGATAGGGATGATAGGAGCAACCCTGCTACTTCCATTCTTAAGTCTAATAGCAGATGTTCCTGAAAAGATGGATTTCTTCCAACCTATCATTTTGGCATTTGTGGGGATTTTGGTTGTGACTTTGACGCTACTTTCAGGGTTTTATCCTGCCTTGGTTATCTCCAAGTTCAAGCCTATTCATGCTTTGAAAAGCAAATTCCAGCAAAATAACGTAGGTGGAATATCTGTCAGAAAGGCTTTGGTGGTCGTACAATTTGCGATCGCGCAGATCTTGATGATCAGTACGATCATTGCCATTCAGCAGATGACTATGGTTCAGGATGCAGATCTGGGATTCACCAAAGAGCACGTGTATTTTGTGGAAGTTCCTTTTGATACAGAAGATGAGCGCCGGATTGAATATTTCAAACAGGAATTACTCGGCAATCCAAACGTGGTCACAGCTAGCTTGGCTTCCGATGTACCTGCTTCCGACAATAATAGCTTGTTTAACTTTTATTTTGATGGGAAGAAAGAGGATGTTCCCTTTCCCGCCTATGCGAAGTTTGGAGATGAAAAGTATTTCGAGACCTATGATATAGAGTTTGTCGCAGGTGGTCCTTACCAACAAAGTGATACCATCAAAGAGGTGGTGATCAATGAAACCATGGCTAAAAGGCTTTTAATCGAAGATCCTAATGATGCGATTGGAAAGCAGTTTAGATTGGGGATGATGAGAGAATGGGCGACCGTAACTGGCGTAATCAAAGATTTTACAGTTAATTCTTTACGCGATGAAATCAAGCAGTTGGTGATTGCTCCCAAGAAGGATTTTTATCATGTGGTTGGATTGAAATTGGATCAAAATGCTTCTTTGGAAAACATTGCCAAAGTGGAGGAAGCTTTTGATAAGGTTTATCCTGAGCAGATTTATCATGGGTACTTCCTGGATGAATCCATTCAGAAATTCTATGAAAGCGAGCAGAAATTAGCCTTGGTATTCAAGATTTTTGCTGCCATTTCTATTTTGATTTCTTGTATTGGTCTTTATGGGCTGGTATCTTTTATGATCAGTCAAAAAGTAAAGGAAATAGGAATAAGAAAAGTCCTTGGCGCTTCTGTTTCCCAGATCACTTATTTATTGACCAGAGAGTATTTCCTGATGGTTTTATTGGCCTTCTTCATCGCTGTTCCGATTGCTTATTGGATGATGGAAAAATGGCTGGAGAATTTTGCCTTCAAAATTCCATTTTCGACAGGACTCTTTATTATTGTTATGATCTGTTCCCTGCTGATTACCGGTTTGACGGTAGGATCCAAAGCGATTAAATCCGCATTGGCTAATCCAGTGGACAGTTTATCAGATGAATAGCGATTATTAGGATTTGACCACGAGCGGACGAAATTGTTCGCTTGACATATGAAATTAATGATTAAAAGCCCAAAACAACGCTGTTTTGGGCTTTTTTCTATGGCACAAAACTGGAAATGTAGAAAGAGAGACAATGGGCTCTATTATGCCCGGCCTATTAAATCCTAAATTGATTATGCTAAAAAACTACTTAAAGATTGCCTGGAGAGTACTTAAGAAAAACAGACTGTATACTGGACTGAATATTTTTGGTTTGACTCTTGGGATCAGTGGGTTTTTGATGATCACACTTTTTATTCAGGATGAACTCAGTTATGATCAATTCCTGCCTGATTCCTCCTCTATTTATAGGGTGAGTTCCCATTGGGGAGATTTTAAAACAGCAAGTTATGCTACTGCTCCTCCGGCATTGGGGCCAAGAATTGCATCCGATATACCAGAGGTAAACGCTGTGACGAGAATTTTGAAGTGGAATGACTTTACTATTCAGCCAGGATCTGGAACCAATATGGATCAGGTTTTCCGTGAGGAGAAGGTTTTCTATGCTGAGCCAAATTTCTTTCAGGTTTTTGATATGCCTTTGGTGGCAGGAAGTAAGGAAAAAGCACTTTCCCAACCCAATTTTATTGCTATCACAGAATCTCTGGCAAAGAAATATTTTGGAGAGATTTCTCCACAGGAAGTCCTTGGAAAGGCATTGTTGATAGGAAGCAATAACCCAACACCACGGGAAATTGCTGCTGTAATTCAGGATATTCCAGCCCAGTCTCATTTACATTTTGATATGCTGGTTTACGAACCAGGAATGTATCAGGAGATCTTTTTGATGGACTCTTGGACCTGGCCAATTTTAAATACTTATGTGAAAATCGAAAATGGAAGCAGTGAAGCAGTGAAGTCGAAATTGGATCAAATCGTTTCGAACTATGCCATTCCGGCTTTTGATAAGGAAGGTGAAGGGTCGGATTACAATCTTCAATTGATGCCGATTCAGGATATCCATTTGAAATCACATTTGCTAAGGGAATTGGAAGCCAATGGTTATGAAAGCTATGTCTATATTTTTTCTTTGGTGGCGGTTTTTGTGCTGCTTTTGGCCTGCATCAATTTTATGAATTTGGCTACTGCCAAAGCTGGACTTCGATCCATGGAAGTTGGAGTGAGAAAAGTAATGGGTTCGGCAAAATCTCAACTGGTCTACCAATTTTTGACCGAAGCATTCATCTTGGTTTTGATTTCTGTAGCGCTTTCACTGGTAGTAGTTCAACTGTCAAATGGGCTTTTCAATCAGATTTCCGGCAAAGACATCCAGTTTAATCTATTCAGTAATCCTTGGGTTTTGGGGATGATTCCGATTCTCCTGATCGGATTGACTCTGATCTCTGGCGCGTATCCGGCCTTTTACCTCTCTTCCTTCAAGCCTTTGCTGATCATGAAAAAGCAATTAACTGTTGGGAAAAATGCCCATTCCTTCCGAAATGCCTTGGTAGTTTTTCAATTCGCTACTTCTTTGACTTTGATTATTTGTACCCTCTTAGTGCAACGCCAGATGAGCTTTATACAAAATTCCAATCCTGGCTTTGATAAAGAGCAACTGCTCATCATCCACAATGATGGAGAAATAAGAAATGAACAACGGGAAGATTTCAAAGGCCGATTTGTATCCAGCAGCCAGATCGAATCCATGAGCTTTTCTACAGGAATTCCTATGACTGGTCAATATCAAATGCGCTCTTTTAACTCCATTAATTCCAAAGAAGATCAAGGGATGAACTGGTACGAAGCAGATGCAGAATACTTGACTACCTACCATTTCGAATTATTGAAGGGAAGAAACTTTGCACAAACTGCAGGCGCCGATGCCGGAAAAATCATCATCAATGAAAAAGCTGCCGAATACCTTGGAATTGTTGAGGACCCAATTGGACAGATTTTAGTGAAAAATGAGGGAGAAGATGATGAAGCTTCTTTAGAGGTGGTTGGATTGGTAAAGGATTTCAATTTCGAAACTTATAGAAACGAGATCAAACCCCTGGTCATCGAATACATGCATGATTATTATCTGAGAGACTATATCACTGTAAGAGTTCAGGGTAATCAGGCGGAATCTGCTATCAAGGAATTGAAGGCAGGTTGGGAAGCTTACGAACCACGGGTTCCTATGAATTATTCATTTATGGATCAGGATTTTGCTAGAGTTTATCAGTCTGAAATGAAAATGGCTGATCTACTGAAAGTGCTGACATTCATGTCCATTTTGATTGCCTGTTTGGGACTATTTGGATTAACCGCTTATACCACTCATTTGAGAACCAAGGAAATCGGAATCCGAAAAGTATTCGGTGCTTCTATGGCGGAGATCTTTGTCATGTTATCTGCTTCCTATCTTCGTTTGGTTTTGATATCTGTGGCTTTGGCCATTCCACTTGCAGTTTACTTTATGAATCAGTGGTTGGAGGAATTTGCCTACAAGACTGGTATTAGCATTTGGGTGATTGCATTGGCAATTGGAAGTTGTTTAGGACTGGCAGTGCTGACTATTTTCTTCCAGACCTATAAAAGTATTCAGGCAAATCCTGTGAAAAGCCTGAAAAGTGAATAAACCTTAAACCTATGCTTAAAAACTATTTTAAAATCGCCTGGAGGAATCTTCTAAAAAACAAGGTTTACTCATTCATCAACATCTTTGGGTTGTCTCTCGGCATGGCCGTGACCATAATGATCGGGCTGTGGGTGAATGATGAGCTTTCACATAACAATTACTTTGAAAACAAAGACAAAATTGCCATTGTGTTTCAAAGCCAAACTTTCAACGGGAACACTGGAACCGGGCCGGCCATTCCCCGTCCGCTGGAATTTGTCCTGAGGGATGGTTACGGAGATAATTTTGAGCATTTGGTGATGTCTTCGTGGACACAGGACCGTTACCTCCAAAACGGTGAGACCACTATTTCCAGAACGGGCAATTTCATGCAGGAAGGTGCCCCCGAGATGCTGGAAATGGAAATCCTGAACGGCGTCAAAGACGGCCTGAAAGATATTAACTCGATCATGCTGGCGGAACCCACCGCCAAAGCCTTGTTCGGCAATGAAGACCCTGTTGGGAAGACTGTCAAATTTCACTCACAAAAAGACCTGGAAGTCACCGCCGTTTACAAGGAATTTCCCTACAACACGGCCTTTTACGACGTTCAGTTCATTGTCCCATGGGAATTTTTTGTTAATAGCCAGGATTGGATCAAGCGTGCTGCTGATCGCTGGGGGAACAATTCCTTCCAACTCTTCGTCCAGATTGCCGATAACACCACGATGGAGCAGGTTTCAGAAACAATAATGGATGTCAAGAAAAATGCCGACGAAGACATCGCTCAATACAATCCACAAATTTTTCTGCATCCCATGGAAGACTGGCACCTGCGGAACAACTACGAAGACGGTGTGCAGGTGGGTGGACGCATTGAGAACGTCTGGCTATTCGGCATCATTGGAATATTTGTATTGCTCCTAGCCTGCATCAATTTTATGAACCTCAGCACTGCCCGCAGCGAGAAACGGGCCAAAGAAGTGGGCATCCGAAAGTCAATAGGATCGGTCCGGGGGCAACTCATCAACCAGTTTTTGAGCGAGTCGATGTTGGTAGTCACTCTTGCATTTATGGTCGCCCTTTTGATGGTCTCGGTTTCGCTGAGCAGTTTCAACGATCTCGCCCAGAAAGAAATGGAGTTTCCGTGGGGAAGTGCCGGTTTCTGGCTAGCCTCTGCTGCATTTGTCCTTACAACTGCTTTGCTGTCGGGAAGCTATCCGGCTTTATATCTATCTTCTTTTCAACCAGTTAAAGTGTTGAAAGGCACTTTTAAAGCCGGACGTTTTGCCGCTTTGCCCAGGAAGGTGTTGGTGGTTGCCCAATTCACCGTCTCGGTGGCCCTGATCATCGGCACGATGGTGGTGTATCAGCAAATCCAGTACAGCAAAAACCGCCCCATTGGATACGATAAGGAAGGACTGGTGCAAATCCCCACCTTTAGCAGTGATTTTGAAGGTAAATATGACGTAATGCGACAGCAGTTTCTAAACTCTGGTGCAGTGGTCGAGATGTCTTCTTCCAGCAGCCCGACTACCCAGGTGTGGTCTAACCGTTCTGGCTTTTTGTGGGACGGAAAACCAGAAGGCTTTCAGGAGGATTTGGCTTGGACTGAAGTTTCTTACGATTACGCAAAATCGCTCGGACTGAAAATCATTGACGGTCGGGACTTCGACCGGAGTTTGGCTTCTGACTCAAACGCCGTCCTGATAAATAAAACGGCAATGGAGTATATGGGCCTCACGGATCCCGTTGGAATGTTAATCCGAGATGATGACACCGAAAATCCTGATCCTCCTTTACAGATCATTGGAGTGATCGAAGACGTGCTGGTCCAATCTCCATATGAACCGGTCAAACAATCAGTCTATGTATTCGATAAATACAATAACAGTAGTTATTATAATCTCCGCCTAAACCCTGAGCGAAGTGCCAAGGAAAACATCGCGGTCATTGGAGAAGTGTTCAAGAAGAACTTTCCAAACCTGCCGTTCGAGTACCAGTTTGTGGACGAAGAATACGCCACGAAATTTGCCTCAGAAGAACGCATCGGGAAATTGGCGGGCGTGTTTACGGGTCTTGCTATTTTGATTAGTTGCCTTGGCTTGTTCGGTCTGGCCTCTTTTGTGGCCGAGCAGCGCACCAAAGAGATCGGGGTCAGAAAAGTGCTCGGCGCATCGGTCCAAAATTTGTGGGCCATGCTCTCCAAAGATTTCGTTTGGTTGGTTTTCATTTCATTGTTCATTGCCTCGCCCGTGGCGTGGTATTTCATGAGCGGCTGGCTGGACAAGTTCGAGTACCGCACCGATATGTCGTGGTGGGTTTTTGCCATTGCCGGGATCGGTGCTCTTTCCATCACCTTGCTCACCGTGAGCTTCCAGGCCGTGAAGGCTGCAATGGTCAATCCGGTAAAAAGCCTAAAAAGTGAATAGAAAACCTCAAATATATGATCAAGAACTATTTAAAAATCGCCTATAGAAACCTTTTGAAAAAGAAGGTTTATTCCTTCATCAACATGGTTGGTTTGGGTATCGGCATGGCCTGCTGTGTGCTTATTTTTATGTTTGTTCAGGATGAATTATCCTATGACCAATTCAATGAAAATGGTGACCGAATTTTTAGGGTTGTCCATGGTTATTTTGGTGAGGATGAGCAATCCGAAACTAGTGGAAGAGAGAATTATTGGGTTTGGGGAAATGCACCTGTAGGTCCGGCATTAGAGTTGGATTTTCCGGAAGTTGAAAAGGTTGTCAGATTTTCAGGTAAGGCAGATATCTTATTTTCATCGGGAGATGAAACCCAACAGGAAGATGGGATCGTTTTTATGGATTCTACCTTCTTTGAAGTGTTTTCTTATGAATTGCTAGAGGGGGATCCAAAAACTGCTTTAGTAGCACCTTATAGCGTTGTGCTTTCAGAGACTACAGCGAAGAAATATTTTGGAGACGAGGAAGCATTAGGTAAAACCCTAAAGGGATCGGATGTCGCAGGAAGGGCAAATGCTGGGGATTACACAGTCACGGGTGTGATGAAAGACATGCCGTCCAATTCCCATTTGAAGTTTAATACTTTGCTATCCTTAAGTACTTTTTATCAGTCAAGACCTCAGGTTTTCGAAGCTTGGGGTTATGTGGATACATACACCTATTTCTTGGCGAATGATCAATTTGACCAGCAGGCTTTTGAGGCAAAGCTTCCTGAATTTATCTCCCGAAGAGCTAGTGAAGAAAACGGACCAAATTATACCATTGGCATTGAACCTCTTAAAGATGTCTACCTCAGATCAGAAGTGCAGCGTCAACCAGGCGAAACTGCTTCCCTGTCTAATATTTATGTGTTTTCGGTTATAGGTTTTTTCATTTTGGCAATTGCCATCATCAATTTTATGAACCTGTCTACGGCCAGATCCATGGAGCGGGCCAAGGAAGTAGGAATTCGTAAGTCCATAGGAGCTGATAAAAACAGTTTGATTTTTCAGTTCCTTGGTGAATCCTTAGTGATCGTGATTTTGTCAGGCTTGCTCGCTGTGGTGTTTGTTTCCCTTGCTTTGCCATGGATGAATGGTTTGACAGGAAAAGAACTATTGGTCAATCGAGTCCTGAATTGGCAAACCATTCCATTTTTCTTTGGGATCGTAATCTTGGTTGGGCTGCTTGCAGGTTCTTATCCAGCTCTTATTTTATCTAGTTTCAGGCCGGTTTCTATCCTGAAGGGAATCAATAAATCAGATGCCAAAGGAGCCAATCTCCGCAAAGGTTTGGTGATTTTCCAATTCAGTCTTTCTATAGCTTTGATAGCTGGTACCATCATCGTCTATAATCAGATGAGCCATTTGCTGGACAAGGATATGGGTTTTGACAAAGAGCAGATGCTTGTAGTGGATTATAACTATGATGAGCAAGTCAATAATGTTTCATCTTCTTTGGAAAATGAATTGGAGAAAAACCAAAATATTGCCTCAGTTGCTTTTTCCAGAAGTGTGCCAGGAAGCCATTTTCCCAATGCCGGAACGACTATCGAAAATCCAGAAGGTGAAATGATACAGCAAGGTCAGGCCATATTCCAGGTTGGTTTGGATTTTATTGATCATTTCAATTTGGAATTGGTTGCTGGAAGGTCTTACAGCCGAGATTATCCATCCGATTCCACTTCAGCATTAGTGGTAAATGAAGCTGCCGCAAGGCAATATGGTTATGCCAATCCTGCGGATATTATTGGTAAAAAATTCGATCAATGGGGAAGAGCCGGAGAAGTAATCGGGGTGGTGAAGGATTTCAATTACATTTCCTTACACAATACTGTAGAACCTTTGACTTTGCCTTTTGAAGCCTATGCCAGTCGGTATATGAGTCTGAAGCTTTCCACAGAAGATTTGCCGGCAACATTGGCCGAAATTGAAAGTGTCTGGAACCAACTGGCACCGCATCGTCCATTTATTTACAGCTTTTTGGATGAGGATTTCAATAGTCAATACGAATCAGATTTTCGTTTTAGACAGATCTTTACAAGCTTCTCAATATTGGCGATTTTTATTGCCTGCTTGGGATTGTTGGGATTGGCTACTTATACAGCCGAGCAACGAACCAAGGAAATCGGAATCCGAAAAGTGCTTGGTGCAGATATAGGAAGCATCGTGGGTTTGCTTTCCAAAGACTTTGTAAAACTGGTTTTAGTGGCAATTCTAGTGGCAACGCCAGTGGCTTGGTTTGGGATGAACAAGTGGCTCGAAGGATTTGCTTATCAGGTTCCGGTGCATTGGTGGGTATTCTTGGTATCCGGTGTTTTGGCAGTAGTTGTAGCCTTGGTAACTATCAGTTTCCAAGCCATCAAAGCAGCACTGATGAATCCGGTGAAGAGTTTAAAGAGTGAGTGATTTACGAAGTACGAAGTACAAAGTATCAAGTATACAGTATTGATTATCAAGTAATTAGTATCAAGTATTTAGTACCATGTATTTTGATTTTAGGAACAAGATTCAAAAAACAAGAACCATTAGTAATCAAGGTTAGAATGAACGATTGGGTGGACCTGATTTTTCAGTCTTTCAATCGTTCAAATTTCCAATCAATAGGATTATGCTGAAAAACTATCTAAAAATCGCCTTTAGAAATATCAGAAAGAATAAGCTTTTTTCCTTTCTGAATATTGCTGGTTTGTCCATAGGGATGGCCGTATGCATCTTGATTTTGCTTTTTGTGAATTATGAGAGGGAATTCGATGGAATTCACACTAAAAATATCTACAGGCTAGATGAAGTACAGAAATGGGAAGGGATGGTAGCTCCTCAAAAAGTAGCTCTTTCCATGTACCCTATGGGACCTACACTCATGGAGGAATTTCCAGAGATTCTCAATTTTACCCGGGTGAGACCTGGAGGACAGTTGAAATTTGAAATGGAAAATGCGACACCATCGCTTGATGAATCATTATGGGCTGATTCTTCGTTTTTTCAGATTTTTGACTTCAAGATGCTCGAAGGAGATCCTAGCAAAGCATTAGCTGAACCCCGGACTATTGTACTTACTGAGTCAGCTGCTGAGCAACTCTTTGGCACCGAAACGGCTATGGGAAAGATCCTTCAAGTGGCAGAGGAAGACAGTTTATTTTTTACAGTAACGGGAATCGTGGAAGATATCCCGAAAAACTCTCATTTGAAATTCGAAGCTCTCACCTCATTTAGCACTTTCACAAGCCCACGAAATATGGAAAATTGGGGAAGTAACTGGCTGACCACCTATCTCGAACTAGTGGATGGAACGGAGCTCTCAGCATTGGAACAGAAATTCCCGGATTATTTGCTTGCACATATGGGAGAAGATGGAGCACAAGGATATGAGTTGTTTTTACAACCTCTGGATCAGGTACATGATGGTTCCAAGGATATCACCCATGATTATGTGAACTACCAAAAGTTTGACGGGGCTTATACACAGATTTTCTTTTACATCGCCCTCATCGTACTCTTTATTGCAGGAATAAATTTCGTGAATCTTTCTTCTGCTAAGTCTATAGGAAGGGCATTGGAGATCGGGGTTAGGAAGGCTTCAGGAGCCACACGGAAACAATTGTATAGTCAGTTTATCAGTGAATCCATTTTGATCAGTATGATAGCCATGATACTGGCAGTCATGATGGTATATCTGACTTTGCCCTATCTCAGCGAATTCAGCCAGCGTAGTTTGGAGTTTCCTCTGTTTACCGATCCGACCTTGCTGTTCTTGGTGATTTTGGGTGCTTTGTTGGTAGGGGTACTTTCAGGTATCTATCCGGCAGTATTTCTGTCCAGTTTTCAGCCGGTCAAAGTGCTCAAAGGCTCTGCGGAATCAGGCAAAAGAAAATCAGATTTCAGAAATGTCCTGGTGATCGTACAATTTAGCTGCGCGATTTTCTTGATAATTTCTACTTTTTTCGCCACGAGGCAAGTGACCTATATGCAAGACAAGGATCTGGGTTTTTCGCACGAACAAGTGATAACCCTCCCGATTGGAGGACGCTATTCGGATCGTTATGATGTGTTAAAGGAAAGCTTGCTGTCAAACTCCCTGATCCAAAGTGTCACCGCTTCCGGACAGCGCCTGGGAAACAATTTACACCAGACTTCTGTCACTTTTCATGGGGAAGGTCCAGCCAGAAATCTGGCTACTTCACAAGTCGTCGTGGATGAAGATTTTTTGGATGTGTATCAGATAGAACTCCTCGCAGGTAGGAATTTTACTGATTCAGAAGCCGATAAGGGAATGACCTATCTAATCAATGAATCTTTGGCAAATGAGCTTTTACAAAATGAAGGAGCAGGCAAAGATCTGGAATCCCTGATTGGATCCGAGTTTGGTTTTAGTGGAATGGATTCTGCCGCAAGAATTGTGGGTGTCGTGAAGGATTTCAATTTCAACTCTTTACATCATAAGATTGAAACATTGACGCTATTTAATAACAAAAATTGGGGATATGAGGAAGTTTCGGTTAAAATAAGTGCTGAACAAGTGCCTGAATCACTAGCACATATAGAGTCTGTCTGGAATGAAATCATCCCGGAAAGGGAATTTGAGTATGAATTTCTGGATGATCATTTTACAGAATTGTATCGAGCCGATCGTACTGTAAATGCCATTGTGGGAATGCTCACAGTGCTTTCGATTTTGATCTCCTGCCTTGGACTATTTGGCTTGGCTACATTTACTACCGAGCAGCGGGTGAAAGAAATAGGCATACGGAAAGTACTAGGCGCATCCATTGGAGGTGTTGTGGCTACCCTTTCCAAGGATTTTATCAAGCTTGTTTTGCTGTCTTTATTGGTGGCTATCCCAGTCTCTTGGTATGTGGTGGATCGATGGATCCAGGATTTTGCATATAGAGTTTCCATTGACTGGTGGGTATTTGCTATAGCAGGAATTCTGGCTTTGCTCATTGCTTTGCTTACCGTGAGTTCTCAGGCGATTCGGGCTGCCCTGGTAAATCCGGTGAAGAGTCTGAAGAGTGAGTGAGGAAAGTACGAAGTATTAAGTACAAAGTACAAAGTATCAAGTATATAGTATTGAGTATTTTGAGTCTAAATATTATAGATTAAGTATTCAATATTTGGTTTGCGAAATTATTAAAGCCAGAACCTGCTGATAAAAAAGAATTGGTAAGAATAAACAACGTAAAAATAAATGCATCAATAATTACACACTTAAACCCCTTAAGCCATGAGTCACATTGCTATTCCTATTCCGACATTTCCTGGCAAACAGGACATAGAAATACAGGTCATCATCAACAATGAGGTGAAATCACTTCATTATAAAGTGGAGTTGTTTTACTGGGATGATTGTGCCAATCCCCAAGGTCATCGGGCAGACTGTATTTCCGATATGCTTTCCCATCATGATCCCAACTGGACTGTTTATTACATTGGAGCTCCTACGGACAAATTTGTCCCGATTACTTTTGTCAGCAAGGAAAGTAAAAAGTGGATGCAGGTCCATTGATATTCTTAGAGTTTAATGACGGTATCTGATGATTTTGAACCTTTGGAAAGGTTTTTCCAGTTAGGGTAAAAACCTTTCCAAATGCATGCATACAATTGAACCATACTACAACTGGAGAAATTTATATATCGCCTCTGAGGATCCGAAGTCTCCATTTTTTGGCTATGAAAACTCTGAAGTCTATTTCACTGATCAGATTTATAATTACCTCATTCATCCCCAATGGGATAATTTCGGAAGTGAGACACTTTATTTGAAAGTGCTGTATTCGGATTATAATCTCGGGTTTGCGATTATAGAGTTTTTGGGAGAATGGAATGACCTTCTAAGCAACGATATCATGACCCTGAAAAGAGACATGATCGAGCTGATGATCGGAGAAGGGATCAATAAATTCATCTTTATCTGTGAGCAGGTTTTCAATTTCCATTCAGATCTGGACTCGGTGGATTATTACGAGGAATGGCAGGATGAACTGGAAGAAGGTTGGATTGCAGTGGTCAATACCAGGGAGCATGTGTTGGCAGAAATGGAGAAATTTGGAATCGATCAGTACTTGGTGATGGGAGGAAAGCTCAATGATATCTCCTGGAGGACGAAGCATCCAAAAATGTTATTCGGTCAAATAGATGGGTTGGTTCTCAAAAGACTGGGCTGGTAATTAGGTAGACCTGCGTTTATGGTCTAAAACCCAGAACATTTCAATTTTACCTTTGTTCTTTGCTGTGATCAAGCCTCTTTCTTCCAGTTCAAAATGCTCTTTGACCACTTCATAGGTGAATGTTGATATATTTACTCTACCTGGAGCGCTGTTTTCCTCGATTCTCGCGGCAGTATTGACAGCATCACCCCAGATGTCATACACATATTTTTTATCGCCAACTACCCCAGCCACGACAGTTCCTGTGTTGATACCGATTCTAAAATCAAAAAATGGAAGGTTTTCGGCTTGACGTAAAACCTTGTAGGCATCATTTGTTTTTTGGATTTCCAAAGCAGCCGCTACCACATCCTTTGCTGTGGCTTTATTGCCTTTTGGGACACCCCCTGCTGCTAAGTATGCATCTCCAATGGTTTTTATTTTTTCCAATCCATGTTTTTGAATAATGGCATCAATCCGCTGGAAATAGGTGTCCAAAAGTGCCACTAATTGGTCTGGAAGCAGTCCTTCAGAAACAATTGTAAAGTTCTTGACATCGGCAAAAAGCACAGTGACATTATCATGGAGTCGCGCCTGGGTTCTTCCTGTACTTTTTAATTCTTCGGCGATATCAGCTGGAAAGATGTTCAAAAGTAGATTTTCTGAACGTGCCTGCTCGTATTCCAATTCCTTTTGCTTGGCTACCAAACTGTCCAGAGCTTGTTGTTTCAGCTTCTCAAACGTGTTGGCAATAAGGAAAAATATAGCTACTAAGCCTGCCATGGCTAAAGCCAAAAACGGGTAATGAAACTTTTCCCGGTCATAGGTAAAAGGAAACTCATAGCCGGTTTCGATAAGAATATAATATCCCAAGACATAGAGAATACAAATTGACAAAACTATGTAGGATGTTCTACGATTTGTCAACAATAAAACAATGGGTGCGGTCAGAGTAATCCAAGGTGAGACCGGAGATGTAAAAAGTCCACCGGAGTAATAAACCAAAATGGCATTGAGCCAGATGGTATACAAGCTCATCACAAACCCCAAAGTATTGATTTTTACATAGCGGAGTAAAAAGATACAGCAAAGGAAAAACACCACACTGAGCATCATGGTCCAGATTCCTGTATAGAAGCCGATGAAATAACTCATGACTCCATAGGCTGCTCCGAAAATCAAATTAAAAAGACAAGTGTTTACAAAAAGCTTGTGCTTGCGCAACAAATCCACATCACCGTCCGGTAGTGAAGGAATTGCCCAATCATGTAAATTGCCTAATGTTTTGCTCATGCAACGTGCAACTGTTTTCGCTTCTGATACATCAAAATAATAAATGCAATATCAAAAGTCGCTACCACAAAGTAGATTACCCAAAGAAAGTGGTTTTCAGGGTATTTCATACTAAACATGACACTGATAATCCCTGTACCCAAAAACTTGCTCCATGCCAGCAGTAAGCTATGTTCAGGAAAATCCGGTACAAATAATAAGCTTAGAAATGCAACACTCATGACAATGTTTACTATATAGGCATCTAAAACTCCCATAGGTAAATCATATTGAACCATAAACAATGAACTGAGTGGAATGCTTCCCGCCAGTCCTGCCAATACCAGCCATTTGATGTTTTTCTTAAAATAAGGTGTGGTAAATTGCTTATGACCGTATTGGAGAAGTTTATAAACGATAAATGTGTCCAATAAAAACCAGCCCCAATAGGCTAGTACCAAAGCTTTGCCCATATCCGGAACCCAAAAAAATGCCCCGCCAATTTCATTTCCATAATTACAGACTACCGCCACTGCTGGTATGATGACGGTCTTACTTTTCAGCGCCACCCGGATGATGACGATGTATGCCACAATCCAAAGCAAGGCTCCAGTGGTAAAAAGGACGATTTGCAGCGGGGTGTAATTGCTGGTGTCAAACCATGGATGAGGCTCTTGTATGTATTCCCAAATGGTCATGTCTGATGGCTTTCGAGCGTTAAAATTTTATTCTTCATTCGTTGATTTTCAACTGTTCTTATTTTTTGACAAAATGCCTGGATATTTTTCCTGCCAGGTTAAATAACCAATGCACAAGTTTGATAAACCAAGGAAAATTTTCGTTCCAGGGCATTCCTTTATTAAATCTTCTTTGGTCGTACCATCGCAATGGGGCCAAAAGCCAAGGTTCATGGAGATTCCAGATATCACATTTTTTCTCAGAAGAGCCACTTCTTTCCAAAATGACATTCACAGCTCTTCGGGCGGCTTCATTGGCTCCTTCCATGGTAGCCAAATCTGTGTGAGTCCGAACATAATCGCTGGCAAAAAAGAGGTTTTGAATCGTACAATACGCATCTGGTCTCAAATCCCAGGTACGGGTATTATTGACCAACAAAGGTTCTTGATCAACTGTTTTAAATGCATCTTTTGAGTTGCCGGGAATCAAGGTCGCCATGTACTTTCCCTTCCAGTTCTTTAATACTTCATCCGTGCAGTCTTTCAATAAACTTAAGTCCAGCTTTTCATCTTTTTCTGTCGAAGGAAAGTAATTGATATCCCTGTCCAGGTTGCAGAAAACCACCATGTCGGCAGTCAATAAGGATTTTCCGTTTTCCCTAAGTCCCAAATTGAGTTGACACCAAACTTCCTGCATGATTTCTTGCTTGGTGCATTGTTTGGCTGCTTTTCCGTTGTATCCTATTTGGTTCCAATCACTGATGTCTACAGAAATAATCCCTTTCACCTCACCATTTCCATACTTTTCCAGATCTACTTTGTCCCAAAACTGAGGCTGACTGATAGCAGTAACAGCCCAGGGAGAATCTATGATCATCATATGACCTCGGGTAATCCTGACATCCTGATTCAGGTAAAACTGCATGCCTGTCATCCACTGAACGTCATTTGCAAGTTCCAGAATGCCGGAAAGTTGATTGTCGGCCTTTAAAATATTCTCATTGAGGAGTGGTGCAATTGCCTCTACAGGGACAGCCATGATGTAATAGTCGCCTTTGACAGTTTTGACTTTACCATCAGCCTCCTGTACAGAAATCCCTGTGATTTTGGAATCTTTGTTTTCATTTCCTGGCTCACAATGGATTTCTTTCAAAACTACACCATGGTGATAATGAACTCCCTGTTTGATCAGGTGATCACGCCATGGATCCAGCCAAGCTTCATTGGTGGGGGCATTGAGAACCCGGTCTGTATGAGTAAAAGGATTCGCCATCTGAAAAATAAGCTGAAGTAAAATATCACCACCTGTTCTGGTGCTGACTAGTCGGGGTTTGGCGGCTACCAAAGTCCTTGTGATTCCTCCGACGAAAAATTCCCGATAGGATTCACTTTGATAATCTGCTCCTGTAAACTCCCACCAAGCAAGCCGTTCATACTCCTGCAATCTCCGCTCATAGCAACTGGTCATCAGCTGCCAGATTTTGTCCATGAATATATAGATGTCTTTTTGGGATAGTCCTGTATCCCCTACATTCATCTCCTTGGCGATAAGTTTGAGATCGTTGAGACTTTTAGGAAAGTTAACCAGACCAATAATGCCATTTTTGCTCTCCCTACCCATGAGTACTCTATTTGTAGCCACGAGATTATCATATACTCCCTTTTTGTTTCCTTCAAAAGGGATTCGCTTCATCGTGTCTGTGACATGCTTATAAAATCCCGGAAAAAAACGGAACCCATGTTCACCTGGCAAACCTTTTCTGTTTCCTTTTGCAGTATGGGGAATATTGGTACTTCGTGCTTTCCCTCCGACGTATTCTGGTTGTTTTTCATACACATGAACTTCAAAACCTCGATCGATCAGTTCATGGGCAGCACTCATTCCTGCGACACCTCCACCTGCAATGATTACTTTCTTCATAAATAAGTCTTTTAAAAAAAATAGTTTGTAACCTTCTGGGTGAAGATTAGGGACTGTTCTGGTTGCTAATACTCTCAAGATAAAAGAATTCCGGTAATTAGCCACAACCTTTATTTAATTATAAACAACGTCATGAGTCATTTGAAAATCAAATTGATGTATTTAAAATTAAGTTGAGAATTTTTTTTTGACCTTAGTCATTGACGATTTATTCAATCAAAATCATGAGTGATAGCATGGGATTTAATTCATTCAAATCTTCCTGGGTTTTGCCCGAAAGCGAACAATAATGTCCGACAAAAAATGCTACTATGATTCAGATTCTACAAAATTGAGGAATAGAGCTTGTTTTTCTATGGCATAATAGTAGAATAACTAGGTGCTGTATTACTACCTAACCTCGTTATGAAAAATTCAAAACTTATAGTATTCACCCTGTCTTTGATGGTGTTTTTTTCCTGGGTACAGGAATTGCCTGCCATTGAAAAAGCAGATCCTTATCTGACGAAAGAATTTAAACTCAGTGGGAAAGGAAATTTGGATGTAGAAACCTCTGGGGCAAGCGTGGCTGTCATGGGAGTGAGTGGCAATCAAGTGGTGGTGGAAATGTATGTCAAAATAAATGGACAATCCGTTGATTCTACTGACCCGGAAGTAGAAAGGCTTTTAGAAGACTATAACTTGGATATATCCAAAAGCGGTAATACGATTTCTTTGAAAGTAAAAAGAAAATCGAATGATGGATGGAAGAAAAATCAACTTAATCTTTCTTTTAAAGTCCAGGTTCCCACCGAGATCTCTTCTGATTTTCAATCCAGTGGCGGTTCCATTGCAATCGACAATCTCAATGGAGATCAATTCATCGCAACAAGTGGTGGAAGCATCAGGGTAGAAAATGCAACTGGTACTGTGGTTTCTAAAAGTTCAGGTGGATCATTTTCATTGACTGATTTTGATGGAAATGTGGATGTCCAGACCAGTGGAGGATCTGTAAAAATCAATGGACTGGAAGGGAAATTGAAAATCAATACCTCTGGTGGAAGTGTGACTTTAGAGGATATTTCAGGAAGTATTGATGCCAATACCAGTGGCGGATCTATCCGGGCAAAATTGTTGGGGATAGATGAGGACTTGTCATTTAGAAGTTCTGGAGGAAGTATCACTGCCATGGTCCCAGGCTCTATAGGTTTGGACCTTGACTTAAGAGGAGGTCGTGTCAATTCAAAATTCAGAAACTTTGATGGAGAGGTGAAGAAAGATTTGATTGTTGGGAAAATGAACGGAGGAGGCTATCTGCTTTCCATGCAGAGTTCAGGCGGAAGTATCAACCTGGAATTTATGGATTGATCCAATTTGCTTATTGGCTCACAGATTCAAGAGAAAATTTTAAAATAAACCAAAATGATATGTGGAAAAACTACCTGAAAATCGCCTGGAGAAATATCAGCAGAAGCAAAGGATATTCTTTCATCAATATTGGAGGATTGGGGATCGGAATGGCAGCATCCATCTTAATCCTGATTTGGGTTCAGTTTGAAATTTCTGTTGATAGGTTCCACGAAAACTCCGAAAGGATCTATGCAGTTTGGAGGACTACTTCGATTGAAGGTGAGCCTGTAAGTTGGGATTATACTCCTGCTCCCTATGGGCCTACATTGCAGGAATCATTTCCTGAAGTGGAGGAAACCGCCAGGATTACTGAATGGGATCCAATGATTTTGGCTGTTGGGGAAAATAAGTTTTCTGAACTGACGACTTTTACTGATCCCGGATTTTTTGAGATCTTTAGTTTTGAAGTTGTGGAAGGAGATCCAGTAGAAGCTTTGACCTCGCCCGATCAAATAGTTTTGACTGAATCCGTAGCAAAGAATCTATTTGGGGAAACATCCGCTCTTGGAAAATCAGTGACAGTCGAAGATCAATTGGATTTTGAAGTGAAAGCTGTGATCAAAGATCTACCTCAGAACACAGCGTTTTCTTTTACTGCTTTTCTTCCTTTCAAAAAGCTGGAAGCTTTGGGATGGGTGGATGACTATTGGGGAAATAACTCCATGCGAACTTTTGCCATGCTTACAGAAGGTGCTGATATAGCGCTTTTTAATGAAAAGTACAGTGACTTTTCGATCAAGTATGGAGGGTTAGAAGAAGAATTATCAGATTTTCTGTTTCCTGTCAAAGACCTTCACCTGTACTCAAAATTTGAAAATGGTGAGTCAGTGGGAGGAAAAATCGAGTTGATTCGAATGTTCGGGATAGTTTCAGTCATTGTCTTGATGATTGCCGGGATCAATTTTGTCAACTTGAGTACTGCCCAAAGTGAAAAACGATCTAAAGAGGTGGGAATACGAAAGATTTCAGGTGCTGGTAAAAACATGTTGATTCGTCAGTTTCTTGCCGAATCTATTTTAATTGCACTATGTGCGTATATGGTAGCTTTATTGTTGGTTTCTCTGTCATTTCCGTGGTTTACCAATTTGATCGGCCAGAAACTAATCAATCCTTTTGATCAACCGTTTTTCTGGATTTTGTCTTTGGTATATATTCTTTTTGTCGGGGTTTTGGCTGGTAGTTATCCGGCATTTTTGATGAGCTCATTTAATCCGACTGTCATTTTCAAACCCAAAATGGGGACTAGCAGAAGATTTGGTATCAAACCTAGAGAGGTGTTAGTCGTGTTTCAATTTGCTGTGGTAGTGGCATTGATCTCCAGTGTCTGGATCATCCGGGATCAAGTGGAATATGTCCAAAATAGAGATATGGGTATGAAAGAGGAGAATTTGATTTTTCACCAAGTCACCGAACCCATTCGGAAAAACAAGCTAGCCATGAGAAATGAACTGTTGGCACTTCCAGAGGTGGAAAGTGTCACTTATACATTTTCTCCATTGACGGAAATCTACAGTGACACGAATATGATGGACTGGCAAGGAAAAGACCCAGAATATAGACCTACGATGTATAGAATGGGGTCAGATGCCAATTTGGTCAAAACTGCCGGGATGGAATTGGTAGCTGGTCGGGACATAGATGTGTTTACCTATGCCAGTGATAGTATGGCTGCTCTGATCAATGAAAGAACTGCCGAAATCATGGGTTTTGAAGACCCGATCGGTCAGGTGATCAATGATGATGAGATGGAGTTTACCGTAGTGGGCGTGGTCAAGGATTTCATAATGGAATCACCATTTGAGGAGGTAAGACCGATAGTCGTGATGGGGCCAAAAAGAAACCTGAATTTTATTCACATTCGATTAAGAGAGAATCAAAATATGGCAAATTCCCTGGCCAGTGTAGAAAAGGTTTTTGCAAAGTTTAATTCAGGATCCCCATTTGATTACAGATTTGTAGATCAGGAAAATGAGCAAAAATTTCAATCTCAAAAAAGGACAGCCTCTCTTACATCCTTGTTTTCCGGATTGGCAGTGGTGATTTCCTGTATGGGTTTGTTTGGCTTGGCCACATTCATCGCAGAGAGTAGGAAAAAAGAGATTTCAGTCCGCAAGGTGTTGGGAGCCTCCGTTTCCAATCTGGTGGGATTACTTTCTTCAGAATTCAGCAAACTGGTTTTGGTATCTGTCCTCATAGGTATTCCAATATCTTGGTATTTCATGAAAAATTGGCTGGATACCTTTGATTATCGGACATCCATCGATTGGAAAATCTTTGTGTTGACTGGTGTTGTGACATTATTGATCGCTCTACTTACGGTAAGTTCCCAAGCGATCAAAGCGGCTTTGGTCAATCCTGCTAGGACTTTGAAGAGCGAGTGATGGGATGTAGGAGATATGAGGTATGATTTGTGATTTAGTCAAGGCGTTCTAAAACCAATAACCGAATTTCGATAAATTCAGCTCCTTTTATTTCTGGGGCTTTTATCACAAGTGGGTGACGACCTTTTTCCAGATAGATCGTGCCTATTTCCAAAGGTTTATAGTCTTTCTCATAAGATTCAGATCTTGGAGATCGATCAAATTCAGCTGCCACGAAATTTGAATCATTTGCTTCGTCGACGGAGGCGCTAACTTCATTTTCTCCCTGTCTTAATAAAAGTGTGGAACCAATAGAAGCTTCTTTGCCTGCATAGTAAATAGTAGCTTTGTACTCTCCTGAAGTCAATATCTCAGTATCCCAAGTGATACTATCCTGCTTGGAAGTCCAATTTGTAAAGTAGGAAGAATTGGGATGAATGCTGGAGCGCTTGATGTTGCCATGAGGAATTCCATCTCTAGCAGGCAAAAGGGTGTATTTACTATCTTTAAATCCTACCGGAAAAATCTCTTCCCTCTCCCGATCCAGCTCAGACAAAACTGTTTCAGTCCAATTGTTTTTGAGCTTCATCATTTCAGCAAGCAAAGAATCATTTTCTGCAGTAATAGGAAAGCTTTGGCCTGGATCGGATTCCAAATCAAACAGTTCATTGTTTTGATCCAGAATGAATTTTTGGTTTCTCATACTTACTTTACCATTCCAATGACTAAAGACAACCCTGTTCTTTTCAGGAATTTCCTCACCATATAGCAATGGTTTCAGACTGATGCCGTCCAGCGGTTTTTCTAGGGTGTTTTCGATTTTTGCCAGGTCCATCAAAGAAGGCAAAATATCAATTGCGCTGGCCAATTGGTCTATAACCAAAGGCTTAAAATGATTCTTCCAAAAGAGAATCAGGGGAGATCTGACTCCTCCTTCATCAGTACTTCCTTTAATACCTTTCAACCCCTCATTCCATCTCCAGCCATTAGGTCCGTTATCTGACAGGTAAATTATAATTGTGTTTTCCTGCAATTTTAGATGATCAAGCTTTTCTAAGATCCTCCCTATATTCCAATCTATATTTTCGCATAAAGCATAGGCTGCCCTGGTTTTTTCGACATGTTCCCGATCATGGTATCTGTGAGTAGAGTCGATAGGGGCATTTTTATATTTTTCCCACCAATCATCCGGTACTTGCATTGGACTGTGAGGGGTGTTGTATGCCAAATAGACGAAAAAAGGGCTTTCTTGATTTTCAGAAATAAAATCCATCGCATGATCCGTCAAATCATCGATTATGAAGCCATTTCCCTTCACCACTTTTCCGTTGTGCTCAAGCATAGGACTGAAGTAATTTCCCCAATGTCCAGAAGCGAATCCGTAATACTCTTCAAAACCACGGTTATTAGGATGGAAAGGTGGCTGAGACCCATTATGCCATTTCCCAAAAGCTGAGGTTTTATAACCGTTGGATTGAAAAATTTCTGCCAAAGTCGTTTCGTCCAGATCTAGCCTTTCTCCACCTTCGGAGGTGGAATAAACCCCTCCTCGAGGATGATATCTTCCCGTTAGTAATTCTGCCCGTGTGGGTGAGCAAACAGGGCTGACATAAAACCGGGTAAACTGGATTCCGTTTTTTGCCAACTGATCTATGGTTGGGGTATGTACATATGGATTCCCGTTTACTCCCAAATCGCCCCATCCTTGGTCATCAGAAACAATTAAAATTATGTTGGGCTGTTTTTCATTTTGCGCTACAGGTTGGCATGAGAAAAATACGACAACCAGTAAAATAACCAGAGGAATTTTATAGTAAAAAATATGGGATTGGTTTTGCATGATATTTCCAATTCAAGTAAAATCAAAATTTGAGGTTTAAGGTAAAATAATTCCTTGGTATGGGAAATTGTCAATTGAAAAATATCATCTATGAAGAGATAAGAATTGATCTTGAGATTTTGCCTGTCCTGGTATTTTAAAACAGAGATTAGAATTGTCAAAAATGATAGAACTCTTGTTTATCAGCTTTTTAACTTCAATCTCTGGATGAGAAAAACCTTATTTTAAACCTGGTTTTTTGTAACCAATTCTGTGCTGGCTCCATCTAAAAGGATATGCTGAAAAACTACATCATCCTCGCCTGGAGAAATCTGAAAAGGAACAAATCCTTTAGCTTCATCAACATCTTGGGACTTGCTGTGAGCATGTCTGTTTGTCTCCTCATCATTATGATCCTGATGGATCAATACAGCTACGATACCTACCACAGCAAAAAAGACAGGATTTATCGGGTTCATACCACCCGATACCAGCAAAACAACGGTGAAACAGCCAGTTCTGCTTTGCCTTTGGCGGAGAAACTGAAAAGTAGTTTTCCTGACATTGAAGAAGCTGCTGGACTGAATAGCGAAATCGGGGGAGATGTGATTTATGATGAGAAATTTGCGACTGGTGGAGGGTATTTCGCGGATGAAAATCTTTTTAAAATCATGGATTTTTCTTTCAAAGAAGGTGATCCAAACACTGCTTTGACTGAGCCTTTTTCACTGGTAATTTCTTCAGACATGGCCGAGATTCTATTCAATGATGAATCTGCTTTGGGTAAAACCGTGGCTTTTCATGACAAAGATATGAGGGCTTTGGATATTGATGAAGGGAATATGGAAACGGATTTCGGTTATTTTACAATCACTGGAGTTTTGAACCCCTCACCTGGAAAAACACATCTTCCATTTAAGTTGCTTGCTTCTCTGAGTACAATGAAGTCACTTCCTGAAGGGGCAGTTATGTCGTCTCAGGATGACTGGAATAATGTCTGGTCTAACTATACCTATGTACTTCTAAAGGAAGGAAAAGGTAAAGAGGATTTGCAGGAAAACCTGGATAGGATATCGGAGGAGATGTACGGTAATAAATATGAAAACAAGCATTCTTTTAAAGCTGTCGCTCTGGGTGAAATCACTCCTGTAGGATTTATCGGCAATATGACGCATGTGTCAATTCCTAAAGTAGTATTGGTGATTTTGTCAATATTGTGCTTGATCGTCATGTTTTCTGCCTGTCTGAATTATACCAATATGTCAGTGGCCAGGGCTTTGACACGAGTAAAAGAAGTGGGGATCAGAAAAGTTTCCGGAGCCAATAAAAGGCAGATTTTTGGACAATTTATTACCGAAGCAGTGGTCATATCTCTCTGCGCTTTATTCTTTGCGTTTCTGATGCTTCAGGTTTTGGAAAATGGCATGGATGGCTTGACTTTTAACCAATACCTTAAAATTTCCTTGAAGCAGAGTATACCGGGGATTCTGATCTTTATAGTCTTTAGCATCTTGGTAGGAATAGTTGCAGGTATTTTGCCAGCAACCTATGTATCAAAACTGAACCCAGTCAATCTGTTTAATAAAATGAGCGGCGTCCGCATTTTCAAAAGTATGGGTTTGAGAAATGTCCTCCTGGTGATCCAGTTTTCTATCTCACTCATTTTTATCATTTCTGTGGTTTTGATCCAATCTCAGGCAAGGCATATTTTGAATTTTGATTATGGATTTGAAAAGGAAAATGTCATCACTGTCAAGCTTTTCAACCCTGATAACTATGCGAGATTTGCACAGGCATTAAATTCTAATCCTACTGTTTCTTCTGTAGGAGGGTCTTCTCTAATACCTGCTGGAGGATGGAATTTCGGTACGGAAGTAATCAATCCTGATTACCCATTGGACAGTTTGGAAACCAACTATTTTGATGTCAATAGCGGGGTAGTGGATGTGCTGGATTTGGAGCTGGTTGCCGGGAAAAACCTGCCAATAGAAGGAAGCGATCACCTTATTTTAATCAATGAGTTCGCAGTCAAAAGCTTCAATCTTGGGAGCAGTGCTGAAGCTGTAGGGAAGCAACTGGCAGTGGAGGATGAAGAAGAATATAAAAATGTACAGATTGCCGGCGTGGTGAAGGATTTTCAATTCCTATCTCCAGACAGGCCCATGCAGAGTCTGGTATTGCGTAATAGAAATGATGCATTGGGATTTGCATTAGTGAAGATGACTGGAACCAATCAGGCCCAAACCTTGGCATCTCTGGAAGAAACCTGGAAAAAAGTGAATCCTGATTCCAAGTTCTCGTACAAATTTCTGGATCAGGAGCTGTTATTTATCCATCAAGTGTTGGGAGATGTTTTTGCTGTCATCGGTTTGATTTCCTTCTTGGCTATTTTTGTTTCCTGCTTGGGATTGTTGGGTATGGCAACTTACACCGCTCAAACCCGGGTCAAGGAAATTGGTATCCGAAAGACCTTGGGATCAAGTATTTCACAAATAATCTTCTTGCTTTCCAAAGGCTTTTTGAAGTTGCTGGGAATAGCGATTTTTCTGGCAGTTCCTGCAGCCTATTTCATCAATAATTTCTGGTTGGAATTCTTTGCCTCGCGGGTAAGCATTGGTGTTGTGCCTGTAGGAATTGGTGTTGGAGTGATCCTCCTGATCAGTATCGGGATTATATTTTCCCAGGCATATCGGGCAGCGGTTATCAATCCAATAGAAAGTCTAAAGAATGAGTAAATGAAAGCTGAGTTTTAAGATTAGCGTATGAATCGGATACCGTTTTCCTAGATCAATTTTCAAAAAACTGTTCGATCAATTGGCCATCTATTAAAACTCCAGAATTTATCTTTGACAACCTGAGACTGCCGACAGAGAATTCTTACTGATCACTGAGACTTCTTTTTTATCCCTGCAACTGAAAAGCAACATTGCCCACTGGCGGACGATTTTGTTCGGATTATTTTTATAAAAAAGGAGTATTTGGGACTTTTTAGCCTATTTAGAGCGGTTTTATACTGGCATAGAAATTTGATAGGTTGGGTAAGGGGGATTCTGTATTCTTCAAGGATACAAAATTTCCTTTTCCTTCTAAAACCCGATTATTTATGTTAAAAAACTACTTTAAAATCGCATGGAGAAACTTGGTTAGGCAAAAATCATTTTCCTTGATCAATGTATTGGGTTTATCTGTTGGATTGGCTTGTTGCCTGATTTTATTGGCTTTTGTCAAGCATGAAAAATCCTATGACACTTTTCACCCTGATTCGGAACAGGTTTTTAGGGTAGTTCAGGAAGTTCAAAAAAATAACTCTTGGGCTTGGGTAGGAGGAGCGGTGGCGCCTATGCTTCGAAAGGAATTTGATGGGGAGCTCGATGAAGTGGTCAGCCTGACTCAAATCAGTTCCTATTTATACGCTCCAGATGGAGTTGCTCCAGATGAGCGCTTCAGAGAGGATCACTTTATTTTTGCAGACGAAGGGTTTGATCACATTTTTGGATTTGAGTTGAGCAAAGGAAGTTGGAAAGGAGTATTTGAAAATCCCTACCAACTAGTGATCACGGAAGAAACAGCGACCAAATATTTTGGTGATGCAGATCCCATTGGAAAGGTCTTGATTTCAACAGGGGATTTTTCATTTGAAGTACGCGGAGTGTTGAAAAAGCTGCCATCCAATACCCATTTGGAATTCGATCTTGTATCTGGTATGAATTCTTTCAAAGCATTTAATGAGTTTCCTTTAACTGCTGATTTTGGAAGTTTTTGGTGGCCTCAGACTTATACGTATGTCAAGGTAAACCAACAGCAGGATCCTTCTTCGATCAGTGCAAAGATTCCTCAAATCAACCCAAACTACAGAAACCCTGAAGAGGCGAAGTCCTACGTTCATTTTTTGCAGCCTATCACAGATGTACATACGAATTCGGAGTTTCAGGGCGAATTGACTCCGACTATGTCCGAGCAGACCTTATGGATTTTCCTTTCCATCGGCATTTTTGTACTGGTTTTGGCATGTATTAATTTTATCAACCTCGCTACTGCCCGGGCCATCAAGCGGATGAAGGAAATTGGGATCAGGAAAGTGAATGGCGCCCAAAGAACTCAATTGATCGCCCAGTTTTTAGCAGAGTCCTTCTTGATCAATGCCATTTCCATGATCTTGGGACTTGTATTTGTTTACATTTTTGTGCCAGTCATAGAATCAAGCATTTCATTAAAAATCCAGATTGATTTGATCGGAGATAGCCAATTGCAACTCCTTTTACTAGGAATTTGGATCAGTTCATCGGTTTTGGCAGGTATTTTCCCTGCATTTTATTTATCAGGGTTAAAGCCGGAAATGATCTTGAAACAGTCTCCTTTGAGTAAAGGGAAATCTGTCTTGAGAAAATCTCTTGTTGTATTCCAGTTTGTATTATCCACGCTTTTGGTTTTCTGTGCTTCAGTCGCATTTTATCAGCATCAGTTTATGACCAATGCATCCATGGGCTTTGACCCAGAAGGATTGGTTTCTGTGAAAATGGGTGAGTTGGCAAAAGAAAAAGGGGATGTTCTGAAACAAGAGCTTTCTGCTATCCCAGGGGTAAGTGCAGTTCATTTTTCAAGTGATAGACCAGGTGTGGATACTGGATGGAACCCATCAGCAGATTATCCAGGAATCAAAGAAGGAGTCAATAAAGGCCTGAATGTCCAATATGTGGATGAAGGTTTTTTTGAAACATTGGGTGTGCCAATGGTGGCAGGAAGGGAATTTATAGACGAAAGTGCAGATAGAGGGATTTCCAAACTGATGCGGGGCAGATTTCCTGACTTGAATAACGTGGCGATGATCATCAATGAGGCTGCTGTCGAATGGATGGAAAAAGATCTAACCAATGTTCTTGGAGCCGATCTGAGAGTTTTTACCGAAGAAAATGGCGAGCTATTTTCCAACTACAATGGGAATATAGTGGGTGTGGTAAAAGACTATCATACCCGTGATTTGAGGTATACCATTCAGCCGACTGTTTTTTTACCAGCGAAAAATGCAGCATTTAATGGAACCAGACATGTCATGATCAAAGCTGATCAGGGAATAAACCCGGAGCTTCTGGATCAATTGAAAACTACCTGGAAAGCTGTCAATGAAGGTTTGCCCTTTGATTACAATTTTCTGGATGATGACATCTCCATGCAATATGAGCAGCAGGCCCAAACCAGCGCTCTTCTAGGGTCTTTTGCATTCCTGACTTTGATGATCTCCTGTTTGGGATTATTAGGATTGTCGATTTTCACTGCAGAGTCCAGACGCAAAGAGATTGGAATCCGCCGTGTCCTTGGAGCCTCAGCTATGACGATTGTGAACAAGCTTACTTCTGAGTTTTTGATTCTTGTTGGGGTTTCCTTGTTGATTGCCTTGCCTTTAGGTTATTACCTGATGCAGGAATGGCTGGATCAGTTTGCCTTTAAAGTTCCGATTTCGGTTTGGTTCTTCCTGATTTCTGCAGCTATCTCTGTGATTTTGGCTTATTCAACAGTTTCGATTCAGTCCTTAAAAACTGCATTGGCAAACCCAGTAGATGCTATCAAAAATGAATAAGGAATAAAATCTAAGATCTAAAATCTGATTCTGAAAAAAGTTTAATCTCTCTCACAATGTTTAAGAATTACTTTAAAATCGCTATTCGAAATCTCCTGAAAAACAAGTTGCATACGGGGATAAACCTAATCGGTCTCACACTTGGGCTTGGGGTCAGTATTTTGATATTTTTCTTTGTTCAATTTGAGGCAAGTTTTGATAATTTTCATGAGGATAGCGAAAGGATTTTTAGGCTAAAAAGACATGAAGTCAGCGAGGGAGAGGAGTTTTCATCCTTTTCTACTCCGGTTATAACGGCGCCAACTTTTGAAAATGAATTTCCTCAGATTGAGAATATTACGCGGATGATTTCCAGCTCGGCCCAGGCCTATTTGGATGAGTCGACTACTCAAAACCAAAGGTTACTGATGGTGAGTCCAGACTTTCTGGAGATTTTCGATTTTAATTTAATCGAAGGAAATAAAAATCAGGTTCTGAATGACAAATTCGGGATAGTGGTTACAGAAGAAGTTGCCAAGAAATATTTTGGCGAGACCAATCCAATTGGGAAGTCCATCAGGTTGAAAATGGGCGACAATTATGAGGAGTATCGAGTAAGTGGACTTCTGGAAAATGTTCCTGCCAATTCCAGTATTCAGTTTGAGATCCTGATGAATGATCAAAACCTGGATTTTAACATTGCCGAGCAAAATCAAAATAACTGGTTCAATGTATATGGTGAAGCTTATGTAAAACTGAATGATGCAAGCTCTAAGGCTTCCATCGAATCTGGTGTGGAGGCCATGATGAAAAAGGTTTTGGGAGAGGATTATGAGCAGGGGACTTATTATTTCACCCTGCAGCCTATGGCTGAAATTCATTTGACAGACGATACCATCACAGGAATGGCGGAAACTACCCGTCCAACGCTATTATGGATTCTAGCGGGAATTGCATTCTTGATCCTTTTGATAGCATGTATCAATTTCACCACGATGGCGATCGGAAGGTCCACTACCCGGGCAAAAGAAGTTGGGGTGAGAAAGACCATGGGAGCAGATTTTGGCCAGTTGGTATTTCAGTTTTTGACAGAAGCATTTTTGACCACTGTGACTGCTTTAGTCTTAGGATTGGTATTGGCTGAACTGTTGGTTCCTACGTTTAATAATCTCTTTGAGAAAGAACTAACGCTTGTTTATGGTCCAGTTCAAATCTTGATTTTAATAGGATTGGTTGTGTTGATTACTGCGATGGCGGGTGCTTACCCTGCATTTTTCATGTCTAATTTAAGGCCAATCAAGGTCCTAAAAGGAAACCTTTCCATGCATTTTGGAAAACAAGCACTTAGAAAGGGGCTGGTTGCATTTCAGTTTTTCATTTCTTTCCTACTCATCGCTTCGACTTTGATTATGGTGAATCAGATGAATGCAATCCGGAACTATGACTTAGGATTTGATCAGGAAATGGTGGTATTGGTTGACGTACCAGATGTCCCTTCACAAAGTTTTGTTAATTCTATCCAACAAGGATTCCAACAGGCGGAGCTATATAGACAAGCTTTGGTAGGCAGATCTGAAGTTCAATCGGCAGGAATAACGATTTCAACCTATGGTGATGAGGCTTTCTGGGATGCAGGCTTTCCCTTGGAGAATGGAGATCAGTTTGATTTTAGAGTGAATTTTGTCGGTGGAGATTATATCAATACCATGGGTTTAGAAATGGCCGAAGGAAGAGCTTTTAATCCCGATCCTGGAGCTGACAGCAGTGCCTTTATTATCAATGAGGCTTTTGTCAAAGCGATGGATTGGAATGATCCTCTCGGCGAAATGATGCCAAACACACGATTCGATCCACATCAAATCGTAGGTGTGGTGAAAGACTTTCACCATAATTCCCTTTACAAAGAAATTGAACCGGTGCTGTTAGCTAAAAATCCAGCGACATTCTTCAGTGGTATCAATATGCTCAGTATCAGTTCATCAACCAATCCCAAAGTGCTTGTCAAAGGAACAGGAAATGATTTCGAAGCTTTCAGATCGATGCTGGAAGGCGAATGGGAGCGGGTTTTTCCATTGGAGGCCTTTAGTTTTAGCTTTTTGGATCAAACAGTGGAGGAGCAATACAAAGCGGATGAACGCTTGGGTAAAATGGTGTTTTTGGCAGCTGGGATTGCAATTTTGATCGCTGCCATGGGATTGTTTGCGATGGCTGCTTTAAGCATTGCAGGACGTACAAAGGAAATCGGAATCAGAAAAGTATTGGGCGCCTCCAGTTTGAGTATTTCCTGGATGTTCAATCGGGAATTTCTGATGATCACCGTTGCTGGGGTGTTGATCGCCTTGCCACTGAGCTTGTATTTAATGCAAAACTGGCTGGCTCAATTTGCTATCAAAGAATGGCCTTCCTATTTGAATTTTGTGTTGTTGGCGATAGGAGGAATTGCATTTACCTTGTTGATCGTCTCGGCTCAGGCATTTAAAGCAACTCAGATGAATCCGGTCAAAACGCTGAAGGACGAGTAGCATTTTGGTTATCTAGTATCACGTACCAAGTGCTTTGTGCGTAGAGAGGAATTTAAGGGTTGGGAGGATTAGAGTTAATATTCAAAATTTTAGATTTTTTAATTTTCAAAATAGAGAAACATGTTAAAAAACTACTTTAAAATCGCTTGGAGGAATATCCTTCGAAATAAACTTAGGACTGGCATCCATATTCTTGGTTTATCTATCGGGATTGCCATCAGTTTTTTGATCTTCAATGTGGTCACTCATTCCTACAGTTTTGATAAGTTTCATCCTGATGGAGATCGAGTTTATCGTGTGAATACCCTGACCGACTGGGGAGATGGAGGAAGTTTTCCTAATTCCGGTACGCCAGGCCCCTTGTATGAGGTGATCAAAGATGAAATTACTGGGATCGAAGAAAAAGGGAAGCTTTATACGATGTATAATACACTGGTTGCCTTACCGAATACTGAAAAGGTTTTTGGAAGATCCAATGAGGTGACTTTTGCAGACCCAGGATTTTTTAAAATTTTCCCAAGAGAATGGCTGGCTGGAAATCCTGAAACAGCTTTGCAACAGCCAGAATCAGTCGTGATCTCCGAAGCAAGTTTGCATAAATATTTCCCAGGATCGGAGGCTTCTGATGTGTTGGGAGAGGAATTGATGTTTGTGGATTCTGATTCTATCTATGGCAAAATCACAGGTGTAATTGCTGATTATAAGGAAAATACGGATTTTATTTTCCGTGATTTTGTCTCTTTGAGTACGATCCGTACTGAAGAGCAAATAAGCTGGTATGGTCTCCATGAATGGAATTCGGTGAATTCCAGCAGCCAGCTTTTCATCAAACTTGCCAGAGGTGTTTCCCCTGAATCGGTAGATGAAAGCTTCAAGCCTTTGATTGCCAAAAACATGGAGGCAGAAGAAAACGGGGAATACGCTACCAGTTTTTTTGTTGAGCCTCTTTCGGAAATGCATTTTGGACAGACCTATGGAAGCAATGGAGTTTCCAAGTCATTTTTGAAGGGATTGGTTTTTATTGGATTGATCATTTTGGTGCTGGCTTCTTTGAACTTTGTAAACCTGGAAACTGCCCAAGCTATCAGCCGATCCAAAGAAGTTGGGATAAGAAAGACTATCGGCGGAACCCGCTTTCAATTAATTTCCCAGTTTCTCGCAGAGACTTTTATGATTATTATGATCAGCTCAATTTTGGCATTAGGCATCATGGAAGGACTCAAAATTTTATTTGAAAGCTATTTGCCAAAGGATTTTACAATCGATTACACTTCCCTTTTCAACATGCTGTTTTATGTTGCTTTCCCTTTGCTGTTGACGATAATTACGGGGATTTATCCGGCACTAATACTGTCTAATTATAATCCGCAGAGAGCTTTGAAAGGTGAAGTGATGAGAAATGGGAGTTTCTCTCTGGGAGTTTTCCTTCGAAAAAACCTTACAATCATTCAGTTATCATCCTCGATAGCATTCATTATTCTGGTGTTAGTTTTAAACTATCAGTTGAAATATGTGACGAGTCAGCCGCTTGGCTTCGAAAAAGAGGCAGTGATGTATGCCAGTCTGCCATTTATGTCTGATCCGGATAAGATGCTGCAATTGCAAGATCGCTTTAATCAAGAGGGGATGGTTCAAAGTGCCAGCCTGAGTGGAAGCCTGGTATCTTCTACCAGTCTTTGGACTTCGGATGTCAAAATCCCCATGGATACAACTGAGAAGGAAATGTACATTCAGGTAATGAATGTGGATTCTGCCTTTGTCAAAGTCAATGGCATCCCGCTTTTGGCAGGTACAGATGGCATAGATAAACCGGATGAAATTCTGGTAAATGAGCAGTTTGTGAAAGAAGCTGGTTTTTCATCTTTGGAGGAAGCCGTAGGATCCACGGTTTCTTATAGTGAAAAACAGGTAATGATCATTGGTGTGGTCGCTGATTTTCATTCCAGGACGCTCCGGGAGGAAATACGTCCTTTGCTCTTCACTTACAACCCTGCATATTTTCAAACGGTGAATGTAAAGCTGAATTCCGATCAAAATTTAGCTGCCTCCAAAGAACGATTGGAGCAGATTTATTTGAGCGTTTATCCCTATGAGACAGCTTCATTCAATTTTCTGGATACTCAGATTGACCGATTCTACCAAGAAGATGTGAAAATCAAAAATGTATTGAGTTTTACCTGTGGATTGGCAATTCTGATATCTTGTTTGGGCTTATTCGGCCTATCCAGTTTCACGATAGCTCAGCGAACCAAAGAGATCAGTATCCGAAAAATATTGGGAGCAACCTTAAACCAAATCCTGTTTCTGATTTCAAAAGAGTACATGATTTTAGTAGGAATCTCATTTCTGATTGCGGTGATCCCAGCTTATTATTTCCTGAATGATTGGCTCAGTGGATTCAATACAAGAGTGGAAATGCCATTCATCCTCTATATTCTGGCTGGGTTTGGAGTATTGGCATTATGTCTGATCATCGTGGGCTTGCATTCTTTTATGGCAGCTCAGACTAATCCTGCCAAGGTTTTGAAGAACGAATAAGAATGTTTGAATTTCTGCATTCTAACCTTTAGTTATACGCTCATTGATTTGCGGGTAGGAAGATTGGGGATTTAATTCTGAGATCCGTCTGAAGAATCACAAGAGCTTTGTAATATAAACTTTAGAAGGGAATACAATTTTGATTGCTTAGAGCAACTTGTTAGAATGGGGGGTGGAAATAGCTTTGATTTATGAAAACAAATTCAGATTACCATTTCTTCTAAATTTCGTCAGATCGTATTCCGGAAAACTACGACCTTCAAAATGCTTTTTTTTACAGGTTTTGAAAAGTTGCTGGATCATTTCAGCTTCTCTTCCTTCTCCGGTCATTCTTCGACCGAATTTTGAGTCATTGACTTGACCTCCATGCATTGACTTAATTTTATTCCAGACCTTGTCAAACCTATCCGGGAAATTTTTCTTCAACCAATCCTCAAAAATGGGAGCAACGCTACCATTTAATCGAACGATGGTCATTCCTGCGCTTAAGGCCCCATGATCAGCTGCGGCTTTGAGAATAGTGGGAATTTCATGATGATTGAGCCCTGGAATTATGGGGGCGTTCATAACACCCACGGGAATATTTGCCTTTGTTAGTTCCTCGATGGTCTTGATTCGTTTGATACCACTGGCAGTTCGAGGTTCCATTTTCCTTCGCAGACTTTCGTCCAGGGTTGTCACCGAAATGTACACATGGACAAGGTTCTCACTTGCCAGATCTTTCAATATTTCCAGATCCCTTAGAATCAAGCTGTTTTTAGTAATGATTCCCACTGGATGTCTGTACCGTAAAAAAGTCTTTAAAAGATTACGTGTCAGTTCAAATTTTCTTTCCAAAGGCTGATAACAATCGGTATTTCCAGAGAGGCTGATCGGGGCAGGTTTCCAATTGGGTTTACTGAACAGTTTTTCCAGTAGTTGGACCGCATTTCTTTTGACCATGATCTTACTTTCGAAATCCAATCCTGCGTCAAAACCATAAAATTCATGGGTATTTCTGGCATAGCAGTAACTGCAGCCGTGTTCGCAACCCTGGTATGCGTTTAGGGAATAAAGCATTCTCAGATCCGGGCTATTGATCTTATTGACGATGGTTTTGGGATTTTCATAAAAAAGTTTGGTCAACGGACTTTGGATCATGGGTTCGTCGATCCCTTCTATATGTTCAGAGACGTAGTGATTTGTAAGGAATCGGTTTTCAGGTTTGATCTGTGAGCCCCTTCCTTTGAAATACCTTTCATTCAATTCTTGACTTTCCATCGTGCCATCAATTTACCTAACAGGCAGGCCCTTAAAAAATTCTACCGATGAGGATGACGTAGGATGTCGTGCTTTTTGAATTGAATGTTTCAAATAATAACTAGGGATATGATTATCCGCAATGATGCCTGTACGTTTATTTTCTTTGATTTACTGGCTGGAAGAACTCCCGATAACTCGGGAGACAGGCGACCGAAGTATCCTTAACTCTATAGCTGAGCTCATTCTATTGTATAAATTTCTTTACTGGTAAGAAAGTGAATATAGATATTGTTGGATTGTATCGTCTGGATTTAGAAAGGAATAAGAAACTAGCTGAAATCATCTTTTTCTAAAAAATAATAGAACCACTTAATTTCTAATTAAAATTTTTAAATAAGTTTTTTATAATAATTACTATTGTTCCATTAAATTGTCTTTTCGTTTAAGATGAATCTATTTAAGCAATAAGCCCTTATGATGAAACCCTCGATTTTTGGCCTGATAACAGTTTTTATATGTCTGTTTTCTATTTCGTACACACATGCTCAAAAAGCTGTAGATGAAGAAGGCTTTACTTCTTTATTTAATGGTACTAACCTTGACGGATGGGTAGGGAATAAAACCTCCTATTTGGCTCAAGACGGGATGATTGTCATTGATCCCAAAGGAACCGGAGGTGGCAATCTGTACACCGAGAAAGAATATGGGGATTTTATTCTTCAGTTTGAATTCCGATTGACTCCTGGTGGAAATAACGGTTTGGGTATACACGCACCATTAGAAGGTGATGCAGCCTACGTGGGAAAGGAAATCCAGATTTTGGATAATACTGCAGAGAAATATGCCGAATTACAAGATTATCAATTCCATGGCTCAGTATATGGCGTGATCCCAGCCAAGCGTGGATTCCTCAAACCTGTAGGAGAATGGAATCAACAAACAGTCATTGTCAACCATCCAAAAATTAAAGTCATTTTAAATGGGACAACTATTTTAGAGGGTGATTACCTAGAAGCGAGTAAAGCGGGGACACTTGATCATAAAGACCATCCGGGCTTGCAGAGAAGTTCAGGACATATTGGCTTTTTAGGGCATGGAGATGTGGTCTACTTTAAAAACATTAGAATCAAAGAATTATAATTCATCAAAATAACTAAATTATAAATAATGAGTAAGAAAATTTCAGTTATGGATCGCCGGGATTTCGTCAAGAAAAGTGGTATTGGTATCCTAGGAGCCGCATTGGCACCTTCGTTTTTGGGAAAATTAAATGCAGCAGGCAGATTAAGAACTGCACATATCGGTCTTGGTGGTATGGGAATGGCAGATTTGGATGCCATTTCATCCCATGATTTAGTAGATGTTGTTGCGCTTTGTGATGTTGATAGTGAGGCACTTGCAAAAGCAAAGGCCTTGCACCCAAACGCGAAAATCTATGCTGATTACAGAGTATTATTGAAAGAATTAGAGGATGAAATAGATGCAGTGGTGGTTTCGACTCCTGATCATACGCATGCTCCGGCTTCTTTAATGGCCATGAAAATGGACAAGCCTGTTTACTGTCAGAAACCTTTGACTCACCATGTGTCTGAGGCAAGAGAAATGAAGAAAGTTGCTGAAAAGAAGAATCTGATAACACAAATGGGGATTCAGGTTCACTCTTTTTATGATTATAAATTAGCGACACTTTTGATCCAATCCGGGATTATCGGTAAAGTGAATACTGTAAGAGCCTGGTCTCCTAAAAACTGGGGTTTTGATGGTCCGGAACCAACAGGATCAGATCCCGTTCCAGCTAATTTGGATTGGAACTTATGGCAGGGAACTGCTCCTGAGAGACCTTTCAAAGAAGGATATTACCATCCTGGAAACTGGAGAAAAGTGATGGACTATGGATGTGGAACTTTAGGAGATATGGGAGTTCATATTTTTGATACACCATACAATGCCTTAGAATTGGATGTCCCTGAGACTATTATAAATGAATGCCGTCAACCGACCGGTTTTGGTTTCCCAGAGCACAATACGGTGACTTATGAATTTCCAGGTACCAAACATACAGCAGAGAAGCTAAAATGGGTTTGGTATGACGGGATAGGTGCACCTGCCAATCATCCGGATTTGGCTTTGCCAAATGGTGAAAAACTTCCAGATCAAGGAGCGATGTTTATGGGAGAAAAAGGAAGACTTTTGCTTCCTCACTTCCAGCAATTGCCTCGATTAATTGTGGACGGAGAATACAAGGAAATGGACATTGAGTCGTTTAATCTAGGAGCACCGGTCAAAGATTATGATTCCGAAAGTAAAAAGCATTACCATCAGTTTGTGGATGCCTGTTTAGGAAAAGATGAATGTTCTGCACCTTTTTCTTATGCGGCTAGGTTGACTGAGACAATTTTGCTTGGAGTGATTGCGGGTAGATTCCCAAATCAGACGCTTCATTGGGACAGTAAAAAGGCACGTTTTGCTGAAAAAGAAGCAAATCAATACTTAGACGGCAAGTATCGCAAGTTTTGATTGGATGGATTAGAATTTAGGTTTCTAAAAATAAATCTTGAACATTGCCTTTGTCCGCATGCGAACAAAAATGTTCGAGAAATCAATAGGGTTGAATACCGAAAAATGCCTCTGGAGTTGTTTCAGGGGCTTTTTTTTGTGGCACAAAAGTGGAACTCCCTGATGTGCGATCTTTTGGAGCGGATGTTTTTTCCTCCCCAATTTATCGTTTCAATTTTCGGGTTTTTCAAACTCTAAGAATATGTGGAAAAATTATTTAAAAGTATCCTTCAGAAACCTGCAAAAGCGTAGACTTTATACAGGTATAAACTTGCTGGGTCTTACCATTGCCATTGTTAGTTTTTTGGCGATTTGTCTTTATATCCATCATGAATGGAGTTATGATAAAATGTATACCGGATATGACCGGATTTACAGGTTAAATCAGGAGTTTAGATCAGAGGGGCAGTCTCAACTGGTTTCTTCCACACCCTCCAGCTTGATACCAACTTTGATAGATGAAGTTCCGGAAGTTGAAAATGGTACCTTGATTTTTGATATCAGTATTTTTTCCACTGTAATGGTGGATGCGGGAGATGGAAATCAAGAAGAAAAGGAATTTGCCTTTGCCGATGAGAATTTTTTCGAAGTCTTTGATTTCAGTCTAATCTCGGGGAATCCTTCACAAATTTTATCGGAGCCAAATCTGGTAGTGCTGACGAAAACCACAGCGGAAAGATATTTTGGTACCGCACTAAATGCTGCAGGCAAAGCCATAAAAATTGATAATAAAGACTATACAGTATCTGGTGTGATGGAAGATTTTCCATCCAACAGTCATATAAAATTTGACTTTTTGGCATCATTTAAAACCCATAGGCATGGAAAAGATCCTGAATGGTCCCCAAGTAACTATTACACTTATGTGAAATTGAAATCAGAATCTGATCCTCAGGTTTTTGAAGGAAAGCTGGGACAGATAGTGGATAAATATTTAGGGAAAGACTTGGCGGAATATGGTTATGAAACAGCATTTTTCATCCAACCTGTCACCCAGATTCACTTAGGTGATCAGTCATTAGGTTCTATTAAACCGGGAACAGACATTCGCTATCTATACATTTTTGGTATTGTAGCGATTTTGTTGATTGCTATCGGAGTGATCAATTATGTCAATCTCGCGACAGCTGAAGCTACTGAGAGGAACAAAGAAGTAGGATTGAGAAAAGCGATGGGAGCGGGGAGAGGTCAGTTATTTGGTCAGTTTGTTTCTGAATCTATGCTTTTGACTTTCGCATCTACTACGCTGAGTATATTGGCACTTTATTTAATAGCTCCAAAATTCGCTTCTATCAGCGGTGTTCCTTTAAACTTAGAATTGATTATTTCCCCTCTAGGCTTAATCTTGATGGGAGGCTTTATAGTATTTCTTGGCGTACTGGCAGGGATTTACCCTTCTTTGATCCTTTCAGGAATGGAGCCCATCAAGGCACTGGCAAACAAAACCAAAATCGGTGGTGGAGCTTGGGTAAGAAAGTCATTGGTGGTATTTCAGTTTTTTGTTTCCATAGGTTTATTGATTTCCACATTTGTGGTAAAATCACAGCTGGACTACATGCAAGGTGTCAACTTAGGCTATGAAAAAGAGCACTTAATCTCTTTAAGCTACCACTATAATATGCGGGATGGCATTGAGATCATCAAAAATGAAATGCTAAGATCAGGAGCTGCAAGTTCCATAGCCCGGGCAGCAGATATGCCGATCCATGTAAAAGCCGGTTACCGGGTATTCCCTGGTGGAGACAATCCTCGCGAATTTATGATTACCGGATATTCTGTGGATACAGATATTTTGGAGACCATTGATTTGGAATTGATTGCCGGTAAGAAGTTTACGGACTCCGATATCCAAAGAAGTGACCTGGAGGATGGTTCAGAACGCTTTCCGGTGATTCTTAACGAAACGGCTGTGAAAGAAATGGGATGGACAGCGGAGGAAGCTGTAGGTAAAACAATCAATCTAGGCTTCAATTCCAATTCAGAAATCAAAGGAGTAGTAAAGGATTTTTATTTCAATTCATTGCACTTCCAGGTAAGTCCATTAGTGATCTTCAATGATCCGGACCAGTCCAATGTTTTGCTTGTCAAATTACCGGAAGGAAATCCGACTGAGCATCTGGCTACTTTAGAGGGAGTATGGAAAGAACTTGTGCCAGATAGGCCATTTAATCCTGTATTTGTAGATCAGGCCTATGAAAAAATGTACAGTTCAGAAATGCAGGCCAGTGTCATTTTCGGGATATTTTCAGGAATAGCCATCTTCATAGCCTGCATGGGCTTATTTGGTCTGGTTAGCTATGTAGCCTTGAGAAGAACCCGTGAAATTAGTATCAGGAAGGTTTTGGGGGCTACTCAAGAAAATGTAATTCAGGTTTTGGCAGCAGATTTTATGAAGCTATTGGCTTTTGCTGCAGTTCTTGCTTCTGGCTTTGGTATTTGGTTTTCCAATAAATGGCTTCAGGATTTCACTTATAAAACCAACCTATCTATCTGGCCTTTTGTCTTGTCTATTTCCTTGGTCTTTATTCTGGCCATTTTGACAATAGCCTATAGAAGCTGGAAAGTGTATTCATTGAATCCAGCAAAAACATTAAAAAGCGATTAATCACACAATACCTATTTCAATACGATCGAATGATTCAACTTAAAGAAATTGATAAGTACATTGAGTCCCGTTTTCAACGGGTATTCATTTTAAAAGGAATTAACCTGACCATTAATGAAGGGGAGTTTGTGACTCTGATGGGGCCAAGTGGAGCAGGAAAATCAACTTTGCTGAACATACTTGGACTCCTGGATGAAGACTATGCCGGGGAATATTGGTTTGGAGATAAGAATATCACTAAGATGCGTGACCGAGACCGCTCGGCTCTTCATAAGTCTGAGTTCGGCTATATTTTTCAGGCCTACCACTTGATCGACGAACTGACAGTTTACGAAAATATTGAGACCCCGCTTTTGTATAGAAAAGTATCCTCCAATGAGCGAAAAAGTATCATTGCAGACTTATTGGATCGATTCAATATGGTGGCTAAAAAAGACCTTTTTCCTGCCCAGCTTTCAGGAGGACAACAACAATTGGTGGGCATCGCCAGGGCGATTGCAGGCAGGCCAAGAATTCTTCTGGCGGACGAACCAACCGGAAATCTCCATTCTGCTCAGGCCCAAGAGATCATGGAGGTTTTTCAGGAATTGCACAAAGAGGGTACAACCATCATTCAGGCAACCCATGCCCGGGAAAATGCGGATTTTGGAACCCGTTTGATCCAAATGTTGGATGGAAAAATAGATCAAGATGAAGTTATTACCCATGTATAAAAAAGTATTTATTGTAGGGATTTCCCTTCTTTCATTAGGAACAGTACAGGCTCAGGATACCCTGAAATTGGATTTTCAAGGAGCAGTAGACATTGCTTTGTCAAAAAACCTGGATTATCAGATACAATCCAATGAAATGGAAATCCTGAAAAGGCAGAAACAATCTGCTTTTGCCTCCCATTTCCCAAGTGCAAATATCAACACCTCCTTTCAGCAGCAAAGAGGACAACAATTCCAACAAATAGAAGGAGAGATTGTCGTTACCAACGTGACCAATGAAATTGTTTCCAGTGGATTGAACTTAAATATGCCTGTTTTCAATTCTGGAAGAAGAATTTTGGATACCCAATCTTCCAGATTGAATTATTTGGCCGGTGAAAAAGGGTTGGAAAGGGCTGCTCAGCAGGTGATTTTTGACGTTTCAAGAAGATACCTGCAAGTGCTGCTGGATGGGGAATTAGTAAGAATTGCCCTTGAAAACCTAGAAAATCAAAAGCAACAACTGGAGCAGATCACAGGTTTTGTGGATGCAGGTTTAAGGACGGTTTCTGATCAATACAACCAGGAGTCAGAAGTTGCACGTTTAGAATCTGTGGCAATAACCGCTCAGGTTACCTTGGAAAATGACCTTTGGGATCTGTCTGAATACCTTCAGTTAGAGCCTACTGTTATTCCGGAATTGGCTCCTGTAGATCCCTTAAACGCTCAAGTTACTTTTGAAGGGATGTCCGTTGGGGAGCTTTATGAAATGGCTTTGGCCAACAGATCTGACCTTGAACAACAAGAAATGCTTGTGACTGCCGCTAAGAAAAGCGTTCAGTCCATGAAAGCGATGTATTATCCAAGAATCAATGCTTTCTATAATTACAATACCTTCTTTACTTCTTTGGATGACCGGTCTTTAAGAGAGCAGCTATTGAAAATTTATCCTCAAAATACCTTAGGATTGAATCTGTCCATCCCGATTTTCAATAATTTACAAACTAAACTGGACGTGGGAAGGAGAAAAGTAGCCTACCAAAATCAGATTTTGCAGAAAGAATCGGTGGACAGAAAAGTATATCAGGAAGTAAAATTGGCCTATCAAAATTATAGGGCAGCGGTCCTGAAAGAGCAAAACACTCAAATACAGGTGATAGCTGCGGAAGAAGCTCAGAATGCTGTGAGGGAAAGATTCAGACTAGGATTGTCAAATTTTGTGGACCTTTCTACGGCTAACCAACAGTTGGTTGCGGCCCAGTCGGATCAAGCTCAGGCTGTATTTACCCTTTATTTTCAGGAAGTCTTAATGAAGCATGCATTGGGTACTTTGGATGTGTTGGAGTAGACAAAAATATTATTACCACATAGCCACATAGATTTTCATAGCTTTTTTCTTTATGAAGTTTTAGCTTTAAATTCTATGTGGCTTTGATGAATAAGCCATTGAATTTTTAATAGTAAATTACTACTGTCCGACTAAAATTGATAAGTCGGACAGTAGTGATTGGAAATAAAAAAAGCAGGCTGCGAGGCCTGCTTTTTGGTTGGTAGTGGTTTGGATTTGGATTACAACATAGCAAAGAACATGTCCAAATCCGGAATCAAAACAATTCTTGTTCTTCTGTTAATTGCCATATTTTCCGGAGAATTGTTTTCTACGATAGGCATGTAGCTAGCTCTACCTGCCGCAATCATTTTTTCAGGTGCTACATTGAAATCATCCTGAAGTTTTCTCACGATACTAGTTGCTCTTTTTACTGAAAGGTCCCAGTTATCCTGGATTACTCCAGTAGAAATAGATCTAGGGTCAGTGTGACCTTCAATCATTACTTGAAGACTAGGCTCAGCATTGATCACTTCGGCAAGTTTTTGCAATAAAGGATTTGCTTTGCTGTTGATTCTGTAGCTGCCAGTATTGAATAAAAGTTTGTCAGATACTGAGATCATTACTACTGTTTGATCGATATCGATCTGTACATCATCTTCTTCGCCATCCATAGTGGTTTCAGTGATGTTCTTTTTCAGGTTGTATTCTACTGCAAGGTTTACTGAATCTTCTAATGTCTTGGCTTGGGCCAACTTGTCCTGATCGACCATCGTCAATGTCTCGTTCATTTTGGCTTTGGAGTTTTTAGACATCACAGTACCTCCTTGGATGTCATACAAGCTAGCGTTAGTGCTATTCAGTTCATCATTGACTGCTCTTAGCGAGTTGATTCTGTTATTATACTCAGCAACTCTGGCTTCAATGATTGCCATTTTTTCTTCCAATTCAGCTTTCTCTTGGTTGGTAGTGGCTAATTCAGTTTGGGTTCTAAAAAGATTGCTTTCCAGTTCGGTGTATTTCTTTTTTGAAACACAGGAAACCATCATGGATGCTCCTAAAATTCCGGTGATAATTAGTGATTTTTTCATTGTTTCGTTTCTTGGTTTTGGAAAGAGTAGTTCCAAACCAACTGCCATTCCCACTTAGTTCTTTTTTCTCCAATCGGGAAAAATCAAAAAAACAGGCTTAGATAGGCATTAACAGAGGTTTTTTCGACTTTTTTGAAAGGATTTAAGCAAAAAAAATACCCTGAAAAATTCAGGATATTCTTAAATTGTGTGGAGAGCTTCCACAGTTTGGATAGGATAATTCCCGCTGATTGCGGCCTATTGCATGTATCTATTGACCACTTTAAACTCGTTCATGACTCTATAAGCTGCCCTGGTGATATCAGATTGGAAATTCGGAGATGCCATATCAAAGCTTGCTGCAGTATAACCTTGCCAGATGGTACTTCCTCTTTTGCTATCGATGACATAAATCACCAGCATTCCCTGATTTTCCTGATATCTGACCTGGTTATAAGTTTCATCTTTTTCCTGCTCTTTTTCCTCTTCCCCTTCTTCGTTGACTGTGGTCACACCTCTTCTGTTTAGCCAATAGTCGAACTCAGGCTGCACATATCCTCTGTATTTTATCGAATCCACAAAGATTTTATAGCTTACCAGCATATCTGGTTTTTGTTCATATTCCCTGAAACCCTGAGAACCTAATCTAGCGCCAATGGTAGCATTCAGCACTGGAGAGATACTTGTGGTATCGATTTCGTCTGGGACGACAAAAGCAAAGGTTTTATATTTTTTAAATGATCCTTGATAATTGTAATCGTATTCGGTTACATAGTCTTTTTGCGTGAAGCAAGAAGCACATAAAATCAATAGTAGGGCTAATATCAGGTAAGAGTTTTTCATGATTGCTTTAATTCTTTGGTTGATAAAAAGTATATCAGAAATACGTATAAATCTGCACTATTGGATTAACTGCATTTAAAGAGAGTTGTTTTCAAATACTTGTAATTCAGTGAAATGCCTAATTAAGTTATTGAAAAAAAATCAGTATTTCACATCCTAGCTATTTTAAAATTATTTTGTGCGTTTAAATCACGGTTTTTCAAATCTGAAACCTGTTAATTAATTCAATGGATAATTTTAAGTCAGCTTGTGAAGAAGCGAGAAATTGTCGGATATGTTTGGGAAAAATCCCGTTTCACCCCAAACCGGTATTTTCTATTCATTCTCATAGTCGGATTTTGGTGGTAGGACAGGCTCCAGGAACAAGAGTTCAGGCAACGGGAATTCCGTGGAATGATCCCAGTGGCGATGAACTGAGAAGATGGTTAGATGTTGGAAAAGAGCAGTTTTATGATCCAAAAATTTTTGGGATCATGCCTATGGGTTTTTGTTACCCTGGTAAAGGGAAAAACGGCGATTTACCTCCGAGAAAAGAATGTGCCCCTCAATGGCATTCAGAATTGCTCGGATTTATGCCAAAGATTGAATTGGTGCTTTTGATAGGAAGCTATGCGCAGGCATATTATTTAAAAGGGAACGCCAAAAGCAATCTTACCGAAACGGTCCGGGCTTTTGAAGAATATTTACCTCGGTATTTTCCGTTAGTACATCCTTCGCCTAGAAATAGGATCTGGCAAAAACGCAACCCTTGGTTTGAAGAAAAAGTAGTGCCGGAGTTGAGAATCCGCGTTTCTGAGATTATAAGGAAAAATGCTCATGGGGCTCTTTAAGTTCGCAGCTTTCTTCATTCAGCTCTACTTCCACAGTATAATGACTAAATGGATATTCTTTTAGCACTGCTTTGATGGCCTTCTTAGCTTCTATAACTTCCTCTAAATTCTCTACGGAATTAATTCTGACATGTGTGGTAAATACATGATGTGCGCCTTCCAGAGACCATAAATGCGTGTGGTGAATGGATTCTACCTGAGGAATATCACAGATTTTTTGTTTGATTTCTTCCAGAGAAAGTTCTGCCGGCACGGCCTGTAGAAATATGTACAGAGTTTCCTTTAGGTTTTTAAATACATTCCAAAGAATAAAAGTAGAAATCGCCAAAGAAAGTGCTGGGTCAAGCCATGGGATGTTTTTGAAATAGAGGATAATCCCGGCAATCAAAACTGCCACCCATCCCAAGACATCCTCAATCAAGTGCCAGCTGACTACTTTCTCGTTTTGAGTAGCACCGGAACTCACTTTCCAAGCCGCATATCCATTGACTGCGACACCTATTAGTGCAAAGACAATCATTCCTTTGGCATCTGAGACTTCCGGGTTAATGATTCTTTTGATCGCTTCAGAAATCACAAAAAAGGAACCCGTAATCAAAATCACTGCATTAATCAATGCTCCCAGAAGAGAAAATCTCGTGTAGCCAAAAGAAAACTGATGGTTGGCGGATTTTTTTGATTTTTTGTCCAGATACCAGGCAAGACCCAAAGAAACCGTATCTCCCAAATCATGGATTGCATCAGATATGATGGCCACCGAATTGATCCAAAGCCCACCGAATATCTCCAAAATGGTAAAAACCAAATTGAGAAAAAAGGCAAGCTTCAGATTGGAGCCCGTTTGATGGTGGTGATGATGATCGTGGGAGTGAGCCATAGGTATTTTCCTAAACCTTAAATTTAACAAAAGATCAATGCAAGGGAATTGCATATGAAAACCTTGCGATTTCACTTATTTTAATAGTTTCATGTTGTTTTTTTAACTATTCTTTTCTAAAATGGTACTTTTAAGTTTTTACCCTTTAAAATATACCAGATGAAGTCTGCCATTAAATTTTGCTTTTTAGCTGTATTGGGTGTGTTGGTATTTTCTTGTTCGTCTGATAAGGAGGAGGAAACAACGAACCGGACTTTTTCACTTCAGATCATCGATTCTGTACAGGTTGACTATCTTGGAGAGATGATGCTGTTGGATTATGATCCTAGGTCTGAAAAATACCTTTTGACTACTGATTCCTATTTTGAATACCTGGAAGTGAATGACAATGGGGAAATCCTGCTTCATCATAAATTCAGTGAAGAGGGTACTTCTCCCGTGAATCAGGCATTGGGATTGGGATATTTCAATGGGGATGTAACGGTCTTCAATCCTCCAAAAGGATACTACTATTTCAGGGATTCTGCCAAAGTAGGGGAACTCACCATTCCGTATCCCCATCAGTCATTTATGATGTATCCAAAATTGGGAATGTTTGAGTCAGGGAATAAAATTTACTATCCTAAGCCATGGCCAGAATCACTCAATGTCAATTTTCAGGAAGGTGAGTTTTTTCAAGCCTTGCTTCATCTGCCTATCATCGAATCTCAGGACAAATCAACTGGAGATACATTGGGTGTTTTGAAATTGCCTGAGACGTCAAAGCTTTTAGGTGATGAAATTCATGGGTTTCCGATTCCTGTGTATACCATGGATGGGGATAGGTTATTGCTAAGTATGTGGTTTGAGCCGGAAATATATGTCTATAAAAAAGTGGGAGATCAATTTGAATTCGAAAAAACAGTGGAAATAACTATTCCTGATTGGGTTCCCACCACCTCAGTACCCTTAGATCATGCAGATCAGTTTTTTATGGAAAACCAGAAAAAGAGTCCTGGGAATCTGACCAATATTTTGGTTGTGGGAGATTATTATCTTGCCATTTATAATCGTGGTATTACCGAGGATCAAAAAAGCCAAATGGGGCCTCCTACAGATGGGGGACTTGCCTTGAGAAAGATGAATCCAAATTTTGCCGCGGTTTTCGATAAGGATTTCAATCAGTTGGCGACTAATGTGCCATTTCCGATTTCCAGTAATTTCCCATCTGTAGTGAATAAGGAAGGGGAAATCGTCGTTTCAAAAGTAGCAGGTTTATCAGAAACAGAGGATGATGGGATTATCCTTTACAAATTGAAATTGATGATCAATTAAAAAACCTTAACTCTTGAATTAAAGGCATAAAAAATACCCAATGTAGGGTATTTTTTATGCCTTTTCCCTTTGGTACATTCGATCAAATTTATCCCTGATCCTTTTATGACAAGAGAAGCACAATTGTTGTTTTGCAAAAAATGTTTGCACAGAGAAATGAATATGGAAATTGGCTTAATCTGTAGTCTAACGAGGGAGAAGGCAGCCTTCACAAACACCTGTCCTACTTATTCAATTGATGAACAAGCTGCTCAAGAATTAATAGAAAATGACTTCGCAGAGCCGGCTTTTCAAATTGATCAGATTTCGGAATCCAAACTCAAGGAGTTAAGAATGGAACAAAATTTTCCATTGGCAGTGGTGGGAGGGTTTATTTCCGGAATATTGGGAGCCATTCTTTGGGGAATGATCACTGTCGCTACAAATTTCCAAATTGGCTATATGGCCATTGCTATTGGAGCTGGAGTGGGATTCACTATCCGATACTTAGGTAAAGGGGTGGATCAATCATTCGGAATCGCAGGAGGGTTTATTGCCCTATTCAGTTGTATTTTAGGCAATTTTTTAAGTATTATCGGGTTTATCGCAAATGAGGAGGGCTTGGGATTTCTAGAAACGCTTTTGATTTTTGATTACTCTTATACCTTTCTTCTAATGGAAGAAACCTTCCAATTAGTGGATCTCCTTTTTTATTCCATCGCAGCTTACGAGGGGTATAAATTTTCATTTAGAGTTCTTTCCAATCAACAAGTGATTTAGCCCAACTGATTAAGCTTTTAAAGATTCTTTCAACCCATCTTTAATTGAAGTAGGCTTAAGTCCATAAGCCTTCTCTATTTTGCTGGAATCAAAGCAATAATCCTCGGCAGTTTGGTATTTCAATTCTTTAATTTCCCGCATGATTGACATAAAAAATCCCAGTAATGAAACGAGCCAGGAAGGCATTACCTGAAGTTTCAAATTGGTGCCTAGCTCTTTATTGACCATTGCTGTAATTTCATTACCTGAAGGAAAAGAATGGTCGGTTGGCAAATGCCAACTTTGATTCCAGGAATCCTCCTGTAAAGCCAAAAATGCGGTGGCTTTTCCTGCATCAGGAATGTACGTAAAAGAGTGTTTTTTATCCCCTGCATAGAGCCATTGGGGAGCTTTGCCGTTTTTCATCCGCTTGATGACCAACTCGTTTAAAAAACTGTTGGAGGCATTTGGTCCGTAAAAATCAGCTGCCCTTGCTACCAGTGCGGTTAGTTTTCCTGACTTTATCTCTTTCCAAAGCATTTCTAAAATTTCCTTTCGTACCAGGCCTTTTCTGCTTGAAGGGTTCAGAGCTGAATTTTCTGTAAGGTGACCAACTTCTTTTGGGTCATAGGCATACATGTTGTCGAAAAATACCAGTTTGGCATTGTTGGAAATGCAAGCCTCAACAGTGTTTTTCATTATGATCGGCCATTCTTCTTCCCAGATCTTGCTACTGTATTTTATCCCAGCCAAAAGATAAACCACCGATGCGCCTGAAACAGCATTGTTTACTGCCAGACTATCCAGCAAATCCCCAGGTTCCAATTCATCAGAATCATTGACTTTTTTTGGTTTTCGGCTGAATTGCCTGACTTTAATTCCCTGAAGATTTAACTCATTGGAAACAATTTGGGCAATGTTTCCATTGGCACCTAAAATAGTGTGTAGCATAAAAGATCAGTGTGAAAAATGAAAGCTATAAATTAAGAAATATGGAACAGATTCAGCTTAGTTTATTTGAATTGTTTTTCAAAAAATATCTACCAAGCCATTTTGTAAAAAACCAAAAGATGGGGTTTTATTTTAAAGATGACTGCATTTTATAATGAGTTTTTTAAAGAGGTAGGGGTAAATTACTAAAGTATTTCAAGGTTTTTCAACAGAAAAATTCAAAATTGAGTTGGTTAAATAATGAAACAGGCTGGCTAAATAGAGATTTTACCGCGGCTGTATAATTTCATTGGCTTACTAATCTTAAAAGGTATTTTTAAGCTGAATACCCTATCAAACCAAATATCACTAATACACCATCATTTAAACAGAAGGTAAATTGAAAAGAAGAGATTTTATTCACCTTTCCGGGATGGGGCTTGGAGCCCTGATGACTCCCGGAATGCTTGCCATGGGCAATCCCGTGACGGCAGAAAGATTAATGGAACCGGGAATTGATGCTGCTGCCAAAAAAGTATTGGCAGATATCGCACTGAATGCAGCAAAAGCAAAAGGTGCTACTTACACAGATGTAAGAATCGGCAGATACCTCAACCAATTTGTCATCACTCGAGAGAAAAACGTTCAAAATATCACCAATGCGGAATCATTCGGTGTGGGGATCCGGGTTATTGCAGAAGGAACCTGGGGTTTTTCTGCTACTTCAGATGTGACTCCAGATGGCATCAAAGCCTGTGCTGAAACTGCAGTGGCCATTGCCAAAGCCAATTCTAAACTTCAAAACGAACCCGTGCAACTTGCACCTGTTCAAGGAGCTGGTGAGGTGACATGGCAGACACCTATTAAAAAGAATGCATTTGAAGTTCCTGTAAAGGACAAAATCGATTTGCTATTAAGTGCCAATGATGCTGCCCTTCAAAATGGTGCGGCCTTTGTCAATTCAGCATTGTTCATGGTCAATGAGCAGAAATACTTTGCATCCACTGACGGTTCATACATAGACCAGGATGTTCATAGAATCTGGCCAAACTTCACAGTGACGGCATTAAATAAAGCGGAAGGTAATTTCCGCTCCAGACAGGCGCTTAGTGCTCCAATGGGAATGGGTTTTGAATATTTAGATGGATTGGCATCAGAAAAAATCCCTGGCCCTGCAGGATTGGTGAGTTACAGAAACTCCTATGATCTGATCGAGGACGCTACTATGGCTGCTAAGCAAGCTGTTGAAAAACTATCTGCAAAATCTGTTGTTCCTGGAAAATATGATTTGGTATTGGATCCAGATCACTTGGGATTAACGATCCATGAATCGGTAGGTCATCCTTTGGAGCTTGACAGGGTGTTAGGTTATGAAGCTAACTATGCAGGTACCAGTTTTGCGACTTTGGATAAATGGAAGACCGGTGATTTTAAGTATGGATCAGATAAAGTCAACATTTTTGCAGACAAAACTCAGCCACATTCTTTAGGCTATGTGGCGTACGATGATGAAGGTGTCAAAACCAAAGAGTGGGACCTGATTAAGGATGGGGTTTTGGTAAACTATCAGGCAATCCGTGATCAGGTAAGTATTCTAGGGGAAAATGAATCTCATGGTTGTTGCTACGCAGACAGCTGGGAATCTGTGCAGTTCCAGAGAATGGCCAATATTTCTTTGAGACCGGGCACAGAGAAGTTAAGTGTCAACGACATGATCAAAGATGTAGAGAAAGGTGTCTATATCGTGGGAAGAGGATCTTACTCCATCGACCAGCAGCGATATAACTTCCAGTTTGGCGGACAGTTGTTTTATGAAATCAAAAACGGCGAAATCGCAGGAATGCTTGAGGATGTGGCTTATCAATCCAATACTCAGGAATTCTGGAATTCATGTTCACAGATTTGTGACAAAGATGACTATAAACTGTTCGGGTCCTTCTTCGATGGAAAAGGCCAGCCTTCACAGGTTTCGGCTGTTTCCCATGGTAGTTCTACTACCCGATTTGACGGAGTCAATGTAATCAACACAGGAAGAAAGATTTAATTTTAAAATCATCGAAATGGCTATTTTAACAAAAGAAGAAGCAAAACAAATAATTGATAAAGTTCTTTCTTATGCAACGGCTGACGAAACAGAAGTCAGTATTGGTGGTGGAAGAACAGGCAATATCCGATATGCCAGAAATACTGTTAATACCAGTGGAGAAACCAATAGCATCAGTTTAAGCATCACCTCAGTTTTTGGAAAAAAATCAGGTTCTACCAGCATCAACGAATTAGATGATGAGTCTCTGAAAAAAGCAGTGGCAAGGGCTGAAGAAATCGCAAAACTGGCCCCTGAGAATCCGGAATACATGCCGATGTTAGGTCCGCAGGAATATATTGAGACCAACACTTTCAGTGAGTCTACAGATAAAATCAATCCAGATTACAGAGCCCAGGTGGCAATCGACAGCATCAAACCTTGTGCAGATAACAATTTGACGGCAGCTGGATACTTGGAGGATTTTTCAGGATTTAACGCCTCTGGCAATAGCAAAGGTCTTTTTGGCTACAATAAGAGAACTTCTGTTGATTTTACTGTCACCGTAAGAACGGCCGATGGTACTGGCTCAGGATATTCTGGATCTGATTACAATGATGTGAATTTATTGAAATCTGGTCCTGTGACAGCATTGGCAGTACAAAAAGCACAGGCTTCTGTCAATGCCCAGGCAATTGAACCAGGGAAATACACAGTGATTTTGGAGCCTCGGGCTGCATCTGATTTATTGGGAAGATTGACATTTGGCTTGGATGCAAGAAGCGCCGATGAAGGCAGAAGCTTTATGAGTAAAAAAGGAGGTGGCACCAGAATCGGAGAAAAGATTTTCGATGAGCGAGTGAACATTTACTCAGATCCAACTCACCCGGATATTCCTGTAGCCCCATGGAGTGGCGATGGTTTACCGTTGGAGAAGACCAAATGGGTAGAGAATGGTGTCGTGAAAAACCTGTTTTATTCTCGCTATTGGGCAGAGAAACAAGGAGTGGAAGCTGTCCCAAGACCTCGAGGAGTCATCTTCGAAGGTGGTGACCAATCTCTTGCTGATATGATCAAAAGCACCGAAAGAGGTGTCTTGGTGACAAGGTTCTGGTATATCAGAGCAGTAGACCCTCAGACATTATTGTTTACAGGTCTTACCCGAGATGGTACTTTCTACATAGAAAATGGCCAGATCAAATTCCCAGTGAAAAACTTCCGTTTCAACGAAAGCCCAATCATCATGCTGAATAATATTGAAGCGATGGGCAAACCACAACGCGTAGATGGAAGCATGGTCCCTCCGATGAAAATCAGAGACTTTACCTTCACGAGTTTATCTGACGCTGTTTAAAATCGGTATCTAGTTTAATTAGGCCGTGGTTGGGATTTGAAGTTGAAATGGAGGCACCTCTTTCGATCGATAATCCCAATCACAGCCTATACTTCATACCTTTTGAAAACTGACCAACAAATGCGCCCTTTCTTCTTCACAAGAATCAAGTATAATTCAGGAAACTGGGACACCGATCAAAGAATGCCTTCGAATCTGATCAATTCACTGGTGGAATACACTACTATTCCCGTGGATGAAACAGAAAAAGTGGTGGAATTGAGTAGTCCTGAAATTTTCAAAAGCCCATTTTGCTACATCAGCGGGCACAAGTTGGTGGACTTTTCTTCACAGGAAAGAGCCAATTTCAAAACATATGTAGAGAATGGAGGCTTTGTTTTTGCCGACGATTGCAACCATGACATCGATGGCCTCTTTGCAAAGTCTTTCGAAGCTGAAATGGCCGAAATTTTTGGTCCCGATGCGCTTCAAAAAATCCCAAATGACCACTGGATTTATAACTGCTTTTTTGAATTTGAAGATGGCCCACCGGCTACTTCCTTTGAACTGAATGGCTGGGGAGATGACCTCGTTCATGACTATCTCAAAGCCATCATCATCAAAGACAGAATTGCGGTTTTATACAGTAATAAAGATTATGGATGCGAATGGGACTATGATTTTAGAAACAAACGCTTCCTGAAAATTGACAACACCAAATTCGGTGTCAACATCGTGGTCTATGCCTTAACCTAACAACGTATTGGAAAATAAAGAATTAGCAGAATACAAAGATCTGGTAGCTAAAATACCCCTGCTGAAAAAAGAAATTGCAAAAGTAATCGTAGGGCAGGAGGAAGTGCTGGATGAGATCATAATCACCTTACTTGCGGGTGGCCATTGCTTGCTGGAAGGCGTACCTGGACTCGCCAAGACTTTGATGGTTAAAACCATTTCAGAGGTGATGGAGCTTCAGTTTAAAAGAATCCAGTTTACGCCTGATTTGATGCCAGGGGATATTTTAGGGACTGAAATACTGGAGGAAGATCATGAGACTGGAAAGAAGTTCTTTCAGTTTAACCGAGGACCTATTTTCGCAAATATGGTTTTGGCAGATGAAATCAACCGGACGCCACCAAAAACCCAGGCGGCACTGCTAGAAGCGATGCAGGAAAAAATGGTTACCTATGGAGGTCAGATCCATCCACTTCCAGACCCATTTTTGATTATTGCAACCCAAAACCCAATTGAGCAATCAGGCACCTATCCTTTGCCTGAGGCTCAGCTGGATCGTTTTTTACTGTATATCAAATTGGCTTACCCTTCTGAAAAGGAGGAATTAGAAGTCTTAGAAAAAACAACCGGAACATATACGGGAAAACCTGAGATGGTTTTGTCTGGTCTTGAAGTTAAAAAACTTCAGAAATTGACCCGCCAAGTACATATTGATTCCAAACTCTTGGAGCATATCAATAAACTGATTCGAAATACCCGGCCTGATATCACTCAGGTAGAAGCCGTGCGGGAATATGTAGAGTGGGGTGCAGGAACCAGAGCTGGACAGGCGTTGATTCTTTGTGCCAAGGCACGTGCGATTGTGAAAGGAAGATTTGCAGTTTTACCAGAGGATATTAAAACCTTGGCTCTTCCGGTTTTGAGACACCGCTTGTCCCTGCATTTCAGAGCTGAAGCTGAAAATGTTTCTGCAGATGCAGTCATCAACAAAATCCTAGATTCTATTCCTGTTCATGCAAGCTAGTAATCTGGAAATCATCAAACTCAATAACCTGAAGCTCTCTGCAAAAATCATCAGTGAGCAACTCAAGCAGGGCATCCATCTTGGCAAAAGAGTAGGTGCTGGAAGTGAGTTTGAGCAATACAGATATTATGAGCCAGGTGACGATCCAAAGCGCATTGACTGGAAATATTTTTCCAGATCAGGAAAATATATGATCAAAGAATCCCAAGCGGAAAGCCATTTACATATCACGATGATGCTGGATCTATCTGGCTCTATGAATTATGAGGAAAATGGAATCCGTCGTCTGGATTATGCCAAAAGCCTCTTGGCAACGATTGCTTATCTAGCTCATTTACAAGGCGATTCTTTGACATTTTCCACCTTTCATCAGGGTGTTTTAACCAAGAAAGTGGCCCCTTCCCCAAAGAGTTTTCAGCGCATACTTTTTTATCTGGAATCTGAAAAAGCATCCGGATCCTGGCCTGTCAGCAAACAGTCTTTTCCGGCATTGAAAAGCAAGCAAAAAGAATTGATTATTCTGGTTTCTGATTTTCTTCAAAAAGACAACGAATGGGTGGAAATAGTCGAGGAAATGAAGCATCCACAAAAAGAGATTGTTTTGTTCCAACTCTTAGGGAAACAAGAAGTGGAATTTGATTTGAAAGGCAGTTTTATTTTTAAAGATCTGGAAAGTGACCGCGAGATTACACTCGATGGTGCAGCAGTCAAAAAAGAATACAATGAAGCGATATCCGGGTATTTAAACGCATTAAAAGAAGCCTTTCACCAGCCTAATATCCATTTGATGCAGGAAACCATAGATCAGCCAATTGTTTCTGTCGTTTCCAGGTTTTTATCCAAAAGAACGTTTACCTGATGGAGATTCTTCAGCCCATATTGCTTTGGGGACTTTTAGGATTGTCTATCCCTTTGGCGATTCATCTTTGGAATGGCAAAAAAGGGAAAAACATGGCCTGGGCGGCAATGGCTTGGCTTTCCGAACAGGAAAATCAATCTTCCAAGTCAATCCGTCTGGATCAGATTCTCATTTTATGCCTGAGAATGGCCCTTTTAGTGATATTTGTCTTACTCCTTTCCCAGTGGGTAATAAAGTCATGGGATATTTCGGAAAGTAAAAAAGTAGTGCACCTAGTGGCACCGGATCGACAGGTATTTGAAGAATTCCGTTTTGAACTGGATCAGGCGAATGAGCGGGAAGAACAAGTGATTTGGTTAGAAGGTGGTTTATCCGAAATTTCGGAAGAACCAAAAGCAGCTTGGTTTACTTCCACAGAGATCCAGAATGCATTAAATGAATTAGAAGGGAATATTTCTGAACTGAATCTCTATCTGCCTAATTCAGGGAAGTACCTTTCTCAGGGTATGCTAATCAGTCCTATACAGCCTAAAATCCATCTTGCTAAGACTGTTTCAGTCCATGTCCAGAATACACAAGTGGAGATAGATTCAGCTAAGATCTTGGAACTAGGGGAGGAAGGCGTGCTGGTTTCTAAGCCTAATTCTGCTTCCTTAAAGCCAAATGTATCTCTTAAGCAAGTTGGTTTTTCTTTGGGGAATTTGGAAAAGGTAGAAAAGGACAATGTAAGAGCAGGATTCAATTCGATTTCCCAGGTGATGGGAATTTACTTTATAGAAGGAAGTCCTGAGGATGCTCAGGTGATTTTTAACCGGGGAAAACTGGATACAGTCGAAAGCGGTAAACTTTACTTTTTTACTGAAACTGTAGGGTTTCCAGAATCTAAGAATGTCAGTTTCATTCCTTCAAAACTCGATTTCGAGAGTTCTGAAATGCTCCAATCTGGTCATTTTCCTGAGTTTTTGTTGCGGAAATTGATTGGTTTTGCTGGTGTTTATCCCTTGGATACCAAAGTTTCAGAAAATCAGGTTGCGTCCCGCTTTTTGGTTTCAGGAGAAAAAACGAGTGAAAGAAAATCAGGCTTTGATATCCTTTTGGTTGGTTTATTTGTTCTCCTATTCGGTGCAGAGAGATACATGTCATTTCAAAGAGGGGTATGAGTCCAATCGAACAACATATCGTACATATTGAGAACCAACTTAGGATTAATTCAATTTTGAAATCCCTGTTGGTGGCTATAGGCTCAGGTCTGCTCTTTTATTCATTTCAGGATTCCTTGGCGGTGGCTTTATCTGTGGCAGGGATTTCCTTTTTCATCGCTTCTTACTTTTTCGGACTTTTCAAAAATCAAAAAACTGTTGCCCTTCAGATTCTTCATGAGCGGATTCCTTCATTGGAATTCAGTTTGGAGCTTTTAAACAAAAAAGAGAGAAACCTCGCGGAATCACTTCAATGGGAGCGAATCAACTTACAGGTACCTGAAGAGAAACCCTCGATTTTCAAAGAAAATCTTCAAGTGGCTTTTTATTTCTTTTTAATATCTATCGCGGTATTTGCTTTGAGTTTTATTGATTTCACTTCTGGCTCAGATCTACTTTCTCCAAATGAGGAATTGAAAAACACGATTTCTGTGACTGAGGAACAGGTGCCTATTGAACTCTCAGATTTATCTGTCAGGATTGTGCCTCCTGCATACACGGAGTTGCCTGGGATAGATCAAAACACCATGGAGATTAAGGCTATTAAAGGATCTAAAATCCGCTGGGAAACAACTTTCTCAGGAACTGATGATCTGACAGTAATGCTGGTCAATTCGCAGGGTGAAGAGCTGATTTTTGAGAAAAAATCCAACCAATATTTTCTTCAGGAAGAAGCAGTAGGCTCAGGTATTTATGCAATAAGAGCCTTTGAAGGGGAACATAAAGTGTTTGAAACATCCTATTATACACTTGAAGTGACCGAGGACCAGGCTCCTTTGATTCAGCCTACAGAAAAGGACGTGTACAAATTTCATTTTCAAAAAGACCCTCAGAAGATGGGCATAGAAGCGAGGGTTTCAGATGATTTTAAAGTAGGTGAAGTGTACTTGGTCGCAACATTGGCCAGAGGTTCAGGAGAGAATGTGAAATTCCGGGAAAACAGGATTGAAATAAACGAACGCAATTTCAAATCTTCCTCCGTTAAAACAGTTTTGGATTTTGAAGATTTGGAATTCAAACAGGGGGATGAACTGTATTATTATTGGGCGGCAAAAGACAATAAAAGACCTGAAGCTAACTTTTCCAGATCAGACACCTATTTCATCAAATACGTGGATTCAACAGGCATAGGAGAAGCTGAAATGGCTGGAATGGCAATCAGTGTATTGCCGGAATATTTTAGAAGTCAAAGGCAAATTATTATTGACACGGAAAAGCTGATTTCGCAGAGAAAAACGATGGAGGAACATACCTTTAATGAAACCTCCAACAACATTGGATATGATCAGAAACTGCTCCGCTTGCGCTATGGGCAATATTTGGGTGAGGAGTTTGAAAATTCGGCGGGCGGTGGAAGTATGGAGGCGGATGATGGAGATATTTTAGCTGGTTATCGGCACGCACATGATGAAGAAGAGGAGCACGAGCCCGTTGGTCCGCCTATCGAGCAACATGAAGGTCATGGTGAAGAATCAGGGTCTGAAGTGGAATATAAAAATGAAGATGAGTCCGGATTAGGAAATCTGCTGAGCGCATTTATGCATAACCATGAATCAGAGGAAGTCAATACTTATTACGAAGAGTCTACAAAAAGTGCTTTGAAAATGGCACTGGAGCAAATGTGGGAATCCGAGTTGTATCTCCGGTTATATGAGCCTGAAACAGCGCTTCCTTTTGAAAAGAAAGCCTTGGAATACTTAAAATCCGTCCAGCAAAAATCGAGAGTGTATGTAAAAAGAACGGGATTTGATCCACCTCCGATCAAAGAAGCAGAGAAGCGACTGAGTGGAGAACTTGATGATATTGAGAAATTGATTCAAAAGGAACAAATTATTTTGGAAGAGCGAATCAGACCTTTGGCTTCAAGGGTTTTGGGATTGGTTTCGAGAAATGAATTTAGCTCAGTTGATCAAGCTGCCATTTCTGAGCTTGGTAAACTTTGGACTGCCAGAATGCAATACTCTGGCTTGGAAGATTGGTCGGTCCTATTGGCTTTGCAGCAATTGACGGCAGGAGAATTAAGCAAAGAGTCAAGAGCTGAATTGGTAAAAGCGCTGTATCCGGTGGCAAACTCAGGATCAAAATTGGCAGCTTCTTATCTACAGGAAAAAGAGCTTGAAAAAGCATTTTGGAAAAATATCAAATGATGGAATTAAACCCTTTTCTACCCAAAATTTGGTTGCTTGTTTTTCTGTTGATGATCCTTGTGATATTGGGCTTACAACTATTTATGCTCACTAGGTCTGCTGTAAAATCCTCGAGAAAATGGATCCGATCTATTTTAAATATTCTTTTCACAGTTTTCATTACAGTCTTTCTTTTGCAGCCAACTTGGGAAAGTGATTTGGGATCAGACCCTGTGTTGGTCTATTCCAAGGATGTCACTTCAGCACGAATCAAGTTTTTGAGAGATAGTCTGGGTAGCAAGAAGGCTTTTGCAATAGAGAATTTTCAAGGAAAAGGCAATCCTGTTTATTTGATAGGCCAGCGATATTCTGAACTCGAATTGAATAAGCTATCAGGGAAGGATGTTCATCTCATCAAAGGTGAACCAAGTCTAAATCCGCAATTTCTTCATTGGAAAGGGATAGTAAGAAACGGTGAAGTTCAGCATGTGACAGGATCAGTTTCCGGAAGAGAGGCTTCTTATCTCGAATTGAAAATACAGGATCAGGTGATTGTATTTGATTCAATTGACGCAAATCACAGGATGTTCACGCTAAAATTTCCTGTTCAGGTGACAGGTAGGAACGAAATGGGATTGTTTTTAAACGATTCCCTGATAGCAGATATACGTTTTTTTGCGACTCCTTTCATCCCAAAGTCTTTTCAACTGAGATTCTCATTTCCGAATCCTGAGCAAAGAAATCTTAGCAGATATCTGAAAGAAAAAGGAGAAAAAGTCGATGAGAAAATCCAGGTTTCTAGAGCCAGTCAGATTCAGTCCGGAAAAGAGGATTTAGATTCACTAAATGTATTTATTGGTGACCTTAATCAGCTCAAAAACCGAAATGTACGGGCTGAACTTGAAAATGGAACCGCTGGAGTATTAGTGATTAATTCTGGAAATCCAGAATCGGATGTCAGAGAGTTGAATGAGATTTTTGATACGGATTTTGAAATCCAAAGATCGGGTTCTGAGGAATGGAGAGAATTAGAATCTGGAATTGAAGCTTTGCCCTTTGTTTTCAAGGAAAAAAATGGACAACAGCTGCTTTTGGAGAATTCTGTAGCCTTTCAGAATGTGGGCCTTATGAAAGTGGGTATGAGTTTGATCAGTCAGACTTTTCCGGTTTATCTAAGTGGAGATACTGCGACTTACGCCAGGGTTTGGGATGAGATTCTGGGAGAAGCCATTCCTAATCAATTGAGTAACTTGAGTTATGATGCTCCCTTGTTTTCAGATCAGATTGGGAGAATAGTTTATAATGGAACAGCAAAAGACAGTGAATTTACCAGGATAGCCGATGATACTGTTTACTTTCAGCAGGATCTGATCAATCCATTTTCAAAGGAATCTAAATTTACTACAGTTGACTCAGGATGGACAAATCTAGCAGACTCATTAGAAATTTATCTTTACGGAGCTGAAGAGTTGAATCCCATCAGATTTGTAAAAAATGTGGCTGATTTTTTAAGTGTCAACACAAATGGTACTCCTGTTGAAAATTCCAATTCAGATAAGAATCGCGTTTCTGATTGGGTTTGGCTGGCATTATTTCTAGTGATTTGCGGATTACTTTGGGTTGAGCCTAGACTGGATTATTGATTTTTTTTATTCCCCCTGTAGCATAATCATGATGGGCTTCGTTCAGGCTGAAAAACCATCATGAAATTCTTTCTAAGATTGATATTGGTACTTTTCTTTTTTGGCTTTACGCCAGGAGAAAAAAGTGCTATAAAATCTGAAAAAGAAAATCGACAAATCGATAAACATGAAATAACCCTGGTAGAAAATCCTGAGATAAAGCATTTCAGTAAGTTTCAAGACCAAGCAAAAACAGTGATAGATTAGGGAAATCATCTTGCTACTGTTTAGCCAAATAGATTAAAATCAGCCAAATTTGGCTGTCAAAGTAATAACGTATTGAATTGAGCTATACGGAAGAGGAGCTGATCGACGGTTGCAAACGTAGATCGGCCAAACATGAAGAGGTATTCTATAAAAAATACTATGGCTACGTCATGGGGATCAGTCTGTCCTACTCAAAAGAAAGGGATTTGGCTTTGGAAATCACCAACGATGTCTTTCTTAAATTTTTTGCTTCCATCAAGAAAGTAGAGAGTTTCCAAACGGTCAAAGCCTGGCTGAGGAGAATTACTGTCAATACAGCAATAGATTATTACCGAAAAAACAAAAAGTACCAGAATCATTCAGATCTGGAAATAGATGTCCCAAATGAAGTAGAAGTAAACGCACTTTCAAGTTTGGGCTTTGAGGATATTATCAAATTGATTAACCAATTACCTGATGATCAGAAATTGGTCTTTAACCTGTACGAAATTGAAGGCTACAGTCATAAAGAGATTTCTGATCGAATGGGAATTACGGAAGGTTCGTCGAGAGTTTATCTCACCCGTGCGAAAGTAAAACTCCGTCAGTTGGTGCACACACATTTAAAAGAATATGAAGGAAGATAAGTCAGATAAATGGATCGCCTCTTCCCTTAAAAAATACCAAGAGGAGGGACAATTGCCTTACGATATAGGCGCATGGGAGGGATTTCAAAAAATAAGAATTGCCAAGAAAAGACGTGCAATTTCCTATTGGGCAGGTGCAGTAGCGGCATCATTGCTATTGCTTTTTGGCATTAGCCAAGTGATGAGGATGGATTATTCTGATGCTGTTCTTGAAACCGGTACTTCAGAACTTCTTACAGATCATGATTCCCCGGAAAAAGAACAAACACCTATTTCCAGTCAGAAAGAATTGATATCAGAGCATGACGGCCAAATGGCTAAAGAAACAACAAAGGTAAATCCTGAAAAAATTGCACCTCAGCAAGATCCGAATTTAAAAAGTAAGGATAAGTCCGAAGCTCCGGCTATACGTAAAAATGAGCTGCTAGCAGAAAAAGAGGTAGAAAAATCTTCAAAAGCAGAGCCTGAATTAAACACTACTCTGAAGGAATCAAAAAAAAGTCCTCTGATTGCCAAAGTGGAGGAAGCTGAAACCAAGAAGGAGGAGGGAAATGGAAAAGTAAACTCCGGTCAGATAGGGAATATAAGTTCTGAGGAACTTCAAACTTCAAAAACTGAACAGGTTCCACCGCTGAAAACGGGAACTACCAATCCTACCATTGCCTCTTTAGACCAAAATTCCGCGGATAAAAAAGATCCAAATGCCTCTATCACAATAGCTGAGCCTAAAAAAGTAGAGAATTTAACAGCTTTGGTAGAGGAAAAAGATTTTCCGGAAATTCCAAAAGATCAGACTAAAGTGGTTTTCGGAATGGGAGTTTCTCCAGGCTTTGGTTCGGTGGAGCAAAATGATATGAATACGATGGCTTCCAGCATTGGAGTGGGGATGTTGTTGGATATAGATTTGCCTGGAAAATTAACTGTGGGTTCTGGTTTTGGTCTGAATTATATGAATCAACAAAATGAGACTCAAATGCCAGTGACAGTTGCAGGATATCGTACATCTCAAATAGAAAAGCAGGACATTCAACAGGTTCAGGTGGAAATGCCGATTTATATAAAATATCCGTTAACCCGAAATCAATCTATTTCCATTCAGGCAGGATTCTCCAATTTATATGCAATCAATCAAAATGGAGAACAGTCCACAACGATTAATGAGCAGGTTGCTGTCAATAATTCGTTTGATGCACTTAGTAACTCAAGCTCATTTGCCATACAAAACAAAGCAGTGACACAATCCAGAGAACTTACCAATCCGGATTCTAAGTTCTATCCCTTTGCTACGGTAAATCTGGGCCTGAATATCAGATTGTTGGAAACCAAAAAATTGAATTACATGGTGATGCCTTTTTACAATCATCAATTGAGATCTATTTCAGGTTTCGGAAATAATTTTGGGATGTTTGGCGCAAGTTTAAAGTTAAACTTCGGTGGCACGGATGAAAATTAAGCCACAAGGTTAAATCTCTGAAAGTTTTCAAGCCTGCACAAAACCCTTTGTGCAGGCTTTTTTATTGAGGCTTCCAAATTTAGGAGCAGAAAATTGCTAATAATTTTTAAATCAGTTTTATTCAGTTTTCCAAACCTATCAGACCATGTTTACAAATACAAAAGCCTTCGGAGGATTCTCTGTAGATAACCTCCATAATGCTAGGATTTTTTATTCAGAAGTGTTGGGCATGGAGGTGGTGAAATTGCCTCTAGGTATCCTCTCTCTCAAAATTTCCGGCGGTAGTCAGATCATGATTTATCCCAAAACCAATCACGAGCCAGCTACCTATACTGTTTTAAATTTCCCAGTGGATGATGTTGAAAAAGCAGTTGACGAATTGAGATCAAAAGGAGTGGTTTTTGAACAATATGTAGAACCGATCAAAACGGACGAAAAAGGAATCTGTCGCGGTGCCGGCCCCTTGGTTGCATGGTTTAAGGACCCGGCAGGCAATATATTATCGGTGGTTCAGGATATTGGATAAAAAAATCCCGATTGATCATTAACCAATCGGGATGTTTTATTGAAATCTCGACTACGTATTAATAATTAATGTAGTTGGTAATCAGCTGAAGATCAAGTTTGTCATCCTGAGAATTGCTTTCTTCAAGACCTCTTAGAATTAGTGTATAAACGCGATTTCCCAACAATTCGATATTGCTTGCAGTCACAAGGGTTTCGCCAGAGCTTTTAGATTTTACCGTAAGCGTATAAACTTTCGGAGATACAGCCTCGAATTCACTTGCTTTTCCAAATTCCAGGTTGTCCACCAAGGAATTTTCCATTTCGGAAATTTCCAATTCAACATTTCCAGCATCTGGAGATAAATTCACAAGTCTCAATTGTGCCTCATCTGCAGTTGGGTCTTCCCAATTATCCTGAACAATCACAGCATCCAATTGAGCCACTTTATTGACTACGAACAAGGAATAAACGCTGTCGATTTTTAAGGTGAAATTCTTCTCTAACAAAGAACTAAGTGAATTGGTAGAGGTGAATTTAAACAATCGGTCGCCTGTGTAAAATGGGCTGTAGCTGATACCCTCGCTGTAATCCAATGGAAAATCGTTAACCTTGTTTTGATTGGCGTATACATCCATCAATGGCGCGTCAGGCGATCCCTGATAAATCAAAACATAAGCTCCTTGAGGCATTTGGTTGAGATCATCGTCATTAAAACAACTTGTCAAACCAATGGTAGCTCCGATCAATGCCAAGGCAACTAAGGATTTCAAATTTTTAGCAGACCAATTTTTTACTCTTTTAAACATAATAGTGGGTTTAATTTTCATTCAACACTGAGACGAAATCATTACTGAAAACGCTTCTTCAGATTTGAGATTTTTTCTTTTAGGGTTGAATAGGAGTATATTTTACATTCTAACTCTTTATGAATTAGTGGGTTTTATTAATTATGCATCCATATAGAAATGAAGGCCTATCTTCAATTTTTGTTAAATAATATTTCAAATAATGTGATTATCCGCAATGATGTCAGCCACCTTAATTTCTTTACTTACCTGGTCCGAAGACCGAAACGGTCTCAATTCTTAAGTTTAACATATCCTAGATTGCTTCTCCGTCTTTACTGGAAGAATAGCCGATCTACCTATAAAATAAAATTTGATTGGATTTAAATTTTGCCTTTTATTCCTTTGGTTTAAATAAACTAAAGTCAAAGATTACTATAGAAATTTTAGGAATACCATCTCGGAAATGGCAATTTAGGAAGTCAAATAATCGATTTCTAACCAGAGTTCATCAGTCAGACTTTGCATGAAAAAAAGATGGTGGAACTATCACACGTTAGATTTACTGAGAATAGAATAATTTAAATAAAAATAAAAATCAACAAATCGAAAGTAGTTGGAGCAATGCTTCAAAATTGCTTTCATATGAGTCATTATTTATGAGAATAAATTTTAAAACGATTTTTGGAATGGGGATTCTGATTTCCAGTTTCCTCTACGGGTGCAACCCTAAATCAGAGCCAAAAGAGAAATCCTCCAAGCCCAACATAGTAATCATCTACCTGGATGATTTAGGGTATGGAGATATGGGTGCTTACGGGGCTACAGAGATCAAAACCCCTAATATGGATAAATTGGCAAATGGAGGTCTTAGGTTTACAAGTGGATATGCTTCCTCTGCCACCTGTACTCCCAGTCGATATGCATTACTGACGGGAACTTATCCATGGCGAAATAAAAATGCCCATATTTTACCAGGTACAGCTCCATTGATTATCGATACGGCTCAATTGACTTTACCCAAATTGTTAAAGGAACAGGGCTATTATACTGGAATAGTTGGGAAATGGCACTTAGGCTTAGGAGATGGAAATGCCAATTGGAATGAACACATCTCTCCAGGGCCAAATGAGGTTGGGTTTGATTACAGTTACATTTTAGCAGCCACTCAGGATCGGGTACCTACAGTTTATATCCATAATGGAAAGGTAGATGGCTTAGATCCGAATGACCCGATTTTGGTGGATTATTCGACCAATTTTGAAGGAGAGCCAACTGGAGTAGACAATCCGGAGCTTTTAACTATGAAGTGGCACCACGGACACAACAACAGTATCGTCAATGGGATACCTAGAATCGGGTTTATGAAAGGAGGGGAATCTGCGAAATGGAGCGATGTGGATATGGCTGATCATTTTTTGAAAAAAGCACAGGATTATGTGAAATCCCATAAGGAGAAACCATTTTTCCTTTATTATGCACTGCAGCAACCACATGTGCCAAGAACACCCAATCCAAGATTTGTTGGTGCTTCCGGAATGGGACCTCGAGGTGATGTCATAGTAGAAGCAGATTGGATGATTGGAGAATTTGTGAAAACCTTGGAAGAAGAAGGTCTTTTGGAAAACACCCTGATTATTTTTTCCAGTGACAATGGCCCTGTATTAAACGACGGGTATTATGACAATGCAGTAGAAATGCTTGGAGATCATACTCCTGCCGGTCCACTGAGAGGTGGTAAGTATAGTTTATTCGAGGCAGGTACCAGAGTTCCTTTTTTCACCTATTGGAAAGGAACAATTCAGCCAGGTGTTTCAGATGCATTGGTTTCCCAAATTGACTTGATGACATCTCTAGGGAGCTTGGCGGGTAGTTCTAAAAAAGGGGAGGATAGTGAAAATTTCTTGAATACGTTTCTTGGTAAATCTGATCAAGGAAGGGATGAATTGATATTGGAAGCGACAAGTAGATTGGCGATAAGAAAAGGAGACTATGTGATGATTCCTCCTCATAAAGGAGCTGCAAAAATCGAGTCTGTAAATATTGAAGTAGGAAATGACTCCAATGTTCAATTGTATAACTTGAAATCAGATATTGGACAGCAGCAGAATATTGCGGAAAAAGAACCTGAAATTCTAAATGAAATGATCAAAGATTATGAAAGGATAGTGGGGAGAGCAGTCGCTCCGTCCACCAACTAAATAGGAGGAACCTTTGAAAAAAAAGCATTTAATGAAGTGGAAACTACTTCATTAAATGCTTTTTTGATTTCCGATTATAGGGGAATTATTTTACAATTAAATTGATTGAGTTAGTGTAAAATACAAGGAAATCCCAATAGCGTATGAACAAAGACCAAAGGTTAGTGGAAGGAAGCATTCTGAAATCGTTGACGACACTAGCTTGGCCGATCATCATGGCAAATATCCTGCAGACTGCCTATCAATTGATTGATACTTTTTGGCTTGGGAGACTTGGAGCGAATGCCGTTGCTGCGGTAAGTATCAGTTTTCCCATTTTGTTTTTGGTGCTGTCTTTAGGAGCTGGGTTAACCTTGGCTGGCACTGTGATCGTCGCCCAATACAAAGGTGCCGAAGATCAGGAAATGATCAATTTTTCTGCCTCTCAAACAGTTATGTTGGTTTTGTTGGTGTCAATACTATTGGCTTTGGTAGGAAATCTATCCGCTAATCCTTTAATGAGATTAATTGGTGCTGGTCCGGAAATATTCCAGGATTCGGTTACTTATTTTCAGGTGTCCTCTTGGGGCTTTGTATTTCTATTTATGTTTTTCGTTTTCCAATCCTTAATGAGAGGAATTGGTGATGTCTTGCTTCCCATGTACATCGTATTGGGGACGGTTTTCCTGAATTTGGTATTGGACCCGCTTTTTATTTTTGGCTTTGGGTCAGTTCCGGGTTATGGAGTAGCGGGTGCCGCCATAGCCAGTGTGATTACACAGGGCTTATCTGCTTTTGCAGGTTTGATGATTTTGTTTAGTGGCAAAAGAGGTATCAAAATCAATCTCAAAGATATGCCTTTGAAATGGGAATGGGTAAAGAAGCTATTTGCTTTGGGAATTCCTGCTAGTCTGGACCAATCCTCAAGAGCTGCAGCCATGACTGTTATGGTGATGCTGGTGACCAGTTTTGGGAGTTCGGTGGTGGCTGCCTATGGAATAGGAGCCAGGATTTTAAGTTTAGTGATTGTCCCGGCATTGGGTTTTGCGATAGCAACTACCACTTTGGTAGGCCAGAATATAGGGGCTTCTAAAATCAAAAGAGCTGAAAAAATAGGTGATTTGAGCAGTAAGATTGCTTTTTTCGGACTTACTGCGATCGGGCTTTTATTGTTCTTTTTTGCAGAAACTCTAACCCGGTTTTTTGTGCCAAATGACCCTCAGGTGATACAGGATGGGGCAAGATTTATCCGGATTATGGCTCCAAGTTTCGGTTTGTTGGGAGTTCAGCAAGTTTTAAATGGCCTTTTTAATGGAGCGAGGTTTACCCAAGCATCTATGCTGATTTCGGTATTTAGTATGTGGGTAATTCGTTTTCCTGTGGCATTTATACTTTCATCTAAAACGGATTTGGGATTCGAAGGAATCTGGTGGGCATTTCCCGTTTCCAATTTGATCGCTGCTATCGTAGCCTTTTCTTATTATAAGTCCGGTCATTGGAAGCTTCGTACAATTCGTAACAGGAGGCTTTGGATAGAACAGGGAATAGGATAAACAAAAGGCTGTCTCAAAAAGTCTATTTGTCACATTGAGTTTTTGCTTGACGGAAGGTAGAAAGTCGAAATGTGGTTTGATTGGCTATATCAAGCCTTCGATATACGCGACTCTCGTCGTTTCAGTGCTACCAATGACAGGTTGAATGATTGAATGACACGAAAACCGGTCCTCTCCGAGCGCCTGAAGGTAGGCAAGATGTCGAGATCCTTTCGGTTTCGGGACTTTCCTCTCTCAAATGCTCAATGTGACTACTATAGTGGTTCCAATACAAATTCCTGTCATTTCCTTTTTCTATGTACTAAGAATATTCAAGTTTCAAGCTGAACTATGAAAGGCTTATGAGACAACCTTTTGATGGGGTTATTCTCTCTCCCAGAAGAAAGGAGGCTCTATTCCCAATGATCTAAGGTAAACATAGCCTTGACCTCTATGATGAACTTCGTTTTCAATCGCATAAGCCACCAGTTCATATCCTGAACTTTCATATTGACCAAAAGCTACTACTCTCTGTTGGAAAATTTCAATAGGAATATTTGGCCAAGAAGAATTGATCTGATCAGTCGCTTCGTCCCAGGCTTTGAGAAGATCTTCTTTTGTCTTGAGTTCTTTTTTTTCCTCTTCCAAAGGCTCCCAATTCCCTGTTTCCAAACCTTTGGCTGAAGGCGCTGCAATAGCAAGCATTTCTTTGACCAAATCCGCAAAAGTTCTCATACCGCCAATGCTAAACTCAAACATTTCCTTTTCCGGGAATTTTTCAATAGTTCTTCTGCTTAGGTTTCTATGACCTTGCCAATGTTTTAGAAGTTGATCTTTTGTGATAATCATACTCATAGTTTCTGTTTCCATAATGCTGTTGTTTTGATGTTGTTTCTGTAAAAATAGATCGTCATAGTGTCAGCCTTATGTCAGTAGGATTTTTGGATTTTAATTTTTTTCACCTCATTTGAGAAGTATTTCAATCCCTAAGAAATGAACAGAATCGACAGACTGACAGGAATTCTTACCCATCTCCAATCCAAAAGAACCATTAAAGCAGTAGAGTTAGCAGATCGTTTTGGAGTGAGTTTACGCACTATCTATAGAGATGTGAGGGCTTTAGAGGAAACAGGTGTGCCAATTATCGGAGAGGCCGGCCAGGGATATTCATTGGTAGATGGATATAGATTGCCTCCGGTGATGTTTTCCAAAAAAGAAGCCTTGGCATTTATTGTCGCAGAAAAATTGGTGGAAAAACAGATGGATGAAGAAAGCATCACCTATTTCAAAGAAGCACTGATCAAAATAAAAGCCATACTCAGATCTGATGAAAAGGATATGATCGGCAGGATGGATGATTCTATTTTGGTTTTAGAATCCCATTCTATTTCACCTCAAAAAAAACAAAGCAAGAATTTTCAGAAGGTTTTGGACGCCATTTCCGAAAGAAAAATATTGAATACAGTCTATTCCACATTTGAGCCCAGAACAACCACCCATAGAACCTTGGAACCGGTTGGGACTTACCATAGCTATTCTCAATGGTACATGATCGCCTACTGTCATTTAAGAAAGGATTATAGGACTTTTCGGATTGACAGGTTTGAGGATATTCAACTAAGTGAGGAAACCTATGTACGATCCAAACATCCCAAAATGCAGCGGTTTTTAGACAAACTATGTGAGGAGCAAAAATTATATCAGATCGTCGTCAGAGTTCAGGAAAGAGGCTTGAAATACCTTCAAAACATGAAATACAATCTTGGCTACGTTTCAGAAAAAACTGTGGGACAAGAAACTGAAATGGTTTTTATGAATTCTTCTTTGGAATGGTTTTTACGATCTACCATAAATATGACTGATATGCTCCGGATCCTTGAGCCAGAGGAATTGAAATCGAAGCTGGAAGACTTATTAGCTGACATCAAAGTTATGCAGTATTCTTAGAGTTCTTTAGAGCTATCTGTCAGAATATTTGGTGTTTACAGGATTTTTAAGTCAAAAAAAGCCTATTTTGTACCTAGTTTTTGGTTTAGGGATTAATACTTTATTTGCTAGTAATGTTTTTAAAAAAAGAGACGATTTTTTCTAGTTCTCTGGAATCGTTCTACTAGGAAACCTTTTTTTATCCCCGTGTCAAAAGCTTTTTTCGAGGATTATTCTTTCTATATAAATGGATTTTTAACATGTCAACATTGAAAATTAAACTCAAAGGAAATGATCATTTACCCTATTTGGCAGGGGAAGATCAAGGTTTTGAATTTTATGGATTAGATCAAGCTTTTACTGTTCTTAACCCGACGAGAGGGGATGTGGAAGAACAAACAATTGTCATTGATGATGATAAAATCATCGAGTTTGAATTTGATGATAATAGTGTTTGGATTGGGGATAGGGAAACCTTAGGCGAAATTTTTCCTGGCCAGTTTAAACGATCCGCAGATGAGGACGAACTCTTTTTGCCAGATGAAATCAGTTCAGAGGATTCAGAAAGAGGGATTTTTAAGAAAGTGGGCATCAAGCTTTTGAAGGTCTTTGTAAAGAAAAAAGTGATCCGCCCCAAAATGAGAGAGATGGCAGGGAATCTCGAAAACAAACAGCTTGCATTTCAAGGAAACGATTTCAAAAAGGTGAAGTATGGGATATTATGCCATTGCTTGCCTGATTTTGAACTGGAAGAAGTAAAGAGCTTGGAAACCTCTAAAACCCATCTCTTATTCCTTCATGGGACTGGATCATCCACCAAAAGTTCTTTTGGTGACTTAAAAGAATCCGGGGATTGGAAAGATTTGGTGACTGCTTATGGAGAAAAACAGATTTTGGCCTTTCAGCACCGAAGTCTCACCTGCAGTCCTTTGGAGAATGTGATGGAGTTAGTCAGCCAGCTTCCAAATGGAATAGAACTGGACTTGCTCAGTCAATCCAGAGGTGGATTGGTAGCGGATGTTTTGGCAAGATTCTGTACCTCTGAAAAGGGTTTTGACGATGCAGAAAGAGGAGTTTTGATCGATAACGATAGAGATAGAGACATCGCGGTTATCGAAGAGCTTAAAAAGCTGATGACTTCGAAAAAAATCAAAATCAGAAAAATGGTTCGCGTGGCCAGCCCCGCAAATGGTACCACTTTGGCATCCAAGCGACTGAATATTTTCTTGAATGTTACCTTTAATTTAGTTGGGCTAGCAACTGGGCAGGCAGGTAATCCGATTTTTGTAGCATTTAAGGAGACTATTATGGAGGCTGTTTCCTGCAAAGATGATGTGGATGTCCTGCCAGGTCTAGAAGCCATGAATCCTAAGTCTCCTTTTATCAAAATCCTGAATTACCAAGGATCTGAAGTGGTAATTGACATTCCTTTATACGTGGTTGGAGGCAGTAGTGAATTGAGTTTACGATTCAAAAGTTTGGTCGTTTTGGTAGGGAAGTTTTTCTTCTTGGATAAAAATGATCTGGTAGTAGACACCGAAAGCATGAAATGGGGAGGTGTTAGAAAGCAGGGTGTTGTAAGTTATTTCATTGAGAAAAGCGGCCAGATTGATCACTTTAAATACTTCTCCACTAGTCGAACTCTGAAGGCCGTCATTGATGCATTAGAGTCTGAAATAGGTTTGGTGCCGGAAGGCTTTTTGGCGCAGGAGAGAACTGGGGCACTTGAGCGTGGAGCACTGGGACTAGAAGGAGGGGACTATAAGCGGGAGAAAATCAGTGGTGATCGCCCGATTGCCATAGTACTTCCCGGAATCATGGGATCCAATCTGAGAGATGATAAAATGCTTTGGATCAACTATTTCAGATTCCTGAAAGGTGATTTAAAGGGCCTGGCTTATCAAGGTGGGAATAAAGAAAAAGTCATGGCAGATTCATTGATAGCCACTTCTTATGAGGATTTGGGGAAGAATCTTGAAAAGACCTATGATGTTCTGACTTTTCAATTTGACTGGAGATTGCCGTTAAAAGAAAGCGCAAAAATCCTGAACGAAAAGATCGATGATCTCTTGAAATTAAACCAACCTATCAAGTTCGTTGCCCATAGTATGGGAGGTGTTTTGGTGAGGGATTTTATTTTGTATCATCCGGAGACATGGAAGAAACTCAACAGTTCTATCGGGTTTAGAGCGGTGTTTTTAGGATCTCCACTGGGAGGTTCATATAGGATCCCTTATGTGTTGTTTGGGAGAGATAGCATCATTCGATTGTTGGGAAAAATTGATATTAGGCATTCCACCAAAGATCTTCTCCAGGTTTTCTGTGAGTTTCCTGGGATTTTAAATCTTCTTCCTATGGGAAAAAATGCTCGTCATGATTTTTCCGATCGGAGTTTTTGGGAAAAAATGAGGGCAGCATTTGGAGATGAATCCTGGCCTATTCCTTCTAAAAAGATTTTAGAAGAGTTTAAACAACATCAAAAGGTTTTCCTGGAAAATTCAGATTCAATAGATTATAGCAACATCAGTTACATCGCAGGCCAGAGCAGTAAGAAAAACTTCACCGTTTCCAATCTTGAAATAGAAGATGGAGAATTGGTCTTTTATGGTACGAATGCAGGAGATGAAAGCGTGACATGGGAATCTGGAATACCTGAGTCAATAAAAAAATCTGGCCAATACTATTATTGTAATGTCACGCATGGTGGCTTGTCAAAGGACAGTAAACTGTTTGCAGCAATTGAGGATTTGTTGATTTTCGGTAGTACGAATAAACTGCAAAATAGCCTACCCAATGTAAGAGGAGAGGAGCATGATTTTGAAGCCAAGGAAACAGAAATATTCGATATCAGCGAAGAAAACGTATTGAATACGATTATTGGCTTGGATAAAGGAGAAGAAAAGTGGGCTGTAGAAACACCGATTCGAATAGGTGTGAGTCACGGGGATTTAAAATATGCCAAATACCCTGTGCTGGCCGGTCATTTTGAATTTGATGCGATATTGACCACAGAAAGAGCCATTGATAACCAGTTGCAAGGGGAATTAAGCAGACTGCATAGTTTGGGATTGTATCCAGGCAAAATAGGAACGAACCAGATTGTTCTTTCGGACAAGAAATCAAACAAAGCATTTAAAGGTGGGGTCATTGTGGGTTTAGGCCTTCCTGGTGAGCTTTCGGCTTATCAGCTGATGATTTCTATCGAAAAAGGGGTGTCTAGGTATCTGACAATTAAGAATTTACCTGTTCAGAATTCCAGTCAAGGCCAAGACTATGAAACGCTGGGTATCTCAGTGATAGCAATAGCCAATTCTTATGGAGGTCTCTCTACCGATAGCTCTATTCGCGCAATTATTTCAGGGATTCAAAGGGCCAATCGAAATATAAGAGCTACTTATAAGGGAACTATTCGTGGTATTGAAGCCATAGAGGTGATTGAGTTATTCAATGATAAGGCACTCTCCATACTGAAATCTGTCCATCGATTACAAAACAATGATAGCAGGGAGTTTAATATTGTCTTTGAAGGGATAGGACTGAAAAATAAAGTGGGGAGAAGATGGAGAATCCCATATGATAATTCAAATGATTGGTGGACGAGAATTACAGTTTGTGAAAATTCTACCGATGATTCAGAAAAATTCAGGATGTCCATGGCTACTTCAGGCGCAAGTGAAAAAGTAGAAGAAATAGAGTCAAATAATAAAACTCTGGACATTTTGCTGAAAGACATGACTGTCAATAATCAGTATTCTCCGGAAATAGCAAAGACTATGTTTGAGCTGCTGATTCCTCTGAATTTCAAGGAAGAACTCAAGCGTCAAAACAATATTTCTTGGGTGGTGGATTTGCCTTCTGCAGCCTATCCTTGGGAAATGATCCAGGAGGATATTAATTCTCTTCCGCTCTGTATTCACTCGGGGATGGTACGTCAGCTTTCCACCCAAAACTCCCGAGAGAGAATTTCCAGAGTCAGGGAAAACACGGCTTTGGTTATAGGGGATCCTCTTTTGGGAGGGTTTCTCTCCCAACTTCCTGGTGCTAAGAAAGAGGCGGAAATCGTCAAAGGATTTTTGAAACAACAAGGCTATGAAGTGGAAAGCCTTATCAATACCTCTGCATCCAGTATATTCTTGAAACTGTTCTCCAAAAACCATAAAATCGTTCATCTCGCTGGCCATGGATTGTTTGAGTATGGACCAAAAAAGTCTACTGGTATGGTCATCGGGAAAGACACTTTCCTAACTCCTGGTCAATTGTCTGGAATGAGTGAAACAGCGGAATTAGTCTTTGTTAATTGTTGCTATTTAGGCCAGATGAGTAGCGAATCAGAGGCAGAAAGCCAGCAAAAAAACAAGTTCGCTGCTAATATCGGTACTCAACTGATCAATAATGGAGCAAGAGCGGTAATAGTAGCCGGTTGGGCTGTGGATGATGCTGCAGCCCAGGAATTCGCAAGAGAATTCTACAGTCATATGTTCAGTGGTTTTGGTTTTGGTGAATCCGTCAAAAGAGCTAGAAAGAAAATCTTTGAAGAGTTTGGAAAAAGAACCAATACATGGGGCGCATTCCAATGCTACGGTGATCCTTTCTATACTCTGGTGGACGAAGGAGGCTCATCCTCCTCAGATATCGGATTCTTAGTGATTGAGGAAGTCGAAATCGAACTTCAGAATTTGCTTCAAAGGATGGAGGCAAACGATTACGACCCGGATTATACCCTGTCAAGGATTTTGGACTTGGGTTCAGCTGTGGAAAAAATGGGTGTTCAGAATGATAAAATCCTCGAATTATCCAGTGCGATATTCAATGGATTGAATGAATACGGAAGAGCATTGGCATGTTTTCAAAAGCTTTTGAAATCAGAAAAATCCAAGTATTCAGTTAAGGCATTGGAACAGTACTGTAATGTCCGTTCAAAGTACGTTACCAAGGAGTATTTAGAAGGAAATGTGTCCTTAAAAGAAGCGATTGAGTCCATTGATTCGGTGATTAGCGATCTGAATTTGCTGAATCTACTGCATGAGAATACGGAAAGATTAAGTTTATTGGCAAGTGCCTATAAGAGGAGAATGCTCATTTTTGCGAATTCCAATAAAAAGGAAGAAGTCATCGAATCGCTAAATCTTGCAGTTTCTAAGTATCAAAAAGCATCTGAGGTTAGCGGATTTAAAAATCCTTATCCTTTGACAAACTGGCTTATACTGCTCAAGCTTAAATTGATGTTTTCAGGTGATAATGGAGTAAAGAAAATTCCTATATCTGCCAGAAAATCTTTAGATGAAATCATAGAAAGAGGAGAGTTTAACCAGAAAACCGAAAGTGATTTTTGGGATTTGGCTACCTTGGCCACCATCGCTTTGACAAAATATCTGATAGGGATTTACAAAGTGGAGATTGCTGAGGTAAAAAACACCTTTGATTCAGTTTGGGAAGCAGCCGGACATAAAGGACAGAAGATTGCCGAAATCGAAAACTTACAAATCCTAAGCACTTTGTTAGGAAAAATAAATTCGGAAGCTTCAATTCAAATGAATAAAGGGATCATGGATATGATCAAATCTTTGGAAAGTAAAATCTAAGAAATAGTTAGCTTTTGGAATAAAAGAAAGAAGCCTTGCATCTCAAAATGCAGGGCTTCTTCAAAATTATTGATATAAATTCGTGGTTTCTAGCTGCCTGGAATTCAATATTTTGTAATCTTATAATGACCAAATTACAAGCCTTTCCCATACATACTCAGAGGTTTGGGAAAGTGAATTTATTTTCGTCCGAGATCCTTCCATGTTATCAATTGAATGTCATTTTCCATCAATAGGTTACTGCATGTTTCACCAGTGAAAAAATCGAAGTCTATCTGTCTCCATACTGCTCCAAAATTCGGATGATTGACGGAGATACCTTGCATTTTCTGTGTGTCAAAAGCAGGATGGATCAGGATCATATTTAAACCGGGAGAAAGCTCCCTGAGAACTTGTTCGTAATAGGCAGCGAGCTTGCCTTTTTCGAAATCTGCATATTTGCCCACATACACATGGTCAAAAATCAAGTCATCCTTTCGGATGTTACTCTCGAAGTCGAGACCCACTTCTTCCATCAATTGTCGGTTGATTAGACAGGGAAGATGGTATTCTTTGGCGAGGTCTCTAAATATATTCAGGAGATCGGGGCGTGAACCTACACTGTACATGTGTGAATCAAGATGCGAGGGAGAAAGGCCAAGTTCTAATGCTCGCTCAATTTGAGCTTGAAGCTCCTTTCTGACTTCGCTAGCAATGGCATGTTCACTAAGCGATTTTCTTTTTGGATAGAAATAGCCATTCTCGTCTACCAGACTTGGGACTTCAAGGATAGGTAGAATTGGTCCGAATTTATAGTTTTCCCATTCACAGGTGAGCGTAAGATGTATCCCATAATCAATTTGGGGATTGTTTTTGGCGAATTTTGCCATTTCAAAAAACCAGGGACAAGGCACCATGATGCTGTAGGAAGTGACCATTCCTTTTTCCAAAGCACCGATTGTCGCCAGGTTTTCAGAATGGCATAGAGCGGCATCATCCGCATGGATTATCAGCAATTTGCTGTTTTCTGCGTAATTGCTATTCATTTGTGAAACACATTTCAAAGTTCAAAAACAAGAAAACAAAGGGATTATAATTCTCTGATTCTTACGTTTCTGTAGGTGACCAATCCGGCATTTTGAAGCCCGATATGTCCTGATTTGGCAATGCCGTAATCAGGAACTTCAGCCCATTTCCCAGCCGCTTTCCGGCTTTTCCAATCTTCACTGCCAAACTCATATTCCACTACTTTTTTGCCATTGAGCCAGTGCTCCACATGAGGATATTGTACAATAATCCTTGTAGAGTTCCATTCTCCGACTGGCTTCACTTCGGCTCCTTCCGGTGCGTACATCGCATAGCTTCCAGCTGTTAATTGGTTGGGTTTCATTTGGTCAGGCCAGCCTTTATCGTCCAAAACCTGATATTCTGGCGCATTTTCATAAATAGGTGTACTGTCAGATTTTTGTACATAATAGAAAATGCCAGAGCTGTTGGCTTCTTCGATTTTCCACTCTAGCTCCAATTCAAAATTTTCATAGGAGTTTTTGGTAATGAGATCTTCCCCAGCGTCCCATCCTGCTCCAGAGGCAATCAGTTCGCCGTTTTCAAATTTCCAGCCTTTGATTTCGGAACCATCATACATCTCCCAATGATCCAGGGAATTGCCATCTGTGAGCTGGATCCATTCAGAACTTGGGGTTTCAACTTCTGTATTTTCAGTTTTGCTTTGTTGGTTTGCTGAGCAGGCCAGCATGGCCAATGTTGCCATTGATAGTGAGAGGGATTTAAGTGTTTGCATGGGGTTTAGGGTTTATTGGTTTAGGTTAGAAGATAGTTGAGTTTATAAATGATTTGTTTTTGATTTATCGTAAGTTAAGTAGGTAGGCTGAAATGTCGGCCAATTCCTGGGCTTTCATACCCAAGCTTGCTGGATCTGGCATAATTGAATATGCCTCCTGTTTTTTCTGATCGATTTCTGACAAACTTAGCGTGATACGTTTGCCTGAAAGATCTTTAATAATCAGTGTTTCTTTAGTTTCGCCTTGGATAAATCCATAATAGGATTCACCGGATTTTAACTTCACCAGCCAAGGTTCGTAGCCAAACACAATTCCTCCATTCGGATTGATAATTGCATCGAGCAAGGTGGTTTGGTCATATTTAGTCTTGATTTGAGATAGATCTGGCCCAATGTCTTTCCCTTCTCCATTTACTGAATGACAGGTTGTGCAAAAGCTCTTAAATGCTGCCTCCCCTCTGAGTACATCGGAATTCAGGCTTTTTAAGTGATCGATAGCGTAGTTCTCTCCGTTTGCTTTGCTGCCAAAATAATTTCCGGCCTGTACGCGAACTCCTAAATTGGGATTGCTCGGAATGGTTTCCTTTACCGTCTCGATGAGGTCGGCAGGTAATGAATTAGATACAAGCATTTCCATTAGCATCTGGCCGCCAAGAGGGTCTTTTGCCATGGCTTTTGCCTGATTTTTACGGTCATTCAGCGCCATCTTTTCCTCCAAGAGTAGGCTTCTCTTGGCTTTCATTTCAGCTAGTTTTCTTGTTTTATCCGGATCTACTCCAATTTTACCCCAATCCAAAAAATCTTTCCAGTCATTTCCCTGTCGAAAGGAAAGCCAGTAATTGGCCATTTCGGCAAGGGAGGAGTCCGGGTGATTACTGAATGAGTACATCGCTTCTGCGGCGCTTTTTTCCGGAATAAATGCCAAGGAGGTCAGTACATAATCCTGCTTTTTAGTGTCCAGCTTTTCATTTTCCAGACGTTTTTTCAGTGCTGGGATTGCTTCTTTGCTAGGGATTCTCCAAGCTAAAGCTTCCAGTTCTTCGGACCATTCGCCTTTGTCTGTTAAGGGAAAGGTTTTTTTGGAAATGGCGAAAGCTTCCTGTTCATGACCAGTTGCCATTTTTCCAAGAGCATCCAAATACCAGCTGTCCGTTGGATCAAAATCTTTCAAAAGCATTTCAAATGCCTTTTTTCTGACCTCCCAATCCCTATCCCATAGCATGGCGGCATAAGTTCTTCTCACCAAGGCAGAGGGATCCTGCAGCAGTTGGTCTGTTGGGAGAAGGGAAGGATTTCCGCTGGCTTTGATTGCCCGAAGCGCTTCCAGGCGAGTCATTTCGTCCTCGCTGTCAAGCAGTTTTAAGGTTTTTTGTTTGCCTTGCTCTCCTAACTGAGCCAATAAATAGATGGCTCTAGACTGGATGAACGGATTTTCATCACTTAGTAATGGTTCAATGAGCGGAATAGCCGTGTCTCCTTTGGCTTTCAACGCTTCAAATGCCTTTAGCCGAACGTTTCCGGCTGGATTTTTCAAAACTTCCACCAAACCTTGGTCGGAATCATAATCAAGGGTGGGTGTGCTGAGTTTCTTGCCTTTAGGAACTATGCGATAGATTTTACCCACTGCGGTGGTGTCTTTCATCTGATGTCCACCTACCACCGGATCATACCAGTCTGCGATGTAGATGGCTCCATCTGTTCCAGTTACCAGATCACTAGGCCGAAACCATTTGGCTTTTTGGCTTTGAAAGGACGTATCATTCCATACATAACCTTCATCATCTTCCTTCACTGAAGAAAAAAGTATCGTCCGTGAACCAAGTTCATATCCGGATTTAAAAACCTGAGGCTGGTAGGAAAAAATTGAATTTCTACCTGCATCTGCACTCATCAGAGTACCTCTAAATTGCCGGCCAAAAGCATCTCCCTCGTATCTCATCATACCTGTAGGTGAACCAGCACCGGTTTTATCTCCAGCTGGCATTACTCCCGGATCATCCTGATGCCAATGCGCACTAAAGATGTCTTGACCAGGTCGCTGGTCTGCTTGCCAAGTTCTGGTGCCATCCGAGCTAAAATAGCCTGCATTGCCTTTCTCCGGAATCCAAGAAACTCTACAAGTGACGACCTGATCATCGTTGTCATTTTGCCATAAGTCCCCTCTAGAATCAACAAAGACCTCATAACTATTCCTGAAATTATGGGCAAGGACCTCTAGTCCTGTTCCGTCCGGATTGATTTTTAAAGCTAATCCACCGACATATACTTTTCCATCGTCACTGATCTGACCTCCGCTATTAGAGGTGTTATAGGGTGAACCACCGGTATATAGACTTCCAGAGCGTAAGGTCCAGCCACTTTTGTCAGTGACCTGATGGGGTCCTGCATTTCCTGTATTGAAATAAAGCTTTCCGTCAGGACCTGCCAAAATGGAATGCAGTGAGTGATCATGGTCTAGGCCTCCGAATCCAGTAAGAAAAATTTCCTTTTTATCGGGAACATCATCACCATCTTCATCCGTATAGACAAGCAAATGGGGAGCACAGGAAACAAATACCCGCTTTCCTAAGACTGCTATACCCAATGGAGAAACTAAATCCGGGTCTTGGACAAAAACCCGGGAAGAATCCGCCAGGCCATCCTGGTCGGTATCTTCCAAAATGACGACCCGATCGCCTTGAGCGTGGTGAAGAAAGGAATTCGAATCATTGTTATAGTTTCTATAATTCACTGCTTCTGTCACCCAAATCCTACCCTTTGCATCCACGTCCATATTCGTTGGATTAAAAAACATCGGTGATTCTGCCCACACACTGATTTCGAATTCTTCCGGAGCAAACAAAACTGGCTCCTCATTGGCATCCGAATGACAAGAATAAGAAAAGACCGAAAGTGCGATAATGAATGTTATGGATTTGAAGCTCATGCGGGATTGAGATTTTTGTTTACAAAAGCTAGGTTGTGTTGATATGCTTTTACGATATCTGCCCCTTTGGGAGTCGACCATTCGATTTGCATCCAGCCTGATCCTACATAGTCAGATTTTGACAGCAATTCGCCTATTCTTGCCCAATCCAAATCACCCTCACCCAATAATTTTCCATTTTCCTTGATGTGGATTTCGCAGATATAATCCTTTGCCAGGAGCGGAATTTCCTCATAGATGGGATGGCCGGCATCTGCAGAATTTCGGAAGTCGTAATAAATTTTTACTGAATTGGAACCAACGGCTTCGATGATTTCCAGATGCTCAGCGGCAGATAGGTAGGACTCGATGCCCAAGATCACTCCAGCTTTTTCTGCTTTTGGGGCAATATTTTTTAGCTTGGAAATGACTTCCCTTTTCCCTTGTGAATCGTCGCGTAGGTCATTTTTATTGAAAAATGGCAACAAAATCACCCCCAGCCCCATGTTCTCTGCTACCTCGATGCTATCGGATACCCACTGTTCGGTTTGAGGATCAGATTTATAGGGATAAGAATTCAACTCCCCAATTGCCAGACTACTGATAGGGATGCCTAATGCTTTGGATTTTTGAAGGTATTCTTGTTGAATGGATTTTTGTCTCAGATGAAGCTGATTGTCGAAGTTGCCTAGATTTACCTGCAAGCCATCTAATCCAATTTCTTTTGCCACTGCTAATCCATTTGGATCGCTGCTGTGCTCAATCGACCAATCACAAGCACCTACTTTTAGGTTTAGGTTCGGGAAAGGACTTGAATAAGTGTCAAACCCCATCCCTAAAGCTATAGATGCCAGGGCTGATTTTTTAATAAATTCTCGTCTATGGGTCATTGGCTCAAAGGTTTTGGGAATAAAAAGTGAATGCTTTCATAGAATTTTTGAAGTAGGGATTTGATCAAATAGCATTAAAGTGTTTTAGAAAAAGAATTGAATAATCCGATTCAGGCAAACAAGCTGCTTACCTCTTCTAAACTCTTTTGATGGGCTGAAACCACATCAATGGAATGAGGGGATTCTGCCTCAATACACTGTTCTATGACTATGTGTGGTTTGATTTTCTTTTGGCTGATCAAAGAGGCGAACTTTTGATAATCAATATCCCCACTGGCACTGAAACTCTCAGCCCAGATCCCATTGTGGGATTGTCGTATATGAAGCTCTGTGATTCTATCTCCATACATTTTGAGGATGTCAAAAACAGGTAGTTGGGAATTGTCCGATCCTCGATAGACCCAATGCGTGTCAAAACAAAACGATACATACTCTGGGTCTGTGTTTTGCAAGGTGTGGTGGATTTCTCTGGCACCTGCCCTGAGTTCCATGTCATGGGTGTGATAGGCCAGAGTCATTCCCATATCCTTGAGCTCCTTTCCCAGCTGGTTCATAGCTTTTGCCTGGGTGATCAATTCGGGATCTGACTTATTGATAGGATTATTCCAGTCGATGGGGCTTGGGTTGGTGACGATGATTTGACAACCGTACCCGGAGGCTTTTGCTGCTATTTCCAGGATGGATTGGATGGACTTTTTGACTTGGCTTTCTTCATGCAAAACTGAATTTGCATAGAGAGAAGGCAAGGCTATTTGATTCTCTTTCATCGCCGGGATGAGTTTTTCCAGCATCTCTAATGATTCTATTCCCGGCTCAAAAGATTTCAATCCGGATTGGGCATAGAGTTTCATGTCCCTGTTCCAATTTTCGCCCCAGATCTTTCCATCTCTTCGGTAGAAAGTAAACCAATTATAGCCATTACTGGATATTGATTCATTTTGTATACCCAATTTTTGAAAATCTATGCTCGCAAGTAGAGGTAGGGAGGCAAGGAAGTTTCTTCGTTTCATGAAAAAGGTAATTAAGGGGTTATTGTCTGTTTAGTCGGTACATACGCCCAAAAATTTCCAGAGTCAAATGACCAAAATCATTTACATCTTTCAGGAAATAGTTTTATGGCTTGTGTTCATTTCTAAATATAAAAATTTTTTCACAACTTGTCTATACAAGTTGAATTTTCTAAATTGATGGCAGGAATAAAATATAATCATCCAGGTATGGCCAGAAACCAAATGAATAACAGGAGGAAATTCCTTCAAAAGACGATCGTTCTATCATCAGGTGCGCTGTTGATGCCAACTATGATGCACGGTTTTACAAAGGTGGAAAGCAAAAAAATCCCAGTAAACGGTCACCTATGGGTGTATGCCAGTAAGTTCCCACCGAATTGGGATGCCTATCCAGATTTGGAAAAAGTTTTTGCGGACATGAGCTACGCAGGTTTGGACGGGGTGGAGTTGATGGAGTCCATTTTGAGGCACGAGGATTCGGTAAAAAGGTTGAAGGAATATTCCAGGAAGTATAAAATCGCAGTTTCAGGTTCATCTTACGGAGTTGGATTAGCTATGTGGGATGCAGGTCAATATCAGAAAATCGCGGATGACCTGGCGATTGTTATTCCCCGACTTGCCAAAGTGGGAGGTAAGACTTTTGGCGTTTCAGTAGGTGAGGCAGGTCATCTGAAGACGGAAGCGGAGTTGGATGCGCAGGCTAAAATTCTAAAAGAGCTGATGAAAATCTGCGCAGACCACGGCATCGAGCCCAATCTCCATAATCATACTTATGAGGTTAAAAATGACTTACATGATCTGAAAGGAACCCTGGCAAGAATTCCCGAAATCAAGTTGGGTCCCGACTTGAACTGGCTGATTCGGGCTGGAGTCGATCCTGTAGAGTTTATTACTACTTATGGCAAGCAGATCGTCTATCTCCACATCCGGGATCAATACGACAATGGGGAATGGACCGAGTACCTTGGTCAAGGCGATACAGATTTTAATCGCATCGCCAAAGCATTGGAGACGCAGGGATTCAATGGACAGGTGGCCATAGAGCTAGCATTCCCAGGTGATTTTACTCCCGTCAATCCGCTGAAGGAAGATTGGAAAATGAGTAGAGAATTTATACGAGAAACATTTGGCTGGTAAGGCCAACATTAAACCCAAAAAACCATGAATATCGCAATGTTAGGATCGGGATTTATCGCCCGTTTTTATGCCACTTCTTTACATGCTCAGCGAAGAATTGACCGAGTTACGATGGTGTATTCCAGAGACAAGGAAAATGCTGCACGCTTTGCCTCAGATTTTGGATTGGAGCATTTTACCGACAATATGCAGGAAGCTATTTCCCATCCGGATATCGACGTGGTGATGATTTCTCTGCCAAACCATCTGCATGAGGAAGCTGTAGCTGCTTGTGTTGCAGCCAAGAAACATGTACTCTGTACGAAGCCACTCGGGCGAACTGCCGCCGAGGCAAAAAGAATGCTCCAATTGGTAGAAGACTCAGGAATCTTTGGAGGCTACTTAGAAGATCTGTGCTACACACCCAAGTTTCTGAAATCCCTCGAAAGTGTAAAATCAGGGGCAATTGGAAGAGTTTTGTGGACCAAGTCAAGGGAAACTCATCCCGGCCCGCATAGTGATTGGTTTTGGGACAAGGAGAAATCCGGAGGTGGTGCAATGATTGATTTAGCCTGCCATTGCATTGAGATCGGAAGAAATTACATCGGAAAGAATGTAAAACCGATCGAAGTGATGTGCTGGGCTGATACGCAAGTTCACCCGATAGATGCGGAAGATCATGGCATCGGATTGATCAAATACGCCAACGGGGCAATTAGCCAATTCGAGGTGAGCTGGTGTTTTCGGGGAGGCATGGACTTACGGGATGAGGTGATGGGTTCAGAAGGAACGATTTGGATCAATAATTTCCTGAGAACCGGATTTGAGACTTTTACTACAGGAGCTGGAGAAGGCTATGTGGCTGAAAAGGCTGAGGTGAACAAAGGCTGGCTATTTCCGGTAGGCGACGAAGCACATGAATTGGGATATCCAAATATGTTCACGGACATGTTTTCGGCAATAGAGGAAAACCGTCAGCCGCAGGAAACTTTCTATGATGGCTATGTGGTCAATGCAATTTTGGATGCAGCCTATAAGTCAGCAAAGACCAAACTTTGGGAACCCGTGATTTTGGAAGATTGGAGAGGGGATGAAGGGGTTAGCTATGAAAAAGGCAATGTCTCTTACGATGCCGACCATTTTTTGATCAAAGAAGAAAAGCTTCCCAATGGAGATTTGAAGTTGATCTTAAGAAACAAGAAAACAGGTGAAATGTCTCAGAAAGTAAAGTACTCCTAACCATTACTGATAAATCTTAGAACCAAAATGCCAGCACCCTTGAATAAAAATATCAACTTAAATACCCAAGCCAAAGCTCAAAATACCTTTGATGCAATCGTCATAGGCTCTGGGATCAGTGGTGGATGGGCTGCTAAAGAACTGTGTGAGAAAGGCTTGAAAACTTTGGTGCTGGAGAGAGGGAGAAACGTAGTCCATATCAAGGATTATCCTACCGCAACCACACCTCCTTGGCAGTTGGAGCATAGAAACCAACTGACTCAGCAGCTTCGAGAAGAAAACCCAATAGTCAGTAAATGCTATGCCTTTCAGGAATCCACGGCACATTTTTTTGTAAAAGATAAAGAACACCCATACATACAGACCAAACCCTTTGATTGGATCAGAGGCTATCAAGTAGGCGGCAAGTCTTTGACTTGGGGACGATGGACTCAGCGATGGGGAAAGCATGATTTTGAAGCCAATGCCAAAGAAGGGATTGCCGTGGACTGGCCAATTCGCTACCAGGATATCGATCCATGGTATAGCTATGTGGAGCGTTTTGCAGGAATCTCCGGCAATAGGGATGGTCTACCACAGATCCCTGACGGAGAGTTTCAGCCTCCTATGGAGATGAATTGTGCGGAGGATTATTTCAAAAAGTCCCTTCAGAAAAATTATGATGACAGGCACTTGGTCATTTCTAGAACGGCGAATCTTACCAAACCACTTCAAGGGCGAGGACCCTGTCAATATCGAGATCTTTGCTACAGAGGATGCCCTTTTAGTGGGTATTTCAGCAGCAATTCTGCCACATTGCCTGCAGCAGAGAAAACAGGCAATTTGACTCTTCGACCTTTTTCTGTTGTACATTCTATCCTTTACGACAAGGAAAAAGGGAAAGCCACAGGCGTACGGGTGATTGATACCAATACCAAGGAAGAAATGGAATTCTATGCCAAAATTATTTTTGTGAATGGATCTACGCTAAATTCTACCTTGATTCTGATGAATTCTATCTCTGATCGTTTTCCCAATGGTATGGGGAATGACAGCGGAGAACTTGGTCACAATTTGATGGACCACAATTATAATGGTCGGATCACGGCCGAATTGGAGGGTTTTGAAGACAAGGTTTTTTATGGAAGAAGGCCCACTGGAACCTATATGCCAAGGTTTAGGAATTTCGGATCAGATAAGCAATCCTCTTTTCTTCGAGGCTATTCTTATGCGGCAATTGGGGGACGTGGGAGAGGCGTTGCTGGCCAAGGAGATGAGTTGGGCGCACAGCTGAAAGATAGGCTTACCCAATGGGGACCCTGGAGTATGACCATGTTTGGTATGGGTGAATGCCTGCCTTACCACGAAAATCATGTTGCGCTAAGTAAAGATCAGGTCGATGACTGGGGCATGCCTTTGTTGGTGATTGATGCGGAATACAAGCAAAATGAAAACACTATGACCGAGGATATTGTCGCCAGTGGAGTGGAGATGCTGGAAAAAGCCAATTTTAAAAATGTAAAAGGTGAGATCCAAAACCGAACTTTTGGTTTTAATATCCATGAAATGGGAACAGCTAGGATGGGTAGAGACCCTAAAACCTCCGTGTTGAACGGCAACAATCAAGTCTGGGGAGCAGAAAATGTATTTGTCACGGATGGAGCCTGTATGACTTCGAGTGCCTGTCAAAATCCTTCCCTTACCTACATGGCGTTGACGGCTAGAGCGGCAGATTTTGCGGTGGCAGAACTCAAACGTCAAAATCTCTAAATAGAAAATGAACACCACAAAAATGCGAATAGCTCTACCTTCTTGATATGAAAAAACTGAAAGAAACAGCCAGATATCTGACGGTACAAAAAGACCTCAGGCGCTCCATTATCGAGGGTAAATATAAGGTGGGTGATCTATTGCCATCGGAAAATGAATTGTGTTCCAAATATGGAATTGCAAGGATGACGGTAAGGAATGCCTTGAGCAATCTTGAGTCGGAGGGCTTGATCGAGCGGCAGAAAGGAAAGGGCAGTATCGTCAAACTGAAGCGGAAAAGTATTGAGTTGCTTTCCATCAAAGGCTTTACCGAAATCATGAAATCAAGGGAGAGCAAGATCGACACTGTGTTCCTCCAGAAGCCTGTTCTTTTGGATTGGGAAGATGATTTTTATTGGCCACTGAGTGAAGCTGAAATCGCTGCAAAATGTATTTATCTCAAAAGGATTCGGATGTCTGGCGAAAAGCCTATTATGATGGAAAAGACTTATTTGTCCAATATGGATTTGGCTAATTTTTGTAAAGAGGAATTTATCAACAAGTCGCTTTTCGATACGTTGATCGTCAACCACGATATTGAGATGACTGGGGTGGTACAGAAGTTTCGGGCAATACCCGCGAATGCGGAATTAGCTGATTCACTTCAGTTAAACATAGGAGCACCGGTGCTAGAAATCATCCGGAAACTGACCACGAACCGGGAGGGATTCTTTGTCTACTCTTTTGCCTATTGCAATACGGACGATTTCACCATAGAAGCTTAAGGATATGAATTTTCAAAATACGGCATACATTATTATGGGTGGAACGGGAGGAATGGGACTTTCATCCGCTTTAGCGCTCAAGGCTCAAGGCGCCAAAGTTCTGGTCGTGGGTAGAACAGAGCAAAGCTGTCAAGAAGCACTACAATCTTTGGGTTCTGATGCTTTGGCCTTGGCTGGAGATGCATCTGAGCCTGAAACCATCCAAAAAGCCATCGCGATGGCACATTCGAGTTTTGGTACGATCACCGGGCTTTTTCATGTTGCGGGTGGCAGTGGAAGGAAATTTGGCGATGGACCGCTACATGAATTGACTTTGGAGGGTTGGAATAAGACGCTTGACCTGAATCTTACCTCGCTGATGCTTTCCAACAAGGCGATGATCGAATATTTCCTTTCCCATAAAAAGGAAGGTGTGATCCTAAATATGGGATCTGTATTGGGCTATTCCCCTTCACCCAAATATTTTGTAACCCATGCTTATGCTGCGGCAAAGTCTGCTGCAATTGGATTTACCAAATCCATTGCAGCCTATTATGCCTCTTATAACATCTGTGTGAATCTGATCGCGCCAAGCTTGTTTGAAACACCAATGGCCCAGAGAGCCATGGAGGATGATAAAATCCAGCATTTTCTCAAATCCAAGCAACCCCTGGATGGGGGAAGACCCGGCAAACCTGAAGACATCACGAATGCGGTGCTGATGTTTTTGGCTCCTGATTCCAACTTTATTACAGGTCAGGTCCTGGCAGTAGATGGGGGTTGGGCAATCTCTGAAGGGCAATATGAATAAAGGTAAGGGAAAAGAAATGTATTACTTAGGCATAGATATAGGCGGAACACAAATCAAGGCGGTAGTCTTGGACGCACAAGGAGAAGTTATTGAACAAAGTAAACTAGAGACCGAGGATTCTGCCCTAAATCCTGAAATATGGAAGTTGAAAATCTTTGGACTTATTCAATCAAAAACAGAGGAATTAGTAAAAGGAGATCCTTCAAAACTACGCTGTGGGATTTCAGCTCCTGGATTGGCAGATGGGGGAAACACGAAAATCCTCTATATGCCTGAGCGACTGAAAGGCATTGAAAACTTTGATTGGTCCAAGGAATTGGACAGGGAGGTTACGGTTCTTAACGATGCCCATGCAGCTTGCCTTGCCGAGTACTACGGCTATTTCCAATCTCAAAACATCAAAAATATGCTCCTACTCACCTTGGGAACCGGAGTAGGTGGAGGTGTGATTATCAATGGGGAATTGTATCAGGGAGCCATGCAGCGTGCTGGACACTTTGGACATACGACGGTAGATCACATGGGGAATCCTACCATGACCAATATGGTGGGTAGTTTGGAATATGCTTTTGGGAATTTCTCGGTCAAGGAGAGAACGCATGGGCAGTTTGACTCGGTGAAAGACTTGGTTGCAGCATATCATCGTGGAGAGACACTGGCTACTTATTGGTGGCTTTCTTCGGTACAGAAACTAGCAACTGCCTTAGCTTCATTAACCAATGCTTTTGCTCCGGAGCTTATCGTTCTTGGAGGAGGCATTGCGGCAGGGGCGGGTGATTTATTGATGAAACCTTTACAGGAATTTCTTCCACTTTATAGCTGGTCGCCGGACGGTAGTTTGCCAGAAATCAAAGCCGCCCACTTTCAAGGATATGCAGGAGCAATGGGCGCAGCTTTTTATGCCAAATCAAAATTTAAAACAAATCAGAAATGAGTTATACCAGAGAATATTTACAAAAAGGAAGGGATATAATCGAGCAAGTCCAAGCACAGGAGCCGGTTATTCAGGAAGTTGCAAAGCTTTTTGCTGATTCGATCCTGAAAGGAAGAATGGTCCATTTGTTTGGATCGGGCCATAGTAGAATCATGGTAGAGGAAATGTGGCCGAGATATGGTTCATTTCCAGGATTCAATCCAATCGTGGAGCTATCTCTATCTTTTCACAATCTCGTGATCGGGAGCAATGGTCAGCGGCAGGCGATGTTTCTGGAGAATGTGCCGGGTTTTGCACCAAGGATTCTTCGAAATTTTGATATCAGCCCAGAGGATACAGCTTTGATTATTTCATCTAGCGGTTGCAATGTGGTACCTATAGAAATGGCCGAGGAACTGCAAAAGCGAAAGGTAAAAGTCGTGGCTTTGGTGAGTAGCAAGCATCTAGAAGGAAGCACATCCAAAAGAGCCGACGGGAAGAAATTGACAAATTTTGCAGATTATGTGCTGGATACCGGTGCACCTCTTGGAGACGCGATGATCTATGTGGATGGCATGGATACGCCAGTTGCGCCAGGGTCTACGCTTGGCGGGGTGATGCTGATCAATACGGTGAAAGCTGAAGTAGCAAATCTACTCCAGCAAAACGGCAAAATCCCAAAGGTCTTAAGTAGTGGTAAGATTATCGGTGACAAACGCGCGGCAGAGCTATTTGAAGCGGCTTATGATGAGCACGCACACAACATGGCGAAACTGTATCAAAATGTAGGTCCCCAAAACTTCTAGCCATGGAATTTTCCGCATCAATTTCTAGAAAATACCAAACGGATATCCTCGTGATCGGTAGTGGGAGTGCTGGTTCGGTTGCAGCCATAGCAGCTGCTCAGGGTAAATTCAAGGTGACGCTGGTAGAACGTTACGGCTTTGCCGGAGGCACATCTACCCAAATGCTGGACACCTTCTATGGTTTTTTCACTCCTTCGGAAAGCCCCAAAAAAATTGTGGGTGGTATTCCGGATTGGGTGGTGAATGAGTTGAATAAAAGCGGGGATATTTTCCTTCGCCCAAATACCTATGGCGCAGGTACCGGAGTGAATTACAATCCAGAAAAGCTCAAGGAAATCTGGGATAGGCTGCTGGTAAATAATGGCGTTGAGTTATTATTTCACTCCACCTTGGTCAGTGTAGAAAAGACCGGTGAACTATCAGTCTGTGTGTTTTTCCACAAGGGCGTAGGATTCTTTACCATTACCGCAAAGCGGGTGATCGACGCCTCAGGGGATGCGGATTATTGCTACTGGGCAGGTTTGCCTTATGAAAAGGCCGGTGAACTTGAGCCTGCCCAAAGTATGACCACGACTTTTCGCATGTCCAATGTGGACTTGGAGGCATTTGAGGCTGCAGGAGGGAAAAAGATGCTGAAAACAAAAATGGGTGAAGCCTACGACTCAGGAACACATCCCTTACCGAGAAAGGAAGGATCATCGCATGAAATGTGTCAGCCGAAGTGCATTTCTACAGTGGCGGTAAAAGTCGTGGATTTTGATCCCTTGGACCCAGAGGGAATTACAAAAGCTGAGATCGAAGGACGTAGGCAATCCTTTTTATTTGAGGATTTTTTCAGAGCAGAAGTTCCGGGTTATGAATACTCCAAAATCATTGGTCTTTCCCATCAAATCGGGGTGAGAGAGACTAGACGTGTTTTTGGGGAATATCGATTGACCAAGGAGGATTGCATGGAAGCAAAGCAGTTTGAGGACCAGGTTTTCCTTTGCGGAGCACCGATCGAAGATCATAGAAAAGGAGCCGATGGAAGCTCAGAAACGTATTGGCAGTATGTACCTGCCGGGGGATCTTATGGTGTTCCCTACCGGACGTTGATCCCCAAAGAGAGTATGAATACCTGGGTGGTGGGTCGTTGTTTCTCAGCTACTCATGATGCACATGCTTCCTGTAGATCCATGGCCCAAACGATGAGCATGGGGCAGGCGGCGGGTTTTGCTGCAGTTCAGTCGCTCGAAAAAGACTGCGACGCAAAAGGAATAGCTATCGGTGAACTACAATCAAACCTGCTTGGTAGGGGAGCAATTCTGGAACTACCGACTCAAGTCGCCGATACTTCCAGAAACGGTTGGTCAAACAATTTGAAACTATGAAATCGAGCATGAAACGATAATCCTATGAAAAAGCCATTCTTCAGAAGCGTTTTAGGTGATGTGGATTCCGATGAGATGGGGTTCACCTATTCTCATGAGCATATAGTGATCGAGGACAGTTACCCTACAGCCTCTCATCCAGAATTCTTGCTCAATGACGTAGCAAAGATCAGCTCCGAATTGAAGGAGTTTTATTCGATGGGTGGAAGAACGGTGGTAGATACCATGCCTTCGAATTGTGGGAGAAATCCATTAAAGCTCGCTGAAGTCAGTCAGAAAAGCAGTGTCAATATCATTGCGCCAACGGGGATTCACCTCGAAATCTATTATCCTGAAACGCATTGGAGGTATTCCTACTCAGAGGATCAATTGACAGATTTGTTTATCGCGGATATTCAGGAAGGGATTGATCAGTTCGACTATTCAGGACCTATTGTAAACCGAACCTCCCTTCGAGCTGGCCTGATTAAGTTGGCAACAGGGGATGAAGCATTTTCTTCCCATCAGGAGAAGATATTCAGAGCGGTGGTCAATGCCCATTTGGAGACAGGTGCGCCGATTTTGACCCATACCAATTTTGGCCGACAGGCACTGGAACAGGCCAAGTTTTTTGAAAAGCTGGGAGCCAAGCTGGAGCATGTGGTCTTGTCCCACGTGGATCGGGCAAAAGACATTGCCTACAACCGGGCTGTGCTGGATGTGGGTGTAAACGTGGAGTACGATTCTGCTTTTCGCTGGAAAAAGGAAGAGCCTAACCATACCTTGATCCTGTTGGAAAATTTGCTTCCAGACTACCCGGATCAGATAACACTGGGAATGGATATGGCGAAAAATGCGTATTGGAAAAGCTATGGAGGAGGACCGGGATTAGTTTACCTAATCGAAACGATTCCCGCTTTTCTGAAGGAAAGAGGAATGGAAAAGTACTTGGAAAACCTATTCCTAAGTACTCCAAAACGCTTGTTTTCCTTTTTCAAATAAAGATTGTCTTTCCAAAAGGCTATCAGAATAATTGAGAAATCATTTAAAAAATATCTAACTCTTAAACCCAATAACCATGAAAAATCAACGCAGAGAATTTCTCAAAAAAGCAGGAGGAAGTCTTGCTTTGGCCTCGGTTGGAACCAGTCTTGCGAGTTCGGCTTCAGCCAAAACCTTCCTTTTGCAATCCGATATTAAATCCCAGGCGAATGATAAAATCCGAATTGGACTTATCGGAGCGGGGATTATCGGGCATTATGATACCGATGCGGCTTTGACTATAGGTGGGGTGGAGCTGGTAGCCGCTTGTGATCTGTACACCGGAAGGTTGGACTATGCAAAGGAAAAGTGGGGAAAAGATCTTTTCACTACCAGGGACTATCGAGAGGTTATTGCCAGACCGGACATTGATGCAGTGCTGGTCTGTACGCCGGATCACTGGCATCAGCGGATTGCGATAGATGCGATGAAGGCCGGCAAACATGTGTATTGTGAAAAGCCGATGGTGCAACGAATAGAGGATGGGCAGGCAATTATCGATGCGCAGAAAGCAACCGGGAAAGTCTTACAGGTAGGCAGTCAGCGGGCATCCTCCGTGGCTGTTTTGGAAGCCAAAAAAGTCCTGCAATCCGGAGTAATCGGAGATTTGACTTTTGTGTCCGCCTATTGCGATCGTACTACGGCTATGGGAGCTTGGAACTATTCCATTCCAACAGATGCCAGCCCTGAGACCGTTGATTTTGATACTTTCTTAGGTTACGCACCAAAAATTCCTTTTGATGCCACCCGTTTTTTCCGCTGGAGAAATTACAGTGACTATGGCACAGGTGCGGCAGGGGATTTGATCGTTCATTTGCTGACTACAGTTCATGCGATTACAGATTCCAAGGGGCCAAATAAAATATTCAGTGCCGGAGATTTGAAATATTGGAAGGATGGAAGGGATGCTTATGATGTGATCAATGCGCTCATGACCTATCCAAAGACCGACCAGCATGATTCTTTTCAAGTGACTACCCGCGTCAACCTTTGCGATGGAGAAGGAAAAGGAGAGTTTGGGCTTAAGCTGGTGGGGACGAATGGTGTAATTACAATTGGCTGGAATGACTATACTGTTCAAACGCTCAAGCGTGATCCGGCACCGGGTTTTGGAGGATACGATTCCTTTACCAGTTTTTCTGCTGAAGAAAAGAAGGATTTCAAGAAATGGTATGTAGATAAATATGGAAGTGAAAATGGTGGAGGTTTCAACAGGAATGAACCTATAAAATTCGAAGCGCCACAAGGATATGATGATCGGGTTGATCACATGATCACCTTTTTCAACGGAGTCAGAACTGGTTCACCGATTTTGGAAGATGCCACTTTTGGACTCAGAGCTGCAGCTCCTTCCTTAGCCTGTAATCTGAGTATAGCGCAGGAGAAACCAATTCTTTGGGACCCTGTGGAGATGAAATTGGTGTAGTAGATTGAAAACACTTTGAACAAGTAGTCTTGAAGAAACGATTAGAACTAATCAATCAAGGATTAAAAAAAAGAAAGCAATGAGATTAAATTATTTGGCCAGTCTACTTATTGTGATAGTAGCTTCTTTGTTAGAAATACCCGCATACTCCCAGAGTCAGCTGATCATCTCTGATCTGGGTAAAAACTACGCATGGAAAGAGCAAAAATTGAAGCCAGGATTGTATTTCCATATTCCTACAGAGCTTGTCAATCATGGCAATACGAGCATCCGAAATGAAGCGGAAGCATCATTGGTTTGGAAGGGAAGTCCGGATAGTAACGGATTTGGTTATTTTCAACGAAACAGGGATATGGGACAGGTTTTCAATGTGCCGGAAGGTGAGAATGTTCAGCTTGATGCCTTGGTTTTACGAACTTCCAAAGGAGAAAACGCCATGATGGCAGGAGCCCCGAATGCAGAAATGTATGTGGTCTTTTTCGAAGTAAAAACCAAAAAGGGGCAAGAACTGAGGATCAATGAAAATGGAACCAGTAAAGGAGATTTGGCTACTCATGGTTTTGATCATCAATTTAATCGCTGCGATGACTTTATAGAAGGAGATGAATATGTGTTTCTACATAGAGCTTCAGGCGGAGTTTTGCCTGAAATGCCAGTGACCACCCATCCGGAATATAAGCGGGAAGGAAAGCTTTCGGGAGAGCAGGATGGACACCTCAGGTACATTCGATTTGATTTTCAGGGAAATTCAGAGCTGGTGCTAGAGGCTGGTAAGCGGTATGCTTTTATGGTAGGATTTGCTGAGCCCGGGAAGGATAGGGGAATCGCTTGGTCCATCAGTACGGAGGTACACCAAAAGGAGAAAGCTGAATTTGTGCGGGATGAAAATGGCTTGGTAAAATGGGGAATACGGAGGGAAGGAGATGGAAGTGTACCACCCACGATGATCCAAAACTCCCAACCTCCAACAGATCAAAAGCAATACCGTAAGCTGGTCAGTGAATCGCTTTTTCCGTCAAACCATTTTGAAACTCTTAAACCGACCACAGATGGCTATCCGGATGTGGACACCTACCGAACCATGGAATTCTACCTGGAGTTGAAAAAATAGTGTTTATCACCTTGGTAGAAAGGTTGTTAAGGATTAGTGACTAACTTATTGTTTTATGTGAGCTATGATAGTTATAAAATTTAATAGACTATGAAAAGAAGAGATTTTGTCCTTGATTCCGCCAAAGTTGCCGGCGCCCTGTTGCTTAGTCCTGTCCAACTTTCTGGCTTGGCCTCATTTATACCTGAAAAAGAGTTTCCTCTCACTAAACTTACCAATGGCCCAAAGCAACACTGGTTTGGGTACTACGATAAGCGCCAGGTGGATCCTACTGGCAGGTATGTACTAGGAAATCAAGTAGATCTATTTTTCCGATCTCCTACGATTGAAGATAAACTGACTGTTGGCCTGATTGATTTGGAAAACAACAAGCTTTGGACTCCACTCGGAGAAACAACGGCATGGGGTTGGCAGCAGGGCTGTATGCTTCAATGGTTGCCTGGAAGTAGTGCGGAGGTCATTTGGAATTCGAGGGTGGAGGGAAAGTTTGTCAGTGTGATTCATAACATACGCAGCAATTCCCAGCGCATTCTTCCAAAGCCTATTTACACGCTAAGCCCAGACGGGCGATATGGATTTGGGATTGATTTTGGGAGATTGCAATTTTTCCGTCCAGGATATGGCTATGCGACGGAAGATAAAAACGTGCCTGAAAAGGCTCCTGAGGATACTGGGATTTACCGCATCGATTTGAAAAGTGGGGCAAGTGAGCTGATTTTGTCCTATGCTGACTTGGCCAAGTTGGATAGTCCTTTAGGTTCTGTGGCCGAAAATTATCATTGGATTAACCATTTACTAGTCAATCCGGCTGGAGATAGAATGGTCTTTTTAAATCGTTCCCGTCCTTATCCCAGTCCTGAAGAATTCCGGAAGGAAACTGGGCGGGATTTGCAAGGAGATGATTTGTATGTGACCCGGGCGATCACGGTCAACACGGATGGAAGTGAACTTTATGCGCTCAACGATTCCGGTCAATTTTCTCATTTTATTTGGGATGGGAATGAAGCTTTATGTGCCTGGGCAGAGCCAGAAGACAATTATCAAAAAGCATTTTACCTTTTTCAGGATAAGAGTAAGAAATACAAAATAGTAGGTGAAGAGTCTATGACGCTGAACGGGCATAATACCTATGTGCCCAATACGGATAATGAATGGATATTAAATGACACTTATCCCCAAGGGAAAGAGCGACTACAGGAATTATATCTTTATCATGTACCTACCAAGCGTAAAGTTGTTTTGGGACATTTCTATGAGCCAAAGGAATTCAGCGGGGAATGGAGGTGTGATCTTCATCCGAGATGTAATCCCTCTGGAACAAAAGTTTACTTCGATTCAACCCATGAAGATGGCTTGCGTCAGATGTATGAAGTGGATATTTCTTCAATCCATTCATATTAAAAGCTGATTTTTGGTTTCTCATCATTCACCGATTATACTTTTACATCAACTATCATTTTTAAAGTAGATTTTTGAAATGTTGATAAGATTACATCTGAATCTTGAAAAAGTAAACCAACTTAAAAAAATCGAAATTAATTTGGCTATAGATAGTAAAAAATAAACCCTAACTAGTTGGTTTTAACTGTGTTAGGGTTTGTTTTGGCAGAGAGTGGGGGATTCGAACCCCCGGTACGGTTTGACCCGTACGACAGTTTAGCAAACTGCTGGTTTAAGCCACTCACCCAACTCTCTCTGTCACCTTTCAATTGATTCGGTAGGTATATAAATATCCTTCCTTCTCCTAAGGCGTTGCAAATATAAATCAAATGATAAGATTATAGCAAGGATAAATGAGATAGAAATCGATTCTAATTTACTTTTTCGATAAAATACTGACTATCAAAAGAAATAATTTTATGACAATTGATGCTGATTTTTAAAAATTACCCAGTACAGGGTATTTTTTTTGAAAAATGGTTTTTTAAATTTGGTCTTTAACAATTTACTAATATGCTCATACAGACGAATAAGTGTAATTTTTTGATTGAAAGGAATCAACCAAAGTCCGATTTTGTCAGAATCAAAACAAACTCAAAAGAGGAATTGGAAAGATTTTTCGGCTCACTTCAAATTGGTTTTTCACAAAATTCTGAGTTTCCCTATCAAGTTTGTGCTTGCAAACAGGAATTCGCGAATGCTTTGATCCTAATGGTAAAAGAAATCGAATACTTTGATTTTCAGCAAAATGATTTAGTTAATTAATCTTATCTAAAAATATTTCAATTTATTTTCAAAATGCTTTTCAGGGACGAAAAGCATTTTTTATTTGCCTATTTACTTTTTAATGTTTTTTAAAGAATAATCGTTGGATATATCTGTTTTTCAAGTATTTAATTCTAAAAACATGCCTTTTTTTTATTGAATATTTTTATCAATATTCGAATCCAATTTTAAGGAAGTTATCACCTACCACTTCTTTCAAACGTGATTAGTGCAGAAAAAATAGATGGACTCATACCTGAGGTATTAATGGACTCTGACCATTTTTACTGTGTGATCTTGGATGTTGAAGGTTGTATCATGAAAACAAATAGAATCTTTGATGATTCTATTGTTGATCCTGTGAGTTTTGATTTTAAAGACATTTTAAATTCAGAATCAAAAATAAAATTCTCCAATGCTTTGGATGATTTGTTTTTATCTCCTCAATTAAAACAGCATTTGCTATTATCCATGAAAGATAATAAGTCTAATCTTTGTTTTGAATTTTCGGTGATTACCGATTCCAATATGGATCTACTCGGAGTAGTGGGGATAGGGTTCAACCTAAATGAGGTGGATCAAATGATTTCTAGGAGCAGTCTGAAAGGTTTTTTGGAGTTTTCAAGCCTCCAACTTGATTTTGATCTCAAGGTGATCGAAGTAGAAGAAGATGTTTGCAAATGGTTAGGAGTTAGTCCTGAAAAAATAAAAGGACGAAATCCATTTCAATCTTTACTCATTCCTGTAGGAAATGGCTTAGAAGAAAGTTTGAAGAAATATGGAGAAATCCATCACTCTCATTGCTTTTTACTTAAGACAACAACTGACGATTTTGAATATTCAGGCTTATTATCGGCCACTAAAAATGGGTTTCAACTTTTTTTATTGCCAAAAATGAAAAAACATAGTTCATCCACTATCATTAAACCCTTTGATGAAAATCTGCTGAGGGCTATTCCAGGTTCAATATGGATTGTGGATTCTGAAATGAGGGTTTTACAACAAAATAAGTCTGGAAAAATGCTTTCTAAGTTCTGGAAAGGCAGATCCTTCTCTGAAGGTGCTTTGTTCCATTTTGATGTAAAAAACTCTGTCTTTGCTGAGTTTGTGGAGAAAGTTAAATCCTGTTTGGATTCTGGTCAGGAGGAGGAATTTGAATTCAGGTTTAAATATCATCCAAACGATTATGGACACTGGAAGATATCTATCAAAGCTTTGGATAATGAATTGGGAGAAATAATTGCAGCTTTCATTCAAGTAATTGATATTTCAACTTATGGAAATAGACTGCTCAAAGTTGAATTTGAAAACCAAAAACTTAAAGAGTTGGCATTAAAACCATCTCATATTTTGAGGTCTCCACTTTCCTCTATGTTAGGTTTGTTAGACTTGATTGATCCGCATCAGTTGGACCATGAAAATCAAAAATATTTTTCTTATTTGAAGCCATTGGCCACAGAGTTGGATGACGTTATTCGTTCCAATGCCAAGAAAATGAGCGTTTTCGATTAGAATAATCCGGTAACATCCAGTTCGGAAAGTTGTGCAGGAATAACCAATCCCCCTAATGGGATTCTTTCGCCTGAAATGACTAGTTCTTTTTCGTTTTTAAATACAATTCCCTCAGTTTGTGAAGTAATTGCAAGGCTTCCTAAAACTGTTTTTCTTTTTTTTCCAGCAAAGAAGCCTGTTCCTGTAAAATCGGATAAAAGCCAAATAAAGGACTGTGAATTCAGTCCTGAATTGTCGTATCCCAAGAGAATAATCTCTTTTCCATCTGCACTGATATCGGCACCTGTTATCAATCCTTTCGTATCCAATTCTTCTTGACTGGATATGTTTTGTGGTTCTTCTTTGTCTTCAAGAATATAATGCCTTGTCTTATTGTTTTCCCAGTTTTTGGTAAAAAGATGGAGTTTACCATTGAGAAAAAATAAACTTTCGCAATCGTAATTATTGGAATTCGGTTTACTGGAAAAATCAACCTGATCCTGATAGGAGAAAGGAATGATACTGGCAGTAACTTGATTTGTTTGCAGTAAATCTGAAATTGGGATTTTGAGAATCTTTAGGTCCTTTCTAGTGCCATAATTATTGCCAAAATCACCAATATAAAGGTGAGTAGCGCTGGTGGCCATATCCTCCCAATCCTTATTGCTTGCATTTAAAACGAGGATCTCTCGAACCAATTCCCCTGTATCGGGATCCAATTCTTGGATTTTAGCCTCATTCCCACCATCATTGATTGAAAATATACGATCTCCAATTCTGGCCAATCCTGAACTTTCTTCCATTTTTTGTGCCAATGATACCTGAATTAAAGGCTTTAGATAGATTGGCTTGTTTTCATTGTCCAAAATGATTTTGTCTTCTTGTATATCAAAGTCAATTTCATTGAATTCGAATGAAGTCGTCTCACCTTCTTTTAGAATGAATTTGCTGTCATGTTGAGAGGCGCGACTTTGGTGTAAAATTCTAAATTGATTTTGAGGCTGGGAAGTGCTTATTTCCGTGCTTGTTTTTATGCCATCTTTTATATAGCAATAATAAAAGTCAACACTTTCGAAAAATGTATTGGAGTTTGTAGAAATAACTACCGGTTTGCCTGCTAAGTTTGATTTGGCAAGAGTCAATAATCCGTAGTCTGTGCTAGCGGAAAGAATTAAATTTTGTCTTGCCTGAATTAGTTGGACTTCACCCGATAGGTTAAGTGGCAATGTCTCCGAAAAATCCCCCAACTGCTGATTCGAAGAATAATTGATAGAGCCTAAAGGTAATTCGATGGTGTAGGGTTTGCTGAAATTGTTTGGATCAAGGGTTAGCTGGAAAGTGTCTCCGTTTTCATGTTCAAAAACAATTGAGAGTGTTTCTTCAAATTTATGTATCCAGTTTTCCTCACTGGTTTGGCCTTGGTTAACAGGTGTCCCATCAGCCCGTAGACTTATTCCGGAAATAGAAATAATTCCATATCCAGATCTGGGTTTTTCATCTTCTTTGCAGGAGAAAAAAAGGCCAATTATAAAAAATAGAAGTAGTTTTCTTGACATAGCTAAAAATAGAGATTATTTGTAGTATTTTCTGTAAAGATTGCAGCCACCGAAATTTCTTTAAATACCATAAAGTAGGTCTAATGACGGCAGACCGATTTGGCCTAATTGCAAGTGTTTACCTATTCATGAGATGCATTATCCCAATAATTGGCAATAAAACGAATCTTCATTTTTGTATTAATCTATAAGGTTATCCCCAACGATGCCAGGGCGTTTGTTTTCTTTGTTTTACTTGCTGGAAAACCTCCCGATAGCCCGGGAGACAGGCGGCCGATGGAGCCTTAAATCTCATGTTGGGGTTATTCTAGTGTATTAATTTCTTTACTGGTATGAAAGGGGATATACATATTAATCTAAAAGGGAAAATAGATTCCCTAATCTAGGACTCAACCCATAATAGACTACTGTCGCCATAACTTAGAAATCTGTAATCCTTCTCCAATGCCTCTTGGTAAACCTCCTTCCACCTGTCGCCAAGAATAGAAGCAATCAGTAACACTAAAGTAGATCCTGGCTGATGAAAATTCGTGATCAAGCCATTTATCACTTTGAAATCATATCCCGGGAAAATGAAAATTTCTGTAGAACCAACCAAGGTTTCAATTTTTTTATCCACCATGAATTCATAAATCGCAGTAAATGCAGTTTTAAGGTCAGGTAAGTCACCTTGCCTCTGATATGGGTAAAGTTTTGGAATCAGGAACTCATCTCCTTCATTCCTAATCAGCTTGACCCCATACCAATAAAGGCTTTCCAAAGTCCTGACTGAAGTCGTTCCAACCGCAATTATTTTCCCTTTATGAGAGATTAAGTTCCTAATCGAATCGATCTCTACATGGATCTGTTCACTGTGCATAGGATGCTCTGTGACAGTTTCTGATTTGATAGGCTGAAATGTACCGGCGCTGACATGCAAGGTGACCTGTTCTGTTTGAACTCCTTTGTTTTTCAGGGTATTCAGGATTTCATCTGTAAAATGAAGCCCTGCAGTAGGAGCAGCGACTGCTCCTTCCTTTTTTGAGTAAACAGTTTGATACCTGGATTTATCCTCTTCCACAGGTTTTCTGTTTAAGTAGGGAGGTAATGGAACCTCACCACTGGCTTCAACTACATCTACAAAAGCCACGGTTGAATTGTCCCAGGAAAACTCAACTTGTCTCAATTCTCTGTCATGAAGTCTTGCTGAGAGCACGATTTCGATTTCGCCCATTTGGACTTTTCCTTTTAGGATTTCTTCATCTTTCCATTTCTTGAGGTTTCCAATCATTGTCACCCAAGTCACAGGTTTTTTTGCCAACATTACCTCTGGGATTACCGTGCTTGGAGCAATAGGCTGCAAAAGGAAAATTTCAATTTTGGCACCTGATTCTCTCTGAAAAATCAGCCTTGCAGGAATGACTTTGGTATTGTTATAAACCAAAAGACTGTCTGAAGGCAGTAAGTTGGTGATATCAAAAAAAGTGAAGTGTTCGATCTTTTGATTTTTGAAATGAAGTAGTTTGGATGAATCCCTCTTTTCGAGAGGAAATTTAGCAATTCTCTCTTCGGGTAATGTATATTCGTATGCCTTTAAATCGATCTGGGAGATATTCATGAATTGTTTCCTGATTCGGGTGCAAATATAGCCCTTGAATGTAGATTTTTCGACCAGAATTGACCATTTACTATGTCATCTAATAAAATCCTCCAATTCGAGTACATTAAAAGAGATTTGGTTTTTCGCTTCGATGCCGGGACTTCGAGGGGAGTTCTGAAAACAAAAACAGTGTTTTGGATCAAAGTGTTTTCAGGACTCAATAAAAATGTGGTAGGCTGGGGAGAGGTCGCCCCCTTGGTAAAATTGAGCCCAGATGACAGGCCTGATTTTGAAAAAGTGCTCGATGAGGTCCTTAAAAGGCTTGAGCTTGAAACTTGGGAATTGGATGAAAAATCCATTTTGGACATGGTCTCAGAATTGATACCTTTTCATTTGCCCAGTATCCGATTTGGGGTAGAAACTGCCATGTTGGATTTAATGAATGGAGGCAAGAAAAGGATATTTAAAAACGATTTTTTTGATCTGCAAAAGGCTATTCCGATCAATGGATTGATATGGATGGGGGATGAGGTATTTATGAAAGAACAGATTGATCAAAAACTGGAAGAGGGTTTTAATTGTATCAAAATGAAAATTGGGGCAATTGACTTTCGTAAAGAACTGGATTTGCTTGCCTATATCCGTTCTAATTTTTCTCCATCTGTAATTACACTTAGAGTGGATGCAAATGGGGCATTTAATCCAGAGGATGCATTGGATAAGCTTAATGCTTTGGATGAATTTTCTCTTCACAGCATTGAGCAGCCAATAGCTGCCGGACAGCATCAGGAAATGAGGAAACTCTGTGAAACAAGTCCTTTGCCAATAGCTCTGGATGAAGAGCTGATTGGGGTTGAGGGGAAAGGAAACCTACTAGATGATATTCTCCCCCCATTTTTAATATTAAAGCCGAGCCTATTGGGTGGGATAAAAGAAACAAGAGAGTGGATTGAGGAGGCTGAGAAGCGCTCCATTGGCTGGTGGATGACTTCAGCATTAGAAAGTAACATCGGTTTAAATGCCATCAGCCAGTTGACAAGTCAATTTCGGCCTACTTTGCCTCAAGGCTTAGGCACAGGAAAGCTTTTTCATAATAATCTCAGATCACCTCTAACGGTAGAGAAGGGTGAAATTCTGTATCATTCAGATATCACTTGGGAGGATCCGTCTTAGTTTGGAAGCTGAAATAAATATACCGGTTTATTTATCTGTACTTTCCATTCTGTCAACGTCAATGTCCCGTCTTCAGGGTTTCTTTTGAAAACAACGATATCATTGCTTGCCTGATGGGCAGAAAGTAAATACTTTCCATCTTCTGTCAAATTGAAATTTCTAGGCATGAGACCTCCTGAACCAATGTTCTGGATACGGGAATAGTGACCATTTCCATCTCTTTTGAAAACAGAAAGTGTGTTGGCATCGCCGCGATTTGAGACATAAACATACGCATCATTGTCAGATAGTCTGACTTCTGCGGCTCCAACTGCTCCCTCAAAACCATCATCTAACAAGCTCAAGCGTTGTTTAAGACTAAGTATATCATTGCTAAAGTCATAGATTTCTAACATGGCTGTCATTTCCTGTACTACAAAAACGGTATTACCATCTTTTGAAAACTTCAGATGTCTTGGGCCATCACCAGGAGTTACTGACAGTTCAGACAATAAGGTTAATGGACTTTCATTTTCCGAATTCACCTCATAATTATAAATTTTATCTGTGCCCAAATCTGCCACCAAGAGACGGGTTCCCTGAGGATTAAATACTGTACTATGTACATGTGGGCTCTCTTGTCTTTCTGGGTTGATGCTTTTTCCGGAATGTTGAATTGTCTGTTTGTGAACCAATTTCCCATCGGTTTGGATTTGGAAAATACTCAAGTTTCCTCCGGAATAATTCCCCGCCGTTATCAGTTTTTCATCGGGCGAAAGGCCCAAATAGCAGGGGTGATCACCAAACGAAGAGGTTCTGTCCAATAGTTCTAAAGTGTTGGTTTCCGAGTTCAGATTGAAACTCAGTACATCTCCGCCCTTGACACCTGCAGACTCCTCCAGCGCATACACTCTTTTCCCATCTTTTCCCGCCAAAACAAAAGATGGATTTTGGATACCCGGGGATAAAATGTTGACCTCTAAGAGGTTTTCAGATGGGTTGAAATGTAGTATATTGATTCCTTGTCCCGGAGAATCGGTATAAGTTCCGACAAGGAATGAATACTCACTGTTTTCTTTACTCATGGAGGTGGAAGTTGGATTTTTGCAAGCAATGCTCAGGAGCAATACGAGCGCAAATGCGAAGGTTGATTTCATTTCGGAAAGATAGAAAAATAATGAAATGATATTTATTTCTTTAAATGTTGAAAAGTCCTTAATTACCTGTTAAAAATTAAATGAATTTGCTTTTTTGTTAATGATTAGATAAATAATTGGTTAAAATTTAGAATTTTATTTAATTTAGAAGGCTTATTAAACCAGACCCTGATGTATAAAACCTATGATACCGAAGTCGCAAAGCGATTTACGATTTATAACAGTTTATTTTTAGATCTACCGTTTGATGATATCTATCGAACAGGAACATTACTTCCCATCCTAGGCACTGCTTGCCAAAAAGGATTCCAATCCGGTTTGACTCCAAAAGGAATCATACAAGGATTTTTTAAGGAGATGATGTCTGGAAATACAACTGAAGAACAGAACAATCTCTTGTTTAAAATGATCCAATATGTGGAGAGACAAGTGGTTTTGTTTGACTCCATTGAGGATGCTGCCTATGAAAAAATCAATGATTTAAATGGAAAAGGTTCCATCAAAGCATTGATCAATAGAGCGGATAACGATCATAAAAGAGAAGCTTTAATAGAAAAACTCAAAAATTTTTCAGTCAGATTGACCCTGACAGCCCACCCGACTCAGTTTTATCCTGGTAGTGTTTTGGGGATTATCACAGACCTGGAAAATGCGATCAGATTGGATGACATCGGTCAAATAAATCAACTGCTGAAACAACTCGGCAAGACAGGTTTTATCAATCGAGAAAAACCAAGTCCATACGAGGAAGCAGTGAGTCTGATCTGGTATCTTGAAAACGTTTTTTATCAGACCATCCCGGACATCATGATCCGATTGCTGTCCACTCTCGAAATTCCGCTTCATAGTTGGGAAAATCCAGGTTTGCTGAAAATTGGATTTTGGCCAGGAGGGGATAGGGATGGAAACCCATTTGTAACACATGAAACTACCGTAAAAGTAGCGGAACGTCTTCAGAAGTGGATTTTGAGATGCTATTACCGAGATCTTAGAAAACTCAAAAGAAGACTGACTTTCAAGCAAGTAGAGGATAAAGTGCTTAAAATTGAGCGTTCGATTTTCTCCACGTTGTTTGAGGACAAGGCGATCTATACTTCCAAAGAACAACTTTTAGATGATTTGTTTGAGGTGAGAGAATCTCTTATCGACCATCATAAAGGGATGTTTCTGGACCTTCTGGATCAGTTTATCCTAAAAGTAAAAATCTTCGGTTTCCATTTTGCCCATATGGATGCCAGACAGGATAGTAGAAAGCATGATAGTCTTTGGGAAGAAGCATTCGAAATCGAGGGTATCAATTGGAAGGAAACGGAAGATGCCCAGATTGAGCAAATCATGAATATTACTGAACTTCCTGATCTGGAAAAGTTCAAAGATGAATTTCATAAGGAAATGCTTCAGACTTTTGGAGTGATCAGGGAAGTCCAGAATTCAAATGGCGAGGAAGCGCTTCACAGATATATTATTTCCAATTGTCAGTCAAGAAAGCATTTGCTGGAAGTTTATAAACTCGCAAAATTGACTGTCGGAAAAGGTGAGGAGAAATTACCGTTGGATATTGTACCTCTATTTGAGACAATTGATGATTTGGCAGAAGCTCCAGAAATAATGGCAAGCTTGTATAATTTGCCTGAGTACAGAAATCATTTGGCAAGTAGGGGCAACAAACAAACCATCATGTTAGGGTTTTCCGATGGAACCAAAGATGGTGGTTACCTCCAGGCAAACTGGTCCATCCTGAGAGCGAAAGAGGAATTAACGAGAGTTTCCAGAGAAAACGATATTCAAGTCGTCTTTTTTGATGGGAGAGGAGGACCTCCTGCAAGAGGAGGGGGCAATATGCATAATTTCTATGCATCTCTAGGTGAAAAAGTCGAAAATTCAGAAATCCAGGTGACGATCCAAGGACAGACTATTTCGGCTAACTATGGAAAAATAGCTTCCTGTACTTATAATTTTGAACAGCTTCTTAGTGCTGGTTTAGAAAATCACCTTTATTCTGATTCCGAAAATAATCTGAATGAAAATCAAAGAGCATTAATCCAGGAGCTGGCTGATAAAGCATATGAGTCCTATAAAGATTTTAAGAGTCATCCGAAATTTGTACCCTACTTGGAGCATGTCACGCCACTGAAATACTTCGGAATGACAAACATCGGCTCTAGACCTTTGAAAAGAGGAAAAGGTGGAGGCCTTAAGTTTGAGGATTTGAGAGCTATCCCATTTGTGGGAAGCTGGGCTCAGATGAAGCAGAATATTCCCGGGTTTTATGGGGTAGGAACAGCTATAGAAAAACTAGAGGAAGAAGGACGAGTGGGTGAAATTCAGGAGCTATATAAGAATAGTTTGTTCTTTAGAACATTGCTAGGTAACTCCATGCAATCTTTGAATAAGTGTTTTTATCCTGCTACTGCATACCTGAAAGAAGATAAATCCTATGGGCAGTTTTGGGAAATCATGTTTTCCGAATACAATAAATCTATAGAAAAGCTAAAAGTGGTCGCAAATATGGATGAATTGATGGGGGATAATTTGGTCAGTAAAAGATCTATTGCAATCCGTGAGAAGATTGTTCTTCCTTTAATTACTATTCAACAATATGCGATTCAGACCATGCTCGAAACTGGTGAGAATTCTGAGGTACTTCAAAAGCTGATATTGAGAAGTATGTTTGGAATCATCAATGCTGCAAGGAACGCAGCTTAAAGAGCTAGTATATAAAAATGCCCCCATTTAGCTTTTGACTTGATGGGGGCATTTATTTTTTATGACGGAATGGTTATTTACCTGAAATAATCCCGTCTTTAATCAATTGATTGACAACTAATTCTGAGAATGTTTTTGAAAACGTTTCTACTGAACTTGGGTTTGTGGTTTCAGATTGGGATGACCAAACCAATTCTTCGGAGTTGGCATCGTACAAATTGATTTCCAAATAATATTTTTTATCTGTAGCATAATATCCCGGATCATACATTACCGGATTATAGTAAGAATAGTAGCCATAAAATCTACCATAATAACCTCCATAGGCCATTGGAGAATACATGGTAGTACCTGGTACGTATCTGGTTTCAGAAGTCTGGTCCAATAAAGCCACAGTCAAAATCGCATCACTTCCACCTTCTCTGATTGCCTGCAGGGTCGCTTCTTTATTAGCTTCAGTTGCTTTAAATCCAGGAGGTATAATGTCAAAACTGCTTGTTGCTACTACGCCTCGGCTTTTCAGCTGGGTATCAATGTCATTTTCGATAGTTTGTCTGGCAACCAGATTATCGGAAATTCCGGTAACAAAAATGCTATTATACGGCTCAGAAGGGGTGTTTGGTCCAGTCCATGAACCAAGGATTTTAGTACTAGGTGAACAAGCCGCTGCCAGTACCAAAATCACTAGGGTGAATAATAAGTTAATTTTTTTCATAATTAGTAAAGGGTTGAAATAGTTAGTTTTGATCAATATTGTTAAATAGTTCAGCTACTGCAAATTTTATAGCCTCTGCTTTTTTCTCTTCTTTTTTGGGTACTACTCGATCTATAGAGCCAACCCAAACTGCTTGATTGCTCTTGGTATCTACCAAGTGAAGTGTGACACTGCCTTCTTTGTAAGTGTTCACTGGGACTTCCTCACTCTGCCAGGTATAATTTCTTTGACCAGTGTACATAAAAGGATCAGTAGCCAGACTGGTTGTTCGGGTCTGTACTTTTTCCTCTACTACAAGTCCCAAATTCACCTTTAAATCTGGATTTTCTGATTTACTCAAGCCTCTAGCTTCCATGCTTGTTTCAATTTCCTGCTTCAATAAATTTATCGCTTTTTCAAATTCAGGATTTGATGGATTTGTATTTTCTATATCCATAAAGCCAAAAGTATTATAAGCAGTTAAGTCAAAATTGTTGTAAGCATCATCTTCAACAGTTACTAAAGATGAAGTACACGAAAAACTCAAAAAGAGTAGCAAAATAGCGAGCGTTTTACTGTTTTTCATTTCAATTCAGTTTTGTTAAATAATAATTTAAAATAAGGTTTTTTACTCAAAATATGATCTTTTACCGTAGCCAGTTACTTCCAAAGATGATGTAATATCCCCAGTCATCGGGTCCAAAAGCGACATCCATCCCCATCCTCAACCCAAATTTCCGGGCAATTAAATACCTATATCCTGTACCGATGTTATAAGCTAAATCTGAGTCACCAAACTCCTCAAAGCCATTAAAAGCTTTGGCAAGACCCCCAAAAGCCATGATACTCGACCTGCTGCTAATATCAAATCTATTTTCAATTTCGGAGAGGGTTGTTTGTAAACCCTGATAACGAGCTGCCGGAACTCCCCTTAAATTGATACCTGGCAAAAGATAAAAAGGAGGAGAATTAAACACTTGTTGGTACTCTGCTCGGAGTCCCAGAATCCATTTTTCTGTCACTGGCCAATAGGAATAATAAGCCAGGTTTAGTCGGGAATATTCATAATCACTTCCTGTCCACTTTTGACTCAATCCATAAGAAAAATCAACTTTCGTACCCCTGTTTGGAGTGAAAATATTATCTCTGCTATCAAACTGGATTACTGGAGCTATCATGGAAATATGAGAGTCAATTTCTTTTTCGGGTACAAAGTCGGGTAGTTCGCCATTGTAACCGACCCTGTTCCAGAGAAAAGTATAATTAAATCCTGCCCTCCAATTACTTTTTCCCAATTGCTTGGTTCCTTCAAAAAAGACAGGCAACATTTTGAAATTGAATTTAAACTCCTGTTCTCCTACTACTGGAATGTCTCTAAATAAGGAAATATTGACATTTGCATAGACTGTTCCATACCTATACTTGATCCCTTTTTCTGGAATATTTTTAGTGTGAATTCCTCCAACAAACCAAGTTTTATTAGCGGTATAACCAGCTAAAACGGTAGTGATGTTGGGAGGACTTCCAGGTACCGGATTTAGAAATGCCAGTCCCATAGCCCCTCCAAAACCTCCTAAAGCAGGTTCGGTGATCAACAAAGGAATCGGCACAAATCCATTGGCTTCAATAATCCAATTACTTAAATCAAATTTGCCATCTTCTTCGTCCTTTAAAGAGGTTTGCTTTTTTTTCTGGGCAAAAGACGAATGTGAAATACAATTATAAAAGCCTGTCAAGACTATGAAAACACATAATCTTAACAGGCTCTTATGATTGAAAATGACCACTGGATTAGTTTATGAAAACTATACCAAAATTGAAATTGAGATTTGACTGGCCAGCTAGGTCGCTGCTTTTGAAACCAGTTAAGTATTTAGCACCAACTCTGAAGGCCATATTGGCATTCGGCTGAATAAATGCTCCAATCTCAGGTTTGATCGCAAACTGCCAATGGGTTCGATCTGAAGTGTAGATTCCCATGTCAATTTTTCTCTGGCTTGCCATGGTACCGATTCCTACACCTGCGTATGGTCTGAAAACCCCGGTTCTTAAAGCATAATAATTTGCTGTAGCCAAGATTGGATAACTATATTGATATCGATACTGTATCCCAGAAAGTGAAGCGGTCCCTTCGGTATAAACTTTTTCTTCTTCTCTCTTATAAAGAGTGGTATGTCCGGCCTCAATCCCTAACGTGACATGAGGATTGATGAATTTTTGATATTCGAAAACAAACCCTCTTCCAGATGCTTGGTCTATGAAATCCGAGGTGTTACCCAAAGGGACAGTTATTGCATAATTGAAAGAGAAAAGCGAATTTTGTGCGTTGGAAATTGCCGAAAATGATACAATCAGCAAAAGCGTTACTATTATATTTTTCATGGCTTATTTTACTAGGTAAGGTGATTGATCAAAAGCTTGGTTAATGCTTTCATTGACACGGTTGCTGATGCTAGTAGCAGACCCTTCGAGAAGCCCATTGACTACTCCTGTCCATACCACTGGGATTTTATCCACGTCGCCTTGGTTTTCTAACGTTGTCATTTGCATCATCAATGTCCCCGTTCTCACACGGCTTACCTGTGGTGGGTAATAGCCTGGATACCACCAGCCCCATCCTGGTCCCCATCCTGGATAAAACCAATTCCAATACCACCAGTCATAATAAAAAAACAATTGATCTGTTTGAGTAACTGAGGGTAAGATGATCAAATCCGGATTTGAATCTTTCGAAACTTCTGTATATCCTGCCGCATTCATATTTCCTCTGATGGATGCTAATATTGCAGAGGCATAAACCGGATCAAGATACTCAGGCTCGTCACCTGGATTTCCGTCAATGAATTGATCGGTTATTTTCACGATTTTGTCAGGTAGAGCGTAGGTGCCAACAGAGTTAAAGTCAAACCCCGCATCATAGTTTGTATAGACAATATCGAGTTCGTCTACGTATTCTGCCCCATCTGGCTTACAGGAAAGCGAAGAAAAAGACAGAGTTACTAAAAATAGTAGTTGGTAAATTAGTTTTTTCATATGTTTAATTTAATTAGTTCACTTCGCCAATAAACGGAAGCTCTTGTTGCATGGCATTTCTGATAGTGTTGTGGATGTACGTGTCCACTTGTAGAAATTTAGCGGCATCCAAAGCTGAGCTTACTTTCTTGAATTTTTTATAAAATCTAGAATGCAGTTTGGAAAGTGCTTGGTCGTTTTTAATGGTTCTTTTTGCCAAATCATCCGCCTCTTCCTCTCCAATAGAATCAAATTCATTCAAATAATCATTGATGATTTTCATCCTTTCTCGAGAGAGCTCTTTTCGTTGTGTTTCGTATTCTTCATAGATGGTCCAAAAACCTGGAGCAATTGACTCGGGTAAATCCATGTATGCATCTACCAACATTTTTTTATCCTTTCCGAATTCTGCCTGGATAAGGGTGATTTCATCATCTACTGACATGCCTTGAGAATGACCTTCATAAGAAATGAAAACAACGCAAAGAGGTAAAAACAAAATCCACTTTTTCATAGCCTAATAGTTTAAAAGTAAAACCCAAAAATAATAGCTTTGTTATTTTTTGTCTAATAATTACTAGAAATTGTTCAAGATTAAAGAAATATTTGGGATTTAATCTGAGTATTCCTCAGAATGACTCATTTACATTCAAATAAAAACCAGAGTTTCCTTTTCTTCCAAAACCATAATCAGCGGAAATTGTTGTGCGGTTTTTCTGATTGATCATCACTCTCAAGCCAACTCCATACGCGGCATTGATTTTTTCGAAGAGTGATTCATTGCTGAGTTTACTTCCATAGGAGGAACTGTTAAAAAATAAAGTCCCTCCGAAAGTTTCTTTGTTCTTCTGTAAAGGGAACCGATATTCTATTTCTGAATAAACCATAGATTCGCCTCTAAATCTTCCTTGCGCATATCCTCTCCCTGATCTGCCAAACATATCATACCCAATGGAAGGTAAACTCATGTAAGGCAATTCTCCCGAAACCAAAAAATTTGCCAATCCCCAAACACCAATAAGATGTCTTTTTCTTTTTTCACTTAAGTTAAAATAGTGCCTATAGTCTAAGAGAAGTGTAGAAGATGACCGATCAGAGCCTAAGAAGGAAGGATTTATTTTATATGATAGAAGCGCAAAATTTTTCTCATAGGGAGAAACAGCCACATCTCTATTCTCCATCACTCCATTAATTGTAATTCCGGAAAGAGTGTATTGGTCCAAGTCAAAGCCAAATTGTTGATTGTAATAATCATGTGAAAAATTCAACTCTGTTGGGAGTGTTTCTTCGTCAAGAAAATTATCAATCTTTGAAAATACATCTAAGTGATAGCCCATTCCAAGGTAGAACTTCGATGTTCCTACTCTTTTCAAAACGGTTTCATAAAATCTTATCCAAGTATAATCCATCTGTTGCTCTCCCCATAAAACCCCAGGTTGATTTGGGTTCTCTGACGGAAGGTTAGGAGAGGAGCTACCAAGTCCAAAAGTAGGCTGTGAAGTGATAAAATATCTCCAATCGCCCACCAATATCCATTTGTCTTCGGAAAGAAATATGTTTGATCTGGAGCTAAAGATCCATTGCTTTTTGGTGGTGTAAAGAAAGTTGCCCACCAAGTTGGATAAATGGGTCGTTTCTGGACTTCCCATTCTCCAGGTAGCTGAGGGCGCCAGTCCAAATAGCCATCCATTGGCTGGATTTGATCCAATAGCTGGAAGTGGAACCAGCTTGAATTCCCTTAGTTGATTTGGTTTATAAAATGTACTGTCCTGAGCTTGTAACTGGCCTATAGAAAGGAGTATTGTTAATATTGTCAGGAGTTTTTTCATTAGAATGATACGTCGTATTGAAGCCTAAACCTTAATTCATCACTTTGAGGCAATGACTGATCTTCAAAAGTAAATTTGGTTAATTCGGTAGTTAATTTATTCTTATGTCCTGCAAAAAACCAATTAAAACCTAAAGCCATTTCTTTTTGCCTATTTTGAGAAATGTCCATATCAGGTCTGATTTCAGCTATACGGATTGCGATTTCCAATGGCTTCGGCCAAAAATTCAAAACTTGGTAGGGGAAATATCCAGCAGTGAAATAAAATCCACCTAGCGTGGTACTACCTCCATCTTCGAAATTGTCCACAATGTTTTTTCTGTGAAATTCACTGGCCCAAGAAAAACCCTTGTAAATAAATGCAGTTTCAAAATTGTATTGTTTGATGGAATATTGCCCGTCATTGGTTCCTTCAAAACCACTCAAGTTGCCTCCACCGGAAGAAGAAAATCGAGTGTATGGACTTGTATTGGTAATTCCAGCGATGGCAATCAATGCAGCTGGCTTTTCGGAAATATTAATATCTCCTCCTGAAAATGGAACTTCCCTACCTAGTGGGTTCCATTGAAACCTACCAAAATACATCATTTTGGAATCATCATTGACCCTAGTTCCTCTTCCTGTTCCAGTAAACGCCGCCAGCCAATAATTAAAGTTTGCTGCCCCACCTCCATCAAGATTACCGTAAAGCGAGATTCCCTGCTGCCTATCTACTGTAAATGTTCTATTTAACAAGGATCGATCCACAAGCTGCTGCTCCCCACTGCTTATAAATCGTTCACGGGTATATTCTACTTTCCATTGACCAGCCTTAAATTTCAACCAAGGCCATTTTTCTACCATGATTCTGAAATCCAGCAAAATGCTCTGGCCCAATTCATACTCAAAATAATATTTAAACCATGGCTGATAGGCATGACCTCCCACTTTGAGTCGGGCACGGTTTACCTTAAAAACTCTGACATCCTGATTTCTAAAGTCATTGAATGTAACAGGATCTTGATCATCTGGTACAGCAAATCTAAACTGAAATCTACTGGCAAATTGAAGTTCGAATTTTTTGTCAGAAGTAGTAAAAACAAACCCTTTGCTAGTATGGGTAAAAGGTTTTTCTGATACTTTTGGTGCCAAAGAAGTCGTGTCTTTTTCTTGGACAACAGCGGTTTGGGATAAACTGGGGCTTACTAAAACGACGGAAAGGAATAGGAAATTAAGGATGCTTTTCTTCCAATAAAACTTCATCAGAATGGTTTTGTAGATTTTTCGAGGGCAAAGAACGTAAAAAGCACCGAGAATAATTAGAATTTTCCCGATGCTTTTTTATAAATATTTCTGGATTTTTACTTTGATGCCTGCGGCAATCTCAGAACTATACCTCCTTCTAACCCAAATTGATAAAGACTACTATAGCTGGAAAGTCCTCCGCCTACACCGCCGGTTCCGAAATATAATCCTCCACCGATAGCCTGTGTTGCAGAATATAGAGATGCCTGTGCACGAAATGCGATATTATCTGATAACCAAAAATTGGCGCCTCCTCGGATATTGTAAGAAAATTTCGTGGCAGAGTTTTCATTTCCATTATCTGGATTGGTAACACTGAATATCCCCATTCCTACACCTGCTCCCACAAATGGCTCTAGGACTTCATTGACAGGAAAATACCTTGTGCCATTAAGCATGACCCAGTTTATCGCCATATCAAAATTTGTGTTTTGTAAAGCTCCGCCCAAGAATCCTCCATCCTGATAAACAGTTGGCGCGTTGGTGTCTTGTCTAAGGTACTGGATTTCGATTGCTCCTCTGTTTGGAATGTGGTATTCTATCCCGGCACCCCATCGTAAGCCATCTTGGATTTGTCCTTCAAAGTAGGAAGAACTTGAATAATAGGAATCAACTTTATCCTTAAACACATATCCTGCATAAGTATTGATTCTCAATTCTTGAGAAAATGCAATACCGGATACTAGCAATAGAGAGAATAGAATGGTTAGTTTTTTCATTGTTTTCAGTTAATTTTTATAAAAGTACTAATTGAATTTTTTGAAGTTAAATGAATAGCCAATCAGTAATCCAAAATTGGAATAATTGGCTTTTGTGATTACCAATGTACCGTCTAGAGGTGTGCTGACATTTGATTCATTAAAACTATTGTCCTGATAAAACTCATTGGTATTTCCAAAACTGTAAACGAGTCCAAGTGTCAAACTGCTTCTTTGCTTGTCGATAATACCTCCAAATGAAATATGGTAGATATCCCATTGAGTAAACTCAGTTACGAGTTGATTTGAATAAATCAAATCAGGATTATAGTAGGAGAAATCTGTCCTGAAACTGCCCATCAGTGTCAAACCCTCTTTTACTCGGTTTTCATACCCCAAGGCTACGTTTGTGACTGATTTCATGGCTGTTTCTACATTTAGAAACTGTTCGCTTCCTACTCCTAATTCATCACCTCCAGGTCTAATAAAAGTGCCTGGTTCCGCATCTATCACATGGTAAGCAGAGATACTTCCAAAATAAGTGACATTTAAACTGAGTTGAGATTGATTAAATCGTTTATGGAAGCCCGCTCCGATTTCCAAAGGGGATTTATACTTTGCTTTTAGTTTTTCCTGGCGATCTGATGCGAATGCCGAAACCCTGGTATCACTTCCCGGAGGTTTTAGATTGACAAGCGTAAGATCTTTGGCAACTGTCCCAGTACCCAAAATCGAAATACCGGGACTAGTGATGGTCAGTCCATATCCTAAACTCTCTTTCTGATAATTGATTCCTGCTTTGATTGCTGATCTTACAGAGAAGTATTGGACAAATTGATTTTGGTTTCTGGCAAGAAGAATGTGGTCATTTCCGTTTGTCAGAGTTTTGGCATTGAATCGATACGTATAGTTTACCGTTCTTAAGGTGTTTAATAAGCTAAAACCTATCCCCAAATTTGGGCTGACCTTTTTCCCAATTCCCAATGTCACCATAGTCTCCTGGACCTGAGAGTTGAGTCCTGATTCAGCCACCAATTCCTCTTGACCTGGACTTTCTGCTTCATCCACTAAGTCAAAATAGTCATTGACCCGGGCTACACCACTAAATTTGAAACTGACTGGAGTCAAAAGTCCATAGCTGATATTCCACTCAGATTTACTTTTGATAGATCCACTGATTAATAAAGGGACAGTATTGAACTGCAATCCTTTAAAATCTGCTCTTTGCCCTAGGGCATTTTCAATTTTTATGTTCTCAAGGCCATAAAGATTTGCATTGATAGATAGGGTAGTGGTATCTAAAAACGCGAGATTTCCAGGATTATAAAATACTCCGGCATTATCTAAAGTGTCAGTTAATACTGCCCCTCCCAGCAATGCCGCTCTTGTGCCAAACTGATTATTCCAATGATGTGTGTCTTGAGCAAAAACATCTAGACAAGACAAAAGAGTAAGTGATAACAGTATAAGAGTGAGCCTATTCAAAGTCTTAATGAAGAAGGTGGGTTTTTTAAACCATGAAAAGTTAAATAGGAAAATGTGGTTTTTAATTAATCCTACATCCATTGCAACATTGTTTACTATCAGCAAACTCAATTTTAAGGTTTGACCGATGGTTTTTATAAAGAAAAAATCCGCCCAAGTCAAAAAACTAAAATTGACTTGGGCAGGATTTAATTTTTGATTCGGATTTCGACTTTCCTGTCTTTATCAACCGATCCTTTTTCTGAGCCGCGGATGATTAGCCCTCCATTGTTTTTATCTATTCTATCTGAGGAAATCTGATAATCTTCCATTAAAATTCTTGCTACCTCATCCACTCGTTTTTCGGTAATTGTTAGATTGTACCTGACTGAGCCGGTATTATCTGCAAATCCTATCAACTCAACTTTGCTCTCTGGGAATTTCTGCAAATGCTCCACGACAGGCATTAGTTTTCCTTTCTCCTGCTCAGCCAATGCCGTTTTATTGATTTCAAAATACACTTCAATTTTACTTTCATTAAAGAAAGCAGGGACAGTCTTTTCTACTTCGACTTCTACAGTATCCACTATCCTTGGGATATTTCTTAGACTATCTATCAATACTGAGTCTAAGGCAATTCTGGCCAATAATGTAGAATCATACGCTGCCTGTTCTGCCGCCGCCTTTTTATCTCCACTATTGCTAATAGCCGCGGTGGTGGCTGCAGTCCCACCTATAAGCAAGGCATCTTTTAACAGTTCGTTGTTCTTTTTATCTAACCTCTCCTGTTTTTTGCGGTTCTTTTCCAGCTTTTTTGCGGTTTTTTCGTCAACGGCTTCTGTATTGATTGTTAATTCCTGCGGGTCTGCATCTTCAACTCTACCTTCATCTTCTTCTGCAACTGGAATTTTGGCGGCAAAAGCCATCATCATTGCTGAATCTCTGGTAGCCTGGGCCTGTAGCATTTCGGACCTGAAATTATCCATCTCTTCATCAAATTGCTCTCTGGTCATCATGCCTTCCTGTGTCGCATTTTTCATCGAGGTACTTTGCTGGGCAGAATCCAATTGTAAAACAGTTGGATTGCCTGCAGAATATAAAATTCTGCTTACCTGACCTGGATAAATGATGAGCTCCCTCATCATCGAGGCTGAATCAAGGGCTGCTTGTTCTGGAGAACTGCTGCTTTGAATTGCTGTTAAAGAATCCAATTTAAATTGGTTTCTGGCAGATAGGCCATTCAAACTAGTCAAATTCCTCACTGCTACCGATTTTTCATTTTCGAAATTTGACACTCTTATTTCTCTGATATTGTCGGAAACAGTGCTGTCTCTCTCTGCCAATGCTATTGCCTGGTCGAATCCTGAAATTTCATTTTGAGTGGAGTCCAAATCAACCATAAGCTGATTCTGTATAGTCTGAAGAGAATCTATTTCAGCTTGAATTTCAATCAATTGAACTGAATCTGCGACGAATCTGCTTTTCGTATCCTTTCCGTTTGAGGGTAATTGGATGACGGTAAAATAATTATTGGTAGTTCCTGCCGATTTCGCATTCAATTCCTGCTCTTCTTCTGTCAGTTGTTTTTGTGATAGTTCAGTCGGTACATACGTATATCGCTGTGTAATTACTGGTGGTCTAAACGATTCCTTATTAGCGCCAAAACTGAATTTGATTCCTATCCCATGGTAGATATACCAGTCCATTCTCCCATTTTCAAAACCCCTGTATGGATTGTCTACAGTAACCGTGTTTGTTCCTGGTTTAGCAGCGTAGGCTTGAAAATCATTGTCATAGGTAGTTCTGTATGTTCCAGAAATATCATCTAAATAATCCGTTGCTGCTCTTTTAAAATCAGATTGTGCAAACAACTCCAAAGAATTAGTGATTCTAAACCTAAATCCCAATCCTACATTGGCATAGAGTGTAGCGGATTTATATCCATTTGGATTCTCTGTATTTAGATCCGAAAGCTTGGTTTCGAAAGTTCCATCAGGAATGGTATTGACATTGGTGTAATCGTACCTATTGTCATTGGCATCCAAAAGATCCCCATAAACCTGAAAAGTTTGTACCCCTAGTCCTAGTGTAATGTATGGAGCAAAAAATGATTTTCCGGATAGCAACCAATTATTATCCGGTTTGAAAACAAATGAAAATCCAGCATCATAAAGATCCGTTTGAAAATTTAATGCCCGGTCAAAAGTGGGACTTTCTGTAAAAAGACTTCCATCATTATTTACAAAACGATCCCCTGAACCAAACTGATAACTTCCTGCCGAAAGCATTAATCCTACTGAATTCCCTAGTGCATATTCTAGGGAAAACTGATAGGAGAGTTGTTCCGAATAGTTTTCATATCGCTTATAGAGCTTTGTGAAATTCTGAAAATTATTGATATCCAAAGGCCTGATGTCACCTAAGTAATTGGTCGTACCAGCGCTGATTCCGATTCTCCATTTATTGCCATGCAATTGAGCCTGGGCTGTTAGGGTAATAGAAATCAAAAATAAAATCGTGAGTAGCTTCTTCATCTTCTTATTTTTTATTTCCGAATCCTAACCATAATTTGAATTCAGCACTTACCCCAACAAATGGTTGGAAGCTGTTGACATTATTTCCAGAAATCTTTTCTGTAGTAATAAATGTACCTCCGGCATTTAATCTAATGACTCTGAAGAAATTATATCCCAATCCGACATATACCGGTCTTTCAATCACAGGTCCTGAAATCCGTTCGTTCAAGCTGTTTTCCATTTTTCCTGATATAAAAGCACCTGCTGAAATGGACATGTTGTTCATGAATCTGGCAAAAGTCCGGTTCCCTAGAGGAAAGGAAACACCCACGTATGGCCCATGGACAAATTCCTGATTCGGCAATCCTTCACTTAATGAGATTCCACCATATCCGATGTTGATAGGGAGAGCATTTGACGTTTTTTCTGTAGGATAATTTTCAAATATTTTTTCATCTACTCTAACGAGCATATTCGGACTTAAATATTGGCTGATCTCTGATGAAATGATCGCATTAAGTTCCTCTAAATATTGTGCGGCATACACAGCTCTGGCATTGTCATTTTCACTAAGTCCAGTAGCATTGTATTTTGCTTTACCCATTTTCAGCTTTTCCCTTTGCTCCAGTTTAGATTGGGTAATATCACTGAACCCCGGAAATACTTCGCCATTTGGAAGTTCAAAATAGTAGGCTCCTTGCTCTACTATTTTTTTCATGTTATTAAGGATGACTATGTCCGATTCAGAAAAATGAATACCTCCTCTTTTGATGCTGGTGATGGTACTGAGATAAGTTTTAATGTTTTGGCTGATCAGTGCCCGCACTTCCTCAATTTGCTCAGCGCCGGCTTTTTGATAAAAACCAATCTCCAAAAAATAGTCTTCGTTTGACCGCAAAGGATCAGATACCAATACTTGGTAAGAAATATCCTTGTATCCAAAAGGCGACCTCCAGAAATAGGAATATCCTGCTTTTTCAGTTTTTTTAGAGGGGTAAATCTTGAGTGTCACCATTTCTATCTTATCTGGAATTGCTCCCCTCAAATAGAAGGCTTGTTCTGCAGGAAGGGGTTTTCCTCCATTGATTTTGTTTTGGAGCAAATCCAGGTCTACGGTCGTGATTTGTCCCAAAAGACTAAACGTAGATAGAAAAACTGCCAAAATAGTAAGTACAAATCTGTTCATATAAATCAAGTGATATGGTAAAAATTGATTTGAAATCCAGTTAGATTTTAGTTTGAATTGGCAATCAGGAGACTTGTTTGAGTTTTGGTAGATTTAGGATCATATGAAATAACTTTTGGTAAAATATTTAGTTTGTCAAATTTCAGAAATGCATTGCCACTTTCTCATAGTAACAACAATTGATTAAAAGTGTTGAGAATTTATTTTGATCAAGAAGATTCAATTTCTCCCGATTTACAAGCTTTGGGCAAGCTAAGAAAGCTGTCAATTCATTGAGTTTCAAAAAGAGAATAGAAAACAAACTGTCTAAACTTGGACAGAAAAACAGAGGCATAAAATCATCTATTTGTAGCTTACTATTCATTCTTTTAAAAGTATAATAAAACAGTAATGTAGTCTGAATTTACAAATTCAATTCTTCTAAATTCAATTTTTTAAAAAAATATTGATATTAATTTTTTGATATCAAATGCAAAAAAACTGACCTATGAAGGATCAATTCACTCACAGGTTAAGAGACTATTTAAGGAGGGATTTGAGTATTTCTCTTTTGATAAAAACAACCAAAAACCAGCTCAGCAGACCCGCTAAACAACCAATAAAACCTCCAATGAATACATCCACAGGATAATGAACTCCTAAATAAATCCGGGTATAAGAAATGATGGCTGCCCAAAGGAATAGCCATTTCAAAAACTTGATTTTATTCCCGAGTTTTAAATTTAAGAATGTAGCAATTGCAAACGTATTGGCTGCATGAGAAGAGGCAAATCCATATAAGCCGCCGCATCTACCATAATTGTGAATGATACCTTCCCAACGCTCATCATGACAAGGTCTTAATCTTTCAAAAAATGGTTTCATAAAACCGGAAGTAGTCTGATCTGCGATCAAAATTGCTAATGCAACACCTCCAAATACCCACCAACTTGTTTTTGGATCTGCTTTGTAGATGAAATAAATCAAAACTGCATAGAATGGAATCCAAGTAATCGTTTGGGAAACTTGAAACATGATGGGATCCAGCCATTCCGCATGGTGGGAATTGATAAAAAGAAATAAATCCTCATCCCATTTTTTGATATTTTCGGTCATACTTAAATATTAATCCAGTCAACTCCTTTTTTTAGATAATCTAATGTCTCCTTTTCTTTACTTCCGATTTCGGGTTGATTCATATATTCCCAACTAGCTTCAGGAGGCATGCTCATTAATATGCTTTCGGTCCTCCCATTGGTATCCAGACCAAATTTAGTCCCAGCATCCCATACCAGATTAAATTCCACATACCTTCCTCTCCTTAATTTCTGCCAACTTACTTCCTGTTCACTATATGGTTTTGGGCTGTTTTTCTGCATAAAATGAGCATAAACCCTCGGAAATAATTTACCAAGATTTAAACTGAAATTCAGGATACTTTCAAAATGGGCATCCGATTCTGCCTTCAAGTGATCATAGAATATTCCACCTATACCTCGGGTTTCATTTCTGTGTTTGATATAAAAATAGTCATCTGCCCATGTTTTGTATTTTTGGTAGGCCTCAGGATCAAAGTCGTCACAGACCCCTTTTATTTGTTCGTGAAAATACCTGGCATCTTTTAAATCAATGTAATGTGGGGTGAGGTCAATTCCTCCACCAAACCAATGAACACCGTTTTCCATTTCAAAATACCTGATATTCATGTGAATAATTGGTACCATGGGTGATTTAGGATGGAGTACAATCGACACACCGGTAGCAAAAAAGTCTGCAGGTTCTAATTTTAACCTATCCAGAATCTTTTTAGGGGTAGGTCCATGAACGGCCGAAAAAGCAACTCCTCCTTTTTCGATGATAGAACCATTATTAAAAATCCTGGTTCTGCCTCCTCCGCCTCCTGGTCTTTCCCACTTGTCCTCGATGAATTTTCCCAATCCATCGGCAATTTCCAGTTCGGTACAAATATGATCTTGAATTCCCTGATAGATTTCTGCGATTTCCTCTTTGCTTTTTCTAGGCATTTTCTGGTAATATTTTAAAATGGATACCCGATCCCAAAGTTAAAAACTGTTTGACCTTTTTCACCTAATGGTCTTTTAAAACTCAAATTATCTAAAATCCATCGCTCCCCCTCGGGTCTTGCAGGGTCAATAGCTTTGGTTGCCATATCCAATCGAATGATCAGAAAATCAAAATCCATTCTCAATCCGATTCCTGTTCCCACAGCTATCTCTTTATAAAATCGGTCAAAGCGAAAATCGGATCCAGGTCGTGAAGGTTCTACTCCAATATTCCATGAGTTGCCGGCATCTATAAACAGCGCCATGTCAAAATATCCTACTAAGTTTCTTCTATACTCAAGCATTGTTTCAAAAAGCATCTCTGCTGGCTGCTCAAATCGATAATCGAATAAACCCTGGTCATTTACAGGAGGAGTGTAGCTTCCTGGCCCCAATCGTCTTGCCTGCCAGGCCCTGATACTTGTTCCGCCTCCTGCAAAAAAGTATTTTTCATAAGGAAGAATTCCACTACTTAATCCATAAGGTTGAGCTATTCCAAAATTGAGTCTATAGGCAATGGTTTGTTTTTTGTCAATGGGAAGGTATCGTCTGAAATCTGCCTGAAATTTCAACCATTGGAATCTTGCAAAATCCGTTGTTTCATCGATAGAGGGTGCTTTGACAAAATTCAAGGTAGTTCCACCACTTTCTACAAATAATTTCAACAAGGAGGATCGATTTGTTTCAAAGTTGCCGTATTTATTGAAATTAATGATGGTCTGACCAGAAATACTGGTAACAATAGAAGGTAAAAAGGACCAGATCAAGTTGTTTCCCTGATCGGCAAGATCTGTCAATACATCTAGAAATTCCTCAGTCATCTTAGGAGTCCGGATATAGTTAATATCTGCAAGATTTAAGGTGAACTGTTGTCTGTTGCTTCTAGTCGCCCAAGTATAAGATAGTAATCCGTTTAGACCTGATCTGGTATATTCCGGCCTATTGGTATAATTGTAACCGATGAGCGTTCTGGTGTTTGGGTTATACCGGCCATATTTTTCCAAACTTCTCGGAAAAAATGGAATCAAAAACCTTGGAAATATAACCGAAGCAGAAGTTCCTAGTTCTCTACTCTGATAGACTCCTTGATCTGTAGCAGAAGCAACTCCTTCTAAACCTGCACGGAAATTAAATTCCAAAATCTCACCGGCTCTGAAAAAGTTTCTGTTTCTTAAAGAAGCGGAGAAAAAGGGACCAGGAAGCTGCTCTGTCACGCTAAGCCCCAGCTGATTTGTCAATTGGTATTTTTGATTAGGCTGGGTAATTATTTTGGCGGTCAGGGACGTACCTACCGTATCAAAAGAAATATTGACAAATCGAAACAAGTCCAGGTTGTTTAGCTGTTTTTGGGACTCCAAAACGTCCGATCTATTGTATTTGTCCCCCGGATTGAAAAATATCCTAGATGCAAAAATCTTTTCAGAATAGCGGTCTTTGTAAAATGAAAAATCGATATCTCTGAATTCTCTATTTATTTTCTGATCGATAAAATCATTGCTAGGTGGATTTACCCTAAAGTAAATAGAGTCTACAGCGTAAACTTCATGCTTTTCAGTATAGGTCGGTTTTCGGATAACTTCTTCAATCACCATGGTTTTCTTGCTGGTATCCTGGAACACATTGTATTCTATAAAGGATTTTGAAAACATGAAAAACCCATTGTTTTTCAGTAGCTCCTCGACTCGGTTTCTTTCTGCAACGATCCGGTCCTGATCGTAATTCTGATTTTCTTTTAGTTCACTTTCAGTCTTTGTCCGATTCAATAAGCTAAGGATTTCGAGATTATCAGACCTTACATAGATGGAATCAATCAGATAGGGTTGTTTTTCATTGATCTGATACGTGACAAAAGCTTTGTTTTTTTTGGTCTCTACCTGAAATTCAACTTCCGCATCCATAAAACCTTTGTTATATAGATAGCTATTGATCTCAGATACGGAAATTTTGGTATCAGCACTATCCAAAATGGTAGCGGGATTCCCTGACCGCATGACAAGATTGCCAAACTCCTCTTTTTTCTCAAGACTGCTAACCTTACTTTCCAACTTGTCCTGCTTCTTAATTAATTTTCTATTATCAGGATCGTTTCCTCTCAAAGTTCCAATGGAGTCTAGTTCCTGTCTTTTAAGGGCTAGTTTTTCAGAAACTGCAGCACTGTCATAAAACTGCTTACCAAATCTGTAAATATTAACACCGAGTGAATAATTAAAAAGGGGGATGCGGGTATTTGGTTCCTGCAAAATCAATGGATAAATGTCCTCTTTGCTTACTTTTTCCAATCCTTCCAGCTCATTTTCAAAAAGGACATAGTCACCTTCGGGTATATTTTTAGTCACAGAACAGCCCAGTAGGCCACCAAGGACACAGATAAAAAGTATATATTTGGTGAATTTCAAAATGGGAGAATAAATCGGAATGCTTAGCAAAAATACAGTTAAGTTTATAAAAACCTTACATCAAAAGAAATACCGAAATCTGGAACAAAAATTCTTTGTAGAAGGAGAGAAGTCAGTGTTGGAATTATTGGATTCGGATTTTGAAGTAGAGTTACTATTGGTAACAGCAAGCTTTTTAGAAGGACATCAACAACTGATAAAACAACTCGAGGCAGAGGTGATCATTGTATCACAAAAGCAGCTAGAAAGTGTAGGGCAGTTTCAAAGTAATGACAGCGCATTAGCTGTGGCCAAAATAAAAGTCAATCAGTATTTTGAATATAACCAGAATGAGTTGGTGATTGCCTTGGATGATGTCCGTGATCCCGGAAATTTGGGAACAATTATCAGAATTGCTGATTGGTATGGAATTAAACATTTATTGTTCTCCTCTCAAACAGCCGATTTCTACAATCCCAAAGTACTCCAATCCAGCATGGGGTCTTTTACCAGAGTCAAGTTTTTTTATGGTAACCTGGCAGAGATTTTTAATAAATGGGATTGCCCGGTTTATGGTGCATATCTCGGTGGTTCAAATGTCCATCAACTTACCAAACCAAAGCCTGGAATTCTCCTGATGGGAAATGAATCAAATGGGATTTCAGAAGAATTAGAGAAATTCGTCACAGATAAAGTAACGATTCCAGGTTATGGAAGTGCTGAATCGTTAAATGTCGCTATCGCAACAGCGATTTTATGTGATAATTTCAGAAGAATGTCAGGGGTATGATCCGAAAATTACTCAACACTCTTAACAAAGTCGGAATCAACGGGTTTTTATTAGGGATTTTTGCAGCAGTATTTTTAGGGTATTTATTTCCTGAATTTGGCTCTTCTGAATCTTCAGTTTCTTGGAAACCCATCATTAATATAGGTATAGGCATGGTCTTCTTCTTTTATGGAGTAAAGCTGGATCCAGTCCAATTGAAAGCTGGCCTGAAAAACTGGAAACTCCACATTTTAATTCAAGCCTCCACCTTTCTTGTTTTTCCTGTTTTGGTTCAACTGGTACTATATATTGTGCCCTCTTTAAACCAGGATTTTAATTTGGGAATTACCTACCTATCCGTATTGCCTTCTACCGTCAGTGCCTCCATTGTCATGGTTTCATTGGCAAATGGCAATATTCCGGGTGCAATTTTCAATGCCAGTATTTCCAGCCTTCTTGGCGTGGTGATCACCCCAGCTTGGATGGGGGTTTTAGGTGATACTTCTGAATTTGACATCGAGTTTTTGCCCACATTGGGAGAACTTTCCATTAAAGTCCTTATGCCAGTCATGCTTGGTGTTTTTCTTCACCGTTGGATTTTCCCTTTAATTTCAAAGCAAATAGGAAAAGTGAAATACCTGGATCAGACGGTAATTATGATTATTGTATATACTTCTTTTGCTCAGTCTTTTTCACAACACGTTTTTGCTCCTTATAAGCTTTCTACCTTGATGGAAGTCAGTATCACCATGTTGGCTATATTCTTTTTAATATGGGCCATCATAGAGCTATCGTGCCGTTTGTTGGGTTTTTCTCTTGAAGACAGAATTACAGCGCTTTTTTGTGGGTCAAAAAAATCATTGGTACAGGGAGTAGTGATTGGGAAAGTCATTTTCCCAGATCCGGCACTCTTGGCTTTGGTCCTTTTGCCAGTGATGTTATACCATATTCAGCAATTGATTGCCGGGTCTATCATAGCATCTTGGTTTGCAAAGAATAACCGCTGATTAATTCTCCAGTAGTCCGATAAGGGCTGAATGTTTCATTCTTTTTTTTAAAGTGAATAGTTTTAAATTTGATCTGTCAAATCCTTCTTAACATGAAATTTAAATTCATTCAATGCTTATTTGTTACAGCTATAATTTTTGGTTTAGCAATTCAATTTGAAGCAAAAGCTCAAGAAAAGGCAGATATCGTCTTTATGACAAACGGAGAACAAAAATCCGGAAAAGTGATCGGAGTAACCCCGGAAATTGTAAAGTTTAAATATACCGGCGAGGATTTGGAGTATGAAATCGCAAAAGAAAATATTGCAAAAATCCAGTTTTCAAGTGGTAGAGTAGAAGAATTCACAAGGACTTTAAATAGTGGGACTTCTATTTCGTCTCAATCGGCAATGCCAAACCAATCCACTGATGTCCATAACAAAATCGCAGTTTTACCTTTTCAGTTCATTTCCAATGACCCAGGGTTTGATCCTTCAGCTCTTAGCAACTTAGCCCAAAATACAACAGCAAATTCTATCAAAGAACAATATGGATCATTAACCTTACAAGATCCTATTACCACAAATGCATTATTGGCAAAAAATAGTATTGATCATACCAATATTTCCAGTATGACGCCCGAAGAAGTGAGTAATTTATTAGGGGTTGAATTTATTGTTTATGGTACAGTCAATTTGACCAACAAAGGGGCTTCTACCTATGGATCTACTGGAACTTCTTACAGTCAAAGAGAGAAAAATAATTCCAATAGAAGTAGTTCTGATACCAGGACAAAAGGGAGTATATTTTCTTCAAGCAGCTCCTCAACTACGGTTGAATATGATACTTCAGTAGATTTTAGGCTTTTTAATAATAGGGGAACCAATCTGTATTCTGATTCTAGACATGTTTTTGGAACAGACGCAAATGCATATACAGCAGGAATTGATTACATGATCAAGCGCACACCTTTCGGGTCAAAATACGGTAAAAAATAGATATAAGATTCAACTTAAATGGTAAGGCCTGAATCGGTGATTCAGGCCTTTTTTTATAGGTGATTTTCGGCAAGTTTTTCTACGAGTTGGATGTATTCCACTTCAGCCTCTTCTTTGGATTTACCTTTATACTGAAGCCAGCTATTGTATTTAGCAGCTGCTTTGAAGTCAAATCCTCCTGGTCTTTCATTCGTATTGTCACCTTCTGTAGCTTGCTTATAGAGTCCGTATAGCTTTAACAAGTCTTCGTTAGATGGTTTGCTTGTAAACTGTTTGGTACGTGCTATTGCTTCTTCTAATGTTTGAGTTTTCATAATAAATTGGTTTGGGTAATAATAACAATCAAATTTGAAGCTAATTAATGTGATTCCCCACTAGCGTTAACAAAAAAGCCAGCTTATTCAGCTGGCTTTCTCTCTATTTGATTTGGATCAAATATTAACGCTTGTTCATCGAGACATAATCTCTTTCATTAGCCCCGACATATACTTGTCTAGGTCTTCCGATAGGCTCTCCATTTTCACGCATTTCTTTCCATTGTGCGATCCAGCCTGGTAGTCTTCCCAGTGCAAACATGACCGTAAACATGTCTGTAGGGATTCCCAAGGCTCTATAGATGATTCCAGAATAGAAATCTACGTTTGGATACAGTTTTCTATCGATGAAATATTGATCATTTAATGCTGCGTGCTCCAATTCTTTGGCGATATCCAATACGGGGTCATTTACACCCAATTTGGCCAAAACGTCATCAGCAGCTTTTTTGATGATTCTAGCTCTAGGGTCGAAGTTTTTGTAAACTCTATGACCAAAGCCCATCAATCTAAACGGATCATTTTTGTCTTTAGCTTTATCCAAATATTTCTTGGCATCTCCACCATCTGCCTTAATTGCTTCCAGCATTTCAATGACAGATTGATTAGCTCCACCATGAAGTGGTCCCCAAAGGGCATTGATACCAGCAGATATAGAAGCGTAAATACTTGCCTGAGAAGAACCTACAATTCTCACTGTGGAGGTAGAGCAGTTTTGCTCATGATCTGCATGAAGAATCAATAACTTATCGAGAGCTGCTGCCACCACTGGATCCACGTCATATTTCTCCGCAGGAAGTGCAAACATCATCTTCAGGAAGTTTGAGCAATAGTCCAGAGAATTGTCAGGGTAATTAACCGGATGGCCTACTTCATTTTTATAAGCCCAAGCAGCGAAAGTTGGCATTTTTGCCAATAATCGGATGATGCTCATATTGACTTCTTCTTCAGACCTGTTTGGATTTAATGAATCCGGGTAGAATGCTGTCAAAGAGCAAATGAGTGAAGAAAGAACCCCCATTGGATGTGCATTGGAAGGGAAACCTTCCAGAATCTTTTTGATGTCCTCATGCACCAAAGTATGGTGAGTGATTTCTTTAGAGAAATTTTCGTACTCAGATTGACTTGGAAGTTCACCATAGATAAGAAGGTAAGCAACCTCGAGGAAAGAGGATTTTTCTGCTAGGTCTTCAATTCTATAACCTCTGTAGCGAAGAATTCCTTCTTCACCATCTAAAAATGTAATAGCACTGGTAGTGGAACCGGTGTTTTTAAATCCCGGATCAAGGGTGATTAAACCGGATGCTCCTCTGAGCTTTGCAATGTCAATTGCAGATTCATTTTCTGTGCCGGTGATTACCGGGAATTCATACTCTTGTCCTTTGAAGGACAACTTAGCGGATTCAGACATATAACAGGTTTGTTTGGAATGCTCTTAAGAAAAAACTTAGAATTTCGGGCTTAAGTTAATAAAAGAAGCTTATTTTTTGGATGATAATTCTATTAAGGGGGATATAATTCTTCTATTTATTGATAAACAGTCTTTGATAGAGAGTTGTTTTAGAACAATTCTAATAAAAAACTGTCTTTTGCTCCATTTAGATGGAGATTCATAGTCAATAAGGAATAAAAAAAGCCCAAAAGGGCTTTTAATTATGTACAAAAGTGCTCAAATACTTCTACTAAATGATCTCCGATCATCTTGGCATTTCTTCCTTCTATATGGTGACGTTCGATAAAATGAACCAATTCACCATCTTTAAACAATGCCATAGCAGGGGAGGAAGGCGGATAAGGTAAAACCAACTCTCTGAATTTTGCTACTGCTTCTTTGTCATTTCCAGCAAAAACCGTCCCTAATACGTCTGGTTTTACGCTAGCATGATCCAAGGCATATTTTACTCCTGGTCTAGCCGCTCCGGCAGCGCAACCACAAACAGAGTTGACAACGACAAACGTGGTACCTTTTTGGTCAGGACCAAGTTTTTCAGCTACGATTTCTGCTGTTCTGAATTCTTCAAACCCTTCATTAGAAAGTTCTGCTCTCATTGGAGCAATTAATTCTTCTGGATACATATATTTTCTACTTTTTATTTTTACTTAAAGAAATCCTAATTCCAATTTGGCAGCCTCTGACATCATATCCTGAGAATAGGGTGGGTCAAAAGTCACTTCTACCTCGACGTTGCTGATTCCCTGAATCTGCTGAATCTTATCTTTTACTTCTGATGGGATAAACTCTGCAGAAGGACAATTCGGTGAAGTCAAAGTCATCAAAACAAATACATTATTAACTGGGTATACTGTGATTTCATAAATCAAGCCCAGTTCATACACATCCACAGGGATCTCGGGGTCATATACCTGCTTGATAGCCGTTACAACTTTTTCCTTCAAATCTGTAATTTGTCCCACAGTGGTGTTGTTTTCAGTTTCCATTTTCAGACCTTTTGTTTTGCCTGTAAAGCCAAAGCATAGAGCTTCATTTGTTTGATCATCGCCGCCAATCCATTGGATCGCTGGCTTCCGATGATTCCTCCCATTCCGATTTTATGGATAAAATCCAGTTCCGCAGAAATTATTTCCTGAGGAGTCCTGTCATTTAACACTCGGATCAATAATGAGATAAGACCTTTAGTGATATCTGTATTTGAGTCAGCTTGATAATGAACCTTCCCATCTTTGCTATCAGCTACCAACCATACTTTTGACTGGCAACCTTTAATGATATTCTCCTCTACACGCTCATTTTCAGGAAAACTTTCGAGATTCCCGCCAAGTTCCATGATGTAAAATATCGTGCTCTCTTTGTCATCTCCGAGGATTTCAAATTCACTGATGATCTCCTCTTGTACTTCCTGAATACTGCTCATTTATTTTTAATTCTGGCGATCTGGGATACTCCTTCTGCCAATTTTTCGATTTCGGATTTGGAATTGTAAACAGCAAAAGAAGCTCTAACAGTTCCCTCAAGTCCAAGTCTTTTCATCAGTGGCTGGGTACAATGATGTCCTGTCCGTACCGCAATCCCTTTTGCATCAAGCATAACTCCCACATCAAAAGGATGCATTCCATTAATATTAAAGGACAAAACGCTGACTTTTTCTTTTGCAGTGCCTACAGGAATAAAGCCTTTGACCGAACTTAGCAATTCGTTTGCATAAGTCAATAAACTGTCCTCGTGAGCTTTTACAGCACTTTTCCCAATTTCAGTCAGGAAATCAATCGCATATTTAAAAGCAATGACGTCTCCAATATTTGGGGTGCCTGCTTCAAATTTAAAAGGAATATCGTTGTAAGTGGTCTTTTCAAAAGTCACTTCTTTGATCATCTCACCACCACCTTGGAAAGGAGGCATGGTTTCCAGGACTTCTCTTTTTCCATATAATACCCCAAGACCTGTTGGTCCATACAATTTATGAGCGGATAAAGCCATAAAATCACAGTCCAGTTCCTGCACATCAATTTCTAAATGACTTGTGGATTGTGCACCATCCAACAGAACTTTTGCCCCTACAGCATGGGCAGCATCAATTATTTTCTTGACAGGATTAATGGTCCCCAAAGCATTTGATGCATGAACCACACTGACCAGTTTTGTTTTGGAAGTAAGCAGCTTTTCAAATTCCTCATAGAGGATTTCTCCTGCATCATTGATAGGAATGACTTTTAAAATAGCTCCTTTCTCTTCGCAAAGCATTTGCCAGGGAACAATATTAGAATGGTGCTCCAGCGTAGAAATAATAATTTCATCCCCAGTCTGGATAAACTTTCTGCCAAAGGTATAGGCAACTAAATTGATGCTTTCAGTAGTCCCCTTCGTAAAGATGATTTCGGCAGATTCTTTGGCATTCAGGAATTTCTGAACAGTTTCTCTCGTGTCTTCAAAATATCTCGTCGCACGGTCGGCCAATGCATGTGCACCTCTGTGGATATTGGCATTGTCATGAAGATAATAGCCTTCCAATGATTGGATAACAGATTGTGGCTTTTGGGTCGTGGCAGCGTTATCAAAATAGACCAAAGGTTTCCCGTGAACTTCTTGATGAAGAACCGGAAACATTTGTCTGATTTGTTCTATTGGGAAACTCATTTAGGAATTAGAATTTACTTCCTAGTCTTTCCTGAACTAAGTCGGTGCAATAATTTTTGAAACTTTCGTCATGAATATGTTCCAAAACTTCTCCTGCAAAAGCAAAAAGGAGGAGTCCTTTTGCTTGAGTTTTATCAATTCCCCTTGCCTGAAGGTAAAATAGAGCTTCTTCATCGAGCTGTCCAGTAGTACAGCCATGAGAACATTTCACATCATCAGCCCAGATTTCCAATTGGGGTTTTGTATTGACAATAGCATCTTCCGAAAGTAGGATGTTATTGTTTTGTTGGAAGGCGTTGGTTTTCTGAGCGTCCTGCCTTACAAAGATTTTCCCATTGAAAACCCCTCTTGATTGATCGGCTAAAATACCTTTATACAATTCGTTGGATTCTGCGTGAGGAATGGTATGATCCACATTGGTATGGTTATCCACATGGGTTTTTCCATTCAAAAGGTAAATCCCATACATGTTACCTTCAGAATTACTTCCAAGTAGATTTAGATTCAAGTTGTTTCGGACCATTTCACCAGAAAGAGAAATGTTTACGGAGGTAAAACGGGAATCCTGCAGTAAGTTGGTTTCTAAAGTACTTGCCTCAATTGCATTTTTTCCTTCGTTCTGAACCCTGTAATATCTGATTTGTGAATTGACACCCCCCTTGATTTCTACGACTTTGTTGACAAAGTAAGGAGTCTCGCTCTTATTTATAGTATGGGTAATGAAAGTAACTTCTGAGAAATCACCTGCTTCAATCCAAACGCGTGGCTGAATCAGTTGCCCTTCATTCGCCTTATTGAAAGACAATAAAAGGATAGGCTTTACTACAACTGCCTTTTTTGGAATTTGGATAAAGATTCCACCATAAAATGAACTCTGATTTAGAGCAGCAAATGGATCTTTATCTGCTCTTGCAATACTTCCAACAGCTGTTTCTGGTTTCTCAGAAAGTTCAGAGAACGTTAATTCCGCAGCATCTATAGCTAATTCTGGAATAAAATGTCCATTGGCAAATACCAATACGGTGCCTTCAAAGCCAGTAGGAATACCAGCCTTTACCTCTTCTTGGCTTACCGCAAATGGTTGGGCACTTTGAAAAGAAGTAATGGATTGCTCCAGCTTTTTGGTGATAGCAGTAAATTTATATTCTTCTGATTTGAGGGTTGGAAGGCCTTGTTTTAAAAAACTGGCTTTACCTTCTTCTCGGGCTCTTTCAAAACCGGCAAAAGAAGTTTCCAAAAATCCTTCAAATAGATTTTGCTTAGTCAGCGTACTCATGTTTTTGGGGTTGATGCGAAAATCAGACAGTTGCCTCGGAATCTACGGCTTCTTTTATCCAGTCGTAGCCTTTTTCTTCTAGTTCCAAAGCCAATTCCTTAGTTCCGGACTTGACGATTTTTCCTTTGTATAGGACATGGACATAATCAGGCACAATGTAATCCAACAATCTCTGGTAGTGGGTAACTACAATCGTTGCATTGTCCTTGGATTTCAATTGATTTACACCATTGGAAACAATTCTAAGTGCATCGATATCCAAACCTGAATCTGTTTCATCCAAAATAGAAAGCGTAGGCTCTAACATGGCCATTTGGAAAATCTCATTTCTTTTCTTCTCTCCACCGGAAAAGCCTTCATTCAATGATCTACTGAGAAGTTTTTGATCGATTTCAACCAATTTCATCTTCTCTTTCATCATCGTCAGGAATTTTACAGCGTCCAAAGCTTCCAAACCACGATACTCTCTCACTTGATTGACTGCAGTTCTTAGGAAGTTGGTAGAACTAACTCCAGGGATTTCTACAGGGTACTGAAATGCCAAGAAAACACCTTCTCTTGCTCTGTCTTCAGGTGCCAAATCCAAAAGATCTTTTCCTTTGAAAGATACTTCACCTTCAGTAACCTCATATTCTTCTCTTCCAGCCAATACTGAAGCTAATGTGGATTTACCAGAACCATTTGGTCCCATGATCGCATGAACCTCACCGGCTTTGACTTCTAAATTGATACCTCTAAGAATCGGTGTACCTTCAATTGAAGCGTGTAGATTTTTTATTGTTAGCATGATACTAATTTTTCAATTTTTAATTTTCCAATTTTTCAATTGGGATTACCCAACAGATCCTTCCAGAGTAAGTGCCAATAACTTCTGTGCTTCCACAGCAAATTCCATAGGAAGTTGGTTTAAAACTTCTTTGGCATAGCCGTTAACAATCAAGGCAACCGCATCTTCTGTGGAAATACCTCTCTGATTGCAATAGAACAACTGATCTTCTCCAATTTTAGAAGTAGTTGCTTCATGCTCAACTTTAGCAGAAGAATTGTTGATATCAATGTAAGGGAAGGTATGTGCACCACAACGATCACCCATCAAAAGAGAATCGCACTGAGAGAAGTTTCTTGCATTATCTGCTCTTTTCATCACCTGAACCTGCCCTCTGTAGGAATTTTGTGACTTTCCAGCTGATATACCTTTAGATACAATTCTAGACTTGGTGTTTTTACCAATGTGAATCATTTTCGTGCCAGTATCTGCCTGCTGGTAGTTATTGGTCACAGCCACAGAATAAAATTCTCCTATAGAATGGTCTCCTTTAAGAATACAAGAAGGATATTTCCAGGTCACAGCAGATCCGGTTTCTACTTGAGTCCATGATATTTTGGAATGATCCCCAGCACAGATTCCTCTTTTAGTCACGAAGTTGTAGATACCACCTTTACCGTTTTTATCACCTGGAAACCAGTTTTGAACAGTTGAATATTTCACTTCAGCATTCTTGGCAGCATAAATTTCTACCACTGCTGCGTGAAGTTGATTTTCATCTCTTTGAGGAGCAGTACAGCCTTCTAGATAGGAAACATAAGCTTCATCCTCAGCCACGATCAAAGTTCTTTCAAACTGACCTGTATTGGCTGCATTGATTCTGAAGTAGGTAGAAAGCTCCATTGGGCATCTAACTCCCTTTGGAATATAGCAGAAGGATCCATCGGAGAATACAGCAGAATTCAAAGCGGCATAATAGTTATCCGTCATGGGAACTACCGAACCAAGATACTTTTTAACCAATTCTGGATGCTCTTTTACAGCTTCACTGAAAGAACAGAATATAATTCCCAATTTGGATAGGGTGGCTTTAAATGTTGTGCCAACTGAAACCGAGTCCAAAACTGCATCTACAGCAATTCCTTGTAGTTTCTTCTGTTCATTTAGATTGATTCCCAATCTTTCATAGATCTGAAGAAGCTCAGGATCAACCTCGTCCAATGATTTTGGCTTTTTATCTTGCTTAGGAGCTGAATAATATCTTAAGCTCTGAAGGTCAATTTTAGGGTAGGTGACATTTGCCCATTCAGGCTCAGTCATATTTTGCCAGGTTTTGAAGGCCTTCAATCTCCATTCAAGTAACCATTGAGGTTCCTCTTTCTTAGCAGAAATCCAATTGATGATTTCTTCATTGAGTCCGATTGGAGCCTCATCTGCCTCATAATTAACAGACCAGCCATGCTCGTACTCTTTGGAGGTTAATTCTTCTAAAATCTGATTGTCTTTGCTCATATTAGCTAAGTTATTTAGACTAATTACATTTTAACTGCGAAGGTACAACATATAATGAAAAAAATATGTTCAGAACCATTCGAAAAATCTATGATTGATATAGAATTTCGATTTAAAGTCGGTTTTTGTTGCAGTTTCAATGCTTTTAAAGAAAAAAAAGTGCTGAATTATCAGCACTTGATTTTTTATTGATGGAAGAAATAAGGTAATTTTATTTATTTGGATTTAATCCAAATAGAGTTATTTCTCTTTGTCGAAAAACTGAATCGGTCTGTTGATGCTTTCTTCTAGGACAATCAAGGTTTCAGTTCTGTCTATACCGTCTACTTTTTGGATGTTGTCCAAAACCAATCTCAAATGGTTGGTGTCTCGACAGATGATCTTAGCGAAGATCGAATAATTACCAGTGGTATAATAAGCACTTACTACTTCTGAAATCGTTTTTAATTTTTCAATTACATTATCGTATAAAGAACTTTTTTCCAAATAGATTCCAAGAAAAGCTGAGATGTCATATCCAAGTTTGGAAAAGTCGATATTTAAAGTGGCACTTTTTACGATTCCCATGTCTTCCAGTTTTTTCATTCGGACATGAACTGTGCCTGAGGATACGAATACCTTTTTCGCAATTTCTGTGTAAGGTGTCTTCGCATCTTCGTTCAAAAGTGAGATGATTTTCAGGTCTATGTTGTCGATATCTAAAATTTTATCCATTTTTCTTTATTGGATTTAGATGATTGTTAATGAATGTGCCTGTAAATTAGAGGTTCTTCAAAAAATACCAAAATTTTTTTTTCAATTTGTAATTAACTTTAAAATCTATTTACTTTGGAGCCAAGATAAAACGCAGAAAAAATATTTGGCATTTATCTTGATTGCTTAAATATTAATTGGTGGATTTTAATATCTCCAAATTATTAAGCATTTTAACATCGAAACTTTTAATCTCTAAAGTTATATTTGGGTTTATATTCTGAAAAGGGTCTTGCTGATGGCAAGACTTTTTTATTTCCTTTTTTAAATTTAAAATACAAAAAATTGCATTTGAAACTTTTATTCTTGTATTTTTGTCTATCTTCAATTTCATTATGAGAGCCAAAATTATTTGTAGATCCTTAGTTTTTTTGTTGGTGTTCGCGATAGCGGACATGTTTCCTTTGACAGTAGGGGAAGCAAATGCCCAGATATCAGGAGAATTCCCAGATTCAAGAATTAATTCTATTCAATACAATAGGTTGAGTATCCGTCATTTAGATGAAGATGTAACACCTTCTGAAAAAATTGAAGCAGAGGAATTTGATATCACTCCATTGACAATTGTAGAAGAAAATGTCGCAAGGAATTTAAATTCCCAATGGGCTTGGGCAGAATATACTTTGGATATGATTGATAGCTACTCACCTTTTTTGTTTAGGACTAAAAAATCGGCCGCATTAGAGGAAGTAAAAGTTCTTCTCCAGATAAATGCTAAAGGTAGACTCAGCGGCTTTGAAGTAGTGGGTGATGTAGACAATGGACTGAAAGAAAGACTCGACCATATGCTTCGAAAATTACCCGATTGTAAACCTGTACCAGGTTATCAAATCTACAGTCCGGAGGTTTTCGAACTGACAATTAGAAAATAAATTTACCTGCCGGAATTTCCGGCTTTTTTTTGAGCGGTTGGGTGGTTTCGTTTCCCTCTAGTTATTTTGAGAGCAAAGAACCACTCAACACATGACAAAATCACTTCTCTTTACATTTCTTGTTATTTGTGCCAGCCCGGCATTAGCACAAGTCAGGACTTTATCTGATGAAAAAGTTTTCCCTGAAGATAATCCGAAAGCCAAATTTTATACTGTTTCAGGCGAAAGACATGGTCCATCCTTTTTTAAGAAATTTACTTTTCCGGAAGTAGAATACACTCCTGGTGAGACTCTGGATTTTGATCACTACCATACCGTAGAGGTGATGTACCATTGGTATAAGGTATGGGCAGAAAAGTACCCTGAAATAGTGGATGTTTATGAAGTCGCAAGATCCTTTGAAGGGAGACCGATTCTCCAAATGACCATCACTAATAAAAAGACAGGGAAAGATACCGATAAACCTGCAGCATACTTCGAAGGAGGACGTCATTCTGGAGAAATTACTTCAAGTGAATCAATCTTGTGGCTGACTAAACATATTCTCGAAAACTATGGGAAGGATGCCGAAATTACTGCAATGGTCGATACCAAGGCAATTTATCTACGTCCTCAAAATAATCCAGATGGATCTAACCTTTACCTGAGAACCGAGCAAAGAAACAGAAGTACTGTCAAACCACATGATAATGACAGAGATGGACTTTTAGATGAGGATCCTGAAGAAGATTTAGATGGAGATGGTATTATTTACCAAATGAGGAAGAAAGCGGTGACTGAGGAGGAAAAAGAAAAAGCAAACTTCATCATAGATCCGGAAGACCCAAGTCAGAAGTTAATGAAAAGAACCTTTCCTGGGCAGGGAGAATACCTTGTTTACAGCGAAGGATATGACAATGATGGAGATGGCTCCTACAACGAAGATGGAATAGGGGGATTGGACCTCCATAGAAATTACCCTGAAAACTGGCGACCTGATACCGGAGGAGATCTGACAGGAAGAGGGTACACACAAAATGGGGCAGGGGAGTTTCCTATGAGCGAAGTGGAATCTAGGGCCACTGTCATGTGGATGCTTACTCACCCAAATATTTCTGTTGTAAATTCCATGGATACAAGAGTTCCAATGCATTTGAGAGCTCCCTCCACTTCTAAAGCAGAAGAAAGAATGTACCCTGAGGATTTGGCTATCTATAAAAAAATGGATGAACTAGGCCTTTCATTTACAGCATATCCTTGGGCTGGAGATGTCTATGAGACTTATGCTACTCGGTATAAAGTAAATAGCATGACAGGAGACCCGCTCAAGCCAAGCCCTCTTTTTGGTCATGGACCTGATTTTGGATATTTCTATTATGGCAGTATCTGGTATGGGGACGAACTTTGGAACAACGGAGCCATGAAAGATTACAATGGCGACGGGATTTATGATGACTTTGATGGATTGAGGTGGGATGAAGAAGCCAACGAGGGAAAAGGATTTAAATCCTGGACTCCATTTGATCACCCTGTTCTTGGAGAGGTCGAAATAGGTGGATTTCATCCGAAATTTTTTGGCCAAAATGGCCCTACTTGGCAATTAGAGAACTGGGCCAAAAAGCAGGCTTTGTTTAACTTGGCCATGGCAAAACAATTACCCCAATTAACCATTTCCTCTGTAGATGTCGCTAAGTTAGAAGAGGGACTTTTTGAAATAACCTTGGATTGGAGCAATTCAGGAGGACTTCCTGTGGCTTTGGAGCAGGCTAAACTGGTGAAAATTGTTCAGGAGGACCGCGTTTCCCTGAGTTTTGATAAAGACCTTACCAAAGGATATGAAGATGCGAAGGTTCAGATTATTACTCCTGAACTATATGATAAAACCGTCTATGCCGGATATACTGGTGTGGGTGAAAAAAAATCCGTGACTTTTAAAGTGAAAGTGAATACAAATGATGAGGTGAAAGGTAAAATTCGTCTATCCTCAACCCGAGGCGGATATTTTGAAAAAGAGTTTACATTAAAATAAATGATCATGCTTAGAAAATTAGCAGCTGCGTATCTGATTTTGTTTGTTTTTCTGTCCTCCGCGGCAGAAGCACAACAAAAAAGATCGCTTACTCATGATGATTATGACGGTTGGGAAAGTCTCAGGTCCGGAAAAATCACAAAAAACGGCCTTTGGGTAGGTTACCAGATCTCTCCTCAGGAAGGTGATGGGAGATTGGAATTGTTTTCCTATAAAAACCCTGAAAACAAATTCATTATTCCTAGAGGCTCAGCTTATGAGTTTACCGCAGACGATGCATTTGCAGTCGGTAAAATTTTGCCCCAAGAAGATTCCGTTCATTTGCTCAAAGTGAAAAAGACAAAAAAAGATGACATGCCTAATGACAGTCTTTTCATATACCAAATGAGTACAGGCAAACTGGAGAAGCTCGCGAATGTCAAATCATTTGACACACCGACAGAAAAAGGAAGTTGGTTGGCCATTCTTTTTGAAAAAGAGAAACCTGCAAAAAAAGATCCTTCTGACTCTACCTCGAAAGCTGAAAAGCTAAAGAAAACAGACGGAACCAAGTTACTTGTAAGAACATTGGACGGTTCAAAATCCTATGAGTTTGACAGAGTAAAATCCTATGGGTTCGCTCCAAATGGAGATTACCTTCATTTTGAATTGGACAAGGAAGATACGCTGGACAATGCTGCCATCCATATTTTGGATTTAACATCCGGAGAAAGTAAGCAAATCCATGAGGGAATGACTTCTTATACAATGAATCGATTTTCTCCCCAATCCAAATATTTGGCTTTTTTAAGTTCAGATGATTCAACGAAAGCTAAAAAACCGCAATATCAACTTCAGCTCTATGATGTTCAAGCTGGCAATTTGAAACAATTGGCAGATGAGACCGATGCGGGGATTTTAGAAGACGGAAGAATCAGTGAAAATGGATCGCTCAGATTTTCGGAAGATGAAAGCAGATTGTTCTTTGGTACGGCACCTGAATATGTGGATTATCCTTACGAAAATGATAGTAGCATTTTAGAGGATGAAAGACCAAGGTTGGATATTTGGGGATGGCAGGATTCTCAGATTCAGCCGATGCAACTCAAGCAAAAGTCCAGAGAAGAAAGAAGGTCATATCTGGCAACCATAGATTTGGGCTCCGGAAAAATCGTCCAATTAGAAACTCCTGATCTTGAAGATGTAAGGTTGGAGAATAAAATCACCAGGGATTTTGGTTTGGGTACGACAAATGCTCCGTATGAAAGAAATTATAGCTGGGATATTCAAATCGGAAGAGATGTTTATCTGGTGGATTTCAAAGACGGCTCAAGAAAATTGATTGAGAAAAACATGTCTGGATTTCCGAGCATCTCTCCGGGAGGTTCTTACGTGTACTGGTATGCCAGCAATGACAGTACTTGGTATGCTTATGATATAGCCTCAGAAAAAAAGATTGATTTAACAGCTGGAATCAATGTGCCTTTTTATGAAGAGCTGCATGACTCACCTTCTCTTCCTGGAAGTTATGGAACCAGTGGATGGTTGGACAATGATGCTGCTATCTTGATCAATGACAGATTCGATATCTGGAAAATCGACCCTAAAAACCCTGGAGCGGCAAGCAGTCTGACTTTGGGAGAAGGTAGAAAAAACAATATGGTCTACCGGGTTGAAAACTTGGACCGAGATGTTCTAAGTATTGACCCTAAATCAACTTTGATATTGAGTGCTTTCAATGAAATGAGCAAAGAGTCTGGTTACTATAAGTCCATGATCGATTCGAAATCTGCTCCCCAGAAGTTGATTTATACTCCTAATCGATACTATGGTTTGACTAAAGCAAAAAATACAGATGAAGTATTCTTCCAAAGATCTACTTATGTGGAGAATCCGGATATGTATTTGACCGATTTGACTTTCAAAAATCCTAAAAAAGTCTCCAATCTTAATCCTCAACAAGCCAACATCAATTGGGGTACTTCAGAATTGGTTTCTTACATGGCAAATGACGGAACACCATTACAAGGAATCTTATTCAAGCCAGAAAACTTTGATCCAGCAAAGAAGTATCCGATGATGGTTTATTTCTATGAAAGAAGCAGCGACGGTTTGTATTCCTACAGATCTCCGGCTCCAAGTGCCTCCACCATCAATATCCCTTATTTTGTAAGCAATGAATATTTGGTTTTCGTTCCGGATATCAAATACGATTTGGGTTTGCCGGGACCAAGTGCCTATAACTGCATCATTCCTGGCGTTCAATCTGTGGTAGCCAAAGGATTCGTGGATGCGGAAAATATGGCGATTCAAGGCCAAAGTTGGGGTGGGTACCAAGTGGCCTATTTGATTACTCAAACGAATTTATTCAAAGCTGCAGGAGCTGGAGCTCCAGTGGTCAATATGACTTCGGCTTATGGAGGTATTCGTTGGGGAACAGGAATGAGCCGTATGTTTCAATATGAGCAAACTCAATCAAGAATCGGAGGTACACTTTGGCAAAAGCCGATTTATTACATTGAGAACTCGCCTTTGTTCTTTATGGATCGCGTAGAGACTCCAGTATTAATAATGCACAATGACGAAGACGGAGCAGTGCCATGGTATCAAGGCATCGAGATGTTTATGGCTTTGAAAAGATTGAATAAGCCTGCTTGGTTGCTTCAATACAATGGAGAGGATCATAATCTAGTGCAAAGAAGAAACAGAAAAGATTTGTCCATGAGATTGAGCCAATTCTTTGATCATTATCTGAAAGGTGCACCAGCACCACTTTGGATGACAGATGGACTTCCAGCGGTAGAAAAAGGAAAAACACTCAAATACGAGTTGAACGAGAATTAATAACAAAAAAGGCCTGAATTTTGAACTCAGGCCTTTTTTTAGACTGCTACAGCCGCTTTGATATGAGGATGAGGATCGTAATTGACTAATTCAAAATCGGAAAGTTGAAACTCAAAAATGTCCTTGACATTCGGATTGATTTTCATAGTAGGCAAAGGTCTCAATTCCCGGCTTAACTGTAATTCTGCCTGCTCAATATGATTAGAGTATAAATGCGCATCCCCAAAGGTGTGGACAAAGTCACCCAACTCCAACTCACAAACCTGCGCAATCATCATTGTAAATAGTGCATAAGAAGCGATATTAAAAGGAACTCCCAAAAAAACATCGGCGCTTCTTTGATAGAGTTGACAGGAAAGTTTGCCATCTGCCACATAAAACTGGAAAATGGTATGGCACGGAGGCAAAGCCATTTGGTCCACATCTGCCACGTTCCAGGCGCTGACAATGTGTCTTCTACTGTCCGGCTTGGTTTTGATCTGATGAATTAGATTCTTGATTTGATCTATTTCTCCACCTTTTCCATCCGGCCAATGTCTCCACTGGTAACCATAAACTGGACCCAAATCCCCATTTTCATCAGCCCATTCATCCCAGATCGAGACTTTGTTTTCTTTTAAATATTCGATGTTGGAATCTCCTCTCAAAAACCATAGAAGTTCGACGATTATGGATCTCAAATGGAGCTTTTTAGTGGTGACCAAAGGGAAACCTTCGGAAAGATTGAACCGCATTTGATGACCAAAAATGCTTCGGGTTCCCGTTCCTGTTCGATCACCTTTCACCGCTCCTTCATCAAGGATTTTTCTCATTAAATCGTGGTACTGCTTCATGGATTTTATTGGGTAAACTTTGCCTGCAATTTAGGCAGATAGACTAAGAAATGGAAAGGACAATTAACAAAGATGCCATTAATCTAGTATTATTGATTGAAATTTTATCTACCATAGAAAGAACCTTTTGACCCGCAGATGTTTCAAAAGACACAGGCATACTTTTCATTAGTTTTAGCTTTTTTTATCACTGCCATGGTATTGGTTTTCCCGCCTGTCCCTCAATTTGATTACGATTTTGAGCAGTTTTTCCCTCAGGACAATGCTGACCTGGAGTTTTATGGAGTCTATAAAAGCAAATTTGAGAATGATAATGATTACTTGCTGATCGCCCTGGAAAACCCCAAAGGTCAATTAATCGACAAGAATTTCCTGGATAAATCCCTTCTGATCCAAAATGAAATCAATTCTCTGCATGCGGTAGATACTGTGATTTCTATCCTAAATTTTGAAAAACCGATTATCGGGGTTTTTGGAATGAGATGGGAAAAGGTTTTTAAGTGGGAAACTGAATTGGATAGACGAAAATCGGAAATGGAATTGGAGTCATATCGTTCTCAACTTGTTTCCTCAGATAAGAAATCCTTGCTTTTTTGGATTAAAAACAAACAGAATATTTCAAAGGAAGAAGGAGATGAACTTTATTTGGAAATCAGGTCGGTTTTTAATGAAACGGATTTACAACCAAAAGCTGTTGCAGGAAAAATTCAGGCTCAAGGTGATTTTATCCAACTCATGCAAAAGGAATTCGGGATGTTTTTTGGCCTATCGATTCTTCTGATTCTCTTGATGCTGTTTTTGATTTTTAGAAGTTTTTGGGCAGTCTGGATTCCTGTTGTTACTCTATTAATTGGAGTGATATGGGCTTTCGCATTCATGTGGTATTTTGGAAAATCTTTGGATGTCATGTCAGTGATGCAACCCACTATTTTCCTGATAGTTGGATTAAGTGCTTTGGTGCATTTTATCACGCATCTCAAAACCAAAATAGATAATGGTCTTAGTCAGCAAAAAGCTATTGTTGAGGTGTTTAAGGATTTGTTGATTCCAGTGGGCCTGACTTTTTTGACTACCTCACTTGGCTTTATCTCCTTGTATTTCACCACTATTCCGGCCTTAAAATCATTTGGTTTAACTACCGGGATCGGAGTGATGATCATTTTTGCTGTTTGTGTCCTTGTGACTCCTGGATTGCTTTACCTCGTTCCCATCCGGGTGAAGGAAAGGTCAAGGAACCAACACTCAAAAAATAGCTTGAGTACTTTTTTTATATGGATATTATCTAGACGAAAAACTGTACTATTTACTTTTGGTGCAATCAGTATTTTAAGCGTATGGGCTGGATCCTCGATTCAGGTCAATGGGTTTCTATTGGATAATCTGCCCAGTGATCATCCCATCCAAAACGACTTGGATTATTTTGACCAGCAATTTGGTGGCTCCAATCCATTGGAGTTGTATCTGGAAGTGGGTGAGGATGCCGGTTCTTTGTTAGATTATGAGGTGCTTCAAGAATTGGAAAAAGTAGAAATTGAGCTTCAAAAGCTCCTGGATTCAGCTCATTTGATTTCACCACTTACATTAGTCAAAAGTCTCAATCAAGCCCAAAATCAGGGAAGTGCAAAAGCTTTTGCCTTTCCTAGTCAAGGTCAGTATCAGAGGATGAAAAGATTTTTGGATAGGGATTTGGGAGAAGTTGGAACCAAAGTACTGGTAGATCAAAAAAAAGCAGGGCGGATCAGTTCAAGAATTCCGGATTTTGGAACAGTGAAAATGACTGAAATACGAACTCGGTTGAACGAGTTTGTACAAAATGAAATCGATCCGAATCTTCTAAAAGTGTCTTGGACAGGTACAGCCTACTTAATTGATCTTGGCCATCAGTCGGTTACTTCCCAAATGGCCAAAGGGCTTGGTTTCGCATTTTTGATCGTAGGGATCATAGCGGGTGTACTCTTTCGGTCCTGGAGAATTTCATTCATTTTATTGGTTCCGAATGTTATTCCTTTGATTTGGATGCTGGGATTGATGTATTTGTTGGGAGTGGAGTTTAAACTGACTACGGCTATTTTATTTACTGTCGCTTTTGGGATCGCTGTAGATGATAGCATTCATTTTATGACCAGACTTCGTTTTGAATTATCCAGAGGCCTCAGTTTGGTGTATGCCATTAAAAGGACTTTTTTGGAAACAGGTAAAGCCATTATCTTGACTTCTGTGATTTTAGTAAGTGGCTTTGGATTGTTGATTTTTAGCCAATTTGGAGTGACTCATTTTACAGGCTTGCTGATTGGTGCGTCCTTGATATTCGCACTTTTGGCAGATCTGTTATTGTTGCCCTTGTTATTATTACCCATGAAAAAAGTGTGGGAGGAAAAAAGTAAGCGTCTAAATCTTATTTCTAATGAAAGGAAAATGTAGCTGAAATAGGATAATGGTCTGAATAGTCTACTTCTCTATGTGTTTTAAATGAAGTGGCTTTCAATTCTTTCGTGCTGAATATGTGATCAATCCGAAGGAAAAACAACACTTTATTATAGGTGAACCCAAATCCGGTACCAGCTTTTTCGAATGCATTTTCCATTGTTTCACTCAGTTTAAAATACGTGTAGGAATAAGGAACCTCGTTTAAATCTCCCATTAAAATAACAGGATGTGGACTGTTTTGGAAATGCTCAACTAAGACACTCAATTGCTTACTTCGTTCCAGACTTCCTCGATGGAGCTTTCCTAAGGTCTGTCTATAGTTTTCCCGAACACCATCTAAATCCTCCAAGCCTGAGGAGTTGATCCGCATGGATTCCAAATGGGCATTGTAAATTCTAATTGTATCCTTATGGTAGAGGATATCAGCAAAAATTGCCCCGTTGGTCCCGGATTTATCAAAGACTTTTCCTTCATGGACAACCGGATATCTGCTAAAAATTGCCAATCCATAGGATCTTTTTTCCGGATTCCCTTCGATAACTTGATAGGATGTTTCAAATCCTGTGTCTTTTCCTAAAAGCTTTACGGCATTTCTAGATGCGGATGTGTAATCCTGATAGAATTCCTGAAATGCTTTAATATCCGCAGGATGCTCTTGAAGCCATGTAAATACATTCGGATCAAATTTGCCTTCCTCTTTTCTTTTATAATCGAATAAATGCGCATTGTAAGAAAGCACCTTAAGGCCTTCAGCTTGTTCATTTTTAGGATGGACCTGAAAGGTGACCAAAGCAAATTTGTACCCGATGATTAATGCTGCTAAATGTAAAAGGGCAGTTCTTTTCCAGGAGAGCGTTAAAATGAAAAGGAAGAAAAGATTGATCAGCCAGATAACAGGTATAAAAAATGGTAATAAACCCACGTAAGGAAAGTATTCTGGAGAAACATAAACACTAAAAAATAAAATCAGCGAACAACAAAATATAATTCCCGAGAGGTATTTCATGCGATAGGTTTAGTGGCACCCAAAGTAAATGAGTCAGAAGTAAAATATTAAACTTCCAGAGGTTTTTATTTGGAGCAAACAAATTTCTGGCCGATTCCGTCTCTAATACGTTAAATGTAAAAAACGGTTTGAATTTTATATTCTTGACTTTCTTGGATATAAGAACTATGCAGAGATTTAGAAAGGCCGGAATTTTGTTCTACCCGAGTTTATTGTTTATTTGATATAGAATTCTCAACATCATGAAAACACAATACCTATTAGTTGGGGCAGCCATGGTTGCTATGGTAAATTATTCCTGTGACCCTAAATCTTCAGAATCCATGGAGATGTCAGAGGTAGGTGAATCTATAGAGTTGGCTTCAGAATCTGAAAATCGACCAAGTCCACTAGAAGTAAAAGATGGAGAAATCGCTGGGAAGTCATTTAAAGTCCATTATAGCTCTCCTGCGGTTAAAGGAAGGGAATTATGGGGGGATTTGGTGCCTTATAATGTGGTCTGGAGAACCGGAGCCAATGAGGCTACCTATGTGGAATTAGCAAATGATATGACCATCGAAGGTCAGAATTTGCCAGCTGGAAGATATTCTCTTTTTACTATCCCAAAAGAAAATGACAAATGGACTGTGATCTTTAATTCGGACTGGGAATTGGAACATGGGCATTTTCAATACGATGAAAAAAATGATGTCTTAAGAGTGGATGTCTCCCCAATTTGGGAAGAAAACTCTCAAGAAAGATTTTCCATAGACATTGAGTCACCAGGATTGGTGATCCGTTGGGAAAAATTAAAATTGCCAATATCAATCAAGTAAGGAAAGAAATTTAAAAAGCCCTCATTTTTTACAAATGAGGGCTTTTTTTGATTCAAATCAAATCTAGGATTCATTGTTTAGTAATCACAAAGAAAGGACTAAATTTGCCGGGTTGAATAAGGGAAAGATTCCTACATTTCCTCAATTTAAATTACCTCACTTGACATGAACGCATGAAGTATTTTTCATTTCTGTTGGTATTAGCAATTGCTGTAACATTGGCTGTTTTGGTATCGAAACCATTAGGGCCCGTGCCACCACTCGCACCTTTGATAGATCCATACCATGGTTTTTGGCAAAATATGTTCAGTGAAGATGAATTAATGGAAGAGGAATTGTCATTGCCGGGCCTCAGTAGTCCAGTGAAGGTTATTTATGATGAAAATCTGATTCCCCACATTTTTGCTTCGAACAAGAAGGACCTATATATGGCCCAAGGATATGTCACCGCCAAGCATAGGCTTTGGCAAATGGAATTCCAGACAAGAGCGGCCGCTGGAAGACTTTCAGAAATCGTTGGGGATATTGCTTTGGACCTGGACCGGATGACAAGAAGAAAAGGACTAGGGTATGGAGCCGAACTTGGAATGGAATTCCTGAAAAAAAATGATCCTGAAACTCTGGAATTTTTAACTTCCTATGCTGCAGGGGTCAATCATTACATCTCCCAGCTAAATCCAGGACAGACTCCAGTTGAATATAAAATATTGAATTATCAACCTGAGTCCTGGACGCCTTATAAATCCTTATTGCTACTCAAATACATGTCGGATATGTTGGTTGGTGACAGAGACTTGGAATATACCAACTTGAGAAAAATTCTCGGAGCTAAAATGCTCGATAAGCTCTATCCTGATTTTCCAAACGAATTGGATCCTGTAATAGAATCTGAGAAAGCCTGGGAATTTGATCCGATTCCTATTTCCAAACCTGATAGTATCAATTATCCGGATGAAACCTGGAAAGTGGAACCTCTCAATCAACCAGAAGAAGGAACAGGTTCTAACAATTGGGCTGTTTCGGGTTCAAAAACAAAAAGTGGAAAGCCCATTTTAGCAAATGATCCTCACCTTGGATTGAATTTGCCTTCCCTATGGTATTCCTTGCAGCTTACTACTCCTGAATATTCGGTAAAGGGAGCGTCTCTTCCAGGTGCATTGGGAATTATTTCGGGGTTTAATCAGAATATAGCCTGGGGAGTAACGAATGCTACGAAGGATGCAAGGGATTGGTATCGCATTACTTTTCAAAATGAGGATCGAAACGCTTATCGATACGGAGATGAATGGAGACCCACTACTTTCAGAATTGAAGAGATTAAAATCAAGGACCAAGAAGCATTTTTAGACACTGTTGTTTATACCCATTATGGCCCAGTAATGTATGATAAAAATTTCCGCAGCGAACGGCAAGATGTGAATTTTGCTTTGAAATGGACTGTACATATGGGTTCAAATGAGCAAAAGACATTTTTGCTTTTGAATGAAGCTAAGAATCATCAGGATTATAACTTGGCTTTGGATCATTTTACTGCTCCTGCACAGAACTTTGTTTTTGCTTCTAAATCTGGGGATATTGCCATGCGGATTCAAGGGAAATTTGCTTTAAAATGGCCGGAGCAAGGAAAATTCTTTATGGACGGATCTGACCCAAGAATGGAATGGCAGGATTATATTCCTAACGATCAAAACCCTCAAACTTTTAACCCTGAACGTGGATTTGTTGCCTCCGCAAACCAACATCCTGTCGCTGCCACTTATCCTTATTATGTATTCGACAACAGCTATGAGCATTATAGAAACAGGAGGATAAATGGGAAACTGAGGCAAATGAATGAGATCACTTTGGAGGATATGAAGGCTTTACAGTTTGATGATTTTTACCAGCAAGCCTTCGACGTGCTTCCTACCATGCTGACGCTATTGGGAGATGGTTTTAAAGAAAATGAAAAAGCCCAAACTTACCTGACTCAATTGAAGGAATGGGATTTTTATGCGGATCCAAACCAAAAGGCACCAACTCTCTATCATTTATGGTGGAATAATTTATACAATCATATTTGGAAGAAATGGGATGAGTTTGGTGTACCTGTTGTCAAGCCCAATAGTTACCAAACCATCCAGTTGCTGAAAAATGAACCGGGAAGTGAGATTTTTGATATGGAGGAAACCCCTGAGATTGAAACAGCAAAAAATCATGTTCAAAAGTCCTTTCAGTCCACAATGGAAGAGATGGAAAAATTGCTTGAAGAAAATGGTGATTATGCTTGGGCTAATTATAAAAATACCACAGTTCAGCACCTAGTTCCTCAATTTAAGGCTTTTTCAGTGTATAATGTCTACACTGGAGGGGGAGCAGGGATCGTCAACGCCACGAGCGGAAGACACGGTGCTAGTTGGAGGATGATAGTTGAGCTAGGTGACAAGCCACAAGCTTTTGGCGTATATCCTGGTGGCCAATCTGGCAATCCGGGTAGTAAATATTACAAGAATTTTATACCAGTTTGGGCTGAAGGGAACTACCTCCAATTTGATTTGAGAGAAGAGGCAGATTCTGAAGGAGTATTGTTTCAAACTACTTTAAAATAGAAGCATGAAATTTATAGCGTTGACCATATTGAGTGTTATGGTGGTGGTATTTGTAAATCCATTTTCACCTTTCTGGATAGTAATGATTGGAATTGGTGTGATTTCAATCCTAATCGGTGCAAAGGGGTTTTCTTCATTCCTGGCAGGTGGCTTGGGGATGGGTTTAGCCTGGTTAGGACAAACAATTTGGGTAAGTTTCCAAACCGGAAGTGCGCTACCTGATCAAATGGCAGAAATTATGGGTTTGGGTAGCGGAGTTTTTCTATCAATGATTACAGGTATTTTGGGGTTTTTGCTGGGTGGTTTTAGTGCTTACTCAGGTAGTCTTTTTAGAAGAATGTTTATAAAAAGGCCTGATAACTTGTATCGGGGGTGAAAATGTAAAATAAATTATAGTTGATTCTCTGTTCAAAATCCCAATTTAATTTTTTCAGTCCACTCTAATGAGTACCTTTGTTACTCACTCTTAAATGGGATTTTTTATGCTTGAATCTTTAATTACTTCAAAAACCAGATTAAGACTTTTGGTCAAGTTTTTTGTCAATTCAAAAACACATAGCCATTTGCGTGGATTAGCTGATGAATTTGGTGAATCCACCAATGCAATCCGCAAGGAATTAAATAACCTGACACAAGCAGGAATTCTTGAAAGACATACAGACAAAAACAAGATAGAATATCAAGCCAACATTAAGCACCCTTTTTTTACGAACATTCAGGATATCATCAGGAAGTATTTAGGCTTGGATAAGTTGCTAGAACAGATTCTTGAACGTATGGGTGAGGTACATCAGGTAGTTCTAGTGGGAGATATTGCAAAAGGAATTGATTCCGGTAAAATCGATGTATTGGTTTCCGGAGAAAGTTTGAATAGTGAATACATCAGCCATCTGACCACTCGGGTGGAGGATCTGATAGATAGGAAAGTGGTATTCACCTTGCTTGGAGAAAGGATTACTTCTTCAGGTCTGGTATTATTTGACAAAGAAGCAGGAGTATAAAAAATCCAAAAATTTTATACTTGGCTAAGCACCTCATGTGACTGAAAGGGCGAAGCTGTGCCCGGATGGTACTGAATTTAAAAATTTTATTGCAAATTACTTTATGGTTTATACCCAAAATCAAATCATAGCAAGATCATTGAAAAACATCTTTAACAGGAGCACTATAAAAGTAGCTTTTTTCACTTTTCTTTTCCTGGTACTTTCCATAATTGCACAAGGTCAAAGTCTATCTGATATTCAAAATTTAAAGGTGGATGATTTATCGAATGCTCAATTGGAACAATTGATTAAACGAGCTGAAGCTAGTGGCTTGACAGTAAATCAGTTGGAAGCTTTGGCAAGGGAACGAGGGATGCCTGCTATTGAAGCTGCAAAGCTTAGACAAAGGATCAATGAGCTTCAAATGGCAGTATCTCCCGAAAACGGATCATTACAGAATTTATCTGGTAGGTCAATTAGTGGAATGCAAGGTCCGGACCTTTTCGATTCCCTACGGAGATCAGATCCTTATTACGATTTAACACCATTTCAGAAGAAAATATTTGGGTTCAAGTTATTTCATAACAAAGAACTTGATTTTAGTCCCAGTTTGAATTTACCCACTCCAAGTTCTTATGTGATTGGGGCTGGAGATCAGCTTTTGGTTGATGTCTTTGGCTCTTCGCAACAGTCCTACGATCTGACTGTTAATCCAGAAGGTACAGTATTTATTCCAAATTTAGGTCCTGTTCAAGTTGGTGGAGCGACTATTGCGTCTGCAAAATCTAGACTCAAGTCTAAGTTAGGAAGTATTATCTCAGGTTTAAATGGATCAAACCCAGGTGCTTTTCTTGAAATTAGGCTGGGTAATATCCGTTCCATTAAAGTTTCTATGGTAGGAGAACTGACCAAGCCAGGGACTTATATACTTCCTTCTTTTGCCACAGTATTTAATGGCCTTTATGCTGCAGGTGGACCCAATGAAAATGGGGCTTTTAGAAATGTACAGGTGTATCGTGATAGCCGTTTGGTAGCCACTGTGGATATTTATGAATTTCTCTCAAAAGGAGATCAAAGTTCCAATATCACCCTTCAGGATAATGATGTCATTATAGTGCCTCCTGTACAAGCTAGAGTGGAAGTGATTGGTCCAGTAAGAAGGGAAGGGTTTTTTGAAGTAAAGCCCAATGAACATTTAAATGATGTATACATCTATACCGGTGGATTTGGAAGTTTGGCCTATAGAGACAGAGTCACTGTCAGAAGAATAGAAAATAACCAACGAAAAGTAATAGATGTTCCAAGTTCCCAATTCCAAAGTTTTTCATTGGAAGATGGAGATGAAATATTGATCGGTGAAGCTTTAGATAGGTTTGTAAACCGCGTGCAAGTAACTGGTTCAGTTAACCGACCTGGAGAATACTCCTTTGACGAAGGAGAACTTACTGTGAAAGGTCTTATTACGAAGGCTCAAGGATTAAAGCCTGAAGCATTTACCAATCGCGCTACATTATATAGGACTAGTTCAGATTTAACCCTAGCTTCTGAGACATTGGATCTCAAAGGTATTTTGGATGGTAGCAAAGAGGATGTAGTTCTGGAAAATGAAGATTTATTATTTGTTCCTAGCCGATATGATATCCAGGAAGAATATTATGTGAAGATTTCAGGTGAAATAAATTTCCCAGGTTCATACCCTTATGCATCATCCATGACAGTAGGAGATTTAATTTTGAGATCTGGAGGATTGTTGGAGTCCGCTAGTAATTCATCTATAGAAATTGCCAGAAGAGTAAGGGAGGCCAATACTGGCAAAATAGCTGAAATCAAAACTCTCTCAATCAATCCGGATTTAGAATTGAGCGAGGAAGAAAGAAATATTCCTCTCCAGCCATTTGACCATGTCTTTATAAGAAGAAGTCCAGGTTTTGAAAGGGAACAATTAATCACCATTCAAGGTGAGGTTGTCTATCCAGGCAAATTTGCTATTGCCGGTGCGAATGAAAGAATTTCTGATGTAATCAAAAGAGCAGGGGGATTAACCCAGTTTGCGTATCCAAAAGGAGCCAGCTTGATTAGACGAACTGTTTACTTTAAAGGTCCTTCAGAAGATGAATTAAAAGAAGCAACTCTTCGGGACATTAGAAAAAATCTAGATCCTAAAAAGAATCGTGAAATCAATGAGGCTGAAGAGCTCTTATTTGAAAGAATAGATTCTAAACTAAGTCAAAAAGAACAGGAGCGATTGATCAAAGAACAAGAGGAGGAGAGGATTAAGATATTTGAATCATCCTATATGAAGGATACTTTGTTTCAGGATTCAACTTTAAATAAAGTCAGGATTTCTGAGCAAGATTTAGTAGGGATAGATTTAGAAAAAATCATGGAAAATCCCGGTTCCGATGATGATTTGTTTCTTCTGGAAGGGGATATTATTCAAATTCCTAAAGAATTACAAACTGTTAGGATGGTAGGAGAAGTTTTACTTCCTACCACTACAAGATACAATCGTAAAAACAGTTTGAAAAATTACATTTCTAGAGCAGGAGGATTTACAGAAGAGGCTAGAAAATCTAAGACTTATGTGGTTTATGCAAATGGGGATGCCAAACGTACCCATAATTTCCTAGGTCTTAATTTTTACCCTGAATTGGAACCTGGAGCAGAAATAGTAGTACCCAAAAAGCCAGTGAGAAATAGAATTAGCCCAGCAACATGGATAGGAATGGCATCTAGTCTTGCTACAGTTGCAATATTGATACAAACTTTTGTTAACAATAACAACAGTAATTAAGTGTTTTTCATTAGGGTTTAAACTTCTGTATAAACCACTTATTTCAAACTTGTATGTTTAAAATTGTCTGATTCGCAACCAAATTCGAAAATTTCTAGGACTTGGATTAATAGTAAATATGTACATCTGCTTTTGTACCAGTATGGAATCAAAAGCAAAAGAGGATATGTTAAACTTAAGAATTGAGACCGCTTCGGTCTTCAGACCAGATAAGAAAAGAATATAAAGTGACTGGCATCTTTGCGGATAATCGTAATAGTAAATATTTAAAAATAAACACATGAAAATTGCAGTAGTTGGGACCGGCTATGTAGGCTTGGTGTCAGGCGCTTGTTTTGCTGATGTAGGAATCGAAGTTACCTGTGTCGACATCGATCAAAAGAAGATTGAAAAATTAAAGAACGGCATCATGCCAATTTACGAACCGGGCTTGGAAGAGATCGTTGTTCGTAATTACAAAAGCGGTAGACTACATTTTTCTACTGACCTGGGAGAAGCGATTCAAGGTGCTTCGGTAGCTTTTATTGCCGTAGGCACACCTCCGGGTGAGGATGGTTCTGCTGACTTAAAATACGTATTGGCTGTAGCTGATGAAATCGGTCAGAAAATGACCGATTATATCGTGGTGGCGACCAAAAGTACTGTTCCAGTTACCACTGGAGAAAAAGTGAGGGGAGCTATCAAGTCGGCCTTAGAAAAAAGAAGATCCGATCTTCCTTTTGCAGTTGCTTCTAATCCTGAGTTTCTGAAAGAAGGAGCTGCAGTTGAAGACTTTTTGAAGCCAGATAGAATTGTGATTGGAGTAGACGACACTCGTGCAGAAGAGATCATGAAGCGATTGTATAAACCATTCCAACTCAGTGGAGAGCGAATCATTTATATGGACATTCCTTCGGCCGAGATGACCAAGTATGCAGCCAATGCGATGTTGGCCACCAAAATTTCTTTCATGAATGACATTGCTAATCTTTGCGAAAAGGTAGGCGCTGATGCAAATATGGTTAGAAAAGGAATCGGTTCCGATCCAAGGATCGGGAATAAATTCATATATCCAGGCGTGGGTTATGGAGGTTCTTGTTTCCCGAAAGATGTCAAGGCAATCATCAAGACTGCCAAGCAATATGGATATGACCTTCGGGTGCTTCAGGCAGTGGAAGATGTAAATGATGATCAAAAGCATGTTTTGGCAAATAAAGTAAAAGCTCATTTTGGTGAAGACCTTTCAGGAAAGACTTTTGCGATGTGGGGACTTAGCTTTAAACCAAATACAGATGATATGAGGGAAGCACCGGCGGCAGTAATCATTGATGAACTAAGAGCTGCAGGAGCAACTGTGAAGGCTTATGATCCTGTGGCAATGGAAGAGGCAAAGGAACATTACATCTTCGATAAAGTGACTTACTGCAAAGATGCTTATGATGCATTAGTCGATGCGGATGCTTTGCTTTTGGTGACTGAATGGTCTGAATTCAGAATTCCTAGTTGGGATGTAGTGGGTAGACTTCTGAAGAACAAATTGATTTTCGATGGGAGAAATATCTACGACAAAAAGTATTTAAATTCTATGGGTTATACTCACTATAACATCGGAGTAAAATAACATAGTTAACGAAAAGGATTTGATCTGTATTTAATGATTCCAGTTACCAAACCATTTATTCCACCGTTATCAGAATATAACCGCTATTTAAAAGGGATTTGGAAAAGGTCATGGCTAACCAATAACGGTCCTCTAGTCAATGAATTGGAAATGGGGCTGAAAGAAAGGTTGGGTGTGCCTTATTGTCTATTTGTCGGTAACGGTACTATAGCTTTGCAAATGGCTATTAAGGCGCTTAATTTAAAGGGAGAAATTATTACTACTCCTTTTTCATATGTAGCAACAACTAGTAGTATAGTTTGGGAAGGTGCTACACCAATTTTTGCTGATATTCATCCTCAAACCTTAAATATTGACCCTTCCAAAATTGAATCACTGATTACTTCGAAAACATCTGCAATTTTAGCTACACATTGTTTTGGTAACCCATGTGGAATAAATGAAATTGACCAAATAGCTAAAAAATACGGGCTGAAAGTTATTTATGATGCGGCACATTGTTTTGGAACAAATTATTTAGGAAAATCTGTCTACCATTATGGAGATATTAGTACTACCAGTTTTCATGCGACAAAGCTTTTTCATTCTGTAGAAGGTGGGGCAGTATTTACGGCAGAGCAGGCTTTATTCGAAAAATTAGGCTATTTGAGAAATTTTGGTCACGATGGACCAGAAAAATTTAGTGGAGTTGGAATCAATGGGAAAAACTCAGAATTCCATGCTGCCATGGGTTTGATAAATCTTCGTTATATAGATCGAATTCAACAGAAACGAAAAGAACAATACCGGTACTATCAAAATAAACTACCAGATTCTTTAGTCCAGTTTATTCAACTTGAAGATGAAGCAGGATTTAATTTTGCATATTTTCCAGTGATTTTTCAAAGTGAAGAGTTTGCTTTAGAGGTGAAAAGGGTCTTGGAAATAAATCAGATTTATCCCAGAAGGTACTTTTATCCTAGTCTTTCCCAGTTAAATTACGTAAAAGGATATACACCTATTTCTGATGATATAGCCTCTCGGATTTTATGTCTTCCTATTTATCACGAACTGACGGTAGAAGAGCAAGATTTGGTTTGTAGGTTTATTTTAACCGCTTTAAATAGTTAAATGATTATTGCTGGGGCAGGGGGCCATTCCTTAGAGGTTTTAGATTCTATAAAGTCTTTTTCTTTTGAGGTAAAGCCTGTTTTTTTTTCTGAATTTAAAGAAGGAAATAACCAGCTCACTTCAGTATATAAACTGATACATACCCAAGAAGAAATTAAATACTATTTTACTAAAGATTGTAAATTTTTTCTGGGGGTTGGTAATCCCAGTCTCAGGAAGAGGTTTTTAGAGAGTTTAGAACGAATTGGAGGTGAATATCAGTCAATTAGAGATAAAACCTCCTCTGTAAGCTCAAGCGCAAAAGGAGCATTTGATGCGATGGCATTTACTTTTGTAGGACCTGAAACTCATTTGGAAAAGGGAGTTTTGATTAATACACGGGCTTCCATTCATCATGGTACTAGAATTGGCGAGTATTCAGAAATTGGACCGGGAGCAATTTTATTAGGGAATGTACGTATCGGGAAAAAATGTAAAATAGGTGCTGGAGCTGTGATTCTACCTGGTGTTGTTCTGGGAAATGAAGTAGTGGTCGGTGCAGGTGCTGTAGTAATTTCAAATGTTCCTGACGCTGAGGTCATAGCAGGGGTTCCTGCAAAATCTATTAAGAAATAATATAAATGGAGAGAACTGATATTTCATCACAAAAGAATTCTACTTTGGATTATTTGGGACTCATTCAACAAGTGTTCGAAAATAAGAGGCGCTTAGTGCTGTTCCCTATCATGGGTGGAGTTTTGGGACTTTTAATAATATTCACTACTGCCAAAGAATATGAAGCTAATGCACTCGTCATACTAGAATCAGAGTCCAATTCTCTGGCAGGTTTAGGGCAGATAGGAGCGTTGGCTGGGATCGCTGGTATCAATATGAACCAAATGCAATCCAACCAAATTACACTGACTTCGGAAATTTTCCCAGACGTGATTGGGAGCAGGGATTTTTTGAAAGATATTTCTTCAAGTGAATTTGTGTTTGAATCAAAAGGCGGAGAAAAACTCCCTCTTGGCCAATATTATATAGAAGAAAAACCTGGGAATATTGTAAAAAAAACACTCTCTTTTATAATTAATCTACCAGCATTGTTTTTAGGCTGGTTCTCCTCCCCAGATCCACTTCCTTCTACTTCTTCTATTAATGATTCAGGAGAAAAAGAAATACTGACAGTTTCAGGCGAGGATTTATTTGCTATTTCAGAAATCAAAAAAAGAATAGTACTAGAAGAAAAAGGAAGAATAATCCGTCTTTCTGTTTCCATGCCAGAGCCAGTGATAGCAGCCCAAGTCAATTCCATGGTATTAGAATCCCTGATTGATTATGTTACAGACTATAAGACTGAGAAGCAAAGAATTAATTTGAAATTTATTGAAGAAAGAGTGGAGGAATCTGAAAAGAAATTTGAAGAAGCTCAAATGCGACTTGCATCATTCAGAGATAGTAATCAAGGTATTATTTCTCAGCGACTTAGAACCCGTGAAGAACAACTGGAATTTGAATTTAACATTGCCTATAATGTTTATAATTCTCTCAAACAGGAATATGAACAAACATTGATCCAACTCAAAAAAGAAACACCAGTCTTCACAGTACTTGAAAAAGCCGCAGTTCCCTTGGGACCTTCTAAGCCAAACAAACCTTTGATTCTGGTTTTTTCAATTTTTGTTGGTTTGTTTGTCGGGTTTTTAATCAACGTTTACAAAATACTCATCACTAGTTTATAATTTGATGTCAAGAATTCAAATGGTTGACCTCCGTTCCCAATATGAACGAATCAAGCCAGAAGTAGATCGGGCAATTCAGGAAGTTTTAAATTCTACTGCCTTTATTAACGGTCCTGAGGTAAAGCTCTTTGCAGAGGAATTAGCTAAATATACCGGTTCTGAATTTGTAATCCCTTGTGCAAATGGAACAGATGCCTTGCAGATTGCAATGATGGCCTTGGGCTTTGAACCAGGCGACGAGGTAATAGTTCCTACTTTTACCTATGTTGCAACTGTGGAGGTTATTGCTTTACTCGGCTTGAAGCCTCGTTTTGTAGATGTATTACCCGATACTTATGAATTGGATCCCAATGGATTGGAAAAGGCCTTGACCCCTCAAACAGTCGGAATTGTGCCTGTTCATCTATATGGACAATGCACCAATATGGAGAATGTTTTGTCCTTTGCTAAAAAGAATAAGCTTAAGGTAATTGAAGATACTGCTCAGGCTATTGGTGCTGTTTATACCTATTCTGACGGTTCAAAGTCACAAGCCGGAACTATAGGGGATGTAGGTACTACTTCTTTTTTTCCCTCAAAAAATTTAGGATGTTTCGGAGATGGAGGAGCGATGTTTACCCAAGATTCAGAGCTGGCCGAACGACTCAGAATGGTTGCGAACCATGGGCAAAAAAAGAAATATTATCATGATTCTATTGGCGTGAATTCACGTTTAGATACATTGCAAGCTGCTATTTTAAGAGTAAAACTAGGACATTTGAATAGATATTCAGCTTCTAGAAATGAAGTAGCAGATCGTTATGATGATGCATTTAGAGGGCTTCCTATGGTGAAGATACCCAAAAGGGCAAAAAATTCCTCCCATGTTTTCCATCAATACACCTTACAGGTTGAGGGAGGGCGAAGGGATGAGATGAAGGCTTTTTTGCAAGAAAAGGGTGTTCCAAGTATGGTTTATTATCCTGTCCCTCTTCACTTACAAAACGCCTATCGAGAATTTGGATACAATGAAGGAGACTTTCCCGTGGCCGAATCTTTGTGCAAGAAAGTTTTGTCTCTGCCAATTCATACCGAAATGAATCTGGATGATCAGGATTTTATTATTAAAACAGTAAAAAGTTTTTTCAAATGAAAGGTTACTATGCTCATGAGACAGCTGTGGTCGATGAGGGCTGCGATATAGGTAAGGGTACTAAAATTTGGCACTTTTCCCACATAATGCCCAATTGTAAGATCGGAGAGAACTGCAACATCGGACAAAATGTAGTCATATCTCCTGAGGTAGTTTTGGGCAGAAATGTAAAGGTCCAAAATAACGTGTCTATCTATACCGGAGTCACTTGTGACGACGATGTATTCTTAGGTCCATCCATGGTTTTTACAAATGTGGTCAACCCCAGGAGTGCGGTGAATAGAAGAGGTCAATATTCCAAAACCCATGTCGGAAAGGGGGCATCTATTGGTGCTAATGCAACTATTGTTTGTGGACATGATATTGGAGAGTTTGCCTTTATTGGAGCAGGAGCAGTGGTGACCAAAACAATTCCATCCTATGCTTTGGTCGTAGGTAATCCTTCAAAACAAATTGGCTGGATGAGCGAATACGGTCACCGACTTAATTTCAATGCCCATGGTGAGGCAATTTGTCCAGAGTCAAGTGAAGTCTATTTGCTTCAATATGGCCAAGTAACCAAGAAATCGGGGAGCTGATTTTTTGGATCAATTTCAAAAAGAAATCCAATTTTATAAATGAAGAATTTTGCTTTAATCGGTGCGGCTGGATATATCGCACCACGTCATATGAAAGCCATCAAGGATACCCAAAATCAACTTTTGGCCGCGTATGACAAGTTTGACAGTGTTGGCGTCATGGATAGCTATTTTCCAGATGCTGATTTTTTTACCGAGTTCGAAAGATTTGACAGACATGTAGAGAAACTCAAGCGTACAGAACAGAAAATCAACTATGTAAGCATTTGCTCTCCTAATTATCTGCATGATTCTCATATTCGTTTTGGCTTGAGGGTAGGAGCTGATGTCATCTGTGAAAAGCCTTTGGTCCTAAATCCCTGGAATATTGAAGCCTTGAAAGAGGTAGAAAAAGAACATGGAACGCGTGTTTTCAATATTCTTCAATTAAGACTTCATCCTTCAATTCTTGCCTTAAAGGAAAGGATAAGTAATGGTCCAAAAGACAAAATTTATGACATAGACCTAGCCTATATCACATCCCGAGGACACTGGTATTATACCTCATGGAAAGGAGATGTTAGCAAATCTGGAGGTATTGCTACGAATATTGGAGTTCACTTTTATGATATGTTGACTTGGGTTTTTGGGAAGGTAAAAAACAACCAAGTGCACCTGCATACCCATGACAGAGCCGCAGGATATCTGGAATTGGAAAATGCGAGGGTCCGTTGGTTTCTAAGTATCAATGCGGATACTTTGACAGAAAATGTAAAAGCAAAAGGTGGAAGAACCTACAGGTCATTAACCCTAGAAGGAGAGGAAATTGAATTCAGTGATGGATTTACCGAACTCCATACGCACAGTTATCAGCATGTTTTGGCTGGAAATGGATTTGGTTTGGAAGAAGCTATGAATTCCATTCAGCTCGTTCACGATATCCGACATATGAAACCTCTGGGCCTTGTGGGGAATTATCATCCTTTAGCTGCAGGTGAATTGGCAAAGCACCCTTTTGAGAATTAAAAGGAAAACACTACCTGATTTGATTCCTGTTGCTGAAAATTTAGTTTTTTTTCCGGATTCGCCATTCGCTGATTGGATCATTGATCGATGCGAAAAGCTGTTTCCAGGATTAAATGATTATTTTACTTTCGGAGAAAATCCAAAAAAAATTCATTCAGAAAAGGTTAAGACCATTGGTCTTTCTGAACCTTCACTGAAAGAATTTGCCAATCAGCTTTGGACATATAAGCGGGTTATTATCCATTATCACCATGAACTGACAGCTTATCTGATCGAGTTGGCTAATATTCCTTCTGACCGGATCATTTGGATGCTCTGGAGTGGAGATTTATACAATAGTCCTTTTTATTCCAGACAGGTTTATCTTCCTCTTACCAATTCACTAGAATCAGTATTTAAATTCCCTGAGCTTACCCTTTTTTCAAGGGTAAAAGAAAGATTGAAATTCATCCTCAAAAAACCCGGGTATTATGTCTATAAGGAATCATTTAGAAGAATAAAATACGTGGGGAGCTTTTTCCCAGGGGATGTAGCCAATGCATCCCAATCCTTTCATAAGTCCTATACCCATGTTTTTCATGGGATTTTGTCTGTTTATGAGCAATTGGACCACCTTGACTTGGAAGGAATTCCTCAGTTAGGAGATGGAATATTGTTAGGACATGCTGGCGTACCAGAGTTGAATCATATGGATATTATAGATCAATTTGGTCAGTACTTTCAAAATAGAGAGATTATCTGTCCTTTGGCTTATGGAAATCCGAATTATATCCAAAACGTGAAAGATTTCGGACAAAAGTCTTTTGGGGAATCCTTTATACCGATGGAAGACTATCTTCCTAGAAATGAATATTACCAAGTTCTAAAACAATCTTCTTTTGTTGTTTTCGGGTCTTTGATCCACCAAGGATTTGGAAATATAATGACTTTGCTCCAATTGGGTCTCAAGGTCTTTTTGTTTGAGCAGAACCCCATTTATCAACAGCTCAAAAGCATGGGAATGATCTTATTTTCATTGGATGAAGTATCCAAAGAGGATTTTGAAACCAAATTGTCTCCCGATCAAATCTATCACAACAGAAAAATTTTAGCAGAGGTGCTCAGCGATGAGGCTGTGGATGGCTACTATCGGTCTGTTTATCAATTAGAATCCGGCGATTAGTGTCTCTTTTCGTTCAGATAAAAAAACTCCTATCAGATAGTGCCATTTATGGACTTTCAGGAGTTTTGACCCGTTTCATATCGGTTTTTTTGACTCCGATTTATACCAGAATTTACACTCCGGATGACTATGGGGTAATCAGTATTCTGACCAATGGATATATTCTGTTAACAATCATTCTGGTATTCTCGTTAGATGCATCTACTGCTAGGTGGTATTTTGACACAGATTCTACAGAAAGAAGAAAAAAAGTAATCAATACCTGGATTTGGTTTTATTTTTTCTCAAGCCTTTTTTTTGGGGCACTGTTGTTTTTTTCGGCTGATTTCCTTCAACAAAGATTCCTTCCAAATGAAGAAGAAGGAGCTTTGTTTATTCAATTGATTTCCTTTTGTCTTCCCATGACAGTATGGACCACAGTGGCGGTAAATGTGCTGAGGCTGGAATTAGAGGCAAAAAAATCAGTAGCATTGTCTTTAATCCAGAGTTTGGTCTTGATTGGATTCAATGTACTTTTTGTCGTTATTCTTCGTTGGGGTCTTTCAGGAATTTACTATGCCCAGTTGGTTTCAACAATTATTCTGATACCTTTAGCCTATTACTTTTTGCGAAAATGGATTGGAAGTCCCAGTTGGTTTGATACCTCTCTTTTTCGTGGGATGTTCAAATTTGCAGTCCCTTTCATTCCGGCGAGTTTGGGGTATTGGGTGGTCAATCTTTCAGGAGTGTTTTTCTTAAATGAATTGTTGGATCAACGTGAAGTAGGTCTATATCAAATAGGAATAAGTATCGCTTCCGTGGCAGGATTAGCAACTACAGCTTTTCAGCAAGCCTGGTCACCTTTTGCCTTTTCCATCCTCAATCAGCCCAATGCCAAACGCGTTTTTGCAGTTTCTCTTGAGGTTTATCTACTCTTAGTAGGAATGTTTTGTACGTTTATTTCCGTTTTCTCTTTAGAAGCTTTAAAGATTCTGACTACTCCGGATTATTATGAAGCATCCTTAGTAGCAAGTATTCTTACTTTTAATGCTTTGCTGTTAGGACTTGGGAGCATTTCCACTTTGGGAGCAACAATTGAAAAAAAAACTACTCCAGTTGGAATAATTCATGTGCTTTCCTCAATGCTATTGGTAGGGTTGAATTTTCTCTTGATCCCTTGGATTGGAAAAGAAGGGGCTGCCCTAGCCGTTTGTTTTTCTCAACTTTTAATTCCTGCTTACATGTTTTGGAAAAGCCAACAATATTATTTTATCCCTTTTGATTTTATTAAAAACTCAGCAATCTTTTTGATTTTCATCGGAGTAGTTATTGTCTCATATTGGCTGCCAACCAAATCTTTTTTATTAAGTGTTTTTTTTAAATTGATTTTGCTGTCTTTTGCAGCAGGATTGATTTCCCTCATGATAAAAAAGGAATTGCTCCTAATTAAAAACCTCATATTCAATAGGTTTAAAGCTACTAAAAGTGCGTAAAATTTTAATTTTAACAACCAGGCCTCTTCATAATGGTCCTAGGATGATTCGAGAAATCGATGCCCTTAAAAATGATTTTGAATTAGTTGTGACCGGATTTACCCAACCTCATGATTCTAAGGTTGGTTTTGTTCATTCTGATTCCTTTTTATTCTCTCATTTCGAATATAATCTAGGGAAAATCTATCGGGTTTTGAGCTTTAACAAAACCTTTCTAGGAAGATATCCAAGTACCCAAAAAAAGATCAATAAACTCCTTGAGGAAATTGATCCTGACATAGTTATCGTTCATGAACCTGCTTATTTACCTTATTTTTTTCATAGCCCTAAAAAAATAAAAGTTGTTTTTAATGCACATGAATACCACCCATTAGAGGTAGAAGGTGATCACCATTGGACCAGAACATGGGGAAAAATTTACACTAAAATCTACCAGGATTATCTTCCCAAATTGGACCTTTTGATAAATGTCAATCAGGAAATTGCTGACCGATGCGAAAAGCAATTTGGTGTTAAATCTTTGGTCATTCCGAACGCTTCATCTTATCATTTACCTCAGAAGGAGAAATGGGAATTTAAACTCCCACTTCGTTTTATTCATCATGGAGTGCCAAACCCTGACCGGAAACTGGAGGTAATGGTAGAGGCGTTTAAATTACTCGGAGATAAGTACCAGTTGGATTTAATGTTAGTTCAAAATGGATCGGAATACCTTCGGTTTTTGGAGAAAAAAACTGAATCGATATCAAATGTTCGGTTGATCCCTTCTGTTTCCTTTAAAGAAATTATTCCATTTATCAGTTCCTATGATTTAGGAGTTTATTCTTTGGCACCTATTAGTTTCAACAATCAAATGGCGCTTCCCAACAAATTTTTTGAATTTGTTCAGGCCAGACTCCCTATGGTAATTGGTCCATCACCAGTCATGCAGCGATATCTGGAAAAATATAAAATAGGAAAAGTTGCAAAAGATTTTAGTGCTGTTGCATTAGCAGATTCTATTCGTTCTTTAAATAAAGAAGACTTGATAAGCTATAAATCAAATTTGGAAGCTGCTGCTAAGGAGCTTTCAATAGAGTATTTTGAATCTGATTTATTGGAAAAAATTAAAGAACTAATTTGAGTAGACCTTGTATAATCTCCGTGGTAGGAGCAAGACCGCAATTCATCAAGCATGCGCCTATCCAACTCGCGTTGGAACATCACTTTCGAGCCTTGACAATCCATACGGGGCAACACTATGATGAGAATATGAGCCAGGTCTTTTTTAATGATCTTGGTCTTCCAAATCCTGATTACTTGTTTGATCAGCGAGAAAATGCCCTTCAAGGCGCACAAACCGGAAAAATGCTCGCTGAAATTGAAAAGGTGTTTATTCAGGAAAAGCCTGATTTGACCTTGGTTTATGGAGATACCAATAGTACTCTGGCAGGAGCATTAGCTGCTTCCAAGCTTCATATTCCTATTATTCATATTGAAGCAGGCTTGAGGAGTTTCAATAGGCAGATGCCAGAAGAGGTAAATCGTGTTTTGACTGATCAACTTTCAGAGATGCTATTTTGTCCTACAGATTTAGCTGTAGAAAACCTCAAAAAGGAGGGAATCCATTTCTCAAAAATTTTTCGATCTGGTGACGTCATGTGTGATATGTTGAGATTGGTAGAGCCAAAACTCCGACCCGTTATTTCAGAGAAATATTTCTTTGCCACAATTCACAGACCATATAACACCGATGATCCTCAGCGTTTGAAGGATATATTTGAAAGTTTTGCAAGACTAGAAAGTAAGGTATTGCTGGCATTACATCCTCGAACGCAGGCTAGGCTTCATCATTTTAAAATAAATCCTGACCATTATCAAAATTTGGTCTTATTAGGACCTCAAAGTTATTTGGATTCACTTTCTCTTCAGAAATTTTCCGAAGGTGTTATCACTGACAGTGGAGGGATTCAAAAAGAAGCTTATATGCTTCAAAAAAGATGCATTACAATTAGAAAAGAAACTGAATGGGTTGAAACATTACAAGATGGGTGGAATCGTCTGGTTTTTGACAATTTAGAGCCCATTTCCTTGCTTTTTTCTGAGCCTTTAGGAGTTCATTATCCTGAGCTTTATGGAGATGGGAAAGCGGCCTTAAGTATCACAGAACATATTAAAAAATACTTTTTTTAAACACTAAGCCATGTGCGGAATAGCAGGAATACTATCTGAAAATCCCAATTTAATTACCAATCAAAGATTGGTGAAAATGACAGATTCAATTATACACCGAGGTCCAGATGGTTCTGGTCATTGGATAAGTGAGAATGGAAAAGTAGGTTTTGGACATAGACGTCTTTCTATATTGGATTTAAGTGAGTCTGGCTCACAGCCCATGCACTATTTAGATCGGTACACCTTGACTTTTAATGGAGAAATCTATAATTATCTGGAAATAAAGGAAAGACTTTTAAAAAAGGGGTATCAGTTTAAAAGTCAATCTGATACCGAAGTTCTTTTGGCTCTTTTTGATTTCAAGAGGGAGCAATGTCTTCAAGAATTGGATGGCATGTTTGCTTTTGCACTTTATGATAATCAAACGGGGGAAGTTTTTTGTGCAAGAGATCGGTTTGGTGAAAAACCGTTTTTCTATACAATTGAAGAATCAGCTTTTCTATTTGGTTCAGAAATGAAGGAATTTTGGGCTGCTGGCGTAAGCAAAAGTCCCGATCCGGTGATGATTTTTAATTATCTTCATTTTGATCTTTTGGATAACCATTCTAATCTAGGTCAAACATTCTTTAAAAATGTCAAAAGACTCCCGCCGGGGCATTTTCTGGTATGGAAGGCAGGGGAAATAACAATCAAAAACTATTGGAGAATTAACCCAAAAAACCAAAACAGAGAAATTTGCTTTGAGGAGGCTAAGGAAAAATTTCGGGCACTCTTTATGGAATCTGTAAGTCGAAGGCTTCGCTCGGACGTCTTGGTAGGGTCTAGTTTATCTGGAGGAATAGATAGTTCTTTGGTCGTATGTACAATTGATCAATTATTAAAAGACCACCCGGAGAGTATCCAAAATACTTTTTCTGCACGATTTAAAAATTTTCATAAAGATGAGGGGTATTTTATCGATAAGGTAAGAGCTAAGACAAGAATCAATTCACATGAGGTATATAGTGAAATAGGAGAAATGGAAGGTCTTTTAGATAAAATTTGCTACCATCAAGAAGAACCTTTTGGCTCAGCGAGTATACTTGTGCAGTATCAAGTGTATGAACTGGCAAAGAAAAATGGTGTGACAGTACTTTTAGATGGTCAAGGAGCAGATGAAATACTTGCTGGGTATCATCCTTATTTTGCTACTTTTTTTAATGAAATTAGAAAAAAATCAGGAGTTAAATTTGAACAGGAATTTGCAGCATACCAATTCCTTCATCAAGAGAATCAGATCAATCCAAAAATCAGAAAACCTGGCTTGAAACAATCGGTATCAAGCCGTTTTCCAAACTTGATGAATAAAGTTGGAAGAAAAATGGTGAATTTTAAAAGGAAAAATTCTTCCTTGATGGCAGATGATTTTTTTGAGGAATATAAAAAAGTGGCTCATAATGATTTCAAGTTTGATTTTGGTAATCTTAATAGCCACCTGTATTTTTCAACATTTGAAGTAGGTCTTCCTACTTTACTACGATATGCTGACCGAAATTCAATGGCTCATAGCAGAGAAGTTAGACTTCCCTTTCTTTCCCACGAATTAGTGGAGTTTGTATTTAGTTTACCTGCTGAATTTAAAATACATAATGGTTGGACAAAATATTTGATGAGAGAAGCCTTTCAAGATATTCTACCTAAGGAAATCACTTGGAGAAAGGATAAAATTGGCTTTGAACCTCCTCAAAAATCATGGATGGAAAGTGCCAACACACAAGAAAATATAAGAGCTTCACGAGAAATATTAACCAACAAAGGTGTCTTAAAGAAAGGGGCAAAAGACTTTCCTATTGTCTCGCAGGCTGCCAATACTCAAGGAGATGGCAGTTGGAGTCATTTGATGGTGGCTAAAATGTTTGAAGGTTGAGTAATAAAATCCTTATTTTATCCTATTCAGAGATCCACTCTGATCCTCGAGTATTACGTCAAATTGCTCTATTGGAAAGCTTGGGCTTTGAATTAGTACTCAGTGGTTTAGACTATTTAGGTGATCATGTCTTCTATCCTCTTACCAAATCCAAATCTAACCTATCAAGAGCTGTAAAGCTAGGTACAATGGTTGGAAGAGTGAATAGGCTTAGAGTGAAGGAGTTTCTTTATAATAGTAGCTTGAAAGAGCTCGAAAAATTAAAACCTAAATTTGGTCTAATCATTGCTAACGATGCTGAAACATGGCCTGTAGCAATAGCATTGAAAAAAAAGCATCCCAAAGCTCGTATTATATTCGATGCACACGAATTTTACCCAGGTCAATTTACAGACGACCTGAAGTGGATCTGGTTCCATAAACGATTCTCAAAATTTCTTTGTAAAAATTATATTCCCAAAGCAGATTTGCTCATAACTGTCTGTGAGGGACTTGCTGAGGCATATACTGCATTTACATCAAGAGAGATTCCTGTGGTATTGAACGCTCCAAAATATTCATCTGATTTGAAACCTAGTCCGGTAGGCAGAAAAATCCGATTGATCCATCATGGGATAGCAAATAGAAGCAGACAAATTGAGAAAATGATAGAATTAATGGATTATCTAGATGCTAGGTTTGAACTTAATTTTATGCTTATGCCAACGGATAAGCAATATTTTGAGGAACTAATCCTATTATCTGAAGGAAAACCTATTCATTTTTTGGATCCTGTGGATACCGAGGCAATTCCCTCCTTTATTAATCAATTCGATATTGGATTATTTTATTTGGAGCCTGTTAACTTCAATTACACCTTTGCCTTGCCCAATAAATTTTTCGAGTTTATTCAAGCAAGGTTGGCAATTGCAATTGCTCCTTCGATCGAAATGAAAAAAATACTCAATCGTGAGGATATAGGGGTGGTCTCTGAAGAATTTGACTTGAGCCAATTAGCCTCACGTTTAAACTCGCTAACTAATGAGGATATTATCCGATTTAAAGAAAATGCCAATAGAATAGCAAAAAAATACTCAGCAGATCAACACGATGAGTTTTATCGAAGTCAAATCAAAAAATGGAATCTTCAACCTGGAATCAAATGAATAATTGAAAAGGATTCTACTCATTTCTAACTATTTTACCCCATGTACGCTGACACCTTCTCAGCGTATTACTTTTTGGGCGAAAAATTTACATCAACTAGGATATTTTCCTATTGTGATTACCAGAGAATGGAATTCTGAAACAAGATCTCATCAGGTCACAAAACTACCATTGGGAAAACATGTTAGACATGAAGTCTTTGAAACTCACGAAGTTTATTATCTGCCATTTCGACCGGGAATGTTAGACAAAGCATACTTGGCTTTTGGAGAATCTGCATTGAGACCCCTCTTTTATCTTGTAAAACTTTTAGATGTTTTTTTAGTAAGGTTTACATTGAAACTCACATCTTTTTCCAATTTTCTTCCTTTTATCAAAGCCTATTTGAGTGATAAGAAAATTCATAAAATAGTGATATCAGGTGAGCCGTTCTACCTCTTTAAAATTGGATATTACCTAAAAAAAGAATTGGATTCTAACTGGATCGCTGATTATAGAGATGATTGGACTACCAATGAACTTCAAAATGAAAAGTCTGGAGGACCAATTCGAAAATGGATAGCAAGGGTCGAAGCTATTTATGAGAAAAAATGGGTTGGAACTGCTGAATCGATTATTTCAGTATCATCTGTTTACACTGGCCGGATTAGTAAGTTTTTAGATAAAAAAGGCTATACCATAGAAAATGGTTTTGAAGAGGAATTGTTTGAATTAAAGAAGGAAGAGCTATACCCCATTTTTACACTCACTTTCAGTGGAGTTTTATATCCATCTCAGGATTTGTCTTTGATATTTAAAGCCTTGCAATTAGCTATTCTTGATGAAAAACCTTTTCAATTGATTTTTTTAGGTTCAGGCTTCGATGTGAAACAAATAAAAAGGATAGAAGAGGGGATCCCTAGAGAGATACAACCCTATGTCAAAATTACCGATAGACTTCCTAGATCTTCTGCTTTGGTTGAATTACAGAAATCACATGCTTTTCTGTCTATGGCTTACGGGAATTTGAAAGGGATACCTAGTAGCAAGCTTTATGAATATATGGCTCTGGGCAAACCTATTTTAATCTGTCCGTCTGATAGTGATGTGATGGAGCAAATGGTAGCTGAGTCAGGCCTTGGTTTTATTGCAAACTCTGCTGAATCCTGCTATGGACAAATTTTAAGGATTGTGGATCTTTATTCAAATGGAGAAATAGAAGAATTGAGAAAAAACTCTCAATCAAAAATCAGTAGATATTCCAGATTTAATCAATTACTTCAATTGAAGGAGGTGTTGGGTGACTAACTCCTTATTATTAATTCAATCCACTCGGGCTTTAGGGAAAAGTGGACTGACCTTGTTGATTTTCCTGGTTTCATGCTCCACATTGATTAGTTTGCCATTGGATAAGGTGGCGATGTTAGGTGTTTTGGGATTGCTCCTATTTCACCAGTTTTTTTTAAATAAACCACTGTCAAAGTCTGTAATATTTCTTATTATAGGTTTGACCTCGTATTTATTAGTGCCATATCTTTTAAATTTACCCGACTCCTCTTTAATTATATTTTTTCCTGCCTTGGGTTTGTTGTTTGCAAGTATCACATCCCAAGAAGAAGAATTTTTAGACATTATTTATTGGGCTCTCTTTCTACATATTGTGGCAGGGATAATTTTTGTATTTAGTAGTTATATTATAGGACATAATCCTCATGTTCATCCTATGTATGACAAAGGATTACCTTTTTTACATGCAGCAAAAGGCTTTACTACCACTGTACAATCTTTTGGAACAATACTCATTTCTTGGTTTCTTATCTATTATTGGAAAAAAGAGAATAGAGTCCTTAATAAAATAGACCGATTTGTCTATTGGATTGTAATTTTAGGATTAATCCTTACGTTTAATAGAAACACCCTATTTGTCTTCTATATTATTCTTTTTTTCAAACATAAAAGAATTTTTTTGGCAACTGTATTGCTGGCAGTCTTATTCTATCTATACTATTTCGAATTTATAAATAAATTGATTTTCAATGTGAGTACCTTAAACTCACGTGCAGATTTATTACAAGCTTTTAAAATTTCTTTTTTCGAAAACTCCTCTTGGAAAGAATACTTATTTGGCCACGGCAATAATATCGTAGATGAAGTGATAGCTCGCAGTACTAAATATAGAACAGGCTATATCGAAAATGGAACCTCAGTTTTGCTTTATACTTATGGTTTTATTGGGTATATTGCCTATTTGGTTGCTGTTTTTACCATGTCAGCAATACTTTTTATTAGAAACAAAGTGTTTTATTCAGCAATGTTCTTTTATATATTTATCATCGCCCAACAATTTACCCATGAATATTATGCCACTACTCTTTATTTAATGATCACTATATTCATGATAATTCTAAATACTCATTCTATTAATGCAACCAAAAGTAGTATTTTTTCATCTACTCAATAATTTTACAGGTAGCCCTCAAGTTTTGTCTTCTGTGATAGAGATAGCAATAAAGGCTGGTTTTGATGTAAAGCTTTATACTAACAATTCAGAGGGTTTTTTATCTAAGTTTAAATACCTGAATAATTTTTACCAAAGATCTGAACATAGAGTTCTTACCTTGTTTTCATTTTTTCTAAGCCAATTTTTTCTTTCAGTCAGACTTATTATGACAAATAAGAAAGAAGAAAAAATTTATTATGTGAATACTATACTTCCATTTGGAGCAATATTGACCGGCCGGTTACTTGGTAAAAAAGTAATCACCCATGTTCATGAAAATGAAATCAAACCAAAGGTATTAAGTAATTTTTTGTTTTGGGTCGTTCGTAATTTTTCCACCAAAATAATTGTAGTTTCTAACTATCTTAAAAACAATCCTATTCTTGAGGGGGAGCCAGTGGAGGTTTTATATAATTGTGTTACCAAAGATTTTGAAGAAAAATCTAAAACTCAGACTAAGAAGAATGAAGTTTTCGAGGTGTTGATGCTAGCTTCATTAAGGCCTTATAAAGGTGTGTTAGAATTTATAGCCCTTGCACTAAATCAACCTACAATTCGTTTTACTTTAGTGTTGAGTGACGAAAAAAAAGAGGTAGACAAATTTAAAATGAGGAATTCTTTGCCAGTTAACATTCAGGTTTTTTCGGTGCAAAAAGATGTACATCAATTTTTTAGAAAAGCATCTCTTTTAGTGAATCTAACTCATCCTGATGAATGTGTAGAGACTTTTGGCATGACAGTGTTAGAAGGGATGTACTATAATTTGCCAGCTATTGTTCCTACGGAAGGTGGAGTGACAGAATTAATTGAAACCGGTGTGAATGGTTTTCAGATTGATTATCGAGAGCTGGGGCTTATTTCCGAAAAAATTAAATTGCTGGCAGAAGATTCCACTTATTGGGAGTTACTAAGTGATGGAGCAAAATATAAAAGAGCTGATTTTTCCCGTGAAAAATTTGAATCAAGAATTGAATACATTCTTAAAACATGAAAAGAATTCTAGCTTTTATAGTTTTATTTTTAAATATCGCCTGCTTTACCCAAGCGCAGGTTTCTGGTTTTTTTACAAGCTTTGAAAATTTTGGAACCGACTTACCTGGTATACCTGAATTTAAAGCTTGGAGAAACGAAACCTTGATTGTTCCACTCGTAATCAATGCAGATCCACTACGTTCCATAGATTATAATCTTTCAATAGCCTCTAAAAATGCTCATGCCGAATTTGCACAATTGCATTTTATAGAAGGAGATTTATCTGCAGGCAATTGTGGGGAAGCTATTGCAAATGGCACTTTTGAGAAAAAAATGTTTCCAGATCGAGTAGAGGTAGTGAAAAACAGTTCTTTTGAGGTAAATACAGCATCAAGTTTCGGCATAGTTAAATTAACTTTAGAAAGTAAGTTAAAACCAGGAAAATATCCCCTCAAACTCACCTTTACCCAGTCCGGAAAATCACATACGCTAAATGCGATAATCAAAGTGATTGATAGAAAGTTACCTGACTTTTCATCTTTGGATTATCGTATTGACTTTTGGCAATTTCCTCAATCTATTTCTTCCTATTATGAAATACGCCCATATTCCCAAGAGCATTGGGATGATTTAGGGAGCATGTTTGAACAGTTGAAAGCCATCAATCAATCGGTGGTTACAACTTCTATTTTTTATGATCTGTACAATACAGCCCTTAAGCCTAAAGAACAAATGATGATCCAGATTATTAAAAACCCAGACGGGTCATTTTCCTATGATTATTCTTTGTTTGAAAAGTTTGTAGAATTAGCTGAAGAAAAAGGAATTAAAAATCAAATTGCAGTTCATAATCTTTTTCCCTGGAATCTAACCTATTTTTATTTTGATGAATTGTCTGGAGAAGTAAAATCATTTAAATCAGCCCCAGGAACTGAGGTCTATAGAGATTTTTGGAAACCGTTTCTTGTTGATTTTGCCTCTTTTTTAAAAACCAAAAACTGGCTGGACAAAACTGTCTTTTGGGTTGATGAGCGTGATTTTTCTACCACAGAATTGTTGATAGATTTTGTGAAAGAAGTGGTTCCGGAGTTCAAGTTTGGTTATTCAGGAACTTTTAGCCCTGATTTATCACAAAAAATTTATGATTATTCTTTATCGAGTAACATAATATTGGAGCCCGATCAATTAGCTGCAAGGAAATCCAATGGGAAAATTACAACTTTGTATACTTCCTGCTTCGAAACTCAGCCAAATATGCTGTTAGCATCAAATTACAATGATATCTATTTCTTAGTGATGCTTTCAAAAGCTCAAAATTATGATGGAATGTTGCGATGGGCTTTTAATATTTGGTCTCCTCAGATTATGAAATCCGCATTATTTTCCGATTTGCCCTCAGGAGATAGTCATTTTGTTTATCCTGATGAGCAAGTTTCTATTCGATACTTGTTGTTGATTGATGCATTGGAAGAAGTGTTGAAAGTTCAGGTCAAATCAAACTTGGATCAAACTCAACAATTATTGAAGGCTCATACTCGTTATTTTTTGCGGAATAATAAAACCGAACGAAATAATATGGTGATTGCCATGAAGAATTATTTGAATGATTAAGAAAAAGCTTGCCATAGTCGGAATAGTAGGAGTACCTGCTAATTATGGAGGATTTGAGACATTGGTAGAATATCTTTTGGATCTACTTCCAAAATTTTATGATGTAACGATTTATTGCCAGAGCCATAGTTATCCGGACAAAATGGATACCTATAAAGGAGCAAAACTGGAATACTTAAATCTGAAAGCCAATGGAGTCCAGAGTGTCTTGTATGATACTGTTTCTCTTGCAAAATCAATAAAGGGTTTTGATTATATCTTGATATTGGGAGTTTCTGGAGCTATCTCGATTCCATTTATCAAGCCATTTACCAAGGCAAAAATAATTACCCATATTGATGGCTTGGAATGGAAGCGTGAAAAGTGGGGGAAATTTGCAAAACTATTTCTGAAGTTTTCAGAGGCTTTGGCGGTAAGATTTTCGGAAGCAATTATTTCGGACAATAAGCATATCTATAATTATGTTCAGTCTGAATATGGTAAAGATTCCTTCCTCATTGCTTACGGCGCCAATCATGCTACTTCTGTAGACCCAAGTTTATATCTGAAGAAATATTCATTTATAAAAAAGCCCTATATTTTTACGGTTTGTAGAATAGAGCCTGAGAATAATATTGAAATGCAGCTGCAGGTCTTTTCCAAAAATGACCTTGATATTCCTTATGTAATAGTTGGGAATTGGAACGCAAGTGAATATGGGATGAGGTTATACGAGCAGTATTCTACAAAAAAGAACGTGATTCTTTACAACCCAATATATGCAAGTGAGGAACTAAATGTATTACGCTCGAATTGTCATTATTATTTGCATGGTCATAGTGCCGGTGGTACAAATCCATCTTTGGTGGAGGCCATGTATCTAGGCTTACCAATTATAGCTTTTGGGGTTAATTACAATCGAGAAACCACTTTTAACAAAGCTATTTATTTCAATGATTCTAATGAATTGCTTCAACAGTTATTACGTTTAAAAGATTTTGATAGGGAAGCTATCTCTAAAAATATGTATAAGCTGGCTCGAAAAAATTATTCATGGAAAGCAATCAATAAGATGTACATTAAAATGCTTAGGTCGGTTTAATGGTAAAAAATAGGCTAGTTTGGTTTGCCTTTATTTTTGGTGTTTTTATTTCCACTTTTTCTATGTCGCAAACTATCCCTGCGGGATTTCCTTTGTTAGAAGAAGATCTTAGAAGGCAACAGTTACTTGGTTCGGAAATTACCAAAGATTTGTCTTTTAGCCTTAGGCCAGTACTTTCCTTGCAGCAAAATCGATTTGCATCCCATGATTCCTTGCCTTTGAAGAAAAATGTCCAGTTTGGATTACTACCAATCTTAAGCACAAGTGTTTACAATTCTAATCGACCATTTGGTTGGGGAAATTACTCTTTAATGAATGGAGCAGGATTTCAGACGTTGTTGTCACCTGGAGTTTATGGCAAACTTTTATTTTTAAAATTTCAATTTAGACCGGAATTTGTCGCAAGTCAAAATAAATCATACAATGGCTTTAGTTCAGAAAATACGGACAATATCCTTTTTGGGAGGTTTAGGTATTGGAATTTTGGCGATAGTCCAGAGAGATTTACTGAGGATTATAATTCTTTTGTATGGTGGGGACAATCTTTTATAAGCTTGAATGCTGGTCCTATAGAATTGGGATTTGGAACTCAAAATATATGGTGGGGTCCAGGACAATTTAACTCATTGATTTTTAGTAATAACGCAAGGGGAATAAAACATGCTTTCTTTCGCACAAGCAGGCCAGCCGATATTTTGTTTGGAAAGCTTGAGTCAGAAATAATAGTAGGGAGGGCGGAAGACTCAGGTATTTTACCATCCCAAAATTCTCTTTTAAATAGCATATTCGCACGGCCTTTTTCTGATGACTGGAGATATATCACAGGAATCAATTTGACATTTCAGCCAAACTTTATTCCTGGACTATTTCTGGGTTTTAGTAGAACTTTTCAGCAGTACAATGAAAACGTAGGTGATTCATTCAATGATAAGTTTCCGATTTTTGAAGCATTCCAAAAGAAAAAATTTTTAGTAAATGACAATTCAGTCATCTATGACGGAAAAGGTCAAGACCAACAGGTCGCTCTTTCAATCAGGTACTTTAACTCCAATGCAAATTTTGAAATTTATGCAGAATATGGAAAAAGAGATCATAGCTATAATTGGAGAGAATTTATTTTAAACCCAGAGCATGCAAGAGCTTATTTACTAGGCTTTTCTAAAATTGTAAAAACCCAGAAGCAAAAAGAATATTATCAAATTAGAGCTGAGATTGTCCATCAACAGGAATCTGTAAACAGATATATAAGGTATGAATTTTTGAATTCGTTCAATGCAAGTTGGCATACACACTATCAGGCAAGAGGATTTGCAAATGAAGGTCTTCCAATGGGTGTTGGAATAGGGACCGGTGCCAATGCTCAGATTTTTGAATTTTCCAAGATTACAGGGCTAAATAAAATGGGCCTTTTGTTTCAACGAATAGTAAACAATCAGGATTTTTTTTATGGAACATTAGCTGTTGACCCAAACAAACGTCCTTGGGTAGATTTCAGTGCTGGTTTACTATTGGACCATCAATGGAACAAACTTTTATTAAGCAACAAATTACTTTTGAATAGAGCAGTGAATTACCAATGGGAGGAAAGTTCAGATTCAACTAAAGATTTCCCGAATGGTAAAAGCCTTTGGACTTTTTCTAGCACTTTCCATATCATCTATCAATTAAATAATTAAATAGTTTTAAAGTCAAGTCTAATTAATTCCTTTAGTTTTGCTATCATTTCCAAATGAGTAACTTTGGTACTCATTTGAAGCAATTGGAGGTGACGATTCAGCTTCTCCAAGAATTTTTCGACGTTTATAACTTTACTCAAAATCAGAAAGATGTTTTTGATTCAAGTAGGTCACCATTTTTGTGACTGAAAGGGCGTAGCTTTGTGAAGCTTTTATTGATTTTTGATATTTCATTGTTTTTTTTTAAAAATAATTATTAAACCGAATACATTTTAATGCTAACACCAATTCAAGATGTGAAAATTGCCGTAATCGGACTAGGCTATGTGGGCCTTCCATTGGCAGTGGAATTTGCAAAGAAATTTCCTACTATAGGTTTTGATATTGATTCAAAAAGGGTCGCTGAGCTCAACCAAGGCATTGACCATACCTTGGAAGTAGAAAATGACCTACTTCAATCTGTTCTGATTTCACCTGCTGAAAAAGGGATAGGATTACTTCCAAGTTCGGATTCAGCAGTGCTCTCAGATTGCAATATCTATATTGTAACTGTACCAACACCTACCGACAAACACAACAGACCGGTTTTGACTCCCATGCTCAAGGCTTCGGAAAACATAGCGAAATATCTAAACAAAGGAGATGTAGTTATTTATGAATCTACTGTATATCCCGGTGTAACTGAAGAGGAATGTGTACCTGTTTTAGAGCAAATATCTGGACTCAAATTCAATGTGGATTTCTTTGCCGGTTACTCACCGGAAAGGATCAATCCTGGGGATAAAGAACATACTGTAGCTAAAATTCTGAAAGTCACCTCTGGTAGCACTCCGGAAATAGCAGAATATGTGGATCAATTGTACCAAACGGTCATCACTGCAGGTACGCATAAGGCTCCCTCCATCAAGGTAGCAGAAGCTGCTAAAGTCATCGAAAATTCCCAAAGAGATATTAATATAGCTTTCGTCAATGAGCTTTCTAAAATCTTCAATTTAATGGGTATTGATACCAATGAAGTTTTAGAGGCAGCAGGTACCAAATGGAATTTTCTCAAATTCAAGCCTGGATTAGTAGGTGGGCATTGCATTGGGGTTGATCCATTCTACTTGGCCCAGAAAGCTCAGGAACTGGGATATCATCCCGAAATCATCCTAGCGGGCAGAAGGCTGAATGATTCCATGGGCAAACATGTGGCAACAGAAGTGATCAAATTAATGATGAGGAAGGATCTAAAAGTCATTGACTCTAAAGTTTTGATCTTGGGATTTACCTTTAAAGAAGACTGCCCAGATGTCAGAAATACAAGGGTTATTGACATCTATAAAGAATTAAAATCTTTTGACATGGATGTGGATGTTTATGACCCATGGGCAAATCCAGCAGAAGTAGCACATGAATATGGAATCCAAATCTTAGGGGGAAAATCATCCCCAGACTTGAACCAATATTCTGCGATTATCCTAGCTGTTTCACATCTACAATTTAAATCCTTGAATATCAATAAATCTGCAGATCAGGTTGTCTATGATGTAAAAGGTTTTCTCGATAAATCAAAAATTGACGCAAGGCTTTGAAAATAATTTCACAAATTGAATCGAAATTTTCAATTTTAGCTCTTTAATGAAATATTCCTCTATGAAAAATCAGTTCAAGTATCTCCAAATTTTGCCGATACTCTTTTTGTTTTTTTCTTGTGTTTCCAACGAACGCATTATATACATGCAGGATTTGGGTTCTGATAGTAATCCTTTGGTTTCTTCAGGTGAAACAATACCCTACGAAACTGAAGAATATTTATTCCAAGCATTTGATATTGTTGATATAAGTGTCAAAACTACCAATCCTGAAATCAATGCTATTTTTAGTGTGATTTCTGGTGATTCCAATGGACAAAATATGAGTACCGGCCAAAATGGCGGAGATATTTTCTTTATGAATGGATACACTCTAGATGAAAAAGGTGTTATTGAAATGCCGCTAATTGGTGAGCTTGAATTAATCGGACTTAATACTAAACAAGCAAAAGAATTAGTAGAAAGTAGAGTCGCTAAATTTGTGAATGAAGGAGAATATTTTGTCAGAGTTAGGTTAGGTGGGATCAGATTCAGTGCAATTGGCGAGTTTAACAGCCCTGGTAAACAGACTATCTTACAGAATAGAGCTAATATTTTTGAGGCGATTGCAACTGCCGGAGACATGACAGTTTTGGCAAAAAGAAATGAGATAATTTTATTAAGGCAATATCCTGATGGATCGAAAATCCATAAGATCAACTTAAACGATCAAAAACTGTTAGGGACTGAATTCTTTTTCATAAAGCCAAATGACGTCATTTATGCAGAACCATTAAAAGTTCGTGAAATAGGAACAGGAACTAATTTTATTCAAACTTTAGCCCTTGTAACTTCCATGGTTACAGCGGTAGCATTAGTCATGTCTTTAAGACAGTAATTTTCAATTATTTATGAATTTCGATCAGGAAGAAACTGAATTCTTAAAAGAAGAGAGTTCATTTGATATAAAATCCGTAATTCCCAAGATCATTAGAATCTGGCCGATTATCGTAATTTCGGCTATTTTCTTTTTGGGATTGGGCTATATTTATACCAGAATGACCGTACCATTATTTAAGGTCACTGGTATTTTTTTTATAAAGGATTCTGATAATAAGTTCGCCCTTTTTGATGCTCCTAGTATTCAAAGTTCTCCAAACGTTGGCCTACTAAATCAAATTGTAATATTACAATCTAAGCCTATCGCCAAGGCTACATTAAAACAGTTGGATTTTAATGTAGAATACTATCAGGAAGGAACATTCATAAATAATGAGCTTTATAAGAATACTCCTGTTTTGGTTGAAGTAGATTGGAAAGCTCCTCAAATGCTTAATGGTCTGATCACTGTAACTTGGGAAGATAATTTGAATTATACTCTTTCTTTTGATGCAGAAAATTATACCCAATATTTTCCAAATGGTGATAATGTCAATTTGGATAAAATTCCGGAAACCCAAACTTTACTATTCGGTGAATGGGTAGAAACCAATAATTTCAAAATAAGAATTACAAAAACTGGGGCAGAAAATACAGGCAAAGTACTTTTGAAAATTAGAGATGACAATTCAATTATAAATGAGTATGCCAGCAAGCTCCAGGTAGATCCAATACAAAAGGAAGGTTCGATTTTGGAACTGAGTATTCTTAGCCCAAATGCTGATAAAGGGGAAGTTTACGTCAATAAATTGATGGAAACTTACATCGATTTGGAATTAGCTGAGAAAAACGAAATCGCAAGTAATACCATCAGGTTTATTGATAGTCAGGTGGCAGGTGTAGCTGATACCTTAAAAGTTTTCGAAGATGAATTGCAGAATTTTCGCTCTGATAATAAAATCTATGATTTAGGTTCAGAAAGTGCTTCTGTTTTTGAACAACTTACAACTTATGAGGCTCAGTTGAGACAAGAGCAATTTAAAAAATCATATTACAGAAACCTTCGAGAATATCTGGTAAGAGAAAATTATAGAGATGTAGTAGTTCCTTCGGGAATCGGTATTGAGGATCCAATCTTGAATAGTTTAATTTCAAATTTATTGGAATTACAAAATGAAAAATCAAAGCAACTGGCAACCCTAACAGAAGCTTCTCCTCAAGTCCAAGCAACAAATAACAAGATTTCAGATTTGAATAAATCAATCCAAGAAATCTTAAAGAATGTGGACCAAAATTCACAAATGCTGATTGATGATCTTCAAAGTAGGATTGACGATATGGAAAGTTCTTTTAGAACACTTCCTCAAACACAGCAAAACTTAATTCGGATTCAAAGACAACAAGCTTTGAATGAGAATATCTATACGTATTTGATGACAAAGAGAGCAGAATCTGCTATCACCAAAGCTTCTAATACGGCCGAAAATAAAATTATTGAACCGGCTGAAGGAGGATTTTTAGTAAGCCCAATTCCAATCCGTAATTACACAATTGGTGTGTTTGTGGGCGTCTTTTTGCCAATTTTATTTATACTTATTCGTGAGCTATTAAGAACGAGAATCGAGGATGTGAGCTTTTTGGAAAGAAAGCTTAAGATACCTTTACTTTCAACCATCTTATTTAATAAGGGAGCAAGTAATCTGGTGGTATTCGAACAAGGAAAATCTGGTTTAGCTGAAGGATTTAGATCATTAAGGGCTAACATAAGATTCATTACCCCTAAAGAGGAGCAACTTACTTTGATGATAACATCTACTATTTCTGGTGAAGGGAAAACATTCTGTGCCATGAATTTAGCTTCTGTATACTCCTTAACCGGGAAAAAGACTATTTTAGTAGGTTGTGATATGAGAAAGCCTAAAATCTTCCAGGATTTTGAGGTGGGTAATGATGTGGGACTCTCGAGTATCTTGTCAGGTCAGTTGAAGGATTGGAAAGAAGGAGTTAAAAAGACAAAGTATGAAAATATGGATCTCTTGGTTTCTGGACCAACTCCTCCAAACCCAGCTGAACTTTTATTTACTAAAAGATTTGAAGAATTGATCGCTCAGTTAAAAGAAGAATATGATGTGGTGATTTTGGATACACCACCAGTCGGATTGGTGAGTGAAACATTGGATTTACTTCCTTATGTTGACATGACCTTATTTGTTTTCCGTCAAAATTACAGTCAGAGAAATTTTGTAAATGCCCTGAACGGTCTAAAAACAGGGAAAAACCTAAAAAATCTATATGCGGTCTTTAATGGGGTAGATGGAAGTAAAGTAACCTATGGCTATGGTTATACCTATGGCTATGGTTATGGATATTACGAGGATGATCATGTGAAGAAAGGTTTGTTTTCAAAGTTAAAAGGCTAATTTTTTCGATCAAAATAGTATATGCTAAACAAATTAAAGTCTTGGGTAGAAAGTCTTCCTTTCGAAAAAAAAAGAAGTATAAAAAGAAAAGTAAATTTTGCTAGAAGTATCGGGAAGTCTTCAAATCTTGATTACTTGGCTCAATTGTTTCAAACTGATAAATGGGGAAAGCATTTCTATACGCCACATTATCATCAACATTTTAAACATTTAAGAAAAAAATCTTTCAACCTTCTTGAAATTGGTGTTGGAGGATATGACAATCCTCAACAGGGAGGTGGTTCTTTGAGAATGTGGAAAAGGTATTTTCCCAAAGCAAAAATTCATGCAATTGATATTTTTGATAAATCTGCATTAAACGAAAGAAGGATAAAAATCTTTCAAGGAAGCCAAGTTGATTTGCAATTCTTAGACAGAGTTTGCTCTGAAATTGGAGAATTGGAAATTATAGTTGATGACGGAAGCCATATTAATGATCATGTCATCACGACATTCAATCATCTATTTCCTAAATTAAAATTAGGAGGGATATATGTCATTGAAGACACACAAACTTCCTATTGGGATGAATTTGGAGGTAAAGTGAATGACTTAAATGATCCGAAAACAATCAATGGGTACTTTAAAAGGTACGTGGATTTACTAAATTACCAAGAATTCCCTATTCCAAATTATAAGCCAGATTATTACTCACAACATATTGTATCAATTCATTTTTACCACAATATGATTTTTATTTATAAAGGCTTAAATGACGAACCTTCTAATATCAACTTTATCGTTTAATGGGAGAGGTGAGGCTCCAAAATTTAGTTATACTTCTTTCAGCTACGATTAAGCCGTTTATGGATACCTTTATGGCCGCTAGGTCCATAGAGGATCGTGAAGAGGATTATTATAAAGCAGCAGAGTATTATTTGAAATTAGGTATCTCTGTAGTTTTTGTTGAGAACAGCATGTTTCATTCAGAAAAAATCCTATCTCTTAAAAATGAATACCCTGATTTTGAAATTCTGCAATTTGAATCAACAATCAGCCATTTGGGAAAAGGTCATGGAGAAAAACAATTGATGGACTTTGCTTTAGAAAATTCTCAATTATTGAAGACGAGTGATTTTCTCCTAAAAATTACTGGTAGATATATTATCAAAAACATCAAGGAATTTATTGCTGGCTTGGGTTCGGAAATGAAACCCGTTTACATCAATTTTATTCGAGATCTTTCTTGGGGAGATACAAGATTATTGTTGATGAGTAAGTCATATTATTCGGATGTTTTCGCACCATTTTGCGAGAAATACCTAGATGAAAAAAACAACATCATTTTAGAACGGGTTTTTGCCAGATCTGTCCATTATCATCTTTCAAAAGGTGGAGAATTTGGTTTTTGGCCAGTTTACCCAGATTATTTGGGTGTAGATGGAAGCTATGGTGATCCAGTGAAATTTCCATTCTTTAAAAAACTGAAATACCAAGCTTATTTCAAATTGAAGCGATTTGTTTTTAAACATATAGCTTAAAACCATTTGTAAATCTCATCCATGTTCGAAAAAATATTTAACAAGTATTTTAGACATTTCGGCTTTTTTTATACTTACATAGGCCCTAAGCTTTTCCTTCTTATTCTCATGAGTCTTTTTGTGGGATTATTGGATGGTTTTGGATTAGCCATGTTTATGCCGATTTTCCAGATTGCTGCCGATGGTGAAAATATCTCCTCAGGAGACAATATGGGGGACCTTAAGTTCCTTTTAGATGGGATTGAATGGCTTGGACTTGAATTGAATTTGAATTCAGTAGTCTTTTTTATGGTTGCATTATTTTTATTTAAAGCCTTATTCAAATTTTTGGATGGCTATATAAAAATTAAGCTCCAAAATCAATTTGTGAGGAAAATCAGGTTTCAAATGGTGGAAGGCTTAAGTGAATTGGACTACAAACACTTCCTCAACTTAGATTCAGGAAAAGTCCAAAATACTCTTTCCTCAGAAGCAGTAAAAATCACCTATGGATTCTTGTCCTACTTCAATAGCATCCAACACTTGGTTTTACTTTTGGTTTATATAGGATTAGCCTTTCTCTCCAATTGGCAATTTGCTATACTGGTGTCATTGGGTGGGTATCTGTCCAATTTCCTTTTCAGGTTCTTTTTTACTAGAACGGAAAAAGAATCCATCAATTTATCTAATCTAGGTCATCAGTTTCAATCCTACCTAATCCAGGCCGTACATAACTTTAAATACCTAAAGGCAACAGATTATTTTGCTAGCTACAATCAAAAATTAAAATCTGTTATCAATCAGATTGAGAATGGTCAGAAGAAAATTGGTGTATATGGCGCTGTAATGGCAAGTTTGAGGGAGCCTATCATTTTGCTGGTAGTTTTGATTATTATCATGATCCAGATAAACTTTATGGAAGGTAGTTTGTCCACTATTATTTTAAGTTTATTGTTTTTTTATAGATCTCTGAATTACGTGGTGACACTTCAGGGTAGTTGGCAAGGATTTATTTCAAATATTGGTGGGGTTATTTCTTCGGTTAATCTTATCAACGACTTTAAAAGTGGTCAAGAAGTTTTCAATCAATCAAATGAAGTCAAAAGAATTACCGCTTTAGCAATTAATACCGCTTCATTTAAATATCCGAATGGTTTCCAAGTTTTGAAAAATGTGGATTTGGAAATTGAGCCCCTTAAAACGTATGCCTTTGTTGGTGAAAGCGGTAGTGGTAAAACTACATTGGTGAATATGCTTATTGGATTATTTCACCCAAGCGAAGGACAGATTATTGTAAATGGTCAAAACAGGAATGAGGTAAATTTGGCTTCATATAGAAAAAGATTTGGCTATATAACTCAGGAACCAGTTATTTTTAATGACAACATTTATAATAATGTTACCCTCTGGGCAGATAAAACAGAGGAAAATTTAGAGAAATTTCAAAAAGCAGTGACGCTTGCAAACATTCACCAATTTATAGACACGCTTCCAGAGAAGGCTGAGACGAGACTTGGTGATAATGGGGTGATGGTGAGTGGTGGCCAAAAACAACGAATTTCGATCGCTAGGGAACTCTTTAAGGATGTAGATGTCCTGATTTTTGACGAGGCTACTTCAGCGCTAGATTCTGAAACCGAAAAATTGATTCAGGATAATATTGATATGCTCATGGGTAAATTTACTATGATCATCATAGCCCATAGATTGAGCACGATCCGAAAAGTTGATACCATTTCCTTAATGGACAAAGGAAGAATTATTGCCTCAGGTAAGTTTGAAGATTTGGTCTCAGAAAACGGGCAATTTAAACGGATGGTAGAACTCCAAGAATTTTAATGATTCAAGAAAAAACACTACGATTTTTAATTTCCAGCGTAGCCTTGCCTTCTGAAAAAGTCGGAAGTTGGACAAATCGAATCACGGAACTAATCACCGAAAATCCGGGATTTTTTGATTTTGTGCTTTCTCCAACTTCAAATCCCACAAAATCTAACATTCCTTGTAAAAAAAGGAAATGGCTTCATCTACCTCAAAGATTTAAAAGTTGGGAATTAGAATCTTGGATTGCTAAAGAATATATTGATATAATCCTCAATAAATCTAAAACTGCCTCAAAAATTCAACTTTTGATCATGGATGATCAGATTTTGTTAGAGGCTATGACCTTGATAAAGAATCGATTGAGTATACCCATAGAAATAGTATACTCATTTCATGGACATAGCCTAAGATTGGCTCCTCAGGTAATTCAAAAGGTAGATAAAATTTTATTCTTGACCGAAGCAGGGTATCAGGACTCTTTGAATCTGAATGAGGTTTTTACACCTCTTGTTTACATCGTTGGAAATGGGGTAGACAGCAAAAGATTTTTTCCGCTATCGGCATCCGAAAAATTAAATCGGAAGCTCCAGTTAGGTTATTCTAAAGAAAGTAAACTGCTCATTTGGATGTCAAATGACAGGGAGAAAAAAGGAATGCACCTATTCAAAAAAGTTTCTAAAAAACTTCAGGAATTTTTCCCAGAATTAAATATTCTCATAATAGGAGGCAAGAAAGAAGCTGACGAAAAAGAAGAATCTTTACGCATGATTGGTAAAATTCCAAACCATGAATTGCCTTATTATCTGCAAGCTGGAGATTTTTATTTTTTCACTTCCTTATGGAAAGAAGGCTTTGGCTTATCGATGGTTGAGGCTGCCAAATGCGGTAATTTTATTTTTGCTTCAAAAAATGGGGGGATTCCAGAAGTTCTTAATGGTTTTAAAAATTCAATGCTCATTGATAGTCCCAATAGCATTGATGCCTGGATTGAGGCATTTGGGAAAGCTTATAATCAGGAAACTGAAATTTTAAATTTATCCCCTGAATATTTAAACAGTTTCCACCCGATGACTAAATGGAAAATGGATTACCTAAACGCATTGCTTGATTAAACATGTGTGGTGTAGCAGGAATAATTAAGCTGAAAGGAGAAATCCGGGATTCTGATATAAAAAATCTAAAAATTGGACTTGAGGTTCAAAGCCATCGAGGACCTGATGCCACGGGTATTTGGTCAGATAGCAAAATTGCACTAGGTCATAATAGGCTTTCGATTCTCGATCTTTCAGAAATGGCAAACCAACCTTTCTCCAGGGAGGATCTAAAGCTTAAAATTATATTTAACGGGGAGATTTATAATTACCTAGAACTAAAAAATAAATTAAAAGCGAAAGGATATTCATTCCAAACTAGCTCAGATACTGAAGTAATATTGGTTGCCTTTAGGGAATATGGTGAAAAGATCTGTGATTTCTTGACAGGCATGTTTGTTTTTGTCATTTATGACTTAGAATCACAAAATGTTTTTATAGCTCGGGATAGATTTGGTGAAAAACCCTTCTTCTATTTGATTGATGGTTCTACGTTATTCTTTGCATCAGAACTTCAGGCACTTAGGAAAATTTCTCAAAAGAGCCTTACTATAAATCAGGCAGCAGTAGTAGATATTATGGAAAACATGTATATCAATGGTTTTCACACCATCTACAATGAAGTAAAAATACTGCCTCCTTCCTCCTGCATGACGGTTAAATCAGATCATGTTTTCATTAGTAACTATTATGAATATCCCAAGAAAGTAACTCGTCAGCAGTCTTTCGAGGAAGTGAAAAACGAAGTAAAGAATCTACTGTATGAAATTGTTGAAAATGAATTACATGCGGATGTTCCTGTTGCTACCTTTTTAAGTTCAGGCATAGATTCTTCCTTGATTACTGGTATTGCCAAAGACCTAAAACCAGATATCCTGGCAATTACCATGGCTACTCATGAAAGCCATTCTGATGAATCCCCGGCAGCAACCGAATTTGCAAAAAAACTAGGGATAAATCATGAGATCATTCCTGTTGATCCAGGCTCTCTCTCGGTTTTAGGTGATTTATTAAAAAACGTTCAACCCCTTGCCGATGCTTCTTTAATTCCAACTTACTTAGTCACGAAAGCAGTTTCTAGACACACAAAAGTGATGCTTTCTGGAGATGGGGGAGACGAAGTTTTTGGTTCTTATAATAAGCCAAACTTGTTTAAGGATTTTGCAACTAATCAAAGTGCTTTAGGGAAAACTTCTATCCAAACAGCCTTAAAATCAAGCTATAGTGGATTGGATAAATTTCTTTCTGATAAAAACAGAATAAAATACGGAGGATGGAAAGGATATTATTCCAAAAACAACCTGAGCTATCAGGTAGGAAGCCATGTTTTTAGAAATTACCAAACTCAAAATAATGTATTTAAATCATTTAAGTCTTTACAACATTTTTATACTTCAAATCCAGAAAAAATCTCTTTTGGAGTTGACTTAATTACTAGATTACCATCAGATTTTTTGTTCAAAGTTGACACTGCTTCTATGCTGAGTAGCGTAGAGGTGAGAGCTCCATTTTTGGACCACAGACTGATAGATTTAAGTTTTGAATCGCCCCTAAATTCAATCTCTCCCTCAGGGATTGATAAGGAAATCACTAAAAGTTTACTGAAAGAATTTACAGGGGAACTTTCAAATGGATCAAAGAAAGGTTTTTCTATACCTTATTTAACTTTTCTCTTGGGATCTTGGGGAGATATTTTGGAACGTTTTCTATTGGAAAGTCTATCAACAGAATATTTTGATTTTGATCAGAGAGGGATTCAGAATTTATTAAAAGAATTTAGAAAGAAACCCAGTCAACGCATCGCAAGGGTGTTATTTACCATTTTGGTTTTGGAGATTTGGCTGCGGGTGTTTCACTTAGAATTGGAGGTAAACCTTGATTCTAACTATTAAATTAAAATTTTCTTTATGAGGATTTGTTTTATTATACCAGATGGAGTAGGTATTAGGAATTACCTGTATTCGGATGTCATTCATCACCTTCAAGAATCTGGTCATGAAGTAGTATTATGGCATAGTTTGGAAAAGGACATGATAGAGTTGGCCGAGAAAAGATTCGGTTCCAAATTTGAACAATTCATTTTCGAGCATCAGCCGGATAATTCCCTAATACAGCTTTTAAGAGAAAGTGCCAGATATGCGAGGCTTACCTTAAATTCAAAACTAAAGAATAATCCGACCATCATGACCAATTGGATTGGTGGGATCGGATCAATCAAGAATAAAGCATTAATGAGATTGGCTGAAATTGTGGGAGGAAATATCAAAACCTACAAGGAAACAGCAAAGCTTGAAAAGCGTAATTTTAAGTTAATTCGTAAAACAAAAAACTTCAAAGACGCAATTGCAAAATTAAAAGAAATTAATCCTGATCTCCTCTTTTGTACACATCAGCGTGTGTTTAGCGTCACAACTACCATGGAGGCAGCTAAGTCCTTAGGAATTCCTACCGCTATGGCTATTTTTTCATGGGATAATTTACCAAAAGGTAGGTTGCCTTTCCGAGCAGATAACTATTTCGTTTGGTCCAATTATATGAAACAGGAATTATTGGGTTACTATCCTGAAATATCAGAAAGTCAGATTTCCGTAACAGGTACTCCTCAATTCGACTTTTATTTTAAAAAGGAATTGATTCTGGATAAAAATTCCTTTGCAACAAAATATGGCTTGGATCCCTCCAAAGACTGGGTGTGTTTTTCAGGTTGCGATACAGTAACCTCTCCCAATGACCCACTTTACCTGAAGAATGTTGCATCATCCTTAAAAGGGCAAGATCAAATACAATTGATATTTCGACCTGTACCTGTTGAAACAATTGATCGGTTTAAAACAGTTTTGGATCAGTATGATAATATAAAACTATTTATGCCGCTTTGGAAAAGGGGAAATCATTGGAGCAGCTTTTTCCCACTGTTTGAGGATATTCAGGTATTGGTGAATCTCGCCTACCACTGTAAAGTCGTGGTAAATATCGGTTCAACAATGGCATTGGATTTCACCGCTTTTGGAAACGTTGGTTTGTATTTAAATTTTGATCATGCCAATACATCACCTGATTGGTCTGTAGATATGGTATACAAATTTGAACACTTTAAATCCATGGGAGATTTAAAAGCAGTTGGTTGGATAAATAGCCCTGATCAAATTCTTCCTATGGTTAAAAAAGCTATATCAGAACCAAAGGTAGTAAGTCCTGACAACAAAAAGTGGTTTAATAAAATCGTTCAGCCACATCCTGAAAAACTTTCTTCTTTAAGGGTAGCGGAGGCTTTGACAGAAATGATAAAAAAGCCGAATTAAATGCATATTTGCTTTTTGTCTAATGAATATCCACAAGAAGGGTATACCCATGGAGGTATCGGTAGTTTTTTGAAGGTGGTATGTAGGGGCTTGGTAGCTGCTGGAAATCAAGTATCTGTTATCAATGGTACCAATGCAGCTAGAAGGATAGTAATCGATGAGGGGGTTTCTATTATTTATACCCCATTTAGATATGTAGCGGGGATTTCCTGGTGGTTTAATTTTCAGGCTGTTAACAAAGAATTAGTAATCCTTCATAAAACTAATCCAATAGATATTGTGGAAGGTTCTGAAATGTCTTTTTCATTTATTAGAAAAATCAAAGGAATTAAATACCTAATACGGCTTCATGGAGGTCATCATTTTTTTGCTGAAGGGGAAGAAAGAAGTGTTAATATTTGGAAAGCTTTCCAAGAAAAACGATCCTTCAGAAAGGCAGATGCTTTTATTGGAGTATCAGACTATGTGGTGTCTCACACTTCCAAATACATTGGTTTTCAGACTAAACCTACTAAGGTTATTTTTAACCCTATCAATAATGAAATATTTCGGCCTGCCGATCTGAACTTGATAGAACCGTTTAATCTGGTTTTTGTGGGGACTCTTTGTGAAAAGAAAGGAATTCGTCAATTATGTCAAGCATTACCCCTCATAGCTGAACAGTTCCCAAAAGTTCACCTTTTGGCTTATGGAAGAGATTGGAAGGATCAAAAAGGAGCAAGTTATTTAGAATCTCTGAAAGCTGGTTTACCGAAATCAACTTTAAATCGCATAACTTTTAAGGGGCCCGTTCCTCAACAAGAGTTACCTGACATTTATTCAAAAGCAGCGATTTGCGTTTTTCCATCACATTCAGAAACTCTAGGTTTAGTCGCACCTGAGGCAATGGCTATGCAAAGAGTTGTTGTTTTTACCAAGTTGGGACCTGGACCTGAAGTGATTGAAGATGGAAAAGACGGATGCTTGTGTGATCCTTTTGCTCCAAATGATATAGCCAAAACAATAATAAATGCCTTGGCACATCCCCTCAAAATGGAATCGGTAGCTAAAGAGGCTGCAGTATCGGCAAACAAAAAATTTGCGCCAGAGGCAATAATCAATAAGAATTTAGACTTTTATCGTCAATTGATTGCATGAGGTTTTTGGTAATCACCCATGTTATTCATAAAAACAACGATTCACAGTTTTTTGGTTATGGTCCTTATGTAAAAGAGATGAATCTCTGGTTCAAACATGTTGACCAAGTGGTTCTACTTGCTCCATTAGTAAAATCAGCTCAGATAGACCCAATTGATCTTGCTTATGTCCATCCGGATATTCGATTTAAAGATGTCCCTGAATTCAATTTTTTGAATTGGTCAGCTCGATTTAAGGCTCTTTTCACTGTTCCCTATATTTTTTTTCGTGTTCTGATAGAAATGCTGAAAGCAGATCATATTCATTTACGATGCCCTGGAAACATGGGACTTATTGGAGTTTTTGCTCAAATCTTTTTCCCTTGGAAAACAAAATCCGCCAAATATGCAGGTAACTGGGATTGGAAAAGTGAGCAGCCATTTACATATAGGCTGCAACAAAAAATATTGACCAGCGAATTCTGGACAAAAAACATGCAGGTTTTGATCTATGGAACATGGGAACCAATGACCAAAAATCTCAAGAGTTTTTTCACAGCTACTTATTCTGTATCTGAAATCGAACCATGTAAACCAAGACTTTTGACCGAGCCCATTAAAATGGTTTTTGTCGGAGGATTAGTTCCAGGGAAAAGACCATTGATTTCATGTAAAACATTAAAATTACTCAGAGAGTCAGGACTTGATGCAAGTTTGGATTTGTATGGGGAAGGGCCGGAAAGGTTGATTATCGAAAATTATATTCAAGAAAACAGACTTGAAGAATTTATAGAATTGAAAGGAAATCAGTCCAGTCAAACAATAAAAGAGGCTTTTAGAGAAGCTCATTTTTTGATTTTCACATCCGAAAGTGAAGGTTGGCCAAAAGTTGTTGCGGAGTCTATGTTTTGGGCTTGCCTTCCGATTACCACAGCTGTTTCCTGTGTCCCCGAAATGGTTGGCTGGGGTGAACGAGGAGTATTGGTCAGTCCAAATCCTGAAGGGGTCTGTAAAAAGATTCAACATTTTTTAGATGAACCTGAAGACTATCAAAGAGTGACACAAAACGCCATGGAATGGTCCAGAGTCTATACTTTGGAAAAGTTTGAAGCAGAAATTGAAGAGGTTTTGAATCGATGAAAAAAAAGGTAATCGTCCAACTTGTTGATACCTTGGATTTGGGTGGAACTGAAAGAATGAGCGTAAATCTGGCAAACACCTTTCAGGAAAATGATTGGGAAAGCCATATTATAGTTTCTAGGAAAAGTGGAGGATTACAGCATTTCCTAAATCAGGAAGTTCAAGTTCATTTTTTGGAGAAAAAGAGCTTTAAAGACCTTGGGGCATTTTGGAGATTGATTAAACAGGTTCAAAAAATTAAGCCTGATTACATACATGCACATAGTACTTCAATCTATTGGGCTCTCATGTTGAAGATATTAGTAGGAAGGTTCTTATTGGTCTGGCATGATCATTTTGGATTAAGTGATCAACTTGAAGAGAATAAAAGAAGTGAATTTGTGATCCTCTCTAAATGGATAGATAGGATTATAGTTGTCAATCATAAACTCTTGGATTATTGGCAAAATCTTCTTCCTTACCGTAAGAAAAGCATTGTATATCTTCCCAATTTCCCCTATTTAAAGCTTGATGAAAAGTCTGAGAAGTTTGAAACTTTCACTTTTTTGAATTTAGCAAACTATCGGCCCCAAAAAGATCAACTCACATTGATTCAGGCAGCAAAATCTTTGGATGATAAAAGAATCGATTTCAAGATTTTATTAGTGGGCCAAAAAGTTGATTCTGACTGGGAAGAAAAGCTCAAGAAACAAATCAATGAATTTCAATTAGAGCAAAAAGTGATTTTAATGGGGCCTTCGGATCAAGTTTCTTCCCTTTTAGCAAAATCCCATGTAGGAATTTTAAGTTCTGAGTCTGAAGGTTTGCCTGTTACTCTATTAGAGTATGCTTTGGCTGCGTTACCGGTTATTTGTACAGCAGTTGGAGACTGTGCTTTGGTACTAAAACAAGGTGAATTGGGAACTTTAATAGATCCTAAAAAACCAGATCAATTGGCAGAAGCAATGATTAGCTGTATTGAAAACTATGATAGCTTAACCCAAAAGTCAAAAAAATTAGAAGAGCATGTAAAATTGGAATATGGTGCGACTAAGTTTTTTAATTCATACAAGCAATTACTAAAATGAATTCGGTGAATTAAATGAATAGCAAATTCATTCAGCTTTTCCAGCGTAATACCAGTAGTGCCAACTTCATCCCTGAAATTGATGGCCTTCGTTTTTTTGCAATCATGACGGTGGTGGTTTTCCATTTTCATTTTCTTCTTGCCAAAGAATTAGCATCCGAAGTTAGCATTCATTTGCCTTATGAAGGTTTTTGGCAATTAGGCTGGTGGTTAGTTAGGCTTGATTTGGGAGTTAAGGTGTTTTTTGGAATTAGCGGTTTTATTTTAAGCGTTCCTTTTTTGAACCAATATTGGTTTGGAGGAAAGAAAATTCAACTCAAAAATTACTTTTGGAGGAGAATAACTCGCTTAGAGCCACCTTTTATTATCGCTCTGTCAGCACTTTTTTTGGTGCACCTCTTTATAAATGGAGAATCATTTAAGGAGCTATTCCCCAATTTTTTAGCCAGCATATTTTATGTGCACGAAATAATATTCAATGAATATTCGTTGATTAACCCAGTCACTTGGAGCCTAGAAACAGAAGTCCAATTTTATATCATCATTCCTTTTTTGGCCTTTATTTCATTGGGGAATAAAAACAAAGTGATTGGTTTCCTAATTCTGCTCATACTATTTGTAGTTTCTCTATTTTTCAAAAGCTTTGTTTTGACTAATCATCCTTATGGCCTAGGAACCAATATTTTGGTATTCCTTAGTCATTTCTTAATAGGAACTTTCTTTGCAATCCTATTTCTATCAAGGAAAGATTGGGTGATGAAAAAAATAATTTTATTTGATCTGATTGGCCTTCTTAGCTTTTTTGGTCTGTTCTGGTTTTACAAGCCTCAGGCAAATGCATTTAACAATTTCATGTTTAATGTCAGCTTATTTTGGATGTTTATTAGTGTGTTTAAAGGACAGGCTATCAATAATATCTTCAGAACACCTTTCCTATATTTGATTGGAGGAATGTGTTATACGATTTATTTACTTCATTTGGCCTACTTTTATTTGTTCGTTAAGGTGGCCAAATCAATCCTTATCTCTGAGAATTACCTGGTTAATTTATTATTTCAATTTTCTTTGGCATCAATAGGCTTGATGCTGATTTCTTCTTTCTTTTATTTAGTGATAGAAAAGCCTTGTATGGATAAAGATTGGCCAAAAAAACTCGGTAAAAAACTGGGACTGATGAATAAGTGATGAAAAAGAAAATGGAGTATTTTGTGGGAAAATTTTTACAGCATGATTAAACAGTTAATCACTTCACGATCAACAGTTTTTTGGATTGTATTTCATTTGATATTGGGACTACTTTGCGTATTCTCACCCTATCCTTTGATTGCTTGGTTTTACCTTACTTTACTATCTTCTATTTACTTGGTTTTAAGGCCTAGTACTCCAATATCTATTTATTTTTCTGTTATAGTCTATCTTGTCTCTATAGAAATTTTGGCAAGGATGAGTGGAACTTCCCCATATATCCCTTATGAAATGGGCAAGTATTTATTTTGCCTTTTATTGATAATCGGGATCATCAAATATAAGATCACTTCCCTTCCTGCTATCTGGATGCTGATTTTAATAGTCCCGAGTTTGCTTTTCGATATATCCTATTCTGTTACATTTCTTGATGTGATGTTTAACTTTTTAGGAGCTTTTAATGTGGCTTTGGCTATAATCCTTTTCAAAGATAAAAAACTCTCTTTCGGGATGCTCAAAACAAATTTGAAGCTCATTATTTTCCCAATGATAGCAGTCTTAGCTCATGCTTTGATCAAAGCTCCTGACATCGATGAAATAGAATTTGGCTTAAGTGCAAATACCGTGGCAGCTGGTGGATTTGGATCAAATCAGGTCTCAACTGCTATGGGTTTGGGAGCATTTTTGCTCTTCATATTTTGGTTGAATAGATGGAAGTTTTCTGGCTACAGATGGATTGATTCTTCCTTATTAGGCTTGTTTTTGCTTCAGGGGTTATTGACTTTTTCACGTGGGGGTATGATTAGTGGTTTCTTTGGGATATTCATTATTCTGGTTTTTCTACGCATGGCCTCTCCTTTTCAGATTAGAAAGTTTAATTTGGTAAGGATAGGTAAATACTTTATACCAGCCTTGTTCTTATTGGCAGGTTCTTTTTTCCTAGTCAATATTCTTACAGATGGAATGCTACTTCTTAGGTATCAAGGTGAAACTGCAGGTACCCTTGCAGGATCAAAAAGCAAGACCCTAAATACAATCTCTTCTGGTAGACTTGATATATTCATGGGTGATTTAGAACTATGGATGGACCACCCGATTTTTGGAGCAGGAGTAGGAGCTTCACAGTTTGCAAGGGAGAAAATGACTGGAATTGTGGCCCACGTGGAGTTTAGTAGATTACTAGCCGAGCATGGTCTTTTGGGGATGATTTATTTTATCCTCTTACTATATTATGGGGCAAGACTACCTCGATCCCATCCCAATCCCCTGGTTTCGGGAATATTAACTGCCCTGTTCTTAGTAGGCTTATTGACCAGTTTTCACGCGGCTATGCGGACATTTGTCTCACCTTTATTAATTGGTATGAGCATGTTTAGAATCACGGGTGCCACTCAAAATAGAATAATTCCTAAGAAAGTAGGTCAAGAATCTGTCAATGCCAATCAGATGATTACAACCATTTAGGAAATCATCTCTGTAAGAAAAATGAAAATTCTAGTATTTTACCAATATTTTGGAACACCAAACGGGGGTTGGAGTACCCGTTATTATGAATTTACGAGAAGATGGGTAAAGGAAGGACACCAGGTAACAGTAGTTACAGCTCCTTATTATAAGTCTGACATACGAGCAAAAGGACTAGTTTCAAGGCAAAACATTGAGGGAGTTAACTTGATCGTAGTAAATGCCGCTGATTCTAATAAGGATTCATTTTTTAAAAGAGCATTTAATGCGTTGAAATTTGCTTTTATTTCCGTGTATTTTGCCCTGACCGAATCACATGATTTGGTTTTGTCCAGTTCAGGACCAATTACCACAGCCATTCCTGGCTTATTTTCCAAAAAAATTCGTTCCAAAAAATTTGTTTTTGAAGTAAGGGATCTTTGGCCAACTGGAGGTATTCAACTCGGTAAAATCAAAAATCCAACTGCTATAAAAATTGCATTGGCATTTGAAAAGCTGATATACAAAAATTCAGATTTGATAGTTGCCTGTTCTATTGGAATGGAAGATGGGGTGAAAAAGATTAATTCCGAAAAACCAACTCTTGTAATTCCTAATTCATCAGATATAGTTTTGTTTTCCTCTGAAAATGGAAAGCCTAAAGGATTTAAAAAAGAATGGGAGTCCACTTGTAATTTCATCTATGCAGGGTCTTTGGGATTAATGGATGAGTGTGAACAGATTATTCGAGGTTTTATCCATGCTGGAATGAATGGATCAAACATGTTCTTTTTAGGAGATGGGGCTGAAAGAAAACAATTAGAGGAATTGGTAAATCAACATGGGCTCCAGGATTCTATTCATTTCATTGGATTATTACCCAAGAAAGAGCTTGTAAAATGGTTCCAGATTGCAAGAGCTAGCTTTGTGACATTTAAAGATATCGAAGTACTTCATACCAATTCTCCCAACAAACTTTTTGATTCTTTTGCAGCTGGAATCCCTGTAATTCAATCAACAAAAGGGTGGATTGCTGATTTGGTCAATAAATACAACTGCGGACTTAATGTGGATCCTTCAGACCCTCATTCTATGGCTGAGGCAATAGAAATGGTCCGAAAAAATGAGCAAGAAGCAATTCAGATGGGGAATAATGCCAAACAACTGGCTTTCGAAAAGTTTAATCGCGATCAATTGTCCAATTTGTTTTTAGATGGACTAACCATAACTCTTGGATGAAATACCTTTTGACTGGAGCTTCAGGGTTTTTGGGTAATTATATAAATAAAAGCTTATCAGGAAAGGTTTTAAGCTTAGGAAGATCCAAATCAAATGACTTTCAATTCGATCTATCTGTTGAAGTTCCAGAATTGACACCAATTGATATGGTGATTCACAGTGCTGGGTTGGCACATCGAATCCCAAAAAATAAGGAGGAGGAATCTCAATTTTATAAAGTAAATCTGGATGGCACCAAAAACCTGATCGCCGCCTTAGATCAGTTAGACCGACATCCTCAAACCTTTGTTTTTATAAGTTCAGTCGCAGTTTATGGATTAGATCAAGGAAAAATGGTTCTGGAATCAACTCAGCTGAATCCTCAAACCCCTTATGGAAAAAGTAAGAGGGATGCAGAATTGTTTTTAATTCAATGGGCAGAACAAAGAGAAGTTAATTTGGTGATACTTAGACTTCCACTTATCGCAGGCGGAGAGAATACTCCAGGTAATTTAGGAGCAATGATCAAAGCGATTAAAAATAATTATTACTTCAGAGTAGGGGATGGTTTTGCAAGGAAGTCTGTGGTTCTGGCAGAAGATATAGCTAAGCTTATTCCAAGTCTTCATGGAAAACAGGGGGTGTTTAATTTGACTGATGGACAACATCCAAGCCTAGCGGAATTGGATAAATATCTTTCGGGTTTTTATAAAAAGAAAGTCAGAAAAATAAATTTTCGATTGCTACAATACCTGGCGAAAATAGGGGATTTACTCCCTTTTTTTCCTTTAAATACTTATAGGCTAGAAAAACTTAGCCATTCTTTAACTTTTGATGACCAAGAGGCTAGGAAAAATTTGGGTTGGAATCCTAGACCTGTCATTTCAAACCTTGATTTAAAATCATGATAAAACAGTATTCTGAAAAGCCTTATAGAATCCTGTTTTTAGGAGAAACTTACAGAGCTGATGCGCAAACCTGGATCAAGGGGATAGAAAAAGTTTCAGGATTGAAAATTGAAACAATGGAAGTTGACCCTACCGGAAGCAGAATCCTCCGAATGTTGAAATTTTTAAGATTTTGGCTCAATATCCTTCGAATCAAAAAAAATGAATATGACTTTGTTTTAGCTGAAAGAGCTACCAGTTATGGGTTCTTTTCACTTTTTGTTCCTGCCAAAGTACATGTTGTTGCCCAACAAGGGATCACAGATGCTTATCCAGAAACTGGATTTTCAGGAATTTATAAAAGATACCTTCAAAAAAAAGTATATCAAAAAGTGGATTTGATTCATGCATGGGGCGAGGTAATGGTGCCAGCAATGCTTCAATCCAATGCCGATCCTGCTAAGATATTGGTTATGCCAAAAGGAATGGATTTGACTAAATATGCTTTTTATGATCCATTCAAAAGAGTGATTAATCAGCATGCAATAGTTACTAGGTCTTTGACCGATGTCTATCATCATGAAGTAATTCTGGATTCTGTCGCAATCCTAAAAAGCAGAAAGATAGTAATCTATTTAACAGTCGTTGGTGATGGGAATTTGATGGAAGATTTAAAGTCCAAAAGCAAGTCATTGGGAATTCAGGATTTGGTAGATTTTAAAGGGAGAATTTCTAATGATGCCCTGCCTCCATTATTGCAAAGATCATCAATCTATATCTCCGTACCGGAAACTGAAGGAGTCTCTGCTTCCTTGTTCGAAGCAATGGCTTCGGGATGTTTCCCTATAGTAACAGATTTGCCTGGTACAAGAGCATTTATTAGAAATAATGAAAATGGAATTTTAATCCCGGTCAATGATGCAAATGCACTAGCGGATGCCATTCAAAAATTTCTGGAAAGTGCTGAGGAATACTTCCCAGCTATTAACCAAAACCGAAGGTATATCGAGAATATAGTAAATCTGGAAAGAAATATGAAAGTCATCTTTGCCAAATATCTAGAGATTTTGAAATCAAAAACAGAAGTGACAAATTGAAATGAGTAAGTTTCATAAACTTCTTTTTTTAAGAGGGGCAAAGAAAAGAAACCCGCTTATTTTTAAACATTTTGAGGACCTAAAGAGATCTGAAGGTTTTAGTAGGGAGGAGTTGTTGCAGTTGAATGAAGAAAGACTGAAAGCTCTGTGTATTTTTTCTTTCAAAAACAGTCCTTTTTATCGGCGAAGATTTTTGGAAGCTGGGTTTGACCCGGAACAGCAATGGTCCATGGATTCATTCAGGAAAATACCAGTAACTACTAAGCTAGAGCTGATCTCTGAAAATGAGGATATTCATACCCCAAGTCATTTTTTCAAGAAAAGGTTTTTTGTAGAAACCTCAGGAACCTCCGGACAAATTTTGACCTTCCATCGGGACGAAAGTTGGGATTCATTTAATAGAGCAAGTATTTGGAGGGGATATTCTTGGTTTGGAGCTAACCCATGGGATAAAAAACTTTATTTCTGGGGATACAATACGGCCAAATTGAAGCAGGCAAAACTTCGGATCATGGATTTTCTTGTGAATAGATTTAGACTCTTTGATTATGATCCTGACAAATTGGAGAAGCTTATCCCAAAACTTTCAAAAGTAAAAGTCATAGAAGGGTATAGCAGTATGATTTATGAACTTGCCAATTTGTTGGAAAAAAAGCAGGTGGATTTCTCCGAGCTTTGCATGGTAAAGGGTACGTCCGAAAAAATATTCCCTCATTATCAAGACGTTGCAAAAAAGGTCTTTGGTAAAAACATTATCAGTGAGTACGGATCTACAGAGTCAGGAATAATCGCATTTGAGTGTCCCAGTGGAAGTATGCATATCAATCTTGAAGGTGTTTATGTAGAAAAAGATCCAGAAGATGGTGGGATAATTGTGACTAATCTTCAAAGTTTTTCTTTCCCTTCAATAAGATATAGGCTTGGAGATCAAATCGAATTAGCTGATCCTGATTTTGAATGTCCCTGTGGGATGAAACACCCTGTACTACTGGAAGTAACCGGACGAATAGGTAAAAATATTCAAGGTCTAAGCCGAAATTATCCCAGCTTGACTTTGTATTATATTTTTAAAAATATATACTTCAATCATGAGCGAAAAATTGATTTTCAGGCTCATCAATTCGAAAAGGGGAAGCTCCAGATTTGGGTAAAAGAACCAGTTTCAGATGAATTAAAATCACTCATTTTCAATGAGTCTGACAACTATTTTACAGACTTGGAATTAGAGCTATTGGAAAATCACGACTTCAGACAACAAGCAGGAAAGCTACGGGATTTTGTATCCCATATTGAATAAAATCCTACTCAAAATCATTCAATACATTTCATCATATGTGCGGAATCGCAGGTTTAATTTATAAAAAAGGGAAAAAAGTATCAGAGGATATTTTGGTTGAAATGGGTGATAGCATTGCCCATAGAGGGCCCAATGCTGCTGGTACATTCTTAGAAAATCAAGTTGGTTTTGTACATAGAAGACTTTCTATTTTGGACCTTTCTGAGGCAGGAAATCAACCTTATCATTCAGCTTGCAATCGGTTTGTATTGGTTTTTAATGGGGAGATTTTCAATTTCAAAGAATTCTATCCTGAATTGAAAAACAAAGGATATTCTTTCCATTCCACCTCTGACACTGAAGTTCTCCTTTATCTATTAATGGAAGATGGACTTCAGGTTCTTGAAAGGCTGAATGGATTTTTTGCATTCTCTTTATGGGACAGAGAAAAGAACGAATTGACTTTGGTAAGAGACCGATTTGGTGTGAAACCGCTTTTTGTCTACAATGACTCCGAACTTTTTACATTCGGGAGTGAACCAAAGGCATTATTTAAGGCAGGAGCAAAAAAAGAGATCAACGATCAAGCTTTGTCGGAATTGTTTTATTACCGTTATGTAGCGGGAGAAAGGACAATGTTTAAAGGGGTAAAAAGAATTTTGCCTGGATATTATATCAAAGTCAATGGAGAAGGGGAAATTATAGAAGAAAAAAGATGGTTTTCTCTAAAAGATGCAGCACAAAAGCATCAATCCATTTCCGATCCTTATCAATGGTACGAGGAAACATTTCATAAGTCTATCGCTTACAGAATGATATCAGACGTCCCGGTTGGAACCTTGCTAAGCGGAGGACTGGATTCCAGTTCTGTACTTTATAGCCAAGTAGATCAAGGTTATAAAGGTTTGAGTGCTTGGAATATCTCTTTCCAAAACTACCAGCATGATGAATCTACAGTAGCTGGTAAGTTTGCCAACAGTCTTGGGGTGGATTTTCATACCAGAGAATTTAAAGGAGAGGAGTTGATGGGATTGGTTTTGGAATCTATAAAAAACCATGACGAGCCATTGATGCATCTTCAGGATGGTCATATTTTAGGGATTTCCAGATATGCTAAAGAAAAAGTATCAGTGTTGTTAAGTGGTGAGGGAGCAGATGAAATACTAGGTGGATATGTGAGGTATAAAGTCCATGATAAAGCCTGGAGATACCAACTCCTACAGACTTTACAATATGTTCCTGATAGGTTCCTGAATACCGACCGAATTAAGAAAATGAAAAGGTACCTTAAGTCGGGTAAAGAAGAGTTTCAAATGATGAGTAATTCCAATGAAATCTTTTTGGATGATTTTGATGGAATGGGGGTAGAATTCGGTGATCTGAAAGTGGATTTCCGTCAAAAGATATTGGATGAAGCCAAATCATTATATCCTGCTAACAGGTTCAGACAATTGCTTTACCTGGAGCAACATACCCATTTATATACTCTAAATGATAGAAATGACAGGACTACAATGGGGGCATCTATCGAATGTAGAGATCCCTTTTTAGATCCTAATTTAGTAATTGGTGTTGCAAGTCTTGAGGATCGTTATTTTGATTCAGAAGGAAAGGGGAAAAAGCTGCTTTTCAATTCCATTGGTAGACATTTGCCTGATTATATTACAAAACATCCAAAAATTGGCCTTTCCGTCCCTTGGAACGAATATTTTATTAAGCAAGATGAATTTAAAAGTCATTTTGACCAATTGGAGAAAAGTCCAATCTTCGAGGCTCCTTTATTTCAGAAAATGAATATCAGTAAAATCAAATCTGATTTTATACAGGATAATACCAAAAACTATGGTTTAATGAGGCAGTTTTTCTTTCTCTCCCTTTGGTATAAAGTTCATTTCGAATAATCCTCCAAATTCATGATTAAGGTATTTATAGCAGAGGGTGATTTTGGATCTAATGCTTTATTTGAAATTTTTGAATACAAGGGGAAAGAAGCAATTGGAGTTTCATCTTTGGCAAGTCAATTCTTTAAAAAGGTTGAAGATCCATCGGAAGCAGATTGGTTTTTTGTCCCTGTTTTTATAACGAGTCTGACCTCTCCGGATGGACAAAACTTCATTCGGGAATTTTCGGAATTAGGCACATCCTTAGGGAAACCAGTTGGGGTATTTTCAAATTCAGATTACCTAACAAATCCAGGAACTGATTCAGTTTGGATTTTTTCTCCGGGGACTTATGCATCTTTAGAAAAGCTCGTTGAATTACCCGCTATAATTCCTTTTGATCCGATTATAAAGTGGTTTGATGGTCAATGGAAACCTTTAAGCAAAGAGAATAGTAATACCCTTGGATTTTGTGGTCAGGCGACTTTACATCCTTTGAAAGCCCTAAAGGATTATTTCAAAATGTTTCAGGTAAGAAAAGAAATCCAAAGTGGGAACTCTCCTTTTTTATATGTCCCCTTTTTTTTACCAGTTTGGGAAAGAGCTAGGTTATTAGGACTCATCAAGAAGAAAAAAACGCTAAAATCAGACTTTATCCTAAGACAAAAATACAAAGGTGGACTTGGATCGGAACAACATGCTCTCCAAACTGAAAAAGAGTTTTTTGAAAATATAGAGAGGAATTTATTCACGGTTTGCTTAAGAGGTTCAGGTAATTATTCTGTTCGGTTTTACCAGACTATGGCAATGGGAAGGATCCCTGTTTTGATTGATACCGATTCTAATTTGCCCTATGAGGAGAGGATCCCCTATCAGGAATTGATAGTTAGGGTTCCATATGCTGATAGGGGAAAAGTAGATGTCTACATTCAGAAATTTTTGGAAAGAAAGTCAAACGAGGATTTGAAGAAAATTCAATCTCGTTGTAGGGAAATATGGAAAAAAGCTTTTCAACATCCAGGAAGTATTGAGTTTTTCGCTAATAAATTGAAAAGTATTGCCTCGGTTTAGCTCTAGGAGCTAGGTCTAACCAAATATGAAACAAATAAAAATTTTAAATATCCCTAATTATTATTCCAGCTATTATTTGTGGGGAATGAACAAGGGTTTTACAATTAGATATCAAGCTGATCAACGGTTTGAAAAGTGGAACGGGAAGCCGTTCCTGATTTTTGAATATCAAAACAAACTGATTGCAATTGACAATGATGATCCTATAGGCATCCATCAGGATCTATACAATCAAGTTGATCATTATTTCGCCACGAATAAATTGATTGGTAATGTTGGCTATTCCCAAAAGAAGGTTTCTCCACTTTTCCCACATTACCCCATTAATAATTGGAAAAGCTATACCAAATTATTTGGCCTGAGATGGCCTTTACATATAGGAACCAAATCTTGGTTAAAAGATATTTATGCCCAAAGAAAAAGGCCAATCTTTCAAAATTTTGAATTGAATTATAGTTTCAATCCCTATGTCTTTTTTGCTGGATCAATTTGGAAAAAAGAGCAATGGGCAAATGAAGTAAGAGCTTCATTTATCAAAGCCTGTAGAGAAAATCCAGATTTGACCTTCGAAGGAGGTTTATTGCCTCGCACGGATGGTAATAATTTAGGTTTTGATGAGGTGTTGAGCGAAAAAAGATATACTTCAGAAGAATTTTCAACCAATTCAGCCAAATCCCTAGTGGCTTTTAATAATCCTGCAGTTCTAGGAGCCATCAGTTGGAGGGTTGCTGAGCTTTTCAATAGGGGGTCTTTTATTTTAAATCTCCCTTGGATGATTGAATTGCCTATACTTCCAAAGCATGGAGAAGAAATCCATATGTTGCAGGATATCGCAGAGCTTCCAGAATTTTTTCAATACATCCTTTTGAATCCAGATTACCATAAGAAAATTGCACTGGGAGGGAAGGCTTATTTTGAAAAGTTCTGCACCCCGGAATCCCAGATAAAATATATTTTAGATCAAGTGAAAGCTGATTTGTAACTATTATGTTAACATCCATACTTAAATTGGTTAGAGTCAGACATTGGGTCAAAAATATTTTTGTCTTTTTACCCTTGTTTTTTGCAGGAGATTTCTTTTTGATTTTTCAGAGCTCAATAATTTTATTGTTTATCTCCTTTTGTATGGCGGCATCTACGATTTATGTTTTAAATGATATTGTAGATGTAGAAAATGATAGACTCCATCCTGAAAAGAAAAAAAGGCCGCTAGCTAGTGGATCAATCACTCAAAATACTGCCTATCTTATTTTAGGTTTCTTTTTTTTAGGTTTTGTAGCCACCCTTGTTTTCTTGGGTTCTTCCGCCTGGTATGTAGTAGGTTACTTTGTTTTGAATATCATTTATTCATTTTACCTAAAAAACATCTCTATTGTGGATGTTTCCTGCATTAGTTTGGGATTTGTATTAAGAGTGATGGCAGGGGGATCTGAAGCTGATATTTTTGTTTCACATTGGATGATTATCTTGATTTTTCTTTTGACTATTTCTCTGGCTTTTGCCAAAAGAAGAGACGATTTGGTTATTGATGATAATCGGACGGTATTCAGGAAATCAAGCAAAGGTTATTCATTGGTGTTTTTGGATGTAGCGACATCCATTTCATTCTCAATTACCTTGATTTCTTACATCCTTTATTCGATTTCTCCTGAAACGATTGAAAGATTGGATTCTGATAAACTCTATATCAGCTCTCTATTTGTTTTTTTGGGCATCATGAGATATCTACAGATTACCATTATCGATAAGAATTCAGGATCTCCTGTAGAAGTCCTCATCAAAGATAGATTTCTCCAAATAAATATCCTGATCTGGATAGGTACGATTGCATTTTTCATTTATGGATAAAATTTCAAACTGGGGATTATTTCCTTCCATTCTAGCAAAGGAATCTAGCCCTAGATCGGTTTCTGAATTAAAAAATTACCTTTCCACAAACCCTGAATTTATACCCAGAGGAAATGGCAGATGCTATGGAGATAGTTCCTTGGCAAAAAATATCTGTTCTACGCTTAAATTAAACAGGTTTCTAGCTTTTAATCAGGAAAAAGGAATTATCCACTGTGAGTCTGGTGTCCTATTGAGTGATATCCTTAAAGTTTGTGTACCCAAAAAATTCTTTCTTCCGGTCACCCCAGGGACCAAATTCATAACCTTGGGTGGAGCCATTGCTTCCAATGTTCATGGCAAGAACCATCATAAAGAAGGTGCATTTTCCCAGTTTGTAATTTCATTTGAACTATTGACCAATGAAGGGATTGTCTTGGAATGCTCAAGGGAAAAAAATATCCAACTTTTTAGAGGTACTATAGGTGGCATGGGGTTGACAGGTGTCATAGTCTCTGCATCCATTCAGCTTAAACCCATAGAGACTTCTTATATTAAGCAAAAAGCAATCAAAGCCAATGGTTTGGATGAATTGATGGGTTTGTTTGATCAATACCAAAATTACACCTATTCCGTGGCTTGGATTGATTGCTTGAAATCAGGAAAAAATATGGGTAGGTCTATTTTGATGCTTGGGGAACACGCAAGTCAAAATGAAATAGAAGCATTACCTATCAAAGAGCCGTTATCGCTCCATTCTGAAAAGCAATTTAAAATACCTTTTGCCTTTCCTTCATTTACATTAAACCACTTGACAATTTCTATTTTCAATGCCCTTTACTATGGCAAACAATGGAAGAAAGAGGTCAATAATTATGTTCATTACAACCCATATTTCTACCCTTTGGATATTCTATCTAATTGGAACCTGATTTATGGAAAAAAAGGCTTTGTTCAATATCAATTTGCCATCCCATTTGAAAATGGAAAAGAGGGGATGAAGGAAATTTTATCCCGAATCTCAGAGTCCGGTACAGGCTCTTTTTTAGCTGTCCTCAAAACTTTTGGAAGCGCAGATTCTTTTTCTTCTCCACTTTCTTTTCCGATGAAAGGATATACCCTTGCGCTTGACTTTAAAGTAAACCAAAAAGTCTTTGCTCTATTAGATGAATTAGATCTTTTAGTATTGAAATATGGAGGTAAATTATATCTGGCAAAAGACTCAAGAATGAGCAAAGAGTTTTTTGAAAGAACTTATTCTGATGATTTCAAACACTCCAATCAATTCAATTCACTTCAATCCCAGCGTTTAGGTATATGAGTTTACAGCATAAATTATTGCCTTATTTTTTCTCAGGGGCTTTTATACTGATAGTTTCCATTGTTATATATTTTACCAATGGCCGATCCTTGTTGGGGATAGATGATGCCAATATCTACATGGTTTACATGAGGAATTTTTCCGATGGGTATGGTTTTGTATACAACAAGGGAGGCGATCAAGTTCAAGGCTTTACTTCATTACTCTGGACCTTAATAGGTTCATTGATGTTTACCATTTCAGAGAATCCTGAAATATTGATGTTGATATTAAATATCTTCATTGTTTCTTTTGCCTTAGGTAAACTCGTGCATTACATCAAAGAAAACCTTACCAATATCCCAAAAAATGAAGGGGTGTATATATTGATGTTTTTTGGCTTGCTTTTTTTTATCCCTGGATATTTCGAATGGACGGTTTTCTCACTTTTGGAAACAGGATTATGGAGTGCCTTGTTGATAGGAATTTCACTCAATATTCTTGAAGATTCCAAGAACCCCAGCCAAAAGAGAATTGATACAGGATTCACAGCGATGTTATTAATATCATTGATAACTAGACCTGAGTCCATGTTATGGGCATTATTTTTCCTCACTGCAAAATCATTTTTATACATAAGATCTCAGAATTTTGCTCCTAAATCTTATTTATCAGCGGTCTATTACCTTTTGCTTTATGGAGTCGGTTTGGCTGCAGTATTGACTTGGAGGACTATCTATTTTGGATATCCTTTACCTAATACCTTCTATGCCAAAGTTTCTGAAGATATTTTGAATAATCTTTTCTATGGGGTTTTCTATCTCTACAGGATTTTTTTAGATAATCCTGTGATGGTATTGATTATTTGTCTTTCCTTTTATTTTTCGATTAAATCATTGATAGAAAATAAATTAAAGTTTGATTTTCAACTGGTATTTCTAACCTTGATTTTATTTGTAACACTTTTTATTCCGATCTATACTGGGGGTGATCATTTTTCTTATTCTAGGTTTTTACAACCAACACTCCCTTTGATTTACCTCTTGCTACTTTATTGTACTGATTCCTTTGGAAAAGAAATTCCATTTAAAACGGCTGTGATGCTAATGGCTTTTGTAAGTTTTATACCAAATGCCAATCTCTATGAGAATTTTATTAATCAAACTTCTCCTTTAGCCCATGAATGGGGACTTGCAAAAGGTGGAAGGGAGCAAGGCGAAAGATTAAATGAGTTTTTTGCAGAACTTGATTCCTTACCTTCCCAAGGTGTGTTGACTGCAGGCGGAGTGGCATTTTCCTATGAAGGTGTTACCAATGATTTATTGGGTCTCAATAATGAGGAAATGGCTCATGCGGATGAAGATAGGGATTTGGAAGGTCCTAAAAATCACAGTGGCTTTGACAAAGAAGTTTTCTACAAACAAGAACCTGATATTTTCTTTTTATCAGGTGGATTTATTGATAATGAGGACACTTTCAATCAAGAATACATTGAAGTAGGGGATTTCTCTGCAGAAGTATTTAAAAATATTTATGAAGACCAAAAGTTTAAAGAAATGTATGCTGCTGTCTTGATTACCAATCCTGTTTTAGATTATTCCTTGTCGGTTTTTGCATCTAGGGATTTTTTGGATGAACTGGAAAAAAGCAATTACAAAATCAAGGAATTAAGAATACTAGCTGATGAATAATCTATTGATATTGGGAGCAGGATCCGATGTAGGCGTAGCCTGTGCCCATTGTTTTGCCGAAAATGGCTTTAATCTGATCTTGGCTTCCAGAAATGTGGAGGAGCTTCAGAAAGAAGCTACAGACATACAAATTAGGCATGGGGTGAATGCCCAAAGTGTCTTTTTTGATGCGTTAGATTATAAGTCACATTCCTCATTTTACCAAAGTCTTCCTATGATTCCAGATGCGGTAATTTCAGTTTTTGGGGTATTAGGTGATCAGACATTGGCTGAAAAGGATTTTGAACATGCAAGGAATATTATTGATTCAAATTTCACTGGAAATGTTTCCATTTTGGGCACGATTGCCAATGAAATGGAAAAATTAAAAAAAGGAACAATCATCTGTGTTTCTTCAGTAGCTGGGGAACGTGGCCGTAAGAGTAATTATTTTTACGGCGCTTCAAAAGCGGCATTGACTGCTTTTTTATCCGGGCTTAGAGCCAGGATGTTTGAGAGTCAGGTTCATGTGATGACTGTCATTCCAGGCTTTATCCAGACTAAAATGATTGAAGGAATCAAAACTCCCGCTCCTTTAACTGCAAAACCTGAAGATGTTGCAAAAGCAATTTTTAAAGGATTTAAGAAAAAGAAAAATTCAATATATGTGCTTCCTTCTTGGAGATTCATAATGCTGATCATTAAAATGATTCCCGAATTTATTTTCAAGAAATTGAATTTATGAGTAAAAAAGCAGTAGCATTCTTTGATTTTGACGGCACTATTACTGACATAGATTCTTTTCTTAAGTTTTTGATTTATTCGGGTGGATATTCTAAGTTTTTGGCTTGCCTTTTTGTTAACTCTGTTTTCATAATCTTAAAACTTATAGGGCTATATCCAAACCACAGACTAAAAGAGCGATTTTTTTCCTTTTTCTTTAAGGGGAAATCTGAAATAGAAATCAAAAGTCTTGGCAAGAAATTTTCAGAAAAAGTAATTCCTTTATACGTCTACGATTCTGCTAAGAAACTACTTTCATGGCATCGGCAAAACCAACATGAGATTGTCATTCTTACTGCCTCCTCTAGTCTTTGGTTAGGAGAATGGGCAGAAATTAATGATTTTGTGTTAATAGGAACTGAATTTGAAGTTCAAAACGGTCTATTCACCGGTAAAATCAAAGGAAAGAATTGTTATGGAATTGAAAAGAAAAACAGGATCGTACAATACCTGGATAAATATCCTTATGAGCACCGATATGCGTATGGTGATAGTAAAACTGATACTCATTATTTAGAACTTTCTAAATTCTCCTACCTGTTTCCACTGACGAAAAAAAATGTCTCGGAACACATTCCCAATTTCAAATAATTTAATGCTTTAGATCTAAAATAGTTAATCAATAAAATGAATCCATCTTTTAAAATCCAAGGAAGAAGCATAGGTTACGATTTTCCGCCTTTAGTCATCGCCGAAATCGGTATTAATCATGAAGGTTCACTTCAGGTGGCCAAAGAAATGGTAGATGCTGCCCATAGAGCTGGTGCCGAAATGGTCAAACATCAGACGCATATTGTAGAAGATGAAATGTCTGGCTCTGCCAAAAAAACAATTCCAGGAAATGCCAAAGTGAGTATTTATGAAATTATGGAGCGTTGTGCACTAAATGAAGAGGATGAATTGGCTCTCAAGGAATATGTAGAGTCAAAAGGGATGATATTTATCAGCACACCTTTTAGTAGGGCCGCCGCAGATCGCTTGATCAAATGGGATGTGCCTGCTTTCAAAATTGGCTCTGGAGAATGTAATAACTATCCGCTTTTGGAGCATATTGCTTCTTTTGGCAAACCCATTATAATGAGTACTGGGATGAATACGATAGAAAGCATTCGCAAGGCGGTCACCATTTTAGAGAAACATCAAGTCCCATATGCATTGCTGCATACTACCAATTTGTACCCTACTCCAAATCATTTGGTTAGGTTAGGAGCTATGGTAGAAGTGCAAGAGGCTTTTCCTAATGCTGTGGTTGGTTTAAGTGACCATACTTTGAGTAATCATGCTTGCTTTGGTGCTGTAGCTTTAGGAGCTTCGATCTTGGAAAGGCACTTTACAGATTCCATGGATAGGCCTGGGCCTGATATTATTTGCTCTATGGATGAAATTGCCTGCAAAGATTTGATCGAAGGTTCAAAGATCATACAATTACAAAGAGGAGGTAAAAAAGGTCCTGCAGAAGAGGAAAAGGTAACCATTGATTTTGCATTTGCTACCATTTGTTCAATTAAACCAATCAAAGCAGGAGAGATCTTTACCAAAGATAATATCTGGGTCAAAAGACCTGGTAAAGGAGGGATTTTGGCAGAATTTTATGAAGAAGTATTGGGAAAGACAGCCTCTACTGATATAGAGTTGGACACGCAGGTAGTTTGGGAGAATGTCGGAAAATAAAAAAATTGTCTTCTTGACTGGTACCCGGGCTGATTTTGGTAAGCTAAAATCCCTCATAGAGATAACCAGAAATGAGCCTGGATTCGAAGTGCATATTTTTGTGACAGGCATGCACATGCTGCATGAATATGGATATACTCTTATTGAAGTAGAAAAATGTGGGTATGAAAATATTTATCCATTCGTCAACCATACCCATGAACAAACCATGGACCTTAGTTTGGCTAAAACTGTGGAGGGTTTCAGCAACTACATCCGTACGCTTGGACCAGATTTAATCGTAATTCATGGAGATAGGATAGAGGCGATGGCCGGAGCTATCGTGGGTGCTTTAAACAATATATTGGTTGCTCATATAGAAGGGGGTGAAGTGTCTGGGACAATCGATGAACTGATCAGGCATGCCGTTTCAAAAATGAGCCACATCCATTTCGTTTCCAATCAAAAAGCAAAGGATAGGCTGGTTCAAATGGGGGAACAGGATTCTTCCGTATTGGTGATTGGCTCTCCTGATGTTGACTTAATGCTTTCGGAAAATCTTCCTAGCATTGAAAAAGTCAAAAACTATTATGGAATTCCATTTGAGGAGTATGGTTTGGCCATGTTTCATCCTGTCACCACAGAAATCAAATCCATGGATAAATATGCCAAGGAATTTGTAGATGCTTTGTTGGAGTCAAATGAGAATATGGTGGTTATTTTCCCAAATAATGATTTAGGATCTTCTTTTATTCTGCAGGAATACAAACGCCTGGAAGGACTTGACCAGTTTAAAATCTTCCCATCTATTCGATTTGAATACTTCCTTACCTTGTTGAAAAAGGCCAAATTTATGGTAGGTAATTCCAGTGCTGGAATTCGGGAAGCACCTTATTATGGAATCCCAGTGGTTAATATAGGCACTCGACAACAAAACAGAGCTTTGCATCAGGATATCATCAATTGTGACTATTCAAAAGTCGAAATTTTGGAGGCATTAGCTAAAACTAAGAACTGTGATTTTACAAAGGAGGATTTATTTGGTGACGGTAGGAGCGACCAGCTTTTTATAGAATCTTTGAATAATCCTGAATTTTGGAATTTATCCAAGCAAAAACGATTTATAGATTGGGCAAAATGATTTTCATTTAAAATCGATTTTCAATCAAAATAAATTTGGAAAGGCCTCTTAAAGAGGTCTTTTCTTTTTTCCAAATGTTAAACTCCGCGTTTGTATTTTTTGTTTCTATTGACTTAGTGCCTTTTTCCGCCCCAAAAAAGAATAAAGGATTCCTTAAAATTGGCATTAAAAATCCCTTTCTTTGGCTTTATATCAGTAGATTAAACAAGAAACACTAGTTATTTCCTAGTAGAATTTTAATACTAAGTTTTGAGGTGTTATGTGGTGGAATGATTGTTGCTATTAGCTCTGATTAATATCAGCTAAACTAATATATTGACCACATTTACCTTTTGATTCATACTCAATATCTTATGAGTTTTTGCAGTTCGAAAAGCAAAGATAGTTTTACTTATGCCAAGATTTTATTTCTATGGGTTGTAAGTTTCTACTTTTCTATTTCTGCACATTCTCAATCTATTCCTAGAGCCGGTTTCCCTTATTGTCAGGGCTTCATTGACACAAGTATTGATGTCAACAGTCTACCATTTACCGTGGCTCAAGGTGAAGGAACATACAATGGGAATCCTTGGACTCCTTATCTGACTAGTCAAGGATTAAGGTTGACAGAAAGTGGGCAAGATCTAAGAGGATATGTATTTATTGATTTGCCATTTTCGCCTACTTATGGAATTAAAACCTCTTTTGAGTATTTTATTCATACACCAAGCAACCCAGGTTTAGGTGATGGCTTTAGTTTTTTCTTATTTGATGGAAATGTTGATAAAAATTCATTTGAAATAGGTGGTTTAGGTGGTTCACTGGGATATGCTCCTCATGGAAGTAATGGAAGTGGTTTTAATCCGAACCCAACCCATACTTCTGGAGGCCTAAAAGGGGGGTATATGGGTATTGGCTTCGATGTGACGGGTAATTTTGGGAATTTCCAAGAAAAAAAATATGGGGGATTCCATGACCCGAATCAGTTCAATTATTCTACTTTAAATGAAACCGATAGAAGATTTTATCCAAATGCAATAACGATAAGAGGACCCGTGGATCCTGGAGATGTAAACAGGGATAATGGCAATCCGCTATTAGATACACAATCACCACCTTTTAAAAGTTACCAATTTGTTAATGGCCAAATTGTTAAATTTGATCCACTTAATGTTTATCCTCCATCCACTCCTGGTTATGTAATTTCGAGGACAGCAAATGGGTCAGGAGATCTTTATTCTGACCCAACTACTAAAGGAAAGTTTTTTTTACCTGACTCCCAAATGTTCAATTTGAGCTCAGGACTGCCACCCTCAAATTTTAATTGTATCACTAGGCCCAATGGTTATAGAAAGGTGTTTATAGATTTAAAACCAACCAATCCCTATAATCCGGCAATCCCATACACGATATCTGTTTCGATTTTGAAAGATCAGGATTTAGTACCTACTCCAATATTGGTAGATGTGGATTATCCTTATCCTATCCCTCCGGGAGTTGATTTTTTGAAGATGGGTTTTGCTGCTTCTACAGGAAACCCCTACTACAGTGCGATAGATATTAGAAATGTTGCAGCTTTGGTTTCAAGCGTTGGAGAAGATAAAAAACCTGCTCCTCCAGAGCTATTTAAAGAAATCTGTATTGATGACCAAGATCAGGTAGAGTTTCCATTTTGTGTGTCTTTGGCAGATCAAAATACTTTTATCCAATGTATCCAATTATTAGACGCGCCTGTTCCAGCAGATAACAATTTCGAAGATGATTTTTTTCAATGTGAACAGCCGGGATTTTGCGATCTAAGATGTCAAGATGGACTGAAAACATTGCCTGTTACCATCAATGGAGAACTTGTTGGAACCTTTAATGCAGAATTGAGTGATGATGTGACAGTAGGAGAGTTCAATCAAGCAAATATTGTTTTTGAAAGAAACCCACTTTCTAATTTCTATGGAACAATCACTAGGTACTATAAAGTTGTGGATAACTTCGGATTGGAGTCTGATGCAATTCCTATTACAATTGTAATCAATCCTAAGCCTATTATTCAGTTTGTTTCAGATGAAAACAATACCTTGAATCCTACCTGCGGCGGTCAAAATGATGGATCTTTAACAGGGGTAATAGTTGAAAGGTTAGCTCCTGATTATACTATTGAATTTTATGATGCTTCCGGACCAGTGTCCTTTACCCGCACAAGTTTAGTAGTAGGTGCAGACGGATATTTGACTGCAACTTTTGATTTAACAGGCTTGGATCTGGGTAAGATATTCGTAAGAGCTATAAACCCAAGTTCAGCTGCTTTAGGCCCTGTCTGTGATATTAATAACAATGCCCAACCAGACCCTTGTATACTTGAAGATGAATTGGTTTATGAATTTTCTACAGTTAGGGGCACTCCTGTAGAACTGAAGCCTTATGACGATATTTTATGTGAAGGAAATGATGCGATCATTTCACCTTCTATAGACCCCGTGTACAATCCAAATGGCTATGATGTTCCATTTAAATGGTACACAGATGAAGATAGAAATCAGGAGTTAGTTAATGGAAATATGACAATTGCAAGCGTTCCGGTAACTGTTAATATTGCAAATGATGGGAAACTTACTGTTACTGGTCTTACAGCTGATGGTTTAAATCCGAAAACCTATTCTTTTTATGTTGAAACTGATTTTCAGGATAATGGCTCAGGAAATGGAAACTTTTGTCCTTATGTGGGCTCGGTTTCTACAGTTGCAACTATCACTGTACACCCTGCAATAGATATTCAGGTTGTAGAAAAACCGGATTGGTGTAGAGAAGGGAACGGTGCTATCGAAGTTACCGCTCAAGGAGGAACCGGAAATAAGGAGTTTTATTTATATCAAATAGGAAATGCTACATCGATTCAACAAAGTGGAGCAGTTGCTGGAAATACACACACCTTCTCAAATCTATTGCCAGGTGATTACGAGGTAGAAGTGGTAACCCAGAACCCAAACTGTACGAACCTAGTTACTCCGGTTATTATTGAAGGACCTGCTACTAGTTTAGCTTTGACTCCTGTAAGTACAACTGAAGAATATTGTGACCTTCAAAATGGATCCCTGGAATTTACATTGACCGGGGGAAATCCACCTTACTCTTCAATTTTAATTGGAGGTCAGGAAATTGTATCCTTAAACCTTACCAAAACAGGAGATACGTATAAAGTGGAAGATCTCAAAGGTCAATCCTATGCCATTGAAGTGATAGACGCAGAAGGCTGCCCAATCAGTATTACTATGGATGTTCCTTACGAGACTCCTTCCGAATATGCTGTCAGCAACGATGAAATCTGTGAAGGTCAAACTGCGACTGTACAGGCCCAGACTATTGAGCAATCTTCCTCAACTCCTACTTTTAACTGGTTTGCTTCTGATGGAGCAGGAGGATACACTCCTATAACCTCAGCTTCTAATTTTGACGGAGGAACCTTCTCTTTTGATGTGGCTACAAATTCAATGAGCGTAACTGGATTGGCTGCCTCAACAACTCCTTATACCTATTATCTACAAGTAACTGGCCCAAAGGTTTGTGATCAAGGATATTTGCCGGCAGAAATTCTGGTAAATTTTGGTCCTGAAATGGACGACCCTGCCTTGACAATGGTGACTTGTTTTGGTGCTGGAGACGGTACAATTCAAGCAGCAATTCCAATTGGTAATCTTTCCGACTTTGAGTTTAGCTTATTAGGAAATAATGGAGTCGATATTCCATTTTCTGCTAATAATGGTTTGTTTGAAAACCTTATACCAGGTACCTACACGCTTACTATCAGAAACGCTGAAGGATGTTCTTCTTTCAAGGATAATCTGAATATCACAGAACCTTCTGAAATAGATGTTCAAACTGTTTCTAGTACGGATCCAACTTGCGGAGAAGACAATGGGGTTTGGAGCTTTACAGTTTCAGGCGGAACTCCTGATGCCGCTGGAGAATACCAGATTTCATTTGATGGAAATCCAATTTCTTCGCTCGGATCGGATTTGCTTATAAATGCAGCAAATGATTTTACCATTTCCAATCTTTCTCCTGGTTCACATACCATAGCTGTACTGGATGCTAATACCTGCCTTGCTGAGCTATCTATTGATTTGGTGGCTCAACCAATTCCGGTTTTTGATGTGGATGATGTGGTGATTTGTGAAAATGAACCATTTGCCAGTTTAATTCCAAAAATAATCGATCAAGCAGGTTCAACTCCTGTTTTCTCCTGGTCTTACGAGGATCCATCAAACGCAGGAACTTATATCAATATTTCCAGTGGGGATGTAATTAATGGGGCAACGCATACTTTGATAGGTGATGAACTTCAGATTGCTGGTTTATTAAATACTGGCTCTCCTTATACCTATTATTTGAATGTTTCTGGTGATTTGGTTTGTCCTGCAAATCCAATTCCTGCAGAAGTTTCAGTGTTAAAGCTTCCAGAGGTAGTATTTGAAACGGAACCAACCTCTTGCTATAATGGAAATGATGGTAAAATTAACTTGATATCAAGTGACCCGGCTGTAAATATGACCTATACCATCGAAGAATTAGGTGTGTCGAACAGTAATGGGAATTTCACTGATATCCCTGTTGGGACATATACAATCACCGCTCAAGAAGATGGAGCTCCTTGTAATAACCAAGTGATGGTGGAAGTCGAACAGCCTTCTGAGTTGATATTGACAAATGAGACCCAAACGGACCCTACCTGTGGAGCTTCCAATGGTTCATTTACATTTGATATATCTGGTGGGACAATAGATTATAATGTCTCGATCAATGGCGGAGCAATTGATTCTTTTAATTACAGCATTACAGGTCAAACCTTTGAAATCAAAAACCTTGCTCCAGGTACTTATTCGATCACTGTCGTAGATGCTAATGGATGTTCATTGAATAGACCAGACTTATTTACCCTTGTCAATGATGATGGCATTGATGTCACAATTGATCCAATAGCAGTAGAAATCTGTCAAGGACAAGATGCCGTTTTAAATCCTATTTTTCAGGTGGTCCCTCCGGTTAAACCCTCCATGAAATGGTATAAGGATGCTTCTTTAAGTCAACCTATTTCTTCTAATCCAACCCCAGATGCAGAAGGAATTATATATCAGATTACCGGAGCAAATTCTGATTTGACAATCTCTGGTTTGGAAGCAGGACAATATTCCTATTACCTCGAAATTTCAGGAGCTGGAATTTGTACCTCAGTAGAAAAAGCTGATGTATCAGTTAATCCTCCAATTGAAGCCAGCATTGAAACAAAAAATGAGGCTTGCTACCAAGCTTCAGATGGATCTATAACAGTTACAGCAACCGGTGGAAACGGAACTTATGAATATAGCCTAAATGGTGCTGCCTACTCAAGTTCAACTTCTTGGACTAATTTAGCTCCAGGCAATTATACCATTTCAATTAAAGATGGATTGGGTTGTGCAGAATCCTATGACGTAGTCATAGCTGGACCAACTGCTGCTATAACCATTAATACTCCCGATATAATTAGAAGTTCCTGTGATCTGGATAATGGAAGCATAGAAAATCTTTTGATTTCTGGAGGTTGGCCAGCATATTCAGTTGAATGGAGAAAAGGTAGTCCAACAGGCTCTGTTATAACTGGAGATTTGAATGGTGCCTTTAATTTAGCCCCAGACACATATTATCTTATAGTAACTGATTCAGTTTCCTGTATTGAGACTTTCTCATTTGAAGTGGAAGAGTCCTCCGATCCAGTATACCAGTTAGTTCCTCCAATTGACAACTGTACTGGTAATCAAGTACTGATTAGGCCTATCCATATAGCTCCTGATCCGAATTTACCACCTGCTGCAGCTACAGAAGTAAAATGGTTTAAATCTCCTGGTCAAGTTGGCGAAATAAGCTCAGGACCTGATTCTTCAGATCCAAATGTGATTTATACCATAGATGATACGGATTGGCTTAATCCTGAATTAGCCATTGATAATTTACCCGCAGGTAAATACACTTATTATTTCTATGTGGTTTGTACAGGCCAGGAAATACCGGTAGAAGTTGAAGTTTATGACACTCCTGAGGTGGTTTTGGAAGTGAGTCCCGAAACATGTTTTGGGGATAAAAACGGTAAAATTTCATTGGTTTCTGGTGATTTGCCTGCTTATACTTATCAAGTGAATTCAGAGCCTGCAGGAAGTTTGGCAGATCTTGAATCAAGAAATTTTGCACCAGGAACTTACACAATTACAATAGCTACACCAGCTGGTTGCGCACAAGTGCTTTCTGTTGAAATTGAAGGCCCGGCAAAAACTCTTACTTTGGAACCTTTGACTGCAATTGATCCGGGTTGTGGTGCTGCAAATGGTAAAATTGAAACCAAAGTGTCAGGAGGTTGGGCTCCATATCAAGTTGAATTGATCAAAGATGGAACAACTTTTTCTACCCAAAGTGTGAATGGTCCTGATATAAAAATCAATGGCTTGCTTATAGGTACTTATAGTTTGACTATTACAGACGCCGAAGGCTGTCAAATTAATTCTGAGGAAGTAAACTTAGTGGATGGCCCAACTCAGGTATTGGTAGATGAACAAGCGATTTGCTTAGGAGAATCAGTGATTTTCTTGCCCTCTGTTGACCCACCGGCCTCTCCGGTTACTTACCAATGGTTCTATGATAAAGGGCTTACACAAGCTATCCCTACAGATAATAATCCAGATGGAAACGGTTTTGTCTTTAACCAAAATGCTTCTGGTGAATTGGAAGTTTCTGGACTTCCAGCCAATAGCTCAAATTATTCTTTTTATGTGATCGCATCTGGACCAACTATTTGTCCGGGTTTTGTAGGTGAAGCAAAAGTTAAGGTTTTTGATATTCCAACGGCTTCATTTACAGTTATAGACGAAGCTTGTTTTGGTGAAAAAGGACAAATCACTGTAAATGCAGCTGGTGGTTCGGGCAACTTCACATATAGTCTTAACGGAGCAGCAGCTGTTTCAAGCAATGTTTTTGAAGTGGATCCAGGTACTTACGAAATTGAGATTATCACTCCTGAATCTTGTAATGTCTTACTTGAAAATATTGAGGTAAAAGGGCCTTCCGCTCCACTTGATATCCAAAATTTGGAGGCAATTGGACCAACCTGTGATTTGAACAATGGGCTTATATCCTTTGAAGTTATTGGAGGGTATGGTACTTATTCGGTTGAGAAATTCAAAAATGGTCAATCAATTGGCGCCCAGGCAGTACCTGCTTCTGGTATAGTTTCAATAGATAATTTGGGAATAGGAACTTATTCTTTTGAAATTACAGATTCTGGATCTTGTCTTTTGATTTTGGATAGCCCAGTTGAGCTTGAAGAAGTCCCAACTCAAATTTCAGCTCCAAATCAGTCAATTTGTGAAGGAGCAGTGGCAACAATTAAACCATCTGTTCCTGGAAATGTGCCAAATCCTGTCTTTACCTGGTATTTTGATGCAAATACTACACAAATAATCAATTCAGGAACTACCGCCGGAATTGACTATCAGATAAATTCTAATGGACAAATTTCCATTTCAGGATTATCTACCTCTGACAGTCCAGTCACTTACTATGTTTCAGTAGAAGGCACCGGAGTTTGTGGAGTAGAACCTAAACCTGTTACTGTTACTGTTAATTCTATCCCTAACCTTAAGGTTTCTAACCCATCTGTGGTCTGCGATCCAAATGGAACAGTGGATTTAACTGATTACATAGAAGGATTTAATCCAAATGTCTATGACTATAATGTGCTTAGTCCTAATGGTACAGCCATGCAGGTTTCTGAATTAGGAAGTGTAGCAGTGTCTGGTGATTATCGTGTCAGCAGTAGTTTAAAAGGTGCTTTCTGCTGGAATGCTCCTCAAAGAATCAAGGTCTTGATAGCTGAAACACAACTGGCTGCAAATTTCCAATATGAAATTGATCTCGGGGGAGGAACAATCATTACCAATGGAGAGATTCAAATTCAGGAACCTGTACAGTTTGAGGATTTAAGTTTAGGAAATGCAATTATTTGGAATTGGGATTTTGGAGATGGCTCTTCAAGCTCTGTTCAAAACCCAACTCATACCTTCCAAAACAAAGGTGTTTACACGGTTACCTTGTCTACTATAGATAATATTGGGTGTATGTCTGAGTTCCAAATGCAAGTCCAGGTCTTTGATGATTATAATGTGATGATTCCAAATGCTTTCACTCCGGATGGACTGAAAAATCAATTTTTCAAGCCTTACTATAGAGGTATTGCCTCTATGGAATTCTATATATTCAATACTTGGGGTGAATTGATCTATCAGGCTAATTCTTTAGAAGACCAAGGTTGGGATGGCTTTGTAAACGGGAAACCCGCACCAAACGGAAATTATGTATATAGAGGTACTTTTGTCACCAGATCTGGAGAAAAACTTGATAAAGCAGGGGTATTTGTTCTGATAAGATAAAATTTATCAAATACCTTTGCGATTCCTTAACTAAAGATTTTTAAAGGATATACATGAAAGTTCTTCTGAAAGGCTTCGGCTCAATCGGTAAAAGGCATACTACCAATCTTCTTGCACTTGGAATATCCGATGTGAGTATAATAACCTCCAAAACTAAACTGTCTGAAGGATTTGAGCACTTGAATAGGTATCAAACCATTGAGCAAGCTTTAAAAAACACAGCCTATACTCACGGGTTTATTTGCTCTCCAACCGCTTTCCATTTAGAAGACCTGAATTCATTTATGGATGCAGGGATCAAAAATATTTATTTGGAAAAGCCTATCAGTCATAAATGGAATGATTTGGAGAGAGTTTTGGACCGAATGATATCTGAGAAGGTCAGAATCCAAGTTGGCTTTGATTTGCATTTTGATCCAGGAATCAGGAAAGTAAAGGAAATCCTTGATTCTGGCAAAATGGGGAAGGTTTATTCCGTTAATGCTTTTGTGGGTCAATATTTACCTGACTGGAGGCCATTAGAAGATCATAGGAAGGGAATGAGTGCAAGTATAGAAAAAGGGGGAGGAGTTATGCTGGATTTAGTTCACGAGTTTGATTACTTGCGCTGGCTGCTGGGCTTCCCTAAAAAAATTGGATGTTTTTACCAAAAAAATCCAGAATTAGAAATTGAAACAGAAGATTTGGCTGATGTATTAATTCAATTTGAAAATGGATGCAATGCCACTATCCACCTTGATTACCATCAACGAAAATTAATCCGGTTTTGCATTATAACTTGCGAGAATGGAACGGTTAAATGGGATTTGGCAGAGAGGACTGTTAGCCTAGTCACAGCTCAGAATGACCTTGAAAAATTTGATTTTTCTGGTTTTGAAAGAAATGATAGGTACCTTCAAATTGTCGATGCTTTTATGAATAATCCAGTCGATGATAGGTTAACTTCCTTTCAAGATGGATTAATTAGTTTAAAAATGGTCTTGGAGTCAAAAACTTCCTCCATTAACGGGACTATAAATACTTTCTAGTTTATATGATTTTAGGTACTATTTGTTGTAGAGGAGGCTCTAAAGGTGTCCCAGGGAAAAATGTCAAACTTCTGAACAATATCCCCTTAATTGGCCATACAGTAATTCAAGCAAAAAAATCTAAACTTCTGGATGAACTTGTGGTGTCCACAGATTCTAAAATAATTGCGGAAGTTGCAAAGGATTTTGGCGCATTGGTACCATTCCTAAGACCAGATGACCTAGCTTCTGATACTGCCAGTAAGTGGCCCGTTTTTATTCATGCATTAGAGACTATGGAATCTTTGATGAACTGTAAGTTTGATTACTTGGTGGATATGGATGTGACGGTTCCTCTAAAAGAAACTGAAGATATTGATAATGCAATTCAATTGGCATTGAGTCGGCCGGATATTGACGTGGTGATTACAGGATATGAGCCTGAAAGAAACCCTTATTTTAATATGATGGAAATCAATGGTAATGGTTTTGCTCAAATAGTAAAAACCTCAGAAAAGCCAATTGTCAGAAGACAGGATGCACCTATTGTTTATAGCCTGAGCCCAGCAGCTTACGTGGTCAAAAGATCTGCTCTTTATGAATTTGAGCATTGGTCAAAAGCAAAATGCCTAATAAGTCCCATGCCTCGAGAAAGAGCCATAGATATCGATTCTGATTTGGATTTTCAATTAATCGAATTTATCATCAGTCAAAAAAACTCTAAATAATACAAATGAATAATTCTACCCCGATTTCTCCTCTATTTGATTTAACTGGGAAAGTTGCATTAGTGACTGGCGGCGCTGGACTTCTGGCTTCTGAGCATGCAATTGCTTTAGCAGACCATGGCGCAATCGTTTATTTGGCTGATAAAAATCTGGAAGCTTGCCAAAAAGCAGTTTCAATCCTGAATCAAGCAGGCTATAATCAAATTAAGGCATTGGAATTGGATGTTACTTCCAGAGGATCTTGGCAGACCACCTTGGATCTAATCCTCTCCTCAGAAAAAGAAATTAATATTCTCATAAATAATGCTGGCTTTACGAATCAAAGCAAATCAAAGAATTTTGATTCGGGGTTTGAAGACTTTCCTTTAGAAGACTGGAACAATATCATTCAGGTAAATTTAACTGGTTGCTTCATAGGATGTCAAGTGATCGGTGCTCATATGCTATCCAATGGACATGGCTCAATCATTAATATTGCCTCCCTTTATGGTGTGGTAAGTCCAAACCATCGAATTTATCCAGGGACAGGAATTTCCCAGCCTGTAGCTTATTCAGTAAGTAAACACGGGGTAGTGGCTTTGACTAAATACCTAGCCACACTTTGGGCAGAAAAAGGAATCAGGGTAAATGCCTTGACTCCAGGAGGAATTTGGAATGGCCATCAAGGCTTATTTTTGGAGAGGTTCGAACAACTTAATCCTATAGGTAGAATGAGTGATAAAACTGAACTTCGTGGTGGGATTGTTTATCTGGCTTCAGAAGCAAGTAGTCATGTGGTGGGACATAATCTTGTAATTGATGGTGGCTGGACTGCTTGGTGATAGTTCTGTTGAATAATTGGGTTTTAGTGAACAAAAAAACTTGGTTTAAAATTTAGAGGGAATTCAACATAGTTAAAAAAGATAATATGAATATCCGTAATTCTACCGGTCATGAGATAAAATGAACTTCACTACAGGTTTCAGGCCACTTAGGTCACCTATCACCATCCAAGTGAGCCAAGAAATTATAGTTGCACCCAAGATTGCAGATTATCATATATTTATATCTGTATGTTTGCTGTTATCTCAGAAAAGCTAAAAACCAGTTATAAATAGATGAAACTCTAGTTTTAAGGATAATTTGGTCATTCCTTATCCAGTAGTAAAACAAAGAAAATAATTGCATTGGCATCATAACTTATAATCACATAAAATAAAAATCCAATCCTATCTGGATTACTAAATAATTGATCTTTTTATTAGCTTGAAATACATCTAAAAAGTTAATGCCATTTTAGAAAATGTTTCATTGGAAATTTTAAATGATTTTATCACACCTCATCGTTTTTTTGATCTTATTGTTAATAGCATTGGTTTACCAAAGGCTGGCTATCAGATTTAAGATAATTGATGTCCCAAATGACAGAAGCTCACATAGAATCCCCACTGTAAGGGGAGGAGGGATCCTTTTTCCTGCTGCAGTGGTGCTCTGGTGGATGGCTTTTGACTTCCAAAACACCTGGATGGTAATAGGCATCCTTTGGGTCGCTGCCATTTCTTTGATGGATGATCTGTACTCTCTTTCCAGAAAACTTCGCTTTGGTATACAATTCCTCGCCATCAGCATGGCCTTTTTTGAATTGGATGTATTCCTATTAATGCCTTGGTATGCTATTCTGGCCTTTTATATCATTGGATTGGGATGTATCAATGCAGTAAACTTCATGGATGGGATCAATGGAATCACCGGTTTGTATTCTCTGGTTTTCTTAGGCAGTCTACTTGCTATCAATGTGTATTCCCCAATCTTTGACAGGGAATTGATTCAATACGAGATTCTGGCCATCTGCGTATTTCTGATATTTAACTTTAGAAAGCATGCCATGATGTTTGCCGGAGATATCGGAAGTATTTCCATTGCTTATCTGATGATCTATTTCTTGACGCAATGGTACCTCGAAACCGGAAGTTGGACTGTGGTGTTAGTACTTTTGGTGTATGGAGTAGAAACCATCCTCACCATGATTCAGAGAGGATTGAAAAAGGAAAATGTCCTACAGCCTCATCGGAAACATCTTTACCAGATTCTGGCCAATGAAGGTAAAAAAGACCATGTCCTAATCGCCGTTTTTTATGCCCTGATCCAATTACTGTTAAACTTCTTTTTGTTTATCCGGTTTAGGACCATGCCGGAAGATGATCTTGCCGTATTGGTGATTGTCGTTTTTTGCCTGCTCTACTTAAGTGTCAAACTTTCTATTCAGAGAAAATTCCATCTGATCTAAATCACCAATCATTCCCTAAGGATTAGGTTCCCATCGCAAAATGCTATTGTGGTTTTAACTTCCCTGTGCATTGGGCCATCTATCAAAAAAAGCCGAGGAATACCCCGGCTCTTAATATAATAGGCAAATGCCTAATTAAAACTTAACGCTCAACAAATTAAGGGCAAAGAAATCATAAAGAAAATACCCAATATTGGGTATTTTTCAGGCCTTTTTGTAGATTTTTTACACTTTGATGCCATGCTACTAACATTTAGCCCCCTTCAGAGTCTTAAAAATTCCAAATTCCAAATTCTTCATTTATCACTTTAAACTCTAAACTCTAAACTTTACACACACATCTAAAATCATACATCCTATATCATAAATCCTATCATTCCCCTCCTTTTACCAAAATATATTGCCATCAAAAAGGCCAATACAAAAATTAACAAAAAGGATTTATGATTTGGTACAGCATTTGTCATTTAATCATCTGTTTTTATTTACTTTGTACCACATTTGCCGATCGGGAATATCCTATTCTGCAATTCCAAAAAAAACCTAAATAAATTTAATCAAACCCCTAAAATGAAAGAAAAGTTATTCTCTTTTTCGATCAACCGCTCTCTAATAATCGCCCTAGTAGGTCTGATGGCTCTCGGCGCATGTAAGAGTAAAAAGAAAGCTGTTCAACCAGCTCCTGCTCCTGCTCCAGTTGAGACAGTGACTGAAACTCCACCACCTGCACCGGTAGCTTCTGCTGAAGAAGTAGCTGCAGAAAAACTTGAAAATTATTTCAATAGCGTAGCAGCTGCAGGAAGCACTTCCATGGCAAATCAATCTATTCAGGAAACTTTGGCCATGTTTTCAAATCAGGAAACTCCTGTTTTGATCGTGATTCATGAAGAAAACGGAATCAAGGATTATGATGAACCTACTACCATCAAAAAATACCTTGAGTATCTGAAAGACACCAAGAAAAACCTGAATTTCATCTCAGATATCCGTCTGGATGCAAATGGTAAAGTTTCTGAATTGGAACTTAGAAGAAAATAATCTCCCATCTGAAAAATTAGATTTGACATGAAATCGAGCATGACAAAAACGTCACCAATAGGCATGATTGTCGGCAAGCAAGATTCCATGTGGTCTTTAAAAATCAAATTATACACACATGAAAAATAAACTGATCCTTATGTTGGGCTTATTTTTAGCCACAGCAGTAAGTGTATTCGCTCAAGCAGATGACATTAGCCCAGCTAGAAAGCAGGCGATTGACTCTCTTGCTTTAGAAAAAGTAAAAGATTTAAGTAAATATATCAGCATCATCGGTAGTAAAGAAACCCAGTTTTCTGAAGCTAACCGTGTGATGGACAGAGCTGAAGAGCTTTTTGCTCCAGGTGCTGAAATGGGAGTTTCCAGTATCAATACCAGTGAAATAGCCTATTATAAAGTAAGACGCTACTTCGAAAGATTGATGGCTCTTAATTATGATAGAGTAAATATCTCTTGGTATGATATTCAGTACATCTCTGATCTGGAAAGACAACCTGATGGAAGATATGTAGGGGTTATCACCGTGTTCCAAAGATTCGAAGGTACCTCTATCGAAACAGGTATGAACTACAAGGATACCACCAAAAAAGACATCACTATTTACGTAGAGAAAAAACAGACTCAAATTGCCGGACGTACCATCGAATTCTGGGATGTGATGTTAGGCGATGTAAGAGTTACTGAAACCTCCGCATGAGATTAATTTTCCTGATTATTGCGTTTTTTAATGCAAGCATCTTTCTTGTCTCGGGGCAGGGCATAGGCAGCCCCGGGACAATTAAAGATGACGGCAGATTCGCAGCATCAACAAAACAAGTAAATCAATTTTTTAGGAGATTCAATGCAGAAGAGTCTCCAACAGACGGAAACATCAGGTTTTACCCTGGAGATTCCCTTTATCATAACAAAGCCCTAAGAGAAGGTTTCTTACAGATCTTGTTTGATAATCAAACTTCCTCCGTCTCTCCAGACCTCAAAGATCAATTCAAGAAAAATGTACTCTCGGATGCTTATCCTCAGTATCTCAACTTCCACAGGGAAGGTTGGCTGGCTGAGGTACAGGCAGATTTCATCTTCAAAGGAAAAAGAGAAACAGCTACATTGATCCTGAAGTTACAGCCCGAAGGATTGGGGTATGAATGGGTCATAGATCGGGTGAGTTTTCCCCCTTTTAAGGATCTGTTCAACAAGCCCGTTGGCAATGAAAAAGATTTTCTGCACCCATTGAGCCATGAATTGGGCTTTATGAACCTTCGTAGAGCATTCCAGGATTCAAAAGTGCCGGAAGCATTTACCAAATCCAGCTTCGAACCTGATTATTTGACACTGTTTTTGTATGAAATGAAACAGAACAACATCCGATTCGAAACTGTCAAAGATGTAAAATTCCATTTCTTCCAAATAGAAGGATGGTACTTTGAAGTCAATCAATTCAATAGACCAGGATTTAATACAGGTTGGTTGATATCAAACCTGGTTAAATTAAATCCAGGAGATAAGGATACTATCCTGAAATACATTTATGATCAACAGTAAAAAAATAACTCTTCTCCTGTTTCTTTTTTGTTTTGGGCTCTCCGCTTTTGCCCAGAATATAAAAGGATATTCTTCTGATGAAATTAAAAGCTTCAGTAGTAAAGTAGAGGATCAGATCCGCTTTCTGGAATACCTACTCAATACTGTGGGAAACTCTGAAACTCCTGCTAGAGACAAGGATGTGGTTATCCGTGAAAGCTATTTGAAGATCTTCCGCGATGCCCAAGTCCAAGTGGAAGATGATCTTCTCATGGATAGAAAAGTGGTGACCAATAAAGATGTAACTGCCTACCTGAAGGATATTGAATTCTTTTTCAATAACGCGGACTTCAAATTCAAAATCCGTGAAGTAAAGCCAGGTCAAAAAGATAATGGCAATGTTTTCTTTGTGGTTTCCATGGACAGAACTATTACTGCAAGTGGAAAAACCGGGGAAAAAATCTCCAATACCAAACCTCGATTCGTAGAAGTCAACCTGGATGAGAAATCTCAGGAACTTAAAATTGCCAGTATCTACACAACTAAACTAAGCAGGGATGAGGAGTTGGCAGAATGGTGGGAAATTCTAGATCCCAACTGGAAGAATTTCCTGAAAGACAAATTTCAGCTGACCGAGTTTGATTCCATAGATACTGACATGCTTTACCGCTTCGTAGGCATGGACTCACTGGATATTTCCGGTACCAGTAATCTATTGAATCTGAAGCCTCTTGAGGCTATGAGGGAATTGAAATATGTCAATCTGAGCAATACCCAGGTTAGAGAACTTGGCCCAATTTCCAATGTGACCTTTTTGGAATACCTGGATGTAAGTAATACTCCTACCTCTGATATTCAATTCATCAAATACTCGGATCGACTGAAACACCTGGACATCTCAAATACCCAGATCCAGCAAATCGAGGAACTTGCAAACCTCAAATCTCTAAAGTCTTTAAAAGCTGACCGAACTCCGATCATGAGTTTTGCGGTTTTAAATGAATTTGATAGCCTTCAAAACCTAAGTCTGGTGGAAAGCGGCTTTAATAGCGCAGAAAACATCAAAGAGCTGAGCAGATTGAAAAATCTCAATCTCAGCAGAAATTACCTGATCAATTTTACAGCTTTAGGCGAATTGAATAATCTTGCCTACCTGAATCTATCAGAAACCAATATCCAGGATCTGACTCCTCTAAACAACCTAGAGGAACTGGAGCAAGTGGATCTGACAGGAACCCAAATTGCTGATATCTCAGTCTTGAATTCCAAACCTAAGCTGGTAAAAGTTCTGGCAGATCAAACCAAACTCTCTGTATTGGCGGCAGATAATTTTACCCGAAACAATCCAAAAGTTCTTTTGATCCATCATGTCAAAGATTTGGAAAGCTGGTGGTCTGGATTATCAGATGCATGGAAATCCAATTTGAAAAAAGCCAATCCAAAAATCAAATCAGATAATCCAAATGTTGAAATCCTGACAGAAACCATTGGCTTGGAATCTTTGGATATGTCCGGAGAAGGAATTCAGACCCTTAACCCGATCACTAGGTTTGTCAAACTGCACACGCTTAATTTCTCTGACAATGAAGTTTCGGATCTCTTGCCTTTATCTGAAGTGAAAACACTGAAAGAAGTGCTTGGGAAAAACACGGCGGTAAAAGATATCTCTCCAATCAAAAACAATGAGCTTTTGGAAAGATTGGACCTGGAAGGATCTCCAGTACAAAGTATTATGGATGTACTGTCTCTTCCTGAATTGACCTATCTAAATGTCAACAATTCTGAAATTTTCGTGGAGGAAGTTCCTGAAGTCTTGGTTCAAAAACCAAACCTGAATATTATTTATAGAACGGATGTACTGATGGCCTGGTGGGAGTCTTTGGATGATGTCTGGAAGACCTTGCTGAGAAAACAAAATTCCACTCCTGAAAATCCCGATACAGATCAATTGCATGCCATGACTGGCAAATCCTCTTTGGATTTTGAACGTGTGGCAATCGGTAAGATTGAGGCATTGACTGTTTTCAGTAACCTTCGTTCTCTGACGATATTTGATGCACCTCTTATGGATATTTCTCCGATCTCTAAATTGCCATTGCTGAAATCACTGAAAATATCCCAGGTGCCTGTCTCTGACTTTTCAGCCATTGCAAAACTGAATGAATTAGAGGAACTCGACATATCAAATACAGGTATATCTGATCTGGATCCTATGGTCAACTTGATTCATCTTAAGAAATTGAATCTTTCTGGAACAAACCTTAAAGTATTAAGGGGATTGGAAGGTTTGATTAATCTCGAGGAACTCGATGTGGCCAGTACCAACTTAAGATCTCTTAGACCAATCGAAGGATTGACAAACCTTAAAAAGCTATCTTGTTTTAATACCAGATTAAACAGCAGATCTGTAGATAGTTTTAAACAGGCTGTGCCTGATTGCGAAGTGCGGTTCTATTAAGAAGGGGAAAAAAATAAGGGATAAAAAATTATTAAAAAGAATCCCTTATCAATGTTCTAGAAAAAATTATGAGAAAAGTTGCTTAATCACCCTGACATAAAGGTATAGAGTCCCACTTAAAAAAAAATACCCAGTACTGGGTATTTTTTTGTTTTAGACCAATGTATTTATCCACAAATTTGTATTATAGTAATAAATGATTGTATTTTAATTCAGTTATTAAAATAGGGGATAGGATTTTATTTTAGACATGATTTTTCAAAACAGACGAATTTTTCTGGTTTACCTCCTTAGTTTTTCCCTGATTGTTCTTGCTCTGATCTTGTTTTCACTAAACAAGGGCTTCGACCTTACAGACGAAGGAATGTACATGCTGTTATTGGATCCCTTACAAGACAATAAAGCAGGGATTTACCATTACGACCTTTTTTTTAAACTCTTCTATCAATTGACCCATGTAGAATTCGGTATTGTAGGGTCCAGACTGTTGAGATTGTTTTCGTACATACTAGCATCTTTTGCCTGCATCTTGTTCTGGCGGAATTTTAACCAAAACTCTAATCTGAACTGGGAGCTTGGCTTGATTTTACTCATGGCTCTTTTTTCAGGATATGCTTTTTTGCCTCCCAGTTTATCCTATAATTCCCTTTCTGTTACCCTGGCCTGTTTCTGGCTCATGCTGATTTCCTATCCAAAATTCAACCAGGCTCTATTCTTTTTAATAGGTTTGGTATTGGCCTTATTGGTTTATGTGAAAATCACTGCCGCAATCTGCTTGCTGATTCTTTCACTTATAGTTTTGGGATGGCAAAAGAAATTAAACTGGAAATCTATTTTTACTTTACCCATTCCATTTATAGTTCTTGAATGCCTTTTTATTTTAGTTCTTAATGAATCCGCCATCTCTAGAATGAAAGAAACTATGCAAATGATGGCTTCAAGATCAGACTACGAATGGACATTGTTAATCAAAAACAATCTTGTAGGCTTATTCTGGATTGGCCTGGTTGCAATACCAGCATTTGTGATCGCCAAAGTCAGGGATTTTTCATCTAATGTATTCATTATCATCCCAATTGCAGCTGTAGGATTAGTCTTTTATTTCACCAAGATAACAGATGAATGGTCACACTTCTTCATGTTGGCATCCGCTGCCTTGATTGGTAATTCTGCTGCTAAGTTTGATTGGAAGTCCAAATCGAAGAATCAAAACCTTTTTCTCCTTTTAGCTTTGATCCTTCCATTTGCTTTACATATAGGCTCCAATGTGTATTGGCTAAGGCTTGGAATTCACTATTGGGTATTTTGGATCCTCGCTTTGGTGTTTATGATACAGTCCAATCCAGCACTTCTCAAGTTACTCAAAGCCGGAATTCCTTTGGTAACACTGCTTTTGGTATTGAATGGCATTTGGTGGAAACCATTTGGGACAGAAGCACTGTGGAATTTCAATACAAAATGGGAATATAAGCCAGGAAAATCCATTTTACTTAATCCGGAAATGCATGCGATTTTAAATGACCTTCAGTCTAAATTAATAGGCATACCAGATTCCCAGGTGATTGCAGTATATAGAAATCCTGGTTGGCTTTATCTGCTCAACAGACATTCTGTAAATAGTCCTGGAATTTGGGATAAAGAACAATTAAATGCCTTGTATCCTGATTTTCCAAATGGACTTTCAGCCATTTTGTATTTCCCTTACCAAGATCTACCCAATTTCCATTCAAATGATTTTGTGGAAAAAGACTATAGCTTTCCTCAAGGGAGTCTTAAATTGGAATTGAGAAAATAAGAAGATTGAAAAACCTACTGAAGTATCATTTCCAATTAATCTGGTCCATCCTTGGCCTGATTGCAACTGTTACCATCTGGTTCCTCCCCTGGAGATTCCAGGTCAACGACGATCAAATCATGATGTGGTTAGTCTCCGGTGCCTACACCGGCACCCCTGAACCTTATGCTGTTTTTATCCATCCTAGTCTTAGCTGGGTTTTTTCCAAAGCCTATATGATAGTTCCTGCCATTGCTTGGTATCCCTTGACTTGGTTTTTGGTGGTTTTCCTCTCTTATTTTGTTTTGTTGAAGGTTATCTCAAAGCTGGAAATCCCGGTTCAAGAAAGAAGATTTTTTGCTTTGCTAAACTTTTCAATATTGGTTCATTTGCTATTCTTTCCTCAATTCACACAGGTTGCAGGTTTTGCGACCCTCGCAGGATTTACGCTTTTGTTTGGAAAATCCTCACCCAGGGAAATCAGAACTATAGGGTATTTGATGATTACTTTGGGTTTTCTAATTCGCTTTGAAGCAGCAGTTTTAATTTCCATGGGAGTCTTTCTTTGGGTTTTCTTTGCCTTCAGAGCAAAGAATTTTAAAACTATTTTCCCCATTTTACTTCCGGTATTTTTGCTTGCCGGACTTGTTTTTGGAAGTAAATCAATTTTTGAACAGAATTCGGAACATAAAGAATTTTTGAAATTCAATAAAGCAAGATCAGCCGTAATTGATCATCCTGTTTTTTATAAAAACGTACTTGAAAATGAAATAGAGGAGGGGAATGAATGGTTTTATTTTTCGCGATGGTTTTTTGAGGAAGGAAAAATTGATGTGGAAGGATTGGAATCAAAGAAAAGGAAACTTGACGCTGAATTTTTCTCAGTGAACCAATTGAAAAATACATTTGAAAGAATTGTAAATATCCAAAAAGCAGAAGCATTTAAATCATTTATTGCTCTGATTCTCTTCTATATTTTATTGTGGAAATACCAAAAAAACAAACTTCAATTTTTGCTGACCTGGGTTTTGCTTTTCCTGATTCTAAATCATTTTTATTTGTTTTATGGTAGAGTCAATCTGCTGTTTATCCTTGTTTTATTTTTTGTTATTCTACAGGATTCTCGAGGTAATGTGGGTAGATTTTATCCTAAGGCAGTTCAGGTGATTTTATGTCTTGGCTTAGTATTCCATAGTTTTAATTTCATACAAGAGGGCATGGGTAGAGAAATTATGAAAAGTGAAATGGCGGGCTTTTTGGCAGAAATTCCTGAATCCGAACCGGTATTTTTAGAAGGGTATCAAGAGCATATGTTCGGACTGACTTTTAATGCTAAATCACCAGTACCATTTATTAATCAAGGTTGGCTTTCCAGATCCCCCTATCAGAAAAAAATATTAAATAGGTTTGGAGTTAGTAGTTTAAAGGAGTTGGATTCGTTTTCATTATTAGCCATACGGATGGAGGAACCACTGATTTTCCCTGACTACATGAAGGCTATCAATCCTAGAATTGACTTGTTCTCCCACCGGAACAGTGACAATTTTCAGTTTTTAAGATTTAAGCTTACTAAAGAAAAACTTTGATCTACCACCACAGAACCTTTTATGTCCCCAATTCCATTCTCAACTTTCAACTCTAAACTCTCAACTTTCAACTTTAAACTCTCAACTTTTAATCTCCCCATTCCTCTTAGAATTGCAATATTCCCAAATCCCATTAAATTTGTTTACCGAGTAATAAATTTACTCAGTCGGACTTTAGTTCTTGCTTCCTTTCGTTACTGTACATTTTTTGTCACTAGTGATAGACTTTTGGTAACATAATTCCCCTCTTAGGGGACTAGGAGGCGGGAGTGAAAGGGCGAAGCTTTCGAAAGATTAAAGTTTAAAGTGAATAGTTTATAGTTAACTTTAAATATTTTATTTTTAGTTCATGGAAAACCCAATTCAAAAACGAACTTTTAATTTTGCTGGAATAATTATTGAGGCGTATTTTGAATTAAGAAGAAAAGGACATTTGCGATGAGCTGATCAATTGGTAGGTGCTGGTACTTCCATCGGTGCAAATGTTGAAGAAGCTCAAGCTGCTCATTCCAAATTAGATTTTATGGTACTATCACGATTTTAATGGAGCTGTCTGCTGATTATTGTTTTCAGAAGCTATCATCTTAATGGGTGAGCCTTACGGGATTTTCGGTTTTGTAATGGATTGAACGCCGTTAAGAAAATGACTTAGCTCCCGAGGTACGAGGGAGATCCAGTCATTTTTAGGTGTGAAATTCAGTACAAAATTCCGCTGAA
>JAFIDK010000398.1 GCA_017051695.1 Algoriphagus aestuarii | reverse complement strand
AAGCGTTGACCTCGGCAAGAGACAGCGGACGCAGCGCGGCCGCGTCAGCCACCGCCGTCACCGCGCCACCTCTTCCACCAGACGGGACGTTTCCCGCTTCGCTTCGGAGCCGGTGGCGTGGAACCGCACGTCCACCACCATGAGGTCGCGGACATAGTCCACTTCCAGGACGGTGAGTGCGCTCACTTTCCCGCCGAGGCGGTGCTCCAAGTCGGCGCGGAGCATCTCCGGGTTGCGGTGCACCACGTCCAGGGTGACCGTCTGCCTGCGGGTGCGGGCCAGCATCCGCGGATGGTCGGCGACGAACGCCACGGCCAGCAGCACCCCGACCGACAGGCTGACCATGTGGTGCAGGTGGCGGGCGAATACG
>JAFIDK010000397.1 GCA_017051695.1 Algoriphagus aestuarii | reverse complement strand
GTCTCCCCGCCCAAGGCGGGTAAGACGACGGTGCTGCAGGCGATCGCCAACGCGATCACCCAGAACAACCCCGAGTGCCACCTCATGGTCGTCCTCGTCGACGAGCGGCCTGAGGAGGTCACCGACATGCAGCGCACGGTCAAGGGCGAGGTCATCCACTCGACCTTCGACCGTCCCGCCGAAGACCACACGACCGTTGCCGAGCTCGCTATCGAACGGGCGAAGCGTCTGGTCGAAATGGGACTGGACGTCGTGGTGCTGCTCGACTCCATCACCCGGCTGGGACGCGCCTACAACCTCTCCGCACCGGCGAGCGGGCGCATCCTGTCCGGTGGTGTCGACTCCACCGCGCTCTACCCGCCGAAGCGGT
>JAFIDK010000396.1 GCA_017051695.1 Algoriphagus aestuarii | reverse complement strand
GCGGATTGTTCAATACGACAAAGAGGAACAGCAAAGCCCCCGCGGCCAGGAGGGTGAGCTGCCAGTTGCCCAAAGAACCCAGCATTGCATCGATTTTGCGGGATACGACCGGCCATGCGGTGCCGTCAAGGACCTGTCCCGCGAACAAACCGAAATGGCTGCGTTCGTTCGGTGGCCGGAGATAATCCAGGAACGACAGGAGGCCGATCGTGGCTACCGCGGCAACGCCGATCACCGCGATCCGGCCCACGGTGACCCGCAGCCCGGCGATCATGAGCATGGTCACCGCGAGCCCGGGGACGAGTGCCAGCACCCCGCCGAAGTCGGTGCCCAGCCCCGGCCAGCCGATGGCGAACAGCGCTGCAGTCCC
>JAFIDK010000395.1 GCA_017051695.1 Algoriphagus aestuarii | reverse complement strand
GGCCCTGGCCCGGGCACTGCTGGCGCAGCCCCGCATCCTGGTGCTGGACGAGCCCACCGCGCATCTGGACCCGGACACCCGGGATGCGGTCCTCGACGACCTGCTGGCGGCGTCCGCGGGCTATGCCACGCTCCTCATCACCCACGACCTGGCGCGGCTGGAGGAGATGGACGAGATCTATGTGATCGTCGACGGCCGGGTGGTGCAGCGCGGCTCCCACGACGAACTGCTGGCGGAGAAAGGCTGGTACCGCAACGCCCACGGCTTGGGCGACCCGCCGCGCGGCGGACTGCGGGCTGTGCGCTGACCCGGGGCGGCCGCGGTGGGCTGCCCGGTACGGCCGGGCGGGTCCGCGGGGACAGGGTTCGCAC
>JAFIDK010000394.1 GCA_017051695.1 Algoriphagus aestuarii | reverse complement strand
ATTCCCTCGTCATCAACCAAAGGCTCTGGTTCGCGGTCTTCGTGGGCCCGGGTCGGGCCGCCGCTTTTGAGTGCCCCCTCGATCTCGTGTTTGAGGCTCTCGTCGAGTCGGGGACCGTGTTTATCGCTGCCGCGCTCCATGAGGGGTGTCTCCCTTCCACCTCCTGAACCGGCTGGATCCTTCGCACTACCCGACCATCCGGTCAGGAAACGCGTTCCACGCCCCAGAAGTCCCGCAATGCACCGGCGCGAACCGGGCGGACCGCGGGCTTTTTCCCCAGCCCTGCGCATGCTCCTTCCCGAGTCGGGCAGCGGAACCGGACAAGGTTGACCACCGAGTTCGGAGGGGGTGAGCGGGCCGCCGATCAACAG
>JAFIDK010000393.1 GCA_017051695.1 Algoriphagus aestuarii | reverse complement strand
CCAGCTTGTCCGCCACCGGCAGGATCAGCTCGTTGAACTTCTCCGCCGAACCCAGCGCCCGGCCGCCCGAGATGATGATCCGCGCCGAGGTCAGCTCCGGACGGTCGCTCTTGGCCACCCGGTTCTCGATGAAGGTCGAGACCGCCGGGTTGGCAGCGGCCGGCACCGTCTCGATCGCCGCATTGCCGCCCCCGGCCGCCGCCGCAAACGAGGCCGTGCGCACCGTGATCACACGCTTCGCATCGGTCGACTCCACCGTCTGGATCGCGTTGCCCGCATAGATCGGACGCTTGAAGGTCGTGGCATTCACCACCTCGATGATGTCGGAGACCTGCATCACGTCCAGCAGCGCCGCCACCCGCGGCATCACG
>JAFIDK010000392.1 GCA_017051695.1 Algoriphagus aestuarii | reverse complement strand
CTCCGGAGATGGATTCGCGGAAGCCGATCAGGGTGCCAGCAGCCACGTCGTGGCCGTGAATGGTGTGGATGGGGAAGGAGCGGGCGGCGGCGTTGGCGGCTGCGAAGCTGGTCATTTGAACCTCCTTGTGAGTTGGTGGGGTGTTTCCCTCTCTGTGTACCTCTACTATAGCAGACTTGTTCAGTACTGCGCAACTAGCGGAGTAGAAAAGTCGGGCCGAGTTTTCGGCCCAGTTGGTGGGATGTCGAGAGCGGGGACACACAGAGAGCCCCGGTACCGGGTAGCACCGGGGCTCGAGGAGTGTGGCTGTGGTGTTAGGCGGTCGGGATGGTCACCTGCTGTTCCCGGCCGGTCCCCTTACACTCACTGCAG
>JAFIDK010000391.1 GCA_017051695.1 Algoriphagus aestuarii | reverse complement strand
ACCTGAAACCGTGTGCCTACAAGTAGTCAGAGCCCGTTAAGGGGTGATGGCGTACTTTTTGTAGAACGGACCGGCGAGTGACGATACCGTGCGAGGTTAAGGGCATTAGGCCTGGAGCCGGAGCGAAAGCGAGTCTGAAGGGGGCGATGAGTACGGTGTCGTAGACCCGAAACCGGGTGATCTAGCCATGCGCAGGGTGAAGGTTGGGTAAAGCCAACTGGAGGCCCGAACCGGGGTCTGTTGAAAAAGACTCGGATGACGTGTGGCTAGGGGTGAAATGCCAATCGAACCCGGAGATAGCTGGTTCTCCCCGAAATAGCTTTAGGGCTAGCCTCATGGATTTCCTATTGGAGGTAGAGCACTGATTATACAA
>JAFIDK010000390.1 GCA_017051695.1 Algoriphagus aestuarii | reverse complement strand
GCACCCGTTCGCCCCCCTCGACCAGGCGGAAGGCCTGGTGCAGATCGTGCGGGACTTGGAGACGTGGCTCGCGGAGATCACCGGATACGACGCGGTCTCCCTGCAACCCAACGCGGGCTCCCAAGGCGAGTTCGCGGGCCTGCTCGCTATCCGCGGCTACCACCGCAGCCGCGGTGAAGAGCAGCGCGACATCTGCCTCATCCCGAGTTCCGCGCACGGCACTAACGCGGCCAGCGCCGTCATGGCGGGCATGCGGGTGTCTGTGGTGGCGTGCGACAGTGGCGGCAACATCGACCTGGCGGACCTGCGCGCCAAGATCGACGCTGCCGGGGACCGGCTGGCCGCGCTCATGGTCACCTACCCTTCCACCCAC
>JAFIDK010000389.1 GCA_017051695.1 Algoriphagus aestuarii | reverse complement strand
CAAGACGGTGGTCTCGTCCATCAAGCCGACCATGCGCACCAGGAGGACGAGGACCGCGGATCCCGCGGTGAGCGGGAGCACCGGGGCGATGCCTTCCGCGCGCAGCCCGGCAATGGTGATGACCACGGCCGCCGTGCTCAACGCGGTGACCGCGGCGATCTCCGGGGCGACCCGGTAGAGGCCGCGTCCGGTGATCCGCCGGGGCGCCGTTCCCGGCTTCCGCTTCACCACTGCCGGGATCGCGCCCAGCAGCAGGAAGCCCAGCAGCCGCACCGGGTACTCGATTCCTCCCGCGACCGCCTCCCCGGACAGTCGGCCCACCGCCCCGATGAGGTCGGCAGCGCAGATGGTGACGAACGCGCCCATCGCGAGC
>JAFIDK010000039.1 GCA_017051695.1 Algoriphagus aestuarii | reverse complement strand
AGGCGCTAAAGAGGGCGTTGCCTAAGTGAGGGAGTGGCCATGCTTCCTGCACTGGCTGTTCAGCGCGCGATATACCGCACGCTGACTGAGGATAGTGAATTACAATCGCTTGTTTCCGGGGTGTTTGACGACGTTCCTGAGGGCACCGAGTTTCCGTATGTGGTGATTGGGGAAGGCACGCTGCTCCCTGACAACTATCTGACCGGGTTTGGCCGCGAAGTCCGCGTGACACTTCACGTGTGGTCCCGGTACCGGGGTTTCGCGGAAGCGCTGGAGATCGCTGACCGCGTGTGCCAGCTGCTGGATCACCAACCGCTAGAGGTTGACGGATGGGAGCATATCGCGACCCGCTTGGAGCTTGTGGAAACGTTGCATGACCCTGACCCTAGTTTGCGGCATGTCCCCGTTCAGTTTTCCGTGATCGTAGCGCGCTAAAGGAGGTAGGCCATGGCTAGTGGCATGGATGCGCACGGGACCAGGTTTCTGCGGTTCAATGACCTCACTGAAGAGTTCGAACACGTGGCGAATGTTACGTCGATTTCCGGTCCGAGTGCGGAACGCGAGGAGATCGAGGTGACAAGTCACGACTCTGCGGATGGGTGGCGAGAATTTATCGGCGGTCTGAAAGACCCCGGAGAAGTGTCGATCGACGTGAACTATGTGCCTGGGGTTCACAATCCCCTGTTTGACGATTTCAACGACTCGGTGCGTCGGTACCGCATCGTGTTCCCGGACTCGGATAGCACCACGTGGGAGTTCGAGGCGTTCTTGTCGGGGTTTGAGGTGGAAGCCCCGTTCGATGACAAGGCTGAAGCATCGCTCACGTTCCGACTCACCGGTAAGCCGGTGTTTGGGCCTGCATCGGAGTTCGAAGACCCCGAGGGATCGGGCGTAATTGGTTGAGCCCCGTAGTAAGTTTCGCGTAGGGAGGCAGTATGCTGCTCACTAAAGACCAGATTCTTGCCGCGCAGGACCGGCCGTACGAGGATGTGGAAGTCCCCGAATGGGGCGGCCGCGTCCGTATTCGGGGACTGTCCGGTGCGGAACGGGACGCGTTTGAGGCATCCATGATCGGCCCGGACGGGAAGCCGTCGCCACAGCGGTTCCGGAATTTCCGCGCACGACTTCTCGCGCAAACGCTCGTGAACGAGCAGGGCGAACGCCTGTTTTCCGATGCGGACATTAAGGCGCTCGGCGAGAAGTCCGGTGATGTTCTTGCGCGGCTGTTTGAGGTCGCACAACGGCTTTCCGGCTTGACTCGGCAGGACGTGGAGACGTACGTAAAAAATTCCGAGTAAGGCCAGAACGAAGATTCTATTTCCGCTTGGCAGCGCACCTGGGAATGACTGTGCGGGAGCTGCTTGAGCGGATCGACTCCCGCGAACTGTCGGAGTGGGCCGCCTACGAGCAGGTAGAGGGCCCACTCGGCGGACCTCGTGAAGATGTTCTGGCCGCAATGATCGCCTCCACAGTGCACAATGCTGCACAGACAAAGAAGGGCAAGCGCGTGTCTCCTAAGGAC
>JAFIDK010000388.1 GCA_017051695.1 Algoriphagus aestuarii | reverse complement strand
GGCGGGTACACCTCCTCGGACCAGGGCTGGCTTCGCGAACGCCATCGGGACGGCACGAGCGCGGAGAGGAACAGCAGCGTGCCGAGCGTGCACAAGAGCGGCAGCCCGGGGCCCAGCGGATGGACCAGCGAGTCGGAGCCTACCAGCCACGCCGGGAGGAGCTGCGTCAGCGAGCCGGGGTCGAGGAGCGCCCACAGGGGGCCGCCGAGAAGCACTCCGCCGGAGACGAACGCAGCAAGCGGCGAGAACCGGGTTGCAGCGAGGACTGCGCCGAGCAGGCCGACCCCCATCAGGACGGCGCAGGCGGTGGGCAGCGGGACGCTGGACTCCTGTCCAGCGGCGTGTCGAGCGATCTGATCGCCCGCCCATGCCAC
>JAFIDK010000387.1 GCA_017051695.1 Algoriphagus aestuarii | reverse complement strand
CGTCGGAGTTGATGGTGACGACGTACTGCATGCCTTCGTCTTCCATGAGTCGTGCGGCTAGCGTCAACGCCCGGTACACCTGGCGTTCATCGACTCCGTCGTAGAGCTTACTGTCGTGGACCAAGAAGTCTGGGCCGCGTCCTTCTCGGTGCGCGATGATCGCACAGGTCAGGTCGAAGCAGAAGGTCTTCATGTTGGAGATGCCGCTGCTGCTGTCACTGTCGAGCTGGAGGATGATGTCCAGCGAGCTCTTGCGTGCTTTGAAAGCGAGATAGGGCGTGCGGTCGTTCCCGTAGAGCTCTTGGACGAATGAGCTGAACAGGGCGTGGGCCTGCTGTTCGACCTCGGCTCGTTCTTCGATGTCAATCTGCATC
>JAFIDK010000386.1 GCA_017051695.1 Algoriphagus aestuarii | reverse complement strand
CGGCGTGCCGCGGCTCGGATCCCGGCTGCTCACCGGGGCCATCACCGCGGAACGGGTCCGTGGTCTCACCGACGCCGACGGGGTCACCTGGGCCCGGGCGATGACCGAGGCCGGTTTGGATCCGGAGCGGATGGGCGCCGACCCCGAGCGGTTGGCGCGCATCGGCGTCTTCGTGGAACTCCACATTGAGCAGGGCCGTTTCCTCGCCCACCACGGGGTTCCGGTCGGGGTGGGCGCCACGGTCTGGCCGCACGGCCGGTGGCGACTGGACTTCTCCGGGCAGGCCGACCATGCCGGAACCACGCGGATCGCCGATCGCAACGACCCCATGCTGCCGTTCGCGGAGACGGTGAGCGCAGTCCGCCGGGCCGCAC
>JAFIDK010000385.1 GCA_017051695.1 Algoriphagus aestuarii | reverse complement strand
CCCGCGTTTCCACTGCCGCTGCCGCACCCGGCCCGGTACGAGGGGTGTGCGGACGGCAGCGCAGGCTCCCTCTCCGCAGCGTGGAGCGCGGATGCCGTGTTGCCTGGGAGGGACGTTCCGCATGCGTGCTGTGTCCGCTGCTGTGGGGGGAGTTCCTCCGCAGCTCCGCTGAGAAGATCAGCTTCCTGCGCTATCCACCCGCCTTTTCCGTTTTTTCGGATCACCCGTAAATATCCGCAAGGGGTGGCCGTTTTCTGATACCGCAGAGAAAATTGACGTGACTGTATCGTGCTGTTGCCCGATCAGTCCAGGTCAGGTATTGAGAGCGGGAAAGAAACACGTTCCGGTAATCCGCGTGTAGATCCCGGATCATGC
>JAFIDK010000384.1 GCA_017051695.1 Algoriphagus aestuarii | reverse complement strand
GGGGAACTGCCGGCGCGGGTGGACGCGGCAGCGTACCGGACCGTGCAGGAGTGCATGACGAACGCGTTGCGCTACGCTTCGCCGCCGCGGCTGCGGGTCACGGTGCGCCGCACAGCCGACGCCGAGGACGCAGGGGAGTGGCTGGTGATCGAGGCGGAGAACCCGGTCGCAGAGCCGGCGGAGCCGTCCCGGACCGGAGCTTGGGGGTCGGGGACTGGGCTGGCGGGGATGCGGGAGCGGACCGTGCTGCTCGGCGGTCGATTCCGCGCCGGACTCAACGGGGACGGGCAGTGGCGAGTACGGGTCGAGCTTCCCATCGAGTCGTAGCAGGACAGGGTGGAGGACACGTGGTCAGGGTCGTGGTGGCTGAAGACC
>JAFIDK010000383.1 GCA_017051695.1 Algoriphagus aestuarii | reverse complement strand
CATGATGTTCGCGGGCTTCACGTCGCGGTGGATCCAGCCCTCGGCGTGCACATGGGCGAGCCCGTCCAGCAGCTGGTCGAGGATGACCACCACGGCGGGCTCGGCGAGCTTGCCGCGCTTGCGCACCACGGATTCGAGGGTCCCGCCCGAGACCAGCGGCATCGCGATCACCACGTGCTCGTCCTCGGCGCCCCAGCCGTAGGGGGTCAGCAGATGCGGGTGGTCGAAGCTGACGCCCTTCTCGCGCACGAAGCGCATGAGGTCGGCGGAGTCGCGCTGGCGCAGCACCTTCGCGGCGCACAGCTCCTGGGCCTTGGAGTCCCAGGCACGCCAGACGGACCCGGAACCGCCCTTGGCGATCAGGTCGATGAGCGC
>JAFIDK010000382.1 GCA_017051695.1 Algoriphagus aestuarii | reverse complement strand
CACGCCCCGGGGTGCCAGCGCCCGGGCCAAGGCGGTGGCGTGGTGATTGAGGGCTGCTTTGACCGCGCCGTAGGGCTTGGGACCGGACGGTGCGGTGACGTGCAGCGCAGAAGTGCTGGAGATGAGGATGACTGCGCCGCCGCGTTGGGAGGAGGCGAGGTGTTCTTGTGCTTGGTCGGTGAGGACCGTGAACGGCAGGATGTCGGTGCGCAGGGCTCCTTCCCATCCCACGGCGCCGCCGCCGGAGACGTTGGAGACGACCACGTCGAGGCCGCCGAGTTCGGCTGCTGCCTCGTCGACGAACGCGCGCAGCGCCGGGGCGTCGGCGACGTCCACTTCCCGGGCCATGACGATCGCGCCGGTCTCGCGCAACTG
>JAFIDK010000381.1 GCA_017051695.1 Algoriphagus aestuarii | reverse complement strand
AAAATATCATACCGTTTTTTAAAATACAGTGGCTTCCCCCAAATGAGGTAGAGTCCTCAGGGAGCCATCAACACCAGCCAGAGCGGAAGGGTAAGCCCTGCCACCACGGTTGAAAGAAAGATCACTGAACTGATGATCCTTGTATCAGCCTGACCCATGGCGAACGCCATGACATTTACCCCGGTCGGACAGGCGGCCATCAGCACCAGCACCGTGTGAGCCAGGGGATCGAGTCCGGCAAGCAGGCCCAGAGCCAACACCAGCGCCGGCATCAGCAGCAACTTGCTGAGGGTGAGCAAAACCAGACTGCCACTCAGATGGATGCGATAGCCGGAAAGGCTCATGCCGAGCATCAGCAAGGCCAGCGGCAACGCC
>JAFIDK010000380.1 GCA_017051695.1 Algoriphagus aestuarii | reverse complement strand
CACGGTCGCCACCCACGAGATCCGGTTCGGCGACAACGACCGGCTCGCCGCCCTCGTCGCCCACTTGCTGCGCGCGGACGTGCTGGTGCTGTTGACCGACGTGGACGCGCTGTACGACGGGAACCCGTCCCTGCCGACGAGCACACGCATCACCCAGGTCAACGGCCCGGAGGATCTTGTCGGGGTGGACCTCGGCAGCGCGAACAAGCGCGGGGTGGGGACCGGCGGCATGATCACCAAGGTCGAATCCGCGCGGATCGCGACCGAAGCGGGGGTGGCTACTGTGCTGACCTCGGCGGCCAACGCCCGGGCTGCGCTCCGAGGTGATCCCGTCGGCACGTTCTTCGTCCCCGCGGAACACCGCCGCCCGTCCAGC
>JAFIDK010000379.1 GCA_017051695.1 Algoriphagus aestuarii | reverse complement strand
CACACCGCCGTCCGTGCGGATGTCGGCGGGGACACGCTCCAGCGCCATGACGGCGACTGCGCCGGCGTCTTCAGCGATCTTGGCCTGCTCCGGCGTGACCACATCCATGATCACACCGCCCTTGAGCTGTTCGGCCATGCCGCGTTTGACGCGGACGGTACCGACCGTGCTTTCGGTTGTGTTCTCGGCGGTGTTGGTCACGGCTGTGGACTCCAGGTTCTCGATGGACACGACTTCACGCTTGAATGCGAAGTGGATCTTATTGGGTGGGGTGTGCGATGTTGACGGCGCCCTCCCTCACACGCCCCATCTATGGTAGATCCGGTTTTGTCCGCTTTTACGGACATTGCGGAGTCTGCGGGTGCGGGTTTGCGCC
>JAFIDK010000038.1 GCA_017051695.1 Algoriphagus aestuarii | reverse complement strand
CGCTACATCCGGCCGCTCGGCAACGGCCGCCACTTCATCGCCTACGACGAGAATGACGAGATGGAGGGCTTCAACGACTCCATCGCCGAGTGGCAGATCTTCGCCCTGTTCCTGGGTGAGGACGAGACCGACATGGTGGTGATCAACCGCCGTCGTCGGCCTTGACCGACCAACCAACCAGCCCCGGGATTTTCCCGGGGCATTTTTCGTATACGCCCAACCGGAGACACTCGGCGAACGCACGTGCGGAGTCACTCGGCGAGCGACCGGAGCCACTCGGCGAGCCACCGCGCAGAGACACTCGGCGAGCGACCGCGCAGAGACTGTCCCCACTCTCGACATCCCACCGAAACTTCTCGGTCCCGGGGTAGACAACCCGGCAACCCTCGTGTATGCTGGAAGCAACAAAGAACAGAACCGCAACGCCACTGCGGTACCGACGAGAAAGGAGCGCCACCATGGCGAAGGCGACCATCATCAAGGTAGAGACCCCCGCTGAGCTCTACTGCCACATCCAAGGCCACGAGCCGCAACCCTGCTACATCGAGGTCGACCTCGAGGCAGGCACGATCTCCGCCACCTACGACCCGGAGATTGGTGGAGGTGTCCCCAAGTCGGTGTGGACCGGACACGTCCGCCGCTTCCGGATCCCGCCGCTCACCGCGGACGCGGCCAACACCATCATGGAGAAGATCAAGCCGCTGGTTGAAATCATGCTGGACCACTGGGAGGAAGAGTGGGATGGTAGCGACTGGTGGGCCCACCTCCTGCCCGCTGGTATCCGCGCTCAGGAGCAGATCTCGGAGCTGGTGGAAGAAGACACCGACTACTGGCTCCCGGAAGACGTGGTCTTTCCCCTGGAGGACATCGACTGGTTCCCCTACGTCAAAGACGAGGTGACCGCCCGCACCACCGACGAGCAGCTGGAAGAGCTGGCGCACCGAACGGTGAAGGACCTCGAGATGGGCGTGCCCAGCGGCGTTCTGCCTGAGGGGAGCTACGATGACATCGTAGAGCGGTTGATGGACTACCGGGACGAGCTTAAGGAGGAAGAGGAAGAGGAAGACGCCGAGTAGTCGACAGCCAGTAGGCCACGGCCCGTTCACCAACCAACGGTGAGCGGGCCCTTTTCGTGTGCGCCGGGACATTCGGCGAGCGGCCGTGGGGAAGTCGACAAAAGCCCGATACCCCCACACATTCGACACGCTGAAATGTACGCAGACGAACGAACAGCAGACAAGCAAGGGTAAACCTAGGGAACGGAAAATACCCCTAGAACGCGCTCAGATGAACGCTAACGCGTTTACGCTAGTCAGGGCAGGGGTAGCGTGTAGGCTGTCCCACCAGCGTCCCGCTCAGCTTCGCGGACAGCACTCGGCGGACCTCGACTGGCTCCCGCGAGAGTCCCGCTCTCGGAATTCCACGCTCCGCCACGCGCGCTCTGCGGCCACGGACATGTAACGTAAGTAGGGGCTAATACCCATGGAGGCGGCCCGATGCACACACCGCCTAGGGCCGCTCT
>JAFIDK010000378.1 GCA_017051695.1 Algoriphagus aestuarii | reverse complement strand
GGTTGAAGCGCTGGGCTTCGCGGATCATGCCGCCGATACCGGGAAGCCCGTTGACGGTCTCGGCGGCGACGACGGAGGTGTAGGCCACGCCGACCGCGATGCGGACCCCGGTGATCACTTCGGGGAGCGCGTGGGGGAGGACGATCCACAGCGGCAGCCGCCAGGAGCGTGCGCCGAGGGAGCGGGCCGCGTGGAGGTAGTCGGGGCCGACGTTGCGGACCGCGTCAGCGGTGGCCACGGCAACGGGCGGCAGGGAGGCAATGATGAGCAGCCAGATCTTGGGTTCTTCGTTGATGCCGAACCAGATGACGAGCAGGCTGAGGTAGGCCAGTGGGGGCAGGGCACGCACGAAGGAGATGAGCGGCCCCAGCATGAC
>JAFIDK010000377.1 GCA_017051695.1 Algoriphagus aestuarii | reverse complement strand
CAGCAGGTCCTCGGTGAACGCCATGCTGCGCACGTCCACGACCGCGGCGATCTGGGGCACGGCGCCTCGGGTGCGCGCCGCCAGATCAATCATGGTCGGCAGCAGGGCCGGCGGCAGGTTGTCGACGACGAACCAGTCGAGGTCCTCCAGTGCCCGCGCCGCGGTGCTCCGCCCGGCCCCCGACATGCCCGTCACGACGACAATCTCTGGCAGGAGATCGTCTCCTCGACTGGTCGCCACGTGTTCTTCCCCTCGTAGTCTCACTCGTCTGCCTTGCTGTTCTCCGGTTGTGTCCGCTGTCCGCCCTCCACGCTCGTGAGCCGCTCGTAGATAGTCTGCGCGGTCCGCTCCCCGATCCCCGGCACCTCAGCGATCTC
>JAFIDK010000376.1 GCA_017051695.1 Algoriphagus aestuarii | reverse complement strand
AGGCCCCGCTCCCCGAGGAGCGCGCCCGCGCGGTCGTCGAGGCCGTCGCCGACTGCCTGCGGTACTGGCAGGAGTCGCTGAACTACAACCACACCGACGTCAAACCGGAGAACCTGCTGATCCGCTCCCTGGATCCTCCGGTGTTCGCGCTGACCGACTTCGGCGGAGCCGTCCGCGCGACGATGAGCCAGATCTACGGCGGGCAGGCCATCACCGAGGCCTACGCCGCGCCCGAGGTGATCGAAGGGCGCCGGGAAGCCCCGGCCGCGTGGTGGTCGCTGGGGGCGATCGCGCACGAGCTGGTCACCGGGCAGCGTCCCCCGCGCAGCGGCAACTGGTTGACGGCCCGCAGTACCGCGGTGGACCTCTCCGCGGTC
>JAFIDK010000375.1 GCA_017051695.1 Algoriphagus aestuarii | reverse complement strand
ACACCCACCCAGCCCTCCGGCGGACCTCCTCGAGCTCCACCCCCGCGTCTGGCCGAGCACAGCCACCCGAGTCGACGGCGAGATCACCATCGGCGGTGTCGGCGTCACCGAACTCGCCCGGAAATTCGGCACCCCGCTCTACGTCATCGACGAAGCAGACTTCCGGGCCCGCGCCCGCGACTACCGTCTCGCCTTCGAGGACGCCGACGTCTACTACGCGGGCAAGGCCCTGCTCACCAAGGCGGTGGCCCGCTGGGTGGCCGAGGAAGGGCTCAAACTCGACGTGTGCACCGGCGGCGAGCTCGCTGTCGCCCTGGCCGCGGGGTTCCCGCCCGAGCGGATCGGCATGCACGGCAACAACAAGTCCGCGGCCGAAC
>JAFIDK010000374.1 GCA_017051695.1 Algoriphagus aestuarii | reverse complement strand
TGAAAATTGTTGATAAATGGGGAAAAGAATAAGCTTTGTAACAATTTCGTCTAGAATACATACCATTAAACGCTGTCTCAAATGGCAAGGTTTTCTAACAATATTCGAGTCAGGCAATAAAGCCTTTGGGAGTAATACCATGCAAGAGAATCATAAGATCCTGGTTGTCGATGATGACATGCGCCTGCGCGCGCTTTTAGAACGTTATTTAACCGAGCAGGGCTTCCAGGTTCGCAGCGTTGCCAACGCTGAGCAAATGGATCGCTTGCTGACTCGTGAATCCTTCCATTTGATGGTGCTCGATCTGATGTTGCCGGGCGAAGACGGCCTGTCCATCTGCCGCCGCCTGCGCAGCCAGAGCAACCCGATGCCGATCA
>JAFIDK010000373.1 GCA_017051695.1 Algoriphagus aestuarii | reverse complement strand
ACTGCGGCGGCCAAGGTGTCTACGTCCGGCACCTCTCCCGCGAACTCGCCGCGCTCGGACACCATGTGCGCGTCCTGTCCGGCCAGCCCTACCCCGTGCTCGACGACGGTGTCACCCTCGACCCGGTCCCCAGCCTGGACCTGTACAACGACGAGCACCCCTTCCAGGCGCCGCCGATGCGCGAATGGCGGGACTGGATCGACGCGCTGGAAGTCGCGACCATGTGGACCGCGGGCTTCCCGGAACCGCTCACCTTCTCCCTGCGCGCCTTCCGGGAACTGCGGGCCCGCCGCCACGAATTCGACGTGGTCCACGACAACCAGACACTGGGATACGGCCTCCTCGGCATTCAGGCGATCCTGCCCACCGTCACCACC
>JAFIDK010000372.1 GCA_017051695.1 Algoriphagus aestuarii | reverse complement strand
CTGAAGGTACGCCCGGCCATCCCCGTGGGCCAGCGCCGCCTTCAGCCGGGTGACGGGCCGGTGGAGGAGCTTGTTGACGATGGCGCTGGCCATCGCCTCCACCACCTCCCGCTGGCGGGGATCGAGCTCGCCCAGCCGTCGCAAGGCCCGGGCCACCTCCGCCTCCCGGATGGCCGCCGCGTGGTCGAAGAGGGCCCGGATCAGCGGGGCCGCCGGCCGGCTCCGCCACCAAGCCACAAACTCCGCCACCGTCTCCTCCACCACCCGCTCGGCCGCCTCCAGATGGGCCTCCCGCTGGGTCAGGTTGGCCGCCACCACCTGCTCCAGGTCGTCGATGTTGTGGAGGGTGACCCCTTCCAGCTCCCCGCAGGCCACCTC
>JAFIDK010000371.1 GCA_017051695.1 Algoriphagus aestuarii | reverse complement strand
GGGCACGGTGATCCAGGTGGACTCCTCCGACCTCTCCTACACCGAAGTCGACGACACCGTCGTCCGCGTGCGCGTTGACGCCGGGATGGAATGGGACTCCTTCGTCGCCCGCTGTGTAGACGAGGGACTGTCCGGAGTGGAAGCCCTCTCCGGTATCCCCGGCCGGGTCGGCGCCACCCCCATCCAGAACGTGGGCGCCTACGGCCAGGACATCAGCCAGACCGTGGTCGAAGTCACAGTCTACGACCGCGCAGCAGACCGCACCAGAGTGCTCTCGGCCGCGGAGTGCGGGTTCGCCTACCGCACCAGCATCTTCAAGGGCCGCGACCGCTACGTGGTGTGCGACGTGGTCTTCGAACTGACCCGGTCGAAGCTGAG
>JAFIDK010000370.1 GCA_017051695.1 Algoriphagus aestuarii | reverse complement strand
CCCGCCTCCTCGATGTGCTCCATGACACCGCCCAGGTACAGTTCGGTGCCGTCGTAGAGGGCGTCCACGTCGATCTCGATGGCTTCGTCGAGGAAGCGGTCCACCAGCACCGGGTGTTCGGCACTGACTTCCGCGTTGCGCTCGATGTAGTCGGCGAGCATGGCCTCGTTGTAGACGATCTCCATGCCGCGGCCGCCGAGCACGTAGGAGGGGCGAACCAGCACCGGGTAGCCGATCTCTTCGGCGATGGCCCGGGCTTCGTCGAAGGACTGGGCGGTGCCGTGCTTGGGGGCGGGCAGCCCGGCTTTGGCCAGGACCCGGCCGAACTCGCCGCGGTCTTCGGCCAGGTCGATCGCCTCAGGGCTGGTGCCCACGATCG
>JAFIDK010000369.1 GCA_017051695.1 Algoriphagus aestuarii | reverse complement strand
CGTCCCCGCACCCGGCCGCACCGCGTCCACTACGACGACGTCGTCCAGTCCGCGATCCGCGACACCGTGGCACTCGCGGAACGCGCCGTGGCACTCGGCGTCGACCGCTCCCGCATCCTCATCGACCCCGCCCACGACTTCGGGAAAACCACCCGCCACTCGCTGGAAGTCACCCGCCGGCTCAACGAGATGACCGCGACCGGATGGCCGGTGCTGGTGTCCCTGTCGAACAAAGACTTCGTCGGGGAAACCCTCGACCTGCCCGTCGAGGAGCGCCTGGTAGGCACGCTGGCAGCAACCGCCGTGTGCGCCTGGCACGGTGCCCGCGTCTACCGGGTCCACCAGGTGGTCGAGACCCGCCAGGTGCTGGACATGGTCA
>JAFIDK010000037.1 GCA_017051695.1 Algoriphagus aestuarii | reverse complement strand
TCTTGGTCAGTGTCCCGCTGCTGTTGTACACCTTCTGACCCAGCTTGGTCCCTTCCGCATCATAGGCAAAACGGATCTTTGCTCCGGAAGTAAAAGTGATTTCCCTAGGCAGGTTCAGGTGGTTGTACGATATCAAGTTGATGTCCTTGTCCACATTGCTGGTCATGTTTCCATTTACGTCGTACCCATAATCCTCAGTTCCCCTGTCTTTAAAATCTTTGGCAGTATAGGTAAGCGAGGCATTATTATCCTTTACCTGGGAAAGCTTGTTACTGAATTGGCCGTAAGAATATTCAAGGTCATCCACTATCTCATAGCTCGAGCTTGTCCGCTGGTTTTTCCTTACCATCGAATAAATGTTTCCATTTGCATCATAGGTAATTCCGGATAATGTAAAACGGTTAGTTTCACCGCTGGCGGTAAAATTGGCAGTTTTCAGACGGTGGGCATTGTCGTATATGTAATTATAGGTCCTTGTCTTATAGGTTCCACCTAAGCCTTCCTTTCCTCCCCAGTCGATCCGAGAGATATTTCCGTTGAACCGTGGAGCGGTAGCTCCACTCTCTTGGTAATAATTATTCTGTGTATAGCCATCAGCCAATGAGGTACCCAAAGTTTTCAACCAGCCTCTGATATTGTAAGTATAAGTCTGGTTGCCGGAAGTGATTTCAGGAAATGCTTTTGTTTTAAGTTGTCCTAAATCATTGAAAGTGTTCTGGACAATCCTTCTGGTTGTCCCGTCTATAGTATGGTCAATGTAAGCCACTTGGCCAATCACATTATAGCTGTAAGCACGCATAATATCATCCACTCCCAGGTTGGTACTGGAAGTCAGGGACATTGTTGGTTGGCCTTCAAAGTTGTATTGGGTGGATATTCGAATCTCCCCTCCTTTCTGATGTTCAGAAACTGATTGGATCACCTCACCTCGGTTATTGTAGTACATTACTGTGGTGTAGTATTCACCCGTTTCCAAATTCCTTACTTTCTTGCCTGTCATCAGCCCATGTACCAAGGTACTTGCCTGGGCATCAAAACCCGAATTCGCCTGGTAGCTGAAGCTTGAAAGATCTGCATAGGAATCGTAATAATTCATTGTAAATAATTCACCCTCAGCATTGGGCCAACCATTGATAACTGTCCCATTGTCTAACGTTGAATTATTATTTACAATCAAATCCAATTCACCCTGCAAGGTTCCACGATCTCCGGCCTTGGTTATCAACCCTGTGGACAGCACCCTTCCCAGCCCGTCATATTTGGTATAGATCCATTTGTTGCTTTCCCTGAGAACCCCATCTTGGGTGCCAACTGGCCGGTCCTGAAGGTCATAAAGGATGTATTCCAACTGTTTGCCCGGCACCTTCTTTTCAACCATCCGCCCTCTGTCATCATATTTGTAACTGAAATACTGTTCAAATGCAAGACCTGAGTCGTTTGACATGGACCAGACATCGTTTACCTCAAACAGGTCAATTGCCAAGGGAGGAAGAACCACCCGCAACTGCCCCAGGTCATCGTACACATAATAGGTACTCAGCCAGCCTGAATGCCCGTCTGTAACCGGTGTTACACAACCCTCCGTTTTCTTTAGAATTAACCTGCCCAACTTATCCGTGTATTGAACTGTCTGGATATTGTCTTCATCCATGGTGATTTCCACCCACAGCTCATTGGCTGGATAAGACGAACTGGTCACAGGTAAACCATTGGAATCCAAAGTCCATATT
>JAFIDK010000368.1 GCA_017051695.1 Algoriphagus aestuarii | reverse complement strand
GGATCTGAAGCGTAAAATCCTCGACGACCTGCGCCATCTCGAAGGCGTGGTGTCGCACAAGATTGCCGAGATCGAAGCCGATCTGGAAAAACTCACCCGCGGCAAATAATGCGGATCGGCTGACCCGCATCATCGTTAAGGCGCCCTGTTACGGCGCCTTTTTACGTTATGACTGCAGCAGCGTGCCCCACTGCTCGACCCACGGGCAGGCGGCCACTTCCGGCTCCGGCTGTTCCATCGCATCGATTTCCAGCACTTCGCCAACGCGGGTGGCGCCCTGTTCCTGCAGCAGCGCATCGAACGTGCGCCCGGCGCCGCAGAAGTGGTCATAGCTGCTGTCGCCGAGGGCGATCAGCCCATAGCGCAGCTCCGGCTGATA
>JAFIDK010000367.1 GCA_017051695.1 Algoriphagus aestuarii | reverse complement strand
CCGGAAGTTGTCGGGGATGTCGCCTTCCTGCGTGGCTTCGACGAGGGCCTGCTGGTTGGCGAAGCGGTTCTGGAAGTCCTCCCACGCCTGGGCCTGGTCGACGTACTCGACACTGGCGACCTCGGGCATGGATTCCAGGTCCGCTTGGATCGCGGCGCGGTCCTCATCGGTCGCGGGCCCGTTCTCGACGCAGTGGCTGCTGGGTGAGCTCTCGGTGCACAGGTAGATCGTGATCGAAATCCGCTGGTCCCAATACCCGCGCATTGCGCTGACTTGCTGGTTGATCAGCATGCCAGCACCGAAGAGGGCCAGCGAAATGGCGACCGTGGTGATGACCGCGATGGTCATCGTCAGGTTGCGCCGTAGGCCGATCCAGATC
>JAFIDK010000366.1 GCA_017051695.1 Algoriphagus aestuarii | reverse complement strand
GCCGCGGCACTCCCCGAACTACCGTACGCGTGCGGGCTGGCCACGCTGCGGCTGCTGCACGCCGACGTGTGCGACGACCCGCTCCTGCCCGTCCACGGGGTGTTGCCCGTGCGCCGGGTGGACGTGTCCGAGCAGCGGCTAGCGGAGGTGGAGATCGACCCTGCGGCGTGGCAGGCGCGGCTGGCAGCGGCACGCGCCGCCTGGGAGCAGGTCGAGCGAGAGCCGGGGCCGTGAACTACGGTGGGGCGCGCCTGTGACACGCGGCAGCAGCGGACACGAGAGCGGGTGACGGACCGGTACCGGTGACGAACCGGTCGACACGGGGGCATATTCTCGGGTTCGTCACGGTCGGCTCGTGGTGGCGTTCCGGGGAAAGCCGA
>JAFIDK010000365.1 GCA_017051695.1 Algoriphagus aestuarii | reverse complement strand
AACCTGCTGTCCTTTCAACGCCGCCGACGCAGAGCTCTTTCCATTTCGCGCTTAGCCTCGCGTTCGGCGATGTCGTGGCGTTTGTCGTACTCGCGCTTGCCTCGGGCCAGAGCGATCTCGACCTTGGCCCGGCCGTTCCGGAAGTAGAGCGACAGCGGGACCAGCGTGCGGCCCGCCTCGCGGGTCTTCGCGTCCAGCTTCGCGATCTCCTCCCGGTGCAACAGGAGCTTACGCGGGCGACGCGGAGCGTGGTTCGTCCACGTCCCCATCGTGTACTCGGGGATGTGCACGTTGTGCAGCCAGACCTCGCCGTTCTTGATCTGGGCGAAGAGGGTGTCTAGCACCACCTGGACAGTTGCACCGACGGAATGGGTCGCGATG
>JAFIDK010000364.1 GCA_017051695.1 Algoriphagus aestuarii | reverse complement strand
AACCTCGTCGGAATCCTTCACCCGCCGGGGTGCGCGGGTCATCGCCTGCGACTTCTCGTTCGGCATGCTCCGGGTCGGCGCTGAACGCCGCGGCGGTGCGTCCCGCAAGGGGGTCACCGTGGTGGCCGGGGACGCGCTGCACTTGCCGTTTGCGGATCAGACGTTCGACGCTGTCACGATCTCGTTCGGGCTGCGCAACGTCCACGACGTGGACCGGGCGCTGGCCGAGCTGCTGCGGGTCACCAAAGTCGGCGGCCGACTGGTGATCTGTGAATTCAGCCACCTTCCGGTGCAGCCGCTCGACCGGATGCTGGGCTGGGGGATGAAGATCGGCCTGCCGTGGGTGGCGCGCCAGTTCAGCGACAACCCGGACGCTTACGC
>JAFIDK010000363.1 GCA_017051695.1 Algoriphagus aestuarii | reverse complement strand
AAGCTCAAGCCGCTGTTCGAGGAAGCTGCCCGGTTGGGCATGCCTGCCGTGGCGATGACGGACCACGGAAACATGTTCGGGTCTTACGAGTTCTGGCAGACCTCCAAGGAGTCGGGGGTCAAGCCGATCATCGGGATCGAGGCGTATGTGGCGCCCGAGTCCCGCTTCCACAAGCAGCGTGTGTTCTGGGGGACGGGAAAGACCGGCGACGAGGCTGCTGAGGGTGGCAAGGACGTTTCTGGCGGCGGCCGCTACCTGCACTTGACCATGTGGGCGCGGAACGCGAAAGGGCTGCGCAACCTGTTCCGGTTGTCGTCGCTCGCGTCTTTCGAGGGCTACTACACCAAACCGCGCATGGACTTGGACCTGATGGCCCAGTAC
>JAFIDK010000362.1 GCA_017051695.1 Algoriphagus aestuarii | reverse complement strand
CCCGGTCGCTGGCCTGCTTCACTGCTTCCAACGCGTTGGCGACCGCCACCCCGTGCCCGCACATGCGCAGCATGGTGCAGTCGTTCTCCGCGTCCCCTACCGCGACCGCGGCCCGCGGGGAATGCCCTAGGCGACGCAGGGCAGCGGCCACCCCTGACGCCTTGTCCACCCCGCGGGGGAGCACCATGACGGCGCCCTTGTTGTGGATCACCTGCAAGGCCAGGCCCAGCTCTCGGATGCTGTCGTCGACAGCACGGTCGTGCGGGTCACGAGTAGCGACAATCACCTCGCCGACGGCGAGCGGGTCCACGCCGCGGGCGCGCAGCCGGGCCAAGAACTCGGCGGGAGGCGGCGCAGCCAGCGGCCAGTGGACAGGACGCC
>JAFIDK010000361.1 GCA_017051695.1 Algoriphagus aestuarii | reverse complement strand
CCGCCAGCCGGTCCACGATTCCCGTGAGTGTGGCAACACTCACACCGACCCGTTCGGCCAATTCGTGGGTCGGCGTGTTGCCGTCGATGGCCAAAGCCACCAGAACTTTGAGCTGCTGGATCGTCAACGTGGTGCTCAGCAGCGGCAACGAACGGTCCCGCAGAAACAACTTGAGCTGACGTATTTCTAAGTCCCGCAGCCGGTCAATCAACTCGCGTTTAGTGTCTGACGCGCCGCTGTCCATTCAGGTTCCCGCTTCCAGCCCTGATCGGCTCCCGATCAATCCCTGACATATCCCCGATTTGTATCACTCTGGCATGATTTTCAATGCCACGCGAAGTATCGTGGAACCGCGTGCCCGGCTACAGCCCCCGCGTGCCTC
>JAFIDK010000360.1 GCA_017051695.1 Algoriphagus aestuarii | reverse complement strand
CCCGTATGCCCCACCCCGACAGGAGGACCAATTTCCGCATCCCTGACCTAGGACGCTGGCTAAAAAATCCTGAAAACCGGGGCGAGCTGCTCTACCACCTGCTCATTTTGGCCCGAGCGTGGATCGCTGCTGGGGCGCCCACCATAGCTACCCCGATGCGTAATTTCCGCGACTGGGCGAGCGTTATGGCCGGGTTCACCACCTATCACGGTGTGCCCGGGTTTATGGACAACCGTGCCGAGCTCGATGTACACGACGAACAAACAGTCACGTGGCGCGCGTTTCTCGCCACCTGGTATCGCCGGCATGGCGCGCGCCCGTTGACCGCCGCCGAGTTGCTGGCTGACGCCCGAGTTTCCTGGGACGGTGACGACCCATGGCAC
>JAFIDK010000359.1 GCA_017051695.1 Algoriphagus aestuarii | reverse complement strand
GTGCCCCGGCGCACGGAGATGTTTTCGGTGACCCAGCAACTCGTCGCGCCCACGATCGCCCAGTGGGGAACGCCAAAGCAGCGCGAACGTTACGTGCGTGCCCTGCTGCGCACCGACCTCATCGCGTGCCAGTTGTTCTCCGAGACCGAGGCGGGGTCCGATCTGGCGGCCGTCCGTACCCGCGCCGTCCAGGGCGAGGACGGGCGTTGGACCATCGACGGGCACAAGATCTGGACGTCGGGCGCTCGGGTCGCCGACCTCGGGGTCGCGGTGTGCCGGACCGACCCGGACGTCGCGAAACACGCCGGGTTGACGGTCTTCCTCGTGCCGATGGACGCCCCCGGTGTCACCGTCCGACCGATCCGGCAGATGACCGGTGGTTC
>JAFIDK010000036.1 GCA_017051695.1 Algoriphagus aestuarii | reverse complement strand
GAGCGGTGGCATCAGGAGCGCATGACGGCTGTGCGGGCCCGAGTGGCCGAACAGACCGGTGTTCCGCTTGCCGTGGTGGAGCGGCTGAGCGGCGACAGTGAGGAAGAGTTGCGGGACGCTGCTGCCGCGGTCGCTGAAGCGCTGGCTGAAAGGCAGAAACCCGCGCTGGTGACTCGTCCGAAGCCGGCACAGGGAGATGCGCCGGGACGTGGCGGTGTGGGCTCCAATCCGAGTCCCGCCGAGTTGGCGGAGGCTATTCGTAAGCGGCTTCCGTACTAGGAAGGGGTAGTAGATGGCTCATAACATTGTGAAGGCCGAAAAATGGGCGTCGGCCGCGGTTGGCCTGCTTGAACGTGAGCTGGTTCTGACCGCGCTGGTTGGTCGCGACGCTGGAGCAGAGTTCACCGGTGCCCGCGGCGACACTGTCAACATCAAGAGGCCGTCGCTGCTGTCGGGCACCATTGAGGCTCTGCGGGACATGCAGGGTTCAGGCTACCAGCTCCAGACTGAGGACCTGGAGGAAGGCAGCATTTCGGTCTCGCTGCAGCACCACATTTACTCGGCGGTGGACCTGACCGACGCGGAGCTGACTCTTGACATCGTTGATTTTGGTGCTCAAGTTCTGGCTCCGCAGACTCGCGCGATTGCCGACCGTGTTGAATCGCTGATCGCCGCGAAATTCAACGGGCTAACCCCGGCGTTCACGGTGAGCGGTACACCGGACGATCTGGGCGGCGGCAAGGTCCGTAGGGCTATCACCGAACTGCGCAAGATTCTGAACGCGCGTAGCGTGCCGATGACTGGCCGCGTGCTCGTCGTGGGTGTGGACGTGGAGGGCTACCTTCTCCAGGATCCGAACCTGACTCGCGCCAGCTATGCGGGCGACGCGAGTGCGCTGCGAGCCGCTGAACTGGGGAACCTGTACGGCTTCCGCGTGGTGGTGTCCCCAGCGATTGATGCCGACCGCATGGTGGCACTGCATCCTAGCGCGTACACGCTGGTGACGAGGGCACCGCGTGTTCCTGAGGGTGCGGTGTCTGGCTCCAGCATTTCCTACGCTGGCGTGGCCATGCGTGCCCTGCGCGACTACAACAGCGCAACGGCTCGTGACCGGTCGGTTTTGTCCACGTTTGTCGGCGTGGGGGAGACTCTCGACCCCGAGATCACGTATGACGCTGACGGTGCCAAAACTGTGGACATGGAGAACCCGACCATGCTGCGCGCGGTCGCGGCCGTGATCCAGGAAGACGAAGACCCTGAGGATCCGGGTGTGGTTGGCTGATAGGTGGTGAGATACCGTGCTCACTGTACAACAGTTTCTCGCGCGGTATCCCCAACCGGTGCCTGACTCGGAGCACGAGCGTGTCCAAGCGGCGTTGGAGGACGCCGAGACCGCGGTGCGTGTGGAAGCGGGGCTGGCAGACGATGCCCCGCTTCCCGCCGCGTTGGAGCCTATCGTGCTTCGTGTCGCCATACGCACGTTCGCTAACCCGCTGGGGATTTCGTCGGAGACCATCGGGGACTACACGTGGCGTGCGGATGGCCGCCCGGTCGGCACCGTGCTGTCCCCAGACGAGCGCGCGGAGATCGCACGTGTGATGGGACACGGCGGGGTGGTGTCGGTGCCGATACGCCAGCACTGGACAGCGAGTGACCGGAGCAGGCTGTCTGCATATGGTCCTCCTCCGGAACGTCGACGAGGGGATGAGGTCCCATGGTGGCGGTAGGGCAGCTGTTGGTGTCTCGGCGGGATGTGTACCGCAAACACCTGGTGGATGATGGTGCA
>JAFIDK010000358.1 GCA_017051695.1 Algoriphagus aestuarii | reverse complement strand
CATCCTTCGGGACTTCCGCCAGCACCTCGTCGTGAACCGGCAACAGCAAGTAGTCATCAAGCCCTGCATTGCTCAGGTCGATGAGCGCTTGTGCCAGCAAGTCACGTGCAATACTCTGAACGGAGTAATTCACGGCTGCATACTCGCGGCCCTGATCCAACGGAAGGAACCGGCCATGATAATTCACGATGAAGCCACCATTACGGCGCTGCTCTCGTTGAAGCGCCTTTGCGTACGCGGGAAGCTCAAAGTAGGCTTCCTCATACGCCGCGATAGCCCGTTTCACTGCATCGATCGGAGCCCCTGTCTGCCTCGCCAACGATTGAGCACCGCCCCCGAAGACCTTACCGAATCCTACACCCTTACAGATGCTTCTCTGGAAC
>JAFIDK010000357.1 GCA_017051695.1 Algoriphagus aestuarii | reverse complement strand
CCCCGTCGCGGATAAGCCGGGCCTTGGCGTTCCGCTTGATGACACCGCTGCGGACCACCGCACCGGCGACGTTGCCGACCCGCGGCACCTTGAAGATCTCGCGGATCTCCGCGGTACCGAGCTGGACTTCCTCGTACTCGGGCTTGAGCATGCCCTTGAGGGCAGCCTCGACCTCTTCGATGGCCTGGTAGATGACCGAGTAGTAGCGGATGTCCACGCCCATGCGCTCGGCCAGCTCGCTGTTCTTGCCCTCGGGCCGGACGTTGAAGCCGATGATGACCGCGCCGGACGAGGCAGCCAGGTTGATGTCGTTCTGCGTGATCGCACCGACACCGCGGCCGATCACCCGAATCGCGACCTCATCGGTGCCCGGGTCGATCTTGA
>JAFIDK010000356.1 GCA_017051695.1 Algoriphagus aestuarii | reverse complement strand
GGCGCTGCTCACCGCGCAGGGCCTGAAGACCGGCCCGTATCTTGCGGTCAGTGACCGGGCGTGGACCCGCCACCGCAAACGCGTGCTGGACAACATCGCCGCGCTCGGCGGGGTGGTGTTCGTCAAGCCTGCCCGCGCCGGGTCCAGCATCGGCATCAGCCGGGTGCCCGACGCCACCGACACCGCCGCGGTCACCGAAGCCATCGAGGCCGCACGCGCCCACGACCCGAAGGTCATCGTGGAAGCCGGGATCCAGGGCCGGGAGATCGAATGCGGCGTGTTGGAGAGCCTGGACGGCGGGGAGCCTGACGTGTCGCTGCCCGCGGAAATCCACGTGGCCGAGGGGTACGACTTCTACGACTTCGAGGCCAAGTACCTCTCCAA
>JAFIDK010000355.1 GCA_017051695.1 Algoriphagus aestuarii | reverse complement strand
TCTCCGATGTTGCGCTAGCGGGTTATATCTCTCGCCAGTATGTGAATATAACGCCCGAGGGAGCGGTAGGGTTCCTGCCGGGAAAATCTCAGTTCCAAAGTAATCAAATCTTCTGGTGCCCGCTCGCGCAATTCCCCATCCAGAATATAATCGTGAAACACCCTTATGCCGCTGCGTGCTGCCACCGACAGCGGCAAATCACTCAACCAGGCATCTACCTGGTCCGGCTCCAGCGGATTAATAGGGGTGAGACTGCCTTTGGCTCCCCGGAAATCCTGCGCGATGATTTTTTTGAAATTCGTGCGCAGTAGATTTTTGAAGATCAGTGAGTGGCGGTTGTAATAGGTGAGCGACAGCCAGCCGCCGGGTTTGATGTAACGATGCA
>JAFIDK010000354.1 GCA_017051695.1 Algoriphagus aestuarii | reverse complement strand
CCGGAGGGAGGGTATAGTATTCTTCGTAAGCGGCCTTAGCCGCATTTTTGGCTTTTTCCCGCAATTCGGAATATGCAATTTCGCTCCACTCATAGTGGATCCCGCCGACGTTAGGCAATGTTTTTTCCTTTCTATTCTGCCACCTGCCACATCAGCAGGTGAGTAAAACAACCGGTACCCGGTTATCAGATACCGGTTGTCTTAACCCCGGCTGATGTGGAGACTAGCGGTCAGTCGCCCCATTCGTCAGCCATTGGACAAATTCGGGATTCTCACGCTCAAGGTCTTCTACAAACGTTTCGACTATTTTTTTCGCTACCGCAATGGTACGCTTTTCAGTTACCGGAGTGCCATTTTCTTCTAACACTTTAATGGCCAACCTGAC
>JAFIDK010000353.1 GCA_017051695.1 Algoriphagus aestuarii | reverse complement strand
CCACCCTGGCCGCGGCCAACGACTACACCGACGCCCAGATCGCGGGCCTCGACCTGGTCAGCGAGACCCGCGTGCAGGAGATCGCCGACGCCGGCGATGCCGCCACCCTCACCGCGGCCAACGGCTACACCGACACCCGCGAAGCTGCGATCCGGGCGGACATGCAGGACGGAGACGAGGCGACCCTGGCCGAAGCCAACGAGTACACCGACGCGCGCAGCTCGGCGACGCTGTCCTCCGCCAACGCCTACACCGACCAGGCCATCCAGGCACTGGTGGGTTTCGACGCCGGCGGCATCAACGACCGCCTGAACGTGCTCGAGGACCGCTTCGACGACTTCGACCGCCGCCTGCACCGCCAGGATCGCCGCATCGACCGCATGGGC
>JAFIDK010000352.1 GCA_017051695.1 Algoriphagus aestuarii | reverse complement strand
GTCTGCGCATCCGGCCAACCCGAGCACGACCAGGCACGCAGCGCCTCGGCCACTGCCTGCGCGTTGCGGGCGACCAGGCGGCGTTCCGGCAGCATCGGCACCTGCAGGCCGAGCAGCTCCCACAGGCCGCGGGCCCGGTGCCAGTGCGCCACAGTCGCCGTAGCCAACTGCACCGGATGAGGCGCCGACAAGGCGACCAGCCGCCGGACCGCACGGGGGTGGCACACACTCATCGTCCAACCGATCAGGCCGCCCAGGCCGTGCCCGACCACGGCCGCATCGGCCTCCCCCAGCACCCGGATCAGCCCGGCGATATCCGAAGCCGCAGTGAACAGGTCGTATCCGCGGGGCGGCTTGTCGCTCGCACCATAGCCGCGCAGATCAAC
>JAFIDK010000351.1 GCA_017051695.1 Algoriphagus aestuarii | reverse complement strand
CGAAGTTCAGCACGATCGCCCGCTCCGAGCAGTTGTCGGGAGCGCCGTTCCCCCGCAGGCTGGCGGAAGAGTTCGAACGGGTCGCCGACGACCCCGAGGCGGTGCGCGCGCTCGGTATCGAGCACGCCACTCGGCTGTGCGAACGGCTCCTCGCCGAAGGGGCGCCGGGCATCCACTTCATCACGTTCAACCGTTCGACGGCGACCCGCGAGGTCTACCACCGGCTCGTGGGCGCCACCCAGCCGGCAGCGGTAGCTGCGCTGCCATGATGGTGAACTCCTGGTCCACTGTGCCCGGGAACCGGAATCCGGTGATCAGATCCACAAACCCTGACGAACGGTAGAGCCCGTGGGCGGGAGTGGCCCCGGTGGGAGTGGACAGCACCG
>JAFIDK010000350.1 GCA_017051695.1 Algoriphagus aestuarii | reverse complement strand
CTGCGGTCGTGGACGCGCTGGCCTGGGTGCACGTCCGCGACGGCCGGGTGCTCCAAGTACGTCCCAAGGGCAAGGACGTCTTCTACTTCCCGGGTGGGAAACGCGAACCGGGGGAAAACGACGCTGAAGCGCTGATCCGGGAAGTCGCCGAAGAGGTGTCCGTGCAACTGGACCCCGCCACGCTGCAACTGTTCACCGTGGTGGACGCGGCGGCGCACGGCTATCCGGAAGGCACCCGGGTCCGGTTGACGTGCTATACCGCGGAGTGCACCGGGGATCTCGCCCCGCGTTCCGAGATCGCCGAGCTCGCCTGGTTCACTCAGGCGGACGCCGACCGGTGCGCCCCGGCCGGGGTGCGGGTCCTCGCCGAGCTTGCCCAGCGGGGCC
>JAFIDK010000349.1 GCA_017051695.1 Algoriphagus aestuarii | reverse complement strand
CACCACGGTGACGGGGTGCAGGAGATGTTCTACAACGACCCCCGGGTGCTCACCATCAGCCTGCACGAGTCCCCCCTGACCCTCTTCCCCGGCACCGGGTACCCCGAGGAGATCGGCGGCCCGGACGCGGAAGGCTATGCGGTCAACGTGGCCCTGCCCGCGGGGACGAACGACGCCATGTGGCTCCGCGCGTTCCACGCCATCGTCCCGCCGCTGCTGCGCGAGTTCCAGCCGGAGGTGCTCGTCACCCAGCAGGGCTGCGACACCCACACCCTCGACCCACTGGCCAACCTGACGCTCAGTATCGACGGGCAGCGCCGGACCTACGAGGCCCTCCACGAGCTGGCCAAGGAGACCGCCGCAGGGCGCTGGGTGCTGCTCGGCGGC
>JAFIDK010000035.1 GCA_017051695.1 Algoriphagus aestuarii | reverse complement strand
AATCGAGTAGACGGCCGTGAGCCATAAGCCCACGGTGCGCCTCTCACACCACCGTACGTACGGGTCTCGTATACGGCGGTTTACTGAATCTCAGGTCTTGATTTAGAGTAATAGTCCAGCATACTTAGATAGCCTTTTCTTCTCAGTTTAGAGAGTGTAATTGTTGTTACCAGTATAGGACTTTGAGCCACGGCCCATCCTCCTTTTCTGGTTCTACTCCATGCATACGCATGGTTTTGATCCACTCCCAGTCTGATTAGATTTTTACGTTTTCGCTCAGGCTTTTTCCAGTCATGCCAGATGCAATATCTGAGTCGGTTCCTCAACCACTCATCGAGTTGTTTGAGCTTGGCCTGAATACTGGCCAATCGGTAATTGTTTATCCAGCCCATCCATACCTCTCTTAGTTTTTGGAGTCGCTCTTCAAAGCTGTATGGCAAGGTTTTCTTGGTGATTCCTTTGAGCTTACGTTTCAGGTTTTCCCAGCTCTGCTTCTTCACTACCAGTTGGTATTTGCCCTTTTCTCCCTTTTTGTAGGTAGGCACGAAGCCATGACCTAGCAGCTCAAAGTCGGAGGGTCTTCGGATTCCGCTTTTCTCCCTGTTGATAGGCAAGTCCAGTCTGTTCTTCAAGAACATATAGACTTCATTTCCTACTTTTTGGGCAGCTGCTTTTGACTGAGTATAGATACTAAAGTCATCGGCATAGCGGACAAATTTCAACCCTTTACTTTTGAGATACTTGTCCAGTTCATCCAATAAAATATTGGATAGAAGAGGACTAAGGGGACTTCCCTGTGGCATACCCTTTCGGCGTTTGTGCAGCTTTCCGTTGATCTGGATTGGTGCTCTCAGCCATTTTCGGATCAGCCACAAAGTTGTGGGACATTTCACCCTGTTGTAGATTAACTGAAGCAGCTTGTAGTGTTGTACTTCATCAAAGAATCCTTTCAGATCAATGTCAACAATATCCTGATAGCCATCATTGATGTTTTTCAGCGCTTGCGTTACTGCTCCGTGAAGGTTCTTTCCAGGCCGAAAACCATAGCTCTCGTCTTCGAAGGTTAGTTCGAATCGACTGGCCAATTGCTGGCTAACCGCCTGTTGAAGCCATCTGTCCACTACGCATGGGACTCCGAGTAATCTGGTTTTTCCGTTACTCTTGGGGATTTCGACCCCTCTGATAGCTTTTGGTACATGCCTCCTTTTCAGGATGTCGGTTAATACAGCTGTCCTGTGTTTGTCTATAAACGACTTCAGTTCGATTACCTGCATACCGTCCACTCCCGATGAGCCTTTATTACCCACTACTTGACGGTAGGCTTTATAAAGATTTTTGGATTGTAGTACTTTCTCTATCATTACTTTGTTCTCCTTGTCCGTTTAAGAATAGGCTATTCCGCATGTGCGGGATTCCTATCCGAATTAGGACGCGATTCAATGTTCAGTCCTTCATTATCCAGTGAGACCTCTGTAGTATTTACAGCTCGTTTCCGATAACTACTATGACTTCTGCTGACTTCTCTTGGACGTTCCAGACATCTAGAGACCTCCCTCGGTAAGGTGAATATCCTTGTGTCTATCGCTGCCACATCTACTATTTTGGTGGTGATTCCTGATTACTCAGGATTTTGGACTTCGGCAGCATGTGTTACCTCATCCCACCTCATAGCCTCAGTATGTGGTTCCTGTTCGTCAGTACAGACACTGCAGTCTGGCTTACTTCACTGCATGCCTCACGGCAAACCAGCTTGCCACTTGCTTGGCTTCGGGTAACGACTCCCGCGCTTAAGGGACTTTCACCCGTTGGAACGACCATCTTTTTGGTCTATATTCACCATTCAAGGCACACACA
>JAFIDK010000348.1 GCA_017051695.1 Algoriphagus aestuarii | reverse complement strand
AAACCTCTTGACCTGACTCCACCGCCGCCGAAAGACGGCTGCCGCCTCGCCACCGAGGAGGACACTGACACGCTCGAAGTGGAGCAGGCCGCCAACGCGGCAACGATCGCGGGCGTGGCCTTCGCCATGGACCTTCCCCCGCGCTCCGTGGTCATCTCCTATGCCACGGTGTGGCAGGAGTCGCAGTTCTTCAACATCGAGTACGGTGACCGCGACTCGCTGGGACTGTTCCAGCAGCGCCCCTCTATGGACTGGGGCACTCCCGAAGAGATCATCGACCCCGTCTACGCCAGCACCAAGTTCTACGAAGAACTGGTGAAAGTCGAAAACTACCTGGAGATCCCCGTGTACGAAGCGGCCCAGGCGGTGCAGCGCAGCGCCGACGGG
>JAFIDK010000347.1 GCA_017051695.1 Algoriphagus aestuarii | reverse complement strand
CCGTATCCCCGGCCCGCCGCTTCCCACTCGTCGTCGGCCTGCACCGGGCGCGAAGAGGGGTTCTTCACACCACGGCACCTGCCCCCAACGGGGAGTCGCCGCAATAGGCTGCGATACGAGCGCGTTAGGGTTTTTGCGTACCCGCCAACCACGTTTTCCGTTCCAGCCGCACCAGGCCTGGACTGGAATGAGCGGATGACTAGCCGGATCCCGGGAGCCGACACACCAATCCGCGATGCGCCTGCTGCAAGCTCCACAAGGGCTCGCAACCGCGGCATTGAGGCCCGCCACCGCGCCTTTGGATAGCCACTGAGCCCGCCAGTCAGGGGAACAAGGATAAAGGAACCGCCCATGTCGAGGACTAACGACACACGTGTCGTCAGCTAC
>JAFIDK010000346.1 GCA_017051695.1 Algoriphagus aestuarii | reverse complement strand
AGCGGGAGTCCAGGCGAGAATCTTCACCACGGCACTGCTGCTGTTCGCGGCCGTTTCGGTGTTCGTTGCCGCGCTGGTGATCCACAACACGTTCACGATCCTGGTGGCCCAACGGCAGCGGGAACTGGCGCTGCTGCGCTGCGTGGGCGCCACCCGCGGCCAGGTCTTCCGCGCTGTCCTGGTGGAAGCGCTCGTGGTGGGGATGGCTGCCTCCGCGGTCGGGGTCGTCGCGGGGATCGGGCTCGGTTGGGGCGCATTCGCCCTCGGAGAGCGCTTCATCACCGATTCGACGACGTCGAGCCCGCTGGTCATCACCGCTGTCCCGATTGTGGTGGGCCTGCTCGTCGGGGTGCTGTCCAGTGTGGCATCCGCGCTGCACCCCGCGGTG
>JAFIDK010000345.1 GCA_017051695.1 Algoriphagus aestuarii | reverse complement strand
GACGTTGGAGGTGGCCTTCGGTCTCACGAATCAAGAACGCAAGCTGGTGCGCATACGTTTCATGAAGCGTCTGCTCGAGCTGCAGGAGGGCCTGAAGCTGCTGGCTCAAGGCCTGGGCCTGGACCTCCGATGCCTGCCGGTCGATCCGCTCTTCCAGGAAAGTGCGGAGCTCCGGCAAGCCGCTGGCTTGGAGACGAGCCTCGTCTCCGTCCCGTTGGGCCTCGCGAGCTGTTCGGGCCGACACGGCAAAGACATCTTCCACATATTCGGCAAGCCGGGCTTGGACGTAGCGGACCAACCGGTCGGGGTCTGCCTCCACTTCATCGATGCGGTTGATGACAGCGAAAACGGGCTTGCCCGTGCGGGCGACATCGGCCATCTCGTTGGAA
>JAFIDK010000344.1 GCA_017051695.1 Algoriphagus aestuarii | reverse complement strand
GGCCGTGGGCGGACGCGGTGCCGACCGTGAGGGTGGAGAGCAGCGGTGCGGCTGTTGCGGCTACGACGAGCGCGCACTGCCCGAGACGGCGACGTGCTGCGGAACGCACGGGACCTCCTCCGAAGTGGGGTTTCGGTGGTGTGCTCCCGGTCGGATGGCAGGCCCGAAAACTCTGAGCAATCAATACATAACGGTACGGAAATCCCTTTTCCGCACACTTCTCTCGGTCCAACGCGCCGTTTCCTCGAAATCCGCCCAGTTCAGGACGGGATTCTTCAGAGTTCTCGTTTCCTAGGCCCGTAGTGTTCCGTCCTCCGGGAAAACGTGTTTTCCTGGGTGTTGCGGTTCTCTCCGGACGGACTCCCCTGTCGGGAAAATTTTTCCTCGAC
>JAFIDK010000343.1 GCA_017051695.1 Algoriphagus aestuarii | reverse complement strand
GTCCGGTCCCACCTGGTGGCCGAGGCCGCGGCAGCGGTCAACGGGTCGCTGCTCGACCCCGCGATCGCCTACCTCACCTCCGACTCCCTGGTCCGCACCCCGTTATGCCAGGTCTACGAGGTGCGCGAGGTGATGCCCTTCTCCTTGAAGCGGCTGCGGGCCGCGCTGCGAGAGCGGAACGTGGGCACGGTGACCATCAAGAAGCGCGGCTCCGCGGTCGACGTGGAACGGCTGCGCCGCGACTTGAAGCTGCGCGGGTCGGAGACGGCCGTGGTGGTGCTGACCCGGTTCGGCTCCCGGCCGTACTGCCTGTTGTGCGCCGAGGTTGCCGCAGGTGAGGACGGTGGGTCACCGTGAGCGCTCTTCTGCCGCGGTATCGCTGTACATAA
>JAFIDK010000342.1 GCA_017051695.1 Algoriphagus aestuarii | reverse complement strand
GCTCCCGGATCCGCGATGTCGGGTTCGGTGTCGAGGACCCCCAGGACCCGTCGCCAGCCCGCGATCGCGTTCTGGGCTTCGTTGAAGATCTCGGTGGCCATCGTCATGGGGGCGACGAACAGGTTGATGAGGAACAGGAAGGCCACGAGCTGTCCCGCGGTGAGCGAGCCGATGACCCCCAGCCAGATACCGACCGCGATGACGACCGCGTAGGTGAACGCGGAGACGAGCTCGGCCAGCGGGGAGACCGCCATGGAGAGGCGCTGGGCTTTGACTTGGGCGTTGCGGGTGGCCAGTACGGTCCGGTCGATGCGCCGCGCCGTGCGCTCCTCGGTGCCGTAGGCGCGGATCACCGCGGCGCCCACCACGGTCTCCCCGATGACGCCGAGC
>JAFIDK010000341.1 GCA_017051695.1 Algoriphagus aestuarii | reverse complement strand
CCTGCCCCGCTCCTCGCCGCGCTCGACCGCGCCGTCGCGGACAGCCCCGACCTGGCGTCCCGCACCGTCCTGTGGGTGAGCGCAGACGTTCCCGTGCACTCGTCCTTCCGCGCCACGGTGCACGACCGCCCCGATTCAGACGTGCGGACCGCGGACTTCCGCACCAACCCTGAAGGGGTCCGCGCCACCGTCAACGCGGACATCGCCGACGCTACCCGCGGGATGATCCGCGAACTGCTCCCGCAGGGAGCGGTCACCCCTGACCTGCGGGCGATTCTGACCAACGCCCTGTGGGCCAGGGCACGGTGGACCACCCCGTTCGAGGCGCACCTGACCCGGGAGGGGACGTTCCGCACCCCGCGCGGGCCGAAACGCGTCCCGTTCATGCAC
>JAFIDK010000340.1 GCA_017051695.1 Algoriphagus aestuarii | reverse complement strand
GACTGCTGGCTGCCTGCACGCGGTGCGCGAACAGCGTCTGCTAACGCTCACGTAGACAGACGGTATCCCTTTCCTGACCACTCTGCCACCTTCGCCGTAGGGTGTCCCCTCTGTCGGAGCGAAATCGGACACCTTCCGGCCTCCCCAAGGCTGCGTTGCGGGGCTGTCATGTCTTAGGCTCGAAAGTGTGCGACACTTGCACCTTAACCAATCGCAGGCCGGACGTATACGACGCCGGGACCGCCGGGGCCGAGGCATTCGCGGCCCACTGACGCCTCCAGGAGTTCCCCTCACGCGCAGCAGGGCGCAGGTGTTCGACGATCTCGTTCTTGACGCGGTCGAACGCTTGGAGCGGGTGTGGGCCCGGGAACTCGCCCACGTGGAATTCCT
>JAFIDK010000339.1 GCA_017051695.1 Algoriphagus aestuarii | reverse complement strand
GGCATCACGAACAGGTCCAGCGCGGTGCGGCCCTCGATGAGCACCGCCTGGCTCGCCGACGATGCGCTGGTGAGCAGGATCAGCAGGGGGAGGCCCAGCGGCGTGATCAGGCCGGCCGGGTCACGGACCACCATCCGGGCCTCGGCACGCACCATGATCAGCAGCGAGCGCAGTCCCGGACGGTGCGGGCGGGGGAGAGGCTCGGCGGCAGCGTCGTGCTGCGGGGCTGCGGTGCTCATTCGAAGACCTCCATCTCGGGCAGTTCCTGGCCGGTGAGTGCGACGAACGCGTCCTCGAGGGTGGCGGTCCCGGCCTCGGCGACGACCTCTGCAGGGGTGCCGGTGGTCAGCACGCGTCCGCCCTCGAGCAGCACGATCCGGTCGCACAGCT
>JAFIDK010000034.1 GCA_017051695.1 Algoriphagus aestuarii | reverse complement strand
TCTTGGTCAGTGTCCCGCTGCTGTTGTACACCTTCTGACCCAGCTTGGTCCCTTCCGCATCATAGGCAAAACGGATCTTTGCTCCGGAAGTAAAAGTGATTTCCCTAGGCAGGTTCAGGTGGTTGTATTTAATTTCAGAAATACGTTTGTCTTTATTTACAGTCTGATTTCCGTTTCCATCATATTGGTAATTTCCTGTTACTCCAATATTTGGTTTAAAGTCCTTTGAGGTATGCGTATTTGAAGAAATCCCGTCATTGACACCAAGAAGTTTATTGGAATATATTCCGCCAAATGATGTGGAATTTGATTCATAAGTATAGGTAAGCTGATCAATATCACCATAGCTGGAAGGGCCTGTAATCTGCCCTTTTCTATTCATGGTTAGTATATTCCCGTTGCTATCATAAGTAATCCCGTTTACAGTAAACCAATTAGTCTCACTTGTTGCTGAATAGGTAGCTGAATTTAGTCTATTCGCATTGTCGTATATGTAATTATAGGTCCTTGTCTTATAGGTTCCACCTGAGCCTTCCTTTCCTCCCCAATCGATCCGAGAGATATTTCCGTTGAACCGTGGAGCTGTAGCTCCGCTCTCTTGGTAATAATTGGTCTGGGTATAGCCATCAGTCAAAGAGGTACCCAATGTCTTCAACCAGCCTCTGATATTATAGGTATAAGTCTGGTTACCGGAAGTGATTTCAGGAAATGCTTTTGTTTTAAGTTGTCCTAAATCATTGAAAGTATTTTGGACAATCCTTCTGGTTGTCCCGTCTATTGTCTGGTCAATGTATGCCACTTGGCCAATGACATTATAGCTGTAAGCACGTAAAATATCATCCACTCCCAGGTTGGTACTGGAAGTCAGAGACAATGTTGGTTGGCCTTCAAAGTTGTATTGGGTGGATATTCGAATCTCTCCGCCTTTCTGATGTTCAGAAACTGATTGGATCACCTCACCTCGGTTATTGTAGTACATTACTGTGGTGTAGTATTCACCCGTTTCCAGATTCCTTACTTTCTTGCCTGTCATCAGCCCATGTACTAGGGTACTTGCCTGGGCATCAAAACCTGTATTTGCCTGGTAGCTGAAGCTTGAAAGATCAGCATAGGAATCGTAAAAACTAACAGTTAGGATTTGACCTTCATCTGCAGGCCAGCCACTCATCCCACTCCCAGGTGGTGCAGTCCCTATCCTTGCAGTAAAGTCCTGGCTTGCTGTGGCCTGAAAAGAAAATCCTGGCTGAAGTGTGATGGACTCAGTTGCAACATATTCTTTATATCCATCATAGCTTGAAGAAGTTATTGTTGTCCCGGACCTAATACCACTACCTGTACCTTGGTTTCCTGTTGCATTATTATTTACAATTCCATTCAATTCTGCTTGAAGTTCTTCCCTTGAGGAATCATCTATGGTTATACCAGTCAACAGAGTTCTTCCCAAAGCATCATATTTGGTATACAGCCATTTATTCTCTCCCCTTAAATTCCCGTCTTGGGTAGCTACTAGTCTATCTTGGGTATCATACACCATATATTCAATATCCTTTCCCGGCAGAAACTTTTCTACCATTCTATTTCGGTCATCATATGAATACCGATAAAATTGGGCATTTGCCAATATAGAATTAGAAGAAAGATTCCAACCTTTCTCAAACAATATTTTAGCTCCTTGAGGAGGAATCACTACTTTAAGATTTCCAATATCATTATAGATATAATAAGTACATAACCATCCTTCATGCCCATCCCCAAAAGTTGCACCTGCATCTTGTGTTTTATTCAGGATTACCCGGCCCAACTTATCCGTGTATTGAACTGTCTGGATATTGTCTTCATCCATGGTGATTTCCACCCACAGCTCATTGGCTGGATAAGACGAACTGGTCACAGGTAAACCATTGGAATCCAAAGTCCATATT
>JAFIDK010000338.1 GCA_017051695.1 Algoriphagus aestuarii | reverse complement strand
AGGTGGATCCCGCCTTTAGAACGCCCGCCCCGCCCGCGGAGCGCCAGGGATGCGGTCCGTCTCCCGACGACTACTGCCAGAACCACCGAAAGCCCCGCCACACCATGTGCAGCCTGGGCTTTCAGGGCGAGTAGCGGGCGATCCCGACGGCCAGGGGCCGGGCGTAATCCGCTCCGCTGCCGGCGAAGTCCACAGCCAGTGGGGGTCAGGGAACCCTTGAGCCGAGGTTCTTCTGCGCCACATCCCACTCAGGGTGGGTGCACAAGCCGCAGTGGGGTCCGACGAACTGCTGGCGGGCATTCTGGTCGCCTTTGAGCTGCCACTTCAGCCATTGGACACCGACCCGGCCGTACTCGCCGCCGTTGGGCTGGCCGAAAGTGCCGTAGTGGCC
>JAFIDK010000337.1 GCA_017051695.1 Algoriphagus aestuarii | reverse complement strand
TGCTCCGCGCGGCGACTACCGGAGGGAAGAGTTCGGCCACGGCTGGATCGACACCGACAGCAACGGGTGTTCCACGCGCAACGACATCCTTGCCCGCGACCTCGACAATGTGCAGCTCGCCTCCGACGGCTGCAAAGTCCTCTCCGGTACGCTGCACGACCCGTACACCGGGAAGACCATCGAGTTCACCGCGGACGACCCGCGGGCCGTGCAGATCGACCACATCGTGCCGCTCTCCCTGGCCTGGCGGATGGGCGCCAGTGAATGGGACCGCGAGACCCGCATCGAGTTCGCCAACGACCCCGGCAACCTCCTGGCCTCTGACGGCCCGGCCAACCAGCAGAAAGGCGACGCCGGCCCCGGCGAATGGCAGCCCCACGAGGCATTCCAG
>JAFIDK010000336.1 GCA_017051695.1 Algoriphagus aestuarii | reverse complement strand
CCCCGCGGAACTGGGAGATCTCCTGGGTGCCGTACCGTTCGACCCAGCCCTGCCCGTAGACGGACAACCCGTTGTCCACGGCGAACTGCACGTTGGCGCCCATGGGGACCATGCCCATGTTCTCCACACCCGCCGCGATCACCAGGTCTTGGGTGCCGGACATGACCCCTTGCGCCGCAAAGTGCACGGCCTGCTGGGAGGAACCGCACTGGCGGTCGATGGTGACCCCCGGCGTACTCTCCGGGAGTCCGGCAGAAAGCCATGCGGTGCGGGCCAGGTCGAGTGCCTGCGGCCCCACCTGGGTGACGCAGCCCATGATCACGTCCTCGACCGCGGCCGGGTCGATCCCGGTCCGGTTCACCAGTTCTTTGAGCACGTGGGCGCCCAGGTC
>JAFIDK010000335.1 GCA_017051695.1 Algoriphagus aestuarii | reverse complement strand
GTTCACCGGTGTCGTCGAGACCTTCGATGTCGTCGGGTAGGAAAGGGGCGAGGTCGGGAAGTTCGTCGAGACTGCGCAATCCTAGCCGTTCCAGGAAATAGCTGGTGGTGCGATAGAGAATCGCGCCTGACTCCGGGTCCTGGCCGGCTTCTTCGATCAGCCCCCGTAGTACGAGGGTACGCATAACCCCGTCACAGTTCACACCGCGGATCGCAGAGACCTTGCCGCGGGAGACGGGCTGGCGGTAGGCCACCACGGCGAGCGTCTCCAAGGCTGCCTGGGTGAGCCGCACTTCGTGGCCGTCGCGGAGGAAGTGCTCCACGGCTTCAGCACATTCGGGACGGGTGTAAAAGCGCCACCCTTCGGCTACTTCCCGCAGGTCGAAGCCGCGG
>JAFIDK010000334.1 GCA_017051695.1 Algoriphagus aestuarii | reverse complement strand
ACCAGATGCACCGCTCCTACGACATCAGCAACGACGACTACCTCTACGTGCTCAGCACTTTCGTCGTCATGCCGGTGCGCTGGATCAACGACCTGGGCTACGGCTGGCGTCGGCTCACCGAGCACGAGATCACCGCCAACACCAACTACTACCGGCTGCTCGGCAAGCACATGGGGATCAAAGAGATCCCTGAAACCTACGACGAGTTCTACGAGCTGTTCGACTCCTACGAGATCGCCCACTTCGGGTACAGCGAAGGAGGCCGGGCTGTCTCCGATGCCACGCTGCGGCTGATGGTCGATACCGTCCCCCGCTGGCAGCAGCCGGTCTTCCGGAAGTTCACCATGGCTCTACTGGACGACCGGCTCATCCAAGCGTTCCGCTACGACCCG
>JAFIDK010000333.1 GCA_017051695.1 Algoriphagus aestuarii | reverse complement strand
GCCGGCGGGCCAGCACCGGGTCGTCGTTGGTGTAGGCGAGGACGACGAACCCCTCGTCCACCAGCCGTTCTGCGGCGTCCAGCGTCTCCACCGGGTCAGGAAGGAGGGTGCGCTCGTCGGCGACCACCTCCAGCTTCACCCAGTTGGTCTCCAACGCTTCACGCCCCAGCCGCGCAGTGCGCAGCGCGTCGACCGCGGTGAAGCAGCCTGCCGTGTTGGGCAGCGGGCGGACCCCGGTTTCCCGGAGCACATCCCAGACCGACCCTTGGGCGTTCGGGTCAACCCGGCGCATCGCCACAGTGGTCATCTCGGTGCCGGAGGCACGCAGCGCGTCCGCCAGCACGTGCAGCGACGGAGCACCCCCGGTGCCCATGATGAGCCGGGAATGGAAC
>JAFIDK010000332.1 GCA_017051695.1 Algoriphagus aestuarii | reverse complement strand
AGCGTCAAAGAACTGCTGCGCCGCTGGTATCCCCGGGTGTACTTCGCCAGCCCGGAAAAGCACGGCGGCCACCGGGCGCTGGCCGACATCACCGAAAGCATCCGGGAACTGCGTTACTTCCGCGCGGCCGCGTTCGTGCCCCCGCCTGGACCGGACAGTGCCACGGCCAAGGCCATCGCCGCTGACATCATCGCTGGCGGCAACGGGTTCAACGTGAGTGTGGGAACCCCCACGGAACAGGAGTGAGCAGAGTACTCCAAAAACCAGGTAGTATTCTGCTGAACGCAGATGCCGACCACAGTTCGGCACCGCGCCCATGGTGGGTGTAGCTCAGCTGGCAGAGCACCTGGTTGTGGTCCAGGTTGTCGCGGGTTCAAATCCCGTCACTCACC
>JAFIDK010000331.1 GCA_017051695.1 Algoriphagus aestuarii | reverse complement strand
ACGTTCAGGTTATGGTCATACGCATAGCCCAGTCTCAGACGGTCAGTGGCAAAGATCTCGATGATCGCCGCAACCGCGTTCCGGTTGTTCAGGTTCTCGGCAAGGTTGTCGTTCCAGATCTTCATGTTCGACCGGTAACTCCCTCCAAGCCAGATCCTGTCATAGAACAGGAACATCGCGTTCAGGTCGTAGTTGGTCGGTGCTCCCTTCACTTCCTTGATCAGGAAGCTCGGCTTGAACTGTACCTGATCGGAGAAAGGGATCATCACCCCAGCGGTCAGGTAGTAGTGGAAGTCGTGGTAGGCCAGCGCAACATCCTCCTTCTCCAGGCTCTTCTTGCCCACCATGTTGTACATGCTGAAGCCCGCATAAAATCGGTCGGTATGGAAAAA
>JAFIDK010000330.1 GCA_017051695.1 Algoriphagus aestuarii | reverse complement strand
TGCCTTGCATAGGACGGCAACGCGGACACGTGCGCTCATCAACCCTGGTGAACCACTTCAGGTCATAGGCGAACAGAGCGGCATACCACTGCCGTCCCCGGTTATAGGCCCGGTGAATCCCTGTCGTAGTCACGTTGTGGATCCGGGCCAGTGTCTGCTCCACCACCTCGAGGGCTTCTTCACGCCGCCGCCCAGGCGGGTTGATCTCCACACGCAACCCCTGGGAGCTGATGATGAAGCTCACGTCATTGCGCAGGTCAATGTCGTCGGTGGCCCGGTGCACGTCCACATCATCGGGCACATACCGCACCTCAGTGCCTGCTGGCGGTGGTGCTTCCCGGGCCGCATCCCGAGCCCCCAACGGCACAGCACGCCGCACCGCTCCCATTGCCG
>JAFIDK010000329.1 GCA_017051695.1 Algoriphagus aestuarii | reverse complement strand
CGGGGTGAGCCCCGGCGCCGGGGCTTCCTCCACGAGCTTCTGGTGGCGGCGTTGGATCGAGCAGTCTCGGGTGGACAGGACGGCGACATTGCCGTGCGCGTCGGCCAGGCACTGGGTTTCTACGTGGCGCGGGCGGGCCACGTAGCGTTCCACGAAGCAGTCTCCGCGGCCGAAGGCGCTGGCGGCTTCGCGTACCGCTGCTTCCAGCAGCTCGGGAATCTGCCGGGTGTCGTGGACGATGCGCATCCCGCGGCCGCCGCCCCCGTGGGCGGCTTTGACCGCGACCGGGTATCCGTGGCTGCGGGCGAAGTCGGCGACTTCTGCTGCTGTGGTCACGGGCCGACCGGTTCCCGGCATGACGGGGACTCCCACGTCGCAGGCGATGCGGCGTGC
>JAFIDK010000033.1 GCA_017051695.1 Algoriphagus aestuarii | reverse complement strand
TCGAAGAAGCTCTTGCTGACGACGGGCTTATGTTCTACAGGAGGTTTTAAACCCCCGATTTGACAACTACAAACTTCCCTGCTATACTTTTTACAGTTCATGAGGATGAAGGAAAGGAGAACTAAGTAAATGGGTATTTGGGACGCATTCGGTGAGCCGGAGAACGAGGGCGGTAACTTCGTCAACCTTGATGACGAGGGTGACGAGTTCACTGGTAAGCTCGTGGCGGTCGAGGAGCACGTGACCCCTCGGGGTACCTTCCCCGGCCAGAAGGAAGACACTGTGTCTCCCAAGCTTATCCTTGAGGGTGAGGATGGCGAGGAGTACACTCTCACGGCATTCCGGTCGGTTCTGAAGAACGAGCTGCTTGAGCTGAGGCCGCGCATCGGTGATGTGTTGTACTTCAAGAACCTCGGTAAGCCTCGTGGTAAGAACTACTACAACTACAAGGTCAAGGTCGTCTCTGAGGCTCCTAAGCGGGGTCAGCAGGACGACAACGAAGAGTTCTGACATTACACGCGTGCTTCGGCACGTGCGCCGCAATAGCCCAATTGGAAGAGGCATACGGTTTAGGTCCGTACCAGTGTAGGTTCGAATCCTACTTGCGGCACAAACGCTAGTAAGCGTCATCTCAGGCTGGCACCTCGGATAGCGGAAAGGTCATACGGTCACTCCTCCCTTCCATCCGCAAAGACAAAGGGCAGGTTACACGTCCCACGTAGGGGTGTGCAACCTGCCCTTTGCCGTATTCGGAGAGTCAGCAACCAGGGGTTGCGCAGCGCTCGGATACCTGCTACACTAAGACGCATCGCATGTTACACATATTAAGGATATGGAGGACTAATCTATGTGGCTTCTGATTGTGGCATTCCTTAGCACTATGACGTTGCTCACGCTTGACGCAGCAGGTGTTATTACGGTATCGTGGCTAGTGATTGCTGCACCGATGCTAGTCTGGTTGCTGATCGTTGCTCTCGCAATGGCAGTTCTCGGTTTCGCGTCCGGGCTAGTTGACATGAACGAGAGGAAGAAGTAAACTACATATCATGGCACTGATCGCAAAGACGTACGAGCGTAAGAAGACTAATCATACCTTTCATTTACTCATGACGATCATTACGGCAGGATTTTGGGGACTCTTTGTCTGGATTCCGCTAACCGTGTGGCACAAGTTCGGCCCCAGGAGGAAGGTAGTCACGAAGTATGAAGGAGAGTGAATACGGTAGCATGTCTGGGTACATCGACGTGCCGGTCGTGACGGCAGCGGACTTCGAGCCCACGCCGATCTACGACAAGGTGAAGGAAGACGTGCAAAAGAAGGACACCAACGAGAAGAAGGGTAAGTGAGAAACGGCAGGGATACTCTCAATGGGTGTCCCTGCCTTTTCACATACGCAAATGAATATCTACGATTCGCTCATCCTAGTCATCGATGTAGCATCCATCGGAATTATCACCGTACTGACCGTCCTCGCACTCATGCATCTAGCAGCTATATGGGCCGTAGTGATCGGAATCGTGAGCGCAGCAATTCTCGGCTATGTTGGCGGAGAAGTTGTCCACATCATCGAACGGAGGAAGAACTCTAAATGATCATAGGCATTACAGGATATGCGCGAAGCGGGAAAGACACCCTAGCACAGTCACTAAAACTCAGGCACGGGTTCCAGAGGATCGCATTCGCTGACAAGCTCAAAGAACTCGCGCTCGGAACCGATCCCATCATTTACTGGGACGAATTATGCGACATTCCAGTACATCTAAGCACGCTCGTCGCCGGTCTCGGATGGGATCGCGCTAAAGCGCATCTTGAGGTCCGTCAGTACCTCCAGCGCCTAGGTGATCATTGTCGTAGTGCCTTCGGCGAAGATGTGTGGATTAGGGCTACGCTCCCTACGCTGCACTCGCTGCAAGACGCTGGGCATCACATCGTCTACACCGACGTGAGGTACCCAAACGAGGCAGACTTCATC
>JAFIDK010000328.1 GCA_017051695.1 Algoriphagus aestuarii | reverse complement strand
CCTCGCCGCCAAGGACGACAGCCTGCCCGAGTTCGTGCACACCCACCCGCACGAGACGGTCGGCACCGCCATCGCCATCATGCGCGAATACGGGGTCTCCCAGCTGCCGGTCATGAAGGAGGAACCCCCGGTGATGGCCGCCGAAGTGGTGGGCGCCATCGCGGAACGCGACCTGCTCGACGCGCTGTTCAACGGCCGGGCCCAGCTCGGCGACCCCGTGGAGCAGCACATGAGACCGCCGCTGCCGGTCGTCGGCTCCGGGGAGCCGGTGAGCCGCTGCGTGGAACTGCTCCAAAGCTCGGGAGCGGTCGTGGTGCTTGAGGACGGCAAGCCTTCGGGAATCCTCACCCGCCAAGACCTGCTCGCCCACCTAGCGAGCTGACCGCGGCCCGC
>JAFIDK010000327.1 GCA_017051695.1 Algoriphagus aestuarii | reverse complement strand
CCAGGTCGGGTCGCGCTGCTGGGCCGGGGGAACAGACTGGATGGTGAGTGATTCGATGGTGTGGGCTTGGACCGCCTGCCCCGAGACGTCGCCTCGCACGGTGTTGGTGGCCGACGACGGTCCCGGCCCTGGTTGCGTCGGTGGCTCGGCGGCTTGGGCACCAGGCCGCAGCGCCCAGACCCACAGCCCCGTGGCGGGGAGCAGCAGGGCGGCGATGGCGGCCAGCCAGCCGGCGCGTTCTGCCGCCTGCCACGACCAGCCCCCCGCCACCCACACCATCACCGCCACGCCACCACCCCACAGCAGAGTGGCTGTGAGCGCGAGGAGGATCTTCACCGACCGGCCCATAACAGCCCATCGTTCCACCACAACCCCGGCCACGGCGAGGCTTCC
>JAFIDK010000326.1 GCA_017051695.1 Algoriphagus aestuarii | reverse complement strand
ATGCCGCTCAGCCCCAGCGTGGACGCGGGCGCACTCCTCGCATTCGCGGGACGCACCTGGCAGGTCGTAGAGGTGAAACCCGATGAGCGCCGCATCCTCGTCACCCCCGCCCGCGGCTCCGCCGTCCCACCCGGGTTCATGGGCTCGGCCGCCCCGGTCCACGACCGGATCCGGCAGCGCATGCGCGAGGTGTACCTCGACACTGAAGTGCCCCGCTACCTCGACGAAGCCGCAGCGATCCTCCTTGACGAAGGACGTTCCGCGTTCCGTGCCATGGGACTCGCGGACACCGACGTCTACGAATACAACGGGGACACGCTGCTGTTCCCGTGGCGGGGAGACAGAACCGCAGAAACCCTCCGCCACCTGTTCCAGTGGGCCGGAATGAAAGCC
>JAFIDK010000325.1 GCA_017051695.1 Algoriphagus aestuarii | reverse complement strand
GCGCGGCTGAGCCGCAGGCGAAAACTGCGGAGCCGGCAAGGGTGCGGAAACGCGCCGCCCCTCTCCACCACCCTGGAAGGGGCCGCTGCCGCGGCGGCCGGGAACGCGCACCCGTCCAGCGGATTTCCCCCGCACACTCCATGGCGAGGAGCATGACCGGAACTGTCCCCACCGGCACAGACCGTTATCCGTGTATGCCCCAATATGGGGCATCGTCCGGTATTTCACCGCTGTGGGCTACGATTTCGGAAGCCATGATTATCCGTGAGGCCACTCGGTCTGACCTCGGTGCGATCCTGCGCCTCCTGCGTGAACTAGGGGAGGAGGCCCCAGCGCAGGGTGGCACCGTTCGCATGTCCTCAGCCACAGTCCGGGCCTGGACGCGCATCGAGA
>JAFIDK010000324.1 GCA_017051695.1 Algoriphagus aestuarii | reverse complement strand
ATCGAATTTCCTCGGTAGCACCTATGCCTGCTCTGCCTTTACAGCCAGATATCCGCGAATGTGCAGACTGGTGGACGCGGTATACCAACCCCATTGATTGCTCCAGAGCCGTTTTGGATAGGGCAGGGGAGCGGGTTCGTGAAGAGATCCGCGAAGAAATCAGCCAGGCTGCCTCAAACGCAGCGTCCAACGCGCTCACCGAGCTTGCCCAAGCTGTCAACGAAGGCGTCCACCAGCTGCTGAAGATCATGGTCGCGTGGATCACCGATGTTGAGGCGGTGGACCTGACGTCGGGATCTGCGGCTACCACGATTGACCAGATGGGCTATTTGCTGTCCCCGGTCGTGCTGCTGGTAGGCGTTGTGGGGCTTTTGGTGGCGGCAGGCCGAATGGT
>JAFIDK010000323.1 GCA_017051695.1 Algoriphagus aestuarii | reverse complement strand
ACACGGGACAAGCTCCGCATGATCGCCGCGTGGTCGCCGCCGGGAAAGTCGGTGCGGCCGATCGAGCCCGCAAACAGCAGGTCGCCGGTGAACAGCACCTCCGGGGTGTCCTCGGTCGGCGGAAGCGCGTAGACCACCGATCCCGGGGTGTGGCCGGGGGCGTGCGCCACGGTGATCTCCAGCCCCGCTAGCTGCAACACCTGACCGTCGGTGACCTCGACCACCTGCTTCGGTTCGCGCAACTGCTCGTTGCCGAACAGCGCCGCCAACTGCGCTGCCAGCCCGGGATCCACGCCTCGTGCCGGATCGCTCAGCAGCGGGCGGTCCGCCGCGTGCGCATACGCCGCGATATCGTGAGTCTGGCACACCTCTTCGGCCGACCATACGTGGTCGA
>JAFIDK010000322.1 GCA_017051695.1 Algoriphagus aestuarii | reverse complement strand
ATTCGCAATCTGATCATCATCGGGTCAGGACCGGCCGGCTACACCGCCGCGGTGTATGCGGCCCGCGCGGAGTTGTCCCCGCTGGTGATCGAAGGGGTGCAGTCCGGTGGGGCCCTGATGACCACCACCGAGGTGGAGAACTTCCCCGGTTTTCCGGACGGGATCATGGGCCCCGAGCTCATGGACAACATGCGTAAGCAGGCTGAGCGGTTCGGAGCCGAGCTCGTTCCGGAAGACGTCACCGAGGTGGACCTCACCGCCAACCCGAAAGTGGTCAAGGCCGGCGACCAGACCTTCTACGCTCGCGCGGTGATCGTCGCGACCGGCTCCGGCTACCGCAAGCTCGGCGTTCCAGGTGAAGAGGAGTTCTCTGGCCGCGGTACCTCCTGGTGCGC
>JAFIDK010000321.1 GCA_017051695.1 Algoriphagus aestuarii | reverse complement strand
GATCTTCTCCGCGCTGTGGGGAGTACTGCGGCCATCCGACACGGTTCCGCCGTACCGACTGTCCATGGGAGTCTCACTGCCTCCGCTCGGACCGCTGGGAGCGTTCTGGCGGGCCCACCTCACCGAGACGCTGACGGCCGTGGCCCGCGGCCGTCTGGTGGTGGACTGCCGGTCGACCGCCTACGCGGCCGCTTTCCGGCCCGGCCCGGAAATCGCGGAACACACTGTCGCCGTTCGCGTGCTGCGGCAGACTGTCGTGGACGGTGTTCCCCGCCGCTCGGTAGTCAGTCATCAAGCCAAAGCAGTCCGGGGTGCGGTGGCGCATTCCCTGCTGACCGCGCAGGAGACCCCGCAGACCCCCGGGGAGCTGGCGATCCTGCTCGCTGACCTCGGCTA
>JAFIDK010000320.1 GCA_017051695.1 Algoriphagus aestuarii | reverse complement strand
GGACGGGCGTGACATAGTCGGTGTTTCGGCAGGTGTTCTCCGGCGGTACCGCTCCCGTCCAGGAGTTCACGCAGACGATGTCGAAGTTCTGGACGATGGCGAGTCCCGCCGCACCCCCCAGAAAGAAGGCCGCAGCGAACAGCACCACCCCCGCCAGGGTGAGGACAACGCCGAGCAGCACTCCGGCCACGGCTTCTGTGAGAGGCCGGGCACGAAACCACCGCAGCAGCAGGACGTAGGCGACAAACACGACCAGGCCAACAAGGAACCCGCCGAGCAGAACGGGAATCACATAGCCCATGTAGTCGCAGTCGTACTCGGGCGGATCGGTATCGGGCCAATAAACACAACCAGCACCGGAAAGCCGCAGAGTATAGAACGTGACCACACCTCCGAA
>JAFIDK010000319.1 GCA_017051695.1 Algoriphagus aestuarii | reverse complement strand
CTCCTGGAGCAGGCGGGCCTTCTGTGCGTGGTTGGTGGCGACGATGCGCATGCCGCCCTTGACGATGTCGGCGTCGATGCCTTCGTCCTTGGCGACCGTGATGACTTCGTCGACCGTAGCCATCATGGCGCGCTGCAGGGCGATCACCGCCCCTTTGCCGTGCTCTTTGGCGTAGCGCTCCCGGGAGCCAGCGAACTCCGCGGACAGCCAGCCGCCGTTCCGCCCGGAGGCGCCGAAGCCCGCGAATTCCCGCTCGAGGATCGCGATGCGCAGGTCGGGCTGCTCTTTCTTGAGGTAGTAGGCGGTCCACAGCCCGGTGTATCCGGCACCGACGATGCAGACGTCGTAGTCGGCGTCACCGGGCAGGGCGGCACGCCGTTTCGGAAGCCCCAGTTCG
>JAFIDK010000032.1 GCA_017051695.1 Algoriphagus aestuarii | reverse complement strand
GTCGCGAGTTAACGAACCGATCCAGTCCGCCCCCAGCAGAAACGGAGCAGGGTGAGCGTACGCCATCCCGCTGACTGTTGGACGCGCTCAAGCAGAGAATGGTTGTTGCCGTGAGACTCGGACTGGACAACAGTGGACGACGGATACGTGGCCGATATCCGTTCCCCGGATAAAAAAAATTGGGCCGCCTACATAAGGCAGCCCAAAAACAAATAGCTCCAGAAAAAGAAAAAGGAGGGCGGGAAAGGAGAATCTCTGTCCTCCTACGTCCACCCTCCTTTTTTGCGTGTGTGTACGGCGGTGTCCTACTCTCCCACCCCACCACAGGGCAGTACCATCGGCGCTGGGCGGCTTAACGACCGGGTTCGGAATGGGACCGGGTGGACCCCGCCCGCTATGACCGCCGTAACCCTCACACCCCCACCAACCACAACCCACAGGCTCTAGGTCATGGGGGAAACCTTCACGCGCGTGTGTGTTCGTGTGTGCGAGCTGTCCTGTATCTGTGGTGGACAAGCCCTCGGCCGATTAGTACCGGTCAGCTCCACCCCTCACAGGGCTTCCACATCCGGCCTATCAACCCCATCATCTCTAGGGGGCCTTACCCACTCAACGGTGGCAGGAGACCTCATCTTGAAGCAGGCTTCCCGCTTAGATGCTTTCAGCGGTTATCCCTTCCGAACGTAGCCAACCAGCCATGCTCCTGGCGGAACAACTGGCACACCAGAGGTTCGTCCGTCCCGGTCCTCTCGTACTAGGGACAGCCCTTCTCAAGTCTCCAACGCGCGCAGCGGATAGGGACCGAACTGTCTCACGACGTTCTAAACCCAGCTCGCGTGCCGCTTTAATGGGCGAACAGCCCAACCCTTGGGACCGACTCCAGCCCCAGGATGCGACGAGCCGACATCGAGGTGCCAAACCATCCCGTCGATACGGACTCTTGGGGAAGATCAGCCTGTTATCCCCGGGGTACCTTTTATCCGTTGAGCGACGCCGCTTCCACACGCCGACGCCGGATCACTAGTCCCTGCTTTCGCACCTGCTCGACACGTCAGTCTCACAGTCAAGCTCCCTTGTGCACTTACACTCAACACCTGATTGCCAACCAGGCTGAGGGAACCTTTGGGCGCCTCCGTTACCCTTTAGGAGGCAACCGCCCCAGTTAAACTACCCACCAGACACTGTCCCTGAACCGGATCACGGTCCCAGGTTAGATGCCCGAAACAGCCAGAGTGGTATTTCACCAACGCCTCCACCCGAACTAGCGTCCAGGCTTCACAGGCTCCCACCTATCCTACACAAGCCATCCCGAACACCAATGTCAAGCTGTAGTAAAGGTCCCGGGGTCTTTCCGTCCTGCTGCGCGAAACGAGCATCTTTACTCGTAGTGCAATTTCACCGGGCCCACGGTTGAGACAGCGGGGAAGTCGTTACGCCATTCGTGCAGGTCGGAACTTACCCGACAAGGAATTTCGCTACCTTAGGATGGTTATAGTTACCACCGCCGTTTACCGGCGCTTAGATTCCCAGCGTCGACACCCAAAAGGCATCTAACCGGTCCTCTTAACGTTCCGGCACCGGGCAGGCGTCAGTCCGTATACCGCGTCTTACGACTTCGCACGGACCTGTGTTTTTAGTAAACAGTCGCTTCCCCCTGGCCTCTGCGACCCCACACAGCTCCAGACGCACGGTCCTTCACCGCACAGGGCTCCCCTTCTCCCAAAGTTACGGGGACAATTTGCCGAGTTCCTTAACCACGGTTCACCCGAACGCCTCGGTATTCTCTACCTGACCACCTGCGTCGGTTTAGGGTACGGGCCGTCCACACACTCGCTAGAGGCTTTTCTCGGCAGTACGGGATCACTCACTTCGGCTCAACGCCTCGACATCACGCCTCACCCACAACAGAGCACGGATTTGCCTATGCTCCGGGCTACACGCTTGACCCGGGACAACCACCGCCCGGTAGAGCTACCCCCCTGCGTCACCCCATCACTTACCTACTACTCCCTTGGACCCCACACCAACACCACCCCCACCCACAAAGGACAGGAGCAGCGCCAGTCTGGTTAGCATCAGAAGCCTCGGTATTGGGCGCGTGCGGACGGGTACGGGAATATCAACCCGTTGTCCATCGACTACGCCTCACGGCC
>JAFIDK010000318.1 GCA_017051695.1 Algoriphagus aestuarii | reverse complement strand
CCGCACCCCGTTACGCTCGTCACCGCGAACGGTGACGAAGTCGTGATCCAGCCGGAAGCGGCCCCGGTGCGGATCCCCACCAAGACCAAGCCTGCGGGGGAGATCAACGACATCCCCGTGGTTGAAGAGCGACTGGGGAACGCGGACGACGTTCTCCCCGCCCCTCAGCCGGGAGTGGTCTACGTCGTCTCGCGCCCCGTGGCGGAGCGTGCCAGTCACAGGACTGACCTGCTGGTCCCCACTAACGTGGAGCGCATCAACGGGAAGCCTGTGCGGGCCCGCGCTCTCGCCCGGGTGGCGACCGAAGCCCCGCGTGACACGGCCGCCAACGCCCTTATCAGGGTCGCAGAGACTGCGATCTCGGAAGACCGCGACCGGCACACCGGTCTGAAACTGC
>JAFIDK010000317.1 GCA_017051695.1 Algoriphagus aestuarii | reverse complement strand
CGAAAATGCTCGGCCAGATCATCGTGGGCGTAGGGTTCGCCATCGGCGTCACCATGTTCCCCAACTCCTACACCTACACGCCGGGCTCCACCCACCTGTCCCTGCTGCGCGACTTCGGTCCCCCCATGGCCGTGTGGCTGTTCGTGATCTGGGCGCTGCTGCTGATCGTGGCCACCTCCAACGCGGTGAACCTCACCGACGGCCTCGACGGCCTGGCCACCGGAGCGACCATCCTCTCCCTCGTCGCCTACGTCATCATCGGCAACTGGCAGCTCCGCCAGAGCTGCATCAACGCCCTGGAGCCCAACTGCTACACGGTGCGCGACCCCCTCGACCTGGCCGTGGTCGCCGCAGCCGCGCTCGGCGGGTGCATCGCCTTCCTCTGGTTCAACGCACCC
>JAFIDK010000316.1 GCA_017051695.1 Algoriphagus aestuarii | reverse complement strand
CCTGGTGTACACCGCGTTCTCCGGCTCCCACCAGGACGCCATCAAGAAGGGCTTCCACGCCCTGGAGGCCGACGCTGCTGCGGCGGGCGTCCCTGTGGACGAGTACCGGTGGAACATGCCGTACCTGCCCATCGACCCCAAGGATGTGGGCCGCACCTACGAGGCGGTCATCCGGGTCAACAGCCAGTCCGGCAAGGGCGGGGTCTCCTACGTCCTGCAGCGCGACTACTCCATCGACCTGCCGCGCCGTCTGCAGATCGAGTTCTCCCGCGTGGTGCAGCAGTTCGCTGATGCCGAGGGCGGCGAGTTCAGCGGGGAGCGCATCTGGGAGATCTTCACCGACACCTACCTGTCCGAGGGCGTGGTCGGGGTCATGGCGTACCGCTCGGAGACGAGCG
>JAFIDK010000315.1 GCA_017051695.1 Algoriphagus aestuarii | reverse complement strand
CCACTCCGTGTACGGGATCGTCTCCGCGCTCAACACCGGGTACAGGTAGGTGAAGTTCGCGATGATCAGCAGCATGACCACGCCGTAGATGACGCTGCCCACCACCCGGGACCACGGGGAAGTTCCGGGACGGTCCCCCGGCGACCCCAGCATCAGCCCCAGCATCAGCACGATGGCCAGCACCAGGAACGGCAGGAACGGCAGCGCGTAGAAGAGGAACATGGTGCGCTGCGGGAACGCGAACCACGGCAGCCACCCGGCGGCCACCCCCAGCAGCGCGGCACCGGCCCGCCAGTCCCGGTAGGTCACCCACCAGCCGAGCATCACCCCGCAGGCCAGGATGGACAGCCACCAGATCGCCGGGGTGCCGATGCTCAGGATGGCGTCCGAGCACGCCG
>JAFIDK010000314.1 GCA_017051695.1 Algoriphagus aestuarii | reverse complement strand
CATCAAGGAGCTGCCAGCCCGCGTCAATGTACTCGCCGCGCTGCCCGTAGGGGAGCGGCTCCTCCAAATAGACCCGGATGCCGCCGATCGCGTCGATGATGTCCTCAAACCCCTGCATGTCGACCAGCGCGTAGTAGTCGATGTCCAAGCTGATTGCGAAACCGATCACTTTTTTGAGCGTGTCCGCTCCCGGGTCGGTGGCATACGGGTTGATCGCCAGCGCGGGCTCGTCGACCACCGTCTGGTAGACCTCGTTGAGCAGGTTGTCGAACCCGTACGGCGCAGGGTAGCGCTCTGCCAGCGCCGTCCCCTCCGGGAACGGCACGTTCTCCAGGTTGCGGGGCAGCCCGATGAGCACGACGTCACCGGTCTCCACGTCGATGCTGGCCACGATCATGG
>JAFIDK010000313.1 GCA_017051695.1 Algoriphagus aestuarii | reverse complement strand
GTGGGAGCGATAAGACCCGCAAGATCGAATGACGAGTGTTGCGACGAGTGTTGCGACCAGCGGTCGATGAACGGCATATGAGCGTTCGAGGACCGTCGACCGGGGTGGAGGGCGGCCGAGGGCAGGCGTGGGGCAGGCCGAAAGTCCTCTGGAGGGGTGCGGCCTCCGGTGCTAGGCGGAGGAACGCTTGCCGGCTAGCGGCCTAGCGGGGTGTCGCGGGGCGGTTCGTCCAGGTGGAGGCGGAGCATCGCGGTGCGCGACCACGGGGGAGCTTGGCCGCGCAGGGAGACCACCACCATGGTGGCGAAGGCGAGCGGCACGGTCCACGGCGCGGGCTGGGTGATGAGGATCGCCTGCCAGCCTGCGAGCGGGGGGCCGAACAGGGCCACTGCGATCGCA
>JAFIDK010000312.1 GCA_017051695.1 Algoriphagus aestuarii | reverse complement strand
ACTTCGGCGACCGAGGAGAGTTTGACCTCGCTGCCGGTGGGAGTGGTGATCCGCAGGTTTTCGAGTTCCTTGACGGTGGCAGGGGCCTCGTCCACGCGCAGCACCATGTCGTGCTGGACGTCCTCCACGGTCACCGTGCCGACCTTGGTGCCTTGGAAGGCAGCGGTCACCGCCTGGCCGATCTGGCCTTCGGTGAGTCCCTTCTTCGCGGCTTTCTCGCCGTCGACGTGGATTTCGAAGGCGGGCTGGACGGCAGCGATGCTGCTGCGCACGTCAGCCGCCCCGGGGATGTCGCGGACAGTCTCCTCGACGAGTTCGGTCGCTTCGGCGAGTGTCTCGGCGTCGTCGGCCTTGACGACCACTTCCAGCACGGAGCCGAAGCCGCCGGTGGCGTCGATC
>JAFIDK010000311.1 GCA_017051695.1 Algoriphagus aestuarii | reverse complement strand
GCCCTTGTCGGACTGCGCGTCCGGCAGCAAATGGGTGCGGCGCAGCCGGTACAACTGGAGCAGATGCTCCACCCGCCGCAAAAAGCGGTACGCATCCGCCAACGCCGCCGCATCCTGGCGGCCCACATACCCGCCCTGGGACAGCGCCGCCAACGCCTCCAACGTGTTCCCCGAACGCAGCGACTCGTCCCGCCGCCCGTGCACCAGTTGCAGCAACTGCACCGCAAACTCGATATCGCGGAGCCCGCCCCGGCCCAGCTTCACCTCCCGGTCCGCCTGGGCACGCGGCAGATGCGCCTCCACACGGCGGCGCATCGCCTGCACGTCCTCCACGAAATTCGGCCGCCCCGCCGCCTGCCACACCAGCGGGCTGATCGCCTTCATGTAGGCCGCGCCCAA
>JAFIDK010000310.1 GCA_017051695.1 Algoriphagus aestuarii | reverse complement strand
CAAGAACGAAGTGATCGCTAAGGCCCTCGAGTACGTCGCATACACTGTTTTCCCCTCTCAGCGGGAGTCGGACAGCCCCAACTATGCGGCCCACTGCGCCTATCTGGAAGACGAGCTTTTCCTTGCCGCCAAGCGGCTGGTAAAGGCCGTCGACCAGCTTCCCGAGATCAACAAGCCGGGAGGATGGGACAAGATTTGATCGTAATCGTCACTGGTTCACGGAAGCTGGAAAACCGGCTAAGGCTGGAAAAGGTTCTATCAGGTTATTTCGCTGATGCCAGGGAGAGGAACGAGAGACTGCTTCTCATTCTCGGAGATTGCCCAACCGGTGCAGACAAATACGCCCTCGACTGGGCCAAACTAATGATTCGGAAACTATACCCAGTCGACTACCGCAGG
>JAFIDK010000309.1 GCA_017051695.1 Algoriphagus aestuarii | reverse complement strand
CGTGCTGCTCGACGACCGGGGCACCGACTTTTGGGCAATCCCCGGAAAAATCGGCTACACCCCTAGCGGAGAAATCCCGCGGTGGCAGGAAGAAGGACAAGACCCGCTCACAGCCGAAGACGACCTGGACGACCCCGCGGTCGATGAAGAGGAGGCAGAGGAAGAGCACGCGGCGGAGCTCCTCGACCAGATCTCCCGTACCGCCGACTACATCCGGGCCCTGTGCAGCAGCCTCGCGGAGATCTGGACTGCGGCCCGCTCGGCGGCAGAAATCGGCGACGACTCCGCGCTCACTTTCGAACTCGCTAAACTCCGCGCACTTCCCGCAGCACTCGATTCGGCTCTCGACGAGTGGGCGTACCAAGTCGACCTGCTCTACGAGGTCTCCCCGGAAAGCCTC
>JAFIDK010000031.1 GCA_017051695.1 Algoriphagus aestuarii | reverse complement strand
GTTACATCACATCAACTTTCTTTTGTCTGCCTGAGTAGGTGAACTGGGATTTGCCCACCCGGAGTTCGGTCCTTCTGTTCAGCTGGTGCATCGCAGGGGTACAGGTCACCTCGTTGCAGTCATGGACAGGTTTTGTCTCCCCGAACCAGGTCTCTTCCATCCGGTTCTCCTCGATTCCCCGCTTGGTCAGGTAGGCCCTCACCGCATCCGCTCTGCGCTCCGACAGTCCCTTGTTGTACTCATCATCGCCCCGCTGGTCGGTATGCCCCTCGATGTACAGCATCAGGTTCGGCATACGCTTCAGCATGATCGCCGTACGCTCCAGCTCCTTCTTGTGCACGCTTCGCAGCATGGCCTTGTCAAAGTCGAAGTACACCGTCGGGATCTGCGCGATCTCGTCCTGGATCTGGGTGAACAGGTCCTCCGGATCACAGAAGTCCTTGTCCTTCAGCTCCTGTGGGATCTCGTACTGCTTGCTCGGATCCGAGAATGCCTCCAGTACCAGTTCCGATCTCCTGTTCAGCTGGTGCTCGCTCTCCGGACACGGTACCCCGTTCCCGCAGTCGTTGATCAGGTTCGATTCCCCGAACCATTCCAGTCTGATCCTTCCAGCAGCGATGTTGTACTGCGCCATGTATTCGGTCACTGCCGTCGCACGGTTGTTCGACAGCCTGATGTTGTACTCGTCACTCGCCCTGGAATCCGTGTGGCTTCCCACCAGCAGGTCCAGGAAGCTGTAGCGGTTCATCAGCTCGGCCAGCTTGTCCAGCACCGGCTTCGCATCTTCCCGGATCACATACTTGTCCAGATCGTAGTACACGATGTCCACGTATACCGGAAGCTGGTAAGGGATCGGGATAAGCTTGTACTCACGCTTCACCGTGTCACCCGCAAAGCCCTTGGTCGTGATCTCCTCGTCGGTGATGCTGAAGTAGCCCGGCTTGCTGATCACGATCCCGAAGTCGCTGTCCGGCTCCAGTTCGGCCGTCAGCTCCCCTTTGCCGTTTCTTTGGGTCTGTACGTTCCCGTTCTGGGTCTTGTCCCTCAGCGTGGCCAGGTAGCTGTCGCTGATCACCACGCCTTCGCAGTCGATCACACGTGCCAGAAACTGTTTGTAAACCTCTTCCACACTGTAGATATCATCCAGGCCCATCCCTCCCTTGCGGTTCGAGGACAGGTACACTTCTGTCTTTCCGTCTTCTTTGTCCACTTCCCTGTAGGCAAAGTCATCGGCCAGCGAGTTCACAGGGGCGCCCATGTTCTTCACATTGCCGATCCCTGTGGCACTGTAGTCCGCCTGGTAGATGTCCATGCCCCCCATCGTCGGGTGGCTTCCGCCTTTCGAGCTGAAGTAGAACCTGTCACCTTTCCTGAACGCATGGGATTCATCGCCGGGGGTGTTCACATCGGGTCCCAGGTTCTGCGGGCTCCCGAAGCTCATGTTCTCGTCGTATTCCGAATAGTACAGGTCGTAGCCGCCCATGCCGCCCGGCATGTCCGAGGTGAAGTACAGACGCTTCGCCTCCTCGTCCACATACGGGTTCATCACCGCATAGCCGATCGAGTCGTTGAACGGTACCGGGGTGAAGCCTTCCAGCCCTCCTTCCGCGTTCACCTTGCTGTAATAGATCTCCGGCTGCACCGCGATATCCCGGTTCTTCTTCACCTTGGTGATCCCGCGGGTCACCGAGTAGAACAAAATCCCTGCTTCCTTCGCATAGCTCGGGTCTGAAAAATTGTACGTGTTCGGCACGTTCGACACCACTTCGCTCACGTTCCCCTCCTTGTCCTGGCGGTAAACCGTGAAGTACTCACGGCCCGTGTAGTCCTGCTTCTCCTCGCTGAAGATCCTGTTCCTCCCGTCTATACGTAGGGACGGCATCTCGTCCACAAAGCTTCCGCCCCGGTCGGACACAAAGTACTTGTTCCCCCTTCCGTCAACGGTCAGGTCAAAATCCGACTCGCTCGAGTTCAGTCCTTCCACTCCTGCCACTTTCAGCTTCCTCGGGCTCTGCATCTTCAGCAGTTCGGCCACCTGGATGCTGTCCGCGCCCACCCCTTTCGATTCCAGGATGCCCCTGGCCTCCGACAGGTGGTCGGTCAGCTGGGCATAACGCAGCAGCTGGGCAAAATCCTCAGGGGTTGATTCTTCATAGTTAACCGTCGTCTTCCACCAGTCATAGGTGTTGTCGTAGTCTCTGAGTACATCATAGGCCTCTGCTGTCTTCCTGGCCGTCTGGTAGTTCGGCTTCTTCGCATACGCCTCCTGGTACACCGCAACGGCTGTCTTGTAGTTCATCTCGGCCATCTGCTCATCGGCATAGCGGACCTTGCTCTTCTGGGCATCTGCCGTACCTAGTGATCCAAAGACCAGGCCTGAGGTTATTATCAGTAGTGTTAGTGTCTTTTTCAT
>JAFIDK010000308.1 GCA_017051695.1 Algoriphagus aestuarii | reverse complement strand
CGGTGGCCACAGCCATGATGCACGCGGCAGCGGCGCAAGGGCGGCGCCTGGACGCGTTCGTGGTGCGCAAGGAGAGCAAGACGCACGGCTTGCAGCGCCGGATCGAAGGCCCCGACGTCCGCGGCCGTCGCGTCCTCGCGGTGGAAGACACGTCAACCACCGGGGGGTCGGTGCTGACCGCAGTCTCCGCGCTGCGCGAAGCCGGTGCTGACGTCGTGGGCGTGGCCGTGATTGTGGACCGGGGCGCCCGGGACCGGATCGTCAGTGAAGGGCTGACCTATCGGGCCGCCTACACACTCGACGATCTGGAAATCTGAAGGCCCGCCGTGCCCTGCCGGGCCGGCGGGGCCTACTCAGATTCAGACTCGGATTCAACAGTGAAGGTGTATCCAGGTTCCTC
>JAFIDK010000307.1 GCA_017051695.1 Algoriphagus aestuarii | reverse complement strand
CTTCGACGCCCATTTGGACACGTGGGACACCTATTTCGGTGAGCCTTACACGCACGGTACCCCGTTCCGCCGTGCCGTGGAGGAGGGGATTCTCGACACGGAAGCCCTCACCCACGTGGGGATCCGCGGCCCCCTCTACGGCAAGAAGGACTTGGAGGACGACCGCCGGTTCGGTTTCGGTATCGTCACCGCCGCGGACGTGATGCGCCGCGGGGTGGACGAGATCGCTGACATGGTGCGGCAGCGGATCGGGAACCGGCCGCTATACGTGTCCGTGGACATCGACGTCCTCGACCCGGCGCACGCTCCCGGCACCGGCACCCCGGAGGCGGGCGGCCTGACCAGCCGGGAACTGTTGGAGCTGCTGCGTGGGCTGGCCTCCTGCAACCTGGTGGGGGCC
>JAFIDK010000306.1 GCA_017051695.1 Algoriphagus aestuarii | reverse complement strand
AGGTCTACCGGGGCGGGGAGTCGTATGAGCGCGTGGTCGCTGATCAGCTCGTGTTTCTCCGCGGCCACCTGGGATGGTGACCGCGGGATCGGGAAAGACGGTCGGAAACCGACCGGAAATTGACCGGAAACTATTCCACGTCGCCGGGGTCGCTGTCCTGCAACCGGATCTCCAGCACGATGTCCACTTCGTCGCCGATCAGGCGACCGCCCCAGGGCAGCTCGCCGCCGTCGCTGATGCCGAAATCCGACAAGCGCAGCACCGTGCTTCCGCTGAAGAAGTGGCCGTAGCCGTGCTCGGCGCCCAGATAGTGCGGCGCTTCACCAACCCACTGGCAGTCCAAGGAGACCGGTGCCGTCACACCGTGCAGCGACAGCTCCCCGTGCAAGATGAACGCGTTG
>JAFIDK010000305.1 GCA_017051695.1 Algoriphagus aestuarii | reverse complement strand
ATTAATCACGGTTTTCTGAACATCGATTCCATGAATATAGTAATCAACCAATGCTTTATCAATGATGGCCAGTGTATTACGCTCCCAAGTGCCGCCTTCAAAGTAGGCCATCCTGCCTTTAGCCTTGATTCTTCCATCCTCATATTGGACTACGTAATTATTGACATCCCTTTGAACAATTTTATTGATATAGTCGATATCAAACTTCAGCCGGTAATGTTCGCTGAATAAATTGATTAGTTGCAAGATGTTCATTTTTATTTCCGGTTCATAAGCAATAATCAAACCATCCGTGTTGGTTTGGATCAGCTGACAAAAAGGTTCCAGCAGTACAAGTAAATGGGTCATTATCAACTGACCGTTTACCACAATGTTGTTGGTCATCACCGGATCGAACAGAG
>JAFIDK010000304.1 GCA_017051695.1 Algoriphagus aestuarii | reverse complement strand
GGACTTGGCCCGGCTGCGGCGGGCGTTCGCCCGCCCGGACACGGTGGTGGTTCACGAGACGCACTGGACGGCGACGGCCCGCCACGCCGACGTGGTGCTTCCGGTGACCACGTCGCTGGAACGCGAGGATTTCGCGGCGAGCCGCGGGGATCTGCGGCTGCGGGTGATGCGGCGGGCGGTGCCGCCGCACGGTGCGGCCCGTGACGAGTACGCCATCTTCACCGGTCTGGCGGAGCGGCTGGGCACAGTGGAGGAGTTCACGGAAGGGCGCGACGTCCGGCAGTGGCTCCGCCACTTGTACGAGGAGTGGCGTGAACGGCAAGGGCCGGAGGTGGAGCTGCCGGACTTCGACCGCTTCTGGGCGGATGGGGGCGTCGACATCCCGCACCGCGTGATGGATA
>JAFIDK010000303.1 GCA_017051695.1 Algoriphagus aestuarii | reverse complement strand
AGCCCCGGACCGCAACCGGAAGGAACCGGGATCATGGGCCTCTACAGCATCGCCGCCGACAAAATCCAGCTGTTCGGCACCGCCGTCACAGTTCGTCCGTCGGTGAAAGGTCGCCCGGCCCAGCGCGCCACACGCGGTCTGATCGTCGACAGCTGGATCGACGATGAATACGCGTGTGTGTGGTTCCCGTCGTTGGGTGGACTGCGCGAGATCGGCACGGCAGTGCAGCCCATCCGCTGGGCGGACCTGGGCCTGTGCCAGGACCTGGCCGACTGCCCCGCCAGCTGGGTAGTGAAGGCGCACCGTTCCGCCCGGCGGGACAAGGCGATGCACGAAATTCACGCTTTGGCGGCTGAGCGGTTGCAGATGGCGGCCCGTGCGCACCGCCGCGCCCAGCAGGAA
>JAFIDK010000302.1 GCA_017051695.1 Algoriphagus aestuarii | reverse complement strand
CGGGGCGCTGGGACGTCCGAGCGGGATGTTGATCGCCGGCGGCGATCTCACTTCGGCCGTGCTGGATGTGCTGGGGGTTCAGACTTTCGACATCGGTGGGGAGATGCTCCCGCTGACCGTGCACGGTGTGCTTGGCGGGGGAGTGCTGGACGGTGTCCCGCTGATCGCGAAGAGCGGGTTGGTGGGCGACAGTTCCGCGATCGCCGACTGCCTGGGGCGGCTCCGCCGGGCTGTGCAGACCCGGCTGCGGACGGTCCGCGCGGAAGTGGTGGAGCATTTCCCGTTCACGGCGGGCGCCTAGCCTGCATCGGGCAAGTCGAACCGGAGCCGTCCGGCCGTGCACGGCGGCTGTCAGCGGGACAGCGGCGCAGGGCATCCGGGCGTGGAGAACGACGAGGAGGA
>JAFIDK010000301.1 GCA_017051695.1 Algoriphagus aestuarii | reverse complement strand
GGGCAGCTGCTGGTGTCGCGACGGGATGTGTACCGCAAACGCCTGGTGGACGATGGTGCAGGGGGACGTGTGACCACGTGGGAATACGTGGCCACAGTCCCTTGCCGCGTTTCTCAGCCACGTCCTACGGAACGTGCGATCGCCATGCAGATGGGAGCGGAAGCACCGACCCCGGTGTACTGCGCACCGGATGCGGACGTACAGCGCGGGGATGAACTGAGGGATCCGGATACAGGACATCGGCTCCGCGTAGTGGCCACGGTACGCCCTTCGGTGGCGGTGTATCTGCGCGCGGACTGCCACCAGGTGGAGGCTGAGGGAGGTATGTAGTGGCAAAAAAGAAAGGCTTTCACGTGGTGGTCGAGGGCATTGACGACCTGTATGCCGCGTGCCGCAAATTGA
>JAFIDK010000300.1 GCA_017051695.1 Algoriphagus aestuarii | reverse complement strand
ATCAGCCGCGGCACCGAGTGCACCGTGCCGATACCGCCCGGGTTGGTCAGGGTGATAGTGGTGCCCTGGAAGTCGGCCACGGTCAGCTTGTTGCTGCGCGCCTTGCGGACAAGCTCCTCGCAGGCGGACCAGAACTCCTTGAAGTTCATGGTGTCGGCAGCTTTGATGTTCGGCACCACAAGCTGCCGGGAGCCGTCCGGTTTGGCGAGGTCGATCGCCAGCCCGAAGTTGACGTGCTTGGGCTTGGCCACGGCGGGCTTGCCGTCGATCTCGGTGTAGGAGTAGTTCATCACCGGGACCGACTCCAGCGCCTTGACCATGGCGTAGCCGATCAGGTGGGTGAAGGAGACTTTGCCTCCCCGCGCGCGCCGCAGGTGGTTGTTGATCACGATGCGGTTGTCG
>JAFIDK010000299.1 GCA_017051695.1 Algoriphagus aestuarii | reverse complement strand
AGCAGCGTCGCGCACCAACACACCGTGTCGGTGCGCATCAGCATGCCCGCGCGTATGCCCGCTTTTCCTCCGGGGTGCGGCGCCGTGTGCGGCTCCTCCGATAGGGGTTGAAGACACCGATTCGCGGTTCAATATGTGCCACAGCAACATGTGAATCACATCACTTCTTCTCTACCTTCGGTGGCACACCCCTGATCCTGCCGTCCCCACCGCCGCCCGCAGGGTGGCGGGGACACCTGGAGGAGACCATGCGTTATCCCCCTTACGCACCTTTCGCAGCCGCGCTCTGCGCCGGTGCTCTCGTCCTCACCGCCTGCGGCAGCCCGGAGAGCGCCGCCACAGGCGACGCTGACGGCCCCATCAAAATCGGCCTCGTCTACTCCATGAGCGGGCCGCTCGCCAC
>JAFIDK010000030.1 GCA_017051695.1 Algoriphagus aestuarii | reverse complement strand
GCAAGCAAGACAGAGAACAACACAAGAAAGCAGGGAAAAATGACCGAGCAGTACACGTACCCGACGTTCGTTAGTGTGTACGACCTTCGCGGGGCTGTTGCGGAGAGTGGGAGTCACTTCTTCGACCGTGACACGCTGCGTTTCTTCCGGTCGCGTATTGGCAGCAACATCTACGGTGGGCGGTTGTTCGTCACGAGCGAGCAGGCAGGGGATGACAGTCCGCGTCGATACACCATCCGCATGGTTCGCCAGCACATCGGCCGTACCCAACTGGACGTGACAACAGTGGGAGGGTTCCAGCGTTACCACTCTTACGCCGAGGCTCACAAAGCCGCGCGACGGTTGGGTGCACAGTTGCGCCGTGGTACGATCCGTCCGTGTGACATCGACGATGACGTGATCGATGGCCACCTCGCAGTCTCGGACTACCGAGAGAACGACTGAGTCTCTCGCATGGTTACCGTGCCACTGTGGTACGGTAGCCGTGTCCTAGCCTCAGTCGACACAATAGGAAGGCAGGATCATGAACAACTATGAGCAGGGTCACGCGTGGTACAGGGTTACGCGGTTTGAGAGCGAGCAGAACGGTACGCCTAACGTCATCGTTCGATATGACGTCTGGGCAGACTCGCCTTCCCACGCCATCGAAAAGCTAAGCGTTGCAACTCAGAAGTCACGCGAGGCAAGCGGGCGTCGGTACCTTCCGATGTGGCACGTCCGTTGCGCCTACAAGCTGAAGTCTCAAGGTGACCCGATCAACGTTACTGAACACCCGTACGGGTACCGTTTCGTTGGCCTGCAATACGCCTAACTACACATCGAACACTAAGCCCTCTATCGCCTCACAACGGTGGTAGGGGGCTTAGTCGTGCATGGGCAAGCGCTTCCGAACGTCTCAGGGCGAACGGGAGCGCTTTTCGTGTCTCTAGGGCCATGCACTCTGCGAGGGCAAACCTTCTAACCTCTCAGTTGCTCTCTGACAGGCGAACACACAGTCCCTAGGGTAATGACACCGGGGGAGAGGTTCAGGGCCTTACAGGGCAACTCAGGGGTGCTTACGGTGATATGTACCCCATTCGGGTGACATTTGAAATTGGGAGTTGACACAGGTCAAGGCCATGCGTAGATTTAGTGATGTCAGGCAAGAGCCAGACACCAAACGGGAGATCGAGAGTTGCGAACTTCGTACCGGTCCGGTAGGATGAAGGTACAAGCTCGGAACACTCACTACCACGATAGGAGTTAGTCATGTACGAGGTTCAGCGTCGCGCGGGCAACGGCGAGTGGACGACCGTCAACGCCTTCCACGTGGAGTCGGACGCGTGGGCAGCGGTCATCGACAAGCTCTCGGGCATGCGTCGACGTCGTGCCTCCATCTTCCACGAAGGTCACGAACGGGTCACGGTGATTGACAAGGCGCTGAAGGAGTGCGAGGATATCCGAGCAGGTCTCATTGCTCCTGAGCACATCGACGTCATGGGTGTGCAGTTCCGGGTGATCATGACACAGTACGCGTAGTCGGACACTAGAGACTTAAGTCATGGTCAAGCGCTACCACAGGCTTGACCTTGGCTTTGGCCCCTAGTCTCCTAGAGACATGAGCGAAAGGGAAAAGGTATGGACCCGAACGTGGTACTGGAGGAGCGCATCCTGAAGCAAGTCAAGCTCATGGAGAGCGTTGACAGCGTTGAATCGCTCATTGACCTAGCCGATGACTTGATCGACGCTGTGCGAGACCTCGATGAGTGGCTTCGTAGGGGTGGCGTGCTCCCCGAGAGGTGGCAGGTAGCACGCTGAAGCCTTGGTCGCTTGCGCTTCACCTAGAGGTATGATAATCTCTAGGTGTTGCGGAGGTACCAAAGCGGTGTCTCCTCACGTACGACTGAAAGAGGTAAGACATGTACCAGACGAAGCACGACCTTGACGTTACCACGTACGTTCGCGAGTCGGACGGGGTAACGTTCGTCATCGAGTACTTCCCCACGCACGTGAAGATTTGGGACGAAGACGACATCTACGCCGTGCTTGAGTACACGACCGCCCCGAACGGTCGGAGGCTCTACGTCGAACCGTACGTGGACGATGTGTCGTGGGTTTCGGTAGAGGCATGGATTGACGCCGTCCTCTGACACTTGCATACTCTCACACATGCGCGGTAGTATGTGTGAGACTTGGAAGTGTCAGCGAACGAGAAAGGTATGGCACAATGTACCAGCTCATGTGGAAGTACGCTAAGGGTAAGGTCGACGTGCTGGGTGTATTCGAGCGACCGGAAGAGGCATGGGCCGCCGTAATGCGAGACATGCGTACGCTCATGGATCTAAGCAACCGACGCCCTACGCTGCGAGACAAGGTGAAGCGTGCCACAGTAGAAACGCACAGGCTTCGTGCAGCAAACAGTGTTGAAGGTGTTGTAAACGTCGGTCATGCGAAGTATTGGCTTGAGGAGCTTTCCTGATTTGATGTTCCATGTCACGTTCCACGTGGGGCGTGACATGGTTCACGTAGTCAGGAAGGTTTGACTACGATACACTCCACACATGCGCTCGCAAAGGAGATTTGATATGTTCGAGGTTCAAACTCGCAAGAACAAGG
>JAFIDK010000003.1:41425-517872 GCA_017051695.1 Algoriphagus aestuarii | reverse complement strand
TGCATGCCTCACGGCAAACCAGCTTGCCACTTGCTTGGCTTCGGGTAACGACTCCCGCGCTTAAGGGACTTTCACCCGTTGGAACGACCATCTTTTTGGTCTATATTCACCATTCAAGGCACACACAACGCATATAGCTTATGGCGGGTGAACGGCTACCGGCAAGGCTTTCGCTCCGTAGCCTGCTTTGGTTTCGGTGGACAGGAAAGTGCTTCGAAACCGCCACAAGCCATATGCAATACGTTGTATGCCATGCTGAAAAAGCCGACCGCACAAACAGCACATTTGGTTTTTGCCGACACAAACGACAACACAAGAAAAACCAAAAGAGCCGTTTTTTGCCAATGCAAAATGAAATAAATGACAGGAATTGAAAACATAGATTTTGGCAAGCTCAAACCTTATGATGGAAAAGTAACTAAATGCTTTGAACAGTTATGTTACCAAATTGCCATAAAAGAATACGGGCATCTTGGAAAGTTCACTCCAATTGATGGTAGTGGAGGTGACGGAGGTGTTGAGTTTTACTTGGAGCACAATAATGGAGAAACCTGGGGCTGGCAATGCAAATTTTTCGGTGATACTGGAAGACTGAACGTTGGTCAAAGAAAGAACCAGATCGCAAGTTCTTTAGAAACCGCTTGTAGAAATCATCCGAACCTTACAAAATGGACGTTGTGTCTAAAAACAGACCTAACCGCCAATAGTCTGACCAAAACAGGAAAGCAGCAAAAAGGGGAACAAGACTGGTTCGACAATGAATTACCCAAAAAGATTCCATCCGGCAGAACTATTAGTCTTGAACACTGGGGAGAATCTAAATTTCTCACTTTCCTGAATAGCCCAAAACACATTGGCATAAGAAGTTTCTTTTTCGGGGGTCTCGAATTCAACCAAGAGTGGTTCAAACGAAGATTTGATGAAAACTTCGAGAAAGTCAAGGACAAATACGATCCCGATTTACACAGTATCGACCAATATACTCAGTCCAAAATTGACTTTTCACTCTTCAGTTTAGACTACTTAAAACACATAGAAAGGCTGAAAAAAGAACTTCTCGACAAATCAAATCAAATAACATCTGCCATAGTAGATTTCCGTGACGAAAAAATGATTTCAGCTAAGGAGGAAAGTCTTCGAAACAGTTATGTATTTGTTTGTCAAGACTTCCAAAAACATATTTCGATAGTTTTTGAAAAGATCGATTTTATTGAGAAATGCTTCCATGACTTTAATGAGACTGACCTTTCGTCTTTTCAGATTTCAGATTTGCGGAAGAGTTTCTTTGAATACTTTGAAAAGATTGACTATTCAGTTTTTGAGGAGAAGTCCAGGGCCTTGCGAGATGCTTCTTCTATTTCGTATCTCATATCAGAGTTTGGTGAAATCTATGAACGTTTCTTCAGAAACTATTTTCACGGGTTTCAAAATGTAATTCACTTCATTTCTGATGCCGGTAAAGGAAAAACTCACCTTTCTTGTGATATAGCATTCAAGCGAATTCAGAAAAATGAACCTGCCATTTTCCTTACTGGTGACAAGTTCTCTGGAGAAAGCTCAATTTCTGAGGGAATTTTAAAAACTCTTGACGTTAGTAGTCAGTTCTCGATTGATGAATTCTTTGAATCATTGAACGTCTATGGCTCAATTGTAAAGAAAAAAGTTCCAATCATCATAGATGGTCTGAACGAAACGGTAGATAACAGGTACTTTTCCTTAATATGGAAAAATCACCTCAGTAGCTTTGTGACCAAAGCTGTTACATTCAAGAATTTGGCTTTCATTTCTACTTGCCGTAACTCCTACACACAAAGAATATGGGCTGATTCAAACGACAACTTCCATTATCTCTATGGTTTTGATGATTTTGAAACAATTAGGGAAGCAGTTAGCAAGTATTTTACTAAATACAATTTAAAGGCAGACCTGTTTTTCGCACCATTAGAAAAATTCAGGGAGCCGATATTTTTAAAGATATTTTGTGAAATAAAGAACCCCGATTGGAGAAACGGCAAAACAGTTCAGGTCAACATTGAGGAAGAATCAACTTATGAAGTATTCAAAGAATATTTGGATCAAGTCAACAAGAGGCTGAATAATGATAGCCATCTATTGAAGAATAATGAACCATTCATTTTCAATAGTTTGTCCCTTTTATCCGAATTCTTATGGCATAATGACTTAAGAGAAATCCCTATTGATGAATTTTACAAGCTCATTGACGGTGATAAAGAATATGAAAAAGACAATTCGAAAGCAGAGTTACTGATCAATGAAGGATTAGTGATGACTCGGGATGTAAGGGAGGACTTCGAATTTGTTAGTATCACTTACGACATGCTTGCCGGATATCTCATTGGTATTAGACTGATAGAGTCAAACGTCAACCTAAAATATTTCATAAGTTCAGAGTTTATTGATAAAATAATTCAAGAGGACGGACAACATCCATTGTATGAAGATGTGCTCAATGCCTTGTGTGTGCTAATGCCGCAATTGAAATATGTTTCAATGCATGAATTGCTTGAAGCCGATTGGAAATTACAATTAACCAAAAAGCCTTTTTTTGAAAAGCTACCGAACATTATTAAGAAGCAATTTCAAAGACGAATTTCATTTTCTAACCATTGCTTTAGCCAATCTATCACTGCACTATTCAGTCTGCCAGCTCGATACGTTAAAGATCCAGACAAAGAACTAGTAAGAATACTGTTCAATCGTTCAAGTAAAAATCAAAAACCGCTTCTTGACCTTTGCTTCAAAACCATTGCTGATAGCCAACACCCTCTTAACGCTAATTTCATTTCTGATGTTCTTGCTTCCATGGAAATGAATTCAAGAGACTTAAGTTGGACTGAGTACATTAGAAAGCGAGCCTATGACTTGGAGGAGTTCATCGATGAATTCGATAGACAGTGCCAATTGAGAAATGAGGAGTCGGAGAATTTAGTACGCAAGCAATGGCTTCTTGCAAAATTTGTCATGTGGTTTCTTACCAGTACAAATAGAAACCTCCGAGATAAGGCCACCAAAGCACTTTATTATTATGGGATTAAGTTTCCTGCCTCATTTTCAAAGCTGGTTTTTGAATCGCTGAAAATAAACGATCCATATGTATGGGAGCGAAGTTTAGCAGCTCTTTATGGTGTTACTATGGCTTGTCACAATTCATTAGACTCCGCCAAGTTTAGGGAAGAATTGCTCGTTGAAATTGGCAGATCATTACATCGACTGATATTCATGACAGAGGCACCATTTTCAACAACCCATATTTTAGCCAGAGATTATGCCAGAAGAACAATTGAAATATGCTTAATCCATCATTCTAACCTACTAACATCAAGCGAAATAGAAGAAATTCGACCTCCATATTCTTATGGCGGCATTAGAGATTTGGGTGAACTCGATCATGAAGAAATTGAATTTAGCTACTCTGGCCCTATTCAAATGGATTTCAGCAATTATACAATAGGAAGGATTGTGAAAGATGGAGGATCTTATGCTAATCCACCTGAAAAGGTTAAAGTTCGGAAGCAAATTCTGTGGCGGATTCACGACTTGGGTTGGAACGAAGAACTGTTCCAAGAGGCTGAGACTTCACTCGGCAATGACAACTATTATAGCGGTCGTACGGAAAGAGCTAAAGTCGAGCGGTACGGGAAAAAGTACTCTTGGATTGCATTTTTTGAGAATGCAGGTTTAAGGGATGATTTAGGGCTTTTGGACAAGGAATGGGACAGATTCAGACTTTCAGATGCAGACATAGACCCCAGCTTTCCACAAAAACCACCAAATGAGCTATTTGTAACTCATGATTTATTAGGTGACAGAAACTCTCCATTAAAAGAATGGTATGAAGAAGGTGGGATGCCGCATATTGAAGACTACCTAACTCAAACAGCTTTAAAAGGGCAGGACGGAGAATGGATCTGCTTAGACGGATTTATTATTCAAGAAGATGTTCCTGCTGAACGGGAGCGATTCACATTTATAAGGAGTTTCTTAGTTGAAGAGAAAGACTATAGTAAAGTGATGGACTTGCTAAACAAGCAAAATCTTGGTGGGCGCTGGTTGCCAGAGAAGCAAGAAAACTACTATACATATGCCGGTGAACTGTACATATTTGACGATGCTACATATGACAACTATACAGAATTAGAATTTGTAGTGGGTAAAAGAAAAGAGAAAGTTAAACCTGGAGAACCTGGTTATTATCCATCAATATTCTTGGACAGAGTTAAAGAAGGTATTCAAATCAATAAAGAGTTTCCGGAAGAAATTGAAATTGAAGTATCGGAAATGGAAAAATTCGAAGTACTAATGCCAGTAATGGAGTACAATTGGGAAAGTCATCATTCTTCCGTAAACAAAGCTGGACACGTCACTGTTGTTGCGAAAGAGCTCGCTAATCAATTAGAATTAGTTAATCAACCTCAAACTTTCGACCTACTAAACCAAGATGGATCAACGGCTTCAATTAATATTCATTTCCACAAAGAGTACAATAACAACCATTCCCTTGTTTATCTCAGAAAGGACTTATTAGACAAATATTTGAAGGATAAGAAAATGAAGTTTGTGTGGGCTATCTGGGGAGAAAGGCAGTTGACCTTTAAAACAAATGAAAGAAGAACTGAATTCTTTACGGCTAATCCGTTCAAAGACCATCAAGTTTTTCAAAAGGTAATTGAATATGAAAAATAGACCAACCCTTAGCATCCATACACATTGCCAAGTCGCTCAAGTCAGCCTCACCAGCCAAAACTTGCCAAAGAGTATGTCTACCCCAACGCTGACAGAAAAGAAAATAAAAAAGCATGGGCATACAACAACTAGGTTTTCGTCGCGTGCGTAGCACGAACGATGAAATGCAAAGCATTCACCGAGTCATAAAATCACCTTTTCACCGGAGGTAAACCGATGTTGCACAGCCTGTCCCGATAGCCCAGCGTATCGGGAGAACCGGTGAGGTTCTTATGGGGATTGAGTCGATATTTTTTGAAGAAAACGAGGTGTCCAATTAGTTTAAAAAGTAATACCAGTCAGAAGATTCGGTATTTATTCAAAAAGAGTTTTTATGTTTTAGCCTTTCCAATGCCTTTTGGAAGGGCTTTTTATTGCATGGGCATAGCTTCGCCAGCCCGAGTAAAATCAGGAACTAAAATTGGATTGTGACAGCAGAAAGACGGCTTTCGGAGGCCACACCAATGCCCCAAAATCAGCTCCCCCCTTTACCATCAGCAATTTGAATTCCGACAGAAAGGTGCTAAATTTTATTTCGTTTTTTTCACATTCTAAACTTTTCCACATGATCAATCAATCCATCTTTTTTGCAATCCATCCTGATGCCCCAAAAGACATGAGGATCTTCGGAGACAAACTAAAATCGACCGGAACCAGAGGAGCTACCAGCTCAGTAGGTTTTGAAACCAAAGATTTACAGCCTACTCCTGGGCTTCAGGTTCCCGAGTTGACGAGTTCCTACAAAGGGGGAATCGAGTGCATTTTATTTGCATTTCCATCTGTCCCTCATTTTGGCACCTCAGAAAGAACAGATGCCTATCAATCGGTGATTAGGGAGCTTCGGATAGGGACGAAATTTATCATTGCCCATTATGAAGAAGATCGTGAACTCATCGAAAGTTGGTTTTTAGTAGTAGGCCATTCTTCCGAATCGATTTCCTGGGTTCCCATTCCCAGTTATGTGGATTTTACCGACTGGGCTGAAGATGCCTACGTATCGCTAAGAGATGCATTTGACAACACTTTTTACCTGATGGAGCCATGGGAGTTCCCACGATCAGGCGACCAACTTCTTGCAGACAGCATCGAAGAATACACGACCCTGAATGCTAGTCAGGCTCCTTTGATTTTTCAGGGAGGAAATTGCCTCGTCGCGGATGATTTCTGGATTTTGGGCAAGGATTATTACCAGGATACCATTGATAGGATTATGGATCAGACGCTGCCTTTAAAGGTTAAGCCGGAGGATAAAATTGAAGATGTGGTCAGAAAAGCTTTTGCAGATTATGTGGATAAAAACCGCCCTATGTTTGTGGCAGGAACAAAAAAGAAAATTCCACTGGCCGCATATGTTGGAACGAAGGAAAACCAGGATTTTGTTCTCGACATCGTTGGTGCTGGAACTGGTCCCTACCAGCCCATTTTCCATATTGACATGTTTATCAGTTTGATTGGTAAAAATGAAGAGGGAAAATTTGAGATAATGGTAGGTTCTCCCAAGTTAGGAAATGAACTTCTTGGTCTTCCTGACAAAGCCCACAACCTGCAAGCTGCCTACGATGAAATTGCCCGATCTTTCAAAAAACAAGGGATAATTGTCCATAGAAATCCTATAGTCCACTATCCGGAATATACCGGAAGAAAAATCCCCATCTCCTATTTGCAAAATCTGGCCATCCAAAACCCGGATGACAAGGATATCAACAGTGCGCTAAAAGACCTGTATAGCCTGGGAGCAAGAGAAAATGATTCTGTTTTAGTGAGAAATTGGCATCACATCACCAGCAATAATTGCTTGGTAGAAAACAGTGAGAAATTTGGAAAACATGTGTACTTACCCACTTTTGGATACGGAGATTTTTCCCAATTATCTGTTCTGGACGAACATATGAAAACTCTATGGGAGGGTTTTGGATTTAAGGTTCATCAGCTTGGGGATTTTAACAGCTTTGCCAAAAGACAAGGTGTAGTACATTGCATCACCAAATACATTCAAAGAGGTGAATGAATTTTAGGGAACTGTCCTTTAGAAAACAAATTCCTTCACTTCCGGGTTGACCAAGTAATTCCTGCAGCCACAATTCGGCTATTTATTGTCTTTAAAATTCAACTCATTTGAAAAACATATTGATTATCGGTGCTTCGTCCGGAATTGGAAAATCACTAGCCAGCAGTTTATCAAAAAACGGGAATCAGGTTTTTGGAACTTACAATCAGACTCCTTTGGAAGCTTCAGAAAATGAAAAATTCATTCAATGGAATGTATTGGATTCGGAATTGGATGTCAGTTTTTTGCCGGAAAAATTAGATGCACTGGTCTATTGCCCTGGAAGCATCAATTTAAAACCTTTTGGCAGGATCAAAGCTGAAGAGTTTCTAAACGACTATTCCCTTCAAGTGATAGGAGCTATTCAAGTCATCCAAAAAGTCCTTCCTCAGTTGAAAACTTCCGGCAATGCCTCCGTCGTGCTTTTCTCTACTGTTGCCGTACAAAAAGGGTTTAATTTCCATTCTCAAGTGGCAGCATCCAAAGGTGCAATAGAAGGTTTAACAAGATCTCTGGCTGCAGAATTCGCTCCATCCATTCGGGTCAATGCCATTGCTCCCTCCATCACCGATACGCCTTTGGCATCCAAGCTTTTGGCGACTGAAGAGAAAAAAGAAGCCAATGCGCAGCGGCATCCCCTCAAAAAAATCGGTTCACCGGAAGACATTGCCCAAATGGCAGCCTTCCTCCTGTCGGATCAATCTTCCTGGATTACTGGACAAATTCTTCATGTAGATGGAGGGATGTCCAGCATCAATTAAACACAAAAACTATGTTCGGATTATTTAAAAAGAAATCAGAAATAGAGCTTCTTCAGGAAAAATATAAAAAACTCCAAGAGGAAGCCTATAAACTCTCCACGGTAAACAGAACCGCAAGTGATCAAAAACAGGCCGAAGCCGAAGAAGTTTTAAATCAAATCAAAAAACTGGAACAGTCTAAGACATAGATGAGAATACTTTTAGCAGGGGCTTCGGGTTACATTGGCAAAAGGCTTCTTCCTGTCCTATTGGAAAATGGACACGAAGTGATCTGTTGCGTGAGGGATTCCAGTCGGTTTAATCCCGAAACCGACCTCCATTCTCAGATTAAGATCATTGAAGTGGATTTTCTGGAAAGGGAGACTTTGCATCGAATCCCTAAAAATCTAGATGCAGCCTACTATTTGTTGCATTCCATGGCAGCCTCTTCAGATTACGAGGAATTGGAGATGAGATGTGCGACAAACTTTCGTGAAATCATCGATGAAACAGCCGCCAAACATGTCATTTACCTCAGCGGAATCGTCAATGAATCATCACTTTCCAGACATCTTTCTTCCAGAAAAGCGGTCGAACAGGAGCTCCGAAAAGGAACATATCATTTCACCACATTCAGGGCAGGAATAATCATCGGCTCCGGGAGTGCTTCCTTTGAAATCATCCGTGATTTAGTAGAAAAACTCCCAATCATGATCACCCCTAAATGGCTGAATACGAAGTGCCAGCCAATTGGGATTGCCGATGTTATTTCTTTTCTGCAAAAAGGCCTAGGTAAAGAAGAAGTCTTTGATCAGAGTTTTGATATTGGTGGGCCGGATATCCTAAGCTATAAAGAAATGTTATTGGGATTTGCCGAGGCCAGAGGCTTGGAGCGAAAAATCTTCATTGTGCCGGTGATGACTCCTAAACTATCTTCCTACTGGCTCTACTTTGTCACCTCCACTTCTTACAAACTCGCCACAGCACTGGTCAGCAGTATGAAAGTCGAGGTCATCTGCAAACCAAGCCCGATCAATGAGCTTTTGGAAATTACTCCCATCGATTATAAAACTGCCTTAAAGAAAACACTCTTTAAAATCAAAGGAAACGAAATTCTTTCCAGTTGGAAGGATTCCTGGAGCAGTGGGGTCATTGATCAAAAAATTGATTTAAACCATTCGGTGCCCCAATACGGCTGTTTCAAAGATGTGAGAACGAAACAGGTGAAGAATCCTGAATTTACCAAGGAAAAAATCTGGCAGATCGGCGGGGAAAACGGTTGGTATTATGGCAACTGGCTTTGGAAATCCCGTGGCTTTTTGGATAAGATTTTTGGTGGCGTTGGACTAAGAAGAGGTAGAACACATCCTTCGAGGTTAATGCCTGGTGATGCGTTGGATTTCTGGCGAGTGCTCTATGCCAATAAAGAAGAGGGCAGACTTTTATTATTTGCAGAAATGAAACTTCCGGGAGAAGCTTGGTTGGAATTTGAATTGAAAAACAACGAACTCCGACAAACCGCTACATTTCGGCCTATGGGCATCTCAGGTCGACTTTACTGGTACGCCGTATTCCCATTTCATGGGTTTATTTTCAACGGAATGTTAAACAAGCTAGCGGATTAAAAGTCAGCTTTTGATGGCGATTAATTGTCACTTCCTTGCTTGGTAATTTGATCCACCACAAGAGCAATCGCCCCATCTCCGGTCACATTGCAAGCTGTACCAAAGCTGTCCATCGCGATATAAAGTGCAATCATCAAACCGACCATTTCTTCCGAAAATCCCAACATGGACTGAAGTACTCCGATTGCTGCCATAATCGCTCCTCCTGGCACCCCAGGAGCTGCTACCATGGCTATTCCCAGCATAAAAATAAATCCTGCAAACATCCCAAAATCAAAAGGAACACCTTCCAAGATCATCAACGCCATGGCACAAGCGGTGATTTTCATGATACTTCCAGAAAGGTGAATGGTCGCGCAAAGTGGAATGACAAATCCTGCAATTTTTGGTGAAACTCCGTTTTTTTCTGCCTGCTCCAATGTTACCGGAATAGTGGCTGCGGAAGACTGCGTTCCCAATGCGGTAAAGTAAGCTGGCATCATGGTAGCCAAAAGTTTCAATGGATTCTTTTTGACGATCGCACCAGTGATTACATATTGTAAAATCAGCAAGAAGATGTGCATGGCAAAAATAACTCCGATGATATTCAAGAAGACAGATAGAATGGAGTATACCTGACCACTGAATGCCATATTCGCGAAAATCCCCATAATAAAAATGGGCAAAAGTGGAATGATCACATTCTCAATCACTTGCATAATGATTGTCTCAAAATCTTTGACCACCTTTTTCAAAGCAGAATTTTCCTGGTAAGCCAATCCTAAACCGATGACAAATGCCAGAACCAAAGAGGACATCACATCGATTACTGCCGGAATAGTAATGCTGAAATAAGGGTCCAGATCCTTTCCTCCGTCTGTGATCTCTGAGGCATCATTGACATGGGAAGCCAATAATGAAGGGAAAATCGTAGAAGAGGTGAAATAGCTCATAAACCCTGAAAACAAAGTTGAACCATAGGCAATTGCCGCTGTGAGCAACAATAATTTTCCAGCTCCTTTTCCAAGATCAGAAATCGCAGGCATAATTAAGCCAAGGATAATAAGCGGAATGGCAAAATTCAGGAACTGACCAAAAAAGGCATTGAAGGTGGCAAAAACCCTATTGATAGATTCAGGCAGAAACAGACCAAAAACAATCCCTAAAACGATGGCTATAAATACTTTAAAAAGTAAATTGGAGAATAACTGCTTCATTATATATGGGGAACTTTGCTTTTCTGATGGTCTATTGAGGTTGCTAAGATAGAATAATAGCATTTTATTAAGTGCCCAATTCCTCAATTATTACCCAAACGGTTTTCAAGTCAGAAGAGTGATTTTCTTAACTTGATTGCAAATAAGGTGTATGAACTCTTTGGAGAAAAGGGTCCCAAAAACAATGAAATGCCTCCGGCCGGAGACACTTCATTGATGGGAAATAAATTGGGCTATTACATGCATGAAGGCGGTCATGGTACGATCCCTTCTGACTACCCTATTTTCATACAGTTTATGAAAAAGTTTTTATGATCAGTATGAAACCGGGATTTCAACCATGGTTTGATCCCAACCCAAACGCATCACAGCAGTGTTGTTTCCGAGATCTTCAAAGCGGATCGAAAACGTTTCAATGGTTTCCGGGAAAGATTTTGCAGGAACTGTAACCCGAAATACATCTTTACTTTCATCATATTTAAATGCACCCCAATAATCCAAATCCGAGTTGAAAATGATAGTCCATTCGCTTTCACCTGGGATTGCAAAAACAGAATAGATTCCGGCAGGTAAACTTTTATCGCCAACTTTTAAATCCTTGAATGCTTTAAATTCAGCAGCCTCATTGGCACCAAATCTCCAAACTTTTCCAAAGGGCACGACTCCTCCGAAAACTACGCGATCAGATTTTGCAGGTCGACTATAATAAACTTTTGCGATAGCTTCCTCTCCTGCTTTGCGATCATGTGCAAAATTATCAGGTAGATAGGCTACATCCATGGGGCTTTTATCAGGACCACGAAAGGATTGTGCCTGTGTCAAATATCCGATTCCCAGACTTAGAACCAGAAAAAGGAATAGCTTTTTCATCATGTTATTTTTTCTTTTATGTATATCCGCTATTTTACCAGTTAATAGATTAAAGCGGCTTAATAAATGGTAAACTCTAGTTGTGAGGCTGCTTCGGTCATCCGTCATCGGTCTTCCAGGCAATCAAGCAAAGAAAATAAGGTAACTGGCCTCATTGCGGACAATCATATTTTCTTTTTAATTGTTCCCGATAACTTCAATGGTTTGAAACTATTCAAAAATACAGAATCTCAATTTTTGATTATGCCCCAACCTTTCATTCTTTCTTTTTCTTTTTGGGCGGTCTGTCCTTTTAAATCTCTCACTTCTCTATGAATACAGCCATCCGTCGTCAATATGGGAATCAAAATGCCATTTCCATTGAAAATTCAGAAAAACCTGTTCCCAAACCAACAGAAATACTGGTAAAAGTCCGTGCCACGACAGTTAACCGGACAGATTGCGCAAACCTGACAGGAAAGCCATTTATCATGAAATTGATGTTGGGACTGTCAAAACCCAAACGGATCATCTTGGGAACTGATTTTTCCGGCGAGGTAGTGGAAACCGGACCATCTGTTAAGTCCTTCAGTCCTGGGCAACGTGTTTTTGGTTTCTTTGATATGGGTTTGGAAAGCCAAGCTGAATATGTCTGTGTCAAAGAAGAATTTGTCCATCACATTCCGGAATCTATCGATTTTAAATCTGCTGCGGCAAGTTTGGAAGGAGCTCATTATGCATATTCATTTAACCATTATAACGAAATCAAATCTGGGCAATCTGTCTTAATCAATGGAGCTTCAGGTGCCATAGGCTCTGCACTTTTACAGTTTTTAAGACAGGATGAGGTGAAGATTACAGCTACTTGCCATACCAAAAACATCACTTTGATCGAATCCCTTGGAGCGGACAAGATTATTGATTATTCAAAAGAAGATTTTACGAAGGAAAATGAGCGATATGATTTTGTCTTTGACACCGTAGGAAAAAGTACTTTTGGTGCCTGCAAACCTATAATGAAGGAAAAAGGCATTTACATTTCCAGTGAACTCGGGCCAAATGCCGAAAATATTTTTTACGCTCTTAAGAGCAAAGTATATGGAGACAAAAAAGTGATTTTCCCTGTTCCTTTCAGCATGAAAAAGACCATTCCCTACATCATCCAACTTTTGGAAACGGGAAAATTCAAACCCCTGATAGACAGGGAATACAATCTGGATCAAATCGATGAAGCATACAAATATGTGCTTTCTGGTCAAAAAACAGGAAATGTCATCATCAATTATTGATCTACCGGTTTGATTAATCTGTATATCTGGAATGATGCCTGTCATCTTAGGTTCTTTGCTTCTCAGGTTGGAAGACCGAAGAGGCCTCAATTCTTAAGTTTACCTTATCTTACATGGCTTTTGCCTCCTTATTGGTAGAAAAGCGGATATACATCTTGAATTAAAATTCATTTTAAGAAATTGAGGTATTAATGGAAAAACGCATGAAACGTAGACCCTTTCTTCAAAAGATCACCTTATTTTCCACCGCCGTGGCAGCAATTCCTTTGGATAGTTTAAGTCAAACGATCAAAGAGGAACCCAAAAAATTAAGATTCATTGTGGCTTCAGATGGCCATTTTGGACAGCCAAATACTGATTTCACTGGTACCCACACTCAATTGATGAAGTCCATCAACGCAGAAGATCAAGTGGATTTTGTGGTTTTCAATGGGGATTTGATCCATGATGATCCGGCGTTTATGCCTCAAGTGAAGCTATTTTACGATACCCTAAAGTCACCCTATTTTGTAACCAGAGGTAACCACGAAAGGCTCGCAGATGGGGAATGGTCAAAAATCTGGGGCTACCCAGAAAACCATGCCTTTCAGGCCAAAGATGGCTCAGGGGTCATTTTGCTAAACTGCTCCAATGAGGCCGGTGAATACCTTGGCGGTGACGTGGCTTATTTGGAATCTAATCTGGAACAATTCCGTGGGCTTTCCCATGTTTTTGTCTTTATTCATATTTCCCAAAATGATTGGACAAGAAATGGGGTCGTTTGTGACGAACTTTTGGAAACAATCAGTCAATTCGAGAATATCAAAGCAGTTTTTCACGGACATGACCATGACGTAGATGGTATCATGATCAACAGGGGCAAACCTTACCTCTGGGACGGACATTTTGGAGGTAGTTGGGGAAATCCATTTCACACCTATCGTGTAGTGGAAATTCTCGAAAACGGCAAAACACTCACCTATTTAAAAACCGTCAAAGAAGGCACTATCCTCAATGGACACACTCTTTAAATGGCGACATTTTAGGTGAAAGCAAGTTTCTGCTTTACGATCAATTTATATTTGCCAAAAAACAATTCATGACCCTACTAGAAAAAATCAAACAAAACCCAGAAAGCATTTCCTTCCCAGAGGTAATCGCCTATATCGATTCAAATTTTGACTTCACTCCCACCCAATTTAACAACGGGTCTCTCCTCAACGAAGCCAACCAGAACAATGGTTCCTGTAAAATTTTCAGTTTTGCGCAACAGGAATCACTCAGCCAAGAAGAAACTCTGCAGCTTTTTGGTGATTACTATCGCAAAGATGTGTTGGAAAATCCAACTGGGGAGGATCATCAAAATATTCGGAACTTCATCAAACACGGTTGGAATGGAATCACTTTCGAAGGTCTGGCATTAAGTAAAAAATAAAAAAAGATCCGGCGATTACCGGATCCTTTATTTGTTCAAAAACCTATTAAACTTATGCGTCATTCGCACCCCTGGGATATGGAAGTCCCAGAAGTCTCTTTATACCTTCAGCTCACCCTCTACTCCTACATCCACTTTCTTTCCGGTAATAATTCCAAATAGCATTTTGGCACCAGCCAACCCTGCTCCGTGTTTCGTATCCCAATAATGACCTGCTTGTGGGATAAATTTTATGACAGAAATCCTCGGATCGTCTTTCCCTTTAGGAAACCAATTTTTGGCTAGGGAATCCCATAATTCATCAATCAGTTCTTTATTCTGAGAGATTTCCGCTTTGCCTTGAAGCTCCAAAAACTCCATTGAACTTGGCTTCTGAAAAAAGAGTCTGGCTCTCGAATTGGCATTTATTTCAGCGTTTTTGGCACTGTCTATAGCACTCAAAAACCAAAGCGTTCCGTCATCATCGGATTTTTGGACACTCATGGGTCTTGCAGATTGGTTTTCATCAAATGAAACTTCCGTTTGAAAAAAACATAAACTGGAGGAGTCTACCATATCGCGGATTTTTCTGACGGCAGCTTTTCCATGGAGATTTTCCACATTTGAACTTTTTGATTCTTTATTGATAGTTTCCATAATTTTCTGACTAATTGTTCACTAGTTAAAATACAAATGCCTTGCCTAGACACAGGACTTATCTAGAAACCTTAAAAAACCTAGCTCTAAGCTCCCATAAACCATTTTTAAATTGAAAATCCCGGTCATCACTTTTAAAAAACACCAAAGAAAAAGCACCCTTTACCGAAAGATTTCCCCAAATTGTGGTAAATCTTTACGTTTTTGACTTTCCATAAACCCAACTAATCCCTCCCAATCGCCACCATGAAAATCGGAAAACCTGCTATTTCTGCCGCCGGCCCCAAAGCTGTTTACCATGCGATGGAAAAAGCATTTCATGCCATGAAGGTTTCCAAAACATTTAAAATTCTTGGTGCACTAAATCAGAAAGGCGGCATGGACTGTCCGGGATGTGCCTGGCCGGATCCTGCTCATCGATCTAAACTGGGAGAATACTGCGAAAACGGAGTAAAAGCCATCGCTGAAGAGGCAATCGACGCCAATGCAGATGCGGATTTTTTTACCAAAAATTCCATTTTGGAAATGCGTGGAAAAAGTGATTTTTGGCTGGGACAACAAGGCAGGTTAACCCAACCTATGTGGATCCGAAAAGGAGAAAGTCATTATTCACCAGTGGACTGGAATACTGTTTTTGAAACAATTGGAAATAAGCTAAAAAGTCTGCCCACACCGGATGACGCCATCTTTTATACATCCGGCAGAACAAGTAACGAAGCTGCATTTCTTTATCAGCTTTTTGTCAGGATTTTCGGAACCAACAACCTACCCGACTGCTCCAATATGTGCCATGAATCCAGTGGAGTTGCTCTGAATCACACCCTGGGAATTGGCAAAGGATCAGTAAAATTGGAAGATTTCTATCAATCCGAACTCATCTTGATTTTTGGTCAAAATCCGGGAACAAACCATCCCCGAATGCTCACTGCTTTAAAAAAAGCAAAGGAAAACGGAGCCAAAATCGTCGTCGTCAATCCACTTAAGGAAGCTGGATTGATGAGCTTTCAAGACCCTCAGTCTGTTTTAGGTATTTTAGGAATCGGTGCTCCTCTGGCTGATTTGTATTTACAGATCAGGATCAATGAAGACGTGGCTCTAGTTCAGGCTGTTGCAAAAAAACTTTTGGAACGATCAGAAAAGGACCCTTCGGTGATAGATTCGGATTTCATCCTTTCAAATACAGATGGGTTCGAGACCTATCAAAAGGCATTAAACACCTTGGAATTAGAATCCTTGATTTCTAGAACGGGATTAAAGACACAGGAAATAGAGGAGTTTGTCAATCTCGTTACGGACAGAAAAAAAATCATTGCTTGCTGGGCAATGGGGCTCACTCAGCATGTGAATGCGGTGGATAATATTCAGGAAATCGTCAATTTACTATTGCTAAAAGGCAGCATTGGAAAACCCGGTGCTGGCACCTGCCCAGTGAGAGGCCATAGCAATGTTCAAGGGGATAGAACCATGGGTATTTGGGAGAGACCAAGCAAGGAATTTTTAGACACTTTGGCTTCTACATTCAATTTTGAGCCTCCCAGAAAACATGGAGTGGATGTGGTGGGAGCGATTGAAATAATGCATCAACAGCCCGAAAAAGTCTTTATGTCCATGGGTGGAAATTTACTATCTGCCGCTCCAGATACCAGTTTTACCACCATTGCTTTGGAAAATTGTGCCATGACAATTCACGTTTCCACGAAGCTGAATAGATCTCATTTACATCCCGGCGAAATAGGGTTTATTTTACCTTGCCTCGGCCGAACAGACATAATTCAGGAAAAATCCGGCATCCAAAAACTAACAGTGGAGAATTCTATGGGGATGGTCCATTCCACTCAGGGAAATCAAGTTGCCCGGTCAGAATATTTATTGAGCGAACCACATATCATTTCCCAGATTGCTTCCCGAACCTTGGGAAATCAGATTATAGAATGGGATTCTTTGATAGACAATTACGATAATATCCGTGATCTAATCGGAAAGTCTGTCAAGGGTTTTGAGTCGTTTAATGAAAGAATAAAAGAAAATTCCATTCTGGAATTACCCAATGGACCAAGAGAAGGGAAATTCACCAATGACATCGGAAAGGCCCGTTTTACAGTAAATTCTCTGCCAGATTACCAAATGGAAGCCAATGAACTGTTGATGATGACGATCAGAAGTCATGATCAATTCAATACAACCATCTATGGAATGGACGATCGCTACCGAGGGATATATGGAATCCGGACGGTAGTTTTAATGAATAAATCCGATATAGAAAATTTAAAATTAGATGTAAACCTACCCCTGACGCTATCCAGCCATTATGAAGATAAAATCCGAAAAGTCGAGGGATTGACCATTGTACCCTACGACATTCCTAGTGGTTGTATAGCCACATATTTTCCTGAATGTAATGAGCTGGTCCCCATCCATCTCAAAGCCAGAAAAAGCTATACTCCAGCCAGTAAATCCGTAAAAGTAAAGGTTTCCCAACCTTGATTAACCCTTGAATAGTTGCTGAACTTTACCCTCAAAACCACCAAATCATTACTATGAACACCCGAATTCGACTTTTCATTTGCATTTTGATTCTTGCTATTTCAGCTTGCCAAAGCAGTAAAAAATCACTCCAATTAAGCGCAGCAGAAAAATCCAAAATCAAGGAGTTTCAAAAATTATTTCCCAAAAAAGACAGTGTTTACCATGTTTTGATCGCTACCACCGAAGGAGATATGATGGTGAATTTGTATAATCAGACGCCATTGCATCGGGATAATTTTATAGAAAAAGTCAAGGCTGGCTACTATGACAGCCTCGAGTTTCATCGGGTCATCAACGATTTTATGATCCAGGGAGGTCGACCAAATCCAACAAAAGATGGAGAGTCGCCTCCCTTCCAAGGTGAGTTAATCCCTGCCGAATTCCGAACCGAAGCAGGCATCTATCATAAAAGAGGCGCATTGGCGGCAGCCAGAACCAATAATCCAGAAAAAGCAAGCAGCAGTACCCAATTTTATATTGTACAGAGAAAGCCTTATACCGAAAGTGAACTGGATGCTCATGGCAAAGAGAGAGAACTTTCTATTAATGAAACCCAAAAAACACTCTACACGACAGTTGGAGGAACCCCACATTTAGATGGAGAATATACCGTCTATGGGGAATTAGAAACAGGATTTGAGGTTTTGGATAAAATAGCCAATACAAAAACAGGGGAAAAAGATGAACCTGTAACTCCTATCAGAATGAAAATGTACCTATTAAACCAACCTAAAATGCTCCGGTAATCAAAAAGGGTTTTTCATTCAGATCAGATACTTTTAACTAGAGGTCATAAAATTCTATACAGCCCAATTTCTATTTATGAATAAATTAAAATCACTTCTTATATCAATCGCATTAGGTTTGTCACTTTTTTCCTGCCAAAACGAACAAGAAAGTCCCTCAAATCCAAATTTCGTATTTATCCTGGTCGATGACTTAGGATACAATGACGTGGGCTTTATGGGAAGTGAGTTTTATGAAACTCCAAATTTGGACCGGTTGGCTAGCAAGGGAATGATTTTTACCAATGGCTATGCCAACAGTGCTGTTTGTAGTCCATCAAGAGCGAGTTTGATGACAGGAAGATTTACTGCGGGACATGGAATCACTGATTGGATCGGAGCTCCAGCTGGAGAGGCTTGGAGAAGCTATAATCGCTATTCAAAATTACTTCCAGCAGAATACGAGCATCAGCTACCCAAGGAAGCGACCACTCTTCCTGAGGCTTTAAAGGAGCAGGGTTACAAAACTTTTTTTGCTGGAAAATGGCATTTAGGTTCTGCAGAAGATCATTCCCTTCCTACGGATCACGGATTTGACATTAATAAGGGAGGGTATCATGTCGGCGGCCCTTATTCAGGTGGCTATTTTTCCCCGTTTGACAATCCAATGATGGAAGATTATCCAGAGGAAAAAGGAATGAGCTTATCCATGAAATTGGCAAAAGAAACCAATCAATTTATGGAAGAACATCAGCAAGAAAAATTTCTTGCCTACCTCTCATTTTATGCCGTACATGCCCCCATTCAGACCTCTGAAGAAAAATGGGCCAAGTATCGGGACAAGTCTGAAGCAATGGGAATTGATAGCGTTGGTTTCGAAATGGAGCGGGTTTTACCTGCCAGAAGGCATCAAGATAATCCTGTCTATGCCGGTCTCATCGAGCAAATGGATGAGGCGGTAGGCGCTGTAGTTGGAAAATTAGAGGAGTTGGGACTTGCCGAAAACACCATTATCGTTTTCACTTCTGATAATGGAGGGGTGGTTTCCGGGGACAATTATTCTACAAATCTTGCCCCACTCAGAGGTGGAAAAGGATATCAGTTTGAAGGGGGAACGCGGATTCCCTACCTCGTATACGTACCTTGGCTAAACAGCAAAGGTGCTAAAAATGACACCCCTGTTTCAGGAGTGGATTTCTTTCCTACCTTGATGGATTTTGCAGGAGTGAAAGAAATCTCCCTGCCTATTGACGGCAAAAGTATCCGACCACTTCTAGAAGGAAAAACCATAGAGGAGCGAGCACTTTTTTGGCACTACCCACACTATGGCAATCAGGGTGGCGAACCGAATTCGACGATCAGAAAAGGTGACTGGAAATTGATCCACTATTGGGAAGACGATCATAAAGAACTCTACAATTTAAAATCGGACCTAAGCGAAAAGCAAAACCTAATCGACAATAATCCTGACATCGCAAAAGCTCTATCTAAAGAACTACAAGATTGGCTGACACAAAACAATGCCAATTACGCCAGTCCAGATCCGCTGTATAATCCCGATTCAGCTGCGATAGTAGCGACTAATTACAGAACAACTTTGATCGAAAGACTGGAAAATCAGCGAAAAGCAATGTTGTCCAAAAACTTTCAGCCAAACAGCGATTGGTGGGGAAGCAGGACAATTGACTAAAAAAATTGAGCTAATTTTAGTATTCAAACCCAAAATACCATGAAATACCGCCGCCTAGGAAAAACCGATATGGATGTTTCCATTCTTGGATTTGGGGCATCTCCACTGGGCAACGTTTTTGACAAATGCTCCCAGCAGGATGCTGACGAAACAGTGCACTTTGCGATTGACCACGGTGTCAATTTCTTTGATGTTTCCCCATTTTATGGATTGACTTTGGCAGAAGAGCGATTGGGAAAATCACTGGCAGGCAAAAGAAAGAACATTTTTCTAGCCACCAAGTGTGGAAGGTATGATTTGCAGGAATTTGATTTTTCGAGAGAGCGAATTTTCAAAAGTATTGATGAATCGCTCAGCCGCCTGAAAACCGAATATGTAGACCTGTTTCAGCTCCACGACATAGAGTTTGTCGACAAAAAACTGATTATAGAGGAGGCGATTCCAGCAATTCAGGAAATTAAAAAAAGAGGGAAAGCCCGGTTTATCGGAATTACGGGATTGCCTGTAAGATATCTTGCCCAAATTGCCAGAGAAGTGGAACTAGACACTGTTCTTTCCTGGGCACATTACAATCTGCTCGAGGATGAAATCAACGATGAGTTGGTGCCTTTATCCAAAGAAAAAGGATTTGGACTGATGAATGCAGCCCCTTTGATGCAGCGGATACTATCAGATGCCCCACTCCCGGAATGGCATAGGTCACCTGATGAAGTGAAAACAATGCAGCCTGTTTTACTCCAACTCTGTAGCGAATATGGAGTTCGGTTAAGTACGGTTGCTCTTCGTTTTGCGATGGATCATCCGGACATTGCCACAACCATCGTGGGAATGAATAACCTTGAAATCATACACCAAAATGTAGAGGCTGTGGACTTTCAGATCCCTCAGGAATTGCTCCAAAAAATTCAGACATTACTGGCTCCAGTAAAAAATAAAATGTGGTTTGAAGGCAAACCAGAAAATAACCTATAATACCTATTGTAATGAAAGCACTTGTAATCACAGAAGTCGGAAAGACAGAAGTTCAGGAAGTAGAAAAACCGGCAGCAGGACACGGGGAGGTTTTAGTTCGGGTCGGAATGGTCGGCTTCTGCGGAGGAGATCTGAATAGTTTCAGAGGACTTTTTCCGCTTCAGGAATACCCGAATATTTTAGGACATGAAGTAGGCGGAACCATCGAGGAAATAGGCCCAGGTGTTCCTTCAGAAATTAAAATCGGCACCAATGTGACTGTTTATCCCTATCAAAATTGCGGAACTTGCAAAGCCTGTAGAAAAGGCCGTCCCAACTCCTGCAAAACCAATAAAACCATGGGAGTCCGTAGACCAGGAGCTATGACACAGTACATTGCCGTTCCTTACCAGGACACTTTTTCTTCTGAGAAATTATCACTCCGTGAACTGGCTTTGGCAGAGCCCCTGACTGTGGGTTTTCATGCCGCCGAAAGGGGAAGAGTTTCAGATCAAGACATCGTCGCTGTCTTAGGATGTGGAATAGTAGGAATGGGAGCAATTGCTTCTGCCGTAGAAAGAGGTGCTGAGGTGATCGCCATAGATTTAGATGACAACAAATTGGAAATCGCCAAGAAAATCGGTGTCGCCCATATTATAAACCCTGGAAAAGAGGATCTACATGAAGCTCTTCAGAAATATTCCAATCTCGATGGCCCAGATGTAATCATCGAGGCTGTAGGAAGTCCAGCAACTTACAGAGCTGCCGTGGAAGAAGTAGCCTTTACAGGTCGGGTGGTTTGCATTGGCTATGCCAAAAAAGATGTTGATTTCAACACTTCCCTGTTCGTCCAAAAAGAAATAGAAATCTTAGGTTCCCGAAATTGCCTTGGGGATTTCCCAACTGTCATCAGCTATTTGGAATCCGGTAAATTCCCTGTGGATGATGTCATCAGCAAGGTAGTCACCATAGATCAAGCTCCTCAGGCGATGATTGACTGGGACGCAAACCCAGTGGGAATTACGAAAATAATGATAGACTTTGATAGAGCATAACATGATAAAATCCTGCGTGACCATCGCACTCGTACCACAAATCACCTACGGTCCTTGGATATTTTGGAATGATTTAGAATCCTCCATGGAAAAGGCTTCTGAATTAGGATTTGACGCGATCGAACTTTTCACCCCCGCATCTGACACTATTGATCAGTCCGAACTTCTAGCCCTTTTAGCAAAACACAAGTTAGAATTGGCAGCTGTTGGCACTGGTGCAGGAAAGGTTATCCATGGATTGACCTTAACAGACCCAGATCCTGAAATCAGAAAAAAGGCAATCTCTTTTATTTCAGACATGATTGAATTCGGAGCTGCTTTCGGAGCTCCTGCTATTATAGGCTCCATGCAAGGAAATGTTTTAGCTGGACATGATCGAGAAAAGACACTTTCATGGCTTGCAGAAGCCTTGGAGATATTAGGAGAAAAAGCCAAAAAAGTAGACACCTTTTTGATCTATGAACCTTTAAACCGATATGAAACCAACCTTTTTAATACTCTTAAAACAGGATCTGAATTTCTGGAAACATTAAATACCAAAAATGTAAAACTGCTGGCTGATTTGTTTCATATGAATATTGAAGAGACTGATCTGGAAGATAGCATCATTGCTGCCTCTCAGCATATTGGACATATTCATTTTGCGGACAGCAATAGAAAAGCCATCGGATTAGGCCATACGGCCATGGACTCAGTGGCAAATGCAATCAAAACTTCCGGCTATGCAGGATTTATTTCTGCGGAAGCTTTTCCCGAGCCAAATTCTAAAGAAGCTGCTTTGCAAACCATCCAATCTTTTAACAAATATTTTCGATAAACAACCCAAAATGAAACGCTATTGTCTGACACTTGATCTGATCGATGATCCTGATTCCATCAAAGAATATGAACAGTACCATGCTGCCGGAAATGCCTGGCCCGAAGTGACTCAGCATGACATTGATTGCGGTGTTACCAACATTGAGATCTTCAGAACTGGAAACCGAATGTTTATGATTTTGGAAACCGTGGACGATTTCAGTTTGGAAGAGAAAGCAAAAAAAGATGCAGCAAACCCTATCATCCAAAAATGGGAAAAACTGATGTGGAAGTACCAGCAGTCTATTCCCTGGGCAAAACCCGGAGAAAAGTGGGTATTGATGAATAGGATTTTTAAATCAGGAGAATAAATCATCCGCAAGAATTCTTTACTCAAGCAATGAAAACTTACCATTGGTAAAACTCCTGCTGGAATATTTAAGAAATAAGGAAAAATCCCGCATACTTGTATTGCCCAAACGACCTGTGTTTCCTACTTATCAATTCACAAAATTACTTTCATGAGAAATTCAATTTTTGGCCTGTTGGCTATTCTATTTGCGTTTGGCTGTACCAGTTCTGAGACCACAGAAAATCTTCCCCGAATTGCGATCGCAGGACTGGCCATAGAATCAAGCACATTCTCTCCGGCTCAAAGCGATGCAGCGGCATTTCGTACTCGGGTTGGAGATGAAATTTTCAGTTATTATCCCTTTTTGGATTCTGGGTCAGTGGATAGAAGCAGGGCAGAATGGTTCCCAACATTAAGAGGACATGCGATTCCAGGCGGGATTGTGACAAGAGAAGCCTATGATTCTTTGGTCGGAGTCACTCTGGAAATGCTTCGGGAAAACTTACCCTATGACGGCTTATTTTTCGATATCCATGGAGCCATGAGTGTCGTTGGCTTAGATGATCCAGAAGGGGATTTTATCACTAAAGTCCGTGAAGTCGTAGGAACAGAAACCCTTATTTCTACCTCTATGGATTTACATGGGAATGTTTCTAAAAGATTGGCCGAAAATACGGATTTGATCACCTGTTATAGAATGGCTCCTCACGAAGACGCATTGGAATCTAAGCAAAGAGCAGTGGAAAACATGCTGGACAGGTTAGAAAGCGGGAAAGGAAAACCAGCTTACAAAGCGTGGATCCCAGTTCCAATTCTACTACCTGGAGAAAAAACCAGTACGAGAATTGATCCGGGAAAAAGTCTTTATGCAAAAATCCCTAGTCAAACCGAACAGCAAGGAGTGATTGACGCTGCGATTTGGATTGGTTATGCCTGGGCAGATGAGCCTAGAAATCACGCTGTCGTCATGGTCACTGGTGATGATGAAAAAGCAGTTTCTGAATCTGCTGAATTTTTAGCTAAAAGCTTCTGGGATGTAAGAAACGAATTTGAATTTGTCGCACCGGTTGCCACGCTGGACGAAAGCCTGAAAATGGCTTTGACCAGTGATAAAAAACCATATATGATCAGCGATATGGGAGATAATCCCACTGCAGGCGGAGCTGGAGATGTCACTTGGACGATCACGGAACTTTTGAAAAGACCAGAGTTCAAATCTGCAAATGGTCCAACTTTGATTTATGCATCAATCCCAGGACCTGAATTTGTCGAAAAAGCCATGGAAGCAGGAATCGGCGGAATGGTAGAAGGAACTGCAGGAGCGGCTGTGGATGACCGATTTGCTCCACCTGTATTTCTAAAAGGCACTGTGGAAGCGATTAAAGAAGGAGATGGAGCGGCTGAAGTAGAAGTAGTAGTAAAAATCGGGTCAATCCATGTAATCGTGACCAAAAAACGGAAACCTTACCATAACGAAAGCGATTTTACCGATTTAGGACTGAAGCCAAGAGAAGCTGATATCGTGGTGGTGAAGATCGGTTACCTCGTGCCTGAGTTGTATGACATGAGAGGTGATTGGGTCATGGCATTAACTCCAGGTGGTGTGGATCAGGATCTGGAAAGATTAGGATATAAAAGAATCAATAGACCGATGTTTCCTCTGGATAAAGACATGGAAACTCCGGATTTGAGCACTCGGTTTATTCCTGCTTCAGATCAACTTAAATAAGACTCCAATTATTTATTTACAATGCTGTTCCCCAAAAGGAGCAGCATTTTTTTATATTCAATGCTCTTTTCAACCTTTCCCAAAAAAACCGGATTCCGCAAGTGTTTCCAAGTGAGACCAACAATTTGTGGCAGTCTATCTTTCCTCTGAAAAAAAACCGGATGAAAAAACATCATTTCCTTTCCCTGCTCTTCCTTATCTCCCTTTCAAGTTTTGCACAGCAAAATAAACTGAAAGATGAAGATCATATTCAAAACTTAATTCAGGAATCATTTGACGTACTTTTTTCCACTTATGATCTCGAAAAGATAGAAAACTATTATACCCCTGACATCCGGATATTGGAAAATGGCGAAATCTGGGATATGGAAATCATCAAAGGGATTTTAGTAAATGCCAAACAGCGAAACTCTGGAACCCGAGTCAACAAATTTGAATTTATCGAGACTCATGTCGATGGAAATATGGGCTATTCAGTCTATCATAATTACGCCACCATTTCCGTCAATGAAGAAATCATCAGAGAGATTCATTGGATAGAAAGTGTCGTGGCTGTTCGGACTGATCAAGGCTGGAGGATAAAAAACCTCCACAGTTTTCCTGCAAAAAAAGACTAAGTAATGAGCCTTCATAATCCAGTTTTCACCCTAGTAATTCTTTCCTTTTTCTTCTTCCAATCTTCCTATGGACAAGAAAATCTCACTAATTCCTCGGACTCTAAACAGATTTTATTTTTAGGCAACAGCATTACCTATTCCGGGCAATACATAGCCTATGTAGAAACTTACTATCGGATCAAACATCCAAATACTACTTCAGAATGGATCAACCTTGGGCTTCCCAGTGAGACCGTTTCAGGATTATCGGAAGAAGGACATGCCGGTGGTGCTTTCCCAAGACCAGATTTGCATGAGAGGTTAAACCGCATTTTTGAGCAGCTTCAACCCGATGTCGTTTTTGCCAATTACGGGATGAATGACGGGATTTACCTTCCTTTTGATGACAATCGATTTGCATCCTATCGATCGGGAATCGAATGGCTGAATCAAAGAATAGATTCCATTTCCGCAGCTGCAGTTTTTGTAACTCCTCCGGTTTATGACCCTATCAAAGGAGAGGCTTATGCAAATGTTCTGGATATTTATTCGGATTGGCTGATCAGCAAACGATACACGGAATTCTGGAAAGTCATTGATCTACATTGGCCCATGCGGAAATACCTGGAAGAACAACGCTCCAAAAATCCAGGCTATTTTTTAGCAAAAGACGGCATTCACCCAGGGGAAACCGGTCATTGGCTGATGGCAAAAGCGATTCTCGAATATTTCGGAGAAAATGTGGAGTATTTTGATTCCTTCGCAGAAGCAGTGGTTTCAGAGGAGAATGCCTCTGAATTATTACTCTTGATCACACAGAAGCAAGCCATTTTAAGAGATGCTTGGCTCCGGTCTACAGGCCATCAAAGACCTGGATTGGCAGAAGGATTACCTATGGAAAAAGCGAAAATCCAAATCGAAAAATTGGAGCAAAAAATTCAACAATTATTGGACTAACAAATGCAAAAAGGACGATTAGAAGCATTTAGTGATGGGGTATTGGCCATTGTCATCACGATTATGGTCTTGGAGATCAAAGTGCCCCATGGACACGAATTGGCTGATTTGAAGCCTTTGATTCCGGTAGTGCTTAGTTACATTCTGAGCTTTATCTATTTAGGAATTTACTGGAATAACCATCATCACATGATGCATACCGTCAAGAAGGTATCAGGACCTATCCTTTGGGCAAATTTACACCTGTTATTCTGGCTTTCTTTGGTTCCCTTTGTGACAGGTTGGATGGGAGAAAACAATTTTGCAAGCACCACTTTGGCGCTTTATGGTTTCATACTCCTGATGTCAGCTATTGCCTATTTTATTTTACAGCGGAATATCATTCAGGAGCATGGCAAAGATGGAGTTTTGGCAAAGGCTATCGGTAAGGATATCAAAGGAAAGCTTTCCCCAGTTCTTTATATTTTAGGAATTGCCTCAAGCTGGATCAACAGTTGGATCGCTGCTATCTTTTATATTCTGGTAGCGCTGATGTGGCTAATCCCTGATAAAAGAATAGAAAAAACACTGAAAGAAACAGAAAATCAAAAAGAGAAAACTCCCAATATTCATGAAGCTTAACACTCAAATTATTTTCACATTATCCGCACTTTTTCTGGCTATTTTAGGCGTTTCACTCTCTTTTTTCCCTCAAGAATTAGCAAATTATTTCGGCTTTCCCATCGAGTCTAGTATTTTTCTCCAACTCACAGGCGCTCTTTATTTTGGCTTTGCCATGGTTAATTGGATGGTGAAAGGAAGTACTATTGGAGGAATCTATAATCGACCTATTGCAATCGGGAATCTCACCCATTTTATCATCGGTGCTTTGGCATTGTTAAAATACATCCCCAATCATTTTGACGAAGTGCCGTTAGTGATATTAGCTGGACTCTATGCTGGATTTGCAGTGATTTTTTCATTAATTGTATTGACACACCCTTTACCAAAATCCTAATGGAAAATCTTCATAAAACCTCTTTTCAGTTTATCAGTGAGCCATCCGATGTCAATTTCGGCGGAAAAGTACATGGAGGCGTGGTAATGAAGTGGATTGATCAGGCTGCTTATACTTGTGCCAGAACTTGGGCAGAAAGTTATTGTGTCACTGTGTATGTCGGTGGCATCAGGTTTTACAAACCCATCAATATCGGTGAAGTCATAAAAATAGAAGCTGCAGTTATTTATACCGGAAACTCCAGTATTCACATTATGGTAGAGGTGTATTCAAGGGATTTTTCCGAGCGTGAGTTCGAGAAAAAAACACATTGTATCATCATTTTTGTAGCAGTAGACGAGCATGGAAATCCAAAAAAAGTAAAACCTTGGATCCCTCAATCTGACCAGGAAAAGAAACTGGAAGAATACGCAACGCGGCTTAAGACTTTGAGAGAAAATATCCACAACGAAATGAAACCCTTTTTCAACGAATAATAATTAACCAAAAAAGGCTCTTAATGGAGCCTTTTTTTAATGGGTTTTCTTTTTGAAGAGTTTATGGAAAAGTTCGAAAATCCCAAATGCCAGAAAGCCAATTACCAATCCCAAAAGGAATTCTTTGAGAAGTGATGGCCAGGATTCCAACATGTGATGGAAAAAGTCAATGTTGTGCGCAAAAATCCCTCCTGAAACCAAGATTAACGCAACCGTCCCAATCACTCCCATTCCTTTGATGATTTTCGGCAAGGCATTGACAAGAACTCTCCCTACTTTATCCGAAAAGCTGTCGTCTTCTTCATTGATCGCAATAAGTTTATAGCCAAATTCATCCATCCTAACGATCAAAGCTACTATCCCATAAACACCAACAGTAGCCAATAGCGCAATAATGCTCACTACAAAAATCTGTGTGGTAATCGGAGCATCAACAACAGTTCCCAGCGCTATAATTATTATTTCAACAGAAAGTATAAAGTCAGTAACTATCGCAGATCTGATTTTTTCCTTTTCTCTTTTTAAAATTTCCTCTTCAGTGAGATTCTCGGCCAGCTCAACCTTATTTTCATGTTTGTGGGGCACAAGGTATTCGTAGATTTTCTCAGCTCCTTCAAAAGCCAGATAAACACCTCCAATCAGCAAAATAATGGTTACTGCAACCGGTACAAAAGCACTCAGCAGAAAAGCAAAAGGCAAAATAATCAGTTTATTGATTATAGAACCTTTGGTAATTGCCCAAAGAACAGGAAGCTCCCTATCTGAAACAAAACCGGAAGCTTTTTCGGCATTCACTGCCAAATCATCCCCTAATATCCCTGCGGTCTTTTTAGCAGCAACTTTACTCATCACTGCCACATCATCCATTAAGGTGGCGATGTCATCTAATAATGCAAATATTCCTGAAGCCATTTTTAATTCAAATCACTCATTTAACAACCAACGAAGATACCTCCCAATAAAAACCCACCCAAACCTATTCTTTTAACTTTTCAATAAATAGATGCTCGACAAAAAACTGCCAGTCGCTAAACTTCTTGGCCTGATTTGCTAAATGCACGTGATGGTCTTGATCTAAAACATAATCATCTGGCTTATTCAGCATTCTTGTTTTGCCATAAACTTTCTCTAAATCACCCTCTATTGCATTCCATTTTGCTGCCATTCCGGCCAGTTCAGCTTTGGCAATATTTCGCTCTTCGCCACTTGGATGATCCAGTTTCGCCAAAGTAATAAGTACTTCATTACTGAACTGCACCGCTTTGGCTACCTGCTCATAAGCTTCCAAGTTGTAAACATTTCGCTTTGCTAGCTTCTTAGAGGCTTCAATAGTTGCCAACACTTCATTTACCACTTCCAGATTTTCTTCAGCTTTGCTCACTCTCTCTTGGTATTTTTTAGTCCAGGCCCCAGCAGAATCCAAGTTTGGTAAATCAATCAAAGCCTGATGTTCAGGATCCTCCAAATTTTTGAGTCTATTTCTATCTTTCCCATCCAAAAGTGCATTTTTCCAGAATGCCACTGGATCTTCCAACTTCTCCACAAATGCGAATTCATCCAATGCCAACTCCTGCCCAAATAATCGCTGACGGTATGCAGTGTGAATCTCATCGTCTGGTCTTTTTTCCCCTGACCAGGTATATTCAGCGAATGTGGAGATGCCTCTTTGATACAATTCAAACAGTGGAGAATCATCATCCCAAAGCGTTAATAAAAGCCCATCTGCTTGATTTTCGATGGATATCAAAGCAAAATCCCGGATGTTGGCAGTATTGCTGTTCTCTAGTGGCATTAGATTCCAACGGGTCTGACCTGCCGTGGCTCCCATCACCTGAAATCCATTTTCTGTAAACCATTTCATGGCTTTTTTATTCCCAGGTGATTCCGGCATGCTATAATTCCATCGCATGTAGATGCAGTTTTTAGGAAATAGATCCACATATTCGTTGAGTTTCACTTCATTCCTAGCCCAAATGCTGTCTATCTGAGCTTCACTCAATTTCGGGTCATAAATAGACCTATAAACCCCTGCATTTTGAAGTGGCATATCATCCCAGAAAATCGGAGTCAGGCCTTTTTCCTCTGCATAATTGCTTACACGGTTTAGCCAAATGAGCTGAAGTTCCAATGGAGATTTGCCACTATTCCTCCCTGTGGTATGTACCTCATCCCCTCCCACATGGAGGTAATTTGCATGTGTAAATGCCTTTAATGCATCTGTGTATAAATCGAATTGAACTTCGTAGGTTTTCTCATTCAGAGGATTAAACGCCCAATCACTCTGTGGATCATCTCTCAATTCCTCATATTCCGGATGCTTTAAAATAAAAGAGGCATGTCCTAATCCCTGCACCAAAGGTGAAATGCGGATATTTCTGGCCATGGCGTAATCAGAAATCGCTTTCCAATCTTCAATGGAATATGCATCAGAAGAACCCACGGTTGGCTGCAACTCAAAGCTTAGCTTATCTTCAATTTCAATAATGATCCCATTGATTTTTAATGCCGCAAGGCGATCCATGAGCTCATAATAGTAATCCTTGGTTTCCAAATGATGTTTTACATCCAAGTGAACAGCGCGATAAGCCAACGCCGGCTCATCTTTGATTTCCACCTGAGGTAAATACGCATGCTGATCCTCGGCATCTTGTACCAGTTGATCCAATGTCATCAAACCATACCAAAGTCCAGATTCTGAATTGGATTCTATTTTAATTTCACCGGAATTGATAGAAAGAAGATATCCTTCGTGTTTAATTTTCAATCCTGGATTCAGCTCAAATAGAATATCAGAAGCTTGAAAGCTTTCTAGCCTTCCTCCAGATGTAAATTCAGCTTTGGCAAGATCCAAAGTTGGCCTGACTGAACTTGGATCAATCCCAGAACTTCCGTTTAATGAAAATTCTGAAGGAAGCGGAAGTAATCTAAACTCTGCTTCAGTTTTTAATTGAGGCTGGCATCCAAAAAAAGTGATTAAAAATAATGTAGAAAGGAGAAAAGATATTCTCTTGATCATAGTTTTGGGTTTGATGGTAATCATTTAAAATTCTCAAGTGAAAATAGGTAAAAATTTTACCCAAGGCGCTTTTGAGCAGACGAAAAAGCTGAAAAAATCAGCTTTCAGACACATATTATCAGCCAAATCAAAGAGATACAGAACTTAATATGTGGTAAGCCTTTTTTATTGAGCATTTTTCTTTAATTTTTAGGTTGAACCTAAGGTGATATTAACCTCCAACCCAAAATAAACGAAGTAAATTCATGATTACCCTCCTGATTATTCTGGTGGCGCTGGCTTTTATTATGATTGCCATCGTCAAGTTTGACATCCATCCTTTTCTTGCACTTTTTGTCGGAGCCATATTTTACGGTTTGCTTTCAGGCATGTCCACCGACCTCATACTCCAATCCATATCCGATGGTTTTGGAGGAGTTTTGGGCAGCATTGGACTCTTGATTTTACTAGGAGTGATGATTGGGACGTTTTTGGAAAAGACCGGTGGAGCATTGGTTATTGCCCAAAAGATCCTCTCCTGGATCGGTGAAAAAAGAGTGACTTCAGCGATGATGTTCAGTGGCTACATCCTTTCTATCCCGGTATTTGGCGACAGTACATTTATCATGATGAATCCAATCAGTAAATCGCTATCGCTAAAAGGAAAAGTTCCCTACGCAGCTACAACGATTGCTTTGGCATTAGGTGCCACAGCTTCCCACTCTCTCGTCCCACCAACTCCAGGGCCGATTGCTACTGCTGGGATTTATGAAGCGGATCTCGGAATGGTGATTTTCTGGGGTTTTATCGTCAGCCTCACAACCTTGATTCCTAGCTATATCTTTGTCAAAAAAGTGGTATCAAAAATTCCTTTGGAACCAAAATTTGCTACCACCAATCCAGAAAAAGAAGAAAAGATAGCTCCGAGTCCATTTAAATCATTTCTGCCAATCATCCTCCCTTTGATCCTGATTGTCCTTGCATCTATTGCGAAATACCCTACCCAACCTTTTGGAGACAATGCCTTTACGCAGCTGATCCTATTTTTAGGAAGTCCTGTGATCGCATTATTGCTTGGGGCGTTTTTATCCTTTGCTTTGCCTTCGAAATACGACAAAAAATTATTGAGTTCCACAGGCTGGATTGGCGAAGCAATATTGATAGCAGCGCCAGTCATTTTGATCACAGGTGCAGGCGGAGTATTTGGAAAAATGCTTCAAAATTCAGGAATTGGAGATTTGGTTAGTACCAGTTTGAGTGGAGCCAGTTGGGGAATATTTCTTCCTTTCTTGATCGCTTTTTCACTTAAAACAGCTCAAGGTTCATCCACAGTCGCCATGATTACAACCGCTTCGATCATCGCTCCTTTATTGGGAAGTCTGGGTTTGGATTCAGAAACTATGAGGGTTTTTGCAGTTCTTGCCACTGGTGCTGGAGCAATGGCCATTTCTCATGCAAATGACAGTTTCTTCTGGGCCGTAACGCAGCTTTCCGGATTATCCATCAAGCAGGGAAATAAATCCCATAGTTTTGGGACATTTATCATGTCGATCACTGCGATTTCTGTGATCTATCTAATTTCCTTATTTGTGGGTTAAAGGCGTATTGAAACTATGCAACTGGCCAAACTTCCCCTTTTGAGAATTTACCTGGGGATCTTCTGTCTTCTAATAGTATTACCGGCTAATTCGCAGATTATTAAAAAGCCTATACCTGACAAACTGGTCGTTTTGACATTTGACGATGCGCCAGCTAGTCACTACTCTGTGGTCGGTCCGCTATTGAAAAAGTATGATTTTAGCGCCACTTTTTTTGTTTGCGAATTTCCTCCAAATGCCAAAGACAGCACTTTGTATATGAATTGGAGGCAGATCCAGCATTTGGATCGAATGGGGTTTGAAATAGCGAATCATACCCATTCGCATGCCAATGTCCGCAACTTGTCAAAAGAAGAATTCAATTCACAACTCAGCTACATCGAGGATAAATGTGAATCTTTGGGCATACCAAAACCCTTTAATTTTGCTTATCCCGGATATGGATTGAATTCAAAAAGTCTAAGTTATCTAGAAGATAAAAACTACCATTCAGCAAGAGCAGGAGGAAGTCGGGTTTATGATCCTAAAATTGACCATCCTTATCTAATACCTAGCTGGGCGACCGATGAGACCAATCAAAAGGAAATTTTTGATGCTCTGAAGCAGGCAAAAAATGGAAAAATCGTGATCCTGACCATTCATGGCGTACCTGATATCGAGCACCCTTGGGTGAATACTCCACCTGACATGTTTGAAGGATATTTGGATTTTTTGAAAGAAAATGATTTTCGGGTTATCTCCTTCAGAGACCTGGAAGAATATGTGGATTTCGAAAAGGCAAGGAAAGAAATTGTTCCTGATTTAAGCAAAAAACTAAGTAATTAAAAAAGGTGATCTTCTTCAAGACCACCTTTTAAAGTTAATAGAATGATTACTGGATTATTTCAAATCAAATCTATCCAGGTTCATTACTTTATTCCAAGCTGCTACAAAATCCTTCACAAATTTCTTGTCAGAATCCGCACAGGCATAAACTTCTGATAGTGCACGAAGTTCGGAATTAGAACCGAAAATCAAATCCACTCTTGTCCCAGTCCATTTCGGCTCACCTGTTTTTCTATCACTTCCCACAAATATGGTTTGGGAATTGGTAGTGGCACTCCAAGTAGTATTTAAGTCCAACACATTTTTAAAGAAATCAGTACTCAATGTACCTGGATTTGCAGTAAATACACCGTGTTTAGAATTATCGAAATTCGCATTCAACACCCTCAATCCACCTAACAAAACAGTCATTTCAGGTGCTGTTAGTGTCAAAGTCTGTGCTTTGTCAATTAAAAGCTCCTCTGCAGAGGCTTTGTGCTTTGGCTTATAATAATTTCTGAATCCATCAGCAGCGGGCTCGAGCGCATCAAAAGATTCAATCTCAGTTTGCTCTTGAGAGGCATCGTTTCTACCTGGGCTAAAAGGAACTTCAATTGTCTGACCACCGGCTTTTGCGGCTTTTTCCACAGCAGCACATCCACCCAGAACAATTAAATCGGCGATGGATATTTTCTTTCCATCAGATTGAGCTCCATTAAATTCTGACTGAATTCCTTCCAACGTACTGAGCACTTTTGACAATTGTGCAGGATTATTGGCTTCCCAATGTCTCATCGGCTCCAGACGGATTCTTGCCCCATTGGCTCCACCTCTTTTATCCCCTCCTCTGAAGGTAGAAGCAGAAGCCCAGGCAGTAGAAACCAGCTCAGAAACAGAAAGTCCAGAGTCGATAATTTTTGACTTTAGTGCAGCGATATCTGCGGCGTCTACAAGCTTAAAGTCTACTTTTGGGATAGGGTCCTGCCAGATCAATTCTTCAGAAGGAACCTCTGGGCCTAAATAAAGAGACAAGGGCCCCATATCTCTGTGGGTTAGTTTATACCAGGCACGTGCAAAAGCATCAGCAAACTCATCTGGGTTTTCAAAGAAATGTCTGGAAATCTTCTCGTATTCCGGATCAAACTTCAATGCCAAATCCGTGGTCAGCATCGCTGGAGCGTGCTTTTTACCCGGAATATGGGCATCAGGAACAGTTCCTGCACCTGCACCGTCTTTAGGAGTCCATTGATAAGCTCCTCCTGGACTTTTGGTCAACTCCCAATCAAAACCAAACAGGTTTTCAAAGAAATTATTGCTCCATTGAGTCGGTGTGGTCGTCCAGGTCACTTCGATACCACTGGTAATAGTATCTTCCGCGTTTCCTTTGCCAAAAGAATTTTTCCAACCAAGACTCATCTCTTCAATCGGTGCCCCAGCCGGCTCAACTGCCACGTATTTTTCTGCATCAGCTGCACCATGGGTTTTTCCAAATGTATGTCCACCTGCAATCAATGCAACTGTTTCATAATCATTCATCGCCATTCGACCAAAGGTTTCACGGATATCTCTAGCTGCTCCTATAGGATCCGGCTTTCCTTGAGGTCCTTCAGGGTTGACATATATCAAGCCCATATGGGAAGCCCCTAATGGGTTTTCGAGCTCTCTGTCTCCACTATATCTTTCCTTGTCTCCTAACCATTCTCCTTCAGAACCCCAATATACATCCTCTTCTGGCTCCCAGATATCCACTCTTCCTCCACCGAAACCGAAGGTTTTTAAGCCCATGGATTCCAATGCACAGTTTCCTGCCAAAATCATCAAATCAGCCCAGGATAACTTTCTTCCGTATTTCTGTTTGATTGGCCAAAGCAACAAGCGGGCTTTGTCCAAATTGGCATTATCAGGCCATGAATTAAGTGGAGCAAATCTTTGTGCACCTGCACCTCCACCACCTCTTCCATCTGCTATTCGGTACGTTCCTGCACTATGCCAAGCCATACGGATCATAAAAGGACCATAATGTCCAAAATCAGCGGGCCACCAATCTTGTGAAGTTGTCAGTGTCTCAATTATGTCTTTTTTAACTTCTGCCAAATCCAGGGAATTGAATTCAGCTGCATAATTAAAATCCTCATCCATAGGATTAGTCAAGGAAGAGTGCTGTCTTAAAATCCCTAAGTTTAGAGCATTTGGCCACCAGTCTCTGTTTCTGGTTCCACCGCCAGCACTATGCTGCATTGCTCCACTTGTAAAAGGACATTTCGCCCCTTCCTTATTCGTTTCAAAAGCATTCCCGTGAGGATTATTTTGGTTATCCATAGTGAAATATAGTTTTAGTGAGTTGTTATGATTGCTAAGGTATTAAAAATTTTATTTATGGTATTTATTTTTTGATAGATAATAACTATACCTGTTATCGGTTTTCAATCCCAACCTGAGCATGAGTAATTTAGTAAAAAACAACCAAAACGGCAGTTATAATTCTACCTAAACTGACAAAAATCATAGGCTTGATCCTAAAACTACCAACCCAATAAACTCCCAATTCCCCGGGGGTTCAGTTTAATTCCGGTTGGTTTTCAATTCTTGGTCCACATCAACATGGTGTTTCGGAGAAAATAAAGTATTTTCAGATGATTTAGCAGTCATCAGAAAGATTTCTGTGAGCATTTTATATCCTTTCACCTTAGCATTATTCTCATGTCTTCATTTATAATCATTCTTGCAGTAGTAGTTGCGTTGGGTTTTATGATTGTCGCAATTTTCAATCGTTTTGTCCGGAATAAAAATCTGGTCAAAGACGCCTGGAGTAATATTGATGTCGCGTTAAAAAGGCGATATGATTTAATTCCAAACCTAGTAGAGACTGTAAAAGGATATGCGGCACATGAAAAAGAAACTTTGGAAAAAGTGATTTTGGCAAGAAATGCAGCAATGGCTGTCCCAAGTGGCGATATTAACCAGCAAATTCAGGCTGAAAATACCCTTCAAAAAACCCTTCGGAGCATTTTTGCTTTGAGCGAAGCCTACCCTGACCTTAAAGCCAATACAAATTTTCTTCAACTACAGGATAAACTCAATGAAATAGAAGAAAATCTGGAAAAAGCCCGAAGGTATTACAATGGTACTGTCCGAGAGAATAACACTTATGGTGAGAGCTTCCCGGGAGTGCTTTTTGCAGGGATGTTCAGTTACCAGCATTTTGATTATTTCGAGGCAGAGCCTGAAAGCAGGGAGAATGTGAAAGTAGATTTTTCTTAATCTCCTAGATCAATTTATCAATCAGGGTGCCGCAAAATCACCGCTAAACCAATGAAAAAAGTATTTTTTCTTTTAGTTATTCTAATTGGCTGTATAGATCTTTTTGCTCAGGATTTTACGGTTAAAAACTATTCCGTAGAAGTCTTCATCAATAAGGATGGGTATTTTGATGTGGTAGAAAAGTACCAACTGAATTTTGAAGTACCTAAACACGGAATCTACCGGGACATAAAAGTTTGTTATGACCTGGAGAATCAAGACGGCACAATCGAAAACCGGGAAATACAAATAGGAAACATTGAAGTTCCTGGTTATAAATTTGAAAAAACCTCAAAATTCCAACAGAGAATCAGCTGCAATGCTCAGATCAAAATAGGTGATGCAGGTATCACGCTGGTCGGTGATCAGGATTATGAAATCCGATATCGGGTTTATAATGCATTTTTACACGGAGAATCCCAGGTTCAATTTTATTGGAACATTAAACCCAATAACTGGATTGCTGATTTTAAGCAAATTGACTTTAAAATCCACTTACCTGAAGGAGTCAACCTTACTTCCAATAGCGCATTTATCTATTCAGGTTTGGTCGGGAACTCTACTCCCAGCGTGGATTTTGAGTCGAAGTTGGAAGGTCAGGTGTTTTCAGGAAAAAGCAATCCAGGAATTACTTCCTCAGGTGGCGAGGCAGTCACAGTTTTGATAAAAATGCCACCTGAAACTATTCGGGAAATCAAACCATTATGGCCATTCTGGACAGAGAATGGGTGGACGTTACTTTTGGCAGCAATCGTATTTTCTTTTTATCGAATTTGGCTTCTGCACGGCAAAGATGATCATGTCACTACCACCACAAGTTATTATCCTCCAAAAGGAATGGATCCGGCAATGGCAGGATTCCTGATTGATGACTCAGGAGACACTTCCGATTTGATTTCTCTGATTCCATTTTGGGCATCGAATGGTTACCTGACGATAGAAGAAATAGATAAAAAGGGATGGTTTGCAAAAGATGACACGAAGCTGACCAAATTAAAATCACTCCCTTCCGAAACTCCAGCTTACCAAAAGAAAATTTTTGAAGGCCTATTTTCAAAATATGGCGATAGTCAGGAGGTTTTAATCAGCAGCTTAAAGGAGAAATTCTACACGACCATGAATGAATCAAAAAGCTCCTTAAAGGATGCTGCACAGATATTCTATGTCAATAAATCCCGCCGGATAAGAAATTACACCATTGGGGGTCTGATTCTTACCCTATTTATTCTAGCTCCAATTACGCTGTTTTTTTGGGGCATTTTAGCGCTGGTTGTCACCATCGTCACTCTTATTTTCCTGTTGATCATGAGCCAATATTTGATCAAAAAAAATCCAGAGGGAAATCAGGCATTAACTGAACTGAAAGGCTTCAAATCGTTTATAAAAATTGCCGAGGAGAACAAGCTGAAAATGTTGTTGAAAGAAGACCCTACCTATTTTGAAAGTACAATGAGCTATGCTTTGGCATTCGGTCTATTCGAAAAATGGTCTAAAAAATTTGATGCTCTAAATATCCCTCCTCCTACCTGGTATTCTTCCAATACAGGTAGAATGTTAAATATGAACCATTTTTCCCAATCGTTTTCGAGTTCAATCAACTCGGCAAGATCCACCATGATCAGTGCACCATCCAGTTCTGGAAGTTCAGGTGGCGGAGGTTCATCCGGAGGAGGATTCGGTGGCGGAGGAGGCGGAAGCTGGTAGTTACTGCTCCTTGAATCCGCTAAGAAAAACTCCCTTTCTACTTGTAAAAAGAGATGATTAAATATATCACACTTTCTATTCTTCTGCTGTTTGGGACAGGGACTTCTTTCAATCAAGAAAAACCTAAAATCCTGATCATTGGTGATTCTATATCCATTGGCTACACACCAATTGTACAGGAATATTTTTCTGATCAGGCTTCGGTTTACCACAATCCTGGAAATGCTGAGCATACTGGAACTGGACTTCAAAAAATCGAAGAATGGCTAGGAGATGAAGAATGGGACATCATTCAATTCAATTGGGGATTGTGGGATTTAGCCTATAGACATCCAGAATCAAAAGAATATGGAAACCGAGATAAAGTCAACGGTAAAATCACCTTCAGCATCGAAGAATATGAATCAAATCTTGATTCCTTGGTCACCATTATTCAAGAGAAGACTGATGCAAAATTGATATTTGTGACCACAACGTACGTTCCCAAAAAAGAGGCCGGGAGATTTGAAAAAGATGCAGGGAAATACAATAAAGTAGCAAAATCAATCATGAAAAAGCATGGCATACTTATCAATGACCTTTATCCTTCATCCAAAAAAATTCATTCAAAGTTAGGGCTTGGAGAAGCGGACGTCCACTATACTCCTGAGGGTTATAAGGAGTTAGGTAAAATCGTTTATGAATTTATCAAAGATGAATTAGCAGATTTATAGAAAACTTCAAAACCACATCAAAAATCAATCTTCATGGGACAGAAAAACAGTGTATTTATAGCCACCTCTCTTGACGGTTTTATTGCTGGAAAAAACAATGAGCTCGGCTGGCTTTCCACTTTTCCTGAAATTGATCATATCGACACTGGATTTGAAGGATTTACCTCCCAGGTCGATGCACTTCTAATGGGAAGAAATACCTTTAAAATCGTGGAGGCCTTTGAAGGAGAATGGTTTTATAAAAAACCGGTTTTTGTCTGGAGTAATTCTATGAAGGAGGTTCCGGATAGACTCCATGACAAAGTCTTTTTGGTCAAAGGAACCATTCACGAGGTGCTTGACAAAGTTCACAGCATGGGTTTCCAGAAACTTTACATAGATGGAGGCAAAACCATTCAGACTTTCCTTCAAGAAGATCTGATCGACGAAATGATAATCACAACTATTCCTGTGTTATTGGGATCCGGAATTCCTTTATTTGGGGATTTACCAAAAAAGCTTGTTTTCGAATGCATCCGGTCTACTCGTTTTTTGGATAAAGTCGTACAAAACCATTTCGTCAGATCAAGATAAATTACCTTGCAGTCCAGCCTCCGTCTACAGTAATCATGGATCCTACCATATATTTCCCCGCATCCGAGGCCAGAAAAATCGCTGCTCCCTGGATTTCCTTCAATTCACCCCAGCGTCCTAAAGCAGTTGCCCCAACGACAAATTTCTTGCCTTCTTCCGTATCAGCAATAGGCAGGTTCATTTCAGTCAAAAACGGTCCGGGACATATCGCATTTACATTGATATTAAATGGCGCAAATTCCAACCCCAAAGCCCTTGTCATCTGCACCACAGCTCCCTTGCTGGATGTATAAGGTGTTCGATTGGATAATCCCACCAAACCCAAGGTACTGGCCAAATTAATGATGCTCCCACTTTTGGCAGCCTTCATATATGGAGTCACCGCCCTGCTACACAGCCAAGTTCCTGTGACATTGATATCCATCACTTTTTGAAATTCCTCCAATGTCAGCTCATCTATCGCACCTCTGATATTAATCCCTGCAGAATTGATCAGAACATCAATCCTCCCAAAGGCATCCATGGCCGCTTTTGCCATGGAGATGGTTTGATCTTCATTCACCACATCCGCTTCAAAAGCAATTGCCTTCACTCCAAAAGCCTCTGCAATCTCTTTGGCAGCTGCCTCTCCTTCCTTCAGATTCCTGCTGACCAGCATGACATTGGTCCCTGCACTGGCAAGTCCCGCCGCCATGGCTTGTCCGAGTCCTTTGGATCCTCCCGTGATAATTGCTGCCTTTCCTGTAAGATCAAAAAGTTTAATTCCTGGTAATTCGCTGATAGTATTCATTATTCTTGTTTATAGATTCTAATTTTATTTCAACCTAATCCTAATTTTTTTCCACTGTATTCCAGACAGGAAATCACATTCTTTTCCTCGATTGCCAAGCGCTCTACCTCACTGAGACCAGTAACGTTAGGTAGTCCGTTTTCGGGCTCGGTTTCTTTGACAATCCTCAATGTTCTTGCAAGTTCCTTTGCTTTGGTATCCGGAAAAGTGCTCCAGTAGCCTTCCTCCATCACAGGAATCTCCAAAGGATCCCGTGTTATCATTTCCAAACTGAAATTGATCCCAGGATTATGCTTTTTACAAATCTCCACTCCCGCCTTGAGGTCCACGATCCCTGTCCCAAGTGGAACTTCAGAGAGTAAAAACCCCTGATCATAGCTTTTCACTGCCATATCCTTTACATGTGTAGAAAAAGCGAGAGGCGCCAACGTTTCTATAACATGCATAGGATCCTCTAAAAGTGCCATATTATTTCCAAAATCAACTGTCACTCCTACCCATTCACTGCCCAAATTCTTGATGATCTCTGCCAATTCAGCTGCTTTCCAATCTTTGTGATTTTCTACTGCCAATTTCATCTGATGCTTTCTCGCGATAGGCTCAGCTAATGCTAGAGCCACCAGCGCACCTGCTTTGAAGTTTAAAAATTCCTGTTCGGAATGAAAATTTTCATAGCGTCGTCCATTTAGACACACCGTTCTCAACACTTCAGCTCCTGCTTCCTTGGCAGCCAAAACTTCCTTTTCGAATTTTGGGACTTGATCTGACGATTTAGGCAAACTGATGCTGCCCTCTAAATATAAGCCGCTTTTTTCACGCACATCTCTAACCTGCTTTGCAAAATCATCTGCCCAACCATTTACTCCTACCTGCACTCCTCCTGCACCGATACTTTTACAATGATTAATCAGATCAATCGCATTCTGAAAGCCAGGATACATCGAACTTTGGGTTTTTGAATTCCATCTCGCACCGTAGGAATGAACCACAATTCCCATGGGAACTCCGGATAAATACTCAGGGATTTTAGAAAATGGGAAATTCATTGCCAAAGCTCCTAGGCCTGCTTTTTGAAGAAATTCCCTTCTTCCAAAAGTCGAAACACTGGATTGATTTTTCATAGGTTAATTGGGTATGGTGAGAGATTATTCTGGCTGACTATTCTCTAAATTTTCAATATGCTTATTCAATTCTTCAGCAGACCAAGGGTAAACTCTTCCTTGTGTCAAAACACGCATTCCTCCCACTGTTCTTCTGGAAACTGGAGTTGCCTGATTTCCCCATTCATTTCGGATATAAGTAAGAATTGCAGCAATGCTACCATCGTCCATCGTAGAATGTGCCGGCATCACTGGTAAGATTTCTGGAGCATCATATTTTTTACCATCCACTTCTATAGGCCCTTCTAAACCATGAAGTAGTATCAATGTAAGCCTTTTTTCATTTCCTAAAACCCAATCTGAATTGACCAATGGTGGTCCCATCCTATTCGCTCCTTTCCCATTTGCTCCATGACAACTTGCACAGCTGGTCAAAAACTTTTGCCGGCCTTCTGCAAATTGCTTCATGGCATCCGCATCCAAAGAGTTGGAGGAAGCTTCTGTAATTTTCGGGTCAAATCCAGGCCAGGAAAATATGCTTTTGAGCATTTCTATTCGGCTTGATTCTAATGGAATATCAGATCTTCGGAAGATTGCTGGTTCTGAAGCAAACTTTATCATTCCCTTTTCGGGTAAATTTCCGGATTGGATCGCCAAAGACGATAGTACAGCTTGTTCCTTCCATCCAAATTCCTGGTTATCTGCCAATGCCAAAACCGCTTTGATCTCTTTACTGTCGGCTTTTTTCACGATAGCTGCAGTGAGCATTTCTAAAACAATTTCCTGATCAGATTGACTACCTCCCCAGCCATCCTGTTGCCAAATGGCTTGAAGAAAATCAAATTCCCGGTCCCTCAAGCTGCTCATCACTGCATCCCGCATCAAGGCATCCTCTCCATGTTTTTTTAACACCGAAGTCAGAATTTCCATTGCTCCACTTTCAGAAACCGAATAGGAACTCAGAGCCAGTTGCAAGTTCAGGTTTTCACCTCCATTATCAGTCAGGCCAAGCATGGCTTCGGCCAGTCTTACCTGCAGATTACTATTTTCTGAAGCCTTGTTATCTAAAATCCTCAAAGCAGCACTTTTTATCAAGTCAGATGGATTTTCTAACACTTTAAAAAGAAAATCATCATCCGCCTGATTCAAACCTTCCAATGTCCAAATTGCATGAAAAGCCCCTAATTCAGAGGAGGAATTGATTACTATTTCTTTAAGCTTTGGCACAATAGAAACATCTCCGCGCTCTACCAAAATCCTTTGGGTATTATCACGGTACCAACCATCGGTATCAGATAGAAATGGCAAAAGTTCTTCGCTGGACTTTGATCCTAATTTCACAGGGGTTTTGGGGGAGGAATCTTTCGGTACGATTCTCCAAATCCTACCCATATGAACAGGCCCATCCAGCTTTCTTTCCAGGGTTTGCTCCTTTAAATATTCCGTCATATAGTCAATATGCTGGACGATGCCATGATACATATCCACTACATAAAAAGCTCCATCTGGCCCTACTGTCCCGTGAACGGGTCTGAACCGCTCATCAGTAGATGCTAAAAATTCTTTGCCCGGATTCGGATCCTCCCCAGAAATATAGGTGCCATCTTCTGTAATCACATTTCTCTTGATCAGGTTTCCGGCATTCTCCATAACAAAGATGTTTCCCGCATATTCCTGAGGAAACAGAGAACTTCTGTATACTATCGGAGAACAAGCAGAAGTAAACTCCAGTAACCTCCCGTTTTCATCCAACGTCCCAGGTACATATCCACGATTAATAGCCAGGTTAGAACGAATAGGATAAATTCTTCTGTCAATAGTCAAACCATGGTCTATCCCGGTAGAAGGCGTGTGATTTGGGTTTCTAAACAGGTAATTTGCAGGTACAAGATCTCCATGCAACTGCGACCAATTATAATTGTAAATCAATCTTCCTTTATCGTCTTGAGAGATCCCCCATTGGCCACGAAATTCCGTACTGTCCCGTATCCATTCCTTTCCAGCCATTTTATACCGCAGCCTTGATTTGGCACTGTAATACCAATTGTCAACATTCCTCACAAATCCGTTATCTGTATGCTCTACCACTCCGCTTCTAGAATAAGTGGAATCCAATAATACTTTTGAATCAGCTTTCAGGTCCCCGTCAAGGTCTTTAGTGACCCAAAGCGCATTGTTTTCTGCTACCAATGCACCTCCTTCAAAAAGACCTATGGACCTAGGCATGACCAGACTGTCTAGGTAAACGGTCGATTGATCCATTTCCCCATCTCCGTTTTTATCTTCCAAAATGGATATTCTACCAATCGGTTGATCTTCGCCACTTCCCTCGATATCCATCATATATCCTCGCATTTCTACTACCCAGAGCCTTCCTTCTGAGTCAAATTGAATCGCAACAGGCTCCTGAACCATGGGTTCGGCCGCTACTAATTGGATTTCAAAGTTTGGATCGAGTTGAAAAGTCTTTTGTTCATCTTCCGGTGAATGCGGAGGAGAAATGGCATTGGGATCTATTGCTTCGGGGCTGGTGCATGAAAAAACTAACAGCACCAAAAGATGCATGCCTAAGAAACGGCTAATGGACATAGGTTTATTTTGGGTCAATTATTCGCTTTCTCTAAGGATGATTTATGTCATCTTCGGAAAAAGGCTCGATTTCTAATTTGCCACTTATTTGATTGATTCACAAGAGCATTTTATCAATCGGTCTGATTATTTTTAGAAAAACTGTCAGTACTTTCCAAAACAACCCTTGATCAGATGATAAGCATTAAACCACTTTTCACTTTGTTTTTAGTAATAGTCACTTCGATTACGACTTACTTCATTGCTTCCGTAGATAATGAAAATAATGAAACCGAGGTATTGATAGTCTCAGAGCAAAGCTGGAATGGTTCTCCCATTCCTTCCTACCCTGAAGGCAAACCCAAAATCACCATTCTAAAAATTACAATTCCTCCGGGTTCAGCCTTACCTAAGCATATCCACCCAGTCATCAATGCAGGTGTATTGGTAAAGGGAGAATTGTTTGTAGAGGATGAATATGGAAATCAATTACAGATGAAATCAGGTGATCCGATCATCGAAGTAGTCAATACCGTCCATTATGGTGAAAACCGCGGGAAAATCCCAGCAGAAATTATCGTCTTTTATGCAGGGACAGAAGGAATGATCCTCACCGAGGTAATAGACAGGAAGTGAAAAATTTTATATGTCTGATCATCATAGAAACCAAATCTAACTTTGACAAACTATTCAGGATGACTAATACTTGTAAATTATTAGTTGATTTTCAAAATTGATGTTATTGTCTTGTTTTATTGTCAAAAAAAATAACTGATTTTTGCGAACTCAATAAACCTTTTACCTGTTCGGTTACCATAATCAGTAGGAGCTAAATTTATTTTTCGTTGGTGAAGCAGATATCAAAAAAGGAATATTTCAAGATTGTTCTGATCCTTGGAGCTCTTTGTACGATCAGTCCATTTTCAATTGACATGTACTTACCGGGATTCCCGGCGATGGCAAAAGATTTAGACACCTCGATTGCCAATATCCAATTGTCTCTGACGGCTTATTTGGTTGGCATTGCTATTGGGCAATTGTTTTATGGACCTTTACTCGATAAATACGGAAGGAAAAAACCACTTTATGCTGGTTTGGCAATTTATGTGATTGCCTCTGTAGGATGTGCTTTATCAGGTTCAGTAGAGAACTTGATTTTCATGCGTTTTCTACAAGCTGTCGGTGGTTGTGCAGGTATGGTGGCAGCTCAGGCTATGGTTAGGGATATCTTTCCAGTCACCAAAACAGCACAAGTTTTAGCATTATTGACTCTGGTTATCGCTGTTTCGCCTATGATCGCACCTACTTTAGGTGGATTTGTCACTGCCTATTATCATTGGCATTGGGTATTTATTGTATTGGCATTCCTCACTGTGATCATATGGATAGCTGTAATCTGGGTACTACCAGATGGGGCAGATCCAGACAAATTGGTTTCTTTAAAGCCAAATCAGGTTTGGAAAAATTACATCCAGGTTCTTCAAAACCGTCAATTTCTGGTTTATATGTCTGTGGGCGGATTGGCAGGGGCAGCTCCTTTTGCCTATATCGCCGGATCTTCCGATGTGTTTATGAATATTTACGGGGTTTCGGAAGCCCAATACGGGTGGATCTTCGCCATTCTAGCATTTGCCATGATCGGATCTACCCAGCTGAATCATTTATTGCTGAAAAGATTTACAAGCCAGCAGATTATTAATTTTTCGATGCACTATCAGGTTTTGGTAGGAACTCTTTTGGTCTGTGGTATCTATTTTCAATGGCTAGGATTAGGGATGCTGTTGGTATTGATGTTTATATTTCTTACTGCCCATGGGCTAAACGGACCAAATACAGCAGCACTTTCAATGGCTCCTTTTTCAAGAAATGCAGGTAGTGCCTCTGCTATATTGGGAAGTATGAGGATGGCATTTGGAGGCGTGGCCTCTGCTGGAGTCAGTCTTTTTCATGATGGGACTTCCTTACCGATGGTCGTAGGCATGGCTGCCTGTGCAGTTGCTGGTTTTTTGGTATTGAAGGTAGACCAAAATATCAGCGGAACGATCAGCAAAGTTTACAATAAAGAAGTGATGGCTTCATAAATTCCCTGAATGAGGATTTAGATTTTTTTATTTGAAAAATTGTCAGAGGATCTAATTGTACTTTTCAATTCCTAGAACTCCTTACCTTTGTGAAAATTAAATTCTATGACCTTTTCTAAACTTGGATTGAATCAGCAGCTTTTGACTGCCATCGAAAAAGCAAACTATCAAAGCCCCTATCCAATCCAAATCGAGGCAATCCCTGCCTTTTTAGAAAAAAAAGATTTACTCGGAATCGCCCCGACTGGTTCTGGAAAAACTGCTTCCTTCATCTTACCGATCCTTCAGATCCTACAAGGGAAGAAAGAAAATACCAGTAGAAATGTACCCGTCTTGGTTTTGGTTCCGACAAGGGAGCTTGCTTCGCAAGTGGCCCAAGTGGCAGATAATTTTTCCAGATTTTTGAGCAGAAGAGTCAAAACGGTGGCGGTTTTCGGAGGTGTCTCTATCAATCCTCAGATGCGGAAAATGAATGGAACAGACATTTTAATTGCTACTCCAGGTAGACTTTTGGATTTACTGTCGAAAAATGCTCTTTCATTAAATCAAGTCGAAATTCTGGTCATGGATGAAATGGACAAGGTGTTGAATATGGGGTTTAGGGAGGAAGTCAATCAAATTCTTGCTGAGATTCCCAAAAAGCGCCAAACAATCTTGTTTTCCGCCACAATGGACGAAACCTTGGAGGAACTGATTTCCAAACTCCTGAAGGATCCAAAAAGGATATCGGTAAAACCTGCTGAAGTAGAAGTAGACCTTATTGATCAATATGCCTACCGTGTAACTCCTGAGAAAAAGGGGCCTTTGCTGAGATATATCATCAACTCCGGTGACTGGTCACAAATACTGGTTTTTACTTCTTCTATCCGGACCGCCAACAATGTCACCCAGAAGTTGGTCAAAAACGGAATTGATGCAGTTGCATTTCATGGTGACAAAAGCCAAGGTGCAAGAACCGAAGCTTTGGCAAAATTCAAATCTGGGAAAACCCGTGTTTTAGTCGCAACAGACTTGGCCGGAAGAGGAATTGATATTCAGTTTTTACCCTTGGTGATTAATTTTGAGCTACCACGATCTCCAAAAGATTATGTGCACCGAATCGGAAGAACAGGCCGTGCCGGAGCGACTGGCGAGGCGATTTCTTTGATCACTGAGGAGGATTTGCACCATTTTAAAATCATTCAGAAAAAGATGAAAAAACACGTGCAGTTGAGAAGTACGGATGATCTGGATCTTTAATCTTGGATTTGAATTTCTTTAATTTTTATAAGATCTTCAGCAGAATCTAAGTGAAAAAAACCATGACACTTTCTAAAAAAATTCTCCTATTTTTCTTATTTCATCTTACTTTTCAAATTTCCTCAGCACAAAAACTACCGAACATCATTGTAATCATCACCGATGATCAAGGATATGGTGATTTTGGTTTTACCGGCAATCCACACATTTCGACACCTACGATCGATCAATTGGCCAAAGAAAGCATAGAGTTTACCAACTTTTATGTTTCACCTGTTTGCGCTCCTACCCGATCCAGTCTCATGACAGGTCGTTACTCTTTAAGAACAGGCATCAGAGATACGTACAATGGAGGAGCAATGATGTCGACTAATGAAATTACCATTGCCGAGCTACTCAAAAAAAAGAATTATGTCACCGGGATTTTTGGAAAATGGCACTTGGGAGACAATTATCCTATGCGACCTAGTGACCAGGGCTTTGACGAGTCCTTGATTCATTTATCAGGTGGAATGGGTCAAGTTGGAGATTTTACTACCTATTATCAAGGAGACCGAAGTTATTTTGACCCAGTACTTTGGCACAATAACCAACAAGAATCTTACACAGGTTACTGTTCGGATATTTTTGCAGGGGAGGCAATTAAATTTATAGAGAAAAATAAGAACCGCCCATTTTTTACATACCTCTCATTCAATGCCCCCCACACGCCTCTTCAAGTTCCTGAAAAATACTATCTGAAGTATAAAGACTTAGACCCTTCTGAGGGGTTTGGGAAGGATGGGAAACCATTTTATCCGATGAATGACTCTCAAAAGAAAGATGCAAGAAAGGTTTATGCCATGGTAGAAAATATCGATGACAACCTGAAAAGACTGTTTTCCAAGCTGGAAGAACTAGGCATTGCTGACAATACAGTGGTGATGTTTTTGACTGACAATGGTCCCCAACAGCAGCGGTATGTGGCTGGTCTCCGTGGTTTAAAAGGAAATGTATTTCAAGGTGGTGTCAGAGCTCCTTTGCTCATTCATTTTCCGAAAAAATTCTCCAAACCAAAACAGATTAATGCTTTAACCGCACATTTGGATATCCTTCCCACCATTGCGGAATTGACAGATATAGATCTCCCAAATGATCGAAAAATCGATGGCAAAAGCTTATTAGGGCTGATCGCTGGTGATGAAAACGGTTTTGAAAATCGAAGTTACTTCTCTTATTGGAACAGAAAATACCCAGAGAAATACACGAATATTTCCATTCAAAACTCAGGATGGAAACTAGTCGGAAAAACTGATTATGATGCCGAAATCGAAGAATTTGACCTATTTAATCTTCAGGAAGATCCGTTTGAGCAAAGGAATTTAATTTCAGAAGAAAAAGATAAAGCCCTAAAACTGAAGACAGAAATGGATCAGCTCTATCAGGAACTAATCCAAGAGAAAAATCTGATCGAACAACCAAAAATCCAAATAGGGTTCGGTGATGAAAACCCCACTTTTTTAAATAGGAACGATGCCGCTGGAGAACGTGGAATCTGGGCTCAGGAAGAAATCTTTGGCTATTGGAACGTGAAACTAGCAGCCGGTACATATGACTTCAAATTCAAATTTGTAAAGCCCGTCCCGGCTAAGGGGAACATGATTTTGGAAACGGGTACACTTGTCAATTCTCAAACAGACACCTCTGAAGGCGAGATGGAAATTATTGAAATGAATGGAATAGAGATTTTCGAAATGGAAACCGCACTTACTCCCTTCTATCAGGTAAACGGAAAGGAAATTTTCCCTTTTTGGGTAGAGATTCTAAAAAAATAATGGCTTGCCTTTCATCATAATTATTAAAGTTCTCTATAAATCAGGTTCAATAGATTCATTTATTAGCTTATCTTTTTGCTTACAAAAGACCAAAATCCAAGAGTAGATGGCCATCCAACCCAGTCAAGAAATACAAGAAAAATTACCGAGAAATTTAGGACTGTGGGGTGTTTGGATGCTGGTAGTGAATGGGCTGATCGGAGCGGGAATTTTCGGACTACCTTCTGGTGCTGCACGACTTGCGGGTGAATACAGCGTTTTTATTTATGCTTTTTGTGCTTTATTGATGTTGCCTGTCATCCTGTGCTTTGCTGAGCTGGGGAGTTATTTCAGAGGAACTGGTGGACCGATTCGCTATGGAAAATTAGCATTTGGACCTTTCGTAGGATTCCAGGGTGGTTGGCTTTATTATCTGGCCAGGCTCATTTCCTTTGCAGCCAACACCGTTTTGCTGACAGACAGTATTGCTTATTTTTTACCAATTGCTTCAGAAGGCTATGGAAGACTTATTACCATCGCACTCACTTGTGGAGGACTCAGTTTGATCAATATTTTAGGTTCATCAGAATCGATCCGATCCATGACTTTATTTACCATCATCAAATTCACTGTTTTGATAGGTTTGATTTTTGGAGGATTCATTCTACTGGGGCCACAGGTGATCCCGGTTTTCGACACTCCCCTACCGGAAGGATCCAATTTGGGAGCTGCAGCTTTGTTACTGATCTATGCCTTTGTCGGATTTGAAGGCGCCGTAGTGCCAGCAGGAGAAGCCAAAAGACCAGAAAGAGATATGCCACTTGGTTTGATTCTGGGTCTTGTCATTGTGGCTGTCCTTTATATGTTGATTCAACTTGTATCTCAAGCGGCAGTTCCTGATTTAGCAACCAGCACAACCCCCCTTTTAGACGCTTCATCAGCCCTTTTTGGCAATACAGGAGCAATCATTTTAATGATTGGAGTAGCTACTTCGGTGATAGCAAATCTAATCGGATCTATGTTTTCCGCCACCAGAATCACTTATGCTTTATCCCTGGAAAAATCCCTTCCGGATTGGTTTGGGAATGTTCATGAGAAATTTTTGACCCCTGCTAACTCCATTTTGTTTTTTGGAATTTCGGCATTTGCCTTAGCTGCATTCGGTACGTTTACATTTCTGGCAGCGATGACAGTATTATCCAGGCTTTTTCTTTTTATGATGAGTTGCGCAGCCATCCCCGTTTTACGACCAAGGTTCAGAAAAGAAAGTCCATTTATTCTTCGCGGAGGATATTTGATTCCAATTTTGGGAATCGGTGCATGCCTTTGGTTAATGATTCAAGTAAGTTGGACTTCAGTTTGGTTAACTGGGGTATTAATTTTAATTGGGACAGGTTTATATTGGTTGGGAAAAAGAGGCCAAAAAGCCGAATAAATTCTAAACTATGGTTTCTGGGATAAAGGGAAACCCGACCTTTGCAAAATCAGTTATCTTTTCTAGATGGAATTTCTTAGCATCTCTTTTACTATATCATGTCCAACCAAAATATCGCAGTAAGAACGGTTATTTTCAGCATGCTGGGAAATGTGGCACTGGCCAGCATTAAATTCCTAGCAGGGATTTTCGGGAATTCTTATGCGCTGATCGCTGATGGAATCGAATCTGTAGTGGATGTTTTTGCTTCGATCCTGGTTTTGGTAGGATTGCGATATGCCCACCGGCCTGCAGATGAAAACCATCCTTATGGACATGGAAAAGCAGAGCCTTTGATCACTTTTTTGGTTGTAGCTTTTTTGATTTTATCTGCTGCGACCATCGCATATCAAGCGATCCAACATATCAGGATTCCTCATGAGCTTCCAAAAAGTTTTACCCTTTGGGTGCTGGCAGGTATCATTATCTGGAAAGAAACTTCCTATCAAGTTGTCATTCGAAAAAGCAAAAAAATAAATTCTGACTCACTAAAAGCAGAGGCCTGGCATCATAGAAGTGATGCGATCACATCCGTTGCTGCTTTTATCGGCATCTCTATGGCTTTGTTTTTTGGAGAGGGCTTTGAGGCCGCAGACGATTATGCTGCTTTAATTGCTGTCGTTTTCATTGTTTACAACTGTTACAAAATTTTCCGACCGGCACTGGCAGAGGTCATGGATGAAAACAATCATGAAGAAATGATTGAAGAAATCCGAAAGATCGCCATTCAGGTAAAAGGTGTAAAAGGAACAGAGAAATGTTATGTCAGGAAAGCTGGCATGGACTACCATGTGGATCTTCACGCATTGGTAGAAGGAAACCTTACCGTAAAAGAAGGGCATGATATTTCCCACGTACTAAAAGACCGACTTCAAAAAGAACTACCAGAAATCGGCCATTTATTGATACATATAGAACCATATTAAGAGAAAGCTGTCTTAAAAGTCTCAAATTTGACTTCCTGAGCACTGGAATGACGAAAGTCGCTGATCGAAGGGCTAATGGATCGAAATGTGACATAAAGTGATTATGAGACAGCCTATTTAGAAAACCTACATACTTATGAAAAAATCCACTATTGAAGAAATACGGGCACGCTTTGACAATGATGTTGACCGTTTTTCTGACATTGAAACAGGTCAAATTTCAACAATCGATGCACAAATTTCTCTGGAGCTGATTACAGAAGCAGCTAAGAGGATCACTCCGAATGCAACTCACCTTTTGGATGTAGGTTGCGGCGCAGGAAATTATACCATCAAGATGCTGACCAAACTCCCTGATCTCAATTGCACCTTGGTGGATCTAAGCCTCCCAATGTTGCAAAAAGCAGAGGAGCGGGTAAGTAAAGTGACTACAGGGAAAATAAGAATCATTCAGCAAGACATTCGTGAGGCAAAATTAGAAGACCATGGATTTGACATCATTCTAGCCGGAGCAGTTTTGCACCATTTGAGAGACGATGAAGACTGGGAGCAGACTTTCACCAAACTTTACCATCTTTTGAAACCAGGAGGCTGCCTGATGATTTCAGATTTGATTACTCAAGAAAACCCTATTCTTGATACCTATACTTGGGAGCGGTATGGGGACTATTTGGAAAAAATAGGCGGAAAAGAATATCGTCAAAAAGTATTGGAATATGTGGATAAGGAGGATTCCCCCAGATCTATGAGTTATCAATTGGGACTGATGAAAAAAGTAGGGTTTAGCAGTACAGAAATCCTTCACAAAAACATGTGTTTTGGAGCTTTTGGAGGGATCAAATAGCCCTCCAGCAGATTCATCACCACTTTCTTTTACCAATTATGGAAGCTTATAAGCCTGTCTGGCAAGTAGCTTCCAGCTTCCTTTCTCTTTTTGCCAAACCAGCATGACTCCTATTTTGATTGGATTTACCTTGCCTCCTTCTACGACATCTGCCACTAAATTATGTCGTACAATCCCGGTATTTTTCTCTACCAGAATCACCTGATCTTCAAATGTAATCGATGCAAAATCAGACTTCCCGGAAACCAGTGCTTCTATAAATTGATCTTGGTTTTCCAGTAATCCGTTGGAATGTCCATATGTCAAGGAAGCTAAACTAAGCTCTTTTAAAGCTACTTCAGTTGGGTCAATCAAGGCGAGTCTGAGTTTTTCAACTTGGCCTTCAAGATCTTTTTCTGATTGAGCATTTGTACAAAAACTACAAAATAAAATAGCGAGGGTTAATACTGTCTTCATCGTTTTAGAATCTGGTAAAATGTTTTGTATGATAATAAGTTAGCAGGCCTTTTCCTGTAAGATCAAAATTCATTTGACAATGTGATCCTAGGAGTTTCATTGTCTATATACTTTTGACTTTTTATTTACAAATAAGCCAATGCTCAGACTTTCTGTTGGAATTTTATATCGAGTACCATCTTGTTTTGTGCTTTTTAGATGGGATTAATGTTCTGGTTCTATGGGCTTTTTGTGCCAATAAGATGCTAAAATTGATCCTGACACATTCATAAATGGACCAAAAACAGCCGGTGCCAGACCTACCGTGGCGATTTTTCCCATTTCTTTTGCAATGCCTGATGCAAGTCCTCCATTTTGCATTCCAACCTCGATTGCGATCGTCCTGCAGTCTTTTTCGTCCAGTTTAAATAAACGACTTGCCCAGTACCCCAGAGTATATCCAGCTAGATTATGAAACACCACCATCAAAATCAGCAAAGGGCCAATATCCAATAAACTGTCCCTTCCAGCAGCCACAATTACCACCAGAATGAGGGCGATAGCAGCCATGGAGATAATGGGCATTAAATCATCCAGCCATTTCGCTTTCCCCCGAAGGAAATAATTAAAGATCAAACCCGCTCCAATTGGAATAATGACCATTTTCACAATACTTATCATCATTTCCAGCACATCTATAGCTACAAACTCACCTGCTAGCCAACCCATTAAATAAGGGGTGACAAAGGGTGCCATCAAGGTCGTGACCGAAGTCACTGTAATGGAAAGAGCCAAATTTGCTTTCGCCAAGTAACTCATCACATTGGATGCCATCCCACTTGGCGAGCAACCAATCAGAATCATTCCTGCCGCGATTTCTGGTGGGAAACCACTGATTTTAGCCAGCGAATATCCTATAAAAGGCATGATGGAAAACTGGCAAAGCACTCCGATCAAAACACCCTTGGGCATCTTTACTACTCCAAGAAAATCTTTCACACTCATGGAAGTCCCCATTCCGAACATGATTATTTGGATCAAGGGAACAATAAGAGCGCTAAATTTAAACCCATTGTACTCGACAAAATATTGAGGGAAATAAAGCGCTAAAGTGACCGAGCCAAAAATCATCATAGAATAGGCATATCCCTTAAGTTTGGGATTGCCTAAAAACGAAATAGCACAGATAAAGAAAAATCCTATCCACAAGAAGCCAGCATTTGCTATATCAGAGAACAAGCTAGTAGCAATAGCCGCAAGAAATAAGACAAGAGACAGGATGGAGAGTGTTTTGGTAATTTTCGGGTTCAAGATGCAGGTATTTTGGGTGGTACTAAATGGATATCTGAAAGCTTGTCAAAATACAAGCTTTCAGATTAATCTCTGTTATAAATCCAATTCTTAACTGTAGGTTCTATCATGGGAACGTTTTTCATTCCACATGTCAGTTGGCGCAAAATAAGAATTGTCTGATGGATGAAGGTGTGCTTTCACCACTTCTTCATTTAATTCAATTCCCAGCCCAGGCGCATCCAGCGGAACAGGAGCGTAACCTTTGTCAATCATTTTTCCTCCACCCGTCATCGTCACCATATCCTCCCACCATGGAACATCCACTGAATGGTGCTCCAATGCGAGGAAATTTTGAGTGGCAGCAGCACAATGGACATTTGCCATAAAAGAAACCGGAGTCCCTGCCTGATGCATGGCCATAGAAATCCCTTTTTCTTCGGCATAGTCAGCGATTCTTTTTGTCTCCAGAAGTCCGCCAGATGATGCCAAGTCAGGATGTACAATATCCACAGCATGATTATCGATCAGATCTTTGAAATACTGAAGTAGATAAATATCCTCTCCAGTAGTGGTTGGCGTATTGAGAGCGGTGGTTATGGTTTTATGCTGTTCCCACATTTGCCACGGTACCATGTCCTCCAGCCATGCGAGCCTGTATTTATCCAATGCCTGACCTAATCTGATGCAGTTGTTCAGGTCAAAATGACCATAATGATCGGTTGAAAGCGGGATTTCATAACCTACCAAACCTCTTACATGATCTACAATCTTTGCGAGCTCGTCCAGTCCTTTTTCGGTTATTTGAACTCCAGTAAATGGGTGAGCGGTATTGGCATAAGACATGTATCCGCCCTGCCATTGGCTTTTCCCTTGCTTAAAAATCTCAGGATTGACGATACAACCAGGAATATCCATTATTTCCCCAATGGACACATCCATTTTCAGCCAAGTGTATCCTTGTTCTTCTGTTCTGTATTTAATGAGCTTTAATTGTTCATCCGGAGAGCTTGCTTCGGGTGTATCTGCATACAATCTCACTGAATCCCGGTATCTCCCTCCTAATAACTGCCAAGCAGGAACATTGTAAGCTTTTCCGCAAAGGTCCCAAAGAGCCATTTCAACTCCACAAACCCCTCCGGCCTGACGTGATTGACCACCAAACTGCTTGATGATTTTAAAAATCTTCTCCACATTACATGGGTTCTCTCCTAGAATACGGCTCTTGAGCATCAAAGCATACTTTGGATCCGCACCATCTCTCACCTCCCCCAAACCATAGATTCCTTGATTGGTATCTATCCTGAGTATAGCAGTCCCTCCCATCACTGCCGTATGTGCATATCGCAAATCCGTAATTTTCAAATCTGAAGGTGCAGAAGCTCTACGCACATTCTTGGTGGTTTCTGCCATGGTATCTTCTATGCTAAGTCCCATCAACGCTGACAAACTTAAACCGCCTAGTGCAGTTTTCTTTAAAAAATCTCTCCTGTTATCTTTTGTCAAAGGATTATCAATTTCAGACTGTCGCTGAGCTGCATATTGCTGCTCTCTCAGTTTATTCTTTTCAATGAGGTCTTTTAAGGTATTTTTCATAGTGTATTGGGTTATTGATTAATCATATTTGTAGAAGGCCAGTTTGTTTTAACCAGCTAAGAGAAGTCCGGACAAAGTCAATTGACTTTGTCAGATTCACATATAAAAGTTTAATAATTCCTCTCTTTCAGGTAATTATCAAGCTCTTCTTTGGTCATAGGGAGTTTACCTGGATAGTTATTCAACCAATCCAAAAAGTCTTTTTTGATTTCTTCTGTCCATTGACTGTCGATTTGACCGGCAAGATATTTCCCTTCTCTAAGTCTTTGATGACCAAATTCGTCCCTTAGTCCAGTCACTTCTGAAGTCAAAACCAACTCCTCCACCAGATAAGCAGGAATAAAAATCACTCCGTATTTCTTTGCCAGCACCACATCGCCTGGAAGAACAGTGGCCCGTCCTATCCTAATGGGAGTATTTATGGAGGTAAGCATCATCTGCTGGATATACGATGGATCTTGTCCTTTCATCCATGCATTAAAGCCGTCGATCTCTGAAAGTCCTTCCTGGTCACGAACTGATCCATTAAACACTACTCCTCGTTGGGATTTTGCGAAGATGGCATTTCCCAAATTATCGCCGATGAGAGTGCCGTCAGCAATTTTTCCGTAACCATCGGCTACATAGACATCCCCATTAGTCAGGATATCAATCGGCCAGGAATTCGTACCTCCTTTAGGAGATCTCCCTTCTTTTTCTACCCCTTGGTCTTTCACTTGCTTTTCTAAATCAGGTCTTAGAGGCATGTATTGAGCAGTGACTACTCGACCGGTCATTGCTTCATCCGGAAGCATAATCTGCCAGTCACCCTCGTATTGATTTTGAAATCCTTTGTTGCGCAATACTCCCCAGGCTTCCTCGATGGAAATATTTTTCAGTCGCTCTAGGATGGAATCCGAAACTTTCGGTCTTCCGTCAGGGTATCGCTCTCCGGTCCATTGAGAGGTCAATGCTTTAATGTATTCCGGGGATGCTCCTACATTCTGGGCTTGACCAAAGCTTGTTGACAACATCAAAAAGCCGGAAATTGCCAAGACATTCAAGAAGCCTTTTTGTATAAATTTACTTTGCATAGGTTATGAAGGGTTTTAGGTTGTTGTTTTGGGTAATTGAATCTCATTTTTTATTCAAAAAAAGGAATTCCCGGTACGGCATGTTTTCTCATGCCTTCCTCGTTAATTTCCACACCGATACCTGGCTTTTCTGAAAGGGTGATGAAACTGTTTTCAGTTCTCGGACCATCGTAGGTGACGATGTCTTTCCAAAGCTCATCTTTGTCCATATAGATTTGCCATTCCATGATCTGGAAATTGGGAACCGAAGCACATACATGACAACTGGCCATAGCACCAAGAAAAGATGCTACCATATGCGGGGAAAAAGGCACATAATAGAGATTTGCCAAATTGGCAATACGCTGTGCTTCACCAAGTCCGCCTGCCTTTTGTAAGTCTGGCATAATGATATCCAAAGCTCCATCAGAAAGTAATTTTGTAAACCCATACGCGAGGTAAATATTCTCTCCGGCACAAATCGGAGTACTTGTCTCCTGGGTTATGTGTTTATATACTTCCGGATTATCTGCGGGCACTGGTTCTTCTAGCCACATCAGATTTAAGGGCTCATACATTTTAGCCATTTTCATCCCTGTGACAGCATCATATCTTCCATGCATATCCACACAGACATCGATATTGGGCCCAACTTCTTCTCTAACGGCTGCTATGGCATTGTACATCCGATCTATTTCGGCCGGGTTTGCCGTCCAATTAAACCGGTCATACTTATTCGGATCTCTTCCATCATCGACATCAAACTTCACGGCATTGTATCCTCGATCCACCGCATCTCTGGCTGCAGTAGCATAGTCTTCTGGTTTTGGGTTGGTGGAAGTATATAAAGCTGTATCGCAATAAACCCGGATTTTATCCCGGAATTTCCCTCCTAATAATTGGTACACAGGAACGTTAAAGACCTTTCCTGTAATGTCCCAAAGTGCCGTTTCAATAGCTGTCAAAACCGCAACAAAAACACCAGACTGAGCACCTCCAAAAAAAGATCCCTTTCTTAGTTGTTCTGCCAATCGGTTGGGGTTGAGCGGATTTTGGCCTTTGATCTGATTTCCGAGTCTTTTTACTAAGTAATAAGATCCATGGATGGCATCTACGGCCTCGCCGCAACCCCAAACGTCTTGATTAGTATAAATTTTTACATATACAGCTCCTCTGACGAAACCGCATTTGACGTCTGTGATTTTTAAGTCGGATGGATTGGAATAATTATTTTGCTTTTGAACTGCTGCTTGCAATCCTTGACCAAAACTGGTCATTAATCCAGCACCGGTTAGTCCAAGAGCAGCTCCTTTTTGAAGGAAAGATCTACGTGATTTTTTGTTATTCATGGGTTGGTATTGAGTTTGCTAATAGTTTACCAGGTTCTTTTCTTTAAAATTTCCTGGATTTGCTCTTTGGCGATGGGGAGTTCATCGATATGATCGGTCAGCCATTGTGAAAAGTCTTTCTCAATTTCATCAGACCATCTCGTATCGATTTGGCCGGCGGTATATTTTCCTTCCCTCAGGCGCTGATGACCAAACATATCCCGAAGACGAACCACTTCTGAAGTAACTACTACTTTTTCAGCCAAATGTGCCGGGATAAAGGAAACTCCTCCATCTCTGCCTAAAACCACATCTCCTGCCATCACCGTCACTTGATGAATTCTAGTAGGTTTATTGATCCCAATCAGCATGGTATTTAAATCTCCTGGTTGATTGTGATGGGAAGGATGATAGCTGGATACATAAGAAGTAAATGATCCGATCTCTTTTAAACCTACCACATCCCGGATAGCTCCATCGTAGACGATTCCGTTTCCAGACTTGGCATAGATGGCATTTCCGACATTATCCCCTATCGTGGGCCCTCCGTTATGGATCCCAAATTGATCCACCACATAGACATCACCCGGCTGTAATAAATCTACTGGCCAGGAATTTTGTCCCCGCTTTCCTTCTTTCTTACCCCGCTCATCAATGGCATCATGAATATCAGGTCGGCCAGGCATAAACGTGGCTGTCAATGCACGCCCTACCAATACACTATCTGGATTGATCGTCAAGCCCCAGCCATCCGCATATTGATATCGATATCCTTCATTTTTCATGACAGCCCAGGCTTCATCATGGGTGACATCCTTCATTCTTTTGAGAATATCATCGGGAACTTTTGGTCTTCCGTTTTCAAACCGCTCTCCTGTCCATTTCTGGGTAAGAAAAAGCATTTCTTCTTTTGAAATTTGCTGTGCAATAGATTCTACCGTAAAAAATAATAGAATCAGTAGGATAATGGTTGATTTTGTCATTTTGGAATATAACTAAGATCAATAAAACCGAGCCCGGAATTTCCAGACTCGGTTCTATTTTTATTTATGCCACCAAACTTTGGTAGCAAGATTATCAGGCCCCTGAGATGAAATTGCAGCGTTCACATTGTCAGAATTCACAGAAATCTCAGAATTAGGGTATGTCAATCGATTGATAAATTCCACTTCTTTTCCTGGAAAAGGATTGGAGTTTAACACAGGATAACCCGAGCGCCGGAAATTGGCAAATGCCTCTGGTCCATTCAAGAATGATGAAACCCAATATTGAGTATTGATTTGCTCAAGTGCTGCGGATGAATCAAAAGGATTCTCAGCGAGATAAGCTTCTATCGCACTTGGGGCAATTGTCGAATTCTCATCGACCATGCCCAATTGCTCCATATGAGCTTTAACTCCCGCATTATAGTATGATTCTACAGTTCCGCTGGTGATCCAGCCTCTTTGTCTAGCTTCTGCCAGCAACAGATTATTCTGAGATGCAGTGACCAGGAAGTTTGGGGCTGTGTTTTTTGCCACCCTTCTTCTGTCAGCCTGAGCAAATTCATAAAAACTGGCCAACCCGAGATCTGAGGCTGCTTTGACAGCACCAGCATTGTCATTCCCCATAGGCATTCCTACATGTACACTTGCATCATAGGTGCCACTGGCTACTGTTTGTTCTGGTCCGGATTTAGCTCCTACATAAGTAATGGCAATGGCAGAAAGCCGAGGGTCATTTTTGCTTCGCAAATAATCCACAAATGGAGCCGTCAAATAAAAGTTGGAAGCTTCTGTGGAATTAAGCAGGTTACCGATTGTATTAGTGTAGTTAGGATCATGTCTGATAACCGCATTCTGATCATTTGATAAAATCACACCACCCTGAAATGCCGTCTGAACAATTTGTTGAGCTTTACCAGCATCCACTTCACTTAATCTCATCCCTGCCCTGAGCAATAAAGAATATCCGAAACTTTTCCAATTGTTTAAATCTCCTCCATATAAAATATCGGCTGTTTCTACTCTTCCAGAAAGATTCAATGCAGAAGTCGCTTCTGTCAACTCTTTAATTATATCCTCATAGATCACTTGTTGGGAATCATATACTGGAAGGTAAATCTGTTGGGAATATCCCTGGCCGCCTTCGAAATAAGGGATACTACCATAATCATCTGTCAAAACCATAAAAGCAAAAGCCTGAATGATTCTTGCCATCTGAAGGAGGTTAGCCCTTTCTGGCTGATCTTGAATTCTATTGATAACATCCCGGGTGTTTTTGATGACATTCCTATAGTACCCTTGCCACAATTCCTGAGTGGCATTTCGGTTATCCTGATTGTAATTGGCGCCAGTCAATACTCCGGAGTTAGGAGAAATGATTTGCTGTACGACTCCGATATCATATATCAAACTTCCATTGGGATAAGCACAGCCGACAATCGCCGCATTTAATTGAAAACCTGGGTCAATGGAGGTAGCAGAAACTTTATTGGTGTTTAACTCATCGAAATTGCTATCACAAGAAATTACGAGTGCAGTTGCAACTAAGAACGATATATTTATTAGTAACTTTTTCATGTCTCTGGGGCTTAAAATTTGACATTTAGATTAAATCCTATCCCTCTGGTAGAAGGTAAACCTGTCGATTCCATCCCGACCAAATTATCGGAAGAATACCCAAATGATTCTGGGTCTATGTTATCCACCCATTTCTTTAGCATGAGTACATTATTCGCCACAAAATTGAGCTTGACGGATCTAAAGGGCTGATTTGCCGGCAGATGTTTCGTGAAATCATAGCCTAAAGTGATTTGCCTCAATTTCCAGTAGCCTCCATCATAAATTACAGGTTCTACCAGAGCTTGGGACCTTACCACTTCCCAATAAGATTGAACTGGCGCCACAGCGGTATTCGTCTCACCGGCTTCGTTTACTCCTTCACCTACTACTCCACCTTCTCTTCCTTCCAAAGTCATTTTATGAAGGCCATGTCGAACCGCATTGAAATTAGTTCCGGAAAGCATGATGTTCCCTAACTTGAAATCAATCAAGAAAGAAAGCATGACACCCTTGTAGTTAAAGGAATTTGTAAATCCACCAACCCAGTTTGGTAAGGCACTACCAAAGTTGACCAAATCAGAGGTTCTCAGCGGAATCCCGTTTGCACCGAATATCTTACGGCCTTGATCATCCCTCCTGTAACCGAAACCAGCTACCTGCCCCATTTCCATTCCCACTATCTGTCTTAGTTCACCATTGAATACGTGGGTACCCACAGTGATTCTTTCTCCGGGCTCATCAGTCAGCAAGCTTAAAACCTCCGTGACGTTGTATGCAGCATTCATTGATGCCTCCCAGGTAAAATCGTTGCTTTCTATTGGCACCAAAGTCAAAAGCATTTCCACTCCTTTGTTTTCACTTTTCCCACTATTAATAGAAGTGTTTACAAATCCGGAAGCATCAGAAATCTGCGCACTTACGATTTGATCGGTAGTCAGTTTTCTATAAAGTGCCATGTCTAAACTCACCCTGCTTTGGAACATGCTGAGTTCAAAACCAATTTCTGCCTCTCCGATTCTCATGGGTCTCAAGTTCGGGTTAGGAAGGTTGGTACCATTGGGTCCGCCTACCGGTTGGCCTCCGAAGAGGTTATTATTGATACCATAGAATAGTACATTGGAATAAGCCCCTACATCTGCATCGCTACCTACTTCAGCATAAGCAGCTCGAATTTTACCGAAATTCAGCCAACCAGTCGTATTTAAGTTTTCATGGAATACCCAGCTCGCGGAGACGGAGGGATATAAAATGCTCCGGTTTTCTTTAGAAAGTGTAGAGAACCAATCATTCCTAACTGTTCCTGTCAGGAAGAATCTATCTTTAAATGAAAATTCAGCCGATCCATAAAGCGAGTTTACTGCTCTTTCATTTAAATCATAAAGAGGGTCTTTGGCTCTACCGTTTTGGACAGTATATAAGTCACGGACAACAAAATCCGTAACCTGCACGCTATTTAAATCGGATCTCCTTTGCATATGATTGCCGCCGAAGTTCACATTGACACCTAGTTCCCCAAATTTCTTATTGGCATTGATCAAGAAATCCGTGTTGATCTCCCTAAATCGTCTTTGCTCCTGTGTGTAAACACCATTGACAAATCCCGCTGGAGCTGGAGCTCTCGATGCCTGTCCGGTAGGAAAGTTGTTGTATTCCTGATCTCTGCTCCAATAATCCTGGCCAACTCTTCCCTGCACAAATAGCCAGTCGGCCAAGTAGTATTTCAGAGCAATGTTTCCAAAAATCCTATCTCTTTTGATATTTTGAAACTGATCAGAAAGCGTAAAATAAGGGTTGGTTCTATTTCTGAATCTTGAATAAACTGCCTCATTTCCATTAGCGTCGTAGCGATTTTCTTTCAGTACATCGAGAGGCATGGAGTTGGCCATATTATAAAGCGCCACTGGAATGGTATTATCCTGCTGACCGATATTCGGAGGGTTTTTATTGTCCTCATGGGAATAATTGAAATTACCCCTGAAACTGAACTTAGGGCTGAGGTTATAGCCAAAGCCTAGGTTGATGGTCTTTCTGTTGTAGGTATTATTGGGAACAATCCCTCTGCTGGTCAGGTCAGAAAATGACAAACTCATTCCTCCTTTATCACTGGATGTGGCCAGGGTAATGGAATTGGTTACATTTTGACCATTTCTGAAAAATGCTTTCACCCGATCTCTCACAGGCTCGTAAGGAACTGTAATCCCGTCAAAGAGAACCTGAGTCATCCCAGGTTGGAACTTCTCACCAAATGACCATTGGCCCGAGGTAGGATTAGGCGTGGTAGGTCTTACCCCTTGCTCACCTTGACCATATTCATATTGGTAATCTGTAAAATCAAGAGGTGTTTCGTTGGTATAATTCAGGTTATAAGTAACTCCTATCCCTTTTGAATCATTCTTGCTCTTGGTTGTGATCATGATGACCCCATCCTTTGCTCTGGAACCATACAAAGCCGCAGCAGCAGCTCCTTTCAAAATGGTCATGGTTTCTACATCATCGGGATTTATAGAGGACAAACCATCCCCTCCATCCGAGGTGTTTCCTCCACCTCTTACACCGATGCTGCTATCTGAGGCATTATTTCCTGGATTGGAACCAAAGTTGGTGTTATCAATCGGAACCCCATTCACTACGATCAGTGGATTGTTTTGACCTGAAATGGAAGATTGACCCCTGATTCTGATTTTGGAAGTACCTCCCGGGCCCGATCCTAAAGCTGAAATACTTACTCCTGCTACTTTTCCTTGCAGTGCATTCATCACATTTGGAGTTCTGTTGATAGAAAGTTCGTCAGAATGCACTGTAGAGGTAGCGTAGCCAAGGCTTTTTGCGGATTTTTCAATCCCCAAAGCTGTCACGACAACTTCTTCCAAATTGCTTTCATCCACCTGCATTTGGACATCAATGATCGATCGATTGCCCACTACAACCTCCTGATCCACATATCCTACAAATGAGAAAACCAACACAGCATTCTCATCTGCTACATTTATCAAATAATTCCCCTGTGGATCAGATACCACACCAGTAGTTGTACCTTTCAATAGGATGTTGACTCCGGGAAAGCCAGAACCGTTTTCATCAGTGACTCTTCCACCGATTTCAATTCTTTTCTTTTTAATCAGTGCGTTTTCACTCCCTCTCAGCGAGCTGCCAGAAGTGATAGAATTGGAAGCAGGCATAGAATTCACCAAAACCACTTGTTGGCTATTGAGTGAAGAAGCTTGGCTTTGCTTTTTTTGAGAAATAATATAGAATCGATCACCGGCCTTATCGTATTTAAGTCCAGTACCTTGGAGCAGCATTTCTAAACCCTGCTCTACAGATTCAAAAGAATCCATTTTTGCACGGGTCTTTTTTGCCTTCACGATTTCATCCTGATAGGCAATAGAAACCTGAAATTCCTGCTCAAGCCAATTCAGGCTTTGCTGTAAATCAAAAAAACTTTTGCTGGCTTTTCCAGCAGTGCTACTAGTCTGCCCTGACGCAATTAAGTCTGTGACCTGCGCATTTGCATGCCACAAAACCGAGCAGCCTAAACACATGAATAGTAATAGATTTTTCATGTTTAAAGGGGTTGAGGTTATTTTGGGAAAAACACATTTTGGGTTATTTAATCAGGTACTTGTTATTTTCTTTTGTTACTTCCACATTGAAAATCAATGCGATTTGGCTTAAAAATGAATCCGCATCTGATAAAGGCATTGATCCAGAAGCTGTAAGATTTAATGCTGCTTCATTTTGGACCTCTATCATGACTCCATAATTTTCTTTGGCCATTTTCACCATGTCAGAAAGGCTGGTTTGATCCAGATTTAAAATATTGTCTTTCCAAGAGGTATAAAGTGAGGTATTCACTCGCTCTTTTTGGAATTTGTTGTCTTTGAACTTCACTAAATCACCTGGTTCCATGACGATTTTACCCTCCTTGTTTTCTACAGGAAAGCTCAAAGTGACCAAGCCAGAGTTAAGTATGACCTCGGTTTCTTCAGATCTGTTGTACACGTTAAACTCGGTGCCTAACACCTCAATTGTGACTCCTTTGGAACTCTTCACCCGAAAAGGCTGATGATCCACCTTATGAACCACATTAAAAAATGCTTCCCCTTCGATCATGATCTCCCTTGAAGTCTGCTTTTCCCAGTTATCGTAATAACTAAGCTTCGAATTGGAATTTAATATAACGATGGAGCTATCAGGAAGATTGATTTCTAACTTTTCTCCATAACTCGTCACATATTCCACTTTTTTGGGAAGGGATATCATCCAATAAGCTGAAAGGGCCAAAACAAAAAATGACACTAACCCAGCAGCAATTCGCCAAGGGAAAATTCTTGGTTTTTGGATTTCAAAAGACTTTTTTGGCAATTGGACTTGTTCTTGAATCTGACTCCAAACTTCTTTCAGCTCATCAGAAGACATTTCAACTTTAGACTGCTCTAAGTCGATAACAAGTTCCTTCCCCTCATCTAAAAGGTGGATTTTATCAGGATTGGATTTCATCCATCGTATCCAGAATTCATCATGCTCTGGGGTAGGAAAAAGCACCCACTCTTTGAAAAAAGAATCAAATGAAAAGTCCTCTAAAGTAAATTTTTCGTAATCGGGATGACTGTAACTCACAAGATCTGAATTTAGATTTCAGATATAAGAGTCTTAAGGATTCAATTCCTCATCACTATTTTTTATTTTTTTTTTTAAAAGTCTTGAAATCAAAGCCCCATTTAGACAAAATTCATAATTTAATCTTCATCAGCTTCAGTGATTTTGAAAGAAGATTATGTGCCGAGGCGACACTTATCCCCATCATGGATGAAATTTCCGTATAGTCCATCCCATTAAAAAAGCGAAGGATTAAAATCTCCCTTTGTCTTTTGGAAACTTTTCCCAATGCTGAAATAATTTTTGATTTATTGGAATCAGAAACATCATTCTCGATGATTTTTTCTTCGATCGTCAAGTCGCTACCCAAAAAAGTATCGCTGGGCTCCTCTGTGAACTTTCTGTTTTTATTGATCGATTTGATTAAAATATTACGAAAGGATTTAAAAAGGTAATATTTGACTGAGTCCACATCAGATAATGTATTTCTCTTTGTCCACAGCCAGGTAAACAACTCTTGAATACTGTCCTTCACTACTTCACGATCATAACAGATATTCATACCATAGTTAAAAAGCAAGTTGGCATACCGATTATACAAACTGGAAAAAGCCAGGGTATTACCTTTTGCCAGGCTCCTCCAAAGAGTCTTATCATCTGCATGGCTATCTTGTAAAGCCTTTTGAGATTTTGAAGTAATAAAATTTATGCTATAGCTCATTTACAAAACAAATACCCCGTAAAACAGCATTTAAATTAGCTAAAATTTTGACTTATGTCAAAAACATAGATTTTTTATTTATCCTTAAGCTCACAGGAATTTATTATCCCAAGACTCCTGCAATAAAAAATCCAGCATATGTCCCTAAGGCATTCCCAAGACTTCCTACTAAAATTCCTGGTATCAATAAGTCGGGTCTATTTAGGCTTTCGGCAGCTGCCAAAGCAGTTGTATTGCCACCAACATTCGCCTGTGAGGCTACAGTAACGATATCCCAGTCGATTTTCAAAACAGCCCCCAGCCCATAAATCACCAAGCCATGAACCAACACTAAAATCCCTACAAAAAGTACCAGTGGTCCTGCAAGATTTCCCAACCCTGCCAAAGTATTCAAATCACAGAGTGTGCCGATTACACCCAGAAAAATCAAAATCAGAAAGAAGCCAATGGTATGTGTTCCTTTTAAATTTTTGATCGCAGGAATTTGTGCTAAAATCAATGCGATCGTGGTCAGTGTAATGATTTCAGGCATAAAAGGGAAATAGTGACTCAATGACTTTGAAAGAGCCATCGCCAAAAACGCTAATCCAAAAATGGTTGCGAGTGATGCGATGGAAATGGATTCATGGGTTTTGATTTGCCCGATTTGGCCATTTGGAGGAAGCAGCTTTTTATGCGGCAATAATTTCTGCAAATATTTTGGAAGGAGGAGGGTAATCACGATCCATGGTGTACCGATGAGATTATCAACAACAGTTGTCGCAGCAAACAAATCCGGATTGTCATTGATTTGGTAAGAAAGTGCTACCGCATTAAAATTAATGCTTCCACCGATGTAAGTACCGGTATACATTCCCGCTATCGCATGAGCCAAAGGTCCGATTTTGACAGAAGGATTTACCACAAACCATGCAATTAAGACTCCTATTACCGTTCCTAAAGCTCCTATACCAAACATTAATACTATTGGAAAACCTGCATTTTTCACACTTTTCAAATCCACGTCAAGTAGGGCAATGAAAATGCCCATGGGTGCTAAATAGACGAAAACTGCCGTGTATATAGGATGTCCAGAAGTGGCAGTGGGGATGATACCGATATTAGCAAAAATCCCACAAAGCAGGATCACCAAAATCGGAGTGCCAATTGACCTCCCTATCTTATTTTTACTTAGCAAGACGGAAATCAATACCGAAAAGCTTAGCATTCCACAAACATAAATCGGGTCTTGGGTCCAACTCATTCGGGAAAATAGAAAAAAATATCTTTTCTATTCGAAAAATCTCAGACGTTGAAACCCTGAAAAGAAAGCTTCTTTTTATAATGTATTTCAAAATTAAGCTAACTTAAAAGTTCATACCATTTTTAAAAATCCGAATGAAAAAAATCTTAACTCTTGTTTTAATTGCCTGTCTGGGATTTGCCTGTACGCCTGGAGCCACACCTCCTATTGCATCGCAAATCGGTGAAAGCAACTATACTCCAGGCAAAGTAGTTTGGCATGACCTCGCCTCTCCTGACCCTGAGACTTCTGCGGCTTTTTATGAGTCGGTTTTTGGCTGGACGACCATTCCTTATGGTGACGGCAATAAAAAAGTCTGGGTATTCAAAAAAGGAGAAAAGCCAGTAGCCCTGATGGCTTATTACAAAACCGAAAATGGGTCAGGAGAATGGATCGGCGCAATCTCAGTCCCTGATGTTTCGGCAGCAACAGCCAAAGCGAAAAGCCAAGGTGCTAAAATTGTCAAAAAAGCGATGGAGGTAGACAATAGAGGTTCTATTTCCTTTTTGCAGGACCCTCAAGGAGCAAGCATCTCATTGATCAGGCTCAATAACGGTGATCCTGAACCAGGATTAGCGGAAATGGACACGTTTCTTGGACAGGAACTATGGACCAATGATCTTTCCCAATCCACCACTTTTTATAAAGAAGTAGTCGGGTACTCAACTGAAGAAATAAACAGCCAAAAAGTACCCTATACAATATTCAAAATGGGTGATGTAAACTGTGCAGGAATGCTTCAAAGCCCTGCTCCAGATGTCAGATCACATTGGGTTCCTTATATCCGCGTTTCGGATTTGAATGAAACAATCACGAAAGCTAAAAGCGCGGGTGCAAAGGTTTTAATCGAGCCTAGCCCGGATATCAGAAATGGTAGTGTGGCTTTATTGATGGATCCTACTGGGGCTCCATTGGCAGTTCAAGTTTATAACCCTTAACCAATCAAAAGATGAAAAAGAAATTAATCATGTTTGGCTTAATCATCTCTGCATCACTTTTGGTGACAGCCTGCTCGAATATGTATGTATCAGGTGGCGTGGGAATGAGCTATTATGGAGGCCCTTATGGAGGAGTTCGGATGTCGCCATCCATCAATGTTGGAATGTATGGAGGAGGAATGAGATGGTAGAATCACCTCTCTAAAATTCTGTTGGATCCTGAATAGTTCACCTCTCATGAGAACTGTTTAGGATCCACCTATTTTTCAAAAAACTCACAGATTTTTTGGATTACAAAGTCAATTTCGTTCCTCTTCATCCAAGGGTTGAGAGGCAAAGAAAGTCCCTCCTGACTGATCCTTCTTGCATTCTGAAATTTTCCTTTACATCGGAATGGTTCTAAGTCAGGCAAAATTTGAGGATAATGAATTGCTGTTCCTATCCCATTCTCAACCAGGAATTTTTGAAGAGAATCCCTTTTTTTTGATTGAATCACAAATAAGTGGGCATTATGATCTTCCTTTAGAATTCCAATAGGAAGTTTAATCTCTTTTAAATGGTTCAATCCTTCAAAATACAATCCTGCATACTTTTTCCTTAAATCTAGATTTGCTTTAAAATAATCCAATTGAACATTTAAAAACCCTGCTTGAAGGGTATCAATTCGACTGTTACGACCTATCAATTCATGTTGGTCTCGGGTTGGCTGTCCATGGTTGAGAAGCAAGCGAATTTTCTTTTCTATATGGACGTTATTAGTTAGACACATTCCTGCCTCACCTAACGCTCCTAAATTCTTGGTCGGATAAAAACTTAGACACCCTACATCACTCCAGGTTCCTGCACCTTTGCCTTTTTGAAATGAGCCAAAAGCCTGTGCAGCGTCTTCAACGACAAACAATTCCTGATTTTTCGATCCTGTCATTAATGATTCCATATCCACCATCTTCCCATACAGATGAACCGGAATCACTGCCTTGGTTTTTGGGGTTATCGCTTTTTCCCAATCTGATTTCAGCAAACCCCATTCATCTGTATCCCAAAAAATCGGTGTGGCTCCGACCATTTTGACTACCTCAGCTGTTGAGACCCAAGTTAATGCAGGAACAATCACCTCATCTCCTGGCCCAATATTCAACGCTCTTAGAGCTAACTCCAAAGCATCCGTTCCATTGGCACAAGCGATCGCTTTTGTAAATCCTAAGTATTCAGAAACCCTTTGTTCGAAATCTTCTACTTCCTCACCACCTGAAAACCTACCGTTTTCCAAAATTTCATCAAATTTGGTTTTTAAAGCCGCTTTAAGCGATTCTTCCATTCTGGATAAATCAAGAAAGGGTACTTTCATCAAGAAATTCAGCTAGTTGAAAACTTAGATTTTTTCGAGTGTATTGATCAATTGAGCTGGAATTTGCCTCGTTCCCTTCCGATTCAAAGTATTTTCTTAAACAAAGTTGAATCCCCACATGATCTTCAAATGAAATCACCGGAGCTGAACCAGCCCCTTCCAAAACCAAAGAAGAATCTCCTTTTGGATCACCAAGAGCAATGACAGGTATCTTGGTAGCCAAATATTCAAATAATTTACCTGGAATATTCCCTTGTGCATTCTTGGTATTCGTCAAAATCAACACCAATAAATCTGCCTCGCTATAATAGGTAAAAACCTCCTCATGGGAAACATAACCCGCAAATCGAACGTGCTTCCTCAACCAGGAATCCGAAGCAATCTGTTCTTGAATCTGGTCACTTACTCTTCCCACAAATGTAAAACTCACCTCTTCTTTCATCGGTTTAAATTCCTCCCGCATGGCATTCAATAAAGGCATTGGATTTCGTATGGAATCGATTATTCCGGAATAAACCAAATTTAAACTTTTAGGCTTTTTGGTTTTGACTTCGAAATCTGAGGGAATATCAGATGGGTCAAAACCATTTGTCAGCAATTCTATTTTCCTTCCTGCAAGCTTGCTCAGATCTTTTTGAAAAGTCGGCGAAATAGTAGTAACGACATCTGCTTCTTTCAATACAGATTTTTCCATTTCAGCATGTTTTTTCTTCACATATGATTGCATGGGCAGCTTGTCCAAAAACTCCCATTGAGACCAAGGATCCCTGAAATCAGCAAGCCAAAAGATTCCTGTTTTCCGTTTTAGATCTCTCCCTATTAAATGCAGACTATGAGGTGGCCCGGTCGTAATGATGGCATGAAACTGGCCGTTTTGAATCAAATCTGTCAAAAATTTCACTGAGGGTTTCACCCAAAAAACACGAGGATCCGGCACGATCAGATTTGCCCGCAACCAAATCGCCGCCTTCTCAATCCAACCCTTTTCCTTTTGTTCCAATACCCTGCCTGGATGAGTCTCTTTTTTTCCGCGAATTTTATCCAAAAGCTGATAAGGCTCCCATATTGGGAATTTTATCACTTCTAATTGAGGAGAAACTTCATCAGTCAAACCTTCATCTTTGAGATCAAAGTCAGGGTTTTCGGGAGTAAAAATAACCGGCTCCCAACCTGCTTCTGGAAGGTATTTAGCGAATTTCAGCCAGCGCTGCACCCCACTTCCTCCACTTGGCGGCCAATAATAAGTAATGATTAAAACTTTTTTGGACATAATTTAGATACCTGTACTCGATACAAAGTACCAAGTAGCCGGCCATAAAATCAAATTTGAAAAAAGAAAGGGAAATGGTTTCCCAAATCCCTTTACTAAATTATAATCTTCAGATTCGCTTATTCTCCTTGAGATAGTGAATATCCTCTTACTCCATCAAACGAATACAGGTTTTCAGTCTTAATAAAATCAAATCCCTTTGCATCGATTTGGTTTAGAAGTTCTGTAACCAAAGAATGCTTGATAGGAGACATTTCCGCATTTTGGAATCTACATCTCCAGTGGTCAGTGCAGAAAGTCTCTTTCATTCCACCTGGGAATACTTTGATCCCACGGTTGGTGATCAATTGTAATTGTAATCCCTCCACGTTAAGCTGACGAAGTTTCTCCCCAAGAACTTGCGGATCTCTTCCGCTTTCGTCCCAGTCAAGAAACACGTCTACTCCGATAAGTTCTTTTTTCTGCTTTGGTCTTTCAGAAACAAAAATATTCATTGGTTCTGTACTCTCTTTGTCAAATGATGCAGGAATCATTTTAGCCGGAACCTGGCCGATTCTTTCGATTACTGCATTGGCAAATTCTTCTGTTCCGACTTTCTTGGATGAAAGTCCTTCTTGGTAAATGTCTCCTGTATGAATTCCATCTTCCAGAGTTTTCATCCAGGCATTGGCCACTTTCTCAGCAACTTCAGGCTGCCCGATGTGAACCAGCATCATGATGGCTCCATTCAGCAATCCGGAAGGGTTAGCGATGCCCATACCAGTGATGTCAGGAGCAGAACCGTGGATAGCTTCAAACATGGCTACTTCTTCGCCCACATTTGCCGAACCACCCAATCCAACAGAACCTGTCACCTGAGCAGCTACATCAGAAATAATGTCGCCGTACAAGTTTAATGTCACTATCACATCAAACATTTCCGGTCTGTCTGCGATCAGTGCTGTTCCGATATCGATGATCTTATGATCAGTCTGAATTTCTGGATATTCTTTAGCAACCTCATCAAATGTCCTATGGAATAGCCCATCTGCAATTTTCATAATATTATCCTTGGTCATACAGGTCACTTTTTTACGACCGTATTTTTTTGCGTACTCAAATGCATATCGGATAATCTTCTCTGAACCTGGCTTAGAAATCAATTTCAGAGACTGACAAACTTCCTGAGTCTGTCTATGCTCAATCCCAGAATATAAATCTTCTTCATTTTCCCGGATGATCACCAAATCCGTCTTAGGGAAGTGAGTTCGGATAAAAGGAGAAAATGATTTGCAAGGTCTCACGTTTGCATATAGACCAAATGATGTTCTGGTAGTGACATTCAAAGATTTAAATCCCCCACCCTGAGGCGTAGTGATCGGCGCCTTCAAAAACACCTTGGTTTCTTTAAGTGATTCAAAAGCACTTGGCTCCATACCGGAGGAAATCCCTTTGAGATAAACCTGCTCACCGATTTCGATGACATCGTATTCTAATTGAGCCCCTGCAGCTTCTAGGATTGCCAAAGTCGCTTTCATGATTTCAGGACCGATCCCGTCACCATAAGCCACTGTGATTTTTCTTTTTGAAGACATAATATAATAGTGGATGTTGTTAAAACTGAATTTGCCACAAAAGTAATAAAAATGGCGGTGGGAATTTTGGGTAGAGGAAATTAAGATAAATCCTTTGAAATAAAACTATTTAAAACTCAATGGTCTCACAGTTTGATGCATTTTTCTAAGTCACAAAATTTGGGATTGGCGACCCTGCTTGTATATTTGTTTTAAACAGAAAGACGTTTTATGGCTGAATACAATAATATTCTGACAGAGGTAAAAGAAGGCATTCTTTATTTGACCGTCAACCGCGAAGAAAAAATGAATGCGCTCAACTTTGCAACTCTTGAAGAATTAAAAGCAATTTTTGAGGAAGTTGCAGACAGCAAGTCTATCAAAGCAGTTATTATCACCGGTGCCGGAGAGCGAGCTTTTATAGCGGGAGCTGACATCAGTGAAATAGCGGATTTGAATGAAGTGAACGCAAGAAAATTCGCTGAAAACGGTCAGGAAATTTTCAGTATGATAGAAAATCTCCACAAACCCGTTATTGCAGTTACCAATGGTTTTACCCTTGGAGGCGGTTGCGAACTGGCTATGGCATGCCATATGAGAGTGGCTACTGCCAATGCTAAATTTGGCCAACCTGAAGTCAACCTAGGCATTATTCCAGGATATGGAGGAACCCAAAGACTGACTATTTTGATCGGAAGAGGAAAAGCCAATGAACTGATGATGACAGGCGACATGATAGATGCCAATGAAGCCGTGACTTTGGGACTTGTCAACCATGTTTTACCTACCAAAGCGGATGCGATCGCAAAAGCAGAAGAAATCGTCACTAAAATAGTAAGCAAGGCTCCTTTGGCAATCGGCATGATTATAGATTGTGTCAATGCTGTCTACCTATCAGATGAAAATGGATTTCAGACTGAAGCCAATTCTTTTGCCAGATGCGTCAAATCAGGTGATTATAAGGAAGGAACTACTGCATTTCTTGAAAAAAGAAAACCGAACTTCAAGGGAGAATAACCGATTTTCTCTCTTATGAGCAATTTCAAAAAACTTGCCGGTCAAACCGCTGTCTATGGTCTGAGTAGTATTCTCGGCAGGTCAATTAATTTTTTAATGATTATCGTGTACACCGAATACCTCACCAAAGAGGCTATGGGTTCGTTCACGAGTATCTATGCTCTCATAGGTTTTATGAATATCGTATTCACCTATGGGATGGAGACCACATTTTTTAGATTTTCCACCGGCAAAAACCTGGATCCAACAAGAGTTTATAATTCTACCCAATCCATGCTTCTCACCAGCACGGTATTGCTGGGCTCGGGATTATTTCTACTTGCACCTTGGTTAGCCGAGTGGTTGGAATACCCCGGACAGGCCTATTTATTCAGGTGGACAGCGATAATCCTTTCCTTTGACGCAATATTAGCCATTCCATTCGCCAAACTTCGACTTGAAAATAAGGCGTTGGTCTTTGCCGGCACAAAGATATTTAACATCCTTCTCAACATATTTTTCAATCTTCTTCTGATTGTTGGTTTCCCCTATTTTATTGCCAATGGCATTATCCAGGATGGTTTTATCGGCTATAGATCTGAGTGGGGAGTAGAGTATATTTTGCTTTCTAACTTGCTTGCCAATGGGTTGATTATTCCTTTTGTTTGGTGGAAGGCCGGTTTTTTCCGGTTCAAATTGGAGAGTGAAATCATCAAACCCATGTGGACCTATTCCATTCCACTGCTTTTCATGGGACTTGCCGGGGTGACCAATGAATTATTTTCCAGATTTTTATTTGAATACGTATTGCCACCAAATTTCTATGCAGGACTTACTGCCAGGGAGGCAGGCGGAATATTTGGAGCAAATTTCAAATTGGCGATTTTGATGAATTTGGTTATTCAGGCATTTAAATATGCTGCTGAACCATTTTTCTTTAAGCAATCCCAGGACAAAAACTCCCCAATTCTTTATGCAAAGGTGATGCATGCTTTTATCATTTTTTGCACACTACTGATGATCGCCATTTCAGTGAATTTAAACTGGATGGGTCCACTTTTTTTAAGGCAATCAGGTTATGAAGAAGGGCTATTTATAGTACCGACGCTATTGATGGGGTATTTGCTTTTGGGCATTTATTTCAACCTTTCAATTTGGTTTAAAATCACTGATCAAACTAAATATAGTTTTTGGATTACTTTGATCGGAGCAATCCTGACCATTGCTATTATTTTCTTTTTTGTGCCTATCTGGGGATATATGGGAGGAGCACTCAGCACGATTTCCTGCTATTTTGTTATGTGCTTGCTTTGCTACCTCTATGGTCAAAAATATTACCCCATCCCTTACCAAACCGGTAAAGGCATCAGTTATTTAATCCTTGCCTTTTTGATAAGTTATGGAGGTTTTTACCTGGATCTCGATCAACCTACCCTCAATTTCTTGTTGAAAAACAGTCTAGTTTTACTTTTCGGACTGATTATCTGGATGTTTGAAAAAGATCAGATCAAAACCTACCTCAGGCGCCAATCCAAAACCACTTAAGTAAAATTATTAGGCTTTTGGGGATCAATTTTAACAAAAAGTCGTTATGCAACTATTGGAAATTGGATTCAAATTCAATCTATTCCATCCTAATCTCAAATACCTGCCAAATTCCATAAAAGGCATTATGTTTGTATTCTTAAGCAGAACACTCCGATACACGTGATTTTCAATAGATTTCTTCAGATAACATTTGTCCTATTCATTAGCACTTCGATAGGATTCTCCCAGGAAAAACTTTCCAAAAAGGAAAGGAAGGCTCAGGAAACTGAAGCCAAGTCAACTCGCTATTACATAGAGGGAGAAAAATACCTGGTGCTTGGAGAACTGGATAAGTCTTATTTTTATTTACAAAAAGCACTTGAATTTACTCCTGAGGAGCCGGCGATCAATTATAAAATCGCTGAAGTATTACTAAGAGGAAATAAGCCGGAAAAGGCACTTCCCTATGCGGTGAAAGCTGCCGATTTGGATATTGAAAACAAATATTACTCTTTGATGGTAGCTGAAATTTATACCAATTTGAAGCAGCCATTAAAAGCTGCAGAAATTTTGGATAGGCTAACTGCAGATGGGGAAAACAACCAACAATACAATCTGGACCTGGCTTCCATTTACCTAAACGTCGGAGAATATGACAAAGCACTTGTAGCATTGGATCGGGCAGAGGAATTTTATGGAGTTCTGGAGCCTGTTACAGCCCAAAAACAACGAATTTATTTAAAGAACAATAATCTCGACAAGGCGATAGAGGAAGGAATGCGTCTGATTGAAGCAAAATCTGGTAATCCTGATTATGTCCTCAACTTGGTAGAAATTCTTTATAACAATAACCGAATAGACCAAGCATTGGAATTGGTCAATCAGGAAATAGCAAAGTTTCCAAACCAGCCGGAGCTTCATATGGCTGCCTATACCCTTCAGAAAGAAAAAGGGCAAATCGAACTTTCTGAAAAATCGATCATTACTGCTTTCTCTAATCCCGATTTGGATCCTTTGGTAGAATCTCAGGCCTTTGAGTCCATTTTTAATGAAATGCAGACTTCTGAAAGGGATTCACTTTTAGATCAGCTGGAAGAATTAATGCTTTTAAACCATCCACAGGATGCAGCTATTTTTGCCTCCATCGGCAAAAGGAGAATGAAGGATGGCAAAAAAGAAGAAGGGATATTAAACTTCAAAAAATCACTTCAAATCGACCCTCAAAATGCAGAATTATTAGAGCAGGTAATTACCAATTCATTTGGGGAAAATGCAGATTTCGCTGAGGTGGAGAAATTCACGATCATGGGAGTGGACGAATTCCCTGATCGACCTGAGTTTTGGTTTTATGATGGAGTGATCAAGAATGCCATGAAAAAAGATTCCGCTGCGGTGATTTCTTTAGAAAAATCCATGAATCTCAATGCGGGAAAGAACCTTGGTTTGGATCAGGCCACCTATGGCGCCCTAGGCAACGCCTATTATAATCTAGGTGAGAAAAAGAAAGCCTTCGAGAACTTTGACATGGCAGTGAAGCTCAATCCTAATGACGAGCAAGTATTGAACAATTATGCCTATTTCCTATCCCTGGAAAAGCAGGATCTAGAGAAAGCGAAATCCATGTCAGAGAAAGTTGTTAAAAGATTTCCAAATAATGGCACTTTCCTTGATACACATGCATGGGTTTTGTTCCAAAGTGGAGATTACGAAGGCGCTAAAAAATTCATGGATCTAGCAATGGAGCATGAATCAGATCCAAGCGGCGTGATGTTGGAGCATTATGGAGACATTTTATATCATTTAGGGAATAAATCTGAAGCTATCAGCTACTGGAAAAAAGCTGAAAAAAGCCCAGAAGCATCAGATAAACTTCCCCAAAAAATTAAAGAAGGCAAATACCATGAATAAGCTTTTTGCAGGATTTATTATTCTGTTTGCTATTGGATTTTTATCGAGCTGCGCAAAAAAAAATGTGGCCTACCAAAGCAGCGGAAAGATGGAAGAATTCTCTCCGGTCTATAATGATTATGATTTCCTCTCTGCAAAAGCTAAAATCGTCATCGAGGAAGAATCCGGAAAAATCACCCGTGGTTCCTTAAATCTCCGGGCAAAAAAAGACAGTGTATTATGGTTTACTGTTTCTCCTGGTTTGGGAATGGAAGCTGTGCGCGGCTTGATTACGCAAGAGAAAATTCAGATAAAAGACCGAATAGGAAAAGAAGACGTAAACCTCACTTTTAAGGAGTTTGAAACAATCTATGGACTAAAATTATCGTTGGAGTTGTTTCAAAATTTACTCTGGGCCAATCCTCCTACTCCATTTGATTACAAAGACAGGCTGGTCCGGGTCGGGAAATCATTTGAACTGACCCAAGTAAGAGATCAGGTCCGATATTTCAGCAAAGTGGATGTAAACTCCAGAAAGGTTTCAGAGTTGGTCAGTAATTCCCTTGATGACAGAGGCTCTTTGCTTGCCAGTTTTCCTAATTTCCAGGAAGTAGATACTCAGCCTTTTCCTCTGGAAGTACTTTACAAACTGGCCTATCAGCTTTCGGGGGACAGTCAAAACACTATCATCAATTTGGAGTGGAATTCGATCGAACCACATCCTAACCCTCTTTCTTTCCCATTCAGATTTTGATTTCAATGAATAGGAAATCTCTTCTCATTTCGTCCATCTCAGCACTTTTATTTTGCTGTTTTCTCACTGACTTGCATGCTCAAACCAAAAAATCAAGGGAGCAGTTAGAGCGTGAAAAAGCGGAGGTTCAGGAGCGTCTAAGAGAATTTGATAAAATTCTTCGTCAGACAACGGAAATCAAAAAGAACTCCATCGGCGAGCTGAATGCTGTGACTAAAAAAGTACAGACCCAATCCAGACTTGTCAATACACTGGATCGAGAGATCAAACTACTGGATCAGGAGATCAGAGAAACTGAGGCTAAAATCAAAAAACTGGAACAGGAACTTAAAGACCTAAAAGCAGAATACGCCCGGATGATTTATAATACCTCTAAGCTAAACAGAGGATTGTCGATCGTTTCTTTTGTGTTTAGTTCAGGGAGTTTTAATCAGCTGTACATGAGGATGAAATACCTCAAACAATACACTGACAACAGAAAACAACAAGCTGAACAAATCCAGGAAGTCAGTATTCAGCTAGCCGAAGAGCAGATTTCGCTGGATGAAAAAAGAGCCGAAAAAGAAAAAGTTTTAGAGGAAGAGAGACAAGAAAAGTTAGCACTGGATCAGGCTAGAAAAGAGCAACAAGGTATCGTCAACAATCTTTCTAAGAAAGAAAAAGACATCCAAAAACAAATCACTGCCACCAAAAAACAACAGGATCAATTGAATCGAATGATCAAGCAAGTGATTGAGGAAGAGATCCGTTTGGCAGAGGCCGCAGCAAAAAAATCCAATAGTACCGCTACAAAAAGTGCAGGCAGCAGTATGCCGATGACTCCCGAGGCTGCCGCATTGTCAAGTAATTTTGCTGGAAACAAAGGTAGATTGCCTTGGCCAGTAGAAACAGGCTTTATTGCTCAAGGCTTCGGAACCTATCCACATCCTACCCTTAAAGGTATTACGATGGATAGTGATGGAATAGACATTCGAACACAGCCCAACTCCAACGTCAGAGCTGTATTTGACGGAACTGTCACGAAGATCACCACGATGCCTGGATTTGGCGGAACAGTAATTATCAAACATGGGGAATATTATACCATGTATAGTAAGCTAAAAACCATTTCTGTAAAATCGGGTCAAACTGTGAGTTCAAAAGACGTAATTGGTCAGGTAGCTACAGGGCCAGACGGGCAAGCCGAGGTCCATTTTCAGACCTGGAAAGGATTGAGTGTAATGGATCCAGCAACTTGGATCACGTCCAAATAGTTTAATTTATCGTATATTTATAAAAAAGAATAACTCTCGACCGTTTACTTTGTGTAAGCAGATGACAGTTATATCTTTGCAAGACATTTACCCTTAAACATAAATCATCATGACTACATTGGGTTTCATTCAAAATATGGGCGGAGGCTCGATCGTTTTGATCATACTTGTTATCCTCCTATTATTTGGTGCCAAAAGAATTCCTGAATTAGCTAGAGGTCTAGGACGTGGAATCAGAGAATTCAAAGACGCAACGAAAGACATTCAAAACGATCTCGAAGAAGGACTGAAGGACAAGAAAAAATAATCCCTTAAGCCAATAGCATTGGAGAAATTTATTTCATTCGACGAAATCAAAAAATCGCTCGATAAAAAGGAGACTGATTGTGTAGCAATTGTCAATCATTATCTTCAAAACATTCAGACGAAGGCGCACTTAAACGCCTTCGTCGAAGTTTATGAGCATTCCGCATTACAGCAAGCAGCTATCATTGATCAAAAGCTGGCAGCGGGGAAAGCTGGTAAACTTGCCGGAATGGTCATCGGTATCAAAGATGTTCTTTGTTATTCGGATCATGAGGCAAACGCCTCCTCAAAAATTCTTCAGGGTTTCCAATCACAGTTTACCACTACCGCCATTCAGAGATTGATTGACGAGGATGCCATTATCATAGGCAGATTAAATTGCGATGAGTTTGGAATGGGGAGCTCGAATGAAAATTCGGCTCATGGGAAAGTACTGAATGCTCTGGATGAAAGCCGGGTACCAGGTGGTTCATCCGGTGGCTCTGCAGTCGCCGTTCAGGCAAACCTCTGTACAGCATCTCTAGGTACAGATACCGGTGGATCCGTGAGACAGCCGGCAGCATTTACTGGAATTATCGGCATGAAACCGACCTATTCCAGGATTTCCAGATGGGGATTGATTGCATACGCCTCATCTTTCGATACCATTGGCACATTTACCAGAACTGTCAAAGACACTGCTTTACTCCTAGAAATCATGGCTGGCCATGATGAAATGGACAGCACGTCTTCCAGAAAACCCGTGGTTCCCTACAGTCAATTGTTGCATTTTGATAAAAAAGCGAAAGTTGCCTACCTCAAAGAATCCATAGAATCTCATGCTTTGCAACCTGAAATCAAAGCAAATACACTTTCTGTTCTCGAAAAATTAAAATCAGAAGGGCATGATGTTCAGGAAGTTGAATTTCCACTTTTAGATTACATCCTGCCAACCTATTACATTCTCACTACTGCGGAGGCTTCATCAAATCTTTCAAGATTTGATGGGGTTAAATATGGCTATAGAACCCCAAATGCCCACAATCTGGAAAGCATGTATAAGCTGACTAGAAGCGAAGGGTTTGGAGATGAGGTTAAAAGAAGAATTATGCTTGGCACGTTTGTATTAAGTGCGAGTTATTACGACGCCTATTTTACTAAAGCCCAAAAGGTCAGAAGATTAATAAAGGACTATACTGAAAATCTTTTGAATGATTTTGATTATATTATTATGCCAACTACGCCAACCTCTGCGTTTAAGTTTGGAGAGCATAGTGGCGATCCTGTAGCCATGTACCTGGAAGATTTATTTACAGTTCAGGCTTCAGTTTCGGGAGTTCCCGCGATATCTATCCCTAATGGTAAAGATACCGAGGGAATGCCTATAGGACTACAAGTAATCTGCAACTCATTTAAAGAAGCTGAGCTCTTTGCTTTCAGCAATTACTTAAGTGAATTAACCTCTTAAAAACTTATTTACTGATGAAAAAAATCTGGAACAATACCTTCTTACTCGTGATTCTGACTAGTTTGATACCATTGTCCCCGGCTTTTTCGCAGGACGATCAAAATGTGGCTGCAACAACTTTTTCTGACGAAGAAGTCATGCCAAATTACCACTATGAATACATCCCAGATTTCACCTATGACGAAGTAGCCGCTCGCATTTCCAAAATGGATCATGAGATGGCCTTCGAACTGAATGACAGGATCTTTTCATTTATTCAATACTTTACTGTCAGGAATAGAGATTATACCAGAATGGTATTGGCAAGAAAAGATTTGTTTTTTGACATGTTTGATGAAACCCTCAAAAAGCATGAAATGCCAGTTGAAATCAAATACCTTTCTATTATTGAATCCGGGCTTGACCCTCAGATCCGGTCCCGTGTAGGTGCTATCGGGCTTTGGCAATTTATGCCTGCCACTGGCAGAATGTATGGAATGTATGTCAATAACGACGTAGATGACCGCATGGATCCTGATAAATCTACAGATTCAGCCGCCAAATACCTGAAGTCCCTTTACAGAATGTTTGGTGATTGGGAAGTAGCAATGGCTGCATACAATTGTGGTCCAGGTAATGTCAGAAAAGCAATCAGAAGATCAGGAGGAAAGAAGACTTTTTGGGAAATTTACAATTATCTCCCAAGAGAAACCCGAAGTTATGTGCCTCAGGTTCAGGCCATGTTGTATATCCTAAGTCACTTAGAAGAACACAATCTTAATTTGGAAGAACCTACATATTACCGTGCTACCGACAAAATCCGTTTTGACAGAGCACTGGATCTTACCAAGTTGGCCGAATTGACAGACCTTTGTGAAAAGGATTTAGAAACTTTAAACCCTTCTCTAAAAAGAGGTAAAGTTCCTGAAAGCAATAAGTCGATTGCCTTGAACATCCCGAAGGCAAAAGCATCCTTTATCAAGCAAAATCTGGCTTGGTTGAGCGATTCATTAAACAACTCCCCTACTACATATCTGACTGATAATGGGGTTCTTACTTTGACACCTGTTGAGGAATTAGCTGAGGAACCACAAGTACATGCTATAACCTATAAAGTCCGCTCTGGAGATGTTCTTGGTAAAATTGCTTCCAGACACGGTGTGACCGTTACCCAACTTAAATCCTGGAACAATCTGTATTCTAATCTCATCAGAGTTGGCCAGAATCTGACCATTTATTCAGGCACCCCACCGACTCTAGCACAGACTACTTCCAATTCCTCTGGGCAACTTCTTTACACTGTTCAACCTGGAGATTCGCTATGGATAATTTCCAAAAGGCACGCGGGACTTACTGTCGAACAAATCAAAAGATTAAACAATCTCAACAGCAACAATATTAAACCTGGTCAAAAATTAATAATAGGGTAATAGTTTAGGATGAGTTTCTGATTCATTTCCTAGGCATTTTAACTTCATTTAAATTTTTAAGTAAACCAGAATCCTTATTTTTAGGTTTGCCATAGTGAATCGACAACCAAATTCATCTGAATTATGAGAGCTCTTATTTATATTTTCACAGTCATTAGTTTTGGAGTTATTTTTACTTCATGTGAGAATGACCCAAATCGACCTGACAGTACCAAGCCAAAAGCAAGAGGAACAATTGGAGAAATCATCCTGGTGATCGACTCTGCAAAATGGGCTGGCCCAGTCGGAGATGAATTGAAGGATATTTTTGAAGCTGACCTTCCTGGAATGATCCGTTCAGAGTCACGATTTAAGGTAAACAGAGTAGATCCAAGAGCTATGACCCGAATGCTCAAAATGTCTACCAACTTGATTTATGTCACCACTTTTGACGACAAGGGAGCTGCCAGCCAAGTGATCAATTCACAGTTCTCCAAAGAATCCAAGGAAAAAGCAGAAGCAGACCCCTCGTTGTACACACTTCGCATGGAAGATGAGTATGCCGTGGGTCAGGAAGTACTCTATCTATTTGGAAATAACGAGGAGGAATTAGTCGCAAATTTAAAGAAGAACAAATCCAGATTAATCAATCTTTTTGAGGTAAGAGAAAGAGGTAGATTGGAGAAAATAATACTTGCCAGAAAAAACACTGCGGCATCTGCTGAAACAGAAAAAAATCTAGGAATAGAAGTCAATGTTCCAGCCTCTTATCAGATTGCTAAGAGTAAACCAGGTTTTGTTTGGCTTAGACAACCTACCCCTACTGCCAATAGAGCGGACATCAGCCTATTCTTTTACGAAACAGACTATGTCAATGAAGAGCAGACTTTTCCTGCTAACATCGTACAGCTCAGAGACGAAATCACTAAAAATGAAATTTTCGGTGATCCTGATGATCCTAATTCTTTTATGGTTTCTGAAAAACAAATCCCCCCTGCTTTCCGAAACATGGTGATAAATGATAATTTTACAACCGAAATAAGGGGCTCCTGGAAAACTAACAATTTGAGCATGGGAGGAACCTATCTAGGGTATCTCATGGTCGACGAAAAGAAAGGAAAGTTGTACTACATGGAGGGCTTTGTATTTTACCCAAATGAAGTTCACCGAGACGCACTTCGCGAAATCGAAACCATCCTTTTAAATACCAATGTTAGTTGGACTGAAGAGCAGGGAACCTGACCCAAACTAACTTAGAGCTTTTATGGCAATTAAAATCCGAAAAGAGGACGCACTCAATTATCACACCCAAGGGAAAGCCGGAAAAATCGAGGTAATCCCGACGAAACCTCTTTCCAGCCAAATGGATTTGGCATTGGCCTACTCTCCCGGAGTCGCCGAACCTTGTAAAGAAATATCAAACGATGTAGAAAATGTCTACAAATACACTGCAAAAGGCAATCTTGTAGGAGTAATCTCTAATGGCACAGCAGTTTTGGGACTGGGAGACATCGGCCCAGAAGCCTCCAAACCCGTGATGGAAGGGAAAGGAGTTCTTTTTAAGAAATTTGCAGGAATAGATGTTTTCGACATAGAAATCAACGAAAAAGATCCAAAGAAACTGATCCAAACAATCAAGTCTTTAGAGCCTACTTTCGGAGGAATCAACCTAGAAGATATCAAAGCTCCAGAGTGTTTCGAAATCGAGCAAACACTCAAAAAAGAAATGAAAATCCCTGTGATGCACGACGATCAGCACGGGACAGCTATTATTTCAGGAGCTGCTTTGATCAATGCCCTGGAACTGGTTGAGAAAAAAATCGACGAAATTAAACTAGTTGTCAATGGAGCCGGAGCCGCCGCGATTTCCTGTACCAGGTTTTACATCACTCTCGGCATCAAAAAAGAAAACATAGTCCTTTGTGACAAAGATGGTATTCTTCGCCATGACAGGGCTGACTTGGATGAAATCAGAAGAGAATTCAGTACAGACAGAGATCTTCACACTCTAAGTGATGCATTAAAAGGTGCCGACGTATTTTTGGGACTTTCTGCAGGAAATGTCGTCAGCCAGGATCAATTAAAGTTGATGGCAGAAAACCCAATTGTTTTTGCATTGGCCAATCCGGATCCTGAAATCTCCTATGATTTGGCTATCGCTGCCAGAGAAGATTTAATTATGGCTACCGGAAGATCTGATCATCCTAATCAAGTGAATAACGTATTGGGATTTCCTTACATTTTCAGAGGAGCACTGGACGTGCGAGCTACTGCCATCAACGAGGAAATGAAGCTTGCTGCTGCACATGCGATCGCAAAACTCGCCAAAGAACCTGTTCCGGATATTGTCAATAAAGCCTATGGTGAGGACAAACTTGGTTTTGGAAGATTTTATCTTATCCCCAAACCTCTTGATCCTCGTTTGATCACGACCATAGCACCTGCTGTGGCTAAGGCAGCAATTGATTCAGGAGTAGCGAAAAACCCGATTACAGATTGGGATTCGTATGAATTAGAACTGCAAGAAAGAATAGGCATTGATCAAAGATTGATGTCGGTTGTAATCGCCCGGGCCAAGAAAAATCCGAAGCGGGTGGTATTTGCAGAGGCTGACAATCGTAAAATATTGAAAGCCGCTCAGATTATCCGCGATGAGAAAATTGCCAACCCAATTCTTCTTGGAAACAAAGAGCGAATCCTGACACTGATCGAAGAAAATTCACTGGATCTACAAAATGTGACCATTATAGATCCGATGGAAGAAAATCAGAAACTATCTCAGTTTGCAGAAATTCTTTTCAAAAAGCGCCAAAGAAAAGGCATGACCAAAAGTGATGCTGCAAGGTTAGTGACCCAGCGGAACTATTTTGGTGCGATGATGGTAGAAACAGGCCAAGCTGATGCCTTTATTTCTGGTTTGACAAGAGATTATCCGAAAACTATCCTCCCTTCCCTTCATACAATCGGCGTCCGGCCTGGTACCAAAAGGGTTACAGGGATGTATATTATGAATACAAGCAAAGGGCCTTTCTTTTTTGCCGATGCTACTGTGAACCTAAACCCAACAGCAGAAGAGTTGGTGGAAATTATCGGATTGACAGCCGAGGCTGTAAAATTCTTCAACATAGAACCGAGAGTGGCCGTGCTTTCTTATTCCAATTTCGGTTCAGCCAAAGGAGATATTCCTGATAAAATGGCGAAAGCCACTGCTCTTGCCAAGGAAAAATATCCTGATTTGATCATCGAAGGTGAAATGCAGGCAAATGTGGCATTGAGCGATGAAATTCAAAAAGAAATGTATCCATTCTCCAAGCTGATTAATAAAAAGGCAAATACCTTGATCTTCCCTGATTTGAGCTCTGGTAATATTGCATATAAACTATTGGCAGAACTTGGAAATGCCGAAGCAATAGGACCGATCCTTTTAGGAATGAACAAACCCGTTCATATTCTTCAGCTGGGAAGTTCTATCAGAGAAATCGTCAACATGGTGGCTGTGGCAGTAGTGGATGCACAATCAGACCAGACATCTCTATGATCGATTATCTAAGTGGAAAGTTAGTTTTTAAAGATCCCACTTTTGTCATCATTGACGTAAATGGAATCGGATATCATGTCAAGATATCGTTACAGACTTATTCGAAAATCAAGGATGAGGAGCAAATTAAGCTTCTCACCTTTTTACATATTAAAGAAGATGCCCATACTCTTTTTGGATTTAAAGAAGAGGGAGAAAAGAAACTTTTTTTACTGCTTATTTCCATCAACGGAGTAGGACCATCTACTGGTTTAATGATTCTTTCTTCTTTGAATACCGAAGAAATTGAACAAGCAATTCTTTCAGGAGATGTGGCTACCATTCAGCACGTAAAAGGCATCGGAGCCAAAACCGCCCAACGTATCATTTTGGAGCTCAAGGACAAAGTCGGAAAAGGGAGTGCTACAGATTCCAATCCTAGCCAATTTGGCTTTATGAAATCTGACAATAAAGTACGTGAAGAAGCGTTAAAGGCCTTAATGACTCTTGGGTTCCCAAAAGCTGCTGCGGAAAAAAACATCGCTTCGGTATTGAAAAAAACCACTGGAGAAATTTCATTAGAAGAATTAATTAAAGCATCTTTAAAGACACCATAATTTGAAGCTGCATTGAACTTTCGGAAGTTACTGACTTTTTGCAGGAGGAGGTATTTCGGTGGTTTACCCAAATACTTCATCCTGTTTGGGTTTTTTCTTGCCTTTTCTACTTCCCAGGCACAGCAAACCGCAACCGATAGCCTCCAAACGCGAATCGATTCTCTTAATTTTAGGAGAATGGCTCCCTCATTTTTGCTTTGGCAAAATATGAGGACAAGTCCTCTATACCCCTACCGAAACCCTTTCCTACGGCCCCAATCCCCATTTATACCCAGCCCACTTACCGAGCAAAACGTCCAGGTACGAGTCGATTCTACCCTCAGGTATAATATCGTTGAGGAACTAGACAGTACTCGAATCGGTAACGAGCAGGAATACGATTTTGAGGAATTTTCAAAAATCCAGGAATACAAAGTCAGACAGGATTATTGGAGAAGCAGGTCCCGAGGTGGAGATGGCGAAAGTGCCGTAGAAGGCAGAGGACTTATTCCTCCGCTGACAGTAAGCCCGTCTTTTGATAGGATTTTTGGCGGCGATAAAATTTCTATTGTCCCTACAGGATATGTAAATCTGGATTTCGGAGCTATTTTCAGAAGAATCGACAACCCTACCTTACCGATTCGCCAGCAGCAAAATGGAGGTTTTAATTTTGATCAGCAGATTCAGATGGCTGTCAACGGCTCCCTTGGTGAGAAAATGAAAATCGGAGCAAACTTTGATTCGAACAATTCATTTGATTTCCAAAACCAATTAAAATTAGAATACAACGGATTCGAAGAAGATATTATCAAATCCATTGAGATCGGAAACGTCAGTATGCCGGTTCAAAATAGATTAATCCAAGGTGCTCAAAACCTTTTTGGGGTGAAAACCCAACTACAATTTGGCAAATTGGGAGTCACTGCCGTAGCATCCACTCAAAGAGGAAGAAGAGATCAATTGATTATCGATGCCAACGGTCAAGGTAGATCATTTGACATTCAAGCATCAAAATACGATGAAAACCGCCATTTCTTTTTAGCTCATTTTTTCAGAGACAATTATGAAAGATGGTTACGAGGTCTCCCACAAGTCTTATCTGGAGTGAATGTAACCAGAATCGAGGTTTACATCATGAACAGGGCTTCCAATACCGAAACCCTTCGAAATTTTGCTGCTTTTATGGATCTGGGAGAAGGACAGAAATTATTAAATCCTTCCAACCCAAACATTGGCCCGGGAACACCAGGTGCACCAGCTGCCAACGGTTCCAATTTGCTTTTTAGCAACATTTCCAATAACCCCACTTTCAGACCTTTTGATACAGGTGCAAGGGCGATGGAATCCAGCTTAGGAATCAAAAAAGGGGTAGACTTCGAGCAGATCAACGGATCAAGAAAACTTGGTCCTACAGAATTCTATTTCAATGCTCAGCTAGGTTATCTTTCTCTATTTAGGAAGTTACAGAATGATGAAGTACTCGCTGTGTCTTTTGAATATACTTATAACGGACAGGTTTATAAGGTAGGTGAACTCACTGAGGACTATCAAAACCGGCAGGAAGATGAACTCATTTTCCTGAAATTATTGAGACCTGCCCGTATCAATCCGAGAGTTCCTACCTGGGACTTGATGATGAAAAACGTGTATAACCTCAACGCCAATCAGTTGCTTAGAGAAGGTTTCCAATTACAGGTGATTTATAGGGATGACCGAACAGGATTGGACAACCCTTCTTTGCTGGAAGGTGAGAATGTCAAAGACAAACCCTTAATTCGTCTCACAGGACTAGACAATCTAAATCCTCAAAACGACCCAGCCCCTGATGGAAATTTTGACTACGTCGAGGGACTCACCATTTTACCTGACCGAGGATTATTGGTTTTTCCTGTATTGGAACCTTTTGGGTCAAATCTAGAAAAGAATTTCCTCCCTGGTGAAATCGTCCTGAAGGACAAATATGTTTACGATACCCTTTACAGAACGACCCAGGCTGATGCCGAATTAGTCACCAGACTGAATAAATATTTCATCAAAGGTCGATTGACAGCAGGATCCGCTTCGGAAATTCAATTGCCTGGGCTGAATATTTCTCCAGGTTCAGTCATCGTCCAGGCAGGAAATATTCCATTGACCGAAGGAGTGGACTTTACTATAGATTACAATGTCGGCAGGGTTGTAATTATCAATGATGCGATCCTTCAGTCCGGAAAACAAATCAGCATTAGTTTCGAGAAGGCTGATTTGGTTTCATTCCAAACGAGGAGCTTGCTGGGAACCAGATTAGATTATCTGTTTAGTGACAAATTCAATCTCGGAGGTACATTCCTTTATCTCAACGAAAGACCCAATGTCACCAGAATTGCGACTGGAAATGAAACTCTTCGAAATAGTCTTTGGGGATTAGATGCGAATTTCGCAGATGAATCCAGATGGCTGACCAAAATGGCAGATGCCTTGCCATTTACCGATACTAAAGAAACCTCACTTGTCAATCTAAGTGGGGAGTTTGCGCATTTAATACCTGGAACATCCAACCAAGTCGATGGAGATCAAGCGTCCTACATTGACGATTTTGAGGCTGCCGTAACTCCTTTTAACCTAGGAGGAGCTGCAAATCAAAACTGGAAATTAGCATCGACACCAGAAACAGATGACAACCGTTTTGACTTGAGCAATCAGACGGAAGACCTTCTTGGAGCAACTTATAGAAGAGCACGTTTAGCTTGGTACAATATTGATAATATTTTTTACCGGGAAAGTGGTCCGGGTGTACCAACCAATATCACCAGAGAAGATCGCAGAAATCACTATGTAAGACGGGTAGTACCACAGGAAATTTTCCCACAACAGGATCGTACTGTAATTATCACACCTGAACCCCTCTTCGAACTTGCCTATTTCCCAAGTGAGAGAGGGATGTATAACTACAATACCAATCTGACATTTGACGGGCTACTTCCTAACCCAAAACTAAATTACGGGGGAGTGACTCGTGCAATTACTACCGAAGTGGATTTTGACAGAACCAATATAGAATACATCGAATTTTGGTTGCTAGATCCCTTTATTGAAGGAGAAAACGGAAGAGTTCTCGATGGCATTTTCAATGAAAACAACACAACCGGTGGTAAGCTGTTTTTGAACCTTGGGGATATTTCAGAAGATGTGATGAAAGATGGCAGGCATGCCTTCGAAAACGGACTTCCTGCTGATGGAGATCCTACAGAAACTTCATCCAACGAATGGGGCAGAATCACTAGAGAGCAATACCTCCTACCTGCTTTTGACAATTCAGAATCATCCAGGGAAAATCAAGATGTAGGTTTGGACGGTTTGAGAAATGAAGACGAACAAAGCTTTTTTAACTCCAGATTCCTAAGTAGACTAAATGTGTCTCAACAGGCCAGAAACATCATTAATCAAGACGTATCGGCCGACCTTTTTCAATATTACCTGGACGAAAGTTTTGATCAAGAAGATGCTAAAATTCTGGAGAGATATAAGAAGTTTAACGGGATGGAAGGAAACACTCCTGTGACCATTAACAAAAACCTCCCCTACACCCCGTCAGGCTCCAATAACCCTGACAATGAGGATTTGAATACAGATAATACGATCAATGAACTGGAGAACTACTATGAGTATGAAATAGATTTAAAACCAGGGAATTTAATCGTAGGCCAAAATTACATTGTAGACAAAGTCACCCATAATGAAGGAGGAGAAAATGTAGACTGGTATCTATTTAGGATTCCGGTAAGACAGCCAGATCGTGTTCAGGGAGATATTACTGGATACAAATCCATTCGTTGGATGAGGACTTATCTGACACAATTTGAGCAACCTGTTGTTTTGAGAATGGCTAATTTTAGAATGATAGGTAGCCAATGGAGAGTTTTTCAGGAGTCTCTTTATGAAAGAGGTTTATTCGAGATCCCTGAGCCTGATGTTTCTAATGTCAGAGTGGATGTGGTAGGCATCGAGCAAAACAGTCAGGGAAGTGCCACTCAGAGTCCTTATGTCCTTCCTCCAGGAATCAATCGAGATCGGGACAATACCTCGACGGTCGAAAGAAGGCTGAACGAACAATCTTTGAGAGTTTGTATTGAGGACTTGGCAGCACATGATGCCAGAGGGGTTTTCAGAAATATCACCCAGGATTTGGTTCAATTCGAAAGAATCAAAATGTTCTTGCACGCAGATAGTGAAGATGCTGTCGATGGAGAAATTACAGCTTTCCTTCGGATGGGCACGGACTATACAGATAACTATTACGAAATCGAAGTTCCGCTACTCATCACTCCAAAAGGAACGAGAGACCCTCGGCAAATTTGGCCTTTGGAAAATGAAATAGATATCGCGATCCAGGAAATAGTCGGTGTAAAAGTAGAAAGGGACAATAATCAGGTCCCATTAAATCTTCCTTTTTCACAGCAAATCAGGCAGTATAAAGTTACTGTAGTAGGAAGGCCTGAGCTCAGTCTTATCCAAGGTATGATGATCGGAGCAAGAAATCCAGGAGATACGGGTGGTTCAAGCAAGAGCATTTGTTTCTGGGCAAACGAATTAAGAGTTACCGGTTTCACCAAATCAAATGGCTGGGCTGCCAACGCATTACTTAATGCGAAAATTGCTGATGTGGCTGTGGTTTCAGCATCTATCAGACATAACTCCATAGGTTTTGGAGGATTGGAAACCAGATTATCGGAGCGTGCACGACAGTCTACCACTCAATACGATATTTCTACCAATATCGATATTCATAAACTTCTACCAGAACAATTGGGAATCAGCATTCCGATGTATTTCAGTATAGAAAATTCCTCTACCCGGCCTGAATACGATCCGCTAAATCCTGATGTTCCATTTGAAATAGCTTTAGGTAAATTTGAAACAGACTCTGAAAGGGATGCCTATCGAAGAATCGCATTAGATCAATTGAAACGCAAAAATGTGAGCTTTAATAATGTCAGGAAAATCAAAACCAATCCTGATTCCAAAAGTCGCTTCTATGACATCAGCAACTTATCCTTTTCCTATGCATATGGTACAGTCAAACAAACCAATGCACAGATACAAGACTATGATTTCAAAACCTATAAAGGAAACATCACATATAGCTTCCAGCCTACGCCTTTGACTGTTGAGCCATTTAAAAATGCCCAGTGGTTGAACTCTCCCCATTTAAGACTTATCAAAGATTTTAACTTAAATCTAGCACCTACCCTTGTTTTGGCTAGATTGGACATTGATCGAAGATTTTTAAGATCCCAGTATAGAAATGATCAACTGAATACCTCTGGGGTGGATCCATTGTTTCAAAAGAGCTTTTTTATGAACCGATTTTATACGCTCAACTGGGATCTGACAAGAAATCTTCGGGTTGATTATTCCTCCAGGATCATGGCTGTAATCGATGAGCCGGAAGGCGATCTAGATTCGGAGGCAAAGCAGGATTCGGTCAGAGCCAATTTCTGGAATTTCGGCCGAAAGACGAATTACAATCATTCAGTGAACCTGAATTATACCATCCCTTTTGACAAATCACCAATAACGGACTGGATTAGGGCAGATTATAAATACAATGCAACATACACCTGGCAAACAGGTGCTATCGGCCAAAAGGACACTTTGGGAAATGTGATACAAAACTCCCGTGACCAGTCTATCACAGGAAAATTAGACCTGATCAAATTATATAACAAAAGCAAAAAACTTGCGGCGCTAAATGCTCCTAAAAGGCCTCCTGTTCCGGGAAGAGGGGCTGTTCAGGCAGAAGATACCATCGGTACACCATTTAGTAATAAACTTCTAAAAGCCCTGATGATGGTCAAAGAAGTGACTTTTAATTATGGCTTGGTGGAAGGAACATTCTTGCCTGGATATTTACCAAATACAGGATTATTGGGAATGGACAGAGCCTTTAGCAATCCAGGATTGGCATTCTTATTCGGAAGTCAAGATCCTGGAATCAGGTATTCTTTGGCAAATGATGGATCAATGGCTCCTAGCTCAGAATTAACCCAACCATTCCGCCAAAATAGAGCGATGAATTTAAGATTAGGAAGTTTAATTGAACCTTTCCAAGACTTCAGAATCACATTGACTGCCTCAAAACGTGAAACCGGGGACTATCAGGAAATATTCAGGAATTCGATGGATAATCCAGGAGATTTTGAATCCATCAGTCCTAACCGTTTGGGAGCATACAGCATCACTACCATTATGATCGGTACGGCATTTTCAAAAGATGATTTTGAAAACAATTCACCACTCTTTACAGATTTCGAAAATAACCGCTTCGTAATTAAAGGAAGATTAGACGCTGAGAACCCAAGTACTGGAGAATACTCCATCAATGGACAGGATGTTTTAATCCCTTCCTTCCTAGCTGCCTATCGGGGACAAAATCCTTCAGAAACTAAACTGAACCCTTTCCCGAAAACACCTTTACCAAATTGGAGACTGGAATACAGGGGATTATCCAGGCTAAAAGGTTTAAGTGATATTTTCAGTAGCATTAATATCCTACATGGATATACATCCACTTATGATGCAAGCAATTTTTCAAACTCTCTCCAATACCAACAAGGATTAGAACTTTATAATACACTTCAAAAAATCCCTGTGGCAAATGTCACCAATGATGAAGGACAGTTTATACCGATTTATGTCCTTAACCAAGTGGTCATGACGGAGCGTTTCTCCCCATTGATCGGACTGGATCTGCTTACAAAAGACAGATTAAACATCGCTGTCCAGTATAATAAGGAGAGAAGTTTAGGGCTTAACTTCTCAAACGCCCAGGTAACCGAACAACGAAGCAATGACTTTGGATTAGATATTGGGTATACCAAGGCCGGAGTAAAAGTCCCTTTCAAAATCCAAGGGCAACAGAAAATATTGAAAAATGACCTGACACTTCGTCTCAACACCAAAATTTTAGATACAAGACAAGTTCAGCGAAAAATAGAAGAAGGCAGTACCATCACAAATGGAAATTTAAATATTCAGATCAGACCAACTGTCGGATATTTGATTAATCAGAATTTAAGTTTGACTCTTTATTTTGACAGAACCATCAATGATCCACGAGTAACTACTGCTTATCGAAGATCTTCAACTTCATTTGGAGGACAATTAAGATTTAATTTGTCCCAATAGATTTTATTTAGCCTGATTCCTTTTAATTTTGGGACTCTTTACTAAAACATTCAATTATGAATATTCCACAAGAATTAAAATACACAAAAGACCACGAGTGGGTAAAAATCGAAGGCGATATCGCTACCATCGGAATTACTGATTTTGCACAATCAGAACTAGGGGATATTGTTTATGTGGAAGTTGAAACCGTAGGTGAATCACTCGATGCTGAAGAGGTTTTTGGTACAGTTGAAGCAGTCAAAACAGTATCTGATCTATTTATGCCAATTGCTGGTGAGGTAACTGAATTGAACGAAAAACTAGCCGATGAGCCAGAACTTGTCAATTCTGATCCATATGGTGAAGGATGGATGGTGAAAGTTAAAATTACTGGTGATGTTTCCGCTTTGCTCTCTTCTGAAGAATACGCAGACTTAGTAGGAGCTTAATCAAGAAAAGTTTGAGATTAATCTTGAGTCTAGCCTGGCTGATCACTATTTCAGTCGCCATGCTTACTCCGGGAGACAAATTTCCAGAAGTGGATGTATTTAACTTTCAAGATAAATTCATTCATTTTATCTGTTTCAGCATTTTAAGTTTCCTATGGTGCGGAGTAGGAATAAAGGCTGAAAACAAGGGGAAATTCAGCAGAAGACTTCTAGTTAACTATGTGATTTTCGGAGTATTAGCCGGAATAGTTTTGGAGTATCTGCAACAATTTGTCCCCTTTCGTACGTATGATTATATGGACATGATGGTCAATGAGATAGGTGGAATCGCAGGATTCTTCACATATTTTAAGCTGTCATCTATAAAAAACAACTTGGAATAATCGTCCTAAATTCTTAGACTTGTTATTCTAAAATAGAAAAAATTTAACCTGTATAAACCAATTCACCATGGAAGCAAAAAAGACTCCTAAGGCTGACCTAACCAAAAAATCAGGAATGTTCCTGAATCTTGGTTTAGCTGTGGCTGTGGGCGCAACTCTTGCTGCATTTGAATGGAAGTCATTTGACGACGGTGCTCTAAAGGACCTGGGCCAGGTGACTGACAATTTCGAAGAGCTGATTGATATTCCAATCACCGAGCAGCCACCGCCACCACCACCGCCAGTTGAGCAGCCTATCATTGAGGAAATCCCTGACGAAGTTGAGATCGAAGAAAAAATCGAAGTTAACTTTGATGTGGATGTGAAAGAAGAAACTGTCATCAAAGAAGTAGTCATTGCTGAGGCTCCTGTTGAGGAGAAAGCTGATGAGATCTTTGACGTTGTGGAAACTCAACCAAATCCTCCAGGTGGAATGTCAGGTTGGAACCAGTACCTAAGCAAAAACTTGAAGTACCCTACTCAAGCGAGAAGAATGGGAATCGAGGGAACTGTTATTGTAGTATTCGTTGTAAACACAGATGGTTCAATTCAAGACGTTGACGTTTTGAGAGGAATTGGTGGAGGTTGCGATGAGGAAGCAATTAGAGTAGTTTCTTCCGCTCCTAAATGGGAACCAGGTAAACAAAGAGGTAGACCAGTTCGTACCAGAATGAGACTTCCAATCAGATTTAAACTGAGCTAAAAATTAGAGACCCGATAATTCGGGTCTTTTTTTTTTGCCTTATTTTTAACAACTTTTTAATTAGTTAATAATTGTTAGGGAATTAGCCTTTTGTTTATAAATAGGTTAAATTCTTAGGTATTCATTTTTACCTAAACTAACAAAACCATGGAAAACAAAAAGAATCCAAATTCGGACATTGGTCGGCTGTCCGGTCTGATTTTTAACCTGGGATTAATGCTCAGTGTTGCAGCAGTATTGGTGGCTTTTGAATGGAAAGCTTATGAAGACTATCAAATTAAAACATTTGATAAAGAGGACAGCAATTGGGACATACTGGATATCCCTGTCACCAGCCAAGACCCCCCTACCCCTCCTCTGGTTATTCAACAACCTGAAATTGAAATCATAGAAGATGACATTATCATCGATAAACTAGACGCTATCGTGGATTTCAGTGTGGAGCATGAGCCTATTCCAACTGATATTGCGCCAATGAAACCACCTGTGGAGGAAGACCCAGATGAAATAAAAGAGTTTGTAGAAGTTCAAGCTTCCTTTAAAGGAGGAATGGAAAAATGGTACGAATACCTGAATAAAAACTTAAAATATCCTTCCCAAGCGAGAAGAATGGGAATCGAAGGGACAGTAATTGTTAGATTCGTTGTAAATACTGATGGATCCATCCAAGATGTAGAATTAGTAAGAACTGTAGGAGGAGGATGTGATGAAGTCGCTTTAGATGTGATAAAAAATTCACCCAATTGGCTACCTGGAAGAATGAAAGACAGACCTGTCAGATCCAGAATGACCATGCCTATTAAGTTCAGACTGAATTAAACAACTTTAACCTGTACGAAAGCTTACACCAATGGATGTAAGCTTTCTTTTTTTATCCATAAATTCAATTCTCTCATTTGGCCAAGAAATTCCTCACTTATGAAAAAGCTCTCTTACTTCATTTACTTTTTAGTCCTACTTTCTTGTCAATCACAGAATGAAAATTTTGATTTAGTTATTAAAAATGGGACGATATACGATGGGACCGGTGGTGAACCTTTTATTGGGGATATTGGAATTCTTGGTGATCAAATCATTAAAGTTGGAGAATTTAACCATACAGCAGATCGGGTAATTGATGCAACAGGTTTAGCTGTTTCACCCGGCTTTATAGATATGCATACACATTTAGAACCTATCATGGAGCTACCTTTGGCAGAAAGTTTACTCAAACAAGGAGCTACTTTTGCATTGGGCGGGCCGGATGGTGGGGGGCCTTGGCCATTTGGTCCTTATTTGGACAGTTTAGAAAAAATGCAATTGGGCTTGAATGTTGGCTTTCTTATCGGCCATAATACCATACGAAAAGAAGTGATGAGAATGGATGACAGAAGCCCTACTAAAGACGAGATGCAGCTTATGGAATCCTATATCAGAGCAGGAATGGAAGAAGGTGCATTTGGGATCTCAACAGGCTTAAAATATCTTCCGGGTACTTTTTCGGAGTTAGATGAAGTAATCGCACTCTCAAAAATAGCTGCGAATCAAGGAGGTATCTATACTTCTCATCTTAGAGAAGAAGGGCTGGGACTATTAGATGCAGTGCAAGAAGCGATTGTCATTTCGAGAGAAGCTGCTATTCCGGTTGTTTTAACTCATCATAAAGCAATTGGGGTAAAAATGTGGGGAAAAAGCTCCAAAACATTGGCTATGGTAGATTCGGCAAGAAATCTTGGCTTAGACATCATGATGGATCAATATCCCTATGCAGCAAGTCACACTGGAATCAGCGTTTTGATTCCAAGCTGGGCAATGGAAGGAGGAGAATTCGATGAAAGAGTCAAAGAGCTAGGTTTAAAAGACAGCATCAAAGCAGGAATCATTTTCAATATCTTAAATGACAGAGGAGGAAATGACTTAAAACGAATTCAATTCTCAAGAGTAAGTTGGAATAAAGATTTAGAAGGCAAAACACTACAAGATTGGCTGGAAATGGAAAACATGGAAATCACCATGCCAAATGCCGCAGAATTAGTGATTCAAGCCCAACTCAATGGAGGAACTGGCACAATTTACCATGCGATGGATGAAAAGGATGTTGAAAACATTATGAAACATCCCATGACAATGATAGGCTCTGATGGACGTCTTTCCTCACCAGGAGATGGCCATCCTCACCCGAGAGCTTATGGGACTTTCCCAAGGGTTTTAGGCTATTATGTAAGAGAAAAGAACATCCTCTCTCTCCCTGAGGCAATCCATAAAATGACCGGTCTAAGTGCTCAAAGAATCGGGTTAAAAGACCGGGGCTTGATTAAAGAAGGGTTCTTTGCAGATATTACCATTTTTGACCCAAAAACAATTATCGACAAATCCACATTTACGGATCCCCATCAATATCCTGAAGGAATTGAATTTGTGCTGGTCAATGGCATTTTAGAAATAGAAAACGGAGAATTAACAGGAAAAACAAATGGAAAAGTGATTCGGAAAACGACACAAAAAAAGGGGCCTTAAGCCCCTTTTACTATAACACATTCATCGATTGTTCTTTTATTTTTTCAAGCTCATCTTTCATCAAAATGACGGATTTCTGAATCCCGGCATCATTGGCTTTTGATCCAATTGTATTGATTTCCCTGCCGATTTCCTGGCTAATGAATCCCAGTTTTTTACCTTGGTTTTTTTCTTCTTCCATGATCTTGGAAAAGTACTTTAAATGCGTATCCAATCTGACGATTTCCTCGGTGATATCCAGTTTCTCGAAATAATAAATCAATTCTTGCTCAAACCGATTGGCTTCAAAGGAATTTTCATCCAACCAGTCCGAAAAGTGATTTCGGATTTTTTGTTTGATTTTCTCCTTCCTTTGACCTTCTTCATTGGCGATGATCGTAAGTCCTTCAGAAATTGTTTTGATATTCCCTGCCAACTTTTCCTCCAATGATCCTCCTTCATCTTTTCGGAATTCATCACAATTTTGAAGAGCCTGAACCAACACTTTTTTGATTTGCTCCCAGTCTTCACCTTCCTCTTTCACCTCTGCAGAAACGTTGCTGATGACATTTGGAGCTTGCAGGGCAAGTTTGAAAACATCCTGAGTTGTGTCTCCTACTGATGCAGCCATTCCTTTGAACTTATTATAGAAAGCCGTAAACAACTCCTCATTGATAGAGACAGGTAGTTCGCTCGTGCTCTTGGATAAAAACTCAATAGAAACACTTACTTTCCCTCGATCCAAAACACCCTGAACGAGGTTTCTGATTTCATGCTCTTTATCGGAGAATTGTCTAGGGCTTCGAATCGAAAGATCCAAAAATTTAGAGTTAAGAGACTTGACCTCCACATGGATGATCATCTTCTCATCCTCAAATCCGGCTATTCCAAAGCCGGTCATCGATTTAATCATAATTGATTTTGAAAATTAGAAATTGATGCCCAAAGTTACATAGAACTTCAGATCTTCATTCTTATAATTCCGAACAGGCTGCGCCACATCGAATTTTACGTAATAATTCAACAAAACAGTCCTTAAACCAGCTCCATAACTCTGAAGCCAAGGATTATTGAAATTGTTTAAGACAATCGTAAATGGCGATCCTTCGGTATTGATTACTTCAGTATTCTGATCATTTACTTTCTCCCAGGGAGCTGAATTATTCCATGCGGAAGCTATATCATAAAATCCGACCAACTGGAAGTTACGGATGAAATTAGAAGTAATATTACCTCTGGTCAGATAAGAAAATATCGGAATTCTTAATTCTGTGGTAAATGAAATAACATTTCTGCCACGTATTTCATCGTAATCATATCCTCTGAGATCCACAAAATCCGCGAATAGTATGTTTGAATTTTCGACTCCTGTCGGATTTCTGATCGGGGATACTTCAGGCCTATTGGAAGGTGGTCTATAAAACTCATTAAAGAGCCAATTATCCATTCCTCCTACCAGGTAAGTCTGAGGATTGTTTCCGAAAAATGATCCTGCATAAAACTTAGATGCGAGAATGATGTTTTTGTGGATCTTTTGATAATTTCTTAAATCCATGTAGAAGTTACCAAAGGATCTTGACGAGTGATTCAATGCCTGATAATGTTGGTAACCTACTTTACCCTTGAAGCCAGATTGAGAATAAAGACCTATTGGCTCAGTCCTGTCTACTACAAATTCAGCTTTTCCACCAATGTAATTGACATCAAATCTGTTTTGATCAGGATCCTGACCTAAAATCAAGGAATCAGGATTTAAATTGAAATACTGCGTTTTTGCTAAAAAAGGAGCCAATGTAAATCGTGCATTGATATTTAAGGGATATGAAAATCCAGTTTCGATTTTTGTCAGGACATATTTTTGAAAAGTGATATCCCCCTCAGATATTCGAATAGTCTTCCTATCCAATCTTGCTTTAAAATCAATTCTGCTTTTTAAGTATTCATATTCAAAGAAAATATCTCCACCAGATCTAAAGTCTAAAGTGGTCATTACTCCCCCATAAAATGAATGATTATCTAACAGATCAGTCATTTTACCAGTCAGACTTATCCCAAAACCTCTCAATGGATCTACCACAAATCTGGTATTAATGCTATTGGTCAGGAATTGTGGTTCCATTTCCCTAGGACCCGACACCCGTTTTTGTAAACTCTGCTTTCGAAAATTGTCTAATAAATTAATTCTATTACTACTCTCAGTCGCATTTTCCTTTGCAATCAATGGGTTTGGCAAGGAATCAAACGTGTAGTTATCGGTATTTATCCCATTTTTAGACTCAAATCTTAAGCGATCCAGATTTATCGGATTTGCCTTTTTATTCTTTGTAGTGTCGGAGTTGACCTCCTGAATTTCCGGAATCCTTACTGTATCAGCTTTTTCAGCTGGTGGATTCACCTTTTCTTCCATCAACCTTCTAGCAGCAATCCGTTCATTTAAAGATTTGGCTTGCTCTAATTGAACACGGGGAGTACTTGGGGTAAACTGATCAGCACTGGAATAATTTTCTATTTTCATAAAAACTTCACGGCCATCTCTTACCGCAAAGGCTATTTTGCTCATTCTGCTGTTTACATCAAACACCTCAATACTCTTGTCAAAGCCAGAAATCTGATTGGATACCTGAGAGCCAACACTTAATTTCATCAGGTTATTTATCCCACTCAAATCACTCAAATACACTAAATTATTCCCATTCAGCTTTCTTGGATATAAATTTTTACTGTTGGTATTTGTCAGTTTAGTCGTCACGATTGAATCGCCCACCTCCATTAAATAGAGATTATAATTGTTTGGCAAATCCCCTAAGTCCATCTGTTTGACATCCAAAGAGTCTGGTAATTCTGTATAGTTGGAGGAATATACAATCGTCGAATCATTCAGAAACATCGGTGTAAGATCATCAAACATGTCGTTGGTCAATCTCTTCCCTTGTCCTCTGGTATTTAAAGTATAGATATCTGACTTTCCATTTGAAATGGCAGATAGAACCATATTTCTACCGGACTCATTAAAATCAAGACTCAAAATTTGGGTGATATTTCTAAGGAAAATCTTATCCTGACTACTTCCATCAATGGATCTCAATCTCAAAGTAGTAAAGCCTCTTTTGAATGAGGCAATTGCCAGGTTAGCAGAATCCTTCCAGGCAACAACAGGTGAAAGCAAATTAGGTTCTTGGTCTTGGTAGACTGCTCCACCCTGGAGAATAGTCCGCTCATTTCCGGAGCTAATCTCTCTGACCTGAACTTTATATTTTCCTCCATTATTGATCACATAGGCGACATTCAATCCATCAGGACTGAATTTAATATCACTTATTTTCCCAATTACTTTTGGAGAAGTACTCGTAACCGAATTTGAATCATCTATTTTTTTAAAGTTAGAATCCACTTGGGCATTGATCGTCAGGTAATACTTTTTCCATTCAGTTTTGAACGTTTCATAATTCAGCCCTACCGTATTGGCAATGCTATTTTCTTCATTCCTATTGATCCTGGAGAGGTTTAGAATACTAGAAATATACCTTCTTCCATAGCGCTCTGCGATGTAATTCCAAACAGACTGCCCTACCAAGGCAGCCTCATGCTCTTTTAATTTTAAAATCTTTGGGTTATCCTCTTCTCTTAAATAATGCCTAACAAAATCATCCATCTCCATACTCCAGCCTGAGGCTAGGTATAATGCAATGCCGTCTATGTACCACTCTGGAAATGCGTTGATCAAATTGGATTGGAAGGCATCTGCAACACTTGACCCATAAAGCATTTCTTGAATAATCACTTTAGAAGTGGCATAAAGCAAATCCTCCTTAAACTTATCCACCTCTCCTTTGTATGAAATCTCCGCAATCAACCGGTTAAAGTCGGTTTGGCCTTCTTCGAAAAGCTCCTGCTTGTTTAAATTGAGATTACTTTGGAGCAATTCCTCCGGAGAATTATAAATGTAAATCTTCGGCTTGGTGTAAGCGACATATCCGATCATTTGAGTTAGCCTATCAAATTCTGATTCCAGAAATTCAATTGCCATTTTGGCATTGGCTCCCCCACGATCGTAATAATACACTTCAAAATTATTTGAAGTATAATAATACCATTCGAACTGCTGGTGTTGAACTCTGTTTTTACCGAATCGATCTTGATCAAATTGACCAAGAACAAAAAATGAATTCAACCATAAACCAGCAAAAATCAATATTCGGAACAGGTGATATCGCATTCGTATTGCTGAAAGATGTTTTTTAAATATAATTAAAATACCTCGCTATGTCTACTTCCTTTGGGATCGTCTCTTTTCCCAATAAAAATGCAGCCATTATTTTACTAAAATAAGGAATTAGGGAAACCCCTTTGGCCCCAAAACCATCGAATATGTAAACGCTTTGAGCCTCTGGATGTTTTCCCAAAAATGGTTTTCTATCTCTAGTGGCTGGTCTAATCCCTGATTTATGAGAAATTATTTCGTCAACAGGTAATTTAACCAAGTCTATTAGTCTATCAAGAATTTCCCTTTTTGCTTCATCAGTAGGCCCCAAATCTAAATCATGTTTGGTATATGTAGAACCAACCCGGTGGACTCCATCACCCAAGTGGACACGAAATACTCCTCTATTTACGATGTAATCAGGACAAAAGGCTTGCCTTACTTCTAAAATCTCCCCCTTCACCGGTGCAAAGGGTAGAAATTTAAAGAAGGTAGAATCCATCGCTCCCAAGCCGTTACAATAAACTAGTGATCGGGCTTGGATATCCTTGTAAACCCAAAAGTTTCCATCAAAGGCCAGTTCCTGTTCATGAAAATAATCTTGAATTAATTCTTCGGAAAAATAAATTTGCATCGCATCTAAAAAGTCATTGATTTTTAACCAGCCAGACTGTTTCAACAATACTCCTCCAAAAGGATCCTGCAGATATTCATTTTGACTTTCTTTAAAGACTTGCTCAAGATAAATCCGAAAACCACTTTCCGCGCTGTTTCCCATCCACTCGTTTTGTTCTTCTATGGATAGAAATGGACGGTAGATCGCTTCCTCCACTAAAAAACTTTGCCCAGTAATTTTTTCAAGTTCCTGGTAAAAGATTTTAATTTCTGGAAATAACAGATCTGCATTCCAGGTCTTTACCATTTTTCTTCCAGTCACAGGATTATACAAACCCGCTGCCACCCTACTAGACTGATTGCTTTTAGGCTGATCAATAATCCTGATTTTTTTTCCAGCTTGCTTTAATCTAAATCCAAGCGCTGTTCCAGCGATCCCTTGTCCGATTAGCAAAAAATCAATTTCCATGACTCAAATTAAATGTATAATTCTTTATTTTGTTGCCTTGGCACAAACTATTCCTATGCTCCACATCAAGTCGTTTACTTTTAATCCATTTCAAGAAAACACATATTTAGTATATGATGAATCCGGTGAAGGTGTAATTGTGGATCCCGGTTGTTATGAATCTTCTGAAAGAAAGGCACTAAAGAGTTTCATTGATGAAAATCAGATAAAAATCAGGCAAATTCTCAATACACACTGTCATATTGATCATGTATTGGGAAATGCCTGGACAAAAAGAACGTTTGGAGTTCCTCTCTATATCCACAAAGAGGATCTACAGGTTCTCAAATCGGTGGAAGTCTATGCCCCTAATTATGGATTTCAAGCATATGAACCTTCTGAACCAGATGGTTTTTTGAAGGAAGGAGAATTTGTCTCAATAGGAAAAGAATCCTTGAAAATCATCTTTGTACCAGGTCATGCTCCTGGTCATGTCGTCTTTTACCATTCTGATTCTAATCAATTAATTGCTGGAGATACTTTGTTTAAAGGAAGTATTGGAAGAACAGACTTACCCGGAGGAAATCACGATTTACTCCTGAGTAAAATTAAATCGGAACTGTTTTCTTTGCCTTCCGAAACATTGGCTTATCCAGGTCATGGTCCAACAACTTCCATTGGATACGAAAAAATTCACAACCCATTCGTGGGTGAAAGAGCAATCTATTGAAAATCAAATCCCAAATACCGAACGCCATAACCTTGCTGAATTTATTGTCAGGAATGGTCGGCATAGCCTGGGTTTTAAACGGTAACATCGTCTCTGGAGCCGGGTTTATCCTATTATCAGCATTTTTTGATTTTGTAGACGGATTTGCTGCAAGGCTTTTAAAAGTTCAAGGTGAACTTGGAAAACAACTGGATTCACTAGCTGATTTAGTCTCTTTTGGTGTGCTGCCTGGATTTATTCTTTTTGCTATGGCAAAAACAACTAGTTCTATTGATTGGCTTCCTTACTGCACCCTAATACTCCCATTATTTTCGGCGTTTCGCCTGGCAAAATTCAATCTTGATACCCGTCAATCAGATCGATTTATTGGTGTCCCTACCCCTGCTGCCGCATTGTTTGTCAGCACCTTGCCGCATTTCGCCATCCATTGGCCTCAAATAGGAACGATTCTCACTTCTCCATTTTTTCTGGTTGGGATCGCGATAACTTTAGCCGTCCTTTTGGTTTCAGAAATCCCTTTGATTGCTTTAAAATTCAAATCATTTTCATTTTCTAAAAACAAGTTTCGATATTCTTTGATAGCTATCAGCCTCTTACTTTTCATTTGGTTGGGCTTGGCAGGAATCCCTTTAATCATCCTTTCGTATATTGGATTATCACTCGTGGAAAATGCAATAGGAAGTGAATGAAAACCAACCTCAGGAAGAAAATAATTTTATTTTATCTCAGCCTTTTCATTAGTTGGAACTCCTATTCTCAAAGCAGATTTTTTTCATTTACGATCACAGAACCCGGCATCTATCAACTCAATCAAGAAACTCTCTCAAAACTTGGTGCCACCTCAGCAAATCAGATTAGCATTTATGGGTACCCGGGCATGCTCCCGCACGTTTTAGAGCCAGAACAGTTAGAATTGCAGGAAATCCCTGTATCAGTGATTGGTGAAAATGTCTTTTTTTTTCTAGAAGGTCCACATGTTTTTAACCAAGGACCTGAAAACAATTGGGCTTACCGCCATCATCTATACTCCGATAGTCTAAATTATTTGATTGAAGTCGGAAAAGCTGGTAGGAAAATCGAAACCCAAAACCCAAAGGGCACCAATCTTTCAGCGAGTACTCTTTTCCAATTTAGAGTCTTTAAAGGCGAGGAAAAGAATATTCTGAATTCCGGTAAAACCTGGTATTCCGAACCCGTTTTTCCCGGAAGCTCCAGGACAATTCCTGTTTTTACTGAAACAGATAACTCACAGCCTTGGAAATTATTTGGAAACCTCATGGCTAGTGCCAAATCTCCTTCAACTCTTGAAATCCTTGCGGACCAAAAACCGGTTTTCAACCAAAGTTTTGACCCGGTTCCTTCCACCACTTACGGTATAAAAGGTATAGAAAAGGAGATTGAAATGGACATGATTTTAGAAAGCTCTAAATTGGATAGGATCCGAATTACATTTCAAAGTTCAGATTTAAATGGTTCTGCCTATTGGGATTTTCTGGTTCTTGGTATTCCATTTACCAGTGACCCGCTAAATGAAGGGATTTATTACAATTGGAATCCAAATCCTCTCTCCCTTTCACCCAGAGCAGATTTATCATATTGGGACATTAGTGATTTTCACAATCCTATCCAATTGGATTTTACAGAAAAAATTGATGTAAATCTTTCAAAAATCATTGCTTTTGATCAGAATCGAGTCGAAAAGATCCAAACTTTCAAAGAAATCAACCTTGGCATACAGGAAAAGCCTGCTATTGAATTTTTGATAGTATCTCCAAAGTCATTCTCATTCGCTGCAGAGAAACTGAAACAGCACAAAAACTCAATGGGTATTTCCACTGAGGTCGTTTATTTAGCAGACATCTACCAAACTTTTGGATATGGGAACAAGGACCTTGTAGCAATTCGAAACTTTATTGCCTCTAGATTTCATCCCGATAAGACATTGAGAAACGTCTTGATTTTCGGGAAAGGTACTTTTGATTACAAAGGGAAATTAGGAGGAAGACCCAATTTGATTCCCATTTATACGAGTAACAACAGTCTAAATCCACTGACCTCCTACAGTTCAGATGATTTTTATGGGTTACTTGAATATGGTCAAGGCGAGTGGAAAGAAACAAAGGATGGAGATGAACGGGTACAGATCGGAATTGGGAGAATTCCAGTAATCAATTCTGTAGAGGCACTCCAGGTAGTCAATAAAATTATTGAATACGAAACCAAACCAGAAGCCGGATTCTGGAAAAGAAAACTGACTTTTTTGGTTGATGATGGAGATAACAACATTCATATGCGTGATGCTGAAAGGCATGCAACATATTTAACCGACAATTACCCGGGAATCCGGTTAGGTAAATTGTATCTGGACAATTTTGAGCAGGAACAAACAGGAGAAAGACAGCGGTCCCCCAAAACTAAATTAGCCTTTGAAAAAACTTTGGAGGAAGGTACGCTGGTTTTAAACTACATCGGTCATGGAAACGAAACGACTCTGACAGCAGAAGAAGTTTTCAATGTTTCTGACATCGAAAATTGGGCGAAACAAAAGAAACCTGCTCTTTGGGTGACAGCCACATGCGAATTTGGAAGACATGATAGCCCTTTTATCCGATCGGCAGCGGAAGAATTACTTACTGCAGAAGGCAAAGGTGCAATCGCACTTTTCAGCACAGGTAGACCTGTTTTCTCCAGTGTAAATTTCTCAATCAATGAAGCATTTATCCAAGAACTTTTCAAGAAGGTAAACAACAAAAGTCAGGATCTGGGAAACATTTATAAAAACACCAAAAACAACAGTTTAAACGGCCCACTGAATAGAAATTTTTCTTTGATCGGAGATCCGAGTTTGAGATTAGCCGAACCTGATTTAGGGATCAGAATCAGTTCGGTCCTCGATTCAGAAGGGAATCACCTGGAATACCTACCAAGAGGGAGAGAAACAATACTAGAGGGTGAAATTATAGACCCATTGACAGAATCAACGCAGATCGGGTATCATGGAATGTATCAAATTGAGATCCCTGGAAATGACTCAAACATGAAGACTCTTGGAGACGAAAATCCTTCTTTTCAGTATAAAGAACTGAAGGAATTTCTATTTAGAGGAAAAGGGGACGTAAGGGATGGCCGTTTCACTTCCAGAATCTTTTTACCAACCGGTAACTCAGAAGAGGAATTAAAAAGCCAGATTCGAATGATTGCCCGGAGTACCGAAACAGGAATAGAATCGTTTGGTATGGAAAAAAAACCAGCCCGAAACAACCCAGAGTTGAGTTCTGATCATGTTGGTCCGGAGATTCATGTCTATTTTAATGGAAACGAACCTTCATCCAGACCCGTTCCTTCGCAAACATTATTGACCAAAATTGATTTATCAGATATCAGCGGGATAGATATCTCAGGACAGACTCCGGGACAGGAAATTAAAATCCAGCTTAACGGAGGTGATTTTATTATCTTAAACGATGACTTTATAGCCAATGCAAGCGACTATAAAAAGGGCAGTCTCGAGTTTTTATTAATGGGCTTAAACGAGGGCGAAAACCAAATTCTAATTGAAGCTTGGGATAATTTAGGAAATCAAAGTATCTTAACTGTGACAATTTTGGTATCAGGAAGTGAGAAACTTAAAATTCTTAAACATTTTACCTATCCTAATCCCACAGATGCAGTTAGTAATTTCTTAATTGAACACAATAGACCTGGAGAAACTTTACAAGTTACAATTTCAGTATTTCAAACTACAGGTCAGGCAATATTTACGGAATCTAGACGTTTGATCAAAGCCTCAGCTCGGATAGATGATATATCATGGATATTTTTACAAAACCAAACAAAATATCCAGCAAAAGGAACTTATATTTACAAAATAACGCTTCAGTCAGAAACCGATAATTCCATGGCGGTGGCAAGCGGTCAACTAGTTATTAAATGAAAATAATGGCCAACAGAAACAGGAAAAACATACTCCTACTCGTTTTCACCCTGGCTAGTTTTACAACTTTTGCTCAGAATAGCACGATTATTTCCGGTCAGGATCCAACGAGGAGAGTGATCACGACTGCCGTGCCATTTTTGAATTTCGCTCCTGACTCCAGACACTCAGGGATGGGAGATGTCGGTGTTGCCACTTCACCTGACGCCAATTCTGCCGCTTGGAATGCAGGCAAACTCGCTTTTATCGAAGATGATATGGCATTTTCTCTGTCATATTCCCCTTGGCTCGGAAAACTAGTCAACGACATGTCTCTCAGTTATTTAACTGGTGTTTTTAAAATTGATGAGGTCTCTGCCTTCGGTTTTGAATTAAGGTACTTCAATATGGGAGACATCCAGTTGACAGATGGTTTAGGAAATGATCTAGGAGAATTTAACCCAAGAGATATCGCAATAGGAGGAACCTATTCAAGAAAACTTTCATCCAATTTAGCTTTAGGCATCTCGGCAAGATTTATCCACTCAAACCTATCCGGTAATATTTCTTCTTCTGGAGGAAATGAAAGCAGACCAGGAGTGAGTGTAGGTACTGATGTAGGTTTATATTACGAAAAGCCAATTTATTCCGGGGCCAAAGAAGGCACTTGGTCTTGGGGAATCAATATTTCCAATATTGGCCCTAAAATCACCTATAATAGTGCTGACGATTTAGATTACATTCCGACTAACCTTCGTGTGGGAACCGCTTATTCATTGGATCTAAATCCTATGAACACCTTAACTTTTGCTCTGGACTTTAACAAATTGTTAGTACCTACACCTCCTATCTACGCAGCCAACGAAGACGGTACTTTGGTAACTGACGAGGATGGGAATTTAGTGATAGAGCAAGGTAAAGATCCTAATAGACCTTTGATCTCTGGCATGTTTGGATCGTTTGCAGATGCTCCAGGAGGTTTTTCTGAAGAGGTGCAAGAAGTTACCGTCTCATTTGGCGTGGAATATACCTATGCAGAAAAGTTTAATTTGAGAACAGGTTATTTCTTTGAGAATCAAAGTAAAGGAGGTAGAAAATATTTCACCATGGGTCTGGGCTTTGATTTAAAAAGAATCGGTTTTGACTTTTCTTACCTAGTACCACAAAAACAAAATCATCCACTTGCAGAAACCTTAAGGTTCTCATTACTTTATACAATTCCGAATCAATAATGTCATTAGATAGGTCCAAAGCTCCCGAATTTCGTATTCCGGAGGATTTTGAACTTACACCTCCTTTTGAATCAAAATTGGGCAATGGAGCCCGATTATTTTTCAACAACACTCCTAATCTGGATGTTGTAAAAATTGAGGTTATAGGAAAAGGCAACAAGGCTTCCCTTCCCATCACTCAAAATCTCATACCAATCTTTACTCTAACCCTTTTGCAGGAAGGAATCAAGTCAAAATCCAGCGAAGAACTTGCTGAATTCTTTGATTTTCATGCAAGTGAGGTCAATCCAGTTTTATCTTTTGCACATGAAGGCTTGGGGCTTTTGACCACCAAAAAACATTTGGATAAGGTATTACCAGTTTTTCTCGCTCTTTTCACCGAAGCTACTTTTCCATCCGAAAGTCTCGAAAAAAGGAAGTCCCAGAAACGCCTTGGACTGAAACTAGAAAAGGAAAAAACTGCAATAAGAGCAGGTCAACTGTTCAGAAAATCACTCTTTGGATCTGACCACCCCTATGGAGCTGAAGTGGTAGAAAACCATGTGGATGAAATAACTTTTGAAAGGCTGGAGTTTTATTATCGTGAAATGCTATGGCAAAACATTGAGATTTTTGTCAGTGGAAATTTTTCTGAACTAGAATTAAAAAAGACTTCAGATCTCCTTTCTAAACTCCCCAACAGAAAGGAAAGTGAAGAAATTTTAATCCCGGAGATTGTCACGAATTTACAATGGTTAGAATCGAGAGAAAATGCCGTGCAGAGCAGCATCAGAATGGGGAGTTTCTCGATCCCAAAAGCCCATCCTGATTTTATAGGTCTTTCTGTTCTCAATACTATTTTGGGCGGATATTTTGGATCTAGATTGATTAAAAACATCCGCGAGGACAAAGGCCATACGTATGGGATTTATTCAAGTTTGGCTGAAATAGGCAATTCAGAATATTGGGTGATTTCAGCCGATGTCCAAAAAGCATTTTACCAAAACGTAATCAGCGAAATCTATCATGAAATCAACAAACTAGCTGATCAGCCTATTTTGGATGACGAATTAGAAGTTGTTAGAAATTATATGATCGGCCAGATGCTGAGCCAGTTCAGTTCTCCTTTTGACCTAATGGATAGGTTTCGGGCAGTACACCATTCCGGACTCGATTTCTCCTATTATTTCAAAAAACTCGAATATCTAAAAAGCTTCAAGGCAGAAGATCTTCAATCCCTTGCCCAAACCTACTATAAAAATAAAAAATTGGTGGAAGTAGTGGTGGGGTAATCAGGTGATTTTCACATAAATCCCTGAAACATCGATTTTATAGTTAAGCCAGATCTTATATAGTAAAAAAATCATACTCTTAATCCCAATCTCCTCGCCAAGTGTGACAAATCCTTTTGCAGTTTCAAAATTGGCAGACCAAAGCGCGTGTTTCAATTCGAACATGACTCTTTTTTTAAGAGCTGTTTTTTCATCCTCATTCTCTATCATCTCCTTGATTTTCTGACAAACCCTCAGAGTGCTAGGCAACATTTTAGACTTATATGGTAAATATTGGGTACTGGAAAGTGAATTTGAATGTTTTCGTTTCAATACTCCAACATGGTCAGAAAACTCCAAGGGGTACTTTCTCGCCAATCGGACCTGGATATCAAAATCTTCATAGCTTAGGCTTTCATCATACCCACCTTCTTTTACCAAAATATGCCGGTTAAAAACTACAGTCGGGGAACAGATAAAATACCTCTGGATAATGGTTTCATATATTTTTCTGGTTTCAATTTCATGGACTAAATCACCACTGGTCGTTCTTTTGTAAAAGGTTTTCACCACCTGATTTTCATCTAGGATGTAAGCATCCGAAAATACAAAAGCAGTATTCCTTGATGATTTCAAAATGGAAATAGAAATCGACAAATGATCAGGATACAGAACATCATCACCTGCCAGGTCAATGACATATTGGCTATCCAAATTCATTAAAACCTCATTGAATACTTTTAAATATGGCTGAGGCTCCGAATGGGAAATCAATTCGATCTTAAGTGAAGTTTTATTCTCTTTTACCCATTTCTGTATGGTTTCCAAAGAATCGTCAGAACTTCCATTGTTGACGATTATTAATTCCTTGTATGGGTAATCCTGTAATCTGACACTTTCCAGGCATTCCTCCATCCACTCCTCGTGGTTGAAACAAATACAAATGATAGAAACCAATTCTGAATTTGCCATTTCAAATCATTTTAGTCCAGGTGATTTTATTGGAATTGTCATTGGAGAATCTGGATTTAAAAAAAAGCAAGGGATGATTTGCAAACTTCCCTAAATCTGAAGAACCCAAATCTATCAATTTTACTTTTTGTTCTGCTGCAAGTTTAAATAGTTGATAAAGTAGAATTTCCCCAACATTCTTGACAGTGGTTTTTGGATCAATTGCTGATAAAAAGTAATAAATCGTGTCATCGAAAAGTTTTACCGCCAAACAATGTGCAATGACCTGATCATCATAAAACAAACTGATAAGAAAATACCTTTCGGGGTACTCTGCCACTTGCTGGATAATCCGATTTTCTTCCAGTTTGACCTCAAATCCTCTGCCTTTATTCCATTCTTTAATTGATTTCAGAAAACTGAAATTAGTAATAGCAGTACATGAAGTTGAAATTTCCGAATCAGCTATTTTCCTTTCATACTTGGTCTGTTCCTGCGAAGACCATTTTTTGATTTTCTTTTTTCCTATGAAAAACTGATGGCATAATACATTTTCCTGACGAAAACCATTTTTAAAAAGCAGGTAATTGATCAGATCACAATTTTCCTCATATGGCTTGGGTGCATTGGTTATCTCGATGGATTTTATTCCCCGCACTTTTAAATGGGATTGTATTCTGGAAATAAACCAATCAATCGATTCGGAATGGATCTTTTCTAAAATAAAAAACCCTCCGAATGGTGCATTTGGAAGTGATATAGCGTCATTATTGACCCCAATAGCAAATGTGATGTATGCCTTTTTTCTATTTTTTTTCAGTAAAAAGAAGTCCAAAAGTTCCGCAGTTCCCTCCAGAGGAAAATTTGCGATCAAATAATCCTTTGGAAAAATCCGGGAAGGCTCGACTAGTAGATCGTACCCTTTATTGATTTCTTTTTTTGTATTGGTCAAAATCGCTTTTATCTCTTATATAATCTTCTTCGGAATACTTCTGATCACAAAGTGCCAATAAAATCGCATCTTCAGAAAAGCTCACAGAAACCCAAAACAAAGGAGGAATAAATAATCCTTTTGCTGAATTTTTTAATTGAAAGAGTTGCTTTGTGCCGTCCATAGCTATCACTTCCACTTCCAGTTCACCATGAATCGCAACCAATACCTGAGATTCTCGATAATGTGCATGATTTCCTCTCGTTTCACCGGCTTTCACTTTGGATACCCAGAAACATCTCTGGATCCCATTTGGAAATAGCTGTTCCTGATCCCAATAATTAATAACCCCACTATCTCTGGACTCTCCAGGAAAATCAAAGATCAATGGCTCTTTTACGGTCAACTCAAATTTCATTTTCACGATTCAGCAATAGACTTAAAATTAATAGAATTAGAATGGATTTAAGGTTACTCAAAAGTTAAATTTCTAATTTAGCTGATGAATCAACCAAGTGTATGCTGCCCATCCCATGAACACTGAGGAATTAGATGACACCTATTTAACAATCCAACATGTCAGCGAAGGTTTATTTAAAGACCGAAGTAGCAAGTTTTTTTACTTTGCATTTCCGGTGCGCACAGAAGACCAAATCAAAGAAAAACTAGCTGATTTGAGAAAGACCTATTACGATGCCAGGCACCATTGCTATGCCTATGCTTTGGGGAAAGAAGCTGAAATATTCCGGGCTGTGGATGATGGTGAGCCAAATCATTCTGCAGGAGATCCTATTCTGGGACAGATACGATCTCATAACCTGACCAATATTTTGATCGTGGTAGTCAGGTATTTTGGTGGCACCAAACTGGGAATGAGTGGACTGATCCAGGCCTATAAAACTGCTGCGGCCTTGGCGATCGAAGAAAATGAAATAGTAGAAGAAAAGGTATTAGAAACAGTCAGAATAAAATTTCAATATCCAGCCATGAATGAAGTCATGAAATTGGTAAAATCACATGAACTGGAAATTACCGATCAAGAAATGGCATTGGATTGTAAAATGACGATTGAATTTCGAAAGGGAATTGAACCAATTTTAATTGAAAGCTTAAATGAAATCGAGGAATTAGAAATCCTTACTTAAACAAAGCATCTAAATATCCTTCTGATTTTAATTTTTGGAATATCTCCAAACAAGCCCAGGCATCCGTAGCAGCATACCTTTTTTGTTTTTCTGTCAATTCCTCCGCTTCCCAATTCGAAACTTGCTCTGCCTTGGATATCCGGATATTCAAGACCATTCCACAAAGATTTCTGACTCCTACGTTATGAAATCCCACTTTTTTCAATTCATCATTCAAATCAAAAAATGATTGGGGGTAAAATGAATCTGTCAATTTTGCCAAACCTTTGATATCATCGTGAACTGCGGCTCCCACTTTCACGATTGATTCTTTCTCCAATACATTGCGGATGGCATCCGGGAAGCCTCCAATCGTATTTAAACGGAATAAAAAAGCTTGGGTAGATGTGGATAATTGAAGAAGTGCTACCTGATTAATAACTCCTCGACGAAAAGCCGGTTTGGTTTCCGTATCAAACCCGATGATTCGCTGTTTTGACAAAAACTCCGCTACCTCCTCCACATCTTCTTGGTGATCAATCAAAAACATTTCACCTTCAAACTGACCAAGTGGGAGTTGATTTATTTCTTCTTTACTTATCCTTAAAGGGATCATGCTAATTCTTCTTCTTTCTCGTAATAGTTTATCCCAATTTTGAAATACCCATACAAAATTGTCATAAATGGACTGATGATATTAAAAAAGCAATATGGGGCATATACCAGTGTGGCTACGCCCAAAACAGATGCTTGGGTGGCTCCGCAAGTGTTCCAAGGAACCAAAACCGAAGTCACAGTAGCTGAATCCTCCAAAGTCCGGCTTAAATTTTCAGGTTTTAATCCTCTTTTCTTATAAACATCTGCATACATCCTACCAGGAACCAAAATTGCCAAGTATTGATCTGAAGTCGTAATGTTGAAAAACACACATGTTGCAGCAGTGGATGCAATCAGTGAACCCACTGTATGTACTTTTCTTATGATCGCTTCTGCCAGAACTCTTAACATGCCACTTTCCTCCATAATCCCTCCAAATACCATGGCACATACAATCAACCAAATGGTATAAAGCATTCCTGCCATTCCTCCAGTCACAAGGAGTTCATTCACTACATCATTGCTCGTCACGATACTTATTTCTCCGTACATCGACATCATCAGAGCTTTAAAACCTCGATAGGCATAGCTACCGCCTTCTCCGGCGATCAGGCTGACAATCTCAGGCTGGAATAGTAAAGCAAACACCCCGCCTAAGATTGCGCCTGCAAGCAATGCAGGAATGGCAGGGACTTTTTTGATGATTAGAACCAATACAACAGCCGGCACGATGAACAAGAAACCGTTGATATTAAACCTTTCAAGGATCACAGCAGAAATAGCTTTCACATCATTGACAGAACCATTTGTTTCATAATTAAACCCAATGACAATAAACAAAATCAATGTGATGGTCATAGAAGGGACGGTGGTTTTTGCCATATGTCGAATATGAGTAAACAGGTCAGTACCTGCCATAGCTGGAGCCAAATTGGTAGTGTCAGATAAAGGCGACATTTTATCTCCAAAATATGCGCCTGAAATGATCGCTCCTGCAATGATCCCCTCATCAAAACCCAAGGCTTTACCGATCCCTAAAAGTGCCACACCGACAGTAGCCACCGTCGTCCAGCTACTTCCTGTCGCTATAGATACGATGGCACTGACTACACATGCAGCCACTAGAAATATGGTAGGGTTGAGTATCTGCAAACCATAATAAATCATGGCCGGGACTATTCCGCTCAGAAGCCAGGTTCCTGCCAAGGCTCCAATTAAAAAAAGGATCAAAATGCTGGACATCGCTGAACTGATGCTTTTAATGATCCCGTCCTGAAGTATTTCCCAACTATATCCTAATCGGAAAATTGCCACAAGAGCAGCCACCGTTGAGGAAAGAATTAATACAATTTGATTAGATCCTGAAAGTCCATCAGTCCCAAAAACCTGAATATTTATTACAAGTAGAATTATTAAAAAAATCAGGGGAATAAGGGCGTCAAAAACCTTAGGGGCACGTAGAGTTCCTTCCATTAATAGCTGGTTTGTGAATTTAAGCTTTGAATCTAATCAAAAAAAATAACTTTATTTTTCTGAAATAAGCTTGGAAAGTTCTTTTCCAACTTGCCAGCCAATCGCAACTCCCATCCCTCCTAGACGAACAGCTATTGAACCTTTTTTCCCGATAGATTGAATAATAGGAAGTTTTTTATCTCCAAATGCCATGATCCCAGTCCATTCATGTTCCCATTGTATCTCTTTGCCGGGAAATATTACCTCTTGAACCAAATGGGATAAATGGGACTTAATCTTAGGGTTAGCCTTAAATTCAGTGGAATTCTCTCCTTCAAAATCAATATTCCGCGCTCCTCCCAGCAATAACCTCCCATCAATTTTTCTAAAATACACATAACCTTTATCCATGTGAAAACCGCCTTTCCAAGGAATGTCAAAATCAAGTTTCTGAGAGACCAAAACCAATCCCCTGCCAGGTTCTAGGTTCGTTTCAGGAAGCAATTGCTTCGTAAAAGCATTGGTGCAGACGGCTACTTGACTTCCTGTAAACTCCATTTCTTGGCGATTGAATTGACCACTTAACTTGATTGTCCCAGTCTCCACATCAATGGCCTCAACATTTGCCCCGGTGAAAATCCTGATCCCTAGCGACCCTGCCAATTTCCAAAGGCAAATTAAATATTTCGAGGGGTCAAGCTCTCCTTCCAATTTATTCTGAATGACACTTTTGACACTTTCAGAAAAACCAAATTTTTCTTTTTTCTTTACTTCAGAAAAGACATCCTCTTTAAAAAGCTTTTTTAGCATACGATTGACGCCATCTAGCTGGTCTAACGCTCCCAGTTGGTTCGCATCTAACAACTCGTATCCCTTACTTGCTTGGTACCCCAGAGCTTTGTCACCGAATTTTTTCCGGATTTGTTCGAGACCCTGATATCTTTTTTTAACTAGAGTCAACACCTCTTCTTGATTCATGTGCCAAAAATCATCCAGTATTTCGGTCAAACTTCCAAAGCAGGCAAAGCCTGCATTTTTAGAACTCGCTCCTGTCGGCAAAACTCCCCGCTCCAGAACTGCTACAATAGCTTTTGGATGTTTTTTCTTGAAATGGATCGCAGTCGATAGACCAACAAACCCTGATCCGACCACAATCAGGTCATAATTCAAAAAATTCTTTTGTTCCCAATAGCTAAACATTTTCTATTCTCTTTCGCTGAATGATAAAATGGATTTAGTAAATTAATTACTAAATCTAGTTGAATTAATCCCAAAATACCATGAGGAAAATAGATGCTTTGCTTTATGAGTATGGTTTAAGCCATCAAAACCAAACCAACAAGTTGATTCATTGGATTTGTGTACCCGCAATTTTTTTCAGCTTAGTAGGATTGATATATTCCATTCCCGCCGAAAGCATCCATCAGTTCCTGCCATTTTTAAATGGATTTGCAAATTGGGCCACATTTGTCTTGGTAATAGTCTTGATTTATTACGTTTCACTTTCGCCACCTTTGGCATTGGGGATGTTCTTTTTTTCTGCCATGTGTATGGCTCTTGCGAATTTCATCAACATTTCAATACCCGGTAAACTTTGGTTAGTCAGCCTTATAGTTTTTGCTGTAGCTTGGGTTTTTCAATTTTGGGGTCATAAAATAGAGGGCAAAAAGCCATCATTCATAAAAGATGTCCAATTTTTATTAATCGGACCTGCCTGGCTAATGCACTTTGTTTATAAAAAAATAGGCATCGCTTATTGAATGGAATCAAGCTTTGACTCAAGGCTAGTTTTTTCAAAAATCTTCTGCAATTTTTGGATACTTTCTTGGTTCCTTTTTGTAAAAATACTGGCCAAAATAGACTTTTTCTCTCTCGCTGTAAGTCTCCAATTTAAGGATGCGCGCTGCATGGTCTCTTGACTTCCACTTAGCTCCTCTGCCTGGACTTTCTCAGGTGCATACTCGAATTCCACCTTCTCTACATCAAAAGGCATGGACTCATCCATATAATTGAATAAAACCTCATTCTGTATGGTCTGAATATTATCCCAGTTGGAATAGATGTTTTTTAAGGGGATAAATATCTTTTCAAAAATTTTAGGTGGTGTAGTTGGGGGAATTTCAGTGGATTTTTCAGAATCGCGGATAGTCACCAAAACTACCCCTGAAGTGTTTTCATAGATCCATTTTTGGAACACATACATAAAACGGAGAGCATCTTGTATCCCGAAATTATCCGAAAGTCCAGTATCCATGACTTCCATAGTTGGGATAGAGGGTAATTGAACATTAGGGGTAATAAAAGGAAAAGTAGCGCTCATCCTCAATGCAGACAAAAACCGTAAATTCCCTGGACTCTGTTCTTGAAAAAACCTGAGGAAATCGACCGATTGTTTTTTCTCATCCATTCCTGTCCTATCTAGCATAGACGTACCAAGGTAAGACATAGAATTAGGCGATATTACAAGTTTCCTACCATCATTTGTGATCAACGTGGTCACCGGAAGCATAGGAATAACTGCCTTACTTTCAGGCTCTCGATAAGCAGAAATAGGCTTATCCATGATTCCTTCAGTATTTATATTCAATTGATTTTCAAACGCATAGCCCCTATCTTTGAGGTATTTATAGCCTCCGTATTCAAAATATTGATTCCTAATCAGCAAATCATTGACAAGAAGGGTGAAAATTATCGGGTTGAGGTTATCCGCAGAAATCTGATCCAGGTACTTTGGGTCCAGTGGATCAATCGTATTATCAGTCAAAGACCGAAAATAGATTTCCCTGAAAAAAGCCTCTCCCAATACTCCGCCGGATGCTCCGGTAAATAGTTCTGTATGTTTGATGACCGCTCCATTTTGGATTTTATAAATAGACTGAAGAACATGAAGTGTCCACAATGCGGCTCTTTGCCCTCCTCCACTTGCCGCGATCAATACGAGTTTGGGTTTTTCCTCATTCGGAAATTTCGCTTTCCAGTTAGTTAATATTTCGATGGTCTTTTCTCTGTCTTTTGCTACTGTATCTGGATGAAGTAATTGATCCAGTCGCTGAAGATTGTAAAGTTCCGGTTTGTTATGATAATTCAGACCAAAAGCTTCATGTGGTCTGTTTAGAAAGGAAAAATTAGAAAAATAATTCAGTAGGAAAAGGAGACCTATGACCACTACTGTTGACCATTTTCTTAGCCAAAAACTCACCGCTCCCACTAGCATCACCAGAATAGCCAAAAGCAAAGTTGCACTCATAGCTGCTGGAAGCTGAAGGATTGGTTCTTCCTTAAAAAAGCCCAAAAACAGAACAAACAAGATCAAAAAGACTTGAATCAGGAATAGATTCAAATGATTTTGGTCAAAGACTCTAAGTAGTTTAGTTCCCTCAAATCTGGAAATATCAGGCCTGACTTTTTCCAATCGCAGATGAAGGTTCAAAAAATACAAGACCTTATCCTGTTTTGTTTTTAGTTCTTTGTATTGACTGATCACGTTGGCTCTGGTCAATCGAACCTTGCGGAGCCTCTTATCCACTGATCCTGCAAAAAGGATAAAGAAGTCTTTATTTGTAATCGCAAAGTAACCGAAAATTAAGGCATAGGTAAGGAGACTTCCTCCAGCAAAACCCAAAAAGTACCTGACTACGATCCATTCAGATTCAAGATCATTGCCTAGCTGAAAAAATATAAAACTAAAGCAATAGATCAAATAAAATATGGTGGGGATAATGGAATTGTTGACACAGAAATGAATAAATGGCTTATTCAATACAGCCAGAAATTTAAACAGGCTTCCATCCATGATATAGGTGGTCATATGGAATGCCATGGTCAATACTGCAAAACCAATACCCACCATCATAAAACTTATCCAAGAAACCTGATGGAGATATTCAGGATCTAAAAAAAGAAACGGTATTCCTAAAACAACACCGAACTTTTCCAAAATTATGCCTAACAGCATAACCCAGATTAAAATCAGAGCTAGGTTTTTCCTTAAATGAAGTAAAAGAAGTTGTACTGGAAAACTATACCAGATTTTATCGCGCATACTCAACTATTTCGTTTCAATTTACAGTTTTTATCAAACCCTCCACAATTCATTTCTGTGGAATAGCAAGTTTTTTCTTTGCCTTTCACTTCCCTAAAACACTTTCCTAATAATCAGCACCTTAGTCATATTTGATGGTTAGCTTGGGATTTTTAACCTGAAATTTATGGTTCTTCAACTGATAAGATTTAGATTCACGATTTAATTAGAAGAAAGATGAGAACTTGGTTTTTGTGTAAAGTAAAATACGCTAAAGAAAATGAGGAAGGGCTGTTGAAAAACATCTCTGAGCAGTATTTGGTAGATGCAGTATCATTTACTGAAGCCGAAGCAATTATATATGATCGATTAGGATCTCAGATCCGAGGGGATTTTCAAATCACTGGGCTGAGTAAAAGCAATATCGTTGATGTGTTCTATTTTGAGGATGCAGATATTTGGTACAAGTGCAAGATTTCCTATTTGGTTTCAGATGGTGAAAGCGGTAAAGAAAAGAAAGTAACTCAATATATGATCGTTACTGCATCTGATATCAAAGAAGCATTCGACAGAATCCAGGAAAGTTTAAACAACATGTTGGTAAGTTTTAGAGTACCCGACATTGTAGAAAGCCCTATCGTGGAAGTGTTTCCGTATGAAAAAGACGAAGTTGCGGAACAGTTGCCTGAAGGAAATTTCAGGCCTTTATCAGAAGTACAAATAAACGAAGAATAAAAAAAGGCCTCAATTGAGGCCTTTTTTAGGTTTTAATAGTCAAGTATTATCCCTCAACTTCTTCTACCTGGACAATTTCATACATTTCCTTCCCATCTTCCTGAACAGGCATATAATACGTGTCTCCTATTTTCACATAAGTTTGATCTCCAACTTTGACTTCTTCACCACCTTCTGGCAAAGCATCTACCACTGCTCCAGCCGGCGGTGGAACTACTGTATATCCTCCATCACTTTTTTCATAAAATGTACCTCCATAGTAGTAATTGTTGACGGTAGGACTAACTTCTACTTCTTTTGATTCTTTCGGAATGACTTTGACGGTGGCACCTTGTGGTGCTTCAACGACCACATATCCATCATCCGTTTCTACATAGAATACTCCTTCGTCATAGTTATAGTCATGGTCATCTACAGAAACCACTATAGCAGTTACGGCCAAAGTAGCAACTAAGAAACCCCAGGGATGCCAAACAGGTCCCCAATAAAAAGGAGTGTAAGGATGGTAATAATATGGTCTGAACCAACTAAACCCAAACCCGCCCCAAATGTACGGGGGTCTTGGATAAGGCCGGTATGGAGGTCTATAAGGCCTATAGTTCCTGACGTTATTATTTCTGATATTGACGTTATTCCTATTATTTACATTGATATTGACGTTGTTGTTGTTAATATTCACATTGTTTCTTCCTCCATTTCCAACGTTATTATTTTTGATATTGGCAACTTTGCTGTTATTGTTGTTTTTGGAAGTCACTCTATTTGAACCTCCGTTTAACGTAGGTTTATTGCTGGAATTAGATGGCCTCGAAAATTGATTTGTTGAAGGCCTTGAGTTATTTCTAGTGGTAGCTGGTCTATTCCGGGTGGTTGGTCTACTCGTGGTAGCAGGTCTGCTCATCGACCTAGAAGGAGCTTGTCTGGTTGTAGCTGGCCTAGCAGCTCTACCACCACCGGCTCTCATTCGTTGGGCATTGGCAAGCTCTGTAGTCATCATCAAGCATAAAACACCTATCCCCAAAACCCATATTTTAATTTTATTAGCTTTCATATCAATACTTTTAAGGGATTAATTTTGTGACATCCAGGTAATTTGCTTTGCCCCTGGCGGAGTAGAAAATTCAAAAATGGCATCCGGATATTCTGAATTCAATACCCAATCTGAAAAATCAGTTTGATGCTGGTGTGCATAAGCCCCATCAAAATAAGTAATCACGGTTTTGATAGGGAGATAATAACTATCATTGGATATCCAAATCTGGATTGTCATAGACTCATTACTTCCTGCTACATGAAACGCAGCTTTACCATTGATCTCTGCGATTCCCAAAAACTCCACATGATCCATATTTGATACAAAATCTTCTGAAAAGCTAGGATACAAAAAATCCGCAGTTGTCAGTTCAATTCCAAAATCATTGTACAGCCAATCTATTGTTTCAATTAAATTATCAGGCGCATCAGCTACTGTGTAAATATTGTTTTTAAATGAATAATAGATGACTTTTTCGCCATTGTACGAGTATTGGTCTTCCTTATTTTCCCCATGTGACCTTACCGAAAATTTATTTGGCCCCTTTATTTTCACATCAGTTTTGGTAAATACTTTAATAAAGAAATCCTCTGCGTATACGACATCCTTGGATACTTCAGATGTAAAACCTACTGAATTTAATTCCCCAAAAATCGAACTCATTCGATCTAGAATCATAATGGCCGTCGTATCCAAAGTTTTTTCTTGAGCTTTTACCCAGTAACTGGAGAAAAGTAGCATAATCACTAAACACAATTTTTTTGTCATAAAATTTAATTCAAAGTGAAAAATCAAAACAATTTAAAAATTCTTCTTAACTAATTCATCAAAATTTTTAATCTGTAGATCGTAATTGATGTTTAATCACAAACTCAATCATTTGATCTACACTCATTCCCGCTCTTTCCGAAGCATCTTGGATGTCCTCTCTACTCACTTGAGCAGCAAACGTCTTATCTTTTAATCTTTTCTTAACACCTTTCACCTCCATTCCTTGATATCCAGTGGGACGCATCAAAGAATAGGCATGGATAAATCCACTGAGTTCATCAAAAGCATAAAGCATTTTATCCATTTCTGTCACGGGTTCCACTCCAAAATACCGGGGTCCATGAGACGCTATCGCACGGATGACGGCTGGATCAATAGCTCTCCTTTCAAGTTCTTCAACGATTTTCTTACAATGCTGATCAGGCCACTGGTCCCAATCTGCATCATGGAGAAGTCCGGCCAAATACCACTGATGCTGTACTGCCTCAGAATAGCTCTTTTCCTTGGCAAAACTTTTCATTAAATGCCCAACTTGCTTCATATGAACTTTAAGTTTTTCATTCAAAACCCATTCATCTAAAAGAGACAAGGCTTCCGTTGTTGAAATCACTTTTCCTTTGTTTTCAGGATTCCCGAAATCAATTTTATTTAGTTTTAAATCAAATTCAGTCATTTCATATATGTATTTATGTATTTTAAATAATATTTTATGTAATTAATATATTTTTATACTACATTTAGGCGATGAATCATGTCAAAGCATTAGAGGTTTTAAGTCAATTAGCGATCACTTCAGAATATTTTATGCAAGTGACCTTTGATAGATCTGGACTTGTACTAAGTTCAGATTCTGGCATTGGACCTATTCCGTCTCTTTTTGATAAAACCAAAAAACCCGTTCATTTTTCAGATTGTTTTCTTTCTACTGATTGGGTAAAATATGAAAATAATAGGATTAAAGCTTGGAACAATCATCACCAATCCTTCATGGTGGATCTCCAAAAAATCAACTATCCGACAGGAAACCTTTTAAAGACAAAGTGGGAATTTTTCTTTATTTCTGAAGATTTCGGTACTTGTCTTGGCTTAGGGCACCCGGTTGATCCGTTAAAACCTTACAATATTAAACTGGGTGATTTTATGGAGAATGATGAATCCTCCTCAGAAATCATTGATACATTATTAGAGGATAAATTACTTGGATTCTGGGAATTCAATCCTTTTGAAAAGATAAATACCATTAGTTCCGGGTTGGCTCAGGTTCTAGGATATTCTGAATCGGAAATCGAAAATCTTGAGAAAATCACCTGGGAAAAACACATCCATCAGGAAGATTACCATTTGCTTTACATGGACTTGTCAAATCATTTTAAATCCAGCGGAAGTATTCCTTTTAAGAAAGAGTTTCGATTGATTTCCAAAAGAAACCAGACGATTTGGGTCGTCGCTTTTGGTAAAACCATTCAATGGAATTCTGATGGTCTTCCTGTTAAAGTACAAGGGATCATCTTGGATATCACTGAAAAAAAGAAACAGGATCTTTGGATGAAGGAACACCAATTTTTCCTGAAAGAACTCGCTTTCCAGCAATCCCATACATTGAGGGCCAGAGTCGCCAATATTCTGGGTCTAATCGATATTTTGGATATTGAACAGCAATCTGTGGAATCAAAAAGGATTGTGGATATCATCAAAAAAGAAACTGTCCAGTTAGACCAAGCACTTAAGAAAAGCATCAAAGAATCTGTGGATCAGAATAAGAATTTTGAATCAGAACCAAGCAAGACTTCTCTCAGAGACATTAAGAATTCCTGATTTTCCATTTTGCCTTTAAGTAGCCCCAAAGAATTTTGGGGCTTAATGCTTTTTTCCCCTGGATGCCTCCATCATATCCCACATACCCTCTGGTATTTGATCCAAATTGTTAAATTCGCCAGCTCCTTTGAGCCATTCCCCACCATCTATTGTGATTACTTCTCCATTGACATAGGAAGAAAAGTCCGAGACCAAGTATGCTGCTAAGTTGGCTAATTCCTGATGCTCCCCTACTCTCCCGATAGGTACTTTCTTCGCTGGATCAAATTTTTTCACCAAATCACCAGGTAAAAGTCTACTCCAAGCCCCTTCTGTAGGAAATGGACCAGGTGCTATTGCATTGGATCGTATTCCATATTTAGCCCATTCTACGGCAAGTGATCGGGTCATTGCCAATACTCCAGCTTTAGCAGCAGCAGAAGGCACCACATAACCAGAACCTGTCCAGGCATAGGTGGTCACAATATTCAGAAAAACTCCAGGTTGTTTCTGTGCAATCCAATATTTACCAGCAGTCAGTGTCACCTGAGATGTACCTTTCAAAACAATATCCAAAACGGTATTAAAAGCATTGGTGGATAGCCGCTCGGTGGGACTGATAAAGTTCCCCGCTGCATTGTTCAAAACTACATCCACCTGACCACAAGCCTCAATGGCTTTAGCCCACATTTCTTCCACCTGAACTATTTCACGCACGTCACATGCCAACGGAATAACCTTCCCCCCTTTTTGAGACATCATTTCTTTTGCTGTTTCTTCCAAAACATCCAGTTTCCTACTAGTAATGATAAGAGTTGCTCCTAACTCTAAAAAATACTCCCCCATGGACCTACCTAACCCAGTTCCACCACCTGTAATAAGGATATTTTTACCTTTTAAAGCTCCATCCCGAAGCATGCCATTTAAATAATTCATAAATATTTTGGATTCATTCTAAGCCAAGATAGGCATTCGGCCTAGTAATTGAAAGGAAGATTATGATTCGGTTATTCTACTTGGCCAAGTCCAATTATAAGGGACAAAGTCAAGCATGAATCTTAAAAATCATCAGATATTTCAGTTGAAATTTTAGAGTCAATTTGAATCAAAATCAAAATATTCAACCAATGAAAAGAACGTACTTTTTACTTTTTCTAATTTCCATTCTTGTGTCTGGCTGTCAAGAAGATGCAGATAAAGTCATTTCAACCGACCTGCCACAAGAAGCTTTGCAAATGTTTGATACTTCTAAAGCATGGAGCGAAAGTCTTTATTTTGGGCTACTCACTTTTGAAGAATATCTGGCGATGGACTCCACCAGTATTTTACCAGGTTGCCCTTCACTTTTAATCGAGCAAGACACCAAAAAAGTGATATTGGATTTTGATTCAGAAAACCCATGTGATCAAGCTGGAGATTATTCAAGGTCAGGGAAGTTGATTTTGGAATTTTCATTATCAAACATTCCCACTTCAAACTGGGCAATGTCCTATGACCAGTATGTTTTTGAAGGAGATACAATCCGTGGAATCAGAAACTTTTCCTCAAAAAACTCTAATGAAATTCTTGAAATGTTTAATCCATTGACTATCAAAACTCAAAAATCCCTGACTACGAAGTTAACAGGGAGTTTGACGCATAGAAAAGCCGCTAGCATCTCAAATTCCATTGGGATCATGTCCGGAGGAACCATGACCGGAGTGAACGCTGTTGGAAGAGAATTTGAAATTGAAATTCCTTTTGACAGGTTAATGCTGAGCTCCTGTTTTCAAAAAAATGAATTGATCCCAGTAGCAGGTACAGAAAATTGGACCGTTGCAAGAGGCTCGAATAAACAAGTGTCACACCAACTCACTTACGAATTGATCGATTCCTGTCAAGTTGCTGCCAACGTACGACTTCCAGATGGAAGACATTTATTACTGAACCCATAAAAAATTCCTGATTGCATATCAGTTTCTCTCCTTATTAATATTGCTACGAAACCTGAATAACTTTTAGCCCTTCCTTAAGGACACAAAAAAAAGGCAGCCGAAAAGCTGCCTTTTTATTAGATAAGATATCCTGTTAATATCTATAATATTCAGGCTTGAACGGCCCTTCTACAGTCACACCGATATATTCAGCTTGCTCTTGAGAAAGTGTTTCTAATTCTACTCCAAGCTTTGCTAAATGCAATGCAGCAACTTTTTCATCTAAGTGTTTTGGAAGAACGTACACACCTGGTTTGTATTCGTCCGTATTTTGCCAAAGCTCCAATTGAGCCAAAGTCTGATTCGTAAAAGAATTTGACATTACAAATGATGGGTGACCAGTAGCACAGCCCAAGTTCACCAAACGGCCTTCCGCCAAAATGATTATTTCTTTACCATCAAGATCATAAAGATCAACTTGAGGTTTGATCACATTTTTAGTTTGGCCATAGTTTTTATTCAACCAAGCCATGTCGATTTCATTATCAAAGTGTCCGATGTTACAAACGATCGCTTTGTCTTTCATCGCTTTAAAATGCTCACCTGTAAGGATATCTTTGTTACCAGTCGCAGTTACGACAATATCGGCATCTTTCACTGCATCGACCATTTTCTTGACAGCATATCCATCCATCGCAGCTTGAAGCGCACAGATCGGATCAATCTCAGTCACAATTACACGTGCACCAGCGCCTCTTAAAGAAGCCGCAGATCCTTTTCCTACATCACCATATCCTGCAACAACAGCCACTTTCCCAGCCATCATTACATCTGTAGCTCTTCTGATAGCATCTACCAAAGATTCTTTACAGCCATATTTGTTATCAAATTTTGACTTGGTAACAGAATCATTCACGTTTATAGCCGGCATAGGAAGTGTTCCATTCTTCATTCTTTCATAAAGTCTGTGAACTCCAGTGGTAGTCTCTTCAGAAAGTCCCTTAATTCCTGCTACCAATTCAGGATATTGGTCTAGAACCATATTGGTCAAGTCACCACCATCATCCAAAATCATATTCAATGGCTGACGATCTTCTCCGAAGAATAAAGTTTGTTCGATACACCAGTCAAACTCCTCAGCAGTCATACCCTTCCAGGCATAGACAGAAATGCCCGCAGCTGCAATTGCTGCAGCAGCATGATCCTGAGTAGAAAAAATATTACAAGATGACCAAGTCACTTCTGCTCCAAGCTCCACCAACGTTTCAATCAAAACAGCAGTTTGAATAGTCATGTGCAGACATCCAGCAATTCTTGCATTTTTCAGTGGCTTAGAAGCACCAAACTCCTCACGAAGAGCCATTAAACCAGGCATTTCGGCTTCCGCCAATTTGATTTCTTTTCTGCCCCACTCCGCTAAAGAAATATCTTTAACCTTGTACTTTACGTATTTTTCAGACTTGATTTCTGACATATTATTGATAGTTAACGAATTAAATTCTCATAAAAACTTCGGCAAAGGTACCGTATAAATCTTTAAATCTAAAATTCAGAAGCTATTCTAAGAAAGCAACTTCTTTCAGATCAAACTCCCTTAACATTCCCTCCTTTTCTTTGATCTGCAGTTTCCCAGAGTCATTTATCCCCACTATTTCTCCTTCAAATTCAATCCCTTCAGACAGATATAGCGCTCTTTGTTTCATTAAATACATATGACTCAAATACTCATTCTTGATATCCTCGTATTTGCTTTTTTTCAGCTTTAAATAACTCTTCTCCAGTCTTGTTATTAGCATTCTAAAAAGCTCATTCAGGTCAAAAATGTTTTGAGATATTTTTGCCATTGAGGTGGCTTTGGGGTTTGCAAAGGAAATCTGATTGACATTGAGCCCGATACCTACCACTGCATATTCCCAAGACGGTCCTGTTAAAATATTTTCTATTAAAACCCCTCCTATTTTTCCAAATCCTGGAACTACAATATCATTGGGCCATTTGACTTTAACATTTGGGATATATTCTTCTAAAAAGCTTCTGATTCCAACAGCTATACACATATTGAGATGAAACTGTTCAGAGATATCCAGAAATTCAGGAGCCAATACCATTGACAAAGTTAAATTTTTGCCGGGTTCGGAAAACCAACTGTTTCCTCTTTGACCTTTCCCCTTTGTTTGATGTCCGGTTATAATAATTGTTCCTTCTTTTGCCTGACTTTTTCGGATCATCTGAAGCGCAATGTCATTGGTAGAATGACAGTCTGGCAGGAAATGCACATCTTTCCCTAAAAAAATGGTGTTGGCAAGAATTTTATACATAAATTTTAGATTCTCTGGAATTCATCAATTTTCCAGTTCATAAAATTAAAACAATAATATGACAGCAGAAGAGCTGAGCAAAGTAATCGTCAAAGGGATGGAGGAAAAAAAAGCTTTCGACATCATTTTGATGGACTTACGAAATATTAAAAATTCAATGACCGATTTTTTTGTGATTTGCTCTGGCAATTCCGATTCACAATTAGACGCAATCTCAGATTCTATTGAGGAACATGTCATCAAGGCAGGAGATAAAGGTCCCTGGCGAAATGAAGGAAAAAACAGCAAAAATTGGATTTTAATGGATTATGTGAACGTAGTTGCTCATATTTTCCTTAAGGAGAAGAGGGAATTTTATGGCCTTGAAGAATTGTGGGGAGATGCCAAAGTCACCCGAATCAGCTAAAATGACACAAACTTTAACCACTCTATTCCGTTTTACTTAAGTTTACAGAATTACCCATTAAGCGATGAGCGATAAAAATAAAAACAAAAAATTTGTACCAAAAGCACCACAGCAAAAGCCTAATTTTCAACTTTGGTTGATTATAGCGGCGGTTTTGGTGCTTTTAGGCCTTACCTGGATTCAGCAAAGGTCGGCTGTGATTGACATTACGCAGAAAAAATTTGAAGACATGTATCTGGCCGGTGACGTCTCTAAAGTAGTCATGGTCAAGAATATGGAACGGGTGGACATCACGCTGAAACCCTCTGCCCTTGCTGAACCTAAATACAAATCAGAACTAGAATCTAATTCAACACTTTTCAATCAATCAGGCCCACATTACTCATTTCAAGTGGCTTCTGTCGATAAGTTCGCAAATGACTTTGATGCATTAAAAGAACAAACAGATCCTGCCAATCGAATAGATCTCGAGGTTTCTACAGAAGAAAACTGGACCAGTTATTTTGGAAGCTTTGGTTTTTTGATCCTTTTATTTGTCTTCTTCTGGTTTATGATGAGAAGAATGGCCGGGCCATCAGGTCCTGGAGGTCAGATATTCAATGTTGGGAAATCAAAGGCTCAATTATTTGATGCAGAAAACAAAGTCAAAATCACATTTGACAATGTGGCAGGACTAGACGAGGCAAAAGAAGAAATCCAGGAAATCGTCGAATTCCTTAAAAACCCAGGGAAATTCACCAAGCTAGGCGGCAAAATTCCTAAAGGCGCATTGCTGGTAGGACCTCCGGGAACAGGTAAAACATTGCTTGCAAAGGCTGTAGCCGGTGAAGCAGGAGTTCCTTTCTTTACGCTTTCAGGTTCCGATTTCGTCGAAATGTTTGTCGGTGTGGGTGCGGCAAGAGTCCGTGATTTGTTTAAGCAAGCCAAAGAAAAAGCACCTTGTATCATCTTTATTGATGAAATTGATGCAATCGGTAGATCCAGAGGAAAAGGTCAGATGCCAGGATCCAATGACGAAAGAGAGAATACTTTGAACTCACTTTTGGTAGAAATGGATGGATTTGGTACAGACTCAGGAGTAATTGTCCTTGCAGCGACCAACAGACCTGATGTATTGGATAGTGCCTTGTTGAGAGCTGGACGTTTTGACCGTCAGATATCCATCGACAAGCCAGATATCGTAGGTAGAGAAGCGATCTTCAAAGTTCACCTAAAGCCTATCAAAACTCACGCAGATGTAGATCCTAAGAAACTGGCAGCTCAGACACCTGGGTTTGCTGGAGCTGAAATAGCCAATGTCTGTAATGAGGCGGCTTTGATCGCAGCCAGAAGAAATAAAACTGCAGTGGACATGCAGGATTTTCAGGATGCTATTGATAGAACCATCGGAGGTCTTGAAAAAAGAAATAAGATTATTTCACCAGAAGAAAAGAAAATTGTGGCTTATCACGAAGCAGGTCACGCGGTGGCAGGTTGGTTCTTGGAGCATGCCGATCCATTGGTAAAAGTAAGTATTGTACCAAGAGGAATCGCAGCTTTGGGCTATGCCCAATACCTTCCTAAAGAACAGTTCCTTTACCAAACAGACCAATTGGTAGATGAGATGTGTATGACTTTAGGAGGAAGAGCAGCCGAAGAAATCATTTTCGGAAAAATCTCCACCGGAGCTTTGAGCGATCTGGAAAGAGTGACAAAAATGGCCTATTCCATTGTTTCCATTTATGGTATGAACGATAAAATCGGAAACGTCTCATTCTATGATTCCAAAGGTGATGGGTATAAAATGACCAAACCATATTCTGAAACTACTGCAGAAACCATTGATGAAGAGGTAAGACAGTTGATTCAGAAAGCCTATATCAGAACAAAAGATTTACTGACTCATAGGGTTAAGGAATTGGAAATTCTTGCAAAAGAACTTCTGGAAAAAGAAATCCTATTCCAGTCTGACTTGGAGGAATTGATCGGAAAAAGACCGTTTGAAAAGGAAACTACCTATCAGGCATATACCAATAAAAAGGAAAGTGCCCCGGTTCCTGTCATTGACCAATTGGAAAATCCTACCTTGGATCCAGAGGAAAATTCAGCAGAAGAGCAAAGTTCTGTCACGGAATCGAAGGAAGAAAATTCATAAGTTTAAAGCCCCTTCCAAAAGGGGCTTTTTTTTTAACCTTTTCCACGGTTATCTTTAATCATGCAAGTCGCCTCCCTTCACATCGAACTTGACGGTAAAAAAATCTTTTTTGCCTCAGATTTTCATTTAGGCGCCCCAAACCCCGAAACGAGCAAAATTCGTGAACAAAAAATAATCCGATGGCTCAATAGCATCGAAAAGGAAGCTGCTGCGATCTTTTTGGTAGGAGACCTTTTCGATTTCTGGTTTGAATATGGCAAAGTCATCCCAAAGGGATTTATTCCTTTCATCTCCAAAATATCCCAACTAAGAGACCAAAACATTCCTGTCTATTTTTTTACAGGAAATCATGATCTATGGATGAAGGGGTATTTCACCGAAGAATTGGGAATTCCTGTTTTCCACGAACCGATCGAATTGAAAGTGGGAAATACCAACATGCTAATAGGCCATGGGGACGGCCTCGGACCAGGAGACCATAGATATAAATTTCTAAAAAAAGTTTTTGTCCATCCACTTTCTAAATGGCTTTTTAAATGGCTTCATCCGGATATCGGAATCAAATTAGCACACGCTTGGTCTGGCCATAGCAGGATTACTAATATTGAAAAAGATGAAAATCGTTTTTTAGGAGAAGATGAATGGTTATGGGCATACTGCAAGGAGGTAGAACAAAAACATCATCACGATTTCTACATTTTCGGTCATCGGCATTTGCCGCTAGAACTTGAAGTTGGTCCGAAATCCACCTATTTCAACTTGGGAGAATGGGTCAGCCAATACACTTATCTTGAATTTGATGGAAAGAAACCCGTTCTTAAAAGTTTTGAAGAATGAAAATTCTGTACAGTTTTCTACTCTTTGCTTTGCCTTTGGTTTTGAAGTCCCAAGGGAAAAATGATTTAGGAAATGTAATTACAGAGATTTCTGTCCAAAATCTGGATCTGGTTACTTTTGACACCAAAGACCAAATCTTTGCCAGTACCATTTCAGGCGACATTTACCAATACCATCCGAGTGGAAAACAACTGAACTTCTACTCCCCTACCAGGCAAGGTAGATTGCAACAGTTGGAAGCAGCCTGGACCGTTAATATTTTCAGCTTTTCTGCCGATCTCCAAGAGTACAAAATCCTAGACAGGTTCCTGAATCTTTTATCTGAAAACGGGTTTTTCCAGGCAAATATAAACCTTGCCAAAGCCGCAACATTAGGAAACAACAATATAATCTGGGTCTGGGATGAATCCGATTTAAACTTAAAAATCCTTGACTACCGAAGGAATACCGTCACCCAATCTCAGCCCTTAAACATCATCTTGAACCCTGATAAACTGGAAGTCTTGGAAATCAGAGAGTTTAAAAACAGGCTTTTTATGAATGTGAAAGGGGAAGGCGTTTTTATGTTTGACAACCAAGGTAATTTCATCAAAAAAATAAACCTGGTCACTGATCAAAGACTCTGTTTTTACAATGAACACCTGTTATGGCTCAATGGAGAAAAAGTCATGGCTATTTCATTACAAAATCAGGAAACCAAAGAAATCGGATTGACAGGAAATGATGAACTCGAAAGTATCTCAATAGGCCAGGAAAAAATAGCATTGCTCACCAAAAACAGCATCAAGGTGTTCGATATTCCGGATTGGATCAAAAACCTGAAATAAAAAAACCGAAGATGGAGCTTCGGTAACTTTTTAATTAAAATTTTAGCCTGTCAGGTAAATATTTTGATGCAAGATCCTCATAATAAGGCCGCAACTCTTTTACGTTTGGTGGAACAGCAGCTTTGGAGTAAAGGTCATAAGGATTAAACTTATCCACCCATTTAAACAGCTGATGATCATCTCTATTCATCAAATGGCTGTATGCATTTTCACGGTGTTGTGAATAGAATGAATGGTAACGCAACATTGCCAGGCCTTCCTCTGGCAAATAACCTTTCATAATCTGGTAGATATATTCATCATGTCCCCAAGACAAATGCACCTTATCTAAGCCACAATTTGGCTCATAAACCCCATATTTCGTATTAAATCGAGGATCCTTGCTGTCAGGATTCTCATTAAAAAACTCGGGATACACAATTCGATCTGAATGCTGACATCCTACCGGAAAGGTATCACCTACTACGCACCACTGTGGCTCTCCAAATAGACACAACACTTTGCCTAGATCGTGAAGAAATCCAGTCAATACAAACCAGTCAGGGTGCCCGTCGGCACGTATTGCTTCTGAGGTTTGAAGCAAATGTTGTGTCTGGTCCAAATCTGTGTCAGGATCAGAATCATCCACTAGGGTATTCAAAAACTCCACAGCCTCCCAGAGTGTCATCTCCTTTTTATCAAACTTCAGAAACTCTTTTTCTTTGCCCAAAACAAAATCATAAGTCTGGTTTAAATGATTGATCCTGTAAAATTCCCTGACAGTATCACGCTGGGGGTCTTCATAATTTCTGAATTCTTCCTTCGCTTTTTCCGGCTTTCCATTTTCCGGATACCGTTTCAAAAGATCCTCTTCCCAGAGTTCTTCCATTTGATGAGGTGTCACTTCTTTCATTCTGTTGAATTTTACTCTAATATAAAGATTTTCAATACCCTAATTCCCCAGCCAGATATAAATAATGATGGTTAAAGCTACCAATACCAAGCCTAAAAGCCTGGCATATTTCCAAGGTTGAATGATTTCTGAATTGATATCGGATGGTTTAAAAGGGTTGGTATTGGGGAAAAAGTAAGAGACCGAAAACATGACAGCCATGTTTAGCAAAAACTCTATTCCCCAAATATGTACGAAATGAATATCCACTTCCAGAATAAAAACTGTCAGGATATAAAATGCCAAACCGACAAATAACCCAGCTTTGGCTCCGGTAGCAGAAATTTTGGGAAGGAAAAGACCTGCGATGATGATCGAGGCAATTGGGATAAAGAAAATCCCATTAAGCTGCTGCAAAAGTTGATATAAACCATCAGGTGCACCGGCCACCATTGGTGCAGCCATTATCGCACAGATTGCCAAAACTATTGAAGTCACTTTTCCTACCCAAACCAATTCCTTATCAGTCGCATTCAGTTTGAGATGCCTCTTATATATACCCAAACTGAAAATCGTCGCTGTACTGTTCAACACACTGTTAAACGTACTTAATACTGCTCCCATCACCACCGCCGCAAAAAACCCGGTCAATCCTACCGGCAATACTTTTTTGATCAATTCGGGGTAGATCAAATCCTGATTATCATACAAACTATCTCCGAAATAATAAAACCCGATCACCCCGGGAAGAATAATTATCAAGGGTACAAAGAGCTTCAAAACCCCTGTGTACAACAATCCTTTTTGAGCTTCAGCAAGATTTTTTGCTCCAAATGCTCTTTGAATAATGGCTTGATTCATACACCAGAAATACAACTGATTGATCATCAAGCCAGTAAAAAGTGTTTCAAAAGGAAGCACAGAATCTCTAGCTCCTATCACATTGAATTTTTCCGGAGCTGCTTTGTAAACTTTGGACAATCCAGCTACCATATTTCCTTCACCGATATCCCAAAGTGCAAAACCCAAAACAAGAAGGCCTCCTAAAAAAAGCCCGATACCATTAATCGTATCTGAGAATGCCACTGCTTTAAGTCCTCCAAAAATCGCATAAATCGAACCTATGACACCGATCACAACGACTGTAAGCCACAATCCTTCCTGTTGACTGATTTGCAGGGTTTCAGAAACATTAAAAATACTTTCTAGATTAATCGCTCCGGTATATAGTACTATCGGAAGCAAAGTCACTACAAATGAGACAATCAAAAACAGCGCGACGAGCGTCCTGGTGACTTTGTCAAAACGGTATTCCAGGTACTGCGGAATGGTGGTCAGTCCCATTCTCAGAAAATTGGGGATAAAATAGAGTGCCCCGATCACCAATGCGATGGCTGAGGTGACTTCCCATGCGAGGATGATGAATCCGTTTTTATAGGCTGATCCATTCATCCCAATCAAATGTTCTGTGGAAATATTGGTCAGCAACATGGACCCAGCGATCACAATTCCTGTCAGGCTTTTTCCTCCCAAAAAATAACCATCCTGCGTATCTAACCTGTCTTTTCGGAGCTGATACCAAGAAAATATTGCAACAAATGCCGTAAAGGCTAAAAATGAAATAATCGTCAGGGTCATGTTAATTGGGCTTATGAAGCAAAACTTAATATACTTCAGATAATTAAAAAATTGCCTCCTGATCTATGCAATCGATTCCTGAAAACGAAAAAAGCCCAATCGCTTGGGCTTTTTTCAGAAATTCAATTTGGCTTAACCGATTTTCACCAGTTCAATATCAAAGATCAAATCTTTTCCTGCCAACTGATGGTTTGCATCTAAAGTGATCTTCTTCTCATCCATATGCGTTACTATTACAGGCATTGGCTGACCATTTCCTCCCTGAAGAGTCAACTGCATACCAATCTCTGGTTTGATATCAGCAGGCACTTGCTCCACTGGCACATCAATCATCATATCTTCCCTCTTCTCACCATAGGCTTCAGCTGCAGGAATCGTTACAGTTTTTTTATCTCCAACAGCCATTCCATCAACAGCTGCATCAAATCCTTGAATCATCTGACCCGCACCAACAGTAAATCCAAGTGGTTCTCTGTTTGCTGAGGAATCAAAAACACTTCCGTCTTCTAATTTTCCGGTGTAGTGCACTTGCACCGCATCGCCTTTTTTAGCTTGCATGATATTTCATTTGGTTAAAGCACAAAGTTACATAAATCTTTTGGGCCTAAAAACCCGGACAGTTCTGTCCGATTACAGTATAAAAGCGTACATTTATGAACACTTTTCAATTGAAAAATGGGTTTAAAGGCAATTATCAGCCTTGGCATAATTTTCCCCTTACTATAGACCAAACAAGAGACCATGGAAAATCAAGATCTGGGAAGAATATTAATAATTGACGACAACGAAGATTTACTTTTTGCTGCAAAAATGCTTTTGAAGAAGCATGCTAAAGAAGTATCCATAGAAAAAGACCCTAGAAGAATCCCTTTTTTGATCAACAATAATTCTTATGATGTCATCCTTCTGGACATGAACTTCAGGGAAGATACCACTTCTGGCAAAGAAGGTTTTCATTGGCTGAAACAAATCAAAGAGATCGACCCAAAGGCAGTTGTGATTCTAATTACGGCGTTTGGTGATGTTGAAATGGCCGTACAGGCGTTGAAAGAAGGTGCTACGGATTTTATTCTGAAACCTTGGCAAAATGAAAAATTGCTGGCAACCCTATCTTCGGCTGTTCGCCTAAAAGAAAGCTATAATGAAGTCGAGAAGCTGAATAAAAAACAAAAACAGCTTCAGTCTGACATGAAAAAGCCTTACAGCGACATCATTGGGCAGAGTGCATCCATGAAAAATATATTTTCCATCATCGACAAAGTGGCTCAAACAGATGCCAATATTTTGATTTTGGGAGAAAACGGAACGGGTAAAGAATTGATCGCAAGGGCGATTCATGACAGATCCTTGCGTAAAGATGAAATTTTTGTCGGAGTGGATATGGGTGCAATTACGGAAACACTTTTTGAATCGGAGCTTTTCGGACACAAAAGAGGCGCATTTACTGATGCCAAAGATGATCGTGCGGGAAGATTTGAAGTAGCTGATAACGGCACTTTATTTTTGGACGAAATCGGAAACCTATCCATGCCTTTGCAGTCCAAATTATTGACAGTTTTACAGAAAAGAGAAGTAACCCGAATCGGTACAAACAAAGCAATTCCTGTTGACATCCGTTTGATCTGCGCGACCAACATGCACGTGCATGAAATGGTGATGGAAAATACGTTCCGCCAGGATTTACTATACAGAATAAACACAGTGGAGATCTTCCTTCCTCCTCTTCGGGAAAGACAGGATGATATCCCGGTTTTGGCAAATCATTTCCTGAAAAGCTACAGCCAGAAATACCGTAAAAACTTCACTGGTTTCAATGCTTCCGCCATGGACTTATTGCAGCGCTACAACTGGCCTGGAAATATCCGTGAACTGCAGCATGCCATCGAAAGAGCCATCATCATGGCTGAGGGCGAAGAGCTGGATTCAAGAGACTTCTTCTTCCTTTCTTCTAAGCCCGCTTCAGATAAAGCACCTGCAAACAATACTCTAAATCTCGATGATATGGAGCGAAGCACCATTCAGAGAGCCATTGACAAAAACGGAGGAAATATCTCCAAAGCTGCTAAAGAACTCGGTTTGACCCGAGCATCTCTTTACAGAAGACTGGAAAAATATGGACTATAAAGTAGGCTTACTGGGTAGAATAGCCTTTCTAGCCGCTACCCTCTTCCTTTTGGCATATACCATTTTCAATGATTGGGGAGTCTTTATGATTTCCCTTTTCTTGATTTTGGTGGTGATCCAAATCATTTTCTTCCTGAAGTATTCGGAAAGCTCTTTTAAGAAAGTCCGTGTATTTCTGGATAATATCAAGCAGGATAAATACTCCCAACTCTATCCGGTAAAATTTGACGGTACCGAGACCGATGATTTACACATTGAGTTCAATGCCATTCTGGCAAAGCTGAAAGAGGATCAAGCTGAAAAAGAAGCCCAATACCAGTATTTCAGATCAGTTTTCAAACATCTGAGTATAGGTTTGATCACATTTGGCGAAACAGGAAATATCCAGATCATCAATACTTCAGCCAAGAGAATTCTGGATGTGGAAGAGCTTAAAAATATCGCTGAGATCGAGGGCATCAATAAAGAGCTCCATTTGGCCATTCATAATTTGCGAACCGGAGGAAGTGAATTGATAAAAATCGCACATCCTGATGGCATTATGCAGCTTTCGGTGTATGTGATTGAATTACTGATGCGAGGTGAAAAATTCAAATTGGTTTCCCTCCAAAATATCCAGTCCGAACTGGAAGAAAAGGAAATGGAGGCTTGGCAGAATCTGGTCAAGATTTTGACCCATGAAATCATGAATTCCATTGCTCCGATTTCATCTCTGGCTGGTACGATCAAAGAAGAAATAGAATCCAAAATGGAGGATGTCAGTCAAGTAGGTCCTTCTGATATGGAAGATTACTTAATGGGAATCAGCACCATCGAAAAACGAAGTCAGGGATTGATCAATTTTGTTTCAGATTTTAGAAGCTTAGCCCATATTCCTACTCCTAAGTTCAGCAGTATTGGCATCGCCAAGCTTTTCGACCAACTCGAAGTACTCCTAGCACATCAGCTGGAAAGCAAAGGTATTTCATTGAGCAAAGAGCTAAATCCACCTGAATTGATTCTTTTTGGAGACCAAACCCAGATCGAACAGGTACTGATTAATCTTGCCCAAAATGCCATTCATGCGGTAGAAGATTCCGAAATCAAAGTCATCACGTTTAGAGCTTTTATCGATGAAGCTGGAAAGATCATTCTGGAAGTGAGCGATACCGGCAAAGGAATAGAAGAAGAAGCATTGAGTAAAATTTTCATCCCATTCTTTACGACAAAGAAGAAAGGGTCTGGTATCGGGTTAAGTTTATCAAAACAGATCATGAGAAGGCACAAAGGAAATATACAGGTGCGATCTGCAATCGAGGAAGGAACCACGTTTAAATTGATTTTTAACGGCTAATATTTCTGGAAATGGGGAAAAGAAATTGGTTGCTATTGGGATTTGTTTTGCTCAAAATCATCCTTCAATACCTCTTGATTTCACCATATTATGAGCTGCATCGAGATGAGTTTTTGCATCTGGATCAAGCACATCATTTAGCATGGGGGTATATTTCTGTACCACCTGTTACCTCTTGGTTTTCTTACCTTATTTACCTCCTGGGATACACTGAGTTTTGGGTCAAATTCTTTCCTGCCCTGCTCGGAGCATTGACTATCGTTATTGTTTGGAAAACAATAGAATCTCTTGGAGGTGGTATCTATGCGCTTTGTCTTGCTGCCACTGCCTTGACATTTTCTGCTTTGGCGAGACTCAATCTTCTTTTCCAACCCAATTCTTTCGATATTCTTGCTTGGACTTTTATTGTTTATACCCTGATAAAACATATCCAGACAGGCAAAAACTCTTGGATTTATTGGATGGGAGTTGGATTTGGCTTCGGATTCTTGAATAAATACACTGTTGCTTTTTTGGGTTTAGGGTTGGTTTTGGGACTATTGGCAAGCCCTGTGCGTAAAAGACTCCAAAACCCACATTTCTATGGAGGAATAGGCTTGGCACTGTTAATTGCCTTACCCAATATTATCTGGCAAATCTTAAATGATTTTCCCGTCATCTGGCATATGAGAATGCTTTCAAGGTATCAGTTGGTGAATGTGAGTCGGGTCGATTTCCTCCTCGAGCAACCCTTGTTTTTTATAGGATCAATCTTCGTTTTAATAGCTGGAATAATTTCCTTCTTCTCCTACCCTCCTTTTAAAAAGTATCGATTTCTCTTTTTCACTTTAGTATTTACACTTGCCATCCTAACCTACCTACAAGCAAAAGCTTATTATGCCATCAGTATTTATCCAATCTATTTTGCTTTTGGTTCTATGTATTTGACTCAGATTTTGGATAAAGGATGGCTTCGCTATTTAAAACCAATTACTTTCATTATTCCTGTTGCTTTATTCATTTTGATGGCACCTCTCGTTTTTCCAGTACAAAAGCCTGAAAAACTCAAGGAAGTTTATGCCAGGCATCCTGACTTGCAACTGACTCGATGGGAAGATGGAGAAATTCATGATATTCCACAGGATTTTGCGGACATGATCGGTTGGAAGAAATTGGCTGAGAAAGTAGACCAAGCTTATGCAATGACGCCTCAGAAAGAATACACGGTGATTATCTGTGATAATTACGGTCAGGCTGGAGCGATCAACTTTTACACCAAAACCAAGGGTTTGCAGGCCGTGACCATGAATGCTGATTATGTCAACTGGATTGACCTTTCGCGGGAGATCAAAAACGTAATTCTTGTCAGAGAATCAAGTGATGGAATCAGCGAGCGGGAGATTTCATTGTTCGAGAAATCAGAAAGAATCGGGACTATCACAGATCCGAATTCTAGAGAAACAGGAACAATCATCCATCTCCTACTTGGTGCCAAAACTGATATAAATTCCATTTTGGCTGGAGAAATTGAAGAGAAGCGGGCGGAATTGAAGGAGTAACCGAATTTTACTGACTATAAGCCTTTGATTTTTTTTTTAAAACTTAATATTTAATACGCACGTTAATTTTCCAACTATTAGTTCTTTTTAACCCAAAATCATGAAACCTAACTTCTATTCATCCATTTTACTTTTACTCCTTACATGCGCCTTTTTTTCATGCAAGGAAGATGATTTTCCTGACCCAAATCCTGACCCATTTCCATCTTTGGAAATTTTTAAAGATCGGTTTTTAGCAGAAGCTAAAGCAAGGGGCTTAAGCCTTGATTTATCAGGTTTGGACCTCATTTATGTAGATGGGGATATCATGCAAAATGGAGAGGCATATTGCGGTTTCGGATATCAAAATTATCCCTCAACTGGTCGAAGGACAGTCCTAATTTCAAAATCAAGCCGATGTGGATGGGCTACTCAATCTGATTTACAACGTGAAAGATTCTTTTTCCATGAGATAGGCCATGCTTTCGTAAACTTAAGTCATGATGACTCCTTTTTATGTGATGGTAATCCAACTTCTTTGATGCATTCTCAGGTTGCTACTTTTGACTATTACCAAAATGATCTTGTGCTAAAAGAATATTATTTAGATGAGCTGTTTGATAAAATGGCTTCAGAACAAAAATGTATTGCTGATCATCAAAATTTTGAGGCAGACCCAGTTTATTTTAAACATCTCGCTGAGGACGAGGATTGGTTCTTTTATAATGCCAAAGGGAGTTTTTCAGGAAATAGAGCCAATGCCTCCAATTCTTTGAATATTTCTTCAATTGATGGCAACCCATCAACAGAAACTGGGTATTGGTTTACTCAAATCGACAAACCAGACATACCGGAAGGTGCAAAAGTGACACTTCGTACCAAAGTAAATTCGTCAGGATTGAAAGGACCTGGAGTTGCCATTGCGCTTAGAGTTTATGAAACCGAACTCTTTTCTAATGGAGCACAAACAACTCAGTCAGAAGTTTATTCCACGGAGAACAGCCCTATTTCTGGTGTGTTATCTGACCAGATCTTAGAAGTGACTATTCCAAACTTCACAAGAAAAAGTGAAATCTTTATTCCTTTTGCAGTGATGATGCCTGGAACAGAAGGAGAAGTCAAATTTGAAAACTTTGAAATTCTTGTGGAAAAACAAGATTAATCTGATGCCATAAACCAATTCTGCGGATTGGATTATTGGTTCAACAAAAAACTCCGTGTGAAACAAATCACACGGAGTTTTAATTTTCTTAATGAAAATTGAAAGATTAGTCTTTCAAAGTCACAGTTCTAGTAACTTCATTGAATCCACCTGGAATCAAATTTCCATCAGCATCCAATAATTCTAATTTGATTGTAGTCTCACCTTTTGGAAGTCCTTTGATTACATAAGGAGCCCATTCAGTGATCATAAATTCCTGACCGTTGATTGTTGCTCTTACTTTATTTCCGGTTTCAGAAAGTGTTGTGTTCAACAAGAAGAAATCCAACAATAAATTTTCTGTGTCTGCGCCAGAATATTCTCCTTTAGGACGACTATAAATCATCGTTGGTTGATCAAAATCCACTCCCATATCATCTCCAGCCTGTCCAACTACCATTTTCTTTGCAATAAATGAATTGGCATTTTTCACTGATTCATGATATGATCTGCTCAAGAAAGCAACCAAATAATGGGTCCCTTCTGGCATCTCACGCTTAAACTCAGGCTCGTAATGAGCCGAATAAGGCTGGTTATCCAAAATAAAGTGGATATGCTGTCCCTTGTCGGAATTAGCCAAATTGGCAGCCATTCCATTTCTCTCAGTCACTTCTCCCAAATTGTAATCCTTCACCTCAAATGCAAAATCAACGTCTCCTGCTTTGGCAATCGTGGTATTTGCTGGATTTTTGAGTGTTAGGGAAGAAGATGAATAAGCAGGTGAATCTGTGAATTTTTCAATCGTGATGGAAGTAGCTGTAGTCTCAGAGTTCATTTCAGTCTCTGTGCCCATCGCCTCTTCATTTTCCGTACTTTTTGTACCGCAACTTGCAGCCAAAATCATTACCGCTGCAGCAGTACCTAATATTCTAAATTTCATAATTTTCGGTTTTTGAATTAAGTTCTTTTTCATTTTCTAAAATTTGCACAAACGCTATTCCAGTACCATTTAAAAAAAATACCGGGGTATTTTGGAAGTATTTATACCTGCATTTAAACCAACAATTGTTGTTTATGATTCAATAAGATGCGAAAATACGCAAGGTGATTCCCTTTTTTTGGATTTTAGGCCAATTTTTAACCAATAATTTAAAATTCAAATAAAAGGAACTTTAACCCAATCACTTAACCACTGGATCGTACCAACTGAATGGATTGTGCCATTTTTCCCAAAATTGGGGAACATATTTCCAGCTTTTAATCTGAAAAAAATCAATCAAAATATTTATGAAACCAACTAGTTGCATATATTTGCAACCAATCAGTTTCATAAATAATGAGAAGAGATATTTTCCAAGCGATTGCAGATCCTACCAGAAGAGCAATTATCGCTTTGATTGCGCTGCATGCAATGACCCCAAATGCTATTGCAGAACAGTTTGACACCAGCAGACAAGCGGTCTCCAAGCACTTAAAAATCTTGACAGAATGTGAACTGTTGAAACCAAATCAGCAGGGAAGAGAGATTTACTACAGTTTGGATATTGAAAAAATGAAAGAAGTGGACCGATGGTTAGATCAATTTAGAGCCATCTGGGAATCCCGTTTTGATAGCTTGGATGCCTACCTCGCTAAAATCCAAAAAGAAAGAAATGATGACCAATGAATCAACCAAGAACCGGCAAATGCACATGCTAAGGGTTCTAAACGCTCCTATTGAACTGGTATGGGAAGTATGGACAAAACCAGAACACATTTCGCAGTGGTGGGGTCCCACGGGTTTTACAAATACCATCAAAACCATGGAATTCGAAGCCGAAGGTGATTGGATCTTTACCATGCATGGTCCAGATGGGAAAAATTATCCCAATCATTCCATTTTCAAAGAAATCATTCCCTTTAAAAAAATCGTGTTTGAGCACTTCAATCCACATTTTATCACCACTGTACTTTTTGAATCAAAAGGCGATAAAACCGAGATGGATTGGACGGTGGTTTTAGATTCTGAAGAAATCCTACAGGCAGTCATCAAAAACCACAATGCCCTCGAAGGACTGAAACAAAACGGTGAAAAGCTTCAAAATTATCTTTCACAAAAAATCAACGTATCATGAGCCTCCCCCTTCATTTTGACTTTGTTGTCAACAAAGAAACCCAAACTGTTCACGTCACACGCGAATTCGCAGCTAATCTCGATTTAGTCTGGGATGCCTGGACCAAACCCGAAATCCTGGATCAATGGTGGGCACCAAAACCCTACAAGAATGTCACAAAAACCATGGATTTTAAACCGGGAGGAACTTGGCTATACTACATGCAAAGTCCCGAAGGGGAAGTTCATTGGTGCAAAAATGATTACAAAAGCATCGATGCAAAAAACAGCTTTTCTGGATTAGATGCATTCTGTAATGAAAAAGGAGAAATCAACACTTCAATGCCTCGCACACTTTGGACAAACACTTTTGCTGAAAATGCACAAACCACCACTGTATCCATTGTAGCCAAATACGAGACCCTTTCGGATTTGGAAATGGTCATCAAAATGGGTTTCAAAGAAGGATTCACGATGGCTTTAGGAAATCTGGACGAGGTCTTGAAAAACCTATCTTAAACGTTTTAACACAAGAGAGAATCAATATTCTTGATTCTCTCTTGATTCAATTAGACTTTTCCTTGCTGGATTTTCTCTCGAAATAGGTAAATTGAAGTAATTCATCTTTTCAATCCCTGCCTATGGAATCTAACACAGCCTTTGCTCCAGAACTTTATATTCCTCGGGGAACTCACGACATTTCTTTTTATCAGGAGGCCTTTGCGGCCAAAGAGCATTTTCGATTTACCAATGAAGATGGAAGTATTCATGTGGTGGAATTATCCATTGACGGTGCTGTTTTTCATGTACATGAAGGAATGCCAAACAGCTTTTTTAAATCCCCAGACACCTTAAATCACTCCACAGTCTGCATCGGATTATTTGTGGAAGATGTGGCAAAGGTTTTCAATTCCTGTTTGGCAGCAGGTGGAAAAATCATCAACCCTGTAACTGATCAAGATTATGGCTATCGGCAATGTATGATCCAGGATCCCTTTGGTCACCTTTGGCAGATTCAAAAGAAAATCTAATCACTATTCCCTTAAAACTGAGCAGATGGATTTACAGAAAATAAGAAAAACGCAATCGCATTTTACAAAACAGCTTATTTCGGCGAACCGGAAAAGGCAATCCAACTCTATGTCGGGAAAGAATACATTCAGCACAATCCGGCTGTTTCAGATGGAACTCAAGGCTTTATTGATTATTTCACCAGAATGCAAAAGGAATATCCTGACAAGAGTATTGATTTTGTGAGATGCATTGCTGAAGGCGATCTAGTCGCTTTACACACGCATCAGATTTGGCCTGGAAATGACCAGTATGTGACAATGGATTTCTTTAGATTTGGTGAAAATGGAAAGATATGCGAACACTGGGATGCAATCCAGCAGGTTCCTGAAAAGTCAGAAAATCCCAACACTATGTTTTAGCCCCGTTACAACTAACGTCTATTTTTCACCCAAATCAAAAGAAATGAAATTCAAAAACATCTTGCTGATTTCACTGATCAGTTTCCTGATTTTTTCTTGTGAAAATGAATCAAAACAAGAATCTGAACGGGACAATACAAAAGAGAATTTTCATTTGTATCTATTGATGGGACAATCCAATATGGCGGGAAGAGGCTTGGTTGGCGCTATTGACACGATTACTCATCCGAGAGTTTACATGCTTGACTCAAGTATGAATTGGGTGCTGGCAAAAGACCCCATGCACTTTGACAAACCCGTGGCAGGAGTAGGTCTAGGATTGACTTTTGGGAAAATCATGGCTAACACAAACTCGGATGTAAAAATCGGGCTTATTCCCACGGCTGTGGGTGGAAGTTCAATCCATGCTTGGTTCCGCGATTCCCTCCATCATCAAACCAATGTCTACCCATTCAATGACATGGTTTTAAGAGCCAAAGAGGCTTTGAAAGAAGGAACAATTAAAGGGATTCTATGGCATCAGGGAGAATCAGACACTGGTACAGAAGCACGCGTTTCCAACTATTCTAATAAGTTTTTTGCAATGATGGATTCCGTTTACAAAGAATTGGAAATTGAACCCGTACCAGTGGTAATAGGAGAAATAGGTCATTTCTTTTATGGCAAAGCGCCACTTGCGGAAAATCTGAATCAGCAACTCCAAGAAATTGCTTCCTCTCAAGCTTGCATAGGATTAGTCAGTGCCGAAGGGCTTCATCATAAAGGAGATAGCACTCATTTTGACTCGGATTCATACCACGAGCTAGGCAGAAAGTATGCAGTTGAAATGATGAAACTCCAAAGCAATTGCCAGTAATAAAATCAAAAGCCATTCAATAAAACTCTAAATCACAGAAATGGACATTGATTAAATAATTCTTTAATTTCATCTGGCAGGTTACTTTAAGCATATGAAATCTATACTCCTATTTTCTTTAGTTTTTTTACCGGTTTTCAGCACTTTTTCCCAAGAGTTTAAACCACTTTTGGATCCAAGTGTTGCTTGCTCCTATGCCTTCGGAAACACCAACGATCCAACTGGCCCCAAAGCTAATTTTTATCATATTGTCGAAACCATGCCGGACCCAATCATTCCGAGTCCTTCCCTGGAAAAGCTCCTTTGGAAAAACGTAAATACAAAAGGAATCCGCTCAGCTAAAACCATGTTTCAGTTTTTGGTGAATTGTGAAGGTAAAGCTGGAGATTATCAATTTTTGATCTGCGAACCTGAAACTGCCCAGTTTTGCAAAGAAGTTTTAGAAGTGTTCCAAAATTCAGTAGAATGGAATCCAGGAATTCAAAAAGGGAAAGCTGAAGACGTTTTGTTGCGAGTGGAAGTGGAAGTAAACAATGGAACCTTCAGTGTGAAATTTTAAGAATCTATTTTTAAGAATCCAGATTCAGGAATGAAAACAAAAGCCCGATTCCGTAGGGAACCAGGCTTATCATCAATAGAATTACGTATTGGATTTACTTCTTTTGGGCTTTTTCGCGTTGGAATTCCAGCATATCAACCGGAGGTGGAGTATTATCTCCCAGTAAATGCTGTACGAAGTAATCGCCCATTCTCCAGAAGAAATATTCTGTCATATCTCCATAACCATGGCGCTGTCCTGGAAGCATCACGAAATCAAAACGCTTACCAGCTTTGATCAAGGCGTTGGCCATGCGGATCGTATTGGCAGGGTGCACATTGTTATCTACATCGCCATGAGAAAGCATCAAATGTCCTTTTAGATTCTTTGCCAAATCAGGATTTTTTTCAATTTGATAAACAAAGGTGGTATCACCTTTTGGAGAGATCTGCTCTTTCACACCATGGTGCTTTTCGGACCACCAACGGTTGTAAATATTATTTTCATGATTTCCAGCCGAAGAAACTGCCACTTTGAAAATATCTGGATAAACTAGCATCGCTGCAGTAGACATAAATCCACCTCCGGAATGACCGTGAATCCCAACTTTTGATCTATCGATAAAATCATGGCGATCTGCCAACTGCTCTATTGCAGCTTTTTTATCTGCCAAACCATAATCTCTCAAATCACCATAGCCATAATTATGATACCACTTGGATCTTCCTGGGTGGCCACCTCTATTGCCAAGCGTAATCACCACAAATCCAAATTGAGCCAATCGATCCGTTCTGTCCAATCTTGCTGAAAATGATTTATCAACAGCTTCCGTTTGTGGACCTGGATAAACGTATTCGATGATTGGGTACTTTCGGGTAGAGTCAAAGTCAAAAGGCTTATACATCACGCCATACAAATCCGTGATTCCGTCATCCGCTTTGAAAGTGAATGGCTCCGGGAACTGGTATCCAGCAGCGAACAGCTGTGATAGATCTGTTGTTTCCAAATCCATTACTTTGGCTCCATTTCTATCTTTCAACTCAGAAACCGGTGAGGTATTTACTCTGGAATAGGTATTCACAAAATAAGTTCCGGCATCATTCATATCGGAGGAATTATTGAAATCACCCTTATTCAAAAGCGTAATTGCACCCCCATCAAGGCTTACGGAATAGAGGTGTTCGTAATACGGATCCTCTCCTTTTTCTTTTCCATTGGCAACAAAGAATAGTCTTCTTCCCTTGTCATCCACTCGCTCCACACGATCAGTATGGAAAGCTCCAGAGGTCAATTGCCTTTTTAGTGTACCGTCTTTGCCATAAAGGTAAAAATGTCCCCAGCCGTCTCTCTCAGACCAGAAAATCAATTCACCTCCGCCATTGACCAATTCAGGTCTGCTCAAATCGATGTAAGTATTGCTTCGCTCTTCGATCACCACTTCTTTGGAATTGGTACTCAGATTCCATCTTACGATGTCTACTTTTTTCAAATCCCTAGAAGTCAAACCAAAGTAAAATTCATCAGCATCTCCTAACCAAGTTGCAGCTCTGAAATCATCATCTCTAGCATTGGCAGGTGCTGGCGTTGACCAAAGTGAAACCGACTGATCCTTAAAAGTAGCAATCGGTAAATTCTTCATTTCAGTGCTTTCGAAGGAATAATGGTAGAGATAAGTGATCGGCTGCTCCTTTTCTCCAGGCATCGCATACTTGTATGTCTCCAAAGTTGGACGTGGATCACGGGTGTTGTGTAGTACCCAAAGGTCTTTTACCTCTCTTTCATCAGTCCTTGTGATTATAAACTGCGTAGAAGCTTCATTCCAAAGGACTCCTGCTCTTTTTCTCTTGTCCTTATTTTTTTCTACCTCCACATTGTCCTCTCCTCTTCCACTGAATCCGTAGCCAAAATCCTCCTCACCGTCGGTCGTCAATTGATTTTCTACTATGGTGCTGTCTTTTTCATCTTTTGCTGCCTTCAGGAAGTTTTCTTTATCCATCCAATACAGATTATTTTCTTTTGCAAAAACCACCTTAGAGGAATCCGGGGAAATCGAAGCCCAAGAAAGTCGTTTCGGATCTTCCTCAGCATCGGTAATTTCAATCAATTGCTGATTGCCGATAGTATACTGAAACACAAAAGTCTTTTTCTCTAATGAGTCTTTGGCATTCTTGTTTTTTTCTTTGATCTCAGCCCAGTCTTTTTTCAATACCTCTTCAGTCCCTTTGATTTTAAATCGGATGGTATTTTCATCCTCCAAAAACTTCAGATCTTCCAATTCGAGATGCTGGCCATCCACAGGATCCTTCATGATTTTGGTGATTTCCATGGCAAGCTTATCCTTGTCAAAGAGGGTTGTTTTTGACTTTCGGGCAGGATCTACCAAATACCAATTGTTGCCTTCGCTGGTTTTGTATTCATACCAGAATCGATCTGACTTTTTTAACCAATGTGGAGACACGGAGGTGGAAAAAACCATTTTGCGCATTTTCTCAGGTGAGAATCTAGCTGCTAATTCATAATTTCCAGGGTAGATTTTTTCTTGAGCAAAGCTGCCTTGAAATACCAACAGGAAAGCGATAAAGAGTAAAGCTTGTTTCATAGGGTTTACATTTGAAGCAATAAATCTAAACCATAGAGAAATGTAATTGGGCACCATTAATGTAAAAATCGGTGAATACCGAGCGCTTAACTGTTTCGCATACAGCCATCAGGATTTTTAATATTGCCTTAATTATTTCATCACACTGCCCGCAAATCGCCTCATAATCATCTCTTTTTGTTAAAACCGATTTCATTCTTAGTTGATTTTGGAGATCTATCTTTCCATCAAAACAAGCGTGTGAAAACCAAATTCAAAACAATCGTCGTTTCCGATGTGCATTTGGGAACCAAAGGATCAAAAGCCAAAGAAATCTCCCGGTTTCTGAAGCAATATGAATGTGAAAACCTGATCCTAAATGGAGATATTATTGACGGTTGGCAACTAAAAAAATCCGGTACCTGGAAAAGAAAACATACCCGCTTTTTCAACAGAATCATTAAGATGATTGAAAACAGCAACACCAACGTTTTCTACCTCCGCGGAAATCATGACGATTTTTTAGAACAAATCCTCCCCTTGCAAATCGGTAAACTCTCTATCCAGATGGATATGGTTTACGAAAGTCATGGGAAGAAATATTTCATCACCCATGGGGATGTTTTTGACAGCATTACCACTAACCTTCGCTGGATTGCATACCTAGGCGATGTAGGGTATACCTTCCTCCTTTGGCTCAATCGAGTGGTGAATTTTTACAGATTCAAGAGAGGGCTGCCCTATTTCTCCCTTTCCAAATATGTAAAAGGAAAAGTCAAATCGGCCGTCTCTTACATCGATCAATACGAACAGGAATTGGCAAAAATGGCCAAAGCGAAAGGCTGCGATGGGATTATCTGTGGACATATTCACAAAGCTGAAATGCGTGAAATTGACGGGATAGAATACCTGAATTCGGGAGATTGGGTAGAAACTATGTCTGCACTGGCAGAAGATCACGAAGGAAACTGGCAGCTGATTTACTATAATGAAATCAATTTCAAATCTGCTGAGGACCACATCATCTCTCCATTTCCTACTGAGGTAACCCAACAAATTTACGGGCCTTTTAGGGAAGTTTCTTTCACCAAAAGGGAAGACGAAGACTTAGATAATCCAGCTATCCGACTCTAAAATGAAGTTTTTATTTATCGTCCAGGGGGAAGGTCGTGGACACATGACACAGGCCATAGCTTTTTCAACTTTGCTTCGTAAAAACAGCCATGAGCTTTGTGGAGTGATTGTTGGTAAAAGTAAAAGGAGGGTAATACCCGATTTTTTTATCCGTGAAGTCGGAGCCAAAGTCCATCCCGTAGAAAGTCCAAATTTCGTCGCCGATAAGACTGACAAGCGGATTTTAATTGGCAAAACCATCCTGCACAACCTCAGAAACACCCCTACTTTTATACAGAGTTTAAATCAGATACATCAAATAGTCTGTAAGGAAAACCCGGATATCATCCTCAATTTTTATGACCTTTTAGGTGGGTTTTACAACTTCTTTTTTCAACCAAGAGCCAGGTTTTGGGTAATCGGTCATCAATATTTAATAGGACATCCGGAATTCACCTTTGCCAAATCCAAGGCATTTGACAAAGAGTGTTTTCAAGTGAACACATGGCTAACCGCCATAGGTGCAGAAAAAAAACTGGCTTTATCTTTTCAAAACTTGGGCGATAACAAAGATCCAAAACTGCTCGTAGTTCCGCCATTGTTGAGATCAGAAGTTAAGAAACTTGAAGTGAGTTCTGGGGATTTATTCTTGGCTTATATGGTCAATTCCGGGTATGCTGAGGAAATCCTTGCTTTTGCAAAAAAACATCCTCAAATCAAAATTAGGGCCTATTGGGATAAAAAGGATGTGAATGAAACAGAGTTTCCCCTCCCCAATCTTTCATTGCACAGAGTGCATGATCAACATTTTCTCCAGGACATGGCATCTTGCAGAGGTCTGGTTTGTACAGCAGGCTTTGAATCGGTTTGCGAGGCCATGTATCTGGGGAAACCTGTGATGGTCATTCCGGTGAAAGGTCAGTACGAGCAAGCATGCAATGCAATTGACACAGCAAAAACCCAGGCGGGTATAGCTTCCGAAACTTTTGATTTTCTAAAATTAGAACAATGGATCCAATCTGGTTTTCGGTCAAATGAGGAAATCCAAGAATGGAATAATTCCTGGCCAACTATTCTTAACCACTTACTCCTTGAAACAAAAATGACTGAGTCAGAATATCAATTGACCCAGTCATTTTCATAGTCTTCTATCCTTTTCAGCAGCCCGAAAAGGCCCTTTGCTCTGGAGTCAATTCATCCACTACTTTGAAAGTCAAATGACCATTTTCATTTAAAGGAATAAAGGGGTAGTTAACACGTTTTACCTGACGTCTTTGGATAGGATTCATAGCCATATACTGGTCTTGCATGGCATTGTAAAGCTCATACATGTATGCTCGCTCCTCTTGGGTTTTATTCGAATATCTTCTTCCCTCCATTCTTATCCATTCATATTTTAGAAAAAGTTGATGATAGGCCTCTACTTTATCCTTGGAAACTGAAGGAGGTGGAGGTAATTGACTTTTTTCTTCAGCGGTCAAATCCTCGGCAAGTTTGTAATATACATTACCATCAGATTCCAGTTTAAGGTAGGGAGCAAAAGGATGAATGGGCCTTGATACAGTGCCTTTCAGTTCCAAAGGAATCCTGAAATACAAACTTCCCAATTCAGAAAATTGTGCCTGTAACTTTTGCTGCTCTTCTTCAGATCTCTGAATAAAATGAGGCTCAACTTTTCTAAATTTTTCGTATTTATCGTTCATTTCTTGGTAAACCGAAACTGCTGACTTTGCATCTTTCACCCAAGGCTTACCTCTATTCACCCTATTTTCAGCTGGATATAAATAGAGTTTGTCCCCTTTTGTAAGAGGTTCTCCAAAACCGGAGCTAGCCCCATAAGTCTTCTCAAAACCTTCTTCAGTATAAAGATGTACCTGATGATCTTGAGGAAACTTTTCAGATCTGGCATTAGCATGAACAAAACTATTGAACACATGAACGATTTGGGAATACTTAACCATTTCCAACTCAGAATTTTGGATATGTTTTCCATCAAGCCATACAGCAAAATCTTCCGGATTCTTAAATGATTCAAATTCCTCTAAAGTTGGGCTGGAAGCCCCTGGGGCAACCGGAAAGAAAGAAAGCATCTTTTTTTCTTCGTCAGAAAGCATTTGATAGGATTTCTCCTCTAAGTCGCCGGACTCATTTTCAACAAAAAAAGTAGCGTTTTTATAATATTGATCTCTCTCTTTATTATTTACAATAGGTGCCAAATTAAAAACTTTAGTTGCTGCCAATTGGATTTCTCCTGTCGAGGATTGATACTTCACTTTATTCACACCAGTTTCCCTCAAAATCCGCTGAAAATCCTGAATCACTCCCATTTTCACCTCTGAACTGGCAATGATGTTTATAATGGTATTTTCCTTGTCTAGACCTTCCAAAATCCCAGGTAACTGGGAAAGCTGATAATTTTCATTTTGATAGACGAAGCTTCCATCACTTTTTAAAGTGAAACCCTCATCAATCTCCGTAGATTTAAACACCTCTTCTTGCTCCGCTTTTTCTTTCTCCTGATGTGCAGTTACCTTCTCACTAAACACATAAACCAAAGCTCCCAAAACAGGGATCATTACGAGTAGTTTAGCCCATTTCTGAAATGGATTGGATTGTTGTTTCATCATTTTCAATCGTTTTTTAGTGAGAGAAAAATTCAAATTGCTTACCAAGGAAAATCGTACTTCCTGACTTGCCAAAGCAAGCAACATCTTTTGGTAGCTATGAAGTGAGGTGGTTTTTAGCGCCTTTTGATCAGCAATAAATTCATGGTTGAGACGAATCGCCTGTTTTGCCAAATACAATCCTGGATGAAACCAGAATGGGATCAACAATGCCTCCAGAAATATGATATCATAGCTATGCCCTTCTTTGACATGCGTGTATTCGTGTTCAATAATCGCATCTGCCAATCCTCCATTTTCGAAGTCTGTTTTACTAACAAAAACAAATTTTAAAAATGTGTAAGGAAGTGAGGCTTTCGGCAGCAAAACCAGTGTCATTCCCTTGTAGGTAACTTTCAGATTTTGCTGCACTTGATCCATGAGCACTTTAATATTTCTGATAAAACGGATCAATAAAACCAAAGTGATCAAACTATAAATCCCCCAAAAAACTTCATTCCAAGGAAATGCTTGATCCGGAGTTTTTGCCGTTTCTACCGAAATAGTTTCCGGTAATAAGCTGTGTTCAGGAAGGACAAACTCATTTGAAAAGTCTGATTCAGAAAATTCAGAATAAGTAATTTCTTCTTTTTCAGCGGCAACCTCGATCGAATTGAAAGGGATTAGGAAAGAAAATACGACCGCCCCCAAAAGGAAGAACCGGTTAAACTGATGCATGACTTCCCGCTGAAGAAACAATCGATGAATCAAAAGCAGCAGCACCAAACAAAGCATGGATTTTAAGAGATATTCCATCATTTCTTTTTGGTTAGTTTATCTTCGATAATTTCTTTTAGAGCCTCCAGTTCCTCTTCGGTGAAGTCTGCCTTTTTGGTAAAAAAAGATGCAAACTGGGCTGGTGAATCGTTAAAAAAATTCTTGATCAGCCCCTTCATATGTTTGTTGAAATAGCTCTCTTTTGACACCAGGGGAAAATATTCCCTGAGTTTACCCATCGAATCATACCCTACGAAGTTCTTTTCCTGCATTCTTTTAAGCAGTGTGGACACCGTCGTCGGTGCGGGCTTTGGATCAGGATATTCCTCTAATAAATCCTTCATAAATGCTCTTTTCAACTTCCATAAATGATTCATTAATTCTTCTTCTGTCGGGGATAGTTTCATGCTTAAATCTGAATTTACTTCTACAAATGTAGAATAAAAAATCATTTCTACAAGTGTAGAACAAAAAAGAATTGAAAAACTTGATTATCAACCTAAAAAGCTTCTTACAAAACCAATTTTATCAAACGAACATCGAGTGGAACAAAGAAATCAATCAAATAGCTGAATAACATTTTTTTTGCTTTCTGATTGCCAGATAAAAAAAATACAGGCTGTTTCTTTAATCAGAAGTCTGAAAAATAGCCCATTATCCAAGGAAAATCATAATTTCGAAGTTCGCTCATTTGATAATGACATGATTGCTGAAAAATTAAGATTACAAGAAGATAGGGAAAGGATAAAGCATTGGAAGAAGTGGGGACCGTACCTGACTGAAAGACAGTGGGGAACAGTCAGAGAAGACTATAGCCCAGATGGATCAGCATGGGAAAATGTCACTCATGATGAAGCCAGAAGTAAGGCCTATAGATGGGGCGAAGAAGGCATAGGAGGAATTTCTGATAACAAGCAAAAGCTTTGTTTGGCTTGGGGATTCTGGAATGGAAAAGACCCATTTATCAAAGAACGCCTGTATGGCGTCACCGGCAATCAGGGGAATCATGGAGAAGATGTAAAAGAAATCTATTACTACCTGGACTCCACCCCTTCTCACAGCTATATGAAGATGCTTTATAAGTATCCTCAAGCTGAATTCCCATATAAAGAACTTCTTGATGTCAATCTAAAAAGAGGCAAAACCGATCCTGAATATGAATTGATCGATACGGGTGTTTTTGACAAAGATGAATACTTTGACATCTTTATCGAATATGCCAAAAACGATGTGGAAGACATCGTCGCTTCTGTCACCATCCATAACCGAGGTCCTGAAAAAGCCTATCTCTGCGTTATGCCTACTCTTTGGCTTCGCAAAACCTGGTTTACGGGGCATGAACCATTCCTTCCAAGACTGAGCAAAATCGATGAAAACACCATCCGTGCTTATAATCCCAAGTCAGGCAATTACACCATCTCTTTTGATGGAAATCCGGAAATCAAGTTTTGTGACAACGAAACCAATCGGGAGAAGATTTACAATATCGGAAACGAGAAAAAGTTTCTGAAAGACGCCATCAATGATTATGTGGTGGAAGGCGATACGAAACATTTAAACCCGGAAGATTTTGGTACGAAAGCCGCAGCGATTTATCATTTGGAAATAGCTGCCGGAGAAAGCCAGACCATTCAGCTCCGTTTAATGCACCAACATATCGAGGCTCCTCTGGAAATCTGTGGGGAAATCCTCGAAAAAGCAAAACAGGAGGCGGATGAATTTTATGCAGAATTGCAGGACAGAATCCCAGACGAAGACATGAAAATGATCCAACGTCAGGCATTTGCAGGAATGATGTGGTCCAAGCAATTCTATTATTATGATGTGGAAAGATGGCTGGAAGGAGACCCAGGGCGATATGTCCCTCCTGTTTCCAGAAAAAAAGGAAGAAACAGCAATTGGAAACACCTCCAAAACTACGATGTCATCTCCATGCCAGACAAATGGGAATATCCTTGGTATGCTGCCTGGGACTTGGCATTTCACTGCATTCCTATAGCCAGAATCGATCCTGACTTTGCCAAAAACCAACTTTTGCTTTTGCTCAATGAGTGGTACATGCATCCAAACGGTCAAATCCCGGCTTACGAATGGAATTTCTCGGATGTCAACCCTCCCGTACATGCTTATGCCGTACTCCGCGTCTACCAAATCGATAAAAAAGCCAATAACGGAAAAGGTGATTTTGAATTTCTGGAAAGAGCCCTGCATAAGCTGATGTTGAATTTCACCTGGTGGGTCAATCAGAAAGACAGTGACGGGCAAAATATATTTGAAGGAGGATTTTTGGGGCTGGATAATATCAGTGTGTTTGACAGAAGCCATGCCCAGCGATATCAAGGAAAACTGGAGCAGGCAGATGCTACTTCCTGGATGGCTATGTTTTCTCTGAACCTATTGAGAATGAGTCTCGACCTTTGTGAACACAACAAAGTCTATCAGTTTACTGCCACCAAATTCCTGGAGCATTTCTTATACATTGCCGGAGCGATGAGTAATATCTCTGCAGAGGGAATTTCCCTTTGGGATGATGAAGACAATTTCTTTTACGATGTCTTTCATGTGCCTGGAAAGGAGTCCAAGCGAATGAAAGTAAGATCCATTGTCGGTTTGATTCCGCTCTTCGCTGTGGAGCCGATTCGGGAAGACTTGTTTGACCAATTGCCGGAATTCAAACAGAGACTGGAGTTTTTCTTACGCGAAAAGCCCAAATTGGCTGCTTTGGTGTCCAGCTGGATTCAACCTGGGTTTGATAGAAGGCGGCTATTTTCGCTTTTGAGAGGTCATAGGATGAAAAGCATTCTTCAAAAAATGCTGGACTCAGACGAGTTTTTAAGTGAATATGGAATACGATCTCTTTCAAAATACCATCTGAACAATCCCTACACCATGAAAATCTCCGGGGATACCTTATCGATCAAATATACCCCTGGAGAATCCGACACGGTGATGTTTGGTGGCAACTCCAACTGGAGAGGTCCGATCTGGTTTCCAATCAATTTTCTGATTATTGAATCATTAAAGAAATTTGACTTTTACTATGGTGGAGATTTCTCAATTGAATACCCAACAGGCTCAGGTAGGTATATGACCATGGACATCATCGCCAAGGAGCTTTCCCTTCGGTGCATGAAGATCTTTATGAAGGATAAAAATGGCCATCGACCTGTGTATGGCTACAATAAAAAATTCCAGGAAGACCCTCATTTCAGGGACTACATCCTCTTTTATGAGTATTTCCATGGGGACTCAGGCTTGGGACTTGGTGCCTCCCACCAGACAGGTTGGACTGGACTTGTGGCAGAAATGATTCACAAGTATTATAAAATCAGAGAAGATAAGGAACATGACTCTCAGACCCTTTTTAGAAGCTGACCGAATAGAAGCAGGATGTGATGAAGTAGGCAGAGGCTGTCTGGCAGGGCCTGTTGTTGCCGCTGCGGTAATTCTTCCTTCCAATTATTCCAACCAATGGATCAACGACTCCAAAAAACTTGGGAAGAAACAACGAGAGGAACTCATTGATGAGATCAAAGAAATAGCCCTTGCTTGGCATATCGCTGAAGCATCGGTAGAGGAAATTGACAAAATCAACATTTTAAATGCATCTTTTCTGGCAATGAAACGTGCGGTATTGGGCTTGAAGCTGGTTCCTGAGCACCTACTTATCGATGGAAACCGATTCAAATCAGATTTGAAAATTCCTTATACCTGTGTGATCAAAGGAGACGGGAAATATGCCAGCATCGCGGCAGCATCCATCTTGGCTAAAGTTTATCGCGACAAATTCATGGAAGAACTAGCTGAAAAATTCCCACATTATGCCTGGGAGAATAACGTTGGGTACCCAACCAAAGCCCATCGGGAAGGAATTGAGCAATACGGAGGCTGCATTTGGCATAGAAAAAGCTTCCAATTGCTTCCAAGACAACTGGAGCTGGACTTACCCATCAAATCCTGATTTTTTTTTATTGCCTCTTTCTGCAGAAACCCAGTGTGCTTCTAAGTTTGAAAAGGAGGAAATCGTTCTGTTTTCAGAGCCGAAATTAACCCATTTTCAAAATCAAAGAAAACTGAAATCACCTACCAAGGTTTATGAAAAATCAATAAAAAAACACAGCCGAAATTCGACTGTGCTTTATCTTTCTCATAGGGTGATTACTACTTTTCTTTTTTCACGATTATCTTTTCAAAAACCAGCTTACCTGCACTTTTTCCATTGGTAGATATTGGTTCAAGAACTAATTTATTTCCGTCAAATTCAAGAATCTTTGCCTGCTTGACATCTTTCCCTTCTTGGATTGTCATCAAGTTGTCATCGTTGATTTCGACTTTGGCTTTGCGTAAAGCAATCTCTTTATTCACAAAATCAGTGTAGGCTAAACTGTCTCCCTCCATAAAAGTATAGACTGTATTTTCAAGTCTATATTGGATTTTAGTCTCTAAGTCAGCTCTAAATGCCGCGCTTGAACTCAGATATTCTGGAGAGGATTTGATTTTTTTGATCCCATCAAAATCGACCAATTGCCAGCTACCGATTAATTCCTGATGTTGGACCTGAAACAGATTTAAAACAAAAGTCAGGACAAGGCTATAGATTACAGGTAGATTCATGATTTAAATGAGGCAATTATTTTGCCAAAAAATTCCAAAGCCAACTATCTTACTATTTGGTCTTTATTGGACGACATTACTGGCTAAAAATGGAAGCCATTCCGCAGCTTGTCTTTCTGCATATTCTGCCAAGAAATAGGATAAACTAGGACGAAAAGGTTCTTTTCGAAGTGTTAGACCTGCTTGCTCAGGAGATTTATCACCTTTGTTCACATTGCATCGATGGCAGGCCGTGACCAAATTGGTCCAGTTGGTTTTCCCTCCTTTGGACCTCGGAACCACATGATCTATGGTAAGGTGTCGCTTGTTTCCACAGTATTGGCATTCACCATTATCTCTTCTGAATAAATTGTTTCTATTCAATAAAACACCTTTGTAGGGAATGGATTTATAGGCCACCAGTCGTATCACTGCGGGATACTCAAAACTTCTGCTGACCGTACGGATTTTTAACAGCTCATAGGTTGACAAGCAGTTGGCTTTTTCCATCAAGACCAGCACAATGGCTTTCTGAACAGGAACAACCGCCACTGGTGTATGATCTAAATTTAATACCAATACTCTTTTTTCCATATTAGCTCAAAATGGATTGTCCTTCCAAAACAACCTGTTTATTGGTTTTGTTCTCATGAATAGATTCCCATTCGTCAATATCCGAAACCCTCATTTTACCGTCCATCCAAAGCACTTCATCAGCCCCTATATACATAGAAACCTGGGAAACTTTGCTTTCTAAATCTCTGAAAATAAGCAAATCCCCGGGGATTACCTGCTCAGGATCAATCATTTTTCCCGGAAGCTTGTCAAGACTCCATCTATAGCCTGCAGTCGCAAAGATCAATTCAAAACCTTTGATTTCATCCAGTCCAAAAATACTTCTGCCTCCAGCCTGGAAAGGAGCGTTGAGGTATTTCAGAGCAATATCCAGCACTTCTTCTCGAGATGCTTTTACGGCGTGACTGCGTGTGGAACCTGTAAATCCTATATGATCGCGCCAATTAAACAGTTCCAGGTCTGAAAAATGGAGACGGCTTCCTGGAATCAAATAAAGATTAGAACCTAAATATTCTATCACGGCGATAGGACTGGTCACTACCTGAAAATCCTGACTTAGAAAGTTGGAGTAATCGGTAGGTAAAATGGTTTTGATGGATTTTGAACTGATCCAGCCCTCTAGGCCGGTATCTTCATGAAAAATTTTATACCAGCTTTGATCCGGATTGATGGCGGTGACTTGATAGCATTCACCAAAAAGTAGCTGGGAAATCAGCGCAGAATCGAAGGTAGGTTTTCTGTAGAGCGGTAAAATTGTCTGGCGGCATATCCCAAAGACATCAGTCAAAGGCCATTCGCTGGATTTCTCTTTTCGCATCTTTTTCTTTCAGATCGTGTCTTTTATCGTGAAGCTTTTTGCCCCGACCTAAGGCTATTTCCATTTTTGCCAATCCCCGGTCGTTTATAAATATACGAACAGGAATGATAGTCAGCCCTTTTTCATCCGACTTAGTTTCTAATTTTTCGAGTTCTTTTTTACTCAACAACAATTTTCTATCTCTCACTGCCACATGATTATAGCTTGCCGCCATGGAGTAAGGTGCGATGTGCATCTGCCTCACATATAATTCCCCTCTTAAAAAAACACAGAATGCCTCAGTCAATGACACTTTACCTTCCCGGATAGATTTGATTTCAGTTCCTTTCAGAACCATCCCGCAGACAAATGTTTCGATGAATTCAAATTGAAAACTCGCTTTCTTATTCTTGATGTTGATGATTTTATCAAACTTGCTATCCTTCGTCATATTAGATTTTCATTTTGGCAAGAGGAGTGACATCATACGATGAAAAATCCCCCGCCAGATACTTGTAGTGTGCAGCCATGGCAATCATGCCTGCGTTGTCTGTACAATATTCAAATTTCGGAATGTACAAGTTCCATCCCTTTTTATCTGCCAATTCCTGTAAAGACTTCCTCAAACCAGAATTTGCAGAAACTCCACCTGCAATTGCAATCTCAGAAACCCCAAATTGTTTCACAGCTTCCTTCAGTTTGATCTGAAGCATTTCGATCAGCGTCCATTGGATGCTAGCGCAAAGATCCGGCAGGTTCTCCTCAATAAAATTCGGGTTTTCCTGAAGTTTTTCACGCAGGAAATATAACACTGCCGTCTTGATTCCTGAGAAAGAATAATTCAGGCCAGGCATTCTGGTCACTGGAAATTTAAAAGCCTTTGGATTTCCTTCCTTGGCATATTTGTCAATCAATGGGCCTCCTGGGTAAGGAAGTCCGAGAAGTTTTGCCGTTTTGTCAAATGCCTCTCCCACAGCATCATCCTTGGTCTCTCCTATCACTTCCATATCCAAGTGATCTTTTACCAAAACCAACTGGGTATGTCCTCCACTTACAGTCAGGCAGATAAATGGGAAATTAGGTTTGGGATCGTCTATAAAATGTGCCAGGATATGAGCCTGCATATGATTGACTTCGATCAGCGGAATGTTTCTTCCATAGGCCAAAGCTTTGGCAAAACTCACTCCTACCAACAAAGAACCCATCAGTCCAGGACCTCTTGTAAAGGCTACTGCCGAAAGCTGATCCAAGGTTATTCCAGCAGATAAAACTGCCTCCTGAACCACAGGGATAAGATTTTCCTGATGCGCCCTCGAAGCAAGTTCGGGAACAACACCCCCATATTTTTCGTGAACCGATTGTGTAGCGACAATATTATTAAGTACTTTGCCATCTACTATTACAGAGGCAGATGTCTCGTCGCACGAGGATTCAATTGCTAGAATAAAGTTATCGTTGGTACCCATTGGAAAAGAACGCGAAAGTTACGGATTTTTTGCACAAAGCGTTTCGGATAATCCTTTGGCTTGTATTTTCTATTTTACTTCTATTCATACTTATTGCGCTTGCACTTCAGGTAAACGTCGTTCAGAACTGGGCGGTAGATGCCGCGTCCAGCTATATCAATGACCGGACAGATTTCAAAACCGACATTGGTAAAATCAGGCTAAACTGGTGGGATGCCGTCAAACTCGAAAATGTGACGATTTACGATCACAAAGACAGCCTGATGATTGGTTCTGAGGTGATTGAAGTGGATTTTAACCTCAACACACTCTTGACTTCCGGCAATCCTGGGCTTCAAGAAGTACGGCTCAGCAGCCCGGATCTCCACCTGATTACCCATGCTTCAGACAGCATGATGAACATCAACCTCTGGGTTCTACAAATGTCAGACGTTTTTGGTTCCGGAAGCAGCTCAGGAAAAGCCGCCAAATTTGGTATTGATCAAATTCAGATCCGGGAAGGGACTGTTTATGTGGTTAATTTAGAGTACGATCCCTTTGAATCAGGTTTTGATTACAACCACTTGAAGTTCGAACAGGTGTTTTGCAATGCCAATGAATTCTATGTAGAAGGTGCAGAAATCGGGGTGGATGTGAAAATGATCACTGGAATCGAAGCTTCCTCGGGATTGGAAATCAAAGAATTGATCACAGATTTTAAATACTCTCCGGAGTTTATGGAGTTTGATGGGCTAAGTCTGAAATCCGACAAAACCCATATCAAGGACTACATACGCTTCGATATGTTGAGCGATTCAGCCCTTTCCAACTTCGTTACAGATGTGAAAATCACAGCCAGAATGGAAGAAACGAAGTTGAACCTATCTGACTTAAGGAAGTTCGCACCCACCCTACCGGAGATCGAAGACGAGATTTACTTAAGTGGCGAAGTGATTGGTCCCATCGCAGACATGAAATCAGATGAATTTCTGATCCGTCTAGGTCAAAAAACTGCCCTCTTCGGAGCTTTTGAACTCGAAGGACTACCCAATATTGAGGATACATACATCAATCTTTCCCTAAAGAATTCTACTATTCTTGCCAGGGATTTAGGCCCCTATCTAAAACCAGAAGTAGAAAAAGAGATTTTCAAATTCAACACCATCCGATTTGATGCGGACTTTGCCGGATACCTTCGTAGGTTCAATACATCCGGTAATTTCAAAACCAGCATTGGTGATGTCGAAGGGCGAATCAATTTTGATTTAGTGGACGACAAACCCTCGGTGGTCTCCAGGTTAAAGGTCTCGAACTTAAACCTGGGTATCTTGGCCGAAAACCGGGAGCTCTTCCAAAAAGTGAGCCTGAACGGAAACGTAACCCTGCAGGGAGACCGAAGAGAAAACCTGCTGATAGGGGTGGATGCAAACATCTCCAATATTGGGATTAAAAATTATAATTACAGCAATATCACCACAGATGCTACCTATGGATTAAATCTTTTTAAAGGGAATTTGGATATCTCCGATCCTAACCTGAAAATGAGGGCAACGGGACTCCTAAACCTTAACCCATCAGTAGATTCGGTGAGGATGCAGATTGATCTGGACTCAGCCTTTCTGGCAAACATCAATTTGACAGATAAATTAAATTTCATGAGTGGTCATTTGAATATTGACACCAAAGGAATCACCATCGATGACATTCAGGGAATCGCCAGATTTACTGACATGGGATTAGGTTTTGAAGATCGGTATTTGGAATTAGGTGATTTTAATTTTCAATCTCTATTTGCGGGAGGCACCCGGACAATGTCCATTAATTCTGATTATTTGGTAGCTGCGGCTTCAGGCCAGTTTAATCTGGAACAGATGTCCAAAGACCTGGATATTCTTTTAGATCAATACATTGCGATCATCCTCAACGAACCTCAGCCAGTCGCTGATCTGGAAACGGTCTTTTCTGAAACATATAACCTGGATCTAAACATCCGGATGTTTAATATCAATCCGATTGTGCAGCTTTTTGATCCAGGAATTTCCATTTCAAGAAATACGATTCTGGAAGGAGCCTTTTACCAAACTCCCGAAAACACAGTATTTAACTTTTTCACCAGTATCGATACCCTGACCTATCAAAATAAAACGGCCTTTGCCACCAATATAGATTTCAACACCTCCAAAATCATTAATTCTGAAGAGATTCTGGCTTCATTCTACATATTCTCTAAAGCCCAACAAATAGGAAAAGACATTGAGTTTTCCAACTTGGGACTGGAAGCTATTTGGGATCAAAATAAAGTTGGGCTGGATTTTACGTTGGATCAGGATTCCACTCAAAGTGCCGCAAGAATCAATGCTAATGCACAGTTTTCTCCACAAAACACCAAAATCAACTTTGCTCCTTCCTCCTTAAAGGTACTGAACAGAGAATGGAAATTTGTAGAAGATAACCTGATCACCCTGATTCCAGGAGAAATTGACTTTTCCAATGTGAAAATCTATAACGAAAACCAGTTCATTGCATTGGATGGAGAGATCTCTGAAGATCCTGCAAAAAAACTTCAACTGGCATTGAATCAAGTCAATGTGGATTTATTAAACACCTTGGTTCCCCAGGAGTTTGAAGGTACGGCCAATGGAGTTTTCACAATAGAAGATGTGTTTGAACAGGCTTTGGTACAAGGCGAAATCCGGATAGATAGTTTAGAAATCAACACCTTCCCTATCGGAAATCTCAAAGGAACGGCAGATTTGGATGGAGAACGATTGGCGCTGAACCTATCCAATACCCGAAATGGCAAAAAGACCATTGACATGGATGGTACCATCGGAATAGTTAATCAGGACATTTCCATTGAAGCCAAACTGAGCGAAACCAATCTGATCATCTTAGAACCTTTCCTATCCAATTACATTTCCAGAATGGGAGGAACTGTAACGGGAAACTTCCAGATCCGGGGCACAACCGCAAATCCTGAAGTTTTGGGTTCGGGAAATGTCCAGGACGGAAGGCTGAGAATCAACTTCTTAAATACCAGTTACCGACTGGACGGCACAATTGCTTTCAATCCAAACCTAATCAATTTCAAGGATTTGGAACTACGGGACATCAATGGAAATCTGGCCAATCTGACCGGTGGAATCAACCACAAAAGTTTCAAAGACTTCTATCTGAATATCAAATCCAATTTGACCAATTTCCAGGTTTTGAATACAACGGCAAGAGACAATGAAACATTTTATGGAAATGCTTATGTCACCGGAACCGTGGATTTCTTGGGAAGTACAACCAATTTGGACATTAACGCAAGGGCTACTAGCCAGCCAAATACCAGGATTTTCATCCCACTTGCAGACGATGACCGCATTTCGCAGGAAGAATTTATCCATATTATCAATATTCAGGATACTGTAAGGATCAGGGAAATCACCGAGGAAATCAACAGGCTTGATATCGAAAACATCCGGATGAATTTCATTCTGGACATCACTCCCGACGCACTTGCGGAGATTATTATCGACCCTAGAACTGAAGAAGGAATCTCTGGACGCGGCCGTGGGGTTTTGACGATGAATATCGATACACAAGGAAATTTCTCCCTGACGGGCAATTATGAAATCACGGAAGGAAAATACAATTTCTCTCTTTACAACATTGTCAAAAAACAATTCAACATCCGGCCTGGAGGTAGAATCACCTGGTATGGAGATCCCTACGAGGGAGTAATGGACCTCACTGCCGAATACGTGGAAAACGTTTCGATTCAGCCACTCCTCAATGCAACCACCACCACTGATCCGGACAATACCCAATCCAGAAGAAGATATCCTGTCAAAGTGATCATGGACCTGGAAGGCGCGCTCCTGTCACCCGACATTCAATTTGGCTTTGATTTCTCCCAGTTCCCTTCCTCAGGAGACATTCAGACAACGATATCTGCATTCCAAAACCGTATTGCCAATGACGAGCAGGAGAAAAACAGACAGGTATTTTCTGTGATCATGTCCCGTTCTTTTTCTCCGGAAGGACAGTTTGCGGGTGTGGCTAATATTTCATCCAGTTTAGGGCAGTTACTTTCTTCCCAATTGAATGCCTTCCTCGGCCAAGTGGATAAAAATCTTGAAATCGATGTGGATTTAGCTTCTTTGGATGCAAACACCTTGGAAACATTCCAGCTTTCTGTTGCCTATACATTTCTGGACGGAAGGCTGAGAGTTTCCCGAGACGGTGGTTTTACCAATAACCAGGGAAATGCCAATGCAGCGTCTATCATTGGAGACTGGCAAGCAGAATACCTCTTGACAGAGGATGGGGTTTATAGAATCAGAATTTTCAACAGAAATAATTTCAACGTCCTAACTTCTCTTTCCCTTTCCAAAAATGTCGCCACTTACGGCGTTTCCGTATCTCAAAACGTTTCTTTCAACTCCTTTTCAGAGCTATTTCAGAAATTGACCAGAAAAAAAGACGAGAAGCTGAGAATCAATGACACAGATGATTTTCTCCGGTACAACTATGAAAACGGCGAAAAATGGACCCCTATCAATCTGGAAAACCTGGAAAATAGATTGGATTCTTTGGAGCGGATCAGACGAGCGATACCAGTTCCCGATTCCATCCCTGAGAAAAAGGATTCTTTAAACATTTTTATCCAAAAACCGCTTTTCTGATAAAGTTTAAACATGAAGAAAATAACGATTTTTTGGTTTAGAAGAGACCTGAGGCTTGAGGATAATACCGGGTTATACTATGCCTTACAGCAGGAAACTAACGTACTCCCGCTGTTTATCTTTGATCGGGTGATTTTAGATGATCTGGAAGAAAAAGATGATGCCAGAGTATCATTTATATACGATCAGGTAAAGTCCCTAAAGTCCCAATTGGAAGAAAAAGGGAGCACTCTTTTGGTCAAATATGGCAAACCGGAAGAGGTGTATCAGGAACTATTCAAGGAATACCAAATCGAGTCCATCTATACTAATCGCGATTATGAACCTTATGCAAAAAAACGGGACAAGGCGATTGAAGCATTGGCAAAAAACCAGGATGCAACGTTCTTAAGTTTCAAAGATCAGGTAATTTTTGAGCCGGGAGAGATCCTCAATGGATCTGGAGAGTTTTACAAAGTTTTCACTCCCTTTAGCAAAGTTTGGCTACAGAAATTCAAAGAAACAGCTGTTGAAGTTCTGAGCTATTTCCATTGGAAGAATCTTCTGGAAACCAAATCCGAAAAATTGATTTCACTTCAGGATATGGGTTTTGAACGGACCCAAGTTAACATTCCCAGCTCTAATGCAGATGAGGAAATTATCAGGCATTACGATCAAACCAGAAATTTTCCAGCCAAAGACGGTACTTCCCGATTAGGAATCCACCTTCGTTTCGGGACGATTTCTATCCGAAAGTTAGCTTTGAAAGCAGCTGAGCTGAATCAGACCTATCTGAATGAATTGATCTGGCGAGAGTTTTATATGATGATTTTGGCTTATAATCCCCAAGTGGTGGATAAAGCTTTTAAACCAGCCTATGACCAGATTCCCTGGAGAAATGACGAAAAGGAGTTTGAGGCATGGTGCCAGGGAAAAACCGGATATCCGATCGTAGATGCCGGAATGCGCGAACTCAATACCACCGGGTACATGCATAATCGAGTCCGGATGATTGTGGCTTCCTTTCTCACTAAACACTTATTGATAGATTGGAGATGGGGAGAAGCATATTTTGCCAAGAAATTACTGGACTTCGATCTTGCTGCAAATAATGGGGGCTGGCAATGGGCAGCAGGAACTGGAACAGATGCCCAACCTTATTTCCGGGTCTTCAATCCCGAATCCCAAACCGAGAAATTTGACAAAGATTTAAACTACATCAAAAAATGGATTCCAGAATATGGAACTGAAAGCTATCCAAAACCGATTGTAGATCATAAATTCGCCAGACAAAGAGCACTGGACACTTATAAAAAAGCATTGGATCAATGAACATTGGAGATAAAGTACGATTAATCAGAGGGACAGAAGAAGGGATTATCCGCAAAATCTCTTCTGGGGGAAGGATCGAAATAGAGATTGAAGACGGCTTTATTATTCCTGCCTTAAAAAATGAAGTGGTACTCGTCCACGCTACCGAAAAATCCTATTTCGGGGAGCAGACGAAAAAAGAGCCAGAAGCGGAAATGCCTCAGCCTATTTCTGCCCCAAAAGACCAGGGATTATACCTCGCTTTTATCCCCATCAATGACCAGAGCCTCAGCCTTTACCTGATCAATGACAGTAAAAAGTCGTATTTGACACATGCATCCGAAGTTTACGGGGATAACCATCGGACCTTAATGGCTGGAACAATGGAGCCTGGAGAATCCAAAAAATTCGATGACCGACTTCTGAAAGAAATGGATGAGTGGCCGGCTTTTTTGCTCCGCTTTATTCCAATTCAGAATACGCTGGAAAAAGCGCTGCCAGCATTTGAGCGTCAATTAAAAATGAAGCCCACTCAGTTTTTCAAGCATCTTAGCAAAGCTCCTTTGCTTGGCAAAAGTGCCTACATCTTTTCTTTGGAACAAACCACGAAAGAACTCGATATCCGTGCATTGAATCAGGATTTGGAAACCATCCAGCCAAAAGCTGCTCCTATCCAGACTAAAAGACCCCCAAAATCCGTAGACCTACACATTGAAGTATTGGCTCCTGATCATCAGGGAATGAGCAATTCTGCCATGCTAAAACTACAGCTAGAGGTTTTTGAAAAAAATCTGGACCAGGCCATCGCCAGCGGAATGGATGAAATCACTTTTATTCATGGATTGGGAAATGGAGTTTTACGAAAAGAAATCCATCGTCATTTGAGTCAATTAGGAAATATTAAGTACTTTCAGGACACGCAGAAAGACCAGTGGGGTTATGGGGCTACCCTGGTAAAAATTTCCTAAAAAAATGCAGAGCAAGGTCTCCCCGGTATTCCAACTTTTCGATCGCCAGCATTCCGATGCCAAAGTGGTGTTTTTGGCTTTGGGAAAACAAATCAAATCCAAAAAAGCAATTGAGCTATTGGGCAGAATGGAGTTTTTGGAGCTTTACTGCAACCTACTCGGAAAAATCCACTTCGAAAAAGAAGGTCTGAAATTCGATATCTTTTCCTCTTTTACAAAACTTGAAAAACACCTCCGTAAAATCCATCATTTTAAGTTGGTAGAAAGGGGTCTTCAGGAGTATCAGAAGAAAACCAAGAATAAAGTCTTATTCCCCAGCTATCAGAATTATCTGGAAAAACAGAAAAAGAAGCTTTACAACGAGTCATTTGATTTGGTGGTAGGCAGTACGCTGAAAAGCTGGGATGAATTATACTTTGATGCCATGCAAGCAAGCAAAGGCCTCAAACCCCTGGCGATCAGTTCGGCAATCAATCAGATTATTCAGGAAGAATTGGATTTTATACAATTGGATCTTAAAGCGAGTCTCGACAGCAAAGCTTTAAAAGAGATTTTTGATGCCTTGAAATCTATCATCATGTTGGAAAACCTGCTGATTCACCTGGGTTTCAATCCGATTTTTGTTGACAGCATCCATGAAGAATTCAAAATGTTAAAGGACAGTTTAAAACCTTGGTATTCCAATCAACTGTCTTTACAGTCACTGACACATTTTGTAGCAGAAAGAGAAAATGCATCCCAAAAGTATCTGGACTGGATTGACGAATTGAAGAGTCAAAAGAAACTACTTTCCTCGCAAGCCGAAAAACAAGCCCATCAGCTTTTTGATAAGATTTTGATTTGAGAGAATGCTCCTTTCTTGCCTTTGAATTGACAAAATATTTTGCATCATCCTTCCAATTACTGCTTTGGGTAAGACCTGTGCTTACTTTGCATAAGAACAGAATAAGTATATCTGCTAATCTATCAGTAGTGAGATGAATGGATGATAAAAAAGCTATGCTCCAGAATTCAGGCCATTTCCTTCTCCGGCTTTCCAGCCAAGATGGTGAAAAAATTAAGGCTGCTGGCCAGATTGTGGATGATCATAAATCATGATATATTACTCATAAAATCCATCCTCAATTTTTCAAATGAAAATCCTTTCTACCAACATCGGCAAACCCACTACATTCATTTGGAATGGCAAAGAAGAAACCACAGGTATCTATAAAAAGCCCATTGATCAACCCATTTTTTTAACAAAAAACGATGTGCTAGGAGATGAAGTCTCCAATAGACTCAATCACAGTGGCTACTACAAAGCTTGCTACGCTTTCTCTGCAGAGCAATACCCTTATTGGCAAAATTTATACCCCAACCTGGAATGGTCCTGGGGAATGTTCGGTGAAAATCTCACTTTGACGGATTTTGACGAGCAAAAAGTCCTTTTAGGGGATATTTACAAAGTTGGGGAAGCGGTCGTTCAGGTTTCTCAGTACCGTGAACCCTGCTATAAATTCGGGTATAAATTTGGCACGCAGCATGTCATCAAGCAATTTGTCCAGCATGGTTTCGGCGGCACCTATTTCAGTATTTTGGATGAAGGTTTGGTGGCTGCCGGTAATGAATTTGAATTAATAGACAGGCCTAAAGAAAGTCTCTCCGTTGCGGATTTATTTCAGTTGGTTTTTGCAAAAGAGAAGAATCAAGAGCATTTGAAAATTGCGGCAAACAGCAAAGCCATTCCTCCTAAAAAGAGGATTTTATTGGGGTCTTATATCCAGTCATAAGCTGTCATTCAGTTTCAATAATCTTGACTACCAACAGATCAATAGTTTCATAAATCCATTTATGATTTTGATTCCGTAGAAGTAGGATTGGTTCTTGTTTACAAATTTTACTTAAATTTTTCCTTTGAAAGGATAAAAACAAACAAGCCCTGATAACTAAACCCCTATGCAAGTTCAACCAATCGGAAAGGAATATAACAGTGCCGACAAGTGGACAACCTGGCTCTTGATGGTGTATTTGATGGTTATAACCTGGATTATCCTTTTCAAATTGGGAGTCCAATTTTCCTATATGGAAAACCGGAAAATCAATTTGATTCCATTTGCCAATGGCTATTATGACAAGATGGAAACTTTGATGAATGTGTTGATTTTCGTCCCATTGGGTATTTATGCCACTGCTTTATTTAAAAGATGGGCTTTTAACACACAGCTGATTTTCTTTTTTCTAATCAGTTTGATTTTGGAAAGCCTGCAATATCTCTTGAAAATAGGAACGTTTGATATCACTGATTTACTTACCAATACTTCAGGAGGCATGATTGGTTACCTGCTATTTTGGACAGTTGGAAAGCTGACCCAAGATTCTCAAAAGACCCAGAAGTTTTTCAATATTGTTTCGACAATAGGGACAATCACGATCGTTTTATTATTGATTTTATTGAAACTAAACATGCTTCCTATCAGATATCAATAGCTGTCATTGGGAGGGAATTCAACTAATTACAGATAAAGAAAACCTTGATTATTTTTTGTTCCAAAACCATCTTTATTCGCTGAAAAATCAACCAGAATTTATGATCAGTTCATCGGACTCTCAGCCCACACCATTTACTCAGACTTATTTTCATGGCACCAAAGCTGACTTGAAAATAGGCGATCAAATTGTACCTGGCCATCATTCCAATTTTGGAAAAAGGAAGAATGCCAACTATATTTTCCTCACTGCAACTTTAGACGCTGCCATTTGGGGAGCTGAGCTGGCAATAGGAGAAGGAAAAGGAAGAATTTATCTGGTAGAACCGACTGGCCCTTTGGAAAATGATCCAGATTTAACTGACAAAAAATTTCCCGGAAATCCCACTAAATCGTATCGTTCCACCCATCCCTTCAAAGTGGTAGGGGAAGTGGGTCAATGGCAAGGTCATCCTGAGGAGCAGGTACTGGCCATGAAAAGCCAATTGGAAAAATTAAAGGAACTGGGAATTGATTCTTTAAATGACGAAGAGCTATGATATATTTCACTCAACTTATCTACATCCTGGATGGTCAAGAAAAGATTTTCCTGGAATTTGAAAAAGTAGCGATACCTCTAATAACCAAATACAACGGCAAGCTCCTGCTCCGATATAGACCAACTGCCGAGAATATCATCGAGCAAAATATGGAAATACCCTATGAAATTCATCTGGTGGAATTTGAGAAAGAGGAAGATGTAGCTGCATTTTTCAGAGATGAAGAGCGCAAAAAATTCCTTCACCTCAAAGAACAATCCATTAAGTCTACTTGGCTGATCAAAGGGTCTAAGTTGTGATACTTCCAAACAAAATTTTCATTGAGACTACTAAAATAACTATTTACCATATTGAAAGACAAACCAAATGTTTTGGTAGTTTGTGGTAGAAACAAACGAAGGAGCAGAACTGCAGAGTATATTTTTAAAAATGATGCAAGATTCAATATTCGGTCTGTTGGCCTTAGTCCTAAAAGTGAACGTCAAATTAAAGAAGTAGATGTCAGATGGTCAGATTTGATTTTTGTAATGGAGTATAGTCAAAGCAAGCGTATTTCTGAAGCCTTTAGAAACGAAAAACTTCCAGAAATAGAAGTTTTATTGATTGATGACGACTATGAATATTTGAATGAGGAATTAGTCGAAATGCTTCTGGACCGAATAAATACAGTTCTGAAAAGTGTATTTGGAATTTAAAGGATAGAAAATATAAAAACCAGCCGTATCAGCTGGTTTTTTAATATAAATGAATGTCTAAAATCAGATTTTCGAAAGGGCATTTGCCAGATCTTTCTTCAGATCATCGGCATCCTCCACTCCTACGCTGAGCCGGATCAGGGAATCTACCAATCCTACTTTTTCTCTCTCTTCTTTTGGAATACTCGCATGTGTCATAGATGCTGGATGCCCACAAAGTGACTCCACTCCACCCAGTGATTCCGCCAAGGCGAAAAGTTTAAAGTTCTCCATCACTGTTTTGGCATCTTCCAATTTATTTCCGACCAAAGTAAAGGAAATCATCCCTCCAAAGTCACGCATTTGCTTTTTAGCAATGTCATGGTTTGGATGATCCTCAAATCCTGGCCAGTAGACTTTTTCTACTTTCGGATGATTCTTCAAATAAGCTGCGATGGTTTTTCCATTTTGACTGTGGCGCTCCATTCTCAAATGCAGGGTTTTAATTCCTCTCAAAACCAAGAAACAGTCTTGAGGACCAGGAGTTGCTCCACAGGCATTTTGGATAAAGACCAGTTTGGATGCCAGTTCGTCGTCATTAAGCACCAAAGCGCCCATCACTACGTCGGAATGTCCGCCTAGATATTTGGTCACGGAGTGCATCACGATATCAGCTCCTTGATCCAATGGATTCTGAAGATAGGGCGAGGCAAATGTATTATCCACTGCTAAAATCAATTGATGTGCTTTAGCGACTTTTGCCACACCGGCGATATCGATGATATTCATCATCGGATTGGTTGGGGTTTCCACCCAGATCATTTTGGTGTTCTCGTTGATATAATCGGCAATGGATTCCGGATTTCCCATAGGCACAAAGTGAAATTTGATTCCATATCGCTCAAAAACTTTTGTGAACAAGCGGTAGGTTCCACCATACAAATCATTGGTGGAAATAATCTCATCTCCGGGGCTGAAGAGTTTCACCACCGCATCTATAGCTCCCAGTCCGGAAGAAAAACAGATGCCATGCTTTCCGTTTTCCAAAGCCGCAAGATTATCCTGCAAAGCTGTACGGGTTGGATTATGGGTTCTGGAGTATTCATAACCCTGATGATCACCAGGAGATCGCTGCACATAGGTGGAAGTCTGATAAATCGGAGTCATAATTGCTCCAGTAGATGGATCAGGTGCCACACCGGCATGAATGGCTTTCGTACCAAATTTCATTGTATTTGGGGTTTTATTCTTTTTGAATCAGCTTAAGGAATTTTAGGGTCCTTTTAGCGTTTTTTAGGGTTTCGCTTGCTAAACTTGCAAGCCTTGGAAAGAATGCTCTTTCCTATAGCTGATCAAAGATGACAAAAAAGGGCAGTATATTCAAAACTATTTCCTCCTACTTTGGGCATCACCCCACGGGCATCCTTGCTTGGCTCTGGGTGACAATCATGCCATTTGCAGGTTCGGCCGTTTTTGCGGTTAATTATGATTTTTTGAGTCGATATCAACTCATTCGTCCTGTCGATTTTTTGATTTATACGCTAGTAGGCGCTTTGATCATGGGCTTGGCCTTATTGCCGACAACTCTGATTGCCCTAGCCTCCGGATTTTATTTTGGTTGGATTTCTCTACCATTTTTGATTTTAGGTTATTCTTTGGCTTCGGTTGTTGGGTATGGAATCGGGAAGCTGATCAATACAGACCTGACAGACCAAGTTTTTAAGAAAAACCCCAAGTTCAAAGCCGAAGTAGAAGCCCGAAAAAACAAGGAAGGTTCACTGGTATTCTTTGTAAGAATCAGTCCGGTAGTACCTTTTGCTATTTCCAATTTTCTATTTGCCTCCCTGAAAGTCAGCTTGGCAAAAGTTCTGATTTTTGGCATTCCAGGAATGCTCACCCGTACAGTCATTGCATTCACCGCAGGAGTAGTGGCCAGCTCCTATCTCGCTGCAAAAGAATCCATGAACACACCCCTACAGTGGGGAATTGGCTTGGCACTTTTGATTGTTGGGGTTTGGGGAATTTATGGGTATGTGAGAAAGAGAAGGCAGTGATTAGTAATCAGATGGCAGTCGCAGTATTCAGGGAGTGGAAGGCAACCTTAGGGGCAGTCGCAGGGAGCAGTAATCAGTAGTATATAGAACGTCATTGCGAGGAGGCAAAGCCGACGTGGCAATCTAGTGTATGAATAAAACAATGATTAATAATCAGTCCCAGTCGCAGTAGGCAGTTTGCAGATTTTGCAATTTCGGTTACACAAAACGTCTTTGCCTCCATGCTCAATTTTAGCTAAACAACCAGCATTATGCTTATACAATGTTGTGCCTTCGATGCTTACTTTTGTAAATTTCCTTACCCACTTTATTTATGTGATCAAGAAATTCAGGGTTAGTTATTTTATCATAAATTGAAATATCAAATTTGTACGGCAACATCAAATCATCTAAATCAAACTCAATTGTCGTTTGTAAACTCAAATCAATATCTTTTCCTATTAAAGTAAGATCAATGTCTGATGCAGGTTTAAAAGTACCCATTGCTCTTGAGCCATAGATCAATACTTCTTCTACTTGTTGGTATTTTGAGAAGACTGCTCTAATGCTGGTAATTTCTTCTTTTGTCAAGCCTGAACTGTCCATTTTATTAAAGGTTTCCTTGTTCTCTGCTTCTTTTAGCCTCCATATTCTTTTGGAATTCTAAAAAAGCCGGATAATACTCATTCAATATTTTTGAATAAATCTCATCCGCAGTTTCTTCATTGTAGGTATGTGAAGTTTTGTTTCGGCTTCCAATCATATCCATCCAAACTTTTCCGTCAGACACTAATTTTAATTGAAAAGCTTCCCTTGTAGCGTCTCTACTACCACCAACATTCGTATTGCCTTGGTATATAGCATAATCTTTCATTACATTCCAAGCCAATTCGTGAGTATACTCAAACCGCTGAATTAAACCCTCCTTAATCATTTCATCCAACACATAGCCTAAATCACTGTTGTCAATAGGCTCGTCTTCCTGTAAAAAATTTTGGTTAATGTATTCCACTGCTTGTGAAAGTTTCAGTAGTGCTTTCACAAAGTTTGAAAATCTCTGTTCCCATCTGATATCTTGGTCCATTTTCTTTAGTAATTATTTGACTAATAATTCCTGTCTTCAATTTACCCCTTAATTCTAATTCATTTGAAATATTGCTAACCCAAATTGCCTTCTCAATTATTAGAATTGAGTCTTTACGTCGAGAAAAGAGCCTAATTTTTATAAGACTGGTTTTTTCAATGAGGCAAAACTTGTTTATAGTTACGGTAAATCCATATTTATTTTCCAGATACGGTTTTCCCTGCTTTTATATTTTTCTTCTCCTCCACTATCGTAACAAATACATCTTTCCATAGCCCTTTTTAAAGGCTTTGTCTCCAGCTGTCGGGCGGTGCTCCATAAATTGACCGTTTTTACGCACCAATACCCGGTAGATATAGACTCCATTCGCCAGTTGATCGCCGAATTCGTCTTTTCCATCCCATGCATAATCGGTGATGTTATTTCCGATTCGGATCGGGCCCAATTCATTCTGTAGGATTTCTCTCACGACTTTGCCAGTCACAGTCATGATTTGAATTTTGATCTCATCCGGAACTTCTGCTCCTGTTACTGTAAATACAAATCTTACACTGGTACTAAATGGGTTTGGATAAGGGTAAAAATTGGTGATCTGGGATTCATTGATCACCTCAAAAGTAATCTCGTAGGGTTGTGTAGAATCTTCATTCTGTATTCTCAATGTATACATTCCATCTTCTAAAGGACCAGGAAGGAAGGATACTTTAAACCGTTCATTTTCAGATGCCGGCGACCAAGTCAAGTTCGGATCGGAGAAATTAACCCTTTTGAAGTCACAACTTTCGCAGTTTTGCTTCAGAAAAATCTCCATTCCTACCGTATCTTTTTTATAAAGAAGCGTTTGATCATTCACTAATTGCGCCATTACCAATACAGAAGGAGAAACGATATCCCCATCCATGATATAAATTCCGTCAAAATTCACATCTAGCAAAGAGGTGGACTGATCTCCTTCCACGACAATGTATGTACCAAAATCAATCTGGTTATTTCTAAAAGTCTGCTCTTGTTGGATCCTTGGATTGGCAAAAACCTCCAGTTCATTTTCACCGGATTTACCGACAGAATTGAAATCAATACTAAACTCAAAAGACTCACCAGCTTTTAATGCCGGGAATTTCTTGCTGAAGTTCTCAGTCTTCTTAGAGGACAGATTTGTCCATTTCCAATCCACCTGAATAGAATCCAAGAAGTTATATTTCGAAACATTTTTGAATATAAACGCAAGAGCCGCTTGCTCCCCTTCCTGAAGCGTAATTCTATCTCTAGAGGATTTCACAGTCAAAGCCCCCTCAGGAACTCCTGTATAATTTACCTGCCATTTATCCAACTGAGCTGGTGCGGTAGATTGTGGGTCATTCATTGCATAACGCAGCCGCAAGTACGGGTACAACTGAGGATCGATGAAACTCAGATCGATTTCTTGGTCCGCCGCATTTCCCAAAATCAATTCCTCTGTCCCATCATTTTTTACACCAAGAATATCAAAATAAGTAAAATCCTCTTCGTTGATCCAGGTTCTTGCATTGACATTTTGGAAAAAGCGCTCCCAATCGGAAGCAGGCCCCACTCTAGGAGTTAAAATCACTCCAGAAGTAATATATCCCTCTACTTCCGATTCAAAAGAAAGGGTCTGCTGGTTTGGTGGAAACTCCAGATTCGATTTGCCCACAATCTCAATCGCTTCTCCGGGCTTCATCCCTTTCCCACCATAAAGGATGTATGGATCCCCAGTTTTGAGATTTCTCAAAGTAGCCTCATTGGCACCGAATTGTTTTAAAAGTGAATACGCTTCGTCTGGCCAAGCATCAAATGTGACATTGCCGACGGAAAAAATCACCACATAATCATTGTCTTTAACACCTTTGGTATACTGCTCCAGCATGGTCTGTCCCGGAGTGGTAATCCATGAATTCTGAATGCTTTGTATCAACTGGGGAACTCGGCCACATGCCCTACCATCCAAAATATCAAAACCTGGAACCGGAACCGGTAAATAAGGCATCAGACTTTTATGATTAAATGTCACCAGCCCCAAAGATCCATTTGGACAAAGTCTACTATTGGCATTATTGACATTGTCGATAATCTGCGGTACCTGATCGAGATAAAATTGTGTATTTCTAAAGCTTAATGTGTCCACCGCTGACCCGACTGTAAAAACCTCAAACCCGACTTTCCTATCCAGGAACTTAAAGCCATTTCTTTGTTGATTGATTTCAAGATTTTCCAGTTGATTTTCTTCCAATTGCGGAAGTGTACGCTGGGTCCAGCCTTCCGGACTATTCGGAATCAATGAAAAACTTGAACCAGTCCAGGTATCAGTTTCTCCCGGTTGGGTCTCCTGGAATTTTGTCCTCCAATAATACGTCACTGAGTCTGAAGTAGTAGATAAATTCAGAGGCCATTCTGCCAATCCCGAAGTGGTAATTCTGATTTCCTTTCTAAAAGCTGAATTGAAATTCTTTGTCGAATCAAGTTGGAAAACAATAGTCCGATCTGTGGTTGTTTTACCCGGTATCTGGGCTACTAAATCCACGCTGCTTCCGGAAACGATCCCAAAATTCAAAGGAAATAAATTCAAGGTACCGCTGAGAGGAATAAACTCTGCCACCGAAATGCTATTATTCATAAATGTCATTTCAGGGACCTCTCTTCCCGGATTTACCTCAAGGGTAAACGTATTTTCCCCAGCTGCATTCAGCCCAATATTCGGAACAGAAAACACCAACGTATCCTTTCTAGCTATATAAGGAATTTTAAATGTTTCGTATAGAAATTCCGTCCCATCAGGAAGCTTTCTTTTGATTCGATATTCTACGGAATCGGTATTGACGATCCCGATATTTCTTAAGACAAATGTCAGTTTGATACTATCAGAAAGTGCATTCAGTGGGGTGTCATCAAAACTTTCGAAAAACACCTCATTTTCATCCAGTGAATAATCTGCTTTATTCGCAGGAAACATCCTGACTCCCGGATCTCCCAACAAGACCATCTGCTCCATGTGGGAATAAGTCAGTGGAGTAGTCCCATAAGTTTCCACAAAGTAAGCTTCAGCAATTTGTTTCACCTCCCCAACGGTTTTGTAAATACTGGAGCTATCTGCAAATGCAGTTCTGTAAAAAGAATTAGAATACCTGTTTAGGATAATATCTACCCCTACTGCGGTGTTTGCCATAATATTAGAAGCTCCTTTTTCTGGAGTGATCACCCAATCTTCCGATTGGGTATAGAGGGTTCCAAAAGCGCTCCCATAATCACAACCGTTAAATAACATCACGGGATATTTTCCTTTGTTTTGGTAGTTTAAAGTAGGATCAGAAGCAAAACCAATCTCTATGTCAATGATAGTAGGCGAACCATGTCCAAAAAATGTCACCAGAGATCTCCCTTCATTCAAATCCCCAGTTATGTCAATCAACTCGACTGTAGAATTGGATCGCTTTCTGTAAGTGGTCACATTCCCACCCAGATAAAGCCCTTCTGCGATGGTTTTATATCCATTCAGAAAATTGAAATATCGATTCAACTCAAATTCAGAAACTCCCCCACCCAAGTGGATCAACTCTTTTTGCCAAGGAGCTGATACACCTACGGCATCCTTTTCAATAGCCTTATCCAAATAATCGGCAAGTTGCTGGGAGTTTTTAGCAGGTATTCTACCTACAGCCATAGCTGGATTATCAGGATTGGCCGGGTCTAGACCGACCACAAAATTATTATCCGAAATCGGATATCCTCCAGGAGGCACAAGGTTTTGGAATGCAAAAGCGGAAGGATTATTTCTGTAATAATAGTTCACTCCATTTTGTCTGGCAGTGGAATACATGGTCAAAGACCTACCCGCTAAAAGTAGATGAGAGGGTTTGTGTGCTGGATAATAGGTCCTCAGAAATTCATACAAGGCGGTCGGACCTTCCTCCCCATAGCCATATTGGTCATAGAGTTCTTCCATAAAAACCGTCAAGGTCTTGAACCCTCCTCCCAAAGGAGAAGAACGATGGGCAGCATAGGATTGTAAAGGATTCTCGTACTGTGATGCTGCTACTTCCAAAGCATGATGTCCCACCAAAATATAATCGGCTTCCTGAGCCAGATAATCCTTAAACTGGACTGGTTTCAATTTGTCCACTTGGATTATTTCACCCTGGTTTTCCAGCCATATCCTACTACTATCACCAGGAATTGACGCCCTAAAACTTATTTGATTTGCAGCTTGGGAAAGCTGAACTACCTGGGGATTTCTATAATCAGAAATCTCCATAGCAGCGTATTCCCCTGTCATTTGTGGGATAACGATTCTTTGATTTCCCGGAGGAAGGACATATAGCTCAGAAGTAAAATCGCCTGCTTTAACTCTTTCTTGAAAGCTCACCTTATTATATGCCACAGAAACATTGTCCGCGCCTTCTGTCCCAGCAGACCTGACACTGATGACAATGCTTCCATCAGCATTGAAATCACTCATGGCCAGCGGCAAGGTCAACTGAGGATATTCAAAGCCATAAAAATTCTCTGTTCGGATGATTCTTTGTGTAGAGGCGTTGGGTCCCACAGAGATCACCGTTTGATGATTATTGAGGGATCTTCCGACCAATCCGATCTCCAGTTTGCCAGCCCCGGCATTGGCAGGTAATCCAAGTCCAGTAAGTGTAAACTGGCGGGTATTCCCTTTGGTGATCACGGCGCTCATCCATCCTTGCCCAGTGTCAAAAATGGAAAGCCTAAAGTCCAAGGCATAGCCTACACCCAAAGAATATTGCTCTCCATACACATCGAGTTTTTCAGAAGTATAAGTTGTAACCTGTGGCAAAGTCGATTCTGGGGAATTTCGCAGTGTCATCCTTTTTCCCATTTCCCCAGGTGTTACCGTCAGAAAAAATGCAGTACTATCCGAGTGTGTGTTAAAGTAAGGATTGGGAATTCTATCGAAGGTGGTATATAGGAGTGAATCCAAGGTTCCGTCATTGCGAAGCCCATAAAAATCAATGTAGTCTCCCGAGTCTAATTTGCCATCATTTTCTCCAGTAACCGAAATAGCCACTTCTTTCCCTCTATGGTACAATCGCAAATTTCTTGGATCGATGGAATTCAAATTTATTCCAGATGTGCTCAAAGCTTCCGGGGAAATCCTGTAAATCCCGTCCTTGGCAGTCAGGATTTTGTAGTACGTCTGATCGTAATTATACCAGGCAGGTTGCTGGGCAAAAGTGGCGGCTGCAATAGCAAAAACACAGAGAACCGAAAATATGATCTTTATTTTGCTCATCGATTCCACCCTTTAAATTTCCTGAATTCCTCGTCCAATTTCTCCAAACTGACCTTTACACTAAATACATGGGAGTACGGAGTTTCAGACACATTTCCTATATCCGAAAGTGCATAATCTATCTGAAACTTCTCATTCAAAACTACCCCCAACCCCATACTAGGCTGGAAGTTCAATGATTTACTTCCGTCAAAATCCTTGATGTATTGGAAATTACCGATACCTGCCCTGAGGTATGCTATTTTCTGAAAACCTGCTTCCAAACCCAGTCGGGGATCTATACTGATCAAAGAAGAACTGATCAAAGTGTTTCTTTCCCCATCAAAAGTCATATCCAAATCTGCCACTGCCAATAGATTAAACTTTTCACTCAGATTCCAATCGTACGCAATGCTGCCTATAGCCCTAGGCAAAGTCAGTTCCACCGAATTGATCGGCACTTCGTTATCAGTTTGAGCATAAATTTCCTTGACCAGTTCTGCATTGTGGGACCAGGCATTAAAGGTGGTGGTAATGTCCCTGACCATCAGTCCGAGGGTAAGTTTTTCTTTGATGTAAATCCCACCTATATCCAGTCCGAATCCCCAAGCTTGGGCAAATTTACCGACATTTCTATGGATCACTTTGGCATTCATGCCTACTTTAAAATGATCTGAAAGGTCTCTTGCATAACTCAACAGCAAAGCATAATCTGCTGCATTAAAAAACTGGATATTATTATAGTTAAGTGCTCCGTTGGCATCGTAGAGAAATCTGGTATCAGGAATATCATCTACCCCAAAGCGAATCAGGGAAACGGCAACTTGGCTTTCACTTTTGATATGGGTAGAAAACCCGAGGTAATCGTATTGGGCGATTCCGGCAAAATACTCTGAATGCATCAACGTAAACTCATATTTATGCTGGATTCCCATCAGTGCTGCAGGATTCCAATAGGCTGAGGTGACATCATGGGTCGCGGCAACCTGTGCTCCACCCATCCCCAATGCTCTTGCTCCTACACCTATGCTTAAAAATTCATTGGAATATTTTGGTGCCAATGATTGGGAAAAACAGATGCTCGGTGCAACTGACACCGAGAAGAGGAAAAGAAAAAGGAATGCTTTTAAAAGTCTTGTGATCTTCACAAAACCAAAATAAAGCAAATATCTAAGTCGTTAATATTCCTTGGCCTTTTTCTTTTAAAATTCCAATAACTGTACGCCATCGTACATAATCCTGTTCACTTTTTTGCAGTTTTTTGACTGAAATTGAAATGTTACACTTTCGATGATATTTTTTTAAAAAAAGTTCTAAAAGTGAAAATCCCGCTTAAAAGTGGCTATGCAAAGGGTTTGCAGGGCTATTGGTAATCCAAAGAACCTTTATATAGCAAGGAATTAGGTTATACAAGGTAGCTGCAAAAAGATTGGTATCATTTTTCTATCAAGTGATGAAACGGAAATGGATTTTTCCAATAGTAAGGAAAATAAATCACCTATATATGAATGTCGCCAACACACAGATTCAAATGCGCAAAGGGCTCCTGGAGTTTTGCGTTTTGCACATTATCTCCCGGGGTGAGGTGTATACTTCAGACTTGATCGAGGAACTGACGCAAGTTCAGATGATCGTGGTAGAAGGCACCCTCTATCCCCTGCTCAATAGGCTCAAGTCTGCCTCATTAGTTCAATATCGTTGGGTAGAATCTGAATCGGGACCACCTCGGAAATATTATTCAATCACCGAGGAGGGCAAGGAGTTTCTAGGAACCTTATCGGAAACCTGGACTTCACTAGTCAATTCCACATTACAAATCACCTCAAAGAATTGAACCTATGAACCTGAGCTGCACATTCCCGAATCTAGCTTGTAAGCCATTCAGCAAGATTCCCAGTCCTTCGACTTGCGGACATGTGGCCACTCTCTAAATGAACAACACATGAAAAAGACGATAAGCATAAACATCAGTGGAATTCTCTTCCACATAGAAGAAGACGGATACGAGACACTCCGAAAATACTTGGATGCGATCAATAAGCACTTCTCTTCTTATAAAGACAATCATGAAATCATCTCTGACATCGAAAACAGGATCGCAGAGATTTTCCTGAGCAACCTGAAAAACAACAAACAGGTAATCACTGCCGATAATGTGGAAAAACTCATTGAAAAGATGGGGACAATTGCCGATTTCGCGACAGTGGAAGAAGAAAAACTCGAAGAGGAGTTTGAAAACACCAGATCTGCAAAAGACGAAGACTATTATAAATATGTCACTCCTCCACAATCTGAGAAAGGTGGCTATAAAAAATTGGTCAGGCTGGAAAACAAAAAGATTTTAGGCGGAGTCTGTGCTGGTATTGCACAATATTTTGCCATTGATCCTCTTTGGACCAGATTGATAGCAATCCTGCTTTTATTCAGCGGAAACGTTCGATTCAACAGTGGCCTGTTTGATTTCATGCCATTCGATAACTTCCGTTTTGGGTTCAGTTTCGGGTTTTTGGCTGTTGTTGCCTATATCGTTCTATGGGTAATCCTGCCTGTTTCTTACGAAATTGTAGAAGATAAAAACATCAAAAAACTTTATAGAAACCCTGATGATAAAGTGCTAGGCGGGGTCGCTTCAGGCTTGGCAGCTTATTTCGGGATCGAAGTGATCTGGACCAGACTGGCATTGGCACTTTTAATCCTTGCAGGTGGATCAGGATTTGTGATTTACTTGGTGTTATGGATTATCACTCCGGTAGCCAGCTCCATTACTGAAAGAATCCAGATGAAGGGTGGAGAAATCACCTTGGATAACATTGATACCACTGTAAAAGAAAGTCAAAATCCCATTCCGCCTATACCGGAGTCAAATACCCGTAAAATCCTGCTTACTCCATTTCGTATCATTGGTCAGGTAATCGAGGCAATCGGAAAAGCATTAGGACCGGTAGGTAGAGTTATTTTGGCTGTAATCCGAGTTCTGTTTGGCCTTTTTGTCTTCTTCCTTGGTTTGGTGATCACCATCGCTCCGCTGGTTACTTTGGGAGTTTACTTCGGCATTTTCACCAATGATGACTACGGGATGATGATGGATAACTTCCCTATTGAATTGTTCTCCAACCTCGTACCGGTTTGGTTGATTGTGGCTGCCTCTTTCTTATTGGTTATCCCTGGCATCATCATCCTCCTCTTAGGCTTGAGTGTCCTTGCCAAAAAGAATATCATCGGTGGTAGAATGGGCTTGGTAGCACTGGGATTATGGTTGCTTTGTATCGGAATCTGCGCATTCCAGATCCCTAGGATCGTGGCTCTGTTCAAATCAGAAAACTGGTACAAAAGCGAAGAAGTTCTTCCTGTTTCAAAAGGTACGATGATTCTTAATCTGAACCCGATCAGTGATGAGGCCACTTTCAATAGAGTAAATTTAAGAATTGAAGGAACGGCTGATTCTGTGGTAACATTGACAAAGGATGCATTTTCAAGAGGAAAGTCTAAAGCGGAAGCAATGGAAAATGCCGAGAAGATTGTTTATAACTACACTGTTTTGGACTCTTTGGTGACTTTTGATGAAGGATTTGATGTGAACTCATTGGATTCATTTAGAGATCAAAAAGTAAATCTTGTCTTGAATGTTCCTTATGAGAAGCCATTTATCATGGAAAGGTCTCTTCTGGAAATCATCAGAAATACAATCTACAGAAACGGTTATAGATCTTCCCAAGTTAATCAGAGAAATATCTGGGTGTTTAACGAAGCTGGTCTTGTCTGTGTGACTTGTGATGAGGAGGAAGACAATGACGAGGACAGTGCAGAAGAGGTTTATATGGACTCACTTTCCAGAGCGCAGTTAGACAGCATCAGCAAGGCTAAATTTGAGTTGAGTAAAACCAAAGTTGATAGTGTCTCAAAATAATCTCATCTATATTTTCTCACTGGGTTCTTTTATCAAAACCGGTATTTAAAAAGCAAGAGGCGTCCGATTGGATGCCTCTTTTTTTTCGTAACTTCTAATCCCAAATAACCCATACCATGGATATTACTGTAAAATTTTTAGGAGGCGCCGGAGCAGTTACTGGCTCCAAATATCTGATCGATTTAGGAGAATTTGAGTTTCTGGTAGATTGTGGCCTTTACCAAGGTCCGAAATTTCTTAGGGAAAGAAACTGGGACAAATTCCCCATGCCCCCTATGGACATGGAAGCAATCATCTTGACCCATGCACATTTAGACCATATCGGTTACCTTCCCAAGCTGGTGAAACAAGGATTTTCTGGCCCTATTTATTGTACCGAGGCTACGGCCGAACTTGCAAAGATCCTACTTTTGGATTCAGGAAAACTTCAGGAAGAGGAAGCAGAATATGCAAAGAAGAAAGGCTATTCTAAACATAGCGATCCACAACCACTTTATACTCAGGACGATGCAGAAGCTGTTTTTCCACTTTTGGTTCCACAGGACTTCGAAAGACCTTTCAAAATCAACAAAGATGTGACAGTCACCTATTTCCATGCAGGACACATTTTAGGCGCATCTATTGTCAAAATCATCATCAAAGGTGATACCCAGGAGAAAAAACTCGTGTTTTCAGGTGATTTAGGAAGATATCATGATCCGATTTTATATCCTCCCACCAAGATCCCTAAAGCCGATGTCATTTGGATAGAATCTACCTATGGAGACCGAGTTAGTCCTCCTGTAAAAGCAGAAGATGAACTTGGAAGGGCGATTCGAGACACCTTTGACAGAGGAGGTTTGGTGATCATCCCTGCATTTGCCGTAGGACGTACACAATTAGTGATGTATTATTTATTCCAATTGATGGAGAAAGGAAAAATTCCAAAAGCCCCGATATTTTTGGATTCTCCGATGGCTATCAACGCCACAAAACTCTATTTGGATTTCAAAAATGATCATCAATTAACGGCTGTTTTAGAGGAAGAAAACAACCATCCCTTTGATCATGCACAATTGCACTATTTCCAAAAACAGGAACAATCCAGATCCCTGAATGAATATCGTGGAAATGCAATAATCATTTCTGCAAGTGGAATGGCTACTGGAGGAAGGGTTTTACATCATTTATTCCACCATTTACCGCATGAGAAAAACGGGGTGGTTTTTGTCGGATTTCAAGCAGAGGGAACTAGAGGGAGAAGATTGGTAGATGGTGAACCCGAAATCAGTATATACGGAAGAGGAATCCCTGTCAAAGCCAAAATCTACCAAATAGAAGGTCTTTCGGCACATGCTGACCAAGATGAATTGATGGATTGGGCAGAAGGGTTTACAGACCGTCCAAAGCTAGCTTTCATCATTCACGGGGAAGAGAAAAGTGCTACCGTTTTAGGAGCCAAACTAAAGGAAGAACTGGGCTGGAATACCATAATCCCTCAATATTTGGAATCATTTATGCTCTTCGAGAATATCTGAAACCAATTTCCATTTTTATTAAACTTTCTATAATGAAAACTCGCTCAACTTACCTAATGATTTTCATGATCTTAATTGGCATGACCTATTGTAAGCCTTATCAACCCGAAGGTCAAGGATTGGTAGGAACTATTACCTGGCTGGAAGGAAATATGATGCCTGCTATTCAAGATGGTGAAGATCCAGAAAAAAATGCTGAAAAAGTGGAACGTACCGTACAGATCTTCCCACTAACCAATGTTTCTGATGTCAAAGTAGAGAACGGGTTGATTACTTCCATCGCTACTCAAAAAATTAAAGAAGTGAAAACAGATGGATCAGGAAAATATGCCATAGACCTAAGCCCGGGAAGATATACCGTTGTCACCGTAGAAGAAGGAGGGCTTTTTGCCAATATTTTTGACGGGGAAGGAAATATCCAGCCGATTACTATCAAGGAAAATGAGTGGACGCTGCTGGATATTCAGATTAATTACAAGGCTTTTTATTAAATTGTCTAAAAACCATACTTACCCAACAATATCATAACCACTTATTTATCAATATTTTACAAGTATTTTTCAAATAAGACAAAAAATAATTAACTTTTTTTCACCTTCCCAAGCAACCATCTCTTTAAGAGCTGCATCTACCTATTTGAAAGCCACTAGTAATGTTCAGCAGAACCAATTTTTCTACCGAATCAGGAATTATACAAGGATGCCTCAAGGGTGATCGGTCCGCCCAGCGCCACCTATATGATACCTATTCTGGAAAATTTCTGGCCATCTGCATCCGGTATTTAAAAGACCGGGAACATGCTGAAGATGTGATGATCGAAGGCTTCATGAAAATCTTCGAAAAACTTTCTCAGTTTCAAAACAAAGGAAGTTTTGAAGGCTGGATGAAAAGAATCATCGTCACACAGGCTCTCATGACATTACGTAGCAACAGACATTTGATTATGGAGGTAAATATGGAAAATGATTCGGATTTCAAAGATCACAACTATGAACTCAACCATCTCGAAACTGAGGAATTGTTGGACATGGTGAAGAGTCTTCCGGTAGGTTACCGAACAGTTTTCAACCTCTATGCAATCGAAGGGTATTCACATAAAGAAATTGCCGAATTACTGGGAATCAACGAAAGTACCTCTAAGTCCCAGCTCAATCGAGCACGAAATGTTTTAAAAGAAAAAATTGCCTGTCTAATACCAAACGAAAGGAGAAACAATGGCTAATTCATCACAAAATCTGGATAAAGTTTTTAAAGAAAAACTGGACCAGCACAGCATCAAGCCCAGTGCACTAGCCTGGGAAAGACTGGAAAGCAAGTTGCCAAAAGAGCCCAAATCCAATAAGGGCTTCTGGTGGGCTGCTGCTGCTTCAGTGGTGATAGTACTTTCTGCCGGATATTTTTTATATCCCGTAGAGTCAACCGATCCGACTGGTGATATGATGGCGACTACTCAAGAAATCACTCAACAAGAAGATAATTCAGCTCAAAATTCTGAGCTTTCTAAAGAGGTGATTGCAGGAGAAACTTTAGCAGAAACAGAAAATAATTTACCTGAAGAAAATAAAACCACTCCTGCACCAACTCAGGAGAATTCAAAAACAGCAACAAAAACAAATAAACCATCCGCTCCTCAACCTAAAGTGACCGAGGCCCCAAACCAGAATCTGATCGCAATGACCGAAACACGAGAAGAGGAAAAGGTTATCACCGAAACGATAACCATCGAGGAAAAGACTGAAACAGTGTTGACAGTGGAGCCAGAAATCACTCCGCCAGCAATGGATCTGACCCAAGCGATTGCAGAGAACACTCCAGAGACCGAAGTGGAGCAGCCTGCATATCGGGTGAGAATCTTTTCAGATGGTCTTAAGGAAGAACCAAAAGACAAAAACCTGATTGCCGAAATCGGCAAAACAGTCAATGAAGTCGGAGGATTGCTGGGTAAAGTAGACCAGGGATTGGCAGACTTGCAAGATGCCAAAAACAATCTCTTTACCAACATGACTTCCAAAAGGGAAAGAGCAGAAAAATAAAAAAAATCGCCACAAGAAATCAGAACTAAATCATGAAAAAATATCTGTTATTATTTTGCCTGATGGCCTTGGTGCAAATAGGATTTGCTAACAACCTGCCATCCAATGACACCTATAAAACGGTCATGAGCGACAGTGTAGTCGTAGAATTCGGCAAGTCCGGAAAAGTAGTCATCATCGTAGACAGCAAAGAGGATTTTGAGAAACTTAAACTGATGAATATCAATCAGATCATCCGCGAACTGGATCTGGAAGAAAATGAAGATTCCGGTGAACTGACTATCGTAGAGATCAAGAAAAAAGACGGAACCACCAAAGAAGTGGTGAAAGTAAGAGAAGACTGGGAAGAGACAGAAGTGTACATCGGAGGAATGAGAATCCTAGTGGATGAATCCGGAGAAAACACAAAAGTCCGTGTAGAATCCGGCTTAAAAAAGAACAGTGATCCACCTTTCAGAACTTACTTTAACTTGGATCTAGGAGTCAATAACTATCTGGATGGTTCTGGAAGTTTTCCAACCTCAGACAATCCTTATGCCGTCAAAGGCTGGGGAAGCTGGAATGTGGGCATCAATTGGATGGCAGCACAGAGACTTTCAAAAGGTTTTTATTGGGACTTTGGATTAGGGTTTCAATTCTACAATTTCAAGTTTGAAAACCGTGACTACCAAGCAGTACGGGGAGACGACATGATCGATTTCATCCAGCGTACAGACGTCGATGGCTTTAAAAGCAAGATCTCTGCATCCTATATTACTGCAATGACCATGCTGGAACTGGACTTTGGTAAAATGAATGACAATGGGCGAAAAGGCTTACGTATCGCTGCCGGACCATATGCAGGTTACAGACTAGGAGGACAGTCCAAGTATGTGTACAGAGAACTGGGTGGATCAGGCCGTAAAAAAGACAAGCAAAACACCGGTCTTTACCTAAACAATTTCAGGTATGGTGTGAGAGGAGAAATCGGAGTGGGAAGAATTACCTTCTTCAGTACATATGACCTGAATACCCTCTTCCAGGAAGGAAAAGGTCCAGAGCTAAATCCAATCACTTTTGGTATAGTATTTTAAAAAACGAGGGCTTTGTCCCTCGCTTTAACACTCTTTTATTATGAAAAACCAACTGATTACACTACTACTTTTCGTATTTACCCTAAGCACAGCTTTGGCACAAAACGAACCAGACACGGTGATTTATACCAAAGACAAAGTCATCAATGTCTTTGGCAACACCTGGAAATACTCTAAAAATGAAGAGGGCAAATGGATCCTGGAAGTAGAGGAAGACGACGAAGTTCAGATCAAGGATCGCTACAAGTCCGGAAAAAGAAAATTCCGGGCGGACTTCAACACTGAATTAGGCATCAACCTGGTCAACCCTACTGGAGAAATGCCAGATGTGAAGCCTTGGGGATCCTGGTACTATGCCATCAATATCGAAGGGATTTACAAACCAGCTAAAAACTTCCATCTGATCTCTTCTATCGGTGTAAACTGGTATAATTTCAAACTGGAAGACAGAAGTCTCATCGCTGTAAAAAACCCAGATGGAATTACCTGGGAAGAATTTGAAGGTGGAACAGGCACCAAATCCAAAATCTCTGCTTCCTATGTCAATTTTACTTTGGTACCAACTGTTTTGACCAACAACCAAAAACTTCGCCTTGGACTCGGTGGATATGCAGGATTGAGAATCGGTGGCCGAGGCAAGTTTGTATACGATGATGAAAACGGTGACAAGCAAAAGCTATTTGAAAAATCAAACATGTATGTCGAAAACTTCCGATATGGTGCGAGAGGTGAAATCGGAGTTGGGGACGTTACCTTGTTTTTCAATTACGATTTAAACAACCTATTCCAGGAAAATCTAGGCCCGGAAGCCAACGCCATGAGTTTTGGAATAACAATCAGATAAATGGAAAGCAGGGAAAAGGAATCTCAAAAAAATCTGTAATCCAGAATCGGGATTCCTTCACTTAGCTTCAAAGTTTACTTATATATAACAATAACATACACATGAAAACAATCTACAAAATCAGCCCTATGCTGCTTGCACTGCTTCTTTTTGCAACAGTATCTTTTGCGCAGAATGTCATCGTCGACACCAATAAAACCTATTCGAATATCAGCAAAATCGAAGTAAGTGGTGGATGGCTAGACGTCACCTATGATGGAAGTTCCAGCTCTGATGTTAAAGTGCAGGCCTTCTTAGAGTCCAATGATGAAAATCAGGATATCATCTTCGTGACAGTTGGCGATGTATTGAAAATCTCCTACGAGCGAAAAAACAGCAACAGCTCCTGGGGAAATAACCGAAACAAAGGTTTTATTAAAATCAATGGACCAATGGAGATCGCTTTAGACATCAAAAACAGCTCAGGAACCATCAGTGTTGACGGAGTGACCAACGATGAAACCAACCTTCGTGTGAGCTCTGGAAAAGTCTCCGCATCTAATATCAAAGGCAACTTAAAAATCAAAGCCAGTTCGGGATCGCTTTATATCGACGAGGTAGAAGGAAATGTAACTGCCGGTGTAACTTCCGGAAATGCGGACATCACCCATGTAAAAGGCAATGTGGACTATGAATCTACCAGTGGATCATTGGATGCAGATTCCATCATGGGAGAATTAAGCGCTTCACTTACGTCCGGAAATGCAAAATTAAGCAATATCGGCACCCTTGGTGAATTGAGGTTCACCTCTGGAAATATCCGCGCTACCAATGCAGGATTGGCAGGCAGCACCCGTTTTAATGGCACCTCAGGATCATTTAGAATCCAGACATCCTCTGATTTAAAATCCTTGAATTTCTCCTTGAGAGCTTCTTCCGGCAACTTGAAAGTCGGCGGGATCAATACCGGCAAAAATCTGGAAATTGACAATGGAGCATCGGACTGGGTCAAAGGTTCCATCTCATCCGGAAACATTGTCATAGAAAACTAAACCAACTTATTGATAAAAAAAGCGCCAATCTTCACAGGTTGGCGCTTTTTTAATGGCTATTCAGGCCGGGAAGCTTCAAGTATAATATCACGATCTTCTTTTTTCAGCTTCATTAACCTTCCCATTCGATCTGGACTAGGTTTTGCCAAGGAGAAAAAGACCAGGGTCACTGCAAATAAGACAATGAAATAGGGATTACTGAAAAACAATAAACCCAAGGTAGCTACCACAGAACAGATAAATAAGATCAAGAACCGCTCCCGGGTGGCGGCGTCATAAACCTTTACCTTTTTCAAAAGTTCTACTTGCCGAAAACTTGCTTTAAGCTTTCTGTGAAACAACAGGTATTGAACGAGCAAAAGGGCTGTTCCGGATCCTGCCAGGATCCCATTGAGAAAACCCGGCAGCTTGGGAAGTCCCCAATCCAGATTTCCAGAGTTATAATACAGGTAAATCATCCCAAAAAGCGGCAAAGCGATCAGCATAATGATCAGCACCAATTGCTCCAGACTTTTATAGATTTTCCGGATTTCTTCTAGTTCCATAAAGTTAGGACTTACTCAATTCGGATTTTCACATCGCTGGTCATAGGTCTTCCTACACAGCAAAGGACATAACCTTCTTTGATCTCATTATCACTTAGACCGCCATCTTCATCCATTTTCACCTCTCCACTCAGTAGCTTCCCACGACAAGCGGTACATAGCCCACTTTGGCAGCTAAAAGGCATATTCAGATTCAGATCCAGTCCCGCTTCTAAGATGGTCTTGTCCGGAGAAACGGAAACTAAATGCTCCTCTCCTTCCAGTTCCACCCACACATCCCGGGTAAGTCCTCCAGCTACACTTGCCGCCTCATGGGCTGCATCTGCTGCTGCAGAATAAAAACTCTCTTTATGAATTTTTTCCTTTGGAATGTAAAGCGAGTTTAAAAGATCCAAGGTGGTTTCAAGAATCCCTTCCGGCCCACAGATAAAATATTCTGTTTCAAAACCAGCTTCATCCTCAGCTTCCTTTACAAAGCCGGATAGCATTTCATTTGTCAGTCTTCCTTTTAGCCCAGTCCATGCTGGAGTAGGCTGACTAAGGTTATGGATAATTCTTAATGTATCAGGATATTTCTCCTCCAATTGATCCAGTTCTTTCTTAAAGATGATATGATCTTCGTGTCTACTGCAATACAAAAGGGTGACTTTTGATTTTGGTTCGTTGACCAAAACAGACTTCAATATCCCCATCATTGGAGTGATACCGCTCCCTCCTGCCACCAGGAAGAAATGTTTTTGGTTTTTTGAATGAAAATCCGTTGTAAAATGCCCTAGTGGTTTCAGAACATTAATGGTCTTGCCAGGATGGATTTTTTCATTTAAAAAATTAGAAAACAAGCCACCAGGTACTCTTTTGACAGAAATCCCCGGGAAAGGATCCACAAATGGTGAGGTACAAAGACTGTAAGATCTTCGCTGCTCTTTGCCGTCAAAATCCAGGATCAAGGTCAGAAACTGACCAGGTTTATACTCTAAAAAAGGCTCAGGCTGCTCAAAATAAATACTTACTGTATCTGCCGTTTCTTTTACGACCTCCCTTACTTTGAGAGGTAGATAAGCAGGCTTTTTTACTTCCTCCTTCTTTTTCTTAAATAAATTGAACATTCGAAATCTAAACTTTTTGAGTACGTTTTTTCAGACTGCAAAATTAACCCCTCCTCCCAAATAATTGCCTTTGGCCGGGATAATTTCCCCTGATTAACCCTAATTCTTTTGGGAGGGTTCGAAAATATCCCATAAAAGGAAGGAAATCGGAAGCCGGAGACCTGAATTTTGGTGTCAAAAGGCTAAATTGCAGCCTCCTAAAACAAACGGAATACCCCAATGGAATTAAATGCGTTGACAGCGGTCACATCGGTAGATGGCCGATATGCCGGCAAAACAGCCCCTTTAAGAGCTTATTTTTCAGAATTCGCACTGATTAAAAACAGAGTTCATGTAGAGGTGGAATATTTTATCGCCCTATGTGAGTTGCCTCTGCCTCAGTTAAAGGATTTCGACCATTCCCTGTTTACCCAGCTAAGATTAATTGTGGATCATTTTTCACTGGAAGATGCAGAAAAAATCAAATCCACGGAAAAAATCACCAATCACGACGTAAAAGCTGTTGAGTATTTTCTCAAAGAAAAATTCGATGCGCTTGGTCTGGAAGCACAAAAAGAATTCATCCACTTCGGACTGACTTCACAGGATATCAACAATACCTCTACTCCACTGATGCTTAAATCAGGGATGACAGAGGTGATTTTACCTCAGTTGGAAGCGGTCATGCTGAAATTGGAGGAAAAGGCAGAAAGCTGGAAATCCATTCCGATGCTGGCAAAGACCCATGGTCAGCCTGCCTCTCCAACCCGTTTGGGAAAAGAAATTAATGTCTTCGTTGTTCGCATCGAAAAGCAATTGGAGCTACTCAACCAGATTCCTTATACTGCTAAATTTGGTGGAGCTACTGGTAATATGAACGCCCACCAAGTCGCCTATCCAGAGATAGCCTGGAATGAATTTGCTGTAAAGTTTGTCAAAGACTACTTGGGATTGGTAAGAAGTTTTCCTACTACCCAAATTGAGCATTATGATAATCTAGCAGCACATTTTGATGGATTGAAGAGAATCAACACGATTCTTTTGGACCTTGCGAAGGATATCTGGCAATATGTGGCGATGAACTACTTCAAGCAGAAAATCAAAGCCGGAGAAATCGGTTCCTCTGCCATGCCGCATAAAGTAAACCCGATAGACTTCGAAAATGCAGAAGGCAACCTGGGTATTGCAAATGCATTATTAGAACACCTGGCTGCTAAACTTCCCATCAGCAGATTGCAGCGTGACTTGACAGATAGCACTGTTTTAAGAGTGATCGGCGTTCCGCTTGGTCACATGGTGATTGCACTCGAGTCTTTGGCAAAAGGCTTGGACAAGCTGGAATTGAATGAAGCAGCTATCCATGCAGATCTGGAGGACAACTGGGCAGTGGTAGCAGAAGCGATACAGACCGTCTTGCGAAGGGAAGCCTTTCCAAAACCGTACGAAGCCCTTAAAGACCTGACCAGAACCAATTCAAAAATCACAGAAAATTCGATCAAGGAATTTATTGCCAACTTACCTATCTCGGATGAACTGAAGGCAGAATTGAATCAAATCACCCCATTCAATTATACCGGGATTTAAATAAGAAACATCGAGTCTATTTGACTGAAAACCGAGGCTTCGTCTCGGTTTTTTTTGTGCTCTAACCGATTTGACCTTTGCGATTATAGAGAAGCTGCTTAAATTCAATTTTTACTGTCCAGCTATGATCCAACTCCTTAGAACTGATTCCTCCAACACTGATTTTCAGAATCTTGTCAAAAAATTAGACACCTATTTAGCATATATCGACGGAGAAGAAACTGCCTTTTATTCTCAATACAACAAGATAGACGCCTTGAAAAATGCCGTGGTATTATTCGAAAACGGGAAGGCTTTGGCCTGCGGTGCTATCAAAAAGATGGATAGAAACTCCATGGAGGTAAAAAGAATGTACACCGATGAATCTTGCAGGGGAAAAGGGTTTGGTAAAAAAGTCCTGACTGAATTGGAAAACTGGGCAGGAGAAATGGGTTTTGACTATTGCGTTTTGGAAACCGGAAAAAGACAACCAGATGCCATTGCCCTGTATGAAAAATGCGGGTATCAAAAGATCCCGAACTATGGTCAATACATAGGAATTGAAAATAGCGTTTGCTTCCAGAAAAAGTTACGCTAATGGTCTCTATCGAAGTTTTCAAAACATTATGCATGAACTTTCCAAAAGTCGAGGAAATGCCCCATTTTCATAAGACTTCCTTTCGGATCAAAAAGAAAATCTTTGCCACGCTCGATGAAAAAACTCAAAAGGCAACCCTAAAGCTCAATTTGAAAGACCAGGATTTATTTGGCCTTATTGACCAAACTATGATTTACCCTGTTCCCAACAAGTGGGGAAAACAAGGTTGGACCATCGTGGAATTAAATAAAATTAACGAAAGTCTTCTTAAAGACATCCTGACTAATGCTTATATTGGAGTAAAATCAAAGTAACGCTTCGCTTCAAGAATGATTCACTAAAATTGAATTTTTACACGTTTCCATCTACCCCTGTTATGAAATATTTCTTCTTTTTATCAATTACCATATTCTCGTTTTCTATTGCATCTTTGGCGCAGTCCCCTACCTCAAATACAACCGACATCACCACTGAATCCTCGGTCAGCTTTGTCAATTCTCCTTACTTTGTGATTAGTACCATCGACAAGGACCAAATAACACAGGTGTTTCGTACTTACCAAAACCAAGATGAAACTTCAAAATTTGATTGGTTGGAACCCGAATCCATTGAATCTATTAACATATTGAAGGGAGAAAAAGCAAAGGAAAAGTATGGAAAATTAATGGCAGGTGGCGTCATCGAGATTCGAATTAAAGAAGGACATTTCGAAAATCTCCCCTCAGAAATTCAGGAGAAATTCATCCCTGAAGAAAACTTAACTCATCCATATTAAAATTCCGGGAAATTGGAATTGAAAGAAACAGATGCTTTTTATTACAAACAAAATGAGCCTATCCGTACTTGTTTTTTGGCTTTGAGAAGTCTCATCTTGGCACAGCACGAAGCTATTTCCGAAACTGTCAAATATGGTATGCCTTGCTTTTGTATTCAAAAAAAGCCGATGATCTATCTTTGGAAGGATAAAGTTTCCGACGAGCCTTACCTATTGTTTGTCCATGGCCAACTCATGACACATCCAAAACTTGAGTCGGGTACAAGGGCGAAAATGAAGATCTTTCGGGTAAATCCCAGTTCAGATCTGCCTAAAGGATTGTTGGAAGAACTTCTCCAAAAGGCAATATCAATCCAACAAACTCATTTAAAAAAATGATCGTAAATTGGTCAATAGAAAAATAACAAACATGAAATTATATAATCAGATTTTTGAGAACAATCAGAAATGGGTAGAATCTAAATTGGAGGTTGCCCCGGGCTATTTCCAGGATTTATCGAAAGGACAAAGCCCTGAAATCCTGTACATTGGATGTAGTGATAGCCGGGTTTCCGCCGAGGAAATGACTGGATCGGCTCCGGGCGAAATGTTCGTACATAGAAACATTGCCAATTTGGTCCCCAATAATGACAACAGTTCCGCATCGGTGTTGGAATATGCAATCAAGTATCTTAAAGTAAGACATGTGGTGATTTGTGGACATTATTTTTGCGGAGGTGTGAAAGCCGCCATGCAGGCGAATGATCTTGGCATTTTAAATCCTTGGTTAAGGAACATTCGTGACGTTTACCGAACCCATAAAGTTGAGCTAAATGCGATTGAAGATGAGGAATCCCGCTATAAAAGGTTGGTGGAGTTAAACGTGCAGGAACAGTGTATCAACGTCATCAAAATGGCATGTTGGCAAAAACGCTACTTGACAGAAGGCTTTCCAACAGTTCACGGTTGGGTATTTGATATTGAAACAGGAAAATTGATTGATTTAAAAATCGACGCTCCTACTATTTTAAAAGGCATCCAGGAAATCTACGATTTGGGCACTGTGGCCGGAACCGACCTTTAATTCCAGAAAGCTATCTGTCTTCTTAAAAGCCTCCATTCAAGTTTTTTGATGGAGGCTTTAACTTTTCGGCAAAAACAACTCTGCCATCATACACCTTGCGCTTCCACCTCCCAACTTTTCTATAGTGGAAATTTTGGGACTGATGATAGTGGTGTATTTTTCGATCAACTGAATTTGCCCCACATTTAAAGAGTCCAAAGCTGTCTGGGACATCACAGTAAACTTCTCTCCCCCATCATTGCTGACTTCCAGCATATTTCCGGCAAAATTGAATTTCTGTTTAGGAGTAATCGGAATCACCTTTTTCCCCGACTTGGTCAATGCCTTTTGAACCCTTTGTTTTTCAGAAGCTTTGGGGATACTATCCAAACATACCACTGCTAAATCTCTTCCGATATGCATCATCACGTTAGTATGGTAAATAGGACTGACTTTGCCATTGATTTCCTGGACAGAACGAAACCCTATTAGTTCATAACCTAAAATCTCTCCGACATATTGAAGAGGAAAGCGATGGGTACGCTCAGAATAGCACGCAAAAATCGTTTTGCTATCATGGTCCATTACCATACTTCCCGTGCCTTCCAGATATTGCTCGTCATTTTCAAAAAAGCTTAAATCCAGAATTTCATCGATCCTATACCCTTTTTGGATCAAAAGTTCAATCAGGTCTTTCCTTCTTTCCAGCCTTCGGTTCGGTGAAAACATCGGGTACATGATGAGTTTCCCATCAGGATGCGTGCTAAACCAATTATTGGGAAAAACAGCGTCTGTTTTTACCGGTTCGGCAGTATCCTCCACCACTTCCACATTGACACCTTGATCCCGAAGTAGAAGCACAAAACCATCAAACTCCTTTCTAGCCAATTCCCTGATTTCTTCTGCAGCTCTTTCATCCTCCTGCTGGTAAAAATTATTCGCAGCAGTTTCCTGATTAAAGCCAAAATTGGCTGGGCGAACCATCAGAATATTGGGAGAAGTCTGCATTGATTTTATTTTTTTGGATACCTGTAAAGTACAGGCTGGATTTCGAAACGAACTTCGCTCAAGGTATAATAGGCATTACCAGCTTGATCAAAGCCAATGGCTTCTCCCTGAGGTTCGGGAACGTAAGGTAACCTAATAGGCTCTTTAGACAAGGCATTTGTAAGGGATTCATTTAAGTTTCTTGGCCAATAATAGACTTCCAGGTAATTTTTGATCAGTATCTGACTGCCGTCTTGAGAGATATCACCCGCTACTGCACTGGTTATTGGCAGTTTAAGTACTTCCTTTAAAATAGCCTCTCCTTTGCCAAAATCAGAAGCAGCCAATCGAAAAACCGTGTTTCGTTTATCTCTTTTGGAAATAATAAAAATATCTCCTGAAACGGGGTCTACCATAAGCGTTTCAGCATCCATAGGCCCATTCGGGTATTTCAATTGGATCTTTTCAGTAGCTACCTTCATTCCTGGCTTTATACTACTTGGCTCCTCAAACCTATATATAGCTATTGTTTCATATTTTCCGGCATTATCTCCTATTTCGCCTACATAAACATAGCTTTTTCCACCTGGTCCAGGCCCTACAGCAATATCTTCCCAATCCCTGTTTTTAGCTCCTACCAACTCGATGTCTCCTACTTCCTTACCCGATGAGTCAAGGATATACACCTTAGCTTCTCCACCACTGTCATTATGAACATAGAGCTTATTTGGATGAACTTTACTGAATCCCATCCCACTTATTTCATTTAAGACCCTCGCATTTATAGTTTGGATAGCCACTCCCTCACCAAAAACCGGCACCTCTTTAAACTCTTGACTATAGCCGGTAAAAACATAAAAAACTCCAGAAAGGAGCAAGAGAAATGATTTCATATATTTATTTCTAGATTTCTAAATTAGCCAAAATACCTGAACCCAGTCATCCATGGTATAATCTAAAAATAGGGAACGAATAAATTTTAAAATGTTTGCAATATGGATCCACTTTTGAAAAAAATGACTTGGAAGGAGGGAATGAATATCCAAGTCTGGAATACTCCTGAAGAACTACAGGAATTAATTGCCGGATGGAAAAAAGATGGATTAATAGAATCTTCTAAAGCCCCTGGTTTCATGTTGGCCTTTCTTCAGACAAAAGATGAGGTGGAAAAGTACTTCTTTGAAATGCAGGAAAAAGCCAAAGATGACGAGCAAATCTGGCTGGCATATCCTAAAAAAACTTCCAAGAAATATAAATCAGAAATCAATCGGGATTCTGGTTGGGGCTATCTTGCCCAGTTTGATTATGAACCAGTCCGACAAATAGCAATCAATGACGATTGGTCTGCTTTACGTTTTCGCAAAATCAAGTTTGTAAAGAACATGACCAGACAATTCTCCTTAAAGGATCAAAAGTAAATCGGGCTGCAGCCTATGATTTCTAGCTACAACCCGAGTTTATTTAAACTTTGAAAGGCAATTTATAAATCCGCTGCCCATTCATTCGATACATGGCATTGGCAAGGGCCGGAATAAACGGAGGAACTGGCGGTTCACCAACTCCCGTAGGCTTAATCTGGCTTTCGATGATATGGACATGAATCTTTTTCGGAGAAGCCGGCATTCGAATGATCTGGTAGGTATCAAAATTATTTTGCTGAACCTGGCCATTTTCAAAGGTAATCGCAGAGGTAGTAGCCAAGCTGGTCGCAAACTGTGATCCTCCCTCGAATTGAGATCGGATTCGATCGGTATTCACTGCCACGCCACAATCTACCGCATAAAAAACTTCTGGGATACTAATCTTACCAGAGCTGTCTTTCTCCAAAACCACGACGCAAGCCACATAAGTCAAGAAGCTTTTATGCGCTGCAAAACCCATGATTTTTCCGGATTCTTTATTTGCTGTCCAGTTTGACTTGGTTGCCACCTCACGGATGACATGTTTCATTCTCCCGGTATTCCAAGGGTAGTCTTCTATTTTCTCACCGTAATTACCATATTCACCATCTACCATCTCGGATTGAAAAGTGATATCCTTGTCTTCTCCTAAAAGTTCCAGAGCATTTTCTATAGGATCCTTTCCCCTTGCTTCAGCGATTTCATCCAGCATGGAATGAATGGCAAAAGCATGGTGGATATTACTTACCGAACGTAGCCAACCTACTCTGGTATTACCTGTAGATTCATGGGATTCGATCCGGATATTTGGTACATCAAAAGGAAAATCTACACAGCCAAGCCCCATTTCTCCATCAGAGGGATGCAACTCCTCTTTGCTACTCGTAGATCCAATAGCCGGAAAAACAGTGTGGTGATTCCATCCTGTCAAATTCCCTGATGAATCCAAACTAGCAATAATTCTTTGGGCACTATGGGAATGGAAAAAGTCAAAATGGAGATCATCCTCCCGAGTCCATTGAACCCTGACTGGCGCTTTGGCAGCTTTAGACAATAAAGCCGCTTCTGCCACAAAATCAGGTTTGGATTTTCTTCCAAAACCTCCTCCTAATAAAGTCACATTTACTTTTACCTGAGAAACATCTATTCCCAAAGCTCCAGCCACTGCTCCCCTTGCCCACTGTGGATGTTGCGATGGAGCCCAAACTTCACAGGAACCGTCTTCCTTCACATGCGCTATCGCTGCCGGTGGCTCAATGGTGGCGTGAGCATAAAAAGGAGCTTCAAAAGTCCTTTCAATCTTTTTCGAAGCCGATCTGTTCGCTCCATCAAAGTCTCCTCTTTCCCTTCTCACTTTCCCTTTTGTCTTGGTACTTTGAAGCATTTCCGCCAGTTGATCGGCAGAGTTATAATTCTGGTTTTCGCCTAGATCCCACTCCACCTCCAATGCCTCTCTCCCTTTGATGGCAGACCAGGTATTTTCAGCTATCACTGCTACTCCTTCCAAAGCCTTATCCAATCCAGGCGGAAATCCAGAACCTTCTATCTTCACGACCTGAACCACCCCAGGCACTGCTAAAGCCTTTTCATCGTTATAAGAAATAATTTTTGCCCCGATCACCGGAGATCTTTTCACCACCGCAATTTTCATATTGGGTAGGTCAACATCCGCTCCAAAAACCGCCTTCCCAATAGTAATATCTTTTAAATCATAAATGGGTACATCGGTTCCTATCAGGTTATAATTCGAAAATTCTCTCAGTTTGACACTTTCTGGTGCGGGAACAGGCATATCTTTTAGCTTTCCTACCAAATCCCCGAAACTGGCACTTTTACCTCCCGAATGCTGGACCATGCCATTTTTGGTATCACATTCGGCAGCATCTACTCCCCAATCAGCGGCAGCAGCAGCGATTAACATTTGCCTGGCAGTAGCCCCGGCTTTTCTCATCGGCTCATAAAACATGCGGATAGAAAAAGATCCATCGGTATTTTGATTGCCATATTTCTCCTCATCACCTTCAGCCTGTACGATTTTTATGGTAGACCAATCAGCCCCTAATTCATCGGCAACAATCTGTGGAAGGGAAGTCCGAATACCAGTTCCCATTTCAGATCGGTGGGCAACTAAAGTGACTTGATTATCCGAGTCAATGCTCAGATACACATTGGGGGCAAAAGTGATCGATTCACCTTTTGGACCAGCACATTGAAAATTCACTCCTAGAATCAATCCTCCTGTAGCAAGGGAACCTAATTTCAAAAAATCTCTTCTGGACGGTACAAAGACTTTGCTTTGATCTTTTCTCTTATTCTTTTGTAGAAATGGAATATTTGGAAGCATGGGTTTAGATTTAATTGGGTGGAATTACAGAGATTTTGATGCAGTAAGGATAGCATCTTTGATTCGGTTGTAAGTGCCACAACGGCAAAGATTACCTGCCATGGCCTGCTCGATTTCTGCTTCACTTGGATTGGAATTTGAATTCAGCAAAGCGGCTGCATTCATAATTTGTCCAGACTGGCAATAGCCGCATTGAGGAACGATATGCTCCACCCATGCTTTTTGTACCGGATGATCTCCGTTTTCAGATAGTCCTTCTATCGTCGTGACTTCACCATCTCCAACCGCCGAGACCTGGAGAGAACAGGATCTGACAGCTACACCATCCAAATGCACTGTGCAAGCTCCACAAAATGCTTGGCCGCAGCCAAATTTTGTACCCTTCATACCAAGGAGGTCACGGATAACCCATAACAGCGGCATATCCTCAACAGCATCCACCTCCTTGTTTTCACCATTAATCTTCAATGTATACTTTGGCATAATCTTTTGGTTTTTGGGTTGAATCTTTATCTAAGTTATTTCTTTTTAATCTTGTTGCAATCAAATTCACCCATACCTAGAAAAGCAAAAACTATTTCCAATAAAGTGACAAAAGTGCATTGCGACACAAAATCTCTTCGATTTGGATCGGTTTTACAGGGATGGGCGAACTTTTGGAAAAATTAATTTTAAATAAATTACTAAATCCAATCGGGAATCCTACTACAATACTGTCTGAAAAGCTCTAAAGCTTAAAAAAACAAAAAAAATAAGTATCTGATTTTGAAGTAAGAATGAATGACTTGAAAGATTTTTTTGGAATGGGTTTGGAATAAATCATAGAGCCCCCTACATTTGCAACACCAATTCGGAAAACGCTCCGGGTTAATCAAAAAATTCCTCCTTAGCTCAGTTGGTTAGAGCATTTGACTGTTAATCAAAGGGTCCTTGGTTCGAGCCCAAGAGGAGGAGCCATGTTAGACAAGCCACTAATTTTAGTGGCTTGTTTTGTTTTAAACCTTTTCAAACCTTTTGATTCTGAGGAAATTAGTGAAATAAATGAATTTAATCTTTCGGTTCGATAATTTTCACCATCAAAAATCAATTTTTCAGGAAATATCGAACCAATAATTTTTTGCTTAATAGGAATTTCCGCAATCTTATAGAAATAACTCAAGTTCTTCATCATTGATAACCCAAAGCGAAAATGTTTTTCAAGGTTAGTTTCTTGACCCTCCACCTCTTTTATTTGAGCCTCTAAAGAGAAAATTTCTTTCTTTATTTTCTTAGACATTCGATTGTAATTATCCGACTCTATATCTCCATCAATAAAACGATCATCCAGCCTTTCAAGTCTTTCTTTGAAAGAAGAGATTTGCGTTCTAAAAGACTTGATTTTTGACTCCTTCGACCCCTCCTTTTCCCTAAACACATCCCTAATTATTTCTGAATATAGCTCTTCTACTTCTTCAGAAATTTTAAAGGATTCAAGGAATATCAAAAATTCTTCATTTGCTAAACTTGCGTCTTGCCTTTCCGAACATCCATTCTGACAATGGTAATAATCATAATATTTCTTTCTTCCCTTTGAAGAACTTGCGGTGAGTTTATTCCCACATTTATTACAAATCAAATGACCTCTTAAAGGAAACTTTTCATTGTACTTAGATGGTCTTACATCTTTCCTTTTACCCTTTTTAAAAATTACTTGAACTTGATTAAATAGTTCCTCCGAAATAATTGGCTCATGAAGGCCTTTTATCATTTCTTCTTCCTCATCCCTCCACGCGAGTATTTTAATATATCCTATATAAAAAGGGTTTTTGAGTAAATTATAAAATTGCTGTTTACTACAAATAAACCCTTCTCTATTTAGCTCTAATCGAGTTTGATCTATTGACTTAATTTGTAAGACAACTTCTTTAAAAGCTCTTTTAACAAAATGAGCATCTTCCCCAATAATGATAGTTTTATTGACTTTATCATTTTTATAGCCTTTTGGGGCTCTACCAACCCACCTCCCTTCTCTCATTGCTTGCCTAAGTCCTCTCTTAGTTTTATTTGACCTGATATCATTATCGATTTGAGGTAAGGCTGTATGAATCATATTAAGCAAAAGACCTTCTGGAGAATCTGAAATCACATTATTCTCCAAAAATTGCAACTCCACTCCATAAGCTTTTAAGGTTTGCATCATATTTAATGATTCAAGAGCATTTCTTGAAAACCTGTCATGACTAATACACCATAACTGAGAGACTTTAATCTTTTTATTTTGGATATCATTCAACAACTGCCTGAAGGCTGGTCGATTAAAATTTTTTGCTGAATAATCGTCCTGATAATGGCTTACAACATTCCTTCCTAGCTCTTGACAATGTTTTCTTAATCGTCTCTCCTGATCCTGAAGACTGAACCCATTTTCCTTCTGATCCTCAGTTGATACTCTGGTGTATATGATTACGTCCATCTGTTTCTAAATTATTTGATAACTCATATTCGATATAGGCTATTTGATAGAGCTTTGCTCTGATAAGCTCAATTTCCTCATCAGTGTATTTTTTGCCTTTTTTTTGATTTAGAATATTTTTACATTTTTTAAATGGTATCAATTTGAAATAAAATGCAATCCATCGCTTTCACTGAAAGTAGTTGGTTTCCGTATTTTAATAGCTGATTTTAGGCCAGCATACCTATATAAATTTCTTACTTACAGTCCGTTTAATCGCAACTGTCTTATTATCTTTTATTACACTTTCTATTCTTTGGTAAGGATAATCCAACGCTATTTCTCTGAATAAAACTTTATCTCTAATTATCTCCTCTGCTTCATATCTTTTTACTTCTCCTTCTCTTACCTCAAGTTCAATCTTATTAAATATTCCACTTCTAATATCTTTTATAAGGGCCTCCTCAGATTCACTTAATTTCCAATCCAACTTGAACTCCAATTCCAATGAAACTTTTGGAAAGACTTTTCTAAGAATCTGAAGTAAATCGATAGAAATATGGTTTTTTAATTGGCCTAAACTTTTTAAATCCTCTATTTCAGACTTAAAAGCAACCATAGCGGAGCCATCTGGATATACAATCAAATAGAATTCTTTAGGCTTTGATAAAGTATATCTAACATACAATTCAAGCTCAGGCATTTCTGAATACTCAAACAAATGAGAAAATCCCTCTAATTCTCCTTTCAATTTTTTCAACTGAGAAAGAGAAAAATTGAATTTTCTCATTTCCATGATAATATGAATCCATATCACTTCCATTGGGCTATATCTCCTCCACCCTTTTCCACCATCTCTCTTATCATTGATTACTCCTTCTTTTTCCCAATGATTCAAAACCCTTGATTGAGCAATATCAGAAATTGGAAGCTTCGGGGTATTTAAGAATTCAGAGGTTCTATTACCTCCCTCTGAACGGAAATAAGAATTTAAAGCTATGAGAAAATCGTCTCCACCTAATCGAATAACATCCATAAAACTTACGTAATGGTAATATTTATCAAATATAGAAAATCTTACATATTTGTAAGATTTTTTAAATACTTTTCAATTTTAATTTTGAATACTAAAGCTTACATTCAATTCCTTTTTTAAACCCAAAGATTAAATGTCCAACCACCAAGAAATTTCCTCCTTCATCTGGAATGTTTGTGATGATGTCCTAAGAGGACTTTTCAAACAGCATGAGTATGGAGATGTTATTCTCCCATTTGTAATCCTGAGAAGATTAGATTGTGTCATAGAACCGAAAAAAGACCAAGTAATTGAGCTCTACAATGAGTTAAAAGATGAGGTTGATCCAACTCCAATTATCAGAAAACAGACCAAATTAAAGTTCTTTAATCATTCAAAATTTGACCTCCAAAGACTCAAAGGTGACCCGAATGGGTTGAAGGTGAATTTCCCGAATTATATCAATGGGTATTCTCAAAATGTATTTGAGATTTTAGAGAATTTCCAACTCGAGAAACCAGTTCAAAAACTTCTTAAAAACAATAAGCTCTATTTACTCATAGACAAATTCACTGAGGTTGATTTGCACCCTGATGTCGTGGATAACCACACCATGGGACAAATCTTTGAGGAACTTCTCAGAAAGTTCTCCGAGATGAGTAATGAGACTAGTGGAGAACATTACACCCCACGAGATGTTGTAAAGCTCTTGGTCTCATTAGTGTTCTCAGGGGAAGTTGAAAACCTTTCAGGTGAAGGGAATATCCGATCCATTTTTGATCCTTGTTGTGGTACAGGAGGCATGTTATCTATAGGTAAAGAATGGATTGAAAAGAATGTCCCTTCTAAAGTTAGGACAAATCTTTTTGGTCAAGAACTTAACCCTCAGACATTCGCTATCTGTAAATCAGATATGTTGATTACAGATGAAGACCCTGATAATATCAAATTAGGCTCTTCTTTGTCAATGGATCAATTTGAAGGTAAAAAGTTTGATTACATGATTACAAACCCTCCCTTTGGGGTGAGTTGGAAAGGAGAGAAAGAGTTTATTGAAAATGAACAGGGAAATCCAATGGGAAGGTTTTCAATAGGGACTCCAAGGACTTCCGACGGTTCTTTACTATTCCTTCAACATATGATATCCAAAATGAAAGAGGATAGTTCTCGGATAGGAGTGGTTTTTAATGGTTCCCCTTTATTCACAGGAGATGCAGGAAGTGGAGAATCTGAAATCCGAAAATGGATTATAGAAAATGATTGGTTGGATTGTATAGTTTCTCTTCCTGACCAACTCTTCTTCAATACTGGTATATCTACCTACATATGGATTGTTACTAATAAAAAAGAGACTATAAGAAAGGGGAAGGTTCAACTGATTGATGGTTCTTCATTCCATAAAACGATGAAGAAATCATTGGGAAGTAAAAGGAAATATATCACTCCTGAACAAGCCCAAGACCTCATCCAACTTTACCAAGATTTTAAGGAGTCAGAATTCTCCAAAATATATGATAATGAGTTCTTTGGATATACCAAGGTAGTGATAGAACAACCATTGATAGAAAATGACAAAGTGTTGAAAGGTAAAAACGGCTCACCTAAACCAGACACTTCGAAGAGGGATAATGAAAGAATTCCTTTGACAGAGGACATTCAGGAGTATTTTGATAGAGAAGTCAAGCCTCATCTTCCAGACAGTTGGATGGAAAGAGACAAAGATAAAGTGGGATATGAAATAAATTTTACCAAGTATTTCTACCAATACAAACCTCTTAGGAGTTTGGAGGAAATTACTACTGACCTTTTAAAATTGGAAGAAGAAAGTGAAGGGATTTTTAAAGAAATAGTGAATGACTAAGTCATCGAGTATTAATGTAACTGTGGAAAAAGGTGGTACCAAAGAGTTTGAGAAAACAGGCGTTTATCCTCAATATTTAGTCTTTAATTCAAAGGATTTAAAGAAACGATGGAAGCACAAACTTAGCGGAGAGACTAAACAAGGAATTTTAGCTTTTGAAGGAAAAGTATTGTTCCAATATCAATTTGACGGGATTGAATGTTCCATCACCGATGAAATTGGAAATGCTGTTGATGTGGAAATGTCAATTCTAATGAAAGATTAAAAAATGATTGACTCCTATAAAATTGAAATCCATGGGCTAAAAAATCTTAATGATTTTGTGGAAGCTTGGTCTCCTATGTATTCCTATCCTCTTGAGTCCAAGTATAGAAATAACATTTCTAAAGGATTGATAAATAAAGACTCATTTATTGAATTGTTTAAATGGAAGAATGGGACAGGAAATACTATTTCAGGGAAAAAATTAAATACAGCCTTAGACTATTGGGGCAAAGTGGAGGTATTAAAAGAACTAAAAGTAAATTTTGATTGGAGTCTATTTGAAAATGAATTTGAACCTCAGAAGAGTTCAACCATATGGAAATTATTCCTTCTACACATAATGAAGCCTTCTGAATTCCCAATTTTTGACCAACATGTTTATCGATCCTTTTTATTCTTTAAAGAAGGTATCATAAAAGAAATACCCTCCAACTCTAGAACCAAGTATTTACTTTTTAAACACGAATATCTGGGATGGTTTAACAAACTTAAAAACCAATACAATGCATCACCTAAAATGATGGATGAGTCATTTTTTTCATTTGGACAGATGTTAAAAGGAATCAAAAAGTATCCTATTCGATTCAAGCCAACTATTGAAAACCAATTAACATGAAAAAGTATCAATCTTATAAAGATTCAGAAGTTGAATGGATTGGAGAAATCCCTAGGCATTGGGAATTCAAAAAAATTTCATGGTGCTTTGAAACCATTGGAAGTGGGACAACTCCAAAGAGCAATAATGAAATTTTTTACGAAAACGGGAATGTTAATTGGTTATTAACAGGAGACTTGAATGATGGTGACATTACGTTTACATCTAGAAAAATCACCAATCAAGCAATTGAAGCACACAGCACATTAAAAACCTACCCAAAAGGAAGTATTGTAATGGCAATGTATGGAGCCACAATTGGAAAGCTAGGTATTTTGAAAATTGCAACGACCACAAATCAAGCATGTTGTGTCTTGTCTAAAAGTAAAGTTGTAGTCGAAAAGTATGTATTCTACTGGCTACTATCTTCAAGAAAAGATATAATAAATTTAAGCTACGGAGGTGGTCAACCAAATATTTCTCAGGATATAGTAAGAAATTTAAGGATTACATGCCCTCCACTCCCAGAACAACAACAAATCGTTTCTTTTCTTGACCGAAAGACCCAACTGATTGATAACCTCATCCAACACAAGGAAAAGAAAATTGAACTCCTAAAAGAGAAAAGAACATCTTTAATAAACCATGTGGTCACCAAAGGCCTTGACCCAAATGTGGAAATGAAAGACTCAGGGGTGGAATGGATTGGTGAGATTCCGAGTCATTGGAAAAAGAAAAAGCTAGGCTATTGTGTAAATCTTCAAGGAAGAATTGGATTTAAAGGATATAAAAAAACTGATTTTGTAGAGGAGGGCGAAGGGTGTCGTGTAATTGGAGGGAAACATATTGACAACAGTAATAAACTAAACCTTTCAAATCCCGATTTTCTACATTGGGACAAATACTATGAATCACCTGAAATAATGGTTAAAAAAGGGGATTTAATAATAAGTCAAAGAGGGACGCTGGGGAAGGTCCTTTACATTGACGAAGATTATGGAGAGATGACAATTAATCCAAGTTTAGTTTTAGTAAATAAAATTAAGGAGAATCCAGTTTTCTTATGGTATTATCTACAATCTGATACAATTTTAAAGATTATAGATATTGAAGGTTCTGTTACTACAATACCAATGTTAAGTCAGGAAGAAATTTCAAATTTTCCTGTTATTCTTCCACCCTCTGAGGAACAACAAAATATAGTAGAACATTTAAATACACACACAAAAGAAATTGATGAATTAATTGAATTAGAAAAAAACAAAACTCACCTCCTCAAAGAATATCGTCAATCCATAATTTCAGAAGTTGTTACAGGAAAAATCAGGGTTTGTGAAGAAGACCTTTCCGTTGAACTTAAAAATGAAATGGCATGAGTTCACCGAATGAAGGAAGGTTTGAAACCCATATAGAAAATTCTTTAACCAAGGATGGTCAGTACACCTCCCGCCTATATACCGAATACGATAGGATTCATTGTGTCATAGTAGAAGATCTTATAGGTTTCATTAAAGAAACTCAACCAAAAGAATACAAAAAACTCTATTCTCAGTTTGACACCTCCACTGACAAACAATTAGTAAAGGTGCTGAATGATTCCATTTCTAAACGTGGAATTGTGGAGGTTTTGAGAAAAGGAATCAATACAAGAGGATGTTCATTTGACTTAGTGTATTTCGAGCCGAAAAGTGGTCTTAACCCTGAACATGAGCTTCTATACTCCAAGAATCGTTTTGTGGTGGTGAGACAGCTTCATTATTCCAATAAGGATGAGAAATCCATTGATATGGTTCTTTTCCTAAATGGAATCCCTATAATTACAATGGAGTTGAAAAACCAACTCACAGGCCAAAATATTTACAATTCAGAGAAACAGTATAAGGAAGACAGAAACCCCTTAGGCGAGCCCCTTTTGCAGTTTAAGAGATGCCTCGTCCATTTTTGCGTAGATAATAACAAAGTATCCATGACCACTCGATTGGGTGGCTTAAATACAAGATTTTTACCTTATAACAAAGGAATTGAAAACCCTCCTGTTGAAGGAAATTACAGGACTGAATATTTATGGAATGACATTCTTCAACCCGATTCCTTATTGGATATCATAGAAAATTTTGTGTTGGTTTCCATTGAAAGTGAAAAGACTTGGAATCCGAAACTCAACAAAGTGGTAGAGGAGAAAAGTGAGGTTTTGATCTTTCCAAGATACCATCAGTTAGACGTAATTCGAAAGATGAGGTCTAAGGTAAAGGAAGAAGGAGTTGGACACAATTACCTCATCCAACATACCACAGGTTCAGGTAAATCATATTCCATCGGTTGGTTGGCACATGCATTAACCTCTCTCTATCGAACAAAGGGAGATACCAAGAGAATGTTTGACACCATCTTGGTGATTACCGATAGAAAGGTTTTGGACAAACAGCTTCAAAACACCCTCAAACAATTAGAACAGACCAGTGGCGTAGTTAATCCCATTGACATCAATTCTCAACAGCTAAAAGAGTATCTAGAAAAGGGAAAAGACATCATCGTTACCACAATTCAAAAGTTTCCATTCATCTCCGAAACCATTTCTCAACTTAAAGGTCAAACCTTTGGAGTGGTGATAGATGAAGTTCATTCTTCCCAAAGTGGAGAGACTTCTAAACATTTAAAAAAATCCTTGTCTCTCGAAGTAATTGAGGATGAGAATGGTGAGGTGGATTATGAAGAAATGATTCGAAAGGAAATAGAATCAAGAGGAAAACAAGAACATATTTCCTTCTTTGGTTTTACTGGAACACCAAAAAACAAGACTCTTGAATTATTTGGCAGAAAGAATGAGGATGGACATTTTGTCCCCTTCCATTCCTACTCCATGAAACAATCCATTCATGAGAAATTCACGTTGGATGTTTTGGAACATTACACCACCTACAATAGGTATTTCAAAGTTCACCAATCAAGTGATGAGGATAAGGAGCTACCATCAAATCAAGTGATGAAATTATTGGTTGATTATGTGGATTCACATGATGAAGTAATCAAACAAAAAGTCTCCATCATTCTTAATCAGTTTGTTTCCCAGACCTCCAAGAAAATAAATGGACAAGCTCGGGGAATGGTAGTGGTTCGTTCTAGAAAACATTGCGTCTTATTCTTTCAAGAGATGGTCAGACAAATGAAAGAAAGAGGTCTTACCTATTCTTGCTTGGTTGCGTTTAGTGGGACAGTTCAATTGAATGGCAAAGACTTTACAGAGAGCTCTCTGAACGCAGAAAACGGTGTGGAGGGAGCAGATATACCAAGTTCATTAAAAGACCCTAGATATCGAATTCTAATCGTCTCTAGTAAGTTCCAAACAGGGTTTGACGAACCTTTGATTCATACCATGTTTGTAGACAAGAAATTGAGTGGTGTGCAATGTGTTCAAACACTTTCCCGATTAAATAGAACCAAAAGTGGAAAGACTGACACTTTTGTTTTGGACTTTGTGAACGATACGGAGGAAATTATTAATTCATTCCAGCCTTTTTACACCTCCACCGTTTTAACAGGAGAAACAGAACCTGATAAATTATATGATCTTCAATATCAAATTGAGGCTTTCAATCTATTTACAGATGACCAAGTAGATAGATTCTGTAAGGAGTTCTACAAACAAACCGAAACGGATGAAAAACTTCACCCCATTATTGATGAGGTGGTGGACAGTTGGAAGTTATTAGATAATGAGGATCAACAAATGGAATTTAAGTCTAAAATTCAATCTTTTACCCGTTTGTATTCTTACATCTCTCAGATTATGGACTTCACAGAAGTTCAATGGGAGAAATTATATGTTTTCCTGAGATATGTCAACAAGAAACTCCCAAAAGGAGAAACTGAAAGAATAGACCTTTCAGACTCGGTTGATTTGGACTCTCTAAGGATTCAAATGATGGGAGAATCTAAGCTCAGTTTGGAGGATAAGAAGGGAGAATTATACCCGATGAGTGAAAGTGGCTCAGGGATGGTTAATGAACCTGAATTTGACCTTCTCTCTGAGATTATCAAGAGGATTAATGAAGTATATGGAATTGAGTTATCAGAGGAGGATAAAGTTGACCTCCAGCATGTAAAAGAGCGGATGAACCAAAATACTGAACTTCTATCGGTAATGCATGGGAACAATACCTCTGATGATAAAAAAGACTTTTTCAAGAAAGTTGTAAAAGATGAAGTCAGTGAATACTATGGAGACCGATTAGATTTTTATAAAAAAATAATGGATAGTAAGGTCTTCCCGATGATTTTGGAAGGGTTGTTTAGGGAGTATAATAGATCAAAATAAGAATGGGCTCTTGGTCTGAATTAAAAATAGGTAGCTACTCGGGGTTTTATGCCAAAAATCGTTTCTATGAAGTAATTGTTGAATTGCTTTTCGATTATGAGGATTTCCAACAGAGAGAGGTTCTTAGGGATGACGAAACTTTCATGGAATCAGTATTTGAAACATCCGTCCAAGTTTGCCTAGACAGATTAATAATTATTGGAAGTTCAGAAAATAATGCTAGGAAGGAATTTGATACATTATTGAAAATGGAAGAAGATTCTTCAATTCCCGAAACTTACGATAGATATGTAGAATTTATATTAAAATGTATCAGGTCTGGACTTAATAAGAATGAACTTGAAAGTGAACTTTTATTTCCTGATAGTAATGCAGTGGCAAACGATTTTCGAATTGGCTTATCTACGCATTCTTGGCTTTTTTCAATTCTCTATTGCCTCGAACCAGAACTAAAGATTACATATGATTTATCTGAAGTTATCAATGCAGGATGGGTATATCCTGAGGAATTAAAATTCCTTGATTACGAAAAAATTATTGTTTTAACAGAGGGTAAAACAGATACCAACTTCATCAAAACCAGTATTGAAATGTTATATCCTCATCTGGTTGGAAGATATCATTTTATGAACTTTGAGGATTTAGACCTGAACGGCAGTGCATCATTCCTAGTCCACAATGTGAAGTCGTTTATCGGTTCTGGAATAAAGAACAAAATCGTAGCTCTTTTTGACAATGATACCGCAGGTAGAAAGGAACATAATAGATTGATGAAATTTGAAATACCACATAACATTAAGGTTTTGAAATACCCAGAGATTAACCTTGCAGAAAATTATCCGACTCTTGGCCCGACAGGTGTCCAAGAAATGAATGTAAATGGGTTAGCCTGCAGTATAGAAATGTACCTCGGAGCTGATGTCTTAAGGGACGCCAATAATGAGCTATCACCAATCCAATGGAAAGGATATGATCAAGCTATGAATTCCTATCAAGGTGAATTGATCGATAAAGGTGAAATCCAAAAGAGATTCCGCGAAAAAGTTAAGCATCAAAAAGCCAACGGAATAACTTCATCAGGGTGGGATGAAATGGAAATTCTACTAAGAAATATCATGAATGCTTGGATAAAATTTGAACTTTTTTTGAGGTGAAAAACTTAAATTTCATGATTACCCATTTTTGTAGACAAATTTTACAAATTGGGAAAAATAAGAATCAATAGGTTAAATTTTTCTTTCTGCTTTAATGTTTGATAAAATTTGCATAAAAACCAAAGAGACTAATAATGAAAAGCTTGACATCGCTTTTTTAATAGACTGCATGCTTTTTTATGGTAATGTAGTGGTAATAGTTCATAAACAAGAACTTACTACATTATTAAATCATTTTGGTGAGGATTTTTTAAATGAGCTCATCATAAATGGGAAACTAACCTTAAAAATCCAAGAAAATATTCTAGGGTCAATGTCACCGAAAAGTGATCTATATTCAGTAGACCTATTTGAAAGAACCAGTGAGAGTCATTCTAGAATTTTGTATGAAACACATCGAACAAGAATAAATAACAGTCAAAAGAACCGATCCTTTTCAGATCATTTTTCAAAGATTATAGAACCTTTCAAATATGAAAGCAATGTTGTTGATGAGATAAGGAGAAACTTTAAAAATGAAGAATTATTAAAAAGTAATCTATCAGCATATCTTCAATATCATTATCAAGGTTTTGAATTTCCCGAAAAATTAGAATTAAGCATTCAAGAAGCAAAGTCGGATTCTCCATTTGATTGTTTTACAATTGAATCCAACTTAGACCTAAAAGCAATTAATGATTTTAGTGAAAAGTTAAATGGTTCTAATCGCAATGATTTTAATTTCAGCGGATTCATACTCACCTTAGCAGAATCCAAGGGAGATATTTATATCTCATCAAAATTTGAAAGCGAATTAGTTACTAGGGATTTACACTCTAAATTCATAAGTCAAGAATTAGAGATTCTGATTCAAAAAAGAATATCTAGCCAAAGAAATTTGGATCTTTTCCAAGAAGTGGCTCTTAGTGAATGTTATTCAATCGGTGAGGCTTTTATAAAAGGAATAATAACAAAAAAAGATCTTCTTGACCTCCTAGAAAAATCTGATAAATTCAGAAGTTGGTTAAAAGGGGTCCCTGAGGAAGGGAACCTAGTCCACGAGTATCTAAAAGAGATTGCTCCAAAAAAGAAAACTAATATTCTTCCAACCAAAAATATGCGATGGGCATTTTTTGCTGGAATTGGGGTAGCTCTAGGAATGACTGCAACACCTGCAGTTGGTGCTGCTGCAGGTTTAGGAATATCTGCTTTTGATCACTTTATTCTCGACAAGCTTACTAAGGGCTGGAAGCCAAATCAATTCATAGATAGTGAGCTTAAACCACTGACAAGAAAATAACTGATTACTTCTTTTTTCCCAATAAAGTAACCCTTCAAAACTCTACCAATCAAAATCTAAAGGCTCACCATCCTTCGAATTAATTGACTGAACTTTAGGAACAGCATAATTGAGAAGTTTTATAATTGCTTCTAGTTTCTCTTTGGGCTCTAGAGTTTCAAGGTACTCGGGAATTCTTCCAACTTCGTCATATAGAATAGTCTTTAATAAAACTCTAAATTCTTTAGTAAGTCTATTAGGAGTACCTTTTGTTCTTCCTCCTTTCTTTTCATGTCCTTCTTTAAATGCCATACTATTTAATACTATTATAGTGTGTTCAATACTAGTAAGGGATGTAATTAAGCCTTAATCCATTCTCTCCATTTCTTTGAATATCATAAGAATAAACGAAATCCTTCAAATTATAGATCCTGAGCATATCTTCCTTGAATTGGTTCGAGAAGAGTACACTTAGGGGAGCTCTAAAAGCCTTCAGATTCATTTCTGAGGGCTTTTTTTTTGTTGGTAAACACTATTTTAATCGGCGAGAAGCCTGTCCCGATAAAGTAGCAAAGCGGATGATATCGGGAATCCCAATAGGAGAAGCCAAAGCCACTCAGAAATGGGGGCTTTTCTGTTTTCAATCCAATTGAATAGGGAAATTAGATTTTTAATTATTGAAATTTAAACTCATCTGGTGATCCCGAAACTTCAGGATGCCTATGGGAGATTAATCAAAAAGGTCCTTACCCACGGTAGTATTTTGAGCGAGCCCAAACCACCAGTAGACTACTAGTGGAAGAAATAATCAATCCTTTGATTTGAAAGAGTTAAAGCCTTTTGATTTCAACTATATCATCTTTACATTATTTGCGTTATTACTACACTTTTAGATATTCAGAATGAAAACAATTCTCATTTTAGCATTTTTCATGGTTCCTTCCCTCCTTTTTTCTCAGGTAAAAGACCATGCAGTTTACACAGCTAACAAACTTTCTTCTTACGAAAAGCGGGCTTTAAGGCAAAGTAATAGTCGGGAAGATGGCCCCTATCTTTTATTTCCGGTAGGTCTTAGAAAACACAATACCACTCCCGGAGAAAATTTATACTTGGATATCTATGGTGAAATGGACGGAGTAGTCAGTGGACTATACGGTTTCAGAAAAGGCAATATTTCCTGGGAAACAGGATTTGGATTTATCTGGCATAATTCCACCATCGATCATTTTTTGGGAAATACAGGCGAAAAACTTCAAACTTACTTGAATTTCAATGCTGGCTACATCCCCTTGGGTTTTAAATATGATGTCCTTTTAAATGATAAAAAAAGTATTCGAGTAGGAGCTCATGCCTCTGCAAATATCATTTTATTTTCAACCAGGAAACCAGGTCCAAACCGCACTTTTCACTATTCCAACTCCTTGGGCACAGAAAATATTTACATCGATTTTCAAGTTGACAACAAAAAACTCCCTGCCTTTTTCAAAGTGGGTTTGCATTCAGATATAGTAGTTTTTAAATCTTCATTCTTAGTGATTCAGGGAAGCTATATTTTAACCCCGACTAGTTTCAGGACTATTTCCTATGACTGGGAACTTGGAAATGAATCCGGTTCATTTCAGAATGAGATCAATATCGATGGGCTGATGTTTGAAATCGCCTATAAATTACCTTTGAATATTCTGAAAATTGAAAAATAACGGACTTAATCCAAAATGAGTCGAAATGTATTTCTTATTTAGCATTCAGTCAAAAAAACCGCAGAACCAACAAAAGAAAACTTTCAGATTCTGTTTACCTAGGTATGGTATGATCTTGGCGATTCAATTACCTTCCTATTAATTTACAGATTAATATTAATTGGTGTTTGTTTCAAAATTTGATTTGAAGAATCCCTCTGCCCCCTTAGAAAGGACGAGTGGTTCCGCTTCACAAATAATGCTTAATTTTTGATGGCAATGAGCAAGTCTGCCAACACATTTCACTCTGGTTCAATTCAATTTATGTATAAACGAATCCTTATACTCCTTCTATTTGTCCCGCTTTTTACTCAAGCCCAAACCGTTTGTACCCTTGAAAGCCGAGAAAAACTTGAAGGTTTTTTGGCTAAGCTTTCGGAAGGAAACTATTCCGTTCAGCCTCCAAATGAGCTCAATATTGAAATTGGACAATGGTTTTTGGAAACGCCTTATGTGGAGAAAACCTTGGAATTATCAGGAACTGAAAAACTTGTTGTAAACCTTATAGGGCTTGATTGCACTACCTTTTTAGAAACGGTGGTTAGCTTGACCCGCTTGGCTGAAAATGGAGATTTTACCTTTGAAGCATTTGAGCAAAAACTGGAGGAACTTCGTTACCGGTCAGGAAAAAACCAAGGTTATCCCTCCCGACTTCATTATTTTTCAGATTGGATTTTTGAAAATGAGCAGAAGGGAATTATCAGCGATGTGACAGAGGAAGTGGGTGGTGTTCCATATCCCAATAATCCCACCTTTATGTCTGAAAACCCTAAATTTTACCCTCAATTAAGTGATTCGGAAAATTTGAAGGAGATCAAAACAACCGAAGCGATTATCCAAAAAAGAGGCTATTTCTATATACCCAAGACCGAAATCAGCAAACTGGAAAAGAATATACAGTCTGGGGATCTGATCGCTATCACGACTTCCATGACCAACTTGGACATTGTCCATACAGGTTTTGCCATTCGGAAAAACGGAAGAATCCATCTGCTTCATGCAAGTTCCAAAAACAAAGAAGTCGAAATTTCTGAAAAACCACTAAGTGATTATTTGGCAGGAAATAAGTCTCAGTCAGGGATTATGGTAGCTCGACTTACAGGAAATTAAGTTGAAGAACGAGCAAGTCAACCCTAATACTCTTTTAACAATTACTTTATTACCGCAGCAATAATCCTCAACGGTCCACCACTCCCATCTTTAATTTTCATAGGAAGTGCGACTACATAAATTCCTGTGGCAGGAAGCAAATCCAAGTTAGCTACATTTTCAAACCCGGGGATTTGATTTCTCATCAAGGCTTGGTGAGCGGCGAAGTCTTTGGATTGCCCATAATCCAAACTAGGCGTATCCAAACCTACAGCTTTAATCTGACGCTCCTTCGCCAGCCATATTGCTGTTTCAAGCTGAATCCCTGGGAAATGAAGTTCTGGAATAGCCTCCACTCCTACTTTTGCTGTACCAAAATAGGCTTCCCGATCTGGATAAAATTTTCCAAATCCAGTTCGGAATAAAACCATGCTTTGTTCTGGAATCTTACCATGCTCAGTTTCCCAATTTAAGATGGCAACAGAATCAATTAAATAATCCCGATTATTCAATGCCTGGGAACTTACATCTATGACCACTGCCTCGCCTGTCAACTTGCCAAGCGGGAGTTGGTCTAACGTCTCTCCCTTTTCATAAAAATGAATCGGTGCATCCAAATGAGTGCCTCCATGCTCGGGAGTGAGAATCGTATAAGAAGAATAAAAATACCCTAAATCCGTCATTCTTTTTGAATCTACTCGATGCTGAAATCCATCTGGATTATTGGGCCAATATAAAGTCGTGGAATCAAACGAATAACTCAAATCAATCCATTCCAAATCTTCAAAAGTAGGAGAAGATTCAACTAGATTACTCTCTTCTGAATTACAAGAGGCAAGCGTTAGCACTATGAAAACCCCGATTTTATTCAAAGAGGGAAGCAACAAATCAAAAAACTTCATCATATATCATTGGTTACTTTTGTAAGTTAAAAACAGAAATCCATAAAAGTACAAATCCTTCGATTTTACATACCTAAGCTCAACAACAGGTAAAGCAAGGTATAAAAAGCTGTATTTTAAGTATTTACAATTTCATCTTTCACCTTAGATTTTCATAGTAAATATCAGATTCATGGTTTTTTATTCTGAATTATCGTTCTAACTCAGAATAAAAGATTAAAACTATTATTTTTGAGCCATGAATAAAACAGGTATGAAGTTCAAGTGGAAACTTGCCTTCTTGATTACAATTGCAGCGCCGGTACTGGGTTTATTTTGGAAGCATGCCAGTCCGGTTTTAGAAAATTTCGGTACAGAAGAGGATTTAGTATTTGCAGATATCGCTTGGCTTCTCACAGCTTCCTGTCTGGTATTATTGATGACTCCGGGACTTTCTTTGTTTTATGGAGGTATGGTAGGTAAGAAAAACCTGATTTCTACCATGCTTCAAAGCTTTATTTCCCTGGGCGTAGTCACCATGCTTTGGGTGGTGGTTGGATTTAGCCTTGCTTTTGGAGATCCTATCGGAATTACGATTGATGGCAACACGTATGGAATCATTGGCAATCCCTTCCAATATTTATTCTTTGATCAAGTGGCCGAATTGCCTCATAAAGCACTGGGAACCACCATTCCTTTTATCCTTTTTGCATTATTTCAGATGAAATTCGCCGTAATTACTCCTGCGATCATCACGGGATCCTTTGCGGAGCGAGTGAGATTTATAGGGTATTTATTCTTTATAGGCATCTTTTGCATATTTGTTTATGCTCCTCTTTGTCACATGGTTTGGCATCCAAACGGACTGATCGGATCCTACTTTGGTGTGTTGGATTTTGCAGGAGGAACTGTCGTACATATTAGTGCCGGGATGGCTTCTTTGGCCGGAGCATTGTTTTTGGGCAAAAGAAACAAACCCCATCACGAGCCTTCCAATATCACTTATGTATTGCTTGGCACAGGAATGCTTTGGTTTGGATGGTTCGGCTTCAATGCTGGTTCCTCTTTTGGAGCAAATGGAACAGCCGCTCTTGCCTTTGCTACAACGACCATCAGTTCGGCAACAGCCATGATGACCTGGGTATTATTTGACAGAATACAGGGTCGAAAAATCTCAGCCCTTCAGGCATGTATCGGTGCCGTGGTAGGTTTGGTAGTCATCACTCCTGCTGCTGGATATATTACTGTACCAGAAAGCTTCTTCTTCGGAGCAGTTGGCGCGATCGTTTCAAACCTAGCTATGAACGCCAAGTTTTTGAAGAAAATTGACGATACCCTGGATGTATTTGCTTGCCACGGAATTGGCGGAATTATGGGAATGATCCTTACGGCCATTTTTGCGGGGAAAGAAGGTTCCAGCTTACTCCATGGGGGAATCGGTGTATTTGCCTCCCATATGGTAGTCTTGATAGGGGTATGTATTTTCTCCTTTGGTATGGGGTATTTGATTTTCTTTATCCTCAACAAATTTGTCACCCTACGTGTCAGAGAAGAATACGAGGAAATAGGACTGGATATGTCCCAGCATGGAGAATCTATTTGAGGAGTTAGCTTTCCCTCGCGGCATTTGGTAATAAAAAACTAAAGCAAAATTAACCTCCAGATATGGCCCTAAATCCCACGGAGAAGTTAATTTTCGACCATGAATGAATCCCGGAGAGAATTTCTCAAAAAAACAGCACTTTTAGGTGGCGCAGCTGGACTCTGGCAAGTATTACCAAGTTCTATAGAAAAGGCATTGGCCATCAGCCCTGATCCAGGCACTACTTATGAAAATGCAGAGCATGTGGTCATGCTGATGCAAGAAAACAGATCCTTTGACCACTGTTTTGGTACCCTTCGAGGAGTGCGTGGCTATAATGATCCCAGAGCCATTACCATCCCAGGCAACCTGCCCGTTTGGATGCAGGCCGATAATCAAGGCACGCACTTCCCTCCTTTCCGCTTGGATATTCAGGCCACGAAAGCCACTTGGATGCGGGATATTCCCCATTCCTGGGAAAATCAGGTAGATGCCAGAAATCAAGGCAAATACAATGGCTGGATCGAGGCCAAAAGACCGGGAAGGGAAGAATTTAAAGAAGTCCCTTTGACAATGGGCTATTATACCAGAGAGGACATCCCTTTCTACTATGCATTGGCTGATGCCTTCACTGTTTTTGACCAGCATTTTTGTGCAGCTTTGACTGGAACTACTACCAATAGAAGCTATTTCTGGACGGGAAAAACCCATGGAGAAAAAGGGGAAAAAGCAAAAGTTAGAAATGGGGAATTATCCTATAGCAAGGAAGCACAATGGACTACCTTTCCAGAAAGGTTGGAACAATTGGGCATTTCCTGGAAAGTCTATCAAAATGAAATCAGCATTCCTTCCTTGGTAGAAGATTCCTCTTTATTGGCCAATTTCACTGACAATAACCTGGAATGGTTTTCCCAATACCATGTGTTTTTCAGCCCAGGATATTATGAGTTTTTGGAGAATCAAAAACCGATTATTGAAGCTGAGTTGGCAGAATTTGATCAATATGGAATGCCTGAAGGTGCAGGAGACGGCTATTTAGAGGAAATAGAAAAGAAGCGGGAAGAGTTGGAAATGGTTAAGGAACACTTGGTCAAATACCATCCGGATAATTTTGAAAAGCTTCCTGAATTTGAAAAAAACATCCACCGAAAGGCTTTCGCCAGAAATACAGGAGATTCGAACTTCCAAAAAACCGAAAAAATCCACTACACTGAAAACGGGGAAGAAAGAATAGTGGAAGTACCCAAAGGAGATATTTTATATCAGTTCCGAAAAGATGTGAACGAAGGCAATTTACCTGCTGTGACATGGTTGGTTGCGCCCCAGAAATTCTCTGATCATCCCAGTGCGCCATGGTATGGTGCCTGGTATGTTTCGGAGGTATTGGATATCCTGACTAAAAATCCGGAGGTTTGGAAAAAGACCATCTTTATTTTGAATTATGACGAAAATGACGGGTATTTTGACCACCAACCTCCATTTGTCGTTCCAGATCCGAAAAATCCAGAAGAGGGATTCATATCAAAAGGAGTGGATTCTGACGGAGAATATGTTTACAGTGAAGATGAACGAAAGGAAGGGTTTAAAGAAAAAGATTGTAGAACTAGCCCGGTTGGATTAGGGTATCGGGTTCCTTTAATCGTCGCATCTCCATGGACTCGTGGCGGATATGTCAATTCACAAGTAACAGACATTACTTCGACCATTCAGTTTTTGGAGAACTTCCTGAGTAAAAAAACTGGCAAAAAAGTCGAGGAACCCAATATTTCCGAATGGAGACGAATGGTTTCCGGAGATTTGACTTCCGCTTTTAGACCTTACCATGGGGAACCATTAGAAAAGTTAAATCCAATCAAACGAAATGAGTTCATGACTCAAATCCATAAAGCCCAGTTCAAGGCTTTACCGGATAATTTTATGGCTATTCCTGCCTCAGAAGCCAAAAATTGGAGCATTACCCGATTGCAAAAAGAAGGAAGTCTTCCTATACAGGAAAAAGGAAGCAGACCTTCCAATCCCCTAAATTATGATCTTCGGGTCAATGGAAAACTCAGTGCTGATAAAAAGGAATTCCAAATCAGCTTTGAAGCATCCAAGGAACTATTTGGAGAAGAATCCTTGGGAGCACCATTTCAGGTATATGCGCCAGGAAAGCATAAAGGTGGCAATGGTTCTGATTGGGAAGAAGCTAGAGTCTGGCAGTTTGCTGTGAAAGCAGGGGATAAATTGGAATATTCTTGGCCTTTTGCTGATTTTGAAAATGGAAAATCCCACCTCAGAGTCTATGGACCCAATGGCTTTTACAGGGAATACAAAGGATCTTTTTCTTCATCTATACTTGAAATTGATATTCAGCCAGTTCAAATGGGTGGATCGATCAGTAGATCTGTGAACCTAATTTTGACGAGTCACTTGGGGCCTTCTTCCATTCAAATTCAGGAAAACAATTATCGAAAAGGAAATCATTCAATCGAATTGGCAACAGGAAAATCAATCCTAAAAGAATTGAATTTTGAATCTTCTCAGGGATGGTATGATTTCACCGTCAAAGCTGATGGACTCGAAAGCACTTTTGCAGGAAGATTGGAAAATGGTGAAGAAAGTATTTCGGATCCATTGCTATCCTGACATAAAAACCATTATTCATATCTCTAAAGAGGCTGTCTCGTAACTACTTTTTGTCACATTGAGCACTTGAGAGACGAGAGTCACGAAATCGAAATATAGCTTAATTCGCTGTATTAAGCCTTCGACTCCGCTCTGGCTGACAATATCATACACTTTTGAGACAGTCTCTTTTTTTAATTACTCCATGATTCTTTTATCCAGAAATTGATTTTTACATTTGAAGGATGAAAGTTTTATCGGTTTTCATGGCTTTATTCTCTTTTTGGCTGACAGGCATGCCTTGTTGCAGCGCGGAAGATAGCTGTGATAGTACCGAGCTCAGTCAGGAATCAGAAGTTGGTTCCGAGGAGGACTGTCAGGATCACTTGCCTTGCTCCCCATTTTATTCCTGTGGAAGCTGTATTGGATTTTCCACTGAACACTTCTCCTTTCCAGTTCTACCTATTTCAGAAGAAATTAAATCCGAACCTATCCTTTTTTGGAAAGCTCCTCATTCGGAGCAACATAGCATGAGACTCGTGAAGCCACCGGGCAAAACACTTTCTTTTTTGGCCTAGCTCAACTTGAGCATTTCTCATCTAGTTTTCAATCGATTAATCAATCATGCTAAAAAATTTATTAGTAGGCATTCTCCTATTGAGCTGCCATTTTGCCTATTCCCAAACCAACTACCAAGCTAAAGTCAATGATAAAGATTCTGGAGATCCTTTGATTGGGGCCACCGTTTTGTTAAAGGAAATCTCTCTCGGAGCTGTTTCGGATGAAAATGGTTTGGTACTTCTTGAACGGATTCCAGACGGAACCTATACCTTGGAAATTCGATTTCTAGGCTATGAAACCCTACGATTAAAGCGGACTTTTCCCTTTAGCTTTTCCGAACAACCAGAGGAGATCTCATTAGATCATTCTGAGGAAGAGATGGAGGAACTGATCGTTCAATCCAATCGAAGTTCCAGAGTCATAGAGGATGTTCCCACCCGTGTGGAAATCATTGCAGGGGAAGAACTCTCTGAAAAAGGAAATATGAAACCCGGGGATATCCGGATGCTTTTGAATGAAAGTACGGGGATCCAAACCCAACAGACCTCCGCTACGAGTTACAACTCCAGCATTAGAATACAAGGTTTGGATGGAAAGTACACCCAACTATTGAGAGATGGACTTCCCTTATATGCAGGGTATTCTTCCGGGTTGAGCTTGATGCAAATCGCACCTTTGGACTTAGCTCAAGTGGAAGTGATCAAAGGAGCTTCCTCCACTTTGTATGGAGGCGGAGCCATCGCCGGCCTGGTCAATTTGATTTCAAAAAGCCCCCAAGTAGAACCCGAGTTATCCATTATGCTGAACGGCACTTCTGCATTGGGATTAGATGCAAGTGCATTTTATGCCGCTAAAAAAGGGAAAATCGGCTCGACTATTTTCGCCTCCTACAACAAAGGAACTGCATATGATCCTGCAGATATAGGACTAACAGCAATCCCAAAATTTGACCGTTTTACGATTAACCCCAAGTTATTTTGGGACATGAATCCGAAATCAAATTTAGTCTTGGGGTTGAACCTGATGACGGAAGATCGACTGGGTGGAAATTTGGATTTCATCAAAGGCGAAGCAGTGACAAACCCTTATTTTGAAAAAAACTCCACAGATCGGATTTCAACTAGCTTGAACTATCACCTTCAATTTAATGAGTCAACCCAGTTTCAGGTAAAAAACAGTTACAGTTATTACGACAGAAGCATAGAAATCCCAGATTTTCTGTTTTCGGGAAAGCAGTATTCTTCCTTCACTGAGTCGAATATCAGCACCAAAGGAAGCAAATCAGAATGGATTGGTGGACTGAATTTATGGACGGATCAGTTCGTTCAAAAAGAAGGAAATGAAAGCCTTCCTCTCGATTACAAGCTAAATACCTATGGGATTTTTGCACAAAATCTATGGAATGCATCCGAGCAATGGACTTTTGAAACAGGATTCAGGCTGGATTATCAACAAGAGTATGGGGTATTTCCCTTACCGAAGTTCTCAGCCATGTACAAACCTACCAATGCACTTACCATGCGACTTGGAGGAGGATTGGGATATAAGTCCCCAACGGTATTTACAGAGGATGCCGAACGGATTCATTTTCAATCTATTTTGCCCATAGATCCTGATCTTTTTGTAGCAGAAAAATCTTCTGGAGCAAACCTGGATCTGAATTACAAAGTCGCTTTTGGAGAAGAACTATCCTTGGTGGCCAACACCCTTTTCTTCTATACCAGCATTCAAAATCCACTCTTGCTCACTCCAACAGGGAATAATTATGAGTTTCAACAGCCAAATGGAAGTTTGGAGACAAAAGGTCTGGAGCTAAACATGAAATGGAATTACAAGGACTTCAAACTATTTGTCGGTTATACTTTTGCTGATGTCAATCAGCAATACAATGGCAACAAATCCACCTATCCTTTGGTAGCAAAACACCGAATCAACAATGTCTTGATGTATGAAAAGCATGAGAATTTCTGGATCGGACTGGAGGCATATTATTTCAGTCCTCAGCAACTCAATGACGGAGCTGAAGGAAAATCCTATTGGATCGTGGGCTTGATGAGTGAGAAGAAATTTGGAGAGAATTTTTCTATCTTCCTGAATTTTGAAAATTTCCTGGATACCCGACAAACTCGATTTGATACGATTTATACCGGCAGCCTTTCAAATCCGGATTTTAGGGATATTTACGCTCCAGTCGATGGCTTTGTCATCAACGGAGGGATAAAATTCAGACTATTGTAGCATCTGATTCATATACCTATTTAATAGAAAAATGCCTTGGGAGATCACTCAAGGCATTTTTTTATTTTCACTGATCCACTTTCAGTATTCTCACCGGCCCCAACAACCCTGATTCCATTAATGGAGAATCAGCTTGGTAAAAAGGCATGGTAGTAAAAGTAGATTTATTGGCTTCGGGTTGAGCATCCCCAATGAGTCTATTGACCCAGGTATTGACCACTCTCACTTCTAATTGATTTTCACCTTGCTTTAAAGCTTTGGTAATGTCCAATTTGAATGGGGTTTTCCAAACAATTCCCAAATTCTGACCATTTAAGGTTACCTCTGCGAGATACTTCACAGACCCCAAATCCAATGCATAGTTTGCACCATCCTCTTTTTCGGAAAGGCTAAAATTTTTCGAATAGGAAGCTGTTCCAGAATAATATCTGATTTCTTGATCCTCATTTGTTGACCAAGAAGACAAAGTTGGGAATTCTTTCTCAAGTCCTTCGAAGTCTACTTTCCATGATCCAGTTAATGACTGAACCTCAGTTTCTTTCTTCTCTGCAAGGGCAACTGATTTGACTGGCAAATCACCTTCCAAAACGATAAAAAAGGCATCCCAAGACTCAAAATCCAAAGGGATTTCGGTTCTTCCATCTTTTACTTCATAAGATATGGCCTCCGTTTCCCCAGTGATCGGATTCCATTTTAGGGGAAGCTTCCCCGAGCTTCTGACGCTGATCATGGCTTGAGTTGGATCCACACTTCTGTTATTGAACCAATAAATATCCGCAGTAGCTGATTTTCGATGACGGAAAAGAATTTCATGATCCGTCTTACTTACGACAACATCGGCTTGGACTGGAATTTGGATATCTTCGCCTACATTTTCCTTCGCCCAAATTTCATTGGATAGCTTCTTGAAAACCTCCTCATCATCCGATAAACTCGGAGACTTGACAGGCTTTTTACCGATGATTTTCACTCCGGCATCTGCCAAGGATTTTAGTTTTTCCAATACTGCTAAGGACATTAATTTAGCACTTTCATCCAGCATCAACGCCTCATACGTATTCCCACTTTTGGCTTTCAGTTTTCCTCCTTCGGCAGTAATAGCTTCTTTTAAGACAGTAGAATTCACAAAATCAAATTCGTACCCTTTCGGAATATTGGGAAGTTCCTCCCTTGCAACCCAGGTGATATTGGTATTCTCTCCATAGAAATAGAGGATATCCGCAACATTTCGGCCTTGTTGAAGCAAATAAGAACTCCTTCCCAAATAATCAATCCATGGTTTGGCCATGTCTGCCCAAGTTTCTTGTCTGGTAAAATATTGACCAAATGGCCCCAAAGAAAACCCGGGCTTTTTATCATCCAAAGGCTGATGAACGGAGGTATGAATCACAAAACGATTCAGACCTGAGGCCAATTCCAGATCTGCGGTTCTTTTCAAACGCTCAGGATATTCCTGAAATGGCCTTCCCACAGAAGTCATGGATTCAGCGGCGACAAAAGGTTTCCCATAAATATTGGCTACGGAGGCGGACTCCCGAATATCGGCTTCACTTCTTACTTCCTCATCGGTGCCACCAGCCAAACTTCCCGGTGTCCACATAGCTGACATGGGAATATCTGCATGACGTTTTACATCCATTCCATCCGCCAAATAAATCCGCTTGTTTTCATGGGATTCTGTATAGCGCTTCATCTCTCTTTTATGAAGTTCATCCCCGATCACATCGTAATGATTATCGGAGATCATCTCTCCTATTGTTTTTCTAAAATCCCAGAGGAACTTCTCACTTTCTTCCCGATTAGAAACCAATCGACCCGTCAAAACAGGCAAATAAGGCAATAGACTATACCCTCTTCGCTTCTCAAATTCACTTGGAAAATCTGCCGTCCAGGTCATATGCCCCGCTTCGTAAGAATCCAATATCATAAACTCCAACCCGTCAGGACCTAATTTTCCACCTGTGGCATCTGCGTATAAATCCAGGTAATGATTGATATACCTTCGCACGGCTTCCTCGTCCAATTTATCTACTTCCAATCCAGTGGCTTCCGGGGAGGCCGGATGATTTTGCCGACCTGTAAGCGAGTAACCAAAACGGATAATTTTCCAGTTTCCAGCAGGTGCGTTCCAATTTAAGGAACCGTCTGGCTTCATTTGAGAAGTTAGATCAATGATTTGATTTATTGGAAGGACATCATCATTAGGTAAATTGACTCCAGCTTCGGCAAGCTGATAATCTTCAGTCCAAGGAGAAAATCCTGCTTTATCCTCCACTTGATCGATTCTGGAAGTAGTGTACAATTGAAATTCTGCTACCTGAACTCCTGCTGGTTTTGGAGGCTCCATTCCTCCACCTGCCATCGCCGCAAATAAATTGACCTCACCCGGCAAAGTTTCGAAACAGATTCTCCAATATTTTGCGTTGGTCGGTGCAAAAGAAACCGTATTAAAAGGAACAGTGCTGCCTGAAACCTTGGCGATGGTCCTGAAATTTACACCATCATCACTGACTTTTAGACTTCGATTTTCCGGTCCTCCATTGAACTCGGCCAAGGCTCCGTTCATCGCACCAGAAATACTCATGGCTTTGAAAGTTTGAGGCTGGTCGAATGCATATTGTATCCACATATCTTCTCCAACTTCCATAGGAGGCAAAAAACCTCCCTTGTCAATATGCCCATCCAACAGCAAGTTTGAATCAAAGTCTCCCCCGCTTTTGTTGATTTCGGGAGCAAGTTCCTGAAGGGATTTTTCATTTTCCGGAACAGGAAATGCCATTACCAAGGCATCTCGGTAAAACTTGGGTTCCTCTCCTATAAAAGCACCTGAAATTCCTCCGCCCTCTAAATGAGCATCTTGGTATTTACCAGTTTGATCTGAAGGTTGAGGCAAGGAAATCTGAATAGAACCTCCACCCTTTACCAAAGTTTCTGTCCAAACATATTTTTTCATGGCATCTTCCGGAGCTACCCAAGGTCCACCTGTTACAGACCATCCCGGAGAACCAGCAATAGCCATTTCCAGTCCTTTCTCTCCTGCTAAATCAGTGGCATACTGGAATGCCTCCTTCCAAGCAGGAGTCATAAAGACCAACTTCTCCTCCACAACTACCGGTGTAAATAGATTGGCATCAAAATTCTGGAATCCACCAATCCCCGTTTTCTCCATCCATTCAAGGTCTTTTCTTATCCCTTCTTTGGTAATATTTCCATTCATCCAATGCCACCAGACTCTTGGTTTTGCTTCATTGGGAGGAGAAATGAAATTTTGGAGAACAAGGTCTGTGGATTGATTTTGTTGGGCGAAAACAAAACTCAATGAAAAAAAGGACAAGAAGGTCAATAAGAATTTCATCATGATGGGTCATTGTTAAAGGATGACACAATCCTAATGTTTCATTTTGACAAAACCATCCTGTGGCGTAGGGAAAATTTTCGAAAAGTCAGTCTACAGCTCTGAAAGCCATTGGAGATTAGCCTAAATAACTTTATGGAATTTGCCATTCGAATCTTGGATCCTTAGAAAACAGGGGACTAAAGGTCAAGAGAAAGAATTGCTTAAATTCAACAAGCATTTGACCCCGAAGCATGGCACATATTTTAGACAACCCCATATACCATTCTTTGATTGGTCAGGATAAGAAATTCAACCTAGGTTCGGATGATTATCCGTTTTTTGATCCAGAAGTAGCACCATTTATAGGATTGAAATATTGGGATTTAGAATCACAAAAAGGTTTGGTTGAAAACACTCCCAAGGACAGACTTTCATATTTGTTGATCAATCAAGAGGTGAAGTTTATCCCGGATATTCAAGTAGAAATTACCAATGCAGCAGCTCAGTTTATTTCTACAAGGAGAGTTCAGGAACCCGAAGCAAAAACCGATGTAAAAATCATCCCACTCCATAAAGCTCATGTGGAAGAAATGGTAGCTTTAACTTCATTGAAAAGACCTGGACCTTTTTCAAAAAGAACCATCGAATTCGGAAATTATCATGGGATTTTTCTAAATGGGAAACTTGCTGCAATGGGTGGAGAGCGAATGCACATAGGTGATTACACAGAGGTTTCTGCCATTTGTACCCATCCCGATTTCAGGGGGCTAGGACTTGGAGGCAAAATCACACATTTTATTACTGAATTAGTGTATTCCCAAGGAAGAAAACCATTTCTTCACTCCCGTGCGGACAACAAAAATGCCATCGAGATTTATAAAAAGCTAGGGTATGAATTACGAATCCCAATGCATTTTTATGCTTTTAGACAAAAAGAAAATAATCCACACTATAAAGCATAGGGTAGAATAATCAATATTCATATTTTCAATAAAAATAAATTCCTACCCAATGAGCAGAATAGCGCCATTTATACTGGCTTTAATTTTCATTCAAGCCACAACTGCACAGGATTTCACTTCTGTACTTGAAAATGAATTAGGTGAAGACAAAGCCGGAATTTCTGTCAATATACAATCCGGTGATGACTCATTTTCATGGTCTGGAGCTGCTGGATTTGCAGATATCAAGACCAAAGAGAAAATGACACCGAAACAAACTTTCCGAATCGCCAGTGTCACCAAAACCTATGTGGCTGCAAGTATCCTCAGATTGATGGAAATGGGAGTTTTAAGTTTAGAAGACCCTGTTTCCAAGCACATCTCTGCTGAACATGCAGCTATTTTATCCAAAGATTACAACCTAGATCAAATCACGATCCGCCAGATCCTGAGACATTCGGCAGGATTTTTTGACCATACCCATGCTCCAGAGTTCTTCGATACCATTCTAAAAGATTCTAGCCATCATTGGACAAGAACGGAGCAATTTCAAATGGCTGTGGACAAAGGCGAACCCATTGGGCCACCAGGCGAGCAATTCAGCTATTCTGATACAGGGTATGTGATTTTAGGTGAGCTGATCGAAAAATACACCGGCAAGAATTTAGACGGTGGAATAAAGGATTTATTGAAATTGGAAGCATTTGGGCTAGACAGAACGGACTTTGAAGGCGAAGATCCCAAAACAGATCAACTCAGAATCCATCAATATTTTCAAGGAATGGATACTTATAATTTCAGTCCAACCATGGATTATTACGGAGGCGGTGGTTTTTTATCAAATACCGAGGAACTGGTGGATTTTTTCCAGCTTTTATTTCAAAGGAAACTTTTCGAAAACCCGGCCACGCTAGACACCATGTTAGAGCATGTGAGTTATGAAAAAAAAGCCATGATGGACTATCAAATGGGTATGTATCGAATAAAAATCGGCGAGTATGATGCCTATTGTCATTCCGGATTTTGGGGGACCATGTTGGTTTACATCCCTGAAAAAGACCTTTACCTTGCCGCCAATTACAGTTCTGGCTGGAAAGGAAGTTCGGTAGCTCCTGTTTTTGCGAAGTTGATACAAGAAATGGAGAAAGAATCATTGAAAAATTAGGATCTCTTTAAACAAAATAGAAAAATATATTTTGTGATTACCAATCTATATTTATTATTTTTCAATAAATATTTATTACTATTGGTAAAATTTAATCCTGTGAAATTATGTCAAAAACAAATTCTTTCGTTTTTAGGGCATTAACCGTTATTGCTTCCTTAATTCTAGTTGGTCTATGCATCCAAGTGGGAGGCCTACTCACCAATTTCATCTTTCATTTCTTAAACCCCAAGGCCTTATCCAAACTGTACATTACTTTGGATTTGACCGAGATGTATGAAAAAAGTCAATGGGCATTTTACAGCATGTATAGTTTTATCTTAGTGATCGCTGTTCTAACCACTGTCTTATTTCTCGAGGTAGTACAAATGATGATGAAAATGGATCTTTCCAATCCCTTCAATCCGTTTGTATCCAATAAGATTTATCGGATCAGCTACATTACTTTTTCTATTGGTATTTTAAGTCTGATTGCCAGAAAATCAGCAGATTATTTGGAAAAACATACTTACGATACGGATTTGTTAAACCAATATTGGCAAGATAGCCAAGCCTTTATATTAATGGCCGGTATCATTTATATCATTGCCGTGATCTTCCGAAAAGGCCTTGAAATACAAAACGAAAACGAGTTAACAGTTTAAGATATGCCCATAATTGTAAACTTGGACGTGATGATGGCCAAAAGAAAGATGTCTTTGAACGAACTATCTGAAAAAGTAGGTTTAACCCTTTCTAACCTTTCTATCCTAAAAACAGGAAAAGCAAAAGCTATCAGATTTAGTACTTTGGAAAGCATTTGTGAGGTATTGGACTGTCAGCCAGGGGATATTCTAGAATATGTTTCTGAGTAATTGCTCAAAGACTATTCTTATAAAAAAAATGATCAGGTTGAGTGAGGTCGAGGCCTATTTTCATTCCAGATTTTGGTGAACCATGGTGGTTTAAATCCTTGAAAAAGACCTTTGCCTGGCCGCCAATTACAGTTCTGGCTGGAAAGGAAGATCAGTAGGACCAGTTTTTGCGAAGTTGATACAAGAAATGGAGAATGTGAAAAAAAGACTAAAACAATAAAATGAGAAAGATCATCGCAGCATTTAATTTAACACTAGACGGGTTTTGTGACCATACAGCTTTTGATCCGGATGAAGAAGTTCACGATCATTACACCCAACTCCTTCGGAATTCTTCGATGATCCTCTATGGGAATTCAACTTTTCAGTTAATGAAATTCTGGAAGGAGCTTTTACTTCATCCCTCAGGAGAAAAATCCATGGATGAATTTGCCTTAGCAATGGATCGGATTCCCAAAATTATTTTTTCAAATCAGTTTAAAACAAATGCGGACCTAGGTTGGGAAACTGCAGATCTTGCTTCTAAATCTTTGGAAGAAACAGTCAGAGAATTGAAAAACCATCAAAGTGGGGATGTTCTGGTCGGTAGCCGAAGTTTGATTGTCCAACTAACCAATCTTGAACTGATTGACGAATTTCAACTCTGCATCCATCCGGTCATAGTTGGAAAAGGGCTTTCATTTTTTTATCAAATCCCTGAAAAACACGATCTTCAATTAAAGCATACAAAGATCTTTGGGTCTGGAGCAGTACTTTTGACTTATTCTAGTGCTTGAACTATTAAGGATTTATAAACAGCATTCGGCATGTCCATAAATTTGATAATCAATATCCTGACATCTCTTGGAGTCATAATTTCTGTTGTATTTCTTGCAGTCCAGATTAAAAAAAACACTCAGGCTGTTCGTTCTAACTTTTACGATTCCTTTGCCAATTCCAACAGAGAATTTCTTCACCAATTGATTGTCGATAGAGATCTAGGCAAATTATTTGAAAAAGGAATACAGTCCTGGAACATGCTTGATGAAGACAATAAGCGGACTTCAAATTTTTTATACATCCAGATGTTTAGAATTTGGGAGAACCTATTCTACCAAAACAAAATGAAAGTGCTGGAACCTTGGCTTTGGCAAAGCAACCGGAATACTATCATTTCCTATTTTCATCATCCAGGAATCCAAGAATGGTGGGTAAACCGAAGGCAGTCTTTTTCAAAGGAATTTGTGGATTTCTTGGAAAATTCAAAGAAGCCAGAAACCAGCATCAAAGTAATCGAGGAAATTATAAAGGACCTTGAAAAAGAAAAATGACCAATTACAGTAAATAGTTAATGAGGCTGTCTCGTAACATCTTTTTGTCAAATTGAGCACTTGAGAGACGAGAGTCACGAAATCGAAATGTAGCTTTATCCGCTGTATTAAGCCTTCGACTCCGCTCAGGCTGACAATATCATAGCCTTTTGAGACAGCCTCAGCATTAATAAGTGATTAGTTACTTTCTTCAATCTCTTTCCTCCTCGCTTTGATCTCCTCCACTCCTTCTTTATTGATTCCATAAACTCTTCCTTCATCGGCATCATTTAGGAGTTGATCGATATAACCCTGGCTGATTTCATTGCTGTCTTTGTATTTTTTTCTCAGCTCATTCAGCTTTTCATGAAGTTCGGCTCTGATTTCTGCATATGCCGGATCGTTGTAGACATTTTTAAGCTCCTTGGGATCCTTTTTACGATCGATCAATTCCCATACATCATTTACATAATAGTAGTGGATCAATTTGTAATCTTTGGTCACAATGGCATAATGACGGTTAACCATATGCTCGGCAGGGTATTCATAATAATGGTAATAAACCGCATCCCGATTCCAGTTTTCCAAATTGCCAGTCAAGACCGGAACGATGCTTTCCCCTTGCATATCTGCAGGTGCCGCCACTCCGGCAATATCCAGGAATGTTTGAGCGAAATCCAGATTCTGAACCAACTCATCAGATTTAGTGCCCGGTTTCACTTTTCCCGGCCAAGCCACCAAAAGCGGGGTTTTGAAAGATTCATCGTAAACAAATCGCTTATCAAACCAACCGTGTTCTCCCAAATAAAACCCCTGATCAGAAGTGTACACGATGATGGTATTTTCCATCAAATCATTTGCTTCCAAGTAATCCAGCAGTCTTCCCACATTTTCGTCTACGGACTTAATCGAACCCAGATAATCCTGCATGTAGCGATTGTATTTCCACTTCATTTTATCCTCTTCGCTCATGCTCGGATACAGCTTTTTGAATTCCTCATTTACTTTCCCGTAAGCTCTGTCAAAATTTGCCTTTTGGGCAGAATCAAAACGGTCCCACTGATTGACAAATCTCCTTTTATCTGGACCGATTTCTTCAATACCCAATTCGTCCATCACTTCTGGGAACACCTTGTTGTCCCCTGACCAACCCATGTGTTTCAGGATATTCATTTCTGCTTCTGCAGCAGGAGGAGTTCTTCCCGAATAATCATCAAACAAAGTCGCAGGTTCTGGGAAAGTCTTATTGGTGAATTCATCCAAGTGTCTCTCAGCCATATACCAAGCTCTATGAGGAGCTTTGTGCAAATACATCAACAAGAACGGATCTTCTTTCTTTCGCTCCTTACTCAACCAATCCAAAGTAAAGTCGGTGATAATATCCGTGACATAGCCTGATACTTTGATATTTCCTTCCTCCTTGGTAATGAACTCAGGATTGTAATAATTACCCTGACCCGGAAGAATTTTAAATTGATCAAAGCCTTTTGGATTGTTCCCGAAGTGCAATTTCCCAAACATGGCGGTTTGATAGCCAGCTTTTTGCAGGATTTGAGGGAAAGTCACATTGGTGGTGTCAAAAGGGAAATGATTGTCAACCTTCCCGTTCATGTGAGAATGCTTTCCTGTCAAAATTGTCGCTCGGGAAGGCGCACAAATAGAATTGGTCACAGATGCCTGGGTAAAAAGCATCCCCATTTCTGCAATTCTATCAATATTTGGAGTTTCGATCAGCGTGTTGTCATAAGCTGAAATTGCCTGATAAGCATGATCATCCGACATGATAAAAATGATGTTGGGACGCTGAGGCTTTTCCTCTTCCGCTTTTTGACATCCTGCCAAAAGAGTGATTCCAAAAGAGAATGCTAAAATTGAATGGATGTATTTCATAGGGTTGAGTGGATGGATTAAGTTTTTAAATCCCCCTTACCCCCTTTTGAAGGGGGAATTGGTTAGAGGAATAAATGAAAATTTGAGTTCAACTGTATAGAAAGGTAGATTTTAGAGTTTCAAATTTTAAAAGATTTAAAGAATATAACATCCATCTGTAGACTGCTTTTGTGTTGGCTGTTTACTGATTATTGATCACAGACTACTCTCTCCGTATGCTTCATTCGAAATGACAAAGTTGACCACAGTCGACAGTCGATAGTCGACCGTGGACTGATCACTGCGACTGCCTACTGATTTTATACTGATCACTGACTACTCTCTCCGCATGCTACAATCGAAATGACCACTTTCTGAAGTTTAGCGAAGAAATACCCTTCGACTCCGCTCAGGGAGACATCTCTGAGACAGCCTACTCTTTTTCCGTAGAAAGCTTTCTATCCTTAAAGATCTTATCCAGCAACTCAGTATTCTTTCCACCTGCATAGGAATTATTCTTTTGCAAATAGTCCAAATACTCATCAATATATCGCTGAGAGATCTGGGAATTGTCCCCGTATTTCTCTCTTAAACTATCGAGTTGCTTATGCAAATCGGCTTGAATCTCCGCATATGCCGGATCTCCATAGACATTTTTGAGTTCGTTGGGATCATTCTTTCTATCGATCAACTCCCACTCGTCCGCGTCAAAATAATAATGAACCAGCTTGTAATCTTTGGTAATAATGGCATAATGGCGCTTCACCATATGTACTGATGGATATTCGTAATAATGGTAATAAACCGCATCCCTAGTCCATTCACCCTTTCCTGTCAATAGTGGAATCAAACTTTCTCCTTGCATATCAGAAGGAGCCTCCACTCCTGCTGCTTCCAAAAATGTTTGCGCAAAATCCAGATTCTGAACCATTGCATCGGACTTCACACCAGCTTGGGTTTTACCTGGCCAAGCCATAATCAAAGGGGTTTTGAAAGACTCATTGTAGACAAATCGCTTATCAAACCAACCATGCTCTCCCAAATAGAATCCCTGATCAGAAGTATAAACGATGATCGTGTTTTCCATCAAGCCATTGGCTTCCAAATAATCCAACACACGACCCACATTCTCATCAACCGCTTTGATAGTTCCCAAATAATCCTGCATGTAGCGCTGGTATCTCCACTTCATCATATCCTCTTCTGTCATGGTTGGATAGGCCTTTTTGAAATCCTCTATCACTTTCTCATAGGCTTTGTCCCAAACGGCACGTTGCTCTGGATTCATTCTTCCCACTTCACCTTCAAAAGCCGCTTTATCCCAGCCGGAAGTTGGCTCGATACCCAATTCATCCAATACTTCCGGACGAAGTTTGGAATCCCCGGCCCAATGCATGTCTTTCAATAAATTCATTTCGGCTTCATGAGCCGCTCTTCCTCTGCCTGAATAATCGTCAAAAAGTGTGGCCGGCTCTTTAAAAGTCCGGTTTGTAAATTCCTCCACATGTCTCCCTGCTGGAAGCCATTCTCTATGGGGAGCTTTGTGCAGATACATCAGCATAAATGGCTGATCGGCTTTTCTTTCATTTGCCAACCAATCCAAAGTCATGTCCGTGATAATATCAGTGACATAACCTTCCACTTGGACATTTCCTTCGTTTTTGGTGATAAAATCAGGGTTGTAATATTTCCCCTGACCAGGAAGGATTTTGAACTGGTCAAATCCTTTCGGGTTATTTCCAAAATGCAGTTTCCCAAACATGGCAGTTTGGTACCCGGCATCCTGTAGCAATTGCGGGAAAGTCACATTAGTGGTATCAAAAGGGAAATGATTATCCACCTTGCCATTGATGTGCGAATGTTTTCCTGTCAAAATCGTCGCCCGGGAAGGTGCGCAAATGGAATTGGTCACGGAAGCATTCGTAAACAACATCCCCATTTTAGCGATCCGATCGATATTTGGTGTTTCGATCAGCGTATTATCATAAGCTGAAATCGCCTGATAGGCGTGATCATCTGACATGATAAAGACGATATTGGGTCGCTGGGGCTTGCTTTCTTCCATTTTGGCACAGGAAAAAAGAAAAGATAAAGCAATGACGCTCAGAAATAAAGAGTTTTTCAACTTCATGGAAAGGCTATTTAGGTGGGATTGGGCATTACCTGATACTAAAACTAACATTAATTCATCCACAGACAAAAAACCAAAAAGGACCAAATCAACAATTGGTTCATAAATTCTAAATGGCATCTGAAATGAACCGTGAATATATTTTATGTAGAAAATCTTTCCTAATAAAATTGGTGCATCTGGACTAATAACTCTAATTTGTACCCTGATTTTGAATTTAATGTTATTCACCTATGAAATCGATTTTGATTTTTATAGCAGTTCTGATTTCAGCTGGCTCTTTCGCTCAAGAAATGAAAAAGCCAAATGTACTTTTTATCATTTCCGATGATTTGACTACCACAGCGATTGGAGCCTATGGAAATCCTATTCCAAAAACACCTACCCTAAATCAATTGGCTCGTGAAAGCACGGTATTCACCCATGCCTATTCCCAATATCCTGTTTGTGGCCCATCTCGGGCTTCTTTTATGTTTGGCTATTATCCAAATGCCACACAGACTTATGGCTATGTCAGTGGTCGTGAAAATGTAGGGACTGATCGGCATTCTTTGGCAGAGCTATTTAAGCAAAACGGCTATTACACTGCCCGGGTAAGTAAAATATATCATATGGGAGTGCCGATTGATATTGAAACTGGTTCGGATGGGCAGGACGATCCTGCTTCCTGGACTGAAAAATTCAATTCTCAGGGTCCGGAATGGAAAGCGGAAGGAAAAGCAGAACTGGTGCAAAACAATCCTGACGGTAGCCTAGAGCGAAAAGGTGGTAATGTCATGACCATCGTCCAAGCGGATGGAGACGACATGGTGCATTCCGATGGAAAAACTGCAGAAAAAGCTTCCGAACTAATCCGAACACATAAAGACAAGCCCTTCTTTTTAGCAGTTGGATTTGTAAGGCCGCACGTTCCTTTCGTAGCACCAGCCAGTTATTTTGATCCTTACCCTTTTGCCAAAATGCAGACGCCAGAACAGGTGAAAAACGACTGGGATGATATTCCTGAGCGGGGTATCAACTACGTCACCAGCATCAATGCAGAGATGAACCATGAGCAAAAACAAAAAGCGATTGCAGCGTATTATGCCTCAGTGAGCTACATGGATGCCAAGGTGGGAAAAGTGCTAAAAACCTTAAAAGAGGAAGGATTGGAAGATAATACGATTGTCGTTTTTACTTCAGATCATGGATTTCACCTCGGTGAACATGAGTTCTGGATGAAAGTCAGCCTCCATGAAGAATCTGTAAAAGTGCCCATGATGATCAAAGTTCCAGGTAAAAACCCCTCTTTAGTCCATTCATTTACCGAATTAATAGACCTTTATCCAACACTTGCGGAATTAGCGGGCTTGGAATACTCGAAGGCAATCCAAGGCAAGAGTTTAGCAAGTCTAATGGATCATCCTGGGAAAAAAGTAAGAGATTTCGCTTTCTCCGTAAGTCAGGGAGGGAAATCCTTTTTGATCAGAACAGAGGAGTGGGCTTATATCCAATACAATGAAGATGCATCGGCAGGAATGGAGCTGTTTGACATGAAAAAGGACCCGAAGCAATTCCATAATCTGGCTCATGATCCGCGCTATTCTAAAGTCTTAAAAGACCTACAGGACAAACTGGCAAAAAAACTGAGAGAGGTCAGGAAAAATGATTTGGGTATCAATTACACTAGTTCAAAATGAGGGGCCTTTTTAGAATTTTAACTGCATTTTCATTTTCCATACTGTTTTCAGGAACAGGCATTTCACAAATACAGGTGAAGCCTTTGCCAATAGATGCCAGCTTGGTCAATGAAGGGAATTCTGAGTATTTGGATGGTCCTTCCATCTTAAAACTGAAAGATTTCTTTGTTTGGGGCGGATCAGTGGTTAAAGGCAAAGACGGAAAATACCATATGTTATTTTCACTTTGGGAAAGTGGTCCTGATAAAGCGGATTTTGTGACCAGTTGGGTTCTGGAAAGTAAAATAGGCTATGCAGTTTCCGACTTTCCGGACAGGGATTTCAAATTCCAAAAAATCATATTGAAAGGCACCCGTTTCGAAGGAGATGCTACATCTTGGGATGCACAAATGGTCCACAACCCACATTTAAAGGAGTTTGAAGGCAGATATTACCTTTATTACATTGGTTCAAAAGATCCAGGGGAAGCAATCGCTCCGGACCTTGATAAAAGAACACGGGTCCAGCAATCCCAAAAAATCGGAGTTCTGGGTTTTGACTCTTTTGAAGATTTAATCGCAGGGAATTTTGAAAGGGCAAAAGAACCGCTACTCATACCTCGAACACGCGTAAAAGCCAATCACGTAGTCAGCCCTTCGCCGCAAGGAACTATCGCAAAACCGGATAATCTTGTCATGGTAAACCCCTCCGTGGATTACCATCCAGAGACCAGAGAATACATGCTTTTCTTTAAAGGAAATATCTACGAGCCTGGATGGAAAGGAGTCCATGGAGTGGCCACAGGACCTACACCTATGGGGCCATTTATACCCAAAGATGATTTTATTTTTGACATCAGAATGCCTGATGGTACACTTGCCAGTGCAGAAGACCCCTATGTTTGGTATTCTAGCAAGTATTCCTCCTTCTTTGCAATCGTAAAGGACTTTACAGGAGCATTTACGGATGGTGAAAAGAAATCTCTTGCCATTTTGAAATCAAAAGATGGGATCAAATGGGAAACATTGGATCATTCACTTTTCATGAAACGGGAAGTACTCGTGAACAATGGATCTAAAATCCAGCTTGATAGACTGGAAAGACCGCAGTTGCTGCTAAGCGAAGAGGGAATACCGATTTTTCTATATTGCGCCGCATCTGTAGCAAATGTGAATCAAAAAAAAGACGGAAGCTCATTTAATGTTCAAATCCCATTAAAGTAGCGTTTCGAGCAAACTTTCAGATCAAAACCTGAAAGACGCTTTGATAAAAATTAAACCTAAGAATTGAGTGCAAAACTCTCCTTGGAATGGAAAAAACAAAGAAAATTAAGACGAAGGACAAAATCCTTTTTGAAGCTATCAAGCTATATAATGAACTGGGAATTCAGAATGTAACCAGTAGACATATTGCAAGTCAAATGGGAATAAGCCATGGCAATTTGGACTATCATTATAAGACCAAAGAAGACATCATCTTGGCGATTTATGAAAAGATGAGAAATGAAATGTCTGAATCCTACGGAACTCGAAAAGAAGGAATTTCTGCTATTGAACAGTTTCACCTTTTGATCCAACAGCTTGAGGAATTCCAGTACAAATACCGCTTTTTTAATTTAGATGTATTAGAGGTAACCAGATCATTCCCTACCATCAGTGAATTGATTCAAGAAACTTTTATCAAAAGAAAAAAGACTACCATTCAGCTTTTTCAGGAGTTTATCAGTTCCGGTTTTATGATAGAAATGGAAGAATCAGAATTGGAAAGACTCGAACACATCATCCGTATGATTATTACTTTCTGGCTTTCTCAGAGAGAGGTGATGAGTTCTTATAAGTTTTCTGAGATGGGTTCCATGGTAAAAAGTATCTGGACTATACTACATCCTCATCTCACAGACCTAGGAATAGAAGAGTATCAAAAAGCCTTGAAAAAACATGGATTTACCTTTACATCAAAATAACATGAAAATCAGATTACTCACCACCATTTTGGGCTTAATGATGATGGTCGGATGTACCTACACCAACACATTTGCCCAGCAAAAAACTGCTAAACCCAATGTACTTTTCCTTTTTGCGGATGATCAGCGTGCCGATGCATTGGGAATCAACGGAAATCCATATATCCAAACTCCAGCGATAGACCAACTGGGCCGGGAAGGTAGCCGGTTCTCCAATGCCTATGTGATGGGCGGCGTACATGGAGCGATTTGTATGTCCAGCCGGGCTATGCTTTTCAGTGGAAAAAACCTGTACAAAGTCACTGACAAACTCAGTGGAGAACATACCATGACCATGAGCTTTGCGGCAGCAGGGTATAGAACTTTTGGAACAGGAAAATGGCATAACGAAAAGGAAGCCTTTGAAGCCAGTTTTCAGGAAGCCAAAAACGTGTACCTGGGTGGAATGGCCAACCATTATGACCTTCCATTGAGAGATTATGGGACAGATGGCAAATTAGGCGAGCCAACTAGAAAAGGCTTTTCCACAGAGCAGTTTGCGCAAGCAGCCATTGACTTTATCAGGGATCATGGAAACAGAAACACTGACCAGCCTTTTTTCTGTTATGTTGCCTTTACTGCTCCGCATGACCCCTATTCACCTGAAGCGAATTACATCAACTATTATCCTGACGGGACACTTCCTCTTCCAGGCAATTACATGCCCTATCATCCATTTGAATTCGACCAACTGACTGTTCGGGATGAGAACTTGACAGGTTGGCCGAGAAAACCTGAGGTAATTCAGATGATCCTGTCTGACTATTATGCGTTGGTGACGCACCTAGACAAGCAGATCGCAAAAATCCTAAATGCGCTCAAAGAGACCGGGCAATATGATAACACCATCATTGTCTACGCTGCCGATAATGGACTTGCTGCGGGTAGTCATGGATTGCTGGGTAAGCAAAGTCTGTACGAGCACAGTTCCAAAGTACCCTTGATCATCAAAGGTCCAGGAGTGCCACAGGATCAGGAATTGGATGCTTTTGCCTACATCCACGACCTCTATCCTACCTTGGCGGAAATGGCAGGCATTCCTGAGCCTGAAGATGTAGATGGCAAAAGCTTGGTTCCGGTTATTCATGGAGAATTGGATGGCGTGAGGGATGCCATATTCACTTCCTATCGAAAAACGGTCAGAGCAGTGAGAAACAAAAAATACAAGTTGATTCGCTATCCAGAAAGAGATTACACCCAGCTTTTCGACTTGGAAAACGATCCTTTAGAAATCAATAACCTGGCTGAGCAAGCTGCTTATCAAGTCAAAACATCAGAGATGATAGAATTGATGGAGAAATGGCAGAACAGTTTTCAGGACACTGTAAAATGGACTGCAGATAAGATCAAGCCTATGGAATACAACCCGGATACCTTGGTGAGAAAGCCAGATCAATGGCAACCGGAATATAATCTGAAGAGGTATTTTGAAGTCAATAAAAAATAAATGAGTTTGAAAGGCCAGTTTTTATTTGGAACTGGCCTTTTAACTTTTTTAACTAGGTATGAATAGGATTTTCACCTTATTTTCAACTACCTATCAATTCCAGTCCTATGCTAAACCTCCACAATTTTCATAAATCCTACTCAACAGGTTTTAGCATAAGTGTGGATCATTTGAATTTGGATTCAGGCATTCACTTGATCAAAGGAGCCAATGGTTCCGGAAAATCCACTTTGCTAAAAGCAATTGCGGGTATCCATGATTTCGAAGGGGATATTGATCTTTTTGGCATTTCTATCAAAAAAGAACCAGTCACATTTAGAAAAATGGTCAACTTTTCAGAAGCAGAACCCGTGTTTCCGGAATTTTTAAGCTTGGATGAATTGATCCGTTTCACTTCTCAGATTATACAGCCGGATCATCATCAAGTTCAGGAACTGAAAGAAAAACTAGGTATTGCAGAATACTCCAAAAATCCCATTTCAACGTACTCTTCTGGAATGCTCAAAAAGTCTGCCCTCCTATTGGCATTTTTGGGATCCCCGAAACTGATCATTTTGGATGAACCATTTACGACTATAGACCTAGCTACCCAAGGAAGACTAAAAGTACTGATCCAAAGCAAACTAAATCAAGGAACCAGCTTTATCCTGACTTCCCATCTTGCAGATTTTGAAGATTTGTTTGAGTACAACACCACTCTTGAAATCAAAAACGGCGTACTTCTTTAAGCCATGAAAGAAATCCTGATTAAGTCTTTTGTTTATCCATTTTACAAAGCCTACCTGGGATTTTTCATTTTGGTTACAGTCGTTTTGGGAGTATTTATGGAAATTAAACAGCATCTGATGCTGGCTGAAAAAATCCTTCAAAACGACAAATGGTTTTTAGCCTTACTCTTTACTTTTTTGACTTACCAGGTTTTTCAGACATTCTATATCAAAAGACTTATTCATGATCCGAGATATAGAAGTTTTCAAAAATTATCCTTTCTAGGCTTCGGTGATTTTATCCGGTTTTTCACTCCAGTATGGCTGGCAAACCAGGGTTTGATTTTGCTATACACCCTTTTGCTTTGCTATGTTGGCATTCCACTTCAGGCTTGGTGGCAAGTTTCTACCTTGCTTCTTTTTTTAACCATCTCATTTGGTATTTCTCTCTATTTCAATTTTCTGAATTTCAGGGAGTTTCATCCTGAAATTCGCCTTTCTAAAAACCGGATCTTCACCAATAAGCCCTATCTACTTTGGTTTATTTTCCACCTAAAAGAAAACAGACCTTTGCTGTTGCTTTTAATCAAGGCACTCAGTTTATTTCTGCTCAGTGGATTTTTCTATTCGTATTATTCAGGAGGGTATGATTATAGATGGCTGGCTTTTGGATTGCTGGTTGCTTCTTTTGCCCAATACCCGATTTGGTTGGAGAGATGGGAATTTGGAGAAGGTAAACTCTACTATTTCAGAAACTTACCCATGAATTTTGGATACAAGTTCGGTAGGGAATTTCTGGTATTTTTGATTCTAATGCTGCCGGAATTGACGCTGATTCTTTATCAAGGAAGTGGCATGGATCATAAAAGGGAGTTGGGGTATCTTCTTGTTTTTTGGATAGGATTGAACCCTGGGATTTTCGCTTTATGCAATTGGGTGCAGATCCATCAAAAATTTTCTGCAGTTTACTTATCCTTCTTTCTCGGATTTCTGGCAATCATCTTTGGTTTCAATCTGGCTATTCTTTCTGTTTTAATGATCTCAGCAGCAGGATTTACTTTCCATTCGCCATATAAAATATAAAAAAGAGGCTGCCTCATAATTACTTTTTAGCATTATCCGCTAAGATGCCAGTTACCATAGAGGCTAAGCTTATCTGGTCGGAAGACCAATGACCGAAGGGTTCTCAATTCTTAAGTTTACCAGATCCTTTTTGCTTTTGACTGCATACTGGCACAAAAGCGGATATACCTATTACTTTTTGTCACATTGGGCATCCCGACAATTATATATGGGATCGAAATGCAGATGAATGCCTGTATGATGTCTTCGGCATAGGCGACTTTCGTCGCTTCAGTGCACTGGCATACAACATCATGGACTTTTGAGACAGCCTCAATTCCTAATTTTGCACTTTAAAATATTCTATCTCTGAGAAGCATTCATCTCCTTCACAACCTCCCGGAAACAGCAAAATTGATTGGTCGGCATTTACTTCAAATGGTCTATTGCCAAATGAAGAGGTATTTAAATAAAGCTCATCTTTAGAAACATAGCTACCCCCGGCGATACCATCAGTAGTATAATAGGTATAATCAGGAACTGAAACCCTACCGTCTTGGATCAAGAATGATCCTTCCGCAAAAAATTGATATCCTAAATCTTCCGAAGAATCAGGCTCCCGAACAGTTCCATAAAAAGTCATAGTTCCATCAGAATTAAAATCCATGGTGATCACGGCATCTTTTTCCCATTCTTCTACAAAATAGGATAGTTGCCAAGTGCCAATTAGCGGAGAATCGATAGGTTCCTCATCCTCATGACAAGAAGTCAGTGCCAAACAGAGAATCAACAAATTCAGAAAATACAAATTTTTCATTGGTAAAAGTTTTTGGTTATATTTTGCCAAGACGGAGCGAATTTATATTTGTTAACAACTTAGTCAATAAACGAATGAAAAAGTTTGAACCCCGTAGTTTAATCAATCTATTGAACAGTTTTTTTGATTTTTGTGAGCCTATCCCTTTATTTAAAAACCATTAAACCCAATTTTGATTGAGCAAAGTAAATATTCTAATCGTCGAAGATGAGCTGATTATCGCCGAGGATCTCAAAGACATTCTTGAAGAACTGGGTTATCATGTTTCAGGGATTGCCATCAGCGCCCGAGAGGCACTGCAGATATTGGAAGAAAAACCTATCGATATCGCTCTTTTGGATATTAAAATAAAAGGTGGGAAAGACGGGATAGAACTTGGAAACGAAATCCGTGAAAACCATCGGATCCCGTTTGTGTTTTTAACCTCCCATGTGGATACTGACACCCTAACTCGTGCCAAGGAGACTTACCCTTATGGCTACCTGGTTAAACCCTTTAACGAAAGAGAAATCCACGCGACCATCGAGGTAGCTTTAAGTAATTTCGCTTCAGAAAGCCCGAAAAAAGAATCCCAATCCGAAAAGGATGAATTTGTGCTTAAAGACAGCTTTTTCATCCGATCAAATGGCAGGCTGGTCAAACTGAAACTAAGTGAGATCATATATTTGGAGGCGGATGCCAACTACACCCAGGTTTATACCGAGGAAAAAAAGTTTGTGGTCAGATCCACTCTCAAAGACTTAGAGCAAAAACTGAATCCAAATCAATTTGCCAGAATCCATAAATCTTACCTGATTAATCTTGAGGCGATAGAAGCGATCGATACCCAGTCAATCCATATCGGAGGAAAAGAAATCCCGATTTCACGTTCTCAGCATAGCTGGCTGATCAATAAAATCCAAACCTTCTAAATCAGCCTTAATCAGTTCACCCTTTTACATTTCTTGGCAGTTCCTTTACAAAATCCATCAGTTGATCCCTGATTCAAGCTTCTAAATCCATTTTCAAGCTACATTCTATCAGTAATTGTTTAAACCTTAAATCAATTTCTGATGAAAACGATCAAATTTTTACTTGTCTCTCTGGCGGTTTTTTGTCTGATTTTAAGTGCATCTGCACAATCGCAGCTTGCCATGAACTCCATGGATGCCTCCAGTTCCCTGACATCTTCCAAATTGCTTACTTCCGTTCCTACATTTAAAGGAGGTACTGAAAAACTAGCTGAGTATTTTAATGAAAATCTCCACTACCCGATGCTTTCAAAAATCCAGGGAATAGAGGGAAAAGTACTTGTAGAATTCAACATCTCTGAAACCGGAGAGATTCGGAATATCAAAGTATTGAAATCATTGACAGATGATCTGGATAGAGAAGCTATCCGACTTGTACGAAACATGCCTCACTGGCAGCCAGCTTATCAAAACGGAATAGCACAAAACGTAAACTATCAACTTCCGATCTTATTTAGGTTAGACTGACCTACAAAACCAAATGTAATTTGGTGATAGACAAAGGGAAAAGGGCAGCAGTAGGGTTATACTTTTCAACTAATCGTTATGATAATTCTAAGGTTTTGTTTAGGTTCAGATATAATTGTTTTAATCCTATCCATCTTTCAAAACTGATCATACGGTGAAACTAATTAAGCTTTTTGTGATTATTTTTTCAATCTGCCCTTTTATTTCTCCTGCCCAGAATGAAAACTGGGCTTCCGATTCTTTGTCTATTTACCAGGCTAAAATCGATGAAGTATTAAAAAAAGAAAACTTCAAAGACGCCATAACACTTTTTAGTATCCTATATGACAAAGGGGCAAGCAATTTAGATCCCCGAATTTTCGACTTTTTATATAGCTCTTTAGAAAATCCCTTGGTCCAAAAAGAGGCAGAATTATTGGCTAGAATCCAGCATAATCTGGGCAATATGGAATTCTATAGATCGGACTTCAATGCTGCAAAAAAAGCCTTTAAGCTGGCATTAGGCAATTATCAAAAAGCCGGGATGAGAGAAAGTGCGGCAGGGATGGCAATGAATCTGGGAATCATCCAAGAGCGCTCTAATCAATACGATTCTGCCTTGCTGGCTTATGATCAGGCCCTTCCAATTTTTCAGGAACTGAAAGATACTGCTGGTGTGGCCACTGTTCTGGAAAATATTGGGTTAGCCTATAGCTACAAAGGGAATTATGATCTCGCTTTGAACTATATGGAAAAAACCGATTCGGTTTTGCAAACCAATACTCCTTTCAACTCGGGTCGCTGGACGAACCTTTATTATAACAAAACCACGATTTACAATTCTCTTGGCGAATATGAAAACGCTTTATTTTTTGCTCTGAAAGGTCTTAAGCTCAGTGAAGAACTCGAAGATGCGCGGCGGATCAATTTAGGCTATATCATGCTCGAAGACACGTATGATAATCTTGATGACAAAGAGAACTGGTTGAAATATGTCAAATTAGCCAAGGTATTTGCAGAGAAATCAGAAAATGGACTGCGTGTTGCTGACCTAAATTTCAAACTATCCAGGTTTCATTTAGATTCTGAATCCTACGATTCTGCCTTCCATTATGCGGAAAAAGGAATGGAATATTACCTTAATAACAATTATGCAGAAGGGAAAACAAGGGGACAAATTTTAATTGGTAAGATCTATTTCTCACAAGGACAGTATCGAAATGCCATCTCTGAATACCAATCGGCCCTCAGTAATTTGACCAATTTGGACAGCAGGGAGATTGCTTCAGTTTACCATAACCTTGGGTTGTCCTATTCACGTGTCGGCGACTTTTCAAAAGCGGATGAATACCTCAACAAAGCTTTAAACTATAGACTCGATTTCGGTCAAAAGAGCTCCTTGGCTCCTACTTATCTGGCACTTTCTGAATCCAATCGTGACCGGGGTAATTTTAAAGCAGCTTATGACAATTTTATCCAATACAAAGCCTACGAAGACAGCATTTTTAACGAAACCAAATCCAAACAGATCGCCGAGCTTCAAACCCAATATGAAACCGAGCAAAAAGACCAAACCATTCTCAAATTAGAACAGCAATCTGAGATTCAACGACTTCAGACAGAAACTCAAAAAAGCCAGATCTACCTTAGCTTAGGTGGAATTATCATATTGGTATTAGTGGCATTTGGATTTTTCTATCGCTCTCAACTCAAACAAAAAACCAACACTGAGTTGGCGTTGAAAAATGAGGAAATAGCCAAGCAAAATTCAGAAAAAGAGCTATTGCTGAAAGAAATCCATCACCGGGTCAAAAATAATCTTCAGATCATCTCAAGCTTATTAAGTATGCAGTCTCGAGGCATTAAAGACCTGAAAGTTATTGATGCGATGAAAGAAAGCCAGAGCAGAGTCAAAACCATGGCATTGATTCATGAAAAATTATATCAATACGAGAATCTTGCCAGCATAGACATGCAGGCTTATATCCGGCAGCTCAGCGATTTTCTCACTCAGACCTATGGGAAAAACAAAGAAATCCAGGTCATCATCCGTTCTGAAGAAATCAATCTGGATATTGACACGGCGGTACCCCTGGGATTAATTACGAATGAATTATTGAGTAATGCGCTGAAATATGCCTTTGAGGATTCTCAGAAAGGAACTATTGAAATTGACCTGAAGAAATTTTCAGCCAACAGCTATAGACTTGTAGTGAGCGATTCAGGAAAAGGAATCGACCAGGATATTGATATAGAAAAATCGAGTTCACTGGGTCTCCGATTAGTAAGAACACTCACCCGCCAAATCAATGGCAATCTCTCCATTTCCTCTCAGGAAGGAACTACATTCTCTATAGAATGGCAATCGGAAAACCTTGCTGCCTGAAAATTCAATTCATATAGATGGATTGTAGAAACTGAATCTGTTCCAAATGAGGTGGTCTTATTGGCTGGATTTCATCTCCTAGCTCCATTAGCATCGGGTTTTCAGAGGAAAAAGCTGGCCACTTGGGCAAACCAGCTCCATTAGGATCTCCATTTTTCACAAAATTCACCCAATACTGTGACATCACCTCTTCCAGTTTGTAATCCAGCTCTGTAAAAGGTCTATTCCAATAATTGAGCGTGTGAAAGGAGTAGCTAAACTCGGCAGAGTGAAATGCACCATAATTAGGTTCTCCCGGCGGAATTCTTGTAAAATGATATAAATAGGAAGATCCAGAAGCCAATTCAGACTGGATTTTTGCCCAAGTAAAATTCTGATATCCAAACATCAGTTCTGAGAGAGTAGATCTTGTTTCTTCTAATTCCTTGGAATTATTGGCTGGAAACAACTTTAAATATTCCTCAGAATGCTCTTGGTATTTCTCCTTCGCCTGTGCTTTAAATTGTTCCGGAGTCATCGGGCCCTCAAAGGAAACATTGTCGTCTGAATTCCATCCGGTCAATAGCTTGATGGGATTGGCTTTTCCGGAAACAAAAGTCTCATCAAAATCCAAGGGAATGACATTTCCATCTTTATAAGGCCAGAAAGCTCCTCCCAATTTCAATAAACTATCTGCTGGAATCTGTCTTAAAGATGCCAATGTTCCAGCACCTGTTTTCTCCATAAACTCCTCACCTGACTTCTCTGCCAATTCTATCGTCCTCTCAGCTCTACCTCCATCATAAGTAAACATGGCACCACTCTGGGCGATTGCTTTGTTAAAAAGGCCTTTGGCCAATGGAGATCCTACCAATACATTGACGCTCATCGACCCTGCAGACTGGCCGGCAATGGTGATGTTTTCCGGGTCTCCACCAAACTGGGAAATGTTATTCTTAACCCAATTCAATGCCGCTATCTGATCCAAAATCCCATAATTCCCGGATGTACCAGAGTCAGATTCCTCCGAAAGTTCAGGATGTGCCAAAAAACCCAGTACTCCCAATCGGTAATTGATGGTCACGACGACAATACCTTTTTTTGCCAAAGCCTCCCCATCATACAAAGGCACAGTTCCTGAACCTCCCGAGAATCCTCCTCCATGCACCCAAACCATCACTGGTAATTTTTCATCTATTTTCTCAGCATCCGTCCAAATATTCAGATAAAGGCAATCTTCTGATATCGGACTTGGCGGAATCAGGAACTCTTCAGACCAGGCAAAAAAAGGAACTGGCGGGTTTTGGACTGCAGATGCAGGGTTGGCTACACATTGTTTTATGCCTTCCCAAGGGGTCACTGGCTGGGGAGCTTTCCATCTCAAATCTCCCAAAGGAGGGGCTGCAAAAGGAATTCCCAGAAATGTCTTGACGGAATCTTCACCAACGAGTTTACCGGACACCAACCCATCTTGGGTTTTTACTGAGTAAACATCCAAGGTATTGGAAGGAGCTTGCTGCTGGCAGGACCAAAGAAGCGAAAGCATCAGGAAAAGGGAAAGGATTCTCATAGGTAGGTTTTTTGGGAAGGTATTACTAAAGCTAAAAACAATCAGTTAATGACTCAAATTGAAACATTAAAGAATTAAAATGATTCAGAAAAATCGTGCGGAATTGAAAAGTAAGAATGTTCAAAACCGAACATCGGTCATCCTAAAAATCGATGTTATAGCCCAATAAAGGTTGATTTTTTTGCTTGGAACGTGTTTTGAATAACGTATTAAAAATAAACTTCAACACATGCTTAGCTTCTTACTTTGGTGCATTCTTTTTGTACTTTGTTGGCCACTAGCCATCATCGCTTTAGTACTCTATCCCATCGTTTGGTTGCTGCTATTGCCTTTTAGATTACTAGGCTTTGCAGTAGACCTTTCATTCGATTTAATCAGAAATATTTTTATGCTGCCTTTTACTTTGGCCGGACGGAGGTAAAAACTGTATTGGGTGAATGGTACTCTTTCACCAATTCCATGATTTTGTGGAAGACTTCGGTGTTTTCATAAACTCCTCTGAAATCTCCCGCATGGGCTCCATAGGCAAATATCGGAACCATTATACCAGTGTGATCATCAGAATGGTAGGCTAATTCGATAGTCCTACTTTTCAGATCACCTTGTGGAATTGAAATTCCTCCGGTCTCGTGATCTGCCGTGATCAGGACTAAAGTACCAGGGTTTTTATCGGCATATTCGATAACCAAACCTATCACCTGGTCAAAATCCAATAACTCAGAAATCACCATGCCACTGTTATTGGAATGCCCTCCAGAATCAATGTTCGCAGCTTCCACCATCAGGAAAAAAGGTTTTTCTTTTTTCTCCAAAAATTTTACCGCAAAATCAGTACTGTTTTTCAGGTAATCACCCCTCCCATCTAGGGCTTTTGGTAAAGAACCTTGCGAAGCAAAATAGCCGACTTTTGAGGCTGAAAAATCACTCAGGTCCTTCACTATGGTAAACCCTTCTTTCTTCAAATTATCTAGCTGGGATTCAAAATCTGATTGGCCACCACCGATAAATAAATCCAACTGACTTTTAGGTAAAAACGCCGCAATTTCGTCCGAATCATCTCTCTCTGAATGGTGGGCATAAAAAGCCGAGGGAGTTGCGCCGGTTAGCTTATCCGTGGTAATAATGCCAGAATTAAATCCGTATGCATTCAAAATGTCCGGTAAATTTTCTAGTTCTTTCCCGCTAGGATCTACTCCCAAAGCTCTGTTATTGGTTTTAGTACCTGTCGCATAAGCAGTGGCTCCTGCCGCTGAATCCGTGGTAAAATCATCCGCCGCTTGAGTTTTTATCAAACCCATGTTTTTTAATTGGGTCAAATTCAGATTATTCCCATTGGCAAAAAGTCCAGCCGAAAGTTGGGCTAAGCCATTGCCATCTCCAATCAGCAATATCACTTGATTTACAGCAACAGAAGCACCATCTAACTTGTAGTCTGGTACATACACTTCATGAACAACTGGATTTTGGTATGCAAATATTGAAAGATGGCTTAGATAATCAGCGGCCTCAGCAGGATGATCGGTATTGATGTAATCCACTCCCATTTCATGAAAAGCTTTCCAGGCAGTTTTAGTGTCTGGTGTTCCCCAAAATCTAACAGGCTTTCCAAATGAATGAACCAGCTCGATAAACTCCTGAAGAGCGGCTTTTTGGTCCTCCACCATTCGTCCTTTTCCATTCCAAATAGAAAATTGCCTAAAGCTTAGACTGACCATTCCTATTTTTTCCCAAGGTAGATCAGCGCTCAGATTTTTGCTTTGAAAGTCAAAAAACATCCACTCTGGATAATTCTGATAAGTTTTTGGATCAGGTCTATTTCCTGAAATAATCAGTTTCAACCCTTTTGGATTTTCTTTTCCGAATGCTAAATCCGAGTAGTCAAGCATGATCTTCTCCAAAACTTCCAAAGTCGGTAAAGCTTCAGTTTTTAAATCAACCAGCAGGGTAAAATCTATTTCCTCAATCGATTCATTTTTCAGCCCCGCACGGATTGGATCCAAATATAGACTTTGAATAGTTCTGGCAGGATCGATACTTTCTATCTCATGTGCAGCCAATAACATCCCCTCTTTCAAAATCACATCTACCTCAATCGAATTTGCTCCAGCAGCAAAAGCCTCCCAAAAAGGAGCTTTTTGAAGATAATCGTTATGTGAGTGGACCTGATATTTCCCAGAATCCTGAGCTGAGAGTTGGATGACAAAAAACAGCAGAAAAAGAAAGAATGAAAGGAATTGTCGCATCGTCAAAAATAAGGCTTTCGGTAGAAAATCGGGCTTAAAACACCCGAAATACAGCAGGCTTAACAGATTGATAAAATTGGAAAGCATCGTTTCCCCAAAAACTGCCTAAGGCTATCCATATTTCATTTATAATAAACCGATTGCATGATCAATTTCCTGTTAAGGGATTGAAAATTCATAACAAAAAGGTGACGTGAATTGAGTGGATTAAAGATCAAAAAAACTGAAAATTGCCAATTAATTCAATCCTTGAAAATCGTGTTTTCTTACGGGGTATTCAAAAGTTTGAGAGGATTAATTCGTGCAACATGCCCCCTTTTCAATTCGACCAATTATGAAATATTTCAACTTCTATACCCTTTCTTTTTTCTTATTTCTAATTTCTTTCCAGCTTTCTGCGCAGCAACTGAAGCTCAACGAGATTCAGGTAATCGGAAGTCATAACAGCTATAAAAGCCAAATGGCACCGGAACTTTTGGATTATCTGTCCAAGGTAAATCCTTCGGCTTCGCAAAGCCTGGAATATTCCCATATCCCTCTGGAGTCCCAGCTGGACATGGGCTTGAGAAATCTCGAGTTGGACGTTTTCCATGATCCGGAAGGCGGGAGATATTCCAATCCAAAAGGCTTGGAAATCATAAAAAATGCAGGTGGAAACATTCCTGACTACGACCCAAATGGTGCCCTTCCTCAACCAGGTTTGAAACTCTTCCATATTCAAGATCTGGATTTCCAATCTCACTTTTTGCTTTTCGCTGATGCTCTGAAAGCACTCAGATCTTGGAGTGAGGCAAATCCTGATCACATTCCTGTATTTGTTTTGATCAATGCAAAGGATGGAAATATCCCGGGAACTAGGCCTGTCTTACCTTTTACTGCTGCTGCTCTTGATAGCATTGACCTGGAAATCAGAACATACCTGGGAATGGATCATCTGATCATTCCTGATGATGTCAGAGGAAATTTCAAGGATTTGGAATCTGCGGTATTAGCTGGAAACTGGCCTTTATTGGATAAGGTGAGAGGTAAATTTCTTTTTGTTTTAGATGAAAATGAGGAGAAAATCGATCGCTATCTCACAGCCAAACCTGAGCTGAAAAACGCCATTCTATTTGTCAATAAAAAAGAAGGAAATCCAACTGCCGGATTCAGGATCATCAATAATGCAGAGAAAGACGAAGACTATATCAGAGACTTGGTAAGAAAGGGTTATATGATCCGGACACGGGCAGATTCTGACACCAAACAAGCCAGATCAAATGATTATAGCACTTTTGAGAAAGCAAAAGCTTCCGGAGCGCAGGTAATTTCTACGGATTATTATCAGCCATCTTCCTTTTTCAAATCAGATTACCAGATTATTTTCGATGGAAAAGTATTCGAGCGATCAAACCCTGTGTTGATTAAAAACTAAACTTCCACTACTTCAATTTTGAATAAAAAAACCTTAGTCCCCATTCTTTTTGGTACGGCAATACAGCTAGGATTTATCAAGCCGCTGTTTGCACAGACAGAAGAAAGTAAAATTGCTTTTATTTCTGACATTCATCTCCAAGATGTTTACGCGGAGCTAAATTCCAGAGAATTCAAAGGGGTGTTGAATCCGGCTTCAGGCAAATTCGCCACGATCCGCACGATGAAAAGTCAGGTAAATTCCACCCGCCTATTCAACGAGAATTACTTTGCTTTTATCGCTGCTTTGGAAAAGGTAAAATCCTCAGGAATTAAGCTTGTCGTGCTACCAGGTGATTTTACAGACGACGGACAACCCATGAATGTGCTGGCACTAAAAATGATTCTGGATCAGTATTCGGTAGAAAGTGGGATGCGTTTTTTTCTGACCACAGGAAATCACGATCCTGTCAAACCATTTGGTGGCTTGGCCGGAAAAAAAGATTTTTTGGGAAGTGATGGGTCTGAGCAAGCTATTGCTGGGTCGAAGGAATTGTTTCCCGGAGATCAAGTAGCAGTTTCAGATCAGATAAATTATTGGGGATATTCAGAGATTACCGACACTCTGAGGAATTTCGGGTTTTTCCCAGAGGAAAAAGATCTCTTTTGGGCGCATCCTTTTCAGGAGTTGGATGTGGACGGATACGAATATGAAAAGGTCTCGGAAGCGTCTGAACTCGAAAATCGAGTTTACGAAGTAGGCAATTCCGGTTTATTTCTGCCTGATGTCAGCTATGTTGTGGAGCCAATAGAAGGAATTTGGCTTTTAGCTTTGGATGGAAATGTTTATACTTATAGTGGAAGTGAATGGAAAGGATCATCCCAAGGCTTTAATCAAGCTGCTTTCCAAAAAAATCACCAACTCGACTGGATCAGAAAAGTGGCTTTTGAGGCTGAAAAAAGAGGCAAAACCCTTATTTCATTTAGCCATTACCCTCTAGTCGAATTTCACGAAGGGGCTTCCAGTGAAATGAAATTATTATTTGGAGCAAAAAAGTTTCAATTAGAACGAGTACCAGATTCTAAGACAAGTAAAGAGTATGCAAAAGCAGGAATAAAAATCCATTTTGCCGGTCATATGCATGTCAATGATACTGGAATTTATAAAGACCAAACAACCACCCATACCATGTATAATATTCAAGTACCTTCACTTGCCGCTTTTCCAGCGGCTTATAAAACCTTAAAAACTTCCACTTCCACCAGTCTGGAAATCGAAACCATTCCACTCAATGAGGTGGATCATATGAATGAATTTTTTGACCTGTACCGGATGGAGCATCGCTGGTTGCTGGAAAAACAGGATCCAGGGATTTGGGACAGTAGTATTTTAGCATCAAAAGACTATTTGGAATACACTCGAAACCACCTACGTGAACTGACAAAATCCAGATTTATACCTTCTGACTGGCCACAGAATCTCGCATTGCTACTACAGAACCTGGATCAGAAAGAGTTATTGAATTGGAGCGAAATGAATGAAAGTGAAGGGGAGGATTTCCTTCATAAGAAGCTGAAAAAACTTCAACTTAGTAATAGCAACTCTGGGTCTAGGCCTTATATCATTGATGATTTTTATTTGCTTAAAAATGGAGATGAACTTGGAAAAAAACTCATTCCAGATAGTAGACTTGATTTTTATCTGGAGTTAATGCCAAAAGTAAGACGGAAAAGTTTTTCCCAAAACCAGAATCTAACCCGTGATCTAGTCCAGTTTTTTGGGATTTTCGAAAAGCTTTATCACTCTAACCCTTCGGATCACTTTTCTATCGATCTGAAAAACAATACCATCAAGAAAATCGAGGATTGAGTTAGCGTTCCTCTTTTGTGTTGATTCATTTAGCCATTCCTGAAGCAGGAATGGCTTTTTTTTCCAAAAAAATATACCGATCGTGCCTTTGGCACTCTTTCTAAATATAAACTTTTTTAAAACCCAGAATTGCATTCTGGGCTAGTACCGATTTTTCCTTTGGCAAAAAATACACTTACAAAATTCATGATTAGGTTAATGCCAGCATTCATTTAAATAAACCAAAATGCCAAAGGCATTTACAGTTTTAACCCCGAATGCAGCACAGCGAAATTCGGGGTACAAGAGCTTCTATTAACTCAAGAGTGCCAACGGCACGATCGGTGAAGGCCAACAAAGTCTTATTTCCAATTAAAAACACAAAAGCCGATGAGAATCCCCATCGGCTTATATTCAAAGGTTTATAGGTTTTAATACCCAGGATTCTGAACTAAAAATCCAGCTTCACTGGAGGCTCCGTCCATCGCTTGTTGAGGAATAGGGAACAATCTTTTGTTCACATCCGAATTGGTTTTCTCTGTCCAGCTGTCTTCGTATTTACCAAATCTAATCTGGTAAACTCTTCTGAAACCTTCCCAATACAATTCAAACCCTGACTCACGAAACAACACATCCAAATCGATTGAGCTAAGAGGAGCTGGAGTCTGAGCCGGACGTGCATTTCTGGAAGTTCTCAAGGTATTGATATCTGCCAATGCACCGGCAGTATCTCCTTTTCTCAATTTGGCTTCAGCACGCATCAGATAAATTTCTCCCAAACGGATCAGGACAATATCCACACTGCTGTTGCTACAACAGTTTGTCGCAGTATGGCTAAACTGATATTTTGAAAATCTATACCCCGCATTATGCAGACTTCCCTCAGTGGTAAAATCTACTTTTAGCGTATGGTCTACATATCTGATATTGGCCCCACTACTTCTTCTATTGATCACAGGATATATTTTCACTTTTCCGTTTTCGTCGGTCATGATATTTCCGCTATCGTCTTTTCTTGGACCCCAGATGACATGACGGAGAATTCCTCTGTCAATTTCAAAATCAGTCGCTTCAATCGTATAAAAATGATTTGCATCATTGGTAGGATTCACTCCTGTGAGATCTTTCAACTCATCAGGAATTACGGTGTTTTCCTGAAAAAATCTAGCATCCGCATCTGCGGGATCCACATCGCCATAAGCATCTACCCAGGTCTGATAAAAACTTGGCGTAACCGCCACGGCATCCGTTCCTCTTGTACTTGGGAACTCAGGTCTTGGAACCTGATCGCCAGAAATGGACCAATACTGCCATCTGCTATGCTCCGTCTGAAGTACACCTCTCTGATCTAAAGAGAAGATGATTTCAGGATTGGTGTTATTATCATCATTAAACAATTCAAAATATTCTGGAGAAAGAGAATATGGGCCATTGATGATCGCATCGCTGTATTGGATCACTTTATCCATATCTGAATCTCTGAAATCAGGAGTTCCATAAGGGTCACGATATACTGCTGCATTCAGATACAGACGAGCCAATAATGCATTCACAGCAAATTTGTTCATTCTTCCGGGACCTTTGTTGCTGTTGATTACATCCACCACAGAAAGTAATTCGCTTTCCAAATAGTCAATGGCTTCCTGCCCTCTTAGGATTTCTGAAAGCTCATTTGAAGCATCTTTTTTGAAAACCAAACCCCAGTTATCAAGAGCAAGCATATTCAGGTAAGCTTTCATCGCAGTCATCTCATGCATCGCATCCTGTGCACTGGTGTTTCCATTTTCCACTTCCAGCCTCATTCTTTCCTCTGCCAAAACAGCTCTGGACAAAGTCAATGTGATATAAGTCCAGGAATCCCCCACCAAACTATTGGTAGGCGTCATCAAGTGTTGGTGAACAGCAATAAATTTACCTCCATCAAACCAATCCGTGCCACCACGGTATGGAAGAATCCCTTCATCAGAAGCCACTTCCTGAAGTCCAAAATTGACTGTATGCATCCATACCTGGCGAAGCATGCCATAAACCGGAGCGATGGATCCGCTGATTACCTCTGCCTGGCCCGTTCCTGTCAAGGATTCATCGAGAATTTCTTCGTCCAAATCGGTACAACCCAGAATGGTGAATAGGAAAGCAGCAATAGGTAGTATTTTGTAAAATCTATGATTTTTCATGTGTCTATGATTTCTAAATGATTTACTGATCATTCTATTTTAGAAAGTTAAATTCAGGTTGATCGAGTAGGTCCTCGCTCTCGGATAGGTAAATCGATCGATCCCGAAAGTCTGTATTCCACCAGCTGTAGAGCCGGTATTAACTTCTGGATCAAATCCAGAATAATCTGTGATCACAAATAAATTTTGACCGGTTACAGATAGGCGGATATTTTGGAAAACATCCCGTAATCCCACCGCATCCATATTCAGATTATAGCCAAGAGTCGCATTGTTTAACCTGAAGAATGAGCCATTTTCCAAAAATCTAGTAGATACAGTATTGGAGTTGTTGAAAGACTCTTCTGGAAATTCACTGGCAAAATCAGTGGTGTTGTTTGATCGGGATAACTGCGCTTTGGTAAACAAGGACATTGCCGTATGGTTGTAAATTTTGCTTCCAGCGGTACCGTTAAAGTTCAAGCCCAAGTCAAATGCTTTGTACTTAAAGTTGGTATGAAAACCATAGATCACTTTAGGAATGGCACTTCCGACTACGCTTCTATCATTGTCCAGAATTTCACCATCACCATTGATATCTTTGAATCTATTGACTCCATCTTCGGTAATTCCATCAAACTGAAGCATGTAGAAAGCCCCAATTGGCTGATTATTGATATAGCCATTGATGGTAGCGCCGGTCTGACCAGCTCCCTGTGCAGCACCGGTAGTCAAAACTGAATATGGAGAATCTTTCACCTCATTTTGGATAAAAGTCACATTTCCACCAATGTTGTAGGTGAAAGCTCTTTCAGAATTGCCCGCAAAGTTCAAAGCTATTTCTATCCCACTGTTGTGGATTTCCATATCTTCGATATTATCCCAATATGTGGATGTCGGCTGAACTGGATCGGCAGGAACGATTTCCAGCAAAATATTGGAAGAAACCTTCTTGAAGTAATCCACTGTTCCCGTCAAACGGTTGTTTAGGAATGCAAAATCAACCCCTACATCAAACTGAGTGGAAACTTCCCATTGCAAATCAGGATTTGCCAAACGGGTAAAGACTATTCCATAAGGATAACTATCCAGCGTATTGCCATCTGTGTCTATCGGATAAGTATTCAAACTTCCACCTCCAGAAGACAATCTATCTTCAGCATAACTTGCTTTGGTGATTTTGGAAGGAATCTCTTGGTTACCTGTCTTACCCCAGCTACTTCTTAATTTCAGATTACTGAAGACCGAATTTGCCATGAAGTCTTCATTGCTAAGATTCCAACCCAATGCAAAAGATGGGAAATATCCGTATTTGTTGTTTTCACCAAATTTGGATGAACCATCCGCACGGAATGTCGCTGTGAATAAATACTTGTCAGAGTAAGTATAATTCAATCTTCCGAAGAAGGATTGTAATTCATTTCTGACAGCGGAAGAATTGACCGTGGTAGGGTATTCACTGGTGCTGTTATGGTCCTGGTATCTTGGCTCAATGTTATTGTCAGCAAATCCTCTCGCTGATGTCAATCTGAACTCATCCAAGAATGTTTGGTAGGAATGTCCCGCCAAAACAGTAACATGGTGCACTTGGGTATTCCAGTTATAGGTCAAAGTGTTTTCAACCAATTTATTGATATTGGCATTGACATATTCATCTAGTGAACCATCTGAAATGTTGGATTCATTGATGACTCCGGAATAAGGCTTATACTGCTGGTATCTGTTGGTGGTGGAATAGTCCAAGCCCAGGTTCAGTTTGTATACCAACCCTTCAAAGATTTCAAACGAGGGTGAGATTGTACCCAAAATCCTGTTATTGGCAGCATTGTCAGTGTAGAGCTCATATCTTTTTAATGGATTTAAGGCATTGGTATTCAACATTGTTGGCTCACCATCTGTATACGCCGGAACAGTTGGGTTCAAGCTAAGCATATCACTGATCGTGGAACCGATACTAGGTCTTAAATTCTCTGTATAAGAAGCAGTCAGGTTATAATCTACAATCAGCCTTCCTTCAAAAGCCTTTTGGTTCATATTCAACTTACCAGAAAATCGTTTCAGTTCGCTGTTTTTCAGGATACCTTCCTGGTCCTGATAACCTAAAGATGTGAAGTAGGAAAACTTCTCCGTATTGGCACCGCTCATGGAGAAATTGTAGTTCTGCGATAGTCCAGTCTGGGTCAATTCATCCTGCCAATCAGTATTTTCACCAAAATCTTCCAAAGTACCACCGGCAGCTACTACTTCATTTCTGAATTGGTCTGCACTGAAAACATCAATTTTTTTGGCAATAGAAGACCAAGCAGTAGAGGCAGAAAAATTCATCTGTGAAGTGCCTTTCTTGCCCTTTTTTGTAGTGATCACCACGACTCCATTAGATGCTCTGGATCCATACAATGCCGTCGCACTTGCATCCTTTAGCACATCAATGCTCTCGATATCGCCAGGATTCAAAAAGTTTAACGGGTTTGAAGCGATTCCAGTATCTGAGTTATCCAGCAAAAAGCCATCTAAAACATACAATGGCTGTGTTCCGGATCTTAAACTACCGATGCCTCTGATAATTACATTTTGGTTTGCCCCTGGTTCACCGCTGGTAGAGGTGATATTGACACCAGCTACTTTTCCCTGAAGTAGATCCACAGGGTTCGAAATGACTCCCTTATTGAAATCCTCGGTTTTTACCGAACCAATAGCTCCAGTCACATCGGATCGCTTTTGAGTACCATATCCGATTACTACCAATTCATCCAATTGAGTAGCATCCGGTTCCAACTGGACATCGATGGTCGTCATATCATTTACAGAAATCTCTTGCAGCACATAACCCACGTATGAAACCTGGAGAACCGCTCCTGAAGGAGCATCTATGGAATACTTCCCATCAAGATCAGTCACAGTTCCCACTGTCGTCCCTTTAATCAGGACAGTTGCTCCTGGAAGAGGCTCACCCAACTCATCGGTAACTCTACCGGAAATTGATTCCTTAGCCTTCAAATTGTCTGCATCAGAAAGGCCGGAATACCAATTCTTCACAGCTCCATTCCCTTTCGCGAACAAGGACGAGGGACTGATTGTAACCCCAGTCCCAATCATCAAAAACGCTGATGCATAGATGATTTTAGACAATCGTAAATTTGTATTCATAAAATTTATTATTGGATAAATAAAAAACAATTAGAGATTATTTATTAAATCTGAATTTGTCAGGTAATTACTAATTATCGCACAAATGTAGGGCTTCAATTATGTATCCTAGACTAGGATAGTTTAGCATTACATTAATTGTATTTAGTGAATTATCACAAAAAATTAACATCTCATTTTTTAAGATTTACTTTAAAAAAAATATTCAATAATGTATTGAAAACCCGATTTCAAAAACTAACAAAAAGGCTTAAATCTTAAAAAAATCTATGATTTAGGTAGTATATATGGTGGGTTTAGCAATTCCAAAACTTTGAGAAGCCATGCCGATTGCTTCTAGGGAAGGGATTTTCAATATTAAACAAAAACCAAAAAACACCTATCAACAAGTATAGAATATAACCACTTAAAAATCCGAACAACAAGAAAATGGATTTATATAAACAAGAAAAAAATACCGGATAGAATAAATTCAGTATAATTTAATAACAATTCATTAACCTGTAAACAACAACATCGCTTACTGTTAACTATTAATTATTTTTTTGTTTAATAATTGTTTTTACTTTTTTCGATTTTATTGCTTTTGGGTAATAAACCGGCAAAGTGTATTTTTAAAATCACGTCAGAAAAATTTATTCCTTTTCTCTCTCGAGAAACAAGAAAATCCATTTTCACTTATGATGCAGAAAACCTTGATCAGATTTCACCAAATAGCTTTTACTTGGATCCTACTTTTTGTCTTTCCTGGAGCTTTTGCACAAGTTCAAAGTACCGTTTTTACAGGAGGTGAGGAAGGACATAAAATTTATAGAATTCCAGCTATCATTTCCCTACCTAACAGCGACCTTTTAGCTTTTGCCGAAGGTAGAGTTAATGGAAGTGCTGATTTTGGGGATGTAAATCTTGTCATGAAGCGAAGCCAGGATTACGGAAAAACCTGGTCTGATCTGGAAATGCTTGTGGATTATGATTCACTTCAGGCGGGAAATCCTGCGCCAGTTGTTGATATGTTTGATCCCAACTATCCAGATGGTGTCGTGTACCTTTTTTTCAATACTGGAAACAATCATGAATATGACATTCGAATGAATAGAGGTGTCAGGGAAGTTTGGGTAATGAAGTCCTTTGACATGGGTTTAACCTGGGAAGAGCCTGAAAACATTACCGAACAAACTCACCATCCCAACAATCCATCTTTCAATTCAAGCTATACTTCGAAGGAAGATTGGAGGCATTATGCCAACACTCCCGGGCATGCTTTTCAGTTTCAAAAAGGCAAATACCAAGGTCGGATTTTTGTTGCTGCTAATCATTCCGTTGGTGATCCTCAGGAAAATTTTGCAGAATATCAAGCACATGGATTTTTCACGGATGACCATGGAAAAACTTATGGAATTTCCGAATCCATTTCTTATCCAGGCTCGAATGAGTCCATCGCTGCTGAGCTGCCAAATGATCGAATGGTCATGAGCATCAGGAACCAAAAAGGTGATATAAAGCAAAGGATTTTAGCCTATTCTTCTGACGGTGGTGAGACTTGGGAGGAAGTTAGATTTGAAGAAGAACTCCCCGATCCAGTCTGTCAGGGATCTATCCTTTCTATGACAGATTCAAAAGGAATTTTCACCTTAATTCAATCCAACAATGCCGACACCCTTCGCAGAAATAATCTCAGTTTAAAATTCAGTTTTGACCAGGGAAAAACCTGGCCGAAAACTCTACTTGTCTATGGTTCTAAAGATCCGGGAAAATCTGATATTTCTGGCTATAGTGATCTGGTGGAAGTAGGCCAAAATACAATTGGGATCATTTTTGAAAAAAATGACTATTCTCAAATTGAATTTAAATCTATCTCTTGGGTCTATTGACAAACGCTCTCAATAAATTCAACAACCTGTCGAATTTTCTAATCGCCACTAGATATCATCAACTAATCCAAGGCCTTTAATTCTGACTAAAAGGTATTGCTAGCCTTCAATAAATTAGCCCGGTATTTTAAAGAAACACCGGGCTAGTTGCATGTCAGCTAAAATCAATTTTCAGTGTACTCTCATCGGAAACTATCTGAAGATTCTCTTTGGTGATTTTTTTGCCAGAGGATGCATCTATTATACTTATCCGAAATGAATCGTTGCTAAAAACCTTTGGTGTATGACTGGATGAATTCAATCGTATGGCATATTCCAGTTCTCTGTTTTTTTCATTAAACACTTCCAACACTGGACGCTCGGCCCCTATTATTTCAATTTTAGGAAGATAGCCAAAAGCTTTTCTGGCATAGTTTTCTTCTTGTGAAATCTCAATCGGCCAACCTTCGTATTGCCCCGCTGGATTTGCAATTGGATCCACGTTTCGTGGCCAGCATTCTATTTTCATTTTCCGAGCTTGCTTATCAAAAGTGATGATTCCATAGCCCGTTCCTCTGTCATAAATCCTAGAAGGCTCAAAGCCGGTTTTGTAAGGATTAGCTACCGCATGAATGGTCATTTTATTGCCAAATCCATCCAAAAAGTCTCCTGTATTCTTTGCTTTTCCCTGAATAGGCTGATGATCCGAAGGTACTTGAGGCCACCATCTTCTCGGCCACAAATTATTCAATGCAGGTCCTGCAAAGGCAAATCCAGAATCCCGGAATTCATCCACGCCATAATGTACCGTACTTGCCAGATGTTGGTCACCTGCAATATGCAAGGCAAATGCTTTTCTAATCGTTCTCAATGCCTCATCTCTGCCTTTTTGAGGCCATCCATTGGAATCCATATCTGAAGTAGGTGCATCACCATCTACATATTCTCCTTTTTCCGGAATAGCTAAGCTAGGAACAATTTCATCTATGATACTTCCTTCAGGTAGGGTGGCAACTGTACAGAAATTGGTTTGGGAACAAACCGCTTTCATTTGGATAGTTGATCCCCAATCTGAAGCCCATTTTTCGAGAAATTCCATCTGTCTTTCTCCTAAAAGCTCCGCATCGATGTCATAATGCTGCTTGATATCGAAGTCTCTGTTCTGAATAAATCCATTTTGAACATGGGCCTCTTCAGGCAATACTTTTTTAGGTGCTGATTTAAATTTTCTGTCTTCTATAATCGCAAAGCTCACTCCCCCATAATTCCAATCGGTGTAGTACACATTGATTCCTTGTTTGACAGGGCGAGGATCAAAAGGATCAGGCAAATGACTGGTTTGTGTGGCCTGAACCATATTTACCCATTGGGCTTGCATTTTATATCCTCCCTCATCCTGGGCGATATATCCCCAGCCTTTATCTGTGGGAGCATGCTCCCCTCCTGCTCCCCATACATTGCCATGGTACACATCATGATCATCCGGAATAAATGCCGCTGGAATGTTTCTGAAAATTTCCCGATAAGACCAGCCAAACATATACCATTTACGAAGGTAATCAAGACTTGATTTCTCAATTCGGTCAGTCTGAATCCCAAATCCACCTGTTCCCTCATAAAACTGATCTCCAAGAAACAAAGCCATGTCTGGCTGATGTTTATTGACATGGATACTGACTTCTTCATCAGGAAATCCGTGATCTGCATTGCAGCTAAAGACCGCAACTTTCAAGTCTTCCAAAGATTTAGGCTCAGCGGCGATTTCTCCATAAAAGGCAAATTCCTGTTTTTTATTTTTCAAAGGAATTTCGAGATAAACCCGGTATGGAACTGCCTCTGTAAACTGCCAATCTTGAATTCTAAATTGTGCAATTCGACCCAAAGGATCTATCTCTGAAGATTGCATCGTTTTCCAACTTACTCCTTCTTTTATCTGTAGGGCTATTTTCAAACCTTTAATCTCCTCAATTGGAGCCAACTGAGCGGTCAATTTTAATAGACGATCATGAAGGGTATACTGCGCAAAACAAATGGGACCAAAAAGTTGATCGGCATTCTCTGTGATTTTTTCACCGCTAAAAACCCAATCTGAAAATGAAACAAATGCTTCATCTTTTTGAATCTCAGGTGAAGCATGAGCCACCAAGGCTAAATTTCCTTCTAGCTGTCCTGCTTCTATTCCCTCCACAGCTAGCTCTACTCCCACATCATCTTCCAAAGAGTTGCTTGCTTTGACTTTTAGCGTATAGGTATTTTGTTTAGTCCCTGCCGAAAGTGACAAGAAAACAGGTTTAGAAAGATCCACTGCTGACTCACTCAGTTTCTCACCAATCCTAATTTTACCGGATCCATTGATACCGATATCCAACCCCTCACCAAAAACAGCTGCTGAGCGATAATCTTCAAATCTCCCCTTTGCTCCAAGCCTGAACCCTGCATACATCGTCTCACTTACTGTTTGTCCATTTTGATCCCAATGGAGGGTGACTGATTGTTGAAATGAAGTCTTCGAATCACCAAGCTGATGTGTCAAAATATGGAGAGTTCGGTTGGGTGCAGAAATGACACAGCAGGCTTTTCCATTGATGATTTCCCAGTCTTGAAGCCTATTTCCCCAAAACTCAGGTCCTATCCATTTCATATCCGGCCAGTTTTCCCAATTGCTTTTAAAACCTACTTCGGTAGAACCAAAAAGTTTTGTGATCCCAGTAAATGCCTGGGGTAGAAGCAAAGGTGAAATGCTACTAAGTGCCATTGCCTTGACGGCAGATCTTCTTTTCATAATGTTTGGGTTATTTGGCTGCTCAAGTTTGACTCAGCAGAATTTATTCGGGTTGATTTATTTGAAAGGAATCCAATTTCGGAATTTTGACCAAAAAAATGGCAGGTATATATTTCAAAAATGGGGTTTTGGATAGTCTTTAATCTGAATTACTCCAAAAACAAGCTGTCGATTGATAAGAAAAACCATGATATAAAAGTGTTTCAAATTGGTCAAATTCATATAAATCCTTAGCTTTTAAAGCCTTAACAAAAAATCCACTTTCCATGAATCCAGTCCCTCTTAAGTTTTTAAAAATTCTGATTTTTAACCTTGCAGTTTTTTCAATTCTCTTCTCTTGTAAGAATGAATCGAATGAAAAAATACTTCCACCTGAAATAGGACAAAAATCCATTTTGAAAGATTATGTAATGGGCCTATCTCCTGATTTCCATTTTGAAGTGGTCAGAACCATTACTGGACAAGATTATGATTTTCATGTACTCCGAATGACCTCCCAGAATTGGTTGACTTCAGAACAGGTGGATCAAACTGAATGGTGGCATTGGGTATCTATCGTGGTGCCTAGAGACACTCCTTTTGAAACCGGGATGATGTGGATCGGAGGAGGAAGTACCAATTCAAAAATGCCGGAAAAACCTGATGAACTGATTCTTGCGGCAGCTACTCAGACTAATTCCATCGTGGCACAGGTTCACAACATTCCTTTTCAACCTCTAACATTCCCAGGAGATACTGTGGAGCGAACAGAGGATGCCATCATTGCTTATGGCTGGAGGAAATTTCTTGAAGGAGGTGCCAAAGATGAAGATGCCATTTGGCTGGCAAGACTACCTATGACAAAAGCCGTCAAACTGGCCATGGATGCTACTTCCGAAGTAGTCAAAAACATGTATCAATTAGATCTCAAAAATTATGTCGTTGCCGGAGCTTCCAAAAGAGGGTGGACCACTTGGACGACTGCAGCTGTAGATGATCGGGTGGTAGCAATTGTCCCAATCGTTATTGACATGCTCAACCTGGAACCTTCTTTTCAGCATCATTGGAAAAATTATGGATTTTGGGCTCCAGCGGTTGGGAATTATGTGGAAGAAGGGATAATGGAATGGATGGGTACACCGGAATTTGACAGGATGTTGGAAATCACAGAACCCTATTCTTTTGTTGATGACCTGCAGCTTCCAAAACTTTTAATCAATGCTGCCGGGGACCAGTTTTTCCAGCCAGACAGCTGGGAGTTTTACTGGAATGATCTGAAAGGTGAAAAACACATTCAATACGTCCCAAATTTTGGGCATGACCTAAGCAAGTCTGACGCCTTACCCAACATGATTTCTTTTTATTCCTCAGTGATCAACAACGAGGAAAGACCAAACTATGAGTGGACCATCGAAGACGATATGATTTCGTTTCAGGCGGATTCTACCAATCTTCCAATTTCTGTAAGAATCTGGACAGCTGTCAATGAGAATGCAAGGGATTTTAGAGTGGATGTTTTCGGCCCAAATTGGAAATCCACGGAATTGGAATCAACAGCAAATGGGCTCTATACTTATCAGATGAGCTCACCAGAAAAGGGATATCAAGGCTATTTTATGGAAGTGACTTTTGCAGGAAAAACGCCTTTGAAAGTTACCAGTGGTGTAGAAGTACTGCCTAGAGTTTATCCTTTCGAAGATTTTTCCTCTGATCACTTAGTTAATTCCAATCAAAAATAGAACATGCTTAAACTCCTATTTTCCACTTCGATTCTTTTCCTTTTTATAAATTCCATCCTTATGGCCCAGCGACAAGTGAATACTGAAGAAAGCATTGTTCCTGATTTGGTTCTACCGGATCCTTTTATCAGCCAATCGGGACAAGTAATCCATTCGGTCTCCGATTGGGAAAACATCCGCAGGCCGGAACTGATGAACGTATTCAAAAATGAAGTTTATGGTTCCATTCCTGACGATTTTGACGAAATCAACTTTTCAGAAATTTCGGAACATCCCAATCCATTTCCAGACCTGGCAATTTTCAAGGAAATAGACATTCGGGTTTCCAGAAAAGGGAAAACTCACACCATGCGACTTCATGTTTTTTTACCAAAAAACAATTCAGGACCTTTCCCTATCGCTTTGTTGGTAAATCATCGCCCTGAAAACCAAGAAGTTGAAATTGCGGAAGAAGGATATTGGCCTGTGGAAGCATTGCTAAGCCGGGGATTTGCCACTGCTTCATATCATGGAGAAACAGTAGCTCCTGATGATGCTTCTACTTTTTATGAAGGGGTGATTTCAAACCTTTATCCGGAGGAGTTGACAAAACCAGATGGAATGAGAACCTTTGGTGCTTGGGGCTGGGCGGCAATGCGGGCCATGGATTATTTCGAGCAAGAACCCCTGATCGATGAAAAGAGATCTGCGATAGTCGGGCATTCCAGATCCGGTAAAACCGCACTGTGGACTGGGGCCATCGATACCCGATGGGCAGTAGTGATTGCCAATGAATCTGGTTGTGGGGGTGCCGCTCTCTCCCGCCGGAAGTTTGGAGAAACTGTCAAAATCATCAACACATCCTTTCCCCATTGGTTTAATGACAATTTCAAAAAGTACAATGACCGGGAAGAGTCTTTGCCAATCGATCAACATATGCTAGCGATGATGATGGCTCCTAGAGCAGTCTATTTTTCGAGTGCCCGTGAAGATTTATGGGCAGATCCAAAGGGAGAGTATTTATCGCTACAGATCGGAAGCCGGATTTATAGGCAGATTTATGGAAAAACCACTTCCTTTCCTCAGTCATTTGAAGGGCTCAAAGCCCCCATTATCCAACCTGATGCAGGATACCATATCCGGGATGGAAAACACGACTTGACTTTGGAAGACTGGAATCATTTTATGGATTTCATGCAACTGAATTTCCAGAACATTCAGTAATATTTCAGGTGAGTACAAGACAGTAATCTAAAGTATTCGGTGCTTTTTGTTAGTTTAAACCTGAAATCAACCTTTGACCAATTACAAATCATGAAGTACCTATGCAGCCTTTTCGGTCTCATTTTATTTTTCAGCACGATGGGTTTTTCACAAATCAAACCAACAGTAGAAATACTTGATTCCGGTTTTATTTACGAAACCGCTCCATTTCCTTCCTGTCATGCCTCCACCTTGGTCGAAACTCCTGAAGGAATTCTAGCCTCTTGGTTTGGAGGCACTTACGAAAGACATCCTGATGTCAGTATTTATACTTCTATTCTAAAAGATGGAACCTGGAGTACTCCAGTAATGGTAGCAGATGGAGTGGAAAACAAGGATTTTAGGAATCCGACCTGGAACCCTGTATTATACAGAAATTCAGAAACAGGGCAGATCGTCCTTTTCTATAAAGAAGGCCCCAACCCGAGAGAATGGTGGGGACTTTATAAAACCTCTGAGGATGGAGGAAAAACCTGGTCAAAAGCAATCCAAATTCCCCCGGGAATGCTCGGTCCGGTCAAAAACAAAACGGTGACTTTAGCCGACGGAACCTTGCTGCACCCAAGCAGTTTTGAAACCAATGGTATCTGGAGCATGCACGTGGAATCCACGAACTCTGAGATCGAAAATTGGAAGAAAACTGAAATTGACAATGGGAATTTTCATGCTATCCAGCCCACTGTTCTATTTTACCCAGATGGTAAATTGCAGATGCTAGCCAGAACACAGGAAGATGTCATCGGGACCACTTGGTCCACCGATGGAGGAAAAAGCTGGTCTACCGTAGAATCCACCGGATTGATTCACAATAATTCAGGAATTGATGCTGTCACCTTGAAAAGCGGTATCCAGCTTTTGCTATGCAATCCTATCAAAGACGGCAGGAATAAATTGTCACTATTGATGTCCAAGGACGGGATAAACTGGGAAGAAATTCATGTTTTGGAAGATCAGCCCAAAGGTGAATTTAGTTATCCGGCAATTATTCAGGCCGAAGATGGAACCGTCCACTTGACTTACACCTACAATCGAGAAAAGATCAAACACGTCGCATTGATCTTGAAATAACATTCTTCAAACCTATTCTATGTCATTTCCAAAACCATTTAGAGGGATTATCCCTCCTATGATCACGCCACTTTTACCGGACTTTAGTCTGGATGAGCAAAGTCTTCCCTTAGTGATTGAGCATATGATCAAAGGGGGTGTTCACGGCATCTTCATTTTAGGAACGACAGGTGAATTTGCCAGCTTAAGCTACGCAGTCAAGGAAAAACTGATCCGAAAAACCTGTGAAATTGTAGCCAATCGAATACCTGTTCTGGTAGGAATCACAGATTGCTCTTTTCAGGAAAGTCTGAATTTATCCTCAATAGCCTCAAATTCCGGAGCGGATATCGTAGTAGCTACCACTCCATTTTACGTGAATGTAGGACAAGAGGAACTCGTTAATTACTTTCTACAACTTGCAGACAAAGTTGACTTGCCTTTGTTTTTATACAATATGCCTTCTCATACAGGGATCACACTGGAATTGGAGACAGTCGCTGCTTTGGCGGAGCATCCAAACATTATTGGTATCAAAGATAGCTCGGGCGATCAAAGCTACTTCGAAAGCCTTTGCGACAGGTTCCGGGAAAATCCTGAATTCACCGTTTTGGTCGGGCCAGAAGAGATTTTATGTGAAACAATGAGCATGGGTGGTCATGGTGGAGTGACTGGTGGCGCCAATTTATTTCCTGAATTGTATGTCAGACTTTTTGAAGCAATTGAATATCAAGACAAAGAGCAGGTCCAACGATTGAATGAAACGGTCCATTTTTTAAGCAAAAACCTGTACAGCCATGGCACTTATCAGTCCAACTATTTAAAAGGATTGAAGGCTTCTATGGCTTTCAAAGGCTTGTGTCAGGGGAATTTAGCATTACCTCTTTGTGCATATAGCGAAACAGAAAAAGCAAGTCTAAAATTAAAATTTAATGAGGTAGACAGGTTAGTCTCCTCCGTACTTTCTTCCTTTACCACCAACTATTGATTCCAAAAACCTATGAACTTGCCACTATTCGATCTTGTGATTTTCTTGATTTATATGTTGGCAATCGTTGGCTTTGGGATTTCATTTTCCTTTCGAAAAAGGTCATCCACTGATTTTACCACTGGAGGCGGAAGACTTCCTTCTTGGGCCATTGGGATGTCTATTTTTGCAACATTCGTCAGCAGCATCAGTTTTTTAGCATTACCCGGAAATGCCTATTTGAGTAACTGGAATGGATTTGTATTTAGTCTTTCGATTCCATTAGCAGCTCTGATAGCTGTAAAATATTTTGTACCACTGTATCGAAAACTCAATAGCGAATCAGCCTATTTTTTCTTGGAGCAACGATTTGGTCTTTGGGCGAGAATCTATGCTTCCATTTGCTATTTATTGACCCAGCTCGCTCGGATGGGCACCATACTTTACCTGCTAGCCTTACCCATGAATGCGCTATTTGGCTGGAGCATCCCATTGATCATTATTGTAACTGGGATTTCTGTGATCATCTACTCGATGCTGGGAGGTATCGAAGCAGTGATTTGGACCGATGCTATACAGGGAATTGTCTTAATAGCCGGAGCATTGGCCTGTTTGCTGGTGATTTTCCTAGAAATCCCTGGCGGGCCCTCCGAGATCTTCAGGATAGCAGAAAGCAATGACAAATTCAGCCTAGGGAGCTTTGACTTAGATTTCACTTCCTCCACTTTCTGGATGATTTTGGTTTATGGCCTTTTCATCAATTTGCAGAATTTCGGGATCGATCAAAATTATGTGCAGCGGTACATTTCTGCCAAAACAGAAAAAGAAGCTATAAAATCGACCTGGCTTGGTAGTTTGCTTTACGTTCCTGTATCCTTGATTTTTTTCTTTATTGGTACGGCGCTATTCGCATTTTATCAGGCCCAACCGGATCTATTGCCGGAGAACTTATCAGGGATGGAAAATGCAGACAAAGTTTTCCCATATTTCATCGTATCGCAACTCCCTACGGGTATCACAGGCCTGCTGATTGCATCCATTTTTGCTGCCGGAATGAGTTCCGTTTCTACCTCTGTGAATAGTTCAGCCACAGTGATTCTATCCGATCATTTTAAAAAATACATCCATCAAAACCCTTCAGAAAAAACCTCTATGCGTGTTTTGTGGGCTTCGTCCTTGTGCATGGGGCTGGCCAGTATCTTGGTTGGACTGGCATTTAATGGAGTTGCCAGTGCATTGGATGCGTGGTGGGCTTTGGCATCTATTTTTAGCGGAGGGATTTTAGGGTTGTTTCTGCTTGGTTTGATAGTTCAGAAAACCACTAGCAAACAAGCCGCCATCGCTGTTATGGCTGGGGTCTTGGTTATCATCTGGATGAGTTTATCCACGGCATTTTTCACAGGCAAGCTTACACCATTCCAGAATTCTTTGCACAGTAATATGACCATTGTCATGGGAACCGTCACCATTTTTATTCTGGGTTTTGTTTTGGGAAACTTAGGAAAGAAAATTAATTCTTCCGTCTGATCTGTAAGAATTGTTCGGAAAACAAAAAGGGCCACCCGAAATTTCGGATAGCCCTGGTATATAGGTTTGAGATAGATAATTACATTTCTTTCATTTCTGAAACGACTTTGGTGATTGTTTGCTTTGCATCACCGAAGAGCATCAGACAGTTTGGATAGCCAAACAGTTCGTTTTCGACTCCGGCATAGCCTTTCCCCATACTTCGCTTGCTGACTATGACCGTCCGTGCTTTGTCAGCGTTCAAAATCGGCATTCCATAGATAGGACTTTGAGGGTTATTTCTGGCAGCTGGGTTGACTACGTCATTTGCTCCCACGATCAAAACCAAATCGGTATTTGGAAATTCATCATTGATCGATTCCATTTCAATCAGCTTGTCATAAGAGATATTGGCTTCTGCCAAGAGCACATTCATATGGCCAGGCATTCTTCCTGCTACCGGGTGAATGGCAAATTTGAAATCAATTTTTCTCTTTTCGCATTGCTCCATTAATTCACGGATAACATGCTGCGCCTGGGCAACTGCCATTCCATATCCCGGCACTACTATGACCGAAGAAACAGAATCGAATAACATCGCAGTTTCTTCCACACCGATTTCTTTCACGGTGATAGATGGGCCATCTCCTTGTGCTTCGTTTACCGTCTGACCAAACCCGCCTAGCAGAACATTGATCAAAGATCTGTTCATGGCTTTACACATAATCTGGGTCAAAATTATTCCTGAGGCTCCCACCAAAGAACCCGCCACGATCAGCACATTATTATTTAGGATAAAACCGGTTGCACAGGCAGCCATTCCTGAATAGGAATTCAACAATGAAATGACCACGGGCATATCTGCTCCACCGATCGGGATGACAGTCAAAACTCCCAAAATCAATGAAATCACGATCAGTGTAATGATTAAAATTGGATCCGATTGATCTATTACCGTATATGTGGCCGCTGCTAGGAAACTTAAGAATAGCACCAAATTGAGTGGATGCTGCCCTTTAAAGGTAATCGGAGAACCGGATATGTTTCCATTGAGTTTCAGGAAAGCGATAATAGAGCCAGTAAAGGTCACGCCACCGATAAATACAGAAACGATGATACTGATTACAGTCACCAATTCTATGGACTCCATATTCACTTCCGTCCGGAGAAAATAATCTGACAAAGCAACCGAGAAAGATGCCAAACCTCCGAATCCATTGAAGATCGCTACCATTTCAGGCATTTTGGTCATTTCTACTTTATTGGCATAATAAAGTCCGATAGCAGAACCTAGGACAATACACCCAAAAATCTCCACTAAGGAAATCACTTCAATCTGTAGCAAAGTAGCTACAATGGCGATAAACATTCCCAAGGCAGAAAGTCGGTTGCCCTGTCTTGCTGACTTGGTTTTATTCATCATTTTGATCCCCAACACAAATAAGATTGAGGCTATCAAATAGGCTATTTGTATGGATATACTCATTTTTTCTTAAACATTTTAAGCATACGATCAGTCACGGTATAACCGCCTACCACATTGATAGTGGCCAATACTAGGGCGATCATTCCTAACCATTTACTCAGGGTGGTATATCCCATTTCATTGCAGGCCAACAGGGCGCCTACGATGGTAATTCCGGAAATCGCATTTGATCCGGACATCAAAGGGGTGTGTAGGGTCGGAGGAACTTTTGCGATGAGTTCAAACCCTAAGAAACTTGCCAGAACAAGTATATAAATCAGAATTATCAATGCTTCTGAGCTCATAATTGAAAAGGTTTTACTGGTTATTTAAAATTTTTCTGGTGAATTCATGCACCGTTTCACCTTCATAAGTGATCAAGACACCTTTGGTGATTTCTTCTTCCCGGTCTAGGTTAAATCCGTCCTTAGAGGCAAGATGCATCAGCAAGGTGCTGATATTTGTCGCATACAGCTGACTGGCATTGGTAGGAAGCAAAGCTGGTAAATTAGACTCACCGATAATGGTGACTCCATATTTTACCACAGTTTTGTCTTTTTCGGATATCTCACAATTCCCTCCTGATTCCACCGCCATGTCTACTATTACTGCTCCTTGCTTCATGGTTTTCACCATCTCCTCGGTCACTAGAATCGGAGACTTTTTACCCATCACCAGCGCGGTGGTGATTACCAAATCTGTTTCTTTGATCTTGCTTTGGATCAATTCCTTTTGCTTTCGGAGAAAGTCCTCAGAAACCTCCGCTGCATACCCACCTTCTACTTTTACAGATTCTGCCCCTTCTACGATCAAGAACCTTCCTCCGAGGGATTCTACCTGCTCTTTGGTTTCTGGTCTCACATCACTGACTTCCACAATTGCCCCGAGTCTTTTTGCAGTAGCAATTGCCTGAAGACCGGCTACACCCGCTCCGAAAATCAAGACTTTGGCAGGAGTGATGGTTCCGGATGCAGTCATCATCAATGGGAAAATCTTACCTAGGTGATTCGATCCCAAAATCACCGATTTATAGCCGGCAAGGTTTGCCTGGGAACTTAATGCATCCATTTTTTGAGCCCGGGATATTCTAGGCACTGCATCCATGGAAAAAGACATGACGGATTTCTTATTCATCGCATCCAAGATCTCAGGATGATTGTAGGCATACATCAGAGAAATACATGCGCCACCAGTCTTCATGTGACTCACTTCCTCCGGTGTGAAAATATTCACCTTTAAAAGTATATCAGATTCAAAAACCTGATCCTTAGCGATGACATTTGCCCCTACTTCCTGATAGTCCTTGTCGGAAAAATAAGAGCTCTCTCCCGCTCCTGTTTCTACGAAAACTTCAAATTCTTTTTTAACTAAAAGTTTGATAACATCTGGACTGAGAGCCACTCTTTTTTCATGCTCTTTTGTCTCCTTTAAAACTCCAATTTTCATTTCTGGCTGGTTGAAACTTTAACTTTATTGGCTTACTCCGTTCAATATATTCAAAGAAAGTCTGAAAAATACGCTTAGCCCACCTGCATTATCCTGATTTCTTCCTCTTTCTTGATATTTTATTCCGAAATCCCACAAAACAATAAATACCCTTATTAAACCATTTTTTATCCATTCATCAAAAATATCACTGATTCATACTAAAAATCAAACCTGAATTTAGCAACCTGACAAATTGATAAAGCAATAGATAATTTTTTTAACCCTACTTTTTCAAAATGCCTAAAAAGTACGCCTAAAAACTATCTACCGTTAATCATCAAAGAATACCACTTTAAAGACAAACAGGATTCAATCAAAAAGATAAATTCCTATTTTACATTCACTTATTTAACCTAAATCAAAACCCATGAAATCTAGCTTGTTTAATATTGTCGCTTTCTAAGGTGATTTTTACCCAGAGAGATTCCATGAACCCACCGAAAAACTAAAATATTCACATGAAACACCCCAAGAAAAATTCTGAAGGTCAAACCCGCCGGGATTTTATAAAAAATGCGGCGATTGCTTCCTCATTTTTTATTGTGCCAAGACATGTTTTAGGGGGCGTTGGTTTTACCTCGCCTTCTGATCAGTTAAACCTCGCTGCCATCGGTGCTGGCGGTAAAGGAGCAAGTGACATCAGAAATGCATCTGTCAACGGAAGAGAGCGAGTAGTGGCTCTTTGTGATGTGGATTTCTCTGGATCTGCAAAAGCTTCTGTAGAGAAATTCCCCGATGCCAAGCTATATGCGGATTTCCGAAAAATGCTTGATACAGAAAAAGACATTGATGCAGTAACGATTTCCACGCCAGATCACGTACATGGACCAGCCGCCAAATATGCGATGGAAAGAGGCAAACATGTGTATGTCCAAAAACCAATGACGCATAACATCAAAGAAGCAAGAATGCTTACTGAGATGGCAAGGAGTCAGAAAGTGGTGACTCAAATGGGAAATCAAGGCGGCTCAAACCCCTTGCTTAATCTCGTTCAGGAGTGGATCGATAAGGATAGAATCGGTAAAATATCCAAAGTAGAAGTCTGGACCAACCGTCCGGTATGGCCTCAAGGTGGACCATTTCCGAAACCTGAACCAAGCGCCAAGCCAAATGCTTTGGATTGGGATCTGTGGTTAGGCCCAGCTCCTGAAATCCCTTATACACCTGGATTAGCTCCTTTTAGCTGGAGAGGATGGTGGAATTATGGTACCGGCGCTTTAGGTGATGTGGGTTGTCACTTGATCGATATCCCTTTCAGAACCTTAGGTTTACATTATCCAACAGATGCAGAATGCAGCGTAGGGTCAGTTTATAGCCAAATGTGGAATCCTGACTACCATCCTGATGGCTGTCCGGCCTCTTCTTTCATTTCTTTGAATTTTGCGGCCACTCCTAAAAGTAAATCTCCAATCAATATGACTTGGAGTGATGGCGGTATTCGTCCGGCCCACCCTGATATCATCCCTGCAGACCATGATATTGGAGGAGCCAATTCTGCCAATGGTGTATTGATCATCGGTGAAAAAGGAATTATCTCTACCAACATCAATGACTCTTCTCCATTGATGCCAAAGCTATATCTCAATGACGGCACACAGGAGTTTGGACCGCAAACCGAGCCAAATGATGAGCCGGAATACGGACATCAGCGTCTTTGGGTCGACGCCTGCAAAGCCGGATACGGAAGTACCGAGCATAAGGGCCTCACCTCCTCTTTTGATTACGCAGGACCAATGACCGAAACGGTCTTGATGGGTAACCTTGCCATCAGAAGCTATATGCTTAGAAAAGAAAATGCAAAAGGTCAGATGGAGTTCTACGGACGTAAAAAGCTACTTTGGGACGGAGATAATTTAAGGATCACCAACTTTGAAGATGCAAATCAATTCGTAACCAGAACCTACAGACCAGGCTGGGAAATGTAATTAAAAGAAACTTCTTCATTCACTAAACCCTTTCAAATTCAATTTGGAAGGGTTTATTTTTTGTATTTTGGATAAGCAATTTTCAACTCCTCAGAAAAAACACTCTTTATGAAATTCTACCTGGCAACTCTCCTATTCTCTCTGGCTCAAGTGATGATGCTTTCAGCTCAAACTTCCAATGAATTCTTGGTCAAACAACTTCAGTATTCCCATTCAGTAGAAAACTGGTTTGCTCCAGTCAATGTAGCCACAGATGGACTTTCCGCTAAAAAGGCCAACTGGCATGATGATTCCGAAAATCACTCCATCGCACAGCTGGTTTCCCATTTAATCTTTTGGAATGAACGATTATTAAAGGCAATCAAAGGAGAAACAGTCACTGAATTTAGCGGTGACAATGATGCAACCTTTAGCGAAATCTCGGAAGAAGAATGGATAGAAATGGTGAACAAGCTAGATCAAATCTTGACAGAAATCGAATCAGAAACTAGAAAAATGGAAGGTGAAAAACTGACTGGATGGAGCGAAACCCTGGCAAATATCGCATCTCACAATGCTTATCATACAGGTCAGATAGTTTATATAAGGAAACAAAAAGGTTGGTGGAGATAGTTGGAAATCACCAGAAATGAAAAAATTGAGATTTTCCGAATTATATCGAGAAGGTATGGGTTACTAATCCTCAGGTGATAAAAGGCACCATTTTTCTTAAACCTACCATATTTCAAAGACATGGATTTAAAATTAGCAGACAAAAAAGCATTTATAAGTGGATCTACAGCCGGAATTGGCTATGCAATCGCGGAACGTTTTCTAAATGAAGGCGCGGAAGTAATCATCAATGGAAGAAGTCAGAAGACTGTTGACCTGGCAATTGAATCTTTAAAAAAAGCTACAGGCAACCAAAAGGTAAGTGGAGTTGCGGCAGATTTTGCAAACTCAGAGGAAATCAATCACCTTCTGGAGACCATCCCTGAAGTGGATATACTGATAAACAATACCGGGATATTTGAACCCAAAGCTTTTGAAGACATCCCAGATGAAGATTGGTTTAGATTTTTTGAAATCAATGTCATGAGCGGTATTCGACTGGCAAGACATTATTTTCCGAAAATGCTTTCTAAAAACTGGGGAAGAATCATTTTTATTTCCAGCGAATCAGGAGTTTTTATTCCTGACGAAATGATCCACTATGGCATGACCAAAACAGCACAAATTGCCGTAAGCCGTGGATTGGCTGAACTCACCAAAGGGACAGAGGTCACAGTCAATTCCATCCTTCCTGGACCGACCAAGTCAAAAGGAGTAGGAACATTTATTGAAGACCTTGCAAAATCCGGAAATATCTCCACGAAAGAAGTGGAAGCAGATTTCTTCAAGAATATGCGTCCAACTTCTCTGATTCAGCGTTTCGCAGCCGTGGAAGAAGTAGCAGACACAGTAGTTTATTTTTCAAGCCCATTAGCCTCTGCCACAAATGGGGCTGCCATTCGCGTGGAAGGCGGATTGGTCCGATCTATTTTGTAAAGAACTGTTTGATACATCAAAGTTTCCAAACCGGGATTGACTTCAAATTCAATCCCGGTTTCTTTTTTCCCATTTATCAAAAGACTGGTCCTTCAGGATAGCTTAATCCATTAAAACCCTTATTTTTTGATGGAAATGCCTTCGAGAATGTTTCTCCAATAACTCAATGACTGACTAGATCATTTCTTCGAAGCATTAAAAATCAATTATCAAGAGGTGAAATGGACTACGAATGCCTGCTTTTCAACTAAAACCCTTTCTTAAATTTTCCATTTGGACAGGCTTATTTTTATTTTCTAGCGCTGTTTTTAGTCAGGATTTGAGCAGCCCAGAGGATGCTAGCCAATTTTGGCTTTGGTCTTTTTTAGGAAGGCTTCATCCACTTATTGTCCATTTCCCAATTGCGCTCATCCTGGTTGCAGCCGTTTTGGAGCTTTTTTCAATTCAAAATTTCAAATCAAAATACAGAGCAGGAATTCATTCTTTGCTTCTCATTGGCACAATTAGCGCAATTATATCGGCCATTTTCGGATGGCTTCTTGCCGAATCTGAAGGAACCTCTGGAAGCACTCTTGATTTACACAAACAATTAGGAATCGGGACGTCTATTCTCAGCGCCTTCCTTCTTCTTTTTCTATTGAATGCTGAAAAAACTGATGCCAAAAAATCAATCTTACTCTATAGAATTTCATTGTTCATCACTGCCATTGCAGTGGGATTAACCGGCCATTTTGGTGGTTCTCTTACCCACGGGGCAGATTTCCTGACGGAGGTTTTGCCTGGCAATTCCTCTGGGAATGCCATCGAAAAAATGGAGATCGATTTAGCTTCCTATCAATCAGATTTATCACTTGATAAGGAAATGAAACTCATCGGAGAAGTCCGGATGGTTTTGGCTCACAATTGCTATAAATGTCATAGTGGAGCGAAGATTGAAGGGGAATTAAGACTGGATGAAAAAGAGTTTGTTTTTGCCGGAGGCGAAAATGGAAAAATCCTGGACCCGGGTAATCCTTCGGGAAGCGAAATGATCCGAAGAATAAATCTAAAAAAGGGGCATAAGGATGTAATGCCTTCCAAAGGTGAACTCCTAAACTATCAGGAAAAAGAGTTATTGGCTCTTTGGGTCGAAAAAGGAGCTCCTTGGCCTGATGGAGCGGCAAATCCGAGCATGTATCGGGTGGCCGAACTTGCACCTCGAAAACCTTCGTTGCCAACTACAAACACAAATTTAAACCACCCAATCGACCTATGGGTAGACCAATATTTTTCTGAAAACGGTTTGGAATGGAAAAATAGAGTCGATGACCCTACTTATTTAAGAAGGATCTATTTGGACATCGTCGGTTTGATTCCAAGCCCAGAACAGCAAGCAGCATTTTTAGCAGACCAAAACCCTAAAAAAAGAGAGATTTGGGTGGAGCAATTGCTTGCCAATAACAAGGAATATGCCGCTCATTGGCTCACTTTCTGGAATGACGCACTGAGAAATGACTACACCGGAACAGGATACATTACCAATGGCCGATTTAACATCACGGAGTGGCTGTACAAGTCCATCGAAAGCAACAAACCTTATGACCTATTTGTGAAAGAGCTTTTGGATCCGACCGAAAAATCCAAAGGATTTATAGAAGGCATCCGCTGGAGAGGGACGGTTAACGCCAGCCAGAGAACAGAGATGCAAGCCGCTCAAAATGTGGGACAGGTTATTTTAGGTTTGAATCTGAAATGTGCTTCCTGTCATGATTCATTCATCTCGGACTGGAAACTAGAGCAATCGTATGCTTTTGCAAATATTTTCGCGGATTCCACTTTAGAAATCAGCCGATGCGAGCAACCTACTGGCAAAATGGCTAAAACCAGGATTCTTTGGGAAGAGCTAGGTGAAATTGACTCAGCGGCCAACAGATCAGAAAAATTGAAGCAACTGGCAGAAAAACTTGTTCAGCCAGCAAATGGCAGAATGTATCGGACCCTGGTAAATAGGATCTGGAAACAAATGATGGGCAGAGGAATCGTGGAACCAGTAGACGAAATGGACAACGAACCCTGGAGCCAGGATTTGCTTGATTGGCTGGCCACAGATTTCGTAGAAAATGGCTATGATATCAAACGCTTGATCCGATTGATTGCTACATCCAGAATTTACCAATCAGAATCTATCAGCATCGATTCCCGGGACAAATTACTAGCGGAAAATTATCAGTTTACCGGCATGGTAAGAAGAAGGCTGACTGCCGAGCAATTTTCTGATGCTGTAAGCGGGATAGTCTATCCCCTCTTTGGTCCTGAAGACCAAAAATACAAGCCGGGTGAATTGAGTACTGAAACTGAAACACCGGATAACTATGTCCGGGCAGCTTTTGTAGCGAATAACACCTTTTTGAAATCCCTGGGTAGACCAAATCGTGAAATCGTGTCCACAAGCCGTGACACACAGGCAAGTCTGCTTCAGGCATTGGAACTGACCAATGGAACTCAATTGGACTCGGCTTTGATCCTAGGATCCAAGAAATGGAAAGAGAGCTACGATAATACAGATACGCTGACAGAAAAAATCTTTTTAAAGGCGTTAAATAGAAAGCCTTCTACTAAGGAAAAAGAAGTGGCAAAACTGGCACTGGGTGAAAATGCAGAAAAAGAACAAATACAGGATTTCCTTTGGGCTGTTTTGCTTCTACCGGAATTCCAACTTATCTATTAATTCATGAAGAAAGGATTTAACAGGAGAGAGTTTTTAAAAAGAACCAGCGGAGCAGCACTTGCCACCATGGCCGGTGCGACGCCTATTGCCGGGCTTCTAAATTCATGTACCAGTAATGGAATTTCCTCCACTGCTGATTCCGTCATTCTTCTGTTTATGGCGGGGGGAATGGCTCATACAGAGACTTTTGACCCGAAGAAATACACCCCATTTCGAAAAGGAATGGAGTCAAAAGAAGTTCTCAGCACCTTCCCAAGTATTCCGACTGCTCTAGACGGTATCCACTTTTCGGAAGGATTGGAATCGATAGGCAAAATCATGGAAAAAGGCACGTTGATTCGGTCCTATGTAGCCGCAGATTTAGGACATATTCTACATACCCGCCATCAATATCATTTCCATACTTGTTACGAACCTCCCCAATCGGTAGTAGTTCCACATTTGGGTTCTTGGATTGCTAAAGAAAAAGGCCCTCTTAACCCAGTTATCCCGTCCTTTATCAACATTGGCCAGCGATTTACGGTAGGAGAAGGCGAAGAGTTAAAAGCATTTCACAGCGCGGGATTTTTAGGAAGTGAATATGGTCCCTTTCTAATTCCCGACCCGACTGCAGGCCTGGACAGTGTCAGACCCCCGGTGGGAATGACCACAAAGAGGTTTGAATCACGAAACAAACTTTACGAAGACTTAATCGCTGCTGGTCCGATGGGTGAGTTTGGAAGTGATTACCAAAAAGAATCGCTGAAACGATCCATGGAACAAGCTTATATATTATTGAATTCTCCGGAAGCAAAAGCTTTTGATCTCAGCCTAGAACCAGCACAGAGTTATGAAAAATACAACACCAGCAAATTTGGACTTGGTTGCTTGCTGGCAAAACGGCTTGTGGATCAGGGTGCCAGATATATTACGGTAACAACAGAATACGAACCGTTTTTTGGTTGGGACACTCACGACAATGGTCACACCCGCCTGAAAGACATGAAAAAGATGATTGACTCCCCTATTGCCCAATTGATCTCGGACTTAGATGAAAGCGGGAAATTGGAACGCACCTTAGTCATCGTAGCGAGCGAATTCAGTCGGGATATGTTGACCGAAGGCAGACCTGGACTTAAAGTCAAAGATCAGGTCGAAGTACCAGATATTATCGATGACATGAAAAACTATGGAATGCACAGGCATTTTACAGATGGTTGCTCCATGTTGCTTTATGGAGGAGGAATCAAAAGAGGGCATGTTTTCGGTAAAACAGCAGATGAAAGACCTTGCAAAACCATTGAAAAACCTATTAAGATTGATAGTATCCACCAGACCATTTATCATGCTTTGGGAATCGCACCGGACACAAATTATGAAATTGAAAGAAGACCTTTTTACACTACACCTGATGGCCATGGGAAGGTGGAATTTGACCTCCTGAAAGAAACTAAAAAGACATAAACCTCCTGGATAATTGCCTATTGTTTAAATTTAAAGCATGAAGAAAATCAAAGATTCTGAAGTTCGCTGGGGAGTACTGGGAGTTGGAAACGTATGTGAGGTGAAATCCGCCCCGGCCATGAAAATCGTCCCGAACAGCAAACTGATCGCCGTAATGCGGCGAGATCAGGAAAAAGTAAAGGACTATGCATTCAGACATGGTGTTGACAAATGGTATACAGATGCTGAAAAACTAATCAACGATCCTGATGTCAATACCATCTACATAGCCACTCCACCCTATGCTCATTTAGAATTAACAAAACTTGCTGCAGCTGCCGGAAAACCTGTTTATGTGGAAAAACCCATGGCAAGAACCTTTGCGGAATGTGAAGAAATGATTCAAACTTGCCAGGAATCGAATGTACCACTGTTTGTCGCCTATTACCGTAGAGCTTTGCCTCATTTTGTGAAAATCAAAGAATTTTTGGAACAGGGAGTATTAGGGGAAATCAGAACCGTACACATTAACTTAAAGCAAGTTTTGAAACCTGCGATCGTAGCAAATCTGGACAATAACTGGCGAGTGGATCCGGAAATTGCAGGAGGAGGCTATTTTTTTGATTTGGCTTCCCATCAACTGGATCTTTTGGATTTCTTTTTCGGGGCCATCACCCATGCGTCTGGATTTTCATCCAATCAGGCTGGAGCCTATTCGGCGGAAGATATTGTTGTGGGAAGTTTTGCCTTCAAAAGTGGAGTTTTAGGGACAGGAAATTGGTGCTTTACCAGTTCGGACAATTCAGAAATCGATGAAGTCACAATTTTCGGAAACAAAGGAATGATCCGGTTTGAAACATTTGGAAAAGGTGAATTCACTATGGAACTAGACGGGAAAGCTGCTGAGAAATTTTCATTCGACCTGCCAAAGCATATCCAGGAGCCATTAATCCAAAGTATAGTAAATGATCTCTTGGGAAGGGATACTTGCCCCAGCTATGGAATTTCTGCAGCAAGAACCAATTGGGCCATGGACGAAATGACAAAAACGAGAATCGCTTAACGATTAGACATTATCAGTGCTTTCTTTTAGATCAAAGTCGACCACCATTTTCTCCATATCGAAAAGGAGTTGGCGGATATAGAAATTTTCGAGCTTTTTATCTTGAATCAATTGATCCAAGTCTAAGGTGATTTTGTTTTCCTTTTGGTTCCAACTAATCCCCGGGCGGTCCAAGTCAACGAATTTCCTGACGAAGAAGTGGACTACCGAGCTCATTTTATAAAGAAAGATCAGTTTGCGAGGCTGCACTTCTGTCAAAAAAAGAGTAATACTGATTCCAGATTGTTTGATTTTGACACGGTTATTTCCTAAAAAATCAATCTTGGGACTTTTTTTTGAAAATTCCTCCACGATTCTTTCTAATTCATTGGATGTAAAAACTAACAACATGCCGACATCTTTTGGGTATTTATTGACAAGAATTAAACCAAAAGCCTAAAAATCAGTCAAACAGGACAAATCGTCCTAAGAGTTTTTTAAGAAAAATAGAAGTAATTTTAAATCCATCAGACATTTTAAATCCCAGCCTTATGATTAAGAAAATTTCCATCGGAATTCTCGTGATTTTAATTGCCATCCAGTTTATCCCCTACGACAAAAACCTTAGCAATGATGATACATACCATATTTCAAAATCCTACAACATTCCTGACAATGTGAATATGATCCTGAAAAATGCTTGTAACGATTGTCATTCTAACCTCACAAGATACCCATGGTACAGCAAAATTGAGCCGATTGGGTTATTTCTGAATAGTCATATTGAGGATGGGAAAAGACATTTAAACTTTTCCGAATATATCAATAGACCTTTGGCCTATCAAAACCATAAACTTGAAGAAACCATAGAAATGGTGGATGAAAAAGAAATGCCATTGCCTTCCTATACTTATTTAGGGTTGCATTCAGAAGCAAAAATGACAGAGGAAGAAAGGAAAACTCTGACTGACTGGGCAAAAGAACAAATGGCGATGCTCAAAGCTACATATCCTGCCGATAGTCTGGTGATGAAAAGAAGATCTCCACCTCCATCGGAATAAGTAATTCAAATTTTCAGAAAGCCATAAATAAAAGTTTATGGCTTTTTTTTATTTATTTTTTTTCGGGTTCCTCATACTGATTTCTTCTTTTTATAGTTTTTAAGATAAGCACTTCTTTAAAATAATACGATTGTCCTTCCCTCCTTTAAATAAAAAAAAAGTATCGCACGCAAATACTTAATTAATTTTTTTAATAAATATCAAATTATAGATATCATTTTTTAAGATAACATTAAAAATCAAACACCAACTTTTATTTATTTACTCCCGTTACTTACTCTTAAATAATTTTATTTTACAAAAGATAGAAATTTGGAATGATTTTGGTTTTAGTATGCATGCAGCCTTTTTATTAAAAATCGCATCTACTTAAATGAAACGATGGATTAAATAAACCGTCTGACACTGAAACCTCCAACACCCATTAAACTAACTAAACCACAAAAGCGATGAAACAGAAAAACTTAAAAACAGGAATTGCAGGCATCATGTTCCTCTTTCTTGGTATTGGCTTGTTTGCTCCTTTGCAATCAAAAGCTGAAACCCCGTATGGAGTGTCATTTCAGGTTTTTTACGATCAGTTAATGCCTTATGGAGATTGGGTAAAGGATGCTAATTACGGTTACATTTGGTTGCCAGCTGTGGGTGCAGATTTCCATCCCTATGGATCCAATGGACATTGGATGATGACTGATTATGGAAACACCTGGGTATCCTATTATGATTGGGGTTGGGCACCATTCCATTACGGTCGCTGGTATTTTGATGATTTCTATCAAAGCTGGGCTTGGATTCCGGGATATGACTGGGGACCTGCTTGGGTGAATTGGAGAACTGGCGGAGGATACTACGGCTGGGCGCCATTGGGACCCGGAGTATCAATTAGTGTTAGAGTCAATATCCCAAGTTTTCATTGGGTATTTTTACCATCACATAGAATCTACCATCATCATGCCTATAATTATTACGCGCCACGTAAAACCAAGATCAAAATCTACAACAACACCACTGTAATCAATAATACCGTAGTTTATAACAACAACCGGTATGTTTCAGGACCAAACAGAAGAGATGTGGAAAGAGTAACCAGACAAGTTATTCCTGTTTATTCAGTCAGAGGAAGCCAAGCTCCTGGAAGAGCTTCAGTTTCTAGAAACAGTGTGGAATTATACAGACCAGATTTGTCTGATTCACGCGGAAGAACTGTAGAAGCAAGACCTAGTAGAGTCGCAAGTGCAGACCAGGTTAAGTCCAATCGTTCACAATCCAGAAATACCTATTCGACCTCTCCTTCAAGAAATGCCAGAAGCTCCACTTCCACTTCTCCATCCTCTAGATCTGCTAGTCCCTCCACCACTCCAAGTACCCGGTCTCAGTCTGCCTCTCCAAGCAGAACCAACTCCGGTACTAGAGAAGCTTCTCCTTCATCTCGAGGTGGTTCATTTGAGACGAAGCCATATGAGCAAGGTAGAACCAGAACGACTAGCCCTGCCACTAGAAACCAAAGCCCAAAAGCACAGGCTCCTAGTTCTAGAACCCAATCTTCACCAAGCAGATCTTCTTCTGGAAGAGAAAGTTCAGGTAGAGTTTCTCAGCCAAACACTAGAACCCAACAAGCTAGACCTCAAGGTGGATCGAGAACTCAATCCTCCCCTACTGTCAGACAATCTACTGGCAGCAGCAATCAGGGCAGAGTTTCTCAACCTACTAAAAGCAGACAAACTAGCCCGACGGTAAGAAATTCGGGATCTAGCACTTCAAGATCCCCGAAGTCTTCACCAAGGACTAGCAGTAGAACCAGCCCAACAAAAAAATCAACTTCCACCGCTTCCACGCAAAGAAGCAATTCAGGAAGAGGGAATAATTAACTAAATCAACATCATACAGCAAGGCTTTTCACCTTGCTGTTTTTTCTCCTTAAATACCTTGATGGATGAATTGAATCTTTTTAAGTATTTTGTCTATTCAACCACCAAGTAAACCATGAAATTTTTACTCACCCTATTCCTGACACTCTCAGGATTTGTCTGTTATGGACAAAATATTCAAAAAAGTAACCTACCACTCAAGTATAGAAATATTGGCCCTTTTCGAGGAGGTAGATCAGTAACAGCAACTGGAGTTGTGAATGACCCCCTCACCTATTATATGGGAAATACCGGCGGGGGAATCTGGAAAACCACCGATGCAGGACAGAGATGGAAAAATATTTCAGATGGTTTTTTCACCACTTCATCGGTGGGAGCTATAGCAGTCTCAGAAAGTAATCCAAATATTGTCTATGTAGGGATGGGAGAGCACGCTCCGAGAGGCGTAATGACCTCCCACGGAGATGGAGTATACAAATCTACCGATGCAGGAAAGACCTGGACAAAGCTGGGGCTGGAAAAAACCCAGCACATTTCCCGAATTCAAATTCATCCGACCAATCCAGATATTGTTTTTATAGCGGCTCAAGGTGCCCTACATGCACCAAACCCAGAACGAGGGGTTTATAAATCAGTTGATGGCGGTAAAACATGGGAACGAGTATTATTTGTAGATGAAAAAACCGGAGCTGTAGAACTTTCCATGGATATGAATTATCCGGAAATACTATATGCAGCCATGTGGGAACACCAGCGTGTTCCTTGGAAAGTAATCAGTGGAGGACCTGGAAGTGGGCTTTATAAATCAACCGACTCAGGGAAAACCTGGAAGAAAATCCATAAAGGTCTTCCTGAAGAAAAGGGGAAAATGGCTATCTCCGTTTCCAGAGCCAATTCCAATAAAGTCTATGCCTTGATCGAATCGGACACCAATAAAGATCAGGGAGGTCTTTTTGTATCTGAAAACGCAGGAGAAAGCTGGTCAATGGTGAGCGGTGACAACAGATTGGTGCAACGGGCTTGGTATTATATTGAAGTATTTGCAGATCCAAATGACGAGCATACGGTTTATGTGATGAGTGCCCCAGCACTACGGTCAATCGACGGGGGTAAAACCTGGGAAAACCTACCAAGTGCACATGGTGATTACCATGACCTTTGGATCAACCCAAACAATTCAAATAATATGGTTTTGGCAGATGACGGCGGTGCTGCGATTTCCTTTGACGGGGCTCAAACCTGGTCCACTCAGGAAAACATGCCAACAGCCCAGTTTTATCGGGTCAATGTTGACAATCAGTTTCCATACAGAATTTATGGTGGTCAACAGGACAACACCTCTGTCGTGATCAATAGCATTGCGCTAGGAAGAGGAAGTATCACAACTGAGCATTGGAATTATGCGGCAGGCGGTGAAAGTGCATTCTTGGCCTTTGACCCGGATGATCCTCGATATGTTTTGGGAGGGAGTTACCTAGGCACCATCGAGGTATTGGACATGAAGTCCAATGGAAGCACCAATATCATGATTGAACCTATCCAATATTTAGGAAGAGAGGCCAGGGACATGAAATACCTTTTTAACTGGAACGCCCCGATCATCAGATCTGTGCATGAGGAAAACACTTTTTACCATGGCGCACAATACCTTCTCAAAACTCAGGATATGGGAACAAGTTGGGAGGTTATTTCACCAGATTTGACCAGAAATATAGATGAAAAGCAAGGCAATGGAGGTGGTCCGTATACAAATGAGGCTGTCGGTGCGGAAAACTACGGAACCCTTGCCTATGTTAAAGAGTCCCCTCATGAGCGAGGAACAATATGGACAGGTTCGGATGATGGATTCGTTTTTTTAACAAAAGACGGAGGTAAAAACTGGGAAAACGTCACACCAAAAGTATTGAAAGAATGCTTAATCAACGCCATTGAAGTTTCCCCACATGATCCTGCCACCGCCTACATTGCTACTACACGGTATAAATTTGATGATAAAACACCTGGACTCTATAAGACAACCAATTATGGAAAGACCTGGACTAACATCAGTTCCAATATTCCCTATGGAGCATTCACAAGAGTAGTGAGAGAAGATACACAAGTGAAGGGTTTGTTATATGCAGGTACTGAGTCAGGAATGTACCTATCCAGAGATGATGGCGGTACTTGGGAAAACTTTCAGTTAAACCTACCCATCACCCCTATCACTGACTTGATCCAGGCTCATGGTGATTTAATCGTAGCCACAGCTGGAAGGTCATTTTGGATCTTGGATGATTTAAACCTGGTGAGAGAAGCAAGAAAAGAAGTTAGTCAAGCCCATATCTACTCTCCTGAGGAGACCATTTTAGGGAATTGGTACAGTCCCATGAACGGAAACATTGAGAATTTTGACGGAACAGACGATTTTGCCGGCGTCAATCCTGCCAATGGATTGGTCATTTATTATCATCTTCCAAATGATTTTTCCGATTCCACGGATCTGACTTTGGAAATACGAGACTCAAAAGGAGAACTAGTCCGGTCTTTTACTTCCAAAAAAGATGACTCCTTTAATTCATATGCTGGGGGCCCTTCTCCTGAGCCTGTCATATCAAAGAAAAAAGGAATCAATCGCTTTGTCTGGAATTTAAAATACCCAACGCTTCCTGGTGTCGATGGGGCATACATAGAAGCAAGTTATAGTGGACATACGGCAATTCCTGGCGAGTACAAAGTTCTACTCACAACCGAAACCGGAAATGCAGAAACCACCGCGACTATTTTGAAAAACCCATTGTATGAAATAACTGATTCTCAGTATCAGGAATACCATGAATTGATGTCGGAAATGGAGCAAAAGCTCACAATCATGCACGACATGGTCAACAAAGAAAAAGAGTATCAAGACCAGTTAGCCTCTTTCCTTAAGAAAATAGATGGAAATCCGAAATACTCAGCCATTGATGAAGCTGGACAAAAATTGCTAAATGCACTTAAAAAGTGGGATGAATCAATGATCCAACGGAAATCAAAAGCCTATGACGATGTCGAAAACTTTCCCAACAAATTCACTGCAAATTATTTCTATGTGATCAATCAATCAAATAGCTCCATTCCGAAAATCAATGAGGGTTCCAAATTGAGAAAAGCGGAACTTGAAACTGAATGGGACAAATTAAAAACAGAAGGAAATCGCTTGATTCAACAAGAAATTCCGGGATTCAATAAAATGGTGCAGGATGCCGGAATCGGAATCCTTTTTGTCAAATAATCAAGGAATCAAATCTTTCGAAGAGGCTGTCTCATAACTCCTTTTTGTCACATTGAGCACTTGTGAGACGAGAGTCTCGAAATCGAAATGTAGCTTTATTCGCTGTATAAAGCCTTCGACTCTGCTCAGCCTGACAATATCATAGACTTTTGAGACAGCCTCTTTTGTTTTTTAGCCCAGCCAATCTAGAATTACCAAATAAAATTCGGTTTATACATTTTTCCCTATCTTTGCGGCTCTCAAAGAAATCCCATCACTTTAAGCTAAGTTTTAAAGAGATCCTCAAACCTAACCAATGAAAAAGTACCTCAATTTATTTGACTTCCGTCAACGCGTAGACTACAAAACTGAAGTCCTTTCTGGGCTAACAGTTGCCATGGCCTTGATTCCTGAAGCAGTGGCTTTCGCATTTATAGCAGGATTATCGCCCTTGACTGGATTGTATGCCGCCTTTATGATGGGATTGGTTACCTCCATTTTAGGTGGAAGGCCAGGCATGATCTCAGGTGCCACTGGAGCAGTCGCAGTAGTAATTGTTTCTCTAGCAGCTACCCATGGAGTTGAATATGTTTTTGCAGCAGTTGTTTTAGCTGGAATACTTCAAGTATTAGCAGGAACCCTGAGATTAGGAAAATTAATGAGATTGGTGCCTCATCCTGTGATTTTTGGTTTTGTAAACGGGCTGGCCATCATCATTTTTATGTCTCAACTTGACCAGTTTAAAGACAGTTCGGGCAACTGGCTAACCGGAAGCACTTTATACATTTTATTGGCACTGGTAGGATTGACCATGTTGATCATCTGGGGATTGCCAAAACTAACCAAGGTAGTTCCTGCTTCCTTAACGGCGATTTTGGTGGTTTTCGGTTTGGTTTCTTTTCTGTCCATTGACACCAAAACAGTTGGCGATATGGCTGCAATTAAAGGTGGCTTTCCTCCTTTTCATTTGCCTGCTGTTCCTTTGACTTTTGAGACCTTACAGATTATTTTCCCATATGCCGCAATAGTCGCTGGAGTAGGTTTAATTGAAAGTTTATTGACCTTAAACATTATTGATGAAATCACCGAAACAAGAGGTCGTGGGAATAAAGAAGCAGTAGCTCAAGGTATTGCAAATATGCTTTCAGGAGTATTTTCCGGCATGGGAGGCTGCGCAATGATTGGACAAAGCTTAATCAATATATCTTCCGGAGCTAGAGCAAGACTTTCCGGTATTGTAGCTTCCGTCATGCTGTTGGTATTTATCATGTTTGGATCTAGCTTGATCGAGCAAGTTCCCATGGCAGCTTTGACCGGGCTGATGATCATGGTTTCTATCGGAACTTTTGAATGGGCCAGTTTAAAAACCTGGAACAAAATGCCAAAATCAGATGTGTTTTTGATGGTTTTAGTGACGTTAGTGACAGCTTTCCTTCACAACTTGGCTTTGGCCGTTTTAGTAGGAGTGATTTTGGCAGCCCTGTTTTTTGCATGGGACAATGCCAAAAGAATCCGAGCCAGAAAATATGTGGACGAAAACGGAATCAAACATTATGAAATGTTCGGCCCTCTTTTCTTTGCTTCCACGACAGCATTCGCAGAAAAATTTGATGTCGCCAATGATCCTGAGGAAGTGATTATTGACTTTGCGGAAAGCAGAGTTGTAGATATGTCAGCAATCGAAGCCTTGAATAAAATAACAGAAAGGTATCAAAAGGCCGGAAAAAAAATCCACTTGAAACACCTAAGTCCTGACTGTAGAAAGCTTCTTGAAAATGCTGATGCACTGATTGATATCAATGTAATCGAAGATCCGAATTACAAACTTGCAGTGGATAAAATCTAAAAAAAATGGGTAACGAAATCGTTACCCATTTTTTTTAATCAATTGCAGAGAATACCATTTGCCTGAATTTCCAGGCTGATTGATCTCCTGTACCACCCTGAGTCTGTTTCATTAAAATACCAATGGTCTTCGTTACCGGATCCGCAAAATATTGGGTATTGAAATAGCCTCCCCAATCAAAGGTTCCTAGACTCCCTAAACCTCCTTTGGCTACTCCAATTTCATCTACCAGCCCAAAAGCAAGACCATAATCTTTTCCTCCATCCCCTAACAAATCACCGACTTGGTTAGACATGATCGTTTTGATGGTGGTAGAGCTCAATATTTTTGCCCCATTGTAAGTTCCTCCATTCAAATACATTTGCAAAAACCTAGCATAATCCAAAGCTGTAGATGACAAACCTGCTCCTCCAGAGAAAAATGTTTTAGCACCGGTTTTTGGATAGTTGGTATCATAAAAAGTGACAGGATAAGCTTCCCATTTTCCATTTACTTTATGGTGAACCGTCACCAAACGATCTCCCTGAGAATCGTTCAAATAAAACCCAGTATCATTCATTCCAAGCGGATCAAAAATTCTCGTCTTTAAGAATTGGTCAAAAGGCATTCCCGATACGATCTCGATCAAGTAGCCCATTACATCCAAACCTTCACTGTACGTATACTTTGCCCCCGGGTCATGGTGGAGAGGCAGTGTTGCTAACTTTTTGATATTATCAGATATTTTCACAGGCTCAGTTGTAAACAAATCCACAATTCCGGCTTTGTGATAAATCATTTTCATTTGCTCATTGCCATCAATAACTCCATATCCCAAACCTGAGGTATGGGTGAGTAAATCCCTGATCCTTATTTCCCGGCTGGCAGGTCTTGTAGAATAAGTAGTATCCCCATATCGAAAACCAGTCAGAACTTGAGGGTTTTTGAACTCAGGAATATATTTGGAAATAGGGTCATCTAAACCGATTTTCCCTTCTTCCCATAGCATCATCACAGCGGTTGATGTGATGGCTTTACTTTGCGACGCTATCCTGAAGATCTGGTCTTTCGCCATAGCCGACCCGCTGGGTACATCAGCTAACCCTTTTGCCTCATGATACACGATTTTACCGTCTTTGACTATCATAGCGACCAATCCGGGAACTTGATTTGAACTGACTGTTTCATCAAGCATCTGATCAATGAGGTCAATTCTTTCCTGTGAAATACCAGGTAGCGCTTGTTTGCCGATTGGGGTAATGGTACTTGAAGCTTGACCAAATGCCTGAAAAGAAATCAAGGCAACAATCAAAATCTTTCCAAAAAGAGTGAAGTTTTTTTTCATAGGTTTATGGGTTAATTAACCCTTCAAATTAGGCAAATCCCCATTGAATCACCTTCGTTTGGACATAAAAAAACAGGTCGAAATCAATTCGACCTGTTTCATCAATCCATCACAATTAATCTAACTCCACTTCAAAATAATATTCTGTACCATCTTGGAACATGCCAAGAACAACTACATCTTCTCCGGATTTCTCATTCAAGACTTCCAGAAGGTGTTCAACAGACTTAACTCTGGTTCTACCTTCATCACTGATGATCGAGGTAATGATGAATCCTGGTCTTGCACCTGCTTCTCTCCATTCTGATTCTCCCACTACACTGATCATGGCACCGCCATCTAATCTCAATCCTTCTTTGACTTGACTTTTCAGTTCTTCAAAGACCATTCCTCCAAACTCATATGTTTTCGGGATTTCCTTTTTGATGATTTTAGTATCCCCATCAAAATTCTTCAAAGTTGCCTTGGCTTTATAAGTCTTTCCATCTCTTAGGTATTCAACCTCTACCTGATCTCCTGGTCTCTTTCTAGCTACCATTTCCTGAAGATTAGAAACATTATTGGTTGGCTTACCATCCACACCGATAATGATATCTCCTTCTTTCAGACCAGCTTCCATTCCTCCGCTATTTTCATTTACCCCGGCTACATAAACTCCTTGGTCAACTCCAAAGTCTTTATCCAAATAATCAGCAAGCTCAGGACTAACGCTCTGAATGGTCACACCTAGTAAACCTCTCTGAACAGTTCCATATTTCATCAAGTCATCCATCACCTTTTTTACCAAAGTACTTGGCACTGCGAATGAATATCCGCTGAAAGTACCTGTTTGGGTCGCAATAGCCGTATTGATACCGATTAGCTCTCCTGCCAAGTTCACCAATGCACCACCTGAGTTCCCAGGGTTTACCACAGCATCAGTCTGAAGAAAAGACTCAATCTGCATGTTATTCTCATCTTTTAAGATATTTATATTTCTGGCTTTCGCAGAAATAATACCTGCCGTAACGGTGGAGTTCAAGTTAAAAGGATTACCCACTGCCAAAACCCACTCTCCAATTTTAGTCTGATCTGAATCTCCAAACTTCACAAATGGAAGATTAGTATCCTCAATTTTCAGCAAGGCAAGATCAGTGGTCGGATCAGTACCAATAACTTTAGCCACATACCTTTTATTGTTTTCTAAAGAGATATCTACTTTGGTCGCATTTTCTACCACGTGGTTATTGGTAACGATATAACCATCTGAAGAAATAATCACTCCAGAACCAGAACTCATGCCCTGGGGTGATCTTGGTTGTCTTCCTTCCGGGCTTGGTAATCCGAAAAACTCCTGAAGAGGGTCTCTCTGACCTCTGCTTGGAGACTGACTGTAGGAAATCTCACTGGTAATATGCACTACTGCTGGCGTGACTACCTCTGCGGATGCCACAAAATTTATCCCGTCAGGGATGGTAAAATCTTCGCCAGATAACAAGCTTACAAAACTTGCTTTCTGTTTTTCATCAAAATTATTGGCACTTTGGGGCTGCATCAAAAAGCCCACGCCTGCCAAGGCGACTATACCCCCGATCAGGGAGGCAAGTATAATTCCTATAAAGAATTGCTTTTTGCTCATGTTGTTTGTTTTTTTATTGTAACTCCTCAACGATTTGTGCTCAAAATCGATCCAAATATTAATCCTACTTTGAAAGAATTCAAGTCAAATTAACAAGAATTAACCGCAAGGAAGACCTTTCTTAAATTAACTAAAAAAAATGAGCAGGGTTTCCCTGCTCATTATTTATTTTACTTCAATGGCTGCTTTCACCACCTTCTTTTCACTTTTTGGAAGATGTACTTTCAGTAAGCCATCTTCATAGGTAGCTCCTACTTCGTCTACCTTGATATCATCCGGCACAAAGAAAGATCTGCTGAAACTTCCATATTGAGTTTCGACACTATGGTAGTTCTTTCCCTCTTTCTTTTCCTCCATTTTTCTCTCACCAGAGATAGTCAATTTCCCTTCGACCAATTCCACTTTAAAATCTTTCTTTTGGATTCCCGGTACCGCAAGTTGGATCTCGTAAGAAGTTTCATCTTCTGAAATATCCACTGCTGGACTAAACTGTTTCAAAGGCGACCCTATATTTTCATTAAAGAACTTATCAAGCATCCCGGTGAATGTGCTTGGAAAATACGGATCTGGCTGGTTAAATCTTACTAGTTTCATTTTAATATTGGTTTAGATTTTAGTGATTTTAAGTTTTGCTCTCTTTATAGAAAATTCCATTCCAATCCAATATTACTGCCAATAAGTCTTGATTACACAGAATACTCAATCAAAAACTGTCAATTTGGCCTATTTTGATCACATTTTTCCAATAGAACAGTGCCCTCACAATTCTCAGATATTTAATTTTTCCTATATTCAATATGAAATTCAACCATATGATTAGATCGATAATTCTCTTCTTGCTTTCACTCTTTTTTTATACAAACCTGATCGCCCAAGAAGATTCTATAAAAGTTGATAGCATCCCTAAAAAGATCACTTCTGGAAATCAGGTTTTCGACAGTTTATTCATTTCTTCTGACACCCTTATTAATTCAAATAAAGACACCAGGACCATTGGCTCATTATTAAGTAAATTGATAAACAAAGCCCAACAACACGCCATTGAACTAGGTAATATCAAGCTGAAGCTATCAGAGGATCTTGATACCACCAAAATGGCCAATGACATCCCTACCATCAGGACTTTCATCAGCAGAATAAAAGAGAATGCGATCCAGGATCAAGAGAACCTAAATCTGAGATATCTAAAAGGGATGGACAACTTGATAGTAGCTGTCGCAGAGGAGAATGATAAATTTGCAAAAATTATCAACGATCGTGTCACTGAGCTTACTAATGTAGGAAATACCATCACTGCTATTAAAAATGACAGTTTATTTAACCTATCATTAAGAGACACCACATTGGTACCGGTTTTAAACTCAGAATTAAAAACCTTAAAAAACACCCTCAGAAATGTAGACAGCGTTTTTTTCAACCAAGAAATTACGCTTGCTAAATTCCAGGCCAGGATAAGTGAAAATGCAATTCTACTGATGGATCTAAGGCAGTTTTTATCCATCAATAGAAACAAATTAGAAAGCAAATATTGGGAAAAGGAGATCCATTTTCCTTGGGAGCCCTCAGACTTTAAAAAAGAGAAAACTTTTACAGAAGTTTTCACCCAGTCCACACTGGTAAACCTGCTGATACTTTACCTGTATTTCCAAAGGAATATTGTGACCATCGTCGGAGTGACCCTGCTGTTTTTTATTTTCTATTTGAAATTTAAATCAATCGTCAAATCCATTTCAAATGAAAAAGAATTTGCCTCTCTTATTTTAGACCGGGTAAAATACTTCAGAAAACATACGTTTGCTGCCACTGTGATCTTTTCAACTCCTTTTTACCTGATCATTTTTCACAGACCACCCCTGATTTTTGTTTCCATTTTATCTTTCTTGATGGTAGTCGCTGCTACGTTTCTTATAAAAGAACAATTCGGAAAAAAATTCTTCACCTACTGGACTGTTTTCTTAACTCCCTATTTATTAATTGCGATCAGTGGTTTACAATGGAAAATCGCCTATGAGGAAAGGTGGTTTTTAATGGCTTCCTCCGCTTTATTCATAGTAATGGGGATCATGACACTGAAAGACCTGAGAATGAAAAATTATTTAGGCTCGACTTTTCTCAGGGTAGCTTCAGTATTCTTGATCGCAATTGAGTTATTCAGTTTAGTCATGAATGTTTTAGGCAGATATAATTTAGCCAAAACTTATGCTGTGGCCGGAGCGGTGAATTTTTACAGAGCTGTGGGTTTATTCCTGTTTATTATGGTGACGATGGAAGCCATCTACCTCTTGGTGGAATACAGTAAAAAGGGTAGAGATGGTTTCACCTCCTTTTTTGATTTTCAGGACTTGCAGAAAAGGATGCGTGGATTTCTGATCTTTTTTTCGGTAGCTATCTGGCTTTATGGTCTTATTTGGCACCTGGGATATTTCGATAAAGTCTTCGATTTCTTCAGCGAATTTTTATTCAAAGAGCGGCTTTTAGGGAATACAAGTTTTGAATTTGGAAGCATCCTATTGTTTATCATCATTTTGATGATTTCCACTTTCCTTGCCAACAACATTGCCTATTTCGCCTCAATGCAGGATCAAAAAACTGCTTTGACAAGAAAGCAAAGGCTCGGGAGCTCTGTGCTTTTGATCCGATTGGGCGTATTGATCATAGGGTTCTTTATAGGAGCTACGGCAGCTAAAATTCCCTTGGATAAAATCACCATCGTCCTTGGGGCTTTGTCTGTTGGTATTGGTTTCGGTTTGCAAACGATCATCAATAACCTGGTATCAGGGATAATTCTGGCATTTGAGCGACCGATTCAAATCGGAGATGAAATTGTAGTAGGCCAAAATTCAGGCACAGTAAAGGATGTAGGCATCAGAGCCAGCAAAATCCAGGCTTATGATGGGTCGGAAATAGTAATTCCAAATGGAGATCTGCTTTCGCAAAGTCTTATCAATTGGACCTTATCGGATAAAAGAAGAAGAATTGAATTGATCATTGGTGTTGGCTATTCATCAAACATGAAAAATGTGCAAACGATATTGATGGAAATTCTCTCTAGAAACCGAATCATGAAAAATCCTGAGCCAAAAGTATACATGCAGAACTTTGGAGAAAGTTCGGTTGATTTCCGCTTGCTTTTCTGGGTGGAGACCATGGACATTTGGATAGATATGAGGGCCGAAGTAATGGCCGCAATATTTGATGCATTCAGTGAACATGGCGTGGAGATCCCGTTCCCTAAAAGAGATCTTTACATCAAAAGCATTCCTGAACCCTGGAAAGAGACGGTTACCGGACCTAATAAAGACCAGAATCCAACTCCTTCTGAGGAATAAAACAGTTAAAAAAAATCCCCTGAGTTGGTCCTCAGGGGTTTCTTAACACTATAATCCTAAAATCACTGATTAAGCGATTTTTACATTAATTGCGTTCGGTCCTTTTTTGCCTTCCTTGACGTCGTAAGTCACTTTGTCATTTTGAGCGACTTTGTCGATTAGCCCGGTTGCATGAACGAAGATTTCGCTTTGAGTTTCGTCATCAACGATAAATCCGAAACCCTTGGCTTCGTTGTAAAATTTTACTGTTCCGGTAAACATAATAAATTGTGATAAATTGTAATTGAAAGTACGCTAAATGTAAATATTACCTGAAAAAAAACAAAACAATCATTTTTTATTTGCGCAAATGAAGAAAATAATTTTGGTGAGACATGGAAAATCAGCATGGGATAGGCCATTTTTGGCCGATCACGATAGACCTTTAGCTGATCGTGGACTCCGGGATCTACCAATTATGGCAGAGCGATTAATAGCGCGAAAAGTAAAACCAAGCATTTTTTTATCTTCCTCAGCTACCCGAGCACTTCAAACTGCAGAGATTTTGGCTGCTCATTTTCATTATCCAGTGGAAGAAATCCAGATCGAAAAAAACCTTTACCATTCTCATCCAGAAATAATCCTAAAATATCTGCGGATGCAGAAAGACAAGAATGATATCATCTTGGTTTTTGGTCATAACCCGGGGTTTAATGACCTCATCGAATATTTAGGAAAACCGATAGACAACCTACCTACTTCCGGTCAGTGTGGTTTCGAATTCAACACAACTCACTGGTCAGAAATTTCCCCCAAGAATGCTAAATTTTGGTTTTTGGATTATCCAAAAAAGAAATCTAGGGAAGGTCAAAGTTTCGGACATCCTGAATCACCTCAGTAAACTCTTCCGGATGCAAGATAAGATAGGCCAATTTTCTGGCGACATCCTCAGGACTTACTAGTTTTCCTTGCTCCTTGAAATCGATAAACTTGTTCAATTCCGGAAAATCAGCATCTGTCGATTTCCTGATATCTGCCTGCATTTCCGTATCGATTATCCCAGGCGCAACACTGTAAAAATATGAATTTGGTGATTTGTTTTCTTTTGCCGCTACCAAAGTAAACATGGCCAATGCTGCTTTCGTACTGCAATACCCCCCCCAGCCTTCTACTGGCCGATTGGCAGCCCCTGAACTGATATTGCAGACAATTTTTTTAATATCAGATTTCGTATACCTTGACAAAAAAGTATTCGTAAGGTACATAGGAGCCAGTAAATTCAGATTAACCTGCTCTCTCATTTCTTTGGGCCCAAGCTGACCGATTGGTTTGACCTGGCCTATCCAACCCGCATTGTTTATCAGGATAATTTGATCAAAATCACCATCTGGAAATATACCGGGCAACTGATTCTCCAAGACTGAAAGCTCTGAAAGATCCAAACTAACCTGGGTCAATCGAGGTGATTCCAGATCAATCCTAGTTCTGGAAACAGCAATAATCTGAAATAATTCTTGCGAAAGGAAATAATCCAAAATGGCACGGCCAAGTCCTTGGCTATGACCAGTCAGTATTAAGAGTGATTGGGGCATACTAAAAAAGGCACCAAAATGATGCCCTTTTTCTTTTAAAGTATGTATTGGGATAAATCCCTGTTTTTGACAAGAGTGGAAAGTCGCTCATGAACCATTTCCTTAGTGACCATAATCTTGGAATTTGCCTCGATGGTATCAGGTACATCAAATAGAAAATCATTCAATAAATGGCTCATCACCGTATGAAGTCTTCTAGCTCCGATATTCTCCACCTCCTGGTTGATCATAAATGCCAATCTGGCAATTTCCTCTATCGCCTCATCATTGAAATCCAAATATACCTGCTCTGCCTCAAACAAAGCCTGATATTGCTTGGTCAAGGCATTTTTTGGTTCTCTTAGGATTCTTGAGAAATCCTCCTGGGTTAAACTTTGAAGCTCTACTCTGATCGGAAATCTACCCTGAAGTTCAGGAATCAAGTCAGAAGGTTTAGCCACGTGAAAAGCTCCAGCCGCAATAAATAAAATGTGGTCCGTATTGATTACACCATATTTCGTGTTGACAGAAGAACCCTCTACTATCGGTAGCAGATCCCGCTGCACACCTTCTCTACTTACGTCAGGACCTCCTCCGTTTTTACCGGATTTGGATGCTATCTTATCTATTTCGTCTATGAAAATAATTCCATTATTTTCGGCTAGCTTGATCGCTTCTTCCTTCACTTCGTCAAAATCAATCAACTTGGATGCTTCCTCTTCCAATAAAACTTTTCTAGCCTCCGAAATGCTTAATTTCCGCTTTTTCGTCTTCTTAGGCATCATCCCGGAAATCATATCCTGAAGTCCCGCCATACTGGCATCGTCCATCATTCCGTTTCCGATCATCCCAATTCCCACAGGAGAGGAAGCTTTGACATTGATTTCGATTTTGCGATCATCCAGCTCACCGTTTCTTAGCTTTTCACGGAATCTTTCTCGAGTTCTTTCATTCAATTCCGCATCATTGGTGGGTTCAGAATCCGTATCTGCTGGTACTGCATTTCTGGTAAATCCCGCGCTTTTCACCGGTGGAATTAAAATATCCAGGATCAATTCTTCCACAGCTTCAGCCGCTTTTACCTTAACTGCTTCATTTTTTTCTTCTCTGACCAAAGCGACAGATTGCTCCACCAAGTCACGAACCATGCTCTCTACATCTCTTCCCACATACCCAACTTCGGTGAATTTTGAAGCTTCCACTTTCGTGAATGGAGCATTTGCGACTTTTGCCAGTCTTCTTGCAATTTCAGTTTTCCCAACGCCGGTAGATCCGATCATCAGGATATTATTCGGCACAATATCTTTTTGAATTTCGGTTTTCACCATCAGGCGACGGATTCTATTTCTCAGTGCAATGGCTACATTTCGCTTTGCGTCATTCTGGCCAATGATATATTTATCCAACTCCGCAACAATTTGCCTTGGAGTTAGTGAGATGATATTCTCCATGTTAGTTTGTTAGTTTGTCCCTCCGAAACCTTTCAACTCTTTCAATCTGGCCTACGCGGAACTAATGGTTCTAAATCTATTTTTTGAGATGAAATACGCCCTCTCCAAAGGTTTTGTTGTTCCCTCTTATGACTCTTCTTTCTTCTCAGACTTTAAATCAAACTTAATCGCCCGGTCTACTTTCGTCTTGAGAAGAGCAATTTCCAATACTTCATCCACTCTGTCTACAAAGTGAAACTCAATTCCTTTTACGTATTGAGGATCAATTTCTTCGATATCTCTTTGGTTCTTTTTACAAAGAATTATCTCTTTAATACCAGCTCTTTTTGCAGCAAGGATTTTTTCTTTAATCCCACCTACAGGCATTACTTTACCGATCAGACTGATCTCGCCGGTCATTGCTACTTTGGCTTTTACTTTTCTCTGCGTATAAACGGAAGCCATTGCCGTCAGCATCGTGATACCGGCAGAAGGGCCATCTTTTGGCACAGCACCGGCTGGTACGTGAATATGTAAATCATACTGGTCAAACACCCTATGGTCGATTCCTAAACTATCCGCCTGTGATTTCAAATAAGATAAGGCTGTAATAGCGGATTCTTTCATCACATCTCCCAACTGACCGGAAAGAGTCAACTTCCCTCTCCCCTTACTCAAGCTGGACTCAATGAATAAAATCTCTCCACCCACACTGGTCCAGGCCAACCCTGTCACCACACCAGCCACGGAGTTATCCTGATATATTTCTTTATCAAAGATCTCCGAACCAAGGATTTTTCTTACTGCCTCTTTCGTGATTTTGGTGTCGTATTCCTCTTCCATTGCGATGGATTTGGCAATATTCCTAACGACTTTACCTATAGCTCTTTCTAAGCCTCTAACTCCAGATTCTCTGGTATAATCTTCAATGATTTTCACCAAAGCAGCCTTTTCAAAGGTGATTTCTTTCGCTTTCAGACCATGCTCTTTTCTTTGTTTGGGTACAAGGTGACGCTTGGCTATCTCCACTTTCTCTTCTTGGGTATAACCTGTCACCTCGATGATTTCCATTCGGTCTCTCAAAGCCGGCTGGATACTTTCCAGGGAATTGGCAGTGGCGATGAAAAGCACTTTGCTCAAATCATACTCTACTTCCAGGTAATTATCAAGGAACGTGCTGTTTTGCTCTGGGTCCAATACCTCCAAAAATGCAGAAGATGGATCTCCTCTGAAATCTGAAGAAAGTTTATCGATTTCATCCAGCACATAGACTGGATTGGAAATCTTCACCTTTTTCATGTTTTGGATAATTTTCCCTGGCATCGCTCCTACATAGGTCTTTCTGTGCCCGCGGATTTCTGCTTCATCATGAAGTCCCCCAAGCGACATCCGTATGTATTTTCTACCCAAAGCTGCAGCGATAGATTTACCCAAGGAAGTTTTCCCTACCCCAGGAGGGCCGTATAAGCAAAGAATCGGGCCTTTTAAATCATTTTTCAGCTTTAGCACCGCCAGGTATTCAATGATTCTCTCTTTGACTTTCTCCAGTCCGAAGTGATCATTATCCAGAATTGCTTTGGCGTTTTTCAGGTCAAAATTATCTTGGGTAAATTCATTCCAAGGTAATTCCACCATGGTTTCTGCATAGTTTAGCGCGATGGGGTATTCCGCTGCGGAAGGGTTAATTCTTAAGATTTTATCAAGTTCCTTTTCGAAATGCTTTTTCACCTCCTCAGGCCATTTTTTCAAGGCTCCTCTTACTCTCAAATCCTCCACTTCCTTTTCTGGACCTTCTTCTCCAAGTTCGGTCTGAAGGACTTTCATCTGCTGACGAAGGAAATAATCCCGCTGCTGCTGATCAATATCCGTATGTACTTTCTTCTGGATTTCTGACTTCAACTCCAGCATTTGGATATCTTTCATCATAAATTCCAACAGCAAAGTAGCCCTGTCCACGCCATCGTTGATCTCCAACAATCGCTGTTTAGACTCTACAGGAGCGTTGATGTTTGAAGAAAGAAAATGGGTCAGAAAAGGTGTATTGTCTATATTATCCAAAGCCACCTGAGCTTCTCTCGGAATCTCCGGGTTGAGATGAAGAATGCGAGTAGCAGCATCTTTCAAAGACTCTTCCAAAGCTTTGATTTTCTTTGAACTCTTAGGGAAATTCTCCTCCAGGTAATCCACTTTCGCCATGAAATATGGATCATCCGTCACTTGTTCCTTTATTTTAAACCGTTTTTTACCCTGGATAATAATTGTCGTATTGCCATCAGGAAGCACAATCATCTTGATAATCTTAGCGAGAGTTCCTACCTGATAAATATCCTCCCAAGACGGATCGTCATTGTTAGGATTGATCTGCGCACAGACTCCAATCAGTTTATCTCCTTTTTGGGCTTTCTTCACCAACCGGATCGAGCGCTGTCTACCGACAGTAATCGGTATGACGACTCCAGGAAACAGTACGGTATTTCGAACAGAAAGAATCGGAAGTTCTTCCCCATAAGATTCATTTCCCTGCTCCTCATTTTCATCTTCGGTAATCAGCTGGATTAGGTCACCCTCCCCTGCAAACTCTCCGGTCATCAAATTTTGGAACATGGAATTTTCGAATTGACTCATATAGACATATTGACAGATGGGCTGTCAGGATTTAGCTAAATTAAAAGAAGAACCTTCAAAAAGCGAAGGTTCTTCCTAAAATGTCAAGGGGTATGCCAAAAGGGGATATTGTCAGAATGGCAGGGAATGTTTTAAAGATTATTAAAGAATCAATTGGTTTACATGCCTGAATCTTGCCCAATTCCAAATTGCCAGTTATTCAGTGATTGAAATCCAAGCTTTCTATTTTACACCAAGTGACTCAATAACGCTCACAAATCAAGATCAACTTACAGCTCAACCCCAACTGTCAAACTCCCAGTTAGATAATTGTAAATAGCCTGGTAAGTAAGCGGGTAAAAGAACATGTTCTTGATGAGGTAATCTCCCTTCATTTCCAAAAACAAACTTGTTTTGTCGGATACATTGCGACGATAGCCAATTTTAAGATTGGGGCTGATTCCCTTCTCTTTACGGTCTATAAAATCTTTATTTTGAATGCTATTTTCTTTCTCTCCATTGTCAATGATTAGTTCACCTAGCCCCTTTTCAAAATTAGTAAACCAAAAAGTAAGGCCTGTACCAGCATAAACCTGATTCCTCTCTTTTTTATATAGCACATAACTCACTTGCAGAGGGACCAAAACTGAGTAGGAACGATACTCTTGCCTTCCTGTCAAATCAAAAGAAATCAACTTAGAGTCTGCATTTATTGCATTTGATTCTGCCAGGTATCCAATCCCAAGATCGACCATCAACCGAGGAGAAGTTCTAAATTCCTTGAACCTCACTCCAATTTCAAAATAGGGTAAAGTCGTTTTATCAAGAAAATAATTGACCTCCTTATTAGTTTGATATTCTTTTATCGCCAAAAGCCCAATCCCTCCATGAATCCTGAAGGACAATTTTGAAAAAGGGACTTTAGAAACGTTGACCTGATAGGTCTGCTCTGAGCAAGCGTAATAGGCTTCAAACAAATCAATTAAACTAGAATCGCTCAGCTTGGTCGATTCTATTTTCTTTTCCATCCCTGCACCACAGGCATCATTCATGGCTATTTTGAGGATACCAATGTATTGATTACTGCTTCCGGTCATGGTTTTCCCATCTACCTCTCTGGAAGTTTTAATAACCTTAAGTTCTCTTAGTCCGGTTTCATTGAGCACAAAATATTTCCTGTCCCATTTCAATAACTCAAGTGTACCAGAGATTAATACCTGGACAAAGGCATCCTCTCCTATCTCTGTTATTACTTCAGACCTAAAAACCCTTCCATTCGCCAATTTAAACCCCAAAATATCTCCAGGCTTGAAGATTGATTTTTCTCCTGAACTTGAAATAAATTGAACTTCCGTATAATCCTCCAGATCAAAATCACTGACGATTTCTCCTTGGATTTCATTGCCATTTTTAAGGGTAACTATGGAGTGATTTGGGGAATTTCGCTGTGCAAAAACGAGCTGTGAAGAATTATGTAATAAAAAAAGAAAAGAGAAACAGAAAACTATAAACTTCATGAAATTAATTTTTCGACAAAAAAATGTACTAAATTCTTAAAAACAAAGGATTAATTTCCAACCAATAAAAAAAACCGAGACTTTCGACCCGGTTTTTAATTGATTCTTTTTTATGTTATTCTCCTGTAAACAATTTCAGCACATCGTTGCCAATAGCAAATACCATCAATGCCAGTAAGATGACCATTCCCACTTTTTGGGCATTTTCCAAAAACTTATCAGAAGGTGCTCTTCCAGAGATCATTTCATATAGCAAAAACATCACATGGCCACCATCAAGTGCCGGAATTGGTAATAAATTCATAAATGCAAGAAGCATAGAAATCAACCCGGTCAAGCTCCAAAACTTGGCCCAATCCCAGACTGAACCGTACATTTTTGCCATCCCTACAAAGCTGCTGACGTTTTTGGTAGAAACTTCTCCAGTAAACATTTTACCCAATGCTTTTGCATTGACGATGACTACTGTAAAGGCTCTTTCTGATCCTTTTAAAAATGATTTACCAATACCATATTCTCTTCTGACTGGCTCAAGAGTTGTATTGACAGCAATATCAATGGTACCTCTATCCGTAACTGCCACTGTGGTATGAGTCGTATCACCGTTTCTTAATAGAGTCACATCTGCATTTTCGCTCTTAACTTTTGCCAAAGCTGCCTGTAACTGATCAAAATATTCAACTTCCTCACCATTGACTGCTAGAATTTTATCTTCAGTAGTAATGCCTGCCTTTTCTGCGGCCCCGCCCTTATCAATGACAGAAAGCTGAAATGGATATCTGATTTGTAAAAAGTTATCCAAAGCCTCTTTCTTACTAAATGAGTTGATGAAACCACGAGGGATTTCAATTTTTAAAATCTCACCGTTTCTATCTACTGTATAATATCCGTTTTCGCTCAGCAAAGCCGATCCACTACTCAGATCATTGATGCTTACATATGGCTCTCCATTGATATCAAGGATTTTGTCTCCGGTTTTCAATCCAATCGACTCACCGATTTCCAATGCCTCAATGCCATTCTCAACCACCTGGTCTCTAGAGTAATAGGTCTCACCATTGTTGTAAACCATCACCCAGAATATCAAAATGCCGGTAATCACATTAACAATGATACCTCCAAGCATGACTATCAATCGTTGCCAGGCCGGTTTTGATCTGAATTCCCAAGGCTGTGGTTCTGCGGCCATCTGCTCGGTATCCATGGACTCATCTACCATCCCGGAAATTTTCACAAAACCTCCCAAAGGAATCGCACCGATCGAATATTCGGTTTCTCCCCATTGGAATCCGGCAATTTTAGGTGGAAAACCTATTGAAAACTTCTCTACCCGCATACCAAACATTTTGGCAGTGAGCAAGTGGCCCAATTCATGTAAACCTACCAGGATGGATAATCCCAGTACCAGTTGGCCCACCATTATTAATGTATCCATTATACTTTACGCTTAATTAGTTGTTTTGTAATTTCTCTTGCCCTGCGATCTGTTTCCACATAATCCTCCAAATTCGGCTGTAAGATAAACTCTGTTTTCGAAAGTGTCTCACCGATTAGATCGGACATTTCCAAAAACCCTACTTCCTCGTTTAGAAAAGCTGCGACAGCCACTTCATTGGCAGCATTTAGGGTACAAGGAGCGTTTCCTCCTTTTGCCAAGGCATCGTATGCTAATTGAAGGTTTTGGAATGTCTCCAAATCTGGTTGCTCAAAGGTCAATTGAGGATAGTTCATAAAGTCAAACCGCTCAAAATCGCTTTTTAACCGATCCGGGAAACTGAGTGCAAACTGAATGGGAATACGCATATCCGGTAATCCAAGTTGTGCTTTGAGGGAACCGTCCTCAAACTGAACCAAAGAATGAATGATACTCTGTGGATGTACCACCACATCAATTTGATCTGTCTGTAGTCCAAAAAGCCATTTAGCCTCGATTACCTCCAGTCCTTTATTCATCAATGAAGCTGAATCAATCGTGATCTTAGCCCCCATTTCCCAGTTGGGATGTTTCAAAGCCTGTGCTTTGGTCACGGTTTCCAAAAACGCTCTGTCTTTCCCTCTAAATGGTCCACCGGAGGCAGTCAGAATAATTTTCTCGATCGGATTATGAAATTCTCCAACAAGGCACTGAAAAATGGCCGAATGCTCTGAATCCACAGGATAGATATTTACCCTGTTTTCCTTTGCCAAAGCAGTGATGATTTCTCCGGCCACCACCATCGTCTCTTTATTGGCCAGAGCGATCTGTTTTCCGGCTTTGATCGCATGAATGGTAGGAATCAAGCCTGAATAACCCACCAATGCTGTCAAAACCACATCGATGGTCTCCATTTCCACCACCTGCGCGATAGCTTTTTGACCTGCAAATACCTTAATGTCATGAGGAATCAGCGCGTCTCTTACATCTGTATATAAGGCTTCATTTCCGATCACTACCGCATTTGGATTAAATTCCAAAGCCTGTTGGATCAATAAATCTGCGTTGTTTTGGGCGGTAAGAACTTCGACTTGAAAGTCCGAAGAATGTTGGCGGATTACCTCCAGTGTTTGGGTACCGATACTTCCGGTGCTACCCAGGATGGCTACGCGCTTTTGTTCTGTCATTCAATTTGGATTTTGAGCAATAAACTTTTAAAAAGTTTAGATGGTTTTCTCAATTAGCTGACAAAATTACAAGATGCCTAGACTTTTCCTTGTACAACTCGTCAGTTTTTACGCGATGGGCTGATTTTTGCTCGATTTCGGCACAACTCCTTCCTCTTTTCTTAAAAAATGTGAAGGGGAAAACTGATTTTTTACCAAAACGTCAAATGTTTAAATTGAAACCTAAGAAGTCAAGCATGGTATAAGGTATCATTTCATAGAAAAATATGCTACCGTGTAGGATTTCACTTGGCTTATTAAACCCAATTAATAAACACATGAATAGTCTTATAAAAACTACTGGAATTTCTTTCTTATCCGGACTGGCCGGAGCAGCACTTTGGACTCAGATGAATGTTTCGGAGCCCCAAAACCAAACCTTTGATTTCCCAGTAAGCAAGTCAAATCCTATTAGTTTGGCCTCTGGTTTTTCTTCTCCTAAATCTAGCCCGGATTTTCCTCCTGCTTCTTTTGTGGATGCTTCAGAAAACAGCACCCAATCGGTTGTATTTATCAAAAATTTCTCAGGAACTGACCCGCGACGATATAGTATGTTTGATTATTTCTTTGGATCAGGTCCATCACAACAAGTCAGCTCTGGCTCTGGGGTGATTATTTCTGAAGATGGCTACATTGTAACAAACAACCATGTGATTGACAGGGCCGAAACCATAGAGGTGATTCATCAGAAAAAAACCTATAAAGCTAAACTGGTGGGTACTGATAAAAATACCGATATCGCAGTATTGAAAATCGAAGCTGTTGGACTTCCAGCTATCAAAAGAGGGAGTAGCCGTGATTTACGGATCGGCGAATGGGTACTGGCAGTGGGAAATCCATTCAATTTAACCTCCACTGTCACTGCCGGAATTGTTTCTGCCAAAGAGCGTCAAATTAATATCCTTGGAGGTGATTTTCCTTTGGAAAGCTTCATTCAGACAGATGCACCTATTAATCCTGGTAATTCAGGTGGCGCTTTGGTCAATGTCAATGGGGAATTAGTCGGAATCAATACGGCTATCCTTTCCAGAACCGGTTCTTACACTGGATATGGATTTGCAGTACCAGTGGATATTGCGATGAAAGTTTCAAACGATTTGATCCAATACGGAGAAGTGCAAAAGGCAATTCCAGGTATAGAAGCAGTTGAAATTACTCCCGAGCTGGCAGAGGAAATGAACATCAAAACATTGGACGGCGTCATCGTCACCCATGTGATCCGGGATGGAGCTGCAGAAGCTGCCGGGTTACAAAGAAATGATGTCATCACCTTACTTGGAAATCAGGTGATCACCGGAATGGGAAGTTTTGAAGAGGCACTTTCTTATTACTATCCTGGACAGAATTTGCCTGTTACCTATATCCGAAATGGCTCAAAAAAAACAGCCCAACTGAAACTCCAGAATCTTGAAGGTGGTGATGGAATATTAAAGCGCGAATATTATAGCTCCACTCTTTTAGGTGCAAAACTGGAAGCAGTAAACACCATCGAAAAAGATAAAATGGGAGTTGAATACGGGGTCAAATTAACAGGAATGACTCGGGGCTATTTAAGAGACTTAGGGCTGAGAGAGGGATTTATCATTACCCAGATCAATAGAGAACCTGCCAAGGATCCAAAATCAGTAGGAAAATTTTTGGAGGAATACAGTGGGAAATTATTATTGGAAGGGGTAGCGACTAGTGGACAGCCTTTTATGCAAAGCTATACCATTCGATAAATCAAAGGGAAAAAAGAGAATGGAATTCCGCCAAAATTCTCTATCTGCGTTGGGATGCAATTCCCAAAAATTAGTACCTTAATTAAAAGAAAAACCCATGAAGACCGTACCCCAATCCTGTGAACAATGTTTTGAGGAATTCAGCACCGCATTGGAAGATTTGAGATCGTATGTTCACCGTGCCAACAAACATGGCTTTAAAGAATCTCAGGCAAGAGAAATGATCAGCAACTTTGAAGTGGCACATGAGTTGGCTTTGAAAGTAATGACCAAGTATTTTCAAAAGCATGGCAAAGGTCCATTTTCTGGCTCCAGGGATTTAACAGCAGAAGCATTCCATGCAGATCTGATCGATGATGGAAAAGATTGGCTTGATATGGTCATCGACAGAATTCAATACAACCCGGTGTATTCGATAGACACCGAGGACAAGTTTTTATACAATCTCCAGCATCGATACATCCATTTATTGGAGAAATTTGAAGACTCGATGGGCAAAAAATTAGATGCTTAAAATTAAAAAAGAGGCTGTTGATATTTCAACAGCCTCTTTTTACACCTTATCTCAATAAAACAGGAATCCTGAAGGACCTCTTCCTACCTCAAAATCTCTTTTTTCGGTACCATCCGTACCATAAACTGTCACGGTTCCATTTCCTTGAAATCCATTTGAATTAGCGAGATATAATTCATTTCTGACTTTATCGTAGCCAATTCCATAGAAACCCGAACCGGTAATCCAATCCAAGTCCAATTCTGTACCTACTACAGAAACCCTGGATACTCCATCTTCAAAATCTGGCCATCCGGTGCTGGTGATTAAATAATATAAATTATCATTTCCAAAGGCAATTCTACCCGTAGCATTTGCCACAGGCAGGGCGTTTGTAGTCGCTTTAGTTAGATTATCCATGTGGAAAGACTGAAAATATACTTCTTCAGCATCCGTAGAATACAACCATACAGTTCCATCAATCTCAAAAAACTGCGCCGGATGCCCATCCACTTCCAAAACTTTAATCACTTCCTCTTTTTCCGCATCGATGATCTCTACTTTTCCTTCTTCAGATCCTGCCACAAAAATGTATTTTCCAAAGGCAATTAGGTCTTCCGGCTTATTGGAAACTTCGATTTTTTTGGTCACCATACCGCCATTTAACCCATCCACGACTGCCACATACGAGTCTGGCGTCGCATAAGAAGCATCATAAGGACCATAGTCCGAAATGAAAAGTTTACTCCCCACTACTTCCAAAGATCTTGGCTGATCCAATCCTCCTGAAACTGCACCTAAACTTTTGAACGTCCCGGCATCCACGACTTCTACTTTTCCAGTATTTGCTACCAAATACATTGTTCCATTCACCGATACCATATCTTCCAATAATCCGGCAAATGGTCTTAGGTTTTCTGTTTCGAAAACATTAGGTTTCAAGGTCAATGTACTTGGATCCAAATGATAAACCTCCCCATCATTGGTCCCGAAATTTCCTTCATTCATGATTAAAATGCCCTGTTCATAGGCTCCTAGTGGTTGTTCCGGCTCTGAGTTTTCGCAGGAAAAAAAGAATAGACTTAGAGCCAAAGCTCCTACTAGTTGGTTGAATTTAAACCTCATAAGTTTATAGATAAATTAAATTGAAATGACCTTCCCGGCATGGCACGTAGATAAAGTACCTGATAGTCGGTATTGAAAAGATTGTTTATTTGAAAACTGACTGGAATTGAGAGCTTTCCCCATGTCAATTGTCGATAGGAAAAACCTAAATTGAATAGCTGGTAACTCGGCATCATCCTGGGATTATCTGCTGTGACGGAGCGTTTTCCGACAAAGAACGTCGACAAATAAGAAGAGAACTCTCTCCTCGAAACAGCGATTTTTGCATTCGCCTGATGCTGTGGAGTATAGGGCAGCTGTTTGCCTATCGCAGGATCCGACTCACCAATCCCTGAAGTGGTTACAGCTCGGCTCCATGTGTAAGACCAATCAAGCACCCAATCCCATTCACCGGTTTTTCCGGAGGATTCACCTTGGTATTCTATCCCCTGATTTGAAACGTGTTTGATGTTATCCGGCGTCCAAACCGATCCCTGCGGCAACCAGATGATCCAATTATCGACACTCATGCGGTAATAAGTCAACTGGTTTGACCAATTGACATTGCCTTTTACCTTCCACGTCAAACCCAATTCACCGCTCCAACTTTCTTCGGGCAATAATTCTGGATTTCCTCCAGGCACCCAAAACCGATCATTTAAAGTCGGGACCTTAAACCCTCTTCCAAAAGAAGATTGGAGCAATAAATCGCTTCGTTGATGATTCCAGATTTCCCAATCCAATCCAATACTTGGTGAAAAAGGAGCAAACTGATCTTGGTAAACCAACTCCCTCAGATTGAGAGAAAGGGTATAATTTTTACCTAGATTAAATTTTGTCGATTGATAAATTTCAACCCTCTGATCGCTGGTACTATAGCTACTCAAATCTGCCTGGATTTGGGTAAACCGCATTCCCACTTTCATGGCCAATTTTCCGGAAAATGTCTTATCGTAATCAGAAGCCAGAAAATATTGACCGGTACGACTGGTGCTGCCATTAAAAATCAGTTGATCCTTCACCAATCCGGTTTTTACATTCCATACAGAGCCAGATCCAAAGCGGTAATAATCCAAAACTGCCCGTAAACTTTGGTCCTCTTGCTGATCATTGGTGTTTGATCCCATGACTGGCTGAATTTCCCGGTCGCTTTTATTCAACCAAAAAGCTGCTTTGAGTTGAGAACCCGAATTGATGTTCCAGCCAAAATCCTGTACTAATCCTAGTTGTTCAAAAGCAGCATGATCCTCTTTCACTTCCGGGGTTCCGATCTGTCCAAGGTCCTGATAAGGAAAATCGTTTTTCGAAAACTCCCGGTATATTTTGGTAGTGGAACTGATTTTTTTAGTCGAATAAGAGCCCATTGCCCGGGTTTTGAAGGCTCCAAAACTCCCCACCTGCTGAAATAAAGACGCCTGAAATCCTTTGGCAAACTGAAGTTGGTTTTCCAAATGTATACTTCCTCCGATTGCTTCATTCCCGAAAAGTGCACCCGCATTTCCAAATTGAAGACTTACTTGATCCATGGCCAAAACCGGTAAAATAGACAGATCACTTTGTCCCAATGAAGGACTGTTGATCGGAAGTCCATTCCAAAATAAAGCTGTATGGCCAGCCGAAGTCCCTCTAAACGATGGGGATGCCAGCATACCAGCACCATATTGCCTGACGAAAACGGGAGATTGTTCCTGAAGCAAATCTGACAATGCCCTTCCCTCAAAATTTTCGAGTGACTTTTTATCCCAGACCTGGATTTTTTGTCCCTGTGCAAATCGTTCGATTTTCGGGGCATAGACTTCTACCTCAGACAATACCACTGTATCCTGGACTATTGGGGCTGACCCCAAAAAAGAAACTACCCACAAAAGCAAAATCATGCCTGATCGAATTAAACGGTGTCATTCGACTCGGGCTTGAAGAGAAAATAGAAGAAATGAATCTTTTCCGAATCCGAACTTCAGATCCAGTATTGGTGCATTCTTCATTGCTTTTCCTCCGAAAGCACAGAATCATTGAAATGGCAGGTCTCCTGGCTTACCCAATTTTGTCTGCCTTCTCAGCCTTTTCTATTCAAGGCCAATGGCGAGGGTTGACAAAATCCTTTGTGGAAAAATCCACGTGGGCTTACAGTTGCGGGGACAGCTTCGGTATTGCACCGAATTCCCTTTTAATCCCAAATCCTAAGTAGAATTCAGGAACCTATTTCGGCTGCAAACATACTGGGGTTTCTTCTCAAAAAAAAACTGCTCGAAATTCTTTTTTTTGGAACTGGAAAATTTCACAGCTTACTTTGGATCTTGAATTTCTACTTTTCAAATGAAAAAAACAGGCCTCTTATTTTCTTATTCCCTCTTGATTATCAGCATATTTTCATGTAAAAAAACAGAAAAGAAAACTGATTTTGCTACTGAGGTAATCCAGCCTAAATATGCCAATGGTTTTACTTTGGAGCGAGGAGAAGGATTTTGGAAAGTTGAAGTTTTGAAGCCATGGACTGGTGCTGAAAAAACTTTTTCCTATTTGGTTTTGGATGAAAATTCGAGCCAACCCGAAGGTGATTTTGATGCAGTAATTCAGCTTCCAGTTTCCAAAGTCATCCTTACTTCCACCACCCAAATACCTCATTTGGATATGCTGGGAGATACAGATAAACTAGTCGCTTTTCCCAATTTGAATCTGATTTCTTCTAAGGCGACGCGAACTAGAATAGATCTTGGTAAAATCACTGATTTAGGCTCTGGGCCTTCTGCCAATCCTGAAATGGTTATAGACACCAATCCAGATTGGATCATGATTTCCACTTTAGGAGATGACCTTCGTTATCTCGAATTACTCAAAGCGGCAAACGTACCAGCGGTAATCAATGGAGAATATGTAGAACAGCACCCGTTGGGAAGGGCTGAATGGATCAAGCTGACAGGAGTTTTATTAGGTAACTATGAGCAAGCAAAAGCGGAATTTGAAAAAGTAGAAAACTCCTATTTAGAAGCCGAAAAACTTACCTCAACCCTTTTGGTAGAGGCAAAACCTACCGTATTAAGTGGAGTGATGTATCAGGATATCTGGTATGCACCAGGAAGTGAAAGTTGGGGTGCAAAAATCCTTGAAAATGCAGGAGGAGAATATATTTTCTCAGACCAAAAAGGGACTGGAAGTATCCAACTCAATTATGAATTTGTGCTCGATAGAGCATTGGAAAGCGATTTTTGGATAGGCTCCGCAGACTTTAAAGACTTGGAAACGATGGGAAGTTCGGAACCTCGATATAAGGCTTTCGATGCATGGAAAAATGGAAAAGTGTATTCCTACACTCAAAAAAGAGGAGAAACCGGTGGTCTGGAATATTTCGAACTGGGTTATATGAGACCGGATTTGATTCTAAAAGATCTTATTAAAATCCTGCACCCGGAATTACTACCTGACTATGAGTTGTATTTTTATGAGCAACTCCATGAAAAAAAATAGCTCTACGACATATCTCTTAGTAGCTCTCATCCTACTGATTTTCAGCTTTCTGATCAATGTCAGTCTAGGGTCTGTCAGCATTTCCATACCTGAAATCGTATCAGGTATGTTTTCTGGAAATTGGACTAAATCATCCCATGAACAGATCATTTTAAATTATAGATTGCCCAAGGCCATCCTCGCAATCCTAGCAGGAGTCGGACTCAGTATCAGCGGATTGCAAATGCAGACATTTTTCAGGAATCCGCTGGCCGGTCCTTTCGTTTTGGGTATCAGCTCAGGTTCGGGATTGGGTGTTGCCATATTGATTTTAGCCAGTTCTGCATTGGGCTTGGGGATGGGATCAGGAATCAATCCCTGGGCTACTGTAATCGCTGGAACTCTTGGTGCTGGATTGGTTTTGGTCATCGTCAGTTTAGTAGCCTGGCGGATTAAGGACAGCATGACACTCCTGATCGTGGGATTGATGTTTGGATCGGCTGTTTCAGCTGTTATTTCGGTTCTCTCCTATTTTTCAGGAGCAGAGGCATTAAAAATTTTCACCGTATGGTCCATGGGGAGTCTTGGAGGGCTGGTTTGGGAGCAGGTTTCTGTTTTGACCTTTATTATTCTGCTGGGAATAATCCCAATGGTCCTTTCCATTAAATCCTATAATGCCATGCTTTTAGGAGAAAGTTATGCCAGAAGTATGGGAATCAATCCCACTAGACTCCGATGGTTGATGATTTTGAGCACCGGGATTTTAGCAGGTAGTATTACTGCCTTTTGTGGACCGATCGCATTTATAGGAATCGCTGTTCCTCATTTGGCTAGAATGGTCTGGAAATCAGTAGATCACCGAATTTTATTTCCGGCTTCGGCAGTGCTCGGAGCAATATTATTATTGATTTGTGATGCTATCGGTCAGATTCCCGGCTCAGCTCAAACCCTTCCGATCAATGCCGTCACCTCCTTAATCGGTGCCCCAATTGTCATAAGTCTGGTATTAAAGAAAAACTTCAGCAAAGAATTCTGATCATGAAAAATCCCTCAATCATCGGAAGGAATCTGACATTGGGCTACCAAAAAGGAAAACTACTCAAAGAAGTAGTAGAAAGCCTGGATTTTGAATTGTATGCCGGAGAACTCACCTGTTTGCTGGGACCGAATGGTGTAGGGAAATCAACGCTCATTAAAGCGATATTAGGCCAATTACCACCTTGGAATGGGGAACTATTAATTGATCAGAAAGAGGTGTCTACTTTGAGCATTTCTGAATTGGCAAAAACTCTTGCCGTGGTTTTGACGGACCCGGTTTTTCCAGGGAATATGACAGTGGGACAATTAGTGGCATTAGGGAGAGTCGTGCACACCGACTGGACAGGACGATTGGGAAAAGATGATAAAATAGCCGTAAAAAATGCTCTTTCACTTACTAAAATCGGCTATTTGGAAAATGAGCGGCTGAGCGAGATCAGTGATGGTCAAAGACAAAAAGCCATGATAGCCAGAGCTTTGGCACAAGACAGTGGCATCTTGATTTTAGATGAACCTACGGCTCATTTGGATCTGGTAAACCGCTACGAAATCATGCATTTGCTTCGTGAAATCTCCCACAAAGAGAACAAAGCGGTTTTAGTCGTGACACATGATCTGGAAATCGCTATAGAAACAGCAGATCAATTTTGGATTCTGAATTGTGGAATTCCCCTGATCTCGGGGATTCCTGAAGAGCTGGTGATTTCCGGAAAAATCAACCATTTACTTCCCGGAGAAAAATTTCATTTTGATGTAGATAAAGGAAGAATCAAGAAAAAAAGTGAAAAAGATAATTGGAAAATAATCGGCGATCCAGTTTACAGGTATTGGGTAAAAAAGGCTTTGGAAAAAGCTGAGGTAAACCTGCAGGAATCGCAAATACAAGTGAACCAATCCCCTTTTTCTGTGGAATTTGAGGGAAAATCATTTGCCACCCTCAGGGATTTTATTTCATTTTTAATAAAAAAATAAGGCCTCCCTCCCTTTTTAAAACCCTCACTTTTAATACTTTTGTGGCTTACATCACAAACCCTATAAATTTTATAGAGAATTGTTTTATGAATTCAGAAAATTCATATATTTGTCACACTAATTATTTGTATGACACACGAGCAATTTGCAAAGTATTCGTTTCTACTGGATCGCACAGCGCGAAAAGTAAAACAGTATGCCCAGCAACAGTTTAAATCCGGGGATTTTGATGTGACAGTGGACCAATGGCTGGTACTGAAAAATCTATCCGAAAACCACTTGCTCAGTCAGACACAATTGGCGCAATTGGTATTTAAGGACCATCCGACTCTGACTAGGATCATCGATCTTCTTTGTAAAAAAGGATATATGGAGCGGATCCCAAATCCCAATGACAGAAGGAGTTTTCAGTTACATCTGACCACTTCAGGTGAGGAAAAGGTAAGAGCTTTACGGCCTCAGATTCTAGAAATCAGGGAAAAAGCCTGGGAAAATCTCAGTGAAACTGATTTTGAAGAATTCAAAAGAATATTAAATACCATCTACATGAATTTAGGTGGTCAGGAAATAGAAGAAGAATAAGTATTTGTCATACTAATTATATTTACACGAACAAAAGCATTCATCCCGGGGTTTACCCATAAAGTCAATACACCATGATTCACACAGACCTTTGTATCATAGGAGCCGGACCAGTTGGCCTTTTTGCAGTTTTCGAAGCAGGTTTGCTAAAAATGCGTTGCCATCTGATCGATGCGTTGCCACAGATCGGCGGGCAGCTTTCCGAAATCTATCCACAAAAACCAATTTATGACATCCCGGGATATCCAGAAGTGAAGGCCCAGGAACTGGTGGATAATCTGATGGAGCAAGCAAAGCCTTTCAAACCTACTTTTACCCTAGGTGAGCGCGTAGATCATCTGGATAAGCAGGAGGATGGGTCTTTCATTGTCACAACTTCCGATAAGACGCATGTTCATGCCAAAGTCATCATCATTGCGGGTGGATTAGGTTGTTTTGAGCCTAGAAAACCTGTCTTGGAAAACCTGGAAACTTACGAAGGAAAGGGGATCACTTACATGGTAAAAAACCCTGAAACTTTTAGAAATAAAAAAGTCGTATTGGCAGGTGGTGGAGATTCTGCTTTGGACTGGGCTATTTACCTTTCCAATGTGGCAGAAAGAGTGACTTTGGTACACAGAAATGAAACCTTCCGAGGAGCTCCAGATTCAGCAGCAAAAGTTTTTGATCTAGCCAACCAAGGTAAAATCGACCTGATCCTTTCTGCAAATCTGAAAAATGTAGGGGGAAATGGAGTTCTTAATTCTGTGACTTTGGAGTCAAAATCCAAAGAAGAAATCAAAATCGATGCAGATTACTTGATTCCTTTGTTTGGATTGAGTCCTAAATTAGGACCAATCGCAGATTGGGGATTGACTATTGATAAAAACGCCATCGAAGTGGACACCCGAGATTATTCTACAGGAGTAGAAAGAATCTATGCCATTGGAGATATCAACACCTATCCTGGGAAATTGAAATTAATCCTGTGCGGATTCCATGAGGCGGCCATCATGATGCACTCTGCCTTCAAATATGTCTATCCAGATCAAAAATTAAGCTTTAAATACACCACTGTAAATGGGGTAAATACATTTTAATCGTAATTTTGAGCATGGTTAATTTCACAGTAGAAGATCACGACGGCAACCGTCAAGAAATAGAGGCTCCAGATGACATGGGCTTCAGCCTTATGGAGATTTTGAAAGCTTCAGAATATCCTGTTTTGGCCACTTGTGGTGGTATGGCACTTTGTGCGACTTGCCACATAGAAGTTTTGGAAGGCAAAGACGAGCTGGGCGAAGCAACAGATATCGAATTGGATCAGTTGGAAAACCTGCCGGAATACTTCGCCACTTCCAGATTGGCTTGCCAGATCCGAATTGGTGATATTTTGGAAGGAGCCGTTATCAAACTCAGAGGAGAAGATCAATAAAAGATAATGTTCTTAATTACTCTAAAAGCCACTCAGAAATGGGTGGCTTTTGTGATTGGTCAACTTTTTAAAGTTTCAATTAAAAAACTGTAGATTAGGTAAAGTAACTTTCTTCATCTCATGCTCAAAATCACGCTAATTGTATTCTTCTTTTGCCTTGGATTCAACTCTTTTGCACAGACATCTTCTGACACCAAGGAAGATTCTCAATCAATCCTAAACCTGATCAATTCTTACTCCAAATCCAGAGATACAAAAGACACAATTCTCTTGAAAAAGATTCTGACTAAAGATGTAGACCAATTGGTTTCATCAGGAGAATGGCGATCCGGGATCGATGCTGCCATCAAAGGCATGATGGAAAGCTCAACTAGCAATCCCGGAGAAAGAACCTTACATGTAGAAAGAATCCGCTTTTTAAGTGATGATGTAGCATTGGTAGACGCCCGATATGAAATTAAAAATCCGGATGGATCGATCCGGAAAATGTGGAGCAGTTTTACCATGGTGGATGACAAAGGTTGGAAAATTTCTGCCATTCGAAATATGCTTCCCGCAGGAAATTAACACTCATTTGTAGCGTCTTTTGCCTATTCGTCGTTTAACAATTGATTTTAATTCCAAAGTATATGCGAAAGCTTATCATTCCTCTACTCCTTATAGTGAGCAGTTGCCAACTTTTTGAAAGTGAACAGAAAGAAAACGGGCTCTCTGAATTAGATGAGCTTTATGCAAAAATCATTTCACTTTCGGAATCAAAAACCTGTACAGATTCTTCTGAGTGGAAGTTTACAGCAATAGGTAAAAAGGCCTGTGGAGGCCCTATTGGATACATTGCTTATTCTAAAGGAATCAATGAAGAGAATTTTTTGGATTTGGTAGATCAATACACCAAACTTCAGGAGGAATACAATGAAAAGAATGGAGCTATTTCTGATTGTAGTCTAGAAGCACCACCCTCAGGAATATCATGCGAAAATGGAAAACCAGTGTTTTTTTACTAGTCTGTAGAAATAGTATTGGTAATATCTTCTTTCTTTCCTTCCCCAAGTCGAATCCCCAAAGTCAGTTCCAATTGAATAGGCGAACCTATTTTATCCTCTATTTCTTCCCTGATCTCCTCAAAATCAGCTTGTTTCAGATCATTTTCAGATAGAATTGTAACTGCCAATCGAAGTGGCTGCATATTGACAACCTTCACATTTCGAAGTAAACCATGCGGAATTTCCTGACCACTCAATTCTTGAATAATCCGGTTCTCATTGACCATTTTCGAAAAACTCAAGGCCAAAGGTGTCGCAATCGCTGCCAAAATAATCAGGCTAATAACCAGACCTTTTTTTGCCAGACGAAACGGGCTAAATCCCATTGTCAAAAATGTCAATGCCGCTGCCACAACTATTCCTGCCAGGTTTGTTCCTAATAAAAGCATTGCTCCTAAAAACACATTCCAATCTGCCCAACCCAATCCTATTCCAGCGACAGCCAGTGGAGGTACCAAAGCCACCGAAATAGCCACACCCGCAAGTGTTTTTGCAATTTCTTCTTTGCTATAGGCATATGCTCCTGCCATCCCGGATGCTACCGCCACTCCCAAATCCAATAAATTGGGTCGAATTCTGGCTAAAATCTGATCGTTCAAGATCTCCAATGGAGTCATCCAAGTGATCAGCATGGAAAAAATCAAACCGAGCAATACTCCCCAAAAGATGGTGACCAAACTGTTTTTGATTAGTAAGTTGTCCTGTCGAAGCATACCCATTGACAATGAAATGATTGGTGCCATCAAAGGCGCCAAAATCATCGCTCCGATAACTACAGGGGACGAATCTCCGAAAAGACCAAACGTAGCGATCATCGTCGAAAGCACCATCAATACCAAATAGGTTCCTGTAGTCTGGGAGTTTTCTCTTAGCAGTTTAAAAAGCTCCTTAAACTCATCCGAAGTCGCATGTCTCACCCAGGGCAAATACCCCTTTACCAATTCATCCCTCAGGCTTCCAGTTGGCAAAGTTTTTAGATTTTGAATTTCTTTCCCGTTTCCAACCTCTTCCTCCCTCACTTCTGCACCAAGCAAAATTCTGATGGGTTTTTCCTGGACTTTTATTAGGATTTCATTCCCTTCTTTTTCCTCTCCATCGATGGCATAGCAAATCTTCTCTTCTGTAGTAATCTTTACTTCCTCGGATGAGGCATATCCTACAAATCGCGGTAATTTGTTTTCTTTGATCGGAAATAAAAGACTCTGAATCCCAAATCTGATCAGGGAAATCAAACTTTTTGGAGCCAAAATCAACACATGAATCAATTGATCATTAATGCCTGAATCGCGTATTATCCTTCGGAAAATAGCATTGCTTTGGCAATTTGCCACTGCTAAAATCCCCATAGCAGCAGTATCGACATCTTTATTATCCTCCTCTTTATTCGGGAAACTAATCTGAAGTTTCTGCAATTTCACCCTTCTAAACAATTTGAGGAACTGCTTAAACCGGTTTTTCATTCCATCGAAAAAGCCCTGAGACCGATCACCGTATAAGATGCTGAGAGACTCGCCGATGACCAAAGAATTCAAAACAACCTCCTCATTTACTACCATCAGATCTATAGGCTCAATATTTTTTGCCTCCTGAACCTCCTTGACGGCATTTTCTAAACTTTTATGGATTCCAAATCCTCTCTGCCCATGGATTAATTCCTCATGAGGCAATAAGGCAAGTCCAATTTCTGAATCATATAACTGGGGAATCAATTCCTTCACTTGGGAATCAGAAATCAAACAGGCCAACAAATCACCTTTTCCAAAGTCTTTCTTTCCTAGCTTTTGAAAAGCTATTTCTTTTGAGGGTTTCGGGTCAAATAATTCTAAACATTGATCAATTTCTTCTTGATCTAACTGATTATCAAATACAAAAATCAAATTGGGCATATCTTAAAAAGAATTTTGAGGCCGTAAACAAGGACAGTGATTGCTTAATTTCAGAAAATTTATTCGCTTTCAGCAAGTTATCTTCCAAAGTGTATGCTAAACACCATCAATTTCACAATTACAGTATACCATTTATTGAAAAGATCGAGAAATCTCAATCCGAGCAATTATCTTTAGTTTCTACCACCTTAAAAAACCCAAGAAAATCCAGATAGGAGGAATTAATCTCAATCAAGGGATAAAATTCTACCTGGTTATTATTTTCTAGAGGTATGAAACAAAAAATAAACAGATGAAAAAAACATCCTTACTAATCTCTGCTTTTTTGATTGCTGTCTCCGGTTTTTCTCAGGAAAAAATCGACCTACAAGCAATCGAAAAAATAAAAAAAGAAGGCCTTGAAAATTCTCAGGTCGAAAAAATTGCATTTGAATTAGTAGACAAGGCCGGCCCACGTCTCAGTAATTCAGAAGGATATAAAAGAGCCACGGATTATGCGGTAGAGCAATTGACCGCCTGGGGACTTGAAAACGCCAAAACAGAAGCTTGGGGCGAATTTGGTCGAGGTTGGGAAATGGAAAAAAGCTACGTAGCCATGACCAAACCGTATTACATGCCATTTATTGCCATTCCGAAAGCCTGGACTGAAAGTACTAATGGCGAAGTCAGCGGCAAAGTGGTCTTCATCGAGGCTACTACCGAGGAAGATTTAGCCAAATACAAAGGCAAACTGAAAGGAGCAATCATTGCCATCAAACCATCTGGAGATCAAAGTCCTACTTTTGAGGCTGATGCGACAAGATTTACAGAGGATGAATTGAATACAATGGCCGAACCACCCTCATCTGATGGAGGAGGAAGCAGATATACTCCCGAACAAATCCAGGCACTTCGAGCGGCAAGAGCTTTTTCGATGAGAATCAACGAATTTTTAACCGAAGAAGGTGCAGCCTTGATCATCAAAGGAGTAAATGGAAGACATGGGACTTTATTTACCAGCAGCCCAAGAGGATATTTGAAGGATACTCCAGTGGGAGTTCCGGAATTGGAAACTGCGCCTGAAAATGTAAACCTTTTAGCAAGGCTTGCGGAAAATGGAGTTGAGGTGGAGGTAGAAGCAGAAATCAAAAGCAGATACCTAACAGATGATTTGCAAGGTTACAATGTCATTGCTGAAATCCCAGGAACAGATCCTTCTTTGAAATCTGAACTGGTGATGCTTGGTGGTCACTTGGATTCATGGCATGGTGCCAATGGCGCTACTGACAATGCGGCTGGTTGTATTGTGATGATGGAAGCAGTGAGAATTCTGAAAGCAACGGGACTTCAACCAAAAAGAACTATCAGAATTGCTCTTTGGGGAGGTGAAGAACAGGGACTTCATGGTTCAAGAAATTATGTTCAAAATCATTTCGCTGACAGAGCCAGCATGGAACTAAAGCCGGACCATGAGAAGCTTTCTGCTTATTACAATATCGACAACGGAACCGGTAAAATAAGAGGAATTTATTTGCAGGGAAATGAAGCTGTAGGCCCTATTTTCGAGGAATGGTTTAAGCCGGTGGATGATCTCATTGAAAACAGAACAATTACAATTCGTGACACTGGAGGAACTGATCATCAGAGTTTTGATGCAGTGGGTCTACCTGGCTTCCAGTTTATTCAAGATCCTATCGAATACAGAACCAGAACGCATCATACCAACATGGATAATTTCGAAAGATTGGAGTTGGATGACCTGCGTCAAATGGCAGTTGTTGTAGCTTCATTCGTCTACAATACAGCACAAAGAGATGAAAAATTACCAAGGGAAGAGCTTCCTAAAGTGAATTAAATATTCAGCAAAATTGAAGAGTAAAATTTATTTGAAGGATGCTTTAATTAAGGCATCCTTCACTTTTTATGGAAATTGACTTAGCTTCATACTTTAATTCCCAGAAAATTGAGTCAGAATAAAGCCATTTTTAACTGGAGCGGAGGGAAAGATTCAGCTTTAGCCCTATACAAAATCCAGCAATCCCAAAAGTTTGAAATCCTCACTTTACTTACCAGCATTAGCCAAAAGTTTGAGAGAATCTCCATGCATGGAGTTCGGAAGGAGCTCTTGCTTTTACAGGCTAAAAGTCTAAAAATCCCTTTAACAGTGATGGTGGTTCCGGATATGCCTACTATGGAGGCGTACGAAGAGGCAATGCGGAATACCTTGAACCCTTTGATCAACCAAGGAGCTACCCATTCCATTTTCGGGGATATTTTTCTGGAAGACCTTCGAAATTATCGGGAGAGCAAACTTACGGAAGTTGGATTACAAGGTGTTTTCCCTCTTTGGAAGCAACCGACAGATCGTCTGATTCGGGAGTTTTTGGATCTTGGATTCAAAACCATCACCACTTGTGTCAATGAAAAATATCTAAGCCAGGACTTCGCAGGGAGAATTATTGATGAAGATTTTCTTAAAGATCTTCCCAAAGACGTGGACCCCTGCGGTGAGAATGGCGAGTTCCACACGTTTGTCTTTGACGGTCCAATCTTTGAAAATCCCATTCCTTTTGAAATTGGAGAGACTATTTACCGGAAATATGAGGCACCAAAAAAAGAAAATTCCGAAGACTGCTTCCAAGATGATCATAAAAAAGAGGATCCCTATGCTTTTGGATTTTGGTTTACGGATTTAATCTAAAGATTATTCCATTTCCCTCAATCTATTGATGCAATGATCCAAGGATCGGTAATGATGGTAAATTCCTTTCCAGATATTTCCCTTTCCCACGGTTTTCAACTCAGGTTGCTTGTCTAAACCCCCGGAAAACCAATCCCCATTTTCATGGTCAATCAAATAGGTATCAGTATAATCCCAAAGCTTTAAAAACTTCCCATAATAGTCATGGGGATCCTCAGGGTACAATTCTGACATCAATAAAAGGGCATTCATACCTTCTGCCTGAGCCCACCAGTTTTTAGTATCATGGGTGATTCGAAACCCATCTTGGAAATAATAACCTTCATCATAAAAGCCTCCCACGGATTCATCCCAACCATTTGCAAGGGCATGGTCGATCATCTTTTTGGCAACGGTGTGGGTCTTTTCATCATTTTCCAAACCTAACGTTTCCGAAGCCTCAATCATCAAAAAACCCGTTTCCACATCGTGACCAAAAGAAACATGATCCAGATTGTGATGCGCCAAGATCACCTCATCAGTGGAATCCCGGAAAGAAACTGGAGTCCAATCGGGATATAAAAAAAGTGTCAAATATCCCTTTTCAGTGACTATCTGATCCCGTATTAGCAAAAGCATTTCTTCCAACCGATCTTTCAAAAGCGGATCTGGCCAAACATGATATAGCTCGGTGAAAGCTTCTAAAATATGAATGGAACTATTTTGATCTTTGTAGCCTAAATCGGAAGTAGAAGGAGTGTCATCAGGTCGGGAAATCGGAGTTCCATCTGGATCCAAATGCTGATAATAACCACCGTCGATTGAATCATGGGCATGTTTATCCAGCCAATAAAAAGCCTCCTTCGCTAGAGAAAGCACTTCCTGATTTCCAGAAGCCTGATAATAGGCTGCCAAAGCAAAAATCCCGAAAGCATTTCCATAAGCGGTTTTCATGGGGTTGCCGATTTGCTGTCCCTGCTTGTCCACCAACCAATAAAACCCTCCATTTTCCCAATCCCACATCTTGTCTTTTAGGAATTTAAAACCATGGGCTGCCCCTTTTTTGAAGTACTCTACATTCGGATACTTTTCGGAAGCTTTCGCATTGGTCCAAACATGTCTGGCCTGGGTGACGATCATTTTCTCCTGCTTTTCTCCAGGTATAAAATCGTAGGAGAAATTACTGAGAAACCCTCCATCTACTGTATCCATGGATTGAGGATACCACTTATCCAGGACCTCAGTTTTAAGATGTTGCTCCATCTGACTGGCAAGTTCCTTTTTGGGATTTCCCTGATCATCATTACTGCTCTTACATGAATAAAAAATAATCGTAGCCAAGATTAGAAATCTTAGGATCTGAAACAAAGAGGAGGAAAATGAGCTTTTATTCATCGGGTTATTCGTCTTCCATTAGTTTAGTTAGGATTTTAATCGCAGCTTCAGAAAGTACTGTTCCTGGACCAAATACGTCAGCAACTCCAGCGTTGAAAAGAAAATCGTAGTCCTTAGCAGGAATCACTCCTCCAGCCACCACCATAATATCTGGTCTTCCGAGATCTTTCAAAGCCTCGATCAATTGAGGTACTAACGTCTTATGACCTGCAGCCAATGAAGAAGCTCCAACCACATGGACATCATTTTCAATAGCCTGTTCTGCCACCTCTTCCGGAGTCTGAAACAAAGGCCCTATATCCACATCAAAGCCTAAATCCGCAAAACCGGTGGCGATGACTTTTGCACCTCGATCGTGACCATCCTGTCCCATTTTCGCGACCATGATTCTGGGTCTTCTCCCCTCCATTTCTGCAAATTGATCAGAAAGGGCAATGGCTTTTTGAAAGGATTCCTGATTTTTCACTTCTGCTGCATAAACACCGGTAATAGATTTGGTTTGAGCCTGATGCCTTCCGAAAACTTCTTCCATTGCGGAAGATATCTCTCCTAAAGTAGCTCTTTTTCTAGCTGCCTCAATGGCTAAATCCAGTAAATTCCCCTTTCCGGTTTTCGCCGATTCTGTTAATGCCTTTAAACATGAGGTCACTTCCTCGCTATTTCTATCTTTTTTAATTTTTTCAAGCCTGGTAATCTGTGATTCCCTCACTGCTTGATTGTCAACATCTCTTATCTCTATTTGGGATTCTTCCTCCACTTGGTATCGATTGACCCCTACGATAATATCCTTCCCGCTATCAATCCTCGCTTGCTTTTTGGCTGCAGCTTCTTCTATTCTCAACTTTGGCAATCCTGATTCGATCGCTTTTGCCATTCCTCCTAGCTCCTCCACTTCTTCAATCAAGTCCCAGGCTTTTTGGGCCAATTGATCCGTCAAATATTCTACATACAAAGAACCTCCCCAAGGATCTACTACTTTGGTGATGCCCATTTCTTCCTGTAAAATCAGTTGGGTGTTTCTGGCAATTCTGGCTGAAAAATCCGTCGGCAAAGCAATGGCTTCATCCAATGAATTGGTATGTAACGATTGAGTATGGCCCATAACCGCAGCCATGGCTTCCACAGCTGTTCTGGTGACATTATTAAATGGATCTTGCTCTGTCAGAGACCAACCTGAAGTCTGACAATGGGTTCTTAACGCCAAGGATTTTGATGATTTCGGATTGAACTTCTGAACAATTTTAGCCCATAAAAGCCTTCCTGCTCTCATTTTGGCAATCTCCATGAAATAATTCATTCCAATTGCCCAAAAAAACGATAGTCTTGGAGCAAAATCATCTATATCCAAACCGGCTTTTACTCCGGTTTTCAAATACTCCCAGCCATCTGCTAAGGTATAAGCCAATTCCAAATCTGCTGTTGCTCCAGCCTCTTGCATATGATACCCTGAAATGGAAATGGAATTGAATTTGGGCATTTTTTCTGCCGTAAATTCAAATATATCAGCAATGATTTTCATGGAAGGCTGAGGAGGATAAATGTAGGTATTCCGCACCATAAACTCCTTTAGAATATCATTTTGGATCGTTCCACTCAATTGTTCAGGCTTCACTCCCTGTTCTTCAGCAGCGACAATGTAAAAGGCCAAAATCGGGATCACAGCTCCATTCATAGTCATGGAAACAGACATCTGATCCAGAGGAATCTGGTCAAACAGAATCTTCATATCCTCCACCGAATCGATGGCCACTCCGGCTTTTCCTACATCCCCAACAACTCTTGGATGGTCAGAATCATACCCACGGTGAGTAGCCAAATCAAAAGCTACAGAGAGTCCCTTCTGCCCAGCTGCTAAATTCCTTCTATAAAAAGCATTGGATTCCTCTGCGGTACTAAATCCGGCATACTGACGGATAGTCCAAGGTCGCATGCTATACATGGTACTGTATGGACCTCTCAAATATGGAGGGATCCCTGCCGCAAAGTGAATATGTGGTAGGTTTACAATCTTTTCATAACTGAAAACTGAAGGAATTTTTATCTGCTCAGGTGATTCCCAAAATTCTTCAGAAACCTGTTGCTTGTTTTTTGGAGCTTCACTTATCCAATTTTTTATGTTTGGTCTCATGCGTTCTCCAGGTTTTCTTTCTCCAATAAATAAGTGGCCCTTGTAGCATTTAATTCAAATTCTTCCTCGCTCACTTCTTTAAAATCCTTTATCAAACCAGTTGAGTCTTTAATAACATATTTATTTGCCCCGACCTTCACCTGTTCTATTGAAACCATTATTTTCTGCATTTTCCCTCTTTCCTCTTTTACCAACTGGTGAATGTTTCTGGATTGAAAATTCTTTAGCCAGCCTCCATCATCTTCTAATTTCTCCAGCTTTTTTAGTACTATGCTAACCAAGTCATTTTCTAAATTTTCCAGATAATAAGATCCTGAAGCCGGATCCATAACCTTGTCCAAACAGGATTCTTCCTTTAAAATAGAGCTGACATTTCTGGCTATTCTTTTCTCTAAAACTGAAGCTTCTTTTTCTAAAACCGGACGAACCCAAAGTGAATTGGCTCCTCCCATCACTGCCGACATGGCTTCATAGGTCTGCCTGATCAAGTTGGAGTTTTTATCCAGCAAAGATTTACTCCATGAACTGGTAGACACCAAAAAGTGAAGTGAATTTGCATCGATTTGTTGGCCCATATTGGCTGCAAGTTCGACTAGCAGTCTTCGAAACCCCTTCAGTTTGGCAATTTCAGGAAAGAATAATTCTCCCACTGAAATATGCACAGCCATATTCTCAAAAATCATTGCCGGAGAAACCGCTTTTGCAATAAAAGAATCCATCAATTCAATCATTTCTCCCAAACCCAAAAAACATTGCTGGATTCCATTGGCTCCGGAGTCTCCATAAATAGAAATATCCAAAGTCATCGGAAAGAATTCCCTGAATTCTGAAAAACGATCAATCATCTCTGAACCTAATTGCACATTTTTCTCAAAGTCAGCATCCGACCTGAACATTTCTAAACAAGGTGACCAAAGAACTGCGCCAGAAAGCATGGTCGGCTTGATATGCAACTTGCTTATCCAATCATTTATCTGGTTGTAAAGAAATCTGGGAGAATCAAGAGGAGCAAAATAGATCTGAATAAACTCAGTCATCACTCCTTTTAGAAGTTCATTCAAATTCTCATGACCTGTCAGATGAAGCACCAAAGCGTCTGCCCCATTTTCTAATGCAAAGAGGATTTCCTCATTTCCTTTTTTTTCATCCTTGGGAAAGATCGATACCGCATTATTCCAAATTCTAGGAGAAAAACCCGGAAGCTTGGGTTCTCTATGAAAACTATCCGGGATTAGTTGATCAGGAATATCATCCAAAGTGTAAAAAGGCTGGCTGTCCAACTCTCCCCAAACTTTCGAAACCAAAGTCTGATCAAAATCTTTTCCCTTCAGGTCTTTTTGGATCAACTCCTTCCATTCGGTTTTTTTTACCGGAGGGAAATCATAAAAATTTTCATTTGTCATATTGGGTTTAGATTTTCTGATTTTAGAAAACAATTTGTTCTATTCAAAAATAACCAATTGAAGACGAAACACACCAATTCAATAATTAATCAAAAAATCTACTTTAAGAATAATTCTTAAACAACTGATATTCAGTTTTAAATAAGCTCAAAAATGAGCTACAGCACTTTTTTTGAAAATTTTCGAATCATTTTCATGCAATCAAGCCCAAATTTTGTGACAAATTTTGATTTTAAAGTTTAATTAGGAATGATTAAAAAATCACTTTTTCAAGTCAAATTGCATTTTTTATTTACCTGATTTTTCTCCAAATTTGATGCCCCTGTAATTTCAGGTTCCATCAGATTTTCAGAAATCTTCTCTAATGAGTTCAGAAGCTAGCGCCGTTTGGAATGAATGTTTACGTGTCATAGAACAGCACGTCAATGAGCAAAGCTTTTCAACTTGGTTTAAGCCGATCAACCCAGTAAAACTCGAAGGCACGAATCTAACGATCCAGGTGCCAAGTCAATTTTTTTACGAATGGTTGGAAGACAATTATGTTCAAGTTTTAAAACTTGCCATCAAAACGACTTTAGGCCAAGGAGGAAGACTTGAATATGCTGTGGTCGTTGACCGTGGTAATTCCTCCAATCAGCCATATGTGGTTTCTTACCCACAGGGAAATAATGGCAAAAAAGGAGCCCCAACCCAAGCCGAGGAGCAAAGGACACCATTTGAGATGAAAACCTTGGATGCAGAAGCTTTGACTAAAAGCAATCTGAATCCGAATTATACCTTTAGCGCATACATTGAAGGTGACTGTAATCGATTGGCCAGGTCGGCAGGATTCGCAGTGGCCACCAAGCCTGGTATCACTTCATTTAACCCATTGATGGTCTATGGCGGTGTGGGACTCGGAAAAACCCACTTGGTCCAAGCGATCGGCAATGAAATCAAAAACGGGCCAGAAGATAAGTTTGTACTTTATGTCTCTTCCGAAAAATTTGTCAATCAATTCATGGACTCCATCAAAGATGGAAATGTGAAGAGCTTTACTAATTTCTACATGCAGGTAGACGTACTGATCATTGATGACATCCAGTTTTTGGCAGGAAAAGACAGAACGCAAGAGATGTTCTTCCATATTTTCAACCACCTGCATCAGAATAAAAAGCAGATCATCATGACTTCCGATTGTCCTCCGAGGGATTTGAAAGGCTTGGAAGAACGATTGCTTTCACGATTCAAGTGGGGTTTGACTGCAGATCTGCAAATGCCTGATTTCGAGACGAGAGTGGCGATTATCCGTCGCAAGATGCAATCTGAAGGGATATTTATTCCAGACGATGTAGTGGAGTATTTGGCTTACACGGTGGATACCAACGTCAGGGAACTTGAAGGTATTTTGATTTCTTTGATTGCTCATGCTTCCTTAAGCAGGGTAGAAATCAGCCTGGAACTTGCCAAAACCGTGATGAAAAATATCATCAAGGACATCGAAACCGAAGTGGGGATTGACTACATCCAAAAAACGGTTTCTGAATATTACGGCATTGCTCTTGAAGACCTAAAAGCAAAAACCAGAAAGAAAGAAATCGTTGTTGCCAGACAGGTTGCGATGTATTTTTCGAAAGAATTCACCAACCATTCTTTAAAATCGATCGGGTATCATTTTGGTGGAAGAGATCACTCCACTGTCATCCATGCTGTGCAAACAGTCAATGACCTAATGGAGACAGACAGTTCTTTCCGAAATGCTGTTAATGAATTGAAAAAGAAATTCAAAATGAGATCTTATTAAGATCCCTTTTTCTACTTTTTTACGATTCCTTCCAGTTCTTTCAGACTAAATCCCAGTTCAGTATACCCCATCACATAAGGGCCTATTTCATAAGGAATGTAGGTTAGCTTCAAGCTGTCTCCCTCATATCCGATTGCATTGGGAAGAAAAAAGCCTTCTTCCGGCAAGAAAAACCTATTATCATCCTTCAATAATACCCCTTCTTCTACCTCGTGATACTGTCTAAAAGCCTCCTCTGTCATGCTTAATAATTTTGCCTGATTCAGCACAAACTGATCCTCACTTATCTGATTGCCGTTGGATTTATCGAAGGTGATATAATTTACACTTGAGTTGGGATGAGCTCCACCGGTGAATTCGAATTCAGAAAATTTAAGACTGAGTAGACTATCTGATTCATAAGTCTTTTCTACCTCTATTTCGATTGTCCAAGCCCCAGGTGCTTCAGGAAAATCCTTTTTAAACTCTTCAAATGATTTCACAAAATCATTTGCCGCAGACTCCATATCTCCGAAAACCGTATCCTGACGGAAATAGGCCATTAAACGACCCAAAACCACCGCATTTATTTTTGTTCCTATTTCAGTTTCTGATGCTTTCGGCCAGGTGATTTTGACAGAAGCACATTCCTCCCCTACACAACTTTCAGCTGAGAACTCCTGATCGGAAAACTGTAAGTTTTGAACCTCTTTTGAAGGTGAAGAGCAAGACAGAAGAAAGAAAAGGAATAAGACGGAAGCAATTCTCATTGAATTTTAGTTTGAATAATCGAAAAACATAGCAATCAATTCTCTGGCCAAAGCCAAAGGACTAATCCTGCCATTTTGAACTTTTTCCCGTTCTGCTTGAAGTTTTGATTTGATTTTTGGATGCTCAGAAAAACGTTTGCCAAGGAGAAAATTGAGATTCTCATCCAGCCACTTTAATCGCTGATTTGCTCTGTTTTTTTCTTTAAATCCCGACTCCAAAGTGATTGCTTCAAAAGCAATGATCCTATTCCAAACATCCTCCAAACCTATGTTGGAAATGGAGGAAGCTGTTAAAACCGGCACTGTCCAGCCGCTTTCTGAAGGAGGAAACAGATGCAATGCATTCTGGTAGGTTCCTTTGGCTCTATTTGCTTCTGCCATATTATCTCCATCGGCTTTGTGAATCACTATCCCATCCGCCATTTCCATAATCCCTTTTTTGATCCCTTGAAGTTCATCTCCAGCACCTGCCAACACCAACAACAGAAAAAAATCAACCATGTTTTTCACAGCCGTTTCCGATTGCCCCACTCCCACTGTTTCCACCAAAATCACATCAAACCCCGCAGCTTCGCAAAGTAGCATTGCCTCACGGGATTTGGCAGCCACGCCCCCTAACATTTGACCGGCAGGGCTTGGGCGAATGAAAGCTTTTTTATTGGATGCTAGTTTTTCCATCCGGGTTTTATCACCCAAAATACTCCCCTTACTTTTTTGACTGCTGGGATCTACCGCGAGCACGGCTAATTTTTTCCCATTTTCTATCAACAAACTTCCAAAGGATTCGATAAAAGTACTTTTTCCAACTCCGGGCGAACCCGTAATGCCTATTCTCAGAGATTTGCCAGAATGGGGTAAAATTTCCTGAACCAATTTAGACGCCAATTCCACATCGGATTCCAGAGAGCTTTCCACCAAGGTAATTGCCTGGCTTAACAGTACCCTGTTGCCGGATAAAACTCCTTCTTTGTATTCCTTTAAGCTTAACCTTTTTTTCATTCTGGGTAGCCTTCAGTAAATTTCACATCTCCCATTGGACCTTTTTCATAGGTGGCGATAACATAGGGCTTTAACCCAAAGGTAAAGTAGGGATCAGTTGGGGAAAGGCTGATTTCCTGATCGATTTCTTTGGAAAAGAAAAACACCAAGGTTCTTCCGTATTTTGTATGTGGCTGAAAATCCCCAAAAGATCTCATCCAGCTGGTACTGGAATCCAAGGCCTTTACCGTGATGATCCGTACGACTGGTCCTGTGTTATTTTCATTTCTGTAACTGGAAAGGGGCTTGTATTTTCCTTCAAATTGGTCCAGGCCTGGTTGTGTAAAGCTTTCTTTTCCGATCCATACGACCAGAATCAAGACCAATAATGCCAATAAATAGAAAATGAATTTAGAGCTTTTCAAGAAGTATAGCGGGTTTACGAGGTTTAGGCCTTAATTTAGCCGAAAATTCTGACAATGGGTTTCGAGTACATCAAAGCCTTACATATCATTTTTGTAGTTACCTGGTTTGCAGGGCTTTTCTATATCGTCCGGTTATTTATCTATCAGACTGAGGCAATGGAGCGCCCCGAAAATGAAAGGGATATCCTCAAACCCCAGCTTGACCTGATGGCCTCCAGACTATGGTACATCATTACCTGGCCTTCCGCGATTCTCACTTTGATTTTGGGCACATGGGTTTTGAGCTACAGAATGGGCTATCTGGAGATGGGCTTTATGCATGCCAAACTGGCCTTTGTGTTGATACTCTATGGCTATCATTTTGGTTGCCATAAATTATTCAAAGAATTGCAATCGGGAAGAACCAGATGGACTTCCACGCAGTTGAGGATATGGAATGAAGCTTCCACCTTGTTGCTTTTCGCCATTGTGTTTCTGATCGTTCTTAAAAACACCTTGAGTATGGTCTGGGGTATCTTAGGCCTTATTGGGCTGGGTATCACGCTGATGATTGCCATCAGGATTTATAAAAAGTACAGAAATAAAAATTCATGAATCCATGAAATTCAATCTTCGATTTACTTACCTCTTACTTCTGGCAGTTTCTATGTGGCAGTGCAAACCTGCAGCAGAAGAAAAAACTGGTCCATTACCAATTTTGGGAAACTTTCATGTCAACGATATTGAGATTGAAGGTAAAATCCTAAAAGACACAGTCTATCATACCATCGCGGATTTTGCATTTATCAACCAAGATGGAGATACCATTAGTAATGAGGATGTAGCCGGAAAAGTATATGTGGCAGATTTCTTTTTTACGACCTGCCCGACGATTTGTCCGATTATGAAAAAGGAAATGCTCAGAGTTTATGACAGGTACAAAAGCAATCCTGATTTTAAAATCCTGAGCCATACCATTGATCCCAGACATGACACGCAGGAGGAATTAAAAGACTATTCAGTGAAATTGGGCATTCCAGATGCTTCTACTTGGAATTTTCTGACAGGAGATTCAGAAAAGATCTTTGAAATAGGGCAAACCAGCTATCTGACTACTGCAATGGAAGATCAAAATGAAGCTGGGGGATTTCTTCATAGTGGCGCATTTTTATTGATTGACCAAAAAGGACGAATCAGAGGTGTGTATGATGGAACCAAGGAAGATCAGGTGGACCGCTTGATCAATGACATTCCAAAGATTTTAGGGGAATGAAAAAAATCCAACTCATCCTATTGATTTTCTCTCTTTTATCCTGTGCACCCAAATCAACGGATGAGGATAATACATTGGCGAAAATTTCAGATCCTGAGGTAATGAAATATGCGATCGCCGGTAAAAGAATTTATGAAAATCACTGTGGGAATTGCCACCAAAGCACTGGTGAGGGCTTAGGAAACTTAATTCCCCCCATCAAAAATTCTGACTATTTCAAAGAAAGTATCCACCGAACTGTCTGGATCATGAAATATGGGCAAAAAGGAGAAATCACTGTAAATGGAAAAAAATATGATCAGGAAATGCCAGCCAGTCCAAAGCTGACTCCATTGGAAATTTCTCAGATCAGCACATATCTGTATAATATCTGGGGAATGAATGAGGGTAAAATAACCTCTGTGGATGTGGAAAAATTTTTACGTACGAAACCTGAGTTTTAATCACCTAATAAATTTTCGGCTTTTTCCAGCACTTCTTTAAACTGGTTATTTACTTGTTTCACTTTCACCAATTGATCTTCGAGATAGACTTTTAATTCCTCTTGAGTCATATCCCCGTCTGACACATCGTAACCGTGCATCCAATCAAACATTCCTTCATAGGTGGCATTCAAATCAACAGCAAGTGATTTCAACTCCATGATCCGTGCGGAATCTGGAGTTTCCTTTCCTTCTAGTTTTTCTATTTCTTGAACTGCCTCTTTTTCAAGCGTTTTTAATTTTCCCATCAAAGGCATCACCTCATCATGATAGCCGATAATTTCTTCACGAAGTTTAAGGTTTTCTCCCTTTAAATCGGGACCGCATGAACCAAGAATAAATATCAGGGCAAAAATGAAAAAAGGAATACGTCTAGTCATGATATACTGAATAATTACCTCAAATATACTATTTAATCTGTTTTAAATCTAAAAAATTAAGAGGTTTTAAAATGTTTCTGGATTTAAGAAATGATGCTGTATTTTTAGGGTTCATAAAACCAAAACAAATGAAACCATTCTGCTTTGCTGACGGAGAAATAATCGATTCTTCCCTCGCCAAAATCCACCCTATGGATCTAGGCCTAATCCGAGGTTATGGAATATTTGATTTTTTCAGATCTGTCAATTACAAACCTCTTTTTTTAGACTCTTACTTGGATAGGTTTATTGGGTCTGCAGAAAAAACCTTTTTGCCACTTCCTTATTCACGAGCTGAATTGAAGCAGATAATTCAGGAATTGACAGAAAAGAATGACATGGAGCAAGGTGGTTTTAGAATGCTTCTGAGCGGTGGACTCTCCGAAAATCATTTTTCCCCGGCAGATGGGAAGCTGTTTATTTTCCCCGAAACCTTGCTTTTTCCCAGTGAAGAAAAATACAATCAAGGCATCAAATTACTGGGATTGGATTATGTCAGACCATTGGCTGATATCAAAACCACGAATTATGCGCTTTCGGTATGGGATAGTTTGCGCTGGAAAAAAGAAGGTGCAGAAGACGTCCTATACCATAAAAACGGCATTGTCAGTGAGAGTTCCCGCAGTAATTTCTTCATTGTCAAAAACGGTACGGTCATCACACCTGACAAAGATATCTTATTGGGAATCACCAGAAAGCATGTCCTGCAATTGATAGATAAAGTGGAAATCCGACAGGTAACTCTGGAAGAATCCTTATCCGCTGATGAGGCTTTCATCACGAGTACTACAAAAATTTTACTCCCAGTCACCCAAATCGATGATCATCAAATCGGAAACGGAAAACCAGGACCGGTTTCGATGGACATCCTGAACAAGTTCAAAATCCTAGAAAGAGAAAACTCCCTGTAAAAAGGGAGTTTTTTTTATTCTGAAATCAATTTAGCCTCTTTGAGAATGTACATTAGTTTTTCAGGGTCATTTCCATTGAGGACTAGTTTCCCCCTTACTTTTACTCTTTTAGAAGTGTATTTTATAGGATCTGTCAGCATAACTTCCATAACAGTTTCTGGCCCTCCAGATCCGCAAAAGAAGCATTCCGCCAAAGGCAAACTGGAAAGAATGATATGCTCGGGTTTAAACATTCCTTCAAAAGGAATAATGTACCCATCTGCCTCTACCACTGTTCCTTCAAGTTTTTTGGATGCTTCTGAAAAAACAGGAACGTATAATTCCCCAAAGTTATCTTCACTGACTTTGTAAGAAACTTCAGACAGACTTTTCCAAACATTCTTCTCTTGGGCATGTGCAATCAGTGAGCCACCCAAGAAAAAAACTGCCAAAACAAGAACTATTTTCTTCATCATTTTCACCATCATTTTTAAATCTTCTGCTAGTTAAGCCTTTGTGAGTTGCTTTGCAATACTTGTTTGATAAGCTGTAAAAGCAGGAATCAAAGAAGCCAAAACACCCACTGTTAACGCATAAACCAGGATCCAAAGTTCTGCTTTTAAGAAAATCCATGGCTGGATACTTGTCATTACTCCTGATTGGTTCTGTCTTACAATCAGATCCAAAAACCCATGTCCAATCAAAATACCCAAAATTGCCCCGAAGAAAGTCAGTAAGATCCCTTCCAAAAATATCATTTGAAGCAACTGAAATCTCGATGCTCCTATGGCCCGAAGAATTGCCAAATCGTATTTTCTGTCCTTCAGCGAATTATAGAGTGCTATAAAAATCCCGATTCCAGAAATTGCTATCAGTACAAAAGCCAATCCTTTTAGCATACTGATCCCCACACCTAGCAACTCGAAGAGTCGGGACATCTCAAAGGTTGGGGAAGCGGCTTGCATATTCGTTCTGGAATTAACAAGCCGGGGCAACTGGATGGCAGCCATCGGATTTCTATACTGGATCAAAAGCGTGGTAATTTCCTTTGGGCCATCACTTAAGGGAAGTCCATGCAGCGTGACCTCAGAGAGATTTACATTTTTCGGACTATCTTCATTTTCTTCTTCCTCTTTATGAGTAAGCCAGACGGACTCGATACTTGTCAAAATAAGTCTGTCCACCACATTCCCTTTGGGCTTTAAAACTCCCTTTACCAAAAAATGATTTGCATCATGGTCATGACTTCCTTCGCTGATCCCATGGCTACCTATGAATTGATCTCCGGTTTTTAAGTCCAATTTGAGTGCGATTTCTGCTCCTAAGACAACTTCAAATGGTTTAGACCAGGCCTGCCCTGTTTCAAATTCAGTTTTGTATAATTCCAGGTAATCCAAGTTTGTCCCGACAATTCGGAATCCCTGATAATTATCCCCCAATGCCAATGGAATGGTACTTTTCACTAGCCTGTTTCTTGAAAGATTTCTAGCTTCCTCCAAAGAAATATTGCCGGTCGGAAAATCAATGTGATACACACTGGAAAGTATCAATTGCAATGGACTGCCTTTGGCCCCCACGACCAAATCTATTCCTTCCGCATCTTCATTCATTTTCTTTTCCAACTGATCCTGCATCAGTAAAAGAACAGTAATGATGGCCAGCCCCAAAGCCAATAAAAGCACATTTAAGCCAGTTGAAAAGGGTCTAAAAGTCAGATATTTCCAGCTGAGTTTAAATAAATTCATGAGGCTTTGACTTCTATAAATTTGGAAATATGATCCTTGACACGCTGGTCATGGGTGACTATGATCAGTCCTGCTCCTATTTTCCTTGCTTGTTCTTGCAATAAGCGGATCACTTTGTAGGTGTTTTCATCATCAAGACTGGAGGTCGGTTCATCGGCCAAAATCAATTTCGGCTCGTTTGCCAATGCTCTCGCGATCGATACCCGCTGAGCCTCTCCTTCACTTAAAGTCAAAACAGAAGCGTCTTTCTTTGCCATCAGTCCCAGATCGTCCAGGATTTGGCTTAGGTTGCCATTTTTAATTTTGCTGAAAAAATTGGCCATTTTCAGGTTTTCTATCACCGAAAGAGGAGAAAGTAAATGAGGCTTTTGGAAAACAATCCCAATATTCTGACCTCGAAAAAGATCCAGCTTTTGGCCGGATAACTTAGAAAACATCTGCCCATCAATTAAAATCTCACCTTGATCGGGTTTTGCCAAACCTGCCAATAAATTCAAGAGCGTGGTTTTACCGCTACCGGATTTACCTATTACCAAAAGGCTTTCACCGGCTTCCAGCAGGATGTTTTCAAAGTGAATGGTTTTTTGACCAGGATGGGAAAAGGCTAAATCAGTTGTCTTTAAAAGCATATTAAGTTACAGGAATTGACACATTAAAAGTGGTTCCTTTATTTTCTACACTTTCAAAGGTAATCTCTCCTTTTAAAACCTCCACGCATTTTTTGACAATCGATAATCCCAGACCGGAACCTTCGATGATCCCCACGTTATGGGCTCTAAAAAACCGGTCAAACAATTTACTTTGTTCTTTAGGCGGTATCCCAATGCCATGATCAGTAAACGTCGCCATTAAATGATTGTCTACAAAATCCAATTGAAACTTCACCGTCTGCCCATCTTTTGAATACTTCACAGAATTGGAAAGCAGATTTTCGAAAATTTGATAGAGTAGATCGTAATCCGAAGTAATGGTTTTCGGTAGATTCCCCAAGGTGGTTTTGATGGTCACATCATTTTCAATTCCAGCTTTTACAGTATCCAATACTTCCTTTACAAAAGCTCCCAAAAACATCTTCTTTGGCTTATAAACCATCTTGTCTGCATCGGCTTTTCCAAAAAACAAAACACTGGTCAACAGATTGTTAAGAGCTCTTACCGAGTTTTCAATCTTCGAGGCATGTTTGGCAATTTTGACTTTAAAAGGATGATCCTTTTCTGCATAGATCTGAAGCAGTTGAGCGGAACTCAAAATGGATGTCAGTGGTGTTTTGAAACCATGAGAAACATTCAAAACAATTCTGGATTTCAGCTCATTGATTTCACGCTCTTTTTCCAAGGATTTGGTCAGTTCTTTATTGGCTTCGTGAAGGTCAGCTGTTCTTTGCTTTACTTTTTCCTCCAGTTCATTGTTTAATTTCTGAAGTTCTTTTTCTTTTCTATCCTTAAAAATCGCCAGTTCGATCACCATATTCAGTTCCCTGATATTAAATGGTTTGATCACATAGGCACTTGGGTTGGTCCCTACCACCTTATTTAAGGTCTCGGCATCCGAACTGGCACTCAGGTAAACTACCGGAATATCATACTTTTCATTGACGATTTCGGTAGTCTTGATTCCGTCCAATTCCCCTGCTAGATTGATGTCCATCATCACAATGTCAGCAATGTTATTTTCCAGAATATCGAGAGCTTTCTCTCCAGAATCTGCAATCCCTATGATGTCATGATTGTTTTTTTCTAACGCTCTCTGAAGTAATAAAGCGGAAACTGAATCATCTTCTACTATGAGGATTTTAAGGCTGAACATGAGTTGCTAGTTGGATTTTTTAAAGAATTTGGTCTGAAAATACAAAATAAATTATTCTGGCAAGGGGATTTCTATGGTCACTAGAGTCCCGGAGTTTTTTGTGCTTTGCAAGAGGATTTCACCATTGAGGAGTGCTACCAGGTTTTTGGTGATACTTAAACCTAACCCTGTCCCCTCATACAGTCTTTGATTCCCGGTGCTTTCCTGCTCAAATGGCTTAAAAGCTTTTTTGAGAAAATCCTCAGACATCCCTACTCCGGAATCTTCAATCGAGATGAGAATATTGTTTTTTCGCTTATCTACCGTCATATGGATTGCTCCATGATCTGTATATTTTAATGCGTTGCTGACGATATTGTTAAGAATCATTTCCATAAATCGCTTATCTATTTTGCCATAGAAAGGCTGCTTTAGGAAACTCAGCTTCAAACTTAATCCTTTGCGGTTAGCCAGGTTTTTTAATGGGGAAATGATCGTCGCCAAAAACTCATTGATGTCGACTTCCGAATATTCGACATTCATTTTATTAGCTTCTATCTTGGCTATGTCAAGCAAGGAGGTGATGGTATTCAGAAGTCTTTCACCACTTTGCAGAATAATATCCAACTGAGAGATCAATTCTTTATCGTCATTTCTCATCATCATGATATGTTCCGTGCCACCCAAAATCCCATTTAAAGGAGTTCGGATTTCATGGCTGATGTTCGACAACATACTGGATTTATACCGGTTGGCTTGTTCCGCTTTTTCTTTGGCATCCCGTAGTTTCTGCTCAATTGCTTTTTTAGAAGAAATATCCCTGAATACACTTAAAATCAGATGCTTCCCTTCAAAATTCTCCTGTATCAAAATGGAGAAAACTTCCATTTCGAGATTTCCTGATTTCCAGGGAACAGTATTTTCATAGGTAAATCCCGAGTTCCTCCTTTTCAAGACTCTTTTTAAAAATGACTTGATGTACTTTGTGAAATACTCCTCGTAGCTAAATAGGTCGACCACATTGGAATTCTGAAGGGAAGTAACATCCGAATTCACCATTTGGGCGAAGCTCGGGTTTGCAGTGACGATTTTCTCCCCATCAAGTGTAAGAATCAACCCGTCCTTAGAACTGCTCCAGACATTTTTGAACTGGACTTCCGCAATTTGTTTCTCCTTGGACTTTTGATCAAAAGCACTTTTTAGCAGTCCTACTTTTCGGATTTGCTGGTAAATCGTATTAATAAGGAAGCCCAACCCGATTAAAAACAACACCCATAGGACAATGAACCAAGTCTGAAGGTAGACCGGTTTTAATATTTCAAAAGGTGGAGAAAGGATTACATCCGAAACATTATCTCCTTCATAAGATGCTTTCAGCTCCAATTGATAGTAACCAAAAGGTAAGTTTGAGAGAAAAAGAACCGTGGTTTTAGGGTCTTTGATGATTCTCCATTCTTCATTCTGACCAAGTCTATAATGTATCCAAAGATCTTTTGTTTCATTGAACCCAATCGCTGAATAATCCACCTCAAATGAATTTTGTGAATAGGAAATTTTTAGATCCGGTGTGATTTCAATTCTTTTGGAGTCCAAAATAATCTCATGAAGCATCACATTTGGCGCCTGATCTAGTGAATAGTTTTCACCGGAAAAAAACAGAGAAAATCCTTTCATAGTACCCACCATGATCCTGCCGTTAGATCCTTCCAAAAGCGCCCCCCTATTCAACTCATTCCCTATCAGTCCATTTTTTTCATTGAAATGATGCAATTCGTTATGCTCTATCAGATAGACACCGTCATCAGTACCAGCCCAAATCCTGTTTTTGCTGTCTTTCAACATGGCGTAAACTGGTCTGGAAATGATTTCTCCATCAATTTTCAGGGGCTTGATTTCTTTCTTGTTAAAGATTTTTAATCCGGACTCTGTTCCAAAAAGAATGCTGTCAGGAGCCAGTTCCAAATAATCATACCCATTAGAAACCAGCATTCTACTGTTTTCATTAAAAAGTTTACCGGTTGCATTCTGTCCGGCTTTCATGATGACCAGTCTACCATCAGATAACTTTCCAGCTTTACGCATATAAAAGACATCGCTTTCTAAAAGATCCTCAACATCTTTTCGGATGTCATTTAGGTAAATCGCAGAAGAAGGGCTGTTTATGGTGGATAAATAGAGGTTTTCAGGGCCTGTGATGATTAATGAATCTCCTTCGACTTTGACAAAAGAAATATTTACACCTACAGGTGGATCGATAAGATTGATTCTCTCAGTTTTGATATCATATTTGCCTACCCCAGCCCAGTTGGAAGAAAACCAAACAGTTCCCTTGCCATCGTTAGAAAAATTGATAATTCTATTCTCTGGGTTTCCTTCAGGATATGGATCCCTAAACAGCGTTTTAATTTCCAATTGGGAATATTTCTGTATTCCGTTATTGAATCCAAAAAGGTATTCTCCATTGCCAAGACTACCGATGGCTGAGACCTCCTCCCCTAGAAGTGAACTTACCCCTAAGCCATAGTTCTGAAATGCAAGACTGTGGAAATTCACCAAACCCCTGTTGGTAGCCACCCAAAGGATGCCTTCTCTATCGACCAAAGCTTTATTGATGGCATAGGCCCTCAGTTCGTCACTGAGGTCTACTTTTAAAGGGAACCGGTATATCTTGGAATATTTTAGAAGTTGAGAATTGAAATGATAAAAGATAGCCTCTCCATCAAAGAATAAATCATAATAATCGAGGGAAGAATATTCCTGATCAGAAAAATCCCGATCTAGAAATTCCTCAGGGTGAAATGGGTCTTTTCCCACCGCCAGGTATTCTCTTCCCAAAAAATAATACAACTGATCATTTTCATTTCGTTTGACAAGAAATGGTGGTGATGGCAAGGATATCCCCTCTAATTTCACTGGTGAAATCTCATCATTTTCTAGGGTAAACACTCCCTTTTCGAAGTATAAATAGGGTTTTCCGTTAATCGACTCCACTGATCCCAGTTCGCCTTCTTCATCAAATTTCCTTCCAATCAGTTTGCTTGATTCATCCCCTTTTTTCCAGTATAGGAATTCATATTTGGTATCAAGAAAAAATTCTTTTTCCGCACCTTTTCCTAAAGAGGAAAACTTGATTCCGGAACTAAATTTCTCATTGAATCTCACTTTGAAATCCACAAACTCCCAAGATCCATATCCACCTTTCATCATTTTAGGAAGACCAGTGGAATTATAGACCCAGATCATTCCATCGGCATCTTTGTGAATGGACATGCGGTAGTTAAACTCTCGGATCAATGAATCCGGTAGAGAATAAGTCTCGATACCATCTGAGTAGTAAATGCCCATAGGAGTGGCAAACCACATCCTCCCCAAGGTATCCTGCTCTGCTTGCAATACCACCTGAACCGGTAGCTTCACTCCTTTTGGCTGGAGGTTATATTTAAAACTCTGAGCAGGTACCAGACTCACCAAACCAAAACAAATGAAAAGAGTAAAGAGAAATCTCATTTTATAGGCGTACTTTGCGCGACTAAGATATAAAAAGTATTGCGTCGGTAAATTCCCTAGATAATGTTCTTCATTTCTTTTGTCAGCGACCTGATTCTTTTATTTTTGTGCCAAACTTTAGAAATCGCATCATGAGTGTACTAGTAAATAAAAATTCCAAGGTGATCGTACAAGGATTCACCGGGTCGGAAGGCTCTTTTCACGCACAGCAAATGATCGAGTACGGAACAAACGTAGTCGGTGGTGTAACTCCGGGAAAAGGTGGATCCACCCATTTGGACAAACCTGTTTTCAATTCCGTAGAAGAAGCCGTTCAGAAGACTGGTGCTGATACATCTATTATTTTCGTGCCACCGGCATTTGCTGCGGATGCGATTATGGAAGCTGCGGATGCAGGTATCAAAGTTATCATTGCCATTACAGAAGGTATTCCAGTGGCTGATATGATGAAAGCCAAGCCTTACATCGTAGAAAGAGGCGCAACACTTATCGGCCCTAACTGTCCCGGTGTGATCACTCCAGGAGAAGCTAAGGTTGGAATTATGCCAGGATTCGTATTCAAAAAAGGTAGAATCGGTATCGTTTCTAAATCCGGTACTTTGACTTATGAAGCTGCCGACCAAGTTGCCAAGGCTGGTTTGGGTGTTTCTACAGCTATCGGTATCGGCGGTGATCCAATCATCGGAACATCTACCAAGCAGGCTGTTCAGTTGCTAATGGAAGATCCTGAAACTGATGCCATCGTCATGATCGGAGAAATCGGTGGTAACTACGAAGCTGAAGCAGCAAAGTGGATCCGTGAAACCGGAAACAAAAAGCCTGTTGTAGGTTTCATCGCTGGACAGACAGCACCTCCGGGAAGAAGAATGGGCCATGCTGGAGCTATCATCGGTGGAGCAGATGATACCGCTGAGGCTAAAATGAGAATCATGAGAGAAAATGGAATCCACGTAGCAGAATCTCCAGCAGAGATCGGTGCTACCATGGCGAAAGCTTTGGGTGTAGATGCTTAATAAATGTATGATGTCCGATGTTTGATGTCGGATGTTTTAAAAGCCGCTTCGATTGAGTTCGGAGCGGTTTTTTTGTTGCTACATAAATCATCTCATCAAACTTGTTTGATATTTACTTAAATTCTCCATCGAAATATCTTCAAACTCCCTTTTCATGACTTTACTATGAAAAATTCACGTTCTATCTTCAGGTTATTTTTTACTACAGTTTTGATTTTCATCCTACCTCTCTTTTCTTTTCCCCAAGAACAGATTGAAGTCAAAAGAGTAGAGTTTGAAAAAGGAAAATCTTCTGCAACGATAACAGGGGAATTAAAAGGAGACCAGATCATAGACTATGTCCTCTATGCAAAAGCTGGATAGGAAATTTCAGTCAGGTTCACTTCTTCAAATTCCGCAAACTATTTTAACCTAATGGCTCCAAGTGAAGAATATGTAGCCTTCTATAATTCTTCCATAGGCGAAAACTCTTACCAAGGAAAATTGGAAAAAAGCGGGGATCAGAGGATCCGAGTTTACCTGATGCGAAGCGTGGCAAGAAGAAATGAAACTGCTTCGTACACCATAGAGGTTTCAATTTCTTCGGAAAACTAACAAGTCCAGGTAACTTCAAGCCATCCTAATATAAATTAAGATGGCTTTTTTATTTCTGCCTTCTGATTTCAGCTTTTAAAATCTACCTTTGCCGCTTCAATTCAGACAATTATGATTTCAGTAGATAATGTGGCAGTCGTTCATAGCGGCTCTACACTCTTTAGTAATATTTCTTTTGCCATCAATGAAACCGATAAAATCGCTTTGATGGGAAAAAACGGGGCAGGGAAATCTACCCTTCTTAAAATTATCGCAGGTCAATCCAAGCCTACCTCTGGCTCTGTTTCTGCTCCTAAAGGATTTGTCGTGGCTTATTTGCCACAGCATTTGCTGACTTCGGATGATTGCACCGTGATGGAGGAGACTTCCAAAGCTTTCGCCAGCTACTTAAACATGAAATCAGAGATTGACCGAATCAATGAAGAATTGACTGTCAGGACTGACTATGAATCAGAAGAATATTACAAACTGATCGAGCAGGTTTCTGAATTGAGTGAGAAGTTCTATGCGATCGAGGAGGTCAATTATGAAGCTGAGGTAGAAAAAGTGCTGTTGGGTTTAGGCTTCGAAAGACAGGATTTCACGCGTTTGACTTCCGAATTTTCAGGTGGATGGAGAATGCGAATCGAATTGGCGAAAATCCTTCTTCAAAACCCGGATTTGATCCTTCTCGATGAGCCTACCAACCATTTGGACATCGAATCCATCCAATGGCTGGAGGATTTTCTGATGAATAAAGCCAAAGCTGTAGTCGTAATATCCCACGATAGAGCTTTTGTAGATAACATCACTACTCGTACCATCGAGGTGACCATGGGTCGAATTTATGATTACAAAGCTAAATACAGCCACTACCTCGAGCTTAGGAAAGAACGTCGCGAGCAGCAGCAGAAACAATACGAAGAGCAGCAAAGAACAATTGCCGATATCCAAGGATTTATTGATCGATTTAAGGGAACTTACTCCAAGACTTTGCAAGTGCAATCCCGCGTGAAAATGTTGGAGAAAATGGAAATCATTGAAGTAGATGAAGTAGATTCTTCAGCTTTGAAACTACGCTTCCCCCCTTCTCCAAGATCTGGAAAATACCCGGTAATCGTGGATGAAATGAGCAAATCCTATGGTGATCATGTGGTGTTTAAAAACGCTTCCATGACCATTGAGCAAGGACAAAAAGTAGCTTTTGTAGGTAAAAACGGAGAAGGAAAATCCACCATGATCAAAGCCATCATGGGAGAAATCGATTTTGAAGGAAAATGCGAACTCGGGCACAATGCCATGATTGGCTATTTTGCCCAGAACCAAGCATCACTTTTAGATGAAAGTCTGAGCATTTTTGAAACAATCGATCAGATTGCTGTTGGGGAAGTCCGAACCAAAATAAAAGATATCCTCGGCGCCTTTATGTTTAAAGGAGATGATATCAACAAGAAGGTGAAGGTTCTTTCAGGTGGAGAGAAAACCCGTTTGGCGATGATCAAATTATTGCTCGAACCTGTCAACTTGTTGATTCTCGATGAACCTACCAACCATTTGGACATGAAAACCAAAGACATCATCAAGGATGCTTTGAAGGCTTTTGATGGTACTTTGGTTGTGGTCTCTCACGACCGGGACTTCTTGGATGGATTGGTGACCAAGGTATTTGAATTTGGTAATAAACGCGTCAAGGAGCACTTTGAAGATATCAACGGCTTCTTGAGAAATAAGAAAATTGAGAACCTGAAAGAAGTAGAGAGATAAATTACTTCAAGGAAACATTTTATAGAGCTCGTTTTTGTGGGATATCCTTGCAAAAACGAGCTCATTTATTTCTATATACAATCCGATCCGATAATTCTTTCTCTTGATACGAAAGACATTTTTAAAACCGGCCAGTTTTTTCAAACTCCCGATTTCGGATAGAAATTTTGCTTTCTCACAGGTTTTAAGCAGCTGTGAAATCTCCATTTTATCCTGATCCCCATCGATATTTTCAAGATCGTTTAGAAAAGAATTTAAAAATCTAGTTTTCATGCTCCATTAATTTCTTAAGAACCACTTCTTTTGGGATTTCCTTAGTCCGATCGACTTTCACCATCAAGTGAGAAAGACCTAAATCCTCTTTTTCTTCCGCAGTAATAATTTTATATCTGGCACCTATCTTGCCTAATAACTCAGCGATGAAACTGAGCTCTTTTTCATTTTTCGGATTTATTAAAATCGAGTCCATACCGCCCAGAGCACAAAAATTATTCCTTCAACTATCATCTTTAAAATCATGATAATTGAAGGAATAGTTGTGGAATCAAGCAGGTTTTCTCACACAGTTTGGGGGATTTCACCCCAATCTCTACAATCCGAATAGTCTAGGAAGCCAAAGTGATATTTCCGGGAAAATCATGATCAAAGCCAAAGCCAGAATCATCGCAAAAAAGAACGGAAGTAAAGGCTTTATGACTTTTTGAATTGTTGTTTGAGCAATTCCAACACCGATAAATAATACCGAGCCAACTGGTGGAGTACATAGACCTATACACAGATTCAGAACCATCATGATCCCAAAATGTACCGGATCCACACCTAGTGAGGTCACCACTGGCAGGAAGATCGGAGTAAAAATCAATACCGCAGGTGTCATGTCCATAAAAATCCCAACAAAGAGTAAAAGCATGTTGATCATAATCAGGATCACGAATAGATTATCACTTAATGAAAGAAGTGAATTGGAGATGCTTTGGGGAATCTCTTCACTGGACATGACCCAAGACATGGCCATGGAAGTTGCGATCAATAGCATCACGACAGCAGTCGTTTCTGCGGACTTTAATAATACTGCAGGAAGATCCTTCCACCCGATTTCTTTATAAATGAGCGAAAGAACCAAGCTATAGACCACTGCAATCGCAGAAGCCTCTGTAGCCGTAAAAACTCCACCGATAATTCCTCCTATCACTACCACCAGCAAAAACAAACTAGGGATCGCATGCCAAAATGTAACTGCCAAATGCTTCATGGTAGTAGCCTCTCCAGCTGGCAATTTCTTGATTTTCACCATCACAGCCGCTGTAATCATCAACAATAAACCAACTAACAATCCTGGTAAATAACCCGCGACAAATAGCGCAGCAATAGAAACTCCACCTGAAGCCAGGGAATACACAATTAAAACATTGGAAGGGGGGATAATGAGTCCTGTTGTAGAAGAAGTGATATTTACAGCTGCTCCCAATTCTTTGGGATAGCCTTCCTTCTCCATTCTTTTGCCCAAAATACCACCCATAGAAGAGGCTGCCGCAACAGCCGAACCTGCAATCGCTCCCATTAGCATTGCAGCAATGACATTCACATGCAACAATCCTCCCGGTAGTCGTCCCGTCAGGGCTTTCGCAAATTCAATCAATCGGTTGGCAATGCCACCTCGATTCATCAGCTCACCGGCCAAGATAAAAAACGGGATTGCCAACAAAGAAAAACTATCCAATCCTGTCCCCATTCGTTGTGCTACGGTCGTAATGGCCGGCATACTAGCCACTGTGACCATTAACGTAAACATGCTGGATAGTCCCAAGCTCCAAGCTACCGGAACTCCGATTCCCAAGAAAAATATAAAAGACAAAACGAGTACTAAAACACTTAATACTTCCATTATTCAGCTGTTTTTAAAGTGGTAGACAATTGAATGATTGAAACGATCTGATAGTACGTTACCAATAGACCGCTGAAAGGAATGATGCCATATACGTATGCAAGCGGGATTTGAAGAGTAGCGGACTTTTGCCCCAAAATAAACGTGATATAAACCAGATTTGATCCTCCGATGATCATCACCACTACAGCAAAAATCATGATGCAAAAACTTATAAAAATCATAAGCTTGTTTCTTCTTATTTCTCTGAGGCTGGTCAAAAGGATGTCAATAGCCAAATGGTCATTTTTCCCAGCTACATAAGCTGCTCCTAGCATCCCCACCCAGATCATCATATATCTGGAAAGCTCATCGGTAAAAGAACTGGGGTCTTTGAAAATATATCTAGAGGCTACTTGCCAAGTCACATTCATTACCATCAGTGCCATTAAAATAATGAGCAGATAGGAAATCAATTTGTCAAGTTTGTTTTTAGAATCTAATGAAAACATGAGTAGTCATTCTTTGGGTTTCGGTTATTTTACTTCTCGGATATCCTGCACGATTTTATAAATCTCCGGCTGATCTGCTTTCAATTGTTCATAAACGCCTTCTACCGCTTTTCTAAAAGGTTCTTTGTCAGGATAAGTGATCGTCACCCCTGCTTTTTCAAGTTCACGCATGGACTCAGCTTGAGATTCCTCCCATAATTTATATTCGTAGGTGGCTGACTCATCTGCTGCTTCCTGAACCCAAGCCTGCTCTTCTTCCGTCAGATCTTCCCAAACTTTGGTACTGATGATCACTACATCAGGAAGGGAAGTATGCTCATCTAGGCTGTAGTATTTGCAAACTTCATAATGCTTAGAGGTATATAAACTAGGAGGATTGTTTTCCGCAGCGTCAACAATTCCCTGCTGCAGAGCAGTATAAAGTTCGCCATAGGAAACGGGAGTCGGAGAACTCCCCAATGCTTTGACCATATTAGAGGCGGTAACACTTTCCATTACTCTTACCTTCAGGCCAGCCAGATCTGCAGGCGTTTCCACAGGCTTGTCTTTGGTATAAAAACTTCTTTTTCCTGCATCATAATAGCATAATCCTCGGAGCCAAAACTCCTCTCCATCCAATAAAAGTTGCTTTCCGATAGGACCTTCAAGCACTTTGCGCTGATGCTCATCATCGCGAAACAAATAAGGCATTCCGAAAACCTGCATGGTCGGAGCAAATCCCTCCAAAGCAGCTGCGGAAACCTTGGTCATTCCAAGACTTCCGATCTGAAGAAGTTCCAATAACTCCCTTTCTGATCCCAACTGTTGATTAGGATACACTTTCACTCTGATTTTACCATTGGATTTCTTCTCGATCTGCTTAGCCATATAGAGCATGGCTTCATGAACAGGATGACTTACCACCTGGGCATGTCCGAGCTTGATAATCTTAAAATTCAGAGGACTGGAACAGGAAAAGGGTAGAACTCCTAAAAAAATGATAATCATCAGGGTAGGAAAGGCTCTTTTCATGGGTTTATTTATACGATTAGGTATTTAACAATAATACTCTTTTCCTGCCTTACTTGACAGACGATTTACGGAATCGTTTTAAAATACTGGTTGCTCGGTTGATATTTTCACCTAACTTTTCAAATTGTTTTTCCTGAATCAGGTTTTTAGAGAAAAGCTGTGAACCCATTCCTACACAATGGACTCCCGAATCAAACCAGGTTTTGAGATTGCTTTCTTCTGGATGAACTCCTCCTGTAGGCATTACCATTAAACCTGGAATCACAGATTTTAGGGATGTCACAAACTCAGGCCCTAGGGCATTTGCAGGAAAGACTTTAATCAATGGAATACCAAACTTAAAAGCCTGAAATGCCTCTGAAACAGTACCTATGCCCGGAATCCATGTGATATTTTGACTCTTGGCATATTCTGCCAATTCCAGATCCCAAACAGGAGAAACCAGAAAATCTGCTCCCACTTCGATGAAATCTGCTGCCTGATCTTTAAAAAAAACGGTTCCGACACCTAAGTGAAAATCCTCCCAATCAACAGAAGCTTTTTTTAACTCTTTAAATACTGCTAAAGAATGATCTCCTCGGTTGGTAAATTCAAAAACATTCAATCCTGCCTCATAACAGGCTTTCATTACTCCCAATGCCGAATCCACATCCTTGTGATTAAATACAGGGATAATCCCTGCTTCTTTCATGGCTCCTATCAAAACTGCTTGATTCATAGAGTTATTTTAACGTAAGAGTTTACCAACATTTTTATCTTCTACCAGCATCAATGCTTCCTCCACAGAGATTTCATTGGCATCACCAGGAATGCTATGTTTCAGCACAGAAGCTGCTGTGGCAAATTCCAATGCCTTTTGCGGATCGAAATAGTGAAGCCCATAAATCAATCCCGCGATATAAGCATCTCCTCCACCGATCCGATCTACAATTCCGGGCATATCATATCTTTTGGACCGTAGAGTTTCACCATTCCAAAGTATCCCCACCAATTGATTATGGGTAGCCGAAATAGAATTTCTCTCAGTAGAGGTGATGAATTGGATTCCGGGAAACTTCTCTTTTGCATTGGCACAGGCACTTTGAAAATCCTTTGAATTAATCCCAGCACAGTTTTCCAAATCCGTTTCTCCTGCTACCATCAAAGTACTATACTGCATCAAATCCGGCATGGTCTCTAAAGGACTTCTTCCGTATTTCCAAAGATTTCTCCGGTAATTGATGTCCGCACTGATCTTCACTCCTTGTTGATGTGCCGCTTTTATTGCCTTTAGTGTTAAAAGATAGGTGTTTTCAGAAATAGCTGGAGTTATCCCAGTCCAATGAAACCAGTCTACTCCTTTAAAAATAGTTTCAAAGTCAAATTGGTCAGGATCTAAATTGGCAAATGCAGAATCTGCCCTATCATAAATGATTTTGGAGGCTCTCTGCATGGCCCCAACTTCCAAAAAATACAAGCCAAGCCTTCCTGCGTGCATCCGAACCAAATCGGTTTTCACTCCTGACTTTCTTAAGCTTTTGATCACTGCTTTACCAAGATCATTTTCCGGTAAAACTGTCAAATGACTGACGTCAAAGCCCCATTCTGCTAAAGAAACGGCCACATTTGCTTCGGCTCCGCCATAAACTGCACCAAAAGAACTTGCTTGGGTAAAGCGCTGATTGGATTCCGGTGTCAGTCTCATCATGATTTCACCGAGGGTAATTATTTTTGGGTTCATTAATAAGTGATGTTTCCTGACAAATTCTACTTAAACGGTTTTCATTTATTATAGAAATTATTGTCTATATTGCGCAATCGATTGCACAATATAGACAATAATTCCCATGAACCATAAAATAGTTCAGATTCATTCCAAAGACAATGTACTTGTAGCCCTAAAGGATCTAGAAGCAGGAGAAAAGTTTACATTAGACAGAAAAGAAATAATCTTAAAAACAGCAGTTCTTGCCAAACATAAATTCGCAATAGACGATTTATGCAAAGGAGATTTGATCTATATGTATGGTGGAATAGTGGGCAAAGCGGTGGTGGATATCCAGTCTGGTGAAGTTTTAACAACTGTCAATGTCACGCATCAAGCAGAAAGTTTTGGAGTAAAATCCGGAGATTATTCTTGGGAAAAACCCGATATCGGAGCATTTGAAAACAGAACATTTCAAGGATATCACAGAAAAGACGGACAGGTGGGAACTGGTAATTATTGGCTGATCATCCCAATGGTTTTTTGCGAAAACAGAAATGTAGACACCATCAAAGAAGCATTTCTGGATGAATTAGGCTTTGCCAAAGCAAACCCTTACAAAAAACTGGTCAATGAGATGGCCTCTCTCTATCGAACTGGCGATTATGCATCTATAAAAAAGCTAACTACTAGCACGTATTTAGAAAAAACACAACCTAAACTTTTCGAAAATATTGATGGCATCAAATTTTTAAATCATCAGGGAGGATGTGGGGGAATTCGACAAGATTCAGAAGCTCTTTGTACGCTTTTAGCAGGGTATATCAATAACCCAAATACGGCTGGTGCGACGATTTTAAGTCTGGGATGTCAAAATGCCCAAGCTTCTATTTTAGAAGAAAAATTAAAAATCATCAATCCCGATTTCCAAAAACCTCTGATCATTTTAGAGCAACAGAAAGAAGGAACCGAGCAGCAATTGTTGACCATGGCAATCAAAGAAACTTTTTTGGGTATGGCAGAGGTAAACATACAGACACGGAAACCAGCACCCCTGAGTAAATTAACTGTTGGTTTGGAATGCGGTGGGTCAGATGGTTTTTCAGGAATTTCAGCAAATCCATCCGTGGGCTATGCTGCAGATTTAATTGTTGCCCTCGGAGGTAAAGCTATTTTGTCTGAGTTTCCGGAGTTATGTGGAGTGGAACAGGAACTTATTAATCGCTGTGTATCAAATGAAAAAGCTGAAAAATTCTCGAAGCTTATGAAAGCCTATGCGGCTTCCGCGGAAGCAGTCGGTTCAGGTTTTGACATGAATCCCTCCCCTGGAAATATCAAAGACGGCTTGATCACGGATGCCATGAAATCCTCCGGTGCTGCGAAAAAAGGAGGAACCTCACCGGTCACAGATGTGCTGGATTATGGAGAATATGTAAAAAATCCAGGCTTGAACCTGCTTTGCACCCCCGGCAATGATGTGGAGAGTACCACTGCAATGGCTGGCTCGGGCGCCAATATAATCTTATTCACCACCGGTTTAGGAACACCTACTGGCAACCCGATCACTCCTGTCATCAAAGTTTCCAGCAACCATCGCTTGGCTGAAAGAATGCCGGACATCATCGATGTGAACACAGGTTTTGTCATTTCTGGAGAGAAATCCATCCAAGAAATGGGAGAGGAAATCCTGGAAAAAATCATCCGGGTTGCCAGCGGGGAGGAATTGACCAAAGCAATGATCTTAGGTCAAAATGACTTCATTCCTTGGAAAAGAGGAGTTTCTCTTTAAAATAACGAGTCATCAAAGGGAAACATTATTTTCTTATTTCTCTGGGAGGAGAGATATATTCCCCGGATCAGCTCCACTGATTTCCGGGCAGTTATTCCATCTACCACTGGTTTGGTCCGATTTTTTATCGATTCCAGAAACAATTCCCATTGGGCCAAGTGAAGTTGATGGCCAATGGCATTCGGGTCTGAAGACCCAGAAGCAGAGCCTGAATTAGTGATAATTTGATTACTTTCTTTCCCTTTGATATTCCAAGAGATGAGTTTTCCAGCCTCCAGAATCGCACTTCCTTCGGTTCCAAAGACCTCTATCTTTTCAGGATATCCAGGGTAAAGGGAAGTTGCGGAAGTAATATTTCCCAAAGCACCACTTTTAAAATTCACGATGGCTGTACCCAAATCCTCGCCTTCTATCGGGTAAAGAGCAGTTTGCACCTGACCAAAAACAGCCGAAACGTCTCCCATCAAATCCAAAAGAAGGTCAATGGTATGAATACCCTGATTGATCAAAGCTCCTCCACCATCGCCTTTTAAAGTTCCTTTCCATTTACTAGTGCCATAGTATGCATCATCTCTAAACCAGTTCACATAGGCATTTCCCATCAGCAACCGACCAAAAACCCCTTGAGCTACCGCTTTTTTTAACTTGATATAATCTTCAGAAAACCTATTCTGAAAAATCACTGCAAGCTGTACCTGGTTTTCCTCACAACTTGCCAAAAGCTGATCTGTTCTTTCCAGATTGACTTCGATAGGTTTTTCCACCAAAATGTGTTTTCCAGCCTTGGAAGCCGCTAGACTGGGTTCCAAATGCATTCCACTTGGAGTACAGATACACACCACATCCAATCCAGGGATTTTCAGAAACTCATCCAAATCAGTAAAGACCGGCTCCTCAAATCTGTTTTTTGCTGACTCAGCACTTTTTGAATTAGGGTTATAAAGCCCAACCAATGTGGCAAGTTTCAATTCTGAAATAGCCTGTGCATGCTTTAAAGCGATGGAACCTGTTCCGATGATTCCTATTCCGTATTGTTTCATTTTTCCAATTCTTTTAAAATCTGATTCCAAATTGATCCATCCACAGGAATTCCCATTTCAAGATTTTCCTGGCGAGTGATCATCACATTTTCTCCGGGATACAAAACCTGCTTCCCTTCAAAAACCCTTGAGCTTTTCAAATCCTGAATGATATCGTCACATTTCTCATTCAGCCAATCATCCAGTTGCAACTTAATCGGATCCATGCTTATAAAAACTTGCGAAAGTCGGGTTTCAGCTCCAGCCTTATTGACTTCATGGGTGCTATCACCACCCGAAAGTACCGCTGCAAGCATGTCCAGAACCAAAGATAGTCCGGCTCCTTTCCACATACCAGCAGGTAAGGCCAGTTCATTCTCTATGATCGTCTGAGGTTCCTGCGTCAAAATTCCATCTTGGTTGAATCCGGCGGCAAATGGCGCATTTTTTCCTGCTCTGGCATAGTTTGCCAACTTCCCATAAGCAAATTGGGACATAGCCATATCTAAAACAACGGGGCCACTTTTTCGGGGAATTGCTATGATCAAAGGGTTATTCCCAAGCTTTGGTTGGCTACCTCCCCAAGCCGGCATATTGGGTTTGGTATTAGTAAAACAGATTCCAATTTTACCAGAATCTACTGCCTGCCATCCAAAATTCCCCCCTCTCATCCAGTGATTTGTATTTTTTAATGCCACACAGCCAATTCCAAAAATTTCTGAATTAGCGATGGCTCTTTCCATTGCAAATGAAGCATTCAAATTCCCTGGACCACCTTGACCATCCCATCGTTCAAAAACCCCAAAACTACTTTCCTGCCTTGGTTCTGCAGTAGGATCCACAATCCCTTTCCGGATGAATTCAAGAAATAAAGGAAAACGATTAATCCCATGTGAGCGAACACCATCTAGATCCGTTTTGGCAAATAAAAAGGCGCACTTTTTGGCTTTTTCGGATGCAACCCCATACTTCAATAGGATGTTTTCAAGTGTATTTACCAGTTTCGAAAAAGAAATCCTTTGGTCATTCATAAAATTTGGGACATTAAAAATCGAGTTATATCCTAAGATAAAACCTCAGGTCGGTAAAGCCAGACCAAAACCCAAAATCTATCTCATTACCTGACCAAACTATTCAAATACACCTCCACATTCGTGTAGTTTTCATCTAAAGAATAAAGCGATGCATCTGAAGGATCATTTGGATTTAGCCGAAAGGCAAGTTCCCACTTGTCCGGCATCCCATCACGATCGCTATCTAACTCTGCTTTTCCTTTGGGTAATTCAGGCCAAGACCCAACATCAGTTTGAGAATCTATTATGCCGCTTTGCCCAAATTTATTTTTTCCCGCTCTTACTTCGTCCACAATCCTCTTGTCTACAGCATCTCTAAAAGCAGAAGCTCCTGCATTTTTTAAAACTGTCTCAAAAGCCTCTTCGGCAGTCATGGTTTCTGCTTTGGCAAATTCAAACTCATGAGCCACTTGAACGAGATCAGATTGAACCCCTTGTATTCCCAAGGAATTATTCTCCGTGACTTCGGGTGCTCCCTCTACTACATTTCCCTTCACAAAAAAACCTGCATAAGGCTTATAAGGCTCCACAATTCTATCTCGATTGGACTTTGTGGCTGGTCCAGGTTTATAGTAATTGTTTACAATATTATATTGACCTCCCTCCCCAGCATAAGCACTATTACCCTTCCAATTGTAGATTACATTATTCCTAAAATCAACCCATTCTTTGGCAGGCTCCTTATGATATCTTGCTCCATTAAATCTGGGATTTCTACTGTTATGATCTGCCAATAAATTATATAAAAAAGATGCTCTTTTACCTCCCCAAATCCCACCATAGCCATGTTCTCCTTTCACATGAACAGAATTATTTAAGCTTTCCGAAAGGATGGTCCATTGTAGCGTAAAGTTTTCATTGTCATAAAAAGAACCACACTCATCTGTAGCCCAACTGAGCGAACAATGGTCAATAATGATATCCTTATTTCGGACACAACTCATTGCATCATCCTGGACTTTCTCCAGATCTCCTAGCCTGCTTCGAATGTATCGAATGATCACATTGTCCGATTTGATTTTAATTGGGTAACCTTGAAGGGTTATCCCTCCCCCCGGCGCACTTTGGCCGGCAATCGTCAGATTTCCATAATTAATATCCAAACTTGATTTGAGTTTGATATTTCCTGTAACCTCAAAAACTATAATTCTTGGTTCTTTTTTTTGTATCCCATCCCGTAAAGACCCTGGGCCATCGTCATTTAGATTGGTAACTATATACACAATCCCGCCCCGTCCACCGGTGGTATATTTACCAAAACCTTCTGCAAACGGAAAGGCCAGCTGTTTTTGCCCCTCCTGTTCAAGGATGTCATTGGAGGCACAGGCAAGAATAAATACTGAAAAAAAGACTGCTCTAAATGACTGAGAAAACTTCATTATTTGATTTTAAATCATGGGGTTTGCTCTTTTGCAAAGCTGGAGACAAATGCCCCAAGGATCTCTTAGCATCACTAGATGGGAACCATCTGGTAATCTATCATCACTTATTCCTGTAGCACCAGCTGCTATCAAGCGGGCTTTATCAGCTGCTGGGTCTTCGGAAACCAAAGCCAAATGAACCGCCAAAGGATGTAAGGATTCAAAATCCAAAGTTTCACCTTTTGGATTGGTATATATCTCCAGCATTACTGTACCACTGTCATCTGCCAAAAAAGTCATAAATGGGGACTCTGCCATTTTCTTTTTGACGATAAGTCCCAAATGTTCTTCATACCAGAGAGAGACTGCTGGTGCATTGGGAACGTTGATGGCAAAATGTTCGAATTTCATAACAAGCTTAATTTTTGAGTGGAAAGTCTTTTATCAGGCTATTTAAATAAATCTCAAGAAAAGTATAAGGAGTGCCACTTTTAATTTTTGATCCATCCGAATTCAGGCTTGGGTCCAATTGATTCTGAACCTCCCAATCATCTGGAATTCCATCCTTATCAGTATCCAAAACTGGGGAACCCGATGCTAATTCTGGCCAAGAACCAACATCCTCTTGGGAATCAATAATTCCATTTGTGCTTCCCAAAGAACCTTCATAAGAATAGGAGTTTTCTTTCACGTTTTTCAATATCCTGATATCCACAGCATCCCTGAACAAGGAATTACCTGCATTTTCCAATACCAATTCTAGCGCTTCAACCGCTGAATGAGTGTATACATTGTCATCAATTGTATGGGGTGTATTCAATCGGATCTGGTTAATTTCTTCTTGTGAAATGACGCCATAACTATTATGAAACTGATTTACCACTCCATAAGTCCAATTGTCTTGACTGGTCTGAGAACTACCTTCCACATAATTTCCAACTATGAAAAACTTACCCCAAATATTGTATACCTCAGTTCCTTCATTTTTATTCTTATCAATAGAGACAATTCTGTTTCTTTTCGATCCCGAAGGGGTTGCCGGACCTGGTTTGTAATAATTATTGACCAGATTGACATTCATAGCTTCCCCACCATAGGCGCTATTAGATCCCCAATTGTAGATGACATTATTTCGCACATCGACCTTATCTGTCAAAGCAAAAGCTTTCCCTGCTTCTTCGCCAAGTCTGGGATTTCTGCTATCATGATGAGCCAATAAGTTGTGGTGAAAACTGGCGTTTTTCCCACCCCAGATTCCTCCATAACCATGGGACCCTTTTTCATGAACAGAGTTTTTTAAACTTTCTGAAATGATACACCACTGCAAGGTGGTATTTTCATTGGCATAAAAGGTCGCCGTTTCATCTGTAGACCAACTCAATGAGCAGTGGTCGATCATAATGTCTTTTTGAAATCTAGCTTCCAAAGCATCTGCCTGTTGTTTGGCCTCATCTCCCATCCTAAATCTAATGTAGCGGATGATGACATTATTTGCATTGATGATTACTGGAAAATCCCGGATAGTTATACCTCCTCCAGGAGCACTTTGCCCTGCAATGGTCAAATCGCCAAAATTGATCAGAAGTCGGGATTTCAATTGAATAGTGCCTCCAATATTGAATACGATAGTTCTTTTTCCACTTTGGTTGATCGCATGCCTCAAGGTCCCTTCAGAACCATCATCACTTAATTTGGTGATGTAAAAGACTTTGCCTCCCCTGCCTCCAGTCGTGTTACGTCCAAATCCCTCCGCACCAGGGAAAGCATAACTGGGGCCTTCATAGGGTTTTTCCTTCACCAGGGGATCAGGAGCAACTACTTGATCCTCGTCCGAACCGACGCAGGAAGTACCGAGTAACAAAATGAAAATGACTAGTGAATAGAATTTCAATGGTCGGATTTGTTTAATGCAATACCAAGAAAAAAGTGTGGCTATTGCCACACCTTTTCTAAATCTATTACCCATATTAATCTATAAAACAACTCTCCATCGGGAATCCCCAGAATCGAATCTACCTGCAAAGCCATTGTCTTTGAAGTTGAAATTATTCATCGCCGGATTTACCCATAGGTCATCCTGACCTCCGGAATAATTCCCGACTGGGAAACCTGGAATTTCGCTGTCTGAAAAACTAAAATCTCCAGTACTATATACATTTACTATATCGAAGACAGTATTATCCAAGCCTTCGATCCCTCTGACAGAATAGTTTTCAGATTCGCTTTCATCCCATCCGTGACCGAAAATGCTGTTTTTGATACTGATACCATTCATGACATTATTGTTTCCATCGCCACCTCTGTATCTGAAAATACGGTTGCTTCCGGAAATGAAATTCCCAAACGTACAAGATTCAATGGTAATAGACTGGGAATTGTTTCTTGACGTAATTCCGTTCTGGATTTTATTGAATGTGGAATTTTCGAAAACAATATTATCCACATGTGCAGTAAGTTTATCGTCACTTGGATTGGTATCAGTGGTCAATAAACCATAACTACCCACGCTATCCACTAAAGTGTTTCGTATGATGAAATTCTCCAAAGCTACTGTTCCTCTGATTCTGAAAATCCCTCTTACAGTCCCGATTTGGCAATTCTCAAACAAAACTTCCCTTACATTAACATCATCGGTATTCGGATTGAAAATATAATCTCCTGAATAATCAGCCCCTCTTAGTTCCAGGTCTATAAATCGAATATGATCGATCTGCGAACCCTCTGCAATATTCCAGTTGCCGGTAGTGTAAAGCTTTGCTTTTTGCTCACCGAATCCATAAGCCGCCTGAATGGTTATTGACCTTGTCAAAGGCTCATCTGGAAGATCGTAGGTAACTCCTCTTTTCACTAAAATAATAGCACCTTCAGGAGCTGTCAGCACTGCATCAGCTACGGCAGAAGGACTCTCATTGTCACGAACATCAATTACTCCAGCTGCGTTTGGATCTATATCTTTTACGCGGGTAGTGTAATTCACCCAACCTCTGATCTGGTCTCCACTGTAGATAGCTATCTGGTATTCAGTCTCAGGCTCCAGTCCTTCCTGGATTGCCTCTCCTGCCATTGCTTCTTCTGAAGTCACTGTTCTTTCCTCAAATAAAGGGTTGGTCAATTTCAAATCATCCGCGGCGAAAACTTTCATTCCTGTCACGGTTGCACCGGCATTTACCCAAGTAACCCGTGCTGCTATATCAGTCACATCATATCGGGCTGGTTCATTAAGGATGGTCGGGAACCGCTGAGTTCTTACATTTCCCAAATCTGCAGCTTTACTGTCATAAACCGTTTCCGAAGCTCTTGCAGTGGCTCTAACTTGATAAAGCGTATTCCAAAACAATTCTTCTCCGATCAATTCCTTATCGATCACAACATAACTTGTATCTGTTTCGATTAGATATTCAACAGTCTGAAAGGTATCCCTACTGACTTCCAACGTATACGAAATAGCTTCTTTCAGCTTCCCCATATTCACGATGATGGAATTACCCTCAGAAAAGAGGTCTTCATTCAGTACCGGTCTAAAAAGCCGAGTCTGCTCATAAATAGTTTCCTCCTCCTTACAGGCAGAAAAAGCAATGATGCCTATCATCACCAGCAGGATGGAAGATTTTATATTGAATCTATATTTTTTCATGTTCAGTTTCTTTTGGGCGGTTTTGATCAAATTAAAACTCATAGCCATCATTGGTCAGAGTACCTTGACTATTCGCAATAGCTGATGTTGGGATAGGGAAAATATACCTTACCACACCCGGCTGTGGCCCATTGATGTAATTGGCCCAGTCTTTTGTGATCCACTCGGAATACTGAAGAGTCTCATCGTGCATGCTCAAAAGGAATGGGACCTGATTCCAGGAATCATCCGGTGGAGCCACTATTTTGGAATTTGGATTAAGGAGTACAAACTGACCGCTTTCATTCACTTTCCAATACATGTAATCTGGAAGATCCCCTGTACCATTGAATGCATCATCGGCCATCTTTTTAAGACCTTCCACCGTTTCTTCCATCTTTTGAGAATAATTTCCCCAGCGGATCAATTCGTATTTACGGATCATTTCTCCACCAAACTCCCAAGCTCTTTCGTCCACGATTGCCTCAAAGAACATCTCTTTGCTCACTGATACCTCATCAACATATTCGTCGACTTTTTCTGTCCACAAATCATCCGAAAATGCACGTCTTCTCACTCTTTTTAAAGCTTCCTGTGCATTACCTGTTGGTCCGTTCAGCTCATTTTCTGCTTCTGCATACATCAACAATATATCCGCATAGCGCATCATTGGCCAGTTGATACCTGTTCCTTTTGCTGAAGATGCTCCCGGAGGATTCTCCAAGAAAGATCTACTCCACTTGCCCTGAGCGATGTTGGTCCTATTATTAATGAACTCTTTTTCAAAATTGGTATTGATTTTATAAAGTGCGCAGGTCACATCTCTTCTTACATCAAGGGTATCAAATGAGAAATAATAAGTTGGCGGTATCGCCATGTAGTTATTTCCAGAACCAAAGCTGTGAGCTGCTGTCGGACCACCTTCTACCGTAATCCCTATATTCCAGGCCACGTCACCATTTCCAATTGCAAATGGAATTTCGAACAGGATTTCAGAATTTACAGGAGAGATGAATTTAGATTGGTTTAAAAACACCTGTCTGTAATCAGAAGGAAGCTCCCGATCTTTCAGAGCAATCAATTTTGCAGTATAATCCTTGGCAATTTGATAATAATCAAGGTAATCCGATTCTCTTGTAAGTGTCAAATCAGGCTTCAGGTAATAACCTCCTCGTTGTAGCGCTAATCTGGCAATCATACCCAAGGTATATTCTCTTGTTACTTGCTCAATTCCATAGGGAGTTTCGTCAGCCCACATCATCTTCTCTTCCACTTCGATCATATCCTGGATCACTCCAGCCAAAATCACATTTCTATCTTCCTTTGGTAGCAAAAACTCCCCACCAGCTACTGGAGCATCATTGACATAGGGAACATCTCCGAAATAAAAAGCCAAAATACTATACCAATAGGCTTTTAATGTGATGGCTTCTCCAAGCAAATGGTTCATCGTTCTAGCTTCTGCTGGATCCGAAGATTCCAATTTTCCGCTGGCTCTCAGGCCTTCAATAGAAATATTGGCATCTCTAATTGCCCGGTATGCGAAGGTCCAGACAATATCCAAATCTCTATTGCTCTCCAGGGCATTCAGATCCCAGATCTGGTATCTATCGCCGGAATTAGTCCAGCCACTTTGATGCTCGATATCCGTATTCCCTGCCATATTATTGGATAGTCGGGATCTAAAAGCGTCCTGTCCAAAATGGGAATAAACGGCATTCACACCTTTTCTGGCATCGTCCACATTTGAATAGATATAATTGGTATCAAATGTTGAAATGGATTCTGGCTCCAGAAAATCACTGCATGACATCATGAGGACTGAAGCTGCAGCTACTATTATATATTTAAATTTTATCGCTTTCATTTTCAGTTCAATTAAAATGTGATGTTTACTCCGACAGTGTAAGATCTACTTCTAGGGAAAGAAGAATAATCCACGCCAGGTGTCAAGGCTGCATAAGAACTACTTCTAGAAGTACTTACTTCAGGATCATAACCTGTGTAGTCCGTCCAGATTTTCAGGTTATTACCTGTACCGTAAATTCTGAATTGAGACAATCCAATTTTGGAAATCAATTCTCTTGGGAATGAATAGCCTACAGTCAGGTTATTGAGTCGGATAAAAGAACCATCCTCAACTGCCCAATCGGTGATCACTGCTTGAGCGATTCCGAAGCTATTATGAGACCACATGGTTTTACCCTCATTAAGTTCTCCTAATTGCCCAAGGTCTGTCACCACCTCACCTGGAGTACCCGTGTAAGTTCCATCTACATCGATGTAGGTGAATCTGTTATCCGAACTCATCATGGTGGTCATGTTACCATAGGTCACTCTTCTGTACTGGTTGTATTGAATTTTACCGGTATTGTAGACATCATTTCCGAATTGATAGTTGAAGAACACTGAAGCGTCAAATCCTTTGAATCTGGCATTAAGACCAAATCCACCTTGATTCTTTGGAAGTGCATTGCCAATCACTTTTCTATCCTCAGCGTTAATGACACCGTCGCCATTCAAGTCTTTGATTTTCATAAATCCAGGCTTGATATTGGTATTCCCCACTGTTGCTCCCGAATTAGGAACACCTTCTTTTAATTCATATTGACCAGTCACGGCATTGTATGCTTGGAAGTCATCCACGGAATAAAATCCATCTGATACATATCCATAGATATCGCCTAATTTCCCTCCTACTCTCAGGTAATAATCGTTGATATTGTTCAAGTCTGTACTCGCCCAATTGGACTGGAAGAATCGCTCATTGGTTCCATCCAACTCTTCAATTCTCGCGACATTGATACCTGTATTGAAATTAACCGATAAGGAAAAGTCTGCCTTATCGACTAAAAACGCATTGATGCCTAACTCAAATCCTTTATTGGAAGTACTACCTACGTTATCCCACTGCGTTGCAAAACCTGTATTTGGCGGAATAGCCGATTGCAAAAGAAGGTCTTTTGTCGTATTGGAATACAGATCAATGCTACCCTCAATTCTTGACTGAAGGAGTGTAAAGTCCAATCCTAAATTTCTATTGATGGTGGTTTCCCAAACCAAATTCGGATTGTACAAAACTGAGCTACTTGGTGTGTAATACACATTGTCTACATTTCCGAAACCAGGCCCTCTGTTAGTCGATCCTTGGAAAAGGAATTGAGTGGCTGTTGCGTCGATTCTATCATTTCCGGTTTCTCCTATACTGACTCTCAGCTTCAACTCATCAATAAAACTGGAAGTCTGTAGGAATCCTTCTTCAGAAAGTTTCCATCCAAATGCCAATGCTGGGAATACACCGACTCTATTTTCCTTCGAAAATTTGGAGGAGGCATCAGATCTAACTGTTGCGGTAAGCAAGTACCTGTTTTTAAACTGATAATTAGCTCTACCAAAGAGTGAGAATCTATTGATATCCGTATTATCTCTCGTCTCCAATCTATCAGTTCTACCAAAAGTCATATTGGCAAATAATTCCTCAGGGGTGATAGAAAGTCTGAAGTCTTCCGATCGGATCATAGCATATTTTCCACCTGTGGAATACACTTCTTGACCTACCAAGAAATCAAGAGAATGATTTTCACCTAGACCCTGCACGTTCCAAGTCAAGCTGTTTAACCAACGGTAAGAGAAGCCTTCGGTATTGGTTTTCACCCCTAGCGGCAAGCTTCCACCATTGTTAAAGGATTCACCTGTCAAAGGACCGTAAAATCTTAGATCCTCCCGGAAATTTTTTGATCCATTTATAGTGGATTTAAAAGTCAATCCGTCAATAATTCTATAGGTAAGTCCGGCATTGAATACATAATCATTATCTGTTCTTTTTCTCCAATCCTGCTTTGCCAATTCAGTTGGACTAACAAGGCTTAAAAGAAATGATTGGAAATCATCCTCAGAATTCAGATTATTTACATCTATTTCCAACTCATCAGCTATACCATTGACAGGTCTAGTCTGAACAGCATCTTTGATATTGATTTGTGCATTACCAGAAGTACCGGCTCCATCTACTACTGTATTTGTAATTCTGGCTCCTATATCCAGCGTTAATTTCTTTGCCAATTCCTGGCTCAACTTAAAGTTGATCACATTCCTTTTGTACCCTGAATAAAGCATCAAACCCTCATCGGTATTGTTTGTCAAACTGAGCATCATTTTGGTTTTATCAGTTCCTCCGGTGATGGACAAATTATGGTATTGGGATAGTTTTGGATCGCCAAACAATTCATCCTGCCAATCGGTCCCAGGCTTTTGCTTATAAAGCTCCAAGTCGTCATAAACACCATAGAATCTTTCAAATCTTCTCAAATCAGCATCTGATCTCAGCTTGGCATATTCATAGTTGGCCATCACATACTCATAGGGATCTAGCACATCGTATCTGCGATCTTTTGGAAGTGATTTAAATTGAAAGAAGTTATTGTAAGAAACTGAAGCCTTACCAACTGTAGGCGTTTTTGTAGTGATTACAATTACCCCATTGGAAGCTTGAGCACCATAGATTGCTGTAGCTGCAGCATCTTTCAGAACAGAAATACTTTCTATATCTGTCGGCGGTATATCACGGATACTGCTGACAATAAATCCGTCAACTACATAAAGCGGAGCATTGTCTTGCGTAATAGATCCACCACCACGTACTCGAATCACCACATCTGCATCCGGTGAACCATCAGTAGTCAATACATTGACTCCTGGGAGTCTACCCGTGATCGCCTGGGCAGCACTGGCAACAGGGATTTTAGCCAATTCCCTTCCAGACATCGAGGCAACCGAACCTGTCATATCAGTTCTTTTTACTGTGCCGTAACCAAAATCTACCACCTCGACTACTTCAAGTTGAGAGATATCTAGTCGGAGTTCCACATCGATAGTGGTTTTTCCATCTATGGGAACTTCTTGGGTCACCATTCCAATCATGGAATAGACGAGGATTCCGTTGGGATCATTGACAGTGATGGTATACGAACCATCAATATCAGTTACTGCACCCGTAGTGGTACCCTTTAGCAAGACGGTAGCTCCCGGGAGAACCTCGCCTTCTTCGCTCGTGACTGTACCAGAAATTCTAGAAGTTTGGGCTTTAACCTCCACCACCAAAATCGTCAACGACAGCAAAAGCAACGATAAGAGTTTAGTAAAATTCATTTCAATAAAATGAGGGTTATTGTTATTATTTAAGTAGGATATTTCTGATGGATAAGCCAGGTACTTGGCAAAGTGATTCGCTCCTTTCCGCACAGCTGTCAAAAAATGGAGGTGACATATTCCGAGGATATTTCATGTTTTATTTTGGGTTGTTATTGTTATAATTTTTTCAATCGATTGCATATTTTGAGCAATCGATTGCATGATAAAAAATAATACCTTTATTCTCAAGAATTTTGGTTGATTTTTCCAAAAAACAGAATCTATTTGTCAAATTAGCATTTTTTGTTTCTGAATATTTTGCGAAAAATCCATTTTGAAGAGAAAAAATAAAATTATGGAATCGATTACGTGCGCAAACGATTACACATTTTTTTAAAAATTCATTTATGAAATACCTCTTCAAAAAATAGATTCATGATTTTTACTGTTAACTCAAACCAAGGATCATACAACCAAAATGGATGCGGTGTATCGGGAAAAGTGTGGACTTCCGAATAGATCTCTGCTGTATCAAGTTTTTGAATTAACTCATCCCTACCCGCATGAAATCTCGGGTATTGGGAATTGATAAAAAGTATAGGTTTATAAACAGGAGATTTTAAATACAAGGGTGAAGCAGCATCCCAAACTTCCGGCTTTTGTTCGTAAGTTCCTCCAAGCCACTCGGAAGCTACTTGTCCTTCGGCAGATTCGGGATGATGAAAAGCCAAAACTCCATCCATATCTATAATCGCCTGAACTTCAGCCGTCGCTTCCAGATTGGTCACACCTTCATATTCCCAGGTATTAGTCATTCCCACCAAGGTGGCAATTTGCCCACCGGCAGAACTCCCGGAAATAACCATTTGACTGGTATCAATTCCAAATTCGTCGGCATGCACTTTCAGCCAGCGAATCGCTTCCTTCACATCATGGATTGCAGCGGGATATTGCGCCTCCGGCGAAAGTCTATACTCTACCACTGCAGTCACATAGCCTTTTTCTGCCAAAGTTATTGCCATCGGAATCTGGAGTTCCTTATCACCTGACTTCCAACCTCCACCATGCACCATAACTATTCCAGGTCGTAAAGATTCGGCATTGAGAGGTGAAAACACATCCAATTTTAGCTCTCGTTTTCCAAGTTTTTTGTAGACAAGCCCCTTGCTTTCAGCAACTAGTTCACTGGACTGAATTTCAATAGCTTTGATCTGAGGAAAATTCTTCACATCCTTTTTCCAGGCATCCTCCAAATTGAAAGAACTGTCTTTTTTGTAACCATACCAGCGGTTTCCATAGAAATCCACAGTTTTGGTCTTCCCTGCAAACACCTCATAAATATGATATTCTTTTGCTTGCTCCGCATTCAATTGATGTGACCAGCTGACTCTTTGTTCTTTATTTCCTCCAGGGCCAAAGCTCCCAAACTCTGCATAGAAGACTGTTTGCTCTGCCTTTTCTCGTCCCCAATTGTGCCAGCCCTCCGGAGCAATATGTGCTCCCATTTCTGTGTTGACAAATACCGTTTTGGCAAAATCACGCCAAGGTCTTCCCAGATAGACTTTCTCCACTTCAGGATCAGCAGTAAGCTTGCAATCTTTGAAAACATAGCCATATTCCACCCATTCAGGAGTAGATGCTGCAGTGATGTAGGAGTCTGATTTTGAGTGGATCACACAGTTCTCAAAAAGTGCTGTAGCAGAGCCGAAAATATAATCAGTAGTACCCTCGATGTAGCAATTCTTATAGAGTTGTCTGGAGTTTTCACCTGAGGCAAACATGGTATCCTGATTTCCTAAAAAACGGCAATTTTCAAAAACCAATCGATCCCCCTCAGCATGGAGGGCAACAGCCTGCCCCACATTTCCGGCTGTATTTTGAATGGTGAGGTTTTTAAAAGTCAGTGAGTTTCCAAGAACCTTGAGCGTGTAGGTTTCAAAAGTCCCCATATTGTCTTTTGAGGCATAATCATCATAAGTGATAATGGTGTTTTCGGGGCTATCCCCTACAAAAGTCACATTCGTCACCGGACCTAGAATGACTAGCTTCTCCTTATAAATCCCAGGTTTAATATAGACAGTCAGCGGCTTGGGAAGATACACTCGAATGGCATCCAGAGCCTCTCCAATTTTTCTAAAATGGCCCGAACCATCCTGCGCTACGACAATATCATGCTCTATTTTGCCTTTCAGCTTTTCAGAATCAAGGGGTTTGATTTCTAAGTTTGGCACCTGAGAAAAAGTAGGACCGAAAGCCAAAAACAACCAATAAAAAAATACGACTTTGATAAAGCTTGTCTTCATTTTACATGCATTTAGAAATGGTGGTCTTACTTTTTGACTCTTGGTTCTTGATTCTTAGTTCTTGGCTTTATCATCTTGATACTTGATTCTAACTACTAGATACCAAATACTTACCTCGTGACTCTGGATTCTAGACTCTCAATTCTAGATTCTCCTTACTTCCTTGCCAGTTCCATAAATCCTTCCAGAACCAATGCCGCTACAGCCTTCGCTCCTTCAGGTTGAAAATGGGTATTGTCTTTTTGTCCATCGGGATAGGCTTCATAGAGTCCAGGTCCGAAATTCATAAAGTAATTTGCCGTCACAAAATCCTGTCCTTTTTCCGAGAAAAAATCCATGGATAGCTGGTTCAAATCAATCATTAAAGCTCCCAACTCCTCAGCCACTTCCTTAGCAGCAGCGTCATACTCTCCATGTACATTTTGCAGATTCCCGTCTTTCCAGGGATAATTTCTAGCCACAGGAGTTAACACGATTGGAGTAGCACCTTTCTCTCGAGTCTGATTTACAAAAAGCCGTATATATTCCTTGTAGCCCTCCACGGTGACATAGCGCTCCGTTTTTTCTTTCGCTGCATCATTATGCCCAAACTGCATGATCACCAAATCGCCAGGATTTAATTCCTTATAAACTGCTGACCATCTTCCCTCTTCGAAGAATGTTCGGGTACTTCTCCCTCCTCGAGCTCTATCATCCACTATTACTGAATCGGCATCTAGCAAGCCCTTTAATGAATTCAAATTTTCTTTGGTCATAAAAGGCTGAAAAACTTGCCCCCACCCCATCAAAGGATAACGTTCTTTTTGATAATCTTCTCCTTCATAAAGGGAATAATCGGCCATGGTAGAGTCTCCGATAAGGTAGATTTTTTTGATTTTCTCTTTTGGAGCAAATCCGGTGAAAGCAACAAGTAGGATTAGTATAGAAAGATATTTTTTCATGATTCAATTTTAAGGTCAACAGACAACTGTTTACAGTCCACTGCGGTGAACCGTGGTAAGTGGACAGTGGACTTACTTTATTCTTTCAAGAACTTCACCAATTCAGGCAATTCTCTTTTGAGTTCCTCGATTGCCAAGTCACTTACTTTGAAAGCGCCAGTGGGCGACAGATGAGTATTATCTTCCACTCCTTTAGGAAATTTTTCATATTCCCCGGGTTTGAAATGAAGAAATAACTCCTTCGATTTCTCCACACCCCATTCTTCCAATAGCTCAATAGTCTTCTGATGTAAGTCAAAAAGTGGAACTTCCAACTCTGCCGCCACCTCTCTCACTACCTCTGAATACCTTCCATGTGTATCGGTAAGCACTCCATTTTCATCAAAGCTTCTCCTCGAAATCGGTGTCGCCAATACTGCCTTGCCGCCTTTTTCACGAATCTCACTGACATATCTAATCAGATTATCCCGGTATGTTGAATCTGCAAAAGCATAGCGATCTTCAGAATTGATTTTCTGATCATTATGACCAAATTCAATAATGACATAATCTCCCGGTTTGATCCGCTCCATCACTACATCCCAGCGACCTTCGGCCCGGAAACTCTTGGTACTTCGCCCATTCATCGCATGGTTTTCAAAGCGGATTCCTTCTTTGAAATACAAGGGAAATACCTGCCCCCAACCTTTTTCTGGATTGCTTACGCCATAGGGTTTATCTGCCATGGTTGAATCTCCTACCAAAAAAAAGGTGATTTCTTCTTCTACTTTATCATTACCAAAAATCGCCGCATAAAACAGAGTGAAAGTTGAAAATAGGATTACAATCGTCTTCATCTTATTTCAGTTTTATTGCCTTTGGCGATAGCCCTTTACCTTTTATGATTTGATCGGGGTTTTTAAAATCTCCCCTATCAAATTCAACATTTTCTGAATTCCCCAGCACGCGAACCGCCGCTTTTCCATTCTCTTCAAATGTAAATCCACTCACCTTCACGCCCTGACTATTATAGATCGTCAATGGAACCTCGTCTGTACCAATCACTTTTACATTTATCAATTCCAGACCGGCAGCATCTATCGCAGTTATTCCCTTTTTTGCCTGAAGGACAGCATTTTCCAAACGTACATTTTCGAGCTTCATCTCAGGTAAACCCATAAATGAGGCAGCAATCTCTGAATTAGTCACGGTGATGTTTTTCATGCTGATATTTCTGAAAATAGGCGTTTCTTCGGTCACAGGCACTAGATTTTCCTGTCTGGCCTCATCTTCTGCACTTTGATCTTCTTCGATCACTGGGCTGTTCCCAGTGTAAAACATATTGAAGCCTATCGCTTCGGTAGGAATCCCGACCATATCGATATCCGAAATCCAGATATTCTCCACTACTCCTCCACGTCCACGGGTACTTTTGAATCGTAAGCCAATGTCTGTCCCAATAAATGTGCAATTAGAAACATGAATATTTCTCACTCCACTAGACATCTCACTTCCCACAGTTACTCCTCCATGCCCATGATACACGATGTTGTTTTTGATCACCACATTTTCTGTAGGAATGGCTCTCTCTCTCCCATCTTTGTCTTTTCCTGATTTGATACAGATCGCATCGTCTCCCACATCGAAGGTATTATTGTAGATCAATGAATTTTTACAGGACTCTAAATCGAGGCCGTCACCATTCTGAGAAAACCAGGGGTTTCTCACATTCAGGTTTCGTATGATCACATCTTCACTCATCAGCGGATGGATATTCCATGCAGGGGAATTTTGGAATGTAGGTCCGTCCAATAAAACCACCTTGCTTTCCCGGATGCTTACCATCACTGGCCGAAGGAAATCTTTCATCTTTTGCAATTCATTGCGATCGGTGATATCCGGTACATTAAAACTGGAACTTGCATTATGCCCCATTAGGTAAGATTCCGAAGGAAACCAATTCGATCCTTCTACTATTCCCCCACTTTTGACCAAGTTGTTCCACTGAGAATCCGTCATTTTCCCTTTCTTCACTGCTCTCCATATTTCACCACTTCCATCGATCGTTCCATTCCCGGTGATAGCGATATTCTCCACCTGATAAGCATTGATCGGAGAAAGGCAACGAACAGTATTTAACCCCTCGAAACTAGTTTCCACCAAAGGATAATCATCTTTATCCTTGCTGAAAATTACCAGAGCCCCATCTTCCAGATGAAGATTCACATTGCTTAAAAGTGTAATTGGGCCAGTGTACCAAACACCTCTCGGTACTACCACTTTACCTCCTCCGGATTTATTTACTGCTTCGATCGCTGATTTAAAAGCATCGGAATTTTTGGTTAGGCCATCTCCCACAGCACCATATTCTGCAATGCTTTTTTCAAAATCAGGAAAGCTGGCCTCCTTGACTTTTGGCATATCAAACTCCACTCCATCATAGATGGTTTCCAAGGTTTGCTGGGCATAAATCGGAAATGCAGTCGCAAAAATCGCAAGTACAAAAGCTAGTTTTATTGATTTGGTTTTCATATTTCGGGTTTTCATTGTGTCTTATTTTTTAAATCTAAACCAATCCACATCTGCAAATCCGCTGTCATTGGTTTTAGTATTTCTTATGGCAAAAAGCCCAACTTTGGCTCCTATCCATTTACCTGGAACTGCTGTAAAACTTTCATTTATCTCTTCGAACTTCTCTCCGTCTTCAGAATATGAGAAGGTACAGACTCCCCCTTTGCTTACCTTCACCCGAAGCTGAATGGAGTTTTTCTCCAATTTCACGATTTGCTTTTTCACTTCCGGCTTGCCGTGCTCGGCATCTAGACAGGTCACATAATTGAGCGAAATTCCATCTTCGGTACTTTCCAAAGCCAAGTAGGCATAGCTCATCCCCATGACGATCAAGCCAACTTGCTCATTTCTGAGTTTTGGATTGGGAAAAAACTCAAGAGAAGTTGTAGTAGTAAATTCTTCCGCAGGAAATTTCTGAAGTAATAAATTTGGAGCATCCCAGAGATTTTTAGCATCCTCTGGAAGTTGAGCTGTGAAGAGTCTCAACTTGCTCTTTGCAGGATTGGCAAAAGCCCAAGTTGCCACAGGATTAGCTTGCCATTGCCATTGAAGCCCGATATCATTTCCATCAAATTCATCTGAATCAGCTGGAGTAGAAATCGTTGATTTAGCTGAAACACTTGGCTTTTTATACTTCAAAACCGGTTCCCCAGTTCCATCTCCATCAGGATCTTCACCCATAATCGGCCAGTCATTATTCCATTTCATCGGCTGCAAATGGGTAATCCTACCATAAGCCTCCACATCCTGAAAATGTACAAACCAATCTTCTCCCGATTCAGTATCTATCCAGGCACCTTGATGTGGACCATTGATCGGAGTATTTCCTTGTGACAAAGAAATATGCTCTTCATAAGGTCCATAGGGGTTTTTTGATCTCAAAATCAACTGCCAACCTGTGGAAACTCCTCCTGCAGGAGCAAAAATATAGTAGTAACCATTTCGCTTGTAGAACTTCGTTCCCTCCACAGTTGGGTGGGCATCATGCCCATCAAAAACCATTTTTCCGGCACCCGTTATCTTGGTCCCTTCCCAATTCATCGGCTTCACAACCAACACACTTTTGATACCAGCTCGGCTACCAGCAAATGCATGTGACAAATAAGCCTTGCCATCCTCATCCCAAAGTGGACATGGATCTATCAGTCCTTTGCCTGCTTCTACCAAAACCGGCTCCTCCCATTGCCCCAAAGGATTCTTGGATTTCACCATATAAATCCCAAAATCAGGATCTCCCCAATAGATATAAAATTCACCTTCGTGATATCGAATAGCTGGGGCCCAAACGCCATTTCCATGTTGAGGCTTTGAAAAGTGATCAACTGGAACTTGTCTTTTCAAGGCATAATTCACCAATTCCCAATTGACCAAATCCTTGGAATGCAAGATTGGCAAACCTGGAACAGCATTGAAAGAAGAGGCGGTCATGTAGAAATCTTCCCCTACCCGAACTACATCAGGATCTGAATAATCAGCATGCAAAATCGGATTGATATAGGTTCCGTCACCTTGATCGGCTACCCACACTTTGGAGACTTCATTCTGCTGCGCAAAAACTGAACTTATAGCAGCAAGCAAAACACAAAAACTATAAACTAACTTATTCACTTTTGGGTATTTCAATTTCTATTATCTCTAAATATTTTCGAATTTGATCAGTCAGAAACTTAAAATGATCGCTGTACGGATAAGCTCAGAATTTCGCCAACTTCTGTCTCCCGTCTTCGGTCTTCGGTCACCTACTGATTATTAGATCACTGCCATAGTTTCCATAATGTCAATTTCCTAATTTGCTTTTCGGACTCCACCCGTCTTCACCTGCCAACACCAATTCCGCTGTAAATTTTGCAGCTTCTTCCACAGTCAATTGATTTGACCATGGCACCCGCTGAGAAGAATTTGCTCCAAGACCCGTCGATCCAAATTCTGCGTAAAAGGAAGTCCTCTCCGCATTTGGCTTGCCCCAGTTATGCCATCCTTCTGGCTTGATATGAGTACCCATTTCTGTGTTGATGAAAACTGTCTGCGCATAGTCGCGCCAAGGCCGACCTAGATACACCGAGTTTTCCGGAGCATCTCCAGTCAGTTTGCAATTGATAAATACAAAGCCAAATTCAGTTTCCTTTTCTGTGGAAGCTGCCGTCACATATCCACTTGGTGCTTTGGAAAAAATCTCACAGTTCTCGAAAACGGCTGTAGACCATCCGAAAATAAAATCGACAGTTCCTTCTATGTAGCAATCCTTGTAATACTGTCGGCTACGGTCTCCATGAGGATAAAGTGTATCCTGAAATCCGAGAAACCTGCACTTCTCAAACACTACTTTATCCCCATCCACACGTACAGCAACAGCTTGCCCTACTGGCCCAGATGAATTCTCAAACGTGATATTTTTGGCATAAAACCCATCTCCAAACACATAGAAACTTGTCGATCCAGTCGTCCCCATTTCTTCGCCGAACTTGTTTTTCTTCTTCGCAAAATCATCGTAGGTCAACACGGTGTTTTCAGCATTTTCACCAATCAGCGTCACATTTGTTTTGGAGGCAGCCAGCACCAATTTCTCTTTATATGTACCAGGTTTAAGTAAAATTTTGGTTTCATTTTTCCGGAAATCCGGAACTGCATCAAAGGCTTCTTGGATGGTCTTAAAGTCTCCAGAACCATCTGATGCCACCACAAAATCAAAGTCCTGAGCGGAAACAAATCCGCTCAGAAGAATCATAAACAAATAGACAATAGCTTTTTTCATGATCACTTGCCCAACTTCTCATACTCCAAGGAAGCCAGAATAAACGGCCCAACTCCTTTTGGATCGTTCACGCGGATTTCTTCCCCTACATAATATTCGAATGATCCATCCCGGTAAGGATTCCCACCCAATCCAGCTACACCACAGACATTTGTCAAACTGACACCTCCATCAGCATCTTTGCGGACAAATTCAGCCAGCATTCCTTCGTAGGCTTTTTTACCAGCAGCAAGATCATCCTGATCCAAGTATCCTTTTTCCGCTCCTTTGAGCAGGAAGTATGTGAACATCCCAGAAGCCGAAGATTCCATGTAATTTCCTTCACGTGTTCCTTGATCCACAACCTGATACCATACACCTTCTGGGGTCTGATAGCGCTGAATTCCTTTGGCAAGCTTCTGAGCAATCGCGATGATGTCATTCCTTTTTGGATGATCTGTAGGAAGAAAATCCAATACATCGACCAGCGCCATTGCAAACCAACCTATGCTTCTTCCCCAGTAATTTGTAGAAAGCCCCGTTTCCGGATCAGCCCATTTTTGCTCATGACTTTCATCCCACGCATGATGATACAGCCCTGTTTCCTCGCTGTAGCCATATTTATCCATGGTCAGGATCTGATTGGCAACATCATCAAAAAGTGCCGATTCATCAAAGGTTGCTGCATACTGCGCCAAAAACGGAGAGCCCATGTAAATTCCGTCCAACCACATCTGGTGGGGATAGACTTTTTTGTGCCAAAAACCACCTTCTGAATTTCTGGGATGATCGCGCATCTGATCTCTCAGTTCTTCTATTGCAAGTTTATATTTTTCCTCACCCGACTCTTCATAAAGATTGATCAAAAACTTCCCGCCATTCACACGGTCAATATTGAAATCAGTTTTTTTATAAGTCAGGATATTCCCTGCACTATCTACCATAAAGTCCGCAAACTTTTTGGTGTAATCATAAAAGCGCTGCTCGCCAGTTTGCTTCCAAACGGCCTGCATAGAAGACATGATCAAGCCGTGGGTATATTCCCATTTTGGCTTTTTATTGAAGTCAATGGTCCATCCTTCTGGATTTCTGGCGATTTCTGAGTCAGCCATCCAGATGGAATATTCTTTCTTTGGAGTGATTTCTACCTGTGAAGTTTCTGATGATTTCTCTGCGGAGCAGCCTAGCAAAAGAGCTCCTGAAAAGAGTGCTAATGAAGTGTATTTGAATAATTTAAGCATCGCTTAGTTTGGGTTTACTTGTTATTGCATTGAACTGAAAATTACTTTACAGAAATTTTCAGTGGATTAGAAAGTTTTAGAATTTCCTCATCCAAGTACTTTTTGAATTCTTCTTGAGAAGTGATACCATCTGGCTCCTGCTCCCAAGCTGCCAAAAAGTAATAACTCAACTTTTTGCTACTAGAATCAAAGACTAAAATATGTGACAGCTCATCTTCTGTATCCTGTGTCAACTGGGAAGTCGGATAGATCACTGCGATTCCCAAATTATCTTCAGCTAAACTCTGTGGACCGTACGTAGCTAAATAGCTATATGAAAGACTTGAATCGCTTTTTAACACTACAGCTTTCGCATCTTTAATCAAGCCAGTGGCAAAATTGTCAATTGTAGTATTGGACTCTAGATCCATTCTAGACAATCGTGTACCCGAATGAATTGAGATATTTGATAGAATATCTGTTTTACCAGTAGGCAAATTCCAACCAGAATATCTTGTAAATACTGAAGAGTAAACCGGTCCATTATTGGTGATTTCTGCATAAAGACTATCGGTAACATCCACTCTTCTAGCCTTTCCATTTTCAAAGGTGGCTATGCTGCCAAGACCTAAAGTCTTACCTACTTTCAGGACATCCATTCCCCAATCTGACGGTTCGTGATAAGAATCAAAACCATCCTGACCTACATCCTGCAAAACCGGGGTTTTTACTTTTTTACCAAAAACATCTATCCCATTTCTCCAATCTAGGTAAAACCGGTAACCAACTAAATCGGACTCCCAACCCGGGCCTTCGTAGCGAATAAACCAGGAATGGTCCGTATGCTCTGCAGGAACATGCAAGGAATCTACATTTTCAAAATGGCCTCCGAGGTATTCGCGGTCTTTGAACTCTCCACCAAACTTATGAGAAAGCTCAGCCTGTGTTCTTTTGGTATAATCTGGCTTTAGTTCAGAATCATCCGATACAAGTTCCAATTCAAGGGTTTCTAATGCTCCGATGTTTGGCAAAACGAAAGCTAAACCCGTATCATTTCCTTTGTCATTCCATTGAGATGGAATTTCTTTCTCATTCATGTAAACTCTGAACTGATTCTTTTTTGAATCAGGAAATAAACTTTTGATTTCTTGAGGAGAAATTACAATCAACTCTTCTCCTCTGTCAATATCCAGCAGGTTTTGAATTTTTATTGATTGTGTAGTTGAAGAGGAAAGGCCTTCTTCTTTTTGTTGCGCACAGGAAAAGAGCAAAAAGGCAAAAAAGCCATTTAAAATACAGCAAAGGGCTACCCTTTTCAGAAAATGGGTTGTCGATTTTGGGCTCATTAAATATCTATTTATCAACGATTTAAATCATACTCAGCAGAACCTTTAAGAAAGATAAGATTCTAACTTTGAGCAATCGATTGCATATTAAAAATAATTTTCGAAATAAAAAACTTTACAACTATACGCGATATTTAATATTGATTTTATCGGTTTTAAATAGATTTTAATTTTTAATTGTGATTTAAAAGAAATAATAATTGCTTGATGAATCAGGTTACTAAATTTCAATTTTAATAGTATATTGCGCAAACGATTACATAAATCCAAAATGAATACTGTTATAAAAACCCGATATTCCTCCCATCCGGAGGATTTTAAAGCTTATGACACCAAGGGGATTCGTGATAAATTTTTGATCGAAGAACTTTTTCTCCCAGATATGATTTCCGGTATCTACACCATGGAGGACAGACTGATCGTTGGAGGGATACATCCTGTCTCCCAGCCAGTTATTTTAGAACCTGTAGATCAATTAAAAGCTGAGACTTTTCTTGAAAGAAGAGAAATCGGGATCATAAATGTAGGTGCAAAAACGATAATTGAGGTGAACGACACTCGCTTTGAGCTCGATACCAAAGAAGCGATTTATATTGGAAAAGGAACTGATCGAGTGATTTTCCACCCCTCTGAAGTGGGAGAGACTTTCTTGTATTTTAACGCTGCTCCGGCACATAAAACCTACCCTACCACAAAAGTATCCAAGGAGAACGCTGAGGTCGTAACGCTTGGCTCTTTGGAGAATTCCAATCACCGTACCATTTACAAGTTATTGGTCAACTCAGTGGTGAAAACCTGTCAATTACAAATGGGAATGACAGAATTAAAGCCTGGATCCGTTTGGAATACCATGCCGGCCCATACCCATGACAGAAGAATGGAGGCTTACTTCTATTTTGATGTAAAAGAAGGAAATGTCGTATCGCATTTCATGGGACAACCAGATGAGACCCGTCATCTCTGGGTAAAAAACCACCAGGCGATTATCTCTCCCCCTTGGTCCATTCATAGCGGGGCAGGCACTTCCAACTATACCTTTATTTGGGGAATGGCAGGAGAAAACATGAATTATGGTGATATGGATACCGTTAACCCTACTGATTTGAAATAAAATGAAGCCAAACTTTGACCTGACAGGGAAAACCGCTTTGGTAACCGGAGCAACTCATGGACTTGGGATGGCTATGGCGAAGGCTTTGGCCCAGCAAGGAGCCACCTTAGTCATCAATGGGCATACTCCTGATAAGATGAACAAAGCCATCGACCAATACGCCACTGAAGGTATCAATGCTCATCCTTATCTATTTGATGTAAGGGACGCAATGGCGGTGGATAAAGCCATTTCAAAAATTGAAAAAGAAATAAGCCCGATTGACATTTTAGTCAATAATGCCGGGATGATCCAAAGAACCCCTGCATTGGAAATGGAACCAGATGATTTCCGTAAAATCATCGACATAGATTTAGTTTCTCCATTTATTGTTTCCCAGCGTGTTGCCAAAACTATGGTCGAAAGAGGCTGTGGAGGTAAAATCATCAATATTTGTTCGATGATGAGCGAATTGGGAAGAAACACAGTAAGTGCCTATGCAGCTGCAAAAGGTGGATTGAAAATGCTTACTAGAAATCTGGCAACCGAATGGGCTAAATACAATATTCAGGTAAATGGGATTGGTCCTGGTTACTTTGCAACAGAACAAACTGCTCCTATCCGCGTGGATGGACACCCATTCAATGATTTCATACTAAATAGAACCCCGGCTGCGAAATGGGGCGATCCTGATGATCTGGGAGGTACAGCCGTTTTCTTAGCCAGTCCAGCTAGTGATTTCATCAATGGACAGATTATTTATGTAGATGGAGGTATTCTAGCAACAATAGGAAAACCTCAAGGAGAATGATAAACCTTAAAATCCATAAATTGGAACAATATACCCAAACCGCTTTCTGTAATGAAGAATCAAAAAGCCACCATTCATGACATAGCTGAAAAGTTGAAAATCACCGCAAGTACCGTTTCTAGAGCATTAAATAACAATCCGAGAATTTCGGAAGCCACTAAGAAAAAGGTCCTAAAAACAGCAAAACAGCTCAACTATCAGCCCAACCATATTGCTTCAGCACTGAGAAGCGGGAAAAGCAGATTAATCGGTGTTATTGTCCCAACTGCAAACAGAAATTTCTTTTCTTCTGTCATCAGAGGAATCGAGGACATCGCAAACAACTTAAATTATAAAATCATCATTTCTCAATCTTATGATGAATTTGACAAGGAGGTTCAAAATGTCGAGGCCTTACTCAATGCACGCGTAGATGGAATCATCGCTTCGATCGGTAAGACTACTGAGAATTTTGAACATTTTGAAAAAGTCAAGAATAAAGGAATTCCATTGGTTCTCTTTGATAGGATTTCGAATGAACTGGAAGTAAGTCAAGTAGTAATAGACGATTACCAGGGAGCCTACCAAACAGTGAATCACCTGATCCAGAATGGGTGTAAAAGAATCGTCCATTTTACAAGTTCCCAGAGAATTAATATCTATAAAGAACGAAAGCGTGGCTACGAGGATGCCCTCTTAGAACATGGACTGGAAATCGACCCTGAACTCATCGTCTTCAGTAACATGCAGCTGGAAGATGGCCGTAAGAACATGGAAGAAATCCTCAAGAAAAAAATTCCTTTTGATGGGGTGTTTTCCTCTTCTGACTATGCGATTATGGGAGCCATGCAGGTATTAAAGGAGCATGGATTTAATATTCCTGAACAAGTAAAACTTGCGGGGTTTGGAAACGAACCTTTTACCTCTTTTACAGAACCTGCAATCACTACTGTGGATCAAAAAAGCATTCCTATGGGTAAAATTACAGCGGAAACTTTCTTTGAGCTATTAAACAGCTCAAGCGTAGACGGTGTAGCAAAAAAAACCATCCTTAAACCAGAATTAATTATCAGAGGCTCTTCAAAATAGTCTTTCATTTCTATGTATTCATCTCCATTGCAATCCACGGGATTTCTGTCTGAAAATTTTCTTCTCAAAAGTGAATTCAGTCAGTTTCTCTATCATACTTACGCCGCTTCTCAACCTATTATTGATTATCACTGTCATCTGTCTCCAAAAGACATCGCCACAAACAGGCAATTCAATAATATCACTGAAGCCTGGTTGGAGGGAGACCATTATAAGTGGAGGGCAATGAGAACTTTGGGAATTCCCGAGAAATTTATTACCGGAGCCAGTTCTCCTGAAGTGAAATTCCAAAAATGGGCTGAAACAGTCCCCTATACCATGCGTAACCCTCTTTACCATTGGACTCACTTGGAGCTACAACGCTATTTCGGAATAGATGAGCTCCTGACCGGTTCAAATGGCGTAGAGGTTTATAAGGAGACTACTTCCCAACTCACCAGCGGTAAATTCAATACCCAGGGTTTGCTTCAAAAAATGAATGTTAAGATTGTCTGCACAACAGATGATCCTACTGACGACCTGAATTACCATCGACAAATGAGGCAATCTAACTCTCCTGTCAGGATGTACCCTGCCTTCAGACCAGATAAATCATTTGCAGTGGAAAACACAAGCAGTTACAAAGCCTATTTGGAAAAGTTAGGCTCTCTTACCGGAATAACAATCCGGACCTTTGAAGACTTATTAGAAGCTTTGCAAAACCGTGTAAATTTCTTTGATGAGATGGGTTGCAGACTTTCGGATCACGGCATGGAGAAATTGTATTTCTTTAAGAAAGAAGCCTATTCGATTAGCACTCTTTTCAATAAAGTAGTTCAAGGCAAGGAACTCCTAATCGAAGAAATAGAATATTTCAAATTTGCCACTCTTATAGAGCTGTGTAAAATGTATGCAGCAAAAGGTTGGACCCAACAGTTTCATTTAGGAGCCATCCGAAACACCAATGAGCGAATGTTAGCTATCCTTGGACCAGATACTGGGTTTGATTCAATCGGAGATTTTGAACAAGCAGCACCTTTAGCTGGCTTTTTAAATGAGCTTGATAAAACTGACCAACTTGCCAAAACCATTCTTTATAACTTAAATCCTAGAGACAATGAAGTCTTTGCCACGATGACTGGAAACTTTAATGACGGCTCGGTAAAAGGCAAAATCCAGTTTGGATCAGGTTGGTGGTTTTTAGATCAGAAAGATGGGATGGAAAAACAGCTGAATGCACTTTCCAACATGGGAATGTTAAGCTGTTTTGTAGGTATGCTGACGGATTCCAGAAGCTTCTTATCATTCCCGAGACATGAATATTTCCGAAGAACTCTTTGCAATTTAATTGGGCAAGATGTGGAAAATGGAGAATTACCAGCTGATGAAGAATGGTTGGGCAAACTCGTTTCTGATATATGTTACCAAAATGCTGAGGACTTTTTCCAATTTGCCTAATCCGCTAACCGTATGAAACCACTGAATAGAACCACAATTTCAACCAATACCAGACCTGTCAAAATCCTCCAATTCGGGAATGGCAATTTTCTTAGGGGTTTTACGGACTACATGATAGAGGAGGCCAATGACAAAGGGGTTTTTGATGGTAGCATCCAGGTCGTGCAGGTGCACTCTCCTATTGCAGATCCTAAAATGATCGCTCAGGACTGTCTGTTTCATGTATTGATAAGAGGTCTGAAAAATGGCAAACAGGTGGATGAAGCTAAACTAATCACCTGTGTTTCCGACATTTGTAACCCGAATGAGGATTACAAAGCTTACTTGGATCTCGCCAAAAACCCTGATTTGAGGTTTGTCATTTCCAATACCACTGAATCAGGAATTCAATTTGATCCATCGGATATCGATCCATCAAAAGTACCTGATTCATTCCCTGCCAAAGTAGCGGCTTTGTTGTACCTAAGATTCTTGCACTTCAAAGGAGACCCTTCTAAAGGCTTTGTGTTTATTCCTTGCGAATTGATCGAAAACAATGGAGGAACCCTGAAGGCTTGTATTGATCAATATGCCACACTTTGGAAACTCCCCAATTCATTTACTGATTGGCTGTATAACGCCTGTACCTTTTGCAATACGCTTGTGGATAGAATTGTGCCTGGTTTCCCTAAAGACAGCATTCAGGAAATCCAGGGCCGAATCGGTTTTGAGGATCAATTGGCTGTGATGGCCGAACCTTTCCATTTTTGGGCAATCGAAGCTCCGGATCATGTGAAAGAAGAATACCCCTTGGACCAAGCTGGCTTGGACGTGAAATTTGTCAGTGATCTCACACCATTTAGGACTAGAAAAGTAAGAATTCTCAATGGAGGCCATACCTCGATGGTTCCTTTTGCCTATCTATCCGGAATCAGAACCGTACGTGAAGCGGTAGAAGATCCTGTGATTGGCAAATTTATGCGAGAGGTAATTTTCGATGAAATTATTCCCACCCTGGACATGCCTCAAGAGGAACTGGAAAAGTTTGCAAATGATGTATTGGAACGATTTGCCAATCCATTCATCCACCATGAACTGATTTCTATAGCGCTGAATTCCATTTCCAAGTTCAAAGTAAGGGTACTGCCTTCCCTATTGGAATACCAAAAGAAAAACAAAACCTGGCCTCCTTTGCTGGTCAAATCATTGGCTGCACTTCTAGTATTTTATAAAGGAGAAGTAAATGGGGAATTCATTCCTTTAAAGGATGATCCTGCCATTTTGGAGTTCTTTAAGGAAGCATGGAAATTACCGACGACAGAAGCATCTGTTCATAAAATTCTTTCCGAGGATACTTATTGGGGACTCGATTTAAGCCAACAAGAAGGCTTATCTGCCTTGGTATCAAAAGAAGCAGCCGCACTATTCAATTCTTAATCCATACTCTAGGATCTTGTCTTAAGAGACGAACCAAGGTCCCGTACAACTTCGAATTGTATTGGAAAAACGGATGTGGCCTTTCAAAAAAATTTTCCAGAGCTACTGCGAAAAATTCATGCTCGTTGATCCCTCCGGCAGACCTGAAAAATGAATCCCCAGTTGAATTTATCAACTCTACTTCATTGATGGCTTGAGCTTTGTATTCCATATAAGTAGACAAGTCAAAAAAGTCGCTCTCATCATTTCCTTTGATAATATTTTCCAACTTCAAGGCATGGGCGATTTCATGAATTCCTAAATTTTCACCATCAGTTTCGTTTTCCAGACCTCTTAAAAAGCAATTCCAAGAAAGCACAATAATCCCATGCCTCGGGTTCACTTCACCTCTATGGTATTGTTTGGAAATAGTGCTATAATAGGTATCTGGGTAGATCAATATTTTACTGAAATGCGGAAGCCGAAGGTCACGAAATCCAAAAGTAACCATCACAATTGTCGCTCCTATCAACAGCTTCATCTCTTGAGTGATTACTCTAATCTCGGATCTGCCTATAAATGATCTCCCTTTTAAAACCATCTCCAGCTTTTTCACAAATTCATCTTTATGATTTTGGTTTAGTCTCTGGTAATACGGAAAATTTTCCTCCAAATAAACCTTATCAGCAGGACTCAGTCTTGGTCTTTTCAGATAAGAATGACGCTGAAAGATCCCTTCCAAAATTTCATGAAGAAGTGAATAGAATAAATACATAGGCACAAAAAAAGAGGCTGTTTCAATTAACTGTTATTTGTCACATTGAGCACTGAAGCGACAAAAGTCGCGTATATCGAAGGCTTGAAATTTATAATCAAACCACATTTCGACTTTGCTCAATGTGACAAACAGTACTGTTGAAACTACCTCTTTAAAGTAAGGATTTATTCTTAGGTTATCTAGCGTAATTTACCGCTCTCATTTCACGGATCACTGTGATCTTGATTTGACCAGGGTATTGCATTTCTTTTTCGATTTTCTGGGAAATATCGAAAGATAGCTTTCCTGCAGTCGAGTCATCCACATTGTCTGCATCTACCAGCACACGTAGTTCCCTACCAGCTTGCATCGCAAAACATTTGTTCACACCATCAAAGCTAAGCGCCAACTCCTCCAATTCTTTCAGTCGCTTAATGTAGCTATCCATCACTTCTCTTCTAGCACCTGGTCTGGCACCTGAAATCGCATCCGAAGCCTGGACGATCGGGGAAATCATCGAAGTCATCTCGATTTCATCGTGGTGAGCTCCAATTGCATTGCAGATTTCAGGATGTTCCTTGTAGCGTTTTGCCAGTTCCATCCCTAGAACTGCGTGAGGCAATTCCTGCTCTTCTGGCCAAACCTTCCCGATATCGTGAAGCAAACCGGCACGTTTTGCCATCTTGGCATTCAAGCCCATTTCTGCAGCCATCGTAGCGGATAGCTTGGCAACTTCCCGCGAGTGCTGAAGTAGGTTCTGACCATAAGAAGACCTGAACCTCATACGCCCCACCATTCGGATGAGCTCTGGATGCAATCCGTGAATACCTAAATCGATACAGGTTCTCTCACCGATTTCTACTATTTCTTCCTCGATATTCTTTTCAGTCTTGGCGACCACCTCTTCGATTCTTGCCGGGTGGATTCTTCCATCCTGCACCAATCTATGAAGTGAAAGTTTAGCAATCTCCCTACGAACTGGGTCAAACCCGGAAATAATGATTGCTTCCGGTGTATCATCTACGACTATTTCTACCCCAGTAGCGGCTTCCAATGCCCGGATATTTCTTCCTTCTCGACCGATGATTTTTCCTTTGATGTCGTCACTTTCAATGTTGAAAACAGAAACGCAGTTTTCTACAGCATGCTCGGTGGCAGTTCTTTGGATGGTATCCAAAACGATTTTCTTCGCCTGCTTGGTAGCGGTAAGTTTCGCTTCGTCTAGGATATCCTTGATCTGTGAGGATGCTTTGGACTGAGCTTCTTCAGTCAGCATGGTTACCAGTTGCTCCCTGGCCTCTTCACGGGTCAGATTGGCCACTTTCTCCAAATCGGCAATACGCTGATTGGTGACGCGATCCAGTTCTTCTTTTTTGACCTGGACGGCATGGAGCTGGGCAGAAAGATTTTCTTTTTTACTATCCAGTTCAGCTTCTTTTCGCTTTAGCTGCTCCAGTTCTTTTGATACCTGTTGCTCTCTCTGCTTGACTTTATTTTCATTAGAAATGATGATATTCTTCTTGTTGCTCACTTCTTCGTCAAACTCAGATTTGAGTTTCAGGTACTTTTCTTTCGCTTCAAGAATTCGGTCTTTCTTGATGGATTCGGCATTGATTTCTGCCTCTCGGAGCATGGATTTCACACGCTCCTTAGTCTCTTCCTCGAGTTTTTGGTTTTTATTTTTGATTAATAATCCCGCTATCGCGGCTCCAACGCCAAGCCCAACCAGGGCGGCAAGGATGATGTATACTATCTCTCCCATAGGTTATTTATATATATTCTCACCTGCGGGGAATCTAAAAAATTCCTGAAATAAGGTTGTAACAAATAATTACAAGGCTTTTGAAAGTAGAGAGTTCAATTGGGAAATACTGTTGCGGATATGCTCACTATCTTCTGCATTTACTTCATTGGTTTCCAATGACTCAACCATGCAGTCAAAAGCTACCATTGCCAGTAAATCCTGATTATCATCTAGTCCAAACTCCTCTTTATACCTTTTCAATTTTTCATTAATCAACTTGCCCGCATGCCTGATCTTGGCTTCATCCTCGATCTTGACGCGCATGGGATATTCTCTGTCCCCTATTTTTACTTTGATGGCAAGTGTCTCCATATCACTCGGATAAGTAGGTGATTAAATGGTCGATTTCTTGTATATAATTATTGATTAATTCACTCATTTCGGTGGAATCTCCTGAATTCACCGGTCGGCTGTCTACAATGTTACTAATTTTAATCTTATTTTTAAAATGTTCGATTTCCTGCTCCTTTTGACTTAATTCAGCCGTCATTTCAGTCATTTTCACCTTCAATTGCTCATTTTCTTCGCTCAAATGAAGTAATTTTTTACTGGCTTGATGCACCAGTTTCTCTAATTTTTGCAGTTCGTCGTGGATCATTTCTAAGTACGGATCAATGCACCTACTTCTTTTTCAAAGGCTTGAATCAATTTACTCATTGTTTTGTCAATTACCTTATCGGTCAGGGTATTTTCCTGATCTTGTAGATGAAAACTCAATGCATATGCCTTTTTACCTGCATCGATTTTTTCACCTTGGTACACATCAAAAACGCCAATTCTTCTTAATAATTTTCCTCCGAATTTAATTCCTACGGATTTTACCTGATCAAAGGTCACTGATTTATCAATAACCAAAGACAAATCCCTCCTAACTTCAGGGAATTTAGAAATATCCTCGTAGTTCTTCAATCCACTGGCTTTTTTGCAAAGCAAGTCCCAATCCAATTCGGCAAAGAATACTTCCTGTCGCACTTCTGAAAGTTTCAGAATCTTATCGTCCAGTAATCCTATCGTTCCGATTTCCTTCTGTCCCAGCATCAACTTTAAGCCATATGCAAAAGGTGCTGATTCCACCATGCTCAAATCACCTATGTTGATGTTCAGCTTCTCCAGAATCTTTTCTACAGTGGCATATAAATCTGCAAATGCAAATGGCCTAGCAGGCTCTATCCAGCTTTCAGAAGATTTGTTTCCGGAATGGAAAAGTGCCATTCGTCTTCCTTCCTGATACCCTTCTTCCGTCTTCTGATAAACTGTGCCAAACTCGAAGGTTTTCAGATCTGTCTGCCGGCGATTGATATTTCTAGCCAGAACCTCTAATCCTGTAAACAACAAAGTCTGACGCATGACTCCCAGGTCCTCACTTAGCTTATTGTAGATTTCCACACTCTTGGAAGGATCTAAATAGCCTGATCTCTCAGCATATGCCGGCTTGGTCAAACTATTCGTAATCATCTCGAAATACCCCTGTCCCGAAAGAATCTCCGTCAGGCGGTATTGAAGTTTATTGAGGTCTTTGACTGGATGCTCCGCCAGATAATCGGTTTTTAAATTTTCTGCCAGAAGAACCTGATGAAATCCATGAATCCTTAAAATCTCTTCGATAATATCCGCTTCACGGGTTACATCAACCCGATAGGGCTTAGCAATTGCAGTGAAACCTTCGGCTGATTCATTCTTTACCTGAATATCCAAGCTCTCCAAAATCGATTTCACCTCAGATGGTTCGATTTTCTTCCCTATCAATCGATTTACATGTCCATATTCCACCTCGATCACAAAATCCTGGATCGGTTCTGGATAGATGTCGATGATCTCAGAAGCCACTTTCCCTCCAGCTATTTCCTGAAGTAATTTCACTGCCTGTTTCAAGGCATAAACCGGCATATTAGGGTCTGTTCCTCTTTCAAAACGGAAAGAAGCATCCGTTTTCAATCCATGAAACTGGCTGCCTTTACGAATGATATCAGGAGAGAAATAGGCAGACTCCAAGAAAATCGAAGTGGTTTGATCAGAAACACCAGACCCTTCTCCTCCGAAAATCCCTGCGATGCAAAGCCCGCCTTTTGGATCTTTGATCATGAGTTCTTCGCCAGATAGTTTGCGTTCTTTTTCGTCTAAAGTCACAAACTTTGTTTCCTTTGGAAGTTTTCCTACGATGATTTTCCCTTCGGAAATTTTATCCGCATCAAAAGCATGTAGCGGCTGCCCCAGGTCATGTAATATAAAATTGGTGATGTCCACCACATTATTGATCGGCTCCAAATCCAGGGAACGCAAAAAATCCTGAAGCCAAGCCGGAGACGGGGCAACTTTCAAATCAGTCAGCACTAACCCGGCATACCTAGGACAATCAGAAGTTTTTTCCACCTCAACACTGATAACCGGACCTTCAGCTTCTTTTTTGAGTTCAACTTCACTTGGCAGAATAATATCTCTACCCAACAATGCTTTCAAGTCCCTTGCAACTCCCAGATGAGAGGCTGCATCTGCCCTATTTGGCGTAAGACCGATTTCCAGAATCTGATCCTGTGTAATCTTAATGTATTCGGTGGCAGGAGTGCCATTGGGAAGATCTGTATTCAAAACCATGATACCAGCATGGCTATGACCTAATCCCAACTCATCCTCTGCACAGATCATCCCTTCCGAAACCTGACCTCTGATCTTTGCTTTCTTGAGTGTCAGCGGATCACCTGAAACCGGAAAGATGGTAGCTCCAACTTTGGCAACCAGAACTTTCTGTCCAACAGTCACATTCGGGGCGCCACAGACGATTTGGGAAGGATTATCCTCACCTAAATCTACTGTGGTCAGGCTTAACTTATCCGCATCGGGATGTTTTTCGCAAGTTAGGACCTCACCGATCACCACTCCTTCCAGCGCACCTTTTATCGACTCAAATTCCTCAATGCCTTCTACTTCAAGTCCCGATCTGGTCAGCAAAGCTGCAATCTCTTCCGGGCTTTCTGTTAAGGTGAGGTGATTTTTAAGTCTGTTTATTGAAATTTTCATTGAATATTAGCTAGGGCTTTCGAATCTGTGATTCACATTGATAAACAAAAAGGGTTCGAAAACCCCTAATTGAATAGAATAAGCTACAAATTTAAGAGAAATGCGGTAGGCAAAAAGGCTATTTATCGTAATTTTTCTCTCCTACAGGAATTGGGATTTCCAGGATGTTTTCTCTAGGCGGTATCGGACAGGCATAATCCGGATTATAAGCACAATAGGGATTATAGGCCAAATTAAAATCAAGGGTGATACTGGATTTCCCATCTTGTCTGGCATTGATGTAACGCCCTCCACCATAGGTTTCTACTCCACTGGTTTCGTCAGCAAAAGCCAAAAAGAAATTTCGTTTATCCGATTCATCCATGGATTGCAGCAATAATAATTTTTGGGATTTACCTCCAAGTTCAAACTCAGCATAAGAATGCTCAATATAACGTTCCTTGGAACCATCGGTCAAAGGAACCTCTCTCACTTTCTTATTTTCTATAGGTACCATCAATGCTTTTACCTTGTAAGCAGGATCAATCGGGTAAAATTCCAGCTTGGCAAAAGATTGCTTTTGGGCTTCTGTCAAAGGCGAATCCGCATTGAACCGGATGTATTTAAACTGTCTTTCCCTCTCTGCCTCCACCTTTTCAATATAAGCCTCGGGACTTTCAGTACTTGTCAATGTATAAGCAACCGCCGCGATGATCACTATCGCTACCAGCAAGGTTAAAATGTGTTTTGGTTTCATCTATTTAAATCATTCCTTCATCTGCGAAGCTAAAGTAGCCAACATCTGTAAAAATCACATGATCCAAAACCGGCAAATCCAATTCTCTTCCGACTTTCACCAATCTTTCTGTCAATCTTTTGTCCTGTTCGGAGGGTTTTAGGTTGCCACTGGGATGATTGTGAACCAATATGACGGACTGTGCCAGGTGCTCCAGTGCAGCTTTAAACACCAATTTGGTATCCACTACCGTACCTGCGGTTCCTCCTTGGGAAATCAACTGTTTTTTGATCACTTGGTTAGACCGACTAAGCAAAATCAAGTAAAAATATTCGATTTGTTCGTCCTGTAGTTCTTGTTTCATCAGTTGATAAATATCTTGGGAACAGGTGATTTTCGGCTTCTGAACAGGCTCAGATTCTTTTCGTCTTCTTCCAAGCTCAAGGGCAGCAATAATCGAAATTGCTTTCGCCTCTCCTATCCCTTTAAATTTCTTCAGGTCCTGAATCGTCAACCTTGCCAGTGAATACAGGTCATGCCCTACAGTAGAAAGGATTTTTCTGGACAAGTCCACGGCACTGAGTGATGCGGTTCCCGAACCTATTAAAATGGCAATCAGCTCAGCGTCAGAGAGTGCAGATTTCCCTTTCAGTAAAAGTTTTTCTCTGGGACGATCTTCTTCTGCCAGTTGAGAAATTTTAATCGAGGAATTATTTTCCATATCAACAAATAAAAAAGTTCAACTAAAAATACTAACTTAAAGGCAATAAAAAAAACCCTGACAAGCAGGGTTTTTCAAAGATCAAGTCTTTAGGGATTAACCAAGAGCGTTCACTAACTTGGCCAATCTAGATTTCTTGTTATTAGCGTTGTTTTTGTGAATCACATTTTTCTTCGCCAATTTATCCAACATAGAAACTACTTTTTTGTAAAGCTCAGTAGCTTCAACTTTATCAGTAGTAGCTTTCAATCTTTTGATGAAAGTTCTGGTTGTTTTGGCTTGGTATCTGTTTCTCAAACGCTTCGCTTCGTTTGCACGAATTCTCTTAAGTGCTGATTTGTGATTTGCCATATCTCGTTATAATAAATAAATTCTTTACGTTCCCCTATTCCGAATTGGAGTGCAAAGTTATTAGAAATTATTTACACTGCCAATTTATTTCTTGAATTACAGCAAATCGTCCAACTCATCAAAATCTGAAAATTGGACTATTTCGCCTATTCAGGCACAAAGATAGGTTATTTTCTAAGATTTCACAGTTAAATATTTTAACATTTTTAGATATGACTGGATCATTTATTTTAATTATTTGTCAGTTTTTTTACTTCTACCCAAGCCTGATTTGGGGATTTTATGCACATTCTTTGATCAATCGAATGGCTGTTTATTCCTTACCTCCGGAATTAATTCAGTTTTATAAACCTCATATTCAATATATTACTGAAAACGCAGTTAACCCGGACAAAAGGAGATACGCAGTTGTGGGAGAAGCAGAAAAACACTTCATCGATTTGGATCAATATGGAGAGAATGCTTTGGAAATCCTCCCTGAGTATTGGTTTGATGCGGTAGAAAAATTCACTGAGGACACATTAAGAGCCAAAGGAATTGGACCTTGGGCTGCCTACTTGACTTTCCAGAATCTCACCAAAGCTTTCGAAGAAAAAAACCAATCAGCGATTCTAAGATTATCCGCAGATTTAGGCCATTATTTGGGAGATCTGAATGTCCCGCTTCACACGACTGAGAACTATAATGGACAACTCACCGGGCAAGTTGGGATCCATGGTTTTTGGGAAAGCAGGATTCCTGAGTTAATGGCTGCTGATTTTTCGCTATGGGTAGGCAAAGCAAGCTATGTGGAAAAACCCCAACAGGCAATTTGGGAAGCTGTAAAGCACGCACATTCCCAAGTGGACTCGGTGTTGATTTTTGAAAAAAACCTGACAGCTAATTTTTCATCCGACCAAAAATTCAGTTTTGAAGAACGAAACCAGATCACAGTCCGGGTTTATTCAAAAGAATTTACCGAAGCCTATGCCTCTGCCCTCGACCAACAGGTAGAAAGACAAATGAAAAGGTCCATCAAGATGATTGCAGACTTTTGGTACACCGCCTGGGTAAATGCCGGGCAGCCAGATTTGAGTTCACTCCAAGGAGAAATAGAAGAGGATGAAGATTTTAAAACAAAACCGGAATTGAAGGTGAGGGAGCATTAAAAATCAGAATTCTAAATTATGAAAGCTAAAAAATCACACCTTCATGGATAAAGACCTAAGACAAAGAACCAAAGCATTCGCGTTGGAAATCATTAAACTTGTATCCGAATTCCCAAAAACCACTGTTGGATTTGAATTAGGAAAACAGGTAGTTAGGTATGGGACATCCATTGGAGCAAATTACAGATCTTCTCAGCGAGGTCGAACTCGAGCAGAATTTATTTCCAAGCTTTCAATTGTTCAAGAGGAAGCTGATGAAACAGTTTTTTGGCTTGAATTGATTTCTGAATCCGGAACTTTTCCAGAAGAAAGAATAAAGCCTCTTCATAAAGAAGCTTGCGAACTAACAGCAATTTTTACCACAATGGTCATCAATGCCAAGAGGAACTCTAAAATTTAATTCGTCTAAGTTTTAGATTTTTCACTTCAGAATTCAGACTTTTCCAAACTTCAATTTATCCCTTCAAATACTCCCTAATCGCCTTCCCCAATCTCCTGAACGTATTCTTAAACACTTCTTCGTTTTCTTCTAAAAGGGTGACGCGGAAACCTCTTAAGTCGGAACAAAAAGACGAAATCGGTACCACACAGATCTGTTCTGCTGCCAGTAGATTATAAACAAAGCACTTATCCAAGGGCATGTTTTTCTCCTCTAGCCAGCTATCCAGCAAAGTCTGTAATTTCTCATCTTCAATCGGAAGAAACTGTCCTTCCTTCAATACACCCTCCTCAAATACGATGGTGTTATAAAACGCTCCTTGAGTAGGATTAAATTTGATTCCAGGAATATCCCCCAAAATCTCCCGCATCCAATCACTTCGCTTTCCAATCTGTTCATTTGCTTCCTCCCTATATTTAAAATAAGCCGGATGCTTCATGATTTTAGGGATGGCCAACTGTGGTAAAATGGTAGAACAAACTTCTATCATCTTTGCATTTTCCAAAGTCTGACAAAGCTTGGAGAACTCCTTGGAGGATTCCCGGTTATAAAATTCCATCCAACCACATCTCGCTCCAGGCCATGGAAATTCTTTGGAAATTCCTTTCAATGAAATGGCAGGTCGGTTACCAATCACATCTGCCAGTGGAACAGCTGTAATCCCGTTGTAGGTGATGTTTTGGTAGATTTCATCCGTAATCAGCAAAAGATTAAACTCCTCTGCAATCTTCACAAAACCTTCCAAGACCTCTTTGGGATAAACCATACCCGTTGGATTATCCGGATTTATAATCAGGATTCCAACGATGGATGGGTTATACCGCACTTTCAGATACAAGTCTTCCATATCAGGAAGCCATTGGTTGTCCGGATCAAGCCTGTATGTGATCGGAGCGGCATTTGCGTGAGCAGCCTCAGCCGAACTGTGTGTAGAATAAGCCGGTGAAGGACCAATAATCCTAGCAGTTGGAATCAGGAATTGGTAAAGCTTGGCGATCGCATCTCCTAACCCATTAAAAAACAGAATATCCTCTGCACTGATTTGTGTTCCTCCCCTCTCATTATTGAGATTGGCTAGAAACTTCCGTGTTTCCAAAACCCCTTTAGAATCAGCATATCCGTAGGTTTTATCTTCTTTCAATAAATCGGCTATAATCTCCTTCATCCATTCCGGCACATGATTGCTCTTTTGGATAGGATCACCGATATTTTCCCAGGTCATGGCATAGCCCAAAGCTTCAACTTGACGGGCTTTTTTCACGATACCGCGAATCTCGTAGGTCAATTCTTCTGCTCCGGGTCTAAGGAGTAACTGTCTCATAGGTTTGCTAGGCTGAATTCAAAATAATTCGGGTGTAAAGAAACGAAAAACAGAAATGAAAATAGGTTTGTGGGAAATATTTTAGAATAAGAAACAAGTTAAAAGAGATGAGGAATTATCATAAAAGAGCATTTTAAACTTTAGCTCAAATTCTGAAAAGAAAGATATAGCCTTTTTATAGCATCACTTTTGTTTTTGAAATTTTTGAAACTATTTCAACCGATAAGGTATTTTAGCCCGTAAAAGGTTTATTCTTTGTCAGCTACCTAGCTTCAAACACCCTTCAAATTGATCCGAATTTTCCTCCTTTTACTATTTGTCTTCCTGATCGACTGGTATTCCTTTCAGGCTTTCAAAACAATTTTTCCTGAACAAAGCTGGGTTAAAATTGTCTTTTGGGCATTTTCTATTTTCGTTTACCTTTTTGTGGCTTATGGGTTCCTGACCTTTGACAGGGGCAGTCTCAGCCTGAATTTTGGTAGGATGATTTCCCTTTTGGTGCTATCCTTGATCCCAAAGCTGATCGTTCTTGCCTTTATGTTTGGAGAGGATATCGGACGGTTTTTAGCTGGAATCTATCAATCTGTATCCGGAAGCAGGAAAGGCGACTTTCTACCAGACCGCAGGAAATTCGTCAGTCAAACTGCTTTGATTCTCTCTGCAGTTCCATTTTTAGGAATTCTTCATGGGGTCTTAATCGGGAAATACCGCTATCGAGTAGTAAAGCACACCTTGGAATTTGATGATTTACCGGAGGAATTTGACGGTTTTAGGATTACCCAGATTTCGGATATTCATTCGGGAAGTTTTGATGATAAAAAGAAATTGGAGTACGGTGTGGACTTGATTAATCAGCAGGAATCTGATGTGATTTTGTTTACCGGTGATTTAGTGAATAATCATGCCGGGGAAATGGATCCTTGGGTAGATACTTTTAAAAAGTTAAGAGCTCCCATGGGCAAATACTCCATTTTGGGCAACCATGATTATGGAGATTACATGTCTTGGCCTAGTAAAGAAGCCAAGGTTGCAAATCTGAAACGCCTTGCCGACATCCAAGAAGAATTAGGATTCCGTCTATTGCGCAATGAAAATGTCAAAATCACAAAACCTGCTCTGAGCGGAGTCGAAAGGGAAGTGGCAAGTATAGACCTACTCGGTGTAGAAAATTGGGGAAAGGGGTTTGGGCAATATGGTGACCTTGCTAAAACTGCTGCAAACCTCAGCGAAAAGAGTTTTAAAATCCTGATGAGCCATGACCCTTCCCACTTTGACGAACAGGTGAAAAATTTCTCCCAGTTTATTCATTTGACACTGAGCGGTCATACCCATGGAATGCAGTTTGGGATCGAGATTCCAGGCTTTATCAAATGGAGTCCTGCATCCCTTCGCTATCCGAAATGGGCCGGATTGTACGAGGAACTAGGTCGCTACTTACATGTAAACCGTGGCTTTGGATTTTTAGCCTTTCCGGGAAGAGTGGGAATCTGGCCGGAGATCACGGTATTGGAGTTGAAGAGGAAGTCAGAAAGCTAAAAAAGAAAATTGAGAAGAGCCTATAAATATCTGATCAGGACTTTAAACTCCCAGTACGATGGATGCTTCAATATCTAACTTACGACTTATTTCTCTGGCAATTTTTAAAGTTGGCTCACTCTTCCTGTTTAAATATTCGCTGATCCGCGTAGTTCACTCCCAAAAAATCTGATAAAGGTTTAAGAGTTAAACCACATTCATTCATACTCAATTTAATCGCTACAGGTAGAGAAGGTGGCAAAACTGGAAAATGAGATTCTTCCTTGGATGGCTTTGTATTCTTTTTCTGATTTAATCATATCTCAAATGTTTTTGATGTCCTTGATTTAATCGTATTCGGTATGCCTGCAAATAAAAAATTAGATGGTGAGCTCTATTTATCGTCATAATGCCCATAAGCACCCAAAACAGTCACTACAATCTTTGAACCGTCAATGATGTAAATAAGTCTGTGCTTTTTGTCGATCCTTCTCGACCAGGTGTTCTACTTGTAGAATTTAAGTTTTTCGGGTTTACCCGTGCCTGTTTCAGGGTGTACTTTTAGTTCTTGAATTAATTTGAACAGCTTCTTCACTAAGATTTTATTACCAGTTTTCTGTAGTTTCTCAATATCTTCCAATGCTTCTGAAGTGAAAACTATCTCAAAAATCATAAACCAAGAAGTTCCTTCAATTGACTGTCAGTTAACTTTACAGTTTTACCTACTTTATAGGACTGAATGCTTTTTGATAATCGTTCTTGAATTGCAGGATCATCAAAGAAGCGATCATTTTTCACTTTGCTTGATAGTTCATAAACTTTATCCTTACCTCTCTGAATAACAACCCGCTCATTCTTATCAATCAAATCCAGGTATTTTTTCAGATTTTGACGAAACTCTCTAGTGCTTATTATAACCATCATTTCAACTATATGTGTACACAATGAGATACACATATATAAGAATTATAGTTCAAAATCATCTTGAAAAATCGACTTGATTGGCATGTAGGAGTAGGTCAGGAAATTACGGTATTGGAGTTTAAGAAGAGGTCAGAAAACTAAAGTGAAAATGCGCCAAAAAGCTGAAGTGAAAGATCTAAAAAACATTAACTACTAAGGTCCCGATATACATCTTGTTTCTAATTCCGAACCAAGTTCGCAAGTTTTTTAATCCGAGTTATCTGAAAAGGACTTAGTTTTTAAGATTACAAATCTTCTGATCAAACTTCGAGTTTACATCCACGTTATAATCGGGACTCGAAGAGTTAAATATGAAGTAGTGGCAAAAATCACCGAGCTACTCTTTGGTTGAATAGAATCAGTCCATAAAATGGAATTCATTTTCAAGGTAAATATCAATCACTCTCAGAAAACTTAGTTAATTTTGCCCTGTGATCTGTTGGTTATTAAATAGCAATTTCCTAAGGATTTTTTGGGGATTGATGGGCTTGTACCTATTCAACCTGAGTGTAGACAGGGCAGATCCCAATCCTAAACATATTCCTGAAGACTTATCTATCAACGACCAAGAAAGCATGGTTGAATTGATCGCAGAGCAAATCTTGGGATTGGAGGATGCTTTTGAGGAGTTTGATGATCCTGATTCGGAAGATCAAACCTCCAAGAAGAATCTTAAACCTGATTTCGTAAAATTTTTCTCTTCCACGGACAAACTTGTCGACTATCTTCTGCCGCTCAGGCTTCATCATTTTTCCAGGTATAATGAATTCTTAAGCGCCGGCTATACTAACATCAGCAGTCCTCCACCTAAATGGTGATTTGAATTTCTTTACAATACCTGTCTGATTTTCAGACAGGATTAATGCAAACGTAAAAACACAAATCACATTTAGTATGAAATATTTATGCTTGCCAATATTTCTATTGGTCATGAAATCCTTTGCCCAAGCCCAAAACACCGAAGCTGAATTGGACAGTATTTACATCCATGAAGTAGAGACCAAAAAATCACCACCTAAAGTACTCCATGCCGAGCCATTGTACATTGACTTGATCCGGGATTTAGGAGCAAGGAAAGGAGAAAAAGAATGGAACCTTGGACTGGGACTCACGGATAATTTAAAATTTGACAGTTATGAGGCACTGATCGAATATGAATGGGCTCCAGTCAATCGCTTGGGTTTAGAGGTCGAATTGCCTTTCACATTCTACTCTCATTTAAAAAACACCGAACGAGATTCGGTACCTGCCAACCGTCTAAACAGTTTGAAACTAGCGGCGCAATGGTCCTTTTACGTGAATGAAAAAATTGCAACTTCCATGGCAATCGGATATATAAACGAATTTGAATTATCTGACTTCAAGAGCTTTGGAAATCCCCTGATCGTAGGAAATGTTTACAATCCATTTCTAGTTGCTGCGAAAAGATGGGGAAGAAACTTTCACTCATTAATCTATACTGGACCGATGATCGCAAGGCATTTTGAAACTAAGGAGGTCCATCTGAGCTATGATTTAAACACCAGTTTTCATTATATGATCCCTGGAACAAGAAACTTCATTGGATTTGAATTCAATAAGATTTTTGAAAAGGGCGATTTTGATATGACTATTCGTCCCCAAATGCGGCTAGGGATCACTGATCATTTGATGGTTGGAATCGTGGGAGGTATCCCTGTTAATCGGGAAAATGAGCGCCTGAGTTCTTTTGTCCGATTAATCTGGGAACCCAAAAATTGAATTTAGTCTAGACAACCTTTGAGGTTTTTATTAACCTCGAAGGTTTATTTTCTTTTAACTACTGAGATTAACTACTGAGATCGCTGAGTGGCACGCAAAGACGAAAAGATCCAGTTTGCGGTCGCAGTAAGCTGTCGCAGTTTTGGGTAAACCTTTGGGGTTTTTATTAACCTCGAAGGTTTTTTCTTGTAACCGCTGAGATCGCTTAGTGGCTCGCAAAGTTGAAAAGATTCAGTTTGCAGTCGCAATAAGCAGTCTAAGTATGGGCAAACCTTTGAGGTTTTGGCAAAATTTCAAAGCCCCTTCCACCCTACTAAGACCATTAATGGTGGTTAAAGAAATTCAATCTTCTATTCCACTTCTCTTAATTCATAGATATAGTAACACTGATAGTCTTTTTCAAACTCATGGATCTCAGCTTGATCTCCATATTGTAAATATCGGTTTTTGCCCACATTGAGTTTAAGCGAGCCTGGTAGATCCCATAAGATCGGTCCTCCTGACTGCGTTCCATCTTTGATAAAGTAATAATACCGCTTTTTAGATGCGTCCATGGTTTTTCTTTGCTCTGGTGTCTGATTCTCAAACACCAACTCGGGATTTGCACCTGTCCGGTAGCCTACAATAAACTCGTCTCCATTCCCCATCATTTCATTAAATGCGCCGCCCAACATGACATTTTCAGATCGGTATTCTTTGACAGTGGTAAATGAGGCATCTGCCATTGGTATATCCTGAATCAGGTCCGGCTGGATTCTTTCCAAGTGGATCTGGTTCACTATCTTGAAATCCTGATTGGGGTCAATTTGGTATAGTGTAGAATCCCCATATAAAATGGTGGAAACAAAATGAGATTGCTTATCCGAAAAGTAAACCGGCTTATCCATAAAAGGATAAAATCTACCGGATCGGAATTTTCCATTTTTATTTAGTTGCCCACCTTTTTGGACAGATCCTGATTTCACATCCAGCAAGTGAACCATATTTAATGTATCATAAAAATCCAAAGGATATGGTTGGTAATAGCCATCATTTAGATTTGCTACAGCACTTAAATCACCATTTGAGGATTTAAAAGTGCTGAGATTATCCAAAGAGAAATGGACCAGCTTCACTCTTGGGTTTTGCTCAAATGGAAATCTCCGAAGCTGTTTCAGATTCAAGTCATATACGAACACTTTTCCATCTGATACAAACATAATCTCATCCCCGACAAATCCTGCTCTCAGGAGCACCATTCCAAAAGCATCAGGGCCTTCTGAAAGTTTATTTTCTGTAAGGATTTCCCCCTTCTTATTTATTACCATATAGTGACCTTCCATGCTGGCTTGCTTCACGATCAGGTACAATTCTTTTTCTTTATGATAGTCTAGGATATGTACCGGCTCCAAAATATCCATCACCAGGGAATCCACTTTTACAAATTCATAGGATAGTTTTTTTTCAATACTATCCGAATGCCTATTGCAGGAAGCCAAAATTATTAGGACACTAAAAAAGAAAAGGGAATTCTTCATTTAATTATTTTTTTAGCCAATCTACTAATTTTTCATATTAAGTTGTTCTTTTACATATAAAATTCAAGGCTAAGCTTTTTCCTGGCTTAAAAAAACACTTGTGGTCATTGGAATAACAATTTCTATTCACGTAATTAAATAACTCATTTATAACAGCTTACTTTAGCTGTGGTGACATGTGAAAAATAAGTAGTATGTGATTTTAATGATGGTGACTATTTTTCCCAATTAGTAAACTTTTACAAATCAATTTTTCCCTAACAATTACAATGAATTGAGTTGTAGGGATGGAGCAATTTTTAAAGGATCAACAGATCTGAAACCCCAAGAAAATATGAAAACCTACTCTACGAAACCCCAAGAAAAAAAAGTCCATCCAGTGGAAAACAGGTTTTCTCAGGATAAGAGTCTAAGAGGCTCTCCCCTCCAGTTCATCAATAATCAAGCAGAAGGGCATTTGCAACAAAAAATGCAAGAGATGGCTGATAATAGTCCTCAAGTTGCACAGTTAAAATCCTTTCAGAAAATCACTAATAATAAACTGCAAAACAAATCCGTCCCTATACAGAAAACCATACAGTGTGTCTGGATAGTCAATGATGAAGGAAATGTAGTATGGTTACATAAATCGAATCAGGCAATAGAAGAAGAGGGATATGTCAGAACAGAAAAGAAAAAAGGTAGCCAATTCATTTATGCAAAGAAAGAAAAAGTTGAAGATGACAACGCCGCAAAAGAAAGAGAAGAAGCGGAGCAGTTAGAGGAGTATAGACGAAGGGAGGCAGAGCGGCAGCTACCAACCACCAGAAGGAGGGATTTTAGTAAAAAAGATAAATCCAGATTGTCTAGAATTCCGAAAATCACAACTAGGGAGGATGATAATCTCAGGGCAAAAAAAGGTTCTTTCAATAACAGAGGCAAAGCCCATTTAACAGACAAGGGCCTACATTCGGCAGGAAAAACGCCAATTTCTGCCACTGAACAGCAAGATCAGGATTCAGTAAGGAAAGGCCGGGGAAACCGGATTTCCTCCAAAGCACCATTACCTGAAAATAAGCAAGTGGACAATTCTCAAAGTTATGGAGGAGAGCGGATAAGCATCAAGGCCAGAAAATTGGAACGGGCCAGACTCAGGGGCAAACCTGACGCCCAAAATGTAAATGTTAAAACAACCTCAGAGATCCAGGACGAATTACAAAAAGGCAATGCAATATCAGACACTGGCAAAACCCGTAGAGAATTAAAGGCATATGCAAGCAAAGACCGAGAAGTGCATCATATTGTGGATTTCCGGTCAGCAGAAGATCCTGAACATTATATAGACAATCGGTTTCTTATTCTTCCTGATGGAACTGAGCAGCACGATTCAGATTCAGAATCAGACTCAGACTCAGAGGAGGAAGTAATTTAATACTTACAAAAGGATCTTATGTTAGAATGTCATCGCTGGCAAATTCGGAAAAAAGAGATCCCAACTTGATTGATTAATCCTTTCAGAAGAGGTATCAATGCCAACGGTAATCCGTGTCAGCCAATGGGTCGATTTGATGAAATTTCTGAAAATCCCATGCTTTATTGGCTTCCCACCATTCAAAATAAGAATCTGCCACTACTTTTTGAACTGAGTTACTTTGCTCCAGGATTTCAAAAGTTTCGCTGTTTTCCACTACTGGATTTTGGGATGGAAAAGTGCCTGTTAATTTATCACTTCCAATGGATCTTGCCCGAATAGATTCTATCGTCCATAATACATACATCCCCAATGTACATTCTTCATTCCAGTAGGATGAAATCCAATTCCTTGGAAAATCCTTGATGACTTGACGATCATTTCGATAGGTCAATAGCCTGGAAATATCTGTAGACGTGAATTCAGGAAGATTGGACTCCTCGTAATTTCCTTTTTTCAATAAAGAAACATACTGGTCTACAGCAATATTTGGGGAATCAGAATCCTCCATACAAGCTGAAACGAATACTAAAAGAGAAAAAAACAAAGTAAAACGAATGGCTTTCATACATAATCCCGATTAAAGTCCACCATAAATTAGGTAAGTTTCTGCATAACACGAATATGAAATTGTCTAGATTTTTTTAGTTCATTTTAAAGGAAATATCAGATTCCTTGGATTTTGTCTGCTTACCTTTTTTCCATATTCTGGATTTTTTCATTGCTCAAACTGGGAATTAATAAGCTTCTCAACTTGAGATTTTTTTTACTCATAGGGAACAAAAACTCTATTTACAAGGCCATTTTATGGCACTTTACTCATTAAAGATCTTGGCACAGCTTGTGAAATAATTTAAGAAAATGTATCTGTATTCATCTTTTTCAAAACAACACCATGAACAATTTCTTTAAAACACTCATAGCAGGCTATGGCGCTTACAAATTAGGCGGAGGATGCCTGGGAACGATCTTGGTATTCGTGCTAATCTTCTTTCTATTGGGTCAGTGTAGTTAAAAGACACCTATTTATGTAAGGGAGATTATTTATTTCAATTTCGAAGCGAAGATTACTTGAGCTAAGGTTTCTATGTTCAGGATTTGTAAACTTGAATCATTTCCATGAGTTTTTATTCTCCGCTGTTCCGCTGTTCAGGATTTGTAATCCTGAACTTAGATCCTTGGATTTTTAAGATTACAAATCTCCGATCAATTAACTAGATCAGTAATTAGAACCTGTTAAAAGCAATTTTCAACATAATTTAAATCCAGATTTGCAAAGTTTTATCAAGTGAGGAACTAGTCCCAAGCAATTCTAGAAAAGATCATTTCAAGGCCTTAAAAAATCAAAAATTAATTTAGCTAAGAGACTTTTTTTTTGATAATAATCCATCGAGATTGCCATAGTATTTTAGTCAGTTCATTGGTTCTCTAGATCAATCAATTTTACATGAAACTCCTTTTCCTTTTCGCATTCCTAAGCATCTCGATTAGCATACATGCACAATCAGATAAGGTCTACAACTATCTAAGTTCTGATTTAATCGTTCAACCAGAACCCACCGAAGAATTCACATCCTGGCTGAAAGAAAATAATGAAAAACTGGGCAAAAAAGCTCCTTTCAATTCAAAAAAAGACACTAAAGTAACGCTTGTATTCACAGTCGATGAGAATGGGAAAATTCAAAACCCAAAAATCTGGAGAGGAATTGGACAAGGTTATGATGAGTATGCGTATAATTTGATAAAGAAAAACCCAAACCCTTGGACACCGGCAAGGACAGAAAATGGTAATGTAAAATCTGAGGTCTTTTACCAACTAGATTTTATGAAAAACAATAATACTATCAGAAGTGAATCAAACGAACTTCTAATAAAATAGCCTCTGATGTCACTGCTGTTTCCGCTGTTCAGGAATTGTATTCCTGAACTTAGATCTTTGGATTTTTAATCCGAGTAATTGTATAAAGTACAGGATTTTTAAGATTACAAATCTTCCTATCAAGCTTCGAGATTACAAAATTCGAAGAGTGGGCTAAAAACTAGATATTCTACATTTCATTTAGAAACTGATCAATTTGCTCCAGATACCAGCCTCCAAAACCTTTTTGATCATATTCTACCTGAAATCCAGAAAGGTGCTCTCCTTCAAATTGAACAATACGACAATTCTCTCCCAATTTGTCCCCAAGAGCTAAGGCATCCTCATAAGTAGTAATTGTATCTTCAGATGCAGCTAAGATCAAAAGTGGAACTTCAATAGAATTAACTGATTTTTGATAATCAGCTGAGTCCTCGGGAAGAGTAAGTTGCTTTCCCAGATCGCTATATCTTTTTACAATTTTTGATGTATCTGACACATAGCCTTCTCCTATGATAAAATCAATTTTACTTTTTATGTGAGGATATGCACGAGATGCGATTGTTGTCCCCATAGACATTCCCAGGACACCAATTTTCTTATCATCAAATCTCATCGAAACATTATCAACTACAGCCTCCAGGTCCAATGTGAATTCGGTGTAGTATAGGTAATCCCGTTGAATTTCGAAATCATCACTTTTTCCAAATCCCCTATAATCAAAGGTCACAACAGTATACCCAGCATTTGCAAGGATTGCAGCGTGATAAACAAAGTAAGACATGTTGCCTGCATCTGGATATGCCAACACCAAAACAGTATCCTTATCATTTTCCCTATTAGCCTGATAGATCCATGAGTTAAGCTTAAAATTATCCTTGGTAGTAATAGTCAACTGCTCGTAATCCCAACTAACAGAATCCGGTGTTCTGATATATTCTCTATCCGGATCGATGGCAAAACCCTGATTTATTAAACCGAAAGTGATTTGCAAAAAGAACAGGAGGACAGTTATTTTCATAGTAAATAAAAATTACAAAGCTTTGTTAGATCATCATTACAGAAAACACGAAGTACGAATGCATAAAATAAAGAATACAGAAACTTCATCTAATGAAAATTTCAATCAAACTACTATTTTTTAATAAAAAGTACTTCTATTAAGTAGTTAAAAAAACTAATTCTTAGGACTTAAAATCCGAATAATTAAGAAATAGCTTATTCCCTTTTAGAGTTGATTTGATCTATAAGTTTATAAACCTATTAATCATACATCGGGATTACAAATCCAGAAGAGCGGGCCTCAAAGTTTATTTCATTCTCAATAAATACCTGGTAACTCCATTTGAATAACCAAAAATTAGCGTATCACCCGAGAAGCCATAGCGGTTTTGGCGCGATCCCTCATTGGTAATAACCTCTAAAGTTTCATTGTTGACCGTCTTCCAATAAAAAGTCGGAATTAAGGAATAGTCTAAAGGTTCTGATATTCCATTTCGCTTTAGATCATCTTTTAAAAATTGCGGATCCAAGATGAACCTACCGTTTTTGGTGTAAGTTTCCACATACCTCTTTCCATAAAACTCATCTTTTTCGATTTCCCCATTTGCATCTTTTGAATACAACATGGTCCACTTTCCTACTAATCGGGGGTCACGTTCGGCTTTTTGGGAAAAAGCCAGAATTGCCATAGTCAGAAAAATCACATGAAAATACAAAAGCTTTTTTCCCATTCTTGAAACAATTAACTTAAAATCAAGTTATTAAAAAGTTGAAAAAAATAAACCCCGTAAAGAAAATTCTTCACGGGGTTTGTCATTTTTAGATTTCAGATTTCTGCCTTCTGAAGGATTGCCTTCGACTCCCTACTCTGCTGTTCAGGATTACAAATCCCGAAGAGCCGGCTCTCAAGCTGACCACTGTCGACTAAGACCAACCTCTGAATAGGCAAGCTGCCAACTGAATACTGAGACTGCTTACTATTTTAGCTTTCTGATTTTAACCTTCAGACTTTACTTTAGATTTTTGTATCGAATCCTCTTCGGCTCCACATCACCCAGTCTTTTCTTCTTATTCTCTTCGTAATCAGAGAAGTTGCCCTCAAACCAAACCACCTGGGAATCTCCTTCGAATGCCAGAATATGCGTACAGATTCTGTCCAGGAACCATCTGTCGTGGGAAATCACCACCGCACAGCCACCGAAGTTTTCCAAGGCTTCTTCCAACGCTCTTAGCGTGTTCACATCCAAATCGTTGGTAGGTTCATCGAGAAGAAGCAAGTTGCCACCTTCTTTCAATGTCAAAGCCAAGTGAACGCGATTTCGCTCTCCACCGGAAAGTACTCCCACTTTCTTCTCTTGATCTCCTCCACCAAAGTTGAATTTGGAAACATAAGCTCTTGCATTCACTTCTTTATTACCCAGTTTCATCAGTTCGTTTCCTTCCGAAATCGTCTGATAAACCGTCTTATTCGGGTCCAAAATATCATGTCCTTGGTCCACATAAGCTAGATGAACGGTCTCTCCTACTTCGAAATGACCGGCATCTGGCTTTTCCTGTCCGGTGATTAATTTGAACAACGTAGATTTACCGGCACCATTGGGTCCGATCACGCCGACTATCCCACCTTGAGGCAAGGCAAATGTCAGATTCTCAAACAACAATTTATCTCCGAAAGCTTTAGAAACACCATTTACCTCAATCACTTTGGCGCCTAATCTTGGTCCCGGTGGGATAAACAATTCCAATTTAGCTTCCTTCTCTTTGGCTTCTTCTCCTACCAGTTTATCATAGGCGCTCAAACGGGCTTTTCCTTTTGCCTGACGGGCTTTCGGGGTCATTCTGATCCATTCCAGCTCTCGTTCCAAAGTCTTCTGACGTTTGGATTCTGTCTTTTCCTCTTGCTTCAATCGGTTTTGCTTCTGGTCCAACCAAGAAGAATAATTGCCTTTCCAAGGAATCCCTTCACCACGGTCCAGTTCCAAAATCCATCCGGCCACATTGTCCAAGAAATATCTATCGTGCGTTACTGCGATGACAGTTCCTTTGTAATTCTGCAAATGTTGCTCTAGCCAATGCACAGATTCCGCATCGAGGTGGTTGGTAGGCTCATCCAGAAGCAATACATCCGGCTCCTGAAGCAATAATCTACAAAGGGCCACTCTTCTTTTCTCTCCACCTGACAGATTCGCCACATTGGCATCACTAGGAGGAAGTCTAAGGGCATCCATGGCTTTATCCAGCATCACGTCCAGTTCCCAAGCGTTTGCCGCGTCAAGCTTCTCCTGCACCTCACCCTGCTTGGTGATCAGTTTGTCCATCGCATCAGGATCTTCCATCAGCGCTGGATCCATAAATTTCTCATTGATCTCCTCAAATTCCTTCAGCAAAGCTACTGTCTCAGAAACAGCCTCTTCCACCACTTCCTTGACAGTCTTGGACGGATCCAACTGAGGCTCTTGCTCCAGCATACCAACTGAATATCCTGGAGACCAAACTACTTCACCCTGAAACTCTTTGTCAATACCGGCGATAATCTTAAGTAAAGAAGATTTACCGGAACCGTTTAGACCAAGCACTCCGATTTTTGCTCCATAAAAAAATGACAGGTAGATATCTTTTAAAACTTTTTTCTGAGGTGGATAGATTTTTGAGACCCCAGCCATAGAAAAGATGATTTTTTCTGCACTCATATGTTAATTTTTGCGTTACAATTTCACTAAACGGTAAAGATGGCAAAAAAACCCCTTTCTTAGGATAAGTGCTTTTGAATTAATTAATTTGCCAAAAATTGAAAACGACCACCTAACCTACTGTAGAGCAATGGAGCATCCGTATGGATATATCAAAGAAAATAAAGTTTATTTAAAGGGATTTTTAGGTCAGGATGACAGAGTTATCGGAGAAGTGAAAGAAGATGAAGCTTCTACTTTAAATTACTTTGAAGCAAGATTTGAGCAGCTAAAAGAAAAGGTCGAAAAACTAAAATCCGACATTCACGAAAATCAGAACAAAGGATCTTTCCTGATGAAATTGATTCATTTGAGAGATTCTCTGATGCAATCGGATGCACTCGGCGATTTCATACCCCTGATAGAAGAGCTAAATAAAGAAGAGGTATTTCTCAATGAAATTATCCAGGCCAACCGTGCCAAAAATCTGGAATTGAAAAATGCCTTGATTCTCGAAGCCGAGGAGATGAAGGACGATACCGACTGGAGAGAAACAACTGAGGCTTTCAAAGAATTAAAGCTTCGCTGGATCAAAACCGGACCTGTGGAGAAGGAATTGGAAGAGGAAATTGAGAACAAGTTTAACGATGCCGTTCAGCATTTCTTCGAAAACAGAAGGCATTATTACGAAGGTTTGGCATTACAGGCAGAAGAAAACATAAAAGTCTACGAGGCGTTGGTGGTACAGGCCCGCGAGGCCCATGATTTTCCAGATGCCAAAGTGGCTTTTGAAATCAGCAAGAAAATCCAGAAAGAGTGGAAGTCAGCAGGGAAAGTACCTGCGGAAAAACGTCAGCCCCTTTGGGATGAGTTTTCGAAGCTAAACAACAGAATTTTCTCGAGATATAAGAGAACTTTAAACCCTGGACCTTCCATGCACCCTCGCGAAATCATTCGCAAAGCGGAGCAATTGACTGAGGAGATCAAGCGATTGGCGGGACAGCCAACGACTTATGAGCTGATCGGTCAGGCAAAAAAAATCCAGGAAGAATGGAAGAAACTTCCGATGAGAAAGCCTAAAGAGGTCAATCTCACGGCAAGGTCTTTCCAGTTTTTCATGGACATTGTTTTTGAAAAAGCATTTTTGGAAAAATTAGTCCATGGAAAATATGACGATTTTGACGAAAAGCCCGTTGAAGAGCAAAAACAGATCAAAATCGCGTTGATGAAAGATCTTTTGCACAGGGACCAAACAGAACTGGATACCATGCAGAACAATTCAGATAATTTTCGCGTTCAGACTCAGGATTTTGAGATAATGATGCGGAAAAAACTTTCAGGACTGAAAAGAAAAGTGGACGTAAAAAATTATATTTTGAGACAACTTTCTTTTAAATAATCAGTACTTGATTGCATATTTCAAAAAAAAGATAATTTTGCAACCCTATTGAAATCCGGAACACCTATTAATTAAATAAACACTATGTACTGGACACTTGAACTTGCCTCTTATTTAGAAGATGCTCCCTGGCCTGCTACCAAGGATGAGTTAATTGATTACGGCATCAGATCTGGCGCACCACTGGAAGTGGTCGAGAATCTCCAGGAATTAGAAGATGACGGCGAACCTTATGAGACCATAGAAGAAATCTGGCCGGATTATCCGACTAAGGATGACTTCTTCTTTAACGAGGACGAATATTAAATTTTAAAGCCCCGGAAAGCGGGGCTTTACATTTTTTACAATCCTAATACCTGCCTCAGCCGAGAATACCCAGTTTTGCTGACCGGCACTTGTTTTCCATTTCTTAGCCTGACCAAAAAATTCTCCCTTTCATAGGGCTCTATTTGGGTCACTTCATTTAAGTTGACCATAAAAGATCTATGTACTCTGGCGAATCTTGAAGGGTCCATAGCCTCTTCCAGGGATTTCATGGTCATCTTTTTCAAAAATTTCCCATCCTTGCAATGGATGGCGATGTAATCATCCTCCGCTTCAAAATATGAAACGTCTTTGATCGAAATGATCTTGATTTCATTTTTCACTTTCACTACAAGCCTGTTACTTTTCTCAGCCAGTTGATGGATGGAAGGATCCACTTCCCCAGAACTCTGCGTCAGGAATTTTGCGATTGCCTGATCAAACCTAGCTTTGGAAAATGGCTTAAGTAAGTAATCTATTGCTTTGGCATCAAAAGCCTGTAGGGCATATTGGTCAAAAGCAGTTGTAAAAATGACTGAAGGAGGCTCATCCAACAATTCCAACATTTCAAAACCGGTGATCTTTGGCATTTGCACATCCAAAAAAATCAAATCCGGCTGATGAGTCTGAATGGCTTTCATCCCCTGAAATCCATCTTGGCAAATTTCTACCAACTCAAATTGCGGGTAGGCCGACAGGTACTCTTGAACGATGGATGCTGCCAAAGGCTCATCATCTATGATTAATGTTTTGATCATTTTAACTGCGGAATTTTTAGCGTTACTGTAAATCTTCCTTCTTGGGACTCTGAAGTCAAAAGGTCTGTTCTTCCAAATAGCAACTCCAAACGCCTGCTCACAGAACTCAATCCAAAGCCTGCTCCTTTAGGAGGAGCACTTTCTTCATCAAAAGGGTTTTCAATTCTGAAAATTAAATAATTCTGTTCTTTTTTAGCTTCCACTTGGATATCCACAGTCCCTGTCATGCCATATAACCCATGTTTTATGGCATTTTCCAGTAATGGCTGAATCAATAATTGCGGGAGCCTCAACGATTCTACCTCCGAACCAGCATCAATTGTCACCTGTAATCGGTGACCAAACCGAACCCGCTCTATATCCAGATACATTTTTAAATAGATCAGTTCTTCCTCTAAACTGACCCAAACTTTATGGTCTTTTCGGATTGTTCCTCTCAAGAAATCTGAAAGTTGGAGCACCATCTCACGTGCTTTTTGAGGTTGGGATACTACCAATGCACTGATAGAATTCAGGCTATTAAAAAGAAAATGCGGTTGGAGTTGTTGCCTGATCGAAGTCAGCTCAGCTTCTTTTGACAATAAATTGATTGTAGCCTCTCTCTTTTGTGTTTCTTCCTGGACCTCAAGTTTAGAAACCACCAAGGCAATGATGGATATGAGGATTTCTGGGATCGACAAAATCGTCCAGCGCAGATAAAAACTTGCTCTTAAGAATTCTAAATATTCTTGTTCTTCTCCAAAAAGCCAAATCAAAAGAATCCGATGGATCCATACTTCCACAAAACTCAAGAAAACGGGAATAATGACCAGTAACCAGGAATTGCTTCCTTTTGGGATATAAAACCCGAAAATAATTTCCAGAACAAAAACTCCAGCCAAAAACACTCCTGTAAAAGCAAGGGCATCAGGCCAAGCCAGGTTTTCATTTAAACCAAAACTTTTTAAAATAAAAAAGCACCCCAGAAACCACACAAGTGCAGTTCCTGAGATGATATATTTAATAAGTTGTGGTTTAGAAAAAGCTTTGAAAATCAAAATCTCCTGATTAAAATCCGAATAATTCTAGTTAATAAGATTTAATCTCCAAACCTCCAAAAAGTACGGTTCCTTTCAAAATCAATACCTTATTCGGGTCGATGACAGTATCTCTGTATATCCTTTTGTCCTCAATCCCAGCTGCGATATTGCTTACTTCGGTCCGGATATCCCAATGTGGTGGAACAACCAGTTTCATACCGCCGAAAATCACATCCACTTGGACTGTTACTGGACCTTGGATATCTGCTTGGGTCAAATCCAAATCAATCCCTCCAAAGGCAGCAGTTAATTTACCTCCTTTGAGGTTCTTGGACAAGATTCGTTTATTGACCCCACTCAAGATGGCATCGATGTTTAAGGTGTCCGAAAACGAATTTCCTGACATATTCCCAAAATTGGATGTTGTGCCCTTTCCTGTATCTGTCTTTGGGTCCGAAGGATCCTCTATCACTTCTTCAGCGGAAGTTCCCATGGTGCTGTTCTTTTGATTCACTTGCCACTTGGCCTGGATATCGCGGATCAGGTCTTTCTCTTTTTTCTTTTTAGTGATTAGGTAAACCCCCAAAACAATCAAGGCGACAGGGAAAATATACCTATCCAGGGCAAAATCCATATCAAATTCATTTCTCAAGAGGAAATAGGACCCCAGAAACAACATAAAGACTCCAAACAGACTTTTGAACTCATGTTTGATCAAGGTAAAGACCCCGATTACTATCAGGATCATAGGCCAAGTAAGGACCCAAGAAGGAACAAAAATCCCGATTTTCTTTAGTAGCAAAAGGATTCCAATCCCAAGGATTACAAATCCGAAAACAATGCCACCGTCATTTTGTGATGAATAATGTTTTTTCATTTTGAATTTAGTTTATGAGTTTTCTTAAGAACCATAGCGGGAGATATTACCCTGCGAGAATTCATAAGAGTTTGATTAAAACTGATGCCTCAAAACTATATCATACAACTCTAGCCTAAAATGACTATTAGGTCAAGGCAATGCCTTTGTCGGTAAAGCCCACAAAAAAGTCGGTAAAAATGTTTTCGATTTTACTTTTTCCCCTGGGAAAGCAAAAACTCCCCATACTGAAGATCCTCTGGAGTGGTAATCTTGATGTTTTCAGGATTGCCAGGGATCAAGGACACCTGCCAGCCCTGATGCTCATACACTGTGGCATCATCGGTAAATTGTTGGATTTCTGTGGCCAGAAATGCTTTTTTGATTTTAGATAGCAAAAATGTCTGTGGGGTTTGTACCAATCTGAAATACTGTCTTTCCTGATAGCAGGATTTTCCGTCATCACCTAGTTTCCTGATAGAATCCTTCAAAGCCACCACAGCAATCCCACTCCCTGATTTTTCTGCCTCCTTAAAGGAATTGGAAATCACTTCTTTTGCTACAAAAGGCCGTACACCGTCATGGATCGCCACCAAACCTTCTGTCCAAGTTATACTTTCCAGGCCATTTCGGACAGACTGAAAACGTGAATTCCCTCCCTCCACCAAGTGATGGGGAATATCAAATCTGAATTTTTGACAAAGTTCTTTCCAATACGAAAAATCAGAAACCGGTAGCACCAAAATCAAATGAATGGAAGAATCGACCTCATAAAAAACCTGCAGTGTATGCATTAAAACAGGTTTTCCCCCGATCGGTAGATACTGTTTGGAAATCGGTGCCCCCATCCGGGTTCCTTTTCCACCTGCAACCAAAATCGCTGCTTTGTTCATTTTAGCTAATTTTTGACAAAAGTATCCTTAATAAAAGCATTTGATACCATATGCAAATTATCAAACTGTAAAGGAATAAAAAAGGCTCCCGAAGGAGCCTTAACTATTAGAGAATCAACATGGCATCTCCATAGGAGAAGAACCTATATTTTTCTTTGATTGCTTCTTTGTAAGCTTTCATTACTAAATCATACCCTCCAAATGCTGCTGCAGTCATCAGCAACGTAGACTCTGGCAAGTGGAAGTTGGTAATCAACGAATTGGCGATTTTGAAATCGTAAGGAGGAATAATGAATTTATCCGTCCATCCTGCGCTTTCTTTCAATCTTCCATTGGCAGTTACAGATGATTCAACAGTCTTCAGAGACGTAGTCCCCACAGAAACTACTCGCTTTTTATGATCCAAAGCTTTGTTGACCAAATCAACTGTACCGGAAGGAATGCTGTAGTTTTCAGAATCCATTTTATGTTTAGTAAGATCTTCCACATCTACCTGGCGGAAAGTACCTAACCCTACGTGAAGGGTAATCGGAGTCACTTCTACGCCTTGAAGCTCCAGTCTTTTCAACAAGTGAGGGGTAAAATGCAAGCCTGCGGTAGGCGCAGCGACAGCACCGACATTTTTTGCAAAAACCGTTTGATATCGCTCTCTATCTTCTGCTTCAACTTTTCTTTCGATAAACTCTTTTAGCAAAGGTGTTTCACCTAAAGAATCGATGGTTTTATGAAATTCTTCTTCAGTTCCGTCAAAAAGGAATCTGATCGTTCTGCCGCGGGAAGTCGTATTGTCAATGACTTCTGCTACTAGATCGGAATCCCCGAAATACAATTTATTTCCTACCCTGATCTTACGGGCAGGATCTACCAAGACATCCCAAAGTCTCAACTCTGGATTCAGTTCTCTTAAAAGGAAAACTTCAATTTCAGCGCCGGTTTTTTCTTTGTTTCCATACAATCTGGCAGGAAAAACTTTCGTGTCATTGGTGACAAAAACATCGCCTTCACCGAAGTACTCGATGATATCTTTGAAAACCCTGTGTTCGATCTTTCCGGTGTCACGGTGCAAGACCATGAGGCGGGATTCATCGCGGTTTTCTGTTGGATAAAGGGAAATTAGTTTTTTTGGAACGTCAAATTTGAAATCTGATAATTTCATAGGAAAGCTTTAGATGTCTGAGCTTGATTTGTTTATTCTAGATTAACTCTAAAAAATGCAAAGATAATAACAATAATGCCCAAATTCAGCTATCTTGACAAATTGTTTTAACCAACTATTAAAAGCATGCTCTTTTTCCAACTAACATGGGAGAGTTTTCGGTTCGCAATATCTGCTTTAAAAGCCAATATAACCAGAACTATCCTTTCTCTTCTTGGGGTAACCATTGGGATATTTGCCATCATCGCAGTATTCACCCTGGTGGACTCGTTGGAGAATAACATCAAGTCTTCCTTTTCTTTTTTAGGTACCAATGTGATGCGTGTGGATCGCTTTCCATTTGCCAGTGGGCCTCAGGATTATCCTTGGTGGAAATATTTCAGAAGACCTCCCGGTACTCTGGCAGAATACAAGTTTCTTCAGGAAAGATTAAAATCTGCTGAGGCAGTCACCATTTCCGCCTCTTCAAGTACCACCGTTCAAGCTGGAAGTAATGCCTATCAGGGAATGCAGCTGACAGGGATCGAATATACTTATCAAGATGTCTACGATGTCCCTTTAGAGGAAGGAAGATATTTTTTGGAATCCGAAATCAATGCCTCGAGAAATCTCGCCATAGTTGGAAGAAAGATTGCAAATACACTGTATCCCAACCTTCCTATTCTAGGAAAAGAAATAAAGATCAAAGGAATCAAATTTACAGTCATAGGGGTATTTGAGGAAGAAGGAGAAGGACTGTTTGACGCACCTTCAAAAGATGAGGCTTGTATCATTCCTTATGGCTCTTTCAATAAAATGTTCTATACCGGTAGAAATGGAATCGAACCCACTATCGCTGCCAAGGGAAAAGAAGAGGATATTGGACTAGTTGCTCTCGAAAATGAACTGACAGGGTTAGTCCGGGCAAAAAGAGGTTTAAAGCCGACAGAAGAGGATAATTTTGCCTTGAACAAAACTGAATTTATCCAAAATGCAATCGGCTCCATATTCGATGTGATATCCATCGCCGGATGGGTGATCGGTGGGTTTTCCATTCTTGTCGGTGGATTCGGGATTGCCAATATCATGTTTGTTTCGGTAAGGGAAAGAACCAATATCATCGGAATCCAAAAATCCTTAGGAGCAAAAAACTACTTTATACTCTTCCAGTTTTTATTCGAGGCCGTATTCCTAAGCTTGATCGGCGGTATTACGGGGATCTTGATTGTTTTTGGACTCAGCTTTATCCAATTGGGTAGCCTGGAACTGATTTTATCCTTTAAAAACATTGTCCTTGGACTAGGCGTTTCATCAGCTATCGGAGTGGTCTCCGGGATTGTTCCTGCCACTTTAGCTGCCAGAATGGATCCAGTCGAAGCGATCAGGACCACTTAAAAAAAAAAAAACAGGGAGCAGAAATGCCCCCTGTTTTTTTTGTTAAAATTCTGAGTTTATTCCTCTTCCTTAACAGCAGCAGCCGGTGCATTTAATCCGGCAGCAGCTTTGATTTTAATCTCCAGCTCTTCCATCAACTCAGGGTTATCCAAAAGAATATTTTTGACAGAATCTCGGCCTTGACCAAGCTTTTCACCATTGTAAGAGAACCAAGAACCTGCTTTTTTGATAATATCAAATTCCACTCCCAGGTCGATTACCTCCCCTACTTTGGAAATTCCTTGCCCATACATGATATCAAATTCTACTACTTTAAACGGAGGAGCTACCTTGTTTTTCACCACTTTGACCCGGGTACGGTTACCCAAAATATTATCCGCACTTTCTTTGATCTGACCGATTCTACGGATATCCAACCTCACAGAAGCATAAAACTTCAGGGCGTTACCACCGGTGGTGGTTTCTGGATTCCCAAACATCACGCCTATTTTCTCCCTTAATTGGTTGATAAAAATACAGGCACAACCCGTTTTATTGATGGCTCCAGTGAGTTTTCGAAGCGCCTGAGACATTAATCTTGCCTGAAGCCCCATTTTAGAATCACCCATATCCCCTTCCAATTCACCCTTTGGCACCAAAGCTGCCACGGAGTCAATCACGATTATATCGATCGCTCCTGAACGGATCAAATGTTCGGCAATTTCCAATGCTTGTTCCCCGTTATCCGGTTGGGATATCAACAGGTTTTCAGTATCGATACCCAGCTTTTCGGCATAGGTTTTGTCGAATGCATGTTCAGCATCGATAAAAGCAGCTAAACCTCCCGCCTTTTGGGCTTCGGCGATACAATGCATTGTCAGTGTGGTTTTACCAGAAGATTCTGGGCCATAAATCTCAATCACCCGGCCCCGTGGAATGCCGCCCACACCCAGTGCCATATCTAGCCCAAGAGAACCTGTGGAAATTGCAGGAACATCCAGTACTTTGTTGTCGCTTAGCTTCATCACAGTACCTTTTCCATAGGTTTTTTCCAACTTATCGATGGTTAGTTGGAGGGCTTTCAGTTTTTCTGCGTTATTACTCATGAGTTTTCGTTTAAAAGAATCTATAGTAGGTGAAATTAACTAAACAACATGCCATTACCAAAGGAGAATTAGCCATTGTTTTCGATGGCCAAATTCGTAATTTTATTCACCAAACGACTCTTTTTTTCGTAATACCTTTTGAAAAACTCAATTTCCGTCAGGTATTGTCAATAAATTGTATGAGAAAACTACCCCGCATTTTTTTACTGATCTTATTTCTGTGGACTCCCAGTGCCTTTTCACAACAAAATCCAGAGAATGATGCCTTCACATTTGGGGAAGAACTAAATTTTGAAGTGAGTTACGGCTGGCTCAATCTGGCCGACGCTAAACTTCAAATCAACAGACGGAGTCACACCCAAAACAATCGTCCACATTATAAAATAGATGTCTTTGGAAAGACCAAAGGAGCAGCTACGATTTTCGGAAAAGTGAATGACAACTGGGGAACTTATCTCGATACCAACACCATCCAACCTTCGGTCTCCTATAGAAACATAGAGGAGGGTAAATACAGAAAAAACGAAAAAGTTTCTTTTGATCAATCCAATAGAAAAGCTTTGGTAGAACTATTCGAAAAAGACAATAAAACAATAAAAAGTGTCAAAGAGTATGATTTACCAGGGACAGTTCAAGATCTGGTCAGTGGTTTTTATTATTTGAGAACCTTGGAATTGGAGAAACTTAAGCCTGGAGAATCCATTTTAATCAAAGGCTTCTTCGATAAAGAGATATATAACATAAAGTTAATATTTGAAGGCACTGAAAAACTGGAAACAGAAATCGGAACCAAGGACACGTATATATTCTCGCCACAAATCCCAAAAAACAAATTATTTAGAGGAGAGTATCCTGTCAAAGTCTGGGTAACTAAGGATCAGAATAAAATCCCTGTGAAAATCAAGGCCAACCTGTTTCTCGGTTCTTTGAATTTTGACATCGTCAATGCCAAAGGATTACGAAACAATTAATTAAAGCTGCCTTAACCATAACTTAACCTAGCCTTTGGAAGACAGAATAAAACATGGGATTCTTTGAAAACAGGAGCCCTGACAATCGTTTTATTTGGCTTCTATCTTCAAATATTCCTTATTTTTAAGCGAATTATTAAGAAATGCCAGCATGAGCGATAAGCAAAAAATCAAAGTTCTAGTAGTCGATGACGAACCGGACATTGTAGAAATCCTTAAGTACAACCTCCAGAAAGAAGGCTATGAAGTGGCCACTGCAGAAGATGGGATTAAGGCAGTGAAAGTCGCTTCTAAGTTTACTCCGGACGTGATCTTATTGGACATCATGATGCCGGGTCAAGACGGAGTGGAAACGTGTCTTCAAATACGGCAAATCCCGGAACTTAAAAATGCCTTTGTGATATTCCTGACTGCAAGGATGGAAGAATACTCTGAGGTGGCAGCATTTGATGTTGGAGCAGACGATTACATTACCAAACCAATCAAGCCTAGAGCCCTGATGAGCAGAATTGCTGCACTTTTTAGAAGGGAATCTAAAAAAGAACAAGAACAGATCCAGATTAAAATTAAAGATCTGACCATTGACCGAGGAAGTTATACCATCGATAAATCCGGTAAAACCATCACACTTCCCAAGAAGGAATTTGAATTGTTGTATTTCCTAGCCAAAAACCCTAATATGGTTTTCAGTAGAGATGAACTTCTCCAAAATATCTGGGGGGCAGATGTATTCGTACTGGCCCGGACGGTGGATGTACATATCAGAAAAGTCAGAGAAAAAATCGGAGAAGACTATATCACTACCGTAAAAGGTGTAGGATACAAGTTCGACTTAGGCTAAAATGCTTACAAATTCCCGAGGTATTGCGTTTATTCTGGCACTGGCAATCAGTGCCATGGTGACTGCTTTTTTGTCATTATTGGACACGACCAATGCCACCATTCTTTTGGTTGCTGGGGCAATTTCATTCTCTGTAGCATACCTGCTCGCCAATATCACCTTGGAGTTTTTGATTTTTAGGGAAATCGGAAACATCTACTCCTTGCTGGAAAAAATCCAGAAAAAGGATTTTTCCGAAATCAGCGACAAATCCTCCAAATCTTCCATCTCCCCCTTGAGGAGGATCAATAAAGTGATCAACTCCTATGCTTTGACCAAGCAAAAAGAGATTGAAACACTACAAAAAAATGAGGAGTTTCGCAGGGAATTTATTGCAGATATCTCCCATGAGTTAAAGACTCCGATTTTTGCAACTCAGGGATATATCCACACACTCCTGGATGGAGCTATAGATGACAAGCAGGTACGAATGAAATTCCTGAAGCGGGCTGCCAAAAGCCTGGACTCGCTGGATGTACTGGTTCAGGATCTGTTGACATTAAACCAAATGGAAAGTGGGGTCATCAAATTCACGTTTACACAATTTGATTTAAAAGACCTGATTATTGAAGTCATCGACCAATTGGAGCATAAAGCATCCAAGCGGGATGTGGAGATTATTTTTGATTTCGAAGAAGGCAAAAATTACATTACTTCTGCCGATCGGCAAAAAATCTACCGAGTCTGTCAGAACCTGATTTTCAATGCAGTCAAATACAACAATAACAAAGGACAGGTAAAAGTCAGTCTAAAGGCAAGCAAAAACAGCATTCAGGTAGACATCAAAGACGATGGACAGGGAATCCCTCCTGAGGATCTGAAGCGGATTTTTGAAAGATTCTATCGGGTAGAGAAAAGCCGGAACAAAAAAGAAGGTGGAACCGGATTGGGATTAGCGATCGTGAAGCATATTCTGGAAGGACATAAAAGCAAGATTTCTGTAAGTTCTACGGTTGGAAAAGGTTCGATTTTTAGTTTCTCGCTACCTCTGGTGAAAAATGAATCTCAGGATCAAAAAGCAAATGTAAGTTAACCTGTTTAGTTTTCAAGAATTCCAGATTGTTTCCGAAAAGAGCTTCCTAATTCTGAGGCTTAAACAAATTCAACTGTAAGTTTTTTTTAGGACAAAAGTATTAGTTTAGAGAAACCGATCTATTTTCCTCATGAAAAATTTAATTTCTATAGTTTCAATTTTTCTTTTGCTGATAGTTAACTCCTGCAAGGAAAATGAACAGCCTACTTTTTTCACAGTTGATATGATGGCATTCATCACGGTATTGGATAAACAAGGCAATAATTTGCTGGATCCAAATCAAGAAGGAGCTTATGATTTTAGAGATATCAAAATTTATTATAAGCGAAATGGGATTATGGAGGAATTCTATGAGGCCCACTTGGACATGCCGCGAAATTTCCGAATTGATCCGCCTGAATTTGAAAGAGATTATATCATGGCATTGGTTCTAGATTCAGAAAAAACAGTCATCCAATGGAATAAGACAGAAGCAGACACGATTCAAGCAGAAATCCAAGATGATGCATCGAGTGTTATTGTCCAAAAAGTCTATTTTATGGGGGAATTGAAATGGGATGGTGAAACAGCGACCAAAGGACGAGGATTTACCATTATTAAAGAAAGACAATAAATGATCAGTAATAGTTAACTATTGAAATCCTTCCTAAGCGAAGGATTTTTTTTTGCGCTTCCATTTCCCTACTTTTGCAGCCTCTTTGAAGAGGCAGGAGAATCCATGAAGAAAGTAGATTTTGAAAATCTTATTCTGTTTGAAAACGAGGATTACCTGGTAATCAACAAACCGCCGTACCTATCAAGCTTAGACGATAGACACGAAGCGCAGAACATCCTAGACTTAGCCAAGGCACACACCCCCGATTCACAACTGTGCCATCGATTGGATAAGGAAACTTCAGGATGTCTGGTGATTGCCAAGAATCCAGTGGCTTACAGGCATTTGGCCATGCAGTTTGAAAGCAGAAAGGTAGACAAGGTCTATCATGCAGTGGTGGAAGGGATCAAGGAATTCAGCAATGAGCTCGTAGACCGGAACCTTATTTCCACTAACAAAGGAGTAGCCAAAGTCAGTAAACAAGGAAAGCCGGCGCAGACCTATTTCAATACATTGAAACCGTACTACGCCCATACACTTGTCGAGTGCAAACCCGTGACAGGAAGATTGCATCAGATCAGGGTTCATTTGGCTTACTTGAAGTCCCCGATATGCGGAGACACCTTATATGGAGGCAAGCCTTTGTTTCTTTCTTCACTCAAGCGCCGCTTCAATCTCAAGAAGGACACGGAAGAGTTACCGATCATGCAGCGGGTTTCGCTACATGCCTTTTCGATAGGATTTGAAGGAGTAGATGGGAAGAGGCTTCAGATCGAAGCGCCCTATCCAAAAGATTTTCAGGTACTGGTCAAACAGTTAGAAAAAACCGCCTAAAAAATTTTATTGAAAAAAAGCATCGAAAATCAATCTCCTGAGAGGGATTTTGGGCTAAGACTATGAAAATTAGGACTTAGTAATGGAAATATTTTGCATGAAAAATAAAATACTTCTATCTTTGTGTCCCTTTTTGAGGGTGAAATAAATTTAACAAGCTAAAAATTAAACAGTTACACAGTGGATACTTTGAGCTATAAGACCATATCAGCCAATGCCGCGACTGTAGAAAAGCAATGGGTCGTAGTGGATGCCCAAGCTGCAGTTTTGGGTAGATTGGCGAGTGAGGTCGCAAAAATCTTAAGAGGTAAGACAAAGCCAAGCTTTACTCCTCACGTAGATTGTGGTGACAATGTCATCGTGATCAACGCAGACAAAGTTCGTTTGACTGGTGATAAGTGGAACTCCAAAGTTTATGTGAGACACACCGGTTATCCAGGCGGACAGCGTATTTCTACCCCAAAATTGTTGAAAGACAAATCTGCATCTATTTTGGTAGAGAAAGCTGTAAGAGGCATGCTACCTAAAAACAGATTGGGAAGAAAATTATACGGCAACTTGTACGTGTACAATGGATCTGAGCATCCACACGAAGCACAGCAGCCTAAAACCATCACCCTTTAATCGTCTAAATCATGGAAATGATCAACACAATCGGTAGAAGAAAGACCTCTGTAGCCAGAATTTACATGGCTCCGGGAAAAGGTGAGATCTCCGTTAACAACCAGTCAATTGAAGTTTACTTCCCATTCGATCTTCACCAGATCGTCGTGAAGCAGCCATTGGCTCTTGTTGGCGTAGAGGGTAATTATGACATTAAAATCAATGTAGACGGTGGCGGTATCAAAGGGCAAGCGGAAGCTGCTCGTATGGCTATCTCCAGAGCTTTGTGCGAATTTGACGCAGAGCACAGACCGGCATTGAAGAAAGAAGGTTTCTTGACTCGTGACCCTAGAATGGTAGAACGTAAGAAGCCAGGACGCAGAAAAGCAAGAAGAAAATTCCAGTTCTCAAAACGTTAATCTGGATTTACTTCAGAATATACAAAATATATTATGGCCAAATTAGAATATAAAGACTTACTAGATGCTGGTGTTCACTTCGGACACTTGACGAGAAAGTGGGATCCAAAAATGGCTCCATACATTTTCATGGAGAAAAACGGGATCCACATTATCGATCTAAATAAAACGCTTGCTTGCCTCGACGAAGCATCTAACGCAATCAAGCAAGTAGTACGCTCAGGCAAAAAAGTGATGTTCGTAGCTACTAAGAAACAAGCAAAAGACCTAGTGGCAGCAGAAGCTCAGCGTCTAAACATGCCTTATGTAACCGAAAGATGGTTAGGTGGTATGTTGACCAACTTCGCTACTATCAGAAAGTCCTTGAAAAAAATGTCCGGCTTGGACAAATTGATGAAGGAAGAGTCTTATGCAAACTTAGCTAAGAAAGAACGTCTGATGGTTTCTCGTCAAAAAGACAAAATGGAAGTAGTTTTAGGTGGTATTGCCGACTTGAGCAGACTTCCTGCAGCACTTTTCGTCGTTGACATCAAAAGAGAACACATCGCTATTGCTGAAGCAAAAAAGCTTGGTATCCCTGTTTTCGCATTGGTGGATACGAACTCCAACCCAAATGAGGTGGATTTCCCTATCCCAGCTAATGACGATGCATTCAAATCCGTATCCTTGCTAGTGAAAGCGTTTGGTGCAGCTATCGAAGAAGGTCTTTCCGAAAGAAAGAAGGACAAAGAAGAGGCTAAACTTTCTGAAGAGGAAGAAGCTAAAAAAGCTGTGGACGCCGAAACTAAAGAATAATCCACACTTGATTTGAAATATTAAAAAATTGAACATCAGGTTTCGGCCTATGTTCAATTTTTTTGTTTAAAAGACTACCGGAAGCATAGCCTTCCCTCGTCCCAAAAACTATCTTCATCGAAGCCTCTGGCTTTGAAACAATAAAAATATCCCGTTTAAAAGTTAAACCGATAATACAATGGCAATTACTGCACAAGAAGTAAACAAACTGAGACAAATGACCGGTGCCGGTATGATGGATTGCAAAAAAGCTTTGACTGAAGCAGAAGGCGATTTCGAAAAAGCAGTGGACATCCTTAGAAAAAAAGGTCAGAAAGTATCTGCATCCAGAGCTGACCGTGAAACTAAAGAAGGTGTTGTAGTAACTTCCGTATCCGAAAACGGAGCGAAAGGAACTTTGCTTTCTTTGACTTGCGAAACTGATTTTGTTGCCAAAAATGAAGAATACGTAGCATTTGCCAATACACTTTTGGATATGGCTGTAGCTGCAGGTGCAAACACCGTAGAAGAAATTCACGCTTTGCCTTTCGAAAACATTACAGTAGCTGAGAAAATCGTAGAGATGACCGGTAAAATCGGTGAGAAAATCGAAATCTCTAACTACGAAGTAGTAAGCGCTGAAGCAGTTGTTCCTTACATCCACTCTAATGGTAAATTAGGTGTATTGGTAGGTTTGGTAAACACTTCTGGTGCAGACGTAGAAGAGGCTGGAAAAGACGTAGCAATGCAGATTGCAGCAATGAATCCAGTTGCTGTTGACAAAGACGGTGTAGATTCAACTGTAGTAGAAAGAGAAATCGAAGTTGGAAAAGAGCAAGCCAGAGCTGAAGGTAAGCCTGAAGAAATGCTTGAAAAAATCGCTTTGGGCAAATTGAACAAGTTCTACAAAGAAAATACTTTGTTGAGCCAGCAGTTTGTGAAAGACAACTCTAAGTCTATCGCACAATACCTTGACAGCGTAAGCAAAGGCATGACAGTTTCTGCTTTCAAAAGAGTATCTATCGGATAATCAATTCCGATCTAGTTAATACTTACAACCCTCTTGGAGCGATCTGAGAGGGTTTTCTTTTATTCATAAAGTCTATTAACTAAATTTTACTAAATATATTTGTTTAATAATAATAATAATATACTTATACCAACTAACTGATCCGTTAGCCACTTTTTCCAAAAGTTATGCCTATGACAAAAAAATGGCACATTATATCAAACCTTAACTTTGCAGATAATGAAAATTTCTACCTTAATCAAAGTGATCCTTCTAGGACTTGTAATGACTGGCTGTATCGAAAGACAAGAATGCTGCGATTTGCCTGATTCCCACATTTTCTATGTTAACTTGCAAAAAGCAGACGGCAACAGTCTGCTTAATAATCAATCAGGCGAAGCAATCGACTTAAGCAAAACCCGGCTATACTTTAATAAAAATGGCAACTTCAAAATGTTCCAATTCGAAAGTAATGGAATATTAGACGATCCTTACGGTGTGGCTCCTGTAGTCATCAATGGTAAATCAGCAGCAAAAATTTCTTTTATTCGTGAAGAAGATGAAAAGGAAATTAAGGGATTCATCCAATGGAATGAAGTCCTAGTCGATACGCTGGACTTCACTTTCAATTCCACGGACTACTCTACCTACCTTACCAAAATATCCCAGAGTGGAACCACCCTCTGGGATGTAGAAGCAGATCCTAACAGTGAAATTGTAATCAAGCTGGAACATTGAGTACTACAATAGAAGTCCGAGGAATGACTTTACTAGGATTCAAAAGAGTTTCTACCAATTAATTCGAAAAGATCCTAGAGTATAAAAATCCCCTTCAATTGATTTTGGAGGGGATTTTTGTTTTTATCTTTTGCTAAATCAAGCATTCATTAATTCCTCGATTTCTTCAGCTTCCACGGGAATATCTCCCATCAGGTCAATATAACCACTTTCCTGTACGACGATGTTATTTTCCAGTCGGATACCCATCCCTTCTGCAGGAATATAAATCCCAGGCTCTACAGTAAAGACCATTCCCGGCTGGATCGGTCCATGCATCGTCCCTACATCGTGAACATCCAATCCCAAATGGTGGGAAGTCCCATGCATAAAATACTTTTTATACGCTGGCCAACTAGAGTCCTGATTTTTCACGTCGGTCTGATCGATCAAACCCAAGCCAATCAATTCGCTTTGCATGATCAAGCCGACTTCTTTATGGTAATCCTGAATATTCTGGCCTGGTACCAACATGCTGGATGCTTGGTTTTTCACCCGCAACACAGCATCATAAACCGCTCTTTGTCTAGCTGTAAACCTCCCGTTCACAGGAATGGTCCGCGTCATGTCCGCATTGTAATTCCCATATTCCGCTCCTACGTCCATTAGGATTAACTCTCCATCTTTACACTCTTTGTTGTTTTCCAAGTAATGCAATACACAGGCGCTGCCACCAGAGGCAATGATTGGTTCATAGGCAAATCCCTTGCTTCGGTTTCTGACAAATTCATGCAAGTATTCTGCCTCGATCTCATATTCTGTCACGCCAGGCTTCACAAAAGACAGAATTCTTCTGAATCCCTTATTTGTGATATCACAGGCAGTCTGCAGTTGATTTATTTCCTCCTGCTCTTTTACACCTCTCAGTTCATGCATGATCGGTGCTGCCCGCTCGTATTCGTGTAGTGGAAATTGAGCTTTACAGGATTTGATAAATCTGGCATCACGGGTTTCTACCACCACACCAGCTCTCAAGTGTTCATTGCTATTCAGATAAACTCTTTCTGAAAGTGCCATCACCGTATTGAAAACCTGATCAAAACTGGATAACCACTGAATATTTTTGATTCCGGAAGCAGCTTCGGCTTCTTCTTTGGTGTATTTATGTCCTTCCCAAATTGCAATCAGTTCACTGGTCTCACGAAGAAAAAGCACTTCTCTCATGGCTGGATTTGGACAGTCCGGCGCAATCAACAAGATCGTTTCTTCCTGATCAATCCCACAAAGATAAAACAGATCATTGTTCTGCCTGAATTTCATGGTGCCATCGGCATTAGTGGGCATGATGTCATTTGCATTAAAAATAGCGACACTATTTGCCTTCATTTTTGATGCAAGTTTCTCTCGGTTTTTACAGTAAAGACTGGAAGGTAAGGGCTGATATTTCATAAATCTGTTCTGATTTTTACAAAGCCGAAGTTAGTAAAATCTGTCGCAAAAGGAGAGTAAAACAAGGAGGGAAACAATTTGATGCTTTTCTTTGTATTTTACCGACAGGGTAAGCAACTATGGATTTAAACATCAAGGAATTAAGCAACGGCATCCGCATTGTCCATCAGGAAGTTTCACATACCAGACTGGTTCATTGTGGTTTTATATTGAATATCGGGAGCCGTGACGAAACCAAAGAACAAGAAGGATTAGCACATTTTTGGGAGCATATGGCCTTCAAAGGCACCCAAAAAAGAAAGACTTTTCATATTCTCAACCGATTGGAATCTCTGGGAGGTGAATTAAATGCCTATACCACTAAGGAGAAAATCTGCTTTTATGCCTCCACACTCAAGGAGCACTATGCCAAGGCAGCTGATCTTTTGTTTGACATCACTTTCAACAGCACATTCCCCCAAAAACAGATAGAAAAGGAACGTCAGGTTATATTGGAAGAAATGGCCATGTATAGGGATTCTCCGGAGGATTCCATTCAGGACGAACTCGATGAATTGGTTTTTGAAAACCATGCTTTGGGCAGAAATATCTTGGGCACGGAAACGACAGTCGGAAATTTCTCCCACATGGATTTTATTGACTTTATATCCACCCGATTAGATACTTCGCAGATTGTGTTTTCGGTGGTGGGAAATATCAGCTTTGCCAAAGCCCTGAAAATCATCGAAAAACCACTGGAGGAAATCCAGGAAAAAAGAAGTCTTTATGTACGAAATGGATTTCAAAACTACCAGCCCAAAGTAAAAACAGTCGAACGTGAAATCACACAATCCCTATGTGCGATAGGTAGACCTGCTTTCTCCCTGCATGATCCCAACCGATACAAGCTCTTTTTGCTGAATAATATACTCGGTGGGCCAAGTATGAATAGCCGGCTCAATCTGACTTTAAGAGAAAAACACGGATACGTTTATAACATTGAATCTTCCTACTCTCCTTTTTCAGACACTGGTTTTTTTGGGGTTTACTTTGGCACAGAAGAAAAAACACTCAAAAAAGCCCAATCGCTGGTCATGAAGGAAATGGCAAAACTGCAGCAAAAAAAACTGGGAACTGTCCAGCTGCACATGGCTAAAGAACAAGCAATTGGTCAGATGGCCATGGCGGAAGAAAACTATGCCGGGTTAATGCTGGTCTATGGAAAAAGCCTGCTAGACCATGGCAAAGTGGATCCATTGGAAAGTATCTTTGGAAAAATCAGAAATACCAACGCAGAAGAGCTCCAGGAAATTGCCAACGAAATCTTCTTGCCTGAGAACATGAGTTTTTTAACATACAAGCCACAATAATTATGGATTTCATCTCAGAAGAACTGTCACTCTACTGCGAAAATCACAGCTCCCCAGAAGATGCCTTACTTCAGAAAATCGATCGGGAAACCCAGTTGAAAGTATTGAAGCCAAGGATGCTCTCTGGTCAGCTCCAAGGAAAAATGTTAGAGATCTTCACCAAAATGATCCGGCCAAAAATCGCTTTGGAAATCGGAACCTATACGGGATATTCTGCGATTTGCATGGCACGCGGATTAGGTGAGAACGGCAAATTAATCACCTTGGACATCAATGATGAGCTGGAAACCATGGTGAGAGGATTTTTTGAAGAAAGTGGACTCGCAGAAAAAATCGACTACCGGCTGGGAAATGCATTGGATATTTTACCGGATTTGGAAGGGCCTTTTGATTTGGTTTTTATAGACGCAGATAAAATCAACAATGAAAAATATTTTGACCTGATCATCGATAAAACAAGTCAGGGAGGTATAATCATGTCTGACAACGTCCTTTGGTCGGGAAAAGTCCTTGTCAAAGAAGGGCAAAAAATCGACAAAGATACCCAAGCGATTTTGGCCTTTAACAAAAAAATCAACGAGGATCCGAGGGTGGAAAATGTACTCCTTCCCTTCCGGGATGGCATCATGATAGCCAGAAAATTATAAGGATTTCAAAAAAGGAATCATTTTTGCTAAATGGTGGCTGAGCAAAGATTTAAGCCTTTTTGGAATGATTAAATACCGATTTTCTACCCTTCTCTTCATCCTTACGCTCTTCAGTAGTTTTCCATTGTTGGCGCAGATCCCACAGGTACCTGCCGAACTGGAATTCGCTGACTTGATAGTCCGTATCAATCCACAGGCAAGGAGAGAAATCCAGCTGGATGTAGACGCACAATATAGAAATCCAAATTACTTGAAGGTAAAACAAGAAAGGGTCAATTTATACATGCCAATCATTGAGGATATTCTTCGTGACAATGGCGTTCCTGAAGACCTGAAATATTTGGTCATCCAAGAGAGCTCTTTGATTCCTGACGCGGTCTCCACCTCGAATGCGGTAGGTTTTTGGCAGTTTAAACAAGGAACAGCAGAGGAGGTTTTTCTGCGGGTGGATAACCACATCGATGAGCGAAAAAACATAGTCTCCTCCACCAAAGGTGCTGCTTTGTATCTAAAAAAACACAACAATACTTTTGACAACTGGATGTGTGCCTTGGTTTCCTATCAGATGGGTTTAGGCGGTGCCAAGGCATATTTTGGGGACAGGTACAATGGCAAAAGAATCGTAGATGTCGATAGAAATACCCACTGGTATTTTAAAAAATTCCTTGCTCATAAAATTGCCTTCGAAAGTCAGATCGGGGTTTTCACATCCAATTCCAGAATGGTAGAAGTGCCTGTACATGGACCGACCACACTTGCTGCCTTGGCAAAAAAATATGGGGTGTCAGAAGAACATTTAAAAGAATATAACAAATGGACTTCCAACGGCAAAATCCCGGGAGACAGAACCTATGCACTCGTGTATATCAAAGACGGTTCGCTTTCTTCCGAGCCGGCAATCATTCAGGATTCGAAGCCAAAATCTAATACTTCAAAACAATCAGCATCTACTTCACCTGCTTATAAGCAAGCCAATTCCTTCCCTAGAATTGCAGGAAACACGACCAAGGCCAGCCAGCCTGATCAAATAACTGTCAATGAAATAGAAGGCGTACAAGCAGCTCAAAACACTACACAAAGTAAATTCTCAGATCAGATCGGTTTGAAAGAAAAGAAACTTAGAAAGCTAAATGACCTGGAACCCGGCGAGAGAATTGAAGCTGGTGAATACTATTATACAAAGAAAAAGAAGACAAAAGCTGAAGTAGAGAATCACATCGTCATGCCAGGTGAAACACTTTGGAGTATTTCCCAGAAATATGGAATCAAACTTTCTTCATTGAAGTCCAAAAACAGAATCCGAAAAGATTCTGACTTAAAAGTCGGTATGGTTCTAAACCTGCAGGATCACAGAAAAAGAGGTGAAGATATCAGGATTGTAAAAGTAAACCAGCTACCTCCTAAATCTGTGATGGCACAATCCCCAACTCCGACTCCTTCTGCATCTTCTGAAACTCAGGTAAGAACAGTCACGCCTACTGAGAAGTCTTCTGCTCAACGAACCCATGTGGTCAGTAAAGGCGAAACCTTATTTGCGATCAGTAAAAAATACGGGGTAACGGTCAATGACTTAAAATCCTGGAACAATATCGGCAGCCAAAACATCATCAGCATCGGTCAGAAATTGGTTATCTTCACACCCTGATCCTATTACTCTTTTTTTAATGCGTAATTACCTCCTAATTATAGGATTTCTATTTATCGGTTTAGGTCAGCAGGCTTTTGCACAAGACCGGATGGTCATCCCTGACACAGTGTTGATTAATGGAGACACCTTGCTCATGCTTGGTGATTCCCTGTTGATCGAGGAGCCAAAAAAGGAGATTTTTTGGGAAACTGGAGGCAATTATAACCTTAACATCCAACAAGTCACTTTAAGCAACTGGGCTGCTGGCGGATCCAGTTCATTTGCCCTGAACTCGGGTGTTTCGGTATTTGCCAATTATAAAAAAGAAAAGAAAGTCTGGGACACGCAGCTGACGATAAATCTGGGTATGACCAGGCAAGGAGATCGTGACTTTCAAACCAGAAAAAGCAATGACAACTTTATATTTGTCAGCAATTACGGTCGGGAACTTTCGGAAAAATTCTACCTATCCACCCAGTTGGACGCAAGAACTCAACTCCTGGCAGGTTATAAATACTCCAGACCTGCGGGAAGTGAAAATGATGTACGGACTAAAATTTCGGATTTGCTATCTCCAGGATATGTTCAATCCTCCACTGGTTTGAATTATAGAAAAACCTATGATGATAAAAGTAAATTATCTGTGATTCTATCTCCTTTTACGGGCCGATTTACGATTGTTATGAATGATTCTCTGAGCCAAGTTGGTGCCTTTGGCGTGGTGCCTGGAGAAAATGTCCGAGCTGAAGCTGGTATGTCCCTTGCGACTTCGGTCGTGGACATCAAATTGATGGAAAACATTACCTGGAAAGCCGACTTGAACCTATTTTCCAATTACGAGAGGTTTGGAAACATGGTGGTGAACTTCAATTCCACTATCCGGATGAAAGTAAACAAGTACATTTCAACCAGAATGGAAACTAGGCTAATTTATGACGAGGAGGTACTTATCAAGCAAGATGACGGTACTTCTAAACAGGCCGTCCAACTCCAAAATCTAGTCAACTTTGGGATTTCACTGGATTTTTAGAAATCTGTTTCAAGACCAAATTTCCGTTGAAACTCCAAGAGTGCCGGATGCTTTTCCTTAAGAAATCTGAATTTATCTGAACTCGTGTAGAGTTTGTTTGTAGTGGATTCCAACTCCTCTTTTACCACAAGTTTAATAGCCAGTTTTCCCACTCCTGTTAGATCTCTGATCAGAGAGAGCAGCTCGGGTTTCATCTTCTGGGCGATTTCTTCCTGCACATGGCCCATTACTTCAAAACAGATTTGATGTCCTTCCATTTTTGAAGGCTGGTTTAAAATCGCCAATTCCAAAACTTTATTCTGGTTTTTGTAATGATCGATCACACTTGGCATTACCTCCTCGAGCTTTTCCTGGGTCAACTGCAAGGAATTGACAGGCTCATCGGTTTTTACTTCCGCTTTTTTCTGTTCGATTTTGGCCTCCTCCATCTTTGCCTTTTCGGCAAGGATTTTCTTGGTGTGCGACAAACTGGTCGGAATAGCCATGGTCTTTTGCACAGGAATGCTTTTTACCGGGGCTGTAGACTCTGTGATAGGCTTTGAAACTTCTTGTGAAGAAGGTTTACTCAGGCTTTTTTTTTTGACTCCTCAGAGATCAAAGTTGCCAGTTTAAACGCCTGAGGCAATTTGGCAATTTTCATCAATGCCAACTCCACATGCAATCGTTGATTTTTTGAAGTCTTGTAATTGATATCACATTGGTTGGCGATATTCAATGCAGAGAGCAAAAATGAAACAGAAGCAGCTTCTGTCTGCTGAAGGTATCGCTCTTTGGCGTTTTCAGATACCTGAATCAACTCTACAGTGGCTTGATCTTTAGCCACTAAAAGATCTCTGAAATGCTCACAAAGCCCAACGATGAAATTATGTCCATCGAAACCCTTCTTTAAAATTTCATCAAAAATCAAAAGTACTTTGGAAATATTCTCTTCAAGCAAACTATCTACTACTTTGAAATAGTAGTCATAATCCAGAATATGAAGATTATCAATGGTCTCATGGTAGGTGACTTTCTTCCCAGCAGAATAGGTCACGATCAAATCGAAAATGGACAAGGCATCTCTCAAAGCCCCATCTGCCTTGGTGGCAATCAATCGTAGCGCCTCTTCTTCGTAGTCTACCTGTTCTTTTTCTGCGATGTATTTCAGGTGCTCCGAAATATGTTTGATCTGAATTCTGTTGAAATCAAAAATCTGACATCGGGAAAGAATGGTAGGGATGATTTTATGCTTTTCTGTCGTGGCCAGGATAAAAATGGCATATTTTGGTGGCTCTTCCAGGGTCTTCAAAAATGCATTGAAGGCCTGATTGGAAAGCATGTGCACCTCATCAATGATATATACTTTGTATTGACCTTTTTGGGGAGCATATCGAACCTGATCTACCAGATTACGGATGTCATCTACAGAGTTATTGGATGCAGCATCGAGCTCATAGATATTGAAGGAACTGTTGTTTTTGAAAGAAACACAGGATTCACATACGCCACAAGCTTCCTGATCAGCCTGTCTGTTTTCGCAGTTGATGGTTTTTGCCAAAATCCGGGCACAGGTAGTCTTACCTACGCCACGAGGTCCACAAAAAAGGAAAGCCTGAGCTAAGTGATTGTTTTTAATGGCATTTTGAAGCGTGGTAGTGATGTGCTGCTGCCCTACTACGCTTTTAAAATCTGCCGGTCTGTATTTTCTTGCCGAAACGACGAAGTTTTCCATCACCGCAAGATATAAAAAACTCCATATTCAGGAAGCCCAAATTGGCTCAAACTGTCATAAAAACTGATAAAATATTGATAACCAATCCAAGAAATTTAAATAGACTCCGAGGAAATAGGATTATCAAAAAACAAATAGCCCATGGAACCAAAAATCCATTACTTTTGTCTTCCTGTTTCAAATGGGGCTGACCGGTATTGACAGTAAGTGTAAAGATCGGGCTCGCATGCAGGCTGGAGTATGTACGGCCTTGAAAGATTCATACGAACTATAATTGGCGAAACTTCTTACGCCATGGCTGCCTAATCTAACCTTAATAGGATAGATCGCTTAAAGGGTTGAGTTACGAGAGTAATTCCCCAGCCACATCTCACCGTCCGTTATCTGATCCGGACGGATCCGAGGTGTCGACAAGATCGGGTTGCGGCTTGTGATGCTATTAAGCAGGTCTAAGATCAATAGCTAAGTCTGAACTAGGTGTGTCATCCAGCATATTCAGATCGAAAACCCAACAGGTGACTAAGCATGTAGACGGTACGTTGTTTCCTTATCTGGACGCGAGTTCGAATCTCGCCAGCTCCACAAATCCTCTGGTAAAATTATCAGAGGATTTTTTTTGGATTTTTTTTGAGAGGTAATTCACGGAATGCAATCATTTGCAAACCTTTTCTCAGAACTTGTTTTTCTTAGACTTTACTTTTTCTGTAAAGACAACCACTGCATAATCGTCACAGGAACACCATTTACTTTTACAGGCTTCCTATCAAAATCATTCTGGCTCAAATTCGCATGAGAATAGATCCATGACCAGTGTCCAGGATAGTAATAATCTTCTCCACCCAATAAACCTGTGATATCTACCACGTGATCATAGAAAGTCAGGTGCACATCTTTTGCTCCTGCACTGATCAATTTATTATAAACAGGCAAAACAGTCTTGTCAGCAACAGTAGTGGAATCATCCTTGGAATGAACAAACCATATCGGAACGTTTCTAATGCTTTTAGCTTGCTCCTCCGAAAAATAGGCTCCTCCGTAAGCTAATGCACTGATATAGCCTCCGGCAAAATAATCAGGGTATTCCAAAATCAGCTTCAAACTCATATAGCCTCCATTGCTGCAACCACCGACATATATTCTGTTTGTGTCCACATTTGGATGCTTTGCTACAAAGTCATCAAATAAGCCTTTCAAAGCTTTAAAATAAATATCATCTACTTGGCCACTGGTAGATCCATTTCCACTATCCATCCAGCGTGTAGGAGTTTGAGGTGCTATCACAAAGGCGCCTCCAAAATAATCCTGAATTTCTGGCGAGGCATAATTGGCAGCTCTATTTCCTAAAAGTGGGATGGTAGTATCCGTTCCGCCTTCTCCTCCACCATGCAACCAAATGATCAAAGGCACTTTTTCATGATCTGTTTTTGGAGTAAAAGAAGCATAGGTTAGTGTCACATTATCCTGAGAAAATTTACCATCCAGATCATATTCATCTACTAGAGGCATCACTCGATCATTTTCAGTATTCCACACTTCCAGGTTTTCAGTATTCGTGATTGATAACTTGTAATCCACCCAGACATTGCCATAGGAACGCATGTATTGAAAAGGTGAGCCCAGAGGCAGGTTGGGAGCCACAGCAAGATTAAGCGTAACAAACTGTCCATTTTCACTTCTGTTTCCTTTCGCATCCGATGGATAGGCAGACAGCACTGTTCTCTCCCCATTTGATGGATTAATCGGAGTTTCTGACAAATCAGAACTTCTAGTGGCAAAAACCTGATACGCCGAAGGGTTGGTACTTAAATCAGCATTTGCCTTAGAAAGCACTACTTTGTTTACACCAGGTCCCCAGTCAAAGCCTTCCACAATGAGAGTATAAGAGTTTTGAGCCAGACACATAGGAGACACAAGAATTACTATTAGGCAAACAAGAAGGAAGGACTTATTTTTCATGGTATTTCGGGTTTGAGAAAAACAATATAACAATCCATTTTATTCTTTCACAGATTAAAAAACGCAATACTTTGTCTTTAGTAAATTCAACACCTAACAATTACATACTTTTATCCTATCTTAAATACCCTTGTCATTTGATTGACCTACAGTTGTAAACTTGAAATTCTTGAAATTTCCAAATCAAGAAATTTTTTGGGAATGCCATAAAATTCGATTTCTTCATGAATTAGTCTTTTAAAAACAGAATTGATTTGACGTGGAATTAAGAAAACCAAAATAAAATCTTCAATTCTCTTTAAATAATGTAATAAAAAGATCAATATTGTGAATATTTGTTAACGGCGGAACTTAGTCCCTTATCCTATTGATTAAGATTAGTTGGTTCTTTTTAAGCCATTGATCTTTAAGAGATAGAGGTTTTAATACCGAAGGAAAGTCATTAACAGGAATTAACTGAAGTTTTCTTGCCTGTGAGTGAAACTTTATTTTATTTCGCACCCTGATGATAAAGTTGATTACAAGAATTGTACTTTCACTGTGTATTCTGCTCTCTAGCGGTTACAGTCAACTATATTCTCATTCAATTGAGGAAGGACCACATTATACCCCGTCCAATTCCTTATTGAGTCATCAAAATCCTGAGCTCAGTTCAAATATTTCAGAACACCTACATGTCTTACATGACCATGCTACGGGCAGAGTCAAAGTAGATGCAACTGACATTGAGGAAAAGGATGACATCCTGGTTTCATTTAAAAAGTTTGTAGAAAGCAGCCTTTATTTCACTGCTATTTTTTGCACTCAAATTCTTGCGTTTTTATTTCTGTTTGTTCAAAAGAGCTTACACTTCAGTAAGCACTTTTTCCATAAATCATCCCATAGGAAACATCTGATGATCCAGGTGTTTACGATATGATACTTTTTCTTTTGAGGTAATTTCTTTTCCTCAATCCCTTTCTATTTCTGAGTTTGTTAAGCACCAATTCAAATGTGTGCCTGCAATCCAGATCCTGTGTATTTATTTGATACACAGACCCTACCAAGAACAAATCCAGTTTAAAAACAAAATTTATGAAACCGAGAATTCTCATGCTCGCAGGTTTGTGTGCAGTCCTATTCCAGACAGGCTGTAATTCACATAACGAGGAGCACCATGAAGCTGAAACGACCTTTCAGGTCACCAGTCCATTACAAATGGACACTTTGATTACCAAAGAATATGTATCACAGGTACATTCTATTCAACACATTGAACTCAGAGCCTTAGAAAGAGGCTACCTTCAAAAGATCTATGTCGATGAGGGTCAATTCGTGAAAAAAGGCACCTTACTTTTCAAAATCATGCCCAACATTTATCAGGCAGAGTTGGAAAGTGCGGAAGCTGAAGCTGATTTTGCACGGATCGAATTCGAAAACACAAAATCTCTGGCCGACAGAAACATCGTAGCTCCTAACGAGCTAGCAATGGCAAAAGCCAAAGTAAACAAGGCAAACGCAGAACTTTCTCTGGCAAAAGCCCACCTTCAATTCACTGAAATCAGAGCCCCTTTTGACGGGATTATTGATAGATTCTTAGTGAGAGAGGGAAGTCTTTTAGAAGAAGGCGAACTTCTGACAAACCTTTCTGACAATAGCAAAATGTGGATTTACTACAACGTGCCAGAAGCGGAGTATTTGGATTATAAAGCTCAGGTGAAATCAGATGAAAAAGTAAATGTGGTTTTTGAAATGGCCAATCATAAGCCATTTGAATTCCCAGGCGTGGTAGAAACCATAGAAGCTGACTTTAACAACGAGACAGGTAACATTGCTTTTAGAGCAACTTTCCCTAACCCAAATGGGCTATTGAGACATGGTGAAACTGGAAATATCCAAATGACCATCCCACTGACAAACACCCTTTTGATTCCTCAGAAATCAACATTTGAAGTTTTGGACAAAAAATATGTATTCGTCATCGATGAAGACAATGTTGTTCATTCAAGAGAAATTACAATAGCTGCCGAATTGCCACACATTTATGCGGTGGTAAAAGGACTTGAACCGACTGATAAAATCCTTTTAGAAGGACTTCGACTTGTGAAAGAAAATGAGGAGATCAAATATGATTTCTTGAAGCCAAGTGATGTGATTTCTAATCTGGACTTATATGCCGAATAATTCAAATCCTAAAACACTGAATTGATGTTTAGCAAATTCATAAAAAGACCGGTTTTAGCGATTGTGATTTCGATCATTATTGTGTTTGTGGGCTCACTTGCAATGAAGCAAATGCCTATTTCACAATTCCCTGAGATCGCGCCTACTACGGTCAGTATATTTATAGCCTATCCAGGCTCGAGTGCAGACGTACTCGTAAAATCAACGTTGATTACCCTAGAAAACTCCATCAATGGGGTACAGGGTATGAGGTATATGGCCACCGATGCTACCAGTGCCGGTGAAGCAACAATTAACGTAATCTTCGAGCCCGGAACGGACCCCAACCAAGCGGTCATTCGGGTCAAGACGAGGGTGGATCAAGTAATGCCACTTTTACCTGAACTTGTTCAGCGTGAAGGTGTAATTATCACCCCTATCCAGCCTAGTATGTTGATGTATGTCAACCTCTACTCGAAGAGCGAAAGTATGGATGAAAAATTCCTATACAATTATGCCAATGTAAACATGATCCCTGAGATTAACCGAATCAAAGGGGTAGCAAGATCTCAGATTTTAGGTAGTAGAACCTATGCGATGCGTGTTTGGCTTAATCCAGACAGAATGCGTGCTTATAACATCTCAGTGGAAGAAGTGATGGAGGCCATGCAGGAACAGAGTATTGTAGGCCGCCCTGGTAGAATTGGGCAAAGCTCCGGTATTGAAGCCCAGTCTCTGGAATACGTTCTGACTTACAAAGGTCGGTTCAGTACCTCTGAAGAGTATGACAATATTATCATCCGGGCAAACCCAGATGGAGAAAGTATCAAATTGAAGGATATAGCCAGGACCGAACTGGGAAGTGAATTTTTCGATATTTATTCCAATCTGGATGGTCATCCTTCTGCGGCGATTGTCTTAAAGCAAAACTATGGCAGTAATGCAAGTGATGTAATCGCGGAAGTAAAAGCCCGTTTAGAAGTGATGAAAGAATCTTTCCCTCCGGGAATAGATTACCAAATCAGTTATGACGTTTCCCAATTCCTGGATGCATCTATTGAGCAGGTAGTGCATACACTTCGTGATGCCTTTATTCTGGTGGCATTGGTAGTATTTATCTTCCTTGGAGACTGGAGGTCTACCTTGATCCCGATTCTGGCGGTACCGGTTTCCTTGGTCGGAGCATTCTTTGTGATCCAGTTCTTTGGACTCTCGATCAATTTGGTCACGCTCTTTGCATTGGTACTTGCCATTGGTATTGTGGTCGATGACGCGATCGTGGTAGTGGAGGCTGTTCACGCCAAAATGGAAGACTTCCCACACCTGACACCATACCAGGCAGTAAAAAGAGTATTGGGAGAAATCTCCGGTGCGATTATCGCCATTACTGCAGTCATGGTTTCGGTATTTTTGCCGATTTCCTTCATGTCTGGACCGGTAGGTACTTTCTACCGTCAGTTCTCTATCACCATGGCAAGCTCCATTGTCATCTCCGCTGTGATCGCTTTGACTTTGACTCCGGTACTCTGTGCTATGTTGCTCAAAAACCACCATGGACATGAAAGAAAACAAAATATCCTGACCAAATCATTGGATAGCTTCAACAGAGGCTTTGATAAGCTGACCGGGAAATATGTCGGCCTTTTGAAAAGAATGGTCAGCAGAAGATGGTTGACCTTTGGAATCCTTCTTCTATTTGGAGCGGGAATTTTCTTCGAAAACGAAATACTTCCCGCTGGATTTATCCCTAGTGAAGACCAAGGAACGATCTATGCGATCATCCAAACACCTCCTGGAGCAACACTGGAAAGAACCAATCAAGTTTCTCAAAAACTTCAGAAAATATGCGAGGAAATAGATGGCGTAGAATCAGTTTCTTCATTAGCCGGTTATGAAATCATGACAGAAGGCCGTGGCTCCAATGCCGGCACTTGTTTGATCAACTTAAAACCTTGGGGTGAAAGAAAGCATACCGTGAAAGAAATCATGGAAGAGCTGGAAGAAGAATCCAAAGGCCTCGGTGCCATTGTAGAATTCTTCGAACCACCGGCAATTCCGGGTTTCGGTTCGTCAGGCGGTTTCTCTTTGAGATTGTTGGACAAAACTACCACTACTGATTATCAGGAATTTGACAAGATCAACAAAGAGTTTATGGATAACCTGAACAAGCGTGAAGAGATCACTGGTTTGTTCACCTTCTTTGCTGCGAATTACCCTCAGTACGAGTTGGAAATTGACAACAATAAGGCCATGCAAAAAGGGGTATCCATTGGAAAAGCAATGGAAAACCTGAACATCCTGATTGGTAGTACTTATGAACAGGGTTTCATTCGCTTTGGTAGATTCTTCAAAGTTTATGTTCAGTCAGATCCTTCTTTCAGAAGATTGCCGTCTGATGTATTGAACCTTTTTGTGAAAAATGAAGAAGGAGAAATGGTTCCTTATTCAGCTTTCATGACGATGAAGAAAACCCAGGGACCAAATGAGGTAACCCGATTCAACATGTATAACTCTGCCTCTATACGAGGTCTTCCGGCTCCTGGGTTTACTACGGCAGATGCGATTTCCGCAATCCGGGAAGTAGCCGCGGAAACACTTCCGAGAGGATATGACATTGCATGGGAAGGCCTGTCCTATGATGAAGCAAGTAGAGGAAACGAAGCACTATATGTATTCATCATTGTATTGGTATTCGTTTACTTCGTTTTGGCTGCCCAGTATGAAAGCTTCATCATTCCTCTTGCGGTAGTATTCTCCTTACCGGTCGGGGTATTTGGTTCCTTCTTCTTGCTGAAATTGATGGGACTGGACAATGACATCTACGCCCAGATCGGTCTGATCATGCTCGTAGGTCTCTTGGGTAAAAACGCGGTATTGATTGTGGAATTTGCAGTGCAAAAGAGACAGGAAGGTGCCACGATTCTGGCTGCAGCCATTGAAGGCGCGAAAGTCCGTTTCAGACCAATTTTGATGACATCCTTTGCTTTTATCGCTGGTTTGGTGCCTTTGATTATTGCAACTGGGGCCGGAGCCATCGGAAACAGAACCATTGGTGCATCTGCGATGGGTGGTATGCTCTTCGGAACCATTTTCGGGGTCATCATTGTCCCAGGCCTTTACTACATTTTCGCTAGTCTGGCAGATGGCCGTCAATTAATCAAAAATGAAGACGAAAGTCCATTATCCGAACAAACTCAGCACAAACATGCTTAAGAGAATCCTTTATATAAGTCTTGGGGTAGCAAGTTTAACTTTTGCAGTTTCCTCTTGTAAAACTCCTGAATTGACAGAAAAAGCTGTAAACAATGCAGTTCCTGAGAGCTATAATGGCTCTCAGGATACTACCAATACAGCCAATGTGGTATGGCAGGAATATTTTTCTGATCCTTATTTAAGAGCCCTGATAGACACTGCTTTGAGCAATAATCAGGAGCTGAATATTACCATGCAGGAAATCCAGATTTCACAAAACGAAGTAAGAGCCCGTAAAGGTGAAATTCTTCCTTCTGTGAATATCGGTGCAGGCGCAGGTGTAGATAAGGTCGGAAGATACACCAGCCAAGGTGCAAACGATGCGAATACTGAAATCAAGCCAGGTAAAGAAATGCCAGATCCACTTCAGGATTATGGACTGGGTGCATTTGCTACTTGGGAAGTCGATATCTGGAAAAAGCTGAGAAATGCAAAAAAATCTGCCTTGACAAGGTATTTGGGAAGCGTAGAAGGAAAGAACTTTATGGTCACTAATCTGATCGCTGAAATCGCAAATTCTTATTACGAATTATTGGCTCTGGACAATGAACTGGAAATCGTCAAGCAAAACATTGAGATCCAAAACAATGCCCTGGAAATCGTAAAATTCCAAAAACAGGCCGCCAGAGTTACAGAATTAGCTGTAAGAAGATTTGAAGCCCAGGTATTAAGCACTAAAAGTCTTCAATATGGTATCCAGCAGGAAATCATCGAAACCGAAAACAGAATCAATTTCTTAGTGGGAAGATTCCCTCAAAAAGTGGAACGGGATCATAGAGTATTTACAGATTTGATTCCTGAAATGATCCATGCAGGCATTCCTTCCCAACTATTGGAGAATAGACCTGATATCCGTCAGGCAGAACTGGAATTGGCAGCAGCAAAGATCGATGTATCTGTAGCCAAGGCGGATTTCTATCCCAAATTGGAAATTTCTGCTGGCTTAGGTTTCAATGCCTTTAATACATCCTATTTATTTACCACGCCGCAGTCATTGATCTATAATTTAGCGGGAGAGTTAACAGCTCCATTGATCAATAGAAATGCGATTAAAGCGAGGTATTTGTCTGCAAATGCGATGCAGATCCAGGCAATCTTCAATTATGAGCAGACTATCCTAAGTGCTTACATAGAAGTTGCAAATCAGCTTTCGAATATCAGCAATCTGGAAAGTACTTATACTTTGAAAAACCAACAAGTGGATGCGCTTACTCAATCAGTTGACATCTCAAATGACTTGTTTAAATCTGCAAGAGCCGATTACATGGAAGTCCTTTTGACACAAAGAGATGCGCTTGAATCCAAGTTTGAGTTGATTGAAACAAAAATGAAACAAATGCACGCCAAAGTGAATATTTACCAGGCACTTGGCGGTGGTTGGAAATAGTTTAAGTTGATTAAAGGTTGAAAGGTTATCCATGCCAAAATATGGATAGCTACTCCAAAAGCCCTTCTAAGCGTTTAGAAGGGCTTTTTTAATCCCCTAGAATCCTGACAAGTTCTTCATTTATATAATATACTTCCTTCCCGTCCCTTTTGGGAAAAAGAATTTTTGCTGCAGCCAGCTCGGAGAAATACTTCGTCAGAGTGGTTCTGGAACTTACTCCCATCAACTCGCCGAGGGTTTTGGATTTGAGATATGGCTGGGAAAAAATCAGTTCATTGACTTCCTTAGAATACCATTTGATTTTTGATTTGCCATGCTCCAGCGTTGCTTCCATCTGGGTGATGATTTCCCGGATCAAATTCTCCGTAAGAATAGCCGTTTTCTCCACTGCTTCCAACATGTAAAGAATCCAGGCCTTCCATTCTCCACGCTGTGTGACTGTACCGAAATGATAGTAATAATCCTCCTTGTAAGTAATGATATACTTTGATAGGTACAAAACGGGAAGGTCCAGCAGTTTTTTATGGACCAAATAAAGCTGGTTCAAAATCCTTCCTGTCCTCCCATTTCCATCTGCGAATGGATGGATCGCTTCAAATTGATAATGGGCGACACACATCTTCAGCAAAGGGTCAGTTGGAAAACTGCTGTCATTCCTTAAGTATTCCATCCAATTTCCCATCAAATCCTGTAATAACTGCTCACCTCTGGGCGGTGTATAAACCGTTTCACCTGACCGGAACTCACTGTTTCCTCGCTTGATGATCGTTTGCGTGGCAGGAGACCGAAATCCGGAATTTGTATTTTTCACCTCGTGAAATACCCCCAAAATGACTTCTTCATCGATGCTGGCTTTCCCTTTCATCTTGGAATATCCCTCCCAAAGCGCTTCTCTGTATCTCAATACTTCCTTGGTCGCAGCGTTTGCCCGTTCTTCTTGAATCAGATCTGAAACGGCCTTATACAACTCATCTTCAGTAGTAAAAATATTCTCTATGGCCGTAGAACTCTTCGCCTCCTGCAAAGCAATAGTATTCACCAGCATACTGGGATTGGGCAAACGAAGCACACTGGCATTCACCGAAGCCAGAGCCCTTGACGCGGTCACCAACTTTTTAAGGATTGAAATATCTTCTTCTATTTCTCTGGAGGGAGGAAGAAAAGGCAAATCATTGTAGGGGACATTCCAATCGTAAGGCATGGACAAACGCATTTAACGTGTCCAATTTAATTAAAATATTGAACTTGAAGCAAAAACACGTCCATTCTATTTAAAATAATGGACATATATCAGCTATATGTCCATTCGGCAGGCAATCCTGAGACACATGTCCATATTTTAAATTATTTTGGACGCGTATCCAAAATATGTCCAGAGAATACAGGTTTTGAAATATCATGTCCATTTACAGAAAAATAATGGACATGTTTCGCATGATCTACCCTGTAAAATAAGCATCCAGTTCCGCCATCATTGCTGCCTTATCACGGAGATCATTGATGACTTTCCCTTTTTCCAGTAGGACTATCCGGTCACAAATCTCGGTCACATGGTTGAGATCATGACTGGATATTAAAAACGTCACTTTTGAGTTTTCTTTTTCCTGCAAGATCAATTTCTTCAATCGAATCTGAGAACTTGGATCCAGATTTTCAAAAGGTTCATCCAAAAACACCACTTCCGGATTTCCCATTAAAGCTGCTGCTATCCCCACCTTTTTCAAATTCCCTTTAGAAAGGTCACGGATATACTTTTTCTTCCCAACTATTTCATCATTAAACAATTCCGTAAACTTGGCCAGGTGGTTTTGGAGATCCGCCTCAGACATGCCATAGATTTTCATCAAGGTTTTGAAATACTCATCCGGAGTGAGATAAGCCAATAACATATGTTCATCTAAAAAGGCGCCAGTTCTCTTTTTCCAATCTTCACTTTTACTGACATCTTCGCTATCAATTGTCACAGTCCCTTCTGTAGCTCTCACCAAGTCCAGCATGATTCGAAACAAAGTCGTCTTTCCTGCACCATTATTTCCTACAAGCCCAAAGCATTCTGATTTCGGGATATCCAAACTTGGCACATCTAGGACAACTGCTTCTTTGTATTGTTTTTTGAGGTTTTTTACTTGAATCATAACTCTTGACGGAATGAAGATGAAATTTCGTATCTATTTGAAAGGACTCGATTGATATTGATTTGGGAAAGTTTTTTGAAAGCCAGGATCCCGATGATACCCAAGGTAGCCAATGCAGCTAACCCTGCATATTCATTGATCAGTAGAGCAAATGGCAAATAAACAGCATAAGGTGCCACCATCATGGGAATGATCATCAGAAACTGCGCTGCCCCAACTCCTTCGTAATTAAACATGGCTCCTTTATTGAGATCCATCGGTTTTGGTTTCCAAAGCGCCAGATAAATAATCAGGTGAATCATTACTCCCGCATTGAAAAGCCAGGTGGCTAAATGGATCAGTAGAAATTTCCATCCAAAATAAACGTAGGGAACAGAAAGAAGAAAACAGAGACAGGAAACAGAAATCAGCAATAAATATTTCCCTCTGATCAAGGCTTCTATTCCATTTCTTCTATTTATAAAGAAATCAAAATTGCCAGAATTCCAACTTAGGAAAAGTTGTCCATATTGAATCATGAATATCCCGGTAATAAAAACCCCTACAAAAATGAAAATGAAATTAAAGCCACCATCTTCGGTGTGATATTGTGGATTATCATAAAATATCATCCCATACAACAAGAAAAAGGCACTAAGCATTAAAAAGGATCTACTTTTTTTATGTCGGATAATCAGTTTCCACTCCAGATTAGCCATTTCTCCAGCCAAGCCAAATCTTGAAAAGAACCCAAAATCCTGATTGACGAATTTTGCCTCTTCCTCTTTGGATAGGTCTTCCAGATAGGCATTGTTTAAATAGTAAGTATAGGCCAGGAAATAAAGTACCACACAGGAAATGGCTGAAATAAGCAAAGGGAGAAAGCTGGTAAGCGACCAAGTAAAAAATGGCTCCACAAGTTCTCCTAGATTGAACCAGCCCATGTAGGCCGACCCGCCGCCCAAAAGTAATACCCCGAATACGATCACAACCCCTATTAAACTGTCTTCAAATCGTTGTTTAAACCAAAGCATAAACCAATGGGTAGACCAACTGATCATCAAAATAGTTCCGATCCAGAAAATAAGTGAATCCATCCCCATTTGAGGCAAAATCACTTGGATTCCAAATGGAAGAAAGAGCAATAATGCAATGATACTGATCGGTGAAATAAAAGACCGCACCAATAGCATATGGATAATTTTCCGTTTACCTATCGGCAAATGCAAAAGGCTCTCCAAATCAATTACTGGTAGATTCTGTAGAAAATAACGGTACATAAACTCCATCAGAAAGAAAAAGATCAGTCCTCCACATAATACTTCCAAAGGATCTCTTCCTTCAGCCAGAACTCCTAAAATCTTATTGAGGAAAATCCCCGCCATCAGCACATAACTCAATAAAAGCAGAGCCAAAAATGCCAGGAAAATCGTGATCAACAGGCTTTTTGCAAAGGAGGTAGACCTCAGGCTCTTTAAAAATTGCAAACGGATTAATTCAAAGATCATGGAGAGTGGAGTTGGCTTTTCTTTCTAAATTTGATTGAAAATATAACCAAACAAACAGAATATTATGCTGTTTGAATAGAATTTTAGGTAAATGGTAGAGGTAAAAAAAGGATTGGATTTTTTTGAGGCAGTGGAATTAAGGCGTTCTGTCAGGATTTTTGACCAGAAAGAAGAATTTGATCATAACGTAGTTCAGAGATGTATTGAAGCAGCAATTTTATCCCCAAACAGTTCTAATCTCCAATTATATGAGTTTATCAGAGTACCAGAATCCTCTTCTCTTAAAGACCAGATAGCCCAGCTCTGTATGCGTCAGAAGGCTGCAGTAACCGCTCGCGAGCTCGTAGTGGTAGTGACTAGAAGGGATCTATGGAAATCGAGAGCTGAAGCGAATTACAACTACATCAAAACAACTGTTCAGAACCAATCGGAGAAAAAACAAAAACAGGCCTTGAGCTATTACAGCAATTTGATTCCAAACCTTTATTCTAGATATCCGGGCTGGACATTGATCAAAAAAATCATTGCTTGGTTTGTTGGATTAAAAAGACCGATGGTTCGGGAAGTAAGTGAAACGGATGTTCGGATCTCTGTTCACAAATCTGCAGCCTTAGCTTCCATGACTTTTATGCTTGGGATGAAAGCATCCGGCTATGACACCTGCCCCATGGAAGGTTACGATTCTAAGCGTGTTTCAAAACTCCTTAAACTCCCCAAAGGAGCCGAAATCTGTATGATTATCGGTTGCGGAAAAGGAATGCCTGAGGGGATTTATGGAAAGAGATTTAGAGTTGAAGCAAAAGAACTGGTTAAATCTATATAAGTCAGAAAGCTCAAGTGAGAAATCTGAAAATTGTATAAGGAAATAAATTGAAATAGAGTCGCCTACGGCTCCTGAAATAAGATGGAAATACAATTCATAAACTAGTTTCGGCACAATAACTTGTTTCAATGAAATGTATTTCGCCCGATTTATCGGGCTTATTTAGTGAAACCTATTTCTCTTCAGACTTTAATACCCATATTTCCCCTTCCACTTACTCCCCAAATACCTCCTCAGTTCATTCTCACGGGCATTTTCCCCTGGTTGGTAGAGTTTGGTTCCTTTGATTTCATCTGGCATAAATTCCTGCTCCACAAAGTTGCCGGGAAAGTCATGGGAGTATTTGTAAGCCTTACCATAATTCAGATCCTTCATCAATTTGGTAGGGGCATTTCGAAGGTGAAGTGGCACAGATAAGTCGCCTTTCTCACGGACCAAAGCCTGAGCCTGATTGATCGCCATATATGAAGCATTGCTCTTTGGCGAACTCGCCAGATACGTCACACACTGCGAAAGAATAATTCTGCTTTCTGGGTAGCCGATTAATTTCACCGCATCAAAACAACTGGTTGCCAACAACAAGGCATTTGGATTGGCATTGCCGATATCTTCGGAAGCTAAAATCACTAATCTTCTGGCAATAAACTTCACATCCTCTCCTCCTTCGATCATTCTTGCCAGCCAGTACACAGCGGCGTTCGGATCAGAACCTCGAATAGATTTGATGAAGGCAGATATAATATCATAATGCTGCTCACCCGATTTGTCGTATAGTGCCACCTTTTGCTGGGCAATTTGCATTACCTTTTCATCAGTAATAATGCAGGGATTTTCATTGATCCCGTCAATGACAATTTCCAGCAAATTCAAAAGCTTTCTCCCATCTCCACCGGAAATACGAAGCAAAGCATCCGTTTCCTCCAGCTTAACATCCAGTTTTTTGAGATCCAAATCCTTCTCCAAAGCCTGGTGAATCATTGCTTCCAATTCAGGTTTTCCGAGTGAATTCAAGGTAAAAACCTGGCATCTTGACAATAAGGCAGCATTCACTTCAAAAGAGGGGTTTTCGGTGGTGGCTCCTATCAGCCGAATAATTCCTTTTTCGACAGCACCGAGCAAGGCATCTTGTTGTGATTTGTTAAAGCGGTGAATCTCATCTATAAAAAGTACCACCCCCATCTGAAATTTGGCCTTATCGATCACCTCTCGAATATCTTTCACCCCTGAACTGATCGCTGAGAGTGTATAAAAAGGAGCCTTGATCTCGTTAGCAATGATGTTGGCAATAGTTGTTTTCCCTACTCCTGGAGGTCCCCAAAGGATCAATGAGGGCACATTTCCTGATTTGATAGCCTTGTATAAAAATGAATTAGGAGAGGATAAATGCTCCTGTCCGATTAGATCTTCCAATCGAGCCGGACGCATTCTTTCTGCCAAAGGGGTATTGTTCATAGAATATTTAAAATATGAAATTTAAAATTTCAAAATTACAGAAGCGATTAGGATTTATAGAATAAAAAAAGGCCATTTCAGGCCTAATTAAAATGGAACTGTTTAATAGTGTCAAATTCAATTTGTTTTGAATTTCGCTCCTCTTCCAAGTCAAAATCATCCTGAAGTCCAAGCCAGAATTTTGGAGAAGTTCCAAAGAATTTCGAAAACCTTAAAGCGGTATCAGCAGTAATTCTCCTTCTCCCTTTTATGATCTCAGAGATCCTTGTTTGAGGAATAATTGTCTCCTTAGACAATCTATAAGCAGAAATCCCCATTGGAATTAGGAATTCCTCCAAAAGAACCTCTCCAGGGTGTATATTATTTAGTTTGTCCATAATTCTATCTATTAATGATAATCTAGCATCTCAACTTCAAAAGCCTGATTCTCCTCCCATTTGAATATGATTCGCCATTGCTTATTTATTCTGACACTATAAAATTCAGCTAATTTTCCTGAGAGTTTTTCCAAGTGATTTGAAGGTGGAATTCTAAGGTCATTTATTCCTTGAGAATTATTGATCATTCTAAGCTTTCTACGGGCAATTTGCTGAATCTCATTAGGCAGTTTTTTGGACCGAATGCCATTCCATATTTTCTCGGTCTCTTTATCTCCAAATGATTGAATCATTACTGTCGTTATTCAATACTAACGCAAAAAGTTAGCAAACTATTCAGATTTATAAAAAAGAAATTTTATGCTGATTTTTCAAATCTCTCTAATCCGTCTATAGAACTCTTCCAACTGGTCATCTCCAAAATCATGGTGAGTTACAAACCTTACCAGGTCGGGACCGAATTTGACAGCTTTGATTTCTTTCTCTCTTAGTTTCTCCAAAAAGAACTCTGGTGTAATTCCATCCAATCTGGCAATGGCAATATTGGTCGCAACCGGTAAAACTTCCGGTACAAAAGATTTTTTCAAAAGCATCATTCCCAAAGCCCTTGCCCTTGCATGATCCTCTTTAAGCCTTTCCACTTGGTGATCCAAAGCATAAATACCAGCTGCTGCAAGAAATCCAGCCTGTCGCATCCCTCCCCCCATTACTTTACGGACCTTTCTAGCTCTTTTGATATCAGCTTTCGACCCCAACAAAACAGATCCAACCGGACAGCCCAAGCCTTTGCTCAGACAAATTGAAATCGTATCAAACTGTGCTCCCCAGTCATTTGGACTTTCTTCGGAAGCTACTAAAGCATTGAAAAGTCTTGCTCCATCTAAGTGAAGCTTAAGACCAAATTCATCACAAACTTTCTTGATAGGAATGACTTCTTCCAGTTCATAAATACTGCCACCTCCTTTGTTCATCGTGTTTTCCAAAGAAACCATAGTCGTTTCTGGCGCATGGATATCATCTGGATTGATGGAAGCGGCCACTTGAGAAGCCGTTATTTTCCCAAGATCTCCATCCAAAAGCTTAACAGATGCCAGAGAATTTGCCATAATCCCTCCACCCTCATAGAGGTAGATATGGGAATATTTATGGCAGATCACTTCAGTTTGGATCCGTGTATGTAGCCGGATTGCAATCTGGTTGGTCATGGTGCCAGAAGGGCAAAAAAGCCCCGTTTCCATTCCAAACATACCTGCCAGTTTCTCCTCCAAGGCCGAAATTGTTGGATCCTCACCAAAAACATCGTCTCCTACAGGAGCTGCAAACATGGCTTCTTTCATGCCTTGGGTAGGCTTGGTGACGGTATCGCTACGAAGGTCAATGATCATTTTAAGAAATACTTAGATTTAGAACTTTGGGAAGGGGTTAAAGTTTTGATTGCCATGGAGGCTTCGATCGGTCTATCTGTGGCTAAAATATCTGCACCATTTTGGATAAAACTCGCATAGATTTGGTCACCTCGCGCTTTGGCGCTTTGATCCAGGTTTCCCAAAACACCTAGAATGGTAAACACCCCACGCTGATGAAGAGCTTGGTTAAATTCCTGAGGACGCTCCGCAACGCCCGTGAAGGCGATGACTTTGTCCCAAGGGATTCCTGTTTCCTCCAACCTTTTAATTTCCTTTTCATTCCGGATCGTGACCGAAAGCATCAATTCAGGAGCCATCGAATGAAGTTTTTTTGCAGCTGGAAAAGTATACGTTATCAATGCCGCATGTTCCTGAGAGTCGGTTTCTCGGACTTCATCAATTATTTTCTCAAAAGGAACGGATCGTTTGATATCTACAGTCAACAAAGCTTTGCCTTTGGACCAGGTTAAGGCTTCTTTCAGGGTGGGGATTTTGAATGTAGTCAACTCACCCGCTTCATCTTCTAGAAAAAGGGTCTGGATGTACTCAAAGGACACATCTTCGACTTTCCCAGTTCCATTTGTTGTCCGATCCAACTCGTCGTCATGCATCAAAACCAGAACCGAATCTTTGGTCATGGCTACATCTAGTTCGATGATAGCAGGTGTGTATTTCAGCACATTTTCAAAGGTCTCAATCGCATTTTCCGGAAATCCAGGATAAGGTCCTCCACGATGAGCCGAAACCATCGGTATCCGGTCTGAAGTCCAGGCATAGAAATCTTCTGGACTCCCTACGCCATCTAAATCGATGTAATACCCTTTTGACTCTGTGGAGGAGGCAATTAAGCTACCATCGACACTCTTTTCCGAAGTCTTCGGTGCACAAGAATTGAAAATTATAAAAAGTAGTAAACTGCAAACAAGATTAATTCTCATCCTTTTTAGTCTCTTTTTTAAATATAAAATCCAAACCACTACTACGCTTATTGAAAATCTCCTCCATGTCTTTTAATTCCAGATTCAATGCTTTGGTAGAAATCTGAATTTCCACCAAAGACAGTCCCAAGGCGATTAACAAAGATCCCATGCTCCCCACAAAAACCCAATTGGCAGCTTCGATAAATCCTTGAAAAAGCAAATACATGCAGACAATGCATAATAAAAAGCTAAATACTCCTAGGAGCTGCATGTTTTTGATGAGTGTTAATCTTTTGCGGAGATTATGGATCTGTTCTACAATCATTTCTTGATCAGGGGCATCCATGTAGTTTTTATGTAAGCCTCTGATCAGGTTGGCAATCGCCAAAAAGCGGTTGGTAAATGCCAGCATCAATAAAGTGATGGCCGAAAAAAGTAAGGCCGGTGTTGAAAGTTGAAGTTCCATAGGCGAAAGTTAATAGATTAAAGATGCTTCTATTTCCTGAAAATGAAAAAAGCCTTCTCATTTCGGAGTCAACAAGCCGGAAAATCCATCGCTTTTAAAACTTATGGTGTAAACTAACTTGTAATTGGCCTTTGCTCCAGTTATCGGTGGTCTGCAACATCCAACCTCCTTGCACCCTAAGATTGGAAAACAATCCATAGCCACCGCCGAGGTATAATCGATTTCTATCAAAGAGCTCTACCGTCCTTCCCTCACCAATATCACGTTGTCCATTAATAAAAATCTCATTATACAGAGCTATGTAAACGATTCCTTTTTCCAAAGCAGAACCATTTAATGGAACATTAAGAAAAAGGTTGTATCGATATCTGGTCCGCAGATCCTGTGCCTCCACCCATCTTTGCTCATACCTAATCCGATGAGTGAACAGGAATCTGTTACCTACCTTAGTTGGAAAAAGTACCTCTTGGTAAATCCTGTTTTCCAGTACCGTAGCATCAGATTCACCAAAAGCACCAGTTGTAATATTGGCATACCCCAGCGTAAATAAGATATTGGCATTTTCAGGTGTGTAGGTTAGACCAGACCTAAGTAATAACTGCTCTAAATCACTAACAGGACTCCAAAGCCTAAGTTGCAGGTCTCCTTGAATGCCAAACTGGGAGTTTTTAAAGGATTTATTATAAAAGTACATGTACCAAGTACCCAGTTGACCTTCATCTGGTCCTGATTGACCAAAGGAATAAATTGAAAAAAAAAATAAAAATATACTTGATAGTAGTTTCTTCATAAGAATTAAATCGATGAACTCTTGGATGCAATTGCAAAGACGATTTTTTCCATTTGGTTTTCTTCCTTTTCTACTAATAAAAATACAAAAGCAACTTCATGTAAGTTTAACTCTAAGTTTTGCTGTGGAGTTAAATTCTTTCTTTATTCATTTTGACAGGTAAAAGAGTTTAACATCCCATGAAAAAATAATTGCCTGCTCTGAAAAGATCAGGCAATTATTATTTAAATCATTTTCAAATTTCAAACCCCTAAGCTACTTCTCCCAAAACGACCAGCTTCTCCAAAGTAGGAGATTATGGATCTGTTCTACAATCAATTCTTGATCAGGGGCATCCATGTAGTTTTTATGTAAGCCTCTGATCAGGTTGGCAATCGCCAAAAAGCGGTTGGTAAATGCCAGCATCAATAAAGTGATGGCCGAAAAAAGTAAGGCGGGGGTTGAGAGTTGGAGTTCCATTTAGTTGAATTGGATTAAGCACTTCTAAGTTCTGAAAATTCACGAAAAAAGCCCGCTATTTAAAACGGACTTTCATTGGGAAATTCGTAGCAGATTATGTTTAAAAAATCATCTTACTCGAAAAACATCTTACCTCTCGACTTTAATTTGTTTCCTTATTAATCCATCCTTGTTTTCAATATGTAGGAAATAAAAACCATTTTTTAGTTGGGACAAATCAAAATTTAAAAATGGAGAATTGGAAGATTCAGTAATTATTACTCCTCCAACAGCATTATACAAAGTGATTTTATAATTGGGAACTTCATCATTAATCAATATTCCATCTTTATTAAACCATTCCAATGTCATTTCATTTGAAACAGGGTTAGGAAAAGTTCTTGCACAAGGATCACACCCTCCAGAAGGAGTAACATACAAAAGCGATGCCCCTCCAGTTCCACAAGGGTTAACTCCCATTGCTTGGATGTATCCTGCGGCATCACCAACATTTGCTGTCATTTGAGTAGAATTTTGTCCTGCATAGAAAGTCCATGGTTGTGAACATCCTACGCAATAGGGTAAACTCCAGGACATCGATGTAGCTCCACTTGGTAAACTAGCAACCATATAAGGAGAGATACTTCCAGGGCCTGGAGAGTTATTGCCGATAATTGAGCCTGGAGAAAGGGGAGCTTGTACCCAAATAGGTTTATTATATAAGTATTCTCCACAAGAGTTAATAATTTTAAAGGTTAAAATTGCTTGACCTCTTGTACTTGAATGGTAAGAAGTAAGAGAAGCAGTATATCCTGTCCCAGATGTACTTCCAGAAAAAAGATTTGTCGGTGAAACTGACCAGGTAATTGAACTCCCTGATGGTGGATTTGTAAGTGAATAACTATTTGTGGAACACAAATAACTTGAACCTGAAATTGTCCCCCCAACACAATTACAAAAGCATGTGGCATTGGCAACAGAATTTCTTATCACATTACCAGGTTGAGTACCGAATCCAAATGTAAAATTAACACCTGGCTTTCCTGGTTGATCACAATAGCTCATAATTGTACCACCTAAGCTAGGAATTGGTGCGCCAGGACACCCTGGAGTTACACATGAATCAATTGCGGAATTATTATTACTGCCCCAAACACAATCATGAGTATGCCTTGATCCCAACAAATGTCCAAATTCATGGGTCATTACTTTTACGGGCCTACTATAAACAGGGAAATTATTGAAAGTAGGTTTGATCTGTGCGACAGATGATTTCTCCTTTACATCCGAATTACAAAGCCCTTCAATACCTTGGGCATTCCCACCTCCAAAACTTGTTCCTCTAAATGTCAACAATTGACCTAGATCTCCTTCGAAGCTAGTTCTAACTGTTTGAAATTCATCTAAATAATCCTCTAAATCAGTTCCGACATATGGATCCGTAGATGTCCATACGAAAATCCTAGAAATATAAGTCCCTATATTTTCGTTTTGATATAATAATCCAACTTGATTGTAAATTGAGCTTACAAAAAATTCAACATTAGCAACTGTACCTTTATTTTGAAAAATATCGAATTCAGTTTCAAAGTAAAATCTGACACATTTATCAGAAGAATTAAAGGACAATTTACTTTCTTGAGAAAGAACTTCTTGTGGGTATTCTTTGAATGTTTCAATTTTATAATCATTTCCTTTCTCAATAGTGACTTCGGAATATTCTTCGAATAATAAATCCATTTCATTAAAAAACACATATTTCTCACCATCAAGTGTTTTAGCGAAATTAAAATTCCCTTCATCTCTCGCAACAAGTCCTATCACTTCAGATTCCGAAAAACTAAAAGCAACCAAACTTGCATTTTCCCCTTTCACGACTCCCCTATAATGCTTGTAATTTTTATTAGATTCAAATTTTTCTCCCTCACTTGTAATGAGATCGTAAGAATAAAAAGAATCTGAAACCTTGATCAACTCTAAATCAAGATCACCATTTTCCCTTGGGATTCTAATTAAAATAGCATCACCCAATGATTTGAATTTTGAGGCATCATACGTATGAAATGAAATATTATTTACATCCTTAACATTCCTAACTAGGTCTTCATCTGGATTTGAAATGCCAAAAATATTATCAATTTCAATAAAGTTTGTGCCTAATCTTTTTTGCTCTTCGACTTGAATTAAAATAAGGTTTTCTTATGAAAAGGAATTAATAGACCAAAAAAGGAGACCAATAAATAAAAATTTCAAAAGTTTCATAATGTTATAAAGATTAGTTATCAGTAAAATCATTCACTCTGTAAAAAATAAATTTCGATCCATCCAGATACATTCTATCGATAGTCATTTGACTACTTTCTAATACACAAGGGTAAGACGGACTGCTAAGTGATAATGTGGAATTACTAGGATAATAGTTATCCTTTATTTCACCATATTTAAATTCGTAGGAATCTGTACTATAATTTGGAATTTCTGGGTGATCCCCTAAAACTAAAAACTTTCCATTTTCAAAGAATTTATAAAAAACTCCGTCGCATGAAAAATCAGTAAACTCTGTAACTCCTAATTCTTGGTTGATATACTCTTTGCTCACCAATTGCCAAGTTCCAATTATGCTTTTAGGATTACCATCTATCTGGTCTATTGTACATTTAGGTTTCTCATCCTCCAAACAACCCGATATAAACAATCCTAATAGCAGTAAAAAAAGATTTAATTTTAATGTTTTCATATTTAAGTACTGATATTTTTATTAGAAATAAGACATCAATAAATTTTTCTAAAAATTCAAAAAAGGTTAAAAATCCTTCACCTTTATTTATTGAAACCAGATAATATCAAAAGCAAATCTTACCGGCTTAATTCTCCTGAATGTTAAGTAAGTAAAAAAAAAAAATAAATCTCCTAATTCTTTAGAAAAAATATTTACAAATTTCTAGAATAACCTTTCCATGAAAATCATTAATTGGCAAAGCCCAATTATTCATTTTTTTTTTAACCTCTAAATGAAAAAGCCTGCTTCATTTAGAGCAGGCCAATTTCAAATATTTAATTCTCAAATTTTAAATCCTTATGCTACTTCTCCCAACACAACCAGCTTCTCCAAAGTAGGAGATTCTGAACCTCCTTTAGGCTCGATGGTGATAGCAAACGCTCCAGCTTGTGCCACGGCTTCCATTTGTTGCAAGGTGAGTTTTTCTCCAGCATTCACCAGTCCGATACCAATTGGTCCATCGTCACCGATCGCCCAAAGCTGGTAATCGTATTCCTCACTGAGCGAATTAAGATTATTTACTGCAACGAAAACCTCTTGCGCATTTTGATCCCAGAAGACATCTACTTTGGCATCTTTCTGCATGTCAAATCCCTCTCCTTTCATTTCTACGCGTTTGAAGGCACCAGCAATGATCTTTTCGAGTTGCGTGTCTTTTTGTTCGTAATCCAGTTTTACCTGATTGAGATTATCAGCCATCACACTTTGCTCTTGCATCAAAGCGGTGAACTGTTGGTCTCTTTCGTAAAACTTATTGGCGTAGAATACAGCTACTGCTGAGGCTATGATAGCCACAAGCGAAGCAGCCACCGCAAATGGCTTCCATGGAGACAATTTTACCACTTTTGCTTCTATAGGTGCAGCAGTAGGTTTTACTGTCTCTTCCTTCTTAAATTCCGATTCCAGGCTGGCAAAGATCTTATCTTTTACCTTTGGAGAAGGTTTCGTTCCTGTCAGCTCATCGAGAGCAAACATGGCCTCTTCCAGTTCATTGAGCTCTTGTTGAATCTCAGGATACTGTTTTGACAAGGCCAGAACCTCTTCACGCTCCCGCTCATTCAACTCTCCCAGAAGGAAAAGCTCCAATTTGCCTGATGCTATGTATGATTGAATATCCACTAGATTCTGTCTAAATTCTTTTTCAAAACTTGTAATGAAGCTCTCACCCGAGACTTGACGGTGCCGAGAGGAATTTCAAATTCCTCTGAAACTTCAGAATGCGTATATCCTTTGAAATAAATATACTCAATAATAAATCGCTGATCTTCATTGAGTTGATCCATCAATTCCCTTACGCCAATTGCATCTGTCTGCTCTACAGTCCCGGATTTGCTCTCCAAACCATATACGAAGTCGTCAATTGTGTTGGTCTTACCAGATTGAGAAATTTCTTTTGATCGTAACTTATCAATGGCAGAATTCCTGCAAATATTGGCCATCCAAGTGTATAGACGGCCTTTTGACTCCTCATACCGATCGATTTTTTTGATAATTTTAACAAAAGAATCGTGAAAAACTTCTTCGGCAATGTCGGAATCATGGACTATTCTGGAAATGACAGCGAATAGTGCACGCGAATATTTCTCATAGAGATATTCGGTGGTTTTCCTGTCTTTAGCCCTGAGTCCGGCTATTAATTGTTCTTCCTCCAAAATTGGTCGTTTTAAATGGGTTATCCCCTAAAAATAAAGCACAAGACCGAATGTTCTCAGTCTTGTGCAGTTTATTTTTCAATTACTTTAAAATTACAAGTGTATTACCTCATCATAGGCTGCTGCAGCAGCTTCCATGATCGCCTCCGACATCGTTGGGTGAGGATGGACAGTTTTTATCAGTTCATGACCGGTAGTTTCCAGTTTTCGGATGGCAACGATTTCCGCAATCATTTCAGTTACGTTGGCTCCGATCATATGTGCACCTAGCAATTCCCCGTATTTCTTATCAAATACCAGCTTCACAAAACCGTCTTTTGCTCCGGCTGCAGAGGCTTTACCAGAAGCGGAGAATGGGAATTTACCGATTCTCAACTCGTAACCTGCCTCTTTGGCTTTTGCTTCCGTCATACCTACTGAAGCAATTTCCGGAGAGCAATAGGTACAGCCTGGGATATTCCCATAATCCAAAGGCTCAGGAGTATGTCCTGCGATTTTCTCTACGCAGATAATTCCTTCAGCAGATGCCACGTGTGCCAAAGCTGGCCCTGGAATTACATCACCAATTGCATAATATCCTGGCATATTGGTTTTGTAATACTCATCTACTTTGATCTTTCCTTTGTCCACAATGATTCCTACATCTTCCAGTCCGATATTTTCCAAATTGGAAACAACACCAGCTGCGGAAAGTACAACATCGCATTCTAAGGTTTCTTCACCTTTAGCAGTTTTAACAGTCACTTTGCATCCTGTTCCTTTGGTATCTACCGCGGTCACTTCGGATGAAGTCATGATTGTCATACCAGCTTTTTTGTAGATCTTCTCCAAAGCTTTGGAAACCTCCACATCCTCTACTGGTACGATTCTATCCATGTATTCCACGATAGTTACTTCAGTGCCGATGGATGCATAGAAATAGGCAAACTCTACTCCGATCGCTCCTGAACCCACAACCACCATTTTCTTAGGTTGCTTCTCCAAAGTCATAGCTTTTCTATAACCTATGATTTTTTTATCATCGATTTTCATAGAAGGAAGCTCTCTGGATCTTGCTCCAGTTGCGATAATAATATTATCCGCTGAATAGACCGTCTTCTTTCCATCTTTGTCGGCAACTTCCACTTTTTTACCCGGCTGGATTTTACCCCAACCGGAAATCACTTCAATCTTATTTTTCTTCATTAGAAAGGTTACACCTTTGCTCATCCCATCTGCTACTCCCCTGCTGCGTTTTACCATTCCTCCAAAATCAGCTGTGGCCTCCTTTACAGTGATCCCGTAATCAGCCGAGTGGTTGATGTATTCAAATACCTGAGCACTTTTAAGCAGGGCTTTGGTAGGAATACAGCCCCAGTTGAGGCAAATACCACCTAGTTCGGCTGCTTCTACTACAGCAGTTTTCAAACCGAGTTGGGAAGCACGGATAGCTGCTACATAGCCACCTGGACCACTGCCCACCACGATCAAGTCAAATTTGGTCGAAGACATATCTAAATATTGTTTTATAACGAATTGAAACTATGCAAAAATAGACCTTTTGGCTTCAGAAAAAAATTTGAGGTAATCCCCAAAAGCGCAAATGATTTCGACAAATGAGGATTAAAAAGCGGACTTTAAAATAGAATTTCACCAAAATGAAATTTCATCCAATTTTATTCTTTAAAATCAATTTTTGGTAAAAAATACGATTGAAGAATCGCAAAACTCAAAAGCCTTTGCTTTTCAAATCGGAAACTTTCGGTTTTTTTCTAATTTTGGCAAAACAAAATTTTAGAATCAATGGGATTACTTTCCGGAAAAACAGCTTTGATCACCGGTGCCTCTAAAGGGATCGGAAGAGCCATTGCGATCAAATATGCTCAGGAAGGCGCCAATGTAGCCTTCACTTTTTTGTCCAGTGTCGAAAAAGGCCAAGCGCTTGTCAGCGAATTAGAGGCTTTTGGAGTAAAAGCCAAAGGTTATAGGTCTGATGCTTCTGACTTCAAAGCCGCCGAGGAATTAGTAACTAACGTAGTGGCAGATTTTGGAGCTTTGGACATTTTGATCAACAATGCAGGAATCACCCGCGACAACTTGTTGATGAGAATGACCGAGGAGTCTTGGGACGAGATCATGAATGTGAATCTGAAATCCTGCTTCAATACCGTAAAAGCAGCTACTCGAACCATGATGAAGGCAAAAACCGGATCCATTATCAATATGACTTCTGTAGTAGGAGCCAAAGGAAATGCCGGTCAGGCTAATTACGCTGCTTCCAAAGCAGGAATCATCGGATTTACCAAATCGGTAGCCTTGGAATTAGGCTCTAGAAATATCCGTTGTAATGCTATTGCTCCTGGGTTTATCGAAACTGAAATGACCGAAGTTTTGGATGAAAAAACAGTGCAAGGATGGAGAGATGGAATCGCCATGAAGCGAGGTGGTAAGCCAGAAGAAGTAGCAGATGCCTGTGTATTCCTAGGTTCGGAAATGAGCACCTACATTTCCGGCCAGGTACTTCATGTCAATGGAGCGATGTATACCTGATTTACGAAATACGAAATTAGAACTACGAACGGCTGGGGAAACTCAGTCGTTTTTTTTTGTGCGAAAACTCTTTAAATAAAATCTGGTAAAAAGATAAGTTTTATTGCAGCTACAGTCTGTAGGAAGCGTTTTTTTCAACCTAAACCGGCTTAGATTTTCACTAATCTCCAGAAACATGTAATTATCTGATTTTCAAAACAATCCGATATGCACTTAGGTTACGTAAATACTTTTAACAATTAACTAACCTAAATAACAATCGTATGAAAACATCTTTTCAATCCCTCGTCATGCTATGTTCAGTAGCGCTTTTTGCTGTTTCCTGCCAGAATATGCAGGAAGAAACTCAGACCATGAATCAGCTTTCGAATGAAAACTCGACAGCTTTAGCTTCCGATTCGGATCCGAACGCCCGTAAAGGACAAAAGCTAGAATTCGGAGCATATTTATCAGGATCAGAGGAGGTTCCTTCAGTGACTTCGCCGGGTTCCGGGGCAGCTAGGTTTTCAAAAATTGATGCGAACACCTTAAAATTTGAACTTCGGGTTGCGAATACTTCTGATATTGTGGGAGCTCATTTGCATTTGGCTTCTGCTGGATCTAATGGACCTGTCGTGGTCGGATTACTGCCAGCTGCAAGTTCCGGGCTGAATAACGGAGTCATTGCAGATGGCATAATCGATGCTTCCAAATTAGTTGGTCCATTGGCTGGGATGTCAATTGCTGAGTTAGTCGCTGAGTTAGAGTCTGGAAATATTTATGTCAATGTACATACTACTTCAAATCCAGGAGGGGAAATCAGAGGCCAAGTAAGTTTAGTAGAGGCAAGTGATAATAAAAACTATGGAACAAAATTAAGCGGATCCAATGAAGTTCCTGCTGTAATGTCTGATGCTACGGGTGTCGCAAAATTTAATTTTTCCAATGATGGGAGTGCTGTAAGTTTTCAGGTCAATGTTGATAACATTGAAAATGTAAGATTTGCACATATCCATTTTGCCAAAGCAGGATCCAATGGTGGAGTAGTGTATACACTGAAAATGGATAAAGTAGAAGGTCCTGTTTCTGGAGTATATACCAAGGGAGAAATCATGCCTGCAAACTTCTCAGGTCAAATGATGGGAGGAGATCTTGAGATCCTAAGAGAAGCTTTTCGGACTGGAAATGCCTATGTCAATGTACATTCGGATAATTTTCCAAGTGGAGAGCTGAGAGGTCAGATTCATTGATAAAGTTGCATTAATCGCCTTAGTTAATACGAATGGCCAGCTTTCGCTGGCCATTTTATTTATTGATATGATGTATGAGACAAGAAATCTTCTAGTCCGAATCTTTTCGCAACTCGAAGATCACTCCACAAACCTACTCAGGTCGATTTTATAAAATTCGTATTCATCTTCAGATGCTTGCTCGGGTTTGTTGATAAAGAGGCCTTCGGAAGTAAGGAACCAGTTTTCAACTTCCATCTCAGTTTCAAAATCGAAAAAATACTCGCCCTTTGGTTCCCAATCACCTGAGTAAATACTTAGAACATAATGTTTGGTTCGTTCAAATTTAGATTCTCCCTCCCCTGATTCTTTGATTTTTGAACAGCGAATGATTATGTCTCTTTTTTCATCGTAAATTAAAAACAAGTGCTTAGAAGCTTCCTTTGGCAATGCCCATACGGTAAATTGATTTCCCCAAGGTATAATCTCACTTGGCATATACTTGAACTTTTGCTTACTTGGAGGAGCTATTTTCTTAATTAATTTCAAATCCTTTAGGACATAAATTGTATCAGAATAAGGCCAGGCTAATAAATATTGCCCTCTTGATTTATCTAAATCCCCAAGTAACTGAGTTGCTGTCATATCATTCTCAAATTGATCATAGCCTCCTGGAATAGCGAACTCACTTGATATAACCTTTCCAGTCTCAATATTTATCTGAGTTAACCAACTTTTAAAGTCTAATGGAAATGCCGTTCTCATTTCCCCAGGCTTAGTCTCTGGACCCAGATTGACCCAATAAGTAGGGTTTTGACCAATTTGGAGATATGGCGAATTGAATTGCATTAGCCCATTTTCTGGTTGAACATGTGCCTCTGCCATCATATTATTTGATTCTCTTAAATTGGATTTAACATGACTAATTTTATTTCCAATTGAATCAAAAACACCAATCTCACCTAAATCACTGATGCCAATTATTTTATTTGGAGAATCAATATAACTAAACCATGCTCCTTTGAGAGAATTAGGCCCGTCTGAGGGGATCTGAATTTGAAAAATTTTTTCACCAGACTTAGTATCTGCGAAATTTATCGCCCTCCCATTAAATTTGGTTGCTCCTGATGGATAAACAAGCCATTCTTCACTATCCTTTTCGATAGACTTTACACCATAAAAACTTTTTGTCTGATTGTCTTTTTTCAAAGCAAAATCTTCCAAAAGCAGCTCTTCAAGCTGACCTTGATAAATATCTTCCGAGATTTTATCGGTACAAGAGCACACGATAAGTAATATTGGAATTTGAGATAGTTTATTCATTTACGAAAATTTAATAGATAAACTAAATCTAATAAAACAATCTTCACTAAAAAAGCCCCAGAAATAAATCTGAGGCTTTAACTAGAATAAAATATTTTTCAAAACTACCCTTCGATTTCGAGACTCTCGTCTCTCAAGTGCTCAGGGCGACAGCTTTGAAGTTTATGGTATAGATCTTCGAGGTTTTTAAAACCTCAAAGGTCAAAAGAATCAATCCTCTCCCAAGAATGGATACCTGTAATCTTCTGGAGAAACGAAAGTTTCTTTGATCGTACGTGGAGAAACCCAACGAAGTAAGTTAATCATAGATCCTGCTTTATCATTGGTTCCCGATGCTCGGCTTCCTCCAAATGGCTGCTGACCTACTACTGCACCGGTTGGCTTGTCATTGATGTAGAAGTTGCCCGCTGCATTCTTCAGTTTGGTTGTCGCCAATTCAATCGCATAACGATCCTGAGAGAATACCGCACCTGTCAAGGCATAAGGACCAGTTTGATCTACCAATTCCAAGGTTTCTTCAAAGTTCTCAGCATTGTAAACATATATGGTCAATACCGGACCGAAGATCTCTTCACACATCGTGGTGTACATCGGATCCTGCGTCACAATCACAGTTGGTTCGATGAAATAGCCCTTTGATTTATCGAAGTTACCACCAGCAATAATTTCTACTCCTGGAGCCTCTTTTGCTTTAGTGATGTATCCGGAAATCTTATCGAATGCTTTCTCGTCAATCACAGCATTGATGAAATTGGTAAAGTCTTCCGTGCCTCCCATTTTCATGGAAGCTAAATCTTCCAACATATACCCTTTTACCTCATCCCAAATATTGGACGGGACATAAGCTCTGGAAGCTGCGGAACACTTTTGTCCTTGGTATTCAAAAGCACCTCTCACCAAACCAACAGCTACCGCTTTCGGAATCGCAGATTTATGAGCAATCACAAAGTCTTTTCCTCCAGTCTCACCGACAATTCTTGGGTAAGATTTGAATTTATTGATATTGGCTCCGATTTCTTTCCAGATATGCTGGAAAACTCCAGTAGATCCAGTAAAGTGAATCCCTGCGAAATCAGGATGCTTGAAAATAATATCTCCAGCCACTGGACCGTCGACATAGATCAAATTGATCACGCCGTCAGGAACTCCCGCTTCTTTGAAGACTTCCATCAAGACATTTGCAGAGTAAATCTGCGTGTACGCTGGTTTCCAAACGATGGTATTTCCCATCATGGCAGCAGATGCAGGTAGGTTACCCGCAATCGCCGTAAAGTTGAAAGGAGTCAAAGCAAAAATAAATCCTTCCAAAGGTCTTTGTTCCAATCTATTCCAAACTCCATTTCCAGAAACTGGTGGTTGTTGGGCATAGATTTCGGTCATGTATTTCACGTTGAAACGCAAGAAGTCAATAAACTCACAAGCTGCATCAATCTCGGCCTGCATGGCATTTTTGGATTGACCCAACATGGTCGCCGCATTGATTTTAGCTCTATATGGACCAGCAATCAAATCGGCCGCTTTTAAGAAAATTGCAGCCCGCTGTTCCCAAGCCATATTTTCCCAAGCATGTTTTGCTCCCAAAGCAGCATTGATAGCCTGCTCTACATGAGAGGCGTCACCTTCGTGGAAATGACCGAGGATATGCTGATGGTCATGAGGAGGAGACATCGGTACAGTTTTACCTGTTCTCACTTCTTCGGAACCAATAAACATCGGCACATCAACTTGCATAGCTCTTGCTTTCGCCAAAGCTGCTTGCAGTTCTTTTCTTTCCGGGCTTCCGGGTGAATAAGCTTTTACCGGTTCATTCACCGGATTGGGTACATTAAAAAAACCTTTGAGCATGATATCTGGGGTTATGATTTTCTGATGTTGGCAAAGATAACCAACAGGATTTTATAGACTAGTGATTTTGGCAACAAAAGCATTTAGAGGATACGTTCCAATTCTCTTAGATGGGAAATGGTATAAGTTGGTTTTAATTGGATCTCTTTTCCTTCTGGGTTAAAATAGACCTGATCAATCAAGGCGTTTTGAGCACCGAGAATATCGGAATTGGGGTTATCCCCTATCATAATACAATCTTCTGCTTTGGTTCCCAGCCTTTCGATGGCATGTAGGAAAATTCTTGGATCTGGTTTTTTATGGCCTGTTGTCTCCGAGGTCACGACTAAGTCAAAGTACTGATCTAGTCCTGATGCCTTCAATTTCTTAGCCTGAGATTCATTGAATCCATTGGTAATTACGTGGATCGGATATTTTCTTTTCAGATAGGTCAAAATCTCATTGGAGTAAGGAAAGACATGTGGTTTCGAGGAAGTCCTATGCATAAAATCTTCTTCAAATGGCAATGGCACCGAATCTTCCTGCGCACCTGAATGTGCAAAAATCCTCCGGAAGCGCTCTTTTCTCAAATTGTCTTTATCGATCTTTCCTACATTGTATAAGTCCCAAAGCTGGAAGTTCACGTGATGGAAAGAGTTAAAGAATATCTCGAAAGTCGGAATTCCCAATTCCTGAAGCATGTAAATCTCATAGAGTTCAGAAAGTGATTCGGTGACGTTTCGGTCATAGTCCCAAAGCGTATGATCCAAATCGAAGAAGATGTGTTGGTAAGTTTTCAAGGTAATTATCGACGGTACTGGTTATTCTGGATTTTATTAATGGCAAGTTCCCGGTTGGATTTTAAGATTTCAAAAGTCTCCTGGTCTTTGATCAGGCTTGGATCCTTTTGAAAGAACTTGAATATCTGCTGTAGGATTTCGAGGTATTCCTCCAGAATGTAATAAAACATCCACTGATCCACTCTTCGGCTTCCAAGAAGGCCGGCATTCTTTAAGTATATCAGATGTCGACTGGTTTTTGTTTGGGTGAAATCCAAAATATGTTCCAAATCAGAGATAGACAATTCTTTGTTTTGCATCAACAAATGCATAATTCGAACTCTGGGCTCTTCAGAAAGTGCCTTAAATATTCGGAGACCATAATTTAAACTGATATTTTTAAGTCTCATTTAGTAAGTTTTAACTCAGTTTATGCTTGATAAATAAAAATTCACACGAAATTAGGGTATAATCGCATCGGATTTCCCAACCTTTCGTCTTTCTATTAAGTTAATTTATTTGTGAATAATTCAATTTTACTTCGATCCACATTTCTTTTTCTACTGGGATTTATTTTTTCAGTGCAATTTGTTACTGCCCAAAATCAACAGGAAAGAAAAGTCATTCAGCTCTCTGGTATCATATTAAATGCTGACAGTACCGATGCTGTGGCCGGGGTAAACGTGTATGTTCCTAAGAAAGGAAGAGGAACTAGTTCCGGGCGATTTGGTTATTTCTCCATGCCAGTTCTGGAAGGTGACAGTGTGGTTTTCAGTTTTATCGGCTTGAAAAGACAAACTTTTAAAGTTCCTGAAACTGTAGAAAACGATCGAATCAGCTTGATTTTGACGATGGAAGTGGACGAAATCGCCTTGGCTGAAATCGAAGTAATGCCTTATCCTACAGAAGAAGAATTCAAGCAGGCAGTTATTGCACTAAACGTAGTGGATCCGATGTCCATCAGCAGAGCCAATATGAGTCCGGAAATGCTATTGCGCTGGGCAGAAAGTATGCCTGCATCGGGTGGAGAAAACTTCCGTTATTTCCAGCAAGGCCAAATGCTCCAAAACCAGGATCTCTATGGACCTAGACCATTGCGGCTTTTGGATCCTTTTGCTTGGGGACAGTTTATCCGATCTATCAAGCGAGGCGATTTAAAGAGTAAGTAATTCTTAAAATATACTTCTGCGAGCTATTCTCACGTAGCGACGCAGCGACGCAACAAGGTTTATTTCAATAATCAATTAAAGACTATTAACTACTCTTTTGATTCCATCCTTCAAAAGGGCTTCATTAAAATTAAGAAGCAATCCCAATTTCAGTTCGGTAAGTTTTAAATAGGTCATTAATTGTTTTAAATGAACAGGAGAAATCACTTGGACAGATTTAATTTCAAATATCACTTTATTTTCGATGATTAAATCTGCTCTAAATCCATTTTCAAATAGAATATCATCCCATTTGAACGGAATAAAAACCTCGCTTTCAACCTTATAACCCAATTTCTTTAATTCATAAAGCAAAATCTTCTGATAAACAGATTCTAATAATCCTGGACCTAATTCTCTATGGATAAGAAATGCTTAATCAAATATTTTTGTGGCTATTTCATTTTCTTCTTTCTCCATAAAATCGTCGCTCCTTTGCGTCCTTACATGATCATCAATTAATCTCAGGGATAACTTATTTTCCTAAAGCAAAATCTTCTGAAAAACAGATCCCAATAATCCTGGACCTAGTTCTCTATGGATAATAAATACTTCATCCTATATTTTATAGCTATTTTATTTCCCTCTTTCTCCATAAAATCGTTGCGCCGCTGCGTCAATGCGTGAGTTTCAATTAATCTCCGGCAGCACCCAATTTTCCAAGACACTCGGAATTCGCATCATTTGCTCTATGGACTCGACAGTCCTCGGAGCGTCTCCTGATAGATTGACAGGACCGTCGGCTGTGACCAAGATATCATCCTCGATCCGAACTGCTATTCCCCACCATTTTGGATCACAATCCGAACCATCAGGTATATAAATCCCAGGCTCCACCGTGATAATTGCCCCTTCTTTCAATGCTCCATACCCTCCTCGGTCATGGACATCCAGTCCTACATGGTGACTGGTGCCATGTGGAAAATAATTATGTCTTTGACCAGCTTTGATGATGCCCAATTCCACCAATCCCTCATCAATGATTCTTCTGGTCTCAGTTCCGATAGTTGCAAAATCTGTCCCTACTTTAGACAAGGCAATCCCTGCATCCTGAGATTTTAAAACCAGCTCGTAGATGGCTCTTTCCTCTTCATTAAACTTGCCATTGACAGGAATGGTCCTTGTCACATCAGCTGTATACCCTTTCCACTCAGCTCCTAAGTCCATTAACAATAACCGATCACTGATATTTTCAAGATCATTTTCTATGTAATGAAGAATACAACCGTTATTTCCAGCACCAACGATGGATGGATACCCCACATCTTCTGCACCGTATCGTTTGTATATAAATTCATGGATCCCTTGAATTTCCCGTTCAGACATTCCCGGTTTTGCAGCTTTCATCACCTCTATTTGACCAATGGCAGAGATTTTTGCGGCCATTTTCATCAGTTGCTGCTCTTCAGGGGTTTTGATTTCCCTCAGCCCATCCATGATCTGAGCCAAAAGAAACAAATCCACTTTCTGTGCTGGCAGTTTTTCCTTAACAGCCATTCTTTTTTCTGGCGAATCCGCATTTAAGAAATCCTTCAAAACCGGATCATCTTCTACTTCGGGATATCTTTGTTTTGCTCTACCTATGATCTGAGCCACGTTTGCAGAGTTCTCGATATCAGTGGCACGGATCAATTCATACATCTGAAGATTTACCGGAGAAAGCTCCATTGGGTATCCCGAAGAGAGCTTGAAAGAATCCACCATGTTTTTCAGTCCTGAATTGGCATTGCTACCTTCAATGTCCTCGGACAGATCAAAGGTCAAGACCTTATCAAAGGCCGAAAAATCTATTTTTTGAGCGGCTGTAAACTCTTCGTAAAGAAAAACATTTTCAAAACCCAGCTTCTCTTTCACACCTTCTACACCCAGTCTTTTGCCGTTCCACATTTCAGACCTCGGATCACGCGGCTGTACATAGATTATTTCATCGGTCTTTTGACCATTGATTACCTTTTCCTCGCTGAATAGTACCAAGACCGCATTAGGCTCTCTCAATCCAGTCAAATAATAGAAATCAGTATTGGGGTGGTAGATGTAATCCACATCATTGGATCGGTTTTTCACAGGATTGTTAAAAACGACTGCCACGGAATTTACAGGCATCTCAGCCCTTACAGCTGCCCTTCTTTCTTTATGCCATTCGCTGGTCAGTGCATTTTCAAAATGAGACTGCGCAAAGGAACTAACAGCGATAATCACTAAATTGAAGAGGATAACTAGTCTTTTCATAGGTAAGGATTTAAAAAACCTAATCTCACATGTTTTGCCCATTTAACAAAGTCTTAATTTATGGATTGAAGCATATGATTATCTTTAGGCTCAAATTTTACATATTATGAAAAAAATCTGGATCTTTTTTGTCCTTGCTATTGTCACAACCGGGTCGATTCTAGCCCAAACTGAAGCGAAAAAACCAAAATTAGTAGTGGGTATCATTGTGGATCAGATGCGCCAAGAGTATTTGTATCGATTTGCAGACAGGTATCAAGATGGTGGTTTCAAGAGGTTGATGAAGGGTGGATTTATGATGAAAAACGGACATTATAATTACATTCCTACTTATACAGGCCCTGGTCATGCTTCTGTTTATACAGGGACTACTCCTGCTACACACGGCATTATCAGCAACAGCTGGTATGTGAGAAGTCTAAAAGGATCTCTTTACTGTGCAGAAGACTCCACAGTGATGGCTGTAGGAGGCTCTGACCCAAGCGGCAAAATCAGTCCTAGAAACTTGCTCACTACAACCATCACAGACGAGCTTCGCTATTCTACCAACAAAAGATCCAAAGTAGTAGGGGTCGCCATCAAGGATCGAGGAGCCAGTCTTCCTGCAGGTCATTTAGGTGATGCCTATTGGTTTGACAGTGGAACCGGTGAATTTATGACTTCTACCTATTACCATGAGACATTGCCAGACTGGGTTCAAAGTTTCAATGATAAAAAAGTACCTGAAAAATATTTAAGCCAAACTTGGAATACGCTGTACCCAATCGAGACGTACAATCAAAGCATGGAGGACAACAATGAGTTTGAAGCTCCATTTGCAGGCAAAGACACCCCTACTTTCCCATATGATCTACCTTCTTTAAAAGAAGGAAACGGTGAGCTTGGATTGATTGCCTCTACTCCTTTTGGCAACACCATGACCCTGGACTTTGCGATAGCAGCCATAGAGGGTGAAAACCTAGGCAACAGAGGAGAAACTGACTTCCTTGCATTGAGCTTTTCATCGCCGGATTACATCGGCCATAGATTTGGACCGGCTTCCAAAGAAGTAGAAGACAATTACCTGAGATTGGACCTGGAGTTTGAAAGACTTTTAAACTACCTGGATGAAAAAATCGGAAAAGGAGAATATTTAGTTTTCCTTTCAGCAGACCATGCAGTAGCGGATGTGGCTACCCATATGATCAGTGAAAAAATCCCAGCTGGAAATCTCAATAACAGCTATATCAATGCCCAATTAAAAGGATATACCCAATTGACTTACGGAGAAGGAGATTGGATCGAAAACCTTTCTAACGAACAGGTTTTCCTTAACCATGACCTTATCCGCGAAAAAGGCATCAATTTGCGTGACATGCAGGAAGATCTGGCTAATTTTCTTCTACGCTTTAATGGCATCAAAGAAGTGTACACTGCATATAGCATGAAAAACGGGGAGTTTACCCACGGAAGAGCAGCAGCCCTTCAAATGGGATACAACCAAAAATCCTCAGGTGACATCCTGTTGATCCTTGAGCCAGGCTGGCTGACCGGCGGGGCAAAAGGCACCTCTCACGGAACAGGATATACATATGACACTAATGTCCCTATCGTTTTCTACGGGTGGAATGTCCCAGCTGGAGAAAGCTCCAGATATGCGACGATTACAGATATAGCTCCTACCCTATCGATGCTGCTGAATATCAAATTACCGAGTGGAGCCACTGGCCAGCCAATTACGGAAATCACTGATCATTAATTTTCAGGAAAAAATTAAAGCCCCGAAAAAAAATCGGGGCTTTTTTATGAGTCAGAAAAACGAGCTCTATTCTGTCCAACTCATAGGGTAATTTTTATCCACAAACTCCAAAGCATCTTTTGTGATCTGAAGGGATTTAAATGTATCGAGCATGACTGCATATTCATCAGTGGATTTTGCTCCTATGGACTTCTCTACGGTACCAGGATGAGGTCCATGTGGCAAACCTCCCATATGAATAGTAAATGATCCACGATCAATTCCTTTTCTACTCATAAATTCTCCCTCTGCATAGTACAAAACCTCATCAGAATCTATATTCGAATGATTATAGGGAGCCGGTATTGCCAAGGGATGATAATCAAACAAGCGAGGCACAAAAGAACAGATAACAAATCCCCAAGCCTGGAATGTCTGATGTACCGGTGGTGGCTGGTGAATTCGTCCGGTTATCGGCTCAAAATCAAAAATTGATAGTGCATAGGGATATAAATATCCATCCCAACCCACGATATCCAAAGGACTATGCCCATAAGTGTAAGGATGTAACATTCCTTGTTTTTTAATTTGGACCAGGTAATCTCCCTTTTCTTTTTCTATCTGTAAAGACTCCGGAGTCCTGATATCTCTTTCGCAATACGGCGAATGTTCCAGCAATTGCCCGACTTCATTCCTGTATCTTTTCACTGTTTCGATCGGACCATGAGATTCTATTATCAATAGCCTCAATGGACCTTCTTCTGCAAATTCGAAACGGTAAATGGTAGTCCTTGGAATGACCACATAATCACCCTTTTTAACTGACAATTTCCCAAACTGAGAATACAGAATTCCCGATCCATCATGAATATAGATCAGTTCGTCTCCATCCGCATTTTTGAAATAAAAATCCATTTTTCTCTTTCGAGGAGTACAGATTCCCATCATCACATCTGTATTCATCATGAGAATTTTCCTGGCGGTCAGGTAATCTTCTCCTGTCACCTCCACCCCGGAAGTCTTCAGATGCGTCTGTTGCAAACCATGGTCTTTTAAGGGCTCCCAGAAATAAGGAGTCGGTTTACCGAGGGACTTTACTTCATTTGGATTATAGATATGATAAAGAGTGGAATAAATGCCAGAAAACCCCTTTGAACTCACGAGTTCTTCCTTATAAAGGCTTCCGTCAGCCTGACGAAATTGTGTATGTCTTTTGGGAGGTATTTCTCCAAGTCTAAAATAATGCGCCATGTTACTTTGGGTTTATAGAAAAGCTAAATTACAAATATTGTGATGAGAATCGGGCAATATTGATTTGCCATAGTTCTAGTACCTAAAACTTAATTTAATAAGTTAAGTTTTTGTATTTTCCCATTTATAAACTCTTATGAAAAAAATAACCCTACTAATTTTCCTGTTTTCAAGCAGCATGTCATTTGCCCAAAAAGCGAAATTGATCTGGGCCGATGAATTCAAAAAAGACGGATTGCCCAATCCAAAAAACTGGAGCTACGATGTCGGGGATCATGGATGGGGCAATGATGAACTGGAATATTATTCCGAAGCAAACTTAGAAAATTCAAGAATTGAAGATGGGAAACTGATCATTGAAGCGAGAGCTGATGAATCACGGCCCAAAGGCTATACCTCAGCCAGACTTGTGACCAAAGGAAAGCAATCTTGGAAATATGGCTACATTGAAGTCAAAGCAAAATTACCGACTGGAAGAGGTACTTGGCCTGCGATATGGATGCTTCCTGAAAACAACCTTTATGGTGGTTGGCCAAATAACGGCGAAATTGACATCATGGAACACGTCGGCTATGATCCCGGAAAAGTTCACGGCACGGTTCACACCAAAGGGTTCAATCATACCATAGGAACTCAAAAAGGCGGAAATAAAATTGTTTCCGATTTCGATACCGATTTTCATCTTTATGCAGTTGATTGGAACGAAAATAAAATTGACTTTTACATCGACGATCAGCTGTATTTCACTTTTGAAAACACTGGAAATGGTTTTGAAGAATGGCCCTTTGATCAGGAGTTTCACTTGATCCTAAATATTGCCGTAGGTGGAGGCTGGGGAGGCCAGCAAGGAGTGGCTACGGATATTTGGCCTCAAAAAATGGAAATAGATTATGTCAGGGTTTATAACCGTAAACCAACTAAATAAACAAAAGATCGAAGTTTAATTATAGAATACTCCTACTATGCAGAAGAGAAAGCTCACGGCAATAATCACCATCTCGATACTCTTGCTAATGATTTACGGCAAAAACCTAACCGAAAGACAAGCATTCAAAAGCATCAGCAAGACCTTTACAGAAGTCTATAATGACAGATTGGTGGTAGAAGGCTACATCTTTCAGATTTCGGACCGGCTTTTCTCTATCCAAAAACTCATCGATCACTGCAACTTGGATTATGATTATTCGAGAGTGATCAATGAAATCCAAAGACATGAAGATGGGATAATGGAATTGATCATCGATTTTGAGAACACCAATTTAACTGCCGAAGAGTCAAATTACTTAACTGATTTTAAAAAAATAATCGAAAATGATCTGACAATCAAAAGTTACGACCTCTTGTTTTCGGATTCTTCTGGTGTCAATACCAACCAAGTAAAACTTTATGATCAAAAAATAGCCTTGGCGAAAAGCGATCTGGAAAATCTGAGTAAAATCCAGTTAAATGAAGGGCAAAAATTAATCAGCAAAGCGAAAGTCCAAATTAATAGGTCACAGATCTGGGCCCAATTCGAAGTCGCTTTGCTGATTATTCTAATTATTGTGATTTATTACTTTTTATTTAGAAAGCCACAAAACACGATGGATCCTTTTCATTGATCAAAACTCAAAGGCATTCTTAAGGTAGGCTGCATTTTTTTCTGCGGCCTCCATAGGATTGGTTCCTACGAATCTTTCCTGCTCCACAATGAAATACTCCATTCCTAAATCCATTGATTCTTTCACGATCTTGGTAAATGGTATTTCCCCTGAGCCAAACAACACACCTCTTTCCTCTCCATCCCCTTTGTCTGCTTCCGCATCTTTCAAATGACAAAGTTTGAATCTTCCCGGGTATTTGGCCAGGTACTCAGCAGGATTAAACCCTGCCACATGTACCCAATAAATATCCATTTCGAAATCCACCAAAGAAGGATCGGTATTTTCCATTAACACATCCTGGGGAACAAGCCCTTCAAGATTTACAAACGTATAATCATGGTTATGATAGGCGAATTTTAGTCCATGTGACTTTAAGGTCTCGCCAGCTTTGTTAAACCGGTCTGACATGATTTTGTATTCGTCGATGGTTTTTTGAGGTCCTATCCAAGGACAGATCAAATATTCCAACCCAGCTTCTTTCGCATCCGCTGCCTGTGCATCCAGATTCTCAAAAACATTGGCATGGGATGCCACCATTTTCACCCCAAGGTCTGTTGTCAAGGATTTAAACTCCGCGGGCTTCATTCCCCAAAGCACTCCCTTTCCTCCATCAAACCCCTCAAATTGCTTGTATCCAAAACCTGCCAAGGCAGCCATGGTAGCTTTCGCATCAGCTGCCATTTCTTCTTTCACAGAATACAATTGGATACCAAAATCCTTCAATTTTGACTGAGAAATTTCTGGGGTTTCCAATTGGATTTCCTCTTCTTTTTTAGCTGGTGAGCAAAATTGCAATGGCATGAAAGCAGAGCCTACGCCAAGCACCGCACTCATTTTGATAAATTTTCTTCTTGGATTTTTCATAATAAAAAGCCTGCTCCTTTTAAAGAGCAGGCGTATTCAGGTTGGTAATTATCAGTTAAATAGCGTAAGCTTTGTCACCTGCATTATATGGAATACAAGGATCAAATCTCCCAGGAACTTCTACGTAATTCAATGCTTGTGTAGCACCGATCTCAGAAGTGAAGTAGCCTAAAACAGTTAGATCCTTCAGCATATAAATAACTGCGGGACTCCGATCTTCACTTGCTTTGGCAGTTTCATACATTTTATTGAGGTAAGCAGTTCTTTCTTCAGCAGAAGCTTCCACAAAAGATTTTCCGTTTTCTGCTTTAAACTCTTTGTTGATCATATTCAGTCCATCCACAAAGTTCTTTTGCTGCTCAGCATCGTAACAATCCTTTACCATCATCACCATAAATGATCCGATTCCTGTCGCTTTGGCACCAGGAGTATCAGTAGTCGGAATAATTGTATCTCCAATTTCATCCAGGAAAGCAATATCCTCAGGCGTGAAATCCAAACCTTCGATCTGATGCTCTGGGGTACAACCAGTGAGGATCGCGGTAGCACCTACCATCGTTCCCCCCATCATCAGAACTACGCTTTTCAATGCGTCTCTTCTATTCATAGTCATAGTTTCCGTCGTTTATAAATTAGAGATTTCCTTTTTTTAATTCATCTACTGCGAAAGCCGCTGCTCTTGCCGTCAAAGCCATATAGGTCAAAGAAGGATTCACTGCAGCTGCAGAAGTCATACATGCACCGTCGGTCACGAATACGTTTTTGGCTTCCCAAACTTGGTTGTTTCCGTTCAAAACAGAGGTTTTAGGATCTCTTCCCATTCTGGCAGTACCCATTTCATGGATTCCCTGTCCGAAGGTATAACCTGCATCCCACTGGTTTACATTTTTAAATCCTGCTACTTCCAACATTTCCGCTGCATCAGCCATCATGTCTTTACGCATCTTGATTTCATTGTCTTTGATTTCTGCATTCATCACCAATGCTTCCATTCCCCACTTGTCTTTTACAGTGTCACTTAGCTTGATCGTATTGTCATGATAAGGAAGAATTTCACCAAATGCTGTGATGCCCATAGACCATGGTCCTGGCTTTGTCAACGCTTCTTTCAAAGGTGCTCCAAAATTGATCTCAGCAACATCTCTACTCCAGCCACTTCGGCTTGCACCACCCTGATACCCAAATCCTCTCAAGTAATCACGCTTATCACTTCCGACATTTCTGAATCTAGGAATGTAAAGTCCGGTGGGTCTTCTACCAAAGTAATATTTATCATCATAGCCCTCCATGGTACCACTCGCACCCAAACGGAAATGGTGGTCCATCACATTATGTCCCAGTTCACCGGAGCTACTACCCAAACCTCCTGGCCAAATATCAGTAGCAGATCTCATCAAGATTGCCGTGGAGTTAAATGCAGATGCACATAAGAAAACAATTTTTGCATCGTACTCTACAGTTTGATTTGTTTCAGCATCCAATACTTCTACTCCGGTCGCTTTTTGAGTGTCTTTGTCATAAATCACTCTTCTCACTATAGACCATGGTCTCAAAGTCAAGTTTCCAGTAGCTACTGCTGCTGGTAAGGTTGAGGCCTGAGTACTGAAATACCCACCAAATGGGCACCCTAGAGAACATTTGTTTCTGTATTGACAACCTGGCCTTCCTGGAAGTGGCTGAGTAATATTAGCCGGGCGACCGATGGTCCAGGTTCTGGCACCTTTGTAATGATCTTTGATTCTTTCTGCTGCATCTTTCTCCACACAGTTCATCGGCATAGGAGGCATAAACTCGCCATCCGGCAATACTTCCAATCCATCTTTTGAGCCAGATACACCTGCGAATTTCTCCACATAAGAATACCATGGAGCTATATCTTTGTATCGAATCGGCCAGTCCACTGCGATTCCTTCTTTGACGTTTCCTTCGAAATCCAAATCAGACCAACGGTAAGATTGTCTCCCCCATAATAAGGAGCGACCACCAACCTGATATCCTCTAAACCATGTAAATGGTTTCTCTTCTACATAAGGAGATTCGTCCTCATGCGCCCACCAATCCAAATTCAATTCATTTAGAACATAATCTCTTCTCAGATTCGGGTGGTTTTCCAACTGTTCCTGAGTTCTCCTGCCTCTATGCGGCACTTCCCAAGGAGCAAGAGTAGCAGACTTATAATCCTTGACATGCTCCACCATCGGCCCTCTCTCCAACATGAGAACTTTCAGGCCTTTTTCAGTAAGCTCTTTTGCAGCCCATCCTCCACTGATCCCGGAGCCAACTACAATTGCATCATATGCTTGATTTGCCATAAAATAGGGTATTTGTTAATTATTTTTTAAACATCACATATTGCAACTCCCTCTGCAAGGGAGGCCATTTTATCCTCTTTTTTAGGAATGAATTCATGAGAAACATATCCTTTAAAACCTGTTGCCAAAATAGCTCTCATCACCGCCGGGTAATTGATTTCCTGATCATCACCGAGCTCATTTCTTCCTGGATTTCCAGCAGTATGATAATGGCCAAAATATTCGTGGTAATCTGTAATATTCCGGATCAGGTCACCTTCGTCTATTTGCATATGGTAAATATCAAAAAGTAGCTTAAAATTAGGACTCCCTAGCCTTTTGCACAGCTCAACTCCGAATGCTGATTTATCACATAGATAATCTTTGTGGTTAATTTTACTGTTTAAAAGCTCCATTTGGATCATCACTCCATGCTTTTCTGCTATAGGCAAAATTTTCTCCAAACCTTCTTGACAGTTTTTTAATCCTGTTTCATCATCCATCCCCCTTCTATTTCCGGAAAAACAAATCAAATTCTTGTATCCGGCTTTGGCAACCAAAGGAATCATCTCCGTGTAGTTTTTGATGAGTTGATCATGGAATTTTTTTTCTCCAAACCCATCTACCAGACTGATCTCCGCTCCATTGCACATGGAAGAATCGATCCCATGCTTTTTCAGAGTTTCCCAACCGTTAGGTCCGATAAGGTCCACTCCTTTTATACCGATCTTTTTTACTTCCACACAAAAATCTTCCAGGCTATAATCCCGAAAACACCAGTGGCAAACTCCATGATTAATATTTCCTTTAAGGGCTTTTGCTTCTTTCTTCATGTCAAATGAGGATAAACTGCCGAAAGCAGCACCTCCTACAATTAATTTCTTGAAAGAATCCCTTCTTCCATTGTCAACAGGTTTGGTCATATTGTTTTATTGTTAGTTTCAGGTTGCTCTTTTTTAAAAAGTGCCGTGAAAAGTAACAAAACCATTACAGAAATACCAGAAGGAATCAACCAAATTGATTTCCAATTGTGAATCCCTTCTTCCACCAAATAATAATTTGAAATCTGGCCAGCTGCCCAAAAGCCTATTAACATACCTACACCATAAGTGGCCAACGTGATCATCCCCTGAGCGGAAGACTTATATTTTGCTCCTGCATGGGAATCGGTATAAATCTGTCCACTGACAAAAAAGAAATCATAGCAAATTCCTTGTAGCCCTATCCCAATCAATAACATCCAAACACCCTCATTTGCATCTCCCAATGCAAACAACAAGTACCTGACTGCCCATGCCAGCATAGCTACAAAAAGCGTGGTTTTCACTCCAAAACGGGAAAAGAAAACAGGTAAAGCCAACATGAAAACCACTTCTGAAACCTGTCCCATCGCCATTTTACCAGTAGAGTTTTCCAGCCCTATTTCGGTGAGAAATGGACTGGCGTTTTGATAGTAAAAAGCTAAGGGAATACAGATCAAAATGGAGCTGATAAAGAAAACTGCAAAATTCCTGTCTTTAAGAAGTTTCAATGCATCAAGTCCAATCACTTCAGAAAATCTAAATTTATTGGCTGATTTTGCCCTGGGTGGAGTTTCTGGCAGAAAAAAACTATAACAGCCCAATACAAGAGAAACTCCTCCTGCCATCAGCCAGGTATATTTCAGCAAGCCTTCATCCAAACCCGCCTTACTATCCCAACCCAGGTAGCTGATCAAAATCCCGGCAGTTACCCATCCGATGGTCCCCCATACACGGATCACCGAAAATTCCTTTTCCGGATTGGACATTTGATTAAATGAGATCGAATTGACCAAAGCCAGTGTAGGCATAAACAGGATCATATAGCCCAGAAGCATTGGAAAAAACCCCGAGAAATCAGTGGCCGAATACAGCCCAAACATCAATAGAGCCCCAAGAACATGGATAATCCCCAGGATTTTTTCCGCATTGAAATATCGGTCAGCAATCAAACCCACGATAAAAGGTGCAATGATGGCACCAAAGGACTGAGTGGAAAAAGCCAAAGAAATTTCCTGGTCTTTGGCCATCAAATTAGAGCCAAGAAATGTCCCCATGGTCACAAACCAAGCACCCCAGATAAAGAATTCCATAAACATCATGAATGAAAGCCGAAATTTCGTGCGGAGAAGCATAGAGATTAAGATTAGTTAATTGGAAATATCCCTATTTAGGAAAGAAAGTTTAAACTTTTATCATTTTACTTTATTTTAAGGCTTTGATTGGTCAGTGAAAATCTTTGGATTAGTAGATTTCTGAAAGCCATTTATACCATGCTGAAGCTATTAATCAATTATCTATCCTTCTCGATTAAAGAGTCGAGGATTTTCGGCTAATTATCAATTATTTCAACCTGTTATTACCAGAATAATCTATTCTATTTTACCCATGTCAACAACAAAAAAATTAAAGATTGGACTGATAGGCGGTGGTCCTGGATCCTTCATTGGCGCCATTCACCTAAACGGCGCTTTGATGGACGGGATGTTTGAGCTTGCCGCTGGGGCATTCAGCTCTAACCCTGAGAAATCAAAAATCCGTGGTGAGGAATTGATGCTTCCTTCGGAAAGAGTCTATGCGAGTTATGATGAAATGTTTGAAAAAGAACTTCAACTACCTGAATCCGAAAGGATAGATGTAGTCTGCATCGTCACTCCCAACAACGTCCATTTTGACCCGACAGTCAAAGCCTTAAAGCATGGTTTTCATGTCGCTCTAGACAAACCTTTGACTTTAAATTATCAAGAGGCAAAGGAGTTGTATCATATTGTAAACAATTCTGACAGGCATTTTCTTTTGACACATACCTATTCTGGGTATCCGATGATCAAACAGGCAAAGCAGATGATTGCCGATGGTGAAATCGGTGAAATCAGAAAAATCTATGTAGAATATCCACAAGGTTGGCTTTGGAAATTGCTAGAATCAGAAAACAACAAGCAGGCTGCCTGGAGAACCGATCCCAACAAAAATGGCCTTGCCGGCTGTATGGGAGATATCGGGACCCACGCTTTCCACATGGCTGAATATGTTTCCGGTTTAAAAATGACTCATCTATGCGCAGACCTATATATCAAAATAGACGGCAGACCGATTGATGACGACGGGGTGGTGCTGATGCGATTTGAAAATGGAGCTTCCGGCGTGCTGATGGCCTCTCAAACAGATACCGGAGCAGAAAACAACCTAAAGGTCCGGATCTATGGAGAAAAAGGTGGCTTGGAATGGGAGCAGGAGCTAAACAATACCCTAACTGTAAGATGGCCTGATAAGCCTGACCAGATTTACAGGGCTGGAACTGGCTATTTAGGGTCATTGGCAAATGAAAATACCAGAACTCCAGCAGGACATCCTGAGGGATATGTGGAAGCCTTTGCTAACTTGTACCGAAATTTTGCAAGATGTATCTATGCTGAGCAAAAAGGTGAAACGCCTAAACCGGAATGGCAGGATTATCCAGGCATCGAAGATGGCATCAGAGGAATGGCATTCATAGATCATGTCTTAAAAAGTAATAAATCGGATCAGAAATGGACTCCGTTTGTCGTTGAAAAATAAGTTAAACTCAAAATTCAAACCTAAACCGAAAGAAATTCACCGTTAATTTTGAATGAACTCGGAATAAACCAAAACAGAAAATGAAAACTATTAAAGGACCCGCCATTTTTCTTGCACAGTTTGCAGATGACCAGGCTCCATTTAACAATTTAGAAAACATCTGTAACTGGGTAGCTGACTTAGGCTATAAAGGTGTTCAGATTCCTACCTGGGATAGCAGATTAATCGATCTGCAAAAAGCTGCGGAAAGCAAAACCTATGCAGACGAAGTCAAAGGAATCGTAGAAGCCGCAGGCATGGAGATCACAGAACTATCCACTCACTTACAAGGACAGTTGGTAGCTGTGCATCCAGCTTACAACGAGCTTTTTGACGGCTTTGCACCTGCAAACCTAAAAGGAGACCTAAAAGGCAAAACAGAATGGGCAACCCAGCAGTTAATGTATGCAGCGAAAGCCTCTCAAAATATGGGATTGACAGCACATGCTACATTCAGCGGTGCCTTGATGTGGCATACAGTTTACCCTTGGCCTCAGAGACCTGCAGGTCTGGTTGAAACCGGATTTACAGAATTAGCAAAAAGATGGACTCCTATCTTAAATGAATTTGATAAAAACGGTGTGGACGTCTGCTATGAACTTCATCCGGGAGAAGATCTTCATGATGGAGTAACGTTTGAAATGTTTTTGGATAAAGTAAACGGACACAAACGTGCGAATATCCTGTATGATCCAAGTCACTTCGTATTACAATGTCTGGATTATTTACAATTCATTGATTTTTATCATGATAGAATCAAGATGTTCCATGTGAAGGATGCTGAATTTAACCCGACTGGAAAACAAGGTGTGTATGGTGGATTCCAAGGATGGGTAGAGCGTGCCGGTCGTTTCAGATCTTTGGGTGACGGACAAGTTGATTTTGCTGGAATTTTTAGCAAACTTTCGCAGTACGATTACGATGGATGGGCTGTGTTAGAGTGGGAATGTGCGATCAAGCATCCAGAGCAAGGAGCCGCAGAAGGTGCTCCGTTCATCGATTCACATATCATCAGAGTTACTGAAAAAGCATTTGACGACTTTGCAGGCGTGGGTGCTGATGAGGCATTTAACAAGAAAATTTTAGGAATTTAAAACCCCATATTAATTACTACAAAAATGAAAATCACAAAACCTTTAAACCTGGGACTAGCCGCTTTGGCTGGATTGGCTTTCGCATGCGGAGGTGCAGAAAAATCATCTGAGACTACCACGGTAGCCGAAACTACAACTACTGAGCCGGCTAAAGAGATCAGTCTAGAAGAAAAATATCAAAATGACCCGATTTATATCAAAGGTCTTGAAAAGTTGAAAACTTCGGATTGTACTTCTTGCCACATGGTAGAAAGAAAGATCGTAGGACCTTCTTATGCAGATGTCGCTGCAAAGTATGAAAGCACAGAAGAAAACATCAACATGCTAGCTGAAAAAGTAATCGCAGGTGGTGTGGGGGTTTGGGGCGAAGTACCTATGCCTGCACATCCAAATGTGACCCTTGAAGACGCCAAAGACATGGTCGCTTATGTATTGTTGCTAAAGAAATAAAAAGATGAACAAAAAATATTTTGCTGTTTTGGCTTTAGCGGGTCTGTTAGCTTCCTGTGCCAACGAAAAAACTGCAGAAACCGAAGTAGCCGAAACAACAGAAACAACTCAGGAGTCTGAATGGATTTCACTTACAGATGGATCTACTTTTGCTGGATGGCATAAATACGGTGGCGGTGAAGTAGGAAAAGCTTGGAAAATTGATGAAGAAGGCACCATTTATTTAGATGCCGGGAATAAAGATGGATGGCAAACAGGTGATGGAGGAGATATTGTGACAGACGAGGAGTTTGAAAATTTCCACTTCAAATACGATTGGAAAATCGGTGAAAACGGAAATAGCGGCGTAATCTTCTTTGTTCACGAAGCTCCGGAATACCAGTACCCTTGGAATACCGGCATGGAAATGCAGGTGCTGGATAATGAAGGACATCCAGATGCCAAAATCATCAGTCACAGAGCCGGTGATTTATATGACCTGATCGTAAGCAGTGAAGAAACCGTAAAACCTTGGGGTGAATGGAACCAAGCCGAAATCATAGCGGATCATGGCAAACTTGAATTGATCCTAAACGGAACTACCGTAGTGAGTACTACTATGTGGACACCAGAATGGGAAGCCTTGATCGCAGACAGTAAGTTTAAAGACATGCCAGGTTTTGGAACCTTTAAAAAAGGAAAGATTGCTCTGCAGGATCATGGAGATCTTGTTTATTTCAAAAATCTACAGATCAAGAAACTTTAATAAAAAAAGAAGCTCTCGGAAAATCGAGAGCTTCTTTTTTATAGCCTAGTGACATTGTTTTTTTTGATATAGGCGATTTTATTTTTCCATTCTACCTCATACCAGATGTCTTTACTGGATTTGATCTTCACTCGATGTCCTGGCTCTACTCGGGCAATCAATTCTCCGCCAGCACTAGGCTTAGAAACGATCATCGTTGGGCTCTGTGTAATCAATGCTGTTCTTGGAGCCCGTAGGAAGTTATTGGCTGCAAAAATCAAAACAATTAGCAATATAGAGGGCCAATAATACCTGGCCTCAGCGATTTTCCTTCCATTGATCCACAGCATGATCAAGGAGATCAAAAGAAATAAGGAAAGAGAGCCGACGATAATCTCCTGATATTCGACAAGAAACAGAATAAAACGCTCTCCGTCGCTTACCTCATACCCTACTAAATTGGTCTGTCCTGTTAGGCTTTTTATCTTAGTAATTGTCTGAGAATTAGGACTCAAATCGTAGTATTTACTGAGGTAAAGTGTCGCATGTTCTTTGTCTCCTATTCCCTCAGAAATGAAGGACATTTTAAGTAACATGGCAGGAGAATAAATTCCTAGTTGATAGTTATTCTGGTAAATTTCCATCGCCTCCTTGTAACTTCTTTGCTGAAACAAAGAATCTGCTTTTTCCAGAGCAATCACATCTGCCTGACAATTAATACTTTGCAAAAGGAAGACAATAAATATCAAAAATTTTGTAAGAAAGATTGAATTAGGGTTTGGCATTTATAAATCAGTAGCTTAAATTTGCAGTCCAATTACGACAATGATCTGGCAAAAAGCAAGGCCAGGGAGTCAATTTGAAAGCATAAAACCCACAAAAAAGTGGTTAAAATTTCTGAAAGTTTTCAGACAACATGATTCCGTAGCTCAGCTGGTAGAGCATCCCGATTTTATCGGGAGGGTTCTGGGATCGAGAGATTGATATAATAATTGCCAAGTGGAAAAGTCCACAGAAAATATGATTCCGTAGCTCAGCTGGTAGAGCAATACACTTTTAATGTATGGGTCCTGGGTTCGAGCCCCAGCGGGATCACTTAGTAAGGCCAGCCTGAGTTGGCAAAAAACAAAGTTTAACTTGCAAGGAGTTAAAAAGTATTTGAGTTTAAAGAGAAAGTTTCGGGGTGTAGCGTAGCCCGGTATCGCGCCACATTTGGGATGTGGAGGTCGTAGGTTCGAATCCTGCCACCCCGACTTTATTTACCTTTGATAGATCCTTGGATCGATCAAAATTTTATCCAGGTCCTGTAGCTCAACTGGATAGAGCAACTGCCTTCTAAGCAGTAGGTTTCAGGTTCGAGTCCTGACAGGATCACTTCACAAAAGCGGAATTACGTTCCGCTTTTTATTTTATCAAAGAGTACCGATTCCGTAGCTCAGCTGGTAGAGCATCCCGATTTTATCGGGAGGGCCCTGGGTTCGAGAGATTGATTTAATAATTACCAAGTGGAAAAGTCCACAGAAAATATGATTCCGTAGCTCAGCTGGTAGAGCATCCCGATTTTATCGGGAGGGTTCTGGGATCGAGAGATTGATTTAATAATTACCAAGTGGAAAAGTCCACAGAAAATATGATTCCGTAGCTCAGCTGGTAGAGCATCCCGATTTTATCGGGAGGGTTCTGGGATCGAGAGATTGATTTAATAATTAC
>JAFIDK010000003.1:0-41327 GCA_017051695.1 Algoriphagus aestuarii | reverse complement strand
ACCAAGTGGAAAAGCCCACTGAAAATATGATTCCGTAGCTCAGCTGGTAGAGCAATACACTTTTAATGTATGGGTCCTGGGTTCGAGCCCCAGCGGGATCACTAAAGCAGACTAGAAATGGTCTGCTTTTTTGTTTTTAATGCCTAAATTGATCTTATGGCATTCGTTTATGTTATTTACTCCGAAAGGTTAGACAAGTACTATGTTGGAGCCTGTATTGATTTAGAAAGAAGGCTTTATGAACACCACATCGGTCACTCCAAATTCACCGCAACCGGTATCCCCTGGAAGTTGGTTTACCAAGAAACTTTAGAAGACTTAAAATCTGCCAAAGTCAGAGAATTGAAAATTAAAAAAATGAAATCAAGGAAATATATTGAAGGACTTATCTCCTCAGCTGGTTGAGCATCCCGATTTTATCGGGAGGGTCCTGGGTTCGAGCCCCAGCGGGATCACTAAAGCAGACTAGAAATGGTCTGCTTTTTTGTTTTTAATGCCTAAATTGATCTTATGGCATTCGTTTATGTTATTTACTCCGAAAGGTTAGACAAGTACTATGTTGGAGCCTGTATTGATTTAGAAAGAAGGCTTTATGAACACCACATCGGTCACTCCAAATTCACCGCAACCGGTATCCCCTGGAAGTTGGTTTACCAAGAAACTTTAGAAGACTTAAAATCTGCCAAAGTCAGAGAATTGAAAATTAAAAAAATGAAATCAAGGAAATATATTGAAGGACTTATCTCCTCAGCTGGTTGAGCATCCCGATTTTATCGGGAGGGTCCTGGGTTCGAGCCCCAGCGGGATCACTAAAGCAGACTAGAAATGGTCTGCTTTTTTGTTTTAAAATCCCGGAAAAGGATTTCGATAAAATTCCTCTTGCGAATTCTTTCATTTATCCCCAATGTTGGATTATGAAAAACCTACTCCTCGCAGTTGCTCTTTCCACCCTATTAATTTCTTGTAAAGACCCCATTTCTGATGCTCATTTTTACGATGAAGGCATTTCTATCGAACTAGCAGAATACCGGAAAAAACAAATATCAGAAATCCATTATCAACTGGATTTTTCTATTCCCGAAAAGTTAGAAAATCCTATTCCTTCCAAATTAACATTGGAGGCTTCGCTTACTGAGTTATCCCAGCCTTTGATATTGGATTTTCATGAAGAAAAATCCCATTTGAAAAGTTTATTGGTCAATGGCCAGCCTTCAAAGATCAACCATCAAAATCAGCATCTGATCATAGCAAAAGAATCCCTGAAAAAAGGAAGAAACACGATTGAGATAGAGTTTCAGGCAGGGGAACTTTCTCTCAATCGTAATCAGGATTTCCTCTATACGCTACTGGTCCCAGATCGAGCAAGTACGCTCTTTCCTTGTTTTGACCAACCAAATTTAAAAGCAACCTATACATTGAGTATTTCTGCTCCTTCAGATTGGAAAGTCTTAGCTGGGGCTCCTGAAACCTCCTCAGAGACAAATAATGGATTTACTACCCATCACTTTGGAAAATCGGACTTAATGAGCACTTACCTCTTCTCTTTTGTGGCTGGAAAATTTGAAAAAGCAGAGATATCAGGTGATTTTCCACAACGTATGTTGTATCGTGAAACCAATTCTGAAAAAATCGAGGCGAGTATTCCAGAAATCTTTTCCCTTCATAAAAAAGCCAAAGATTTTTTAGAAGAATACACTGCGTACCCTTTCCCTTTTCAGAAACTCGATTTTGCTACGATCCCAATTTTTCAATATGGCGGAATGGAACATGTAGGAGCCATTCAATATCGGGAATCTGCACTTTTTCTGGACGGGAATGCAACCACTAATGAATTGCTTTCCAGAGCAAAATTGATCGGGCATGAAACAGCCCATATGTGGTTTGGGGATTTAGTGACGATGAACTGGTTTGAGGATGTCTGGATGAAAGAAGTCTTTGCAAATTTCATGGCTGGAAAACTCGTCGATCCGGCTTACCCTGAGATCAATCACGAGCTTGCGTTTCTGACCAATCATTACCCTTCTGCTTATGGAGAAGACCGTACCAAGGGTACGAATCCTATTCGTCAGCAACTTGCAAATTTAAAAGATGCAGGTTCGCTTTACGGAAGCATTATCTATGACAAAGCCCCGATCATGATGCGGCAGCTGGAAACAGCGATGGGAGAAAAAGCTTTCCAAAAAGGAATACAAACCTATATCAAGACATTTGCAAACAGTAATGCAACATGGAGCGACCTAGTAGAAATTCTGGACCAGGAAACCGAAATAGACCTTCAAAACTGGAGTAAAGTCTGGGTAAATCAATCAGGAAGGCCGATTATTTCCGATGAAATCAACTATTCCAAGGAGGGTAAAGTTGCATCTTTCACCATTTCTCAAAAAGCTGAAGACGGCTCCGTTAAGGTATGGCCACAGCTCTTTGATGTGACGCTTTTTTATCCTCAGGAATCCAAGACTTTTTCTGTTTCTCTGGAAGGCAAAAGCTTTGATTTGATCGAAGCAAAGGGGCTTGATAAACCAATTGCCATACTATTTAATAGCAATGGCTTAGGATATGGCATTTTCCCGTTAGACATGAATGCTTTAGACAGAATTCAAAGCCTAGAAGATGAAGTCATGCGAGGCCAATCCTATATTAATTTGTATGAAAATACGCTGGCAGGTGAAATAGCTCCCATACAAACTTTCGAACTATTGAAAAAAGGGATTTTAGAGGAGAAAAATGAAATTTTGGCGAGATTGATCTCATCAGAATTGAATTCGCTTTTTTGGACTTTCCTTAGCCAGGAGCAACGAGAAAACCAAGTTCCCTTGTTGGAAGATCAGCTTTGGAACTTGTTGCAACAGGATATTTCTACTAACCTAAAGAAAACTATTTTCAATTTATACACTGACATTGCCTACAATCAATCCGGTCAAAACAGATTGTATCACGTCTGGAAAAAGAATCTGGAAATAGAAAACCTAAAATTAAACCCAGACAATTTCACTAGTCTTGCGATGACTTTGGCGCTTTATGGGCATCCAAAATTTGAGGAAATCCTCAATGAAGAGAGAAGCAGGATCAGCAATCCTGACAAGCTATTGAGATTTGATTTTCTGCGGCCTGCGCTTTCTCAGAATGAACAGGAAAGAGATTTACTTTTTGAATCATTCAAACTGGAAAAAAATCGGGAAAAGGAATCTTGGGTTCTATCGGCTTGTGGTTTCATCCATCATCCTTTACATCAGAAAAGCGCAGTCAAACACCTTCCATTGGCGTTGGGTTTACTCGTAGAAATCCAAAAGACCGGAGATATCTTTTTTCCTAAACGATGGGTCTCAGCTACTGCAGGTCAATATTCTTCTTCTGAAGCCGCTAAAATAGTTTCTGATTTTCTGGATTCTCACCCTGGCTACAATCCTATTTTAAAAAATAAAATTCTGCAGGCAACGGATAATTTAATGCGAGTTCAAAAGATCCCAAATTCAGGAAACGACTAGAAATTCAATGGATCCAAGTGCTTGAAATGCCCATTTTGCCGGATCTTCTCTTTGGCCTTTTCTATGGCTTTGATGGCGGGAATTATCCTTTTAAAATGGTCAATTAAAAAACATTGTCTTTCACTTTCTGAAGTCATTTTCAAAAGTTTCAGTTCTTCCTCTAGCTTCAGGCCTACCTTGTGTGCATAGGTAAATGAAGTGGTATTTTCAGGGTCTGGTTGAGTGGGAAACTTCAATAGAAACAACACCTCTTTCAGATAGAAAAGAAACTCAAGGTGCTGGACATTGCTGACCGTAAAGTCATTTTCCAAATATTTGATTTGTCCTCCAGCATACAACTTTCCGTCCATCGGATTTTCAAAATTCAGAAGTTTGAAAGCTCTACCCCCAATGGTTTTGATGTCTAGCCTCCCGTCTTCGTATCGATGATGGATTTCCTTTAGACTTACTTCTGTACCAAATTCCATTAATTGCTCTGAGTAAACCAAAATCCCAAAGGTGAGATCTTCTTGTTCGACATCCGCGATCAATTGTTTGTACCGAGGCTCGAATATATGGAGATTCAATTCCTCCCCAGGAAAAGCAACAAGTTTGAGTGGGAATAATGGCAATTTCATAACTCAATTTTTCCAGAATAAACGAAAAAAAGGAGTAAACTAGTTTGGTTTAAAAAATGGAAAGGCAAAAAAAAGCCGGTCAAATGACCGGCTTTCACTTTATTTTTTAGCGATATATGTCAACAAGTCAACGACTTTATTGGAATATCCCCACTCATTATCATACCAAGAAACAACTTTCACGAAAGTATCAGAAAGCTGGATTCCAGCTTCTGCATCGAAGATAGATGTTCTAGCATCACCGATAAAGTCATTGGAAACAACTGCATCTTCAGTATATCCCAAAACACCTTTCATGGTAGTTTCGGAAGCTTCTTTCATCTTAGCACAGATTTCTTCGTACTTAGCAGGCTTCTTCAGTCTTACGGTCAAATCAACAACAGAAACATCCGGAGTAGGAACTCTAAATGCCATACCTGTCAATTTACCATTCAATTCAGGAATTACTTTTCCAACAGCTTTAGCAGCTCCAGTTGAGGATGGGATAATGTTCTGGCCAGCACCACGTCCACCTCTCCAGTCTTTAGCAGAAGGACCGTCTACTGTTTTCTGAGTAGCAGTAGTAGCGTGAACGGTGGTCATTAAACCTTCTTCGATTCCGAAGTTATCGTTCAATACTTTTGCGATTGGAGCAAGGCAGTTTGTAGTACAAGATGCATTGGAAACAAATACCATGTCTGAAGTATAAGAACTTTCGTTTACACCCATTACAAACATCGGCGTATCGTCCTTAGAAGGAGCAGACATAATTACTTTTTTTGCACCAGCGTCAATATGGCCTTGAGCAGTTTCTTTGGTCAGGAAAAGACCGGTAGATTCTACTACATATTCAGCACCTACTTCATCCCATTTCAAGTTTGCAGGGCTTCTTTCAGAAGTTACTCTGATTGCATTACCATTTACAACCAATTTACCGTCTTTCACTTCAACAGTACCTTTGAATTGGCCGTGAGTAGAATCATACTTCAGCATATATGCCATGTAGTCTACATCGATCAGGTCATTGATCCCCACTACTTGGATATCATCTCTTTCCTGTGCAACTCTAAAAACAAGTCGTCCGATTCTTCCGAATCCATTAATTCCAACTTTAATTTTGCTCATAATTATTATTGATTAGCGTATAGGTTTGATTTTTCAAACTTTCCCATCAGGCATGCCTCTTTTGGCTAAAAGTGGCTGAGGGATGGCTAAGTTATTATAAATTATTGGCTAGCCCAAATGGATTGAGATTCCTGTCAAACAGAATCCCCACAATTTAAAAATCAATCGATTTCGGAAAGGAAAATATTTTTTTCAACTGTTCCCAAAAGGGCAAATCTCGGAGAAATGGCTAATTTGGAACAAAGACAAAATCTTATGTTTGCCAAAGCCATTCAGGAAGTAGCCGGATTCACCCGGGCTATTCACTCGATATCCAGGAATTTTGAAGCGCAGCAAGTCCAGCGAGGATCAGCTACCCTTTTCTTTGTAAACGATCAAGGCTATGCCTTGACCTGCAAGCATGTTGCCCAATGGCTTTCCCAGGCTGACCAAATCAATCAAGTGTATCACCAATATCTGGCGGGGAAAAAAGATCTCAAAAAACACAAACAACTCGCCTATCAATTAGGCCTGAAATCCGATAAAACATCCGAAATGAGGGTGACTTTTGTGGATTGTGTAGACCAGATTAATAACCTAAAAATCCATGCACATCCAGAATACGATTTAGCTTTGATCAAATTCGAGGGATTTGAGAAAAAGCTCTTTACAAATAATCCCAGGTTTTTGAAAGACACGGCAACTGTTCATCCCGGGGATATGCTTTGTCGATTAGGCTTTCCTTTTCCTGAATTTTCCAATTTCCAACTTAACTTGGAAAAGGAAGTGTTAGAATGGACTTCCAAAGGAAATGCGAGGTCACCAAGATTCCCCATTGAAGGGATGGTTACTCGTTTTTTAGGTGATAAAACCGGAAAAATCTATGGCATAGAAATGAGCACTCCAGGTCTAAGAGGACAAAGCGGAGGCCCACTCTTTGACTCTGAAGGAAGGATAATCGGTATGCAAAGTCGGACTAAACACCTCCACCTTGGATTTGATATTGAGGAGAAATCCATCATTGCACATGGTAAAGAGAAAAAAGTAAATGATTACTCATTTATCCACTTGGGGGAATGTATCCATGTTTCCGTAATTAAGGAATTTTTAAAACAGCATCAAGTTTCATTTGAGGAAGGATAAAAAAATGCCCTGATCCAAGATCTGAATCAGGGCATTCAATAGAAATAAAGTCAATTTATAAACTTGCCAAAACTTCATTCAAGGTCGCACTTGGACGCATGGCATCAGCAGTAAGCTTTTCATCCATTTTGTAGTACCCTCCTATGTTTAAAGGAGTTCCTTGGCTACCATTTAACTCAGCTACAATCTGCTCCTCTTTTTCAGTCAAGGCCTTTGCAAGCGGAGTAAATCTTGCTTTAAGCTCCGCGTCTTTATTTTGATCTGCCAAAGCCTGGGCCCAATACAGAGCCAGATAGAAATGACTACCTCTGTTGTCCAACTTACCCACCACTCTTGCAGGAGATTTATCATTTTCCAAAAACTTTCCAGTAGCCACATCTAGCGTCTCTCCAAGCAACAGTGCTTTTTCATTATGGAAAGTCTGGCCTAAATGCTCCAAAGAAACGGCTAAGGCAAGGAATTCACCTAAAGAATCCCAACGTAAATGTCCTTCTTTCACAAACTGCTCCACATGCTTCGGTGCGGATCCTCCTGCACCAGTTTCAAACAAACCTCCACCGTTCATCAAAGGCACAATAGAAAGCATTTTTGCAGATGTTCCTACTTCCAAAATCGGGAATAAATCTGTCAGGTAATCTCTCAGCACATTTCCAGTTACGGAAATTGTATCCATACCTTCTTTAATTCTTGCTAGAGTGAAGTTGGTTGCTTCTACAGGAGACATGATATGAATCTCAAGTCCATGTGTATCGTGATCCAACAAATAGGTATTTACCTTTTTGATCAATTCCTGGTCATGAGCTCTTTTTGGGTCTAACCAGAAAACTGCAGGTGTATTAGAGAGTCTAGCTCTTGTCACTGCAAGCTTAACCCAATCCTGAATAGGAGCATCCTTGGTCTGGCACATTCTCCAGATATCTCCAGCTTCTACTTCATGTGAAAGAATCACCACCCCATTTTCATCGATCACCTCTATAACTCCCGCTGCTGATATTTCGAATGTCTTATCATGAGATCCGTACTCTTCGGCTTTTTGGGCCATCAAACCCACATTTGGAACACTTCCCATCGTGGAAGGATTAAAAGCGCCATGCTTCTTGCAAAATTCTATAGTAGCCTGATAGACTCCAGCATAGCTTCTGTCTGGAATCACCGCTTTGGTATCTTGGGATTTTCCTTCTTTGTTCCACATCTGTCCAGAAGTACGGATCATGGCAGGCATAGAAGCATCAATGATTACATCACTAGGTACATGAAGATTGGTGATTCCTCGATCTGAATTCACCATCGCCAAGTCGGGACTATCTGCATAACATGCGTCGATATCAGCCATAATCTCCCTTTTCTTCTCAGCAGGAAGTTTATCCAGGTTTGATAATAGGTCTCCAAAACCATTTCTCACATCCACACCCAAGGCTTCAAAAGTAGCTGCATGTTTTGCAAATACAGGCTCAAAGAACACATTGACAGCATGTCCGAAGATAATTGGGTCAGAGACTTTCATCATGGTTGCCTTCATGTGAATTGAAAACAATACTCCTTGAGCTTTTGCTTCAGCTTTCGCTTTTTTCAGGAATGCCTTCAAAGCAGAAACACTCATTGTCGATGCATCAATTACCTCACCTTCCTGAAGCTTCAAGCCTGATTTCAAAACTTCTTTACCACCATCTGTTTTGGTCAGTTGGATCGTCACAGAAGTAGCATGCGTCATGGTATGGGATTTTTCACTACCGTAAAAATCACCTTCGGTCATGCTATCCACATGGGACTTCGAATCTGCAGTCCATTTTCCCATGGAATGTGGATGCTTTTTGGCATATTCCTTCACTGCCAAAGGAGCTCTTCTGTCAGAATTCCCTTCTCTCAAGACAGGGTTTACTGCTGATCCTTTGATTTTATCATATTTCGATTTAACTGTTTTTTCTTCCTCTGTCTTTGGCTCTTCAGGATAATTTGGAAGAGCATAGCCTAAATCTTGAAGTTCTTTGATTGCCGCTTTTAACTGAGGGATAGAGGCGGATATATTCGGAAGCTTGACAATATTGGCTTCGGGAGTCTTTGCGATTTCACCAAGTTCTGCCAGTGCATCTGGAATTTGTTGCTCTGGAGTCAAGTATTCCGGAAAATTGGCTATGATTCTACCGGAAAGTGAAATATCTCTTGTTTCTACTTTTACCCCTGCAGAGCTTGTATAAGCTTGAACAATCGGCAGTAAGGAATACGTCGCTAAAGCTGGTGCCTCATCTGTCAACGTATAAAGGATTTTTGGAGTCTGGTTACTCATGGTTTGATCAGGATTCTTAAAAAGAGTGGTAAGACCCTGAATTAGAAAAATGGAATTTCACTCCACTTCCATTACTCAAATCTCATGCAATCAGAAATTTCAGAATACAGGGTCAGAAAATTTTGCGGCTAAATTACAGAAAATATCCTTGTTTCAAATTCGGTTCATCAAATCCTCAGAACCCTTCATCAAAGCTTTTTACCCGATTGTAAAATTATCCGCATCCATCCAGGCAGGGAATTTTGCTCTATAACTTTCCAAATACTCCGCATTTAGGGTAAAAAGAACTGTTTTTCCCTCCTCACCGGCGTTGGCAATTTGAACTCCTTTAAAGTCAAAGGCGGATGAATGTCCGATGTACTCTATCTCATTTCCATCCCTGCCGATCCGATTTACTCCTGCTACATAACATAAATTTTCTATCGCTCTGGCAGGCAATAATGCATCCCAAGCTGAAGTCCTTGCAGCCGGCCAAGAGGCAACATAAAATAAAAAATCATAGGCGGCTTCTCCATTTTTCCAGGAGTTTCTGGAGAAAACAGGGAATCGGAGATCATAACAAACTTGAGGACAAATTTTCCAACCTTTCAGATCGAAAACAGGAAGCCTTTGGCCAGGGGAATATGTTTCCTCTTCTTTTGCCATACGAAAAAGATGTCTTTTGTCGTAATGGGAAATTTCTCCTTCGGGAGTAACCCAAAGAAGCCGGTTGTAAAACATCCCCTCATCCTTGATAATCGCACTCCCGGTAATTACTGCTTGGGTTTGGGAAGCCATTTGCTTCATCCATTTGCAAATCCCAAGATTCATCGGCTCGGCAAGCTCAGCAGCCTCCATACTAAATCCCGTTGGGAACATTTCAGGAAGGATGATCAAATCGACTTTTTCGGTTAACTCCCAAATTTTCTCTTCTAGCATAGCCAAATTCGCTGTCTTATCTTTCCAGTAAAGATCAGTTTGAACTAATGCGATGGATAATTGGGGAGTACGATTCATTTCAGTGGATAGATCATTCTGTAATCTGTCGATATTTTCCCTTTGCTGACGTCAATCAATTTAGATTTCACCAGACGTTTTTTCAATCCTTTCAGATAATCGACAAAAAGAATCCCTTCCAAGTGGTCGTATTCATGCTGAATTACTCTCGCAGTCATCCCTCCAAATTCTTCTTCCTTCAGATTCCAGTTTTCATCGTAATATTCGATGGTGAGTTTTTCAGGCCTGATGATCTCAGCACGCACTTCCGGAATACTCAAACACCCTTCTTCAAAACTATAATCATCCCCATATTCATCTAGAATAATCGGATTGATAAAAGCCCTTCTGATACCGACTTCTTCATCCTCCTCATCAAGCATCAAGGTACTGTCAATCACAAAAAGCCTGATTCCTTGGTTGATTTGAGGAGCAGCCAGCCCCACGCCATTGGCATGATCCATGGTGGCAAACATGTCCTTGATCATTGAGTCAAGGGTTGTACCTTCATTGATTTCTTCTGCCTCTTTTTTAAGTATCGGGTTCCCGTAGGCAACTATGGGGTAAATCATTGTCTTTCTAAATACGATTGTAAAATTATTGCTGCGCTGACCTTGTCCAAGTTTCCGGCTTTTTCACGACGGTCTTTCTTTTTACTGCCCATGGAGATCATGCTCTGCATAGCCATCTTGGAAGTAAACCTTTCGTCGATCAATTCTATTTTTTTTGAGGGAAATATCTGCTCTAACTTTCCTTTCATCTCCATTACTTTGGGAGTCATTTCGTTGTCTTTCCCGTTGAGACGAATAGGTAATCCCAAAACAATGGTGTCTACTTCCTCTTTCGCGAAATAGGCTTTCAGATATTCCAAAAGGCCTGAAGTGTCAATGGTTTCCATGGGATTTGCCAACATCCTAAGCGGATCCGTAACAGCCAAGCCCGTGCGTTTGGTTCCTAAATCAATTGCAATAATTCTCGCCATCAGTTGATCCTGATTTTTTTGCGGATTTTGCGCATGGCCTCACGCTCTAGTTCTACCGCCTTCGGAAAAAGTAATTCATCCTCTATCTGAGCATGTATGGAAAGCTCTCTCTCAAAATTCTGAAGCTCATGGTAAAGAACCTTCATGGTAAGTGGTGCATTTTCTGGCAAAGAATAATCTCTTGTCAATTTCCGAATACCTTCCATTTCATCATCATGGATCTCATGGACTTCCGACAACAAATGGATTGGATCCTTCTCCAGAATTTTAAGCGCGTCAAAAAGGCTGTAATTATCATTCTCCACATCCTGCAACAGAACGATTCTGTTAAAAAGACCACTCTCCTCTTCGTGAATATGATGGATAAAATCTTCCACAAAAAGCGGGAACATGATTCTTAGATCAGCAATCAACCCAGCATACTCTGGCTCTGGAGTAATTCCAGAAATTATATTTGCAAGAAAAGGAAGCTCTTGACGGACAAAGAAATAATGCTTTCTTTTTAAATAGGCGACCAAAACTTCTATTGGATTGAGATACAACTCCTCGTTTGTAGGCTCCTTTCTCACAGCCCAAGCCTCCAATTCGGAAATAAGTTGATTTGGATGGACTTTATGTTTTTTGCAAACATCCTCCAAGGCATGAGTCTGATACTGATAAAAGCTGATGCCAAAATAGTGCAACACCGATGCGAAAACATAGTTTTCAGACACCAAGTCCCCTACCAAAGCTTTAGTAAATGCATTTTCAGCCTTCATAGCACAAAAATAATTTTTTTTAACAGAAAAAAGGGTAATAAATTGGATCATTATCGTACCCCCTCGTATAAACATTCGTTAACTTTATAAAAAGTCACTTTTAAAACACTGGCAATTTGTGCTAGTTTAGAATTAATAAGCAATAAAATAAGAAAGGTAAAGACGTGAGCGATACTAAAAACACGAAGGCGCAAATAAGACTTCCTATTATCCTGGCATTGGCAATTTCTGCTGGTATTTGGATAGGAGCTACTTTTGCTGAACCTAAGAGTAACCAAAATGACCTGAGAGCTGCATTGTATAAGCTCCAGGAAATTATGACCTATATCAACAGAGATTATGTGGATAGTGTCAACACTAATGAACTAGTGGAATACGGCATCACTAAAATGCTGGAAAATCTGGATCCACACTCGAGCTATATTCCTGCAAGAGACGCATCACTCGCACAATCTCAGTTAGATGGTGAATTTGACGGTATTGGAGTAGAGTTCGGAATCATCAGAGATACCATTTATGTCGTTGCTCCATTGACTGGAGGTCCTTCTGAAGCGCTCGGGATACAGTCTGGTGACCAAATAATTACCGTCGACGGCAAAACAGTAGCCGGAATCGGGGTGACCAACCGTGACGTTTTTGACCTACTAAGAGGACCTAAAGGATCGAAAGTTACCATAGATATCAAAAGGAAAAATCAAGAGGATTTGATCCCTTATGAAATTACAAGAGATAAAATCCCTCAGTATAGCATCAACGCCACATACATGGTCAATGATGAAATCGGTTATATCAAAGTAACCCGATTTGCCGCAACAACCTATGACGAATTCAGAACCTCCATTGAGGAATTGAAATCAAAGGGAATGAAGAAGTTGATCGTGGATTTGCAAGGCAACCCGGGAGGATATATGGGTGCTGCTATCAATATGGCTGATGAACTTCTAGGCCAAAGAGCATTGATCGTTTCTCAGGAAGGGAAAGTGGATCAGTATAGTCAGAAAGCTTTTGCCTTCAAGCCAGGATTATTTGAAGAAGGCCCGGTGATCGTTTTGATCAATGAGGGAAGTGCTTCGGCATCTGAAATCCTTGCGGGTGCAATTCAGGACAATGATCGAGGTCTGATTGTAGGAAGAAGATCATTTGGAAAAGGACTGGTTCAGCTTCCAATTGATTTATCAGATGGTGGTGAACTAAGATTGACCATTGCAAGGTATTATACTCCATCAGGAAGATCTATCCAGAAACCTTATGGTTCCAACCATGAAGATTATGAACTGGATTATATCAAGAGATTTGAGCATGGAGAGTTTTTCTCCGCTGACAGCATCAGTTTTAACGACAGTCTCAAATATGAAACTGCCAAAGGTAGGACTGTGTATGGAGGAGGAGGAATTATGCCAGATTATTTTGTGCCGCTAGACACCACGTTGAATAGCCGATACGTCAATCGATTATTCAATTCAGATTCTAATAGAGAGTTTGTTTTGGAATATGCCAATAATAACAAGGAGAAATTTGATGGCATGAGCGTAGAAGATTATAAAGCCAACTTTCAGGTGACTGATGCCATGTTAAAAGAATTGGTAGCAGTTGGTGAGAAAAATAAAGTGGAGTTTGATCAGGCTGACTTCAACAAGTCCAAAGATTATCTAAAAATCTTGGTGAAGGCTCATCTTGGAAGACAGCTATATGACGATAGCGCCTTTTACATGGTGGTCAATGACATCAATGAAGTTTACATGCAGGCATTGAAACTGTTTGACCAGGCAGAAAAAATCGCACTGGCAGATGACTTGAGTGAATTAGAAGAATAAGTTTGTTTTAAAAATCAATATGGGGCAGTTCGAAAGACCTGCCCTTTTTTTATATCAAATTTTACTTTCAATCTTTTTCTAAAAAGCTGACATTGGGTCGTTGAATTTTATTTTCACAAGCAATTCAAAGAAACCCAATAAAAAATGAAAGCCCTTTTAACCTTCCTTTTAGTTACCGGAATCTACATGACATCCTTTTCACAGATCAAAGTCAACCATATTGCTGTCCACGTCTCGAATCTGGAAAACAGTAAAAAATTTTATGAATCCATCGTCGGTCTAAAAGAGATCGATGAGCCATTTAAAGATGGCCTGCATGCTTGGTACGATATCGGCGGCGGTGCAGCTTTACATATCATAGAAGCACCAAATGTCCCGACGCAAATCTCAAAAGTAAATCACCTTTGTTTTAGTATGAAGGACATGGATTCTTTCATCAAAACCCTTCAAGACACCAATTATCCATTTGAAAGCTGGCCTGGAGAAAAAGGAAAAGTCACTATCCGAGTAGATGGAATCAGACAGATTTACATTCAGGATCCTGATGGTATGTGGCTGGAGATCAATGACGATTATTAATTAGTCAAAAAAAAAGCCCGGAATCAAATTCCGGGCTATTTTTCTAATTGTCATAAATATCTTGAGGCCAACTGTCATTCCCCAGATTGACATCCGGAAGGATTTTATCAGGATCCAACACTACTGATTTCACTTTCTTTTCAGTTTTGATGATATGATTCCATACATCTCCTCGCTGCCAGATTTCTACGGGAAGGGTAAACCTTTCTTTGGTATCATCTTCATAGGTCACTTCGAATAATACCGGCATTGGGATTTCTCCTTTATTGGAAATACTCAACAGATAATTTCCAGAGTATGGGAAAACGCCATTGATTCCAAGATCAATATTTCCGTTACCATAGAACCAACCTTGCCAAAACCAAGACAAGTTCTCTCCGCCTACATTTTCCATATGATTGAAGAAATCTGAAGGCTGTGGATGTTTGTAAGCCCAGGTTTTAATATACGATTTGAAAGCATTGTCAAACCTCTCAGGACCTAAAATGTATTCTCTCAAAAGAATCAATCCCATCGCAGGCTTATTATAGGCGATCATTCCCAGATTGGAGGTATTGACCACATCTGGGTAAGTATCGATCCCTTCTCTTGACTCTGAATTAAAATAGTTGATCGATCTTCTTGTCTGTTGCAAATTGGATGGGTATTCCCCATTGTTGAAAGCCAAGGTGCTGTAATGGTTGATGAATGTATTGAAACCTTCGTCCATCCAGGCATATCTTCTTTCATTTGACCCAACAATCATTGGGAACCAGTTATGACCAAATTCATGGTCCGTCACACCCCAAAGACCTCTCCCTTTTGATTTATAATGACAGAAATTCAAACCTGGATATTCCATTCCGCCGATTTCTGCCGCCACATTGGTTGCTGTTCCATAAGGGAATTCAAACCAAGTTTCAGAATAGTGTTCTATAGAGGCTTTGGAATATTCTGTGGATCTTGACCAAGCCTCCTCTCCGTTTGATTCTTTAGGATAAACGGATTGGGCCAATATGGTTTTACCACTTGGAAGATTGATTTTTGCTGCATCCCAAATGAATGTTTTAGAGGAAGCAAAAGCAATATCCCTGCTGTTTTGAATAGCAAAATGCCAAGTAACAGTACCTTCTTGTTTCGGTCTGGTCAATTCGGTATTTCCGATTTCTTCTGGAGAAACCAAATAAACTGTTTCATCACTTTCTTTTGCTTTGGCGTAGCGATCCTGTAACTCTTTGCTCAATACTTCTTTAGGATTCAACAATTCACCGGAACCCACCACTATGTGATCGTGAGGGACGGTAATCTTATAATCGAAATTTCCATACTCCAAATAGAATTCACCAGCACCCAAGTATGGCTCCACGTTCCATCCTTCGATCTGATCAAAAACCGCTACTTTCGGATACCACTGAGCCAAGGCGTAAATAGTTCCATCCTCCACTTCCAGTCTTCCCATTCGATCCATGCCTTTTTCAGGAATTTTGAAGGAAAAATTCATTGAAACTGTCGCTTTTCCACCTTTTGCCGGAATAGGTTCGGCAAACCAAACCTGCATTCTGGTATCAGAAATGATATGTTTATTGGAGGTCGCTCCTTTTGCCCCGACTTTTGCTGCCAGATTACTGATGTCGAATCCACCATCTGTGTCGCCATTGTATCGATTTCCTTGCACAGGTGTAGTCAAGGTGCCTCGGGAATCTTCTTTGAACCTGTTTTGCTCCAGTTGCATCCAGATAAAATCCAGTGCCTCCGGACTGTTATTGGTATAGGTCATAGTCAACGTACCCGCGATGGTATGAGCCTGATCATCTAGAGTCGCTTCTATCTGATAATCCGCTGAATTTTGCCAATATCCAACGCCTGGTTTTCCAGAAGCCGTTCTGGAATACGTACCTCGACGATCCATAAACTCACCAAATTGGCTTTGATTATTTTCTTTTACCTCTTGGGCAATCGAACTGGTCACTTCTGCAAAACCGAATCCGGCTAAAAGAAGTGATAGAATTATTTTTCTTTTCATACTGCTGTTAAATAATTGGAGGCTAAAATAAGGATATCCTTTGGTTCCTTTCAAGACTTTTACACAAGAGCTCCTTCATTAACTAAATTTCACAGATTTTAAAAGGTTGGATTTAGAGATTTTTCAGCAGTTCTTTGGGCTGAATTTTCAACGATTCTTATGAAAAAAACAATGTTGAGTGTCGCGGTTTTGTTGATTTCAATACAACTCAAAGCCCAAACTGATACTACTACCCAAAATCTAGAAGAAGTACTAATTCAGGAAAACCGGATTCAAATCCCCTTTTCCAAACAAAGCAGAAACATCTCCGTCATCGATAAACTGGAGATCGAAACCACCCCTGCCAGAAGCTTACAGGAAGTTTTATCTTTTGTACCAGGAGTAGATGTCAGACAGCGAGGTGTGACAGGCGTCCAGGCCGATATAGGAATCAGAGGAGGTTCTTTCGCCCAGACTTTGATGCTGGTCAACGGCATTAAATTAACTGATCCTCAATCGGGCCACCATATGATGAATATTCCGGTTCCTTTGGTAAACATAGACCGAGTGGAAGTTTTGAAAGGTCCGGGATCAAGAATTTTCGGGCAAAATGCATACGCTGGAGCCATCAATGTGATCACAAGTCTTCATGACGAACGCTATCTTAGAGTGCAGGGATATGCTGGAGATTTCGGAATGAGAGGAATCAACTTTGCTGGTTCGCTGCCAGCAGGGAAATACAAGCAAAATCTGGCTGTATCCTATGATGATTCGGACGGCTACCAATACAATTCGGATTATAAAGTGAGCAATATTTTCTATGAAGGTGGATTGGCACTCAATGAAACAAACAGCCTCAGAGGGATGATTGCCTATACTGACAGAACTTTTGGTGCCAATGGATTTTATTCCAGTACATTTCCCGATCAATGGGAGAGTATACAAACCACTCTCGCATCGCTGAGTCATACTTGGAATCCTGGCAACTTCTATCTCAATACCAGAGCCTATTTTCGCAAAAATGTGGATGAATACAGACTCCGAAGGAATGAACCTGAGTTTTACCAAAACAACCATACTTCAGATGTTTATGCTTTAGAGGCAAATGGTCATTTCAAGTCGACATTAGGCACCACCGGATTCGGCATAGAGACGAGAAAAGAAGCACTTGAAAGTAACAACCTTGGTAATAGAGACCGGTCGTTGAGTGGCGTTTTTCTAGAGCAATTGGTGAATGTCGGCCCTAAGGTAGATTTGAGGGCTGGAATTTATTCTAACTACAATTCCGGATATGGATGGAAGCATTTTCCTGGAGCAGAAGTTGGATTTCAGGCAAGTAAAGAAATCCGACTTTATTCTGGATATGGGGTAAGCTATAGAATCCCTAGTTTTACAGATCTTTATTATGTAGGACCAACAAATATAGGAAACGACCAATTGACTCCAGAGCAGGCCCAGAATTTCGAGATCGGTGCCAAATGGGCCAAATCAGGTTTCCGAGCCGAACTCGTTTATTTCCTTAGAAACACCGATGATCTGATCGAATGGACACGACCTGATGAAAACACTCCTTGGCAACCCCAAAATTTCAACGAGGTAAAATTCAATGGAATTGAAGCATCTTTCTTCTACAGAGTAAATCCAAGTACTTCACAGCTGCAGGTAAAAGAATTCAGCTTTTCCTATAATTACATCAACGCAGATATCATCCAGCAGCCAGGTATTGAAACCCGATATGCGTTGACCGCATTAAAAAACCAGGTTATTGGAGGTATCTTGATAGGAATAGGAAAGAAAACAGAATGGAGCACTAAAGTGCGCTATGTGGAGCGTATGAATCAAGATCCATATTTTGTGATGGATATGAGAGTGGATTACAATCGAATTGGCAAAATAGGTTTCTTTGCTGAAGCCTCCAATGTTACAGACACTGAGTACATAGAAGCGGCAACCATCCAAATGCCAGGAAGGTGGTTTCGGGCTGGATTTATGCTAAATATTCAATAATTGAAAATGAGAGTTTGTTCGTAAGCTCTCTTTTTAGACTTCTTGCTTTTTTAATAAAGAAATGGAGAATTTTGGAAATAATTGTAAACGACAAATAATTTCTAATCTCATTATCAAGCAATTATTAAAAAGGATTAAAAAAAATCAATCCATGATTTGCTTCAAATCATTTTCAAACTACCTTTGCATTCCCTTTCGAAAGGAAAGGAATTCAAAGATGGGAGTTTAGCTCAGTTGGTTCAGAGCATCTGCCTTACAAGCAGAGGGTCGGGGGTTCGAATCCCTCAACTCCCACATCATTAAATAAGCTCAAAAGGAGCATCTTCTTTTCAAGAAGTTCATCTCATTCTTAGAGGATCAGAACTTCAACTATTATTTTTGGGAGTTTAGCTCAGTTGGTTCAGAGCATCTGCCTTACAAGCAGAGGGTCGGGGGTTCGAATCCCTCAACTCCCACATTAGCCTTAGAAATTTCTAAGGCTTTTTTTTTGCCTTTTCAATTGGATTAAATCAAAGCAGGCCAATAAATGATCCATTGGCCTGCTCCTTTCATATCAAATATCAAATTTTATTCCTTGAGCCAAAGGTAAATTTGAGCTGTAATTAATGGTGTTAGTTTGGCGTCTCATATAAGCTTTCCAGGCATCTGAACCTGATTCTCTTCCTCCACCTGTCTCTTTTTCACCTCCAAAAGCTCCTCCAATTTCTGCTCCTGAGGTTCCGATATTCACATTGGCTATGCCACAATCAGAACCAGCCACAGAGAGAAATGCCTCTGCCTCCCGCATGTTCAAAGTCATAATTGCAGAGGATAAACCTTGAGGCACTCCGTTTTGAATGGCAATAGCTTCCTCAATCTTTTCATACTTGATGAGATAAAGTATTGGAGCAAAAGTTTCATGTTGTACTATCTGGAAATGATTCTCAGCTTCATAAATTGCCGGTTTTACATAACAACCGGATTCATACCCTTCACCTTCCAAAACACCACCTTCTACTACTGCCTTACCTCCTTCTTCCAATACCTTTTTGGTCGCTGTCAAATACATTGAAACAGCATCTTGATCGATCAATGGCCCGACGTGATTTTTTTCATCCAGCGGATTCCCAATCACAAGTTTGGAATAAGCATTAGCCAGCCTAGTTTTCACCTCTTCAAAAATACTGGAATGAATGATCAACCTCCTTGTAGAAGTACATCGCTGACCTGCAGTCCCTACAGCTCCAAACAATGCGCCCCGAATGGCCATATCCATATCCGCCTCTGGACTGATGACAATAGCATTATTTCCTCCCAGTTCCAGTAAGGATCTGCCCAATCTACCCCCGACTGCCTGACCAACCAATTTCCCCATGCGTGTGGAGCCAGTAGCTGAAACCAAAGGAACCCTAACATCATGAGACATCATTTCCCCTACTTTATAATCGCCAATAATCAGTGAGCAAATACCTTCAGGCATTCCATGCTTAGCAAACACTTTAGATGCGATATGCTGGCACGCCACACCAGACAAAGGAGCTTTCTCAGAAGGCTTCCAAAGACAAACATCCCCACAAACCCAGGCCAATGCAGCATTCCATGACCAAACAGCCACGGGGAAGTTAAACGCAGAAATAATCCCTACAATCCCTAACGGATGCCATTGTTCGTACATTCTGTGACCAGGTCGCTCCGAATGCATCGTCAAACCATATAATTGACGTGAAAGACCTACAGCAAAATCACAGATATCGATCATCTCTTGAACTTCTCCTAATCCTTCTTGGTAGGATTTTCCCATTTCGTAGGAAACTAATTTTCCCAAATCAGCTTTCACTTCCCGTAAGGCATTCCCTATTTCACGGACGATCTCACCCCTCTGAGGTGCCGGAACCAACCTCCACTTTTCAAATGCCATTTGTGAAGTGGCGATCACTGATTCATAAGTTTCTTGATTAGCAATCTGCACTTCGGCTATCAAAGCTCCATCAGCAGGAGAAATTGAAGAAATGTAAGATTCTCCAGAGTCCAACCATTTGGCACCTGTAGATACACCTAGATTTTTTGATTCGATTCCCAACCGAGCTAATGATTCCTTAATTCCAAATTGATCTGACATGACAATCTATTTTTACTTTAAAACTTAACTTTTTCTTTATTTCCACTTATTCCGGTTTAAGGTTTTTGTTCAGAATTCTCATCGGATTGATTTTGTAAAACCATTCCGAAAATTCTCTTTTTACCTCAAACTTATAAATAATGTTTAATCTATAGTTTCCTGTATTAACAGCTTGATCAAAGGGCTCATTCAAAACCAAATTGAGGTTTTTGTAGACATAATTCACATTGATAGAAAACTTCCGGTCATTGTAACCAAAAAACCCTCTAAGCAAGTATGTAGGCACTCCACCCCATTTTTTATACTCAGTCTCCTCTCTTTCCCAATTTGCATAGCCTACACTATAATTAACAGATGCGACTCCTGTCAGAAAAAAATTCTTACCGAAAACCAAAGTTCCAGCTAAGCCTGCATTGGGTCCAAATTGAAAATACTTTGCTTTTTGGAAATTCAATTTCGTCAGCATCTCACTACTTGGAATCAAAAGCGAGTCCCCACTCATGCCACCTAAATACCCTTCAAAACCTACGAAAGGAGAAAATGCCGATTTTTTCTGAATAGCAGTTTGATTAAAAGCAGCCGCAAGTGAAAGCTTCTCTCCTCCAAACAAATAATTGGCATTTAATCCTATAGAATTCAACTTCATATCCTCTCGCAAGTATTTTTCATCTGAATCCACAAGGTATTTTTCGTCTAATGTATAACCTCTATAAAATTGTCCATAAAAATCAAAAATCCATTTTTGGGGATAAACATGAGCCTGTAAATCCAGATAAAACGGCCAATCCTCCTGCCTATCAGGATTCAAAAAGCCAAAAGGCACGGACACATTTAATGTAAACGTCTGGAAAGTAAATCCCAACCCTAAATTTAGGCCTGAGTTTGGCTCGAAAACATACTCTCTTTTTTCCTCAGGAACTTTAATAAGGAGATCTGTATACTTATGGGAGAAATAAACTCTTGCCGCGAATAAATTATCCGTGCTTTCAATATACGCGGTATCAAGATTTGACATCTTCTTCTGAGCAAGTGATGACGTAATAGACACGGATAGCGCGATCAAGAAAGTGAAAATAAGCTTCCTGGGTAGGACCATAGATAGAAGGACAATTTGCAAGTCCAAAAGTTCACTAAAAAAACAGCAAAAAAAAATCCGGATCGTAATCCGGATTTTTGAAAACTGATAGAGTTCGAAAAATGAATCCTTATCGAATTCAAAGTCTTAAAAAATCAAATAATAGAGAAAAGTTGTTTAATCACCGTTATAAATTTATCATATCTATTTAATTAAACAAATTATTGTTTGGATTTTTTCACTTTAATCAAACAAAAAAAGTCTTAATTACCGATTAATAGAACAAATTAGAATTTCAGTTTTGGTTCCTATCTATTGCAATCTTATAACTTGACATTACCACTAGATCACTTGGTGAAAAAATTTGCAATCCGAGCCCAAATCCCTTGCGTAGGATTTTTTTGACCCTTAAAAAATTTGAGCGAAACATTATGCCCTCTGTTTCTTTTGATATACTTAAAGAGCTCTGCCCGAGGAATGGCATGAACCTTCACCTGTGAAAGAAAGGAAGCCAAAGGCAAGCTTAATTGATCCCTATGGGAGTTTCTATTAAAGATCTCTGTCCACTTTTCCTCGAGCTTTTTCACTTCTGGTGATTTGTCCCTCACCACGACCATTGTTTCAAAGAGTCCCAAATCATCTTGATACCCCATTTCAAAAGCATAGGAAAGTGCCTTTTCCACATTTTCAGGGAGATCTTTCTTTTTCCTTAAAATCTCTTTCCCTTCCTCTTTTAACGTGGATCTTTTAGGATGCTCACAGGTTAAAAACCCACCGGTATAAAATCTATCCAGAAACAATTGGGGGTTTTCTAGGATCTCCATATTGCCATCCATATAGAGCGTTAATTCATATCCAGGAGTATTCTCTATGCTATTGATTTTTACCAATCGCTGTTGCTTGATTGGGTTGGATGATTTCGGCAGTGGCTTTACCTCCCAACCATCCACTTTCAAATTTCCCTGATCTGTAAATAGCCAATAATCGAATCCCGGAAAATGCTTCACAGGCTTGATCGTGTCATATTGATTAGTAACTACAGAATAAATTAATTTTTTTGACATGAAATGTGAAAGAATAGATGAATTCCTAAATATCGACAACAATGGACGAAGGGAAAAATGAATCAACCTTGGAAATAATGTTAATATTGGGGTTTGATTGAAATCCTTACAGCCATTCCTAATTAGTTCATGCTAAAACATCAAGTAAAATCTGCTTTTAAGTTATTCTGGAAAAATTTTAGGTTTAATCTCAGTGCAAACGACAATCCTGCCTTTATTTCTTTTTATAAATACTTTTATCAACCTAAAAAGGGCAGTCTATCAGAATTCCTATCCGCCTATTCCCTTTCGAAAAAAGGAGATTTTTACGTGATTCAAATTGGAGCAAATGATGGGATTACTCACGACCCCATCCATAAATTCATCAAAAGAGACCGATGGAAAGGCGTCCTTTTAGAACCACAACCTGATGTTTTTAAAAATGAACTGAGTAGAATTTATAAAAACAACAAGGGTTTATTTCCCATCTGTGCAGCAATCGGGAAGGAAGATGGCTCTCAAAAACTTTATAAAATCGGATTTTCGCAAATGAGGTGGGCCACTGGCCTAGCATCTTTTTCATTGGAACAAATCGAAGATCATTTTAAAAGCGGGGTAGTGCAAATGAACTGTACTAAATATGGTCTTGAAATACCAAAAGACCCTGAAGAACAAATCCAAGCAGTAGATGTCCAAGTCATTTCACCCCAAACCTTAATCGAGAAGTACAATATTTCGAAAATCGATTTGCTCCAAATAGATGCAGAAGGATACGATCTCCAGGTGATTTTGATTTTTGATATTCCTAAAACCAAGCCTGAGGCAATCATTTTTGAAAATGAAAATCTGGACCCAAATGACTTGGAAGCTTGTTATGAATTACTTCGGACCAATGGATATCTATTGAAAAAATTCGGAAGAGACACTCTCGCATTACGGTCTACAAATAAGGAAATGCGCCAGTTCATGGACTAGAGTTTTAGATTTTATCCAACCCTTTCCAGAATTTCAAAAAATAGTACTTCAGTGGATTGGTGTATTTCAATTGCTTCCATGGACGACTGGCATGTGGTCGATGCCAAACAGGGGCATTCATCAATACATAATTTTCAAAGCCCAATTCGATTGCTTTTTTGGAAATAAAAGTATCATACCAATCCTTAGCTCCATCTAATTCCGAAAAGTCGAATGATTTTAAAAATGGCAAAGAAAACAAGGTACAGCAAAAACTAAGGCTTCTTTGAGTGGAAATAATCTGATCCTTCACCCCTTTAAACTTCAAATAGGGAAAATTCACTTGCCCATTTTCATCTACTGTCACGGAACCTACCAATCCGGAGTTTAAATGAGACTTCTGGAAGTTTAGAATTTCTCCCACAGTACTCTCAGTCACGACTACATCTGACTCTACCACCAACACAGGTAAATTCTGTTCGAGTCCCATCTTTTGGGCCATTTGGAGGACAAGTTTGTAGTTTGGAGAGGGATGATCTGTCAAGTCTTCAATGTGGACTAATTCATACCCTATGCTTGACTTTTCCTGTTCCAGTTTGGACTTCGTTTCCTCCGAACTGAAATCGTTAAAAATAACGTGTTTCACCTGAACAGATGATGCCGCTATTGCTTTTGCAGTATCCAAAGTTGTATCAATGGAATTCTTAACAGGTGTGATTACAATTACTTCCGCCATAAAAATGATTTCTTCAAAATTACGCCTTTCCGACAAGGCAAAAAAATAACCCTGAAAATCTTCAGGGTTATCTTAACTATGTTTGATAGCTTAGGCTAATTCACCCAATGCTTTTTTCATTCTTCCTAAAGCTTCTTTGAGCTCTTCTTCTGAAGCCGCATAAGAAAGTCTTACACAGGATGGAGCTCCGAAAGCAGCTCCTGTTACCAATGATACATTGGCCACTTCGAGGAGGTACAAGCAAAGGTCATCTGCATCTTTAATGGTTTTGCCGTGTGCTGATTTTCCGAAGAAAGCTGTCACATCTGGGAAGAAATAAAATGCTCCTTCAGGAACATGCGTCTTGATCCCAGGGATTTCTTTCAACAATCCCATCACTAATTCTCTTCTTTTGAAATAGGCATCTGCCATTTCTTTGGATGGAGTCTGGTCACCAGAAATTCCCGCCAAAGCAGCTCTTTGAGCAATACCTGTTCCACCTGAGGTAAATTGGCCTTGGATCTTTTCCACAGCTTTTGCCATGAACAATGGAGCACAGATATATCCTACTCTCCAGCCTGTCATCGCATATCCTTTGGAGAAACCGTTTACAGTGATGGTTCTTTCAAACATTCCTGGGAATGAAGCGATGCTGTAGTTTCTACCTACGAAGTTGATCAACTCGTAAATCTCATCTGCAATGACCATGATATTATCATGCTTCAAAATAACGGCAGAAATTGCTTCCAACTCCTCTTTGCTGAAAACAGAACCGGTAGGATTACAAGGAGAACTATAAATTACTGCTTTGGTTTTTGGAGTAATCGCTGCTTCCAATTGTGCCGCTGTCGCTTTGAAATTATTTTCTAAAGTTCCTTCAATCAAAATCGGCACACCTCCGGCCAACTTGATGATCTCAGCATAACTCACCCAGTAAGGAGAAAAAATCACCACTTCATCTCCTTCATTAATCATACACATGAAAACGTTGGCGATAGAATGCTTCGCTCCGGTAGAAACAACGATGTTTTCTGCTTTGGCTTCGGAGATCTCATTTTCTTCTCTTAGCTTCTTGGCAATCGCTTCTCTCAAGTCCTGATAACCTGCCACAGGAGGGTATGAAAAATATTTACCTTCATCAATCGCATCTTTGGCAGCTTCTTGAATGTGCTTTGGTGTTTTAAAATCAGGCTCACCGAGACTTAATCCAATGATGTCGATGCCTTGGGACTTCAACTCTCTCGCCTTTTTTGCCATTGCAAGAGTGGCTGATTCCTCCATGTTGATAATCCGATCTGATAGAATAGAATTCATTATTTTCTGTGGTTTATTCAAAATCCCCCAAAAATAGAGAGAGAGATTATAAAATCTAAACAAATGTCAGCTTTTGATAATGAAATGTTATTTTTGAAATGAAATACTCGGGAGGAAATTCCGTTTTCAGCATACAATGAGCAAGTTTTATTCTCTTTTAATAATCACACTTTTTCTAAGTAAAATGGCTTTTGCCCAAAAGTCAGAAGTAATCTCTGATCCGGATTCCACTGGACAAGTCAGCTCATCGTTATTACCGACCACGATGCCTCTTTTACTTTTTGATGACAACAAAGAGAAGGAAGAGAAAAAAGAGAAAAAGAAGAAAGCGAGAAAAAATATCTGGTTTGGAATCAAAACCAGAAAAGGATATGCCAAGAGAGAAATCCGGGGCCAGGAAATCTTGGAATTCTTTAATTATACTGAAGAGTCGAGAACACAAGATCCTTATATCCGAGACGTATATTGGTATGATACTCAAGAGAGAAGCGTGAGAAGTTCAGGATATGAGCAAGGAAAAGGATACCTTTTGCATGGTCCTTATGAGCGAAGCATCAATGAGACTGTAGTGGAGAGTGGCATGTTTTACTTTGGCAAAAAGCATAAAACATGGATGCTTTTTGATTCCAAAAACGTGCTTCAGGACAAAAATCATTTTACAGAAGGCTGGCCCCGAGAATCCAGAGTATCTTATTACGAAAGAAGCTCCCAATCTATCGAGGAAATTATCCCTGTTCAATATGGTCTGGAGGAAGGAAACTATTTTTATTTCTACGATGACAAACAGGTGGCTGTTACCGGTGAATATCAGTATGGTGAAAAAGTAGGCCTGTGGACAGAATATTGGGATACCGGCAATACAAAGGCGATCCGTAAAAGAGAAATCCAATATCAAGAAGAGCCCTATTCAAAAAATTTCCGCCCTTATATCCGCGCTGAATGGGATAAGGACGGAAATCTTGTCTACAGGAAAGAGCAGTAAATTACTTAGCTCTATATTTAAATTGCTGACCACCTACAGAAGCCTCATACATCAAACCTCCTTTGGTTCTGGTAAAAACTGCTACTCCATCCACGTACTCGGCATTTAATGAAGCCCCAGACGCTGCCGCAACAGCTGATACCTGAGCCGCCATTTCGATTTTGTTCTCTTTAAACCGATCAAATTCCTCTTCTGATTCAAAAAAGACAACTTCACTATAAGCTTGTCCTCCTGCTTGAAAACCAATGGTCACCTGGGTCATTTTGGCAAAACCAATCATGGTGCCCTGCTCATAAGCAACACCATTTCCAGCAGCTCCTCCTATTCCCAATCCGCCTTTTCCTACATTTGGAAGAATGATATAGGCATAGGATTCATTAAAAAACTTTGCCATATCTGGATCATCTTTTAAAAATGCTTCTTAAGCATCTTGGCTATCAGAAATGATTTGACTGTCCTTGTTACTACCTTGAGCGAACGAAGCGAAAGCAAAAACTGAAAGTGTGAAAGTGACTAGTAACTTTTTCATAGCTATTTAGAATTTAGGGTGATTTTTAATAAAAGGCATCCTCAAAATGTTTGAAATTAATATCGCCTGATTTGTTCCTGTAAACGCCAACTATATCAAATCGGATATCTGAACTCCAATTATTTTCATAAATAAACTGATCCGCCGCTTTGAGTATCAACTTCCTTTTGGTGTAGTCCACAAATTCCTCCGCAAACCCAAATCCTGTGCCTGAACGGAACTTGACTTCTATAAAGATCAATAATCTTTGATAGGTCATGATCAAATCAATTTCTGCATAACCGTGTCGATAATTCTTGGCCAACAGCTCATATCCTTTCCCTATAAGCCAATTTGCCGCCATTTCTTCAGCTAATCTACCTGATTCATTGTGCTCTGCCATCTTGAATAATTGATTAATTTTGAAAAAAAATAGAACGATCAGTCCAAAAAAGTGGTTTTGAAAAACCATTAAGACCGTCGATGAACGAAAATATTAATAAAAAAGTAAAATTCCGAGATTTGGGAAGGATGGATTACCAAGAGGCCTGGGATTTTCAGGAATCGGTCTTTGCGGAGATTGTATCCAGAAAAATCCAAAACAGGAATCTGGCTCCAGATCTGCAGGAAATGACTGACAATTATGTCTTTTTTGTAGAGCATCCTCATGTTTATACTCTGGGTAAAAGCGGAAAGGAAGAAAACCTGCTTTTGGATGAGCAAGGACTTCAGGATCATGAAGCCCAATACTATAAGATCAATCGGGGCGGAGATATTACTTACCATGGCCCAGGTCAGTTAGTCGGATATCCGATTTTGGATTTGGATAATTTCTTCACCGATATCCATAAATATCTTAGATTTCTAGAGGAAGCTGTCATCCTGACTTTGGCAGAATACCATATCGAGGCTGGTCGGATAGAAGGTTTGACAGGAGTTTGGATAGATCATATTGACCAAAAGAACCCACGGAAAATCTGTGCCATGGGAGTTAAATCCAGTCGCTGGGTAACCATGCATGGATTTGCTTTTAATATCAACCCCGATTTAGATTATTTTGGACATATCGTGCCTTGTGGTATTGATGATAAAGCGGTCACCTCTTTATCCAAAGAATTAGGAAAATCGGTGAGTCTGGAAGAAGTTAAAGAAAAAGTCAAAAAACATCTCGTAGATTTATTCGGGATGGAAATAATAGAGTAATGCATGAAAAAAGACATTGATTTCCAACCAGTCACAGGTGTGAAGCTGGCTATTGCCAAGGAAGAAACAACAAATGGCACAGAATGGGGCGTCTATATTTTTAATTTAAACCTGATCGAACTAACCACGGTCATGATTACTTCCCGAGGATATGGAGAATTAGATGGAGAAAAAAGGCAAACGTCTACTCTCCGCCATATGATCAAAGAACTGGGACCTCAAGCCATGGCAAAGATAGAGCCGATCGACCCAGCGGTATTTTCTCTGACAAATGAATTTTGGGTGAGTTACTATATCCTTGACCAGATTTTTGATAAAAAGTTTATCTTTACTCCAGGCAGTTTTGATCCTGCCCACCTTCGGATGATCCCAGAACTGGGATTGGAAGGAATACTTCATGGATAACTCCCCTACTTATGGCTGACTTTTTTGATCAATTAGGTGACATTCTTTTTCTGGACATTGAAACTGCTTCATTGACCGAAAATTTCGAGGAGCTGGACCCAAGACTACGTGATGAATGGATCAAAAAAGAAAAACATATCCAAACCGACCATGGAAAGATCGAGCCAGGGTCCTTGTATTTTGATAAAGCAGGGATTCATGCGGAATTTGGTCAGGTAATCTGCGTGGGAGTCGGCTATTTCCAATGGAAGAAAAAAGACAAAAAGCTTATTTTTAGATCAAAAGTTTATGCAGATCCTGACGAAAGGGAACTTCTTTTGGCATTTAATGGCTTATTAGAAAAGAAAAAATGGATTCTTTGTGCACACAATGGTAAGGAATTTGATTTCCCATACCTATGCAGAAGAATGCTGGTACAAGGTGTCCCACTTCCTGAACCCTTACAGATAGGAGGCAAAAAGCCCTGGGAAGTCAGGCATTTGGACACATTGGAACTTTGGAAATTTGGCGATTACAAGCATTACACCCGACTGGAACTTTTAGCTGCAGTTTTTGGCATTCCCACTTCCAAAGAAGATCTGGACGGCAGCCAGGTCAACACCACTTTTCATTTAGAAAAAGACATCAACCGAATCAAAGTGTACTGCCGAAAAGACGTAGAAGTAACTGCCCGCGTCTATTTGGCCATGCATCCACAACTAGACGAGATGGAACTGGAAATGGTACACTTAGAAGATTCACCAAAAGATCATAAAGATTAATGCAAAAAGGCATTTAAATCTTTATACATTGGATTAACACAACAACCCCGACTTATGGGAAGAAAATCAGACAGAAAAAATTCAAAGAGTAATAAAAGAGGACATAGTAACGACACTGCAAATTTAACAAGGCGGGTCCTCCAATTTTTAGACGCTCACTATGGTGAGGAGTTCAACGCCAAGCAAATCATTAAAAAATTAGAAATCCGGGATTCATTAAGTAAAGGTGCCGTGGATTCGGTTTTATCCAAGTTGCTGGAAGGTGGACACGTTTCCAAAAATCCACGGAATTACTATTCCTCAACCAAGGATCCGAGTTTTATCATCGGAACTGTGGATTTCGTCAATCCTAGATTTGCATTTGTGATCCCAGACGATCCTACCCAACACGAAGGTGATATCCTAGTAAAAGAAGCCGATACCAAGCAAGCCCTAGATGGAGATAAAGTCAGAGTCATGGTCAATCCTCTGAAGGGAAAACTCGGGAAATCTGAAGGAAGAATTTTAGAGGTTATCGAAAGAGACCGGGATGAATTTGTAGGCAGAGTGGAGATTTCTCCAAGATTTGCTTTTGTAGTACCGGATTTCAAGAAAATGCATAAAGACATTTTTGTGCATAGAGGGGAACTGATGGGAGCCGAGCATAACCAAAAAGTGATCGTAAAACTTACAGAATGGCGTGAAGGCGACAAAAACCCTACTGGAAAAGTAATCCGGGTTCTGGGACAGGCAGGATTACACGAAGTGGAAATCCATTCGATCATGGCAGAATTTGGCCTTCCATTCGAATATCCCCAGGAGCCAGATGCAGAAGCCAATGCCATTTCAGACAAAATCACTGCAAAGGAGATCAAAGCCCGGAAGGATTTCAGGGAAATCCCGACCTTCACCATTGACCCAGCAGATGCCAAGGATTTTGATGACGCTATATCTTATCAGGTTTTACCAAATGGCAATCTGGAAGTAGGCGTACACATTGCCGATGTCACACATTATGTGCAGCCCAAAACTGCATTGGAAAAAGAAGCCTATAATCGGGCTACATCCGTGTATTTGGTAGACAGAACTATACCGATGCTACCAGAGCGCCTGAGCAATGGTCTATGCTCACTTAGACCAAATGAGGACAAGCTTACTTTCTCTTGTGTATTCGAAATGGATCGAGAAGCAAATGTCATCAAACATTGGATAGGAAGAACAGTTATACATTCTGATCGACGGTTTGCCTATGAGGAAGCTCAAGAGAATATTGACAATCAATCTGGTGATTTCTTTAGTGAATTGACTTTGCTGAATAATCTGGCAAAAAAAATCCGAAAAAGGAGGTTTGATCATGGGGCAGTGAATTTTGAAACTGTGGAAGTCAAATTCAAACTGGATGAAAAAGGAACGCCTCTCGGCTTGATGGTCAAGGAGCGAAAAGACATCCATAAGTTGATTGAGGAGTTTATGTTGCTGGCAAATAAATTTGTAGCAGAATTTATCTTTAACAAAGGAAAAGGAAAAGATACCTTTGTATACCGAACCCATGATTTTCCTGATATGGAAAGACTGGAGACTTTCTCTGGATTTGCGAAGCGCTTTGGACATGAATTTGAGCTGGAAAATGAACGAAAGATTTCCGGTGCACTCAATAAACTGATGGATGAAATCCAAGGAAAGCCTGAACAGAATGTTTTGGAGCAGCTTGCGATCAGAAGTATGGCCAAAGCAAAATACACAACCGAGCCAAAAGGGCATTTCGGATTGGCTTTTGCCCATTATACACATTTCACTTCTCCGATCAGAAGATATCCTGACATGATGGTCCATCGATTGTTGGATCACTATTTACAGGGAGGTAAATCCCCTGATGCTGAGGACTGGGAACAGAAATGTGTACATTCTTCGGAGCGTGAAAAAAGGGCTGCAGATGCAGAAAGAGCTTCGATAAAATACAAGCAGGTGGAGTTTATGTCCCTTGCTGAACAAAAAGATTATGAAGGAATTGTCAGTGGAGTTACTGAGTGGGGTGTATTTGTGGAAATCACTGAAACAAAATGTGAAGGCATGATCCGGGTACAGGACATGGAAGATGATTATTACGATTTTGACCAGAAGAATATGAGGCTGGTCGGATCAAAAACAAAGAAAATGATCACTTTGGGGGACAAGGTGAAAGTGAGAGTAGTTAACACGGATATTGACCGTAGAACAATAGATTTGGAATTTGCAGACAATGACGGAAAAAAGCCACGCGGGCGCGCTTTTAGATAAATTAGAGGCCTTTATAGGATCTCAAACTTTTGGAGAATCACCCTCAGAACTATATACTCCAATTGATTACATTCTCAGCCTTGGCGGAAAACGAATTCGGCCCTTACTTAGCCTTCTTTCTTTTGGGATGTATCAGAAAAATCCTGAAAGAATTTTGAAACAGGCTTTGGCGATTGAGGTTTTTCACAACTTCACGCTGATGCATGATGACATCATGGATCAGGCTCCGCTCAGAAGAGGAAAACCGACTGTTCATGAAAAATGGAATGCCAATGTGGCTATCCTTTCTGGAGATGTGATGCTTGTCAAGGCATATGATCTACTTATGGATACCGACCCGACATTGCTACCTGACTTATTGAAGCTTTTTAATCAAACCGCAGCAGAAGTCTGTGAAGGGCAGCAATATGACATGAATTTCGAAAATCTTCCTGAAGTAAAGGAAGAGGAATACCTTCAAATGATCCGTTTGAAGACTGCCGTGCTCCTGGGATGTGCCCTTAAAATGGGAGCTATCTTAGGTGGGGCAGGTAAGAAAGAATCAGACAAACTCTATGAATTTGGGGTGAATGTAGGAGTTGGATTTCAGCTCAAAGATGATCTCCTTGATGTTTTTGCTGACAAAGCAAAGTTTGGAAAGCAGGTGGGAGGAGATATTATTTCCAATAAAAAAACTTTTCTTTTAATCAAAGCAATAGAACTCGCGAAAGGAAAAGATGAGGAGGAATTGAATTATTGGCTGAATGAGTCTGAATTTGACAAAGAAGAAAAAGTAAATGCCGTCAAATCCATTTATGAGAAATTAGGGATCAAAGCAATGACAGAAGCTAAAATGAACAGCTACTTTGAGCAAGGCTTTCAACAATTGGAGAACATTGATTTTAAGGATAGCGCCTATTTCGAAGAGCTGAAGCAACTCACCAAAGACCTAATTCACAGAGAAAAATAAGCATGGATTTATCTATCACGGTAATGCTGATCATTTTGACAGCCATTACCAGCATACTAGGTTTTAACAAGCCAGAATTCATCAATCGATGGATGTTTGTTCCCTATTTGATAAAAAACAAGGGTCAGTGGGACCGATTCATTACTTCGGGGTTTATCCACAAAGATTACATGCACTTGTTGTTCAACATGTTTACCTTCTACTTTTTTGGAGGATTTGTGGAGCAATTTCTAGCATATAAGTTCGGGGTAGTTACCGGTGGAATTGTATTCGTTTTGTTCTATCTCCTTGGGATAATCATATCAGATATCCCTACCTATTTAAAAAATCAAGACGATAGTTATTATCGAGCATTAGGCGCTTCCGGGGGTACTGCGGCGACGGTTTTTGCCAGCATTATCATTATGCCTTTGTCGGATATCTGTTTATTCGGAATTCTCTGTTTGCCCGGTTTTATTCTTGGAGCCTTATTTCTTATTTATTCCTATACCAAAGGCAAAAATGGAGACGATGCCATCAATCATGACGCCCACCTATACGGTGCTCTATTTGGGATTCTATTTATTCTTATCATCTCTCCTGAAAGTATTTTTCTTTTTATAGATCAGATAAAATCCTACAGGCCATTTTAAAAGAATATGTGTGTCCGCTATTTTACCAGTTAATAGTTTAAAACGGCTTAATAAATGGTAAACTCTAGTGGTGAGACTGCTTCGGTCATCCGTCATCGGTCTTCCAGCCAATCAAGCAAAGAAAATAAGGTAACTGGCATCATTGCGGACAATCATATAAAAGAAAAAGCTCCCGGAATTCCGGGAGCTTTTTCCTTATTTTTTGATATCTAATTTCGTTCTCATCTCCTCAATATTTAAAATCTGTGAGATTTGAGTTTGTTCCAGTTTTTTAAATCTGGCCAGCTGTACATCTATTTTTTCATTCAGTTCATCCTTCACCTCATAGGATTGATCAGTCGGCGCCCAGTCTCCATTACCCACCACTGAACTTAAGTGAGCCAGTTTGTTGTTTAACCGGATCGGAAAATTCAAAGGGTCCTGCCGACTTTGGTTTTGAGTCTGGTACAAGGTTTTTTCGATCTCATCCATTTCCGTTTTGATCATCTCAAGATTGGCTGGCTTGGTCTCCAAACTGTCCATTTCCGCTCTATACTGTCTGATCAGTTTTATTACCTGATGTGTTTCGGTTAATTTATCCCGTACTTCCAATAGATAATCGTATTGTGCGACCAGGTCTTCCTGAGAAGAATCATATCTCGGGTCTGCCAATACATTGAAAGGTTGCTCTTTAGCCTCGCCATCTTTTGTTATTTTCACTTTGTAAGTCCCAGGGACTACTTTTGGTCCTCGGAGACTTCCAGACCACATAATCATGCCTTCAAAATCTTCGGCATCTTCCACCCGTAGATTCCAGTTAAATTCGTTACTCCCTTTTTTCACTTTCAAAGTATCACCATCAATTCCTTTGGTGGAATAAGCCTTCAAAAGGTTATTTTGGTTATCAAAGAATTCGATTTTCAATTCGTCTTCAGGTTTCTCTTCGATATAATAATACACTAAAACTCCACCTGCTCGGTTAGTACCTTCGGTAGCACTTTTTCTTTTGACTCCATCTATTCGATAAGAATCCTGGGGTTTAAACAAAGTCAAACTGCTGCTTTCCATCCCAGGCTCGGCCTGATGCAAAACTGTTAAGTCATCAATGATCCAAAAGGAACGGCCTTGAGTGGCCGCAATCAGATTATTCTCTTTGATAGCCAAATCAGTGATTGGGACTATCGGTAAATTCAATTGCAATGAATACCAAGAGGCGCCGTCATCTTTTGAATAATACATGGCTGTCTCTGTGCCTGCGTACAACATCCCTCTTTTGACAGGATCGGCTCGTACTACTCTTGTAAAATGCTCCTCATTTATCCCGTTAGTGATTTTTCTCCATGTCTTACCATAATCTTTGGTGGTATAGAGATATGGCTCATAGTTCCCGTTTTTATACCCGGTAGCTGCGAAATAGGCTTCAGCAGGATCAAATGGACTTGCTTCGATACTGTTGATTTGTAACCATTCAGGCATTCCTGTAGGTGTCACATTTTGCCAGCTTGCTCCATTATCCTGGGTGACATGTACCAAGCCATCGTCGGAACCAGCCCAAATCACTCCTGCTTTTAAAGAAGATTCCGCTGCGGTGAAAATCGTAGCATAATACTCTACAGAAGTATTGTCCTTAGTAATAGGGCCGCCAGAAGGCCCTAATTTACTTTGGTCATTTCTTGTCAAATCAGGCGAGAATACCTCCCAGCTTTGTCCACCATTAGTAGATCGGTGCATCTGATTACTGGCTGTATAAAGCAATTTTGGATCATTAGGTGAGAAGAAAATAGGGAAATTCCACTGGAACCTATATTTCATATCCTCTGCTCCATGTCCCATTGGGTTATTTGGGTAAACATTTACAGATCTTGAAGTCCCGGTATCATGGTTTTCTCTTGTCAGATAACCTCCATAAGATCCACCATATACGATATCATTGTTTAAAGGGTCAGGTGCTATCCAGCCACTTTCACCACCGGCAGTGGGTTCCCAATCACTTTCGGTGATAGATCTCCCATCATTTCTATGTCGTATTCTCACCGTGGAGTTATCCTGCTGGGCACCATAAATCCGATACGGAAAACTGTTGTCAGTAGTCACTCGGTAAAACTGTGCAGTTGGCTGGTTCATCAAAGTGGACCAAGTACCACCACCATCCTCTGAAACCTGAGCTCCACCATCATCGGCAATGATCATTCTCTGGTTATTTTGAGGATCTATCCATAGATCATGATGATCCCCATGAGGAGCATTGGCACTTTCAAAGGTTTTACCTCCATCTGTCGATTTATGGTAACTCACATTCAATACATACACTGTTTCTTCATCCTGAGAGTCAGCAAATATCCTGGTATAATACCAAGCCCTTTGTCTCAAGTTTCGGTCATCATTGGTTTTTTCCCAGCTTTCGCCTCCATCAGATGAAACGTAGACTCCTCCATTTTCATTTTCGATAATAGCATAAACCTTATTGGAGTTAACAGGTGAAATCGACACTCCCATGATTCCCAAAATCCCATCAGGAAAGCCCTCTTTGCTTGTAAGGTCTTCCCAGGATTTTCCTCCATCTGTGGTTTTAAACATCTTGGATCCCGGACCACCACTTTCTAAACTATATGGAGTTCTTTTGATATCCCAAGTGGTAGCAATCAATATATCTGGGTTATTGGGGTCCATCACCAAATCCACAGCACCTGCGACTTCACTTGAGTACAAAACGTTCTCCCAGCTTTTTCCACCATCGGTTGTCTTATAAACTCCCCTAGTTTCATCTGGCTTAAAAATATCACCGAGAACAGCCGCGTAAACAACATCAGGGTTTTCGGGATGGATTCTCATTCTTGAGATGAACCTGCTTTTTTCCAAACCAGCTTGTTTCCATGTTTTCCCTGCGTCTTCACTTTTCCAGGCTCCATAACCAAAAGAAACATTTCCTCGCACGGTTTTCTCTCCGCCACCAGCATAGACTACACTTGTGTCGCTTTGAGAAACTGCTACAGCTCCAATAGAACCGCCAAAAAACCCATCCGATACCGACTTCCAAGACAAGCCAGAATCTATGGTTTTCCAAACTCCGCCCCCAGTAGAAGCAAAATAATAGGTATGATCACTTCCAGCAACACCTGTCACCCCATCGGAGCGACCTCCTCGATGTGGCCCTACCAATCGCCATTCCAAGGCTTCATAAATTTTCGGATCGGGTATTTCTTGGGCAGAAGAAATTCCTGCCAAACCCAATAGAATACAAAGTATTCCTAATCGTATCAGTTTGCTCATAAGTATTAATTTGGTGGTTTTCCAAGTTAATAAATTAGGCAAAGTCTTTGGAACATGACCTAAAAAAATGACTGTCGGTATTTTAAAAAAAATAAAGGCACAAAAAAAGCCCCTTCGGACGAAGGGGCTCTCTATCTGAAATCAGATTAATTACGCTTCTGCAGGTAGAACACTTACATAAGATCTACCATCAAATTTTTTCTTGAATGTCACAACTCCATCAGAAAGAGCAAATAAGGTATGGTCTTTACCAACACCTACATTTTCACCTGCATGATGTTTTGTACCTCTTTGTCTAATGATAATGTTTCCAGCAATTACTTGCTCACCACCAAATTTCTTCACACCCAATCTTTTGGAATGTGACTCTCTTCCGTTTTTGGAACTACCGACGCCTTTTTTGTGTGCCATGGTTTTATTCTTTTATGTTTTCAGAGAGAAAACTTATAGTACAATATTTTCGATCAAAACTTTAGTGAAATCTTGTCTGTGACCGTTCTTCTTTTTGTAGCCTTTACGACGCTTCTTTTTGAAGACGATGACTTTATCACCTTTAACATGATCTAGGATTTTCCCAGATACCTTGGCTCCTGCTAATAAAGGAGCTCCTACAGACACAGAGCCGTCAGCTTCTGCTAACAAGACTTGGTCAAATTCCACGGAAGCGCCAGCTTCACCTTCTAGCTTTGGAGCGAAGACGAACTGATCTTTTGTTACTTTGAACTGCTTTCCTGCGATGTTTACAATTGCGTACATGAGTATTTTGAATTCTTAGTCGAAATCGGAGTGCAAATATAAGGAAGATGATCCGAAGAAAAAAACAGTTTTCCAAATTATCTTTATACCACTATCTTCGCATCAGGAAAAAGTTCTCACCTACAAAATAAACAGATCTTTTTCATTCAAAAACTTCAATAGAATTATCTTTTAAACTAATTGAAAATAATTCAGTAAAAACTGATTATCAATTACTTGCCCTGCCAAAAAACAAAGCTTCATGCATTGACTTGAGTTCAAAACCAGTCTTGAATTTTGGTAAAAAAAACTTTTTTAAACTTTCTCAAAAAAAATTGAATAGCCATAATTAGCCATTTTAGCTATTGTTTTACTTCACCTATAAATCAATAATTAGCTGATAAATAGTAAAATAAACAATGTTTGAACTTAGTTCAAAAACTTACTTTAAGTACTGCTTAAGGGATTTTATTTGTCCGAATTGGTTCACATATTTGTTCTGAGGCTGTTCTGAAAAGGCAGCCTTTCCTATCCGCAGCCGGTAGTAAAATAATTTAAAGGAAACCTAAATACTTTAAAGAGATCAAATTTTAAGAGAGAGATGCAGCAAGAACCGATTTTATCAGAGAACAAAAACAGATTCGTATTATTCCCAATTCAGCATAACGACATTTGGCAGTTTTATAAAAAAGCCGAGGCCAGTTTTTGGACCGCAGAGGAAATAGATTTGGGCCAGGATATGGTAGACTGGAAAAGTCTTAATGATGGGGAGAGGCATTTTATATCTCATGTTCTCGCATTCTTCGCAGCAAGTGATGGGATAGTAAACGAAAACCTTGCAGAGCATTTCGTAGCAGAGGTACAATATACAGAGGCAAAGTTTTTCTATGGGTTTCAAATTGCCATGGAAAATATCCACTCAGAAACATACAGCTTACTGATTGACACTTATATCAAAGATGCCTCAGAAAGAGACAAATTGTTAAATGCGATTGAACATATTGATTGTGTGAAAAAGAAAGCGGAGTGGGCCTTAAGATGGATTGACAACGGTTCCTTCCAGGAGAGATTGATCGCATTTGCTGCCGTAGAAGGGATTTTCTTCTCTGGTTCGTTTTGCTCCATCTTCTGGTTAAAGAAAAGAGGTCTAATGCCTGGACTGACCTTCTCCAATGAATTGATTTCAAGAGATGAGGGACTACACTGTGATTTTGCCTGTCACCTTTATACTGAGCATGTCATCAATCAATTGCCAAAAGAAACAGTTCGCGAAATTATCATTGATGCAGTGACCATTGAAAAGGAATTTGTAACCGACGCCCTACCAGTAAGACTGATCGGTATGAATGCAGATTTGATGTGTCAATACATAGAATTCGTAGCTGATAGATTATTGATGGAACTCGGCTGCGAAAAAGTATGGAATAGTACCAATCCATTTGACTTCATGGATATGATTTCCCTTCAAGGAAAAACCAATTTCTTCGAAAAAAGAGTTGGTGATTATCAGAAAGCAGGAGTCATGAAGTCTACTGAAACACAAGATTCATCCCCACGATTCTCCATAGGCGAGGACTTTTAATTTATTGTATAACCCACCTACCCTAAATCTCCAAAGTATATGCTAGTAATAAAAAGAGACGGAAGAAGAGAGTCAGTAAGATTTGATAAAATCACGACTCGTATTGAAAACCTTTGTTATGGTCTTGACCCAAAGTTCATCCAGCCAATAGAGGTTGCAAAGAAAGTAATTGATGGATTGTATGACGGTGTCACAACTACAGAGCTGGATAATCTTGCTGCAGAAGTTTGCGCTTCTTTAACAGTAAAGCATCCAGATTATGCCATTTTGGCCGCACGGATTGCTATATCCAACTTGCATAAAACTACTAGCCAGTCCTTCTCCAATACAATGAAGCGACTTTACACTTACATCAATCCAAAGACTGGAGCTAATGCATCTTTGATTGATCCGGAAGTATATGGAGTGATTAAAAAGAATGCAGCAAAACTAGATGCTGCGGTGGATTATAAAAGAGACTTTGACTACGATTACTTTGGGTACAAAACTTTGGAGAGAAGCTACCTGATCCGTCTCGATGGGAAAGTTGTAGAGAGACCTCAGCATATGCTGATGAGAGTATCTGTGGGAATCCATAAAGATGACATTGACTCTGTGTTGGAGACCTACAACCTACTTTCTGAAAAATGGTTTACGCATGCTACACCGACTCTCTTTAACGCAGGCACTCCAAAACCACAGCTTTCTTCTTGTTTCCTTCTTACTATGAAGGACGATAGCATTGACGGAATTTATGATACTTTGAAGCAGTGTGCGAAAATTTCTCAATCTGCCGGAGGTATCGGACTTTCTATCCACCATGTGAGAGCGAAAGGATCCTACATCAAAGGCACCAACGGCGTATCCAATGGAATTGTGCCAATGCTTAGAAACTTCGACATGACTGCTCGTTATGTGGATCAAGGAGGAGGAAAGAGAAAAGGAAGTTTTGCTATTTACCTTGAACCTTGGCATGCTGATGTAAAGGACTTTTTGGAACTGAAAAGAAACCACGGCAAAGAGGAAATGAGAGCCAGGGATTTATTCTATGCGCTATGGATCCCGGATTTGTTTATGAAGAGAGTAGAACAAAATGAAAATTGGTCTCTTTTCTGCCCAAATGAAGCACCAGGATTATCAGAGTGCCATGGAGAAGAATTTGAAAGATTATACGAAAAGTATGAGAAAGAAGGAAGAGCAAGAGAAACTATAAAAGCTCAGGAACTTTGGTTTGAAATCCTTGAATCTCAAATTGAGACTGGAACTCCTTACATGTTGTATAAGGATGCTGCCAATGGCAAATCCAATCAGAAAAACCTTGGAACAATCAAATCTTCCAATCTTTGTACTGAAATCATCGAATACACCTCTCCTGATGAAGTAGCCGTTTGTAATTTAGCTTCCTTGGCCCTACCAAAGTTTGTCAAAATGGGGCCGGATGGAAAAATGTTTTTTGACCATCAAAAACTTTATGAGATCACCAAAGTTGCGACACGCAATCTGAATAAGGTAATCGATGTAAACTACTATCCTGTAGAAGAAGCACGTAGATCCAACTTCAGACATAGACCGATTGGGCTTGGAGTACAAGGGCTAGCAGATACATTTATCATGTTGAGAATGCCTTTTGAATCTGCTGAGGCAAAAGGACTGAATGAAGATATCTTCGAGACGATCTATTATGCTGCTGTCGAAACTTCCATGGAATTGGCAAAGACCCAAGGAACATACGAGACCTATGAAGGTTCTCCTGCATCACAGGGAATCTTACAGTTTGACATGTGGGGAGTAACTCCAAAGTCAGAAAGATGGGATTGGACAGCTGTCAAAGAAAAAGTGAAAAAATATGGCATGAGAAACTCCTTATTGGTTGCTCCTATGCCAACTGCATCCACCTCTCAAATTCTTGGAAACAACGAGTGCTTTGAGCCATATACTACTAATATATACACTAGAAGAACTTTATCAGGTGAATTTATTGTAGTAAACAAGCACTTGATGAAAGACCTGATCCAATTAGGTCTTTGGAATGACACCATGAGAAACAGATTAATTTCAACAAATGGTTCTGTACAAAGCCTTCCTGGGGTTCCACAAAACATCAAAGACATCTATAAAACTGTTTGGGAAATTTCCCAAAAGGTAGTCATTGATATGGCTGCCGATAGAGGAGCCTATATCTGTCAGTCCCAAAGCATGAATGTCTTCCTTCAGGATCCTAACTTCGGTAAACTTACTTCGATGCATTTTTATGCTTGGAAAAAAGGCCTTAAGACCGGTATGTATTACCTAAGATCTCAAGCTGCAGCAAGTGCTATTAAATTCACTTTGGATAAGAGCAATTTCGAACCAAAGGTAGATAAGGCAATGCAAGAAGAAATGGATGCAAAGTCTCTCAAACAAGACGCAATCGCCTGCTCATTAGACGATCCGGAAGGATGTGAAATGTGTGGCAGTTAATATTTAGAGTTCGTTAATTGAGAAAAGGCGTTTGATAGTATCAAACGCTTTTTTTTGATCCAAACAAAATACCAAAAACATGAATATTGAAGTATTAAAACAAAAGTTAGAGAGACTAACTAAAAATACAAAGCCAGCCTTTGGCATCATGACAGCACAGCATATGGTCGAGCATTTGACGGTCACTGTTAAGCTATCCACAGGGAGGATTTCATATCCACCTTTCATACCAAGTGAAAAGCAATTATCCCAAAAAGAAGCCTTGTTACACACTGAATTGGAATTTCCAAAAGGAATAAAAGCGCCCGGTCTTGGAGACAACTTAATGCCTCTGAAATTTGAGGCTTTGGAAGAGGCGAAAGAAGCGCTACTTAAAAGTTTAAAGGAATATGATAGGTATTTTAAAGAAAACTCCACTGCCCAAACTATCCACCCTAGGTTTGGCCTATTGACTTTTGAAGAATGGGAGTTATTTCACCCTAAGCATTTCAAGCATCATTTTAGTCAGTTCAATATATGGGACTAACTAGCACACCTGTAAAAAAATAGAGTACTAGCTAAAAACACAAAAGCCCTTTGGAATTAACCAAAGGGCTTAGAATAATGTGGCGGCGACCTACTCTCCCGGGTGTAACCCCAGTACCATCGGCGCTGCAGGGCTTAACTTCTCTGTTCGGGATGGGAAGAGGTGGGACCCCTGCGCTAGGCCGCCTAAATCT
>JAFIDK010000298.1 GCA_017051695.1 Algoriphagus aestuarii | reverse complement strand
CAGCTGGGCGCCACTGACTACAGTGCGATCTCCCAGGCCGCGCTGATGGCGCTGGGTGAAGAAGACGAACCCAGTGATATTGCCTTACAACTGGATTACCGTATCCGCCACATTCTGGTGGACGAATTTCAGGATACCGCCAGTCCGCAGCTGCGCCTGCTGGAAAAGCTCACTGCCGGCTGGCAGCCGGGCGATGGACGCACCTTGTTTATTGTGGGTGACGGTATGCAGTCCTGTTACGGTTTCCGAAACGCCAACGTGGGTTTATTTCTTGATGCGCGTCAGCGAGGCATTGGTTCAGTGCACCTGCAGGCATTGGATCTGCGCGTGAATTTCCGCTCCCAGGCGGGCATTGTGAAGTGGGTCAACAGCACGTTCCACTGCGCCTTTCCACCGCAGGATG
>JAFIDK010000297.1 GCA_017051695.1 Algoriphagus aestuarii | reverse complement strand
GGTTTCGACAGAGAACGGTCCTGTTGAGGCTAGTAATTCGGCTGTCGATGGCGATGGCCAGGCCATTGATTACAAGGCCGAGTACATGAAGTGGAAGGCGCTGAGCCGGAAGAACGAGGAGGCCTATAAGAAGGCTGCCGCCGAGCTTGAAAAGCTCCGTCAGGCCAGTATGAGTGAAGCCGAAAGGGCGATCGAGCAGGCCAGGCAGGAGGCGCGAAACGCGACTCTGCAGGAGTTTGGTGCTCGTCTGGCTGAGGCCGAGATCAGGGCTGCCGCTGCTAGCGCGGGTAAGAAGATCCCTGATGGATTTTCCGAGTTTATTAACCTGTCCAAGTTTGTCGGGGACAATGGTTTTCCGGACGCTGACGCCATTTCCGCTTTCGTTAACTCTCTACCGTCGTCCA
>JAFIDK010000296.1 GCA_017051695.1 Algoriphagus aestuarii | reverse complement strand
ATCTGCATTTCGGTTGTCTTTCCCCGTTGGAGGTGGCGCTCGTGGCGCGGGAGCACCCTCGGGGTGCGCTGCTCCTGCGGCAGTTGGCGCTCCGCGACTTCCACCACCAGGTGCTGCAGGCTTTCCCGCGGTTGCCCCGGGCCGACTATCGGCCGCGGCCCATCCGGTGGCGGGATGACGATTCCGCGTTTGCGGCGTGGTGTTCGGGCAGGACGGGTGTTCCCATCGTGGATGCGGGAATGCGCCAATTGCTGTGGGAGGGGTACGTGCCGGGGCGGATCCGGATGCTGACCGCCACCTATCTCACCCAGGTGCTGCGCATCCACTGGAAGCGGGGCGCGGACCACTTCTACTCCCTGCTGGTGGACGGGGATGTCGCGAACAACTACGGCAACTGGCAGCAG
>JAFIDK010000295.1 GCA_017051695.1 Algoriphagus aestuarii | reverse complement strand
CCCCCGGGTCGGCTACGACCAGGCGATTGTCGACGTGCAGTGCTGGCACACCACCGACGCTGACGCCGATGATCTGGCGGACGCGTGTCGCACCGCGCTGATCACCGCGTGGCGCACACAGCAGGTCGTGCCCGGTGTGGGGTTCATCGCCCACTACGCCGAGCAGGCGGCACCCGCTCTGCTGCCGACGGCCGATGACGTGGCCGGCGTGTACCGTTACCAGGCCACCTACGTGCTGGGGATACGCGCCGCCTAACCCGTGTCCGTCTTCTCTGTGCTTTTTGGAGGCTTCATGGCGCTTGACGACACCGTGACCGTCGTCCCAGCGGTAGGCGAGTACTGGTTCCATTCGGAGGTCGGCGCGCCGCCGCCTGCGGACGTGGACGACCCAGGCGCCGACGGCTA
>JAFIDK010000294.1 GCA_017051695.1 Algoriphagus aestuarii | reverse complement strand
GGTGGTGCTGCGCGCGGGCTTCGCCGCCTCGATCTACGCGGCCCGCCAGTTCATCACCCACGGGCACATCACCGTGGACGGCAAGAAGGTGGACATCCCCTCCTACCAGGTCAAGCCTGGCCAGATCGTCAGCGTGCGGGAGAAGTCGCGCAAGCTGGTCCCGTTCATCGAGGCCGCCGAGGGCGTGCACGCCGACGAGAAGATCGCCAGCTACCTGGCGGTCAGCCACAAGGACCTGACCATCGCCGTGGTGGACCGGCCCAAGCGCGAGCAGGTGCCGGTTCCCTTCGACGAGCAGCTCGTCGTCGAGTACTACGCCCGCTGATCCAGCTTGGGCACTGGGGCCGCACCTCTGCACGGCACGGGGTGCGGCCCTCGCCGTGGCAAGGGCGCCCGTCCTCGTCA
>JAFIDK010000293.1 GCA_017051695.1 Algoriphagus aestuarii | reverse complement strand
ACCGTGAACGCGGTCAGCTTGTACGGGTAAGGGTTGACGCCCAGCACCGAGACCCGCTGCTCGTTGGCGCGAATCCCCTGCCAGACCCGGCCCACCGGGGTGGCGCTCAGCCACCACACCACGCCCAGCGCCACCACCACGTAGCCGACAGCCAGCCAGTACAGGTTGACCGTGTTGACCACGCCGATGAACGCGTCCGGCACCAGGTCCGGGTTGAGCGACAGCCCTTCCTCGCCCCCGGTCATCCGCCCCGGGTCGCGGACCACCAGGATCGACCCGGCCTGCGCGAACGCCAAGGTCACCATGGCCAGGGCGATGCCGGAGACACGCAGCGAGATCGCGCCCAACACCAAGGCCAGCAGGGTGCCGGAAGCCACGGCGATCAGCGCCGACCACAGCAGCGGC
>JAFIDK010000292.1 GCA_017051695.1 Algoriphagus aestuarii | reverse complement strand
GCCGCCAAGCGCAGGGGACCGTAGGAGCGCACGGTGACGTGGGCGTTGTGCTGGTCGCCGCGCCGGGTCGGCGTCAACGCGGTCCGGACGAGCCGCTGCCCTCTCGGCGGGACCACCAGGTCGTGGGTGCGCGGGGCCGCTCCGGCACTGGGCCGCCACGCGTCGCGCACGGTGGCACGCAGCGGACGCCGCCCCGGGTTGGCGACCACCAGCCACACCTCGGCCTGCTCTCCCAGCCGCACCGACGTGTCCCCGCCGTGCGTCAACCGCACGCTCCGGGAGTTCGCGGCCAGCGCGAGATCCACTAGCAGGACCGTGAGCAGGAGTCCCAGAACCACCCAAGGCACCCAGCGGCCCGCGGGGGCAGCGATGAAGGCTACCGCCACCCCGACGAACGCCAGGAACA
>JAFIDK010000291.1 GCA_017051695.1 Algoriphagus aestuarii | reverse complement strand
ATCTCCGCGTCGATCGCTTCGATCACCGCGTCCTTGGCGAACTTCGGCGGCACGAAGATGACGGTGACGTCAGCACCGGTGGCCTTCATGCCTTCGGCTACCGAGCCGAAGACCGGTACCTGGGTGCCGTCGAAGTCCACCACCTGGCCGGCCTTGCGCGGGTTGACACCACCGACGATGTTGGTGCCCGCGGCAAGCATGCGACGGGTGTGCTTGGTGCCCTCGGAGCCGGTCATGCCCTGGACGAGGACCTTGCTGTCCTTGGTGAGGAAGATAGCCATGTCTTGAAATCCCCCCGCGCTTACTTCGCGGCCAGTTCGGCGGCTAGTGCGGCAGCGCCGTCCATGGTGTCCACCTGGCGGACCGCTGGGTGGTTACGTTCGTTGAGGATCGAGCGACCGAGTTCG
>JAFIDK010000290.1 GCA_017051695.1 Algoriphagus aestuarii | reverse complement strand
CGGCACCAGGGCGGCCAGGACCAGCAGGTCGCGTCTGCGGGGACGCATACGCAGTGTCGCCAGGAGGACGATCACCCCGACAGCGAGCAGCAGGAAGGTGAGAGTCCGGTTGCCGAACTCGATAGCCGCGTGGAATGCGGAGTGGTGGGTGCCGACGGGGACGAAGCTCTCCGGGGTGCACTTGGGCCATTCCGAGCAGCCCAGCCCCGACTCGGTGACCCGCACAGTCGCTCCAGTGACCGCGATTCCGGAATTGACGATGACGTTGCCCAACGCCCACCAGCGCAGGGAAGCGGTCGTGGGATGCCAGATCGTGCGAGCCAACAGCGCCAGTACCACCACGCCGACGACGCAGAACGCCACCTGCCAGGCCCACAGCGGCAGGTTCAGGATCGTGATGTCGTCCGC
>JAFIDK010000289.1 GCA_017051695.1 Algoriphagus aestuarii | reverse complement strand
CTGGCCAACGAGCTCATGTTCTTTGCGTCGCTGTTCGCGATGTACTTCACCATCCGATCAGTGACCAAGGGCAACCCCGACCTCGGGCCGTGGCCAGACGCGCATCTCAACATCGTGCTGTCCACGACCATTACGACTATTCTGGTGGCTTCGAGCTTCACCGCGCAGTTCGGCGTGTGGGCCGCGGAACGTGGTGACGTCAAGAAGCTCCGCAAGTGGTTCTTCATCTCGTTCCTCCTCGGCGCGATCTTCATCATCGGCCAGGGGTACGAGTACTACGAGCTCATCGTGCACGAGGGGCTGACGATGCGTTCCAGCGCCTACGGCTCGATGTTCTTCTTGACCACGGGGTTCCACGGTCTCCACGTCCTCGGCGGCCTGTTCGCGTTCCTGCTCGTGCTGGGACGC
>JAFIDK010000029.1 GCA_017051695.1 Algoriphagus aestuarii | reverse complement strand
GCGGCAGCTGTGGGACCTAGCTGGCTGGCGACTGCACCTGGGCACGTGGGACGATGCCCGATACCCCACGGTAACGATCAACCTGGCGCATAACCCTGGCCTCGTCGACATCGTGGCTGTGCGCGACTCGGGGGACGCTCTGCAGATCATCAACCCGCCGCCGTGGCTCCCACCGGAGCCCATTGAGCTGCAGATCGAGGGCTACGAGGAACGTCTAGGCCCACACACGTGGGAAGTGACGTTCAACGCCTCTTCCGGTGGGCCGCTGCTCGTCGGCGTGATCGCCGATCCGGACGGGGACGTGGGCCCTCAGGATCAATGCCGCGCTGACACTGCTGGTGCGGAGCTGGACGAGGGCGTTAACGCCACGCAGACCACGTTCACGGTGCGCACCACTCGGGGACCGCGCTGGGTGACCACGGAAGAAGAACCCGGCGCGTTCCCCGTAGACATGTTCGTTGGTGGGGAGCTTGTGCGCGTGACCTCGATCTCCGGAACTGGCACCACGCAGACGTTTACTGTACAGCGCGCTACCAACGGGATCCGCAAACCCCATGCAGCGGGAACGGAAATTCGGCTGTTCCGCGGAGCGATTGTCGGACTATAAGGAGTGGGGACCATATGTACATGTGGAAGGCTGGGGAGCTGATCACCGCGGAGAAACTGTCTCCCAAAATTCTCGCGGGTGAGGTGCTCATCCAGTTCAATCAACCGGTGTCTGATTATTACCGTGGCGAGGCCACGATCACGTTTCCGAGTGGGTTCTTCACGGAGACCCCCATGGTGTTGTTGACTGCGCGCACCACGGTTCCCGGCACGTTCATCACGGTGTCGTATTCCGCCAAATCTGTGAATGGTTTCTCTATCTACGCTGCGCGGTATACCACAACCGCAACGTGGATCGACTGGATGGCCATTCAAGTACCCGGTACGTAAGGGGTTTTGTATGGACGTTAAGCGTGTGATCGAAATCGCGCACGGGGAATTGGGGTACCGCGAGACCGGGAACAATATACAGAAGTATTCCCCTGCGGTTCCCGGGCTCGAATGGTCCCAGGGGCAGCCCTGGTGCGCGACATTTACTTGCTGGGTGTTTCTGCAGGCAGGTGGGAAGCCAGATAAGGACTTCCCCCTCACCGCGTCTTGCCTTCAGCAGGTGGCATGGGGACGTAGCCGTGGACGCTTCCACTCCACTCCCCAGGTAGGCGATTTGGCCATGTACGGCCCCAATGGCGGGACGCACGTCGAAATCGTAGTCGCGGTCAACGGGAACACGGTGACCACGATCGGCGGCAATACGTCCGGTTCGTGGGGTGGCAACTATTGGAACGGCGATGGGGTCTATAAAAAGACTCGGTCTGCGTCCGCGGCGTATGGATATGTCCGACCGGTATACAGCAGCAGTGTGGGAGACGACATGCCCGAGTTTGTATGGTTTACGCGGAATGAGGAAATGATCCTCGAGCCCGGGAAATGGACCACCATTCCTTTTACCCGAACTTCCGGCAAAAACGGTACCTTCCGCGACGTGGTACGCGGGCCTGCCCACTACGTACTCTCGGCCAGCGTGGTGTTGGAAGGTAAGGCACTGCCTGAGGGTTCCGAAGTGCAAATGCGCGTGTCCCATTTCCGCAGGGACAGCTACACGCTCCCCACGGGGGTCTACCGCCAAGGCGCGACGGGAACGGCGGTGCAGCAAATCCAAAAGGCACTGATCGCGCTTGGCTACTCGGTCGGTCCCGATGGCGCTGATGGTGTCTGGGGCGCGAACACCACCGCGGGCCTGGTGGCATTCCAGCATGCGCAAGGAATTGACGCGGACGGGGTGTACGGGCCGCAGACACGGGCCGCGCTGAGCGCTCGACTGCCGACGTCTGTAACCAAAACAATGGACGGCCCCATTCACACCACCCGACATGGCGGTGGGGATCACCATATGACCTACGCCATCGCCGAGCGGCTCTCCAAAGACCACATCGCGCGCGTCCGCGTGGTCCACTACGGCCCCACTCCAGTACCGCTGCTCAGCGCCAAGGCCACGAGCCAGGTGTGGGAGACGTGATCAGCGTGGGACCGGAGCTCATTGCAGGGACCGCGGCCATCCTGGCAGCCGCGATTACCGCAGGTCCCGCGTACATCACCGCGCGCAAGTCGGGCCGTACCGCAACCCGTGAGGGGGAGGCGACCCGGGAGGCCATCGCCGCGCTGCATGCACGAGTGGACGCGGTAGCTGAAGATGTCCATCTCCTGCGCAGCGAAGTATCCGCGGTGCGGGAATGGCAAGTGGTACACGCCACAGAACATGCGCTGATGACCCGTGACTGAAGGGGGATGATCTATGCGGCACATCGTAGAACAGCTGCGTAACCCGGTGCGGGCTCGCGCCGTCGTCCTGGCACTGCTGACGCTGCTGGGAGTGGCGGTCCCGGGACTGGCAGGGATCGAAGCCAACGATGCCCTGGTGGGCGGTATCATGGCGCTGATGGCGATTGTGCTGGGCTGGGACAACAGTGCCCAGAACACTCCGAGGGACAACCAGGACAATAAAGAGAACGCCTAGATGCCGCGCGCTTCCCGGTGTTAGGGCCCGTAATATATACTGTGGGCCCTACACCGGGAGGTGACACGTGAACCTGACGAAACTCGGGCTCATAGGCCACGCAGGCTGCGGGAAGGATACCGTGGCCGCTCACCTCGTACGCCGCGGGTATACCCGAGTAGCGTTCGCAGACGCTGTTCGCAGCGTACTACTGGACGTAAATCCCCTCGTCACGACGGACGGCATGAGACTGCGTGATCTAGTCAAGGCGCAGGGCTGGGACGCGGCAAAGCGGCAATTCCCCGAAGTACGCGAGCTTCTCCAAGGCCTAGGTGCGGGGGTCCGAGACGAGCTCGGCGAGTCGACGTGGTTGGATCACGCCATGCGCCAACTGGACACACTGTCTGACCGCCCAGTGGTAGTGACCGACGTGCGGTATCGAAACGA
>JAFIDK010000288.1 GCA_017051695.1 Algoriphagus aestuarii | reverse complement strand
CCTCCTCGGCCCCAGCGGCTGCGGGAAGACCACCCTGCTGCGCTGTCTGGCCGGGCTGGAGCACCCCGACGAGGGCAGCATCACCATCGACGGTCAGCCGGTCTTCGGTCCCGGTATCCGCACCGTCGAACCGCAGGACCGCCCGGTGGGCATGGTGTTCCAGAACTACGCGTTGTGGCCCAACATGACCGTGGCCGACAACGTGGCTTTCCCGCTCACCACCGGTCCCCGCAAAAACCGGCTCCCCAAGGAGCAGATCCGTGCCCGGGTCGACGAGGTCCTCAAAATCATGGGCCTGTCCTCGCACGGGAGCCGGGCGATCGGACAGTTGAGCGGTGGCCAGCAGCAGCGGGTCGCCCTGGCCCGCGCGATCGTCGCCGGCACCGACGTGGTGCTGTTCGACGAGCC
>JAFIDK010000287.1 GCA_017051695.1 Algoriphagus aestuarii | reverse complement strand
GTTGTACAGCGTGGACGAGTCCGGAACCGGCCACGTGCTGCTGCAGCACCGTGCCCCATGGACTCACCAGGGCGGCACCTGGGGGCTGCCCGGCGGTGCCCGCAACAGCGGCGAGTCCTCTGTTTCCGCTGCGATCCGCGAATTCGTCGAAGAGGTGGACGGCGACCTGGGCACGCTGTCTCTGCTCGGCATCCACCGGCAAGACCACCAGGTCTGGGTGTTCGACACCGTGCTGGCCAGTGTGCCGGAACGGCGGCCGTTCACTCCCGGCAACCCGGAGAGCGAGAGCATCCGCTGGATTCCGGTCCCCGACGTGCCGTCGATGCCGCTGCTGCCCGCGTTCGGGAAGGTCTGGCCGGAGGTGGCGGCCGCGCTCTCTGAACAGCTCCTGCTGATCGTGGACACCAC
>JAFIDK010000286.1 GCA_017051695.1 Algoriphagus aestuarii | reverse complement strand
ACGGGGAGATCGCAGCCCAGCTCGACCTGGCGCTGGGAACCGTCAAATCGCGTATCCACGAAGGCCGCAAACGGGTTCGCCAGGCCCTCGCGGTGAACTGAGGGGCATTCCACGCAAAAGACGGCGAAGGAGATGGTCGTCGCAGTCCCAGTTCTTGACTACTGTTAAGGACTGATCGACGGCTGAAGCAACCCGTCGTGCGATCATGCCTGCGGTGGTGTTCCGGCACGGTGCACGTGCCGGAGACCCCGCGTGTCCGCTGCCGTGTTCGCGGCCTCGAAGGTGTCAGGAGAGGTACTACCGTCCATGGGGCTGTTGCGCATCCCTCTCTACCGGCTGTACGAACGGCGCTTGGAGCGTGCGCTGAGCAACGCTCCAAAGCCCCGGCACGTGGGAGTGATCCTCGAC
>JAFIDK010000285.1 GCA_017051695.1 Algoriphagus aestuarii | reverse complement strand
ACGGCGCCGACTACGACCCTAGTGAGCGCTCCCACCACGGCGACGAGGACGCCGCGGCCCTCGGCCGGGCTGCGCGACAGGCGGGTGATCTCCGCCAGCAGGGACGGCTCCGGCACGGGCTGGGCGAGGGCGAACAGGTCCAGCACGGCGTCGCGGTGGGCGGGGGACGCGGCTGCGGCAGCCACGCCCAGCAGTCTGAGCTGGTGTCCCCGGTCCACGAGGTGGACCGCGATCGACGCGGCCAGGGCCACCGTCTCCTCCAGCGACGACGCGGCGGGGAGGACGGTGTGCGCGGCAGCGCGAAGGTCCACGAGAAGGGTACTGCGATCGCGGTAGGGCTGTTCTTCCCCGCGCACCATGAGGTGGCCGCGCCGCGCTGTGGACCGCCAGTGCACGCGGCGTACATCGT
>JAFIDK010000284.1 GCA_017051695.1 Algoriphagus aestuarii | reverse complement strand
CCGGGCTCGCGGAATGGCAGCCGATCCTCGACGTCTACGTGTTTCCCGCGCAACCGCGGACCATGATCCGCATGGAGGGGCGCACCCATTCCTCACTCACCACCCCGCAGCACCGCTGGCCCGTGGAACGCGCCACCCGCACCACGGCGGCGTCTGAGGAAACCCGCCGGGAACGCACGTGGGCCACGACCGAAACCCTGACCGACGGGGACCGCATCCCCCAGGCAGCCCCGTGCCGGGACCTCCCTACCGAACCCAAATGGTCAGATGCTCTCGTCGAGCTCGTAGCGTGGCTTTGGCTCGGCGACCACGCCACCCGCAGCCGCCACTCCGCCACCCTCGCCCTCTCCCAGAGGGACGGGCTCGGAGCAGCCCGGATCCGAGCAGCACTGCACTCCCTGTTCGGTCCC
>JAFIDK010000283.1 GCA_017051695.1 Algoriphagus aestuarii | reverse complement strand
ATCGTTTTGCAACGCCCGACTGTGGAGGTCGGCCACAAAACCAGCCCCCGAATTAGGGGCAGAAACAAGGTGACTAGTCCGGTCAAACAAATGCGGAACTGCTTTTTCCACCACCATTCGGGCATCCCCTGTAGCCGTACCTTTCCTACCGACACCAGAATCACCAGCCAAAATAGTCCAAACGGCCAGCTTTTGGTTGGAATTCCCAACCTTGACGGACGGCTCAGGTCCAATAGCGACCGAATACATGGTCATCAGGGACATGAGCACCCCGATAGGGTCAGCCTCAGTGTGAGGATCCAAAATTCCCACAATGTCCCCAAGCGGGCCGTGGAAAACTTCTTCACTCGGGATAGGGCGTTCAATCATTGATGTCTCCGTTCCTTTAAGGTCGGGAGGCTGCCCCAGTTGG
>JAFIDK010000282.1 GCA_017051695.1 Algoriphagus aestuarii | reverse complement strand
GGCGGCCGTCGGCGTCGACGGGGAAAGTCTGCGCGGTCTTCTCCGGGTCGTTGTAGTAGCCCAGCGGGATGCGTCCGGTGCGGGCGATCCGGCCGATCTGGTCGGAGCCGGGCGGCAGCGGCCGCAGCCGGTCGTCGAGCACGGCCACGCTGGGGCTCATGGCGAAGCGCCGCGTCTTCCCGCTGAGCCGGGCGGAGGCGGAGCCGCACACGCCGGTCTCGCTGCCGCCGTAGTTGTCGTTGATGGTGATGGTCGGCTTCCAGGCGCGCCACAGTTGGCGCGCGGTGGGGGTGAGGGGGGTGCCGCCGGAGCTGACGGTGGTCAGGCTCCGACATCGGCCGGGGCTGCGCAGCAGCTCCTGGGCGAGGGGGCGGGCCATGGCGTCGCCGACGCACTGCACGATGTGCACGCC
>JAFIDK010000281.1 GCA_017051695.1 Algoriphagus aestuarii | reverse complement strand
CTCCGGTTGCGGGCGCTCACCACGGCTCGCGCTCCGCGTCCTTCACTGCGTGCCCTGGCAGCAGTGGTGCGGCGCCGGTTGACGCACCGCCCCGGGCTGCTGGCGCGCCGCCGCCTGCGCGGCTGCGCTGACGTGTGCCGGGCTATCGCCGCGGAGCTCCGCTGCGGCAGCTCCCCGGGGAAGGCGCTCGCCGCCGCCCTCCGCGGCGCTGACCCGCTCATCGCGGCGGAACTCGCCGAAGCAGCAGTGCTCGCTGAAGCGGGACACGACCCGGTGCCTGCGCTGCGGGCTGCGTCCCGCCGTCCCGGCGGCACGGCATGGGCGAGCCTCGCGGTGTGCTGGCAGGTCGCTGCCTCGTCCGGCACCGGTGTAGCGGCGGTCGTGGAACGCCTCGCGGACGCGCTGGCACACC
>JAFIDK010000280.1 GCA_017051695.1 Algoriphagus aestuarii | reverse complement strand
CAGGGGAGGTGTCCGAAACGCCATGCTGGCAGTACAGCACGGCACTGCCAGGGGAAACCATGTGAACATTACTATGGGCGAGTTTGGTCTTACCGGTGGAGGCTACGGGGTTTTCTACTTCCCTGACCCGACCGATGGTGACGCCCACCCGTGGGAATTGGACCGTATGGATAGGGAAAACCCGGGAACGTGTCTTCTCAACCAGGCCGGTGACTGGCTCGCGTTTCAAGGTACGTACGACGTCGCTTAACGCTTAACAACGGGGGGTGGTTCCCGTCAATGTAGACATTATTTTGGCCGTGGCGGGGATTCTGTTCACCGCCGGCGGTGGTGGGATTGTTGGGGCTCTTTGGCAAGGCTTTCGAGGGTACGCGAAAATCAGAGACCAACACATGGAAGACCTAGCCAGGTGG
>JAFIDK010000279.1 GCA_017051695.1 Algoriphagus aestuarii | reverse complement strand
GCGGATCTTTCCGATCCTTCTTCCCTGAAGGCTGATCTGGAAGTCGAATTCCAGAAATACCGTGAGATGTACGCCGATTACTACCAAAAACACAAGCATCCCAACTCCCCTGCCATGCGTGACCCCAATCCGGTCATCATCCTTTGGCCGGGTGTAGGTCTCTTCTCCTTTGCCAAGGACAAGCAGACTTCCAGGGTAGCTTCCGAATTCTATATCAACGCCATCAACGTGATGAGGGGAGCCGAAGCGGTGTCCTCTTATGTTTCCCTTCCGCTTCAGGAAGCGTTCAACATTGAGTACTGGCTGCTCGAAGAGGCCAAGCTGCAGCGGATGCCGAAAGAAAAACCGCTTTCCAGAAGAATCGCCCTGATCACCGGGAGTGCCGGGGGAATCGGAAAAGGCATCGCCGAAAA
>JAFIDK010000028.1 GCA_017051695.1 Algoriphagus aestuarii | reverse complement strand
ATCAACGACGTGCTCAATGATCGCTCTCAGCAAAAACTCACAGGTATGGACGCTATGCTCATCGACCATTACATTGCGGAGTGTGTTGTTGCTGGCGGGAATCGACGCAGTGCCCGTATGGCGATCATGAACTGGTATGATGCCCAGATTGATGAGTTCCTGGACTGCAAGAAAGACGGCAAGGCGCACTGGACCACCAATATCAGCGTGGAGGTTGATAGCGAGTTCTGGAAGGATGTGTACCACCCCGGAGCGCACGCGTCGTACATTCTGAAGCGTATTGCGGAGGGAATGCACGCGAACGGTGAGCCCGGATTCTGGGACAGCGACTATTCAAACGTAGGGGAACCTAACGAAGTCATCGCTACGAACCCATGCGGCGAGATTGCCCTTGAAGCATGGGAAAATTGTAACCTCGGTCACGTGAACCTGGCAGCATTCGTCACTGAGAACGGAGAGCTGGACTATGAAGGTCTCAGGGACGCGCACGCGCTCATGACTCGCTTCCTCATGCGGGCAACGTACGGGGACGTCACGAGCGCCAAGCAGGCTGAGAAGTTGGCACGGAACCGCCGAATCGGAGTTGGGCACTTTGGGTTTGCGTCGATGCTGGGGCTGATGGGTATTCGGTATTCGGATGCCCCATACGTGAACCGCGTGAAGGACATGCTGTTGGAGATGCGAGAGGTTGTCGAGCGCACTGCAACGTCGTTCGCTCATGATCTGCGTATCCCAGTGCCTGTGAAGATGACGACTGTCGCTCCTACGGGCACGATTGCCAAACTTCCTGGCGTTTCTGAGGGAATCCACCCGGTGTTTGCGAAGTACTTCATTCGACGTGTGCGCTTCTCAACCCTAGACGCTGCTCAAGCCGACAAGTGCCTTGAGATGATGAACGAGGGCTATCACGTCGAACCCGATGCGTACGCTGAGAACACGATGGTTGTGAGTATTCCGACGCAGGATTCTCTCATGGCTGAGGTAATCAAGCGCTACGGGTTGGACCGTGCCGAGGACATCGTTCAGTCGGCCGGTGACTTGACGCTCAAGGAGATGCTTGAGGTTCAGGCGCTCTATCAGACGTATTGGTCAGATAACGCTGTATCATATACAGCGAATTTCGACCCTGAGAAGTACGACGTGAACGACATCATGGACGCCATCACACATGTTGGCGGACGTGTGAAGGGTGCCACGATGTTCCCTGAGCAGGGTTTCGTGCAGCCTCCGTACGAGAGGATTACCCGTGCGGAGTACGAAGCCTATGAGAACGGGAGCGTTGCCGATAGCGTCGATGAGAACTGTGCTACGGGAGGTGCTTGCCCTGTAAAGTGAATTGAAGAAAGTAGCCCTAACCTTTGATTTCCAACTGCGGAGTTAAAGGTTAGGGCTATTTGCATTTCCGATCAAACCTTGCTATACTTGAAGCATGAACATTCTCGAAAGCAAACACGATGAGTTGACGGCTTACGTGCGCCGTCTGGCAAGACGTTGGGGCGTGTCAAACGACCGCCTAGATGACGTTGTACAGGACACAATGCTGCGTCTAGTACAGGAACACTCAGATAGTCCGTTCAAGGATTCTAAGACGCTCTGGGGACGCGCTACGAACATCGCCAAAGAGTCCATCGCTGCCTTGTTCGCTTCAAGCCTTCCTTTGAGTGGTGTGGGCTTTCAGGCACATAACGCAGCGCGACGATACCTCGCACAGCATGACAACGATCCGTATAAAGCCTACGCCAACCAAAACCGTAGCGATAAAGTGTCGCGTGAACTGCTTCAGATCGTCGCCGGAGGGTCGGGGCTGTACGATCCCACTAGGGAACCTGTTCAAGCCTCTCAGAGAGTATCTGAAGCCTCTTATTCGCTCACTGAGCAAGACGAGGACACCATTAAGACAGCCATCAATACTCTTCCGCCTCTAGAGGCTGAGGTTGTGCGAGCGTACGTGTGGGGCGATGGAGAACGTCTGACGATGCGACAGGTGGCTCATCGGCTTGGAATCTCTGAGGATGAAGCCAAACGGGCGTGGAGTAGGGCGAAGCGCCGCCTTGCGGCCGAACTCGTGCACCTACATGTAGTATCGAAATAGGGACAGATGGCACGCGTTCTCTCCCTCTCACGGTGCCCATCCCTCTGTGCTCGCGACGAGTTGAGCCGTGCTCCTCTGTCGCTTGAGCCTATCAAAAATGCCCCGTACCAGGTTACTCCTTCCACCTGGTACGGGGCATTCTCTATTTCATACCTCTCAATTCATGCTGATACGGTTGATGACCACGTGAGACAGTACAGCACCACATGAGCAGTACGTTGTCTCATAGGTCACTAGTTCACGGCCAACGTGAATGGCGTTCTGTTCACGTCTGGCAGGAGCGCAGGTGTGCTTGCTCATGTCTCTCAATCCTTTTCTGCGTACATGCATGCGCGACAGGGAATAACGGTGTCAGGGTGACTCTCACAGTATTGAAAGCCTTCAGCGCGCGGTTGCTTGCTTTCGTCGCCATGCGCTTCTTGAAGGCATTCGCAGCAGTCTTGTATGTCAATCCTCTTCTGATTCAAGATCCATCTCCTCTTCCCACTCAGCCTTGCTTATCTCGACCAACTTATCGACCTTCTCGCTCGGAAGCATACGCTCAATCCTTTCATCATGTATGATGGCAGATTAGCTTAGAACATGGCAGTTCAATGTAGGGTGAAATGGCAGTAATTTTGGACGTATCCCCAGGTAGAAAGGCTAATATGGCAGAATGGCAGGTATTTCTAAAAGGGTTATACTATGTGCTTTTTCAAAAAGTGCTATAGGGGGTTTAGGAAACCACCCCCTAAACTGCCATTCTGCCATACCTTACGCGTCTTGCGTCATGAAGCCTGCGGGGAAAGCCTTTCAACGAGCGTGCGAAGGCGCTTGTGCCCGTTCCGCGTGATGATCCTCCGGTCAACGTCCGTGCCGACGTGACGCGACAGGTAGAACGCAGCAGCGTCAAAGCTCTGGAA
>JAFIDK010000278.1 GCA_017051695.1 Algoriphagus aestuarii | reverse complement strand
CAGCCAGTGCTCCATCGGCAGGGCCGCGGAGACGCCGTTGGCGGAGTCCGCGACTACGAGGGTGCGGGCCAGTCCGGTGAGTTTTTCTCCCGCGATCAGGGGGATCCGGACCCGGGTCCAGACGTCTGCGGCACTGTCGGCGGTGCCGTAGCCGCCCCGGGTGTACCGCCATTCGATGGCTTCCCCGTAGCCCCACCCGGTGAGGTCGAGGGCCGGATCGGCGTCGGCGAGGGCGGGCGGGTGGAGCTGTTCCCCAGTGGCAGGCGGGGTCGGTCCGGTTTCGATGGCCCAAGCCCGGGCGACGACTGCTGGACGGTCGTCGAAGACCATCCGTGCTTCCAGGAGGGCGATCCGTCGGCCTGGCCGTATCTCGACGGTGTCGACGCGGAAGGGGCGGCGCGGGATGGCACCGAG
>JAFIDK010000277.1 GCA_017051695.1 Algoriphagus aestuarii | reverse complement strand
CTGAAGAGCCGGGATGAAGCCCGCTCCAATTGGATCGCAGGGATCTCGCACGATATTCGCACCCCATTGTCCATGATACTCGGCCATGCCAGTGATCTGGAAGAAAACAGCGTGATTCCCGAAGAACAAAGGCGGCAAGCGGGTATTATCCGACAACAAGCGGAAAAATTGAGATCGCTTGTGAGTGACTTGAACCTGGTCTCCATGTTGGAATATGAAATGCAGCCTCTCGAGAAAAAGCCGATCCGCCTGTCTGCATTAGCGCGGCAAGTCGCATCCGAATTTTTAAATGAAGGATTAGAGGAAAAGTATGTGCTGGAGATCGAAGCTTTGGAGGAAACCGCTCTTGTGAATGGGGATGAACGGCTGTTAACACGTGCAATTCGCAACCTGATTCATAACAGTATTCGTCAC
>JAFIDK010000276.1 GCA_017051695.1 Algoriphagus aestuarii | reverse complement strand
AATGGGGTTTGGCTCCTAAAGAGCGGTCGATGAGATAACTAGGCCCTGTTGATCCGGATCCGGGTTCCGCGGTGGTGGGAAGCTGCCAGTTGTTCTGCAAAGTCTTCTGGACGACTTCTGTCGTTCCCGCCGAGTAGACCACCACGTCTGCCGGTCGGCATCCGCCGTTTTCGTCACGGCGCATGATCTCGTATTTGTCGGCGGCGGCTCGCAGCACCGCTTCACTGTCTGTCGCGGTGGCGACGACGATCTGGGTGGGGATCGGGCACGCGGGCCGCAGTATCGGCCAGATCCAGGGGGCGAGGAAAGCGGCCGCGGCGATCCCGGCCAGCACGGTGAGGACGTATCCGGTGACGGGCGAGTCAGGCAGCGTTTTAGCGACGAGGCGGAGTCCTTCGTGCGGGCTGTCCCGCT
>JAFIDK010000275.1 GCA_017051695.1 Algoriphagus aestuarii | reverse complement strand
ACTCTGACAAAACTGTCCATCACGCATTGACGCCATCCTGGAGTCCGTTTCATGATGGTGTACATGTCTGCCGGTGAGCTGCTCGTTCAGCGTCTGCACGTCGATCTGCGACAGCAGGCGAGCGCACTCTGTCGTCGCTAGCGTTTTTCTTTCGGGGTTTCTGTCCCCTGCTGTCCTCGCGGTTTCCTCGCACGCGCTCGAGCCCCCGGTCCAGATCCATTGATCCCAGCGGTCAGGAACGTGCGTGTTCGCCGTGCCTGGGAACCCTCTTCTGCCGCCTTCCCCGTCTCGACGATTCCCTCGCGCTACGTCCCGCGGCTTGAGGCCGTCGTGTCACCTGGAGATCACTATGACTCGCTTCACTGTGCTCGTCGCTGCACTCGAGACCCGTTCCGCCCTTCGTGCCACCGCTGTC
>JAFIDK010000274.1 GCA_017051695.1 Algoriphagus aestuarii | reverse complement strand
CTCGATGCCCCCGGGCAGGATGACGGCGAGTTCGGTAGCGAGCCGTTTGGCTACTTTGCGGATCACTTCGTCGTCGCGCCGCTCCAGTTCCAGCCGGATGCCGATGTCGGCCCGCTCGGAGTCGTGGATGCGGACCCGCTCGATACCGAATTCGGTGTGGGTGATCCGGTAGATCAGCGCGAGGACCTGCGGGTCGTCTTTGGGCTCGGGCACCATGCCGTGCTCGGCGAGGGCGCTCAGGAAGCGGCCTTGGATCGCGTAGGTGACGGGGCCTGCGACGTCGATGACGACGGCGTCGGCTTTGTCTTCGTAGGCGGCACGGCAGGCGTCCTGGGTGGTGACCGGGATGGGCCGGGCGTCTTCCCGCCAGCGTTTGACCGTGTCGACCGAGGTGAAGGCGAGGACACCGCGCCGCC
>JAFIDK010000273.1 GCA_017051695.1 Algoriphagus aestuarii | reverse complement strand
GCCCCAGGGACGGGAAGTACTCGCACCTGGGAGATCCCGGTGGCGGGGAGCATCCCCTCGAGTTCCAAGGTCAGCGGTTCGGTTTTGCTGTCCCACGCCGTCACGTCCACGTCGTATCCGCCTCCGGTCGCCGCGTCCTTGCTGAGGTGCACCATGACGGCGGCGTCAGCGAGATCCACCCACGAGGTTCCTGCGAGCACATGCGGATAGGGGGCGCCACTGGCGGCGCTCTGCACAAGCTGGCCGTCCAGGGAGCGGCGCTCGTGCACCAGCCGCCCGCCGTCTTCTGTGTCGATCCGTACCACGGAGACCGTGTCCGCGGTGAAATGTGCGCTGTGGCCGTGTTCGGTGAGGTCCAGGTCGTCGACCAGGATCTCGCCGGTGGCCCGGTCGACCACCAGGTAGCGGATGTCGGA
>JAFIDK010000272.1 GCA_017051695.1 Algoriphagus aestuarii | reverse complement strand
CCCCGTATCCGTGGTGCATCCCGCGGCCAGTAGGAGCACGGCCGCTGCTGCCCACACTCGTCTCCCCATGGCTGTGCCCTCTCCAGTGTCGCGCTGCGCTCTTCGGGCCTGTGCCCGGTGGACGCGCCCTCACACGTCCCGAGACCCGGCTGCGCGGCACAGGTGCGGCTTCCTGCGCCACCTGAGAGGCAGGGAGGGAGAAAACGGGGAAGCCCCGCCTCACGTGAGGCGGGGCTTCCCCGTGTGGTACCCCCGACCGGATTTGAACCGGCGTTACCGCCTTGAGAGGGCGGCGTCCTAGGCCGCTAGACGACGGGGGCTGCGGGCTGAGAGCGTCCTGGAACGGCACCGCCGGTCTTGCCGGGGGCAGTGTTCCGCGGGACTCGAGGTCCCCATCGCAGAAAAAAACTCCCACTC
>JAFIDK010000271.1 GCA_017051695.1 Algoriphagus aestuarii | reverse complement strand
CTGGGGGACCAGGTGGCGGAGCTCCTGGTGGACTTCGCGGGCGGTGTGCTGGGTGAGCCCGGCGCGGGCCGCCAGCATCGCTAAATGTTCCGCGTCTTCCGCGGTGACCGTGCCTTGAGCGGCATACCGTTCCACGGCCATGCGGTAGTTGGCGAGCCCGTCGGCGCGGGGCGGCGGCGCGTCCTGCATGGCGGGAAGGCGGTCCACGAGCAGGTCCACGTGGTCGAGGGTGCCGCGGCGCGGAGTTGCGGCGCGCGGCGCGATGTCGCCCCCGCATGCCAGCATCGGCGGCACCGCGGACACGGGTCCTTCCCAGCCGAGCGGTTCCGGGGCGGTGTCGACGAGTCTCGCCACCATGGCGGCGAGCAGGCGGGCGTCCTCGAGGGCGTAGCGTTCCGCGATCGGCCACTGGCCGGTC
>JAFIDK010000270.1 GCA_017051695.1 Algoriphagus aestuarii | reverse complement strand
CCCCGTACACGGTTCCCCGGGGTGAGAGCAGCGGCCCCCCAGAGTTTCCCGGCTGGATCACCGCGCGCACCTGGTAGATTTCCCGGCTCACCTGCTGGGAGTGGTAGAAGTCGGGTCCCCGTGCGGTCTGCTCGGCGCGGATCCGGGCGGGGACCACGGTGAACCCGCTGTCCCGGGGGAAACCGGCGACGACCGCGTCGTCGCCTTTCTTCGCCTGCATTTCGAATTCCAGCGGCTCCAAGTCGAGACCGGGCACGGCGAGCACCGCAAGATCCTGTTGGGGGTCGTAGAGGACCACGATCGCCTCGTACTGGGTACCGTCCCGGGTGACGATCCGCAGCTCCTCTTCCACCCCGGCCACCACGTGCGCGTTCGTCATGACACGCTCGTGCGCGTAGACGAACCCGGTGCCTTCGACC
>JAFIDK010000269.1 GCA_017051695.1 Algoriphagus aestuarii | reverse complement strand
AAGTGTCGTGCACCACCAGCAGGCCGCCCGCCCCATAGACCATGGCGGTGGCGAGCGCGGTGATCAGCCCCAGTACGGAGAAGAGCATCCCGCTGTAGACGCTTCTGGTGACGCCGATGTCCCGCACGCGTCCCGCGCGGGCTGCGAACTCCGCGCTCTCCTCGTCGGGGCGGCCGTACAGTTTGACGAGCATGGCGCCCCCCACGTTGAAGCGCTCGCTCATCATCGAGCTCATCTCCGCGTTCACGTCCATGCTCGTGCGGTGGACTTGGGCGAGGCGGCGGCCCAGGTAGCGTGCGGGGAGCAGGAACAGCGGGATCACGAGGAGCGCGGCCGTGGTGATCGGCCAGGAGAGGGCGAGCATGGCGCTGAGCACCGCCACTACGCTCACCGAGTTGGCGACCAGCGACTGCAGGACC
>JAFIDK010000027.1 GCA_017051695.1 Algoriphagus aestuarii | reverse complement strand
CAGGTCGGTGTCGGTACCCGTCCGCAGGACCGTGAGGGTTATCGGAAGCCTGTTAGCGGTATCGCGTGGGGTTCGCAGTCCTTCGCTCCGATCAAGCTGGCGACGATCGTCACCGCGTCTGAGGAGTTCGCTCGGGCTGACGTGAACGGCATGTGGTCGAGCATTACCAGTCAGCTTGCTAGCGCGATTGGTCGCGGTATTGACCTTGCCGTTTTCCACGCTGCTCGCCCTGACACTGGTGCGGACCTGCTCGGTGTGGACAACAATGGTAACGTTAACGCTTCTCCGCACGTTACTCAGTACGATGACGGCAGTGCCACGCTTGACGTGAAGCTTACTGAGGCATGGGCAGACCTTGTTTCGCGGGGTTACAGCCCTAACGCGTGGGCGATTGACGAGCGGTTTGTGCCTCCGGTGATGACCGCGCGTGACCAGAATGGGAACCTGATTTTCCAGAACGCCCTTGACCTGTCGAGCAACAACCTTGGTACGCTGGCTGGTCTTCCGGTGCAGCGTGGTAAGGCTGTCTCGGGTATGCTAGGTGCTCACAACTCGAACAACAACCGTGCCATTCTTGGTGACTTCTCGCGGATGCTCTACGGCTACGCTGATGGTGTCCGGGTGAAGGTTACCGACACGGGTGTGATCACCTCCGCTGATGGTACTCAGGTCAACTTGTGGCAGACCAACCAGGTTGCCGTTTTGATTGAGGTCACCTTCGGTTGGTGGGTTGACCCTGACGCGTTCCACATCCTCCGTGAGGGTAGCACGGACGAGCAGTTTGCTAGCCCGTCGACTGCGCTTCCGGGCGGTGAGTCTGCTGACGACACCGTTCCTACGGAGCAGCCGGGTAGCTAATAACTGACTACTTGCTAAAGGGAAGGTGGCTGGGATTCTGGCTGCCTTCCCTTTTCTGTTTAAGGAAGGAGATGTTATGAGAATTGCCATGTACGTGCACTACTACTTGCCGTACCATTTCGCGGGTAGCGAGATTTATGTGCATGAGCTTCTTAAAGAGCTGGCAGCGTCAGGCCACGAGGTGAAGGTATTCGCTACGGACGAATCATCGGGAGAATGGGAGTTCGATGGCATACAGTGTGTTTCTCCGAAACCGGGGACGAGTCTGCATACCGACGTGAAGAGCTTTAACCCGGATGTTGTGATCACGCACCATAAAGGTACTCCTGAGGCGGCTCATCTTGCCCGTGCTACAAACGCGAAATTAGTACAGGTAGTTCATAACGAGCGTAGCTACGTCCACATGCTCTTAGATCATGGTGCTGAGCTAGTCATCTATAATTCTCAGCATGTCGCGGATGCGTTTACGGCGAAGTTCCCATATCCTTACGAGGTTCTTTATCCGCCAACACGTCCTGAGCGTCACCGTACAGAGCCGGGTGACAGAGTTACCCTGGTAAATCTACAGCCTGCTAAAGGATCAGACGTCTTCTATGAGCTTGTCGCCCGAATGCCTGACGTAGAGTTCCTAGGCGTCGAGGGTGGTTATGGTGAGCAACGATTCGATACGCACCCTAATGTAGTTTTTCAGAGACAGACCACGAACATGCGTGATGACGTATGGGCACGTACGAAGGTGCTACTCGTTCCATCTACCTATGAGAGCTGGGGAATGGTAGGTGTAGAGGCTCTTGCGAGCGGAATTCCGGTTATAGCCTCTCCGACGCCGGGGTTGCTCGAATCACTTGATTATGCTGGGGTGTTTGTTCCACAGGATGACGTGAGGAGCTGGGAACGGGAACTCCGTAAGCTTCTCGATAATGAAGACGTGTACGCGGCTGCCTCTCGCTTGGCATTGAAACGTAGCGCTGATCTTGACCCTGCTGAGGCGCTTGCACGAGTGGTGAGACGTATCGAGCAACTATGAGGTGATTTAGATGGCATATGCCACTGTTGAGGATGTCCAGACCCGTCTAGGCCGTGAGCTGTCGCCGGAGGAGACGCAGATGGTTTTGGCGCTCCTCGAAGACGTTGAAGCGATGATTCGTCAGAGAATTCCTGATCTTGATGAGAAGATTGAAGACGGGAAGATCCAAGAGCGAATCGTTATCATGGTCGAGGTGAATGCGGTTCTCCGCGTTCTGCGTAACCCTGACGCGTTCCTGAGCGAGACGGACGGGAACTACAGCTACACGCGTAGTTCGGACGGTGCTTCCGGGTATCTCGAAATCCTCCCGAATGAGTGGGACTGGCTCTGCGACACTGGTGGAATGTTCCAGTTGATCCCAATCACTCCGCACGGTGACCGTGTAGAGGGCGGCTATCGTCAGCCTGACGCTCATTACTGGTGCCCCCCTTCGCGTAGTTGGAGGGTGCGTGTGCGATGAGTTTGCTGTATCGTGGGCGAGAAACTGTTACGATCTACCACGCTGAGGAATGGATTTCTGAAGACGGCAACATCATGTACCGACCGTCTACCACGGATGTTGAGGTCCTCAGCAATTGTGTCATTCAGCTAGCCGCCCAATCCGGTACTAGTGCCCGTAGAGCTGAGCAGGACGAAGAAGGTTACGACCTAGAAGAAGTTTACCGATTCCGTCCACCTGTCACTTATACTCGTGAAATTCACTTCGCGTCTCAGATCGAATGGCACGGGCTACGTTGGAACATTATGGGCCACCCTCGCCGGTACAACGGCAGTGATCGTACCCGCCATATTGACTACATGATCAGGAGGGTTTGATGGCTAGAGGTTCCGTTCGTTTACTTCCTCAAAAGAGGATGAACCGGACGGTGTCGCATCTTAAGGGTGTGCGTGCGGCGGTTAGGTCTGAAGCGGAAGATATTGCAGCTATTGCTAACGCCCGTCTGGCTCCGCATAGGCGCACGGGTGCGGCACATATCGAAGTCGAGCAGTCGGACGTTGACACTGTGGTGTCACTCGTCGACGAAGCTGCGTTGAGCATTGAGTTCGGACATTACATGGGGTCTTCCAGTCTCGGGACTTCTCGCAAGTTTATTCCAGGACTGCACCTGTTCATTGACTGGTATCATGATGGGTTGGTGTAGTCATGCAGAAGATGCATAGAGTTCAGTCTATCGCGATCCCCATTCTCCGCGAAGGATTCGCCAATAGCGAGTACGCCAGCTTAGACATTAAGGTCGGATCGTGGGTTCCTGCGCAGGCTGACCGGCCGGATTTCTGGATTAACGTTCGACGTATGGGCGGTTATCCGGTTGACCCTAAGATGCTGGACCGCGCAGTTATTGAACTTACTTGTTATGGTGACGTCATTTACGGTCTTGAGCTTACCGAGAATGTTCATTTAGAGGCTCAGATCATTCTTTGGGATGCCGTGAGAACGGCTAAAGTAGTAGCAGGTAAGGGAAGTCTAAGTTCGTATAGGCAAACTATGGGACCGACACAGTTCGACTCTCCCTATGACGATAAGTTCCGAGTTCAAAGTCTGATCCAATTAGGGGTCAGACCACTTCCTAATTGAAAGGATGACACATGACGCATATTGATGACGCGGTTATAACTCCAGGTACAGGGTTTATCTTTGTTGCCCCAACCGGCACTGCCCGACCGGACATTTCCGAGATCGAGTCGTATGAGCCAATGGACGATGATCACTTTGAGGGTTGGAGTTCTATTGGTCACACGTCTCGTGATGAGCTTCCGACGTTCGGTTTTGACGGCGGCGATACCGAGGTTCAAGGCACATGGTCGAATGCTACCTTCCGCGAGGTCGT
>JAFIDK010000268.1 GCA_017051695.1 Algoriphagus aestuarii | reverse complement strand
TAAGTATATAATATAATATGATGTCTTCCATCAACCGTTCGATGGTCTAAATACATAAACCCTTTCTCTTTTTCATCCCGATAATAATAGCCTGATTCTGGGTCTGTTCGACTCACTTTAATTGTCTTTATCTCTCTTCTATCCCTTAATACGAGCTTTTTTTTCCCTAATTTCTCACGCTCACGATTAATCTCATCTTCCAATTCCTGTTTCTTCTTGTGGATAACCTCGATGACAACTTCATCAAACTTCCTTTTATTCGCATTCGCCTTGATATGAGTGGAATCCGTAAAGATTTCTTCCCCATCCACGTATCCCTTACTGATCGCAAATTCCAGAATGACTTTAAAGATTCGTTCATAGACATCCGTATCCTTATATCTTCTCTTATAGTTTTGACTGATGGTAGAAAAATGGGGA
>JAFIDK010000267.1 GCA_017051695.1 Algoriphagus aestuarii | reverse complement strand
CAGGTCCACGGTCTACCTCTACCGTCCGGTTCAAGACTCAGGTGAGCAGCCGTTCGAGGAAGATACGCGAGTCTTCCACAGACATGGCACTTCCCTGAGTGCGACTAAAAATCAGCCTATAACGGGCGATCTCCTCATCAGTGTCCAGGTAGTAACCGTCTTTATGGCTTTCCAAGTAGACGACGCTGCCAGCGGCATCAGTGCCATCGAAACCAAGAATGGTGAAGGGGACACCGGCTGCTGCATGCGCCCCTGCACTGAAGGGGAGTATCTGGATATCGATGCGAGGTCGTTCTGAAAGCTCAAGCAGGTGTCTAACCTGGGCTTTCATCGTCTCGACACCACCGATCTGGCGGCGGATAGCCGCTTCATCGATGACTGCCATGACCATCGGTGGTTCTTCACGGTCCAGGACTGTCC
>JAFIDK010000266.1 GCA_017051695.1 Algoriphagus aestuarii | reverse complement strand
GCGACCGTGCTGACCCCCGAAACCGGGGACAAGGTCACCACGGACGGAGGAACGTCTGCCCCCACTCGAGGTACAGCGACTCCACCCCAATCAGACTGAACAGGGAGAACAGCCTCTCCAAGAACACGGCGTGGACCGGCGGGCACCACACGGCAGCGAACAGCAGCACCGTGCCGAAGATCGCCGCGTTGCGGCTGGGCCGCCACCGGTTGACCGCCTCGGTGAGGATGTCGTAGCCCACCGTGCCCGGCACCGGCAGCAGGGCGAGCAGGGCCGCGCTGACGTTGAGGAAGCACAGGAACATCACCGCGCCGATCGCCCAGTTGTTCGTGACCTGGCCTGCGGGGACGAACAGGGCCACCGTGACCGCCAGCACCGCGGCCAGCACGACGTTGGTGGCCAGCCCGCCCAAAGCAGCGA
>JAFIDK010000265.1 GCA_017051695.1 Algoriphagus aestuarii | reverse complement strand
GTGTCCACGGCTTCCCACTCTAGCACGAGTCCTCTTCCTCCCGGCTTGAGGATGCGTTTCATCTCTTGTAAAGCGTTTGATAAGTTTCCTACTTCGTGTAAAACGAAAGCTGCCATGACCTTGTCCACTGAGTCGTCTTTTAGCGGGATGTCTTCCAGATCGCTCACAACGTATTGAATGTGGTGAATGTTTGCCGCTGCAGCTCTCCGTTTGAGTTCATCTAACATTTTCGGTTCGATGTCAACGGCATACACGTTGGTTTGCGTCGCTTTTGCGATCGGTAAGGTAAAGTAGCCGCTCCCCGCTCCCAGATCTGCTACACGGTCTCCCGGAGCGATACAGAGGTTTCGGATAATTTCTTCTTGAGGGAGGAGCTGAACCCGTTTTGGATCGTGCAACTTCTGAACGTGTTCAGGTTTA
>JAFIDK010000264.1 GCA_017051695.1 Algoriphagus aestuarii | reverse complement strand
CGTGCGGCGACCTCACAGAGCCGCCCAGAAGCCATCCCACTAAAGTATGGGCGATTGTGCCCGTGCATGGACGGTATCGGTCATCTTCGCTGTCCGCACGTGCCTGTGGGTGGGAGGAGATGCCATGTCCGGTAGCGGAGAGCGACCGCACATCGGCTCTGCGGAGTTCGGCGAGCCGACGATCCACCCCGACGCTTGGATCGCGCCGGGAGCAGTGGTCGTAGGCAGGGTCCGTATCGGGGCCCACAGCAGTGTCTGGTACGGCTCAGTGCTGCGCGCCGACACCGAGGACATCATCGTGGGGGAACGCTGCAACATTCAAGACCTGTGCTGCCTGCACGCGGACCCGGGAGAGCCTGCGATCCTCGGTAACGGGGTGAGCCTCGGCCACAAGGCGATGGTGCACGGCGCGGTCGTGGAG
>JAFIDK010000263.1 GCA_017051695.1 Algoriphagus aestuarii | reverse complement strand
CCATCCCTGTCCCATGTCTGAATAGCGAATGAATTTGTACCATTAATCTTTATATATTCGTTGGTTCTTCTACCACCTGCCGGAACGAATATCGTTTTCAGATTCGTCCAGTTAAAGGAACCACCCCCATAGGTTTCATGTAAAATATAGTTCATATCAAAAGATTCATTATTTTCAATTTCAAGACGTCCAACCTTAACCGTACTAGATTCGGTTATCAAGTTTAGTACCCAGTCATTCCCTTCATGGTTGAAGTTGTAAACGTGATAGACAATTTCCCCTCCTGTCTTCGGGTTGTTCAGCAGGTTTTCCCTGCTATATTTCTTTGACAAAATTCGGATTCCTGCCTGCAAAATCGCCCTGACCAGATCGCCAACCCGTCCGCCAATTTCCAGAACCGGGTTTTCAAACTGGTAGACGG
>JAFIDK010000262.1 GCA_017051695.1 Algoriphagus aestuarii | reverse complement strand
GGTGCACGACGTGGAGGCCCGGCTGGAGTCCATGCGCGGGGATGCGTTGGCCGAGTCCCTGGCCGACATCCGTGCGCATCTGTCGGGGCTCGTGCACGCCGGATTCGTCACCAAGACCGGTTTCGACCGCCTCGGAGACCTGGTGCGGTACGTGCGTGGCATCGAACGCAGGCTCGACAAGCTGCCCACCGACCCGGCGCGTGATGTGCAGCGGCTCCGCGACATCGCATGGTTGCAGGAGGAATACCGAGCGGTGGTGGACGCCCTGCCGCCTCGGGTCGAACCGAGCCCGCAGCTGGCCGAGATCCCCTGGATGATCGAGGAACTGCGGATCAGTTTCTTCGCCCAAACCCTGGGCACGGCCTATCCGGTCTCGATGAAACGGGTTCTGAAGGCGTTGGACGCCGCCGCTCCCTAGCCAC
>JAFIDK010000261.1 GCA_017051695.1 Algoriphagus aestuarii | reverse complement strand
GATACGAGAGCGGCGCTGCGCGGCGGCTGCTCACTCCTCCCAGTCGTCGTTCCGGTGCCGCACCACCGCGACCGGTGCAGCAGAACGGTGCAGCACCGACTGGCTCACCGAGCCGAGAAACAGCCCGGCCACGCTCCCCCGCCCGTGCGAGCCCACCACCACCAGGTCGGCGTACCGGCTGGCATCGAGCAGTGCCTGCACGGGGTGCTCGTAGACGATCCGCACCCCCACGGGCACGTCCACAGCCTCGTCAGCCCTGGCCTGCTCAACCAGCTCGTCGATGTATTTCCGGGTGCGCTCCTCGAACACGGTGAAGTTCATGGTGTACCCGGCGGCAGACAACGCCATGGGGTCGAGGGGTGCGGGCAACTGCCAGCCGTGCACCACGGTGAGCGAACCGTCCAGCCGAGCTGTCTCCCGAA
>JAFIDK010000260.1 GCA_017051695.1 Algoriphagus aestuarii | reverse complement strand
AATCCGACCTACAACAGCGACGATACAAAGAACCAGTAGTCCCGTAGGTCGGATTAGCCAACGGTGTAGTCCGATAAACAACAGTGATACGAAACCAGTAGGTCGGATTAGCCAAAGGCGTAATCCGACAAACAACGGTACCACGAAAGGCCACGTAGGTCGGATTAGCACAGCGTAATCCGACAACCAACCCGAAGTACGGCACTACATAAAACCCGGAGATCGGATTAACCACCCTGATCCGCCTCCAAAAAAACCGAACAAACCACCAACGCTGCGTCGTTGAGAGAGCATGAAATTGATCAGGAATGAAAAAGCCAACAGCGAAACGCGGCCGAATCTGACAGAGCGTATTTATCAGCAGATCAAACAGGACATCTTTAACTTCCGTCTGCTGCCCGGTGACAGATTCAGCGAGAACG
>JAFIDK010000259.1 GCA_017051695.1 Algoriphagus aestuarii | reverse complement strand
ACCACCTATTCAACCCGGTTCCGGTGACAGTCCGGGCTGTTCCGCGTGATCGGTGGCTCAAACGCGAAGGACCCCCCGCGCACCCGTCAGAGCCTACTTATCCTTGCTGCCTTCCGGCCCTGGGGAGGTTCGTAGGATGACGCCGCACGAGGGGCCTGACCCAGAGTCTATAGGCCCCCTCCCGGTTTCGCGAACCGGGTCTTGCACCCGCGCCGATCAGCGGTTTCGCGCAGGAGCGGGATATCAGTTCGGCATAGTGCCCGTTTCCATGTAGAGTGGTCCGCGGAGGATTCGCCTAGTGGCCTAGGGCGCACGCTTGGAAAGCGTGTTGGGGGCAACCCCTCAAGGGTTCGAATCCCTTATCCTCCGCTTCGCCTGAGAGGCAGGACGGGGTCCGGAGTTCTTAACTCCGGACCCCGTCGT
>JAFIDK010000026.1 GCA_017051695.1 Algoriphagus aestuarii | reverse complement strand
GTGGAGCACCTTCCTCGCGAACATTGGACACGTCGAAGATAAGAGTACGCTCTGGGCCGTCCTCGTAATGGGTACGGATAAGAGTAACGAGAGCGTCAGCCCAGCCTTCACGCGAATCCTCAACGTACAGGGCGTTCGCAGAGCTATCCCCAATCTTCACACCCTCCGCACGCAGCTTCTCAACGTCCGGGTGATCCTCTCGCACGAGGAACTTCAACGTCACATTGCCTTGAACCTTCGGGTACTGCTCAAGGAAACGATTTGAATAGTTAGAGCCTACGCCTCCACCTTCCATGAGCCGCATGAACGTAAACTCGAAATGGTCGGTGATCTGCTCGCCCCAGCCTGACACGTGGCAGTTGAAGAGGTACTGTCGCCCTTCAACACCTGACGCCCACAAGTGCCGACCAGCCGGGAGAATCTTGAAGTCCCGCATGGCAGAAACCAGGGCTTCACGCTCCCCCTCCATGTGATACCTAGAGTCCACGAGCGCCATGTTTCCATTTACAACACGCTCGACTGTCTCGGGCCACGTCTCCTTCTCACCGTTCGCCTTAGTACGCGAGTACGTACGCTCGTACACGAGCTGCCCAGTCGGTCCCCAATTGATGTTAGTCATTCTTCTCCTCGTAATTGTAGGTTAGCGATAAAAATCCCCGCCTGAACCATTATAGGCTCAGACGGGGAAGCAATCAACGTGATCATTCACACGTCATTGCCCATAGATGAAGCTCTCAACATCGCCGTCCGAATACCAGGTGGCGATAATACGGTCGGTAGTGACTGTGTTATCAGCGTCGCCCATCGCCATGTCTGCAACCGTCCAATGCTTCCAGTGAGGTGGGTGAACCTCTCGGTTACACACTGCACCGGCGAACATTGGGTTTTCAGCACCGCAAATGTCGGCTTCAGGGCGCTGCTGAGGCGGTTCGAGACCTGCGGTATAGTCTCCGTACGGGTCGTCTTTATCCAACCCATCAGGGACGTAATCAGGGAGCGTTAGACCCGTCTGAAGTTGCTCCTTCTCGAACTCCAATCGTTTCCTCAGAGCGTTAGCGGCAGTGAGCATGCCCAATCCGCTGAGCATCCCTTCCTTCCTTGCCTCTCCCTCAAGGTACTCAGCCGCGAATTGAAGCGTCTTGTATCTGAGGTCCGTCATGCGGTCGTAGATACCGTACGCGAACGCGGCGTACGCTTGCTCCTTCTCAGGGGACACGCTTGACGGGTCATCCTCGAACGTATCGATCATCGCGTCCGCAAGCTCCATGACGTACTCAGTCGGGTCAAACATGTGTTTAGCTCCTTAGTCTTCCCATGCGCGAATCCTTACACCCGGAGGGTTTTCGTCATCGCTGTAGTATTTCCTTGCCATGAAGCCTACCACACGCGCGTCATCCGTGTAAAGTTCAGCGTTCGTAAGTGCGTCGTGCACGGCTCTAGCAAGCTTGTCTGTGTCCGGTGCCGTGAGTTTTTGTTCTCGTGTCACAGACTTTGGACGTGGGAAATAGAACTCCATCTGCACGAACACTCCCACGTCGATAGGTTCATGGTCGCTCGGCAGGGCATCTCGTACAGCATCCATCATGGCGTTTCGCCACGGTGTGAGCTTCTTAGCGTTACTGTAGTACAGATGTCCTTGTCTTGAGGCTCTTAGGCTTCCTTGAGGGACGGGAGTACCCTCCACGTAGACGTCAATATATGGTGTGCTCATATACTGACGCTACATGGAGGGTGCACATAGCTAGGAGCTATGTTTACTTGACTCCCTCCCCTGTCATGTAGAAATGTGCATCCGCAATCGCCTCAGCCAACTCCCACACCTTATATGATCCGACAACCTCTGTGTCTTCGGGGAAGCTTACCAGCTCGTATCTCTCCCCGTCAAGCGTGTTCACATACCTGAGAAACAACTGCATGATGCCTGCTCCTATCTATGCGCTACTTCTTACGCCGGTTATTCTTAAGCCGACGATCCTTCGTACCACCTGGCTTCGGCTTCGTACTTGTGCGCTTCTTACCAGTGCGGCCCTTGACACCTGCCATTGTAACACCTCCTTCTAGGAGACGCTACATGTAATCTCCTATAACCCAGCTAATGTGCTCGTCAACGTCCCAGCCTTCCGGGATGTCATCCCAGTACCCGCGAGGCAGCCGCGATTCAGTCACCTCGTCGCTGGCACTCATGACTTGCGACCACACGACGCCGTTGTCGTAGTTGAAATACGTACATGTTCTATTGCACTCATCGTGTTCGATACGGATCGTGAAAATCCGTGCGGGGTGGTCGGGATCGTAGTACGGGACACCTGCCTGCTCAAGAACGAGTTCGTAGTAAGCCATTTCATCGAGTTCATAACCATCTTCAGTGGTCGCGAACGGTTCCATGTCAGCTCCTAGTCAAATGGTTGGTCGGGGAAGTCCGTAAACACAGGCTCTGCGATATCACGCAGCCGCTGTAGCACCTCACCTGCGAACTCGCAGATCTCAGCGTCAGCGTGCTTTGAGTAACGCTTCTTCAGCACGTCACGCCATGCGCGCAAGTTCCCCGAAACGACGAACTCTGTTTCGATACCTCCCGGCAGGACCGAACGGGCGGCCTCACGTGCCTGCTTGCGTCCGTAGCCCTTATCCTGAAGGAACTTCACCAACACCTGGTATACGTTACTCATAACCTCTTCGGATTCATTCAGCAGCTCATCGATCTCAGCAAAACCGCCAGGCTCGATCTCCACCATATCATGCTTATGTGCCTCAAGGGCCGGAGGACACACAAGCGCGGCCGTAGAACTATCAACGAACCTCTGAGAGATCACGCTGAAGCTCAAGTGCCTATGACGCTCAAGCTCAAGCAGCATGTTCCGAGAGACACCAGACACATGGAACGACGCGCTAGCGTGCTCTAGAACGCTCTCATGCCCCTGAGCGATGATGTTCTTAATGTAGTCGTCCGTCTTGGCAGTCTCAGGGCGAGGACGATGGAACGACTTATAGCACAACCGACCGGCGAACTCAATCAAGCGCTCTGCATCCGTCTCCAAACCGTTAAACGGAAGTCCAAGCTCATAGATCACATCCCTGGACAATCCGCCTTCGAGACGTGTAGATGCAATCAGGCTAACCTTCACTTAATCCTCCTCAGAACGTCCTTCTCGGTAATTGTAGCAATCTGATTGTTAGCGCACATTATCCCTCTTCTCTCCTACTCTTCTCAATGGCAGTGTCCCGCTTTGCCTTACGTGACCTCAGCCGTTTCGTGCGCTTGTCTCCCATTGTACCAGCGGCGTTGCTGCGGCGCAACTCAAGCTTCCTGCGTATGCGCTCTTTCCCATGCAACTTTACAACCTCCAAGACAGCGGCAGCACCCTTCACAACCGTACGGTGTGCTCAGATCGCAGCAGCTATTTGGGTACGCAAGGCATGTTTCAGAGCACTCGTCGGCAATGCTTCCGTCGTAATCGAATTCATACATGTCAAACATATGAGCCCTTTCAAAACCTTGTGCGAAATTTTTGTAGAAGTTAGGGGATACCCCTCTTCACCTGAAGAGCACCCCTTTCACTTAGAAGTCTCCTTCAGCTACCTGAAACTCCGTCAGTCCGATGCTTCTTCATACGTCAGCGTTGTACTCAGCGGTTCAGCTCCACTCCATACTCCCACTCGATGATATCAGGGTCAACGTAGTCCACCCCATCGAGGTACATAATCGCACCTGCGCAGTAGGTAGTCCAGCCGTACAGGTCGAGTTTGATAGCCTCTTCGACGCGCTTTAGTGTCTCACCTGTATCGATAAGATCATCCACAAGCACCCAGCACTCCCCGATCGTGCCTTCTACGA
>JAFIDK010000258.1 GCA_017051695.1 Algoriphagus aestuarii | reverse complement strand
CCGCGGCAGCCCAGCATGCCCCCTCCCGCGCCGCGGCCCGCCCACAGCCCGACAACGCGGAGGAAGCACCGTGACCCGAGCAGAGGACACGGCGGAACCGCAGCCGGTCGACCAGACCGGGGAGGAGCGGCAGCCCACCGTACGGCGGAGGCCGCCGCGCGGCGCGGGACTGCTGACGACGATGCTGGGCGCGTTCTGTCTCACCGCTGCCCTGCTCCTCCCGCTGGTCGTCGCCCCCCGGCTCGCCCTGCTGCCCGCCGAATTCCACTACACGTGGACCCTTCTCGACCCCCACGCCACCTACTTGGACACTGCGCACTGGCAGACCCGGGAGAACGTGGAGGTCAAACAGACCGTCAGCACGCGGGGCACCCCGGTGCCGGGCGCACCGGGCCTGGTCGCGGTGGCGACAACCATCGACAC
>JAFIDK010000257.1 GCA_017051695.1 Algoriphagus aestuarii | reverse complement strand
CCGATCCGCTGGGCGCTGCTGCGCACCAGGTCTGCGGCAGCGGGGGCGGGGCCGCTGGTGTCCCGGGTTCCGCCGTGCAGGTTTTCCAGGTTGAGGTCGTGGATCTGCGCGAGCGGATCGTAGTCGTAGAGGCCGGAGCGGAGCGTGCTGCGGCTGTTGACGGTCCACCGCAGCACCCGTCCTAAGCCGAGTTCCCGGGCGATCTGGTCGGCGAGCACGGATTTGCCGACCCCGGGAGGACCGGTGACGAGTAGGGGACGCCGCAGGTAGAGGGCGGCGTTGATGGTGGCGAGGCGTTCCCGGCGGGCGGGGGTGAGCGGGCTGCCTAGCACGGAGAGTTCGGGTTGGGCACCGAGCACCCATCCGGCTTCGTCATCGTCGTAGGGGGGTGCTTCGAGGGCGTCGGTCGGGGCGGTGGTCCGCC
>JAFIDK010000256.1 GCA_017051695.1 Algoriphagus aestuarii | reverse complement strand
GGCGGACGGACGGAGTAGCGACTCGCTGTTAGAAGCCGTACAGTACGTGTCGGAAGGTTTAGCGGAAGCTGGTATTCACCCTGACATACAGGTGTCCATTCAAGGATCAACGCTTCGCATGTTAAATCGGGACGAACAGGAGCAGTTTATACATCGCACACTACGTCATTTGGATGCGTACGAGGTTGAAGCTCTGCGTGATGCGACTTCAACGAGTGTCTCCGCGTTTTCCCCACAACTAGGTCAACCGATCATGTCGAACGGGCGAGAAATGAATGTGCAGATTGCGTTGAGAAACGACAAGGTTCACCAGCGAACGATCATGACGATGGGAACGCCAATTATAACAATCGAATATTAACCCACATACGCGGAGGGAAGAATGTTGGAGAAAATCGTGATCCGTGGAGGTCGGCGGTTAAAGG
>JAFIDK010000255.1 GCA_017051695.1 Algoriphagus aestuarii | reverse complement strand
GCGTTCCCCGCCGGAAAAGCGGTAACCACGCTCACCCACCACCGTGTCGAGACCGTCGGGCAGCGCCGCGACAAGGTCAGCAGCCCGTGCCCGACGCAGCGCCTCCCACAGCTCCTCCTCACTCGCCTGCGGCCGAGCCAGCAGCAGGTTAGCGCGGATGGTGTCGTGGAACAGGTGCCCGTCTTGGGGCACCATGCCCACGGTGGCACGCAGGGACGCAAACGACAGGTCCCGCACATCGACCCCGGACAGCCGGACCGCGCCCTCGTCCACGTCGTAGAACCGAGCCAACAGGTGCGCAATCGTCGATTTTCCCGCCCCCGAGGACCCGACCAGGGCTACCAGCTGCCCCGGTTCCACACGGAACGACACACCGTGCAGCACGTCCGCTCCGCCGCGCGCCTCCAGCTGCGCCACCTCCTCCAA
>JAFIDK010000254.1 GCA_017051695.1 Algoriphagus aestuarii | reverse complement strand
TAGACTTTAAATTCTCTTTCGTAACCATAGTGATCGGTACGGACTGTATGATATTTGTATACAAGTTTTTGTTGATTTGGGCATGTATATGTATCGGTTTCCTCATCATATTTCCAGTTTCTTGTATTAAATTCGTCTTGTTTATATTTTTTCTCCTGCTCTTTTAGATACATGTTATATGTAATGAGTGGTTCTCGTTCTCGATTTGTAAGGATATCATCATAATTTTGTTCACTACCGTAACCTGCGTCAGCGACAATATACTTCGGTAATTCAAAATAGTGCTGCTCGATTTCATCTAAAAAAGGAATTAATGTACGAGTGTCTGTTGGGTTTGGAAATAGACTATAGGCAAGTACGTATTGACCTTCTGTTGCTATTTGTACATTATATCCAGGTTTCAATTGACCATTTTTCATATAATCG
>JAFIDK010000253.1 GCA_017051695.1 Algoriphagus aestuarii | reverse complement strand
CGTCCTCGACCTGCGGGAAGCCAGCGTAGTGGTCACTGTCCGGCACCTCGCGACCCGTCATCAGGTAGAACTCGTCGCCCAGATGGAAGAACGTGTCGCCACGTTCCTGCATGAACCGCTCCTGCCACACCTCGGCCTGCTCGATGACCCGCTCGGCCTCGTGAGCCTCGTAGCGGCGAACCTTGATGACCTCCTGGTTCGATCCCGGTAGCCGCCGCATGCAGGTGCGCGACAGGCGGATCTGCTTGCTCTGGCGCTCCTGACCATAGCGGCTGAGCCCCACCGGGACACCGGCGATCGACTTCAGGCGCGGGCCGAAGGTAGAGAGATCACGAAGGCTGCGGTCCATCTCCTCACCGTCATTGACGCCCGGCACGAGCACGAGCTGGGTGTGGAAGTCGATGCCGGCCGCCTCGAGCCGCCGGA
>JAFIDK010000252.1 GCA_017051695.1 Algoriphagus aestuarii | reverse complement strand
AGCGGCAACTGATGACCGTCTTTACCTGTATCAAAAATCTGTTTACGGAGAAACAAGCATGAAGCTGCAGCCTAACTACTATCGCGACCGCGTCTGCCTGAACGTGCTGGCCGGCTCCAAAGCCAACGCGCAGGACATCTACGCTGCGGCGGAAGGCCATGTGCTGGTGGGCGTGCTCTCCAAGAACTACCCGGACGTCGACAGCGCGGTGACCGACATGCTGCGCTATGCGCGCCTGATTGAAAACGCGCTCTCGGTCGGCCTGGGCGCCGGCGATCCTAAGCAGTCGGCGATGGTCAGCCTGATCGCTCAGCAGGTGCAGCCGCAGCACGTTAACCAGGTGTTCACCGGCGTCGGCGCCAGCCGCGCGCTGCTGGGCCAGAACGACAGCGTGGTCAACGGCCTGGTGTCGCCGACCGGCCGCGTC
>JAFIDK010000251.1 GCA_017051695.1 Algoriphagus aestuarii | reverse complement strand
ACGCAGCAGGTCGACGAGGACCTGGTCGGGAGCGTACTCGTGGTCGCTCCGCACCCCGAGGACGCACGCAATCCGCGCCGCCACCGCCTCGCGGGTCGTGGTCTCGGACATTTCGCACAGCCACACGCCGTCGGAGAACCGGTCCACTGCCTGCGCCGCGGCCCGCAGAGCCAGCCGAGTCTTTCCGATCCCTCCCATCCCGCACAGGGTGACGACCCGGTGGACCCCCAGCAGACGGAGGATGGCATCGAGGTCGCGGGCACGGCCGACGAAACTGTCGAGTTCCAGGGGAAGGTTCTGCTGCACCTGCGTCGTATTCGTTGCCATGGACTCCGGTGAGATCAGGCGGTGGGGAAACGCGACATTATGCTCAGTCGAGGACGGGTGGGGGGAATGACAGACTGAAACGGAAGAAACGAACGTCACAT
>JAFIDK010000250.1 GCA_017051695.1 Algoriphagus aestuarii | reverse complement strand
CAACTTCACTATTCCACTTAATAAACTTCTTCGATAGGCTGGTTTGCGTTGTGAATCCTGAAATAGATTCACTGTAAGAAGAAGTTAGCGAATAAAAACCCATGGTAATATGCTTTTGACTATTATCGGTGTAATAAATAGTCATAGATGGCAACTGATTTATATCATCAAACCTACATATATACTGCCCCTCGTAAGTTGGTGAAAATGAAAATATGGTTCCGCTATAATCCCGATTAGTAGGATATTTTGCGTCTTCATGCATCCTAGAATCTTCACTATTCCATATAAGCCCGATGTAATCCCCAAATGAACGGAAATGACCAGTCACCTTTAAACTATTTTGAGTTGGACAAACTACACTTGCCATTGCTGAAAAATTGAAGTCAACTTCCCAAAGTTCAGGCTGAAACCTTTTAACCATTAAA
>JAFIDK010000249.1 GCA_017051695.1 Algoriphagus aestuarii | reverse complement strand
AGGAACGGCTGGACTGCCGCCATCATCTCCACGTGGCCCATGGGTCGGATGTAGCGCTTGCCGGTGGCGCAGTCGAAAACCTCGTAGTGTTCCGGGCGCAGTTCAGGGGCGTCGACGACGTGGCCGTGCTCAGCGACGTAGTCGACGATGGCCTGGATCTGGTCTTCGTTGTAGCCGAGGGTGCGCAGCGCCCGCGGAATGCCCTGGTTGACGATCTTCATGGACCCGCCGCCCACGAGCTTCTTGATCTTGACCAGGGAGAAGTCGGGCTCGATGCCGGTGGTGTCGCAGTCGAGCATGAAGGAGATGGTGCCGGTGGGGGCGAGCAGGCTGGCCTGGGCGTTGCGCCATCCGTGGCGTTCCCCGAGTTCCAGGCACTCCTTCCACGCGCGGGTGGCGGCGTCGTGGATCGGCTTCTCCAACTGTCC
>JAFIDK010000025.1 GCA_017051695.1 Algoriphagus aestuarii | reverse complement strand
GTACCTTCTACGAGGAGATCAGAGTGCGACCCTTCGGTCGGTTTACGGACAAGCGCCCAATGCACGTCAAGAACTCTACCAATGTATGGTACCACAAGCGCTCCGCTCACCCCCGTACCCACCAGGGTATCAATTTCGGGAACAATGTCGGTGAGAATCTCGCGCACTGCTTCAGTGATACTGTTAATCTCTGTGAAAGCATCCGACAGATACGGGCTCACTTGGCGTTTGAAACTCATGTTAGCTCCTCCCATTCCCTCTTAGAGACTCAGACGTATTGCGTGACAACAACCTGCTTCGGCGTAACAGCCCTAGCACTCTGAGACATTGGGTGGTCTTCCTGATCCTCCGTAACCCCGACCTCGTACGTCACAGCAAAGAACTTCACATCCAGCGTCTCGTTGTTCAGTGCCACGCTGTACACGTCTTCGTAAATGATGCTCTGACGGATCACACAAACAATGCTATGCTTGACACGGCGAACGAACTTACCAAACTCCGTGAGAATAAACTCCTCAAGTTCCTGCGCGGACTTCGTGCTGTCGAAGTTGTTGATTCTTACGATGATCTTGTCGCGAAGGTCGGCACCATCAGCGATCTCTGAGAACATGAACTATCTCCCTCTCAACTCTGTGTTCTTACAGATCCTAGTTTAGCAGTTTGAAGTTGCGAAGCGCAAGGGGCGAGACCAACTTGTAACCTCACCCCTTGACTGTGCCACTACTTCCTCCGCAACCTGAACATCACGCGTGCCTCGTTCTCATGCGCCTCTAGACACTCAGGGTGCCAACAGTACCCTAGCATGTCTCGGTAGGTAGTATCCCACCCACCGCAGCGAAAGCACTCTTCATCTTCAGGATACCATTCTTCCTCGAAGTTCACTTCTCATCTCCCTTCGGTTTCAGCACCTTCCACAGTACCTCACTGTAGTCCTTCCCGTCCAGAGCACGGAACACGGCAGCCATCACTCCCAGAGGGAGGTTACGCGACTTAAGATAAAGCGCCTGATCCTTACGGGTGGGAAGTCCTTGCACGTACGAAAGCTCATCCTTCACGATCTGATCCTGAGACATGTACGCCGCCTTCAAGGCGTAGCACACCTCGATTACCCAATCAGCGTGCTCCTCTGGGATCTGAGAGACTAGATCAGACACGTCCCCATTCGGACCACCCATGTGCTCCCATACCGCACGCTCACTCAGCTTCGTGACGATACGGTGCAGGCGTACGTAGTCCGCGTACTTCACCTTCACCATCTCGCCGAACTCAGTATGAACGACGAAACCCTCAGCGTTCCGACGCTCCGACTGCTGGAACAGTCCGCTCAACCGTCCCGCGTACAGCAACGGAGCAGCCCTACCACTCCACCGCTCAGGCAGGTAGCCGAATTGTCCCGTCCGGTTATCAACAGTCCCGAGATAGACAAGCTCCTCAGCATCACCGTAGTCCACGACAACGCGATTTTCTGGGTAGATAATCTCAACGAGGATGGTTGAGTCAGGGGCATCGGCGAACGTGTAGTTCTTCAGCATCTCGGTGGCTTTGATGGCCTGTTCGCTCGTGAAGCTGCCCCGAGTAGCGACCTGCCACTCCCCGTCAAGACAGTAGAGAATCCCCAGACTCCCGTCCATCTTGTCGAACGCACGCACCAACTGATCCGGCATGAGCACGGGCGCGTGGGACTCGTCATGGTTGAAGAACTTGCGGAACGGTCGAGCGATAACCTCGCCCGTCTGAGAGTTGTAGATCAACCCTCGACACTGCTCTGTGACCTCGTTCCAGTAACCGTCACCCTGAGTCTTTTTCGTGTAGTTCGCGATCACAACGTCAGGGTGAGTAGGGTGCTCCTTCAGAGCCACATACCCCTCTTCAATCATCTTGTTGAAAAACGCCAGGTCAAACAGATCAGTGATCTTCATGAGGTCTCCTTAGTCACAGTAAATAGTTGGGAAGTGATACTTCTCGTCAGCGTACGGTCTCAGTTGCCGGTCGCGCGCCTCCTCAAGCTCAGCCATAAACTCTGTCTCGAAGTACTGCATTTCCTCGTACGCACATCGTAGATTATGCCATGCCTCCGCAAGGATTTCATCCTCGATATCCTCAGGAGTAACACCTTCCGCGAAAAGCTCGTAGCAATCATCTTCCCAAGCCAAGCGGGAGTACAGCTCGTCCGCTGTGTACGTCTTCTCGCTCATCTGATTCGCTCCTCCAATTTCGCAATGAACATGAGCCACCGAATCACCAACCATGCTGGCGGTTTGGCAACCACAGTAACCACTGAAGCGTAGCACATCAACGCTAGTACGTCAACTAGAGTCACTCAGTTCTCCTATCACGTTACAGATGAATGAGACAGATGTTTCGACTCCCTGCATATAGTCCGTGCTCGCGTGCGGTCCGAACATCGTTACATATAAGTGCAGGTGCTCATTCAACCCGTCTGCCACCGTCAGCAAGGCATTCAGCACTTCCTCACTGACCTCTCCTTTTTCCTTGAGTAGGTTAACAGTCTTCCTCCGAGCGGTGTCGCTCATCTTAACTCCTGTATGTCAGGAACGCAACCTCTCAACGGTCACGTTACCGCGCGTTAACAATTCAATCCCCGACCTGGAACGGTAATCCTGCTCATACACGACGCGCGAGATACGCGCATTGATAATGAGCTTACTGCAATCGTAACATGGAGCATGTGTCACATACAAGTCCGCTCCAATAGTGACCTGAGCCACCAGCAAGGCGTTCACCTCAGCGTGCACCGCCAAACGGCACGGTGAGTCGTCAAGGTGAACGCAATGCTCAATACCTCGTGGGGCACCGTTATACCCTGTACCCACAACGATGTCTTGCGAAACCACGGCAGCGCCTACATGAAGGCGCGAGCAGGTGCTAGATTCAGCAGCCGCCCGCGCATACTTCATGTAACGCTCATCCCTGCTAGGGCGTATCAGGTTCACCGTAGTATTCCTCAAGGACAGTACTGAAGTCATCCCGACGGAGGTAGCCGTGAGTTAGAATCCCTCCATACTTGTCAGCGATCGACTGCCACGAACCTTGACATGTAACAGCCTGCTCACTAACCGCGTAGTTCAGTTCCTTCATATCACGTAACGGGCGTGAGGAACCGCAGAACGCCCACATTCCGTTGTCCGTCTCGACCCACAGATCCCTCTCCCCGTCCACGACGAAACGAGCAATCTGATCATCGTCAAGCGGTTCGCCGTCCGTGACCTGACTCGTAGGCTCCTCGGACTCAATCACCATCACCCTAGCATGGTCCAAGATGACGTACACCTTACCATCGTCAGCATTGATACGCTTCATGTGCGCATCTTCAATGACACTCGTCTTGATCTCAGGCATTGCGCTCGTTCTCCTTCACTCTCGTCTCCCAGACAGTTGTCTTCTCGTACGTGTTCGCTTCCGTCTTCGACACATCGGGGGCAATGCACAGCCATGTGTTCAGAATCGGAACCTTCACCCATACAGAGTAACGCTTACCCTTCACCATGTCAAGTCCCTCTCTACCTCATTCCACTTCGGGTCGAACAGCAGTTGATAATACCCCATGTCATCCCACAGGGCGCACAATTCAATGGTCGTTGCCGCCATGTGCAGTCCCGTGTGACCATCAGGTCGCGTACACACAAACGGGTACGGCTCCTCTGTCATCTGGCTCATGATGACCGAACACGGAGCATCCGATGGATGTTGGAACGACCACAGGAACTCCCGCATCTCCGGGGACGGTCTGAAGAACCCACCGTCAGCGGGCCACGTCAACAGCAAATCACTCATGAATATCTCCCTTCAACATCCTCAGTCTATCACACATTCGGGTAGATGTCCATAACGCTCTTGTAACGATGACACTCATTATCAGTCGGCAGCGGGCTCAACCCACCCTTCAATTAGGTTCTTTGATCCCTTCGACCTCATCATACCATGTTCAT
>JAFIDK010000248.1 GCA_017051695.1 Algoriphagus aestuarii | reverse complement strand
CTCACCAAAGAATCCGTCGAGGTCATGTGGGTCAAAGGTTCAGGAGGCGACATCGGCACCCTCACCAAGGCAGGACTGGCAGGTCTCTATGTAGACAAGCTCCGTGCCCTGCAGGGAATCTATCGGGGCATCCAGTTCGAAGACGAAATGGTCGGCCTTTTCAACCACTGCATCTACGACCTGGATTCCAAGGCACCCTCCATCGACACCCCTTTACATGCTTTTTTGCCTTTCAGACACATAGACCATCTCCATCCTGATGCTGCCATTGCCATCGCCGCCTCCAAAGACGGCCAGCAGATCACCGCAGACCTCTGGGAAGGACAGATTGCCTGGGTGCCTTGGCAAAAGCCGGGATTCGATCTGGGACTCCAGCTACAGCAGACTCTGGCGGACAATCCGGGGATCCGGGGAATCATGCTCGGTGG
>JAFIDK010000247.1 GCA_017051695.1 Algoriphagus aestuarii | reverse complement strand
ATGCGGCGGCTTCCGCGAGCAGGCGGTCCTGGTGGCTGCGGGCGGCGTTCTCCGCGTCGGCCCGGATGCGGTCGGCCCACTGCTGCGCCTGCGCGGCGACGGCTCGGCTGCGCGAGCGGAGCGCAAGCACATGACCCGCGGTCAGCAGCGTCAACGCTCCGAGAAGTGCGATGACCACAAGGTCGGCCACTCCGTCCATGGAGCTCCCCCCACCGCACTCCGCCCTGGTCCGACCACTGTGCGTGGCTGGCTGGACGGTTCTGCCGCGCGCTCGTGCGCGTCCTCTGTCGGGATAGGGGTTACCCCGCGGACTCTCGGGTTAATGCTTGCTCAAACGAGATTAAAGAGAACAGTGACCCTGGGGACATCACACCGATACGCGTCGCAGCGGGCTCATCCCTCCTCAGGGGACGGGAAGTCCACTTCGAC
>JAFIDK010000246.1 GCA_017051695.1 Algoriphagus aestuarii | reverse complement strand
CGTAGCGCGCAGAGCAGCACATAGGCCAGGGAGGCAAACCAGAGGCGCAGCTGATTGGCGCGCATGCTGCCGGTGGAGGTGCGGTCGGCGAAGAGGTCGAGCTGGCACTCCTTGATGCGGTTTTCCATGTCGCCACGCGCGCAGTAGAGGCGCTCATAGAGCCTGCGGGCGGTAACCTCGGACGACTTCAGGGAGGTGACGACGAAGCGCGGGTTGGCCTTGTCGCCCAGCCACTCCGCCTTGGCGACCACGCGCCGCCGCCGCGACCAGCTCTCGAGCGTCGACCAGCGGAAGTCCTTGTAGCGCCGGGCCGGCCGGCCGCGCCGCCTGGCTGCCTCCTCGGCCCACTCGATCTCGCGGGAGATCTCCCTGGCCAGGCGGGCGTTCCGGGCCAGGCCAAAGAGGAAGTCGACCCGGTTGGTCTCGCACC
>JAFIDK010000245.1 GCA_017051695.1 Algoriphagus aestuarii | reverse complement strand
CTTCGAAGCAGAGGTCGGGTGCTCGCGTGTACGCCATTGGCTTTTTCGATCTGCTGTTCCAGGTCTTCCATCTGGCGATCTTCGTGGTGTCGCTGTACGCGCTGATCGAGGCGGCCCGCACCCCCGCACCTGCGTTCCCCGCGATGGACAAGCAGACCAAAGGGCTGTGGGTGGGTCTGCTCAGTGCGAGCACACTGGTCTCGCTGGCCGCGGTAGCGGGCATGTTCGTGTTCCTGACGATCCTGGCGCTGGCCGTTTCCCTCATCTTCCTGATCGACGTGCGGCCCGCGGTCCGGCAGATCGGCCGCTCCGGCAGCGACGGCCCCTACGGTCCCTGGTAATCCGCCTATTCGAGCAGGCTCTCGTCGGCTGTCCACGTGTTGCAGGAGCCGGGGGTCTGGTGGCTGAGCCCTCGCTCCAGCCAGAGCGC
>JAFIDK010000244.1 GCA_017051695.1 Algoriphagus aestuarii | reverse complement strand
AGGGGGAGGACGTCTTCAAGTCGGCGAGGCCGACCAGCTCGCAGTGCTGCACCTCCCACTTGTCGTTCCAGTTGGTGATGTCGCGGCGGCAGTCGTTGAAGTCCTGGCTCTGGTAGATGCCCGGGTAGTCGTACTTGCTGTAGCTGGAGCCCGCGCTGCCCGGACCGGCACCCGCGGACCCGGTGCCGGTCATGTGGTTGATGACCGCGTCGACGTAGATCTTGACGCCCGCCTCCCGGCAGGTGTTGACCATGTCGATGAAGTCGGCCCGGCTGCCGCGGCGGGTCTGGTCGAGCTTGTAGGACACCGGCTGGTAGTCCTGCCACCAGGGGTAGTCCTCAGCGGGCAGGACCACGTGCTCTTGCGGCGGGGAGACCTGGACTGCGCCGAAGCCGTGGGGGCCGAGCGTGGTCCGGCACTCGTCGGCGATC
>JAFIDK010000243.1 GCA_017051695.1 Algoriphagus aestuarii | reverse complement strand
CGGAGGATCGGTGTAGGCATCACTGGGGTGCAGGGCGTGCTAGCTAAGCTAGGAATCCGATTCTCAGAAGCCTGGAAGAGCGAAGAGTTCATTAACATTCTTCGAGAGCTGCGAGACGAGGTCTATCGTGCTGTGGCGATCTACGCGTTCGAGCTTCGCATCCCCGTTCCCGTGAAAACCACTACAGTCGCTCCCACTGGAACGATTAGTAAACTGCCGGGAGTTACCGAGGGAATCCACCCCATCTATGCCCGCTACTTCATTCGGCGAATTCGTCTTTCTACCCTTCGTCCCGAAGAGCGAGAGATGATCGACGACTATAAGGCTCGGGGATTCAAGGTCGAACCTGACCTGTACGCTGCCAACACGATGGTCGTAGAAATCCCGACGAAGGAGAAGCTGGTTGACGAGGTGACTGCTCTGGGCTACCC
>JAFIDK010000242.1 GCA_017051695.1 Algoriphagus aestuarii | reverse complement strand
GTCGTCATGTACACCGCGGCGATCATGGGCGAGCAGCTCTTCGGAGAGATCTCCCCCCAGTACTTCGGAAACCTGGGGACCACTCTCTACACCCTGTTCATGCTGCTGACCATGGAGAACTGGCCGGACATCTCCGACTCGGTGATCGAGGACGCCCCGTACGCGTGGATTTTCTTCGTCAGCTACATCGTGGTCAGCGCCTTCATCGTGCTCAACCTCATCATCGGTGTGATCGTGACCACGATGGAGGAGGAGGTCAGCGCCCCCCGCTGGGCAGAGGACCAGGAGATCGAACTGCACCAGCACGAACAGGTCATGCTCCGCTTGGAGCAGCTCAGCGACCAGGTCGCGGTGCTGTCCGCCCAGTTACGGGCCCTCGGCGTCGCCGTGGAGGAAGTCTCCAACTTCCGTGTGCTCCCACTGGAGAGCAC
>JAFIDK010000241.1 GCA_017051695.1 Algoriphagus aestuarii | reverse complement strand
GATCGCCGCCGCGCTGATCGCGGCGCTCACCTTCCTGCCGGCGGTGCTTCTCCTGCTGGGTCGGGTCGCGTTCTGGCCGTTCCGTCCCGTGTTCGAAGGGGAGGCGAGCGAAGACACGGAGCCTACGGAGACGGTGCTGCGTCGCCACCGGCTGTGGGGTGCGATCGCGACTTCGGTGTCGCGCCACCCTCGCCGCTACTGGGTGGCGACGGCGGTTGCTCTGCTGGCCGCGGCCGCGTTCGTGCCGCAGTTCCGTGCCGAAGGCACATCGGACTTCGACATCTTCCGCACCGAAGTGGATTCGGTGGTCGGGCAGGAAGTGCTGGAAGACGGGTTCGGGCACGCGGTGACCGCCCAGCCCGCGGTGATCATCGCAGACGCCGACCACATGGACGAGGTCATCAAAGCCGCGGAGGGCGTGGACGGGGTGAC
>JAFIDK010000240.1 GCA_017051695.1 Algoriphagus aestuarii | reverse complement strand
GCTACCGTTGCTTTGCGTTTCGGAGAGCTGAATCTCCGCGACAGTCGTGGGATTAGTCCTGCTCAGCCGGAGTCACTGAGGGGTTGGTCCATGGTGTGCTCGGAACGCGAGCGACAGGACGCCGCTGGCCGTCCGGTCTGCGGTGCTGCCCCTCCCGCTTCCGCTCACATCCCGGCCCGCGACGGGTTGGGCGTCAGATTCGGGGCGGACCCCGCCCGATCTGCCTTCCCCACCGAGTGGAAAGCGAAGGCTGCGCTGGCCGTGGCCCCCACGACTACCGCTGCCCCGCTGCGGGGTGGCGGTGCCACCCTGTTCCGCGGTGGCTTCCCACCAGTGCGGGGCAGCCGCACACTCCCGGGAAGCCCGCACAGCGTCGGCCGATGGTGGCGGCATCGGCACCCGGACCGGGCGACGCAAACCCCCGCCGCGGCACC
>JAFIDK010000239.1 GCA_017051695.1 Algoriphagus aestuarii | reverse complement strand
CAGCAGGTCGTTCAGGCAGTGCCCGTACTTGGAGACCATCACCAGCACCCGCATGCGTACATCACGGCGCCACAGGTGCCCGTACTTGGAGACCATCACCAGCACCCGCATGCGTACATCACGGCGCCACAGGTCCCAGTCCATCGCGTACTCGGACGCCAACGCCGCCAAAGCTCCGCGCAGCGCATCCTCGTCCACCTGCGGACTTTCGGCGGTGAACTGGACCCGCATGAAAAACCGGCCCGTGTAATGGTCGCCGAACTGCTGGCTCTCCTCGATATTGCACTGGTGGGCGGCCAGAAGGTTCGCCACCGCCGCAACGATTCCACGGCTGTCGGGGCACGACAGCGTCAGCACAAACTCGCGATCACTCATAGTTCACAGGGGACTTTCGACAAGGGAACGGCCGCACCCATCCGCGGTCTCATTAACTC
>JAFIDK010000024.1 GCA_017051695.1 Algoriphagus aestuarii | reverse complement strand
TTTAAAGATTGATTTACTTTTTACATAAAAACATGATGGTTAGATATTTAGTGGATAGTGACCTTGGATTTTTGAGAAAAGTCCGGAATGTCCTGTTGGTTTTAATTTCGGTTAATATCCTAAAGGTTACTGCCCAATCCGGGAGCAATGAACCTACGGTTCCCTCCTTTGAGCAACTTGTTTCGATTCCCAAATCCCCAGAGGCATTTGCCTTTCAGCGGTATGGGAATGGTTCGGTTTCCTATTTTAACGGAACACCGGATGTTGCAATACCGATAGGTGAGCTGACAGGAAGGGATATTTCCCTCCCGGTTACCTTGACGTATGATGCATCCGGAATCAAAGTTGACCAGGTTGCATCCGAAGTTGGCTTAGGCTGGAATCTAAAAGTAGGAGGCATGATTGTAAGACAGGTAAATGGGCTACCGGATGATTATTTATCGGCAACACCACTTTATTATCCTTATTATTCCACCTCGAATTACCCCGGATCGATATCTGTATTTTCCCAGTATGAACATTTCATCAATAACAATTTATCCTACAGATCTTATGTACCAAGAGTAACTACAGGGACAAGTAATTGGGAGCAGGAATGGCCGGTACGTTACTTAAGATATGTGGAAGAGGTGATGAAAGGAAACATCGATAGCCAGCCTGACACCTACTCATTAAGCATCAACGGACTGTCTGGAACGTTGGTAATTGATTACAATACTTCCACGGGATATTGCATTGATAACCCTGAAATCAAAGTCTATCCTGTCCTGAATACTTACAGCAATGGAGTAAAGCGTATAGCTTCCTGGCAGATCATTGACGGGGATGGGAATGTCTACATATTCGGAGGTGGGAATGCGATGGAGACCACACAGTATTATGAAAATAACTACGCCGAAGTAAACCGTACCTATACGTCCGCATGGAAAATATCCTCCATAACAACGGGCAGGCTAAAAGAAGGAGTAACATTCAATTATACCCAGGAAAGCTGGAGCAATGATCAGCCCATAGTTTCTTATTATTCGATAGATGCTCCGGTGATAGCGAATTGTTCTTCGCTTTCGACAACTCCAAACCTGAATCCGTTCTATAAAATCACATCCGGTGTATTGTCCTCAATTAAGTTCAATGCTGAAACAACCAATAGATTGGTGGTTTCCCGGGCCAGCAGGACAGACTTACCTGGACAGACAGCGATCAGCCAACTCAGGATCAATGACGAATATGGGGTGGCAAAAAGCTATGTGAAATTTTCGAGGGGTTATTTTAGTACAGGTACCAGTCACCTTCAAAAAAGGCTTAAACTTAATTCTGTTTCATTTCACGGTGATAATGCGGGCAGTACAAATCCTCAGACATATTCTTTCACTTATAACAGCACAGCGCTTCCATCCAGGGATTCCAAAGCAAGGGACTATTATGGGTATTACAATGGTGCTAATTCCAATAGTACCCTATTACCCTACAATTCAAGTTTGGGTAACGGGGGAGTTAGAGAGGTAAACTCATTATACACTCAGGCAGGCATGTTAACCCAGGTGACCTATCCAACCAAAGGGTTTACAAAATTTTATTATCAGCCCAATATTGATTACAGCTTTTCTACCAATGCAGTCTGGCAAACTGCTTGGAGTTATTCCTGGACTTCCGGCAACCCAGAAGCCTATTGCGACGACATAGTTGGGACGACTCTAAATGTCCAATACCAGACGTTTACCGCACCGGTGACGGGTAGTTATAAAATCAACTTCACCAAAAATGTCGATGAGAACTCAGAGGTACAGTTGATTGCCCTTTATAAAGGGACAAAAACATTGTGTGACTTAGTATGGGATAATGGCTCCGATATATTGTATAAGCAATACTCCCAGGCGAACAATCAGGAAACCTATGTGACCTTGGAGGCAAATGTCCAATACAACGTGGCCATGGCCAATAATACCAATCAAAATGCCACCATGTTTATGTCGGTTTCCTATTTGGATAATGTGTCACTTCCGGAGTACAAGAGTTCTGCGGGGGTCAGGCTGAAGAAAAAGGAGGACTATTCCTCTACCGGAGTAGTTGCTAATACCAAATACTACTACTACAATGATGCCTCAGGTCTGGATGGGTCCTCAATTATTTCTTTGTCGAATTCCGGACAATACATCTCCTCTGGAATAAACCAAAGTAAAGGGGTTTTTGAGAAAACGCAGAACAGGGAAAATTTTGATCCGATTACAGAAGGCTACTATACCTGTCAATACATTGAAAGATCTGGTTCCTCTTTCACCAATGGAAACGGAAGGAATTTTACCTATGAAACAGTATCAGAACTGACCTCGGATGGTTCTGGTGAATATCATTTAAAGGTCTTTGGATTCCAGAATTTCAGTGAATTTGTTGATGGGCCATTTATATCAAGCAGTCCCTTGTTGGGAAGGCCTACAGTGGAAAGGGCATACACCTACGAAAGTACGACCGGATCATTCAATCTGGCTGCTGAGACTTCCAACACTTACGAAATAAAATATATATCGCCTAGTCCAAGTACCATAAAGGCCCTGTATTATTTCAATACAGATATGTATTATCAAAATTATGTTTTAAGACTAAATGAATTGACAGGGGAAGTTGCCTGGGATTATGATGTGATGTTGATAGGAGAGTTGGGAGGAGGGGAAAATGGATCGGGATCTATTCCGCAAGGCTGTGGTTTCGCTCCTGCGTATTTTACTTATTGTATTCAAAATGGCCCTCTTCCCAATAAATATCAGATTAGACTGGGAGGTTATCGAAAGCAATTCCTCCAATTGAAATCCACTACTGTTAAACAGTACAATAGAATAGCCTCACTTTCTTCCACAAAAACCTTTACCTATAACGAAGACTCCAATTACCAAATTGCTCAGATAGATCAAACCAATAGCAATGGGGAGCAAATAAAGGATGTGTTCACGTTTCCAACCTCAAGCAATAACGCTGCTTTGTTTAACCAAAACAGACTTAAGGAACTGGTGAAAAGTCAGCATTATGTCAACAACTCTCTGAAAGTGGAAAAGAATGTGTTTTATTCCACCTATAGTGGTAACCGGGTTCTGTTGCAACGGGTAGATGAAAAAATGAACGGAGGAGCCTCCTCTAATCTGTTGACAGTAAATAGCTATGACAATCTGGGGAACATTAGAGAGATCGTAAAACGGGATGGCATTCCAATAACAATGGTATGGGGGCATGTAGGTACAAAAGTGGTACTGCAAGCCACCGGTGCTACCTATACCCAGCTGCTTTCTGGTTTGGGAGGAAGTATCACTCTGAGTGATGGAGGGAAGAATTTCACCCAAAGTCAGGTTGCCTCGCTGCGGGGAAATCTGTCGCAGGCTATGGTCAACCATTTTATTTTCGGTTCCCAGCATGGTCTGACCAGAACCTCAGATCAAAATGGATTGAATACGGATTATAGTTACGATGGATTTGGAAGGCTTAAAGAAGTCAGGGACCATGACAACAACGTTTTGGAGAGCTATTCTTTCAATATTAAAAACTGATAGGGCGATGAAAAAGATATTGTTTACCCTAATTCTGGCCTTTGGATTTTTACGGTATGGCCTTTCTCAAACGACAACTGAGAATTATGTGATGTCACATAAATATAGAACTGCGACAACAAGCAGCGCAAACCCTTTGAGTCAACCGGTTACTTCAATCAGCACCGCCATCCAATATGTGGATGGATTGGGCAGGCCTATCCAGACTATCCAAAGAAAAGGAACGATCAACGGGAAGGATTTGATTGTGCCCATCCAATACGATTTGTTTGGAAGAACGGAGAAGGAATATTTACCCTACTATGATGGTGCGGCAAGCCAGGATGGCAGTTTTAGAAACAATGCCGTCAATGACCACACTTCTTTGACCACATCCATTTATGGGGATACCTATGGATATTCAGAGACCCTGTTTGAAGCGTCCCCATTGAATAGACCGGAAAAACAAGCTGCACCGGGCTCAGCCTGGCGTCTTGGATCTACTAAAGAGGTTAAATTCAGCAGAAGGCCTAACAAGCTGGAAGATGATGTTAGAATATGGACTTTGGATTCCAATGGTTTACCTGTGACCAGTTCGTCTTATCCAGCCAATGAGCTGTGGGTGGAAATCACCATGGATGAAGACAATATCCAGACAGTTCAATACACGGATAAGTTGGGC
>JAFIDK010000238.1 GCA_017051695.1 Algoriphagus aestuarii | reverse complement strand
GCGCTGAGCACCCTACTGGACCTGCGGGCGGCCCGCGGCAAACCGGGACGGCCGTGGGCGCGCATGATCATCCTGTGCGGCGCTGATGCACTCCCCGAGTGGGCGGTGCGGCGCCTGAGCGACGCGGCAGCGCGACTCGCCACCGGAGTGGTGCTGCTCTACCGGCGAGCCAGCGAGAACGCCCTGGCCCAACTGCGCGCCGACGGAACCCTCCCCGTGGTCATGCGCCAACCGGACGCTGCAGCAGCCGCGGCCGCCGCAGCCTTCCTCGGCGCAGACCACGCGGGGCGGATCCACCGCCTCACCGAGATCGTCGGCACTGCTCTGGACGGCGCCACTGCCGACGGGTACACCACCGATGCCTCCTACCAGGTCACCGCGGCCGCACCGGTCCGCTACGCCGCGAAGTCCATTGCTCCGCTGACCCTGGCCCGG
>JAFIDK010000237.1 GCA_017051695.1 Algoriphagus aestuarii | reverse complement strand
CACCGACTACACGTCGCCGACCGCGGTCTACCGGTACGACGCGCGCACCCACGACGTGGTGCTCTGGCAGAAGTCCCCGGGAACAGTGGAGGCTCCCCCAGTCCGCACCGAGCAGGTCACCTACACCTCCCGGGACGGCACCCCGGTGCGGATGCTGGTGGTCTCCCCGCCGGACCGGGAGGGGCCCCGTCCCGCCATCCTGTACGGGTACGGCGGTTTCGGGATCTCGCTGACCCCGGCCTATTCGGCGTCGATCCTGGCGTGGGTGGCGGCCGGTGGCGTCTACGCGGTCGCCTCGCTCCGCGGCGGCCTCGAAGAAGGCGAAGAGTGGCATCGGGCAGGCATGCTCGGCAACAAGCAGAACGTTTTCGACGACTGCCATGCCGCTGCCGAATACCTGGTCGACGCGGGGTTCACCACTCGGGAGCAGCTTTC
>JAFIDK010000236.1 GCA_017051695.1 Algoriphagus aestuarii | reverse complement strand
TGAGGAAGCCGGAATCAGCCCCGACACCCGCGGGCCCGACCGTACGGATTCCCGCGCCGGATGTCGGTGGCCGGCACGAGAGGTGATGGGGGATTCATGGTCGGTGTATTGGGCGGCAGACTCAGGCGCCGTCGCCAGAAACGGGCTGCCATGGTCGATGCCGCGTTGGAGTACGCGGCCCTGGGATGGCCGGTATGCCGGGGTGCCCAACCCAACCGGGAGGGGCCGCGGTCCTGTACCTGCGACCGGCTGGGCTGTCCGGCTCCGGGAGTCCACCCGATCAGTGCCGCGTGGGCGATGGAGGCCAGTACCGACCCCGACACGATCCGGCGCTGGTGGTCCGCCACCCCTGAGGTGAACATCATCCTGCCCACCGGACGGGTCTTCGACGTCCTCGACGTGCCCACCAGTGCCGGGGTGATGGCCATGGCCCAGAT
>JAFIDK010000235.1 GCA_017051695.1 Algoriphagus aestuarii | reverse complement strand
TCCACCATCGACATTGATCATGTTTCCGGTAGATTTGTTGAGCAGACCAGATACGATAGCAAAAGCCGCATCGGCGATGTCACTGGTTTTGACAGGTTCCTTGAGCAGTGTTCTGTTGGCGTAGTAAGCCGGCAGGTCTTTGACCTCGATGCCATAGGCTTTTGCCCTGTTTTCGGCCCATCCGCCTTCCCAGATGTTTGAGTTTTCGATGACCGCATCCGGATTGACGACGTTGACCCGGATTTTATCTTCTCCGAGTTCTGCTGCCATAAGCCTGGACATGTGGAGCTGTGCTGCTTTGGCGGTGCCGTAAGCGACGTTTTTAGGTCCTGCCACCAATGCATTCTTGCTGACGATGTTGACGATGTCCCCTCCGAGCCCCTGCTGTTTGAGCACTTTGACCCCGAACTGGGAAACCTCAAACTGTCCTTTGACCA
>JAFIDK010000234.1 GCA_017051695.1 Algoriphagus aestuarii | reverse complement strand
CAGAGCATTGGCGGCAAGGTAGCGGGGGAGGACTGTGATTCCCGCCCCGGCAACAACAGTCGCCAAGACGCCGCGCAGGTCCGGCACGACGACCGCTGCCCGCATGGGCGGGCGGCGTCCGAACACGGTCAGCCAGTAGCGGCGGATGATCGGCAGCTCCTCGGCGTAGGCGACGACGGGCACGCTGTCCAGTGCTTTTCCGGCATCCGCCGCGACGTCGGCAGGGAGCCGGTCCTTCCAGTCGGGGTGGGCGACGAGCAGGAACTCCTCGTCCATCAGGGGGGTGCTGGAGATACCGCGGCGTCGAGGCGGGGCAGTCGACACGACGAGGTCGTGGCGGCCCGCGAGCAGCCCGTCGAGGAGTTCGTCCGGCATGCCGGTCACCGTCCGCAGCTGAAGCCCTTCCGCCACCAGCTCGGCGAGAGCAGGGAGGACGCG
>JAFIDK010000233.1 GCA_017051695.1 Algoriphagus aestuarii | reverse complement strand
GTCGCGATACTCTCCCAAGGACAGATCGCGGCATACGGGCCTCCTGCTGAGGTCTTCACCGCGAAGCTTCTCAGCGACGTCTACTCATACGAAGTCGAGATCGTGTCGCATCCGCGCACCGGGGTTCCGCTGGTCCTGCCGGTCCGATGACCCTTTGCCGCGCGGAGCGACCCCGACGGGTTAGGACACATGGTTTCCACTTCCCGACGCCCCCCTAGTGACCGGCGCCGCCGTTCCGGCAGGGGTCGGAGGAGAGCTCCCGCTCCGCGCAGCCGCGTCACTATCGGCGATGTTGTGCGCGTCATCTTCCGCACCATCGGTGAACTCCTGTTCACGGCAGGCCTGATCATGCTGTTCTTCGCGGCCTTCCAGATCTGGGGCAAGCAGTTCCAGACCGATGCCGAGCAGGAGCGGCTGGAGCAGGCCATCGCCGAGGTG
>JAFIDK010000232.1 GCA_017051695.1 Algoriphagus aestuarii | reverse complement strand
CAAGATCGGTCGCCTGGGCCGCATCCTCGGTCCGCGCGGCCTCATGCCCAACCCGAAGACCGGCACGGTCACCATGGACGTGGCCAAGGCGGTCTCCGACATCAAGGGCGGCAAGATCGAGTTCCGCGTCGACCGCCACGGCAACCTCCACCTCATCATCGGCAAGGTCTCCTTCGACGAGCAGAAGCTGCTGGAGAACTACCTGGCCGCCGTCGACGAGGTGCTGCGGCTCAAGCCGTCCGCTGCGAAGGGGCGCTACATCAAGAAGATCACCTTGACCACCACGATGGGCCCTGGTATCCCGGTCGACCCGAATGCCACGCGTGAGGCGGCGAAGGCTGCCTGACGTTTCAGCGCAGAGGTGGTAACGGGCGCACTCGACACTGTCGAGGCGCCCGTTTTCTGTGAATTGCGCCATATATACGCCGCTAGGTGGGATG
>JAFIDK010000231.1 GCA_017051695.1 Algoriphagus aestuarii | reverse complement strand
CCTCGGCTACAACCTGTACGGGCCGACCGAGTACACCATCAACACGCTCGGCGGCGGCACCGCAGACAGTGCGACCCCCACGGTTGGCGGACCGATCGCTAACACCCAGGTGTACGTCCTGGATTCTGCGCTGCGCCCGGTCCCGCCCGGCACCCCCGGCGAGTTGTACGTGTCCGGCGTCGGACTGGCCCGCGGCTATATCGGCCGGGCTGATCTGACCGCGGAGCGGTTCGTCGCCAACCCGTTCGGGCCGCCGGGGTCCCGCATGTACCGCACCGGGGACCTGGTGCGGTGGCGGCCGGACGGCCACCTCGACTACCTGGGCCGGGTCGACGACCAGGTGAAAATCCGCGGGGTGCGCGTCGAACCCGCGGAGATCACCGCCGTGCTGGAGGAGCAGCCGGAGGTGGCGCAGGCCGCGGTGGTTGTCCGGGAGGACAC
>JAFIDK010000230.1 GCA_017051695.1 Algoriphagus aestuarii | reverse complement strand
GAAGGCTGCGGCTCTCGCCAACAAGGAGCTGGGCACGCTCGACGGCGCCATCGCCGATGCGATCGCCTGGGCCGCCGACCAGGTCGTCACCGGCGAGTACGACGACCAGTTCCCGGTCGACACGTACCAGACCGGATCCGGGACCAGCTCGAACATGAACATGAACGAGGTGCTCTCCTCGCTCGCCACGCAGAAACTCGGCAGCGATGTGCACCCGAACGACCACGTCAACATCGGCCAGAGCTCCAACGACACGATCCCGACGGCGATGCAGGTCGCCGCGTGCGTGCAGATCCAGCGTGACCTGATCCCGGCGCTCGCGAAGCTCCGTGGCGCGCTCGCGGAGAAGGCGGAGGCGTTCGACGGGATCGTCAAGTCGGGGCGCACGCACCTGATGGACGCGACGCCGATCCGGCTGGGGCAGGAGTTCAGCGGCTTCGCC
>JAFIDK010000023.1 GCA_017051695.1 Algoriphagus aestuarii | reverse complement strand
GGTGGTGACCCCAGACATCAGGCACCGCCTTCTCCTGCCTCGTCTTCCTTACGCCGCTGCTGTTCCAACTCACGGCGAAACGCGTTCAGGTTGGCATATTCAAGGTTGTCCCACATTGTCGCGTACTGCTGGGACGTTGGATGCAACCGGTAGCGACCCCTGCCAAAATACGGCTCAACAGTGCACTTACAGCCACGGTGCCAGTGACGTCCCGCACCTGCAGCCCACGCGGAGGAGTACACGGGACCGCGGGAGGCCAACATTGCGCAGAACGCACAACAGCGCGCACGCGCGATCCTTGCCCACCGTACTCGGCGTGGCTCCGCCTGCATGAGCGCGGCCAACGCGGTACGGCCACCCGCCATGGACGTGCGCGTAGCGTCCAGACTCAACGCGACGAGTGAACGCCGAGCAGCAGCCTCTTCAGCAAGCCCATCCTCCACGAGCGCGGTGACATACGCCGGACCCCAACGCGTCACCGACTCGCTCCATGCCCACGGATCCAGCTGATCCAGGATCACGGACGTGAACGGGTCTTGCACACCCTCGGCCGCACGGAACCGCTCATAGTACCTCTGCGCTGTTTCTGCGGACAGCCGATACGCGGACGCTACCTCAGGAGCCTGCTCCGCCACCCATGAAGCGAACGCTGCAGGATCAAACGCAACCTCGTCAGTCCACTCCGCCTCAAATGAACGGAGCAGGCTCTCCAGAATACCTAACTGAGCGGTGCGATGTGCTTCAGTGAGCACCGCACCAGCCTCAGTCACCGCCACCAGGATCCCCCTCCTCGACAGACAGAGAACCCCCGGAGGTCTCTACAGGAAGCGATGTTTCATCCCCTCGGAGCAGAGTCGCGGCAACCTCCGCAACATCCGTAGCCATATCCCGCTGTTTCAGCCGTTTCCACCTGCGAATCTGGAACGGCGTGACACCTGGGATCAGTTCCCACAACGCCTCTGCAGGGATCCCCAGCATGGTTGCCAGTTTGCCGAGAGCATCTGCGGAAGCAGCCAGAGAACGTGCTTCTGTGTCGCGCCACACAACACGAGCACGGGTGTTCTCCGCATCCTCGAACTGCCCTGCAGCAAACGCCAGCAACCGAAAAACTCTCGACCATGCTTCTCCGAAAACCGCCTTTCTCTCCGAGACTTTTCTTGCCAGCCCCGCTTCAGCGGCAGCCAGCGCTTCCGCGCTAATGTTGACCAGTCCGCCGAGAAGGTAGTGTGGCGGCACCTGGGCAATAGTCGCCATATGTTTAATGGCGGATTCTTGCGACGCAAGATAGCCGGACAAGTCCGTTTCCGTGAACTCGCCGAATCTCGCATCTTTAGACGCGGTAGTCCACAGTCGGTTCACCGCGGCCTCGAAAGGCTCAATCGGCCGACCAGTTTCCGGATCGCGGGGAATCTCCACACCGGTAGCCCATTTCTGCTTAAACGCCGCATACTGCTGAGCGATCAGCAGGCCCAGCGTTGTGTCGTTCAGGCGATCCTGCAGCGGGATGAGGGGCCACACCTCGCCGAGCTCGGCGATCCGCACATCCGGATCATCGGTCCACTGATTGCGGAAAACCACCACGGGACACACGCCGAACGGGTGAGTCCAAGAATCCAGCAGCCTGTATTCCTGGACGTTCCCGTGATCTCCGGACGGAACCCAGAAAGACCACACACCCTCAGCGTCCACGAGGTCCCACACATCGCCCACAAGCCCGAGTTCGTTTTTCACTCGGGATCGCGAGCGACGGATCGCGTAATCCGGGAATTCCGCATCCGGATCCTCCTGAACCACATACATGGCCAACGGGGAATACACGCGTGCCACGGGACCTGGATCACCAGGCCACACCATCACGTACCCGTGTCCATACGTCAACGCGGACCGGTACACGTGCATTTGGCGTGACGACAGCCCATTAGCCACCCAATATTCCCACACGTTGAGGTTATCGGGATGTTCATCATCACGGTAGCCCTCGACATAGAGGTTTTGCGCCACCGTGGTGACGATCAAAGGAAGCCAATTCCCGATTGCTTCTTGGCGGAATCCCGAGAATTCACCCTCGTGTGAGCGCGGCATGTACGAGGGGTCGTGGAGTCCCCGCATATACCTGCGCACGCGGTCCAGCGCTTGTTCCTCGTCCGCGCGAGATCGCAGCGCGTGCGCCAACCGTTCCTCCGCAGTCACTGGACCGCCTCCTTTCACTATCCAAACCCGAACAGAACTCCGGGCTGCTCATCGCCGCGGTTCCGCTCAGACAAACGGCCACGTTCAATCGCCATGCGACGTGCCTCACGAGCTATCACCATGGCTACTGCAGCGTCGACCTTCCGTTCCGACTCTCTCGACTCTTTCCCAAGGCCTACCCCGAACGCGTTCGGCCTTCGTCTCGCGTTCTTGATGTGGCGGATGAGCCGCACGTCGTTGGCAATAGTGAACGTGCGTTCTTCGATCGCGGCCCTCGTCGACTCAGCAGCACGCGTGAAGTCGCGGAGACGACCCCGCATATCGAACGCGACAGAATGTCTCGCGGAAGCGCGGACAGCAAGCCGGTCCCTGTACTGCTCTGCCCACGTGTCCACGTACGATTGCCAATAGGCCACGTCAGCGAAGAACGCAACCACGTCCCAACGTTCAAACGCGGCACGCACCGCCTCAGTGACCTCGTCCGTAGGCACCGACCATCCCTGAGCATCCGGAGAGTCCGGACGTTCCCAAATACCCAGTGGCCACACGTGACCGGTCTCGATGTCGCACGCGATAAGCGCGGTAGCGTCCACCGTTTTAGAACCGTCAAATCCGAGTGCGATCATCGCACCGTCCGGGATTTCCCGGTCCTCAACGATGGCATCCACCTGGTCCGGACGTACCCACGCATCCGACGCGGCAACGATTTGGTTGAAGAAGAAGCGCCTAGCTTCCTCGACAGGCTGCCGCGGGTCGTAAACTTCGGCCACAATCCGGTCAAAGTCAACCCAGGTCGAATCCCCGTACGCGACGCGGAGTGCGCGGCGCAAGTCCTGCTCGTCCGCAATGTCCACGTCCGCTGGAGCTTCTCGGCAGTCATACAAATAGGGAACTCGATACTCCGGGTCTTCCGCGGCACGCTGCTGCATGGCTAGGTACATCTCGTAGGTGCTCTGCGCCACCGAGTGGCGGCTAGGATCGTGGGCGTTGGTGATCTCCACCGCTCGAGCACCGCCACCAGCGATTTTGCCTAGGTTTCTCCGCACCGTACGGGCAACGTGGTGGCCACCGGACGATTCAGTCCAGTGGTGCGTTTCCTCAAAAATCGCGAAAGTCGGCCGCCCGCCTTCCAGCGACTGGCTAGAGGACGTTACGGGTTCGATCTTCCCCGGGCGGCCGGATGCGAACTGAACCATGGTTTTTCCCACGTCCAACCCGTAGTCAGCCACCGCGGGACTCGCCACCACCATGCCGCGGATCATTTGAAACGTGTTCGCGGTCTGCGCATAGCTCGTCGCCGCGATCTGAACCCACGGGGAATGGACGCGTTTCCCAATGGGATGCAGCGCGTCCCCCGAATGCGGTCCCACGCACGTGGCGCAGAATTCTCCTGGACGAGCCCAATGGGAAAACCGCACCGGACCCAAGAACTCCGCCAAGCACAAAAGCGCGGCGAGCGGGGATTTTCCCCAGCCCTTAGCGCGGCGAAGTGTTGCGCCGTTAAACACAAATCTGCCGCGGTCGTCTACGGCGTAGAGCCACAGCACAAACCTGACCTGTTCCGGCGTGAACCGCCACTGTGTCCCCGCACGCTCCCCATCAGGCTGCACAATGTAGCGCGTAGCCCACAGCAAAACCCCCCAGCCCAGCGTACAATCCGGAAGATCATGAGGCAGGTTGCCGGTCTGTCCCCCAGAAGAGCCCATCAACGCTCCCAATCGTCCACGCGCGTCCGGGAACGCTGACCGGTGGGCAGCCTCGACCAGCGACTAAACCCGCTCGACCCTCTCAGCCCTCCTGAGCCAGCATTTCCCGGTACTCAGCCAACACCGCAACATTGTCCGGGGTTGCCTCCGGACCAGAGTTCGCGGCAGCGGCAGCAGCGCTCGCACCACCATCCGACACACTCCCAACGCGACCCCGAAGGCGCTCCATGTGGGTACCGCCCAATGCACGTTCCGCGCGGAACACGATCTCGAAAATCCGAGCTTTCCGCATCGCGTCCTGCTCACGATGCATGGCATCCACCAGCGGCAGCAGGTTCTTCAGCACCTCCCAGTCGGAAGGTTCGAAATGCGCCACCTGCGCGGAGTGGCACCACGCGGCCCACCACTCCCGGGTCGCGGACAGCCAGCGCTTGGGATTGGGCAGTTCGGGAATTTCCCTCACGGGAGTCCCCAACGAAGTGTCACGAACAGAGTCCGTGGTAGGCTGGGAACTGTCCGGAGCACCACACGCGGGGCACGCACGGCCGTCCGCATCCCGCAGAGAACCACAACTCACACACTGCCTACGCCGGACCCCAGTGAAAGTGTCCGCGTTGCGCCGTCGCCGATTGGGATTAGGAGGAGGTCCCATACCAGCCATGCGATATCCCTCCCTGCCACACCTGACCGAACCCGTGTTCGCGGCCTCGCGCGCACGCGCACGCGCGCGTAGAGGGCGCGTTTGCGCAGGTCAGAGCGCTAAAGCGTTTTACCAGACCCGTACACGGAGAAAAAAGTGCT
>JAFIDK010000229.1 GCA_017051695.1 Algoriphagus aestuarii | reverse complement strand
CGGTGTGATCCTGGCCTCCCCGCCGCTGGACTTCCACGTCACCGACTCGTACTTCGTGGTGGCCCACTTCCACTACACGGTGTTCGGCACCGTGGTGTTCGCGATGTTCGCGGGCTTCTACTTCTGGTGGCCGAAGTTCACCGGCAAGATGCTCAACGAGAAGCTGGGCAAGCTCCACTTCTGGACGCTGTTCTTCGGCTTCCACGGCACCTTCCTCATCCAGCACTGGCTGGGTGCGGAAGGCATGCCGCGCCGCTACGCGGACTACCTGCCGGCGGACGGCTTCACGCTGCTCAACCAGATCTCCACGGTCTCGTCCTTCGTCCTCGGTGCGTCCACCCTGTTCTTCCTGTGGAACGTCTGGACGACCGCGAAGAACGCTCCCAAGGTGACCGTGGACGACCCGTGGGGCTACGGCTGCTCGCTGGAGTGGGCGACCTCC
>JAFIDK010000228.1 GCA_017051695.1 Algoriphagus aestuarii | reverse complement strand
GGTCAGCCCCTCCTGGTCGGCTCCCCCGTTGCGCGCCGTCTCGCTGGGTGCCCCGCACGCCGCCAGTGTCGCGGCCAGTGCCACTGCTCCCAGGGCCGCAAACGCCTTGCGCATTCCCTGCCCCTCTCCTTTCGATGGAACATTCCTGGTCGGCTCGGCCCATGCGGGGACCGAGCCCTCGCCTCACCGGTGGGACACCCGGCGGACGAGCACATCGCCGACGCTCTGCACCACCTGGACCACGAGGACCAGCAGAATGACCGTGGCCCACAGGTAGTAGTCGTCGAAACGCTGGTAGCCGTAGCGGATCGCGAGGTCGCCGAGCCCGCCGCCGCCGATCGCCCCGGCCATGGCCGAGTACGAGACGAGCGTGACCACCGTCATCACCAGTCCGGCGATCAGCCCGGGCAGCGCTTCGGGCAGCAGGACCTTGCCGACGATGA
>JAFIDK010000227.1 GCA_017051695.1 Algoriphagus aestuarii | reverse complement strand
CGTTGGTCAGCATGTCCAGCAGGGCGCGGGCAAGATCAGCGCGGGTGATCGAAGTGCCGTTGGGCACGTTCGATCCCAGCGCGCTCCGATAGGTGCCGGTGCCGGGCCCGTCCAGCAGCCGCGGCGGACGCACCACCGTCCAATCCAGCCCTGAGGCCGCGAGTTCTTCCTCCATTTCTGCCAGGTCGGCGTACTGGGGGGCGAAGGCGAGACGGACCAGGGGGGTGAGGAGGAAGCGGATAGCGAACTTCTCTCCCTTGGGGGACGGTCCGACCGGGGCCGCGCTCACCACCAGGATTCTGCGGGTTCCGCTCTCCTTCATGGCGCTCACCACCGCCCGGCTTGCCTGGGCGACGATCCCCGCTTCCCGGTTGCGGCGCGCGCCGAGCGCGGACAGCACCGCGTCCTGTCCGTAGAGCAGGGGGCGCAGTGCCTCGACCGAC
>JAFIDK010000226.1 GCA_017051695.1 Algoriphagus aestuarii | reverse complement strand
ACCGGCATCTTCTTTGCCTCCCAGCGCTGGCCGGAACAGCCTGACCTGCTGATCACTTCGAAAGGGCTCACCAACGGCACCTGCCCGGCCTCGGCCGTCATCGTCTCCCAGCGTGTCGCGGACGCCTTCACCGAACACGACGCGGTGCTCTCCCACGCCGAGACCCAAGGCGCCACCCCCCTCACCTGTGCGGCGATCAGTGCAACCATCGCTGAAATGCGCCGACTGGACGCTGTCGCCGCAGGCCAAGCGCTCGGCGAAAAACTGGGTGCCGGTATCGCGGAGCTCATGGCAGAAATGCCGCAGATCATCGGCACCACCGGGGTCGGCTGCTTCCGCTCGCTGCGCATCGCGGACGCCTCCGGCGCACCGCTCCCGCAGCACCGGGTGCCCGCCCTCGTCGCCGCAATCCGCGACGCAGGAGCGATCGTCCACCCCGGCCC
>JAFIDK010000225.1 GCA_017051695.1 Algoriphagus aestuarii | reverse complement strand
TTCTCGTTCTACTTACTATTATCGGAAATTTTACCGAGTAGAAAAGAAACAAGTAAGTGGGGGACGGCCAGCACCAGGATATTCCTACAATAAAAATGGTAAAAAGATTTCAGATGAACAAATTAAAGAAATGATCCTTGAAGAGCTTGAAGGCGATGCCTATAATTACGGTTATCGAAAGATAACGGCTGTTTTACGGAATCAATACAATTTAATTATCAATGAGAAAAAGGTTTATCGTTTATGTAAAGTGCTAGATGTTCTTCGACCACAAAGGAAAATTAAATCAAAACATCCAAGAAAATTAGCTCGCAATCATACAATTGCTCGATCAAACCAGCTTTGGGAAATTGATATCAAGTACGGATATATTGTTGGAGAAGACCGCTTCTTTTTTGTCTGCTCAATTATTGATGTTTATGATCGTAATGCGATTGATTATCA
>JAFIDK010000224.1 GCA_017051695.1 Algoriphagus aestuarii | reverse complement strand
GACGTCGATCGCCGCCGCCTCCCTGGAGATGCTGCTGGGCACCGGGTGGGGCGTCTCGGTCCTCATCTCCGGCGCCCTGCAAGGACTGCTCAGTGAACTGGTCTTCCTCGCCTTCCGCTACCGCAGCTGGGGCATGGGGGTGGCAGTCCTCGCGGGAGTGGCCGGCGGGATCTCCCCCGCGATCCGGGACAACCTCACCTACCATGTCACCTGGCCCCTCAGCTACCAGGTCGTCTACGGGGTACTCGTCCTGATCAGCGCCGGCCTCATCGCCGGGGCGGGCTCGCGTGTGCTCACCACGCGCTTGGCCGCCGCCGGAGCGCTGTCCCCCTTCGCCTCGGCGCGGGGATAGGCCGATGGGTACCGGAAACCGCGACGGTCACGGCGCGCGGGTGGAACTGTCCGGCTGGGGCTGGCGGCACGCCGGCCGCGCCGACTACGCCC
>JAFIDK010000223.1 GCA_017051695.1 Algoriphagus aestuarii | reverse complement strand
GATCGCGAAGTTGAACCCGAACGCGCCCAGCAGGAACAGCATCACCAGCACCGCGATCAGGTCCGGCCGCCTGGCCACGTAGCCGAACCCGGCCAGCAAGCTGCCGCGCCCGCGCTCGGGCCGCCCCTCCCGGTACAGCTCATCCACCCGCAGCGCCCACAGCGACACCAACACCGCCGCATAGGTGCCGCCGTTGATCACGAACAGCCAGCCCTCGCCCACCGCGGCGATCAGTACCCCCGCTGCCGCGGGCCCGATCATGCGCGCGGCGTTGAACGACGCCGAGTTCAGCGCCACCGCATTGGCAAGGTGGGCGTCGTCGACCAGGTCGGACACGAAGGTCTGCCGCGCCGGCGCATCAAACGCGGTCACGCAGCCCAGCAGCAGGGCGAACACGTACACATGCCACAGCTGCACCAGCCCGCTGAGCGTCAGCAGGCCCAAC
>JAFIDK010000222.1 GCA_017051695.1 Algoriphagus aestuarii | reverse complement strand
CCACTCGGCGTCCGAACCGTCACACCAGACCACTTCGTCCGGTTGTGTCAGTTCCGCGATCTCGCGTACCCAGTCGACTAGTTCCTGATGGCTAGTCGGAGCCACGTTATTTCCGTGGACCGCAGTAGTCACGATTCCTCCTCCTCAGGGGTCGTTTCAAATGATGAACGATCACCCCCTATTACCACCAGTTGGCATAGACCTTGGACTAGACCTTTGCCACGCTTATGGACTAGACCATTTGAGGGTTGTGCAATGTGTTCTCTACCCGCTGCAGAGTTTCTCTTGCACGGGTTTTATTTCAGCAGCTGCCCACGTCACAGGGGATGAACACGGAATACTGCGGGGTAGGTCACGGTGTTGTGATAGCGGAAGGAGTTCCCTTGGAGCCGGTTTTTCAGAAAGCGCGGAAGGGAATTCCCTGAGGGCGCATCCGAGACAGTTT
>JAFIDK010000221.1 GCA_017051695.1 Algoriphagus aestuarii | reverse complement strand
GCGATCCTGCGGAAGAAGGCCGCCCAGGAGGGACTCAACGCTCCCCCGGAGGTGCTGGAGTTCATCGCCAGCAAGATCTCCACCAACATCCGGGAGCTGGAGGGGGCGCTCATCCGGGTCACCGCGTTCGCGAGCCTGAACCGGCAGTCGGTCGACCTGCACCTGACCAGCATCGTGCTGCGGGACCTGATCCCCAACGACGAAGTCCCAGAGATTACGGCCGCCGAAATCATGGCCCAGACCGCTTCATATTTCGGGTTGACCCCCGAGGACCTGTGCGGCACTTCCCGCTCACGGGTGCTGGTGATCGCCCGACAGATCGCCATGTACCTGTGCCGGGAGCTCACCGACCTGTCCCTCCCCAAGATCGGGCAGCAGTTCGGCGGGCGCGACCACACCACGGTGATCCACGCCGACCGCAAGATCCGGCGGCTCATGGCGGAGC
>JAFIDK010000220.1 GCA_017051695.1 Algoriphagus aestuarii | reverse complement strand
GGCTGCAGGATGGCGAACGCCAAATCCTCCAGCTCCCACTTCACCGTCGACATCCCCAGCCGGTGTGCCAACGGGGCGAGGACCTCGAGCGTCTCCTTGGCCTTGCGGGCCTGCTTCTCCGGCGGCAGGAACCGCATGGTGCGCATGTTGTGGAGCCGGTCGGCGAGTTTGATCACCAACACGCGGGGGTCCCGCGCCATCGCGATGACCATCTTGCGGATGGTCTCCGCTTCCGCCGCCGTGCCGAGCTTGACCTTGTCCAGTTTGGTGACCCCGTCGACCAGCTGGGCGACCTTCTCCCCGAAGTCCTCGGTGAGCTGTTCCACCGAGTAGCCGGTGTCCTCGACGGTGTCGTGCAGCAGCGCGGCGACGAGGGTCGTGGTGTCCATGCCCAGCTCGGCCAGGATGGTCGCCACCGCGAGCGGATGCGTGATGTACGGGTCACC
>JAFIDK010000022.1 GCA_017051695.1 Algoriphagus aestuarii | reverse complement strand
GATGTGCTACTGTGCAATGACAGCAGTAAGACAGCCCTTGGGAGGTCAGCTAGCGAACACCTATCGCATTACCTTTCTTGAGGCGGCATATAACACGAGAAAACCCCCAGTACCACGCGCCTACATGGTACTAGGGGTTTTCTTATGCTCTACTTACGGGCACGAGGGTCGTACTCGCCAAGTGTCACCTGACCACCGTACGTCTCGTCCTCGTCCTCGTACAGATCACCGTAAGCGAGCGCCACGTCCTCATCCGACAGCTTGCCGATCTCAGCGGCCTTAGCCTCGCGCTGATTCCCCGGCAGCGTCACGTTGATCTTACCTTCCGGGCCGCCAACGCTCACAATCGCCGTCAGCAACGTGAACAGCATCGTACCGGCAGTCACCACACCGATCTCACCGTAATCCAGACCGAAATCGATCACTCCGGTGCTCTGCGGAGCAGCCATACCTAGAAACACCTGAATGCCCGTACGAATCGTACGCTCAAGCGCATCCTTCCAAAAATCCTTCGTAAACATCCTACTCCATTCAGTCATCGTAAACAACCGTCAGGCTTCCTTCATAGGAGTCATAACGGCTGTCAGGCTTCGGGTACTCATAATAGACGCTACATCCGATAGCACCTTTAGGAACCGAGATTCCCCAGTTGCGCATACGGTGAATGACGGAGTTCTTCACATCCTTCTTAACGTCGAACATGGGGACGCCGTCAGCCGCCTTAGTTTTCGGGTAACCTGCTCCGTAGAAAATCACACGACAATTCAGGATCGGACCGTGCGGGGAACCGATAGAGATCTTCTTAGCGCCCGGCTGAAACCGAATGTGCTTCGCATGTTTACCAGTTTCGAGCTTCAACATAGAATCGTACTCCTCGACATTTCTCTTCTTAACTGGGGCAGACGGAGCGCTCCCGCCACCGCCAGACAGATAACGCTGAACGCGAACACGGTGACCTGCCATGTCACCAGGAAGCCCGTGCGGGTCAATCTTCCGGCCCTTCGGCTTGCATACTTCCTTGTGGCCCTTGATACGGGACACGGGAATGCCATACGCCTTGCTCAGAGCGGCGCACAGACGCGCGTACGCTTTAACCTGAGCATCGGGCCATGGCTGTCCTGTACCGGCGTTCTCAGCCTCGATACCGATCGCGTAGTAGTTCCCGTACACGGAAGGGCTGTACGTCGCTCCTGCGTGCCATGAGAGGCCATTACTGATGACGTACACCGTGCCATCCCTACCAAGTCCAAGTTGAGCCAGTGGACCCGGCAATCCGGGGCGGCCATTCCTCACGGTGTTCAGCGAAGGATAATTACCGCCTCCCCACGGTCCCGCAGTATGATGGCAGATCACTGACTTAAGTGCCTTCATCGGACCGTGATTATGTCCCTGCCAGTTCGAGACCTCGACCACCTTAAGACCGGCAGCTCTCAGGACCCTCGCCAAATCGTTCAGATACATTCTCCACCTTACCGAGCATCATAAGCTTCACGTGATGCGCTTCCTCCTGAGCCTGGAATCTCAATCTTCGCTCCTCTTGAAGCTCATTCCTGAGATCGTTTAGCTCCTGCTTGACCTGCTTCAGTTCCTCCCGGACTTCCTTCATTTCGATGTCGTGCGCTTCGCTCATGCGTTGAAGCTCAGCTCTATATCGCGCATCGCTGTTCAACCACTGCTTCACGACATACCCAAGAATAAGAAGAACCATCCCGACAGGGCCAAGAGTAGGAAGCGCACCAATCAACATGCTCAACGTGTCATCTTGAACTGGTGCGCCTTCCATTATTGCTCCGTGGGAGTTACATAGATCTCTTCGTACGGGGCATACTGCGTAGATAGTTCTTCGAACCCTACAAGGGGGTCATAGACGAGCTTTAGAGTAGTTGTCTTAGAGACACTCAACCACTGATCCCATTCTTCTCCAATGATGCGGAACAGCCACGAATCCGAATTCTCCCAATAATCGACAAGAGCCACGCCATTTTCACTGAAAATGTCGAGCACATCTTCAACATCAGGAAGATCATCCGTTGAGTACGCCTGATACGTAGTAGGTCTCTTAACGAGCTGCTTAACTTGATACATGTCAATATCCTTTCTTATTCACCAGCAGGGATAGCCATTACTACCAAATATCCTTCGTAAAAGGATGGGGTACCTCCCGAACCGGCCCACCGCACTTGACCTTTAACGGATATATCAGTAGTAGGAACTCCGCGTGCCATATAAACTGCGGTCATACCGCCCCGACGTGTTGAGGCGCCCCCACCTGCCTGGTCCACTGCGTCCGCTCCGTCTACCCACGTTGACCCATCAAACGACGCAGTGACACGCAGGCGGTTTTGCGTACCTTGGCCATCATTCAACACATAGCCACTCAACCACGCCATTATGATGACCTCGTAACCGGGATTAGGGATCTGTATAGCAGTCCCCCAGTCCACGTAGACACTCGACGTAGGCTCTGAGAGCGTCGGAAGGGTAGCGGAGTACGCAGTAATGCCGCCTGGTGTGACGCTCTCCAACGAGCCCACACGAGACCTCAGAGCCTCTAACTGAGACGTAGCAGAACCCGTGATTGGGTCTGTACCAGTCCCGACGCCAGCTCCCAGACGGTTGCTCAGCGCTAGGTTTCCATGCGTAGAGTCATCGGTGATCGCTTGAAGATCAAGGATATCAGTCTGCGCAGCATCCATTTCGTTTTCAAGCGTCGTGACCCGACCATTCAGCGACGAAATGTCACTTACAGCCGTATTCAGCGTGCTTTCAATAGCACTGACCTCCGTGTTTGTAGAGTCCAAACCGTTCTCCACAACAATCAGGCGGTCGTTCAGCGCCCCATTACCATATGTCGCGTTCGACGTCAGATTCTCAAGCGCTACAGCACGGCCATTGAGATTGTTCAACGGAGCTACAAGCTCAGTATTCCAAATCTCGTCGTCAATAAGATCAGCATTCTGCCGATCAGGCACCGGCCACAAAGGTGCAGTCATATCAGTCTCCTAGAATCGTAGTAATGCCGAGCAAGCTCAGTGACGGATCACCCAACACCCACGTCGACGGCGTTTCGATAATGCGCACGTCGATATAGTCAACAGCTTCAGCAGAAGCCCGGCGAATACCGATCACCTGCGCCCGTACAGGCGACGAGAAGTTGTTTTGAGGGTCTAGCTCGATGATGTCCCTGAGTTGCAGTCGAGGATCAGACGGGATAGCGAGATTCTCAACAACGGGAGCAGGAGTGACGGTATCTAGCAGAAGACTCTCTAGAAGATTCTGCACGTCTACTCGATGCTGTCGCCAGTCATTAGTTTCAAGGCGCAGCTCGAACTTACCGAACTCATCTACCTCCTCGTCAGCGTCAGCCCAGCGCCACACCACGTTAGGTTCAGAGTACACCATTCCATGTATGCGCATGTTAATAGCCAAATCTTGGGGATTCGTCATCTTACTGACGTCTTCCTCTTCAGGAGCACGCGCACCCATCCACACGCCAACACCGCCACCGCCGCTGATATTGCCCCAAAGGTCAATATTCCGACCGTCATCGGTTAGGTAATGGCGGAATGCCTTAGTCGGCACCGTGATATATGCATCATCCCACGCCCTAGAGTCAGTAGGGTCAATCAACGCGAACATCGTAATAGTCATAATAGACGAGTTGTTCCATGCGTAGTTATTTAGCGCCTGGTCGTCGTCCCATGACGGGTACGATGGATGTGACTTACGATAGACGGGCGTGATGGGACCAGACTGCGCCTGAATCACTTCGCTAACAGGTCGCCTATGCGACTGCCAGCTCAGCCCTGTCAAAATCGGGAGATCATCAGCAGTCGCCGGTTGGAAGATCAGATCCTTCACGGCCCAACGCTCGATGCATGGCGCCGTAATGATATTCCTGTACTGGTCGAGCGACGGGTTGGTCATCATGCTGAGAATGTCGTTCACCGTATACGTCTCAACAACCTCATTTAGTCCGTCAGCGGGACGAATCTCCTCGTGAGTGCGGAAGTTAAGCGTACCCATCTCATCAGTGTAGACAGCTCCAAACTCCGCTGAAGCGACCGTACCTAGCATCTCCCACACATTAGCGTGATCCACGTCAGGCAACCAATACAGCGAGTTAGCCGAACGGGAGATGCTAGTCTTCGGAGTCCCGTCTGAGAATGTCGGAGGGTGCATGTACCTAGGGTCAAATCCGTATTCGCTATTGTAAAGCTGAATGTGCTGAGCAGACCCCCACAGGTCCATGGTGACCTTATTGCGCTGAAACCTGTCATCCGGGCGGTCAGTCGGGACGAAGCCCGTATTCGCAGTTTCCGATGACGTAGGCTGAACCTCAACACCGTCAACATGGAACGTACATTCCACTGAACCCTCTAAGAAGCGAATATTCGCATCGATGAAGTGCCAACCTTCACTCAGTGGAGGGAACGTCCACTTCCACTCGTAAGGGGTACCTCCCCACGAACCGTCCCCTAGATAGACGAACGTCTGTCCAGAATCCGTCGTGTTCACCGAAAAGTGAGCACGCTCTGACGTCGCATCCAGACCCACATCTAGGAAGATGCCTTCTAAATGCGGAAGCATCACGCCGAAATACGTGTCAGGGAACGGAAGAACCTCACCCGTGCCTCGACTCTTAAACCAGTACGAGAACGCTAGACGTTGACCGACGCCAGTATCAATGACGCGACTTGTTGCCGCATCCCGAAGCCAGCATTCAGCATCCGTGCCCCAGTACTCACCATCGCTATCACGGTTACCCTTGTACGCTAACCCATACTTGCCCTCTTCCCACATGTCAGTACCTAGAAGCGGCGTGATTCCATGAACCGCGTACGGAGGTCTAGACCGTGCGATGGTGCCTACTCGTGGGATAAACCCTCCGTTGCCAGAGGTGAAGAACGCAGCATCTGGGCGAGCAGCCGGACCGATAGGAGTACCACCTGCTGCTAGAAGCTCACCGATCAC
>JAFIDK010000219.1 GCA_017051695.1 Algoriphagus aestuarii | reverse complement strand
AAACAAAGGGGAAAAGAAGAAAAAATAGCTGCCGTTCATCAAGGGTGGGAAGTGAACGGAAAACGGGTGAAGCTGAAAAATAAACGCCATTTTGTCCATAACGGAAAAGAGCCTTTCTGGGAAGCGTTTGAGAAGTTTTTAACGGACACCTATGATTATGACCCGGCAGTACATAAGCTGGTTATCAATGGAGACGGAGCCGCTTGGATCACTGCTTGTCGTGAGTATTTCGGTGACAGGGCTTTTTATACACTTGACCGATATCATGTGGCACGAGAGATTCAACGCTTGTTCAAGAGGCATCCGCGCTATAGAGCTCTGCGAAAGGCATTGGCCAAAAACGCACCGGAAAAACTGCTTATGGAATTAAACAGCGCTGTGGGAACCTTGGAAGATGAGTCCAAAGAGGCTCAACTTGAGAATCTGATTAAACAGTTGGAAAAGTA
>JAFIDK010000218.1 GCA_017051695.1 Algoriphagus aestuarii | reverse complement strand
GATTCAGGAGTCTGCCATGGCGCTCGTCTCTCACGCCCACACCGTGTGGGAGGGGACCCTGTTCGAGGGCAGCGGAACGGTCTTCTTCGACTCGTCCAACCTGCCCCAGCAGAAGGTCACCTGGAAGGCCCGTGCCGAGGAGCACGGCGGCCTCACCAGCCCCGAGGAGCTGATCGCGGCCGCCCACTCGTCCTGCTTCTCCATGGCGTTGAGCAACGCCCTGGCCAAGGCGGGCACCCCGGCGAAGTCGCTGCACACCGAAGCCCAGGTCACCTTCCAGCCGGGTGAGGGCATCAAGGGCATCCACATCGTGGTCCGCGGCGAGGTCCCGGGGATTTCCGCCGACGACTTCGTCAAGGCGGCCGAGGGCGCCAAGGAGAACTGCCCGGTGAGCAAGGCGCTGGCGGCCACTCCCATCACCTTGGACGCGGCCCTGAAGTAACCCGC
>JAFIDK010000217.1 GCA_017051695.1 Algoriphagus aestuarii | reverse complement strand
CATGGCGCACCCAGCTGCCGCGGTACGGGAACACCAGATGAGTCCGCGACGGGATCTCGGGCGCGCCGCGGTGCGCGCTGCCGCCGGGGCACACCACATCGCGCACGGTGACCACCGGCGTCTGCAGCAGGATCTGGACGTGGAAGTGCGGCACGCGTTGACTGGTGGAAATGGACCGCTGGCAGGATACGCCGGCCCGGCGGTTTCGCCGCCCGCGGCCGCCGGATCGCTAAAAAACCTGACAGCCCGCGCCCCCGTGGCGTGGTCTGATGCGCCTGCCTGATTCCAGGCATGACGAGGGCACCACCATGAACGCGAAGACCTGCGCCGCCTGCGACTGGCCGCTGGATGACTCGGCGATCACCGTGAAGATCGGCGGCGAAAACGTCGAGGTCTGCTGCCAGGAGTGCGCGGTGAAGCTGCGCGAGGCGTACGCCGCCGCCCGGTC
>JAFIDK010000216.1 GCA_017051695.1 Algoriphagus aestuarii | reverse complement strand
CTCTCCGTGGGGTTAGGCCGCCGCGACCCGCGTGAACTGGACCTCACCATCTACAACCTGCTCATGCAGCGCGACGTCACCGTCGACAAAGTGCTGCTCACCACGGAGATCGACGGGCTGGACCTGATCCCCAGCAACATCGACCTGTCTGCCGCGGAAGTCCAACTCGTCGGTGAGGTCGCCCGCGAGCAGATGCTCAGCCGCGCCCTCGCACCCGTGGTCGACGACTACGACGTGGTCCTCATCGACTGCCAGCCGTCGCTGGGCCTGCTCACCGTCAACGCCCTCACCGCCGCCCACGGCGTCATCGTCCCCCTGGAATGCGAGTTCTTCGCGCTCCGCGGCGTCGCCCTCCTCATGGACACCATCCAGAAAGTCAAGGAGCGGCTCAACGACCGCCTGGAGATCGACGGGTTCCTCGGCACCATGTACGACCCGAGGACCCTGC
>JAFIDK010000215.1 GCA_017051695.1 Algoriphagus aestuarii | reverse complement strand
CCCCTATCCCGAGGCCGTGACGGACGGCTGGTCACAGGTGCGCGCTCCTGGGCGACATCGGCATTGCGGGACTTTCCTTGACCGAGTGCGGGTGCCGAGGAGAGGTTCCTGTGGCACCCGTCACATGATCGGTTCGAAAGAATTTGCCCTCAGGTTACGCCCTTGTGAAAGGGTGAACAAAGTGGGGTCGGGTATCACACTCAGGCACGTTCTTCAAGGAGTGCGGCGCGCAGCCGCTGCTCGTTCACCCGCCAGAAGTCGTGCTGCTTGCCGTCGACGAAGATGACCGGGATCTTGTCCCAGTACTCTTCCTTCTCCTTGTCGTCGGCTGTGGTGAGGTCGCGGACCTCGTACCGGGCCCCCGTTTCGGCGCAGACTCGCGCGATCACGGCGAGCGCTTCCTCACACAGGTGGTACCCTGCTTTCCCCAGCATGGTGACCACGTGAG
>JAFIDK010000214.1 GCA_017051695.1 Algoriphagus aestuarii | reverse complement strand
CAGACCCGGTTGAAGTCGGCCATGCCGACCCGGGCCACCACGGTGCGCACGAAGGCCGCGCCTTCCTCGTACTGCTTCAGTTTCAGGTCGAGGCCGAGCAGTTGCCGGATGGCTTTGTCGATGCGGTTTCCGCCGTGGCGGCGACGCTGGAAGCGGCGCCGGATCTCGGCGACGCTCGGCACCACTTGCGGACCGACCGCGTCCATCACGTAGTCGCCGTGGCCTTCAGCCAGGGTCATGACCGCGGTGATGCGGTCGAGGATCTCGCTCTGTTCTTCGGTTTGGAAGATGTCGATGAGGTTGGCTTCGTTGCCGCGGATCACCTCGGCGACGGCTTCCCCTACCGCGCGCAGCCGTTCCACGAAGTCGCCGGCGCTCAGGTGGGAGGCGCGCAGGTAGTCGGTGATGAGTTGCTGCACGTAGCCGCGCAGCCACGGGTTGGCGGTGAA
>JAFIDK010000213.1 GCA_017051695.1 Algoriphagus aestuarii | reverse complement strand
GGTGGCGGCCTGCTCGGTGACTGCTGCGACCAGGGCGGGGTGCCCGTATCCCAGGGACGACACCGCGATCCCGGCGATGAGGTCGAGGTAGGTCTTCCCGTCGGCGTCGGTGACCCGGCATCCTTCGCCGCGGACCAGGGCCACGGGCGGGATGCCGTAGTTGGGCATGAGGACCGCTTCGAAGCGTTTCTGCAACTGTTCGGTGGCGCTCATGCGTCACCCCCGGCGGGATCCTTGTCCGGCAGGACCATGGTGCCGACTCCTTCGTCGGTGAAGATCTCGAGCAGCATCGCGTTGGGGATGCGCCCGTCGAGGACGTGCGCTTGGGGGACGCCGCCGCGGACTGCGCGCAGGCAGGCTTCCATCTTGGGCACCATGCCGGACGACAGGGTCGGCAGCATTTCCTCCAGCTCGCTGGCGGTCATGTGGCTGATGAGCTCCGAGTTGAC
>JAFIDK010000212.1 GCA_017051695.1 Algoriphagus aestuarii | reverse complement strand
GACCGGTGCGCGGGCACACCGACCGCTTGCAGGCACTGTTCGACGTCGGCGGCGCGTCTTGTCTTCGTCCACTGTGCGATCTGCTCGTCGAGGAAGTCGGCGCGGGCGCGCCGCTGCTCTGCGGTGCGCAGATCAGCGCGGTCAGCCAGGTCGCTGCGGCCCATGGTTTCAGCGAGCCGCCGCCACTCTGCGTTGTTGCGTGCCGCGATCGCTACGAAGCGTTCTTTGCCGTCCTCGGCCTGGCATGGGTAGACGCCGTGGGGGGCGAACACGTCGTCGCGGTTGCCGCGGCGCTGCGCCACTGTGCCGTCGAACCCGTAGTGGGCGACTTGGGGGGACAGGAAGAAGACGCCGGCTTCCACTTGGGCCACGTCGATGTAGCGTCCCCGCCCAGTGCGGCGGCGGTCTTCGAGCGCGGCGAGGAGGACGACCAACGCCAGCCGGGGGCCGA
>JAFIDK010000211.1 GCA_017051695.1 Algoriphagus aestuarii | reverse complement strand
GCGTGTACGTCCTGCCCAAGCACCTCGACGAGAAGGTCGCCCGCCTGCACTTGGACGCACTCGGCGTGAAGCTGACCCGGCTCACCAAGGAACAGGCCGAGTACATCGGGGTGGACATCGACGGCCCCTACAAGTCCGACCACTACCGGTACTGAGCCGCCCCGGGCCCGGTGCCGCGGGAATCGCGTGGCGTGGCACCGGGCCGCGGTGGCCCTCCACTCTCGCCCTGCCCGGTAGGTGCGTGACGCAGCGCAGTGCCCCGAGCGTGGACAACACCGACGCGGTGGACCGCGGAACGGGAAAAGCGGGCGGGGTGGGCGATCGGCTGCCGCCCGCTTCCCAGGGTGTGCCGTGTCGTACGATCACTCTGTCACGCACTGTCGCGGCCCGCAGCGGACGATGGTCCGAACGTTGGCCTCGGAAGGACCCAGGCCGCACGTCATGCCCGAAG
>JAFIDK010000210.1 GCA_017051695.1 Algoriphagus aestuarii | reverse complement strand
GTCAAAGCTTCACTGCTGGTCTCGTGTGCCGCGCAGGGCCGGGTGCTTCCTGATGTGAGGCCCTCGCCGGTCCCGGTGGGTTGGGCGTCCCGGGGCGGCATGCTGGTGGCCCGGGTCGGGGTTAACTGCTCACCAAGAGCAGGAGGCCCGCGATGCCGAGGAGCAGGGCGCTGCCGCTCAACAGCAGGGCGTGGACCGGCGGTCCGGGGACGGGCGGGGGCGCGGTCGTGCTGTGTTCAATGCTGAGCCGACCGTCTTCGGGGGCGACGAGGACGGGGTGGCCTTCCCGCAGTTCTACCCGGCCCCGCACGATCAGAGGGTCCCCTGCGCGGATGGCGCGCTCCCGGTATTCGAATTCGAGGGTCTCTCCCCGGAAGATTCCGGACACGCGGCCTTTGATCCGGCCGAGCAGGTCGTCGGCGGGAGCAGGTACTCCGCGTTGCGGGCGGCTGA
>JAFIDK010000021.1:2030-3292 GCA_017051695.1 Algoriphagus aestuarii | reverse complement strand
ACAAAGTTCATTGACATGTTTAGCAGAAATTGTAACAGAAGTACTGTAATAAGTACATAAGTAGAGTAAGTGAATAAGGGCGCACGGGGGATGCCTAGGCTCTCAGAGGCGAGGAAGGACGTGATAAGCTGCGAAAAGCTACGGGGATTGGCCAATGCGAGTTGATCCGTAGATATCCGAATGGGGCAACCCAGCCGATTTATCGGCTATTCTGTAAAGAAAGCGAACGTGGGGAACTGAAACATCTAAGTACCCATAGGAGGAGAAAATAACAATGATTCCGTAAGTAGTGGCGAGCGAACGCGGAAGAGCCCAAACCGTTCATGTTACGGCATGGACGGGGTTGTAGGACCTGTATAATCAAGAACAACGAGACGAGAACGGCATGGGAAGGCCGACCGAAGGAGGTGAGAGTCCTGTATTGGAATTGTTGTTTGCGAGACGGGTATCCTGAGTAGGTCGGGACCGGAGGAATCCCGATTGAAACTGCCGGCACCATCCGGTAAGGCTAAATACTCCTGAGAGACCGATAGTGAACTAGTACCGTGAGGGAAAGGTGAAAAGTACTCCGAATAGGAGGGTGAAATAGAACCTGAAACCGTGCGCTTACAAGCGGTCGGAGCCACGCGATGTGGTGACGGCGTGCCTTTTGCATAATGAGCCTACGAGTTACTCCTCATCGGCAAGGGTAAGGTATTCAGTACCGTACCCGGAGCGAAAGCGAGTCTGAAAGGGCGATTGAGTCGGTGGGGGTAGACGCGAAACTTAGTGATCTACCCATGGCCAGGTTGAAGTTGTGGTAACACACAATGGAGGACCGAACCGATAAACGTTGAAAAGTTTCCGGATGAGCTGTGGGTAGGGGTGAAAGGCTAATCAAACTGAGAAATAGCTCGTACTCCCCGAAATGTTTTTAGGAACAGCGTCGGGAATTGTATGACGGAGGTAGAGCTACCGATAGGACTAGGGGGAGTCAAATCCTACCAAATCCTGACGAACTCCGAATGCCGTCATACAGAACCGGCAGTGAGGGCTGGGGTGCTAAGGTCCCAGTCCGAGAGGGAAAGAACCCAGACCTTCCGCTAAGGTCCCCAAATCTATGTTAAGTTGAACAAAGGTGGTCCAGTTGCAGAGACAGCCAGGAGGTTAGCTTGGAAGCAGCTATTCCTTTAAAGAGTGCGTAACAGCTCACTGGTCGAGCGACAGGGCGTCGATAATAATCGGGCATCAAACATAGTACCGAAGCGAAGGATTGACAGTAC
>JAFIDK010000021.1:0-1937 GCA_017051695.1 Algoriphagus aestuarii | reverse complement strand
GTCAGTGGTAGGGGAGCATTCCAACGGCGGAGAAGGTACAGCGTCAGCTGTGCTGGAGCTTTTGGAAAAGCAAATGTAGGCATAAGTAACGATAATGCGGGCGAGAAACCCGCACACCGTAAGACCCAGGTTTCCTGATCAACGCTAATCGGATCAGGGTTAGTCGGGACCTAAGGCGAACCCGAAGGGGGTAGTCGATGGCAAATGGGTTAATATTCCCATACTAATTATACAGGTGATGGAGCGACGGAGTGATGAAAGATCCGCGCGGTGACGGAATACCGCGTTAAAGGTAGTAGGTATTGGGCCCATAGTTAAATGCGTGGGCTTAGCCGAAGCTGATAGTACCGAGCGTTTACGGACAATCGGATAGTGATCCTAAGGGCTTCCAAGAAAAACTTCTAGCGTTAAGCGTATAATTACCCGTACCGCAAACCGACACAGGTGGTCGAGGAGAGTATCCTAAGGTGCTCGAGTGAATCATGGCTAAGGAACTCGGCAAAATAGCCCTGTAACTTCGGGAGAAGGGGCGCCCCGAGCAATCGGGGCCGCAGTGAAGAGGCCCAGGCGACTGTTTAACAAAAACACATGGCTTTGCAAAGTTTAACGACTAGGTATAAGGCCTGACACCTGCCCGGTGCTGGAAGGTTAAGAGGGGATGTCATCGCAAGAGAAGCATTGAATCGAAGCCCCAGTAAACGGCGGCCGTAACTATAACGGTCCTAAGGTAGCGAAATTCCTTGTCGGGTAAGTTCCGACCTGCACGAATGGTGTAACGATCTGGGCACTGTCTCAGCCATGAGCTCGGTGAAATTGTAGTCGCGGTGAAGATGCCGCGTACCCGCAACGGGACGGAAAGACCCCATGCACCTTTACTGCAGCTTAGCATTGGTACTGGACAAATGATGTGTAGGATAGGTGGGAGACTGTGAAGCGGGTTCGCCAGGATTCGTGGAGTCACTGTTGAAATACCACCCTTTGTTTGTTTGGTATCTAACCCCGAATGGGGGACATTGCTTGGTGGGTAGTTTGACTGGGGTGGTCGCCTCCAAAAGGATAACGGAGGCTTCCAAAGGTTCCCTCAGTACGCTTGGTAACCGTACGAGGAGTGCAATAGCATAAGGGAGCTTGACTGTAAGGCCGACAAGCCGAGCAGGGTGGAAACACGGGTATAGTGATCCGGCGGTTCTGAATGGAAGGGCCGTCGCTCAAAGGATAAAAGGTACGCTGGGGATAACAGGCTGATCTCCCCCAAGAGCTCATATCGACGGGGAGGTTTGGCACCTCGATGTCGGCTCGTCACATCCTGGGGCTGGAGAAGGTCCCAAGGGTTGGGCTGTTCGCCCATTAAAGTGGCACGCGAGCTGGGTTCAGAACGTCGTGAGACAGTTCGGTCCCTATCTGTTGCGGGCGTGGGAAGTTTGCGAGGACCTGACCTTAGTACGAGAGGACCGGGTTGGACCGACCGCTGGTGTACCGGTTGTGATGCCAATTGCATTGCCGGGTAGCTACGTCGGGAAGAGATAAGCGCTGAAAGCATCTAAGTGCGAAACTCCCCTCAAGATGAGACTTCCAAATAGGGCCGTCAGAGACGATGACGTTGATAGGCTACAGGTGTAAAGGCAGTAATGTCATAGCTGAGTAGTACTAATTGCCCAAAAGCTTACCCACTGTTTGTTACAGTTTCTGCCAAGACATGTTAGTAAAGTTGGGTGTCGGATGTCGGGTGACCGATGTAGACTCCACTTGAACTTAAGATATTATGTGTACGAATGATCATCCGGCAACGGACAGCGGTCATCGGACATCAAGATTTAGGCGGCCTAGCGCAGGGGTCCCACCTCTTCCCATCCCGAACAGAGAAGTTAAGCCCTGCAGCGCCGATGGTACTGGGGTTACACCCGGGAGAGTAGGTCGCCGCCACATTATTCTAAGCC
>JAFIDK010000209.1 GCA_017051695.1 Algoriphagus aestuarii | reverse complement strand
ATTCTCACACGAGCTTGTGTGCGGACACAGTTCTAGGATACTCTGTCCGTACGAAGTTTTGTGTGTGAGGGGAGAACCGCATGACCCACATCTACTGGACAGATGCGCGCGCCGGTAGCACGAACTGGTGGATCACGATCACCAGCAACGGCCGCGTAATCGGCCGCGGCTCGCTGGTTGCCACGGGGCGAACCGAAGCAGGTGAGCCGACCGTGACTTACCGGTGCGAAGACAGTGGAGAACCGCGCACCGTGACCTACGGGGGTGGACAGTGAGCACCAGCCACCTCATCCAGCAGGCCGGAGTCTGGCCAACTCTCTGTCTACTGCTGATCGTCCTGCTGGTCGCCGTACTTCGGCTTCTAGCACTGCCTCTTGCCGCTGCAGCGCTGGCGCTCGACGCCGTCGCCAACGCCGCATCAGCGCCGCTGTCCCTGGCTAGGAGTGGAGGACC
>JAFIDK010000208.1 GCA_017051695.1 Algoriphagus aestuarii | reverse complement strand
CCTTGCGGCTCCTCGAAGACGCTGGCATCCGCTCGACGTGGTGCCATATGTGGGGTCCGAACTACCCGGACCGTTACGAGCCCGGAACGTTCCCGAAGATCATCGAGGCGGGACACGAATTCGCGTTCCACTACAACGCCTTCGACCGCGACGGCGGTAGCTGGGGACGGGAGCATTTCGCGTGGCAGGCCGATTTCGTCCGCAACGAGGCTGGTGTCGATGGGTTCGTCTCGAACAAGAACCACTACACGCGATGGGAGGGCCAGGTCGAGTTTTATTCATGGCTCATCGATGAGGGTATCCAGCTCGACCAGTCGCGCGGGCCGAGCAAGAAGGGCTCGGTCGGCTACCCGCTCGGCTCGTCATTGCCCCTGTTCCCGATGGACCCGGCATCCGGCGAGTTCATCGATATCATCGAGCTGCCGATGCAGTTCCAGGATCTCTCGCTGACCA
>JAFIDK010000207.1 GCA_017051695.1 Algoriphagus aestuarii | reverse complement strand
CACGAGAGGACTTTGGGCCTGCCGAACCGGGGGTGGGCGCTGCTGCGGTTCCGGACAGCGGCAGGTCCGAGGCTGCTGCCCGGTTCAGGGGGTGCGGGAGTTTACCGTTCGGCGAGCCAGCGCAGCAGCAGCCGGGTGCCGAACGCGGTACCGCCCTTGCTGAGGATTCCCTCGTCGCTCATGGACCGGCCCGGGCCGGCGATGTCCAGGTGCGCCCAGGGCACGGAGCCGACGAATTCGCGGAGGAAGAGCGCAGCCTCGATGGCTCCGGGGTGCCCGTAGTCGTCTTTGACGCTCGTGTTCGCCAGGTCGGCGACGGGAGAGTCGAGGGCGTCGCGGTACTCCTCGTGCAGCGGCATCCGCCACAGGGTCTCGCCGGACCGCTTCCCCGCGTCGACGAGTGCGGCGGCCAGCGTGTCGTCGGTGGCGAAGAGGGCGCCGATCCCGCTGCCCA
>JAFIDK010000206.1 GCA_017051695.1 Algoriphagus aestuarii | reverse complement strand
CCGGAAATTCCTAGGGTTCAGTTTTCTGCTGGACAAACAAGCAACGATTCGGTTAGCCCCGAAGACCATCTCCCGATTCAAAGATAGAATACGTGAGATGACGAGTCGTTCACGGGCGATCTCCATGGAAGAGCGAATTAAACGGCTCAACCGCTACATCATCGGTTGGGTCAGGTACTTTCGACTGGCATCGATGAAGACGCACTGTGAAAGATTCGACCAATGGATTCGGCGCAGACTGAGGATGTGCCTATGGAAACAATGGAAACGGGTCAGAACCCGTCTTCGTGAACTTAGGGCCCTTGGCGTACCAGAATGGGCCTGCTTCATGATGGCCAATTCCCGCCGAGAACCATGGGAAATGTCCCGGAACACAAACAATGCCCTTCCGACTTCCTACTGGGAAGCGAAAGGGCTGAAGAGTATGCTTTTTCGTTATATGGAACTTCGTCAAC
>JAFIDK010000205.1 GCA_017051695.1 Algoriphagus aestuarii | reverse complement strand
GACGGTAGCCCTTGTCCGTCGGCACCCGGCCCGCGCTGGTGTGCGGCTGGGCGATGTACCCCAGCTCCTCCAGCGCAACCATGTCGTTGCGGATAGTCGCCGGAGAAACCCCCAGCTTGTGCCGCTCGGCCAGTGCTTTCGACCCCACGGGCTCATTCGTGGACACGTAGTCTTCGACGATGGCACGCAGCACCGCGAGTTTACGGTCGTCGAGCACGTTACGGTCGTCGAGCACGCGCTCACCTCCTGGCACTCCGTGGTCTTAAGTGCTAATTCTATGCGGCGGCGCCGAGCGGCGTTATGTCTGTCCAAGCACGGTATCAACCGAATTTTGCCCCGCTTCGGACCTGTATTCACTCCCCATCACCAGATTTCCCACGCCGCAGGCCCTGCCGTTTCGGGGCCGGTCACCCTGTTCCCGCCAGCCTCGTCCGCAGCACCATTCCCACCGCCGC
>JAFIDK010000204.1 GCA_017051695.1 Algoriphagus aestuarii | reverse complement strand
GGGCGCGTTGCTCGTGGGTTGCGCCGTGACCCGCAACGAGAAGGGCGCCGTGCCGATGGCCGAGTACGGCGTCGGCCTCGCGACCGAGAACCTCGTGCTGCAGGCTGTCTCGGAGGGGTTGGCGGCACGTCAGATGGCCGGCTTCGACGCCGAAGCGGTGCGCCGCGAGTTCTCCCTGCCCGACGACGTGCTCCCACTCGTGGTGATCGCCGTGGGCGTGGCCACCGACGCCTCGATCTTCACCGACGAACGGGACATCGCCCGGGAAGGTGCCCCGCGGGAGCGGATCACACTGTCCGACCTCGCCTTCACCGACGAGTGGGGGAACTCCGCCTTCCCCGAGTGAGCCCACGTTCCCGACCGTCCCCGAAGAGAGCGGCGGCCCGTGGCGACGCGCAGCGACTCGGGACCGCCACACCGGGAAAGCGGTGAAGCTCAGCGCGCGGCGTCCTCACC
>JAFIDK010000203.1 GCA_017051695.1 Algoriphagus aestuarii | reverse complement strand
CCTCTGGTTGCGCGCCCTGGACGCGGTCGGAATGGGATTCGACAGTTGATCAGGCCGCCCCGGCCACGGCCCGCCGCCGCGGGGAGGCGGTCTGGCATCACCGCTGTGGCCGCAGTGCCTGCACCAGCCGGGTGAGCCGCTGGGTCGGGGCGTCCAGTTCCTGGACCATGTCCAGCACCCGCTGGTCGCCGGCGGACCGCTCCCGCACCTCTTCCAACGTGTCGTTGAGTTCGTTGACCAGCGCTGACAGCTCAGCAACCACCATCTCCACGCCGGCGGCGCTGGAGGACAGGTCCCGGCGCAGCAGCTCGGTCTGGCTGTGCAACTGCCGCTTCAGCCGGTCTAACTCCAAGAACACTTCGACCTTGGCACGCAGCAGCCACGGGTCCAGCGGTTTGGTCATGTAGTCGACAAACCTGCTGGCATATCCCCGGAACACCCGGTGGCGGTCGATCC
>JAFIDK010000202.1 GCA_017051695.1 Algoriphagus aestuarii | reverse complement strand
ACCCGGGAAGCACTCCCTCGGTCGACGGCGCCCCTCCTGCTGACCGGTTGCCGCGGCACATGCAGCCTTCGTATTCCCAGGCCAGGCCTGCCCCGTCTCTGCCGCACTAGGGAAACCCCTTTCGAGCGTGACGGACGTCCGCGGGCGCAGCGGCCTTTCATGGCGTGCCGCAGCAGAAAGCCCCCGCATCCCCTTCGGGGGAACGCCTCGCACGGCCGCTCCCTCCCCGCCATGCTCCCCGGGAACGGGAATCAGGACATCCTCTTTTCCGAGATTCGGACAGCGAAGCAGCGGAAAACCCCGCAGGCATCACGGCCACAAGTGGCCAAAATCTATGAAACGGACCATCTATACCCGGGAGTCGGAATAGTACATAAACAAACTGACCACGAAAGGCATCACAGAGATCGTGACCACCAATTCTCGATCTTCCACAACTCGACTTCCCGCACCATC
>JAFIDK010000201.1 GCA_017051695.1 Algoriphagus aestuarii | reverse complement strand
CCACCGTGACCTCTTTCGCGCCCAATTCCAGGAGGGCGCGCAGCGCGGCCCCGGCCCGCCGCTTAGCCCGAGCTTCGAAGTAGCGTCCGGCGAGGATGAACGTGGTGACCCCGGCCGCGACCTCCAAGTAGATGGCGGCAGAACCGTCGGTGCGGCTGATGGTGAACTCGAACGGGTGCGTCATGCCGGGCATGCCCGCTTCCCCGAAGAACAGCGCATACAGCGACCAGGCGAAAGCCGCCAGCGTGCCCATGGACACCAGCGTGTCCATGGTGGCCTCCCCCAGCCTCAGGTTTTTGACCGCGGCGATGTGGAAGGGCAGCGCACCCCACACCACCACCGGAGCGGCCAGGACGAGGGACGCCCACTGCCAGTAGGTGAACTGCAGGGCCGGGATCATCGCCATGGCGATGACCGGAATCGACAGCACCGCGCTGACCAGCAGCCGTGTGCGCAGC
>JAFIDK010000200.1 GCA_017051695.1 Algoriphagus aestuarii | reverse complement strand
CACATACGAGTAGGTGCCCACACCGGTGAGCAAGGCGATGCCCAGCACCAGCAGGCCCGCGAACCACGCGGCGGTGCGCCCCCACGGCCAGGAGTCGCCGCGGCGCTGCAACCGGATCACCCCGGCCGCATACAAGCCGCCCAGCACCACGATGACCAGGATGAAGAACAAGTCGGGGCGCCACTCGGTGAGCAGGGTCCGCAAGCTCATCGGCGGCGGCATGGAAAACCCAGTGAGGTTGCGGAACGCGTCCGTGGCCCGGTTGAGGTCCGGGGGCGGGGCGGTGCGGCTCAACGCGGCCGCCAACCCCATCGCCGCCGCCATCACCACGACTTCCACGCCCGCGAACCGCAGGAACAGACGGCGGCCCGAATCCTCGGTGATCTGAGGGACCGTGCGGGTGCGGTGCACCCAGCCCAGCGCACCCAAGATGACGAAGACCGCCACCTTGGCGAGCATC
>JAFIDK010000020.1:4401-5259 GCA_017051695.1 Algoriphagus aestuarii | reverse complement strand
CCACGGCCGGACGGCCGAGACGAGCCTTCGAGGGACGAATAGGCGGCTTCGTGCGGTGACGTGCGCGGTTCTCCTGGTAGTGCCGCGGGTGAGCGTCCTTCACGTGCTGCTCGAACTCTTCCCACGAAGCAAACTGGATGTCGCACCGCGGCCTGCGTCCCCACGGGATGTCCAACGCCTCCGGGGTCTCCAGCTGCAGCCTGCAGTGTGCGCGGAACGTTTCGATGCTCATCTAGCCTCCACGTGACTTCGTGCGTACGAAGCACACACTACCACGCCGCACCGTCCGACACAAGTACAGAACAGGACAAGGGCCCCGGGACAGTTCCCGGGGCTCCATGACGTACGTGGGCTAGTCGACGTGCCGCCACGTAGTGCGCTGAACCACGTGGCGCGCGGCACGCTCACTGATGCCGAACGCTCTAGCGAGAGACGTCAGTTGCGCACCAGCGGCATGGGCAGCGCGCAGCGCGCGGACCTTGTCTGCGGTGAGCAGCGCTGCAGGATTGCGCTCCCCCGCACTCGGCGGAAGGTCGACCTGAGACATAACCGGTGTGCCCATTAGTTGCTCCCCCACAGTTCCTTCAGCGCGCGTTCGGTGCGCGCGTAGATCTCTTCACGCTTCTTGTCAGTCTTACGCCGCACTCGGCTCAGTGCGCTTTGGACACGACGCACTGCGGACTTAACGCGGCTACGGCTAAGCGTCAGAGACTCGCCCTGAGCGTTCTCCACAGCGTCCCGCAACGCGCCGAGGAGCCCCGTAAGGTGCGCGCGCATGTCACGCTCTTGGTCGAGCTCCGCCTCGAGGATCTCGGCCCGCTCACGCAGGTAAACGATCTCTCGGCCATGCTCGACACA
>JAFIDK010000020.1:0-4391 GCA_017051695.1 Algoriphagus aestuarii | reverse complement strand
GCGGAGCGTGCGTGCGCCTCAGCGATATCGCGCTGAGCCTGGTTGGTAGCGGCAGCCCAGTTAGTCCGCCAGCGGTCCACTTCCTCGAGCGCGCGAGCGTAACGCTCCTCGAGCCGATCCAGGTGCTGCAGGATGTGGCGCGGCAAGTCCGGAGCGTCCTGCAGTGCTTCCCGGATGGGAGCGAACGCGCGCGCGGAGAGCTGGGTGTAGTGGCGGTTGTTCGCGGTCATTTGCGCCTCCTTGAGAGAGTGTGGCTTGCGTCCCGTCTGCGGAACTACCTCCAATATACACGCCCGCGACCGGATGCGCAACGGCGTGTACCCGGGACAGCCATACGACCATCCCGGGTACGGTCGCCACTACGACGCCGCTCCCAGCACTCGGAGAACCGGGCGGCGGTAGCTCACTGTGTGCCCCGCCATCTCTCCGCCCTTAGGCACAAAGGACACCTTCTCCAGCACGAGGTCGCAGCGTGCGGGACCACCCACCTCTTCCAACTCGCTTTGGTAAATGTGCAGATAGGTGAGAAAATCCCAGCTAGCGGAGTGGAACCTGAATTCGCCGAGTTCCGGATCGTTAGCCAGCCTAAACCGAATCTGCACATCCGGCTTGGGGCCGTGACCCCGCCTTGCCGCGGCTTTCCGCTCCGCCAACAGCTCAGGGCATCCGCACGGCTGACCGTAGCGCTCCTCGTCGAGGAACGTGACCCCGTCACACTCGTGGATCTTGACGCCCCCCATTCCCCACAGAACCAGTCGAGCGGAGATAACTTCCGGGCTAGAGATGATCACCGGCAGAGTGTCGGTCTTGGTAACGACTTCGAGGTTATCTTCCTTCGAGGTCTCCCACTCGGCGACCTCACCGCCAAACGCGTTCGCCACCGCGTTAGCGACGTCCGGGTCACCGGTGGTGATGCGCCACGTGGAGAGACCCACCGGACGGCCGTCAATCGCCTTCCCAGAACGAACGCGGCCCACCACGTCGTCCGGGAACGACACCCGCTTCTTCGGGGCAGCGTTAGGGTCAGTCTCGAAAATGCGAATCTTCACGTTAGCTCCTTCACCTATTCGAGGTCGTCTTCCTCGTCTTCTTCTTCTTCCCGAATGCCGAGCAGCTCGGCAATCAGCTCCTCCATGGGTGTGATCCCGTGAAACACCACGTCACGTGCGAGCTCTACCGCCTCTTCACGGCCGAGAAACGGGACCGCGGCAGACAGAACCTGCAGACGCGCCACGGCCACGGCAGCACGCTCCATGTCATACCTAGCGGACTGTGACATGTGCTCAAATGACATCTTCTCGTTCTCCTAAGTCCGCCTCTGAGTCCCAGTCAGCAACCGCCCACCAGTCGCCAACGGCGACCCCAGCACTGCACGCGACTCTTCCCGCTGCCACTCGAGAGCCTCACGAAGAGCCAGGAACACCTGATGCATCTCCGCATCCACTCGGACCGGTACAAGCGACCAACGTTCCGCGGTCACGTGCAGGACAGCTCCACCATCAACACGGGGCATGTCCCGGGACGTACCGTCCGCACTGATCAGTCGGTCAGCGTACGCGTACGCCGACAGCTGCAAGGAGACCGTGGGGTAGACGTCTTTCGAGGTCTTCCAATCCACGATAATCAGGTGCGGAGTGCCTGACCGATCCGGAGTCGGGGTACGGTCCGGAGCCAGCCAGACTCGCAGAAGAGCGTCAAAACTCCCTGCGTACTGAAACCGATCGGACCATACCACGTCCTCAGCGGCGACGAGCTCCGGGCGAACGGTGTCCAGGAACTCTGCAAAATGGTCCCTGTACGGCACCAGATCCTGTTCGACGTAGCGCGGGAACTCTCCCCGAAGCATGCGCTCAAACAGGTCGTGCGCCTTGCTACCCAACTCGGCACGTGCCTGTGTGTACCGCCGTGGGGCAGCTTTGAGCAGGTCCACCGCGGCAGCGGGATCTGTTTGGATCAGCCCCTGCACAGTGCTCCAGTTTTCCACCGCGTACTCCGCCACCAGCTTCGCGGCCCACGGCGGCAGGAACGGTTTGTCCAACGCGCCGATAATCGACGTCACGCCAGGGACCTTAACACCCGTGTCGGGATCCACGTACCAACGCGCTCCACCACGGGTAAGCGTTCGGATCGCCATCGCGCTCCTTTCGGATCTAATCATCTATCTAATATTGCGCGTCCCCAGCGTGGAAGCGCGCGGACCGTGGCGGAAAATTCCCTGACCGGCACAGCCACGGCAAGACGAGCGCGGGGAGTGCGCCCCCACGTGCACGCGCTCAGACCGCCGTCGTGCCTTCGGGTGTGGTCCCCTGTTTCTTGTTACCTGCCCCCAAACGCGGAAGTGCGCGGGCAGCGGGGAGGAGTTTTCCGGCCGGTGTAGTCGCGGCAAGGTGAGCGGGGCGTTGTTCCTCCTTCTCTGGGACTATCACGTTTCTAGGATGTTAGTTTCTGGCTTCCACGATAACCCATATGTTTGTATATAGGGTTATTGCTGAAGACCGTAACTAACATCCTAGAAACGTGATAAGGCAAAAGCGGCCCGCCCCTCCACAGAGAACCCCGCTGTCCGCGTACGGGCAAAGCCGCTCCTACCTCGCGTTACTACGCCGAGTCGCCACCGCAACGCACACAGCGCTAGGCTACGCGCTGCCTGTGCCCCGCCACCCCGTCGCCGAGCGGGAGCATCGGGCCGTGGTCGCCGAGTACGGGCACAAGAAAAGGGCCCTGCGGCTAGATCCACAGGGCCCTGTTGGTGTTATGCCGGAACGGCCGCGGCTAGTTGTTGGCGAGCGTCGCGGAGCACGTTCCGCCCCCAGCGGTCCGTACGTCCGTAGCGGGCACCGATTTCCGCTCCGGTGAGCGTGGCTCCGGAACGGAGTTGCTCCGCGGCCCATTCAACGGCGGAACGGCGTTCCGCGCTGTGTGGGGGTGTCACGGTCACCGGAATGGTCGCCGAAGATTCCACCTCGACTACCGGAACGCGGACTTTCCGTTCCGTCCGCTGTTCCTTCCGTTCCGTCCGCTCTTCCGCCTTCCGCTCTTCCGCCTTCCGCTCTTCCGTCTTCCGCTCTTCCGTCTGCTGTTCCTTCCGTTCCGTCCACTCTTCCGTCCGTTGTTCCGTCCGTTGTTCCGTCCGCTCTTCCGTCCGTTGTTCCGTCCGTTCCGTCCGCTCTTCATTCCGCTGTTCCGCCTTGTTCCTCCTGCCTGCAGCGAGTGCCACCGAAGCCACCACTACCAGGCCATCCACCGATAGCGGCAGTAGGACCGCTACGAGCTCCGACTCCCCGTACTGGAGCAGGAGCCCGCGCATGTGGCCATAGGAGACTACGGCCGCGGCCAGTGCGACGAGGAAGGCTCCCACCCATTCAACTACGGTCAGGAGTCCGCGTGGACGTTGTCCCCGAACCATCATCTCTGCGACCAGCAGCAGTGCTACCGGTGCCCATGCGGCGAACAGCATGGCACCGATGTCTGTTCCGTCCGCGTTCCGTTCCGCGGCGTGCGCGACGTTCGCGGCGATGCTGGCTCCTGCGCCGAGTAGGAACGCGGTCCAGGGGATGGCGTTGGATCTCGGTTTTCCGCTCACTTGGTACTTCCGTTCCGCTACTTACATTCGACTACTTCCGTTCCGTTGGCGGTCCGGGGCTTCCATTCCGCCAACGGTCCACTACTTCCGTTCCGCCTACTCGATGTTTCCGTTCCGGTCCGCCGTCCGACGTCCGTGCTCTGTGGCTTCCACGTAGACCGCTTCACCCTTCCGGAACGCCCGCAGGGCTCCACGTTCTAGAAGTGCGGTGATCTGGCGATCGGTGACCCCTGCCGCGCGGTACGCGCTCGGCGACATGGGGAGCGGGCCGTTCTCAACGATGGTGCGCAGTGCGTTCCGCTGCTTCTCGGTGAGCGCGCGGGCGTTAAGCCGCTGTCCGCGACGCACCGCTTCCGTGGCCTGTTCGGGGGTTGCGTACCGGAACGACCGGTCCCCGACTCCGAGCAGGTAGGCCCGCCACGGCCGAGCGGGGCTGTCTCCCCTCCACGACACCAAGCCGATGATTTCGGGGCCGTCTTCACTCAGGACCACCCGTTCCGGACGCGACGGGCGGTTGTCTTTCGCGGTCATGGTGCCTCCTTGTACGCCTAGTGGTGTGCGTTGCGCTGCCAACATACCGCGCTGATCAGTACTGCGCAACTAGAGGAACAAAAAAGGGGCGGACCGGAAACCCGGCCCGCCAGTGGGGTTGTGTGTCGTTGGTCGAGGGCTTTAGGGGATCTCATCCGAGAGCCCCATGGCGGCACGCCACTCTTCGATGGGGCGGTTGCCGCGTGACCGGTTACACCACGCATGCGCCGCATGCATGTTGTGGAGTACGGTCCCCGCGCTGCCGTTCGAAATTGCC
>JAFIDK010000002.1 GCA_017051695.1 Algoriphagus aestuarii | reverse complement strand
TACCGCTTTTGTGGAGTTCTACCACCATCAATTTGAAGTCTTTGTCAAAGGATCTTCTTTCTCTTTTTTTCATTGGTTCTAAGTTAAGGGGGCTTAACTTACTGTCCAATCAAATGTAGCAGGTCCAGTAGAACCGTTTTTATAAGTAAACTAACAATTGCAAATAAAGAAGCAAGAGAGACAAAATATTGGCTAAACTTGATGGATCGCGATGGTTTATTGTCTGATTTTCAGAAACTACCTTTTCTAAAAAAGGAAGTAGAAGAAATAATATTGATCTTAAATACCATCATTAAAAAGTCTCGAGAAAATTTGAATAAAAGTCCCAAAGGTTTTTAGTCGATTATTTTTATTCAAGAAACCTTCTACTTTAAACCCTCAATTTTAAACTTTACTCTATAACTCCCAACTCTCAACTTTAAACTCTCAACTTTAAACTTTAAACTCTCAACTTTACCCTTCATTTTTTTTGCTCGAATCCCTCGTTACATCCAAAACCCGCATCAAACTGCTGCTCAAGTTTTTTGCCCATGCCAATTCAGGATACCTGCGTTCTCTGGCCAAAGAATTTGATGAGTCTACTAATTCGGTTCGCGTTGAACTTAATCGTTTAACAGAAGCCGGATTATTGGTTTCAGAGGAGGAGGGGAAGACCAAACTTTATAAAGCCAATAAAAACCATCCTTTTTTCAATGAAATCACCAATATGGTATCCAAATTTCTTGGTTTGGATGACCTGATGGAAAGAATTGTCAAAAGAATGGGAGAGGTAGAGAAAGCCTATATCGTAGGAGATTATGCTTTGGGGATTGATTCAGGAACAGTCAATATGATCCTCATCGGCCAAAACCTGGATAAAGAATACCTGGAATTTATCAAAGAAAAAACTTTCGAAAAAGTCCAAAGAAAAGTGGATGTTACCATTTTGGAATCCGACCCAGGGGATATCCAAGGGATCTTGGTTTATGGGAAATGATTTTGCTTCGTCGAGACATAGCCTCCTTCCTGTAGGCAGTGAGCAGTAGTCAGTCCTTAGCTTATAGAAGTCTCATTCTTCAATAGGCAATCTTCAGTTTATACCATATACATCGTACTCCACATACCAAATACTTTGTACTTGGTACATTGTACTTCGTACCCCAAATACCACATACCAAATACCATTGACCATATCCAACTTGGAACAAAAACAACATTACAAAGTAATTGAGCCCACATCCGGCTGGCAACTCATAGATTTCAAGGAACTCTGGAGATACAAGGATCTCTTATATTTCCTGACTTTGCGGGGCATCAAAGCCCGATATGCCCAATCTGTACTTGGGGTGGCCTGGGCCATCATCCAACCCTTATTTACAACCGTGGTCTTTACCATCGTTTTTGGAGGTTTGGCGAAAGTAGATTCGGATGGGATTCCTTATACCTTATTTTCATATTTGGCTCTTTGGCCTTGGAATTATTTTTCCGGTACTCTTACCGAATCCGCTAATTCCCTGATCCAAAATGCCAATATGATCACCAAGGTCTATTTCCCAAGAATGGTGCTTCCATTATCTTCCATTTTATCTAAACTGTTGGACTTTATTATTGCTTTTGTAGTGGTGATAGGGATGATGATTTATTATCAGATCACTCCTGGCTGGGGATTATTGGTGCTTCCTTTACTGATCATCCAACTCCTCATGTGTAGCCTAGGAATGGGAATGATGCTATCCGCTATGGCAGTCAAATACCGGGATGTGAAGCATGCATTGACATTTGTCGTGCAACTCTTACTCTATGCCGCTCCGGTAGTTTATAGTACTACGGCCGTTCCCGAACAATACCAGAAATTTTATATCCTAAACCCCATGGTAGGAGTGATTGAAGGCTTCCGGGCCGCTTTTCTTAATCGTCCCATGCCCTGGGAATGGATCTGGCCAGGCACCATCGTTGCTCTGATTCTCTTTGTTTTTGGCATGATGTATTTTCGGAGGATGGAACGGATCTTTGCTGATGTGGCCTAAATTTCTCCATCCGAAGATCCCGATCAAATTTTATTTCAAAGGTTTTCGGGACGCCTAATGGAACGAATCTTTGCGGATGTAGCCTAATTATTACCCATGAGGCGATCCCAAACAAATCTTATTTAACCAATAAATCGGGACGTAGGATGGAACGCATATTCGCTGATGTGGCTTAACTTCTCCCCTAAACTCCCGAAGGGGGAGCAAGTCAATAATAAGATATTATGTAATTGAAGTGTTTTTATTCTCTATTAAAATTTTCTCTTCCATTGTAGCAATCAGGTAAAGACTAGTCAATTCTCCCCTTTAGGGGCCGGAGGTCAGATCCTAAGATTCCTACTACAGCCGTTATCCTCCCCTTTAGGGGTTGGGCGTAGAACGCATCTTCGCTGATGTGGCTTAACCTCACCCCAGCCCCTCTCCTAAAGTGAGAGAGGAGCGTTTTGTGTTCGATTAATATGAAACTAAATTCAAAATACATTATCAAATTTGGGGCGAATTTCACCGTTGAGGATAAGTTTGGATGGTGTTTTTTCTACTTAAGGACTAAAACTTTTTAAAAATATGCATCACAAGGCTTCTCCGGAAATATTTAGAAGGGCTAAAGAACTTCGTTCAAGATTAACTCCTGCAGAAAGCGTATTGTGGGAAAGAATAAGAGCAAAAAGGCTTAATGGCCTTCATTTTAGAAGACAACACCCAATTTCTAAATATATTTTAGACTTCTATTGTCATCAATTTCAAATAGGGATTGAACTTGATGGGGAAATACATGATCAAAGTGATCAAAAATTAAGAGATATGGAAAGGCAAAAGGATTTAAATGCTTTGGGTATTTACATCTTAAGATTTAAAAATCAATTTGTAATTCAAGAAACAGAAGAAGTTCTAAGATTGATTTTATTTGAAATTGAAAAAATTAAGCAATCAATTTTAAAATAGAGGCTTTTGTGAAATTTAATAAAGCATCGGTTTCAAATAGAAACTATCAGAATCATAGGATAAATATTGACCCGGATACTCCCCTTTAGGGGTTAGATCCTCAGTTTCCTACTACATCCGTTATTCTCCCCTTTAGGGGTTGGGGGTAAAAAAATCAGCCCTATTAAGCAACTAGCAGTGGTCAGTTGACTGAAAAGCCTTAAAGTATATTGCCCCTTTTGAAACTTCTATCCCATACCAAATACCTTCTACTTCAAACTTGGTACTTTGTACTTCGTACTTCGTACTTTGTACATCTTTTCCCTTACCACCTATCTAGTATTTCGTAAACCTAAAGAATCTATTAAATCCCTTCTCGATGTCTACTATGTTCAATTCTGTTATATATTTGATTAATGATCATCCAAAACGATTTTTTCTTTTCTGGAAGAATTGAACAACACCCTTAAGTTTTTACATAGTAATGTACTCCGACAAGAATTATATCAAACCGACTTATAAAATTTTAGGAAGGTTTCTCAGTGAAATTTCAAAATACATAAAACAAAGAAAACCCATTTCAGAAGCTCTTAAAGGCTTTCCAGCATATTACAATTACTGTAGGCAATATAGGTTTCCTTACGAAGCCGAATTGCCATGGATTAATCATTTTGCATTTAAAAAACTAGAAACTTTGATAACTCCAGATATGAATGTTCTGGAATTTGGTTCTGGGGGAAGTACCATGTTTCTTAGAAATAAAGTCACTAGTATCTATTCCATCGAACACGATGCCATTTGGTTTCAAGAAGTCGTGAAAAATTGTGGGAAACACCCAAAAGTTAAGCTAAACCTCCATATTCCGGAGAAGGAAAACAATGAGGATTTCCCTGATTTCTACAAGAGCGTGAATGGAATGTTTTGTGATGGTTTAACTTTCAAAGATTATGCACACGCAGCAGATCATCTACCTGATGAAAGTATAGATTTATTGATCATTGATGGAAGGGTTAGACCAGTTTGTTTGATCCAGACAATTGATAAATTAAAGCCGGGAGGAATTTTGCTTTTTGATAATACAGAGCGGGAATCGTATCAGCCTACAATTAGAAAGTATTTAAATGGTTGGAAATCAGAAAAGTATCAGGGAGTTACGGTCTGCTATGCCTTTTTTACTGAGACAAGCATATTTTGGAAACCTGAAACTTAAATACAATAAAGTGATTTTGAAATTGTATTTTTATCTATTTATTCCTCAGTTCAATGGTAATGGTTTCTGCAGTAGTACCTGTTTATAATGCTGAAAAGACTTTGGTCAAGTCTGTGCAATCCTTAGTTATCCAGCCAGAAATAAATGAAATAATTTTGGTGGATGACGGATCCAAAGATAACTCTTATTCTATTTGTCTGAATTTGGCAGCCAAATATCAGCAAATTAAAGTGCTACAGCATTCAGGAAAAATCAATAAAGGTGCTCCTGCCACAAGAAATCTAGGACTTGCACACGCTTCCAACAAATGGATCCAGTTTCAGGATGCAGATGACGAACTTTTGCCTGGTAAAATCAAAATGCAGTTGGAATGCCTTAATGAGGAAAGTTCATTTCTTGTAGGTGCCTTTTTATTTCAAAAAGACGGCAAAAAGGAATATCAAAACTATCTTTCAGATCCTTGGTCAGGATTATTGGGAATCAAATTGGGAATTACCATTTCAAACTTGTGGAATGGAGACATGATCAAACAAATTGGAGGTTGGAGAGAAAACTTGCCAAATATGCAAGAATACTATTTGATGTTTGATCTTTTAAAAATAAATCCAATAGTTTCATATTGCCCTCATGCTCTTTCAGTAATGAAATACAGGCATAATTCCATAACCAACAGCAATAAAAACAAAAAAAACAAACAGGATAATTATTTTAAATACAGAGCGAAAGTTAGAGAGTACTTGGAGAAATGTAACGAATTTTCATTTCTCAGAAGACATTATTACCATATCAGCACAGGCAACAATCTGTCTTACCATAAACCCACCTTTGAGGTGAAAATCAATCGTTTATATTACAACCTTTACAGGAAAATGAGAGAGGTTAAATCTGCAATAAGTTAAACTTTCAACTTGTCATTAAATTCTTAACTATTCCCTCTTTGATTTATATTCTTTCTCCTTTCCTAATTCACTGGAGTTTAATTTGCCTCAAACTTTTGGAGTAATCCTTTTTTTGGGAAATGTTATAATTGAATAGTTTTCAGCTTGTTGTCCTTTAATAAGTGATTTGGTTCTGAATTTTTGGTATATTGAAAACAGCATTTTAAATAAGATTCCTAACTCTTCATTCCTAATTCCTCTTTCAAAACCTCCAACTTCCAGACTCCTAACCAACACCTGTCCGCCATAGCGGAACCAATAGCCTTTTTCCTGTGGCTATTATATTTCGCCCGCAGGGCTATATAAGCTCCTTCGTCGCTTGAGATAGGCTTCGCGAAATAGAGCCTCGTTCCTCGGCTGAAATACGCCTTCGGCGAAATAAAAGCTTCTTCGTCGCCTGAAATACAGCTGCGCTGAGATATAAGCTCCTTCGTCGCTTGAAATACAGTTTCACTGAAATACGCCTACTGCGATATAAAAGCTCCTTCTTCGCTTGAGATAGGCTTAGCGAAATAGAGCCTCGTTCCTCTGCTGAAATACGCCTGCGGCGAAATATTTTGCTCTAAACCATGATTGGAAATCAAACAAGTATTTCTCCCGCAGGGAGTATTTCAACTGTATCTCAACAGTATTTCATTCAAAACTTAGAACTTTAAACTGATCACTTTAAACTTTAAACTCTAAACTATCTCCATCCATTCCTCAAGGAGTCTATCTCCATATCTGCCCGCAGGGCTATCTTGTTTTTCAAAGTATTTCTCCCGCAGGGAGTATTTCAATAGTATTTCCAAATTAGAAATCAGAAATCTAAAATCATATTTTACCCCAATTCTTCATTCTTCATTTCTAATTCCTCATTTTAAATCCTTCATTTCAAATTCCTAATTAAAAATTGATCTCCCCACTTCCCTTCGACTCCTCCCTCTTCAACTACCCCGTAGGCAAAACAAACCTGTGTTCGGATTGGAATGAAAAAGAGTTTTTGGAAGAGGCAGAAGACTACCAACTCATCTATATTTTCTCCCAAAACCCAGTTCAGTTTGAGGGCCAAGATATTGTCCATGTAGACACAAAGCTCACTTTCCAAAAGGAACTGAAGCAAGAAACAGAAGTAACAGAAGTTCAAAAATGGGAGGGAGAGCTAGTTCCTGAATTGGTAGATTTGGCTTTTCTAAGCGGTTCCTTTTCCCGGTTTAAACTAGACAATAGATTGAAAAATGGAGAGTTTGAAAATCTATATAGTATTTGGATCCAAAAGGCTTGGAAAGGGAAACAGATTCTTACCGCTCATGAAATAGCAGGAATGGTAACCGTGGACTCAGAAAAAGAAATTGGTAAAATTGGCCTAATCGCTGTTTCTGAAAAACACCAAGGAAAAGGCTGGGGTAAAAAACTAATTAGAGCAGCAGAATCCAAGGCTTGTAGTCAAGAAGCCAAATTCATGCAAATCCCCACCCAGGAAAAAAATATCCCTGCCTGCAACTTATACACTTCACTAAGCTACAGCATTATCGAAAAGGTATATGTTTATCATTGGTGGAAAAGATAATCTTATATAGAAAATGAAATACGCTTACGGCGATATAGGATCGCTTCGCTCTCGAAATACGCTTCGCGAAATAGAGCCTCGTGCCTCGGCTGAAATACGCCTTCGGCGAAATAAAAGCTCCTTCGTCGCTTGAAATACAGCTGCGCTGAGATATAAGCTCCTTCGTCGCTTGAGATATGCTTCGCGAAATAGAGCCTCGTACCTCGGCTGAAATACGCCTTCGGCGAAATATTTTTCTCTAAACCTTAATTAGATTTAAACCATGTATTTCGCCCGAAGGGCCTATTTCAATAGTATTTCTACCGTATTTCATTCAAAACTTTAAATATCTCGCTCCCACATGGAGCCTATCTCCTTATCTGCCCGAAGGGCTTATCTTGAATTTCAAAGTATTTCGCCCGTAGGGCCTATTTCCATTGTATTTCCTACTCCAAACTTTAAACTCACCAAATACTTCGTACCCCACATACCACAAACTACATACTTGATACGTCAAACTCTTAAAATAAGGAACTTGGAATACATAATTTTCCAAATAACGCACTCTCATAGTGCGAATAAATCAAAAAAATGCACTTACTTGGTGCATCTTTGCTAAGTTTTTCATTCTGTATCCCAAATGGATAGTTTATTTCAATATTCCAACCAATTGATTGCCCAAGTAAACACAGCATTTACACGCTATCTTTATGGTCAAATCAACTGGCAAAACAGGCTCATTGGGCTGATAGGACCACGTGGGGTAGGGAAAACCACCCTGATTTTACAACACATTAAAAACAAGCTAAACCCACAACAAACCCTCTATGTCACGGCAGAAGACTTCTATTTTGCAAAAAACCGACTAATGGATTTGGCAGATGAATTCGTCAAAGCTGGAGGAAAATACCTATTTATAGACGAAGTGCATAAATACCCTGATTGGTCAAAAGAACTTAAGCTAATCTACGATTATCATCCGAACCTCAGTGTAGTGTTTACAGGTTCATCTATACTTGATATCAAAAAAGGAAATGCAGACTTAAGTAGAAGGGCCGTGGTGTATTTCATGCAGGGACTGTCTTTTCGTGAATATTTGAGGCTTTTTCACTTCATAGAATTACCTATCTATTCATTAGACCAAATCGTCAATCAACAAGTCGATGTTTCCCCAATTCCCCATCCACTTCCCTTATTTGACAACTATCTAAAAAAAGGATACTACCCATTTGCCAAAGAAGAAGATTTCGGACTTAAACTGCAGCAGGTGGTCAACCAAACACTCGAAGTGGATATACCTACCTATGCCCAAATGAACGTTTCCACAGGGAGGAAACTTAAACAACTCCTGGCCATTGTGGCACAAAGCGTACCTTTCAAACCTAACATGAGCAAAATAGCTGAAATGCTAAACATAAGCCGAAACAACATCGCCGATTACCTACTCTATATGGAAGAAGCAGGAATGATCACACAGCTAAGAAATCCGACAGAAGGTATTCGTGCACTAGGTAAAGTGGAAAAAGTCTATTTGGAAAATACCAACTTGGTATACAACTTAGTGGAAGACCATCAAAACAAGGGGAATATACGGGAAACCTTTTTTCTCAATCAATTGAAGGTAAACCACCAAATACTGACCTCATCTCTAGCAGATTTCAATATAGGAAACATGGATTTTGAAGTGGGCGGCAAAGGCAAGGGTGAAAAGCAAATCAAATCAGTATCACAAGGATACCTTGTTAAAGACGATATTGAAAATGGATACCTCAACACAATTCCTCTTTGGCATTTTGGATTGATGTATTGAAATATTTTAAAAAAGCTCCTTCGTCGCTTGAAATATGCCTTCGGCGATATAGGATCGCTTCGCTCCCGAAATACGCTTTGCGAAATAGAGCCTCGTACCTCGGCTGAAATACGCCTTCGGCGAAATATTTTTCCCTAAACCTTAATTAGATTTTATGTATATCCGCTAATTTACCAGTTAATAGATTAAAGCGGCTTAATAAATGGTAAACTCTAGTTGTGAGGCTGCTTCGGTCATCCGTCATCGGTCTTCCAGCCTATCAAGCAAAGAAAATAAGGTAACTGGCCTCATTGCGGACAATCATATTAGATTTAAACCATGTATTTCGCCCGAAGGGCCTATTTCAATTATATTTCAACCGTATTTCTTATATCATAAATCTTACCTCTAATATCTCTTCATATCTGCCTTTAGGCTATCTTATATCTATTTCAAAGTATTTCGCCCGCAGGGCCTATTTCCATTATATTTCAACAGTATTTCCAAAAATCCTAAATCTAATATTCCCTTCTACGAGATTGCCACGCTTCGCTCGCAATAACGGTGATATTTCGCCCGAAGGGCCTATTTCTACTGTATTTCAATCGTATTTCCAAAAATCCTAAATCAAATATTCCCTTCCACGAGATTGCCACGCTTCGCTCGCAATAACGGTAATATTTCGCCCGCAGGGCCTATTTCAACTGTATTTCAAAGTATTTCTATCAAACAACCACTTACCGTTAACAATTTTAAATTCATCATTTTAAATTTTAATTCTAAAAGTGCTCTCCATCATCTCTCCCGTATACCGCGCAGAAAATACCCTCGGCGAACTCGTCTCCAGGATAAAAGCATGCATTCCGGATCAGGAGTATGAAATCATCTTAGTAGACGATGCCAGTCCTGATAATTCCTGGCATGAGATCGAAAGATTGGCTGAAATTCATCCAGAAATCAGAGGAATTAAGCTCTCAAGAAATTTCGGGCAACACTATGCCATTACAGCAGGCCTAGATGCAGCAAAGGGAGAATGGGTAGTAGTCATGGACTGCGACTTACAGGATAGACCGGAAGAAATCCCCAACCTTTATCAGGAGGCCCAAAAGGGATTTGATGTGGTATTAGCTAGAAGGGTCAATAGGCAAGACAACTTTTTCAAAAGACTTTCTTCCAAAATTTTCTACCGAACCCTAGCCTGGCTGACAGGATCCCAGCAGGATGAAAGTATTGCCAACTTTGGTATTTACCATCGCAAAGTCATAAATCAAATCATCGGTATGCGGGAAAGCATCCGCTATTTTCCCACCATGGTCAAATGGGTAGGATTCCGGCAATGCAGCATTCCTGTAACCCATGCGGAAAGAGAGGAGGGAAGCAGCAATTACAACTTCAAAAAACTCTTCAACCTGGCCTTGGATATCATGCTGGCCTATAGCGACAAACCCATCCGCTTAACCGTCAAACTAGGCTTTTTGATAGCATTAACTGGGTTTCTTTTTGCAATCTATACCCTCTATAGATATTGGATAGGAGAAATTATTGTGGCAGGATATGCCTCCCTGATTATCTCCATCTGGCTTCTGACTGGCTTCCTTTTAATTACCCTAGGGATGGTAGGACTATACATTGGAAAAACTTTCGAAGGAGTGAAGAATAGACCGATTTATATTGTAGAAAAAGAGATTTAGCTCCTTCGTTGCAAGAAATACGCCTTCGGCGAGATAGGGTCGCTTCGCTCCCGAAATATGCTTCGCGAAATAAAGCCTAGTTCCTCGGCTGAAATAGGCTTCGCGAAATAAAGCCTCGTTCTTCGGCTGAAATACGCCTTCGGCGAAAAATTTTGCTCTAAACCTTAATTAGATTTAAACCATGTATTTCGCCCGTAGGGCCTATTTCAATAGTATTTCTACCGTATTTCATTCAAAACTTTAATCTATTTCGCTCCCTAAAGGAGCATATCTCCATATCTGCCTTTAGGCTATCTTGTATTTCCTTCAAGTATTTCTCCCGCAGGGAGTATTTCAATTGTATCTCAACAGTATTTCCTTCAAAACTTAAAACTTTAAACTGATCACTTTAAACTCTAAACTATCTCTCCCACATGGAGCCTATCTCCCTATCTGCCTTTAGGCTATCTTATATCTATTTCAAAGTATTTCGCCCGCAGGGCCTATTTCAACTGTATCTCAATAGTATTTCTTCCAAAACTCTAAACTATCTCTCCCGCAGGGAGCCTATCTCCATATCTGCCTTTAGGCTATCTTATATCTATTTCAAAGTACTTCGCCTCCATGGTTTAACTCCTCATTCAACTTCCAGACTTCCCACTGCCCCGGTAGATAACTTTATGCCATTAAACTAGAATAATATTGTATATCATAATGAACATTTTTGTTTTATATTTGTGTACCATAATAAACAATTTTGCAAGCCCTTTACGAGTTATATCGAAAAATCCTTTCTAAAACCGATTTGGGATTCCAAAGAAGCCTCATGGAGGAAATTCAATGGAAGAGACCTTTGATTGGCATAACAGGAGCTAGAGGAGTAGGAAAGACCACCCTGATCCTGCAATATTTAAAAAAAGAATTTGAAGGAAGAGAGGAACAATCCCTATATGTATCCTTGGATCATATTTGGTTTGCAACAAATTCATTAATTGACCTTGCAGACCAATTTTCTAAACAGGGTGGAACACATTTGGCTTTGGACGAGGTGCATAAATACCCAAATTGGTCAAGGGAAATTAAAAATATACACGATTTTTACCCGGAACTTAATCTGATTTTCACTGGCTCATCTTTGCTGGAAATACGAAATGCCTCGGCTGATTTAAGTAGGAGAGCACTTATTTATCAAATGACTGGGTTATCCTTTCGAGAGTATATTAATCTCGAGAATGGATTAAAAATCCGAAAAATCCACCTGAAGGAAATCTTTTCGGACCATACAGCCTTGGCCACAGATTTCACAAGCCAATTCAGGCCAATGCAGTATTTTTCCAAATATCTGGAAATGGGATATTATCCTTTTTACAGGGATTTTGGAAATCTCACTGCTCATCAAATCAGAGCTGTGGTGAATTTAATTCTGGAAGTTGAACTTCCCCAATTAAGGAAATTCGATATAGCTTACGTGCCTAAAATCAAGCAATTGCTAAGTATCATCGCCGATTCTGTTCCTTTCATACCAAATGTTTCCAAATTGAGCCAAAAAATCGGGATAAATAGAACGACACTACTTACTTATCTTAATTACCTGCATGAAAGCAAGTTGACCACAAACTTGTACTCATCCAGTATTGGGATTTCTCTTTTACAAAAACCAGAAAAATTATACCTGGAAAACCCAAATCTTGCCTATGCGCTTGGGAATAAAGTGGATAAAGGAAATCTTAGAGAAACTTTCTTTTTAAATCAGTTGGCCTATGAGCATACGGTAACTTTGCCAAATGATTCCGATTTCACTATAAATCAAACCTGGACTGTGGAGGTGGGTGGCAAAAACAAAGATTTGCCTGATACGGACGCGGCAGATTATTTTGTGGCAGCAGATGAAATTGAAATCGGATTTGGAAAGAAAATTCCCCTCTGGCTATTTGGGTTTTTGTATTGATCCTAAAGAGAGGTACTGCTTCGCTGAGATAAAGGCTCCTTTGTCGCTTGAGATAGGCTTCGCGAAATAGAGCCTCGTGCCTCGGCTGAGATATGCCTTCGGCGAAATAAAAGCTCCTTCGTCGCTTGAAATACAGTTTCACTGAAATACGCCTACGGCGATATATAAGCTCGTACCTCGCTTGAAATACGCTTCGCGAAATAGAACCTTGTAACTCGGCTGAAATACGCCTTCGGCGAAATAAAAGCTCCTTCGTCGCTTGAAATACAGTTTCACTGAAATATGCCTACGGCGATATATAAGCTCGTACCTCGCTTGAAATACGCTTCGCGAAATAGAACCTTGTAACTCGGCTGAAATACGCCTTCGGCGAAATATTTTGCTCTAAACCATGATTGGAAATCAAACAAGTATTTCTCCCGCAGGGAGTATTTCAACAGTATCTCAATAGTATTTCATTCAAAACTTAGAACTTTAAACTGATCACTTTAAATTCTAAACTATCTCGGTCCTCAATGAACCTATCCCCATATCTGCCCTTAGGGCTATCTTATATCTATTTCAAAGTATTTCCCCCGAAGGGAGTATTTAATTGTATCTCAATCGTATTTCCAAAAATCCTAAATCTAATATTCCCATCCCCGAGATTGCCACGCTTCGCTCGCAATAAAGGTAATATTTCGCCCGTAGGGCCTATTTCCATTATATTTCAACCGTATTTCATTCAAAACTTAGAACTTTAAACTGATCACTTTAAATTCTTAACTATCTCGGTCCTCAATGAACCTATCCCCATATCTGCCTTTAGGCTATCTTATATCTATTTCAAAGTATTTCCCCCGAAGGGAGTATTTCAACTGTATTTCAACCGTATTTCCAAAAATCCTAAATCTAATATTCCCATCCCCGAGATTGCCACGCTTCGCTCGCAATAAAGGTAATATTTCGCCCGTAGGGCCTATTTCCATTATATTTCAACAGTATTTCCAAAAATCCTAAATCTAATATTCACTTCCACGAGATTGCCACGCTTCGCTCGCAATGACGGTAATATTTCGCCCGCAGGGCCTATTTCCATTATATTTCAACCGTATTTCCAAAAATCCTAAATCTAATATTCCCTTCCACGAGATTGCCACGCTTCGCTCGCAATGACGGTAATATTTCGCCCGCAGGGCCTATTTCCATTATATTTCAACAGTATTTCCAAAAATCCTAAATCCAATATTCCCATCCACAAGACTGCGAAGCTTCCCTTAAAGTGTTGCTAATATTTCGCCCGCAGGGCCTATTTCAATTATATTTCAACTGTATTTCAAAAAATCTAAAATCTAAAATCTAATATCATAATTCTGAAATCGAATATTCCTTTCAACAAACCTTTTCAAACCGGCAAGGAACTGGATTACATCCAAGATGCGATCAACCAGGGTAAAATTTCCGGAAATGGCCACTATACTCATCTTTGCCAGGAGTTCTTCGAGCAGCGCTATGGAATTCAAAAATGCCTGCTGACCAACTCTTGCACAGATGCTCTGGAAATGGCAGCCATCCTTTGTGATATCCAAGCTGGAGATGAGGTAATCCTGCCCAGTTTTACCTTTGTTTCTTCTGCCAATGCTTTCGTGCTTAGAGGGGCCAAAATCGTTTTTGTAGACAGCCATGCAGATCACCCCAATATGGATGAAAGGCTGATCGAGGAGATTATCACTCCTAAGACCAAGGCAATTGTTGTGGTTCATTATGGGGGAGAAGCTTGCGAGATGGATACTATTATGGAAATTGCAAATAGGCATGGTCTCTTTGTAATTGAAGATGCGGCTCAGGCAGTAAATAGCTTTTATAAAGGGAAAGCCTTAGGAAGTATTGGTCATTTGGGATGCATGAGTTTTCATGAAACCAAAAACATCCAATGTGGAGAAGGAGGGATGCTGATGATCAATGATCCTCAATTCATCAATAGAGCCGAAATCCTATGGGAAAAAGGAACAGACAGAGCAGCTTTTTTCCGGGCTGAAGTAAATAAATATGGTTGGGTGGATGTGGGAAGCTCTTTCTTGCCATCCGAACTCAATGCAGCGTACCTCTGGGCCCAACTCGAGAACTTAGACAAGATCCAGGAAAGAAGAAAAACCATTTGGGAGGACTATTTTCGTTTTTTCAAGGGAGATTCTTCAGATCCTATAATTCTGAGTCCTGAATACCTAAAAAAATTGTCAGTTGTTGGTTATCATTTAAATGCTTCCAACATCCAACTTCCGACTTCCAACTTCCATATTTTCTACCTCCTCTTCCCATCCCTAGCTACCCGAACGGCTTATTCGGAGGCCCTAAAAGAGCAAGGCATCTTAGCTGTTTTCCATTACCAGAGTCTTCATAAGTCAGAATTCTCCAAAAAGCATTTCCCTGATCAATATAAGCGTCATTTACCTAATTCAGATAGCTATTCGGATTGCTTGCTGAGATTACCATTATTTTATGAATTGCCGGAAATAAGTCACAGGTAGGCAGGAACTGAAATACGCCAAAGACGAGATAGAAGCTCGTACCTCGCTTGAAATATTGGCTCCTTCGTCGCCAGAAATACAGCTTCGCTGAAATAAGCCTTCGGCGAAATATTTTTCCCTAAACGATGGTTGGACTTCAAACAAGTATTTCTCCTGAAGGGAGTATTTCAACAGTATTTCAAAGTATTTCATTTAATCTATTTGGCCCGAAGGGCCTATTTCAATAGTATTTCAAAGTATTTCTGATATCCTAAATCTTAACTCTAATATCTCTTCCTATCTGCCCGCAGGGCTATCTTAAATCTATTTCAAGGTATTTCGCCCGAAGGGCCTATTTCAATAGTATCTCAACCGTATTTCTAACTTACAATCAACATCAAACAACTAACACCAATCACCCAAAAAAACAACAATCCTCTTTCAAAATTTGCTTATCCAAATCAACCGAGTAAATTTATTACTCAGTCACTAACGTCATTGCCCCTGCCCGCCGTGGCGGGAGAGCAGCGTGGCAATCTCAGTAATAGTAGAGACTCCATTCCTTCATTTCTAACTTCTCATTCCTAACTCAATGGTGGGAGTGAAAGGGCGAAGCTGTATTCAGTAAGAAGTATTCAGTGATCAGTAGGCAGTGGTCAGTAACTAATACCACATACCACATACTACCTACTTTGTACTTCGTACTTGGTACTTTGTACATCACATAGTATTCAGTCTCAGTAAGCAGAGATCAGTTTCTCTAAAATACTACATTCCAAATACTAGATACCAAATACCACATACTACCTACTTTGTACTTCGTACTTGGTACTTTGTACTTTAAATACCACATACCAAATACCAAGTACTTTGTACAACCCAAATACCAAATTAAACCTGCACCGATTCCTAATCGTTTTAATTATTAAAACCTGGAAACTTTATACCTTGAACTTATGAATGCTAAAGAACTAAATGCAGAACAATTAATTAAAGCTCAACAAAAAGCAAATAAAGCTTCGCAAAAAATGATTCGGGTACTAGGCTTGGAAGATCTGGTTGTCAGAAATAATAAGTTAATCAAGATTCACACTGACGGTAGAGAAGAAGTAGTTAGAGATTCAAAATTTAAATCAGTAAAAATCAATAGTGGGATTTTCCAAATAAAGGGTGAGTAAGATCCCTAAATTCAGGCTGTTTGCAGGTCCAAATGGCAGTGGCAAAACAACTCTGATCAATACCTTGGTGATGATTTTAGCCTTGGGATTTTTATCAATGCGGATATATTGGAATATGAACTGGCTAAAAAAGGATTTTTGGACCTTGAAGAAATCGTTGGAAAACCAATACCTAAACAGTCTGATTGGAATGAGTTTTTTATTAATTACCGTAAAAAAGACAGTAGGTCCGAGCATTTCGATACCTCTTCACTAAAAATAGAGGAAGGAGTCTTAGTTTGGAACGGCAAAATAAACAGCTACTTAGCTTCCATAATTTCTGCATTTTTTAGATACTGCCTATTGAAATACAAAAAGTCATTTTCTTTTGAGACTGTTATGTCCCATCCATCCTAATTGGGTTTTATCTCAGAAGCAAAGTCAATAGGTTATAAATGTTACCTCTACTTTATTTGTACAGACGACCCCTCCATCAATGTGTTGAGGGTGAAAAACCGAACTGAAATGGGAGGGCATGATGTTCCAAGTTCTTTAATCGAAAGTAGATATTTCCGCTCCCTGGAATTACTAAAAGATGCCTTTGTTTTGGCTGAAAGAGCATTTATAATCGATAGTTCGAATAGAAATAGAAACTTGGTAGTAGAGAAAAATAACCGGCAACTAATGATTAAAGCAGGATACTGTTCCAGGTTGGGTAGACGAATACCTGCTTTCTAAGTTGGATTTGAAAAGTATATAGAGTTCATGCCCACCATGATTCTCCAGTAAGACTCTTTTAGTGATCAGTAGGCAGTCTCAGTAAGCAGTGATCAATTTCTGCGAAATACTACATACCAAATACTAGATACCAAATACCCCATACTTGGTACTTTGTACCTCAAATACAATATACCAAATACCACATACCACCTACTTTGTACTAAATCGATAAACCATTCAGCTTTCTCACTTTAGCCTTCTGACTTAATTATCGAATACCACCTACTTTGTACTTTGTACATGGCACTCTTGTCCGCCGTGGTGGATGGTACCAAAACAGTCTACATTTCAGCTTTCATACTTTAGCTTTCTGACTTTCCATTTTGCTGTTCAACTCCTTCACTTTCCTGATCTTCCAACCCATAGTATTTGTACTAATTAACTTAGTTATATGAGAAAAGTTTGAGGAGTATAAATTCATTTCTGGTTGGTAAAGTTGTTCTTAACCAATTGGACGAAATGGAGGATTCTCATTTAGGATACTATTTGTTTTTCGTGAAAAAATAATTTTGTTTGATAGACTTTATGCCACTTAAAAAAAGACTATTTCATTTGATTACTCTTCAAAAGAATAATCCTTTCGGAAAGATTTTAGAGGGGATTTCCACTTCTTTGAGAAATGCACTGGAGAATAAAATGAGTGATAATGAATTAAGTGGCGAAAACAGAATTATACGAAAACTTGCAAAAGCGAGCCCAAATGTTGTTTTTGATGTTGGAGCTAATGTAGGAATCTGGACTCAAGAGTTTAAAAAACATTCTCCTGATTCACATATATATTTATTTGAGCCGATACCTGAAACATTTACAAAACTGGTGGATAATGTTACCACTCTTTCATATGTCCATCCTTATCAATTCGCACTTTCCAGTAAGTCTGGTGAGATTGAAATGAATTATTATCCAAACCAATCGTATTTCTCTTCTATCTATCCAACTTCACTAGGGAAAGATGGAATTAAGTTAACTGTTCAAACTATTTCTGGAGATGAGTTCTGTGATCAAAATGGTATTGGGTATATCGACGTTTTGAAAATAGATGTTGAGGGAGCAGAGCAAAATGTTCTCGAAGGTTTTCAATCATTTTTAAAGAATCAAAAAATAGGGATTGTTCAGTTTGAATATGGCCCACACAATCTGCAATCTAAATTCCTACTAAAAGATCTATATGATTTATTCACAGACTATGGTTACAAAGTTGGTAAGATTTATCCCAATTGGATCGACTGGTCAGTATATAAATTAGGTATGGAGAATTTTATTCTTTCAAATTTTATCGCCATTTCTCCTAAAGTTCCTTTTCTTAAAGATGCTTTGAAATAATGCCCAATAAGGTAATAAAAGTAGAAAATCTTTCTAAACGCTATAGATTAGGTCTGAAGGAGAAGCAGGCCGAAACTTTATCAGGACAGGTGGCTAATTTGATTAGATCTCCCTGGCAAAATCTAAAAAGACTTCGTGATTTGAGCCGTTTTGGAGCAGATGATGAATCTGTTTTCTGGGCACTAAAGGATATCAACTTTGAGGTTAAAGAAGGGGAAGTGCTTGGGATTATTGGAAAGAACGGGGCTGGAAAATCTACCTTATTAAAAATCCTTTCCGGTATTACTGATCCTTCATCTGGTAGAATCGAGATCCATGGACGGGTAGCATCTCTTTTGGAAGTAGGAACCGGCTTTCATCCGGAACTTTCGGGTAGGGAGAATATCTATATGAACGGGACTATTTTGGGAATGACACGACGTGAAATTGATTTTAAACTTGATGAGATTATTGATTTCTCTGGAGTTGAGAAATTCATTGATACGCCAGTTAAGTTTTATTCATCCGGGATGAAAGTACGCCTTGGGTTTTCTGTGGCTGCCCATCTTGAACCTGAGATTCTGATTATTGATGAAGTCCTTGCAGTTGGTGATTATGAATTCCAAAAAAAGTGCTTAGGCAAAATGGAGGATGTAGCAGGGCAAGGGAGAACAGTGTTATTTGTTAGTCATAATTTGCAAGCGGTTACTACTTTGACAAACAAGTCAATTGTGTTAGAAAATGGTTCATGCATTTATAGAGGGGAGACTGCAGCAGGTGTTAGATCCTATTTAAGCTCTGGGAGAACCGAGAATTTAGATTTTGTAAGTGATAAAAATTCAGGTGTTCTATCAGTTAAATTAACTACATCGGAGCCTAATCATATCCATAGATTTGGAGAAAAGTTGGTGACAGAGATTACAGTTGATCTACCTCCTAGTCTAATAAATCCTGCAATTTCGTATCAAATTTATGATGAATATGAAAATGCTATTATCCATGAATTATTTATAGGGTCAGAAATGAATTTTACCAAATCAGGAAATCAATTGACAGTTAAGTCTGAATTGAATGAATTGAAGCTCTATCCAGGATCCTACACATTAAAGATTCACTTTGCTGACAATTTCACGAAAACAAAAATAGATACAGTTTCAAATGTTTGTCCATTTAAAGTTGAAATAATGGGAGAAGTTAGAGATTATTATTGGCAGCAAGGTGCTGCAAAATATGTCGCAAATGGAAAATGGTATTTTTAATGTATAACCCTATAAATAGAGAGTACAAATTTGATTGTGAGGATTCCTTTAGTGTAAAAAGAATAATAGATCAATATAAGAGTCAGTTTAATCAGGATGTTGGTAAGTATTTTGAAGGTGTAGATTCTGTTAAAGTTTATAAGTGTACAAAAACTAAGTATAGGTTTTATTATCCATTTTCTGTAATTGGTGATGGGGAATTTTATCAGGATTTAAGTAGTAACAAAAATAACTATTACCATAGCAGATGGGAGCACAAAGTAGCTCTTAAATATGCTAAAAAACATGAAAAATGGCTTGAAATAGGTTCTGGTAATTCATACTTCCTTAAACAATTAGCAAAGAAGCAGACGATAAGCACTGGTTTAGAGCTTAATCAAGTGGAGGCTGATGATGGTATTAGCCATGGATTGAATGTTGTTAAAAAAGACTTTTTTTCTGTTAATAGGGAACTGGGCAGATTTGATGTTATTGCTTTGTTTCAAGTGTTAGAACATATGTGGGATATAGCTTTGTTTTTTAAAAAAGCATCTGAGTTATTGGAAACAAATGGGAAAATAATTTTCTCAGTGCCAAATTCGAATCCTTATTTATATGTCAGTGATAAATATCATACTTTAAATCTTCCTCCTCACCATATGGGACTTTGGGATAAGAAGTCTGTTAAATTAGTAGGAGAAGAATTTGGTTTTAAACTTATTGAATGTCAGACAGAAAGATTAAGTGATGAAGAATTAATCAAGTTGTTTGAAAGTTCAAACATTAAAAACTTGCTTAAGTTTAATGTGAAGTATGGTCTATTGAAAATACTTTATAATTTGTCTCCATTGAAATTGAGACCAAGGCTATCTGCTTTGTTTAGAAATAGATTCTTAGAAGGCAGGAATTTATTTGTTGTTTTAGAGAAGAAATGATCGACTTTAATCCTCAAAAAATCACTTTTGAGAATATTGATAGATTCTATATCAAGAGTTCAGTTTTTAGGTTTATTGATTCTAAAAAGGAAATCCTAAGAGGGAAGTTTTTAGACATTGGATGTGGAGAAAAACCTTATCAATCAACTGTTTTGTCAGGATCTAATGTCACCTCTTATGCGGGCATAGATTTGATTGGAGGCCATGAATATAAAGTAGGTGTAAAGCCTGATTTTTTTTGGGATGGAGTTACGTTTCCATTTGATGCTTCAACATATGATTCTGCGATGGCTACAGAAGTATTAGAGCATTGTCCGGATCCTTCAATTACTTTTTCAGAAATATTTAGAATACTAAAGCCTGAGTCGCCACTAGTATTGACTGTCCCTTTTATCTGGCCTACTCATGAAACTCCTTATGATTTCTATAGATACACTCCTTTTGGGTTAAAGCATTTATTGGCAAAGGCTGGTTTTGAAGACATTGAGATTACATGTTTGGGAGGATGGGATGCGTCTTTAGCACAAGTCCTTGGTCTTTGGCTGAAGCGCAGAAAAATGAGTAAGGTAAACCAAAAGCGACTTTTTTATATTATTAAGCCTCTTATTCAATATTTGCTTAAAAAGGACAGAGTTTTGGACGAAACAAGTGAGCAAAATCTTATGACAAGTATAGGTGTAGTTGCATGGAAAAAATAAGAGTTTGTTTTACTTCAACTGATATCAATGCATATTCAGAAACATTTATTCAAAATCTAAAGAATAGTCTTCAAGCAGAAATTTTTCATTGTTATGGTGATATGTTCCCCTGTGTTTCAGAAGATAAAAATCTCCAGAGTTATAAGACACCTCCACTGCTTGATTTGATTAAGCATAGAGTAGGAATTATCAAAAGACCTTTGAGAGAATTTTACCTGATTAAGTATCTCAAAGTTCAACGGATCAATCTTATTTTTGCGAATTATGGTCCTTCTGGAGCTTTATTGGCTCCTATGGCACTAAATTTAAATATCCCCCTAATTGTGCATTTTCATGGATTTGATGCTTCAATTTATGATGTGCTCAATAAATATAAAGAGGACTATATAAAAATGTTTTCTATTGCTAAGGCGATTATTGTAGTGTCAGATGAGATGAAATTGGATTTGTTATCCTTAGGTGCTCCAGAGGGAAAACTAGTAAAAATGACTTATTCGCCAAAGCATTTATTCTTCGAAATCACTCCAAACTATCATAGTAATCAGGTGTTGGCAATTGGTAGGTTTGTGGAAAAAAAAGCTCCTTACTTAACCTTGTTAGCCTTTAAAAAAGCAAAAGCAATATGCCCAGAACTTAAGTTGAAGTTTGTTGGTGTTGGAGCTTTATTACCAGTTTGTCAGGATCTATGTAAGTCTCTTGGTATAATTGAAGTGAATTTTACTGGGGTTTTATCACCCGAAGAGATCGCTCAAGAAATGAGTAAATCATTTTGTTTAATTCAACATAGTAAGCAAGCATCAAATGGGGATAAAGAGGGTACTCCAGTCGCAATTTTGGAGGCTTTGGCAGCTGGGCTTCCTGTTATAAGCACGCTGCATGCTGGAATACCGGAAGTGGTTATGGATGGGGTCAATGGATTTTTGGTGGAAGAAGGGGATATTAATTCAATGTCACAGAGGTTAATAAATATAGCTCACGATAGAGATTTAGCTCGTGAATTTGGTCAAAAAGGCAAAGAATATCTTTTGAAAAATTTTAATCCACAGGAATACCATGAAAGAATAAATAATCTAATAAAAGAAACTGTAGTTTGTGGCTGATGTAGTTTCAATCCTTATACCAAATTATAACAAAGCTCCTTACCTCAGAGAGTGTCTGGATTCTGTATCAGCTCAGACTTATTCAAACTGGGAATGTATTGTGGTTGACGACCACAGTACAGATGATTCTTGGGAGATTTTGAAGGAGTACGCAGAGAAAGATCAAAGGTTTAAGATTATTAAAAGGCCGGACTTTCTTGCTAAGGGGGGGAATGTTTGTAGAAATTATTCCTTAAAAATAGCCAAAGGTGAATATTGTATTTTTTTGGATTCAGATGATGTATTAGCAGATTATTGCTTATATAATCGGATGGGGCAAATTCGGAAAAACAGGAATTTGGATTTTTTAGCCTTTTCAACTGCTTTATTTGAAAAGGAGGTTTATGATGCCCAATTTTATTGGAACTTTCCAAATGGAAATGAATCAATTCTTAGTAGGTTTCTCCGTATGGACGTTTTATGGCAAACATCGGGATGCATTTATAAGACAGGATTTTTAAAGGGTCTGAACGGTTTAACAGCAAATAGGAAATTCTGGCAAGATTATGAATTACATTTAAAAGCTTTACTTTCATCAAGTTCCTATTTAATCGACTTTGCTCAAGAGCCAGATGTATTTATTCGAAATGGGGATCCTACTTCCTTAAGCAGGTCTACTCCGTTTACTGGCAACTATGAAGTATTAGTAGAAAGAATCGAATTTTTGGAAGAAATGTATGACTTTGCCCAAAGATTAGGGAAGGCATTAACTCCATCAGAGAACTTTTCACTTTTTTCTTTCCAATATTACCTTATTCTTCAGCTTTGGATTAAGCATGGAAAATTTGATGAATTCAAGAATAAATGGATTATTTATTCACAACGCTATGGGCTTTCTCCATTTTATGTTGCTTATGGATTTATGAAGGCTATTCTTTTTAAATTAAATAATCGGATAAGACTAAAATCATGGCATTCTAGAAGAATTTTCAAATCATTTCCTGATTATTATATTTTGGATAAAGTACAAATAGGTAGGCATCCTATTAGATCTAACTTTTGATGAAAGAACAAAAAAGAGTAAACTTTTTCTTTAGAAAGGCAGATCAAAGAAAATGGTATTCTGATTTTTTTCTAATCTTTTTAAAAGATAGAAATGAATTAATTATAGATGAAGTCGCCCCAAGCTTCGTTTTTCATGAAGCCCATCTTGTTGATGTTTTGAAGTACGATTGTGTTAGGATTGCTTTTGCAGCTGAAAATGTACGGATAGATTTCAATATTTCAGATTATGGAATTGGTTTTGATCATTTGAATTTCCAAGATAGATATATAAGGTTTCCTCTTTACCTGCTTTATTCGGGTGCTACTCGTATGGCAGAAGATCGAATTCATGTTATTCCAAAAATTGATTCGAATAGTTTAGTAAATAGGAAATTTTGCAGTTTTCTGGTTAGTAATGGCGCAGCCTCTGAATTTAGAGTTCGATTCTTTAAAGAATTATCTAAATACAAAAAAGTGGATAGTGGTGGTGGATTTATGAATAATGTGGGTGGAAAGGTTGCTGATAAATTATCCTGGCAATCAGAATACAAATTTTCACTTTGTTTTGAAAACTCTTCGACCAGTGGCTATCTCACTGAAAAGTTGATACAGGCTTATGCAGCCAATACCGTTCCTATCTATTGGGGAGATCCAGATGCTTTTGGGACACTTAAAGAAGGGAAAAGTGGTATTAACCCAAAAGCTGTCATTTGGGTCGATGAAAGTAATATGAAGCAAAGCATTGAGCACATTCTTGAATTAGATTCTAATGAAGAACTTTATTTAAGCTACCTCAATGAACCCTTGTTTTTGGATGAAGGCCATTCCAAGATTTTCGCAAATAAATTAGAGGATTTTTTGTGTTCAATTTTTAGGCAAAATCCTGAGAATGCATACAGAAGAGGTTTTGGTTTGGCTAGAATGCGGATCGAAAACCGAACCAAGGCTAGATCCAGTATCTATACCAGTTTTATTAAGTATTTAAAAAAACGATTAAAGAGTTGATTCCATCCCCTGTATTTTTTACACTGTGCTCAAATAACTATTTAGCGCAAGCTAAATCGCTCGGAAACTCAGTATTAGCAAATTATCCAGATTCAGTCTTTTTGGTTGGTTTGGTTGATTATCGTGATGATTCTATAGACTATTCCTCTTTTGAGGGGATGCAAATCACTGGTTTCGATGAGATAGGATACCCCGAGTTTAAAGAGATGCTTGCTCGGTATAATGTAATCGAGTTTAATACTTCCGTTAAGCCCTTTTATATTGAATACTTGTGGCGTCATTATGGTGAGGAACATCAGATTGTATATTTGGATCCTGATATCGTTGTCTATAGACCCTTGGATCATGTCTTTTCAGCTTTGGAGTTGAATAGTGTTGTATTGACACCGATGTTTAGCAAGGTGACTGAAAAGACCTCCCTAGATGAATTGGTTGCTTTGAGACATGGAATGTTTAATCTAGGGTTTATTGCCCTGAAATACTCTGAGCAAAGCATGAAGCTTGTGAAATGGTGGAAGGAACGATTGACTACACACTGTTTGATAGATAAACCACGTGGGATTTTTGTTGATCAAAAGTGGATGGATTTGGCTCCTTTGCTATTTGATGAAGTTTTTATCTTGAAACATCCCGGATATAACATGGCATGGTGGAATTTCGCAGAAAGGAAACTACTTGATTTTGGAGATTCATTTGCTGTAAATAACCCTGATCAAATGTTGTACTTTTTTCATTTTAGTGGTTTCAAGCTTGATAGTGAATTTATAACTGGCAGGTCTGGTGAGCCTCAATTTTCTTATGCATCTCGACCTGAGTTGAAAAGGTTAGGTTCGGAATACAAAGCATCTTTGGTGAAGAACAAGTATGAGTTTTTAAATAAGCTAAAACCCAAATTGAAATTTTTTGAACAAAAAGAAACAAAACGAGCAGTATTGAAAAAAAAGCTAAAATGGCTTCTCAATAGGATATAATTTGAAAGACCTTATTTCTATCATTATTCCCACATTTAACCGGGTTGTAGCCTTAGAGAATGCGATCAGATCGGTAGAGAATCAAACCTATAAGAATTGGGAATTACTTGTAATAGATGATTTCAGTACCGATTCAACAGCAAGTTTAGTTTTTGAGTATACTAAAACTAACCCAAAAATAAAATACATTAAAAACACGTCCAAGGGAGCCAATAATGCTAGAAATCACGGTTTATTGAATTCCTCAGGGGAGTGGGTAATATTTTTGGACTCTGATGATGAATTATGTGTTGATATGATTGAAGGTCATTTGAGTGCTGCGGAAGCAAAATCTCCTGTTCATATGACAGTCTCATATTCAAAAGTTTATTATGAATATAATCAGTCAGAAGTAATTAGTGATTCCATATGTTCTGAAAAACTACTTTTAGATTTTTTGACTAAAAAAGTGACCTGGCCAATTAATGCAGCCATGATCAATAGAAGTTATTTGGTTTCAAAAGGCTTACAGTTTACCCCTGAGCTTTTAAACGGACAGGATTATTGTTTTTTTTTATCAATATTATTCTACCAGCCGACTGTAGGATTTATACCGAAAATATTGTCTATAAATCATCATAAAGAAACTGAACCAGTTGGAGTTAAGGTCTCTGCTGGAAATACCTTAAAGTATAAACTAAGCCGTCTGAGATCTAGAAATATCGCTTTTAGGATTGCAGCAAGGAGACTTGCTCCAGTCGATTTCGTAAGATTCTTAAGGTATTACTCTAAGTATCAATTGGGTTTGATTTACCTTATTTTAAAAGATGGATTTAGGTGACCGGAATTAGTATAGTCCTTTGTACTCATAACGGCTATTCGAGATTGCCTCAAACACTTTCGGCTATTTCCTCGCTTAATTTTGCGGGAGACTGGGAATTAATTCTAGTTGATAATTGCTCTGACGATGGTAGCTCGGAATTGGTTAGCAGGTTTTTAGAATCGAATTTACACGTGGCTGGACGCGTAATTTCTGAACCAAAAGCAGGGCTAACATATGCAAGGCAGACTGGTTGGAGAAATGCAAATTATTCTATCGTATTATTTTGTGATGATGATAATTGGCTGGCCTCAGATTATTTGGAAATTGCATATTCCATATTCAAGAATAACCCTAATATTGGAGTATTAGGCGGTAACGGAAGCCCTGTATCTGAAAAAGAGTTTCCCATTTGGTTCGATGAATTTTCTCATAGCTATGCAGTGGGAAATAATTCCAAGAAGTCGGGAAAGCAGAAATTAGGATCTGCACATTATGGAGCTGCATGTTTCTTTCTAAAAGAAGCTTTAGATACAATTCATGATTCTAATTTAAACATGGTTCTAAGTGATCGGAAAGGTAAAGAATTGGCTAGTGGGGGAGATGTGGAATTATGTTTTTTGGTACAGCTTTTAGGATTTGATTTGTGGTACGAAGAAAGTTTGTCTTTTAAGCACTTTATAACAAGTCCTCGCCTCGATTGGGCCTATTATCTCAAACTGAAAAAAGGGATTGCATCCTCTTTTCCCTTGCTTAATTCCTACAAAATCTTTTTTGAGAATTCACCGTCGATTAAAAAGCTTCGGAAGCAAAATTATAGACAATTTTGGTTTGCAATTAAGGGGGTGTTTTTATGTCAATACCGATCTTTTTTTCGTCCGTCGAGAAAAAATTCAGTTCAACTAATCGAAACTAAAACCAAAGTGAAATCCTTTCTCCAAAATCATAATCGGTCTATTCATCACTTCGAGTATCTACTAGAGAAATTCCCTTTAAAAAGTGATTAGACCCTTCGTATCTATAATTATCCCCTATTACAAGGCAAAGGACACCATTTTAAGGGCGATAAAGTCGATTGAAAATCAGAAGGTGTCAGATTGGGAACTTCTCATCGTAGATGATGGAAGTGGAGATAAATTAGAAGATTATTTATCCACAATGCTAAATGATAAAATAAGGCTTTTAAAAAAAAACAATTCTGGCCCTAGCGCTTCTAGAAATTATGGGGTTGATCATGCGGATGGGGAGTTTTTGGCTTTTCTAGATAGTGATGATTGGCTTTCGCCAGATTGGCTATCGCGTTTCAAATCAACTTTCGAGGTTAAGCCTTATGATATAGCCTATTGTTACGGTTCATTGGTAGATGAGAAAACTAAAGAAAAAATTGATTGGAATCGATTTGAAAAGTTTATTATCAATAATGAAGATCACAAATTCAATAATTTGGTTGGGACATTTATTGTTTCCAAGTCTGTTTTTGAAAAAGCAGGAAGGTTTGATCCTGCTTTGAGATATTCAGAGAACATGGATTTGGCTCTTCGAATTATAAATTTAAATGAAGGACTTCGAAAGCAATATATTCCTGAGAGCCTTGTGTTTTTCGGTAATACAACTGATTCTCAGGCCAGAAATGGAAAATATGGGCGGACTTTGCTTCTTAAGGATTTAAATTATTTTCAATCCAAGCATCAGGGTATTTTAGAGGAGAATCCAAATTTTTTGAGAGCTGTTATTCGAAGGCAACTTGTATGTGCTACTATTTGCCTGGAACCTAGGCGTTATTTGGTCAAATTGCAGCAGTTGTTCCAATATTCATGGAAGGATGGCATGGTCTATTTGCTTTTATTTATGGCTCTTCCTATCAATTATTTCAGGCTAAGAAGATTTGGATTCAGAAAATAGATAGAATTTTTATTTGCTATATACTTCTCTAAATCTAGTTTTAGGTTTGATCCATACTACATCTAGAAAGATATCATGGTAAAAAATATTCGAATAAAGCTAGCTAGAAAAAACTTTGGTATCAATACTCACTTCTTTCACAATTTACCACCTTTCCTTATTTACAACTTGACTTTTAAGTCTACTTTTTTTGAAGTATGAGAATTGATGTTATATACGGGACTCGCCCCGAATTGATCAAACTAGCTGTTTTGATTTTAGAATTAAAGGCGGTTTATGGCAATGAGATTCGTGTCATATCTACTGGACAGCATAGAGAAATGCTTTTAGGGTTAGAGGATTGGTTTGGCATTCAGCCAGACATTTCTTTAGATATCATGAAGCCTGGACAATCCCTTGGTCACCTTTCTGGGGAGCTATTAATTAAGTTGACAGAATTATATGCCAATGAAAAGCCAAATTGGGTTGTAGTGCAAGGTGATACTCAAACAGCTCTAAGTGGCGCTCAAGCTGCTTTTTTTAAAGGTATTAAAGTTGCTCATGTAGAAGCGGGACTTCGTACGTTTAATAAGTTTTCTCCATTTCCAGAGGAACTCAATCGCCAGTTTATAAGTAAAATAGCAGATTTGCATTTTTGTCCATCTGAAACCTCACGTAAGTATCTTCTAGAAGAAAAAGTTACAGCAGAAAATATTTTTGTTGTGGGAAATACTGTTTTGGATGCTTTAGCATTTTCAAGAAAAAAAATTGAGAATGACGAAATCTTTCCTGTACAATTGGAACCGTTTTTTAGGGGAAGTAAAACTGAAATGAAATTGATTTTAATCACTTCTCATCGACGGGAGAACTTAGAGGGAGGCCTTATCCAAATTTGTAATGCAGTTTTGAAACTTGCTAAGACTAATCCAGAAGTTCAATTTGTTTTTTTTCTACATCATAATCCTGCTGTCAAAAAGACCATGATAGAATTATTGAGTAATGGAAATTCAAATATAATGCTACTACCTCCTCTTTCTTATCCTGAGTTTTTGGCGGTAATGAATCGATGCCACTTCATATTAACGGATTCAGGAGGCTTGCAGGAAGAAGCCCCTAGTTTTGGAAAACCGGTTTTATTACTTCGTGATAATACAGAACGTCCGGAAGGTGTAGATGCTGGTTGTGTTAAATTGATAGGAACAGCGTATAACTCAATTGTAAATGAATCTCAGGAATTGTTGGATTCATTCACTTCTTATCAAAAGATGATAGTAAAAGAAAATCCATTTGGTTCTGGAGAATCATCTAAGTTGATTAAAGAGTGGTTAAAAGGGGAAGTAGCAGGAAATGATTAATATATTTTATCGAGGGCCATTAGAAAGATCACGTTTAGGATTCCTGTTGGAATTGTTTTCTAGTCTCAATAAAAAGGTTGCTTTTTATTGGCTACTTCCACATCCAAAATTTCATAATGATGAAAATAGGGTTTTGGAACCTTTTATGGCTTCTTATCCTCATATTTCTTATGAAATAATTCCTGCAGGAGTAAAACAGTTTTTCACTTCAAGAAGTATAGTAAAAAAGATAATTAGGGATCAAGGAGAAACTACAGTGGTTTCAATTGGATTTACAGCAGCTTTTTTTCTGCCAAGAAAAAAAACCAATAAATATATATGGTGCATAAATGGCATACCTGAAGAATCATTGTTACATAAGAATACTGTTCTCAAAAGAAAAGCGATTGAGTTTAAATGGGGTTTAGTAGGCAGAGCCTATTCACCTGATTTGGTGATTACTGTTTCCAATAGGATGAATGCTTATGTTTCTTCAAAAATGCCAAATGTAAAAACTATCTCAATTCCATTATGTGTTGATTTAGATCGTTTTCGAATAAGAGATGATGTTCAAAAAAAGTATTTTACTTATACAGGATCAGGTGCTCCTTGGCAAAATTTGAAACAATTGAGTGAAATATGGGGGAAATTAAATGAATTTGATCCCAATATTCGATTTAGGGTTATAAGTAGGGACTCAAGGGCTAAAGTCTTGGGCAATAAACTTCCCGAACAAGTTATTGAGTTTGTTGGAACATCTGATTTGGATGAATTAGCAGGATATTTAGAGCAGGCAGAAGTTGGGTTTTTAATAAGGAAAGACTCTTTAGTCAATAGAGTTTCCTTTCCTACAAAATTATCTGAATACCTTGCCTCAGGAGCCTGGGTTGTATCTTCTGCAATTGATTGGGATGTGAGTGATTATATGTCAAAATATGATATTGGTTTATTAGTTGATCCAAATTCAAGCTCTGAAGATATTGCAAGGGAAATTTTAAGAAAAAAAGAATATTTTCTTGAAAAAAATATTCTTCAAAATAAATTGAAATCCGCATTACCTGAATTAGGTAAAAGTTATTGGCTTCAAAAGGGAAAAGAACAACTTTTAAAATCAAAGTTGCTTTTTAACAATTGATTATCCTTATACATTTCCTTTGAGTTGAAACCTTTTAGAACAGAACTACCAGCTTTAATTTTAGTAACCTTCAATAGAGCCTATTTATTGGAGAAGATTCTGAAGAGCATTCATAGTTTCTCTTGGAATTATTCTTGTTTCATTGTGGTGAACAATGCATGCTCCGATTCAACTTCAGACATACTAGAAGAATATAAGGATAAACTTAATCTTGAGATTATCACACTTGCAGAGAATATTGGTCATGGAGCAGGATTGGCGAAAGCCATGCAAAGTATAGTTGACAAAGGTGAAGTACCTAAACATCTTGTATTTTTAGAGGATGATAGCATTCCTCAAAAAGAATATCTTGATTTTTTAGTTCAAGCGGCGCAAAATCGAAAATACACTTTGATTTCATCTGGGGGGTATTTGGTGAAGTTGGGAAAAAGAATTAAGATCCATCCAAAAGGAAATGAAATTCTTCCAGCCGATTTCGGATTGTTTGATGGAGCCATTGCAAGATTTGAAGATTTGATTAAAGTCGGTTATCCAATTGAGAATTGGTTTATGATGTTTGATGACTTTGAATATTGTTATCGTATCAAAAAATCAGGATTCCAGATTGGAGTTCTTAAAAATCCTTATGTAGAAATTCGCCATGAAGGGTGGGGAGGAGGGACATCGCATTCACATCTATGGAGATCCTATTATCAATCAAGGAATTTTGTTCTTTTTTTAAAAATGCATTTTACATGGTTTTATTTTTGGGATTTTTTAATTCTACAATCTAAGCGATTGCTTGGTGGAATAGTTGCGCCAAATTCCTTGCATGTAAGTAAAATGAGACTTATGGGAATAAGGGCTGGATTAATTGGAAAAACAGGAAAGTCTTTGAATTTGAATACTCTAAAAGAAAATTGAAGGTAGTATTTACCCAAGACGCATTAGTAAATGCTGGTGCCGAAAAAAGTCATTTAGAAATACTATCTAGGTTTTCGAAAGAAGTAGAAATCCTTTTTGTGTACTTCTATTCAAAGCATGACTTACGAGAAGAATATGAAAGAGCCGGAATCCGGCTTATTTTTTTAGATATTCCTGAGTCCTATAATTTTCTATTGGCAGGATCCAGATTCTTAAAGCTGATTCAAAGAGAAAAACCAGATCTCCTGATTTCCAGTCTTTGGCGAGCAGATATTATTACCCGAGTCGCTTCCTTATTGACTGGAGTGCCATTAGTCGGAACCTTAGTGAATGATAGTTATGGTCCATTTGCTTGGAAGGATAAAATAGGATTGAAATACAAAGTTGTTTATTGGTTGGATCGCTTGACAGCTTGGATTCCAAAATATTGGATTGCGAATGCGGAGGCTTTGGCGGAGTCGCATGTGAAGACATTGGGCTTGGATAAAGATAAAATTAAGGTAGTTTATCGTGGTAGAAATGTTCCAGAGGAATTTTGGTCTAAAGATAGACTTCGCGAAATAGGCCTTCGGCGAGATATGCCTTCGGCGAAATATTCTCAAGATCTTGACTTAGGTTCACCCACATTTAACTTTATTTCTTATGGTCGTCTATTAGAAAGGAAAGGCTTTCAGGATGTAATCAATGCTTTTCGAGAAGTTATCCAAAAGTATCCTGAATGTACCCTGACTATTTTTGGTGAAGGGACTTATAGGTCTGAACTTGAAAAGCTTGTTCAGGATTTAAACCTCAAAGGCTCGATTTTTCTTCCAGGAAAAATCCACAATCCAATTAGTGCACTAATTAATGGTTACTATCCATTGCCAACTGATCCCTGCCAACTGATCACTGCCAACTGTTTCGTGTTTCCTAGTTGGTACGAAGGTTTCTCTGGTGCATTGGTAGAAGCGATGATGGCCGGTATTCCAATTATTGCATCTAATATCTCTATGAACCTGGAGGCCGTGAGCCGAGACAATTCAATGATTTTTGAGGTTCGAAATACCAATCAATTAGCCCAACAAATGATTTTTGCAATTGAGAATCCAGACTTAATGGTTAAGCTTGGTGACAATGCTAGGAAAGAAGCGCTTGAAAGATTTGATATTGAAAAGATTGCAAAACAATACGAGGAAACTCTCAAGGAGATTGAAAAAAGAATAAAACGCTAAATGTATAAAATAGGGGTTCTTTTAGATAGTGAATTAATTCAAGCTTGGCAGGTTGATTCAATTCGGCAGATTTTGAATTCTGGTCTGGCAGAAATTCCTGTCTTAATTATCAATAAATCTCCCCAAACCTTAGGAGGAAGATCTCCATTTCTTTATAGGCTCTATCGAAAACTGGATAGAATTCTTTTCAAGTCCAGAGAAGATGCTTTTAAATCTATATCTATTTTTTCTGTTTTAGACCCAAAGACTTCAAAGGTATTTGTTCATCCTAGCCAAACTAAATACCGGGATGAATTTGAAAAAAAGGATCTAGAAAAAATTAAAGAATTGGACCTAGATATCCTTCTCAGATTCGGGTTTAGAATCCTGAAAGGCGAAATTCTATTTGCTGCAAAGCTTGGCGTCTGGTCCTTTCATCATGGTGACCCAGCATTCTATCGAGGAGGTCCTCCGGCCTTTTGGGAAGTGATGAATTCCAAGCCCACTACTGCAGCTGTTTTGATGCGGATTAATGAAAAACTAGACCAAGGCACAATCTTATATAAGACCACCACTCAAACAGATCCACTTTCCGTCCAAAGAAATGCTAATAAGCTATTTTGGGCTTCCTCATTTTTTGTTTCTCGGGTTTTAATGGAAATTAATTCAAAGGGAATTGAACAATGGGAGAAAGGTTTATCTCCGAGTTCAACTAACATTATTGCTCCACTTTGGAAACCTCCCGGCACATTTAGTCTAGTCCAATTGGTGAGTAGCCTAATAATTAAAAATAGTATCAGGAAATGGAAAGAGCTTTTCCAAAAACCGCATTGGCAAATAGCAAGAGTAGGAAAATTGAAAAATAAAAGTTTGCTTGAGTTAGGGAGAAATGAAACTGAAATTTGGGAACACCCGAACCCATCTAAACATTACCTAGCAGATCCATTTGCTCATACCTTCAATGGAAAAGAGTATCTTTTTGTGGAGGAGTTTGATAAAGCTTCCCAAATAGGGAGAATTAGTTATGTTGAAAAGATAAATGCTAAGATCCAAATTACACCAGTTATAGAAGAGGAATGGCATCTTTCTTATCCCTTTATTTTTGAGCTAGAGAATACCATCTTTATGATTCCAGAGGCTGCACATTCTGAGAAGGTATATCTATATAAAGCAATTGACTTTCCTTTAAAATGGCAAAGAAAAATAGCCTTATTTCCAAAAGAGGCATATGATCCTACTTTAGTAAAAAAAGATGGATTGTTTTGGTTATTTGTTAATCAAAAATCTCATGATGCCTGTTCTTCATTTGATGAACTCTACCTTTACTGGTGCACTGATTTAAAAAATCCAACCTGGAATCCTCATCCCCAAAACCCAATCGTTTCAGATGTAACTTCTGCAAGACCTGCAGGCAAACCTTTCCAAGAAAATTGGAAATGGTTTAGACCTGCCCAGGATTCAGGACTGAGATATGGACACCAAGTTCAAATCCAAGAAATTGTGACTTGGTCAAAAGAAGAATATCAGGAAAAAACTATTCAGACAATTACTCCTGCTTCAGGTTTTCTCGGAATCCATACATTCAATAAGACAGGACAAAGTGCCTGGATTGATTTTCACTCTAAAAGATGAGAATTGCCCAAATTATTCAGAAGCCACAAGCGAGAGGAGCTGAGATATTTGCTTCGCAACTTGCATCTGAATTGAATAAAATGGGACATGAGCTTATTTTAATTTCCTTATTTGATGGAGATTATTCCTTGCCTTTTGAAGGAAATCAAATTCATTTAAAGCTCTCAAAAAAAAATCGGCTTTGGGATTTAAAAGCCTGGAAACGATTGGGCTCAATTCTTAAAGAATTCAAGCCGGATATTGTGCAGGCCAATGGGGCAGACACCTTGAAGTTTACAGTTTTTTCGAGGATAACAGTTTCATCCGATTACAAATTTATTTTTAATAATGGAGGTGTAGTTTCTCATTACATTGATTCTTTTCTGAAAAGAAAATTCAATCAATTTCTTTATAGGCATGTAGATGCTCTGATTTCAGTCACTTCCTTTTCCAAAATTGATCTGGATAGGATTATGGTTATTCAAAAGCCCCATCATGTTATTCCAGTTGGCTTGGATTTGGGCAGTTCTTTCTGTATAAATCCTGCAAGTCCCATTCAAGTGATAGTACATATTGGAGGCTTTACTCCTGAAAAAAACCATTTCGCAGTCCTAAAAATCTTTGAAAAATTTCTTGAGGTCAACCCTTCTTCTCAGCTTTGGCTTATCGGTGATGGCCCCCTTAAAAAACAGGTTGAAATAAGGGTAAAAGAGGCTTCCTATTCTAATAATATTAGATTTTTTGGAGCTGTTTTTAATCCCTTTTCAATTTTACCCAATAATGCATTCCTTATTCTGCCAAGTAAAATTGAAGGTTTACCTGCCGTCATATTGGAAGCATTTTATCATCGTATTCCCGTTTTTGCTTACGATGTTGGAGGAGTGTCCGAAGTTTTAAAAAATCTGGTGACAGGGCAATTGATTCCTGCAGGTGATGAGGATTCTTTTCTGAAAAGTATGATTCAATACCGTGAAATTCCTGTTAACCAAAAAATCCAAATTCTACAAAACGCCAGGAAATTGGTAATTGATAATCACAATATTCAAAAAGTGGCAAAGCACTTTGAAGACTATTACATCTCTTTATGCGAATTGTCCAAGTAATCACAAGACCCCAGCGTAGAGGTGCAGAAATCTTCGCAGTTCAGTTGGCAGAGGAACTTGTCAATTTAGGACATGAAGTATGGGTAATAGCACTTCTCAAAGGTGCTGGGGGATTAGATTATTCTAGAGGAATCATCGCCTTGAATTTGGATGGTAAAAGGAGAATTGATTTTTATGGATTCAATCTATTGGCGAATAAACTGAATGAAATCAAACCGGATCTCGTCCAAGCAAATGCTGCCGATACTTTGAGGTATGGGGTAGCTGCAAAATTCTTATCAAATCATCCTTTTAAATTGGTTTATAGAAATGCCAATACTATTTCAGAATTTATAAAGGATAAATCCCAACTTTTTTACAATCGATTTTTGCATGCTAATGTAGATGGAGTCATCTCTGTTTCTGAGCATTCCAAAAATGATTACCAAAAGCTTTTCAAAGCTAAATCCATTCAAGCTATTCCAATTGGAATCAATACGAATGAAATTGACAATCGATTAAGACCACAAGAATCAGCAATAGAAGGAGATTATTTGCTTTTTATAGGTTCCTTGGTTCCAGAAAAGGATCCACTTAGTTTACTATCAATTTTCAAAAATATACTTCAAAAGTACCCGGGTTTAAAATTGGTATATCTTGGTTCAGGGCCATTAAAAGAAGAGTTAGAGGCAAAAACTCTAAATCATGGATTAGCTGAATCAGTTATTTTAATTCCTAATCAGAAAAATATATTCCCAATATTGACTCGAGCAAAAGCTTTGTTGATGCCTTCAAAAAATGAAGGTCTTCCAGGAGTAATTTTGGAGGCCATGTATTGTAAGGTTCCTGTAATTGCATTTGGGGTAGGGGGGATTCCAGAAATATTAATTTCACATCAAACAGGTTGGTTAATTGGTACCGGAAATCCTAAGAAATTTGAAGAAGCTATTGGAGAGGTCTTAAATGCTTTGCCGGAAGAATTACAAAAAATTTCTATTTCTGCAAGAGAACTAGTTTTAGGGAATTATCAGTTGGATCAAATTGCCAAAAAATTTGAAGATTTCTATCACTTTTTTCTTAAGTCAGAAAGACATAATTAAATTTCTAGCTTCCTTGCCTTATATCACAGTTTAAAGGTATCTAAAAAATCAAATCATACATTACCTTAACTCCAAATTCTAAATTTTAAACTTTAATCTAAAAAATTGCTCGGTGCTGTAGTTCTTATATTGCTCCTCTTTGGCATAAGCCAGCCCATTCTAGGAAATCTACAGAGAGAGCATAAATGGGTCAAAGCTGGGATGTTGAACCAGATTTTCTGGTACCATATGCTTTTTGGTTTAGTATATTGGACTTATGCCTATTTTAATCCTTCTGATTCAAAAAATTATTTTAGAAGGACTAATTTATATTGGAGAAATTGGTTTGATGCTTTAGCGGAAGGAACAGATTTCATTGAGTGGTTGGCTTTTCCATTTGTACGTTGGTTTGGCTTTAATTACGATATGATGATGTTCCTAAGCACTTGGTTAGGATTTTGGGGCTTTGTCTATTTCTACCTCTTTTTTAAAGAAAATCTTCGATTTAATCCCAAATTCGAAGGCTGGGATGCAATTACTCTATTTATGTTTTTGCCTAACATGCATTTTTGGACTGCATCTTTGGGGAAAGGAGCAGTAATATTTGCAGGGATAGGTTTTTTGGTCTATGGACTATCCTGGCCAGCAAAACGACCAATTCATATTGCATTTGGGAGTTTTCTGACTTATATGGTCCGTCCACATATCTTGTTTGCAATACTGATTGGGATGGGTGTTGGATTTGTATTGGGGAGGGAAAAAGTACCAATTTACCAAAAATATTTAGTTGTGTTTTTTGCGATTGGAATGAGCATTTATGTCTATGAGGATTTAATAACCTATTTAGGTTATGATCCTAATAACCTAATTGATTCCTTTGAGGAGGAGTCTGCCTTAAATGCGCAGAGATTATCGTCCGCTGGTTCAGGGGTGGACATGACTTCCTATTCTTTGCCCATGAAGCTCTTTACGTTTTGGTTTAGACCACTATTTATTGATTCTCCTAATATCTTAGGTATTGCAGTATCTTTTGAAAATGCCTTATATATCTATATGTTTAGTAGGGTGGTTAGAAAAGATTTTATCACCTATATCAAGATTGCTCCTGCCATGGTAAAGATGTCAGCTGTGGTATTTATCTCTATTTCTATCTCTATGACCTTCGTGATGTCTAATCTAGGGATTATCATCCGCCAAAAATCCCAGATTATGTATTTTATGCTCTTTGTGGTGGTCGCATTTATGGACTGGCAAAAAACCAATCGCATCAAAAAACGAGGAGAAATTTTTAATAGAATTGTGGAGGAAGAGAGAAAGAATAGGGAATTGGCTGAGGCAGATATTCCTAGTTAAGATTAAAAGCTTTTTTGACCTAGTACTTCAAAATAAACATCCTCCAACTCACGAACCATTCGGTACATACTAAAACCTTCCTCAACTCTTTTTCTTGCCTCAATAGCCATAAGATTGTGTAGGTTCGCGTTTTTAATCAGTTCTTCAGAATACTCCGCCATTTTTTCCCAATCCTCTATTTCAGTTAAATATCCCTGAACTCCATGTTGGATCACTTCTCCGATTCCACCTGCCCGAGTTGCTACTACGGGAACTTCACAGGACATTGCTTCCAGCATGGCGATTGGTAATCCTTCAAACTCAGAACTGCTTAAATAAACATCCATGATGGATAAGTAAGGGATCACATTTTTTTGTACACCTACCAAATGGAAATGATCTCCTTTTCCTGATTTTTTGATTTGGGACTCTATTCTTCCTCTCCATTCTCCATCTCCCACTAATAAGAAATGAGCTTCTGGACAAGTTTTCAAGATCCTCAAAGCAACCTCAACCCATAACCAAAGGCGCTTCTGATCTCGGAATACTGCAACTATACCTAACACAGGTGCTTCTTTTGGAATTCCAAGTTGCCTCCGTCTTCGGTCTTCAGTCTCCCGTCTTTTAAAAGCATCCGTATTCACCCCATTCTGTATCACCTTCAGTTTCATCCTTCCCCCTCTTTGATAGGGATCCCAAATGGAATTTAATCGCATCGAAAGGGCAACCTCATTGGATACAGCAATTACCACATCCTGTCTTTTAAAACTGATCCGGTTTCCCCAATAAGAGAGTTTATTGTATCGCTCCCATGTATTATGTTCTGTATAGACAATAGGGATATTCAGCGTATTTCCAACAGATCTGGCCATAATTCCTGCCCAGGGTAAATGGGCATGGATTATATCAAATTGATGTTCCTGGATAAAATCCCGAACCCGCTTCACTTGAAAAAATAGGCCTAAATTACCAGAGGGGATCAGATGCACAGTGATTCCTGCTGCTTCCAGTTCATCGACAATATTATTTTCCTGATGATAAAAATAGAGGCAGTGGAAATTGAATTTATCCTGATCATGAACCAAAGCTGTTTCGGGAATTAATTTTTCTGCGCCCCCTCTTCCTAAACTTTTGATCAGATGTAGTACCTTGATTTTTGTATTCAATTCCTCAGGGTTTTCTAAAAAGAGATTTTCAATGGTCAAAAATCATCATTCTCTATTCAAGATAGAAGGGAAGAAGAGATTTTATTTTTGGAAATGTTAGTCTATGAGCGAGTGACGTAGGTCAGGTAGCTTGGACCTGTTGACCTGCTGATCGGGATTTGCAATCCCGATCTTCTATCATAGGATTTCCAATCCGGTTTTACGTTCCATCTTGCTGACAAACATTTTCGTCTACGACATACATTCTTGAGCCAGCGCTGGTTAAAATGAAGATCCTTGAAACCCAGGGTTGAAACCCTGGGCTATTAATATTAGACCCCATCGGGGTCTTTTTCTAAAATAATATTATTGACAAGAAATTTGGTTCGGACCAATCGCCATTGGGAATATGCAGTTTTTGGTACTTAGGCTGAGCCGTTAAGAAAATTGGCTAGCTCGTGAGCTTCGAGCGAGATCCGCCAATTTTTAGGTTCAGACAAGTTCCAAAAATCAAATCGGTGAAGGAATAAAATTTATTCTAAAAATAGAGACCGATTTGAAGCATAGTCCCTGGCAAAAGGTTTTGGGTACTTTTGCCTTTCAAAAGTACCATAAGAATACTCTCGTTTCCATCTTACTGGCGAAACATTTAGTCTCCGAAATACATTCCTGGCCAGCGCTGGTTAAAATGAAGATCCTTCAAACCCAGGCTTAAAAGCCAGGCCTGCCCGCCGTGGCGGGGCTATTAATATTTGACCCCTTCAGGGTCCCATATTCGTATCTTTAAGTGCCATAGGCACGACAGCTTGGTAAACCTAAAGCCAATCCTGAAATCTAAGTGCCGTAGGTACGAAAGAATTTGGAGCCTTTATTTTTAAATGTTCTTGCTACAACTCCCCCTTGGTAAGGGGACAGGGGGATTCAGACACCTCCTGATTGGAATTTTTAATTTCGTTTTACGGTCATCTTGCTGGCGTCTCGCTTTCGTCTCCGAAAGACGATCCCAGGCCAGCGCCATGGAATATTCAATTTTTTTACAGGGCATTTCAGCCTTCCTTCCTCAGGCTTCCATACCCGGCTAATACTATTTGACCCCTTCAGGGTCTTTTAATTCCAAATACCAACTTCAATCTCAAACCTTTCAGACTTCTGCCTTTCACCTTTCTGATTTTCTTTCTACTTCCCACTTTAAACTTTCAACTCAACATTCCTCACCATCTTCCCAATTCCCTCCATATTCTTACTCTCCATCCCATACTCAGATTTTAAAAACTGATAATGAACCATTAATTCTTGCAACTCTATCATGGATTGTATGGGGTCATTGGCGAAATTATGGGGGTGCCACCAGAGATGATAAATTTCTTTCTTCTCTGCAGCATAGCTCATTTCAGATTTAATCCTGGATAACCTAACCGAGTTAAAAACCTTGTTGTTTTTCGAAATAGGCCTAAAAATTCTTGAAGCAGGAATCAACAAGGGCTCATTGGGGTAGATTCTCATTTCCTCTTCTGAGAAGGTGGTGGTTTTACCAATAGGCATAAAGCAATCAGCAGACCTAAACCATTTTTTACTTAAATCCTCATGTTGAGTTTCCTGCCAAAACCAACTCTTAGGATTACTCCTGGCTTGAGTATATCCTTCTTCTAAACAAATAGGAAGGTATAATTCATTGATGTGGTTTCTGGGAAAAACAAGTGATTTTAAATTGATACCAAATTTCTCTTGAGATATTTTTTGCGTTGCTTGGAGGTCTTGACGAAACTGATCAGGGCTTTGGCCGCGCATTAAGGTATAGTAATGTGCAAATGTATGCGAACCCAATTCTTGTCCAGGTGTATTGATGATCTGCCTGATCAGTTCTGGGGCAAAATGTACTTCTGGCTTTATGCCCGTTTTCTTAACAAATTCATAAGCTGAAAGCTTCGGCTCCCGATACGAAGGCTTATGGATAGGAGAGTATTGTTCCCATTCCTCTTCATTTTCTGCAAAGAGCATCCCCACGGTTGCCCAGGTTGCCTCTACTTGGTTCTTGGCAAAAACATCCAGCATATCTGGGACGATCTGCCTGGTATATTTAAAATAATTGGGATGGTAATTCGTGCCAACTTTATCAAAAATCCCCCATAAAAGTTCGAAGTCTAATGAAATGCAGAAAATGCCTGAATCCATGCTTGGTAGATGAAATGAATTTTGTTAAGTGATATACTTCTTAACAAGATAATAGACAAGTTCCATTAGATAAAATCAAGCAATTGAAAATCATTTTTAAAAAAAAAATAGTACATCTAATAGCAGAACCCATCTAGCTTTTTGGGGGTATGTTAGGTATCCATTACCAATAACCTGTATTTTGAGAATCCTAAATTTCTGATTTTTAAATATGCGAATGAAATACTATGACTACTAAAAGAATTGCTCTATATCAATCACTTGTACGGCAGCTCTGTAAAAGTTCCTCCAATCTTAGATGCAATGATCTGGTTTCCTTTTTTATGGATTCAAAATTTTTAGAATATGAAAAAGAACTCCAATTTTTGAAATCAAACCTCCTAGGATTTTAAAGAATATTTTGTCTCACATTTAAGTAGATAAGCCTAACCTACTGATTTCTTCGCTCCCCATTGGAAAAGTAAATATCCTACTCCAATCAATAATATTAAAAAGATAAGCATCCCTAAAAAATAACCAATTCCGTAAGTTGTTGTAAAATCAAAGGATTGAGTACTTAAAGTAAAAATCGTTGAAAGTGAAAATATCACCATCCATAATATTCCAACAATTTTTGCAATAGTTTTTAGAATTTTCATTTAAATAGAATGCTTTAGTCCCAATCGAAATCCAAGAATGCTTTCGGATGGACTTTTAAAATTTTGGCAAATCTTTCTAATTCACTAATTCCAAAATTAGTCTCACCCCTTAATACTCGTCCAATTTGACGATTATCATCAGCCTGAAAAAGCTCAGCAATTTTTTCTTGGGTAATATCCTGATTATCGGCTATCTCCAATATTTTTGAGCTTACTTTATCGATGAACGCTTGGTTTTTGTAATTTGGCTTTCGTCCCACATAACAATAGTCATTAAATAATTAAATTTTTATTAGGACATATTTGTCCTTTTGTAAGTTTTGATTAACTTAGTTGCGATTAGAGAAATCTTTAATCTGCAAACTTTCATATTGAACGCATTTGCACTTGTGAGTCTCGTCTTAGGAAACTGGTAATTTCAATTGAGGAACGGGATAAATAAGTGAGGATGCTCACGCCTTTGGCGTGGGCTACTTACTTGCTTGTTCCTCAGGTATACCAGTACCTCTAAGACAGCTTGTTTGAGTCCGCGCCTCTTTTTTTGGCTTGGTCTCAACTTGGACATTGTTATAACCCAAGTACCATGGAACAGACCTTGATTTTTTCTGGATTACTAATCTTCCCGGGAAGGAATTTCTGGAAAGGAAAGAGGACTGCCTTTAACCTTGGGACAAATTGCACCTTACCTATTTACTGCAACCTATTACCAGAGGAACTCGGCATCGCCGCGGTAGATCGCCTCTATCCTCTAAAACCTAAAAGTCCTATTTAATACTTAACGCATTTTTATTCCTGATTGCTTTTACTTGATTTTATAAAATTGGTAGAACGATCCTACGAATCAGGAAAACCTTAATCCCGATTTATCGGAAGACGCTTTCTAAATCCTATTTTGTTGCCATGCTAATGGCAAGGTGGAAATCCAAGGATTTCTGAATGTATTAATTACTCTGTAAATGAGTGGATTTGAGGACCGATCACCGGTCATTTGACTTTGATCTTTAAAACATGAAAGCAACATCTAATCTCTTTACCGCTTTCTCTCTGCAAAAGACAGTAAAGCAACTCTTTAAAAACTTGATTAAAAATCCAACCTAAGTACTTTTTCTCCCTGATTGCTCCCGAGAGGTTTACCGATTCGGGGCTATCCTACGAATCAGGGTTGACTCTTCGATAAGCCATCCACTGCAGGGATTTCCGCTTATCACATTACCTATTTCTTAATAATGGAATACTTGATTGAAAGAATGATCCTTCTGAAGGTTAGGGGAAGTATTGACTTAAAATTTTGAGAAAATACTTTGAAATACTATAGAAATAGGGCCGCCTCTGGAGTCCGAAATATTTCGCTCTGAGGAAAGAAGAGCCTATTTCGCTGCCTACTGAAGGTAGACAGCCTATTTCACAACCCTAGGGACTGTATTTCTTCCCCAAGCCCTTTCAAATTCAAGTAGACCTTAAATCACTTAAAGCATGAAAAAAAATCTATTCACATGCTTCCTGGGAAAGCTATGCCCTTTTCACAATAGAAGCAGATCTAACCCACCATCCTTTGTTTCCTATCTCAGCGACGAAGGAGCTGTATTTCGTCAGCCACAAGCTGACATATTTCAGGAGCGTAGCGACTACTTGACACCGTCTATTGAAGCCTATTTCCCCGCCATTGGCGGGCTATTTCATCGACAAAGTCGATCTATTTCGCAAGCCAAGGGCTTGCCTATCTCTAATTTTCTATACCAAAAATGGTTCCTTCAAACCTGTTTAATCCTTTCTATACTTTCGAGTAGTATAAATGAAGTAAGTAGTCAAGTTGCTGATCCACCCGGGGCAGATCTCCTTCATAGGTCTATGCCCCCTCGGGGCGGGGATTCCCGCTCCGAACCTTACTTCTCCTTTACGGCTCAGGATATTGATGGAGGACCAGGGCTCCTGTCACAAAAGCCTCCTCTCACCCGTCCCGATTATTTCGGGGGTGACGTAAACCTACATCGGTCATCGGACATCGGACATCCAGCAAGTTTTCCGTCTCAAAAGAGATTTAGTTTAATTCATAGCGACCAGGACATGAAGATAGGCTTGGAGAACGCTGGTTTCCAATCCGCCTCTGTCTCAGTCTTTGGTGTTCCTATCCATTCTGATCCAAAATCTGACCCTCAGAAACCTACAAGCCAAAGTCTTGAGTCTTATGTCTTTGGTCTAGATACTAATATTAGTTTAGTTGATACCACTTTATCCCCAAGTCAGGAGGAAGCGATCCCTTCTGCTCCATCCGGCGCACTGATCTATGGAGAGATCATCAATCCGGATTCCTTAGGGCCTTTGACCATTGATTTCAAGTCAGGCATTCTTCCCCAAGGAGAGGCTTTGCATGATTCCACCATTCAGGTAGCATTGGAGCACGGTACTTTCTTTGACGGGGTGCTGGATCCAAGAGTAAAAAAGTTCCAGCAAAGCATCCCAATCGAAGAAGATTTTGGCCTTCTCAGCCTAAAGCTGGAAGATCGTTCCATCCTCAAGGATTTCCTGATCTTTCCAGGTGACAGCATCAAGATCGGAATAGACCTACAGGACTACAGCTTTGTATTCGCCGGACCACAAGCACATTGGTTTGAGGCACAGCATATAATTATTAGAGCAAGAAAGACTGACCATTTCAGCAAACCCAGAGAACTTTTGGAAATAGACCGGGATGCATTGCTGGACACACGGGATTTCCGTCTTCAGGTAGAGCAGCAGGAATCGGTATTCGGTTCCAGAATTGCCATTTACGAATTTGGTAAAGACGGTCTGGACCATGAGTCTGCAATCCTAAGAGATACTAGCTTAAGCTCCATTCCAGGTTGGCAGGATTTACAAAGATTCCGAAAGCTATTGCCTTCAGACAGGTTCCATCTGCTGGAATCCCAATTGATAGGCTCCTTCTATGCCTCCCACTTAGCCACATTCCGCCAATACCACCACGGCATGCCGCTGGCTTTGGGAGATACACTCTCTGCCCTTCGCGCCAAAAATACCCTTCCTGACCTGTTGGAAAAACTGGATAAGGACCTCCATACTGCACTTGCAAAAGGACTTAGCCCTGGAGCCTTGGATTTTGCAAGGGAATGGATCGCCACAGATCGGATTTTACAAAATAAACCTTTGGAGAATTTAAACACCGAGAAATTCACATCTCCCGTTCAGGAAAAATTGATCTTTTCCGCATTTCTAAGAAACCTGGAAACCACTCAACTAACCTCAGAATCCTGGGATCACTATGCTGCTCTTTTAGGAAGCACAGCTTTGGCAGAGGAATTCCAAGTCTTGAAATCCACCTTTTCACCGGATACCTACCTTGCTCCAGCCACCTTCCATAACCTGGAAGGGAAGGAGTTGGGTTGGAAAGACCTGAAGGGACAACCCAGCCTGCTTTATTTCTATTTTTCAGGCTGTACCCACAGCGGCAATTATTTCCGCCAGTATCTCCAGCCATTTTATCAGGAAATGGGAAAAAAACTTGGGCTTCAGATCATCGCCATTTCCGTGGATAATGATCCTGAACTATGGAAATCCCAGCTCACCAGCTATTCAAGTGAGGAAATCCTGAATCTGAACCTCCCCAGTATCCAAGCCGCTGAATGGCTCAGAAAATACAAGGTGATGGCTTATCCCCGTGCCATGCTTTTGGACAAAGAAGGCAGGGTGCTATCCTATAACCTTGACGGAAACAACTTCCCAGAATACGCTGCCAATATTCTTTCCCTGTTGGACTACCAGCAAGGATCTTCAAACCAATCCATTCACTAACAAACATCAGACATGAAAAAATCAATACCCATTCTTTTGGCCTTCCTGGTTTCAGGTTGGGCATGGGCTCAGGAGCCCACATCAGGCCTTTTGAAAGGAACTGTGCTAAACCAGACTGATTCCCTTCCGCTACCTGGAGTAAATGTCCTGCTTAAAGGTACCGTTACTGGCACGGTGACCGACCCAAACGGGCAATTTGAACTGAGACTTCCCTTCGGGGAGCACCTTCTCTCTTTTAGTTTTATCGGCTATCTATCCAAAGAGCTGACGGTGACAGTCCCTGTATCCCAAAACCCGGTTGTGATGATGGTAGAGGACGCCCAGACCCTCTCTGAAGTGACAGTAGTCTCCACAGGATTCCAGGAATTACCGCTGGAGCGTACCACTGGATCATTTGCACAAGTGGACCGAACCCTTATCAACAGGAAAGTCAGTACCAATATCCTGGACAGACTGGAAGATGTCACACCGGGATTGATCTTCAATCGGGACAGGGCAGATCTGACAGGAGGAGAAAGCATTTCCATCCGTGGGAATTCCACCCTCCTTGCCAATAAAAATCCTCTGGTAGTAGTGGATAACATGATATACGATGGACCGGTAGAAAGCATCAACCCAAATGATGTGGAGAGCATTACCGTCTTGAGAGATGCCGCTGCCGCCTCCATCTGGGGAGCAAGGGCAGGAAACGGAGTGATAGTAATCACAACCAAAAAGTCAGCTTTTTCCAGTCCATTACGGGTCAGCTTCAATTCCAATTTTACCATAGGCCAGACATTTGATCCCTTCTACCAGCCTCAGATGGACATTGCCTCATTTGTGGATGTGGAGCAGCGTCTTTATGATCAGGGATTTTATGAATACCGATATGAAAGCTATGACAATCAGGATGTCTCTCCCGTAGTCGAAGCGCTCTATGCAGGTAAAGCAGGGACACTGACGCCAGATGAGCTTGAAGCCAGGCTTCAGGATTTTAAAGCAACAGATGTCAGGCAGGACCTAAGCCGCTATTTCTATCGCCCAAGTATCAGCCAGCAGTATGCCTTGTCTCTTTCTGGCGGTACCCAAGCCTATTCATATCTGGTTTCTCTTGGATACGATGATACCCGAAAAACCCAAGTTGGCCAAGATCAGGATAGGCTGACTTTCAATACCCGCCAGCAATGGAGTATATGGAAGAATAAAGTGCACCTCGAGTTGGGAACTTATCTGATTTCAAACAACGAAAAAAATGGCAGTCCTGACCTTACAAGTCTGCATCCTTACGATGCTTTGGTCGACCCATTGGGAAATCCCCTGTCTGTCATCAGGGATTACAACCCCCGGTTCAAGTCACAGGCGGAAGCCAAAGGTGCCCTGAACTGGAATTATTATCCTATCAAGGAAATCGGACTGGCTCCCCGTATCGGAAAGGATATGGAAGCCAGGATCAACCTGAGGGCAGCCTACACCATTGTCCAGGGACTTAAGCTGGAAAGTACCTACCAGTATTGGCAGAGAAGCGGAATCCAAAAGCAGATAAATGGGCTGGACTCTTATTATGCCAGAAACTTGGTCAATCTCTATACCTCTTTTCCTACAGAGGCAGCTCCTGAATATGGAATTCCGGTTGGTGGAATCATGGATCAGACAAACTATAGGGGCTTCAGTCATACTTGGAGAACCCAGTTGAATTTCGGGAGCAGGATCGGGGAAGTCCATGAGATCAATGCGCTGGCAGGGACAGAAATCAGGGATGTCCAGTCCGCTTCCGATCAGAACAGGTTTTACGGATTTGATCCGGAAACAGGGATTTCCCAGGCAGTGGATTACAAAAGTTATTTTCCTCAACTGAATACGGGCTGGGGATACCAAGTGCCGTTTGGCCAAAGTACATCTGGAAGCATCAACAGGTATACCTCTCTTTTTGGGAATGTAGGTTATACCTATCGGGATAAGATCTTGCTTACTGCCTCGGCAAGATCCGATGCCTCCAACCTCTATGGAGTAAGTACCAATAAAAGAAGGGTACCACTCTGGTCTGCCGGAATAGGCTGGATCATATCCGAAGAACAATGGCTTACCGCCACATGGGTCGATTTCCTAAAACTCAAAACCAGTTATGGATATAATGGAAATACAAATCCCGCAGCAACGGCATATACTACGGGAACGCTTTTTGGCTCCAATACCAATCCCTGGGTCGGGCAGCCCTGGATGAGTTTGCTTAATCCTCCCAATCCTCAATTAAGATGGGAAAAGATCAAAATAATCAATCTGGGAATGGAATGGGAACTAGTAAGGGGAAGACTTTCAGGCTCTTTGGAAGCCTATAGAAAAGAAGGAAAAGACTTGTATGGAATCCAACCTTATTTCCCATCCTCGGGAAATCATACAGTGACCCGTAACTATGCCAGTACCCGTACCCATGGATTTGATTTACAGCTTACCGGAAAGATAATCCAAGGCGAATTCAATTGGAACACGACCTGGTTCCATTCCATGGTCAGGGAAAAAGTTGTGGATTATGCCAATGTCCCAAATCCACAGAATGTGGCTTCCTACTCTTCAGGAAGAGCAGGCTTACTTCCCGAGCCGATGGAAGGAGCTCCCCTTTACAGCATCTTTAGTTATCCCTTTGTAGGGCTGGATCCCGATGATGGCAGCCCATTGGGCATTTTGGACGGTGAGGCCAGTATGGATTATGCAGCCATCTTAAATCAGACCACTTTGGAAGATCTGGAGTTTAACGGCTCAGCAATCCCTACGTCATTTGGAGCATGGCGAAACCAGTTTATTTGGAAAGGATGGGAGCTTTCACTTAACCTGACTTATAGGCTTGGGTATTATTTCAGAAGGGAAACGGTGAATTACAGTGTTTTGAACAGGGGTGGGATCAGCCATGCTGACTATGAAAACAGATGGCAAAAACCCGGCGATGAACTCAGCACCAAGATCCCTTCTGACCCTTTGATGGTAAATGATACACGTACCACCTTCGAATTGGTCAATTCCAGCCAGGTGAGAAAAGGAGACCATATCAGGTTACAGGACATCCAGTTGGCCTATACTTTCCAAAAGCAAGCGGACTCCCGTTTTCCCTTTAGTTCCCTGAGGATTTATGGTTATGCAAATAATCTGGGAGTATTATGGAAATCAACAAAAGACGTGGTGGATCCTGATTTCAGGGTGGTGCAATCACTCAATACTTATTCTATTGGTTTAAATATTCAGTTTTGATCTTTTGGAGAGGGTAAAAGGAATGTGTGAAAATAAAAAAATTCTTCATAAGGATAAGGGATATAAACCCGTCACATGCCTCCCGGTAGCTGGTTACTGCCACCCTCTCCGAAAGACTATTTAAAAAGAAAAACTATGAAAAAGGAATATAAAATAATGGCAATGTTAATGCTGACCTTATGCTCGGCATGTGGGGATTTTCTGGATGTCAAGCCGGAACTTTCATTGGTAATCCCCGAAAAGCTCAACGAATACCAGGCAATCCTGGATGCAGAACCAAGACAAATGAACTATGCTCCTAAAATACCGCTGTTCGGAGCAGATGAAATGGAGCTAGGTGAGGGAGCAATCCCATGGATGACCCAAGAGGAACTGACGGCTTACCGATGGGAAGGGGACTATTATGCAGTCAACGATTATGGGGTTGATTGGACCTATGGTTACCAACCTATCTATTATGTCAATGTGGTGATTGATGGGCTCCGGGATTTCAATCCAGAGAATGAGGCTGATCGTAATCTGGCCACTAGGCTGGAAGCATCGGCAAAATTTCACAGGGCCTGGAGCCATTTCCAACTTTTGCAGGTATATGCCCCACCTTTCACTCTGGGCACGGATCAGCCTGGAATTCCGATCCGGGAGTCCGCGGATATAAATCTGGCCACCCCGATTTCGACCCAAGCTGAGGTATATGCATTTATTCTGGCTGATTTGGAAGAGGCTTTTGAGGGGTTGCCTGATTTTGCAGATAAGAAAACCAGGCCCTCTAAATGGGCAGTGGATGCATTGAGAAGCAGGATCTATATCCAGACACAGGATTATGAAAAGGCAGCTGAGGCAGGAGATAGGGTATTGGCTTTAAATAAGAATCTGATGGATTTCAATACTCTCAGTCCGCAAGGAGCTTATTACTTTCCCAGATTCAATAGTGAAGTGATCTTCCATGCCAACCAACCTTCTACGGGAGTGACGTTTGACCGTCAACAATGGGTGGATCCGGATTTATATTCCTTATACGATACTGCTGATTTAAGGAAAACTATCCTCTTTCAGGAAAGCAGGGTTTTGGGTAAATACAATTTCGTGTCCCGATATTCCGGTGATTATTTTGACTGGGGTGGGCTTGCGGTGGACGAAGTTATATTGGACAGGGCGGAAGCCAATGCTAGATTAGGAAAGGAAGAAAAGGCATTGGAAGATTTGAATTACCTTCTTAATCACAGATACAGCAATGGTTTTACTTCTTTAATTTTGGAAGGGGATCAATTGCTGCGTCGCATCTTGGAGGAAAGAAGAAAGGAACTGGTTTTTAGAGGAATCCGGTGGATGGATCTTAGAAGATTAAACCAGGATCCTGAATTTGCGGTGACTCTTAAAAGAACGGTGATGGGAGAGGAGAAAACCTTGCTGCCTGGAGGTGCAGCTTATACTGTGCCTATTCCGGAAAGGGAACTGGAAAATAACCCGGCTTTGAAATAAAAAAGGCGGGAAGATTTCTTCCCGCCTAAATCTTAAAGCATGTTGTTTTTGAAAATGCCTGTTTTCACAACAGGGGCACTTGGATTGGGTGCCTCACGGGTACATGCTTGAGGGTCCTGGTTACACTGATAGGTAGTAGGACCCGGAGTTAATCCTGTCACATTGATCCAGGTTCCCCCGGAAAGCCCATACTCTGGAGTAGGAGGGCTTGAAAATGCAAATGCCCCAAACGCTGCCAGAATAAAGGCAAATAATGGTAATCTTTTAATTAACTTATTCATTACAATGTCCTGTTTTTTAACCCATCAAAAACAGGGAAACCGTTTCAGGTTGTTTGCCTACTCTGATAAGGGTTTTCGGCATCTCCCTTTCGGAGGCTCATCGGCGTTGGCTTGTCTCTTAGCCCAAGCCATTAAGAGAAATGAGCCTCTTTTTATTTGTCATCGCGAGCGTGCTTTAGCAAAGCGCGGCGATCTCGTTCATTTGTTTTTGAGGTCTTTAAGACCTCGAAGGTTTTTATTCCAAAATCTTAATCAGAACCCTAAACAACTCTCCTCCCGATACCCGAACTTTTATCATTGGATTTCCAATCCGGTTTTTCGGTCATCTTGCTGGCAAAACGAACAGTCTTCGATTGACTTTTGAGGGCCAGCGCTGGTTAAAATGAAGATCCTTCAAACCCAGGGTTGAAACCCTGGGCTATTAATATTAGACCCCTTCAGGGTCACTCTACCAAACCCGATCTTGTATCATAGGATTTCCAATCCGGTTTTACGATTCACCTTGCTGGTGATTCATTTTCATCTCTAAATACCATTCTCGAGCCAGCGCTGGAACAAATGATAATCTTTCAATCCCCGGGTTACGTCGTACCTCCTTACCCGGGGCTATGACATTTGACCCCTTCAGGGTCAGTTCCCCAAGCGTTCCTTGGATCATTTGATTTCGAAATTGATTAGACGCTTTGTTTTTAGCTTTCATACTTTATCTTTCTGATTACTGGGACTGTCCACTGATCACTTTGAGAATCATGCTTTCTCCCGTCTCCCGTCTTCTGTCTTCCGTCTTTTCAGCTTTCTGACTTTATACTTCTACCTTTCATTCATCATTCCTCATTCTCATTCCCCAAACCGCCACCCCAATAAATCCCAAATTCAAAACAAAGTGTTCCATCCAACCCAGACTCTCCAATATTCCCGCACAATTACAAGGCACTCTTGGAAAAGCTCCCACCCAGATCAAACCAACATAGGTAGTAAATACTGTTAGCAGCAAAATACTGCCTAGATATCCCCACCATCGCGTGACTGAAAAGAGTAGGAGTAGGGCAATTAGCAACTCAATAATTGGCACCGCATAGGCCAGTACCTCTGCCAGTTCACCAGGAAAGGTCTGGTTATGAAATGCTTTTCTGCTTTCCTCAAAGCGGATCAATTTATCCAATCCTGTATAGGTCCAGAGGAGGATCAGCAAACCTCTGTTCAGGCTTTCTTGCACAAATTTGAATTGAATTCTTGATCCCATGTTTTTGACTTTTATTCAGATCTACATCTATTTGAATCCTATCTTCTTGAATGGAAAACCTTATCAAACCTATTTGATAATTGTCAAATTCTTATAGGTAAAATTTCCTTTTTGAAAAAATAAAGTACTTAAATAGGAAAAAATTCCTGTTTTTGGAGTTAAAAAATCATTTGACTAAAAATTAACTATTGTTTTTATGAATTAGTTGTATTTAAATTAACGGTGTAGTTCGATGGTTGAAAAGATCTTTCTGAGCTTTTTATTTTCAACCGCAACAACTTTTTAACGCTTGACATGATGGATAATATCTTAATGAAAATGAGGGCGGATTATGAAAACTTAGTCCCCGGACTCAATCTGGATTACGAAAAGCTTAAACTTTTTATGTACCTCCGAAGAGGAAAAAAAGGAATGATTCTTAAAGAATCCCTAACAGTAGAGAACTGTAGCAGATACATCTGTGAAGGGTACTTGGGACTTTTGGTCCAAAAAGAGGAAGGAGAAGTGCTGAAAGAGATCTTCAAAGTAACGGATGTGGCCTTTGATTTTAAATCTTATTGGAGAGGAAAGAAGACTAAATCCTACCTGATCTGCCTAAGCGATGTGACTTATTTTGAAGTCAGCAAAAAATCCGAACATGAGCTGGTCAAAACCTTTCCTGAGTTCATGGATTTGGGATTGGCCATCAACCACCGTTTGCAGGATAGATTGATAAAGAGATCGTCCATTAGAGGCTCAGGTATCCACAAAGGATATAAAAAATTTCTTCAGGAATTTCCTGCAATAGAAACGTTACTGTCCCAAAACAGGATCGCCTCCTATTTTAACTGCACCACCCGAACAGTCCGCTCAGTACAGAAGAAATTCAAAACAGGAGAGTTATGAAAATCCATCCCATTCCCGTAGCTATTTCCCTTCAGGTGATTCCTCTGGAAAGAAAAACCCTGGATTGGTTGATACACAGTAATGTACTTATGGACCAGAACCTGCTTTTACAAATCGAACAACAGAAGTTCAGTTGGTTTGCGGCCTACCTTTTTCCAGAGATGGATTTCCTGAGATTGGAAAAGGTCATGCGTTTTTTTGATTGCCTTTTCCTTTTGGATGATTTATTGGACAGAAATAAAGCCGATGTTTTCATGGAAGCTTTGGAAAACCTCAAAGACCTTAAATCACTTGGTTATGAAGTATATATAGAGAGTAATACCCAAGAGAAAATAACCTCCCTCTTTGATCATTTGGGCAGACTGGCCAGACATATTTCCAGCTTTGGAAATGAAATCTGGACAAGAGATTTTCTGGAGATTTGGAAGGATTATTTGGATGCGCAGATATGGGAGATCAATAATAAATTTAAAAAGGAACTGCCTATGCTGTCTGAATACCAGGAAAAAAGACTTTTTAGCTCTGGTGTTTTTCTGGCACTCCATCTATTAAAAATGGATAGGCCTGATCAAAATTGCGCGGTCTATTGGCTGGAAAGAAAAGCCGCAAGGATCATTTGCCTTTCCAATGATATCAAATCTGCAGATAAAGAAAAGAGGGCAGGGGATTTTCACAATGAACTGCTTTTGCTTCAAGCCCAGACAGGTTGTAGTGAGCCTGCAGTTAGGGATTTTACAGAAAAGCAGGTTCAGGGACTTTTTGGGCAATTGTTCGAGTTGATGGACCTGTGCGAAAAGCAAGAAGAAGGCTTACCGAAAAACTGGATCGAGGAACTCCTGCTCTTGATAGGAGGATGCATGTATTGGTCAGAAGAAGACACGGTCCGCTATGCTGGATCGATAAACGGGATGGAAAAATACTGAATGAAAAAGGAGGCTTACCATGATGAAAAAACGATGTGTCATTTATCCTAAAGATATTCAGAATATCACCGGTAAAAGTGAGCGATACGGACAGGTAATCCTGTGCAAGATCCGGGTGACTTTCTGTAAAAAGCCACACCAATTTGTCACTGTTGATGAGTTTGCCGAGTTCTCAGGAATCCCCAAAGACACCATAGAAAGCTTTATACACTAAGGTGGCTGACATGTTTTGCCTTGCCGAAATTGGCTTTGCTTATAAGTAGGTTGCTCCGACTTTCCTTCGACTTTTTTCCGACTTTCCTTCGGGTTGAACTGGGATAAAACTTGGTTGAATATGGAAAGAATCCCGCCTAAAAATGGAAAGATAGAAGGGATGCTAATGTAACTCCCTAACAAATAGAATTTATCGTCAAAATTTAAAATCGGAATAATGGGAAAGATAGAACCATCACTTTTGGGAAAAATAAATGGGAAAGTAGGCAACCTGGTGATTTATGAGATGAATGGGCAGCTATTAGTCAGAAAAAATCCATCCTTTCAGGAAAACAAACTTTCAGATCTTCAAAAATACAATAATCAGGTATTCGCAATAGCCAATAAATTTTTAATGCCTTTTAAAGCAGAACTAAACTTTACAATGTCCGCCTTTGAAAAAGGAGGTAAAAAAGGATTTCATCAGGGCTTAAGTTGGTTGCTGAGAAATGGAATTGTACATGGTGAATTCCCAGGGGTGATTCCTGAAAAAATCATGGTTGCCATGGGTACTCTTCCCGGTCCGGAAAATCCCTCTGCAGCAAGACTTTCAGAAGATGAGTTTAGAGTTAGCTGGCAACCTAATGCCTGGGAAGGTTCAGCACGTGAAGGGGATATCGCTTACGTGCTGATATATGATCCCCTTCGCCTGCGGGTAACAGCTTTTCGAAAAGGTGCCTATAGAAAGTCAGGTTCAGAAGTAGTGAAAATCCCTTGGCTTATGGATTCTGGGGAAGAGGCTTGGATTTATCTGGCATTTTATCAGGAGAAAAAGGGAGAATTAAACTTTTCAAATTCAAGTTGTCTGGGAAAAGTATGATCTGAAAATGTCAGAAAACCGCAGCACCCGAAGAGTATGCAGAAATGATCTGAAAAGTGAAAATCATACATCAATACCCCTTCATCCAAAAGATCCGCAAGATCCGCACATTCAATTGATAGCCAGTTTAATAAGATTGAAATTTCCTGCATGTTTAACCTAAAACCCATATTCATATGGCAAAACAAACAGGAATAATTACACTGAAAGGTCCCGTGGGAAGACTGTCTTTCTACAAAACCAAAGACGGGTATCTGGCCCGTGAAAAAGGAGGAGTGGAGAAATCCAGGATCATGAATGATCCCCGCTTCGCAAGAACCCGGGAGAACATCCGTGAATTCACCGACAATGCCAATGCCTCCAAACTGCTGCGGGATGCTTTAAGACCGGTGATCTCCCAGATCGGTGACAAGCGATTGAATCTCCGCATCACCCAATCCATGATGCAGGTGCTGAAATCAGACCTGCTCAATGTGAGAGGGGACAGAAGGGTGAAGGAAGGAGACTGGAGCCTGCTCAAGGATCTGGAAATGAATGCAGGGTCTTCTTTGGGAAGCACCCTCTTCTTTGAACTGGGCATCAATGAAACTCCGGCAGCCCTGGAACTGACCCTGCCGGCTTTTACACCGAAAGATATGATTGCGATTCCAAACGGTGCCACTCATTACAAAATTGCTGCTACGGGAGTGGGCGTGGATTTTGACCTGGGAACCCGATCAGTGGTGAGTGCAGGTACTGGGTCGGTCTCTATTCTGGATCCTGCACTTTCACAGACCTTGACTGTGGACAAGAACCAGCTGGACGGAACCCACTTTGTCTTCGTCCTGGGTGTGGAGTTCGTTCAAATGGTCAATGGTGTGGAATATGCGATCAACAACGGAGCGCATAATGCCGCCAAGATCCTGTCGGTAAGCAAAACCAGCTGATGAGATTGCTTCTTAAAAGAAGGTATACTCCCCGGGGAAGCCTGGGGAGGCTATACCTCGGCCCAAAGCAGTTGTGCTTTATCCGGGAAGCTCCCAAGTCCTGCTATGATCAGGAATTTCATTGCCTGGAGGAGGGGACCTATGAACTGGAAGCATCTCACTTAGAAGAAGAAGGCTGGTTTATCAGAGTTGGGGAGAAAGGGTTGATCAAAGCCAGAACAGCTGATTCCCGTCCAGGACTGAATGAACTCTGTCCGGTGACTTCCTACCGTGCAGATGGGACTCCTTTGTTTACAAAGCTGGCCTTCTTGAAGCTTCTGGATGAACTCAGTCCTTACTGGGAGCGGGGAGAAATCCTGGACTTACAGATCGTTTCTTTTGGAATTCCTTATCAACTGGAATCATGTCTGGAGCAGAGCTACTCTTAAGCTTGGCGGGAGCGGTGACGATGTTATTGCTTTCGGTAATCGCCTATTTCCTCAAATTGCTGATTGAAGATACCCGTCAGTTGAAAGGTGAATTGGCAAAGTTGAAAGAGCTCTTTTACAGGCTAGAGGTCGAACAGGCTTTCCTGAAGAATATGATGAAGGAAAAGTGAGCAGTTTTCAGTCACAGTAGGCAGTGATCAGTGTTCAGGAGGCAGGTCCCAGTAGGTTGTGGACATTCTACAGTCGCAGTTGGCAGTTCTTGTTCCTTCAAGAGTTATAGGAGTCCATTGGACATCGTGCTTCAGGCATCAGGTATCGGACATCGGTCATCCGTCTTCTGTCTCCGGTCTTCCCTCTTAAAAACAAATCTAAAACTTAAGTCAAAATAAAATGAACATACTAACAGAAATAAAACAAAGGGCTTCCGCCCCAACACCTCCGTTTTTCCAAAAAGTAAAGAAAATCGGATTGATCATCGCAGCAGTAGGAACCGCCGTAATCACTGCACCAGGCAGTATCCCGGCTATCCTGCTGACCTATGCAGGTTATGCAATCACGGCAGGCACAGTGCTGGTCAGCATCGCACAGCTGACTGTAGATGAGGAAAGGTTGGAGGATGATTTACTTCAATCAGTAAAATAATATAAAATAAATCATCAAACCGGGGAGGCATTGCTTCTCCGGGTTTTTAAAGAAAATGTTAAAAACGGCAAGAGTGTTGTCTTCATGCGCACAGTCGAATTTTTTTTATTGAAAGGAAATTTTAGAAAAGAACATTTTAAGCATTTTTACTTTAGCTTTTATCCTTCTTCTTGTTCTGCCAACTGTTACTGTTCATTTAATTATTCCTACTTCCCAATCCCTAATTCTAACATCACTTTAAACTTTTACTCCCCAACAAAAAAATCAATACCATTTATTTGTGTGAACAAACTAAATTTAGAGGATGAGAGATTTTTACAATTCAGTAAAACAGACTAAACTCCTCCACCTGACTGCCCGGATTTTAGTATTAATCGTCTGGGGTTCAGCAATCTTGTTTGGGGGCTATATTTTGACTTTTTACTTCGTGGCATTGATACAAGGAAATACCAGCCAATGGAATGAAGTGCTTCCGGATATTTATGATGAAAAGACAACTTCAGCCACATTGGGTATTGGACTTCACTTCGCTGCAGGTGGTATTATTCTGATTTTAGGATGTATCCAATTAGTCAATTCAGTTCGGATAAAATACCCAATTATCCATAGAATAATAGGCAGAGTCTATGTGCTTGCCTCTATGGCTGCTGCGATTGGCGGTTTGGTTTTTATTTTCACTAAGGGAACCATAGGTGGTCTGATCATGGATATTGGGTTTACCGGCTATGGAATTTTGACTTTTACTGCTGCTATCGCAACTATCTATTTTGCGAGAGCCCGGAATTTCGATCAACACCGGGCCTGGGCTATCCGTCTTTTTGCCTTGGCAATTGGATCCTGGCTATATAGAATGGATTATGGGTTTTGGTTTATGGTGACAGACCGGCTAGGGCATCAGTCGGATTTTACCGGGGTCTTTGACTATTTTATGGACTTCTTTTTTTACCTGCCCAATTTACTTGTTGCGGAAATCTTTATAGGGAAATATGAGGTATTAAAATCCAAGGCTGCGAAAATCCTTGCGGTCATATTTCTGAGTGGAGCAAACCTCTTTTTAATTGTTGCCACTTATTTTTTCACCGAGAAATACTGGGGTCCGGCGATCTTGGATGTGATTTTGGGAAGACAGTAAAATAAATGGCTCAATAAATCATTTTGTTTTAACTATTATCCAATTTTGGACTTGAACCAACTCCCCCTTTCCAAAGGGGGCAAGGAGGATTGATTTTCTCGCAGCCATTGCCGAGCTGTTCGACATTTATAATTTCGAACTTCCTATCCTAGGATTTTCAATCTGAATTCCACATCATAAATCTTATATCGTCTCGTTTCCATCTTGCTGGCAAACCCTTTTTTTCTCCGAATGACGATCCCGGGCCAGCGCTGACACATTGTTATTCCTTTTAAACCCAGGGTTGAAACCCTGGGCTATTGATATTTGACCCCTTCGGGGTCAGTCATTCGAGTCTTCCAGTGCCAGAGGCACGATAGCTTGGTGACTTTTTGGCTATTGTCCAAATAAAAATATCGTTGGTACGATAGAATTAGGAGCCTTAATGGTTTAATGTTCTTGATACAACTCCCCCTTGATAAGGGGGCAGGGGGATTCATTAGAAAAATTTTTAATCTCGTTTTACGGTCATCTTGCTGGCAAATCATTTACGTCTTCGAAATACATTCCTGAGCCAGCGCTGGTTAAAATGAAGATCCTTCAATCCCCGGGTTACGTCGTACCTCCTTACCCGGGGCTATTGATATTTGACCCCTTCAGGGTCGCTCTTCCAAACGTCACTTGAACTGCGCGGCGGGTTGTCGCAGCAGCGGGGCTGGCTGTTGGCCTTGTGCGGATAGGGCAAGGCGTTGAAAAAATGGCTGGTAGCCATTTTTAGCCTTGAGCCAGTCTGAAGGGTAGGCTAGGGGGGGCTTTGCTGCGACGAAGGCTTTTGGATACTTTTGGTCTTCAAAAGTATCAAGAATAGCTTCCATCCCAGACTTTTGGTTGTTTCTCACAGACCATTTTTCTTTATTCGAGAAAGTGAATTTTAAAATTTTTCCAGAAGGGTTTCAGTTTCATCTTGCTGGCAATGCATTCTTGTCTCCGATTGACTTTTGAGGGCCAGCGCTGGTGAAAAACTGATACTGAAACCCCAGGGTTGAAACCCTGGCCTGCCCGCCGTGGCGGGGCTATTGATATTTGACCACTTCAGGGTCAGTCCCCCAAGCGTTCCATGGATCATTTGATTTCGAAATTTACTAGAGGCTTTGTTTTTAGCTTTCTGACTTTCCTGTTCCCTGATCACTGCGATTGCTCGCTCACTTCCGTCTCCAGTCTACTATCTTCCGTCTTTTCAGCTTTCTTACTTTAGCTTTCTGATTTTACTTTCCACTGTCCGAATTTCCATAAATCTTATATCTCAAATCTTATATTCCCAAAGTCCTATAGGCTTCAAGATATCATCCTTATTGATCCGGTTTTGTTTCTGGGTGCTTTTCCCAGTACTGAACAATAGATGGCATATATTCATCACTTTCTATAATCCCCTGTAAATCTCCTTTCTGACCTTGATAGAGGTATATTTTGTTATCCTCAACTCTTTCCACTGTCAAAGCTTCTCTCGAAAGAAGGTTTTGGACTTTTTTCAAATTATCAGGATCTGTAATAAATGTTTCAAAACGAATATAAAACTCCTCTCCAATTGGTGGAATAGGGTAGTCACTTGGGATTTCGGCTCGAATAGGAGGTTCTGTTGGGATTATGATTTTCATGGTTAAGGCTTATTGTAATGGATTAAAATAAATTTTCACTGATAGAGGATCAGGAATAATGCCAATGGTAGATTCCATTTTGTTCATTTAGCGCTAAATGCTTCATGGAAGCCTGAAGCGGCCTCAATGCTCATTATTAGTTTCACTTATTCTGCTTATGATTTTGTGTTAAAATAGAGTTGAAACACATAAGGTTTTATTTTCCAAACTGTTACCCAATTCGAGGCATTGTTTACTCATTTTTTTTCTCATCTCGGATGGAAAGGATTTAAATATTAGCCTGATTGCTATTGTACCGAGGCAATAAACTTAGTACATGCTTTGTATTACTTAAAGAAAGAAATCAACGCTATATGAAAACTGAAAGCCTCAAATTGATAGAAGGATTAAAAAAAATCACAGATTACTCGGAAGGAATGACAGCACTTCTTGCCGGAACATATGTCTTATCGCTAGCCTTGATAAAAGGGAATATCGCAACAAGAATTGCTTTGGGGTTGACCGGAGGATATTTGATCCTGCGAAGTGGTACGAAACTACATGCTCTTACCACTAAGCCAGACCATCATACAGATATTCCAACAGACTAAAATGGCAAACGGGTAAGCCGTTTTCTTAAACAATACAAATATTCAATACCCAATATTTAAGGAATATCGGATCATTTTGCCAATCCCTAAATTCACAAAAATCAATTTTTCTCTTACTAGCTATCACCTGTTTGGCTTAGCTATTTTTCATTGGGGATTTTCCATTTACCCATTTGCTAAGGTTTGCCTAAAAGTCTTGGGCTAAGACAGCCACTCTGCATACAAAGATTTCAAATAGCTTAATTAGATAATGTGATTATCCGCTAAGATGCCAGTCACCGAAGATTCTTTGCTTATCTGGTCGGAAGACCGATGACTGAAGACCGAAGCGGCCTCAATTTTTAAGTTTAACATATCCTTTTTTGCTATTGACTCCATACTGGCACAAAAGCGGATAGCCTTATTAGATAAATTATAAGGCTTTAATTTCCAGTTTTTTATGTTTCAGCAATGAAAAGGAGCTAGAGAAATCCGGCCAATTTCAATTCAGACCGACGAATTTTTTAATCTACTTGGAATCAAACATTTTCTCAAATCCTGAGACATCATGCTCGTAAATTTTTATTTGGAATTTTTCTAAATAATTGTTTTGAATCAGTCTAAATAAATATATTTGCCTCTCAAATCAATATTACCAATACAATCTATCAAATGAAAAACTTAAATTTTTCAAAAATCATTCTTGGAACAGCAGCGTTGTTCGCTACAGTAGCATGTAATTCCGATGAGGAAAACCCTAATCTCCGACTGAAAATGGAGTATAGTGCAGTGTCTACAAGCAAAGGTTATTCAGAACAATTTGTGGATGTCGATGGAAATACCACAGTCCATAAAGAAGAGGGAACTCTTGGATTGGAAATGTTCAAGGCTTTGAATTATTACATTACCAACTCGGTAAGCAGCGGAGTTCAGATTGATGCTTCCCTGGCTTCCTCTATTGCATCCAATTCTGGAACTGGATTTCTTGAATTAACCGGTTCCGATTTCAATCTTTCAGCATTGACAAATGCTGATTTTAGTTTGATGGACCGAGTGGCATCCTCTAGATCTTCTGCTGAAACGGAAGCTGCAAAAACGAACTTAGAATTGTTATTCGCACGCCTGGAAGAAGCAAGCAAATCTTTGAATGTGACAGCAGAAATCAATCAAGCTGGAAAGCTCGGTAATTATTTGTTGGATGAACAAGGAATCGAGTTGGCTCAAGTTCTTCAGAAATCATTGATAGGTGCATTCCAACTTGATTACATCGGAAATGTTCTCTTGACTTCAGGTCTTTCTGCTGACAATAACAGCCTCGTTTCTGCAGAGAATTATACTGCATTAGAGCATAATTGGGACATAGCTTATGGGATGCTGACTCAAAAAGAGATTTACCTAGAAGGATATACTGATTCCCAAAAAGGTGAAGTGACGGAATTTGGACTTGGAGCATACCTCTGGGAATACAATAAAGCAGGATATCCTTTGATATACCCGGCATTTTTAAAAGGGCGTGTGGCGATAATCAACAATGATTTTGCGGAAGTAGAAAAGCAAGCAAAAATCATCAGAGAGGAAATGGAAAAGGCTTTGGCAAATGCTGCCCTGGGGTATTTGGGAAAATGGAGAACAGGTACTTCTGACGACAAAAGAGCACATGCTATAGCCGAAGGAATCGGGTTTATTTACTCCCTGCGCTATGCCACTACGTTCAATGCCGATGCGGCATTCTCAGATTTGATTCTTTTAAATCTAGTGGGTAGTGCAAATGGATTCTGGGATCTGGATGCAAGCAAAATCAGCGAAGCAGAATCCGCGATCAAAGCAAAATTCAATATCCAATAATCCGAAAATTCCAACAATTCATCATTTGTCTATTTTGTCAGATTCTAAGTTTATGAAAAATCAATTCTTAAAATCTTTCTTATTCATTCTGGCGCTTTCCTTTTTGTTCTCAGCTTGTATGGAGGATTCGGAAAAAGATGATTCGACTGATTCGAATTTAGATCGTCAGGTTTTGCTTACCAATTGGGCAGATTCTTTTATTATCCCCGGTTATGAAAGATTTGATCAGAAATTTCAGCAACTGAAAATCGAAACAGGTGACTTCCAGCAGGATCCTACTGCCCAGAATTTGCAGGATTTAAGAGATGCCTTAAAAGCTTCCTATACTTCTTGGCAGGAAATTGAAATGTTTGAAGTAGGTCCTGCAGAGCAGGTAACCTTAAGAAACTTCTTCAATATTTACCCAGCTGATATAGAGGGGATTTCTGCCAATATCAGCGAAGAAAGCCCGATTTTAAATCTTCCATCTTCTTATTCAAGGCAAGGATTCCCTGCCTTGGATTACCTAGTCAACGGAGTAGGTGCAGAAGATGAGGATATTTTGGGTTTTTACCAGGATGATCTGAAAGGAGAACAACGATTGGATTACCTTATGACCTTGGTTGGCCGAATGAATGAACTTCTCTCCCAGGTTATCAGCACCTGGAAATCCGGGTATAGAGAAGAATTCATATCAAAAACAGGTTTGGATATAGGGTCTTCAATGGGTGGAATGGTGAACGCATTTACGCTTTATTATGAAAGACATGTGCGAACCGGAAAAATTGGAATTCCTTCAGGGGCAACAATTGCAACAGGTGGAAATGTGAACCCCGAAAAGCTTGAATCATTTTATTATCCAAGTATCAGTAGGGAGCTAGCGATTACTGCCAATCAAGCCAGTATGGATTTCTTCTTAGGAAAATCCTCCACTGGAACAGGGGCTTCATTTAAGTCTTATTTAGATGGGATTGGAGCAAAAGACCCAAGTTCTGGAACTTTGCTTTCTTCGGATATTCAGTCTCAATTTGAGCTGGTTCAAAGCAAATTGAAATCGCTTGATCCAAATCTTTTGGATCAGATCAACTCGGATAATTCTTCGATGATTGATGTACACACTGAAATGCAAAAGTTGGTTAGATTGCTTAAAGTGGATATGAGCTCTGCGATGAGTATTACCATCACCTATACGGATAATGATGGTGACTAACCTGAAAGGTTCTATTTTCCATTATTTAAGCCAAACATCATCCGCAGCCTCCTTGGTGGTTTTCAGGATGATGTTTGGCTTGTTAATGGTTTTAAGTATTGCCCGTTTTTGGGCAAAAGGATGGATTGAGGAATTATACTTAAACCCATCCTATCATTTTACTTTTTATGGTTTCGAATGGGTCAGACCTTTCGGTTCATTCACTTATCTGATTTTTGCCGGAGCCATCTTATTTGGTTTGATGATTACCCTCGGCCTCTGGTACAGACTAGCAAGTGTCGGGTTTTTTCTGACTTTCACTTACATAGAATTGATGGATAAGTCTACTTATCTCAACCATTATTACTTTATCAGCCTGATCAGTTTTCTGATGATTTTTTTACCGGCTAATTGTCTGTATTCCTTGGATGCCAAAAATAATCCCAATCTACAAGTAGCTAGAATCCCACGATGGACCATCGACTGCCTCAAGCTCATGGTACTGATTCTTTATTTCTATGCCGGACTGGCCAAAATCAATTCCGATTGGTTGTTAAAGGCCCTTCCCATGAGAATATGGCTACCGGCCAACAATCACCTTCCTTGGATAGGATCTTTATTGAATCTTTCCTGGGTTGCTTTCCTATTTAGTTGGATAGGATGCCTTTATGATTTATCCATTGGGTTTTTGCTTTGGAAGAAAGATACAAGGGGCATTGCATATTTATTGGTGGTTTTATTTCACCTGATGACTGCGGTCTTATTTCCGATCGGCATGTTTCCTTATATCATGATCGGCACTGGATTGATATTCTTTTCGGGTAGTTTCCATGAAAAGATTGTTCAGAAAATCAAAACTTTCTTTGGTGGGAAGGCCCGGCGTTTTGACCGGGTTTTTCAATATCCCCCTTTCGCCTATAAAATGACGCTTACAGTTTTCACCTTGTTTTTTGCCCTTCAGTTAACTTTGCCTTTCAGGTACATGTTGCACCCTGGTGAGCTTTTTTGGACAGAGCAAGGTTATCGTTTTTCTTGGAGAGTAATGCTGATGGAGAAAAGTGGAGAGGCTACTTTTTTGGTAAAAGATCGTCAAGGCAAGCTATTAGAGGTAAATAATAAAGATTTCCTAACTCCACTTCAAGAGAAGATGATGGCGACCCAGCCAGATATGATTTTGGAATATGCTCATATCCTGAGGGATCATTATAAAGACTTGGGTTGGGAAAACCCAGAGGTGTATGCGGATACATATGTTTCGCTCAATGGGAGGAGGGGAAAGGCCTTGGTTGATCCTCAGGTCAATTTAGCTCTTGAAAAAGAATCATTTAAAAACAAATATTGGATAGAGAATTGGGATGATGAGATTAAAGGTTTTTAATACACTTGTTTTGCTTTTAGCTCCAATTGCGCTTTTAGCTCAATTTAAAATCAACGGGAAAGTCTTTTCTGAAGAAACTCAAAAGCCTGTACAGAACTGTGCCGTATATCTCAATGAAGGGGTACGTCTGGTAGACCTCAATTCGAAAGGGGAGTTTTCATTTGATAATCTGGGGAATGGCACTTATGTCCTTCATTTCACCAGTGAATCTTTCAAATACAAAAATGTTGAGGTTTCAATTAATGGAAAAAATGAATCCTTGACCATCTATTTGGCAACTCAGGAACAAGATCTCAGCGAGGCGGTGATCACGGAATCTGCTGTCGATTTTGGACTCACTAGGATGCGCGGCATAGAAAGTATGGGACTTTATGAAGGTAAAAAATCAGAAGTCATCGTTCCTGATAATTTGACGGCAAATCTGGCAACAAATAATGCCAGACAGGTTTATTCCAAAGTAGCCGGCTTGAATATTTGGGAAAATGATGGGGCAGGTGTCCAGTTGAGTATCGGTGGGAGAGGTTTAGACCCTAATAGAACTTCCAATTTCAATACCAGACAAAATGGCTATGATATTTCTGCCGATGCTTTAGGTTATCCCGAGAGTTACTATACTCCTCCAATAGAGGCAGTAGGTAGAATACAAATCGTCAGAGGGGCTGCTTCTCTTCAATATGGAACCCAATTTGGTGGCTTGATCAATTTTGTCATGAAAAAGCCCGTGGAAGACAGAAAATTCGAGTTTTTAACTCGGCAGACAGGAGGTTCTTTTGGATTCTATAATGGATTTTTCAACGTATCTGGAACTGTTGATAAATTGAGTTATTATGCCTTTTATCAATTAAAAAGCGGAGATGGCTGGAGACCGAATTCTGAATTTAAAAATCATAATGCCTACCTGAATTTAAACTACCAGCTTTCTGAAAAGACCAAAATCGGAATTGACATTACCAAAATGAATTACCTCGCCCAGCAGCCAGGTGGTTTATCGGATGAAATGTTTGATGAAAACCCCAGGCAAAGCAATCGGGAGAGAAATTGGTTTTACGTAGATTGGAACCTTTGGGCACTACACTTGGATCATCAATTTAACCAGGCCAACTCCATAAACTTGAGAGTTTTTGGCTTGGATGCAAAAAGAAATTCTATTGGATTTCGCCCCAATAGAGTGGCTACCATTGACGATGGCAGTGAGCGGGACCTGATCAAAGGCGTATTTCAAAATTGGGGAGCAGAGGCACGGTATTTACATCGCTATCAGATCGGGGGTATGCATTCTGTTGGACTGATCGGCACTAGGTACTATCATGGATTCAACCATAGTACCCAGGGTTTCGGTAGCAAGGGAAGTGATCCTGATTTTAATTACATAGATGGTGAAGAAAACATCTTTTATGATTACCGTTTCCCGAATAGAAATGGATCGCTATTTATTGAAAACATCTTTTATATCAACGACAAATTTTCAGTCACTCCAGGATTGAGGTTTGAGAAAATCAAAACTACTGCAGATGGATATTATGGCAATGTGTACCGTGACCTTGCCGGAAATATCATTGAGTTTGATAGACAAGAAGAATATCGGGTGAGTTCCCGGCAATTTGTAATCGGCGGAATAGGTTTCAGCTATAAGCCCAATACCAAATGGGAAGTATATGCGAATGCCTCACAGAATTATCGCTCTATCACGTTTAGTGACATGCGGATTTCAAACCCTTCATCCGTAATTGATCAGAACTTAGAAGACGAAAAAGGATATTCTATCGATATGGGAATCAGGTCTGAGGATGCTGGTAATTTTAATTATGATTTAAGTCTTTTTGTTCTCAACTATAACAATAGGATCGGAGAAGTCCAATTTTATGATGAAGCAAACCGGGTACTTCGAAAAAGAACTAATATTGGACAGGCTTTGATCAGCGGATTGGAGTTTTATGGAGAATGGAGATTTACTGATCTGGTTCTCCCACAAAGTGAGTTTTGGAACATGTCTGTTTTTTCAAATGTGGCAATCATTGATTCGGAATACAAAAAGAGTGAAGTCACAGGAGTAGTAGGGAATAGAGTGGAGTTTGTACCTACTGTCAACTTAAAAACCGGGGCTGCAGTAAGCTATAAAAATTGGAGATCATCTTTGCAGTATGCATACCTTTCCGAACAATTTACGGACGCCACCAATGCTACTTCGGGAGGTGTTTCAGCGGTTGTGGGTGAAATCAGACCTTATGGTGTACTTGACTTTAGTTCCAGTTATTCCTGGTCCAAATTAAAGTTGGAAGCCTCAATCAACAACCTGTTAAATGCTTATTATTTTACCCGACGAGCCACAGGATATCCAGGACCTGGAATATTGCCCTCAGATGGCCGTGGTTTTTACTTGACATTGCAGATAAGAATTTGATAATCTGTATTTTAATCGGGTTTTTGGAAAAGCATTGATTTAAGAAAAGCCCTGATGTTATCAATCTTATTATATAGATGAAGTACTATCCTGCCAAATCCAAAAAATGTTGGATTCACCCTTCACAAACCATTTCAGGATTACTCGATTGTTCTTCTTTCTAATCAAGTTTGGAATTTTAAACTTAAGTTTATAGGATAGGTTTAACAACTTATTCCCATTCCAGCTTTCTATTCATTAGGTGTTTGGTAACTGGCATCTTTTCGGATAATCATTTTATTTAATATGTGTATCCCCTATTTTACCAGTTAATAGATTAAAGCGGCTTAATAAATGGTAAACGCTAGTTGTGAGGCTGCTTCGGTCATCGGTCTTCCAGCCAATCAAGCAAAGAAAACAAGGTAACTGGCATCATTGCGGGCAATCATATTATTTAATGTCCTTTCAATAGGTTGAACAGAATTTCTAACTCAATAGAGTAAAAAATACTTTATGAAAAAAAGTCGATTATTATTTTCAGTCCTTGTTGCAGTGAATTTTTCCTGTCAGCCCTCAATCGAGAAAATTATCACTGTGGAGGAAGTAGGTAGAATTGAAAAAACGCTTTCTTCCGATGAGATGGAAGGGAGAATGATTTTTACTCCGGGAATAGAAAAAGCCGCATCATTTATAGAATCTGAATTTCAGAAATCTGAATTGCCATTTATGGAAGGTGAAGATTCCTATTTTCAGACTTTTACCATGATCAAAACTGAAACGCTGGAAATTTCGGGAGTTTTGGATGGAGATATTTTAAATACAGAGAATGTGCTGGTCAACACCACTCAAGCTGAATTAAATATAGATTCTTTTGAAGGATTTGAATTAATTGCTGTTGAAAAAGAGGATGTTTTTAATCAGACAGTTTTTCCATTGCTTCGAATGAACAAAAATCTTTTGGTATTCATTGACAAAGCTCATTTGGAGAACTTTTCCAGATTGCAAAGAAGTTGCTCCAGGGCAAAATTCCCTACAGAATTTTCAAAGATTTTTGTATTTACAGATCAGCTGGACCCTGAGGAAATTCAGTTGGCAGTAAAAAATAATTTGGTCAATGAAGAACTGAAAAACGTGGTTTCCATGATTCCAGGCAAATCACTGAAAGATGAATATGTGGTTTTTGGAGCTCATTACGACCATATTGGAATCAGGAAGGGTCAGGCTGGTGAAGACAGCATTTACAATGGTGCCAATGACAATGCTGCCGGTACCACCGCAGTGCTGATGCTGTCGAAATATTTCAAAGAATTAAATGATAACGAAAGGACTTTGATCTTTGTGGCATTTACGGCTGAAGAGTTAGGTGGATATGGGAGCACTTATTTTTCCAGGCAACTCAATCCAGATCAGGTGGTGGCGATGTTTAATATTGAAATGATCGGAACAGAGAGTAAATGGGGGACAAATAGCGCCTATATCACTGGCTATGAAAAAAGCAATATGGGAGAGATTCTTCAAAAAAATCTGGAAGGATCTAAGTTTCATTTTGAACCAGATCCCTATCCTTTGCAAAATCTTTTTTATAGATCAGACAATAGCACCTTAGCTGAATTGGGTGTTCCTGCCCATACCATATCCACATCCAAAATGGAGGAGCCTCCAAATGATGAACCGAATTACCATAAAGCTTCCGATGAATTTGAGACTCTGGATATGGAAAATATGACCGAAATCATCAAAGCCATTGCCCAAAGTAGTCAAAGTATAGTTCAGGGAATAGATACGCCTACAAGAGTAGAAAAGCTGGATTGAATTTTATTTTATAGTAACCCAGTAGTCCGATTTAAATCGTGTCAAACCCTGGCCTGCCCGCCGTGGCGGGGCTATGACATTTGACCCTCCCGAAAGAATCGGGATAGGCTGTTCAGGGTCAGTCATTCGAGTCTTCAATTGCCAAAGGCACGATAGCTTGGTGACTCTTTAGCTATTGATAGAATTTGGAGCTTATATGATTTATTGTTCTTGATACAACTCTCCCTTGGTAAGGGGGCAGGGGGATTCATTAGAAAGATTTTTAATCTCGTTTTACGATCATCTTGCTGGCGAAACGAACAGTCTTCGATTGACTTTTGAGGGCCAGCGCTGGTTAAAATGAAGATCCTTCAAACCCAGGGTTGAAACCCTGGGCTATTAATATTAGACCCCTTCGGGGTCTTTTTCTAAAATATTATTATTGACAAGAAATTTGGTTCGGACCAATCGCCATTGGGTATATGCGTTTTTTGGTAAAATGAATGAGCCGTTAAGAAAATCGGCTAGCTCCCGAGCTTCGAGGGAGATCCGCCGATTTTTAGGTTCAGGCATTTACCAAAAATCAAATCGGTGCCGAATTAAATTTATTTCACCAAATAGAAACCGATTTGAAGCATAGACCCTGGCAAAGACTTTTGGATACTTTTGGTCTTCAAAAGTATCAAGAATAACTTCCATCCCAGACTTTTGGTTGTTTCTCACAGACCATTTTTCTTTATTCGAGAAAGTGAATTTTAAAATTTTTCCAGAAGGGTTTCAGTTTCATCTTTCTGGCAAATCCTTTTCGTCTCTGATTGTCGATTTGGCGCCAGCGCTGGAACAAATGATAATCCTTCAAACCCCGGGTTGCGTCGTACCTCCTTACCCGGGGCTATAATATTTGACCCCTTCAGGGTCGCTCTACCAAACGTCACTTGAACTGCGCGGCGGGTTGTCGCAGCAGCGGGGCTGGCTGTTGGCCTTGTGCGGATAGGGCAAGGCGTTGAAAAAATGGCTGGTAGCCATTTTTAGCCTTGAGCCAGTCTGAAGGGTAGGCTAGGGGGGGGCTTTGCTGCGACGAAGGCTTTTGGATACTTTTGGCCTTCAAAAGTATCAAGAATAGCTTCCAACCCTGACTTTTAGTTGTTTCTCACAGACCATTTTTCTTTATTCGAGAAAGTGAATTTTAAAATTTTTCCAGAAGGGTTTCAGTCTCATCTTGCTGGCAAATCATTTACGTCTTCGAAATACATTCCTGAGCCAGCGCTGGTTAAAATGAAGATCCTTCAAACCCCGGGTTGCGTCGTACCTCCTTACCCGGGGCTATTGATATTTGACCCCTTTGGGGTCGGTCTACCAAACGTCACTTGAACTGCGCGGCGGGTTGTCGCAGCAGCGGGGCTGGCTGTTGGCCTTGTGCGGTTGAAGCTTTGCTGCGACGAAGGCTTTTGGATACTTTTGGTCTTCAAAAGTATCAAGAATAGCTTCCATCCCTGACTTTTGGTTGTTTCTCACAGACCATTTTTCTTTAAGCGAGAAAGTGAAATTTAAAATTTTTCCAGAAGGGTTTCAGTTTCATCTTGCTGGCAAATCCTTTTTTTCTCCGAATGACGATCCCGGGCCAGCGCTGGAACAAATGATAATCCTTCAAACCCCGGGTTGCGTCGTACCTCCTTACCCGCGGCTATGACATTTGACCCCTTCAGGGTCGCACTACCAAACGTCACTTGAACTGCGCGGCGGGTTGTCGCAGCAGCGGGGCTGGCTGTTGGCCTTGTGCGGTTGAAGCTTTGCTGCGACGAAGGCTTTTGGATACTTTTGGTCTTCAAAAGTATCAAGAATAGCTTCCATCCCAGACTTTTGGTTGTTTCTCACAGACCATTTTTCTTTAAGCGAGAAAGTGAATTTTAAAATTTTTCCAGAAGGGTTTCAGTTTCATCTTTCTGGCAAATCCTTTTCGTCTCTGATTGTCGATTTGGCGCCAGCGCTGGAACAAATGATAATCCTTCAAACCCCGGGTTGCGTCGTACCTCCTTACCCGGGGCTATAATATTTGACCCCTTCAGGGTCGCTCTACCAAACGTCACTTGAACTGCGCGGCGGGTTGTCGCAGCAGCGGGGCTGGCTGTTGGCCTTGTGCGGATAGGGCAAGGCGTTGAAAAAATGGCTGGTAGCCATTTTTAGCCTTGAGCCAGTCTGAAGGGTAGGCTAGGGGGGGCTTTGCTGCGACGAAGGCTTTTGGATACTTTTGGCCTTCAAAAGTATCAAGAATAGTTTCCTGTCCTAGGTTGCTTATTTGGGTCGTTCATAACCTTCAGTATTCCAAATCATAAACCCTATATCACAAATCTTCTCGTTTCCATCTTTATGGCGAATCGATCCGTCTCCAATCATTTGATTTAAAGATTGATTAAAGGCTTTGTCTTCAGCTTTCTCACTTTATCTTTCTGATTTTACTGATCACTGAGACTGATCCCTGTCTTCCGTCCTTTCAGCATTCAGAATTTCATTTGTCATTTCAGTCCAAAAAGCGGCCTTAGAAAAGTAGTTCTTCGTATCAGTTCAAAACTACCAAAACAACCAATAAACGTAATCAACACCACCAGGAAAAACTGAAATTGAACAGAAATGCCTAAAGGAAAAACCCACATGGAACCCAAATATAAGAAAATCATATGCAGGATATAGACCGGATAGGCTGCCTGACTAAGATAGCTGAGTGATTTGCTCGGGCCTTTTAAGTAAAGACTTCCAAAAGAAAAAACCGCCAGAATCCAGGAATAGGATTCAATGGCCTGTAAATAGGAAGGGGGAAAGCTTCCAAAGAAATTTATCCGTAACAGATACAATCCCAATCCCAATCCAAGAAATAACCAACGTAGTTTTTGGATCATCTTCCAAAATCCCTCTCCACTCAAAACAAAGCAAAAGCCAGTAAAAAAGGCCAAAAATCCCAGAACAAATCCATGCCATGTCATGGCATATATTTCAAATGGAATAGGATTGATCCAAACAGCTTCTACCACAAAAGGTAAAAGCGCCAGCACTAATCCCCAAGGTTTTGTTAAGGCATAATTCAGCTTTACGATAAACAGGCTTCCTTCATTTTTTTTGATCAGATAAAAGACCGGTGTTAGTAAAAGTACATATAGAAAGATATTTCCCAGAAACCATAAATGCCCAGGATCCCAATTGTACCGGATTTCCATTCCATAATACGTTCTCCAAATCAACAGATGAATTGGTACTATCACAAACATCCCAAAAACAAAAGGCAGCAGGATTCTTTTGGCCCTTTCCTTCATCAATTCACCCCAACTTCTCGATTGCATGGCAAAGTAAACACCCATCCCAGAAACGAAGAACAATAAAGGAATTCTCCAGATGTTGAGTAAAGACATGGGCACCCATAAGGCTGCCCATGGTTCTTTGGAAGTAATAAAGCCGATCATCCTTCCCCAGGATTGGAAACCTATGGATACATGATAAATCAGTAACAATGCGATGGCTATAACTCTTAGCCAGTCGATATCGTACCTACGGCCGTTTTTTATGCTTTGAATATCCATTGACTTATTGAAGCATTTTTGCGATTTCAGGACGTATTTTTTCCAGGTAGGCATAGTCAAGCTTTAATCCCATAGGTTCTAGCATTCCGACCATCACATCATAAACTTCTTTTACTTCCGAAAATGGTGGGCTTACATTTTCATATGCAGTCGTTCCATATTTGTTTTTAATAGATTTGTCTGCTCCTTTTTCCAAAAGCAATTGGACAATCTCAGGTCGGCCAAAAAACGCTGCTGAGATCAAAGCGGTAGAACCATCATTATTCTGGAAATTGATATCAGCTCCGCCTTCTATTAATAAGGCCGCAATCTCTTTTTTGTCAAATACAACAGCAGTGATCAAGGGACTGGATCCTCCGAAAGGATCCCTCACATTCAGGTCTGATCCAGCAGCAATATGTCGCTTGACAGCTTCCTTATTTCCTGTAATGACGGCAGTTTGTAGGTCTATATCAGGAGCGCCCTCTTTTTGAGCAGCCGATTGACTGCAAGAAGAAAAGATGAAGACCGCTATGCTGAATAGCGCGATAATAGGGTTTTGAAATACTGTTTTTTTCATGATTTTTTTGCGTTAAATGAATAACACAAAGTAAAAACCGATCGCTGACGCATTAGAAACAGCCTTGCTTCCAAATCCATAATCTTTGCGCTAGCTCATATCAATTATGACGCAGGGATATAAAAAATGACGCAAATACCCTAAATTCACTCTTTGAACAGACTTTTTAGAAAATTAAAATTCCATCTGTCTTTAACTTTCGATCCGTCTCCTTTCTAAATCATAATGCCCAATTTGACTCTACAGGAAAAAGAATTTTTAGAGATTCTGATTGCGAAAATCAAAATGCATATCAGTGAGGAAGAGTTTGGTGTTTCGGATCTCGCTGAAGAAATGAATATGAGTAGGTCCAACCTGCTTCGGAAAGTCAAAAAAATGACGGATCTCTCGGTCAGCCAATTTATCAACCAGATTCGACTTCAGCAGGCAATGGAACTCCTGCGAAAGAGCAGTTATAATGTCTCTGAAGTTTCGCATCAGGTAGGATTCAATAGTCCATCTTATTTCATTAAATGCTTTCGGGAGCAATATGGCTATCCTCCGGGAGAAGTTGGGAAGCATCCCGAGCCATCCGAAGATGAACCAGAGCAACCTGTTAGCCATACATCCAAGCGTAGATGGGTGTTGGCATTTTCCGGTATAGGACTGGTTCTGATTTTAGTTGTAAGTTGGTTTAGCAGGGATTTATTGAATGTTCCTATTTATAAGGAAAAATCTATTGTCGTGCTCCCTTTTAAAAATGACAGCGCAGATTCCACTAATGTGTACCTGATCAATGGATTAATGGAAGCTACACTTAATAACCTGCAAAAGATCAAGGATTTAAGAGTCTTGAGTAGAACCTCTGCTGAAAAATACCGCGAAAGTGATAAATCCATACTGGAAATGGCCGAAGAGTTAAACGTCAACTATTTGGTAGAAGGCAGCGGTCAAAAAATAGGGGATAATATTGTTCTGAACATCCAATTGATTGATGGAACAAAGGATAGACATCTCTGGAGCAAGCAGTATAGAAGAGAAGTGAGCGATATTTTTGCCTTGCAGCAGGAAATATCCAAAGACATCGCAAAAGAGATTCAGGCTGTGATCACACCGGAGGAAAAATCGAGGATTGAAAAAGAACCAACAGATAATCTGAGGGCCTATGATTCCTTCATGAAAGGATTGGAACTACTAAATCAAGGAAGGGAGGAAAACCTACTGGAATCTGTCAAATACTTTGAAGAGGCAATCCAGGAAGATGGTCAATTTGCTTTGGCTTATGCATGTGCGGGCATGGCCTACTATTACTACGATATGTTCAAAGCGGATAAGGAGCATTTAGATCAGCTGGGAACATATGCCGATAAAGCCATGCTTTACGACCCAAGTCTGGGAGAAAGTATGATTGCAAAGGCCATGTATTACCTGGCCAAAAAGGAGTATACGGAGGCATTGCCTTTCTTGGAAAAAGGATTGGAATTTCGCCCCAATTCATCTTTGGTCATTGGCTTGCTTGCTGATTTTTATGCGAATAACCTCCCAGATACAGAAAAATACCTGGAATATGCCCTGATGGGAATGCAGCTCGATGCTGGTTCCAGTGATTCTGTAGCAACAAGCTATTTCTATTTAAGAGTAGGGAACGCTTTGATCCAAACGGGCTTTGTGGATGAGTCTTTGGAATATCTTGATAAATCTTTGGAATACTTTTCTGGAAACGCCTACACACATTATGTGAAAGCATTTGTGAGTTATGCAATAGACAATGATCTAGAACATACCCGAGAGCTGCTTCAGATAGAGTATGACAAGGATAGTTCCCGCTTTGATATTTTGCAGGACCTAGGGAAAGTCAGTTATTATCTCAGGGATTATGATGCAGCCTATAAGTATTATTCCCAGTTTAACCAGATCAGAGATGAACTCCAGTTGAATGTCTATGTGCATGAAAATATGATCATAGGTGAGACTTATGAGAAGGTAGGTAAGCCTGAAAAAGGAAAGCAATTTATCGAAAGTTATAGAGCCTATCTGGAACAGGATCAGACTGCTTACAAAAATCTGGGATTGACCATGTATTATGCTCATGAGGGCGATTTTGATAAAGCCTTATCCTATTTCAAGGAGTTTGAGAAAGAGGATCATATTCAATATTGGGTTATTCTGTTTTTGCCTCAGGATCCCCTGGCGGATAAAATTATCCATGAACCGGAATTTCAGAAAATATGGAAAGTGGTAGAACGTAAATTTTGGGAAAACAATGCGGAAATAAGAAGCAGATTAGAGGAAAAGGGGATATGGTAAATGAAGATATATTTGGTAACCTGAAATATTTCAATCCTGCTACCTATGGATAAAATAAAAGAGTTTTTTGTCATTTATAAGAATGCCGCCTGGGAAAAGAATGTAGACCAAATGGTCGAACTTTACCATGAAGATGTAGTGATTTTTGATATGTGGGAACATGGTTTCCAGAAAGGTTTGGACGTCTGGGCTTTGGAAATAAGCAACTGGTTAAGATCTCTGGGAGACGAAAAAGTCAAAGTAGATTTTGAAATGGTAACTATTCAGGAAGATTCTACAATCGGTTTTGCTTCAGCATTAGTTTCATTTCAGGCAATTGGGTTGGACCTAAGGATTTTAAGATCCATGAAAAACAGAATCTCACTTGGCTTTTTAAAAAGCGAAAAAGGTTGGAAAGTGGTTCATCAACATACCTCCGTACCAACCGATTCAAATTTGCAGGCCATATTGGATTTTTAATTTGGATTATGCAGTTGGGAATCCCCCTGCACGAGAGAAATCAAAAAACTACATTATAAACCCTATATCCTATATCGAACTTTCCTCTTTTGTTTTCCTGAATTTCTTACTTTAAGAAAGTATCCCTGGAGGAGGACCGCCGGCCGGTTTGGATTTGTCTTCGGGAAGTGGCACAAATTCTTCATTATCCGAAGGAGGTAATAAAATACGCCCCTGCTTCCAGTCTTCTTTTGCCTGCTCAATTCTTTCTTTTCGACTGGACACAAAGTTCCACCAGATATATCGCTCACCCAGATGCTCACCTCCCAGCATCATCAAAGTGGTATTTTCCTTCGCAATAATCACTGGGTCCACCCCTTTGTTAAACACCAATAACTTACCTGAAGGATATGTGACACCACTTACTTCCACACTTCCCTTGACTACATAAACCCCTCTTTCGCTATGCCCAACCGGAATTCCAAATCGGGCTTCTGCTTGAAGTTCCACATGGATATAGAAGAGAGGGGAACTGGTTTTTACTTGGCTTGACAAGCCAAATGCATCTCCAGCTATCAAACGCATCCAAACCCCCTTGTCGGTAAAAACAGGTAATTCATCTGCCGAGTAATTTTTAAATGTAGGTTCTGCCTCCTCATCTTTTTCAGGTAAAGCCACCCAAGTTTGGATCATTTCCAATCCACCGGCAGAAAGCATGGCCGGATCTTCGAACCTTTCACTATGTGAAATTCCTTTTCCGGCTTTCATCCAGTTTACTTCTCCCGGCTTGATCAATTGTTCCACACCTAAACTATCTCTATGTGTCACATTGCCATCAAGTAAATAACTCACTGTGGATAGCCCAATATGTGGGTGAGGCAGAACGTCCAAATTGGTGCTGGTCGGCACACTTAGCGGACCTGCATGGTCCATAAAAATAAAAGGTCCTACCATTCTTCTTAATTGATAAGGAAGAATTCGCTTTACCGAAAATCCAGGACTAATTAGCGCCTGACGGCTTTCAATGATTATATCTAACATGGTGAAAGAATTTAGAAAATATGTTTCAGAATTTTGGCTTTACACTTCAGATTTCTTTTTCAATCTGGGAACCACGGCAAACCGAAGTGTTGATTCAACGAAAATGAATCAAATTGATTTTTATCAAGGTCGTTTCAGAAATACCTGCGATTTTTGAACTTTAAATTCCAAAAGGAGTTCATAGTGCCTCCCGATTCATTTATCATTCAATCCATGACAAGTATTTCAGCCGTTAAATCATTTGCCGAACTCAGCAATTACGAGCTTTACAACATTCTTAAATTAAGAAATGAGGTTTTTGTAGTAGAACAAAACTGTGTTTACCAGGATGCAGATAATAAAGATTTAAAAGGGGATCACCTGATGATAAAGGGTGAGGATGGTTTATTGGCCTATGCAAGGATTTTGCCTCCGGGAGTATCCTATAAAGAGGTATCTATTGGAAGAGTTGTAAGTCATCCAAAAGCGAGAAGAATGGGTGTGGGAAAGGAATTAATGAAAAAAGCATTGGAGTTTATTCAAGAAAAATATGGTGCTTGCCGGGTTAGAATCAGCGCCCAGACTTATTTGAAGGTATTTTATGCTTCATTTGGTTTTGAAACTGTAGGTGAAGTGTATTTGGAAGACGGCATTGAGCATGTAGAGATGGTGAAGGTAATCTAGACCTATATGTCGAATCCTCATTTCCAATTTCCCATACCTCCTCCTTAATTGGAACAATCGTTGGCCTAACTGGTTTGTATTTTGAAATAAATCCAGTGCATGAAACAAACAGACCTCCTTGTTTTTAACTCCAAAGGTATTTATTGTCCAAGAGCAAAGGTTTATCTGGACCCTTGGAGGCCTGTAAACCATGCCATCATTACCCATGGACATTCAGATCATGCGAGATCTGGACATAAAAATTACCTGACTCATCACTCGAATATCCCTATCTTAAAACATAGACTTGGCGATATTTCTGTTCAGGGAGTGGCATGGAATGAGCATTTTCAGATCAATGGTGTGACTTTTAGCCTGCATCCCGCCGGGCATATCATTGGTTCCTCCCAGGTCAGGGTTGAATACAAAGGAGAAGTTTGGGTATTTACCGGAGACTATAAAGATGAGGATGATGGTGTGGCTGTTCCTTACGAATCGGTCAGGTGCAATACCATGATCACGGAGTGTACCTTCGGGATTCCTGCTTTTAAATGGAAGCCACAACAAGAGGTATTTCAAGAAATCAATCAATGGTGGAAGGAAAATAAAGAAGAGAGGAAGACCTCAGTGCTTTTTGGTTATAGTCTGGGCAAAGCTCAAAGGATTTTAAAATACCTGGATCCTTCCATAGGCACAATTTTCACCCATGGAGCAATTGAAAATATGACGGAGGTATTAAGGCCACAGCTTGAACTACCTCCAACTCAATTGATCACTAAGGAAACCAAGACAAAAGAAATTCAAGGTGGAATTGTCATTGCACCTCCCAGCGCCCATGGCTCTCCTTGGATACGCAAACTTGTTCCTTATGAAACCGGAACCTGTAGCGGTTGGATGGCATTCAGGGGAGCCAGAAGAAGGAGAGCCACAGACAAAGGATTCGTGATTTCTGACCATTGCGATTGGCCGGGTTTACTGAAAAGTATTAAAGCCAGTGAAGCCGAAAGGGTAATCTGCACTCATGGCTATACTGATATTTTTAGCAAATACCTGCGGGAATTAGGCTATGATGCAAGCGTGGAAAACACGGATTATGAGGGAGAAAAAGAGGAGGCTACTACTTCAACTGAAAAGGAGACGGTATGAAGAAGTTTGCAGCCCTAATTGAGGAACTGGATGCCACCACCAAAACGAATAGGAAGGTAGCTGCATTGGCGGAGTATTTTAGGCAGGCCTCTGAATCCGATAAAATCTGGACCATTGCCATCCTTTCCCATAGAAGACCTCCCAGGCCTGTCAATACTACTTTGCTAAGGGAATATGCAGCTGAATTGGCAGAAATCCCGCTTTGGTTGTTTGAAGACAGCTATCATATCGTAGGAGATTTAGCTGAATCCATCGCATTGGTGATTCCCAATGACCAGATGAAAAGCGATCAATCTCTATCTGAAATTCTCGAGGAATTAATCCTTCTGAAAGCTAAATCGGAGCCGGAGAAAAAGGAATATGTGCAGCAGATGTGGATGCAGCTGGATTATTATGCCCGTTTTGTTTTTACCAAGTTACTGAATGGAGGTTTTCGGATCGGAATCAGCCAAAAGTTGATGACCAAAGCGCTTTCTCAGGTCACGGAAGTTCCCGAGGACGAACTTGCCTACCGATTGATGGGGGAATGGAGCCCGGCTTCTACCAGTTTTGAGGAGTTGATTTTTGGAAGGAATGAGCAGGCCTATGTTTCCAAACCTTATCCTTTTTATTTGGCTTATGCACTTGAAAATGAGTTGGAGGAGTTGGGAGATGTTTCGGAATGGGCCTTCGAACACAAATGGGATGGAATCCGAGGCCAAATGATTAGTAGACAGGGAGAGCTTTTTATCTGGACCAGAGGAGATGAGCTTGTATCCGATAAGTACCCTGAACTCGTGGAATTAGTCAATTTTATCCCTGAAGGGACGGTGATTGATGGAGAGATCTTGCCCTTTATCGATGGGGAGATTGGTACATTTAATGATTTGCAAACTCGTATAGGAAGGAAGACTGTGAGTAAATCTATCCTCAAAAAAGTGCCAATTGTTTTTAGAGCTTATGATCTCTTGGAACTCCAGGGCAAGGATATCAGACAAGCCAGCTATCAGCAAAGGCGGGAAAAATTAGAACCCTTGATCGAGGAGATTTCACATCCGGCTTTGCAAATTTCAAAAAGACTAAGTTTTAATTCCTGGGAGGAAGTTGCTGTAGAAAGGGAATTGGCCAGGGAAAAACGCAGCGAAGGCCTGATGATGAAGCGGAATGATTCGGCTTATCGGGTTGGAAGGAAGAAAGGAGATTGGTGGAAGTGGAAAATAGATCCTTTGACCATTGATGCGGTTTTGACTTATGCGATGCGCGGGCATGGGAGAAGAACCAATCTTTTTACGGACTATACTTTTGGACTTTGGGAAACCAACGAAGTAGGCAAACCGGGATTGGTCACTTTTGCAAAAGCTTATTCAGGTCTGACAGATAAAGAATTTGCTCAAGTAGATGCCATCATTAAGAAAACTACATTAGAGCGCTTTGGCCCAGTTAGAAGCGTAGAACCCACATTGGTTTTTGAGTTGGCCTTCGAAGGAATAGCTTTTTCTAATAGGCATAAAAGTGGAGTTGCTGTGCGATTTCCGAGAATCTTAAGATGGAGAAGAGACAAGGCGATTGCTGATGCCAATACCCTGGATGATCTCAAAGCCTTGATTCCTAAATAGAAAGTAATGTTTTTCGGATGTCTATGAACTGAAAACCAATAGGTTGCATATTTTATCTATGATTCAATTTTGGATCTTCATCTAATCCCTTTTGCAAAAGAGGCTAGGTAGATTCGAGCAATTCGACATTTATAATGCCGAAATACCTTTCGTAGGATTTTCAATCCGAATTCAACATCATAAATTTTATATCCTAATTCTGAAATCTTTTCCATCTTGCTGGCAAATCCTTTTTTTTCTCCGAATGACGATCCCGGGCCAGCGCTGGTTAAAATGAAGATCCTTCAAACCCCGGGTTGCGTCGTACCTCCTTACCCGGGGCTATAACATTTGACCACTTTGGGGTCGCTCTACCAAACGTCACTTGGACGATTCGCCATTGGGTATATGCGTTTTTTGGTAAAATTAATGAGCCGTTAAGAAAATCTGCTAGCTCCCGAGCTTCGAGGGAGATCCGCCGATTTTTAGGTTCAGGCATTTACCAAAAATCAAATCGGTGCCGAATTAAATTTATTTCACCAAATAGAAACCGATTTGAAGGATAGACCCTGGCAAAGACTTTTGGATACTTTTGGTCTTCAAAAGTATCAAGAATAGCTTCCATCCCAGACTTTTGGTTGTTTCTCACAGACCATTTTTCTTTAAGCGAGAAAGTGAAATTTAAAATTTTTCCAGAAGGGTTTCAGTTTCATCTTGCTGGCAAATCCTTTTTTTCTCCGAATGACGATCCCGCGCCAGCGCTGGAACAAATGATAATCCTTCAAACCCCGGGTTGCGTCGTACCTCCTTACCCGGGGCTATGATATTTGACCCCTTCAGGGTCGCTCTACCAAACGTCACTTGAACTGCGCGGCGGGTTGTCGCAGCAGCGGGGCTGGCTGTTGGCCTTGTGCGGTTGAAGCTTTGCTGCGACGAAGGCTTTTGGATACTTTTGGTCTTCAAAAGTACCATAAGAATACTCTCAGTTTCATCTTGCTGGCGAATCAATCCGTCTCCAATCATTTGATTTAAAGATTGATTAAAGGCTTTGTCTTCAGCTTTCTCACTTTAACTTTCTGATTTTACTGATCCCTGTAAACCTTCTTTTCAGCTTTCTCACTTTAGCCTTCTGACTTTCCTAATTCCTAATTCCCCATTCCTCCAATCTCCCACATTTCATTTTAAATTGCTCAAAAGCACAATATTTGTGACATTGGGAACAATAAACCCTTGATACTTGAATTTACCTATTCGATTCTTCTTTTCCCTTTTATTGGTCTTTAGTTGCTTTTTGTATCCTGTCAACGCTCAAGAGCTGGAACTTAAAATCCGACCTAAGCTTGAAAGTTCTCTGAAGACAGATTATTATTTTTCTAAAGTCTCTGATTTGAGAAAGAATCAAGAGGAAATCGGTGAGGTTTTTTATCTCAATAACAGCAAGATTCCTGTCAGTTTCAACGGAGAATTGAAGGTGCTATTAAAAGACTATTTTAATTCCCAATTGGAAGTAAATAGATCTGAAAGTAGGGAGGTGAAGATTCGGATTTTAAATGTGGCGATTCAAGAGTCATTAAACCATGCTACTAAACTCTACGAAGGGATCCTGAATTTAAAACTCGGTTTTTACCTGGAAGGCAATATAAATCCAATTCACCTAGTGGATTATTCCAATCAAGTCAAATATCAGCGGAGTTTAAACAGCCTCGCAAAACTGCAGGAAACAACGCTGGATTTTTTGGATGAGAGTTTACGGTATTTTGATTCTTGGATGAAATCGCAAACAGGAACCAATAGGAATCTCGCACAATCTGTCTTGCTAAACGTGATCTATCACCTTCCTGAAAGTACTGAGGACACAGTATATTATGATATAAACCAGCCGCTGAAATGGGAATATTTTAAAGATAGGCCATCTGTTGGAAGTAAATACAACGCGACAATCACCTGTAGTTTTTCGGTGGAAGGGTCTGCACAGATGGTTGACGGGATCATCCAACAGAATATTTTGATCCAAGCCTATATGTTGCCCAATCAGTCCTGGGTGAAAAACCCGGATGACTACGGAATCAATCATGAGCAAAAGCATTTTGATGTGGTGAAAATTGTGGTGGACCGATTGATCCATCGCTTGAAGAAACTGGATCTGGATACCGATTTTTATGAAGCGAAAATCAATACTTTGTACTTCGATGCCTATAGGGAAATGAATAGACTACAGGAATTGTATGACTCTCAGACTCAAAATGGGCTGGATAAAGACGCTCAGGAGCGATGGAATATCTGGATTGTCAAAGGACTCAAGGGAGATTGGGAGGAATTGGATAGGCAGCTAGCAAAGTAACCACTCAGCAGCAAGGTTGAATCCTTCTTAGTTCTATCAGGCTGTGGTAGTCAAATGATATATCCTGATCTTTTTTTGAAAGCAATTTCCCTTTCCTTCCTATCTTAGCGGCCCATTTATAATTACTAGCTTTGAAGTACCTCATTTACCTTTCTTTCGCCACCTGTCTCTTATTTTCCTGTAATACTCCTCAGCAAAAAGAAATTTCTTTGGTCCCCATGCCAGTGGAAATGAACCTCAAATCAGGAGAATTTATTCTAAGTTCAAGGACCCAACTGCTTTCAAACTCCAGTGATGGGTTTATACAGGAAGTTGAATTTTTTCAGGAGTTAATGCACGGACAACTTGGACTGACATTATCAGAAAATGAAGGGGAAAATCAGATTGAGATTATCAAAAACGACCGGATTTCTGGTTCGGAGGCGTATCAATTATCCATAGATTCGGATCGAATCCGATTGGAAGCATCTGATTCAAAAGGCATTTTTTATGGAATGATCACACTGGAGCAATTGATTGTTTCCAATTCAGAGAAAGACGAGATTTCCGGTGAATTCACTCTCCCTGCTTTGGAAATCAAAGATAAGCCGATCTACGAATGGAGAGGGATGCACTTGGATGTATCAAGGCATTTCTTCTCCATAGATTACCTAAAGCGATATGTGGATTTATTGGCTTTGTATAAGATAAATAAACTCCACTTGCACCTAACAGATGATCAAGGGTGGAGAATAGAAATCAAAAAATATCCGGAATTAACAGAAAGTGGAGCCTGGCGGGAATTCAATCAGCAGGATTCCATCTGCATCGAACGGTCTAAAGAGGATCCTCGATTTGCCATTGACCCGGCCCATATTTATGAAAAAGATGGAAAAACCATTTATGGAGGCTATTATACTCAGGAGGAGTTGAAGGAATTTGTAGGGTTTGCAGAAACTAGACATGTAGAGATCATTCCGGAAATCGATATGCCTGGGCATATGATGGCTGCAATTGATATTTTTCCAGAGCTGACCTGCAATGGTGAATCAGCTTGGGGAGATGTGTTTTCCACTCCACTATGTCCTATCAATGAGGAAGTTTACACTTTTGTTGAAAATGTTTTGGCTGAAGTAATTGATATTTTTCCATCCAAATATATTCATATCGGTGCCGATGAAGTGGATAAAAGCGACTGGAAAAAATCTGCTGCTGTGACACAGTTTATGCAGAAAGAAGGGATAGAAGATTACGAGGCTTTGCAAAGTTATTTTGTGAATCGTGTCACGGATTACCTGAAAAATCAGGAGAAAGAAGTGGTGGTATGGGATGATGCCTTGGCCGGAGGAATTCCTTCGGATTTGAAAGTGATGTATTGGAGAAACTGGGTGGCAAATGTCCCAGAAAAAACCGTGGCAAATGAAAACGAATTGATTATATCAGCTGGTAATCCATTTTACTTTTCCAGTCCAAAAACCAAACTTTTTAATATTTATACCAAAGAGCTGATCGGATCGAAATTTCCAGAGGACAAAAAGAATCTGATCAAAGGAATGCAGGCTTGTTTGTGGACCGAAACTATACCTTCTGAAGCACTGGCAGATGCCAAGCTTTTTCCAAATGTATTGGTGTTGGCAGAAAGAGCATGGTCAGAGGAATCCAGACAAGATTGGGATTCTTTTAAAAAGCGTCTAAAACCGCAATTGGATCATTTAAGTAAACTTGGTGTCAAGTATGAGTTTACCCCTAGTAATGAGCTGGTTCCTTTTATGAATGTGGATCTGGAGAAAAGCAGTATCGGAATCCGTTTTGAAACTGATTTAATAGATCCGGTGATTTATTATACGACAGATGGAAGTATTCCTACAACTGATTCGAAACCGTACCAAGGAGAATTTTATGTGGAGGGATCTGCTGCCATTGTTGCTGCGGTTTTTGATGAAAATGGGGCTCAGGAACCTTATCTAAGAAAAGATGTAGATTTCCATAAGGCCATTGGGAAACCGGTTATTTATGAGAAACCCTGGAATCCATCTTACGCTGCCGGTGATGCTGGGACTATGACCGATGGATATAGGGGAGGGGATTCTTATTCAGATGGCTATTGGCAGGGATTTACCTCAGATTTTCTGGTGACAGTAGATATGGAAGAGGTGGTGGAATTAAATTCCTTTTCTGCAAAATTCATGCAGTTGAAAGGTCCTGGAGTGTTTTTACCGGGTTCGGTAGAAGTTTGGCTATCTGAGGATGGAGAGAATTTTGACCAGGTTTTAAACTTGAAAAATGACATTTCTCCTGAGGAAGAAAAGTTGACTATCAAGGATTTTGAAGGTTCTTTAGAAGGAAAATCTGCCCGATATATCAAGGTAAAAGCCAGTAATGCCCAGCACGGATTTATGTTTGTGGATGAGTTGGTGGTTTATTGACAGGGAATTTTCTGTAAATGCAAAAAATTTCGATAGTCTGAAAAAATTGTAATCTTTTCCATCTTGCTGGCAAGGCGTAATTGTTTCCAATAGACGATCTCGACCCAGCGCTGAACAAATGATAATCCTTCAAACCCCGGGTTGCGTCGTACCTCTTTACCCGGGTCTATTAATATTTGACCCCTTTGGGGTCTCTCTACAAAACGTCACTTGGATGATTCGCCATTGGGTATATGCGTTTTTTGTTAAAATGAATGAGCCGTTAAGAAAATCGGCTAGCTCCCGAGTTTCGAGCGAGATCCGCCGATTTTTAGGTTCATGCATTTACCAAAAATCAAATCGGTGAGGAATTAAATTTATTTCACCAAATAGAAACCGATTTGAAGCATAGACCCTGGCAAAAGGTTTTGGGTACTTTTGCCTTTCAAAAGTAACATTAGAGTAACTGCTGTTCGATAAATTAAAATGTCCAACTTACTTTCGTAGGATCTCCCCACATCATACCTCTTATATCAAAATTCTTATATCCTTTCGTTTTCATCTTGCTGGCAATACACTCTTGTCTCCGATTGACTTTTTAGCGCCAGCGCTGGAACAAATGATAATCCTTCAAACCCCGGGTTACGTCGTACCTCCTTACCCGGGGCTATGATATTTGACCCCTTTGGGGTCGCTCTACCAAACGTCACTTTGACGATTCGCCATTGGGTATATGCGTTTTTTGGAAAAATGAATGAGCAGTTAAGAAAACCGGCTAGCTCCCGAGCTTCGAGGGAGATCCGCCGATTTTTAGGTTCAGGCATTTACCAAAAATCAAATCGGTGCCGAATTAAATTTATTTTACCAAATAGAAACCGATTTGAAGCATAGACCCTGGCAAAGACTTTTGGTCTTCAAAAGTATCAAGAATAGCTTCCATCCCAGACTTTTGGATGTTTCTCACTGACGATTTTTCTTTAAGCGAGAAAGTGAAATTTAAAATTTTTCCAGAAGGGTTTCAGTTTCATCTTGCTTGCAATGCATTCTTGTCTCCGATTTACTTTTGAGGGCCAGCGCTGGAACAAATGATAATCCTTCAAACCCCGGGTTGCGTCGTACCTCTTTACCCGGGTCTATTAATATTTGACCCCTTTGGGGTCTCTCTACAAAACGTCACTTGGATGATTCGCCATTGGGTATATGCGTTTTTTGTTAAAATGAATGAGCCGTTAAGAAAATCGGCTAGCTCCCGAGTTTCGAGCGAGATCCGCCGATTTTTAGGTTCATGCATTTACCAAAAATCAAATCGGTGAGGAATTAAATTTATTTCACCAAATAGAAACCGATTTGAAGCATAGACCCTGGCAAAAGGTTTTGGGTACTTTTGCCTTTCAAAAGTAACATTAGAGTAACTGCTGTTCGATAAATTAAAATGTCCAACTTACTTTCGTAGGATCTCCCCACATCATACCTCTTATATCAAAATTCTTATATCCTTTCGTTTTCATCTTGCTGGCAATACACTCTTGTCTCCGATTGACTTTTTAGCGCCAGCGCTGGAACAAATGATAATCCTTCAAACCCCGGGTTACGTCGTACCTCCTTACCCGGGGCTATGATATTTGACCCCTTTGGGGTCGCTCTACCAAACGTCACTTTGACGATTCGCCATTGGGTATATGCGTTTTTTGGAAAAATGAATGAGCAGTTAAGAAAACCGGCTAGCTCCCGAGCTTCGAGGGAGATCCGCCGATTTTTAGGTTCAGGCATTTACCAAAAATCAAATCGGTGCCGAATTAAATTTATTTTACCAAATAGAAACCGATTTGAAGCATAGACCCTGGCAAAGACTTTTGGTCTTCAAAAGTATCAAGAATAGCTTCCATCCCAGACTTTTGGATGTTTCTCACTGACGATTTTTCTTTAAGCGAGAAAGTGAAATTTAAAATTTTTCCAGAAGGGTTTCAGTTTCATCTTGCTTGCAATGCATTCTTGTCTCCGATTTACTTTTGAGGGCCAGCGCTGGTGAAATACTGATACTGAAACCCCAGGGTTGAAACCCTGGGCTATTGATATTTAACCCCTTCAGGGTCTTTTTCTAAAATAATATTATTGACAAGAAATTTGGTTCGGACCAATCGCCATTGGGTATATGCGTTTTTTGGTAAAATGATTGAGCCGTTAAGAAAATCTGCTAGCTAGCGAGTTTCGAGCGAGATCCGCCGATTTTTAGGTTCATGCATTTACCAAAAATCAAATCGGTGACGAATTAAATTTATTTCACCAAATAGAAACCGATTTGAAGCATAGACCCGGGCAAAAGGTTTTGGGTACTTTTGCCTTTCAAAAGTACCAAAGGAACATATTGTTGATCTGAATATTCGATTAGGAACCTAAATCAAATGATTATCCGCAAAGATGCCAGTTACCTTAGATTCTTTGCTTATCTGGTCGCTAAACCGATGACCAAAGACCGAAGCGGTCTCAATTCTTAAGTTTAACATATCCTATTTTGCTTTTGACTCCATACTGGCACAAAAGCAGATTTATATAGTTGATGATTCCTAAACTCAAAATCCTTTAAACTTTTCACTCTTCACTCTTCACTTTCAACTTTCCCCTTCCCAATCTGATCGGTAAAACTGTAAAACCGATAAAATCCCCCTGCCCCCTTTGAACTCGATAATTGTCCCAAAGAGATTTTTGGTTAAAGGGAGATTCACTTTCACTTTTCACTTTTAATTTTTCACTTTAAACTTCTATCTTCCCTTCAAATCTTATTTTTAGTTAAAATGATTTTGAATGCTCTCCCAATGCATTATTTTAAATTCAATTTTCCTTAATCATACCTTTTCCTTTTTGATCACCCAACCCATTATTCCATGTTATTAACCAGGAAAATATTATTTCTGATTTTTCTTAACTTTTTAATCTTCGATACCTACGGTCAAAGTAAGTTGATCGGGGAAATACGGATAAATCTGGCAGGCTACCCAAAGGATATGCCCAAAACAGCCTTGATTCTCAGTAACTCTGAAAGTGAAATGAAAGTGGATCTGAAATCTGAGGATGGGAAACTGATAAAGAGAATCGCAGGAAGTAAAATGGAAAAATCTTGGGAGCCTTTTTCTTTTTACCACCAAATTGATTTTTCTGAAGTCAAAGAGGAGGGAAGCTATTATTTACAGGTTTCAGGTACAGAAATCATTAGCCCTGTTTTTCAGATTGGCCCTTTTCCCGCTTGGCAGGAAGATGTGGTTTCTTTTATACGGACTCAGCGATGTGGGTTTAATCCTTTGACAGAGGAATATTGCCACCAAAATGATGGCTTGAGTTTCTTTGGGATTTGGCCTGATTCTACCAAAGTGGATGCAAGAGGTGGCTGGCATGACGCAGGAGACCAATTGAAATACCTCATCACAGGAAGTAATACCACAGCCCGTTTGCTGATGACTTTTCAGATGAACCCTGAGTCATTTGTAGATGAATCAAATGAGATGGGGATGCCAGTCAAAAATGAGCTTCCTGACATTCTTGATGAAGCCAAATGGGGCTTGGACTGGATTCTTAAATTGCACCCTGGACCTAATGAATTGTATCATCAAGTTGCAGATGATCGGGATCATCGGGGTTTTAAACTACCTCATGAAGACAATGCGGATTATGGCTGGGGAGCAAATAGTTTTAGACCAGTTTATTTTGCAACTGGTAAGCCACAGGGGCTATCCCAATATAAAAGCTTGGCTACAGGAATATCCAATTTGGCCGGTAGATCTGCAGCTACATTGGCCCTGGGATATCAGGTTTTTATCAGTTTTCCAGCCTACCATGATTTTGCAGAGCGATGTCTGAAAGCCGCAAACGAACTTTATTTAATGGGTAAGAAGCAGGAAGGTTATCAACAAGGGAATAGCTATAGTGCTCCATACCGGTATGAAGAAAATACTTGGGCTGATGACATGGAATGGGCTGCAGCTGAGTTATTTAAGATTTCTAAAGAAAAGGAATTTCTAGAAGATGCTAGAAGATATGCTTCCTTGATCAAGGAGTGGTCCTGGATGGAGCGCGACTCTGCCAGCCATTATGAAATGTATCCCTTTGTCAACATGGGACATTATGCTCTTTGGCAAGTAGGCAAGGAAGAGGATAAAAAGAAAATGGTAGAATATTTTGAACACAATCTGGAGCAAATACAAAATAGGGCTTTGCAAAATCCTTATGAGGTGGGGCATTTGTTTATTTGGTGTTCGAATAACCTTGCAGCTGCTGTTTCTACCCAGGCTATGTTGTATGAAGAAATGACTGGTTCCCAAAAATATAGGCCATTATTGATCAATCATGTCAATTGGCTATTAGGCTTAAATCCATGGGGAACGAGCATGATCACAGGATTACCGGAAAATGCCGATTTTCCAGTGGATGTGCATATGCCTTTTTGGAGACTACTCAATGTTTCTGTCAAAGGTAGTCTGGTTGATGGCCCTATTTGGACAAGTATCCATCAAAATATGCTGGGAATAGAATTATCCGAACCGGATGAATACGCACACTTGCAACCGCCTCATGTGAAATACATGGATGATTGGATGGATTATAGTACCAATGAACCCACATTGGATGGTTCGGCTGAATTGTTGATGATCCTGACATACCTAAACCATGAAAAATAGGATCAGCCTTTTGATTCTTTTGTCAATATTCTTTTCCAATCTTAGAGCTCAGGGATTAATCGATCATCAGGGAGCATTGGTTAGGTCAGATACCAGTGAAAAAGTGATTTATTTGGTTTTTTCAGGCCATGATTTTGACGAAGGTTTTGATCATGTGCTTTCAGTACTGGAGAAGAAAGGTGTTTTAGCTTCGTTTTTTTTCACTGGAGATTTTGTCAGAAATCATACAGCATTGACCAAAAGGATTTCTGAACTAGGCCATTTTGTAGGTGCTCATTCTGACCGGCATTTGCTTTACTGCGACTGGGAAAATAGGGACAGTTTACTTTTTAGCCCTGGTCAGATCAAAAAAGACATTGCAGACAATTTGGTGGAATTGGATAAAATTGGAATAAACCCTCATTATTTTCTTCCTCCCTATGAGTGGTACAATAGTCAAGTGGTTTTATTGGCAAATGATTTGGGGCAAAGGACAGTGAATTTCAGTCCGGGCACGAGGTCCAATGCGGATTATACCAGCCCAGATATGTCAAATTATGTAGGAACAGAGGAGATATTGGATTCGATATTCAGCTATGAAAAAGAAGCCGGAATGAACGGGTTTCATTTGTTGATCCATCCAGGTACAAGCGAATTGAGGAAAGATAAACTCTATTTAAGACTAGCGGAGTTGATTTCAGGGCTGGAGGAATTGGGATATGCTTTCCAGCGTTTCAACTAGAAAAATCCTCCTGATCAACTGCCCGTTTCATTTTTTCACTGATGTCTTTTAGTGCCTGATCCAATTCAGCACTGGAATCATGAAGACTTTTAACCAAATCCATTTTTTCAGATTCAGTAAGCTCGCAATCGTCCAAGACATTTGTAATCCCTAAAATTCTAGCCAAAGGAGCCCTTACTAAATGGGATTGTTGAAAGGCTATTTCCTTTAAACTTTTGTTTTGGGATTCTAATCTGTTGAGAAAATGTACCTGATCGGTGATATTCTGAAAGGCGGCTATATAGCTTGTTTTCTTTTCTTTCTCATCAAAAACCTTGATCCCGTAGGCTTTAATAATGATCATTTCACCGGATTTGGACTGCAGGTGCTTGTTGAAAATAAAGCCTTCACGATCTTGGGTGTTAGAGATCTGATTCAGTTCCTCAAGATCCATTTCTTTCCATTCTTCAGGAGTAAAATGGATAATGTGCTTGTTGATTAATTCGGAGGATAAATAGCCAGTGAGCTTGGAGGTATTTTCGCTTACATAAGTTATATATCCAAATTCATCGAGTTTAAGTATACCTAAGTTGGGATTGGTAAACAGTAGTTCCAGCTCCTGTTTTCTGCTATTTACCTGGTCATACAGACTCTTAATTAAAATATAAAGCAAAAAACTTGTCACCAACACATAAGAAATCCCTTTAGTAAGCTGGAATTTGGACATTTCACGGATGTTGTCGCTGAAAAGGTATTCTGCTGCTTTATCACTAAAAAATATCCAAGCAATTCCTAAAACCAGATAAATCAGTGCAATACTCCAAGGTTTGGCAATTTTTGAAATATTTGACATCAATGCTTGGTAGGGTTAATTTTTTGTAACGATAAATGAATCAGAATATTTCGCAGATTCATTAAAAGGCCTAAAAGGCCCAGAATTCCTATACTAAGGTAACTATTATCGATTTAATTTTAATTTATTATATATATCCGCTTTAATGCCAGTATGGAGTCAAAAGCAAAAACGATATGTTTAACATAAGAATCAAGACCGCATCGGTCTTAGGTCATCGGTCTTCCGACCGGATAATTAAAGAATCCAAGGTGACTGGCATCATTGCGGACAATCATATAATTTATTATGTATATCCCCTATTTTACCAGTTAATAGATTAAAGCGGTTTAATAAATGGTAAACGCTAGTTGTGAGGCTGCTTCGGTCATCGGTCTTCCTGCCAATCAAGCAAAGAAAATAAGGTAACTGGCATCATTGCTGACAATCATATTTCTAAATAAAACCAAACATAATCTTGCCTTATCCTTGGATATTATTAATTTGAAACTTAATTGTTTATCGAAGGTTGTATCCTTCTTTTTATCATCTTTTTAAAGTTTTTTCATTATGGGTATTTCTTCTAAAATCCAAACTCCCCAAAAGTCTAAAGAATCCAGTCCTTCGGTTTCAGAAACTGCTAGGCAATCTAAGCCCTCGATGCAACTAGTGGATAAGCGGAAAGAAACTAGTTTTCAAAAGGACTTTCAGACTATGGCTTCCAGAAATAGTGGGAATTTCGGAGCTGAAGCTGTGTTCCAAAAGAAGAAAAATGAAACTGGACTTCCGGATAATTTGAAATCAGGGATAGAAAATCTCTCTGGAATAGCGATGGATGATGTTCAGGTTTATAGAAATTCATCGAAACCAGCAGAACTTCAGGCACATGCTTATGCCCAGGGTTCGGATATTCATTTAGCGCCTGGACAAGAACAACATCTTCCCCATGAAGCTTGGCATGTAGTTCAGCAAAAACAGGGAAGGGTTCAACCTACGATGCAGATGAAGGGTTCTTTGGCTGTTAATGACGATAAAAGTCTGGAAAATGAAGCCGATTTGATGGGGGATAAAGCAAAAAATGGGGGGAATATTTCAAATGAACTTTCGAATGCAGTGAATGATTCCTCACCTGCGCAGCTCCAATCCTGGAATCCTGTTTTTCAATTGAAAAAATTGTCAGATGAAGAAATAGAAAACTTGGATAGAGAATTCCTTGACTTTTTTCGGGCCTTGGAAGAAGCTTTAAAGCCCTTTCTTCCCAAGAAATCCAATGAAGAAACAAGAAGTTCTGATATGCAGCAGAGAGGCAGCAACATGGCCAAATCTGGGATAAAAGTATTGAAAGGAGAAGAGAATGTCAGCGAAGCACTTTCGGAGCAAGTCACCACCTCTGATAAAATCGATTTGATCAAAAAAGCAGCGGAAATAGGGAGTTCGTTATTTGGTGAGGGCAGTAGTTCAGATCAATCCGGCGGGCAATCATCCTCCAGCCAAAACAGGAGGCGCAATGAACCTTCTTCTTCCGGAAGCTTTTTGGATTCCATTAATCCTTTTTCATCTTCAGAACAGCAAAGTCCACCCAAAAAAGAAAAGGAAAAAGCAGAAAGTGACAGTCCTTCTTTCCTCTCTTCTTTATTCTCCAGTAGCCCTTCCTCCAATTCAAAAAGCGGTGACAGAAATAGTAGCCAGTCCTCAGGAGGCCTATTGAGTGACTTAAATGAAGATCATCTAAGATCAGTTGGGAAAGTTGCCGTCAAAGGGGCTAAAGCAAAAGTGATGAAAGATGAGGGGCAAAGAAGAGCTGAAAAAGAAGTAGTAGACACAGGAGGTAGCATCGGGAAGCTTCTCGGAAAAGGCATCGGGAAAGTGGAAGATTTTTTTGAAATAAGGAGTATTGCTTCGAAAGGTGAATCTGAACGAAAGTCCTTAGAAGTAAGCTTAGAACGGATTACCACAAGATTAAATCAGATAGAAGATCCGGAAGCTAGCAGACAAGCAAGGGATCTCTATCATGAAAGGGAACAAACTGCATATAACCATCTCCACAGGTTCAGCGAACTGGTAGCAGGGTTTACCGATAGACCAGTGGTCTTCCAACAAATTGCAAAAGAGCATTTGGAAGACCTAGAAGCAACTAACCCTGGTGAACCTGGAATATTGGGACAAGCAAAAGGCTTTTTTAGTTCTTTAGGCAATACCCTTGCTTCTGGTGCTAAAAGTGTCAGTAATTTTGCCAGTGAAACGGCAAGCTCAGCGAAAACGAAGTTTGAGGAAGTGAGAGAGGATACTCATAGAACGATTTTCAAGGTTAATACTTCCGTATTGGATAAAGCCGATGAAAATTTATAACTGTACCTTATTTTTTATTCATATTAATTTTTCAGGGAAATGAGTTTGATTTCTGATTCCAATGCCAAATGCCTAGAGCAAGAGCTGAAGTGGTTTCAGGAACTCTGGTTGCTGAGGGGAAAAATCACTTTTGAACTTTCGGAAGAAGAGTCTGTCATAGATCAATTGAAGATTCCTGAATATTCTGCGGATTCCAGTAATTATGCGAGACTGATTACAGAAAATATGATGACCATGGAAGAAAGGCTTGTCTTATTGCTGGCTTTGATTCCTCATGTAAAACCTGCCCAACTGGATATTCTTCAAATTAAAAATCAGAATTTCGATGTTCCTTTTACAGAGTTTGGAGGGATAAAAGGAGAAAAGCATCGAGGCTTATTGCCAACAGGCGAAACAGTGATGTTTTTACTGACCGGAACTGACCTGAAGAAACGTTTTAAGCTTCAAGAAGTATTTGAAAGAGATCATTTTTTTTATAGAAAGAATATTCTTTCTCTTGAAAGCCCCAACTCAGGCGAACCTTTCTTATCAGGGATTCTTAGGATTTCTAAAGAATACCTGACTTACCTTACTACTGGAAATGTATTTGTACCCAAATTCGACACGGATTTTCCAGCTAAGAAAATTGAAACAACCCAGGATTGGTCTGATTTGGTAATCAACGAATCTGTGATGCAAGGCGTACTTGAAATCAAAGACTGGTTGCAGCATGGGGATAGATTAAAAAATGATTTCAAATTTGGAAGAAGGATAAAGCCAGGATTTAAGGTCTTGTTTACGGGACCTCCTGGTACTGGCAAGACCTTGACGGTGAGTTTATTGGGGAAGTCCTGTCAAATGGATGTGTTTAGAGTGGATTTGTCCATGGTTGTATCCAAATACATAGGTGAGACTGAAAAGAATTTGTCCAAAGTTTTTGATTTGGCAGAGAACAAAAACTGGATCCTGTTTTTTGATGAAGCGGATTCACTTTTTGGAAAAAGGAGCCAGACTTCAGATTCACATGATCGCTATGCCAATCAGGAAGTGTCTTTTTTGCTTCAGCGCATAGAAGATTTCAAAGGCTTGGTTATTCTGTGCTCAAACTTCAAAAACAATATAGATGAAGCGTTTTTCAGAAGGTTTCAGATGGTATTGGATTTTGATTTGCCAAATTATGAACAAAGGCTCAGGCTTTGGATCACAGCCCTGCAGGGTGAATTCAAATATCACCCAAAAGTTGACTTGGAAGCATTGGCAGAAAAATATGAACTCTCCGCTGCATCTATTATCAATGTCTTACATTATTGCCTGCTAAAGTGTATGGTGAGAAATGATTTTATTGTTCAAATGGAAGATTTGAATAATGGGATCAGGATAGAAAAAGTGAAAGAAGGGAAAAGTCTAATTTCCTAAAGTGAATTAGGGGCTTGGCTTTACTGGAAATTCAATAAAAATATCATCATTTTTTGAATCAGTTCTCTTTTTAAGATCCTCTATTAAAATCCTTAAGGAAGTAATCTCTTTTTCTTTCTGAAGAAGGATAATGTTTGAATTTGCTAATTCGGATCTTAATGAAATGACTTCCTCTTGAAGGGTAATCAGTTCTGTTTGTTTTGATTCAATTAAGTATTGTTTTTCAATTATAGTTTGATGGGTTTTTCGAATTTCTTTTTCTAGGAATAACAACTTTTTTTGATGGTATTTCTTGATAAAATAATAAGAAATAACAGTGAAAATAATTGATATGAAAACCGTAAAAATAGATATGAGGTACATAAACTTTGTGTGATTTATTAAATAATTGGCCTGTTCACTGAAAAAAATTATTAAAACCGCCTATTAAATTAATTTTTTTTAAGCATAAGTCCTTGTATTATACCAATTTTGTTTCTAATATAACGGGAAATAGAGTCAGGTTAATTGTCTTTTTCTTCTGGCCCTTTAATTTTTCGAATTTAATTTTTCTACTAATGATCGATACTGTTTTGATCCATGTGAGGGATCTGATAAATCAATATTTTAAAAATCAACATGGTTTTTCAGAGAATAAAGTAGTCATTTCCAATTTGGTAGAATTGGACGGGACTTCTTCCATGGATGTAGAAGATAAAGTGGTTATGTTTTTATTGGGACTAGGTGAGGAGCCAGCATTAAAAAATAAAAACACGAGGTTTGGAGGAATGGATGGTGCTGGTTTTCAGAGTAAAGCACCGGTTTTGTACCTTCATTTAAATATTGTTTTTTGTTCAAATTTCAAGAATAAAAAGTACATCGAGGGATTAAATTATTTATCCCAGATCATTAGTTTTTTTAATAGAAACCGTGTGATCATTCCAGGAAATATCCCTGGTTTGTCAAAAAAAGTAGAAAAATTAACTTTTGAACTTTGCCCCTTGAGTTTTGATACAATCAGTCATGTCTGGTCTTCAATTGGAGCAAAATTACTTCCTTCTTCTATCTATAAAGTAAGTTTTATTGCCATAGACGAAGCTCCTATTTCTGGGTATATTCCCGCAATTACTTCGTCAGAGGATAGAAGTAAAAATTGATACTTTTATGAATCAATCTTTTGTACATATTGCCTCAGTAAATTTTGAACATTCCTATTTTCCCCAATCAGGTTTTTCAAATTTTGATTTAGTTATATCTGGCTCTTCCAAACGTAGATTGAATAATCTACGCTTATTGTTTAAGCGCCAGAGTAATGGATTTAATATACTTTCTGAAGACATCGATTTCTTAAAATCCGAGAAAAAGCCCTTGATTTTTCAGGTGTTTTTTACTGATCCCTACTTCTGGAATTATTCAGATTTAGAGTACTCAAAAACGAAAGGTGATCTGATTCATTTAAGCAATACCGGGGGGCAACTTGATTCTTCAACCCTTCATCAAGATTCATTTGTAAGCGAGAAGGATTATGTTTCAGTTTTTGATTCCGGAAGGCTTGTCTCATACCTAAAAACGTTGGAATCAGAACTGCAGATTGAATCCGAAGAGGAGGTAGTCACTATAACTAAAGAGGAATTAAATACACAATCCTTTCACCTGGACGAAGGGGTTTATAAATTTTCTTCGGGGGATCAAAGGATCACGATTTATTATGATCCTGAGGCAGGATTTAAAAAACCGGATGCAATAGTTTCCCTTAACCCAGATGAACTGTTTCAAAATTATAGCCAAAGCGGAAAATTGAATTATTCCATTAGGTTTAAAAACAGGTCAACGATTTGGAGATATATTCTAGCTGATTCTATTTATTCTAATTTTTCGTCATTGGAGGTTTTAGATAGTGGCACGAAAGAACTTGGTTTTTTTGGTTCTGAAGTCCAGGTCTCTCCCAGTCTTAAAATTCCTTGCCTGCAATCGAAAAGTAGCATTCCGCTGAACAAGGACTTTCAGCCTAGATTTCAGCTGGTGGATCAGTATAATCCGGAAATAAGATCCGGAAAAATAATTATTAAAACTCTTCCTATTCCTGATGCCAAAATGATTCAAATGGAAGGGCCAAACAAAGACATTCTTTATTCTGACATTTTTATTTAATCGAGTTTAAACTTTAACTATTTCAATTTTATGGCACAAAATCTAATGACTCCTGGAGTCTACATTGAAGAAAAAAATGCTTTTCCAGGCTCCGTAGTCGAGGTAGCGACAGCTATTCCGGCTTTTGTGGGTTACACGGAAAAGGCATCGCGTAACGGGAAATCACTTTTAAACCAGCCTACAAGAATTACCTCTTTTGCAGATTATCTTGAGCTTTTTGGAGGTGCTTTTAACCCCAAGTTTACTTTGACAGACCCACAGCCTGGGGATAGAAATTTAGTTGCTTTGGGTGGAGGAGAAAAGAATTTAGCTTATAAAGAGAACAATCTTTTTTATCTCTTTAATAGCCTTCGCTTGTTTTATTCAAACGGAGGAGGTACTTGTTACATCGTGTCTGTTGGTACCTATGGAGGTAAAGAAGGAGTTGAAATCAAAATGGATGAACTTCTTGGGACATCAAAAGGTGCTGATGGTAAAATAATAGAAGGGGGACTGGCGAAGTTGGTAAAGGAACAGGAGCCTACCATGGTAATAATTCCAGATGCCGTGACACTTGGTGAAGATTCTTATGAAGTCTACAAACAAATGCTTGCCCATTGCGCCAAAATGCAGAACAGGTTCGCGATTTTAGACCTTTTTGACGGGTACAACAAAAGGGAAATGGATGTTGACAATGTGGACGTGTTCCGAGAGAAAATAGGAACAGAATACCTGAGCTATTCAGCAGCGTACTATCCTTGGCTAGAAACCAATATTGTTCAAAAACCAGAAGTATCTTTTAAAAACTTTGACTCCAGTATTGACTTGGCAACAGTATTACCAGAAGAGAAGGCTGTCAATTTAGTAACGGCATTTCCAAAATCAGAAGATGATTTTTTGGCTGCTTTAAAAGCCGATAAGCCAAATGTCAGCGATGATGATGCCAAGGCAATGCTCCCAGGCTATATCAAAAACAAGGAATCAAATTTCCACTTGGGTCTGATAGCCACTAGCCCTACTTATTCTGCATTATTGGACGAGGTTCGGGCAATCATCAATCTATTACCTACAGCTGGTGCCATGGCAGGTATTTATACCATGGTAGATAATGGACGTGGTGTTTGGAAAGCCCCGGCAAATATCAGTTTGAACAGTGTGGTAAAACCTGCAGTGAACATCACGCACGACCAGCAGGAAGACTTGAATGTCAATGCTTTATCAGGAAAATCTATCAATGCGATCAGAACTTTCCCAGGGGTAGGCACTCTGGTATGGGGGGGAAGAACCTTGGATGGAAACAGCTTAGACTGGAGGTACATCAATGTACGCCGTACCATCATTATGATTGAGCAATCTATCAAGTTGGCTTTAAGAGCCTACGTATTTGAACCGAATGATGCCAATACATGGGTGACAGTAAAAAGCATGGTTTCTAATTTCCTTACTGAAAAATGGAAACAAGGTGCCTTGGCTGGTGCCAGTCCTGAGGATGCTTTTGATGTCCAGATTGGCTTGGGCAATACCATGACTGCATTGGATATTTTGGAAGGTAAAATGCTGATTTCTGTAAAACTCGCTATCGTGAGACCTGCAGAATTCATCGTGGTAACATTCGAGCAGCAGATGCAAAAATCCTAATTCATTAATTCATTCTAAATACTTTTAAAAATTTTCAATTATGGCAGGTGATAAGCAAGATAATGTATGGCCTTTACCGAAGTTTTATTTTACGGTAGATTGGGGAAGCAGCAATACGAATATGTCTTTCCAGGAAGTCAGTGGTTTGGAGATCGAATCTCAACCCATAGAATATAGGCATGGCAACAGTCCGATTTTTTCCACTATAAATATGCCCGGAATCGTCAAAAACAACAAAGTGACGATGAAAAAGGGTGTTTTTGTAAAGGATAATAATTTTTGGGATTGGTATAATCAGATCAAGATGAATACCATTGAAAGACAAACGGTGGTAATCAAATTATTAGATGAATCCGGAAGTCCAACGATGACCTGGACTTTAAACAATGCATGGCCAACCAAAATCAGTTCTACTGATCTCAAGTCCGATGGAAATGAAGTGGCGATCGAAACCATTGAAGTTTCCCACGAGGGTTTGGTAATCGCAAATAGCTAAGATGGATTACGGCTTTTTTAAAGACGGGTATGCACCGCCCACCGCTTTCTTTTTCAGTGTCAAATTTTTGAAATATGGCGATATGGAAAGCAGTTTTCAGGAAGTTTCCGGTCTTAAAGTCACAGTAAAAGTCACAGAGAAAAAGGAGGGGGGAGATAATTATTTTATTCATTATCTCCCTAATCCTCCTGTTTTTCAGGATTTGGTGTTAAAAAGATGTCTTTTGCCCAATCAGAGTTTGACCGATTGGTGTAAGAAAGCGCTGGAGGATTTCAAGTTTGAGCCTTTAGACTTACAGATCATTTTATTGGGACCAAACAGGGAGAATATGGCCTCTTGGACTGTTTCACATGCATTTCCCATTTCATGGGAATTGTCTCCACTAAACAGTACAAAAAACGAATTAGCCATAGAGACTCTTACTCTTAAGTACAAAAGGTTTGTAAAAGATTCGAATTCATGACATTGGTAATCAAGCAACTTACTATCAAAGGGGAAGTAATCGGCGAGGACATCGAACATGAAAATGTAAAACTCTCCGAAACCGAATTGATTCAGGTTCTGGAAGGCTTGAAAAAGGAAGTAAAGGAGGAATGTATGGAACGTCTCCAGGAAATTTTGGATAGCCAATTGATTCGTTGAAATGGATACAGGGAAGCTGACAAAAATGAAAGTGGTGGCCTACAAAGAACCGGATTTTACCGGTCAGGTTGGGGAGTATGATGTTTTGGTAAATCCAGATAAATACAAGGATAAATCTGAGATCAAATATTCCTCAGTTACATCGCCGATTGGCTCATCTTATGAAACCGTGAAATTCAGAGGAGCTGGGCCCAAAATTTTCACCATGAATTTTTTCTTCGATGGTACAGGCGTTATCACAGATGAAAAAGTGGATGATCAGATCCAAGTCTTAAAGGATTTGATCTTTACCTATAACGGAGATATTCATGAGCCTAATTATGTGAAGATTTTCTGGGGAACCCAATTTCTTTTTCAGGGCAGATTAAAAACCTGGGAACCGAATTACACCATGATGGACACCGATGGCACACCTTTAAGGGCCGAGGTAGTCTGTGGTTTTATCTATTCCATTACCGCAAAAAAGAAGGCACTTCTTGAGAATAAAAATTCAGCCGATTTGACGCATGTAAGGGAAGTGAAAGCTGGCGACCAACTCCCCGCAATGTGTTATAAGATTTATGGAGATAGCAAATATTACATCCAGGTAGCCAAATTTAACGGCATCAGTAACTTCAGGGAGATTATTCCCGGAGATCAAATAATTTTTCCACCAATAGTTTAAATAAATGGCTCAACTGGAAGAAAATTCTGGGGTTTTTAGTTTAGAAATCAAAATCGACGGATCTGTGATTGATGGGGCCATCGAGGTTATTTCCATTACAGTGGAGCAAGAAATAAACCGGATTACAAGTGCCCAGATCAAAATAGCAGATGGGGGTGCTTTTGGTGCGGTGAATGACCCTTTCCAAAACAGCAATGGCAATTCATTTATTCCAGGGAAGGAAATTCAAATTGATCTGGGGTATGAAGATTCCCGTAATCTGGCATTTAAAGGAATTATCGTCGGCCAAAGATTAGTGGCAAAAAGAAATACCTCCTACATCCAGATTTCCTGCAAGGATAAATCTTTTTTGTTGACAAAAACCAGAACCAATACGATTCAGGATGGAAAATCTGATTCTGATGTTTTTAAAGCAATGGCCAATACCGCAGGACTTTCAATAGATACATCTTCTTTAAGTCCTTATCCTAGCCCAGCGGTGCAGCATAATTGCAGTGATTGGGATTATTTAGTAGTCAGGTCTGAAATAAACAATCTCTTCGTTAGCACAGCCGAGAATAAAATTTCTATAAAAGCTTTTGACTTCAGTCAATCTGGATCTTGGACGATCTCAGCAGATACAGTAGTACTAGAGGCTGATTTGGATCTCAATGGTGAGAACTTATACAGTGGATTTGAAATCACCTCTTGGGATCAGAAATCACAGGCAATTGTAACAAAAAACAATGCTATCAGTGATTCATTAAGTCAAGGGAATTTAACGGCAAGTTCTATATCTAGTAGCCTTGGAATGCCCAAAATGTCCAAATTCACTTCAGCAAATATTGGAGAAACAGAAATGGACACGTTTACCAAAAGCTGGATCAGTAAATCAGTTCTGACCAAGGTTCAAGGAAGGCTGAAAGTAGTAGGAACTACTGACATCAAAGCTGGAGACTTGGTAGAATTGTCAAATTTTTCTGATCGCTTCAACGGAAAAGCTTTTGTTTCTAAAGTAGTTCAGGAAGCTGTGGATGGTGATTGGTTTTCGGTTCTTTTTTTGGGTACAAATTCAAGGTGGCATTCTTCACTTCCAGATATTGAAGATAGCAGAGCTATCGGTTTATTGCCTTCTACCAGTGGGCCTCAAATTGGAAAAGTCACCAAGATCAATGAAGATCCTGATAATGAGTTTCGGGTAGAAATTGAGCTTCCTAGCTTTGATAATGGCAAAAACGAGAATAAAATATGGGCAAGGTTGACTTTTCCCTACGCTAGTAATGAAGCGGGATTTTTCTTTTTCCCGGAAATAGGAGATGAAGTTCTGGTAAGTTTTCTTGGAAATGACCCTCGTTTTCCGGTCATCACAGGCAGTATCTATTCCAGTAAAAATGTTCCAAAAGAGGTTCCTTCAGATAAAAACGAACTCAAGTCCATTTACTCAAAATCTGGTATTTCCATCTCATTTGAAGATGAAAAAAAGATTTTGACAGTAAAAACACCAGGAGGTCATGAATTGATCTTTTCTGATGAGGATAAAAACATTATAATGAAAGATTTGAATGGCAACAAGTTGACGATGGATGATGGTGGAATTTCCTTCTCCAGTATAAAAGATATAAAAATGGACGCCTCTGGTGATATTAAATTAAGCGCCACGGGGAATGTGGAATTAGCTGCCACATCGGATTTAAAAGGTTCCGGGCTCAACGTAGAGTTTTCTGCCCAAACAGGTTTTACGGGCAAGGGAAATGCGACTGCAGAAATTTCAGCAAGTGGTCAGACGACCGTCAAAGGTGCAATGGTTATGATAAATTGATAGAAATATGCCTTTAGCAGCAAGATTAACAGATATGCATACTTGTCCCATGGTCACTCCAGGAGTGCCGCCGATCCCTCATGTCGGAGGACCGATAGTTGGGCCTGGGGCACCTACAGTATTGATAGGAAAGCTTCCTGCCGCAAAAATGGGAGATACTTTGGTTTGTGTAGGACCGCCAGATTCTATAGTAAAAGGCTCGGCCACAGTCATGATAGAAGGAGCTCCTGCTGCAAGAATGGGAGATACCACTGCTCATGGTGGCTCAATTGTTTTAGGATGTCCAACAGTCATGATAGGAGGCTAGCATGATGGATTCAAACGAAAAATCATTTTTAGGAGTGGGTTGGGCTTTTCCTCCCTCTTTTGACAAAGACTCTAAGAAACTGAAAATGGTATCAGGGGAAGAGGATATCAAAGAGAGTATCAGGATTATTCTCGGTACCATTCCTACCGAAAGGGTCATGTACCCGAAGTTTGGTTGCGACCTGATTTCTTATGTTTTTGAAACCAATGACCCCACCTTTTTAACGATGCTGAAGGATACCATTTTTGATGCATTGCTTTATTATGAACCAAGGATCAAGGTTTCTGAAATCAAATTCGACAAGTCAAAATTCGGAGAAGGCATTCTCCAGATTTTTATCGATTACACAGTCATCATCACCAATACCAGAAGTAATATGGTTTATCCTTATTACTTCAACGAAGGCACAAATATTTAATAAAAGCAGGGTTTATGAAGAAAGGGATCAATCAAAAAGGAAGACTTTCGGCAGCATTGGATAGCTCCTATGTGAAGCCGGATGAGCGTACTTTTTTGGATTTGATCCAATTTACTTTATCCTATGCTGAAACTGTCAATTTCTTCGATCTCGAAAACCACCCAAGCTCTTCCTGGAAACCATTCTTACTTAGTGATCCTGTATTTGTCATTGGCTCTATCGCCGAAATGGATCTCAATATCAACAAGAAAGTGCATGAATCATTGTTGTTGAAATTAGAGGAATCAAATAGGAAGAAAAATGAAATCAAAGGGCAGATCGCCACGAATCTCTTATCTCTGTCCCGTAATCTTTTCATTTGGGAAGATTTACTGATTTCAAGTGGATACCAAGGTACACTCTTGAATGAAATTAAAAACGCAACCAATTACCTGGAAAGCAATATCAGGAATCTGCTAAAACTTCAGGAGAAATATGTCACCCGGGACTTTGGGCTTTATAGTGGAAATTCTTTAGAGAGAGGAGAAGTCGACTTGAAAGAATCCTTCAAATTGATATTCAAAAACCTGATGTTTATCAAGGAGAAAGCTGCTGAAAAGTTTGAATTGCAGAAAGTCGAGTCAGATAAACATCATCCTCATATAGGTTTGATATTAAGTTTTTTGAGGTTGTTTCAAACCGCTCAGAACGAATTGAATAAACTTTTGGATCGTCACCTGGACTACTATTATGAAGAAATCTTAATGCAAAAAGATTCCTTCCCGAAACAAATGACTGCCTACGTAGGTCTACAGGGAAGTTTAGATGATGTTCCGGAAAGTACCCAATTGGAAATGACTTTCTCAGATCAATCTAAATCTCCTTTTAGCACTTTATCTGGGCTTAAAATAAGCAAAACAAAGATTACTGACCTTAGGACGGTTTACCAAAACCTGTATAAGCCATTCTCTGATTCCGTGATCGGAGATGCCAGCGAATTAAATTCCATTTTTGATGCCTGCTTATACCAAGGAGAGGCAAAAGATACACTGGAAATAAAAGAGTCAATCAATGGCTTTCCGAAAGTACTGGGCGAAAACCAGGAAGGTTTTGGAATTTCGGAAAGGAATATGGATCCTTCCATCATCGGATTGGTCATTACCTCTCCTGTGTTAATCCTGGAGGAAGGAAAACATCAAATCAAAATCAGATTTAAATTCTCCTCGGAATCATTTAATGATTTTGAAAATAAAATGGGTCTGCTGTTTCATGAAAAAGAGAAGGTTGAAAAAAACTTTGATGTGGATCTAAATTCCTTTGTTCAGCAGTTTATAAATGATGCCTTTGTAGTGACTGCAACAGGATTCAAGGGATGGTTTGAACTTGATTACCATTATTTTTCTATCAACCAGAGTGAAAGAAGCCTGGAATTGTTTCTAGAACCCGAAGGATCTGAGGAATTTCTAGTGGCCTTCGATTCAAAAATCCACTCAGGGCTGAAAGGCCTAAACTGGCCTTGTATCAGATTGATCCTCAATAGCAATGCTTCTTTGCCACCTTTCTCTGCTTTGAATGCCTTGGAAATCATTGAGTTGGATATCGAGACGAATAGTAAGGATGTCAGGTCTGGAATTTTTGTTTCCAACCAACTTGGGCAGTTAGATACGAGTAATCCATTCCAACCTTTCGGTCCTCTTCCTTGCTACGATAGCTACCTGAAAATCAGAAGTCCAAAAATTCTCAACAGAAATTTGGAAGAGTTGAGTTTGAGCATCTTCTGGGCAAATTTGCCTCTGCAGAGAAATGGTTTTACCTCTCATTACGAAGCTTATCCAGATGATATAGATAACAAGAGTTTTGAGGCTGAAATCCTTTCCGTCTCCAAGCAAATGAAAGGGAATCCTCCTTCCAATAAAAATCAAAAGGTTTGTCTATTTGATACCAGTCAAAAAGCAGATGGGGAATACTTGAAATCATTAAAAGAAATCAAAGTCAATCTTGAATTACTTGATCCTTCAAATTTTCCTCCTCTGGGAAATTTAAAAAATTTAAGTCAAGAACCTGCTTTTTATCTGAAGCTGAAAAAACCTGCAGAAATGGCTTTTGGCCATGCCATTTATCCGGAATTATTTGCTGCAGCTTCCATGCGAACAGGTTGGTTGAAAAAATCGAATGGTATTCTGCCTAAAACTCCTTATACCCCTGTTATAGACCATTTTCATATCAATTACTCAAATAGGGCAAAGGAGAACCTGACCCGTTTTGAACCTTCCTTGAATGAAAATATCAGATTATTGCATATTTACCCTTTTGGGTATGATCAAGTGTATCCTGGAATTAAAAAGAACTCCAGTTTCTTCCTTCCTCAGATCAATGTGAGGGGCAGCTTAGTGATAGGTCTAACCGATTCGGTGCCTGAGGAGATTATTACTCTTGGTTTTGATTTGATTCCTGCATATAGAATGCATACGATCAGTTCTAGCCCCAATCTGGATTGGGAATATTTGGAGAATAACTCCTGGTATCCGCTGGGAAATAGACTCTTGGAGGATTCTACAGAAAACCTGATCCATCCGGGAATTGTAAGATTGAAATTACCGAAGATCAATAGTCGTAACAATTCCATTTTACCTGCCGGGAAGCTATGGATTAGGGTTGCAAATCGCAGTTCCATAGACCTCAACTCAAAAATAAAAGCCGTTTTTGTGAATGCAGTAAAAGTTCAGGAAGTAAGATCGCAAGTTTTGGATAGGCAATTTCAAACTAATGCAAACCCTATTTCTGCTGCTGTTCCCACTTTAAAACTGATCGAGAAGGTTTCTGGACCTTATGGGCTTAGGAAATTGCCGGCATACGAAATAGAAAAACATCAACGTGCTAGAAGTAGTGAAATTTTAAAACATCGCAATAGGGCAGTTGATGGATGGGATGTAGAACGTCTCGTTCTGGAACAATTTCCTGAAATCGGACGCGTCATGGTTTATGGAAGGAGTGATTTTTCAGAAAGTGTTGTCATAGGAAGCAATATTCAGGTAGTAGTGGTCCCTGTCACCTTTGATTCCTCAAAAAACAATCCTTCGCTTTTGAGGGTGCCATTGGGATTACTTCAGGACATCAAAGAATATTTAGAAAACTATCTTTCTCCATTTTCTTCTTTGGAAGTCTGCAACCCTGTTTTTGAAAAGCTAAAAGTGCGCTGTGCAGTAAAATTTATAGAAGATCAGCGAGCAGGATATTTCAGAGATTTATTAGAAAGGGAATTGATTGGGTTTTTAGCACCTGATCCTGTCAAAGACTCTAAAGGAAAAGGTTTTATTAATTCGATTTATAAGTCTGAAATACAAGGTTTTATCGAGTCTCGTCCTTATGTCCTTTTTGCCACAAAGCTTTCAGTATTGCAGATCATAGATGTAGAAGGATCCTATAAAATCATCGATACTGCCACTACAGAATATTCTATTGAATTACTACGAACCATTACTCCTTATGCGATTTTGACTTCTGCTGAAGAGCATTTTATAGAAATTTTTACCAAAGAGCAGCTTGAAAATCCCACCATGGCCGGAATTGGCGATTTATCAATCGATTCAGATTTTATCATCAAAAAGTAGATCAAAACATCTCAAATGGAAGATTCAGGTTCAAATAGAATTATCATAAACGATAGAGAGCAGCTCAAAAAGTATTTTAGGGGAGGAGCGCTTCCAAAGGAAAACCATTTTGTTATTCTGATTGATTCCATGTTCAACAAAGTGGATGATGGAATCAATAAAACTGATGAAGATGGTTTGATGATTTTTCCGGCAGGAGATGAGGAGAAGCTTTTAAGTTTTTACGATAGCCTAAAAGAAAAGAATTCCAGCTGGGTGATTGCCAATCATCATGGTGAAACCAAAGGATTGATTCTAAGGGAAGGTGAAACAGAAAATCCCACGATCTATTTCCAAAAGCAAGGAAATATTGGAATTGGGACTCTAAACCCAGGTTTTAAACTAGCAGTAAATGGCTTGGTTTCTACTCATGGCAGGGTAGGAGATTTTGCAAAAGGGCAAGTTCCTGCCGATGGAAAATGGCATGATGTCATCACGGGTTTGACTGGTTGTGTGGGGTTCGAACTCATGGCCTATGCAGGCAAAAAGCAGCAAGGAAAGTATGCACTACTCCATGCCACTGCGCTCAGTACTTTTGGTAAATCCAAACCAAAAATCAGAAAGACCTGTGCCCATTATGGATTTTGGTGGAACAAAATCACTTGTCGATGGGTGGGAGATACGTTTGATTATGGCCTTCAGATCAAAACCATCAGTAACTATGGGGATGATTGTCAGATTTATTTCCGGCTCTCCAAACTATGGGACGATGAATTTTTAAAAGATTTTTGATGGCAAAAACAGAACCCATACTGAAGGAACATAAACTCTCTCTGGCAGAGGATTTTTTTGCGCTCAAGGAGTTGGGGCTTTCGTTTGTTCAAAAGCTGAGCGGTGAAATCTGGACAGACTATAATGCCCACGATCCTGGAGTGACGATATTGGAGCAACTTTGTTTTGGATTGACAGATATTGCTTTCAGGGTAGGGTTTTCTATGCAGGATATTTTAGCCACTCCTCCCAAAGGAAAAATCGACTGGAAGAAAAACAGTTTTCACTCACCCAGTAAGGTATTTAGCCATCATCCAGTAACTATCAATGACCATCGTAAGATGATCATTGACGCATTTGAGGAAATTCAAAATGCCTGGCTTTATCCTATAAATAGGCGTTCCAAAGAACTGGCAATCAAAGGACTTTATAAACTGGAAATTATGCCTTCATTGGCATTTTCAAAGAGCATAGTCAAAGATCCAAAAATAGAAAATGAGTTTCTGAGCAGACTGGATAAATTCTTAAAGGAGAACAGAAATCTCTGCGAAGATTTTGATGAAATCCTCTTGCTTAAATCTGATCCTTTTGTCTTGGGGATCAACTTGGAAATTGATGAGGATTTGGATCCAAACAGGATTTTTGCGCAGCTTTTATTTGATATTGAGAAGTATTTGTATCAGCCCATTTCCTATTCAAGTTTTGAAGAGCTGATGCATGAAGGCCAAAGTTTGGAGCAGATTTTTTCCGGACCTAGACTACTTGGTGGTTTTATAAAGTCCACACAGATGAAAGCAAGAGCTGAAATCCTTCAGGTTGAAGCTTTCCAGTGGATCTTATCAAAAGTGGCTGGGGTTAAAAAATCCTGGAACCTGGTTTTAAATGGGGAGGAAGAAGTCAAATCCTGGCCGGTAAAAAATGGCTTTTATGCCAATCTGAAAACCAATCCTTCTGATCCTGATTCAGTTTTTCAGACGATCAAAGTGTATATGAACGGGAATCGCCAGACTATTAACCCGGAGTTCGTAGGAGAAATAGTTCTCGAATTATGGTCTAAGGCATTCAGGCATTATCAATTGGATCAGTTTAAAGACAGCTTTTTAGAAGAAAAATTAAAAGGAAGATTTAGAAATCTGGAAAATTACACCTCCATCCAGCATCATTTCCCCATGATTTATGGGATTGGAAAAGAAGGGCTTTCATCCCGGGATCCTCTGGAGCGAAAAGCAAAAGCCAATCAGCTTAAAGGATATTTAATGCTTATGGAGCAGTTGATGGGAAATTACTTGTCTCAGTTAGCCAATTTCTCAGATCTGCTTGATCCTAAAATCGGTATCAATGGTCCCAGCTATTTCTCCCAAAAATTAAAGTCTGTTGTAAATTTTAGTCAATTCGAAAGAGAAACTGATCCCCATGAAGAAAGTCATGACCCGATTATAGATCATCTATCTGGGGAAAATCTAAAAGACAAGTTGGATCGAAAAATCCGGATTTTTGATCATTTACTGGCCAGATTCGGCGAAGAAATTAATGAATTGCCTTTTAAAATTTCAAGAAAACTTCACATTATTCCATCCGAATATGCGCTAAAAGAATCTTTGATTCAGGCCAAAGTAGCATTGCTTCAAAGGATAGAAAATTTTAATCATCAGAAAAACAAAGGTCAGAATTTAGGTGCAATAGGTTGGAAATCCCTGTCTGGACTTGAAGAACTGATTTATGTAAAATCAGGGATAAAATTCCAGGAAAAATCACTTTTAGATGGCATTCCGATCAACCCATATTCCAGGGAGGGAATGGATATTTCCGATACCAATTCAATCAAAGATCGCAAGGAATTTGAACAGGAATATAGATCCCTATCAGGCCAGGAATGGGAAGAATTGCTTTTGCCATCGGAATCCGGAGTATTAAGTTTTGGTAAAATCAATGTCAAAAGCCTTTTTTCAAATCCTTTGAATCCTGACTGTTACCTGATCAGAAGGAAAAAAAACCTGTTAGGCAACTGGGAGATTTTATTCCAAAAAGCCCCGAACAATTGGCTGAGAATATGGGAAGGCCGAAATAAAAAGGATGGGTTCAGCATGGTAGCAGCGACAATCCAGAAGATCAAACTTCTAAATGAGGATACGGAAGGATTTTATTTGTTGGATCATATTCTGTTGAGAGACTGTCTAAAAGAAACTGATTATGGATTTTATCTAACAGATTCTTATGGGGATATGACTTTTTATTCGAACTGGTGCAAAACCGAGCAGGAAAGACAGGAATTGCTGAAGGAGTTTTACCGGTCGGCGATGAATTCTTCAAATTTTCAGGAAAATAAAGCAGAACTGATTTTAAAAAATGAGCAAGGAAAAACTTTAGCCAAAGCCAAACTTCATTCTTTGGGACTCTCGGATAATGGTTTAGAAAAACTTAAAAGAGAGACCAAGGAGCAAGCATTCATGATGGCTGGCTCTCCGGAAGATCAGGGTGTATTACTGCTGAAAGAAATAGAAAAAATCAGACTGCATGGCACCATCCACAATGATAGAAAAGTGTATCAGAAAAGGGTGGTTTTATCCAGAAGGTTAGCCAACGAAGAAATAATTTCTGAAGATTTCTTTGATTTAAAGTTGAGTTTGGTATTCCCTAATTGGCCGGCAAGATTTCAGGAAAAGCACTTTCGTTTCTTTATGGAAAACCTGGTCAAGGAAAGTGTGCCCATCCATAGCAAAGTCCAGGTTTATTGGAAAAATCTTCTGGATATTCAGGAATTTGAAAGCCATTATCTGGAGTGGAAAAACCTGGTCAAAAAGGATGGGAAGGATGATAAAGTAAAGCTTGCAGCTCTTAATTTATACAAACTAATCCGGCAATGGGAGAATGCTGATACCCTATGAGCACTTCATCTTCTCATATTGTCGAGAATTTAACTTTAGACTTTCGCTATCGAAAGCTAGCTGATGCAAGGTGGGGAAATGAAAAACTAGAGGAGGTTTTTCACAGCAGATTAAATCAAACAATAGAGGAGGAGATTGAAAAGGTTTTCTCTGGACAATTCAATTTTGAATTGGATAATCTGGAAATAGATTTGGGGAAAATTTCAAAATATGATTTTGAAAACTCTTTGGGTGAATTGATCCGGAAGGAATTGAGCAGCAAACTCAGGGAATTTTTGAGATCTAAAAGAACTCAGAGCTTTTCAGGCCAATCTTCAGAGAATGTAGACACGAAACACTTTTTGCTGGAGGCACTATCGACTTATTTACAAAAAGGATATTATCCTATTTGGCTGGACAGTAGCTACCATCATGAATTTCTATTTGCTCAATTGATTGGCACTCATCCTTTGGAGTTGAAAAAGTTGATCGTTGGATTGGGAGCAACAAGTGAAAAGATCAGGAAGAGGTTGGCTTTCAATTTTTCAGATCATCAGATAGATCAGTTGATCAGGGTGTTGGAGCCAAATGAGGCAGACTGGATGATTTTATATAAAAAAAACATCCGCAAACCGGAAATAGAAAAAGCAGAGGGAGAGAAGGATCTTGTACTTTCTGATCAAATCATCAACTTTTTTATTCTGAACTTTTTATTGCAACGAAATGGCTCCAGGTTTAATAGAATTGCCTTTTCAAAAAACCTATTGGAGCAGATATCTGCTCATTACAACCTCGATTTGTACTCTTTGATTGAGAGGCTTTATAAGGTAGCCGACCAAGTGAAACTGAAAAGTCTGCTTCTGGTGGAACTGAAAGAAACTTTGTCGATGCTGAAGACTCAAAGTAATCAATCGAAAGGGCATTCTGAATCTAAGCCAATCAATACATTAAAAAGCCCATGGAAACTTCTTATTCAATCCCAGGAACTACACGGGATTGAATCCGATTCAACTTGGACTTTTCTAAATCAATCGGAAAGGTTAAACTTTCTGCTGAAAAAAGATCCTGATTTTATAACCAAACTCTCAGCTGAGAAACTAGAGGATATAATCTCCATTTTGGCTGGCTCAGATAAAGATACCTGGCATCGGTTTCTAAGTTTTTTTTGGGAAGAATACGCTTTGAATTCTCAGGTATATACCTCGAGAAATGACTATCGAAAAAAGATCTTGATTGCTTACGCCAACTTGAGCAAAAAAGCTGGTGGAGATAAAACAGAGATTTTATTTGAAGCGATTCATTTGGAGTTGAATTTGGATTCAAGTAATCGAAAAGCGAGTCTGAATTTGCTTCGGAAAGACTCAATAGTTGGAAAAGGCTTTGGAAACATATCTAACCAATTAAAGGAAGATCTAAATAGGTCCAAAGAAGGGAGAAATTCAGAAGACTATATAGATAAGGGAATAGATTTCGAATCAATAATCGATGAAAATTACGGAAAAGCAATTCTTAAATTTATAGAGACTGGAGTTTTAGAGAAACCAGATCAACAGTTAAACCTGCAGGATCTTCGGTTTGGATTTGCAAGTTTATTGGAAAAGAAATCCTTGGCAATTCATCCTTTTATTGTTGGATTTTCTAAGAATACAAGTTTGGTCAGCCAAAGGTTGATCCTTCTCATGAGAGGTTTAAAAACGGAATTGCTTTTTGAGTACCTTCTTCATGTCAACTCGGATTTGGCCCCTTTTTTAAGATCTAAAAAAAATCAAAACTTAGTTTCTCGGGACAAAATCAAAAGCCAGGATGAATCTGGATTAAAAATTCTCCTAACAGAAACCAGCCACCTTTATTCCCTCCAAGATCGAATCGTTAAGGCAGGATTGGACAACAATGAAGCATATCTAGAAGCATTTCAGTTCTTATTTTCCAATAGAGATTCCAAAGAGACTACCAGTTGGGATTTCGTTAATAAATTATTGGGGAAATCATCGTATTTGGGCTTTAAAAGCAAAGAAATACAACGCTTACAAGCTTTCCTGGAAATTAGAAAAAGGGATGAGAGAGTTGGTAATTCGGGCATTTCTCTTCTCAATTCATTTTCAGGTTCAGCTCAAAAAATCAAAGACATAAGGTTTGGTTTAGACCAATCTTCTGACTTCAAGTTAATACAGGCAATCAGCATTTTATCGGGATTGAGTGCGGATATTCTCCAAAAAACCTTGAAAGAGATTTTAATTGATGATTTCAGATTAGGACTAGCATACCTCAGTCATGTAGCTACAAAAGGGGAACAAGAAGTTTTGGAATCAAAAGCTGTTTTTCAGAAAGTCCATTACCTGTTTAGCCAAATAAAGCAGAATTCGCAGATTAGAAATCTAATTCTCGCAAATTTTAAAACCCAGATATCCGCTAGTGCCTACGCATTTTATCTTCACCTCAGGCCAAGTCAATGGAGTTTTTTTAAATCTGTTTTCGGGCTGGATTCTGATTTTTCTTTCGAAATCCTAGCTACAGGATCATTGGAAAAAGAAGATCTTAGGAAAGCCCAAAGCTCCAATACAGAATTTGTCAAATCGATGATTTCTTTGTTAAAAGAAAAGGGGCTTGGAAGAGAGCTGGTTAGTCAGTTTATAGTTCTAAATGAGCTCTTGAGCAGTAATCGTGAGAAATTATCCGTTTCTGAAAAGAAAATAAGGGAATTGATTCTGAACTCTATTTTGGTTTCGATTAAGAGTTCTCCCGATTCGACTAAATCTGAATATTTAAAAACCTGGGTTCGGGTATTTCATGAATCGCTACTCCAATCTATTGGCGAAGAACTGATTTTATTGGAATGGAAATATCGAATCTCTGAATCCAATCAATTGAGTTCAGAATTAAAGGAAAATCTGAGTCGGATATTTTCGAATTCAAATAAAGAGCTGGATGCAGAGCATGCCCAAAATTTCCTTTCTTACTTGGAAGCTTATTCTTTTTTGAAAAGGAAAGGCTACTTGCCTTGGTGGAGTCCTATTAGGAGCTTGGAGAAATTTATGCTTGGAATTTTATCCATAGGTGATAAAATGGAGCTTCCTATTCTTCAGCAGTTGGACTCACTTTTTGATTTGAATAGTTTGAAAAAAGTTTTTTCAAAGTTGAGTAGGCAGACTCAAATGATGCTTCATTTTCAACTCAAGAGTTCAAAATCCATAAGAAGAGAAATTGAAGGTTTTGATAAACTTTACCAAGAAAAATCTATAGAGTTTATAGAATCGAAACAAAGGGATGGTTTTTCAATGCATGATGGATTTGTCCATACAGGCGACGGATCGGTCAAAGCTAAAACTAGCTTTTTGAAAAGTAAGATTTCCAAAATGGAAACCATACAAAAATCAATTGATCAGGGCGAAGATAAATTTCTAAAAATCATTGAATTCAACCTGCAGAAAGGAAATGAAAATGCCATTTTAAATGGGCTTTTTAAGGAGACGGATTATTACTTTTTTATCAAAAATCTGATCAGTCTTGCTCCGAAAATGTATCTCAAAAATCTGACTCCGGGAAAATGGAAGCTGCTTGTCATTTATTTTGGATATGAGGTTTTAAAGCAAAACCACTCAAGTCTAGGAAGTAGATTCTATTTTTTGTTTTTCAACTATCTAAAGAGAAAGCATGCCTCATTTGACTGGAAATCAATTTTTTATGCATTGCTTCAAAATGAGGAGTTCATACAGAGCATGGATAAAAATTTGGTGGGAGATATAGAAAAATATTTAGGGATAACGAATAAAGAGTCTACAGAAATAGAAATGATAAATGAAAACGATCAAGTGGCAGTCTCTAATGGAGGGTTAGTCATATGTTGGCCTTTTCTCAACATGCTTTTTACGAAATTAGGTTGGCTTCAGGGAATTGGCCTTAAATCAGAAGAGGAGCAAAGTAAGGCTTGTTTAATGCTCCAGTTTCTTGCCTTTGGAGATACTGATTTTCCTGAATATGAAATGCTGTTAAATAAAATTTTGACAGGTATGACGATGGAGCAGCATTTAGATGCAACAGTGAGTTTGACTGAAGATGAAAAATCCGTAGGACTAAGCTTATTTGATGGAATTCGGGCCAATTGGGAAAAAATGAATAACTCATCTACAGAAGCGATCAGGGAAGGGTTTATTCAAAGAGAGGGGATTCTTGAGATGGGTTTAAATCTGATGGTTCTGAAAATCGAGAGAAAGACCATTGATATTTTATTGGATTCTATGCCTTGGGGAATTTCCATGGTCAAATTGCCTTGGATGAAAACGGGCTTAGAAATTAATTGGAGATAATAAATAGATGAAAACCATGCATAATTTTTTAGGTTTTAATTTTTCTTTTTCCTTGAGAAAATGTGGCATCTTGATGTTGTTTTTTTTGAACATCAGTTCTGTTTTTAGCCAAACTACCATTCCTCCTTCTAAAGTAATTTTGGATTCTATCGTTTTGGCAGACACCAGTAAAAAGTCCCTGCTTCAGAAGTTGATTCAACCGATAAAATTCCGTGAAAACAGGACTCTAAGGGAAAAAGAACGAGTTTATGATTTTTTAAAACAGCTGACTGATGATGAGACCTTATGGATTGATTCTGCGACTGTTGATGCCATTGCAGGTGATTTGGTGGAAATGGCCCAGGAGATTTCGGCAAATACTTCCACAGGTTCGGAGCTATCAAATCAGATACAACAGGCAATTAGTCTTTTGGATACGAAGGCCCCTAAATCCAAAATTGACTCGATTCAGGCACAATTAGAAAATGTGTTACAAGGTCTGATGGATGCGGCAAATAAAGAGGCGATAGCGAGCTCCAGTACTATTGCGGCAAAGCTTGCTGCTTTGAAGGCCATACAATATTCCTGTGGCTCTCCGCTTCTGGATACTATCCAAGGTGTGATTGTTCAAGATACTTTAATGATCAGTTATCAGCACTGCCTGCAGGCAAAAGCAAAGGTCTTTGCTTGGCAGAGTCCTCCTGTTGGGGATGCCTATCAGAGTTATAATTTTAATTATCTAACCGATTTGATCCTGCATGGCTATGAGATAGAAGGGAATGGTACAAATGCCAATAGTGCGCAGCTTAACAGCTTGTTGAAAAGCGGAATAATTAATCGGGCTTTGAATTCTAAGAACAAAGTTTCACTTGCTGTTTTTAGTAACTCATCAGCGAAAACACATCAATTTCTAACGAATAGCGCTGCACAGGAAACCTTGCTGAAAAGCCTTGAATCACTGATGTCCACCTACAAGTTGACGGGAATTACCATTCGTTTTGAAACCTTGTCTGGCAGTGATAGGAATAGCTTTACAGCTTTTGTTACTCGTTTAAGAAGCTATCTGTCTTCAAAAGTAGATGGTTTTCAATTAACAGTCAGCGTTCCTGCAATACGGATCAATGCCAGTATTGCAGCGGCAAATGCTTATGATTTCAGCAGCCTTACAAGCAAAGTCGATTACTTTTTAGTTCAGACAAACAAGCTTAATGTGCCAGAGGCTACAGTAGCATTTTCTCCTTCCCCGCTTTATGATAATCCCAAAGTGAATAGGGGGTCAATTGAGAAAACCATAGGTTTCTATTCGAATGGTAAAATTCCTGTCAATCAACTTATCGTGACGGTAGGGTATGAAGGAATTATATGGAAAGTACCCTCATTTATTGATTATCCTAAAACCAGTTCAGGAGGTCGTCTGTTGGATTTCAGTGATGTTCAAAGTCAATATGTGCAAAATTCAGATCCTCTGACTATATCCGGCTTTGATCCTGAGCAAGTTTCTCCCTATTTCAATATTCAGATTGGCGATAGTTTTTACCAACTTTGGTACGAAGACGGAAGAAGTCTTTATGCCAAATATTTATGGGTGTTGGAGAACAGCTTGGGAGGTGTGGCGATTTCAGATCTTGGAAAAGATGAGGGCTCAACAGAATTATGGGATGCTTTGGGGGCTGCAATGATCGAGGTGGATTCTGTTGTGGTGTCTGAAAAGAACATCACTCCCCTTCCAAAAGAAGAAATAGGTTTTTGGGGCTATTTAGATCGTTTTCAGGAAGATCTGGAATGGGCGTCTATCAATGATGTCTATATCACAAACTCTATTTATGGGAATGAGAGTTACTGTGAATATAAATTGTTAAATCCCATTCTGGCAGACACAGTTTTAGTCAAAGAACCTTATTTTCTGAAATTGGTAGGAAAAGGTATTCTATCATTGGACAGCGCATCCAGTTATGCCTTATCCAGAAAAGATCTGATATTGATGGATGCCGGAGTGACTGATAATTGGAGCCAGGTCAAGGACTATGATATTTTCAAAAATCCTTATGATAATTTCTTAGATGATGATATCCAATGTGCCTGTATGACCAATAGATGGAATATTTATGCTCATGGGTTTAAAATTGTCTCTTACATTTTATTCGGGGTCTTATTGTTATTGGTTTCTTTTATATTTTTCATGGTGATGCGGGTTGGTGATGATTGGGCATGGAGAGGTATTCTCACCACATTAGGAGTAGTTCTGACGATCTTCTTCTTTATATCGAGTGTTTTCACCCTGTTCTTAAATGGAAATATTACTGTTTTTGGAGTTGGAAGTGAGGCTGTAGCATTCTGGTTCTTAGTCTTTATTTTATTATTTGGTATTTTTATAGGAGTGATTTTCAGTAGGATACAAAACAAAAGGAAATACAAAAAGAAGGATCTGCCTTAATCGATTCTAACAGATTTTTAATTATTAATCATTCATATTTTTAAACAAATGGATTATGAGAACTTCCGCAGAAAAGCAAAAACCAGCTTCCCAAAAAGAAGAAAATACTGGTTCAAATAACAGTGCCTATTCAAAGAATGTAGCTCCATTTCAAAACAATTCTGGGGCCTTGGCTTCTCAACTGAAGGAGATGGCAGGGAAGTCACCATTAAATCCTCTTGTGAAACCAGTTCAGCTGAAGTCCGAAAAGGTTATCCAACGAGCGGGACATGCCGAAGATTTATTGATTTTACCTGACTGGATCGTGAAAAGAACAGATGCCATAGAAATAGGGCAGTATACCAGTGGACAAATACCAATTGGAAATGCTCCAAATTTTCAGGGGCCATTTTATTCAAAAGCTGCATTAATGATTGCTCTCGGTGGGTTGGGAATTAATTTGTCTCAAGCCCAAGATGATAAAATATCAGAAATGGAGCAGACCATTGCTCCCAATGGGAAAGGATATATGCTGCTTAGTAATGCTACTTCAGGAATGGTCAATCCGGAGTTGAGAGATTTGAAATTAGGGAAACATTCTGCTAGTGGAACAGATCAAGAGCGCCATGGCGTCACAGGCTTCAGTAAAACTTTTAAAATCTTCCGTCATGATATGATGGATAAGTTTAGTGGATCGTCGGACAGAGGGTTTCGCGACGAGGACCGATGGAAGACTTCCATGTTAGGTGACAATCTTGATGAATTAAATCAAATGCTGGGTGTAGCAGGAAATCAAAGTTTGCTGTTGATAAGGCAAGACTTACAAGATTTATGGGCCTGGATAAATTCTTCTAATGTGGTTTATGTGGGGATGAGTATTCTAGTGGTTTCAGACCCTACTTCCAATACTGGCAAAGCTGTAGCTATTGATTTTGAACATCCTATTAGATCCACAGATGATTCTTTTGCAACTCATCAGTCTGGGATTCTTGAAGGGATTATGAATATCAAGGATATAGTAAACGGTCATTTACAATAATCTAAGGTTTCAATATTCCAATACGCTCACCTTCCCTCCAATTCCCGAAGGCATGGTTTTCCAATTGCTTGCATCAAAGGGTTTGTAATCGATATTGACGAAATTGATCTCATGGTAATTTCTCCACTCAATTCCATTCCTGTCTAGGTATCGAATGCTATTGGCCATAAGATTGGCTACTTCTATTTTGATGCTATTTTTTCCATCCTTTAGCGTCTCTTTAATATCTAATTGGTAGGGTATACTCCACACGGCACCTACATACTTTTCGTTGATCCATATTTTGGCACTTTCATGCACTTTTTCAAAAGTCAATACATATTGCTTGCCATCAGTTTTTACCAGGTCAAATTCAGAAGAATAAACAGCTTGTCCCGAGAAGTCATCTGCTTCATCATCTCCTTGATCTGTCCATGGGCGAATGGAGTCCATTTGTTGAGGTTCGGGAACTTTGGGTTGACCATTTTGGAAAGAAAGTGACCAATTGGTAGAGATGTCTGTTGCATTCCCTGACTTACTGTAATCAGGCCACATGGGTAGGGAAGAAACTTGGGAGGAAGCTAATGCTTTGATAAAGATGGATTCTCCTGATTTCAGATAGATAGTTGCTATGGTTTTATCACCTTCTTTATGTGAAGCGAGTTTCCCTCTTTTACCTGTTACAGGATCCATCAAAATCAATTGATCAGCACCCACATTTAAAGATATTTTATCTTGAATCGTATTGGGACTGTGATTGACTAGGAAATAATAAGTGCCATCTTCAGCTTTTCTGCGGATAAAATCCAATCCACTGTCTACCAAAGATTCCCTGTCAATTCCCAAATCTTCTAAAGCAGATTGAATGGAATTGGAAAGGATAATTTGACCATTTCCATGCTCGGATTTTCCGTTTTCAAAATTCAGACTTTCCCATAATTGATCCAAAGCTGCTTGCATCCCAGCAGATTCTGGATGATAGCCGGGAACAGATTTTGGCTTGCTTTGAAAAATCACCTTAGCGCCCTGATCAGCTAATTGGAGGATGTTTTTCAAGGTTTCCATAGGCATAAATTCCGTGTCTGGAATGATTAAGACCTGCGCTTGATGCTGTTCAGATGCTTTGAGCATTCCTTTCTCTACTTGGGTTTTTGAGATCATATCATCCGAAATGAAATCCAATGAATAGCCTACATCCATCAATTGTTTGGACTGTTTGTAGAATTCTGTTGGGTGTAGCCATTCATCCACTGCATGCACAGTGATCATCTCCATTTTACCCTTGGGTTCTGCCCAAACATCATAAACCGGCCAGTAAACCAAGAGCTCATTATCTGCCTTTCCGGATTGCAGGACAGACTGGGTTCGGGTGATGAACTGGTTGAATTCGTCAAAATGAGGCCAAAGACTGTTTTGCTGGGTCAGATTTAAGGAAGCGTAGAAAAGCCAACCCGGGTAGGGGACATCCTCTGGGCTATACGTGACCCCATGGTAAAAAATATGGTTAACACCAGCTAGGAATGCCTGCTCCACCTCTGGTTTCATCTGGGAAAAGGAAGACTTGAAATGTTCTCCTAGCCAAGTGAAAGTTTCTGAGGAAACCAGGTTTTTTCCTGTTACATGAGCAGCCGAGGAAGCAAACTTCAACATGATCGGATCGGGATCCACATTTCGGATATCCGCACTGTCTCTTCTTAAGCCTGGGATCGGAAAGTAACTTGATCCAAAGGTTTCACATTCCGGAATATCCACTGCCGCATAGAGATCCAATAAATTTCCCGGCGAACCATGAGCTTGATTTTTGGTCAATTTGGATTGGCTATGTGCCCATTCTGACCAATTATTAGTGAAGTTACTTAGCAGCAAGTCATTGATAGTTTCTCGATAATCCGACTTGATTCTCCGAACAATTTCCGAATCATCCTGACTTTCCAGATAGGGCAGATAATTCTTCAAATCATATCCTCTCAATTTCTCAAATTCTCCAAAAAATCCTGCTGTAAAATCAGCTCCATAAACTTCGAAGCTGTCATTGTAAAAAGCCCTAAATCCATAATCCTTGCCTGCAAATGCTTGTTGGAAATGTTGATTGTAGGCATCAACTGCTGATTTGCTGAAATGATCTAAGGTGAAACCCACACCTCCAGGAGCTGCTCGCTTTACTTTTTGCCCTGTTTTATCCAAAAAAACCGCTTTGATCTGCCAGTTGCCTGATTCATCCCAATTTAGCTTTCCATTCTCATCCACAAACTCCGTGATATCTACTGCATTTAATTCTTTATCATAGGCCATCACAGCGACCAACTGGCCAATAGGCTGGTTTTCATTCCTTCTCTGGAAAAGTATAGGAACTGATAAAGGTTTTCCATCTGGCTTGCTAAAATCCTGGATTTTCATACTTGTGGCAGCATGCTCCAAGCTGACATGTGGTCCTCCAAATGGCCAGCCAGTTCCTTGGGTTAGGTCTACACCCATGCCAAGAGAATCAGCTTTTTGAACCGTAAACTCAAGCATGCCTAACCAGTCCTTCGAGAGGTAATCTATGTATCGATCCTCGTATCCCTTTGCTCCATAGATTGGAGCGATTTCAACTCCTCCGATTCCGGCTTTTTGATAGGATTCCAATAAAGACGAAATGTTCTTCTGTTCCACTGCACTTCCCATCCACCACCAGCGTGTCCAAGGTTTCGAAGTCTGAGTTACTTCTGGCCAGTCATCATTAGCTTTCTCAGTTTGATTATCAGTATTACAACTTAAAATGGAAAGCGCCAATAGCAGAATAAGTGGAAGGCTTTTGAGGTTCATGTGAATGGGTTTAAAGCAGGGTAAAAACGTTTGGTAAGGGCACGGAAACGGGAGAATTATCCGGGTTGGTTTCCATCAGATCGGCCATGTATTTCCACCAACGTTGGACGATTTCTGTTCCTCCAAGATCCTGTGAATTGGCATCCCCTTCAATAACTTGATATGCAAAAAGACAGGAAGTTTCCTTGTCAAAAAATATCTGATAATCAACGATTCCTGTTTCTTTTAATAAAGTAACCAATTCAGGCCAAATCTCCCGATGTCTCCTTTCATATTCGGCTTCATTTCCGGGAATCAATTTCATTCGGAAAGCAATTTTTTTCAACATAGCTTATTTACGATTTCGGATTTACGATTTACGATGTTTTATCCATCCGTTTTCTTGATTCTTGGTTCTCGATTCTAGATTCTAGATTCTACATACCAAATACCACATTCCAAATACTATTTTAAATACTCCTTCAAATCAATTTCACTCAATTTCCCGATTGCCTGAGCCACGATTTCCGCATTCAATTCAGCGCCTTCTTGAATGGTATGGGTATGGTCCTTGTCATTGAAGAAATGATCTCTCACATAGCTTTCTCCCAAGCTGTCATAGCGATTTGCCACCAACTGATTTAGGTCGATAAAAGCTGTGTGTGTATCCAAGGCTACCCGCTTTGCCCAAAGTCCATAATCCGAATCAGCACGGGTTACTTTTCCATTTTCCCAGTTGTTTCTTGGGATCAGGGAGCACACAATAGGCGTAACTCCTTTGGCTTTTGCCGCCAAGATCATTTGTCTCAGGTATTGCCCATAGGAATAGACTGTTTCTTGTTTTTTGGTGATAGGATTATAGATATTCTCGGCTTCTAACCCAGCACTTTTGATGGTGCCTCTAGCTCGTACGGTATCTGCTAAAGGACTGGAATCATTATGGCCAAACTGTAGGATCAAATAATCACCTGGTTCCATTTTGTCCAGCACCTTTTCCCAAAGCCCGTAGGTCTGAAAGGTTCTGGAGCTGGTGCCTCCAAGCGCATGATTCTGAACCTTGATTTTCTCCTGGTCGAAATAAGGCGCCAAGAAATCCCCCCAACCCCAGAGACCTCCAGCACCATCTCCTTGTCCATTTTTCACAGTAGAATCACCGATAAGGAAAAGGGTTGGTTTGTCTTTAATCAAGTAATTTTTAAGATCGGTATTTTCCAGAGCTTCGATGCCTTGAGTGACGGAAAAAGCATTAATTCTAGCTCCTGCTTCATTGGTATGGGTATGATCTTTTTCAAATAGGCCTTTGACCACTTCCGGTCCCCAAACATCGTATTGATCGGCTATGAGGGTGTTCAGATCCAAGAAAGGAACTTCATGTTTTCTGGCTGCCTCCCGGGCCCATTTGCCAAAATCTTGATTCGACCGCTCCACTTCCCGGTCCTGAAATTTATTCCTTGGAATCATTGAGGCAACGATGGGTGTAGCTCCTTTTGCTTTGGTGTCTTTAATGAATTTTTCCAAATACCAGCCATAAGTATGGACCGTTTCTTTACTTCCATCAGGCCAGGTCAATTCCTTTGTTTCATCTCCCATTCCTCTAAGCACTCCTCTATAGCCTGCCCTCGTGGTATCTGGGACAGAGCCTTCATTATGCCCAAATTGCATGATCACATAATCTCCCGGTTGCAGGGTGGAAAGAACCTTTTCCCATCTTCCTTCTTTGATAAATGTGCGCGTACTTCTTCCTGCCATCGCTTGATTGCTGATCGTAAGTTTGGTGCTGTCGAAGAATTCCTGAAGAAAATTACCCCAACCTCTTTGAAGATTCCCTTCTCCACCATTTCTAACAGTGGAATCTCCGATCAGGTAAAGCGTTTTTTGATTGGATTCCTGTTTCCCATGAAATGCTAAAAGAAAGAGGCTGAAAATTACGATTAGAATTGAGAGGCTTTTAAAATTGGTTTTCAAGAGCAGGTTCATTTGTACAGGTTCGATTAAAAACTTTTAATAAGTTTATAAAAACTAATGTAAAAAAAGTAAATAGGAAGACTTTAAGCTGTTCCTTGAATGGTCGTAAAATTTAATTTGGTACTATCACGATTTTAATGGAGTTGTCTGCTGATTATTGTTTTCAGAAGCTAAGGGCTTTTTGGTTACTTTTTGGCCGCCAAAAAGTGACAAGGATAAAACCTATCTAAAATGGAGGAAGGCTTATGGAAAGTTGAGTCTCCGAAGAAAAAGGAAGCAATGTTAAACAGAAGCTGTACATTCTTCAATAGAAATTATTTTAATGCCCAAGTTTCGTTCCCATTAAATTCAGGGTAGAACCTTTAATTTTAATAATTCTATTTCAGCAGAAGTTTGAAATTGGAGAATAAGCAGCCAAAGAAATATTCAGAAGAATTATACATGGATAAAGTAAACAGAGTCTTTTTTGCGGTACCTCCATTGGTGCATTTGTTGGACATTTCTGGTCCAGCCCATGCTTTCTATGAGGCTGCGGAAATGGTGACTGATTTAAAAACTTACTTTATCGGTACAGAGCAAGGGGCCACTCAAAAATCCAGTGCTGGACTTTCCTTAAGTGACTTGGTTGACTTTAATGATTTTCGACTTAATTCTGAGGATTGGATTTTTGTGCCGGGGATAGATTCTGAGCTTCTTTTAAGTGCGGAGTTTGCTGTCAAAAACCAAGAATTTTTTGATTGGTTGAAAGAGCAATATGATTCTGGAGCCAAAATCTGTTCTGTTTGTACGGGGACTTTTATCTTGGCTAAGTCTGGGATTCTAGATGGGAAGAACTGCACCACCCATTGGAAATATATAGAAAGGTTCCGGGCCAGATTCCCAAGAACAAACTGGTTGGAAGATAGACTTTTTGTACAAGATGGTACAATTTATTCCAGTGCGGGAGTAACCTCGGGAATTGATTTATCTCTCTATGTTTTGGAGGAAATCTATGGACCGATCTTAGCCATGAAAGTTGCCAAAGAACTGGTTTTATATCTAAGAAGGTCAAAAGAAGACCCTCAGCTGAGTGTTTTTCTTCAATTCCGAAATCATCTGGACAATAGAATTCATGAAGTTCAAGATTACATGGCTGCCAATCTTGATCAGGACCTGACTGTGGAAAGCCTAGGTGAGCATGCCTGCATGAGTCCCAGAAGCTTGAGCAGAAATTTTAAAAAGACGACTGGCATTACTTTGGGAGAATACAGAGATAAGCTCAGGGTAGAAAAGGCTGTAAAAATGCTTGCCAATGGTCAAAAGCTGGTGTCAGTGACTACGGCTTGTGGCCTAAAAAGCAGCAATCAATTACGCTCTTTGCTTAAGAAATACGAGGGAGTTCTCCCTAATCAACTGGCCGAATACTGAGCCCAATTGTCCTTTCAGTGAAAGTGGGCACCTACTAGCTTTGTAGAAAAAGCTAGCCATGAAATATTTATATACCCTTTTTTTAACAGTAACAATGTTCCTTTCCGCCAGCGCTCAGGATTCTCCTCAGTACATCTGTCCACCTTGCGATTCGGAATGTGATTCTGTCGTTCACGATCAACCAGGAATTTGTACCCATTGTAATATGCCATTGATCCAAAAACAAGAAATAAAAACCATCGCTTTTTACCTTCAGGATGGTGTGGAGGTTCTGGATTTTGCAGGACCTTTGGAAGTATTCTCCTATGCAGGTTATAAGGTATTCACCGTTTCCAAGACTAAAGCTCCGATCAAGTCCCAGGGAGTTTTAAAAGTGACGCCGGACTATTCCATCGAAGATGCGCCAAAAGCTGATATTCTTGCTTTTTTTGGAGGAAATGCGGCTTCTGCTTATAAAGATCCTCAAGTTGTCAATTGGATCAAAAAGCAAACTGATACAGAATACTATTTTTCAGTTTGTACCGGAGCTTTTTTGCTTGCTGAATCCGGAGTTCTGGACGGGATGACTGCGACCACTTTTCACGACGCATTGAATAATTTGGAAGAAAACTACCCCGCCATAGATGTGCGAAAGGATGTTCGTTTTGTGGACAATGGAAAAGTGATTACTACAGCTGGGATTTCTGCAGGAATAGATGGTGCTTTGCATTTAGTGGCAAAATTTCAAGGGTTAACCAAAGCCAAGCGAACGGCTTTTTACATGGAGTATGACAATTGGGTGCCAGGTGATGGGCTGGTTTTGACAAAAGAAGATCCATACCTTTTCCTAACCCGGAATTTGGGATTGGAAGATTTTACCGGTGTCTATGAGTACAAGGATAATACTAGACTGGAATTTATCTTGAATGAAAAATCACATGAGTTGAATGCGATTATTAAAGGTGTAAAATACCCGATATTCCATGAGAAAGGTGATATTTTTTCAGATGTAGACGGGGATTTGGTTTATTTTGACCGGAATGCGCAAGGGGAAATCCTAGGGTATAGAATCCAGGAAGCGGGGACTCTCTTTGCAAAACTCAAAGCTCAATAGATTGATTTTGATCACTTAAATAATGCTGTTTGGGAATAATTTTTCTTTTGAGCATGCTTTACCAAAAACTGCACCTTTGTTGCCATTTACATAATTGATTTCTTGAGGTTTTGTGGTGCTTGCTTTTTCCCTTAATTTAAGTGGCACAACCTTAATTCTATGATCAATCAAACTACTAAAAAATTAAAGGGATTTTTGGCTTTCGGACTGCTGTTTTCTGCAGTTGGACTTCCAAATGTCCAGGCACAGAAGATTCCAGACCAAGTGGTCAAGGCAATTAAATTCAGGGAAATAGGGCCCACCAGACAAGGGGGGAGATATGTGGATTTTGCTGTTGTCGACAAAAGTACCAAGGTGATTTACGCTGCTACTGCTTCTGGGGGACTTTGGAAATCAATTAATAATGGACAGTCTTGGGAATCACTTTTTGATGATCAGTCGGTCATTTCCATAGGAGATGTGACAGTAGATCAAAAAAATCCAGATGTCGTTTGGGTCGGATCCGGTGAAGCAAATAACTCCAGAAGTTCTTATTGGGGAGACGGAGTATACAAATCACTTGATGGAGGAAAGACCTGGCAAAATATGGGCTTGCCTGAATCCCATCACATCGGGAGAATCCTGATCGATCCCACCAATTCTGATGTAGTATATGTGGCAGCTTTAGGGCATCTCTATTCAGAAAATGAGGAAAGAGGTCTTTATAAAACCACCAATGGAGGTAAATCCTGGTCAAAAGTTCTTGAAATACAAAGAGAAGACGGTAAGTACGTTGGTGTGGTGGATGTGGTGATGAGTCCTGAAGATCCAAATACCTTGATCGCTGCCGCCTATGACAAAATCCGAAGACCTTGGACATTTAATGAAGGCGGTGAGGGAAGTGCGATCTATAAGTCTACCAATGGAGGTAAATCCTGGAAAAAGCTTGAAACAGGTCTTCCGGGAGGATTCTTGGGAAGAATTGGTTTGGCTTATGCCCCAAGCAATCCATCGATTGTATATGCCAATATTGAAAATGTCAATGTCGAGGGGATTTCCGATGAAGAAAGAAAGAGGATGTTGGAGGTCGGAATTCCGCTGGGAAATGACCAAAAAGTGGCTGGAACTGAAATGTACCGCTCAGATGATGGGGGCGAAAGTTGGAGGAAAATCAATCCGGATGGAGAGGATGTAGGAGGTTATCCTTCCTATTATTACCAGCAGGTCACAGTGGATCCAAATGATCCAGATCATGTGTATGTATTGGGAATCAGAGTTTGGGAAACCAAAGATGGGGGTAAAACCTGGGGTATGCCTTTCCGATTTGGAGGGGATAATCATGCCATGTGGATCGATCCAGCGGATTCTGAACATATGCTCTTAGGGTATGATCATGGAATGGGTGTCACTTATGATTCAGGTAAAACCTGGTACCACCCTGATGAATTGCCTTTGGCACAATTCTATGCAATAGATGTGGACATGGCATATCCTTATAATGTTTATGGAGGACTGCAAGACAATGGATCCGTAAGAGGTCCTAGTTCAACAAAAGATGGTAGCTCAATTCCATTTGAAGCCTGGCAAAGAACCGGTGGAGGAGATGGGATGTACAATGTGGTCGATAGATCGAATAATCGATACCTCTACAATGAATCCCAGTTTGGTCCCATCCAAAGACTAGATTTGCAAACCGGTGAATCTAAAAGCATCCGGTATGAAGGAGCAAGAGGAATGCGCTGGAATTGGAATTCACCGATTCTGGTGTCTGCACATGATTCAGATGTGATTTACCATGCAGGAAACAAGGTATTGAAGTCTACTTTCCGTGGTGAAAATTGGGAGGAAATCAGTCCTGATTTGTCAAAGAATGACTCTGTCAAAGCAAATGGAACAGGAAATATCCAGTATGGAACGATTGCGACTTTGGAGGAATCCCCTTTGGATCCAAATGAGCTTTGGGCCGGTACAGATGATGGGAATGTACAACTAACGAAAGATGGCGGTAAAACCTGGACATTGCTTAATGATAAAATTCCAAACAATCCGGAGTATTGGGTGACAAGAATTGAAGCATCAGCACATTACCCCGGAACAGCCTATGTAGCCTATAACGGAATGAGAAGAGATGACTTCAAACCGTTTTTGTACAAGACCACCGACTGGGGGGAAACCTGGACTTCAATTGCTACAGGAATCCCTGCCGGAGGGGTCAATGTGATCCGTGAAGACCATAAAAACCCGAAATTACTATTTGTAGGAACCGAACTCGGGACATATGCCAGTATAGACGGAGGGGCAAATTGGACTACTTTTATGACGAATATGCCGGTAAATCCAGCTTATGATATGGTGATTCACCCAAGAGATAATGAATTGGTTGTAGCGACCCACGGCAGAGGCGTTTTTATTGCAGATATTGCTCCACTTCAGGGTATGAATTCTGAGGTGATTAATTCCGATTTGATGATGTTTGATATTCAACCTGCAGTGCAATATGTAAAGGGATTAAGCAATGAAACTGCCTATATTAATTTTGAAGGAGAAAGCAGAAGTCCTGGTTCCCATATTCATTTTTATAGCAAAAATGCAGGAAATGCTACTCTAAAAATCTATAAGGGTGCCAAAGAAATCCTTAGCAGAACGATCAATGCCAAAGCTGGATTGAATACTTTCAACTGGGCTTTTGAAGAAGTGACTGGGGAGAGAACACAGAAGCAATTGGATCAAACTGCTGAGCGATTCAGAAGTTTTGGCATGGAAGAAGAAGACATCGAAAGAAGACTCGAGAGTATGAAATACATCACTAGAACAGTGGGGCCCGGCACATACACGGTAAAGGTGGAAATGAACGGTAAAACTGTTTCAAAAGAGGCAGTGGTCATGCCGGATTATTGGAATGGGAATTAATCCTTTATAAATAGCAAAAACCCGATCTGTTCCTTTCAGGTCGGGTTTTTTTATGTGGAATTTTAAGTACAAAGTACTAAGTACAAAGTACAAAGTGCTAAGTACTAAGTACAAAGTACAAAGTGCTAAGTACAAAGTACAAAGTACTAAGTACCAAGTACCAAGTACTAAGTACAAAGTACCAAGTATCAAGAATTTAGTGCTAAGTATCTAGAACAGAGTACTGGGTTTTTAACTTCAAATACCATATACCCCATACCACATACCACATACCATATACCAATTAATTTTCAATACGCTTTTCCAGTTGGGTAGTGCCAAAAGTCATGTTAGATTGATGTCCATTTACCAAGGCCTGAATTTCTTCAATGATTTGGCTGTTTTCTGAGGCGATATTAAACCTTTCTGAAGGGTCATGGGAAAGATGAAATAATTGAAGGGTATCTAGTTTTTCAATTTTCTCTGGATATCCCAAAGGATTGTTTTGATAGAAATAGAGTTTGTAATCCCCTTTTCTTACTGCAAATAGCCTGTCTCCATGGTAATAAAACATTTCGTTCCTTGGTGACTTATCTTCTCCTGCAAGCACTGGACTCAAGTCAAAACCATCATAAACTCGATCATTTGGTACCTTGGTATTAGACAAACTGCAAAAGGTCGGCAATAAATCCAGTGTACTTCCAATTTTTGAAACCACCCCTGGTTTGACATTACCTGGCCCCCAAATAACTGTTGGAACGCGAACCCCTCCTTCATAACTGGTTCCCTTTCCTCCAAAAAGACCGCCACTGCTTCCTCCTTGTTCATTGTAAACCAACCAAGGTCCATTATCCGATGTGAAAACAATGTAGGTGTTATTGTCCAAACCTTCTTTTTTCAGAGTATTTACTATTTCACCAACACTCCAGTCTATTTCTTCAATGACATCCCCATATAATCCTCGATCGCTTTTTCCTAAGAACGCATTACTGGCAAACAAAGGCACATGGGGAAGGGAATGTGCGAGATAGATGAAAAAAGGCTGGTCTTTGTTTTCTTGAATGTATTTGACGGCCTCTTCTGTATAGCGTTTAGTGATAGTGGTTTGGTCAGCAGGTCTTTCTACGATTTCCGTATCTCTCATCAGAGGCACATTGAAATACTGGGGTTGAGGTGATGCAAATGCCTCTTTGGCATCCACATCATTGACTCTGTCCATGTCGTTGGAATAAGGAATACCAAAATAACTATCAAATCCATGACTCGTAGGTAAATAGGGAGGAAGGTGTCCCAAATGCCATTTTCCAATAGCTTTGGTGGCATATCCTGAGGTTTTAAGTAAGGTGGCAATTGTATTTTCTGAACTGGGAAGCCCTCCATCGGAATCAGGAAATAAAACTCGTCTGGAATTGCTGTACATGCCTGTTCGTACGGGAAGTCTGCCTGTCATGATTGCCGATCTACTTGGGGTACAGACATTGGCAGCTACATAAAAGTTAGTCCATTTTTGACCTTCCATGGCCATTTGATCTAAATTAGGTGTTTTGATCGTAGGGTGACCAAAAATCCCAAGATCTCCATAGCCTTGATCATCGGTAAAAATGATGATGAAATTAGGCTTGCTTGTCTGAGCATAACTGAAATTGAAAAAAGTAATGAACAAGAAGGAGGTACATAAGATCCATTTCATAGATGATGGGGTTTATTGTCTAGTATCTGTAAGCGAAAAAAAGATTGTTGAAAATAAAGAATCCTTTTAAATCCCTTGAGAAAAAGGAAAAGATATTGGTCAGTTTAGGCTAATACTATTTCTTTTCGCATTATTATTTGAAAATTATTAATTTCAAATTAAGTTTTTAAGATTCTGTTTTGATGGGTTAACTGCTAAAATCTGTATTTCAACTTCTCAAATGATTCAATAAAAACCGACTTTAAATAAGTCTCTAAATTAGAGTCATTTTACCTTGGTCAAATTGGGCTTTTTATATTACAACTTGCGATATATTTTGCATAATTAATCCTTTCTACACTTAGATTTACCGGGATAAGTAGTTAAAAAATTGGTATTCAAAAATTTATAATGAGTAATAAATTTCCGGATTCATTAGAATCCAATAGGCTCGGATTACTGCAAAAATTTCAGATTTTGGATGAGCTTCAGGAACCTGAAATAGATGGGATAGCAAAGCTTGCATTGATCCTTACCAATTGTTCAGAGGCCTATGTATATTTTTTTGGAAAAGATACCATTCTGGTTAAGTCTTTTGTGGGGCAAAGCCAGACGGTCTCTAATGAAAATTTAAAAGATACTTTCCAGGTATTACAAGACCGGGATTTTTTTATCCAGAGAACAAATGCCGTTAAACTTTCAGATTCTTTCGATGCGCTGGACCTGGCTTTATTTGCTGCTTCTCCACTTAGAGATGAGACAGGAGTAGTAATAGGAGGATTGGCAGTTGCGGATGGTACATTGACTGAGTTGACCGATGATCAGATCCTTGGACTGAAAATTTTATCTGGAGGGATCATCAGTCTTCTCAAGGATAAATTCAAAAATATAGAGCTCAATCATTACGAAAAGTTATTCCGATTATCATTGGATTTGGTTTGTCTGTCAGGAACAGACGGCTTTTTCAAGAAAATTAGTCCTTCTTTTACTACAATTTTGGGTTGGGATGAAGAAACTTTATTGACCAATCCATTTTTTGATTTCATCCATCCTGAAGATCATCAAAGTACCCAAGAGGAATTGGAGAAATTGTCAGAGGGAATTCCCGCTATTAATTTTACCATTCGGTTTAAAACCATCAAAGGAGAATATAGGACGATACAGTGGACTGCAGCACCTGAGACTGAATCTCAATTGGTTTTTGCTATTGGAAGGGATATAACTGAGGAAACCCAACAGGAACTGATACAATCTGAGAGAAAGAGAAAACTTAAAGTCTTTTTTGAAAATTCCCAAGGCTTGATGTGTACTCATGACATGGAGGGGAAATTTTTGTCTGTCAACACATCGGGAGCTGGAATTTTAGGGTATACCGTTGACGAATTATTAGGTAAAAGCCTATTTGATATTATGCCTATAGAAAGGCATGAGAATCTGAAACTGTACTTAACAGCAATAAAAAGTGAAGGTTCTGCCAAAGGGCAAATGCATACCCTTCATAAGGATGGTTCCAAGCGGATTTGGTTATTTAATAATGTACTTGAAAAAAGCGAACTGGACGACAGTTACTATGTCATCGGAAATGCGATTGATATCACAGGTCGAGCGAAACTTGAGAAAGATCTGAAAGAGACCAAGGAGATGCTGGAAGAAACGGAAAAAGTAGCTCGTGTAGGTGGATGGAGTGTGGACCTGATCAATCAGAAGATTACTTGGACTTCCATGACAAAAATCATCCATGAGGTCGATGAGGATTTTGAACCAAATCTGGAGACGGGAATCAATTTTTACAAAGAAGGAGAAAGTAGAGATAAGATAATCAAAGCCTTGGATGAGGCAACAAACCATGGGAAGCCATGGGATTTGGATTTAATTCTGATGACCGCTACGGGTAAAGAAATCTGGGTAAGAGCCATCGGTCAGGCAGATTTTAAAGATGGACGATGCATTCGGATTTTTGGGACTTTTCAGGATATCGACAAAGAGAAAAGGTTGGAAATAGAGGCAGTTCGAGCTAAAAAAATGCTAGATGATATTTTCTCAGCCACCTCAGAAATCAGCATAATCGCCACAGATCTCAATGGTTTGATTACTGTTTTTAACCGTGGCGCAGAAAAAATGCTCGGTTACAAAGCTGAAGAAGTAGTAGGAATTCACACACCTGCACTGATACATTCCACAAAAGAGGTAATAGAACATGCTGCCGTCATTTCAAAAGAATTTGGAAAGGAAATTTCGGGCTTCGAAACATTTACAGCCCGACCTGACAGGGATGGCTCTGAACAAAAGGATTGGACTTATTTAGGGAAAAATGGGGAGGAGAAGCTGGTTTCATTGGTGGTAACGCCAATACTAGACGAAGAGAATCATACTATTGGCTATTTAGGAGTTGCTTTGGATATAACCGAAAAAAGGAATATTCAGATCGACCTGATCAATGAGAAAAGCAGGTTGGCCGCATTCGTGAAGCATACCCCAGCGGCAGTTTCTATGATGGACAAGGAAATGAACTATATCGCGGTGAGCCAAAGATGGGAAGAAGAATATAAGCTTAAAGCCTCTGGAGTTATTGGTGAATCTCATTATGAACTTTTCAGTGAGCTAATGACCGACGAGAGAATTTCCAACTACAACCGGGTATTAAAAGGAGAAGTACTTACCAATGATGAAGAAAAAATCTTGTTTCCTGGTGAGGAAAGCCCAAGGGTTGTGGCCTGGGAAATGCGTCCTTGGTTCCTGTACGATGGAAGCATAGGTGGCATGATGTCTTTTACCCAGAATATCACCCCACTTATTAATCAGCGAGAGGAACTGAAGCAGGCAAAAGACTTGGCAGTGGAGGCAAGCAAAGCCAAATCTGAATTTTTGGCAAATATGAGTCATGAAATCCGGACTCCACTAAACGGCGTAATCGGATTTACGGACTTGGTGCTGAAAACAAAGCTCAATGAAACCCAGCATCAGTATCTTTCTATTGTCAATCAATCGGCAAATTCACTATTGAGCATCATCAATGATATCCTGGATTTTTCAAAAATAGAAGCTGGAAAACTGGAGTTGGATGAGGAAAAGTTTGATCTCTATGAAATGGCCTCCCAGGCTACGGATATCATAACTTACCAGATCCAAAATAAAGGACTGGAAATGCTTTTGAACATTGGTACTGACTTACCTAGGTTTATCTATGCAGATTCAGTGAGGTTAAAACAGATTTTGGTCAATTTATTGGGCAACGCATCCAAGTTTACAGAGAAGGGTGAAATCGAACTGAAAATAGAAAACCTGAAGTCTAAAGGAGATTTTAACACCATACGTTTTTCAGTAAGGGATACAGGCATCGGTATCAAATCGGAAAAACAGGAAAAGATTTTCGAGGCTTTTTCACAAGAGGATAGTTCCACCACCAAAAAATATGGAGGCACCGGTTTAGGCTTGACCATTTCCAACAAGCTCTTGGGACTGATGAATAGTCGGTTAAACCTGAAGTCCGAGTTTGGCAAAGGCAGCATTTTTTATTTTGAAATTACTGTCCAGACAGAACAAGGAGAAGAGATTGATTGGGTGGATGTTTCAGAAATCAAAAAAGTTTTGATTGTAGATGATAATGATAATAACAGGTTGATTGTCAATCAGATGTTGTTATTGAAAAACATCCATCCTACGGAAGCTTCTAATGGATTTGAAGCCTTGCAGATTCTGACAAAAGGCGAGAAGTTTGATGTGATCCTGATGGATTACCATATGCCATATATGAATGGCATAGAAACTATCCGCAAAATCAGGGAATTCTTCAATGATAATCCTGATGAAATGCCGATTCTTTTATTGCATAGCTCCTCCGATGATCAAAGTATCAAAGAGGCATGTCAGGAATTGAAAGTGAAGCATCGTTTGATCAAACCATTGAAACTGCATGATTTTTACCATGCATTATCAAGATTGCATACTGTAGCAGATGAAAAAGTTATAGCAAATCAAATCCCCATCAATGGGAACAATCATGAGTATACGGTTCTAGTGGTAGAAGATAATATGGTGAATATGATTCTGGCAGAGACTATCATCAAAAGAATCACGCCAAGAGCCACTCTTTTAAAAGCAATAAATGGTCAGGAAGCAGTGGAAATTTGTAAGAAACAAATTCCTGATATCATTTTTATGGATGTGCAGATGCCAATCATGAACGGATATGAAGCCACTAAAGCACTGAGAGCATTCAAGAAATTTGAAAAAGTTCCAATCATTGCATTGACAGCGGGCAATGTCAAAGGGGAGCGAGAAAAATGCCTAGCGGCAGGGATGACAGATTTTGTGGTGAAGCCGGTAGTGGAAGAAACCCTCCATGATGTTTTTAAACATTGGGTTTTTGAAAAAGGTAAAAAAGCGGAAGGTCAGGATGAAATCTCCGTTCAGCAAAAGCTGGTTCATTATGACAAGCAAAAGCTAATAGACTATACCGATGGAGATCCAATGGTATTGAACTCCATTCTGGGAATTGTCAAAAGTGAATTGGAGGCGGCAATAATAGATCTGGAAAATGCAGTTACAGGCAAGGATTTGACCCAAATAAAAGAAGTGGGACATAAGCTTTATGGGACAGCGGCTTCGTCGGGTATGGAAGTATTGGCCAAGATTGCTTCTGAAATTGAATTGTCAGAACAGTTTGACGACACTGAAATGAAGGAAAGATTGGAAAAGACCAAAACCGAAATCCGTATGTTGCTGGATTTAATTATGGAGCAGTAAATAAAGTGAAAAGGATCAATCAATCAGGTTGATCCTTTTCATTAAATCCACACGTTTTGATCTGCTGATAGGAATCACCGATTTATGAATCAAAACAGTATTGTCCTGAATGTCAATGATTTTATTCAGATTGATAATATAGGATCGGTGCACTTGAAAGAAGTTTTCCAGAGGTAATTTTTCTTTGATTCTGGAAAGTGTCGTATGTACCCTGAAATCTTCTTTTTCAGTTTTGATTATAACATAATCACCATCTGCTTCTATAAGATTCACATCTTGGGAGGAAACCTTTATGAGTCGTTTGTCAATATTGATAAAGAAATGATTCTTTGTTTTTGGCAGATCTGGTTTTTTTTCTGATTTGGAACTCTCAAGGAGAATTTTTTCTGCCTTGGCCACAGATTTTTTAAATCTTTCCGGATCAATCGGTTTTTTTAGAAAATCAATGATGGACTCAAATTCAAATGCTTTTAAGGCAGATTCCTTGTCGGAAGTGGTGATGATGATGGAAGGAGGGCTTTTAAGTGTCTGGATAAAATCAAAACCGGTAAAATCCGGCATATGGATATCCAAAAAAATCAAATCAACTTCATCCTTATTTAAGAACCGGAATGCATCCATGGCATTTGAAAACTTGCCAACGAGATTGATATTTGGTTCTTTTTCACATAAAAAAGTTAAAATTTCTCTCGAAACACTTTCGTCATCGACGATCAAACAGTTCATAAACTAATCCTTACAATCAGTCAGAAATTTAAGGATTTTGCTGATGATATCAAGAAATTCTCTTTGGTATTTTAGTTTTCCCTCACGCAAGGCCAATTCATGTTTTTCGGATACTTCTAAGGATTCCTCCATTTGTAAAAAAGCGATTTTATGCTTGATTTTATGGACAATTTCTGAAGCCCAAAATAAATTTTTAGAGGATAAGGCCTTTTCGTATAGACTTAATTCTTCAGGAAGCTCTTCTATAAAAAGCTGGATGATCCTGTTTTTAAAAGACTCATTGCCATTGGATAAAGAATGAAGGTAAACTAATGATGGATTATCCATTTTATTTTATTTAGAAATATTGTGTCAATTTGAACTGACCTTATAATCCACTTCCTCAGTATTTTTAAATGTTTTTTTGGAAATAGCGAGTGTGAATTGTGTAACGGTTTCTACCAAATTGGTCACATCGTCCCAATTTTTGTTTTCATCTTCACCTTCTACAAAAAATGCGAAAATCCAGGATTTAGGATCTTTGATATGGACGATATTCAATCTTCCATCCATGCCACTAAAATGATTAATGGCTGTTTGGATAAATTCGGAAAATAGCCCTTCTAGTGTTTCGGGATCTCCTTTGATTAAAGGCAAGGTGTTGTCAATATGAAAGGTGATTTTGTTTTGCCCCACCAGTTTAACCGTAATCCTGCGGATCAGATCATAACTATCCACTATTTGATCTCTTTCGGTCTTGCCGGAAAAGGTGATAAACAAGTTACTTTGATTTGTCATGTTCTTTTAGTTAAACTGGCAGAGAGGTTGGGGCAAAACTGGGTGCAAACAACTTTCTCCTCTTTTTTTCAAAAACTATTGGCGTTTATTTTCCAATAGCTAATCATTAATTTGATGGTCTCTTGATAATCTTCCGGTTTAAAAGGTTTGATTATTATACTGTTGACTCCTAGATCCCAACATTGCCGGAGATCTGTTTTGTTTTTAGAACTTGTGAATGTGATCTTAGGTATTCTTCTAATGACTTCCACATTTTTTAGTTTATTCAATAATTCAATCCCGTTTAAATCAGGCATATTGATATCGTGGACAATGATGTCTGGGAGGTTTTTGACATTTCCAAGAAGTGCAATTGCATCCCAACCATTTTCTGCTACCAATACATCAACATCCAAGTTTAAAAGCTTGACTGTTTCACTAAACCTGACCCTTTCGAGGTACTCATCATCTATGAATAAAACTTTCAATGCTTTTTTTTCTTACAAAGATTGCGAAGAATTCAAGCTCAATTGATGATGAGTAGGTGAGGACAGGTTAACTATAGATGAAATGCAGGTACCTGTAGGTGAATGAAATTGTGGATTCATAAAAAAAGCCCTTTCCGAGTTGGAAAAGGCCATTTTTGATTTTGGATTCCTGTAATCAGGATTCCTGCAAAAAAATCAATTATTGATGATCGATAAAAGAAGTTCAGGCTCATCTGTAGTTATGAAATCCGTTCCCATTTCCAATAACCATCTCATGTCTTCTTCTTTATTGACAGTCCAGGCATTTACGGTCAATCCAAGGTCTTTGGCTTCTTGGATCCACTGAGGATTTTTCTTTAGAACAGCAATATTATAATCGAAACCAAAAAAGCCAGCTTCCTTAAGTTCAGAAGGAGATTTGTCACCAGAGAGATAGGCTACATTTGCTTTGGGATCTGTGGCGATAACTTTCAATCCTCCTTCATAGCTGAAAGTAATATAGTCTACCCATTTTTGGGCTTTCATTTTTTTTACTGCCAGGACTGATTTTTCAGCTACTTCTTTTGAGCGTTCCACTGAGATTTTTGAAGGCTTGATTTCAAATATCAATTTGGTTCCTTTCTGTTTTTTTCCTGCTGCTAGATATTCTTCTACTGTAGCCAGCTTTTCTCCATTTTCATGCTTTTTAGTAAGGAGTTGCTCATAGTTTGTTGTTTCAATCGGCATTCCCATAAAATCCGCATCATGGTTTACCACCAAAATTCCATCTGCAGTCATCCAAACATCAAATTCCGAACCTTCACACCCTAATGCCACAGCTTCTTTCAGAGAAGCAATGCTGTTTTGGGGATTGCCATTAGCTTTCCATGCTCCTCGGTGAGCAATGACTTTGTTTTTATGAAATGATTTTTGAGCAATACTCATGGATAACTGAAAAAAACTAAGAAAAAGGAAAAGTATGATTTTGAACTTCATGTCTGGTTGATTTTGATAATTTTATAAAAATATGGAATGCAATAAAATTTAGATTCCTGTTTTCGATTTCTTTACAAAAACTTCATTTCAGAAATGGGTTTACGTATCAGAGAATTATTTGGAACCAAGATTTGTTGAAAGGGAAAATCAAATTAGAAAGAAATGATTAATTGGAATGATGTGATTAAATATGCCAATCATGGCAACCCGGAACCGCCAAGAAAAGTAGTGAAATCAGAAGCAGAATGGAAGGAAATTTTGAGTTCGGAAGAATATAGAGTAGCCAGACAAAAAGGCACGGAAAGAGCTCATAGTTCAGATATGTGTAATCTTTTTGAGCCAGGGAAATATGCCTGCGTCTGCTGCGGAACAGAATTATTTGACTCGACTGTCAAATTTGATAGCGGCACGGGTTGGCCTAGTTTCACACAGCCAATGGAGCTAAATCATGTGGCCTATACCAAAGATGTCAGTTTTGGGATGGTGCGTGTGGAAACTACCTGCAATGTTTGCGATGCACATTTGGGTCATGTGTTTCCAGATGGGCCTGCGCCAAGTGGCCTCCGCTATTGTATCAATGCAGTTGCTCTAAAAAAAATATAAGATGAATTATATGAGCTTGTCTTAGTGTGGTTGAAGTCTCGAATAGCCGTCGGGGTATACAATCTTGAGCTTTTTGCTCTTTGGCGTAAAGGCAAAAAGACAATGAAAATGGCTGAAATTTTATTAAATTTTGAATTTGTGTCACTTTTGTAACCAAAAGTAACCAAAAGTTTTCTCCCTAAACTCTCCTTCAAATCGGTAAAAAGAATAAGTCAATAATTCAATTCGTTCCGATTTGATTTTTTCACTTTGTCATCTCCTAAAAATCAATGGATCTCACTCGTACCTCGTGAGCTAATTGATTTTTTTAACGGATCTGCCTTCAGCTCAAAAACCGGATAGTTTAAGGGAATTGCTCCAAAATTCGATTAATATATATTGAGGATTCATCCGAATTTAGAGTCTTTATCCTCAATCTTGGTCACTGTCTCACTGATCGAAACATTTGTGTCCTTTGAAAACAAAGTAAGAGTAAATAAAAAGGACAAACATTTTTTTTCGGAAGTCCTTGAAATCCTAATTTGTAAATTAAGAATGATCGTTAATTGAACGCGCGTGGGCTGACGCAGCAGCGGGCCAGCGTTTGGCCTTGTGTGCTTGAAGCTTCCTACCCACAATCTGGCTCAAAAACTTCCGTTTTTACCCTGTCTTGAACTTTTGGTTCTTTTGCTTCAAGGCAAAAGAACATAGAGAAAAAGGCAAAATGTTTATTTGGATTAGCTTTTATCAATTTTGCTAATACCAATTATGGATATCCGCTTTTGTGCCAGTATGGAGTCAAAAGCAAAAAGGATATGTTAAACGTAAAATCAAGACTGCATCGGTCTTCGGTCATCGGTCTTCCGACCAGATAAGCAAAGATTCTTAGGTAACTGGCATCTTTGCGGAAAGTCACATTTAATTATATTGTAGAAGTTTAATTCAGCCCAAATGAACCGTTTTCTTCTACTCTTCGCTTTTTTGTTTATAGGCAGCACGCCTCTTTTTTCCCAGCAATTGACATATTGCAATCCCATCAATTTGGATTATGGATATACTCCAATCCCGAATTTTTCTGAGTGGGGGAGGCATCGGGCCACAGCAGATCCGGTTATTGTGAATTACAAAGGAGATTACATACTGTTTAGCACCAACCAATGGGGCTATTGGACCAGTCCGGATTTGTATAACTGGATATTTCACTCCCGCTTGTTTCTTAATCCCTGGAATAAAGTCTACGATGAACTTTGTGCTCCTGCTGTGGGCATAAAAGGGGATACAGTTCTTGTAATGGGCTCTACTTACGAAAAGGATTTTACCATTTGGATGAGTACGGATCCTTTGGCAAATGAATGGAAACCTTTAGTAGAGAAATTTGAAATAGGTGGTTGGGATCCTGATTTTTTCACGGATGATGATGGCAGCTTGTATATGTACAATGGGAGTTCGAATAGGTATCCGCTTTATGGAATAGAGTTGGATTCCAAAACCTTGGAACCCATTGGCACCAGAAAGGAAATGTACCTATTGGAACCATGGAGATATGGTTGGCAACGCTTTGGAGAACATATGGATAATACGTTCCTGGATCCATTTATGGAAGGAGCACATATGACCAAGCACAATGGAAAGTACTACCTGCAATATGGAGCGCCGGGAACTGAGTTCAGCGGTTATTCCGATGGGGTGGTAGTGGGTGATTCACCTTTGGGACCTTTTACACCTCAGTCCGATCCTTTGAGTATGAAGTTGGGAGGCTTTGCCAGAGGGGCTGGGCATGGAGCAACTTATCAGGATAATAAAGGGAATTACTGGCATGTGAGTACGATTATGATTTCAGTTAAAAATACCTTTGAACGAAGATTAGGAATCTGGCCAGCGGGTTTTGATCAGGATGATGTCATGTGGGCAAATACTGCCTTTGGGGATTATCCGCACTATTTGCCAGCGGCTGACAAACCTGGAGCATTTACTGGTTGGATGCTTTTGAATTATAACAAACCGTTACAGGTTTCCTCGACTTTGGGTAGCTATACTGCGAATAAAGCCAATGATGAAGATCTGAAAACCTATTGGTCAGCAAAAACTGCCGATGCTGAAGAATGGATCCAATCGGATTTAGGAGAGGTTAGTACTGTTAATGCCATCCAAATTAATTTTGCCGATCAGGATGTTGCAGATGACCGATTGGGTAAATACAATGATCAATACCATCAATATGTATTAAAGTATTCTGCCGACGGAAAAAACTGGAAGGTTTTGGTGGATAAAAGTGCCAATTTAACAGATGTACCTCATGATTATGTGGAACTCAAAAACCCTGTTCAAGCTCGCTATATCCGTATGGAAAATGTGCACATGCCCACTGGGAAATTTGCCCTAAGTGGTCTACGGATATTTGGAAAAGGATCAGGAGAAAAGCCAGAAAAGGTGAATGGATTTGTGGTGCTTAGAACCGAGAAAGACAAAAGAAGTGCTTTTCTCAAATGGCAACCTGTGGATAATGCCTATGCCTACAATATCTATTATGGCACTGCTCCAGATAAACTCTATACCAGCATTATGGTCCTGGGCAACAATGAATATTGGCTCAAAACCATGGATCGCATGAAAGATTATTATTTCACGATTGAAGCCATTAATGAAAACGGAGTAAGTGAAAAAGTAGAGATTTTAAAGGTTCAATAGATCAACGGTTGTAAGGATATTCATTGATCCAATGAAAACCTCTTTTGACGAGTTCGTAACTGGATTTGTCCTTTTTGCTACCAATCGCCAAGATCTCCTTTTCTCCAAGATTAAGAAGGATTTTAAATTGGTTGTTTCCAATGTCTTTTATATGTAAAGAATGAGGTTTTTTCTCATCCTTTTGATTTTGAATCAGGATTTCACCACCTTCTTTGATTTCCTGAATCGAAAAGTATTCCTTTGGACCGTATTCAGATTGGAGCATCAAGTAGTTTTTTTCTAACATCAACTTATTCCAAGGTCGATTAGGGTCGATATCAAAACCGTAATACAATCCTTCCCAATCATTTTTCATAGTCCGGTACTGTTGGCTGATTAGATGTCCTGAGACGATTGTAATGGGGATATAAGCGATGATAAACAGGTTAAAGATTAGCCAAGTAATTCTATGTTTCTTTTTTGAGAATTGAGGCTTGATTTCACCCAAAGTACTGGTTTTATGTAGGATGAAGAACTCAAATACTGGCTTGGCTTTGGGTAATAAAACCAGAATGGAAAAGAGTAATAAGTGAGAGGAAAACAGTTTGACAGGTACATCAAAGGAGAAGTTTACCAAAACAATATTCAGACAAACGGAAATGGATATAAAAGCACCTAGAATTGCGGTTCTACTAAATAGTAGTAAAAAACCTGCGGTGACTTCAGCCAGCCCCATGAAAATTTTATAGGTGTCGGAATACCCAAAAAATCTCCATGCCAATCCCATGGGAGAGATGTTTCCAATGATAGTTTCCATGGTGGAGAAACTAGGTCCCGGAAATTGACCTTCCAGAAATTTCGCGACACCATAGGTAATCAGGGTAATTCCAACATGATATCTGGCATAGATCAACGCAGTTCGGTAAAAGGGCTCAGCTTTAGCTCTGGTTTTCCTAATCAAGAAGAAAATCAACCCTATAACCAATGAAAGGGAAAACAAAGCAGGGATTCTGACATAATCGAAGGTAGTGTCCCCACTTCCCGTCATCTGGATTTTCTCAAAACTGTCCATCCCCAAAATTCTGTTGCCAAAAAAGAGTATATACTTCTCCTGAAGTGCCAAAACATATTTTGAGAAAAGTTCATGGGCATACGGCACATGGTTTAAAGGAAAAGGAAATCCATAAAGAAAAATATAAATACCTATTGCTAATAAAATGTACTGTTTGTAGGGATTGATTTGTATCATGAGCCTCGGTAAAAAGTGGTATTCAAAACTATTGAAAATTGACAGTCAACAAATTGGCTTAAATAATTTTAACTAAAAATCTATTGAATTATTATGGAGAAGTAGGGAATTGATTTTAGATAAAACTGGTTTTACATCAGAAATTCGGAAAATCATGGAAATAGGAATAGATAGTTTTGCAGCAACGGAAGCTGGAGATGTAAAAATCGATGTACACAAAAGTTTGGAAGCTTTAGATCAACTTTTAACAAGAATTGAACATGCGGATCGGGTGGGATTAGATGTTTTTGGAATAGGAGAGCATCATAGAAAGGAGTTTTTGGATTCTGCCACAGCGATTATTTTATCAGCAGCCGCAGCAAGGACAAAAAACATCAAATTGACTTCTGCGGTATCTGTGATCTCTGCAGCTGATCCGGTCCGGGTTTTTCAGGAATTCGCTACTTTGGACTTGATCTCCAAAGGAAGAGCCGAGATCGTAGCGGGCAGAGGGTCCTTTACTGAAGCATTTCCACTTTTTGGACTCAAACTAAATGATTATGATAAGCTCTTTGCTGAAAAGTTGGGTCTGTTGCTTCAGATCAGAGATAATGAAATTGTTACCTGGCAAGGTCAATTTAGACCTGCATTAAACAACCAGAGTATTTACCCAAGACCTTTTCAGAAAAAACTTCCTATTTGGTTAGGGGTTGGCGGTACTCCGGCCTCCTTCGCCAGAGCCGGCGCATTAGGTTTACCTTTGATGGTAGCAGTGATCGGAGGAGAAACGCATAGATTCAGACCATTAATTGATCTATATAGAGAGGCAGGTGAAAAGGCGGGGCAGTCTCAGGAAACCTTGAAAGTTGGATTGCATTCCTTGGGTTTTGTCGCAAAAAGTACTGAAGAAGCTTTGGAGGTTTATTATCCTGGCTATGCTGAGACTTTTACACGAATCGGAAAAGAACGAGGCTGGCCTCCTGTGACTTGGAATCATTTTTATGCGCAGACAGGGAAGACAGGAGCATTGGTGATAGGAAGTCCCGAGGAGGTGGCAGAAAAGATTATCCGTCACAGCAATTCGCTGGGAGGAATCTCAAGATTTACTTTTCAAATGGATAATGCCGGACTCAGCCATAACCAATTAATGGAATCCATAGAATTTATAGGAAAAGAAGTAAAGCCACTGGTAAATCAAATGGAGGTATAAAATGGAAATGATTTTCTTATACTTACTTTATGGAAATTAGAAAAGGTCAGGAACATGATATTCCGGAAATCATCTCACTTCTAAAGATATCTTTGGGAGAGTCCATGATTCCAAAGTCTGAAAGCTTATGGAGTTGGAAACATCTGGATAATCCATTTGGGAAATCCCCTGTTTTAGTTGCTGTTGAAAATTCCAAAATCATTGGTGTGAGAGCATTTTTAAGATGGGAATTCTTGGTGGATGGAGAAGTGAAAAAGGCTTGTAGGGCAGTCGATACGGCAGTACATCCGGATTTTCAGGGCAAAGGTGTATTTAGCAACCTGACTTTAAGATTAATTGAGGAACTGAAACAGGAAGGACTTGACTTGATTTACAATAGTCCAAATGCTGATAGTATGCCAGGCTACCTGAAAATGGGTTGGCAAAAATGGGGTAAACTACCTCTCAAACTGGATTTTCATTTGAGCGTTGGCAAAAACAACCATTCTTTGGAACCTGAAAATTGGGAAACTATTTCGGAATTGGTTGCAAAAATTGAAGGTTCTGAGCAGGCTGAAAACCAGACAAATCTGAAGCTTGGCTACTTAAAATGGCGCTATTGTGATTGTCCTTTATTTCCCTACTATTTTTTGACCGACCAGAAGAGCTATTTATTGTTTTATAGGATCAAGGAGAGCAAAATGGGGAGGGAGATTAGGATTACCGATTTGTTTACTTTGGAAGAATTTCAGGATTCCGATAGAAAACAACTCCATGCTCAACTTAAAGAGATTCAAAAGCTGTCTGGCGCAAGATTTACTTCTTTTTCGGGCCTCCGGTATTTGGAACAGGATGCTATTTCCTTAGGTATACTACCAATCTTAAAAGCCGGTCCAGAAGTGACCCTTAGAAAAGTAAATCCGGATTTTGATCCCTTTGCACAAAATTGGAAATGGTCCTTGGGGGATTTGGAAGTTTTCTAGGAAGGATCTTTTAAGTATTTATCGCTTTACTTTTAGAAATACCTGAGCTAATTCCCGAATTAATTCCTAATTGCGCTGCTCTTCGGGATTTGTAATCCCGAAGCCAGATCTGAAGATTTGTAATCTTCATCATAAACTTCCTTTTTACCCAAAATCTGTCAATTGAATAGGCCCTTTTCTTATTCCGTAGAAATCTCCGGAGCTACTATTTAAATATTCCTCTTCCTTTTCCACAATACCTGCTCTCACAGGATTTTGGTGAATGTAATTGACTTTTACGCTAAAAATCTTTGCTCGTCGAGGTTTGCAACCTCCAAGCGATATCCGAAGATTTATAACCTCAAAAAACAATTAAAATCACTGAACCACTCATTAAAGGCCCCGAATAATCGGATTATAAATCCTATGATATGAGTTCAGGATTGCAAATCCTGAACAGCTCAGTACCACAAGGGACACAAAGAGAAAACGTAGAAAGGAGTATGAACCTCAAATTTCGAATTTGAGATCCCGATACTTTGCCGTAAGATCTTATTGTTCATTTTAGGATAATCTTAAAAATTAAATTACCCCTTGTCCATTTTCTATATATTTACGATACTTTCTTAAATGAGAAATATGAGAAAACTTTTACCCTTATTTATTTTGATCATTCTATCCTGGGGGTGCATCAGCAATAAAAGGATAACCTATTTACAGAATTTACCTGAAAATGAAGCGATCGAACTAAATGAATTTATTCCTTTTGCTGAGGTGGATTATAAATATATTTTGCAGCCCTTTGACATTGTCGAAATTGATTTTGCTTCCTCAGATGAAGAATTGACCAAGGCTTTCAGCTACCAGAACTCTACTGCAGGAGGCATGTCAGGAGCCGGAGGCGGTGGTGGTGGCCAAGGCTCAGATCCGTTTTACTTCAGAGGTTATAGCATTGATCAGGAAGGGATGGTGGAAGTTCCAAAATTGGGAAAAATCAATATTGCTGGGCTAACTGAAGAAGATGCCAAAAATAAGGTTCAGGCGGAAATCAATAAGTTTTTTAAAGAGGAAGTATATGTCAGATTGAGAATTGCTGGGATTAGATATACAACTCTTGGAGAGTTCAACAGCGTAGGGGTGAAGGTAATTTATAAAAACAGAGCCACGATTTTTGATGCATTGGCAAATTCAGGAGAAACAACTTTGCTTGGAAAGAAAAACAAGTTATTTATCATCAGACAATACGATGGAGGGACTAAAATCCACCAAATCAATTTAAATGACCGGGCTATCTTGGGCAGCCCCTTTTATTTCATTCAACCGAATGATATCTTGTATATGGAACCGATGAAAATCAGACAAATCGGCACTGCAGATAATTTGACTGCCTCGTTGGCCTTGTTTGCAGGTTTGTTGGCATCTACATTACTGATTATTAATTTGGTAACAGGGAATTAAGGTAGTATGGAGAAATTAGACTTAAGTCAACTCGATAACGAGGAGAAAGCCTTAGAAATCAGATATGTAGTTGCCAAATATATCAGGTACTGGCCTTGGTATGTTCTCTTTATCGGTCTGTTTTTAATGGGGACTTTTCTTTTTCACCGCTATACAGTGGATGAATACGAAGTGACCGGTTCTATGATTATCAAAACCAATACCTCTCCTGAAGCCAGGATTCTCGATAGATCCAATATTTTTTCTTCCGGCATCAATCTCGAAAATGATATCCTTCGCCTTAGATCCAAGAACTTGGCCCATGAGGCACTTAAAAAGGTTCACTTTGATGTGGAGTATTATGCAAAAACCAATATCAAAGCCATCGAATTGTATGATCGCTCTCCGATCCGAATCCAAGTTGATTGGGATCATTTGCAGGTAACTGATACACCTAATGAGATACTGATCTTATCTGAGGAGAATTTTAAAATTCTACCAGAGGCATCTGGATTTATGGACCTCAATTCAGCAATGGCTGCAGGTGATGAATCCATTTATGATAAGACCTTTACATTCGGAGAAGAAATTGAAACTGGGAGGTCAAAGTTCACTGTTTTTTTGGTCAATCCTGCCCGGACTGGAGAGTCCATTGTTTTTAGGCTTAAAAACCCCACTGTCTTAGAAGAGCAATTAGGTAGATCAATCAATGTCAGCCTGGTAAATGAATATAGTTCGGTTTTGAGGTTAAGTACCAATACCAAAGTAGTTGAGAAAGGAAGGGATTATATCAATGCCTTGATGACTTCCTACATTGATTATGATCTAAATGAAAAGAACCGGATCCAAGAGAATACCTTGAAATTTATTGAAGAGCAACTGGGCTTTTTGGAAGACTCACTCAATAACAAAGAACAGGAACTTCAGAATTTTAAAGTGGAGAACAAGATGCTGGATGTATCTGCAGAATTTTCCAATATTTTGAGCAAAATGAATACTCTGGATGAGATGAGTGCTGAGCTCGACTACCAGCTGGATTATTTTGAGCAGATCTATCAATACATGCAGCAGAAAAGCAAAGACTTTTCAGATGTGATTGCTCCTTCGGTCATTGGTGTTCCTGATCCTCTTTTAAATGGATTAATTCAGACTTTGGTCACATTATCCCAGGATAGAAGGAAATTATTGGCCACAGTCAATGAAAACCATCCTGAAGTATTGAAGATTGACGTACAGATGGAAAAAGCCCAAGAGGCACTATTTGAGAATGTGGTCAATCTGATAGCCAATACCAGGCAGAAAAAAGCAAATATTCAAAAAGACATAGATTTTTACGATTCCCAGTTTTCCACTCTTCCTGAATCAGAATCCCAATACACAGGGATTTTCCGTGAGTTTAAATTAAGGGAATCTTTATATACCTATTTGTTGGAAAAGAGAGCTGAGGCAGGAATTGCCATGGCTTCCAACGTATCGGATAATTCAATTTTGGACTATGCCAAAAGAGGAACGCTAATTTTCCCAAAAAAGCAGCAGAATTATGGTTTAGCTATCGTTTTAGGCTTTTTGATTCCATTTGGCTTTATCGTGGTCAGGGATATTTTTGACGATACGATCAAGGATCAAAGAGATCTGAAAAAGAATTTCATGATCCCTCAATTGGGGATTATCGGCTATAGTCAAAAAGACACCAATCAAGTAGTTTTGGAGCATCCCAAATCTGCAGTGGCAGAATCATTTAGATCACTTCGATCTGCAATTACCTATTTGGCAAGCGGAAAGAACACCAAGAAAATATTGGTTACGTCTTCTGTTTCCGGTGAAGGAAAAACTTTTACTTCCCTTAATCTGGCTTCTGCAATGGCTTTGGGTTCCAAGAAAACAGTAGTAGTAGGGGGGGATTTGAGAAGACCAAAACTAGCTTCTTATTTCGGTCATTCCGAAAAGGTAGGTTTATCCACTTATTTGATTGGGAAAGTATCCGCAGAAGATATAGTGTTTAAGAGTAAGCATGACAATTTGTATTTTGTCCCTTCGGGTGTGATCCCACCCAATCCTGCTGAACTTTTGCAGACCGAGAGACTGAAGGAGTTTTTAAATTACCTGGAGGAAAGATTTGATGTGGTAATTTTTGATACACCTCCAATGGGATTGGTATCTGAGACCATTGATTTAATGCGGCTTTTTGATATCAACTTGTATGTGGTCCGTCAGGCTTATACTGTAAAAGATCACTTGGTCATGATCAATGACCTCTTCAATAACAAGCAAGTGAAAAACGTATACGGTGTCTTTAATGGGATCATCAATTCAGGGTACCATTATGAGGGTTACAATTACGGATATGGTAATACCTACCTCTATTCTCAAAATAATAAATACATGTATAATTATTATGGAGAAGATCTAGACACTAAAAAGAAAAGGATCAGAAAAATGGATACTTCTTTGTGGCAGAAAATCACAAAAGTTTTTAAAGTCAAGTAAGTATCTTTCATTTTCCAGTAATTAAAATTTTCAAAGCTTGAAAAAAGCCGCTTTAATACCTGCCAGATATGCCTCAACCAGACTTCCTGCAAAATTGGTCCAGGATTTAGGAGGGAAATCCGTGATCCAAAGAACCTATTTGAGTACGGTCGCAACGGGGATTTTTGATGAAGTATGGGTAGTTACAGACCATGAACAAATAGCCAAACAGATAGAAAACTTGGGAGGCAATGTGTTTCTTAGCAAAAAAGCCCATGAAAGTGGCTCTGACAGGATTGCAGAGGCATTACAACAAATAGATGCTGAGATCATCGTCAATGTACAGGGAGATGAACCCTTTCAGGATCAAAAGTCCTTGAATGACCTGGTTCAGGTTTTTGAAGATAGGAATGTTCAAGTAGCTTCTTTAAAAACCCTTATTTCGGAAGATGAGGCGCAGAATCCGAATTTTGTAAAAGTAGTCAGCAATTTAGAAGGGGATGCTTTATATTTTTCAAGATCATCCATTCCTTATAATAGGGACAAAATCAGGGATTTACATTATTGGAAGCATATTGGTGTTTATGCTTACAGAAGGCAGGCATTGTTGGCATTCACTAAGATGCCCAAGTCGGATTTGGAAAGAATCGAGATGCTGGAACAGCTTAGGTTGCTCGAAAATGGACTGAAAATCAGGATGGTAGAAACAGTGCATCAAGCCATAGCCATCGATACGGCCGAAGATTTGGCTAGAGCCAGGAGCATCATGGGATTGAAGGAATAATTTTTTTGATAGAAAATTAAATAGGATTTAAAGTATTCATTCCTGAAAAAATTTGATCTAATGATCAAAGTTGCCAAGGAGTCTATGAATCAAATAAACCTGATGGAAAATGCTGATTCAAATATTCAAGTCGGAGATTTAAGTCTAGTAAAGGATTATCAATTTGAAAATTTTTTTAAAAGTTAGGAAGAAGCAGGTTTTGCTTTCAGATAGTGAATACTGTAAAAAATAGTGAATAAACTGTTATTTAATGATTAGTTTTTCTGAATTGCTAAATTTTGATCAGCTTTTCTACGAAATTGATTAAGTTTGCGCAGTTTTTGAACAAGAATTTAAAAATTCATTTATGCGGAGCTTCCGACTTGGGATTGTTTCTATCCTAGCCCTACTAGCTGCTTCAGCTTGTGTGTCCAATGAGAAGATCATTTATCTTCAAAATCAAGAGGGGAATACCCCAATAGAAGAGGGTGAATTAATTTCCTACGAAATCCCTGAATACCGTTTACAATACAATGATATCATCGATGTCAATATTCAGACAGTAGATGATATGATTCTGAACGGTTTTAATAATAAACCGATTGGGAATATGGGGAATATGGGTAATGTTTCCACCCAATCCGGAGGTGATTTATACTATACCACAGGTTATACGGTAGACAATGAAGGCAATATTCGTTTGCCGATCGTGGGAGAGGTCAATGTTAAAGATAAGACCTTAGATGAAGCCAGGGTGTCGATTGAGGAAAAGCTAAGGGTATATGTGACTACGGAGTTGTATGTGAAAGTAAAGTTGGGTGGTATCCGATATTCTGCTTTAGGTGAATTTAGAAGACCGGGTAAGTTTGTGGTGCTACAGGACAGAATGACCATTTTTGAAGCAATTGCCAATGCTGGAGATCTGACTCCTATAGCAAAAAGGGATGAGGTATTATTGATTAGACAGCATCCAGAGGGTACTAGTTTGCATCGATTGAATTTAAATGATAGACAAATGATCTCCTCTGAGTTCTATTTTATCCAGCCCAATGATCAGATTTATGTGGAGCCTATGAAGGTAAGGGAAGTGGGAGCAGGAGAGAATGCTGCCCAGTCCATTGCCTTGGTCATTTCAGCTATCACTGCTTTAGCCCTAATTCTGAATTTAATTAAATAACATGTATCCAAATTCACCCCAGAATTCAGTGAATCAGCAGAATCCTTTTTTGGCGCAAAAAGAGGATGAGATTGATTTAAAGGTATTATTGTTCAACTACCTGCAATATTGGCCTTTGATCCTGGCTTTTATGTTTGCCGGATTGGTTTCTGCATTTCTTTTTAACCGATATGCAACCAATATTTTTAGCGTTCAATCCAGTGTCCTAATTGAAGACGAAGAACCTGCTTTAGGAATGGATTTATTTGAATCTGCAGGTTTTGGATTGCAAGGCAAGAATAATATTGAAAATGAAATTGGGATTTTAAAGTCCTTTTCTCTTGCTGAGGAAACCATCTCCGAGTTGAATTTGAATGTTCAATATTTTGGAGAGGGTTTTATCACCACAAATCAGATTTATGATAAACTACCAATCATAGTTACTGTAGATTGGAAGCAGGCTCAATGGGTGGGTGGTATGTTTCGAATTGAGGTTTTGGATGAAAATTCCTTTGAATTGCAAATCGAAAATGATGAATTCAGTATTTATAATCCTGCTGATCCTTATTATAAATCCAAATTGGAAGCTCCTTCTTTGAAAAAATCTGTTTATTCTTTTGGTGAACAAATTGAAGAAGAAAATCTCTCGATCAAAATCAATAGTATTAATGCAATTCCAGGTGATAAATTCCAGTTTAAATTAACTGACACACCTACTCTTGCATTGAAATACAAAGAAGAGTTATCTGTTTCTCCCATCAATAAGCAAGCATCAATCCTTTCTTTAAGTTTAGAAACTCCAGTAAGAAGGCTTGGAGAGGACTACATCAATAAATTAATGGAGATGTACCTGAAGCGGGAGTTGGATGAAAAAAACAGAGCATCAGAAAGCACCATTAGATTTATTGAAAATCAATTATTGGGCATTTCAGATTCTTTGGAAACTTCAGAAAACAGGTTGCAGCAATACCGATCCGAGAATAATGTCTTTAATCTTTCAGAGGAAGGATCCGTGATTTTTGAAAGATTGCAAGAGCTTGAAAAGCAGGAGGGAGAAACTGAAGTGAGTCTCAAATACTATCAGACTCTCAATGCTTACCTTGAAAATAGCCAGGGAGGTGAATTGGTTGCTCCTTCTATTATCGGAGTTACTGATCCACTATTAAACTCCTTGGTAAATGCTTTGGCAGAGTTGCAAGCAGATCAAATTCGATTAAAATCCAATTTTTCTGATCAGGCACCCGCGGTAAGAGAAAATGCCACCCGAATTGCCAATACTAAAAAGCAATTGCAGGAGAATGTGAATTTGGCATTAAACAATACCCAGAATGTCTTGGCAGACTTGAAAAATAGAATCCGATTAATTCAATCTGATATTAACTCGCTTCCTAAAACAGAAAGAGATTTGATAGGGATTCAGCGAAAATTTACGATCAACGAGAATATTTACGTCTACCTATTGCAAAAGAAGGCGGAAGCGGAGATCACCAAAGCTTCCAATATGCCCAAAAATACCATTTTGGATTTTGCTAAAGCAGGTCAGTCTCCAGTAGCTCCAAAGCGTACTTTGAATTTGTTGATTGGTTTAATTCTAGGTTTAATTCTTCCTATTGGATTTATTACTATAAAGGATTTCTTAAATACCAAGATCGAAGATCCTAAGGAATTGGAAAATCAGATCAAGGTTCCATTGATAGGGATGGTGGGGAGAAATACCTCCGATGATGCCTTACCGGTATTGCATAATCCGCGCTCCACAGTGACAGAATCTTTCCGATCTCTTCGAGCCGATATGACCTATTTAAGTCAACAAAAAGAAAATCTGACCATCTTATTTACCTCTTCCATTTCTGGAGAAGGTAAGACTTTTGTTTCCATCAATATGGCCTCCGTCTATGCCTTGATGGGGAAGAAAACCATTTTGATAGGCTTGGATTTACGGAAACCAAAAATTGCAGAAGACTTTGGATTGACAAATGATAAAGGGATGAGCACCTGTTTGAGTTCGGATACCCCATGGCAATCTGTGATCAAATCATCAGGGCATAAAGATTTTGATGTGATCCTTTCAGGACCAATTCCTCCAAATCCTGCTGAACTCCTATTGCAGGAAAAGTTCACCAACATTGTCAATGAGATTAAAGCAGAATACGATGTCATAGTCTTTGACTGTCCTCCTGTAGGATTGGTTTCTGAGACCAAGGAATTATTTGCTTTAGCTGATATTAGTTTCTATGTATTCCGTCAAGGCTATTCTATGAAAGGAAATACACAGATCCTGAATAACCTGGTTGAAAAGGGTGGTGTATCAAAAATTTATGGCATTCTAAACGATGTACATATTGACAAAGGATATGGATACGGCTACGGCTATGGTTACGGCTATGGCTATGGAGGAAATTCCTATGGATACCATGAGGAAGCTGTTCCATTGCCTTGGTGGAAAAGGGCTTTGAGAATAAAAAAATAGCGAAATACAAAATACGAAGTTGGAAGTACGAAGGGAAGTCAGAAGTTTGAATTCAGAAGTCTGAAAGGGGGCTTGTCTGAAAATGAATCTGTTTCACCTTTAGGGAGCTAGGAGGTGAGAGAATAACGAAGTTGGAAATACGAAGTACGAAGGGAAGTCAGAAGTTTGAATTCAGAAGAATGAATAAAGAGTGGTAAACGTATCCGTTCCCCCTTTAGGGGGCTAGGGGGTGAAAGCAGTCTTCAGTTTATACTACATACCGTGTACTCCACATACCACATACCACATACCAAATACCAAATACTAGATACTTTGTCCTCCGTACCCTCAAATTTTGACAACCCAAATTCTAATCTTATATCAAAATCTGACATCATACATTTCTTCTTGTTTACAAATTCCCCAATCTGATACCTCAATGTGCAGAATCTATAAAATGAGCATATCCACAAAAATATGGTTTCCAAGTATTTAAGATTTGGAGCTTTGTTTGATGAATTCGGAGAGTAGCAATCACCCTTTAAGATATAAAATGCAGTTTTAAGTATATTAAAATTCCACTTAAAAATAGGATAAAAAATGAGTACAAAAACTACTCACTTTACGTATCTTTGAGCAATTATTGCCTTTTTATTAAAAAAGAGGCTCTTTTTTTAATAAAAAACCTGAAAGGTTCATCAAAATTCGAAGAACCTGATTTTCTTGCTAGGTTCCTTAGGATTTGGAATTGAATCAGTTTTATTGAAACTATTCTTATCCAATTCAGAAAATGGGACTGAAAGGGCGAAGCTGTAAACAGAGTTTAAAATTTAAAGTTTTTTAGTTTAAGGTTTTGAAAACAATTAACGTTATTCTTTCTGGAGGTGTGGGGTCTAGACTTTGGCCCTTGTCCAGGAAATCAAGACCCAAGCAATACCTGCCTATTTTTGAGGGTGAAACACTTTTCCAAAAAACGGCGAAACGCAATGCTGAATTTTGTGATAAGGTTTTGGTCGTAGGGAATTGTGATAATTATAAACTTTCCAGAAAAGACTTAGAGTCAGCTGGTATTTCGACCTATTCAGAGATTGTTGAGGCTTGTCCCAGAAATACTGCTGCAGCAATTGCTTTTGCAGCCTTTGCAGTATCGCCTGAGGACATTTTATTTGTTTCTCCTTCTGATCATTTAATAGAATCCGCCTCTTCTTACGGTAAGGCAATTCAAAGAGCTTTTGAATTAGCCAGTGCTGGTCATATTGTGACATTTGGTTTGAAGCCTAAAAGGCCAAATACTGGATATGGTTATATAAAGGCCAAAGGAGAGAATGTGGAAGGATTTCGTGAAAAACCCAATAAGGAAACTGCAGAGGCTTTTATTAAAGCAGGGAACTTCTTTTGGAACTCAGGTATGTTTTGTTTTCAGGCAGGAGTTTTTCTGGAAGAATTAAAGAAATTTGAACCTATCCTTTTTGAAAAAGCCAAACTTGCTTTTGATTCAGCAAAAGATGGATTTCTAGACCAGGAACTTTCACTTCAAATTCCATCCATTTCAGTGGATTATGCAGTAATGGAAAAAACCAAAAAGATCAAGGTAGTGCCTTCTAATTTCTCTTGGTCTGATATGGGCTCTTTTGAATCCATTTATGACTACTACAAAAAACAAGGCCATGCCATTGACTCCAAAGGGAATATGGTAATTGGAACTGAGATATTTACTGAGTTTTTAGGTTTAAAAAACACCCTCCTAATCCAAACTCCCGATGCAATTTTGGTCCTTAAAAAGGAAAATGCCCAGGATGTGAAAAAGGTGTTTGAAAAGTTGGAGAAGGAAAAACCAGAGTTGGTAAGATAGGAGAAAGGTGGAAGCTAAAAGCTGAAAGTTGATTTAATGATATGTTAAAAGTTAATTGTTAAAACGTTAAAATTGGCAAGCATATCATCTTTTGAGCAATTAGAAATCTGGAAATTGGCACGTGAGCTTTGTCAACTTGTAAGGCAATTAACAAGGAAAGAACAATTCTCTAAAGATTTCAGGTTTTGTGCACAGATAAATTCAGCTGCTGGCTCCGTAATGGATAATATAGCTGAAGGGTTTGAAAGAGATGGTAATAAAGAATTTATAAATTTTTTATATATCGCTAAAGGATCCAACGGGGAGGTTAGATCCCAATCATATAGGGCATTTGACGCTGGTTTAATTTGTGATCAAGAACAACAGAAGATTTTGAAATTAACTGAATCTTTGAAATTTAAGATTCAAGGCTTAATTCAAATACTAAAAAATAGTGGAGGAAAAGGATATAAGTGATAGGATTAATCGTTAATCAGCTATTCTGTAAGAAGATTTAACAGTTCAACTTTTAACAATTAACACTTTAGCCCTTATTTTTTATCTATATAAAATTTTAGGAACAATTGAATTATAATACGAAAATATACATCGCAGGTCATCGCGGTATGGTAGGATCTGCTATTTGGAGGGCATTGGAAGCGAAAGGCTATATTAATCTTATTGGCAAAACTTCAGCTGAATTGGATCTAAGAAACCAACAGTCAGTTGCCAATTTCTTTTCTGAAGAAAAACCTGCTGTAGTAATTGATGCAGCGGCAAGGGTTGGAGGTATTTTGGCTAATAATAATTACCCGTATCAGTTTTTGATGGAGAATATGCAGATTCAAAATAATCTGATTGATTCATCCCTTCAGGCTGATGTGGAGAAATTTATATTCCTAGGGTCTTCCTGTATTTATCCTAAACTAGCTCCTCAGCCATTAAAAGAGGATTTCTTATTGACAGGACCCTTGGAACCAACCAATGAATGGTATGCAGTTGCTAAAATCACAGGAGTGAAAGCCTGCGAAGCTATTCGAAAGCAATTTGGTAAAGATTATATCTCTTTGATGCCTACCAACTTATATGGACCTTATGATAATTTTGACTTAACTACTTCCCATGTGCTACCTGCCATGATTCGAAAGTTTCATGACGCGAAACACTCATCTATGTCTATGCTGAGCACCTTGGAGACGAAAGTCGACAAGGTAGAAGCAGCTAAAGAGCATTTACCAGTAACACTCTGGGGCTCCGGAACTCCCATGCGTGAATTTCTTTTCGTAGAGGACTTGGCTGATGCGGTTGTTTTTGCCCTTGAAAATAAATTCCAGGACAACCTCTACAATATAGGAACAGGGGTAGATCTTACCATCAAAGAATTAGCAGAGCTAATCCAAAAGGCAGTGGGGCATACTGGTGAAATTATCTGGGATTCTTCCAAACCTGATGGTACTCCAAGGAAACTGATGGATGTGTCTAAAATGGAAGGTGAAGGTTGGAAAGCGAAAGTAGGCTTGGAAGAAGGAATTCAGAAAACCTACCAATGGTTTTTGGAAAACCAAGAAATATTTAAACAAGTCAGGTTTTAGTTAATTGTTAAAGCGTTAAACCTTAAGCGAACTCCTCTTAACATTTAACCTTTAACGCTTAACCTTTAACCCTTAACATTTCATCCCTTATTCTTGAAACTCGCCGTTCTCATCACTTGTCACAATAGAAAAGAAAAGACCCGAACTTGTCTTTCGAATCTCTTTAGTCAAGAATTGCCAGGTAATTCTAGAATAAAGGTTTTTTTATGCGATGATGGAAGTGTGGATGGAACAGGAGAAATGGTGCAAAAAGAGTTTCCTCAAGTTTATCTTATCCATGGTACAGGAAATCTATATTGGAATGGAGGGATGAATTTGGCCTGGAAGAGGGCTTTAGAAACTGATGAATACGATTTCTTTTTTTGGCTTAATGATGATACATTTTTAATACCAATGGCTATTTTAAAGATGATGGATTATAGCGAGGAATTGGATAATAAAAGTATTATCTCAGCAGCTTGTGCCAAACCCGGAACTAAGGAATATACATATGGAGGGCATGGCGATCCCAGTCCAGTAAAACCTAATGGTAAATTGCAAAAGCTAAAACTGATCAACGGCAATTTTGTATTAGTACCTCAAATGGTAGTGAAATCCATTGGTACACTTTCTGAATCATATACCCAAAACTTGGGTGATTTTGATTATGGGCTTAGGGCCCAAAAAGCTGGCTTTACTTGCTATTTATCAAAAGAGTTTTTGGGAGAATGTGATTATAACCAAGGAAAAGACTGGGCGGATCCAAAGCTAAGTCTAAAGGATAGATGGAGTATAGCTCATAGCATAAAAGGCTTGAATATGAGAGAATTTATTCATTTCAAATCCTATCATGAAGGAAAGATTGTGGGTGTAAAAAGTGCGCTTGATACTTATTTAAAACTCCTGGCTCCTCATCAATATGTTTTAATCAGAAATTTCCTTAGAAAGAAAGTACTTAAAAGACTTTAATAATTAAGCCACCCTAAACATCTTAACGGCTTAACAATTTAAAATTCAATCCCTCAGTGAAGCTCAGTATTACCTCTGTGTCTTTCTGTGTTAAAAAAAAAATATGAAAACTGCACTCATCACCGGAATCACCGGTCAAGATGGATCTTATTTAGCAGAATTACTTTTAAAAAAGGGATATATGGTTCATGGTATTAAAAGAAGGGCCTCTTCTTTTAATACACAGCGAATTGACCATTTGTACCAGGATCAACATGAGCAACATGTCAATTTTAAATTGCATTATGGTGATTTGACTGACTCAACCAATATTATTCGAATTATTCAAGAAGTACAGCCGGATGAAATCTATAATCTAGGGGCAATGTCTCATGTGAAGGTTTCTTTTGATTCCCCTGAATATGTGGCAAATGTGGATGGAATTGGAGCTTTAAGAATCCTCGAAGCAGTTAGAATTCTTGGTTTGGAAAAAAAGACGAGAGTTTATCAGGCATCCACTTCCGAGCTATATGGGGGTATGGCTGAGAATAAAAATGAAGAGGGATTTTATGATGAAAACTCCCCATTTTACCCTAGATCTCCCTATGGAGTAGCGAAAATCTATGGTTTTTGGATTACCAAAAATTATAGAGAAGCCTACAATATGTTTGCTTGTAACGGAATTCTTTTCAACCATGAGTCCCCAAGAAGAGGAGAAACTTTTGTAACCCGAAAGATCACCATGGCCGCTGCAGCCATTGCTTTAGGTATGCAAGATTGCTTATACCTAGGTAATTTGGATGCCCAAAGAGACTGGGGACATGCCAAAGACTTTGTGAAAGCAATGTGGCTGATTCTACAGCAAGAAAAACCTGAGGATTTTGTAATTGCAACTGGAAAAACCACAAAAGTCCGAGACTTTGTTCGAATGGCTTTTGCTCATGTTGGATTTAAAATCCGCTGGGAAGGGGAAGGAGTTAATGAGGTCGGAATCCTAGATTCTATCGATGAGGAGAAATATCACGTAGCTACCGGTGTCAATCTGAGCACCTTAGCGACGCGAGTCGATAAGTACGAAGGGGTAAACGATAATACGTTAAATGTTAAATCGTTAAACGAATCTCCGCTTAACACTGAACATTTAACAATTAACGTCGGAGACGTAGTCGTTCGAGTGGACCCAACTTACTTCCGCCCAACTGAAGTAGATTTATTGATCGGTGATCCTACGAAAGCTAAAAATAAACTTTCTTGGCAAACAAAATATAATGTTCAAGAATTGGTGGTGGAAATGATGCGAGGAGATATTGATTATTATAAAAAGAATTAATTAAGAATTAGAATCAACTATTTGTTTTTAAATGCTAACCAACCTAGAAAATAGTAAAATAGCCATCATTGGCCTCGGTTATGTGGGGCTGCCTTTGGCTGTGGCCTTTGCAGAGAAATTTAAAACTGTAGGCTATGACATCGACCCCAAACGCGTAGATGAACTCCAAAAGGGCCATGACCGGACTTTGGAAGTAGAAGATAATTTACTTCAATCTGTTCTAGTTAAAACCTCTCAGGACTTGGATGAAAAAGGAAAAGGATTGGTAATTACAGATGCTATCCTTCCTATTTCAACTGCAAATATTTATATAGTAACGGTTCCAACCCCGACAGATAAACACAATAGACCTGTATTATCTCCTATGCTAAAAGCATCAGAAGCTATAGCCAAGGTTTTGAAAAAGGGAGATGTGGTGATCTATGAATCTACTGTATATCCTGGAGTGACTGAGGATGAATGTGTACCTGTGTTAGAGAGAATTTCTGGTCTGAAATACAATGAGGACTTTTTTGCAGGTTATTCACCGGAACGAATTAATCCGGGTGATAAAGAGCATACAGTAACCAAGATATTGAAAGTTACTTCAGGTAGTACTCCAGAAGTTGCAGAGTATGTGGACCAGTTATATAAATCAGTCATTACTGCAGGAACTTATAAAGCATCTTGCATCAAAGTGGCTGAGGCTGCTAAAGTAATTGAGAACTCTCAGAGGGATATTAATATTGCCTTTGTCAACGAATTGAGCAAGATCTTTAACCTGCTCAATATCGACACACAAGAGGTTTTGGAAGCAGCGGGCACCAAATGGAATTTTCTTCCTTTTCGTCCGGGATTAGTTGGAGGCCATTGTATTGGTGTTGATCCATTCTATTTAGCTCAAAAGGCACAGGAAGTAGGCTATCATCCAGAGATAATTTTGGCAGGTCGTAGGCTTAATGATTCTATGGGTAAGCATGTAGCGACTGAGACAATCAAGCTAATGATGCGCAAGGATCTCAAAGTTATCGATTCCAAAGTTTTAATTCTTGGCTTTACATTTAAGGAGGACTGTCCAGATGTAAGAAATACCAGGGTAATTGATATTTACCAAGAACTACTTTCTTATGATATCAATGTAGATGTTTATGATCCTTGGGCAAGTGCGGCTGAAGTAATGCACGAATATGGAATAGAGATTATCAACGGTGGAGCAAAGCCTGTTTTGGAAGAGTATTCTGCCATTATTTTGGCTGTAGCTCATCAAGAATTTAAAAATTGGCCACTCCAAAAGTCTGATAGTCAGGTAATTTTTGATGTGAAATCAGTATTGGGGAAAGAGTTGGTTGATTCAAGATTGTAATAATTATGTTTGAGCAATTTAGGAACAGCCTTCAAGGCAAAAAAGTATTGGTTACTGGCGGAGCTGGTTTTATAGGCTCTAATCTTTGCGAAGCTTTATTAGAATTTGGAGTAAAAGTCACCTGTTTGGATAATTTTGCTACAGGGCATAGATATAATATTGTGCCGTTTCTCTCGAATACCAATTTCACCTTGATAGAAGGAGATATTCGTGATTTAGCTACCTGTCATGCTGCATGTAAATCCCAGGATTTTGTATTACATGAAGCTGCACTAGGTTCTGTCCCAAGATCCATTAAAGACCCTATTACAACCAACGAGGTAAATGTGGGTGGTTTTTTAAATATGTTGGTAGCTGCTAGAGACGTGGGTGTCAAGCGATTTATTTATGCGGCAAGTAGTTCCACCTATGGAGATTCAGAAGCATTACCTAAAGTAGAGGATGTGATAGGGAAGCCTTTGTCACCTTATGCAATTACTAAATATGTCAATGAGTTGTATGCTGAGAACTTTTTCAAGACATATGGTTTAAATACTATAGGATTAAGATATTTCAATGTGTTTGGCAAACGACAAGATCCCAATGGGGCATATGCAGCGGTTATCCCGCTATTTGTTAAGAAATTTATGAATCACGAAAGTCCTCTCATTAATGGGGATGGTTCCTATTCCAGGGATTTTACTTATATCGACAATGTGATTTTGATGAATTTGCTTTGTTTAACTACAGAGAATAAGGAAGCTTTGAATCAGGTTTATAATACTGCTTGTGGAGAAAGGACTACGCTATTACAATTGGTTGAATTATTGAAAATGAACTTAGCCAAGTTTGACCCTGAAATCGCAAAAGTAAAAATAAAATTTGGTCCAAACAGAAATGGGGATGTTCCACATTCCTTGGCTTTTGTAGAAAAAGCAAGTAAAATGCTGGGATACAAGACGACTCATTCAATTAATAAAGGAATTGAGGAGACTGTGGATTGGTATTTGGAGAATTTGTAATGTTAAATTTAAATAGCACTTTAAGTAGAATAAAGAATAATAAGTTTGCGAAGATTTTACTAGAAAACTTCATTTCCTTATCTGCACTTCAATTATTCAGTTTAATTTTGCCTCTTATCACTTTACCTTATGTTTTAAGAACTATCGGTTTTGAGAAATATGGCATAATAATGTTAGCAGCTACTTTAGTGTCATATTTTCAGTCTATAACTGATTATAGTTTTAAGATTACAGCCACAAGAGATGTATCTTTGTTTAGAGAAAGTGACTTAAAGCTAAGTATAATATACAGTAAAGTGTACTTGGTTAAGCTGATATTTTTATTTTTATCTATAGGACTTATAAGTATTATTATTTTATTCACTTATGATTTTTATAGATATAGTATTATTTATTTCTTAACTTCACTCTCTTTAATTGGTTATTCCCTATTCCCGGAGTGGTTTTTTCAAGGGGTAGAAAAAATGAGGTTTATAACATTTATTAATATTGGGGTGAAAACACTGTTTACACTTTGTGTTTTTGTTTTCATTAGAAGTGAGGAAGATTATTGGATCTATCCATTATTACAAAGTTCAGGCTTGATAATTGCTGGAATTATTGCACAATTTTTTATATTTAAAAATTATAAAATAGAATTTATCAAGATTAATTGGCGTAAAATAGAATTTGCTATAAAGGACAATTTTCCAGTGTTTATTAATCAATTTATTCCTACTTTATATAATAGCACAAGTACTATGCTCTTAGGTGTTTATTTTTCTAATGAGTATGTTGGTATTTTTACTTCTATCAGAAAAATTATTGAATTGTTCGCAACGCTTATTAGTACTATTTCAAAAGTATTCTATCCTTTTCTAGTTAGATTCGAAAAGTCCTTCAATATTTATAAGAATATAATTTTAAGCACTGTTATTGTTTTGGTTACACTTATTATCATCTTTAATCCATTGGTTTTTATTTATCTTTCTCTTGATTATGAAAATGAGTTAAAAGTTTTACTTATTTTGGCATTTGGATTATTTGGTTATGCTTTTTACGATATATACGCGTTAAATTACTTTTTGGTGCGTAGGAAGGATAAGTTAGTAATGAGAAATACTCTATTTACTTCGTTAATTGGTTTTTCCTTAGCCTTTCCTTTAGTTTACTATTTTAGCATTGTTGGTGCTGCTGTTAATGTAAGTCTATCGAGATTGATTTTAGGTGGTGGAATTTTCATTCAATATAAAAAATATAATAAATAATGAAGATTTCTAAAGGAATAAAAATTGCTATTCAAGAAGCCAAAAACGAAGATTTTTTTACTTTTAAATGGTTATATTATTGTAAAAAGCATGATATCAATCATGTTGTAGTAAATGTTTATAATAATGATATAATTGAACAAGTAGAAGGATGTGATATTTTTCTGTGGCATTATAGTAATTATGATTATAGAGATCAGGTATTTGCTAAACAGTTATTGTACTCATTAGAAACTCGAGGTATAACAGTGTTTCCTGACTTCAAAACCTCATGGCATTTCGATGATAAATTGGGTCAAAAATACCTTCTTGAGGTAATTAATGCTCCAGTTATTACTACTTACGCTTTCTATGATAAAAAATCAGCGTTAGAGTGGGCTCGTAATACTAATTATCCAAAAGTTTTTAAGCTTAGAAGAGGATCAGGATCAAATAATGTGATTTTAGTTAACAATAAAGAGCAAAGTAATAAAATTATTAATAAAGCTTTTGGAAGAGGATTTCCTTTTTATAATAAAAGAGCATCGTTTGTAGATCGAATTAGAAGACATAAACGTAATGGGAAGTTTTTTTTAGGCTTATTTAAATCCATTTATAGACATTTTGTTATCCCTGATAATGTCAGGCTGGTTCCAAAAGAAATGGGATATGTTTATTTTCAAGATTTTATCGAAAATAATGGATTTGATATCAGGGTAATCGTAATAGGTGATAAAGCATTTGCTTTAAAAAGATTTGTTAGAGAGGGAGATTTTAGAGCGTCAGGAAGCGGTAATATAATTTATGATGAGAGCGAAATTAATATTGATTGTATCCGAATAGCATTTGAAGTAAATGAATCTCTAAACATGCAAACAGTAGCTTATGATTTTGTAATTTCTAAAATTGATGGAAAAGCTTATATAGGTGAAATTAGTTTTGGTTACGCATCAACAGCTTATACAGCTTGCACTGGTTATTGGGATCAATCCTTAAATTTCCATAAGGAAAAATTTGAATTTCAAGAAATTCTTTTTAATAATATACTAAATAAAATTTCTAGTTAGTATTGAGACACTTATATTATAAGATTATCATCTTAATTTTAAGTTTTATAATTTTCGTATTTTCATATGAATTTAGTTTAACAGATCCTAGATCTTGGATTTGTTTTATCCCTCTTATTTATGGAATATTATTTTATCTAATTGCTCCAAATCCATCAAATGTAGGAGTTGGCTTTATTATGCTTAATCTTGTACTTATTGCAAAGTACTTATTATTCCCTTTTTTCTATGTTAATTCAAATTATTATTCACCTTATGATTCGTTGATTTTATTTGAAACTATTAAAATTTCATATTGGTATATGATGTTGGAAATGATTCTAATACTTGTTTCTTTACGGATTTTTTATAAAACTGATTGTTTTAATTTAGATATAAATAATTTAGGTAAATACTCTTATAAACTTCCAATATTTTTGTTTTTTTTATTGATTGGAATATTTAACATTTCGCCTAGTTCATATTCCAATTTTAGTTTTATCTTAACCCAAGAAGAATTTATTTTTGAAAAAGATTTTCTGGGGCCTACTTCTTATATATTTTTTATTAAATGGAGTTTGTATATTATTCCTTTGTATATTTTCATATTCTTTTATAAAAAGTATTTAATCAACCCAAGGATATTTTATTTTATTTTATCTATTTTTCCTTTAGTTATTTCTACTTTGATTTATTTTAGTAATAGTAGATTAAGTATACTTATTCCTTTATTATCCTTTTGGTTCGTTCTTGTAAAATTTTATCCAAAATATTCAAAATTAATATCTCTATATTTTTTGGCTTATGGTGCTTTTTCTATGTTGCTTTTAAGTTTAATTAAGTTTTTTTCAGTTTCAAACATCAATTCAGTTTCTTTCAGTTATGACGTTGGTAGTTATTTCTTAAACTCCTACTTTCATGGTATTCCTAATATTGCTCTTGGCATTCAAGCTTCAAATCAATATTATAATACTATTAAATTTTCTAACATTTTAGATGAATTATTTGCTCAGGTTATGTTTATAAATGATTATTTTAATGTCGATAATCGAACTAACTATTATTTCAATAAATATATAGGAACAAATTCAAATATTGTCCCAACTCTTACCGAGGCTAGTATGCTCTTTGGTAAAAATCTATTTTGGATACTTACACCATTATTTACTTATTTGGTCTGCCAATTTGATAGATTATCTTTCAAAACGTCTAGAATTGATAAAACCTTTATATTTTGTTTTTTTTCTGTTTCAATTGCTTTTTTTATGTTAGGTAATCTTAATCTAATTTCTGATTCGTTTTTCACCTATTTTATTCCAATTTATTTGTTGTTTATTGTGAACAGAATTTATATTTCAAAGACTAAAATTAAATTTAAGTGAATTTTCATAATTTAAAAGTTTTAATGTTTAAGTTATTTTATTATTTATGTATAAAAAAGTTCTTCTTATAAATAGCAATGCAATGTTTGAAGATGAAAAGAAAGAACTTTTCATTTATGGCGGAACGGCTAAATTATTAGTTGATCTTTCTGAAAGTTATTCGGTTACAAACTTTCATTTCAAAGAACCTAAAAATTCATCGGATACTATTAATAATTTTAATTTATCTAATACTAAGGTTTCTTGTAAATATGTTGATAAAAAGGGTTCGAAATTAATAGCGTATTTTAAGGCTTATTTATTAGCTCTTTATTTATTAATAAAATCTGACTGTTTGTATTTATTTTATCCAAACAGTTTTAAGTTTCTAATTCTTTTTTGTATTTTAATTAATAAGCCATATGGTATTTATGTTAGAGGTCAAAAAAATATTAGTTCAAGGTTTTCAAAATTTTTGTATAAACATTCTGCTTTTATTAATACAGTTTCTCCTTATTTTACTAATATAATAAGACCATACAATAATAATGTTAGTACTATAAAGCCAATGATTAATTATTCTATTAATGACTTTGAGATTAATAAAAAATATAAGGACCTAGGTTATTTTAATTTACTTTTTGTTGGTAGATTAGAAGAGGATAAAGGTGTTTTTGAATTGCTTGAAGCATTTCATTCAATCTATCTAAAGTATAGTTTTGATATTAAACTGATATTTGTTGGTGATGGGACTTCTCTATATGATCTAAAGAAATATGTTCAAGAATTTAATTTGGGTGATTGTGTAAGTTTTACTGGATCTATTTTTGATCCTATATTGCTTAAACAAATTTATCTTAAATCTGACATTCTTATTTTACCTACTTATCATGAAGGCTTTCCTCGTGTTTTGTATGAAGCAATGATTTTTAATGTCCCTATTATCACGACTTTTGTAGGTGGTATTCCTTCATTAATGAAGAATAAAGTAAATTGTCTTGAAATTGCTGTTAAGTCAAAGGAAGATATAACTTTAAAAATATGGGACTTAATTAATGATTTTAATTATGCAAAAACTCTATCGATTAGAGCTAATTCGGATGTTAAAAATTATCTTTTAAATCATAATAAAAGTCATTTGCAATTGTTATTAGGTTCTCTTGAAGATATATGATTCGTAAATTCTGGAATTATTCGTTTTTGGGTTTCTTCGGTTTATTTTATCTTTCATTAAGTAAACTGCTTAATTTATTTTTGGATAAAATTTCTACTTTAGGTTTTGTTTTTAATATATCTTATTGTGGTAGAAATGTAATTGCTAGAAGATGTTTAACTTACAGATATCCTAATTCTATTAAGGTTTTTGATAACGTTGAAATTGGGGAGCATGTATTTCTAACTTCTGAATTAAATTCTGGAACTTTAGTCTTTCATGATAATGTAACAATAGGTCGATATTCTAAATTAGATTTTTCTGGTGGAATTGAAATTCATGAAAATAGTCTTTTATCAGAAAATGTTAATATACAAACACATGATCATGGGCTTAATCCCAAAAATAGTCCTATTGCAAAATCTCTCGTCATAGGGAAAAATGTTTGGATTGGGATGAATTCCTTAATTCTTTCTAATTGCTTCTCAATTGGTGAGAATTCAATTATTGGTGCTGGAAGTATCGTTACAGGGGATATTCCTCCAAATTCTATTTACGCAGGTAACCCAGCTAAATTTATAAGAAACCTATGATATCAGTTGTCATACCTTTTTTTTCAAATTTATCTTGGTTAGATGAAGCCTTAAAAAGTGTCTATAATCAGACATTTAAGAACACTGAAATTATAGTTGTCAATGATGGTTCCTTACTCGATGATACCGAGTTTTTAAATAGGCATGGATCCTTTATCACATATTTAAAGACATCGAATTTAGGACCTGGGCATGCTAGAAATTTTGGGATTAAAGCTTCTAAAGGTGAATATATTGCTTTCTTAGATTCGGATGACCTTTGGCATCCTCAAAAACTTGAGCGTCAATTGTCCTATATGGAAAAGAACAATAAATTTTGGTCACATACTAGTTATACACTTTTCGATAATGCTACTAATAAGGATATATCTGTTGTGGATGTTGGCTTTTTTTTAGGTAATGTTTTTGTAAAGTCTTTAATTTCTTCTCCTGTAGCAACTCCTTGCGTTATGATTAAACGAAATATCTTATTGGAAAATCCTGAGTTCAAATTTTCTGAGATTATGCGTTATGGTCAAGATGGCTATATGTGGTTATCACTTTCTACTAAATATGAACTTGGAGTAATTAACGAATCTTTAACAAAAGTTAGAATAAGGGGGTCTAATGCTGCTTTAAAAGCTAGGGTTTATTTGCAGGTTAAATCTCAAATTTGGAATAGTATTAAATACGAAAATCAATTTTTCAATTATAGAAATAAAATACCTTTTTTAGTTAAAATTGCTTATTTAATGTGTTTAAAAAGTTTTAAATGGATTAGATTATTTGAAACGAAAACCAAGTTTAGCTCTACAATAATTGAATTATTGTCTAAGTTCCTTTATCTACCTAGTTTCATCCTACTTAAAATTCAAAAAAATATATCATTTTAAAATGTTCAAAAATAAAACGCTTTTAATTACTGGAGGAACTGGGTCTTTTGGAAATGCTGTATTAAAAAAATTTATCAATTCTGATTTTATCAATGAGATCAGAATCTTTTCAAGAGATGAAAAAAAGCAACATGATATGCGTGTGGCTTTAAATGACCCAAAAGTAAAATTCTATATCGGAGACGTTAGGGATTATCATAGTCTAGATTTGGCCATGAAAGGAGTTGATTATGTTTTTCAAGCTGCAGCCTTAAAACAAGTTCCATCTTGTGAATTTTTTCCTATGGAAGCTACTAAAACTAATGTATATGGCACCGAAAATGTTATAAAAGCAAGTGTAGCCAATGGGGTAAAAAATGTTATCTGTTTGAGTACAGATAAAGCAGCCTATCCGATTAATGCTATGGGAATGACGAAAGCCTTAATGGAAAAAGTGGCTGTGGCTGAATCCAGAAATATACCCGGCGATACTACAAAAGTATGCTTAACAAGATATGGAAATGTAATGGCTTCTCGTGGTTCCGTAATTCCTCTTTTTGTTGATCAATTAAAATCAGGAAAGCCTTTAAGTATTACTGATCCTACTATGACGCGGTATTTGATGTCCTTGGATGAAGCCGTTGATTTAGTAATGTTCGCTTTTGAGAATGGGAATCAAGGAGATTTATTTGTTCAAAAAGCTCCAGCTTCAACAATCGGGGATTTAGCGACAGCCTTAATGGAATTGTTTGAAGTTAGTAATCCAATTAATGTTATTGGAACACGACATGGAGAGAAGTTATTTGAAACTTTATGTACTAGAGAAGAAATGGCAAAAGCTATTGATATGGGAGAGTTTTATCGAATTCCTGCTGATAACAGGGATTTGAATTATGGGAGTTACTTTACTGAAGGAGATACAAAAGCTTCTGATTTAGAGGATTACAATTCTCATAATACAATTAGGTTAACTATTCCTGAGATTAAAGAAAAATTGTTGAGTTTAGAATACATTCAAGAAGAACTGAAAGGTTGGATGAAATAATGGGTAAAAAATTGAAAGTAGTAACTGTAGTCGGGACTCGTCCAGAGATAATACGATTAGCGGAGTGTATAAAGAAATGTGATGAATTTTTTGATCATTTATTAGTTCATACGGGACAGAATTACGATTACACTTTAAATCAAATATTTTTTGAAGATCTTCAACTACGAGAGCCCGATTATTATTTGAATGTGGCGGGTAAACATTTAGGAGAGACTATTGGGAACGTAATTGCTAAGTCTTATGAGTTATTATCCGAGATAAAGCCTGATGCATTGTTGGTGTTGGGAGATACAAACAGTGTGCTTTGCACTATCGCTGCAAAGCGATTGAAAATCCCAATTTTCCATATGGAGGCTGGTAATCGTTGTTTTGATCAAAATGTACCTGAAGAAATAAACCGGAAAATATCTGATCATATTTCAGATATTAATTTGACCTATACAGAAAACAGCAGAAGATATTTGCTCAGCGAAGGTTTTCGCAAAGATCACGTATTTGTGACAGGTTCCCCTCTCAAAGAAGTTTTGAATAAATATGAAGTTGAAATTCTTGAATCTAATGTGGTTAATAGGCTAGGGCTAGAACCGAAGGAGTTTATTGTAGTTAGTGCCCATCGAGAAGAAAATATCGATCTAAAGGATCATTTTAATACTTTGTCCAAAGCGCTAAATTCGGTTGCGGAAAAATATCAGATGCCAATCATTTTCAGTACTCACCCTAGGACGAGAAATAAAATCAAAGCAAGTGGAATCCAATTTCATGAATTGATTAGAAATATTGAACCTCTTGGATTTTTTGACTACGTAAAATTACAAAAAGAAGCTTTTGTAGTACTTTCTGATTCAGGAACAATTTCAGAAGAATCAGCAATGATGGATTTTGCTGCGGTGAGTATACGAACTAGTACTGAAAGACCTGAGGCTATTGATGCTGGAACAATTGTTCTTGGTGGAATCACCATAGAAAGCATGCTTCAGTCTATTCCAATAGCACAAGAATTGCATGAAAACGGGCAAGAACATCTTCCTTTGGAATATTTGGTGACTAATTGTTCTACAAGAGTAATAAGAGCAATTCAGAGTTATACTTCAATTGTAAACAAGGTTACTTGGAATAAATAATGCAAAAGGTATTAATATTAGGATCAACAGGAATGCTTGGACATCAAGTGTTTTTCAATTTGGATTCATCTGAAGATTTTGAGGTTTTTGACCTATCCTTCAGAAATAAGCTAAGGGAAGAAACGATAATTTTTGATATAACAGATTTCAAAAAGTTCGAAGGTATTATCAAAGAAATTACACCAGATGTAATTATCAACTGTATTGGTATTTTAATAAAAGGGTCAAATCAAAATCCTAAAAACTCAATTTTGATCAATGCTTATTTTCCTCATTGGCTTATGAGCATTGCTGATGAAATTGATTCAAAAGTGATTCATATTTCCACAGATTGTGTTTTTTCTGGAAAAAAGGGAGGCTATATAGAGTCTGATTTTCGAGACGCTGATGACGTGTATGGTAGAGGAAAAGCTTTAGGGGAATTATTTTCTGATAAGCATCTCACCTTAAGAACTTCAATAATAGGTCCCGAGTTAAAACAGAATGGCGAAGGTTTATTCCATTGGTTTATGAATCAAAAAGCAGAGACTAATGGATTCACTAGAGCATTTTGGGGAGGCGTGACAACCACCCAACTTAGTAAGTCTATAAAAAAAGCTATCTCTGAAGACCTAACTGGTCTATATCATGTAACAAATGGTATAGCTATTTCAAAATTTGACCTTCTTAACCTATTTAATAAAACCTTTGAAAGAGGGCTTAAGATTAATGCAGTTGAAGGAAAAAGCGTTGATAAAAGCTTAAAGAGTGAAAAAAAAGATGTGGATTTTGTTATACCATCTTATGAGTCCATGATTGAAGAAATGAAAGTTAATATAGATAAAAATAACTCGATATATTCTTCCATTTACCCAAATGAAGGATAAGCGTATTTTGATTATAGGGGAGGCATTTTTCCCTGAAGAATTTGTAATCAATGATTTAGCTAGTCATTGGAAAAATGAAGGATATGAGGTGGAAGTACTCACAAGAACGCCCTCTTATCCATTTGGTAAAACATTTTCTGGTTACAAGAATAGATTGTATCAAAAGACCTATTTTCAAGATATACCTATACATAGAGTTCCAGTGATTGAAGGGTATCAAAAAAGTAAGTTGACTAAAATTCTTAATTATGTTTCTTTTGTGTTTTTCACGTCAATTGTAGGCTTATTTATCGGTAAAAAGTTTGATAGGATTTTTATTTATCAAACAGGACCTTTAACTGTTGCTTTACCTGGGGTATTGATAAAAAAAATTTATCAAAAAAAACTAACTATTTGGACTCAGGATTTATGGCCGGATACTGTTTATGCATATGGATTTAAGCCATATAAAATTTTAGATTTCGGTTTGAATGCCCTTGTTAAGTTTGTATATAATTCTTCAGATAATATTGCCGTTTCTTGTAAGGGTTTTGGGCCAAAGTTGAATAAATATTTGAAATCAAATAGGGACATATTTTGGATTCCCAATTGGTCCATCATAAATCAATCAAGTACTAAGAAATTGAAATTACCAGGTAGAATAAATTTTACTTTTGCTGGAAATGTGGGCAAAGTTCAAAATTTAGACCGAGTGATCCTTGCTTTTCAGAAGGCCGTGAAAGGATTTCCAGAGGCTTTTTTAAACATTGTAGGGGATGGTTCTTTTTTAGAGGAATTAAAGTCTCTTGTTAAAGAGAAAGGAATCCAAAATATAAATTTTGTTGGGAGGAAGCCATTAAGCGAAATGCCAGATTATTTTGAGGCAAGTGATATATTGTTAATATCCTTAGTTGACGCCCCAATTTATGAAATAATGATCCCTAGTAAATTCCAGACTTACTTACAATATAAGAAACCTATTTTCGCTGTAATGAAGGGAGAGGTTCCTGATCTAGTACGTGAATTTAAATTAGGCTTTAGCGCAGATTCAAATGACATTGAAATGATAGCTAAAGGCTTTAAAGAAATGATGTCTCTTTCAGAAAAAGAATTGAATGAAATGAGTTTATCAGCTCAAATACTTTTAGACCAATCATTTGATAAAGTTAAAAACCTAAATGAATTAACTAGAATTTCGTTTGAACAAACCAAAATTAATTCCAGTCTCAATACACAAAGATGAACGTGGCGAATTGCGTTATTGCAATGAGTTCAGTCTGAATGATTCAAAGCGTTTTTATTCCATTTCATTTAAAAGGAAGGATCAAATTAGAGCTTGGCAAGGACATAAGATTGAAACCAAATCAATTTTTCCCATTCAAGGGATTACAAAGATCGTGTTGGTGAAAGTTGAAGATTTTGAAAATGCTAAGCCTAGCGAAATCTATGAATTTATTTTAGATTCAAATTCACCATATATTTTAATCGTACCTGGAGGATATGCCAATGGTTTTCAGTCAAAATCAAAGGATTCAACTATAATGATTTTCTCAGATTCTTCACTTGATGATTCTAAAAATGATGATTATAGATTTGATAAAAACGAATTTTATAAATGGAATTAATTTGAAATATCTGCTTATTTTATTTCTTCTTATTTTATCTTTTACTGGATTTACTTCGGCTCAATCCTTGCCGACAAATTTCCCACTACTCGAAGAAGTTGTTAGAAGAAACCAATTGGATACTTTAGGCTTCAATTCTTCATTTTTGTTAAGACCCAACCTCCCTTTTGATTCCATATATAAAAGTGCTGATCCATATGGTTGGTTTGAAAATACTCCAAAGCAAATTAAAATAGGGCTATTACCCTTGGTAAATACCACTAGAATTTTGACAGGCAGACCCTATGGCTGGGCAGGTTATGGCATGATTCCAAATCCAGGAATTCAAACCTACCTTTCCGGTGGGATTCAAGCAAACTACAAATTCATCAACTTTACTTTTCGACCAGAATTTGTTTTGGCACAAAATAGTGGATTTCAAACAGGTCTTTATGAAATGACCGATTCTCAGAAAAGAGATAAATTTTTTTTATGGAATTGGGGAGATTTTCCTGAACGTTTTGGGAATGGATGGATGGTTAATCCTTGGTGGGGGCAATCAAAATTAACTTTTCAATATGGAGCTTTTGAATTAGGAGGAAGTACGGAAAATATTTGGTGGGGGCCAGGCCAATGGAATTCATTGACTTTTTCTAATAATGCTCAAGGATTTCCTCATCTGACATTTAATACAACTAAGCCGGCAAAAACATTCTTGGGGAATTTTGAAGGGCAATTGATAATGGGTCGATTGGAAAATTCTGGTTTTTCCCCTTCTCAAAACCAAGAATTGAATTCTTTATTTTTTACACCCTTTACGGGGGATTGGAGGTATCTAAATGCTATTTCGATCTCTTATAACCCCAAATGGCTATCTGGATTATATGTAGGGTTTGCACGAACATTTCAACAATATAATGCATCTAGAGGCAGCGAATTTTTAGATTGGTTTCCCATTTTCGAGGGATTCCAAAAAAAGAATGTATTTGAAAACGGACATTCCGTTGAATATGATGGTAACGGTAGAGACCAAACAATCACAATATTTGGTAGATACTTAATACCTAAAGCAAAAACTGAAATTTATTTTGAATATGGTAGACGTGATCATGCTTATACATGGAGAGAATTCACTTTAAATCCTGAGCATGCAAGAGCCTACATTCTTGGGTTTAATAAATTAGTTGAAATTTCGAACTCGAAAAAGGTTCTGCAAATACGTGGAGAAATTACTCATCAACAAGAATCTATTAATAGAACGATTAGACATGGAATAAAAGGTGGTTTGTCCTGGCATACTCATAACCCGGCACGTGGTTTTGTGAATTATGGGCAGCCTTTAGGAGTAGGCATTGGTGTTGGGTCAAATGTGCAAACTTTAGAATTGGCATTAGTGGATGGAATGGATAAATTGGGTTTACAAATCGAGCGCCTTGCAAACAATCAAGATTTTTATTACAAAGCCCAACTTCAGGATACAGAGCGAAAACCTTGGGTAGATCTTTCTTTAGGTTTCTTATATGACAAAAAATTCAATAATCTTCTACTATGTTCGAAGCTTCAAGTCATATATGCTAGAAATTACCAATGGCAATTAGATCCCTCAAGTACTCCTGATTTTCCGAAAGGAAAAAACTTAACTTCAGTTTTAGCTCAAACTAGTTTGATTTATTTTTGGAATAAATAAGCGGTGTTTTCAAGATGAATATTCTGATTTCAGAACTTTATTAATGGGCTTTTTGAAATCATAGGATTAGTTGATTTACCTGAAAAATTTTAAAAATTTATCTAATCAATTCTTCCTTTGAGTAATCCCTCCTCAACCCAGCTCACTTTGAGTAGTCATTCCCCTAAACATTTGCATTGATTTGCTATTATTTTAGATAAAAAAAAGAAGATTAAAGTTTTCTATCAAATAAATCAAACTATTTCTGTTTAAAACCGATTTTACATACAAAAAAAAGGATTTCATTATTTGTAGAAAATGACATTGAAATTATTTTTTTGTTAATGGCAAGGCATTTGTTTTAAAGATTCTTAAATTTGCTCAAATTCTAAACCGCTAGATATGCTTTTTTTATTTGCTATTCTGACTGCCTTTTCGGTTGGTTTTTTGGTCTATCCTATTTTGATTTCTTTTCTTAAGAAAATGAAGTTGGGAGATATCCCGGGAGGAAGAAAAATCCATACGGCATTTATCCCTTCTATGGGAGGAATTGGCTTTGTTTGTGCAGCTGGTGTAGCGGTTGGGATCTGGGGATGGCAATTTCCTCTTCCAGACCTAAGGTATTTATTAGGAGCTATTCTTTTAATGTTTCTGGTTGGTTTGAGGGATGATATAGTAGAACTGAAAGCTTCAAGAAAGTTACTGGGGCAAATAGTTGCTGTGATGCTAGTGGTAGTGGCCGCGGATATACGGATTAGAACATTCCATGGTTTTCTTGGAATAGGTGAACTGAATCTGGCATTCAGTTATGTATTTTCTTCCATTGTATTATTGGCCCTAACAAATGGTTTCAACTTGATTGATGGATTGGATGGCTTAGCCGGTACGATTGCCATCATTTCCTTAAGTATCTTAGGGACTTGGTTTTATATCCAAGGAATAGAAAGCTATGCTTTGTTGAGCTTTGTCTTTTTGGGAGGTGTACTTTCATTTATGGTATTTAACTGGCATCCTGCTAAAATCTTTATGGGAGATACAGGGTCTTTGACCTTGGGTTTTACACTGGCAACATTGATCATTGCTTTTATGGAAATCAATGAAGCTTTGCCTGTGGGAACTTTCCTAAAAGTAGAGCCCACGTTTTCCATGTCTGTGGCTTTGATGATCTTTCCTTTATATGATATGGGCCGAGTGTTTACAAAACGACTGGCTCAAGGTAAGAAGCCAATGAGTCCGGATAAGTCTCATGTTCACCACTTTTTAATGAGAATGGGTTTAAGCCATGATAAAGTCGCTTATATTCTAGGATTTATTCAGTTTGGGATCATTCTTTTGGCTTTTGGGATGAAGGATCTTTCTGACAATATAGTTTTGCCTATCATTTCGCTTATTGTGATTGTATTGGGCTTAAGGCTTGATCAAATCACAGTGAAATATGTGAAAAGGAAAGTAGAAATGGCACCGAAAGTTCTAGAGTTAAAGCAATGGGACAAGAAAAGTAAAACAAAAATCAAACTGGATAAAACTGAATTTAGGGAGGAAGTTAATTTGAATTGATTAATAGCTATTCCATTTAAAAAGGCCTGTTGATATTTGATTCAACAGGCCTTTTTTAATTTTTAGAAAAGCTGAAGTCACAAAATGATATTTATTGAATATGAATATCCGCTTTTGTGCCAGTTTTAGGCTTTATTTCAAGCTAAGAGGAAGGATTTGGTTTTCTAGGAGCTCTAGATTTAGTCTTTAATTCTTTACTGGATTAATGATCAATTCCAAGAATGGTGTCAATAGGAAGGAAGGAGAGTGAATTAAGTCTCAAAAAACGATTGATTTAAATGTCATCCACAATATTTTTAAATCAAACAGCACGCTTCTGTTTTTAATGTAATACATGTCCAATTTGAACCTGAAATAGGTCGAGTTTGGGATTTCGATATCTCCTCTATATCCTTTAGCTTGGGCAAGGCCAGTTAGTCCAGGTTTTACCAAATGCCTATAATTATAACCTTCTATAAAGGTGGAGTTCTTTTTGTTTTGAGTTGGAATTAAAGGTCTTGGACCTACTAAAGACATATTTCCATATAGGACATTAAAAAATTGCGGAAGTTCGTCTATGCAAGTTTTTCTTATAAACTTACCTACTTTAGTGATTCTTGGATCGTCTTCTGTGGCTTGCTTAAAATCCGCCTCTTTATTGACGATCATAGATCTGAATTTATAGCAATAAAAAGGGGTGTTATTTAGTCCATTTCGTTTTTGTTTGAAAAATACAGGTCCTTTTGAATCCAATTTGATCAAAATTGCAATGAGAGGGAAAAACCACCACCCCCACAGGATAAAAAAACTAGTTGCACCTATAAGATCAAAAATTCGTTTTGCAATCAAATTCGACTCATTTACTGCTGGTAGATCAACAATTTCAATGAATTTACTCTTGTTTTTAGGTAAATCGAGAGTTAAACTAGTTTCTGCTATATTTTCTTTTACTGGATTGGACATAAAAGTCAAGACATCTGTTACAACGTCAATTAAAAATTTAATTTTCCCGGAACAAATTTCACCAATTTTGTCATTTCCTCAAATAAAATGGTCAGGTTTTTAAATTTGATTTGTTGATTTATAATTTTTGAACAAAAATAAAGCCATCAGCAAAAAATAATTTTTTCAACTATGCCTAAATCCGTTTTCCTAGCAAAATCGAGGCATCAGCATTATATGCTATGGTTAACTCTCCCTTTTAGTTCTTTGGGACAATTGACTTACAGTCCTTGAACATGTGAAAGAGGAAAATATTGATTAGGGAAATATTGCAGAGAATGTCCACCATTTCTTAATGAGAATGGGGCTTAAACATGATCAGGTGTCTTTATTATTGGGCTTTTTGCAATTGATTGTAATTTTATTGGTGATCGTTTAGAAAGACTTTTCTGATAACATGTATATCCGCTTTTGGGCCAGTATGGACTCAAAAGCAAAAAAGGAAATGTTAAAATTAAGAATTGAGACCACTTCGGTCTTCGGTCTTCAGTCTTCCGACCAGATAAGCAAAGAATCTAAGGTGACTGGCATCTTTGCGGATAACCATATCAGATAATTTAGTACTTCCCATTATCTCTATTTTTGCAATATTCCTTGGCTGGAGATTAGATCATGTAACAGTTAAATATTTGAAGAAAAAGGTGGATCTTTCTCCTAGGATATTGGAAAACAAGGATTTAGAAACTAAAGATAAGAAGGAAGTGATACTCGATAAAAATTCATTTAAGGACAATCCTATCAAAATGAACTAAAAAAAATGTATGTGAAATACAGTTTATAATATTCAAAAAACTTTTTAATGTAGATTAAGTCTTGTGAAGAATTGGTTTGGTTTTTGTACTTTTAATGCTAAGTTTAAAACTGAATTTTATCTTTCGCTGAATGGCTTACCGAATTCCACTTTCTTTTCCAGTATTTGAGGGTAATGAAAAGCATTATACTGGAGAAGCATTATCTTCTGGAAATTTGGCTACCTATGGTTCATTCATTGATAAATTTGAAAAGAAACTAGCCCGTAAAATCAAATCCCATCAGGCCGTTGCTCTTAACTCTGGGACTTCAGCCTTGCATTTGGCAATGGTGCTTTTAGGAATCGGTCCAGGTGATGAGGTAATTTGCCAATCCTTCACTTTTTGTGCATCCGCTAATCCAATTGTCTATTTGGGGGCCAAACCCATTTTTGTTGACAGTGAAAATGAAACTTGGAATATTTCTCCTGAGATTTTGGAAGATGTTATTCTTTCAAGAATTGCCTTGGGGAAAAAACCAAAAGCAATCGTGCTTGTACATTTATTCGGGATGCCTGCCAAAGTCAATGAAATTTTAGATGTGGCAGGAAAATATCAAATTCCAGTATTAGAGGATGCTGCTGAGGCTGTGGGAAGTAAATATGAGGGGAGTTCATGTGGTACTTTTGGGAAAATTGGCATTTTCTCATTTAATGGAAATAAAATCATTACTTCCGGTGGAGGAGGGGCTTTGATTTCTAATGATACTACCATTGTACAAAAAGCACTACATCTATCCACTCAGGCTAGGGAGGATTTGCCTTATTATGAGCATCTGGAAATAGGGTATAATTATAAAATGAATAACCTGGCTGCCGCCATTGGGCTTGCACAGTTGGAAAAGCTCGATGAGTTTGTTAGGAAGAGACGAAAAATCAATCAGATATACAGGGAAATGTTCTCTAATTTTCCTGGAATAACTTTTCAGGAAGAAAACGATGAAAGTCATTCTAATTATTGGTTGACGGCAATTTTGATCGATGATAAGGTCACTGGATTTTCGAACGATAAACTAAGACTGACTTTACTTAAAAATGGAATTGAAACAAGGTTTTTATGGAAGCCTTTACATCTTCAACCGGTATTTAAAGAACTTCCTTTTTACGGTGGAAATGTTGCCGAGAATATGTTTAAGAAAGGGCTATGCCTTCCAAGTTCCTCAAATTTAAATTTTGACCAACAGGAAGAGATTGCTTTCCTGATTGAAAAAAATATTCTTAAAAGTTTTTAGTAAGTGTTGTACCAAGAACTCATCAAAAGATCTTTGGATATTCTGATATCCGGCTTAATGTTATTAGTTCTTTCGCCTGTCTTTTTGTTTTTAATAGTAATTCTAGGCAGCTACTTTCATTCTTCTCCTTTTTTCGCACAGGCAAGACCAGGAAAGAACGGCAAGATTTTTTATATCCTTAAGTTCAAAACCATGGATGATCTTCAAGATGAGCGTGGTTTTATGCTTCCTGACGAAAAAAGAATCACAACCATAGGAAAATGGATAAGAAATTCCTCTTTGGATGAGATACCCCAATTGATCAATGTCCTAAAAGGGGATATGAGTATGGTGGGACCAAGGCCTTTACTAAGAGAATATTTGGCTCTTTATTCATCGGAGCAAAACAGGAGACATGAAATGAGGCCAGGAGTAACTGGTTGGGCTCAGATTAATGGGAGAAACGCGATTTCTTGGGAGCAAAAGTTCAAATACGATGTTTGGTATGTGAACAATTGCAGTTTCCTTTTAGATATTAAAATCCTTTTAATTACTTTTTTTAATGTTTTGGCCGGTAAAGGAGTTACACAGCAGGGACATGTCAGTTCAGGGAAATTCACAGGTTCAACAATGAATAAATATACCAAGCGGAGCGTTTCTTAAATGATTATTTATTGTAAAAAATCTTAGTCATTGTTGTAGTGAGCAGTCTCAATATCATAAAATGTGATTTGTCAATTAAATTGAGGTTAGTGTTTCTGGTATTTTTCCAAGGACATTAAATTCGATAGTTTTTTAAAACTACGTATTGTTCAAAATTCAAATATTCCTATTCTAATTGAATTGAGATGAGGGGTCAAAAAAATAAGCTGTATTCTATATTTCATGCCAATTTCTTCTCCTGTCTAGTAGTCAAGCGAGCAAAGGAGTTTCGGAAATTAGCTTATAGCGAAAAATCAATTAATCACTTCTAATTTTTCAAGATTTTTTTCGAAGGGTATAGGATTTTTCCCATGGAAAAAATTCTAAATGTTGTTGTATTTATGGTAATAACACAAAATAAAATTGGAATTATTTGAATAAAACATTCACATCATTGGTTAGGAAATAATTATCTAGATAATTTATCCTATATTTGCTTTCGAGCTAAAGTGAGTTTGAATTCAACTAATGATCATTTGACTGAATTTCTACTATGAATTTTTTGACCAGGTTAAAAATCCTTCCTAGATGGATTATAGCCACGCTTGACTCTTTTATCTTATTGCAGTGTGCGCTTTTTGGATACTTAGTGCGCTTCAATTTTGAATTGGCTCTTATCGAGCAGAACGACGCATTTGCAGGTTCCTTTACTTTTATGGTAGGAGGCCTTCTTGTCATGCAGAATACCAGAAGTTACGAAGGAATAGTAAGACATACCGGTTTTAGAGATGGATCTAATATTTTCAAAACGGTTATTATCAATTTCGTATTATTTCTGTTCCTGAATTTTTTTCATGGAAATTTCCTGAACGATAGGTTTCTTTTACCGACTTCCGTATTGATTATTGCCAGTTTGTCGGCAATGTTCATGTTGATTTTTTATAGGCTTCTTGTAAAGGAGCTGTTTGTATATGTGAAAAATGGCATCACTGAAAGGGAAATGAAAAACGGGGTGATTTTTGGGGCTGGTGAAGCCGGAATTATTGCTCAGGAAGCCATTAAACGAGATAGTGCCAGTTTATTCAATACAGTTGCATTTTTGGATGATGATCCAAAAAAAGAGGGTAAGAATATTGATGGTAAGAGAATATTTAAAGGTCTTGACGAGTTGGAAAGACTAGTTAAAAACCATTCGATAACTGAACTCATCATTGCAGTAAGAGATCTTTCTGTGAGTAGAAAGAATGAAATCATCGATGAATGCCTCAGACTAAAGATATCAGTTTCCATAGTACCACCGGTAGATCAATGGATCAACGGAGGTTTAACAGCTGGAGCTATTCGGGAGATTAAAATCGAAGATCTGCTGAGTAGGGAACAGATCCGATTGGAAAATCCTAGAATCCAAGAGGATTTAATCAATAAAGTGGTGATGGTCACCGGAGCGGCAGGTTCTATCGGTTCGGAGCTTTGTAGACAAATTTCCCATTATGAGCCTAAGCTATTGATCCTTTTGGATATTGCAGAGTCAGCTCTTTATGATGTGGAGCAGGAGTTTAGGGAGAAATGGCCGCATTGTCCGATTAAAGTTATTCTTGGTGATGTGAGGAATAAGAAGAAGATGAAAGAAGTTTTCAGATCCCTCAAACCTCAAGTTGTTTTTCATGCTGCTGCGTATAAACACGTGCCGATGATGGAAAATTATCCGGAAGAAGCAGTTCATGCCAATGTGATCGGAACAAAAGTTTTGGCAGACCTTTCAGTTTTGTCTCAAGTAGATAAGTTTGTTTTTGTTTCTACAGATAAGGCCGTTAATCCTACGAATGTAATGGGAGCAAGTAAGCGGACAGCGGAGATGTATGTGCAGGCTTTGAATGAATATCTGGAAACGAACCATAAAAAGTATCATACTAAATTTATCACAACCCGATTTGGAAATGTGTTGGGTTCAAATGGTTCTGTAATCCCTTTATTCAAAAAGCAGATTTTACATGGCGGTCCAATTACCGTTACCCATCCCGATATTACCAGGTATTTTATGACTATTCCTGAAGCTTGTCAATTAGTATTGGAAGCAGGAGTTATGGGTGAGGGTGGTGAAATCTATGTATTTGACATGGGGCAACCTGTCAAAATTTTGGATCTTGCTAAAAAGATGATCCAACTTTCTGGAAAGAAAGTGGAGAAAGATATTAAAATTGTTTTTTCAGGTTTGAGGGAGGGAGAGAAATTATATGAGGAATTATTGAATGATTTTGAGACTGTAAAAATTACCCACCACCCAAAAATTAAAATTGCCCAGGTAGCTCCGTCTTCTTACCATAAGATAGATGGCCAAATTGAGCTATTTATGGAATTGATAGGGAAGAATTCAGAAAATGAATTGGTTAGTCACTTGAAGGTGATCGTCCCTGAGTTCATTTCCAATTCTTCAAGATTCGAGGTTTTGGACCGATTGAATTGATTTCAAATACGTTTTTTTTAGTTTCCATCTTGCTGGAATTGCTATCAGTCTACGAGATACATTTTCTGGCCAGCGCTGTTGGAATACGCTAATTCTTTCTACCCAGGGCCCGATAGCTATCGTGGCGAAACCCTGGGCTATTAATACTTGACCCCTCTGGGGTCAATTTATCAAGCGTCACTTGGACCAATCGCCATTGGGGATATGGGGTTTTTGGAACGAAGTCTGGGCTGTTAAGAAAATCGGCTAGCTCGCGAGGGACATGCCGTAAATAAATCTTCCAGTGGAAGATTTTAGGCATGAGACTGGTTGAAGGGCAAGAAGAGATCCGGCGATTTTTAGGTTCAGACAAGTTCCAAAAATCAAATCGGTGATGAATAAAATTTATTCTAAAAATAGAAACCGATTTGAAGCATAGACCCTGGCAAAGACTTTTGGATACTTTTGGTCTTCAAAAGTATCAAGAACAAAATACCCTCGACAGTTTTCGGTGTCTTCAGAGACCATTTTAAAATTAGGTTTCGTTTTCATCTTGCTGGCGATTCCTTTTCCATTCCAAATGCCATTCTCGAGCCAGCGCTGAACAAATGATAATCCTTCAAACCCCGGGTTACGTCGTACCTCCTTACCCGGGGCTATGACATTTGACCCCTTCAGGGTCGCACTACCAAACGTCACTTGAACTGCGCGGCGGGTTGTCGCAGCAGCGGGGCTGGCTGTTGGCCTTGTGCGGTTGAAGCTTTGCTGCGACGAAGGCTTTTGGATACTTTTGGTCTTCAAAAGTATCAAGAATAGCTTCCATCCCAGACTTTTGGTTGTTTCTCACTGACCATTTTTCTTTAAGCGAGAAAGTGAAATTTAAAATTTTTCCAGAAGGGTTTCAGTTTCATCTTGCTGGCGATTCCTTTTCCATTCCAAATGCCATTTTCGAGCCAGCGCTGGAACAAATGATAATCTTTCAATCCCCGGGTTACGTCGTACCTCCTTACCCGGGGCTATGACATTTGACCCCTTCAGGGTCGGTCTACCAAACGTCACTTGAACTGCGCGGCGGGTTGTCGCAGCAGCGGGGCTGGCTGTTGGCCTTGTGCGGTTGAAGCTTTGCTGCGACGAAGGCTTTTGGATACTTTTGGCCTTCAAAAGTATCAAGAATAGTTTCCATCCCAGACTTTTGGTTGTTTCTCATAGACCATTTTTCTTTATTCGAGAAAGTGAATTTTAAAATTTTTCCAGAAGGGTTTCAGTTTCATCTTGCTGGCAAATCCTTTTTTTCTCCCAATGACGATCCCGGGCCAGCGCTGGAACAAATGATAATCTTTCAATCCCCGGGTTACGTCGTACCTCCTTACCCGGGGCTATGACATTTGACCCCTCTGGGGTCTGTTTCTAAACTATAATGGGACTAATTGCCCTTGGAAGCAGCTGATTTTTTGGTGAGAAAGGGAGGCGTCAAAAAACAAACTAGCTCTGAGCTTGTCTCAGAGATCCGTTTGTTTTTAGCCGGACTTTGAGCCAATAAATGAATTGTCCGCAGGCAATTCAAAGCTGATTTCGGGCAAAAGGTTTTGGGTACTTTTGCCTTTCAAAAGTACCATAAGAATATTCTCGTTTCCAACTTGCTGGCGAATCGATCCGTCTCCAATCATTTGATTTATAAATTGAGTAAAGGTTTTGTCTGTCGAATTCCCAAATCATAAATCTTGTATCCTAAATCGAATATCCCGTCCAGTGCCGAAGGTACTGTAGAATTCAAGGTGAAAGTTTCAGCTTTTTCACTTATGCTTTCAAACTTCCAACCTCCAACCTCCAGACTTCCTAATTCCTTCTTCTCAGCTATTTCAGATTTCTCACTTAAGACTTCTGACTTTCCTGCCCATTAAAACTACTGAACTCATTCTTCCAAATTCCTTCCTATCTTTGTGGAATATTTAAGGATAAACACCTTACTATGAAGAAAGAATTTCAACTCCAACTTAGCCCAGAAGAGGCTTATAATCCAGTGATTTTTCAAGAGACCTTGCTGAAAAAAGCAGGCTTACCATTGGATTCAAAAGATGTTTTTGCAAGGCAAGTAAAGCGATCGATTGATGCCAGAGGCAGACAGGTTAAAATTAATGTTCAGGCTGAACTTTTTGTAAAAGAAAACCCAACTCCTCTGATTGAGCACATTGACCGCTATAAAAACGTAAAGAATGCAGAACCCATCCTTATCGTCGGAGCAGGTCCAGCAGGACTTTTCGCTGCCTTGAGAGCCATAGAGTTAGGTGTCAAACCCATCCTTCTGGAAAGAGGTAAAGATGTAAGAGCCAGAAGAAGAGATCTAGCTGCTATTACCAAGGATCATATCGTCAATCCTGATTCGAATTATTGTTTTGGGGAAGGAGGTGCTGGAACTTATTCAGATGGCAAGCTTTATACACGCTCAAAAAAAAGGGGGGATATTCGAAGAATTATGGAAATTCTGGTAGCCCATGGTGCCACAGAAGAAATTTTGGTAGATGCCCACCCTCATATCGGAACCAACAAACTCCCAAAATTAGTAGCTGATCTGAGGAATTCCATCCTTGAGGCAGGTGGGGAAATCCATTTTGAAACCAGGGTGGATGATCTGATTATAAAAGGAGATGAAATCAAAGGTGTAGTCACCCAAGATGGGGAGAAATTAACAGGTTTAGGTGTAATATTGGCAACAGGGCACTCTGCGAGGGATATTTTTCAGTTATTACATACTAAAAATGTCTTGATCGAAGCAAAACCCTTTGCGTTGGGAGTTCGGATTGAGCATTCCCAGAATTTAATTGATAGGATTCAATATCATTGTCAAGTTGACCGAGGACCTTATTTGCCTGCTTCAGCCTATTCTTTGGTTTCACAGACTGAGTTTAATGGCAAGCAGAGAGGAGTTTTCAGTTTTTGCATGTGTCCGGGTGGTTATATAGTTCCGGCGGCTACAGCTCCCGGAGAACTTGTGGTCAATGGAATGAGTCCCAGTAGAAGGGATAGTAAATTTGCTAATTCCGGAATAGTAGTTTCTGTCGAATTGGAAGACTTGCCTCAATATCAAAAGCATGGACCTTTGGCGGCTATGTATTTCCAGGCGGATGTAGAAAAAAAAGCATGGAAAATGGGAGGGGAAACGCAAGTTGCTCCTGCTCAGCGTATGGTCGATTTTGTAAACAAAAAAGTAAGTGCTTCACTTTTAGATACTTCTTATCAACCTGGTTTAGCTTCTGTTGAAATGCGGGAAGTCTTGCCGGATTTTATTTCTCAAAGGTTGGCGATGGCTTTCAAAGCATTTGGAGGCAAGATGAAAGGCTATTTTACCAACGAATCTCAGTTAATAGGAGTTGAAAGTAGAACCTCCTCTCCAGTCAGAATTCCCAGAGATAGAGAAACTTTCGAGCATGTATCATTGAAAAGACTTTATCCATGTGGGGAAGGAGCTGGCTATGCCGGTGGCATCGTCTCTGCAGCAATGGATGGTGAAAGATGTGCTGAAAAGTTGATCGCAGCATATGTCCAGAAATGAATGCTTTGATTCGGTCAATTGCTGACAAATCTCCTTTCAAAGGAATTCAAATTCTTAAATTGCCCCATGGAATATGCAATCGTAGATATCGAAACCACTGGTGGTGCAGTCTATAACTGTGGCATTACCGAAATTGCTATTCTGATTCACGATGGGGAAAAAGTGATAGATGAATATGAATCTCTGATCAATCCTGAGCAATCTATTCCTGCCTACATTACCGGCTTGACCGGAATAGATAATGCAATGGTGGAAGGAGCGCCAACTTTTAATGAGATTTCAGAACGTCTTTGGGAACTGCTAGAAGGAAGGGTATTCGTGGCTCATTCCGTTAATTTTGATTATGGATTTGTTAGGGAATGTTTTAAAAGATCGGGAAGGAATTTTAAAGAAGATAAGCTCTGCACGGTTAGATTGGCTAGAAAAATTATTCCAGGCTTAAGTTCCTATAGTCTAGGTCGAATTTGTGAGCATCGCAATATTCCGATTTTGGCTAGGCATAGAGCTATGGGAGACGCAAGGGCCACTGCGATTTTATTTGATCAAATGATCCATGATAAGCCCGAGATCATTCTTTCTTCATTGAAGAAAAATAGTGGTGAAGCTTTTTTGCCTCCCCATTTCTCTTTGGCAAAGTTTCGGCAAATCCCGGAGAAATGCGGGGTTTATTATATGGTGAATGAGCGAGGAAAAGTAATTTATGTAGGGAAAGCAATTAATATCAAAGAACGCTTTAAAAACCACTTTTCAGGAAATTTGCTTCCTGGACTGAAACAAAAACTGAAAGCTGAGGTGCTGGATCTAAAGTGGGAAATCACCGGTTCAGAAATGATGGCATTGCTCTTTGAAGCAATAGAAATCAAAAGATTATGGCCTAAGTATAACTCTGCGCTGAAACTGCCGAAAGCAATGTGGGGATTGTTTTATTATGAGGATAATTCTGGGTTTTCCAGATTTCAGATAGCTAAGGTAACCAAGCATTTAAGGCCTTTGGAAACTTTTTTCTCTTCCGAAGAAGCTACAACTTTCTTAAAAGATGGGATCAAGAATTTTCAACTTTGTCCCAGGTTATGTGGCTTACGAAAAGCCCCTTGTGTAGATGGGGATAGTTTGAGTTGCCAAGGAACTTGTTCATCCTCGTTGAATCCTAAAGAATACAATGCTCTCGCGGCTCAATTGGTCAGTAGAATAAAGCAAAGTCAGCAAGAAATCCTTTTGACTCTGCCTGGTAGAGAAGAACATGAAAAGACGGCTTGTGTTTTTGAAAGAGGGATTCTGAATAGGTTCGGGTACTTTGATCAGGAGAAAGATCTGGATTATATGCTTGCCAACATGAATCCTGTTCCTTCTGTCCCTGAGACATATTACATTCTTAAGCAGTTTTTGCCCTATCTGAAAGCTGAACAAATTCAGGTGTTAAAATCCGTATCCTGATCTTTTAGCTTTTATTTTTTCCCATTCCTCGGGAAGTACACTATAGTAAATAGTGTCTCTTCTTCTCCCTTTTACCATTAATGTATGGCTTCTAAGGACGCCTTCTTCCACAGCACCTAATTTCAACAATGCATTTCTTGCTGGCAGATTCAACACATCGGTTTTAATCTCTACCCGCATCAACTTCAGACTTTCAAAGCAATATTCCAACATCAAGTATTTCATTTCCTGATTGATTCCAGTGCCTTGAAACTCTTTTCCCAGCCAGGTCCAACCGATTTCCAATCGCTGATCTCTTGGTGAAAAACTGCCAAATGCAGTAGATCCGGCTACTTTTCCGGATTTTTTATCCACCACCGTAAACTGTAATCTCTGATAGGACAAAGCGGGATTGGCCCAATCAGAAAAACCATCTTCAGTACTCAGATCAAAAGTAAACCAAGTCCACATGTCTTGATTTTTACAAAGTGGTTTAAGATTGGAAAAGTCCTGCTCCGAGATGGGACGAAGCAAGACTTTTTCATTTTCAAGAGTAAGATCTTTTGGTATCATTTATCCTAAAACTTCTTTGATAGCCTGGTTATACTGTTGGACTTCATCAATCGTCCCGGTAGAAATTCTGCACCAATCATTTAAAGGAGGAAATGGTCTGCCAATGATAAATCCTTTGCTGGCCATTTGTTTATTTAGTTCTGTAATATCCCGACCTGTATGAAAGAATACAAAATTGGTATGGGACTTAAGATAGGGGAGTTTTAATTCGTCCAGAGTAGAAATGATCATGGCTTTTGCTTCTTTTGCTTTGTTGACTGAGAAATTATAGAATTCATCATCCATCAATGCTGCTTTTCCAGCCTCTATGGCCATGATATTGGTGTTGGCAACTACTCTTTCTGAAAGTTTTGATGCTATTTCTGGTTTTGCAATCAAATAGCCTAATCGGATACCTGCAAGTCCATACACTTTTGAAAAAGTCTTAGAAACGATGACATTTTTGCCTTCTTTGACCAGCTCTACCATAGAAGGGTAATTTGGTTCGGTGATATAATCGTAATAGGCCTCATCGGAGAACACAATTGCTTTTTTGCTGACAGAGTCGCAAAAGTCTCTTACTTGAGATGCAGGTAAAAGTTTCCCTGTTGGATTATTGGGATTGCATAAGAAAACCAATTTGGTCTTGGAAGAAACTCGTTTTTCTATTTCTTCCAGATCAAAATCATGGTCTTTGGTCAAAGGAACCCAGTTGATGGAAGTACCCCAAAGCTCGGCATAATCCATCATTGCCAAAAAAGTAGGAGCGCAGGAAATCAATTCTCCTCCTTGTCCAAAAGTAAGACCGGTGATTTTTAAACCTTCGGTGGAGCCTGCCACCATTACAATATGATCTTCCGGTACCCCTTCTTTTGCGGCAATCATTTTGACCAGGTCTGAATTATAACTCCAAGGGTAACGACAGCCCAGATCAAATCCATTGCTCATCGCTTTTCTCACCAATTCTGAAGGTCCGTAAGGATTTTCATTCGAACCTAAGCGTATTGGACCATCCATAGGACGGGGATTATACTTTTTTATCTCCTCTGCAGAAAGAGAATTGCTGAACCCTGTGCCTCCAAACAATGCTAAACTACTGCCGAGAGTGGCTCTTTTTAGCCATGATCTTCTTGATAACCCTGTCATATTATTTCTGGTTTATTTGTTAAAATCTTAAATAATCAAGTTTCCTTTAAAAATATTACATTTTCTGCCTCACTTTATTAAAATTAGATTTTTATCGAAAAAAACCAAGAAAATAAAATATTCTCTCTTATATAAGGATATCAACAAAATTATTTTTTAAATTAATGGAAAGCACTATTTACCCTTAACCCAAAATAACATGAAAAAGATAATAGCATTCCTGATTTTTGGCTTGCTGATGGCAAGTAGTATTAAGGCACAGCAATCCGAATATATGGTGTTCGATTTTATCAAGGTTGAAAACGATCAAATCTTTGATTACATCGAGTTTAAAGATTTAATGGAAAAAGTTTATCGTCAGGCATTGAATGATAAAAAGATTAAAGGCTGGGATTTCTGGTCTCTGCAATCTGGGGCAGATCAGTCTGCTTTTCAATACATCATGGTCACTTATTATGATGATCCTGTGAAAATGATGAACGGGATGGACGAATCCACTTTGATGGATTACACCAAAATTGCCTATCCTCATTTAAGTGATGCCCAAGTAGCAAACATGTTTGCAAATGCCTTGGCAATCAAAGACACTCCCATGAGGCTTTATATGAAGGAGATCATCTCTACAGATGACAACTTCCAGATGAAACCCGGTGTCTTGGCCTCATTTGATTTGATGAAAGCTTATGAAGGAAAATTTGATCAATATGAAAATGCCGAAATGGAGGTTTTTAGACCTATTCACCAAAACCGAATTGAACAGGGAATGATGGGACATTGGAGTTTTTTGAGGACAGCATTACCTTTGGGTTCAGAAGCAAAGTCCACTCATTTGACCATGAATATGTACAAGGATTATATGCAGTTCTTTAATGCTCAGGCTTATGAAGATTTAAATCAAACTGCAGAGCAACAAAAAGCAGTCAATGAGGGTTTAAATTCAAGAGATCAGAAATGGGTGTATTTAGCCACTCTAGAAAACGTAGTGAGATAGTCCGGTTTGACTTTTCGCTAAGAGGCTTCAGTTTGAGGCCTCTTTTTTTTTGCAAAGCTTCGAAATAAGAATATCCCCATCATCGGTCCCAAAACCAAAAGTGCCATCACCTTTTCGATCGACATAAGTTGCAGCAAATAGTGACCCATTTGAATGCTGAGGATACTGATTCCAAAACCCAAGCTGTTGACAAGCGTCAATGCTGTTCCTTTGTATTCTGAAGAAACAGATTGGGAAACCAAAGTTGAAAACTGAGGAGAATCAGCCGTGACTAGAATCCCCCAAATGAGCAAAAAAGCGATCCAGATAAAAGATGGCGACGTTGGGACTAGAAGCAGGAAAAGACAACATAAACCTGAACCAGTTAAGGCTACTTGAGCCACTTTGGTACTTCCCGTTTTCTGGGAAATCAAACCTCCAACAGCACAGGAAATCCCACCTACGGCAATCACTGCAAATGAAATCAGGGAAATGGTTGGTTGGGAAAAGCTTCCCTTTGAAAGGGATATAATGACCATGGGCACAAATGCCCAAAAAGTATAAAGCTCCCACATATGTCCGAAGTAGCCAGAAGCCGCGCTTTTCAAAGCGTTTATTTTGCTTAATTTAGGGATCAGAGAGAAATCAAATTTGGGGTTTGCTTTTCTATATGGCCCATCGGGAACAAAAAAACCAACCAAGGCGCCTCCGATAATAGCCAATCCTGAAGTGATCCAAAAGATCAGTTTCCAGGATATATCCAAACCTAAGCCATTGAGCAAGTGTGGGAAAGCTGTCCCTAGGACTAAAGCCCCGACCAGGTAGCCCAAAGCAGCACCCAAACCTTTTTCGAAATAATCAGCGGCGATTTTCATGCCTACGGGATAAATTCCTGCCAGGAAAAACCCTACCAAAAATCTACAGCTTAGGATAATTGGAAGCTCAAATGGTAGAACTATAACCAGAATATTGGCTGTCGCAGCTAAAATAGCAGAGAAAAAAAACACCTCTCCAGGTGCAAATCGATCAGGGATGGAAAACAGGGCATAAAAAAAAGTACCGATAATGAATCCCAGTTGAACAGCAGAAGTGATAGAGGCTATCAGGCTGTTTTCGCCTAATATTGAGCTGATCTCCGGAGCAGCTGCATTTCCGGCAAACCAAAGAGAAGTGCCCAGAAATTGTGCGATAACGATCAAAATCAGGGCACTTCGGCTGGAAATCATTTTCATGAAGCTCCGATAATGGACTTAATCTGCTCTACTTCCGCTTTGCCGAATTCGGTATTTGCGATAGCAGCCACATTATCATCCAACTGTTCTGGTTTAGAAACTCCTACCAAAACAGAGGTGATTCTCGGATCTTTCAGCAACCAGGCAATTGCCATCTGAGCCAGTGTTTGGTTTCTGGTTTTAGCGATGTCATTCAGTTTTTTGATCATTTCTATTTTCTCACCAGAAATCTGTTCTGCTTTTAAATAGCGACCGTCTTTTGCTGCTCTGGAGTCTTCAGGAATTCCTTTGAGGTATTTGTCAGTAAGCATTCCTTGCTCCAAAGGAGAAAAAGCAATACTTCCGACACCCTTTTCACCGATCGCATCCAAAAGTCCATTTTCTACCCATCTATCCAGCATGCTATATCTTGGCTGGTGGATCAGTAGGGGAGTTCCCATGCTTTTAAGGATGTCATATGCTTTAATAGTATCCTCCGCACTGTATTGGGAAATGCCTACATAAAGTGCTTTTCCTTGTTTCACTAGTTGATCCAAAGCGCCCATAGTTTCCTCAAGAGGAGTTTCAGGATCGGGTCTATGATGATAGAATATATCCACATACTCCAAGCCCATTCTTTTTAGACTTTGGTCCAGACTTGCTATTAAATATTTTTTTGAACCATAATTTCCATAAGGTCCTGGCCACATGTCCCAGCCGGCTTTGGAAGAAATCAACAATTCGTCACGATAGGATTTAAAATCTTTTTCGAAAATTCTTCCAAAGTTTTCTTCTGCGGCTCCATAAGGAGGGCCGTAATTATTGGCCAAATCGAAATGGGTAATCCCTAAATCAAATGCTCTTCTGAGAATTTTTCTTCCCAGCGTAAAATCGGAGTTATGACCGAAGTTATGCCAAAGCCCCAAACTGATTTCAGGTAGTTTCAATCCACTATTCCCGCATTTTCTAAATTTCATGCGATCATATCGTTCAGATTCAGCATGATAGGGTAGTAATGGATTGTGATCGTTGATATGCATAGGTTTTGTTTTTGGGTAATGAGAGTTTAAGAATAATATAACATGCCTAAAATAACAGAAATCAAAGCTAAAAGCATGAGAAGAAGCATGCTTTTCCAGATATAAGAGAACCAATTCTTATAGGAAACACTAGCTGCAGCCAATACTGCCATCATTCCTCCATTGGTGGGGGTAAGGATATCCATAAATCCAGCTCCAAATTGATAGGCCATTACGGCAGTAAATCTGGACATTCCCAATAAGTCTGCCAGTGGGGCTGCCAATGGCATGGTCAGCACTGCGTGTCCAGAAGTACTGGGAACAGGAATGTGTATAATGGCCTGGACGATTAGCATGCCTATGGCAGCAAGTCCAGACGGCCATTCGTTGAGTGGCTCAAACATACCCTGAATAATGGGATCGATTACGGAGGCATTATCCAAAATGATATAAATACTTCTTGCCAGTCCGACTATTACCCCAGCAAAAATCATTTCACCGAAGCCTTCTGTATAAGCTCTTGCTGTTCCGTTGATTCCTAATTTCCCGATGATCCCACATGCAAAACCTACCACAAAAAACAACGCTGACATTTGATTGTAAGACCAATCAAATTGGAAAATTCCCCAGCCCATTGCAACAATAGCAGCAGACATCAAAAATAAAATCAGCTTGTTTCTAAGACTAATTTCAACCGGCTTAAAATCTATTTGAAGTGTCTGGTCGGTTTTTAATTTTCCTTGACGAATGTGGTAAAAATTCCAGGCTGTGATGATCAATAGTGCCATACAAAGCCTAAACCAAAAACCATTGGATAAGTCCAGTTCAGCGATTTTAAGAGCAATCAACGATCCAAATGGATTAATGGGAGATATGGATCCACCTACTAATGCCGAACCCAAGCTGAGTGCAATCAAAGCTCGCAGGTCGTAATGTAATTTATTTGCCAGGACCACCAATATCGGTACCATTGCAATGATTTCTTCCTGCATTCCCAAAGTCGCACCACAAAGCGCAAAAGTACAACCCAGCAAAAACAACAAAAGCGTTTGCTGTTTTCGAAATGTATAGATCAGTGCTTCGATTCCGATTTGCAGGGCTCCGGTTTTTTCAATCACATAAAAAGCTCCTCCAATCAGTAGAATCAAAACCAAAATTTCTCCTCCCAGAACAATGCCTTCAGGAATGGACAACAAAAGGTCATTGATTCCTGTGTTTTTGTCTTCAATTTCATGGAAACTTCCTGCTATCACCACTTCCCTTCCCGTTTCCTCATTGAGCTCTCTGTTGAATTCCCCGGACTGAATAAAAAAGGTGGATAGCCCTGAGAAAATGATGAAAATGAGCATTATGATCAGTGGGTGGGGGAAGGATAGCTTCATTTTTTTTGATTTTTTGGGGATAAAACCTGTAAAACCTGTGAGCTTATGTGTTTTCTAAAATCTTTGGTATCCCTGGAGTTGGCCAGTAAAATAAGCCCGGTCTTGGTTTCGGGAGAAAAGATCAAAAGTGAACTGTAACCTGCTTGCCCTCCGTAATGTCCAATCCAAGTTTGATCATTGAGCGAAATTTTTTGAAACCCAAATGGTACAGAGGATTCGAAGGGGCTGAGCCATTCTAATTCGTTTTGAAAAATCCCCATTTTTCCTCTGGAAAGGTGTATCAAAAAAAGGTTGAAATCATGAATAGTACTGACTAAGCCTGAAGACGGAGAAGGTACGGTTTTAAAAGTTAAGCGTCTTGGTTCTATTCTTTTCCAAACGAATGTCTCTTGATATCCGGTCATGGTATTGGATTCATAGGGCCATTGAGTTGCAAAAAAAGAATGTTCCATTCCTGCGGGTATCAGTATCTGTTCTTTCAAATACTCTTCAAATGGTACTCCAGAATCTTCTTGAATCAAATAACCCAGCACATCAAAATTTGCGTCCGAATATTCTTTAGTTAAAGAATCGGGCTTCTGGAAATTTGACCTCCATATTTTCTCTCCGTACTCTTTTAATTTTAATTCTTTACCGGAAGAAAAAATACGCTGAATAATTCCTGGATCTTTTAACCCTGTTTGATGTAGGAGAAAGTCTGAAATGGACAATTGTTCCAGTTCGGACTGCGGATCATTCGATATTTTCACCATAGCCAGCAAATCCTGAGGAGCTATTCCTTTGGAGGACCAATAGTGTGCCGCCGCTAAACTTGTGAATAGTTTGGAAATGGAAGCACTTGGAAACTTACTGTCTGTAGAAAATGAGTCTGCAGGACTTAAACTCTGAAACCCAAAACCTTTTTGATAAATGATCTTACCATCTTGCACCACGCCCAATGCCAATCCTGGTAGGGTGTAAGCACTGATGGAAGCCAAAAGAACGGAATCGATCTTATCCTGGACAGATTCCGTTTTTTTTAATGTGGTGATTTTGATTTTTGGAAAACTACGCCACCAATCGAGGATTAAAAAAAGTATAAACCAAGAGGCTAGAACTGCCAATAGAATTTTGAACTTATGATTCATTTCAGCTCTAGATTGTCCAAGGTTTTAGTTTTTATTTTTTCAAATGGTAGCCCTATTTCAATTCAAGAGATCCGATTAGATAGTGAATCATTGATCAAAATGTGAAAAGTCACAATCCAAATTCTCCCTGTCCCAATCAGAGACTTTGCTTGCTGCTTCATAACTGCTCTGAAGAAAAGCCATTAATGTCTCAGAAGGGTTTGTAGACTTTTGAACGTCCTCATAATTCAGCATAAATTCTCCCATATCGGTATTCCAATATGCCGAATCAGGCGAAATCTTTTGTTGTTGGAATTCGGGATGATTTGGATAGCAATAGGAATAAAAGACCGGAGTGGGGAAAGCTTCACTGCCTGGCCAAAATCCAAAACTGCATACTTCATGGGAATAAGCTTCCTGCATTACTACTAGAGGCATGTTTGGAAGTTCTCCTTGAAATTCAGGTGCTTTTCTTCCTGAGAATCTGGTATATGCCAAATCAAATGATCCCCAAAAAAAGTGAATAGGGCTTTGCTTACCTGTGAATTTACTTTTGAATTTTAGGAACACATTTTGGATCTGAACCAAAGTTTTCCAGAAGTTCTGGGCTTGATTTGCCTGGTAGGGAATCCGTTTGGTGTTTTTTGCAAAAGGAATTGCCACTACGATTTCATTCGGCTTATCATGGATCTTTACATCTATTCCCAAGAATTTCAGTTTCTCCATCAGCAATTCATAAAAGCTGGCTACGGTTTGTCCTCCAAGTGGAAATCTATCCCGGGTACCTGAACTGGTTTTTATTTTAAGTTCATGGTGGATAAAATCAAACATGATTTCAAATACCCCATTTTCATACGGGATGTTTCCTGTGGTGAGTCCTTGATGGTCCACGTAGAGGGAGACATGCCAGGAATGGTTTTGCCATGGTGATTTTTTTAGCCTTACTTTTCCTACAATTTGTGTCCAAAGATGTAGCAATGAGATTGTGTCTTTACAATCTTCATATTTAAAAATTGGCCAATTTGACTTTTTCGATGCCATGGTAAAAATTCCGTTTTTTTTATGCGATGCATTAAAAATGCCAACGCTAATATTCTTCTAAAATAACATTTTCTAAAAGCTTCAATCCATCGCTAGCCTTTTTTTCTATACAAATCATGTCTTTTGATAAATTGAAGGTTGGAATCCTTACATCCACCAGGAATTTCTTTGCTTTCTTTGGTACATAATCCACAATACTGGCTGCAGGATAAACTTGCATGGATGTGCCAACCACCAAAAAGTAATCGGCCATTGCTGCTTCTGCGATGGCTTCTTCCATTTTTGGAACCTGTTCACCAAACCAAACAATATGTGGTCTTAATTGACTTCCCAATTCGCATACCTCCCCTTCTTTGATTTCCCAGCCTTCAATAGGATAAACCAAGTTCGGGTTTTTACTGCTTTGAGATTTTTTCAACTCTCCATGCAGATGGATCACCTTACTGGAACCTGCTCTTTCGTGAAGATCATCCACATTCTGTGTGATAATCACCACATCCAGTTTATCTTCTAATCTTGCCAGAATTTTATGGGCTTCGTTGGGCTCACATTCCTGAGCCTGCTTTCGTCTTTGGTTATAAAACTCCTGAACCAAAGTTCTGTTTCTACGCCAACCTTCGGGAGAGGCCACTTCCATGATATCATGATTTTCCCAAAGTCCATTACTATCCCTAAAAGTTTTGATGCCACTTTCTTGGGAGACTCCAGCACCGGACAATACGACTAACTTCTTTTTTAGCATGTGGTTGAACAATTGAAAAACCAAATTCCCAAACCTTTTCCGAAATCAAAAATGGGAAGGGCTATTTTTCCCTAATAGGTACATAATCATAAGGCATCAAATCGCCGACTCGCTCCCAAGCCATATAATCTTCGACCAGAATGCCCAAGGGGTCTTCAAAACTTCCTGAGAAAAATAATTCAACCCCTTCATCGGCTACCTTTATTTTAGAAATTTGGTTGGAAGTTTTAGGGGGTAAAGTAGAGGATCCAAGGTATTCCCTGGCCATAGGCTCTTTCGTATAGGTGATATGAAGTTGGTCTTTCGATTTAAGAAATACCCGGCCATTTTCTGTGTTTCGCTCCAAAAGTACCTCGGGATCCAGTTCATTTTGATCTAAAATAATTATAGAATCAGGCATGGTCGATTTGGATAACACATGGATTTGTAAGCTGTCTTTTAATTCTATGCTTTTACTCGATTTAAAAATCTGTTTCGCTTCCTCCATTTGGGTTTTGCTGGGTTTTTCCGGGTTGGGGATTTTTAGCATCCTTCTGATGATATAGCCTTCATCTTGAGAATATCCCACATACAGACTATGGATAAAGTGCTGAAGGCTGCCTTTATATGCCGAATCCCGGTTTTTCTCAATCTTTTTAGCCTTACTGCTTTTTACATTCTCGTAAGGAATAAACAAGGGATAGCCTTTGTATAAAATCGTCCCGGCTTTGAAATTATATTGGAACTGGACCAAAAGGAATTCCAGTGAGTATCCAAGATTTGGATTGTCAAACTTCAGTGCTTCTTTGGCACTTACCTGAAGAATATCCGGATTGGAATCACGGTCGAGCAGGAGAGATTTTTCATTTTTTAAAATAATGGCCCTGCCATTTTTAGTGGTGCCAAAAAAATAGGTTTTAAAGGTTTCAAGGTTTTTATACCAAACCGGATCCCGCTCTTCTTCCACATCGATTTCTTCCAATTCCTGATCGGAAGGGTCCAATTGAACTTGAAAGCCTTTGACTGGTAATTGATTGGTGTTGATGGAAAAAGTCACGGATTCGTAACCAAGCATTCTGATGAGTACATTATAACTTCCATCAGGGATGGAAAGGTTAAAACTTCCATTTTCATCTGCCGTCACCCCCAGGGTTGTATTGGTCAGGTAAATACTCGCAAATGGAACCGGTACTTCAGTCCCATACTCCAAAACTCTGCCTTTTAAAGTTTGCTGTGCGAATGAACTGAAAAGTGGATAAAAAATAAATAAGGCCAAAATCATAGAAAAAACTAGTGATTTTGGCCTTGGTATTCGGATCATGAAGAATGCAATTTAAAAGATAGAAGCTTAACTTTTCTTCTTAGTGAAACGACCTTTCTTCTTAGGTTCAGGTTGATTCTCAATGATGTGCATGGTCTCTTCATAAGTTAAATCTTCCGCAACCTTGTCTTTAGGGATTTTAAAATTGTTTTTTCCCATTTTGATATAAGGCCCCCATCTTCCGTTCAATACCTGGATTTCCGGATTTTCATCAAAAGATTTGATATGTTTTTTGGCATCAGCCTCTCTCTTATCCTTGATAAGTTGTATTGCTTCCTGTTCGTTGATACTCAATGGATCCTGTTCCTTTCCCAAAGAGAAAAATGCACCGTCATGACGGATATAGGGACCGAATCTTCCGATTGCAGCGACCATTTTTTTATCTTCAAACATGCCTACATCTCTAGGGAGCTTGAAAAGTTCCAAAGCATCTTCCAAAGTGATGTTTTCGATGAACTGTCCTTTTTTAAGACTGGCAAACTGCTTTTCTTCATCCTCATTGTCACCAATCTGCACCAAAGGCCCAAATCTCCCGAGTCTGGCAGTAACCGGTTTTCCATTGGTAGGATGTGTTCCGATTAGCCTACTTGTATTGATATCCTGACGTGAAACCTGTTCGGTGATTTCTACATTTTTATGGAAATTACCATAGAAAGAATCAATCATGTCCTGCCAGACTTGGCCTCCAGCAGCGATATCATCAAATTCCTTTTCTACTCTGGCCGTAAAGCTGAAGTCAATGACATTTGGGAAATGCTCCACCAAGAAATCATTGACAACCATCGCAATATTGGTTGGGAAAAGCTTTTGTTTTTCCGCTCCGGTAATTTCTGTTTTGGTTTCGTCTTTAAAAGCCCCTTTGGAGATGGACATTTCTATGTAATTTCTGGGTGTCCCATCTCTGGATTCTTTGATTACATATTCTCTTTTCTGGATCGTAGAAATCGTAGGGGCATAGGTAGATGGTCTTCCAATACCCAATTCTTCTAATTTCTTCACCAAAGATGCTTCAGTATATCTTGGAGCAGGTCTGGAGAAGGTTTCTTTTCCTGTCATTTGTTGCAATGCCAAATCCTGACCGATCTCCAAAGGAGGTAGAAGGGATTTGTTTGCATTGTCATCATCTTCTGGTTCGTCATCGGTGTCTTCCAGATATACTTTCAAGAATCCATCAAATTTGATGATTTCACCAGTAGCAACAAGATTCAAATCCGAATTGGAGATGTCAATGGTTATGGTCGTTTTTTCCAGTTGGGCATCAGCCATTTGAGAGGCGATCGCCCTTTTCCAGATCAAATCATAAAGTCTTTGTTCATTGCGGTCTCCGGAGATCTGATTTACCGAAAAATCGGTAGGTCTGATTGCTTCGTGAGCCTCTTGTGCACCTTCTGATTTAGTCGCGTATTTTCTGGCGCTATGATACTTATCACCATAGGCATCATGGATGGCGTTTTTAGCCGAGTTCATGGCGTCTTCAGATAAATTGACGCTATCCGTACGCATATAGGTAATCCTACCAGCCTCGTATAGTTTCTGGGCCACAGACATGGTCTGTGCAACAGAAAAGTATAATTTTCTACTGGCTTCTTGCTGTAGCGTGGATGTGGTAAAAGGAGCCGCAGGTGATTTTTTGCCCGGCTTTTTTTCCAGGTTTCCAACCGAAAACTCAGCATTCAAACAGGATTTCAGGAAATCTTCCGCTTCTTGTTTGGTTTCAAAACGTTTTGGCAATTCAGCTTTGAACGTCTTTCCGGAAACCTCGAAAATAGCAGAAATCCTAAAACTGGATTTGGAATTGAAGTGCTCGATTTCTCTTTCTCTATCCACGATCAAGCGGACTGCTACCGACTGAACACGCCCAGCGGATAATCCGGTTTTGATTTTTTTCCATAGGATAGGAGAAAGTTCAAAACCCACCAATCTATCTAAAATCCTTCTTGCCTGCTGTGCATTGACTAAATCAATGTCAATTCCACGTGGGTTTTCTATCGCTTTGGTAATCGCGTTTTTAGTGATTTCCCGGAATACGATTCTTTTGGTCTGCTCATCTTTGAGTTTCAGAACTTCTTTTAAATGCCAGGAAATGGCTTCTCCTTCCCGGTCATCATCACTTGCCAGGAAAATCATTTCTGAATCCTTTACAAGAGATTTGAGGTTTTTGATTACCTCCTTTTTATCTGCAGTCACCTCATAGGTGGGTGCAAAGCGGTTTTTAATATCGATTGCTTTATCTCCTTTAGGGAGATCTCTCACATGCCCATAGCTGGAAACAACCTTATAATCCTTACCAAGATATCCTTCAATGGTTTTGGCTTTGGCTGGGGACTCGACAATGACAAGGTTTTTCGACATAAAAATTGATTTTGTTTTGGGCGGTTCTGCCCGATTTGGATTGCTAAAAATAGAGGGCATAGTTTTTTGTTCCAAATAAATAAAAAATATGAGTAGACAATTGGAGGGGTTTTTGAGGAATATCAACCTGGATTTTCAAGTCTAAACCGATCTATATGAAGCATTTATTTTTACTAAGACATGGGGAAGCAGGTTTTTCTGAGGGAACAGATTTTCAGAGACAGTTGACCGCAAAAGGCAAAGAAAACCTCCATAGACTTGGCGAGGAGCTGAAAAACCGTGAATTGGTTTTGGATGTGATGTATTGCTCTTCTGCTGAAAGGACTATGGAAACTGCCAACATTCTCCAATCCTATGTGCAAATAGAGACTGAATTTTTTTTGAAAGAGATTTATGATGGAAATCTTCAAACTCTTTTGAAAATACTTGAAAATTGTCCTTCTCACACAGGTTCCTGTTTGATTGTAGGTCATAATCCTATCCTTAGTTTGTTGGTTTCGCATGTCTCAGGGGAGAATTATATCAATATGAGACCAGGAATGATGGCTATTATTGAATTGGAAGTGAATGAATGGAAAATGATAGGATTAAGTACCGGTAGTTTGAAAGAGATTCTTCAATAATTGGATATATTTTTTTTTGATCCCCAATCTTGCCAGTGGGTAAAATTTCTTGTCCCTATTGGCCCGAAGACCGAAGCCTGGAGAAAGAATACGGCTTCAATTTCATTTTGGACTTTTTTTTATTTAGTAGTAGATATTGCTGTTTTAAAATAGCACATGAGCCTGTTTTTAAGACTTGTTTTCTTTTAAATCCTATCAATTGGAAAATAACAGGCTTAATATTCAACCGTCTATTTAATTTTTATGATAATTATCAGTAAATGTGATTTCTTTTTAAACCTAAAAACTATAAATTAACAGAAAATTAAAGGATATAGGTTTTTAAAATACCCAGTGTTTAGTAAAACCTTTAAAAATTCTTTGATTCTGATTAATAATAGACCCTCACTTCCAGAAAAACAGAATTCTGGACCCCAATAACCTCAGGATAGGTGAATTATCACCAGAAATAGATTTTTCTAGTCAGTGGACTAGGTGATAGATTATTTGGAATACCCTTAACAGAAGATATACCCTAACAATTGAAACCATGTTTAAATCAATGAACAGAAGAGATTGGATGAAAACGAGTTTGTTGTCAGCAGGAACGCTGATAGCTGCTCCATCCATTGCTTTGCCAAAAAGAGCATCAAGCACAGCGTTTTCTTACGCTCCTGAAAGTATTTTGGGAGAGTATTTACCGGATTTCCCAATAGTGGAACCTAAAATGGTGGCCAGGTTAAATGCCAATGAAAATCCCTATGGTCCAGCTCCACAAGTAATCAAAGCGATTGCTGAAGCAGCAGGTACCGGAAACAGGTATGCCCATGGGGATGCCAATACTTTGATTTCTATGATTGCCGAAAAAGAAGGAGTGAGCCCAGATCATATCATGTTGGGCCCAGGGTCTACAGATCTATTGGAAAAGGTGGCCATTACGAGATTCCAGAAAGGTGGAAATATCATTGCAGCAGATCCATCCTATATGTCGCTGATCAATACAGCTCAAGCGATGGGAGGTACTTGGAAACCTGTGCCCTTGACGGCTGAATACGCGCATGATCTTCCTGCCATGGAAAAAGCAATTGATTCAGAAACCAAATTGGTTTATGTCTGCAATCCAAACAATCCAACTGGTTCTATTACCAATGCTGAAGACTTAAAGAAATTCTGTAGTTCAGCTTCTGAAAAGACACCGATTTTTGTGGATGAGGCCTATCTGGAATTTTTGGATGACGCAGCTTCACAAAGTATGGTAGGGTTAGTTGCCGAAGGTAAAGATGTCATCGTGGCGAGGACTTTCAGTAAAATCCATGGAATGGCTGGGTTGAGAATCGGTTATATCGTGGCAACTCCAGAAAGAATCGAAAGTATTACCAGCATGGTTAGAAGTACGATGGGGCTTTGCTCTACATCACTCAAAGGTGCAATTGCCAGTATGAAAGAAACCCAGTTTATGGGAGAATGCCGAGGATATAACTCAGAATGCCGTGAATTTACCAGAAAGGCTATTGCGTCTTTAGGCTACGATATCATTCCTTCTTATACCAGCTTCATGATTTTCCCAATAGAAATGGAAGGAAAGCAATTCCTTAAATCGATGTACGATTCAGGAGTTGGGATCCGTGTATTTGATATTGATAATAAAGATTGGTGTAGGGTAAGTATGGGGACAAAAACCGAAATGGAAATTTTTGTGGAAACTTTCAAGAAAGTCACTGCCTAAGATAGCGAGATTATGTCCTTTGCCTTACAGAAAACTTGTTCCTTATTATTACTTATCCTAATTGGGTTTCTGTTGAAAAACAGGCTTAAAAAAGACGAACATAAAAAAGGCCTGAAAACCATTATTCTGGACCTGGCATTACCGGCTATGATTTTTGTGGCTTTGCTCAAAATAGAAGTGGATGCTGATTTGATGTTTCTTCCTCTTTTGATTTTGGCATGGAATGCAGTCATGCTTTTTGCCAGTAAACTTACATTGCCTCTGTTAGGGATAAAAAAGGATAGCGCAGAGTCCAGAACATGGCTTCTGATGATTCCTTCTTTGGCTCCTGGCCTTTCCTGTTTTCCTTTTTTGATGGAATACCTTGGAGAGGATGCTTTAGCCTGGGGAGCATTGGCGGACATAGGAAACAAAGTATATGTTTTGATCTTTTCTTATCTGCTCGCCATGAGTTGGTATTACAAACATCTGGGTTTAGGAGCAAGGTCCAATGGGCAAAAAATAAGGGAATTGATACTTTCCATGTTTCAGGAACCCATTAATATGGTGATCCTAGTGGCTTTGGTTCTATTGTCTTTTGGGATGACACTTGAGACTCTTCCAGGATTTTTAGGAGAATCCACCCTGATGCTAAAAGATATCATGACTCCTTTGGTTTTATTGTTTATTGGAGTGTCAGTGGTTCTCAAATGGGAGCAGATCCAGTCGATTGCCTCAGTATTGGTTTTGAGAGCTGGGTTTAGCCTGGTCCTAAGCGCAGGTTTTATAGCATTAGTAGAATTGCCAAGTGAATCAGCGGTGCTGTTGGCAGTAGTTTTTCCTCTTTCGGCTTGTTCGTTTTGGCCTTTTGCCCATATGTCGGCAATCCGTCAATTGGAGGTAAACAAAAATGTTGATTCAGAAAAAGGGACTTTTGATCTAGGGCTTGGAATCAATATCCTGGCAGTATCCCTTCCATTAAGCACTTTGTTGATTTTGGGGGTTTTCAGTTCAGGGTCTTATTTCACAGTTCCCAGTCATTTATTCCTTGTTGGAATGGTGATGCTCGCCATGACCATCATCCCTAAAGTGATAATATGGGTTCGGGGTTTAGAATTTTCAATTCCGTTTTTAGAAGAAAAGAAATTGAAAGATAGCTCTGCCGATAGTAGATAGTAATTATGGGTTTGATTTATTAAAATGCAAAAAATCCTCTGTCGTTTGGCAGAGGATTTTTTGCTTAGTATTGATTTTTAAAAATCAGTGTTTTTACCGTCAAGGTCAAGTTTTTTGATCCAGATATTTCTGTAAAATACATCATGACCCTCGGCTTGTAATTTTAAACCTCCGGGAGTATCGGTGATGCCTTTACCACCGTCATTTCCACCATCGATTCCGGAATTAGGTCCGCCCCAAACTTGTTGGATTGGTTGGTCTTCGTGGATTTTTACTCCGTTAAAATAGATGGTTGTTCTAGCTTTTTCGGTTAAGACTCCATTTTCGAACCTTGCGGCTTTAAAGACAATGTCATACGCATTCCATTTACCGGTTCCGTTATAAGCATCGGATGTAGGAATTTGCTCATTGATAATTGCGGCCATTCCATGATTGGTATTGTCTCCATCCAGAATTTGTATTTCATACCTGTTCTGTAGGTAAACCCCACTGTTTCCTCCTGGATCTTTTACAAAAAACTCTACGTGAGCTCTGAAATCCTTGTATTTTTCTTTTGTAACGATATCAGCAGCACCATATTTACCTCCGGCACCTGCAGGATCATTGCTGCTGATTACCGGTCCACCGCTGATAGGATCCTTGGCGGCCGGCCATTTGATAGGCATAGAACTAGAGAATCTCGGGCCTTCCCAATATTCCCAGTTTTTGTGCAGCATTTTTTCAGTTCCGTCCAACACAAGCTTGGCACCTTTGATCGGTTTGGTACCTACACCGGTTTGAGAAAATAAAGGCATGGTTCCGGCTAAAAAAAGAGCAACTGCCAGGATGCTTTTTGGGGAAATTAAGGACATTTTAGGTTTTGAGAACATAGTTTTTGATTCTTAAGAATTTAAAATATTTAAATAATGGGCTTCAAGTCGTTTTGAAAAATAGTTATTTTTAATTGTTCAATTTTGATCTGGATAAATAAAGTAGAACAATTTGTTCCATTTTTGATTTAGGAATCCCTCTGTGACACGAGAATAAGCCTTTAACAAACAAAAAATTAAAATATGAAGTGGCAAGGAAGAAGACAAAGCTCCAATATCGATGACAGAAGGGGGAAAAGTGGTTCAGGAATGGGCGGAGGAGGATTTAATCCGCTTTTGATTGGCCCCCTGTTGAAAATTCTGTTTTCTAAAACAGGGTTGATTATCGTGGGAATAGTAGTGGTTTTCTCAGTAGTCACAGGTACTAATCCACTATCGCTGATCGGTGGAATGATGGGAGGCGGTGGTCAAGGGCTCACTACTGAAACTAATTATACGCCTACAGCTGAGGAAGATCGATTGGCGGAGTTTTGTTCGATCGTGCTGGCGGATACAGAGGATGTCTGGAATCGAGAACTTGAAAATTATAGAAACCCAACCTTGGTATTATTCACAAATTCTGTGAATTCCGCTTGTGGGAATGCCTCCTCAGCAACTGGTCCCTTCTATTGCCCGGCAGATGAAAAACTATATCTGGATATCAGTTTTTTTGAAGACATGGAAAGAAAGTTGAATGCTCCGGGGGATTTTGCCCAAGCCTATGTCATAGCCCATGAAGTAGGGCATCATATTCAGAAAATCATGGGAATAACAGATGAGGTTCACAGTCTGAGAGGCCAGGTAAGTGAAAAAGAATACAACCAATATTCAGTAAGATTGGAATTGCAGGCAGATTTTCTCGCCGGTGTATGGGCGCATTATAGCCAGGCTTCCAGTGGATGGTTGGAAAGAGGGGATTTGGAAGAGGCACTGAATGCTGCCAATGCCATCGGGGATGATCGACTTCAAAAGCAGGCAACGGGTAGAGTGGTTCCAGATTCCTTTACACATGGTACATCCGCGCAAAGAATGAAGTGGTTCAAAAAAGGATTTGAAACGGGAGATATGAGTCAGGGAGATACATTTAATGCCAAAGACCTGTGATTTTTACCAAATTCCGAAGACAGACCCTATACTTTTAAAACCAAGAATCAAGGTGATCAGCCAGATGGCCAGGTAAAAGACGGTTGCAAAATGGCTGTTTTTTAATTCACCCATCAGTGATTTTTTGCTGCCAATCCAGATAATCCAGGCACTGATTAATGGCAATAAGATTCCGTTAGCCAATTGAGCCAGGGTGATCAGTTGAACAGGTTTGATTCCCAGAGAGGAGAAAATCAATCCAAGTGCCAAGACCAGACCGATGGAGGCTCTCATGGAGCTGGATTTTAGGTCTTGATTCCAACCAAAAATGCCACAGACTACCAGACCAGCGGCAAGTGGGGCCGTAAGGGAGGAAGTCAGACCGGCAGCCAAAAAACCGATTCCCATTAAATATTTGGCTATTGGACCAAAAATGGGTTCTAATCCTTTCGATACGTCTATTGCACTACTTACCTCTGAGGCTGTATTGGATGCGCCGACCATGAGAATTGCCATCGAAACAAATCCTCCAAGTACTACTGAGATTCCGATGTCTTTTCTCATCCAGGAAATTCCATCTGATTTTCCCCATCTTTTATTGGCCAAACTGGCATATAGAAAGAGGTTGTAAGGAACTACAGTTGTACCTATCAGTGAAACAATGGTGAGAAATTCCTGATTGTTCCACGTAGGAATAAATCCAGAAAAAACCTTTGTCCAATCAGGTCTGGTAAGGAATGCCGTGATAATAAAAGCAAAGGACATCATGATGACCAGTACAATTAAGATTCTCTCCAGGGTTTTATAGTTTCCAAAAAACAACAATAAAAGTGCTGTAAGCCCAATCAGGAAATTCCCTGTCTGAACTTGAAATACTCCCAAGTCAAGCTGTGGCGAATCCCAAAAGATTTGCAATCCTAGATTCCCTCCAGTGATATTTCCTGATTCATAGGCAGCATTTCCCAAGACGATGGCCAAGAGGACCAATGTCATGGAAAAGTATTTTAAAATAGGATTGGATTTATTACTTCGTAGTAATTGGCTCAAATCTTGTCCTGTACTGATCCCGATTCTTCCGGAAATTTCCTGAAGTGCGACTGTAGCGATGATCGATATGACCAGAGCCCAAAGTAAAGAGTAGCCAAAATTTACTCCGGCAAGAGTGCAAACGGTGACTGTTCCGGGACCTATAAAGGCTGCAGCTATGACGGGACCAGGTCCTAGGTTTTTGAGAAAGTTTGAAAAAGACAAGATTCAGGTTTTTCTGCAAAATAGAGAATTAAGAGATTTTTTGTAGTTTTTTAATTCTTTGGATAAATAGAACCGCCCTTAAAACTGATAGCGTGATAAATCAGTTAAACCATAGGGAGATTTAGAAGTAGGTGCAAATATGTTTTTACAAGAGCGAATTGGATGATTTGGTTTAAAAGAATAAGCAAAGTAATTCTCACACTGGTTTTGTCATGTGTTTTCTTTTTGATGCTGCTATATCGAAATGATATTTCGCAAGAGGAAGTCAATCAGAAATATGCGACCCCTCAGTCTCATTTCATCAATGTCAATGGTCAAAATGTACATGTTAGAATCATGGGGCAAGGTGATCCCATCTTGCTTTTGCATGGGAGCTTTTCTTCTCTTCATACCTGGGAAGATTGGCAGGAATTACTAAGCCCTTATTTTATGACGATTTCTTTGGATTTTCCAGGGCATGGCTTGACAGGCCCGGATGAACTCCAGAGGTATTCTATTCAGGATTACAGTCATTTAGCTCTTACTTTGGCAGAAAACCTAGGACTGGAAAAATTTCATTTGGCGGGGAACTCCATGGGTGGGGCAGTTGCCTTGCAAATGGCCTCCACCCGTCCAGATAAAATCCTTAGCTTAAATTTGATTGATGCTTCGGGTGCGCCAAAATCGACTACAAGAAATCTAGGAGTAGAATCAGAGGAGAAAAAGGATTCTGGATTGATTTTTAAACTTACTTCCAACCCGGTTTTTTCTAAACTTCTTCTCAAGTGTACACCGAAATTTTTATTCGCGATGAATATGAAAGAAGTCTATTTTGATCCTGATAAGATTACCAGCGAAAAAATCGACCGATATTATGAATTGATGCTAAGAGATGGCAACCGGAAGGCCACATTGGATAGACTTTCCATTCCCAGAAATTACGAAGTGGACTTTAATGTGGTCAAAATGCCAACTCTGATCATGTGGGGTAAAGAAGATCATTGGATACCATTGAAGCAGGCGTATTTGATGGAAAATGCCATTCCAGGATCTAATTTAGTGGTTTTCGAAAATGCAGGGCATGTTCCTATGGAGGAAATTCCGACCGAAACTGTCGCAGAATACCTGTCTTTTCTGGGGGTGGAAATCCGAAAGGACTACCTTAAGGGTCCTAATTATTTGACCCATGCCCATTGAAATTTTATTGTTTGTAGTTCTTGGTTTACAGGTTTTTATCCTGTTTCTCATTTTTGGAAAAAGAAATAGCAGCAAGGAGAAAGAGCTCTTACAGTGGGAGCTGAATAGAATCAGCAAAGAACTCGATGCCTCTTTGGCTCAAGCCAGAAAAGAGTCCAGTGAAAACCTGACAGCTCAGTTCCGAATGGTTTTTGACCATCAGAGGGCGAGCTCGAGAGATCAAAATGAAGCTTTAAAAAGCTTTGGTGAGGTTTTTCGCAAGAATGTGCAGGACTTCAATTCCTTACAAAAAGAAAAGTTTGAGGAGCTCAACAGAAGGCAGGAAGATCTGATGAAAACGACTGAACTCCGGCTGGAAAAAATCCGGGAAACGGTCGATGAAAAACTCCAGAAAACTCTTGAAACGAGACTAGGACAATCTTTTGAAATAGTAAGTAATCAATTGCAGGCTGTTCAAAAAGGATTGGGAGAAATGCAGAGTTTGGCGAATGGAGTAGGGGACTTGAAGCGAGTGCTTAGCAATGTGAAAAGCAGGGGGGTATTAGGCGAATACCAATTGCAAGCCATTTTGGAAAATGTATTAACTCCGGAACAATACATTTTAAATGCAGCAATTGGGAATTCGGGAAGGGAAAGAGTAGAATTTGCAGTAAAAATGCCAGGGAATGAGGCACAGATATTATTACCGATTGATTCAAAATTTCCTCAGGAATCCTATTTGCGCTTGGTAGATGCTTATGAACAAGTCAATAAAACTGAGATCGATCAAGCCAGGGCGGAACTGATCAAAGCAGTGAAAAAAGCTGCTTCAGATATTCGGAATAAGTACATCCAGGTGCCATATACGACAGATTTTGCTATTTTATTTCTACCTGTAGAAAGCCTGTACGCGGAGATTTTACGTGAACCGGGACTTTCTCAGCAGATACAGCAGGAATACAAAGTTCTGGTGACTGGCCCAACTACCTTATCGGCTATTCTCAACAGTCTTCAGATGGGCTTTAGGACATTGGCCATACAAAAGCGGAGTTCAGAGGTCTGGCAGGTATTGGGGGCTATCAAAACAGAGTTTGGGAAATTTGGGGAGCTGATCGAAAAGACCCAAAGAAAACTAGGTGAGGCCAATTCTGAGCTGGATAAATTAGTGGGCGCAAGAACCCGGGTTATTCAGCGTAAATTGAAAGATGTGGAGGAATTATCTGAGTTGGATAGCAGGAAACTCCTCGATGAATAAGGGTTTATTCTTGGCTTTGAACAGAAATTTATCTCCTAAAATTTTATCCTAGAAGTTTAGATTCCTTACTTTGAACCATGATTTGCAAAAGAAATTTGCTATATCGCTGATTGCCATATAGAAAGATGTTAATTTTGCAGCTGTTTTAATCACTCTAATTACCTCTATGGGGATGAATATCGTGATTGCAGGAGCGGGAGATATGGGATATCACCTGGCCGAGCAATTGAGCTATGATAACAAGGATATTACGCTGATAGATACTGACAGGGAAGTGCTCGAATATGTAGCTTCTAAACTGGATGTATTGACAGTACAAGGGGATTCTACCTCTTTTGAAGTCCTTCAACAAGCGAATGTGGAGCATGCAAATATGGTTTTGGCGGTGACAACTTCCGAGAAGACCAATATTGTAACCGCCGTGCTTGCCAAGCAATTGGGAGCAAAAAGAGTGATGGCCAGGGTCAGGAACCACTCCTATTTGAATCCTGAAAATGTCAATTATTTCAAAAATCTGGGCATAGATAATTTAATTTCTCCTACCATGCTCTGTAGCAGAGAAATTTTCAATATGATTGAGAATTCCAGTTTTACAGAAGTTTTTGATTTCGGTGGAGGTAAATTAAATATTGTAGGGATAACGCTGGATCAGTATAATCCCTTGGTAAACCAGCGGATCATGGATACCAAAACCAATCCTATTTTTGAGGACATTCGCATCATTGCCATCCTGAGGGATCAAAAAACCATAATCCCTAGGGGTAGTACCATTATCAGGAATAATGATCACGTATTCTTTATTTCCAATAAAAAGAATACTGAAAGTATAATGGAGGTCTTGGGTCAGAAAAAGGTGATTATCAAGAATGTAATGATCATTGGTGGGGATGATATGGCTTTGACCACTGCCCTGAGATTAGAAGATCATTTTAGGGTCACACTGGTCAACAAGGACAAGGAACGTTGCAAATGGCTTGCTGAAAATCTAAAAAACACCTTGGTGATCAACGGGGATTATAAAAACATTGAACTGTTGGTAGAAGAAGGGTTGGAGCAAATGGATGCTTTTTTGGCATTGACAGATTCTTCGGAAACGAATATTATTACTTCTCTGACTGCCAAAAACCATGGGGTTTACAAGACAATTGCCCATGTGGATACAAGGGAATATATCCATATCTCCCATAGTATCGGGGTGGATTCCCTGATCAATAAAAAACTAGTAGCAGCAAATGAAATCTCCAGATATCTAAAAAAAGGTACTGTAGAGGCAGTTTCAGGGATCTATGGAGTGGATGCAGAATTCATCCAATATTCTGTCTGTAAGATGAATAGATTGATTAAAAAGCCCCTTAGGGAACTCCATTTTCCAGATTCTGCGATTGTCGCAGGTGTGATACGTGGTGAGCAGGTGTTTATTCCAGATGGAGATTTTATGCTTCAAATGGATGATAAAGCAATTGTTTTGGCTTTGCCGGAGGCGAAAGTCTCCTTAGAAAAACTTTTTCATTAAGCATGATCCATTTTAAAGAAATTGCGAAAATCATGGGAGCACTCTTGGTGCTCATTGCATTGCTGATGATTCCAGGGGTGGGTTTTTCCATCCACTTCGAGGAGGATCCATGGCCGATTTTAAGTTCAATGGCCATCACTTTGATCATCGGAGCAATTTTGTTTTTTTCATTTTCTAAGCAAGATCAAAACATCAGAAAGAGGGAAGGGTATCTGATTGTATCCCTTAGCTGGATTTTTATGGCTGGTTTTGGAATGTTGCCATTTGTCCTGAGCCATGAAATCGCCTCTTTTTCAGATGCATTATTCGAAACTACTTCAGGAATCACCACAACAGGTGCTTCAATTCTTAATGACATTGAGGCCATGCCTAAAGGCCTTTTGTTTTGGAGAAGCATGCTCCAGTGGATCGGCGGTTTGGGAATCATTGTATTGACGGTTGCGATTTTCCCATTGTTGGGGATTGGAGGAATTGAGCTGTTTGTGGCAGAATCTCCAGGTCCAACTTCTGATAAAGTCCATCCTAGGATTTCTGAAACTGCCAAGCGACTTTGGTATGTCTATGTGGGTCTTACCGTAGCTGCCACACTTTTGTATTGGGTGGGAGGCATGACTTTTTTTGATGCGATCAACCATGCGCTGACAACTCTTGCAACAGGTGGTTTCTCCACCAAAAATGCCAGTATGGCTTATTATGACTCAGCCTTTATCCAGTATACCGCCATTCTATTTATGTTTTTGGCAGGCACCAACTTCACCGTGATTTACTTTGGATTGGTAGGTAAATTCAAGAAAGTATTTCGAAGTGATGAGTTTAAAGCCTATGCTTTTATAGTCTTGGCAATTTCCGTGGTACTGTTTTTTCCTATCAACTCAAAAATCGGATCTGATCCTGAACTGGCATTTAGAAATTCTGCTTTTCAGGTAGTGTCATTGATTACCACCACAGGTTTTGTGTCAGATGATTACACACAGTACGGACAGGGAGTAACATTTATCTGTTTTATTTTATTGTTTGTTGGCGCCTGTGCAGGTTCGACGGCAGGTGGGATCAAATTTGTAAGGCACCTTACCTTTTTTAAGAATTCCTATTTGGAGTTCAAAAGGTTGGTTCATCCGAGAGCTATTGTCCCTTTGATAATCAATGGGGATAGAGTAACAGGAAGAATTGTAACCCATATTATGAACTTCCTTTTGCTTTACCTTTTGATCTTTGTGTTTGGTGCATTTATGCTTTCCATCATGGGGTATGATTTGGAAACTTCTCTTGGAGCTACTGCCACGTGCCTTGGAAATGTGGGTCCGGCTATCGGTAAAGTAGGTCCGGTTGATAATTTCGCTTTCTTCTCACCTGGCGCCAAGATTTTTCTATCCTTTATTATGCTGCTGGGTAGATTGGAATTGTTTACTATTCTGATTTTGTTTACCCCATTTTTCTGGAGGGCTAATTAATCCTGAACTTCAAATTGGGACTGGATTTTTACGATTCTATCTTCTAATGATTCTGAAGAAACGCTGGTTCTGCTCAGTCGATCTACCATGATCGGGAAAGAAAATGGAGTAAACTGAACTGGGTGTTTTACTACTATCTGCTGGGAATTGATTTTCTGCATGGCTTTGAGCATTTTGTCCTGATCCATTTGTTGGTTGATCGCTTCAGCATGTGCCTGTTTCAGCAAAAGATTTTCAGGATCATAGGATTCAAATACCTGAAAAAGCAGACTTGAATTAGCTTGAATATGCCTGAAAGTGGTGGGTTTGCCAGGATAACCCTGAAATACCAAACCTGCAATGCTGGCGATTTCCCTGAATTTCGTACGACTCATTTCGCTTTCATTGACACAGTGACGGATGTCTTCATGAATAGAATCCAAGGTGAATAAATCTTCTTCTAAAAGCTCTTCAATTGGAATTTCCGTATCAGAAAGCAATTCAAACCCGTAGTCGTTCATCGCAATGCTAAAAGTTACCGCATAGCTGATACTGATTCTGTAGGCAATCAAAGCACTCATTAATTCATGGATCATCCGACCCTCAAAAGGATAAAAAAACAAGTGGAATCCTTCTTTGCTTTGATGGGATTCTATTAAGAAAGAGTTTCTATTTGGTACCAAAGACAGTTTAGCCTGGAGGTCTAGGATCGGTAAAACCCGCTGTATTTCCTCAGATAAATAGATTTGTTGGTTGTAGAGTTCTAGGATTTCCCGGATTTTATCAGAGAGTTTTGAAGAAAGGGACATTCTGGCACCCATCCAGGAAACCACATTTCTGGTTTTCTTTTCCGAGACCTTGACCGTGGCAGTGAGGCCTTTTACCTGAAGTAATTCGAGGCTTCTTCCCGCAAAAAAGAAGCGATCGCCGATTTTCATTTTTGAAATAAAATATTCTTCTACCGAACCAAGGTATGCCCCATTTTTGAATTTTACTTTCAGCATTACATCAGAAACAATCGTCCCCATCGATAGGCGATGTTTCATGGCGATTCGTTTGCTTTTCACACGATAGATTCCATCCTCATCGAGTACTACTTTGAGAAAATCATCATAACTGCCCAGCGAAGCTCCTCCTTTGGTGATGAAATCCATGACCCACTGCATTTCTTTCGTTGAAAGCAATTCAAATGATCTGGTTCTTTTGATTATTTCAAAAATCTTTTCGGCTTCTAAACCATCGCCTACAGCCAAGGTGACGAGAAACTGGATGAGGACGTCATAGGGCAGGGAAGGAGGAAACTGGGATTCCATATCTCCTTTTTCAATGGCATCTCTTAATGCTGAAGCTTCTATCAATTCCAAAGCATTGGTGGGCACGAAAAAAATCTCCGATGGCTGGCCTGGACTATGTCCTGCTCTTCCTGCTCGCTGGGTAAATCTGGATACACCTTTGGGGCTTCCAATTTGAACCACCCGGTCTACAGGTCGAAAATCCACCCCTAAATCTAAACTGGAGGTACAGACGACCAGCTTGAGCTTACTTTCATGTAAAGCTTCTTCCACCCATGATCGGACAGATATATCTAGTGAACCATGGTGCATTGCTATCCAACCCGCCCAATCAGGTCTTGCTTCCAGAATCTTTTGATACCAGATTTCAGTTTGAGATCGGGTGTTTGTAAAAAGCAAAACTGTCTTACCCTCTTCAATAATGGGGATTACTTTTTCCAACATTCGGATTCCCAAATGTCCGGACCAAGGATATTTTTCGATTTCATCCGGGAAAACAGAATTCAAATGAATCTCTTTCCCGATTTTGGCTTTGATGATATGCAGGGGTAGGTTTTTACCAAGTAGGGTAGCTGCGGCTTCTTCCAGATTTCCAAGAGTGGCGGACACGGCCCATCTTCTAAAGGTAGAAGGGCAAATGGACTGGATGTACTCTAATGCCAGTTGGACCTGAACTCCCCGTTTGTTTCCTACCAACTCATGCCATTCATCCACCACTATTGCTTTCAAAGACTTGAAAAGCTTGCCATGGTCTTTTTGGGAAATGAGTACATGTAGCGTTTCCGGAGTAGTTATGAGACATTCTGGAGGGTTTCTTTTGATAGCAGCTCTGGTCTTGGCATCTGTATCCCCATTTCTTACCACTACTTGCCATGGTAATCCGATCGATTCGCAAACTTCCTGCATGGCCAGTTGAATGTCTTTGGAAAGGGCTCTCAATGGTGTGACCCAAATTAACTGAATGCCATTTTTCTTTGGCTTTTGCCAAGAATCCGGATGCTGTTGGATGTACTCCAGAATTACAGGAAACCAAAGGGCAAAGGTCTTACCGGAACCTGTTGGTGCATTCAAAAGGCCGGATTTTCCCTCTAAAAAATCATTCCAGGTTTCCAATTGAAATGGAAAAGGTTTCCAACCTTTTTTATCAAAGTATTCATCAGCAATCTTGAGCCTTTTTTCCTTCATGGAATTTTTACAGTGGAATTGGAAACTGAAAATGATGGAAATCTTAGATTAAAACCAGACTTTGTAAGAGATTGTCGGAAATCTTTAAGCATGCTTAGCGCTACTTTTGATTTGTTAACTGAGTTTTTGGTAAATGGGATTGATTGGTTCAATTTTGAATTTAGATAACATCTTACTTGTGAAATCCTTTCACAAATGAAAGAAATTAAATATGAGGAAATTAGTTTTATCTTTTTTGATCGGGTTTGTCTGTTTCGCTTGTAAAGAAACCGAAAGACCATCCCGATATGTTCAGTCTACAATTTATGAGTTGCAGCAGGCAAGTGAATATAAATATTCCGGTCAATTGGAAGTTGGGGAGCTACCGAATGGGGATTTGGAATTTGTAATTACTCTTAAAGGGGAGAAAGGAAGCAAAGCAGTGACCTATCCTGCTCACTTGCACTATGGGCCGGTTGGAACTCCAGATGCTCCAATGGCAGCAATGCTGAATCCTGTTTATGCAAATTCACTTGATGGAGCGACGATCTTGAACAAACTAGCCAATGGAAATGTCATCAATTATGAAAGTTTTAAGTTATTTAATGGGCATGTAAAAGTTCATTTGGCAAGCGATGGTCCTGACTACGAGGTGATTTTGGTCGAAGGCAATGTCGGGGCAAATTATTTCGAATAGCAATCTTTCCAGTAACTATAGTTTCTTGGCTTGATTGACTGAAAGACCGAAGACGGATGACCGAAGCAGCCTCACAACTAGAGGTTACCATTTATTAAGCCGCTTTAATCTATTACCTGATAAAATAGCGGAAATACATATTTAGAAAAACTAATATTTCATTTTCTTTACATGAAATAAGATTCTATGAAAAAGTTACTTCTTGCTTGTTTGATTTCTTTTGGATTTATGTCTTGTAAGGATGTGATCAATGAACCTTTGGATTACCTGAATAAGGTTTCCTATGTTCTGAACAAAGCTAGTGATTATGAATATTCTGGTGTTTTGCAGGTAGGAGAATTACCAAATGGGGAATTAGAATTGGAAATAAGATTGTATGGAGCGGCTGGAAGTCAAAACATCAATTTTCCAGCCCATTTGCATTTTGGATCTTATGATACTCCAGATGCAGAAATGGCCGCAATGTTGACTTCTGTCAATGGAAATACCTTAACGAGTCGTACTATTTTGCCACAGTTAGCAGATGGTACAAAACTTACTTTTGAAGACTTTAAATCATTTGATGGACATATCAAAGTACATTTAGCCAGTGAAGGTCCCGATTACAAAGTGATTTTGGTGGCTGGAAATGTAGGCTCCAATGCGGATTTGTTACAAAGTTTCAATCCAGAAAAAATCACGATCTGCTCTGATACTTATTAATCAAAAAAGGCAGCTATAAAGCTGCCTTTTTTGATAAGGTGATGGATTAATTAATCTGTACTGGGAAAGTAATATCAAGATCAGACTCTCCACCTGCTTGCGCAAAATTGGTGAAATTTGGATTTTCAGTGCCAGGGTAGCCTTTATTCAAGTCGTGACGTAAGACTACTCTTAATTCTGTAGCATTTGCACCTGGGGAAGCAGATACTGAAAGGATGTTTTGTAGACCAATGTTTTCACCGCTAGGATCATCATAGGCGATGGTCAGAATGCTAGAGGTAAATCCTGAGCCTAAAAAGAAGAATTGGTGTTCGTCTGATTCTTCCTCAACCTCCTCAGTGATGTCTTCATTGGCGATTGAATTATAGAGAAGTACCTCCATTCTATACGTTTTTCCTTTAAGCAAATTCACAGTTTCAATGGTTGGATTTCCCAATTCGACCCCTTGAGGATCAGACGCTAAGAATTCAAAAGAATCTCCTACTGGAGTTCCTGAACCATCCAGTTCAGTAAATTTCAAAGTGACATCAGTGATCACTTCTTCGTCGTTTTCAATTACTGGATCTTCGCTTTCACAAGAAAAAAGAACGCTTGAAAAAAGAAGTGCAGCGAACAAGATTGAGTTTTTAACTAGTTTCATGTTGGTCATTGTTTATAATTGGTAATTTAGTTTTAGAAGAAAGTTCCTGCCCATATCATCGGTGAAATACCGGAATCGATTCATGTATTCTTTGTATGAAGTGTTCAAAAGATTCTGAACCTGAAGGCCTAGGTTTAGTTTGTTTTTACCTATTTCAAATTGTCTTTGATAGGCGAGATTGAATAAAGCATATCCATCAGGAGCAGGAGCCAGATCAAAATCAGGTTCACGTTTTTGCCTCGCTACCAGCATATTGCTCAAAGTCACTTTATTGGTTTTTGAATTGCTCAAAGAGCCAAATTGGTAGGAGAGACCCCAATCCATTCGGTCAGATGGAATAAATGGGAAGTAATTATCTGCATCTGTATTTTTTGCCCTGATAATTGATCCCTTGGCATAAGCGCTTAATCGCTCTGTGAAAACATAACTTCCAGAAAAATCAAATCCATAAAAGAAGGCATTTGCCTGCAGGTATTCATAGACATTGAAGGTGCCTCTCAAGGAAACATAGGTGTCTCCTGTAGGATTCAGGTAGATGTAATCAGAGATTTGGTTTGCATAAGCAGTCACCTGTAAATGTGTCCTTCCACCATCATATTCTAGTTCATTGACCCATTTGAGTGACTTTTCCGAATTCAAATCCGCATCTCCTATTTCTACAGCAGCAGCCCCATGATGCAAGCCTTCGCTGAAAAGTTCATTGACATTAGGAGGTCTCCAAGCTGTACCAAGATTGGAATTGAAAGTTACCTTCGGGCTGATTTGGTAAAACCCACCGATAAATGCCGAGAAATTAGTGTAGCTTAAATCAGCTTCCTGCAATTCGGAATCCACATACCTGGCAGTCTGCACGGATCTGGTATCAAAGCGAAGTCCTCCTTCGATTTCCAAAGGACCTTTGCTGTACTTTTCGATGATATAAAACCCGAGATTCCACATGTCGTAATTCGGGATCAAAGGCGTTACGCCCGTTCCCGGAATATTGGAATTAGCCTGCTGAATGGCATTAATTCCAAAGCTACCACTCCATTCATTCTTTAAACTATGATCTAAAAATAGATCCAATGTATTGGTAAAAAGCTCTAGATCGAGGCTCGGTTTCGCATTCAGGTCGCCTCTTCTTTTATCAAATTCCTGTCTGTTATTGGCCTGGAATCCATATTGAAAGTTTAGTTTCCACTTATCTGTTAGATGGTAATGGGATTTGACTTTGGCTAAGTGATGGGAAACAACCTGTTTTGGATTGATGATATCATAAGTAAATCCCGGATCAGAGAAAGGTCTTCCGTTTTCGATGATATTGATCAGATCATCGAGGTTGCCAGTGTGAGAATCTCTTAAAATCCCCAAAGTCGTATTGAAATAACTGTAATATCCTTCTATGCCTAATTTTTGGCTACTATAACCAAAAGAACCTGAGAAATTCAATTCACTTAGTCCTGTATTGCCTTGGTAGTAATCGGGCGATTGGATGTTTCCGGCTCTTTTTGCAGAGGCCTGAACCTGATATCCAAGCCCTTTGATTTTGTCTGAACCATTGGCATGGGAAATAGAAACATTACCCATTCTACCATTGCTTGCTCCTGTAAAGTAAAAATTGGTTTTGGGATCTTTTTTGGTCGGGAGCGGTGCAGGGTTGACCAAAATCACTCCACCCATGGCCTCTGGACCAAACCGAACGGTTTCTGCTCCTTTGATAACCGTGATTTCATCTGCTACAAAAGGATCAATTTCCGGAGCGTGTTCGGCTCCCCATTGCTGTCCTTCCAGTCGAATGCCATTGTTTAGGATCATGATTCGGTTGCTATGCATGCCGTGAATAACCGGCTTTGCAATGCTGTTTCCCGTAGAAAATGTTGTGACTCCAGAAATCCGCTTTAAACTTTCCCCTAGGCTTTCCCCTCTTGCTTCAAGTAAAGCCTCCCCGTAAAGAGCCGTTACTGCAGTGGTAGTTTGCACAGCTAGTTTATGACCGTGTATCTCGACTCCTCCCAAATCCAGGGATTCCTCCTCTAATCGGTATGTTTTAGTGAAATTATTGGAGGTTAAAGAGATTGAATCTTTAATTTCTTTATGACCTAGGTATTGAATAGTCAAGGTATAAGTACCTTGACAGAGTTCTTTGACTATGAAATTTCCATTAGCATCGGAAACTGCCCCAGTGGCACTTTCTACCACCCAGATATAGGCTCCTTCGATCGGATCGTTGTTTTCCTGGTGTAAAATCTTACCACGGATCGCTAAATCACATTTTTGGCCGTAGGCCGAGAATGCTCCGAAAAAGAAGAGTAAAAGGAAAAAGGTGGGTAGCTTGATGTTTTTCACGAAGCAAAAATAGATTCCATTTTTAGATTAAACTAGTCTAAATGAAACAAAGTTGCAAAAATGTGAAATACCTCTAAAAAGTCTATTCAAATGGCAAATCAGAAGGACAGGAGTCAAAAATTAGAAATTAGAAATCAGAATATTAAATCTTATGATTGTCCGCAATGATGCCAGTTGCCTTATTTTCTTTGCTTGATTGGCTGGAAGACGGAAGACCGATGCAGCCTCACAACTAGAGTTTACCATATATTAAGCCGCTTTAATCTATTAACTGGTAAAATAGGGGATATACATATTAAATCTTTTTTGAATCGGAGGATTTATAGCCCAAGGTTTCAACCTTGTAGTTGAAAAATCGATGTTTTATAAGCGCTGGTATGAGTTTTTCTTTTGAATAATAAATCCATTTTCCAGGAAGATGGAACCCGAAATGATATTTAAATTCTGCGCTTTATAATGTCTCAAGATTTATTAGACATCTAACACTCCAAAAAAAAGTCCGACATGAAAATGCCGGACTTTTTTGAAATATTTTGATTTAGGCCAACCAAATTGACCAAGGGATTCTAGAAAGAAGAAGCAATAATCCAATTGCGTACATCATGTAGATGCTTCTGAATCTTGCTTTGGACACTGTACCTTTTTTGGCACGGCTATACCCAATCGTGATCACCACGATCGCGATAATATTGATCAATGGGTGTTCTACAGCAGTTAATCGTACTGCTGAATCTGACATTGCAGATCCGGATTTTAGCATTTCGAATCCTAAAGGACTTACGAAATATAGAATCAGTCCCACGGTCAACTGAATATGTGAAAGAATAAAAGCAATCAGCGCAATTTTTCTATCCTTATCCGTAAATGGTCTGTTGGAGAGGGCTCCTATCAGCGCATAGATAATGACTAGAATAAGTGCCAAAAGGACCAAATATGCCAGTCCTGAATGTAAATGTTGTAAGCCTGTGTACATGTTCTTTGTATTTGATAGGTGAAAATAGCTGAAAACTAATTACGATTTGATCATTTTAATAGAATTACTCTACGAAAAGCACTAATCCTTTTAAATATTCGGTTTCCGTATGGAAAATATTGACGGGGTGATCGGCAGGTTGTGTGACCTGGTGGAGAATTTTAATTTTTCTTCCACTTTCCAATGCCGCAGCGGTTATGGTATGGGCAAAAAGGGATTTGTCCACCACTTGGCTACAGGAAAAGGTAAATAAAATCCCCCCTGGTTTTATTCTTTTCAAAGCTTCGGCATTCAATCTTTTATAGGCTTGCACGGCATTGTGACGGGCTTTTAGATTTTTTGCAAAGGCCGGAGGGTCCAAAACTATGATGTCATAATCATCTCCAATTTCCCGGATGTATTTTACCACATCGGCGACTTTGGATTCATGCTTTCCCTTAATTTCCGGATTTAGGGAAATGTTTTCTTCGGTCAGTTCAATGGCTTTTGGTGAAATATCCACCGAGTGAACTTCAGATGCTCCTTCTTTTAATGCCAAGACAGAGAAGCCACCGGAATAACAGAAGGTATTCAATACCTTTTTTCCCGGAGAATAAGAGGCCAAGAGTTTTCTGTTTTCCCTTTGATCGATAAAAAAACCGGTCTTTTGCCCTTTTTCCCAATCTATTTTATAGGTTGCTCCATATTCCTGAACCAGATCTGTTTTTGGTTTGCCGAGTATCCATTCATTGGATGTTATACCCAGATTTTTTGGAAGCGTCTCAGCACTTTTATCATAAACTCCCTCTAATTTTTCTGCATAGTTATTCTTGATCGCATTGGCAATTTCCTTCACATGAGCATGCATGCCCACATGGTGAGCTTGTATTACGGCAGTACCATTATAAAAGTCCACAATCAATCCTGGAAGCAAATCTCCTTCCCCATGAATCAAACGATAGACATTCGTTTCTTCGTTTTCTGTCAATCCAAGACTTTGTCTTAATGCATATGCAGAGGCTATTTTTTCATTCCAAAATTCTTGATTGATTTCTCTATCTTCAAAAGAAATAATCCTAACCATGATCGAACCATGAGAAAAATGACCTGTTCCAAGGAAATCTCCTTTGGAGGAATAAACAGAGACAAGATCTCCATTTTGAAGATTATCCGGCATTTGTTGAATGGCTCCGGAAAAGACCCAATGGTGTCTTCTTTTTAAGGAAATCTCTTTTCCTTTTTTTAAAGTAATCTTAGGATAATTCATCGTTTGTAAGGGTTCGTGCAGGGAAAGCATAGCTTCCGATTATCATTGCTAAAATACTAAATGTCAATCCAATAAGGTGAGATTGGATCGTAAGTTCAAATTGATCGGCAATCAAGTAAGCAAGCATGCCTACTATCATCGCGAACAATGCTCCAGTGGCATTTGCTTTTTTCCAATATAAGCCGGCTGTCAGAGGAACAAACAAAGATACCAACATTAAAATGGATGCTCCAGCGACTAAGTCATAAATGTCTGATTCCATCGTGGCAATGGCAGTTGCAATGATGGCTACAAAAACAATGTTTCCCCTCAGTATCCAAAGCAAGTTTTTGTCTTTCAGCTTTTCTCCAAAATAGGGCTTGATCAAGTTTTCAGAAATTATCGCTGCAGGAGCCAATAACCCTGAACTGGTGGTGCTCATAATAGCTGAAATCAAAGCCCCAAAAAACACGATCTGAATAGGCAGCCCTCCATGTGCCAAAATCATGGTTGGAAGGAGCATTTGTTGGTTTTCCAGATAGAGTTCAGGGTAAAGAACTTTGGCGCCTAAAGCAATAAAAAGCGGTAATAAGCCAAAAGTCAAATAGAATCCTCCTGCTAGATAAGTAGACTGGACTGCAACTTTCTCAGATTTGGAAGACATGACCCGCTGATAAATATCCTGGCTCGGGATACTTCCTAAACCTAAAATAATCCATGCTCCAAAATAATTGATCCAGGAGATGGCATCTGCATCGGGAAAGAACTGAAAACTTTCCTCTGGAGCCTGTGCAAGGATTTCTCCGATTCCACCGGCTTCTTTTGCTACCATGATAGCTACCCAGAGAAGACCGATGACGATCATGGTAGTCTGGATAAAATCCGTAATCGAGATGGCCCACATTCCTCCGAGAAATGTATATAAAACCACGATGCCAGATGAGATCAGGATTCCTTCTGTAAGGGTTAAATCGGTGATCGATCCCAAAACCAAACTCAAAGCAACGAGCTGAGCCGCCACATAACCGAAATAGGCTGGAACCATAAATATCGAAGCAAAGAATTCGATTTTTTTACCGAATATCCTTTTGAATACATCTCCGATAGTCAGCACTCCCATCCGATACATGGGGCGGAGATAAAACATCCCAAATAGAACCAGACAAAGAGCTCCACCAAAAGGATCCTCGATCACTCCTTGTAATCCCTCCTCCAAATAAACAGAAGAGGCTCCGAAAATCGTTTCGGAGCCAAACCATGTTGCAAATAATGCTGATGCTGATAGAAATAAAGGCAAAGACCTACCTGCTAAAACAAAATCATTCGAACTCTTGACCAGCCTTGTGGACCAAACGCCGATGGCAACAGTAATTGCCAAATAAATGATGATAGAAGTAAGCAGCAAGGTCTAAAGCTTAACTATTGCCATACATTTTTTCTCTGATTGCCTTGATTTCTTCTGAATTCAAGTAATCGTCATAAGGCATTCTTCTGTCAATCGTCCCGTTAGGGGTAAATTCCACGATTCTATTTGCGGATGATTGGACAAAAGCGTGGTCATAAGATGACATCAATACAGTACCGGTAAAATCAACTACGGCATTGTTGAAAGCTGTGATCGATTCCAAATCCAAATGGTTGGTAGGTTCGTCCATGACCAAAAGATTCGGATTTTGGAGCATCATTTTGGAGATCATACATCTCACTTTTTCACCTCCGGATAAAACAGAAGACTTTTTCAGTGATTCTTCCCCGGTAAAGAGCATTCTACCAAGAAATGTTCTCACATAGGCTTCTTCCTGATTTCCTGAAAACTGTCTTAACCATTCGATCAGGGAAATATCCGTCTTAAAATAATCTGAATTGTCATTTGGCAAATATGCCTTGTTGATAGTAACTCCCCATTTAAAGCTGCCTTTTTGAGTAGGGATTTCTTCCATGATGGTTTGGAAGAATTTGTTGACAGCTTGTTTTGTTTTGGAGATGAATGCAATCTTATCGCCTTTGTCCACCATCAAATTCACATCGGTAAAATACGTCACTCCATCGGCCTTTAGTTCTAGGTTTTCGGACATGAAAATCTGGTCACCAGCTTCTCTTTCTGGTTTGAAAATAATACCAGGATATTTTCTGGAAGAAGGCTGAATTTCATCCACATTCAGTTTTTCAAGCATTTTCTTTCTGGATGTAGCTTGTTTTGACTTTGCTACGTTTGCCGAGAATCGCTCAATAAAGGACTGAAGTTCTTTTCTTTTATCTTCTGCTTTTTTATTCTGATCAGATCTTTGTTTCAATGCCAACTGGGAAGACTCGTACCAGAAGGTATAGTTACCAGAATAAATCTTGATTTTAGAAAAGTCAATATCCACAATGTGTGTAGAAACCGTATCCAAGAAATGACGATCGTGTGAAACTACAATCACCAGGTTTTTAAAGTCGATCAAGAAGTTTTCCAGCCATTCAATAGTATCAGAATCCAGATCGTTGGTTGGTTCATCGAGAATCAGGATATCTGGATTCCCAAAAAGTGCCTGAGCCAATAAAACTCTTACTTTTTGGTTACCAGCCAGCTGGTTCATAGGCAAGTAATGAAGGTCTTCTGAAATTCCCAATCCAGAAAGGAGAGAAGCCGCATCGGATTCAGCATTCCAACCGTCCATTTCGGCAAATTCAGCTTCCAATTCTGACGCCCTTAAGCCATCCGCTTCGGAGAAATCTTCCTTTAGATAAATGGCGTCTTTTTCTTCCATGATGGCATACAGTTTTTTGTGTCCCATCAAGACAGTTTTAAGCACTTCTACCTCATCAAATTTGAAGTGATCCTGGCTTAAAACGGCCATTCTTTGCCCAGGAGTAATGTTTACAGATCCACTGGTACTGTCTATGTCTCCGGAGAGGATTTTCAAAAAAGTAGATTTACCGGCACCATTGGCACCGATTACCCCATAGCAATTACCCGGGGTGAATTTGACACTTACTTCATCAAAAAGTGTTCTTTTTCCAAATTTGAGGGAAAGGTTATCTACTGAAATCATTCGGTTTTGCTTCTTTTTTTGAGCCGCAAAGATAGGGATTAAATTTTGTTGGCTAGGCCTGGAGGCCTCTTTTCCTAATCGATTTCAACCTCTTTCCCCGATATTTTAAACGATTGTTTGGCAGGTTGATTATATTGAATGATTAAAGCCTAAATGGCATTCTATGCGTAGAATTTTACTTGGATTTTTATTTCTGTTTTGTTGCTCTTTATTCAGTCAGCAAGCCTATGCACAACTCTCCACGGTGGGTAAGGAGTTTTGGCTGGGTTTTATGGATAACAACAGAATTTTACCAGATGCACCGGATCAGGCGGTCATAGTGATATCTGCCAATGAAAATGCAGTAGGTGTAATTGAATATCGCGGAAGGACAGTGCCATTTTCTTTGTCGCAGGGACAGCAATTTACGCATATTATACCCTCGACGGACCTGGATATGCTACACAGGAATACCGGGCTAGTGGAAGATAAAGGAATCTATATCAGTTCGAATGGGAAAATCGCAGTGTATGCTTTTAACGAACGCTTCCGATCAGCTGATGGAACGGTGGTTTTGCCTTTGGGAGCGCTGGGAAGGGATTATTATGTGACCTCACACTATGAATTTCTTACCGCCAATGTATCCTTTGATGCGAATACGAATGATGAGAGTGAATTATTAGTAATAGCCACGGAGGATGATACGGAAGTGGAGATCACGACTTCTGTAAATTCTTATGGAGGTCATATTGCCCAGATTCCTTTTACCATCAATTTGAATAGGGGGCAGAGTTATCAATTAAAAGCAAAAGCGGATTTGACAGGAACCCGAGTTCGGGTATTGGATGAAAACTCGGATAACTGTAAGAAAATAGCGGTTTTTGGTGGTAATAAGTGGACTACTGTTGGAGATTGTGGGGGAGCTCCTGACAATCTATTCCAACAAACCTATCCGACTAGTAGTTGGGGAACTTCCTTTGTGCATGTGGCACTTGCTGGAAGAACATCCGGTGAACTTGTGAAGGTACTTGCCTCCGAAAACAATACCCAAGTTACTGTGGCAGGTCAAAATCTGGGAACCATCAATGCAGGTGAGTTTTTGTCATTGGAATTTGGGGTGGATCAATCTGCCAAAATAGAAACATCCAAACCTAGCAGTGTCACCGTATTTTCTAAAAGCCAGGAATGTAATGATCCCAGTGATTCGAACTTTCAAAATGGAGACCCATTTATGATTTCTTACAGTCCCAGTGAGCAGTTACTGAAAGAAATCCGGTTTAATGCCCTGAACTTGCCTTCCATTGTCAACCATTATCTGAATTTGGTGGTAAAAGCCGGAACGGAAAACCAGACTATTCTGGATGGTCAAAATCTGGGAAACCGATTTTCTCCTGTTCCTGGAGATCCTTCTTTTTCATTTGCAAAAATAAGCATAACTGAAGGAGTCCATAGATTAACCAATTCGGAAGGTTTTACCGGCTACGTATATGGGTTTGGCTTCATCGAATCTTATGGGTTTGCAGTGGGTGCGGCTTTGGATAATTTGAATTTTGAAACAGAATCTTCCTACGATTTTGAAGTAATCGGAGATCAAGTAGCCTGTTTGAATCAAGAAGGGACTTGGCAGATTCAATCCGATAATCCGAATTACACCTATTTTGAATGGGATTTTGGAGATGGATCAGATTTGAAAGTTGGACAGGAAGTACTTCAGACTTATAAAAACCCTGGCATTTACGAGGTTTTGGTAAAAGCATCTATCAGCCCCAATTCTTGCGATGAGCAGGAAGAAATTTCTTTTGAAGTAGAAGTAGTAGAATTGGAAGGAGACTTTGAAATTCTGGGGTTGACCAGTGTCTGTCCTGATGTGGAAGAATTGATGTATAAATTATCTGACACGACGGGAATAGCGAAAATAGAATTTTCTGTACTAGGCGGAGAAATCATTGAGAACTATGGGGATTCGGTTTTAGTAAATTGGGGGTCTTCTAATCCTTCTGCCCAACTAATTGCAGTTCCTTTTACGTCAAATGGCTGTCCTGCTGATTCGGTTAGGCTCGATGTCACCATCAACCGTCAATTGGTGGCAGAAATTCCTAGTGGAACTGAAGAGGTTTGTTTTGATCCAGAATTGACTTATTTCTATACCGTACCGGAAGTGATTCCAGGCAGAAAATACGATTGGACCATTACAGGAGGAACCATACTTGGGAATCCCGAGGAAGGAATGGTAGAAGTAAGCTGGGATCAACCGGAAATCGAAGGGGAAGTTCGTTATACGGTTTCCAGTGTCATAGACCAGTCCTGCGCAGGAGATTCGCCGCCATTGACCGTGAAAGTATCGGAGCTATTTGAAATAAAAGTAAAAAATATGTTGCCGGTGAAATGCTTTGGTGATAGTTCTGGTGAAATAGAGCTCGAAATTGAAGGGGGACTGGCTCCATTTGAGATTAAATGGGATCATGATCCAACTTTAAAAGATCTGAAAGCAACGGGATTGAAAGCTGGGATTTACAAAGTAGAAATTATTGACCAAAAGGGCTGCGTAGCCAGATTGGATGACTTGGAGGTGGAAGAACCTACAAAAATGGAAGTGGTATCCATGGTTCCAACGGCGACGTCTTGCTTTGGAAAAGAAGACGGAGCTTTCAATTTGATCATGACCGGAGGTGTAGCACCTTATACTTTTGATTTTGACGGAACCCAAACATTTTCAGGGGTTTTGGATTACACAAACATGGCGCAGGGAACTTATGAATGGGAAATCATGGATTCAAATGGTTGTGTTTTACCAGTGAGTTTTGAAATAAGCTCGCCTCCCGCTGTGGAAGTGGAGGTAAGGTTAGAAAAACCTGCCTGTCCTGGAGGAAGTAATGGAGAGTTGTTTGCTTTTCCGGAGGGTGGTAAAGAACCCTATATTTATTCTTGGGAAGATCCATTAGGGGTTGGAAATCAGTTGCTTGGTGTTCCTAAAGGAAATTATAATATATCAATAGTAGATAATCAGGGATGCATCAGTTTAGGTGTTGGTACTGTCAAAGAAGCAGCTCCTGAGGTAAGGATGCCAACAGGCTTTGCTCCTGGAAGTGAAGGGGAATTGTACCAGGGTGTTTCAAATTGTGAGATTCAGTTTGAGCTTTGGATATTTAATAGATGGGGACAATTGATTTATTCAGGGCCTTCGGGCTGGGATGGAACAGTTTCCGGAGAGATGGCTCCTACAGGTTCTTATACGTATCTGATTCAGTATTCATTTCCATTAGATGGAGAAATGACCACATTGGAAAAGAGGGGAGCATTTGCGTTGATACGATGAGGTGAAAAGGATGGTGAAACTTAGCTTTCGAAAAATCTTACTGGTACTACTGGCTCTGTTGTTTGTGAGCATAAATTGTTTTGCACAGCTGAGCACTGTAGGAAAGGAGTTTGTTGTGGGGTTTATGGAGAATTACCGAAGGGAAAATCAGCCTGATGTTGCAGTCATTATACTATCTGCCAATGAGGATAGCGAGGGATTTATTCAAGCGGGAAATATTAACGTTCCATTTTCCATCCGGACGGGTGAACAGTTTATACATGAGTTTAGCGGTGATTTTATCCATCGGACTTCAGGCGAAAAAGAGAAAAAGAGTATTTACATCAGTTCAAGTGGAGATATCGCTGTCCATGCATTTAATCACCGCCAGAGGAGTGGCGATGGTACGGTAGTATTACCGATCAATTCACTTGGAAAGGATTACTATGTCACAGCACATGCCGATGTTTTTGGTGCTGACCAAGATCCTGGAAGCAATAATAATTTTGAGAGTACATTTCTCGTCCTCGCCGTAGAGGACAATACCCAATTGGAAATAATTGCTTCCTCAGGAACTGTTCATACCGTACCTGCCAATGCACCCATGTACATCACTTTGAATGCGGGAGAAAGCTACCAGGTGAAAGGGATAGGTGATTTGACAGGATCCCGTGTCAAGGTCTTGAATGGAGAAGAAGGAGATTGTAAAAATGTTGCTGTTTTCGGGGGAAATAAACTGACAAGTGTGGGAGATTGCGGCACGACGGGTGATCATTTGTTTCAGCAAAGCTACCCGATCAAGTCCTGGGGGAAATCCTACATACATGTCCCATTGGCTGATAGAACTTCAGGCGAAATTGTCAAAGTTTTGGCTTCTGAAAATGGAACAGAAGTAAAAGTAGATGGGAATACGATAGGCACTTTAAATGCAGGGAAATTTCTAAAAATCAATTTTGCACCAGATCAAGTAGCGTCTATAGAAAGCAATAAACCTATTGCAGTGACTGTTTTGTCAAAGAGCCAAGCATGTAATGCAAAAAGTACTGCTTTCACTCCATTTGGAGATCCCTCGATGATCACATACAGTGCAAACGATCAGCGGTTAAAATCCATAGTTTTTTCCTCTGTTCCTGAAACCGAGATAGAAAGACATTTTGTGAACCTGATAGTACCACGTGGTTCTGCTGATCAAACCTTTTTAAACGGTCGGAATGTAGGGTCTGAATTCAATACCGTTCCAGGAAATTCCGATTTTGAATATGCCCAAATCGAAGTTCAGTCTGGAGTCAATTCTATCTCCAACCCAGAGGGTTTTATAGGGTATGCCTATGGTTCTGGATTTATAGAATCCTATGGCTTTGCAATGGGAGCAAGTTTGGAAAATGTCCAGTTTGAAACAGAAGTTGCGTATTCATTTGAAGTAGAGGGAGATAGGGTGGCTTGTTATGAGAAGGAAGGAAACTGGAAAATACTTCCAGATAATCCATTATTTACTTCTTTTATCTGGGATTTTGGGGATGGCACTGATCTTCAAGAAGGCCAGGAGGTCACGCATACCTTTGCTATGGAAGGAACTTTTGAAGTGAAAATTAAGGCTTCCACAGGAGATGGCAGTTGTGACAGTGAGGAGGAATTTAAATTTGAGGTTGAGGTTAAGAATATCGAAGGTGAATTAATCGGTCCTAGGTCTGTCTGTCCAAATGCGGATGAAGTCCTTTATAAATTTAGCAACACTGAGAATTTTGATAAAGTGATTTGGGAGGTGGAAAATGGAACCCAATTAATCAGTACGGATTCCACCATTACCATTAAGTGGGATCAACCAACACAAAACGGAAAAGTCAGGGCGATTCCACTCTCCGAAAATGGGTGTGAAGGAGAGATCCAGGAAATTCAGGTAGTGGTAGATGAGGATTTCGAACCGGATTTGCCTCTCGGACCGGAAGGGATCTGTGGACTTCAGGCGGAGAGTTTAACTTATCAGGTTCCATTTCCTACAGCTAATTATACCTACAATTGGGTGGTGGTAGGAGGCATAATCAGTGCTGGTCAGGGATCAGAAGAGATTTTGGTAATATGGGATTTTGATGCCACAGTTAGGAGTTTGCAATATGAAGTGACCAGCATAGACAATTCTTTGTGTGCAGGATCATCCGAGATTTTGGAAGTCAAGATTTTTTCTGCCTTTAATATTGAAAAAGTCGAGAAAATAGCTCCTGCTTGTCCTGGTGAGGCAAATGGGTCCATTCTAATTGAACCAAGCGGGGGATCTGGTCTATATGAAGTGATTTGGTCTCATAATCCTGATTTGGATTCTTTTGCTGCCTACGATTTACCTTCTGGCACTTATGAGGTGACAATTAAAGATCTATCGGGCTGTGGTGAAGAAACAATAAAGGTGCAACTAGAAGACTTGGAAGCTTTGGAAGTTGTTGGGACTATCTTGACGGAAGATGTAAGTTGTGAAGATAAAGGAGATGGGGCCTATCGTGTTAAAATAAAAGGAGGGACCTCTCCTTATGAGATACTTGGTTTTGATTCGAATTGGGATGGAGAGTTTCTAAATGTTTTTGGCATAGAAAAAGGGATGTTTGCCCATACTGTTGTGGATTCCAGAGGATGCTCAATGGTTCTGGAAGGAGAAATAGGTGGTCCATTGCCATTGGAGCTTTCATTTTCTGAAGAAAAGCCAGGTTGTCCGGGAGGATCAGATGGTGTTTTGGAAGTCCTAGTTAAAGGAGGGACCGAACCCTACACCATAGCTTGGGAAAACGGTTTGACTGGAAACAAAATCTCCGGATTGTCTTCAGGAGAATTTAGTGTTATTGTGACTGATGTCAATGGTTGTGTGATTTCAGGAGAAGGAAAGATCAGTGAATCTAAGCCTCAAGTAAGAATGCCTACGGGATTTAATCCAGCCAATGGAATCTATGAACCGATAACAAATTGCACCATTTCCTATCAATTGTTTATTTGGGACCGTTGGGGTCAATTGATCTATTCAGGCTCGGAGGGTTGGAATGGGCAATTTCGGGGGAGTTCATTGCCTCTTGGTACCTACACCTATAAAATCGATTATAAGTTTCCTCTGGAAGGGAATGTCGGTATGGATTCCAACTCTGGAACCTTTACATTGGTTCAGTGATTTTTTATTTTTATTGGTCAAATTCCACAGTTTTGGATAGTTTTACCTCCTTGAATTTTTGATGAGACGAAATCAGGTATGTAAAATTTCGTTGTTCAAAGGAATAACTATTTAAAATGGAGAAAATTTGTTTCCAATAGTTTCAGCACGAACATTGGGAGCTTCCATCTCCAAATTCAACTCACAAGTACATGAAAAATATTTTAATCACTGGAGGGGCAGGATATATCGGCTCACATACCGCTGTAGAGCTAGTAAAGGCAGGTTTTCAGCCCATAGTTTTGGATGATTTTTCTAATTCTGACCCAAATGTGATCGATCGTGTTTCCGAAATTATCGGAAGAAAACTGATTTGTTATGAGGGAGATTGTAATGACTCTTCCGTATTGGAGCAAATACATGCCCAATATCCATTAGATGGGGTAATCCATTTTGCAGCGTTTAAAGCGGTTGGAGAAAGCACGGTTTTACCTCTTAAATATTACCAGAACAATGTAGGTTCGCTGACTGTTTTGTTGGATTTCATGCAGAAGAAAAGCATCAAAAACATTGTATTCTCTTCTTCCTGTACCGTCTATGGTCAACCAGACAAGCTTCCTGTTACGGAAGGAACTCCGAGAAAAGACGCTGAAAGTCCCTATGGTAATACCAAGAAAATCTGTGAGGACATATTAATGGATTTTGTGAAAAGCAAAGCAAAAGTCAAAGTAGTTTCCTTGAGGTACTTTAATCCAGTGGGTGCGCATCCTAGTGCCAAGATTGGTGAATTGCCAAATGGAACTCCAAATAATTTGGTTCCCTTTGTAACTCAAACAGCAGCAGGAATACGTGAGAAGATTACTGTTTTTGGAAACGATTATGATACCCTAGATGGAAGCTGCGTCAGGGATTTTATCCATGTGATGGATTTGGCAGATGCACATGTGAAGGCTCTCTCTTTCTTAAATCAGCAAAGCGATCCTTTTTATGATGTGTTTAATGTGGGTACTGGAAATGGAAATACCGTTTTGGAAATCATTGAAACGTTTGAAAAAGTAAATGATCTAAAGCTAAATTATGAGATAGGTCCAAGAAGGGCAGGGGATGTAGTGAAGATTTGGGCTGATACCAAAAAGATCAACGAAGTGCTGGGATGGTATCCAAAATACACCCTGGAAGATTCAATGAGAGATTCCTGGAATTGGCAGAAATCTCTTGCCAACTAATCAAAGTTCTGTATTAATGCTGGTTAGTCATTTCTAAAACCAGTTCTCCACCTTGGATGATTTGATCATGTTGTAAATCAAATTCATCCAAGGTTTTTTGATTGAAAGTGGCTGTTTTAACAAAGACTTTATCATCACCATTGTTCAATGCTTTGATCACAAAGCTACCACCTGGATAGTAACCGGGGTTTAGTTGGATTTTGATTTCATCAAAGATAGGGCTTCCGATTTGGTAAGAAGGATTCGCTTCTGTGCCGCCATTCATTTGGAATAGCCCGATTTTCATCAATACTGCTAAGCTTCCCATTAATCCTTGATCTTCGTCTCCGTTATATCCAGAATTGGGGTTCAATTCTGAATAAACTTTTTGAACAATCGCTCGACTCCAAAAATGACTTAAATCCGCTCTTCCTAATTTTTGGAAAATAAATGCAGTCTGAATAGAAGGCTGATTGCCATAATTAATCGGAATCCGTCGGTATTCTGGATGGGTTTCTTGAGAATGGGAAGTTCCAGATGTGAAACCTTGCTTTTCAGCTACCTCAAAAGATTGATTGAGTCGATCCACAGCCTTTTCTTTTCCTCCCATCAAATCAGCCAATCCGTCTAGATCATGAGGAACAAACCAAGTAGCCTGACTGCCATTGGCTTCGTTAAAACCAGCATCGTATTCATAAGGGTCAAAAGGATTTTTCCATTCCCCATTGACATTTCTAGGTCGCATCCAGCCCGATTCCGAATCAAATGTGTTTTTATAGTAAGTGGAACGCTCCATCATTTCAGAATAGGCGGACTGATCTCCTAGTGCCTTTGCAAGTTGAGCTAAAGTCCAATCTTGATAGGCATATTCCATAGTGAGGCTAGGTCCGTCCTGATGCGCTCCAAACCGGCCTTCTGGAATTGGCCAGGGAACAAAGCCGTTTTTCAGATAATATTGAAACCCGCCTCCCAAATTGGTTTTATGCTCGTATCCGGCTTTTTCCATGATGCCTCCCGGGCGGTGGTTTTTTAACAAACCTTCATAAGCCAATTGTACATTGAACCCTCGGATTCCTTTTTGGTAGGCACTGACAATAAAAGGAGTGCTAGAGGCCCCGGTCATCACATAGGTGTAGTTTCCTCCGGAAGGTCCTCTTGGAATAAGTCCACCATCCTGATAATATTGAAGCATGGAATTCACGAATTCCTCGGTGATTTCAGGATAAACCAAATGCCATAAAGTATTGATCGTCCATTGTGCTCCCCAGAATGAATCTGAATTAAAATGTCGGAACTTTGGGTTTCCGGAATCATCCAATGGAATTTGTTTGATCAAATGATTGCCAGAAGTCATGTCCGCATATTTTCCATTGACATCGCTGATCGTTCTTCTTCCTTGTAGGGCATGCCAAAGGTCTGTGTAAAACCGTCTGTGTGCTTTTTCGGTACTTCCAGAAATCTGTATCCTACTTAAATACTCATTCCATTCTTTAAATGAATCCTCCATCACTTGTTCAAAATCCCAATGATTTAATTCAGTTTCCAGGTTTAATAAAGCCTGATCAGCGCTGACATAGGAAATTCCTACCTGCATTTGGAGTTCGTCTGAACTTTGGTCAAAAGAAAGTATCACACCCGAATCCGAACCTGAGATGTCTTCAAGCTTAGAGGTCAGTGCAGAACCATTCCAGCCTTCCATACCTTCAACAGGGCGGTTAAACCGTATCGCAAAAAACACAGGAGTTTCATAAGGTCTTCTGGAAGTGGACCCATTTAAGATGTGGCCATCAAATAGTGTTGAGGATTTTTGGGAAATGGCTCCATCCGTGATCAGAGATGGACCGAGCATGCCACCTAGTCGGATTAATACTTGTTGCTTACCTTTTTCTTCGAAATGGTACCTATGAAAGCCTGTTCTTAGCGTGGAGGTTAATTCTGCATTAATCTGATATCGGTCTAAAAATACCTGATGATAGCCAGGTTTGACTGTTTCTTTTGAGTGACTAAAAGGGGAAGCAAAATCTTTGGATTTGCTCAGGTCGAAGTCTTGAAGCGGTAAGACTGAAAGCCCGGAAAGCTGCCAGGCATGTATGTGGCTAAATCCTTTTATAGAATCACTTTCATATCTATAACCACTTCCCCAAGCGCCGTTGATGTCAGTGTCTGGACTCAGATTGACCATTCCAAACGGTCTGGAAGCTGAGTTGAAAAAGAACCACCTGGAATTACTGCTATCTAGGTAAGGATAAACCAGATCAACGGGCTCTGCTTTTTTCTGAGCAAAAGAGATGCAATTGATGAGGAAAATAAATAAAAATAAAAATGCCCGAATTCTCATGTACCAAAGTGTTATTAAATGATTTTGGATAGGTCGAAGTACAAAAGGACGAAAAAGAACAGGTTTTTTCCATAACAAATTGCGGAATGGATTTCTGTGGGCTAGAAACAAAAAAAGCCTCGAATTTCTTCGAAGCTTTTAAGCGGAATGGACGGGACTCGAACCCGCGACCTCCTGCGTGACAGGCAGGCATTCTAACCAGCTGAACTACCACTCCAATATTTTATGAGATGTTTTTTTGATGACTTTTCATCAAAATTAAGCGGAATGGACGGGACTCGAACCCGCGACCTCCTGCGTGACAGGCAGGCATTCTAACCAGCTGAACTACCACTCCGTTTCAACAAAATTAAGGATTTGAAGTATCTTATTTACTTCCCCTCGTTTTTGAGTGATGCAAAGGTAGGTTTTTGAATCATTAATGCAAAAGGTGAATTAAAAAAATGACAAGTAAAATTGTATCGACTTCTGATTCAAGCAGATAAATTTTACATAGTTTAGACCTCAATCCATAGGAATCGCACATTTGAATGCGTTGCTTCTTTGAAATTCAATTTCAAAATCGTCCTTTCAATTTCCCAATGATGGAAGTTTAATAGAATTTAATTGGAAGAAAGACGTTTTTTATTGGCTTATTCAGAATATAATTGTTCTTGAAAATCAAGGGCTTTGAAAGTGAATCGGTAAAAATTTTATTTCTCAGGGGTATATTGCTTATCTTTAACCTTCCAAAAAATCACCAGAATGGTATTAGAATTCGAGAAACCTATAGCTGATTTAGAGCAGAAACTTCAGGAAATGAAGGATTTAGCCCAGGGTAGAAACATTGATTTAACTTCAGATATTCAATCATTAGAAGAAAAAATCCTGGCTTTGAAAAAGGAAACGTTTCAAAATTTGACCCGCTGGCAACGTGTTCAGCTGTCCAGACATGCAGATAGACCGTATGCTTTGGATTATATCTACGAAATCACAAGCGATTTTATTGAACTGCACGGAGATAGAACCGTGGCTGATGACAAAGCAATGGTCGGTGGTTTAGGCGATATCGATGGTAGATCCGTGATGTTCATTGGTCAGCAAAAAGGTAGAAATACCAAACAGCGCCAAATGAGAAACTTTGGAATGGCCAATCCGGAAGGTTACAGAAAAGCTTTGCGACTCATGAAGATGGCAGAGAAATTCGGGAAACCGATTGTGACATTGATTGATACTCCAGGTGCATTTCCAGGATTAGAAGCAGAAGAGAGAGGCCAAGGAGAGGCTATAGCAAGGAACCTCAAAGAGATGTTTATGCTGAAAGTGCCTGTGATTTGTGTCATCATCGGTGAGGGGGCTTCAGGTGGTGCATTGGGCATCGCAATCGGAGACCGCGTTATGATGTTGGAAAATTCTTGGTATTCTGTTATTTCCCCAGAAAACTGTTCTACCATTTTATGGAGAAGTTGGGATTACAAAGAGCAGGCTGCTGAATCACTGAAGTTGACCGCAAAAGATATGAAAGGAAATGGCTTGATAGATGACATCATTCCAGAGCCTTTGGGCGGTGCACATAAAGACATGAAACAAATGTCTCTAACCCTTAAAGAAACGATTTTGAAAGCTTTGAAAGAGCTGGATAAAATCAAACCAGAAAAAAGAATTGAACAGCGCATCGATAAGTTTTGCTCGATGGGCGTAGTAGTTGAGTAAAACTTTCAAATCCCGGTCTTCTTACAAGGACCGGGCTTTTTCTTTCTAAGCAATATGGATTTATACGTTGTCAATACAGGTTTTTTTAAACTGGATGGGGGAGCCATGTTTGGCGTGGTTCCTAAATCGCTTTGGTCGAGAACTAACCCGGCAGATGAGAATAATCTCTGTACCTGGGCGATGCGCTCGCTCTTGGCAGTGGAGGGAAATCGTGTGGTTTTGATTGACAATGGGATTGGAGATAAGCAAGATGCCAAATTCTTTTCCCATTACTACCTACATGGAGAGGATTCTTTGAAAGGAAATCTGATGAAACTGGGGGTTCATCCCACCGATATAACTGATAATTTTTTGACTCATCTGCACTTTGACCATTGTGGAGGAGGTGTGAGTTATGGCTCCCATGGACAATACGAGATGACTTTTCGCAGAGCTACTTACTGGACCAATAAAGACCATTGGCAATGGGCTACTGTTCCAAATTCAAGAGAAAAAGCTTCTTTCTTATCCGAAAATATACTTCCAATGGAAGAATTGGGTCAAGTGGACTTTTTGGACCTTAATAAAAGCCAGCTTTTCGGAGGATTTGACTTTATCACAGTTGATGGTCATACAGACAAACAAATGCTCCCAAAAATCCAGTATAAAGGTAAAACCATTGTATTTGTAGCTGATTTATTGCCCTCAGTGGGTCATATTCCAATACCTTATGTCATGGGCTATGATACCAGACCACTATTGACAATGGATGAGAAAAGCAGGTTTTTGGAAGAAGCTGCGAGAGAAGGTTATATCTTGTTTTTAGAGCATGATCCTGTAAATGAATGCTGTACAGTGAAAATGACTGAAAAGGGGGTTAGATTGGATCAAACTTTTAAATTAAATGAAATCTGATCTTAAAATAGGCATTGCCTTATCAGGTGGTGGTGTCAGAGGAATTTCCCATCTCGGAGTCTTAAAGGGCTTGAATGAAGCCGGGATCTACCCTACCAAAGTAAGTGGTACATCTGCTGGAGCGATTGCCGGAGCTATGTATTGTGACGGTTATCAGCCTGAGGAAGTGTTGAAAATAATTGTGGAAACCAATTATTTTAAGTTTATGAGACCTGCGATTTCTTTAACGGGCATTCTCAAAATGCATACTGTGGGAGATTTATTTCGCTTGTATTTAAAACATGATAAGTTCAGCGAACTCAAAATTCCATTGACTGTAGCTGCAACCGATATTAAGAAAGGAAAAGTGGTTTATTTTTCAGAAGGAGAATTAATTACTGCAATTTTGGCTTCTTCCTGTATACCAGGAATGTTTGAACCGATCCTAATCAATAATTCCCAATACATCGATGGGGGAGTATTAAATAACTTGCCGGTAGAACCCTTGGAAGGGTTTTGTGATTTTGTCATTGGGGTGAATTGCAACCAGCTTCCAGAAGAAAGTAATATCAGAAATATGAAAAGCCTCATCGAGAGATCTGTGATTATGGCCATGAATTCCAATGTCTACAGCAGGAAATCCAAATGTGATTTTTTTATAGAATCACCTGGTTTAGGGAAATATGGAGTATTTGATATTAAGAAAGCTCCAGAATTATTTCAGGCAGGATACGATCGAGTATCACAATTTATTGATGAAAATCCTGCAATTTTGGAACTCTCAACAAGCGAAAAGAAAAAGTAAGATTATGATGAAGTTGTTGTCCCGGTTTGTTTTCTGGATTTCCGGCTGGTCACTAAATGCCAATTGGCCCGAAGGCTTAAAGAAGGCAGTTTTGATTGCAATTCCACATACCTCCAACTGGGATATTCTCTATGCGAGAGCAGCATTTTTCTTGATGGACATCCCAGTCAGGTTTACCATCAAAAAAGAAGTGATGGTGGGTCCCTTAGGTTGGTTACTATCTGGTTTAGGTGCGATTGCTATTGATAGAAAGCGGATTCCGGGCGGTAGAAAACAAACCTATACGGAGGCAATGATCTCTATGCTAAATGAGCGTGATGAGTTGGTGATCATGGTAACCCCTGAAGGGACCAGATCACAGGTTAAAAAATGGAAATCAGGTTTTTATCATATTGCTTTAGGCGCAAATGTGCCGGTGGTGGTTGGTTACTTGGATTATAAAAAGAAAGAAGCAGGCATCGGTCCTTGTATTTATCCAGATGGAAACATGGATGCCCAAATCGAAGAAATGAAAGTTTTCGGAAGAACAGTCACTGGAAAACATCCTGAAAAAGGAATTTTGTAAGACTTTCTGTTTTCTACAAAATTGCTTCTTCAACAGCCTGAAGAATGACCGAACAGGCATTTCTTATTTCCTCCTCAGTAATCGTCAGAGGAGGGGCGATCCGCATCGAATCATCGCAAAACAGGAACCAATCGGTGATTACACCTAGTTCGATTGCCCGATCGATGATTACTTTTAACGTGTCAAATGAATCAAATTCAACAGCCATCATCAGTCCTTTATTTCGTATCCCTTTAATTTTAGGATGAATAAGCAGGGATTTAAAAAGATTTGCTTTTTTCTCCACCTGATCAATTAAGGATTCGTTTTTCAACACACTGATAGTAGCAATACTAGCTGCAGCAGACACCGGGTGACCGCCAAAGGTGGTAATGTGTCCTAAGAGAGGGTTGTTTTTGAAAGCTCCCATTATGGTTTTATTGGCTACAAATGCACCAATAGGCATGCCTCCCCCCATTCCTTTTGCACAAACGATCATATCAGGAACAATTTCAAAATGCTCAAAAGCCCAGAATCTACCAGTTCGACCAAATCCACATTGGATTTCATCCAAAATCAACAAAGTCCCTGTTTCATCGCACTTCTTCCGTATTGCCTTGAAATATTCCTTTGTGGCAATTCTTATCCCGCCTTCACCTTGAATTGTCTCTATAATAACAGCAGCTGTTTCATGATCTATTTGGCTCAAATCCTGCTCATTTCCATAGCGAATATTGCTAATGCCAGGAAGTAGAGGTCTGTATGCTCTTTTGAAAATTTCATTTCCACCCACACTCAAGGCCCCGTGCGAACTTCCATGGTAGGCATCGACGCAGGAAATTAGTTTTCGTTTTCCGGTATGTCTTTTTGCAAGTTTCAAGGCTCCTTCCACAGCTTCAGAGCCGCTGTTTACTAAATAAACATTATCCAAAGAGGAGGGAAGTGTATCGCAAATGGCCTTAGCCAATTCAGTCTGTGGACTTTGGACAAACTCTCCATACACCATGAGATGCATGTATTTTTCCAGTTGGGAATGAATGGCCTCCAAAACTTTTGGATGCCTGTGTCCCACATTACTTACTCCAATTCCAGAAATCAGATCAATATATTTTTCTCCATTAGGACCATATAAATAAATCCCCTCTGCTTTTTCCACTTCAATCATTAAAGGGAAATCTGTGGTTTGGGCTAAATGTTGAAGAAATAGTTGGCGATTATTCATGGTTGGATATGGTTCAATAACTGGAGAAACGGTAAAAAATTCCTAAGGGGAGTTTTTTATCAAAAGAATCATTCAGGTAAAGTTCCCCGTGTTCCGCGTTTCTGACATTCTTGAAATTGGTTTTGATCAGGTTTGTGGCTATCAAAGATGAAAAACTCAAAGAATACATATTCAGCAGAAGGAAATGGTTTTCTGGATCAAGTATTTCTGCACAGACTTTAAGCATTTCGTTGATTTGCTCTTCCAGAACCCACTTTTCACCATCCGGACCACGGCCATAGGCAGGTGGATCCAAGATGATTCCTTGGTATTTATTTCCTCTTCGGGCTTCTCTTTTGATGAATTTCATGGCATCATCTACGATCCATCTGATCCCTTCCAAGCCGGATGATTCCATGTTGTGTCTGGACCAAGTCACGACCTGCTTAACAGAATCTAGGTGGGTGACTTCCGCGCCTGCTGCTCTTGCAGCTACGGATGCGGCTCCTGTGTAGGCGAAAAGGTTTAAGACTTTTGGAGCAGTTATCGGGCTGTTTTTTATTTTTTGGTATAAATAATCCCAGTTTACTGCTTGCTCAGGAAATAAGCCAATGTGCTTAAATGAGGTTTGGGCAAGGTTTAACTTCAAAGATAAACCATCACTGTTTTTATATGAAATGCTCCAGTTATGGGGCATTTTTTTTAATTGCTCCCATTGACCTTTTTCAGGGTTGTTTTTTTCTTTTGCAAAATGTGCATGCACCTGTTTTTTCCATTCGTGGTCAGGTAGGGATTTGTCCCAAATCGCCTGAGGTTCTGGCCGACTTAAGATAAACTGGCCGAATCGCTCAAGCTTTTCAAATCCTCCAGTATCTAAAAGTTCGTAATCTGCCCAATCCGAAGGGCTGAGGGATAAAATAGTTTCTTGCATGCCTTTTAGTTTCAGCTTGCAAAAATAAGGAAATATTCAGGAAAGGATTTCTTTCACTTTCATTAGACTGAAATCATATAATTTCTTCTGCAGTTGGAGGTCTTCGGACTTCTTTAGAGGGCTAATGGCTTTTTTATTTTTATAATAAGCCCCGGATTGAAGCTGATCTGAGGGAGTTTTGGCCAGGAAAACCGAGGTTTCTGAGCCTTTTTTTGCACTGATGAAAAAAAGCTTGCTGAGGGTGATAATAGCTTTGGAAAAGAAATCCGACTCAGAACCGAAAGAAGTCCTTACTGCACCGGGATGCAAGGAGTAAAAACTTGTTTCTTCATTCTGCATGAAAGAGTCCAGATAATTGGAATTAAGTATGTTATATAGCTTAGAAGTGCCATAGTTACTCCAGCTGTTTTGAGTTTTTAAAAGTCCAATGTCATTGGGATTTAATTTTCCGATTCTATGAACTTCAGAACTCAGAAAAATCACCTTACCTCCTGACAGATTTGGAAGTAATAAGTTTGTGAGATGAAAATGGCTTAAGTGATTAACCGCAAATGTCCAATCCAGTCCTTCCTCTGTCAGCTTGTTACCTGGAAACATTCCGCCTGCATTGTTTATTAAGATGTCAATTTTCGGATAAGTATCAGCAATCCGTTTACCAGCCAAATCGACACTTTTCATGGAGCTTAAGTCTAATTCTATGCAATGGAATTTTTCCGGCTCTGTAAAATCGGAAATGATGGATCGTGCTTTTTGAATATTTCTAACAGGTAGGATGATTTTGGAACATAAGGGATAGAGAGATTTTACAGTTTCAAGACCAATTCCTGAAGTTCCTCCGGTAATTACTAATTTCATATCGATAAGTAGATTTTCGTTTAAAAAATAACTGACTTGGTTTTCAGAGGTCTAGTGGTAAAGTTTGAAATGCATCCTTCAATAAACCTTTATTTTCTTAATTTTAAACTTATTTTTCTAAGGAATAGATGAATAAATCTTTGGTTTAACCCCAAATAGCATAGCAAATAACATCCATGTCTGATAAATTTATTGATGTTAGGAAAGTCATAAAAGACAAGAATCCGAAGCTCTTAAAATGGATGCCCGGATTTCTAATTTCTTATATCAGGAAAGTGATCCATGAGGACTGGATCAATGAAACGATGGCTAAAATCCACCATTTGAAAGGGCTGGATTTTGTGAATGCAGTTATTGAGGATTTTAAGATTGAGGTAGAACTGATCGGAGGGGAAAATATTCCAAAAACAGGAGGAGTTATCATTGCTTCAAACCATCCATTAGGTGGTATAGATGGGATAGCATTAATGTATGCCGTTGGGAAAATCAGAAAGGATATCCGGTTTTTAGTTAATGACCTCTTGATGTCTTTTGAAAATTTCCAGCCTATGTTTGTTCCGGTGAATAAATTGGGAAAGAATTCTCAAAAGAATCTAGATAACATAGATCAGGTTTATGCCAAGGATTATGTGGTGATGGTTTTCCCAGCCGGCTTGGTGTCCAGGAAGTTTCCTGATGGGATAAAAGACCTACTTTGGAGAAAAAGTTTTGTAACTAAGTCAAAAAAGTATCAAAAAGATATAATTCCTTGCTTTGTAGATGGGAAGAATTCGAAGTTTTTTTACAATTTGGCTCATTGGAGAAAGAAGCTAGGGATTCAGGCAAACATTGAAATGTTTTATCTTGCCGATGAAATGTACCAGCAGCAGGGTAAAAAAGTGACAATCCATTTAGGAGAGCCGATCAGGCATGAAGAATTGGATTCAAGGAAGACGGATGCTCAATGGTCTGAGCATATAAAAGAAATCGTTTACAAATTAGGACAAACATGAGTAAAGAAGCAGAAATTATCCCTCCAGTAGATCCGGCATTGATTAAGGCCGAACTCACTGCAGACCGATTTTTGCGGTATGCGAATAATGGAGATAATTTGGTTTTTTTAGTCAATCATCATAATTCTCCCAACGTAGTGAGAGAAATAGGCCGATTGCGGGAATTGACATTTAGAGCAGCTGGAGGAGGGACAGGCCTTGCATTGGATCTGGATGAAAATGATACCTGTGAAAATTGCTACGAACAGCTGATCACCTGGAGTCCGGAAGATGAGGAAATTGTAGCAGGTTATCGATTGATCAATTGCAAGACAGCTATCAATGGTGACGGATCAATTAATCTTTCTACTACCCATTTATTTGATTTTTCGGAGCAGTTTATCAAAGATTATATCCCTTTTACCATTGAATTAGGGAGGTCATTTGTCCAGCCAAAATACCAACCAAGCATCGATAACAGAAAAGGGATTTTCAGTTTGGATAACCTTTGGGATGGATTGGGAGCTGTGGTGCTTTTAAATCCGGAAGTGAAATTTCTTTTTGGTAAAGTGACCATGTACCCGCATTATAACAGAGAAGCAAGAGATTTACTTCTGATGTTTATGAATCATTACTTTCCTGATAAAGAGGGACTTGTTAATCCTAAACCTGAATTGAAATTAGGGTATGAAACAGATCTTCCTTCATTGGGTAATCCTTTTTCGAGCCTGGAATACAAGGAAGGGTATAAAGTTTTGAACGCCAAGATCAGGTCCTATGGAGAGAACATTCCGCCTTTGATCAATACTTATATGAATTTATCCCCAACGATGATGACTTTTGGTACAGCGCTAAACGATGAGTTTGGTGAGGTAGAGGAAACAGGTATTTTGATTACCCTTTCGGATATCTATGAAACCAAAAAGCACAGGCATATGGATACATTTGAAAGAGATAGAGTGTATGGGAGCAGAGGAGAATAAATTGACCTTGATTGCAGGAGCAAGTACAGATCCCTCCAGGTACGCATATACAGCGGCTTTATTTCTAAGTAGACAGAATTTCCCTTTTTTACCGATTGGAATTAAAAAAGGAAGTGTTTTGGGGCAGGATATTTTACCTTTAAGAGAAAGACCTAAACTTGAAGGAATCCATACGATTACGATGTATATGAACGCTAGGAATCAACAAGAATGGGAAGCGTATTTTTTAAGTCTTCAGCCCAAAAGAATCATTTTTAATCCCGGGGCAGAAAACCCTGCTTTTGCAGAGCAGGCAGAAAACCTGGGTATAACCTGTATCAATGCCTGTACTTTGGTAATGATCAATACTGGACAGTACTGAAAATCAGAGGCTAAAGACCGATGTGTCCTACCTTCGCAAGAGCCTTTTTGGTGAAAGGAAAAAGCTGGGTTAAGTCACATTTTTTTTCTATCTTGCGTATTCTTAAAATGAACACAAAATCACCTTTCTATGGCCCTTATTAAGGGTTTTCTCCAGAAAATATGAGTGAAGAAAAAGCTAATAAACCCGCAAATTACGGTGCAGGTAATATCCAAGTATTGGAAGGTTTGGAAGCAGTCCGTAAAAGGCCTGCTATGTATATCGGCGATGTCGGTATCAAAGGACTCCACCACCTGATTTGGGAAGTTGTTGATAACTCCATTGATGAAGCATTGGCAGGGCATTGTGATACCATTCATGTGACTGTCAATGAAGATAATTCCATCACTGTAGAGGACAATGGTCGAGGTATTCCGACTGATTGGCACGAAAAAGAGCAAAAATCCGCATTAGAGGTAGTTTTGACCGTGCTCCATGCTGGTGGTAAATTCGATAAAGATACATACAAGGTGTCTGGTGGTTTGCACGGTGTGGGTGTTTCCTGTGTGAATGCACTTTCCACGGATTTGAAAGCAACTGTTTTCAGAGATGGCGTGATTACAGAGCAGGAGTTTAAAATCGGTGTGCCTCAGTATCCTGCCAAAAAAGTGGGTGAAACGGATAAAAGAGGGACTATGATTCATTTCAAACCTGATGGATCCATTTTTACCCATACTGAATTTAAGTATGAAACGATTGCCAATCGTTTAAGAGAAATGTCTTTCTTAAATGCCGGTATCAGAATATTTTTAAAGGACCTCAGAGAGATTGAGGATGATGGTAATCCAAGATCGGATGAGTTTTTCTCAGAAGGTGGCTTAGTGGAGTTTGTCCAGTATTTGGATAATACAAGAGAGAAAATTATTGAAGAGCCAATTTATATCGAAGGGGAGATTAATTCGGTACCTGTTCAGGTGGCGATGAATTACAATACCTCCTATACGGAAAATGTGGTTTCTTATGTCAATACCATCAATACCTACGAAGGAGGAACGCACGTCACTGGATTTAGAAGGGCTCTGACCAGAACCTTGAAGTCCTATGCAGATAAATCCGGGATGCTGGATAAGCTGAAAATCGAAGTTTCCGGAGATGATTTCCGTGAAGGTTTGACAGCTGTCATTTCTGTGAAAGTTGCAGAACCTCAGTTTGAAGGTCAGACCAAAACTAAGTTGGGTAACTCTGACGTAGTCGGAGCAGTTGACTCTGCAGTATCTGAGACATTGCAGTCATGGCTGGAAGAGCATCCGAAAGAGGCAAAAATCATCGTAGGAAAAGTCATTTTGGCAGCACAGGCACGTCACGCAGCTAGAAAAGCACGTGAAATGGTACAGCGAAAAAATGTGCTCGGTGGTGGTGGTTTGCCAGGAAAGCTCGCTGATTGTGCCAATTCTGATCCAACTGTATGTGAGCTGTATCTTGTCGAAGGAGACTCCGCTGGTGGATCTGCCAAGCAAGGAAGAGATAGAGATTTTCAGGCGATTTTGCCACTGAAAGGGAAAATCCTCAATGTGGAAAAAGCGCATGAACATAAAATCTATGACAATGACGAAATCAAAAACATCCTCACAGCCTTAGGGGTGAAATTCGGAACTGTCAATGACGACAAAGAACTTGATTTGTCAAATCTTAGATACCATAAGATCATCATCATGACGGATGCTGATATCGATGGCTCCCATATCCGAACCCTGATTTTGACTTTGTTCTTTAGGTATATGAGAACTTTGATCGAAAATGGCTACGTCTATATCGCATTGCCTCCGCTTTATTTATTGAAGCGAGGAAAAGACGAAAGGTATTGCTGGACTGAGGAAGAACGTAAACTTTTGACAAAGGAAATGGCAAAAGACGGAAAAGAAGACAGTGTGGGAATCCAACGATACAAAGGTCTCGGGGAGATGAACCCAGAACAGCTTTGGACTACGACGATGGACCCTAGTGTCCGAACTATCAAACAGGTGACGATTGATTCTGCTGCAGAAGCAGATCATTTGTTCAGCATGTTGATGGGAGATGAAGTTGCTCCGAGAAGAGAGTTTATCGAAAAGAATGCGAAATACGCAAAAATTGATACTTAAGGCTTTTTGAAATTTTAAAAGGGGCCTGTGAGCCCCTTTTTTTAATTCTTTAACAAATTGTTAAAATACCGATTGATAAAGGAGTTATAAATTGCCAACCCAACTATTGAGCTTTTATGAAACTGGCATTGAAAGATAAATACGAGTCTATTATCCAAAAAAGTGATTTGGTCAGCAGAGATCTGAGCTGGCTGAAGTTTAATGAACGGGTGCTGGATCAGTCAAAAAAAGAGCATCGTACTATTTTTGAAAAGCTGAAATTTCTGGCAATCACTGCTTCCAATCTGGATGAGTTTTTTATGATCCGGGTAGGTTCCCTTTATAATTACCTTGATTATGATAAGGAGCGCGTTGATTATTCCGGTTTGAGGGAAGAGCCATTTAAAAATAAACTGATGAGTGATTGTCAGGCTTTTCACAAAGACCAGCACGATCATTTTACCCAGGTAATACTTCCAGGATTGGATAAAGAAGGGGTTTCTCTATACAATCTCTCGAAATTGACTGATGCTGAAAAGCAAAAAGTCCAGGATTATTTCGAGAAGGCGATTTACCCCATGTTGACACCTATGGTGTATGATGGCTATCGTACCTTTCCGATTTTGATGAATAAGCTTTTGGTTTTCGGGGTGGTTACGACTAGTCCCGGAGAACGAAAGGATATGAAAAAGCTTAGTTTCGTTCAGATTCCTTCTAACATTCCACGGTTCTTTGAAATCGAGCGGGAAAACTCTCTCCTTTTGATTCCCATAGAAGAAGTGATTCGCGAACACATCGTTTCCTTATTTAGAAATGTTGAGATTGAAGGAATCAGCTTATTTAGAATTACCCGAAACGGTGATTTTACTTTGGAAGAATCCGAAGATATGGACGCAAACTTCCTTGAGGAAGTGAAGCGGAAATTGATGGAAAGAAAAACTGGTAGGGTAGTAAGGATCGAAATTGAAGAAGGCTATAGCAAGTGGATGCTGAATTCGCTCTTGGAGCGATGGAATTTGAAAATGGATTCTGTTTTTCTGATTAAGAGAGCCAGTATGATCGATTTCACAGGGATGTGGCAGATCGTTGGCAATAAAAAATTCAGAGAGCGATTACCGCAAGTTCACCCACCTGTAAATCCTCTTTCCTATCCTGAAATAGGCAGGGCAGATATTTTTGAGACGCTGAAAGAGAAGGATATTCTGTTGCATCATCCTTATAATAACATAGATTCTATTTTAGATCTGATCAATAAGGCTGCAGAAGATCCTGATGTGATGGCTATCAAAATGACCATTTATCGCCTGGCAAAAGACAGTCAGATCACAAAAGCCTTGCTGAAAGCCGCAGAAAATGGAAAGCACGTTTCAGTTCTTTTTGAAGTGAAAGCCAGGTTTGATGAAGAGAACAATATCCGTGAGGCCAAAAGACTTCAGAAAGCCGGATGTTTTGTGATTTATGGAATTACACATCTCAAGACCCATACAAAGCTTCTTCTGATTGTAAAAAAAGATGCAAGTGAAATTACCCGTTTTGTGCATTTGGGCTCTGGAAATTACAATGAAGATACTGCAAGGTTATATACTGATATTGGCTTATTGACGACCAATGAGACTTTGGCAAATGATGTATCGGAATTCTTCAACGTAATTACCGGTCACAGCATGCCGACTCAGTATAAGAATTTGATTACCGCTCCTAGGGATATGCGAAATCAGCTTATCCAGTTTATCGAAGACGAAGCTGAAAATGCTAGAAATGGATTACCAAGCGGGATTTTCATTAAAGTAAACTCCCTGGAGGATTCAGAAATTATCTACGCGCTTTACCGGGCATCTCAGTCTGGTGTCACCATCAAAGTGATCGTTAGAGGGATTTGCTGTCTTAGACCTCAGCGTGTAGGATTAAGTGATAAAATAGAGATTATTTCCATAGTGGGCGATTTCTTGGAGCATTCAAGAATCTACCATTTCCATAATAATGGCGATACCAGGACTTATGCAGGTAGTGCCGATATGATGGTAAGAAGTTTTGATAAACGATTGGAATCGCTGTTTAAAGTAGAGTCTCCGCTACTAGAAAAACAACTGATGAATATTTTGGCTTACAATCTCCGGGATAATGTCAATGCTTATGTAATGCAGGAGGATGGTACTTATATAGCAAAATCACCAGTAGGAGAGGAAGAGGAATTCAATGTGCATCAGGAATTTTTCAACCTGGACCCAGAGCAAGTCAGTCAGGTTCAATTAGTAGAATCTTAAATGAAAGAACCGTCCCTTCAGATGGTTTTAAAGTGTCAAGAAGCCGAAGAGTGAAATTTATCCTCTTCGGCTTTCTTTTGAAGTTTGCTCACAAAGACTTTTTCTTTTCGAACAGCAATTGCATCATCCCATCTTTTAGTCCCAGATCGGGAACCAAGATTTTTTGGGATTTAGCCATTTCCATGACGCGCAAGTAAATTTTTCCTGCAGGAATAATCACATCCGCCCGATCCTCATTTAGATTGAGTTTGTTGACTCTTTCTTCGAAGGGATAGCTCTCCAATTTTTCAATCGTCTCTTTGACTTTTTCTATTTCAAGATATTTTCGGGAGGTTTTCGGTCCTGACAGCTCAAAAATTTTGCTGATATTCCCTCCAGTTCCTATAGAAATTATTCTGGCTTTGTGGGGAACATTCTTTTCCACAAATTTCTTCATTGAAAGCCAAACAGGTTCTTGGATTTTATCCTCCAAAGCCCTAACAGAACCAATTTGAAATGATTTTGACGCTATTTTAACGTAATTTTTATAAATATTCAGTTCTGTGCTTCCTCCTCCGACATCTATGTGCAAGTAGGGTTTTTCATCAATTAGACTTAACAAGGATTTATGGATCAGTTCGGCTTCTCTATTCCCATCAATTATGATGATTTTTAAACCGATTTCTTCCTTTACCTCTTGGACGATGTCTTTTCCATTGACACTTTCTCTCATGGCAGAAGTCGCACAGGCCATGTAATCGTCCACTTCATACAGATCGATCAGGATTTTAAAAGCTTTCATTAGTTTGATGAACTTACGCCTGTTTTTATCACTGATTTTCTGAGAGTGAAATACATCCAATCCAAGTCGGAGAGGAAACCTTAAATATTCAATTTTTTTAAATTTATTGGCACCCTCATAAAACGTCACCTTCGTGATTTGCATCCGAATGGCGTTTGAACCGATATCTACTGCTGCAAGTTTCAAAGGATCAGATTCTTACTTTTTCTTGGAAATCGCCACTAAAATGACACCTGACGCCAAAACAACTCCGCCAGCATAGGACGGCCAAGTGATTTCTCTTTTTTTGTTGGCATTGATTTGAATGGGGCCAGCATCCACAACATTCTCTTTAGTAGTAAAGCTGAAATTGTTTGAGAATAGCATTAGAATGCCGCCGATGATCAATATAAAACCGAAGATTTTCATGAGTTGATTTTAAAGTAAATACTGCAAGGATATTGCCAGATAATCCTCCTAAAAAGGAAAAATCATCGGGATGATCATGGTGCCTATGATCCAAAATAATAAATTAAGTGGAGTTCCTACTTTGAGGTAATCCCTAAATTGATAATTACCGGGTGAATATATCATCGTGTTGGTTTGGTATCCCATTGGAGTCATAAAACTTAAGCTTGCAGCAAAAGTCACAGCCATGAGCATCGGTCGGGAATCCACACCTAAACTTGTTGCAATGCTGATGGCAATTGGGGCAAGTAATGCAGCTGTAGCATTGTTTGACATGACATTGGTCAAAAGAAATGTGAGTCCAAAAATTGCTCCTAAAACAATCCTGGGACCATAACCACCCAATAAGTCTACAATTGATTCTCCCAATAATGCCGAACCTCCTGTTTTTTCAAGTGCAGCTCCCATTGAAAGTATGCCTGCAAGCATAAAAATCACTTTCCAATCGATAGCCTTATAGGCTTGTTCGGTGCTTATCACGCCTAAAATCACCATGGCAACTGCTCCAGCTAAGGCACTGACGACTATGGGGAATATGTCAAAAATAGCCAAAGCCAAGACAGTGACCATAATACATAGTGTCAGAATGATTTTTGTTTTATTTAGGACTTTACTTTTTGTTTCAGAGATTAAAAGTAAATCTTCGGAATCATTGACAGACTGGATGTTTTCTTCTGTGCCCCTGAGGAGCAGGATGTCCCCAGATGCCAATCTGGTTTTAGTGAGAAGTGTATCCAGCATTCCTTTTCTGTGTCGGATTCCGATGACCAAAACCTGATTGAAAAGCTCCTTGAAATTCAATTCTTTGATACTTTTATTGATCAAAAATGAACTCGGTGTAATCACCGCCTCGTATAGTCTTTCCTCATCGCCAATGACAAGTTCTTCATTCCAGGCAAGTTCTGCCTTCAATTGTATCCCTTGGTAGGTCTTAAGTTTTTCCAAAGTTTCTTTATCTGAGCTAAACCGGATCAGGTCGCCCTTTTGAATGGCAGTGTTTTGGTAAACCCGTATTTTTCTTCCACCTTCTCTGATAATCTGAAGTGGGTTTATCGGTAAAAGGTTAAATAATTTCTGTTTAGAAACGGGTTCTTCCAATTGTTGGAAATCACTCTCGATGATCAATTCAGATAAATAATTTCCAAGCTCCATGTTATCTCCAAAAAGCTCTTTACTTTTTCTGTTGGGAAGGAGAAACCTTCCTGCTATTAGCATATAGGTGATTCCAGCTCCTAAAAAGATCATTCCCATCAGACTCATTTCAAATATTCCAAATCCAGGCAACCCAGCCCTTTCGGCAATTCCGCTGACCAAAATGTTGGTACTTGTTCCTAAAAGTGTACATACTCCACCCATCAATGCTCCAAAAGATAAAGGCATTAATAACTTGGAAGGAGCGATTTGATTTTTTTTAGCCAACTGGATGACTGCTGGCATCAGCAAGGCAACCACTGCTGTATCACTGATAAATGCTGATAAAACTCCGGATGAAAGCATCAAGCTCAGCATCAGCCTGAACTCACTTTTTTCTGCCTGTTTGCTTAAGCGATAGCTAAAGGATTCCAAAATCCCTGTGCTGAAAATGGCCGCTGACAGGACAAACATCGAAGCCACGGTCAAGGTAGCTGAATTAGAAAATCCTGCGAGACCTTCTTTTACATCCAGGACTCCTGTCAAAAGAAATAAAACCATGACTCCAATAGAGACAGTGTCAATAGACAGCTTTTCAGTAAAAAATAGTACGATTGCTAAAGAAATAATCGATAAAGTCAGGGCGATGTCAAAAGTCATAATTACATATTGTAGTAGTTTCCTTTCGCTAACTTTTTCTTGACTTTGACAAAGTTGAAAATGCCAACGAATAAAATGGACAAACTCAATCCCAATGCCAGATAGCCAAGCTCTCGTACATGGTCTAATTTCTCCACTTCAAATAGGGCAATTCCACTGACTAAAAAGTATAAGGCTGTTCGAATGAAAGACAATAAAGTTCGCTGATTGGCTAATGTTGTTCGCTGTCGGGCTAAAAAATCGCGAATTATCAGTTCTCTTTCCAAGTCATTTTCCATATTTGTATTATATTATTTAAAATTTATTTATTCCTAATCTTATAAATTATGAAAAGAATTTCTACACTTTTCCTCCTTCTTTTTCTAGCCGGGAATTTATTTGCCCAAGATGAGTTGGCGATTGTCCCTGCAGATACCAGTTATTGGCTAAAAGAGATCAGCGGAGGGTTAAATTTAAACCAAGCATCATTCAGTGGCAACTGGCAAGGTGGTGGTGTCAACTCTATCGCTGTTGGAACCTATCTTTTTGGCAGAGCTAATTATGCCAAAGATAAATGGACTTGGGATAACACGTTGGATTTGACTTATGGAATTGTCAAAAATAAAGGCGAAGAAGGAAGAAAATCAAATGACCGAATCTATCTCGATTCAAAGGTTGGTTATCAAATCAATGATAAATGGAATTACTTTTTTGCAGTCAATTTCCTTTCGCAGTTTGCACCAGGATATGAGTTTTTGGAGGATGATAAAAATTTAATTTCGAAGTTTTTAAATCCGGCTTATCTGACTACTTCAATAGGAGTGGAATACAAGCCCAATGATGAATTCAGTCTTAGAATTTCACCTTTTGCGCCGAGATGGACTTTTGTGACAGACACCGATTTGTATTTGAATGTCCCAAATAATTATGGAGTAGAGATAGGAGAGACTGTAAGAACAGAATGGCTTGCTTTTAACCTGCTTGCTGACTGGAATAAAAAGCTATCCGAAAACCTCACGTTTATGATGAGGTATCAAATGTTTGCTAATTATGAAACATTGGCTTTTGACACGATAGATCATCGATTGGACATTGGTCTAACTGCCAAAGTTTCTAATCTGATCAATGTCAGTTTAACTAGTTTAAGTATCTACGATATTGATCAAGACGATAAAATCCAATTTAGTCAAGGGCTCGCTTTGGGAATTGCTTTTAAGAGAGGAAACTTCCCTGAGGAGAAATAAAAATTAACAAATTTTTATTTGGCATTTTGATTTAATTATAATTGTATTATTTTTGAATTCATTGTGGTAGTTAAATAATAGTTGGTTTAGTTTTCAAATAAAGGGCAGGAGATTTTCTCCTGCTTTTTTATTGTTTAAAAGGCTGTTTTGACGTTTTTTGACTTACTCCATCTTGATCTTTGAATAATCCAATTTTTCTTGAATTTTCCTTGTCAAAGTCTGTTTTGAAATGCCTGAATAATGAATTTGAGAAACCAGTTTCAGGAACTTTTATCCACAGATTAAGTTAGGCTCCCACACTCTCCTTAAATAAGGCGATCACTAGCTCTTCGGTTAATGGTTTCTTGTTTGCTTTTTCCCGAAGCGTTTCAAAAGCGTATCTAAAATCGCAACCTTCTTTATAGGCACTGCAACCATAGGCTTGCTTACCTCTTATAATAGTTCCTTTTTGGCACAGAGGACAGGTGATGACTGGAGCAGATTTTTTAGATGCCTGAGGATTGGCAACTTTCTTTTCTTCCAAAATAAGTTGAAACTGATCATCGAAACGAAGCAATCCTTCTTTGTCACAAGTCTGGGTTTTAAATCCCTTTAAATTGACAGTGTATCCTTTTTGAAGCAAACGTACATACTGTTTCTCCGAGATTTTCTTTCCTTCAAATGAGAAAGGAAGCAAAAAGTGACATCCTTCTTTAAAAGCACTGCATCCGTAACTTGAATTCCCTTTCAAAATAGAACCATTCTTGCATTTTGGGCAAGGATAGCCCACAAGAGAAGTGCTTGTCTTTTCTTTTTCAGAAGTTTTTTCCTCATCAGCAACTTTGGATTCAGTAGGAGGGGATATAATTGTCTGGCTTTGCTCCCTCATTACTTCATATACCAAATGCTCCACCATATGCTTCAAGTTTTTGACAAATGAGCCTGCATGAAAATTTCCTTTTTCGATTTCTCTCAATTGCTTTTCCCATTGACCAGTTAGTTCTGCAGAGGTCAGCATATTGTTACGGATGATTTCTATCAATTGAATCCCGGTTGCTGTAGGCAAAATCTGCTTTTTATTTCGTTCGATATACTGCCGTTTAAAAAGCGTTTCAATGATACTTGCCCGGGTAGAAGGACGACCGATGCCATTCTCTTTCATTAACTCCCGCATTTCTTCATCATCCACCTGTTTGCCGGCAGTTTCCATTCCTCTTAGCAAAGTCGCCTCAGTATAGTGCTTAGGTGGCTTGGTTTCTTTCTCTAGGAATGAAGGTTCATGTGGCCCTTTTTCTCCTTTTTTGAAAATCGGAAGCTCATCTTTCTCTTTTTTATCTTTTCCATCCCCAGTTTCAAAAACAACTTTCCAGCCTTTTTCCAAAATGACTTTTCCAGTTGCTTTAAACGAAACAGTATCCACCTTTCCTAGGACGGTGGTATTTGCCACCGAGCAATCCTCATAAAATATGGCGATAAATCTCCTGGCAATTATGTCAAAAACCCGAAGGTGATTCCCGTGCAAATTTCCCTGGATCCCAGTTGGGATGATGGCATGGTGATCGGTTACTTTTTTATCATTAAAAACCTTGGTAGACTTTTTTAATTTTTTACCCAAAATAGGGCGAGTCAATGTTTCGTAGTTGGTCAGTTTTCCAAGTATGCCGGAAGCTTTGGGATAGATGTCATTGGGCAAGAAAGTGGTGTCCACCCTCGGGTAGGTAATTACTTTTTGTTCGTAAAGTTGTTGCGCTATTTTAAGTGTTTCATCTGCGGAAAGCCCAAACTTATTGTTGCAATACACCTGTAATCCGGTCAAGTCAAACAGCTTAGGCGCGTATTCCTTTCCTTTTTTCTTTTCAATGGAGACTACTTCGAAGTCATGGGCTTTTACCTGATCGGCAAAAGCCTCACCATCTTCTTTCTTTAAAAACTTTCCTTCCTCACAATTAAAAGTAGTTTCTCTGTAGACGGTTTGTAACTCCCAATATGGTTGTGGCTGAAAATTTTGGATTTCCTTAAACCGGTTTACAATCATGGCTAGGGTAGGAGTTTGAACCCTTCCTATTGACAATACCTGTTTGTATCCACCATATTTGACGGTATATAATCTAGTGGCATTGATTCCCAGTAACCAATCGCCTATTGCTCGAGAATATCCGGCATAATATAAATTGTCGTATTTGGAAGAAGGTTGTAGCTTTTCAAAGCCTTCTTTGATGGCTTCAGTGGTCAAAGAGGAAATCCATAAGCGTTTGACTTCTCCTTTATACTCAGCCTGCTCTATAACCCAACGCTGTATCAATTCTCCTTCCTGGCCGGCATCACCACAGTTGATTACTTCTGTGGCTGTTCCAAATAGCTTTTTTACGATGTTGAATTGTTTTTGGATCCCGGCATTGTTTACCACTTTGGTTTTGAACTTTTCGGGTAGCATGGGGAGGTGGCCGAGACTCCAACTCTTCCAATGGGCTTTGTAATCATTCGGCTCAAATAAGGTACAAAAGTGGCCAAAAGTATAGGTTACGATATATCCATTTCCTTCGTAATAGCCATCATGTTTAGAATTAGCTCCAAGAACAGTAGCGATTTCACGGGCGACGCTTGGTTTTTCGGCAATACAAACTTTCATCTTTAACAAAACTAATTAAAATAGCCTAAGCTCACTAGGCTGATTGTTTAGTAAAGTACCAGGAAACGAAGTAGTCCTTGATGACCAGGAATTTATGATTTCAAAGTATTGTAGTCAAGAAGCTTTGTTACTTATATGTATCAAATCAAATTATATAGTATTGACTCTCGCTAAATAAAAAAGCCCAGACTTTCGTCTGAGCTTTAGTACACGCGGAAGGATTCGAACCCTCAACCCTCGGAGCCGAAATCCGATATTCTATCCAGTTGAACTACGCGTGCCTGAAAATTCTTCAGTTATTTATGCTTCTAAAACAGCCTGTACTTTGTCAGCCGCTTCTTTCAACGTGATTGCAGATTGAACTTTTAGTCCAGATTCGTCGATGATTTTAGCACCTTCTACGGCATTGGTTCCTTGTAATCTTACGATAATCGGAACTCGGATGTCTCCAATTGATTTATAAGCTTCAACTACACCGTTTGCAATTCTGTCGCATCTTACGATACCACCGAAAACATTGATCAAGATTGCTTTTACGTTTGGATCCTGAAGGATGATTCTGAAACCAGCTTCAACTGTAGTAGCATTTGCTCCTCCTCCTACATCTAGGAAGTTAGCAGGCTCACCACCTGAAAGCTTGATCATGTCCATAGTCGCCATCGCGAGTCCAGCACCATTTACCATACAACCAACGTTTCCGTCTAGTTTTACATAGTTTAGCCCTGACTTTCCTGCTTCTACTTCCAATGGATCCTCTTCCGCCAAATCTCTCAATTCTGCTAGATCTGCATGTCTGTAAAGCGCATTGTCATCTAGGTTAACTTTGGCATCAACAGCCAAAATTTTATCGTCTGAAGTTTTTAAAACAGGATTGATTTCAAATTGAGAAGAATCAGTGGCTTCGTATGCTTTGTAAAGAGCAGCGATGAATTTCACCATCTCTTTGAAAGCCGTACCAGTCAAGCCTAATTTGAAAGCAACTTTTCTGATCTGGAATCCTTGAAGACCTACTTTAGGATCGATCCATTCTTTGATGATTTTTTCTGGAGTGTGTTCAGCGACCTCTTCGATGTCCATTCCTCCTTCAGTAGAAGCCATGATGACATTGCTTCCACTTGCTCTATCCAAAAGGATAGATAAATAATATTCTTTCGGTTCGGATGCTCCTGGATAGTACACATCTTCAGCAACCAAAACTTTGTTTACTACTTTGCCTTCCGGTCCTGTCTGATGCGTCACCAAAGTCCCACCCAGAATATTTTTAGCTTTTTCAGCTACATCTTCTAGTTTTTTGGCAAGAACCACACCGTTTGATCCAGTTTGCTGGATTTTGCCTTTTCCTCGGCCCCCGGCATGAATTTGAGCTTTGATCACATACCAGGAAGTTCCGGTCTGAGCATTTAGCTTAACTGCTGCTTCATGAGCTGCTTCTGGACTGTCGGCTACAATACCTTCCTGAATGCGAACTCCATAACCTTTTAATACTTCTTTAGCCTGATATTCGTGAATATTCATGTGTGTATGGTTTTTTTCTCAATTGTCACATGGAATCTCGCATGATAGAGGTTATTACCCCAAATACTTTTCATTCATGCTAGATTTCAACCTATGAAAATTTTTGCCCGAAGTTAAGTCCTCTGAGTCGATAAATCAACCCCGGATTTATCCTTTCTTCTCAAAAAATGCCGTTTATTGGGAATTAAATACGTATCTGGAAAAGATTTATTCTAATTTTAAATCCGTAAAAAATCTTACTATGCTGAAAGCCAGTGGTATCCATAAGCACTATGGAAATCTACATGTATTAAAAGGAGTGGATCTCGAAATTTCATCTTCAGAAATAGTTTCTATCGTCGGATCTTCCGGAGCAGGAAAAAGTACACTATTACATATTTTGGGTACTTTGGACAAACCTGATGAAGGTATTTTGTCTATGAATGAAAAAAACCTTTTAGACCTTTCAGGAGTCAATCTGGCAAGATTCAGAAATGAACAAATAGGATTTATTTTCCAGTTTCATAACCTTCTTCCTGAATTTACTGCATCAGAAAATATTCAGATTCCGGGTTTGATCAAAGGAACTGATACCAAGCAACTGGAAAAAAGGGCAGGGGAACTTGCTGAGTTGTTAAGTATCAGCCACCGTTTAGATCATAAACCATCTACCTTATCTGGAGGGGAGCAGCAGCGAATCGCAGTGGCCCGAGCGTTGATCAATGATCCCGCAGTGGTTTTTGCCGATGAACCTAGCGGGAATCTAGATACCCAAAATGCCAGGGCTCTTCATACCTTATTTTTCACTCTTCGTAAAGAGCTGGGACAAGCTTTCGTAATTGTCACACACAATGAGGAGTTGGCTGGAATGGCTGACCGGATGGTCACTATGAAAGATGGTTTGATTCTTTAAACCTCTTTCTTTATGTTTTTTAGCATGGATTCAATATGGGTTTTTGCCTCAAACATTTCTGAAAAAGAGGCCTCTATTTCATGCTTTTCATTCAATAAATAGGTAATCCTTTTTGGCATTTTGATCAAAGGAACGAGTGCGTCATAGGCTTTGCAGACTTTTCCGGTAGGATCTGAAAGTAAATCAAATGGCAGTTTGTATTCCTTTTTGAATTTTTCGTGGGAGGCAATGTCATCTTTGCTGATGCCTAAAATAGGTATCGATAATTCTCTGAAATCTTCAAACTTATCTCTGAATTCGCAGGCTTCTGCAGTGCAGACTCTTGTAAAATCCTTTGGATAAAAATAAACAATCACAGCCTTACCCTTGTAATCTTTTGAAAGTGTGATGTTTTTGTCCCCAGTGGAAGCTAGGGCGAAATCCGGTGCGTTGGTTCCTTTTTTTAATGCCATATCATGAAGCCTAACCGAGGACTAAAATCAAAAGTTTCAATTTTTTTTATTTCCATCGATTTAGTCTGAACTATCTGCCTGTTATTTACATTTGAAATCCATAAACCATCAAATCTTCCGCCTGTGAAAATCAGCAGCGTCCAGTCTATGATCTTAGCTGGGATTTTTTTTGCATTGATGAATGTATCAGTAAAGTACATTCCACATATTCCTGCCATAGAAATCATTCTATTTAGATCCCTGTTTAGTTTGGTGTTTAGTTATAGTTTTCTGAAAAGGCAACATATCAATGTTTTTGGGAATAATAAAAAGCTGTTGATTATCAGAGGAGTGGTCGGATCTGTTGGTTTGATTTCATTCTTTTATACCCTCCAAAAAATCCCCTTGGCCAGTGCCGTGACACTTCAATATCTCTCACCGATATTGACAACTATCTTAGGCATCTTCTTAGTCAAAGAAAAAGTGAAGCCCATCCAGTTTTTATTTTTCGGAATATCCTTTTTGGGTGTGGTGTTGGTTCAAGGATTTGATACCCGTGTCAATTTACTATATGCCAGTATTGGGTTTATTTCGGCTTTATTTTCCGGTTTGGCATATAATGTCATCCGAAAACTTAAAAACACCGAGCATCCGTTGGTGATTATATTTTACTTTCCATTAGTCACTTTACCCATTGCCATTTTGATCAGTTTCTTCACTTGGGTGCAGCCAGAAGGGTGGGACTGGGCAATATTATTATGGATAGGAGTCTGTACCCAAACTGCCCAGTATTTTATGACCGTGGCTTACCAAAACGCCAATGTCTCCAAGATTTCAAGTTTGAGTTATTTGGGGGTTTTCTATGCGTTGATATTTGGGTTCTTCTTTTTTGGAGAGGCGTACACGCTAATGGCTTATGTAGGAATGGCTCTTTTATTATTGGGGGTTGTATTAAACTATCGCGTTAAAAACCCGGCTTGATTCCATTTGGTCTAGCCAAGCCCAATATTTACCTTTATAACTTAGCTTTTTTTCTATGAAAATCACCAAAGATCTATATCAAGGTTCCCTTGCTTTATTAACAGACTTCTACCAATTGACCATGGCTTATGCTTATTGGAAATCTGGTAAAGCAGAACAAGAGGCTGTTTTCAATTTGTTTTTCAGAAAGCATCCATTTCAGGGAGGATTCACTTTGGCCGCGGGCCTGGATTATGTGATAGATTATTGCAAGAATTTCAATTTTGGGAAAGAGGATATTCATTATTTGGCAGAGATGGAGGACAATAATGGTGAAAAGTTATTTGATCCAGGTTTTTTGGAATACCTAGCCAAGATGAAATTTACCTGTGATATAGACGCTGTAGAGGAGGGGACCGTGGTCTTTCCCAATGCTCCTATGATCCGGGTAAAAGGACCTTTGATTCAATGCCAGTTATTGGAAACTCCCTTGTTAAATATTTTCAATTTCCAGACTTTGATTGCTACCAAGGCAGCGAGAATCAATTTGGCAGCTAAAGGAGAACCGGTTTTGGAATTTGGATTGAGAAGGGCGCAGGGAATTGATGGGGCCTTAGCAGCTTCTAGGGCCTCTTATATAGGTGGCTGTACTTCCACGAGTAATGTAATGGCGGGAAAGTTATTCGGTATTCCTGTTTCTGGAACCCATGCACATAGCTGGATCATGTCATTCGAAACCGAGTTGGAGGCATTTGAAGCCTACGCGGATGCATTTCCTGATCAGTGTATTTTCCTGGTGGACACCTATGATACCATCAATGGGGTAAAGAATGCGATAAAAGTAGGAGAGGCCTTACGAAAGAAAGGGAAAGAAATGATAGGTATCAGAATAGATTCGGGAGATCTGGCCTATTACAGTAACAAGGCTAGGGAAATGCTGGATGAGGCTGGGTTTCCCGATGCCAAAATAGTTGCTTCGAATGATCTGGACGAGCATATCATTACCTCCCTGAAAGGGCAGGAAGCTTCAATCAATGTTTGGGGGGTAGGGACAAAGTTGGTCACTGCTTTTGACCAGCCAGCTTTAGGTGCTGTCTATAAACTGTCTGCCATTAGGATTGAGAATGGAACGTATGTGCCCAAAATCAAAATTTCACAACAATCCTTAAAAATCAATGTCCCTGGGATTCATAATGTAAAAAGGTATTACTCCAAGGGAATGGCTGTGGCAGATATGATTTACCTGGAAGATCAGGAGATCAATCCAAAGGGAATTGTGATCATTGATCCTATTGATAGTACAAGAAGAAAAAGGATCATGCCGTATTTCTATCAAGAAGTGGTTTTACTCAAACCTATTTTTAGGGAAGGGAAACTTGTTTATTCTTCTCCTGAACTTTCGGTGATTAGAGAAAGAGCATCTGCGCATCTGGAATCCCTGGATAAGACACATAAACGGATGGTGAATCCTCATCTGTATCCGGTAGGCTTAGAAGAAAATCTGCACCATTTGCGAACGGAACTGGTTCTAAAAGCACAAAAACTGGATCAAAAAGATGAAAAATAAAAAGGAAGCTCTAATCATAGTAGATGTTCAGAACGATTTTATCCCAGGTGGGGCCCTTGAAGTCAAGGAAGGTGACCAAATCGTTCCTATTATCAATAAAATTCAAAATCACTTCGGGTTTATTGTAGCCACGCAAGATTTTCATCCTCCTGATCACGGGAGTTTTGCAGCAAATCACCAAGGCAAGAAAGTAGGTGAATACGTTGGTTTGGCGGGGTTAAACCAGATTTTATGGCCTGTTCACTGTGTACAGGGAACTTTTGGGTCTGAATTTCATAAGGATCTGGAGCATGAAAAATGGAAGGCAATATTTCAAAAAGGCACAAATCCAGAGGTGGATTCCTATTCTGGTTTTTTTGATAATGCCAGAAGAGGAGATACCGGTTTAGGTAATTTCCTAAAAAGCAATGGGATAAAAAAAGTATATATCTGTGGTTTGGCTTTAGATTATTGTGTCAAATTTACTGCTTTGGACTCACAAAGTTTAGGATTTGAAACGGTCTTGATTGTCGATGCTACAAGAGCTGTGAATATTGATCCAATGGATGGGGACTTTACAATAGAAGAGCTGGTGAAATCAAATATCAGTATTATCAATAGCCAGGAATTAGAAAAACATGTTTGAATACGATCCACAAAAACATTATCCATCAGAGACTGAAAGCCGTGTCGTAGTTCGATTTCAGGATTGCGATCCTTTGAGACATTTAAATAACGCCAAGTACTTTGATTACTTCTTCAATGCCAGAGAGGATCAAGTTCCAAAACTATATGGTTTGGAAGTAATGGATTTGATTAAGAAATACAAAGCTGCCTGGGTAGTTTACAATCACAATATCAGTTATGTGAAACCTGCCATGGTTGGTGAATGGGTGAGAATTATGAGCCGGATTATTTGGCATAATCACAATACTATCGTCATTGAGTATTATATGACAGATGACAGCAAAAAGCAATTGAAGACGGTGCTTTGGTCTACGATGCGCTATGTGACCTTAGCGGAGGGGAAATCAACAGACCATACTGGTGCTGTGATGGATTTCCTGAAAGCTACCTCAGGAAACCTGGATATTTCGGATATGGATATCAAGGATCGGGTGAAAAAATTGAGCCAAGAACTCAAAAAATAAATTTGACATAAGTCAATTTTATGTGTCTCAGCGGACAAAACCTGTACAGGACCGTACAGGTTTTGTTTTAATAAGTAGTTTGAATTCAATGAAATAAGAAAAAAATTAAAATTAAATTTTATTAATAAATACAATAAACTGTAACCTGCATTTTTAAGAATTTCCCCGATTTTTGTCCGATGCTATGACAGTCGGACAAGATTTTGTTAAAAATTGTTCGATAATGTTCGTTTTAATGTCCTTACATTAAAATAATATTTGGTAAAAATTAATTTTTATTAAGAATTCAATTTTAGAAAATAGATTGAATTGGCATGTTCAAATGGTTTTGGTATGAGCTTGGTGTCTAGGTAAGCACGACACTAAACCAACACTGTTATGAAAACTTTATTCACTTTAGCATTGGCAGGCGCCTTATCTTTTAGCGCTTTGGCCTCAGCAGACGAAGACTTGAGAGCTTTATCTGACGTAAATTCCAAGTATAAAAAAATCAATGTCCTACTTAGAGAGGGAGTTGGTGATGCCAAAATCGAACTCTTAAATATGGAAGGGCATAAGCTGCACCAAAGAAAGGTCCATGTAAAAGGAGATGACATCATGGTACCTTATAATCTGGACGAATTGCCATGTGGGGAATACCAAGTAAGGATCTCTACAGAGGATGAAGAGGTTGTCTACACGGTAGAGACCAAGGAAAAACCAATTGCTCCTGCTGAAATGCCTTTGATGGCTTATGGAAAATTACTTGATGACAATACCATTAATCTGACAGTCATCGGATTATTTGAGCCTGGAGTAGACGTAAAAGTAAAAACCGAAAAAGGAGGCAGGGTAGTCCATGAAGAATATATCGACCAGCCTGAAGGATTCAAAAAAGCATTCTCTTTTAATGGAATTGATCCGGAAGATATCTACCTGGAACTGACTGATGCCATCGGTAGAACAAGGATTATTCACTTCTAAGAATTCGTTATTTAGTTTAGTTGACAAAAAGGCCACGATCATATGATTGTGGTTTTTTTTGCCTTAATCCAAACCGGCAGACGACTTCACTTGCAAAGTGATTTTTTAAGTTCAGATTAGTTGTCCATGGTTTTTTTTAAACCAACTCATTTTATAACTATAAGTATATCCGCTTTTCTTCCAGTAAAGACGGAAAAGCAATCTAGGATATGTTAAATTTTAATAGAGAGGCCACTTAAGTCTTCGGTCTTCCATTCCCGTCAGCCAGGAAATTAGGAATACAGGCAAAATTTCGGATGATCCTATTCTTTATTTTGTATTGCCTCTTTTTTCCATTACCAAGTCAAAATCAATAAGGAAAGACCAAAAATGAGTAAAGGCCTCATCTGTCTTCATTTACTGTAAATCAAACCAAATGGGTAAAATGGTTACGGCAAGCGAAATCATGGCGGATAACTTTTTTTCTAATTCGGATTAAAAAAATCATGCTACCCTAAGGATCATTTCCTAGGTGAGAAAGTGAAAATTTCTAGTGATTATCCTGGACTTTCTATCAAACCAATTCTTTCCATACGATCAATTTCATCCCTGAGAAAAATAAAATGTCCGTCAATTTGAATCCTATCGGACGAAACCTGTACAAAAGCGTACAGTTAAAGTCAGGTACCTTTGCCAGTTGAGAAATTTTTAAATTTTTCTTGGATTAATTTTCCTTAACATCTGAGAATTGATGCAACCTTGAATTTTCTACAAAACCTCAAAATCTGTCCGCTAACAATACAAGCGAACAGAGAATTGATTTAGAAGTGAACATGTTTTGTTAATTTTTCGTGAATTTTTCCGAATTAAATTTTGATTAAGTGTTAAAAAAGTAAAATATATCCAGTGAAGCAGGTTTTAGTCTGGCCTAGCATGAATGATTTGGTACGTGCTTAGCAATAAGGAAAGCACAACACTAAACCAACATGTTATGAAAACCTTATTCACAATCGCAATGGCAGGAGCCTTATCTTTTAGCGCATTAGCAGCTGACGCAAACGAAGACTTAAGAGAACTTTCTGCAGTAAATTCAAAGTATAAAAAAATCAATGTTACTCTTAAAGAAGGAGTAGGAACCGCCAAGATCAGCATCTTGAATCAGGAGGGAAAAAATCTAAGCCAAAGAAAAGTCAATGTCAAAGGAGAAAGCCTGATGGTACCTTATGATATGAACAGTTTGCCTGCAGGTGAGTATCAGGTAAGAATAGTAACGGATGAAGAAGAAGTTACTTACACTGTAGCAACTACAGATAAGCCGATTCCAGCAGAGGAACTGCCATTAATGGCCTATGGAAAAGCACTGGATGACCATACTGTGAGCTTAGCGGTAATCGGACTTATCGAACCAGGAGTAGATGTCAAAATCTTATCATCTGAATCCGGAAAAGTGATCTATCAAGAGCATATCGATCAGCCCGAAGCATTTAAAAAGAACTTTTCTTTCCGTGATATGACTTCTGAAGATATTTATATGGAAGTGACAGATGTCAAAGGAAGAACAAGAACTTTATTCTTCTAATACTAAACCAACTGTTAGAAGATGCCCTGGTCCATTTGGATCAGGGCTTTTTGTTTTTTTGGAGGTGTGTAGTCATTTTTTTTGCGAGATCCTGCAAATCTATTCCCAGTTTGTTTTTTGACACTTCGAGAACTTTTTGCTTTGAATCAACCGGAAGTTTATCAAAACCATACATTGCACCTAAAATTGCTCCTGCCACCGCAGCGGTAGTATCATTGTCCCTTCCATAATTGACAAGAAAAACTAGCGTGCCTTGAAAGTCAAAATCAGAATAAATCATGGCTGTTAGGACCTGAAGATATATCTCTCCTGCATGGAAGGGCATGTCCTGCTGCCTTTTATCCAATTCAGAGAATGCGAATTTCAGCCCATCACTAGTGGGCTTTAATCTATTTTCTGAGCTATCGAATTCCATGGAATTCTGATGAATCCCTAATGCCTCAATCAAAATTCTTTGTGCAGTTCTTCCCACAAGTCTACTTTGGTAATATCCACGAGGATCGATTCTTAAGGAAGACAAAATATCCTTTTGTGTAGCTCCTTTTTTCATCCCAGTGGCAGTCATTGCTGCAGCAAGAGCTGAAATATCCCTTGCATACCCAATATCATAGATGGAAAGTTTGTAAGCTTCAGCATAGGCTTTTTCTGGATTTGCAGGATAAAAGGCACCTATAGCAGGTGTATAAAGCAAGCCCGCACAGACCATTTCTCCACCATAAAACCTGCTCAAAGAGTCTGCATATCCATCAATATTTCCCTCTAAATAAGGCTGACTTACTTTGGCCCATTCCTGTAGCCAAGTCAGTTTTAAGGTTGCATTCTCTATCGAAGTGGGATTAATTCCTTCGATTGATTTGAGTTTATTTACATAGCTGGAATACTGATTAAGAATGAAGCTGGCAAAGTCTTTTGGATTTAGGGAATTTGGATTTTGAGAAAAGAGGTAGTTGAAAGTAAGGTTTTTCCATCTGGTGTCATCAGTTGTTCCTCCAGCTGGAAGATTTGGGAGCCATATTCCTTCCGGAGAAACTTCCCGCACCATGGAATCTAATTTTTCAACAAAACCATATTGAAGATCAATTTCTTCCCTTGACCACATTTCGGTGGGTGCGCCCATGGCATCACCAATAGCCGAACCTACCAACATACCTAATATTTTATCTTCTAATTCATCAGGAGTCAAACCATGGTCTATGATAGGGATTTCTGGATTATTTGCGTCTTTATTTTCTGTCCTGCGGGTACATGAGAATAGAAAAGAGAGACATAGGATCAATAGAACAGATTGCTTCATTTTATTCTAAAATCATGTTCACTGCCTGGTCCATTAAAAGTTCCTTTTCACCAATATTCATATTCACTGGTAGTTGCGCTATCCCGATCAATCTTCTTAAAATCTCAACACCTTGGTATCGATTCAATAATTCCGGTGAAATAGGCTGGTTATAATGTTGAAGGAATTCAGTTTTTAAACTTTGGGGTTGAAGGCTTAAGTCCAAATGTGCAAACAATACGCCTAAATCAAACTCAGGATCTCCTAGAAACCCAAATTCCGGATCAATGATCTTGATACCAGAATCACTTTTTAACCAGCTGCCCGGGTAAAAATCTCCATGAAGCAGCGTTTCACCTTGGGATAAATAGTTTTTACCCAGCTCATCAATTTTTCTTTTTAGAACAGTATTTCTTTTATACTTCAGACTTAACTCCTGTAATCCTACTTGGACTGAATCAAGGTCAAATCCATTATCTAATGAAAATGGGAAGTTGAAAATATGTTCATGATTCAGAAGTTTCATCTTTTGATTGTCCGGAAAATCCTTCACTTCTAGTTCATGAAGTGCATTTAAATAATCTACCAGACTGGAAATGTCAGTGGAATCAAGTATCGATTTTCCTCGATAGAGATCCGAAAAATCAGTTCCTTTTCCTAAATCTTCCGTCATGAGAAGATGATTTTCAGGTTGGTACGCCAAAACTTTCGGAGAGAAATTTCTCAAAATGCCCTGTCTGTGTACTATTTGGTAAAAAGCATGCTCGACTTCTATTCGATCTAAAGGGGCTGGAATCTGGGGATATTTATTGACATAAGCTTTTGATTGTTTCAGAATAACTGATCGGTTATTTGTAGTTATTCTTAAAACGACATTCATGTTACTGTCACCAGCGGGTTCGGATTTAAGTATTTCCTCATTTAAACCCCAAAACGGAATTTTCTTGATTTCCTCTAAGCTGGTTGATACTTCCAGGTTTATCATGTTTGTAGAATTGTATTTGCGTCTAATAATAACGTATATAAACTTAGGTTTAGATTTTTGGAAATTTCATTAGAATCCTGAGTTTTTATTTCAGTGGACTTTTGGATTGCAATTTTGAACTTGTGCCCGATTAAAAATCCTTATTTTTGATTGAGAGAACTTTAATATAAACCCAATATGTTTGGATTACCTAGAACTTTATTCACAGAAGAGCACGATTTATTTAGGCAAAGTGTCCGAGAATTTATTGCGCGGGAAGTCACCCCTTTCAATATGGAATGGGAAAAAAACCAGATGGTTTCCAGAGAATCCTGGAAAAAGTTCGGTGAAAATGGATTTTTGGGCATTCAGGCTCCGGAATCTTTAGGGGGCATGGATATTCAGGATTTTAGATTTAATGCCATATTAATAGAGGAATTAGGACTTAGTGGTTGTTCGGGGCCAGCTATCGGATATCCACTACATAGTGATATTGTGATGCCTTACATACTTCATTTTGGTACAGAAGCAGCTTTGCAGAAATATATTCCTAAAATGGTCTCAGGAGACTATATCGGTGCGGTTGCGATGACTGAACCAGGAGCAGGTAGCGACTTGCAAGGCATTCAGACAAAAGCTGAAGATAAAGGAGATCATTATTTGGTCAATGGTTCCAAGACCTTCATTACTAATGGATTTCTTAGTGATGTAGTCGTAGTGGCGGTAAAAACCGATCCTACTAAAGGAGCAAAAGGTATCAGTCTGATGATTATGGATCGGGATATGGAAGGTTTTTCCAGAGGAAAGCCTTTTGATAAAGTAGGACTGCATGCACAGGATACCAGTGAGTTGTTTTTTGAAGATGTGAAAGTGCCAAAAGAAAACTTGCTGGGAAAAGAAGGTGAAGGTTTCAAATATCTGATGACAGAATTGGCTCAAGAACGATTGGTTGTTGCTTTAGCAGCTGTGGCATTGGGTGAATATATGTTAGGGGCAACCATAGAATACGTGAAATCCAGAAAGGCATTTAATAAATCCATTTCTGAGTTTCAAAATACCCGCTTTAAGTTAGCCGAAATGACTGCTGCTCTGGAGCAAGGAAGAATTTATTGTGATTATTTGGTTCAGTTACATAATGATGGAAAACTTGACTCTGCGATGGCTTCTGCAGCAAAATACAATATGACAGAGCTCCAATGTAAAGTGGCAGATGAGTGCGTTCAACTACATGGAGGATATGGTTACATGTGGGAATATGGTGTGGCCCGGGCTTATGCAGATGCTCGAGTACAAAGGATCTACGCAGGGACAAATGAAATCATGAAAGAATTGATCGCTAGAAAAATTTTAAAATAGTCTGATAATTTCATTGTCCAAACGAGAGAAATTAATCAAATTCAGCAAAAATAGATTACCCAAAATACAGAAATAATGAAGGATTTTCCCTGGTTCAAATTTTATCCGGAATCGGTAGACAAACATGTCAATTGTGAAGCTTATCAAAGTGTACCGGAACTTTTTGAAGAATGTGTAAAGAAATATGGCTCTGCTACTGCATACGAATGCATGGGGAAGACACTTTCATTTACAGAACTTGATAAGCTTTCTTCTCATTTTGCAAATTACCTAATCCATACCCTAAAATTAGACCAAGGTTCACGGATAGCGATACAGATGCCTAATACCCTGCAATACCCTGTGGTAATGTTTGGTGCATTGAGGGCGGGAATGATAGTGGTAAATACCAATCCGCTTTATACTTCTTCAGAAATGAAGCATCAGTTTAATGATGCAGGAGCTGATGTCATTATTATCGTTGCCAATTTTGCCCATAACCTCGAAAAAATCAGGACTGAAATTCAAACCAAGAGAATTATTGTGACTGAACTTGGTGACATGTTGGGTTTTCTGAAAGGGACTTTAGTCAATTTGGTAGTGAAGCACGTGAAAAAGATGGTGCCGAGTTATCATTTACCCGGTGCTGATACTTTAAAATCAGCATTGGATCAAGGATCAGAATATGAATTTGTTCCTCCGAAGATTTCACTTAACGACACGGCTTTTCTACAATATACCGGTGGCACAACAGGAGTATCCAAAGGTGCTGAACTGACTCATGGCAATATCATAGCCAATATGCAGCAGATTTCCGCTTGGATGAAACCGAAATTGAAAGAACGGGAGGAAGTAGTAATTACAGCTTTGCCTTTGTATCATATTTTTGCTTTGACGGTAAATTGCCTCGCAATGCTCAAAATAGGGGCTCATAATGTGTTGATCACCAACCCACGAGACATGCCAGCTTTTTGCAAAGAATTATCCAAACAGAAGTTTTCTGTTTTTACTGGAGTCAATACACTTTTCAATGGCTTATTGAATCAAGAGTCATTCAGGAATCTGGATTTCTCTCACCTGAAAATCGCAGTTGGAGGTGGTATGGCTGTTCAGAAAGCCACAGCCGAAAAATGGAAAGAAGTGACCGGAACTCCACTTGCAGAAGGGTATGGACTTACTGAAACTTCTCCAGTAGCTTCCTGTAATCCGATCGATGGGACTGAAAGAAATGGAACAATTGGTATTCCACTCCCAAATACCGAAATGACAGTCATGGATGATGAAGGAAATGAATTGAAAGTAGGGGAGAGAGGAGAAATTTGTATCAAAGGCCCCCAAGTGATGAAGGGATATTGGAAAAGGCCAAAAGAAACAGCCGATGTCATGCGGGGAGAATGGTTCAAATCCGGTGATATAGGGATCATGGATGAAGACGGTTTTTTCAAGATCGTCGATAGAAAAAAAGAAATGATTCTGGTTTCAGGATTTAATGTTTATCCAAATGAAATCGAAGATGTGATTGCTTCTTGTCCAGGAGTTTTGGAAGTAGGTGTGATAGGAATGCCAGATCCAAAATCGACCGAAAAAGTAGTGGCCTATGTGGTGCCAAAGGACAAATCTCTTACAGAACAACAAGTGATTTCACATTGCCATGAGTCTCTGACAAATTACAAAATCCCTAAAGAGGTGTACTTTACAGATGAGTTGCCAAAGTCAAATGTTGGCAAAATCCTCAGAAGAAAAATCAAAGAAGCCCATACTGAAAAAATCAAGTCCAAAGCTTAATTCTTCCATGACTTTGCCGATATAAAGTCAGAAACCTTGGTGTACAAAAAGCTCATTTTGCCTAATGAGCTTTTCTCATTTGTTGCATTCAATGATCAAAAGTCGTCATGGCATTAAATCGGAACCCTCAATGAAAAAGCTCATATTTTATTGCTCAATCGTCTTTTTAGCTTGTTCCTGTGAAAACGAACACCCACAAACAGGAAATATTGTGGGCCGTTGGGAATTGGTCGAAGTTTATAATCCATGGACAGGAACGACGAGTACAGAAGGCGTAGAAGATAATCTTCAGACCTATCAATTTATGTCAAATGGGACTTTTAAAAAGACAAGAGTGTTTGATGAAAATGAGCGGAAAGAAGCTTCGGGAATTTACCTGACTGAAAAAGTACCAGCGTATAGTTCGAGTAATGCGAAGCTTTATGTCAATTTAACCTACACTGCTGGTGAATCAATTGCTAGCAATTGTGGCGAACCTGATGCCGAGCAACTGGTATTGAGATTTTCGAATCGATTGGATAACTTTTCAGCAACACCTTGCGATGGCCCAGGCTATTCATTTGCCAAGAAATGAAAAAAGCCATCCAACTGGATGGCTTTTTTACTTAAAGCTAATTGATTAAATAATTCCTTCGAAATATTCTATAGTCTTAACCAAGCCTTCCCTTAGAGCAACTTTTGGCTCCCAGTTCAATTCCTTTTTTGCCAAATCAATCACAGGTTTTCGCTGCAAAGGATCATCCTGTGGCAGTGGCATAAAGACCAGCTTACTTTTGCTATTTGTAAGCTCGATCACTAATTGAGCTAATTCAAGCATGGTGAATTCGCCAGGATTCCCAATGTTTACCGGTCCAGTGAATCCATCTCTACTGTTCATAAGGCCATACATACCTTCGATGTTATCATCTACATAACAGAAGGATCTGGTTTGTTTTCCATCTCCATAGATGGTGATATCCTGGTTTTTCAAAGCCTGGACGATGAAATTACTAACCACACGACCATCATTTGGATGCATTCTTGGGCCATAAGTATTGAAAATCCTCATGACTTTGATAGCTACTCTATGCTGGCGATGATAGTCAAAGAACAAAGTTTCAGCACATCTTTTTCCTTCGTCATAACATGCCCTTGGCCCTAAAGTATTGACATTTCCCCGATAAGATTCTGGTTGAGGATGAATTTCCGGGTCACCGTAGACCTCCGAAGTACTGGCTTGGAGAATTTTGATTTTCAACCTCTTTGCCAAACCAAGCATATTCATTGCACCGATTACAGAGGTTTTTGTGGTCTGTACCGGGTCAAATTGGTAATGAATAGGAGATGCAGGACATGCGAGATTGTAGATTTCATCCACTTCTACATAGAGCGGATGGGTGACGTCATGTCTCAGCAATTCAAAATTCTTATTATCAAGCAGGTGATGAATATTTCTTCGATTGCCTGTGAAAAAATTGTCAACGCACAAGACTTCATTTCCTTCTTTCAACAATCGATCACAAAGATGGCTTCCCAGGAATCCTCCTCCGCCACTGACTAAAACTCTTTTCATTTATTTAATTCAAAAGATAAAAACTTGATCCGTCAAAAATAAGGAAATGTTTTTCATTTAACAGGTAAGATAATTTTTTAGGAGAAATTCCATAGTAAATCTGAATTCGCTCAATTTACCTTTTCTTAAATTATTAGGGATTATATTTCTCAGATGGAACATCCTTGATGTATTTGGCGGGGTTTCCACCGACTATTACACCCGGAGGAACATCCTTGGTCACTACCGATCCAGCGGCTACTATGGAGCGATCGCCTATCGTGACTCCAGGACAGATGACGGAACTTCCGCCTATCCAGACATCTGAACCTATGGTAATCGGTTTTCCGAATTCCCACATTTCTCCTCTTGCTTTGGCATCTGTAGGGTGGGTGGCAGCATAAATTTGAACATTAGGAGCGATTAAAACCCGGTCACCGATTTTTATGGGAGTTACGTCTAAGAAAACACAATTGAAGTTAAAAAAACAATCATCTCCCACTTCGATATTATAGCCGTAATCACAGAAAAAAGGAGGTTCGATCCAGGCGTTTTTTCCTGATTTTCCTAACAGTTTTTTGACCACTCCGACCCGAAGATCTATTTCCTCAGGGTCGGAATCATTCAATTGTTTTAAGAGTTTGCGTGCATGCATACGTTCTGAAGCCAACTCGGGGTCCGCAGCCAGATACCATTTTCCTGCAAGCATTTTCTCTTTTTCTGTCATTTGGACTTTGTATAAAGTAAGGCAGCTTCCACCCCTCGGATTTCGGCTAGACCTTTCAATCTGCCAATGGCTGAATATCCAGCATTGGTCTTTTTGTTCAGGTCGTCCAGCATCTGATGGCCATGGTCAGGCCGCATAGGAAGTGATTTGCCTCTTTTTTCCTGTACTTTCAAGATTTCATCAATTACTGCTTCCATTGGTACATCGCCATCTAAATGATTATCCTCAAAAAAATCTCCATTTTCTTTTCTTCTGGTACTTCTCAAGTGGATAAAATGAATGTGATCACCAAATTCTGCAACCATGGCTGGCAAATCGTTATCAGGTCTTACTCCATAGGATCCAGTACAGAAAGTCAGACCATTAAAGGGACTTGGCTGATCGGTGATTAATCTTCTGGCATCTGCTGCGACAGAAACCACTCTAGGCAAGCCAAATATAGGGAAAGGAGGATCATCTGGATGGATTGCCAGAAATACGCTGTTTTCTTCTGCCACAGGTACGATTTCATCAAGAAAAAGCTTCAGGTGCTCTGCCAGTTTTGTGGCGTCGATTCCTGAATAGGTTTTCAGCATTTCTTTAAACTCTTCCAGCGTATATCCAATTTCAGAACCAGGTAGTCCTTTAAGAATATTGTCAATTATCAACTGGTGCTTTTCCGGAGTTAGTGCATCGTAATAAGCTTTGATTTCCTGTACCTCTTCGGGACTATATTCTGATTCTGCTCCGGTTCTTTTAAGAATAAACAAATCAAAAGCCTGTACTGCTTTCTTTTCAAACAGAAGGGCTTTGGCACCATTTGGCAATGTATGGAAAAGGTCCGTTCTCGTCCAATCTAAAATAGGCATGAAATTATAACAAACAGTATGAACTCCTGCTGCAGCAAGATTTCGGATACTTTGCTTGTAATTCTCTATCAATTTCTGAAAGTTGCCGGTTCTTGTTTTTATCTTTTCGTGAACTGGTATCGACTCGACCACCGACCAAGTCAGGCCGGCACTTTCTATGATATCTTTCCTGATTTTGATTTCTTCAGGACTCCAAATCTCTCCATTTGGAATATGATGCAGTGCTGTGACAATACCGGTAGCACCGGCTTGAAGGATATCCTGGAGAGATACCGGGTCGTTTGGACCATACCAGCGCATGGTTTGTTCCATTTTATAGGCCATACTTCTTAGGTTTATGAATTGAAGTTGTTTTTAATTTTGATGAACTTGAGAAGTTTTAAGCTAGTAAGTTCTGGAGAATGAATCAGACCCCTGAATAGGCAGAAAACCCTCCATCTACAGGTACGATTGTACCAGTTACAAACTCAGAGGCATCACTGCAAAGCCATTGCAGGGCACCTAAAAGATCTTCAGGCTTCCCAAATCTTTCCATTGGAGTATGGGTTTTAATTTGCATACCTCTTTGAGTCAGGCTACCATCTGTTTCTGTCAATAAGGACCTGTTTTGTTCTGTTAAAAAGAAACCTGGGGCAATTGCATTTACTCTAAAACCGGCTCCATGTTTTGCGCAAAGTTCTACTGAAAGAAACTTGGTGAAATTATCAATTGCTGCTTTTGCAGAGGCATATCCCAAAACTCGTGTCATTGGTCTGCTAGCTGCCATTGAGCTTATATTCAGAATATTACCTTGATTCTTTTTAAGCATCAATGGAAGTAGAATCTTTGTGGGTAGGACAGTACCCAGATAATTGAGATCCACTACTTTTTTCAAAGAATCTGTATCCAGGTCTAAAAAGCTTTGGTTTGGAGTGATCACTGCACCTGGCATATTGCCTCCGGCAGCATTGATCAAAACGTCTAGATAGCCATGGTCTGATTCTATTTGAGTCAAAATCCTTTTTAATGCAGGTTCATCAGTCACATCTGCCTCATAACCCCAAGCTTTTCCTCCATTTGAAGTGATTTCCGCTACCAAGTCATCTACTTTAGATTTGGTCCTACCGATGATTAGTAGATCTGCTCCCTGATCGGCCAGATGGTAACTCATTGATTTTCCCAAAACTCCAGTGGCTCCAGAAAAGGCAATTTTTTTCCCTTGAAGAGAAAATAAATTAATACTCATAATTAAAGTTTTATGTTTTTTGGACTGAAGTCAAAGTAATTTCTGGCATTTCCATAACAAATGTCCTGGATAATTTTTCCTAACCAAGCTTCGTCCCAAGGTAATTCTCCGTTTTCGACATCTTTCCCGAATAGGTTGCAAAGTATCCTTCGGAAATATTCATGTCTTGGGAAAGAAAGAAAACTTCTGGAGTCTGTTAACATTCCAATAAAACAACTTACGATTCCCATATTAGAAAGTGTATTGATCTGTTTTTCCATACCATCTTTTTGATCCATGTACCACCAGCCTGATCCAAATTGGATTTTTCCTTTGATTGACCCGTCGTTGAAATTTCCGATCATCGTAGCCATCACCTCATTGTCCCGAGGGTTTAAGTTGTATAGAATGGTTTTGGTCAGTTGATTTGTGGAATCCAGAGCATTTAGAAATTGAGCCAATGCTTTCGCTTGATCAAAATCACCTATAGAATCAAATCCGGTATCAGGTCCTAATTCTTGCAGCATTCGATCATTGGTATTTCTCAAAGCACCCAAGTGAAATTGTTGCACCCATCCTTTTTCATGGTACATTTTTGAAAGCTCTTTCAATACTCTGAACTTAAAGAAACTGACCTGATCAGGTAATAGACGATTTCCGGATTTAAGAGAATTGATCAATCCATCCATGTCATAAGACAAGTCACTTTCGAAGTAGAAAAGTTGCTCTAATCCATGATCAGATATTCTACTTCCACGGTCGTGAAAGTAATCTACCCGGTTTTTTAAAGCCTGAATTAATTCGGCAAAGGATTCGATATTTTTACCAATTCCCAATTTACCTAGCTTGGCAATGTATTGGCAATAGGCCTCTGGATTATCAACGGCGTATGATTTATCAGGTCGAAAAGCCGAATACATGGCCACTGATTTTCCTTTTTTACTGAATTCTACATGATCAGAAAGACTATCACAAGGATCGTCTGTGGAGCAAACTACTTCGACATTCATTTTTTCCAACAAGGAACAAGCTGAGAAATCGTCCCCTTGAAGCATTTCGGAAGTTTGATCAAATATCCTGTCTGCATTATCCGCAGTCAGCAATTCATCTATACCGAAGTATCTTTTCAGCTCCAAATGTGTCCAATGGTACAGAGGGTTTCGTAGTGTATAAGGGACAGCTTCCGCCCACATTCTGAATTTATCCCGATCACTTGCGGATCCGGTAATATATTTTTCCTGGATACCAAGGGTTCTCATTGCCCTCCATTTGTAATGATCTCCAGCCAGCCAGATTTTTGTGATATTTTCAAATTTCTTATCGCTGTTTATTTCTGAAGGTGGCAAATGATTATGATAATCAATAATTGGCTGGGATTCAGCATAAGTATGATAAAGGATGCTTGAAAATTTATTTTGTAAAAGAAAATCCTTTGACAAAAAAGCCTGTTTAATTTCCAAAGTTTGCATAACAGAGGGTGAGCGTCTTATAGATTGTTAGAAAGTTCAATTTACCCTGAATTGGGCCTAAAAAAATGAAGAAATACGCAAACGTTTTCGAAATTATATAAGAGGTATAGAAAGAATAAGGAGGAAGCTTTGTATTTTCAATCCCTATTTGCAATAACCCTAAATAAATTTTAAAAATGGTTTCTGGTATAAGTCTTAAAGAACTTGCAGCTGAACTTAATCTTGCCCCGTCTACAGTTTCGCGTGCACTGAATGATAGCTATGAAATAAGTGAACAGACCAAAAAAAGGGTGCTGAGTATGGCTGAAAAGCTAAACTACCACCCCAACCCATTTGCCCGAAGTTTAAGGGAAAATAAGAGTAAAACCATTGCTGTGATTATCCCGGAAAGGATCAATAACTTTTTTGCACAGGTGATGGATGGAATCGAGTCTATCACTCAGGAGCATGGGTATCATTTACTCGTCTATAGCACCCATGAAGATTTAGAGAAAGAGAAAAAAATCGTCAATCTGCTGCTAAACGGGAGGGCAGATGCAATAGTTATGTCCATTTCGAGTCAGACAAGCGATATTTCACACCTTAAAAAGCTTTATGATCGAGGTCTTCCGATTTTGTTTTTTGACAGAATCTGCAGCGAAATCCCTACGACGAAATTTATCACAAACGATTTCCAAAGTACACTAGAGGCAACAAGGCATCTCATCCAGCAAGGCTGTAAAAGACCTGCCTTTTTGATGCTATCAGAGGATATTTCTATCACAAAGGAAAGACATAGAGGGTTTTTGGCAGCATTAAAAGAGGCTGGAATTGAACACAATCCAGCATTTAGCAAAGTCTGTTGCCAAAAGGAAGAAACCAATATTGAGATATTGACAGAGTTATTGAGTCGGGCAGATAGACCGGATGGGATTTTGGCTTCTGTAGAAAAATTGGCTTTGGCGAGTTATCATGCTGCCAAAAAATTGAAAATGAGAATACCGGGAGAGTTAAAAGTAATCAGTTTTTCGAATATGGGAATAGCGGGACTGTTAAACCCTTCACTTACCACGATAATCCAGCCAGCATGCACAATAGGTGAGGAGTGTGCAAAGATTTTGATCAAAAAACTAACGAAACCAAATCAGCCCGATCTTCCCAATGAAGTGATTACAATCCCTTCAAAATTGATAATTCGGGAATCCACTTTAGCAGAATAAGGGTTTGAAAGAATAGTTTTATTGGGGTAGGGTTTTTCTTTTTTAGGATTGCATGAAAAAGACAAAAAAAGCTGTCCTGGACTCCAGAACAGCTTTTTAAATAACAACCCTATCAACAATTAATAACCCGGATTTTGTGGGAATGCAGATGCACCACCTTCCGCTCTATCTATCTGGTTTTGTGGAATCGGTCTCAAAACGTGGAAGTCTTGGATGTTTGGAGCACCTTGAGGGTTATACTTTTTAACCCGCTCAATTAGAATGCCCCAACGCTTCAAATCCAACCATCTACTTTGCTCACCAATCAATTCTCTTTCTCTTTCTTCAGTGATAAATTCGAATGTCAATTCAGATTCAGAGATCTCCATTTCAGCTTCTTTGCCTGGGTATGCAGCTCTTCTTCTAATGATATTGATGTTTTTTGTTGCTTCTGCAATCTTACCTTGACGGAACTGAGCTTCAGCAAGAAGAAGGTATGTGTCTGCCAATCTCATAGAAATGTAATCTCTACCTCCTTCAAATTGAGTCCTATCCGCTCTTCCTGGATCCATGTGTTTTCTCAAAGCAGGAAACAATCTTTCCGTATATAATTCGGGAGTAAGTACCTGGTAAGGATATTTTGCCCTTTCAGATTCAGGCATATTGTATCCTGGCAACCACATTGTTGTATCACCTGCTGCAAATGTTACCGTCTCTTTTGATTTATCAAATGTGGTATTATAAGTACCTGGCCTGTTTGAAAGGAAAACATCTCTGTAAGATTTAAAGTATCGAGAATCATTTTCACGATCAGCAAAAATCACATTTAAAGTATAATCCGTTGGTTTATATCTTTTGAAGGGACGACCATTTTCAGTATCTCTAATCATTCCAGGCTGAACGTCATATTCCATTAGGAAAAACACGTGAGAGTTATTTCCACCACCATTTGTTAATGGGTCTCTAGTGTATTGTGTAGCGAAAATCACTTCATCGTTTATTTCATTTCCGAAAGCGTGAACATCTCCAAAATCAGGAAGTAATTTTAGTCCATAATTATCTATTACACTTTGCAAAAGTGTTTCTGCTTTTGCGTAATCAGATGATTCACCAGCTTCTGAAGTAGCTTTGGTTAAATAAACTCTACCTAATAGATGTTCTGCAGCAGGACGAGTGGCTCTACCATAGTCATTTGATTTTGCTTTCGCTTCCAGATTCGGAATTGCTTCCTCTAAATCCTGAATAATAGCTGCATAAATAGCGGCAACTGAAGCTCTGGACACTTCTTTAGTAGGTACTTTAGTTTCCTCTAACTGAAGATCTACACCTCCGAATAACTGCACCAAGATAAAGTAGTGGTGGGCTCTGATAAATTTTGCTTCGGAAACTCTTTGCAATACTAATTCTGCAGAGACACCTGTAACATTTGCAGATCTTTCTATCACCGCATTACAAGTATTGATACCTCTATAGAATTCATCCCAAAGTTCACGGGCATGACCGTTTTGAGAATCAAACTGATTGGTATAAGTATTCATGAATTTCCATGAACCATCCGCACCATTGGTATAGGTGTCAGTTCCGAAAATGGTAAAGTTATTACCTCTTTCAGTACCATACCATGCTCTCATCGTACTATATGCAGCATTGATACCATCATTTAACCCTTTCGGAGTGCTCAAATAATCGTTTCCAATTTGTGATACCACATCTTCATCCAAGAATCCGCTACAAGCAGACATGACTGAGATGCCTAGTATAAGGGCTGTAGATTTAGCCCAGAAGTTTAATTTTATTGCTAATTTTTTCATCGCTGATTAGAATTTTGCATTGATACCAAATGTGAAAGAAGTCACAGCAGGGGAAACATTTGAATTGACGGTTCCTGCTCCTACACCTTGCTCACCATCCATAAATACCTCAGGATCTATCCCTTTGTATTTAGATCTATATTCTGCAAAAATGAATGGTTGCTGAATACTAGTATAAATTCTCAAGCTCTGTAAGCCAATCTTTTTAACAGCTTCAGGAGTTAAATTATACCCAAAATTGATGTTTCTCACCTTAATAAATGTTCCATCAAAATATTGCATTGAACTCGCATATTTGGCACTTTCTTGGTTCACATTTGGTCGAGGGAAATCGTTGGTTGGATTATCTGGAGTCCAATAGTCGACATCCAAGTTATTATATCTACCCGCCAAGCTGTTATTGCTAGTGTGGAACTGAGAACGGATCATAAACCCGAATCTTCCATATAAAAAGAAGGAAAGATCAAACCCTTTGTAGGAAAATCTGTTGGTCATACCTAATGCAAATTTAGGTACTACAGAACCTAGGAACTGTCTGTCATCTGCATTGATCTTGTTATCTCCATTGATGTCCTCTACTTTGATTTCACCTGGTTTATCACCAAATGAAGTCGCTAAATCCGTTTCAGAAGTTTGCCAAATCCCAATTTTATTCCAGTCATAGAAAATAGTCAATGGTTGACCAATAAATCTTCCTGCTGAGATATCATCCCCATTTGGAAGTGAAATGATTTCCTCTCTGTTTCTGGTAAAAATAAAATCCGTAGACCAAGTAAAGTCTCCTTTTTCAATATTCAATGTTGACAACGTCAACTCAACCCCTCTGTTTTGAGTCTCACCGATATTGGTAGTAAAGCCTCCGAAACCAGTCGAATTAGGAAGTGGTTGTGGAGCTAACAGATTTGAAGTATTGGTGATGTAATATTCGAATGAACCGAATATCCTGCTTTTCCAAAGTGCGAAATCAAGACCGACGTTGAAGGTCGTGGATGACTCCCATCTTAAGTCAGGATTACCAATTGTGCTTGGTCTATAACCAAAGGCAGCTGTATTATCAAATGCATAACTTGTTCTGCCCAATAAGGCCTGAGTCTGATAAGGATTGATAGCTTGGTTACCAATGGACCCGTAAGAAACTCTTAACTTCAATTGATCTATAGTTGATGAGTTCTGCAAGAAACTCTCTGTATGTACATTCCAACCTGCAGCTACAGAAGGGAAATAACCGAATTTATTGTTTTCACCAAATCTAGAGCTTCCGTCAGCTCTCAAAGTTGCAGTAAGAAGGAATTTGTTCTTGAAATCATAATTGATCCTACCCATAAATGACATCAATGCCCACTCCTCGAGATAGGTATTGGCACCTGTTATTAAAGAGGCATCACCAAGTCTATGATATAATTGAGACTCAGCAGGAATTCCCTGAACACTTACTCCAGTCAACTCAGACCGATCTTTTTGAATGGATTGAAGGGCGGTGATGTTTAAGTTATGTTTTTCATTGAAGGTTTTGCTATAGGTAAGAATGTTCTCCAATGTATAATTGAAAGTGAATTCATCTAGGACACTGCCTGTAGGATCCCCACCACGTCTCGCATTCGTTTGTGAACCTGTAAATCTTCCTTCTCTACTTATGGTGATATCTGGACCAAATACCAATCGGTAGTTTAATCCAGGGATAATTTCATAATTGGCGAAAATACTATTAAAGATCCTATAGTTTTTTGTCAGGTCTTCTTGAGCACCTGGTACAATCTCAGCAAATGGGTTGGTTCTTAAACCATCAGAAGTAGGTAGGAAAATGATGTTTCCATCTTCGTCAAATGGCTTACCCAATGGGTTCTCTGCCAATGCGCCCCCTAATGGATTGAAGTTTTCACCGTTTCTTTCACTAAAAGAAACCAATGTGGAAGTACCGAACTTGATCTTTTTATTAATTTGATGATCAATATTTGCTCTGAAGGTGTATCGAGTATAATCTTGATTGATGATGACACCCTTATCATTGAAATAGTTAGCGGAAACAAAGAAGGTGGTTTTATCAGAACCTCCACTAACGCCAATTTGATGACTTTGAATAGCTCCGTTTCTTAGTAATCCTCCCACATAATCTGTACTTCGTCCCGTTGCGATACCATCTAGTTCAATAGGTTCGAAAAGCGATTCATCCGCTTCTGGAGTCGCAGGTCCGGCAGGGTATTCACCGCTAGTTCTTCTAGATTCTCTTTTATATTCAGCGAATTCAGGACCATTGAATACATCAATTCTTCCTAATTCTCTGTTCATACCATAATAGGAATCCAGAGAAACTATTGTCTTTCCTTTTGTACCTCTCTTTGTGGTAATCAAAACAACACCATTGGAACCTCTAGAACCATAAATAGCGGTGGCAGATGCATCTTTCAAAACCTCCATAGAAGTAATATCCTGAGGGTTGATGTCGTTCAATCCACCAACTACCGGAATTCCATCAATGACATAAAGTGGTTCATTAGATGCGTTGAAAGATCTTCTACCTCTGATTCGGACCTGTGGGGCAGAACCAGGTTTGGAGCCAGGCTGTGTCACATCCACCCCTGCAGCTCTACCTTGTAAGGCTTGACGGGCATCTGTGATAGGTAGTTCCTGAATTTCTTTGGATCCTACAGAAGAAATAGCTCCAGTTAATTGACTTTTCTTTGCAGTACCGTAACCTACGACTACCACTTCTTCCAAATCAGCTAGATCTGGGTCTAGCGCCACATCGATAACCGATTGATTTCCTACCGAAATTTCTTTTGGTGAATAACCAATAAAGGAAAATACCAAAGTTTCATTGCTGCTTGCATTGATGGAATATTTTCCATCTAAGTCCGTGGTCGCACCTCTGGTTGTTCCTTTTACTAAAATGGTAACTCCCGGCAGGGGAAAACCAGTCTCATCGAGAACAGTACCTGTTACTTGAGCTTGTTGCGCAAAAGTGTGTGTTACACCCGAGAGCAAAAGCAGCACCACCATTAGGTAAGTGTAAAATTTAGGCCTCATAATTTAGGGGTTTATGTTAGATAAATTGGTGTTAAAATAACCTATTGACCATTGATGGAAATACACATGAGTAGATAGGTTTAATTCGAATTTAATTTAAAGCAAATTAGAAAGCTTTTCAATGGGTTTGAAAGATCAATTGCGCAATCGATTGCGTAATTATAATTGATGAAAAATCAGCTTATTATATAATGTCTTTCAAAAGAAGTTAAAATGAGGTTTTGTTGAAAAATTCACATTTTATTCAAGATATTTTTATAAAAATTAAAATATCCTTGTGTAAAAAATATTGATTTTGTTAAATGTATTTTAAACCAAAAAAAAGCCAGTTGATTGAAGAAAATCAACTGGCTTCTGTTTTTGAATCGTAAGTTTAAACTTTTGGAGGTTCCCAACCTTTTTCGTACTCCCTAGTCCATAGTGCTTTTGCACTATCCGAGTTCAAGATATGACCATTGGATGGATCACATACCAATGATTCCCCTGTTCTATAACTGATATTGGCCAAATGGCAAAGTAGGGTACTGACAGCACCTTCCTCAATCGTGGAGTTTTGCTTTTCCTTTCCTCGGATAGCCTCAAAGAAATTGGCAACGTGGATGGTGCTCATATCTCCTCCGCCACCAAGCTGAGTACCGCCTTCGTTATTTCCAGATTGATTTTCTTTCACCAGTTTACCTGATCTGTCAAATTGTTTGTATCCTCCTCGATCCACATACACCGATCCTTCTGATCCATATATAATGGTACCGCGGTCTGAACCATACGTCTTGTAACTATTCCTGCTTTTTCCATCCCACTGGATAAAAGTCCCATTTTCAAATTCGTAGGTGGACTCTAACGTGTCATACATGGTCCATCCATCTTCTGGAAAATGGAATTTTCCTCCTACTGTGGATACTTTTTTTGGATAATCTACCTGAAGAGCCCATCTCGCAACATCTAATTCGTGGGTAGCATTATTTCCTGTTTCGGCCGTTCCATATTCCCATCCATACCAATGCCAGTTATAATCCCAGGTATCATGTGTATACCCTCTTCGAGGAGCCGGTCCTTGGAACAAATCCCAGTTTAAACCAGATGGCGGAGCAGCAGGTGTTGGGTTTGGCACTGCACCTCTGTTATTACTATAAAATGCTTTTGCCATGGAAACTTTTCCGATTTCCCCGGCATGGATCGCTTTGATTATTTCTATACTTTCAGGAGCTGATCGTTGCTGGTTTCCCATTTGGATCACATTCCCATACTTTTTCTGAATTGCAATCAGAATTTCGCCTTCTCTGGGGTTGTGGCTACATGGTTTTTCTACATACACATGTTTGCCACGCTCTGACGCTAACCAAGTACCAGGAGCATGCCAGTGATCTGGAGTGGCATTGATCAACGCATCAACTTCCTTATCTTCCAGGACTTTCATGATATTCCCTTCCAGCTTTGGTCGATAGTCAATGTGCTTTGCAAAATTAGCTGCTGCTTTTGTCATCTGAGACTCCATGACATCGCAGAGATATACCAGATTTACATTGGTTTTTGGAAGTTTGATGGGCTCGTAATACGCACCTAACCTTCTACCTAAACCTGCGATTGCGACGTTAATTCTGTCATTGGCACCGATAATTTTTCCATAACTTTTGGCTGAAAAACCTAAGCTTCCCAATGCAGAAATTCCGACTGTAGCAGCGGCAGATTTCTTAATGAATTCTCTTCTGTTGTTTTTCATTTTAGTCTGGGCTTATTGTAATGTTTTAATCTTTATATTCTTAAAGCTTACTTCATTCCCATGATCCTGTAATAAGATATGTCCTGATTCAGCTTCACCGAAGTTAGGCCAAATTTTATATTTACTGATCGCTACCAAATCCCTGAACTCCTGAGAACCTCTATCATATTCCAGTACTTTTACCCCATTTAAATAATGAGTCACATGATTATTTGGTTCTACCACAACTCTACCTTTATTCCATTCACCAATTGGTTTCATGAATCTTGGTTGCTTGTCAGCAGTGATCAAATCGTAAAGGCTGGATAAAGTCCTGTTTCCATCTCTTCCCATTTTGGCATCAGGATGCTTTTCATCATCTAAAATCTGGTATTCTAAGCCGATTGCAGAACCTTTATTTCCTTCAGATAGCGTTACGAAATATTTCAAACCACTATTTGCACCTTCGGTCAATTTGAATTCAAAGCCTAGGTCAAAAGCAGAAAATTTATCTTTGGTAACAATGTCGCCTGCGTTGGTAGACTCACTGCCATCAGAGGCTGCAATTGTTAAAATCCCCTCGTTGACAGACCATCCAAAATCCGGGAATGAATCTTTGTATGCGCCTTTCCAGCCATCAGGATTCTTTCCGTTAAATAATAAATTCCACCCTGTGTTTTTTTCGTAATCTGTCAACTCGTTAAGTCTGTTATTAACCACATAAATAGAAGAGTTGAATGGTTGGGGATCTAAATTGGAGGTCTTAATTCTCACGTTTTTGAAATAGGTCTTATTTCCTGCGTCTTCCGGGTTTCTGATGCTATGTACCTGGAGACCAATAAATCCTGTTTTGTCGGTGTCATCCACTACATAAGCTACTTCTTGACCATTCAGCCAAGTTTTGATTTCATCTCCAATTACTTCAATGCGGTAATGGTTAAATTCTCCCATTTTGAATGCAGTCTTAGCTGCCGGGTTTAAGTCCAGAGGATAAAGCCAACCTCTTCTGGCTTCATCATAGATACCAGCTGACCATGCTCTTTCACTGGGATCGGCTTCTATCTGGTAGCCATACACCAAACCATTTCCATCTCTAGCGGCCGGGTCAAATTGCCCTCTTGCCATCACTCCGGAATTACTGGTTTGATGCTCTACTTTTAGGTCAAGCTCCAATATAAAATCACCGTATTGTTCCTCTGTTATTAAAAAGGTATTGGGTGAGCCAGCCACTGCGGAACCTTCTATCACTCCGTCTACCACTTCAAAAGTGGCAGTTCCGGCTACTGGTTTCCAGCCGCTGAGATCTTTTCCATTAAACAGATCTTTCCAATCATCTTCTACTTTGGGTTCCCCTCCACATCCGTGTAAGACAACACCTGAAGCTAGCAGTAAGAATAGATTTTGGATTTTTTTCATAATATTCAATTTTTTGGAAGAGCTTAAAATTCTAGATTCTGAACCTTCCGAACAACTTAGATTTCTTTCAATTTACGCAAACGATTGCGAGTTTTCTGGGAAAAAGAGATGAATGAATTCCTGTTTTTTTGAATGGAAGAAGTTTCGGATGAACTTTCTTACTTTTGCACATGCTAGATTTTGACCAACGAGGAAAAGTATTTATTACCTGCAAAGATCGCTTTGCCACTTATCTGGAAAATGAAGTCCGGGAACTGGGTTTTGTACCGGAATCTGTCAGTCGGACTGGGATAGAATTGAAGGCAAGTTTGGAAGAATGCATGGATCTAAACCTGCACCTAAGAACCGCATCACAGGTACTTTTTGAGATAAAATCATTTTATCTCCAGAATTCAGATGATATATACAGAAAGATCAAAGCCATCGCGTGGGAAGAGTTTCTCGACGTAGATGGATATTTTTCTGTCAGCTCGGTAGTAGATAATGAAAGCATCAACAATCCGATGTTTGTCAATGTCAGGGTTAAAGATGCCATCGTAGATAGATTTAGAGAGAAGTCGGGGAGAAGACCTGATTCAGGTTCCGATTATCAGGGATTGGTTTTGCAATTATATTGGAAAGGCACACAAGCATCCATGTATATCAATACTTCTGGTGAAACAATCGCCAAGCATGGCTATAGAAAAATTCCCGGCAAAGCTCCGATGTTAGAAGCTTTGGCAGCTGCTTCGATTTTTGCAACAGAATGGAATACAAGAGTTCCCTTTGTCAATCCAATGTGTGGTTCGGGAACTCTTGCCATTGAGGCGGCGATGCTGGCCACGAAACGATACCCGGGACTATTCAGGGATAATTATTCTTTCCAATATATTTTGGGATATCAGGAGGAAGCTTTCCTGGCGAAAAAAAGAAAGCTGGAAAATAAGATTATGGAGGTGCCAGAGGTGAAAATTATCGCATCTGATATATCCCTTCAGGCAATAGCGTATGCCAAGGAAAATGCCATCGTGGCAGGAGTGGACCATATGATCGATTTTCAAGTATGTGATTTTGGGGAAACAGAAATACCAGAAAAGCCCAGAGGTGTTGTGATCTTTAATCCGGAATATGGTCAGAGACTAGGTGAATCTTTGGAGCTTGAAGAAACCTATAAAAGAATGGGGGACTACATGAAAAAGAAATGTGCCGGATATAGAGGATATATTTTTACCGGAAATATGGAGCTTGCTAAAAAAGTCGGCTTGAAAGCAAGTAGGCGGATTGAATTTTGGAATGGGAAAATAGATTGTAGGCTCCTGAAATACGATCTTTATGCAGGGAAAAAAGTAGAGGATTAAAAAAGGAAGTCAGAAGTCTATACATATTGACTTCTGACTTCGTGTTTTTCATTGATGCTCGTCCCGTAAAAGGTCATTGACAGTTTTTACAGGATTGAAAGTGATCAAAGGGACTTCCACAAAAAGGGTGTTCCAGCCTGCCATCGCACCATTCCAAAGACCAGGCAATTCCAATGCTTTTAAGTCTTTTCCACTTTTGGATTTTTCTGTTATAAATCCAGTCATCATATCCCGATACTGTAACAAATCAAAATCATTTCCTTCAAAATCTTTAGTGCCACAAACCAGGTCCACAGGATTAAAGTGAGTCGACCCCTGGAAATGTTTTTTGGCTTCTGGATCATTCAGATCAATCTGTGCAGTCTCTGCAATTTGCAAAGAGAGAGAACCATCAGCTTCTTCTACCCAGAAAGGTCCGCCGCCGGGTTCACCCGTATTTTTTACCATTCCACATACTCTGATCGGTCTGTTTAATTTTGATTGTAAATATCCTCCTCTTTCTAAAGTAGATTTAGAAGAAAAATCAGAAGGTAGTTTAGCTCCCAAATGGTTTGTAAATACATGCTCAGCATGTTTGACAGATTCTTCATTTATGTCTTTGCTCAAACCTAACAACGCCTCAAAAACCCGATCCTGGATTTCCAGAAGCAATCCTCCAATAGCCATCTTGTAGTCTTTTGTTTCATCTTTTAGACGATCAGGAACTACATTATCTATATTTTTTATAAAGATCAAATCTGCAGAAATGTCATTTAGGTTCTCCAATAAAGCTCCATGGCCTGCTGGTCGGAATAAAATACTTCCATCATCTTCTATAAATGGGCTGTTGTCCTTATTTACTGCAATCGTGTCTGTGGACTTCTTTTGTTGGGAATAGGAAATATCGAAATTGATTCCGTATTCTTTTTCCAATTTAGGCAAGGCGGAGGAAATTTCTTCTTTGAATTTTTCTTCATGCTCTGGAGAAACTGTAAAGTGGATCTTGACGGTATTGCCAGTTCCCACAGCATATTGTAACCCCTCAATTAAGTGTTCATATGCCGGAGTTCTACGTTCCTCGTCATAAGTGTGGAATTTCAAAAGTCCTTTTGGCAAACTACCGTATCCAAGTCCATTTTCATCCAGCAATGCAGCCAATATTCCTTTAAAATCTTTGGTGTCCAATTTTTGGTTGATGCTGCTTCCTTGTTCTTTTAACAGGTTATCCAAGTCTTCATAAAAAGCGAACTTTTCGATCTTGTTCATAAATTTCTGAACAAAAGGGGATTTGCTGAGGTCACCATCTCCTTCCAGAAAGGAAAAAAGATCTTTAAACATTCTAGATGCTGCGCCACTTGCAGGCACAAATTTGACTACCTCTATCTGTGCAGCTTTTTCCGGGTAGGTGTTTTTAAAGTGGTTCAACTCCTTTTCGCTCAATACATTTATCCCATTTCCGGGAGTGGCAGGAGCTACGATTTTCAAAAAAGGAAAGCCATTTTTAAAATGGTCAATTTGCTGGGTAACAAGGTCAGGGTTCATGCCCTGCGACAAAATCTTTGATTCTAAGCCGGTATCCATGGTTTTTGGGATGAAATAGTGATATGTTAAGATAGCAGGCTATTTCGCTTTGCTCAAATTTGAAGGCTGTTTTTTTTAATCCATTAATTAGTATATCCGCTTTTCTAACAGTAAGGTGGCAAAAACAATATAAGATAGGTTAAACTTAAGAATTGAGGCCACTTCGGTCTCACGAAAGCTCGGGAGGTCTTCCACCCTGATAAGTAAAGAATCTAGTTTACTGGCATCATTGCGAATAATCATATCCTTTAATTATTTAAATCCCCATCCGCTTCATGAACTCTTCTCTTTTGGAGTTGGAAATACTTACTTGTTTGTCATTGTTCATCACGATATAGCCTCCTTCTGACTTGATGAATTTCTTTACTTCGCTTAGGTTGATCAAAAAACTGTTATGGACACGCATAAAGTCCATTTCAGAAAGTAAGTTTTCATATTCCTTTAGGTTCTTGCTTACGACCAATTTTCGGTTGTCTTTTAGATGGAAGTCGGTATAGGAACCGTTGGCTTCGCAGTAACAGATGTGATTAGTGGGAATAAACTCTATTCCTTCTGAGGTGGAAAGACAGATCTTTCTATTTTCAGGTTGAGGTGCTTGAAAATTTGAAAGGAGGTTTTCCAAAAGATTTTGTCTGGATTCCGATTGAATTAGGTCTTTTGCCTTTTGAACAGCCTCGAGAAGTTCTTCTAAGTCTATGGGTTTTAATAGGTAATCAATTGAGCTAAATTTGATGGCCTTGATTGCATAATGTTCAAAAGCTGTGGTGAAAATCAGGTGGAAATCCTTGTGCCTTACTTTTTGAATAACATCAAAACCAGTTCCAGTCTGGAGTTCTATGTCCATAAAAACGAGGTTTGGTTTTTTGTCATTGATTTTTTCGATCGCCTCTTCCACATTAGCAGCAGTATCAAGTAGCTCCACTTCCGGGCAATATTCTTTAATAAACGTTTTGAGGGTTTCCCTGCTGTGGAATTCATCCTCTACGATAATCACTTGTAATGATTTCATTGTTTTGGAATTTTGATGGTCACTTTTGTTCCAGGTTCCAAATCCTCAATAAGGATTGGATCTTTTACTTTGTTCCACGAATTACTCATTTGAAGCCGTTCATAAGTTAGGCTCATGCCTCGGGAAGGACGGTAGTTTGTGCCTTTGTTTAGTGCTGCTGCTTTCCTCCCTATGCCGTTATCTTCTACTTCACAGATGATATATTCTTCCCGATCCATAAAGCGGATCGTCAATTTTTTATCTGAGGATTGTTTAGGTACTAAACCATGTTTAATGGCATTCTCTACAAAAGGTTGGATAATCAACATCGGTACTTCTTCATAGAGTAGCGTGCTGTTTTCGGGAAGCAATATCTCAAAGGTAAACGTATGGTCAAACCTCAAAGATTCCAGGTCCAGGTAGACTTTCAAAAGCTCAATTTCCTTTTCCAGCGTCACATGAATATCCAGTGAATTCTCCAGGACTTGTCTTACAAATTTGCTGAATTTGGCAAGATATTTTAGAGCAGCCCCTTTTTGCTCGCTGCTGATCAGATGCTGTATGGAACTCAGGCTGTTAAAAATAAAATGAGGATTGATCTGAGCTCTCAAAGCACCCAGGCGCGTCTGGAAAGTTTCCTGTTCCGCTACTCTTTTTTCTGTACTGATGGTTTTGATTTTATAGGAAAGTCCCAATGCGAATATGGTACTTTCAATAGCAGAGCCTGTAATCATATAATCCAGATCCAGATAAAACATGGTCATCAAAGCACCAGTAGTAAAAACGATAGTTCCACTGATGACAAAATAAACCAGTTTACCCTGATAAGCTTTCCATAGATAAATCACACCTAAAAAAGCAAAAGCAGCCATGAAATAGCGTTGCCAATTCATTAAACTTGCCTGCAATAAGCTGTATGGATCCTGATAAATGAGAACGCTCATCACCAACATAAAGCATAACAAACCAATGGCAATGGCTTTGACAATCTTGTCAAATTTTGGCAGCTGGTGATGAAAATCCAAAAAGTGTCGAATAAACAGTAAGTAGCTCGTATTGATCAGAACCTGTGAGACAGTGGTCAGCCAGAAAAAGAAATGATCATAATTATATCCAAAGTTTGCAGCTAAATAAGGACTGATTCTGGAATAATAAACCAATTGAAAAAACAAGAACAGCCCATAATAGATGTATTGGCGCTCTTTCATGTTAAAAAATAAAATCAGGTTGAAAACCATCAAAACAGTGGAAACACCCAAAAAGAAAAAAGCCAATACCTGGCTTTTGAATGAACCTATGCTGATATAATTGGAAAAAAGTTTGTGGTCTTCCGGAGTGCTAAAGGCAAAAGTTTTATTGGAAAGATCAGGAGTGGCTCTGACGTATTCTGCGAGTACAAAGATTTTGGATCCATTAATCAACTCATTTTTGCCAATGGGGATAAAAAGTGGACTTTCGGGGCTTGTCCTTTTTAATTCGTTTTTCTCCATTCTGTTATAGGAAAGCGGAGTTAAAAGCCCATTTCTAAAGATATAAACTGCACCTTTTTCAACTCCATATGGATAAAAATAGATGGAGTCCTGATTTTCTATCTTATTTAATTGGTTTTTTAAATTTACCTCAAACCAATAGCGAAGAGTAGAATTTGCTACTCCCAGCTTTTCCGTTTCATGGAATTTATTCTCTCCTGATAGTTGAATTGCCTCCTGGATAGTAAGTTTTGATTCTGATTTAAAAACCTTTGTTTGTAAAGTGATATGGTAAAGATGCGAGCTTTCTTGCGCCAAGAGGATGGAAGCGGATGAGATTGAAAAAATTAAAACAAAGAAAATTGCCTTCATGCAGTGGCCAAATTGGGAAAGATCAATTGAACAGATTTTAAGGAACTGTTACTATCTGGTGCTGATTTTTCAAATACCTGAGATTTGATTTCAAAAGGTCTTATCTCATTTAGCAATTTTACAAATTCTTCCCAGGGAGTTAGACTTTTAAAATAACTGGATGGATTCGTACTGTTGCTTTCAGGTAGTAAATAGTTAATCAACACATTGAATTTAACCTCAGTTGGCGAAATATGGAAACTTATTTCGATTTCTGAATTGCCATTGGATTGGGAAATGTGCTCTTCCAAGAGGTTTTCCAATAAACTTTGGACAATGATGGCAGGAATCTTTGCATTAAGATGATCTTTGAGGTTTCCTTCTGAAATGGCATAGGAGAGCTTGGTTTCATACCGTAGCTTTTGTAGTTGAAGGTACCAGTCTAACATCTGCAGTTCTTGAGAGACATTGACAGATTCTTCATGAATCTGACTCATAAAATACCGTAATAGTTTCCCGAATACGCTAAGGAACCTCAATGATTTCCGCTTATCCTCCAATAGAATATAGTGCTGGATAGCATTGAGAGAGTTAAAAACAAAATGTGGACTCAACTGTGAGGAAAGTGCCTCCATTTGCAGTCTGCTAGCTTTTTGTTGAATCTTCCATCTTTCAAATTCTGTTTCTTTGATGGTTTTTAGTGCTCGAAGGTGGGCTATTCTACCCGCATAGATTGAAGCGACAGCTAAAAGGATTTTCAGGTGTTGATTGGTGAAATAATTGGCTTGGGAATTTTCGCTATCTATCACGCCAATGACCTTTCCTTCTAATAAAATCGGAACTGCTATCTCAGAAAGACGAAAAGCATCATCTTGAATATAGCTTGGGTGGTTTCTGGTGTCTTCAATAATAATTGGAAGACCTGTCGCGGCCACTTGTCCGGTAATACCCTCGCCAATTTTTATTTTTAAGGCATTGATGATTTCTTTTCCTCTTGGGTTTTTAGGGCCGATTGCTGCTTTTTGTTCTAAATAGACTTTTTTCTCATCCACTAAATAGACGACAGCATCTTCAAAACCGAGAATGGAAATGCAATTATTCACCATGTCCCAAAGAATCTCATCCTCAGTTTCCAAAGCAGTCATTGATTTGGAAAAGTGAAGTAATATCTCTTCGATTTCTTTCGGGCTAATATGGACTTTTTGACTGGACACGCTGAGTTAAATTTAAAGGTCAGAAGCTTTATATGGCTAGACTGATTACTGGAAATCTAGTTGTTTTTCCATTCCGTTTTGGATTGGTTTTGTGAATGAACCTTTTCAATTGATGGATTATACTTTTCAATTGACAGTTGATTTTAGCTTGAAAAAATCCTTGAAAATCAATAGGATACGAGAGTTTTGGCAAGATCAATTGAAATAGGTGTTTCATCAATCAAAATCCCCAATTCATCTATTTGGCCAAAATTCCTGAATGATAGGATGCTAAGTTTGAATCGTCCGAAGAAACAATTCTCCGGCGATTTCGAAACCAATCAAATTTTATAAAAACATGAAAAAGTATCTTTTTATTATCGGTCTGGGAGCCATGATTTTTAACAGTTCATGTGATTCTCAAAATGAAGAAGCCTTGTTTGCAGATGTAGATCAGGCTGTAGCAGAAAATAATCCAAACGCACGTCTTGGTGGAACCTCAAGCGGTGGGCTTGGTTCTGGTAAAGTAAGCTTTAATTATGAAATAGCTGAAAACTCGTATTTAGGAGTGATGAATGAATTACCACCCTCAAAAGCCGAAGAAGTTCTTAGAAATTCAAGGTCAAGAGAAGGATTCTTGATGACAATGATTCTTGAGTCACTGGAAATTTTTGATTCGACTTTAATGAAGCGAGGAGCTACTTTTAGTTATCAGGCTAAAAGAAACCACGAGGCGATGGCTGGTGGTGAGCATGAAATCGAATATGATATTGCGTCCGCTCCTCAAGCTGCAGCTGCAGGATATTTGAAAATAGGTGACATCAAAGGGGAATCAACCGATCGGGAATATTATTTCGCAAAAGTATTTAGTGGTAATGGAGCAACAAGTGCTCCATCGCGAAGCCCTTGGGAGGATAGTATACCACCTATCAAACAGCCGGAACTAGAAGAAACTGCTGAGTTTGTTTTGGGTCTGAATGCAAGAAATATAGATCCTGCCAGCATTGGAGGAGCCTTGAATGATTTGCAACTTTCAGCAGGAGTAGATCCTGTGGCAATTGGGATGCTGCTTCCGGCAGTTCAAAAAATAAGAGAGTCAGCGGCTGCAGATCCGCGAGGTAGGGGAAAAGCTGATATTTTGATTGAGTCTCTAGGTTTCTATGGACTAAGCCTAGAAGACGATTTAAGTAACCTTTATAAAATCGGAGGGATGGGATCTATCGGTCAGTTAGCCAGCGATTCCTATGATGATTCCGGTGATAAAGACTGGGCTACAATTCAATTAAACAGAAGGAAATTCGAGTTTGAAATGCTCTTTATCTGGTCGAGATTTTGGGATAACCACCAGGCTGTTCCAGGTACAGGAAGATAAGAAACAGGGAATATTTTTTAATGAGGCTTTGAGAAATCAAAGCCTTTTTCTATTTCAAAAGTTATTCTTTCTCCAGGTTTTTTCTGAGCTATCTGAGCTATGGAAAGTTCTGGTAACTGCAAAACTCTAGGGTAACCTCCAGTTACTTGAGCGTCCTTCATCAAGACAATCATTTTTCCTCCAGAAGTAAGTTGGACCGTACCGGGGTAAACCGCAGCTGTAGCCATTTCTTCCAAAGAATTTGGAATCAATTCATTCAGTTGGATGGCCATTCTGTTTTGAAGACTGGAAACCGTAAAACTTGTCGTGACAATCAGCTCTTTTTCGGTATCCAGCAAAAAATGCCACTCTGGGCCTCGATAGGCGACAATTGTTTCTGAGCACATCCAATTTCTGTCAAACTTTACGTTGACTGAGGAGGAAATCGGTTTTTCATGATTGGTGAAATACCCGATTTGATCTCCTTTTTTTAAGTTTCCTGTTCCCAATATTCCTTCATAAAAACTCTTGCTTTGCATCACCGGATGTATTCTAAAACCATGCTTTATTCCAAGATAAATTTTAGATCCTATAAGTATTTCCCCAATTTCTACTAAGTCCCCAAAATCAATTTCAATTAAACCTTCTGTATTAACCTGGTTTCCGTTCAAAAACACTTTTGATTTAGCTCCTGCCAAGCAAATCTGAGTTGGAGCTTCAAAATGAATTTTCAAGCCAGGTTGAGAAATTTCCAATACAGCTTCAGATTCCTTGTTTTTAAGAAGGTGGTTAACCCATTTTGTAGCTATAATATCCAGGGCACCGGAAATCGGTATACCGAATTGACCGAAGCCAACTCTTCCCAAGTCTTGTATGCTAGTGCCGGGGCCTGTTTTTAGAATCGCTAGGCTTGCAGGGTCTTTAATCATAGTAGGTTAGGTTGATCATGTGACTTCCCTAATCTGAAAAATTCTTCTTTTGTAATTGGATAAAACCGGATCAGATCGCCGGGAGATGCCCATACAGGAGGGATCTTTTTTGCATCAAAAAAAGACGAGGGGCTTCGTCCGATAACATGCCATCCTCCTGGGCTATTGGTAGGGTAAATACCTGTCTGAGAGCCCCCAATCGCTACAGAACCTGCTGCTATATTTCTGTCGGGTACGGATTTTCGGGCTGAGTATAATTTCTCTGCAAGGCCCTGCAAATACATGAATCCAGGCAAAAAGCCAAAGAAATGGATACGATAGTGGTTTTGAGAATGCAATTTAATCAAGTCTTCGGGACTCATGTTTTTTGATTTGGCCAATTGAGGCAGGTCTTGTGCAAATTCATCCTCATAGCAGACAGGGATTTTCCATGTCTTGGTAGGAAGAGCTGAAGTTTTTGGTTCTTTATTTTCATCTAAAAAATGTTGGAGATGATTGGTGTCAGGCAAACGATTCCATAAAATCCCCAAGGTTCTGAATCCGATTCTAATTTCATGAATTTCACTTTTGTATTGATTCTCTAGTTTCTTTTTGGTAGCAAGTTGAATCTGAAGTAATCGGTCTGAAATTTCCCAGTCCCATTTCAGCTCCGAAATAGAGGGACTAATTATCGTATGGTTTGGTCCTAATTCCACCATTTTTTTCGGATTTTAGGTAGAAAGTGATTTAAACCTGGATTATCACCATGGAAACAAAGGGTGTCTGCATTGACCGGTAATTTATCTCCACTTGCACTTAGAATTTTCCCTTCAGAAAACAATACCTCCAAATGGCTAGAAATGCTTTCGTAATCGCTCAAAAGTGATCCCCGAATTGTTCTGGAGACTAAAGAGAGATCAGAGTTATAGGCTCTATCTGCAAAAACTTCCAATTTGAAGTTTAAGCCCTTTTTTATTGAAAATCTTTCCATGAAAGACGCAGGCGAACAAAAAATGATTGATTTCGGAAAAGCCTCTTGGAGGAAATCGGTCAGTTGATCTGCCAATCTTTCATCTCTGGCAGCATCATTATACAAAGCTCCATGAAACTTGATATGATCCATTGAAATATCTAAATCCCGTGATTCTTTTTGGAAGTTCTCGATTTGAGAGTGAATGGAATCGATTAGATTTTCTATGGAAATCTTCATCGATTTTCTCCCGAAGTTTTCTTTATCCGGATAGGAGGGATGCGATCCCGCTTTCTTTCCGTATTTCTTGGCTAACTCAAGTGTTTTTGCCATGCTTTCTTGATCCCCAAAATGCCCGCCACATGCGACACTTGCAGCATCAATCCAAGGAAAAATGGATTCTTCGGATTTGATTCCTTCTCCTAAATCACAATTGATCTGTGGTAATTTTTTCATGCCGGGGAAAGATCAAAATTACTGACTTATATGACAAAATAAATTTATGCTTTTTCAAATTTATCACCCCTCTTGACATTATTTAAGCAGTTTTTTAACTTCGACTAAATCAAATTAAACCAAAATTTTATGGGAAAAGGAGATATTAAAACTAAAAAAGGCAAAACCAATCGAGGTACATTTGGTGCCAGCAGACCCAAAAAAGAATCCAATAAATTAGCAAGAAAGAAGAAGTTTGAAGTGAAAGAGAAGTAATTAAAAAGAGAGCTTTTCAGCTCTCTTTTTAATTACTAATTCCTGGGATACATTTTAATTACTGTCCGGGTTTCGCCATCAATCTCCAGTAAAATAGGACCTAACAATGCATCTTGATTGGTGTTAAAAAGGAGTTCATAATTACCATTACCCATTTTTCTGACTACCGCTTTTCGCCAATCTCCAATAATGGTTTCTTGGGTCGCTTCATTTAAATAATTGTAACCGATTTCCCGGATTTTGCTAAAGTCTGCCTCTTGGTCGTCTTTGTCCTGGCAAGAGGAAAAAGTAAGCAAAAGGGAGAAGAATAAAAGATAGAAATAGGAAATTTTCATGGGTGAGATTTAGTTTTCATCAAGACGAAGTTTTCACACAGCTGTTAACAGCCTCTCACAAATTGTTATAATATTTAATCAATTCATTGAGTTGTTTAAAGTCCAATTTTCCTTTGGTCAATCTCAAATGATGCATGATGGCCAATGATTTTTTCATTCGGCTTTCTGAATTTTTGACTTTTGTGACTAAATAAACCAAGCTTCTTTGTTTGCCTGGGGTCAGGGCCCTGAAATAGGCATTTCCTTCTTCATCCTGATCCATTAATACCTGAAATTCTTCGGGTAATTCATGACCGAATTCACTTTCATCTTTTTCCAGGCTTATTTGAAGGTTATCTCCTCTTTGCAAGTTTAGTTTTGTTCTGATTTCTTGATTGACCAGAATATACCAGTAGTTTTTCCCTTTAAATAAGGCCATATGCCAGGGACCGTGTGAATTGATGGTCACTAAAACTCTTCGGGTATTTGCCTCAATAAACACCGAAGAAATAGTTTCAGGAACAGGTACATGATAACTCCAATGATTGAAATCAAAATTTTCTAACTGTCCCTGAAAATACTGCATGGTGGATTAGGAGCTAAGATTGAAGCTGATCAAAAAGGTAGTACCTACATTCTCCTCACTTTTGACTCGTATAGAGCCTCCATGGCTCAAAATGATATTTTGAGTATTGGTCAGGCCCAAACCTGATCCACTGGATTTGCTGGTGAAAAACGGTTCAAATAGTCTTTCCAGATTTTCTTTAGGAATACCAACTCCATTGTCCTTGATTTCAACTCGACATTGTTTTCCTTTTATATAGGTTTTCAGGAAAAGTTTGCCACCTTTTTCCGGCATTGCCTCTACGGCATTGACAAGTAAATTGATCAACGCAATTTTAACTTTTTCTGAATCGACATCAATATTGCAGATTTCAGCCTGGTAATTTTTTATGATATCAAATCCTTTGATTTCAATTCTATCAATGACTTGATCCAGGGCTTCATCCAGTAAATCATTGATGGAATGATTGGCAATATCCAATTCGGTAAAGCGTGTGCTTTCCAGTAACTGGGTCACTAATTGATTGATCCGATTGCAGTTTCTTTGGATTACCTCTATCAAATCGCCACTTTCCTGTAGGATGTTTTCTGGAAGTTCCATTTGAAGTTGATCCGCTGAAAGTACAATGGTGGTCAGGGGGTTTTTAACTTCATGCGCCAGAAGCCTGGCAATTCTTCCCGTAGAGGAGAATTTCTTTAAATTCAATTCCTCTTCTTCTTTAGCTTTCATCGCAGTGAGGTCTTTTATCAAGACCTGGAAGAGGTTGGAATCTTGTTTGACGATGCTGATCAGCGCATTTATATTGGTTTCTTCCCCGATTTTTAGTTCAGCTTCAAAATCATAGAGTTCAGATTTTTTACCAAGAACTTCCATTAAAATCATTCTTGAAATATCGTCTACGATTAAGTCACTGAAAAAATAGCCAAGTCCGGAATTCTCCGAATGAGGTTCGATTTTAAATTTCTTCGTAAAAATCGGGTTGGCTTCGAGGATTTTGCTGCTTCCATCCATCATTAAAAATGGATCTGCGGCTCTTTCAAAAATGGATCGGAATTTTACAGCGGCTTTATCAAGTGACTCCATTAACTGGGAATCCCTTATTGCGTACCTGAGAGTTCTGTCTAATGTTCTTGCATCAAATTCACCTTTGATTAAATAATCAGAGGCCCCGATTTGGAGTGCCTCACGATCGATCGTCCCGGTATTCATTCCCGTAAGCATAATCACGGGGGCATGTTTTTGTTTTTTTTTGATTTCTTGGATCAGTTCCAAACCGGTTTCTTTGCCCAGCTTATAATCCACCAAAAACACGTCAAAAAAGTCATGGGCTTTTTCCAATGCTTCTTCATAGGAAGCTGCATGTTCGACCTTATAAATAGGCTCCTTTATCTTTTTTAGGATAGAGGAGAAAAGTATTAAATCATCCGGATCATCATCGACATATAAAATTCGAATGGTCTCTGAACTCATAATTGCAATAAATTAAACCGGTAACATGACCGTTTTTGACCAATAATTTTCGATTTCCTTCGCTACTTTCACTAGGCCTTCAAATGAACCTGGCTTTGTGATATAACTGTTAGTTCCCATTTTATAAGTGATTTCGATATCATCTTTCAAGTTAGATGTCGTGAAAATGATGACGGGAATCTTTTTGAAATTGTCATGACTTTTGATCTCAGCCAAGGCAGTGCGTCCATCTTTTTTTGGCATATTCAAATCCAACAAAATGATATCAGGCAGCGGGTAGGCTTCGATTTGATCAAAAGGGGCAGTTCTGTTAAGGTATTGCAACAATGCTTCGCCATCGGCCACACAAATCACGTTTTCTTTCGGAAGCGTTTTCTGAAAAGCTTTGATGATCAATAATTTATCATCTTCATCGTCTTCTGCGATAAGAATGTTAATGGGTTTTTTCACAAGCATAAATATTTTTTAAGGGAGTAAAAATCATTCTTTTTAAATGATATCCAGAATAAGATGATAATATGGAAACAAGATACTTTCAAAATCCTAATAAGATATAACTTATTCTATTGTTTTGATGTCTGGTAAAAGAATAATGAATTTGGAACCTTGACCAGGTTCACTGGTTGCGTAAATAGTTCCGTTGTTTTTTTCTATGATTTTTTTAGTAATGGATAAGCCTATACCTGTGCCCTCAAAAGCTTCTTTGCCATGAAGTCTTTGAAAGATGGCAAATATTTTATCAGCATAATTGGAGTCAAAACCGATTCCATTATCTACTACTGTTATTTTGAAATAATCGAAACTGGAATCCAATTGCTTCAGCTTGTTTACTTCTTCTGAACTGGCATTTTCACAAGAAACAATTACATGTGGTTTTTCATCCGGTTTTGAAAATTTCAGTGCATTCGAAATTAGATTTTGGAATACCTGTCTATACTCTGTTTGTTTTCCTAACACAGTTGGGAGGTCTTTAATTTCAATAATCGCCTTTTTTTCATGGATAGCTATTTCCAGATCATCTAAAACGTATTCAGCAATTTGATTTAAATCCACCTCTTTTTCTTCTTCTGAAGTGATTCTTCCGGCTCTGCTGTATTCCAATAAGTCTGTGATTAACCTTCGCATCCTGTTAGATGCTACTGTAATTCTATCTAAATATAATGCACCTTCTCCTTCCAAAGTCTCTGAATACTGTTCTTTGAGCAAATCAGAAAATGCAGTGATTTTTCTTAAAGGTTCCTGTAAATCATGTGAAGCCACATAAGCAAACTGTTCTAATTCTTTATTGGAATCGTCTAATTGATATAAATGCTCCTGTAACTGATCTTGATAGTTTTTGATTCTATTAGAAGCGATTTTCTGTACTTTATTATAATGGAAAATGGAAAGCAAAGTGACAAACCCAACAGAAATAGAAAACAGAGAAATCAGGCCTACGATGAATGGAAGTGCATTGATGTTGTTTAAGAGGGAACGGTTTTTCTCCACAAATAGTCTGTTTTCCTCAGATTCAATGTTTTTTACAACGTCCTTAATCGTTCGATATCCATTGAGAGCACTGTTTACTCTGGCAGGACTGATAAATCCATCTAGGTTGCCATGTTGCTCATAATAAACAATCGTGAGTTTAAAAGTCTCCACCCGGATATTGATGAGTTCCTCTAATTCATTCAGGTAATTTTGCTGGTCCGGGTTATTCTTTGTGAGGTCTTTAAGTTTTTTTAAAAGTGACTCAGCGTCTAGAAGTGACTGTTGGTAATTTGTCAGGAATTTTGAATCACCTGTGAGGACATATCCTCTTATGTTGGTTTCCCTTTCCAGAATACTGGAATACAGCTCGCTGGTTCTTTGAAGAATATCCTGCGTTTCCATCAAAGCGGTGGTGTAAAATCCGATTCTCTCAGAGGTCCAATATGAAATTCCACTCCCAACTATGATTAAGAACAGGGAAATAATGGAATAAAGTTTAATGCGATTCATAGAGGAGTTGCTGTTTTCAAATAACTGGGAATTCCCAGATTTGGGGAATTTATTTCTCATTTTCGATGGATTTCCGGTTGATTAATTAAGGTGGGAATACATAAAAGCTGCTTTTTTGTCAAATTAAGCCCCTTTTTTCAATTATTTGGCATAAAGGCATGCACATTGAATTTAAGTTGACAAATAAAACTTAAACCAAAACCACAAACACCATGAGTTCTCTATTATATTTTATCGCAGTAATTCTTCTGATCGGCTGGCTGATTGGAGTATTTGCATACAGTGCAACAGGATTGATCCACGTGCTTTTAGTATTGGCAGTAATCGCGGTACTATTTAGACTGATCAGTGGGCGAGGAGTTTAGGCTCGCTAGGGTAGATTCAATCTCTCAAATTAGGAGTTAAAGTATTTGAAGATTGTTTTTTAGTGTATAGAAATAAGAATTTAAACAATTGATTAATAAAAAGAATTATGAGTAAGCAAGCATTAAATACAAGTCTTTGGTTAGGTGGATTAATCACCGGAGCCGCAGTAGGAGTTTATCTTTATAAAAACAAAGATCAATTCGAACCTCAAAAGGAAAAATTAAATAGCCTATTGAGTGAATTGCAAGGAATTGCAGGAGATTTGAAAACCAGACTTCTATCTGCAAGCCAAGAAGGTATCAATGCAACTAAGACTGCTCTGCAGTCTGCAAAAGAGACAACCCAAGAAAAAATTAAGTAAAATTTCACTATTCGAAAAGGTACAATTTCTGATTGTACCTTTTCATATTACCCTTATACCATCCCAAAAATAAATTTTAACTAGAATATAATTGAGTTGAGTACTCTGAATAATTCCCAAATGCCGAACTGTGATGAAGAATAAAGTGATCCTAGTAGTGGATGATGAATTAGAAATCAGAGCACTTTTATCTCGATTTCTCTCTAGAAAAGGTTTTATTGTATTTTCTGCGGGAACATTAACCGAAGGACGAAGATTAGTGGATGAAAGAAGTCCCAATCTGATTTTCCTGGATGTTAATTTACCTGATGGAAATGGACTGAAAGAATTAAAAAAATGGTCTCAGGATTTTGACTCTCTTCAAGTAATTATGATGAGTGCTTTTGATCATCAGGAAGCACGAGATGAAGCATTAAAATCCGGAGCCATTCATTTCTTAAGTAAACCGTTTAACCTTGCAGTACTTGATCAGCTGATTCATAAAGAAATTTCAACCAATTAACCTTATTTCCATGGCAAAGATTCTTGTAATCGATGACAATATTGACATTTGCCAATTGCTAGAGCGTTTTTTAACTAAAAAAGGCTATGATGTCGAAACTACCATTTCAGGTAAAACAGGACTTGAAATGGTAAAAAGCACTTATTACGACCTGATTTTTTGTGATTTCAAATTACGGGATATGGAAGGAAGAGATGTGTTGGCAAAAGTGAGAATAATATCTCCAGGTACACAAGTGGCAATCATAACAGGTTATGCTGATGTGAAAATTGCTGTAGAAGTGATCAAAAAAGGAGCATTTGACTACGTGACTAAACCGTTGATACCAGATGAAATCATCAGTTTAATCGAGCGGGCACTGGCAGTACAGAAAGAATCAAAAGTTCAATCTGTCACTTTTGAAAAGCCAGATGCAAAAGCAAAAAAGAAAAATCAAGAAACAGATTCAAATCCGAAATTCCTGAAAGGAACAGGAAAAGAGTCTAAAAAGCTATATAAAGAGATCAAACTCGTAGCACCTACCAATCTTAGTGTCGTGATTTATGGGGAAAGCGGGGCAGGTAAAGAAAATATCGCCCGCTTGATCCATGATCAGAGTGAACGTGCCGGAAAGCCATTCATAGCTGTCGATTGCGGAGCTTTGACCAAAGAACTGGCTGGTAGTGAGCTTTGGGGACATGAAAAAGGATCTTTTACAGGAGCCCATGCGGAGAAACCCGGCCAATTTGAATTGGCAGATGGAGGAACGATTTTCCTAGACGAAATTGCCAACCTATCCTACGAGGTTCAGGTGGGACTTTTGAGGTTAGTTCAGGAGAGAAAGCTGCGAAGAATTGGTGGCACTAAGGATAAAGCAATTGATGTGAGAATCATTGTAGCATCTAATGAGGATCTCAGAAAATCTGTTCAAGAGAATAAATTCAGAGAAGATTTATATTTCAGATTTAATGAATTTAGTATTACCGTACCGCCATTAAGGGAAAGAAAGGACGATATTGAGGCTTTTGCTCATCATTTCTTAAGTCTTTCTAATGAGGAATTAAATAAATCCGTGGAAGAGTTTGATGAGGAAGTAATGCAGGTTTTCCTAGAATATGTATGGCCAGGTAATCTTCGCGAAATGAGAAATGTGATCCGAAGAGCGACTTTGCTGACAGATGGAGAAAAAATGACAGTCTCTGCACTGCCTCCGGAAGTTGTCTATGCAAGAAAATTTAATTTTACAGACTCAGGATCTGAAAGTAATGGAACTACTGGAACAACTACAAAAGCTCCCGTTAATCTTAAGGACGCAGCTGCGGAGGCTGAAGCTGAAGTATTGAGAAAAGTGCTGGAGGAAGTGAAATACAATAGAACCAAAGCAGCCAAACAATTAGGGATAGACAGAAAAACGCTCTTCAATAAAATGAAACAGTATGATCTTTAATAAGGATCAAATAGATACTTAAAAATAGCTCTCGGAAATCGAGGGCTATTTTTTTGTGCAGGTGATTCATCAGTATGGGGAATTTTTTTCAGCCTTACATTTTCTCAAATAGACAATGCCTGAGGCTGATCAAAATTATATTTCGACTTAGGTGAAAGCAGTGAAATATTTCCTGTAAACTAAAGCTTTTCATAGATGAATATTAGGAATGCCCTATGTTGGCTTTTTCCTTGTACCATTAATGGCATGAATAACTTAACTAACACTAATACAATGACTACTAATAAAGCAACACTCGCAAATCATTTGAAATTGGATGATAAAGCCATGAAAAGTTTATCAGGCAATATGAATGACCTTCTGTCTGATTATCATATTTTCTATCAAAATGTAAGAGGATTTCACTGGAATGTAAAAGGTGAGAATTTCTTTGATTTACATGTGAAGTTTGAAGAATTATATACCAAACTCTATCAAAACATCGATGATCTAGCTGAAAGAATTGTTACAATCGGATTCAAACCTCTTCATGCCTATTCGGATTATCTGAAAAACAGTATCCATAAAGAAATCACTGATGTCAGCAAAGGTGATGATTGTGTGAAATATGTGATTGATGGTCTAGGAGTACTGGCTCAGTCTCATAGAAAAGTCGCTGAAGAAGCCGGTGAGGCTGGAGATATTGCTACTGAAGATATGTTGACAGCTTTTGTAGGAGACCTGGAAAAAAGAATGTGGATGTTTACCATGTTCTCTAAATAAGAAATAATCAGAACAAATAGGATTTAAACAAAAAACCGCGGTAAATCAATTTACCGCGGTTTTTTGTTTTTTGGAAGATATTTAGGAGAGGGATTTCTCACAGAATTCCACGCATTTTTGAACTTCCTTGACAGCATCCGAACCTTCTGGAATTTGGTATTCCAGTTCAATAGTTGCCGGGAATTTATACTTATTCTTCTGAATCAATTTCAATAAATCCGGGATGGGTGTATCTCCGGTACCCCATGCCAAATTCCCTTTTCCATTAGCAGGAGTCTGACGGTCTTTGGTGTGCATGCTATAAATATGGGAATGTTGCTTTTCGATCAGTGGGATTAAATCTGTATTCCCTGCTGCGATGTAATGACCCGCATCTAAGTTCAATCCGTTTTTTGGGCTCTGTGCTATCGCAGTATCCCAGAAATTAAAGGTTTCCTGTTCGTGACCATGGTATCCAACTGCTATCCCGTTTTTTTCAGCCATTTTCCCCAATTTCAAAGTGTGGGCATCATCTGATGGGTGTTCCAATGTTACGTGGGAGGCCCCAAGTGCCTTAGCTGCTTTCATTCCATAATTGATTTCCGCATCCGTATTGTTTTTGCCAAAAGCATTTGGTTTGAATGCATAGATGCTTACACCTGCAGCTTTGTACATTTTCCTTAAGTCTTCAAACTTTTTCATGTCTGCTTTCGCCCTCCACTCGGCCACTTCTTTGCCATAGGCTTCGCCTGCTGTTCTCATTTCGTCTAACTCAGACTTTTCTTCAGCCGTCAATTCAGTTCCTTGGCGTTGCTTTCCCATGAGCTGAAACATCCGCATTCGGTTAATAGGGGAAGCTGGCATTCCGGCAAAACTCTCAGCAGGATCCCCCATCAGTTCTATTGCACTCAAGCCGGAGTCAGTTACATATTTCAGGGTTGCCTCAGCACTTTGGTCAGGCATGGAGCGGAATGAGTAAGTGATACAGCCGACCTGGACGCCATTGATCATGGAATTTGGTTTATTGTAAGATTTGAGAATCGAGGGTGCTCCTTGAAGCCATGCCGGTGCAGCGATTAATCCTGCAGCCCCCAATGTAGATTTGATTAAAAATTCTCTTCTGCTTTTCATTGTGATTTTGGGTTTTTGATAGGGAGAGTTAACTTATTGAAAAACAAATTAGCACTTTTCTGAAAAAATGCTTTTAAAAAGAACTTTTTCATCAAATGAGTTTATAGCTGGTAATTATTTCATTTAAATGAAAGCTGATACCTTAGGTTTTCAATTGTCTTTTATAAAACCTTCATGTCAAATTCAATTTTAAAAAGAATAGAATCAGGTGCTTTTTTTTCTGAAATGAGCTTTCAGACTTCCCGCTCTGGAGGAGCTGGTGGTCAGCATGTAAACAAAGTGGAAACTAAAGTTCAGATCAATTTTGATCTTGAAGGATCACAGGTTCTGAGCGAGGATGAGAAAATCACCCTAAAGGAAAAATTGAAATCAAAAATCACAGATTCCGGGATTATCCAAATTCAATCTCAGGAAAAACGTTCTCAAATTCAAAATAAGGAAATAGCGATCAAGAAGTTTTATGATTTGATCCGTAAAGGATTAGAAAAAAGAAAGAAACGAAAGGCTACCAAACCAGGAAAAGGAGCTATAGAAAAACGGTTAAAGGCCAAAAAACTTCAAGCTGAAAAGAAGTCAAACAGGGGCTGGAAAGGTTAGTTGGGAATTAATTCCTACTACATTTGGTATCTTGCTTTTTCCTGTGGTATCGGCACGAAAAGATGAAAACCTCCAATTTTTCATTCAACTGTTTTCCTTCTAAAAAAGTACTGAGTATTTGGTATGTGGTGTGATTAAGGATATTCGAAAAGTTTTATGTGATTATCTGCAATGATGTCAGTTTGCTTAATTTCTTTGTTTTACTGGATCGAAGACCGAAGAGTCGGTTTCATTTTAAATTACCGAACACTATGTAGCGTTAGATTATTACTGCTACAATAGCGGATATACAAACGGTTTTATTAACCTATCACTCTAACCAACAATCTGTCGCATACTTTTTCGCTTAAAGTTTCCGAAGCGTGATCCTTGAAACTCACCACCATACTTTGATCATAAGACTCCTTGGATTGAATTTTTAACTCTTTGCCCAAATTCAATTCTCTACTGTTCAAAAATTCTAAAAACTCGGTCGAGGAATTGGTCAAAGCAGCCAATACTACCAATTGCCCGGTTTTACATTGAGAAAGTGTAAGATAATTCACCTCCTGAATTCTGCCAAGTTTATCCGGAATAGGGGATCCATGAGGATCCACTGTAGGATGTCCCATCATTTCGTCCATTCTCTCAAAAAACTTGGGAGCGTGGATATGCTCAATTTGCTCCGCGATTTCATGGACTTCCTCCCAGCCAAAACCCATTTTATTGACCAAAAACATCTCGGTTAAACGATGTTTTCTGATCACTAAAGCCGCTTCCTTTTTCCCTTCTTGAGTTAAAATGACCGGTTTGTACTTTTCATAAATCAACCAACCGTTTTTTTGCAAGGTTTTGACCATGCTGTTTACAGTCGGCATACTGACTTGCATCTGCTGGGCTAATTCAGAAATATTCACCTCTCCAGCCTCATTTGCCAGGTTGAAAAGTGATTTTAAATAATTTTCTTCTGTCTGGGACGCCATATTTAATGATTTAGTCCTCAAATATTAAATAAAATATTTGGAAAACAATTTTGTTAGATAGTTCTAACAATATACTTTTGAATATCTAAATCAAAAATTAGTCTTTTATTGATGCTTCGGACCTTCATCCTATTTATTTTTATCTCAGCTGTTTATGTGGATTCATTTTCACAGGAGTTCCAGTTATCTGGAAAAGTATTGTCTGATGGTAATCCTTTGGAATTTGCCAATGTTCTTTTAAAAGGAACCAGCATCGGAGCGGTAACAGACACTGATGGGACATTTAGAATTGCTCTCAAATCAGCTGGAAATTTTCAGATTCAAGTTTCCAGAATAGGTTTTCGAACCCTGACCAAGTCTGTTACAGTTCCATTAGATGGATCAGATAATTTGCTTTTTGAATTGGAAAACATGGATTCTGGACTAGATGAAGTGGTAGTCAGTGGTACCATGCAGGAGGTGTCAAAGCTGGAAAGTCCAGTTCCTGTGGAAGTTTATTCAGCTAATTTCTTTCGGGCAAACCCAACACCCTCTGTTTTTGAATCTCTGCAAAATGTCAACGGTGTCCGGCCCCAAATAAACTGCAACGTTTGCAATACAGGAGATATCCATATCAATGGTCTGGAGGGACCCTATACCATGATCTTGATCGATGGTATGCCCATTGTATCTGGGTTGGCAACGGTTTATGGATTGACAGGTATCCCTCAATCACTTATCAATAGAATGGAAGTGGTAAAAGGTCCGGCTTCAACACTGTATGGTTCTGAAGCCGTTGGCGGGTTGATTAATGTGATTACAAAAAGTCCGGTTTCTGCACCTTTGGTCTCAATAGATGGCTTTGGTACCAGCTGGGGGGAGATGAACCTGGATTTGGGATTTAGAAGTGAGTTTGGTTCGAAAGTAAAATCCTTAACTGGAATCAATGCATTTTATTATGACAATCCCATCGACAATAACCAAGATGGATTTACTGATTTGACCTTATCCAAACGAATATCTCTATTTCAGAAAATCAATGTGGATCGACCGGATAACAGGATCTTTACTATGGCTGGGAGATATGTGTACGAGGATAGATGGGGTGGTCAAATGAATTGGAACAAGGATTATAGGGGAGGTGATGAAATTTATGGGGAAAGTATTTATACCAGTCGTTGGGAAACTTTTGGAACCTATCAATTGCCCTCTTCAGAATCTTTGAATTTTATGTTTTCAGCAAATGGTCACCATCAAAATTCAGTGTATGGAACGACTGTTTATATCGCAGACCAGTACATTGGTTTTGGGCAATTGACATGGACAGAAGCGATTTCAAAGCATCACTTTTTGACAGGATTGGCATATCGATATACTTACTATGATGATAACACTCCAGTAACCGCTTCATCAGATGGGGCTTTTAACCAGCCTTCCAAGATCCACCTTCCAGGAGCTTTTATCCAAGATGAAATCAAGTTTAAAGAAACGCAAAGTCTTTTGCTTGGATTGCGATACGACTACAATTCTGTTCACGGTTCTATTTTTTCGCCAAGAATAAACCTGAAGATTTCATCTACAGACAAATCCATGGTTTTGAGGGCGTCTATCGGGAACGGTTTTAGAGTAGCCAATGTCTTTACCGAAGACCATGCTGCACTGACAGGAGCAAGAGAGGTGGTATTTGCGGAAGAATTGAAACCTGAGCAAAGCTGGAATACCAATATCAATTTGGTTAAGAAATTTTACTCTGATAAAGGAACGTTTGTTGGGATAGATGCAACCGCCTTTTACACTTATTTCACGAATCGGATAATTCCTGATTATGAAACAGATCCCAATCAGATTATTTATGCCAATTTGGATGGATCGGCGGTTTCAAAAGGGATTTCTACAACTGTGGATATTGCTTGGGCTAGCGGAGTTTCCATGACTGCGGGTGCTACTTTGATGGATGTGTCCCAGGAAGAAGAGGGGATAAAAACCCGTCAGCTACTGACAGAGCGATTTTCTGGGGTTTGGTCCATCGGGTATGAAATTGCAGCTTGGGATTTGAGCTTTGATTATACGGGAAATGTATATAGTCCTATGAGATTGCCGCTCCTAGGTGATTTAGATGACCGTGATGAGTTTTCTCCATGGTGGAGTATTCAAAATATACAATTGACGAAGGAATTAGGAAGGAGTTGGGAAATCTATGGAGGTGTAAAAAATCTATTGAATTTCACTCCACCTGCGAATAGCATCGCCAGATCTTTTGATCCTTTTGACAAGCAAGTGGAATTCAATCCCGATGGAAGCGTCAAGCCTACTGCTCAAAATCCAAATGCCTTGACTTTTGACCCCACCTATGTATTTGCTCCAAATCAGGGAATAAGAGGTTTTTTTGGAGTTCGGTTTACTTTGTAAAAAAAAAGCCCCGGATTTCTCCAAGGCTCGAGCGTTAAATTTAAAAATTAGACACTAGATTTCTTCTTCCACTGATCCACATTTCAGCATTTTATCTCCGAAGTATGGATTTCTAATTTCGCTTGAAGTACTAAGCCAATAAGCACCTTCATTGTTTTTTGCCATTGGGCAGTATTGTTTATATAATTTGCCTTCAGTCAAATTTGAGCTTTTTACCAAAGTAACCATTTGGTTTGAAAGAACATCAAAAGACACCCTTTGTACCGCAGGATCAGTGGATTCAGCTATTTTCTTTGCTTCAATTTCCATCTCAGCAATTCCTTCTAATGATGAGTCTTGAAGCTTTGAAACCAATTCTCCCGCTGAATGCTTTGCTTTTTCCCCATCAGTCTCAACCAAAGCATCTTTCAATTTCAAATAGGAACCTACAATTGCAGAAACCTCTTTGTTTTCAAATGACACTGATTCTGGTCCTTTGCTGTGATCCATGGAACTAGGGTCCATTTGCTCTTGATGGTCCATATGCTCGTCATTATCACCAGCTTTGTTATTTTCCTTACAAGCAAAAGTAAAGCTTATAATAGATGCAATTAATAGAATTTTAGTTAATCTTTTCATTTATTATAGATTATTTAATTGTTATTTTTTTCTTTTCTTTTTCAGGGTCATAAAGAAGAGTGTAAATCCTGATGTGATTGTCGCTAATCCAAATAAGGAAAATGCCCTCAGAAGTAAATTGTTGAAGTTATCTCTTCCAGCGTAATCCATAGTATGGAACATCCACAGAAAATCAAACCACCTCCAGCCTCTATGTCTCACCCGCTCAAAACTCCCACTTTTGGCATCAATATAGGCGACCAGATTTTCCGGATGATCATAATGAACTGCCCAGGCTGGTAATGGCCTGCCTCGGAATTCGTGATGCGCTCCAGTTTCCGTCAGGTACTCTAAGGATTTGATGCCTAAGTTGCCTTTGATATAAATTTGAGCTATTTCCTTAGCCTCCTGCTCAGTTATTTCAGGTTTTAATTCTCCCGTTTGAGCATTGTAAAGCCGCTGCGAGTTGATCCAATAATAAGGTTGATGATTTACAAATCGGAGCTCCAATGAAGCGATCTGTAATGTAGAATCCAATTTGCCAGGATCAATCAAATCACCCGCAGTTTGATGCATCATATGCTCAGTATGGAAGTGATCTCCATGGATTTCATCAATATCTGTCCAACTAAAATATAGACCGCTCAATGTCCAAAAGAAGAATTGGATTCCGATGAACACGCCAAGAAAGCGATGAATCCTCCGGGTGTAATATTGATTGTTTTTACGCATTGGTTAATTGTTTGAGATTAATTCAATGTTTTGGTGATTTCGCCACAAGAAAGCATGGATTTTCCAAAGTAAGGGTTGACTATACTCTTTTCTAAACTCAACCAATCAGCACCTTGGTTACTATCTGCCATTGGGCAATGTTGTACATACAAAGTTCCTGAATATCCATGGAATTGTTCTGTCATCTTTACCATTTCAGTTGAAAGGATTTGAAAACTTTTTCTCAATTCCTCTATGGTATTTGAAGAATTGGCCGATTGTAATGCTTTTTTCAAGTTCCCATCGTAAGTCATCCATAAATTATGCGCCTCTCCTGTAAAAAGAGCCATATTCACCTTTTTTAAAGCTTCCATCATTGCTTTAGAAGTGGTTTTCGCTGCTTCTAAATCGTCTTTGGTCAGTGCATCTTTTAATTTCAGGTAATTATCATAAACAGGCTTCAATGATTTCTTAGCTTCAGAGCTGATGTCAAAAGTGGAGCTGGAAGTCGAGTTCGTGTTTTCCTGCATAGCTCCATGATTATGACCTGTCATAGCTGGACCTCCTTCTGGACTCATCATGCTTGGTTTTCCTGCTAATTGTGCTGCAGCATCGATGCTGAAGGTACCATTGATGGCAATTTCTTCACCATTTTCTAACCCGCTTTCTATCAAGTAATTGTCTCCCAATGCAGGACCGAGTGTCACCTCTCGGAGTTTGAAACTGATGCCATTTTCTGAGGTGTTTTTTACATAGACGACAGACCTTTTCCCTGTCCAAAGTACTGCTGATTTGGGTACTGACAGCGCTGATGAATTGGGATTTACAGTTGATTTGATCAATCCAGAAACAAACATTTCCGGCTTGAATCTGCCTTTTGGATTGGATACTTCCACCCGGGCTTTGGCGACTCTTGATGCTGGATCAATTAAAGGATCGATATAGCTGATTTTACCTGTAAATGTTTCACCTGGAAAAGACTGTATGCTGTATTCAATTTCATTTCCGACCTGAATCCAGGATAAATCTGTTTCATAAATGTCAAATAAGACCCATACCCGTGATAGGTCAGCCACTTCATAAATAGCTTGACCTTGAGTTAAGTGATCCCCGAGATTTGCCAATTTTTCAGTGACATATCCAGAGACATTGGCCCGGATAGGGAAGTTTCTCAACACCGTATTGTTATTGAGTATTTCTTCAATCTGTGCCTCAGTGACTTTCCAGTTTTTTAGTTTGTTTTTCGCAGCTTGAAAGAGTGCAGGTTGGGATTCCTTCATTTTTGCAGCTTGCAACAATTCGTTTTGAGCTGTAGTCAATTCTGGAGAATAAATACTTGCAATGACTTGACCTTTGCTGATATACTCGCCTGTAAAATTCACTTTTAATTCTTCAATCCGACCAGGAATATGGGATGTCTGAGTGTAATTGAGGCGCTCATCGGCCTGAACTTTTCCACTTAATTTGACGGATTTATTGCCTCCAGAATTTCCTACAATCGCAGTCTGTACATTCGCCAATTGCATGGCAGTTGGAGACATACTGATGGAAAGTGGATCCATGGATCCAAGATCATTTTCCAAAGGAATCAGATCCATTCCGCAAATAGGGCAGCTTCCGGGTTCATTTTGTTTGATCTGAGGATGCATGGAGCATGTCCAGACACCATTTACTTCTGTTAAGTTATGGATATGTTCATCTTGGGAATTTGTATTTCCAAAGATAAGATACCCTGCCAATAGCCCTGTGAGTAACATTCCGATGGCTATGATCAGAACATGTTTTTGTAGCTTTTTCATTGGTCAAATGATTTTGCAGTGAGATAATCTATTTCCGCAATGTTTATTTTCAGTGCTGTTTCAGCGGTCACCTTTAATTTTTGGTATTTTAAAACCTGTTGTTGCATTTGCAGAACTTCTTCAATCGAATTTTCTGAGTTGGAATAAGCCGAATAGAGCAATTCCAAAGATTGCTTGGTCTGTTTCATTTGTTCTTCATACAGGTCAATCAAAGCCTGTTGCTTTGCGATAGCGAAATCTAACTTTTCATAGGAACTGATCAGTTGATTCTCAAAATCTTCTTTTTGATACCTATAGGCTTCTTGCATCAGCTGGGCTTCTTTTTGTGCCGCTTTATATTTGCCGGAAAAAATCGGTAAACTCATGGAAACCATAGGCATTAGTGCGTTTTTTCCATTGCCAGCGACCATCATATCCTCCCTTTTACCAATGATGACATAATCCAATCCCACGCCGATTTTAGGCATAGATTGGCTGGCCGCGGTATGTTCATTGGATTGGGCGGCTGCTATTTTGAAGTCAAATTCTTGGAGAATAGGATTGGAATCCAGCAAAGAGTCTTTTCTATAGTCATCAGGGATGTATGCAGTCATCAATAAATCTTCTATTTCTACCACTTCGTCTTCAGGTCTATTAAGGAGTTTATTGAAAACGGCTATTAATGGCTTTCTTTGCTTCTCCAAAATACTGAGATTCGTTTCTGCGTCTTTAAGCATGATGTCAACTCTTAAGACATCTACCATTGATCCTTTACCATTCGAAAACTGGCTGGTTGCCAAGGATTTATAATTAGAAAGGATCTCGATATTTTCCTTTTCTATTTCTATAAACCGCTCCAGCTCATGCAGTGGGAAATATGCCGCACTCACATCAAAGAAGAGCTTGTTTTTGGCATTGATAAAAGATTGGAATTTGGCTTCAGCCAAAGCTTCGGAGCCTTTGCCATAATACTTCAGGGTTCCAAACCAAGGGAACATTTGATTCAAAGATAACCTCGCTCGTTGAGGCCCAACTCGGGTTTCTACTGGGGAAATAAAGTAACCAAATGAAATCGTTGGATCGGCAAGGCTTCGAATTTGTGCAGCCTTTTCTAAGGCAGCTTCGAATTCCTTGTAGCTCCCTTTCAAGCCCGGATTGTTTTCAGCCGCAATTTTCAGGTAATCCTCTAGAGATTGGCTAAATCCCGAAATGGCCGTGAAAACCAGGAATAGGAAAGAGAAGAACCGTTTTATCATGTGATCTTTCATTTGCTGATTTTTTTGAGTTTGTACTCTTCTCTGATACTGTAAAGAACAGGAACAATGAAATAGGTGATCGCCGCAACAATCATCCCCCCAAAGGCCGGTATGGCCATAGGAATCATAATATCCGAACCTCTACCTGTAGAGGTAAGAATCGGCAACAAAGCTATAATGGTTGTTGCAGAGGTCATCACAGCGGGTTTAATCCGTCTTTGACCTGCTTCAATAATGGCATCTCGGATTCCTTTGAGGGTATCGGTTTTGTTTCTCTCGAAGCTTTGATCCAAGTAAGTAGCCATCAAAACTCCATCATCTGTAGCAATCCCAAAAAGTGCAATAAAACCTACCCAAACTGCCACACTCAAATTGATTGTTTTCATCTGGAAAAGCTCCCTGATATTGGTGTCAAAGAGATTGAAATTTGCAAACCAATCCTGCCCGTAAAACCAAAGCATCAAAAACCCTCCACTGAATGCCATCGCGATACCTGTAAATACCATCAAAGAGGTAGTGACAGATTTGAACTGGAAATAAAGAATCAGAAATACAAGTCCTAAAACTACCGGGACAATGATCGACAAGCGTTTTTCTGCCCGAACCTGATTTTCATAACTACCTGAAAACTTGAAACTGATACCTGCAGGAACTTCCAACTCTCCTGAATCTATCCTTTCCTGGATCATTCGTTGGGCATCGTTGACTACGGTCACTTCCGAAAAACCATCTCTTTTGTCAAATAGGACATAGCCTACCAAAAAGGTATTTTCACTCTTAATCGCCTGAGGGCCTCTTTGGTATTCAAAATCGATGATCTGAGCCAAAGGAATCTGGGCACCAGTAGGGGTGGAAATAAGGATTTTTCCCAAAGATTCAGGATCATCTCTCAATTCCCTCGGATATCTCACACGTACAGGAAAACGTTCTCTTCCCTCTACTGTGGTGGTGATATTCATGCCTCCGATGGCAGTTTCTATGGTTTGTTGGACATCTTCTATATTCAACCCAAACCGTGAAATTTCCTCTCTTTTAATCCGTAGGAGTAAGTAGGGTTTACCGACGATTCTATCGGCAAAAGCTGCTTCTGCTTTGACAGAAGGAACATCTTTTAGGATACTTTCTAACTTTAAGCCGAAATTTTCAATTGTTTGTAAATCAGGTCCATATACTTTGATACCCATGGGTGCTCTCATGCCAGTTTGGAGCATGATCAGTCGGGTTTCTATGGGTTGCAATTTTGGGGCAGATGTGACTCCTGGGATTTTTGTGACCTGAATAATTTCATTCCAAATATCATCTGGAGAATTTACATGACTTCTCCAATTTCGAAAATACAAGCCGTCTTCATCTGGAATCAACTGTGATTTTTTGATTCCTCTTGCAATAGCATCTTCATTGGATAAGCTGTCTCCGCTAGTCAAAATAAAGCGGTTGTTTTTATCAGTCTGAAATCTTAACCGATACCCATCTTCATCGAGGATGTATTCAGGTTTGTAGTTGATCACATTTTCATACATTGAGATCGGAGCGGGATCCAATGCTGACTCTACTCTTCCCAGTTTTCCTACAGTCAAATCCACCTCTGGAATATTGGTCAGCATCATGTCCAGTTTTGAAACTACCTCTCCATTGAATTCAATACCGGAATGTGGCATGGAAGTAGGCATCAATAAGAAGCTTCCTTCATCTAAAGAAGGCATGAATTCTTTCCCAATTCCTGGAAAAGTGTGGGAGAGGGAAGACCAAACTTTTGTTGGACGGATATTAACACCGATTAGGTCAAAGCCTTTTGGGATAAAACCAAAAACGCCGTTAATTCCTAACCAGATACTTCCTCCCATTAAAATAAGGATGGTTGGAATACCAAGAAATGCTGTTTTATAATTGAGGCACCATCTCAGGATACTTTTATAAAAATGTTCGAGGATGGCGAATGCTCCTAAAATCAATCCCACTAATAGTGCAACGAAAAAGAAATTTGTAAACAGGCTTTCTGCTGGACCAAGGGGAAGCCAGTATTTTGCCAGTAACCATACAACTCCTATCACAACTAGATAGAGCTCTGCATTTTCGATCAAACTATTCCATCTATTGCTTATCTGAATGGAAGAGGATTTCAAATATGCTTTACCAAAGCTCAAACCACCGAATAACAGCAGCATTATTCCAGCCCAGCTATATCCGATTGCCAAGGCAAAAACGCCCAGCAAAACCAATCCTACCGGAATGAATTTTTGGAATTTTGATTTTTTGAGATTGATTCCGAAAAAGAAATGGGCTAAACTCGGTAAAATCAATAAGGAAACAATCAATGCGGCTACCAAGGCAAAAGTCTTGGTGAAAGCCAAAGGTCCAAACAGCTTGCCTTCTGCTGCTTCTAACGTGAACACCGGAATAAATGATACGATCGTAGTGGAGACCGCAGTCAAAATTGCTGTCGCCACTTCAGAAGAAGCCTTGTAAATCGTATCGATCAGTTTCTGGTCCTTAGGAGACTCTTCGAGGTGTTTAATGATATTTTCTGAAAGGATAATTCCCAAATCAACCATGGTTCCTATAGCAATGGCTATTCCTGATAAGGCTACAATATTGGCATCTATTCCAAAATACCTCATTGCTATGAATACCATCAAAACTGATATAGGTAATAAACTGGAAATCAATAGTGAAGCCCTGAGGTTATAAACCATTACAATAACTACCAAAATGGTGATCAATAACTCCAAAGTCAATGCTTCTTCGAGGGTTCCCAAGGTTTCAGAAATCAATTGAGATCGATCATAAAACGGGACGATGGTCAATTGACTAACTGTGCCATTCGCCAAAGTTTTCTTGGGTAGTCCTGAACTGATTTCAGTGATTTTACCTTTGACATCTTTAATGACCGCTAATGGGTTTGCGCCATACCTTGCGACTACTACACCTCCAACGACCTCAGCACCATCTTTGTCCAAGGCTCCTCTTCTGTTGGCAGGCCCTAAGGAAACTACAGCAACATCTTTGATGCGAATGGGTACATTGTCTTGCACAGAAACTACTGCCGTTTCGATGTCCTCCAGATTTTTGATGTATCCCAGACCTCGTACTAAATACTCAGCTTGATTGATTTCCAGGGTCTTTGCACCCACATCGCGGTTGGATTTTTTTACTGCATCCATCACTTTGATCAATGGAATATTGAAGGCCTTAAGTGCATCTGGATTGACATCAATTTGGTATTCCTGCACAAATCCTCCTATGGAAGCTACTTCAGAAACCCCTTCGACTGCATTTAAGGCATATTTGACATAGAAATCCTGGACAGCACGGATTTCATGCAAGTCCCAGCCACCGGTGGGATTTCCATTTGAGTCACGTCCTTCTAGAGTATACCAAAATACCTGGCCCAAAGCAGTCGCATCAGGGCCTAAGGCTGGTTGGACGCCTTCTGGCAATAGTCCAGAGGGTAAGGAATTTAGCTTTTCAAGAATTCTGGATCTAGACCAGTAGAATTCTGTTTCCTCATTGAAGATGATGTAAATGCTGGAAAAGCCGAATATAGATGAACTTCGAATCGATTTTACTCCAGGAATCCCTAGCAAATAAGTGGTAAGGGGATAGGATATTTGATCCTCGATATCTTGTGGAGATCTCCCAGGCCAGTTTGTAAAAACAATTTGCTGGTTATCCCCGATATCAGGAATGGCATCCACAGGGACAGGATCAGAAGGTAAAGAACCTACTTCCCATCCAAAAGGAGCTGTAATGATTCCCCATAAGATCATGCCGATCAAAAGAAGAACCGTTACGAGTTTATTTTCAAGAAAATACTTGATGATGGAATTTAACATGTGATGAATCTGATAAAATGACCAGAATAGGATTAAACCAAAGCATATAAATGTACTTGGTCAGAAATTGAGGTTCGCACCCCGGTACATCACAGGATTAAATTATAAAAGTCTGAAACAAAACCTGTTGGTCAAGTTCCAGAATAGGAGGGGTATAAAAGGGGATTTCAGAAAGAGACTCTTCCTGTATAATTCTATTAAAAATGAAAGTATGAACAAAAGCAACAGCGAAATCTAAATGAAGATTAATTCCAGCTTTTGCGAAGCTAAAGTCCTCATCCATATTTACAAGTTCAAATTCATTGTCGCAACAATGACTGGATTTGAAATGATTTTGATGCTCTTTTTCTGAATCGCAATCTGGAAGTACCTGTTCCATTCCACAATCAATGTGGGCAGCTTTTAATGACAATTCACTCAACATCTCCATTCCACCACAGAAGTGAGTGGACCTAGCCATCCCAATACTAGAAAATAGCAGGATGAAGGATAATGTTATGGAGAGTATCTTTTTCAATGCTGTAAAAGTACGGCTTTTTTATGAATTAGGTTCTTTCTTCTTTTTATCATCTGTTTCGAAATACAAATGATAATGATTGCTACACCCGGGATTAAAGGCTGCTTTGCAATTGGGACAAGTGTTGTTACTGCTTTGATAATCAGTGATTGATAACTCTGTACCGCAAACTCCACAAAGGATTGCTTTGGAATTAAACTCGTCTTTTGGCCAAACCTTTGGTGGATGATCTGCAGTTTCTTCATGGCAAGAAAAGCATGGATAATACTTTTCACAGCATTTGAATTTAATTGCGATGATATCCAATTCAGAATGCCAATGTTGACATCTGGTTTGATTATCGATGGGTTTCCCATAAACATTGATCCCTTTAATGCTTGATTTGACCACGGGAAGCGCCACGTTAGTTTGAGCTTTCACACTGGCAATTAAAGTAAATAGCAGAAAGGACAATAAGATTTTTCGCATTCCAGAAGGTTCAATTTGTTTGCAATTTATTCAGGTTTGGCAATAAATCCTGATTTGATTACGGTTTTAAAGACTTCTTCTGGTGTAATGCTCTCAGATTCTACAGTTAGAATACGGTCTTCACTTTCCAAGTCTACATTCCAGGATTTGATTTTAGGCTCAGCATTTAGCAATGGAGTGACTTTAGCCAGACAATTACCGCAATTAATGTTGGTTTTGAATTTTTGAGTTTTCATAATGGAATTGGAAAATTTTAATAATTGAAATATTGGAAAATTTGGGTTTAAATCAATAGTAGTTCTGAAAGGGTGTCAAGTTGATGAGAGTTACTTGGTACACTGGACAAAATGCTAGATTTTCTTTCTCTTTAACCTAAGACTGTTCAAAACTACCGAAACGGAACTAAATGCCATTGCTCCTCCAGCAATCATTGGGTCAAGCAAGAAACCATTGAAAGGGTAGAGCAATCCTGCTGCAACAGGAATTCCAATTAGGTTATAGACAAAAGCCCAAAAAAGGTTTTGATGAATACCATTGACAGTCATTTTTGACAGGTTTAATGCTTTTGGGATTGCCTTTAGATCCGATGAAATAATGGTCATTTTAGCCACATCCATTGCAATATCAGAACCATGACCCATAGCAATGCTGACATCAGCCTGAGCCAAGGCCTCTGAATCATTGATTCCATCACCGACCATCGCTACTACTTTTCCTTTGCTTTGTAGCTCTTTGATAAAATCCGATTTATCCGATGGTAAGACCTCTGATCTGAAATCAGTCAGTCCAACTTGTCTTGCTACTTCTGAAGCAGTTTGATGATTATCTCCTGTCAGCATATAAACAGCGATATTCTGTTTTTGAAGCTCTTCAATAGCCTGTTTTGAACTTGGTTTGATCTCATCAGAAATGGATAGAATCGCAAGAACTTTTTTGTTATCAGCAAAGTAAATCACAGTTTTTGCTTCAGATTTCCATTGACTTCCTAAGGATTCAAAATCCCTAGGTAGGGAGATTCCTTCGGATTCCATTAACCTTTGATTACCGACAAAGTAGTCATTTCCTGAATCAAGTTTTGCTTTAGCTCCCTTACCTGTTAGACTTTGAAAATCCTGAATGCTTGATTTTTTTACCTGATTTTCAGTCAAAAACTTAGAGACAGCTTCTGCCAATGGATGTTCTGACTTGGATTCAATAGCTAATAATAGAGGGCTAAATTCATGCTTAATTTCTTCTGAAAGCCATTTTTCATCGCTCACACTTGGTTTGCCCGCAGTGATTGTCCCTGTTTTATCCAGTACTACTGCATTGACCTGATGAGCGAGCTCGAGGCTTTTCGCATCTTTAATTAAGATGTTGTTTTCTGCACCTTTTCCAACACCTACCATTATTGCAGTGGGGGTTGCCAGTCCCAAAGCACAAGGGCATGCTATCACCAACACTGTGACAGAAGTAAGCAAAGCATGCGTAAATGCTTCTTCACCGCCCCAAATCATCCAAGCAGCAAAAGTCAAGATTGAAATCAAAATCACCGTGGGAACGAAGATGCTGGAGATTTTATCTGCCAATTTCTGAACAGGAGCTTTACTGCCCTGAGCTTCCTGAACCCTTTTGATGATTTGTGAAAGTAAAGTTTCACTTCCTACTTTTTCAGCCTTAAAATGAAAACTTCCTTTCTGATTGACTGTGCCTGCAAAAACACCATCATTTTCCTTTTTCTCAACAGGAACCGGTTCACCGGAAATCATGCTTTCATCTACATAAGAATTGCCCGATATCACCTTCCCGTCAACAGGGATTTTTTCTCCTGGTCTGACTAAGATTTCATATCCTTTTTGTACTTCTGAAATCGGAATTTCTATTTCTTCACCATCAATTATCGCTTTCAAGGATTTGGGTTGCAAGCCCATCAGTTTCTTGAGAGCTGTGGTCGTATTGGATTTTGCTTTTTCCTCTAGAAGCTTTCCAAAACTGATAAAAGTAATGATCACAGTTGCTGCCTCATAATATACATGTGGCATGATCCCTCGTTCTGTCCAGAATTCAGGGAAGATTGTATTTAAAACACTGAAGATAAATGCGATGCCGGTACTCAGTGCTACCAGAGTATCCATATTGGCTTTCGCATGCATGGCTTGCTTCCAGGCATTCACAAAGAAATTTTTACCAAAAAAGAAGAGTACAGGAATAGCTAACATCATGGAAATCCATTTTCCAGGATTCCAGTCCATAAAAAGCATCCCTAGGATAAAAATCGGAAGCGTTAGAATTGCTGCTCCAATAGTTCGTTTCTTGACTTGTTCGTAATATTCCAGTTGTGCTTTTTCGCCAGCTTCTTCCGTATTTCCTTCGGTGATGACCAAACCATAACCGATTGCTGTTAAGGCCTCATTTAAGCCTTCGGGTTGAATTTGACTGGGATCATATTCCACTAAAACTGAATTGGAGGCGAAATTGACTGAAGCGGATTTTACACCATCTGTGTAGGATAAAATGGTTTCCACGCTGTTTGCGCAGGCAGCACAAGTCATTCCTGTGACAGGATAGGTGTTTTTTACTGGTTGTATATGGCTTGTAGTTGACATGACGAGTTGTAGTCTTATGACTTTACAAACTTCGTAAGAATGTCATCCGGAATTGTTATAGAATTTTGAGCTTCTTTTATAAGATTTTGATTTCTCAAGAGCCTCAAAAAATTGAAAGTTTTAAATAGTATCCAGGCTGTTTCGTACAGATTTTTTATCCTTTTTAAACTCAGAAGGGGTCATTCCGGTCTCTTTCTTGAATTGGGTAGATAAATAAGCTACACTAGAGTATTCCATTTGGAAAGCAATTTCTGATAAAGTCAACTCATTGTAGATGAGCAGTTCCTTCACTTTCTCGATCTTTTGCCTGGTGATGAATTTCTCAATGGTGATCCCTTCTACAGCAGAAAACAGCCGGGAAAGATGACTGTATTCCTCGTTTAACTTATCTGCCAAAAAAGTGGAATAGTTAGTATGCAGAGGTTCTTTGGAATAGTGGATTTGATCGATTAAAAGTGATTTAATCTTGGAAATCATGGTAGATTTTTCACCTTTTAAAAGCTCGAAACCTTGAATTTCAAGCTTATTGGCAAATTTTTCTTCCTGGCTATTGGTTAAGGTTTTTTGAAGGACCACTTTCCCCAATGCGACGGATTGAAAAGAAATACCCAAATCAATCAGAATTCCTTTTACTGCCTCGATACATCGGGGACATACCATGTTTTTGATTAAGACTTCTGGAGAAACCATTACTTCATTCTTTAAAACTCATTTTCACCAAATTCACTCTTGACGAATTTTGCTTTGTTTTTGGAACGATTGAGAGTGTAAGAAAGGTTCAGTATCACCATATCCACCTCCTGAATATAATTGGTCGTCGTATAAAACTCCCCGTCCCGATAAGTGGTGATCCGCTGCTCATTGGTATCCAAAATACCCATGTCAATGTTTTGCCAAATTAAGTTTGCGGAAAGCCTATTGTCCAGCCAGGTCTTTTTGATGACGATGCTGGGAGTATAAAATCTGGAATCTTCTCCTTGGGCTGTTACTCTTTCAGACAGATAATTTAAAGTTCCTTGGATACTCCAGTTCTTTTTTAGCGTAAAAGTGCTGTTGATATTTAGTGAGTGTACCCAAGTTTCAGTATTTACAGGTCGATTATCAAAACTTCCTTTTATAGAATAATGATAAAGGTTTAAACCTCCAAAAACATTCCACCAGCTAGTCGGGAAAATTTCTAATCCTAAATCAATACCTGTGGATTTACCTGTTCCGACATTAGAATAAATTCTATTCAATATGGTGTCATTATAAACGGTATTCACTCTGTTTACCAGATTTTCTACTCTGGAATGGTAAGCCGTGGCATAAAAGCTGGAAGCGTCCCAGGTTTTGATGATACCAACTTCAGCAAGATTAATAAACTCCGGGAGTAGGTTTGGGTCCCCCTGCTCAAGAGTTTCGGAATGCTCTCTCTCTGGAAAGGGATTCATTTTAAATGTCGTGGTCCGCTCGATCCGCTGGCTAAAATTAGCTTTTAACTGAAGTCCTTCTTTGATCTGATAGCCTAAATTACCAGTGAAAAACGGACGTATAAAATCGTATAGGTAAACTGTGTCGACTATTCCGGCTTTGTCTTTTAAATCAAAGCTCCTATCCATGCTTTCTACCCGGACACCCAATCCGTAGCTTAATTTCTCAAATTTTTTGTCCAGTTGGATATAGCCAGAATGAATACTTCTTTTCAATTCTACATTGCTGGAAAAGTCGGGGACAAGTTCGAACTCACCAGTTTCGTTGTTTTTTCTTTCATATAGAAAATCACCTTTATGATCCAGTTTTCGGAATTGATATCCTACGATTAATTGGCCAAAAGAATAGGGTTTAAGTGTATAATCCAGATTATATCTGATACCGTTTAGTGGGTTGTCATTTGTGTTGTATTCCTCTTGGTAAACTATACTTAAGTCTGGGTATCCCAAATTTAAATTTGAGGTAGGACCACCCAGCATACTGTATTCATAGAGAAATGAACTGCTGATTTTAGACCCTTTTTCGAATTCGTGGGAATAATCAAGGCTACCTAATACCACATCGCCACGGCGGTTTTGGTCATTGGCATTGAAATATTGAAAATTATAGAGCTCCTGACCATTGACCATGGCGTGATTATCATAATAGAGAATGTCGGCCGTTCGTAATTTATCTCTGACAGCACCATAAAAGCCTAGGCTAAAAGCACTTTTCTCCGAGGGGTGATATCCAATGGTAAACCTTCCGGAATAGTTCTTTTCATCGATGCTTCTTTCTCCTTCAGATGGAAAAAATGTGGTGGTGTCACCAGACATGGTCATGACATTACCAACCCTTCTTCCAGCGATATCATTTCTTTGAAAACTGGCTCCAACAGAAATATCCCATTTATCTTTTAGGTAGTTTAGGTTAAAATCAGCTCCATATCGTTTTGCCCGCTCTGCATTTCCATAGTTTTCGATAGGAGGCATTCCCAACTTGGTGTTGAATTGGACGGATAGCCCGTCAGTGGTTCCGGATTTTGTGATCACATTGATCATTCCACCTTTTCCTTCAGAATCATATTGGGCAGAAGGAGAGGATATCCAATCTATTTTTTCAATGCTATTTGCAGGTAATTGACTTAAAATCATCATTGGATCAGATTGAACAGGTTTGCCATTGATCATGATTACAAATCCACTTGTGCCTCTAATCGAGATCTGACCATCTACATTGATGGATACTCCAGGCAGATTCTTGAGTATGTCAGAGGCACTTCCTCCTTGGGCAGTCTGAAAGTTTTCAGTCGAATAACTTTGTTTTTCCAGTTGGAAGCTGCTGGAGATCTTTTGACTTTGAACCTCAACTCCGTCTAATATGGTCTGATCGGTAGATAAAGTCAGAACACCTAGATTTTTATTCTCTTTTTTTTCCAGTGTGAATTTCGATAGAACCTTCGTTAGATACCCTATATATGTGATCTGCAAATAATAGTCGCCAGACCCCAGATCAGTAATTAAAAAAGCCCCATCCTTATCAGTTATTCCTCCATTGACCAAACTACTATCAGAGCCATGGTAAACAGCAACACTTCCAAATTCAAGTGGGATTTGACTTTGAGAATCATGAACGACACCGAAAATGCTTGACTGAGCAAAAAGAAAATTCGGTAAAAAGATCAGTGTTAGAAAAATGACCTTTAAAAGTGACTTGGGTATTACCATGAAGCAAAAATAGTGCAAAAGCACTTAATTTGGCATCCTGCCCTAAACCCTAAAAATGGAAAAAGACTTAATTTTTAATGATTCAAATTAAAAGAAAACCCGAAACGGAACGCTTCGGGTTTGTTGGTTTAGTTTTCAGGTAGTTTTAAACAGCCTGTTTACTCATATAAATCCTAGACGTAATCAATAAGATACCTGCAACAACCGGCAAAATAATCGCAGAAAATGGATGGCCATTTACAAAGTGCGCAATGAATGCTGAAATGAATGTTATCCCAAAACCGGCATAAGCCCATTCTTTTAGAAACTTTGGAGAAAATGGAAGGAGTAATACCAATACTCCAAGAATTTTTGCGATTCCTAGCTCCACACGGAAATAATCAGGAAATCCCATAGAATTGAATCCTTCCGAAACTGTCGGGTCATTGAAATAAGCAAATGCGCTAAAAAGCATCATCAATGAAATCAATCCTGTGGCGGTCCAATAAATAATTTTGTTTTGCATGATTTAGTTTTTTTCTTCAAAAGTATAGGAAGAGACTATACATTTGTAAGTACTATACTGAAGTATAGTGCTATACTCTTGTATAGTTTAGTCTAAATCAGCAGATTTGTAACATGAAAAATGAAGAGCGATTAGATAAAGGAGAATGCAAACTGAGAATTTTGCCCGTGCAGGATGCTTTGGAGATTTTGAATGGGAAATGGAAACTTCCTATCATCATTGCGTTATTACATGGAGTGAAGCGGTTTTCAGAAATTTCAAGAGAGGTAACCGGGATCACAGATCGGATGCTGTCAAAAGAATTAAGGGATCTAGAAATGAATCACTTAGTCAAAAGAACAGTCTATGATACTTTTCCGGTGACAGTAGAATATACCATGACAGAATACGGAGAATCCCTGAAAGATGTAATTGGTGCTTTATATGAATGGGGGGTAAACCATCGTAAAAAAGTATTCAATTTTGATACGGAACTTGAAAACGTTGAAAAGTAATCAGACAAAAATCAGCTCTAAAATCAGATAGAATAAAGAAGGACAAATCAGGCAACCCAAACCTGTATAAAATGTAGCTGTGACAGCTCCGTATGGGACTAATTTTGGATCTGTGGCTGCTAATCCTGCTGCCACTCCACTGGATGTTCCCATAATTCCACCAAAAGCCATAGCAGAACCCGGAGAGTCCAATCCGATTTTTTTAGCAAATAGTGGCGTAAAGATGGTCACTGCGATTGTTTTTACCAGACCTGCACCAATACTCAATGCAATCACCTCCGAGCTGGCACCTAATGCCGCACCGGTTACTGGGCCAACTATATATGTGCATGCACCAGCACCGATTGTACAAAGGCTGACTGGATCTCGAATCCCCCAAGCAAAGGCAATAAGGACTCCAGAAGTAAAGAAAATTAAAATGCCAATTACCAAAGAGAGCATTCCAAGAAATCCAGATCTTTTGACCAACAAATAGCTTGCTCCTAAAGCCGTTGCCACAATGGCAAAGTCACGAAACATGGATCCTCCCAAAAAGCCGATTCCTTTAAAAATTTCAATGTCTGAAATCCCTTTGGTACCACCTGTAAAAAATCCTCCCAAATAGCCTAATACCAATCCTAGGAATATGGCTATAGCAGAACCAGGGATTTTTGACTTAAGAAGATTCTTTGATACCCAATGAGAAAATAAGCTTAAAATTCCGACGCATAAAAAGCCTACAATCAAACCATTTTTATCGATCACTTTTAACAATTCTTCCATCCGATTACTGCTTGAAGTTTTTCAGTAAAACCGGAAAGAATGCAAATCCAAAGAAAACCGGGATGATTCCCACCAACAAGGCCAGATTTCCACTTGAAATGGCTGATTTTACATTTAAACTTGCTGCCATTGCGATGACCACCGGGATGTACATCTTATTCCAAAAGTCTATTCCCAGGACCAAATCACCTTTCCACCAGCCTTTTCGTTCGAATACTTCTTTGAGCACCATCAAAATGAGCATCGAAAATCCAACACCACCCACATTGGCATTGATTCCTAAAAGTTTTCCCAATAGCTCACCAATCCACTGACCTAGAATAAATGAAACTGACAAAAGTGCTAAACCGTATATGATCATGATTTTTAGAATAGTTGTTTCAATTCATTTTTGGTTACTTTTCCCATGGTGTTTCTAGGAAGATCCTGAATGAAAATATACTTTCTAGGAGTTTTATAGGCCGGCATTCTTTCACGAATCCACGTGTTTAATTGATCGGTATCGAGGTTTTGACCTGTTACCAAAGCTGCCACCACCAATTCTCCCCATTCTTCATTAGGGATTCCTACCACCCCGCAGTCTTTGATTGCAGGATGTTTCCTTAGCACTTCTTCGATTTCCAAAGCTGAGATTTTATATCCTCCTGATTTGATAATGTCAATGGAGTCCCTGCCCAAAATTCTATAATAGCCCTCTTCTAAAACAGCAATATCTCCGGTTTTGAACCAACCATCTTCTGTAAAGCTTTTGGCTGTGGCCTCTGGCTTTCCCCAATATTCTTTGAACACTGAAGGACCTTTGATCTGGATTTCCCCTGCTTCTTCCTTGGAGATCTCGTTTCCTTCTTCATCAACAGTCCTTAACTGAACTCCTGGTAATGGTTGACCAATATGACCAGCCCTTCTTTCACCATGATATGGATTGCTGACAGCCATTCCTATTTCTGTCATTCCATAGCGCTCCAATAAATAATGACCTGAAATTTCCTTCCATTTTTCCATGACGGAAACAGGCAATGCAGCTGATCCAGAAATCATCAACCTGAAATTTGCCATTGCTTGATGCAGGATTTTTTGTTCTTCTTCAGCTAGTTTTTCCCATTCGGCGATCAACTTGAAGTAAATCGTTGGAACCGCCATAAATACATTTAGCTTCCCTTGAAGGAAAATTTTGAATACTTCTTTGGCATCAAATTGATTTAGAAACTCGACAGTCGCCCCCGACCATAAGGCGCAACATAAAACGTTGATGATGCCATGAACGTGATGAAGTGGTAATATCTCCAGGATATAATCGTCGGAAGTCCATTCCCAGGCTTTTACAAGTGTTGTGATTTGCGATTCAATATTGGAATGTGTAGTCAAAACGCCTTTAGGGAGGGAAGTGGTACCAGAGGTATAAAGGATCATGGCACCTCTTGATTTATCTATTTCAGGAAGTTGGGCTACGTCAGAAGCTGCAATCTGGCTGATTTTGACTAAGATTTTTGTAGTATCGTTTTTATAATTTTTTAATATCTCTTCGTATTCATCACCAACGAGTATGATGGTGGCACCAGTATCTTCAATGACATATTGTAAAGAGGGCAGTGGATAGGTGATGCAAAGAGGGACAGCTATTCCACCTGCTTGCCAAATTCCCCATTGTGTGGCTACATAATCAAATCCAGGAGATACCATAAATGCTACAGGAGATTCAGATAAATCACTTTTGTTTTTCAGTAAAAATCCAGCGATTTCTTTGCTTCGGTCTAAAAGGTTTTGGTAGGTAAAGGATTTCTCTTTTTCTATTATGGCAATTTCTTGTGAGTAAGACTTCGCATTTTCTACGAGCTGAAGCATGAGAAATAGGGTTTGATTGTTATTGTTTCAAATTGAAATATATGGGCTATTGTCTATAAAAGAAATTTTTATCTGGATCAGATCATTCTTAAATGCAAAATCAAGAAAAGTAATATTGAAAAAAAAATTAATTTTTTTAGTTCTGTATTTGCAGAACTAACCGAACTTTATCTATATTTGTGCCGTTATAAACCCGTAACTGTAAATACAAAGCGATGGTATTAACTGAAAAACATAAGGAATTAATAGAGCGAATTGGTGTTTTCCATGAGCACAAGGGAATGCAACCTTTGGTTGGAAGAATTATCGGTTTGCTGTTGGTTCATGAAGAAGGAGAAGTTTCATTTGATGAAATTGTAGAGCAATTAGGAGTAAGTAAAAGTGCGGTGAGTAATGCCTTGACATTCCTTCAGGCCAAAGGTAGATGTGTTTATTCTACCAGACCGGGAGATAGAAAAAGATATTTTGCTTTAAAAGTGAGTGATTGGAGAGAGGATTTTGAAAAGGAACTTCAAAACATCGCCGAAATCCAGAAATTTATCGATGAAGTACTGGAAGTGAGAACAGAAAAAAACCCTGAATTCAATTGTAAAATGAGAGATTTTTCAAATTTCTTATGCTTTTTCAAGCAAGAGATACCTTCCTTATTTGAACGATTTAAAAAACAGCAAGCCTAAAAAAATTTACCTCTAAAGTTCATTAAAAACAGAACCAACTTTATAATTATAAATAAACTATTATTTAATACCATGTTCAGAAAATATTTTACATATCTGATATTTCTGGTAAGTCCTATAGGAGCCTTTGGTCAGGGGGACTTGAATAAAGAAAAGATCACGTATCCAGATACCCTGACCCTGAGGCAGAGTATCGAGATCGGTCTTGAAAACAACCGGAACTTAAAAAAGGCCATTTTAGATGAGACCAAAGCCAAGTACAACAGAGACGAAATTAGAGGTGCTGGTTTGCCGCAGTTTTCTGCCTATGGCCAGTATAATAATTTTATTGACGTGTTTCCTCAGGCCGTGCCGGGAGGAATTTTCGGTGGAGATCCTAATGATATCCAGGTGATCTCTTTGGGTGTGCCACAATCCCTAAAAGCAGGATTTGAATTGAGCCAATTGATCTATAGTAATTCTTATCTGATCGGTTTGAAAGCTGCCAAAACAGGGGAGGAGTTCTACCGGCTACTTGCTCAGCAATCTGAGGAAGATGTTATTCATGAGATTTCTATGAATTACCTGGGAGCTATTCAGCTTCATCTCCAAAGAGAAAATCTGCAGGCAAACATTGACCAATTGGAAAGTTTGGAGAAAATCCTACAGTCCCAATACGAAAATGACCTTGCCAGAAAAGTGGATCTCAATCGAGTAAAAGTGAATTTAAGTTCCATCAGAAGTGAATTGGAAAATCTGGAAATTTCTATTTACCAAAGAGAAGGTTATCTCAAATTGGTGATGGGGATCCCCGTTGATACGGAGTTGAAATTGGATAAATCTGTGGCTGATATGAGTCAAAAAGTGGAGGATTTCCAGGTGGCTGATTTCAATATTTTCGATAGGAAAGACATTCAGCTTTTAGGCGTTCAGGAGACTTTGTACGAATACGAATACAAAAACATCAAAGCTCAGCATCAACCTCAGCTCGTGGGTTTTGCAGATTGGAATAAAAATGCTTTTGCCCAAGAGTTTGACTTCTTAAGTCAGAATAAAGTTTGGTATCAAGGTTTTCTGATTGGATTGAAACTTCAAATCCCAATTTTTGACGGTTTACAAACCAAATCAAAGGCGGCTCAATCCAAGGTGAGTGCCCAGCAATTGAACCTGGATAGAATGCAGGCAGAAGATGCTGCAGAGCTGGAGTACAACACTTCCGTCAACAAATATTACAATTCCCTTAGCACGCTAGCTTCTCTTAAAGACAATCTGGAGCTATCTAATGATGTCTTGAAAGACTCCGAATTGTTGTATAAAGAAGGATTGAGTCCTTTGACCGACTTATTGGACGCAGAAACTACCCAAAGAACCGCTCAGGCCAACTACAATAATCAAATCATTCAGGTGAGAATAGCTCAATTGGAGATTTTGAATTCCACCGGAAAAATAACCAACCTATTAAACTAAAAGAAACACGCACAACAATGAAAAAGGCAATAATTATTTTCTTTCTTTTTATGGCAGTAGGTGCAGTTGCCTACACGCTATATAACAACAAAACTGAAATGAATGAGGCGGCGAATTTAGCGATGAAGTCCAGTGAATTTATTTCCATTACGACTGAAAAAGTGGCTAAAAAAACCGTCAATAGAAATTTTGAAGCAAATGGTGTTTTCGAAGCCCATCAGGAATTAAAACTGATGTCAGAAACTTCTGGATCCATTGTGAAAATCCTCAAAAAGAAAGGTAGCTATGTGAAGCGTGGCGATTTGATCGTACAGGTAGATGATCGATTGATTCGGGCTGATTATGAAATCGCAAAATTGAATAGAGATCAGGCTGAAAAGGATTTGAAGCGTTATGCAAATTTGGCAGCGACTGATGCGATCACAAAGAAGCAATACGAGGAAAACGAGAAAGGATTCAAGATCGCAGATGCGCAGTTTAATGCATTGAAAAAACGATTGGCAGATACACAGATTACTGCTCCGATTTCAGGTTTTATCAATGAAGATTATTTCGAGCTTGGAACTTTGGTTTCACCAGGAATGCCGATTGTAGATATTATCAATAAAAATCCTTTGAAGTTAGCAGTGAAAGTAAGTGAAAGTGAGATTGCCAAAGTGAAGCGAGGAGATTTAATACCTGTGGTAGTCAATGCAATCAATGGTCAGGAGTTTTCCGGCAAAGTGGATTTTATATCTGACAAAGCAGACGCTTCTTTCAAATACGAGGTAATTTTGGAAATGGCAGGCAAAGATGCTGATGTAATTAAACCTGGGATGTTTGGAACAGCAAAATTTGAGTTTTCCCAAGATGAAGAAGTGCTGCAAATCAGTAGGAAATCCATCGTGGGAAGTTTGAAAAACCCAGGTGTCTATCTCATAGAAAACGGAACAGCAGTATACCAACCAGTGACTATCAACACCTTGGATGAAGGAACTGTAGAGGTGATCGAAGGTTTGACTGAAGGTCAGGAAGTCATTTCATCTGGATTGATCAATATCAAAGAAGGAACAAAAGTAAAAGTTCAGTAAGATGCAGATAACCAAAATATCCATACAAAGGTCGACCATGGTCGTCGTCCTTTTCACGGTTTTGACTTTGCTTGGGATATTCTCCTACTCGCAATTGTCCTATGAACTTTTGCCAAAAATGGAGACCAATGTAGTCACCATATCCACCGTGTATCCGGGTGCAGCTCCATCCGAAGTAGAAACTTCAGTCACCAAGAAAATAGAGGATGCAGTCGCTTCCCTAGAAGGGATTAAATCGATGAATTCTATTTCGCAAGAAAGTATTTCCATCATCACGATAGAAATCGAAGCAGGTCAGGATGTAGATCTTTCCCTTCAGGATGCCCAAAGAAAAATCAATGCAATTTTAGGTGATTTACCTGACGATGCTGATCCGCCTAGTCTAGGGAAATTTGATCTGGATGACTTGCCGATCATGCAAATGGCCGTGTATTCTAATCTGAATCCGTCTGAGTTTTATGATTTGATCAAGAATAAAATCCAACCATCCATCGCTAAAATCAGCGGAGTTGCGCAGGTAAATATGCTAGGTGGTACAGAGCGTGAGATCAAAGTCAATCTGGACAGGAACAAGTTGGAAGCGTATGGTATTTCTCCTATCACTATCGCACAGACTATCAATGCAAGTAATCTTGATTTCCCGACAGGTAGATTAAAGAATGAAAGCAGTCAGATTTTGATTCGTTTGGCAGGGAAGTTTTCTTCTGTAGAGCAGATCGAAAATCTGATCATTGCCTATCGTGACGATCAGTCTCCCATTCAATTAAAAGAAGTGGCTGAGGTTATGGACGATTACAAAGATGAAGAGATACTGACCCGTCTGAATGGTAAAGCTGCAATTGGTTTGACCATACAAAAACAATCAGATGCCAATGCGGTGGAGGTTTCTGAATTGATCGAACATGAATTGAGCATTTTGGAAGATACGTATGGAGCAGAAGGTCTTTCTTTTGAAATTTCCCAAAACACCTCAGAATTCACCTTGGAAGCAGCAAATGATGTCATCAAGGATCTTGGGTTAGCCATTTTATTGGTGGCTTTGATCATGTTATTGTTCCTACATAGTATCAGAAATGCTGTCATTGTCATGATCGCAGTACCTGCATCTATCGTGGCTACTTTTACGGTGATGTATCTGGCAGGATTTACTTTGAATTTGATGAGTTTACTTGCCTTGTCTTTGGTAGTGGGTATTCTTGTCGATGACGCCATTGTGGTAATTGAAAACATTTATCGTCACTTGGAGATGGGTAAATCTATTGCCCAAGCTTCCTATGATGGCATCCGAGAAATAGGATCAACAGTTGTTTCTATCACCCTAGTTATTATTGTTGTGTTTGTTCCGTTGGCAATGACCGGTGGTCTGATCGCAGGGATTCTTACCCAGTTCAGTATTACGGTCGCCACGGCAACATTGATATCGCTTTTAGTAGCATTTACCTTGATTCCGCTTTTGACATCCCGGTTTTCGAAACTTGAGCATTTGAACAAAAATTCTTTCTTCGGAAAAATTGTCTATGGTTTCGAAAGTGCATTGGATGGCTTTGTGGATTGGTTAGTGGATATTTTGAGATGGGGTTTTGCCCATAAATTCGCACTGCTCGGTTTAACTTTCGTGTTGTTTATTTCCTCTTTTTTCTTGGTGATCAAAGGATTTATTGGAAGTGAATTTGTCAGTGAAGGAGACCGTGGAGAATTTATTCTGAGATTGGAATTGCCAAAAGATGCCACATTGGAGCAGACAAATTTCAAGACTCGGGAAGTTGAGGATTACTTGAGAACTCTTCCCGAGGTGACTGAAGTATTTACTACAGTTGGGGTTTCCAGTGGACAGTTTACTGGTTCGCAATCTTCTCCTTATACATCCGAGATTTCAGTGAAACTTGTGGAGGCTAAACATAGAAGTCTTTCAGGTCCTGATTATGCTAGACAAGTAGAAAATACCTTGGAAGAAACCATTACCGGAGCAGAATATACGGCTGTCCCGATTTCCATCATGGGTACTGCGAATGATGCTCCGATCCAAGTGATTGTTTCAGGGCCTGACAAGGACAGTATTCGCGTGACTTCAGAAAAGATAATGTCGATCTTGGCAAATTTGAGAGGTACGAGGAAAATAGAAAGTTCCTTGGAAGCTGGTAATCCAGAGATCAAAATTGAGGTAGATAGAGACAAAATGAATGAGTTGAATTTATCTATGGATATGGTCGGAGGAGCCCTTCAGGTAGCATTTAATGGAAATGATGATTCCAAATACACGGATGGCGATTACGAATATGATATCATGGTGAAGCTGAATGAATTTGACAGAAAATCAATCTCTGATGTTGAGAACCTGGCTTTTTTGAATAGAAAAGGACAACAGGTAAAGCTTTCTCAGTTTGCAACAGTCACTCAATCAGAGGGGCCAACAAAATTGGAGCGAAGGGACCGTGTATCTTCAGTGAAAATCACCTCCCAGGTTGCCGGTGTTCCTTCCGGAACAGTGGGAGCTGAGTTAACAGCAGCAATTGATCAGATGACTTTACCACAACAGGTTCAGATTAATTACGATGGGGATATGAAAAACCAAAGTGAAGGATTTGGAAGTTTGGGGCTAGCCCTTTTGGCATCGATCATTTTGATTTATTTGATCATGGTCGCATTGTATGATTCCTATATCTATCCATTGGTAGTGATGTTCTCCTTGCCTATGGCTTTGATTGGATCCTTGCTTGCTTTGGCTCTAACCAAAGGAACGCTGAGTATTTTCAGTATCATGGGATTGATCATGTTGATGGGTTTGGTAGCTAAGAATGCGATACTCTTAGTGGATTTCACCAATCAATTGAAAGAAGCAGGAGTAGAAGTGAAAGCGGCATTGGAGAAAGCTGTGAAGATCCGATTCAGACCGATTTTGATGACCACTTTGGCGATGGTGATCGGGATGCTTCCAATTGCTTTGGCCGGTGGAGCGGGAGCAGAGTGGAAAAACGGTCTTGCTTGGGTAATTATCGGAGGTTTGATGTCATCTATGTTCTTGACTTTGGTGGTAGTCCCTGTGATCTATTATTTGTTTGATCGATTTATGGCAAGAATCGGGAAAGCCGAGAAGAAGCATATCGAACTAGAAGATACCAATGTGGAGGAGTTTGAATCTGAAGCTGCAGCCTATGTTTAAAAATCTAAAACCAACTTAAGGGAATTCCCATAAACCAAAGCTTATGAAAACTAATAATGAGCTAAAAAAGATAGAAAAGGTATTTCAGCAATATGGAATATCACTCAAAGGAAAAAGAAAATATGATCGGTTTGAGCAAGATCTAAAGATGGATAAAGTCTTTATTTCCGGTTTGATTTTCGATCTGGAATATGAGCTTCACAAGGAGATCAATGACGATAAAGTCAATACTGTGCAGGCTCCTTATCAGTTAATTGAATTGTTGATGAATTAATAAGAGGAAAAACGGCCCCAGATTTTGGGGCCGTTTTTTTTTACTTTCCAGTGAGATTTAAAGTTCCTACATAAAAATTTGGATCCACTATTAACTGTACTTCTGAGTCTGGAAGATCCATGTTACTCCATCTGGTTGTAGGGTTTAGCCAAACTTCTTTTCCAGAATTGAGAGAAACTTTTACTGGCATCGTGAAAGTTTGAATGGCATTTTCCCAACGGAAGAAAAGTTTTTGATCTTGTACATAATAGCTGAGAATAGGGATTCTGATATCTCTCAGGTATTGATCAAAAACGGAAGATAGATTGATATCTGCTTTTTCGCTGATGTAGGTTTCGATCTGTTTGCTTGTGACAGTCTGATGATAAAATTCTTTATTCAATCCCCGTAACATCATCCTCCATTTTTCATCGTCATTGACAAGCTGTCTGATAGTATGAAGCATATTGGCTCCCTTGTAATACATATCCCCAGAACCTTCCTGATTAACTCCATAAGGACCGATGATAGGAATGTCGTTGTTGATGTTTTTACGTGTTCCGATCACATACTCGCTGCTGGCTTCTTTGCCATAATAATAGTCCAGAAAAAGGTTTTCAGAATAAGCGGTAAAGCTCTCATGAATCCACATATCTGCTACATCTTTGTAAGTAATGTTATTGGCAAACCACTCATGACCAGATTCATGGATGATAATAAAGTCAAATTTCAAACCCCAACCGGTTCCGCTCAGATCTCTTCCTAAATAGCCATTGGCAAAATTGTTTCCGTATGTGACAGAACTTTGATGCTCCATGCCCAAGTATGGAGTTTCTACTAATTTGTAACTGTCTTCATAAAATGGATAAGGACCAAACCAATACTCAAATGCTTTCATCATTTTCGGGGCATCTTTGAATTGTTTTTTCGCCTTTTCCAGGTTTTCTTTTAGGACATAATAATCCATGTCCAAAGTGCCTTTTTCTCCTTCGAATTTCTCCCCAAAATGAACATAGTCACCGATATTGATATTGACTCCGTAATTATTGATTGGGTTTTTTACTTCCCAATGGTAGGTTTTGGTTTTTGCTTTTTTATTAAGATCAGTTTTGATCAATCTACCATTTGAAACGTCCATGAGGTTCTCAGGAACTTCTACAGAAATCAAAACTCCCTTGTCAGGTTCGTCGGCAGCGTAGTCCTTATTTGGCCACCAGATACTGGCTCCGATTCCTTGATTTGAGTTGGCAATAAATGGATTTCCATTGCTATCCTGACTCCAGGTCAATCCACCATCCCATGGAGGCCGGACTGCAATGATAGGCGATCCATCAAATTTAACTTCGACTTGGTAGCTTTGACCGATTACCTGAGGATCATTTATTTTGATCAAATACGAGTATCCATCTTTTTCAAATTCCAATTCCTCTCCGTTTTGAATGGCTTTTGACAAGATCATAGGTTCTTGCAATTCAATTTGAAGACGTTTGGACTCAGATAAGACTTTATAGGTAATGGTATTGGTTCCGGCAAGTGATTTTTCTTCTGGGTTTACTTTTACCTGGAGGTGATAATGCTCTAAATCCCACCAAGCACGATCCGGAGTATTGGAGCCACGGAGAGTGTCCTGATGTGTGAATTCCTGAGGAGTTCTGAAAATCTGTGCATTTATAGATCCAAATGCCATAAAGCAAAAGAAACTCATAAATAGGGTATGCAAATATTTAATCATGTATTTGTGTGATTGAAAGAAGGAAGTATTCAATTTGAAGTTAATTAAGGACTATTAAGATTCAGCTTTAGGAAATCCAATTCTTAAAATTTATTACGGGGACCGTTGATTTTGATTGCTGAAATTATAAAACTACTTTCATTTTGAAACCATAAAGCAACTTTAACCCATGCGAATTGTAATTTTTACGCAGAGCTCTTGGAGTCTTCCCTCTATTCAGAAATTAGTCCAAAATGATCAGGTGGTGGGAATTGTAGTCCCTAACAAAGAAGTTCCAGACCGGGAAATTTTGGTTGAAATTTCCAAAAATCTGGATCTTGAAGTCTATAGTTGGGATGGAAAGGAAGATAAAGAAATTCTAAAATGGTTCGATCATGTTCGGGCAGATAGGGGATTGAGCTTTGGTTTTTCCTATAAAATACCAAACAAGATTTTTGAAAGTTTCCGATTTGGGGTTTTGAACGTTCATTTTGGGGAACTTCCCAAATATGCCGGTGCCGCGCCTCTATTTTGGGCAATGAAAAACGGGGAGCGATTTGTAACGATCACCTATCATCAAATTGATGAAAACTGGGATGCCGGCAAAAAGGTATTGGAATTTGATGTTCCGGTTTTTCCTGGCGAACCTATTGGACTTTTAGCTTCGCGACTTGCGACTTTGGCTGCAAACGAGATTGAAAAAGCTTTACTTCAAATAGAGTTGAAAACCGGCGAGATTATTCCGGCAAACTCGAAGAATGATTCAAGGCCAGAAGAAAAAGATTTATTGATTGATTGGAAAAACCAGACGGCAGATCAGGTCGAATTTTTGGTCAATGCTGCGAATCCACATTATGGAGGTGCCATCACCAATTTTAGAGAAAGTCAGGTACGGATTTTAGAAGTGAGTCCAGCTGATGTAAATGTTACCGGAATCTTTTCTCCAGGATCAATTGTCTATGCCGATGCTACCTATGGGGTTTTTGTCTTGTGTTCGGATTTTAAATATTTACGGATCAATATCCTTCAAATTGAAGGCACAATCATTTCAGGGACAAAAATGGCGGCACTGGGAATTAAGGCTTTTGAAAAATTCATTTAATTAAATTGATAGGTAAACAAGAATACTTATTAACCTAATCAGTTGTATGAAGTATTAATTGTTTAAAATTTGATTAATCCTTGATAAAGGTTTTTAATTGTATTAATTTAAGTTTTAAATAAAATTTTTTGTATGATTTGTAGAAGAGAATTTTTAAAAAAAGTTAGCCTTGGATCCGGAGCAATTTCGTTTTCTAGTGGATTTCCTGCTTTTTCAAATTCTATTTTTGGCTCATCCCAATCTTTGATAGTCCATGCAAGCGATCGTGTTTTTTCAAGTAACTTATCTAATCGATTAGTATCCCAAAATCTATTTGCGGAAAAGATCATTTTAGGCACGTTCTCAACAGATATTTTACTAGATCGTGAGAATTCAAAAGTTAATTCAAATGGAATTGATGGATTACTTTATTCAAAAGAATGGAGAAATCATCTAATCAACTCAGAGCCAGGTTTAAGTTTAAGAAACCTTCCTTTTGTAAACTCTCATTTAGATCTCTCCGAGGAAGAAGGTTTTGTTCGGAAGCATATCATTCTTAAAAAGTCTAATTTGAAAATAGGCTTAATGGGTTTTATCGCTGAAAGTTTTGAAAGTGATACAGTGAAGTTGATTGAAGAATTGAATAAAAAGGCAAATGATCTTAAGGTGGATTTTGGCTGTGATAAAGTCTATTGCTTAACAGATAGTTTCGGTCAAAATTCGATTGATCATTCAATTTATGAATTAGTCGGAGCTACAGAAAATATAGATTATTTCTTTTCCACTAGCACAAAATCATCCCGTTTATGCATTGCACCTAATAAAAATAATGAAGAAGTGCTAATCAGTTTAAGTAATTTAAAAGAAAAGGAGCAAGGAATTATGACATTAGAAAGAAAGAATTTCAAAGACTTTACTTTAGCTTGAAATTTCTGTTTGTTTTAAAATAAGTAGAAATACGTATGTTTTTAATTAAAAAAAGTTAGTTTATTTCTGTTTTTAAATTTCAACCTGTTAAAGGTTGAGATGTTTTTCTGAAAAAAGAATATAAAAATTCACACTTAAAATAAATTATTTTTCATTTAAACTTTTAATTATTATGGAACCCTTTTTAGGACAAATTATGATGGTGGGATTTAATTTCGCACCAAGAGGTTGGGCATTTTGCGATGGTAGACTATTACCCATTTCTTCCTACTCTGCCTTATTCTCTCTCCTTGGAACAATGTATGGAGGAGATGGAAGAACAACTTTTGCATTGCCGGATTTGAGAGGTCGTGTCGCGATCGGAATGGGACATGGGCCCGGACTGTCTGATAGAAGACAAGGTCAATATCTAGGACAGGAAACACATACCTTGACAGTCCCAGAAATTCCATCTCATAATCATAGCTTAAATGCTAGTAATACTGATGGAACAACCAATGATCCAACAGGTAATGTCATTGCAAAAAATTCTGTTTTAGTTGAAAGAGGAGGAGCTGCAATACCTGCCAATGGATTTGTACCAGGTACACCAAATTCCCAAATGAATCTTAGTAGTATTGGGTCTGTTGGTGGAAGTCAATCGCATAATAACATGCAGCCTTTAGTAGTCATGAATTATGTAATTGCTCTAAATGGCATTTTTCCTTCAAGAAACTAATTTTTTTCATATAAACGATTTTAATCATGGATGCTCCTTTTATAGGTCAAATAGAACTGTTTGGATTTAATTTTGCCCCAAGAGGTTGGGCATTTTGTGCTGGTCAACTATTGCCGATTTCTCAAAATGATGCTTTATTTTCATTAATAGGAACCATATATGGCGGTGATGGTAGGAATACTTTTGGCCTACCAGATTTAAGAGGTTGTGCAGCTATAGGCTATGGAACAGGCTCTGGATTGACTCCACGGGTCATAGGTCAAAGAGTTGGTGGGGAAAATGTGACACTAACTACAGCTCAAATGCCAAACCATAATCATCCTTTGTATGGGAATAATTCCAATGGAACTACAAATGATCCATCAGGAAATGTCATAGCGAAAAATACTGTCATTGTAGAAAGAGGAGGGACAGCTATTCCAGCCAATGGATTTGTATCTGGTACTGCAAATGTCGAAACGAATGTCAGCAGTGTGGGCAATGTAGGTGGAAATCAATCACATAATAATATGCAGCCTTCAATAGTGTTGAATTATTGCATTGCGCTGGTTGGGATTTATCCTTCCCGAAATTAAATTTTCTTATGAACCGATCCCTTTTTTGGGATCGGTATTTTTAATTAAACAATATCCTGATGATACGTACGGTCTTCAAATCGATTTTTTTCTTCACAGTATTCCTATGTGGTTCAATTTTCAGCGTTGCTCAGACTACTGTTAATTTCAATAGTTACACGGAGAACCAAGGGTTATCAAACCCTCACACTGAAGGTGAATTGAAATTTGAAGTAATAAAAAACACCAGTCTCTGTACTGTATGTATTGGAATTGATTTTAACGAGGGCAAAGATGGGACTCCTGGTTTGGATGATGATAATTTTGAAATCAATGGGATAGTAGGTTGGAAAATTTCCAAGGCAGATAATTCTTCGTTTCAATTTTTAAGCATTTGGCTTCAACATAGAGGAGCTGGCACTTCTACCTCAGGTACTATTAAAGCATTTAAAGGGGGATTACAAGTTGGTAGTACTGTAAATATTAATTTTGATAGTAATTCAGCAGGTCTAAAATCCTTTTCTTCTAATCCTGATTTTTATGATGTGGATGAAGTAAGAATTGAGGGTATTGATCTGTATATTATTTTGGATGAGATCACTTACGGAGCTCCTTTTATAGTTGGAGATGCAGATCCTGCAGAAGTGACAGGGATCAACCTAATAGGGGCACATTTAAGCACTGCTACTTCGGTTCAGTATCAGGTAGATTTTTCGAAAATAGCCAAAAATGTCAGTGCTGATGATTTTACTCTTACGACCACCGGAACTGCAATAGGAACAATAGGTACTGTAACGGGAAGCAATGCAACATATACAGTTTCAATCACCGGAATTTCTGGGGAAGGTACTCTTAGGTTGGACTTGAAAGCTGGAACTAATATTGCCAATGAAAATGATGTCACTGGAACGGCCGCATTTACTTCAGGCCAAATTCATAATGTAAGTCCTTGTTTGGTAGAAGACTTTGAGGATGAAACTGTTGGAACTAAAGTCTTTAGCTACGGGGGTTTCGATTTTGTGATTACGGGCAATATGGAAGTACATACCGAGACTCCTGTAAGCGGAATTAATGGTTCAAGGAATGTTCTAAATAATACCGGAGTAGGTCCATATACATTAACCTCCAACTCAGGTGAGATTAACTTGAGAAGGATTGCTTTGTACCTTTCTTCAATTGCAGACGGAAGTAGTCCTACTAATGATGGTACTATTACAATAGTAGGTAAGAATGGAGGGGCTAATGTTTATACTATTTCTAAAATATCCGGATTTCCCACCGATTTTAGCTCAAATAGCGGTTATTATATATTGGATTTAAAAACAGAGGGTGGTGTTGATAATTCTATAAAATCAGTAGATGAAATTGAGATTACAATCGGAGGAGCTTTTCAATATCTGAATATTGACAATTTTGAGTTCTGTGCAGATGATGTGGCTCCAAGTGGATATACTGTTTCGATTGATCAAGATCCTATCACTCAAGATAATGAGAATGCAGTGAGCTTTACTTTTGCAGCAGCTGAGATTGGATCTACTTACGACTATACATTTACAAGTTCTGGTGGTGGAACACCAGTGATTGGGACAGGTACTATCTTGACTGCTACAGATCAAATAGCAGGGATAAATCTAAGTGGACTTGGAGTTGGTTTGGTTAACCTTTCTGTATCATTGACTGATGCATCCAATAATAAGGGATTGCCAGCCACTGCTAATGTCCAAAAAAGGATCAATACAGCTCCGGTAGCTACTCCTCCTACTGCTCCTGTGGTGATGGAAGATATTACAGTCGCTCTTGCAGATGATATTCAGGTGTCTGATAATGAAGGGGATGACCAAACAGTTACATTCACGGTTACAGGCGGAACGGTTACTCTTGGAACGACAGATATCACATTTGGTGGTTCAGGGAATGGTTCTGCGAATTTCACTGCATCAGGTACTTTGGCAGCGATCAATACGGCATTGGATGCAGCGACATTTACTCCAGCATTGGATCTGTTTGGAACAAACGCGGGGATTATATCTTTCGTGACAAATGATGGCGCTGTTGACTCGAATTTAGCTACGGTAACTTTTGATATAGCAGCAGTAAATGACCCTCCAAACTTCGGAACAATCACTGTCAATAAAGATTACAATGAAGGAAGCGCATCTACTGCTTTGGGGATTGTTTTATTGTCTGATAGTGATAATGTATCTTCTCCAACTGATGAAACTATCTCAAAAGCCACTATTACCAATACAATTCCAGCTACAGGTGATCTTATTTCTGTCGGTACTCCTGGACCATTTGCCGTTTCTACAGCGGGAGATGTAACCACAATTTCTGGATCTGGAAGTATAGAAGATATGATTGCGGCATTAGCTTCCTTGGCATTTGAAAATACTACAGACGACCCCACCGAAGGTGATGCCAATATTAATAGAAGCATTACAATTACTGTGGAAGATGACGAGGCAGCAGTATCGAACGTGCTTACTTTTAATATTAGAGTGATTCCTTCGAACGACGACCCAACATTCATCGGTTTACCATCTGATATTTCTGTACAAGATGGTGTTGCAAGTAATGTTGACTTATCCTCAGCCACTTTTGGAGATGTAGATTCTGGATCAGGCAATGTCACGTTATCCTTCTTAGTTTCAGGAGGAACGTTGTCTGCAACAGGTACGGCAGATGTCTCGGTAAGCTTCCCAATTCCAGGAGCAATGAATCTGGTAGGGACTGCAGCTGCAATTGAAGCCTTCCTAAACGCTCCTTCCAACATTCTTTACACCAATGCACCAGGAGCCACAGGAGATAATGTTGCGTTACTTAATGTTACGGCAAATGATAATGGAAATACAGGTACAGGAGGAGGCTTGCCAGTTAATTTTGGATCGATCAATATTGATGTTCAGGAATTGCCTTCGGTCAGCTCCGTTTCAGTACCTGCCAATGGTACTTATTCAGCGACTCAAAATCTTAATTTTATAGTTAACTATTCAGAAGTAGTAATAATAAGTGGTGTTCCTAGTTTTGAATTAACGATAGGAAGCACAGTTTATGAAGCCGAATATGTTTCCGGTTCTGGATCTTCTGCATTGCTCTTCAGGTATACTGTGCAGCCAGGGGATTTGGATACAGATGGAATATCTGTAGGAGCAATTATTTCCTTGAATGGTGGAAGTATCCAAAATTCTTCTGCTGTAGACGCAGGATTGAACTTGAACAGTGTGGGATCTACAGCTGCTGTTTTCGTTGATGCTGTACCACCTGCTGCACCAAGTACTCCTGATTTAAGTGCCTCTAGTGATACAGGATCAAGTAATACAGATAACATTACCTCTGATAATACTCCGACTTTTATAGGAACTGCTGAAGCAAATTCATTAGTGTCTCTCCGAAGTAATGTTATTGGAACCTTGGGAGCAGTCTTTGCGGACGGTACAGGAAATTGGTCATTTACGCCTGGAACTCCAATTGCAGATGGTGGTCACGAAATTACAGCTGTATCGAGTGATAACGCGGGTAATACAAGTATTGCTTCAGCTTCACTACAAATTGAAATTGACACCCAGGCTCCAGCTATTCCAAATGTTCCTGATTTGCTAGCAGGAGATGATTCGGGAATCAGTGATTCTGATAACCTAACTAATGTTAGAAATCCAACTATTCAGGGAACTGCGGAGGCCAACTCGACAATTTTACTATACAATTCAGAGTTTGGCAATGAAGTGACTATGACCGACGGCACAGGTAATTGGTCACTGGTAGTAGCAAACGCTTTACCTTCAGGCCCAATATTATTTCATGCAAGTGCTACAGACCTTGCCGGAAACACTAGCCCATTCTCAGATTGGCTTACTCTGATTATAGATTATACACCACCAGTTGCTGTGGTAGATAATATCAATCTCCCATTGGATGCAAGTGGAAATGCAAGCTTAACACCGGCAAATATTCTTTTGTCTGTTTCGGATGGATATTCTGATCCATCAAATATTTCACTTTCCATTGACAAGAATAACTTTGCCTGTTCAGATGTAGGTATTCAGAATGTTAATTTGACAGCTACTGATGAGGCTGGCAATTCTAGTAGTTGGTTGTCTACAATCACTGTGCAGGATAAAATTGGACCTGAAGTAAGGGGCAAAGATATTACTGTTAATGTAGGTGCCTTTAGTTCGGTCATTGTATTCCCAAATATGGTTGATGATGGTTCCTCAGATGCCTGTGGTATTTCTAGTTTATCTACCTCTCCTGCACTTTTCACTAAAGCCAATGCGGGAGTGAATGATGTGACTTTTAGGGTCACAGATTTTAATGGAAATTCGAATTCAGTAATTGTTAAAGTCACTATCGTAGTAGTTCCAAAAGTTCTAAATGTGACTGTTACTGCAGGACAAAGCAAGGTGTATGGGGATGGAGACCCAGTATTTGCTTATCAAGCCACTGGCTTCGAAGGAGGAGATGATATCGGTATTTTGACTGGTTCCTTGTCAAGAACAGCAGGAGAAGATGTAGGGAGCTATGAAATAGGCCAGGGGACTTTGGACGCTGGGCCTAATTACACTATTAATTTCATAGGGGCAGATTTTGAAATCACTCCAGCGACTTTGGATATCACAGCTGATGCTGGACAAAGTAAAGTCTATGGAGATTCAGATCCTGTATTCACTTACCAATATTCAGGTTTGAAAAATGGGGATACAAAAGAAGGAGTAATTACCGGAGCATTAGCGAAAGCAGCAGGAGAGGATGTAGGCATCTATCCAATCAACTTGGGAACACTGGATGCTGGTGGTAACTATACTGTCAATTATAGGGGAGCAAATTTTGAGATTACTCCGGCAACATTAAATATTACAGCAGATGCAGGCCAAAGCAAGATTTATGGTGATCTAGAGCCTACGCTCACTTATCAGGCAACTGGCTTTAGGTTTAGTGATGATAAAGCTTTGATCACAGGAGATCTTACAAGAATTGCAGGAGATGATGTAGGAATGTATACGATCCAGCGTGGAACGATAGATGCAGGAACGAACTATACTATCAACTTTGCAGGGGCGGATTTTGAGATCACTCCAGCTACCTTGAATATTACCGCAGATGCTGGACAAAGCAAGATTTATGGTGCTGCTGATCCTGTATTCACCTATCAATATTCAGGCTTAAAAAATGGGGACACCGATGCTATAATCACAGGGGAACTACAAAGAACTGCAGGAGAAAATTTAGGAACTTATCCAATCAATCAGGGTACAGTTGATGCAGGTTCCAACTATAATATCAATTATACTGGAGCTGATTTCACCATAGGAGAAAAAATCCTAACAGTTACTGTAAATGCTGGCCAAAGCAAGTTATATGGAGATGCCGACCCGGCATTTAGCTATCAGGCCACTGGCTTTGAAGGAGGAGATAATATCAGTATTTTGACTGGTGCCCTATCAAGAACGGCAGGGGAAGATGTTGGGACTTACGCAATAACTAAGGGGACATTGGACGCTGGGCCTAATTACACCATTAATTTCATAGGGTCTGACTTTGAGATTAATCCTGTGACATTGGCTATCACAGCTGAGACTGGTCAATCAAAAGTTTATGGAGATACAGATCCTGTGTTTATGTATGTTGTTTCTGGTTTGAAGAATGGAGATACACAAGCTGTAATTTCTGGTTCTTTGGAAAGGGCATTAGGTGAAAATGTTGGATTCTATGCGATTATGCTAGGTACTGTTGATGCTGGAGGAAACTATAACATTAACTATACGGGAGCAGACTTTGAGATCACCAGGGCTAATTTGGATGTCACAGCGGAAGCAGGGCAGATGAAGACATATGGAGATACCGATCCTGTATTTACTTATACAGTCAATGGATTGAAGAATGGTGATACCAATGTAGTTGTTTCTGGAGCTTTGAGTAGAGTTGCCGGAGAAGATGTAGGAATGTATGCCATCCAGCAAGGAACTGTTGATGCTGGACCTAACTACATATTGAACTTTACATCACTAGACTTTGAGATTACTAAGGCAACTTTAAATATCACAGCAAACGCTGGTCAGACTAAAGTCTATGGTTCTGCAGATCCAATATTTACTTACGTTCCTTCTGGCTTTAAAAATGGAGATACAGATGCGGTTCTATCTGGTTCTTTGATCAGATTTGCCGGTGAGGATGTAGGAATGTATGCGATCCAGCCGGGAACCATTGATGCAGGTCCTAATTATTCGATCAATTTTATATCAGCTGATTTCGAGATTACCAAAGCAGGATTGAATGTGACAGCGAATGCGGGTATTTCCAAGATTTATGGTAATGGAGAGCCTACTTTGACCTACCAGATTACAGGCTTCAAAAACGGAGATGATCTATCTATTATTACTGGTTCCCTGGCAAGGGCACCTGGTGAAAATGTAGGTAGCTATTTGATTAACCTTGGAACGCTTTCAGCTGGAGACAATTATTCAATCATTTTCACAGAAGCTGAATTTGAAATAACAACTCGAACTTTAAATGTTGTGGCAAATCCAAACCAGGCAAAAGTTTATGGTTCGCCTGATCCTGTACTGACCTACACTGTAACCAATTTTGGAAATGGTGACACGGATGCAATAATGACAGGAGCTCTTAGCAGAGAGTTTGGAGTGAAAAAAGGTAAATACGCGATTTTGATCGGTACGCTTTCGGCAGGTCCTAATTATACGATCAACTTTACTTCGGCAACATTTACAATCGCAGCAAAAGTCTTGAATATTACTGCGGATGCTGGACAGAACAAAGTCTTTGGAACCGCCGATCCTGTCTTTACCTATTCAGCTACTGGATTTGAAGGAGGTGATAACACTAGTATACTGACAGGTTCATTAACAAGAGCACCTGGTGAAAATGTAGGTTCCTATGCTATCCAATTAGGTAACCTAAGTGCTGGAGAAAATTATGCAATCAACTTTGTTTCTTCTGCATTTACGATATCTAAAGCGACAATTACAGGAATCACGTTTGAAGATGGAAGCTTTGTCTACGATGGTACAGCCAAATCATTGATGATTTCTGGAACGTTACCTTCAGGCACTTCAGTAGCTTATACTAATAATTCCAGAACAGAAGTTGGAACTCAAGAAGTGGTAGCTACCATTTCTGGGTCTAATTACAATCAGTTGGTTCTGAAAGCTGACTTAAATATTACTCCTGCAACAATTACAGGAATTTCACTTGCCGACGGAAGCTTTGTGTATGATGGTACGGCCAAATCATTGATGATTTCTGGAGTGTTGCCTACAGGCACTTCAGTAGCTTATACTAATAATTCCAGAACAGAAGTTGGAACTCAAGAAGTGACAGCAACCATTTCTGGTTCTAATTATTCGACTTTGGTATTGATGGCAGATCTTACTGTACTTCCAGCAAACATTGGCGGGCTGACATTTGAAGATGGAACTTTTGAATATGATGGTACGGCCAAATCGCTTGCGATTACAGGAACACTTCCAGCCGGTACTTCAGTCACCTATGCCAATAACAGCAGAACAGAGGTAGGTACACAGGTGGTGACGGCCACGATCAGCGGAGCAAACTTCACTGAGGTTTCATTGACAGCAGATCTCAGCATTACTCCTGCAACATTGACCGTGGTGGTAGATGATGGACAAAGTAAGGAGTTTGGATCTATTGACCCTGTTTTAACCTATGACGTGACAGGATTTAAAGGAACTGATACCAATTCGATTTTGACCGGAGCATTATCCAGAGAACCTGGAGAGGATGTAGGAACATATTTGATCAATCAAGGAAGTTTAGACGCTGGAAACAATTATACGATTGACTTCACTGGAGCCGAGTTTAGCATTGTAGAAGAGCTAACTATTGACAGTGATGGTGATGGTGTACCGGATAATATAGAGAAAGAGCAAGGTACAGACCCTTCAGATCCGATGGACTATCAGGATGAAGATGGAGATGATGTACCAGACTATGTAGAAAATATTCAAGGTACCGACCCAACAGATCCAGGGGATTATTTGGATACGGACGGTGACGATGTGCCAGACTATGTAGAAGAGCAGCAGGGTACAGATCCTAATGATGAAACTGATTTCCCTGATGTTGATGAAGACGGTATTCCGGATTATGTAAACGAAAGATCAATTATTGAATTTATCGTTCAGGGTGTGGACGTACTTTGGGGAACTCCAGAGTCTGATTTGAAACTTCCAACTGAAGTAGTAGCAATGACTTCAATCGGCGAGTTTATCAATCTGCCGGTGGTTTGGAATTTAGTGGGCTATGAAGCAATGGTGGCTGGATCCCAAAGCTTTGAAGGGACTGTCCAATTGCCTGATGGATTATTCAATCCTGAGAGCTTGATTCCTTCAATTCAGGTTACCGTTCTTTCGAAACCATCACCACAAGACGTAATCCTAAGTGAAAACAGTTTCATAGCAATTCCGGATGTGTTCTTCCAAGAGATAGGAACCTTCACTGTGATAGATCCTGTAGATGATCAGCATACTTTAAGCTTGCCTGAAGGTGTTCAGGATAATAATTACTTTGAAGTGATTGATGGAATATTATTCTGGAGCAGTTCCGAGCAGGCACAAGGTAGAACAGATTTTACTATTCTATTAAGAGTAGAAGATAGGGGTGGAAATGTTCTTGAAAAATCCTTCCAGATCAGCAGACAAAGAACTCCTTTGGACCAATTGGAATTGACCAATACGTTTACGCCAAATGGAGATGGGGTAAATGATACTTGGGGTGTTCCAGCCTTGAGATATTATCAAGGAGTACGGATTTCCATTATGGAAGTAGGAGGTAACCGAGTGTTCTACACCGAAAATCCAGATATCCGTTGGGATGGTACTTTCGATGGTAAGGAGCTGCCAGTTGGTGCTTACTTCTGGATCATAGAGGTAGAGGAAACCGGAGAAGTAAGAAGAGGTGTTCTAAACCTTTTGAGACAATAATTGAAGACTGAAACAGGAGATTCTGGATATAATTGTTCAGGATCTCCAATTTTTAAACATTCCAATTTTGAAATGAAAAAGAATATCAGAAATATCGCCATTGCATTTTTAGTCCTTTGTTCGGTTTTTGCTGCAAAAGCTCAGTCGAGAAAGTATATTTCAAATTTCAGTCACTTCCAGAGTTATTATAATCCTGCACTGACAGGATACGAAGGAAGCGCTATCCGGGGGTTTGTCCGAAATCAATGGTCTGGATTTGAAGGAGCTCCAAAGACTTATTTTATTTCTGCTGAGTTGGATTTTGGAGAGCTATCAGGAGAATCTGACCCGGCTTTGATGGGAAAAAATGCAATTTCTGCCAATTTGCTTTACGATACCTATGGAGCTTTCCGGGAAACTGAATTGTTAATTTCCTATGCCTCTAGGGTTAGGTTGACAGAGAAGCATAATTTAAGACTTGGTGCAGGTTTAAACTATCAGAGTATCCGATTGGATGGAAATGCCTTGACTACTGAAGAACAAAATGATCCAACCTTGGGACAATATATTGGCCAGTTTTCCAATATGAATGTGATTGATTTTAATTTGGGAATTGCTTTGACGCATGCTAAATACTATTTGTCCTATGGAATGCATCGAGTAGCTGGTGGCAAGATTGCATCAGGAGATGAATTTATGGATGGATATCCTACTGCAATCATGGTTCAAGCAGGATATAGAGAAGCATTGGGGCCAAACCTTGCGGTAATCGTGAACGGCTTCTACAGAAGTCAGAAAGACATGAAAGACAATCTTGAATTCAACTTAAAGGCATTGCTGATGGACAGGGTTTGGGTTGGAGTAGGAAATCGGGTAAACTATGCCACAAATGCTCAACTTGGAGTATTGACCAAACGCCTAAGAATAGGATATCTTTATGAATTCTCCACTGGGGGAGGATATAATTTACCTGGAAATACTCACGAGTTCACAGCAGTCTTTAATCTGTTTAGAGATAATACAAGAAGAACGGATAATGAAGTTTTGATTTGGTAAAATCATTTCCTGCGAAGTAAATAAGCCCATTATTGGGCTTATTTTTAAAAAGGTACATTTTCGGCCAATGGGATTGTCAAACTTTCAATCTCCTCTAAAATCAATATACTTTCTGTAATTTCTTTGGCTGCTTTATTTTCAAATGCTATTGAAGATTTATAGAATGGATTGATAAAAGAAAGTACAATTAATATTCCAAATACGATTAATGAAATATTCTCTTTATTAATATACTTCATGATAAAAATAATTTATAGTTTAAAAATTAATTTAAATAGAAAAATGTCAATTTATTTTTTAAAATCAGTGTTGGGAATATAAAGAAATTAATATTTAAACATTGAGATAGTATTCACTCCATAGATTTAAACTGAAATTAATTTAAAATGGAAATTGGATTTTTCTCGATTTTGCCAAGTAATTTCTTTACTCAGATGGTAAAACGCTTCCAGCAAATAAGCATTATTGATTTGTCCTGCATCAATAGCCTTAAATCCAATGAGTTCTATTAAACGTTTCACACGGATTTTAGCGATTTCATCATCTCCACAGTAATAAGTTTCCTTGATTATCCCTAAAATATCTGATTTTGGGTAATCTAGTCCTAGGTTATTGAATGCTTTAAAAATCAAGCTATTAGGAGCGCTGTTTTTAATGAGATCTGTATTGGAGCAATAACTATTATTGGAGGCTCCATTGGTGCAGTCAATGATGATTTTGTCCTCTAAATCAACTTTTTTTAGTGCCAAGCAAACTTGGTTTAGGTTTTCATTTTCACAGCAGATTAAAATAATTTCTGACTGTATTATAGCAGATTCATACGGACATATCCGATCAAAGAATCTGTTGAGTTGTTTCCACTCTATAGTTTCAGTGTCAAAATCATTTCTTACTCCGAATACAACATTAAGACCTGCTTCTATATACTTTTTGCCTAATGTATTAGAAAGATTTGTGCCTCCAATTATGCCTAATTTCATAAACAGTTTTCTGTCTGAATTATAAATGAAAGTTGATATAATTAACTATTTAATTGAAAAAAGCAATGAATTAGTATTGTGATTTTCAATGGGATAGTAGGAAATCTAGCTTTATTAATACAAATATCAAAATAATATCCCCTCTAAAAATACTGTTGGGGATGTATGACAAAAGTCTTGTTATAAAAATCAAATATATGTTTTTCAAATACTCATACCGATAAGACAATTTCTAAGCATTTTTGTCTTTTTTAGCTTGATCGTATGAATATTTATAGAATAGTTTTGTGATGGTCAGTAATATTAAACATTGAAGTCTTCTTCCCAAAGTCTAAATCCGCCTCTAAAAGCATTTTGATTTGTGCCTAATCTACATCCTTCTGGCACGTAGGAAATAAGTTTTGAATTTCCACCTCCTAATAAAATATCCTCTGGTTGGAACACGTGGGAGAATTTCTCGATACAATTATGTACGTGTTTTTCCCATTTCTTCGATCCGCGTTCTACTAAAAATTCCTTGCCCACATAATTTTCAAAAGTTCCTTTCTTATAAGGTAAATGGCCTGCTTCCAAAGGAATGATAGTTTTGTTTACTACCATAGCCGTTCCTAGCCCTGTACCAAATCCCAGAAATAATAATTTCTTGTTTTCAAAACCACCCAGTGCCTGCATGGCTGCATCGTTGATGATTTTGACTGGACAGCCAAATGATTTTTCAAAGTCATACTTTTTCCAGCCATCTCCTAAGTTGACAGGTTCTGTGATGATCTTGTTATTTTTAACTACTCCAGGAAAACCGATTGAAATCGCATCATATTTCCAATCTGCAGCATTTTCTTTAATCAAAGGGATCATTTCCTCCGGTGAAAAATCAATTCCCGAAGGAATTTTAATTCGCTCAGGTTGACCTGTGGCAAGGATTTTAATATTGGATCCTCCGATGTCGATTACTAAAATATTCATTCTCTAATTATACCTTTTATATTTTTTAATCTATTGTTCAGTTTTTCATTTGTAAAAAATTGAATAATAGGAGCTTATAGGATTTTCTAAAGTGAATAAAGTTATATGTTTCTATTAATGGGTAGATTAAAGATAGTCAATATATTGTTTTGGATTTATTGAGAACTTAAAAGTTTCAGGATATTTGGTTTATAGATTCTTAAAATTCTCAGGTACAGCTATGAAAAATTCAGTTCTTTCAGACCATTTTATAAAACTTTACAAATACAATTTTTCCATCAACCAAAAATTGGCAAGCTACCTGAATCATCCTTCTGAGAGAATCCCAATGAAAATTTTAAATCTTGCCTGTCATATTTCCAATGCTCATTTTATCTGGAATTCAAGAATTTTAGGTGAATCAATCGATACCAAACCATGGGACAGTTTTCCAATAACTGAATTTGGTGGAAGAGAAAGACATAACCTGGAGGGCACTTTTAAAATTTTAGAGGAAATAGATTTAAAGGAAATTATATCCTATCGTAATTCAGTAGGTCATGCATTAGAAAATAATGTCTCCGATATTCTTACTCACGTTGTTAATCATGGTACATACCATAGGGGACAAATTTCCTTATTGCTTCGGGAAAAGGGATTTGAGCCGATACCTTCCGATTTTATTTATCTCATTAGGGATTTGACATAGGTTCAGGGATTTAATTCCCCGAACTGTTGAAACTATTCATTAAATTTTAAAATTAGATTTAGATTTTTATTTTTTAAATCCTTGTAAAGTATTGATATACAACGGAATATGGTTTATTAAAAAATATTTAGGTTTTCGGCATTACTTATGGTTTATATAAAGTGTAATAAATTATAAATCACTAAAACCAAGAATTATGAGTGCTACAACAGATAAAATCAAAGGAAACTGGAATGAAATCAAAGGAAAAATCAAGCAAGAATATGCAGAGGTAACCGATGATGACTTATTATACGAAGAAGGTCAGGAAGATCAATTGATCGGACAGATCCAGAAAAAAACCGGAAAGACTAAAGAGGACGTAAAAAAGTTTATCGATAGTATTTAAAAGTATAGAATTATGGAAAAAGCCCTGTGGTCTCGTAGATCACAGGGCTTTTTGGTTTACTTGGCAGCGTTTTTCTTCGCAGTTACTTCTGCTCTGATTTCCTGTGCAAGGTTTTTGATCGCTTGCATGCCATTTCTTACTCTGGTTCCAGCAGCTTTGTTACCTGCTTCATAGAATTTTTCAAAATCTGTCTCTAGAGAATGAACCAGGTCTTGCACTTCTTTAAATCTGCTCATAATAGCTTTTTGTTTAAAATTGTAATAATAGGTTGATGGGCTTATACTCCCAGTTAGTAATAATAGTAACTTTAAAACCCTTAAAGAAGCCTTTTTGAATTGATTTTTTAGAAATTCTCTAATTGTCTTGATTTAAGACAAATAAATATCACTTTCTGAAGAAATTCTACGTTCCACCTCAGGTTTTTGAGTTCCCATTTTTAGTAAACATCCCGTTTTGTCAGATTTTGACTCGAATTTTACTTTTCATTTGTTCTAAATCTATTCAGTCGTTTTTCCTTCATTTAAAATTTACTTTTCTTGCGCCTGAAAATTTTTAAAGCACTAACCATGAAGGCCTGGCAGTTAATCAAAGATGCAATCGAGGGGAAAGAACAGGATTTCACCAAACTTTCTTTAAAGACAGCAATATTCGTTTTGGCAATACCGATGATCTTAGAGATGATGATGGAATCTCTCTTTGCTATCGTGGACATATTTTTTGTATCAAAACTAGGTGAGCATGCCATTGCTACAGTCGGTCTTACTGAATCGGTCATCATCATTGTTTATGCAATGGGGTTTGGTATCAGTATGGCTGCCACAGCACTTGTCGCCAGAAGGTTTGGTGAAAAAGAGTACAAAGATGCCGGTGCTGCCGCCTTCCAACTCTTAGTAGTTGGCGGGTCGATTGCTATAATTCTTGGTGTGCTAGGGTGGGTTTTTGCTCCGGATATACTCGGTTTGATGGGAGCAGAGGTAGCAGTGATAGAGACTGGGGTTAATTTTACAAGGATTGTATTTGCAGGAAACATTGCGATTTTACTCTTATTTATGCTAAACGGAGCATTTAGAGGAGCAGGTCAAGCTCATCATGCCATGAGATCTTTATGGATATCCAATGGCTTTAATATTATTTTGGATCCGATATTTATTTTTGGTTTTGGCAACTGGACAGGTTGGGGCTTAGAAGGAGCAGCAATTGCTACTACTCTCGGAAGATCTCTAGGTGTTATTTATCAGCTATACCATCTTTTTAATGGAAAGCATAAGCTGACGATTATCAAAGAAAACATGGTGATTTCATGGGCTTTGGTTAAAAAAATCATGGACATCGCCATAGGTGGGATGGGCCAATTCCTGATTGACTCTGTTTCCTGGATTGCATTGACTAGGATGAATGCTGAATTTGGATCCGCTTCCCTTGCTGGTTATACGATTGCTTTTCGTGTTTTGATGTTCACTTTAATGCCTGCTTGGGGTTTATCCGGGGCAGCCGCAACCTTAGTTGGCCAAAACCTAGGAGCGAAGCAGGTGGATCGAGCTGAAAAAGCAGTATGGCTGACCACAAAGTATACAGTCATTTTCATGGGTTCTGTGACGGGGATCTATCTGTTGTTTCATACCCAGTTGGCTGGTTTCTTTACGGATATTCCTGAAGTGAAGGCAATTGCAGCCGAGGGCTTGTGGGTGATTGTTTTGGGATATGTGTTTTTTGCGGTAGGAATGGTTCTGACTCAAGCATTTAATGGTGCAGGTGATACCAAAACTCCCGCTTATATCAATATTGGTGTGCTTTGGTTTTTAGAAGTTCCACTTGCCTATATACTAGCATTTCCTTTCGAATTAGGCTATTTGGGAATATTTATAGCCATAGCCTTTGCTCATTCTTTTCATGCATTGGTTGCACTGTATTTTTTCAGAAAAGGAAAGTGGAAAACCATGGAGGTATAGTGTTATCACTTCAATTTTACTTCTTTAGACATTAATTATAGTGTTGAACAACTAACATATAGTCTTTAGGACTTTCTGTTAAGCATTTAACAAACTATTTATTGTCTTAGGGGCTTTCCGAATTGTGATGAATACATAATTTATTGTCCTTGGAACTCTCCATATAGTGTTAGACACATTAATTAATGTCTTTGGAACTCTCCATTGAGTGATGAACACATTAATTATAATCTTAAAGACTCTAGAAAATCAGTTGAACAAATTTCTATCTCCACCCTTTTTGAGGTATTATTTTTAATCCATTCCAGCACATCAACCTGATAGTTCAGGATGGTCAAAAGGATATTTCACTGAATTTTTAAACTGAATCCTTATCTTTTTGGACCAAACCCAAAACCCAATGTCAAATCCTGCTTCTTCCAATCCTTTATTCGAATATAACCAGCGATATATTTGGCTTATTAGTCTTACTGCTGCCTTGGGTGGTTTTTTATTTGGGTATGATTGGGTGGTGATCGGAGGGGCAAAACCATTTTATGAGCCTTATTTTAACATCACTTCGGTATCTGACCAAGGTTGGGGGACCAGCTCTGCTTTGGTGGGCTGCATGCTAGGTGCTATTTTGTGTATTATACTCAGTGATAAATTAGGTAGGAAAAGGCTGTTGATTTTTTCTGGGTTCTTATTTTCTTTATCAGCTTTAGGTACTGCTTTCTCTGAAACATTTTGGTGGTTTAATGCCTACCGGATTATTGGTGGAATTGCTATGGGCATCGCCCTAAATCTTTCTCCTTTATATATCGCAGAGATTTCACCTCCTGAAAAGAGGGGGATGTTTGTGACCATAAATCAACTACTTGTGATGATTGGTGTGCTTTTGGCGCAGATATGCAACTGGCAGATTTCCCTTATCGATCAGAATCTGCCAGATAACGCAAGCTTTGAAACGATCGCATCTAGCTGGAGTGGGCAGGTGGGATGGAGGTGGATGTTTGGAGCTGAGATGATCCCGGCGATGTTGTTTTTTCTGCTGATGTTTTTGGTTCCAGAGAGTGCTCGTTGGTTGGTGAAAAACAACCAAGAAGACCAAGCCAGGAAAGTTTTGGAAAAAATAGGTGGAAGTAATTACAGTGAGGTTTCTATTTCTGAAATCAAAACAACCTTGGCAGAAGGAGATCTGGGAAAGGTTCATTTTCAGGATTTGCTCAGAAGGCCCTTACCAAAATTGATTGTAATAGGGATTTTCTTAGCGTTGCTTCAGCAATGGTCCGGGGTGAATGTAGTCATTTATTATGCCGCCGATATTTTTCAGGCAGCAGGTTACAATCTCAAGCAAATGATGCTAAACATCGTTGTGATCGGTGGGGTCATGGTACTTTCTGTATTTATCACAATTTTCACAGTGGATAAATTTGGAAGAAAAAAGCTGCTTTTGATCGGTACTGGAGCGATGGCAATTTTATATGGATTAATCGGATATTCATTTTCGGTGGATCAGGGAGGATGGGTGATTGTACTGTTGGTCTTGACCAATGTGATGTTTTATTCATTTACTCTGGCACCTTTACTTTGGGTTGTTTTATCTGAAATTTTCCCGACTAGAATCCGGGGAGCGGCGATTTCCATTGGAGCTTTGGCCCATTGGGTGGGGAATTTCACCTTGACTTATTTCTTTCCTGCGATCAAAGAAAACCTGGGTTGGGCCAATAATTTTTGGTTGTATGGATTGATTTGTGCCATAGGATTTATAGTGGTTTATTTGATTTTGCCCGAGACTAAAGGCAAATCCCTAGAAAAACTTGAAAAGGAGCTGCTTTAAGCCTGAAATCACGTTTTCCTGTTTTATTCCGTAATTTCGTAGCAAAACACTAGAAAATGAGCAACAACGATATCTTCAGAAGTCTTCGATACACCTTTGATTTAAATGATTTTTTGGTCATAGAAATTTTTGGAATGGCTGGAGTGGAAGTAGATAGACCGACAGTTTCCAATTGGTTGAAGAGAGATGAAGATGAGGACTTTAAGCCAATTTATGATAAAGACCTTGCTGCATTTTTGAATGGTTTTATCATCTTAAAACGAGGTAAAAAAGAAGGGAAAGACCCTATCAATGAGAAAAGCCTTAGCAATAATCAGGTATTGCGAAAATTAAAGATTGCCTTGAACATGATTGATGAGGACATGCTCAATGTTTTGAAAACTGCTGAATTCAGACTATCCAAGCATGAATTAAGCGCATTTTTTAGGAACCCAAGTCAGAGTCAGTATAGAGATTGTAAAGACCAGGTATTAAGAAATTTTTTAAGAGGCCTGCAGTTGACACATCGACCTAATTAATCTTCCTCCTGGAAGACTTCTTTCACTCTTCCGACTTCACCAGTATCCAGCATGACTTTGATCCCATGTGGGTGAGTCGGAGCACTTGTCAAAATTCTTTTGACAAACCCTTCTGTAAGCTCTCCGGAACGTTGGTGATGTTTTTGTACGATGCTGACCTCATCACCAATCTGGATGTTTTTTCTGATTGTTCCCGAAAGTGAATTTCTGTTCATATTCAAAATTAGCTGATCTATGTATCTTTAATTAAGATTTTCAGTGTTTTTTAAAATTTTCTGTAGCGTTTTTTAATGATCAACGTAATAGATATGAGTTCAATAGCTCCAATTTTATTCCTTTTTTATCGATTCTTTTTATGAAACAAAAATTACTATTTATAGGACTACTTCTATTTTTTGCTTTCGGCTGTAGTAAAGAAGATGATATTATTCCCAGTAATCAGCTACTAGGAAAATATGAGTTTATTATGGAAAATGTTGGAAACAATTATGAGCTGGATTTTGTGAATACCTTGGAGTTTAAAATCGACGGAAGTGTTTATGGAGAAGGATTTACGATCAAATCTGGTACGGACCAGGTGCTTGGTTACCGGTTTTATTTCAATGGGAAATATGAAATAGAGGAGGGGAACGTAATCATCTCAGAAAAAGAGGTTTTTCAAAATATGTATACTGATATCTTCTACGCTCCAAAAAACGAATTTATATACTTGGAAGAGGGGATGGGATCAGAGAATTATTTGATCAAATCAGAATTTAAAGAGTTACATTCAATTTGTCCTCCATACGCTGATTGTCTCCAGGTTATATATAAGAAAACAAGCTAATTGTTGAGCGATGAAAAAAAGTATTTATTTCCTGTTAGGATTAATTGTCTTCTTTTCTGGATGCAAAAATGAGGAGGATTTAAATCCAAGCCAGGCTATCTTGGGGTTATATCAACAAACTCAAGTGGATTATGACGAGGATTTATCTTTTGTCAAAACTATAGAATTGAATTCTGAAAATCAGGTTTTATATCAGGGATTTTTCAGGGAAAAAGGTGAATCGGAGGTATTAGGCTATCAGTTTTATTATGAAGGTACCTATACTTTGGACGGAGATGTCGTGGTAATGGATTTTGAAAACACTTTTCAACTACTAGATCCAGACATTACTTATGTACCAAAAGAAGATCTGGTTGAGGTGGAAAGTGAATTTTATTTTGAGGAACGCTATAAAGTCTCGGATGATTACCAAGAATTGTATTATGTCTGCCCTCCTAATGCGCTTTGTATACCGCCTGTCCCATTCATCAAAATCCCGCCAATTAGTGGTTAAACGTCAATAGATGTAGCTGTTTTTAGAAATATAGACAGCTCTTTTATTTTTTAAATAGTTTCTGATTATCAGGAAAATACCCTAGCTTAAAACAAAGTATTGACCATGAAACGAACTTATCTCTATTTTTTATTTACCACTCTTTTCTTGATTTCATGTAGTGAGGAAGAAAAAGAATTAGATCCGGGAGTTGCTGTTTTGGGAAAATATGTTCTTGAAATCAAAGGAAGCAGTTTTGATCTGATCAATAGTATTGACCTTAAGCCAGGGGGAAATGTTGTCGGCGCTGGGATTATTCAGAAAAGCCAAGAATCAGATGATTTAGGTTATAATTACTATTTCACAGGGACATACACGATCAAGGAAGATGTGATTTCAATTTTTCAAGAATCTTACTTCCAGGTAACTGAGGCAGGAAAATTATTTGAAAAAAGGGATCAAATGACTTTAGTACAAACGAGATCGGCTAGCTCGGATTATCTGATTCAATCCAATTTTACTGAATTACATTACATATGTCCTCCAAATTCAATTTGTATGGATGAAATGATTTTTGTGAAAGAAAGATAAAGGCTACCTCTTTTAAGATGGCAGCCTTTATAGTTGGTTTGCTTTCTTATACTTCAATTGTTTTGAGGAATCGTTAATAAGAGCCCTATTAAGTCTTTTGGAGTTTTTACTTCTCCTAGTAATTCATCCTGTAAAATGACCTGAAGTTGGAATTCCAACTCGAAAATCAATCCATTTATGAAAATGGGATCCATATTTAACTGCTGGATAAAGCTGGCATTTTTCTGTTTTCCGGCCAGGTAGATTCCATAAGAATGAAATACCTCAACAGCCTTTTTTAATACTGTAAATTGTGGATTCATACTTGTGTGGTTTAGATAGATAAAAGTATTTTTTATATGTGATAATTACGAATAATTTTAGTTAATGGATTTGAAAAACAAAATTAAAATTTGTTAACCTGCCGATTTGGTAACTATAGTTACTTTAGAATGTTTTGAAAATTGATTAAGAGCAATTTTAATTTTAAAATCAAAAAATGCTCCTGCCAGAAGCAAAGAGCATTTTTGACATAAACCATGAAGCTTATTTTTGAATTTTATACAATGAACTTTAAATTCCAGCAGTTCATTTATTGATTCTTTCTTGGAGTATTCCTATCCATTTTTTTGCGATAGCCTTTTCTGCAGTCATGGACGGGAATAGTTTCTGGTCATAGATCTCCAGCATTTTAGCTGGGTGATTTGCATCTGTGAACTGAACCTTGACCCCAAGGTAATCTATGATCTCATGTTTCAATCGACCAGATCCAGTACTATGGCAATGCTCATCGATACTGATATTTTTTACCTCTTTGAGGTCGATGATGGTTTGCACCGGGTAATTCCCGTTTCGGAAATAAACAAGTTTGTTTTTCTCTGCATCAATACCCAATTGATGATTTTTCCATTTTTCAACTTTGGTAAGTTTAAAGTTGTTTTGGGAGATAAAATCCTGAAAATCTGTGTTTTTGGGTAGATTTTGAAAATTGAATTTGGTATAGGCAAAAGGTATTGCTAAACCCACTAAAAGGAAGAATGAAACCATAAGGTTCACTGATTCTGAATGTATCATGATGTATTTGGTTAGTGTTACTGAATTAATTTACAGCTGATAAGCTGTTGAGATTCAGTAAGTACTACCAAGGGTAGAAAAAATGGATATAAGTTTGCCTGACATCAAAAAGTGGAAGTGATTTTTTGAATTTAGCAGAAAGGACAGCACTGATTCTGGAATCAAGATGAAATGGGATCCATGAATCTGTGATTGACCCAATTAATTTCAGGCCTGTTTGATATCCGGGAATTTCGATTGATTCTTCCAGAATAGTAGTAAGGGAAATAGGAGAAGGAGAGTAAGTAGGTTGATGCCAACCATCTTCTGATTTATTTCCCTGATGAAAATCACTATTTGAAGTTCCCAGCGAAAAAACGCTTAAAAACAACAGGATAAAACCTGATGCTATAAGGGTGCAGCTGAGGTACTTTCTTTTCATTTCAGTGATTAGGCAATGAAAATTTGGAGAATTAATTTTAATAGTCAAACGATCTGTCAAACTATTTTTCCATAGGAGACAATTTTGCATTTTTTAAGTTTTCCGAGAGTTCCACTTTTTTCCATGGACTGTTCGGAAATACAATTGAAGTCATCACTAACTCTCCGTCATTCACGAATAGTTCAACGGAATGAGCATCTAGAAAGATTTGAATTTTATCTGCTTTCCAGCTCATAGGAGCGGAATGGATCGCCGCAAAATCTGGATTGAAGTTGGAAATTCCACTTTGGGATCTATCTATGGATACCAGACCAAGTTCTTTTGTAATCTGGACTTGCTCCCCCAATTCATTGCTGAATATTATAGTAAATTCGTCTTTTCCGTCAAGTTCTGCAGAAAGGTCCAAAGCGATCCCTGGCAAGTTCGATTGTTCAGAAATCTCATGTACTTTTTGTCTTTGATTTTGAAGTTCTTTTGTCGGGGCGGATTTCAGAAGCATGGTCCCGTCAATTTCAAATAAGCTCAATTCTCTAGGTAAGGTCATGGCAGATCTCCATTTTTCAGTTGGAACCTGATTGGCATATATCCAATTACTCATCCAACCAATCATCAATGTTCTGTTTTGAGATTCAGGAATATTGCTCCAAGTCACACCCGCATAATTATCAGGACCATAATCCATCCATCTGATCATGGTATCGTCAGGTGTGAAAGTTCCATCTTTGAAATCTCCTATAAAATATTGGGTAGCAGAACCTTTCTGAGGACCACCTGCATTGATACTTACTAAAAGCACATATTTGGTTTCACCATTTGGAGTTTCCATCTGAATCAGATCCGGACATTCCCAAACACCCCCATGTGCCCCGATTCCTTTGCCAAATTCTCCAGTTTTATCCCAATTTAGAAGATCTTCTGAGCTATAGAATTCAATATGGTCGGCTACCGCCAAAGTCATTACCCATATCTTTTTTCCAGAAGTGGTTTCATGAAGAGTAACCTTTGGGTCTCTAAAGTCTTTTATTCCGGGGTTATCTAATACTGGATTATTTTCGTATTTCGTCCAGGTTCTGCCCTTATCCAATGAATAGGCAATGCCCTGAGTTTGGAAGTCTACTTTCCCTTCTCGTTCACCCACAGGATCATGGTAGGTGTAAATTGCCACCAAAGGAGGATTTTCTTTTGTACCAAAACCCGTACTGTTGTCTATATCGACCACTGCAGAACCCGAAAAAATATATCCTAATTCATCAGGTTCAAGGGCTATTGGTAAATGTTCCCAATTCACTAGGTCTTTGGTTACGGCATGGCCCCAATGCATCGGCCCCCAAATGGTGCTATCAGGATAATATTGGTAAAAAAGATGGTATTCATCCTCATAGTAAAACATTCCATTGGGATCATTCATCCAGGCTTCCCTGGGAGTGAAATGATATATCGGCCGGAATTTTTCAACGGAATTGTCTTTAAAGATGATGTCATCTTTCTGAGAACAAGAATAAATCAGGGAACTGGATAAGAATAACGCTATAAGCAGGTTGGATTTCATACCGTTTTAATTTTTAGAAATGTAGTCAATGATAGCTTCTTTATTGGATTCTGTTTTTATTTCCTGTGCTAATTTCAAGGATTGATCTTTAAAATTGGCATTATTCCAAAATTCCAATAAGGAATGTTCAAATTTATCAGCGGTTAGCTTATGGATGCTTACTCCATTTGGTCCTAATTGCCTATTTGTAATGATTTTATTCCAGAAGTATTGATCAATTATATGGGGAATGATCATTTGGACACAGCCATGATAGGCTGCCTGATGGGTGGTACCCGATCCTCCATGATGAATAATTCCATAGATTTTGGGTAAAACCCGGTCATAAGGAATCTGATTGACATAATATATCAAATCAGACTCAACAGTAACTTTTTCCAGTCCTCCCCAAGAAAGATTGACAACAGTTGGGATTTTATGTTTGACTAACAGGTTGATAAGGATTTCGGAATGGTATTTTGGTTTTGGATTACTCATTGATCCAAAAGTTAATAGTGCTGCTTTTGGATGTGATTTTAGCCAATCTTCTAATTTTGGGTCGGTTTGATATTCCTTGGTTTGGTTTCTGAAAAAATATCCAGAAATGTATGCGGTATTTGGCCAGTTTTCCGGTTTGGGAAAAAGAGATGGAGAAATTGTATAAACTGTTTTTAATTGCTTTTCTTCAAATGTTTTCATTGAATTTGAAGAGAATTCCTGACCTGGGAAATCCGAATAATATCTTTTCAACATTTTCTTCATCATTAAATGCCTTGCCCCATTTAAGAAACTGTAACTTCTCAAATTCCATCTAGGTGAAAAAGGCCCCCATTTTGACAAACCAATGTGTGGGTAATTTTCGGAAGTATGAATCAGACATGGGAGAGGTGATAAAAGAATGAATCTTTTTGGATTTTGTTTTGCGCAGAGGTAGAAATAGAGTGCTTTTGGATGAAAAAGAACTTTATCTGGGACGATTTCTTGAAGGGTTTCTCTTTGTAAGTTTATTAAGGTATCCTGGATTTTCATAGAATCCCTGACTAGTTGGAGGTATCCTTTTAATTGCTTAAAACCATTTCCTCCTCCCCCCATGACGTTTTTGCCACTTTTGGTATCCAACATCTCTAAAAATCTTTTATCGAAACCTATGAAGGGATATCCTAATTGCACCACTACATCCCTAAACTGTTCCGGAAACAAACAGGTCACTTGATGGCCTGCATGGCTAAAAATCTCTGCCTGTGCTAAAAATGGCTCGACATCTCCTCTGGTACCGATTGAAACTAGAAGGATTTTCATTTGTGAAAATTGGTTTTAATCTGCAATACTAATTTTTCTGTACTTGAAACAAGTCACGGAAGGGTATGGACTGAAAGCTTCATCAGAAGGTATTTTTTAATCTGTCCTTCAATATGTAGTTTTGTCAACTCAATTTACTTTTGATTTTTGTAATTTCTCTATGAAATCGAACTTGACTATGAACAGCATTTTGGAATGTTAATAGAAACGGGAGATTCCATGTGACCCTTGAAACTAATTAATTTACCGCATGAAAGGAATCATTTTGGCAGGTGGGTCTGGTACAAGACTATATCCATTGACTATTTCTGTAAGTAAACAATTGATGCCTGTTTACGACAAACCTATGATTTATTACCCTCTGTCAGTATTGATGATGGCCGGTATAAAAGATATTTTGATTATCACTACACCCGAAGATAACCAAGCATTTGAAAAACTATTGGGTGATGGCTCACAAGTTGGGTGTAACTTTCAATATGCGGTTCAGCCAAGTCCGGATGGATTGGCACAAGCTTTTATCATAGGAGAGGAGTTTATCGGAAATGATAAAGTGGCTTTGATTTTAGGGGATAATATATTTTATGGTTCAGGTTTGCATAAAACACTTCAGGAAAACACAGACCCTGATGGTGGTGTGGTATTCGCATACCATGTGAATGATCCCCATAGGTACGGAGTGGTTGAATTTGATGAGAATCAAAAGGCAATTAGTATCGAAGAAAAACCTGAGGATCCAAAATCAAATTTTGCTGTACCGGGTTTGTATTTCTATGACAACGAGGTGGTGGAAATTGCAAAAAACATCAAGCCAAGCCCAAGAGGGGAATTGGAAATTACCGACATCAACAATGAATATTTGAAAAAAGGAAAGCTTCAGGTAGCTATTTTGAACCGGGGAACAGCATGGCTGGACACTGGTACTCATCAATCTCTTCTTCAGGCTGCACAATTTGTGGAAGTAATCGAGGAGCGTCAAGGACTGAAAATCGGTTGTATTGAAGAAATTGCTTTTCGAAATAAATTTATCGGGAAAGAAGAGCTTCTAAAAGCTGCTGAAAAGCTTGGTAAAAGTGGATATGGAGCTTATTTAAGAAGATTAGTCATCTAGGTAAAAAAGGATTGGAAAATAATTTTCCAATCCTTTTTTGTTTAACAATAGACCTTATTTGTTGATTTCTACGAATTTTGAGTCCAACGTTTCATTGATAAAATATACTTTTTTACCTCCAAAAGTTTGGGATTCTGTGGTATAAGCTGCTGCCTGTACAATTCCCGTTGAAGTAGCTTTCATGCCTGAAAGATCGGAAGAAGAAAATGTCACACTAGTGGCTTTCGTAGTTTTGGTCGCTACTTTTTCCCCATCAGAAATCACCCAAATGATGTTATCACAATTAGCTGGAATTCCTTCAATGGCCACAGTTACAGATCCTGCCACAGAGATAGCATCAGGAACATTGCTTAAGCGGATGACCCCTGGCATTTTTTTGGAAGTGGAATACGTAAAGGCATCAAATCCACTACCTCCCGATACAGACCAATCATTTCCTTGACCAGAGTTTAACCCTAAAGAAATGTCAGTTGCATTGTTGATGTAGGAATTTCCTACAGTTTTCAAGTTAAAATCATTGATCACCACGTCTCCTGCTTTCACCAAACTACTACCACCTGCAGATGAGTAGAAATTTGCAGAAGCCACATCAATCAGAATGTCTCCTAGTCCAGGAACTGGCGTAGATCCAGGCACATTCGATTTCACTTTAATAGCTGCCAAAACTGCATCTGCATCTCCTGGAGTTTCCGGTGTGACATTGGTGCTTTGAGTTTGAGTAGGATCGTTGTCGTCATCGGAGCTACAGGATGAAAAATATACGCTGAATGCTAGCAAAAAGATCCAAAGGTTTGATCTGGTTAATTTCATAATTCATTGATTTAGATTATGAAACAAACTTATTCACCGGACTACTTTAAAAGAATAAGGCAAATGCCGTATTCTGAAGTACGCCAAATCAGGCTTTCGCTATAAACCCATTTTTTGGCATAAATCACCAGTCTGTTTTTCCTAAACATCTCCGAATTTTGAGTATCAATTTCTTAAAATCAAATAGATCAATCTGGAATTATGGAAAATCAACAATCAAAAACCAGGAAAATGATAAGTTGGATTTGTAGTGGCCTAGTCATCGCATTTTTGGCTTTCGATATTTTTGGCAAGTTTATACAACCTGAAGAGGTTCTGAAAGGTACCACAGAGCTTGGTTATCCTGAATCAAGTATTCTTACCATGGGAATCCTTCTTTTTATTTCAACGCTTTTTTATGTGATACCCAAGACTTCTGTTATTGGAGCAATATTGCTGACAGGTTATTTTGGAGGTGCAGTGGCCACACATTTCAGAATTTCAAACCCGGTTCTTAGTCATACTTTGTTTCCGGTATATTTGGGTGTTTTGATTTGGGTAGGGTTGGCTTTAAGAAATACTCCGCTTAAAAAAGTATTAGTTGGAAGTTAAAATAGAAAAAGAGGCTGTCTCATAATTTCCTTTTGTCACATGGAGCGTTCCGACAATGGTACGGGATCGAAATATAGCTTAACTCGATGTATTAAGCCTTCGAAATACGCGACTTTCGTCGATCCAGTGCTCTGGCTGACAATATCATGGACTTTTGAGACAAGCTCTTTTTCAGTTTCTATAAAATTTCTTTTACCTCAAATGATTCCAATTGATAATCGCATTCCAAACCAATGGTGCATCATGATGATTTAAATATCTGTGTAATGGATCAAATGTAAAAGCAACGACATTTCCTTTTCCTACTGGAAGGTTAAAGATCGTTCCTTGACCAATAATTGTCTGCTCATTTCGTACCATTCCGGACCTGACATAGGGAGTATCTTTTCCGGATTCAGATTTAGGTTTTTCCTCCACTTCTTTATCCGGCATTCCCATGATCGGTCCTGTATATTCAATTTCATCTTTTAGAGGCTTGGTTCCATATTGAAGTACCATTGCTTTACGGTCTTTTAAATCTACCTGATAAAGAGGGCCATTACCTCTGAAAATCGGAAATGTCTCTGGAAAACCATAGACTAAAGGACTTTTCGAATCTTTTATTTTGACAGTCACTACAGAACCTGGGTGGAATAATCCTGAAGCGGAATAAGATTCCAGATTTCTAACGATTCCTGTTTCTGCAACCATGTTTGTAGAGTTATCCAATGTGATGATTAAGCCACCTTCTTCCACAAACTTTTTTAAGTTTTCGATTCCTCCAAAACCAGGTCCACCTGTGATGTCATCCGAAGAATCCGGAAACCCATGAGAAGGGAATTCCGCGGTTTTTGTAAATGGCAATGGACCAAATTCTGTGCTGACTCCATGGATAAAATCTGAACCATTTCCTCTTGCCCTAGGAATCAATATCACATCATATTTACTTCGTAATCCACCTGCTTTCAAATCATCCTTATCAATTGAGGTGTATGGAATGCCTCTTTGCTCAAAAGTATAGCGAGACCAACCTTCATCCTGTGTATTGAACCAAGTATGGTAAATGGCGACTTTAGGAAGAGTTACGCTATGAATTTCATTGGATTCAGGAGTTTTGCTTCCTTTGATTAAATCCAGACCAAAAAGTTCGCTTACCTGATTTGCCTCTTTTTGTGAAAGACCTTTGAAAAAAAGTGATCCCAAAGCCAGGGTATCTGAATCCAGGATCAATTCCTTTTCCAGAACCTGAACTTCAACTTTATTATTTTGCTCCTTTAACCAGTACAGAGCCGGTAAAACCGTGTTTTGAGCTTGATAGGAGAGGAAGTATGCATTTCCGCTTCCATTTATTTTCCCCTGATAGGTAGCCTCGGAGTTAACCAAACTTAAATCACTCATTTGGTAAGCGATGCTATCTGTTTTTTCTACTTCCACTCCATACAAATACCCAAGAGTCCAGGCGATGTCATCGTATGGAGGAAATTTAGCCTCTTTGGGATAATTCTGTTCAGTCAAAAGATTGACTGCTAAATTCCGGTACGGTTGATCCAATAATATCACATAATCTCCTTCATTTTCACCTGAGATTGCCTGATGAACTTCGATCTTTTGAGCTTTTAGCTGATTGACTAAATAGGCTGCCATCGCTGGATCTTTTTGTTCTTTTGGAATCACAAAGGCTTTTGGACTTTCTGATTTTCCTTTTTGAATAGAATTGACGCCCTTCTGATAAAAGTTTTTCAAAAGCTGCTCCCCGTTATGGGCGGCGTAGGTGAGTGAGGCTAAAACTCCCGCTTGCATGTAATTGACATTGTTTCTGGCAGACCAATAAACTTTCTGAGTAGGAGGATCAGGTCGATACCATTCTCTACTGGTAGCTGGATCTCCAGCATATTTGGCATTGGACAAGTCCCTCAAGTAGGTATTGGCACCAGCGTTTCCAAAAGTCTCATAAAAACGTCCGTTTGCATTATGGTTATTTGCTACCCAAATTCCATAGCCTGGCCACCAGCCGTCATAGAATGCCCAGGTAAAAGCACCAGGCATTCCTTGAGCCGCTAAGCTTGCTATGTCACTGTTTGCCATAATCTGCCATTCTCCAATGGTAATAGGATCCACTTGCTCATTATATGGGCCTGTTCCTGTAGAAATGTAAAGCAAAGGAACAGATTCGTGCAGATCCAACATCACCAATGGATGCCAGTCAAAGAAAATCTTGAAGATCCCTTTGGTAATCGCCTGGGAAACTTGCAACCCATCTCTGTTATTATCATGAAAAACGTATTGTCCCCAATAAGGTGTGGATCTTGGGAAACCATCCTCCCAATCCGTTCTTTTTTTGGTATAGCGATGGTACCAATCAACCTGTTTATCTCTTCCATCGGGTTCAGATACAGGATTGATGAGAACAATCAGATTTTCTCGGATAAACTGAATGGATTTGTCCTGGCTGGTAATCAATCGATAGGCTAGTTCCATCAGCATTTCGGGAGATCCCATTTCAGTGGAGTGCATTCCTCCATTTAAATAATAAACCGGTTTGGCATCTTGTATAATAGTTTCAGCTTCTTCAGGATTGGTGATCCTTGGATCAGCTAGTTTTGACATTTGGCTTTTATAGTGATCCAACCTCTCCATACTTTCATCTCCACCGATCACTACCATGTAGATAGGTCTTCCTTCCTCTGAAGTTTCTACCTGTTGGATACTGAGATGAGGAGATTTTTCAGCCAAGACTTTGTAGTAAGCATAAATCTGGCTGGTAGTATGCATTTCCATCGGTGCTCCGATGATTTGCCCAAAATGTGTTTTTGGAGATGGAATATCCGGATGTTCTATGATTCCTAAAACCGAGGAGGGAAGAAATCTTGGGTCTGTAGTATATTCTTTGATTTTGGCATTATATGCTTCATCTATTTGCTGGGCAAAGGAGGATTGAAACGTAAGAATTCCAAGAATCAAACCCGTTAGAAAACGTGTTTTCATGGATGATTGGATTTGGTGGTTCTTTGATTATTGAACTCAGAAGTTAAGATTTTTATCCTTCGAAGTGTGAACCAACAAAATAAAAAAATGACTACAGTTACTGGATTTTTTTTGAAAACAATAGTTCAAGGCTTTTACGGAGTATTTGACCCATGTTATGGCAATCCAGAAAGGAGGGATTGCCATAATGCTTTGCCAAGTCTTTTTTCAATGCCTCGATGTTTTCAGGAAGTGAGATTTTATCATGTTCCATGGCTCTCAATATGTCATCTATCCCTCGTTGTGAAGACTTTAAGCGATGTGCAATCAAGGCTCTTTCTTCTTTTTGATATTGGCGCATGGATTCTGGAGTGATGTATGTCATCCCCAGTTGGATCAGGATATTGTTTTCTTTAAAATACTGGGGTAAATAGACGGATTTTTTCCCTTCATAGGATTGCTGGTCAAAATCAATCGCCCTGATTCTGTAATGTGTTTCTTCAAAATCCGGAGTGACATCAATGACGAAATTTGCAGAATGCATGTCTCCTAAAAGCCTTACAAAACAGCGTTCATTGAATTTTACAAATTCTTTTGCCAATCGAATCGGGTTCAAATGCGGATCAGCCATATGAAGACGCATGAATTTATCACCGGGAATTCCCGCGATATGTTCTTCAATTAAAGTGTTTTGGTGAACGAGGTAACTGATTCTGTTTGGAGAAAGCAAATGCTCTAGTTCCAGTCCATATACACGCGATGCATCCGCATTTTTGATATAGAAGTAATCAAAGTTATCATTGATTCTATTGACGATTCTCACCCGGAATGGCTGCGTGTTTCCATAAATGCAAAGGTCAATCCGATCTACGTACAAATGCTCCATGACAGACATATCTCCACCGGCTTTTAGCAAGGCATAGATTTTCTTGACATTGAGATGGATTTCCTCCCGGTCTGATTCATCGTAAAAAACAGTTTCCCAAAGTGTATCCTGTTCTTTTGAATCATACAGTGCTATAGAATTGGAATACCGGAGCAATTCATGGTAGTGAATGGGAATATCCACTTCTCTTGAGTATTTGACGAGGTATTTCCTCAATCCTGGATTGATCGGAAAAATCTTCTTTTTTTTGCTGATTAGCGCCATAGGCTAAAAATCCACGTGTTGACTTTTCTTCAGGTTTCGGTCAAAAATAAAGGGGCCAAAAGGAAGTACTGAAGCGATTAAGGCAAAGAAAGTGCGACTGAATTTCCACTTTAATTTATGGGCTGTGGGGAAGACTGTATAGATATATAGGATGAATAATAGTCCATGTGCCCATCCCACATAAGTTACTGCCAAAGGCAAACCGAAAATGTATTTAAGTGGCATCGCAAAAAGCAACAAAACAAGAAATGAAATTCCTTCGATCAGGCTGATCCATCTGAATCGCTTTGCCCACTTATGCTGTTCTGGAGTTAGACTCATGTTATTTTTTAATGTTAAATACGACCTGCAATGCGTTCCAAAGTTTACGCTTCATGTCGTTGTTTTCAGTGATCTGGCTGAGAGCATCTGCGAAAAGGTACTGGGTTTCCTCATCTGTAAAAACTTCGTAAGGTATGGCAGGAATTGTATTGACAGGATGTTTAATTCGCCCAAATTTCAAAACGACATGAGCATTTAATGCATCAAAATCTTCCATACTTCTTCCTTCGAGATTAGAAGAGCAAACAATTCCTACTTCATTCATGGACCTTCCCACTGCATTGATCATTTTTACCAACATGTCCATGACCTGATCGGACAGTTCATCTTCTTCATGAACGATCAATAAACCATTGCTGAAGTTGCCTTTCATTGGAATTGGTACTATTTCTTCGGGAGTGGATTCGGTGGTGTAATTCTCAGAAGACTCTTTTACAACGTTTTCTAAGGTAGGAGAGGAAGCGTTTATTTCAGAGACTTTTCCCGGATCTGAATATTTCTTCTTGTCTTCTTGGAGTAAAAAAAGATCTTCTTCGAGAAAGAATTGAAGCTCTTGGAGACTTGGATTTTCCATGATGGGAAATTGGCTAAAAAATGCCTGTTCACAAAGAAAGAAGGGACAAATACTTCTGTCCCTTTTGTTTTTTTAAATTAATTCGTGCCTGGCAAATTGAAAATTGATTTCAATTCTACTGCATCCTCAGGTTTCATGCGCTTGGAAAGGACAAGCCTTAGTTGTCTCCTTCTCAAAGCTCCTTCATAATGTTCTATTTCTTCTGGGGTCTCTGGTACTACTTCTGGAACCTCAATAGGTTTTCCATTTTGATCCACGGCTACAAAAGTGAAAAATGCCCGATGAGTCATGATTTTTTTGTTTGCTGGAATGTCCTCAGCAATAACCTCTATAAAAACCTCCATCGAAGAATTGAATGATCTGGTTACTTGGGACTTTAATGTAACTACATTTCCCAAAGCAATAGGTTCTTTAAATGATATGCTGTCTGCTGAGGCTGTGACTACAATTCTGTTGGAGTGTTTTTGTGCAGCAATTGCCGCTACTACATCTAACCAATGCATCAATTTTCCTCCCATCAGATTGTTTAATGTATTGGTATCATTCGGAAGGACCATTTCGGTCATGATCGTAGCAGACTCTTTTGCAAATTTCTTTTTCGGCATAACATTAAATTTGATCTAAAATTAGATATAAAATTTTGAAAAAGGTAATTATATAAATGAAATCAGAATAATATTCTGTTTATTATAGCGATTTACCTCCAGCCGTCTTTTCCTAAAAGTGGGACAAAAGCAAATCCATCAAACTCTTCTCTCAATACTTGTTTTTCAGATTTCTTGGTCAGTTTGAGCATGGTTTGTTTTTTTCTATCCCCAACGGGTATGACTAATATTCCACCTACTTTCAATTGCTTCAGTAAAGAATTAGGCACTATGGGAGCACCAGCTGTTACCAGAATTTTATCATATGGAGAATATGCAGGAAGCCCCTCGGAGCCATCTCCATAAAATAAATTCATTTCTATTCCCAACCTGGACAGAAATCGTTTGGTGCCTTCATATAGTTTTTTCTGGTACTCAATCGTAAAAACCTGAGCTCCTAAAAGGTGTAGAATGCTTCCTTGGTATCCAGATCCAGTACCTATTTCCAGTACTTTATCCCCGGGATGGATGTCCAATAATTCTGTTTGAAATGCGACAGTATAAGGTTGGGAAATGGTTTGACCTTCTCCGATTGGGAATGCTTTGTCCTCATATGCATGGGAAATCAGAGCAGAATCAAAGAAAAAATGACGGGGAAGTTGATTGATTGCTTCTAAAACCCGTTCGCTTTTGATTCCCTTTTCCTTTAGCAAAGCCACCAGTGCTTTTCTTTTGCCTTTATGGAGGTAGGTATCTTCGAGTTTCAGCATTTTTGATCGTACTATTTAAATTCTGTGATCGAAGATAAAAGAATAATTGGCTTAATTTGAACTCTGAAAAGGCAATTTTTGCTTACTCATTGAAAGCCCGAAGTTTAAAAATAACTCATGTTTACAGGAATAATAGAATCTTTTGGATCAATTCAGAAAATAACCGAAGAAGGTAGCAATGTTCATTTTGACCTGAAGTCTAATTTGGCATCAGAGCTAAAAATCGATCAGTCTTTGGCACATGATGGAGTTTGCTTGACTGTGGTAGAAACCAAACCAGACAGTTATAGGGTGACTGCTATCGAGGAAACCATCCAGAAAACGAATCTTTCACAATGGAATGAAGGAAAAAAAGTCAATCTGGAGCGTTGCATGCCTGCCAATGGAAGGTTTGATGGACATATTGTGCAAGGACATATAGATCAAACAGGTAAAGTAACAGGTATTTCTGACAAGGATGGAAGTTGGCTTTTTGATATAGAATATGATCCAAAGCTAGGAAATGTCACTGTTGAAAAGGGTTCAATTACGATCAATGGAACTAGTTTGACCTGTTTTAATTCCGGTCTAGGCAGGTTCTCAGTAGCTATTATCCCTTATACGTTTGAGCATACAAATTTTCATCAATTGCAAGTAGGAGACTTGGTCAATCTGGAGTTTGATATTATCGGTAAATACATTGCCAGAATAGTCAATGGATATACCAAAGGTTAAATTTTAATCCAGAAAAAAGGCTGGAAATTAAGAATTCCAGCCTTTTTCATAAGAGTCAATTTGATTAATTCATACTTAGAGTTTTCTGTTCAGGGTCTTTTACACATCTGAATCCAACATTGGAAGTACCAGAATCGAAAGCTTGGCCTTGTCTAGCAGAAGGTCTATAATTGATGCAATAATTTTCAGCACAAAGGTAAGAGCCTCCTTTAATCACACGTTCCATGGCAAATGGATTATCCGGATTGTAGCAAGGATTCATGTCTTTATCCAATTTGGGAGCCTGACCTGCTAATCTTGCATATTTTAAAGCATCATACCAATCCCCAGTTAATTCCCAAACGTTACCGATCATATCATATAATCCAAAAGTATTAGGAGCGTAAGATTTGACTGGTGATGTTCCGACAAATCCATCATTTCCCAAGTTTTCATTTGGGAAATTTCCCTGAAACGTATTCGCTAAGTATTGACCATTTGGAGTCAACTCATCTCCCCAGGCAAATCTTTTTCCATTCATTCCACCACGAGCGGCAAATTCCCATTCGATTTCGGAAGGAAGTCTTTTACCAGCCCATTTGGCATAGGCCTCAGCATCCTCGTAAGAAATATGAACAACTGGATGATTTTCTCTACCCTCAATATCAGAATCTGGTCCTTCTGGATGTTTCCAGTTGGCACCATTTACCCAAACCCACCATAGGGAGATGTCCTGCAAGGGGACTTTATATGGAGGTGGAGAAAAAACCATCGAACCCGCCACCAGGACCGATTCATCTGGTTTTGGTGTACCCGGAGGCAATTGTTTTTTGAGGTCTTCCCATTCGGGCTTTCTTTCTGCTACTGTTATGTAGCCAGTTTCCTCTACAAACTTTTGAAATTCGGCATTAGTGACTTCATGTGTGTCCATCCAATAGCCATCAACTTTTAGATTGACAGCTGGTTTTTCGGCAGCATATGCTTCAGTTTCATTGGTTCCCATCACGAATTCTCCACCAGGGATCCATACCATTCCTTCGATTTTTTCAGAGGGTGCAGGAGATTCTGAAACAACCATTTTGTCCTCGTCTATTTTTTGGGCTTCTTTTTTTTCTTGACAGCCATAAATGAGAGGGGAAATGCCGATTGAAAAAATTATAAATCTATTTGATAATTTCATAGTTGATTATTTTACCAGCTGAAAATTAAGAATAATCAGAGGAATATACAGTTTCATTGATAAGAAAGTTAGAGCCCAAATTGTTCATGACATACTATTTAAACTTGATTCAAGACCTTAAGTAAGGGAACAAAAAAAGCGGCAAGTGCCGCTTTTTGGATGTTAGTTTCATTGTTTTAAGGTTCACCTTGGACTGAGGCATCATGTAATTTGCCCAATTCCTGGTCGATTGTCCAAAGACCAACTCCGTCTTCACCGATTATATCGAATAATTCCAATGCTCTTCTTGACATGGTTTCTTCTTCCCTTTGCTCGGTGACATACCATTGCATAAAACTGAAGGTCGCAAAATCCTTTACCGAAAATGCATGATCTACGATGTTGTTTATTGCTTTGGTTACCTTGATTTCATGCTCCAGAATCAATTCAAAAACCTCTCTGAGGGAATTAAAGTGATGTCTGACGTCAGTAATCTCTGGCTGCATGGCATGTCCACCTGCTTCGTTGATATACCTGAAAATCTTCATCATATGCATCCGTTCTTCATCAGCATGTGTATAGAGGTATTTCGCAGCATTTTCGTAGCCCATCATGTGGCACCAAGAAGCCATTGATAAATAGTAAGCAGAGGATTTCCCCTCCATTTCTACCTGTTTGTTAAGTAATTTTTCTGTATCTATCAGAAGTGAGCGCTGAAGCGTAACTATTTCTTTTGCTTTCATAGTTTCAAGTATTGTATTACTGTTTAAACTAAAAATACGACTTTCGGTTCCTTTAAACTATCACTTTTTCCTATTTGTAATTATTTCAATTTAAAATAGATTACCTGTTGCTGGGAGTAGGGAAAACAGGTAGAGATTCAGCTCCGTTTTCGCCTACAGCTTGGACAGCAAAGAAATAGTTGTCTTTGGAATAAGGTAAAGTCAAGGTCATTTCAGTAGTGTAAAATTTCTTTTCCCACATCGGAGAAGAAGTCTCTCGCATCAAAACATAGTATCCTTTTGCCTTTCCCGTGGCTGGTTCTTCCCATAGTAATGTGGATGAATTACTCAATCCTCTTACACTGATCTGTACTTCCTGAGGCGGTGAAGGAGCCTTTGCCAAAGTGGCTAAGGAGGATATATTGACAGCGGACACTTTTCTTAGATATTCAAAATCCATGAACTCAGGTAAATCACCATATTGGATTCCATCTTCCACCCGTACATTCTCATGTTGATGATAAAAATTTTCATTCATTTCAGAGAATCTTACTGCAGTAAAACCATTTCTGGAAAAAGCAGTCTGATCCCCACCCCTTAAAAATCTGTCTGCTCTATAGATTAATTTCACCTCAAATTGGTCGACATATCGCTCACCGATTTCTTTGACGTAACGTGCTAGCTGGCGCGATTTACTGTCATTTTCTGCTCCTGTATACTTTCTGATTCGCTCCATCTCCTCAGTTTCATTTGCAGGAATGGTTTCAGAGAAGATCCTCATTTTTAGATTGTCTTTGATAAGAGTTCCCGATGAGCTGCTGTTACCAATGATGTCATTGTTCAAAACTGCTCCGATTTCCCATTCTTCTTCCAATGCTTTGTCTGCCAGATAAGTAGCGCCTTTCAGACCTTCTTCTTCTCCAGTAAAGGCAACAAATAAAATAGTTGCCGGAAAAGATCTGGATGCCATCACTCTGGCGAGTTCTATCACTGCTGCTGTTCCACTGCCATCGTCATTTGCTCCAGGCGCTATTCCTTCTGCGTCCATCACGTCTTTATTTCTGGAATCCATATGAGCAGAAATAATGAAAATTCTATTGTCATTCGGATCAGTTCCCTTTAGTGTTGCGATGACATTGGCAGCTGGAGAATCTTCAGTTATTCTTCTACCATCGGCAGGAATCACAAACTTTTCTATTTCTGCTGTCATTCTTCCTCCTGATTTATCTGCAAAGGAAATGAATTTGGAAAGGACATATTCCTGAGCAGCAGGCATACCTGTGCTGGTATTGGTATTGAGGGTATGGCGGGTGGTAAATGATACCAACTCGTGGATATAATTCTCCAATGAGTCTGAAGATATTTCGGAAACCATTTTCGCGATTTCAGGATCTCTATTTACTGCTATTTGGGAATAAGATGTTCCTGAAATGAAAATCATGCTAACTAGTAGTAAAAATTTATTCATGTTTGGTCTTAGTTTTAAGGTTCAGCTTAAATTTATCCCATATAATTGTGAATAAAGATAACTTTTACATGAAGACATTAAACCAACCTAATAAAGGCGATTATTCTCCTTTTTTCTCCACTTACCTAAATCTTGTCAATGGGGATCAGTATGAAAAAATAATCCTTGACCAAATCCAACTATTAAATGACCTTTTTTCTAGCAAAGGATTGGAATGGGCAGAAAAAGCCTATGCTAAAGGCAAGTGGACACCTAAAGAAGTGCTGGGACATATGATAGATACTGAAAGGATCATGACGTTTCGGGCTTTGTGTTTTGCTAGAGGTGAAAAATCAGCACTTCCAGGTTTTGACCAGGATCCCTATGTATTGAATGCAAGATTCGGTCAAGTTCCTGTGCAGAATCTTTTGGATGATTTTAAAGCTCAAAGGATGGCTTTGCTATCGATGATTTCTATTTTGCCAAAAGAAACCTTGGACTTTGTAGGCCAGGCAAGTGGAAATCCGATCACTCCCAGAGCATTACTTTGGATAATCCCAGGGCATTTCAAACATCATTATCAAATCTTTTTAGATAAATATTAATCCATGAAACTTCCTATCGCTATCATAGATGCTTTTACCAATAAGCCATTTGGAGGTAATCCTGCGGCTGTTTGTCTTTTAGATAAACCGCTTTCTACGGAGCAAATGCAGACGATCTCAATGGAGATGAACCTTAGCGAAACTGCTTTTGTGGAAAAAACGGATGAATCAGGAGTTTTTGGACTTAGATGGTTTACTCCAGTTGTGGAAATTGATCTTTGTGGACATGCCACATTGGCTTCGGCTTTTCAAATGATGCATGCCGGCTGGGCAGTGCCAGGAGAAACAATTCGATTTAATACAAAAAGCGGTGAACTTCGTGTAAAAGGGGACGGAGAATTTATAGAAATGGATTTTCCTTTACTTCCAACCTTCACGGAACCACATCCTTTTTTTAAAGGGGATTTTTTCGGAAAGAAAATTCTAGCAGTTTCTGAATTAAGAAAAAACTGGATAATCGAGTTGGAAGATCATGAGGCAGTGGAGTCACTCAACCCGGATTTTCAAATAATTGCTGCCCAATCTGAAGAGGGAATCATAGTTACGGCTAAAGGGAAGGAGCCTTTTGATATCTACAGCCGGTTTTTCGGACCAAATGTGGGAATCAATGAAGATCCTGTAACAGGATTTGCCCATTGTGCCTTGATGGATTATTGGTATCAAAAGACAGGTAAATTTTCTTTGAAAGCATATCAGGCTTCCAAAAGGGGAGGAATCCTGCATTTGGAAAAACAGGATGATCGAGTAATCCTCAAAGGTCAGGCAGTTCAGGTATTATCCGGAAATCTAGATATTTGATCAAATGTCTCACGCAGAAACGTCCAAACCTAGAAGTAAACCGGTTCAAAAAGCTTTTAAAAACTTTACTGAATATTGGCTTACTGATGCCAGTTTTGGTGTGCTTCTCTTGATTTTACTCTTCACGGTATTTATACTTCCCATCCTGATTGAATACGGGCATGTTCATTTAATTTTCGTCAACTCAGTTTTCTTGTTTCTGTTTTTCACAGGGATTTGGTCTTCCAGAGAAAAGTTTCTGGTGTTTCTTACTTCAGGATTATTTTTTACCCAACTAGGTTTGAGACTTCTCCGGTTTAGTGATTTTGATTTTGAATTTTATTTATCTGAAAGATTTGTAGGAATACTGAATATGTTGGTGTTTATATTTTTGAATATCAGACTTTTATTTAGAGATAACGAAGTCAATATCTATCGGGTAATTGGAGCGATCAATGTGTATTTATTGGTCGCAATCCTAGGGGCTTTTGTATTTGAAATAATCTACCTTTTCACAGGAACCGGTATTGCCGGAACTGTCGAATTGAAAGGGATAGATGAAGATTATGCACAGTACATTTATTTTAGTCTGGTTTCGCTTACGACAGTTGGCTTTGGGGATTTATACCCTACACATATCATGACCAAAATGCTTTCTGTTTTCCTTTCCACAGTCGGGATTTTATATCCTGCCGTGGTAATAGCCAAGCTCGTGGCTTCAGGAAAAAATTAACTTGAATCTACTTTCCATCTGTGTAATTCTTTAGGGTATTTTTTGGAATGAATTGTACATTCAAAGCATAAAATCATACCACTTACCTTATGAGAAAAATTTATCTATCGATCATGATGATGGTCTGTATCAGCTTATCCTGGGCACAATCAGCGCGTCATATTGAGGTGGAATCAAAAGTAGAGAGCACTCATGAAACCACCATTAAAGGAAAGAAAATCCCCTATAAAGCAACTGCTGGAACCCAGCCTGTTTGGAATGAAGAGGGATTGCCTATTGCCTCATTGTTTTATACCTATTATGAGAGAACAGATATCACCGATAAAGCATCGAGACCTTTGGTGATTTCTTTTAATGGAGGTCCAGGGTCAGCGTCTATTTGGATGCATCTGGCCTATACAGGTCCTGTGATTCTGAATATAGACGATGAAGGATACCCAGTGCAGCCATATGGCACCAAAACAAATCCAAATTCCATTTTGGACGTGGCTGACATTGTTTATGTAGACCCAGTGAATACAGGTTATTCAAGAATAGTTGATCCGGAAACTCCAAGATCCACATTTTTCGGTATCAATTCAGATATCAAGTATTTGGCAGATTGGGTAAATACCTTTGTGACAAGACAGGGAAGATGGGCTTCACCAAAATATTTGATCGGTGAAAGTTATGGTACCACTAGAGTGGCTGGCTTAGTTGCTCAGCTTCAAGGAGCTCATTGGATGTATTTCAACGGCGTGATCATGGTTTCCCCAACTGATTTGGGGATCGATAGAGGATCACAGATCAAAACAGCCAATTATTTACCATACTATGCTGCCACAGCTTGGTACCATAAAGCACTGGATCCAGATCTTCAAAATAAGGATCTAGATGATATTTTGCCTGAAGTAGAGGCTTTTACGATCAATGAATTGATCCCAGCAGTAGTAAAAGGAGGAAGCCTTCCTTCTTCAGAAAGAGATGCAATTGCTACCAAATTTGCTCATTATTCCGGCTTGAGTAAAGAGGTGGTTTTGGAACATAACTTAATGGTACCGACCAATTTCTTCTGGAAGGAATTATTAAGAGACCAAGGAATGACTATTGGAAGATTGGATAGTAGGTATAAAGGATTTGATCAGGCAGGTACTGGATCTCGACCTGATTTTGACCCGGCTCTTACGGCTTGGAATCATGCCTTTGCTCCGGCTTTTAATATTTACGCCAAAGAAACTTTGAAATACAAAACAGATTTGACTTACAATCTATTCGGCCCTGTACATCCATGGGACAGATCGAATGAAAATACGGGTTATGATTTGGGAACAGCTATGCGCCAAAATCCCTATTTGCATGTGATGGTTCAATCAGGTTTATACGATGGAGGAACTGACTTTTTTAATGCCAAATACAATCTATGGCAAATGGACCCTACAGGAAGAATGGCAGATCGTATTTCCTGGATTGGGTATAGAAGTGGGCACATGATGTATTTAAGAGCTGAGGATTTGGTTACCTCCAATGAAGATATCAGACAATTTATCGAAAAGTCTAAGGTAGCTCCTGGAATGCCTGCGAAATACGATTAAAGTCCAACCATAAATTTTCGTGAAAAAGGGTCTGATTGATTTTCAGACCCTTTTTTATGGAAGATTGACAAAGGATTTAAACTCATCGAAGCTAAGTATGGGGCTTTCGGAGCCGAGAAGATTTCCTAATAGTTGAAAGACGTCCTGAACTGTTTTTCCTTCCTTTCTTAAATACTGTATAGACGTTGCTCCGTCTGATTTTGAGAGTTTTAGGTTTTTGGGGCCTTTGATCAAGGCATGATGATGAAAAGTAACTTGATTAAAGGAGTTTTCACCGAGAGATTCCGCCAATATTTTTTGATCCAGGGAAGAGCTTAACAGGTCTTTTCCACGAATTATAAAATCTACACCAAAATGAATGTCATCAATCACTGAAGTCAACTGGTAAGCAGGCAGTCGGTCTTTTTTCCTAACCAAAAAAAAGGCTCCATCCTCCGGTAAAGTATAAGTGTTTAGTTTATCTGGATACTCTTTGATTTTTAGAAAGTCGGTATTAAATGTATTGAATCTCCAAGCTGTTTCTGCCCGATCCAATGGGATTCTTCTATCCAAACAATAGCCGAGATAGTAGCCGGAAGAGTCCAGTTGCTGAATTTTTTTTCTGGTGCAGTCACAGGCGAAAAGCACTTTTTTATTTCTTAAGCTTTCTACAGCTTCCAAATAGGAATTCATCCGGTGAATTTGAGACCAGTTTGACTCAAAATCTTTGAGATTTTTTGGTCCCTCATCATAGCCAATTTCCATAAAATCCAAGGTGTCAAAAATGTCCTGTACATATTCCTGTCTATAGCGATCACGGTCCAGATCATCAATTCGAAGTAGTATTTTACTTCCATTTTTTTCTGCCAGGATTTTAGTGATCAAAAAAGAATAAAGGTTTCCCAGATGTAAAAAACCACTTGGTGTGGGAGCAAGTCGGGTGAGTTGAAGTTCCATTCTGCCAAATTAGTTAGATTGAAAAAAAATTCATCTATGAAACAATCCCTAAGATTTCTTTTTTCTCTACTTATTTCGGCCTTAATAGTTTCCTGTCAGGAAAAATCTCCAGAAACAGGGACAGAATTAGTTAATCGATCAATTGAATATCATGATCCGAAAGGTGAATGGCCTTCTTTGAGCGCTACTTTTCAGATCATGGATAGTTTACCTAATGGAAGAGAATCAAGAAAGTATAGTTTCTCAGTGGACAATCAGAATTCAAAAATGACTTATTCCATCCATAATCTTGAATATGAAGTTTTGGAGGATTCAGTTATTGTAAAAAAGGGGGATGTGGAAATTGAAAGAGCCCTGAGAATGAGGAATTACTATACTTATCTATGGGGATTGCCGATGAAACTGAAGGATCCTGGAACCATAATAGATGAGGAAATCAAAACTGAGACACTCGATGGCAAAAGCTATTTAGTGGCAAGAGTAGCTTATCCTGAAGATAGCTGGTATTTCTATTTTGATCCGGAAAATTATCGCATGCATGCTTATAAATTTTATAAAGATGAGCCTAACCAAGTGGGTGAAATCATCTATTTAAATGAGGAAGTAACCTATTCTTCGATGAAAATTCCTGCGAATAGATCTTGGTACCGAACAGAAAAACCAGAATTTTTGGGGACGGATATGCTTCAGGAAATCAGATAAGTTCTTCTTAAGTTTATTTAACGGCGAGGATTTCCCTATTTCGGCAGTCTGAAATATCTTGCTTCCGAAATGAAATCATCACTCCTGTCTTTTATACTTTTTCTTGTTTTGCAAGGAGCTTATTCCCAGGTTTCTTATTCCGGAAATATCCTTGACGCCAATGATAAAAGATATTTGGAAGGTGTACTTGTGGAAGTACAAGGTAAAAGTGAGTCGGATTCTACCAATTCCCGAGGATATTTTAATGTACAGGCTATAGCTGGAGACACATTAAAAGTGACATTTCCTGGTTTTATCGATCAACAGATTATTCTTTCTTCAGAGCGGTTTATACAAATTCAGATTCAGGATCAGGCGAGACTTTTACCAACTTTTGAAGTTAAGGCTGAACCCTATACTTTCCGATTCAAAGATGGTAAATTGATACTAGTGGATCCGAATGAGGTAAAACCGGAATCCTCCAAAGGTCAGATGACTGCCGGCTATAGAGATTCTCCTGAGGGAGGTGTGGCGATAGGTGGGGTTATTTCCTATTTCACAAAAAAATCAAAAAATGCCCGTGAATACGCGAAGAAGCTTGAATACTTAAAGAGGAGAGAAGGTTATTTGAAAATTATAGATTCTGATTCTATAAAAAATGTTTTGGGAGAGGAATATGAAATTAGTGAAGGGGAGTGGGATCCTTTGATCATCAAATTCAATCAGATGCATGCACACCATGAATTTTTGGACTGGTCCAGTGAGAAAGTATATGCCCGTTTAAAAGAGTTTATCGAGTGGGAAAAAGACTGGTCTAATTAAGATTTTCGTTTATATGACCAAGTGATAAAAAACTGGGCGACAAGATCCCCATCTTCATTTAGACCTTTACTAACCATTTGTAATTGGGTGCTTTCTCCAATCTGTAATGCCTGAATCAACTCATTTAATTCCTTGCCCTGATTACATGTAAAGGTGATCTTTTGATTTGCTTTTTTACTGAATTCAGCCTTAAAATCTACTACTAACATGCTAAAGTCACCTTTTCCTGCTAAAGCTAATTGGGATAAAAGGCCAGTGCTCAACTCGCCAGCTCCTGCCAAAGCGGCAAAATAGATGGATCGAAAGGGGTTTTGTGTCCGCCAGCTAAACGGAATAGTAATTTCGCATTTTTCGAGAGTTAAAGTTTTGACACGCAATTTCCAAAAAACAGCTGAAGGAAGTTTAATCAACATAAACCACCAAAAAATGAATGGATTGCACATTTTACTAATGTAGTTTTGGGCAGATGGATTTAACTCCTGAGAGGAAATTTTAGAATTCATGAATCAGATAATTTCTTTCAAAATAACATAAATATCAAAGAGTATTGATTTTGGTATTTTATTTGAATTTAGAATTTGAAAAACAACCAACAAAATGAAAAAACTAGCATTAATATTTGGAATAGGGTTGATCTTCTATGCCTGTGCTAAAGTACCTCTGACGGGTAGGTCCCAGCTTGCATTGGTTTCCAATGAAGAAATTCAACCTCTGGTGGACGATCAATATGATCAGGTCTTAAAGGAAAACAAAGTAGTAACAGCTACTGCAGACGGGCAGAAAGTTCTCAAAGTGGGGAAAAGAATGGCTTCAGCTGTGGAATCCTATTTAAGAGAATCAGGATACTCTGAAATTGCAGATGATTTCAGTTGGGAATTTAACTTATTGGAAAGCGAGCAAGTAAATGCCTGGTGTATGCCGGGTGGAAAAGTGGCTTTTTACACTGGTATTATGCCAGTGACTCAAACCGAAACTGGTATTGCCGTAGTAATGGGCCATGAAATCGCCCATGCAGTAGCCGCCCATTCTAGAGAAAGAATGTCAAATGGTTTGGTTGCAAACTTTGGTGTCGGTCTTTTGTCTTCTGCTATCGGTCAAAATCCCTCCTTGACGCAGGCAATATTCTTACAATCAGTGGGTATAGGTTCTGAACTGGGAATGTTAAGTTTCTCAAGAAAGCACGAAACGGAAGCGGATCAACTTGGATTGACTTTTATGGCGATCGCCGGTTATGACCCGAGAGAAGCACCTATTTTCTGGGAAAGAATGCAGGCTCAAAGTAACGGCCAAGCTCCACCGGAGTTTTTATCAACTCACCCTGATCCAAAAAATAGGATCAAAAAGCTAAATGATTGGATGCCAGACGCACTTAAATATTACAAAGGACAATAAAATGAAATACCCGGATTTCCGGGTATTTTTTTATCTATTCGAAAAACCTCTCAGTTTAACTTGGGTTAATTTCCTTTTGGTGTCCAATGGAAAATCTCCACGCATCATCCAGTCATAGTACCCTGGTTCTTCCTTAAATACCTGCTCGATTGGCTTTCCTTTATGTTTTCCAAAATTGAAAACCTCTTCCCCCTGGGAGTTAAAAACAAAACGTCCAGCCAGATCAACCATCTTTTCGTTGACCAAGTCATGGATTTTTTTCATGTCGTTTTCAAAAACCCCAAGCTTATTTCCTTGCAAATCAATCGCTTCTTCACCTTGATAACGTTCCACTTGGGCTAAAAAAACATCGAGTGTCGCTAAGGTATCCGCTTCGGCACTGTGTGCATTTTCCAGTGTTTTGCCACAGTAAAATTTATAGGCTGCTGTCAGGTTTCTTTTTTCCATTAGATGAAAGATCTTTTGAGCATCCAGAAGATTTCGCTTATCTAGGTCAAACTCAATTCCGGCTCTTAAAAACTCCTCAACCAAAAGAGGAATGTCATATTTCAAAACATTGAATCCAGAGAGGTCAGATTGACCGATAAACTGCTGGACATCTTTGGCAATTTCTTTAAAAGAAGGTTCATTCTTGACATCCTTATCATAAAGTCCATGGATCAAAGAAGCCTCAAGCGGAATTGGAATTCCTGGATTTACTCTTCTTGTGTATATTTCCTGTCCTCCATCGGTGGTAAGTTTAACAATGGAAATTTCCACAATTCTATCCGTGGAAATATTGGTGCCAGTGGCCTCCAAATCAAAAAATGCAATGGAGTTTTTGAGATTTAATTTCATTCTGTTTTTTTGTTTTTCGCAGCAAGGAGCAATTTTGCCTTGAACTTATTGATTCAATTTAATTGAATTTAGCTTTTAATTCTTCCAAATCCATATTGTCATAGTTTCCGGAAGACATCAATAACAAATTCGTTTTGGAATAATTCTGCTCCAATAAATACTTTTTTAGCTTATGGCTATCCGTAAATAAGAGTAAATCCGGCCTTTTGAAACCCTCTCTCAGTGATTTTTCATCCAGAACCTCCAATTTTTTAAGTGCCGCTGCATGAGGGTTTAAATAGATTATCGACACATCTGCTGAGTCCATAGATCCTTCATAATTGGGAAGGAATTCTTTGTTTAAAGAAGAATACGTGTGCAATTCCTGAACTGCGATCAAAGTCCTTTCTGGAAACTGGGATTTAACTGCATTGACTGTTGCTTTCAATTTAGAAGGAGCATGGGCAAAATCCCGGTAAAGACAAGCATGATCGTTGCCAGCTAATAGTTCCTGTCGTTTGGCTGCTCCTTTGAAACTTTGAATAGATTCATAGAATTGCTCTTTTGACAATCCTAAAGCAAGACATATGTCTAGAGCTCCCTGCAGGTTCTGGAGGTTATGTTCTCCAAAAATATAGATTGGAATCATACCTACTTCTGTTTTTAAGTAAGTTTTTCCGCTTTCTATTGTGGCGGCATGGGCTTTATAGGGAGTCTTTTTAGCCTTGATTTCAACAGACCCAGCTGCCACCTTGACCAATTGATCGGCTTCGCAATAGATCAATTCTCCTTCATCAGGAGTCGTTTCCATGAATTTTCTAAACTGATCCTTGTATTCACCAAAATCAGGGAACACATTATAATGGTCCCAGGCTATTCCAGAAACTAAGGCAATGTGATGTTTGTAATGGAAAAATTTCGGTGTCCGATCCAATGGAGAAGTGAGATATTCATCACCTTCAATAATGATGACGGGAGCTTCAGAAAGCCTTACCATCAGATCAAATCCTTCTATCTGAGCACCTACCAAATAGTCAAAATCTATTTTTTGATCTTTTAAAACATGTAAAATGATAGAAGTGATGGAAGTTTTGCCATGAGACCCGGCTATTACAACCCGTTTTTTATCCTTGCTTTGATTGTATATGAATTCAGGAAAAGAATAGACTGGGATTCCAAGTTCTTGTGCCTTAACCAATTCGGGATTGTCTATTCGGGCATGCATTCCCAAAATTATTCCGTCCAGATCTTCAGTTATTTTTTCAGGAAACCAACCATATTCCTGAGGTAAAATTCCCGCTTTGGACAACCTGGATTTTGAAGGCTCATAAATTTCATCATCAGATCCACTGACATGATATCCTTTTTTTACGAGTGCCAATGCCAAATTATGCATTACAGCTCCTCCAATAGCGATGAAATGGTAGTTTTTCATGTAGTTGGTTTTTTATTCAATTCTCAGTCAAACTTAAAAAGAAATTTGACTGCATTGATTTTTATGTATTCTTAAATCATGCAATTTTATAAGGATGGTACAATTTTTTTATTTCAAAAGAGAATTTTTGACTTGATGTTTCCGTAATACTGGATAGATATCTAATCAGACAATTTTGGAGCTTAAAATATTTAATTTTCGTATTTCCGTGTTTGTTTTGCGTTTCTCTTGTGCGATGTTGACTGCATTTTTAGAGATTTAGAAACGGAGTTTATTATAAATCACTCAATTAGAACCAAGGCTTGATTTTTGTGGCTTTCCAATGTTGATAAGTCTGGCAAAACTTGTTTAAAACTCATGGTCAGAAGACCATACATTTGTTAATATGACTGAAAAAAGTACCAATACCCGAATTGCGCGTAAACACCCTAATCCAGCTACTCCAAATATGATGGGAAAAGTTCCTCCTCAGGCAGTAGATTTGGAAGAAGCTGTACTCGGAGCTCTAATGCTCGAAAAAGACGCTTTGACCAATGTCATCGACATTTTAAAAGTGGAGAGTTTTTACAAAGATTCGCATCAGGTAATTTTTCAGGCGATTTTGGATTTGTTTACCGATAGCCAGCCTATTGATTTGTTGACAGTCACGAATCAACTTCGGAGAAATGGCGCATTGGAAATTGCAGGAGGTGCATTTTATGTTACTGAATTGACTTCAAAAGTTGCATCTGCCGCCAATATTGAATATCACGCCAGGATCATCACAGAACAATCTATCAAGCGGGAGATGATCCGAATATCTTCGGAAATCCAAAAAGATGCGTACGAGGATACGACGGATGTATTTGAGCTTTTGGATAAAATGGAACAATCGCTTTTTGAGATTTCGGAAAAGAATATCAGAAAAAACTATTCTGATATGAAATCGATCATGCGGGAAGCCATTATAGAATTGGAATCAAGAAGAGATCAAAAAGATGGTTTGACAGGTGTTCCTTCAGGTTTTACGGCATTGGATAGAGTGACTTCAGGGTGGCAAAAATCTGATTTGGTGATTATCGCTGCACGTCCTGCCATGGGTAAAACTGCATTTGTTCTTTCCGTTTTAAGAAATGCTGCTGTGGATCATAATAAACCAGTTGCAATTTTCTCTCTCGAGATGTCGTCTGTCCAGTTGGTCAATCGTCTGATCAGTTCTGAAGCTGAATTAGATTCTGAAAAAATCAAAAAAGGATCGTTGGAAGAGCATGAATGGGCCCAGTTGGTACATAAAACCGCCAAATTATCCAAAGCCCCTTTGTTTGTGGACGATACTCCGGCTTTATCTATTCTGGAACTCAGGGCAAAATGCCGAAAGCTGAAAGCCCAACATGACATACAAATGATCGTAATTGATTATTTGCAGCTGATGTCAGGTGATTCCAAAGGTGGTGGTGGAGGAAACCGTGAACAGGAAATTGCGAGTATTTCCAGGGCATTGAAAAAAATCGCAAAAGAATTAAGTGTGCCGGTTATTGCTCTTTCCCAGTTGTCAAGAGCCGTAGAAACCAGAGGGGGTGACAAACGTCCTCAACTTTCAGATTTGAGGGAATCCGGAGCTATCGAACAGGATGCTGATATGGTTATGTTCCTATATCGTCCAGAATACTACGGGATTACAGAAGATGAAGAACATAATTCTACTCAGGGTGTTGGTGAGGTGATTATTGCCAAGCATAGAAATGGTTCCTTAGATACGGTGAAACTCCGGTTTATCGGTCGCTATACCAAATTTCAGGACTTGGATCATTTTGGCGCCCCTGCGATGAACCAGCCTGTTTATGCTTCTAATTTCTCCAAGCAATCTTCTGGAGTATCTTCATTTGATGCTGGACAAACCATTAAAATGCAGAGCAAAGCAAATTCTGATTTTGATGATACAGATGATTTATTGAATCGACCGAATAGTCCCGTAGACTTTTAATTTTTTAAAATGAAAGCCATAACTCTTGACAGTGCATCACCTAGCAAACTATACTTGAATGAAGTTCAAGAAGGAAAATGTAAAAATGGTGAAGTTAAAATTTCCATTCGTGCAGCTGCTTTAAATCATCGTGACGAATGGTGCAGAAAAGGATTGTATCCGAATATTCAGGATGGAATTACCCTTGGGTCTGATGGGGCAGGAGTAGTAGAGGAAGTCGGAGATGGAGTAGACTTAGGATGGCTCGGAAAACAAGTAATCATCAATCCAGCCATCCATTGGGGTTCGGATCAAAAGGCTCAGGGAAAAGATTTTGAAATTTTGGGAATGCCAAGAAATGGTACCTTGGCGGAGAAGGTGATTGTGCCTGCGGATCGGATAGTTTTGAAACCTGAACATTTGAGTTTTGAAACAGCAGCAGCTCTTCCACTAGCAGGAGTGACAGCCTATCGGGCATTGTTTTACCATGGACTAGTCAAGTCTGGTGAGAAAGTTTTGGTTACTGGTTTTGGAGGTGGAGTTGCTCAGTTTGCATTTCAGTTTGCTTTGGCTACCGGGGCAAAAGTCTTTGTAAGTAGTAGCAGTGAAGCAAAACGATCCACCGCATTGAAGCTTGGTGCAGAAGCAGCATTTGATTATAAAGAGAAAGAATGGGCAGAAGAGGCTTTACAATCCAGTGGTGGAATTGATTTGATCATTGATAGTGCTGCCGGAAATACTTTCAACAATCTTCTCCATGTGTTAAATCCAGGTGGTAGGTTAATCTTTTATGGTGCTACCAGAGGTAATATCAATGAACTCAATGCCCGGAAGATTTTCTGGAATCAATTGAAAATACAGGGAACAACCATGGGGTCTGACCAGGATTTTGAAGAGATGATTCAATTTGTCAGCCAACATGAGATCAATCCCATCCTGGATCAGGTTTTTCCTTTTGAGAAATTTGAAAGTGCATTTGATAGAATGAGAGATGGCAAACAACTCGGAAAAATTGTTTTGGTTCCTTAGGCCTTTTCGTAAGTCTCCCAAAATTCCTTTTTTGCGATTCTATAAATTTCGTTTTTTTCTGGTGGTACCACCAAAAAATCCCCAAGTCTCAATAAAGTCAGTTCCTTCCATGGAGCCTCAAATTCCATTTTATCTTCTTTGGTAAAGGGAGCCAAAAGCTCAGAAGTAACATCTATTGCTATAATTTTACCTTTAGGTTTATAGCAGCCCCAACCATTTTCCAAGGATTGGATCAAGGTGTATTTTTTTTCAAAAACACCAGGTTTTATCAGATATTTCTCTGATGAGGAAGTCTGGTTTTCTACCAGCCAATCTCCTTTTTCGGCTGTGTTTTTCGTTTCATCCCCATCATTTGTTCTGGTAACTATGACCACACCTGGCACAGCTTTTTTTGCTTTGATAAGACTCTTTTTTTGAAAGATAATCCCATTTTCTTCCAAAATGGGTAAAAAATGATGTAACATTTCTTGCTGCTTGATCATAGGAAAAATTTATAATTAGAAAGGATGAGACTTCAATTTAGTAAATTGATAAGCAAATCTTTTCTTATTCAATTTCAAATTTAATTTTTATGAAAACGCTAGCTCAAAAATTTGAATCTACTGGACCCAAAAGGATTCTTGCCCTCGATGGAGGGGGGATTCGGGGAGCACTTTCTTTAGGATATCTGAAACATCTTGAGACTCATCTAAGAAATCAACACCAAAATGACCGTCTACTGTTATCAGATTATTTTGACATGATAGGGGGGACCAGTACTGGATCTATAATTGCCGCTGCTTTAGCTATAGGAATGTCGGTGGATGAAATCAAACAGAAATATTTTGAACTTGGAACCAAAATTTTTGGAAAGAAGTACAAATGGTTTAAAATATTTGAAATAGATGACTTATTAAAAGCGAAATACGATGACAGGGCTTTGGTGTCTGAGTTACAAAATGTCTTTGGAGACATTCTTCTTGGAGATCAGGAGAGAATTAAAACTGCTTTAGTTATTGTGGCCAAAAGAGCGGATACCAACAGTGTATGGCCACTCAACAACCACCCTAAAGGTAAATTTTATGATTCTCAGGTAGGAGATAATAAATCCATACCAGTCTGGAAATGCGTGAGGGCGAGTGCTGCAGCTCCTACTTACTTTTTACCTCAATCTATAGATGTAGGGGGAGATAATAGTTTTGCTGCTTTTGTGGACGGCGGAGTAAGTATGGCGAATAATCCTGCCCTTCAAATGCTGATGGTGGCAACGTTAAAGGGCTTTCCGTATCATTGGTCTTTAGGCGAAGATAACATGCTGGTTGTTTCAGTAGGAACAGGGATGACGAAATGGAAAAGGCTTCCAAAGAAAATCAGTAAAAACACCTTGCTCAATTGGGCTTCCAGCCTCCCGGACATGTTTATGCAGGATGCCAGTTGGCAAAATCAATTGATGATGCAGTGGCTTTCCAATTCTCAAACACCCATTGAAATAGACCAGGAAGTGGGAGTTCTACATGAAGATATTTTATCAGATGAACCTGGAAGAAAAAAAGGGTTGATCAGTTATTTGAGATATAACGTGATTTTGGATGTGGACGAATTGAATACCAGATTTAAACCAAAAACTTCCTATAAGCAGTCCGATATCGATGATTTGGCAGCAATGGATAATGCTAAAAACTGTCAAAAACTGTTTGACTTAGGATATCAGGCAGGAGAGCAAGAAGTGAAACTGTCTCATTTTTCCGAAAACTTTAAAATTTGATCTCAATCAAAATCGTATTCAAAAAGGAAATTTTGATAGGCATTTTTAAGCTCTTGCAAAGCCTTTGTATCCTGTTGGTTTTGAGCGAGGGTTATCCCTTTTTCATAAATTAATTTGGCTTTGTCGACTTCTTCCAAATCTGTGAAAAAGTGCGCGGCAGTGTAGTAGGTGGGCAAATAGGCCTCAAAGCCCGTTAGGAGCTTGTCAAAGAGTTCTGCAGCCTTCAAAGTATCTGTTTTACAATACTCCAATGCCAGTGCATACCAATTGAATGGGTTTTCAGGTTCTTCTTTTGAGAATTGTTTGAATAGTTCCAACCGGTCTAAATTGCCCATCAATAGTTTTTTTAATTTGCTCTATCCTGTTAATTTCACACGAAATAAATCTAAAAAAATCTAATTCTAAACCAATGAAGATTCTTGTTTGTATCACACATGTTCCGGATACGACCTCAAAGATTCAGTTCACTGCCGATAATACAAAATTCGATACCACTGGAGTTCAATTCATTATAGGTCCCTATGATGATTACGCATTGGCCAGAGCAGTTGAATTAAGAGATCAAACTGGAGGGAAATTGACTGTAATTAATGTAGGTGAGTCAGAGACTGAGCCCACTTTAAGAAAAGCCTTGGCTATTGGTGCTGACGATGCGATCCGGGTCAACTCCAATCCAAAAGATTCATTTTTCGTTTCCAAACAAATTGCTCATTATGCAAAAGAAGGTGCATATGATTTGATCTTGATGGGAAGAGAATCCATTGATTTTAATGGTGGGATGGTCCATGGAATGGTTGGTGAACTATTAGGAATGCCTTCATTTTCTCCAGTGATGAAATTGGATGTGGATGGCTCAAAAGTGACCATGGCAAGGGAGATTGAAGGTGGAAAAGAAACTTTAGAAGCTAGTCTACCCTTGATTGCTGGATGTCAAGAACCTATCGCAGAATGGAAAATCCCAAATATGAGAGGAATTATGTCTGCACGTACGAAGCCATTAAACGTAGTAGTAGCGGTCTCAGATGAGACACAAGCTGTGGCAACTTCCTATGAATTGCCTCCGGCAAAAGGTGCAGTTAAATTAATAGATAAAGATAATGTATCAGAGCTTGTCAAGCTCCTGAAAAACGAAGCTAAAGTGCTTTAATCAATTATCTTTAAAAATTTAAAAATCAAGATATTATGTCAATATTAGTATATATAGAGCAATCAGAAGGAAAAGTAAAGAAGACCAGCCTAGAAGCTGTTTCATTTGCTTCAGCTTTAGCTGCTCAAACTGGAGAAGGAGAAGTGGTAGCAGTAGCTTTGGGGTCCATAGAGAATCAGGAATTAACTTCTATCGGTTCGGCAGGAGCTACTAAAATTTTACATGCTGGTGATGCTAGACTAGATGCAGGTTTAATTCAGGCTCACGCTTCGGCAATTGCTCAGGCATTTTCAAAAGTGGGAGCAAAGACCTTGATTCTTGCCAAGTCTTCTTTAGGAGATGCTGTGGCAGCAAGGCTTGCTATTAAGTTAAATGCTGGTTTGGTGTCTAATGTCGTAGCTCTACCGGATACGGGCTCTGGTTATAAAGTAAAGAGAAGCATATTTACTGGGAAAGCGTTTGCTGAAACGAAGCTGACTACTGAGAATAAAATTTTGGCAGTGAAGAAAAACTCCATCGACCTTAAAACAGATGGAAATGCTGCAACTGTAGAAGCTTTTGAGGTAGAACTAGCTGATTCTGATTTTGCATCAAAAATCACATCGACTGAAAGAGCTACCGGAGAAGTTTTACTTCCGGAAGCAGATATTGTTGTTTCTGGTGGTAGAGGTATGAAAGGTGCTGAGAATTGGGGAATGTTGGAAGATCTGGCAAAAACTTTAGGAGCAGCAACTGGTTGTTCAAAGCCAGTTTCTGATATAGGATGGAGACCACATCATGAGCACGTAGGCCAAACAGGCGTAAAAGTAGCCCCAAGTTTATACATTGCAATAGGAATTTCAGGAGCGATTCAACATCTTGCAGGAGTGAATTCTTCGAAGTGTATTGTGGTGATCAACAAAGATCCGGAAGCTCCATTTTTCAAAGCTGCGGATTATGGGATTGTAGGGGATGCATTTGAAGTGGTACCAAAACTTACCGAAGCATTAAAAGCTGAATTATAATTTTTGTGGAAAAACTAGTAGAACTGGAGATTTTAGGTTTGTCATCTAACCATTCCCAATCAGGGTCATTTACTTTGGTTATGGGAGAGGTTCATGGGAGTAGAAGATTGCCAATTGTGATAGGGATGTTTGAGGCTCAGGCGATTGCAATTGAGATTGAGAAAATTATTCCCAATAGGCCCATGACACATGACTTATTCAAATCTTTTGCAAATAGCTTTAATTTTGAGATAGATAAGATTATCATTTCTGATATGAAGGAGGGTGTTTTTTATGCCAAAATTCAATGTCATAATGAAACTTCAGAAGTCGAAATTGACTCTAGACCATCAGATGCCATTGCAATCGCAGTTCGATTTGATTCTCCAGTCTATTGTTCCGAAAAAGTGATGTCAGAGGCTTCAATTGAATTTTCTGAAGAAGAAAAGAAAGAAGAAAAATCTCCGGCAAAACCTACCGCTCAGAAGGGCACTTCCAAAAAAGAAAGTTCCCTGAAAGATTTTACACTCGATAAGCTAAATCAGATGCTGGACAAGGCGATAAGTAATGAAGATTATGAAAAAGCTGCCAGAATCAGGGATGAAATTAATAAGAGAAATTAAATCTCTATAAAGCCTGGGTCAAACCAGGCTTTTTTATTGACTCTCACTTGCCTATTTTTAGGCTTTCTATCAAACCACGATTCATGGATTATTTAAGAGGGATCTTAGGACTTGCTGTCATTGTATTGATAGCTTTTCTTTTTTCCAGTAATAAGAGAAAAATTGACTGGAGATTAGTCGGTATCGGTGTCATTTTACAGCTGGTTTTTGGGTTTTTGATTACCAAGGTACCGATCGTCGCTCAGGGTTTTTCTATTTTGAGTCAGGCTTTTGTGAAATTTTTGAGTTTTAGCCGAGATGGTGCAGCTTTTATTTTTGGTGATTTAGCTGGTGACAGCTTCGGATTTATTTTTGCTTTTCAGGTATTGCCTACGATTATCTTTTTCTCCACAGTCTCTGCTGGTTTGTATTACCTTGGAATCCTTCAAAAAATCGTTTTTGGTATCGCTTGGGTGATGGCCAGAACCATGCGTCTTTCAGGTCCTGAAAGTCTTTCTGCTGCGGGAAATATATTTTTGGGGCAAACTGAGGCACCATTATTAGTCCGTCCATTTATTCCCCAGATGAGTAAATCTGAACTGATGTGTTTAATGACAGGAGGGATGGCAACTATCGCTGGGGGTGTTTTGGCTGGGTATGTTGCATTTCTGGGAGGAGAAAGCCTGGAGGAGCAAAGTAAATTTGCTGCCTATCTTCTTGGGGCAAGCATTATGAATGCACCTGCAGCTATTGTGATGTCCAAGATGTTCGTTCCAGAAGAAGAAAAAGAGGTCAAACAGGATAAACTTGAGGTGAATGAAGAAGCAATGGGTGTCAATTTGATTGATGCGATGTCTATCGGAGCTTCAGAGGGCCTAAAACTTGCCTTAAATGTCGGAGCCATGCTTTTGGCATTTATTGCCGTCATTGCTGCTGTGAATTATGTGTTGAGTGGCTTGATAGGTGAATATACTGGCTTAAATTCTTTTGTAGTATCCAGTACCGGAGGACAGTTTCAAGGGTTTTCTTTGGAGTACCTGTTTGGGCAAGTATTTAGGGTTTTTGCTTGGGTGATTGGAGTAGAATGGGTTGATACACTTCAAGTGGGAAGTTTATTGGGACAAAAAACCGTTATCAATGAGTTTGTGGCATATTTGAGTTTATCTGAAATGAAAGAAATTGGTTCCTTGAGTGCCAAATCTATTGTGATTTCCACTTATGCGCTTTGTGGATTTTCCAATTTCAGCTCTATCGCGATTCAGCTCGGAGGAATTACCATCATCGCCCCTAATCAACAAGGAAACCTGAGCCGGTTGGGACTCAGGTCTCTTTTTGCGGCGTCTTTAGCTTGTTTGATGACTGCTACGATTGCCGGGATGTTATTTGGATAACTTAGTTGATTCCGTATAATTCTTTTCCTACACTTTCATATTTATCTCCTGCAAACCAAAATGGTTTTTCAGCCATGTTGGATATTTTCTGGGCTGCCAGAATATAGGCTTTCCAATATTTTACAGCATAGTCCAGATCAAACGTTTCCACTCCATCTGCCTGCTTGTGATAGTACTTATTGATCTCATCGTCAAAAGCAGTAAAACCTAAACTGAAAGTAGGTGCAGGAACGCCTAATTTGGCAAAATTCACATTGTCAGACCGATCGTATAGTCCTTGTTCCGGGGATGGATCAGAAATGGCTTTTAGCCCGATTTCTTCCACCGCCTCCGTGATCAATTGATCTCCAGATGTTCTTCCAAGGCCGATTACTGTAATTATGGATGTGTTATTATATCCACCATTGTCAATATTCAGATTGAAAATAATGTCTTTGATCGGTACCAATGGATGGGCAGCAAAATATGCACTTCCCAATAATCCTTTTTCTTCTGCAGTCCAAGCAGCCAATAAGATAGAACGTTTCGGAGGGTTTTCTGCAAAGTATTTCGCGGCATTGATTACTGCCACTGTACCGACCGCATTATCCCTGGCTCCGTTGAAAATGGAATCACCATTCGCATCTGGCTCACCAACTCCCACATGATCGTAGTGTGCAGAAAGCATGACAAATTCATTTTTAAGGGCTGGATCTGTTCCTTCTATCCAAGCAACGACATTTTTTCCTTCAATGGATTTGTTCTCCTTTTTCTGAATAGTAAACCTAGCCTCAGTCGCGGAAGCTTTTGCCATATCTGTTTTGATTTTGTTTTTAGGATCTTTTATCCAGATATAAGGTAAATCGCTAGCAGTACCTTGGTCTACGGTCAATTGAGTTCTATTCAAGTAACGGGAAACGAGCTGCCAAGGAACAGAAGGAATGTTGAACATTTCTACAATAGCAATCGCACCATTTTCTTGTGCAATTTTAGTTTTTTGTGCACCAAGTGAGAACAAAGCCCCTGGACTCATTTGATCTGGGGCACCTACACTGGTGACGGCAATTTTTCCTTTCAGATCTTTACCTTCATAATCTTCTTCCAAACCAAACCCTACATCCACTAGCTCATATGTTCCATCCAGATTATTCCCACTGAGAACCAACAAAGATTCCCCTTGGGTAAATGCCTCACCCGAAATCACAATCTCTCCTGTCTCCGGAGGAGTGGACATCATAAATGGTATGATTTGAAAATATCCTGATGCTCCTGGAAGTTGCTTTGCCCCATATTTCTCAAATTCTTTGGCAATATAATTTGATGCCATTTCGATTTCAGGACGGATTGGGTCCCTTCCTTTCAACTCATCAGAAGCCAAATATGTGAAATGGGATATTGCTTCTTCTCTATTGAATTTTTTTTCTACATCTTCTACCTGAGCTTGGATCAGGGCAGAATAGGAGAAAAGCATACAGATGCTAACAAGTATTTTTTTCATAGGGGAATATTTTACTCTTCTAAAGTAAAAGAAATTCCCCATATGAACTTATTTCTTTCTATTTAGGGCTAAATAGAGGTTTAAATCATTCAGCATTTTTAAAAAATGAGCTGGAGGAATGCAGTGTAAATTGATCAGTCGACTATTTATAGGATGTGAAAAAGAAAGGCATTCAGCATGAAGCATCAGATTTTGAAGTCCAAATTCCCGCTCTAAAAATATGTTTTGTTTGTTATCACCATGCTTCTTATCCCCTAATATGTAATGACGGATATGAGCCATATGCCTTCTGATCTGATGGGTTCTACCAGTTTCAGGTTCTACTTTTAGAAGACTATAGCGACTGGTCGGATATCTTCCTGTGCTGTTAAAAGGCATTTCTGAGGTTGAAATCACCTGATAATTGGTTTTAGCTTCTTGGAGTCTCCCAGATCGTTCACTTTTTAAAGGATGATCAATTGAGCCTTCTTGGATACTTGGAATTCCTCTGACGATTGTGAGGTATGTTTTATCCATTTCCCTTTCAGAAAATAAGTTTTTCAAAGCAGGAAGTACTTCTTCTTTCTTCGCAAAAAGTAAAACACCACTAGTAGGACGATCCAGTCTATGAACAGGATAGACATGCTGACCTATCTGATCCCTCAGGAGTTGTAAGGCAAATTTTGTTTCTTGAGCAGCGATTGAAGTTCGATGCACCAATAAACCGGAAGGTTTATTGATAGCAATCAGGTATTCATCTTCGAAAAGGATTTCTAATAACATAGGGATATAAAAAGAAAGTCAATGGATGCACTGACTTTCTGATTTTTAGAAGATAGTACCAGACCCAATAGATTCCTCTTCATCATACCAAGCCACAAACTGACCAGAAGCTACTCCTTTTTGTGGCTCGTCAAAAATGACATAAAGCCCATTCTCTTTTCTGACCAAAGTAGCCCAAGTTAATGGTTGGCGGTATCGTATTCTTGCTTTGTATCGTGCACTTTCTCCCACTGACAAAGTCAAATCTTCTCTGATCCAATGGATCTGATCGTTTTTTACAAATAAGCCATTTCTCAATAGTCCGGGATGTGTTTCTCCCAAGCCAGTATAAATGATGTTTTCCTTTGTGTCTGTCGATATTACAAACAATGGCTTGCCTGTGCCACCCACCTGAAGACCTTTTCTTTGGCCAACGGTGAAATAATGGGCCCCATTATGTTCCCCTAGCATTTTGCCTTGATCAGCTGAGTAATGCAATGGTAAAGAAATAGCATCCAAGGTTTCAGAATCCCAGTCTTCTGCAGGAATACCCACAGGAATTTTTTGGGTTTGGTAGATCTCCAATTCCTCAGGGATTTGAATGATCTTTCCTTTTTTCGGTTTTAACTGCTGTTGTAAGAAATCAGGAAGTCTGACTTTGCCGATAAAGCAGAGACCCTGAGAATCTTTTTTATCTGCCGTGATCAAATCCTGTTCTTTGGCAATTCTCCTTACCTCCGGTTTCTGTAAATGACCTATTGGAAAAAGCGCTTTGCTTAATTGCTCTTGATTCAATTGACAAAGGAAATAGCTTTGGTCTTTATTAGGGTCTGCACCAGCAAGAAGTTGGTAAACTGGATTTCCATCTACTTCAATTTCACCTTTTTGGCAGTAGTGTCCTGTTGCTACGAAATCTGCTTTTAGCTTTTGAGCAGCTTTTAAGAATATGTCGAATTTGATTTCCCGATTGCAAAGAATGTCTGGATTGGGAGTTCTACCAGCCTTATATTCATCAAACATATAATCCACGATTCGCTCGCGGTATTCCTCACTGAGATCTATTGCTTGAAAAGGGATTCCCAATTTTTCTGCCACTAGCATTGCATCGGTGGAGTCTTCCATCCAAGGACATTCATTGGAAATTGTTACTGATTCATCGTGCCAGTTTTTCATAAACATCCCGATGACTTCATAGCCTTGCTCGATTAATAAATGAGCAGCTACAGAGCTGTCAACACCTCCTGATAGGCCGACAACTACTCTTGGTTTTGTTTTCATAGCTTGTAATAATTAATGGATTCAAGGTCCATTAGGTTACAGATAGAGCGAGAACATCAAGTGAATGGCATTTGGTTCTCCTGGGGCAAAATTAAGTATTCCTTGAATAAAAAAGGGAAAAAGCCAGGCTAATTGCGAAGCCTGCTTTTTCCCTTTATTCCATAAGAGTTTTCAGATTTAAAACCCTACCGCTTTATCATCTCCTCTTGGATCGGCTCCACCTTCAAGTTTGCCATTGGGCAAAACCAGAATAGCATCTACTTTTCCGATAATAGGATTATTGTTTTCCAGAATGATGTATCCCTTTGATTTGAGGTTATTTAATAAAGTGGTATCAAATGAATCAGGTTCAAAGCTGACGACATCTGGAAGCCATTGATGATGGAAACGGGCTGATTCCACTGCTTCTTGCATTCCCATTTCAAATTCATACACATTAAGTATGGTCTGAAGTACCGAGGTTATGATTGTTGATCCACCCGGTGTACCTACTACCATCCATAATTTCCCTTCCTTTTCCACAAGGGTAGGGGTCATACTACTTAGCATTCTTTTGCCAGCCTGAATACTGTTTGCTTCAGCACCGATTAGGCCAAACATGTTAGGTACACCCGGCTTAGAGCTGAAATCGTCCATTTCATTATTCAAGAAAAACCCGAGTTCATCTATGTAAACCTTGGACCCATAAGCTCCATTTAGTGTTGTAGTCACTGAAACTGCGTTTCCTTCGGCATCAATGATCGAATAATGAGTCGTTTCCATACTCTCTGCAAAAGTGATTTTGCCTTCTGCAATTTCTTCTGATTTGCTAGCCTGATCAAAAGTGAATGTTTCCATTCTAGATTTTAAATAGGAGGGATCCATTAATTCGGACTTTGGTATTTCTACAAAATCCGGATCTCCTAAATAAAAATTTCGATCTGCATAGGCTCTTCTTTCTGCCTCCACTAATAGCTGAATATGTTCTGAACTATGATGGCCAAAATCTTTCAATGGATAAGGTTCAATCATTCCAAAAATCTGCGCTAAGGTAATACCTCCTGAACTTGGAGGAGCCATAGAAATGATTTTCAGTTCTTTATAGTTGAAAATCACTGGATCTCTCCAAGCTGCCTGATAGTTTGCCAAATCCTCTTCGGTGATAATACCTCCCATTTCCCGAAGATGTTTAGAAAGGATTTTTGCTGTTTCACCTTTGTAAAATTCATCCATTCCTCCTTTGGCAATTCTTTTTAATGTCTCCGCTAATACCGGGAACTTCAAGGTGTCTCCAACTGCAATTTGCTTCGCAAAGTACGTGTCAGGACCATTGACTTCTATAAATGTTTCACGCAATCGCTTGAGCCGGTTTGCCTGATTAGAAGTGACCACATAGCCATTTTCAGCCAGTTCTATTACTGGGGCAAATATTTCCTCCGGAGTTAATTTTCCGAACTTCTTTTGGGCTGTAAAAATGCCGGCAATCGTTCCGGGAACACCGGAAGCCAATGCGCCTTGAGTACTTAGACCTGGAATAACATCACCGTTTTCATCCAAGTACATGTCTGGAAATGCAGCAGAAGGCGCTTTTTCACGGTAATCCAAAGATCCGGTGCTTCCATCAGCCATTCTATACACCATAAATCCGCCCCCACCGAGATTTCCTGCAAAAGGATAGATGACAGCTAGTGCCATCTCTGTTGCCATCATCGCATCAAAGGCATTTCCTCCTTTTTTGATTATATCCAAACCGATTTTGGAGGCCTCCTCACGGGCAGAAACGACCATGGCATTTTCTGCGATGGTTCCTGTGATTTTAAGAGAACCGTCTTCTTTGTTTTGGCAAGAAAAAACTGAAATAAAAAAAGTGGCACCAGCTAAAAAAGCAGATGCCACTCGCATTGGTTTTACCATTATTCTTCGAGTAGGGTGGTGTTGAATAATTTCAGAATTCGTTTGTATTCATCAGTCCAAGAACTTGGCTCTACAAATCCATGATCTTCGACAGGATAAATCGCCATTTCCCAATTGTCTTTTCCTAGCTCGATCAATCTTTGGGAAAGTCTCACAACATCCTGAAAATGGACATTGACGTCAACCATGCCATGTGCCATCAATAAATTACCTTTTAATCCTTCAGCAAAATAAATTGGTCCAGATCTTCTGTAAGCAATTGGATCTTCTTCTGGTGTATTTAAAATGTTAGCTGTGTATCCATGATTATAATGTGCCCAATCTGTTACCGAACGAAGGGCAGCTCCTGATTTAAATACATCTGGCTCAGTGAATAATGCCATCAGCGTAATAAAGCCTCCATAACTACCTCCATAAATACCAATGCGGTCAGCGTCTACTCCCTGAGTTGAAACAAGGTATTTTGCCCCATCTACCTGATCTGACAGGTCTTTTCCTCCCATATGACGGTAGATTCCTGTTCTCCAGTCTCTTCCGTATCCAGCACTTGCTCTGTAGTCAATATCCAATACAGTGTATCCTAAATCAGTCAAAAGGTTGTGGAACATGTACTCTCTGAAATAGCTGCTCCACCATTTATGGACATTTTGTAAATAACCTGCCCCATGAACAAAAATTACTGCGGCTCCATTCTTTTTGGCAGGATCCGGAGTATATAATCTAGCAGGAACTTGGGCACCATCCTCGGCAGTGAATTTTACAATTTCCGGATCTCTCCAGTTATAGGATTTAAATTCCTCTGACTGCCCAGACGTCAATTGGGTGGCTTTAGCACCTACTTTATTATCCTGTAGATAAAGCTCAGTTGGCTTATTGCTGTAAGAATATAAAATGGCGAGTTTCTTTTCATCTGGAGAAAGAGTCACTTCATTGTTACCTGTCATTGAAGTTAATTTCTCCATTTTGCCACCCATCAATGGCATTTTATAAAAATGTCTTTCTCCTGGGTCCACTTCTGAGCTGGTGAAATACCAGGATTTCTGGTCTTTGGAAATGAAAGGGTCGAAAACTTCGTACTTACCTGATGTTAAGACTGTTCTCTTACCGTTTTCTACATCAAGAATGTATAAATGGGAATACCCTGATTCTTCAGACTGGAAATAGATATGTTGATTGTCAGGAAGCCAACCCATAGTGCCTCCGGAAAAAGACCATCCGATCCCAGGACCTGCTATCCAGGCTTCATCTCTTTGTCTGTCCAGGTTCTTCAATTCCCCTGTTTTTAGATCAATCAAAGCAATCCATCTGTCTTTATTATCATTTGACCTGATATTGATCACGGCTTTTGACCCGTCATGTGAGAAATACGGCTGTGAAAGAATCACTGATCTTTCTTTTTCTTCCCAGGTTTTCTCTGGATAGTCTTTCACATAATCAGGAAGATCTTTGATTCCTGGTAAATTGGCAGTATTGATAAAATAGACAGTATCTCGGGTGAGATCATATATTCCGATCTCTACAGTGGTAGGCTCGTTTCCGACTTTTGACCTTGCGTTTAAATCTGTGGTATATCCTGAAGCATCCACATAATCTGGAACTTTTGTATTCTTATTGGAGCCTCTATTATAATAAGCAAAAGTCGCATAGTTTCCATCCGGAGAAAGAGAAAGACTAACAGGGTTTTTGCCTTCCGTATAGTAGGTGAATTCCTCGTTTGATTCCTCAGTAATTGATTCTCGATAGGCTCTACTGGCTTTTTGAGCATCTTTTCGCTCTTTGACTACTTGCAATAAATCGAGATTGTCTTTTTCCAGAAAATCCAAATTTTCAGGTGAATTATTGGATTTTCTTTCTGAAGGCTTAGAGCCAGAGTTGATGTTGGTTACTTTTTCAACTTTTTTGGTTGTACGGTTTACCACATAGATATTTCCATCTGAAACAAAGGAAATCAGATTTTCATCAGCAAGGAAATTTGGATTGGATAGGTTCTGAAACCATTCCAAAACAGTGGATTTGCTGTTTTTTGACAAGTCTTCTAAAACGATTTTCTTGTCTTCCAAATAAAGTTGATGTGTCTTTGCCTGATTATATGAGGATGAATTTTTCCTCAGTGATTTTTCTTCTGGCCAGTGGACTTTTTCAATTTTTGCAGGAGAAGAAATGGAGATTTTATACAATGAATCTGCAGGATCTTCTTCAGGATTATACTTAAAATAAATTTGTTGGCTGGCATCATCCCATCTTACTGAAGAAGGAAAAGTCCCCATCCATTTCGGATCTCGCATGATATACTCCACAGATAGACTGCTTTGAGCATGGAGTTCGAATAGGGCAATAAATAAGAAAGGCAGAAAAAGAAGTTTTCGCTGCATAGTAAATAGATGGTTGGTTTTAAATTTTATTTTAATGAAATCAAGAAGTCATTAAGTTCTTCGATGATCAAGTCAAGATGACTTTGTAGAGATTTGTTCAAATTTTCTGAGCTTTCTAAGTTCGCATCGATTTCCTCAAGCAATTTTCTGCTTTTTAGAGCTCCGATGTAGCTCATGGTCGGTTTCGCTTTATGACATCTTTTTTTGATGGTGAGATAATCCTTCTTTTCATAAAACTCATCCAATTCTTTTAAATCCTTGATATTCGTATCCAGAATGATTTGAATCATCTCCCTAGTCATTTCAGGGTCATCTTCCCCAAAATACTGATAAATAGATTGCTCATTAATGATTTGATACATAGTCGGATTTAAAAGGGTATAAATTGAAAAAACTTCGTTTGGTACATGCAGCTTAAAATTAGAAACAATTTCTAATTTGTTTCTTTTTAAACAAATCCTTTTGCAGGATTTTATAATTTTTCTTAGAACAATTGACCCATTCTATGATTTTACTCTTTAATAAGTGTTGCCAATTTCTATGGCATCTTACATTACAATTTCTAATTTTGAACTTGATAAAAGGATTGCTTCATCATGAATCGGAACAAGAAAATCTTTCTGATAGTATTTATAATTTTCATGTTGATCATCGCGTGGATCGGATACGATATCTCCACGCGGACGACTTTTCCAGGCTCAAAAGGAAATCTGAAAGAGCGAATTACAACAGGGGAGGATAGTGAAAAATGAAAGCAGGAAAAAAAATAGATATAGATAAGCTGGACTTGGAGGAAATGAAAGAAAAAATTTCTGAAAACCCAGGAACTCTTCCCTATGCCCATCATACGGGAAGCGCGATTGTTAAACCTGAAGATCAAGGTAAAATAACCGGAAGGGCTATGGCAGCAATGCAAAGTCAAACCGAGCTGCAAATGTCCCAGATTTATCAGCAGATGCAATTATTGGCTGAGCAAGCAAAAGCCATCCAATCCAGAGTTCAATATTCAGAACGGATCTATCAAGCTCAAGTATCATTCGAACCGTTAATTAATCACCATTACTTTTTATATCAAAAAGAAGACGGAACAGATTTTCTGAGTATGATTTCTCCTAACGAATGGGGTAGAAAAAAGAATTTTGTCAAATTTCTCGCCGAAGTTAAATTATTAGCTGACCATACTTGGGCTATAGTCCAAGAAAACAAACCAACGGATGGATAATCTGATCACCCGCCAATTGGAATCTATATTGAAAGAATCAGAATTGGCTTATGAAGGTGAATTTGAACTGGAACTAAATCCCAAATTTCTGGAAGGAAAAGGTCAAAACTGGCTGGAGGAAATCTATTCAGATTTAGGTGGGATAAATACTTCTCCCTTATTGAGAAAGTTGAAGTTTGATTTTAAAATCAATCGAACCTTGATTCAGTATGATGATGAATTGCACTTCAACAGGTATAGACTAATATCTTTAAGATCAGAATTCTATACAGAAAATAACGTTCCGTTTCTTGAGGCACATAAGAGGTTGTGTAGAACATTTGAAAAAGATTGTTTAAAAGCTGGAATGCAACATAGGATCTGGAACGGCCCACCTGTAGCCAAGCACAGTTTTGGAGAATCAAATGACCCGGGTGACTTTACAGGAAATGGAGCAGTAGGTTGGAAATTATTGGCATATAATGATGCGCAGATGGATATTCAGACGAGGATTCATGGGTATAAACTGATCCGTTTCAATCCATATGAAACCCTGATGACCGGCGGATCATTGAAGCGTTTGGATCAATTGCTGATGAATCCAAAAGATGAACAGCGAAAGGCTCTGCTTAACTGGTTTATGAGGAAATTGGAATAATAGAGTTTAACTGAAAAGTCCGAATATCTCTCTGTTTACTTTTTCTACTACCAATGAAAAATCCGCAGGGTTTTCTACAAAATCCAAATCGTTTACATCGATGATCAGAAGTTTTCCTTCCTTGTAGCTTTTGATCCATTCTTCGTAGTGCTGGTTTAGGTTTTTGAGATAATCGATCCGCATGGTAGTTTCATAGCTTCTACCTCGCTTTTCGATCTGACCGACCAGCTTGGGAATATCTGCTTTTAAGTAAATCAACAAATCCGGAGCTTTGACATGGGCGATCATACTTTCAAATAAACTTCTATAGTTTTCATAATCCCGATCCGTCATCAGACCACTTTTGTGCAGATTGGCAGCGAAGATGTATGCATCTTCATAAATGGTTCTATCCTGAATAAAATCATACTCATTTTCCTGGATCTTTTTGATCTGATTAAATCTGGAATTCAGAAAATACACTTGTAAATGAAAAGCCCACCTTTTCATATCTTCATAAAAATCAGGTAAATAGGGATTGTTGTCTACTGCTTCAAATTCAGCTTTCCAGCCGTAATGTTTGGCAAGTTTTTCTGTCAGCGTGGTCTTTCCGCTTCCAATATTTCCAGAAACTGCGATATGCATAGAATTTTGTATTAATTGGAAAATCGAGGGGAAACGACCTGGTCTTTACTTCCTTTGGTGTATTGATAGAAACCTTCACCTGTTTTAACTCCTTTAAATCCAGCTTCGACCATATTGACTAGCAAAGGGCATGGAGCATATTTGGGGTTGCCAAAACCTTCGTGAAGCACTCTCAATATAGAAAGACACACATCTAACCCTATAAAATCAGCCAGTTGTAAAGGTCCCATCGGATGCGCCATTCCCAATTTCATCACCGTGTCAATTTCGGAAACCCCGGCAACATTTTCATACAAAGTATAGATTGCCTCATTGATCATAGGCATCAAGATTCTATTTGCAACGAACCCTGGATAATCATTTACCTCGACAGGATCTTTAGATAGTTTACTGGATAGATCCATAATCAGGGCCGTCGTTTCATCAGAGGTGGCATATCCACGGATAACTTCAACCAACTTCATCACTGGCACCGGGTTCATAAAATGCATTCCTATGACTTGTTTTGGCCGATTTGTAACTGCTGCGATTTTTGTGATGGAAATTGAGGAAGTATTGGAAGCTAAAATAGCATGTGCTGGACTTAACCCATCCAACTGGCGAAAAATATCCAATTTGATCCCCATGTTCTCAGTAGCAGCTTCGATTACCAAGTCTGCAGATTCTACCCCTTTGGACAGTTCAGTAAACGTGGAAATGTTCGATAAAGCCTCCGATTTTTCACTTTCCGTGATCAATTCTTTCGCCACTTGTCTATCGAGATTTCTTTGGATGGTGGAGATAGCTTTATCTAAAAATTCCTGCTTGATATCGATCAGAGAGACTTGGTAGCCATGCTGCGCAAAAACGTGAGCAATGCCATTTCCCATGGTACCTGATCCTATTACTGCTATATTTTTCATTTCAATTAGGTATTTTTCGTTATAAGTTGGGTTTATGATTATTCCTAAAGTTGGAGGATTATCCAAAACTAGTTCCATCATTTTCCATTTCCAATTTTTTTTAATTCCAACTCCGACTCTCAATGTCATAAATTCTTCTCTTTCCAAATAGGATTAATGCCTACCTTTGAACCATGAAAGAACTAGGTTTGATTAGTACACTTCCCATCAATCGATTTACTGATTTTGGAGCCTATTTGGCATTAAGTTCAGGGGAAGAAGTGCTTTTGCCCAAAGGGTATTTACTGGGAGATGAGAAAGAAGGGGAGGAGATTGCGGTATTTGTGTATACTGATAGTGAGGATAGACCTGTCGCAGTGACAGAAAGTCCAAAGGCTTTACTGGATGAGTTTGCAGTTTTAGAAGCCAAAGAAATAGCGCCATTTGGTGCATTTATGGATTGGGGATTACCCAAAGATTTGCTGGTTCCTAAGGCCGAAATGGGCCAAAATATGGTTCCAGGTAAAAAATATTTAGTCAAAGTTTGTATTGATTTTCAGACAAACCGCCTGATAGGAGTCAATAAATACAGGGATTTTTTATCTGAAGCCCCGATGGAATATGTGCCAGGCACAGAAGTTTCTGGTTTGGTTTTCGATAAAACGGATCTTGGATATAAAGTCCTGATTGAAGATAAATACGAAGGATTGGTTTTTTCCAATGAGGTTTTCCAATCGTTGGAAGTAGGGGATCTTCGCAAATTCTTTGTGAAAAAACGAAGAGAGGATGGAAAGATTGATCTTCAGCTTTTGCCAGTGGGAAGAGTAAAATATGAAGAGGGTGCAGAATTGATTTTATCAATACTTGAGGAAAAAAGCTTTCTGGCTTTGCATGACAAATCAGCCCCAGAGGAAATCCAAAGAGAGTTAGGGATGAGTAAAAAACATTTCAAACAGTGTATAGGGCAACTTTATAAAGCTGGTAAAATTCAAATTTCTGATACCGGGATTTCAATTAACTCTACTAATTGAGTTTAAAGATATCACTTGGGGTTTTGCATAAAATCGCTTTGTTCCTTAAAACTGCGATAGGGGATTTGATCAGATGTGGATTTCTTACCAGAATATTCAACCAGCTTTCTTCATCCCAGTTTTTACCTGCGATTCGCAATTGGTATTCTGGATGAGCTTTATTTAACAGATCCTTTGCCCGTAGGTTCAGTTTTAAAAGCATGCTGTTCCATTGTGTGGTGGTAATCCTTTCTTTTACCACATCGATTTGATTGATAAACTTTGCTACGCTGTGTGCATATGCCAAAGTCTGTTTGTCTATCACTTGATCTGGACTATGATAGAAATAAAGTTCTGAAGGGTGCATTTTCATAGCGATTCGGGATTATTGTTATATAATATACTGATAATGTATGTTTTATAAAATTATTTTTGGATAATTTAAATCTTGAAAAAGGAAAAAAATAGAGTGGAAATTGATCTGAAAAGTTTTCAATCAGAAAGTAAATCTGAGTTTCCTGCCAATAAAAAATTGAAAGAAAGGCTAAGGAAAATCAAACCAAAAGAGTTGGATCAAAAATTTGAGTCTACTCATGAATCCGTATTTCAGGAGACTGATTGCTTACAATGTGCCAATTGCTGTAAAACCACAAGCCCGATTTTTATTCAAACAGATATTGACCGACTGGCTAAGGTTTTTCGGATGAAAAGCAGTCAGTTTATCGATGAATACTTACATAGAGATGAGGAAGGAGACTTCGTGTTAAACTCATCCCCATGTCCATTTTTAAAGGAGGATAATAAATGCCTCGTGTATGATTCCCGGCCGAAAGCTTGCAGGGAATATCCTCACACCAACAGAAAAAATATGCATGGAATATTAAATTTAAGTTTAAGAAATACGCTGGTTTGCCCTGCAGTTTTCAAAATTTTCTCAGAGATTGGCAAAGAATATAGAAAGTAATCCATTTCTTTTGCTTTTTTTTGAACGACAAACCTATAACAATAAACATGAATAATCAGGATACACACTTTTTAGGAGTGGACGTGGGGGGAACTCACTTAAAAATTGGACTAATTGATCGACAGGGAGAGATAATCGAATTCCAGAAAGAAGATACAACTCCATTTCGTGACCATCCTGAAGGCTTTGGCCCCTGTTTCATCAAAGGAATTGGGAAATATCTCGAGAAATATCCAACTGTCAAAAAAGTAGGGATCGGACTTCCTGGATTGATTTCCAAAGACAGAAATACGACATTGGAAATCCCTGCAATTCCAGGTTTAAATGATTTTAATTTAAAGGGAGGTCTCGAAGAAGTGTACCCTGACTATGAATTTTTCCTTGAAAATGACGCTGCTGCTGCTGGCATCGGTGAGTTTTATTTTGGGAAAGATGATCCTAGCGCCAATTTCTTGTTTGTTACCATGGGAACAGGTATCGGAAGTGCGCTGGTTTTAGATGGAGAAGTTTTTAAAGGTTCCCGTGGTAATGCCATGGAGATGGGCCACATGCTTTCCAGAGGGAATGCCAGACTAGAAACCCTGGTGGGTAGAAATGGAATCCTCAAAATCATGGAGAGAATGATCGCAGCCTATCCAGAGAAAGCCGGGGATTTAGTGAATAAGGAACTAGGTACGCATTTATTGGTAGATACGGCAAAGGCTGGAAATGAAGTTTCATTGATGGTATTTAAGGAAGTCGGAACGATTCTCGGCGAAGCCATTGTGTCTACAATCCGGGTTCTGGATGTCACCGAAGTCTATTTCGGAGGAGGAATCTCTGCTGGACTGGAATTCATGATGCCGTCCTTGGATCATACCATCAGGCAATATTTGACCCATTATTATGTAAAGGATCTGAAGCTTAAAAAAGCGACTTTGGAAAACAATGCAGGAACTTTAGGAGCTGCTGCCCTTTGTTTTATGGGTTCAGGGTTGTAATCGTAACTTCTGATACTTTACTGATCGCATTCATTCGAAAAAGAACTCTTAGGGGTTCTTTTTCGGTTTTTACTCCATCACAATCTTGGCTAGGTTCTAAAAAGTAAAAGAAAAAGCTTTGGCTTTTATCCACTAATTCTACTCGATCTGGTCTTCCAAAAGTTTTAATGATGGATTGATTGTTTTCTCCTAAAAACGAGTTTTTTATTTTCTCCAATTCATCCAAATCCTGGATTCGCAATCCTTTGCAGCCATACCTATCAGCTTTCCAGTTTTCGATATTTATTGCACCTGTTTCAAGCTTTCCTCCGCAAGAAGAAAGTATCAATAATAAAACAGGGATGAATTGTAGAAAATGCTTTCGCATGGCTTTACAGGGAGACTTTCGGTATTTCAGATGTGAGCTTTTGGTTTTTCCAAAGCCAGAAGAAAGATGCAAAAGTATAAACTCCAAGCATAGAAATCAGAATAGCTTGAGAAATGTTTATTTCGAACAGTGAGTAAACACTCAAGGAAAATACCAGAACTCTCAAAAACTCCTGTGGAAAATACCATTTCCTTTTTTCAAAAATCCCCGAAAAACTCACCGTTGTCCAAATAATGATTAGACTGATAGCTGTTTTTGTGAACCAATCAAATTGGTCTACTTTAAATAGAAAAAAGCCAGTCAAACCAAGTAATAAGATGTATTGTACCAGAATATACCAGTTCATAGTGGACGGAACCACTGTTTCAAACTTTTGATAATCGGATTCAATTTCCTTAGGTGCCCGATAACCACCTAAATAGGACGGAAGCCATCCTGGTTTATTGAATAAGTATTTAATTCTATCAGAAAAGGAATGGATCTGCTTGATCTCATTTTTCATTGTAGCATAATGAGCAAGATTTACCCAAAAAGGATTCCAGCTTCGTACAGGAGTAGTGATTCCATAAGTAGGAGTTTCTTCTTCTTCCTGAAATGTCCCAAACCATTTATCGAAAAGGATAAATGTTCCTCCATGATTTTTATCTATGTATTTTGGATTTCTTCCATGGTGCACCCGATGGTGGGAGGGAGTATTCATGAACGTTTCCAAAAAGCCCATTTTACCGATTACCTCAGTATGGATCCAGAATTGATACAATAAATTCAAGCCTGATGCTAGGACCAACATGATCGGATCAAAGCCCAAAATAGCCAGAGGGAAATAAAAGAAAAAAGTCCAAATCGTCTGTGTGCTGCTTTGCCGAAGGGCAACGGATAGATTATATTCCTCGCTGGAATGATGAACCACATGCCCACCCCAAAATAGATTGATCTCATGGCTCATCCGATGAGCCCAATAGTAGCAAAAGTCATATAAGAAAAACAGCAGTAGAAAGGTCCAAAGATTATTCGGAATGGAGAGGATTGAAAAGTTTTGGTAAATCCATGTGTAAATGCCAATTGATAAAATTTTAATGAACACTCCCGTTACCTGAGAAATTACTCCGCAGTTGATATTGGTAATGGCATCATTGAGTCGGTAGCCGGGGTGTTTTTGAAATCGGAGAACAATCATCTCAAGTGCCATCAATATGAAATACATAGGAATGGCAATGACTACTGGGCTGAGGTTCATTTATTTGGGCTTTTTTGGGACTGTACTTGTCAAATATAAACATAAAATGAACATCCATTTGGTCAAATCAGTTTGATCAAATCCTTTATATTAGCACATTCAATTCTACAAGATTATGTACTATCGCTTTGGTAAAGCCTTCTATTTCCTGAGTATTCTCTTCTTTGTCTTTTATTTATTGTACTTCTATTCAGCCATGCCTGAGCAAATCAGTTTTAGCCAGGATGAGTCCGGTAATCTATTGAAAGAAATAAGTCGAGGCTCGTTTTTTTATGGAATGATCGGGGTTTTTATCCTATTTAATGCGATCGTATTACTTCCTCCAAAATTATTGGAAACCAAAAACCATAGAGGATTGGTGAGATTATTTCCTGTAGGGGATAGGTTTCGGGATTATTATTTGGGATGGTTTTATTCTTTTGGAGGGATTCTGAATGTCAGTCTTGCTCTCTTGATTTTCTATACCCATGCGGTGAATAACTTGGATGATGATGCTCCTCAGCAATTTGATTTCCTTTTTTATGTGATCCCTGTCTTATTTGTCGTTTGGATCATAGGATTATTCGCTATTATGGTGGGTAAATTCAAGCAAGTTCAAAATAAATCATAAGCGGTTTTATCACAAAGTAAATTATGGCAGAACCAGTTAAATATACCGAAGACAGTATTAGGTCTCTTGATTGGAGAGAACATATCCGACTTAGACCCGGGATGTATATCGGGAAACTAGGAGATGGAAGCGCTCAAGACGACGGTATTTATGTCTTGGTTAAAGAAGTTCTTGACAATTCTATCGATGAGCACATGATGGGCTATGGAAGAACCATCGAAGTGAAAATTTCTGAACATAAAGTAGAAGTTAGAGATTACGGAAGAGGCATTCCTTTAGGAAAAGTCATTGACTGCGTGTCAAAAATAAATACTGGGGGAAAATATGATTCCGGAGCCTTTCAAAAATCTGTAGGTTTGAATGGAGTCGGTACCAAGGCTGTGAATGCTTTATCGGACTTTTTTAAGGTGCAAGCTTATCGTGATGGGGAAACCAAAGTGGCTGAGTTTGAAAAGGGGATTTTGACCAATGATGCTCCCATCACCAAATCCTCAGACCGAAACGGAACCAAAGTAGTATTCTCACCGGATTCCAGCATTTTCAAGAATTACCATTTCATTCCAGAATACCTGGAGAATCAGATTTGGAATTATGCCTATCTCAATGCCGGGTTGACGATTAATTTTAATGGAAAAAAGTATTTCTCCGATAAGGGGTTGTACGATCTTTTGTCCAATAAAGTAGATGAAGAAAGCCTTAGATATCCTATCATTCACCTGAAGGGAAATGATATTGAAGTAGCGATCACACATACCAGTCAATATGGGGAAGAATATTATTCTTTTGTGAATGGTCAGTATACTACTCAAGGGGGAACTCACCTTGCGGCATTCAGAGAGGCGATTGTCAAGACGATTCGTGAATTTTTCAAGAAAGATTACGATGCTTCCGATATACGCCAAAGCGTGGTGGCATCAATTGCTGTGAGAGTACAGGAGCCTGTGTTTGAGTCCCAGACCAAAACCAAACTGGGATCCCAATCAGTTGGACCGGATGGGCCGACATTGAGGACTTTTGTCAATGACTTTATCAAAACTGAGTTAGATAATTACTTACATAAAAATCCTGCCGTCGCAGATGCTCTTTTGAAGAGGATTTTGCAATCTGAGCGGGAGAGAAAAGAAATCTCTGGAATTAAGAAATTGGCTAATGAGCGTGCAAAAAAAGCCAATTTGCATAATAAAAAACTTCGCGATTGCCGGGTTCATTACGATGATCCAAAAGCAAATGAGGATCAAAAAAACAATACCATGCTTTTCATTACGGAAGGGGATTCTGCTTCAGGCTCCATTACCAAATCCCGTGATGTGCAGACTCAGGCTGTTTTCTCATTGCGTGGAAAACCCTTGAATTGCTTTGGCATGACCAAAAAAGTAGTGTATGAAAATGAAGAATTCAATCTTTTGCAACATGCACTGAATATCGAAGATGGAATAGAAAACCTTCGGTATAGAAAGATTGTCATAGCCACAGATGCCGATGTGGATGGCATGCACATCCGCTTGTTGATCATGACTTATTTCCTTCAGTTTTTTCCTGATTTGGTGAAAAACGGACACTTGTTTATCCTGGATACACCTTTATTCAGGGTAAGAAACAAAAAGGAGACGATCTATTGCTACACTGACGAAGAAAGACAATTAGCCATTCATAAATTAGGCTCAAAGCCTGAGATCACCCGATTCAAAGGATTGGGTGAAATTTCTCCTGAGGAATTTGGAACCTTTATTGGAGAAGATATCAGACTCGAACCTATTATTTTGAATAAAGAGACCAAAATTGCTGATCTTCTAGGTTTCTATATGGGCAAAAACACGCCTAGTCGCCAGACCTTTATCATTGATAATCTCAAAATTGAGAAAGATTTGGCACTGGAAGATCCAAAGGCAGAGACTGTAAGTGATGATGAGGCTGCCTAATCTCATTTATTTATTGAATAAAAATTAATCTTACTAGTAAGAAAGTCATGTCAAAGCGAAGCTTAGAATCCTAAGCTGGCTGGACTAATAACCAAGATTATTTCATGAGTGAAGAAAATGATTTGACAAAAGACGGAAGCCTTCATGATTCCGTCCCGGTGACCGGGATGTATAAAGAATGGTTTTTGGATTATGCTTCTTATGTAATTCTTGAACGTGCCGTACCTGCCATAGAAGACGGTCTGAAACCTGTGCAGCGTAGGATTCTACATGCCATGAAGGAGATGGATGATGGGCGCTTCAATAAAGTGGCGAATATCATCGGTCAATCCATGCAATATCACCCTCATGGAGATGCTTCCATTGGTGATGCGATAGTCAATCTTGGACAAAAAGAACTTCTGATTGAAACCCAAGGAAACTGGGGAGATGTACGAACAGGGGATAGGGCCGCTGCTGCCAGATATATTGAAGCCAGACTTTCAAAATTTGCACTGGAAGTCGTTTTCAATCCTCAGACTACCGAATGGCAACTTTCCTATGATGGTAGAAAGAGAGAACCTGTTACTCTTCCGGTTAAATTCCCATTGCTGTTGGCTCAAGGTGTTGAGGGTATTGCAGTAGGACTTTCTACAAAAATCCTCCCACACAATTTTTGCGAATTGATTGAGGGTTCTATTGAAATCTTGAAAGGAAATCCCACCAATGTGCTTCCTGATTTTATTACTGGGGGTTTAGCGGACTTCTCAGAATACAATGGCGGTCAAAGAGGAGGCAAAGTAAAAGTCAGAGCAAAGATCGAAGAGGAAGACAGCAAGACGATTTTGATCAAAGAAATACCTTATGGAACCACTACAGATTCTTTGATCGATTCTATCCTTAAAGCAAATGACAAAGGAAAAATTAAGATCAAAAAAGTAGTAGATAATACTGCAAAGGATGTTGAAATCGCTGTTCAGCTAGCCCCTGGAGTTTCTCCAGATGTGACCATTGATGCTTTGTATGCTTTTACAGATTGTGAAATATCCATCTCTCCAAATGCCTGTGTGATCATCGATGACAAGCCGGTATTCCTGAATGTCAATGATATTTTAGCCTATAACACCAAGCAGACCAAAGCCCTTTTGAAAAGGGAACTGGAAATCCGCAAGGCTGAACTGATGGAAAAATTGCTTTTTTCTTCCTTGGAGAAAATTTTCATCGAGAATAGAATTTATAGGGACATCGAAGAGTGTACTACTTGGGAAGCTGTTCTAGAAGCGATAGATCGCGGATTGGATCCATATAAACCTGATTTTTATAGAGAAATAGTTCAGGAAGACTTGATCAAATTGACTGAAATCAGAATTAAAAGGATTTCAAAATTTGATGCTTTCAAAGCGGACGAATTGATGAAGCGTCTTCAGGATGAGTTGAAAGAAGTGAATTATAACCTTCGACATCTTACCGATTTTGCCATCAAGTATTATGAGAACCTCCTTGCCAAATACGGAAAAGGTAGAGAACGTAAAACTGAGATTCGTGCATTTGACACCATTGAAGCATCTGTAGTAGCAGCAAATAATGCCAAACTTTATGTCAATAGAGCAGATGGTTTTGTCGGAACAGGTTTAAAGAAAGACGAGTTTGTTTGTGATTGCTCAGATCTAGATGATATCATCGTAATCCGAAAAGACGGGAAATGCATGGTTTCCAAAATCCAGGAAAAGAACTTCATGGGCAAGGATATTCTTCATGTGGCCGTCTTTAGGAAAGGAGATGAGCGGATGGTTTATAACCTGATTTACCTGGATGGTGGATCCGGAAGAGCCATGGTGAAGAGATTCCAGGTCTTAGCCGTGACCAGAGATAAAGAGTATGATCTTACCAAAGGAACAAAAGGTTCTAAAACCTTATATCTCACAGCCAATGCCAATGGCGAGGCAGAAATTATCACAGTTTACCTGACGCAAGGTGCTAAAGCGAGAGTAAAAGTATTTGATTTTGATTTTGCTACGATTGAAATCAAAGGTCGTGGAGCCGGTGGGAATATTTTGACCAAATATCCAGTAAGGAAAATCCAGTTGAAAATGGAGGGTGTTTCCACTTTAGGCGGACTGGATATATATTACGATCCTATTGTAGGAAGATTGAATACAGATCAAAGAGGTGAGTTGATTGGAAACTTCCTGGGAGACGATAAAGTATTGGTCTGCTATAAAACAGGGGAGTATGAATTGACTTCTTTTGAATTGACAAATCGATATGAACCATCCAATGTCCTACTGATTGAGAAGTTTGATGAGAACAAAATCATCTCTGCCATTCATTACGACGGAGCTACAAAAACGTATTATGTCAAAAGATTCCAGATCGAAACTACTACTCTCAACAAGAAATTCAATTTTATCACAGATCATAAGCAATCCTTTTTGAAAGTCGTTTCCACGGAGAAGCAACCTCAGATTTCAGTGAAAATCCTCAAAGGAAAAGAAGAAGAAGTGATGGAGTATGACATGGACATGCTGATCGATGTGAAGGGCTGGAAAGCCATCGGAAATAAAGTGAGTTCACATGAGATTAAAGAAATCTCCCTGATTCAGTCTGAAAAAAGCCAATCTAATGAGGATTCGGAATCTGAAGAAAATGCTGAAGATGACGAGCAGATTGAAGTTGGAAAAACCATCGATCTATCTGTAAAGAAGGATGATGAAGAGCAATTAGGGTTATTTTAGAATGCTGTGAATGGAAGAAAATCCATTAAATACCGTAGACCAAAATTTAATTAACTATTTGGGACAATACATCACCCAGCACAAGAAAGAGGTGATGGAACGTGTATTGTCCCATAGAACACGCTTTTTCACAGTTGTTTTAGAAGATATATTTAAACCACATAATGCAAGTGCTGTCCTTCGAACTTGTGATTGTTTTGGGATTCAGGATGTTCATGTGATTGAGAAAACAAAGGAGTATAAAGTAAATCCCTTTGTAACGAGAGGAGCATCCCAGTGGGTGGATCTTTACAAATACCATAATCCAGATGGCAGCGGTGTTCAAGAATGTTTTTCTGCTTTGAGGAGAAAAGGATATAAAATTCTGGCTACTAGTCCAGTGGATAATTCTATTTCTATTTCTGATTTAAACCCAAATGAAAAAATCGCGCTTGTATTTGGAAATGAACATGAGGGTGTCAGCAAGGAAGTAATCCAGCAAGCTGATGGATTGGTCCATATTCCGATGTTTGGTTTTACAGAAAGTTTCAATATTTCCGTTGCAGCTTCTTTATTTCTGCAGCATTTGATTCAATCAGATGAAGTCAAAAAGAACCCAGCTTATTATTTGACTGAAAAAGAAAAAAACGATTTGAGACTTCAATGGTATAAATCGGTCGTAAAAAATTCTGCAATTCATGAAAAGGCATTTTTCCAAGGAAATAAATGAATTGTAGTTTAATTTTTAGAGAAAATCGATTTTACTTTTTCACCGAATGGTGCCTGATCTGATTTTTTCTTTGACCTTTTTCGCTGTCTCTGCCTTTTCTTTTGATCTTTGCTTTTGGTGAGAACAGTCCTTGCTGAGAATCCAACTTGACCCCTGAAAAATTCTTCACGACCAGCAATATTGAAATTTGGTTTATAATCCAATGACAACACAGTTCTTGCGACCGTAAACTCAATCCCACCAATTGCTTCTACTCCCATGGTCTTATTGCCATAGGTCTGCACAATTTCTTTTTCCACCTCATTTTTCCTAAAGCTTTCTTCATTTCCAAAGGAAATCCCAGCTCCTAAATAATAATTAAAGCGTTTTGAGATAATCGGTTTATGCTTTTCCAATAATAAACTCAAACTAGAATTTCTAGAAAAGTCTGTTTGAAGTATTGCTTCAATACTAGTTCTTTCCATAATTCTTTGTTGAAAAGTCACTCCAAACTGTCTGCTGATTTGGTTGTTTCCAAGTCTGATCCCGACCGCATTTCCATATTTCTGGGCGAAGAGGGAATTGGAAAATAATAGCAATAGAGAACTTGCCAGAATTGAATAAAAGTTGGATCTCATGAACAGGCATTTAAATGGGAATGCCATTGTCCAAGAATTATTCCAATTCTTAATTCTATAAAAAAGTAAAAAAAAACCTTCCAGTATCGGAAGGCTTTGATTATTATTCGTTTACAACGATTTTTTCGATTTTGTCACCGGCTCTTATCGAATCGATGACCTCGAGACCTTCCACTACTTTACCGAAGCAAGTGTGATTTCTGTCTAAATGCGCTGTATTATCTCTACTATGGCAAATGAAAAATTGTGATCCTCCTGTATTTCTCCCTGCATGTGCCATGGATAAAACTCCTCTGTCATGGTATTGATTATCTCCATCCAATTCACATTTGATTTTATACCCTGGTCCGCCAGCGCCATTTCCTATTGGGCAGCCGCCTTGGATGACAAAATTTGGGATAACTCTATGAAACGTCAGACCATCGTAAAATCCCTTATTCGATAAATCAATAAAATTTTGAACTGCAATAGGAGCATCCTTCTCATAGAATTCAACCTTCATAGTTCCTTTTTCAGTAATAATTTCCGCTGTTCTCATATTTTTAAGATAAATAGAAAGGTATTGCGCTTTGTTTTATTAAAAATTATACTGCAAAAATAGCAGATTAATTGAATAATATCGTGAAAAAATAATAGGGAGTATATACTCCCTATCTTTCTTATGAAATGGAAGGAGCTCCATTCATAATATCCTGATTTGCAAAACTTTCAAATTTTTTGAAATTTTCCACAAATGCCAATGCCAATTTTTTGGCCTGTTTGTCATAATCTTCAGGATTTTTCCAAGTCCTTTTTGGATTCAGGATTTCAGATGGGACATCTTCGCATGATTGCGGAACTTCAAATCCAAAAACCTCATGGCGTGTAAAATCAACTTGGTCCAGCTTATTCTCAAGAGCTGCAGTAATCATCGCTCGAGTAAATGCAAGTTTCATACGTGAACCTATTCCATAAGGCCCCCCTGTCCAACCTGTGTTGATTAGCCATACATTTACCTCGTGCTTTTCCATTTTTTCTCCAAAGAGTTTTGCATAAGCAGTAGGATGTAAGGGAAGAAAAGCTGCACCAAAACATGCCGAAAAGGTAAGCTTTGGCTCGGTTACTCCCATTTCTGTACCAGCTACTTTTGCCGTATATCCCGAGATGAAATGGTACATAGCCTGACTTTTGCTTAATCTCGAGATAGGTGGGATAACTCCAAATGCATCTGCGGTCAGGAAGAAAATGTTTTTGGGAACTCCACCGATAGAGGGGTTTTGGGAATTGGGGATATAATGAATAGGATAGGCAGTTCTGGTGTTTTGAGTGACTTCTGTATTGGTATAGTCGACTACCCTGGTTCCTGGAAAGAACCTTGTATTTTCTACAATCGAACCAAATTTAATGGCATCCCAGATTTCTGGTTCTTTTTCTCTGCTCAAATCTACAACTTTGGCATAGCATCCACCTTCAAAATTGAAAACTGTATGATCTGTCCATCCATGTTCATCGTCACCGATCAGATTTCTTTTGGGGTCTGCAGATAGGGTAGTCTTTCCTGTGCCTGATAAGCCAAAGAAAATCGCAGTATCGCCTTTTTTGCCGATGTTGGCGGAGCAATGCATAGAAAGAATGCCTTTATCGTGAGGGAGTAGGAAATTCAATACAGAGAAAATTCCTTTTTTCATTTCACCAGCATAGGCAGTTCCACCGATCAAAATGGTTCTTTTACTTAAATTCAAGATCGCAAAATTCGGATTTTTGGTTCCATCCGTTGCAGGATTGGCTTCAAAATCAGGAGCGCAGATTATTCTAAAATCAGGGACAAAATTCTCCAACTCCTCTTTATCAGGTCTTAAAAACATGTTATGGCAAAACAAATTATGCCAAGCCAAGGTATTGTAGACTCTCAATTTTAATCTGTGATTTTCATCTGCACCGGCAAATGCATCTCTGACATATAGATCTTTTTCACTTAGGAAATACATCATTTTTTCTTCCAGCAAATCAAATTTGTCTGAATCAAAAGGAATGTTGATGTCTCCCCACCAAACACTTTCCCTTGTTTTATTATCTAAAACAATAAACCGGTCTTGAGGGGACCTGCCTGTGAATTTGCCTGTATCTGCCATCAAAGCACCAGTCGAAGTGAGAAATCCCTCACTTCGATTTAAGGAGTGCTCTACTAGTGCAGCTGGTGGTAAATTAAGATAGATATTTCCTGAAGTTCTTATATCCATAAGACCCTCAGAGGAATTTGGGTTTTCCAGAACGCTGTTCTGCATAAAATATTGGGTTTACAAACTGAAATAAGTCTGCTCAAAATTAAGAAAAAGCTTAAATAAAAAACCATAAAAAGTGCGTTTTTTGGCATTTCAATCGATTACGAAGAAAAAACAGTAATTTATTTGGTGATTGATAAATGGACTTAAAATTCAGTATCGTAAAAGCAAAAATCCTTTAAAAATGCAGAAGTGTGAATCTCTCCATAAATCAAAGATTCTTGGCATAAAGTCCTAAAAACGATTATCATTGTAAATTAAATATTCACCCAAATAATTAACTCCTTGGAAAAACAACTTACTCCGGAATTTGATGGACCAACCGTTTTTGGTCATCCAAAAGGTCTGATGACCTTGTTTTTTACTGAAATGTGGGAGCGTTTCAGTTATTATGGTATGCGTGCTTTGCTCATTTTATTTATGACAAAAACAATTGCCGACGGAGGTCTGGGATTTGATGATTCTACTTCTGGGGCTATTTATGGATTATATACCATGGGAGTTTATTTATTGGCATTGCCAGGAGGTTGGCTTGCCGATAGACTTTTTGGTTTGAAAAAATCAGTTTGGTACGGAGGAATTATTATAGCCATTGGACACTTTATGATGGCTGTGCCTGGTGTGATGGCTTTATTGGAAGGAAATCATGCGCCCAAGACAGTTCTGACCACCTTGGATACATCCACTTTTTTTCTGGGTTTGATTTTGATCGTCATTGGTACTGGTTTATTGAAGCCAAATATTAGCTCTATCGTAGGTCAGCTTTATCCAAAAGGAAGCACAAAAAGGGATGCTGGATTTTCAATTTTCTATATGGGAATCAATCTTGGTGGATTTATTGCGCCAATTGCCTGTGGTACATTGGCAACTTATGACATGCATTTAGGCTTTGGCTTAGCTGGTTTTGGGATGGTTTTAGGATTGATCCAATATAAATTGACTGCCAAAAACATTGATGGCTATGGAGAGCCTCCTGTAGTGGAAACTCCCTCAGAACAAGAAAGCCAAAAGAAGCTAAGATCTTCTGTCTCTTGGATTGGGGTAGGTTTAGTGGCAATTATCGCTGTTCTGTTTATGGGAGTGATTCCTATTAATGTTTCTGCGATTGCAGGAGCATCAGGGACTGTCATAGCATTAGTGGCTTTTGGATATTTAGGATATGTGATTGCCTTTGGTGGACTGAGTAAGTCTGATAAAAATAAAGTTGGAGTCATTGCCATATTATTCCTTTTCTCCGCCATGTTTTGGTCTGGATTCGAGCAAGCTGGATCCACATTAAACTTGTTCGGGGAAAGATTTACTGATCGAACAGTTTTTGGTTGGGAAATCCCTGCCAGCTACTTTCAGTCCATAAATTCTTTATTCATTATCATATTTGCACCTTTCTTTGGAGCGTTATGGGTATGGTTAGGTAGAAGAAACTTAGAACCAAGTTCTCCTCTGAAATTTACTTTTGGCTTGCTGCTACTAGGTCTTGGTTTTTTTGTGATGTATTTCGCAGCTAAGATCGCTGCCTCAGGTGAATTGGCAGCTCCTACTTGGTTAATTTTGACTTACATGCTTCATACCTTTGGTGAACTGAGTTTGTCTCCAGTAGGCTTAAGTTTGGTGACCAAGCTAGCACCAAATGGTTATGGCGGGCAAATGATGGGCATTTGGTTCCTATCAGTGGCTTTGGGCAACCTGATCGCTGGACTGATAGCAGGAGAGGCGAGTGGTGGAACAGAAGAAGCATTATTGCAAATGCCAGATCAATATATGCTGATTGTTTACACAGTGGTTGGTTCAGCAGTGTTACTCTTCTTGCTCAAACCAATTATCAAAAAGATGATGGGAGAGGTGCATTGAAAAATAATATAATTATCCGCAAAGATGCCAGTCACCCTAGATTCTTTGCTTATCTGGTCAGAAGACAGAAGCGGTCTCAATTCTTAATCTTAAGTTTAACAATTTTGACTCCATACTGGCACAAAAGCGGATATACATAAAAAAAAAACATAAAAAAGGAAGTCAAATTTGACTTCCTTTTTTATTGCTTTTCCTTTTTCGAAACCCACTTTTTAATTTCTGACAGCATCTGATCTAATCTTGCTCTGTCTAAAGGTTGCCCATCTTTGATTACCTCCTGAATGGTCAAAGTGGCTTCAATATTCTCTAAAGGATTTTTATTGAGGAGAATCAAGTTTGCCTTTTTTCCTTTTTCGATGCTTCCATAACTGTTTTCAAGTCCGAAATATTCCGGTCCATTGATAACGGAAGCCTCTAAGGCCTCCCTAGCTGTCAAACCATATTTCACTAATTGCTGAAGTTCCAAATGAATAGCCAATCCAGGAACATCGTAAGTGTTGAGGTATCCGGCATCCGTTCCTGCATAGATTTTCATTCCTGAGGCCTTAACCAATGGAATCAAATTTGCAGTGGCTTCAAAACTGTCTTTTCGGTTTTGTTTGTCTTCAGGGGTATCATTTGCCATCCGCTGGATCCTCCACTGGTAGCTTTCTTTTAATTGAGGACCCAAATAATTTAGAATGGTGTCATCTTCAAAATTATTTTCATCCAAATAAGCAATGTTGGAACTGATCAAAAGAGTAGGGACTACACCTGTTCCTTGAGAAGCCAACTTTTTAAATTTTACTAAAGTTAGGGAGTCGTTTCTGGTTTCAGTTTGAAGTTTAGATGCTTCTGCAGGAGTCATCGTTCCATTTCCTCTTCCAATGCTAATCTCTTCCTCCATAGGAGTTGTCATCCGCATCAAGTAGCTGAGATGCTCGACAGTTTTTTGCCCAGCTACAGAAACTTGATCTATGGTCAAAGCTGCAGGGATATGACCAGATACACTCCAACCTCTTTCACTGGCTCTTTTGACTGCTTCAAGAAACAGCGCTGGCTTTAAAGTATTATCCGTGATTTTTATGAAATCAACTTTTAGCTTTTTCAAGGAATCAAGAGCTTTCTCCAGTTCCTCTTCGGTTCCAATTTCTAAATCTCCTGGCCAGATGGATTCGATTCCTTCTAGTTTAGGCCCTGAAGTCAGGATTTTTGGCCCCAATCTTTTCCCGGCATTGATTTCATCTCTCCATTTCAGTACTTCAAGACTGATGTCTCCGGCTGCATCTCTCACAGTCGTCACTCCAAAAGCGAGGTACAATGGAAGCAATTGCTCATTTTCATCCACATATGCTGCACCTCCAAAGTGAACATGGTTATCCCAAAGTCCGGGCATTAAAAACTTCCCTTGCCCGTTCACCAGGGTTTCACTCGAGTATTCATCAAACAGCGATTCGTCTCCTACGCTTAAAATAGAATCTCCTTGGATCAGAATCGTCTGGTTTGGAATGAGCCTTCCTGAAGCCACTTCAATTATGGAAGTGTTTTGAATAATCAGGTCAACCTGAGTTTTATTCTGGCAGGAAAACAAAAAGATGGAGCAGATAAAAGCTACTGTAAACCTCATTATCCTAAAATAAAGAGCCTTGAACAGTGACCGGTTTTACGGCTTGAATAGTGCCTCTAAGCATGTCTTGAAGCAATTTTTGAAAACCTGGTTGCCAGTTAGAGGGATTGATTTTGATTTCTTTTCCTTCGTATTCTATCGGTCCCATCATTTTCTCGTAACCGATAATCATGCTCCAAATAGTGTAAAATGTGATTTCTGGCTGCAATTCCGTACGAATACTTCCATCTTTGATTCCCTGACTTACCATCATTACACCGATTTTTGCAGGCTCATGGTGGATTTCCAATAATTTTTGAAAATGAACAGATTCCAATATCAATGGATTGATCTGAGCCCTTGTTTCAGGATTGTTATACTTTTTCATCAAGTCCAAAAAGTTGAGAATCGAATCGTAATACACTTGGTTGGTTTTGGCAAATGAAGGTATTTTCACAACCAATTCGCTGAGCATTTCCAGACCATTTTTGCCTTTGCTACGATACACCTCTCTGAATTCATCCTTAAATTGGTCAAAGGCTTTTTTAGTCAAAGCCATAAAAAGATCTTCTTTATTCTTATAATAAAAGTAGGTCAATCCCTTACTAATACCGGCGTTTTTCGCCACATCTTCCATTCTTGTTGCTTGGAATCCTTTACTTGTAAAAAGTGAGACAGCTGAATCCAAGATCAATTTCTCCTTGTTGTTTTTTTCTCCGGCCATTTAAAATTTGAGTTCGTTTCTTAAAATTCAAAGATATTAAACTTCGGTCAAAAATTGATAAAAATGATTTTAAAATTCTGATTGATTATAAAAAAAAGGCCTAAATATTGAAATTAAGGCCTTTTCTTATTTTGAATTTTATTCAATTAATTGATTTCTATGATGTAATAGTTTTTCTTTCCTTTTTGGACCAGTAAGAATTTATCCTGTAATAATTCAAAAGAAATAGAAGCGTTAGGGTCTGCTAGTTTTTCTTTATTGATGCTGACACCACCACCTTGAATCATTTTTCTGGCTTCTCCTTTGGAAGAGAAAATAACGCCTTGGCTTGTTTCTCCGAAAAGGTCCAAAACGGATTCAAATCCAGCATACTCCGTTTTGCTGATCTGCACCTGAGGTACTCCATCAAAAACCTGTAAGAATGTTCTTTCATCCAAAGCCGCGAGATCCTCTGTGGATGACTTTCCAAACAAAATAGAAGAAGCTTTTACCGCCATTTCATAATCTTCCTGGCTATGAACCATAATCGTTACATTCTTGGCTATTTCTTTTTGAAGAATTCTCAAATGTGGTGCTTCAGCATGTTCAGACTCCAGGTTTTCTATAGTTTCCTGATCCAACACAGTGAAAATCCGGATATATTTTGAGGCGTCCTCATCCGAAACATTTAACCAAAACTGGTAAAATGCATAAGGAGAAGTTTTTTCAGGATCCAGCCAAACTGAGCCACCTTCGGTTTTACCGAATTTGGTTCCGTCAGCTTTGGTGATCAAAGGAACAGTTAAAGCAAAAGCACTCCCTGCGCCCATTCTACGGATTAATTCAGTTCCAGTGACGATATTCCCCCATTGGTCGGATCCACCCAGCTGAATAGAGCAATTATTGTTTTTCCAAAGATGATAGAAGTCATATCCTTGGATTAACTGGTAGCTAAATTCAGTAAATGATAGCCCATTGCCATCTTCCAATCTTCTTTTGACAGAATCTTTGGACATCATGTAATTGACTGTAATATGCTTTCCTACATCTCTGATAAATTCCAAGAAACTGAATTGGGACATCCAGTCATAGTTATTTACCAATTCTGCATTGTTGCCATCTTTACCGCTAAAATCCAAAAATTTTGAAAGCTGAGCTTGAATGCAAGAGACATTATGCTCTAGTGTTTCTTTGTTTAGAAGGTTTCTTTCGGCTGATTTAAAAGAAGGATCACCTATCATCCCTGTTGCTCCACCCACCAATGCAAAAGGCTTATGTCCCGCTCTTTGAAAGTGCAAAAGTGTCATCACACCTACCAAATGACCAATGTGTAAAGAATCAGCTGTCGGGTCAAAGCCCAGATATGCAGAAGCCATTCCTTTTTCCAAATGTTCTTCTAAATCTGGAGTCATATCTTGAAGCATTCCTCTCCAGCGCAATTCCTCTATAAATGATTTCATCTATTCTTCTGATTTTTTCGAGTGGCAAATATAGCTTTCCAGATTGAAGCATGGAAAAAAAGGAGAATCGAATCGGGAATTTTTCAGATATTAAATAACGGGGGTCAAAACAAATCTGATTCCATTCAAAATTTTCTACTGAATAGGAAGTGAAAATTTTACTTACTTTAAGGAAAATCAATTCATCTTCTATGAGATCAATAGTTTATTCTTTATCCTTATTCCTACTGGTGGCTTTAGGAATTCAAACTACGGCGCAGACCACTCCTAACTGGATGCGTTACCCAGCCATTTCACCTGATGGTTCTCAGATCGCCTTTACTTTCAAAGGAGATTTATATTTAGTTTCCAGCACTGGAGGAAGTGCTAAACAGATAACTTTTCACGAGGCACATGACTATAAACCTGTCTGGAGTAAAGACGGAAATCAAATTGCTTTTGCTTCGGATAGGTATGGGAATTTTGATGTTTTCATCATGGATGCTCAAGGCGGTCCTGCAACCAGGTTGACATACCATTCAAATGACGAACAACCCTTTGATTTTTCAGCAGATGATCAGCAAGTGATTTTTGGAGCTACCCGGATGGATATTGCCGAGCATAGACAATACCCTACAGGGTCACAACCTGAATTATACCAAGTTCCTCGCAAATCTGGAAGAGTAGATCAGGTCTGGACAATACCTGCAGAATATGTCCAAACCAGTGGAGATGGCCAAAAAATCATTTACCACGATAAAAAAGGTGGTGAAAACGAATGGAGAAAGCACCATCAATCTGGAATAGCCCGGGATATCTGGATCTATGATGCCCAAACTAATTCCCATACCATGTTGACAGATTTTTATGGGGAGGATAGAAATCCTGTTTTTTCGCCAGATGAAAAGGAAATTTATTACTTAAGTGAGCAGAATGGAAGCTTTAATGTCTTTTCCATGCCGGTTTCTAACTCGAAACAGCGTGCTGCTTTAACCAATTTTGAAGGTTTTCCTGTAAGGTTTCTAACTATTTCAAAGGATGGTCTAATGAGTTTTAGCTATGATGGGGAATTGTATACTTTGAGGAAAGGGCAAACGCCTAAAAAATTAGAAGTAAGTATTCAGACTCAGGCGATCAATAATTCTGATTCTTTTATTGCTATTAATGGTGGAGTCAGGGAAATGGCTATCTCCCCTAATGGAAAAGAAATCGCTTTCATCGCAAGGGGAGAAGTGTTTGTCACCTCAGTAGATGGTTCCCTCACAAAAAGGATCACCAATACGCCGGAGCAAGAGAGTTTCGTGGAGTTTGCTCCTGATGGAAAGTCTGTGATTTATTCCAGTGAAAGAAACGGGAAATGGAGTATTTATCAATCCTCAATTGTAAGAGCGGAAGAGCCTTTTTTCTTTGCCTCAACTTTGATTGAGGAAAAGCCTTTGATTTCATTGGATGTGGATGCCTATGTGGGGAAATATTCTCCTGATGGCAAGAAAATAGCTTATATAGAGGACCGTAGATCAGTAAAGATTTTAGATATCGACAGTAAGAAAACTACTACGCTATTGTCTCCTGAAGAACTTTTTCATATGAGAGATGGAGACCAGTATTTCACTTGGTCACCAGATAGTAAATGGCTTTTGGCAACATATAGGCCTACTATGGCGAATTCGGAAGTGGTTTTATTGGATGCCTCAGGAAAAGAGCCAATGAAAAATCTGACAAAAAGTGGCTATGGAGATAATCAGGCAGTTTGGGTAAATGAAGGGAAACAGATGCTTTGGTTTTCTAATCGGGATGGGTTGAGAAGTTATGCTACTAGCGGTCAAAGTCAGGATGATGTTTATACGATGTTTTTTGATAAGGACGCTTGGGACAAATTCAGGCTTTCCAAAGAAGACTTTGATTTAATGAAAGAAATCGAAAAGTCGAACAAAAAAGAGGAGGATGATCAATCGAAAGGCGATAAAAAGGAGGAGAAAAAAGAAGTTAAACCATTGGAGTTTAATTGGGATGGTATAGAAGAAAGAAAAGCTCGATTAACGATTCATTCTTCTAATCTGGGGGATGCTGTTTTGTCCAAGGACGGCGAAAAGCTCTATTATCTGACCAGCTTTGAGAAAGGAATGAACCTTTGGAGTACCAACATTCGGACTAAAGAAACAAAGCAGGAAATTGCTCTTGGAGCAAATTACGGAAGCCTGGCATGGGATAAGGATATGAAAAATCTTTTTCTCCTTTCTAACGGCAGTATCTCCAAAATCAATCCTGAGACCATGAAAAAGGAAAATGTCCAGATTTCCGGAGAAATGACATTTGATGCGATTGCTGAGAGAGAGTATATGTTTGAGCATATTTGGCTTAGGACTAAAGGGATTTTTTACACACCAGATATGCATGGAGTTGATTGGGATGCTGCAAAAATAGCCTATGAAAAGTACCTTCCCAGTATAGGCAACAGTTATGAATTTGCCGAGATGATTTCTGAAATGATCGGTGAACTCAATGTCTCCCATGCTGGTGCCAGATACTCGAGAAGCATCCCTATGGCCGATGCAACTTCTTCGTTAGGAATATTTTGGGATTATGGATTCGATGGTGAAGGTATCCAAATCAAAGAAATTATTGCTGGAGGTCCCTTGGACAAAGCGGATTTAGACATCGAGCCAGGGATGGTAATCCAGAAAATAGATGGTATGCCAGTGGGTGCAGATCAGGATTTTGCAAAGTTTCTAAACAGAAAGGCTGATAAGTTCACACTTTTGGATATTACCAACCCTAAAAACGGAAACTCTAAACAGATTACAGTGAAACCAATCACTTTGGGGGCAGAAAATCAACTCTTGTACAAGCGATGGGTTAGGAAAAATCAAGCAGAAGTAGATAGCCTGAGTAATGGGAAATTAGGCTATGTACATATTCCTGGGATGAGTGATGGCCCATATCGCAATGTTTATGAAGAAATGATGGGCAAATACCACGATACCGAAGGTGTCATCGTGGATACCCGATTTAATGGAGGAGGAGATTTGGTTGCAGATTTGGCCATGTTCTTTACTGGAGAAAAGTTTCTGACTTATGCCACCGAAGCAAAAGAAGTGGGGTACGAACCAACTGCAAGATGGACAAAACCTACTTTAGCGATGTTTAATGAAGCTAATTATTCTGATGGACATTGTTTTGCATGCGGCTATACTGATTTGGAAATCGGTAAAACTGTAGGTATGCCAACTCCAGGGACTTGTTCATTTGCAGGATGGGAAGGTTTACCGGATGGGGGAAGATGGGGAGCCGTACCAATATCTGCAAAAAACAAAGCGGGAGAATGGTTAGAAAACAATGAAACCCGGCCCCAATTCCTTGTGAAAAACATGCCAGGTAAAGTAGATCAGGGTGTGGACCAACAATTGGAAAAGGCGATTGAAGAGCTAATGAAAGATGTCCAAAACTAGATCCGAAACTCGAAGAAATATTTGATAAGTCGATATAAACAAAAAAACCTGATCATTTTCTGATCAGGTTTTTTTTGATGAATGCAGTTACTTATTGATAATCCTTAGTATTTAAAGTCTCATCGTTTTTAAAGAATGAGCTAAGTTTTCCAAAGGAATTCTCAAAGTATCCTTCTAGCATCTTTTTGATGATAAAAGTTCTGTACTCGTCTTTAGACACAATCGGAAAATATTCGTGACTTTTTCCATAAGATTTATGGCTCACAAATCCCTTTCTTTCCAAAATTCTTACAATAGTCGAAACAGTGTTGTAAGCGGGTTTTGGTTCAGTCATCGCTGCAAGGATATCTTTTACAAATCCTCTCTCGATTTCCCATAAGATCTGCATGATCTCTTCTTCTGCTCTAGTTAATGGTTTCATATGAAATTAGGCGTTAAGTTTAAAACGAAAGAAAATTATTCGTTTAGTTTCACAAAACCAAAAATACCTTTAGTTTTATTCTCTTTTTTTTACAAGTAAAATGTAATTAGTACAAAGCATCGCCTAAAATAATGCTAAAAAAAAGCCTCCATTTGGAGGCTTCTAATTCGATTAAGTAGTTCGCAACTTGATGATCTTGGTTGCATGCAGTAGTTTGACAATAGGATATGTCGGATCAAATTCATACCATTTCACAGCAAAATTTGGTCTGTTTGGTAATTTATGGTGATTGTTTTGGAATAATTCACCAAGCATCAATACGTCCAAGAGTAAGCTGTTTTTAGACTTATCATTGTTGTCAAAATTCGCATATCCGTACTTGTGTCCACTCCAGTTGACAATTGCGCCATGAACAGGTCCCATCAAAAAATGAATAGGGAGTAAGAAATACATCCACCAATGTGTACCTGGCAATTCGAAAACAGAAATACAAAGAACATAAATCAAAACATACAATAATCCCCAAGCCACTCTGATATACATGGTGTCAGCAAATTTGTCAAACTTGTTCCAATCCGGAATATCTTTCGAAAACCTTTCTTCAGGTGTTAATTTGAAACTGAAATAGTCATTATAAATATTTTTTGTCTTCCACATCATCGTAAATAGATTTTCTGTGTGGTGAGGACTGTGCGGATCTTTAGGTGTATCCGAATAAGCATGGTGCATTCTATGGAGAATTGCATAAGCTCGGGGAGATAAATAGGAACTACCTTGCCAAAACCAGGTAAACAGATAAAAAAAGCGTTCCCAATATTTACTCATCACAAACATTTGATGGGCTGCATATCGGTGAAGAAAGAAACTCTGGCAAAACAGGGAGAAATACCAGTGCAAAAGGAAGAAGATTATGATGATCACTACTTGTGGGATTTTGAATTAATTGTGCAAATATAAGCTTCTAAAACAAAAAAAAGTTTACTTTTTAGAGGAGACTTGGGATCTTTGACATGATATATGTCAGTATTTTAGATTCTTTAAGAGTTTCACTCTAAGTTCATGCTATGGGAAATCAATCATCCGCCAGTTCATTTTTAGTCAAAATCCTTATCGGGGGTATATCAGTTTTGATCGCTGAATTTTTTTTGAAAGGAATCCATATTGACACTTTTATGACTGGTTTCATTTTGGCTGCAGTCATAATTCTGATCAATTTGATCATAAAACCAATTCTGGTTTTATTGACTTTGCCGATAACCATTCTTTCGTTGGGATTGTTTTTATTGGTAATCAATGCGGCTGTCATCTTGATCGCCGATGAAATTATCCCGGGATTTGAGGTAGATGGATTTTGGTGGGCCTTATTGTTTTCAATTGTTTTGAGCATCATTAATTCCCTTTTTGGAAATAGATTAGATGCTGATCAAAAGTGAGAATTTACTTAAAACCAAGAATTTTTATGGGTTTAAAGAGAAAAAATGCATAAAAATCAAAGTTTTTCTTTACTTAGTACTATTATTAAATTCTGAAACTCTTTTTTAAAGAATAATAATTTTATTTTAATCGTTTAGATTTTGAATGTATATTAATCATCTATTTACTACTATTGAGTTTTAAATAAAACCACCTATCCAGGTTTAATAATTTTAGAGATGTCAAATATTAATGCGGGATTCGATCCAAAACATATAGAAGATCTTAAGGCAGAATTGAAAAAGAGCGGAAAATCCTTTAAGGTGATCCCAGATGAGGAAAATTCTGAAGAGTTCGTAAATTTTTATTTCATAGGAATGTATGAAGGAAAAGAGGTGATTTACGATGCTGCACTTTATACTTTAAGATTGCATCATGCCAGTGAGGTTTATGAAATTGCTGAACATGAGGCAGCTAAAAAATTCCCCAACTTCAATGGAATTTCTTATGAGGAAGACGAAAATGGAAATATGCTTCCATTAACCAGTGAACAGGAAGAAGTAGGCTGGTTTATTACAGAAATGATTATGGAAATGGAGGAAGAGGAAACTGTAAAAGTCCAGGAATTTATAGATATCGACACCCACCATGATTTAGGGATAGGATTGGACGCAGCTATCAATGTAGAATACATCAATGACGCTGTAATCAGTAAATTCATCAAGGAGTTTAATGATGATACATTGGTATTGGATGATACCATGTATGCTTTTCAGTCAGAAGAAGAGGATATTGAATGATAATAATTCTCAATTGAAACAATAACAAACTACGCTTGTTTTAACACAAGCGTTTTTTTTATGCTTAAAATTGCCTGGTCTCCCCTTTATGCACATCCATTACCTGTTGGACACCGGTTCCCGATGGATAAGTACAATCTGCTTCCTGAACAGTTGAAGTACGAGGGCACTGCTACTGCTGATAATTTTTTTGAGCCTGATTTTATTTCGGAAAAGTACATCATCAATACTCACAAAATAGATTATTGGAACAAGCTTAATTCATTGACTTTATCCAAATCAGAAATAAAAAGAACGGGATTTCCATTAAGTAAGAGCTTGGTAGAGCGGGAAGTAAATATTGTCACAGGATCGGTACAGGCTGCTGAATTTGCACTACGATACGGAATCGCATTCAATATTGCTGGAGGGACCCATCATGCATATACTGATAGGGGAGAAGGGTTTTGCCTGTTAAATGATTTGGCGATTACCTCTAATTACCTGATCGAAAACCAATTGGCAAAAAGAGTTTTGATAATAGATTTAGACGTGCATCAGGGGAATGGTACAGCAGAAATTTTCAGGAATTCCGATGAGGTTTTCACTTTTAGTATGCACGGTCAGTCAAATTATCCAATGCATAAAGAGAAATCAGACCTGGACATTGGGCTACCAGACAAAACTGATGATACTACCTATTTAAAGCTTTTGGAGGATAGCTTGAAAAAGATTCAATCCCAATTTCCACCTGATTTTATACTGTACCAATCAGGAGTGGATGTCTTGGATTCAGACAAATTGGGAAGATTATCCATGACACTTCAAGGTATCCGTGAGCGGGATAAAATGGTTTTGGATTTTGGTAAAAGCCTACAGAAACCCATTATGTGCTGTATGGGTGGGGGATATTCACCAAAGATAAAAGATATCATTGATGCCCATGCGCAGGTTTATCGTCTGGCCAATGAAATATTTTTTTGATTCTTAACTCAATTTAACCCTATATCGTGCCATAGGGTCTTGCAAAGTCAATACTTTCTTTATATTTGCGCCCTTGTCAACAATAATCAAAATAAAGTGAAAAAAGGATTAAAACTGTTCGGTATCCTAGGAATGGCCGCATTGCTTTTTTACGGATGTAATAAGCCTGCCAATACTTCTTCAGAGTCAAATTCTACTGAATCAACTGGGACTACAGGTGATTTGAAAGTAGCATTTGTATACACAGATTCTGTAATCAACAAATACGATTACTTTGTTAAAAAATCAGAGGAGATTACTGAAAAGGGTAAAAAATTCGAGGGTGAACTACAGAGTCGAGCTCAGGGATTTGAAAGAGAAGTTTCAAACTTCCAGCAATCTGCAAATACGATGACTCAGAATCAGGCATTGGCAAAGCAAGACGAGCTTGGTAAAAAGCAACAAAATCTGATCACCTATAGAGATAATCTGATGCAGGAATTATCTATCGATGAGTCAAATCTTTACAATGAAGTTTATATCCAAGTTCAGGACTATCTAAAGACCTATGCAAAAGAAAATTCTTTGGATGTGATTCTTTCCTATACCAGAGGTGGTGCGGTTTGGTATGCTTCTGATGCTTTGGACTTAACCGATGCTGTGATTGATGGGTTGAATAAAAAATACAATAGTTCTGCAGCGGATACAGCAAAATAATATTTTCCAATTTACATGGATTTTAAACCCGGCTTTGTCCGGGTTTTTTTGTGCTGAAATTTTGGGTAATTTTGGAGGGTTAAAGAAAACTTGATCGAATGAAAATTACGGAATTTTTAAAACACAACTACCGGCATTTCAATGCTGCTTCATTAATAGATGCTGCGGAAGGGTATAAATCGCATTTGGATAACGGGGGTAAAATGATGATTACCTTAGCAGGAGCAATGTCTACTGCTGAATTGGGGATTTCACTGGCAGAAATGATCCGCCAGGACAAAGTTCAGATCATCACCTGTACAGGAGCCAACTTAGAAGAAGATGTTTTTAACCTGGTTGCTCATGATTATTATGAAAGAATTCCGAATTACCGAGAGCTGACACCTGCCCAGGAGCAAGATTTGGTAGAACGTCATATGAACCGTGTGACAGATACCTGTATTCCTGAGATGGAGGCGATGAGAAGGATTGAAAATGTGATTTTGGAAGAATGGGTTAAAGCTGATCAGGCAGGAGAGGCGTATTTCCCACATGAGTTTTTCTATAAGATTTTACTTTCCGGAAAGTTGGAACAGTTTTACCAAATCGATCCAAAGGACAGCTGGTTATTGGAAGCAGCAAAGAAAAACCTGCCGATAATTGTGCCAGGCTGGGAGGATTCCACACTTGGAAACATGTTTGCGGGCCATGTGATCAGTGGGGATGTGAAAAATGTACATACAGTAAAAACTGGAATTCAATACATGATTTTCCTTGCTGATTGGTATACAAATACTGCTACAGATGAAAGTACCATTGGATTTTTCCAAATTGGCGGGGGAATTGCAGGAGATTTCCCTATATGTGTGGTTCCGATGTTGCATCAGGATTTACAAAAAGATAATGTGCCTCTTTGGGGATATTTCTGTCAGATTTCAGATTCTACTACTTCTTATGGTTCTTATTCAGGAGCTGTCCCAAATGAAAAAATCACTTGGGGTAAATTAGGAATAGATACACCAAAATACATTATTGAGTCAGATGCAACGATTGTAGCCCCATTGGTATTTGCCATTGTATTGGGACAATAAAACATGAACAATCATTTTAAAACATACCTAAAAGCAAGTGGCTTCCTGCTACTTGCTTTTTATTTTCAATCAGATCTAAATGCCCAAGTGTTAAAATCACTTTCTGGTGCCAATAGTCCGCAGGATGATCAAAATCCCGTCTGGGTGGGAGATAATGTCTTGCTTTTTAGCAGGGCTTTTCATCCGGAAAACTTAGGCGGAATAACAGATCCTGGGGATATCTGGATGACCAAAAAGAATGAAGACGGAATATGGGAAGAAGCAATTCATCGTGCCGACCTGAGTACAGATGGGTATGATTTTGCTTTGGGCTTGGAAGATCCTTTGACTTTATTGGTTTATCATAAAGGCTCTGGAAGAAACGGTATGTACCAATATTCCAAATTTGGGAAGGATTGGAATTTTTTAAGACAAGTCAATTTTGAAGGATTAGAAACCCTCCAAGGCCAATTATTGGGGAGGGTCGCAAATGGGGGGAAGTTGATTTTTCTTTCAGGTAAAGGAAAAGAGAGTTATGGAAACGAAGACCTCTATGTGAGTGAAAAAACTGGTGTAATCGACTGGTCCGAACCGGTCAATTTAGGTTCTTCAATTAATACCAAAGGGCAGGAAATGAGTCCTTTCTATCATCCACAATCTCAAAAGCTTTATTTCTCTTCCAATATGCATCAAGGTGCAGAAGGGAAAGATATTTTTATTGCAAAAAAGACTGGCGAAGGGTGGAAAGACTGGAGTAAACCAGTCAAATGGAATCAAATAAGTTCTCGTGGCTCAGAAGTATCTGTCACTTTTATCAATGAAAATGAAATAGTTTGGTCCAGTACCATGAACAGTGATGGGTTTGCAGACCTAATGACATTTGAGACCATAGTTCCTTTGGAAATTCCAGACGAATTTTCAACAGCTCCTCCTGCGATTTCACCTCCTAAAGAAAGTATTTCACAGGCGCTACCCAAATCTACTCAGCCAGAATCCATTAATCCAATTTATCCTAAGACAGCGATCGGAAAAGCTGAAATTCAGTTGAGCCAATTGGAAAAATTAGAGAAAGCTCAAGTAATTGAACCTAAAGAATCACCAGTTTCTTGGTTGGTTATAGACGGCAAGAATAAAAAACAATTGGATTTCGATTTACAGTTTTTCAATAGCTCTGAACAGGTATTAATCCCAAACAAGGATTCCATTTTTGTTTCAACTTTAGTTTCAAGTGGAATAAATGAGATTAAAGTAAGTGCAGAAGGGTTCTTTCCTAAATCACTTAGATTGAATGAATTGAAGACATCGGATAAAACTGTTGTCCTATTGACTAAATTGGAACCAGGAAGTATTCTTCTTTTGGAAAATGTGAATTTTAAAAGAGGTACTTCAGAATTGGAAGGAATAGATACCGAAAAGTCTTTAACAGAACTAGCATTGTTTTTAGTAAACAATCCAACCGTCAAAATCCGAATCAATGGCCACACGGATAGTGTCGGGGATCCAGGTCTTAACAAAGGACTTTCATTGGAAAGGGCCGGAAGTGTCCGTGATTTTTTAGTGGAAAAAGGTGTAGAGTTTGAGAATTTAAGAATTTCTGGATGGGGAGGTACCAGGCCCATAGCTTCTAATGCAACAGAATCAGGTAGGTCAAAAAACAGGCGGGTAGAATTAGAAGTGATTCAATAAAAAAGAGGCTGTCTCAAAAGTAGGGACAGCCTCTGTTTTATTCGGGTCGGTATCTGAGTCAATTTTCATACAGCAGAATCTCAGGCTCTTGAATTGACTTATGAGACAACCTCTTTTGGATTACAAGGAATAGTTTCCTCTGTATTCTCTTTTGACAAACTGGTTGGCAGGATCAAAATTGGTGATTTTCATGTTTTCACCATCCCAAAGAAGTTTTATGCCTCTTCCAGGGTAATCAAATTGACTGTTTGCACCTTCTCTAGCGATACGATAATCATAACTTCTGATTGCTAAATTCCCCATCAATACTGACTCTGTCAAAGGTCCAGCAACAGAGAAAGGTGAACTTAATTGATCAAATTCTTTTGATCCATAGCCGCCAATACAGGCCTCTACCCAGTTGGCATAATGTCCTGAATCACCTCCGGGTACACGGTAAAGTGTCTCAGGTACTTTGATGTCTTTGGTTCTTGAGGTAGGCAATAGTTGAGGGTTTTTGCCATATGTGGAACACATCATTTTGCCTTCGGTACCTTCTATGATTACTCCATTTCCACCGTCTCCCATTTGTTCATTTGCTTCCAGTTCTTCAGGTCTTGTAGGTTGGATGCCACCATCCATCCAATGAAACTCAAGATCTTCTTTTCCCGGTCTATCAAATCTCAATGTGATATGGGAGGAAGGAGGGCAACTTTCCGGAAAATACCCTCTTTGGAATTCACCAACGTAAACAGAACCTACTGAAGCCTCAGCAGATTTAGGATAACCCAAACCCAAAACCCTGAAAGGAGGTTCCATAATATGACACGCCATGTCACCTAATGCGCCAGTACCATAATCCCACCAGCCTCTCCAGTTGAAAGGAACAAGATTGCCTACATAGTCTTTATATGGTGCTGTCCCTAACCAAAGATCCCAATCTAGGTCAGATGGGGGAGTCACCGGTTCTGATGGCCATTTTATACCTTGTGGCCAAACAGGTCTATCTGTCCAAGAATAAACTTTTGTTGCCTCGCCGATCAATCCCGCATTATACCATTCTACCATTTTCCTTACTCCATCTCCAGAAGAACCCTGATTTCCCATCTGAGTGACAACTTTGTATTTTTCTGCAGCTTCGGTCAACATTCTGGCTTCATAGATGTCATGTGTCATTGGTTTTTGTACGTACACATGTTTTCCCATTTTCATCGCCATCATAGCAATGACAGCGTGCATATGATCTGGGGTAGAAACAGAAACTGCATCAATATTTCCAGCCTCTTTTTCCAGCATCACCCTAAAATCTTTGTAATAAGCTGCTTTTGGATGTGCATCCCTACTTTGTTTTGCTCTGGTATCATCGACATCGCATAGGGCGATCATGTCTACTTTACCGGTAGAAAAAATACCTCGGACATCACCACTGCCCATGCCACCTACACCTACACCTGCCACCCTTAGTTTATCACTTGGCGCAATAAATCCAGGTCCCCCGAGTACATGTCTTGGTACGATATAAAAACTTGCTAAGGCTGTAGCAGAGGTTTTCATGAATTCCCTTCGTGAATTACTAGGACTCTGATCCTTCTTTTTCATCTTATTTTAGGTTATTGATTAAAAGCAGGTAAAATAATTAATGCCTACCATAAATTTCAATTGTTTTTGCTTTTAGGTTTAAATGTTTTTTTGAAAAGCTTTTAATCTTCAATTTAACGATGGAGTTGGTTAATTTCAAAGCCCTTATTCAAATAAATTTATTTTTCACCTTTAAGATTTATAAAAAAATAGAGTAAGTTTAGGCAAAATAATAAACCATGAAAAAATCTATTTTAGGCGTTTTGGTTCTAATGTCATTACTGGTATTTAGTTGCCAAGAACCAATTCACAGTTTAGAAGAATCTGCAGTCATTCCATTGCCGAACTCAATTGAAGGTGCTTCTGGTGCTTTTGAACTTACTCAATCGGCTACGATTCAACTAGTTGGAAGTTCTAAAAATCTTTCCGGTTTGGGAGAATTCTTAGCTGCTAAACTAAGACCTGCAACTGGATATGAAATCCCTGTTGGCTCTGAGGAAGGAGATATTCAATTGGTTATTTCAGGAAATGATAATTCAGAAAGTTATTCATTGGAAATTGAAAGGTCCACCGTAAAAATATCAGCATCATCCGAAGCAGGATTGTTTTATGGAATCCAAACCCTTGTTCAGCTTTTTCCAGTGGCAATAGAAAATAAATCTGTGGTAGAGGAAACCTGGAGAATCCCAACTGGTAAAATTGAGGATAAGCCGGATTATGCTTATAGAGGTTCCATGCTAGATGTGGCAAGGCACTTTTTTCCCGTAGCTGATGTCAAGCATTACATTGACCAAATGGCGAAATTGAAATTGAATTACCTGCATTTGCATTTAACAGACGATCAAGGTTGGAGAATTGAAATAAAATCATGGCCAAATTTGACCACTATAGGTGGTAAAACCGAAGTTGGGGGAGGAGAAGGTGGTTTCTACACTCAGGAGGATTACAAAGAAATTGTTGCTTATGCTGCAAAGAATTACATCACAATTGTACCCGAGGTAGATATGCCAGGTCATACCAATGCCGCTTTAGCTTCGTATGGGGAACTTAATCCTGGAGTCAACTTACCTGATGGTGATTTTGGTACAATGAAAGAAGGGAAAATCGATTTTGATATCTTGGATAGAAACCCTCAACCAGCTGAATTATATAATGGGATAGAAGTTGGCTTTAGCACTTTGGCTACTGATAAAGAGATAACTTATCAATTTATTGAAGATGTGATCCGTGAGATTTCAGAAATAACTCCTGGGCCTTATTTTCATATCGGGGGAGATGAATCCCATGTTACAGAAAAAGATGACTATATCTATTTTGTAGAGAAAGTTCAGGAAATCGCTGCCAAATATGGCAAAACCAGTATTGGTTGGGATGAAATTGCGACCACAAAATTATTGAAAGGCAATGTAGCCCAATTTTGGGCATTGGCAGAAAATGCGAAACTGGCAAAGGATCAGGGAAATCAGGTCTTGGTGTCACCTGCAAAGAAAGCTTATTTAGACATGCAGTATGATTCTACTTCCCGACTTGGATTGCATTGGGCGGCTTATATAGAATTGGATTCTGCATACATGTGGGATCCCGCAAATTATGCCGATGGAATCACTAAATCGGATGTATTCGGAGTGGAAGCACCGTTGTGGACTGAAACGATCACCAATAGATCCGATATTGAATATATGGTGTTCCCAAGGTTATCAGCAATTGCAGAAATTGCCTGGACTCCAACTGAAAAAAGAGAATGGAGTGATTTTCAGCGTAGGATCGCTGTACAAGGTAAAAGATGGGATATTAATGGAATTAATTACTACAAATCCCCAAAGGTGAATTGGTAATAAAAATTCAAAAAATAACCCGGGTACTTTTGACAGTATTCGGGTTTTTTATTGACCTTCTTCCTTAAAAATCTTTGATTTTGCTCAAATTGGGATTATTATCAACTTTTATTTCGAGTAATTAAACTTAAAAGTACAAGACAATTATTATATGGGTGATTTAATTATTTCCTTCAGCAACTGGATTTGGGGAACTCCTATGTTAATCATGTTGCTGGGCGGTGGGATGATCTTATTTTTTCATTCTGGCTTTATTCCATTCAGAAAAATAGGGCATGCAATTCGTTTATTGAGTGGGAAATATGATAATGAATTAGCTCCTGGTCAAATCACCTCATTTCAAGCTTTATCCTCTGCTATTGCTGCAACTGTAGGCTTAGGAAACATCAGTGGTGTGGCCATCGCTATCAATATGGGGGGGCCTGGAGCTATATTCTGGATGTGGGTTTCTGCATTCGTCGGTATGGCTACTAAATACTATACATGTAGCCTTGCGATCATGTTTAGAGGTAAAGATTCGTCAGGGGAAGTACAGGGAGGTCCGATGTATGTTATCGAAGAGGGAATGGGTAAAAAATGGAAGTTTTTATCGGTTATTTTTTGTACTGCTGGGATTTTGGGTCTCCTGGCTATTTTCCAGGCAAATCAATTGACAGCTGTTCTGAGAGCCGTGATCTTTATTCCTGCAGGTTTGGATGGAGGAGATTCTTCCAGATTTGTTTTAGGAGGAATAGACCTAGGTCAATCGACACGTTGGATATTAGGAGTGACTATGATGTCATTGGTTGCGATTGTAATTTTAGGTGGGATTAAAAGAATCGCTGCTGTAGCATCTAAAATGGTCCCATTCATGGTGGTTTTGTATTTTATTTCTGTCTTGTTGATCGTATTTAAATACGTAGGAGAGGTTCCAGCTATGCTTTGGATGATTATTGAAGATGCTTTTACCGGAGAAGCAATAGCAGGAGGTGCTGTGGGAGCAGTAATTATTACCGGAGCGAGACGAGCTGCTTTTTCAAATGAAGCCGGAATAGGTACTGCGCCAATGGTGCATGGTGCCTCTAAAAACAATGAACCTATCAGAGAAGGTTTAATTGCAATGCTCGGGCCGTTTATCGATACAATTGTGGTTTGTACTTTGACGGCTTTAGTCATTATGCTTACGGGAGTGTGGCAAACAACCGAATCAGATGGAGTAAAGCTGACTTTGAATGCCTTTGAAATGGCTCTGCCAGGGTTCGGAAAATACCTCTTAATGATCGCGGTTTTGGTATTTGCATTGTCCACGATGTTTACTTATTCCTATTATGGTCATAAATGCTTTAACTATCTCTTTGGAGCCAAAAGAGCGGATTATTACAATTATTTTTATCTAGGTACCATCGTTATGGGAGCGGTAGCATCACTTGAGGTGGTGATCAGTTTGGTAGACGGGATGTATGCTATCATGGCGATTCCAACCATGATTTCGACGATCTATCTTGCACCAAAAGTCAAAGAAGCATCCAAGGATTATTTCAAAAGAATGAAAAACGCATAACTGTGAAGGTTTTAATTGCTCCGAATGCGTTCAAAGGAACACTTTCCGCAAAGGAAGCCGGAGCTATTATTGATATAAAACTTCAGGAAAACTATCCTGAAACCAAGTCCCAAATTCACCCCATCGCTGACGGAGGAGATGGGACTTGTCAGCTTTTAGGCGAATACTTACAATTGAAGCCCATACAGGTATTGAGTCTAAATGCTGTTGGAAGGCCAATAAATGGTATGTTTTTTCAAGATGGAAATAAATGCCTAATTGATGTTTCCAATGTTTCTGGCTTAGGTAACCTTCCTCCCAATGAACTGGATATTGGATTAGCTTCTTCCTTTGGAACAGGAATTCTTATCAGAGAAGCAATTTCTAAAGGATGTCAGGAAATAGTATTAGGCTTAGGCGGCAGTGCTACCATTGATTTAGGAATAGGTATTTTGCAAGCTTTGGGAGTTCAGTTTTTGGACAAAAACGGCCGGGAGATCCCGCCGTTTTCACCTGAGTTTTTGTTTAAGATCAAGCACGTCCAAAGATCGCCTAAAACTCCACCTGTACGTTTTACATTTTTATGTGATGTAAAGAATCAGTTTTTTGGAAATGTTGGAGCTATCCCGGTTTTTGGTCCTCAAAAGGGGCTAAATAAGTCCGAGATTCCTAGTTATGAATCTCAATGCAATTGGTTAGTTGATTTGATGTACCGAAAAGCTAATCAGACTTTTGAGGATTTGCCAGGTTTTGGTGCAGCAGGTGGGATAGCCGCTGGATTATCAGCTTTTTTTGAGACTAAAATTGAAACCGGGGCTAGATATTTTTTTGAGAAAACGGGTATTGAGGAAAAAGTAAATGGAAGTGATTGGATCATAACTGGTGAGGGAAGATATGATAGCCAATCAAAATCCGGAAAGGCTTGTTTTGAGTTACTGAAGCTAGCTCGAACACATCAGAAAAAAATCCTATTAATTACATCAGGAGATGTGTCAGTAGAGGAGGGGTTTGATGAAATCATAAAGCTGCCTGATTTAAATTTTAATCAAGCAAATCTAAAGAATAGAGCGAAATTAAATTTAGAAAATGCAATCGCCGAAATAGACTTAAAACAAAAAAGGAGATGAATTTTCACCTCCTTTTTTACTTATATCAATTAGAATTACTTCTTTTTAGTAAAAGTACTTCTTACGTCAATTGCTGAAATTCCTGCACCTAGTCCGATTAATACACAAACAATAGTTATAAATGTCTGTGCTCCAAAGGCGATCGGTGAACTGAAAACATCAAGTAAAATCATAATTCCTATATCATTGAGTTTAACAATGGCCGAAGATAATTTCAATAGGGGAAATTACCAAAGCTGAGCGGAGTTAAAGTATATTTTCTTTAATCCAGATCATCGAAATCTTCTTCGAAGTCGTCTTCTTCGTCAAAGTCAACGATATTGTCATCTATGAATTCATTGTCTTCGTCAAGATCGTATTCATCTTCGAAATCATTTTCGAATTCATCCGTTTCTTCAAAGTCATCAAATTCTTCGAAATCGTCTTCAAAATCCTCCATATCAGTGTTTTAATAGTTTGTTATGAATTTTATGCTGCGAATTAAATTAAAATTTCAGTTTCGACAATACCTTGTCGATTAATTTTTTTTAATGATTTGCAGATTTTTTTTGAACAAGTTTCTTCTCGATTTATTGGCAAATAAGTTTTAATTAGTTACTGCCTAGCATAGAGAATTTTAGCGGGAAAATTGGAACTTCAACTGTCTGGTAAATTCTCTCTTCAGCAAAATTTACAAAAAAAATAAGTTCGAAATTCAAAAAACAAACTCTGAATTTGAGTTTAATTAAATATGGACTTGATGTATTTCTTAATTAAAGGCTTGGAAAGGTAGTCTTTCACATATTGATATTCACTGGCTTTCGTAATGTCCCTTTCGTCTACAGAACTACTCAATATGTAGATTTTAGCTTCATTTTGAGCTGTGTCCAGTGTATCTAAAAAATCCCATCCTGTCATTTCAGGCATGTTTAAATCCAAAAACAAGTAGTTTGGTTTAATACTATAAATTTCACTCAAGGCAGCTTTTGCACTTTGGTATTTATAGAACTGACAAGGTTCCTTTACGTTTTTGGAAATGAGCTTTTCAGTAACAAAAGTACTGATTGGGTCATCGTCTATGAGAACTATAGTTAACATCAAAATGCAAAAATGTGCAACTGAACAACAATAAATATCATACAAAATTAATATGATCTGTTTAAAAGACAAATAAAATGCCAACAATTTTGAATCCTTAGTTTGATTTATATATTATCCTCAAATCAGACTAATGAGATGGTGTTTTCCAAATCCATAGTGCGGGTCAAGCGTTTAGAATTGGAAAGATTTGACTTCTATTTGGTCCATTAAAGGTGAACAAGGTCCATGCCTCATTTTAATCAGAGAGAATTGGATTATTCTTTTGACTCTGAATTTTCAACAATAAATGTATCCAGGATTTTATCCACTGTAGATAAGACTTTTTTGCTTTTTGATTTTGGATTGGTGATTTCGGTGACTCCAGTTAATGTCATTAAGAATTTATCTTCCTTTGGATCGATAAAATCCACAATAACCTGCATTAGCTCGTAATTGGTTGTTTTAGTGCCGTAGTTTGGGTTCATGTATCTTGAAGCAGCCCAAGGATCCCAAACTCTATATCCCCAATATGGATAAGGGTTGGAATAATTGGATGTAGTTCTTTTGCGTTGATCTTCATTTGAAGTATACCTTATTACCAAATCTGGTTTTTCCTTGTCATAGACCATCCCGCTTTTTTCTAACTCCTCCTGGAGTTTTATTTGTACTTGCTGATCGATGAACTGGGAAGAGAATCCACGCATATCCACTTCCTGATTAATGATGACAAAGGTTTCATAGGGTTTACGAATGGGGATTTCAGAATTTTCTTTAAAAATGTCGATGGAACTGCATGAACTAAAGATGAAGCTTATAATTCCCAAAACGCTTAGTTTTTTTAAAACAGACATAGGGTGATTTATTTGTTTTGAAAGACGTTATTGAATCTAATTTATTTCAATTTTATGATAGTGAGTTTCATTAATTAAACGAACATGAGCGAAGGATTATTCCATAAACTAGCTTGAGCCAATGAATCATTGTTATTTTTGCACAAAGTTCTGAAAATGGAGAAACCTGAGTTTGACGATATTTTTATGGAATTGGCTGTTAACCTAGCCAAAAGATCCCATTGTATTAAGAAACATGTAGGAGCTGTTTTAACCAAAGAGACCAGAATTATTTCAATTGGTTATAACGGTCCCCCTGCTGGAACGCACAATTGTGATGTGGAGTTTCCTGATAAAGGATGCGCCAGAGATAGTAAAGGAAGTTGTTCATTGGCTCTTCACGCTGAACAAAATGCCATTCTATATGCTGTGAAAAACAATACTACAGTAGATGGTTCTACACTTTATGTCACCCTTTCGCCTTGCCTTGCTTGCGCCCGGATTATTTTCTCCATGGGGATTGCAAAAGTCGTCTATCTTTTTTCTTATGCAGAATACAAAGGAATCGGGTCAGATGAGGGAGTTGATTTCCTCAGGAAGTTTGGAGTACAAGTAGAAAAATACCCACATGAATTGGCAGTTCAGGACGAATTGATTTAAATGAAATTGACTTCTGGATGTAGGGAGATTCCAAATTTTTCATAAACTGAATGTTGGATCTTTTCAGAAAGTAATTTAATGTCAAATCCATCTCCAGATCCGTAGTTAACGAGTACCAAAGGCTGCTTTTCATGAACACCAATTTCTCCAAATTTTCTACCTTTCCATCCACTTTGTTCTATCAACCATGCCGCAGGGATTTTTATTCCATCTGGCAGTTGATAACCCGGAATGTCCGGATAATTCTCTTTAAGACTTTCCCAACTTTCTTCCGAGATGGTTGGATTCTTAAAAAATGAACCTGCATTCCCAATGACTTTTGGGTCTGGAAGTTTGGATTGTCTGATTTTGATGATGGCATCGCTTACAGATTTCAAAGTAACTTCTTGGTCTAAATTTTCCCCAAGAGTTTCTTTAATCGCACCGTATTCAAGGTTGAAGTTTGGCTTTTTCCTCAGCTTATATGTAACAGAAGTGATGATGAACTTGCCTTTCAACTCATGTTTGAATACGCTTTCTCTATAACCAAATTGACAATCTTCCGCAGTAAATTCTTTTTGCTCCAGTGTGGCTCTGTTTAGTGCTTTCAAACTTTCAAAAACATCTTTGATCTCCACTCCATAAGCTCCTATATTTTGCATGGGGGATGCTCCAACTGTACCGGGAATTAAAGAGAGGTTTTCAATTCCTGACCATCCTTTTTCGATGGCATACAGCACGAAATTATGCCAGTTCTCACCAGCACCCACTTTTACCCAGACAAAGTCTTCGTCTTCTTTGATTTTTTCAATCCCTGAGATTTCAATTTTAATGACCAGGGAATTGATGTCCTGAGTTAATAGAATATTACTTCCACCTCCTAAAATAAATACTTCTAATCCTCTTCCTTTGGACCAAATCAATGCTTCAATCAATTGCTCTCTGGAGTTGACGCTGGTAAAAAATCTTGCTTTTTTGTCCAGACTAAAAGTATTGAAAGGCTTTAGGGAAATGTTTTCTTGTATATTCATGGAGAAAAATTTGTATTGCGAAATAAACAAGTTTTGACTAGATAAGAAATGAAATTTACATTCTTTGAGCACTTTTCATGAAAGAATTAGTAATAAATGGGATAAGAATCAGACCCGGCCAAAAATTGAATATTGAGTTGGCAATTGCCAAACTGCCTACTCATACATTGATAGATTTACCGATTTTTATCCGGTCTTCCAAAGAACCTGGACCTGTGGTTTTGATTTCCGGTGGAGTGCATGGAGATGAAATCAATGGTATAGCCACAGCTAAAAAAATCCTGGAAGAAGTAGATGAAAACATAGAATTACTTAAAGGGACTTTGATAATTATTCCTTTGGTCAATATCTATGGATTCCTGTCAAACAGCAGGACATTTCCAGATGGACGGGATTTGAACAGGAGTTTTCCAGGGAGTAAAAAAGGCTCTTTGGCTTCCAGAATTGCCTATATTTTAAGTAATGAAATTATTCCTTTGATTGATTATGGGATTGACTTTCATACAGGTGGTCGAATGCTGACTAACTACCCTCAAATCCGGGTAGATTATAAGGATAAAGTTGCCGTGGACCTTGCAAAATCCTTTGGTACACATTTCGTCGTCAACTCGAAGTATATCGAAAAGTCTTTCCGAAAGTCAGCTTATCGGCTCAAGAAACATATTTTAGTGTTTGAAGGAGGAGAATCCATGAGATTGGATGACTTCGCGATAGAAGAGGGAGTGCTTGGGACTAAAAGAATGCTTGCTTCCTTAGGCATGATCAGCGAAAGGCCAGAAAGTCAATCCACCATCTTTTTGAAGGAAAGTGACTGGATTCGAGCCAAAGCCTCAGGTATTTTTAATTCAAACATTAAACTTGGAGAAGAAGTTAAAAAAGGGCAGATCCTTGCAAAAATTTCTGATCCCTATGGCCAAGTGAAGATTCCGGTAAAGGCCTTGTCAAATGGGCATGTTATTGGTATAAATAATTTACCAGTTATCAATGTTGGAGATGCATTAATCCATATCGGAAAAGAATGATCTCTGAATTTTAAAATCTTGAAATTTATTTTTTATGAGTATTGAAGAGCAATTCAACCATGTTAGAAACCATTCCCTATTTCTATGTAGAAATTTAATTACTGAGGATTTCAGTCTTCAGGCTTCAGAAGAAGTAAGCCCCCCAAAATGGCATTTGGCCCATACCACCTGGTTCTTTGAGCAATTTATTTTAGTCCCAAACCAACCTGATTATGTGGTAAAACATCCCCAGTTTAATTTCTTGTTTAATTCCTATTACAACAGTCTTGGAAACCGAACGGCCAGAAATCAACGTGGATTGATGACCAGGCCATCTGTAGATGAGGTGATGGAATACAGAAATTATGTGGATAATGAAATGAGAAGTCTGATTTCCAAAAAGGAAACTGCTATTTTGGAATTGGTGAGGTTGGGATTAAATCATGAACAACAGCATCAGGAATTACTCATTACTGATTTGAAATTTAGTTTATGGCATAATCCTCTGGAACCAAAGATCATGGATATAGGGGAGTATCTGGACATACAAGAAGCTCCCTGGGTCGAATTAAAAGAAGGGATTTATGAGATTGGTCATGAAGGAAGCGGATTCTGTTTTGACAATGAATTGAACCGACATAAAGTTTATCTAAATGCTTGTAAGATTTCAGGGACTTTAGTTAGTAATGGAGAATACCTGGATTTTATGAATGCAGGTGGCTATGAAAATCCGATATTTTGGCATGATGAGGGATGGGCTTGGGTAAAAAACCAGGCTCAAAAATCACCGTTGTATTGGGGAAAACAGGATGATCGGTGGACCTATTATACATTAGATGGAAGGCAGGTAATCAATTGGGAAGCGCCAGTTGCACATGTAAATTTTTATGAAGCAGCAGCATTTGCCAATTGGAAAGGAATGCGGCTTCCTACAGAATTTGAATGGGAAGCAGCACACAAGGAATTTAGTTGGGGTAGTCGGTGGGAATGGACCAATTCTGCCTATTTACCATATCCAGGATTTAAAATAGCCCCTGGTGCTTTAGGAGAATACAACGGTAAATTTATGGTCAATCAAATGGTGCTTCGTGGGGCTTCGGTCGCGACCTCAGAAGGGCATTCAAGACCTACTTATAGAAATTTTTTTCACCCACATTTAAGATGGCAATTTATGGGTATCCGACTTGCCAAATCAATTTAATATGAGCTCAAAAAATTTAGATTTCGGGACCTTTGCCCAAGATGTAATGCTGGGTTTAAGTGCGTCTCCAAAATCATTGCCTTCTAAATATTTCTACAATGCAAAAGGGGATAAGCTTTTTCAGAAGATCATGGCTATGCCTGAATATTATTTGACTAAAAAGGAATTTGAAATATTTGAAACTCAATATGAATTAATTCTGGATCCGATTTTGAACTTAGACCAGCCTTTTAATCTGGTAGAATTAGGGGCAGGGGATGGACTGAAAACCAAAATTTTATTGAAGTATTTAAAAAGTAGAAATGCTGATTTTGAATACTTTCCTATTGATTTCTCAGGGTCGGTACTTCAGGAGCTAGAAGAATCTCTAAAGGATGAATTTCCTGATCTTTCTGTGACTTGTCTTGAAGATACTTACAGAGGTTCCCTTGTCAAAAGACTTTGGGACAATGGTAAACCCAATTTGATTTTATTCCTAGGTTCCAATCTAGGCAATTTTAGCCAAGAAGAAGCTTTTGATATTTTGGACCATTTGAGAATAGGGGCAGCCCATGGAGATTTTGTATTGATAGGGATTGATTTGAAAAAAGATCCTCAGACTATTCTGGACGCGTACCATGATCCGGAAGGGATTACAAGAGACTTTAATTTAAATCTTTTGGATAGAATCAATCAGGAACTGGATGGGGATATAGATTTAAACACTTTTAAACATTGGCCTTGTTATGATCCTATATCCGGAGAATGCAGGAGTTACCTTGTTTCACTTAAAAAGCAGAAAATCAATTTAAAAGCTCTGGATCAATCATTCGATTTTGAAGCTTTTGAGTCTGTTTTTACAGAAATCAGCAAAAAGTATAGCTTAAAAGAAATCGAGCAATTTGCTGAAAAAGGAGGCTTTGAATCAGTTCAAAATTTTACTGATTCCGAAAATTATTTTGCGGATGTACTTTGGAGGAGAAAATAGAAAACCAGTATATCAAATAGCATTTAGGTTAAAATGAGAGAAGGGGAAAGTATTCAATTACATTTCCCCTTCCTTATTATTAAACCTAGAGTTAAGGTTCTTTTCCTATTAACTGAAATACCTCTTTAATCCTTCAAGTCTTTCATTCAACTCACTTTCAGTTTTTCTATAGTCACCGGCTTGGTCTAAAGGTTTATTGACGGAAAAATAATATTTAATTTTTGGCTCGGTGCCAGAAGGCCTTGCAGAGATTTTGCTTCCATCTGCCAGATAAAACTGAATCACATTGGACTTGTCCAGTGCAAGTTTTTCGGTTTTTCCAGATTCTATGTGAGTGACAGTACTTGTCTTCACATCCACAATTCTTTCTACAGTTTGTCCGTTCATTTCCTTTGGTGGATGATGTCTGAAATCTGTCATCAAAGCCTGAATTTGCTCAGCTCCATCTTTCCCCTTTTTGGTCACTGAAATCAGGTTTTCTTTGTAGAACCCAAATCGCTCATAAATTTCAGCCAGTACATCGAAGACCGTTTTACCTTTTGTTTTATAATAGGCGATTACTTCAGCTACCATAGCACAAGCACTAACTCCGTCTTTGTCTCTTACAAAATCTCCGACCAAGTACCCATAGGACTCTTCTCCACCTCCGATAAAAGTCTCTTTTCCTTCTAAGTCACGAATAATCGCTGCAATATTTTTGAAACCGGTCAATACAGAAAAACATTTCACACCAAAACCTTCACAGATTCTATCGATCAATTCAGTAGTTACAATTGTATTCACCATAAATTGCTTGCCATCTAGCTTCCCGGCTTCTTTCCAGCGGCTAAGTAGATAATATGTAAGGAGTGATCCTGTTTGGTTTCCATTTAGTAATTCAAATTCTCCAGAGTCTTTCGGAACAGCTGCAGCATATCTGTCTCCATCAGGATCACAGGCTAAAATTAATTCGGCTCCGACTTCTTTGCCCAATTTGACAGATAAGGTGAGCGCTTCAGCCTCTTCGGGATTAGGATAAACTACTGTTGGAAATGTCCCATCAGGCTCGGCTTGTTCTTTTACCACATGGACATTTTCAAAACCAAAAGCTTTGATCGCTGCTGGAACCATTTTTCCAGAAGCACCATGAATAGGAGAGAAGACTATTGGTAGATTTTTTTGCTGTTTGATTTCCGCAGGTGCCAGACTCAATGATTTGACATTTGCTAGATAAATAGCATCAAAATCCTCTTCTATGTAACTAAAGAGCGAATCATTTTTATTCCAGTTGACCTGGTCAAATGAAGTGATTTTTTGAACCTCCTTAATAATATTGGTATCATGAGGTGCAACAACCTGTGCACCATCATCCCAATATGCTTTGTATCCATTGTATTCTTTTGGATTATGCGAAGCAGTGATCATTACGCCACTTTTACATCCAAAATGTCTGACAGCAAAAGAAAGCATTGGAGTAGGACGCATCTCTCTGAAGTATAATACCTTGATTCCGTTAGCAGTCAACACGTTCGCTGTGGTCATAGCGAAAAGTGTATTGTTTATCCTGCTATCATGTGTGATGGCTACCTTGATGTCTTCTCCAGGAAAGCATTTCAACAGATAATTTGCCAATCCCTGAGTGGCCATACCGATGGTATAGACATTCATTCGATTGGACCCCACACCCATAAGGCCTCTCAGGCCTCCAGTGCCGAACTCCAAATCCTGATAAAAAGAATCTACTAATTCGGTAGGATTGGATTCTATAAGGGATTTAATCTGTGATTTAGTTTCTTGATCAATGTTTCCATCTAACCAGCTTTGAGCTTTGGCAAGTATGGCAGGGTCTATTACGCTCATATGTTAAAAATTACTTTGAAATCTAAGTTATAGAAAATGTGAAATAAAGCTAATCCTTACTTCTATTTGATTCAAATAAGTCTATAAAATTGACAATTTATAGGCCAAGAAAGAATTGAAATGGATAAATCGAAGAAGGTTTTTTTTAGGGTAATTTTAAAACTATTTTTAAAAATTGTCTAACACCCTCTTTTACATGAGATTTCTGTCTGCAGTAAGTGCAATCTTAATCCAATTATATTTTCTTTCTTTTAATTCTATTCTTGCCCAGTCTGAAAATTCCTATCGAAGGATCTATCTAAGTGGTAAAGATGCAGGAAATCCAGTGAAATGGGATTTTAAAGTATCTCAAGGAAGAAATTCAGGAAACTGGACTCAGATTGCTGTGCCATCCAATTGGGAAATGCAAGGTTTTGGTGTCCTGAATTATGGCCACGATCACAGGGATTCTAATAAAACTCTCGGTACTGAAACCGGGTATTACAAAACCACATTTTTTGTTGAAAGAGAATGGAAAGATGCTGTTGTCAAATTGGTTTTTGATGGAGTAATGACAGACACGGAAGTGAAAATAAACGGGAAACTTGCCGGGAAAATTCATCAAGGTGGCTTTTATAGATTCAGCTATGATATCAGTAAACTTCTGGACTTTGACAAGGTCAATATACTTGAAGTAAAAGTGAATAAGATTTCAGATAATCAATCAGTTAATAAAGCTGAAAGGGAAGCAGATTTCTGGATTTTCGGGGGGATTTATAGACCGGTATTTTTAGAAATATTACCAAAAATTCACTTTACCAGAATAGCTGTTGATCCTAAAGCCAACGGAGATTTTAGAGCCCTTGTGACTCTCAATAAAACTCCTAAAGATGGGATTGTTGAAATGGAATTGATGGAGATAGAATCCGGAAAATCTCTCGAGAAAATTCAGCAAAATATTGACTCAGATTCTATTTGGATGACGCACAGTTTTGCGAACATCAAACCTTGGAACCCAGAAAATCCTATTCGATACCGAGCTGTTTTTAGACTTAAAGACAAGGACGCCATTCTTTATGAGAGATCAGAAAATCTAGGATTTAGAACGGTAGAATTACGTCCAAAAGTAGGAGTATTTATCAATGGGGTGAAAACGATATTTAAAGGTGTAAACAGGCATTCTTTTTATCCCACTACCGGAAGGGCATTGAGTTTCGCCAATCAGCTAGAGGATATTCTTTTGATGAAAGAAATGAACATGAATGCAGTCAGAATGTCCCATTATCCACCAGATGAGGTGTTTTTGAACCTTGCGGATTCCTTGGGTTTGTTTGTACTCGATGAAGTGACAGGATGGCAAGATGGATACGACAGTGAAATAGGTCCCAAACTGATACAAGAGACCATCTTAAGGGATGCCAATCATCCCGCTATTATATTTTGGGATCACGGAAATGAAGGAGGGTGGAATTTTGAAAATGAACCGGCTTTTAATCGAATTGATATCCAGAAAAGACCGGTTATTTACCCATGGCTCAATCGAAATAACATCGATACCTACCACTATCCCACTATTGTCAGTCCCGCAGACAGATTGGATAATGGAGATGATATTTTTATGCCTACTGAATTACTACACGGCTTGTATGATGGTGGGTTAGGAGCAGGATTAGATGACTTTTGGTCAAATTATCGTGAAAGCCCACTTTTTGCAGGTGGGTTTTTATGGGTGTTTTCAGATGAAGCGGTCAAAAGAGTTGACAAAGGAGGAAAGCTAGATTCCGACGGAAATCATGCCCCGGATGGAATTTTGGGTCCTTTTAGAGAAAAAGAAGGAAGTTTTTACTCAATAAAATCAATTTGGTCTCCGATTCAGATAGAATTACCTGAGGATCTTACGAATTACGATGGTTCTATCTTGGTTAGGAATGACTACCTGTTTTCGGATATGAGCAGGGCAAAATTGCAAGTCGAACTCATACAAGTTCAAAATTGGGAAGGAGAAAAAGTCATCGGTTCTGAAGTTTTAACTCTCGGTCAAACCACTCCTGGCAACACAGAATTGGTGAATTTTTCAATTCCGGAAAATTGGCCAGATGCGGATATTTTAAAAATTAATGTTATCGGTATTCATGGTGACCTATTGACTACTTGGACTTTTCCTTTGCGGCAAGCAGCACAAGCAAATAAACATTATTTCAATGCTTCGGAAATCGAAATTTATCCGATAAAAGTGAGAGAATCTGTCAGTGATTTACAGATTGAAGTAGATGGTAGAATCTATTTTTTCGGCAAAAAATATGGAAATCTGGAAATGGTAAAGGTGGGCAGGAAGTATGTTTATCTCAGCCAAAATCCAAAAATAGAAGGACATGGAGAGCAGCAGGTAAAGGTGACCTGGAAAAAAATCCAAGACGGTTCCATTCAGGTTAAATCTGTTTACGAAAACTACCCCAAGGAGCTGATCTGGACTGTTTTACCCACTTCAGAATTAAAACTGGAAATGTCAACTCCATACAGCTCTCAATCGGACTTGGAGCTTCTTGGAATTGGGTTTAATTATCCGGATTCGCTGGTAAAAGGAGCCAAACTGATTGCCGATGGACCATATAGGGTATGGAAAAATAGGAGAGAGGGCTCTTATTTCGGGTTTTGGGAAAAGGAATACAACGACACGCAGACTGGATTTAGTTTTGATAATTTGGTTTATCCTGAGTTTAAAGGTTATTATTCAAATTTTCACGCGGTCAATATCCTGACTACAGAAACAGAAATTGATATACGGACAGAAACTCCTGGACTATTTCTGAGTTTATTTAAACCAAAATTTCCTGAATCATCTACACCCGGAGTGAGGCCTAAGCAAACCGATTCTGAAATCAGTTTTGTATATGACATACCTGCGATCGGAACCAAGTTCCATGCAGGAAAAGAGATGATGTCCGAAATCAAAAAACCAATGCCTGTCTTAAAACCGATTGTTTTATGGTTTAGGTTTCGGTGAAATCTCGTTCTCCGCGTGTTTATCTATGATCACTTCTTTTTTTTTAACTCTGGAGAAATGCTCGTAAGGGATAATTCCGTATCCGTAATTGATAGAAAAAACCTTGGTAAACTCTGCTCCAAAGAAGAAAATCAAACAAGAGTAGGAAACCCAAAGAAGAATCAACACCAAAGATCCGGCAGCTCCGTAAGTGGATCCAGGGTTGGTAGCTCCGAAATAAAGTCCCAGCAAGAATTTACCCAATACAAATAACACTGCAGTAAGAAATGCTCCGATCCAAACTGTTTTCCAGGTGATTTTGGCATCTGGAAGATATTTGAAAATCAAACCGAATAAGAGTGTAATCACCGATAGCGAAAGAATCCAATCCAGCCCAAATGCCAGGTACAAAACAATGTCAGGTAATCTTTCAGCGATATATTCACTCAAAATGGAAAGAGTGGCCGTTAGGACAAAACTCACCAAGAGTAAAAATCCTAGCACCAAAACAAACCCAAAACTGATAATTCTATCCTTGACTAATTTATACCAACTGATTTTTTCTGTCATCTTTAACTCCCAAATTTCATTTAAGGATATTTTCAAATGATAAAAGACTCCAGTGGCACCAAAAATCAAGGTTCCTACTCCGATTATGGTAGCCAAATTTGACTTGCCACTAAACTCCGTACTCCTGATCATTTCTTCAATGATCGAAGCGGTATCCGAACCCAGGATAATTTGGAATTGATTGGTTAATCGACCGGCAACGATATCAGGTCCCCAGATGGCACCAACAGAATTGACTACAATGACCAATAGAGCAGGAAGTGACAAAACAGCATAATATGCGACGACTGCACTCAATCTTGCTGGATCGGATGCATTCCATCGTTTAAAGGCCATTGCGATCAATCTCGGCAAATGAGAAAGTTTGAATTTACTCGGCACGATTGGGTTTTCTTGGTCTGATTCCTCCATGGGGTTTTAATTTGTGTCTAATTTCATCGCTGATAAATCCTTCAGCTCCTCTTTCATCGTCACACCGCCTTTAATTCCAAAATCCAATGTGCGGATAGGGAATGGGATTGTGATTCCTTCTTTATCAAATGCTTTTTTCAAGGCAATGATTGCCTCATTTCGAGCTGGTATATAATTCAGTTCGCTGTTGGTAAATTTAACCCAAACATTCAGCGTAAAATTGATCGAACTATCTCCAAAACCTGTCCAGAAAATACTGTTGTTTTCTGATTTTAATCTGCTAGGGAGGTTTTCTACTGCTTCCAGAGCTACTTTTTGAACAGTTTCTAAATCTTCCCCATAACTCACCCCACACTCTATCTGCACTCTGCGTTTTCCCTCATCTGTATAATTGATAAAGTATTCCTGGAAAAGCATCCTATTAGGCACATGGACAATTGGTCCATTATAAGTTCTGATTTTAGTCACTCTCAGATTGATATCTATCACAGTACCTTCATGTCCATCTTTCGTTTGAATGATATCTCCGATTTTATAAGGTTGATTAAACGTGATAAATACACCTGACATAAAATTTGCGGCTGTGTCCTGGAAGGCAAAACCCAAAGCCAATCCGACGATCCCCAGACCTGCCAAAATGGAGGATACTGTTCGAGTCAGTTCCAAAGCCGACAGGGAAAGCATTATTCCCAACACGATTATTCCCAAAAATATGATCTGACTGAGAAACCTACTGATAGTAGGATTGATGTGAATTTTGTTGAGGTATCTATTGGAATATTTTTTAAGGTTTTTTGCGAAAAAAATGCTGACCACCATAATTAAAATCGCCAAAACCAAGTTTGGTAAATTGGAAACAGCAGCCTCTCCCCATCCTTCCAATTTTTCAGTTATTTTTTCAAAAACTTTTTGGGTATCATACCCGAATATCTCTGCAATTCTCATTTCATATATCTGTTTTGAATCCTTAAATGTGAAATGATCATGCCATCCACTTAGTTTCTCAAAAAAATAGAATAAACCAGCTCTGAAAAGGGAAAAAATTTGGACTTTTTTGTAAAACAGACTCAAATTGGCATTTAGAGACAGTTTTTAATCCTAGAACTCAGCTGGATGAGCTGTTAGATTTTATCAACTTCCAATGGGTAAATGGAGGTTTCAATGAGGATTTGCCCAAATTGGGGAAAATAATACATGTGAGTTATCTCAGGAAAAATTTATTTAGATGGTATGGTAAGTCCCTTTAGGATATCCTTTGAGTTGACTCCCAGCTGTCTTAAAAGTTTGTTCACATCCTTTTGCTGGATATTTGTTTCCCTGATTTCATCTTTTTGGAATATGATAACATTGCCTTCCCAGGTGTTTGGAGCAGAAGGGATAAAAATCACGACTTCACCACTTTCCAACTCATCTACCTGAAAGCCCAACACCCAGCCATCAATTGGAGCTAAAACTACGGGGTAATTAAATTCTGTGTTTAGCCCAGCAGTATTCTGAAGGGTGTTTTTCATCAATTTGTAACCCGGAAAAAGAGAGAGCAGATGATCCTCAATCCATAAAATCATTTTACTCCCAAGACCTTTACTTGCTATAAATCCTGCTAGTAAACAAAATAGAAGTAGGATAATAATGGTGAAGATATATGGAGTGTAAAAGAAGGTGTTGTCCAAAGACAGTTTTTCTCCAATAACAGTAGCAATAGGCCTGATCAAATGAATGGCTTTTTCAAAAAACAGGATTAAAAGTACCAGTGGAAAAAGAAAAAAGATACCTCCTTTGAGAAGTTGGTTTAGGATATTTATGGAATTTTTCATGTCAAATATTTTAAAAAATTTATGGGTTTTTCTGCGTAAAAAAAAGCCGGCAATGTGCCGGCTAAGTCCTAAAGGTTTCCTCTCAATTCTTGTTCTCTTTCTATTGCTTCAAATAGCGCTTTGAAATTTCCCTTCCCAAAGGATTTTGCACCTTTTCTTTGAATGATTTCGAAAAACAAAGTAGGCCTATCCTGAATTGGTTTTGTAAAAATCTGGAGAAGATATCCTTCTTCGTCCCGATCTACCAGAATGTTTAAATTCTTCAAGGGCTGTAGGTCCTCATCGATTTTTCCGACACGATCCAGCAAATCGTCATAGTAAGAAGCCGGAACTTCCAGAAATTCTATTCCTCTTTTTCTTAATTCTGAAACCGTGTGTATGATATCATCCGTGGCGATAGCCATATGCTGCACTCCTGGACCATTGTAGAAATCCAGATATTCTTCTATTTGAGATTTTTTCTTTCCTTCTGCAGGTTCATTGATAGGAAACTTGATGTACCCATTTCCATTGGATACCACCTTCGACATCAAAGCAGAATACACTGTGGAGATGTCTTTGTCGTCAAATGTGATCAATAGTTTGAAACCCATCACGTCTTCATAGTATTTTACCCAGCGGTTCATTTCACCGAGTTCCACATTTCCCACACAGTGATCTATGTATTTCAGGCCAATGGACTCTGACTGATACGTGCTTTTTCTAGGAACATACCCTGGTAGGAAAACTCCTTTGTAATTTTTCCTTTCCACAAATGTGTGAATAGTATCGCCATAGGTTTTAATGGATGCAGTTTTAACTTCTCCATTGGCGTCTTTGACTGTTATAGGTGAGGATACAGAAACTGCTCCTCTTTTGGTAGTTTCATTCCATGATTTCTCCGCATCATCTACCCATAGGGCCAGCACTTTTACTCCATCTCCATGTTTGGTGACATGTGCCGAAATCTCATGGTCAGATTGTAGCGGAGAAGTTAATACCAAACGGATTTTATCCTGTTTCAATACATAGGATGCTCTATCCTTGATGCCAGTTTCGGGTCCTGCATAGGCAATCAATTCAAATCCAAAAGCGTATTGATAAAACAATGCGGATTGTTTGGCATTGCCAACGTACATTTCCACATAGTCTGTCCCATTGATGGGAAGAAAATCTTCATTCATGGTCTAGTTAATTTTCGGGTTTATATCTAAACCAAAGGTAAAAAAATAACCAAAGATTATTTGGCCTTTTTCTCTTTATTCTTGTGGATTTTTATTTGCCCAAAGACTGATTCCTGCCATGATCAAAAATGCCAAAGCCCAGGTACCTAAACTGGTGGACAAAGCCAAAAGAAATAAAATGAAGTAATAAAGCGGTCCTAAGGTAAATCCTATCAAAAACTTGATGGTAGAATCAAAAACCTTATCCTTGATTTTTGGACTTCGCCATAACCAAACCCAATACAATGGGAAATGAAAGATTTTCATCAGTTTGTTTTTCAGCCCAGAAAATTCTGGAATTGGGTTTTCAACTTTACCGCTTTCAAGAAAAACATTTACCGCCTCTTTGTCATTGATATCTACTCCAGCTTCCAAAAGTCTATTTAAGTTCTCCTCATATCCTTCATCTGGAATTTCTACTACCAAGTGATGGAGGGCCTTTTCTACAGATTTGGTCAATTTTCCGGATTGGGAATTTGGCATATTGACTTCAATCGGTTTACCGAAAATCATGTGAACACGGCTCCCTGATTTCCTATGAGCGGAATAATTGATGCCTACCGGTAAAATAAGCGGTTCTGATTCAGGGTATTTTTCTTTAAGTCCAAAAGCCATTCTCGTAAAACCCTTGCTCAGTTGTCGCAGATTTCTGATCAGGCTATGACTTCCCTCCGCAAAGATGATGACAGTCCCGTTTTTCTTTAAGATTTCATAAGTTTTATCAAAAATCAATTGATTTTGCTGAATGGTAGAAAAGCCATCTCGGACCCGGTATACGGGTAGCATTCTGATAAAGTCCAGTAGTTTAGCTGCAATTGGGCTTTTAAACACCGAAGCCCTTGTCAGGAAAAAAGGATTTAGCTTCGTGTGGGTAGCTAGGAGCAAAGGGTCTATGAGTGCATTTTGGTGATTAGCCACTAGAATCACAGGACGGTTTTTAGGAATATTTTCTTTGCCATCAATTTTGATTTTTTTGAAATAGAGATGAAGGCAGGCTTTCACCATAAGGCGTAGCCAATAGTTTACAAAGTCTTTCATTCTTTATTTTTCCATATCGAGGCGATAGCCATTCCCGAGATCAAATGCCAAATACCCCAAAAAGCTGTGATGATTGCCATTCCTCCAAGTCCATTAAAATAGGTAAAGATCAAAACCAATCCCAAACCTGAATTTTGAATTCCTGTTTCTATAGTCAATGTTTTTACATCCGCCAATGGCAAACCGAAAACTTTACCTGTAAGAAAACCTGATCCCAAAGCAATAAAATTGTGAGCTAAAACCCATAAAAATATGAAGGAAATATAGGTTAGAAATAGATCAAAATTCCCCATAAATGCCAAAACAATAAAGGCAGAAAAGATCAATAGGCTGACCGGTTTTAAAATTCTGGCTGCTTTTTCTGCGATTAGTGGAAGTTTCTGGTGGGTTAATATTCCCAAAATCAGGGGAATGCCCAAAATCAAGGCTACAGTGAAAAAAGCATCTTTATAATCAAGCTGGATTTCTTTCAACAAATCGGCTGTAGGGGCATAGAAACTTGCCCAAAGTGCAAAATTCAAAGGGGTACTTACTATAGAAAGCACACTGGAAAAACCCGTCAAACTGACAGAAAGAGCGGTATTTCCTTTGGCATAATTGCTGAGGAAATTAGATACATTTCCTCCTGGGCATGCAGCTACGAGAAACATCCCTAAAGCCACACTGGGAGGAGGTGAAATAAGCAATACCAAGGCCCAAGTAAGAAATGGCAATAGCAAAAACTGGGAAAAGACTCCAAGGAAAAAACTTTTAGGGTTTTTGACCAGATATTTAAAGTCTTCAAATCTCAACTCTAATGCAACCCCATACATGATCAGAGCCAAGGCCAAATTGAGAAATAATAAATCTCCAGGAGAAAAGTTGAGTTGGATGGAATCAAGTTCTTTTGAAGAGTTCATCAAATGCAGTAAGGGCAGGGTTTTCTTGGATTTTTGGGAAATAAGCCTCAATAATACGGAATTTGAAGATGACTAATTGCAAGAATGTTATTTCTACCAAAATCAAAACAATTAATGCAATCGATTGCGTAGGTTATGGTATCTCTCCTGTTATTTTTATTGTCCTTGACTACCAGATTACTTAGATTAAAGCATTCTTTTATTAGCAAAAAACAGTCAATACATAACCCAAAAATAAAACTATGACCCAGCGAAGAGAATTTATAAAGAAAAGTGTCTTGGGCACTGCAGGCATTGCCATGGCAGGAATGAGTATGTCTGCAAAATCCTATGCTTCTATCATCGGAGCCAATGAGCGGATAAATATGGCTGTCATTGGGATACGGGGACAAGGTAGTAATCATATCAACCAATGGTGTGCCTTAAAAGATAATCGAAACGTCCGCTTAAAAACCTTATGTGATGTAGATGAACAATATTTTTCGGAAAAATCAAAAATTGTAATTGAGAAAACCGGTATCACCCCTTTGACGGAATGGGACATGAGAAAGGTTTTTGACGATCCTGAAATCGACGGGGTGTCTTTTGCTGTTCCTAACCATTGGCATGCCTTGGGAACCATTTGGGCCTGTCAGGCCGGAAAACATGTGTATGTAGAAAAACCTGCCAGTCACAACGTTTTTGAAGGTAGAAAAATGGTAGAAGCTGCCAGAAAGTATGACCGGAGAGTTCAGGTTGGTTTTCAAAACAGATCAATTGCCAATGTCATGGAAGCGATGAAATTCCTTCACGAAGGAGGAATCGGGGATATCTATATGGCAAGAGGACTATGTTATAAACCACGGGATTCTTTCGGGAAATCTGCAGATTCCACTCCTCCTGCTTCTTTGCATTACGACCAATGGCTCGGTCCAGCGGCCTACCAACCATACAATGAAAAGAAGGTGCATTACAACTGGCATTGGCATTGGGCTACAGGAAATGGCGACACTGGAAATCAAGGCCCTCACCAATTTGATGTTGCACGATGGGGAATGAACAAAAATGAGCACCCAGTTTCGGTTTATTCTTCTGGGGGAATTTACGGAATCAGTCCTGAGGAATGTTCCCAAGAAACTCCTAACACCCAAACCTCAGTCTTCAAATATGCAGATGGAACAATTCTGGAATTTGAAACAAGAGGAAGATACACCAATGGAGAATCCAGTTTGGACGTCAATATTGGAAATGTATTTTATGGTACGGATGGCTACTTAGAGTTAGATGGTGGAACTTGGAAAGCATTTAGACAAAAAGAAAAAGAACCTTTTGCAACCAGCAAAAAGGCCGAAGCTCCCGCTGAAAGCAACCAATTAATGGCTGCTCCTGGTGGTGCCGAACATTATGCGAATTTCCTTGACGCGATCCGTTCCGGAAGTAATGAAACGTTGCATTGCGATATCGAAGAAGGCTTTAAATCCTCTGTTTTACCTCTAATTGCCAATGTTTCTTTTCTGACTGGAAAGCAACTTCACTTTGATGGCAAAACCGAGAAATTCAAAAATGACAAAGATGCTGACAAGCTTTTGACTCGTGATTACAGAGATAAGTATGTGGTTCCCAATCAAGTTTAATTCCTCCTTTCATTCACAAAAACATGATTGAATCTAATTCTAGAAGAGATTTTCTTAAATCTAGCTTTGCTGCCGGTCTTGGACTCACTGCTGGGAGTTTACCATTTCAGGCCTTTTCGGCCAGGCCAGCATCGGGGATGCAATTTGGATTGGTTACGTATTTATGGGGAAAGGATTGGGATTTGCCGACTTTGATTGCCAATTGCGAAAAAATCGGGGTATTAGGAGTGGAGCTCCGTACTCAGCATGCCCATGGTGTAGAAACTTCCTTAAGCTCCCTGCAGCGTACAGAAGTTAAAAAGAGATTTGAGGATAGTCCGGTAACTTGCTTAGGCTACGGGAGCAATTTTGAATACCATAGTCCTGATCCAAATGTCTTGGCCAAGAATATTCAGGAAACAAAGGAATATTTACAACTCTGTAAGGACATAGGATCAACAGGGATTAAAGTAAAACCTAACAACCTTCCTGCAGATGTTCCAAAAGAAAAAACTATCGCACAGATCGCAAAATCCTTTAATGAAATCGGAGATTTTGCCGGTGATTTAGGCCAGATAGTACGGGTGGAAGTTCACGGGCATCTGACTCAGGAATTGCCCAATATGAAAGCGATTTTTGATCAGGTAGAAAGCCCACACGTGAAAATCTGCTGGAATTGTAACCCAGAAGACTTATTGCCCCCGGGTTTAGAAGCGAATTTTAATTCAGTCAAAAAATGGTTTGGGGATACGGTCCATGTCCGGGAATTCAACGAAGAAGGATACCCTTATCAGGATCTTTTCAAACTCTTCGCAAAAATGGATTATCAAGGTTGGATTTTGATGGAAGCAAGGACTGAACCCACTGACCGGGTTGCAGCATTACGGGAACAATTAAATCTATTTAACACTCTGAAAGAAAATGCATTAGGGATTGTTTGATCAATCTTTTATGAAACTTAAATTAACCTGAAATAACATGCGATTTACGCGATTACATATCTGTAGTTTATTGGCTTTTGCTGCTTTGCTGTTGACTGCATGTAGCAGTGGTAATTCCCAATCCAATGAAGATACCGAAGAAATGACCCAGACTGAGCCAAAATTGGAACTCATACAAGATGAAGCCGCCCAAAAAGTTGATGTGTTGGTAGATGGTGAATTGTTTACATCTTTCATTTATAGTGACACGCTTTATAAACCGGTTTTGTACCCGATCAATAGCTCTAAAGGTACGACCATCACAAGAGGTTGGCCTTTTGATCCAAGACCTGGGGAACGATTCGATCATCCTCATCATGTTGGCTTGTGGTTTAACTACGGTGATGTCAATGGTTTGGACTTTTGGAATAATTCTTATGCAATTCCAGATGCCGAAAAGTCAAAATTTGGCCGGATTAACTTGAAAAAAGTCAATTCAGTTTCAGTAAAAGATGGGGTAGGTGAATTGACTGTTACCCAAGAATGGAAAAATGAAGCTGGTGAAACACTTCTGGAAGAAAACACAAGTTTTATTTTCAAAGCAAATGAGTCAGAACGTTCTGTTGAAAGAATAGCGACTTTGACCGCTACAAATCAAAAAGTGACTTTTACTGATAACAAAGAAGGCATGCTTGCTCTGAGAGTTGCCAGGGAATTAGAACATCCTTCTACCAAACCGGAATTGTTTACAGATGCTTCTGGAAAGATCACCGATGTGCCAACTATGAATAATGAAGGCATTACAGGAATGTATACGAGCAGCAATGGCAAAAGGGGAGATGATGTTTGGGGAACCCGTGGAGATTGGGTGAATCTGGAAGGGAAAATTGGAACGGAAAATATCTCTGTGATTATTTTTGATCATCCTGAAAATGTAGGATACCCAACATACTGGCATGCCAGAGGATATGGACTATTTGCAGCGAATCCTTTGGGACAAAAAGCAATGAGCGAAGGGAAAGAAGAACTTAATTACGAATTGGAAGCTGGAGAATCCATGACATTTAGATTCAAAATGGAGATTATTTCCGGTGATAATCCCAAAGTACCAGAGGTGGAAAGTAGGTTTAAGACTTGGAGTAATTCCAAAAAATAAGAACTTCCAATTTATATCATAGAAGCACTGCCTATAGGTAGTGCTTTTTTATTTTAGGGAATTTTAGGTTTCATGTACCTCTGCTTTTTTTCCAAAAAATGCTAAAACCGCCTAGAAGCAAGTTAGGCATCAGGCTTCAAGGCACTTCGGTCATCCATCTAAGAAATCAATACTACTGGCATCAATAGGGGATATTAGTTAGAATAAATACCTCTACTAGGCTTGGCTGGCATGGCTTATGAACTTTTAGATATAAAATTCTTGGTTTTGGCTAAAACACCTTGTTTGATGCCATGAACTGGGTTTTTTGAGGATTAATATGTTAAAAATTTCCTCACTCTGTAGGGGAGTTAAACAAAAATCGGTCTTCCGGATAATCTTTTAACCTAACCAACTGTCGAATGATGAAGTTTTCTTTTTACATACGATTTTCTATAATCTCCTTGATACTGATAGCAGTGGTTTCTTGCCAGGAGGTTTTAGATATTCTTCCTGCCAATTCCAGTGAAGAAATCATTTCCGCTACCATCAATGACCAGGTATTTGAGGTAGAAGGAGGGAAAAGCATCTTGGATTCTGAATTTGTCATTGCCGAAATGGTGGAAGACCAGGATCATTTCCTATTGACTGTTTATGGAGTACAAGTGGCCGATACGAAAGAAGTGACAGCTATGGGATTCAAACTGGGAGGAAAAAGTCTTGCAGAATTAGAGATAGGAAAGGAATATACTAGTTGGCAATTACTGAAAAACTCAGAGGTGAATTTTGAAGGAGTTATGGGCGCAGTGGAGAAAAGAACTTCTCCAAATTCGGATGATCACATCTATAAAGCCAGTTCCAATCACACTGGTGAAATATCCTTCATTATCCATGAACTAGATATTGAAAATAAGTCGATATCAGGAGTTTTTAATTACAAAGCCAAGGATAAAGACAAGGGCACTGTCCTCGAAGTAAACAATGGGAAATTCGAGAAAATAGAATGGGTTGATCTATAACTCCATTTCAGCTATAAAATTAGAAAACACACCTTTTACTAATACTAACCAATCCAAAACAAGTTAAAATGATGAACACGATGAAAATCCGAAATCTAATGATGGCTATGGCATCTGTCGCATTCGTTTCTTCCTGTACTGAGGAAAAAGAAGGACCTGCCTATCCAGAAAGTGAAGTAACTGTTTCTGCTACTATTGGCATGAGCGAAGAAGATCCTAATGCCAGGGTAAATAATCTGGTTTATGGCAATTTTGAAGTGACAGATGTGAAATTGTCCATAGACAATGTAAAACTGATTTTAAGAGCTACGAATGAGGATACGAAAAAGCCTACGATCGTTCAGATCAGAGATAAGAACCCTCAGATTCTGACATTAGTAGAAAACGGGGAAGTCATGGTAGCACCTATCGGGACTGTGATGGCTGCAGATGGAGTTTACGGGAAGCTGAACTTTGATTTTGTCCTTCCAGATGTACCTGAAGACGATGAGATGTACGGTTCATCGGTAATTGCAAAAGCAAAATGGTTTGATATCCCAGCAGTGATCACTATGCGATTGGAAGACGAAATGGTCTTACAGTTTAACCAAGGTCTGGAAGTAGATGGAGCCCAGGATTATTTATTGACCATGTATGTGGATAAAATTCTGGAAGGAATTTCCCCAACCCTGGTAAGTGACGGCAATGGCAATGGAACCATTGAAGTTGGTCCTAATGACGAAGATGGCAACAGCGAAGTTTATGAAGCAATTATTGCCAACATCGAAAAAGCTTTGGTTCTCAAAAACGGGAAGTTCAAGGATAAGTAATTCTTTGAACCAAAAAATCTAAAGCCCAAATATTACGTTTTTTTAAGCATCAGTCTGCCGGATTCAATCTTGCGGATTGATGCTTTTTTGTTTACACCATGCAGTTGAATGTATTAAATGGTTCCTTAGCCAATTCAAATGGATTAATTTTCTCCAAAATTTCAGTTAGTGTCAATCTTATTTTAAATTACTGAAATAAGTATCGCCCAAATAGCCATTCCCAGTTTTGGAACAGAGGTTTTTGAAAAAAATAAATTTTTAATATGTCCATTAAAGTTGCTGTAAGGCATTTTACCCGATACGATTATGATCGTCATATTACACTTGGTCCGCAGGTAATCAGACTGAGACCAGCTCCACACTCCCGTACATTTATCAAAGGATATTCTCTGAATGTCAAACCTGCCAACCATTTTATCAATTGGCAGCAGGATCCTTTTGGAAATTACCTGGCAAGAATAGTCTTTCCCGAAAAAGTGAAGTTCTTCGAGATTGACGTGGAAGTGATAGCTGATATGGTGGTGATCAATCCATTTGATTTTTTTGTTGAGGATTATGCAATGACTTTTCCATTTAAGTATGAGGAAAGTCTGAATGCCCAATTAGGTCCTTATTTAGAGCTAAAAGAAGCTGGCTCACTCTTACTTGAATTAGTAAAAAAGGCCAAAAAACTTCTCACCAAGGACATGATCACGGTGGATTACTTAGTAGCCATCAATCAATTAATCAACCAAGAGCTCAAGTACAATGTCAGGTTAGAGCCAGGGGTGCAAAGCTGTGAAGAAACTTTGACTATAGGCTCAGGCTCATGTAGGGATTTTGCCTGGTTAATGGTTCTGGTTCTAAGGCATCTTGGCTTAGCATCACGATTTGCATCCGGGTATTTGGTTCAGTTAAAATCGGATGAAAAATCCTTGGATGGTCCTTCGGGCCCGGAAGAAGACTTTACAGACTTACATGCTTGGACAGAAGTTTTTGTACCGGGTGCTGGATGGATAGGTTTGGATTCCACCTCTGGTTTGTTTGCCGGAGAAGGACATATACCTCTAGCCTGCACACCCAGTCCCCAGGATGCCGCACCGATTTCCGGAATGGCGGAACCTGCAGAAACTGAATTCCATTTTGCCAATGAGGTAACCAGAATAGAAGAAACCCCAAGAGTAACCAAACCCTATTCTGAAGAGGATTGGGAGAAAATACTGGTTGTTGGTGATAAAGTGGATCTTGACCTTCAGGCAAATGATGTGCGCTTGACCATGGGAGGGGAGCCTACATTTGTATCGATAGACAACCAAGATGCTCCTGAATGGAATACTACTGCAGATGGAGAGCATAAAAGAAGGCTGTCAAACATCTTGTTTCACAAGTTGAAAGAGGAGTTTGGGCATGGGGCTTTGATGCAGTATGGACAAGGGAAATGGTATCCAGGTGAACCACTTCCCAGGTGGAAACTCGCTTGCTTTTGGCGAAAAGACGGCAAGGCAATTTGGCATGATGATACATTGATGGCAGACTTGTCCAAGGATTATAAACTTAACAGCAGACATGCCAAGAGTTTTGTGAATAACCTCGTCAAGCAGTTGAATGTGGACAAAGACAATATTTCACCGCTCTATGAAGATCCTTTTTATTTCATTTGGCAGGAAGGAAGAGTGCCTGTAAATGTCAATCCGAAAAAGTACAATCTGAAATCATCTTTGGAGAGGCAGAAGCTTGCCGAGCTCTTAAATAAGGGACTAGGAAAGCCAGTTGCTTTTTCAATCCCTTTGGAATGGGAGTTTAACGAACAGAGATGGCAAAGTTGCAAATGGAAATTCCGGAGGGACGACATTTATTTAGTACCGGGCAATTCCCCAGCAGGACTTCGGCTTCCTTTGGACTCTATCGAATTTACAGCTCCTGAAAAAGAGCCTGTATTGCCTGAAAGGGATCTTTTTGCAGAGGACAGAAAGCTTCCCAAATCTTTGAAGAAACTAAAATCTAAGAAGCCTCCGATCAATTCCAAAAGGATTTTCAAAACCACTTTGGTAGCAGAAGTGAGAGAAGGTAAGTTGTTTGTTTTCTTCCCGCCTACTACCCATATGGATCATTATCTGGATTTAGTAAGTGCTGTAGAACGAACCGCCAAAAAGTTGAAAATGCCGATCCTGATAGAAGGATATGATCCGCCTTCAGATCCTAGAGTAGAAAAGATGATGATCACCCCAGACCCAGGGGTAATCGAAGTAAACATTCAGCCCGCCAAGACCTGGAAAGAAATTTTAAATAATTACGATGTACTTTATGAAAAAGCCCGTGAATCCAGGTTGATTTCAGAAAAATTCAATGTGGATGGAAAGCATACTGGCACAGGAGGTGGCAACCATATTACCTTAGGTGGCACTAGTCCAGAACACAGTCCTCTTCTTAGAAGACCGGATGTATTGCGGAGTTTTATAACCTATTGGCAGCATCATCCGGCATTGTCTTATCTCTTTTCTACGCAGTTTATCGGCCCTACTAGTCAGGCGCCAAGGGTAGATGAAGGAAGAGATGACATGCTTTATGAATTGGAATTGGCATTTCAGCAAGTTCCGAACGGAAAAGAAAATGAAATTCCTTTCTGGATGGTAGATCGAATTTTCAGAAACTTACTGGTGGATATCACCGGAAATACCCATAGGGCAGAATTCTGTATCGATAAATTATATTCACCTGATTCGAGCAGCGGAAGATTGGGAATATTGGAATTTAGGGGATTTGATATGCCTCCTCATTATCGAATGAGCATGGTACAATTACTATTGATCCGGGCATTGATGAGTTGGTTTTGGAAGGAACCGTATAACCATAAGTTGGTAAGGTGGGGCACTTCTCTTCACGATAAGTTTCTGTTACCTCACTATTGTGAAAAGGACATGAAGGAAGTGATCCAGGACCTGAAAAATGCGGGATATGATTTTAATATTTCCTGGTTTGCTCCATTTTTCAGTTTTAGATTTCCATTTATAGGTGAATTACAATCTGATGAAATCCATATTGATTTGCGGATGGCCATAGAACCTTGGCATGTTTTGGGAGAAGAGATTTCCAGTTCAGGAACAGCTAGATATGTAGATTCATCTCTTGAAAGACTTCAGGTAAAAATAACTGGTTTGACTGACTCCAGATACCAATTGATGTGTAATGGCTTTAAGATCCCATTAAAAAATACAGGCGTTCAAGGGGAATATGTTGCCGGTATCAGGTATAGGGCCTGGCAACCTTATTCGGCACTTCATCCAACCATCGGAATTGATACACCTTTGGTGATAGATTTATTTGATACCTGGACCAAAAAGTCTGTAGCCGCCTGCCAGTATCATGTCGTACATCCCGGTGGAAGAAGTTATGATAATTTCCCTATCAACAGCAATGAAGCAGAGGCTAGAAGAATTTCTAGATTTTTCGACTTTGGACATACCATAAGCTCAGAGAATCCTGTTAATTTCACGGCTTCCGAAAGTCAGAATTCAGGAAGGTATATTACCAAAATAGAGGGCCAAACAATCTATGATGGAGAGACAGAGATTGTCAATCCTGAATTTCCGTACACGATGGATTTGCGTCGGTATAAGAAGAGTGGATGGGTATAATCAGCGTTTAATTAGTTCAATTTGGTCAAATGATTGAGTCTTATCTTATTGAAAAAATGTTCAATAATGCGCCATTTCTAGATGAAATGGCTACTGATCAAGGTAAAATACATAGTCATTGGGAAAGAATAGCTAGGTATTACGATCAAATTGGATCTGAGAAAATGCGGCAGTTCCAAGAAGAAGTCAGCCGTCAGCTTCGTGAAAACGGTGTGACCTATAATGTGTACGGGGATCCTGATGGAATGAACCGTCCCTGGATTTTGGATCCTGTACCCATGGTTTTCAATTCTGAAGAATGGGAAAGAATTGAAAAGGGATTGATTCAAAGAACCCAACTCCTTAACCTTATTTTAAAGGACTTGTATGGAGATCAAAAATTGATCAAAGAAGGACTTTTACCATTTGAATTGATCTACAATCACAAAGGATTTCTCCGGCAGGCACATGATATTCGACTGGAAGGAGAGCAGCAATTAATCCAATATTCCTCTGATTTGGCCCGTGGCCCAAATGGCATGATGTGGGTACTTCATGACCGGACAGATGCGCCTTCTGGTGCAGGATATACTTTTGAAAACAGAGCGGCGATGACCAGGGTTTTTCCGGAATTGATTCGGGAAAATCATGTGCGTAAAATCACCTCTTATTACCAGACCTTTAAAAATACGCTTAGTAGTCTCACCAATAACAAAGAAAACCCAAGAGTGGTCCTGCTTTCTCCCGGACCAACCAATGAAACCTTCTTTGAGCATGCTTACATTTCTTCCTTTATGGGATTTACGCTTGCTTTTGGAGAGGATCTGACGGTAAGTGGTGGATATGTTTGGCTAAAAACCATCAAGGGACTGGAAAAAGTGGATGTGATCATTCGGAGAGTTGATGATGTGTTTTGTGATCCTTTGGAATTCAAAAATGATTCGCATTTAGGTGTGGTCGGTTTGATGGAGGCAGTACGTCAGAAGAAAGTTTTGGTTATTAATCCACTGGGCTGTCGCGTTTTGGAAAACCCTGGTCTGATGGCATTTCTACCTAAGATTTCCAAAATATTCCTTGGAGAGGAGCTTATTCTCCCTTCGGTAGCCACTTGGTGGTGCGGTCAGGGAAAGGAGTTGAAATACGTCTTTGACCACATAGAAACACTTGTAATCAGAAATATTTATAGAGGTACCAATCATAAATCAGTTTTTGGCGGGGATCTGACCAAAGAACAACTAAATAAACTCAAAAAAGAGATCCAAAGAAACCCGTATATGTTTGTAGGGCAGGAGATGGTGGATTTTTCTACCTCCCCGTCTTGGATCAACAATAAATTGGAAGCCAGAAATGCGGTTTTTAGAAGTTATGTAGTCGCGGATTCCGAAAACAACACCTACCAAGTCATGCCAGGTGGACTTTCCAGAAGCTCCCCCGAAAAAGGCGCTTTTCTAGTTTCCAATCAATCTGGTGGAATCAGTAAGGACACCTGGGTTTTAGGAAAACCAAAAGACGTAGTTTCAAAACTTCCAAAAGTCGCCAAATCCCAACCTTTGGTCAGAACTGTACTGCCAAGTAGGACAGGGGAGCGGCTTTTTTGGTTAGGGAGATATCTGGAAAGATCAGCCTATGCTGTCCGATTGATGAGAATGACGCTGCTTTCTTATAATGAAGCAGATGAAGATATTCATATCCATGAAACCCCTGTTTTAAGTACCCTTCTCAAGACATTAACCTTGATGACTGGCACACTACCAGGGTTCACTGAAAAATCTATTTTAAAAAATCCGGAATCCGAGCTTTTGGATCTTGTCCATGATGTAGATAAACCGGGAAGTCTTGCATTTTCCATTCAGTCTTTCCTTACCAATGCTTTTGCGGTACGAGATCGATTGAGTTTGGACACATGGAGAATCTTGGATAGTATCTCGGAGGAATTGACCAAGATGAGACAATCGGACAATTCCCTCCTCAAGGCATACCATAATCTGGATAATATGGTAGTAAAGCTGATGGCGTTTTATGGGCTCAATATCGATAATATGACCAGGGAGACTACCTGGCATTTATTGAATATTGGCCGCTTTATAGAATCGGCAGCAAACAACTGCACCATTTTGAGAGGCATGCTTTCCATTTCCTTTGATACCGAATCGAATAAAGAGTTAATGGAAGACACTTTACGCTGTAATGAAAGCTTGGTAACTTATCGCTACAGGTATCGCTCCAATCTGGAAATGCAAGGTGTTCTTAGCCTTTTGATCCTGCACGAAGACAATCCAAGGTCACTTATATTTCAACTTTTGGAAATTGACTCCCATTTAAAAGCTCTTCCAAATCAGGATGAGCATGAGCAATTTGGTATAGAGAGGAAAAAACTACTAGAGGCTATCACGAAAATCAGGCTTTGTGATATCCAGGTGATTTCAACCCTTGACCCTGAAACCAACGAATATACTCATTTGATGGCTCTGCTGGATCAAACAATCGAATTGCTTCATGAGACCTCAGATTTGATTTATCAGAAATATTTCAGTCATACAGGATCGGCCTATAGCATGATTCAAACTTCTATTATCCCGGAAATATGAATTATCAGGTCATCCATATCACAGATTATATTTATGAGTTTCCAGCGGTATTATGCCATAATCTGATGTTTCAGGTCCCACAGGATTCTGAGTTTCAAAAAGTGGAGAAATACGTTTGTGAAATAAGTCCAAAGCCGAGCTCAGAGGAAGAACGAACAGATTTTTTCGGGAATAAATACCTGTATTTTTCTGTGGAGAGATCCCATAAAAAACTGACAGTTACTTCCCAAAGTGTCTTGAAACTACAATCACCTGCTTGGATGAAATTGGATCCTTCCTCGACCATGGCGTGGGAAAAGGTAGTAGAATGGCTTCACAGTACCAAAGCCCCCAACGAGGTCCGTCAGTACTATCTGGAATCCGATCATGTGAAATTCATCGACGGTTTAAAGGAATATACTTTAGAATCTTTTACACCGGAACGTCCATTGATGGAAGCCATGACTGACCTGAATAATCGGATTTTCAAGGATTTTGCTTTTACACCGGGATTCACTGACATCAGTACACCACTGGAAAAAGTATTTGAACACAAGAAGGGAGTTTGCCAGGATTTTGCACATTTTTCTTTGGCTTGCCTGAGAGTGATAGGTCTGGCAGCTAGATATGTAAGTGGATATATAGAAACTATTCCCCCGCCAGGCAAACCCAAATTGATAGGTTCGGATGCTTCACATGCCTGGATTGCAGTTTATATTCCGGAACATGGATGGGTGGAGTTTGATGCAACCAACAATCTTTTGGTTAACGACAAACATATCCGTGTCGCTGTTGGAAGGGATTTTGCAGACGTCACACCTCTGAAAGGAATCGTATACAGCGGAAGCCAGCAAGAAATGAAAGTCAGCGTGGATGTGACCAACCTCGATCGGGAGTACTGATCACATTTATTAAGAATTCACCAAAGCAATCAAGGCAATAATTCCCAATCAATTACCGGTGCTCTTCCCTTGTTTACTCTATGGTGCATGCTGTTGAGTTCTGTAAACTGATCAAAGAACCCACTGTTTTGTAAGAAGAATACTCCTTCTATTTCACCTCCTGAATAGTCCATTCGATACTTTCTTTTGGCAATATCATCACCGGTGAATTTCGCTTCAGTCAGTTCTATCCATTTTCCTTCTGAAGTTCTAGCCCATTGGTTTGAATAGTTTGCTGATCGCTGTACATGTCCTTTTTGGGGTATGAAATTTTCTAAAAAGGAATGAGGCCTCTTGTACCAAGTATCAGTTTTTGGCCGTAAAAAACTGGCTATTAATTTCCATTCCTGCTTTTCGGGATCCATAAAATAGGCTGTATAGATGGTATTCCCTTTGCCATCAGGTTCCACAGAATTCAGAAAACGATAAGTTTGACCTGCCTTCCAAGGGTAGCGTAGATAGCTTTGACCTCCAGATCCTTCGTTACCGAATTCACCTGTGTAAACATCTTCTCCTTTTTTGAGCAAAATGATTTTCTCTTCCTCAGGAATTTCCCCTGGATTATCAATTTTGAATGGACTCCAAACCGAAAACAGGATTCTTCTTTCTGTTTCGGAATTGACCTGAATACCAAAATACCCTTCTCCAAATCCATTAGCCATAAAATAGGAACCAATGGGATCCTGACCAACGGGAACCGTAACTTCGTTATAGAACCATTTAAAATCCTGGTTTTCAGGTAATGCGTAAGTTAAGTGTACAGATGGACCTCTTCTTCCCCAGTAGAACCGGTTATCCTCATTATCTCTGACAAAATTCAAGTCTAAATCTCCTTCAAAGGATATGATCAGGTTTTTGATTTTTGCAAAATCACTTCCATCTTTTTTGATCCCTTTCAGTGTAATCTTGTTGTATCCAGTTGCAAGTTTCATTTTTCCAATTAAAACCTTGTCGGTTTGACCGGGGTTTAATGAAACTTGATGAGTTTTATCCAATGCAATTGTTATTTCAGAATTTTCCTCTTGTTGGATTAAATCCAAATGGATTTCCACTTCTTTAGCCAATGAGGATCTGATATAAATACTGAATTCCGTATCACTATTTGACCAATTGACAATGCCGTCTTCCGTGATTTTTTCTTGGATATTACCGGCACTCTGATAGGTATTTCCACCAATTGGGATTTCTATGGAGTTTGGATAGGTGAAGCTTGGGTTTTCAGCTTTGACCGAACAGGATAATAGAGCCAAAAAAGAAACGAGGGCAAGAAGAATCCGGTGTTTTTTCACAGTGAATTTGAATTTTGGTTAAAGATAAAATCATATTTCAAACAAAGCAGGATAGATGTTTCCTTTTCTATTAGTAGACTTCCCGTAAATTGAAGGACTTTAACCAAGGAAATATGAAGCGAACAAATGGATCTGGAGTTATTTGGATAGTTTACATTTTGAATTTTTTGCTGCTTTCATCATTTCAGGAAAAGCCGGCACCCGGAAACAAAAAGCAATTTGAACTAGTGAAGTATAATAATCCTGAAACTACGCCTTTTGTTGGAGTTGGACTTTGGGCCTGGCCAATTCCCATGGACTTTGACAAGGATGGAGATATGGATCTGCTGGTCTCTTGTCCTGATAAACCCTTTAATGGGTTGTACTTTTTTGAAAATAAAGAGGGAGGAGATTTTCCGATTTTTGAAGCTCCGATAAGAATTGGACCGGCAATTCCACAGATTCAAATTTCGCATATAGAGCAAGGTGCGTATGTCACTATACCCGGTAAGGAATTAAAGAATTTTGAAAATTCATTAGTAGAAAATCCACTTGATCTTTATCCATCTGATGAGCTGATAAAAAATATGGAAAAGAAACCCCGCTTCAATCAATGGAAAATGGTCGATTATGAAGGGGATGGGGATCTGGATGTTGTAGTTGGGATTGATGATTGGAACGATTACGGCTGGGACAATGCATTTGATGCGAAGGGAAATTGGAAAAATGGTCCTCTGCATGGCTATGTTTATTGGTTGGAAAATGATGCTGGAACTTATGTAAACAGAGGAAAAATTCAAGCATCAGAAAGCGATATAGATGTTTATGGAGCTCCCTCTCCAAATTTTTCGGATTTTGATGGAGATGGTGATCTTGATTTGATCTGCGGGGAATTTTTAGATCAGCTGATGTATTTTGAAAATATTGGAAGCAGGTCACAACCCAAATACAAAAAGGGTGTTTATCTGAGCAATTCCAGTGGTTTGGTAAAGATGGATTTACAAATGATCATTCCTGTTGCTATAGACTGGGATCAGGATGGTGATACTGACTTGGTGGTGGGTGATGAAGACGGAAGAGTAGCATTGATCCGCCATACAGGCAATGTGAAAGATGGAATGCCTGTATTTGATTCACCGGTTTATTTTAGACAAAAAGCTGATAATTTAAAGTTTGGGGCATTGGCTACACCTGTTTCTGTGGATTGGGACCAAGATGGAGATGAGGATTTGATCTCAGGAAATTCGGCAGGTTACATCGCCTTTATTGAAAATGTAGGTGGTGGATCTGAACCAGTTTGGAATCAACCAAAATTATTGGAATCAGATGGTGAAATTTTTCGAATCCAAGCCGGTAATAATGGATCTATACAAGGTCCCGCAGAAGCAAAATGGGGATATACCACTTTGTCAGTTGCTGATTGGGATGGTGATGGGAAAATGGACATTTTATATAATTCTATTTGGGGAAAAGTTCAATGGCTAAGAAACACGGGGCTTTCTTTAGAAAATCCCAGATCGATAAATGTGGCTTGGGAAGACCAGCCTATGGAATATCCGATGTGGAATTGGTGGAGACCCGAAAACCAAGAACTCGTTACACAATGGAGGACAACTCCTTATGCCATCGACTGGAACAAAGATGGAATAATGGATTTGGTCATGCTTGACCACGAAGGCTATTTAAGTTTTTTTGAAGGATTCAAGCAACAGTCAGGTGAGACTTACGTCAGACCTGGAAAAAGAATTTTTTATGGTGAATCTGCCTCTATTTATTCTAATCGCAACATTGCACAAAATACTGAAACCGGACCTTTGCGATTGAATAATGCTGAAGCCGGAGGAAGTGGAAGAAGGAAAATCTCTTTGGTGGATTATGATTCGGATGGCGATTTTGATTTACTGGTCAACAGTGTGAATGTTTCTTTATTTGAAAACATTAGCCAAACCACTGATAAAGTGATTTTTAAAGATTTAGGACCTGTCTCTGAGAGTGTATTGGCGGGTCATACGACTAGTCCCACGTTTGTAGATTGGAATAAAGATGGGATTTGGGAGATTTTAGTTGGGGCTGAAGATGGTCATTTTTATCATTTAAGAAGGTAGACCTTAGCTTGTAGTTCAGTCAGTATTTCCTAGTCAATTTGTAGTTGGAATTGAATTTTCAAGCCCCATTTTTATTTGCCAATTTGTTTCTAAAAACTATTTTTATTTCCTCCTTTTTATTTCGTTTTTAATTGCTTTATTCGCGGGAAATTTACTCTAATCCTACGATTCTACTTGGGAAAAAATGCCTCTGTACCAGGAGTTAAAAGATTGAATCTTTATCTGGTGTTTGTAATTCTAAACTTTGGTTTTTTAAGTCAAAGTCTGGCACAAAAAAATGATTTCATCGTCTTCGGAGATACCGCCCAATCCGATGGATATATCAAAAACCTTCCAACTCAAAACAGCACGGTTGTCTTTTTTAAAAAATTGAAAAAAGACGAATACAAGAAATACACTGTTGCGGAGGTATCAGAGTTCTATGTCAATCATAGAAAATTTATCACCAGAGAAATCCAATTAAACGGCAAGAGTAAGACTGTGTTTCTACAGCTGGTTCCTCAGGAACTGGATCAGATCAAACTTTGGAGGCACAGCGAAGACCGGGATTATTATTTTTTGGAAGATGCCTCAGGACTTAACCTATTGGAAGAAAACACCTTTCGGGATACATTAAAAGAGTTGCTGGATAATTCCATGCTTGATCCTTTGCTGGATATCACTTCGTTGAGAGAATATGACTTGATCTATCTTTTCCAGACAGCGAAGTTGATCCAGCAGCCTCGAACTTTTTCGAGGGTTTTGGTATTTCGTCCCTTTGTCGGCTATAATCAAATTACCAATCAATTTTTTGGACCAAACTCTGGATTGAAGCATAAAGTCAGTGGTAAATCAGTTTCAGCAGGTTTGAACGTGGAAGTTTTTGTCAATCCCCAGCGAAACCTATCGGTCAATTTTAGTCCAAGTTGGATGCAGGTCTCATCACAAAATTTTTTATTGAATTCGGAAGGTTCACTGAATTTTGAAACGGATTTTTATCTGGAGTATACTGCGATTTCCTTTCCAGTCACTGGAAAATACTATCTGGATATTCAACCTAACCAATGGAGAGCTTATTTCGAACTCGGTTATTCATTGGGATTTTTTGACTACTCAAAATTGGCATACTATCAAGCAGAAATCACAGGAAATATAGTCACTACCAAACGGGATGAATTTGAACTGGAAAACATTTATTCCGGATTAGTAGGAGGGATAGGCTTGGAAAAGTATTTCAGGAAATCAAAAGCCCTGTCTATAGGCATTAGAACTTTTAATCTGAGTGCAGGCAAAGGGGAAAAGTTCATGAATAATATGGGTTTTATCGGTTTTAAATTTTAATAAGATGAAGAAGAAGCTATTTATTTTCATCGCCAGTATTTCTTTGCTTTCAGCTTGTCAGCAGGAAGAAGCAATTACACCGAGAGAATACCCTTTTGTGGAAAGTATTCAAGTGAGTTCCATTAATGAAACAGGTGCAACAGTTGAATTCGAGATTTTAAAAGCAGGCAAATCTTCGGTTGAAAGTTATGGAATAGAGTATGTTGAAAACTATGATTACACGGGTAACAATACACCCAAAGATTATGTAATTCAGGAATTCAGTGGCTCGCCCTCTTCAGAAAAGATTTCTGCCAGAATCAGCTATGACCTTCTATCCAATAAAGAGTATTTAGTAAAGCCATTTGTACGATCAGGTGCTGTCACGATTTATGGCACTACTATGATATTTGATAGTAAAGGAGTAAAGGGTCCAGAAATCAAAGAGGTTTCTACTGATTTGATTTCCAGTGGCAGTGTTATATCCATCAAAGGGGATTATTTCCACTCCAGATTGGATTTCAATCAAGTTCAGATACCTGGCTTGGATGAGTTTTTTAGAATCACCCTGTTAGAAGCAAGTAGGGTAGAGTTGCTCATAAGAATCGATAGAACAGGATTTACCTTTCCCGTGATGGATCATAAATTTGATCTGATCGTTACCAGCGGAGGTAAAACTGTAACTTTGGAAAACTATTTTACAATTGGTTATCCGACTTTAGTTTCGGTCAGTCCACTTTTTGCCGAAGTGGGAGATGAGATCGAATTTACTTTCGATACCAAAGGTTATTCCAACGGGGTAATATTAGGAATTACCGAAAAATCTTATGCTGGCAACCCAGAACCAAAGTCAGTTCATTATTATTTCTCGAATCTCTCAAATGCAGTAGAGAAAAAAGCGTTATTAGATCTTCCTCCAGGAAAATACCAAATTAATATTCTCACAGATGCTTCCAATTATATTTTTCCAACTGAATTTGAGGTGAAAAATAGTTGGGAGGTTTACAGAGAAAATTCAAAGTTGCCGATTAAAGAGCAGGATCAGATTCTCACCAAAGTTGGAGACAAATTGGTCTTGGATAAGCTAAGCAATGGATATTTTCAGCTAGGCCAGATCTATGATCTTAAAAGCAACTCTGTGAAGAATTTCAATGCACTTCCTGGACAAGATAATCTCAGAGGATCACCACTGATTACTTCTGACGGAAATAGATATCTATATTTTGGACTGGGAAACGTACAGGTCAATCAAGTATGGGAGCCAGGTCAGGATTTTTACCGGATGGACCTGATGACAGGTGAATGGGAGACTCTTCCTAAACTCTCCAAAACCAAAAATGCGGTGGTTCAATCCTTTAATTATCTCGGAAAAATTTATGTGATTTTTGCAGAGAATGATAAATTTTGGGTTTTTGACCCGATAAGCAAGGTTTGGTCTGAAAGTAGTTTATCTATCCCTAGGGACTTATATCTCAGCGGGGTGATCCTAACTTCTGGAAATACAATTTATTTCACCACTGCCCTCTCTGGAGGGACAGTAGTAGTCAAAAGAATGGTTTTAGGTCAGCCATCAGAGATTTTATATGATTCAGGGATTTCATATGGTTTTCAATTGGCCTTGGATGATACTAAACTGATTCTGACCTTCTCAAATTCCCACATTATTTCGTACGATCTCCAAACTTCTCAAACAAAGATTATCCAGAGCATTCCTTATTTCCAGGGTAAAACCATCACCTCATGGGGTACTTCCGAGGGAGTCTTATTCATATATCCAATTAATTATTTGGAGTATGTCGCAAATTACAGCATCTATCGAATGAAATAAGTATGCATGAAATGAATTGCGGAGGAAAGGTTTTCCTCCTCTTTATTTACCAAAACTCCACCCAATCCCTAAATAAATAGATTCTGGCAGGGCTAATCCTGTCCGTAATATAAAATGCCTTTCAGGTTTTTGATGCCTGTAACCAATTGTCGCAGCGATCGGAGGGGATTCTGCACCATCCTCGTTGAATCCAAAATTAGGGCCTGCACTGATTTCCAAATGGCTTGCTCTTTTTCCAGTTAGAAAACCATATTGGGCATAGTAATAACTTCCAGAACCACCCCAAACGCCATAGACGCCGATTCCCACTTTTACAAATGTGGCAGTGATCCCTTTATCAAAATGCTGTGTAACCATTCTTTCATAGTTTGAAGTTGCTGATGCATATATCCCAGCAAAACCTAAACTACCGTAAAGCCCATTTTTATACAATTGAACAGGATCCTGTTCTGGAGCACTTTGAGCTTGAAGAGAAGGAATCAAGCAAATCAATCCAATCATTGTCAGAAAATACTTTCGGATATTTTTCATCAGGTCAGGTACTGGAAGAGGTTTTCATAATTGGGTAGAAATGTTGAAAAAGTACAAATAATTATCTGTATATAAGCCAATAACTTCAATATCTGTTAAACATTTATTTGAAATCCACCTTATTCAATTTACAAATAAACTCAGTTCTGAATAAAGTAAAACTCAAGCTCATTCGATACTTATAACTCATTTCTTTCTAGAGTCTTTTAAAGGAAATATTCACCTCCTTCATAAATTGATGCAGTTTCTTTGGAGTTTTAGCTTAAATTAATTCCTCGCCCGATAGAAGCTACTTCTTTACAACCTTTTTAGCCACCAATTAATCCTATGAAGAAAAGTCACTTTTTTACTGTTCTCTGCCTGAGCATTTTCCTTACCTATTCCTGTAAATCCAATGAAAAGGGTTTTACCAAAAAAGATGTCAAAAGCTCCCAAAAACTGATTGGGCTGGATTTTGATAAAACATCTGTAGAGACCATGTATGATTATTTGGGGAGAAATAAGGAAGGGTATGATAGTTTGAGATCATACAAAACTCCCAATGAAACTTTTCCGGCGATGATGTTTGATCCGCATCCGATGGGCTTTGTATTTCCCACCCAAAAATCAGATTTGGTATTTGAGTTGCCGGATGTAGTGGATGTTCCAGAAAACTTTGAAGAAATCGCATTTTACACCATTCCTCAATTAGCCTCTTTAATCAAGAATAAAAAAGTCAGTTCAGAAGAGCTCACTCGACTGTTTATTGACCGAATCAAACGATTTGACGGAGAATTGGAATCGGTCATTACCTTGACGGAAGAACTGGCTTTGGCACAGGCTAAAAAAGCTGATCAGGAACTGGCAGCAGGGAATTATAAGGGGATTTTGCATGGCATACCTTATGGTGTAAAAGACCTCATGGCTGTAGAAGGATATCCTACCACTTGGGGAGCGGAACCTTATAAAGATCAAATGATTTCTTATACGGCCACCGTGGTGAAAAAGCTGGAAGATCAAGGAGCAGTTTTAATTGCAAAATTGGTGTCAGGTTCACTTGCCAGGGGGGATGTCTGGTTTGGAGGAAAAACAAAAAATCCATGGGATCTGACGCAGGGTGCCACAGGATCTTCAGCAGGTTCAGGATCAGCCACTGCTGCCGGTTTGGTTCCTTTTGCTCTAGGTACAGAAACTTTGGGCTCTATCACTTCTCCGTCTACTAGAAACGGGGTCACAGGATTACGTCCCACCTATGGAAGAGTAAGCCGTCATGGGGTGATGAGTTTAAGCTGGTCTATGGACAAAATAGGACCATTGGCCAGGAATGCCGAGGATTGTGAAATTGTCTTTGCGGCGATTTATGGAAAAGATGTGCAGGACCCCAGCACCAATGAAGTCCCTTTCAACCAGGTCTTCAAGGCTCCCAATGAGCTGAAAGTTGCCTATCTCAAAAAGGATCTTGACAGGGATACCACCATCACTGGAGATAATTTGAGGGCCTCCTTAGAGTTGTTTCAAAGTATGGGAATACAGGCGGATTCCCTCGAACTCCCGGAGAATTTTCCTTATTCTGCATTTGATATCATCTTGAGATCCGAAGCCGGAGCATTTTTCGATGAATTGGTTCGATCCGGTGAGGTGGATAGAATGGTAGAGCAGGATGGAGGCTCTAGGGCCAATTCGCTAAGACAATCGCACTTTATTCCTGCGGTCGAATACCTCCAAGCCAACAGGCAAAGAAGGCTTTTGATTGAGGAGATGAATGCCTTATTGAAGGATTATGATGTGATTATTGCACCAAGTTATAGAAGCAGGCAACTATTAATCACCAATTTAACTGGGCATCCGGTTGTTTCAGTACCAAATGGTTTTGATAAAAAGGGCAGGCCTACCAGTTTTACGCTGATCGGAAATCTTTATGATGAAGGAAGTATCCTTTCACTGGCCAAAGCTTATCAAAATTCCACTGACTTTGATGAAAAACATCCTCCGAAGTTTGTGAAGTAAAAAAACATTGAATCAATTTAACTCATACCATTCAATGTCTTTGAGAGGAGCTCTTCTTCCTACATAAGCTTCCGGAGCATAATGCTCGGCCAGATAATCCAAAATGTCATCTTCACTTTCACCAAGTGGCCATAAACCCTGTGTCTCTTGCATCCATTCTATCTTAGCTTTCCAACCTTCTCTTGTAAACCTGTTTTGAATAAGCAATGCGCTGGAATGACAGTTGGTGCAATTGGCTTTGACGATTTCAAACCCTTTTCCAAGAACCAATTGGGTTTCTGGATCTCTGTCTTTTCCATCTTGCTCAATAGCCAATTTGAGTGAATCAGATGCGGAAAGGGTTCCTTCTTCTTTATCAGCATCCAGAGTTGATCCCGCATCATTTTGAATCCAAGTGATCAAAAATATTCCAAAACTCAACACCAGAATCAGCGCTATAAATGCCAATATCCGGTTTTTCAACTGCGTATATTTTGAAGGATTAGGATTCATTTCTTAGGGCTATTTTTTTCTTCCTCTACCATGGATCATTTGACTTTGACGCCAATTCTATGACAGGAATTGTTGAGATAACCTTTTGGATTCCAACCAGGTATTACCATTGGCTGAGAATTGCCTTTACTATCGGTGGCTTTGGCCCAGATTTCATAATATCCTTCCTCTGGAAAGCTCAGTTCCACATTCCATTCCTGCCAAGCCAGTCGGTTTTTCGGTTTTTTTAATTGGCATTGGACCCAGGTAGCGCCAAAATCGACAGATACCTCCATGGCAGAGACTTCCAATTCTCCTGCCCAGGCTTTTCCTCTTACTCCCAACTTCCTTGATTTTTCAAACATCGCACCGGATTTCGGAAAAGTTATCAATGACTTAACCGGCATAGATTCGATGATTTTCATATCCTCATCCGGAACTTTGGTTCCAGGTGCCACAGGATTTTTTGGAACTCGATAGGAATCACCCATCATCTTTGCTCCATCATGTACCTTATTCCGCACCACGATAGTATGAACCCATTTGCCCGAAACGGAGGCTGGCCATCCTCCAGCCACCAATCTGAGTGGATACCCATGTGCCAAAGGAATATCTTCTCCATTTAATGCCCATGCCAGTAAAGTCTCATCCTGCATGGCTTTAGAGATCGGAGCTCCACGGGAAATGACCACTTCATCAGCCTTGCCATTGAGATGTTTATCAGCTCCATAATAACCGATGTATACTGCATCTAACTTGATTCCTACTGCATTCAGAACATCCTTTAGGCGTACTCCTGTCCACTCTGCACAAGCCACTGCACCTTCTTCCCACTGATTTCCTGATGCAGGAGGGTAAAAGCCAGCTCTACCATTTCCACCACATTCCAGAACCAATTGGTAGGTATAAGCTTTGAAATTCTTTTTCAACTCAGCCAACGTAAAGGTCTTTTCCTGCACCACAGATTCTCCCGAAATCTTTAAAGTCCAGGTATCTACATCTATATTCTCCGGAATCAATCCATTGTTTCTGATGAACATATTCTTGGCCGGAGTGATGGCGTCATCCAATAGATGAGGTCTTGCCTCTAAATTCCAAGGCTTTTCATTGCGGATGATCATTTCAGGATTTTTCCCATCCATAGGATTGCTTTGTAGGCTGAGTGCAACTGGAATATATCCCTTTGGCATAAAAGAAGCATAGACTATATCCGCTCCCAAAATGGTAGAAAATGTCGTCAATAGGCTTTTTCTTACAAATGATCTTCTTGAAGGATTGGTTAATTCTGACTTGGTAGGTTCGGGTTTTAGAGCAGCCATGAAGTAGTAGCAAAAGTGAATTGTTAAAGATATGTAAGATATTAATTTAAGAAAAGGTGATAAGGACTTTTGGGAAGACTTCAATTTGGGAGGTTTTTTCTTTTAGTTAATTCCACAAAAAACAGCTAAGTCTAAAATCCCAAACCGATTCTGAAACTGTTTTTTTTCCATGCTTGTTAGAAGAAGTCAATGCATATTTAACCTAAAACAAAAACCATCAATGAAATACAATTATGTTGGGAATACGGGGCTATTAGTATCTGAACTCTGCTTTGGAACCATGACTTTTGGAGGGCAAAATGGAGGTATTTGGGAGCAAATTGGAAAACTTCAGCAGAAAGAAGCAAACGAGATGTTAGCTGCTGTGGTAGAATCTGGTATTAATTTCATAGACACCGCCAATGTTTATTCCTTTGGCCAATCAGAGCTCTTGTTAGGTCAGGGATTAAAAGACCTGACTATCAAACGAGATGAAATCATCATCGCCACCAAGGTTCTGGCTAGGATGAATGATAAGCCAAATAGTACAGGACTCTCCAGGTATCATATTTTTAATTCGGTTGAAGCTAGCTTGAAACGACTGCAATTGGACTATGTGGATATCCTGTATGTGCATGGTGTAGATCCGGCAACTTCCCTAGAGGAAATTGTGCGTTCACTAAACGACATCGTGGAATCCGGTAAGGTTCGGTACATTTCCATTTGCAATTGGCCTGCTTGGATGGTTGCCAAAGCCCAGACCATCGCACAGTACAAAGGCTATCATAAATTCATCGGACTTCAATACTATTATGCTGCTGTGAGTAGGGATATTGAGCATGAATTAGTGCCAATGGCAAAAAATCACGATTTGGCAATTTTTCCATGGAGTCCGCTAGCAGGAGGATTTTTAACCGGAAAATTCACCAGAGATGGAGCCGATTCTGCTGCTAGAAGGGCGAATTTCGATTTCCCGCCCATAGACAAGGAAAAGGCTTATGATTTAGTCGATGTGATGGGAAACATCGCGCAAGCGCATGATGCAAGTATTGCTCAAGTGGCATTGGCATGGGTCAGACAGCAACCAGGGATTACCAGCACCATCATCGGAGCTAAAACGTTGGATCAGTTACATTCAAATATTGCCTCGACTGAACTTCAGTTAACAGCAGAAGATTTGGATCAAATTGACAAAGTCAGCCCTCTTCCCAAGCAGTATCCGGGATGGATGGTGGAAAGGCAAGCTGCTTACAGAAAGTAGGATTGAAAGAAAAACAAAAGCGTTCCCTTCCAAAGGAACGCTTTTTTATTGCCTGATTAGATCTTTGAAAGTAATTAGAACTCAGAGATATTTTTTTGGTCAGGACTCAAATGAATAATTCGGCTCCCCTTGAATAATGAATTCTTACCTTAACAGGGTTGTTCACTATATAAACCTGCTTGATTTCAAGCATTTGATCTATTTTCATGAAGCTATATATAAAATACATGGTCAGTTTGCGCTGCAAAATGATGGTAAAAGAAGAGCTTCAAAAACTGGACATTTATCCAATGACAGTGGATTTGGGGATGGTAGAATTACAGGATGATCTTAGTGAGGAACAGCAGAAGAAATTGAAAATCAATCTGAAAAAGGCTGGTTTGGAACTTCTGGATGATAAAAAAAGCATCATTATCGAGAAGATCAAAAATATCATCATCGAGATGATCCATTATTCCGATGAGCTACCAAAGGTCAATTATTCAGATTATATCAGCGAGCACTTGGGCTATGATTATACCTATCTGGCAAATATTTTTTCGGAGGTAAAAGGCATCACCATCCAGCAGTTTATTATTCTTCATAAAATAGAAAAGGTGAAGGAATTACTGATTTATGATGAGCTGAATCTTACAGAGATTTCTTACAAAATGCATTACAGCAGCGTTGCCCACCTTTCCAATCAATTCAAAAAAATCACAGGATTGACCCCAACTTTTTACAAAAACCTGAAAAATAAACGAAAGCAGAATTTAGAGAGCATCTAAATGATCTGAAATTGGCGGGTTCAATCCAATCCATAACTCCTCAAATGTGGGTTTTATGTAACTATCCTTCAGTTCGATGTAACACATTCCAAAGGTATTAGAGCGAAATTTGGAAGAGAGCATCAGGAGCGCTTATTCGTTCCGTATGCCTAACCAAAACTAACGACCATGTCTAAGGATAAAAACGGGAAAGATAAATAAGGGTCAAAAGCTCCTCTGAAAACCCTGAAGGAAAAAAGAGAAGCTAAATCCATTAAAAAGAAGGAAAAGAAAGAAATGGACTAATGACCAATCTTTTACCTTCCAAAACCTAATTCATTATGGATCACCCAGAATTTGAAAAGTCATTAGCACATGTGTTAGTGGACTCGGTTGAGTATGTTTCTGGATCAGTGGTCACCCGCTCTATCTTGAGCCAAAATACCGGTTCCGTTTCACTTTCTTCCTTCGATACAGGAGAGATACAAGCTGCTAAATATTCACCCTTTGACCATTTAATTCAAATCATTGAGGGGGAGGCTTCCATCACAATTGATGAGCAATTGACTACGGTGGAAACTGGTCAAGCGATCATCATTCCAGCTCATGTCAAACATTGGATCAAAGCGAATAAACGCTTCAAAATGATTTCAACCCATATAAAAAGTGGATACGAGGATGTCAGTTTTTGAGCCAAAACAAAATACTATGAAAGAGCAAGAACAAGAAGAAACCAAATTCAAAGCGGGTCAAACAGTTTATGCCAAAGTAGATCCTACTGTAAAACTGATCATCCGGAGGTATTACAAACAAATCTACTATTGCCAGTTTGCGGCGGACCTGGATAAAAAAGAACTGGCACTCTTTGAGAGAGAAATTCTTGATGGAGTGTGAGGTAGTGCTAAAAAATAAACCAACTATTGAATGCAAATGATACATAACTCGAAAAGGGGAGTCCCTTCCCAACCAAATAGCCTCAAACAGGCCAAACCTAGAATTGCTTACTTTATCTTGGTTCACAGATATCCTGAACAGTTCAAACGCTTATTTAAAGCGATCCACCACCCTGAAAATCATTATCTGATACATATAGACCAAAAGTCAATTTCTACAGTGAACCAAGAGGTTCTGGAATTTTTAGAGGATTATCCTAATGCCTACACCTTGACCAGTGAAAGAGTTATCTGGGGTGGATATAGCATGGTTCAATCTGAGCTAAAGGCAATGGTTTACCTTTTGAGTCATGGGCTTAAATGGGATTATTTTATAAATCTTAGTGGACAGGATTTTCCTTTAAAATCTCAGGAATTCATATTTGATTTTTTGGTACAGAATCCAGATCAAAACTTTATGAAAATTGCCAATCAGTCTAAAGAAAGACCTGATACCATGAACCGTATTGATCATTATTTTACAGAAACAAATACTGGGTTTTCTGGAACTAAGAGTAAGCGAGCATTTATGAAAAATGTGACTTCTTACATCGGAGGTCAATGGATGATTTTGACCCGTTCCTGTTGCGATTTTATCTGTAATAGTCCTGAAGTACAAGAGTATGAAGACTTTTACAGGAATACTTTGATCGCAGATGAGTCATTCTTTCAGACTGTCCTGATGAATACGAGTTTTTCCGAAGACATCACCAATGATGACAAGCGGGCCATTATTTGGATCCCTGATGGAGACATTAAACTTCGGCCAAAGACTTTAACCATCAATGATTTAAAATTTCTGCAAGAGGGAGAAAACCTTTTTGCAAGGAAATTTGACATGCAAATAGATGAGGCTGTTTTTGATGTTTTGGAAATGAAGCTTGAAGCAGAAAAAGCAGCCTTGTGCTTGGAGCAAGAATATTTGGCTAGGACTTCCAAGAAAGTGGTTTATATAAAATCTGCTTTAGGGATTCCTAATTCATTATCAAATAACTAACATGAAAATACTAAGAAGTTGGAGAGAACAGAAAGTCATGTTGAAACAAAGATTTTCAATATTGATGGATATGGATTTTGAATTTGCCGAAGGGCAAAGAGAAAAAATGATGGAAAGACTTTCCAAAAAACTCCAAAAAAACCGAGCAGAGTTGGATATCCTATTTGAGGAACTCCAGACTTATTAATTGATTAGAAAACGCTTTGTAAACAGCTATGCTCAAGGAGGATAGGAGTAGAGGAGCCTAAACCAACGCGTATATGAAAAGCATTAAATTCAGTAAATCCGGTACTGGGGAATTTTCTAAGACCCTGCACAGCCGAGTGAACAACTATTTCAAAGAAAACCAGAAAAACACCTATGGAGATCAAAGGATGGTTTACAAAAGCATTTTTATGCTTTCAGTTTTCTTTCTACCTATCCTTGCAATTTGTTCAGGATTTGTTTCCAACACACTCTTACTATTTTTCTTGTATGTGCTGAGTGGTTTGGGAATGGCAGGTGTTGGAATGGGGGTCATGCACGATGCCATTCATGGATCCTATTCTAAAAACCCTCGAATCAATAAGTACCTAGGATATAGCATGAATTTGATTGGTGCAAACGCCAGTGTTTGGAGAATCCAACACAATGTGCTCCATCATACCTATACCAATATTGAGCATGGTGATGATGACATCAATGCACCGTTCTTTCTAAGATTTTCTCCTAACGCCAAGCATTATTGGATTCATAAATTCCAATACTTGTACATCTGGTTTTTTTATGGACTTTCTACCATTTCCTGGATTACAACAAAAGACTTTGTTCGGGCAGTACGCTACAAGAATCTAGGTTTTTTCAAAAAGGAGGGGGAATTCAAAAAGGAACTATTGAAAATCATCAGCTGGAAAGTCCTGTATTACAGCTATGCTTTGGTGCTTCCTTTGATGATGGTTCCTCTTCCTGCTTGGATCATAGTTTTAGCTTTCCTAAGCATGCATTTTGTGACAGGTATCTGTATCAGTTTGGTCTTTCAAACTGCCCATATCCTTTCTGAAACTACTTTTCCAGTGCCTGATAAGGAGGGACAAATGGAAAGCCAATGGATTACGCACCAACTCGCAACCACGAGTAATTATGCCCCTAAAAGCAAGATATTCTCTTGGTTAATAGGAGGATTGAATTATCAGGTAGAGCATCATTTATTTCCGAATATCTGCCATGTGCATTATAGAAAAATCTCAAAAATTGTCTCAGAAACTGCAAAGGAATTTCAGGTTCCTTACTTGGTCAAAAGCAGTTTCTTGATGGCTTTAATAGATCATGTGAAAATGCTCAGAACACTGGGAAAAGCCTGATAGTCAGTTTTTTTTTAATAATCAGCTGATTCAACTCTTTCTTCGAGAGAAGTAATCCCACCAGTTTCATGCCTTTGTAATTTTATTTCAGGGGTATTTTTTTTTCTACTTAATTAATTGAGGTTTTCTTTACCAATTAAAACCAAGTTTTTTAGGAATTGGATTTTTGTGTAAACTTTGGTTTACAAGGATTTATAAAAAACATATTTTTTGGCAGGTAGCGGTGCTATGGCTGCTTTTAATTCATCCGAGAGACTCCCATAGATTTCTCCTGAGAAATCCGATATACTGGTTAATTCGCCTAGTAAACCTCCTACATTTCCCATATGTGCCAAGACAGCATTCGAATCCGAATAGGTTTCTAAAACATTGCAAACAGTACCTTCAGAATTAAAATACCACTCATATCTCTCAGCACCTGTCTCATTAGCCTTGACCTTTTCAATACATTGGGGAATTAGGTTTTTGAATTCCTCTTCTTTTCCTGGGTGAATTTCGAACTTGGCAATTAAGTGTATTTTATTCATGACTTGATGGTTTGGTTCACTATAAGTTAACTAAAATTGAGGAATTGTTTTTTTACCAGGAGTTACACCTTCAGTTCAGCGTTGGCTAATAATCTTATACTCCATTTGAGTTTATAGTACCCAAGGAAGCTCAATTCTATATGCTTTGAAATCCTCTTTCTGAGCTTTAGTTATTTTAGAAAAGAGAGGCAAGGGCAAAAGAGTAATAGTAATGATCTGAGATTTATCTACTGAATGCGGGAGTTTAAAGGTTCAGCTGGAAAAAGTAATTACCACTTAAGCTATTTTAATTGATCAAAATTTGGGATATTATTCATGAAATTAAGCTGATTTTGAAATGAAGAGCACCTTTTCGATTTGCATCCTTGCAATCTTTTTTCTAGCCTGCAGTCCCAATAAAAATGAATCCGAAAAACCTTCCACACTCTATTTTGGAGGAGATATTTTGACTATGGTAGGAGAGGATCCTACTTATGTGGAAGCACTTGTGATCAGAGATGGGCTGATCCAATTTGCTGGAAATAGAGTTGAAGCCATGAAAATAGCTGGCTCAGGACATCAAATGATTGATTTGGCAGGAAAGACCATGCTGCCTGGATTTTTTGATGGACATGCCCATTTTGCCAATTTTTCTGCACAAGCCATTGGAGCTCTTTTACTTCCCTCCCCTGACGCAACAGTTGACAAAATGGAGGATTTGATTGCGACTTTAAAGGCTTGGAATACACCTGAGAATAGAGCTTTGACTGGATGGATTTTTGGTACTGGCTTTGATGATTCCGTTTTGGAAGAGAAGCGTTTTCCTACCAGACATGATTTGGATCAAGTGAGCACCGAGTTTCCTATTATGATCATGCATATTTCAGGGCATTTTGCAGTAGTCAATTCCCGGGGGCTTGAAATTTTAGGTATCACAGTGGATACTCCGAATCCTGAAGGAGGAATCATTCGTAGAGAGCCTAATTCCATGGAACCAAATGGAGTTTTGGAAGAATTGGCTGCCATTCCTCATATGTTACAAGCGATGAGTCCAAAATCTGAGGAAGCCAACCAAATGTTTTTTTATGCCGGCCAAGAAATGGCCCTTTCTTATGGATATACAACTGCTCAAGAAGGGAGGGCTATGCAAAACCATGAACTATTGGCTCAAATGGCTGAAAAAGGAAAGCTGAAATTGGATGTGGTCAGCTACATAGATTATCTTTTTGTAGATCAGTACATGCCTACTAAATGGAATAGCAAAACTTACTCAAAACATTACAGAATCGGTGGAATGAAAGTAACCTTAGATGGTTCACCTCAGGGTAGGACTGCCTGGAGGACTCTGCCTTATTTGATTCCTCCAGATGGTGCTGCCAAAGATTATGCAGGCTATCCAGCCATTCCGAGTGATTCAGCTTTGACGGAAATCTATCGAAAAGCCATGGTTAATAACTGGCAAACTTTGACTCATACCAATGGAGATGCAGCCGTGGATCAGATGAATAGAACTTTAAAACCTTTATTTGAAGAGTATGGAAATGAGGATCGGAGGTTTGTGATGATCCATGGGCAATATATTCGATTTGATCAATTGGATGAGTTGGCAAAAATGAAAATCATCGCCTCACTGTTTCCCTTACATACTTTCTATTGGGGTGATTGGCACAAACAAATCATAGGGGACTCTCTTGGGAATACTATTAGTCCAACTCGAACGGCACTTAATAAAGGGTTGAAGATTACGATTCACACTGATGCTCCCGTAGCCCTACCCAATTTGATGAGGGTAGTTTGGACTGCTGTAACAAGAGTTTCCAGGTCAGGTCAAATCATAGGTGAAAAGGAAAGATTAAACCCTTATGAAGCCTTGCAGGCAATTACTTCTTGGAGTGCCTATCAGCATTTTGAGGAAAATACCAAAGGGACTTTGGAAAAAGGGAAGTTGGCGGATTTGGTGATTTTGGATAACAATCCTTTGAAGGTAGAAGTTGATGATATCAAGGATATTCAAGTAATGGAAACTATCAAAGAGGGAGCCACTGTATTTAAAAAGTAGAGGTTAAGTTATGAATAATTCTATCCAAGTATTTTTAGAGAGCTTTAAATAAAAGATTTGCAAAATAGATTCATACCATAGGATCATGTGATTATTCGCAATGCCAGCCACCTTAGATTTTTTGCTTTTCTGTCCGGAAGACCTCCCGATAGCTCGTGAAACCGAAGTGGCCTGAATTCTTAAGTTTGGAATATCTTCTATTGCTTTTGCTGGCTTACTTGTAGACGGCGTATTTACATAAAAGATTATGATTGTCCGCAATGATGCCAGTTACCTTATTTTCTTTGCTTGATTGGCTGGAAGACCAATGACGGATGACCGAAGCAGCCTCTCAACTAGATTTTACCATTTATTAAGCCGCTTTAATCTATTAACTGGTAAAATAGCGGATATACATATAAAAGATAATCGTACCATCAAACCATTGAATAAAATTTCAGAATTCTTGAAGAATAGTCAATCCAAAATCCGGATGGTATAAGCCTTGATTTCTGATGTCCCGGGAGCCAGCTTGCGTATTCCTTCTTTATCTGTCAATTTTCCAGAATGCACCACTGAATCAGCTATACCCAACCAAGGTTCCAAACATACATAAGGCGCTCCAGGCTTTGCCCAAATGCCCAAATAATCGAAATCCTCAAAATCCACCGCTATAAAAGGTCCTTTTTTCATATGATTCAATGACACATATCTTGATTTGAGCTGTTTGAAAATCAGGGCATCTCCATCAAAAATATGTTCGTTCAACTGGATTTCTTTTGTATGATCCAACGTCAATTCCCCTTTGCCACCAATCAAACCTTCCTCAGCTATCCACCAGGTATGATCTGTTTCCTCTTCAGGAAAAACCACAGAATAATCCTCTAGTTTGCCCGAGGAAGTAAGATCGAGATTGAAAGCAGGATGAGCTCCTAAAGAATAATACATGGGACCTGAGCCCTGATTCTTTACCCTATGGGAAACTTTTAGCGCATTGCCACTCAGCTCAAAAGTCAATTCGAAGCTGAAATCAAATGGATAAACGGCTTTCGTTTCCGGTGAACTCTCTACCAAAAATACCAATCGATTGGCTTCTTGCTGGATCAGTTTTCCCAGATTAGAATTTCGGATAAACCCATGCTTAGGGATTAAATAATCCTGATTTTGGAAAGAGGTTTTACCTGCATTCAAAGCACCGATTATCGGAAATAATACCGGTGCCTGACCTGTCCAATATTGAGGATCACCCTGCCAGAGGTATTCCTTTCCATTTGTTTTGGACTGGATAGAGCATAACTCCATTCCTTTCAATTTTACTTGCACTATCAGGTCTTCTGATTCGATTTGGTATATCATCAGGCTATTTAAATTAAGGGCGCAAGATAAGAACCGGAAGAGAAAACAGGAGGGAGGTTCCTGAAAAACCAGTTAAAAAAACAGTTTACTAAAGGATATGAAAACCTAGAAACCGAAGTTGATTTTAATGTCCCTTATAAAAATCGTATCTTCTATTCCAAAATTAGTTCAATAACCCCAAAAAATTAAGAACATGGATAAGCTGGAAAAACTGGATATGATGGATAAAATCCTTCGGGAATTTGAAGATTTGAGAAACAGTCAAACCTCAGTTCTAAAGAAAATATCAAAAATAGAAGCAGACAATATCAATCTGGGAGTAAAGATTTTAGAGGAAAAATTACCCGATATATTTTTTGCGGTGGACACAAACCTCAGTTTGGTTACTGCACTTGAAGAGCAGTTTCAGGAATACAGAGATAAGTTCTATTCGGATAATAACCTGAAAGCCTTGCAGGAAGAAAAACCATAAAGATCAACAAAGAGGAGGGAGTGTAACACTTATATGAGCTTGCTCCCTTTTTTATTTTACCTGTTCTTAACCTGTTGCCTTTTCTTGATTTTCTGCGTTTGGGTATAGATTTTCAGCTATAGCTTTCACAGATATGTCTAACTATTTCTCTCTACTTGCTTTTGTTTTTCTATTCCTGTGTTGCAGTTTTTCATGCCAAGATCAGGACGAAAAGTCATTTTTTATAGAAGGAAATTATTCTGGCACTTTCGAACGAAATGGGGAGCAGGCTAACGTAGAACTTACTTTTTCTAATGGAACATTTGAGGGAACAAGTGAAAGGGTCAAATTTCCAGCACTATGTAAGGGAACTTATACCTTGACTCCAAAAGAGATTACTTTTCAGAATGAATGCCCCTGGACCGCGGAGTTTGATTGGACTTTGATCCTGAATGGCAAATGGGAATACCAGCAAAATGCCAATGAATTGGTATTGGAGAATGAGTTGGGGGATCTTTACGAACTTTCAAAAAACTAAAGGAGGGTCCATCATTTGAGAATGTGCTTTTCTTGAGAAAGAATTTTCCAATGAGGCATTGAAAGAAGATGAACCAAAACTTACTTAACAACTACTGTGAAGTTCCGATATTTTATTAATTTAAAAGTGTAGTTTTTCTTTGCAGCATCTTTTAGCATAGGAAATTGCAGTTGATTTTATTCCTTTACTATTATCAATTTTCCTCTTTTTGACATGCTTCCAAAGCTTTCAGATTTCAATTCTCCAAGTCCACAAAAAGGTATTTCAATTCCTGACTCTTCATTTCCTGTTAAACCAGATTCAAAGAGATCATACTGGCAAATCCTTGCCATTCCGGCTTTGATTTCATTTCTTTTTTCCTGTGGGGAGTCTAGCAATGTATCGGAAACCGAAGTCAAAACTTATCAAGTAGATACTGTCAAAATTGACTCAAAAGACAGAAACCTGGACATACGAATGAATCTCATGTTTTCAGGAGTTGACCCCAACAGAAAGTTCCTGCTGAATTTCAATCAATTCGATCTGTCCATAGATGAAATAGATCTGGAAGCAGAAACCTTTGCCAAATCCTATCCTCTGGAAGCGGAAGGACCCAATGGAGTAGGGCCTATGATTGTCGGAGTTCAGGTTTTGAATGACAGCCTATTTTTCACCAAATCCTTTGTCATCTCTTCCATTCTCAATAAACAGGGTAAGATCAAAGAGCGAATCGCTTGGGAGGAAGCCAAGGATACTGAAGGCAACAGCTTGCCGCAATTTCCAAGGAGGTATGAATGGATTTCAGAATCTGATCCTGATAAGATCGCTGCTTTGAGCTATGATATTCAAAACAAAAAAGTCTATCTGGATATTCTGACCAGATCCACTGGCACTGTCATACGGATCGATGCAGATCCTGAAAACACCTATAATCAATACCTCTTACTCTCTGATGATCAAGTAAATTTCAGAGATCCTGCCATAAAACTAAGTGGAAATGGAGATCATTTTTTGGTAACTCATGAGTATTCCAATGAAATACTGGTGGTAGATCTGAATGGAGAAGTGAAGCAATTGGCTAAACCTGAATCACAACTTATCCCTGCAAAGGCAGAAGTGCCTGGAGAACCTCTCTATAAAACCAGTGAACAGACGCGGGATGCTTATATGAATCTGGTGAGACAGGTGCGATACGAGGCTGTGGTGTGGGATGCACAGACAAAGCGATACTACCGCTTAGCTGCCCAGAAAGTCTTTGAGGAAATAAAAGAGGAGGGTTCAGAAGAAATCCAAACCATCACCAAAACGAAAGTATTTGTGACTGTTTTGGATGCCAATTTCAAACTGCTTTCGGTGATCCCTGTAAAGGAATTGTCAAAGGAAGAAGTGAAATACTTCGCAAAGGATGGCAAACTTTGGGTGACCCAGAATCTGGACGATGAACTGAGCTTTATTGTTATTTCTATTCCAGAATCTTGAAGGAAGGGAAATTGATGCAGTCTGATTCCCAATTTTTCTATATCAAATCTTGAATAGGAATGGTGCTTTAGCCCATTCCGATAGATAGATCATTATTTAGATCCGGCTTTAGCCAAAGTAAGAAATGAATTCGGCTAAAGCCGGTGAAGGTCTATCGGATTTAAGTATCCACCATCTAAAGATGGTGGCAATTGATGTAATTTGATTCCAATTTTTCTTTTTTAAATCATGAATAGGAATGGTGCTTTAGCCCATTTCTAAAATAGAATTTGTTTAAAAACATTGCTTAAGCTAATCATTATAAACATTCGGCTAAAGCCGGGGAATGGCTATCTGATTTAAGTATCCACCATCTAAAGATGGTGGCAATTGATGTAGTTTGATTCCCAATTTTTCTATATCAAATCTTGAATAGGATTGGTGCTTTAGCCCATTCCGATAGATAGATCTTTATTTAGATTAGGCTTTAGCCAAAAGAAAAATAGATTCTGTTAAAGCGAGGAATGTTCAATTTGATTTTTTATCTCCCCTCTAAAGATTGGGTATTGATCGGATAAATTTCCGATTTTTAGCACAGATCCAAAGAAATCTGCCTTTTCCCTACCCAATGGAATATTCAGAAACAACCAGACTTTCCCGCCTAACCGCAATTTTAACCCAATTACAAACCAAACGATTGGTCACTGCCAAGGAACTGGCGGATAAGTTTGAAGTAAGCAAACGGACCATTTACAGGGATATAAAGGCATTGGAGCAATCCGGTGTTCCTGTCATCACGGAAGAAGGGAAGGGTTACACTCTGATGGAAGGGTATAGAATTCCTCCTGTTATGTTCACCGAAAAACAAGCGAATGCACTGATTTTGGCTGAGCAGCTGGTTCTGAAAAACAAAGACGCCTCCTTTGTCAAAGACTATTCCGAGGCTATTGATAAGATCAAATCCATTCTTAGATACACTGTCCAAGACAAAGCCAATTTATTAGCCGACAGAACCCGATACCATGAAGCAATCCACCAAGAAAGGAACAGCAACAATCTATCAGACTTACAATTTGCCCTAACCAATTACATACTGGTTAGCATTCAATACCTCAACAAGGAAGGCTCCTTCTCAGAGAGAATCATCGAACCCTTTGCACTTTTGAGTGCCGAAAACTGGTATTTGATAGCTTACTGCCGATTACGAAAAGAGTTTCGATTTTTCCGCTTGGACAGAATTCAAAAAATCGAGCTTAAAGCTGAAAACTTTGAACCCCATAAAATGACATTGCAGGAATATTTTGACAAATTCCAATAAGCCTTCCTGACCCTTGACAATAGGCTGTCACAGCCACCCATTACGTTTGCGTCATACTCTTAATTTTAAAAAAATGACGAACGTAATTCATTCAGGATCCAATCCAGTTGATTTTCCAAACCCTACCATGATTTCGGTAAATGGGATAAACCTTGAAGTTTTTGAAGCAGGTTTAGAGAATGCCGGAAATCCGATCATCCTCTGTCATGGTTTTCCGGAACATGCTTTTTCTTGGCGCTTCCAAATTCCTGCGCTGGTCCAAGCGGGATACCATGTTATCGTTCCCAATCAGCGAGGCTATGGCAATTCTTCCAGCCCCTCTGAGGTAATCAAATATGATATTCAGCACCTAACTAGCGACTTGGTAGCGCTGCTCGATCATTATGGATATCAAGAAGCAATCTTTATGGGTCATGATTGGGGAGCTAATGTGGTTTGGAATCTTGCCTTATTGCATCCAAAGCGGGTCTCTAAGGTCATCAATCTGGCTTTGCCTTACCAAGATCGGGGAGATAGACCCTGGATCGAGATGATGGAGGAATTTTTTGGTCCCGATTTCTATTTTGTTCATTTCAACAAGCAACCTGGGGTAGCGGATGCTATCTTGGAAGATAACACAAGCCAATTTCTGAGAAATATCTTCCGCAAAAACGTAGCGCCTACACCTCCAGAGCCAGGAATGAGCATGATTATTTTGGCTAAAGCAGAAAAACCCATGGGGGAAGCTTTGATGAGCGAGGAAGAACTGGCTGTTTACAGCGCTGCTTTCGAATCATCAGGTTTTACAGGAAGTATCAACTGGTATAGAAACCTGGATCGAAACTGGCATTTGATGGCTGAGGTGAAGCCAAGGATCGAACAACCGACTTTGATGATTTATGGAGATCGGGATATGATTCCAAAATCTCCCAGCTTAAAGGAATTCGCCCCAAATTTAGATGTGCTTAGCTTGGATTGTGGACATTGCATCCAGCAAGAACTTCCAGAAGAAACGAATCAGGCGATTTTAAACTGGTTGGAAAAAAATTAAAGATTTTCCTAACCGCAAAGTCGAAAATAGAGCAAAGCCTTCACAAAGAATCTTATTAAAAACCCAACTCTAGAGGAGCGAAAGCTTGGTTTTAGCATCCAAGAACTAAACTCACTGACTCTCTTAAAAAAATAATACTAATCCCTTGGTTTTCAGAAAATAAAACCTAATTTACTTTTAGTTAATTTTTATTATTCACTTAAACATTTTTCAACATGGCGATAGAAAACCGTATCTCCATTGAGATCCCGGAAGCGGATCTCTCCGCAGCTTTAGATCATATCAATGCTGCTCGAGCTATTTTAGCTCCATTTTTAATTGCTTTGACACCGGATGATAGAAGGACTATCCCGAAGATGTCAGATGGAACCAGGCCTTTTGTAGAAAAGGTCATGGATTATGTGGTTTCCGAACCTCAGTTTTTGCCTCCTTTTCTTCCTGTAACCGAAATGCAAAAGGACTGGAAAGCTGTCAATGGCTTGGAACCTCTGCTGAAAGCTGCAAATCTCTTGTGTGACAATCTCAGTGATACCGTGATGCTGGCGGGATCAGAGACTCTGGAAGGAGGCCTGGGCTATTACAACACAACGAAGTATGCCGCTAGATTAAATGCTCCAAATGCCAAGGGGATTTATGAAGACCTCAAGAAGAGGTTTAACAGAAAGCCTAATGCTAGTAAATCGGAATAAGTAGAAATTTGCTTAATAACCGATTTATAACTACTTGACGCAAAACAGCGGGCCAGGTCCTTCCGGCTCGCTGTTATTTTTTTATAAGGATCAGTCACCCAGTTCGGAGCTGCAAGCGCGGAGCAAAAAGGCGCAAGCTTGTAGCAGAAAGGTCCAATGCTGCAGCAAAAAAGTGGAAACGTGAAGCTAAAAGGTGCAAGCAAACAGTAAAAAGGTGCAAGCTCGGTGCAAAAAGGTGTACGCTTGGAGCAAAACGCCTCAAGTGCGGAGCAAATAGGTGCATGCATGCAGCAAAAAGGTCCAAGCACGGAGCAAAAAGGTGCAAGCAAGGAGCAATGAAGTGGGAGGGGGTACTTCCGAAGGGGGGAGGGGTACTTCTTTTAAAAATTAAAGGTTTTATGTATTCTGATTCAAAATATTTATAATAAAAAAGACTGCTTTTAGGCAGTCTTTTAATTGCGGCAGACCGAGGAATCGAACCTCTACCATCCCTAGGATTCACAGTGTGGGGATCTTAACAGGAAATTTCTTTTTGGACAAATCTGCCGGATGGGATGGTCTGCCCACCAAAAAGAAACAACACAAAGGTTAAAATTCCTATAAATAAACATTTGTAGGATCTGATTTTTGCGATTTTATTGATTGAATTTCTCATATTATTTAAAATTTTTGTTAAACAATTAGCTAAAAATCCACTAATAATTCCCTGTAAAAGACCATTTTCCCAGTACACTGTTACTCCAAGATTTTAAAGAACTTTTGAATTTGTTGGATATAATGAGTCAAACAGAAAATATTCAGCTCGCGTTCATTGCTTTGAATTAATTCTAGTTAATTATTAGAAAAAAGAGATTAATAACCAATATTTCCAATAGCTTCATCTTCCTTGCCACTATTACACCTATATAAACAACTATTAGAGCCATCTCCGGGATTTTGCTTAAATTCTATTCGGATTTGAGGACTTCCAAAAATGTGGTTTATCTGAAATCCTTGATTTTCGATCCATTCCAAAAAGCCTAGCCTTAAATGATGGTTAGAATCTGACTTGTGTCCTTGCCCTTGTTTAATAATTCCTATTAAGTGTATAGGGATTTGGATTGGATTATTTCCGAAATAGTAAAAATGAGTGGACAATAACACATTTAAACCTCCTAAATCAGTTTCCCTATTACCAAAATTATGGACACTTGGCCTTAGTTTACCATTTTTATCTGATTCATAATCATAAATACAATCTCCAACTCTTTTTTCATAATTTGGGGAGTATATATTCGGAATCTTTCCTACTAATTCTTTTCTGCAAAATTCATCATATTCACTTAAAGACAATCTTTCCGTAACCTTCATAGCGTAGACTAACTTACCTGAGTAATCAATACCTTGAATATTTCTTGAACCAACGCCAACAACCCAATCACCTATATTTGCAACTCTTCTTATGACTGGTTTACATATTGCTAAAGTGCAAATACCAAAATATGGATTCGGTGCAGCACCATCATCGATTGGAATGCAATAACTGAAAAGTCTCATTGGTACAAACTTATTATGAAAAATTACTGTAAAGGTCCTTAGTATGTTTATCTAAATATCTTTTATTTCCTTCGCTTAATCCAGATATTTTCTCCTTACCAGTAACCCCAATTTTCTTGAAGTCCTCCCATAAAACCTGTTCTGAAAGAATAATTTTTCCTGAGTTTTCAAAACTAATCATATGTCGATCAAATAAAGCATCATAGGTAGGAGAGAGAAGAATTCCATTATCAAGGTCTAATCGTTCTTGATCCGAAGCCTCCTTCCAAGGAACTATATGAGAAGCTATCAGAATTTTTGGATCAGTAAATTGGGTTACGGCACATTGGTAATTCCATCTATGGATTATTCCTTTTCTATAAGCACCTTGACCAACTCGAGAGGTTACTAAGCCCTCTCTTTCTGTAGAATTTGGAAAAATAATCTCGTATTTTTCTCTAGGAGAGTCGGCGGCAAAATCAAGCTGCATTTGTTCAGGCATAATTAGAGGTCTTGCACCAATTCTATTAAAAAAGAATTTGATACCAATTCTCAGGTCTCCATTTCGATCGGGAGTTTCAAAAAAGTCAGCATCATAAAACTCTAATTCAGATTCAAATCTGACATATCCTGTTTGCACATATTCAAAAAGAAAAACTTCTTTCCCTTGATTTCGATGTTCCATCAAAGACAAGTTTCCTTTCGTGAATTTCATATCACCAACTTGTCCTTCACCTGTGTAGGAATAAACTTTATCGTTCATCCACTGATCTTTATACCCGTGCTGGCCTCCTTGAGAACCTGAAAAAATAAAGATATAAGGCCCTTGAGCAGATGGACAAATCCCGCTTTGCCTGTTTCCACCATATTTATCGTGGATTTCTGATCGTTTATATATCTGGCCTGGGATGAACAATTAAAATTCTAATTAAATATTAAATAATCCATCTCTGTTTTCATATTCACTTTCTTCACCTCTTGTATGTAAGCTCCAAAAGTCTTCATTTTCACCAGTTGAAAGGTGTATTGATGGATGTAATGAACAAATAAATCTTACTCGGTCTTCAGTCAAATTATTATAGCTTGCTATAGCTCTGGTTGATCTAAATTTTTCACCACTTTGAGATGAGGTATTTGATTTTAACCAATTATATATCTTCCTTTTATCTCGGCTTATTTTATATTCAATATTAATAAATTGAATAGTTTTTACTGTTATTCCGGCAATTGCTCCACCTGCACCACCAATTAATATACTTTCTAAAATATCCATTTTTTTTTATTTTAAGCTAACTCCCTTAAATCCACCGGAACTACTCTAGAAACTCCTGCTTCGATCATGGTAATACCATAGATAATATCTGTGCTGGCCATTATTTTTTTGTTTTGAGAGACGATGAAAAGGTATATATTTTTTCTAATAGATTAAAGATATATGGAAACCCAAAAACTTAAGGTCAATTTATCAGAAAAACTATTAAATAGTTTCTATATCAAATACCATCGCTGGTATTTTACTTTAATCCAATTTCCACCACTCCAAAAACTCCCACATCTGGTAAATTAGAAATTTATACCCTAAGCTTTCTAGCCAGCTAAGCAGGTATGTTTTTGAAAATGATGCATTTAAATCCGCTTGGAAGGTGGAGATTCTCTTATTTTTTTCTTTCTTGTAAGTAGCATTTTGCATAGGAAAGTCTACCATTTTTTTGATCCAAGGACTGAATCCTGATTTTGTACCGATTAAGAATTTATCAGCCAGTACCAAACAATAAACCGTGGTATACACCCACCACTCAAAAAAACGGGGCAAAACCTAAATTTTTTAGGATAAAAACAATTAAAATTTAACCATGGGAAAATCTAAAATCATTGCAGTATTTGGTGCCACAGGAGCACAGGGCGGAGGGCTTGCAAGAGCTATTTTATCCGATCCCAACTCAGAATTTAAAGTTAGAGCAGTTACCAGAAATGCCGATTCTGACAAAGCAAAAGCTTTGTCACAATTAGGGGCCGAAATAGTTGAAGCAGATATTGATGATGCTGCGAGCATTAAAAAGGCGGTTGAAGGAGCTTATGGAGCCTTCTTTGTTACTTTTTTCTGGGAACATTTTTCAGCCGAAAAGGAATATCAAGAAGTAGCTGATTTCGCCAAAGCAGCCAAGGAAGCTAATTTGAAGCATGTGATTTGGTCAACGCTGGAAGATACCAGAAACTGGGTGCCTTTAGATGACGACAGAATGCCTACGCTACAAGGCAAATACAAAGTGCCACATTTTGATGGAAAAGGTGCTGCGGATAAACTCCTGGTAGATGCCGGCTTGCCCGTTACTTTACTAAGAACATCTTTCTTCTGGGATAATTTTATCCATTTCGGAATGGGACCGCAAAAAGGAGAGGATGGAAACTATTACATCGCTTTCCCATTGGATGATAAAAAGCTATGCGGTATGGGCGCTGAAGATATTGGCAAATGTGCCTATGGTATTTTCAAAAATGGCAATGGATCTGTTGGCGAAATAATCGGTATTGTAGGGGAGAAGTTAAGTGGCGGTGAGATGGCTGCAAAACTTTCAAAAGCTTTGAATATCAATGTGATTTATAATAATGTAAGTCCAGATACCTATCGCAGCTTTGGCTTCCCAGGAGCTGATGACTTGGGCAATATGTTCCAGTTTAAAAGAGATTTTAATGAGGATTTTAACGCGGTTCGTAGCGAAAAAGTGTCAAAGGAGTTGAATCCAGAGTTGCAAAACTTCGACGAATGGCTTGCTGTAAATGCTTCAAGCATTCCGATTGATTAAAACCAAAAAGAGGAAATAATTTGGATTAATGGAATGGGCTAAAGCCACATTCCTATTCAATTTCATGAAAATAATTCTAGAAGGAACGGGCTGAAGTCCCGTTTCTTTTCAATTGGACTGGATTGAAATAGCTGAAAACTATTGGGCTGAAGCCCCATTTGTATTCGTAATATTTTAATAGAATGGGCTAAAGCCGCATTCCTATTCAAATCATACCTGATTGAATTACTATCTATTATAGCTGAAAATAACTAATCTAAAGCCACTCTAAAATTTTGATTTAATTCAAATTGCATTTGCGTAAGCCGTATTCCTATTCAAATGTTGACTGATTGAATTGCCTCCTGCTTTAGCTGGAGGCAAATAGGAATCTAAGAAATACAAAGGGCTTTAGCCCAATTCATCGGATAACTTCTGAAAACCAAATTTTACTATAAACTCCTCATATTCCTCCTGAAAAGATTTTTTTCGATGATGATCTTCTTGGTTTTTGATATATTCTCGGACCTTATTTAACTGAGATTCTGATACTGAAACCGCAAAATATTCATCTTGCCATTCAAATTTCTCCTTCGTCAACTTGTTTTTGTTGATCCAAAATGAGGATTCTCCTTTTAAAAGCTGAACTGTCTTTTGTATTGTTTGATCAATCCCCAAGGATATCAGACAATGGCAGTGATCGGAATAACCATTGATGAAATCCACGAATATCCCTTTGAGGTTTGCATTTTCTCGGATATGATTCCAAACCTTTAGTCTAAGTTCTTTGGAATCTAATTGAGGTAAACGGTTTTTGGTGCACCAAACGAGGTGAATGTAAACTTTTACAAATGCCATAATTGAAAAATTTAAGAGAAAAGAATTTGGGCTAAAGCCCATTTTGCAATCGGTACATCTTATTGGAATGGGCTAAAGCCACATTCCTAATCAATTTATTTAAAATATAATTCTAAATGGAACGGTCTGAAACCACATTTCTATTTTCAATAAAATCCCATTGAATATTCTCTGCTTTATTAGAAAACAATTGGGCTAAAGCCACTCTAAAATATTGATTTAATTCTTATAGAATGGGCTAAAGCCACATTCCTATTCAAATAAATAGCTGATTGAAATGCCTTCTATTATAGCTGAAAATTATTAGGCTAAAGCCCCTTTTTGTATTCGTAATATCCTAACTGAATGGGCTAAAGCCACATTCCTATTCAATTTCTGGAAAAATAAATTATTGAAGAAATCGGCTAAAATTGTATTTCTATTCAAATGTATAATTATTGAATTGCCTCCTGCTTTAGCTGGAGGCATTTAGTTGAAAACAATTGGGCTAAAGCCGATCTTCAATATTGATCTAACTTTTATTGAATGAGGTAAAGCCACATTCCTATTCAATTTCTTGAAAAATAAATTATTGAAGAAATCGGCTAAAATTGTATTTCTACTCAAATGTATAATTATTGAATTGCCTCCTGCTTTAGCTGGAGGAAAATAGGATTCGAAGAGATACAAAGGGCTTTAGCCCAATTCTATTTCCTTAAGCCAACTCCCTTAAATCCACTGGCACCACTCTAGAAACACCCGCTTCGATCATGGTGATACCATAGATAATATCTGTGCTGGCCATGGTCCGCTTATTATGGGTGACAATAATAAACTGGGACTCTCCGCTAAAGCGCTGGATAATCTGGTTGAACTTATCAATATTGGCATCATCCAGCGGCGCATCCACCTCATCAAAAATACAGAAAGGTGCAGGTTTCAGCAGGTAGATCGAAAAGAGTAGGGAAGTGGCGGTCAATGTCTTTTCCCCTCCGGAAAGCTGATTGATCGTCAATGGTCGCTTGCCCTTTGGCTTAGCCATAATCTCGATGGCAGATTCCAACGGATTATCAGGATCCACCAAGGTCAGATCGCAATCATCCTGCTCAGTAAAGAGGGAACGGAAGACCTTGATAAAGTTCTCCTTGATCTTCGCAAAAGCTTCCAAGAAGGTATCTTTGGCCACCTGATCGATTTCTTTGATCGTACTTAGCAAGGATTCCTTTGCTTTGATCAAATCGTCTTTTTGTGTGGTGATAAAATCATAACGTACCTTGATCTCATCATAAGCCTCCATGGCCATCGGGTTGATCGGTCCGATTTTCTCCAATTTATCTTTTTGCTTGCGAACCAACTCCCGCAAATCATCCTCTTTGAAGTCCTGAAACTCCTCGTCCAGATTTGGATTTTCCTCCATCAGCTGATCCAGATCCAATTCGAATTCCACTGAGAGACGTTCCTTCATCCCAGTCATTTTCAACTTGGTCTCGTTGATGCTGTTTTGCAGTTCATGCAAGAGTTCATCATGCATTTCCTTGCTCTTCTGCAGGCTTCGGATCTTTTGATCTGTTTCATCGATCAATCCACGGGATGAATAATATTCTTTCTCCGCTTCCTGTACGCCCTTTTCTATGCCCTCTTTTTCTGCATACAACTCGATCAGTTCATCGTCTTTGACCTCGTTGTTTTCCAGCAAGGATTTAATTTCTGTATCTAGATTGCTGAGTTCGGCCTGAGATTTCTCGATTCTTTCCTTCGAACTCTCATAGGCATTTTGCTTGAACTCAATCTCCTGATCCAGGCTGTTGACCCGATTGAGTTGCTGATGGTACAGGATATTTTCCTGGTTGAAAGCCTGGGACTTTTCAGAAAGCTTGGCAGATTCCTCTTCCAAAGTTTCATTAAGTACTTCCAAATCTTCGTGAGCGGATTCGTATTCTGCTTTCTCTTCAAAAAGTCTCGGTTGAATCTCAGTCAGACTTTCCTCCAAACTCGCTATTCTATCTAAAATATCCTCCCGCTTGTTGGCATTACTGCTGAGAAGTTCAGCCAGTTGTTCCTTTTTCGTGCGAACAGAAACATAGTTCTGGTTGATCTCATTGATCTGTTTTTGACTTTCTTCCAAAGCCTTCTTATAGCTGACTTCCTTCAGCTTCATCAGATCCGAAAGCTTCTGATCCAGGTTGTTTCGGGTTGCAGAAACCTTCTTATTCAGGTCTTTGATTTCCTTATCAAGCTTTTCAAGATTCTTAGCTCTACCGATTCTTTTTCCTTCGAAAAGCCCCACAGAACCTCCGGAAAGGCTGAATTTACGCTTGGTGAATTTGCCACTTTCCGAAATGAAGATGACTTCATTATCCTGCGGAAAGTCCTTATGATCTCCCTGAACGATGTAGACATTGTCCAGGATAAAGTTGATCAGACGGGAATATTTCACATCAAATTCGATGATTTCCGTAGCAGCAATGGCATTGGAAAAGAGCTTGGTCTGAGAAGGTTTAAAGCGCTCAAAATGCTCCAGTACGAAGAAATTGGCTTTGCCTCGGGCGGTATCAGAAAGCAGGTTGATCGCAGTAATGGCCTGCAGTTCAGTCTCCACCACATAATAATTCATATAACCCTCCAGAAAGTTCTCGATCGTTACCCGGTATTTTTCATCCGTAGTCAACAGATCGGATAGGAGTGGCACATCCTTGCCCCAGGAGTTGTTTTTCTTCAGGAATTTGATGGCTTCTGGGAAACCTTCCAGATTCTCTACAAGTGACTTGGTGAGATTGAATTCGTTTTGTTTGGAGTCAAGCTTACGGGAAGAAGTGGTGAGTTCCTCGCGGATCATTTCAATCACGCGATTGGTCTCCTCGATCTTTTGATCCAGATCTTCCTGCTTGGCTTTCATTACTTCGAAAGCTTGGGTAGCTGTATCCAATTCAGATTTCAATTCGATCAGCTTTTCCTCAAAATCCACCAAAGAAGCCTCCTGCGAGGAATCATCGGAAGAAGTTCTTTCCAGTTCTTGCTTCAGCGTAGAAAGCTGGATTTGCTTGATTTCCTGCTCTTTTCCGAGTTGATAGACCTTTTCCTTGAGTTGCTCAAAGGAAGCGGTTAAAGTCTTTTGTTTCAGTTGATGCTCCGAATGGACCTGCTTTTGACTTTCATAGGCATCCCGAAGTTCCCCGACGATCAGTTCCTTTTCTGCCAGCATTTTGGCAGCAGATTCTTGCTCATGCTTTAAAGAACGAATGGAAAAACCCGCACGATCGTTGGATTTTCGATCGGTATCGATTTGTTCTCTGAGCTTTTGCGAACGGTCTTCCAAAAAGCGCAAACGCTCGTTTTTGATTTTCTTTTCCGACTCGAAGGTTCGGATTTTATTCACATGATCGTTGAGTGTCTTTTGGCGGGAAGCCAGAAGCTTTTCCTTGGTAATCAAGTCCGCTTTCAGCTGATTGAGGGAAGCCTCATGATCTGTCATTTGCGTTTGGATTTGCAGCTTTCGATCACTTTCCTCTTGGATCTTCTGGTTAGTAGCCAGTAGAGCAGCGGTATATTTTTCTATGCTTTTCTTTGCCAGGTTGATACTGGCAACTTTGTATTCCTTCTTGATTTCGAAGTATTTGGCAGCCTGCTTTGCCTGCTTCTCCAGACTCTTCAGGTTTTTCTCGATCTCATAAAGCAGATCTTCCACTCTTGCCAAATCCCCATCGGTATCCTCTAGCTTTCGCAGGGTTTCTTTCTTGCGGTTTTTGAATTTGGAGATACCTGCTGCCTCTTCGAAAAGATCCCTTCTGGAGTTGTTTTTGTCATTCAGCAACTCGTCGATCATCTTCAGTTCGATGATGGCATAGGAGTTAGAATTGATCCCCGTATCCATAAAGAGGTTGGTGATATCCTTCAGACGGCAGGTGACTCCATTGATTTGGTATTCACTTTCTCCCGAGCGGTAGTAGCGACGGGTGATGGTGACATGCGTGTATTCAGTAGGAAGGAGGTTTTTGGTGTTTTCGAAAGTAAGGGAAACCTCGGCCAGATTGGATGGTTTACGGTTTTTGGTCCCATTGAAAATCACATTTTCCATCTTGTCCGAGCGGAGCATTCGGGTTTTCTGTTCACCCAAAACCCAGCGGATCGCATCGACGACATTGGATTTACCGCAACCATTTGGACCGACCACACCAGTGATTCCTTTGTCAAAATGAATCACCATTTTATCCCCAAAACTCTTAAACCCTTTGATCTCCAGCTTACTGAGCAGCATTCTATTTTGTTAATCTGAAATAAGGAACAAAATAAGATCATTTGCCAGATTGTCCAAGGATTTGGAAGATCTTGAGGAGGAAAAGGATAAAGATTTATTCTCAAAAAAGAATTGATTAAGACTCCCGCTATGGCGCCACTGCGCAATTTTCTCGCCACGTTGCGGCGACGCAACGAATTATTTGTTTTTCAATCGTCATTGCCAGCGCAGCGTGGCAATCCAGTTATATATTACAAGATTGCCACGTCGGCTTACTGGCCTCCTCGCAATGACGAAAAACGTTGGATTTTCACCAATTTACTATTTGCTAATCCCAAACATTAAATTCTATCAAAACAAATTATCAATTTCAACTCCGCTTAGTCTAACGAAGAATCCTTAATCAACAAATCCAACAACCTTCTAACTTCCTTCTTTTCAAAAAAAATCAATTAACTTCCCCCTATGGATTTAGGAAACATACTTTACCTGGTGGCAGTCATAGGATACTTCATTTATCAAATGACAAAAAAGAAAAATCCTGTGGAAACTGATCAGTCAGGGGATTTACCGGAGCAGAAAAAGGAGCGCCCAGCAACTTTTGAAGACCTGATGCGGGAAATTCGTGAAGCGCAGCAGCCGCAAAAACCAAGGGCTCAGCCTATTCCACCTAAGCCAGAACCTGTCAAAGAAGAATACAAGCGTCCGGATTCGGTTTTTCAGAGAAGATCCGAAAAGCGGGATGATGATGAGATTTCCTATTATGATGGAGCCTATGAAAAAGCCAAAACAGCGGCTGAAAAGGCAGTTCCTATTTCTGAATTGGAATTTACTGATATAGGTCTTAAAGCTTATGGAAAGCGGGAAGTTAAAGAAAACCGCTATGCAAAGCTGATGAAAAACCCACAATCAGTTAAAGATGCTGTGGTACTTTCAGAGATTCTGAACCGAAAGCATTTCTAATTTTTATGAATGTCCGCATTTCTAGCAGGAAAGATTTAGAATCAGCTAAAAAATAAGTTTAGCTCTAATTTTTGAATCAATTTCGGTTCTCCATTATGACAAAAGATATTTTTACTGGTATCATTAGAAATATCACATAGATTTTAAGGAATTCCCGAAAAACAAACACAGTAATGATCTGATAAAGGTATCGTTCTCGTATATAGGTATGCAACCTAACTTATACATAACAATGGACAATTTTTCACCTTTTCAAACCGGGAAACTCACTAAATCCAGAAGAGAGTTTATAGAGAAATCAGGAGTTTCAATAGCACTTTCAGTTTTTGGGATGGGATTTTTCACCGCATGTACAGACTCTGCAGATATGAATCCGGTTCCCTCCGGTGGCACACCTCCCAAAGACGCTTCCGGCAATACAGGAATCATGGTTTCAGGAAATACCATTACCGTAGATCTCAAAATTCAAACTGGACTTAAACTCAGCGGAGGTTGGTTGTTGATCAATACAGCAAAGGTTTTGGTATCCAAGGTAGGAGAATCTTTTGTGGCATTGACATCTGTCTGCACGCACGAAGGTTGTGATACGAATTGGAGTTTCACCAACTCTACCTACAATTGTTCCTGCCACGGTTCCAAATTTGATGCACAAGGTAATGTGGTTTCCGGCCCGGCTACTACACCTCTCAAGGTCTATGAAACTGAACTTAGCGGTGAAATTCTAACCATTAAAAAGTAATCACCTTTTTCTGAATTTCCTTACCCAAAGCTGGTTCTCGGAATGCTCCTCCGCAAGCTCGTAGCTACTGTCTTCCAGCCAGGAATTTATCTTTTCAACGTCTTCACTTTCCTTTGGATAAGCATGTAGGTAATAGCCGTAAATAACTACTGTGATTTTTGCTGGATCTTGGGAAATAATTTCTTCAAAGGTCTCAATGGGAAAAAGTTTTCTTTGGGAAGCAGGATCCATAGGCAATAGGACTTCTTTACTGAAATCGATAAAGTTATTGATGAAAATTGGAGTTTGGTCATCGTGGATTTCTGTGATTACCTTCAGTTCAGTAAGCAGGTAATCATAACGTTTTAATTGCTTTTGATAATACACAGAATAGAAGACCGGAATTATTAAGACTACCCCCAAAAAACTGAGCTGAAAATTCTCTTTTGTTAGCCATATCACAGGTATAAACAAAGCCAAAAACAAGGTTTGTTTCGCATCAGAATTCACCAAGGCTAAAATAATTCCAGTCAGTATTAAACTTGTCAAGGTCCATTTCCAATTAGTTGAACTTTGCCAGCTTACCCAGCCAGATGCACATAAATAGGTTAAAATTGGGACTAGGATAATCAGATGACGTGGATTGAGATAAATAGGATTGTAAAACTCCAGCGTGGAACTCATAAACCAAAAGCCTAGCAAAAGCAATAGAAAAGCCAATGCAAACTCAAAAGCAGGAGCTTTCTTAGACTTGAATCCTTCATAAAGACCCGGAATGGCAAAGACCATCCATGGCCAATAGGCGCGTTCCACGAAGGTGATAAAAGGTGTGATTGTCAAACGCTTCAGAATCGACCAAATTCCCTTGTCAGCATAGGTAAATTCCGAAATATAATGCCCAGCATTAATGGAAGTGATTCTGTAAAGTGGGTCTCCAAATTGGATCCAGAAATAACCTAAATAAAGCAAACTGAAAATAAGTCCTGTGGCCAAAATACTGTAATAAAAAATGGGATTGAGGGATCTGTTTTTCCAGTCCCAGAGAAATAAAAGAATGGGGAATGGAGCCAGAAAGATGATAGTTTCCTTGGTTAGAAATCCCCCAAAAAGTGCCAATACGAGAATAATTCCAGACATGAATGGTCTATGCTGACGAAAAGTTGCAGCAAAAGGGACTAAAGTAACCCAAAATACCAAGGGGGCGTCAGGGTAAACTTTAGTGATAAAATGCATGAAATAGACCTGTGTACAAAACCAGAGTACCAATATCCAAGGGGAACAGGAGTAAGGCAAGATTTTGTAGAGTAGCACTAGACTAAGGAGGTAACAAACAGCTGAAAATCCGGCAATCACATGAGGATTGAACCCGAATAGATGTCCTAAAAAACCAGAGGGGACATAGGCTCCCCATCGACTGGAAAAGTGATAAGAATTCACTTCCATGGTTCCTTGCCAGAAGCTTTTTCCGGCCAGCATGTAATAAACATCATCGCTGAAAGTAATTCCATCATAGCCAAAAACCCAGAACAAAACCAAGAAAAGGGATCCAACAATCCATGCTGTCTTTTTTTCCGGATTAGGGTGAAAGGAAGATAATTGGGTTTTCATGGAAGAGGTAAAAATAGGATTAATTTTTACTCTGGTTCATGAAAAATATATTTTGGATCGAAATCTATTTCAAGCTTTTGGAGAACATTTTTGTATTCTTCAAGAAATGAATTCTTTTTATGATGCTCTTTCTGGTTTACAATGTACTTCACAACTTTTTCTATATCTGATTTTGTATAAGAAAAGGCTCCGAATCCTTCTTGCCAATAGAATTTGATTTTAGTTAATTTTTCTTCATTTATCCATTTCGAGGATGATGCTTTTACCATTTGAGCAAGTTCACTAATCGACTGATCAGGTCTCAAACCTATTAAAACGTGGATATGGTCTTTTGTCCCATTTATCGCCAGTACCTTATGCTTATTATTTTGTATGATAGAAGTGATATATTCAAAAAGTCTTATTTCCCAGTTTTCCGAAATAAATGCCATTCTATACATCGTTACAAAAACAAACTGGATATGAATTTGAGTGTAGGTATTTGCCATAAGAAAAAATCAATGAAGTTTAATTTAAATGATTAGTAGGAAAAATAAAACTTCAAGTACCGTCCCGCTGGGACTTTGCAGCTATTGTTAATCATTACAATTACCAAGCTTTCATCCCTACGGGATTGGATAGGACCAATAATTGCCAATTTTGTTTACCTAAAAAACTGTCACATTTCGATTCAGAAATCCAATAGATCGGGATAATTGTCTTCTGAACAAAGTGCCAGAGGCAAGATAGCTTGGTAAATCATGAATAGGTAGTCATTGAAAGTTCCGTAGGAACGAAACTATGTATATATTCTATTGACAATAACCGTCAAAAACTTTTCAGTCTCTTTTTCATTGCATAGCTTTAAACTCTAATTTTTGAAGAAATGGCTCAAGCAGGTAAAATAGAACAACAAAAGATTTTACGGGTATTTAAACTGATTAACCTCCTCCAGGGTACGATAGGTAAGCCTGTTCACCGTCTGGCGGAATTATTGGAAACAGATGAACGTACGATTTACCGCTATTTCAAACTTTTGGAAGCTTTGGGCTTTGAGGTAGTGAAGGAATTTAGCAAGTATAAAATCCAGCAGAGACCAGGTGTGGATCAAACTTTGAACTATGGGACTTTTTCCCAGGAGGAGAGCCAATGGTTGCGATCCCTGATAGAAAGTCAAGGAAAAGGGAACCTACTTCACGATTCCATTTTGCAAAAGCTACAAGTAAGATCTGAAGTGAAAAAAGGATCTGAACAGCTTTTCAAAGCCAATCTCAGCAGGTTTGTGGATGAACTTGGCAAAGGGATGCAAAGTAAAAAGCAAGTTTGGCTGAAGGAATATTATTCTTTAAGCAGTGATACAACTAGTGATAGGTTGGTAGAGCCAGTGGCTTTTTCTACTAATTATGAGAGCATCCATGCCTTTGAACCGGAGAGTAAAACCATGAAGGTGTTTAAGATCGAGCGGATAGGAGAGGTTGTGGTTTCTACTTTGCCTTGGAAGTTTGAAAACAAGCATCAGCTTCCGGGAACCCAGCTTTTTGGATTTACAGGGAAAAATAAATTCAAAGTAAAATTAAAGCTTACAAAAAAGGCCTACCAACTGATGATGGAAGAGCATCCCAATGCCAGACCATTTATGGAAATCAAAAACCGGAACCAGTTTTATTTTTATGGGGAAGTGCCTCAGTTGCCAGGATTGGCAAGATTTATACTAGGACTGCCGGGTGAAATCAAAGTAGAAGAAGGAGAGGAACTCAAGGCCTATTTAGAAGAGCAGTTGGAAAGGGGATCTTTTTAAGCGAATGCGGTTTGGCTAATTTATCGGCATTTCTATGGATTTATTAAATCCAATTTTTTAACTTATTGGTTATCAGTAAACATAAACTTTTTTCAGATGATCAAGACAAACAAAATTACGCTGGGGCTACTTTTTTTAGCCCTTTTTTCTTTCTCCTGTGAGCAGGAAGAATTCACGCCAACGGTAACTCAGGATTTAACTGAGGAAGAGCGAGCAAATCTAATTTCAAGCCCAGAAATTGACCAGATCATACTCCAGTCACTTTATGATACCGGTGATTTTCTGTGGATGGAACAAAGCGATCACCTAATCTGGAGTGCATTGGTGCAAAGTGATTCCGTTTTGACTATTGGCTACAGTCCTTCGGAACTTTCAAGTCCCAATGTCAGAATAGGAATTGAATCTGTGCAAAGTCCTGAATGGCAAGAATCTGCTCAAAAAATCCTCAGGATGATTGATGAAACTATCTCAATTACTGGTTCTCCACAACTCAGAATAGGAAATGATAATGCATTGATCCATAAGGATCTGCCATATTTGGAGATTAAAATAACCAGTTTGGAAGTATTACAAAATCTTCGAAAAATGGATGAGGTAAGGTATTTTGAACCACTGAGTTATGAGTTTGATTACAGTCTTTTGAACCAAGGTCAGGAAGCTAGGTATTTTTCAGATTCCGGCTGCTCTAATGATCCAGTTGGGAATTTGCCAGTATCAGACTACGTTAATATTTCCCCAAATGCGAAAGCTTCCTGGAATTACCCAGCAATGGGAATAACTCAGGCTTGGTCGCAAAGCAGCGGGGACAATATCACGGTAGGATTGATTGACACCGGAGTTTCTCCAAGTCAGACTTTATTAGGCAGCGGTTTCCAGAGCGGTGCGTCAACTAGTAGAACTATTGAGAAATTTGGAACCTATCAAACAGGCTATTGGTGGTGGAAGAAATATGATGGACCAAATGATCAATGTGGACATGGTACTTCTATGGCTGGTGTGATTGCATCTCCAAGAAATGACTTAGGGAATATGCTTGGAGTAGCCTACAACTCTAATTTAATCTCGGTTCGTGGTACCAGTGATGTCATAGTCAATTCAGGAAATGAAAAAGATGGAGTAGCAGAAGCATTGGTTTTATTGGGAAAAAGATCCGATGTGAAAATTATCAGCATGTCTATTGGGGATGTGTTTTCTAATTCCAAAGTTGCCGATGCTGTGAGGTTTGCTTATAACCGAGGCAAATTGATTTTCGCTGCTGCAGGAACTTCTACTTCGTTTACCAATTGGTATGGTGTAATTTTCCCGGCTACCATGGCAGAAACTGTGGCAGTGACAGGCATCAAAGAAAGCGCAACATATCAGGGATGCAACACCTGTCATTCTGGATCGAAAGTAGATTTTACAGTCATTATGGAAAGAGCCGGTTCTGAAAACAAACCCTTAGCTCTGGCAAACTCAGGAAATGATCCCTCTACGGTTGGAGGCTCCTCAGTTGCCACTGCGACTGCTTCAGGAATTGCAGCATTGTTATGGTCAAAAAACCCGAGTTGGTCACGTGATCAGATCCTAAATCAACTAAAAGAAACAGCTGATTTGTATCCTAACAGAAATTCACAATACGGTTGGGGAAATCTAGATGCTGGAGCTGCTTTAGGAATTTATTGATCTGTTCTCGACTCTGCTCGAACTGACATTGTGATTATTTCTCGCCGAAGGCCTATCTCAGCGATCGGAGGAAGTTGTATTTCGCGAAGCCTATTTCACGAAGTGTATTTCGCCGAAGGCGTATTTCAGCCTAACTGTATTTCTAAAATTTACTTTAATACAAAAAGCCCTGAATTAAGATATAATTCAGGGCTTTCTTATTGAAAATAGTTCTTACAGCGCTTTTGTAATCTTATCGATTTTCTCAGCTAAAGAAGAAATTGCTTTCGCATAGCGTGTATCCCATTCTTCCAGTTTTTCGGTACGATCGATTGCAACTTCGTATTGAATACCAGGAAGGATCCAGGAAGCATATCCAGAGAAAGGATCATTACATACATACAAAGACTTGTACCATTCTCCGTAGTACATTCCTTTCGGATCGATCCAGCTTTTCTCGAGGCTAATCAATTCTTCGTTGATTTTCTCCAATGTCTTTTCAGAAATTGTTCCAGCTTTCATCGCAGCATCTAAAGCTTTTTGGTAAGCTTTCGAACTTGCCTCCAATTTTGCCAAAGCACTTTCTGCCTGATCAAATTTCTTGAAATCAGGAGCTATGGTTTTTACACTTTTTACTGCATTTTCGAAGTGTCCTTTTAAGTCCTGAGCATAGCGAGGAACATCGTAAGGAATCACATCTCCATTTGCCAATCGCAATGCCACCAAACCAAATACCTGAGCAACCATGCCTCCCATTTTAAAGCTTGGGTCTACAAACTTGCTGTAGTAGTGAAAATTATCATAGTTGGAGTGATAGGGGGTCAAACCTCCTGTGCCACCACCTAAACTTGGAACCCCAACGTGCATGTAAAAAGCAATATGGTCGGATCCACCACCTAGATTTCCCATTCTAGGTTCTTTATTTTTACCGGCCCAAACTTGGTAGACTGTTTTTGAGGAATCCGGAAAGCTCACATCTTTTGCAGCTTCCATGATGATTTTCTTCAAAGTCGGAGCTGCAGATGCACCGAAGTTCCTACCATTTGCACCACCATCAAAGTTCATATATGCCACTGCGTTTGCTTTGAGCTCATCTCTCATATCTTCTACCCATTCGGTAGAACCGATGACTCCTTGCTCTTCTGCATCCCAGTGACCGATCATAATGGATCTTTCTGGAGCTTTGCCTTCCTTCACCAATTTCCCTAGGGCTTCAGACAAAGTCAACAACATGGCTGTTCCTGAATTTGGATCTGTAGCACCAAAACTCCAGGCATCAAAGTGAGCTCCAAGAATAATCCATTCGTCAGGATATTTAGAACCTTTGAAAGTACCCACCACATTATTTGCTCGGATAAAATCAACTGGTTGATCAACCATGACACGAACTTTTAATTCTTCTCCACCTTCGATTTTATAGTCAAATTCCAAACCTCCTTGCCATGCTTCAGGTACCGCTTGGCCTTTCATTCTGGAAAGGATTTCTTTTGCAGCACCATACCCGATTGGAGTCACCGGAATAGTATGAAAAGCCACATCTTTTGGATCCAGTCTTTTTACTTTTTTATCTCCGTCCAAAGGCAAAGCAGGTTCATTTGGAGTCAATGGATCCCCTGTCCAATCCAAGGTCAACATGGAGCCACGTTGAATAGTGGTTTCATTGTAATAAGGTCCGTCTGGATAGACACCACCTCTGACAAATCCATTGTCTTTAGGATCTGTGTAAACCACCAGACCAATCGCTCCAGCTGCTTCTGCATACTTTGCTTTGTAGCCTCGGAAATTACCTCCATACCGAGCTATCGCAACTTTTCCAGTCAGGTCAACTCCCATTTCTTTTAGCTTCGCAAAATCCTCTCGCGTGCCATAATTTACATAAACCACTTCAGCTGTCACATCTCCTGAACCTGAAAATGCATTGAATCCTAAATACAAGCGATCATCTGCAGAGAAGGGATCCTCATCCAGAATCGCTTCTTGCTGAGAAAGTGTCATCTGAACAGGAGAAACAATCTCCAAATGAGATTCTCCCGGATGATTTGGGAGATATACATCATATGGATACAATTTCACGTCCATACCGGCATCAGACATGACCTTCTTCATGTATTGCTGCACCAACTCATTTTCTGGCGTACCAGCAATGTGTGGATTTTTAGTGATTTCCTTCAAATGCACTTTGAAACTGCCAAAGTCTACCGCATCAAGGAATTCTTTTTCGATGGCTTTTTGTTTTTCCTGATGGCTTTTGAAAAAACCATCTTGGGCCTGAGCCGATAGGGCTAGTGCCAAAGTCCCTAAGATCAGGGATTTTTTGGCATTGAATTTTTTTCTACTCATTGGTTAAAAGTTCAGAGACGGATATTACCCCGTCTGATGGGTGGTTGATGATTCGTTTGGTTCTTAAATATCGATTGAGTTCGTACTCATCGAAATTAGGGCTATTCGGGTCAAAACTTGATATTCTTACTCTTCCTCTGGAATGGATAAACTCATTGTTGCCGATCCACATACCTACATGTACTACCCGCTCTTTTTTATCTTCTGTAGCTTTCTCGCCAAAGAACAGAAGATCACCTACCTCCAGGTTTTCCCAGTTTTTATCAATATCAACTTCCTCACCTTCATTCACTTGCTGGGAAGCATCTCTTGGAATAACTTGTCCATTGAGGTAATAAATTGTTTTGGTGAATCCACTGCAATCTACGCCTTTAATGGAAGTGCCGCCCCACAAGTAAGGTACTCCCAGCATTTGCTTGGCCGTGGAAATCAATTTCTCTGGACTGGTACTTCTGCTTGCCAACCAATCTTCCAAAGACATGCTGCTTTCTGCAGGAATAAATCCTTTTCTACTATCCGGTAAGCTGACGTGTACAAACTCTCCATCGATCTTTTCGAGATTCATAATATCACCTGCCACCACATCTGAAACCATTTCATTTTGCTCTAGAGTAGACCAAACATGTCCATTCAGTTCCGTAAAGACGATTTTTTGCTTGCTATGCCAAGTTTCCAATTCCTCAGGTGTCAACAGTTCTATCCCGGCACGATCTACCCAGGAAATATATCCATCGGGAGTCTGAACCAAAAACCAACCTCCGTCTTCTTTTAGGACATTCAACGGAGTGCCCATTAAGGCTTGAGTTGCCAATTCCGCCGAGTGTTTTGGATTGCTTCGGATATTTGCCACAGAAATGGTGACCAAAGCTTTGGTTTTTTCACCTAGTGCCGCATCGGGCAATTGTTTGACTGCATTGACATAACTGATACCTTCTTTATTCAGCTGGGCCAATAAATTGGCCAAACCCTCAATTTGATCGGTTTCACCTTTTAGGGAATCATTTTCAAACTCGAGGTTCCATAAAGCCACTCGTTTGTCAGGCGCGATTTCAGCCCGGTAATTTTCTATCCATTGGCTTACTTCTTCATTCGGCTTTTCCTGACAGGAAAAAGCAAATGCAAGTAAAAGGATAAATACAGAATATCTTCTCTTCATGCGGGAATATAAATCAAAAAAAAACCACAAGAAACCCCAACCTGATAGTTGGAGAAACTTGTGGTTTATTGGATTCTTGAAAGGTATTAGTTTGCTTTCAAACCAGGTGAGCGGTCCAAAAACTCCTGATACAATCTGATATGTCTGTTGGACAATGGAATTCTAAATCCATTGATAAACACGTGCATGATCTGGGCTTTCGTCTCAAAAGGATCGTCTGTAGAAACGATCAAATTCGCCACTTTTCCTGCTTCGATAGATCCGTAGCTATCAGCCAAACCAAAGATTTCAGCCGGATTGATAGTCACAGCTTTCCAAGCTTCTTCTTTGCCCATACCATATGCAGCAGCATATGCCGCATGGAAAGGAAGGTTTCTGACATTTTCCTCTTCATTGGTTCTGATTGCCACTTTAACACCGGCTTTAGCCATTTTACCTGGATTAGAATAAGCCGCATCGTAACGGTCGGAATCTCTGGTCGGAAGTTCCTGTACTGGACCTGCCAATACTGGAATCCCTGCCTTTGCGATTTCGTCTGCTACTCTCCATCCTTCTGCTACTCCGGAGAAAATGAATTTGGCATCTTTTCCTTCAATCCATTTCAAAGCATTCTGGATATCTCCGGCTGCATTTACTTCGATCATCATTGGCAGTTCGCCAGAAATCACTTTTGCCAACTGATCCATTTCAGGATAGTACTCAAGTGTGGCACCTGCACTTTTTAAAGAATTGTAAGAAACAGCTTTGTCCCAAAGTTCATTGGCTTCTTTTAAAGCTTTCTCATTATCCTTTTTGATATCATCGTCTGATCTTCTGTCAAATCTACCTCTTCTCGCAGAAGAAGGGAAGTTCATTACCACTGCTTTGAAACCTGCATACATTTGATCAGGAGTATATCCCACCAAATTGATCAATGCAGCTGTTCCAGGGAACAATCCACCTGAAGGCACCGTCAAAGTGGTAGTCACTCCTGAAACTCTGGTAACAGGAATTGCCTCGGAATTAGGATTCACCGCAGTTAATGCCTGCATGTTAGGAGAAACATTTCCGACTTCTGAATAATCATTGGTTTCTGGTACAGAACTTACTTCCACCAAACCAAGACGTGTTCCGCTATCGATCATCCCAGGGTAAATAAACATCCCTGAGCAATCAAAAACTTCAGCACCATCAGCGGAAATATTGCTTCCCACCTGTAGGATTTTACCGTTTTCAATTAAAACAGACGCATTGTTTAAGGTGCCTTTGGTAATGGTTACCACCGTGGCATTTTGAAGTAAAAACTTTCCTGTGCGGGGTTTTACGAATTCCCCGTCAATTTGAGCCATTGCCAACATTGGCAAAAAGGCCATTAGGAAGGCGAAAAAGGCTTTAGTCATTCTTTTCATGTCTTCTATTGATTATCGGAGAATTAATAATTGGTATTAAATAGTGTCTTGGAGATGTCCGAGAAGTTCAACTCCACATCCTGCATACATCTGTGATCCTCTTCTGTCAAGAAAATAGGTTCTACCATTTCAGTAGCACTAACTCTCAATCTCTGATCGTCGGCATCTTTCTCGATGTCAAAATACTTCACTCCATCGACAAAAGTCTTTTGAGGCACTGCATACACAGATAGGGGATGACCCTCGAAAATCACCAAGTCTGCTTGTTTGCCTACTTCGATCGAACCAACTTTATCAGCAATTCCCAATTGTTTCGCTGGGTTCATTGTGATCATGCTCAATGCTTCTTCATCCGTCATTCCACCATATCGCTGGGTTTTTGCAGCCTCATGGTATAAATGTCTGATCAATTCTGCTGAATCGGAATTGATAGAAGTAATGGCTCCGTTTTTAGTTAGGATGGCAGCATTGAAAGCTGTGGAATAGTAAACTTCCATTTTATAAGCCCACCAATCTGCGAAAACAGAGGCTCCCATAGTATATTCAGCAATTTCTGGAGCTACTTTGAATCCTTCATTGGTATGTTGGAATACCAGTTTGGTGATTCCGAAATCTCTGGCCACATTGATCAGCATGTAGATTTCATCGGCTCTGTATGAGTGACAGTGGATGATGATCTTTCCATCTAGGATGTCTACCAAAGTCTGAAGTCTTTCATCGTATTCAGGTGCAGTCTTGGTGTTTCCTTTTTGAGAGGATGCAGCATTGTAATCTTCCCAGGCTTTTTTGTATTGAAGTGCTTCATTGAAACCGTTTCTCAAAACAGCTTCTACACCCATTCTGGTTCTAGGCTGGATGCCACGACCTCTACCATGCACTCTCGTAGGATTTTCACCCAATGCAAATTTGATCGTTCTAGGTGCGTCCTGCATGATAATATCAGCTGGATCCTCGGAACCCCAACGATGTTTCAACGTCACGTTTTGGCCACCGACCACGTTGGCAGAACCATGCATGGCATGAGAGATCGTTACCCCTCCTGCCAAGGCACGATACAATCCAACTTCGAATGGATTGACCATATCTCTCATTCTTACTTCCGCTACAATTGGGGAAGTAGCTTCATTCACTACATCCAATGCTACGTGTGAGTGGGCATCGATAATCCCTGGCATTAGATATTTGCCTGTTGCATCGATTGTTTCAACCCCATTAGGAGCAGAAATATTTTGTCCCACTTGTTTGATGATTCCGTCCTGAACCAAGACATCGGAATTTTCCAAGGTGCCTTTGGTGACAGTCAAAACAGTGGCATTTTTTATCAGAACGCTACCTTTTTTGGTCTGGGCTGAAGCATAAGTTATACTTAAGCCCAACAAAGCAGCAAGAAAATATGTTAGTTTCTTCATGGCTTTACTTGATTGCGATTAGGGTTGGGTTCAGTGTAGCTTTAAAAGGAAATGAGCCAAATTGAGCTACCGACATGGTGCCTTCGAAGCTTTCTCCTTCTACTTCTCCAGATACATTTACTGTCAGATTCATTCCACCAGCAGCAATATCAAAGGAAAAAGACATAGACTTGCCATTGACCGTAATTTCATTTAGATCCGCATTGATCTTACCTGAGCCGGAAGGGTCATCTAAAGTGATGGTACCTGAATAATCAGAACCATCTTGAGTAATCTGGAAAACACCACCGGAGTTTCCGGCTGGAGATTCCGTTTCATAATCCCAAGATCCTGCCACTTTAGCTGCAGATCCATCTTCGGATTTTGAAGCTTTCTTTTTGGATTTGGTTTCATAATCGTAAACATATCCATCTACGATAACATGCTTGATCTGACTGTCTTCTGAAAATAAAGAATCTGTACTGATCACCAAATTGGCCATTTTGCCTTTTTCTATGGTTCCTGCTACTCGGCTCATACCCAAAATTGAAGCTGCATTGGTGGTCAAAGCTGCCAAAGCTGCTTCTTCGCTCAATCCGTTTTCAATCATGGTTTTCAATGATTTCATCACGTCTCCTGCTTTAGTACCCGCAGTAGTGAAGGCAAAAGGAACTCCAGCTTTTTCCAATAAACTTGCTTGTTTAATCGCTTGGTCATAAGCTTCTTTCACACGTGCATATTGCGCTTTGACAGATTCATCAGCCTCATCTTTTTGTGCTTTGATCGCCTTGTCATCCGGAATTTCCAAAGAAATCAACACAGGAACATTGGCAGCTTTTATCACATCGATCACATTTGCATAGTCTTCAAGGCCAGTTAGGATCAATTTGAAACCCAGTTCTTTTTGAAGGCTGATTGCACGTCTTACTTCAAGCTCAGAAGAAGCCTCATACATGACCGGCACCTCTGAATTGATCACATCCATCATGGCACTATAAGTAGGAGTGACCTCAGGTCTGTTGACTCCAGCCACTGTCTGGTATTGATCGCCTCTGCCTTTGGTAAGTTTGGTGTTTTGGTACACATCTCTGAATTTAGCCATGACGCCCACAGCCGTACCAGGGTACATTCCTCTGGCACCACTGAAGCTCGCCAAAAGAGCCGTGTTGGTTTTTAATACATTGGTAGAATATTCAGAACCATAAACCACAATGGCAGCTTTGCCTGCGATCATTCCTCCCTCAGGAAGAATCTGAGCGATGGTAAATCCTGCTTTTCTGAAATCTTCCACTTTACCGTCTGCAGCTGAATATTGGTCTACAGCTGATCTCCAAGGAGTGATCCCTGCGATTTCATCGGGAGGGTTAGAAGAGACAAAGTCTTTCGGTCTTTCAGGATCTTTTGGAGCTGTAATCCCAGCATCACTTCCTCCATCAATAAAACCTGGATAGATAAATAAAGAATCCCCCGCAATGATTCTAGCCTCTTTTGGTAGGCTTAAATTGGTTCCGACTCCTTGAATCACTCCATCCTTGATCAGGACAGTGGATTTCGTACCGGCTTTCCCGGGAGCAGTAACAACTGTTGCATTGGTGATGGCATACGTAGAGGTAATGGGCTTCTTTCCAGTTGGATCACTTTGTGCCCAAAGTGATTGGGTAGAAATCCATCCCATAACCATGATACCGAGAACACTTGCTTTCAGTAATGTTTTTTTCATGTTGTTGATGGTTAGACTAAGAAGCAAGCTAATAAAAGCTATTTCAGAATCCTTTTGGAATTATTTTTTGATTCTATTTTTTTGACCAATGGCATAGAAACAGTTTTGAAATACTATTTATAAGGTTCCAGATACAAAGGCCCTTGATTTTTTTTACTTGATTGGTATTTAGTTATTGAATTTGTCCACTGAATGCTATCTTTAAGCAGCGTTTAATCCCTTAGTATGAAGAAAATCCTGATCATAGAGGATGATTTATTGATTTCAAGTTTAGTTCAGTTCCGGTTAAAAAAAGATGGCTACGAGACCTTTCTTGTCAAGGATGGTAACGAAGGAGTCGCTGCAATTGAATCTGTAGATCCTGATTTAATTATTACAGACGTCATGATGCCGTTTAAAAGTGGGATTGAAATCATCCATTTTGCTCGAGAAAACAAACCGAATACACCGATCATTGTATTGAGTTCCTTGGGAGAAGAAGAAAAAGTAGTATTGGAAGCATTTAATCTTGGTGTAGCGGATTTTATTCCAAAACCGTTTAATCCCAATGAATTAGCTATCCGGGTAAAAAGAATATTCAGGTAGTATATGAGAAAAACCTTTACCCGTATCTCTCTCTTCTTGGTACTTTTGGTCTGCTGCATAGGCAAAGTCTATTCACAAGACAGCATTCCTTTTAGCGATTCTAGTTCATTTTTTAAATTTCTAAAAATCCAGGAAGAGATTCCCTCATTCCAGTTCAGGTATCAGATCAAGCCGGAAGCAGTTTCTGAACAGGTCTTGTTTGATAGTTTATTATCTTTTTCAAAAACTGAAGAGGGAATATGGGTTTCTAAATCTTTTAGCACTTATTCTGATTGGGAAAAAGCAGGTGTTGATTTGATGAAAGAAAATTCCTCTCCTGTCATTCCAAATTTTTTGATCTATGAAGAAAATTCAGACCTACAAGCTGCCCAAGAATATATCAGCAACTTATGGAGAAACAAAGACTTGTTTATACCTGAAACATCTCCGGAAGTAGGAGAGGAATTGGTACTTCTTGCAAACCTGGTACCCTATGAGCCTTTGGTGAAATACAGGCTTCATTTTTTTTCTGACTACAAACTGGTCATTGTAGTAAGCATCATTACCTTCTTTTTGGTGATGGCAATAGGGATGATTATTTTCATGCTGATCATCAAAGCAAACCACTCCAGAGTTGAGGCTTTGAAAAAAGAGTATGAAAGTATCGTAATCGGCCCTATTTCTGAAATTCTATTTGAAAAATCCCTGGAGGAAATCAATGAACTGACAGAAGCGGATATTCACCATTTATTCCCCGAAAAATATTTCAAAAGGAAATTGTTTAAGCAGGTTTTGATTGAAAACATCATTTCCCTGAACAAAAAGATGAAAGGGGACTTTAAGGAAAAGTTAAAGGCCCTTTTCAAGAAATTCGGATTGGATAAAATCTCTATTTCCAAGTTGAAAAATAAACGTTGGGACATCGTCACCAATGGGCTGGTACATATCAATGAAATGGACTTGGTAGAGGCTCTTCCAAAGGTCAGGGACTTAACAGATTCTCCTAATTTCTATATCCGCTCCCAGGCAATTTCTACGGTACTGAATCTTTCAGAAAAAACAGATTTATCCAAAATCAAACAACAATCCTTCCCGCTATCCAGATGGCAACAGATGAACTATCTGAGAATCATCAAGTATTTACACATTCAAAAATCCCTGGACTTAACACCATTGTTTGAAGGAAAAAACCAGACTGTAAGGTTATTTGGATATAAATTGGTAAGACTATTAGGCAGAATAGAACTGGTTGAAAAACTAGCCGAAATGGCGCCTAAGGTGCCAGATATAGAAAAGATTGAGATTTTAAAAACTTATGAAGTCATCGGAATCAATTCGGAGGCTTTTTTCATTAACCAATGTCTTCGATCTGATAACGAGGACCTTTTGAATGTGGCAATTAGAGTTTCCGGAACCATCGGGGACCAGGCATCAGCACACATCTTAATAGAATTGTTAGATGAAAACCCTGATTTCAATACCAGAAAGCTCCTGCTGGATAATTTGAAAAAACTAGATGAAACCATGTATAATGAGTACGTGGTCAAAAATCAAGATGAAGATACCATCCGAATCAATACCCATCTACTAGACCCATTACTTCAACATGTATAATTTTCTGTTCTATTTTCTTTTGGAGGTACTGGGGATTGGGTTTTTGATTATCAGTTTCTCTGTCATTGCGATTTACCTGATTACAATGTTTCTAAGCGCATTGGAGCTAAGAGACCATTTGCGAAGAAACAGGTTTGCTGATTATCAGGACATCATCACATCGCCTATTGCTCCCGGAGTTTCGATAGTGGCTCCAGCTTACAATGAGGCTCAAAACATTGTACAAAATGTCAAAAGTTTACTTTCGCTCCATTATGGGAAATATGAGGTAATCATTATCAATGATGGCTCCAAGGATGATACTTTGGAGAAGTTGATCAAGGCTTTTGACCTCAGCAAGACCAATTATGCTTACAACTACCAAATAGAATGTAAACCTGTCCGGGGAGTTTATAAATCCAACAATAAATCATTTAGCAAACTTCTGGTCATCGATAAAGAAAATGGGGGCAAAGCGGATGCCCTTAATTCCGGGATCAATGTAGCTTCCATGGAAATCATTTCCTGTATCGACGTGGACTGTATTCTTTCGCATGAGTCCCTGACTCGGATGGTTCGGCCATTTATGGAAGAGACCAATAGAAAAGTAATTGCTGTAGGTGGGGCGATCGGGATTGCAAATAACTGTGATGTAAAAGATGGAACAGTAACTACCTATAGAATCCCCAAAAGCTTTTTAGGGAGATTTCAGGTGATAGAATATTTCAGGGCATTTTTGATGGGAAGAATGGCCTGGACTAGGGTCAATGGATTGATGCTGATCTCCGGAGCCTTTGGGTTCTTCAATAGGGATCTGGTTTTAAAAGTAGGTGGATACTTTCCTAAAACGGTAGGGGAAGACATGGAGTTAGTAGTGAGAATGCGTAGATACATGGAAGAACAGAAAATTCCTTATAAAGTTGGCTTTGTTCCTGACCCATTATGTTGGACAGAAGTACCTGAAGATGAATCTGTTTTGTCCCGTCAGCGAAATAGATGGATTAGGGGAACTATAGAAACTCTTCAGCTTCACCAGCCCATTCGTTTTAATTCAAAATATGGTCTGATGGGGATGTTGTCTTATCCCTATTGGAGTGTCTTTGAAAAATTTGCCCCTATCATAGAGCTTACCGGGGTATTGTATATCCTTACATTGATCATCATCGGAGAATTCAGTGCCTTTTATTTTATTGCACTTTACTCCATGATGTACTTATTGGCTGTCCTGGTTACTTCCTTTAGTATTTTGTATGAGCAGATTGCATTCAATAATTACAAGGATAAGAAGGATCTGAATAAACTGATTGCGACGGTATTGCTAGAACCATTTATCATTCACCCAAAAGTGGTCTTTTGGGGCCTAAAAGGACATATTGACTTTATCAAAGGCAAAGGTGGATGGGGACAGATGATCCGGACTGGCTTCCAGAAATCCGAAGACAGAAAGAAATTTGAACCTCAAACCAATTCCTGAGCAATGAAAAAGACCTTCTCACTACTATTTCTTGGCTTTGTTTTACTTGGCTCTGCTCAAGCTCAGGATTCTTTTGATCCAGATGAACTACTCAAAGAAGCCAGAGAATTGATTCTGGATAAGAAATACATTAAAGGAAGAAAAATAGCCTTTAGGGCATTGGATAAATATCCGGATTATGCTGATATCCTGATTTTAGTGGGGAGAAGCTATGCATGGGAAGGAAAAAATGATTCCGCATCCATATATCTAGATCGCGCTATTATCGCTTCACCAAACTACGCAGATGCGTATTCGGCCAGCTTGGATAACCTGATGTGGGATGGGAATTATGAAAAAGCCGAACAGGTGTTGGCAACAGCAAAAACGAACTTTGAAAATGAACTTCCAGATAATCTGAAATACAAAGAATCAAGACTGTTCTACTACCAGGAATCCTATAATGAGGCACAGGAAATAGCCGAGGAACTATTTGACAAAGGATATAGAACCGATGGGATTCTTTCTTATATCCAGAATTTACAGCGCTTAAGAAGAACCAATGCTGTGGGCTTAACTTACGATTATGACAATTTCCAGGGGGATATCAGTCCTTGGAATACATTTTCCTTTTATGGAAGAACCAGAACCAAATTGACTGGTTCATTGATTGCCCGTGTTACACAAACTTCCAGATTTGACTCTCAGGGAACCTTATTTGAACTGGATGCTTATCCATCACTCGGTGAAAAAGCCTACGCATATATTAATATAGGGGGCTCCAAGGCAAGTTTCTTTCCAAAGTTCAGATTCGGAACATCTATTTATTTCAATCTGGAAAATGCATGGGAGGTAGAAGGAGGCTATAGATATTTAGGTTTCACGGAAGCCACACATATCTTAACGGGTTCTCTCGGGAAGTATGTGGGTAATTGGTGGCTGAATTTGAGAGCCAATGTGATTCCTTACGATGGCAAAGTAAGTACTTCAGCTAATTTTCAGGCAAGGTATTATTTCAAAACTGCAGAGGATTTTTTCAGCATACAGCTGAGTACCGGAGTTTCCCCTGATGAAGAAAACAGGGATCAAACCCAATTATTGAATTCCTACAGGGCAAGAGTAGGGTATCAGCAATTGATTAGTCCCCGATTCTTGATCTCTGCTTACACAGGTTATAGCAAAGACGAATTAACTAAAGATAATTTCAGAAATGACCTGAATTTTACTTTAGGTATTGAATATAGATTTTAACACCCTGTTTTATGATCTCTGAAGAGTTAAAAATCTATCTCAAACGAATTTTCCCGTTCCTGGCCTTTTTTGTTTTGGTTCCGCTGATCAGCTATGGGATATGGATGTTTTATCCTAAGAAAAATCTAAACCTATTGGTCATGGACAAAACAGTTCTTGGACCTGATCTGGTTGAACACAGTAGTTTCTTTTGGGTTTTGGATTACCAGAAATACACTAAAAAAGACAAGCAGTTTTATAATAAAAAAACTGATTATCTGGGTTATTACCCGGCTGGGGATAAAACTAAACCAGAGATTAAAGACCTTTCTGCGTTTTCTACCCAGATGATCAAAGATAAAGTTTCAAATCTGGATGTGGTTTTCATTACGGATACTTATGGAGTCATGTCGATTCCTCAGAATCCAAATGCAAATACTCAGATTCCCGCTAGAAAAAAGATTTATGGGGGACTGGACACCAAGGATATCGAATTATTGACAGAAGTCAAAAATCAGGAAAAAACCCTGATTGCCGAATTCAACAGCATGGCAAGCCCTACTACCAAAGACATACGAACCGAATTTGAAAATCTGATGGGAATCAAATGGACCGGTTGGATAGGTCGGTATTTTGATGAATTTGATACCATTGCCAATCAGGAAGTCCCGAGATGGATGCGCTATCAATATAAAAAGCAGCACAATGGGGAATGGCTTCCTGCAGGTGCCGGTCTTATCTTTTTACATGAGGATGGAAGAATAGAGGGATTGTCTTTTGAAGAAGATTATCTAAATAAAATACCATTAATCAGAACTCAGAAAATCAATCCTATAGGCAGTGTGCTTCCTGAAATTGTACCTTATCCGGATTGGTTTGATGTGGTGTTGATTGAGAGAGATTACCAGGTGATTTCCTATTATGACATTAATCCTACTACCGATGGACTGGAAAAGTTGAGGAGCATGGGATTGCCGAGATTTTTTCCTGCCGCCATCGTCAAAGATAACGGCAAAGGAAAAATGTATTATTTCGCAGGAGACTATTCAGATTTGAGACTGGAATTAGGATCCCCAAAATTCACAGGACTTCCATTCTTATGGAAAGGACTCCATTTGGTTTCAGATTACACTGATAGAGAAAGTTTCTTTTGGAATTACTATTTCCCGCTGACCTCAACCATTTTGAACATCGCTTACCAATCCAAAAATTAATCTCCTGATTCAGGTAGAAGTTTCCTCGTCTGTATCAAATAATTGTTTCGGTTTTTGAACTCTTCAAATTCACCTATCATTCTGTTTGAGATCTGGAGATCTTGAATAGGATCTATATTCAGACCATCAGTGACAAGAAACAATTGTCCATCTGAAAGGAAATAATCTCCGTGAATGTAATCCAATAATTGGTTTTTGTTTCTCATTAATGGCATGGCTATTCTGGACTGGAAGGTCTGTGAAGTATCCATTACCTGTCCTTGCCAAACTACCTCTTCCGGCAAATTTAAATCAACCTGTTCCTGAAGAAAAGATAAAATGGAAGGTGTGATTTCCCAATGTGAAACAACTCCTTTGAAGCGTTCCTTTCGGTTTAATTTTGGCGAATAAATTATCAGAGGCACTCTAAATCGGTCCAAACGGGTTGCCATCGGAATTTCAGGCAATCTATGGTCTCCAGTGATTATAAAGATCGTATTCTCAAACTCCGGTCTTTTTCTGTATTCATTAAAAAATTCCCGGACTGCATCGTCTGCATACAGGAGAGTCATATAGATGTTTTCGTAAGATAAGTAATCGTTTACTTTGCTTTCACTGAATCCCAAGTCATTGGATAAATAGCTTCTCAATTTTGGTTGGTATATCTCTGGAGTTGGGACAATGTATGGATCATGAGAAGTCTGCATTTGGAAAATCCTAAACTGCGGCTGATCATCGGATGGTGGAAGATTACGAAGTCCATTTGCAAACATCGCTTTGTCAGGATATCCCCAGGAAAAGCCAGATTCAGAAGGTGTTTTCTCAAATTCGGCCCCGTAATTTTGTTGGTCAATAATCTTATCAACCTGATGGTATTTTAGAAAACTGCCCTCATTATCAAAATTTTGATCCGCTCCGATAAAGAAATCTGTTTCATATCCATTTGCTTTGAGAATGCTCAAAAGGCTTTCATGATGGGGATAATCAGGAGCAAATTCCAAAAAACCGTTTTTTCCAAAAGGAAGACCAGCCAAAGTCCCGGGTAGTATACCAAAAGTCCTTCCCGTAGAGGAAATCGCATTTTCCCAGACTAAACCTTGTTCACCCAAAGAATCCAAAAATGGAGTGAAACTACCCAAATAGGCATTCTTGCCCGAATAGGCACTTCCTAGACTTTCGAACAGGATAAACACGATATCCGGTTTGGAGTCCAGGCTGTCAAAAAAAGGACTTAATACATCTGGATACTCTGCAACATGCGCAAAAGGATAGATATCATCCTTAAACTCTTTCTTTACCAATAAATCATTTCCTGTAGGCCTCAGATAAAAATCGAAATAATAATTATCGTCAAACATGAAATAGTTAAAGGATGCCTGAGCTAAAAAGTGTGATTTATTGACCTGGACATTGCTTTTATTCTCACTGGCCAAGTTGGATTCATTGGTAGGAAAGAATACGTAAAAGAAAATGAAGATATAGGTAAATGCAGAAATAAACAGGTAGGATTTGAGTTGAAGTTTCAAAAATCGTACTCCTAAATAAAGGAGTCCTCCAATCAGCATGGCTCCGACCAGACCAGAGATGATATTGATGGCATTTAACTGACCAGAAGCCTGAACTGTTGCCAATAAATCATCCAGACTATATCCATATACATCGCTTCCAAGTGGGAGCAAGGTCTTCAGAAAATACCCAATCAAAGCCCCTTGGATAATGACGGCGATAACAAACACCGTTAAGCTAAACCACCTGGCAAGACCAGTGGAAAAAACACTCAAGATCACATGAAAGACCAGCAATAAACCGATGAAATAGAAATACCAGCCTAAATCTTCTACCAGACTAGAAAGTAATACATCCGTAAAGCTAAATTGGAGCAGGTGACTGTCAAAAACCAGTTTTAATTCTAAAAACCTGATTATCAACATCAGCAAAACAAAAACGAAGGCCATTCCCCAGAAATCACCTAAAACTGACTTGACTTTATTGGGAAGATTAGACCTAATTTCGGCTTTTTGGGCCATAATCGATCGATAAGTTTTTTAGTGAAGGCTGAAAAGATAGGGTAAAATCGGGTATCTTCAAGCAGTCAAAACAATAATATGAGTAAATCAGATCTCTTAATTGAACTTTATAGCAATTTGAGCACCACTGGAGCTCTGACTTTCAGTTCAAAATCACTAGTAAATAAAATGCTTTCCTATTCCGATTTGTCCAGCGCAAAACTGATAGTGGAAATGGGAGGGGGAGATGGAAGCATTACGCAAGGAATCGTGGATAAATTGGCACCAGATGCTGAACTTCTGGTTTTTGAAATCAGCAGTTCTTTTTGTGAAGCGATGGAAAAGCAGTTTCCCCAAAAAAATGTCAAAATCATCAATGATTCTGCCGAAAACATACACAAATACCTTGATGGCAAGAAGGTAGATTATATTTTTTCTTCCCTGCCATTTAGCTTCATTTCTCCGGAAATCAGAGATGAGATTCTTCGTCAGAGTAGAACTGCACTTGATAACAGCGGTTATTTTATTCAGATCTGCTATTCTTATTTGCTGAAAAGCTTGTTCAAGAAACATTTCAAATCCGTGAGTTCAAGTTTTACATTAAAAAACCTACCTCCGGCATTCGTCATGGTATGTAAATAATTTTTCCTATGGATATCCTGAAAACAGCCCTATTGGAAATGTGCAGGAAGAATAAGAAAAGGTTCTTTTACCCCGAGGAAATTCTCAAAATCATGTATCCTGAGGATTGGAATCAGTTTATTCCAGAATTGGAAAAGGTTGTGAATGAGCTTCTGAAAAAAGGGGAAATAGAATTGAATCAGGAAAATCCCCAAATGCCAATTTCTGAATTGGGAAGCTATTCATTCAAAATAAAGTGCAATAGCAAACCTTAATTGCTTAGCTTCTGTTCAACAAGGAAAAATAGACAGTATGGAAAATGAAGTAAATTTCCCAAAAACCCCGATCCATGTTCCAGATGGGCAGGAATTAATCACGTTGGGAGCAGGTTGTTTTTGGTGTACAGAAGCGGTTTTTCAAAGATTGAAAGGAGTACATAAGGTAGTTTCTGGTTATTCCAATGGAATCATTGAGAACCCAAGTTACCAAGAGGTGTGCACAGGCCGGACAGGACATAATGAAGTGATTCAGGTATTTTTTGATCCTAAAATTATCAGTCTCCATAAAATTCTTGAAGTATTTTTTGCCACACATGATCCTACATCTTTGAATAGACAAGGAGCAGATGCCGGGCCTCAATACAGATCTGGGATATATTTTGTCAATGAAGCTCAGGAAAAGTCGGCTAAGGATTTAAAAGAGCAATTGAATGAGTCCGGGGTATTTGATAAACAAATCGTAACAGAGATCGAACCCTTGCTGAGCTTTTATCCAGCAGAAAATTACCATCAGGACTATTTCAATCAGAATGGTCATCAACCTTATTGTCAATTTGTGATCAAACCCAAGGTGAACAAATTGGAAAAATTCTTTCGGAAAGAACTGAAACCTTAAAATCAGTTTTGTATGCTTACAATGAAGAGAACAAGAGCACAAGAATCAAGAGCTGCTATTGAGCGGATGTACATCACGATGAGGCATCTTTTTACCCGTGGAAGTTACAAACCAATGGGGATTTCCGGCGAAAGTCTGGTAAGTGCCTTGATGGTATTGAGCCCAGAAATCTATGGAACTATTACCGATCAGGAGAAAATAGAGCTAGATGGACTGCTCTATGTCATGGAGCGTTTGCCAAGAGGAATTGAGGAATGCAGGTATGTTCGCCTGATCAGCCGGGAAGGGTATGAGACTTCTCATTTATCTGCAATCATACCTCCTAAAAGAAAAAGAAACTGCTACCGCCTGGACGATCAGGTAATGTATGTGGAAATGACTAGAGGCAGGTCGGACATCTATGATATATTGACTCACTTGACATTTTTATACATAGAATCCCGAAAGATTCTCAATAATAGCACTGATCCCAAAGGAAAGATTTCCCAAAACTGGATCATGCTGGAGGAACTGGTGAAAAAAGAAGAAGCTGGAGAAACATTCGAAAAAGAAGCTGCAAGTGCCTATTTAAGCCATTTGATTGGGAGAACATTTGAGGAAACTGTGACTGCAGTGGAGAAATTTGAAAAATCCTCCAATTCCAATAGCCTGTTTTCAATTGTGTACCATATGGGAAGATTGGCTTTTGAGGAAAAGAACAAAGGTCTGGACCGTGAAATTTCCTTTTCGGCAACTTTGAGGGAGCGGGTGGGGCATCATGTTTACGGCGAGCTCTGGGCCCGAAGGATCAAATTGGCATTGGAAGAAAGGCAATTGCTTAAACGCCCTATCCATGTCATATCAGCCAATCTCCATTCGGTATTAAATACCATTTATGGCCACCAGCTTTTGGGGCTGAAAGATTATGAAGCCATAGAAAAAGTGGCTATGGATATCAGCGTCAAAGCTAAATCCAACAAAGGCAAAGCTATCTATGACTATGCCGTAAAACATGGGTTTATAGATCTACCTGATGAATCCGGAACCAATATCGGAGCTCAGATCATCGATACAGCATTATTGGAAAAAGACGAACTGATTCCAGGGGTAGGCCTTAGCAAGGAAAAAGAAAAAAGACCGGTCTTTGTAGTAATGGATTATGCCTTTGGAGAGCAGGCCTATGAATGCTTTGATGAGCTTCTGAAACCTTTTAAGAAAGGAGACAAGGATGTGCCGCTGAATGTTGTCTCTACAAGCATCATGGGAAAAGCAGGCATTCTCTATGGAGGAAAAGGAGATTTAATGATTCCTAATTCCCATATCTTCGAAGGAACGGCAGATAATTACCCTTTTAAAAATGAATTGAAGAAATCTGATTTTGAAGGTTTTGGATTAGGTGTTTACCAGGGGTCCATGATTACCGTTTTAGGCACATCCCTTCAAAACAGGGATATCTTGACCTATTTTATGCAATCAAGCTGGAATGCTGTAGGTCTGGAAATGGAAGGTGCCCATTATCAAAAAGCCATTCAGTCCGCTTCGAAGATCCGCAGAAGCATTCCTTCAAATGTCAAAGTCTTGTATGCTTATTATGCCTCAGATAATCCATTGGAAACTGGCAGTACTTTGGCTTCCGGAGCATTGGGAATGGAGGGAGTGAGACCTACCTATCTGATTACCTATAAAATACTAGAGAAATTATTCTCCTAATATGTTGGACTGCTTGTTAACAGGCAGTCTTTTTTTTCGTCTTTTCTCAAAAAGGTATTAACTGAGCCATCTATGCGTAGGAATTTATTTATTCTTCTGATTTTAGGTTTTCTTTTTGGTTTACAAAGCTGCGGAGAAAACTCTGAACTTGGGAAAACTGAGGTTTACTGGGATCAAACAGGTTGTGCTGATCCTTGGGAAGTATCCATACAGACTTCTGATGAAGAATTGAAATTCGCTATTCTGGCATACCTCAAATCGGAAGGAGTCAAAAACGCTAGGGTCAAAAGGATATCTGATGAAGCTCAAACTCAAGTTTGCCTGGCTTGCTTTTGTACAACAGGAAAGCGATTTCATATAGAAGTTCCCAAGAACCAAAAAAGTAAAATCCTTTCTTTGGGATTTAAGGAAAAATAAGCAGTACTAGAAAGAGGCTGTCTCTACAATACTATTTATCATTTTGAGCGTCCCGACCTATGTACGGTATGGAAACATGGTTTCATTGAATATATCAACCCTTCAATTCCGCTCAACCTAGTAAATGAGAAAATTATGAGTCAGCCTCTTACTTGTTTATTGAAGATTGGAATTAATCGGAGGTGGTCCTGGAGGGATCATTCCTTTGTATACATAATCACCCAAATGCTCTTTAAAATCTGCTTTGACAGCATTGACTAATTCTGGATTTTGGAATAAGTCCACCATGGTCATGGATAGGGCTTTGGCAGCATAGGCCATTCCTTTATGTCCTATTGACATGCCTCCTGCGGCTACAACAGCCCATGAATGCCAAGGCGTCCCATTCGGAGCAGTGGTAGCAGAAAGTCTGATGGTCGGTACCACATAGCTGACATCTCCCACATCTGTACTTCCACCCATGCTATGCTCCGCTGTTTCTTCCATAGGCTCGATTTCACTTACCAAACCAATCTGTGGTTTTCCTGTTGCCTCCTGGATTTTCCTCGCAAACTCCTGTTCTTCTTCGGTATAAGAAATTGGCCCCAAAGTTTCCAGGTTTTTCTGCAAGGCTGCTGATCCTGTACGGTTTACCAAGATTTCATGAATTCCTGAAATCAAATTCACTTCGTAATCCACATTGGCCATGATTGCCGCTCCTTCAGCCATTTTCATGACTTGTTCGTAGACAGGCATCAATCCATCCCTACTGCTATCCCTTACCCGCACCCAAATTCTACTATAATCAGGAACCACATTGACTACTTGTCCAGCATCTTGGATATGATAATGGATTCTTACAGTAGGTTTGATATGCTCTCTGTAATAGTTAATGCCTGTTGTATAAAGTTCCAAAGCATCTGAAGCAGATCTGCCATTCCATGGATCTGCAGCTGCATGAGCTGCCTGCCCTTTAAATTCCACTTGAAAATCCACCAAAGCAAGTCCTTTCTGGACAGCTGTTTTGGTTTCTGCTGCCGGATGCCAATCCAATACTACATCCACATCTTTAAATAAACCTGCCCTGATCATCCATAATTTCCCAAAGAACTTCTCTTCTGCTGGTGTTCCATAGAAGCGAACTGTTCCTTGTATCTTTCCTTCTTCGATTAAGTCTTTGATTGCCGCTGCTGCACCAAGAGAAGCCACTCCGAATAGATTATGACCACAACCATGACCCGGAGTATCTTCATGCAATGGGCTTTTGTAAGGTACTTTGTTTTGCGATAGCCCAGGAAGTGCATCAAATTCTCCTAGGATTCCAATCACCGGAGATCCTGAACCATATTCAGCAACAAAAGCTGTGGGAATCTCCCCAACACCCCGCGTTACTTTAAAACCTAGACTTTCGGCATAATCCGATAATGCTGCAGCGGATTTGGTTTCCTGAAATGCGATTTCCTCGAAAGACCAGATTTTATCGCTTAGGTCCGTCAATGCTTCAAATCGCGTATCCACGGATTGGATAACCTCTGTTTTGAGAAGATTTGGCTTTGTTTTTTTCTGCCCGAAAGCAGCTCCTCCCAACATAAATGCAGGAATGAATAGGAGGTTTAAATAGTGTTTTTTCACTGGATTAAGATTGATTGGTTGAAAATTGGTGTAAGGCTAAAATGGATGGATAATTGTCACCAAGCTATTCCATAATCATCCCCATAATCACTGGATCCGCCCCAGAAAGTCCCATGTTTCCAATCAAACCATATGGCATTGATGGGTCCTGAAGTTTTGTTCCAAAGTTCGATCGAGTAACCTTTTGAAGCCAGTTCTTTATTGACCCAAGTTGGAGAATCTTCCCTTAAAACAATTGCACCTGGCCGTACCTCATGGTCTCCAAATGAACTTTGCATCTGATAGGAATTGAAATTCGGTGCCTCGACCGATTCTTGTACATCCATTCCAAACTCTACAATATTTAGGAACATCTGCAATAAATTCTGATCCTGTGAATCACCACCCTGAACAGCAAATGCCAATAGTGGTTTTCCATCTTTTAAAGCAAGGCTTGGTGTAAGTGTCACTCTTGGTCTTTTACCATGTTCGGGTAAGTTGTAAGGGTTAAGTGCCTCGTCCAAGACGAAACTTTGCATCCGTTGAGATAATCCAACTCCAGTATTTCCAGCTACTACAGCAGGAATCCAACCGCCACTGGGAGTGACAGAAACAACCCAACCTTCTGCGTCTGCAGCTTCCACGGAGGTAGTTCCTTTCTGGAAATTTTCGATAAATTCAGGATCCAAACTTTGATTGAATCCCTCTTTTCGGAAAGCCATTACCTCTTTGTTCTTTTTCAATAGATCCAAGTATGGATTGGTTTCACCTTGAAATGGATAAGGATCTCCAGCTGTAATAGTCGGATCATTTTTTTCACCGATGAGTTTGGCCCGTTCTTTTGCATATTCTTTGGAAAGTAATCCTTTCATAGGGGATTTTACAAAAGCGGGATCTCCGTAATAAAAATCACGATCCGCAAAGGCCAAATTCATCGCCTGATAAACGGTGTGGATGTATTTGGCTGAATTATATCCCATGGATTTCAAATCAAAATTCTCCAAAATATTCAAAGACTGGAGCAATGCCGGACCTTGTGTCCATTCCTGCAGCTTATACACGTCTATACCTTTGTAATTGACATGCAGAGGTTCTTCGATTTTTACTTTCCAGTTAGCCAAATCCGCTTCAGTAAAAAGCCCTCCTTGTTCCCGGGTTCCTCTTACGATTTCTTTGGCAATATCCCCTTTGTAAAATCTGTCATAAGCAGCATAGATCGCTTCCTTTCTGGATTTGCCTGCGGCCAAGGCTTCTTTTTCTGCTGCAACAAGTTTGGAAAGAGTTTGATATAAATCTTCCTGAACGAAAATCTCACCTGGAGATGGGGCTTCTCTTTCTTCACCTAAATGTGGAAGAAAGATTTTTTTTGAATAAGGCCATTGTTTAATCCTGGCTTTTTGCGATTCCATCGCATTGGCAGTCTGGGTCTCAATGGGATACCCCATTGCGAGATCCATTGACGGCTTTAATATTTGTTCCAGACTCATCGTGCCATATTCAGCTAGCATGGTCATAATTCCTCCGGGTGTACCAGGAGTAGTCGCTGCCAAAGGTCCGAATTGAGGTGGGTAATCCATTCCTTGGGACTTATAAAACTCAACGGTAGCTCCAGTTGGCGCATAACCCAACGCATTAATGGCAATTACTTTTTTGGTGTGAGGATTATAAATCAAAGCTTGGGTTTCTCCTCCCCAGGATAACACATCCCACATGGTGGATGTAGCGGCAATCATGGCACAGGCGGCGTCCACAGCATTTCCACCTTGTTGGAATATTGCCGCTCCTGCACTGGCACCTAATGGCTTACCAGTAATCGCAACCCAATCTTTTCCATGTAGAATCGGTTTATTGGTTGGGGTGGTACCAGCACCAAGTCCTGGCAATCCTTGCCCGCTTACATTCCATGATAGAAGTAACAGGGCAAACAGGTAAAATTTTCTCATTTGAATAGGGTGTTTATTGGTTTTCGTCTAAAAGTTGGCTCATGATTGGTTCAAAGCCGGGGAATTGTGAATTATAATGGGTGAACAATTGGAAAAGCCCGCTGGGGTCTTTAAGATCTATGCTGTTTTTCTCTGTATATTCCTTCATTTCCACAGCATTTTCCCCAAAAACTTCGAAAATCTTTTTCCTTCCTGATGGCATTTCATAGACATCTTCTCCCTTTAAATAATAATAGACATTCCTTTTAATAATCTGGTCATTTCGGTTTCCTACCATCAGGGCCGTATTATAATTAGATTCTTTGAAAACGGCCATCGTTCTTCGCATGAGTGGTAATTCTCCATCGATAAGCACTTCAAAAAATCCTGAAATAGGAGAGCCTTCATCTTTAAAATCCATTCCATTGACAAAATATCTTGGCACTTTATAGGTAGAGTCTACAAAGACAAAATTTTGGATTCTTAATCCAGGCATGACAGAAACCAAATTATTTTCTGGCTCCATCAGTTCAAACATATTCGAAACAATATTATACCTGATTCTAAATCCCTCCAAAAGCTGCTGATCTCGGTATAGGAGCAAGGAGGCAGTATTCCATTTGGTATCGAGGTAATTGGTCCCTTCCACTTTTTTTGGTTCAGGAGGGATGCCATAAACTGCATTTCCACCGATCATATTCGGTCTATCATTAAAAAGATTGGTGATATTATTGGCTCGAATGGTTTTCTGAAGCGCTGCTCCTGAGCCTTCTGCGCCAAACTTCACCAAATAAAGATCTCCCAGATTTAAATCCTGATCAAGCCGGATCACTTTTTCATACTTATTATATCCTGGATAAGATAGAGCTAGGGTATATTTATCACTCAATAAGTCCTCCAATTTAAAATTCCCCCCACTTTTTGAAACTTGTCCGAAAGCTGTGCCGGTTAAAGTTACACTTACTCCATCTAGATATTCTTTGGTATCTACATCCAGAATTCTTCCCGAAAGTTGAAAAGTCTGCGCAAATAATGAGTAACTGCTGCAGAGGACGAAAGCCGGAATAAACATCCAGGAGATCCGTATGACAATGGAAGTTTTCATAGTTTGGGCTTTTTTACGTAAGTATAGTAATATAACCTAAAATGATGTAATCATTCCATTTTCTTACTGGATACTTCGAATATTTAAACTATTATCAATAGAAATTCAGGATATCATCCTATTTTGCGTTTATGCTTGATAAAGGCTTATATTTGAAGCAATCGAACTGATTGTTTTACAGTTTTTTACACTTTGAAAATCATACCAACCATTGGATTTCTCTTCATTTAACTTTGAACCTTCCTTACAGGAGGGTCTAGATGCGATGGGTTTTGATCAACCCACACCCATACAAGAAAAAGCAATTCCTGTCATTCTGAATAATAAAGACCTGATTGCTTGTGCACAAACAGGAACTGGAAAAACTGCCGCTTTTATCTTGCCCGTTCTCAATAAAATCTCGAAATCAGGTTCTGATAAGCTAAATACCTTGGTATTGGCGCCTACCAGAGAGCTTGCCATACAAATTGACCAACAGATCCAGGGGTTTTCTTATTTCCTGGGTATCAGTTCCATCCCGATTTATGGTGGTGGAGACGGACTGGTCTGGGAGCAGCAAAAGAAAGCTTTGGAAACAGGAGCTGAGATTGTTGTGGCTACACCGGGGAGGTTGATCGCATTACTGGCAGGAGGAAAAATGGATTTAAGTTCATTGGAGCACCTGATTCTGGATGAAGCGGATAGAATGATGGATATGGGCTTCTCAGACGATATTTTGAAAATCGTGAATTACCTTCCCAAGAAGCGCCAGACTATTTTGTTTTCGGCTACTATGCCATCCAAAATCCGCCAGTTCAGTATGAAAATATTGAACCAACCAGAGGAAATTTCTATCGCGATCGGAAAAACTGCTGAAGGAGTCACACAGGCTATGTACTCCGTCTATGATACCCAAAAAGAAAATCTAGTCAGACATATTCTATCTCAAAAAAACTACGAAGCAGTCATCATTTTCGCTTCTACCAAAGAGAAGGTTAAAGGATTGTTTAAAGTATTGAAGAAACATTTTGATGTAGAGGCTTTTCATTCAGATTTAGAACAAATAGACCGTGAAAAGATCATGTCTGCTTTTAAAAATAAAGCCGTGAAGATCCTAATCGGTACCGATATTATCTCCAGGGGAATTGACGTGGTAGGGATAGAACTTGTCATCAATTTTGATACACCTGGCGACCCGGAAGATTATGTGCACAGAGTTGGGAGAACGGCCAGAGCGGATAAAGAAGGAGAGGCCATCACCTTTGTAAATCCTAAAGATCAGCAAAAGTTTGCCAGAATAGAGAAGCTGATCGGGATGAGCATTACCCAAAATCCACTTCCTGATGATTTTGAAAAAGGACCTATTTATCAGGCTGATACAATCAAAAGCAATCGGAAACCAGTTGCACATGATAAAAATGGTGGGAACAAGCCAAAGTCAAAAGGAAAAAAGAAATTTCCTCCAAGACAAAAGCCAACTCAACATGCTCAAGCCCAGCAAGAACAGTCAAAAGAATCAAAGGTGGAACATTTGCCCAAACCAGATTCAAACAATTCTCAGAATTCTTCCGGATCTGGTAAGTTCGGAAACAGAAAGAATGTAATTGAACCTTAATAGAAACCTAGTTTTAATTGTAAATCCGAAGTACTTCAACTAAATTGAAGTACTTTTTATTTTTAAAACTTGTATATGCAATACATCAAATACAAGTCTAGAGGTTCAGCTGTTTCATTTTTACAGGAAGTTCTAGGCAAATTGGGTTACATCGTTAATTCTTCCGGTTATTTTGATTTGGCAACAGATCAGGCAGTGAGAGAATTTCAAAAAAAGCATCAATTGGTAGTTGACGGAGAGGTAGGAATTAAAACCTGGACTATTCTTCTTGATGTGGCAAAGCCATTTTTGGCATTTGGAGACAAGTTTCTAGGAGAGCAGGACCTCATCAATTTTGCACAGGAATATTCTTTGGAATTAGCAGTGGTCAAAGCAGTTAACGAAGTGGAAAGCAGTGGAAAAGGATTTTTGATAAATGGGAAACCGAAAATACTTTTTGAAGGCCATGTATTTTGGCGGCAATTAATGGAAAAAGGTTTTGACCCGAATTCATTTTCCGAACCAGAGAATGAGAACATTCTTTACAAAGGCTGGACTAAAAAACATTATACATCGGGAACACAGGAATATGAGCGGCTAGAAAAAGCCATGCAGATAGGTCCAGACCCTAAGATCAAAGAAGCAGCTTTGGCCTCTGCATCATGGGGTTGTTTCCAGATCATGGGATATCATGCACTACCATTAGGTTACGGCTCAGTTAGCAACTTTGTGGATCAGATGTATATCCATGAGAGAAATCATTTACAGGCTTTTGGAAAGTACATAGAAAAATATGGATGTTTGAAACACCTCCAAGTAAAAGACTGGCCCAAATTCGCTAAATGCTATAATGGTTCGGGATTTGCATTGAATAAATACGATAGTAAATTGGCAAGCGCCTTTGATAAATTTGCAATTTAAAAACCCAAGTATATGCTATTTAGTGAGTTAATTAAATTATTTGAAAGAGACATAGATCGACTATATGAGGAAATAAAGGCCTATACTGTGGAAAATGTCCTCTGGGAGACCAATCAACACATTAGCAATTCGGCAGGTAATTTATGCCTACACCTTTTAGGAAATTTGCAGGCATTTGTAGGGCATGAACTCGGTGGATTTGAATATACCAGAGACCGGGAATTTGAATTTGCCGGCAAAAATGTTCCAAAATCAGAACTCTTATCTTCCATCAGCAACCTGAAAAGAATCATGATTACCAGTTTGGAAGGAATGGATGAAAGTCTGGTAGATAAAGAATACCCAAAAGAGGTTTTTGGAAAGCCCATGACCATTGAGTATTTCTTAATCCATCTTTACGGCCATTTCAATTATCATCTAGGCCAGATCAATTATCATAGAAGATTGCTCCATCCTTGAAACCATGTTGAATTATAAAGGATTATCCCAATTCATAGAAAAATGATTTTACTGTAATAAAATCAATGGATACCCTAAAAATAAGAAGAGCTCCGAATTTCGGAGCTCTTTTCATTTTAGTAGAGTGTTCGGAATCTGATAGTTCCGGGAATGGTTTTCAAAGCATCGATGGCATCAGGCGAATAGGCCTTATCGATGTCCGTGATGACATAACCGATTTTTTCATTCGTCTTCAGATATTGACCCACAATGTTGATTTCATAGTTTGCCAACACCTGATTAATTTTTGCCAGCACTCCTGGTTCGTTTAGATGAATATGGATCAAACGATGTGCATCCTGTAAAAACGGCAATTGGATATTCGGGAAGTTGACAGAATTATAAGTATTTCCGGTATTGATATATTCCATGATCTTTCCGGGTACGAATCGAGCAATATTCTCTTGTGCTTCTAGCGTACTGCCTCCGATATGCGGAGTAAGGATCGTGTTTGGCAAACCAATCAATTCAGAAACAAAAGGCTCGGAATTGTTTTTTGGCTCCTCAGGAAATACATCGACTGCACATCCTGCCAAATGACCTGAAAGAATCGCATCTTTTAATGCAGAAATCTCCACGACATGACCACGGCTAAGATTGACCAAAATCGCACCTTTTTTCATCTTGGAGATTTTGGCTTGATCGATTAGGTTTTTATTTTCCTTTCTCCCATCTACATGGAGAGAAATCATATCGCAGGTGCTCAATAATTCATCCAAGGAATCAAGTTTTGTGGCATTTCCCAGAGCAAGTCTTTCTATGACATCGTAATAGAATACATTCATCCCCATGTTTTCTGCCAAAACAGAAAGTTGTGCTCCGATGTTTCCATATCCGACGATACCCAATTTTTTTCCTCTGATCTCAAAGCTTCCACTGGCGGACTTGTCCCATTTCCCTTGATGCATCGCTACGGATTTATCGGCAAAGTTTCTCATCAGGAAGATGATCTCCGCGATAGCCATTTCCACGACAGAGCGGGTATTGCTAAAAGGCGCATTAAATACAGCAATGCCTTTCTCCTGACAGGTTTCCAAGTCAATTTGATTGGTTCCGATACAGAAAGCCCCGATCGCGATCAACCGGTTGGCATTCTCCAAAACTTTTTTGGTGATATTGGTTTTCGAACGGATTCCTATAATGGAAACATTTTTGATTTTTTCACAAAGTTCATCTTCGCTCATGGCAGAGCTGATCACTTCGACATCATATCCTTCTTCTTTCAGGAGTTCTACCCCGATAGGATGGACATTTTCCAATAAGAGAACTTTGATTCTGCTTTTTGGATAAGAAAATTTAGTGTTCAATTTGTTGATATATAAAATCTCGTCTAAGCTTGGAGCAATATGATCGGCTTGGCTTGTTACCCTAGGTCTGGACACATTCTCCGTAAAAGCATAAAATTTATTTGCAAGGCCAGAGGCTTTGATCTCATAGTCAGTGTAACCATCTCCGATTACATAAATATCACCTTCCAGATTGATCTTCTTGATAGTTTCTGCTTTTCCGTTATTGGAGGACAGGGGATTTTCCCTATTGAAATCCACTATATTTCCGTTATCGTCATAGACGAATTCGTTGGCAAAAACATTTTCTTTTTTGATACCATAATCACCCACAATTGGGATGATAAAATCCTTAAAACCATTAGAGATGATGTAAATATCCTCCGCATTGTCTTGAAGGAATTCTTTATTCCTTTCAAAGGATTTAGAAACCTTTTGTTTTAAGGCATCAATTAGATCATCTATTTGTGGTTTGCTGGCATTCAGAATCTCCAATCTCTGGATCAGGCTATCTCTGAATGTCAAAGAGCCTTCCATTCCTTGGTCGGTAATGTCTTTGATGGCTTGTAATTTACTATTTCTTTCAGGATCTTTTTCTAGGCTTATTTCACCTAAAATATCCAAAGCTTCCACTTGTGTGAAAGTACTGTCAAAATCAATGATAAATTTTTTGGTTTGAGGCATGAGCAGGGTCCATTTTTGAATCAGGCAGTAAAATTACAGTATTGTTAAAATTATAGAAGCTTTATTGAATAAATTGTTTCTATAAGATTTACTTCTAACTATTTTGGCAATAAGATTTAAAAATAAAATCCGATTTTGAAGGGGTGATATTTTATGAAATGAACTCTAAAATCTTTTAAACGAAGCTTGAATCCTGTATTTTTGAAATGGATAAAAAAAAGGAGAATATGAACAAGGTTTTTAGTTTATTGATTTGTTGTGCTTTTGGAATGGGCATCGCTTGCTCATCTCCGACGCAGGTAAAGACAGAAAAGTCTACTTTGGATACAGTGGCAGGTAACTATGGAGCAGAGGTGAAGGAATTAGGAATCACCAATACTGCTGAAATGATCAAAGCTGTAGAGAAAAGTGGAACCTTTGAAGGAATAATTTCAGGAGAGATTCAAGAAGTTTGTAGTAAGAAAGGATGCTGGTTAAAAATGGATCTGCCAGACGGATCCAGCATGCGGGTGACATTTAAAGACTACGGATTTTTTGTCCCTAAAAACTCACAAGGATTTCCGATTATTTTGGAAGGAGTGGCCACACTTACCGAAACCGATGTGCCTACACTGCAGCATTATGCCAAAGATGCAGGTGCTTCAGAAGATGAAATTGCCGAAATCACCGAACCTAAAAGAGAAATTACCTTTGAAGCAGTAGGAGTAAAAATTAAAGAGAAAGCTTAAAATGGCGATTGCTTTGGATAATTTAAGGGTAGGTCGCGTATATCAAATGACCAATCAAGGGGAAGTCCGGAAACTCCAGATCATAGACCGCCTCGAAGCTGATAATTTCAAAGTCAAAGATTTAGATACCTTGGAGTTTTACACCATTTTTGAACTCCTTCAATGGGGTAAAGGCAAAGATTATGACTTAGATGAAATCAGATAATTGGAAAGGAATTTCCATTAGGTGATTTTTGATACAAGCCCTTCCAAAAAGGTTTATACCTTTCGGAAAATTTATAAAAATGAGTAAAATGAGCGCGATTGGGGCTGTTTTGGGAGCTAAATGTCCTCAGTGTAGAAGCGGAAATCTTTTTCCAGTCTCTCCGTTTAGTTTTAAAAAACTTTCAGCAATCAATTCTTCCTGCCCAAAATGTCAGGCCAATCTCAATCCTGAGCCGGATTTTTATTATGGGGCTATGTATATCAGCTATGCCTTTTCAGTTGCATTGGTGATTACTTCTTTAACGATCATTAATATACTGATAGAGGAACCTGAGCTCTGGATGTATTTAACCACTGTTTTTGTTGGAAATCTCATGCTCTTTCCTGCGATGTTACGCTATTCAAAGGTCCTATACCTTTATGGCTTGGGTAAACTGAAATACAGAGAAAATTAGTCTTTGAGATATCGGGATGGATTTAGCCAAATCAGGAATAAACTCACAAAGACCAATAAAAGGTAAAAAAGTGCCGGTAAACCTCCGATCACAGAGAGTATTCTGACACCATCAATGCCTGAAAACATGATCATGATCCAGGCCATAAACGCGATTAAGGTTCCCCAGATAATTTTTAAGTTCGAATCAGTTTGAAAAGGGTCTTTTCCTACTTTTTTCATGCTTAAACTGGCTAGTGCGTCTGTGCTGGAATCAGCTGCTGTCACATAGGACAGAAATATGGCAAAAATGAACAGGCGGGCAAATAATTTAAAATGCCCCATATCATCAAAAACCTGGTAGATGATGGATTCTGGACCTGAGGTCTCAAAAAGGTTTTGATACAATTCAGGATAAACAAAGGCAAAATCCAGGGTAGTACCACCAAAAATACCCATCCAAATCAAACAAAAAGTGGCTGGTAAAATCCAATTGAAGAGCAAAAACTCTCTCACTGTCCTACCATAAGCTATCTTACCTAAGAAAAGAGCTGTAACAGGAGCCCAGGCCATCCACATGGCAAAATTAAACACAGACCAATCAAAAGTCCATTCATCACCACTTCCACTTAATTGAAGGCTTAAGTCAAGAAAATTTCTTCCATATTCCCGGAAACCTAAAAAAACCGAATCGATGATTTTCATACTGTCACCGAGAAGCACAAAAAGAATTGCTATCAGGAAAAAGAAAAACAAGTTGACTAATGAGAGATTTTTGATTCCTTTTTCTATGCCTGTAGAGGAAGAGATCACAAAGGTCAGTAAGATGATTAAAGTGATGATTCCAGAAAGAATTGTCATATCCCAACTTGGGTAAAGCTTTAAAAAACCACCTGAAAGACTTAAAACTCCTGCTCCTAAAGCCCCAGCCATTCCAGTTACCAATGCAAACAAGCTGATACTGTCAATTAAATTCATCCAACTGTTTTTAGGTTTTGATCCCAGCAAAGGACTTACTGCCAAGCTGATCGTCGGGTTATTTGAACCTTGGTAATAAAACAATGCAAAAGATAAAGCAGGCACTACATAGATCGCATAGGGTGTATAACCCCAGTGAAAAAACAAAGCACCTAAAGAAAATCCCGTTGCAGCAGCAGTTTTGGCATCTATCGCTTTAAAAGATGGCGGGAAAAGAAAGTGGGAGAGAGGCTCTGCACTTCCCCAGAATAATATTCCAACCGCTATCGTGGTACACAAAACAATTGCAAACCAACTTAAGCGTCTAAGTCTAGGTTTGGCATTTATTCCACCTATTCTTTTGTTTCCAAGTGGAGATATGAAAATAACCAAACATAGGATCGTCATTCCGAAGGAAAGCCAGCTGAAGCCAATGCTGAAATTTTGAAGGATAAACCCCTGAATAGTACGCAGAAAATCAATCAATCCGGTAGGTAAGATCAGACTAAAAAAGACTGAAAGGATAAGGAGAATAAAGGAAGGCCAAAAAAACCAATTCCTGATATTCAGATTAAAAAATGAATTTTCTTTTCCCATTGGGAGCAAATTAAAAGATTTTTAAAAGGTATTTTCAAAAAATGCACCTTTTCAAAGAGATTTCATATGAATCTGTAAAATAGAAAATCCCTAGTTGATCGGATGGTAAAATAGTTAAGGCACTTATTTTTACTACTGTAAATCCGGCGAAATGAAAAATAATAAAATCACGTTTAATTAGTCTAGCAAACAACTTGTGAATATTACTAACAAATACTTGAGTTTTACTTAACAAATTCATTTCAGTTCCGTTTACTTTCTAAAATTCTTAAAAATGGAAAACATTCTCAAAAAGCTAAAAGTTGAGGTGAATGAGAAACTTTACTTAAAAGATCCCTTCAGTTCGGAATTAGGTACTGCTATAGTAAAAGAAGGGGCGAGCTTGATCCTAAAACTAGGCATGGAGCATTTTACTTTTAAGAAGTTGGCCCAGGAAATAGGAGGGACAGAGCCTGCTATTTATCGTTATTTTGAGAATAAACACAAGTTCCTATTATACCTTACAGCTTGGCATTGGGCATGGATGGAGCAAAATCTAGTCTATGGGACTGCAAACTTGGTGGATCCAAAAGAAAGACTGGCCATAGCCATTAAATTGCTAGTAGAAGGCCCATTCATAACCGAGAATGACTATTTAAACCCAAGAGATATCCGTAATATTGTCATCAATGAATCCTTAAAAGGCTATTTGACAAAAAGTGTTGACCTAGAGCATGAAAGCGGCATATTTACTCAGCTTTATACTTTTGGAGACAGGATTGCCAATATTATCAGTGAGATAAACCCTCAATATAAATACCCTAAAACTTTGGCATCCACTGTTTTAGAGTCGAGCATTTTGCAATCTTTCAATACTAAACATCTTCCTGGCATGACTGAGTCCAGTTTAGACAAGGAAGGGAGACTTCAATTCTTTAAACAATTGGTAGCTAAAACCATCATACATGAATAGTACGGCAGCGATGAAACCTCTCAAAAGGTTTTTTAATCTACTTAAAGAGGAAAAGAATCAGGTGTATGGCATCTACTTTTATGCAATCATCAATGGTATGGTGGCTTTGTCTTTGCCTTTGGGAATTCAGGCTATTTTGAATTTTATCCTGGGAGGAAGAATCACCACTTCTTGGGTCCTTTTGGTGATAGTAGTAGCAATCGGAGTAGCATTTGGCGGGTATCTTCAGATTTCCCAATTGCAGATTACTGAAAAATTACAACAAAGGATTTTCTCCAAAGCAGGGCTTTCTATTGCTTATAGACTACCGAGAGTAAAAGCTGAAATCCTTCATGGAAAATATGGCCCTGAAGTAGTTAATAGGTTCTTTGATACGATAAACCTTCAAAAAGGCATCTCAAAACTTCTTGTTGATTTCACAACGGCGGTTTTACAGATGGTTTTTGGTTTGCTCCTGTTATCATTTTACCATCCAACGTTCATCCTTTTTGGTGCAAGCTTATTTACGATCCTGATTTTGATTTTTTATTATACCAGTCCAAAGGGTATGGAAACTGCCTTGAAGGAATCTTCCTATAAGTACCAAACTGCCTACTGGTTACAAGAAATAGGAAGAACTCTAAATACTTTTAAACTGGTGGGTTCCACTACTTTACCAATCCTAAGGGCAGATAGATTAATCCAGCGCTATGTAGATTTTAGATCCAAACATTTTGCGGTTCTGATTTTACAATACAAAATCATGGTCGGGTTTAAAGTTCTGATTGTCACTAGTTTATTGGTTGCAGGTAGTTTGCTATTAATCAACGAACAAATCAGTATCGGACAGTTCGTAGCAGCAGAAGTAGTGATTGTATTGGTTATCAATTCCGTCGAAAAAGTAATCTTATCACTCGAGACAGTTTATGATACTTTGGTGGCAGTTGAGAAACTTGGAAACGTGATGGATCTGGAACTGGAGAGAAGTGAAGACTCCGATAAATTGGTAGTATCCATGCCAGAAGGTTTAAAATTTGGAATGAAGGATGTGGTTTTTCAGCCTAGAGATGCTAATTCCCCAATTCTGAATGGAGTAAATCTCACCATCAAACCAGGCAGTAAAGTGGCCATCACAGGGAAAAGTGGAAGTGGAAAAAGTGCACTTTTGGCTTTGTTTGCAGGTCTTTATGAGGATTTTAAAGGAAAAGTATTAATCAATGATTTGTCGATTGATATGATACAACTGGAAAAATACAGGGCCATGGTTGGAGATTGCCTCGAATTCGGAGAGCTTTTTCAGGGCACAATCAAAGAAAACATCCTTTTAGGAAGAGATGTTTTACCTGAGCAATTTGAAGTGATTCTCGACTTAGTCGGCCTCAAAGATTATGTTTATCAAATGCCGGATGATTTAGAAACGGAGCTACAACCCGAAGGAAAAGGCTTATCGAGAGCGATAGCACAAAGCATTTTGATAGCGCGAAGCTTGGTAGGTAACCCAAAAGCAATCATCATGGAAAATGCATTGCGGAATATAAATCCGGAATTGAAACCAAGGATTGCGGATTACCTGATGAAAGGTGATTGGACTTTAGCGATGGTCACTGATGATCCTGTCATCCTCCAAAAATCAGACGAAATCATCGTCATGGATGCCGGAAAAGTAGGTGTTCAGGGTTCGTATGAAGAATATTTACAATACTCAAGAAAGAATTCATAAGCTATGCTGAATATTTCAGGTAATAAAATCAAAGACCGGATCCCTTTCAGTGGAGTAAAAAGCCTCATGATGACTTTACCGGATAAGGAAAGTCAAAAGAGAATCAAACTTCTTGCGTGGATCATTGCAGTTCTTTTTATCTCTTTGTTTCTTCCTTGGACACAAAGTATCCGATCCAAAGGATATGTAACTGCTCTGAAGCCAGAGCAAAGGGCTCAGACCATTCACTCTATTATTGCTGGTAGAATCGAAAGATGGTATGTGTCTGAAGGAGCCTATGTCAATAAAGGAGATACCATTCTCAGGATCTCAGAAATCAAAGACGAATATTTTGACTCCATGCTTTTACCGAGGACACAGATGCAGGTAGATGCAAAATCCCTTTCTGTGGAAGCTTATAAAGATAAAGTAGAGGCGCTTCAGGCGCAATTACAGGCATTGAGGGAAAATAACGTTCTCAAACTCGAACAAACCCAAAATAAGCTTAAAATGGCTGAATTGAAGGTTCAGTCAGACAGCATCAAATTCCAACAGGCAAAAGTAAATTTCGATATTGGCAAACAACAGCTCGATAGGGCAGAACAATTATATAAGGAAGGTTTACGATCATTGACCGATTTAGAATCGAGAAGATTGAAGTTCCAAGATGTACAAGCAAAGTTGTTATCAGTTGAGAATGATTATTTGATCAGTCAAAATGAAATGATTTCCGCCAAGATTGAGCTTAATACTATTGACAATGAATTCAGAGACAAAATAGCTAAAACCCGGTCTGATATTTATACTGCTATGTCATCACAATACGATGCAGAAGCGACAACCACTAAATTGGAAAATCAGTACTCCAATTATGAGGCAAGAACCGGATTTAGATACATCTTGGCTCCCCAAAATGGATATTTGGCAAAGGCCATACAAGTCGGGATAGGGGAGACTATCAAAGAAGGTGATCAGATATTAAACATCATTCCATCAGATGCAGATTTGGCCGTAGAAATGTATGTGCAACCTGTGGACTTACCTTTGATTAAGCTAGGAAACAAAGTTCGGTTTATTTTCGACGGTTGGCCGGCAATCGTATTTTCGGGTTGGCCAAGAATCTCCAATGGTACATTTGGAGGAGTTGTGGTCGCGATCGACCAAGTTTCTAGTGCCAATAACCAATATCGGGTATTAGTAGCACAGGACCCGGAAGAAGTGCCTTGGCCAGAAATGTTAAGAATGGGATCTGGAGCTGATGGTATTGCCTTGCTAAACGATGTTCCTGTTTGGTACGAACTCTGGAGACAATTAAATGGCTTCCCGGCAGATTATTATACAAGAGATCAAAAAGAAGCTGAGGCAGCGAAAAAGAAATGATGAAATCTCTAACCTTGACATTGCTTTCTTTCTTTTTGTTTTTCAAAGCCAACGCACAGGTTTCGGATACGCTCAATTACGATTCATTTATGCAATGGGTAATGGATTATCATCCTATTTCTACCCAGGCAGAGCTGAATTTAGTGATGGGTCAAATGGAAGTAAGAACTGCCAGAGGTGGTTTTGATCCGTTGATTTATGGGAATCTGGATAAGAAGTCTTACAGTGAAACACTCTATTACGATAAGCGGGAGGCGGGTATCAGTATACCCACTTGGGCAGGGATAGAATTGAACGGGACCTTTGAACAAAACACCGGCTATTATCTAAACCCTGAATCCACAGTGCCATCTGATGGATTATTTGCTGCCGGGGCATCTGTAAATTTAGGTCAGGGATTAATACTTGATCAAAGAAGAGCCTCACTTAGGCAGGCGCAGATTTACCAGCAGTCCACAGAATCACAAAGAAGACAAATGCTTAACTCCCTTTATCTCCAGGCAACTGACATGTATTGGAGATGGTCTTTGGCACATACCAATCTAAAATTACTAACTGAGGGTGTGACACTGGCTCAGACCAGATATGAAGCGGTTAAATCCAGTTTTGAATTTGGTGACGTGGCTGCAATCGATACTGTTGAAGCGTTTTCACAAGTCTTAAACCGTCAATATAAATTACAGGAAGCAGAGAATATCCTGTTTTCGGTGACTCAGGAATTAAATACATTTTTATGGGATGAAGATGGAAATCCCATTCTTCTGAATGACACAATTGTACCTGAAGGCTTACAGGAAGACTCCTTAGCACTGTTAAATAAAGAGGAACTTCGTACTTTAATTTCTAGTCATCCTGACCTTCAATTAGTTGATTTTGATCTAGCTAGTTTAGATGTCGAAAGGCGGCTAAAAGCCCAACAAATCATTCCTGTGGTTAAATTGAAGTATAATTTCCTCACAGAAAACCTCAATGAATTTGATAACGCAGGTTTTTTTGAGAATAATTATAAATGGGGACTTTCTGTGTATACCCCTTTACTCTGGAGAAAATCCCGAGGAGCTTTAGGTATGACCAAAGCAAAGATTTATATAAAGGAGAATTCACGGGATTTAAAAGAGATTCAATTACGTACCAAATTGGAAAGTGAACTGAACAACTTTGAAAACCTGAATCAGCAAATCATTACCTTCAGACAAAATGTCTTAAGTTTAGAAGCACTACTCCAAGGGGAGGCGCGAAGATTTGAGATCGGTGAAAGCAGTTTGTTTTTGGTAAATGCGAGAGAAGTTTCTGTATTTTCTTCCAAGCTTACCTTAAACGAATTACTTTCTAAAAGAAAAATAGCGTTTGCAAAATCCCGTTATGCTGCCGGTTTGGGATTCAATTAATAATCAATCAATTAAAGAATATTATGCCTGCATTTGTCATTGTTGAGATTGATATACATTCGCCAGAAATATATGAGGATTATAAAAAACTTACCCCTGAATCTATCGCTGATTTTGGAGGAAAGTTTGTCCTTAGAGGAAAACCAGTCCATGTGCTGGAAGGGGAATGGAGCCATGACAGGTTTGTAATGCTGGAATTTAAAGACAAAGAAACTGCAGAAAAATGGTATTATTCTGAGAAGTATACAAAAGCGAGAGAAATCAGAAAGAAAGCTGCAATAGCAAACTTTTTTATTATTGAATCATAATTTTTGGCATTTTTATTGGTATGAATTGCATATTAGCAATGATGAGAATTGAAAATTCACAATTTCACCCGAATCGATTCTTGTGATTTCTAATAGAAATATGTTTATACCCACAACCAATCTTAAAAAAAATATGAAAAAATCTATGTGGTCCAAAATGGGCTCGATGAGTCTTGCTGGATCAATTTTAATTGCTTCTTGTGCCCCTTTAACGGAAGAGGCGATGAGTGTCGAACAAGCTATCGTTCAGGAGCAGGTTATTAATGAAGCAACTTCAACAGATCTAAATGCTAGAAAAGCAGCGGAAAGAAATTACTTTGAGAGATTTGAAAATCAAATTGGTTTTAGGCCAGGTCCAGGCTTTGATCCAATAAGTGGATTTCCAGCATATTATCCTGGTTCAGGAATTGGAAACTCTTCTCACATGGGAAAAGCTTATTCCTTTTTAAATCAATTAGCTTCGTTAGGGACTGATGGACTTGGAACTGTAGGAGCTCCTATTGTGGATATTTATGGTGAGGAATTAGAAAAGATGGGGTTAACAGGCATACCAAATGAAGTAAGCTCTCTAACCACAGATGGAAAAGGGAATTCCGTTTGGTTTAAGAATATCCAAAATATAGTAGTTCCAACTTCTGAGACAAGAATGGATTTTCAAGCTGAAGTAGAAATAATTGGGGGAACTGGAAAATTTAAGAAAGCTAAAGGAACTGCTCTCGTGGAAGGATATTTCAATCCAATAAATGGTGCTGGAATGAGCACTATCCAAGGAAGAATAGAGTTTTAATCACCCTTAGTTTAGAGTAAAAGAGCGGCAAATTTGCCGCTCTTTTTTTTTATAAGGACACCCCTCGTTTCCAAGGTATAAAATCGAAATTTTTCTTTTCTTCTGCTTTGGTTTTAACCTTTCCAGAAGCTACATCGATAATAAGATCCAGGAGTTTTTCGCCGCAGGATTCAATGGTTTCTTCCCCAGAAATCACGCCTCCGGTATTGAAATCAATAATATCAGGCATTCTGGCAGTTAATTTATCGTTTGTAGCCACTTTTATCACTGGGCAAACGGGATTACCGGTTGGTGTTCCTAAACCTGTGGAAAAGAGAATGATATTGGCACCACTTCCTGCTAGTCCTGTTGTGCTTTCCACATCATTCCCAGGAGTACACAAGAGGTTCAATCCTGGTTTTTGAAGGTATTCGGTATAGTCCAATACATCTGCCACTGGGGCTGTTCCTCCTTTTTTAGCCGCACCACAGGATTTTATCGCATCAGTCAAAAGTCCGTCTTTGATATTTCCCGGACTAGGATTCATATCAAAACCACTTCCTACATTTTCTGCTGCTTTGGCATATTCTTCCATCAGACGGATAAATTTCTCCGAAACCTGTTTATCCTCACAGCGGTCAATAATTGGCTGTTCAGCACCACATAATTCAGGAAATTCTGAGAGAATCGCAGCTCCACCGGAAGCCACTACTAAATCTGAAACCCTTCCCAATGTAGGATTTGCAGAAATTCCCGAAAATCCATCCGAACCACCACATTCCAGTCCTATCACCAATTTCGAGATAGGGGCAGGCGTTCTGGTAAACTTATTAGCTTCAACCAATCCTTCAAATGTTTCTTTGATTGCTTTCCTGATCAAAAGCTCCGTAGTACCTTCGGTTTGCTGCTCACAAATCACCAATGGTTTATTTGCCCCTTTTTGGATCTTGCTTAATCTATCCTGCAATATGGAAACCTGGGCATGCTGACAACCTAAACTGAGAATGGTAGCTCCAGCAACGTTGGGATGATTGATATATCCAGCCAACAATGCACATAGTGTATCCGAATCCCCTCTGGTACCTCCGCAACCACCTTCATGGGTTAAAAATCGAATGCCATCTATATTTTCAAATACCTTGGAACTTGAAGAAATACCAGTCTCCGAAAGCGATTCCGTAACTTTTTCATTTTGATAGGCAGCCACTAGATTTCGGACTTCATTTTCATAGGGATTTTGAACTGAAAAACCCAATGCTTTTTCGAATGCGTCCTGGAGTAATTTCACATTGGTATTTTCACAGAAAACCATTGGTAAAACCAACCAATAATTAGCAGTACCTACCTGACCATCAGCTCTTTGATACCCTAGGAAGTGCTTGTTTTTCAAGTGGTCTACATTTGGTTTATTCCATTCGTAAACTGCCCCTAACTCCTTGAAATCTCTGATTTTATGTTTGATATTTTCCAGAGTAATCGCTTCTCCCAATTGGATGTTTTTGGTCGTTTCCCCTACAATAGTGCCATACATCAAAATATCTTCACCAGTAGAAAAATCCTTTAAAGCGAACTTATGTTTGGCAGCTACATCGCTGATTATGTTTCCTTTATGTCCATTTAAATCAAAAATTTCACCTACAGTCAAATCCGTAAGTGCTACCCCTACATTATCACTAGGGTCTAAACAAAGTGCTTTGTTTATCATCTCTTAAATTCCTTAACTTAGTTTCCAGCTTTGAAATTATAGAAAATATATTCTCCAATGAAAAAAATTATTTCACTGGGCGAGGTGATGCTTCGCCTTTCACCGCCATCTAATGAGCGGTTTTTTCAAACCAGGCAGCTAGATATTGAGTTTGGGGGATCTGAGGCCAATGTCGGAGCAGCATTGGCTTTTTGGGGTAATCATGTCATTCATTTGACTGCATTTCCCAACAGTGAGATTGGGCTTTCTGCAAGTGCTACACTTCGAAGAAATGGCATTGATACCCGTTTTATCAAACATTCAGAAGGTAGAATCGGAATCTATTTTCTTGAGCAGGGAGCAATGCAGAGAAGTTCCAAAATTATTTATGATAGAGCTGATTCAGTTTTTACAAAAATTGATGAAAATGATTTTGACTGGGACAGAATTTTTGAAAATTCGGATGCACTCCATTGGTCTGGAATCACTCCGGCTTTATCACAAGAATGTGCTGACTTTACCATGCGTGCTTTAAAAGAGGCAAGAAAACGGAACATTATAGTATTTGGGGATTTAAACTATCGAAGCAATCTCTGGAATTATGGTAAAAGTCCACATGAAGTCATGCCGGAATTAATGGCCCATACGAGTGTCATGATCGCTGGAACCCGTGATTTCAACAATTGTTTGAATCAGGAATATTCCGGTTTTGAGGCGGCTAGATCTGATTTATTTAAACAATTTGATCAGCTGAAATATATCACCACCACCAAACGGGTGTCTATTAGTTCTTCTCATAATAAAATCTCAGCAAAGATCTATTCCAAGGAACAAGTTTATGCTTCACGGGAATATGATTTAAGCCATATAGTGGATAGAGTAGGGACAGGAGATGCTTTTGCAGGAGGTTTGATACATGGATTGTTACATATGAATCCTCAACAGGCAGTGGAATTTGGAATGGCTGCCGGTGCATTGAAGCATAGCGTACCTGGTGACGTATTACTATGTTCAGAGGCAGAAATCCAGGAGTTAGTTTTAGGAGAGTCAGTAGGAAAAATCAAAAGATAAAATGAGAAACCCGAGTCCATTTATTAAAAGAATGTATGCAGCAGGAGTGATGCCTATATTTTTTAACCCCGATGAAAAGAAGTGTCTAAAAATGCTTGAAGTTGCCTATGAGGGTGGAATAAGAGTGATAGAAATGGTAGATAGGGGAAAAGAAGCAAAATCCATTTTTCCTGCATTGAGAAAGGCCGCTGATCAGATGCCAGGACTTTATCTTGGAGTAGGGACTATTTATGAACCAAAGCAAGCTGAAACCTTTCTGGATATGGGGGCTGAATTTATAGTGGCACCTGTGATGAATCCTAAATTAGGGGAATATTGTAAGAAATTGGATATCCCTTGGATTCCTGGGTGTGGAACTGTTTCTGAAATCTATTTTGCCCAACAACTAGGCGCAGAATTAGCCAAAATCTATCCAGCAAACATTTTAGGAACTGAATTTGTAAAATCCGTACATGCTGTCTTACCCACTATAGAATTGATTCCCACAGGTGGTGTAGAACCAACTGCAGAAAGTCTCAAGTCTTGGTTTGATGCCGGTGTTTGTTGCGTAGGAATGGGCTCTCAGCTATTCAGAAAAGACTTGGTAGAAAAAGGGGATTTCGATGAAATAAGGAAGAAGATCCAAATCACAATGGATCTAATTGGAACTTTAAGAGCATAAAAAAAGGGGATTTTCATCCCCTTTCTTATTATAAATCCGGTTGTGGAGTAGTTCTCAAATAAGGCTTGATAACCTTATGTCCTTTTGGAAACTTAGCCGAGATATCTTCATTTTTGATAGCTGGAGCAATGACTACATCCTCTCCATGTTTCCAATTAGCAGGCGTAGCAACCGAATAATTAGCTGTCAATTGGAGAGAATCGATCACTCGAAGCAACTCGTCAAAGTTTCTTCCGGTGCTGGCTGGATAAGTGATGATCAATTTGATTTTCTTATCATTTCCGATTACAAAAACAGACCTGACAGTAAAATTTTCATTTGAATTTGGGTGAATCATGTCATATAGATTTGCGATTCTTTTATCCTCATCTGCAATGATAGGAAAATTCACCTCTGTTTGTTGTGTTTCATTTATGTCAGAAATCCAGCCTTTGTGGCTTTCCAAACCATCCACACTCAAGGCCATGACCTTGGTGTTTCTCTTTTCAAATTCCTTTTTAAGCTTTGCAACTGTACCTAATTCTGTGGTACAAACTGGCGTGTAATCTGCAGGGTGAGAAAATAATATTCCCCATCCATCACCTAAATACTCATAAAAATCGATTTTTCCTTCAGATGTCTCTGCCGTAAAGTTTGGGGCAACATCTCCTAGTCGTAATGCCATCGCTGAAAATTGTTTAAATATCTGTGAAAATTGAATGTCATTCCTAAAAACGTTTCCCTTTCAGTTACGTTCCCCAAATTTGATTTTTTATTAGATGCAGGACTTCTTTTATATAAGTAATGCCCTCAAACAAGGATAATGGGTTAAATTTTAAGTCTAAGACCACTTCGTTTGTCCAGGCAAATGAATAAAAACATTTAGGGAGCTCGCATCATTAGTCTTATGCATATTACTTTAATTCAGGTTAAACTTTTTAACCATCGTCCAGTTTTTGAGGTTTTATCGTATATAGCTAAGTATATTATTGTTTCGAAATTGAAACCTTATCGATCTTATCACCTCGCGATTTACTAGGTGTAAATCAGAATTTAAATTGAAAATGAGAAAAGGAATCATAATATTCCAGAAGAATGCCCAGTTAGGCAAAGTGAAAACCAGACTTGCTGCTGGAGTAGGAGAGGAACAGGCACTTGAAATTTATAAAGGGCTGATTTCCGTCACCTATGCACAGGTTTCTAAATTGAAGTGTAAAAAGCTCCTTTATTTTTCTGAATTTGTAGATAATCCTGATCAGAAAGAGGACGAATCCTATTCCTTCCATGTCCAGTCAGATGGGGATTTGGGGCAAAAGATGGCCTCAGCTTTTCAGGAGCAGTTTCAAAAAGGTTGTGATAAGCTTTTGATCATTGGAACAGATTGCCCGGGATTGACTTCCGAAATTTTAGAAGAAGCATTTGAAAAATTGGATCATGACGAAGTAGTGATAGGACCTGCAAATGATGGAGGATATTATCTTTTGGGCATGAAAACCTTTATTCCGGGATTATTTCAAAAGATTCCTTGGAGCAGCGAAAAAGTGTTAAGTCTAAGTAAAAAAGTGTTGGATTTTCATAGTATAACCTATTCTTTATTGCCCACACTCATCGATGTAGATACATTAGAAGATTGGAAGAAAGTAAAAAAAATAGTAGTTGCCACTCAGGAATAGTCAGGCCAAAATCCAAAACAAAATATCACTTGATACTTTATGAAAAATATCTTAAAAAACATATTACCAACACTTTATATATTTTTTCTATTCCAAGTAATAGCGGCAATTCCTGCGAATAGCCAGACTAAAAAGACCAAGCATCAATACGATATTGTCGTAGCAGGATTTAAAATTGGAGGGATGACAGCAGAGAAATCAGAAAATGGAGTTCAGACCAATTTTGAAATCAATAGTTTGGTGGAGTTCTGGTTTTTTGGGAAAGTACATGTTGAATTTCTTCAAAAAGCAGATTACAAAAATAATCAGCTTGTAAATGCCTATACCCATTCCAATTCCAATCGTGGGGAGTTTGAAACATTTGTTGAATGGGAAAAAGACCATTATAAGGTGGATGCAAATACATACAAGTTTGAAAACAAAGAACCTATCCGTCAAAAAGTTTATAGCAGTCCGGCAAGGCTTTATTTTGAAGAACCATCAGATGGTGATATCCTGATTTCTGAAAATTTCGGTATGCTGACCAAAGTAACCCAAGAAGACCCTGGGGTCTATTCGATCGAAGTCAATGGCAACACCAATACCTTTTACTATGAAAAGGGAGAACTGCAGAAAGTCGTTTTAGAAAATTCTATCAAAAATTATGTGATTAGAAAATCAGATGACTGAGGATATTAAAATTTCCATTATCATTCCGACTCTCAATGAATCAAAGAATCTTGTCGAATTACTTCCAATGCTTTGGGAATATGGAGGCAATTCCATACAAGAAATCATCGTTTCTGATGCAGGAAGTACTGATGCCACCATTTCCATAGCCAAAGACTTTGGGGCCATTCTTGTCCATAGCAAAAAAAAGTCAAGGGCACATCAGATCAATTTTGGAATTAAGGAAGCAAAGGGTGCTATTTTTTACATTGTCCATGCTGATTGCAGACCTGCCATAAATTTTTCTGAGGATATTATAAAAAATTGTTTTTTGGGGAAAGAGGCTGGTTGTTACCGTTATAGCTTTGATTCTAACAATTTTCTCCTGAAAATCAACTCTTGGTTTACACGCTTTAATGGAATTTTTGCTGGAGGTGGAGATCAAACCCTTTATATTACGAGAAATCTTTTTGAAAGATTGGGAGGGTTTGATGAAAAATTCACCATTATGGAGGACTTTGATCTGACTAGAAGGATCAAAAAAATCTCTGATTTTCATGTGATTCCAAAAGAAATCAAAGTTTCTGCGAGGAAATATGAAGGAAATGGTTGGCTGAAAGTGCAGCTTGCAAATCTGATTGCATTCACACTTTTTTTATTGAAAATATCTCCTGATTCGATCAAAAGTCTATATTGTACTTTATTAAAACAGCAAAAGACTTCGTAATTAAAGAGGAATGAATAAAGCAACCATTAATGGCATTCAGCAAGTAGGAATAGGAGTAAAGGATGCCAATGAAGCGTGGAAGTGGTACAGGAGAATTTTTAAAATGGATGTTCCTATCTTTCAGGATAGTGCCGAAGCCGCATTAATGACTCGCTATACTGCCGGCAAAGTGGAAAAGAGACATGCGATCCTTGCGATGAATATGCAAGGCGGTGGAGGCTTTGAAATATGGCAATATACGTCTCGAACTCCGACAGCACCGCAGAAAGAAATAGCATGGGGAGACTTAGGTATCCTTGCAGTAAAAATCCGATGTAAAAACATCCAAGACACTTATAATTTCATGGTTTCCGAAGGCGTGCAACTTTTAGGCAAGCCCACGAAAAACCCAATAGGTATTTCACATTTTTATCTGAAAGATCCTTACGGAAATATTTTTGAAATAGAGGAAAACCAATCTTGGTTCTCAAAAAATGCAGACTTAACCGGTGGGGTTTCAGGAGTAGTCATCGGTGTTACAGATGTAGAAAAATCAATACCACTTTATAAAAGTCACTACCAGCATACTGAAATTCTATTTCAGGATACGAAAGTCTGGGATGATTTCTCTCCATTGATAGGAGAAAAAGAAACTTTCTCGAGAGTCATTTTAAGAAGTCCTGGAGAAAGGACAGGTGCTTTTGGAAAATTACTATGTCAAACTACAGTAGAGTTAGTGGCAGTCAAAGATTCCAAAAGAGCTAAAATCTATGAAGGCAGGTTATGGGGTGATTTGGGTTTCATCCATGTTTGCTTTGATGTGTGTGGGATGAAAAACCTTCGCACCAACCTTCAAAACTCCGGATATCCATTCACTGTGGATAGCAATAATGGGTTTGATATGGGTAAAGCAGCCGGCCATTTTGCCTACATAGAGGATCCAGATGGGACTTTGGTAGAAATGGTAGAAACACACAAAATTCCTATCATGGAAAAGTGGGGCTGGTACTTGGACCTCAAAAAGAGAAAGCAAGGGAAAACACTTCCGAATTTTATCGTAAAAATGCTTTCCCTTAACCGTGTGAAAGCCTGATTATGCTTTTGTGATTTTGATGCTAAGGTCAACCAGTCGGTTCGCATAACCTGCCTCATTGTCATACCATCCGACGAGTTTTACCATTTTTCCTTTGGTAGAAGTTAACTCGGAGTCAATGATGCAGGAATGTGGATTGCCTATAATGTCCATGGAGACGATCGGGCTATCTTCCACTTCCACAAATCCTTTTAATTTACCTTTGCAGGCAGTTTTAAAAGCCTGATTAATTTGATCTGGGGATACTTCTTCATTCAATTCTACGATCAGGTCTGTTAAAGAACCATCAGGAACTGGCACCCGCATGGCAGAAGCTTCTACTTTTCCGGCAAGTTCGGGAAGGACAATATCCAAAGCCTTGCCGGCATTTGTGGTAGTGGGAATAATAGAATAAGCTGCAGCTCTTGCTCGTCTTAGATCCCGGTGAGGCGCATCGTGCAGGTTTTGATCATTGGTATAAGAATGAACGGTAGATGCATAACCTTTCACTAATCCAAAATTCTCATCTAACACCTTAACCATAGGAGCGAGGCAATTGGTGGTGCAGGAAGCATTAGATATAATCTTTTCCTCTCCGGTCAAAATATCATCATTCACGCCAAGGACTATCATCTTGATACTTGGATCTTGAGAGGGTGCCGAGATAATTACTTTTTTGGCACCGGCTTTTAAATGTTTCTCTGATCCTGATCTATCTGTAAATCTTCCGGTACATTCTATAACCAAATCAATATCTAATTCTTCCCAGGGTAAATTTTCAGGATTGGAATGGCTAAAAAGTTTGATAGACTTTCCATCTACTCGCAGTTCATCATCATTCCACTCAATAGAGCTTTCAGACTTCCCGTGAATAGAGTCATATTTGAGCAAATGGGCAATTGCTTTGGGATCGGCTAAGTCATTGATAGCAACTAAATTCAGTAACTTATTTTCCAAAATAAGTTTGGCAGTATACCTGCCAATTCTGCCAAAACCATTAATGGCAATTCGTTTTCCAGGGGTAGAAGTCATGGTTTAGTTTATTATTGAATTCAAAATTAGTCAAAAGAAGCAATTCGAGCCGAAGAAAATTTTATTCCTTTTAACTCAGCTTTTTAGCAAAAAACCAAAGAAATTTTGGAGCCTGAATTGGTATTGTAAATTGAACCTTCTATATTTGCACAACCATTTGAAAAAGGAGGTTTTTCAAACGTTTTAAATGGTCCGTTCGTCTAGGGGTTAGGACGCATCCCTTTCACGGATGAAACACGGGTTCGATTCCCGTACGGACTACAAACAGCTTAATATCAATTAGTTAGCTGTTTAACTTGAAGTAATACAACCCCATGGTCCGTTCGTCTAGGGGTTAGGACGCATCCCTTTCACGGATGAAACACGGGTTCGATTCCCGTACGGACTACTAAGACCCAAAGCTCAATCACCGCTTGGTCTAAATTAATTTTTGTTTTATGGTTGTTAGTGGTTAAAGTGAACAAAATCCCGATCCTTGATCGGGATTTTTGTTTTTAACCCTATGATTTTTTTAATGGCAGAAATCACTCATTGAAATTCCCTATTTTGTGACAAAATAGTATTTCATAAAATGCCTCAACCCAAGATGAAAAAAACCTATGCCAAATATCTCTTGGCAGCAGCCATTCCTTTTGCATACTCCTGCAGTAAACAAGAGCCTGTCGATTTAAGAGAAAAAAACCTTAGCAAAGAAGAGATTTCTGCCATGGCACAAGCTGCCGAAAGTCAAATAAGCCCCACTTTAGCGGATGGTTTAAAGCTTTCCCTTTGGGCGGTTGACTCTTTGGTTTACGATCCCATTTCAATTCAGGTAACAGATGATGGAAGCTTGTATTATACCAGAACCAACAGACAGAAAAATTCCGAATTTGATATCCGAGGTCATCAAGACTGGGAAATCGAATCCATCAGTCTCCAGACCATCGAAGAAAAAAGATCATTTTTACAAAAGACTCTTTCTCCTGAAATGTCTGATAAAAATACATGGCTGGCCGATGTAAACGGAGACGGATCCCATGATTGGAGGGATATGACAGTGGAGCGTGAAGAACTTTACCGACTTGAAGATAAAGACGGTGATGGCTTTGCTGATTATTCCCAGATGATGGTCAATGACTTTAATGATGTAACTACCGATGTGGCAGGTGCATTGTTAAAATTGGAAGACAATCTATTTATCGGAGTGGGACCAGATGTTTGGAGACTTACCGACACTAACAATGATGGCATCATGGATGAAAAAGAATCCATTTCTCATGGATATGGGATACATATTGGATTTGGTGGCCATGGTATGTCAGGATTAGAACAAGGTCCGGACGGAAGAATCTATTGGGGAATTGGTGATATCGGTTTCAATGGAAAAGGGCCTGATGGCACAGAATGGAAGTATCCAAATAGAGGTGTAATCGCTCGGGCAAATCCGGATGGAAGCGATTTTGAGATTTTTGCAATGGGTGTCAGAAATACCCATGAATTCACTTTTGATCAGTACAATAATTTAATCTCAGTGGATAACGACGGAGACCACGGTGGAGAAAGCGAGAGATTAGTATATCTGGTTAATGGCTCTGATACAGGCTGGAGAACCAACTGGCAGTTTGGAAAATACAGAGATCCGGAAAACAATACCTATAAAGTATGGATGGATGAAAAGCTGTATCTCCCAAGACATGAAGGTCAGGCAGCTTATATCACGCCTCCCATCCAAAATTATATCAATGGACCAACAGGAATGGTTTTCAATCCAGGAACTGCTCTTGCTGAAAAGTGGAAGAATACATTCTTCGTGGCTTCATTTGTGGGGAATCCGACTTCTTCTGGAATACATGCCTTTAAGTTAGAACCAGACGGAGCCACTTTTAAAATGTCCCAAACTGAAAAAGTTATGGGTGGAGTTTTGGCTACTGGATTGGATTTTGGTCCTGACGGATCTCTGTATTTTGCTGACTGGATTCAGGGCTGGAATACCAAGAATTTTGGTAGAGTATGGAAATTGGATGATGAGGGAGGTCAAAACTGGGAAGCTCGAAAGATAACAGCCCAGGTCATGAAAACAGATTTCAAAACCCTTACCGATGAGGCATTGAGCGGATATTTAAGTGATGAGGACATGAGAATCCGTCGCAAAGCTCAATTTGAATTGGCAAAAAGAGGAGAAAATGGCTTTAAGGTATTCCAAGCTGCAATAACTCAAAAATCCAATCAGCTGGCTAGAATCCATGCAATCGTAGGGATCAGCCAGTTGGCAAGAATGGAAGACCAAAAGTTTGCAGACGCTTTGATTCCATTGCTGCAGGATTCTGATCCAGAGATCCGGGCACAGGCAGCAAAATGGTTAGGTGATATTAAATATTCCAAAGCAGGAGAATCTTTATTGCCACTTTTAACAGATTCAGAGATCCGGGTGAGATTCTTTGCTTCTGAAGCATTGGGAAGAATTGCATACGAGCCTGCTTTGAATGGTCTAGTTTCTGTTTTGGAAGCTAATAATGATGAAGATGCTTATTTACGACATGCAGCTAGCCTTGCTTTGGCCCGAATCAATAAAAAGGAACCTTTGATCGCTTTGGCTTCTAATCCTTCTCCAGCGGTAAGGTTGGGTGCAGTTCTGGCTTTAAGAAGAATGGCAGAACCGGGTATAACCGCTTTCCTTGGAGATTCTGATGAATACATCGTAACAGAGGTTGCAAGAGCTATAAATGATGATTTTTCAATAGAACCAGCGCTACCTGCCTTAGGCGACCTTTTGGTTAGTACCAAGTTTGAAAATGAAGCCTTGATCAGAAGAGCAATTGGTGCAAACCTCCGAGTTGGAACTCCAAAAGCATTGGAAAACCTGAAAACATATATTTCAAAACCTGGAATTTCACCAGTACTGAAGGCAGAAGCAATCGCTACCATTGGTACTTGGGCAAAGCCGTCCGTCTTGGATAGAGTGGATGGTAGAAATAGAGGTGCTATAGAAAGAGATTTGGCTCCGATCCAGGCAGCTTCTTCTACCACTTTGATAAATTCTTTATCTGATCGAAGCGAAACAGTAAAAATAGCTGCCGCCAAGGCTATCGGAAAATTGAAAATAAAAGAAGCAGAGCCAAAACTATTGGCATTACTAAAGTCTGACCCTATAGATCCGGTAAGGGTAGAGGCAATCTTATCGCTTTCTAAAATCATCCCTGAGAATATATCTGGACCGATTGAGATAGCGATGAATGATAAATCTAAAGCTGTAAGAGTGGTAGGCTTAGACTTATTGACTAAAACAGATATTTCAGAAGAATTGATGGTCAACCTGCTTCAGGATGTGATTCAAAACAGAACCATCGAGGAAAGACAGGCAGCTCTTTTGAGTCTGGGAAATCTACCCAATTCCTCAAAACTTGAACTTTGGAACACATTGTTAACTGACTTAAAAGCCAATAAATTACCAAATGAGGTGATGATAGAGTTGGAAGAGGCCATAGCAGAAACAGGCTCAGAAGACTTAAAGACAAAATATGATCAAATCCAGCAAGAAAGAACCAATGGAGATTTGGTAGCTTTATATAGTGGTGCACTCGAAGGCGGAAGTGTTAGGACAGGCAGAACTATCTTTTTCCAAAATCAAGCCGCTCAGTGTATCCGGTGCCATGGCTATGATGACATGGGAGGCACTGCTGGCCCGCATTTAAACGGAGTCGCCAACAGAATCTCAAAAACCCAGCTTTTGGAAGCTTTGATAGAGCCTAGCAAGCGTTTGGCACCAGGATTTGGTTTTGTACAACTTACTTTGAAAAATGGCAATTCCGTAAGCGGAACATTGATAGAGGAAAAAGAAAATGGAATTGTTATCAAAGAGGCCTCAAAACCAGAAGCATTGATTTTGAACAGCGACATTTCTGAAAGAAAGAATTCTCCTTCCAGTATGCCAGATATGAAAGGGATTCTGAGCAAAAGAGAGATTCGTGACTTGGTTAGCTTCTTGAGCACCTTGACGAAAGAATGGGAATGACAAAAAAGCTCAAATTAGTTTTATGGATCGGGATCATCACTTCAGTGGTGATCCCTTTCTCATTGGTTTTAATCGGAAGATCAGTGCTCCATAATTCAGATATTCCACAACATAAACTGCTTTTTGAGTCTGCCGAACCTAAAACCATTTTGGCATTCTTTCCTCACCCGGATGATGAGGTCACTGTTGCCGGAACTTTAATGAAGATGGTTGATCAAGGGCATGATGTGATATTGCTTTGTCTAACAAGGGGAGAGGCAGCAGATACTGGAGGGGAGATCTCCTCCGAGCGTCTGGCAGAAATCAGAAGCCTTGAAATGCAGCATTCGGCCAAAACAATTGGAGCTTCACATTTAGAACTTCTGAACAATCCAGACAGCGGTTTGGAAAAACTCGGGGTCGATTCATTGAAAAAATTAGCTTCAGGGATTATCGATCAGTTTAAACCGGACGTTCTGGTCAGTTATGATTCCAAAGTAGGACTTTATGGACATCCAGACCATCAGTTAACGGGCTTAATTCTTGAGAATTTGTTTTTGGAAAGAGTAGGGGAATCTTCCTTTTCTCCAAAGAAATTATTTCAGATCACACTTTCCCCAAAGCAAATCAACTTAGCTCTGAAAATTTCGAAGGGTTTTCAGGAGAATTATCCAAAAGACCAATCGAAGGGTTTGCCAAAACCTGATTTCTCCATTTCTACGCAGCCCTACTTCAAGAGAATTCTTCAGGTGATAAAAGGCCATGAATCACAAGCCAAAACATTAAAAGATCTATTGCCTTATCATGATAAAATTCCTCCCTTTATTTACTCTAGAATATTTGACAGAGAATATTTTCACGAAGTAAAACCTTAAAAAAATTTATGATTTTCCGCAATGATGCCAGTTACCTTATTTTCTTTGCTTGATTGGCTGGAAGACCGATGACGGATGACCGAAGCAGCCTCACAACTAGAGTTTACCATTTATTAAGCCGCTTTAATCTATTATCTGGTAAAATAGCGGATATCCATAAAAAATTTTATCCCAGTTAAAAAAAAGGCCCTTTTGACTTCTCAAAAGGGCCGTGTTGTTGGGTAATTTAGATTAGTTTAAGAACTCATCAAATGTCAAGCTGACAAAATACATGGTGCCGACTGTTGGGTTCCCCCAAGCTTGTCTATACCCTTTGCTAAACAAGTTTGAACCTCCTACTTTCAAAATAGACTTGATGCTCTTCAGTTTGTAGCTTATTTGGGCATCGAAAGTCCCAAAAGCCGGCATCACAGAAAGCTGCTGTGTAGAAACTGCTGGCGCCACAAAAGAAGACTGCCAAACAAATTCACCTTGCCATCTGTAAGCCAAAGCAAATCCAAAATTATCTACCACTTCTCTATTGGCGAAGTTTAGAACATATCTGTATTCAGGAGTATTGAAACTTGGTTGGAAACCAGTTTCTGCCAACTCATCTAAATTGGACAAGGTGTTGTAAGATACATTACCACCGATGGAATATCCTTTAGGCAATTTATAATCCAAGCTAGCTGCCCATCCCCAAGACTTGATGATCTCAGTTCTGTTTACAGGCATTGAGTAAATGTTTCTAGCGCCTGTTATAGCTCCGATCAAATTCAAACCCGTAATCGGATTAGGGCCAGCTAGGCCTGCATCGGTAGCGTCTTGAACAAGTACTTGGCTACCATTGAAGTTTTCGAATCTATTGAAGTAAGCATAGGCATCTACCAAAAGTTTATTTCCCCAAATGCCTTTGTACCCCACTTCAAATGACTTGACTCTCTCAGGCTTAAATTCCTTGATTTCATAAGGTTGAAGTTTATCGGTATTGGCACCAGCTGCATTTAAAGGAACCAATTGTGCTGCTATCCCTGGAACCAAAGTAGGAACCAAAGCAGCAATCGCTGCAGGAGCTTCATTTGGTGGGATGATACCTGCTTGAACCTGTCCAGTAACAAATTCAGTGGCTTGCTGAATTGCGATTTGGGTTGCCTGCTGAATACTTTGCTGATAAACAGGAGAACTAGGATCTGTATCTGCCAAAACCGCTGCACCGTAATTGGTCACATTGGCCAAGGTATAACCGGGATTTGCATTTAGATTGTACCGATCAGCAAAGAGTGGCAATCCACCAATTAATCTTGCCTGAGGGGTGTTTAGATCAATGTATTGATCTTGGTTCGTTGGAATACGGAAACCTGTTTGATAAGAAGCTCTGAAGTTATGATTTCCAGCAGTGTAAACACCAGAAACCCTTGGAGACCATTGACCTGCAAAATTTTCATTTTTATCATAACGGGCAGAGGCAGTTAATTTGAAATGATCATTGAAAAGCTTCTTAGATCCTTGAATATAACCGCCATACTCATTGATTTTGAATTCATCTCCATTTTCATCCAATGCGAAGATGGTACCATTTGAATTGAGGTCATAAATTCTATAATTACCTCCCACAACAAATTCAGCGAACTTGATATGATCCGCAAAATTGTAAGACCCTTCAAAGTGATATAGATTACTACTATCAACAAACTTTGCACCTACGCCATTTTGATTGCCCGGAATTGGCCTGGAAGTCACATCTGCCAAGGCGTTATTAAATTCAGCAGTTCCTGGCATAAATCTACCCTGATCTGCAAAAGCCCTGGCAGCCTGATGTGCCTGGTCAGCTGGAAGACCAGCTCCGATGGCCTGAGCATAAGCTCCTACGTATTCCGGAAACCATCTGGTGCTTGCTTTCCAAGCTTCGTTGATTCCTTGTGCTGCAGTACCTACTGCATATGCATCACCGGATCTCTCTTGGGTAGTATAGGCTCTTAAATACCAGTTTGAACCTCTCAATTCAGCTTTGTATTGACCTATGTTGAAATTTTTAAGGGAATATCTATCTGCCCCTGTATAAACTGAAGTTCCATAACCTAAATTTCCTTGTAGAATAGCTTCTACCCGGTCATTGATTCTGTAATGGAGGGCGGCATTGAATTTCAATGATTTCGTTCCGTAATCAGCTATATCCCTTTCCATGTATCCTGTTCTCGATACAGCTGTGTTAGGAATTAATTGAAGCGCTGCAGAAGGAAGTGCACCAGCTGCTACCATGGATTGTGCAACGGAAAGCATATTGACATTGGTCTCATCTCCATACGTGTTGACTCCATTATAGGCAGGATTATTTAAACTGGTTCCGGTTTCAATAGTAGAGCCATTCAGAAGAGATTGGTCCCTGAAATCATTTGCTTGCCAATCGTCAGCCTTTAGGTATTCGAAGTTCACTTTAAATGCAAACTTATCACTGATAGCTTTTGCGTAGCGAGCACTGAAATTATAAAATCCAGTAGTAGGATTGGATCTATTTCCCTCGTCCATGATCCCTGTCTTTACATTTGCAGAAAGACCTTGATACAGGAAAGGACTTTTTGAATTCATCAATAAGATACCGTTGATGGCATTTGGGCCATAAAGGGCAGAAGATGCCCCCGGCAATAACTCAACACTTTCCAAGTCAAGTTCAGAGATACCTACAATATTACCTACAGAGAAATTCAGACCTGGAGCCTGGTTGTCCATTCCATCGATCAACTGCACTGTTCTGACGTTTCCATTTGCATTAAATCCTCTGGTATTAAATGACTTGAAGGTTAATGATTGGGTGCTCATTTCCACACCTTTCATGTTATTCAGGGCATCATAAAAGTTTGCCTGAGGTGCATCCCGAATTGCTATGATATCTAATTTCTCCACGGAAACAGGAGATTGAAGGACACTTTCTTCGACTCTAGAAGCAGAAACTACTACTTCTTGCCCCAGAATTGTAGTTTCTGACATTTGAATATCAAGATTGCTAGTACCTCCTGTGATTTCAATTTCCTGGGAATTGTAGCCAACCATGGAGAAAACCAGCACAAAGGGAGGTTCTTGCTGAACACTTAAGGTGTACTTCCCTGACAAATCGGAAATTGTCCCAATGACTTTTCCTTTTACCAGAATGTTGACACCGACTAAAGTCTCTTTGGTATCTGTATCTGTGATGGTTCCGGAAACTACTGTTTGAGCCAAAACTCTGCTCGAACAAATGGAAACTAGAAAGAACAACAGAAACACTACCCGCATTTTAGCATGAGTAGAATTGATCATAATAGATGTTTTTTATAATGTAGGTAAGGGTCTTAAATAAGGTGATTAAGCTTATTTTGTAGCCGAAATTTATCCTAATTAGCGAATAAATTATCGATTTCAGTAACTTTTTAACTGGCTAGTTTCATCATATAAATGTGGCTAAAATGGAAACTGAGCCTATTTATAGCGAAAATTTGAAAAAACCCGAAGTATTATTAGTGATCAATTGGGCTAAAATTGATTTTGTTAAAAATTCCAAAAAAGTACTTTTTTTTTATTGACCTAGATCAAGCAAAAAAAGCCCATGAAATCATGGGCTTTTAAATTGTGTTTACAGATTATTTATTGAATTTTTCCGTTTTCTTCGTTGACATGCCTTACAAGCCTGTCACAGAGATCTTTTATTTCTTCAGACATATATTCATCTCCAGTACTGTTCAGTATGGTTTGACCCATCCCTCCGAGAACATCGATATAAAATCTCTTCATCTCTACGACGGACATATCTTCAGTCCATAGATCAATCCGAAGGGTACTTTGGTTCAGGTTATCCCAAATATTCAGACTGATACTTTTGGTGGATTCAAGGCCTTCCCCCTCTTTATCTGACGCATCCCATGTGATCGCTTTTGGAAGGCTTTTCTCGTCTAATTCTATTTGAAATTTGATGTCTGATTTTTTCATTCGTATTAATTTTTGAGGTAAACCATGAGAATACCCAGCAAGTTCAATTCTTTCTTATTTAATCAAAAACCATCTCAGGAACTTCACCTTCAATGATTAATTTCCCTGATGTTTTGGCCATTATTTCTTCTACACTGACACCAGGGGCTCTTTCTTTTAAAATAAAACCACCAGTAGGAGAGACTTCAAGGACAGCCAGATCACTGACTATTTTTTTGACACATCTGACTCCGGTGATCGGGAGTGTGCATTCAGGCAAAAGTTTCGAGTCACCGCTTTTGGAACAATGCTGCATGGCCACAATGATGTTTTTTGCCGATGCCACCAAATCCATCGCTCCGCCCATCCCTTTTACCATTTTCCCTGGTATCTTCCAATTAGAGATATCACCATTTTCAGAAACTTCCATTGCCCCTAAAATCGTCAAATGCACATGACCTCCTCGAATCATGGCAAAAGACTCTGCCGAATTAAACAATACTGAGCCTTTCAGCATGGTTATGGTCTGCTTTCCGGCATTGATTAAATCCGGGTCAACATTTTCTTCTTTAGGAAAAGGTCCAATCCCAAGCAACCCATTTTCTGATTGCAGGACTACCTCTAGATTATCGGGAATATAATTAGCAACCAAGGTAGGTATTCCTATTCCCAGATTTATATACTGCCCATTCTTCACCTCTTTGGCGATTCGTTGAGCGATTTGATTTTTACTTAACATGGCTTTCGGGATTAATTGCTTACAGTTCTTTGTTCAATTCTTTTCTCGTAGTCTTTTCCTTGAAAAATACGCTGAACATAAATCCCAGGTGTATGAATTTGATTGGGATCCAAACCACCTACTTCTACCAATTCTTCCACTTCTGCAATACAAATTTTGCCTGCTGCAGCCATGATTGGATTAAAATTCCTTGCGGTTCCTTTAAAGATCAAATTTCCGGCAGTATCACCTTTCCAAGCCTTTATAATAGAAAAATCAGCCTTTAGAGCTGTTTCCATTAAATAGTGTTTTCCATCAAATTCACGGATTTCTTTTCCCTCAGCCACTTCCGTTCCCACACCTGCAGGAGTAAAAAAAGCCGGAATTCCAGCTCCACCGGCACGGACTCTTTCTGCCAAAGTACCTTGCGGAATTAACTCCACTTCCAATTCACCTTGAAGTAATTGTCTCTCAAACTCTGCATTTTCGCCCACATAGCTTGAAATCATCTTCTTGACCATTCTCTTTTTGAGAAGTAATCCGATACCAAAATCATCCACACCTGCATTATTTGAAACGATGGTCAAATCCTTAATATCCCGTTGGAGTAGGGCTGAGATACAGTTTTCGGGAATTCCGGAAAGCCCAAATCCGCCCATCATCAGAAAAGCACCGGTAGGAATATCTGCTACCGCTTCCAGGGCATCTTTTACCGTTTTATTGATCATATTATTTTGGGTTTATAGTAAAGTCTTGGCCATCTTTTGATCTATCGCCAGCTGTTTTTTCAATTCTTCCAAGTTTTCAAATTTTCTTTCTTCCCGCAAGAATTCTTTCAAATAGATCGTGATCTGCTTATCATAAAGATCACCTTGAAAATCAAATAAATGCGCTTCTACTGTCTTCTTGGTTCCGCCCACTGTTGGTCTGTTTCCAATATTGAGCATGGCTTTAAACAAGGAGCCATTCACTGAAGCTTCTACAGCATAAACGCCATCCATCGGAATGAGTTTATAATCATTGGGAATATGAATGTTAGCAGTAGGAAATCCAATAGACCGGCCAATCTGCTGACCTTTGATCACTAAACCGTTTAATTCATAAGGCCTTCCCAAATAATTTGTAGCAGTCTTCACTTGGCCTGTTTCTAAAGCAGTTCTGATTTTGGTGCTGGAAACTCCGATTTCTTCCACATCCTGTCTGGATATCTCCTCTAATTCAAATCCGAATTCGGAATGATGTTCTTTTAGGTATTCAAAACTTCCTTCCCTGTTTTTACCGAAACGGTGGTCATAGCCAATGACCAGTTTACTTGGCTTTATCTTTTCCACTAACACCTTTTCAATAAATTCTCTGGAGGATAATTGGGAAAATTCCTTGGTAAATGGGATGGTGATCAGGTGATCAATTCCAAATGTCCTAAGCAGTTTGGTCTTTTCTTCAAAAGTGGACAAAAGTCTCAGTTGATGTTCTTCGGGATATAAAACCAGCCTGGGATGTGGCCAAAAAGTAATCAAAACCGTTTCCCCTTGGATTCCTCGGGCTATTTCACGGATTCTTTTCAGAATCTTTTGATGTCCTAAATGCACTCCATCGAAGGTTCCACTGGTGACCACTGGATTGATTATCTGAGGAATATCACTTAGTCCTTCGTAGATTCTCATAGTTTCATTTATTGTTCTGCTGGATGTCTTCCTTTGATTTCTTGGATTAAGCCATCCATATCCTTGGCTTCAGTTAAAAGAAAATCACCAATTCTGGTTCTGCACAAAGCACTCATATAGGCACCCACTTGCAATTTCTCACCAAGATCTCTAGCCAGACTTCTGATATAGGTGCCTTTTGAACAGGATATTCTGAAATCTACTTCATTATTTTCAAATCTTGTGATTTCAAATTCTCTAACCTGAACAGTTCTAGGCTCCATTTTGACTGCAATGCCTTTTCTGGCAGATTCATAGACGCGTTTTCCATCTACTTTGATAGCTGAATGCATGGGAGGAATCTGCTGGATGTCCCCTGTCAACTCAGCCACTGCTTTTCTGATGTCCTGTAGGGTTAAATGTGAAGGATCAGCAACTGGGACTATAGGCTTTTCCAGATCGAATGATTCTGTAGTGGATCCCAGTACAAATGTTCCCGTATATTCCTTTTCCTGCCCCATAAATCCATCAATCTGCTTGGTCATTTTTCCAGAACAGACGATCAGCAATCCGGTAGCCAAAGGGTCCAAAGTCCCTGCATGTCCGACTTTCTTGATTTTAAGCGCATTCCTGACTTTTTTGACTACATCAAAAGAAGTCCATTCGATAGGCTTATTTATTAAGAAGACTTCTCCGTATGGTTGATCCTGCATGTTACAAATATAAACCTGCCACAATAGCAATGATGCCCACGATCAAGCAATAGATAGAAAAATAGCTGAGTTTGCTTTTTCTGACCAGTTGCACCATCCAAGTACAGGCCAAAATTCCTGAGATAAATGCAGCAAGGAACCCTGCTGATAAATAACCAATTCCCTCAGTTTCCAAGGAAAGTCCGCCATCCAAAATATCTTTTGCAATTTTTCCCAAAATCAAAGGTACTACCATCAAAAATGAGAATCGAGCGGCTTTGGTTTTGTCCACCCCTAAAATAACAGAGGCTGAAATTGTTGCTCCGGATCTGGAAATGCCCGGCAAGATCGCGATGGCCTGGGCAATACCAATCTGGAAAGCTTTATAAAAGGTCACCGGCTGGTTGGTGTTTTTTGCCTTATCTGCGAGAAAAAGGAGTAGGGCTGTCAAAATCAACATAAAACCTACAAATACCACACTTCCTCCAAAAAACTGTTCTAATTGTTTCTCAAATGCCAATCCAACGATCCCTGCTGGAATCATGGAAATAAAGATTTTTACTGCAAACTGGGTTTCTTCGTTCCATTTGAATTTAAATAAACCTGAAAATATTTCAGCAACATCTTTTCTAAATACCAATAAAGTGCTGAGCGCAGTAGCAAAATGAACGACTACAGTAAACATCAATCCTTCAGCAGGCATTTTACTTTCACCGAGTATTGCTTTTCCAAGTTCCAGGTGACCACTGGAAGAAACTGGCAAAAACTCCGTCAATCCTTGAATAATCCCAAGGATAATCGCATCAATAATTTCCATTCTTAATTTTTCTCGGTTTTTGCAAAAATTGCGTAAAACTCAAAAATAAATCCTGCCAGCGTGATAATCGGACCTAAGGTTAAACCGAGAAACCCATCTCCATGAGGTGCGCTTTCCAAGCTGATAATGATGAATCCTACTACTATCAACGCAAAGCCAATGGCCATGAGCTGATAATTTTTTTTAGAAAAAGGAAAATGTGATTTGCTCATGTTTTAATATAATTCGTCCAAGGACATGTTTAAATACTTATTTACTGCTCTCAAAGTGCTTAAAGCAGAGAGTATCCCGCCTACACCCACTAATACGGCAAAGAGCATGAGGAGCATTTGTTCATTGTGAAGTAGTCCAAATCCTTCAATATTTGCTTGGGTATATTTTACCAAACCAAACAAAGTAACTGAAGCAATAGCTCCGGCTAGCATTCCAAAAAACCAAGCTCTCATCAGGAAAGGCTTTCTGATAAATGCCCTAGTGGCACCCACCAATTGCATGGATCTAATCAAGAAACGCTGTGAAAACAAAGCCAAACGAATGGTATTGTTGATCAACATTATGACGGTGATAATCAGGATCAAAATAAACCCTCCCAAAACCAAACTTACTTTCAATAGATTTTTATTGATGGAATCTACTAAATCTGTCATGTAGGAAACCTCAAAGATGCCATCTATTGCCTGCAGTTCATTCACGATGGCATCAATCTGTTCGGAAGTTTGAAATTCCTCAGCGATAGTCAGAACGAAACTGTCTCTCAATGGATTGTCTTCAAGAAATTTTGTAAAGTCTTCTCCAGTACTCTCAATAAATGTGGCTGCAGCCTCTTCATCTGAAATGAAACGAAGTCCAGTTGTGTCTCCTTTCTGAAGGATAAATGGTCTGCTTTGCAAATTTTCTCTTATAGTAGCGATTTCAGCCTCTTCCAGATTTTTATCCAAAAAGACCTGAACTTCTATGTTCTCGCGGATCATACTGGTCAGGGATTTGGCTTGAATCAATATCACTCCAAATAATCCAACGATAAAAAGAGAAAGGGTAGTACTGAATAAAACACTTCCGAATTTGAAGTGACCAAGTATTTTTTTCTTCCGAGGTTGGTTTGCCATAAAATAAGTTTTCAGGTCAAAAATAATCAGCCCATCTATTATAACCAATCTAATTCAGGAAAGGATTGGAATCACTCTTTCATTTGTGATCCCAAAGACCTGATCATTTGATGTTGGTTTAACCAATGCCAAGCCTGTGAATCTTCCGAAAGCAGGCAAAATCAATTGATTGGGTCTGTAATGGTAACAAGATAGGCGGATTGACTGTCTTGCTTTCCCTACAAGTCTTATGCCCGGATGGATGTGACCACATAAATTAATTTTATCTTCTGCGATTTCTTCCAAAGGCTCATGCGATAAAATCAGATTGCCTATCTCAATTGGGCTATTATGCAGTTGGAAAATTGCGTCTTTATAATGGGAGGGAGGTAGAATGTCATGATTGCCTAAAACCAAATGAAAAGTAACTTTCGTAAATGCAGCAAGAAAATCATTGAGTACATTCCACTGTCCATTCCAGTCACTGTGAAAAAGATCTCCTAAAAAATAAACATGCTGTGGTCTATACTTGTTAATTAAAATATCCAGGTTGATTAAATCTTCCTGATGGATAGGTTCGGGAATAGGAATCCCGGATTTTCGAAAATGAGCAGCTTTGCCAAAGTGTAAATCAGCAATAAAAATTGAACGAAGTGAGGGAACCCAAACAGCTTTCTCTTTTAGTAACTCAAGTAAAGTTTGCCGAAAGACTATTTGAGATATTGCTACTTCCATGTATTATTCTTATAATTATTTTAATTAAACCTAAAACTATTAGATAAACCATCAATGAAAAGGAGGTAATTATGAAAATCAGACATTTTGCTTCAGTTTTCTTTATTTTATTTTTTGTATCGTCAAGCACTGCCTTTGCCCAATCTAATACTCCTGTGCTAGGTACATGGTTTAATACTGAGAAAACTGCTCAAATAGAAATCATGAATTCAGGTGAAGAGCTTTTAGGAAAAATCATTTGGCTGGAAAATCCCAACAAAGATGGGGCACCGGTATTGGACAATGCAAATGAAAATGAAAAATTAAGAAATAGACCCATCATGGGTTTGACCATTCTGGAAGGATTAACCTATCAGAATGGAGTTTGGAAAGGAGGAAAGATTTATGATCCCAACTCCGGAAAAACCTACTCTTGCGAACTTAAAATGAAAGGGAAGGAGAAGCTTGAGGTAAAAGGATATCTTGGTTTCTCCTGGATCGGCAAAACAGTAGAATGGTCTAGAGTCACAAAATAAACAGATTTCTCAACTTTACATTTTGTCACATTGAGCGAAGTCGAAATGTTGAACAGTTCGAATTTTAAGGCCTTCGACTTCTCTCAAGCTGACAAATAGTAGACTTTTGGGAAAGCTTATTTATCTTCCAGATAAAATGACTGTAGGAAATAGGATAACTGCTCAAACTCAATCAGAAATGCGTCATGTCCAGCTGTAGAGTTGATTTCTTTATAGGTTCCTTTATTGGCATATTGACTGATTACTCGGGACTCCTCTGGTAGGAACAATAAATCTGAATTGACCCCGATTGCCAGAATCCTCGCAGAGATTTGCTGCAAGGCATTTTGAATTCCACCTCTTTTTCTTCCTAAGTCATGGGAATCCATGGTTCTACTCAGAGTCCAATAGGACAGCGCATTAAATCTCTTGGTGATTTTATTTCCTTGGTAACGTATATAAGAAGCAGCTCGAAATCCATCTAATTTTTCATCAAAATCAGATTGTTTCTTTTGGAAGTCTATAGGATGTCTGTAGCTCAACATGGCAATTGCCCTGGCAGCTTCCAATCCTTTAATCCCTGCATCGGCAGCTTTTTTTCCCCAGGTTTGATCCGATTCTATGGCCATTCTTTGGGCTTCATTAAACCCAATCACCCAAGGGCTACTTTTGGCGGTTGAGGCTAGAATCACAGCATTGGATAATTTCTTGCCAAGCAAATACGCCCATTCCAAACTTACTTGCCCACCTAAAGAGCCTCCAATTAGTGTATGAATTTTGTCAATCCCCAACGATTCCCTAAGCATTTCCAGACTTCTTGCCAGATCACGAGTAGTTAGTTCTGGAAAAGAATAATAGAATTCCTGTCCGGTTTTCGGGTCTATACTCAAAGGATTTGTGGAACCATAACAGGAACCTAATAAATTGGCACAAATGATAAAATGTCTCGATGTGTCAAAGAATTTATCCTCTCCAATCAATCCATTCCACCATTCAGAAGCATTCGAGTCTCCTGTAAGTGCATGTATAACCCAAATAACATTCGAGCAGTCATCATTAATCTGCCCATAAGTGGTATAACTCAGGTCAAATTCTGTTAGAACTTCACCTGATTCCAACTCTAACTGGGTACTCGAATGAAACAATTCCTGGGACATGGTAATCGTTGCGAATTGACTTTTTAAATTCATTTATACTTATAATTTTTCAAATGCTTGTTGGAGATCGGCCTTGATATCGTCAATATGCTCGATTCCAACTGATATTCTTAATTGAGTAGGAGTAACCCCAGCTGCTAATTGCTCTTCATCAGATAATTGCTGATGGGTAGTGGCAGAAGGCTGAATGATCAGGGTTTTCGCATCTCCTACATTTGCCAAATGGGAAACCAATTCCAGGCTATTGATAAACTTAGACGCATCTTCTTTATCCCCTTTGACCTCAAAACTTAAAACCCCTCCAAATCCATTTCTTAGGTATTTCTTGGCAAGTGCATGATAAGGAGAAGAAGCAAGACCGGGATAATTCACTTTCTGAACTTTTGGATGTGATTCTAGCCATTTGGCCACTTCCAGTGCATTGTCCACTGTTCTCTGTACCCGGAGAGAAAGTGTTTCTAAGCCTTGCAACAACAGAAATGAATTGAATGGAGAAATAGCAGGACCAAAGTCTCTCAAGCCTTCCACCCGGGCCCTGATAGCAAATGCAATATTTGGTAATCCCAGTGGATTGTTTTCTCCAAAGACTTCCCAGAAATTCAATCCATGATATCCTTCTGAAGGTTCTGAGAATTGTGGGTATTTTCCATTTCCCCAGTTGAAATTTCCGGCATCTATGATAATTCCTCCAATCGAAGTACCATGTCCTCCAATCCATTTTGTTGCTGAGGACGTGACGATATTGGCACCATGGGCAATTGGCTGAAATAAATAACCTCCAGCACCAAACGTATTATCTACTACCAATGGAATATCTTGTTTTTTGGCTAGAGCAGAAATAGATTCAAAATCAGGTATATTAAATTCTGGATTTCCGATTGTTTCCAAGTAAATAGCCTTTGTCTTAGAATCGATCAGACTTTCGAATGACGCTGCATCATTGCCCTTTGCAAACCTCGCTTCAATACCGATTCTTTTGAATGCGACCTTGAATTGGTTGTAGGTTCCGCCGTAAAGAAATGAAGTAGAAACAAAATTATCACCTTCACCAAGGATGTTGTTTAGAGCTAAAAACTGGGCCGCCTGGCCAGAAGCAGTGGCTACAGCTGCTACACCTCCTTCAAGGGCAGCCATTCTTTTTTCAAAAACATCCGTAGTCGGATTCATAATCCTGGTATAGATGTTTCCAAATTCTTTTAGTCCGAACAAATTCGCTCCATGTTCGGCACTGTTAAAAACATAAGAGGTAGTCTGATAAATGGGAACTGCCCTGGAGTTGGTTGCGGGGTCTGGTTCCTGGCCAGCATGAAGCTGGAGCGTTTCAAAATGTAGATTAGACATAGGTAAATAGCGTTTATTGTGAAAAGAAAGGTATTTGCTACCCGAATTAATAAAAGACTCTTACAAAATAATTTTGGCTAGATGAAACCATTTGTTCCGTAACAAGGAAAATATCCAATAACAAATAATGGATGTGACAGAAGCCAAGAAGGGGAGTGAAGTAAATCCAGCTTGCATATTGCAAAGAATTTATAGTTCCAAATGAGACCATCTCATTTGGCAGGAATTGGCACCTTGGACTTTCCAGGTTGCCAGAGGGTCTATGAGCCTGTCTCTCGCCTCTTCTTTATAAATCCTAGCACTTAAAAAGTGAAGGATGATGCAAATTAAAAGACCGAATTTGGATTTTCAAAGGGGAAACCCAAATTCGGATTGAATTTTAAAGACTTTATATCAATTGATCTCTATCATAGCGGAAAATCGGATTGATATTTTCAAAATCAGGTTCAATTTTCACCAGTTCCGTTACCAATCCATTGTCTAAACCATAGACCCATCCATAAATATGAGGAGCATTCCTTTGGTTCCAGGCTTTTTGTATGATGGAAGTTTTAATCAGATCCTGACATTGTTCGATCACATTCAATTCTACCAATCGATTTGACTTTGCTATAGGGTCTTCTATGAGATCTATTTCAGATTTATACATTTTATAAACCTCTTTGATATTTCTTAGCCACTTATTGATCAAGCCCAAGTGGTTATTGCTCAAAGCAGCAGCTACCCCTCCGCAACCATAATGACCACAAACGATGATGTGCTCTACTTTCAATACCTCAACTGCATATTGAAGTACGCTTAGCATATTGAGATCTGTATGCACTACCATGTTGGCGATATTTCTATGCACGAAAATCTCACCTGGATCAGTACCAGTGATTTCATTGGCAGGCACACGACTGTCAGAGCATCCGATCCACAAGAATTTAGGTTTTTGTTGTTTTGCCAATCGTTTAAAAAATGAACTGTCTGTTTCATTCATTTCTTCTGACCAGGCTTTATTCTGAAGCAAAAGTTTTTCGTAGGGGTTCATGCAGTTTTTGTTAGTTTGTATCGGAATCCTTCTGTAGTTACGTCGATTTCTTTGTCAAAAGATGAAGCTATAAAATCATTTAATACTTCCTGGATGTCATGATCGATAAACCTTGCTTTCTCGGCATTGATGACCACTTCGCATCCATTCGGTAATTTTTCTAATTCCTTCATAAGCGGGGCTTTATTTAAAAAACTGACATCCTTTTGAAGCTGGATCAAATATTTACCATGCCGTTCAGTAAATCGGATGGATTTCTGGAAATTGGTTTTAATAACAAAAAACAACCCGAAAGCCATCCCAATACCGATTCCAATCAATAAATCAGTAAATAATATCGCCAACACTGTCACAATAAAAGGGATAAATTGAGAGATGCCGTTTTCCCATACATTGACAAAAATAGAGGGTTTTGCAAGCTTATATCCTACCACAAAAAGAATCGCAGCTAGGCAGCTCAATGGTATCATATTGAGTGTGCCCGGGATCGCCAAAATAAGAACCATCAATAATATCCCATGAAAAATAGCAGACATTTTTGATTTGGCTCCACTGGTTATGTTTGCGGAACTCCTTACTATCACTGCTGTGACTGGTAGTCCACCGACTAAGCCTGAGAATGAGTTACCGATTCCTTGAGCAACTAATTCCCTTGATGAAGGAGTTATTCTCTTTTGAGGATCCATTTTATCAGCTGCATCGATACATAACAATGTTTCTATCGACCCAATGACAGCCAAAGTAACCGCTATGATCCAAAATGAACTTTGAGTAATCAATGAAAAATCTGGAAATGTAATCAGATTTCCCAATTCGCTGAAATTGCTCACTGTTGGTATGGTTACTAAATGTTCACCATCCAAAGTCCAATTAGGAATCCAATATTTATAAGACAAATTCAAAAGGATACCTGAAATCACCGCCCAAAGTGCTCCTGGGACTACTCCGAAAATTCTATGGTTTTTTACTTTAGGTTGCTCAAATGTTATCAAAATGGCCAATCCAATTAATACTATTACTATTGCACCTGGACTATTGTATTCAAATGCATACCAAATTTCCGAGAATGTATTGTGGCTATCTGATTGCAAAAAAGCCTCATCGCCCATCGTATCTTTGTCATAGCCTAAAGCATGAGGAATTTGTTTTAGAATCAGTATTAATCCTATGGCAGTCAGCATTCCCTTAATCACCGAATGTGGAAAATAATATCCTAGAATCCCTGCTTTCATTAATCCTAAGCCAAGCTGTATCAACCCAGCCACCACCAAGCTTGCCAGAAAAAGTTGGAAAGTCCCTAAGGAAGCAATTGAATCCAATACCACGACAGTTAGTCCTGCAGCTGGTCCACTGACACTGACATGAGATCCTGAAAAAGCTCCTACCACAATACCTCCAACTATCCCAGCAATTAATCCGGACATCGGGGGAGCTCCACTGGCAATGGCAATCCCTAGGCATAATGGCAAAGCCACTAAAAATACCACAAGACTGGACTTTAAATCATATTTGAGATTGGCACCAAAAAGGTTGTTCATAAATATTTTTTATTGAAAACTGAATAGCCTAAATACGGAATACTGTTCTTTAAAATATCATTTTCGTTCTAAAAATTTTAAGTTTTTTTCCTTTTTCACGAAATAATCACTTCAAAAGTGAGGAAAAAGCCATATCAATTTTGTCAAAATTGAATCCTTTTACCGCTTTTTCCATTTTAACCTGAATTTCCTCCAAACATAAATTTCCAATACTCCCTTCATGGGTATGGTCAATCGTGCTTTGATCCGGAGCAAAATTATCCGACTCTATATCCAGCCCTATTTTTTTATAAGCATCTCTAAAAGGAAGACCTTGCAGCACCAACTCATTGACTACCTCAACAGAAAATACATGCTTGTAAAAAGGGTCCTGAAGAATATTTTTTTTCACCTTAATAGAGCGAAGCATAAAAGTGCACATAGAAAGGCAATCTTTCATAGTTTCAACTGCCGGAAAAATTTCCTCTTTCAGCAATTGTAAATCTCGATGATATCCAGTGGTTGTATTTGTAAGTAACAGGCTAATTGAATTTGGAACCGCCTGAATCTGATTGGTTTTTGCTCGCATCAATTCAAAAACATCCGGATTCTTTTTATGCGGCATAATGCTGCTTCCTGTTGTCAAATCGTCTGGAAAAGAGATAAAGCCAAAATGCTGGTTCATAAATAGACAGACATCACTGGATAGTTTATTCAGAGTGCCCGCCATTCCAGCCAAAGCAAACGCAATGGTTCTTTCAGCTTTTCCGCGACTGTTTTGAGCGTTGATGACATTGTGATGTAAATCAGCAAAACCCAGTAATTGGGTAGTCAACGTTCTGTCCAAAGGAAAACTAGAGCCATAACCTGCTGCCGAACCCAAGGGGTTTTTATTCGCCAAATCAAATGCTGCCTGTAGCAGCCCCATGTCTTCACTGAGGCTTTCAGCAAAAGACCCAAACCACAATCCAAAAGAGGATGGCATCGCCAACTGGGTATGCGTATATCCCGGCATCAGATCTGATTTGTGCTTTTCTGAAAGTTCCAATAGCAGTTGGAATAGGGTAGAAGCTTCTTCTACCAATTCCCTGATCGCAGCCCGGTAATATAATTTTAAGTCCACCAAAACCTGATCATTTCTACTACGGCCACTGTGCAGTTTTTTACCAACTTCTCCATAGCGCTCTGTCAGAATAAATTCCACCTGAGAATGTACATCTTCCACTCCTGGGGCAATCTGGAACTGTCCCTTTTCTATTTCGAAATAAATTTCTTTCAGGCCTTTTTGAAGCGTCGCGTTATCTTCTTTGGTCAGCAATCCCACCTTGGCAAGCATATGTGCATGCGCCATGGAACCTAAAACATCAAAAGGTGCCAGAATAATGTCAAATTCCGGATCTCTTCCGATTGTGAAGTTTTCAACTTCCTTTTTGTTCCCTGTTTCTTTTTGCCAAAGTTTCATAAGACGTATTACTAAGCGCTTTTAATTAATTTTTTATATGTTTCCAGCAATTGAATGTATCCTGAAATACCTTTTTGAATTTCGTTCAAATAAATAAACTCATCTGCTGTATGGGACCTTGCAGAGTCTCCCGGGCCGATTTTTACCGAAGGATATGGGATTAATGCCTGGTCGGAAAGAGTAGGACTTCCATAAGTTTTTAACTTCAATTCCTTAGCAACTTGCAAGATCAAATGGCCTTTAGGGACATGGGAGGACTGTAACCTCATCGATCTTGGAGTCAGTTCAGAAGATAAAGAGGATTTCAGTTCAGCCAAAGCTTCTTCTAATGAATAAGCATCGGTCACTCGTACATCCAAAGTGAAATCACAAACATCAGGAACGACATTATGTTGCTTTCCAGCTTGAATCACTGTTGCCGAAACTTTCGTTTTCCCTAAAAATTCCGATTCTCTTTTGAATTTGAAATCACGGATTTTCACCAAATCATCCAAAGCTAGGTAAAGTGCATTTACGCCTTCCTCTCGAGCTGCATGTCCAGCTTTACCATAAGATTTTGCATCGATGACCAACAGTCCTTTCTCTGCAACAGCAAGATCCATCAGCGTAGGTTCACCCACAATGGCAAGATCGCATGCAGGGATTTGTTGAATTAATGAGGCAATACCATTGGAACCTGAAATTTCTTCTTCCGCTGAAGCAATCATGATCAGATTGAAGGGAAGGTTTTGATTATAAAAATGGCAAAAAGCCGCGATCAAACACACCAAAGGTCCCCCTGCATCATTGCTACCCAAGCCATGCAACTTTCCCTCAATCTCAACCGGGGTAAATGGATCAAACGTATACCCTGCATTGGGCTTTACGGTATCATGGTGGCTATTAAGCCAGATACTAGGCAAAGTGGGATCGTAATTCTTAGAAAAAGCCCAGATATTATTTCCGGATCTTTCAAACGGAATCCCTCTTTCCTCGAAAAATGAACTTATAATTTCAGCGGTATTATCTTCCTCTCTCGAAAAGGAAGGAGTAGAAATCAACTTCTTTAGAAGCTGAACGGCATCTAGGTATTGCTGTTCGATCTCCATTAGTTTTAATAATACATTCAGTATAGATCGTATCGATGTCTTTCTATGGTAGTTCCGGACAATTTACCTTTGGTAGCCAATAAAAGGTTCTCTGCCTTCCCAATCCAAACATGATTGACACCTTTCATCAAAGCTTCAAATGCATTATCCAGTTTAGGGATCATACCAGAATGGATCACATTTTCTTTCTTCAACTCTTGATAAATATCCTCGTTGATCAAAGGGATAATGGAGTTTTCGTTTTTTTCATCAATCAAAACGCCGCTTTTATTGAAACAGAAATAAAGATTGACCTGATGATCAGCAGCCAGAGAAGTTGCCAAAGCAGATGCAATGCTATCTGCATTGGTATTTAACAATTGTCCTTTTTGATCATGTGTAATCGCATTGACTACAGGAAGTAAGTCACCTTTCAGCAAATGATCGATCAATTTGGTGTTTACCTCTTTAATATCACCTACAAAACCATAATCTATGTCTTTGACTGGCCTCTTAATGGAACGTATTAAATTGCCATCTGCACCTGTCATTCCAATAGAATTCACCTTGAGTGCCTGAAGTTTAGCGACTATTTGCTTATTGATAAGCCCCGCATAAACCATGGTCACCACATCCAAAGTGTCCTTATCTGTGATTCTTCTACCATCGACCATCTCCGGCATTACACCTAGTGATTCTCCAAATCTTGAGGCCATGATCCCTCCTCCGTGAACCAGAATTTTATGTCCTGGGAATTTGGAGAAGAGTTTTAGGAATTCGTCTAATTTTTCAGGAAAGTCGATGACATTGCCACCGATTTTGATAATACTGATTTTCATAGGTCAAGGCTTTAATAGGCGGTTAAGCTTAAATCATATGGCTTATGACAGACTGAGCTGCATAAATTCTGTTTTCGGCTTGTTTTTGTACTAAGGAGCGTGAACCATCAAGAATTTCATCTGACAGTTCCAGGTTTCTTCTTACAGGTAAGCAATGCATTACGTTTGCATTGGGAGCTTTTATCAGATGCTTTTCGGTAAGCATCCAATTGGAATCAGAGGTGATGATTTTCCCATAATCATTAAAACCTGACCAATTTTTAACATACACAAAATCAGCATCTTGCAATGCTTTACTTTGATTGTATTCTATGGTTGCTCCTTTGGTAAATTTCTCATCCAGTTCATACCCTGCAGGATGGGTAATGGTCAAATCATGTTCCATCCCCAATGCCCACTCTGCAAAACTATTGGCAACAGCATGTGGAATCGCTTTGATATGTGGACCCCAGGTCAAAACTACTTTTGGCTTTTTGATTTCTTTGGAGTATTCCTGAATCGTGATCATATCTGCCAAACTCTGTAGTGGGTGGCGGATGGCGGATTCAAGACTGATAACCGGGATACCCGAATAGTTGACAAACTGACTGAAGACAAAATCACTCATATCTTCTTCTTTATTAGTCAAAGACGGAAATGCCCGAATCGCCAACATATCAAAATAAGTCCCTAAAACTCCAGCTGCATCTTTGATATGCTCTACTGTGCCTTTGTTCATGATTGCACCTTCTCTCATTTCCAGAGCCCAGCCTTCTTTATCCATATTGAGGACAATTGGCTCTACACCTAGATTAGATGCAGCAATTTGCGTGGAAACTCTTGTACGCAGGGAAGGATTCAGGAAAATACATCCGATCCTTTTACCCATGCCTTTATGGATATGGATTCTGGGATCGGCTTTATAACTGATGGCTTGATCAATTAATTTCTGACCAATTTCCTTCGATTCAAACTTTCTGAAATGTTGGATAAGAGGGGAACTTGAGTCCATTTACTTTAAAATAGGGGATGTTGCTAAAATTTCCTTTAAGGCGATGATAAACGAATTTAGCTGATTCCATTCGATATTTAAAGGAGGAAGCAATCTAATGGTGTTTTTAGAAGCTGCACTTCCCGTGAAAATATGGTATTTCTTAACCAATTCGGTTCTTACAGGACCTGCATCCCGGTCTAGGTCAATACCTATCATCAGCCCATGTCCACGTACATCTATAATACCTGGCATTCCTTTTAATTCTTCCATTGCTTTTGCTCCCAAAACAGCGGAATTTTGAATCAGATCTTCTTGCTCCAATACTTCGAGCACACCCATTCCAGCTGCGCAGGCAAGATGGTTTCCTCCGAAAGTAGTTCCCAAAAGTCCATAACTAGCTTCAAAATCAGGTGAAATTAATATCCCGCCAATAGGAAATCCATTTCCCATGCCTTTAGCCATACTAATAATATCCGGTTTGATGTCCTTTACCCACTGATGGGCAAAGAATTTTCCGGTACGGCCAAAACCAGACTGCACTTCATCCAGGATTAATTTTACACCGAAGTCCTTGGCAATATTTGCTAAACCGGTTAAAAATTCAGGAGAGGGAACTTGAATACCTCCCACACCTTGGATTCCTTCTATAATGATCCCGGCAATATTCCCTTCCTTCACACGCAACTCCACAGCCTGCAAATCTCCCCAATGAAGAATCTGGAAATCCTCTCTTGCATTACATGGGGCAATAATTTTCGGATTATCTGTTAAGGCTACTGCTCCGGAGGTTCTTCCATGAAAACCACCGGAAAACGCAATAAAACCCGATTTTCCTGTAGCAAAGGAAGCCAATTTAATGGCATTTTCATTTGCTTCAGCTCCTGAATTACAGAGGAATAAGCTATAATCTGGATAACCGGATAATTCTCCTAATTTCTGGGCATAGGCTTGTTGAATCGGAATCTGCACTGAATTGGAATAAAATCCAATTTTCTGTAATTGATCCTGAACTCGCTTGACATAATGAGGGTGGGAGTGGCCGATTGAAATCACTGCATGGCCTCCATATAAATCTAAATATTCCTGACCTTGATCATCCCAAAGTTTTGCTCCTTCTGCTTTGACAGGAGTAACTGGGATCAGTGGATAAACATCGAATAATTTCATCTTAGAATTACGATTTAAGAACTATGTATAAAAAGGTTTGTATTGACCTCATACATCAATTTCAATTTGGAAAATTTTGAATTTTGAATGATGAATCTTGAGTTTGCAGTGACCCTCATTCAGTCTTGATTCTAGCGTCTAGATTCCAATCTCCTAGAATGCGATACTTTTAAGATTCAAGCCCATCCTCTCCTCTAATCCAAAGGCCAAATTGAAGTTCTGAACAGCCTGCCCGGAAGCTCCCTTCAATAAATTGTCAATCGCGGAATAAATCACCAATTGGCCGGCTTCCTTCTGCACATGGACAATGCATTTATTTGTATTCACTGCTTGTTTCATATCGATGTCAGCATCAGAAACAAGCGTAAATGCAGCATCTTGATAGAAAGATTTATAGGCTGCTACTGCTTCTTCCTCAGTTCCTGAAAACGGAAAATATGCAGTGATCCAAATACCTCTTGGGAAATTGCCACGATAAGGAACAAACAGAATCTCTGAATCAAACTTAGCATTCTGTTGAGTAAACGTCTGATTAATTTCCTTTAAGTGCTGATGCGTAAACAACTTATATACAGACATATTTGATGATCTGTAACTGAAGTGTGATGTTTCTGCTAGTTTCTTTCCAGCCCCGGTGCTCCCAGTAATCCCGGAAATTTGGATGGAATTTTTCACCCAACCCTTTGCGATTGCTGGAAGCAAAGCCAATTGGATTCCTGTGGCAAAACATCCTGGATTTGCAATCCGTTTGGCAGTTTTGATTTTCGATGCATTCACTTCTGGCAAGCCATAAATAAACCCATTTGATTCATCTCTGAAATCGGTAGATAAATCTATGATGACCGTTTCAGAAGGAAATGGGTTTTCTTCTAAAAATGACTTTGTCTGACCATGGGGAAGTCCCAAAAATACCGCTTCGATACCTTCTGTAGATACTTCATCCGTGAATACCAAATCAGTATCGCCAATTAAATCAGGATGTACCTCAGTTACTTTTTTTCCTTTTTGACTGTTGCTATGCACATAAACCAGTTCGCAGGCAGGATGATGAACCAAAAGGCGAAGGAGTTCTCCTCCCGTATAACCAGCTGCACCGATAATGGCTGTTTTGATCTTATTCATTTTCACTGTTTACCTTGTGGAAGATTGCAGTTTGATTTCCCAGAATCCGGGTAAAACCTTTTACATCATCTGCTGTATATCCTTTGTTCATTTCTCCATAGCTTCCAAATTTATTGGACATCAAATCATGTTCTGAGATGATTCCTAAAAGTGTAAATCTGTATGGCTGAAGAAGAACTCTTACCGTTCCGGAAACATATTCCTGGGTGCTCTGAAGGAAAGCCTCCAGATTTCTCATCACTGGATCCAGGTAATGACCTTCATGCAGGTGGTTACCGTAAAATTCTGCTTGTTGGTTTTTCCAGAACATCTGCCACTTGGTAAGGGTATGCTTTTCAAGCAATTGGTGACCTTTAATTATTACCAAAGGAGCTGCAGCCTCAAAGCCCACTCTTCCTTTAATACCGATGATCGTATCACCAACGTGAATATCTCTTCCGATACCAAATGGAGCAGCCAGTGCCTGAACTTCTAAAATCGCGTCTGTGGAATGCTCGAAAGATTTTCCATTGACACCAGTCAATTCGCCTTTTTCGAAAGTCAAAGTAATTTCCTTCGGCTCTGTTTCTGTAACTTGAGTTGGCCAAGCAGATTCGGGCAAATAATCAGAAGAAGTAAGAGTCTCTTTTCCGCCTACTGATGTTCCCCAGATTCCTTTGTTAATAGAATAAGCTGCTTTTTCGAAGTTCATTGAAACTCCATGCTTTTTCAAATAATCAATTTCTTCCTGACGACTCAATTTAAGATCCCGAATAGGAGTGATAATCTCAATGTCCGGAACGATCGTCTGGAAGATCATATCAAAACGCACCTGGTCATTTCCAGCTCCGGTAGAACCATGGGCGACCGATTTAGCACCTATTTGTTTTGCATATTCAGCCAGGGATTTTGCCTGAAGAATTCTTTCTGCTGAAACTGAAAGGGGATAAGTCTGGTTTTTCAGCACATTTCCGAAGACCAGATATTTGATAACTTCCTGATAGTATTTCTCCACTACATCCAATACTTTAAAAGAAGCAATTCCTAGACTTTCTGCTCTTGATTGGATTGTTTCCAGTTCCTCTGAAGAAAATCCGCCTGTATTGACCAACACAGCATGTACTTCATAGCCAAGTTCTTTGGACAGGTGAAGTGCACAGAATGTGGTGTCCAAACCACCGCTATAGGCTAAAACAATTTTTTTCATGTCTTTTATTTTAGAAAATCGGTTTGAATAATATTATAAAAAGATGCTCGAAAGAGAGTCTTTTGACTTATTGATCTTCAGCATCACATATTTTTTTAATCTGACCCAACGGTCAAATAGTTTTAGATCTTTTTTGAAATCCTGCCTCAATGCAATGTCTTCCAGATGGTTTTTCTTCGCTTCAGGATCATATAACATTGCCGTGCAGAGACAGTTTTGACGCTGTTTGCTCATCAAGATTTCATAATTCACACAGCTTTGGCATCCTTTCCAGAACTCATTATCATCTGTCAAGTCAGCATAAGAAACAGGAATATATCCCAGTCCAGAGTTGATTTTCATCACAGCTGCACCAGTTGTTAAACCAAAGATCTTTGAGTCTGGATATTTTTTACGGCTCAATTTGAAGATTTCCTGCTTGATTTTTCTGGCCAAACCGTACTTTCTGAATTCAGGAGCCACAATCAGACCAGAATTGGCAACATACTTACCATGTCCCCAAGCTTCGATATAACAGAAGCCCGCCCAAGTTCCATCTTGAGTTAAGGCAATCACTGCTTTACCTTCGTCCATTTTGGTTTCGATATAAGCAGGCGATCTTTTTGCGATACCAGTTCCACGGGCCTTTGCAGAATTTTCCATCTCATCAGTAATGATGGTAGAATATTTCTTGTGGGATGGCTCGGCCATGATGATCTGAAATGATATGTTTTCCATGATTGAATGCATGAAGGATTACCCGATCAATGTCGGGGAATGAATTAATAGAACAGGAAGAATTAGGCGAGAATGTTTTCCGCGTAGGAAAACGAAGTATACAAATAAGGGTTAAACCCTGAAAAAGAACCTATACCTCCTCAACGGAGTGAAAAAAGACACAACAGCCTTTACAATTGCTACCGGAAGGGCAATAATAGAACTTGGCGTTATGTGAGAAATTGTGTTCATTCGTTTCGGGGAGCAAATTTGAAAGCTTTGTAAGCTAATTGCAAGTAAATTCTTTATTTTTTTTAGCCTTCAATGCAATTATTCTGCCATCCACATTAATCCACCTGATAATTCCTCATAAACTTTTCATTCCAAATATAATTCTGTCAAGCATTTCCTGACATCTCTTTTATTGCCTTTACAAATTGATCCATATCTTTTTCAGAGGTATAGACATTGGGAGAGATCCTACATCCTCGGACTCCGGCACCATTGATACCCACTGTATAGATCTTATATTTTTCCAATAAAATCCTCGCCATTTCTATGGGTTCTACCGCCTCTAAGCCCACATTGGCAATGCCACAAGAACGCTGAGGATCCCTGGGAGTATTTACGATCACACCGGGTAAGTCACGTACTTGGTCTGACCAATATTTCTGGATGTATCTCAATCGATCTTCTTTCCTTTTGCTACCCATTTTTTGCTGAAAGTCAACTGCATCGATCACTGCCAAATCAGTAGAAACAGGATGTGTACCGGTGTGATTTAAATTCAAAAGCGTTTTTTGATCCAATTCATAGGGGGCTAGCAAAGGTCTGATCTTTTCACTTTTACCTTTCTTGACATAAAGCATCCCACAGCCCAAAGGCACGCTTAGCCACTTATGAAGACTGGATCCATAATAGTCACAATCCAACTCAGAAATATTAAAATCAAAATGACCCACTGCATGGGCTCCATCCAGCATGATCTCCACCCCATGACTATGCGCCATGTCGGCAATTTTCCTAACAGGCAAAATGTGTCCAGTAATATTCACGATATGGGGAACCATCATCAATTTGGTTTTAGGAGTTATTGCCTTCTCGTAAACCGAAATGATTTCTTCATCACTCTCCGGATGCATAGGAATGTCTATCCTCTTTACTTTGATCCCATACCTTCGTTCTGCTAATTCAAACATATTCAGCAGACTTCCATAATCCTGATTTGAAACTATTGCTTCATCCCCTGATTTCCATGGATAACCTGAAATGATCAAATCAATTGATTCTGTTGTGTTTCTTGTCAAAACCACTTCCTCAGGATCCGCACCAACAAGTTCCGCTACTTTCGCAGCAGATTTCGCCTTATTTTCCCATTGTACAGTCCTCATGTAACTGGAAGCCTGGTAATTCACCTCTCTTAAGTGCTGAATGTATTTATCAAGGGTTTCTTCCGGCAAAAAACAATAATATCCATTTTCCAGATTGATGTAATCAGGTTTCAGTTTATAAGCAGCCCGTATTTGATCCCAAATATCCGGAGCAGAAAAATCCAGGTCTTTGATACTTTTCACTTCTGCCTTTGTATTAAAAATGGAGGTTGAACTAAGACCTAAAAAAGCTAAAGATTTGATAAAAGATCGTTTCTTCATATTCCTGGGATTTTATAAAATGTAAGATACAATCCAAACAACTAAAAGGAAAATAGCCATCCAAATGATCCAAGGTGAGCGTTTTGGGAATTCAAATTGACAGATGGGGCAAACACTTGCTTTTTCATCTACAGGCATGGCACAGGATGGACATTCTTTCGTTTTCAAGGCAGAAGGAACTCTTTTGTTAAAAATCGTATTTGATCCATAGTTAAAGAAAATCTTATGAAAATAGAAATATGGTCTGATGTAGCATGCCCATTTTGCTATATCGGCAAGAGAAAGCTTGAAAAAGCACTGGAAAAATTCCCTCATAAAGATCAGGTAGAGATAGAATGGAAAAGTTTCCTTTTAAATCCTGATCAGGTAACTGATCCTTCCATAAATTCCTTGGACTATTTATCCCAAGCCAAAGGCTGGTCAATGCCTCAAACCATTCAAATCACCAAGCAGGTAGAGGAAATGGCTGAGTCTGAAGGTCTGGATTATTCTTTGGATAAAACTGTGATGGCAAATACCAAAAATGCACATCGATTGATTCATTTGGCAAAAGAAACCAAAAAAGGAGGGGAGATGAAAGAAAGACTTTTGAAGGCTTATTTTACTGAAGGTCTGAATGTCGATAAGGAGGAAACTTTGATCCAGCTAGGAACTGAAGTGGGTTTAGATCCAATGAAAATTAAGAACCTGATCAATTCAGATCAATTTGAAGAGGCAGTGGATTTTGATATTTATGAATCTAGACAATTGGGAGTTCAAGGTGTTCCGTTTTTTGTTTTAGATAGGAAATTCGGGATTTCTGGTGCTCAAGCTGATGAAGTTTTTGATCAAACTCTTGAAAAAGCTTGGGTTGAATTTTCGCAAGAATATAGCCTTGAAATCCAATCAGGTGAAAATGGAAATGCTTGTGACATGGACGGGAATTGCTAGGATTTATTCTGTAAAATCAATGAAAGGGTGAAAATTATTTAAATAATTTTCACCCTTTCATTTTGTATATTAACTATTTATAGATCAATAATTTAATTCCTTTCAATAAAACCCCAATCATATTGTTTTTCTCATCTTATTTAAATAATTTCTAAATACTATTTAGACTAAATCCAAATAAATAGTACTTTTACATCCGTAAACATCGAATCAACAATCACAATAGATGAAAACGGGGTTTCTTTTAAGCTTTTTAGGATGGGCTTTGATCATTTCTTTTAACTCTTTTGCTCAGACTGGGAAATTAACTGGCCAACTCCAATTCGAAGATGGTAGGCCTGTCACATTTGCCACAGTCTATATCCAAGCCGTCAAAAAGCATAGCCTTTCCGATGAGAATGGCAATTATTCGATTGAAGATATTCCTTTTGGAAAATATCGTATCCAGGTATCAAGCATAGAAATCGAAAAAAAAGAATTCGATGTTGAGATAAGTGCTTCCACCGAATCACTTAAAACTATGTTGAAAAGATCTGCCGACACCAATTTAGAGGAAGTTCAGGTTTACGGAGAATCTTATAAAACCCAGGTAGAAAAATCAGGCTTTGCCGTCAACGTCATTGATACAAAAGAAGCCAGCTTAAGAAACATTCAAACTAACGAGCTTTTAAACACAACCGTAGGAGTTAAAATCCGACAAAATGGGGGATTAGGTTCTGAAGTCAATTATAGTCTAAATGGCCTGTCTGGAAACGCAGTTCGGATTTTTATCGATGGGATTCCCATTTCGGCTTATGGCAACTCATTTAATCTCAATAGTATTCCTCCTTCTATGATTAAGGAAATTGAGGTATACAAAGGAGTAGTACCTGGACATTTGGCTGATGATGCTTTGGGTGGGGCTATTAATATAGTCCTTCAAAATTCTACCAGTTCCAATTTTAATGCATCCGTTTCCTATGGCTCATTCAACACTTTTCAGGCTAGTGTCAACGGACAGTATCGATTCAGAGATTCAGGCTTTACAGTAAAAGGATCACTTTTCCACAATTATTCTGACAATGACTATAAAGTCTCAGGTAGGAGCGTAGTAGTAACTGGCTTAGGAGGAGTGCAGACACCAATTACAGCAAGAAGATTCAATGATGCTTATCGGTCTAGCGGTGGCATGATTCAGATCGGTTATACAGATGTCAAATGGGCGGACCAATTCCTTATCGGCTTTACTGGATCCAGTGATTACAAAGAAATTCAGCATGGTGCTTTTATGACCATCATGCCGTACAAGGATAGGTTTATGGAATCAGATGCCAAACTCATGAGCCTGACTTACCAAAAGAAAGATCTGTTTGTAACAGGGTTAGATCTCAATGTAAATGGACTTTATGGTAAAAGAAACCGAATGCTCAGCGATACGCTTGCTTGGGCTTACGCCTGGAATGGTGAAAGAGCCATTGATTTCAGAGGCAACGAATATAAATATCCCTGGAGATCTCAGCAGGAGGGAGGACCGACCCTGGCTACAATCAATAGAGATGTAGCCTCTATACGATCAGGTTTGTCTTACACCATTAACAATCATCATAAACTATTACTCAACCATGTCTACAGCGGCATAGATCGAGTAGATAGTGATGTGCTGAGGTCTGTTTTGGAAAACACGTTCCAGGGTACCAGAGATCTGCAAAAAAACATCGTTTCCCTAACCTACGAGCTCAATGCGATGAATGACAGGCTCAAAGCCAATATTTTTGGAAAATACTACCAGCAAGAAACCATCAATATCGATCCCGAAATCGATCAGGAAACGAATGAAATCATAGATGATGTCACTAGGGCCACCACAAATGATGAAGGCTATGGCTTTACACTTTCTTATGCCTTAAAACCTACCGTCACGCTTTTAACTTCCGCCGAAAAAGCAATCAGATTACCAAATGAAAGTGAGGTATTTGGAAACGATGGTGACAATGTGGTCGCTAATCCAAGTATCAGACCGGAACTGAGCAACAATTTTAACCTCGGAGTTCGATTTGGAACTTTCCGTATTAAGAAACATGATTTCACGGTTTCTACCAACCTCTTTACAAGGAATATCAAAGACAGAATCGGTTTGCCGATAGAAACTTCTCTGAATGTAAACGATGAAATCATTCTTTATGAAAACCAAGGAAATGGTACTTCAAAGGGTTTCGAAGCACAGCTGGATTATACTTTCAACAACAATTTTGGTATCAATTTCAATGTATCCCGCTTTGATCTAAAAATCGTCAACAGAGGGGTAGAAATAGACGTACCGAATACTCCATTCTTCACGATGAATGGCAGTATGCGATATTCATTTGAAGATTTGATCCAAGAAAATTCAAGGCTGAATCTCTTCTATACATTATACTTCACAGATGAATTTTCCTATTTGGTTCCGCAAGGTTCCAATACCGTAGGGGATGAATTTTTTGAAGTTCCTCAACAACTTGCACAGGATTTAGGACTTAGCTACGTCTTCCCTTCCAACAAGTTAGTGATGAGTTTTGACGTCAAAAATATTTTTGACAAACCCGTCTACGATAATCTTTCTGTGCAAAAACCAGGAAGAGCATATTACCTCAAACTGAACTATAGAATCAACAATTACTAACCATTTATTAAAACCTATACAATGAAACGAAGTTTTATCAATTTCAGAAAACTTACCTCGGTAGTATTGGCAAGCGGATTAATGGCAGCCTGTACTGATAACCCGGAACCAAATCCGACTCCTGATCCCGAAGATCCAGTCGAAGAAACCAGATGGATAACAGTGGCCGCTGCTAAAATGGGAGATAACCCTGGTGACGGGAATGGAGGAACATTGATTTATTCCTTGACGAGTGACCAAGCCAAAGATCCAACTTTTTCTATAGCACCATTTGACAATGGATTTATTGTCCCTTCCAATAGAACAGCAAGACTTCAGTCTTCTGAAGATGGCAACACGATTTTCAATATCAGCTATGCAGGTGATACCGGAGGTAATTACTCCAAATACACCGTAAAAGGTGGACAAACTTTCACCCAGACTGGTACTTCAGTAAGTATTGCTCCTTATGTTGGTTCAGCTCCTAGATGGATCAAACTTTTTGACGGAGACAATACAGGAGCAGCCGTTTATGTGGATACAGAGCACTTATTTGATGATCAGGGTACACCAGAGGATAGCTCAGACGATACCTACCTCCGAACTGAAGCGACAATGGGTGTTGTGACTTTAGATTTGGTTAATTCTACAATCGTAGATTTTCAAGAAAGTGTGATTCGATTAAGTGAAGAGGAAGAAGCAAATGGCTACTATGTTTCCAGAATCGATATGCCTACTTTGAATGCTGCCGGAGATAAACTCTATATCGGCGCTCGTTTAAGCAAAGTTGATCCAGCCACAGTGGAAAGTGATGGAGATGCCGAAATCTTAGGCTCAAAAACCATTGTTTTGGATTACCCATCATTATTGAATCCTACTGTGATTTCATCCACTGTAGGACATGGAAATACCAATGGGTACCGCAGCATCAACTCATTTGAATACAAGGGTAGCGTATACCAGGCAAACCAGGGAGACCCGAATGGTTCTCATATCCTAAAAATAGGCGCTGATAATCACTATGATAATTCTTATGTTTTCAGTCTAGACAATGCCCTAGGAACTGACGATGCATACATATTAGCCTGGAGACCTGCTGCAAATGGTAAAGCTGTAGTGGCATACCGTGATGCAAGTTCAGAGGAAGGTGTAGCTGGGGCTCAAGGATTCTTTGCCTTGGTTGATTTAGAGGCTAGAACAGCTCAGAAAATCACAGATATTCCTTACGAAGCAGATTTTTACCTATTCCAATACCAGGGATTCGTGGTGCACGGAACTGAAATCTATTTGACTCAAGCTCCTGTAGGTAAAAATGGAAACATCTATGTAGTAGATACAGAAACCGGTGAAGTAACCAAAGGTGCTGAATTAGTAAATGTGGACGGAAGCCACTTTATCGGAGTATTTTAAATTGGCATACTTGATATAAAAAAAACCCTGGAAATTCAGTTTTAAAGCCGAATTTCCAGGGTTTAATTTTTTAACCAGAAATAATCACCAAACTCCTCTGGTTTTCATTTCTAGTGTATAAACTGCATCCATGGCAGTGATAAATAAAGTTTTTCTATCCAAAGCTCCAAAAACCACATTTGCCGTCCATTTAGCTGGAACTGGAATATGTGCCACTTGATCCCCGTTTCTGTTAAAAACTGTCACTCCATCACCAGTTAAGTAGAGATTTCCTTTGAAATCTATTGTCATTCCGTCTGAGCCTTTCTCACAAAAAAGAGTTTTATTAGTCAGATAACCATCTTCCCGAATGTCATATTTATAGGTTTTATTGGCTTTAATGTCAGCTACATATAAAGTTTTCCCATCAGGACTCCCTACTATTCCGTTTGGTTGGACCAAATCGTCTGTTACCCGAAAAAATTCTGAGCGATCTTCTGAAACATAATAAACGTGCTGCCCATCTTGTTCCATTTCAGGTTCTCTGATACCTTCCCAGTATTCTCTAGGATACAGTGGATCGGTGAAATACAATCCTCCTTGAGGTCTTACCCAGATATCATTTGGTCCATTTAGTTTTTTACCTTTGAAGCCAGCCAACAATACCTTTTCATTCCCATCCTGGTCGATTTCCCAAAGTTCATTGTTTTCATCTGCAGCAGTAATCAGGGTATTGTTTAGCATGAAGTACATGCCGTTTGATCTACCTGTATTTTCTTTAAAGAGCGTAATTGTTCCACTTCCAGCAGACCATTTGTAGATTTTGTTATTTGGCTGATCAGTAAAGAAAATATCTCCCATTCTGTTAACAGCAGGGCCTTCGGTAAATGTAAATCCATCCTGAACTTTGACCAATTCAGCATTTCTCGCAACTACACCACCACGGTCTTCTATTTGGGCAAACAGTGATTGAGTGGTTACAAGCGCAGTGATAAAACAAGCGTATTTTAAAGGGTTCATAAGGTTTATTTGTTATTTTCTTTCCATTGCCAAAACAAGGACATTTAAATCCTCACTGTAGGCCATTCTACTAATATTTTGATGGGTTTCAGATTCGATAGTTCCTACCAGTTCCCAATTGATATCGGAGTATTTCCTTTTATAAATGTTATTTCCTTTCGCCATCAAAAGGTAGTTTTTATCCAGCCAAATAAAGTCTATGGCACCGGGTAAACCAAAACTGTATTCAGCTCTTTCCCCACTTTCAATATCAAAACTTTTCATGGCCAGGGCTTTATCATCAGCAACCTCTCTAAATTCCCCGGTAGATAAATACGTGATTTCACTGGTTTTAGGGCGTTTAATAATCGCTCTGGCTACTTCAGTATCAATGGGTATGAGATCATTTCTGCCTCGTGCGTATACCAAGCTATTGGGTTCTCCTAAAACAAACATAGCTGCTTTATTATTATACCAGTCGTAATATCCCACAGGTTCAATATCATCGTAAAGCAATTCCGCAGGTTCGAAATTGATAGGATAAAGCCAAATTCTTTGCTTCTTATCCGGTTCTGAGACCACTGCCGAAATATACATTCCACAATCGGTAATCATCGGGGAATTTTCATTTCTGTCCGAGGTTCGGCTCATATTGGTAAATTTCTTTGAATTGAAATTATACACGATAATATCATAATTCTCATGCTCATCTGCGGCCGAAAACACCATTTGGTATTCATTGATAAAACTAGGCTGATTATCATATTCTGGGCGATCTGTTAGGGCATAGGCCGTTTCAGGATGAATTTTGAGATTCTTTGCATTTCCTGAAGTCTCCACTACCCAAAGGTCAAAACCACCTTGGGCAACGGCAGAATCGACCAGGAAAGTGATATTCAGAAGTAGTATCGAAAAGAGAATTTTCATTTTTTAGTAAAATTGATCAACCAAATTACAAAATGGATGTTAGAATGCTGTGAGTAAAATAAAATTGTATCAAAATGAAAACTTTGACCTTTTAAGGAATCAAGAGGATCCTCTTGCAGATCAGGCCGTTAATGAATTGATATCCAGACCCGAAATCCTATCTCAAATCAACCAATGGAGTTTGATTCCAAGCATTTTCCCACAAAATTACCCTCAGAGCATCCAGGATTTTTTCCTTGAATACACGTATGAGCTGTCCGAACAAGAAAGGGAAATTCTTATCAAAGGTCAATCCTTTTTCAATAAACAAGGGGATATCTATTTGGCAATGCTGGGATTTTATTCCCTTCCTTATTGTTATGCATTTGCAAATGGTGCTGAGGTTTTGGTCAGATCTACTAGGATTGTCAATGAATCTGGAAAAAGGTTAGGGGAGACGGCGAAATTCCTGCTGGAAGTATTCAGGCCGGGAGCATTTTTGGATTCGAGGGAAGCTTTCTTCATTTGTGCAAAAATCCGGCTTATTCACGCTTTCAGCAGGTATTTTATCCACCATTATTCAAAAGACTGGAATCCGAATTTTGGTAAACCCATCAATCAAGAAGACATGTTAGGTAAAAATTTGGCTTTTAGTCTTCTGGTATTGAGAGGAATGCGAAAAATTGGATTGTCTATTTCACAACAAGATTCAGAGCAAATTCTTGGGTATTGGAAAATTTTAGGAAAGTTAATGGGTATCCAAACCGATTACTGGCCTGACACCAATAAGGAAGCATACGAATTGGAAAAACTGATTCGACAGCGACATATGAGGCAGTCTGAAGCGGGTGAAATTTTAATCCAATCTTTACTTTCCTATTACGAGCAAAATCAGAAAGAACCTTTTTTAAAAGGAAAATCAGAATCTCTGGTTTCATTTATGATCGGTAAAGAAGCTTCGAAAGCTTTGGGAATCCAATCCGATTCAGTTTTTACCTCAGAAATAATTGGGGCGGTTTTTCAATTTTTAGGGTGGAAAAATTATGGCGAAAAAAAATCCCATGCTAGATTTAATCGGGAATTCGAAGAAGCCTATTTTCAGCAATTTGGTGAGAAAGTAAGAATTCAATTACCTGAACGAAAGCGTTCATAAACGGACATAATTTTGTACGTTTACCAATCATTAATTTTTGGCAACCCTCGAGAATGGCCTAATATGACCACATTTCGGTAATGGCATCTTTTTCGTATTCATAGTGGCATGAAGGAATTCACAAAACAGCTTCAGCATTTTCCTTTGGAACTGGTTTTCTGGATTGGAAGTTTGGTAGCAATTATACTACTGGAACCCCATGCAGAGACGCACTTTAGCCTTTGTCCTTTGGATCAGTTAGGATTTAGCTGGTGTCCGGGATGCGGTTTAGGCAGATCCATGAATCTTCTGGCTAGAGGAGAATTTGAGGAATCCTGGTCCATGCATCCTTTGGCAATGCTCGCATTTGTAGTGATTTTCTCCAGAATTTGGCAACTAATTAAAAACCTTAAAACAACACACAATTATGGCTAATGTATTGAGACATCTTCCTGAATTGGAAGGAATGGAACTGGGATATATCCAGGGATTGATGAAAAATATGGATGAAGATCAAGCGTCACTATTTGCTCAGGTTTATCGAGCGAGAAGAAAAGATGCACAAATGATCCTAATTCTTACTTTGCTTGGCTTCTTTGGCTTTGCAGGTTTACATAGATTCATTCTCGGTCAAATAGGCCTGGGTATTCTTTATATATTGACTTTAGGTCTTTGTTTTATCGGTACTATTGTCGACTTAGTCAATTATAAAAGTCTGGCTTATGAGTACAACATCAAAGTGGCTCACGAGACCATCAATATGCTTTCAACCTCATTTGACATGGGTACTGAAAATAAATCCTAATTTAACTTAACCGCTAACCAAGGCCTGAAGAAATTCAGGCCTTTTTTCATGTATGGACTATAATTATCCTATACACCCAGTCCAACTAATTCAAAAAGGGCATCTCTACCAATCATCTTCTTCCTCAGCTACCGTATCAGAACCAGAAGTGTTAGAGATATTCAAATTGATTTTGGCTGTTTCTGCTACTAAAAGTTGAAAGGAATTCACCTTTCTATGAATATCTTGAAGCGTCTCAAAATCAGGATGTTGGACGTGAAACGGAATACTCATTAAGTTTTCCTGATTTTTCTCAAAAGGAGGAGAAATAGAGGCTCCGAAAAAGTATGGCCAGAGAGTTTTACTACAAGAAATCCCCCAATGAGCTATTGGATAATTGGCAGCATACTGATTCAACCTTTCATTGATCTCTTCAAAAAACAATGCTGATTCACCCAACCTCACTCTGGATCCTGAACGGGATTTACCATTGGTTTTCAGGTATTTTATCTGGCTTTTACCTTGTTTTTGCCTGACCATATAGGCTCTGAATACCTTATGATCGATCATTTCTCCATTATGGAAATATCCAGTATTGGCGATCCCTGCACGGATCATGACCATGGCCAAGTGATAATCGTCTCTTTTTTCCAGAACTTTTCCATCTATCAATTCCATAGACCAAGGAAGGGAAATGCGGTAAAGCCATTGATGATTTGCGGAAAACTCCAGTTGATGGGAATTTCTAACATAGCTCTCTATCAAGCCATTTTCCTTGCCATATACTCTCAACTGAGTAAAAATAGCAGGACTGATCTCTTGGTAATTTCCTGAAGCCATGTTTAGGAGGACAAATCGATTATCTTTGTGCAAATAAACTGAAATTTTATGCAGGAGGAAACTCAAAAGCTTTTTGACAAAATCTGTGATCCAAACGAAAAAGAAGCCTTTTATTTTGCTGAAAAACTCGGGAAAATCAATACAGAAGAAGTTCGGGATAAGCTGATCGAATTAGTAAAAGGAGATCAATGGGAAATCGCCTACCTAGCATGCAAAGCACTTTCGAAGACCAGTTATAATGAAGAAGCTTTGGATGCCATTTTTTTAGCCATCCGTGATAAAAAGAATCAAAATCACCAAGGAGCTTTCGTACAGATTCTAGAGGAGTTCGATCTCAGTGACAGATTTGTGGATATTTTCAGAGTTTATTTATTTGGAAACTTCAAAGCAGAAACACTTGCAAAAGAATATCTGGATAGTGTGGAATTTGAAATTACTCCCAGAACGATCAGAAAAGCTGAAAAGCATTGGAACCACTATTTACACAATCCTGAAGACGAAGGAAGTTTGGCAATTAAAAGAGCTGAAATTGAGCCTATGTTACAGGAAATGAGGGAATTATTTTCTGAAGAATAAGCAACAAAAAGCTGATTCTTATGTTATTGTAAACATGAGAAGGGTTAATTTCATCGGCTTACACACACAATTTTTCCAGGACTTTGGGTTTAAATTGAATGGAGACTGTATGAACTTCCAAAAATCCTTTGAACTCGGTAAGCAAGTGATTTTTATACAGGTCAATGAGAATAATTCAGAGTCCATCATTGAATACAATCTAGGAGTCCGAATCAATAGAGTAGAAGAATTGATCCACCAGTTTCTTCCCACCTTGAGTGGCTTTGCAGATAAATCCATCACCTTGCTTCAGACCTTGGATAAAATAGGAAAACATCTTCCTGACAAATTTTTTGTGAAAAATGATTGGGAGCTTTCGCAGATTATGATGTCAGCTGAAAAGTTTTTTGTCTCCGAAGGGTTTCCTTGGCTGGATAAAATGAGTGACCCTCTTCATCTTGAATTGGCTTTCTTTGAGAGAAAAGCCAAATCTTTTAAAACCCACAATTTTGTCTACAATGCCTTTAGAGCCACTGCATTGAGCAAACTATATAATCCCAGTGACTATCCATATATCAGAAATATCTTTTTAGAGCATATCGAGGAGCAACAAATGACTCCTTTCAATATTGCTTCTTACCTCAAATTTCTGGATTATCTGGATAAAATGGATTAATTCCTTCTTTTAACCCCTCTAACTGCCTCTGCAGAAACTGGATCATCTGGCCATTCATGTTTTGGATACCTTCTTTTCAATTCCTTTTTCACTTCAAAATATCCATTGCTCCAAAAACTTTTAAGATCCTGAGTCAATTGAACAGGTTTAAATCCAGGGGAAAGCATTTCTATTAAAACAGGTTTTTTTCCCTCATTGACTTTCGGCGTTTCTAATAATCCAAAAAGCTCTTGAAGCCGAACAGAAAGGCGAGGAGTTTCTCCATTTTCCTGATATTCTATCGAAATTTTACTTCCAGAAGGTATACTGAGGGTCTTTGGAGCTAAGAAATCCAACTTTTGTTGCATTTCATAATCCAAACTTGAAATCAATATTTGCTTTAAATCCAACTTCTTAAAATCCTCATTTTGCTTGATGTTGGAAACATAGGGTTCTAACCATACTTCTGCCGTGTCACATAAACTTGCCAAAGTCCATGTAGGCCAATCCTGCTCAGGATTCCATTTTTGAAGGGATTGTACTCGATTCATCAGCTGAATCACCTCTTCATTCCAATCCAAAAGCAATTCACCTTCTTCCTTTATCGCTTCTAAAATTGCCTGTTTGGCCTGGTTGGAATCAAACTTGGCCAATGGTCTTTTCCCTAAAATAATCGCTCCGATCCTGACTTCTGTATGTGCAATTAAACCTCCTTTCTTTCGATCCCATTCCAAAACCTCTTTGGTCTTCAATAATGGGGCTAAATCCTTCGGATTTAAAGGTGCTGCCAGCCAAATCTTCCCCATACCTTCACGTGCGTCTACATGAGCCACCGCTAACCAAGACTCGTGTGCCAAATCATCCCTATGTCCAATCTGGGCGATTTTTCCATTAGCTAATTGGAACTGAGCATTATTTCCAGGCCTGGCTGCAGCAATTCTTTCAGGATAGGCATAAGCCAATAACAATCCAGTCATCCATGGATCGGCTGGTTTATTTTCAGCATCAATCTTGAACATTGACCGGTAAGAAGCTGCCAATTTTTCAATTTTTTTGATTCTGGGAATTGATACACCTCGGTCTCTAAATCTTCGAATGGCCTCAATTCTCAAATTTAAATCCACACCGGAATCCGGTCCTAATGCATCTCTTTCATCTAAAATCGCCGCGATATCCGTTCCCAGACCTAGTTCCCCATGTTTTTTAGCATATAGCAGCAAATGGGCTATCCTCGGATGAGTGGGAACTGCATGGATTTCCCTGCCATGTGCGGTTAATTCACCTTCTTCCATAGCATCAATTGCCTCAAGGGTTTTCTCTGCTAAATGCAAAGTACCGGATGGAGGAGGAGTAAGCCAGGTCATTTTCCGGATATCCTCTTGACCCCAAGCTTTCATATCCAAAACCATCGGCGTCAAATCAGCCTCCAAAAGTTCTGGAGTACGAAACTCAGCCAATTGATTTTCAACGGACTTCGTCCAAAGTCTATAGGAATGACCCGCAGTCAAACGGCCAGCTCTACCTGATCTTTGGTCCGCAGAATCCTTGCTGATTCTATGTAATACCAATCTAGAAAGCCCTGTTCTTGGGTCGAACTTGGAGGATTTTGCAAATCCTGAATCGACCACCACTTTGATTCCTTCTATGGTCAAAGAAGTCTCTGCAATGTCAGTAGAAAGCACAATTTTTCTTTTTCCTGAGGGGTCAGGCATGATTGCACGATTTTGTGCTGCTGGCGAAAGTTGCCCATAGAGCGGTAAAATCAAATCATTTGGCAAGGCTTTACGAAGTATTGCTTCTGCATTTTTTATGTCTCCCTGCCCGGGCAAAAACACCAAAAAATCTCCCGGATGCTTCTTTGTCAAAGGGATAATTTGCCTAGCAGTATCTTCTCCGATGGCGTATTCATCCACTTCTTGCAGGTGAGCAACTTCCACCGGGTATTGCCTTCCTGAGCTTTGAATCACTTGTGCACCAAGCAACTCAGAAAGGGTAGGAGTATCAATGGTCGCAGACATTAAAAGAATCCTTAAATCCGGTCTAAGGACTTCCTGAACTTCCCTACATAATGCCAAAGCCACTTCCGAATGAAGATTACGCTCATGAAACTCATCAAAAATCACCATTCCGACATTTTCTAAAGCATTGTCAGAATGCATCATTCTGGTCAAAATTCCTTCGGTGATTACTTCCAGTTGGGTATTTTTAGAAACAACTGACTCAAATCGAATTCTATATCCTACCAAATCGCCAATTTTGGTGGCTGACATGTCGGCCATACGTTGGGCTATGGATTTGGTCGCTAATCTTCTAGGTTCAAGCATCAGGATTTTCTTGCCTTGTAACCAAGGTTCATCCAATAAAGCCAAGGGCAGCAATGTACTTTTTCCTGCTCCGGGAGGGGCTTGAATGATTAAAGAATTGGATCCAGAAAGGTGTTGTTTTACCTCAGAGATAATTTCTGCTACCGGTAAATCAAAACTGTTGTATTCGAAATTTTGAAGCATGAGCCTGCAAAAATAGGAGATTCTAAAGAAGGGAATGCTTTCGGGGCATTCAAATCTCTTTCTTAGAAATAAAAATCTAGGCTTTTAATAGGTATAAATAGAACGCTTCAAGCGGTTTTACTTGTTCATGGACAATTAAAATTTGGAAAAAGATGATTTTTAGTTGAGTTTAGTTTTTTCGGTAATTTTCTAGGATCTTTTGAAAAACACATTTTGAATTAGATTCTTCAATTAACTTAAACCCTTTTTAACTATGAAAAACAGCATTCGGTTAGTACAATTGACTCATCCAAAACAAGGTCGTAGGATCGCAATGGTTCAAGAACCGGATTTGGTACTTTTAAAAGGGTTTGGTTCGATATATAAACTTGCTTTAAGGGCCATTGATACCCAACAAAAGTTGATTAACCTGATCCAAGAAAACATTACGGACGAAAAACTGGATTATGATTCTATCTATTCATTAAACAATGAATGGAAGTTCCTCCCGTCTTTTGATCAGCCAGACTCTCCATTTCATTGCCTGGTTTCAGGGACGGGCTTGACCCATCATAATAGCGCATTAAACAGGCAAATGATGCATAGTGAGCAAAAAGAGCAAGCTACAGATAGTCTCAAAATGTATGAGATGGGGGTAAAGGGAGGAAATCCAGCACCTGGAGAATTAGGAGTTCAGCCGGAATGGTTCTATAAAGGAAATGGAGCAGTTTTAAGAGCTCATGGTGACAAACTTAAAATTCCATTTTTCGGAGACGACGGAGGGGAAGAACCGGAAATTGCTGGTGTATATCTGATTGATAAGGAAGGAAACCCTTACAGGATCGGTATGACTATCGGCAATGAATTTTCTGATCATGTGATGGAAAAAACGAACTATCTCTATTTAGCACCTTCAAAAATAAGAACCTGTGCGATTGGACCGGAATTGGTTATTGATTCGGATTTTGAAAATATTTCGGGCGAAGTTTCTGTATACCGAAATGCGGAGCAAATCTGGAATTCCAAAATCAATACTGGTCAAAAGAATATGTGCCATAACTTGGAGAACCTAGAATTTCACCATTTCAAATACGATTCACACAGGATTCCTTTACAAGCACATGTCCACTTTTATGGAGCCGATGCTTTTAGTTTTGGAAACAAGATTTTACTAGAAGCAGGAGATAAAATGACAGTAGCTTGGGAGGGAATGGGTAGGCCTTTGGTTAATTATTTAGAGAAAGAGTCTGATATTAACAAACAAAAAATCAGGCAATTATAATTTTTCATTAAGTAGAAAGCATAAAAAACCACGGGAAAATTCCCGTGGTTTCGTATTTCTAGGATTTATGCTTAAGAACCTAACTTGGCAGAAGCTTTTCCATATTCCCATCTGATCTCGAAGCTGGATGGCTTCACTTCATACACCAAACGCTCTTCCATGGAAGAAGTTTGTTGGGAAGGAACTGAAACTCTCAATACATCCTGACTCGCATCGTAATCAAAAGCGCCCCATTGTTTGGCCACTTTGTTGAAAATCAAAGTTGATTCAGTTTCACCTGGGATAATGAAAAAACCGTACGTTCCAGCTGGTAATTTCTTTCCTTCTACCATGATATCTTTGGTAGTGGTAAAAGTAGTTGCTTCGTTTGCACCAGCTCTCCAGACTTCACCTAAAGGAACCAAATCCCCCCATATTACTCTGCCTTTTACCGCAGGGCTGCTATAGTTAATGGTAATTTTGGCATCTCCAACAGTTCCTTCTGCTGTTTTAGCCGGACTTGCTTTCTCTTGAGCATTGGCTGCAAAGCCTACAAATGCAAGTAGTGCGAATGCTAAAAGACTCTTTTTAAAGTTCATTGTTATTGGTTTTAGATTTGTCATGAAAATACGATTTTTTATCAAAAGAGATTGTCCTCTAACTTTCTTTAACTCAAAATCATCATTCTATAGCAAAATTGAGTTGATTAGAAAAGTCTCACAATACCCAATCAATGACTTTCGAAGCAACCAACACTTGTTAAATCTTCACCCAAGCTTCTTTTGCATTACTTTCTACAATTGCTTCTCCGATGATTAATTCTCTTAATCCATCAGCAAAAGTTGGGAAAGTAGGGGATTCCGGCTGTTTGCCTTCTCTCACCGCCGCATAAACTTCTTTAAATAATTGTTTGGAAGTATCAGGAAATCCCTCTTGGTGTCCTCCTGGGAAACTTACCAATGACCGGGCTCCGGCATCAACCAAAGCTGGATCTTTCATCATGATAGAGTTTGGCGCATCACGTTTTCCAATCCAAAGTTCATTTGGCTTTTCTGCATTGAATTCGAAATTAGCTTTGGAACCGGAAATCTCGATGTTTAAGCGGTTTTTTCTACCAGCATTGATTTGACTGACTGTGATTGATCCAGTTCGACCATTGTCGAAACGAAGTAGGATTGTTGCATAATCTTCTGATGTCACCGGATATTCTTTGTAATCAGAAGGATCCAATGCTTTTCCTGAAAATGTTTCAATCGCTTTCAGAGGCTTTAATCTAGTTTTATGAACAGTCGAGAAATCCGCCATTACAGCTGTTATTTTCAAACCAGTCACATATTCAGTCATGTCTAATAGGTGAGATCCGATATCCGCTACTGCTCTTGACCCACCGGACTGTTCTGGTTCTAATCTCCAGTTGTAATCAGTCTTATAGAATAACCAGTCCTGAAGGTAGGATCCCATGACAGAGTTAACTTCTCCCAATTCGCCTTTCTCTCTCATTACTTTCATCTGGCGAACCATCGGATAGTAACGGAGATTAAAATGCACAGCATTGACTAATCCTTTCTCTTTTGCCAAGGCAACTAGCTCTTCAGCTTCAGCGATAGTATTAGCTAATGGCTTTTCGCAAACAACATGCTTTCCTGCCAAAAGACAGGCTTTGGTTTGAGGAAAATGAAGGAAATTAGGTGTACAAACATGTACGACTTGAATGCTATCATCTTTGAGCATATTCTCAAAAGTGTAGGCATTGGGGATTCCAAGTTCTTTTGCTTTCGCATCTGCTACTTCTTGATTCACTTCTACAAGGCCAGTCACCTCGATATTAGGAATTCTTCTAAGTGCTTCTAAATGAGCTGGGCCGATAAATCCGGTTCCCACAATAGCAGCTTTGATTGTCTGGGACATAGGTTTTTTAGGTTGAATTAAATTGAATTTTAAAACGTCAAATTAGGAAAAATGCTTTAAAAATGAGGCATTACTTGATGATCAATTTTTAATAAAGTATATGGATTTTGACACTCCTTAGACAAAAAATCAAAGATAGAAAGCTTATTTACTGACAATCAACACAATTCTCGAAAAATCATGGCTTGATCCACCAAAGTTCTCTGGTTTCAAGATTTCCATTCAATTCGATAAACTCACCGATTTTTGGAACAAAAACAGGCAGTTGGATTTCCTCTCCTTTCTTAATGACACGTTCTACTGGATCAGTCCAAGAGTGCATGGCCAGCGTAAATGCCGCCCAATGAATAGGCATGATGACTTTGGCTTGAATATCTTTTCCAGCCTGCGCAGTCTCTTCCGGCATCATATGGATTTCTTTCCAGCGTTCATTGTATTGACCACATTCCATCATGGCAAAGTCAAAAGGTCCATACTTTTCACCGATCTCTTTGAAATGTGGACCATAACCTCCATCACCACTGAAATAAATATTTTCTGTACTTCCTTGGATGATCCAGGAACCCCAAAGGGTAGAAAAACGATTGTTTAACCCTCTTCCAGAAAAATGTCTGGATGGGGCAAATGCCAATTTTAGTCCATTTGACTGCACCTCATCCCACCAATCTAATTCATGAATTTTAGACCTGTCAATTCCCCAGGCTTCTAAATGCGAACCAACACCCAAGGGCACAAAAAATTCCTTGGCTTTTTCCTTCAGCTTTTGTACTGACTCGTAATCTAAATGGTCATAATGATCATGAGAGAAAATGATGATGTCTAACTGTGGCAGCTCCTCGATTTCTATTGGCAATTCCTTACTAAATCGTTTTTTTCCTAACAAAGGATGCGGAGCAGGAACCTCACTCAGCATGGGATCCAACAAAATATTTTTCCCATCTATCTGAAGTAGAAAAGCAGAATGCCCAAACCAAATCAATCGAGTAGGAATGTATGGTTTAGAAAGATCTATGGAATCAACTTTGACAATAGGAATATCAAAATCAGGTACACGGGTAGGATCATTTTTAAAGAATTCAGGAAGCATTTTTATCGCTTTCCCAATATTCATGTCCATATTGGTTTCTGTCAGGTTCTGAAACTCTCCATTGGAATAATGATCCAATTTTTCAAAGGACTCTAGTTGTTCTTGGCTAGGATTACCGCCGAATTGGGGGCTGAAAGTGACAAATAGAAAACCTACAGTAAAAAGAATGAGGCATATAGAAACGAGTCCCAAGACTATTTTTCTAAGAATCTTCAGCGAAGATTGAGACATAAGAGTAACGTGAATTGATATATAAATGACGCAAATGAATAAACCGAAAAACGATTAAAAAGATGCCATTCGAATAAAAAAAGTTGTTTTAAGTCAAACAGGAATGGCAGGATCAAGTTAGAGACCTATTGAACCAGTTTCTATTTTCCACCAACGGCTTTACTTAAGCCCTGATTTTCTTTAAATTAAGCTTATAAAACATAAATCCATGGCAAACTTAAATCTTAAAATCAACGGCAAGACCCATACCGTTGACGTAGAAGAGGATACTCCATTACTTTGGGTACTTCGCGATCACTTGGGATTGGTAGGAACTAAATATTCTTGCGGAATTGCCCAATGTGGTGCATGCACAGTTCATCTAAACGGAGAAGCAATATTTTCTTGCAGCATGCCTGTGTCCATTGTAGGTTCTGATGAAGTAACTACCATAGAAGGACTTTCTGAAGAAGGAGATCATCCTGTTCAGCAGGCTTGGGAGGAAATTGATGTTGCCCAATGTGGTTACTGCCAGGCAGGTCAGATTATGAATGCAGCTGCATTACTAAAGAAAAACCCATCGCCAAGCATGGAAGAAATCGAAAATGCGATGAACAGGAATCTGTGTCGTTGTGGTACCTATCATAAAATTCGGGAAGCAGTTGCAAAAGCTGCCAAAATCTAAAAATCATGGCTACACTGACAAAGACAAATAGAAGGGATTTTCTAAAAATCGCTGGAACTACTGCCGGAGGTTTATTCATTGGTTTTAACTGGCTGGGTTGTGATTCTCCTAAAATGGAAGTGCTTTCCGATGAACAGGTGCTTTCACAGGCTAAAAATTTCAATGCTTATCTCAGCATTGCACCAAGTGGAGATATTGTGATTTATTCTCCAAATCCAGAACTAGGTCAAAATATCAAAACCTCATTCCCAATGGTGGTAGCTGAGGAGCTGGATGCTGACTGGAAAAAAGTAAGAGTACTTCAGGCAAATCTCGACGCCGAAAAGTTTGACAGACAGCTGACAGGAGGATCTGGAGCCATGCCACATTCCTGGGAAAGACTTAGAAAAGCAGGAGCAACTGCAAGGTATTTATTGGTTGCTGCGGCAGCAAAAGAATGGGCTGTGCCTGCAGAAGAAATTACAACCTCTGAAGGAATGATTTTTCATAAAGGAAGTGGAAAAGAAGCCAGTTATGGAGACATGGCTATTGCCGCTTCTATGTTGGAAGCACCAGAAGAGGTTGCTTTAAAAGATAAAAAAGACTTTAAAATTATAGGCACTCCCGTCAAAAACGTTGACAGTCGTGCTATTTATACTGGAAAGCCTCTTTATGGTTTGGACTTTTATCGAGAGGGAATGCTTCACGCCATGGTTCAAAGACCTCCATTTGGGATGAAAATCAAATCGGTAGATGACGCAGAAGCCAAAGCAGTCACAGGTGTTTCTGATGTTTTGACTTTTGATAATAATGTGGCAGTAATAGGAAATTCTACCTGGCCATTGATGAAAGCCAAAAAGCTTTTGAAAGTGGAATACGAACCAGACGGATCAGTGGAAAGCACCAGCGATCATGATCGGATTTTCAGAGAAATGCTTGATACGGGTAAAGCAGAGGAAAGAAGAAAAGACGGTAATGTGGAAATAGCATTTAAAAATGCAGCACAAGTAATCAAAGCCGAATACCAATGCCCTTTTCTTTCTCATTCCCCTATGGAGCCAATGAATTTCTTTGCCCATGTGAAAGAAAACTCCGCAGAGCTTATTGGGCCTACACAAACTCCAGACCGTGCCGCATCTTCAGCTGCCGAAATTTTAGGAATTCCAAAAGAAAATATCACTGTAGAAATCACAAGATTGGGTGGAGGATTTGGTAGAAGACTACGTGCAGATTATGCCGATGAGGCGGTGAAAATCTCCAAATTGATAAATGCCCCTGTAAAAGTAACATGGAGCAGAGAGGATGACTTAACTGGCGGAGCTTACCGCCCTGCTGTCAGGTATCGATTTGAGGCAGCCCTCGATGGAGATGGAAATATGATCGGGTATAAACTGAAAGGAGCAGGCATCAATGCTGGAAATAGCACACGAGAAAATAATTTCCCTTCTGGGGCAGTGGAAAATGTATTGATAGAAAGCATAGATCATAAATCTACTATCACTACCAATGCATGGAGAGCCCCAATTACCAACTTCCTAGCTTATGCAGAACAGTCTTTTCTCGATGAAGTAGCATTGGCTGCCAAAAAAGACCCAGTTGAGTTCCGATTGGCATTATTGGAAAAAGCAAAAACAAACCCTGTAGGTGGTGACCTGGGATACGATGCCGATCGAATGATCGGAGTGATCAAAACAGCAGCAGACAAATCCAATTGGGGCAAGAACCCAACTATCAGTCAAGGATTTTCTGTTTACTTTTCCCATAGAACTTACGTAGCACAAGTTGCTGATATTGAGATGGAAAACGGATCTCCTGTTCTTAAGAAAATCACGGCAGCTACTGATTGTGGAATGGTCATTAATCCAACTGGAGCAAATCATCAAGTGAGAGGTGGTATCGTGGATGGCATGGGACATGCTATGTACGGAAATCTGACATTTGAAAATGGTCTACCGACTCAAAAGAATTTCGATAAATACCGATTGATAAGAATGAAAGAAGTTCCTCAGATCGATGTGCATTATGTAGACAGTGGATTTGATCCAACAGGCTTGGGCGAACCAGCATTACCTCCTACAGGAGGAGCTGTGGCAAATGCTATCTATAAGGCAACTGAACGGAGGTTAAGAACCCAACCTTTTATAGAACAAAAAGAATTTGAGGACTTGAATTTGGTAATCAAAAGATCCTAAAGGTTTGAGGTCACCTGTATGATCTAAGATTATTGTTTTAAAGCTTAGAACATGGAAATTAAAAAAAGACTCTTTTCATCTGATTGGAAAGAGTCTTTTTCTTAGTTGACATCTTGGTCTATTTTGTAATCAGTCAACTGGTTTTAAGTTGAAACTCATATCTCATCAACTCCTCTTTCTGGCCAATATGGACCTTTCAGAGTTAATTTTGATTCTATCTGATCCATAAAAAAATCAATGGTCATTTGCTCACGTTTTTGTTCGTGGATTGCCAAACAGGCATTGAAATGTACCAAGTCAAACTCAAGAATAAGATTTCCTGATTTTTCTGTTTCGAAAACAGGGCTGTCCTTTAAGATTGTTTTTTCCGCAATTGCCCCTTCTTTTCTGAAATAGAATGAAAGAAAAATCCCTAAGTCTTTTTCTTCTTTTTTTAGTGTTGCTTTGATCACATCTTCAAAAGTACCTTTATTAAGTGGATCAATATGAAAAGTCCAGGATTCCTGCATAACAAATTGTTTGATTTTAGTTACTCGATAAGGGAAGTTAACAGGAAATTAGTTCCTTGTAAACAAAGTCTTTTTAATGAAGCCTCTAATTTGACTTGATCTGCCAAGAGCTATTCAAAATCAAAAGAGAACAGAAATAATGAACAGATGAATTACCCTATTTATTTAGACTATAATGCGACCACACCTTGTGCTACAGAAGTAGTACAAGAAATGTTGCCTTATTTCAACGAGCATTTCGGAAATGCAGCAAGCAAAAGTCATCCTTACGGTTGGATTGCAGAAGATGGGGTAGCACTCGCAAGAGAGCAAGTGGCCAATCTAATCAATGCAAAATCAAAGGAAATCATCTTTACCTCAGGAGCCACAGAGGCTATTAATCTTGCAATCAAAGGTACTTTCGAAAATTACAAAGGTGAAAATCAACACTACATCACTTGCCAAACTGAGCATAAAGCGGTTTTGGATTGCTTTGCAGAATTAGAAAATAAAGGAGCATCTATCACCTATTTGCCAGTATCAAACGATGGAAGTCTGGATCTTGAACTACTTAAAAATTCCATTCATCGGGATACTAAGATGATCTCACTTATGTGGGCCAACAATGAAACTGGAGTAATCTACCCAATTGAATCCATTGCTAAAATTGCAGATGAAAATGGTATTATTTTCTTCACGGATGCAGTTCAGGCAGCTGGAAAGATTCCAATTTCCGTGGATGGAATCCATATGATGGCAATTTCAGCTCATAAATTTTATGGTCCCAAAGGAGTAGGAGCACTCTATATAAGACATAATCACAGCTTACCTAAACCATTGGCCCTGATTTCAGGTGGTGGCCATGAGAAAGGATTTCGATCGGGAACCTTGAATGTGCCAGGAATCGTAGGAATGGGGAAAGCAGCAGAATTGAAGAAGGGTGAAATGGAAACCGAGATTTCCAGACTATCACTTTTGAGAAATCAATTGGAAGAGAGTCTGTTACAGATCCACGGCACTAGATTAAATGGAAGTCAACAAAATAGGTTGCCACATGTTTGTAATATTTCATTTGAAGGATTAGAAGGAGAGGAGTTTTTAAGAAAAGTGTGTCAAAAAGTAGCCGTCAGTTCTGGGTCTGCATGTACCAGTATTTCCCCAAAACCATCTCATGTACTTCAGGCTATGGGAATTGATCCGGATTTAGGCAGAGCATCTTTACGATTTAGTTTAGGAAAAAGTACCACCGAACAGGATATTTTGGATACGGTGGATTGGGTCAAAAAGGTGGTTTCAGGATTACGAGGAAATTAATTTCCTGTAAAGGCCAAACTGTGCAGCGTTAAAAAATCTGTCAAAAGAAATATTGAACGGTTTAAACTCTTTAAAACCTATTTTAAATACATTCTTAGCGTCGCGCTGCGGCGAGAAAAAAATACTGATATCAACAATTGGAGTCTTCTTATAAATTCAGATCCCTTAAATCTGCTTCCGTATCTACATCAGTTTTTCCTTTCGGAAAAACCACTAACTCAAGGTCCTCCTCATTTGCCATCGCTATTTTTTTACCTCCTTCATCACCAGTCAATGTCATTAATTCATCAAAATACTTCTCGGTAAATAAAATCGGAACACCAAAGGTTTTGGCATATTTACAAGCTATGATTCCTTTTCCAGTCTTTTGCTGAGAAGTGATAAGCTTATTGAGGATTTTTGAGTCCACAAAAGGCTGATCACAGAGCATGATAATTACCTGATCAACGGGGTCGATTTTTTGAAGGTATTCCAAACCTTTAACTAAGGTAGAAGCCATGCCTTTTTCCCAGTTAGGATTGGGGATATTAGGAATGCTGGCTCCAGAAAAAGTCTTCTTTATTTCGTCTTTAAAAGCCCCCAAAACCAAAACTCTTTTCGCTACATCAGCGCCATTTGCTGCATCAATCGCCCATTGTAGCAATGTTTTATCCTGGTATTTGGCTATTTGCTTAGGGTAACCTAGCCTTGAAGATTCTCCAGCTGCTACTATAATTATCCCTGTTTTTGGACTACTCATGCTATTTCTTCATGTATTGGACCTTCTTTATCTTTTAGAAAAGTCCCGGATTTACCTGCCAAAACCGCCTTGATCTCAGCTAACACCGATAAGGCAATTTCTTCAGAACCTTCAGCTCCAATATCCAAGCCCATCGGGGAGTAAAGGTGATCCTTTTTCACGGATATTCCTTGATTTTCCAATCTTTGGATCATCTTTTCGGATTTCTTTTTAGGACCCAAAATCCCAATATAAGGCAGTGGAAAATTGAGAAGTTGCTGCAATACAACGCATTCGAATTCAAAATTATGAGTCATTAACAATGCTACAGTTTGACCATCAATCGGTAATTTTATCACCACTTCATCTGCTGAACCCACAAAAATTTCCTTCGCTTTAGGAAATCGCCCTTTAGTGGCATGATTGGCACGTCCGTCTATCACGATCACCTCAAAGCCCAATATATCCGCCAATTGAACCAAAGGAATGGTATCATTTCCTGCGCCGAAAAGCAGAAGCCTTGTCGCAGGTTTGATCTTTTCATAAAACACCTGAACTGAATCAAATTCGGGATATTTCCTAATTATACTAGCCAATTGTGTCGAATCAGCCACTTGTTCAGAGATAGCTTTGTAAAATGAAGATTCCAATTTCTCCATATGGCCTTCCTGAATACTGTTTTTTGATAAAAGAACAGTTCCTATTTGTTCAGATCTCGAATTTTTAATTGAAAAAACAGTTACCAATGTACCTACATTTCGATCCGAAAGCGCCTTTTTTAAGAGGTTTATAGAATTCATAGAATCTTTATATTCAATCGGTTCGATCAAAACATGTATAATTCCATTGCATCCTAAACCCACTCCAAATTTTTGATCATCTTCATCGGTGGTATCATAAGTGACCAACATGGATTTTTGCTGAAAAATGACGGATTGTGCTTTTCTGAGTGCATCACCTTCTAGACATCCTCCACTGATTGCTCCGGTTAATTCTCCATCCTCTGAGACCAACATTCTAGCCCCAGGGCGACGGTAAGCAGATCCATCAACATGGACGACTGTTGCCAAAGCGATTTTCTTTTCTAAAATCTGATAATGGTCATACGCCTGGATAATGGCCTGAAGTTCTTTCATCAGTTGGGGTCTAGTTGGGGTTTAAGATAAGCTTGCTTCCTATCAATTTCAATGAATAAAGCTCCAAATCAGCAAATCGTTTGAATTTTATAAGAAATTATTTGAAAAACTTCTTTTCCTGATTTTTCGAAAAGGTTTTTTAAAAATGCTAATTTCCAAATTGATCTAATCTACCTATGAAATCAATCAATTATTATTTCATCCTGCTTTTTTTCCTTTCCAGCAAGTTCAGCTTTGCCCAGCTCAATAGAGAAGAAATCATTTTGGAATCCAAAAAGGAACTGAGAAATTCTCTTTTAACTTTTCGAGATTACCTGAGTATCCCAAATAATGGAAAAGTACCTGCTGATATTCAAGCCAATCTGGAATGGTGTAAGGATGCCCTAGAGAGTAGGGGGTTTAAAACAAAGGAATTGAAGTCGGCTTCAGTTCCTCACCTTTACGCAGAAGGGAAATCTGACCCAAAAAAGAAAACAATTTTAGTATACATGCAAATTGATGGACAACCGGTGGATCCATCTGCTTGGGATCAGGAAAGTCCATACATTCCAGCCTTGAAAATGAAAGAGGGGGAAAGCTGGGAAGAGCTGAACTGGAACTTCCTAGATGGACCAATTGATTCTGATTGGAAAATTTTTGCCCGCTCAGCTTCAGATTCAAAAGGACCTACTATGACTTTTTTAAGTGCGTTGGACATTCTCGAAAAAACCGGAAACAAGCCTTCTGTCAATTTAAAATTCATATTGGATTTTCAGGAAGAAATAAGTTCACCGGAACTGGCAGAGGTGGTAGCTCAGAATAAAAAGCTATTCGAGGCAGATGGGATTTTAATCATGGATGGCACCCGCCACATTTCCAATTTACCCAATTTGACTTTTGGGGCGAGAGGAATTGCTACTGCTACTATCAAAGTTTTTGGGGCTTCAAACGATCTACATTCAGGTCAATATGGAAATTTTGCTCCTAATCCTGTTTTCTCTTTGAGTAAGTTATTGGCGGGGATAAAAGATGATGATGGAAAAGTATTGATTCCAGATTTTTATGCAGGAATTCAGTTTACGGAAGAAGAAATCAATAGCATGAATAAAGTACCTGAAAATAAGGAAGAAATAGAAAACGATCTGGGATTTGCAGAAGCTGAAAAAGTAGGTAACACCCTCCAAGAAGCGCTTCAATTTCCATCCTTGAATATTAGAGGAATAAAAGCAGGCTGGGTAGGTGAAGAGGTGAGAACCTTGATCCCTTCTGAAGCGATTGTGGAAATTGATATGCGTTTAGTCAAGGAAACGCCTGCGCAAAGGCAAATGGATCTTTTAAAACAATTTGTTGTAGATCAAGGCTTTCACTTGGTGGAAGGAGAGCCCACAGATGAAGAAAGGAAAACCTATCCAAAATTAGCTTCCTTTGAGTACCGTTTAGGTTCTGATCCTTTCAGAGCAGAGATGGATTCCCCATTTGCAAATTGGTTAAAAAATGGAATGACGTATGTTTTTGGTTCAGATTACATCAATACCAGAACTACTGGAGGCTCTCAGCCTATGGCTCCATTTATAAATATATTAGAAGTACCTGCGGTGTCTGTTAGAATACCGAACCCTGATAATAGCATCCATGCTCCTAATGAGAACATCAGAATTGGAAATTATCTGGAGGGTATTCAAACTTGTTTGGCACTTTTGTCTGTTCCATTTAACTAAAAACGAAAATAGCATTTTATGCAGATACCCAGTTTGGCAGAAATCAAAAGGGAGCTCAGTTACCTAAACGAAAAAGAACTAAGGGACTATCTCATCGACTTAAGTAAGTTCAGCAGGGAAAATAAAGCTTATTTGTATTTCAAATTGTATGGGAGAGATCAGCCTTACCTGTATGTGCAATTGGTTCAGGAGGATTTAGAAGTAGAATTTCAGAATGCAAGAGGAAACCATTCTTATTATGCCAAAAAATCAGCTCAAAAGATCCGTCGGAAAATGAACAAGCTTTTAAAGCTTAGTAAAGATAAAACCGATCAAATTGAAGTTCTGTTGTTTTTTTGCGAAAAGATGAAAGAGTATGGTTTTTTAAAACATGGCAATCAGGTAATTGAAAATCTTTACAAATCCCAAATTGCCAAAATACAAAAGCTGATTTCCGGACTTCATGAAGATTTACAATTTGACTATGAGGGAAGGGTAGAGGAGCTGGAATAAAAAGGATAAAATCAATCGTTCATTTTTATTCTTTTATAGAAAAATTAAGTTTATAAAATCCATCATTTGTTTTGGTTTGATTAGGTTGTTCCAAATCCACTTCAAAAAGCCGATTGATATTATTTCCAGCCAGATCTTCAAGGCGTATCTCTATTAGAATCGTATAATTTCCAGTTTTCCAATTTTCATCCGGACTAAAAGCGATCGCCTTCTCTTCAAATCCAAGTTCCCAAACTCCAGGAATGTTCTTTCCATCTTCATTCTTTATTGTGAATACTTCTTGGAGTAAACTATAATCCAAAGCCTCCAAAAAATCGACTTTCAACTGATCTCTTGAATTTGTCTTAGGCGTAGTGATAAGCCATTGATCCGGATTTGGAGAAATGCTATCCCTTTGAATCACAATAAAGCTTTTGGAAACCCTAGCACCCAATTCCAGTCCATTCTGTGCTTTCCAACCATCAGAAACCAGTAATTCATACCTCTGATTATTCTTTAAAGGTGCACCCATTTCAAGATTAGGAATCAAATCTCTCTTGATTCTACCTGGATCCAACCAAACAGTAAGCTGGGTTCTTGATTCATTCCAAAGCTCTGGCTGCAGGTTCAAAAATACTCCGGGCACAGTATCTCGATTAGAATTAAGTAAGGTCAAATAATTCAAAGCCACCCCTTCTTTCATAGGTTGACTGAAAGTCAAATAAACCTTCAAAAGGTTCTCAGGAACAGTGTCTTGAGAGGGATAGGCTGCTATTAGTTCTGGGTAAGCATCTCCCATATCGGGAAATGGAATAAGGATTTGCCCTAATTGCTTATCCCCAGAAACAAGCTCATAGCTCAAACCTCTTGTAAATGGAATTAACGGCTTAAAAATCATCCCATTGTTAGTCTCCTCAAATCTTCCAAGCATAGAAGTCCGTTCTTCATCCTGAACTAATCTTATTTCCAGATTATCAATGGAGATATCCTTTGGGATCTGAAGACCAACTGCCTTTTCATTTTCCCAGACAATATTCAATTGATCCTCCTGGTTTTGACTGCAGGAATGCAAAAAGACTAAAACAAAAAAAATCAGGCTATGGAGTGAGTATAACCTGATTTTAGGAGAAAAATATTTCATTACCTGAGCAAGTATTCAGCTTTATCAGTGGACCATAAATCCAAAGAACCATTGGATTTTCTTTGAAGCAAAATCATGGTTCCATCGTCCATCTTATCTAATTGTTGGACATTTGTCAAAGGCATAGAAACAAAATCAACCCCTTCCGTTGCAAAATTATCCGGTACAGGTTCGGTTAAAGAACCTTCAAAACTCGCTATATCTTCAAAATTTACCCGAAATACAGGTCGGTTAGAATTAGCCATGACTAAATACGACTTTCCATCCTTTTTCACATTCAAAATGTCCAATGGTTGGTTGCCACTTCCCATCTCAGCTATAGTTCGGCCTTTGATATGTTTTCCGGCTTTCAGTTCATCCATTGGAAATAAAACCAAAGGAGTACAGGTGTAACTCGCTACCAAGTAATCTTTTCCATTGATTTCGGCAGTAGTGAAGGTTTTTATAGGTGAGGTAGTTTCATACCTTCCATGAGCCGCATGAAAAATCTCTAACGAAGCATGGTCTTGAATATCTGAAAATGGAAAAGGGATGCTTCGAAAGGTAGAACTGAATTCTTGATTGGATAAGCCACTTACCAGTAACTTCCCGTCAGCATATCCCATATCAGAAATGGAGGAAATCCGTAACGATCTACCTCTTCCGTCTTTGGCATCTTCTGCAGGTGAATTGTTCAACTCAACAGCAGCATATTCAATATTTTCCAAAGATACTGGTGCAAATTCTTCACCTTCCAAAGTCATCAAAACCGGGGTTCCATCGGCCGATTGGATCGCCAAATACACTCTCTTGGAAGTAGGGTTTACAGCGATATCTAAAATTGAAATATGATCTACAGTGGTACCCAATTTATCCGCTAACTTCTTATCTATATTTTGGACCTCCACGGTAGAGAATTCTTTCGTGAATTCATTATCCTTGGTGTTTATTGCATAAACTGCCGCGCTTTTGGAATCACCAATAAACAATACTCCCTCTGGACCAAAAGTTAAAGAGGTGATGGATTTAATTTCAGGAGTGCCTTTGGCCATGCCATAAGGTAAATCTATCGGCCTAAAAGTAAATGCCATGACTAGTGCCATCAGGAAGCCTGACCCGAATAGTATAGATGTATTTTTCATGATTAATTTTATTTATTGATCTGAATCTCTTTAAGTTAGGAAATATTCCCCGATAAATCGATCCATTCCTGTAAAAAGGAAATAGATGCTTTCACATCTATTCTTTTAATAATCTTCATGAAATAAATGCTATTTCTCAGCTTAGTTCCTCCACCAAAATTCATTTTTTCTCTCCTGATCCAAGTTGATCAATTCTCCTAATTCAGGTGTAATAAATGGAATGGAATTGTGGTGAGCAGAGGCAACAAATTTTTCTACAGGTTCGGTCCAATGATGCTGAGCCAAAGAAAATCCTGCCCAGTGAACAGGCATAATGTTCTTGGCATTGGCATCGATAGCTGCTTGTACACTTTCATCGGGAAACATATGGATCAGTCTCCAGTTTTCATTGTATTGCCCACATTCCATCCAGGCAAAATCAAATGGACCTAACTTTTCACCGATTTCCTTAAAATGATTTCCATATCCACCATCACCACTAAACCATAATTTTTCTTGCTTGGACTGGATTACCCATCCGCCCCACATCGATTTAGCCCGATCAGATAACCCTCTCCCTGAAAAATGGCGGGTAGGGGTATAAGTAATCATTAAATCTTGAAATTGTGTGGCTTTCCACCAGTCAAACTCTGTGATGGTTTCAGGATCAACTCCCCACTTTTCTAAATGTCTTGCAACACCCATTCCTACAAAAAACTGTTTCACTTTGGGTATCAAGCGTTTCATACTTTTCAAATCCAAATGGTCGTAGTGATCATGCGTCATCAAGACCAAGTCTATTTCAGGAAATTGTTCGATGAGATCCAAAGTCCCATCACTGAATCTTTTAGTGGCAAATGGAGCTATTGGAGAGGCATCAGGACCGAGCATTGGGTCAATCAAAATAGTTTTCCCTCCCATACGGATCAACAAAGCGGAATGACCATACCATATAAATTTAGCTTGGACTGATGGTGCCAAAAACGCTTCCCTATCAAAAGGAAGAATGTGTAGTTTTTGTTTTGGTTCACGCCCTTCTTTTTCACAAAACTGTTTATAAAGAAATTTTGGCAAAGACTGAAAGCTAAAATCCATACTGGTGGGTTCTAAATTCAGAAATTTCTCCCCATCCCAATTGCTGATTTTTCGAAATTTTTCCTCTTCCTTTTTGGTGAATTTACCTCCAAACTGTTTTTTCATTCTGAATGTTTCTACTTAAAAATAATAGTAGTTCAACTCCTTCAAATCCTGTTTAGTTCTATTTAAAAAGAATTTTAAAGCCTTTTTTTCCTTGTTAATTCCTGATAAGCTCCAGCGCGTAATTCATAATCAAATGAATTTATAAAAGGATCTATTTTCCCAAAATGGAATTCTATTTCGTAAACTTTTTTATCCAAACTGCGGTAGTAATCCAGCCAAAAATCATCAAAATCGTCTAGGCCATAAAAATTTGACCACGCTAGGAAATCAGTTTCATCTTTATAATCCTCGAGTGATTTTAAGACCAAATAAAGACACAAGATTTGATTTGATTCATCGAAATCACCGCCCTCGTCTTGAATGTAGATTTCCCATGATCCTTTATTGGATTCAAAGTTTACGTAAAGCAAGTCATCCCTTTCACCCAGTATTCGGATCTTTATGGCATGGGCTTTTTGATATGCCTTCAATTTTTCCAGTTCAGGATATTCTCGCATTCCTTGATTCAAAAAAAGAGGCTGTCTCATAATTATTTTTTGTCACATTGAGTGAAGTCGAAATGTAGCTAATTCACTTTATTAAGCCTTCGACTCCGCTCAGGCTGACAATAATATAGACTTTTGAGACAGCCTCTTATTTAAATTTATTTCTTCTTAACCAAAGTGATTTTCTGGGGTAAGATTTCATTCAGGTTTTTCAAATCAGTTTCCAGGATTTGATCCAGTTTTGCCAAATGCCCTTCCAATTCTGCTGATAGCTCCTCCAAAACTACATATGCTGCATCAGTTGGCTTAGCCTGACCTGATTCCACACTTCGCTGCAAGGAAGCCAATCTGTTATTCAGTTTGATCGGGAAATTCAATGGATCCTGCCCAGATTGATTTTGAACCTGGTACAGATCTTCTTCCACCACTTTCAACTTCTCTAAAATGGCATCAATTTGAGCTTTCGCTTTATTATTGGCTTTTACTCCTTTCGCTTGCTCACGGATATTTCGGATCAAAATAACTGCTTCATTCGCTTCAGAAACCTTATCTCTGATTTGAAGAGCCAAATCAAACTGTTCCTGCAAATCCGCAGCTGTTACGCCTTCCAGATTAGGATCCATTTCCAATTCGAAAGAAGTAATTTTTTCAACATCACCGATTTTTAAAGTAACCTGATATTCACCAATAGGTGCCATCGGGCCTCTTTGTGGTCTTGCTGACCAAATGATCATTCCATCGAAGACAGTAGCTCCGGGATAGCGCATATCCCAGGTAAACGTGTTTAGACCTTTCTGAAGATTAGGAGCATTTCTGGCTTTCTTATCTTTTGTTCCTGTGTAGGTATTGATCAGATTACCAGCTGCATCTTTGATTTCGATAGTCACAGATTCTGCTTCTTCTGGCAAATAGTATTGGATAGCGGCATCGTAAACTCCTCTTATTGGGTTTGCAGGCTTAAATAAAGTTACTTCATTTTTGGCAGTTACCTCCACTGCTTCCCGCAAAGGTCTGATATCATCCAAAATCCAGAAACCTCTACCATGTGAACCTAATACCACATCATCATTTTTCAGCACCAAATCCCGAATTGGAGTATCCGGCAAATTCAACTGCAAGGATTGCCAATCGGCACCATCGTTGAAAGAAACATATACCCCATGCTCTGTAGCCAAGTACAATATTCCTGGCTTCTCCAAGTCCTCTCGGATAGCTCTTGCAAAATGACCGTCTTCAATTCCATTAATGATCTTAGTCCAGGTTTTTCCAAAGTCTTTGGTTTTGAAAACGTAAGGTTGTCTATCATCAACCTGGTAGCGGTTTGCAGCTAAGTACAAGGTGCCCGGAGCAAATTTGCCCTCATCAATAATGCTGATTCTTGAAAACTTAGGAAGGTCAACAGGGGTGATGTCCATCCAGTTTTTCCCTCCATCTTGGGTAATATGTACTTTTCCATCATCTGATCCAGCCCAGATGGTGTTCACGTCATGCATGGAAGGTGCCAAAGCAAAAACAGTAGCATAGATTTCAGGACCATTCATGTCCATGGTAATCACACCGCCGGTTTTACCCAAAGTTTCGGGATCAGCATAGGTAAGATCTGGACTAATTTTCTCCCAAGTTTGTCCGTCATTGGTTGTTTTCCACACATGCTGTGAAGTGGTGTACATAATGGAAGGATCCAATGGAGAGAACATAATCGGGAATGTCCATTGCCAACGCTCTGGTAAGGCAGAGGCCGGTTCTCCAGAAAAGAATCTTGGATAAACTTGAATATCTCGGTACTGCCCGGTTTTTCGGTTATAGCGCGTTAATAAAGCTCCTTGGGAACCGGCGTAAAAGACATCAGGATCCGTGGGACTTTGCGTAATCCAACCACTTTCTCCACCGCCAACAGCATAGTGATAGCCATGACCTGGACCACCGCCCAACAAATGTCTCCAACCTTCAGAAGGCATGGCTAAAGTACTGTTATCCTGCTGAGCACCAGCTACATGATAAGGAACATCTGAAGTAGTCATGACATGATAAAACTGGGAAGTAGGATAATCTTCTTCCGTCCAGGTTTTACCTCCATTGATACTGACTACTCCACCACCGTCATTGGAAGAAATCATCCGCATTGGATCATTTGGGTCAATCCAGAGATCATGATTATCTCCATGGGGCACTGTGATTTCAACATCAAAAGTTTCACCGCCATCAGTGGATTTCCAAAAATCAACATTCAAACCATAAACAGTATTCTTATCTATTGGATCTGCATAAATTCTAGAATAATAGAATGCCCTTTGTCTGAGCTTTCTTTCTTCATTTACTTTCTTCCAAGTCTTTCCCGCATCATCAGACCTGAAAACTCCTCCTTCATTGGCTTCTACTATTGCCCAAACACGGTTTGGATCAGCAGGAGAGACCGTTACCCCGATTTTACCAATTGGTCCTTCCGGCATGCCGGGGTTTGAAGTCAAATCATTCCAAGTATCACCACCGTCAGTTGATTTCCAAAGTTTCGAATCTGGACCACCTCCCCACATTTTCCAGGCTTTTCTGTACACCTGCCAGGTAGAAGCATAAAGAACTTTTGGATTTGTTCGGTCAATGATCAGATCTGCTGCTCCTGCTTTATCACTCACATACAATACTTTTTCCCAATTATTTCCTCCATCTGTTGACCGGAAAACACCTCTTTCTTCATTTTCTCCATAGGGATGGCCTAAAGCCGCTACATAAACAATATCCGGATTAGTTGGGTGAACTCTGATTCTGGAAATAGCCTGTGTTTCTTTCAACCCAATATGTCTCCAAGTTTCTCCTCCATCTGTGGTTTTGTATACTCCGTCTCCTTGGGTAATAGAGCCTCTCAACTGAGTTTCTCCTCCTCCGATGTAAACCACATCGGGATTGGTTTCGGTAACTGCCACAGCTCCTATACTGGAAGAAGTGATTTTTCCATCGGTTACAGGAAACCATTCATTTCCTCCATCTATGGTTTTCCAAAGCCCTCCACCTGTCGCACCGAAATAATATTCGTTTTTCCTGCCAGGACTTCCCGAGGCTCCTAAGGACCGGCCGCCTCGATCAGGGCCGATGTTTCTCCAGGAATAGCTACTATAAAATGAAGGATCGACTGGATTCGACTGGCTTTGAGCCAATGCATCTATTTCGGTCAATCCAAGACCCAGACATAACAGTAATGCCTGAATTGGTTTGTAATTGTATTTCATAAGGTTGATGGTTATGTCATCTTAAATTACAAAAAGAAAAAATAGGGTTCTAAATTCTTTGTTGGGCGGTATTATACTCATCCCTTTTGAAAGTTGTTTATAGAAAAAAGAATGATAAATCGAAAATTTAAAAGTTAGTGAATCCAAACCTTTTTAAAAGTTCGTATGTTAGGGTATAAATCATTAGTAATTAATGATTAGAAATAAATGAGTTTATGAGACAAAAAGACCAGAATTGAATTAGTTCTGGTTTTTTTTGTCTATCTAATTTTTCACCTTCACCAAAGCTATTCCCAAATCCCAATTCATTTTTTGATTTGGTGTATTTTTTTCGATATCCAAATCATCTGTTTAATCCCAGATTTATGCTCTTTAAATAAATGGCCATGGAAAAGCTGTGGATTTGATCTAAATTCCCTAAAACGACCACTATACTTATGAAAAAACTTGCCATTGCTTCTTTGATTCTTTTCGCCGCTTGTGGGACAGAATCAACAAAGGATCAATCCGAAGCTCAAAAACAATTCATCAAAGTGGATGAAATCAATCCAGGGATAAAGCCCGGGGACAATTTCTTCATGCATGTCAACGGCACCTGGTATGATACGGTAAAAATTGCAGATGATCAGTCTGGCGTTGGATCGTATTCTTTCTTGAATATTCCCCAAAAACAATTATTAGAAAATATCCTTACCGAAGTGTCATCCTCAGAGCATCCATCAGGAAGCATCGAGCAAAAAATCGGAGATTTTTACGCATCAGGAATGGATACAGCTTCTATAAATTCCCGAGGATTTGAACCTCTAAAACCCATTTTAGAGCAAATTGAGGCTATTTCTGATTTGGATGGACTTCATCAGTTTTTAGCTTCTGAACTTCAGTCAAATTCCCGATCACTTATAGGTTTGAGTATTTCACCCGATGATGAAAACAGCAGTATCAACATTGCACACCTTAGTCAGACAGGAATTGGGCTTCCCGATCGGGATTATTACTTCAAAACCGATTCTTCCACATTGGGAATCCAGAAAGCTTACCAGAAATATATCGCTACGCTTTTTGAGCTGACAGGTAGCAGTGCCTCAGAAGCGACAAATGCAGCCAAAGAAGTATATGGAATCGAAAAAGCTTTGGCGGAATCCCATAAAACCAGAATCGAGAGGAGGGTAGTCAAAGAAAACTACCATAAAATGTCAGTGGCCGAGTTGGAAAAAAATAATCCCAAGTTAGGAATCAGTACAATTTTGGATGAACTGGGCCTGAAAGCCGACTCCATCGACGTTCGTCAACCTGCCTATTATCAGAAATTGAATGGGATGTTATCTTCTGTTTCATTGCAAGACTGGAAAACCTACCTGAAAGCACATACACTTTCAACCAATGCGAATTATTTGAGCACAGCCTTCGAAAATGCGGCTTTTGAGTATAATAAAGTTGTTTCAGGCCAATCCAAGCAATTGACTCGGGCACAGCAAATGGTTCAGCAAGTGGATCGACAATTAGGCTTTGATTTGGGACAATTGTATGTGAAAAGGTATTTTAATGAAGATGCCAAAAAACGTGTGTTGGACTTGGTAAACAATCTTCAGATGTCCTTCGAAAATAGAATTGACCAATTGGACTGGATGAGTGACAGTACCAAAGCCAAAGCAAAAGAAAAACTCTATGCGATCAACAAAAAAATAGGCTACCCTGATGTTTGGAGAGAGTACCCTGTGACTATCGATAGGGCTAGATATTTCGAAAACGTACTTGCCTTAAGAAAAGACGAAAGCCGATATCAATTGGAAAAATTTGGAAAAGCACCCAATCGAGACGAATGGGGCACCACACCAAGCACTGTGACTGCATATTACAATCCTTCATTGAATGAAATTGTATTCCCAGCAGGAATTCTTCAATATCCCTATTTTGACCTTTATGCTGACGACGCAGTCAATTATGGAGGAATAGGAATGGTAATTGGCCATGAGTTAACACACGCATTTGATGACCAAGGTGCACAATATGACAAAGATGGAAATGTGAAAAACTGGTGGACGGAAGAGGATTATGCCAAATTCAAAGCGAAAACCCAGCAATTAATTGAACGATACGATTCCTTCACCATTTTAGATAGCGTGCATGTGAAAGGTGCAATGACAATTGGAGAAAACACCGCTGATAATGGAGGTATTTACATTGCTTATGATGCATTCAAGTTAACCGAACAAGGTCAGGACACCACCAAAATCGATGGTTATACACCAGATCAACGTTTTTGCTTATCCATTGCCAATATCTGGAGGGTCAAGGTGAGAGATGAATTTATGAGAACATATGTCAATACCAATTCACATTCTCCGGCCATGTGGAGGGTTAATGGTCCATTGATGAACTTTGAACCATTCTACGCCTCTTTCCCCGTTCAGTCAGGTGATAAAAATTTCAAACCAGAAGCAGAGCGTATCAAAATCTGGTAATTTCAATTTTTCATTCATTTGCCATTTAGGATAGATTAAACCTGAACCCTGGCTTTTTTTGGGGTTCAGGTTTTCTTTTTGGAAGGTAGTCTTGTCACTAGTGGAATTCTACCAAGTGATTCTTTCCTTTCGACTAAAATTCCTTTTTTGATAGGCATTACCTTACTTTATTTGTTCGGAACTTCTTACCCATTATGAAAATCCTACAAAGACTCTTTTTTGCCACCTTAGTTTTATCCTCTAATTTAACCTTCTCCCAAACTGACTGGCTTTTGGATGACTCAGTCTATCAATCTTCAATCCAAGAATCCGGAGATGAAATCATCCTTTCTAATGGATTAATCAAACGAATCATTAAAATATCACCCAATGCTGCCACGATCAAACTGGACAACCTTTATAGTGGACAATCATTTCTAAGAGGGGTAAAACCTGAAGCTGAGGTGACGATCAATGGAGTTAATTATGAAGTTGGAGGCTTGAAAGGACAACCGAATTATGCCTTTTTGAAAGAGGAATGGGTCGACCAGCTAACGAATTCCCCTTCAGCAATGCAATATGTTCGACATGAGATCACGGAAACGGAAGCTCCATTTGATTGGGCAAAAGTAAGGCATGGAAATAAAGACGCTCCATGGCCACCAAAAGGCGCTCATCTTCGTCTGGATTTCGTACTTCCCGAGTCAAAAGAGTTAATGGCTACAAAGGAACCACTTCCTAGTTTTTTAGGAAGAAAAACTATTTATAAAACTGAGTTAAAACAACTGGATGATTCCTGGGATTCAAAAACCTCCTCAAGCCACGAAAGATCCTCTTTCCAAAACGAAGGGAAAATGGGCGAAATCTACACTCCGGAAAATACAACTGTATTTATAGAAAGAGGATTTGACCTAAATTCAAAGATCATTGAAGCTACTTTTAATACTGGAACCGATCAATCAAAGGAATATGGCCCTGGAATCACATTAGTTTGGCCTGAAAAAACGATCAAATTTTATATCAGACCGGGAGGGAATGATTATGATGATGGCGTCCCAATGTTTGGACTATGGGATGGTGAAAAACAGCTCAGAGCAGCAGGAGGAAGGCAAAAATTAGATTTAAGTACAACTTGGACACTGCGATTTAGAATCACAGAAGAGGGAGTATTTTGTGAAGCAAAACCTAAGAATGGAGATTGGCAAACTATTGAGAAATTGTCTCCTTTCTCAACGATACCTACACATGTCAGGATCGGTAAAACAAACGGACAAGGTAACAATCTGGACAGTTCTGATATAGGTGATCTCGTACGTCTTCAGGTGGTGGATTTCGCAGAGTATGGAGAATTGGATCTCGCAGTCAAAAACAACTTAAACCCGGAGGATGTAACAGTTTCTGTTCATTATGAGATTTATGACGGAATCCCAGTCATGGCCAAGTGGATCACTGTCGAAAACAGAAGTAAAAAACCAATCAATATCAGTGACTTTACCAGTGAGATTATCGCAGCTGTGGAATACGAATCGGTGGTGGAAGTAAGAGAGAAGACGGTTATCCAAACCCCAATTATCCATGTGGAAACTGACTTTGCATTTGCCAGTATGAAGGCCAAAGATGCCAATGCTCATGTCGTACACTGGTTACCCGATCCAGAGTATTTCACCCAGGTAAATTACTTGAGACAAACACCAAGTTTATTGAAAGTCAGTCCTAGCTATGGACCAGATCAGGATTTGGAACCAGGAAAGAAATTCAGCTCGTTCCGAACTTTCGTTTTACCCTATGACAGCTACGATCGGGAAAGACAAGGACTTTCACTTCGCAAAATGTATAAAACCCTGGCTCCTTGGACGACTGAAAATCCATTGATGATGCATGCAAGGTTTGCTGATTGGGAACAGGTAAAAAAAGCGATTGATCAAGCATCCGAAGTAGGATTTGAAATGGTTATTTTGACATTCGGAAGCGGTTTTAATATCGAAGATGATAGCAAAGAATATCTGACTGAGATGAAACGATATGCAGCATATGCGAAAAGTAAAGGGGTAGAAATCGGTGGTTATTCCCTCTTGGCTTCCAGAACAATCGATGAGGAAAATGACGTGCTCATGCCAGAAGGAATGAAACCTACTTTTGGAAATTCACCTTGTTTAGCCAGTGAATGGGGGCAGAAATATTTCCAAAAACTCTATCATTTTTATGAAAATACGGGATTCTCTCTATTGGAACATGATGGTTCTTACCCAGGAGATGTTTGTGCATCAGAAAATCACCCCGGTCATAAAGGTATAGCGGATAGCAGATGGAATCAATACCGACAAATTTCCGAATTCTATCAATGGAGTAGGGGAAAGGGGATTTATCTCAATATTCCGGATTATTACTTTATGACAGGAGGAAACAAAATAGCGATGGGTTATCGGGAGGTCAATTGGAGCCTACCTAGAAATGAACAATTGGTTCATGCCCGTCAAAATATCTATGATGGGACATGGGAAAAGACCTCTACGATGGGTTGGATGTTTGTTCCACTGACAGAATACCAGGGCGGTGGCGCTGCAGCCACCATCGAGCCATTAAATGAACATTTAGCTCATTATGAAATGATGATTTCCAGTAATTTGGGTGCCGGAGTCCAGGCATGCTATAGAGGTCCAAGGTTATTTGACTCTGAAGAAACCAAACAAATGGTCAAAAGACGAGTGGATTGGTTCAAACAACATCGGGAAGTTTTAGAAGGCGATATCATTCACCTCAAGCGGGCCAATGGACAAGAACTGGATTATTGGCTGAATGTAAATCCATCAGGATCTGAAAAAGGGATGCTGGTCGTTTACAACCCAACGAATCATGACATTACCAAAACTCTCAAAGTTCCGCTTTATTATACTGGACTTCAGGATAAAACCATTGCAAAATTCAAGGATGAGAAAACCCAAGAATTAACCCTCAACAGAGACTATTCAGTGGAAATTGAAGTGAGGGTCCCTGCAAACGGAGATTACTGGATAAGTTTTCAATAAGAAATCCTTCCCTAAACTTTCAAATACCTAAGCAGAGTCTACTTTGAAGTTATTAACCTCAATCATTAAAACTTCGCATCAGCTGATAGGTAAACTGAATGATTTCTCTGTAGTTAGCTTTGGATATTTTCTCATCTATCCCATGAAATCTGTTCATGCCATCTGGTGAGATTCGAATCGGGTAAAACCGATATACACCATCTGAAATTCCATAGAAATACCGCGCATCAGTTCCTCCAGCAACTAAGCCAGGGACAACGACAGAATTAGGGAAAACCGAGCGAATGGTCAATTCAAGTTTCTTATATTCCTCAGATTCTATACTGGAGGAAGGGGAGGGATTAGTCAAAAATCCAACAGTCTCTACTTTTACCTTATCGCTAATGGTGCTCTCGATATGTTTTTGGACAGATTCAATAGTTTCTCCCTGCAAAATCCGAAAATTGATCGTCGCTTCTGCAACAGTTGGGATGACATTGTTTTTTACACCTCCGTCTATGATGGTGGGAGCCGTGGAAGTGTGAGAATTCAATCCTTCCAACAAAGGACCTTTCAAAAGCCATGGATTGGCAAAAGCCATTTTTTGAAGAAATGGCATTTCAGGACCGATATAATCGATTTGGTATTGTACAGGCTCCACTAATCTATATGGAAGCTGATTGTTTTCTAGATCTACAATTGCTTGGGCCAGCATGCCGATGGTATTCTCCCTCGGAGGAGCAGAACTGTGGCCACCTTTTGTTTCAACAATCAATCTAAAGGATGCAAAACCTTTTTCGGCAACATTGACTATTGAAACATCTTTATCAACTCCCGGCACCATCCCTTCGGCTATAAAACCACCCTCATCAAGTGTCAAGGAAGCATGTATTCCGTTAGCCTCAAGGTATTCTGCTATTTTTTTAGCCCCTTTTCCACCACCTACTTCTTCATCATGACCGAAGGCAAAATAAATCGTCTGAGCTGGGACAAATCCTTCCTCAAGGAGCTTTTCTGCACTTTCCAGCAAAGCCATCAAAGAGGATTTATCATCCAAAGTCCCACGACCGATTACATGATCTGCTGTAATTTTCCCTTCAAAAGGCCCAGCTTCCCACATGTCCATAGTAGGAACATCCACCGGTACCACATCCTGATGGGACATTAAAATAATTGGCTTTTTTGAAATATCTGCACCTTCCCAAGTATATAATAGGCTGTATTCATTGATTTTGGTAAGGGTCATAGCCTGATGCACAAGCGGAAAAGTCTCTGCCAAAAATGAATGAAAACCATTAAAAGCTGCTGAATCCGGAATAGCATCCTCGCTGAATGAAATCGTCTGAAACTGAATTGCTCTCGATAAGTTGGTAAAAACTTCATCCGAAATAGCAACCTCTTTTATGGGTTTAGGATCTACTTGTTTAGAACTTAGTCGAAGTGTATTAACAATCAAAATGACAGCAATCACAACGATAATCGCAACTAGAGCTAAAAGTAGTTTTTTAATCAGTTTCATAGTGTTTGGTGGTTTAAAAATAAGAAAGGAAGGTTTTGTGAATATAACCAAGAGAAGATTAAAATTGGACTATTTTGGAATATCATATTTGATCTAACTATGGTTTAACAAAAAAAAAATCGCCTGTTGTAAATTTCAACAGGCGATTTCCTATTCTTTGTATGTGTAAGTTTTAGAGTTTCTTGGCTTCATTTACCAATTCCTCATTTCCATCTTCCAGGCCAGCAGCAAGGAATGCTTCGATTTCAGCATTTCTTTCCTGACCTTTTTTCAATAAAACTCCTAAGGCAATCATCACCCCAATTCGGGTTCCTACTTTCTTTGCTGCAGTATTGAAAAGGGGAGCCAGCTCCTCATAAGTCACATCTTCTGCCAGTTTCGCAATATCAGCTCGGGCAGCAGTCAGTTTATCGCCAGATAAATTAGTGTACTTTTTAGCAATCTTTTGAATTTCATTCAAGGCTGATCTTTGTCCTTGAGCTTGTCCACCTCCTTGATTTCCTGGTTTGCTAGAAGCGTTTTGAGGAGTAGGAGCTGGTTGTTGCTTCGCCCATGAATCACGTAAACCTACAGTCTTGTTAAAAACAAGTTTGTCAGAAGTAGAATCTTTATCTAATGTGAAATATCCTAAACGCTGAAACTGAAACTTATCTTCAATGGTCGTATTTTTCAGGAAAGGCTCCAAATAAGCTTCTTTGATCACTTTCAAGGAATCAGGATTAACAAACTCCATAAAGTTTTTGTCTTCGTGACTATCCGGAGCTTCGTCTAGAAACAAGCGATCATATTCACGAACTTCCGCTTTGATTGCATGCTGGATAGAAACCCAATGCAGCGTTCCTTTTACTTTTCTTGTACTTGCTTCCGTACCGCTCCCTGATCTTGAATCCAAGTCAGCGGTACAATGAATCTCAAGAATATTCCCATCAGCATCTTTTACAACTGACTCACCTTTAATAATATAAGCGCTTTTAAGACGTACCTCATTCCCTAAGGTCAATCGGAAAAACTTACTTCCAGCTTCTTCTTTGAAATCTTCCCTTTCAATGTATAGTTCTCCACTGAATGGCAAGTCATGGGTTCCTGAATTCGGATCTTCAGGATTATTTTCTGTTTGGAGGATTTCAGTCTTTCCTTCTGGGTAATTAGTGATTACTAACTTCACAGGATCCAAAACGGCCATGACACGAGTAGCAGATTTATTCAAATCTTCTCGGATACAATATTCCAATAAAGAAACATCTGTCACAGAATCACGCTTCGAAATTCCGGAAAGCTCAGAGAATTTACGGATAGATTCTGGTGTATATCCCCTTCTTCTCAAGCCAGAAATAGTAGGCATTCGTGGATCATCCCAACCCATCACCGTTTTACTAGTCACTAATTCCAACAATTTACGCTTGCTCATGACGGTGTAGGAGAGGTTTCTTCTGGCAAATTCACGCTGCTTCGGTCTTAATAAAGCCGGATCATAAATCTGATCTAAGAACCAATCATAAAGCTCTCTGTGCATTTTGAATTCCAGAGTACAAAGTGAATGAGAAACCTGTTCGATATAATCTGATTCTCCATGCGCCCAGTCATACATAGGATAAATGCACCATTCTGTTCCGGTTCGGTGATGCGCCTTTCTGACAATTCTATACAATAAAGGATCACGCATCAGCATATTTGGCGAAGCCATATCGATTTTTGCACGAAGCACATAACTTCCCTGCTCGAATTCACCGGCTTTCATCCTTTCAAATAAATCAAGATTCTCTTCCACAGACCGATCACGATAGGGACTTGCCACACCTGGTGCCGTTGGAGTACCTTTTTGCTCCGCCATTGCTTCTGCAGATTGCTGATCTACATACGCTTTTCCTTCTTTGATCAATTGGATTGCCCAATCATACATTTGCTGGAAATAGTCTGAGGAATAACATTCCTTCGCCCATTGGAAACCAAGCCATTGGACATCATACTTGATAGCATCCACGTATTCCTGTTCTTCTTTGCTGGGATTGGTATCATCAAAGCGTAGATTGACAGGAGCATTGTGCTTTTCTCCTAATCCAAAATTCAGGCAAATAGATGCAGCGTGACCAATATGTAAATAACCATTTGGCTCGGGAGGAAATCTGAACCGGAGTTTATTCGGGTCAAAACCTGCTGCCAAATCGTCTGCAATAAGTTGTTCAATAAAATTAAGAGATGCGGATTCTTCAGTCATAAATCAAAATTGAAAATCAAAATTAAGGCAATTGACTTGAAAAGCAATTAGAGAGGGAGGTTTGAGGGTGCTGGAATATTTAAAAAATTAGAAGATTAGAAAATTGGAAAATTGATTCAAAAAAACCGGAGAAGATTTTTTGAATTTGAAGATGTGATTAATGCCTGAACTTACACAGCTCGTCAATCTAACTTCATCAATCGTAAATCCAGAAGGCATGGCCTTTGATTCCTAAATGGAAAAAACTGAATATATGGCCATCCTAGGTAAGCTCGTAAAAGCTGGTTTAGATATTACCGCAAAACTTCAATCTTCTGATGAGAATCCTCAAATAGCGCAGGAAAATCAACTCAGAGATTTATTGACTCAAGCAAAAGAAACTTCATTTGGAAAATATTACGGTTTTCAGGAAATCTTAAAATCCGGAGATCTGATTAGGACATTTAGAAAGGAAGTTCCGATTTTCAATTACGATCAAATGCACGCCCAGTGGTGGTCCAGACAGGAAAGACTGGAAGATATCACCTGGCCTGGGAAACCCGATTTCTTTGCCCGAAGTAGTGGTACTACTGGTAAAAGCAGCAAAAGAATCCCAATCACAAATGAGTTTTTGGCTTCTATGAAATCAGTGGGAACATCCATGATCAATTCACTTCATGACTTTGATTTTCCAGAGACTATATTTGAATCTGAAGTGTTGATGTTGAGTAGTTCAGCCAAATTGGAAAAAAATGAACAGGGTTTTGAAGAGGGAGAAATCTCAGGAATCAATGTGAGTAATTTCCCCGATTGGTACGAGATTTTCTACAGACCGGGCAAAGAGATCGCGGCCATTTCTGACTGGGATCAACGCGTGGATGCCATTGCCGAACAAGCCCCTGAATGGAATATCGGTGCCATTGCAGGGATTCCTTCTTGGGTTTTGCTGATGCTGCAACGGATCATCCAAAAGCATAACTTAAAGCATATTCATGAGATTTGGCCCAACTTCCAAGTTTACGCTTCCGGTGGTGTGGCATTTGAAACTTACAGGGAAGATTTTGAGGCCATTTGTGGATCTCCAATCACTATTTTGGACACTTATTTGGCCTCCGAAGGATTCATTTCCTATACAGGAGCTGCCGATACCATGGCCATGAAATTGGCACTTCATCATGGTTACTTTTTTGAATTTATCCCCTTTGATGAAAGGGGAGTGGACGAAACTGGAGAACTTCTAGAGGATCCTGAAGTTTTAGGAATTGGAGAAGTAGAAGTGGGGAAGGAGTATGTCTTAATACTTAGTTCATGTGCAGGTGCTTGGCGCTACCTAATAGGAGATGTAATTCGATTCGAGAGCCTGAATCCTCCTCAGATAAAAATCACAGGAAGAACCAAATTTTTTCTAAATGTGGTAGGTTCCCAATTGTCTGAAGAAAAAATGGATAAAGCAATTTTGGAACTGGCAGAGTCTCACCAAACTACCATCAATGAATACATGGTAGCAGCAGTTAAAAATAAAGAGGGTGAATACATTCACCAATGGGTTTTGGTGGGTGAAATACAGGCACAGGGCCTGGCAGAAGAATTGGACCAACTACTGAAGGATGCCAATAAAAATTATGCCGTAGCACGCTCAAAAGCCTTAAAAGGTATTCAGGTTAAGGTGATTTCTAAAAAACAATACACGGATTTTCTGGGGACCAACAATAAAAAAGGAGGTCAGACTAAGACCCCTAAAGTGATGAAGGAAGAAAAGATGAACCAATTATTGGAATTTATATCTCGACCTTAGGCAAAACAGGAATTCGCTCATCAGGACATAGTTCTGCACCACGGATAGACATGTAGTATTTTTTGATTTGGTTTTGATAATTCGGAGAAATAAAATCATTCTCCAGAATGTATTTTTTTGCTGCAATGACATCCTTCCTGAAACCGTGGCGAATGGCTATACTGTCTGCTTCATGCTCTCTTTCCCGTTTGAATTTATCGGAAAGTACATATCTGATTCCGTAAGTGACCATCCCAATATTTGAATGATTTTCGTAATCCACAATATGTCCTAGCTCATGTGCAAACCATCCTCTCAGGACATTGTCCGGTAGGTCAGCGATATAGAGATCATCCGAATCCAGAACTTTCATGGCAATATCTATTTTGTATCTTCTGTTTTTCCCGAAAATATCACTGAGATCAAAAACCGGTTGCGCCTGCATAGTAGATTCACTCAAAGTGTTTTGAATGACATCAAAACCATAGCTATGCAATTCACTATATTCCTTCCAAACGTCAAGAAATGCTCTTTGAATATTGGGCTGAATACTTGATGAAAAGCTGGGTGAATCTGAAGGGTAATCGGGAGTTTTTAGGGACTGAAAAGTAATTCCTCCTAGAACCAGAAGAACGACGAGTCCCGCCAAAACTTTGTGTTTCTTATACTGCATCGATCTTAAAGATGCAAAGAACGTTCCAAGGGAAAGGAAATCAGGCGGATTTTAGAAAAAGGAATCAGGACTTATTTAAATAGGATAATAATAGCACCCAAAGCAGTGAGCACTAAGATCATTTTTCTGAAAAACGTTTCATTGATCATTTTCACAATTTTAAACCCGATAATAAAACCAAGGACTATTCCCGGAATCAATTTTAAATCCAAGAGTAGAGTTTCGGTAGAAATGGTGTTCCAGATGAATATATGAAAAGGCAATTTAAAGACATTGATAATCAGAAAAAGCCAGGCAGCCGTGCCGATGAAATGGTTTTTGGGCAGTCGCATCGCTAAAAAGTAGATATTGGATAGGGGACCGGCCAAATTGCCCACCATCGTGGTGAATCCAGCCAAAGTGCCAATTCCACTTGCAAATGCCCAATGTGTAGGAACAGTTTTGACCTTCTTTTGATCCCACCACACGATAAACGCCAAGATTAGGAAGATCAGAAATACCATAAATAGTTTGAAAACTTTTTCTGGAAGATCCATTCCGACCCAACTTCCCAAAAGAATCCCTAAAAGCATCCAGGGAAGAAATTTGGCCACATAAGTCCATTGAGTATGTCTGTTGTAATAAATCACAGCAAAAACATCTGCTATTACCAATAAAGGCAAAACGATACCGGTAGATTGTTTGGTTTCAAAAGCAATGGCCATAAATGTGACATTGATGATGGCAATACCTTTGATTCCGGCTTTTGACATTCCGATCACAAAAGCCGCTAAAAAACTAAGAATCCAAGATGTGTTACTGATCTCTGAAATACTTGCTAAAAACATTCCTTGGGGTCAAAACAAGACACTAAACTAGTGCTTATTCCCAAACATATAAAAATCGGGTTTGAATATCCGAATATAATAGCTTGGTGAGATCGATTTTGATACTACTACTATTGGTACTCTATTTTAAGGATTTTCCAGACAAAATCTCCCAATTTCGTTTCTACAACCACCTCATCTCCAACAGCTTTACCAAGAAGTGCTTTAGCCATGGGAGAGTCCATAGAAATATAACTTTTGTTACCGATTAACTCCTCATAACCGACGATTCGAAGACGATTTTTAAGACCTTTCTTTTCGTTTTTAATTTCTACCCAAGCACCAAAATTCACTTTTCCTTCCTGGCTGGGGTGGTAATCAATCACTTTAAAGTCATCAATACACTTGCGCAAATAACGAAGGCGACTATCAATTTCCCTAAGACGTTTTTTGTTGTAATGGTAATCGGCATTTTCCGAACGATCTCCCAAACTTGCTGCCCATGCCACCTTAGCGGTAACGTCTGGACGTTCCACTCGCCACAATTGATCATGTTCATCCTTTAGTTTTTGTAAGCCTTCTGGAGTTATTAATTGTGAGCGATTAAGTTTTGGTAGTGTTGATTCTGGAATTTTTCGCCTCATGGTAAAAGATCTTGTTTTGAAATTTTCGCAAGATAATAGAATGATGGGATAGCTGTTTAGTGTAGCCAATATGACATTTCCATTTTCATTAGGCATGTTTCCTTATGATAGGTTAATTGAACAGGAATTGACTGAACAAAAGATCGGTATGTGAAATATAGCTTTAGCAAGAATATATGCTACTCATCAATCTTATCGGATATCGTTGATATTTGTTCAATAATTTATATTATGTTAAATTGAAGTATTAAACACCTCCCTTTTCGAGATTATTTTTATCTTCAAGGCTGTGATTCCATTTATCCCCCATTTACAGCTGCTATGAATCTAACCCTACCCAAGCTGGGACTTTTTCTTGGACCTATTGCATTTCTTTTGATTCACTTTTTGATGGGTTCACCTGATCTAAATCCTACCGCACAATCTATGTTGGCATTAGCAGCATGGATGGCGATCTGGTGGATTACTGAAGCTTTACCAATAGCTGCAACAGCTTTCCTTCCGTTGATCTTTATGCCTTTGCTTGGAATATTACCCATCGCTGATGTTTCAGAAAATTATATGCACCCTACAGTCCTATTATATATGGGAGGTTTTTTATTGGCAACAGGGATTGAAAAATGGAATCTACATCGAAGGATTGCACTTAACATAATAAATTTATTGGGAACTGATCTGAGACGCATCGTTTTGGGATTTATCCTGGCGACAGGCATTTTATCCATGTGGATTTCAAATTCTGCAACTTCCTTAATGATGCTTCCAATTGGTTTAGCTGTGGTCAATCAGTTTAAAAGCCAATTAGGTGAATCCAATACTTCAATTGCAGATCGTTTAGGAAAAAATATCATGCTGGGAATTGCCTACAGTGCCTCTATTGGCGGTTTGGCAACTCTAATCGGTACTCCCACCAATGCCATTATGGCTGCCGTAATCAAGGATCTTTATGACTATTCCATTGGTTTTAATGAATGGCTAGCCTTCGGGTTACCTTTGGTAGCCGTCATGTTGTTTATTTGTTGGTACTATCTGGTGAGCTCAGCTAATAGACTTCCAAAGAATTTCAGCCTTCCTGATGGGAAAAACATCATAGGAAATCAACTAAAAGCCTTGGGCAATATCAGTTACGAGGAAAAATCTGTGATGATCGTATTTGGCACAGTCTGTTTGGCTTGGATACTAAGAAGTTTTGTTTTGGTTAAATTTTTACCGGAAATAGATGATACCATCATTGTTTTGGTCGGGGTAGTTTTTCTATTTATCCTTCCCTCCTCCTCTGGGGATGACCGAATTTTGGACTGGAAAACAGCGGAACGCATACCTTGGGGCGTTTTGATCTTATTTGGAGGTGGATTGGCTTTGGCAGCAGGTTTTAAAGAAACCGGTCTGGCTGAATGGATTGGTCAGCGTTTTACTTTGATTGAAGGCATTTCTTTCTTCTTACTATTATTGATTATTATCGCCTCGGTAAACTTTTTAACGGAAGTTACATCCAATGTTGCCACGGCTTCTATGTTGCTTCCAATATTGGCTTCTGTAGCATTTAAACTCGATTTGCACCCATTTGGACTGATGGTTGGTGCTACCTTGGCAGCTAGTTGCGCATTTATGCTCCCTGTAGCCACACCACCGAATGCGGTTGTATTTGGTTCAGGTTATTTGCAGATGAAAGACATGGTCAAAGCGGGATTCTGGTTGAATATCATTTCCATTTTCTTGGTAACATTGATGGTGTATTTTGTACTTCCATGGATGTGGGGAATTGATTTGCTGAGCAACCCATTCTAAAGCAGAAATTAGAAGTCTAAAAGCTGAAAATGATCGGTTCTATTTTAGATTTTTCATTTCTGATTTCTGATTTCTCTTTCCGTCCCAAAAACTGCCTATTTCGTCACATTCTTTTGTATGCCCTAATTCATCACTGTAATCTTGGTTTATCAATTAGAATGAGTATCGATGAGCACCAAGAAAGTTTTTTATTTGCTGATATTACTAGCAATTATTTACAATTTGCTGATGATTAAATCATGTATCAGCATTTCGGAAAATAAGCAGGAAACTACCTTGATCCCTAATTCAAATTCTATTGAGACAGAGTAGTTCAACCTATTTATTTACAATAAATTATGAAATCTAAGAAATTTGCTTTTCGGGAAATTGAATGGTGGATGGTCACCTTTATTTTCTTGATCATTGTCCTGACCAATATTGTCATTACCATGTCATCTGACCACTATCCGGTGGAGAAGTTTTTCGGAATTGTCATAATGCCAATAGTAGTCTATATAGGTTTTTATGTAATGCATTTGGTGGTTATCCCAAAGTATCTCAGGGATAAAAATGTTTTGCACCTAATTTTGTTGAGTATTGCCACAGCAGCTGTGGCTGGCGGACTCTCCGGTGCATGTGCTGCTCTAAATGGCATCAATGCGGAGCGGTTTTTTCGCTTTTATTTTAGCGCTCTTTCCCTATATACTGTGTATTTGGTGACAGCTATCTTACTCCGAAAAATGTTTATGCCACCTGTTTTCAAGGATTACCAGTTATATAATGGTGTTAGACTGTTTATAATATTCCTATTTGTCAGCATCTTCCTGTTTGTGGCAAGAATTTTTGTCAATGAGGTGATTTTAGTGATTGTCCTGTTGATCATACCTGGTATAGCCTTTTTTGTCCTTTATAATTATTTCCTCCTTTACCGCAATAAAATCAAAGGAAACACTAAAGCTTTCAGATGGTATTTATGGGGTCTGATTACGATCATAGGAATAGGTTTCTTTTTGGCCGCTGTAGAAAACAATGTTCCTGAAATCATGCTTCTGGGAGTTGGAATGGTACTTCTTTTGGTTTTTGTCGTCTTTCCTGTTTCTAATCTGATATTCGCAAAATACGAGGACTATATCGGAAAAATCGATGTTCTTTCTGTTCAGGTAAACCAAAGCTCAGCCAACCTAAGCTTTCTCAGATCACAGATCAATCCGCACTTTCTTTTCAATGCGCTAAACACTCTGTATGGCTCGGCATTGATGGAAAATGCTGAGAAAACATCTGATGGAATCCAGAAACTTGGGGATATGATGAGATTTATGCTCCACGAAAACCAAATGGATAAAATTCCACTTTCCCGTGAAATTGACTATTTGAGAAACTACCTGGATCTGCAAATGCTCCGCTTCGCAAAGGAGGACCATTTAGACGTAACCATTCAGATTGGCGAGGAATATTGTCAAGGTGATATTTCCCCGATGTTATTGATTCCATTTGTAGAAAATGCATTTAAACATGGAATAAGCACTAAAAGTAAATCCTGGATCAGAATCAATCTCCGTTGCTTAAAAGGGTCTGTGCACTTGGATGTAGTCAATAGCATGCATCCAAAAAAGGCCAGTGAAGATCCAAAGGACGAATCGGGTATCGGATTAGAAAATGTCAAAAGTAGATTGGCCCACTTTTACCCACAAAAGCACAACTTGACCATCGTAGCGAACGACACAGAGCATTTCGTACATTTATCGGTGCAACTCCAATAGTATGATCAAAGCAATTGCAATAGATGATGAAAAGATGGCTTTGGAAGTCATTAAAGCACATGCTTCCAAAGTTCCTTTTCTTCATTTGGAAGAAGTATTTTTAGATGCAATCGAAGCATTGGAATTTATCAAAACCAATACAATCGATCTGATATTTTTGGACATCAATATGCCGGATATTTCCGGGATTGATTTTGCCGGATTGCTCCCAAAAGACACTTTAGTCGTTTTTACCACTGCTTACTCTGATTTTGCGGTGAAAGGCTTTGAACTGGATGCATTGGATTACCTCCTAAAACCATTTAGTCTTCCCAGGTTTATCAAGGCATGCCAAAAAGCCCAGGAATGGCTGGAATTGCAACCTGGAAAAGAACCAGATTCTACCTTTATCAAAACGGGAGAAGGCCAGATCCGATTGAATTTCAGTCAACTTCTATACTGCGAAGCCAATGGTAATTACGTGACCTTTCAAATGGATTCCGAAAAAGTTCTAAGCCGAATGACCCTCACTGAAGTTGAAAACCTTCTTCCATCCTTTTTCATCAGAACGCATCGCTCATTTTTAGTGAATAGCAAAAAAGTGGGAAAAGTAGAAAAACACCAGTTGCATCTAGGAGATAAAACCGTACCGATCAGTCTCTCATACATGGATCAGGTATTGGATCATTTTCAAAATTAAATGTTCCAAAATAAATTGATTAAAGAATGCAGATTCTGCTTTTGAATCGAAGTCTATTCAAAACTCTCTAAGTAATCCTTTCTATAATTTAATGGAGTTTTTCCGATACGGTCTTTAAACTGTTTGTTGAAATTGGACAGGGTATTAAATCCACTTTCATAACATACTTCCGAAATGTTGATATCCTCCTCATGAAGCAATTTGCAAGCATGAGAGATTCTGACATCACTGATGAAATCCGAAAAGGATTTATTGGCTCTGGATTTAAAAAACCTACTAAAAGCACTCACAGAGAGATTTGCCAAACTTGCCACATCTTCCAAAAGTATTTTTTCTTTGTAGTTTTTCATTACATATTCATACACCTCTCCCATTCTGTCTTTTTCGGATTCTTTGTTAAGATTGATATATTCTGCTTTAGTGATGGGCTTGATCTCTTTAGAATGCGATAAGTAATTCAGGATTTGTAGAAGCTGAATCAGCTGGGTGGAACCTTCCAACTTGACAAGTTCTTTCATCATTTGGGTGACTTCCTTATTGGTATTTCCGCTTACCTCGACTCCTCTTGCAGATAGTTTCATTAACCTTCCGATGTCCTCAAACTCCTCTTTTTCGAAGATATGTTCACCAAGAAAATCTTCCGGAAAATAAACGACAATCAGATGCGTTTCCAGGTCATTTGCTGGGTCAAAATACGCATTGTCAGACCTCCAGACATGCGGTAAATTGGGACCGGTCATGACCATGTCACCTTCTTTAAAAGGCTTGATATGGTCGCCTATGTATCGGGTCCCTCTACCCTTTAAAATCACTACTAATTGATATTCGGGATGAAAATGCCAGAATTTATCAAAAAAAGGCGCGATTAACTCCCTGGCCAAGAATACTTTGGTATCCGGGATTCTAGACTTTTTTAGTGGATTTTTCATGATTTTTTTAGCTGAGTTATGCTCTTAAACAAAGCAATTTTAGACCAAATAGGACAAAATTCAGTCAAAAATCAAATCAATACAGTGAGAATTTCTTATTAATTATTTAGAATATTGGTATTCAATTGATACATAAACCCTACTTATGAGCATATCGTTTAAAATCCCCCCCATGAAACTTTCCTGGATGATGGCCATGACGGTCATTTCCCTGCTGGTATTCAGCTGTGGAAAAAAATCAGATAAGATTTTCTTGTCAGATTCTGATCCTAGACGTGTTGAGATTTTAGTCCTTGGACACGAAAGTGAGCATCATAACTCTGAAAAGTTGATGATGTATATAGAAACGCCGCTTTTCCAAAAAGGCATCAACCTCACTTACACTACAGATGTAAACGACTTGAATGAAACCAAGTTGAGCAATTACGATGGTTTGATGATTTATGCCAACCACGAAAAAATCACTCCCGAGCAGGAATCAGCTTTGAAATCCTATGTTCAGGGAGGAAAAGCCTTGATTCCGATTCACTCGGCATCTTTCTGTTTCCAAAATTCTCCTTGGTATATTTCGGCAGTTGGTGGGCAGTTTAGCACACATGGCACTGGTGATTTTACAGTGGACATTGTGGATCAAGAACATCAGATTATGCAGGGTATCAATGAATTTGAAACCTGGGATGAAACATATGTGCATAGTCAGCTAAATCCCGATATGCATGTATTGATGGAGCGTGTAGAAGGTGATCATAAGGAGCCATATACTTGGACAAGGGAAGAGGGAAAAGGACGTGTCTTCTATACTGCTTATGGGCATAATGAAAAGACCTGGGAGAAAAAAGAATTCCAAGAATTGGTTGCAAACGGTATCCTTTGGGCTGTAGGTGATAAAGTAAATGAGCTTTTGGCTGAATACAATATTCCAACTCCTCAGTTTGAAGATGCGGAAATCCCTAATTATGAAAGAAGAGATCCGGCACCAAGATTCCAGTTGCCGCTTTCTCCAGAAGAGTCAATGAAGCTGGTACAGGTACCGGTAGGCTTTGAATTGGAGCTTTTTGCTTCCGAACCTATGATCATCAACCCAATTGCGTTTGCATGGGATGAAAGAGGAAGGTTGTTTGTAATTGAAACCACTGACTATCCAAATGAAGTAAGAAAAGAAGGCGGAGATGATAAGATCAAGATCCTGGAAGATACCGATGGAGATGGCAAAGCTGATAAAGTCACTGTTTTCGCAGAAGGTTTGAATATCCCAACTTCTATCATGGCTGTCAATGGAGGTGTTTTGATCTCCATGGCTCCTGATTTTGTATTCTTGAAAGATACGGATGGAGATGACAAAGCTGATGTCAGAGAAGTGGTCATGACTGGCTGGGGTAAATTTGACACCCACGCTGGACCTTCCAACTTGAAATATGGATTTGATAATAAAGTCTGGGGAGTTTTGGGGTATTCCGGATTTGATGGAGAAGTAAGTGGCAAGAAGTACAGATTCGGCCAAGGAGTTTATAGATTCGAACCCTCTGGTGAGAACTTGGAATTCCTGGGAAGAACCAGTAATAATACCTGGGGACTAGGATTCTCAGAAGATTTTGAAACATTTATTTCCACTGCAAATGGTCAACACTCGGTGTATTTGGCTTTGGATAATAAGTTTGTGAAGAGAACGATTTACAGAGGTACACCAAACACTGCAACTGGTATCGATTCTCACTATGATATGCCTCACATTACTCCGTTCTTAAGACAGGTGGATTGGCATGGGTCATATACCGCTGCCGCTGGACACAACCTATATACGGCAAGAAATTTCCCTGAAGAATATTGGAATAAAATGGCATTTGTAGCCGAACCAACAGGACGAGTGCTTCACAATGCAAGAATCTTGGAAGAAGGTTCTGGGTATAAAGAAAAGAATGCTTTTAATATTTTGGCAAGCTCTGACGAGTGGTTTAGCCCTGTTCATGCGGAAGTTGGTCCTGATGGGTCTCTTTGGGTAGCTGATTGGTACAATTTCATTATCCAGCACAACCCTACCCCACGTGGATTTGAAAATGGTGAAGGTAATGCTTACATCAATCCCATGAGAGATAAGCAACATGGAAGAATTTATCGATTGACTTATAAAGGTGGAGAGTCTTCTAAAACGTTTGATTTGAAAGATGCTTCTGCCAGCAAGTTATTGGAAGCTTTGAAAAGCGATAACATGTTCTGGAGATTAACTGCCCAGAGATTGATCGTAGAGACTCAGAACAAAGAGGTGTTAGATGGACTTTATGAAATTATCGCCAATACTGAAGTTGACGCCGCAGGGATCAATGGTCCGGCTATTAATGCCCTTTGGACACTAAAAGGTTTGGGTGAATTGGAAGGAAACAACACCAAAGCCCAGGAAGTGGTTGAAACAGCATTAAAGCATCCTTCTGCAGCTGTTAGAAAGAATGCAGTCCGGGTAATCCCTAGAAACCAGGCAGCATTGGATGCCATCATTGCAGCTAATTTGATGAAGGATTCTAACCTTCAAACAAGAAAATTCGCAATCTTGACAGTTTCAGAAATGCCGGCAAACGAGTCTGTTTCTACTACTCTTTTACAAATCTCAGAAGATGCTGACAATGCTAAAGATGAATATTTGCCGCAGGCTATTTTCGCAGCAGCTTTGACACATTCTTCTGCTTTCGAGGGAAGAACTTCTTCAACTGAGAACCAACCGGATTCTTTAATGGGTGTAGCTGATAGAATTTCGAAAAGTTTGGTATCCGAACTCTATACGCTTGATCCTAGAAATGCTCTCCTTTTCCCTCCTGATCCATCAGGTAAAGAAATTACGATCACGATGGAAGTGACTCCTGGAAGAGACCCATTGGATGGAGTGATGGTAGCTCAAGGAAACGGGGTAAATGGCTATAGCCTTTATGTTTATAAGGATGCATTGAGTTTTGCTGTAGCTCAGGATAATGATGTGAAGATCATCAAAACCAAAAAACTTCCCTCAGAGAAATTCACCGTGACTGCGACCTTGAAAGAAGGTGGCGAAATGACCTTAAATATCAACGGCGACCAGGTAGCAAAAGGAAAAACCAAAGGCTTGTTTACAGCGCCTCTTTCTCCTGAAAATGTCCGTGTAGGCCAATTTGACTCAGGAAACAAGGTAGGTGATTATGAAGGAAACTGGAGATTCTCCGGTAGAATTGGAAACAACTCCAGTTTGGATCTTAAGAAATCCGATGATTCTGAGAATAAAGGAGTTGCCTCGATCGAAGAACGAATAGAAACAGTAAAAGATGGGATAGCTACTATAACAGCTATCCCTCATGAAATGAGATTTGATAAATCTGTTTTTGCTGTCAATGCTGGAACTCAGTTGATTTTGGACTTTAAAAATCCTGACTTTGTGCAGCACAATCTTATCATAGGTGCGATCGGATCTTTAGAGAAAATCGGTGAGGCAGCCGACCAAATGGCAAAAAATCTGACTGGAATGGACAATGGCTTCGTTCCGGAAATTCCAGAAGTATTGGCTGCTACCGGTTTGGTTTTTCCCAATTACTCAGATTCAATCATAATTAATGTCCCTTCTCAGAAAGGCGATTATCCATTCGTTTGTACGCTACCCAACCATTGGAAGCAAATGAACGGAATCATGAAAGTAATATAAGGATGTCCCTAGATGTAAAATTCGGGGTAAGTACCTGGCTTTGGACTTCCCCATTTAATAATGAAACAGTAAAGCTATTTCCAAAAATCAAAAGCTTTGGCTATGACGCAGTGGAAATCCCGGTAGAAGACCCTTCTTTGGTAAATGTAGAAATCATAAAGTCAGCATTGGCAGACAATGGATTACAGGCTGTGATTTGCGGAGCTTTTGGAACGAGCCGAGATCTGACCAATGAAGATCCCAGTTTCCACAAAACCAGTTTCGATTATCTAAACTCCTGTTTTGAAATAGCTGCGGCATTGGATTGCAAATTTGTGGCTGGCCCGATGTATTCAGCTGTAGGAAAAGCGAGATTAGTTTCTCCTGAGCAAAAGAAAATCGAATGGGACAGAGCAGTTACCAATTTGAGGATTGTTTGTGAAAACGCCCGAACATTCGGACTGGAGATCGCTTTAGAGACTTTAAATCGATTCGAGACTGACTTGATCAATACCTGTGAAGAATTAATGCAATTGATCAATGATATCAATGAACCAGAAGCCAAAGTGATTTTGGATGGATTTCATATGAGTATCGAAGAACCGGATCCAGAAGCAGCAATAAAGCTGGCCGGAGATAAATTGATCCACTTTCAGGTATCAGAAAATTACCGTGGAACACCAGGAACAGGCCAAACTCCATGGGATGCCTACAAGAGAGGTCTGGAAGCGGTGAATTACAAAGGAACAATCAGCATCGAAAGCTTTACTCCCGAAGTAAAGGAACTCGCCGGAGCTGTTTGTATTTGGAAACCTTTGGCACCAAGCCAAGACAGCTTTGCCAGTGAAGGTTTGAAGTTCCTGAAAAATTGGGCTAGGTAAACAAATAATCAATAAACCAAAAATCGAAATACCTTTTTAACTAATCGTATCAATGAGTAAGAAACCTTTTAATATTGCCATCATCGGACTTGGATTCGGAGCAGAATTCATCCCGATCTACCAGAAGCATAAGCTTGCAAACATGTATGCCATCTGCCAGAGAAACAAAGAAAAAGCAGAGGAGATTGGAAAAGCATTTGGGATTGAAAAAGTATATACAGATTACGACGAATTGCTAAAAGATCCAGAGATTGATGCAGTTCATATCAATACACCTATTCAGAATCATGCTGAACAATCACTAAAGGCTTTGAGAGCTGGAAAACATGTGGCTTGTACTGTTCCGATGGCTACAACTGTCGAAGAATGCAAGGCCATTGTAGAAGAAGTTCAAAGAACTGGATTGACTTATATGATGATGGAAACGGTGATTTATAGCCGTGAATTCCTCTTTGTAAAAGAAATGTATGAAAAGGGTGAATTAGGAAAACTTCAATTTTTAAGAGCTTCTCACCAGCAGGAAATGGCCGGTTGGCCAGGATATTGGGAAGGCCTCCCTCCTATGCATTACGCAACTCACTGCGTGGGTCCTGTGTTGGCATTGCCAAAAGGACAGGCAGAATATGTGTCTTGTTTTGGTTCAGGTACAATTGATGAGAACCTCATTCCAAAATACGGATCTCCTTTTGCGATAGAAACCTGTCATATCAAATTGAAAGATTCTGATCTTTCTGCTGAGGTGACAAGATCACTTTTCAACACGGCCAGACAATACAGAGAAAGTTTTGATGCCTATGGATCTAAGAAATCATTTGAATGGACCTTAATTGAGCATGAAGACTCCGTAATCCATACCGGTGAATCCCCAGAAAGAGTAAAAATCCCTGACTATGCACATTTGCTTCCTGAGGAAATTGCTTCTTTCACCACTGCAGGTGTATATGATAGTGATGACAATCAGCACTTGTCATTTATCCAAGGTGCTGGCCATGGCGGATCCCATCCTCATTTGGTCAATGAATTCTTAAATGCTTTGTCAGAAGAAAGAGCACCATATCCTGATGCTAAACAATCTGCGAATATTACCTGTGTGGGAATCTTGGCTCACGAATCTGCCATGGCAGGAGGAAAAATTATTCCATTACCAGAGTTTACGTTGAGTTAAAAATAAAAAGGAAAGTCGGTGGTATTCACCTACTTTCCTTTTGAATGAATATTTGTCCAAATTCATAATTAATCTTTAAAAAGGAAGGGAGTTTAACCTAATTTACTTTTTGAAAATTAATACCAATTCAGAATGAAAATTACAATCCTATCAAAATCAATAGTAGTGGTTCTGGCTGCTCTTTTATTTGCCTGCAGTGGTGAAAACAAGGAAACTCAGACAACTGAAACTGTCAGCACTCCAGTGGAGAAAGCACCTGTAGAGGCAAAAGTGGAAGAAAAAGAACCTGAGGTCATTCAGCCTGAAGAAGAGGCAGTGGATAGCAACGCTAGCAAAACAGTCTCTGGAGAAGATCTCATAGCCAATTCTGACTGCCTTTCCTGCCATTTAAAGGAAAGACAGGTTGTAGGTCCTGCCTTCTTGGATATCGCTGCGGAATATGAAAACAACGAGGCTAATGTCACCAAACTTGCTAACAAAGTCATCAAAGGTGGCGCTGGCGTTTGGGGTGAGGCTTTGATGCCACCTCATGCCACTTTAAGTGAAGAAGATGCCAAAAATATGGTTCGCTATATTCTTGGATTAAGTTGATAAATAAATTTATTGGGTTTTAAGATTAATAAAAAAGTGGCAAGGATGGTTGCCACTTTTTTTTATGCTCATTTGACTTTTGTACCGATCGCATCAAACATGCCCATCAGATCTCCTTTTGCTGTTTCATCATCCACTTTTTTCAGGTAGAGGGTTACATCGTACCCGCTGATAGTAAATGCAGCTGTCAAAACATCCTCAGATATTTTCACCGAAGACATTTTAGATTCTTCATCGGATCCTTCCTCGAAAAAATAACCTGAAGTGATATCACCTTCCGTCTCAAAACGCATTGGAATAGTAGCACTTCCCTGTGGAGTATCCTTAATCAATACCTCCCATTTTCCTTCAAAATACTTCGCATCCAGCAGAGGGGACGCAAAAACTAAACTAAAAACAAACAGCAATAACATGCTACTTAAAATGGTTACTTTACTTTTCATGGTTTTCAGGATTAATGTTTATTATTGATACAATAAGAAAAAAATATCGATCTCTTCAAATAGGCAAACAATTTATTTAGTTTATTTTCGATTAAAGAGAATTTTCTTTAAACCTAACAGTTCTATGAAATCCATTTCCAAAAGCCTTTTTCTTTTCTTTTTATTACTATCTACCAATCTATTTTCCCAAGGAATCGAGGAAGATTTAATCATCAAAAATTCTTTGAATTACGGAAAAAGTGTGGCAGTATTTGGAGGCTCTGTTTCGGTTATCTTAGAAAGTGAATTTGCCAAGAAAATGTGGAAGGAAAGACTAGGAATGAGCGTGACGAACTTCGGTGTTGGTGGGGCAGGATTTTCATCTCTACAAGGAAAATCCCTTCAACAACAAGTAGATGAAACCGGGGTTTTTGATATTTATATCCTTTGGGCCTCTACTAATGATTATACCAATAATCGTGAGAATGGATCTGTAACTGATTATACTGAATTTGATGGCTTTGATGAAAAAAAGCTGGTAACACAAGCTGGAGGAATCAACTATTGTATTAAAAAGATCTATGAATTGAATCCAAAAGCCACTATTTATTTTTTCACTTCCAGTAAAGCTTTTATTAGCCGAGGAGGTTATGATCCATCAGATACCGAAGGAATGGCTCGATATGTAGAGATGCAAAAGAAAATCTGTGAACTTCATGGCATTCCCTATTTAGATCAATTTATCAACGGAGGATTTAATAGATATAATCAATCCCTTTATTACCATGATCCGATTCACATGAATCCAGAAGGTTACAAAAAATTAGGTGAATTGCAGGTGGCTTTCCTAGCCTTTCCTCATTAGAATCCAGTTAAAATCAAAAAACGTAACCATTTATTTATCAGTATTTTAAAAAAAAGAGGTTAGCGAAATTTCCGCTAACCTCTCGACTTTTAAACCAATTAAATGTTATCGTGCGAAGAGAATTAGGTTTTTCATCGCCCATGGTTTCTCTCCTTTTTCAGTTGCTTGTATTCGGATAAATCTAACTCGGTCATCAGACTTCCATCTTAGATTATTTACGCCACTTTCACCTTTTCCAGTACCTACTTCAGTCCAGTTATTTCCATTTGGAGATGTTGATACTGTATAAGAAATAGGGAATTCCTCTTTCCCCGAATCAAACTGAATTTCAGCCAATTGATGTGCATCTGGAAGTTCCACTAAGAACCACATTCCTTGCTCTTGTGCTGTTTCGGATTTCCAACCTTTAAAACCGAAAGCATAGGAAGGATCTTTTGTAGAACCTACTCCTTGCAATGCAGTACTGCTAGCAGTTACAACCCAATTATCCTGAGGTGCCAAAGATTTTGGAACCTCTGAAGTCAATTCCTCAAAACTATAATTTCCTTCTCTGGTTTTTGTTTCTTCTCTGATCTGAGCCACATATTCAGGGCTTACAAAACTGGCAGAATTTCCAAAGTCATTCCGAATGTAAGACAATACAGAAGCGATGTAATTATCGTCATTCATATCCATTGCAATCATCACCCCTTCGTATTCTTTTCCCTCTAGATTACCGGTCAAGCCATGCAGAAGTGTTTTTACAGCATATTCAGGATGCCCTTGGATTCTTTGGGAACCAGAAAATGCTGGAGCGATCAACTGCCCATCACCTGCCGGAGAACCCAATCCTTTTGGCCCATGACATGTAGAACAATAACTGTCAAAAATTGTCTTTCCTTTTGTAAATAATGCCAATTCTGCTGGCTCAAACTTGGTAGAGGCTGCTTCCTTTGCCTCGGCAATTTTTTCCAGAATTTGAGTCCCCACCAGTTCAACACCTTTAGATGGATTACTTTTCATGGTAGAAGCCATCAATACCTCTACTCCATCAATCTTCAAAATAAAAGCACTAAATAAGGCTTGAATCGCCACATTGGGATCTTTATCCAAGGCCATTTGTTTGTAATCTTCAGTAAAGCTCTTTTCACCGTATTTAAAGAGAGTTTCGCTAGCTCTTAATGCAGCGATTCGGATAGTAGGATTTGAGTCTTTAAAAAGGGATCTAAGAAGTTCTGGATCTAAGGAGTTTAATCCTTCCAAGGTCCAGATTGCATGAATTCTCGTTAACTCATTGGTAGAAGACTTTGCAAGCTTTACCAGATCTGGGACGATTGATTTGTCTTGATTTAATATCATCAATTGCTGAGCTTGGTCTCTCCACCATCCATTTGGGTTTTCCAAATGTCTGATAAGTTCAGCGGAAGTTTCCTCATACATTCTTGGCTTTTCGGTATTTCTTGGCATCCCTTCATAGGTAAGCCTCCAAATTCGGCCATTTCCGATGATATCATCCATTTGATACTGTTGGATCTTGGTTCTAAGGTAGCTTCCATCCTGCGTCCAGTTTCCTTCTTGGATAATTCCACGGTACATATCCACGATATACATGGTGCCATCTGGTGCAGTGGCCATATCGACAGGCCTAAATAAAGGATCTGTAGATTGGATAAATTCAGATTGGGAATTAATATAAGAGTTTTGGATATACGTCAGCCCTTCCTCATTTTCTGAGTTTACTTGACGGACAATCCTACCCACAGGTTCCCCATAGAAATATTGACCAACAAGTTCTTTTGGAAGCCTATCACCTCTAAACACATCACTTCCGGCAGCTCCTGTCACATTATTCAATGATCCATCAGGATTTACTTCTTTCATCCCTGGCTGGAAATCTGCCAATTTCACCAAACTATATGGAGTACGGAAACCTTCTCTCCATTGTCCTTTTACACTAAAATTCCCATAAACGATAGGAAATTGGAACCCTTGGGGCACACCTCCAGCTCCATCTTGAAACCAAAGCTTTCCATAATTATCCTGAGTTACTCCCCATTGCCCCCAAGGATTACCACTTGGTTCCTGGATGACTCCATCCGCAGTCCATCGTATTCTTTTGGAATTGTAAGTACTGTACATCCAGTTATCCATGGCCCAAGTGAGGAAACTGGTCTGATGCTCCACATTTCCAGATCTCCCTAAACCAGAAGCAAAAAGTTCTTTTTTATCTGCTTTTCCGTCGCCATCGGTATCAGTGAATTTATAAACATGATCCTCATTTGACTCCATGGAGAGAATGGTATTGGGACCAAAAGGCACTATAAACCTTGGAAACACCAAACTATCCAGAAATACCACCCCAGTTTCATAAACCCCATCATTGTCTACATCTTCCCATCTGGAAATTCTGGATGTCGGCATCAGCTCTCCATTGGCATCAATGTCCTGCATATAAGTTCTCAATTCAAGCACATACATTCTTCCATTCCCATCAAATTGTATGGCAGCAGGCTCCTTAATCTGTGGTTCTGAAAGAACTGGATCAATGCTATATCCTGGCTTCAGAACAAATGATTTTTTCTCTTCATTCGCTGAAACCGGAATCACAGGGGGTTTTGGAGTGAGGTCAATTCCCTTCCAAGTCGGAGATTCCAAATCAACCCCTTCAGGTATTTCAATTTGAGGATAGGGTTGCTCTGAGCGCTTCGGATCCAATGAATCATTAGGTGAAACATCAAAAGGTGATTTCTCAGGTTCACAAGCCATCATGGCAATAGCAGTGGAAATTGAAAGTAAGGAAATCTTATGTGGGTAACGCATGTATTAGGACGATTGAATAATTCTTAATGGAAAAGAAAAATATCCTTTTCTTTAAAGCAGGCACAAAATATAGTATTATTCCAACAATGAGCTTACCGAAAAAGTAAAATCCTTCTGAATGTTGAGAAAAATTGATCTCCAAATGGCATTTCTATTGTTGATAATATGATTATCAGCAAAGATGCCAGTCACTTTAGATTCTTTGCTTATCTGGTCAGAAGACCGAAGAACGAAGTGGTCTCAATTTTTAAGTTTAACATATCCTTTTTGCTTTTGACTTCATATTGTCATAAAAGCGGATATACATAATTGATAAAAAATAGTTTCAATTAAGGATGTAACTCAATACCCCTAAAATAAAAAAACCACCCGATTAAATGGGTGGTTTTTGGTTGTTTAAAGAGCCTCCTATCGGGATCGAACCAATGACCTACTGATTACAAGTCAGTTGCTCTACCAGCTGAGCTAAGGAGGCTTGTTCCTTTAACGTGGTGCAAATATAGGCCTTGCTATTATTCACTCCAAACCCTGTCAAAAGATTTTTTCTATCTCTCTAATTCTGAGAGAGAAAAATTTAAAACTCTCTCAGGATCGAAAGTTTTTTCTTCAACTTATCGATCTCCTCCTCTGCTTTTTGGATTTTTACATCAAACTGATCTTTCAATTTATCCGCAGTCTTAGATGCCGCAAAAAACTCCAAATTATTTTTCCAAAGTGTGATGTTATTTTCCAAATCTGAAATCTGCTTTCTGATTCCATGCTCTTTCTTATTCAGAGTTTTCGAGGCATTTGGATCAGATTGAATTTTGTTCAAATTCAAACGGAATAAGAAATCCTCTCGATCAAATTCAGGGTCCAACTTCTCCAAATATGCATCAACCGCATCTTTAAATTGAGCCTGAACCTCTTTCATGTTTTTTCTCGGTACAAAGCCCAATTCATTGAACTTACCTACCAACTCTGTCAGATTTTCTTCACTTGGATTTTTGGCCTCAGCAATTTCCTTGATTACCTCCTGTTTCTTTAGAAGATTCGCTTCAAACTCTTCATTGTTCTGCTTGTTGGCGTTTCTCCTATTATCGAAGAAGGTATCACAAGCAGTCTTAAATTTCTTATACAAAGCATCTCTATTCTTCTCTGGAGTTGGGCCCAGTCTTTTCCAATCTTGTTGAAGCTTCACCAATTGATTCGCTGTATTTTGCCAATCTGTGTTATTCATTAATGCTTCAGCTTTGGTAATTAATTCCTCTGCTTTAGCTTGATTAGTAGCCCGGATTTCATCCAGCTCTTTGAAGAACAAATTCTTGTTATGGAAGAAATTCTTAAATGCAGTCCAAAATGATTTGTTTACCTCTTTTCCTGCTTCTTTTGGAACTGGTCCAATTTTCTCCCAGGTTTTTTGGATCTCAAGAATCTCCTTGGTTTTGGTATTCCAATCTTTAATTCTTTCAGCTTTAAAATCAGAGAATATTTCCAGCTTTTTGATCAAAGCTTCTTTTTCTTCCTGATTTTTGAGGAAAACTTCTTTTTGACCTTCATAGAATTCTTTTCTTCGATCATATACCGCATCAGAAGCTGCCTTAAAGCGCTGCCAAAGGGCTTCCTGCTCTTCTCTTGGCACCGGACCGATATGTTTGAATTCTTCGTGTAGTTCGTTTAGTGACTTGATAGCATCTTTTAGATCTTTTACATCCTTAAGTGCTTCAGCTTTTTCACAAAGTTCCGTCTTACTTTCCAGGTTCTTTTTGCGATCCAGCTCTTTTAATTCAAAATAGATACTTCTGTTATCATAGAAGCGATCCATTAAGGCATTGTAGCTTGCCCATAGACTTCTGTTTTGGGAGGATGGAACCGGCCCTATGGATTTCCACTCTTCCTGAATTGCCTTAATGGCGGACATACTCAGGGTAGTTTCTTCCCCGTCCACCAATTCTCTCAATTTATTCAGCAGTTCATTCTTAGCATTCAGGTTATCCTCTTTTTGCTTTTCAGCATCTTTACGGATGGTATTTACCTGCTTTCTAAACTCGTAATAATATTTATTGAATTCTTTTTCTTCCTCACTTGGTCTAAAGTCAAAATCATCCTCAGCTCCTCCTTCTTCTTTAAATTTAGCCAAAGCCTCATCCCTTTCTTTGTGAATGAATTCGTCAAAAGCAGCTTTTATTTGATGGATCATTTTATCCATTTTAAGGACATTTCCCTGCTGGGATTTTTCCTTAATCAAATGGACCAATTGAATTTTGGAAAGTGAACTGAGGTCTATTTCTTCTTCGTGTTCTTCCTCTTCCTGTTCTTCTTCTACCTCTTCTTCCGTAGTTTCAGAGACATTCGCTGCCACGGCTTCAGATACCACTTCACTTTGGGAATCAACTTCTTCTACAGTGGTTTCTTCCTCTTTTTTGGACTCTACTTCTGGATTACTTTTTTCCGTATTTGGAGATTCGGTATCCTCAGTAACCTCTTCAGAAGAAGGCTCTTCAGTAGATTTTACGGTTTGTTCTTTTTCGATACCCTTTACCTCTTCATTTTGGGAGGTTTGAGTCACCTTGTCCTTATCGGACATTTCATTACTTTTCTCAGTCATAAAAACACTACTATTTCAAGGCAATATGGGCAAAAGTATGGATTTTGCCTAATTTAATCTTGGGTCCAGAGGATAATTTGCGATTACCTTAAACTCCCCTCCCATATTTTTCAAAAGCTTCCTCCAAAGCTCATCAGGCGTAAATTCGAATGTTTCTGCATCTACTTCCTCTTTACAAACAATCCAGGTTTTGTCTCCCAATTCCTCTTCCAATTGACTGACTCCCCATCCACTGTATCCGATAAAAAATCTGACCTTTTCGGGGTCCATCAATCCTGTTTTAAGCTTTTCAACCAATTGTTCATAATCTCCACCCCACCACAAATCTTTTCCGATTTGAATACTTCGGTCCAATTCCTTTTCTCCCAGATAAATGTAATGAAGGGTATTTTGTTCTACAGGTCCGCCTACAAAAACATCAGAGTCCAAAAACTCTAAATCCTCTACCAATTCACTCAATTTCAGAATAGATAGTTTGTTGATTATTAATCCAAAACTCCCCTCTTCATTGTGTTCACAGAGCAATACTACGGATCTCACAAAATTCTCATCTTGCAAAAATGGCTCAGAAAGTAATAAATCTCCTGCCTTTGGTGTTAGTCTTTCATCTTGGTTCATTCACTAGTTGGTATAATTAAAAGAAAAATATAGACCATAATTTTTTAAAATCAATAGCGATAGTACATTTATCCAATAATTTTTATTCAAAATAAATTACCGATGAATATTTCTGCCATCCGACAAGAATACAGCTTAAAATCAATGAATATCAATGACTTATTATCAGACCCATTAAGTCAATTTGATCAATGGTTTAAGGAAGCATTAGAGGCAAAAGTTATGGAAATTAATGCAATGACTCTTTCCACGATTGGAGAGGATGGTATTCCAAATGGAAGAATCGTATTATTGAAAGAGGTGGATTCGGGATTTGTTTTCTTTACCAATTACCAAAGCCTAAAAGGACGAGAACTGGAAAAAAATCCATTTGGATCATTGACATTTTTCTGGCCAGAGCTGGAAAGGCAAGTTCGGATTCGGGGAAAAATCGATAAAGTTTCTGAAAGTATTTCGGATGAATATTACTTATCTAGACCTATCGGTTCTCAAATAGGTGCCTGGACCTCTCCACAAAGCACTAAAATCAGCTCAAGAAATGAACTTCAAGAAAAGCAAAAGGAAATAGAGAAAAAGTTTGAAAACTCCCCCATCACCAGACCTCCCTACTGGGGTGGATACCGCTTGACTCCCTCCTATGTAGAGTTTTGGCAAGGAAGACCTAGTAGATTACATGATAGAGTTGCTTACGATCTTTTGGAAAATGGGCAATGGGAAAGAGCTATCTTGGCCCCATAAGCTTATTTCAGATCAAATAAATCCTGAACACCGATAAACCTTTCTACTGTAAATCCTTCTCCATAGGTAGTCATAATCCTGTGACCAAACTCTCTTGCTCTTGATTCTATAAAAGGCAAAAATTCAGGATCAGAAATAAAACTTGATGGCTCCTTGCTGGTAGGATCAAAAAATTGGGATTTAAATGCCATAATACTGGCTATTTTTTCATCCCAAAAAGGTGTTATGTCAACGATAAAATCTGGATTAATGTAATTGTTCTGGATGTAATGATAAACAAATTTTGGTCTCCAGGGCTGCTGGCTGCTACCATTATGACTCGTTCCTATTTTTCTTAGACCACTCATAAAACAGGCTTTGCTGGCTAATTCAGAGCCTTTTCCATGGTCCGGATGCCTATCAGAAATCGCATTTGCTATCACAATTTCAGGTTGGTATTTCCTGATGATTTCTATAAGTTTTAACTGATGGGATTCATCATTCAGAAAATAGATGTCTTTAAAACCAAGGTTCTCTCTTACAGTTAGTTTTAGAATCTTGGCAGCTTCTTCTGCTTCACGAAGCCTTAATTCTGGCGTACCTCTTGTCCCCATTTCACCTTGGGTAAGATCCACGATTCCAACTTTATAACCTTTGGCTACATGAGATAAGATTGTTCCAGCACAGCCCAATTCCGCATCGTCGGGATGAGCTGCAATTACCAATATATCCAGCTTTGTCATCTTTAATTTCTTTTCTTTTATCTAACTCTTAGATTTTGACCGATCCTCAAAATACTTCTGGTAGAGATTCCATTTAATCGGGTCAAGGTATTGACTGAAACACCATATTTTCTGGCGATTGAACCTAAGTTTTCTCCCTTTCTTACTTTATGGTAAGCAGCAGTACGAGCTTTTACGACATGGGAAAATGTATTTGGGGTAATTAAAAAATTGGGTCCGATAATTTTTGCTTCATCAAATTCGTAAACATTCTGTGGATCAAAAGGCAAACCTCTATACCTCAGTTCATAATGCAAATGTGAGCCTGTACTTCTTCCGGTACTACCACCTTTTGCAATCAAATCCCCGGCTTTTACTTCTTGACCTACATCCACCAAATATTTCGATAAATGTCCATATAACGTCTCAAGACCATTTTTATGCCTGATCACCAAATAATAGCCATAGCCATATCGGTCATAGGATCTCACCCGCACGATTCCATCAAATCCACTATAGACCGGATCTCCTGTATCCAAATCCAGGTCTGTTCCATAATGCCACCTACCCCATCTTGAGCCAAAAGTAGAAGTAACAGGAGTTGTATTCAGAGGCATTTTCCAATCATACCCAAAAAACGGGTCATAAAGTCGGATATTGACACTATCTGTAAAGGTCTTCGGATCAAAATTGTAAATATCAATTTTCTTGCTATCCCAATTTGAATAATATTCAAAAGCTGTTATCCAAATACTGTCAATCTGTATCTGTTCTGATACTTTTACCAACTGGTTGGTCGGGGCCCAGATCATCACATTGGGATCTTCACTGACGATGGATCTAACTTTCCCTAAGTTGACATTATTTTCGAAAATGATGGAATCAGTAACAGAGGAAAGCCTCCTAAGGTAGGAATCTTGATCAAATGATCTCAGCTCAATATTTTTCCGCTCTTGAGTTCCAGTAGTACTCGTATTTGTGTTATTTCTCTTAATAATCTTAGGAAAAACTTGAGCATTGGCCTCAAAGAAACCAATGCTCAATGTAATTCCTAAAATAATTTTTAGAATGGAAGACCTCATGAATTGGGTTTATGGATTCTCGATTTCGGCCAAATACCGCTCCGCATCCAAGGCAGCCATACATCCTGTTCCAGCAGCTGTGACAGCTTGTCTATACACATTGTCTTGTGCATCTCCACAAGCGAAGACACCTTCTATGTTGGTCTTAGAACTTCCCGGAATTGTTTTTATATAGCCAGCATTATCCATGTGGATAAAATCCTTGAAAATCTCGGTATTTGGTTGGTGTCCAATAGCAACAAAGAAGCCAGAAATTGCCAAATCTGATTTTTCTCCAGTTTTATTGTTAAGAATTCTTACACCAGTTACTTCTTCATCTCCTAAAACCTCGTCTGTCTCCGAATTCCAGAGGATTTCGATCTTAGGATTATTCATTACACGTTTTTGCATGATTTGAGATGCCCTCATTTCATCTTTTCTGACAATCATGTAAACTTTGCTACAGATATTTGCCAAATAGGTGGCTTCCTCGCATGCGGTATCTCCTGCACCTACAATGGCAACTTCCTGATTTCTAAAGAAAAATCCGTCACAAACCGCACATGCTGAAACACCTTTTCCATTTAATCTGGTTTCACTTTCCAAGCCAAGCCATTTTGCAGATGCACCGGTGGAAATAATCACTGTATCAGCATGGATGGTCACTTGCTCATCCACAGTTACCACTTTAGGACTTACCGTAAAATCCACATTGGTTACCAACCCATATCTCACTTGTGTACCGAAACGTTCAGCTTGTTTACGGAAATCTTCCATCATTTGTGGACCCATCACTCCATCTGGATAACCTGGATAATTTTCCACATCATTGGTAATCGTCAGCTGTCCTCCTGGCTGTCCTCCTGTATATAAAACTGGGGATAATCCTGCTCTAGAAGCATAAATCGCTGCAGTATATCCTGCTGGCCCGGAACCTACAATTAGTACCCGTACCTTTTCAATCTCTTGATTCATTAATAACTTGTATTAAATCGGTTAAATTTTGTCAATTATGATGGGTAAACAATAGCACTGCCTGTTAAAATTCCCTAATAGGGCAAAGTTTGATTTTTATTAAATCACCGAATATTTACAGGAGTCCCATTGAATAATGGATATTAAAAAAGGGGCTAAAAGCCCCTCCTTGATTTTTGACTTTTATCCCAAGTAGGGCTTCAATGTCTTACTTCTAGAAGTATGTCTCAACCTTCTGATTGCCTTTTCTTTGATCTGCCTTACTCTTTCTCTAGTCAAGTTGAATTTTTCACCAATTTCTTCCAAAGTCATGGCATGCTCACCGTTCAATCCAAAATAAAGAGTGATTACGTCAGCTTCTCTTTGAGTAAGCGTAGACAATGCTCGTTGAACCTCCTTACGAAGAGAATCATTCATCAAGCCATCATCAGGTTTTTCATCTCCGTCATTTTCCAATACATCCAATAGGCTATTTTCTTCACCTTGTACAAATGGTGCATCCATGGACACATGACGGCCAGAAATTTTCATGGTATCTACCACTTCACTGGCAGTTACTTCCAAAACCTCTGCAAGTTCTTCAGGAGAAGGCTCTCTTTCGAACCTCTGCTCCAACTCGCTAAAAGTCTTGCTTATTTTATTTAAAGAACCAACTCTGTTCAAAGGCAAACGAACAATTCTAGACTGCTCTGCCAATGCTTGAAGGATAGATTGTCTGATCCACCAAACCGCATAAGAAATGAATTTAAACCCTCGGGTTTCATCGAATCTCTGCGCTGCTTTAATCAATCCCAGGTTACCCTCGTTGATCAAATCACCCAAGGAAAGACCTTGATTTTGATATTGCTTTGCTACAGAAACGACAAATCTCAGGTTGGCTTTTGTCAACTTCTCCAATGCCAATTGGTCGCCTTCTCTGATTCTTTTGGCCAGAACTACCTCTTCGTCTGCTGTCAACAGGTCTACCTTACCGATCTCCTGAAGATATTTATCCAGTGACTGGCTTTCTCTGTTGGTAATCTGTTTGCTAATTTTTAGCTGCCTCATTCAGAATTATGATTTGTGAATTTTTATTTAATAAGATACTCTTAAAATAATCAAATACTCGATTAACCTTGTTCTTTTGGAGAAGGTTTTTCAGGTTTTGGCAATAAAGCCTTTCTAGAAAGCTTGAATTTCCCGGTTTTTTTATCGACATCGATTAATTTAACCATAATTTCTTCTCCTGGCTCCAAGACCCCATCCATGGTTTCTACTCTTTCCCACTTGATCTCTGAGATATGTAGTAAACCATCTTTGCCCGGCATAAATTCCACAAATGCGCCAAAAGGTTGAATATTTTTCACTTTTCCAGTGTAAGTCTCACCGATTTCCGGCTGAGCTACGATTGCTTTGATCCTACTGATCGCAGCATCCATATTCGTTTGATTTGCCGAGAATACACTGATTTTACCTTGATTTTCAACTTCTTCAATCACGATTGTAGTAGAAGTATCTTTTTGGATTTCCTGGATAACTTTTCCACCTGGACCGATTACCGCACCGATCAACTCTTTAGGAATCATCATCATGAATGACCTTGGAGTATGAGGTTTCAATTCAGGTTTTGGAGCTGCAAGTGTCTTGGTAATTTCTTCCAAAATATGAAGTCTGCCATCTTTAGCCTGAAGCAATGCTTCTTTTAAGACAGAGTAATCAAGACCTTCCACTTTCAAATCCATCTGACAGGCAGTAATTCCTTTTGCTGTCCCTGTAACTTTGAAATCCATATCACCCAAGTGATCTTCATCTCCCAAAATATCAGAAAGAATAGAGTATTTACCTGTTTTTGCATCAGAAATCATACCCATGGCGATTCCAGTCACCGCAGATTTGATCGGAATACCCGCATCCATCAATGCCAATGAACCAGCACAAACTGTGGCCATAGATGAGGAACCATTTGATTCCAAAATATCAGAAACAATACGGATGGTATATGGATTTTCTTCAACAGGAGGAAGTACTTTTTTCAAAGCTCTCATCGCCAAATTACCATGGCCTACTTCCCGTCTTCCCGGTCCTCTATTTGGCTTCACCTCACCTGTTGAAAATCCAGGGAAATTATAGTGAAGGTAAAATTTATTATATCCTGAGATAGTAGCACCATCAACCATCATCTCATCCATCTTAGTACCTAAGGTACAAGTAGTCAAAGACTGAGTTTCTCCTCTGGTAAACACAGCAGAACCATGAGCAGAAGGCAAATAATCAACGACAGACCAAATAGGCCTAACTTCGTTGAGCTTTCTTCCATCTAATCTTTTCTTTTCGTCAAGAGTCAGGTTTCTAGCTGCTTCTTTATGGATCTTGCTAAAGTATGGTCCGATTAGACTTGCTTCAAATTCATGATCTTCACCTAAACTCGCTATAAACTCTTCCTTGATTTCTTTTACTAAAGACGAACGCTCTGTTTTATTGGCAATCTGCTTGCTCACGGAAGCATAAAGCTTATCATAAAGCTCTGCCTTCATTTTATCAAAAAGAGCAGGATCCGACTTTTCGTGGTTATATTCTCTTTTTACTTCTTTACCTACCATTTTGGTAAGTTCGATTTGTGCCTGGCAATGTCTCTTGATTTCATCATGAGCAAACTGCATCGCCTCAAGCATTTCTTCTTCCTGGATCTCGTTTGCCTCTCCTTCTACCATTAAGATAAAGTCCAAAGAACCTGCAACGATAAACTCCAGAGAAGCTTTTTCCAACTCAGTTGGAGTTGGATTGATTTTCAATGCTCCATCAATTTTCGCTACACGAACTTCTGAAATAGGGCCATTGAAAGGAATATCGGATACTGCCAAAGCAGCTGATGCAGCAAGACCTGCCAATGCATCAGGAAGCACATCCTCATCGCCTGAAATCAAAGTGATGGCGATTTGAGTGTCTGCATGGTAATCATCTGGAAAAATAGGACGAATCGCTCTATCAACGATACGGCTTATCAAAATTTCGTAATCGGAAAGTCTTCCTTCTCTCTTCAAAAATCCTCCTGGGATCTTCCCAGATGAGGCAAATTTCTCTTGGTAATCAACGGACATAGGCAAAAAATCCACCCCTTCGCCAGCTTCTTTCTTGGATACAACTGTAGCCAAAAGCATGGCTTTTCCCATCTTCACTACAACAGATCCATCAGCTTGCTTAGCCAATGCACCTGTCTCAATAATAATTTCTCTTCCATCTTCAAGTGTGATGGATTTGGTGATCAAGTTTGGTAACATAAATACGTGTTAGTATGAAAGCGTCAAAATATAAAAGTATATGAGTGATACCCCAAAAAAAGAAAAAGTAAGGTCCTCAACTTAGAGAACCTTACAAAAGGGTTATTTTCTAATTCCTAAATCGGCAATAATCGCTCTGTATCGCTCGATTTCTTTCTTATGAAGATAGTCAAGTAGAGATCTTCTCTTACCTACTAACTTCAACAAACCAAGTCTTGAAGAGTGATCCTTCTTATTTGACTTCAAATGCTCAGTCAAATGCTTGATTCTGTGTGTAAAGAGGGCAATCTGAGACTCAGGAGATCCTGTGTCAGTTTCAGATTTTAACCGTCCATGATTCTTAAACAACTCTTGTTTCTTCTCTGAATTTAAATACATGTTTAGCTAAATTTTTATAAAACAACCACAAAGGTAAGGCTAATATTCAAATAATAAAAGGTCAGGCCGATTTTGAACGAAGATCTTTCAGCTTATTTTGAAGTGATTTCCAAATTCCCTGATAAAAATCCGGTTCGAATAATCTGGCATCTTTTCTGGCTTGTTTTAGGAAAAACAAACCAAAAGGAAGAAGACAAAGATTAGAGAACCAAGTGCCGAAAAGTGGATCTGCAATTCCTTCTTTTGCCCATTTTTCACCAGAAATCGTCAACATATAATAAATAATAAAGAAGATTATGGAAAGTAAAACAGGCATTCCTAATCCTCCCTTCTTGATAATTGCTCCTAATGGTGCTCCTATCAAAAACATCACAAAACAGGCAAATGCCTGTGTGTATTTTTGATACCAGGCGATTTCATATCTTCGAAACTCCCTTTCATCTGTTTCGACCTGAGCCTTTTTAATATCAAATGAGTTTTTAAGATTTCTGGCATTATTAGTAGCCATTGTTAATGCATTTGAAATAAGCCCTTTTCCATAAATGAGTGAGTCAATTTTGCCTTTTTCATCTGCGGTAAGTGGCGCAGTACGTGTCACTTTCTCTACTTCTTTGGTAGGGATAATTGGTGTGGCAGTAGAATCAGCATCTATTTCCTTTGAAATGGAAATCGCATCGTCGGTTCTTCTGATTTGCTTTCTCAAAAACAAGGAATCACTTTCCAAAGTTTTGGAAGTATTCGAAATTGTTGCTTTTAAATTTGGCTGGTCCTCTATCACTTCAGTTTGACTTTCCTCCAAGACCTTTGCTCTTTGAACACTATCTTGTTTTTCTTTCACCTTGGCAAGTGAATCAGTAACAGCCCGCTCCTTTATCATTTTTATTTGCCTCAAGGAATCGTCATAAGCTCTACGCTCCTTAATATGAGGTAAAGGCTCTAAACTCCTTCCCCTGGTAAAGAATGGAAATATAGACTCTGCAGATTGATAGTTCTGAAATATTTTATCATTAACCAAGGTATTAATGGAATCTAATCCATCTTTGATTCCTGCAATGTCCTTGATGGCGCGGTTTGTCGACCAAAGATCCTCCGGCGTTCTACTCATCTGAAATGCATCTAAATCAAAAATGATCACATTTTCATCAAACTTAGCCCTGGTAAATTCCACTGGTTTTTCTGAAATCCCTCTGGTGGATCTTGACTCCTTATAGTTGGTTCCTTGGTATAAAGTGAGCCTCATGTAATTATCATTGAAAAATGGCTCCATCCTACCTGAGTCTGCCAGAGTCACGTTAAGGTTGCCCTGTGCTCCATTATGGTTATAGATGATAATATCCCGAAGCCTTACATCATCCAGCTTTTTATTTACTTTAATGCTATAGCCTGGTATTCCATCATAAAAAACACCTTCCTTAATGTCCAAAGCTGGTGACTTCATACGGATGTCATAAAGCAGACTGAAGGTCTTCAGATTGACTTTAGGTACGAGGTGATTATTAGATAAATAGGCGGCAAAGGCCAAAACTATAACGAATACTCCGATCGGTCTCAACGCCCTGACTAGGGATATTCCACTACTTTTAATTGCTGTAAGCTCAAAATGCTCCCCGAGATTCCCAAAAGTCATCAGGCTGGAAAGAAGGACCGCAAGCGGCAAAGCCATAGGGGATATACTGATCACGAAATAAGAGATCAACTCCATGTATATCCAAAAACCCAATCCTTTCCCGAAAATTTCGTCGAAATATTTCAGCATGTTGACAGTCAACAAAATGAAGTCAACAACCAAAAATGTCAATAAAAATGGGCCTATAAAAGACCCTAGAATTAGCTTATCAAGTTTTTTCATGCATCAACTTACTTCCAAGCGGATTTACGTCCTTTTAGAAATGAAGTTCAAAAATGGCGAATTGAATTGAAATTACCCACCTATAATTTCTTTGAGAGTGCCAATTAGCCCTTCCCAGATAGCAGTTAGCTCCTCATCATCATAGCCATCTGAATAATCTATGACTTTTAAAAACAAGGTTTGAGTTAATTCATTCTCCTCAAGTTTAAATTCAATAAATGAATTATCAGAACTATCCGGATTACTTGGATCATAAAACTCAAACTTCACATGAGAGTTGGTGCGGATCGAGGCGAGCTTGGCATAATGATCTTCGTTATCAAAATTGAAAATGTAATTTTTATCTTCGTTTATTTTGACTTCATCAGCAAACCACTCCTCCAAACCACTCGCAGTACTCAAATATTGGAAAACAATTTTTTTAGAGGCATTGATTTGATAATCAGCTACAAATTTATTTTTGACCATGATATCTACTTTTTCTTTGCGAAAAATTCACTTTTTTAAAGAACTAGAACTTGCATTTCACAGTACAAGACCTCATATTTGCATTCCCATTCGCAAGGGAGGTTTTCGGGTTTAAATATTTATTATCTAAACCAAGGAATTTTGGAGTTCCTCGGCGGTTTAATATAGCCATTAATTTCAAATTTCAATACCTGAAAAAGTTTATTAGGTATTTAAAAGACCTAAAAATTGTTATTCGAACAGTTTAAAAAATATTTGGCGAGGCATCCCGATTTTAATCGGAAGCAGGATTTATTATTCATTCATCCAGCATGCTTTCCAAATGACAAAAGTGAGTTCAATTGATTGAGAGAATAAAGTTTCTCGATATTAATAAAATAAGAAATTTGGCGAGGTAGCTCAGTTGGTTAGAGCGCAGGATTCATAACCCTGAGGTCACGGGTTCAACTCCCGTCCTCGCTACAAAGGCTTTCAGAAATGGAAGCCTTTTTTATTTTATATGTATATCCGCTATTTAACCAGTTAATAGATTAAAGCGGCTTAATAAATGGTAAACACTTGTTGTGAGGCTGCTTCGGTCATCCGTCATCGGTCTTCCTGCCAATCAAGCAAAGAAAATAAGGTAACTGGCATCTTTGAGGATAATCACATTATTTTATATGTATATCCACTTTTCTTCCAGTAAAGATGGAATAGCAATCTAGGATTAAGTTAAAATTTATTATTGAGGCCACTTCGGTCTCCCGATTGCTACGGGAGGTCTTCCGACCAGATAAGGAAAGAATCTAAGGAGACAGGCAACATTGCGGATATTCAGATTATTTTAAATATACATCCTCTTTTCTACCTGAAATGAGATGAATGGATTATATAACAAGCTACACTATATATTTTAGACCATTTCTGTCATCCATTTTCTGCCCTCCAATCAGCTAATTGAAATAATTAAGATTACAGGTATTACTATGAATAATCATATTTGCCTATTTTTAATTGATGACATCGCCCAAAATAAAAAATCCCCCTACTCTATTTTTCGACCAAATCAAATTCCTAGGACCCGGTTTTATCCTCTCAGCATCTATTGTTGGGTCTGGTGAGTTAATCGCTACAACGGTATTAGGTGCTGAAGGAGGATTTATTACATTTTGGGTCATTCTAATTAGTTGTTTCGTTAAAGTTGCCATTCAACTGGAATTTGGGAGAAATGCAATTATCACAGGCAAACCTCTCATGGCATCTTTCTCCAGGCTTCCCGGCCCTAAAAACTGGGCGGTATGGACTACTTTTCTTCTGACGCTCTTTAAAATCGTCCAATTAGGAGGAATGATCGGAGGAGCTGCACTGGCATTGACGATGATCTTTTCCCAGCTTTCTCCGGTTTTGTCAGCTTTTCTACTTGGAGCAATTACCAGTTTGCTGATTTACCGAAATTACTACCGCATCGTGGAGCGTACCTCCATGCTAATGGTTTTAGGATTTACCATTTTTACATTAGCCTCAGTGATAGCATTGACATTCAGCCCATTTGGATTTACAGCTGCGGATGTATTAAGTGGGCTTACTTTCCAGTTACCATCTGAATTGATCTTTGTAGCAATCGGAGCTTTCGGAATTACAGGTGTGGCAAGTGATGAAATCATCGCCTATACTTATTGGTGTCTAGAAAAGGGATATGCCAAATACACTGGAAAAAACGATGGAAGTGATGCTTGGAAGAGAAGAGCAGAAGGATGGATCAAAGTCATGTATTTAGATGCAATAGTAGCGATGTTTATTTATACCCTAGTCACTGCCGCATTTTACCTGTTAGGTGCATCCATTTTATATGGTAATAATCAAATACCTAGTGGAAACGAACTTTTAGAAACTCTGGCAAATATCTATACGAAATCAATGGGTGAGCAAGTAAGTCTCATTTATATAATTGGAGCATTTTTCGTTCTATTTTCCAGTGTTTTCGCGACTCTTGCCTATTGGACCAGACTACTTCCGGATATTTTTGGGCGGTTTGGCTGGATCAATTGGAAAGATCCTCAATCAAAAAAATCATCTGTTGCTATTCTTGCCTGGGTCTTACCGATTTTATGGTCAATGGCTTTTGCCCTGATTAAACTGCCCGCATTTATGGTGTTATTCGGAGGTGTGATCGGCTCAGCTTTACTGCTTTTAGTAGTGTATGCTGCTATTCAGTTCCGAAAAAACAACAGCAAACTTCATCTCGCCTCCAGTATTTTTTCATCCTTCCTGTTCTGGGCCAGTGTGCTTTCTATCGGATTAGTTTCGGTTTACGGATTTGTCAAACTCTTTTGAGTTTGCATAAAACAAAAAAGCCTTCCCGAGGGAAGGCTTCTGCAAAATAAGGTAGTGCAACCTTATTTCACTCTTTCAACTACAGCTTTAAATGCTTCTGGGTGATTCATAGCTAAATCAGCTAAAACCTTACGGTTCAATTCGATTTCTGCTTTCTTCAATAATCCCATTAATTGAGAGTAAGACACACCGTGCTCTCTAGCACCGGCGTTGATACGCTGAATCCACAAAGCTCTGAATTCTCTTTTCTTCGCTTTACGGTCTCTGTATGCGTACTGAAGTCCTTTCTCGTACTTGTTTTTGGCTACAGTCCAAACGTTGCTACCTCTTCCGAAATAACCTCTAGTGGCCTTTAGCACTTTTTTTCTTCTTGCTCTTGACGCTACCGCGTTTACTGATCTAGGCATAGTTTTTTGTTTTTTGACGCTTGGTGTCTCGGTTTCCCGGGATCTTGTTTACCAAAGTGTCTGGTGAATAAATAAACCTTAATTAATTTTCAAACAGGTTGATCAGATTCTCAACATGTCTTTTACTCTACCTTCGTCAGAAGTGTGAACTAGACCAGTTTTGGTTAATTCTCTCTTTCTTTTAGTAGATTTTTTCGTAAGGATGTGGCTTTTGAAAGCGTGTTTCCTTTTGATTTTGCCGGTTCCCGTTAAAGCGAACCTCTTCTTTGCACTTGATTTGGTTTTTACTTTTGGCATTTTGCTGTATTTATTTAGTTGAAATTTATTTTTTACCTGCCTTCGGTGCAATAAAGATGTTCATACGCTTTCCTTCCATTTTTGGAAGCTGCTCCACTGCTCCATATTCTTCCAGAGCCTGAACAAATTTCAACAATAGCATCTCTCCTCTTTCTTTAAAAACAATCGTTCGGCCTACAAAATGTACATATGCCTTTACTTTTGCCCCTTCTTTCAGAAAGTTGATCGCATGCTTTACTTTGAAATTAAAGTCATGTTCATCGGTATTAGGACCGAATCTGATTTCTTTCAAAACAACCTTTGCAGCGTTGGCTTTGATTTCCTTCTGCTTCTTTTTCTGCTCGTACTTAAACTTCGCGTAATCAAGAATTTTACAAACTGGTGGATCAACATTAGGAGAAATCTCAACAAGGTCCAGATCATTTTCCTGAGCTAGTTTGATTGCTTTGTCTGTTGGAAGTAATGCATTTCCTCCTTCTACGAATTCACCCACTACTCGCACCTCACGCGCTCTGATTTTATGATTTACTTTATAAGGTTCCTCTTGTCTACCTCTAAATGGTTGTCTGTTGTTTCTCAAGTTTGATTTGATTGTTTTTTTATGAAATTGCCTGCAAATATCGGAATAATTTCTAATTAAGAAAAACTTATTCGATTATTCACAGATTATGACTTTTTCAAAGAATCAGAAATAATTCCCTGAAAGTACTTTATAAACTCCTCCGGAGAGTAGTTACCCTTATCGCCTTCCCCATGTTTTCTGACCGAAAGAATCCTTTCTTCCTGCTCCTTTTCCCCTACAATCAACATAAAAGGTACTTTTTTCACTTCAGAATCCCTGATTTTACGGCCAATTTTTTCATCTCTGTTGTCAATTGAACCAGTGATACCCGCTTCTTCCAAAATCTCTTTGATCTCTTCAGCGTAAGCTACATACTTCTCAGAAATAGGTAGAATATTAATCTGCTCTGGAGATAGCCACAATGGGAAGTTACCTGCACAATGCTCAATCAACACCGCTACAAAACGCTCCAAAGAACCAAATGGCGCTCTGTGGATCATCACTGGTCGGTGTTTCTGGTTATCTGAACCAATATATTCCAATTGGAAACGTTCAGGCAACTGATAATCTACCTGGATAGTTCCCAACTGCCATTTTCTACCAAGGGCATCTTTGACCATAAAATCCAGTTTAGGGCCATAAAAGGCCGCTTCACCAAGCTCAGTTACAGTCTCCAATCCTTTTTCGGCGGCTGCCTCTATAATAGCAGATTCAGCTTTGTTCCAGGCCTCATCACCTCCAATGTACTTGGATGGATTTTCAGGATCTCTCAAAGAAATCTGTGCAGTGTAATCTTCAAAACCCAAAGCCTTAAAAACATACAATACCAAATCTATCACTTTGATAAATTCTTCTTTAACCTGATCCGGTCTACAGAAGATATGCGCATCATCTTGAGTAAATCCTCGAACTCGGGTCAAACCATGCAACTCACCACTTTGCTCATATCTGTAAACAGTTCCAAACTCGGCATATCGGATCGGCAACTCTTTATAGGAATGTGGTTTATGCTTGTAAATCTCACAGTGATGCGGACAGTTCATCGGTTTCAACAAAAACTCCTCTCCTTCATGCGGAGTGGCAATTGGCTGGAATGAATCTTTTCCGTACTTCTCATAATGCCCTGACGTTTCATACAAAACTTTGTGGCCAATATGGGGAGTAGTCACCTGCTGGTAACCGGATTTATCCTGCGCCTTTTTCATGAAATTGATCAGACGCTCACGTAATAATGTACCCTTTGGCAACCACAATGGAAGTCCCATTCCTACCTTTTCGGAGAATGTAAACAATTCAAGTTCTCTGCCCAATTTTCTATGATCACGCTTTTTGGCTTCTTCAATCAGCGTTAAATATTCGGTCAGTTCCTTGGCTTTAGGAAAAGTCACTCCATAAATACGGGTAAGCATTTTTCTGTTCTCATCCCCTCTCCAATACGCACCGGCGATATTGGTCAACTTCACAGCTTTGATAAACCCTGTATTTGGAATATGAGGACCTCTACATAAATCCGTAAAATTTCCCTGCTCATAGAAGGTGATCGTTCCATCTTCCAAACCTTCCAAAAGGTCCAGTTTGTATTCATCTCCTTTTTCCTGGAAATATACTACTGCGTCTTTTTTGGAAATTTCTTTCCGGATGTATTCATTCTTTTCACGAGCCAATTCCACCATTTTCTTTTCAATGGCTTCCAACTCAGAACCGTCTAGGGTTTTATCCCCGAAATCCACATCGTAGTAAAAACCTGTTTCTATCGGTGGACCGATACCGAATTTAATGCCTGGGTGCAAGGCTTCTAAAGCTTCTGCCAACAAGTGGGCAGAAGAATGCCAAAATGTATTTTTGCCTTCTCCATCGTTCCAGGTCAATAATTGCACACTTGCATTTTCAAAAATAGGTCGAGTGGCATCCCAAACTTGACCGTTTACTTTGGCTGCGAGAACATTCCTTGCTAGACCCTCACTGATACTGGCAGCAATCTGTAGACCGGTTGTTCCTTTTTCAAACTCTTTCACAGTGCCATCTGGAAGAGTGATTTTAATTTGTTGTGACATTTGTAATTATTCTCTGCCCATACAAACAGGCATTTGGTTTAAGATGCAAATATGCAAATAGCACTTGCAACCAAAAAATTTATGGGAAAGGAATACAGAAAAGAAACGTTATTTCTTCGGAGTATAAATAATGAGCACAGGATTTTCAGAGTCTTTGGCTAAAAAAGCTGCTTGGGCCAAGTTTTTCCCCTTTCCTGTTTTATACTGTTCAAAAGCTTCCGGCCCTAGTTCTTCCTTCTTTTTTTCTAATATTTCATATAGATCCTTGCCAGGGATTCTTAGCCCAACTTTATCCATTCCAAAGTTGTGGATAAACCCGAATGGATCATATCCAGCATCTATATCATTCTCAATCGTTCTTCCTACCACACTCGTTTCACCGGTTTTTCTATTGTAAAAAACATTATAACTTTCCTGTTCATACTTAAAACCAGAATGAAAAAGTGAACTGTTAATAAACCAAGCGTGTGGAATAAAATAAAGCTTTGCCTTTTTATTAATAAATTCTAATTCTTCTGGAGGGGATAAGTTTTTTTTATTGTTTTTTAGTTCCGCTACATTTTGCTTGTAAGAACCAAAATCTAAAAACAATTTAGGTTCAAATTGTCCCTCCGACAATTTCAAAATAGTATCATTAAATGGTCTTCCTAAATAGATCTCATCGCTAATTATAAAATTGTTTCTACTAGGAAAGCTTCCATAGTATCCATCCAAATCAAAAGGAAAGTATCTCATTGTGTCTTGGAATGATTTATTGACACTGGTAAGAAAATATTCTTCTGGACCTATAAAGGGTGAATAAAAATAATAGCGAAGGTCTTCCTCAGAATATACCCCCGAACCAATATGCTGTTTAAGTTTTTCTTCTCTCAAAAAATCTCCCTCCAATGAAAACCACATCAGCTTAGGAGGATAAAGCCCTAATAATAAAACTTCATCCTTTACTATCATGAAATTATCAAGATCCAAATACTTTTCAGGCCCCTCACCATATGCTCTAATTTTACTGAGATAATTGCCTTCTCTGTCAAATATTTTGATGCATTTGCATCCAAAAATATCCAGCGTCAGAATTTTGTCTTTATAAAATAAAATCTTGTGGAGGCCCGCATTTAACTGAGATTCTTCAGAATCATCTTTCAACCAGATATAATCAACTTCAGGCTCAAAAAACTCAGAGAGTTTACCTTCTCTTGCTTCGGAAAGATCAATTTTGATGATTTCTAATTCATTATTTACTTCTTCCGAACTTACCTTATCATCTGAAGAACAGGAAGCAAAAACGCTTGATAAAAGGAGGAGTAAAAATAAAATAGACTTCTTCATAATATATTGATTGTTTTAATGCTCGCTAAAAAGGTTTTTATGATTGGGGCGTTAAGCATATTGTAGAGTAAAAAGTCAATTGGTTAAAAACTCTTTCCAAAACTCAATCCCGCAAACCTTGGCTCAAAATTCCAAGTTTTGCCTTCTCTAATTGGAATATTAATTAATGGAGTATATCCTACTCGGAAAAAAAATCCCCCTCCTGGCTTCTGGTATCTATATCCAATTCTAACAGGAAGGATTGCACCAAAAACCACCTTATCTACACTTTCAAATGTTTCCTGATCAAAATATATACTATTGCCCAAGTATGAAGTAACTCCAGCCCCTAATTCCAAATTGTGGTTTGACTTACCATAGAATGCTGTTAGCTCAACTGGTATAGCTGGGAGCCATCTTGTATTAGAAATTGATCCCTGATACCACATGGAAAACCCTGCACTTCCACTTAGCTTTAGCTTCCCTTTTTGATGGAAAACTCTCCCATAAGTAAAAGCATACTGTCCTGCATTCCCACCAAGGTCTAGATAGACTATATTTTTGGCAGTAAATATCTCAGCCTTGGATTGAGCCTTACTTTCCATAGAAATAAAGAAAAATAAGGCACCAAAAATGACTAATAATGGCTTGAATAAAGATTTTGCATTCTTCATTCAACTAAAATAGTAAAAATTCCTAGAGTATTATCTGCGCACTTATTTTTACCGCAAATGGCTTTGCTTCAGGATTATCCAGATAGGTCATTCTATGAAAGAAGTCAACTCGGAAAAACTTAAAGATATTCTCTATCCCATAGCCAAGTTCCACATAAGGTATTTTGGGATCCAATCTGCCAAATGTCTCCAATGGGTTACCTGCAGGATCTGAAGTCGGAGCATTATCAATATTTGCCTGACGTACAGAGCCAAATAATACATTGGCATTTGCCACAGCACGCCATTTAAGTTTCTTCACCAAAGGGACTTTGTTCAATAAAAAACCCTCAAAGAAATGTCTGTATCGGATACTGGCATATTGATCGGAGGCAAATTCGTTGAAATTCATCGTATTAAATGCCGCTGTCGTATAGAACAGGGTGCCATTTCCCAGATGGTTTTTTAGAATTGGATAAGGTACCTCACCAAAGATCTTCCCGGCATCCAATTCATATCGGGACACTCCAAACATTCCCATATTCAACCGCTGATACATGTAAAATGTCAGTTTGGAATAATCAATATCCCCTCCCAACTCGCGAATTCCTTTTGCAAAAGTGGCTTGAAAAATCGGCCATTTAGAGGGTCCGAAAGAAGATCGTTCATTGTCATTGATAATGATGATTTCATCTCTACCATAGCGTAATCCCACTTTGGCTTCAGTGGTCTCAAAATTACTTTTGTAATCACCGCTTCCTTTTTCCAGATAATAAAAATCAAAAAGCGGATCTATCTGTGTCAGGGTAAAGTTGGTGAAGAAAAGAAAGCCCTTGAAAAACTCACGCTGAAACTCCAATCTCTGGTTGGTATTAAAATAAGGTCTCCGCAATGTTCCAAACCTGCTGGCTGCTAAGAAAATGCTATTTCCCTGCAATTCAGCAATTTCCAATCCCACCTGATCTATTTCTTTCTGTGCTGATAAAGACAAAGTAGTCCAACGCCTTCTGTCCAGTATTCTGGTCACTTTGGTGGAGTATTTGAATTTCTCGTCCTTGAAGCCATAGGCTCCATAGGCCCGGATTTCCCATTTATTACTGAATTTCAAGGAAGTTCTACCTCCCATTCCCAACCGTACTCCCTCTACATTGTTATAATTAAAAAATCCCGGCCAAGGACCGATATCCGCTTTCCCTACATTTAGATAACCTGTACCCAAGAATTTTAAACCTTCAGAAAAAAATCGAACGATAGGGATCCTTTTCAGCGTATCTACCATTTGAAGGACGGTCAACTCTTCCTGACTCAAAGGGTCTTGCCGATTGGCTTGCCAAAATGCTTCATCTCCTGTATTGTAATCTTCATTTAAGGTCACAGACTGGTTAAAAAAGGAAGTTGGCTGAGGTTCTCCCACTTTGATGCTGTCGGCCGAAGTGTAGAATTTGGCCAAAAATCCAGCAGTATTTGGAGTCACTTGACCGATTTTAATCTGAACTCTGGATTTGGAAGGAATCAAGGGACCTGCTGAAGTGGGAACCAATTCCTGATGGATTTTGATCCTTTCCACAAAATTCAGATTCACTTCTCTAGGAATGGTCAAGTCTACCTGCTTCAAGGCATACGTTTCTTTATTGATCCAAATGGATCCAGAAAAAGCCAAATCCTGCTCACGTTTTGGATAGACCCGCAGCAAATAACAGCTGTCCTGCCCCACCAAAACGGAATCCAACAGGTCATAATCGTAATAGGCTTTCCAACCATCAGCGATAGGAGAAACGAAGTCCTTTTCTACAATATTGAGCCAGTTTTTATAAAAATTATACTCCTGAAAGGCCGATCCGGTAATCTGGGATGTAGTGGATCCATCGGTAATTCCCACACCGGTAATTTTGGATTTTTCTACTACTTCCTTTTTCAGTTCAGGGTTATTTCTATAATAGAATTTGGAAAGTGTTTCAGAAAAAAACACCGGTAATATTTTCTCCCCTTCATCATTGGTCAGTTGCTTGATACTGTCCAAAACCGAAGTTACTTTTTGGACGGATTTACGCTGGCTAAATTCCTCCGAAACATGATCTATATCTATTTCTATTTTGGTATAGTTCTTTGTTTCATAAGCATTTAAAGACCTTTTATCAAAGTCATTTTTCTTAGCTACTGCACGCCTGATAATTTCAAAAGCAGGGTTTTCTCCAGCTTCGAAAACAAAAGCTTCCATCTCAAAATCAGATGGCCTCAATTGAAAATTGATCAGTTGCTCTGCCTGGTTTTCCAGCTTTTTTGACTGGCTTAAATAGCCTATATAACTAACCACAATGCTATCTGGCAGGGTTCTTGAACTAAGGATATAATTACCTTCAAAGTCGGTATTCATGCCGATTGTTGTGCCTTTCAATAAAACAGAGGCAAACGGGATAGGATCACCTGTCTCCGCATCCGTCACCTTGCCTTTTATCTGAAATTGTGCAGAGGCTTCTGTTAAAAACAGAAAGGATACTAAAAAAAGAAGGGCTCGGATCATTCGTTGGTGATTTCCAAAATCAAAATCAGCTGCAAGATAAATTCTCTTCGCGAGGATATCATTCAAGTTTTGTTAAAAATTCACAATGACTAGGAGGAGAACTAAAGGGAAGCTCATGAAAATGGGAAATGGGCTTGTATATTTGAGTTCGAAATTTAAAGCATATGATATACGACATAGTCATCGTAGGAGGTGGAATCGTTGGTTTGGCAACAGGATTGAAAATTCAAAAATCCAATCCGGCGCTGAAAATTGCCATTTTGGAAAAAGAGGATCAGCTTGCCAGGCATCAAACTGGAAATAACAGTGGCGTAATCCATTCTGGCCTTTATTACAAACCTGGATCCTTAAAAGCAACCAACTGTATCAATGGCTATCATGAGCTGATTCAATTTTGTGAAGAGGAAAAAATCCCATTTGAAATCACCGGAAAGGTGGTAGTTGCTACTAAAACCGAGCAAATCCCTCTTTTAAATACGCTTTTGGAAAGAGGTCTTCAAAATGGTTTAACTGGAACAAGATCCATTACGATCGAGGAGTTGAAAGAATATGAACCGCACTGTGCAGGCGTGGCAGCAATACATGTTCCTCAAACTGGAATTGTTGATTATTACAACGTGGCTTTGGCTTACGGCCGAAAGATAGTACAAGGAGGAGGTGAGATATTTTTAAACCATAAAGTGTTATCTATCAATCATAAGGAGTCCATCAATTACATTGAAACTTCAAAAGGTGAATATAAATCTAAACTAGTAATTAACTGTGCGGGACTATACTCTGATAAGGTTGCACAAATGAATGAAGAGTCTCCTATTGATGTCAAAATCATTCCTTTCAGAGGTGAATATTACAAGCTAAAACCTGAAAAAGAATACTTGGTCAAGAACCTGATCTATCCTGTTCCGGACCCCAACTTTCCATTTTTAGGAGTGCATTACACCCGCATGAAAAAGGGCGGTGTAGAAGCCGGTCCTAATGCGGTTTTGGCTTTCAAAAGAGAAGGCTATAAGAAATCCCAGATAAATTTATCCGAATTGGCAGAAAGTCTGGCATGGCCAGGATTCCAAAAAGTAGCAGCAAAGTACTGGCAAACTGGATTTGGAGAAATGTACAGATCTTTCTCCAAAGCAGCTTTCACCAAAGCACTACAGGAACTGATCCCAGAAATCCAATCCTCTGATTTAGTGGACGGTGGTGCAGGTGTACGAGCTCAGGCATGTGATAGAACTGGCGGGCTTTTGGATGATTTTGCTATCAGAGAGTCAAAATATGCCATCAATGTGCTGAATGCCCCATCTCCTGCAGCAACCAGCTCTCTTTCTATAGGTGGTACAGTTGCTGAATTAGCACTTAAAAGGTTTTGAGACTTTTCTAAAGCATTTTACTCCCGCAGCGTAGCCATGACGAAAACAATGTTATAGAAACCAAATTTCCTGGAAAATAGCGTATCTACGCAGTTGCCTTTGTGTGTTTTTCGCATAGAAATAATAATCTTCGAGGTTCTAAAAACCTCAAAGGTTATCTAAAATTGCACCTTTGCGGGATGCTTTTAAATCTAAACCTGAGTATTCACAGTATCAGGGAAGTAACGATTGGCCAACTTCACCATTTCATCTCCTTTAACCAGGTCATGAATACTGATCTCAGATGTATGGGTATGCCCGGTAGCTCCTAACAATTCCTGCACAGCATGGATGGTGTTTTTATGGAAGTTATACACCCTCTCCGATTTATCGGTGACGACCAAGCCTTTGGTCAAGCTTGCTTTTTGCGTTGCTACTCCCGTAGGACATTCATTGGTGTTGCATCGTAAAGCCTGTATACAACCCAAGCTAAACATAAATCCTCTCGCCGAATTACAAATATCTGCCCCAAGGGCAATGTTCTTCAAAATCGAAAATGCTGAAATAGCTTTACCAGAGGCTATTACTTTGATTTGATCTCTCAGATGATACTTCTCAAGGGTACCATTGACGAAAATCAAGGCTGGTTCCAAGGGAAGTCCAACACTATCAGAAAACTCCAAAGGTGCAGCTCCTGTTCCGCCTTCTGCACCATCTATGGTAATGAAATCCGGCCAGTTATGATGTGCTACCATCTCTTTGCATAGGCTTACAAACTCTTCTGTTCTGCCTATACAAAGCTTGAAACCTATGGGTTTACCTCCTGATAATTCCCGAAGCTTTGCCACAAACTCCACCAAGCCTTTTGGGTCCGAAAAAGCTGTATGGGCTGGAGGGGAAATAATGGTTGTACCTGCCTTCACACCTCTTATATGAGCGATTTCCTCGGTATTTTTTACTCCAGGCAAAACCCCGCCATGTCCAGGTTTTGCCCCTTGGGAAAGTTTGATTTCTATTAATTTGACCTCCGGCCAACTCGCTTTTTCTTTAAACTTTTCGGGATCGAAGTTTCCATGTTCATCCCTACATCCAAAATACCCTGTACCGATTTGCCAAACCAAATCTCCGCCTCCATCACGATGATAATGACTGATTCCTCCTTCTCCTGTATTATGATAGAAGTTTCCTTTCTTCGCCCCTTTATTCAGTGCCAAAACCGCATTGGAACTCAGAGATCCAAAACTCATGGCAGAAATATTAAAAATCGAAGCCGAATAGGGATGCTTACAAAACTCACTTCCAATAGTGATTCTAGGTTCCTGATCGATGGGCTTGACAGCATAGATTGAATGTCGTAAAGCCATGTAATCTTCCCCATTGATATCCCGCTGGGTACCAAATGGATGTGTGTCGTTGACGTTTTTCGCCCTTCTATAAACCAAAGAGCGGAGATTTCTACTAAACGGTCTTCCGTCTGTATTACTTTCTATAAAATATTGCTGGATCTCAGGAGAAATCGCTTCAAACATATACCGAAAATGGCCTACAATCGGAAAGTTTCTAAGTATGGCATGTTTTCTTTGGAACACATCATAGAGCCCGATCATTACCAGCACCAATAAAATCCCCAGAAAAATATATCCAAGGCCAAAGAAATAGATCGATAAGCCTGTGATTAGGATCAGAATAAATGCGCCTGCAAAAAAAACGGTTCTCATAAATTAAGTATCTAAGACATGAAATAAAACTAACATATTCAAGTTTAGTTTTCTTGGATTAAAAATTCCAAAAGCCTGTATTCCGCCCAGGTAAATTCTTTCCCCTTCCAAACAAACCCCGTGTGCCCACCTCTTTTCGGCATTTCCAGAAACAATTCAGGTTTGACCTTAGCAAGGTCAACCGGGTAACATTCCGGCCCTAGAAGTGGATCATTTTTGGCATTGAGGACTAAGGTAGGAATGTTTATGTTTTTCATCCAATTGTCAGCAGAAACAGACTGGTAAAAGTCCTCTGCATCCTTGAAGCCATGAAGTTTTGCCGTAATCAAGGTGTCAAACTGATCAAAATCGTTGATTTTTTCCAGCAGTTTAAGATCTATCAAATCTGGAAACTGCGTACCCTTGGCAATGATTTTCTTTTTCAGTTTTCCCAGAAATCTTTTTTTGTAAAACAGGTTTGCTTTGAGTTTCAATGTAGCTACACTGGAGGGCAAATTGCAGGGAGTGGAATATACTGCTGCTTTCTTTATTTCCACAGGAAGGGTAACACCTTTCTCCCCTAAATATTTTAAAGTCTGTGCACCTCCCATACTGATACCTGCCAAAAATAACTGTTGATAGGAGGAGGTTTTTAAAACATGTTTAATGGCAGTTTCCAGATCGTAACTTGCTCCATGATGGTACAAAATGGGTAAATTATTGATCTCTCCACCACAGGTTCTGTTGTTCCAGACCATCACATCGATTTGGTGTTGGTTGAACAATTTCACCAAACCTCTTACATAATGCCTTTGGGAATCGCCTTCCAAACCATGAGAAATCACCAGAAGTTTTTCAGATCCCACTTTTGACCAATCCAAATTTAAAAAGTCACCATCTGGAGTGTCTATTTTCTCACGCTGGTAGTGGACGCCTTCTATTTTTCGGTAAATGCTGGGCACAATGGTTTCTAAGTGCCCATTAAAAAGAAAAGTCGGTGGTCCGGGATAAGTAGAAGGAATAACTGGCATGTGACGTTAAATCAATTCCTTTACAAGAAGTTCATGATTAGGTAATCGATGAAGAAATGTAAGGAATTAACTTTGGGCTTTCTTCATAGGGTAATAACTTATACAAAAGCGGAGTTGCATGTGCAGCTCCATTTTATTTTAGGAGCATTCCTACTTTTTCAATTTCCGCAGCTACCAGTCGGTCTATTTCCAAGGCATGATCTGAAAAACGGTTTGAAAATCCTTCTGCTTCTACGATTTCTTTTCCGTTTTGCATCTCCACGATTAATTCTTCAAATTCAAACATAGCCAGCGTCGGCTTCATTTTGTGGCGTATTTGCTGAATCATCACTTCATCTTTTGCCTCAGTTCCTTGCTTGTAAACTGTTTTGAGCTCGATCAGACCCGAGTGAATCGCTTTGGTCAATTCAATTTTAAAATCTTCTTCACCATCTGCGATCGCCAGGATTTTTAGATTTAAGTCAGAGGTAGTTTGTATCATAAATTACTTTTTACAGATGATTTGCCAGCTAGAAAACCGGTGGACCAAGCGGCCTGGAAATTAAATCCTCCCGTAATGCCGTCAATATTTAAGATTTCGCCTGCAAAGTATAGATTAGGGTGAATTATACTTTCCATGGTCTCAGGATTTACTTCATTAAGGGCTATCCCTCCTGCAGTTACAAACTCCTCTTTGAAAGTAGTTTTCCCATTGACCTTCAAAATATGGCAAAAAAGATTCTGTACCAATTTATTGAATTGCTTTTTATTCATCCCATTGAAAGTTTGGGTGACATCGATATCCGATTGCTCACACAAATGCTCCCAAAGCCTCCCCGGAATTTCAAAAAGCGGATAATTGAACACTTTTCTATGCGGATGGGAAGTAGAATAAGAATAAAGGTGATCCAGGTAATTTTGCTCCTGATAATCCGAATTCCAATTGATGATGGCTCTTGCTTCATAGTGATGCTCCTGCAACCAAGCTGCCCCAAAAGCTGAAAGCTTCAACACTGCCGGACCTGAAACACCCCAATGGGTAATCAGCAAAGGACCTTTGTAATTCAGTTTAGTCCCTTCTATTTTCACATGCGCATTTGGCAGGGAAATTCCCATCAACTTCCGAATTGGTTCCTGCGGGGTATTAAAGGTGAATAAAGAAGGTATTGGAGGCACTATTTGATGTTTTAAGTGCTTCATAAACGAATAGCCATCCAGTTTTGGATGACCGCCTCCTGCGATGATTAGTATATCAGCCAAAAACACTTCTTTATCAGAAACCAATTTAAAACCTGTACCTCCTTGGTGGATTTCTCTTATTCCTGTGGATGATTTTATATTAATACCAAGTTTATTTGCTTCAGTCAGTAAAGCATCAATGATACTTTGTGAATCATCTGAAACCGGAAAAACCCGCCCATCCTCTTCTATTTTCAAAGGCACCGACCGTGACTCAAACCAATCCATGGTTTCTTCAGACTTAAAATACCTGAATACTTTCTTTAGGAATTTCTCCCCTCGTGGATAGTTTTTGACCAGTTTTGAAATTTCCAATGGCCTATGGGTCACGTTACATCTCCCTCCACCAGATACTTTGACCTTTGAGAGAAGTTTGGGTGATTTCTCAAAAATGGTAACGAAATTTCCTTTTTTACTAGCATGAATCGCCGCAAAGAAACCTGCAGCTCCACCACCAATGACGGCTATTTTCAATTGTATATTATTTTAATTTACAGCCACTTACAACTATCTTCTTTTACCTGTAAATGAACCCAAAATCCCTCGAGTAAGCTCTCTGAAAATAGTTCTTCCCAGCTGCCTAATCATGGTATTTTTACTCAATTCCTCTATCAATGATTCCTCTTCTTTCGCTCTTCCACGGGTGCTTGGTCTGGGAATATTAGGCTTTGGTAATTCTGCCTTTTCCTGAGCTTTTTCAACTTCTTCGAGTTTCTTATTCAATATTTCAAAAGCACTTTCACGGTCCAAATCTACATTGTATTTGGCAACCAAATTTGATTGTGTTACTAAAGAATCGATTTCTCCTTCCGTTAAAATATTCATCCTCGAAACCGGTGCCCTAACTAGCGTGTGAGCCAAAGGAGTAGGTATACCCTTTTCATTTAATGCAGTAATCAAGGCCTCACCAATACCCATTTTGGTCAGCACTTTTGAGGTTTCATAGTATTCAGAATCCGGGTAGTTTTCCGCTGTCTTGGTAATCGCCTTTCTGTCTTTTGCTGTGAAAGCTCTTAATGCATGCTGCACCTTTAATCCCAATTGACCTAAAATACTGTCCGGTACATCCGTAGGCGTCTGAGTACAAAAATAAACCCCCACTCCTTTTGATCTAATTAGTTTTACAATTGCTTCAATTTTTTCCAAAAGATCCTTAGAGGCAGTTGAAAAAACCAAATGTGCTTCATCTATAAAAAGACAGAGCTTGGGCTGATCCGCGTCTCCTTGCTCAGGAAAGGTCTCATAAATCTCAGAAAGCAAGCTCAGCATAAAAGTAGAAAAGAGCTTGGGCGTGCTTTGAATGTCAGTCAATCTAATGACTGAAATGACACCTTGACCATTTTCTGTTCGTACAAAATCCTGAACCTCAAAGGACTTTTCCCCAAAAAACCGTTCTGCGCCCTGCTGTTCCAGCTCAATGATCTTCCTCATAATGGTATTTACAGAAGCAGAAGAAACCTGGCCAAATTCTTTTTGAATGATTTCTTTCCCTTCATTCGTGATGTATTGCAATACCCTTTTCAGGTCTTTTAAATCCAGTAAAGGAAGGTGATGTGTATCACAATAACGGAATACCACAGCGATCACTCCCTGCTGAGTATCATTTAAATCCAATATCTGGGAAATCAATACAGGTCCAAATTCAGAAACTGTTGCTTTTAGTTTCACTCCTTTTTCCTCAGAAATAGACATCAATTCTACTGGTAGTCCCGTAGGATGATACTCTACTCCTATCACATCAGATCTTTTCTGAATAAAATCATTTAGCTCTCCCGGTTGTGCCAAACCTGATAGATCACCTTTCAGATCCATCAATACAGAAGGAATCCCTTTCAGAGAAAGCTGCTCAGCAATTACCTGAAGTGTTTTCGTCTTTCCTGTCCCAGTAGCACCAGCAATTAAACCATGCCTATTAAGGGTTTTCAATGGGACTTTGATCTGGGCATTTTCTACAGGAACTCCATCCAAAACGCCTGTTCCAAGTACGATGAAATCTCTTTTATATACCTGACCTTCAGCTAAATGACTTTTAAACGATTCAATTTTACTCATAAGGAAAATGATTTGATTTCTAAACTACAAAAAAAACCTTGATGCCATGGGCAAAAAGGTTTTTCAATAAAAAAGGTATTTACAAAAATCTTAATAGGTAACCACAGGCTCTAAAGTCTTGGCATGTGCTATGTATTTCTCTACCTGAGAGGCAGCTGGAACGACTCTGGTCAAGCCTTTTTCTTCCTGGGTTTTTACCAATGCTGCATGCAAGTTTTCAGGATTTCTATTTCTAAGTTCCTTTACTGTATCTACACCAGCGGCTTTTAATAATTCAGCAAACTGACTTCCAACTCCATCAATTCTGAACAGGTCAGCCATATTCACCCAATCCAAAATTTTACCTTCATCTAAACCAGAAGCATCAGCAATGGCTTTTCTTCCTGCTTTGGTAGCACCTTTTTCTAATAATCCTTCTACAGAAGTAACTCCAGCAGCTGCTAATTTTTCTTTCATTACCGGACCGATACTTTCAATCATTGTGATTGGTTTTGCCATAATCGTTTGGATTTAAGTTGTTAAAGTTAAAGTCAAAATAAATTCGAAATGGATATCTAAAGCATTCTTAAATGCTAGAACTCATTTGTAAGCCTAAAATAAAGACAATTTTTATCTTCCAAAATCCATTTTAAATAATTTATCAGAAAAATAACAGCTTTGTAAAGTTTAACTTTTACTTCCCAAATGATCTATCTTTATTGCCTGAATAATATGACCCTTAATCAGTGAAATCTAAATTAACCTCGCTCCCCGCTTTCTCTTTACTGGTATTGCTGTTTAGTTTTAGTTGGAATTCTTACGGACAAATCGGTCCAAATCTAGGTCAAACTGATAGTTGGATGAAATCTGCTGTGGCGGCTATGGAGCGAAATGACTTTGAAAGTGCCAATGGTATTTTCAGAAATCTAATCGATTCAGGACTTCCACTACCTGAGGAAATGCCCTATTATTTTGCGGAAACCTTATTTCAGTTAGGCCAATTCGATAACTCGGCCAATTTCCTGAATAAATACCTTGAACTTTCAGGATTCACCGGTGACCATTACCAAGGTGCCAAAGAGCTTCAGAAAAAACTGGAAGGACCTTTACACGAGATTCAATCTTGCCAGCTTTGTGATAGAAAAGGATACCGATACAAAGTATGTTTTACCTGTGACGGAAAAAAAGAGATTCAACAGGATTGTGATTATTGCAAAGCCAAAGGAGTGGTTGGTTGCAGCAGATGTGGAGGCACAGGCATGATCACCAAAAAGAACATTTTCAATATCGTGGAATACTTTGAATGCGAGCGTTGCAGTGGCAAAGGAAGACTTACCTGCCCGGTTTGTGAGGGATCACTCAAAGAAGTAAGCGCTTGTAAAACTTGCGGAGGCAGCGGAAGATTGGCTTCTGAAGTCCTTTGTGATCATCAGGCAGAGCCTGAGCATTCACATTGATTTAATTAAGAATCTGAAACTTCTATTGATCAAAAAAACTCCTAACTTCTTCGATATTCTTTTTTGAACTAGATTAAAAAGACAAAAAAAACCGGCTAAAAAGCCGGTTTTTTTTATTTGCAATACTTGTCAAGTGCTTCTTGGGCTCCTGGATATTCCAGGCCATTTGCCAACTGAAAGTCCTCACAAGAACTTCCAATATTTCCCATCGCAACTTTCAGCAATCCCCTATTATAATAGGCTTGTCCGAATTCCTTGTCTCTTTTAATTGCATTGGCATAAGAGGTCAAAGCCTCTTCTGATTTGCCCATCTGGTGCAGCGCTCTTGCCTTGATAAAAGAGGCCATGGCTGGAGCTCCAGGGATTTCTTCGGCTCTACTTGCGTACAATAGCGCATTGGTGTAATTCTTTTCTTTATGATGAAGATTCGCAAGACTTAAAAGAACTTGAAAATTATTAGGATCGAGCTCCAATGCCTTTTCAAAATCATTTTTCGCATTTTCAAAATCCTTTTGCTCCTCGTATGCTCGCCCTCTGTTATAAAGCATTCGCACATCATTGGGGCTGAACTTCAAGGTCTCTGAATATTCTGAAACAGCTTTAGCGTAATCTCCCGAATTGAAATATTTATCTCCGGGATTTTGATCTGGTTTTGAACAAGCCCACAACATACCGACCATTGCTGCCATCATCAGGACTTGGTTTAACTTTTTCATTTTAGTTGGTTTAGACTGCTACACTATTATCTCTTAGCGCATCATTCAGTGATGTTTTGAGGTCTGTAGAAGCTTTTCTTTTCCCTATTATAATGGCACAAGGAACATGGTAAGTTCCCGCAGCAAATTGTTTTGGCAATGAACCGGGAATCACCACTGACCTTTCCGGCACGATTCCTTTGTATTCTACAGGCTCATCACCAGTCACATCGATGATTTTTGAACTTGCGGTCAAAGTAACTCCCGCACCGATTACGGCTTCTTTGCAAACCCTCACTCCTTCTACGATGATAGCTCTAGATCCGATAAAAGCTCCATCTTCAATGATCACGGGTGCTGCCTGAACAGGTTCCAAAACTCCTCCAATACCTACTCCACCACTTAAATGTACATTTTTGCCGATCTGCGCACATGATCCGACGGTAGCCCAAGTATCAACCATTGTGCCAGCGTCCACAAAAGCACCGATATTAACATAACTTGGCATCATTACCACTCCACTTGCCAAATAAGCTCCATATCTTGCCACAGCATGGGGAACTACTCGGACACCCTGCTTGGCATAATTGGTTTTCAAAGCCATCTTATCGTGGAATTCAAAAGGACCCACCTCAATGGTTTGCATTTTTTGTATAGGGAAATAAAGAATTACAGCCTTTTTAACCCAGTCATTTACTTTCCAACTTCCATCCTCCAATGGCTCCGCTACTCTTAATTGACCAGTATCCAGATCATCAATGACAGTTTTGATTGCCAATTGTGTTTCTTTTTCTTTTAAAAGTTCTCGGTTTTCCCAAGCATTTTCGATGAGGGTCTTTAGTTCCATTATTTTAATTAGTTTCGTTTATGGGTCAAAATCAAGCTTCCAAAATCCCAATTTTAATAGCATCCAGCATAAAGCCGCTCAAAGATACAAGAGCTTGGGAAAAGCTTGGCATTTCACTGCGTGAAACAAATAGATACGATCTAAACATCATAGGATTTTCTAAGAAAAAGCAGGAAAACCTAGAGGGTTTTAAATGTTTCCCCTCCATTATTGGCAAATCCACAAAGTGGAAAAGAGTCCTCTCACAACTCCGCTTTCTGAAAACGCTCCTAATTGTCAGACCAAAAATCCTAGTCTGCTGCACCTATGAATATTTAATAATCGCATCGGTTCTCAAGCCTTTTTTAAGTTTTAAACTGATCTATGATGTCCAGGAAAATTACCTAGTAAACCTAGACCTAAACCCCAGTTTATCCCCATTCCAAAAATCCAGAGCCAGCCAGATAATACGGAAATCTGAGTCAGTCACAGGCATAGATTTTTACTTTTTAGCTGAAGAATGTTATACCCTGGAGATGCCAGAAAAGAAACCGAATCTAATTCTTGAAAATAAATTTGCTGGAAAAATAAGACTGAAAACAGCATCCGATTATTCCCAAAAAAAGGATTTCAGATTCTTGATTTCAGGTACGATCACCCCCGCATTTGGGATCCTGGATGGCATACATTTTTTCAATTCCATTTCCGAAAAATATCCCGGATCCACTCTTCGTATAGTCGGGCATGTTCCCCTTAAAAACTTTCAAAAAACAATCGAATCCGAAGCCAAAAAGAACCCGTTTATCCGGCTCCAAATTGATTCAAATCCAGTCGAACATGCTTTGATTTTGGAAGAAATAACCAAGGCAGATTTTACTCTTTTACCCTACCAAAATCTTCCAGCTATCAAGGATAAAATGCCTACCAAACTTTTCGAATCCCTGGCCTTGGGAACACCGGTTTTGGTCTCCAAAAATGAGAAATGGGAATCCTTCCTTTCCCAATACCAAGCAGGTTTTGGGATTGATTTCAGCTCAGGTGAAGATGCTGTTTTAACTTTTGAACAGATCCTTCAAAAACAATTTTTCATAAAATCTCCAGATCAAGAGATCCTCTGGAGCTCTCAGGAAAAGGAATTCCTTCAGGTCATTTCCTCCCTTCACTGATCAAATCCTATTGTGGATATCCACAAAAGTTATCCACCCATCATCAGATTTTTACACCCGGTTTCCCTAAATGGAAACTCGACTTCCACTTTCATTTTTTGGAGTTTTCCAGAAAAAATAAGAAAAATATATTGTCAAAATTATTGATTTACAGTTTTTTGTATTTTATTTTATTTATACCTAATCTTTATTTTAGGCATGTCTAAATTCATAATAACATTAAGATTTGACTTATCAACAGTCGATTTAGACATTATCAATATTTTATTTAGATATATCTAAATATATTTTTACCTTTACCTTACTTTAATTTGGAGTGCTATGACTATGACAACCGCCGAAGAGAATTACCTCAAAGCCATCTATCACCTATCCGAAGGTGGAACCAAAAGTGTCTCTACAAATGATATTGCTGCTGAGATGAAAACCAAGCCCGCATCTGTCAGTGACATGCTCAGAAAACTCGGTGATAAAGAAGTGATCGAATACAGAAAATATTATGGTGTCAACATTACCGAAGAAGGTAAAAAAAGAGCTCTTCAAACTATCAGGAAGCACAGGCTTTGGGAAGTGTTTTTGGTGGATAAATTACAGTTCGCATGGGACGAAGTTCATGAGGTTGCCGAGGAGCTGGAACACATCCAATCTCCCCTATTGATTCAGCGGCTGGACGCCTATCTCAACTACCCGAAATTCGATCCTCATGGTGACCCGATCCCGGATGAATTCGGAGATGTGAGAGCTAGACCAAGGGTGGCTTTGAACGAAATGGAAATAGATCAGACCGGTCAGATCGTAGCAGTAAAAGACAGCTCCGCCGCCTTCCTCAGATACCTTGATAAAGTAGGCGCATACATAGGTGCCAGAATCAAAGTTTTGGACAAAGTAGAATTTGACGGTTCATTGGAAATTCTCGTGGATCAGAAAAAAACACTCTTTATGTCAAAAGATGTCGCAGCAAATATTCTCGTCATTCAATCATGAGAAAAACACTGATTTTATTCCTCCTTTTCGCCTGTCTATTTTCCTGTAAAAGGGAAGACAAAACCCAAAGGACAAAACCTCTGATCGTAGCTACTACCAGCATTCTTGCCGATGGGATCAGAAACCTAGTGGGAGATCTGGCAGATGTAAAAGCCCTGATGCCGGCCGGCGTGGATCCGCACCTATACAAAGCATCTGTCAGAGATCTTGATCTTCTTCAAGAAGGAGATCTTGTGATTTACCACGGCTTGTTTCTGGAAGGAAAAATGACGGAGATTTTTGAGAAACTTTCCTATAGCCAAAATCTCATCAATGCTGCCGAAGCTCTACCCCAGCATCTATTGTTGAGATCCGGTCCCGAAGCACATAGCGTAGATCCTCATATATGGTTTGATGTGAAGCTTTGGTCTTTGGCCCTGGAGCATGTTTCGGATGAACTTATCCAATGGAAACCGGAATGGAATGATCAAATAGAAGCCAATACTTCCATTTATCTGGAAAAGCTCAGCCTTCTGAACAAAGAAATCCAAAGCAAAGTTGATCTTCTAAAAAGCAGCAACCAGGCCTTGATCACAGCACATGATGCATTCGCCTATTTTGGCAAATCCTATGACTTGGAGGTAAAGGGCCTGCAGGGACTTTCTACCCTGAGTGAACCAGGACTGAGGGATTTGACCGGATTGATTCAATTTATTGTGGACAGGAATATACATGCCGTCTTTGCCGAGCAGACTATTTCCCCTAAAGCAATAGAAGCCGTAGTAGCCGGCTGTGCCAATCAAAACCATCATATAATTATGGCAGGGCCCCTATTTACAGATAGCCTTGATGCTGCTAATACTCCTGCCGGAACTTATATAGGAATGGTGGAAACCAATCTTCAAACCATCTTCAAAAGCCTGAACCCATGATCACACAAGTAGATAATCCAATTCTTGAAATCCATGATTTAATCGTCAGCTACGACCAAAGTCCCGTGCTCTGGAATGTGGATTTAAGTCTTCCTTCGGGAAAGCTGATCGGAATTCTAGGTCCAAATGGCGCCGGTAAATCCACCCTGATCAAAGCCATTATGGGACTGGTCACTCCAAGCAGCGGATACGTCAAAGTGTTTGACAAAACTCTGGAAGAAGTCCGTTCCCAAATCAGCTACGTGCCACAACGGGAATCTGTTGATTGGAATTTCCCCGCCTCTGTACTGGATGTGGTGATGATGGGGACCTATGGCAAGCTTGGCCTTTTCAAAAGACCGGGGAAGAAAGAAAAAGATATTGCGTTGAGTTGCCTGGATCAAGTAGGGATGATGTCCTTTGTGAACAGGCAGATTTCCGAACTTTCCGGAGGACAGCAGCAGCGGGTCTTTATTGCCAGAGCCTTGGCTCAGGAAGCAGACCTCTACTTGATGGATGAACCCTTTGCCGGAGTGGACATGTCTACCGAAACAGCCATTTTCCATTTATTAAAAGAAATGACTGCCAAAGGCAAAACCGTAATTGTAGTCCACCATGACATCCACTCAGCCATGAATTATTTTGACTGGATCATCATGCTAAACATGCATTTGGTGGCTTCCGGTCCCAATGACCAGGTGATGTCAGAAGAAATGCTCCGCAAAACCTACGGTGGCAAACTCAACCTTCTTACCAAAGTCACTGACCTGATCAAACAAAAAGACTTCAATCCATTAAAAAGCTGATATGGAAGATTTCCTTTATTTCTTTACGTTTCAGGATAGCTCCATCGTTTTTGTGGTGATAGGAATCACATTGCTGGGTTTAGGCTCCGCCTATGTGGGAACATATAGCTTTCTCGATAAGAAGGCACTGCTTGGAGATGCCATTTCCCATGCCGTACTTCCAGGAATCTGTCTGGGGTTTATATTAGCTGGAGAGAAAAATCCTATTTACATTGTCAGTGGCGCTTTTGCTTCTGGGGCATTGGCCACTTTTCTTACCTCTTGGATCCGGAGCAACACCAAACTAAGTGAAGATGCAATCATTGCCTCTATCCTATCCATCTTTTTTGGTTTTGGAGTAGTTCTGCTCACCGTAATTCAAAAATCAGGAAATCCTGAAATGGCCGGTCTCAACCAATTCATTTTCGGAAATGCCATAGCAATATTAGAAGAAGACCTGATCATCTATGGTGGCTTGGCAGTCCTGATCATTATCAGCCTTACCTTATTCCAAAAGGAATTCAGCTTGCTGGTCTTTAACCCGGACTTTGGTAAAGCGATAGGTTATCCCATGGGACTTATCCGGCTTCTGTTTAATGTCTTAATGATTTTGGCAGTGGTGATCGGGATTCAGGCGATTGGCGTGGTACTGATGGCTGCCCTGTTAATCACCCCGGGAGCTGCCGCAAGATTCTGGACCGATAGATTGGGGAAACTATTGATTATAGCAGGGTTGTTTTCTGTGATTTCAGGGATTATGGGAACCTACATCTCCTTTATTTTACCCCAAATGCCGACAGGTCCTTGGGTGGTTGTCTGTCTGTCTTTCCTCGCATTGTTCTCTTTTCTCTTTGCCCCAAAGAAAGGTGTTTTATCCAGGACCATTTCCAGAAGAAGATACCTTCACAAAACCCACCGGGATCATTTACTGAAAGCTGTTCATCATGGATTGGAACAAGGAAAGAAATACCTCACTATAGAAGAAATCTATGAGAGCTTCCCTTACCAAAAATCAAAAACAAGACAATCAATAGACAGTTTAATAAAAACTGGTTTAATCACTAGAAATCAGAATTTTATTATTCCAACAGAACAAGGAAAATCAGAAGCCAAACGGATTGTACGTTTACACCGACTTTGGGAATTATACCTCAATGAGTATATGAATATTGCTCCTGACCATGTCCATGATACTGCCGAAAAACTCGAACATATACTGACTCCGGAAATGGAAGCATTACTGGAGAAAAGACTGAATTTCCCGAAACTCGATCCCCATCAAGAAAACATCCCAAGAGACTATGATGACCTTTGATCAAAATGCATTTCTAATCATTTTCACCGCCTCTCTGATTGCTATTTCCTGCGGTTTGCTGGGCGTGTTTATGATGCTTCGCAAAATGTCCATGACAGGAGATGCCATTTCCCATGCTGTTCTTCCCGGGATTGTCATCGGATTCTTTATTTCAGGAAGCCAAAGAGGTCTGGAAGTGATTATTGGAGCAGGTATTTTGGGGATCTTTGCCACCTTGGTCATTGACTGGCTAAGGCAAAAAGCCAGGGTACAACTCGATGCTTCCATCGGAATCACCTTTACCCTACTATTTGCAATAGGAATTATCCTGATCAATTTACTGGCCTATAAGGTGGACCTTGATCAGGAATGTGTGTTATATGGAGAGATTGCCTACCTTCCGATTGACCTGTGGATTTCCGATTCAGGCTTCAACTTTGGACCGAGAATCACCTATCTGGCAATTCTTAACCTGGCTTTAGTAGGCACATTTATCAGCCTGTTATTTAAGGAATTAACCCTGACCAGCTTTGATGAAAACTTCAGCTCAGTTATGGGCATACCTTCCAAAGGAATCAACCTGGCTCTGATGTCAATGGTATCCTATACCACTGTCAGCAGTTTTGAAGCGGTAGGTGCTATTTTGGTAGTGGCTCTATTGGTGGTCCCACCTTCCACCGCTTTCCTCTGGACAAAAAAACTGATGCCTTTAATCCGGCTTACCTGTGGATTAGGCATTTTTATTGCGATATCAGGATATTACCTTGCCTACTTGGTAGATAGCTCGATTGCAGGAATGATGGTGGCCGTTTCAGGCATACTATTTCTGGCAAGTGTGCTTATTCAAGGTAAAAAACCTAAATTTACATGGGAACTTCCTTGGAACAAGCGTCGTTTAGCCCTCGAAGACAAGCAATTATGAAGAAAGTATTTCTAATAGCATTGATATCCTTGATCAGCCAGGCAGCAAATGCCCAGGAAAAAATCCAATGGATGAAATTTGAAGATGCCGTGGCAGCCAATCAAAAGGATCCAAAAATGCTGATCGTCGATGTATATACCGATTGGTGTGGCTGGTGTAAAAAAATGGATGCCTTGACATTCCAAGACCCTCAAGTGATCGAATACATCAATAGCCAATTCTATGCTGTGAAATTGAATGCAGAGGATACCCAACGCACCTTTGATTTTATGGGAAAGAAATATTCCGAAGCTGAAATGGCCGCGGTTATGCGGGTTCAATCCTACCCTAATTTTGTGATTATCGACGAAACTCTAAAAAACATCACCCAGCTACCCGGTTATAGAGAACCGGAGCAGTTTCTCGAGGGATTGGGAGTTATCGTTAAAAAAGGATTTAGAGGACAATGAGTTTTTCGCTTTCTGAAAGCAATGACACCATCATCGCTTTGGCTACGCCTCAAGGGGTAGGTGCTATTGCCGTAATCCGCCTTTCCGGAAAAGATGCCATTCGACTTACCAATGAAGTCTTTTATGGTAAAAATCTGGAAAAACAGGAATCCCATACCATTCACTTTGGTACCATTCGTGACGGCGATAAAATCATAGACGAAGTACTGGTATCCTTATTTATTGCCCCAAAAAGCTTCACAAAGGAAAATGTGGTGGAAATATCCACTCATGGTTCTTCCTATATCATCAATCAGGTCATAAAACTCTTTCTAAAGAAAGGTGCCAGACCTGCCAAACCAGGGGAATTTACCCAAAGGGCATTTCTAAATGGGCAATTCGATTTAGCTCAGGCAGAAGCTGTAGCAGATTTGATCCATGCAGATTCGGAAAGCAGTCATCAAGCTGCCTTAAGCCAGATGCGTGGGGGATTCAGTAGCGAAATCCAGCAATTGCGGGAGAAACTGATCCATTTTGCTTCGATGATCGAACTGGAACTTGATTTTGGGGAGGAAGATGTAGAATTCGCCAGCAGAGATGAGTTAAAAACCTTAGTGGAGCGACTTCTTCGCGTAGTGGAGGAATTGATCCTGAGTTTTGATTTGGGAAATGTGATCAAAAACGGAGTTCCCACGGTGATCGCAGGAAAACCCAATGCAGGTAAGTCTACCCTATTGAATGCCTTGCTCAACGAGGAAAAAGCCATTGTTTCAGATATTGCCGGGACTACTAGGGATTTTATAGAAGATGAGATCAATATTGGTGGCGTAATATTTCGCTTTATCGATACGGCAGGTTTGCGAGAAACGACCGATACCATTGAGGCGATTGGGGTGAGTCGAACACAGGAGAAAATGAAGACCGCCTCCCTGATTCTTTATCTCTTTGATTTAGGTGATACCGACTTGGTAGAAATCAACCGGGATGTCAATAAGCTGGAAAATCTGGGGGTCCCATTTCTGAAAATCGCCAATAAAATAGATAAAGCGAATCCCGAACTGGTTACTGAACTTCAGTCAAAATACCCGGATACTATTTTTATATCCGCTGGAAACAAAGAAAATCTGGAAGGGCTAAAAGTCAAGATCCTCGAACTGGTAAATCTGGACAAATTTAAAACCGGAAATACGGTTGTGACCAATGTGCGTCATTACGATTCCCTAATCAAAACCAGAGATTCCCTTTTGGATATTTTAAGAGGCATCGATGAGCAAATCACCAACGATTTTGTAGCCATGGATATCCGTCGATCATTACATTACTTAGGAGAGATTACCGGAGAGATTACTACGGATGATTTGTTGGCTAATATCTTCTCGAAGTTTTGCATCGGAAAATAATCTAAAGAATTTCTAAACAGCAGTTAAGAAAGCGTTTAAGCTATTGTCAACGTCCAGATATGGCAAATGCCCTTGGACTTTCAAATATCGGTAACGCTTCTTTGTTGCGTTTCACATTCAGACAACTCAGGTGAGGCATGTGGTTCATCGTTTGTTATACGTTGTTCCTCATCCCCTAATAACAAGAGACCTACAAACCAGCCTGCCGGCTGGGAGGCATCTAATTAGACGGAACGGCTAGGTGTCGGTCAAAGTATTCTATGATTTTACCAAACAGGTAGCGATCGTAATTCTGCTCACGGCTCCATCCATGAGTTGCACCCGGTGCAAACGCAAAGTCGAAGTCCTTGCCCTGTTTAATCAGTTCTTCAGCTAACACGGCCACTGTCTTGAAGGGCACCACATGGTCTTGCATACCGTGGATAAACAGAAGTTTATCCTGCAGGTTTGATGCATACTTGACTGCTTTTCTTTCGAAGATCTCTGGATGTGTCTGTGGGGTACGAACAATAGCCACGTCGTCCGTGCCAAAGAACATCGGGTCCACAGCTGCCGCAGCAGCAACACCTACCTGGAATAAGCCAGGCTTCATCAGCAGCGAATAAACAGAGAGTGTACCCCCGTAACTGCTGCCCCAAATACCGATGCGATCGGGATCGACATAATCCAGTGACTCCATGTAGGAAACGGCACTTGCATAATCCTCAATGTCCTGGTCCGCAAAACCCATCAGGAACTCTTCACGGAATGCTCGGCCATAACCGTCGCTACCTCGTGAATCCACCTGAACGATAATATATCCCTTCTTGACCAATAGTTGCTGAACGAGGCTGTAGTTACCAGCCCAGCGGTTCCTCGCTGTATTCGAATACACGGGCCCAAACAGTACTGGGTACTTTTTGCCGGGCTGCATGTTAGTAGGTTTCAGAATCCGAGCATGCAGCGTGTATTCATCTACAAGACTGGGGAAACTAACGTATTCCGCAGCTGCCCAAGATCGCTCCGTAAAGGCGGGCAAGGGCGACTTGGTTACTCTCCTAGCGTCACCACCCTCGCTGCTTACCACATATAGCTCGGGCGGTGATGCGTCGTTGCTGTGCATGAACACCAAGTGCCGGCCATCCGGGGATGGGTAGCCATCGTTCCGGCCCGAAAGATGCGTCACCTGCTCTGGTTCGCCACCGGACATCTTCAGGCGATACACGTGTTGTTCGTAGGGATTGACGCCGTTGCCTGGATAAAACAGTGCATCACCAGCAATACTTGGAGCGGATAGTGCATCGTAGGTGGGATCTGTCAGGAGCTGCGGTCGATCCCCAGACGTTGAGGCATCGATCGTGTACAGACCGTATCGATCACCCATATCGCTTAAGAAAACAACCTTCTTTCCATCCGGATGCCAGGTAGACCCAAACGATGTATACATGCGGCTCTCTCGAACACCTCGCCAAATCTCGCGCAATTGGCTGTCTTCGGGTGCAACTACAAACAACTTACGTTCAACCGCCGTGTCCGATGCAATATCAACCAGCAGCGCACCCTCTGGTGACCAGTTGAAGTCGATGACCTGGTTGGCATGCGGATCGGGCAAATCGAGGTATATAATGTTCCCGCTTTCTACATCGAGCAGTCCAACCCTGCGAATCTCGTTTGGGTCGCCGGGGTAACTTCTGCGTACTTCGTTGGGATTCGTTTCATCAGCGAGGTAATCCGGGAACGGTACCTTTCGCATCTCACGACGGTCAACAGCGTGGAATGCAATTGTTTTGCCATCCGGGGACCACTTGTACGTTGGCCCACTCCAGATGCCTGGACCGATTTCACGTTCCGGTCGGCTGTAGCGCCCCTTCTGTAAGCTCGAGAGACTGCCGATGCCGATCTCGGTAAGCTGGCGATTTTGTTTGGTAATGAAGTCAGCAAGCCAAAGGTCACCGTTCCGTATATATGCCGCTTGCTTGCCGCTTGGCGATATCGAAACGTTACTTGCACCTGCCTCGACGGGCATAAACTGGAGATCGTCTCCCTGGCTCAGCGAAGTCTGCCATAAGTTGTTACCTCGCAGGCTGAGGATTGTGTTCGAGTCGGTCCATGCAATATCGCGCACTGACGCGGATGCCGTATCGGAACTAAAGCGCACTTCCTTCCCATCGCTTGTAAATACCCAGAGGCCACGCCTAGGATTTCCTTGTTCACTCCAAGAAAAGGCAAAGTGCTCGCTGTTTGGTGCCCACACAGGTACAGAGGGGCTTGTTCCCGTCAGTTTTGGCGTTGCGAATAGGTCATCAAGAGTGAGCTCATCTTCCTGTGCTGTGACTATTGCGGGCATCACCATCAGTAAGCCTGCCACTACCCATGTTTGCCAAAAAGAGATCTGTTGCATGTGTTTGTTTTAGTAATTGTCTAGTGAGATAATCTTATACTGCTCAAAAAATGCTCTCGCCATTGGAGCGTACGTTTTCTGAAGGTCTTCGCATTCAGTTTTTTTTGGTTTTCTCGTCACCTCTCCCCTGGCCTAACGGCTCTGGCGAAGATAAGAAATGTACAGGATTTGGAATAAGTCTCTGTCAACTGGGAACCAAAATAAACTTTGTGTACCAAATCTCATATTACCGTTTCAGCCCTGCATGTTTTCTTAGCTGATGTTAGCAACAGTTTCTTTTAATATTTAATTACCTGTCCTTTTTGCAGCAATTCTTTAGCTTCATTCCACTTAGGGAGGCAGTCTGTTTCTATTGTGATTGTCCTGATTTCCTTAGCTATCTTTTTACTTGTTTTCATAGCTTCCAAGTGAGCTCCACTTAGAGTAAATTTTTTCAATTTAGCTTCATTATTCCACAATGTCATTGTATAATGAGTTGTCCATAGCCCTTTCTTTCTAAAATCTTTGCAATTCGTAGCTTTTAGCTGTCTAATAATTTTGAAAGCTTTTGAAGAAAGTGCGAAGAATTTTAGCGGACCTCTTAACTCGATTGATGTAATTGTTGCTTTCATTTTTAGGTACTATCACGATTTTAATGGAGGTGACTGCTGATTATTGTTTTCAGAAGCTATCATCTTATTGTGTGAGCCTTACGGGATTTTCGGTTTTGTAATGGATTGAACACCGTTAAGAAAATGACTTAGCTCCCGAGGTACGAGGGAGATCCAGTCATTTTTAGGTGTGAAATTCAGTACAAAATTCCGCTGAATTTCTGTTCATATTAAAAGAAAAAAGGTTTCAGCGGAAAGAAAAGACCGAGGCTCAGGGCTTTTTGGTTACTTTTTGGCCGCCAAAAAGTGACAAGGATAAAACCTATCTAAAATGGAGGAAAGCTTATGGAAAGTTGAGTCTCAAAAGAAAAAGAAAGCAATGTTAAACAGAAGCTGTACATTCTTCAGGAGAAATTATTTTAATGCCCAAGTTTCGTTCCCTTTAAATTCAGGGTAGAACCCATTTTTATATTTTGGCTAACGGTTAGTATATGAAAAGTAGACGGTTTCGAATCCCGGAAATTTCAATTAAGCACAAGGTTTAATACGAGCTAATAGCCTTGATTTATTTACTCAGTCCGCAAAATAATCAATATGTAAGAAGCTATGAAAATGGGTTTCATTAGCATAAGTAGTCATCAGTATTGACATAGAGATAAGCGGGTATGATTAGTGGGCAATCCTACCTAACGGCTTTTCGCCTGAGTACGAAGATAGCTACCTACTATAAATTCAGGGTTGACATTTCTACCAGACAGGGTATATGCACTAGCGAGGGGCTCTATGATTTTTGGTCTTTAGCAATTCCCTTCAGAATCATTTCCATGCCCCACTTCAAGAGATCTTTAGATTGCTCATTATCCAATCCGCAGACATCTTTGGTGACAATAAGTGGTTCGATACCCATTAGTACAGTAAATAGGTTGATCAGATTGGTTTTTTCGCTTTTGGTAAGATTGGCTTTTTCCAGAACTAATCGTAAGGTCTTTACCCTTCTGGCGCCTCTTTTTAGTTTTGACGTGCTGGTGATCGCAACGGCCAGATACTTTCTGAAGGCGTGTTCGTGGTTTAGTGCCAGCGTGTTATAGTATTTCTGAACACCCAAAATAGCTTCTTCAAGATCTAAATCCTTAACGCTGTCGTATAAGGTTTCCGGCTTTTGGGTCTTGATCGCTAAACCAGCTTCTCCAGCCAGTTCATCTACATTAGAATAATACCTATAGATCGTGGCTCTTGATATTCCGGCTTGCTTGGAGATATCATCAAGGGTGAAATCGGTTCCTTTATTTAAAAAATACTGAGCTGCTGCCAGTATTTTATCCCGGGTTCCCAGCTTTTGGTTAACTCTACCTTTATCTAGAAAATCATTCTTCATGAGACAAATATCTCATAAAGTTTTGAACAACCAAAAACTTGTTTTACTTTTATGAGACAACAATCTCATGAAATGAAACAAAATACAACAAAATGGGTGCTAGGCCACAAAGTAACGGCCTACCCGACCACCGGAGACTACGATTTAATGATGGGAGAAACTCCACCCCATGTACCTGGACCACCGCCTCATTTCCACAATTCTTACAAGGAGTTTTTTCTCGTCGTAGAGGGCGAAATGGAGTTTATGGTCAATGGTAAAGTTACACTGGTGAAGGCCGGAGAGTCCGTTGATATTCCACCGCAAACGCTTCATACGTTTGGCAATAAGGGTGATAAGTCCTGCAAGTGGGTCAACATCCACAGTCCGAAAGGCTTTGCCAGTTTTTTTGAAAAAATGGGCGTACCGGCCGAAGAAGCGAATGCTCAGGAAAAATCGGTAGCCCCCGACCTGATTCAGGAAGTCATAAAAAATGCAGCCAACTATGATATGGTGATAAAAATGTGAGTGGGAAAAACGACCAATTGATTAAACAAAACACTTTTAAGAATGAAAAGAATAATTACTAACAGGGGAATGCTATTACTATGGGGATTAACAATATCCTTGGTCTCCTGCGAAAAAAAAGAAGAAGAGCCTAAGGATGAAGTGGCGCAAATGATTGAGGAAGTGCGAAACATCACCCAAAGCTACACGGTACACAGTAACGGTGTAGCCGCCGGCTGGGCGACCGACCTTTCGGGTTGCGTAGCGCACCCTACGGAAGGTGGCATGGGGCATCACTTCGGGCGTTTGGAATATATTGACGGCCGGATTAATCATTTGGAGCCGCAAGTATTACTGTATGCTCCTGATGCTACCGGAACTATGGAATTGTTAGGAGTTGAATACTTGGTTCCTTTTGCAATACACTCCGAAGACAAAGAACCTCCCACACTTTTTGGCCAGAATTACCATCAGAATCACGAAATAGACATGTGGGCACTTCATCTTTGGTCAGAAAAAGAAAATCCTAACGGTATGTTTTATGATTGGAACCCTGATGTAAGTTGTCAGTAAACGAGCGCTATGGGATTATTTCGCATTTTCAACTCATTACTAACTCTCGTATAAAAACAGTGAGAGCTTGCAAGCGAGCACGAACTTTCAATTCGAAATTGGTACCAGCATAGTTTTTATACTATGTTGTCAACTAGTTTTTTAATTATTAATCATTGTCGGTAATTTTTCATCTTTATTCCTTAAATCCAGCCCGCCTTCATAAATCGATTTCAAATTGGTCAAATAAAAAGTCCATCCATTTGAGCAGCCCAACCGAACATACTGTTTAGAATTATCATCTAAGGGGATATTATTATGTCGAAGAGTTACAATTACATACTCGTCAAGTACCTCAAGGTTAACATCCACTAAGCATTCTCCTTCAAAAGTAAATTGTATGAAATCTTTTCCATTCACACTGGTAATTTTACCTTTCATAGGTTCATCATATAAAAACCAATACCATTCGTAGGCTATGTCTTTTGTGACATTAGCTTGTTGTTTAAATAATGATTTATCATTGTTGTAGAAATAAACCTTTTTCAAAAACCATCTTTCCAATTCATCCGCTCTCGTCCAGGCGTCATAAATTTCCGGCAAACTAGCTTTAACTGCTATTCGTTTGGTATAAGAAGTCCAATTGAAATTTTCCATTTTTATATTTTTTACCTGTTGCTAACGGTTTGCATATGGCTTGTGGCGTCCCGATAGGAATCGGGATCGAAGCAATTTACTGTCCACCGAAACCAAAGCTGGCTACAGAGCGAATACTTTACAGGCAGCCGTTTACCCGCCAAAAGCTATATGCATCGTTGCCAAACATTTTTTATTTTTTCGATTGATTGTAAAGATGTTGTAAATCATTTTCCATTCCGCCTGAATGTTTAAAATAATCTGGGATAAATAGAACTGAGTTGAAATATAGGGTTCTCATCTCTTCTATTTTTTCTTTTTCAACGAGTGCAGAAAAGTGTCCGTTTAAAGCCGAAAATAGACTTCCCAATTGTCTGTCTTTATACGACTCAGTTTTTTCGTGTCCGATCCATTCAAAGTCTTCAAAGTCGAATGAAGTGTATTCATAATATGGTTTCCCGTTGAATGTCGGCAGCTTGTCTGCGAATTCAAGCAGTTTATCATAATTCTTCATCATTTGAAGAACTCGGAATCTTTGTGTCAATGAATTAGAGATAGCGAAAAAGAGAATTGCCTTTTCAACATCATTCTCAAATCCGTAGTTGTTTAGGTCAATATTGTACTTGGTTAAATTTTTGTCATTGAACATTTTCGCAATCCCACCACGAATTCGATAGTAATTATTATCCAACAACCAACAACTATCAATTTCTGTTTCTAATGTCTCTTTTGCTATTTCTTCATTCGATCTTGGCTCAGAGTTCTCAGACTGATTATTGTAGTGAATTTCTCTCAATACATACCAATATTTTAACTCTTGCTCTGAAGGCTTTGAAAGGAATTCTATAGTCAAAAGCTTTTTATCACCTTCACCAACCGCAATTAATGCTTCAATTAAATGATTTAGTTCAGGTGTTCTGAATTTTTCGACTTCTTTTTTAAACTCGTCACCTGTCGCAATTACGTTCTTGGAATAGATTTCTCCAAGTTTCACTAGGTTATCAAAAGAGGTCTTTTCTTGTCCAAATGTCAATAATGTAATTGATAGGAATAGAATCGTAAAAACCTGTTTCATTCGTTTCTTTTAAATGTTTGCCAACACCTCGTTAATCCACTTGTTACTTGTTTAATGCCTATATATTCGTTTTGTCCACAAGTGTATTGGATGTTGTGGAAACCAAATTAAGAATTTCGTCGATCCCATCTAATGGGCTTTGAATATTTTTATTTGAGAGAGAAAGTGCATAAGTATTAACCTCTATTGTTTTGCTTGTCCTATCCCCTTTCTTTTTTTGATTCTCCACAAAAAAAACCCGAGCATTTTTGCCCGGGTTATTTTATTGCTTGCTAGCTGAGCTAGTTCAAAGAGCTCATTAACTTCTCTTCAAGCCTTTCCTCATCTACAGTCAGCTGTGCGATGCTGACCAGCACTGTGCCTGCCGTGATTGCATAACCTGCATAGGTCAGCAGGATAGCCGGGATACTGCCCGGTGCAGTGATTACGGCGGTTCCTACCGCTGCGATGATCAATCCGATTTTCTTTACTTTTTGGAAAAACGGAGGTGTAGGGGCGGAAGCCCTTTGTTTTATTTCTGTTAGTATGTTCATATTTATTTGAGTTTTAAATGGAGATTTTCCTGATACTTTTGAAGGCCAAAAGTATCCAAAAGCCTCTGCCAGAGTCTATGCTTCAAATCGGACTTCGTTTTAGGTAAAGGAAAATTCCTTTCACCGATTTGATTTTTGAAGTTTGTCCTCACCTAAAAATTGGCGGATCTCGCTCGAGACTCGCGAGCTAGCCAATTTTCTTAACGGCTCAGACTTCACTCCAAAAATTGCATATCCTCAATGGCAAATGGTCCAATTAAAGATTTAAGGAGCTAAACCATAGCGACTGCTTTCTGATCACTGAAAACTATAAACTGCAACTACTCACTGTCTCCTGAACACTGATACCTGCCTACTGTGACTGAAAACTGCTCACTTTTCCTTCATCATATTCTTCAGGAAAGCCTGTTCGACCTCTAGCCTGTAAAAGAGCTCTTTCAACTTTGCCAATTCACCTTTCAACTGACGGGTATCTTCAATCAGCAATTTGAGGAAATAGGCGATTACCGAAAGCAATAACATCGTCACCGCTCCCGCCAAGCTTAAGAGTAGCTCTGCTCCAGACATGATTCCAGTTGATAAGGAATTCCTGTAGAAACGATCTGTAAGTCCAGGATTTCTCCCCGCTCCCAGTAAGGACTGAGTTCATCCAGAAGCTTCAAGAAGGCCAGCTTTGTAAATAGTGGAGTCCCATTTGCACGGTAGGAAGTCACCGGACAGAGTTCATTCAGTCCTGGCCGGGAATCAGCTGTTCTGGCTTTGATCAACCCTTTCTCCCCAACTCTGATAAACCAGCCTTCTTCTTCTAAGTGAGATGCTTCCAGTTCATAGGTCCCCTCCTCCAGGCAATGAACTTCCTGATCATAGCAGGACTTGGGAGCTTCCCGGATAAAGCACAACTGCTTTGGACCGAGGTATAGCCTCCCCAGGCTTCCCCGGGGAGTATACCTTCTTTTAAGAAGCAATCTCATCAGCTGGTTTTGCTTACCGACAGGATCTTGGCGGCATTATGCGCTCCGTTGTTGATCGCATATTCCACACCATTGACCATTTGAACGAACTCCACACTCAGCACGAAGACAAAGTGGGTTCCGTCCAGCTGGTTCTTGTCCACAGTCAAGGTCTGTGAAAGTGCAGGATCCAGAATAGAGAGCGAACCAGTACCTGCACTCACCACTGATCGGGTTCCCAGGTCAAAATCCACGCCCACTCCCGTAGCAGCAATTTTGTAATGAGTGGCACCGTTTGGAATCGCAATCATATCTTTCGGTGTAAAAGCCGGCAGGGTCAGTTCCAGGGCTGCCGGAGTTTCATTGATGCCCAGTTCAAAGAAGAGGGTGCTTCCCAAAGAAGACCCTGCATTCATTTCCAGATCCTTGAGCAGGCTCCAGTCTCCTTCCTTCACCCTTCTGTCCCCTCTCACATTGAGCAGGTCTGATTTCAGCACCTGCATCATGGATTGGGTGATGCGGAGATTCAATCGCTTGTCTCCGATCTGGGAGATCACCGGTCTTAAAGCATCACGCAGCAATTTGGAGGCATTGGCATTGTCGGTGAATTCACGGATGTTCTCCCGGGTTCTTGCGAAGCGGGGATCATTCATGATTCTGGATTTCTCCACTCCTCCTTTTTCACGGGCCAGATACCCGTCTTTGGTTTTGTAGAAAGACAGTCTTCCTACGGGACCTTTCAGTGTAATTATTCCTGTTTGTTTTGCCATATGAATATGGGTTTTAGGTTAAACATGCAGGAAATTTCAATCTTATTGAACTGGCTATCAATTGAATGTGCGGATCTTGCGGATCTTTTGGATGAAGGGGTATTGATGTATGATTTTCACTTTTCAGATCATTTCTGCATACTCTTCGGGTGCTGCGGTTTTCTGATATTTTCAGATCATACTTTTCCTAGACAACTTGAATTTGAAAAGTTTAATTCTCCTTTTTTCTCCTGATAAAATGCCAGATAAATCCAAGCCTCTTCCCCAGAATCCATAAGCCAAGGGATTTTCACTACTTCTGAACCTGACTTTCTATAGGCACCTTTTCGAAAAGCTGTTACCCGCAGGCGAATGGGATCATATATCAGCACGTAAGCGATATCCCCTTCACGTGCTGAACCTTCCCAGGCATTAGGTTGCCAGCTAACTCTAAACTCATCTCTATCCATTCTTTCTGCAATAGGAGCTTCCGGACCAGGAAGAGTGCCCATGGAAACCATGATTTTTTCAGGAATTACCCTTGGGAATTCCCCATGCAAAATCCCATTCCTTAACAACCAACTCAAACCCTGATGAAACCCCTTTTTGCCTCCATTTTCAAAAGCAGCCATTGTAAAATTCAACTCTCCTTTGAATGGCTTTAAAAAGGATGCAGCAATTTTGAAAACCTGCTGATGGTACTTTTGTAAGGGGGATAGTTCTCTCTTTTCAGGATCTGACTTTTTTCTAACAAGAGTTTGACCATCTCTTTCATAAAAAATGAGGTTTCCTATTTTACCTTTAATTTTCCCTAAGACTGAAGATTCTAACTTTCCCATATTTCTGATTATTAGAGTTTTACCAAGTTTTTCTTATAAAAGCTGAGAGCTTACTTGGTTTCTTAACATTGACATTATTTTAATATAAATGGAGGTTTATCATCCAACATTCCTAAGAGTGCATGGAAGATCAACTACTGAAGGCCTGACTATTTTTACCTCAAAAATTCAAAGGTGGGAATTGCAAAATATTGGTTTACTTATTCTTACCCGGAATAATCAAAAAAGAGATTTAGCCAAAGGCATGTGAAAGAAATAATCTGATTTAAATATTTACACATCAATCTTTTATTTCCTCTGTACTTTTGGCATAGCCCAAAAGTACCAAAAGGCCTAGTCGCCGCCAAAGCTTCAACCCGCAAAGCCAGCACCTGGCTCGCTGGCGCGACAAACCCACCGCACCTCTAAAATGTCTCCAAGCCCTATGCAACAATTCACTATTTCAAACTCTATTTCCACTAATTGAAATGTGCGTCAGTTTTTTAAGCTAGGTTTCCAAAGTAGGGTAATTCCAAATTTTTAAATTCAATATTCTAATGCTGTTCTTTCCATTCTTATTTAACTAATCTATTTACTTCGACATTGACATAAATCTGATATGAGTCTTCTCCAAGTTTGCTTCGAGTTCAACTCGTAGAAAAGTCGTAAGAGAGTCGTAGGAGAGTCGTAGGAAAGCGGTATAAGAAAAGAAAAAAGCAATCCATTTATTACCTTATTTCTTCCTAGTATATAAAGCTTTCTATGGTGTCTTTCGGGATTCCTGAGAACTCGGCAAACTCATCAACAGTGACAAACTGGTGTGGCTTTTTGCAGAAAGTCACCCGGATCTTGCACAGGATTATCTGTCCGTATCGCTCACTTTTACCGGTGATATTCTGAATATCTTTAGGATAAATGACACATCGTTTTTTCATCATGGTAAACCTCCTTTTTCATTCAGTATTTTTCCATCCCGTTTATCGATCCAGCATAGCGGACCGTGTCTTCTTCTGACCAATACATGCATCCTCCTATCAAGAGCAGGAGTTCCTCGATCCAGTTTTTCGGTAAGCCTTCTTCTTGCTTTTCGCACAGGTCCATCAACTCGAACAATTGCCCAAAAAGTCCCTGAACCTGCTTTTCTGTAAAATCCCTAACTGCAGGCTCACTACAACCTGTCTGGGCTTGAAGCAAAAGCAGTTCATTGTGAAAATCCCCTGCCCTCTTTTCTTTATCTGCAGATTTGATATCATTGGAAAGGCAAATGATCCTTGCGGCTTTTCTTTCCAGCCAATAGACCGCGCAATTTTGATCAGGCCAATCGATTTTTAATAGATGAAGTGCCAGAAATACCCCAGAGCTAAAAAGTCTTTTTTCCTGGTATTCAGACAGCATAGGCAGTTCCTTTTTAAATTTATTATTGATCTCCCATATCTGGGCATCCAGATAATCCTTCCAAATCTCCTGAAAATCTCTTTTCCAGATTTCATTTCCAAAGCTGGAAATATGTCTGGCCAGTCTGCCCAAATGATCAAAGAGGGAGGTTATTTTCTCTTGGGTATTACTCTCTATATATACTTCATAACCAAGTGATTTAAGGTCTTTGAGGTTTTCCAAAGCTTCCATGAAAACATTGGCTTTATTTCTGTCCAATAAATCATCCAAAAGGAAAAGGCAATCAAAAAAACGCATGACCTTTTCCAATCTCAGGAAATCCATCTCTGGAAAAAGGTAGGCCGCAAACCAACTGAACTTCTGTTGTTCGATTTGTAAAAGCAGGTTCTGGTCCATAAGTACATTACTGTGTATCAACCAATCCAGGGTTTTTCTTTCCAGAGGAATCACCTGAAGGGAAATAGCTACGGGAATGGGATAGCTTTTCATAACTCTCCTGTTTTGAATTTCTTCTGTACTGAGCGGACTGTTCGGGTGGTGCAGTTAAAATAGGAGGCGATCCTGTTTTGGGACAGTAACGTTTCTATTGCAGGAAATTCCTGAAGAAACTTTTTATACCCTTTGTGGATGCCCATGCCCCTGATGGACGATCTCTTGACCAACCTATCCTGCAAGCGGTGGTTGATGGCCAATCCCAACTCAATGAACTCAGGAAAAGTTTTGACCAGCTCATGCTCGGATTTTTTGCTGACTTCAAAATAAGTCACATCGCTTAGGCAAACCAGATAGGATTTGGTCTTTTTATTCCTCGAATAGGACTTAATATCAAAGGCCACATCTGTACTTCTAAAAATCTCCTTCAAGACTTCTCCTTCTTCCTTTTGGACCAAAAGTCCCAAGTACCCTTCACAGATGTATCTGCTACAATTCTCAACTGTGTGGGATTCTTTAAGAATCACTCCTTTTTTTCCTCTTCGGAGGTACATAAAAAGTTTAAGCTTTTCGTAATCCAGATTGAGTCCAGGGACTAAGTTTTCATAGTCCTCCCTCATTTTCATTAAGTTGTTGTTCATAATTCAAAGCGTTAAAAAATTTATTAAGTTGGATGGAAAGAAGGCCTTGCTACCCTCTTATCCAAAAACTACACTGTTAATTTAAAAACAACTAATTCATAAAAACAATAGTTAATTTTTAGTCAAATGTATTTTACCTTATAAAAAGCGGAAATATTTCCTATAAAATTCTCTTTATTTCACGATTGAGGAAATTTTACCTATAAGTTTTTGACAATTATCAAATAGGTTTGATAAGATTTTCAATTCAAGAAGATAGGATTCAAACAGATATAGATCTGAATAAAAGTCAAAAACATGGGGTTAAGATTTCAATTCAAATATGTGCAAGAAAGCCTGATCAGAGGTTTGCTTATCCTACTCTGGACCTATACTGGCCTCGACAAACTGGTTCGGTTTGAGGGAAGCAGGAAAGCATTTTTAAATCAGCCTATGCCAAATGAACTTGGAGAAATCTTAGCATTTGCAATTCCGGGAATTGAGTTGCTACTCGCCTTGCTCCTACTCTTTTCTGTTACTAGATGGTGGGGGTATCTGGGCAGTGTCTTATTGCTTTCGGTCTTTACCACTTATGTGGGTTTGATCTGGGTGGGAGCTTTTCCTCGCGTTCCATGCAACTGTGCCGGGATTTTGGAAAGTCTGGGGTGGGCGGAGCACTTTATTTTAAATATGGTGTGTATTGGATTGGGGGTTTGGGGACTTTATAATTTAAAATGTAAGAATTAGAAATTTAAAATGGATTGGAGATTGAAATAGAAAGGTAAGTCAGAAAGCTGAAGTCAGAAGTCTGAAAGGACGGAAGACAGAAGACGGAAGTACGAAGGCAAGTCAGAAGTCTGAAGTCTGAAAGGGTTTGGTCGTCAGATATCAGAGACGAAGCCAATCCCCCTTGTTGATGATTGTTGATAGGATGAAAATCTTAATTAAACGGGACTAGGGTGATTTTGGACTTTGAATGGCGAATTTAAGTTTTGTGCCCATGGCACTGGAAAACGCGAGTGGAGACACTCGCTTGGGCAATGGTGAATGTACAAAGTGACGTTTGGTGTACTGACCCCAGCGGGGTCAAATATTAATAGCCCAGGGTTTCAACCCTGGGTTTGAAGGACCATCATTTTAATCAGCGCTGGCTCTGAAATGTCTATAGAAGACGGATCGATTTGCCAGCAAGATGTTCTACAAATTGGATTAGAAATCCTATGATAAAGGTTCGGGGTTCGGGAATACAAATCCCGAACAGCAGGTTTTTGAATATTAAATGGGGATTTTAAGTATAGTTCTTATCGCACTAGGAAATGCAAGTGGAGACACTTGCTGGAGCAATGGCGATTGGTCCAAGTGACGCTTATGTGACTGACCCCAGAGGGGTCAAAGCTCAATAGCCCAGGCTTTTAAGCCTGGGTATGAAGGTATATTATTTAATCAGCGCTGGCTCTGAAATGTCTATAGAAGACGGATCGATTTGCCAGCAAGATGTTCTACAAATTGGATTGGAAATCCTATGATAAAGGTTCGGGGTTCGGGATTACAAATCCCGAACAGCAGGTTTAGGACATATGATTTACGATTTGGATTCGGGACAAAATGAATCCTCTAAGATACACGAGTGGAGACACTCGCTTGGGCAACGATTTAGAAATCAAATGATCCAAGGCTCGCTTGTAAGTCTGACCCCATAGGGGTCAAATGTTGTAGCCCCGGGTAAGGAGGTACGACGTAACCCGGGGATTGAAAGATTATCATTTGTTCCAACACTGGCTCGAGAATGGCATTTGGAATAGAAAAGGATTTACCAGAAAGATGAAAACGAAACCTAATTTGAAAATGGTCTCTGAAGACACCGGAAACTGTCGAGGAGATTTTGTTCTTGATACTTTTGAAGACCAAAAGTATCCAAAAGTCTTTGCCAAGGTCTATGTTTCAAATCGGTCTCTATTTGAGGTAATTATACCAATTCCTCACCGATTTGATTTTTGGAACTTGTCTGAACCTAAAAATCGCCGGATCTCTTCTTGCCCTTCAACCAGTCTCATGCCTAAAATCTTCCACTGGAAGATTTATTAACGGCATGTCCCTCGCGAGCTAGCCGATTTTCTTAACGGCCCAGACTTCGTTCCAAAAACCTCATATCCCCAATGGCGATTGGTCCAAGTGACGCTTGACTAAATGACCCCAAAGGGGTCAAATATTAATAGCCCAGGGTTTCAACCCTGGGTTTGAACGACCATCATTTTAATCAGCGCTGGCTCTGAAATGTCTATAGAAGACGGATCGATTTGCCAGCAAGATGTTCTACAAATTGGATTGGAAATCCTATGATAAAGGTTCGGGGTTCGGGATTACAAATCCCGAACAGCAGGTAGATTAGGGAATTTAAGTATTGTGCCCATGGCACTGGAAAACGCAAGTGCAGACACTCGCTTGGGCAACGATTTACAAATCAAATGATTCAAGTGACGCTAAGGGACCGACCCTGAAGGGGTCAAATATTAATAGCCCAGGGTTTCAACCCTGGGTATGAAGGTATATTATTTAATCAGCGCTGGCTCTGAAATGTCTATAGAAGACGGATCGATTTGTCAGCAAGATGAAAACCAGATGATTTATGATTTGGGGAAATTGAAAATCTAAGAAGTCTGAATATAATCCGATCATATGGATCGGACTCAGAGTCTTTATGCTGAAAACCAAAAAAAAGCGGAACCAAAAGATTCCGCTTTAGAGCGCTAAGCAACTAATCAGGCAATCAGAACAAATCCATTACTTTAATATAACTAATTTCTATTTGAAAAAATACTATTCGTTATAAAAAATATAGTTTACTAAAACCTTATTAAAAAATAAATAAAAAACGGGTCCCGTAAAAGGCAACCCAACCTAAAAAATTGTCTTCCAATGCTTCTTAAAACCAAGAAAATAGCAGCGTCCATCTTCAATGACCGGGAGTGAAGATGCCGGTCAACACTCGGCGCTGCAGGGAGAAAGAACCTACTCCCAAACCGGGCAACCCGGAAGGTTCAGCCTTTGAATCAGAGTCCATGGACGGTTTCTTCATGAAGGATAAAGTCCTCGGAAGGGACTCCAGATCAGAGGAAACAAATTAATTCGATGTTTAACCGGGAGTCAACTCCCACAACCAACAGAATTATGAAATCAATTAAAAACCTGCTCCCGGCGCTGGCTTTAGTGCTCGGAGCAAGCATGGCAATGGCCATGAATGTACCTTCTGTTGTCGCAGAAAAGAATGCAACCAAAATCTGGACAGCAGATCCCTCACAGACCATGACTAATGGTTATAGGGATGTGACCGGATCTTCTTACCTATGTAATGAAGGCAGCCCGGAATGTGTGGTGAAATTTGAAAATGATGATCCATATGATGAGGTCATCCAAGTGACACCAGGTTCCTTTGTGGCGCTTTAAATTTAACATTAGAGGCTGTCATCCTGTGACAGCCTCTTTTATTTTCCAGATCAGCGTTCATTTTGCTCAATCCCAGTAAAATTAATCTCTTCATCAGGAATCGGAAAAACATATTTTTTGGAGTCGGGATCCAAAATATATAGCTCCCCTCCTACCATCTTCTCCAATGTCACCTTGGATTCCTCATACTGGTTTAACCTTCTTAGATCTATCCATCTCATTCCTCTTCCTACCAACTCCTTTCTTCTTTCCAAAAGTATTTTCTCCAACAATTCCTCTCCAGAAACTTTTTCTGGTTCAAAAAACTCTGCTGATATCCTGCGGTTCAATAGACTGTTTAAATATTCCCTGGACTCCTCCTCCTTGCCTATTCGGGCAAAGGCTTCTGCCGCGATCAGTTCAAGCTCTCCAGTACTGATTCCACCAAATGCCAGCACATTTCCGGTCAATTTTCCGACATGCTGGAATCTGTTTTCCTGGACTTCTTCAAAGTATAGCGGAAGTCTCAAATCACATTCCTGGTATTTTTCAATCAAAGTACTATCCACATAGATTCCTGATGAGTACACCAGCCGAACGGTCAGCAATTGACTATAATACACCACTTCATCACCAAAAGGAATAAAAGGATTCCTTGCTTCTGTGTCCAGTTCTTTAAAATCCAATCTCTCGGGGTAAATGGCCAAAGCATCCCTGGCCGATTCAGCAGCCTTTTGATAATCAAACATAGCCAGGTAAACCCTTGCCAGCATGCCCAAAGCAGCTGCTTTCCCAGGTCTTGTTTTAGGCAACTGAAGGTCAGGGAGTAATTGTGCTGATTCACTCAGATCTTTTAAAACCTGGCTGTAACTTTCCTCCAAATTTGCACGGACGGCCTTTTCATTCACATCCGGGCTGTCTTTTAAAACAATACCCAATAATTCTCCATTCCCTCCTTCCAATCGGTAGGCCGGAGCAAATTGTTGGAGTAGATGATAATAGGCATGGGCCCTATTGAACAGTGCCTCCCCCTTTAAAGCTCTGAATGAGTCAGTTTCCTGATCCTCGATCCCATACAGGGCATCCAAGGCTACATTTGCATAGAAAACCTGCTCGTAACAGGTTTCCCAATCGTAGGATCTTTCTCCCTGAAAAGGGTCTTTTAACCAAAGGTATGCCCCCTGTTCCGAAGCGGAAAGATTCAGCAATACATCTGAACCCAAGAAAAATTCATCCCCGGAATGTAATGTTAAAACAGGTTGCCTGTTTAAAACATCAGGGTTGTCAAGCAATAACCTTACATCCTCCAAAGTGCTGGGCACTAGGAGATCCTGCTCTGGTTTTTCATCCAGGTATTCACTGCATCCATTCAATAGAATATTGAATACCATGCCGATCAAAACAACATATTTTATTTTCATAATTTTATATTTTTTTAATGATTGGGTGCTTGCGCTATCCTGCCCCTGGCTTAGCAGGAGCAGGATTTATAAGAGAAGCTCAGGCTTCATCTAATGAAGAAAGCACCTTGCTGCCCAAATTATAGCTTGATCAAAAATCCATCTGAATACCAATTGCCAGACTCCTACGAGGTAAATTCCAACCGTAATCGGGGTCCCAATCAGTATCTGTGGCCTTCCAGATCATACCCAGATTATTAGCATATAAGAAGAGCTCCGCCCGACCAATTTTCGAGAAAAAGCCACTTCCACCTGTTGGAACTCTATATCCCAAGCGGATATCCTGAAGCCGGATATGGTCTCCTTTTTCTACCAGAACCTCACTGCTTCTATAAAAGGTATCTCTGAAACTATCCCGGAAAGAGGGGATTGAGGGAACCTCTGTGATCAGCTCGTCTCCCGGGTTTTGCCATCTCTTACCAAAATCAGCATGTCCTCCTCTGCCCATCAAAATGGGGACGTATTGTACTGAACTTCTTCGAAAGTAATAGCCAAATCTATAACTGATGTTTGCCGAAAGGCTGAACCCCTTAAAAGCAAATGTGTTCCTAAACGAACCAAAAGTACTGGGTCTGGCAGGGCCGTGATAACGAAGACTTTCCAGACTTGCCCCGTTCACTATGGCTGCATAGTCTTCGGAAACTTCTCCATCCAAAATCCCCTTGGGAGCTCCGGTATCCGGGTTCAAGCCTGCCCATGGATAGCTATAAACGGAAAACAAGGGCCTTCCTTCAACCGGATAGGTTGCTCCCCCGGCCCCTCCTATTGCTCCTCTGTCCAGGATACTGCTGACGGGAGGTTCAATTTCAAAATGGGTTACCTCTTCCCTCAATCCAGAAAAGAGCAGTACAGTGTTCCATTGGAATTCCCCTGTCAGATTCTTTGTTTCCAATTGCAGGTCAAAACCCTTTGTCCGGGTAGAGGAATTATTTCCAGTAAACAATGTAATCCCTGAACTCGGGGCATAAGGTGACTGGCCAATCAGGTCAATGCCTTCTTTTATGTAAAACTCCAATGTGCCGGATATCCTGCCGTTTCTTGTTTCCATATCCAGCCCCAAATTGGTCGTGCTTACTTTTTCCCATCGGAGATTCCTGTTCGGGGGATTCAGGATAGTTGCAAAAGGTAACTGGGTCAGAGTATTGAGGGTACCTACTCTGGCGGTGGTATAAGCAGAAAGGGATCTGTCCACATTTCCGCTATACCCATAACTTAGGCGCAGCTTCACATAGGGTATTTGGCTCCAGTTATAAAACCCTTCTTCACTCAGGGTCCATCCCAGACCTGTCGACCAAAGCGGAACCGCCTTCTGGTTGGCATCCACCCCAAAAAGATTGGAAGCATCCCTTCTGACACTGAAAGTCAGCAGCAACCTTTTGTCATATTCCAAAGAGCCGTTGGCAAACAGGGAATAAAATCGGTCTGCACCACTCCCCACACCCTCATTGCTGGTTATTCTACTGGTCTGTCTTGGGTTATGGTACTGTGGAAACAAGGATATATAATCCACTAACTGCACGGTGGATTTATCCGGACTGAATCCGTAAAAGCGTTTATAGGAGGATTGATAATCCAATGATTTCAATTCAGCTCCCGCCAGTCCGTTAAATTCCCAATGCTCTCCCCAAGAGTGCTTGAACTCCAGCAAGCCCCGGAGGGAATGGCTGGAAGAAAACCTATCCGAGCTCTGGATGATCCCGCCCAAAGGAATATTTCTGACCAGGTTTCCGTTTTCATCAAAGCCGCTGAATAGGTTTATTTGTTCCCGGGCATAATAGCTGTTGACGTCATAGACCCTTTCACTACTTTGTTGGTTTTGCCAATACTGGTACAGGATTTTTGCGGAAATACCTTTCACTACCTGATAATCCATTCCCAAATTGATCCTCCAGTCATCCTGATTCCCAACAGTGGGACTCAGCCCCAGCTCCTCCAGCGGCTTGTATTGCCAGTCCAACAGGCCAGCGGCTTCCGCCTCCCGTTTGAAGCTGTTGCTGAACCGGTTAGTCAACTCCAAGGGATTACCTGCCTCATCTGCGAGTCGGGCATAAGGATACATCCCTTGGGAAGTAGAGAAAAACAAGTCATAGGGCCCGGCATTTTGATCGGTACTTTTGGTTTTTACCCCATAAACCCCAAGCTGTATACCCAGCTTGTCTTTTAGCAGGCTGAAGTTGTTTTTCAGGTTAAATGTCAAGCGGCTATTGGAATCCCCTACTTCGGAAAGCTGCTGTTGATCATAGCCCAGTGAAATGACATAGCCATGTGTCTTTCCTCCCCCATAAAGACCCAGGCTGTATTGTTGGTTTAACTGAGGCCTATAAAGGTACTTTTCCATATCCTCCCGAAGATCATAGGATCTGAATCTGTCTATCCTTGAGGCTGCTTCCTCCCCTGTGATAAGCATTTCCCTTTCCAGATACAGGGTCTCCACTACAGGAGTAAGAGGCGGTTTATTCGGATTGGTAAAAGAACTGTTGTAAAATCCAGAAGAAAATAGCTGCTCTTCCATGTCTATGAAATCATCCACTGCCATCACAGGATTCAGGAAAGGATCCGGATGTTCGATCCAGTTGGCATTCGCTGTCAAACTCACCTTTAATGGCTGATTTTGTCGGCCTGATTTGGTGGTGACCACAATCACTCCGTTACCTGCTCTCGCTCCCCAGATGGAGGCTGCGGCAGCATCTCTCAGTACCGTGATACTTTCCACATCGTTTGGATTGAGGTCATCCAGACTACCATCATAAGGAAAGTTGTCAATCACGATCAAAGGCTGGGAATTGACCCCCAGGGTACTTCTGCCCCGGATGGAGATGGGATCACGTCGTTCGTCCCCTGCCCTGTTGAAGATCAAACCCGAGGTCACATCCTCCAGTCGATCTATTACATTGGTGCTGATACGCCGATCCACCAACTCTTCATCCAGACTTACAAATGAGCCCGATGCCCTGCTTTTTGGGATTTGCTGGTATCCCGTGGACAGCACTTCCACTTCCTCCAGCCCCATTTCCAAGGGGATCATTTCCAAAATAGTCTTTTCGGAATCTTTCAGATTCACCCTTGTGTTTAATTCTGCATAGCCAAACATCCGGGCGATAAGTTCATATTCCCCTGCCGGGAGATCGAAGCGGAAATTCCCGTCCGCATCCGTCACAGCGGTATTATTGCCTGGGTTTAGGATGATCATCGCCCCTGGTAATGGGATTTTTGTTCCAGTTTCAATCAATTGGCCCTGCAGGGTATTTTGTCTGGCCCAGGTAGCCTCTTGTATCAGAAGCATAAATGCAATCAATAGATAAAATAGCTTTCTCATGGCATCAGGAGTTTAGGTTCTGAAATTTTTCTAAGTACCAATACATGGATGTCCTCTTCTCTTAGGATCAGGTCGAAGCCGTTTTTATTCAGGGCTTTTTTGAGGCTCTCTATATCCGATAGGTTTGCCTCCAAACTCAGATCAATGGGATAATCTATTCCTGTCTTATTGATGATGGGATAAGGACTGTTTCTATGAAAAACCGCATTGAGATGGTATACAAAGCCCTGCAATGGATAGTTGGACATGCTAAGTCCTCCCTTGGAACTATAGCTTTTCTCACTTCCTACCGCAGCAGGAATTTCTGCTCCCTCCTGTTTGACCAAGGCATACACCATTTTCTTTTTGCTTTCTACTTTTGCCTGAATGTGGGGGAAATAACGGTCCAGGTCTTCACGCATCATCTGGTAGGGATCGGCATGGGGCGGCGCTATCAATTCGTACCCGAATACATGGGTTCCCTCTGCCATCCAGTCTTCATAGTCCATCCCTGATTTATGGGACCATAGTTCCTCCGGATCAAAACCCAGCGTATCGATGCGGTTTCTGGTAAAATAATCCACCTTGTCTTTCCCTGAATAGGCCAGACTATAGTGATACAGCAAGGGCATGTTCAGTATCCTGATATGAGTCATTTCCTTGAACTCCTGGGTCAGCGATCCTCTTACTTCCGGGATATATCCTGTCATGGCAGACTGGTACCAGATGTTTTTGTTTTTTACTTCAGGAGCTCCGGAAACCAGTCTTTCTTCCTGATCTAAGGTTATTTTCATGTCTGATTTTCTGCGGAAATCCACTTTACCGCTTCCGATCAGGGCATCCAGATTCTGCTCTGTCAGATCTTCGATTCCCGTGATGGCCATTACCTTCCCTTTTGGATCAAGTAGGATGACATGGGGAATCACTGAATGGGGAAAGTAAGAGCCCATTTTTCCTGCATCCACCACCAGTGGAAGATCCAGAGCCAGAAACTGATCATAAGCTGAGAGTGTATGGGCAATTCTATCCTTTGGAAAAACCGTGATCGGCAGGACGGCAATTTGCTCTACGTACTTCTTTTGGATGGCATCCAGCTGGGGAAGCGAAGCAATACTTGCCGTGCAGGTAGGAGCCCAAAATTCCAGAATCACATACTTGCCCCGATAATCATCCAATCGGAGCTTATCATCATCAAAATGCAGCACTTCGGAGAACTCAATTCCAGAAGGGATCTGGTCACCGACGGTGAGAGTATCGAGACTGGCCTCCCCATCGGCAGGAGAGCCTAAACTCCCCTGCCCTGCGGGAATAGAATCATCAACTAAACTAAATCCCATGGGTGAGTCAGCAACTTGACTACTAGCATCTACTATGGTACCGAAGAATAGAATGAGAGGAATAAAAATTATAGAGATAGGCAAGCCCATGGCTTGCGAAATAAAGTCGCTTCGCTCCTGAAATATGTCAGCTTGAGGCTGACGAAATACAGCTCCATCGTCGCTGGGATAGGAAACAAAGGATCGTGAGATAGATCTGCTTCTATTGGGAAAAGGACATAGCTTTCCCAGGAAGCAATGAAGTATTAATTTTTTCATGAGTGTTTTAATTGTTTTTTAATTGCCTCATGGAATGCATTCAGGTATGATTTGATTTAGACATACCTATCCTGCTAGAGGCATTTCATGCTTTAAGTGATTAAAGGGCTACTTGAATTTGAAGGGGCTTGGGGAAGAATTACAGTCCCTAGGTCGTGAAATAGGCTACTTACCTTTAGTAGGCAGCGAAATAGGCTCTTCGTACCTCAGAGCGAAATATTTCGGACGCCACAGGCGACCCTATTTCTATAGTATTTCAAAGTATTTCCATAATAAAAATACCTTTCTACCTCGACCTATAGATAGACAAGCTACCTAATTCGAATAGTCCAGAAATAAATACTAAGAAATGTGTCAGCGCTACCAGCTATATCAGCTTGCTGACTTGAGAATTAGTAACCATACTTCTGGGAGCTGCGCAGGTCTCCTGGGGTTTGTCCCACCCTCTTGCGCGAAGGATGGAAGCAAGCATGGTCTAAAAATACGGTAAGCCTCAAACAGGCTTTTTAGGCTTAAGAGGATAGAGGCGGTCAACCGCGGTGATGCCGAGTTCCTCTGGTAATGGGTTACAATCAATAGGTAGAGAACAAGATGACTCGCTTACCAGCAGAGCATACCCTCCCAGCCTGCGGATCCTACAGGATACTGTCTGCAACAGAAAAGGAAGTAAATCAATCATGCTCGTTTTCATAAGAAATGAAAAATGGTAAAACGAGTCTTTGAAGATTGAGGGGAAGCTATGACAGGGCTCCTATCAACCGCATCGCAGGGTTCCGACACCTCATGAAACGGAATATCGATAGGTGCCCACAGTCATAGCTATGCAAATATAGCATAACAAGACCATGAGCAGTTACCTACCGTCTCGTTCATGATAACAAAGGTCGGAATTTGCGATCGAGACTCTTTAGTAATTGCTCTTTTAATACTCCAAGAAATTGAATCTTAGAACTCTGATGATCTAAATTTCCATAAATAAAATTTATCAAACAAATAAAAGTTTACTTTTTACAGTAAACTTTTTTATCCCTTCGGGGATGGAAAACATCAATGAGTTTACTGACCAAGAGAAAAAAGAAAGATTGGAAAGGCTTATAGAAATTACAGGATTGTCCTATTTAGGATTTGGGACATTCTTGGAATTAGAAAGTGGAGACAAATACATTTATGCTCTTTTAAATTCCAATAAAAAATTTTCAAATAAATTTATAGGAAAGCTCGAAAAGCAATTTAAGTTCAAAAAGGGATCCTTTCTTAAAAAGGATGAAGATTTTAATCTGCATAAAATCAATAAACACATTTCTAAATTTATTGAGGAAAATCCTGATACCCCTGAATATCTAAAAATTGAAAAAGAACATATCTCTATCATTAAATTTTTAATAAGGCAAGGGTACTTTTCAGAAAAAAGAACCACTAAGGACATCGTATTAAAATTCAAGGAATTAGGATACTTTTATTCGAGCAATGATCTATCCTACAAATTGGTTAATCTTGTTACGCAACATATTCTTAAATCTAAAAAAACCCATAATATTTTAAAGAACGGCGAGAAAGGTAATAGACCTATTAATATTTATTGGGTTGAGGATTAGACCATTCTTATGATCTTGTGAATGGAAAACATATTTAAGTTAAATATGAAGGAAAGTTAAATTTGAACATCAATAAAGAGGATTAATTAGTTTCCTTCTCAAAGGGTACAACAAGAGAAGAAAAGAAAAAGGTTAAGCTATCAATCTCATTTTAAAAAAATGGTATACGATTACTTCTACTTAATCTCAATATTAATAATAATTTTATTGGAGATTCCAGTCTCTAACATGAGATGGAAGAGCAGGTGTCCCTATTCTACCAATATATGCTAAATATCTCTGTCTTAATTGCTGAATAAATGGAGAATTGATTTTGTATTTACGATGAAGATTAATAACATCGGTACTCTTTAATCTCTTAGTCGCGTTTCTAAAATTTATAGCACAAGACTGATTAAGATCATCACTGAACAAAGGAAAAGAAGGAAGAAAATGAAAGCGTCCATTTTCCTGATTGAATAATTCTCTCAATCCTTCTTTTCTTTTCTCTTTTAAAGAATGGTAATCTTCTGTATCTGATCTTTTATATGAGTTGTGTTTCAACAAATGATCATTCATACTTTCTTTACCAAAAATTAAAAATTCAAAATCACCTGATTCTTCTTTTACAAAACGAATATCACATTCTGGTGTTATTAATACACCAAATTTATCTTTTGATAGCTGACAAATGTCTCCTGTCATTATCGGGGTATCATCTTTTAGTTCTGAGTAAAAAAGCCTACTAAACAGTTTTGAAAGGGCTCTTCTATGATCATTTAAATTAGAGATAGAGGATTCAGATGATTCTTCTTTTCCAACTTTCATAATTGAGGATAATAGATCTTTATTTTGAATTACAGATTCGGATAAAATAAGTTGCATTAATTCAATTACAAATAATTCAGGATCAACCCCATCATTTGTGGCTGAACCATATAGTTCTTTCAGCCAATGCGACTCCGCCTCAGCTAACTCTTTAAATATTTTTTGAATTGATTCATTAATCGCTACACTCCACTGAATAGGAACTGATAGGTTTTGATTTTGAACCTTCCACTCTTCAATTTCAAGGAGAATTTCTTCTTTAAAACTCCCTACATTTTCTCTATTAAAATTCTCTTTCTTTTTGAATTTAATTCTATCACCAAACTTTTCTTTTAGTCTGCTTCCATAGCTCTCTTCAATATCAATTTCAGAAAAAATATAAATCAAGGAATAAAAATCATTTTCATTTAAAAAATGAAATGCCGCATCTTCTTTTTGAGAAGGAGCTTGTAGAGAACCTTTTTGTCCTAGTTCCTCTTTAATTTCTTCCATAAGATCTTCGACCTCCATTCTTTCATCCCCATATTGCCAATCCAAAATTAATGCTCTAAAGGAACCAATTGACTTAACAGCAGCTGAAGCAAGTTCCAGATTATGAACGCCAAGAACTGGAAGTTCTTCTTTCAACAAGTCGAATAGAGCCGATTCTGCCCTGTTAGGTGTATAGATGTGATCATCCGAAAAAAGTATTACTCCCTCCATATTATTCCTTTGGTTGTGTTTTAAATTGAACAATAAAATTAGCTCCTGGCAGAACTTTAAATTTCTCTTCAGTTATAATTGATATTTCTGCATCGATACGGTCTAAAAGCTCTTTCGCTATATAAAGACCTAAACCTCGCCCTTCTTCTTTTCTTGAATAGAATTCTGAAAAAACTATATCAGTAATATCTTCATTTATTCCCGGACCACTGTCAGAGAAAATGAATCTATTATTATAACCATCTATAACTAATTTTATTTGCTTATCATTTTTTGGAAATTCATTTACCCAATAAATTGCATTATCCATAAGATTTAATAAGACTTGTAGAATTAATCCAGTGTTAGTTTTTACAATAACATCTTGGTAAACTTCAATTTCAACTTTAAACTTACCAACCAGTTCTTTTCTAAAATATTTGACAACCCTTTCAGCTACATTTTGTACACTAACATCCTTTGTCACTTTTCTAGCTACTCGGAACAATGGTTGAAGGACTTGTAATTCTTGGTATAAAAACTCCAGATTTTCTTCTAATTCTAATAGAAAATCTTTAAGGTCCTTTGGCAAAATTTCATTTTTATCAAACTTATTAACAAAGTCCTCCGTGTTTTCCTTTAACCTCTTTAACAAAGACATTGTGTCATGAGTGGCTTTCTCTACAGCCATACCTGTACCTGCAAGATCTTGAGTAATTTTAAGTTCTTCCTTAGTCTTTACAATCAAGTTATTTGTTGCAACAAATAAATTTTGGGATTTAGTAATTAGATCTTTGTCTTCAAATTCTAAAATCTTCTTTCTAAGCTGGTCAAAAGCATCTTCAAATTGCTTGGATAATGTCTTTTGTGCATTTGTTTTTTTTAACCTCCCCTTCTCTTTATCTACATCTACAAAATCCTTCATTACCTTTAAGGCGGCTTGATTTAATGCAACAAAGTCGTCATAAGCCCCTTTTATATTCATCAATCCTTCCCTGTCCGCTGCGTCCCTTAAATTTGAATTCTCCTCTTGAGTAATGAAAATGAAGCCAAGTAAATCATTATAGCTAAAATAATTGCCTGCCCTATCTTCTGCTCTATACTTACTTAATAGTAACCAGTCTACCCCTCTTTCACCAAAAGGAAAAACTCTAACATTATCTCGAAATAAGTAAACGGAGTGCTCTTTTATAAACGCTTTGTCATCTCCCGATAATCCTTCAGAAGGATTGTTTAAATCAAATGCATAAAAGAAAAAAATGAATTGCCCTATAGTTGGACGGTGGGAAACCTTTAGATTACCAATTTTCGCAGGTTTTTCAGAATCAATTACCTCTAAAAAATTTTCTCTAAAAAATTTCAAATTCCAAATCTGATGATCTGAAATCTGATAGTCATCGTCAAAAAAATTAATAGAACCGTCGACCTTTTTGGTATTATGTCTATAAGAATAATTTAGCGTTCCGTTATTTTCAATTATTCCCTCAAAATAAAACGGTGCCCTATCCAAAAACTCAGTAAACTCTTTAGTTTTTGGAACTTTTAACAATGAATTCCAGAAAACTGAAACCTCAAATAAAACATCATTTCCAGCATAAGAGGGTAGTTTAGGGGGGGTCATCCTGTAAAAGGCATTCATTAATTTAGTGAGGTCTCGTTCCTTCCATTCATCTTTCAGATCTGTGATAATTATTTTTGTGCCATGCCCTTTTTCGTTTTTTATATGAATAGGTGTGTCATTCACTTCCCAATCATTTAAAATCTCATCTAAAAACTTATCCTTATGGTCACTCTCAACAAATTCATCATCAGCATATTCATGAAAATTAAGAGTCAATTTAACCTCCTCATCAGATTTAGTTTTTGTGAAGAGAGATACTTGATTTCCAAGTTTGTAAATAGCAAATCTTCCTACTCCCTTATCACCTTGCATTACTCTACCTTTTTTGGTAAGTCTTGAATTTCCCGACTTTTTTTGGTTCAATTTATTTGGAGTAGCCGGTTTCATCCAAACATCAAGAACAGTATCTAGTGTCATTCCATTTCCATCATCTTCAATGATTATGGTTGGAGCATCTTTTTTATCTTCTCCGAAATTAATGAAGCTAACTGTTACTTTTTCTGCATCTGCATCATAGCTATTTTTCACCAATTCTATAACTCCTACCCATTTATCACTAATAAGTTGATCACCTAATACACTTATAAGTCTTGCATATGCTTGAAATGGTACACTTCCACTATCTGTTACTGCCATACTATTTTTTAGCTATAATTATGTATTCTTCGGGGTAAACTAATTTGCTGTTTTTGTTATCAAGTTTTGAAAACCTACCAGACTGTTTATCCCTTATGGTCGGAATCAATTTATTTGGGATACTACGCTTAATGATTTCCACAATTTCAAAACCTTGCATAGTAAGAATTTCGGCGAAAACTTCTGAAGACTTTATTTTTACATCCATAAGCGTTGTATTACCAATCACAATACATGCATGGCCTCCTGTTTTCAAAACCCTATACATTTCTTTCCCAACCAATGACATATCATTAAAATAATTAGTTACCTCCCTTGCAGTCCTATTATCTTTTTTTAAAAGTGCATTGACTATTTCCTGTCCAATAAATGAAGTCGTATTAATTTCTTGATTCTGGGAATAAAATGTCCCAATAAAATCCTTTCTAAATCCATAAAGATCATTGATATACTCAAACCAATACCCTGTTAATTGATGAATATCAGCATACTCGTAGGATGTGACATAAGGAGGAGAAGTTATAATTGCTCCCACACTGCCTCCAACGATATTTGTAGCTCTTGCATCTTCGAGTTTTATTTCGCATTTGGTGTCAATGAAACCAGTTGATTCGAGGTTAAAATAAAATTCTGAATTTTTACGTGCCATCTGATTTACTTGAAGCTTAAAGGCTTTAAAGGGGTCTGATGGAACTTTATTTGGATCAATTTGAGGTTTTGTACTTGACTGTAGCCATCTGGAACAGTTTTTTAGAATATTGGAAAGAGCAACTAAGAAAAAAACCCTTAAATTCTTTTCATTTATTTCTAATATAATTTTATAAAGGAACGCAATTCTAAGCTTTTGTTCAGGATAGAACCAATAATCGAGTCTTTGATGAGTATTGTTTTTTTCGAAGTTAGTACCGTTAAAACTATCTATCCTAGAATATAAGGAATTTTTCATAAGCTCAACTTTCTCTGGAATTATAGGATTGGTCTTCGCCTCTGTTATTAAGATTGCGACAGGATTCACATCAACTCCAATAGAAGGCCTCCCATGTACCTTGGCCTCAACCAATGTCGTTCCACAACCTGCAAAAAGATCTCCCACCAATTCTCCTTCTTCTGTATATTCTTCAATTAATTTCTGAACCAGATTTGGGAGAAATTTTGCAGGATATCTGTGATACCCATGTGTCCATTGTTCTGTAGATCGCACATTTTTAAAGCACCATTCAGGACTTACAGGAATTTCCTGAAATTTCCTTCTAATATCGGTTATAGGATTATTTAAGGTGGTGGTCATTTTCTCTTCGTTGAGTTTAACAATTCACGGATATCAATATTTAGCACTTTAGCAACATTATAAAGTGTCTCAAGGGAAGGCTGAATTTCATTTGTACACCAACGAGATATAGTTGATTCACTTTTTCCCAATTCTTCCGACAACCACTTGTTAGTCCTATTTAGCTCAGCTAAAACTACTTTTAGACGATTTATTGCTATTTTACTCATATTGATTAGCATTTCATGCAAATATATTGAGCAAATCTAATTCAGCAACTTTTCTTTACTTTTTTAGTTTAAATACTCTGTTTAGAAAATTAAATTCAATTTCTTTAAATTGATTGTAAATTGGGATATAGCAACATTTCCACAAGATTTTGCTCTTTCAATTTAAAATTAGCCTATTTCCTAATCATCTTGTAAAAGCAAATGGCTAAAATCAACTCCAAATTCCTTCTCCAAAAAATCTCTTGTTATTTTTTGATTCTGGAGCGATGCCTTTATCAATTGGGTTGTAAATAATCCTGATTTTGATTGCCACTTTGCTTCGGTTGCCTGCACCTTTTTAATCCAGTCAACAGCCACCAAATATTCACTCTTTTCATTGTCTGAATTCTCAAAAATATTTGGAACCTTCAAATCAGAAGGTTTTAGTGGCAATCCATTTACTTTGAATTCTATAGGCCTTATTGCTCTTTGTGTGACCCTTCCAATCCCGACATAACCTTTATTTTTAAGATAAGCAACAACTATGTCACCTGGAATCAGTGTTTTGACCGGGTCACTCCACTTTTTATCTTGACCTGCAGATAGAAAACCTAGCTTGCTACAGTCTTCCCAGCAACGATGAATTCCTTCCCCTATATTGAGATAGTAAAGACCATTTTTGAAATCAAATCCTGCCAAATCAAGATGAAAAGTATCATGAGGGCGGAATTTATCTGAAAAGTGTCCAGATGAATCATTTAATAGATTCTTTCCCAATTTCCATATAAGTGTCTTTTCAACAAGTAGAGCCTCTTGGTCTGTGAGTCCTTTTGCGATGACTTTAACAATTGGCTGAAGTCCTTCTTTTTGAATTGCTTTTATCCGTTTGATTTTTTCTGAATCCCCTTCCAAAGAAAGGTGAATATCTTTTCTATTGCCTTTACCCTTACCATAATAGAACTCCTCAAAGTTTCTGGGGTCAATGTATACGTATACGTATGAGCTAGCTTCGAAAGAATCCATTGAAATATCAAATTAAAAAATTCGTTATTAAAGACCATTTATTCAAAAAACAAGTTACATCCCGCTCAGGGAAAAGTGCTTTGCCATCACAAACTGTCTCTAGTTCAGAGACAGAGAGTCCCCTTGTTTCAAAAGCAGTTCCATGATTAGTTACAGAAAAATAACAATGAATCAATTTTGTTTCTCTCTGAAGATTTACAAAAAGCCTAATTAGTTCAGATGTAGGAATAATAATGAAATCATTTGTTTTGATTCCAAAACTGTAAATAACAAAGATCCAGAAATCCGCTTTGGAATTCTCAATTTTATCTTTGTTCAATGTCCACCAACCTGCTCCTGAAATACTTTCTTTTAATTTTTTTTTTCCATGTGTAGGATTAAAGTCTTTTGAAAACTTTACTTGAATGGTAGAAGTCTTCTTTGAATTACTGTCAGTAAGTAAAAGATCGATCCCAGTATCTTTACTAGGAATCCAGACAAGTATATCCTTAAAATTCCTTTCGATTTCTTCAGCTACAAGATATTCTCCTGCGTGCATTGTGAAAATAGGTTTCATTTCTTTTGATGGTTTTAAAAATCGAATTTACCAGATTGCTATAATTAAATAAACCTAACTCCCCATGCTGCCAACAGTCTTACTTCAAGCAGAAAGCTTTCTAGATCATCTTCATCCTGCTTAGGTCGTGGTTGCACATTGGGAAGAACTATTTGAGTTGGTTTGGCTTCTGAGCTATTGGATTTTATTGGAGTTGGCTCAGAGGTCTTATTTTCTGTGGAGCTTGGTTTACAAACCAGGCAAGGAGTCAACCCTCTCTTTTTGGCTTCTGTAAGCGGTGCAGCCCAGCCTGTTTTAGCATAGCGACAGGTTTCCTTATGATACTTTGCTCCTGTTTTGGTTATATAGACCGTCTGTGCCTGAAGCTGAAAAGCCAGAATAAAAAAAGCTGTAAATAAGAGTAATTGAAGGGCTTTCTTTTGCAAGGAATTGAAAGTTGGTGTTTATAGGATTTACTGAATTGTAAGATCAAGAAATCCGAAAAGAGAAAAAATACCCAGTACTGGGTATTTTTGATACCTCCTCCCTCCTCCTCCTGAAAGAGGAGGCGATCGATTCTTCTAAAAGTGGAATAATGAGGTCAGAAATGCGGAGCTCTTAAGGACATTTATGCTAATAGGACGGACTCTTTCTTTTTAGAAGGATCAAATGCCCTCTCCTAAAGGAGAGGGATAGGGTGAGGTATAAAGGTGAGGTAAATCAGAGCAGAAATCCTTTTATCTTACTTATCACCGCTTCTATATCGTCCATCACTTCCTCATTTTTAATTCGTAAAACCCTAATGCCAAATTCCTGGATCACTTGATCTCTGTTGATGTCATGTTCTTTTTGTTCAAGTCCATCATGCACCCCTCCATCCAGTTCGATAACTAAACTTAATTCGTGGCAATAGAAGTCAGCTATGTATTTATATATGGGATGTTGACGCCGAAACTTATAGCCATCCAGTTGTCTGTTTTGAAGAACGGCCCAAAGCTTTCTTTCGGCTAGGGTCATGGATTTCCTCAGCTCTTTGGCTTTTTGGAGTGTGGCAGCTGGGGCTCCGTAGAAGAGGTTGGAGGAGTAGGTCATTTACTAATCAATATAATCAGAAACTGATTTTGAAGTAAATACCATAATGCAAGCAGGATCAAATTCCCTCTCCTGAAGGAGAGGGCTAGGGTGAGGTAGTCGCCGAAACTTAAAGCCATCCAGTTGTCTGTTTTGAAGAACAGCCCAAAGCTTTCTTTCGGCTAGGGTCATGGATTTCCTCAGCTCTTTGGCTTTTTGGAGTGTAACAGCTGAAGCACCGTAGAAGAGGTTGGAGGAGTAGGACATTTAATAGTCAATATAATCAGAAACTGATTTTGAAGTAAATACCATAATGCAAGCAGGATCAAATTCCCTCTCCTGAAGGAGAGGGCTAGGGTGAGGTAGTCGCCGAAACTTAAAGCCATCCAGTTGTCTGTTTTGAAGAACAGCCCAAAGCTTTCTTTCGGCTAGGGTCATGGATTTCCTCAGCTCTTTGGCTTTTTGGAGTGTAACAGCTGAAGCACCGTAGAAGAGGTTGGAGGAGTAGGACATTTACTAATCAATATATTCAGAAACTGATTTTGAAGTAAATACCATAATGCAAGCAGGATCAAATTCCCTCTCCTGAAGGAGAGGGCTAGGGTGAGGTAGTGGAAGGAATTTGTATCCGTCTAGTTGTCTGTTTTGGCGAACTTCCCAAAGTCTTCGCTCAGCAGGTGTAAGTGTTTTTCTTAGCTCTTTTGCTTTTTGTGGTGGAGCTGCTGAAGCACCGGAGAAGAGGTTGGTGGAGTAGGTCATGTTTTCAACGATGACAAAAAAACTATTGTCAAGTATTCTGACAATAAATCTATTGCCAGAATTCAAATCAAATACCTTTAAAACTGGAATAGAATGGATAGGATGGTAATGGATCAATAAATTCACAAGTACTTTCTAAGATGGTCAATTATCTTAGTTTTAAAATCTATTTCATTGATTCTAAGTCCAGAATTAAAAAAAGGAGCAAAATTGCTCCTTTTTCAAATATAAAACTTGGTCTCTCTTTTAAACTGGCAATGTTTTAATTGATGCCAGTATCTTTTTTGCACTTTCAACTTTTTCTTTGAAAAGCTCCTTCCCTTTTAGGGATTCTCCAATTCGTTGTAGTTCTTTTTTAGTTGTTTCACTAGTTTTAACTACGGTCGGTCCATTGTAGGCCTTCTTTTTCATTTTAGGTAAGGTTCTAAAAGTGATTCAAACATCCTCACTTTTTTTTATAAATCAAAACACTTTTATATGATTTTCCTGGTATATATTGCTCAAAATCAGAGCCATCCTCTAAAGGCAATCCAAAGAAAATATAAATTTTAATCAATTTTTCAAAATTCTTATCTAAGTAATTACAATATATTCTTATCCTCTGGTGCTGTTTCTTGCATTGATCATTACATTTTTTCTTACAGGTACTTTTACATTTTTCTGAAAATTCCTCTGAGCTGTCACTCCCTTGAACGATGAGTGCATCATCAGGGTTATTTTGAAAAAAATTGGGTACAGTTGACAAAACAGAATTTAATATCAGTCTTGCATCACCATTATTAAAAACTTCATCATCGACAAAAGCCCCGGTCTTAATATTGTAGTCTCCAAACCCTAAATTATAAACCTTTCTTTCACCTCGAACTTCTACAAAAGAATGTTCAACAATTTTAAGGTTACCACTAGTTGTCCCAAATCCATATCGGAAATTCTCTTTATTTGATTTTAGGCTTGCTATTGGATAGGTAGGACTGTCCTTCATCTTATTTTTAAACTCCAAATTGTAATCGGTTCTTAATTAATTAAAGTTTTAATTAATTTAAAATACCCAGTACTGGGTATTTTTGGACCTCATGCTGACTTAAGGACCTAGACCTGCTAGATGATTTCATTTAATTCTAATGAAATCTAAGTCTTGGAAATCAAAACTGAAATCAATTTCAGGCGAAATTCCTTTCATCTTTATTGTCTTTGCAATTCCTTCCTCGTTTAATCCGAATATGATAAAGGCATCGGCATTCATGTCCTGATATTCCCATCTGATGGCAAAAGTCGTGGCTTTATAAAATTCCATTTTACCATTAAGTTTGGGGGATCTGTAGGATCTAAACCATAGTTCTCCATTTTTTGAAAAAACTTCCACTTTTCCAAACCATTTGTCTATATAAACTCCTACATAATTCTGAATGGCAATACTTGATGAATTAGCAGATTCCACAACTTCCCAAACGGCATTCGTGACACTGTCTGTTTCATAAAGACTTTGCTGAACTTGATTATGAGTTTTATTGATCCAGTCATAATTCTCTAGCCCCAAATAGCTGTCCATAATAGAATAGGCAATAGCTTCAACAGGGCTAAAACCAAATTCATCACTTGTGTTGATTAGTACGATTATTCCAAGATTCAAATCTGGTACTAAAATGGTTTTGGATGCCATTCCAGGTATGAGCCCACCATGATGTGCCACCATATTACCTCGAATATCGATTAGCTCCCAACCTAGACCATATCCCGAAAAATGCATTTGATAACGTCCTCCTGGATAGGTGGTATAGGGCGTATGGATTTTCCATACTTCCAATTGACTTTCGGCTGTGAATAGTTGCTGACCGAGATTTTCGCCAAACTTGCCTTGATTCAAATGCACCATCATCCATTGGCACAAGTCATCCAGAGAGGAGTAAATACCACCTGCAGCCGAGTTACCTATTTGCTCAAAATGAGGGATAGGTATAAGTTGATCATTCTTTAGCAAATGTGGGGTAGAGAGATTTTCAGCATTAATAGACAATGAAGACCTAAAGGATGTGTTATCCATCCCTAAAGGATTCAGGATATGTTCATTTACAAAGACTTCATAAGAAATTCCACTCACCCTTGCCACCAATTCACCGGCTACCAGATATAGCAGGTTGTCATAGTCATATTTAGTTCTGAAAGCAGATTGGGGTTTAAAGTGCTGGAAGCTGGTTAAGATGTCTTCTATTGTAAAGTCAGTTCCGGGAGGAATAAACATCAAGTCCCCTGCACCAAGACCCAAGCCACTTCGATGTGTAAGCAAGTCCTGAACATTAAAGTTTTCAGTGATATAACTGTTATACATTTTGAACTCGGGTATATACGAAACCACTTTGTCCTCCCAGCTTAATTTACCTTGTTCAACCAAAATAGTAAGCGCTGTTGTAGTAAAGGCTTTGGTATTGGAAGCTATACCAAATTGTGTTTGCTCATCTACTGTTTCTTTCTCTTTGGCCGACTTCACACCATATCCTCTTGAATGAACCACTTTTCCATCTTTCACAATTCCAATAGCGATGCCGGCAACATTGAACTTTGAAATCGTCAAATCAGCAAGCTCGTCAACTTCGTAAGTTGTTAACTGTCCAAAAGATGGATGAAAACCAAAAACTAAAAAAAAGAAAATGACCAGGATTTTTGAATTCATCATTTCGAAGACAGCGATTAGATCTATCACATATGTTGTGACTTTCAGACTATTGAATCAGTAATATCGGGAAAACTAAACTTAAAAAAGTGGTACTATCACGATTTTAATATATATATCCGCTATTTTACCAGTTAATAGATTAAAGCGGCTTAATAAATGGTAAACGCTAGTTGTGAGGCTGCTTCGGTCTTCCGTCATCGGTCTTCCAGCCAATCAAGCAAAGAAAATAAGGTAACTGGCATCATTGCGGACAATCATATATTTTTAAATCTGATCTTTGCTTTCTAAAATTCAAAAAGCTTTTCCAATGTCCCATGCCCTTCTCGACCATATCCAAAAATTCATTTCTTTAGCACCGGATTCTGCCCTAAAAGTCCCAGAATATTTCGAGCGATTGGAAGTCGGAAAAAAAGAAATTCTCCTACCCGCTAATCACCTTTGTGACCGTTTGTTTTTTGTCGAAAAAGGTTGCCTTCATTCTTGTTTCATAGATCAGCAGGGGGTTGAAAAATCCGTGCAATTTGCTCTGGAAAATTGGTGGATCAGTGATTACCAGGCTTTCTATAAAAAGAAGATCACCGATGCAACGATTCAGACAGTGGAAGAATCAATTGTATGGAGCATATCCCGGGAGAAATACACTGCCTTGCTGAAAGACCTTCCTGAAATGGAGTCCTACTTCCGCCAAATGTATGAGATCGGCTATGGGGCAGTGATTACCCGGCTAAAATACCTTTTCAATTATTCCAAGGAGGAAATCTATTACAACTTCAGTGAGCAGTTCCCTTACTTCGTTCAGCGTGTACCCCAGTATATACTCGCCACTTACCTGGGGCTGACCCCAGAATACCTCAGTAAACTTCGCGCAAAAAGACGATCTTAAACCAGTTCAAGTTTTTTCGGACTTGCGGGGAATACCTTTGGTACATGTTTCAATAAAAACGATAAAAACATGGAAACCAGACTGCAAATTGACAAGGTAGAACCAAAAGGATATCAATCCCTTTTCGGAATCGAAAAGTACCTCCAGCAATCCGAACTTACTTCCACTCATAAGGAACTGATCAAGATCCGGGCTTCCCAGATCAACAAATGTGCTTTCTGTATCGACATGCACACCAAAGATGCTTTGAAACAGGGTGAAAAAATCCAGCGGATTCTTTTACTGAATGCCTGGAGGGAAACGGATCTTTTCTCACCAGAAGAAAAAATCCTTCTCCAGATTACCGAGGAAGTAACTCTGATCAGTGAAAAGGGACTCAGTGAAGAGTTGTATATACAAGCGGTGAAGACTTTTGGAGAAAACTACCTAGCCCAGGTGATTATGGCAATTATCGCCATCAATGCATGGAACAGGCTATCAGTCAGCACAAACAAGCCCATTCCCTCCGAGTAGCAATAATGATTAGACTGGATTTCCCTTTCTGGAATCTGGCCTTTTCATTTCTGTAGTTACGAAGATTTAGGATTAATGCAATTAACCTTCCTTGTGGACAGGCTCACCCATCAGATGATTTTCAATTGCAAAATTGAATTCAGCCCCAATCAGAATAATAAAAGTGCTGATAAAAAGCCATAGCATCAGAAATACGACCGCAGATATGGATCCATAGATTTCATTTAAATTCCAGAAATGCCGGATGTAAAATGAAAATGCCGAAGAAGCCAAAAGCCATAAACAGGTTGCGAAAAAGGCACCCGGTATGACCCATTTAAACCCCGGCTGATTTCTTTTTGGTGCAAAATTATAAATGAGTCCAATACTCCCTACCAAAACAGCCCCCATCACAAGCCATCGCAACCAACTAAAAAGACTTACCGTCTGCTCAGTTAAACCTGTTTTTTCAATGATTGCCGGGAAAGCAACAATCATGGAGGCACTTAAAATGATCAGGATAATTGCTCCAAACGTAAATAACAAAGTAAGTCCATTATTTTTGATGATCCCCCTTTTGTTTTCTGTATCATAGGCAATGTTTATTCCCCTGAACAAAGATTTTGTCCCTAGGTTCCCAATCCAAACCCCCAGCAGTATACCTATAATAGTACCCCAACCAATAGATTCTCCTTTGCTTTTGATAAATTGATCCACCCGGTTTTGAATGATATCAAGGGTTTGTTCAGGCATTATTGAGGTGATTTCAGAAACCTGTTCCTCAATTTGCTGAGGATCCATCACAAACCCATAAATGGAAATAAGCGCCATAATCGCAGGGAAAATGGCCAAAAAACCAAAAAACGCCACTCCGGCTGAAACGATAACTACATTATTTTCTCCAATTCGTTTTTTTACTTCTATCAAAATATTCTTCCAATCTGAAAATGATAAGGTAGAAATGGATTGGACATGTTTGTGCATCATTATAGCTTCCCTTGGATTGTCCCTTAATATACAGGATGCTTTTATTCGCTCTAACTAATTCCAACTTTCTTTTTTAGTCTAGGGAAAAGTACTCTTCCATTCACTGAAAAGCCGGGGATGTTCACCATCTCTGGGTAATCATTATTTTCTTATGGTCGAGATGAATTTGTCCCGACAATTTCCATTTCTCTTGTTTCCGTTAAAGCTTGCTCGAACCAAAGCCAATTAATTGAATTGGTTCTCTAAAGTAAGTCCTCCTCTTTCACCTCACCTTTATTGAAGCTTATAATCTAAGCCCCAAATTCCTGAATACTTTGATCTAGGTTTTTCACAAATCCTTTTTGCTCGGAAACTAGAATAGTTGAATTAGAATCAAAGGCATTCAATTCGATGAGAATTCGAAAGCCTCTGAATCAATTCTTCACACTTTTTATTACTGACCGCTAGTTAATAGTAAAATCGCGACCAAGTTTACACCAAATCCTATTGCCCAATTGGTCCAAACCTTTCCTTGCTTTACTTTTTTTGCTTTTTGGGTATAGCCATTATAATAATCTGCCTTCTTTATCAGCTCTGAATTTGGATAGCCCAGGTTCTCATCTTTAGGTTGGGTGGAAGAAGTAGCAATTGCCGGCACCAATCCAACTACCGGAGAAACCAAACTTGCAATTAAAGTCCCAGTTCCTGCCCCTTTATATCCTTTATAGTGATTACCTGCATCCATCTGGCCCTTAATAAACAAGTCTTCATTATTAGTTTCAGAATAAAACTCCGTGGATTCTTGATTTTCATTTTCAAAAATATCTTTGGTTCCGTTTTCATAACGGATCATCAAAATCATTGACTTCTTCAAGGTATAGCTAGGGCCCTCTTGATTGTCAAATTTCTTATAGGTCACTTCTTTTTCGGTCACCTCCAGTATCTTTGATTCTATATCTTCTCCCTTTTTTGTAGTGATGATATCCTGAGTAAATCCTAGGGAACTGACACCTAGAAATACTAAACAGAAAATAAACTTGAATTTCATACTGTGATTTAAATTTTGAAACTTTTAGAAATTATTGAATTAAAGTTTTCTGATTAATCCAAAGCCAAAAACAAAGAGTGACCAGAAAGCAACGAAATTCTTTCTTTTTTTAATAATAAAAAAAAATTCACCTAAAGATTTTGTAATAAAAATTTCCTGTTTTTACGGATGCAAATGTATAATAATATTTTTTTAGTGTAAAGTCAGTGGCGGTTTTGGTACTTTCCTTTCTTTCCCCCCTTATATGTCTAAAAGTCCCTTTAATGCTCTTTCCTAATTCAAAAATTAAGCCTTTATGTCTCAAAAATTTTTGGAATTACACGTTGATTTTACGCCCATCGGGCCTAAAATACCAAGAAACAAGTACAAGAACCAGTAACATCCCCGGTCCAAAATATTCCACAGTTGGATCACCAACTGCTAGATGGCTGAAAATTGCCCCAGAAATCAAAAAGAAAAATCCGGCATATGCCCATTCTTTGACCAGGGTATACCCAGGAATCAAAAGAACAAAGACCCCAAGTATTTTCCAACAGCCTATAATTGTCAAAAAATAAGGTGAATACCCCAGCACCTCCATCTTCTGTACTTCTTCCTCCATTCGGATGAGTTGTACGATACCCGTAGACAGCATTCCAAGACTCAACCAACAGGTTGCAATCCAATAAATAATCTTATTTCTTTTACTCATTTTCTTATTTTGGCTATTTCCTGAAGTCGATTATGTGCTGCATTTAATCCTGATGCAAAAGGAAGTTTTAACTGCGCTGCTCTCTGATTCTCAGATTGGTAAATGATCTGAATATTCAACCTACTTCTTTGGTTCGATATTGCCTCAAAATCCAAATACTCTAGCTGGACACCCATGGGCATATTTTCCATTTCGAAGGTTCTGATAATTTGTTGATTGAGGTTTACACGATGGATCGTTCCACTTGCTTTAAATACCACATTTCCGTTTTGAGAAGTTTCAAACTGATAAAATCCGAGGTTCCTATTCTCCAGGCTGATAACCTTTGTCCCCATCCACTGTTCAATTAGATCTGCCTCTGAATAGGCCTTAAATAGCAATTCAACCGGAAGGTCAAATTCCCGGGTGATTAAAATTTCCTGTTTCCCATCTTCAGCCTTTACCTGTGTTTTCATTTCCATTTACCTGTTGTTTTTTTGATAAGATTTCATGACTGTTTCCAGCTTATTAAATCGATCGTCCCAGATCTTTCTGAATGGTTCAATAAACTGAGCCACTTCCTGCATTTTTATTGCATTGAGATGGTAATACACCTCTCTCCCTTTCTGTTCCTGTTTCAACAACTCGCACTCAGTCAGAATCTGCAAGTGTTTGGAAACCGTCGGGCGTGCAGTATCAAAATTGGAGGCAATGATCCCAGCAGTCATAGATTGGGTGGTCAGCAACAACAGAATTGCCCTTCTGGTGGGATCTGCTATTGCCTGAAATACATCTCTTCTGATATTCATGGTATCTGATTTAATTGGTTGAGCTCCTAAACCCGAACATTTATGTAGCTATCTGACTACAAATATATATGAAGTCATATGACTACGCAATAAATTGCAAAAAAAATCACTTGAAAAATATCTTTTTATGGATCTTAAAATGAAAGGAGAAATACGCATACCCGACAGAGCTAAATTCAATAAATAAGGAACTCGGATGCCTTTGACATACCCCTCTAAGCCCAACCAAAAATCATGAATGCTTAGCTTATCGAAGTCGAAGTTTTCAGCTGCAGTGAAATTTCTAAAGTTCAACCGGTTTTAAAATCCAACCTTGCCACCCCTTTTCCTTTTTTTTCAAGCAAACGAAAACTGGTCAACTTTTTACATAAATACAGCTAGGCAATACGAATATAAACTGGCTATTTCATCCAAAAAAAAATTTACCAAGATTGATCTAACAAACGTCGGTTTCCAGGGTATCTTCCCAATCCCTGGGACCTTTTTAAAATTCAAAAGATCAAACCCTATGGAAGATATCCATTCAAGACTTAAGCTAGGTGGACTTTTTCTTGCAGCAATAAGTAGCCCAGCAATGTTCCTTTCCATCTTCAACAACAGCAACAACCGGCTAACGGTCTGAATAGACAGCTGAGGAAGTGAAATCTCACTCAGACCCTAAATTTTCAAAACACTCAGAATTTTAGAATTGATAAGCTATGAGTCTTTCACTTCAATTATTGCTAGTGGCTTCTTTATTCACTGTGCTGGTCATCGTGGTTATGTCTTTTTCTGATCAAAAGATCCTGGTGAGGACTTTTCAGTTTCTTTCGCTGCTATTTTTAGCTGGATCTGTTTTTTTGCTTTTTACAGAATATACTGCATTTCATAAAAGAGAAGTTAGAAATGGGGCCATTGAAATCATTGATTGGCAGAATTTGCCAGAGTATGAAATCATAAAAAACGAGCTCACTGCTTTTAGGCATTTTCAGGAGTATAGAAATGCTCTAAATGGATACGAGTTTTTTCTCTTAGATGTCGCGCAGCAGGGGAATGATCCTAAATCCTATCCAAACACCTTGCGAGATGAAATCATCGCTCAATTGCAAAACAAGGAATATGAGCCTGCTTATTGGAAAAAGGTCTTTGCTATAGCATTTGATTTTGTACCTAAGCTAGAAGAATTTGAAAGAGCCAATTACTCTGCCGTCTTTTCGATTCCTTTTGGTTTTCTTTACCAAGAGGAAGATTTTCCAGACTTAACTGATACCGAAAACTACTCGAATTTCGAGCGGGAATCTCAACTGATTTATATCGCGCTTAAGGCCCAATCCTTCGATCGTTCATCAGAAAAGGTTTCTTATTTCTGGGATCAAAACAAAGTCTATTTTTACACTTTTTTCTCCAATGCCAGGTATGAGAAATTATGCAAAGAACTGATAGATGACCTAATCCTAGTTTATGAGGAGATTGTCAATACACCTCTTCATCAAGAATTCTACGCCAAGTATGATGTAAGCGATGAAGAATTCCTGAACTTTCCATCTAAAAAGTTCACCAGAAAATTTGAATATTCATGGCCATTCAGTTTTTGGGATAGGCGATTTAGGGAACAAAATGACAAGGAATTAATCCAAATCCTAAAGGAAATCCAAAACCATTACAAGGACTAAAATGAAGAAAACTGCCATTATCTCGGTATTAATTGGGCTTTCTTTCCAGGGGTTTGCCTATTACTATTCTCTCAAATCCTTACAGCTTATCGAGCAGAATCAGATGTATGATGACGCCAAAGATATTCTCAATAAAAACCAAAAGTCTGCCATTGAAGATGAAATTTATGAAATCCAACAGAATGATTTGATCAGCTATCAATTTTTGGAACTGAGCGAGTCAGGTTACAGGGATGTCAATAGGGTGGTCGAGCAGTTCAACAACCATGAGGACCTGGATCCACTTTATGCAAATACAGTGGTTCAGTTAATAGAAAAGGACTTTGGGGAATTGGGTTTCATCAAGGCATTCATAGGCTCCTCAATCGATTATATCAACTTTTCTTGGGACTATTCATATTTGAATCGCTTATTCAAAGAAGACGCCACTCTCTCAGAGAAACTGACAAGGGCATTCTTAAATAAATATCGGAACCCAGATGAACTGCGCCGGGCTTTTGAAAAATTCAAAGCAGAGATTTTTCAAAGAATACCCAAAAGCCTATATGAAAAAGCCTTTGAGGAATTGTTATTTGATATGCTTCAAGCTCATCAGGCTATAGAGTCACAACCTGACAGAGAAGCTTATTTTGAGGACCTCTACAGGAAAGCCGACTCCCAAAATCTACATAGACGCTATTGGGCCTATACATTTTGGAAACGCCGGGAAATAGAAAAAAATGAAAAGGAAGTCTACGCTATCCTGAATGAAATCAGAGAATATTATGAAGAACAGTAGCTAACTTAAAAAGAAGGTGCTGAGAATTTTAGGATTTCCCCCACGGTTTATTTCTTTTATTCTCCTGGACATAGGCCAAATCTGCCCAATTATTAGCCAGCACCTGCGCCAACCCATCTTCTCCAGTTTATCGGAAACATCATTTATTTTTCCACTCCTATTCAGATGAGTTCCTTCGCAGAAGGAATCATATACTTCTTTAATCAAAAACACTCCACATAATTCAATTGCCATGGACCCAAGAATGCATCAAAATCTACCAGCCCTGCTGACATTGTTGGCTTTTACCTGGGCTTACCTCCCATGTTTCTCTCAAGCTAATTACTTGAAGGAATCTTGGAAAAAACAATCCGAGCCATTGGAAACCAATATTTTAAACTTCGAATTTCAGGAAAGTTCGAACCAACTACTACACAGCTTTTCCCCTTGGCAACAAACCAATTTCTCCACCTCAGGAGAAATTTGGATCCAGGCCCATGACTTTAGCAAAATCGATACATTAAGATCAAATCAAAGGGTCTACTTGTCAAAGACTGTCCTGAGTGAACAGGAATTCCTGTTACAAAACTATGGGAAGGAACAACTAGAATCCCTTACCAAAAGCCAGCTCCAAGACCAGATTTTTCTAAGTGCAAGATATTTACCCCATAGGCTTCTGAACTACTTCAAGGAACATAATATTCCTATAGAGAGGTTAGAAGAAAAATACGCTGTCTACAGCCTTCAAATCAACCAAACGACTGTAAAGCTCTTTCTAGACAAAGACACATTTCTGCTTTCCAAAATCCAGACTTTGAGTCATGATGACCTGTTTGGCGATGTGAAAACAACCTACACCTATTCAGATTATCTCCAGATCGAAGATTTCTATCTGGCCAAACAGATAGAAATTAAAAAAATCAATGTAAAGCTCCTGGACCAGGTGGAAATCAGCCATGCTAAATTCACAGATTCAATCCCCCAATTATTGGAAAGGCCCACTGACTACAAATTGACAGAGGAGATTCACATCCCCCCTTCAGTTTCTACCTCTTCGTTTAACGAGCATATCCATTTGGTGGAGTTGGGCCATACCGATGACCGTGCCTTGGTGGTGGAGTTCTCAGATTTTCTTTTGGTTGCAGAAGCCCCATTGACCAGTGAAAACGGGGAATTGATTATTGCAGAGGCGAAAAAGATAGCACCTGACAAACCTATCAACTACTTTGTATTTGGTCACTACCACCCTCACTATCTGGGAGGAGTTAGACCTTTTGTACAGGAAGGGGCCCAAGTCATAGTCTCTGAACATAATCAGGAATATCTCTCTTATATCGTCCATGCAACTAGAACTGTCAAACCCGACAGGCTATCTCTTGATTCCAGACCTCTTCAATTGGAATTGATCCAGGACAACTTGAGAATTTCAGATGGTGAGTATTCCATGGACATCTACTTGATCGGCGAAAAATCGAAACACACAATCGACTACCTAGTCTACTATTTTCCCGAGGAAAAACTCCTGTTTGAAGATGATTTGATTTGGATACCAATTGAGGGAGAAGCGAAAAATGTAAGCCCTCGACAAATCGGGCTTTACCAAGCCATTCAGGACTTGGGATTAGAGGTTCAAACAATAATCCAATCCTGGCCGGTATCGGATTATGGAGTAAAAACGATTATTCCTTTTGAAGAATTGGAAAACAGCATAAAAAATCTCAAACAATGAAACAGCCAAAAACTATAACGGACATGGATTTAGGTCTAACCGATTTCTTTTTGATGTGGAGTCACAACTAGAATTCCTGTTCAATCCTACCGAAAAGAGAATAAATCAATTATTTTGGACGAGATTATTAACTCCATGAATACGCAAACAATCAAAAAAGATTTTAAAATCGTATTAGGCCAGTGCCAGTTTCATCCTCAATTTTTGGACAGCCTCCAATCAGATTTGTCATAAAACCATGCGATTTACATTTATATCTATTCTTACTTTTTTATTTCTCGCATTGATTTGGACTGGTACAAAAGCGCAAACCCAAAAAATAGACAGCTTAAAAAACGAATTGGCTCTTCACTCCAAAGAAGACACCATTAGAGTGAATATTCTAAATGAGCTCGCTTTCTCTTATTTCAGCAGGGACATCACAAAATCACTGGAATATCTGAGTGAATCGGAGGAGTTGGCCGATGCTATCGGATTTAAAAAAGGAAAGGCAAGAAGTACTTATATCAAAGGAATAACAGAAGCTATCCAATCCAATTATGATCAGGCTTTAGAATATTATGATCAGGCACAAAAACTGTATGAAAGCCTAGCGATTAAAAAAGGAATAGCTAGCTGTTACAATGCCATGGGGATCACTTTTAAAAATAAAGGCGAACTCAGGAATGCGATTGAGAATTTTAATAAAGCAATAACTATTGAAGAAGAAATCGGAAGCGATAATCTTTCAGCAAGCCTCTTGAATTTGGGAGTTGCTTATGAAGAATTGGGTGAATTTGATGAAGCCATTTCTAATTTGAATAAAGCGCTTTCGATAGCTGAAGCAAATCAAAACGAGCAACGGATTTCCTACAGTCTGAATAATCTGGGCAACATATACATGCAGCAAGGTAATTATCCGCTAGCCCAGGAACATTTCAAAAAATCTCTATATAAAAATGAGTTACTGGGGGACAGTATCAGTATGGCTCATAACCTTGGGAATATTGGGGCCATTTACAAAATTCAGAAAGATTTTGAAAAGGCGATGGAAAGTTTTGAAAGCTCCTTGGGAATCTATGAGCGAATGAACAGCAAACAAGGGGTTTCCAATATCTTGAATGGAATTGGAACCATTTATGAAGATCTGGAGGACTATGAAAATGCCTTGAATAGCTATTTTGAAGCCTTAGAAATAAGTAAACAAATAGAAGCTACCAGTGAAATCCCCTATATTCTAAATAATATCGGGGGAACCTATCTAAAACTGAATGACCTTGTCAAGGCAAACCTCTACTTCACTGAATCAGAAAAAATCAGTTTAGAAATTGAAAACCTCGAGACATTATCAGGAGCCTACATCGGGCAATCCAGAATTTTCGCAAAACAAAAAGCCTATGGCCCGGCTTTGTCCAAAGCGCTGAAAGTCAATGAAATTTCCACAGTATCGGGGTTTTTAAACTATCAAAAAGAAGCCTCCGAAATGCTTTCTTTAATTTATGAAGCAACGGGAAATTACAAAGAAGCGCTCAACAGCCATAAGCAATATAAACTATTGGACGACAGCATTTTTAATAAGGAAAACATAGAAAAAATAGCCCAACTGGAATACGAGTATAAATATAAGTTGGAACTCGATTCTGCCAATATCAGAGAACTGAAGCTGACAAAAACCGTTTTGGACACCTCTCAGGATTTGGCAAAAACGAGGCAAAATTACCTCTGGGCCATCATTGGCATTCTCTTGATTTCTATTGTCTTGGGAACTTTGATTTTTATTGAAAAACTGAAAAACGAAAAATCCAAAACCAAAAATGTCATCGTGGAGCAAAAACTGCTTCGCTCTCAGATGACCCCTCATTTTATTTTCAATTCTCTCTCCGTACTCCAAGGAATGATTCTCAATAAAGAGGAGAGTAAATCAGTGAACTATCTCTCCAAATTCTCCAAACTCCTGCGAATCATATTGGAAAATTCCAGGGATAAACTGGTTTTGCTCTCCAAGGAAATTTCGGCAATGGAGAATTATCTTTCACTCCATAATCTGGAAGACAATCAATTCCATTTTTCAATTCAAGTAGCAGATCAAATTGAGCCGACAGCGATAAAAATCCCTCCTATGCTTATTCAGCCATTTGTGGAAAATGCGATAGAACACGCATTTATTGGGCAATCCGGAGAGAACAAAATTGACATATCTCTTCGATTCGATGAAGAGCAACTTATCTGTACCATCGCCGACAACGGAATAGGAATAGATTCCCATGTGGGAAGTCGATCAAACACCAAAAAATCTCTGGCTACTACAATCACCTCTGAGCGGCTAAAAATACTATCCAAGGATCTTAAAATGAAAGGGGAAATAAGCATAACTGATAGATCCAAATTCAATGAAAAAGGAACCCTAGTGACTTTGACAATCCCCTTTAAACAAAACCAAGAATCATGAATGCGCTGGTTATTGAAGACAAGGCTTACATCAGAAAAGGCCTGATCAACTTACTCAATTCAGTCAGCTCTGAGATTCATATCATCGGTGAATGTGAATCTGTCAAGGAAGCTGTTATAGTCGCTAATGCCTGTAAACCAGAGCTTGTTTTTTTAGACATCAATCTCTCGGATGGAACGGGATTTGATTTTTTGGATCAAACCGAACATTTGGACTTCAAGGTAATATTCATTACAGCTTATGAAGAATTCGCACTCAAAGCACTCAAAATCGGGGCAGTAGACTACCTGATGAAGCCTGTTGATACAGAGGAGCTTCAGATCGCATTGAAAAAAGTGCAAAACAAGAGTTCGGTTCAACAGAAAGAGCAGATCAAACAAACGAAAAAGGTTTGGTACCAAGATGATTTCACACTTGTCCTTTCTTTAAGTGACAGTTTTCAGGTAATTGATTTATCTGAATTATTGTATTGCGAGTCAGATAAAGGATACACCACTTTTCACCTAGCGAATGGAAAAAAACACATGGCTTCCAAACCCATCAAAAACTATGAGGAACAACTAGAAAAAGCCCATTTCACTAGACCCCATCAGTCTTTTATGGTGAACCTGAAGTTCATAGACAAATACGATAAATCAGGAACCATCTATTTAAAAAATGGGAAACAAATCCCAGTCTCTTTCAGAAAAAAAGAAGCTTTTTTGACAACTTTTCTAGAATTCAACAGGCATTAGAATTTCTTCTTATTTACAAAAACACCCTTGGTCCCAATTTTCAACAAAACGAAAACCCGTCAACTTTTTACAGATATACAATTAGGTAGTACGGATATAGACTGCCTATTTGTTCACAACTAAAAATTACTAAGATTGATCTTAAGATTTCAGTGATTCAAGTAATAACTAACCTTGGAGCACTTATTTGAAAAATTTAAAAGATCAATACAAATGGAAGACATCAAATCAAAACTTGGGCAAGGCGGACTTTTACTTGCAGCATTGGGGATCATTTCAATACTCCTCTCAGTATTCAATTACAACATCAGACTATTGTCCTGGATAGATATTTGGGGAAGCGGAATGGGTTGGATCATTCGGATCCTATTGATCGGTATTGGCGTAGCACTATTCTATATTTATGGTAGAGAATCCGAGGAAGTAGAAGAATAACCCTAGACTTTATAGAAATGAATAATCTCAAAAACCCTTGTCTATTTCTTTTGCTATCATTTTTATATGCTTGTGGTGGTAGCACGAGCAATCAAGAAGCAAATGCGGATGGCTTCCTTGTCATAGAGGAAAACCTGAAAGGCCAATTTGGCGAAGAAGCATATTATACTGATTTAACAATCAGCCATAATAAATCAATTGGAAACATCCTCTCAGTGACTGTCACCAGCGATCCAGCCTCCCTAAAAATGGGGCAATGGACGCAATCCAATGATAATTGGACACAAACTTCTGACATCACTTTGGAAGTACCTGACAGCATGAATGCTTCGGACTTTATGTTCCAATTGGGCGATCCAATCGACCTGGGCAAATTGGGAGACTTGGTAGAAAAATCCAAAGAAAAATTGGAGGAAGAAAAGGAGATCCAAAACCCTTCCCTTCACATGGCAATAGTGAAAATCCCCAAAGATGGAGTGCGGTCAAAAATTGAATACCAGATTCTGCTACAACCGGAAAATGGTGGAACGACCTTCACTTATAGCTATGACCTAAATGGAGATTTTATTTCCATGAATTATTAAAGCAAAATCAAAGATTACTAAACCAACAGCCTCTTTCCATCAATCCTCAAGGAAATGGAGACACTATTTTTCAAATAAGCTAAAGGACACATCAAGCCTTGGCCAAAACAAATACCATGAATAAAAATTTAAGCTACTTCCCTCCTATCAATCCCAAAAAAGCCTCTACAAAACAAGATGAGAAGTGGGATGAATCAATTGCCTTGTTTAACAGCGGACACTATGAGCAAGTTATCCCTACGCTTTTGGATTATATCGACAGTAATCTGAAGACTAAGAAAAAAGGAAATACCTATGAAATTGCACATGGCTCTGTAGTAGTATTCATTTCACAAACAGAGACAGAGCTGATCATCAAATGTCCTTTTTTAACTATTGAAGATGCCCAAAAAGTCCCATTATTGAGACGATTGGCAGAACTGAGAATGTATCCACTCAATTTGGCCAATTTGGTACTGGAGGGAGACATGGTGTATTTCACTTTTTCCTGTCCAATTCATCTATGTGAACCCTATAAAATTTATGGTGTATTGCGCGAGATTTGTTTGTATGCCGACAGCTTTGATGATGAATTAATCGAAAAGTTTGGAGCTGAGCACCTTCAAGAACCAATCATTTCCCCTTTCCCTGCTACGTTAAAAGAGGAAGCATACAGCAATAGTCAGACAATATTGTCGGAGGGCTTGGACAGGTTCAACTATTATATGGAAAAGCGGCAGGCAAACAATGCTTGGTACACCCTCAACATCACTTTCAAAAAACTGGAGTTTTACTCCGAACCTCAGGGCTATTTAAGAACCTTGGTAGAGAAAGCAATTGATGGAATTCAGGATCGTAGAATCCAATTTCAAACAAGGCTACTGAACGGGAAATCAAGCCTTGAAAAGCTCAAAAACTATCCCAAGGAAAAATTTTTATCCGATCTCTACCAAGTAGAAACCTTTGTCCCTCACAAATACAGTAGCAAGAAAGAGAATATCAGAGAAAACTGGGAAGACAGCTACTTCGAGGCAAAGGAAAAAATCTCCAACTACCAGTTTGAAGATGCCTGTAATCTCATGCAATCCTGTTTTTACGGACTTTTCTATTACAATTTGGTAAATGAATCCATCAGTAAGCCCATTACTGACTCGCTTGCTCAGGCAAGTGGAATGGATTGGAATCTGGCAGCTCCAATCCTGATGATTGGCATGGAATCCATTATGGAGAATTCTCTTTTCGATGAAGAATTCGGTATGGATCTATCCAAAATTATGGGGGCTCAAATGCAGGAATCGATGGCTGCAATTCAACAGATGATGGCAAACTTTAAGACTAATTGAAAAAATGAATATCATACAAAACTTAGAAAGTTCAATTTTTAAAATAAACACTGCATTTGGCTCTGGAACAGGTTTTTACAGCGCTCTAGACCAAGTGATTGTTACCAATTTTCATGTCATTTCTGGGAGCCTTTCTGTTAGCGTCGAAGATGGCTCAAAAAACAGATATTTGGCAAAAGTCATTTACGCAAACCCTGGTAAGGACATCGCTTTTTTAAAGGCGGAAAGTCTTCCCAATCCGATCCAAACAGTCAATACAAACCATGGCACTTTAGTTTCTACAAGGGACAAATTATTGGTATTGGGATTCCCTTATGGCATGCCTTTTACGGTGACTGAAGGAACCGTTTCCAACCCAAAACAAGTTATCGGTGGCAGTGATTACATCCAAACAGATGCAGCCATCAACCCTGGAAATAGCGGAGGACCAGTCATTAATGAAAAAGGTGAATTGCTTGGAATCGTAACTGCTAAATTTTCAGATGCTGACAATATGGGCTTTGCCATACCGATGGAAACTATCCGCGAAGAGTTTGAAATCATAGATCAGCTATCAGATGAACTTACCATTGGATGCCTGAGCTGTAATTCTTTAATTCAGGAAAAATCATCCTATTGTCCCAACTGTGGAAATGACATTGAGGAGAATTTGTTTCAAGAAAGTCCCCCTTCCGGTTTCAGCGTAAAAGTGGAAAAAGCCATTCAAAATTTAGGGATCGATCCGGTTTTAGCTCGGACAGGAAGTGAGTATTGGAAATTCCATCTGGGAAGTGCAGAAATAAGAATGTTTGTATATGACAACAATTATCTGTTTGCAACCTCACCATTGAATGAACTTCCTAGAAAAAATCTGGCAGAGTTATACGAGTACATCATGCGTAAGGATACTGGAGTACACCGTTTGTCCATCTCTGACAATCAGATTTTCCTTTCCTATCGGGTTCATATCAGTGATTTATATTCCAGCTACGAGGATCAGGTAATAAAAAACCTGGCTCAATTGGCAGAAAAAGCAGATGAATTGGACAACAGGTTCATCAGTGACTTTGGAGCGAAAATGTCAAAATTCAGCAAGCAACATGAGTCCTAAGGACACTGCCATATTGCTTATTTTCCTGGTTTTATCCACCTCTTGCCATGGCATCAAACCAACAGTGGTAGAATCAAGGGTCTTTGAGAGTCTCAATCAGATCATGTATCCTTTTACAGAAGTCAAAAATGGAAATGGAAGCTCTGCCATTATCGATTTTTTGAATGAGGATGAAATCTTGATCCTCAAGGATTGGAAAAAGTCCCTGGGAGCTCCTGAACGCCTGCTTCAATCGGAATGCATTGGTTGTCCTGATCATTCCAGCAGTCTTGCACCAATCTACAGAGTCAAAAACGGAAAGTTCATCCACTTTGGTCTTAAGGATAGCCAGGGCGTTAAAAACTTGGTTTTCAGGAAAAATGGAGCTTTTGCAAATCAATTCTACATGTTCGAAGGACGTTCTCAAGAGGAACTCCAGAAGGAACTGGAGAAAAAAAACAGACAGGAATTTGAGGTATTTGAAGGAGTTTATCCAATTGAAATAGGTAAAAAGAAACTTTACCAAGAACTCTTGGAAAGCAATAGTTTAACCGGTGTTGAAAATTGGTACACTACACCCTACCCTACCAGAATTGTAGTTGAAAGAATTCTTCTGGAAAAAAGAAATGAGTTAGGTTTTAGGTTTAAGGAAGGAATATATAGTATCCAAGGCGAGGACAAAACAGGTGAATTCAGGATTTACAATTTTGTAGAACCTATTTTTTACGCCAATGCCATGGATAATGATGGTGCTTCGTCCCAATCTTCAATTACAGATGCTTTCTATGCCAATGCTACATTTTTCCTACTGGATTTAGATTCAGAAATAAACGTTTCGATTCAAATCAAATCGAATACTTCGGGAAAAGTATATCAATTTTCAGTACTTGAAAATGAAAGTTTCCTTACGATCGAAGAATACTTGAAAAATGACGCGATGTTATTTGACCAATACCAAAATAAACTGAGCATAGGTTCTTATTTAATTAGGATCCTTCATGAAAACTCAGATTATGCTGAAAAGCCTTTATATACTATTCATATAAACAAAACCACTATAGATCACTAAGATTCACTGACCTATTTGAAAAATTTAAAAGACAAACCTTGTGCTCCTATTGATTATAATCATACTGGTAATTCTATTAATCCTTCTGCTTTTTCTAGGCATTAAGGTATTCAAATGGACCCTAAAAAGTAAATGGAGGATTCAGGTATTTCTGATTCTTTTGGCAGCTGGTGTAATCGGAATAGGTATTCAATACTTCTTTTTTAGAAACATGCAATTTATCCAGTCGGAGGTATATCCCAATCTGTATTTGGTTAACTATCCTGACAAGGATTATTCTGTGGTAGAGGAAGCCATCAAAGAAAAAATAAAAGAACACCTAATGTCCGAATTTAAAACAGGGAAACCCCTTTCTTACACCGGAGAGAAAGCCATCTACTTCTATGAGTTGGGGGGAATGACCTTTGGCTTTATAGGTGAGGCTGGAACTGGCTATTTTATAGATCATGAAGAGGATTTAGGCGGTTTTGTAAGCGAAGAATTAGGCATGTACCAAGACTATCGGTTAGCCGAATTTTACTATGAACCCTGTCCTAGGGACAATTTATTGGTCTGTGGTGAAATCAACTTTTTCAGAGAAGGAGAATACGTCAAGCTGGAAACACTGAAAAATCTTTCTTCCGTTCATCTAGAAACCCAAGACCTTCCGGATTCAGTCAACCAAACGAACAATCCCATTAAATTACCTTTTCATGGTGTACTGGATATAGAAACCGTAGCTACCTATTATCCGGAAATTTTAACAGAATTTGATTCCATTGGAAATTTCTTTGCGCAGAGAATTCCCATTTCAAATAACAGGGGCAGCATACTGAGCCTTTTGCGACATACATACTCTTATACCGACTATTTTCTTTATGCCCATGACGAGGACTTTCAGTCGATTGACTTCTTTTATCTGGGCAAAGCCATGGATTTTGACAATGGCAAAAGCGTGACAATTGATTATGAAATCATCGCAGATACCTCCATTTCATTCAACAAAGTGGTGTATGGTTCAATCCTTCGCAACAAGGAAGAATCTATAGACACCATCGCTCATGAAATCACCACCATTCAGATAAATAAAAATGGAACGCTCGGTTATACCATTTCAAAGAATCCCAACCATTACGCTATGGAGGTTTATGATAAGAACTCTGATTTCGACGGAATCAAACTTAGGGACAAGCCTAATGGCAGTATCATTCAAACTCTCGAGACAACAGGAAATGGCTATATCATCAGTATCGTAAATGGAGAAAAGGGTTGGTTTAGAGTTTTGAAAATTGAATCCATAGATGAAGGTGAATTGACAATCCCACAAGGTCTTCCATGGATACATCACTCCGACATTGGAATTCGGGCAAATCGAGAAACATCAGTATTTGACACACCCAAAAATGGAAAGCAAATTGGTGTTGTACCGATAGACACGGATTTAAATATGATTGATTCAGAGCAGGATTGGGTAAAAATCGAATACCAAGGTTTGACTGGTTGGGTAGACTCAAAATCACTCTGTGGAAACCCCGTAACCACTTGTTCCTAGGCTTATGAAAAAACTTAGAAACATAAGCCAGGGATTATTGATTGCCTTCTCCTTGATGACAATAAGCTGCAAGGGTAGCATTGTCAGTGAAAAAAATGTAATAGAATCATCCCAGAAAGTTTCTCAGACCAACATCCCAAATTCAAATCAGACTTTTGATATTGAAAAACTAAAAGAAGCCTATAAAACCAAAAATGAGGCTCAGTTTCTAGAACAATTTCCAGCTGATTTTCAGCTATTCAAGGAGTATTTTGGATGGAACAATAAAAACGACCAACCCAACGAACTATACGAAGAAAGTTACGCATACATAGAGTACTTCTTTGATTTACTAGCTGATGTCAAGTACCGAGAATTTGAATCCAAATTAATTAGCATAGCTGAGAATGGAGTTTGGCATGAGGATGCTGTCAATTACTTTCAGAATTTCACATTGGAATATATTAAGGGTGAGAGACGATATTTTCTCATTGATGAACTAATACCCGACCGGGCAAAATCTACCCTGTTTTTCCTTTTCGATGGACCGCATCCCAAGTTTGACGCTGATTTTGCCTCACATCTCAGTCACACAAAAAAAGAAATACTTGAAGAGCTCTTCGATTCGAAATTTTACGATGACAATGAAAATCCAGACCCTATTTATGAAACTTCAGATCCAATAGATTATGAAGGATCAATAGCCTATGAAATATCTGATTTTGAGAATGTGGAACACTATTTCATTAGAGACATCGATATTAACAACGACAAAATATTGGATAAAATAGTGAGCGCAGATCCTTACCAAGGGGATGAACTATTCCTTTTTATAAAAAAAGGAGGTGAATACCAATTTGCTCTCAAAACAACCAATTTTTCGCAAGATGGAGGCAACCAGATTGTCGATGTAGTTGCTGAAGAAGGTGGGTTTTATGTAAAAACAGCTTTTCCCGGTAGAGGATTTTTCGAGGCCAATTACCACATAATCTTTAAAGACAATAGTTGGATTTTGACCAACACCATTTACAAAACCAAAAGCAACAATCAAATAGATGCCTTCATCTATGTATGTGATGTCAAACAAGGATTGAACTTAGAGGAAAAGCATTTTCATGAGCAGCTCAAATGGATGCCCGAAGAAGGAGAAAGAGAAATCCTTTGTACCAAAGAAAAAATAAATTAAGCCGAATAGGATGCGTTTCATAAAGCTCATATTGACTTACTTAATTTGGACGATTTTATCCTTGTTATTAGGTATTGCTTATATGAGACTCCTTTTGGGACCCAATGATGTCTCTGAGGATGGCTGGTGGTATCTATTGCATTTGTTTTTTGACATGGGATTGTTACATGTAGGCTTTTGGATCGGTGTGGCCATAGCTTCTTGTTTTATCCTTCTGGATGTTTTTTATCTCCGGAAAAAATTGAAAAACAATCCCAAAAAAACAACAATCCAAGTGATTGCCTTATTGGTGATTACTGGGCTGATAGCCATCGTTCATTATTTCCTGGAAAAAGTAATTGATGTCATTTAAGAAGAGACTCATGAAATACCAGCTAATCCTATTTGTACTTATTCTTTCTGCATGCCAACAAAAAGGCGAATTGAAAACTGCATCTGAAATTGAAAATTTTGAAATAGAACCGGAGGAAGAAAAGCAGGATACCTTAGAAACCCAACAAGGGCAAAATCAACTTGACATCTCATCCCCTCAGTACGACACCAAACTTTTTAAAGAAGTCCAGACAGACACCATAGAATTTATTGACTACAATGATGACTTTGATTATCGTTATCTGGCAGGACGAAAAAAAGGCAAAAATCTATCATTCGTCTACAATTGGGATTGGACAGAAAATCAGGAATATAATTTCAGACAGGGGGATCTGATCCTCATTCAATGGAAAATGGACAGCATAAGTATGGCCGGGGACGAGGAAGTTGTGAATGTGGTGAAACGGGTAATGGATGCAAAAAAAATAGTTTCTGGAAACCAACCCATACAATTTTTAAGACGCGAGGATAGCTATGATGAATCCATAAAAGCAACTGTCAGTACGATGGTCATCAATCAATCCTACCTGCAAAACATCAGTCATCCCGAAAGAGCAGCTTTGGGCTATATCGCCTTTGACATCGGAAACGAATGTGAATGGGGCTATGATACGGAAGGAACACGGGCTCTTCATTGTCAAATAGTAACTGCCCTGAATTTGAATTATCAGTGTTCGGATACCCAATTGAACTTTTTACGAAAGTGGTTTTCCAAGGACAGGGTTGCAATTGAAAAGCTAAAAAGCTGTCCCACTATTCCCAATACGGCAACCATCCAAAGCACTTTTGATGAGATCCTTATTCAAAAAGATGAATCCAATAAAACAGTTACTGTCCAATCAAAAATTACAGGAATCAATTTGAGAGAATCAAAATCATGGGAATGGACGCAGACTGATGTTTTTGAATACAGCCAAGATAATATCGCCATCATCGATTCCAAAAAATCGGAATTAACTGAAAGTGAAATCGATCTGAATCCTGATCATGAAACCAAAAATTAACTTAGATAACGCGGAAAACTCCCTATGAAATCACCATACATCCTATTGATTTTATTCATCCTTTCCTGCGGTCCCAGGATCCAAGAAGACAAAAATACTCTAGGAGCCATAGAGGTGAATGATGGAGCTAAAGAGACTTTGTCCACAGGCCTTGAAAAAGACTTTTTGGAAACGATACAATCAGCAAAAGCCAAAACCTTACCTCAGATTGAAAAAACCAATTTTGACTGTTTTATTGATGAAGATGACTACGACAAAATTGATGTCAAGGTATTGAAATTAGATCAGGTGTATCCGGATTTGAATTTTGAAAACCATAATGCTAGAGCCATTGACATGTACACCCTCCCGATTAGTGAGAACTACCATTCCGTGGTGGTCACAGTTTTAAAAAGCGATAATGAAATGGAAAGCGTCCTCATCAACTACAATGTTGAAGGGGATATTATTGACCATGAATTAGTCGCCTATGATGAAATCGCCGAAGGAATGTCACAGGTTGTTTCTCGAATCAGTGAAAACTTCCTTACCGTCAACCAAATATTCTGGGGCAATACCAAAGAAGTAGAGCAAGTGGAATACGAAATCCGTTGGGATGGCACCATTGAAAAAGTTGATACCAAAAGCCTGAACGAATTCTATGAAGATTTTGAACTGATAGATAATGTATTGACTGAGCTCAAATTGGATTGGGTGCAGACAAAAAACTCTATGATCAAAACAGAGGTCTACACAGATAATCCGAATGAAACTTTCCTGATCATCCCTGAGATAGTCGATGAAGGAGAACAGTATTTTGAACTCAACAGTCACATTGTAATTGCCGATAATCGAACAGGAATAATCACCCACCAGTTTTTTGAAAGTAATCAAACCAATCAATGGGTCTCCGACGCAATTGAATTACGGGAAATAAACATCAACACTGCGCGAAATCCTCTTTCCGAGAGAACGAATGCTTACGGAATACAGGTCGAGTATTTAGGAATGTCAAGGGTAAACCCCTATTCAAATCAAACATTGTCCCTGTTCATTAAATCAGGTGATAAACTTGAAAAAATTCTTTCCAATTACTCCATTAAAGATTTTGGAGGAGAATGGGACGGCGATTGTAATGGCGAATTTTTCAGCGAGGAAAAAATAGTATTTCTAAGTCCCAATAAAACTAATGGCTACTTTGATCTTTTGGTCAACAAAAAAATCACAAAAACGAATCAATTTAATGATGATGAGGAGTGCCAAACGGAAAATTCCTACAAGATCAAGAACACAATTCTGAAGTTTGATGGCACAAAATATTCCGAAGTAGAGGATGAAATTGAGACCAAATTCTATTCGCAAATCCATCCCCAGAAACTAGAAAACTACCAACTAGACAAATTCCATGTAGATCAGGCCTATGAATTAAATGGGCAAAAAATAATAACTGGAAATTACATTCCCGAAAAGGGAAATCATTATACATCAAGCACTGAAACCCAATTTGATTGGGGCGATAGGATAATACTGCTTGATTCGAAAAACAACAAAGTTTTCCAATCGCTTGGCTATGGGGATTTGTATCTCTTTGAACCCCATTTTAATAAAGCCAAAGCCTCAGATAAAATCATTATCATTTGCCAAAAAGCTTTTGAATACCCTTTTGGTGGGGAAGTTTTTATCCTTGAAGAAAGGACCATTAAACACATAGGAACCCTTGATATGGAAGGCAATGAGGAAGGAAAATTTCTGACTGACATGGTAGATATCCAGGAGACAAGCAACAGCCTTGTTTTCTCCATAAAATCTGACCAATTGACTTTGAATCCCGGTGAAGATTCAAGTACCAAGGTCTCCAATGCCATCTACGTTTATCAAGGAAATCAATTGGTTTTAAAGACAAATACCCCATGATTTATCTAAAGACACACTTTTTATGGATGTTTCTCCTAGCCAATGGACTCTATGCGCAAGGCGAATCCAGCTATCCTGAGTTGTCAGCAAAAGGAAGAAGTATCCAAGAAATTATTCCATTAGGTTGGCAATTATTATCCGAAGCCAGAGGAGATTTAAACGGCGATGGACTCGAAGATGTGGCTTTTGCAATTCAAAGTCCTATACTAGAGACAATTGTGTACTCCGATGGCTATGAGAGCGACACCCTACAGACAAAGCCCAGAGTATTGGGAATATACTTTGGAAATCGAAAAGGGAACTTCAAAAAAGTACTGCAATCCAACACCTTCATTATCAATAGAAGTACGCCTGCAATGGATGAACCTTTTAAAGGACTGCAGATTCTCCCGAGAGGTGAGCTTCAGATCAATTTTTACATCTGGCCATGCAGGGATTGCACTACTTGGTCATCCTATGAATACAAATTCTACTATCAAAACAAAGCATTTGAATTGGTGGAATTTGAGCAGGTCGATAGCCAGCGGGTTTCCGGTGAAGAGACCACCTACTCTATCGAATTCCGAACTAGAACGATGGCAATCCATACCACGGATAGCGATGAGGAAGAACCAGAAAATCAAATCATAAAATTCGAACTGCTTCAATTACAATCCATAAAATCATTGAAAAAGCCCTTTCAATGGGTATTTCAGAATCTACACATTTGATCATTTAACCAGATAAGATATGAATATAAGCATAGTTGTTTTTTTAGTCCTCACAGCCCTGATGGCCATTTTTGCCATCATTATCAATAACAAAATCATTCTCAAAAAAAATCAGGTTGCCCAAGCGTATGGAAGTATTGAGATCTATCTGAAAAAGAGATTTGATCTTCTCCCCAACTTAGCTGCCATGGTCAAAAAATACATGGAACATGAGAAAGAGATTCTTTTGAAAGTAACAGAACTAAGATCCCAAGTAGAAGGCGCTACTGACCAAAAAGAAAAAATTGAAGCTTCAAACCAACTGACAAAGATTCTTGGTGGCATAAACATAAATATTGAAAACTATCCTGAGCTTAAAGCGGACAAGCAATTCCTTCATCTTCAATATGAGGTCAGCGAAATGGAGGATCAAATCTCCGCTGCAAGAAGGGCTTTCAATGCCGCAGTGGTGCAATACAATAATCAAATCCAGATGTTTCCTTCCAGCCTAATAGCAGGCATCCGAAAAGATGAAAAAGAACTGCTTTTGGAGATCCCGAAATCAGATCAAAAAGAAGTAAACCTCAATCAACTTTTAAATTCATAAACTATGCAAATGTTCGAAAACCTGCCTTGGTACGGGTATGTCATCCTAGCTTTGGCCATCGCCTCCTATGCCTACAAATATTTTAAAATCGGCAAAGACGAATACGACAAACCCGATTTTGAAAAGGCAAAATTCAAAAAATCTTCAGATAGCAATCTTGGATTGGACAAGCTTTTCTCCCTAGCCCTATATACCCCGATTTCCGAATGGTGGGGTGCAAACACGAATACTTTGAAATTCAGAGATGCAAAGACCATTCAACCTTATTTGGAGGGCTGGAGTATTGATTCCCCAGCCGGATATTGGAATTTGACGGAGTATTTCATGAAAGATGGAAGGCGCTGGTATTTTGACTTTATCACTCAAATGATACAATCCGAGCCGAAGGAAAATTGGGATGGATTGATGGACCGAAAATTTGGAAACAACGATCGAGCCCAGAAATATCTCAATGTATTAAGCTCCGGAGAAACCTTAAATGATTTAAAGCAAAAAGGCATTTTCACATTCGATTCTGACATGGAGCTAGGCCTGGCAGGATATGATGCTGCGATGTTGGTAGGACAAGCCCGAATAGCATACACAGGCAACATCATCTCTGAGGAAGAAGCCTGGAAAGTCATTGATTTTGCCACACATTTGGCTTTGGACAATTTTAATTCTTGGGAGGATTTCGGAAAGAGCTTTGCTTTAGGTTTTGCCTTGGACATGAAAGGGGATTATGACAACTATTATCAAGAAGTTTGTCACATCTACCAGCAAGTTTTGAATGATCAATCCAGTCCCTGGAACACCATTAACTGGCCTTCATAAATGGATCAGCAACTACTTCAGGAAACATTTACAGAAGTCCAAGAATCATTAAAGGATATTCAGGCAAAGAGAAAAAGGACGCATTTTTATCAAAAAATCACTTGGGGAATCACTGGGATTTATCTGGTAGGAATGTTAATCCTCCTGGCATCCTCCTATTTACCTAGTACAGATTTGCCATTTGGAGGCCATCTGGCCAAAGCTCCGCCTTCGGGCAATAATCCCTATGCTCTGGTCTTTCCATTTGCAGGATTGATGGTATTGATCTATTTCTCGACTTCCTTTTTCATCCAGGCCTTTCAGAAATTCAAAACCCAAGAAATGAAAACCATGGCAAGCATGGTTGACAAACTATTTCCTGACTTGGAATTTACGCAAGGTGCCAGCCCACCCAATAAGGAAATCCAGGGCAGTAAACTATTTGCATGGCTCAAAAGCGAAACCCTTGTGTATAATTTCGGTCAAATGCGCAGTAGATCAAGGGAGGTGGAATTCAACCTTGCGGACATAGGAATAATTGAAGACAACCTATCTAACAAAGCTATGGGAACCTTGATGCACATTCCAGTATTGAATATGGGTTTGGTTTTATATCAAAATGTATTTAAAAATCTGGTTTCAAAAAAACCTGAAGAAAACCTCCCCTATTCATTTCGTGGGATGTTTTGTTGGATGAAATTCCAAAAAAAGCTCGAAGGACATACTGTGGTTTTCTCAAGAAATCAAGGAGTCAAGTTAGATCGCTGGTCCAGCTTCAAGTTCAGAGAGGAGCAAGAAATATTTCTGGAAGACCCCAGGTTTTCGAAAAACTTTATTGTTTATGGAACAGATCAAGTTGAGGCAAGGTATGTTTTATCCACTTCGTTGATGGAGAGAATTTTGGAGTTAAAAGAAAAATATGACAGCTCCCTCTATTTGTCATTTCAGAACAAGCAGCTTCATTTGGCCGTGAAGAATGAAAATGGTCTGTTTTCATTTCCTTCAGGCAGCCTCAACAAACTTCAAGTTCTTGAAGAACTGACAAGACAGATTGAATTAGGATTAGTGGTCAAAAAAAGTTTAAGGCTAAACTAAAATTTATCATTAAACCTTTTGGCTATTTATTTGAATATTACGGTTCTCAATAACCTATCAAGTTGAAAACCCTTCTTTATTCTAAATGATTAAGGCTCAAGTCTTAGTTTTGCCAAAACTGGCAAATGATCTGAGGCATAGTGCTCTTGTATTACTTCATGAAATAAAGTCTGGATTCCAATTCCTGATGAATAAAAGATAAAATCAATGGTTTTCCGGGGATTCACCACCGGAATTGTGGGAGGGCAACCTTGCTCACAGCTTCTATCAAACTCATCATCCAAATGGGAAATTGTCCTACTACCTGGCTCAGCATTAAAATCTCCCACCAAGACAATTGGCTTGAGCTCATTTTTGAAATAGGAAGTGATTGCATAGGCTTGTGCCAACTCATTTTCATCACTGGTAAAATTTAGATGGGTATTGGCAAACCTAATTTTCTGACCATCTGGTAACTCTGCAGTAAGAACGGAAAGTGTGCGCTGTTCTGTCCCGAATTCCATCGGCAAAAGAAAGGTTTCCATATCAGAAATAGGGTATTTTGACAAAATTGCTGAGCCATAGGTCCCACTCAGGTAATCTATCCCTTTGGAAAAGTAGAAATAAATGCCCGTAAGTTCGGCTAACTTTTCACCTTGGTCCAGATGTACTCCTGAACGCTCGTTATTGACATCAATTTCCTGTAGACCTACCAAGTCTGCTTTGGAATCACGGATTACTTTAGCATTTCCACCTACATCTATTAACCCCGGTTTACTGGGGGGATTGCAATGGTGCACATTATAACTCAACACCTTAATTTCCAAACCTTCAGATATTTCAGGCTCCATATCAGGAGGAATCATTAATGCGGGTTCCTGAGCCTGAGCACAGGAATGAAGGACAGCTATTAATAAGACTAAAAAGCCATTGTGTAAATTTTTCATATTTTTTTATCAAGGCACTTCACTATTCTCTGCAATCAAGGGTAAGGGAAACCACAAGAGGAAGGTGATCGGAATAGGTGGCGTTCAAAGGAATTTGAAAATTAAGATTCTGGGTTTGACAAGACTTACCCAACCAGATGTAATCTATTTTTTTAGATGGATTTTCAGCCGGAAAGGTCCTTCTACCTTGAGTAGCATCAGTCATATTAAAACCGCTGGAGAGCAAATCCATTTCTTCAGTATTGGGTTCTGCATTAAAATCACCCGTGAGAATAACTGGAAGATTTGATTCCAGAATAGAGAGAGTTTCTCTAGCTTGGATCAACCTTGTAGATTGATCCAAGGCAAAGTGAACGGTAGCAAATTTGACTTCCATACCATCCGGAAGTGAGACTACTGTTGATAATAAAGCAAGGGACTTTTTTTCTCCATTTTTAATGGAGGTAATCTGAACATTTAACTGACTTGCAATGGGAAACCTTGAGCCATATGATCCTTCGTCATATGCGAAATGGCGTTGAAAGGCATAAAACATCCCGGTTATGTCCGCCAGTACCCTCATCTGATCTATTTTACCTGACCTATTACAAAGACTATCTACTTCCTGCAGTCCGACCAGGTCTACATTGGAGTTTTTAATAAACTCTCCCATCTCCTGAAGGGTATTCACTTCATCCTTATCAGCTCCATGATGGATATTATAGGACATTACTCGGATTGATTGGGCATTGGCAAAATGTGCACACCCAAAAATCAAAATGACAAAAGTGAGATAAGCTCCTCTTTGTATCACCAGCATATTCACTTAATTTTTCGGTTTAATAGCAATGGTGAATTCAGTCTCCAAACCGGCTCCAGGAGTAACAAGAATATTTTCCACCAGAACTTTAAGGATCGTTTCGGACGGATACTCCCAAGCAGATTTTGTCAACTTTACGAATCCAAATCCTATAATTCTTATCAGCCAAGCGGTTAGATAAGGCTGACTTTATTGATCAAAAACTGACTAAGATATGAATGGAATTAAATCAAAAGATAATAATAACATTTCCTACGAAAAACTAGGAAATGGCCCTGGTTTGGTCATCGGGGCGGATCACTGGCCGATCAAAATATGTACCATCCCCTTGCAGAAGAGCTTTAGAAGAATTTTACAGTGTACAACTATGACAGGAGAAATAGGGAAGGAGAATTGGATTAAACTGCAACTGTCAAGGAATCCTTGACAGTTCAACAAGAAGGTAAAAGAAAAGTTACCCGGAAAATAAACTTCTACAACCTTGATGTAATCATTTCGGTGGGTTATAGAGTCAACTCCAAAAATGGTATTAAATTCCGTCAATGGGCAACCAAACGCTTAAAAGACTACCTTATCCAAGGCTACGCAATCAATGAAAATAGACTCGCCCAGAAGCAACAAGAAGTACAAACCCTCAAAGATGGCATTCGCATTTTAAGTCGAGCAATTCTATAACAACGCCATGTCGAAGATTATGATTGATATTATACATTTTCGAGCTAATGTATTCTGTAAAATTAACTAAAGATCTATCTGCAGATTTCTCAAAGATTTGCAAATTCTTGACCTATTTTTCCTTAGGCTGATGCATCATGAGCTTATTGATCTCCTTCTCGATTTGCATCATATTGTCTTTTCCTACTAATCGGAATTGTCCTTTTCCAGAAGTATCCCAGGTATTTGAACCATCATCTGCGACGACCATTTTTCCTTCTTCCAAGTCAAAGAACTTCTCATGACCTAAAGCCGCTACATATACAGCTGTCTGATCCCAACTCATCCGCCCATTTTTATCTTCCTCAGCCATAGGAATAGAGATAGCAAAAACATCCTTCACTGGGCTATTCTTGATCTTTTTGTTTTCTATTAAAGGAACTCCCGTATGTATTCTTTCACCAATCTCAAAACCACTGTAGATGATCGGCTTTGGCCAATTAGCTATAGCATACTGTGAAGAAGATGCATCCTGATTGACATTAAACTCTGAACCAGCAGGAAATTTACCAGCCATACTTACCAGCTTGACAACTTTCTGTTTGACAAGTTCCACTCCGGTCAGCGGAGAAAATTCATCCGGTTTGGATTGGAGTAAATTAGAGATATTGGTAAGAAATCCTACCGTAACAATGGTAACACTTGCGTCAGGCTGTGCAGCGAGAACTTTACGATACAAGCTTACCGCATCTGGTGTTTCGATGTTCTTTACAACCTTGTGAGGGTAGTTAGCCAGTAATGTATCTGTCCAATGCTGCCAATCCTTCTGTTCAATTGCCTTGGAAGTGGGTACTCCTATTGGCATTTCTGCCCTGTTAAAATAGGTATTCAATACATTCAGCACTCCTGCTACTCCTTCGTATTTTGTACTGGCTATCGTAGCTAAAATCTCAATTTCACCCTGATCTGCAAAAGCATGAAGCATCGCAATTGCTCCCACATCGTCATAATCAGGGCCCATGTCAGTATCGAAAATTACTTTGTGCGCATCCTTCTTTTGCCCATAGCTGCAAAAAAATGTGAGGATTAATAGTAAGGTAGTTACCAGGTTTTTGAAGTTCATTTTCGAATTATTTAAGGTCTGTTTCTTTTTAATCAATATTCTGTGCACTTCGAATTAGCTGTCGAAAGATTAAAAAACAATTTCTTTTTTGTAAGGAATCGAAGCCTGTGCACCTTCTTTAGTGGTTGAAATTCCAGCAAGCTTGTTGGCAAATTCAATCGCTGCTTTCATTCCTTTCCCTTCCGAAAGCGCTACTACCAAGGCACCATTGAACGTGTCTCCTGCCGCAGTGGTATCTACTGGATTCACCTTTGGGGATGGAACATGACATGAGTCTTTCCCATCATGATAAAATGCCCCTTTTTCCCCAAGCGTAATAATCACATGCTTTACACCTTTTTCAATTAATTTGCCAGCTGCAACTTTTGCAGCGTCCAAATCATGGATTTTTACTCCTGTAAGTATTTCCGCTTCTGTTTCATTTGGTGTGATCATAAAAAGATCCTGCAGAATAGGAGCAGTCAATTGCGTAGCGGGAGCGGGATTTAGCACCAACTTTTTATTGTTGATTCTGCAGAAATAGGCAAGCGCTTTGACTGTTTCCAATGGAGTTTCGAGTTGGACGAGAAAATATTCCGCTCCACGAATTTCTTCCTCATCCAGTTGAAGGTCTATTGGACTCAACTCACTATTTGCTCCTGAAGCCACTACGATGGTATTTTCACCATGATCATCCACTGTAATAATCGCTATTCCAGTTGGCGAGGACTCTGACACTTTTATAAAATCCGTACAGATCCCATCCTCCTCGTATTGCTTCACGGCTTCTTTGCCATAACCATCACTTCCTACTTTAGCGATGAAAATCACTTCTCCTCCAGCCCGTTGAGCGGCCACCGCTTGGTTTGCTCCTTTTCCACCCTGTGTTGAGAAAAACTTACTGCCAATTAAGGTCTCACCAGGTTCAGGTAATTTCGGCGACCGAACCACTAAATCTGTATTTGAGCTCCCTACAACTATTATTTTTTTCATTTTGAATACATTGAAGTCAAACGGTTTTTGCAAGAATGATCAACGCTAGTCCTACCAAAAAGCAGATGAACATGAGAAAAAGTAGAAGCTTCACAGATTTGCTTGGGGACTTAAACTCTTTCCAAATAAACACCCCCCAGATAGCTGCCACGAGCGTGGCGCCTTGGCCTAATCCATAAGAAATCGCAAAACCAGCTTGTTCAGATGCAAGCATACTGAGTGACATTCCCAAGCACCAAATCATTCCGCCAAGAATTCCTATCAGATGAAGTTTCAGATTTCCCTTGTTAAAGTATTCTGAATAGGTAGCTTTTTTCCCTACCAATGGTCTATACATTAAAATGCTATTCCATATGAAATTTGATAGAAACAATCCTATTCCAAAAACAAAAACACTGGAATAAGGAGTCATAAGACCCGGAGTTGGATTCGCAAATTCCAATGAAGTGGCTGCTGCAACAAACCGAAAGAAAAAGCCCATCAGGATTCCTGCTACTATCGCGATCCAAAGCCCTTTCATTGAAAAAGCTTTCTCATTTTGGTGTTTCTTGAATGCAATCGCATCCAAAACAATAGCGACGGTAACCAGCACTACTCCAATCGTCAATAATACAGGATCCCCTAAAGGTGTTGCAATATAATTCACCAAAACTCCCAGGACCAAAGCAAGACCTATTCCTACCGGAAAAGCAACTGCCATTCCAGCAATATCAATAGCTGCGACCAGTAATAAATTCGCGATGTTAAAAACCACGCCTCCAAGGAATGCATAAAAAATAGCTGTCTGCGAAGCCTGAGAAAGATCAGTAATAAAACCTCTACCCTCCTCTCCATAGCTACCCATCGTCAGACCCAAAATCAAAGTCAGCAAAATGATACCTAGAGAATAGTCCCAATAAAAAAGTTGGAATGGCCAATTCTTAGTGGCCAGTTTCTGAGTATTTGCCCAGGAACCCCAGCAAATCATAGTAACGAGAAGCAGACCTACTGCTAGTGGGTACGAATCAATAATGAACATAAGGCCTATTTTGGGTTTTGAAATTTCAATTCCATTTCTTGTCTTACTTTTAACTAAATCATGGTTAAAAGTATTGCACAAACGTTTGTGCAAACTAATTAAAAAAATACTATTTCCGATTATTATCCAATAATTCTTACAGATTCTCTTTCAATTAATGGCATGTCCAACAGTAATTTTTGTTTCAGAAAAGGGTTTTCCGAAACTATATGATCAAGCAGTATCTGGAACGCACTTGTTCCGATTGAGCTCATCTGTTGAGCAACGGTGGTTAAGGGTGATTGGAAAAACTGAAAGTAAGGCTGATCATCAAAAGTTATAAGCGAAATATCCTCTGGGACTTTTTTTCCTAATTCCTTGATTGCTCTAAGGGCTCCCAACGCTATGAGGTTACTTAGGCAAAGTACCGCTGTAATTTGTGGAAACTCCTTTAGCAAAATCAAAGCATTATGGTAGCCATCTGACTCTGAATAGCTGTCTCCTTTCACCAGATTTCTATCGCTAATCAATCCTCCGGATTCTAAGGTTTCTAAATACCCTTTGACTCGGTTAGAATTGGTACTCGTCCCCTGCAATCCTTGAAGACATGCAATATTTCTATGCCCATTTCCGATCAAAAATTTTGTAGCCTTCACAGCCCCTTCATAATTGGAAGATGACACGTAACTGCCATCTAGTTCTTCAAAATACCTATCTACAAAAACAATAGGAAAATTTCTGCTTACCAATTGCTTGAACGTTTTGCTATCTTTTCCAACAGGGGCAATGATTAAGCCGTCGACCCTACGTTTTTGCATCAAAGAAACCAGCTCCTCTTCAAGCTTTTGGTCGTCATTACTATCGCCCAAAATCACAAAATAACCGTTATTTCGGGCTTCATTTTCTATACTTCTTGCGATTTCAGAAAAGAATGGATTTGCAATATCTGGCACGATTAACCCAATTGTTTTCGTGCTTTTCATTCTTAATTGCCTTGCGATTTCATTTGGCTCTATCTGATGAACCTCTATAAAATCCCTTACAATCTTGGCTGTCTTAGCGCTGATCCTATATTTTTCGGTTTGATTCGAAATAACACGAGACACAGTGGTGACCGATAAGCCGAGTGATTTGGCAATTTTCTGAATATTATAACTGGAATCCCTCACTACAAAATATTTTTATCTTTCAAAATACAAAGGATCTCTTTAATATGAGATTTGGTTTTTAAGTCATGGGATTTTTTGAAGAATAGCCCAACAAAAAAAATCATCCGATAACATTCACTGCAGTTTTCCAAATTGCTGGGTCAAAATCAATCCCCAATCCAGCAATTGAAGGGATTGTCATCAAACCATTATTAACTGTGATAGCAGAATGCCAGGTAGGCACCTCTTCTCCAGGGTTGTAAACAAACTCTTGCAAACCATAAAGGTTTGGCACCAGCGCAGCGACTTGCCAGAAAGGTGCGATCAATGGATTGGCTTTAGGTGTATGTGGCGCTATCCCTTTATCACCATATTGTTTTGCAATTACAGAGACTTGAAGTGTCCGAAGAATTCCGCCGTTGTAATAAAGGTCTGGTTGAAGAATATCATATACCGTTTCTTTTGCCAAGCGTCTAAACCGGTACATGCTTGTGTCCTGTTCTCCACCCGCAATTTTCATTTTTTTCATGGCATTAGTTACTCTGCGTGCCCCTTCTTCATCTTCAAAATTACAAGGTTCCTCAAAAATTTCTACTCCATAATCTTGCAACAGTTTTCCAGTTTCAATTCCTTCTTCCGGAGTGAAAGAACCATTTGCGTCTGCATAAATCACCATGCTATCACCCAGTCTTTTTCGTAATGTAGGGATATAGCGCCTAGTTTGTGCGGTGTTCTCAGGCGTGTTCTGCATACGGCCGCCTACTTTAATTTTCACTCCTTTTGCTCCTGTATATTCCAGCTTTTCTAATAGTTGGTCAGCTATTTTTTCAGGGTCTCCCTCACGATTCCAATCTGAAATATAAACGCCGTAGTCTTTTCGAATGGGCTTTCCAAGCAATTCATACACGGGCTTTTGTAGGGTTTTTCCAATTAAGTCCCAAGTAGCAATCTCTACCGTACCGATACAATTCCATAGGGGCATTCCAGCATATTTATAGTTGCTATTTAATCGATATGCATTATCCACTAGCATGGCAATTTCCCTTGCATCTTTATTGAGGAAATGAGGAAGCACCAATCCTTTGAGCAGCGATATTAAATGCTCCATACGTGCATTACACTGCGTAATTCCTTTTACTCCATCAGCAGAAGTTACTACTAAAAATAATTCACCCTGTGTTTTCAAGAGTTCGATAGACTTTATAATCATCGGACTTTTGATTATCGTTGAAAGTTTAGGGAACGACCACTCTGGGAGCTCATCAGAATTATTCTTCTTACCTATTTCAGTTGCCTGAAGAAAGAAAGGTTTAAACAGCGCTGCTGAAACCAAACCACCACTAGTTACTAAAAAGCTTTTTCTTGATATTTTCATACTACTAAATAAATCATTTTTAAGTATCTCCTATTTTATGCCAGTCAAGAAATTAATACAAAATAAAATGAGCTCAACTTTAGATTTAAAGCAAATTCGGTCGCCTGTCTCCCGAGCTTTAGGGAGACCTTCCAGTCAATAAAAAAAAAAAAATACCATCTTCAAATTCAACAATAAATGTCAAATGACATATAGTCACGCCTGTTAATAGTTTATATGTATATCCGCTATTTTACCAGTTAATAGATTAAAGCGGCTTAATAAATGGTAAACGCTAGTTGTGAGGCTGCTTCGGTCATCCGTCATCGGTCTTCCAGCCAATCAAGCAAAGAAAATAAGGTAACTGGCATCATTGCGGACAATCATAATAGTTTACTACAGAAACTGACTAAAAAAGTATTTAAATAGAAAAAATCCCCCCCTGTTTGAGCTTTGAGAATGGATGAAAAATTAAGTCCAGCTTTTTGCTCCCAAATGAGTATCTTTTTTTTAATGCGCGGCATTTGACTTTTCATTTTTTTCGTCAAATCTTCTATTTGTGCAGTAAGCTTATCTTTTTTCTTACTCATAATTCAAAGGTACTAAATTTTAAATTTTTCAAAACTCAGTTGAAATTGAAATACAGGGATTTTATATGTTGTGGCTCTCTTTAATGAAAGGGATAGTAAGTAGGTTCAATTTTTCTATAAGCGTTTATTGAATTCATGACCGAAGTGAAATCAGCTTGTCGGCAATTAAACCAAGATCTTTCTCATTGATTTCCGGTTTTGGTGCAAGTGGATACAGTTGAGCTCCAGGTCTGCTCACAAAAGCACCTCTCCAGCCTGCCCAAAGTGCTCCTGCTATATCCCAACCGTGAGCTGCTACCAAAAGACATTCATTTGGCTTTATACCCATTTTTCTAGCTCCCCAATCGTACATATCTGTATGAGGTTTAAATTTGCCTATATCCTCTACCGTCAATCGCTCATCAAAAAAATCCAAAAGACCAGCATTGGTGAATTGAGTCTCAACTCCTTTATTAGAGGAGTTTGTAAATGAAACAAGCTTGTACCCTGCTTCTTTCAATTTGCCTAGCGCTTCTTTTACCTCAGGATGTGCAGGCAGTGATCGGATAGGTTCCAAAATAGCCTGCTTCGCATCTTCCTCATTTAAGGTTATTCCATTGTTTGCCGCCACCATTTGAAGTGCTGCAGCTCCGATAATCCCGAAATCATGGTACTGTCTACCCACCGTAGTTACTAAGGAATATTGTAGCATGGTGGTAAACCATAAAGGAAGCAACTCACTTCTTCCACCAAGCGCATCACCGACACTCTTTTTCATAATCGTAAGATCGAGCAAGGTTTCGTTCACGTCAAAGAACAGCACTTTAGGAGGAGTGGTCATTTTAGAATCCATTGTTAGATCATTAACACGAGTAGAAAACCCAGGATGTGGTATGGTCATCCCCACCACCCCTGCTAATGCTGCTTTATTGATAAATTCTCTTCTATTGTTCTTTTTATTGTTCATTATTCTTTTGACTATAATTCATACCAACACGTATGTTTTAGGGTAAAAAAGAGCTGATCATTAGGGTATTGAACTAATAATCAGATTCTTAACAACTATCTACTCGAAATCCAATTTTAAATTTAATCTCCTAGTCCTGCTTTTGAATAAAAGGTAGCTGGCTTATTCTCTTTACTTAAAGAGATATCCGTGAAATCTACACGTCTTCTTTCTCCTAAAATTTCACCATCTTCTACAGTTTGCCAAGCGATCGAAGTAGGAATAGTTATTCCATTCACATCTTCCCATTGATCATATCTGATAACACTAGGCGGACCTGGTTTTAGTTCATTTCCAAAGGTAGCTTTATAACCTAACCAGGCCATTTTAAATGTTTCTGGATCATAATACAACAAATAGACATCTTCTGAAGAAGAACCAACTCCTAAATTATAAGTGATTTCAATCCCTGGATAACTTTTCCCTTCGTAGGTCAAGGGTACAGTTTCAGCATAGTTAATTCCCTCATCAGCTAAGACAAAAGGCATCGCATAAAAATAGAACATCAAATCATGTCTGAATGTAGGGTCTCCTTCATATTTGGCTGCTTTATCCTTTGACCAGGCAACATTTCCATCAAATCCAATGTCATAATCTGGAGCTTCTACTCTATCCATTCTAGAATGCAAATCAATGGTATGAACCTCATCGAAACCATCCTTGGGAATCGAAAACTGAAGAGTCTTCATCTCATCCCAGAGATCCAGCCCACCATGAGCTCTCATTACTTGTAAGACTTCTTCTGGGTAACTGCTTATATCCCTTTTGGACTGGCTATTTGATGTACAGGCTAATTGTACAACCACCAATAAAATTACTAGTATTAGATTTTTCATGGTGTAAAAGTGATGGATATATAACTAAACGGCAAGAAAGTCACTCAATAACTAGGTCATCTAAAAGACAAAGAACAGCTATTATCAAAATTTAGATTGGTATTCAAACCTCGGATGGCACTATTCAACAAAGTAGAAAATTCAGGGATGGATTTAAATCCTCCCAAATCCACCAATGTTTATTCTTACAACTATGACAATCAACTAAAAATATTCGATTAATGATTGGAAAAGAATAGACTTAAGTTTGACAATATAAAGTCAGAATGTTTCTTTTTAGAAGTAAAAGTAACTTTCTGAAAAGTAAGTGGTTTCCCATAATTAAATCCCAAATAATCACTCCTCTGGAGCTATTCCTAAACATAATCTTCTTTGCTAAACCTCTTCTTTCGCTGCGCCATCATGGTTATTTTTTTTCAGTCAGCAATAGTGATCCATATTAATTCTCTAACATTTAATGAGATTTCCTGCCTACCGGAAGGCAGGCTCCCTGCGGTTCGAAATGACCCAATAAATAATCACGTGGAATAAAACGCGGTCATTTCGAAGGAGGTAAGGAATCAGAGTTTTTAAGTTGAGTAATTAGACCGACTGAGAAATCTCTAAGTGGGTAGTATTATTTATAGAATGAGATTTCTCCCTGCGGTTCGAAATGATGGTAAAATACTCAAAGCTCAATCCTTTACGCTATTAAAAAAACTTAGCGAAAACTCTGTGTTTTCTGCGCGCCATTGCGGTTAAAAAAAATCTTAGCAAAACCTTTGTGTTCTTTGCGGTTAAAAAACAAATCACCTTTGCTCAGCTCTATAAAATACATCCATTAAAGCAGTTCGGATATTTAAACTATACAATTTCTGATGATCTCTAGAAGGATAAACCCTATTGGAAAGAAATATATAAGTAAGTTTATTTTCAGGATCGGCCCATACAAAAGTGCCCGTAAATCCAGAATGACCAAAACTCTCCGGACTCGCCAAAGGTGAAGGATAAGCATCTGACACCGGAAGTTCAGAATTGTTCATCAGTGGTTTGTCAAAACCCAGCCCTCTTCGGTTCTCGTTTTCCGGAAATTGAACTTCTGTGAACTCTTTGACGGTTTCGGCCGAAATCAGCTGCTGCCCATTTGCATTTCCATAATTCTGATAGAAAAGCATCAGCTTAGCCAAGTCATCTGCTGTACCAAAAAGGCCCGCATTACCAGAAACCCCACCTTTTAGCGATGCGTTTTCATCATGTACCCACCCTTTTACCAAATCTTTCCTAAAAAGGAAATCTACCTCTGTTGGAACGATTTCATTTTCAAGATTTTTACTTTTCGGCAAATACCCCAAAGTGTTGCAGCCCAGTGGTTGATAAAAATTCTCTTCCAAATAAGTTTGATAGTCCATCCCGGTGAGTTGCTCGATCAGACTTGGGAAAACCAAAAAAGTGAGTCCCGAATACAGGTATTTCTTTTCATCCGAGACATCAGAGCGATTGATGATCCGGTTCATTTTCCGTTCAAACCGATCGTTGATATACAATCCCTCATAAACTTGTCCTTGAAAGTGTTTTCCGTATGTCTCATGGACAAACCTTCTCTTAGCTTTACCATTTTTACGAATTACTTCATTCAAAAATACGATGTAAGGGGTTAAACCTGCCTGATGGGCCAAAATCTCCCGAAGTGTCAGGTCTTTTTTATCTTTTCTCTTTCTCCAAGGTTTCCAATAGGTACTGAAAGGCTCGTCCAATTCAAGCTGCCCCTCATCAACTAGTTTCATTAGAGCAGGCAATGGTCCTGTAATTTTGGTCACCGATGCCAAATCGTATAAATCATTCAATGCCACTGCCTGTAGGTTCCTGTAGGTATGATAGCCATAAGCTTTATGAAAAATAACCGTATCATTTTTTGCTACCAGCACCTGCGCTCCGGGAAAAGCCAAACTGTCAATCCCCAATTGCATAATAGAATCTACTTTATGTTGGATGAACACCTCATCAAAGCCTAATTGTGCTGGTGATGCATGGATAAGTTCCCGCTGTGCGAATCCTGTTTGTACCAAAAATGATAGTAAGAAAAATGTAGAGGCTATTTTTTTCATTCTGCTGGAGTTTTATCTAAAACTATTCAAAAAACTGTTTGATCACTCACTAGCTTTGACATTAGCGGTAGCATGATGGTATGAGTTTCAAAATTCCTAAAGCTGAAGCCTGAAGATTAACTCAAACAAACATTGAATCAAGGATCAAATAGCTCTAAATTTGAAAATCATCCAAGTCCTCCCCGTGAAAGTTCTATCCAAGATTCTCATTTGCCTATTCTTACTTTGCATTTCAGTAAGTACAGTTTTATCGCAACAGACTGTCCCCTATTTAAATCTGGAACTTCAAAACGGGGATTTGATTTTTGTGGGAGCAGAAAAAGAAAATCTTTCAGGAGCCATTAATCGAGTTACCCAAAAAACAGAACTTGTTTCCTTTGACCATGTGGGTATGATCGAAATCCATCAAGACAGTCTTTTTATCATCCATGCCAGTACTCGCAAGGGATCAGTTAGGGAACCTTTGGACAGCTTGGTTTTTAGAAATAACCTTACACCTGAAAAGTTTGCAATCTATAGATTAAAAAAAGACTACCAACATTCAATAAATCAAGCCATTAAAGAATCTAAATCCTTGTTAGGAAGACCATACAATTGGTCCTATGTTTTGAATGATTCGAGTCTGTATTGTTCCGATTTTGTAGAAAGAGCCTTCCGACATGCAGCCATTTTTCAATTAGAACCTATGACTTTTATCAATCCTGAAACAGGGAAGACAGATGCCTTTTGGGTCGAATTCTATTCAAAACAAGGTATGGAAGTACCTGAAGGAAAATTGGGCTGTAATCCCAATGGCCTGGCAGCCAGTGGAAAATTGGAATTCATCGGATATTTAAATCTATTGAATCAATAAAAGTTCCCGTCGACTTTTTGACCGTTGTAGTTTCAACGGTTCATTAGAATTGTCTCTACAAATCCATTCAAGTGAAAGTAGTTCTTTTGAAAGATACCTCCTTTATGATTTAGCTTTTGTTTCCGATAGGAAAATCAATCACCAGAAGACATCCGTTCTTTGGTTGGCTTTCTATGGAAAAAGTCCCGTTTAGCATCTGGACTTTTGTTTCAATTCCCAGTAAGCCCATGCCCCAATTTACTCTATCTTTTTGAATTCCTACACCATTGTCTTCCACAGTAATATTCAAAAAATCCTGGTGGTTGATCAGCTGAAGGCGAAGCCTGTCGGCCTGACTGTGTTTGATGATATTTTGCAGTAACTCCTGGCAGATTCTGTAAACAGTGAGTTCTATTTGCTCCTCCAATCGATCCTCGATTCCAAGAATCTGAAGTTCGGCCTGGATGCTCGTTGATTCGCTGATGTCTTCGATCAGGGATTGAAGCGCAGAAGAAAGCCCGAATTTCCTCAATGACACAGGAGACATATGATGGGCAATCCTTCTTACTTCTGCAATTGCCTCATCAAGTTTATGGAGGGCATCATGCCCCTCTTTTACCAAAGTTGATTCTTCGCTCTTCTCAAAAAGATTGGCCAACCGAATTTTTATCGTCGACAATTGTGATCCTAAACTATCGTGAAGATCTCCGGCAATCCGTTCTCTTTCATGTTCCTGCACCCGAAACAGATCCTTGAAATGTGTGTTTTTTTGCTCCTCCAAAAGAGACATCAGGGCTTCCTTTTTCTCCACCTCTTGTTTTACCTCTTCATTTAAAAGGAGACTCTTTTCATAGATTCTGGCGTTTTCGAGGATTATTCCACCCTGGCTGGATATAATCCGAACCCACCTGACTATCTCATCTGTATAATTTGCTTCCACAAATTTGCTTTCCAAATAAATAAGCATGGTCAGGGACTCAGAGATTCCCACTGGGAAAATCATAAAGGATTTTATACCTGAATTTTTCAGGATCTTTAATTCCGGAAATCCGGAATCCTCACCTAATTTTTTGAATACCAAGGGCGATTTTGTTCTGTAAGCCATTAAAAAAAGACTGGATAAGTCTATGGCATTTTCAGGATCCTTCACTTGCCGTAGAATATCTAAAAGCTGCAATTCCTTTATGTTTTTAAGCTGTCCTTGATTTTCCATTAATTGGATGCTTGCTCCACTGGAAGCTGAAACCCTAAGCAAAATCGTAAGCAGTTTAGTAAGGATAAGATTTGCATCCATTTCACCTCCCAGTTCACGTAGAATGTTTTCTACATCCAGGGGATTTCGAACTTTAATTTCCTTTTCAAATAAAAAGGAATATTGTCTCACCAATTGCCTGACTTTTCTCCTGGCTCCCCATCGTTCAAAAAAGTTAACTGATTCTCTAAAATGGTCACTTGCGGAAAAGAAGTTTTTCTTAGTCAGGTAGTACTTGCCTAGCAATTCATGACAAATAGCAGTCTGATAAAGGTTCTCTCCCGCGCAGCTGATGGCTTCCTTGTATTCTTGAATAATATTGGCTTCCGACTGACCAGTAATTCTACTGACCTCAGCTCTGAGCAACCAAAAATCTGAACCATAGTTGAGGGAAGCATGATGGTACCAACTACTCAACTCCTGAAGTGTGTGCTCTAAGCAGCTTAGATTTTCTTTCTTTTCTTCCCCTGTGAAATTCTGCCAATTTTGTGTGATCGACAAACTTAGGATCATCGTATTGGCAGGAACCAAAGGTGATCCTTGTTGAAGTTTTTTATTTTGGTCGGCTGAATAAGCGGAGATTCTGGCCAGATCAAAATACCCGAATAGAAAATAATATCTGGCTAAAATATAGTTACGATAAAAAAGCTCTTCCTGAAGTGTCAGCTTGGCAGCGAGTCCTCCGGGTTCCTGCTTTGGCAAGGCCAAAAACGGGCTTTCTGTCGTAAGATATCGAATCAGTTCTTTTTGATAATGAGTGATATAATATGTCAGTTCCATTCCAGGATACGACTCCTTAAAATCATAGCCCAAAAGTTCGGATAAGGGCTTTCCACTGATGAAGTGAAGGTTAAACAGGTGAGTTTTCAGGATATATAGCCCGATCACATCGCCCGATTTTCTACCGGCTTCCATGCCTTCTATTAAGAGAGGTCTGCTTTCTTCAAATGGTCGTTTCCATGGCTGAATATAGAATGCAAAAACCCCCAAAACCCTGCATCGATATTGGAGATCATTCATGTTAGCATTTAGGGTAACTCCTTTATTACCCAACTCATATCCACCTGTTATATTCCCGGAAATCACCTGCATCCTGGCATAACTCACATAGCCTATGGCACTGACTTTTGGTAACTCAAAATACCTAGAGCGAAGGATTAACTGTAGTGCTGCCCAAGTCATCAATTTCTCGGAGGTATGGTGCAAAGCCATTCCTCCTACATACAACAATCTTAAGACAGCCTCTTGATTTTCTAAATGTTGATCCTGAAACAACCTGAGAGGAATATCAGCATGAGTTTCAACATGAACTTGCAAGTCCTGTATCTGATTTGCCAAATCAGATGCTAACGATGGAATTACCAAACCCAGCTCATCTAAAATTTCCTGAAGAATAGCCACAGCTTTTCTATACCTTCCTAAATGGTTATTAATAATGATTTTCAACTCAAAAGCCTCCGAACGAAGGTTCAGTGCGATTAAATTCTCAATCAAATAATCCAGCTTGATTTCTGCTAAATCATATTCACCCAGTAAATATTCTATTCTGGCACTTTCCAAATGAGCCTGAAATAGAACCATTCCTGCCTCTTCCCATCTAAGTCCTTTCAACAATGCCAATGCGGCATTTAAAAACACCTTTGCCTGACTATAGGCCTGCTCACTTTTCTGAATTTTGGCAACTTCCAGAATAAAAGCCGCAGATTGGATTTTATCAGGAGTATTCTTGATGTTTTCCGTAGCGCGATATAAGTGCTGGGCTATGATTACTTTTTCTGAATTGCTAAGGAAAAAAAAATCACTCTTCAGTAATAATTGAGCAATCTGAAAATGATAGGATGATTTTTGGGGTTGGGGCAACCGGGAATAAATAAACTCTCCAAAATTATTTTCAGCAAACTCAATATGTTCATCTTTTTCAGATAAGGTACCTTCTATAATCAACTTCTCAATTTCTGACTGAGGGTCAGAAATAAATGAGCAAAGTTCCACTAACTCCCTTTTCCTGATTATTTCTGCACATGCTACCCATTCCAGAACATGTTTGAATTCGGAAGCCAATGAATTTAACCGTTCTGAATAAAACTTAGAGGAATTTATGCCTTCATATTTCTTTTTAATAAGAGTTAAATCCCCTACCCACTTTTGACCATCATAGTGTAGCAATTTCTCCTGAACCAACGCATCAATCAGGTTAATCAACAAAGCTGGATTTCCTTTACCAAGTGTATGAATCAAAGAAACAGCACTTTTTTCACAAGATCCACGGAGACATTCCTCAATAAAAAGTCTGCTTTGATCCAGATCAAATTCTCCTAATTCTATCCGCTGAATATGTTTTTGGTCAAACCCCAAAGATCGAATCAAATTATCTACCTGATCTAAATCCTCTTTTGAATCCCGCACTGCTCCAATCCAAATCAATTTTGAAGGTGGAAGTTGGGTGAGCAAATACTGAAGCAAATTTGCGCTGGAACCGTCTACCCATTGCAAATCATCCATAAACAGAATCAGAACCTGATTTGAAAAGTCGCTGAAATACTCAAAAAGTGTTTTGAATAAGGCATAGAGCTGGTTTTCAATTTTGGTGACAGGAACTGCATCCTTCACTTTGGAATTATTTTGAAGCAGCTTGAGTTCGGGAATATATTCTGAAAGAAAGGTAAAATCCTCTCCCAACGCCTCAGTTAGGCCTTCTGAAAAATTCAGGAAATTCTGAGAATCCAGTTCTTTAAATTTGAGTCTCAGATAATTGCCGATAGCCAATTTTAATCCCGCGTAAGGAACATTTTGAAGCTGCTGTGATTGGCTGCTGATCAATACTTCACAGGGTATGCTTTTAAGGTAATTTTCTATCAAAAAAGTCTTACCGGCACCTGTTTTACCTACCACTAAGGCTCCAGTCCATAGGTTATTTGTAGGGTGAATAATCTTCTTTATATATCCATCCAGCTGATCTAAAAGTAAATGATGATAGGAAGTTTCCTTTCTTTTGGTAGAACTTTTACTGGAGGAATTATGCATTGGAGATCAGCTTAAATTGGTGCAACAGTTATACCGTCGCCGGATGCTAAATTAAAGAAAGTACCCCAATTCCCTGTTGAAATGAACTTTTCCAGCAGTTGTTTCTTCAGTGATTGCTACTGAAATTGTTCAATAACTGAGTAAACCGAGCCATGTTTTTTCAATAAATCAGCCGCTTGACTATAGGTCAATTCAGGTAACTCAGAAAGAATCATTCGAACTCCTCTATCTATTAATTTGGTGTTGCTCAGTTGCATATGCACCATTTTATTACCTTTTACCTTTCCCAACCTGATCATCAAACTCGTACTGATCATATTGAGAACCATCTTTTGTGCAGTTCCGGATTTCATTCTGGTACTTCCCGTGACAAACTCCGGGCCTACCTCCACTTCTATCGGAAAATCTGCAAATTCAGAAATTTTCGATTGGGAATTACAGGAAAGACTTGCTGTCATCAATCCGTTTTCCTGTGCAGTTTTCAACCCACCTAAGACATAGGGAGTTTTGCCGGAAGCAGCAATGCCCAGAATCGTATCATACTTTTTCAGTTTATAAGCAGAAAGGTCAAGCCATGCCTGATTTGGATCATCTTCTGCCCCTTCCACAGCGGAGCGAATAGCTGAATCACCCCCAGCGATCAATCCAACTATCAATTCTGGAGATGCGCCAAATGTCGGGGGAATTTCTGATGCATCCAGAATCCCCAGTCTTCCGGAAGTTCCTGCTCCAATATAAAACAGGCGCCCACCTTCTTGAAAGTTCTCAACAAGTCTGTGAACAAACTTTTCTACCTGCGGAATCACCTGCCTAACGGCGAAGGCTACTTTTTGATCCTCCTTATTGATGGATTCCAGTAACTCAGCCAAAGGCATGGAATCTAGATTTTCGTAATAAGAAGATGTTTCGGTGGCAAGGTTCATAGAGAAGGTAGAATGGATTTAGAAAATTCCAGATTAAAAGTCGGCAAATGTATGGCAATGGTAGTTAACCAATCCGTTCATTGGATGCTGCTCAATGCATTCAATCTGTTCCCCGAATTCAAAGGCAACAGTTTTTAAGTGCTCGGCGAAATGAAAAGCAATTGAGCCTGTAAATTTCAAAGAAGCTGAAGCATGGGTACTTCGTAAGGGTAAAATGTAATAGTCAAAAAACCTCCTAAAATTCTGATAGATAATGGAGTGAATCACCGGGTTGGTCGCATTTTTTAGAAGAAAGGGAGTAAATGAGGCAAGGAATCGGTTCGGTCTTGGTTGATTGTAAATTTTATCTAAAATCTCCCGCTGATCTAATTCATACTTTTCAAAAAACTCTTCTCTCATCTCCGAATTGTCATCATTCTGTAATAGTTCCCGGATCAGATCCCTACAGAGGACAGTACCGCTTCCATAATCACCTAAAATAAAACCTAGGGAAGGAACGCTCCCGATGATCTCTTTCCCGTTATATAGGCAGGAATTGGCTCCCGTACCTAAAATACAGGCAATTCCAGATTCTTCCTGATGCAAACTTCTGGCTGCACCAAGAATATCCCCATTGACTTCTGCCGGATTACCTGTGGGAAAAACCTGGTCCAGAACACTTGCCAATTCTGCGGCTTTGGCAGGATGCCCACAACCGGCTCCGTAAAAAACCACTTTATTGACATCAGAAACGTGTCCTTTAATCTTATCCTGAAGTACTTTTTTGATTTCTTCTGCACTCAGGAAATAGGGATTAAGTCCCTTTGATTTTAGAGAAATCACACTATCGCCAGATTTATCCAATAACCTCCAATCGGTCTTTGTCGACCCACTATCTGCCAGTAATAGCATTTATTTTCAATTTAATAGGAATGAGTTTTAGCAGCACCAATCCAACAAGTTGTACAAATATGTTTTGAATCAATCTGGATGTTATCCCTGAAAATAGGGATTTGCAATAATCACTATTGGTATTTGAGTAGGAAAGAAATCCGGGTGATCAACCATTTTAGGTTTAACTTTTCTACTACCTCGAATATTGCAATAAATTTCTTTTTCTTTTTAAACTTACTTAAAAAAATACATGCCTACCTAGGATTAAGTACAAAAAAAAATCAACTTTCCTGAGTTAGAAAGTGATGCAATTCCTTTAGTCCAAAGTCAATTCTGAGAGATCAACTTAGTTAATCAAGCCTCTTTTATAAGCATTGTTTACTAATTCGGCCGTGTTTTTTGCCTTGAGTTTATAGAGTAAATTTTTACGATGGGATTCTACCGTGTTTTTACTGATAAAAAGTTTTTCACCGATCTCCAAGGTCGTCAATCCAACCGCAATACATTCTAATACTTCGGTTTCTCTTTCAGATAGCCTTTCATTTACCTCGTATTTAGAGGAATCTTTAAGAAAGCTAGCGAGTAAAATCTTATTGACTTCTTCGCTGACATAGGTTTCTCCTTTATACAAAGTATGAATGGCATCCAGTAAATCCTTTTTACCGGTGTTTTTCAGAATATAACCACTGGCGCCATTCTTTAACATGTCGGCAATAAAATGTCTATCCCGGTGCATGGAGAGACCTAATACCTTCAGGTTTTTATTTGTTTTAAAAAGTGCTTTGGTAGCTTCCACGCCATCCATTTCGGGCATATTCACATCCATAATGACAATGTCTACCAGGTTTTCTTGACAATGGATCACTGCTTCTTTGCCATTGCAGGCCTCTCCTACCACTTTAATCCCGGGAAGATCCCGAAGCAAAGCCTTCATTCCATCAATAAACATCTGGTGGTCATCTGCTATTAAAACATTGATCATAAAAAAAGAGATTAAATTAAATTTTAGGCCGGGAGAAAGATGCTATTAATAAGTGTGAAAGGCATCAAAAATTCCATCAATGGAAAGATGGTAATTCCATTTTTCCTTTTTCCCATCCACTTTCATAAGAAACACCTAAGTCCTTCTCTAAAGTACAAAATCCGCTTTTAATTAGCACTAGTGATTTATTAATATCCCTGTTTTCAGGGATTGAATAAGCTCCTTTTTTAGAAAGATTTGACTGTGAAAAAGTAAGGATCTCCCAGGATAAAGAATTTACTCAAAAAATAAAATCTTTCTCATTGCTCCATTTACTGCTTCATACAATCACTATTCAATTCAATTAATCAACTAGTTAACATGAAAAAACTTCTACATTGTTCGTTTGCAGCGATGTGTTTTCTCCTGTTCCAAATTCAGGTAAATGCCCAGAACCTCCAGGTGTCGGGGACGGTTACCAGTTCAGAAGATGGAATGACTTTACCGGGAGCCAGCATTTTGGTCAAAGGAACAACTCGTGGTGTCACTTCTGACATCGATGGAAAATATCAGATCACTGCCGAAAAAGGTCAGGTTCTGGTATTCAGTTTTATTGGGATGGTCAGTCAGGAACATACCGTTACTGAAAACGCAGTAATTGACGTTGCTTTTGAACCAGATGCACAATCTTTAGAGGAATTTGTAGTAGTGGGTTATGGTACCCAAAAGCGAAGTGACCTGACTGGTGCAGTTTCTTCTGTAGATACCAAGGTGCTTGAATCCAGACCAATTACAGATGTGGCCAGAGGTCTACAGGGTACTACTCCTGGATTGACCATCACTACCCCAAGTGGTCAAATCGGACAAAACCCAACGATCCGCCTTCGTGGCTCGGTGGGAACCTTGAGTAATTCGGGTGGTGCACAACCATTGATTTTAGTGGACAACGTGGAAATCCCAAATCTTCAACTTATAAATCCAGAAGATATTGAATCCATTTCAGTCCTGAAAGACGCGGCTTCCTCATCCATTTATGGAGCGCGGGGAGCTTGGGGGGTAATTTTAATCACCACTAAAAAAGGAAAGAAAGGTGAAGCTCCAAAAGTGAATTATTCCAACAACTTTTCATTTGCCACACCTACAGTCACTCCTTCCATTGCCAATACGGCAGATGGTGCTGAAATGGCATTTAAAGCATTGCAACGTACCAATCCTTCTACCAATGTTTTTGGTGTCGTAGGTATGTATTTTGACGAAATCGGTATCCAAAAGATGCGTGATTGGGAAGCACAATATGGTGGTCAGAACCTTAGTAACGAAATGGTTCTCGGCAGGGATTTTGAGATCAGAGACGGTCGTTTGTTTTTCTATAGACCATGGGAGGCCGGTGACATGTTTATGAAAAACTGGACTCCTCAACAGAAGCATGACGTTTCGGTAGCAGGTGGAACAGAAAAAACCACTTACCGATTAGGCGTAGGATACCTTGGCCAAAATGGTGTTTTGAAAGTAAACCCAGATGAATTTAACAGATACTCAGCGGATTTGAGTTTGAGCACCCAGGCAACCGACTGGATGGAAGTAAGAGGTGGTGTCTTGTATAGTAACACCAAGTTTACCCGACCTTTCTATTTCTCAAGTGAAACCTATGATCCTTGGTATTACTTACTTAGATGGCCAAAAAATTACCCTTATGGTACCTATGAAGGCTATCCTTTCAGAAGTGCTGTGACTGAGGTACAGCAGGCAAAGATGAATGAGCAAAATAATTCTTTGACCCGACTAAACCTTGGTACCACGATCACTCCAATTAAAGGCTTATCGATTGTGGCGAATTATACTTTTGATTCCCAAAACTTCCATGATCACCAAACTGGTGGAGTAGTTTCCGCCTATAATTTCTGGTCTACTGGAGCGAATTTGCAATATGCTCCATATACCAGTGCATCTTATAACCGTGTTCAGTATGCTTCCTCCTGGAGCAACAGAAACGTGGGAAAAGCATTTGCTACTTATGAAAAAACTTTTGGAGACCATTCATTAAAGGCCATGATCGGTGGGGACATCGAAGCTTATGAATACTGGTACCAAAGCTCCCAAAGAAGGGAATTGATGGATTTGGACAGAGGCGAACTAGACTTGGCTTCAGGTGATCAATTCGTGGATGGGGCAAGAAATCAATGGTCTACGGCAGGTGCTTTTAGCCGTTTAAATTACAATTACAAAGGAAAATACTTCTTGGAGTTAAATGGTAGATATGATGGTTCGTCTAGATTATCTCCGACAGAACGATGGGCGTTCTTCCCTTCCATGTCCGCAGGATATGTGATTTCTGAAGAATCATTCTTTGAGCCGGTAACTTCAGTGATGTCCTTTTTGAAACTTCGGGCTTCTTGGGGGGCAATCGGAAACCAGAATGCCTTCTTAAGTGATATTTATAGGATTATGGGTTCCACCTCTTCCGGCTGGTTACTTGGAGCCAACAATCAACTTACTTTCGGAACTCCGGGAGCATTACCTTCTTCCTTGACTTGGGAAACCATCACTACCTTGGACTTGGGATTTGATGCAAGATTCTTCCAGGATAAATTCGGGATTGCCTTCGATTGGTATAACCGTACCACCAGTGACATGCACAGCGCAGGAGAAGTTCTTCCAGCATCAAACGGTACCGGTGCTACCAAGCAAAATTTCGGGGAACTTCAGACCAAAGGCTGGGAACTAGCATTGGACTATAACCATACCTTCGCCAACGGTTTGAGATTAAACTCCACTTTTGTTCTTTCTGATTACAGAGAAACAGTCACAGAGTTTGCAGATAATCAAAGTATTTATTCTAACCGCCCAGGAAGAGTCATTGGAGACATTTGGGGATATGAAACTGACAGGTTATTTACGGAAGATGATTTTGCCAAAGATGCAAACGGTGATTTAATCTTGGATAATGGCAAATATGTCCTGAATGATGGTGTTCCATCCCAGGAGATTTTCGAAAGTGGATGGTTTTACTATGGTCCAGGTGATGTCAAATACAAAGACCTAAACGGTGATGGTGAAATCTCCTTTGGAAAGAATACAGTAGATGATCATGGAGATCTTAAAGTAATCGGAAATTCCACTCCTCGATACCAATATGGTGTTCGTTTGGGAATGGATTTCAAAGGAATTGATTTGAGCTTTTTTGTTCAGGGAGTTGGTAAAAGAGATTATTGGGCAAATGGTCCGATCATGATCCCAGGGTACCGTCCTGGAGAGGCATGGTTCCAGCATCAATTGGATTATTGGTCTCCTGAAAACCCAGACGCATTCTATCCTCGACCTACAGATGCAGGCCAGTCAAATAACTCGAGGAATTTCCTTCCTCAGACCCGTTACTTACTGGACTTGTCTTACATGAGAATGAAGAATATCACTTTGGGTTATTCTCTTCCAGCTTCTTTGATTTCCAAAGTAAACCTGGATAAGGTGAGGGTTTATTTCAGTGGTGAAAACCTTTTCGAATTCGACAATCTGGATCTGCCTCTAGACCCGGAAGTAGATTATACCTCTGCTGGTGCCAACGACTCTAACACCTTTGGAAGAGTTTATCCATACAGTAGATCCCTGTCATTTGGTTTACAGGTAACATTTTAAATTGAAAGAACGATGAAACTAAGAATAATAGCACTCGCTTTCGGCTTATTTGCACTTTCAGGATGTGAAGATTTTCTCGAAAAACCACCTTTGGACAAACTAACAGATGAAACCTATTGGTCATCTGAAAGCAATGTCAGAAGCTTTTCCTGGGGATTTTACACTGCCTACTTTAGCGGATATGGTTCTGGCTATAGTTGGGGAAAATTCTTTTCCTCCCAAACTTTAAATGATGATTTTGCTCCTTCCAGTCCTTCGCAGTTCCGAAGAACTGTACCGACTGCAGCGACCAGTAGTTATTGGACCTTTTCCTATGTGAGAAAAGCCAATATTTTCCTGGATAGAATTCAGACCGTACCTATGTCAGAAGAAGCAATCCAACACTGGACTGGTGTGGCTAGATTTTTCCGGGCAATGGAATACCATGATTTAGTAAAACAATTTGGGGATGTGCCTTGGTATGAAGCGGAACTGGATCAAACAAATCCAGATGAGCTGTATAGACCAAGAGACACCAGAGAGTATGTCATGGATAGAGTTCTCGAAGATTTTGAGTTTGCTAGGAACAATGTCAGAGTTGATGATGGAAACGACGGCCAGACCGTAAACCGTGCGGTGGTTCTTGCTTACATGTCCAGAATTTTCCTATTCGAAGGTACCTGGCAGAAATACCACAATGGAAACAATGAAAAGGCTAAGGAATATTTAGAAGCCTCAAAAAATGCCGCTTTGGAACTGATCAATACTGGAGAATATTCCTTGGGTAATTATAGAGAGGTTTTCAATTCACTCAACCTTGCAGGAAATCCGGAAGTCATTCTATACAGACATTATGAGCCCGGCATCTTAACCCATGCCCTCAACTCCTATAATAATATGGAACCACAGACCGGTGTTTCCAAAAGTGCAATTGATGCCTACCTGGCAGAAGATGGACTTCCTGTGGGAATTTCCCCACTTTACCAAGGTGATAAGAGCATCGAGGAGGTGATGGCAAATAGAGATCCTAGAATGTATGAAACCTTAGTCTCGGATGAATTGAGGCTAAACGGGATTGCTTCCAACTACAGTACTACTGGTTTTGCAACCCACAAATTCTTGAACGAGGTAATCAAGGATTTACCAGAAGGAAGCTCAAATTTGAACTATACCGATTCACCAGTCATGAGATACGGTGAAGTGTTGATCAATTATGCAGAGGCAGCGGCTGAATTGGCAACTGTTGGAGGACCTGCTCTTTCTCAATCTGATCTGGATTTATCCATCAATGTACTACGGGATCGTCCAGGAGTAATGCTTCCTCATTTGGAGGTTGCCGGAGAATCTGTTGCTGTGAATAGCATGGTATATGATGATCCTGCCAGAGATCCTGAAGTTTCACCTATTATTTGGGAAATTAGAAGAGAAAGAAGAATAGAACTGATGATGGAAGGATTCAGAACAGATGATTTAAAGAGATGGATGAAGCTGGAATATTCAGATACACAATCAAATTCTGACATCAACAGGGGAGCTTGGATCCGTAAAGCAGATTATCCTGAACTTCAGAGTAGTGTCACACTTTCTGAAGGCGATGAAGGATATATTATCCCTGCCACTGCTGCTGTTTCCCAACGTTTGTTTGAGGATCCAAAAGTATATTTAGATCCTGTTCCATTGGATCAGATCACACTTTACGAACAACATGGAGTCACTTTGACTCAAAACCCTGGCTGGTAATCCCCTAGCCACTATTTCAATGTCCTTCTTTCCTTGTCGAAAGAAGGACATTTTTTTGAATATTAGAGACTGTTAAGCTCATCCCAAAAAAAATGAAAAAAGTACTTCTCCTTTTATTGATCTTCAAACTGGGCTCAGGTTCCGCGCAGGAATTCAAGTTCGCATTTATTACAGACACCCATATCGGTTCCCCAAATGGAGTGGCGGAGGAAGATTTAAAAAATACTGTTTCGGATATCAATTCACTGGATTCGATCGATTTTGCAATCGTTACGGGTGATATCACGGAGATGGGAACAGATGCAGAAATCAAGAAAGCGAAGGAATTGCTTGATGAACTTACTATCCCCTATTATGTAATTCCTGGAAATCACGATACGGGTTGGTCTGAATCTGGGGGAGTCAGTTTTATCTCCATTTTTGGCTATGATAAATTTGTCTTTGAGCACAAAGGATACAAATTCATAGGCACAGCTTCTGGCCCCTACGTAAGAATGTCAGATGGGCATATCCCAAGAGATGCTGTAGTTTGGTTGGATTCTGTTTTAAACGCAACGCCAGCCAAGCAACCCATCATCAATGCAAACCATTATCCATTGGACCAAAGCCTTGATAATTGGTTTGAAATGACAGATCGATTAAAACAACACAATACACAATTTTCAATTTGCGGTCATGGCCATACCAACAAGGCTTATGATTTTGAGGGAATTCCGGGAACGATGGGAAGATCTAATTTGCGCGCTAAAGAGAAAATCGGTGGCTATACCATCGTAGAAATCACCAAGGATACAGCCTATTTTTCTGAGAGGAATCCGGGAGTAAAAACACAGGACCCTTGGAGAGAAATCCCACTTTTTGACAGAGATTATGAGGATTTACCTCAGTTTCCAAAGCCAAATGATGGGATAAACAGCCTGTATCCCCTGGTCGCTGTAAAATGGAGCTATCATTCCTCTGCCAATGTGATCTCCACACCACTCGTGACACGGGATAGGGTTTACTTTGGTAATAGTGTAGGTAAATTTGAAGCTTTAGATGCCCGATCCGGAAAACCGGTCTGGGAATTCCAGACTGATGGGGGGATTTTTTCTTCTCCTGTAAATTTTAAAAACTTGGTCATTTTTGGTTCTGGAGACGGAAATATCTACGCTCTCAATTCCAAAAACGGAAAACTTGAGTGGAAGACAAAAGCCAATGCAGCTGTATTAGGTTCACCGATTATGGATGAAAACCGAGTGTATATTGGTGCCAGTGATGGTAAATTCAGAGCATTGGATGCCAGCAGTGGATCAATAATCTGGGAATTTGAAGGTTTGAAAGGACCTGTAGTCAGCAAACCACTGATAACAGCCGATGCTGTCATTTTTGGGGCTTGGGACAGAAACCTGTATTCATTAGATAAAAAAACCGGCCAATTAAACTGGAGTTGGAACAATGGCTCGGCAAACAGAATGTTTTCTCCTGCCATGTGCATCCCTGTGGAGGCAGAAGGTATTGTTTTCATAGTTGCTCCTGATCGCTATCTCACAGCCTTGGATAGGGAGTCCGGTCAGGAATTATGGAGAAGCAATGAAGCCACTGTCAGAGAATCAATCGGGATATCGGAGGATAAAAAATCAATCTATGGAAAAACCATGAACGACGAGATCGTGGCTTTCCCAGTAAGCAGAAAAGCATCTCCACTGGCCTGGAAAATGGATGTTGGTTTTGGCTATGAGCATGTCCCATCTATGCTGATTGAGAAAAATGGCCAAGTTTATTTTGGAACAAAAAACAGTACCGTATATAGCATCAACCCTCAAACAAATCAAATCAACTGGGCACATAAAATAGATAATTCAATGGCCAATACAGTCCATGTGGTAGATGAACATTCATTAGTAGTGGCAACGATGGACGGGAAAGTGGAATGGCTTACATTCTAATTGATTCTGATCTCAGGGAATGAGTTGGTCGACTTTAAAAGCAATTGATGTAGCGATAATGAAATTTTGCTGGGTAAATCCAGAGTCTCTTTCAAAAATATCATCTTGACTGTTTAGCCACCTACCTTCGATTCTACAAACTAGTTGATCGATGGGTAGGTAATCAAGATTGAGGGAAAAACCTGTGGTTCTAAATCCATTTTGAGTGCCTGTAGGAATGATAATTCCGGCTCGATCTTGGTAATATTCAACTCTTACAGCTGACTTCCATTTAGCATTAAAGGTATATTGCCCGATCACTACAGGACTTAACCAATAATTAAAATCTTTGCTCTTATTTCCCTTTTGCTGGGCTCCAAAATCAAAACCTGCAATTACATTAACCTTATCTGATACCCGGAATTCCCCATAGAGATTGTTGAAATACCGCATCCTCCTTGTAGAATCGGGATCATCAGTACCTATGAAAGTACTCCAATTGAATGTGGTATTAGGACTTGGATGGAAATTCACTTGTGTTCCGAAAGATAACAGTGAATTCCCTTCCAGTCTTTGTATCCTTTGCCAGCCGTTTACTACAAGGCCCGCAAACTCCCATCTGTCATTGGGATAGAAAGTAAGCTTTGCACCGGTCAAAAAATAAGGAGAATTCTCAGCCAAAAGGGATCGGGTCAAAGTCATATTTTCCATCGAAATGGCGCTTTCAAAACCAATGTGCGAAGGCATCACCCCTGCATCCAGCCAGAACCTATTTTTTTTCGAAAGTGAAATCCCAATATTGGCTTCAAAAATATTCTTTAAAAGTCCTGGTTCTGCCGCATAATTGTCATTGGCATAAGTGCCTGTCTGCATGGCGAAATTTGCCCGGTATTTTTGACTGGTCAAATTGAATTTCAATAGGCCCAAATTCAGATTGAACTCGTTGTGACGATTGTGATTATATAAAAAATCCTGCCTATACGTACCTTCAGGTCGGTTAAAATCATAGATGTAAAAAATATCCACAAAACCCGTTAAGTTGAACTCCGGCTTTTCAGACCAAGAAGAATCAGTCTGTGCCGAAAGCTTGGTATTCAAAAATACCAGGAAGATAAATACGCCAAATCTCAAAATCCCCTTCACCTTTTTCACATTTATAAGATGGATTTATTCTTTCCCTAAGGAAGTATCAATGATCCTAAGCACCAAGTTTTTTCAGCAGTTCATTGACTATTTCCTTCCATTTGCCATCGTTTGTGGCAGTTTCTACCGTGAGAATATTTTTATTGGTTTCATTGGAGTTTCCTGTTTGCTGATATTGAAACATTTCAGTCTGTTCCCAACCGCACGGAAGCAGCTCTACAAAAAACAGTTTCTTGGTCGGACCAAATTTCTTTAGGGCCAACGGAACCTCGACTTTCATAATATATTCGGTAGCCAAAAAATCAGGGCTCAGCATAAAAATAATCAAATCCGAACGGTTCATTTCCTCTTTGATACTATCGTCCCAGCGTGTGCCAGCCTCTATCATTCGGTCATACCAAGGATCAATTATCCCTTTGTTCTTTATGACTTCCAAGTGTGTGACAAATCGTTTTATAAATCCAGAATTCTTCGAACTATAAGAAATAAAAAGCTTTTTGGGAAGGTTCTCAAAATTTTCAATTTCCCTGAAATCATTGACAGAAAACACTGTCTGAGGTGGATCCAAGTGGTTTTTGCCCGAAAGTTTCGTTTTCCATTTATCCCATTCAGTTAAGTCACAATTATCAAAGCCAAGCGTATGGGTAAAAGAAAACTGTTTGTTCATGACTTGCTTCCTTACTTTCTCCATGTCGAAATAATGGATACTGTTCGGAGACATTTGTTTTTCCACTGTCCAATCTTGGTTGAGCTCATCTAGTGTTTCCACAATTTCCTTCTCCAGGCCATTTTTATTGTAGGGTTGCATGGTCTTGATATTGACTAAGCCAAACTTTTCATTTTTGGTAAATTCCACAAAAACCATTTCCAAAGGGCTGGTTTTCCCATCCCCTTTTTTGACTATTATCCCGTTACGCCAAAAAGGAAAACTCTTGACTCCCAAAGTGGTATCGATGTTTTCTTTTTGGAGAAACTTTGAAAACAAATTCAAAATCAATGTTTTGTGGAAAAAAGCTTTATACACAAATCTGATTTGGGTATGGGTAAAACCTGTCAAGAAGAATTTAATAGTTGCATCTGGCTGGACAGGTAGGAACTGAGGAGCCAAAAACTCCTTATCATTTATCTCTATAATTGAATTGTTTCTTACCAATAGACCTACCACTTCTTCATGATGTTGAATATTCTGGATTTGATTTCTGCTGAAAATCCCTTTTTGGCTTCCTTCTTTGGCCAGCTCCATCACTTCCTTGACAAGATGATTCAGTTCCTGTACGTTGGTATATATCCATCCCGAATTCCCGTCGATTTTCTCGAATAAAACCAAGCCGGAGTTACTCAGAATTTGAGCTAGGATAATGGCATTATCCAAGTTAAAGTTAACCTGAGTATCATTGATAATTTTCTGGCATAACTCAAAAAATTGGTCCAAAGAAAGGATTTCCAAAGGCTTTTCCTCCTCTAAAAAATGCCGGATCACTTTCATTTCATAGGTGACCAGTTTTCTGCCCGAAAGATTCAAAGACCAGAAATAATCACTTAAGATCTCATAAAGAACAGCCGTCCTTTTCTTTTCTGCCAAGGAAACATTAAAATATCCCCAAATCATCGGGTATTGTGTGCAGAGGACTTGTTGATCCAGTTTTCCTTCTTCCACATCTATTTTGTTCTGTAAAATCAGGACAGGTGGGATAATCCGATCTTGCTTTTCCTTTCGACTGCTTCCTTCTTCATCCAGATAAATGGAATTGGATTTGTCTCTTAAATTATACCGAATTGATTCCAACCAATATTCCAAAGGGAAATTCTCAAACTGCAGGCTTTCTGCAGAATCTGCCACTGTTTCCTCAATTTCCTCGTATTTATTGGATTTTTGATCCCATAGCAACACATAAGCAGTGTCATGGCTATAGTAAAGCCTATGCGAATCATGATAGTAATCCTGCCCCCCAAAATCAAAAATCGCAACCCTGGTAAGTGTATTATTAGCAGATTTTAGAAAGGGTGCATCCCATTCCTGAATATCCAATAAATGTGTGCTTTTACTTTTTGGATCAATTTTTCCCGATCTTAAAAACTGGCTGAAATTGGTCTTACCCACTCTACTGTTGCCCACCAAAATCATTTTGACAAGTTCCAATTTCTCAATCCCATACTCCTCCGCATCAGAAAAATACTTCAATATAGATTCCCTGCCTTGTTGGATTACTTCCAAAGAAGGTTCCGAAAGCGTGGTGTTATCCTTTACAAAAATTCCATTGTGGCTCTCGTCAAAATCATATTCATAAGCAACTTCCAATCCTTTTCGGATAAAATCCAGCAAAGGCCTGATAGAGGATATTTGATTGCTGGTCAAAACCATCCTTCGAAGTTTTTTCATGCCACTTAAAGCATCCAAATCCTTGATTTGATTGTAGGAAGCATATAATACAGACAGGTTTTCCAGTTTTTCAATCCCCTTTAAGTCATTCAGTTGGTTATTGGAAACTCCCAATATTTCCAAAGATTTGAGCTTATCCAAGCCCTCCAACTTTTTGATCTGATTATGCCGTAATTCCAGTCTGGTCAAATCAGTCAGTTCCTCAAGGTTTTCAATTCTGGCAATCCGGTTTTCTGTCAGATTAAGCTCTTTTAAATGGGTAAGCCCTCCCAGATTCTGGATTTTCTCAATCCGGTTTTTCTCCAAAGAGAGATTTTCCAGTTTCGTGAGATTATCGAGATAGTCTATTCTTGATATCTGGTTGCGATCCATTTTGAAGATTTTCAACCAGTCCATTTCGAAGACTTCTATAGGAATGTATTGCAGGCCTAAATCAGATAAATCAAAAGTTTGTGATTTCTTTTTTTTCTCATCACTTATTTTTCTCTGAGCCTCAGGGTTGACTATTAAATCAAGAATGGATCGAGTTGCCCATACTATTTCTTCCAGTGCTTTTGGGATATCCGGAGAATTTAAAAGTGGTTGTTTATTTAAAGGCAAGAAGAGATAGGGAGCAAAAGGAGAGTTTTCCCATGGACAATCTTCCAATATGATCGGAACGATCCTTTTTCCTTCCTTTTTGGCCATTTCGAGATTGAAATAAATTTCATCCCGGGAAAAAGAGCTGCTAGCTTGTGAGCTCGAAAGTTGATTGGCTATCTCAATGGCCTCAAAATAAGCTCTGCTTAACAGAATAAAAATGATATCCGCCTGATATGCCCAATCCCTAAACACCATCAATTCTGTGCCTGGCCTCGCCTTGGTATCACCGATGATCTGTACCTCCTTTTCGAGCTGAACCTGTATCGTTTTGATCAGTTCATATTTGATCTTTTCATCAGCAAGCGTAAATGAAATAAAAATGGAAAACTGCCTGTTCATCATATCTTTAGAAAATTGAAATCAAAAAAAAATGAAAAATCCAATTCCTACTAAGATACAAATCCAGACAGTTAACTCAATAAGTTAAACTGGATAGAAAGATTTAAAAACCTATTTTCCAGTCACCTATTTAATAGTTTTTCTATACAATAGAAGAGCAGTTTGATAAAGGTTAGTTCTCACGACAACCTGGCCGATATCAAAAGTCATTTATTCTTTTCCTTACATGGAAATTCATAAACCAAAAATTCTCTTCTTATTCCTAAATTCTATTTTCTAGATCCTGAGACAATTTTGGAACAAAATCTTCCAATTCAAAAAGTCCTTTACTCGGACATTGACCAAAATCAAAAAAATAGTCAAATTGGAAGCTAGAAATCATAATCAATCCAGTTTTTGATAGGATATTTTGTCAATCGCCACGCTACATGATCACCATAGAATACCTCCCCTACCTTTTTTTTATTATTGCTTTGTTTTACAGTTCAGTAGGTTTTGGTGGAGGGTCAAGCTACCTCGCCATCATGAGCTTATTTCTGACCAATTTCTACGAGATCAGATCAACAGCCCTGATCTTGAATATCTGCGTGGTCACTATAGGAACATTGATATTTATCCGAAATAAGGTATTTGACTTAAAACTATTCTGGCCATTCCTTGTCTCAAGCATTCCTTTGGCCTATTTAGGTGCCCAATTACAACTCTCCCAAACAGTTTTCTTTTTAATTCTCGGGTCCTCATTGATTCTTTCCGGCTTAGCCATGATGCTTCGTTATATTCAGTCAAAACTTGAATCCAATGAATTTAGCCTGATCAAGAAACTAAGTTTAGGAGGAAGTGTCGGTTTGCTTGCGGGAGTTTCAGGTATAGGAGGAGGCATTTTCCTCAGTCCTACTTTAAATTTGCTAAACTGGGCAAATCCCAGAACGGTGGCTTCGCTTGCCTCAGTCTTTATTTTGGTCAATTCTATTTCAGGTTTGATCGGCCTCTCTGTGGCAGGTACTTTACAGGTAGAATTGGACTTAATCTGGAAGCTAGTTCTCGCGGTTGTACTTGGAGGTAGTCTTGGCTCTTATCTTTCCTCTAAAAAATTCAATCTCAGATTTTTAGGCGGCTTAACAGCCATTTTGGTGATTTATGTGGGATTGAGACTACTCTTGATGCATGGATTTGGTATCAACATCTAATCTTAAGCTTTCGAATAGTCGGTCATTTTTTAAGTTCTCAATGATTTTCACCCGTTTTAAAAACAATATTTCTTAGAATTCTTCCTTTCCATAAAACTTCAGATAAGAAGGCATAGAAGCATTTTGTCAAAAATCACTATCAAGTGATTAAGACATGGCAAACATATCCATTTGATCAAAGTCAACTTATTTAAATGTCTATACAATAAATGCTAAAACATTGAACTTTCTAAACCTTTTACCCATTTGTCATTTTGTAACAGCAAATTTTAGAAAACTAAACCAATATTAAATTCAATTATCATGGCATTATTAAATGATTTGGAGTGGAGATACGCCACTAAAAAATACGATCCGACAAAAAAAGTTTCCCAAGAAGATGTAGATAAAATTGTAGAAGCGGCAAGATTGGCTCCTACTTCATCCGGAATGCAGCAGTTTAGGGTTTTTGTCATTTCAAACCAAAAGATCAAAGACCAATTGGTACCGATTTCCAATGGGCAACAAATCGTAGCTGAGGCCTCACATGTCTTGGTTTTTGCAGCATGGAACAAGTATACCGAAGAGAGAATTGATTCTATTTTTAATCTTACGACTAAAGAAAGAGGACTCCCTGCTGATAGATTTATCGATTACACAAACCGTCTAAAAGCAGTTTATCTGAAACAAAGCCCAGAGGAAAATTTCGTGCATACAGCTAGACAGGCCTACATTGGTTTTGGATTGTCTATTGCCCAAGCAGCAGAGTTAAAAATTGATGCAACACCGATGGAAGGTTTTAATAATCAGCAATTAGACGAACTTCTTGACCTGAATTCAAAGGGACTGAAATCCGTTCTAATGTTGCCGATTGGCTATAGAGATGAAACCGGGGATTGGTTACTTCCTATGAAGAAAGTCAGAAATCCAAAAGAGGATTTTGCCATAGAAATCTGAAAAAAATGGCTTGCTTTATCTCAGCAAGCCATTTTTTTTAAACTGAAGTTTTATCGACCAAAACATGAGCATTGGGATGTAACCAAAGAAACGAGGCCGGCAAATTGGGATTAATTTCTTTTTTCTTAAGCTTTTCAAATGCCTCTTTTTTTCCTTTCCCAGTAATAAAAAGGAGGATCATTTTTGAATCCAAAATCGATTTCATGCCTAACGTCATTCCAAAATGAAGAGGAACCCCCACTTTTTCGATCATACCACTTCCCAAGGTCTTGTCTGCTAACTCAGCTACATGGGAATCAACCTGCAATTTTTCACCGGGCTCATTCAGAGCTATATGACCGTTTTGACCTATGCCTAAAATACAGATATCTATCGCACCAGATTGATCTAGAGCTTTATCTATCCGTTGACATTCCTTTTCAGGATCTTCCGCCTGATCATTAAAAGCCAAATACCGTTCTTTTGGAATTGCTATCTTCTGGAGTAGTTTTTTTTGAACATCCATTTCTGAAGAGAAGTCAGACTCCGGAGGTAATCCAACCCATTCATCCAGCTTTATCACCCTCATTCTATTAAAAAACCCAGGATGATTTTCATGTTTTTGGTGCATCAGTTCATATAGTCCTGAGGGAGATCCACCACTGGCTACACAAAAAAGCAAGCTGGGATTTTTAGCCACTTCCAAGTGCACATATTCGGCTCCTTTTTGGCTCATTGATCCAAAATCAGGAAAATATTCAATTTTCATAGGGAATGTTTTTTGGGGTTAAAGAATCCTTTTTTCATGCCGGACTGACATCAATTGAAAATATGAATTTCCAGACTAAATCATCCAAATTTATTGGAGTATTTCCGAATTCTTGATTACACCAGATCTCAAATAGATCTTATTAAACCTTGGTATTCAAGCAATTATTACAGAAATTAACGTAGCATTTTTTGTGGAGAAATAATTACAAAGCTAGAAAATTTGAATTTTTCCCTTCAGATTTTTAAGAATTTACACTATGGTAACACACTACATCATCACAAACAGGGAGGTGACTTCCCGAAAAAGCAAGAGTTACATTTCTGTCAATGAATCAGAATATATGAGAATGGATGGAGATGAAGAAGCCAGACATAATCTGCGCTACGGAACCGTTTCATTCGACCCCAAAAAAGCAAAAAAGCTGAAAGACTTTCGCATACAGATTATTCCTGAAGTGGAAGAAGCTACCCTAATGAAGTACACAGACGGAGCCCCTATCAGTAAAGCCAAATTTCCCTCAGGGCAGATTTTTGAAGAATTGTATAAAGCTGGTGCGAAAGCTAAAAAAAGGGAAGACATACTTGTCTTTGTGCATGGATTTAAATCCGACTTGGAGACGGCTATGCAGACTTTGGCAGAATTACACAAGAAATATGTGGAGCCGGAGGATTCCCCCATCTGCCATATAGTTTTATTCACTTGGCCAGCCAAAAAGCATTTGCTGAAATATCGATCGGATGCTTACGATGCCTGTCAATCAGGTTTTGCTTTGGCCCGATCCATGGCAAGTCTTCGTGAATATTTTAAAGAAAAACTCGTCAAGGACAGGCAGCCACTTTGCGAGCAAAAAATACATTTGCTCTGCCATAGTATGGGAAACAGGGTTTTGGAAAGCATGATCACAGGGCTTGCTGACATAGGATTTGAACTTCATTGCCTTTTCGGCGAAATCGTGTTAGTCGGTTCGGATATCGACTATGATGCCATGGAAAAACCTAAAGCCATGTACCGAATTATCGACCTTGGAGAGAGAGTTCATGTTTATTTTCATAATAAAGACCAGGCACTTGGCGTGTCAGAAGTGACCAAAAATGCTTTCAACAGACTGGGAAGATGGGGAGCAAAAAACACATTGAGTTTACCGGATGACATTTACCAATGTGACGTGACTGACATTGAGGATGATAAAGGTTTGCTGCATGATGTGGTCAATCATTGGTATTACACAAATTCCGAGGCTGTTGTAAAAGATATAACAGCGGTCTTTTGGGGAGGCAAATCCACTTTTAATTTTTAATCCAAAGACATGAGATTTTCTGATTTGCATTGCCATAACCATATGAGGGCTCATTTTTGGATGCAAGAACAACGCAAGCGTTTCGAAAGAAGAGGTGAGTTCAGTCCCTGGACGGTGATCTCTTCCAATAGAAAAGGCTATTTAAAAGGCAAAATGGGAGCCTCTTATAGCCAAACAGACCTTGTAAAAGCTTGGAATGCCAATCTTCGACTGACGTTCAATTCACTATATCCTCTCGAGAAATCCTTTGTAAAAGGTTTTAAACCCAAACTGGGAGATGATAAATGGACTCGGTTTTTGATTTCATTCGCCACCAGCCATAAACTTCCTTTCCGGGATTTTATCCAAACAGCTTATATGAGAATTCCTGATGAGTCTGTGGATTATTTCCAATCTTCAGCCTATGATTATTGGGAATCCTTGAATCGGGAAATGGAGTTTGTCACCAAGGACTCAGGAAAGCGAATCAAAAAAAATGAAGTCTTCACACCGGGATTGGCCAGGAGGATTTTTGAATCTGAGAAGACAAGGAAAAGTAATTTTCCAGACGAAATGGTGGCAAAAAATGCCAGTTATAGGATCCCGATTTCCAACGAAGAGCTTAAAACCTCTGTAGAGGACGATGATGAAATTACAATGGTTCTAACCATTGAGGGGGCACATTCTTTAGGAACAGACCGTGCCAGTATTGCTGAAGTTTCCAGAAGGGTCAAACATATAAAGGATAAATGGCCGACTCCCGTATTCTTTATCACTTTTGCCCATCATTTCAACAACAAACTATGTGGGCATGCGCACTCCATCCCGGATCAGGGCAAAGCCTTATTGGATCAATCTGATTTAATGAATGAAGGTTTTAATGACAATGGAAGACGAATTCTCAGGGAGTTATTGGGATTAAACAAAAAACTGGAAAAGGATCCATCACTTGGATACAGAATACTGATCGATGTGAAACATATGAGTGCCAGATCAAGGCAGGAATACTACCAAGAAGTGATTCTCCCATGTTTGGAGAATGGGGATGTAATCCCAGTTATCGGTTCGCATTGCGGCTATTCCGGTATTTCTACTTTAGAAAGGCATATCGAGCGGATGGCAAATGAGGTGGATGATTACTGTGATGATTCGGGTTTGTTCAATTCCTGGAATATCAACCTGTGTGATGAAGACATTGAAGTAATCGTGAAAACCAATGGATTATTCGGCCTTTCCTTTGACCAAAGAATTTTAGGAATCACGGATAAGGACAAAGACAGTAAAAGAAACGGCATTCAACTGCTCTGGGAAAATATCGAAGGAATAGTCAAAAGTGCTTATGCAAATCCCAATCTCGACGATCAAAAAAAGAAACAGATCTGGAAATGTATCACCATCGGCACTGATCTGGAGGGCTTAATTGATCCTGTAAGTCCCTATCCTACCGTTTTGGAATTCGAAGTTTTCGCAGGAAATCTGATTTTTGAAATAGAACAAGCCAGAAAAAAAGATGCTCCAAACCACCTATCCCATCTCAAATCAACAGATGATGTAAGAAAAGCAGTAGAGGATTTTTGTTTTAACAATGCCGCGAGTTTTGTCAAGCTACATTATCCAGACAAAAATTGAAATGTCACCTCTCCTGGGTTAGAGTAAAAATGTTTTCAGGATCTATTCCCCTTACCTCATGCTCGACTGAAACCGGGATCTCATAAATATCAAATTCAGAAAACTCTAATACTTTTCCTTCGATTTCAAATTCGATTTTGCCTTTCAGCATGGTCAGAAGTGTAGGAACTGTTGTATGATGCTTTTTCAGCATTTGATTTTTTACCAAAGCAATGGAAAAAAGATTCAGTTTTTCTGTCTTATAAACCTGGAGTACTCCGGCTCTTTCTTCAGATAATTTGATGTTTTTAAGAATATTCATGGGTTTAGAGTTTTTGGTCTATGATCGATTATTTCCAAGTTCAATTTAAGAAAAACACAATCCCAGAACTTCCTAAACCATCTATTTCCATGATTTCCTCAAGATATTCTTTAAAACCAGCTCTGAAAACTGAAAAAACTATGTAGAATAGTATAGGATTCTTTTTTAGTCTTCCCCAAAAATCTCTTTGACAACCCATCCTTTTCCCCATTCCTCTTTCTCAGCTTCTGTCCATAATTCAGGATAGAAAATCACTTTTTGAAAACGCGGAGGAAGATACTTCTGCCAGTTGGTACCACCTGTTGCCGCGATATCTACAGGGTCTTTTTGAAGGTATCTGACTGCGGATTTATAATGTGCCAATGGCCAAAAAACATTGGCTTTTAGGTCAAATTGTTTCAGAGCTTCTTTTAACGCCTCAGACTTTTCAGCGCAGTCTATATACTTCTGCCATAGATTTTTACGCCTAAAAGATTCAATTATCTCTTTAAGCTTTTTACCGTACTTAACTTCAAAGTTTTTTAAGGTCAAAGTTTTCTCTCCAGTTGCCAGTTCTATCGCGCCCTGCTGCCAATACAAGTGCTCAAATAAATCATCTGCCTGGCTGTGATAATCATGTTCTTCGCGATTTTTCAGAGCGACCAAATTAAACGCATCTGCTGCCATCAATTCGATTTCTCGATACTGCGCTGACTGGAAACCACTGGAAGGTAAAAGTGACATTCTGAATTTCAGGAATTGTTCTCTTTCCATCCCCTTCCACATCATGGCAAACGAACTGATCAAATGATCAAAATACATGTTGATCCGCTCCAGCCTTGACACAAAAAACTCAGAAGTGATAGGTTCCTGAATGGAAATTTGTTCCATTTCAGAAATGATCAATTTAAAATACAGCTCAGTAATCTGATGATAGATAATAAAAATTTTCTCATCTGGAAAAGAAGTCTTTGGCTGCTGAAGGGATAACAATACGTCCAAATTGATGTATTCCCAGTAAGTAAGATAGTCGGCATAAAGCAAACCTTCCAGATAGGAAAGCATGTCCTGTCCTGAAGCTTTGAACTTGCTCTGAAGCTGTTCTATCTTGTCTAGGATTTTTGGATCAAATTCACCGTGTTTCATCTTTAATTTATTTAAAAAAGATAGACTTTTAGGAAGCAATCTATTTACTTCGAGCAAGTCAGATATTTTTTGACTAGACAAAAATCACTGATATATACTAATTAACCAAAATCCCCTGGAGGCAATGGCTACCCAAATATCCCAAAAACAAGATCTATTTGAAGGTGTTGATTTCTTACAAATCGATGATTTATTGACAGATGAGCATCTTTTAATCCGCAGTTCCATGCGTGATTTCGTCAAAAAAGAAATTTCTCCTTATATCGAAGACTGGGCTCAAAATGCTCATTTTCCAAATGAAATAGTAAAGAAATTCGGAGATGTTGGAGCATTTGGCCCGCAAATTCCAGAGGAATATGGCGGTGGTGGATTGGACTATATTTCCTATGGGTTGATTATGCAGGAAATTGAGCGTGGCGATTCTGGGATGAGATCAACAGCCTCAGTTCAGGGCTCATTGGTCATGTATCCTATTTATAAATTCGGCTCTGAGGAACAACGAAAAAAATACCTTCCAAAATTAGCATCCGGAGAATTTCTTGGATGCTTTGGTTTGACGGAACCGGATCATGGTTCCAATCCAAGTGGAATGGTCACCAACTTTAAGGACATGGGAGACCATTACCTTTTAAACGGAGCCAAAATGTGGATTTCAAATTCGCCTGAGGCGGACATTGCCGTAGTCTGGGCTAAAAATGAAGAAGGAAGAATCCACGGCTTGATTGTAGAAAGAGGTATGGAAGGATTTTCTACCCCTACCACACATCATAAATGGTCTCTAAGAGCTTCCTGCACAGGTGAGTTGGTCTTTGACAATGTAAAAGTGCCAAAGGAAAACCTACTTCCAAATAAATCCGGTTTAGGAGCTCCCCTGATGTGCTTGGACTCTGCCCGATTTGGTATAGCCTGGGGTGCAATCGGAGCTGCGATGGATTGCTATGACTCCGCGAGAAGATACGCTTTAGAGAGAATCCAGTTTGATAAGCCAATAGCCAGCTTTCAATTGGTACAAAAGAAACTTGCGGAAATGCTAACTGAAATAACCAAAGCACAGCTTTTGGCCTGGAAAGTGGGTAAAATGATGAATGAAGGAAAAGCCAAAACTGTCCATATTTCTATGGCAAAAAGAAATAACGTGGATATGGCTCTACATATCGCAAGGGAAGCGAGACAGATTCATGGAGGTATGGGCATCACCGGAGAATATCCCATCATGCGTCATATGATGAACCTGGAATCAGTGATCACTTATGAGGGAACCCATGATATTCATTTACTGATTTTAGGAAACGAGATTACTGGAATTCCGGCATTCAAATAAGCAAAAAGGGCTTGAAGTAAATTTCAAGCCCTTATTTTTTATTCGATCTATTCCAGTTCTTCAGGTAGTTTCATCCAAGCTGTAGCCAAACCTTTTACTGTTCCATTGGTGCACCCTCGACACATATTAGTTTGGGTTTGCACCAGTTCGTCATTGATATATAAGTTGACTGTCAAGTCCTGAGAGTTATCTCGCTGGGTTTCGTAATCACAAGTTGGGCATTCAGCTGTCCCATGGATGGTCACTATTATAGGATAGACTTTTGGTTCAAAACTGTATCTCCAACCACTGGGAAGAGTCCCTCCTCCTAAATCGAACGTATTGATTCTTTCCCCGTTTTCGTCATCATATTCACCCGACCATTGGGCTCCATCACTTGTAATGACTTCATATGTCACTTTGATAACAGGATTTTCCTCTTTTTTTTCACATGAAAAAACAATTAGGGAGCAAATCAAAATATAAAATACTTGTTTCATGATTGGTTGATTTTGGATTAGAAATACACTGTGAACCAGACGTATCCAAAATATAATTCGCAACAAAGACCAAGTATTAGTAAGAAAATTTTGAAAAAAAAAAAAATGCTCCAAATCCAGAATCAAACTTCAGCTAGTTCTAAACTTAATGCTTTATTTCATCTTTAAAATCCTTCCCAAGAAGACTTGATGATCGGAGCCTTTTATAGAAATAAGGTACCCTCCATTTGAAAGTGAACTCACATCCAAGGTAAGTTTCGTTGTGCTTTCACTTAATAAGCGGATGTTTGAATTCAGACTCTTTCCATTCATATCAAATACTTCCCAAGAGCCGGCAATAAACTCTAAATCTCCAATTGATTCAATGGTAACCTCTGAGGATACTGGGTTTGGGTAGATTTTCAATTCATGAGATACTACATTTCCATTGATCAAACCTGAAATAGTGACTTCAACTGGCCCAAGTCTAGCACTACAACCCAACTCATTGGCAATTTCTACTGAATAAGCCCCCATTTGTGAGAGTGAAATTGAGCGAGAAGTTTGATCAGGAATGAGTTCTCCATTTCTAAACCACTGATAAGTGTAATTCCCTTCTGGAGCTCTCAATATATTTCCATCCTCCTCGATTTCACCTTCTGGCTTTTCAGAGGATTTTATTTCTATCTTTTCCGTTTCAAACAGGCAGCCTCCTTCAAAACGGATTACGGCATGGTAAATACCTCCCTCTTCTATTGCTAAGGTTTTTCCTTTTTGACCTTGCATTTCTATCCCATTTCTTCTCCATCTGACAACTTCAAACATTGCCTCACCGCTTAACTTGATCTCTCCATTTTCTCCAATACATATACTTTCAGGCCCTGAAATGGTAACTGGCATGGAAACTTGGGATTTTACCTTGACAATGGCAGTTTTTTCAGTAACATTCCCGGCCAAATCTACTGCCCTTAATTCGACCTGAATTTCTTTGCCAACCGACTCACAATCTAGAGCAGTTTTATTAATAGTCAGTTCTTTTACACCACAATTATCTGAGATTTCGATGATAAAATCCTCTGGATTCAGGGCAACTTCACCTTTTGTTAAATCCAGGCCAATTTCGATGTTCTTGGTTGTTAAAACAGGAGGTAAATTATCCTCTAACTTAACTAGGATTGATTCCTCCCATTCATTCCCGCTTTTGTCTTTAATGGTTACCAATACCGTGTTGTTCCCGATGTTTTCACATTTAAAAACATTCTTACTCAGTGTGATGGTTAATTCAGATGAAGGTGTGCTAAGGAAAACATTTCCTTTGGAAAGTTCAGCGATACCATTTTCATTTAATGGCAGCTCGATTCTTTCTTTCAGATCAGGATATGGTTTATCTCCTGTGCCAGGGTCTTCTGAAAACTTGACTTCTTTGGATACAGTAAACACAGGACAGCCATTTACAGGCAAAATTTTTGCTGAATAAATACCTGATTCAGAAATAGTTAAAACCTTTGAAGTAGATGAGGAGATTAATACATCGCCTTTATACCAGCCCAAAACTGAATAGGAGAATTCAGCCCCCAATTCCAATTGAATTTCCGAACCTATCACTGCGGTAGAAGGGCCATTGACACTGATTTTCTTGCTTTGAGTTTTCTCTATTTTAATTGTGGTGAAACCAGTTGTGATATTCCCTGATTGATCTTTAATGGAAACTTCCACTTTGATCGGTAGATTCAAATCTTCACAACCAACAGTTTTGGGGCTATAATTGATTTCTAAATCATTTTCACAATTATCCGAAAAGCTAGAAATGATATGATCTCTTTTGATTTCAAAACTGTTTGAGGTGGTCACATCCAGCGATCCCACAAATTCCTTTAGAACCAGAGTAGGCTTTGTTTCATCCAAAACATGGACTTTGACAGTTCCCTCCCATTTGACAACTCCTTCAGATTTCACTTTTACCTTAACTTCATTCAAGCCCACATCCTCACAGGAATAAGTGAGTGATCTGGAAAAATCATACTGATAGCTTTCAGAATAGCCAGAAAAAATATAATCTGATGCATTTGTGATTACTTTTCCATCTGCTCCAAGTTTGAGAGTCTGTTCCTCCTTGAAAACAGGAGAATCTTCTTTAACTCTCAAAGGTATTTTGAGTTGGATTTCATCCTTATACACTCTTCGTTCCACCCTTAACAGGTTATAATTTTGATCTAAAACCGGAAAGGCATAAACAGGAGTAAACCTGATATTGGCAAATTGATTTTCTCCTTCAGTAACCTTTTCAAGATTCACTTCAAGATGACCATAATGTTTTCCACCATCTACCAAAATCGGATTGGCTCCGCTGGTATTCCATATTTCAGCTTCGCTTTGATCAGCAGTCCATTTTCTATAAGGATTATAATCCAACGTATTCAAGGGATTTCCTAACCAATCTCTTTTTTCGCCCCTCATACCATCTCCTGCCACTCCCACATCGTAATACATGATTCCTTTACCATCCCCATCTTCATCCACAAAGCTTCTTTCAAAAAGCTCATCATGTCCCGAAAAAACAGCAATTACCCCATATTGCTCGAATAATGGGTTCAAAACCTGCAATGGAGTACCAACTTGACCAATAGATAATTCATGATTTAAAGGAACTCCATGCTCTCCGGATGAAAATGCGATATGATGGTACTGAACAAAAATCAATTGACCCGCTTCACTCGCTTTTTTAAGATTGGCCTCCAGCCAAACGTATTGGTCAGAACCTGGGCCAAAACTACTCAAGTCCTTCCCGCCTGCTCCGACATATTGGGATGAGGTATAATTTTCCTGGGTATCTGTTCCAGGAACTGTAAATTCCTTCCCTTTCAGTTTTGTTTGCCCATCAAAATCAGAGGGGTGTTGATCAGGTGTCCCATTACTGGAATCCAGAGTTAGAATTGTAACGGGTCCAAAATCACTTCGATAATAGCTCTGACGATGCTTTTGCAAAGGATCTGTGCCAGGTGTTTCAAAATAAGCATGAAATCTACTTCGACTTAAAATTGGGAGAAACGCACCCCGTTCATTGTAGGCATATCCACCGTTGATAGCACCAAATGATTCCCAGTTTCCTAGAGCTGGGATGATCGCATAGCGGGACAAACCTTTGCCCCACTCTCCTGCATTTTGTCTAAAAAACTCATCCCATGCAGGCTGGTAGCCAGCACCTTGTACCAAATCACCTGGCATTACTATAAAGTCAGGAGAACGGTCATTTACAATTTTTAGATTTTCTGCATAGCCTTTCTCTTCTGTCAGCATGTAGTTTGGTAGCTCTATTCCTTGCTCCGTAGTGGTACCAAATTTCTGTTTCCATAATTGTGGAACTGTCGTAATCGGCCTAAATACAGGTGTTCCGGGATACCATGCACGATTTGTCACTCTTCCTCTTGGATCTGTTTCTGAATCTGCAAAGGCAATAAACCTGATTTTCTCCCAATCTCCTTTGGAAGGAGGAGATTTAAATTGTTCGGAAAAAGTCTGTCCACCTAATTCCACCGAGTAAGAAATACTTTTACCGGGTGGAAGTGAAATTTGAACTTGATATTTAAAAGATTCCTCTGCTCCTATCCAACTGCCTTGATCCAAGCCATTTAGTACCTGATTTTTTTCGGCATTGGTATAGTACAGTTCCGACATTGATTTGCCTTCGACCGCTTGACTGAATAATATTGAACCGGATTCATCTTGTATTTTTATCGAGCTGCTGGTAAGCGAATTACTGAACCAGGTAATTTGTACTTTCCCTTCTCCATACACCTGCAGATAGGGATAAATCCGAAATGGGTTTACCTCAAAAAAATTCCAAGATGTCCCTACTATAAGGACCAAGAGGATGCCAAATAAAAACTTCTTTTTCATACGAATAAAAATTCCTGAAGTATTATTTAAAGCTACTCCCTATTCTTAATTCCTCAAATAAAATTTCGGAAATTCAAAAAATTCCTTTAAAAAAAACTATTCCACCCTACTCTTTAGAACAAAAAGTTGGACAGGGTTTACCGGATCATTACTAAACAGATAAATATTTCTTTGGTCTATGCCCTTTCTCCCTACTGGATCGAACGTCAACTGCAACTCAATCGTTTCTCCTGGATTAATCTCTGTTTTTGGAATTTCCAATTTCAGGCAATCACAATTACCTTGGATTTTTCTGATCTCCAGAAGTCTTTGACCTTTATTGGTAATGCTGACAGTCCTGTTTTGGATCGATTTCGAAGAGATATTTTTCAGGTCAATTTCTTTGGTACTGAGTACGAGTTGGGGAACGATGGCAAGTTCATCTTTAGAAAATGGTGGAAAATACTCAAACACTTCAGCAATCACCTGAACCGGGATCACGGATAAAGAATCCCAGGAAATCGCAAACTGATCTTCCACATACCCTAATTCATTTTTGGCTGCACCGTCAAAGGAAACCTGGATCAGCCCTCTTTCTTGTGATCTTACAAACTCCTGAACCTGGGAAATCCCAATGTATTCCGGTACATTGAATTTCAAACTATCTGCATAAAGAGTTTCCTTACCAAAATTGTAAAACTCCAGAAATTTGATTTTTGGGACATTCGTAAATACTTCTCCCATATTGAGTTTTGGAAGCCTAAATCCCACGTTGGCAATTTTTTGGGTATAGATTTTCTCCGGATTTTCTGGATATGGGATGGCAGTTCCTTCTAAAAACAAGGTGTCCTGGGTATCTTGAAGGTTCCCTTTTACAATCACCATTCGGTTAAAAAATCCAGCTGCAGACACCGGGTCAAAAGCGACCAAAAGAGTACCTGTCTCACCTACTGCCAACGTATCTTTTGTAAAATCCACCGTAGTACAGCCACAATCTGTCCAGACGTCTTGAATGTAAAAAAGAGAATCCTGAGTATGGGTAAATTCGAATTCAGCGGTTTGTATTCCTTGCTCTTCAAATACGGTTCCCAAGTCTACTTTATTTACTTTCCATATCAGCTTTGGAACCGCAGCTTCCTGAGCCTGAACAGATTGAATTAGAAACACCAAAACAAAGTAGAAAAGATAGTGGATTCGAATTTTGATCATGCTGCAATTAACGTATAATTTCAAATGGATTATACCCTGTTTTACTTAATTTGCGCCAAAATTAAACAAATGGCACGAGTACTGACAGGCATACAGAGTAGCGGAAGACCCCATTTGGGAAATATCCTAGGGGCGATCGTTCCGGCGATTGAACTGATCAAGCAAAATAAAGAAGAATCATTCATTTTTATCGCAGATCTCCATTCATTGACCAGTTCAAAAAACGGGGATTTGAGAAAAGAAAACACGCTCGCTGTGGCTGCGGCCTGGCTTGCATTTGGATTGGACATTGACAAAACTGTTTTTTATCGACAATCCAGAAGACCTGAGGTGGCAGAATTGACTTGGTATCTGAGTTGCTTTACCCCTTTTCCTATGCTTGCCAATGCACATAGTTTTAAGGATAAATCCGAAAGACTTTCTGATGTGAATGCCGGACTATTCACCTATCCTGTCTTGATGGCTTCGGATATCTTGCTTTATTCGGCTGATTTGGTTCCTGTTGGAAAAGACCAAATGCAACATCTGGAAATGACACGCGATATCGCTTCCACTTTCAACAGGATCATGGAAGAAGAGATTCTGACGATTCCTGAAGCCAGAGTGGATGAAGTGGTCAAGACTATTCCAGGTACAGATGGTCAAAAAATGAGTAAGTCCTACAACAACTATATTGATATTTTTCTTCCGGAAAAGCAATTGAAGAAAAACGTCAATAGCATTGTGACCGATAGTACTCCACTAGAAGAACCAAAAGATCCAGATACTTGCAACGTGTATAAATTATATAGCCTGATAGCCACTGAGGAACAAACTCAAGAAATGAGAGGAAAATATCAGGGTGGAAATTATGGCTATGGCCATGCGAAAAAGGAGTTTATGGAACTGATTCTAGTCAAGTACGCCAAAGAACGTGAGCTATTCAACTATTACATGGAGCATCCAGAAGAGGTGGAAAAGAAACTGGCAGCAGGCGAAGAAAAAGCCAAATCCGTCGGAGCCCCACTTTTGGAGAAAATCAGAACTAAGTTGGGATTTAGATAAAATAAAAAAGCTGCTTTTGAAAGCAGCTTTTTTTGATTTTAGGAGGTCTGAACTAAATAAATTCTTTGAAAATCACACTGGCATTGTGTCCACCAAAACCAAAGGTATTGCTAAGAGCAACTTTGACTTTTTTCTCCATCGCATGCTTACATACAATTTCTAAATCTGAGGGTATTGCAGGATCCAGATTTTCTGTATTGATGGTGGGTGGAATCACACCATCAGTGATTGCTTTGATACTAAAAATTGCCTCAATCGCACCAGCCGCTCCTAACAAATGTCCTGTCATGGATTTGGTAGATGATAGATGAAGATTTGTTTTCTCACCATTGCTAAGCTTTGAAATAGCTTTCGTCTCTGAAACATCTCCCAAAGGTGTGGAAGTCGCATGGGCGTTGATATAATCGACATCCTGGATGGTAAGACCAGCTTCTTCCAATGCAAACTTCATACAGTGAAAAGCTCCCAAACCTTCTGGATGGGTCGCAGTCATATGGTATGCATCTGCTGTCATGGCGGCTCCTACCACTTCAGCGTAGATTTTAGCACCTCTTTTTATGGCATGTTCATATTCTTCCAAAACCAGCGCTCCAGCCCCTTCTCCCATCACAAATCCATCCCGCTCTATATCAAATGGTCTGGAGGCTTTTTGAGGTGCATCATTTCTGGTGGAAAGTGCTTTCAAAGCAGAAAATCCCCCAATAGAGGCTTCGGAAATAGGTGCTTCAGAACCTCCCGTCAAGATCACTTTTGCCTTCCCCCACTTGATGTAATTGAAAGCATCCATGATGGCACTGTTTGAAGTGGCACAGGCAGAAACTGGTGCGAAATTAATTCCCATCATTCCGTACTTCATAGAAATCATACCAGAGGCCATATTCCCGAGAAACTTAGGAATAAAAAAGGGATTGAAGCGAGGATTGGATTCATTCTCCACAAATTCCCTCATTTCCTTTTCAAAAGTGTTCAGTCCACCTTGGCTCGTACCCCAAATTACTCCGGCATCAAAAGGTGAATCCAACTTTGCCACTTCCAAACCTGAATCCTCCATGGCCTCAGCAGCTGCATAAAGGCCATATTGGGTATATAAATCAGATCTTTTGATTTCATTGCGGTCCAGTTTTAAACCCGGGTCAAAGCCAAGTATTTCAGCTGCAAATTGTGTTTTATACTTCTCGGCATTAAAATAAGAAATGGCGGAAGCGCCACTTGTGCCATTCTTTGCGTTCTCCCAATTGGATTTTACATCTAGACCTAAAGATGATAATGCACCTAAACCAGTAATGACAACTCTTTTTGAATTCATAATTCCTTTAAAATCATTTTACAAACAAAAGTAAATACAAAACCCGGCATGTGCCGGGTTTCAATAGGTTGCAAGAAGTATTTTACCTACTTCTCCAAAGAACTTTCAGTGGATTTCCATTGATGATCATCAAAATACGAACTGGATTCGGAACCAAAACCAGTCTTACATCTTGTCTATCAAACTGATCGGATTCGATGGGAACTCCCTCTCTCCCAACTACTTCATAACTGATAATCCCTTTGGCATCTGGAAGCAAAGGTTTGTATTTATTGGCTAAATAAGCCGTAGGAAGTAAAATATCCGTATCGGACTTTAAGACTTTATAAATTTTTTCAAATTCTGGTTCTAGAACCTCTTCGTAATCTGCATTGAAATCATCCTCCAACTCATGAAGTTCTTCTTCCAGATCATCATAGTTAGCATCACTATAATCCATTTCTGCCAGGAGATTTCTCTTTTCTACTATTTCGGTGAGCTCTAAATCCAGCTTATCCCAATTCATTCCTTTTTGTTTTTTTGTTTATGAAAACACAAAGATGGCTAATCCCTTTTTTTAAGCAGAACATATTTCAAAGAAATTAACTAATCAATAGAATTTTTCCATTTCTTCCTGCTTTATGGTAGGAATTCAAGGCCTCCTCAAACTGATCCAAGGTGAATTTGCCTCCAATATCTATTTTGGAATCATCCTTTAAGAGAAACTCAAAAACAATTTTAAAAGCTTTTTTCTTTTCCAATGGGTCGGAATGAATCATCCAGTCTGTCAACCAAAATCCTTCCATTCTTAAAGATTTGAAAATCATCAAACCACTATTCAAAGGAATATTCTCCAGACTCAATGCACCAAACACCATCAATAAGCCGCCTTTTCTGAGAGATGAAAGCGCTTTGGCTCCTAGCATACCGCTCACCGCATCAAAGGCCACATGTACTCCCCCATCCGTTTTGTCTTGAATTAGATGTTGGACTTTTTCACTTTCTGAATTGATAACCAAATCAGCTCCTAGATCCTTCAATAAATCTTTTTGTTCCTCATGCCTGACCGTGCATGCGACACGAATGCCTTTGGCTTTTGCCATTTGTATAGCAAACTTTCCAAATGCAGAGGCACCAGCAGTGATCAAAAGCCATTCACCTGGCTTTAATCCTGATTTCTCAATCATACAATGTGCGGTCATGGGATTCACAAAAGCCTGACAGGCAATCTCAAACGGCATCTCCTCTGGAATTGGAATTACAGATGAAGTAGGTACTGCTACAAATTCCCTCCAAGTGCCAACAGTTGTAAACATCACGCGTGTTCCTTTTTGAAATTTACCAGACTCATCAGGAATTTCTATCACCCCACTCGCCTCAAACCCTGCACTGGAAGGTAACTCAGGTAAGATGCCGTATCTTCCTCTGATGAACATCAAATCAGCAGGATTGATGTTTCTGGCTTTCACCCGGATCAATACTTCTCCAGCCTTAGGACTAGGAACAGGAGAATCCACCAATTTCAGAACCTCTTCAGGGAGTCCTGTTTTTTCAAAAATAATTTCTTTCATCGTATCCATTTTTTCAGAAACATGAATTTTAAATATGATTGTCCGCAATGAGGCCAGTTACCTTATTTTCTTTGCTTGATAGGCTGGAAGACCGATGACGGATGACCGAAGCAGCCTCACAACTAGAGTTTACCATTTATTAAGCCGTTTTAATCTATTAACTGGTTAATTAGCGGATATACATAATTTTAAATAAAACTATCAATTTATTCCAGCTCATGGGTCCTCTCAGTGCATTTTTTTATATCTTAAGGTTTACACTCTAAGCTCAGAAATTATGGATTTATCGAAAGTTTTTTCGCTTGATGGAAAGGTTGCGCTGATCACCGGTGCAAGCAAAGGTATAGGACTGACTATTGCAGAATTTTTTGCCGCTGCCGGTGCAAAAGTTATTCTTAGCAGTAGAAAACAAGAAACTTTGGATAAGGAGGCAGAAAGACTTCGATCAAAAGGCTACGAAGCAACCGGGATTGCTTGTAACGTTGGCAATGTGGAAGAGCTGAATAAGTTGGTCGAGGAGAGTATTAAAAAATATGGGCAACTTGATATTCTAGTAAATAATGCTGGGACTAACCCTGTTTTTGGGCCCATTCATGAAACCAGCCTGGAAGCATTTGATAAGATCATGGATGTAAATGTCAAAGCAGCTTTTGCACTTTGTAATCTCTGCTTTCCCCATTTAAGAAAATCTTCCTCTGGTTCGGTTATCAATATCAGTTCGATCGGTGCTATTTCACCAGAACCCGGATTGGGCGTTTACAGTATCAGCAAAGCAGCGCTGGTTTCCCTGACCAAGGTTTTTGCCAGGGAATGGGGAGATTCCAAAATCAGGGTAAATGCCATTTGCCCCGGAATAGTAAAAACAAAATTCTCTGAAGTCTTATGGAGCAATGAGAAAATCCTTGCTTACATGCTCAAACAATTAGCCATCAAACGGATCGGCACCACAGAAGAAATCGCTGCATTGGCCCTATTTTTAGCAGCTCCGGGCTCCTCATATACGACAGGAGCCATCATGACCGCAGACGGAGGATTTACGATCTAATCAGAAACATGCCCCTGGTATTGCCTTTAATTTTGGTACATCAGAATTCATTTTAATTGCTTTAAAAATCAGTGGTTTAGATTTTTAAAAAAAATTTTAAATCCAAAAACATAGGCTGTGTCGTACTTGTTAACGATTAGGTTTGTCACCCCACCACCTTATGAAACAAAATTACTCCATCCTCATTTTAGGATTCGTCCTGATTTTTTGTGCCTGCAGTAGTCCTCAGCTTCATTCAGAATTTCCAAAATCACTTCATCAGGAGGCTAAAATACTGAATTTAGGTCAACACCAGATTGATTTTGACTCGATATCAAAGGGCAGTTTAGATAAAAGTTTTCAAGACCTTCCAAGTGCCAATTCAAATTTGGGTTTTACTGATTCTAATTATTGGGTGAAATTTCCCATAAAAAACCCTAGTTCTGAAGCCAAGGAATATTATCTGGAAGTTGCCAGACCCATCACCGATGTAGCCAATCTGTATGCAATCCATCCATCTGGCCAGATTGATATCCTAAAAAGCGGTGACCTGATTCCAGCTGCAAACAGGCCTTTTAATCACAGGAAGATTATCTTCCCAGTAACTGTTGAAGCATTTTCCGAGCTAGACAATTATTTATATTTAGAAAGTGATGGTGAAGTAATCAACCTTCCCTTAGTACTTCACGATGCCAATTCATTGATCCAGACTTCCTATTTTGATCAATTGGTTTTTGGTGCGTTCTATGGTTTTCTGGGATTGGCAGGTATCACCTACCTCTTTTTCTATTTTGGGATCAAAGAGAAAAGTTTCTTACTCTATTCACTCTACGTGGCTTCGATCGCGCTACTTCATTCCTCATTGGATGGATTTATTTACCAATTCAGCAATGGTAGCCAAGACTGGTTATATGATAGAAGTCTCTTGTTTATTGCAGCCACATCCAGTTTGATTTTTGGAAGGTATACTCAGGTATTTATCCGCCTAAAAGAGATTTCAAAAAAACTTAACTACGTTTTCCAATTGGCTTTGGTCCTGAATTTACTCCTGATATTCGGAATACTTTTTCTGGACGCGGGCAGAACATTCTATTATCCTGCTGCTAATGCCATTGGTTTGATTTTGATTCTGCTGTGTTTAATCGGTGTAATTGCAAGTTTCTTCACCAAATATCCGGTTGATCTTTTCTTTGCCGCAGGTATTACTTCATTGATCATTGGATTTGTGATTTTTATCCTGAACAATTTCAGCCTGATCGAAAACTCCTTTCTTACTGAGAATGCCGCCAAAATCGGTACAGGCTTTGAAATTCTGTTTTTATCCCTGTCGATGGCCAACAGAATCCGAATACTAAAATCGGAAAAAGAACAGATGCAAGCCATCGCCTTACAGCAGTCGGAAGAGAGTAACCAGATTAAGTCATATTTCCTTTCAAACATGAGTCATGAGCTCAGAACTCCTTTAAATGCCATTATGGGATTATCCCAAAGCATCATGAATGAAATCACAGACTCGAAAATCAGGGAGAATCTTGAGGTCATTAAATACTCCTCTGTCTCGTTATTATCCAGCATTGAGGACATTTTAGACTACTCGAAAATAGAAAAAGGAGAACTCATCCTCGACCACAAAACTTTTGACCTCCAGAAGGTTATTCAGGAAATCAAGGCGTTTTCCTATCAAAAAGCCCGTGACAAAGGTTTGAAATTCATTTATGAGGAAGAAGCTCCCTTGCCTAAAAGAGTAATAGGAGATGCTGGTAGATTCAGGCAAATCCTTGGAAATATTCTAGACAATGCAATTAAATTCACTCCAATTGGAGAAGTGAAATTGAAATTTTCAGAAATCATTGAAAAAGAGGGAAGAATAAATCTAACTATCGAGATTTCTGACACCGGAGTCGGAATAGAAACCAATAAACTTTCGAGAATTTATGAATCCTTTATTCAGCAGCAACTTGATGACAAGCGAAAATTTGGTGGTTTCGGACTAGGCCTATGCATCGTAAAAGCATTGGTGAAATTATTCAATGGCGAAATCCAAATTAAAAGTGCGCTTGGTGAAGGTACTCAAGTATTACTTCATTTAGATTTTGAAAAAGTTGAAAAAACTGAATCCAATTTAATCGAGTTGGCGAAAAAAGATTCAGAAAGTCTATTAAAAGGCCGTCATATTCTGGTAGTCGAGGATAATCCAGTCAATCAATTGGTGATAAAATCCATGTTAAGGAAATGGAATGGTATCACTATGGACTTTGCAAATCATGGGTTAGAGGCATTAGAGAAATTACAGGAAGCAAAGTTTGATTTGATTTTAATGGATCTACAAATGCCTGAAATGGATGGATATGAGGCTACTGAAGCCATCCGAGCAGGAAAAGGCAGAGAAATCCATCGGGAAGTCCCTATCATCGCAGTAACCGCCGATACCACTGATCAATCCAAAATCAGGGCAAGAGCTGTTGGCATGGATGATTTTCTCACAAAGCCCATAGATCCTGAGTTTTTGTTGGAAAAAGCCTTAAATGCGCTATACCTACAACAGGTACAGGTAATAGAAATCAATTCTTAAACTGGAATTTCAGGTATTTTATCTTTTCCCCTTTTTCTGAAAACATCTCTTCATACCGTGTTTGAATCCCCAAATGATCATCTTTCCATTCAGAGGAATAGAAATCATGGGTATAGCCTAACAAGTTGATGTCCTCTCTTTCTTGAAAAAGCGCTAAAGAGTAATCGAACAAACCGGTATTATCTGTTTTAAAATGGACTGTACCATTTGACTTTAACAGAGGTTTATACATCTCCAGAAAACGAGGGGAGGTCAATCTTCGCTTTTCATCACCATCCCGAGGAAAAGGATCCGGAAAAGTTATCCATAACTCACTTATTTCTTCTTCAGCAAAAAAATCATCCAACAGTTCTATCTGAGTCCGAAGAAAAGCCACATTATTGATGCCTTCTGCGGTTGCTGTGGAACTCCCCTTCCAGATTCTACTTCCTTTGATATCGACTCCGATAAAGTTCTGATCTGTAAAAACCCTTCCCAATCCGACTGTAAATTCACCTCTTCCACAGGCCAATTCTACCACAATTGGATTCTCATTTTGAAATTGAATTTTGTTCCAGTTTCCTTTTATCGTTTCAAATATTTCTTTTCCGGCCTGGATCACATTCGGGTTCTCTTCGTTTTCTTTGAATCGAACTAGTTTTTTTCTGCTCATTTATAGGTCTTCGATTTCCGCGACCACAAAAGTACTTCCTCCTATAAATATCAAGTCATCTTTTGCTGCATTTTTTCTGGCAAAGTTCAGTGCATCATTGATATCTGGTATCGTCTCCCCTTTTAATCCCACCATTCCAGCCTTCTCAGCTAATTGATATGCTTTCAGAGCTCTAGGGATTTTTGCTTCGCAAAAAACGTAATTAGCTGATTTTGGAAGTAATGATAGGACTTTTGAAATATCCTTATCCTGCACCATTCCTAAAACCATCCATAAATTGTCAAAACTATAGGTTTTAATTTGCTCCAAGATCTGAGCAATTCCTGCTTCATTATGTCCCGTATCGCAAATAGTCATAGGGGATTGCCCTAGAACCTGCCACCTTCCTTTTAAACCCGTTCGATTGACAACATTTGCCAATCCATCCAAGACTTGGGAAGTAGAAATTTCCCAACCTAATGAATTCATTTGGTGGACGGTTTCCAAAATGCCCGGTAAGTTGTATTTCTGATAATCACCCAGTAAATCCATGCTAATCTGCAGATTCTCGCTTTGGTATGTTGCCCGGTAATCTGCAGATCCTTCATTCATTGCCAATTTTTGTATTTTCCAATTCTGGTCTGCAAAGACAATGGGAGCCCGACAGGTTTTTGCTTTGTCTAAAAAAACTGGTTTGGTTTCCGACTGAGTCTGGGAAATCACCACTGGAACGGCCTCCTTAATGATTCCGGCTTTTTCACTTGCGATTTCCGGGAGTGTTTCTCCCAAAAACTGAACGTGGTCCAAACCGATATTTGTGATAACAGAAACTTCAGGAAGAATTACATTGGTACTATCAAACCTGCCTCCCATTCCTACTTCTACTATTGCGATATCTACAAGGCATTCTGAAAAATACCAAAATGCCATCCCAACTGTCATCTCAAAAAAACTAGGTCGTAATTCTTCTAAGAAAGTTTTGTTTTCAGCCACAAACTGAATCACTTTCTCCTCGGGTATTTCTATTCCATTAATTCGGATTCTTTCTGTGAAAGATTTAAGGTGTGGCGAGGTATAAAGCCCTGTTTTATATCCTGCGGATTGAAAAATCGAAGCCAATGAATGAGAAGTGCTTCCTTTCCCGTTGGTTCCTGCCACATGTATGGACTTAAACTTCTTTTCTGGATGACCTAAGTGAGCGCATAGGGCAATGGTATTACCCAAATCCTTTTTAAATGCAGGTGCACCTACCCTTTGGAACATAGGCAGGGCATTATACAGGTAGTCCAGCGTCTCCTGGTAATTCATGGATTAATCCACTTTAATAATGAAAGTAATTTTACCGGAGGAAAAATCGGCTGCAGCCCCTCCTTGTTTTTTGAACGAAATCTGGTTGACTACCTGACGGTAATAGGCCAAAACCTCATTGGAAACATTGTATTCCAATGGAACAGCCTGAACCACTCTCCCGGCGTCATCCACTGTAATTTTGAAAACGATACGTCCATTTCTAGTTGAAACACGGTCATTAATAGTTGGCCTGTTGGCAAAATCCCATCCAGCCAAATCCAGGCTCACACCATTTCCTGAATTGGTCCCTTTCCCTGATCCTGTTCCCATGATAGCACGACCATCCACTGTACCTTTTGGATCACCTTCATCGCCTTTTTCATTGGAAGATCCCTGAGCACCACCGGATGGTGGAGTAGTACTTTTTCCTGAAGTTCCTCCAGCGCCGAAGATTGCTCTTTGGTCTACTTTTGGTTTTTCAGGTGCCTTTTGAGTGGTCTCTTCTGCTTCAGATTTCGCAGGAGTTGTAACGGTTTTTGCGGGCTCAGTTTTAGCTGGTTCAGGCTTTTTAGAAGGTTCAGTCGCTTTCTCCTCACCTTTGATAGGCGAGGGCTTAGTGGTAACAGCTTTATTTACTGCAGGTTGAGTCTGAGCTTTTGGCTTGGCAACTTCAGTTTTTGGACTTGGAGTAGGTGTAGCTGGTTGAGTAACCGCTTTTTCAGTCACTTCTCCAGGAGCTGCTGCCTCGGTCACAGGTGTAGGTTTTTCAGATGGAGCATTGGGACTATTTCTATCTCCTGAACCTGTAGGAGTAAAACCCAAATTCAATTCTAGACCAAAGGTCGGCAATGGTGGAACTGGCTGTTTCCAGACCACTATAAAATAGAAAGCAATAAGTAAAAGGGCATTAAAGACTATGGTTATAATCCATGCCCGCTTTTTACTTTGCGATTCTTCCTTATCTGCGTCCCAATAATGCATTTTTAAAATGGTTTAGTTGCAATGGAGACATTTGCCTCTAATCCAGCTGCAATGCCTCCGATTTCTACTAAATATTCTACAGGAACTTCTTTGTCAATATGTAAGACCACTTGACCTTTTTTATCGGCAAGAAGAGCAGTCAATTCTGATTTGATATTCTCTCTCGGTACGATTTTATCATTTACCGAGTATTTGAAGTCCTTTGTTATAGTAACGGATACTTCCTGCATAACGATGTCAGAAGTTTCACTGGAAGGCAAATTGACCGGTAAACCTGAAGGAGTAATGAAGGAAGATGTAAGCATAAAGAAGATCAATAACAGAAAGATGATATCTGTCATCGATGACATGCTAAATGCCGGATCTACTTTATTTTTAGCCTGTAATCCCATCTTATTTATCTTGAAGTAAATCGATAAACTCTACCGTCGTATATTCCATGTTATGCACCAGCTTTGAAACCTGTGACACCAGGTAGTTGTACCCTAAATAAGCGATAATCCCTACTACAAGTCCTGCTGCAGTGGTAATCATCGCTTCGTAAATCCCTTCGGAAAGGAGTTTCGGTGACACCATTCCCTCTTCTTGGGCTATGGCAATAAATGCCTGAATCATCCCTGCTACTGTACCCAAGAAACCGATCATCGGAGCTGCACCGGAAACCGTTGCCAGAAGGTTAAGGTTTTTCTCCAGTTTATAGATTTCTATTTTCCCGACGTTTTCAATAGAAACTTCGATATTTTTCAAAGGGCTACCAATTCTCTCAATGCCTTTGGCAATCATATTGGCTACCGGGGTATTTTCTCCTGCACAAAGCATTTTTGCTTTTTCAATCTTCCCACTTTGCACCAAAACCCGTATCTGATCCATTAGAGATGTGGAAGTTTTAGATGCTTTCTTGAGAGTAATGAGTCGCTCAAAGAAAATAAAGATGGCTAAAATAAAAAGCAGGTATAAAGGCACCATCATGTAGCCACCTTTGATCAGAAGATCCAATAAACCAATGCTTTCTTTTGTTGCGCCTTCTGCAAGGCTGTCTGCTGCTGCCAAGGAATCGGCAACAGAAAGGGTTTGAAGAAGAATCATATTAATATTTCAAAATCCATAAAGCTTCTGTGTATTGATCTTTGATCAAATCCAGTTCCTCGCTTGCTTTTCTAAAGCTGGAGAAGGATCCTATTGCCAAACGATAGTTTTTGACATCTTCGTATGGCAAAATCAGATAAACTGAACTTGCTCTGCCAAAGTATTGAGCTGACTCAGAAATCGCCATTTTTTCATTTGGCAAACTTCCCACCACAATAAAATATTGGGGTCTGTCTGACTTACTCTCTACCCGGATCAAAGTCTCAGCTCCTGTACGATCAATAGTTGTACCAGTTTGCTGAGATTCCACAGGTTCTTCCAAAGAAGAATTGGATTCAGGAATAGAATCTTGATTTTCAGAGGATTGCATTTCCTCTGTTAGTGGTTTTTCCACAGCTGGTTGGGCAGCTTGTGGTTGAGAATTTATTGTTTCTTGATTTGCAGCTGTAGTTTCGCTTACCTGAGAACCATTTCCCTGACTCATCAGTTGCCAAACAATGACTGAAACTATCAAAACGGCCAAGATAAGAACAATAACAACCCAAGAATTGCTCTTTTTCTCTTCCCTTGCGATAGGTTTATTTTCTACCCTTTTCGAAGGAATCGGTTCCGAAGCGACATCTTCGGTCTTAGCTTGAGAGGCTTCTATGATTGGAGCTTCAGGGGCTTGAATATTGGACTCCGATTCCTTTGAATCCTCCATTTCTGAAGCTACTACTTCTACTACCTCTATAGGCTCTGCAACAGACTGATGATTTGATTCCTCCTTTGCCGATTCTTCCTGAACGGTAGGCAAGATAGGTGTTACTTCTACGTATGGAAGTCCATAGTCTTTCGGATCAGGCCAATGCTTTATTTCAGAAGGATTTTTAGGCATAATAAAATCAGGAGCTACGAAACTAAAAGAAATGAGGCTAAACCCCAACCCTCTTAGGAAACATTCTTAGAATTTCATCGAAACTCCTCCAATCAGTTGAATTCCACGAACCGGATAATTCAGCCATCTGGTATTTTTCCCATTCAAAATATTATTTCCTTCCGCAAAGACAGCAAATCGATTGCTTATCTGATAATCAGCTTTTAACTGTAAATCTGCAATAGTTTTCAGTTTAACAACTTGATATGGACCCGTTTGTCCAATAATATCATTTAAATTATGTCCCCTAGCTTTTAAGCCTCCCATAAAGTTCAAATTGGCCTGAACCAATAACCCCTCAAATGGAGTCACTTGGTTATTAACCCTGAATTCCCAAGTAGGCTTATGCCATGCTTCTTGCTGCGTTCCCAAATCATATTGATACAAGTCAAGCCTTGTTCCCATAGTATACACATCCGAGAACTTAAATCCCAATTCTCCATTGATGTTAAATACGGTAGTTTTATCGTCATACACGATGGAGAATCTGGTAGAATCTATTCCAGGTGTTGGAAATGGAAAGGAATTGACAAAGAAGCTCATGTTATTGTAGCGACTCACATTGACAGCAGCTCTATAATGAAAAGCTTCCTGGAATTGGCCTTCTATCCCTCCTTCTACTTTGTAATTCTGGATCGTATTTAACAATTGATCACTTGGACCTAAATAAGGGTTTTCATTTACAAAACTGTAATAGGTATTTCTTTTTACATCCCCAGAAAACTCACCGAAGAATCCAAATTCCTCAGCAAATTGGTAAGAAGCTTTCAGGTTAGGAAAGATTCTGAAATCACTGGATTTATCCTGGATGGAATCATTTTCAGAAATCAGGTTCAACCCAGCAGTAAAGCGAAATTCACCCAACTGATAAGAGAGTTCCGGTCTGATTCCTAAATATGTTCTAGTTTTGGAGTAGTCCATATCCTCAGGATTGGTAGAAAAATAAGAGATCCCAACTTGACCTTTCCAATCTTCATTGGGCCTGAATTTCCCAGTGGCAGTCAGGCCAATCTCGTTTTCCCGGGCCATATAACTGTCATTAAAATTCCTGAAACTCACCTGAGCCTCATAGGAAAACGGCCCTACTTTTTCTATTTCTCTGATTCCTGCTTTTACTGAAAATGAACTCAAAACATTATTTGGAATTTCAAAATCAGGATTTTCGAAATTGACAGGATCTACTCCGTAAAATGCATATCTGTCCTGGTTCCAATCCACGCCTCCAAAAACCTCGAATAAATCGGCAAAATAGCTTACATCCCCACCAAAAGTGGTATGAGCTTCGCTGGATTGTTCTCCTTGAACAGGCCCTTTTCCGAAGCTTTGATGACCTAAATGAAGTGAATAATTCAACACATCTGCTTCTGTGGCCATAAATCTTGCTTCCAGAAGCGGAGATTCAAAATTCCCATACCCTACTCTCAAAAAGCCTGGATACAGGTCCATCTGCGGAGCCCTGAATGGCTTGGTAATCGGAGTCGTTTCCAATTCCAAAGGTTTCAAGGTCAATGGATATCGGTTTACCATGTAATTAAAATCAGCCAAACCTTTTGGTTGAGGCAAAACCGGAAGCTTTTCAAAAACCCGGGGCTGCACAGGCACTGTTAAGACCCTGTCCTTTCGGATAATAAATTCCTGATCTGTGACCTCACCTCGGGATTGCGTCTGTGCATAAATCACACCTGTGGTCAAACCAAACAATCCGCTTAAAAGAATAGATGTTACTAGCTTTTTCATGGTTTATTTTAAGGTTTGAAGTTTAGTTTGAGCCATAGTTTTAATTTCGGTGTTGGTAGATTTCTCTACGATGGATTCCAGAGTTGCTTTTGCCTGGAAATCCTCCCCGCTCTTGATGTAATTATCGGCAAGCAGTAAGAACATTCGGCCGTACCAATAATCAAAGTCAACGAATGGTCCAGAGAAATCAAATATGGTTTCATTGGATTGGGCAATGTCCCCCTTTTCCTGAAAGGAATAAGCAAGCCAGTAAAGTCCTTCTGCACCTTGGATAGTTTTATATTCATTGACCAAGGTCATCAAGGTAGTTTCAGCTTCCCCTTTTCTATTCATTTCCCTTTGGGCTTTAGCTTTTGTCAAAAGTGCTTTTGGAGTGGACTCTGGTAGAATTCCATCCAAAGTCAACAATCGATCAGCATTTGTAATTGCCAGGTTATACTTTTTGGTTTCAAAATTGGCAACCATTAAACCTTGAACAGCTTCTGCTTCCTCAACTTTGTTTCTGGCATTTTCGGCGGAAGTCTGTAGGTATGGAATCGCTTGTTCGTAATTGCCATTTTCCATTTCTATGGTTCCGATTCTCTGCATGGCACGAAGTCTTTGTGGTGAAGCTGGTTCACGTTCCAACGCTTTAAATTGTGCCAAAGCCTGCTCTTTATTTCCTAATTGGAAGTAAGAATCTCCCAAGAAGTAAAGTGCATCTGCTTTTTGAGCGGATTGTGGATAATTTCTCAAATAGTTTTCCAGAGCTCTGGATGCTTGCTGATAATTCTTATCAAAATACATACTCTTGGCTGACTCGAATTCCAAAGACTGAACACTGGTGTTGGAAGGATTTGATCCTTTGTATTTAGCGAGGTATTCAGAGAATTCTCCGGATCTGCCTTGCAAAGCGAGCGTTTCCTGAAGTCCTTTTAAGGCAGTTTCAGAGTTTTGGGCATTCGGGTGCCTATCCAGGATGGTTTTATAATCCTGGATCGTCTGATCATAATTCTGCATGGAGAAATTGGCAACTGCTCTACCCTCCAGTGCATAAGGAACAAAAGGTGAATTGGGCTTACCATTGATCAAATCAGAAAATGCCCTAGAAGCTTCAGAATAGGCAGTTTCCTCCATATTGATCTGGCCTTTCTGGTACAGCGCATCTTCAAAATACAAGCTATTCGGGTACCTGGATATCAATGTATTCAATTGAGCTAAAGCCTCCTGGTTTCTAGTTTGGAAGTTTTGAACGACAGCCAATCGGTAGTAAGCATAATCTATTCCTGAGTTACCTTCATTGATCGCCTGCTGGAAAACTGAAGAAGCCTCGGAAAATCTCTTTTGTACATAATAGCAATCTCCCAAACGAAGCATGGCATCATCGTAATTCTCTTTATTATCCCGGCCTCTTAGACGGTCTGTATAAGTTTTAAAATGTGTCTCTGCCTGTGGATATTTCTGAGAATTGAAATATGCATATCCCAATCCATAAAGACTTTTTGTTAGGTAGGCACTTGAAGTTGTTCTACCCAAAGTAATCGCCTGATCGTAGGATTTAATAGCTGAAGTGAGATTTCCTGCTGCAGAATACGCCTCTCCTTTCCAGAAATGGGATTCCAAAACAATGGTTTTATCGACCGGGTAGGCAAGTGATTTATCCAAGTACGAAATTGCTCCATCCCATCGCTGATCTCTGAAATAGACCATTGCCTGATAAAATGCCACTTTTTGATAGGCCGCCTGGATTCTTGGAGATTTGTTAGGAATCCTGTCCATCTGCTCGATTGCCCTTAGATAATCATTGGTATTGACAAGGGCCTCAGATAGCAAGGTTTCAATTTCAGATTTGTTTTTTCCATTTGGATACTTCTCCAAATACTCATCGAGTGCAGTAATCGCCACCTGGAAACTTCCTTTTTGAAGGTTTACTTTGGCATAATTCACCAATGCATCTTCTTGAATGGTTTTATTAAAATCCGCTTTGGCTGCAGCCGCAAAACTGGTAGAAGCAAACTGGTAATTCTCCAGCTTCAGATAGGAATGTCCCAAATAATAACTACTTGCCTGTCCCAACTCATCATTGGCAGAAGCGGAATTTTTTAAATACTCCGCCGCTCTGGAATAATTCTGTATCTCAAAAAGTGATATCCCTGCTTTATAAATCTCTTCTCTGGAAAGTGTTCCTTTTCTGGAGTTGATATACGCTTCATAATTTTTAGAAGCATTGGCAAAATCCTTTTTTGCATAATATGCTTCCGCTAAATATAAATGGATGATTTCAGGTTTCTCCAATTGCTGGCCGGTACCCAATTTAGGTTCGGCGTATGTTATCAGCTGGTCATAATTTCCCTGATTGTAATATAGTGCAGCTATGAGATAAGGGACTTTACCGGAATAAAAAACATCCTGTGCAGCAGTTTGAAGATCAGATATCGCTTTTGCATTTTCCCCGTTTTCCAAGGCGATGTATCCACTGTAATAATAGGCATCTGGAGCTACAGAGGTATTTAATATTTTGGCCTGATCAAAAAACGGAGCCGCTTGTCCATAGTTTTTCATTTGAAAATGGGCAAATCCTTGTTTGAAATACAAATCTGCCCTGTTTTCTTCTCCCAAATTATTTGGGTTGACCAAGCCGTAACTTTCGATGGCTTCGGTATAATTTCTTTTGTAAAAAAAATGGTCTCCTAAATATAATCCCGCAGAAGTAACCGATGGATGATTTCCATTTTCATAAATGTAAGATTTCATTAAACCGGGGCCATCCGGACTTTCGAGTTGCAATGCCGACATGGCACGGTGAAGTTCCGCTGATTTCTTTTGCTCATTGGTCAGATCCTCTTGGAGAAGCCTGGTATTATCATACAAGGCAGCAGAAAAAAGTTGCTTGTCAAAAAGCTCCAGCTGGTGGTCTAGAGGATACTGAGGACTGGTCTGATAAAGAGTGGACTGCGAAAAAGCATCCAAACTCAATCCCAATCCAGCTAAGAGTACCAGGTAATATTTCATAGATTTTAGTTGGTTTTGATGCCAAAAAAATCTGCGATCAACCTCTCCCAATCCTACTCAAGTTCGGCCGGAAGAAACTGAAAACAGACAATTTCTTCAGGCATATTGAAATTGGCTTAGGTAATCAGTGTAATATCTTGTAAACGAGTTCTCTGAGGATTTCAGCATCAGTCATACTTCCGGAATCAACTCCCTTAGAACGAAGATCTGCCTCTTTGATGTATGAGAACACATCAATTACCTTGCCCAATTTGTAGTTTCGGGCGGATTGTAAATACTCTTTTGCCACAAATCTTGGCACACCGATCAATGCCGCAACTTGATCTTCCGAAGCTCCTCTGGCTTGATGGATCAAAGCCAATTTTGAAAAATAATTGTACATCAGCGCAAAAAGTGGAATGAGCGGATGGGATTTTGGATTTTGGATGAAATAGTGAATAATCTGGTTAGACTTGACCGCATCCCTAACTCCTATAGCTTTCAGCAATTCAAAATTATTATAATCCTTGTTGATGCCGATATATTTAGAAATATCAGCAATGGTAAACTTGGTGGGTTCCTGGAAATTGATCAGCATTTTGCCTACCTCATTGGTCATTACTTCCAGATTGTTACCGATGGCATCAGCAAGAAATTGCGCTGCTCTCGGTTCAATATCATGTGAGATATCCTTAAAATATTGCTGTACCCATTCTGTCAATTTATAGTCAGGAATCTTATCTGAGGTTACATAAACCGTATTTTTTTGAAGCTCTTTTGACAATCCCGTTCTTTTGTCCAGCTTCTTATACTTATGTGCAAAAACCAGAATGGTACTTGGAAGAGGGTTTTGAGCATAGGAAATCAACAGTTTCTGGGCTTCTTCTTTCCCTAAATCAGGCAAACTTTGGGCTTCCTTGATAATGACCACCTGACGGTCTGCCATCATGGGAAATTTTCTGGCATTATTGATAATCAACCCCATGTTACTGTCTTTGCCATACAGCACCACTTGGTTAAATCCTCGCTCATGCTCGGCGATTGCATTTTTTTCTATATACTCGGTAATCTGGTCAATGTAAAAAGGCTCGTCTCCTTCCAGAAAATAAATCGGGGCAAACTTCTTCTCCTTTAATTCTTTAAGTACAACTTGGGGTGATTGGGCCATGAATGATGCGAACTGTAAAGCTTAAAGATAATAGGGGGAACGGTTTGGGTGCAAAAACATCAGAAAGATTATTTGGTAAACTATTCCTGCCTTACCTTTGTATTAGGTATAAAAATCAGAAAAATGACTTTTGAAGCAGGAATAGAACTTTACAAAACAGGTAAATTTGAAGAAGCTCTCCTCATATTTAATCAGTTGATTTCCAAGACAGCTGATAATCCGGAGCTTTTTCTTTACAGAGGTAGAATTCTTTCCAGAATGGGAAAAACCAAGGATGCCTTGTTGGATTTCGACAGAATAGTCGAGCTTGACCCATACAATACAAACTACATATCAGATCGGGCTGTTGTACTTCATTTATTGAAAAAAGATGAGGAGGCGCTTGCGGAGTTTGACCGAGCGGCAAATTTAGACCCAAAAAACCCATATCGCTATAGCAGTAGAGCCTATTTCAAGGACCGGATCGGGGATTTGAAAGGAGCCATAGAAGATTACGAGAAAGCCATAGAACTAGACCCTGAAGACGCTGTAGCCTTTAACAATAAAGGATTGGTGGAAGAAAAACTCGGCTATAAACAGCGGTCTAAAAAAAGCTTTGAAAAAGCAGATGATTTGGTCGGGTATAAACCAAATAGTCAAGAAACCCCGCCTTCACCTAAAGTGGAGCAGGCAAATGAATCTCCAGCTGACGATAGCAAAGAGAAGAAATTGACCCCTAACTTTTATTTCAAAACCATTGGATCTCTATTTAAAGATCCCAAAGCCCGACAGGAGTTTAAAACGTTTCTGAAAGGATTATTCTCTAAGAAGTGATTTAAAATGACTTGATGACCCACAATGGCTTATTGATAAAATAGGCCATTTTTTTTGACAGGTTCTTTGAAAAAATCTGATCAAAAAAAGACTTCTTTTTACTTAAAGTGACCAAAATATCGCCTTTTGATGTCTGCAGGTAATTTTCCAGCCCTAAAGCCAAATCGTCGCGGTAAGCTTTTAGGACAAAACTGACCTTATCATATTTCACGAAAGGTGATAGCTCGTTGACCATTTCCTCATGAAGGGATTTGTCAATGGCTTTATGAGTATTGCTCACATGGACAATGTCGATTTCTGAGCTAAAAAAAGATGCCAGTTCAATTATCTTTTGGATCGCCAATTTATCCTCTTCTAAGTAATCAGAAGCATAAATCAGTTTTCTAGGTCTTTTGAAAAACACTTTTCTTGGAACGACAAAAACATCAATCTCAGCCTCCTCGACTATTCTGCTGGTTTTTGACCCAATGATATGCTCTCTTAGATCGTTGGTGCCTTCTGTACCCATCACAATCAGATGAGCTTTGGAAGATTTTGCTTCCTCAAGGGTGGTTTTGACAATTTTCCCGTCCTTGAAAGAAATCTGGCAGCTATTTAAACCTTTGGATTTACTCTCTTTGAGCACAGCTTCTTGAAGATTTTCCAGTTTTTCTTTAATGAATTCCACCTGATGATAACCTTTGGTATCCAAAGGCGACATTTTTTCATAATCGGTTTTATTCAGCACATGGAAAAGTATCAGGTCAGCCTTATACAACTCTCCTAGTTTTGCGGCATACTCAATAGCGTTGAGGGAGCATTCTGAAAAATCAGTGGGGCAAAGAATTGTAAAAGTGCTTGTCATATCTAAAAATATTAATAGCCTCTTTGGCGAATAACGAGATTGTTTAATGGTTGGTTTGCCTTGACTCTGCGGATATTTTCTATCACCTGAGGTGCTGCTGCCTGGGGATTGGTAACACTCGCGATATGAGGTGTCATCATAATCTTTTCTTCCTCCCAAAATGGATGATCTGCTGGCAAAGGTTCTTTTCTATACACATCCAACAAAGCACCGGAGAGATACCCTTTCTCTAAGGCCACCATAAGATCCTCTTCTACCAGATGTTTTCCTCTGGCCACATTGATTAAATAGGATCCTGGATTGCATTGGGAAAACAGCTCTAGATTTAAAATATTCTCCGTATCCGGTGTCAGGGGCAATAGGCAAACAATAACGTTTACAGAAGAAAGAAATTGTTGTATTTCATCTTTAGAATAATAAGAATATGGAAAATCTCTTTTTTCAGAAAAACCAAACCCTGCTACCTCAAAACCCATAAATGAAAGTTTCTCCAAAACATCTCCTCCCAAAGCACCAACTCCCATCACTCCGACTTTAACAGGTATTTCGGGATTACTCATATCCCAAATATGGTTAGACTGGTCTTTTTGATACCTCGTAATTTGTCTATGAAAATTCAACACCCCCATAATCACATAATTGGTCATGGAAAAAGTAAGCTTTTCATCAACTATCCTGACGATCGGGATCTCTTCCGGAACAGAATCATCATTGAGAATATGGTCCACCCCGGCTCCCATGGAGCTGATTAATTTTAAATTGGGAAATGAGTTCAGAATACCTTTGGGGTGGTTCCAAAGCATGACTACCTCTACCTCTTGGGGACTTTTGATATCAGGGTATACCTGGATTTTTAAATCTGGATCTTGACTGGTTAATACTTTGATCCAGGGATCAGCGTTTTTCCCTGGACAAATAATTGCTAGGCTCATAAGAATCGAAAAATAGTAACCCCTAAAAACGGGAAATAATAGTTTGTCAAAACAAAGACAAAAATCTTGCTAACCTGCCATCCTAAATGCAGGATTTTATATGAATTTACATGATTTTTGTAAACTAATTAAAGGCAAATCCGATTTAATTGAAATACACAACAAAAAAATGGTCATGAAAGCACATTCCTTACCTACATATTTCCTTATATTCTTTTTACTATTTGGTTACCAATCAATTGCGCAGCAAATAGACATGCCTCAAGCCTCTCCTTCTGCAAAAATCGCCCAGAAGATCGGTTTAACGGATGTCACGGTCTCTTATAGCAGACCGAGCACCAAGGGTAGAAAGATTTTCGGGGAATTAGTTCCTTACGGATCCATATGGAGAACCGGAGCCAATGGCGCAACGGTCATAAATTTCTCAACTGATGTCAAGATTGAAGGTCAAGCGGTGCCAAAAGGACAATACGCCATTTATTCCATTCCCAATAAAAACACCTGGACCGTAATTTTATCCAAAAACACAAAGCTTTGGGGAGCTATTGGATATAATCCAGAAGAAGACCAGTTACGTTTCGAAGTGGCTCCCTCAAAAACCAAAAACAACTACGAGACCTTCGAAATTAACTTTACAAACTTGACCGATACTGGGGCTGATTTATCCATGAAGTGGGAACAGACCAGTGCTAAATTCCATATTTCGATGGATGCCGATCCCATCGTAATGGCCCAAATCAAAGAATATGTTCTAGATCAGGATACCGATAATCCTAATCTCCTTTATGAAGCATCAAGTTATTATCTAAATACAGGACGGGATCTCAACAAAGCCTACGAATGGATACAGGAATCAGTAGAAAATGATCCGAAATACTGGGCTTATCATTTAAAGGCAAAAATCGAAGTTGCCCTTGGCCTTAAAACCGAGGCTGTCGAATCAGCTAAAGAGTCCATGGAACTGGCTGAAGAAGCTCAAAACCCCGACTATGTAGGCTTAAATCAAAGATTAATTAGATCTTTAAAATAACTTTTCCGTCCACACAGTTTTCGAAGCTTCAATACTTGAGAAATCAAAAAAGCCTTCCTGAATTCAATTTCAGGAAGGCTTTTTTGATGTTACTTTTTTAAAGTTACCTGCAGGATTGTTCCAAAAAGCATGACTGCCAAACAGCCAATGGCATTATACCACAAAAACCCAATGTTCCATACAAAGTCAAACAATCCAACACCATTTCTAAAATGAATGATGAAAATAAGTACCTGGGAAGCCAATGCCGCTATAAAAACAGCTTGACCTTTGATCCATTTCATGAAAAATCCCACGATAAATATCCCCAAAATAGTCCCGTAAAATAAAGAACCCAATAAGTTTACCGCTTGGATCAAATTTTCAAACAAGGAGGCATAGGTAGCAAATAAGATCGCCCCTACTCCCCAAAATGCAGTGAAGAATTTAGAAGATCTTAAGTAGTGTAAATCGGAAGCTTCTTTTTTTATGGAGCGTTTGTACAGGTCTATCGTACTGGTGGAACCCAATGAGTTCAGTTCGGATGCACTTGAAGACATGGCAGCAGAAAAAATCACTGCAAAGAGCAATCCTATAATTCCCTTTGGCAAATTATCCATGACAAATCGCATAAACACATAGTCTGTATCACGGGTTTCTGCAACAGGATCATTGGTGACAATTAAAGCTTTTACCTCTTCTCTGATCTGTTTTTGTTCTTCTTTTAAGAAATTAATATCCGATTTTAAAAGATTTTCTGAAGACAAATCCTTCTTCTCAATCGCTTCCAGCATTTCTAAATAAGAGGCTTTGCTTTCTTCAAAGTTTGCTGTGTATCGCTCTTCCAACTTTTCAAAATCCGCTGCATACTCACTTTCCCGGAGCTTATCTGTCTGAACTTTGTTGAATACCACCGGAGGCTGATAGAATTGATAAAAAACAAAAACCATCACGCCGATAAATAAAATCACAAACTGCATCGGGATTTTTAGAAATCCATTCATGATCAGGCCCATCCTACTTTGGGAAAGTGTCTGTCCTGAAAGATACCTTTGAACCTGACTTTGGTCCGTTCCAAAATAACCCAGAAAAAGGAATACGGCGGCAGTCATACCTGACCAGACATTGTAGCGGTCCGCCAGATCAAACTCAAAATTGACCATGTTGAGCTTATCCATTTTTCCTGCCACATGAAGTGCTTCCTGAAAAGAAATAGGAAGCATCTGAATTACAATGATACCTGCCAAAATCATCCCTCCCATCATCACTGCCATTTGCTGTTTTTGGGTGATGGAAACCGCCTCTGTTCCACCAGAGACTGTATATGCTATCACCAAACAACCAATCAGAATATTGGTCCAAGTCAAATTCCAGCCCAACAAGGTAGAAAGTATAATCGCCGGGGCATAAATCGTAATTCCAGCTCCCAAGCCCCGCTGGATGATAAACAATAAAGCGGCTAAAGTCCTGGTTTTCAAATCAAATCTATTCTCCAGATACTCGTAAGCGGTGTATACTTTGAGTTTGTAATAGATAGGAATGAAACTGACCGATATGATGATCATTGCCAGTGGCAGACCAAAATAAAACTGGATGAAGCGCATCCCATCTTCATAAGCCTGACCCGGAGTACTTAAAAAGGTGATAGCAGAAGCCTGAGTAGCCATGATCGATAGACCGATTGTCCACCAATTCATGGAATTCTTTCCTCTCAGGTATGAATCAAGACTGCTTTGTTTGTAAGTTTTATAAACTCCATAGGCAGCGATGGTCCCCAGTGTCCCAAATAGTACGATCCAATCTATAACACTCATGAATAGGCATTTTGAAGCCAAGAGAAAAAGGCGATGATCAATACCAAACTAGCCATTAAACCTAGATATAGGTTTTTCCAACGAATTTTTTTCTCTTCCAAAACTATTGCTCGATTAGGTTAACAAATAATTTGATGGCTCCTGGAACACCCGCTGGAAGCTCCCTAAAAAAGGAAATTCCCGTGTAAACATAGTTTCCTTTTCCATACTTCGTGTAGATCAAAGCACCATTCAGGAATTCCTCATCTGGATCCTGAAACTGTAATGGTGTACTGTACTCCTCAGATATATCCGTTACAAAATACAAACCTCTTTCCTGGACCCATCCATCAAAATCATCAGAATCAATTTGGTTTGGAGTTGAAAGAACAGGATGTTTAAAATCAGCTTTGAATGGTGAGTTTTCGACAGTGACACGATCTCTGCTCAGATTAAATGGATAAGGTCCCATATCCGATGATTTTAAACCACCAGTGGTATTGTATTGCACCACCACATTACCTCCTTCTTTCACATAATCCATCAAAACCTGTTGGTTTTCTACCAGACTCGCATTGGTATTATAAGCCCGGATGCCCACAATCACCGCTTTAAACTGACTTAAATACGCTTTTGAAAAATCACTTGGCCCAATTTCCACCACCTCATATCCCAAAGCAGTCAACACATTGGGAACGTCATCACCAGCTCCAGGGATGTAACCGATTCTAGCTCCGGAAATTTTCCAATCCGCCTTAATCAAATTGACGGAAGCTGGACTAAAATATGTCAGATTGGGAATATGGGCATAAATGATTCTGTTTGTAGCCTGATTGAAAATGTTTCCTTCAGCGGTGGTGTATGTAGCCGTGACAGTTCTCTTCTGATTGCCTCTCAAGTTAAATTCTACCTCATAGATCTTTTGTCTATTTACTTCATTGGTAGACTCCGAAACAATCTTATACTGATCGGAATTCAGGTTCTCGAATGTTAAGTTTCCCTCTAAAATTTCTTTTCCAAAATTTACGGTTAAAGAAAGTTTAGGATCCACCCCTTCTAACAGAAAAACATTTTCTTTGGAAACCACCAAATCCACCTCAGGAACTACAGTAAAAGGTTGCTTTACCTCACCATCTACAGGACTATTGTATTTAAACATCAATGGAAGGTCCATGGATATGGTTTTTCCTCCGTAGGAAAGAGTTAAAGTTCCTTTCAATTGACCGTTTTCAAAAGGTTTTCCGATCATCAATTGATCGCTGACATGGTAGAGTGCTCCGTCAGCTGGTTCTTTTAGCCAGTAAGGTTGTGAAGGAGCAATATCCTTCGGCAGGTTCAATTCCTGTGAAAATGTCTCCAAGGTGTTTTCGCCAAGAAGTTGATTGATTGAGGACTGATGATCCAAAAACCCAAAACTTTCCAGCTTCAATCCATTATCTGATGGATTAGTGATTTCTAAAGTAGTTTCTATGGTTTCACCTGCAAACCCAAGTTCTTTTCGTACGATCCATTCCGCTTCAACTCCTAAGGATGCTAAAATCAACTCGTCAATTTTCGCCTTTTTTTCTTTGATCCAGATTGCTTTTGAATCCAATCGGTCGAGTGCTGTCTTAATCTCCAACAATGAAGCAAGGTTATTTTCAGGTTGGATAAAGTCAAAATTCTCTAAGACCTTTTCAATTTGGCTTTCCACTTCCTTGCCGCCATTGATCGTCTCCCACCGATTTTGTACCCCATCAAATTCGGAATTAATTGGCTTATCACCTTCTACAAACTGGATATGATCCGTAGCTTCCCCATTGGTGGCAGTACTACCAAATCCTTGGGATTTATGCATGGTTCGACTATCTGCTGCAATTTGGCTATAAGTTTTTCCTAAAAGCGGGTTGTAGTCACCTGTTGGAAATTCGAAATATTGATTTCCCTCTTCTTTCACAAAATCTCCTCTGAAATTATAGGTGTTCCAGAACACTCTCTTTGGTTTCCAGGGATCAACGTATTTCAATTGCTCCGGAAAGACAGTCGGGTCACCTGCTACTCGCATGGCTTCTCCAGCCATGATCGCAGAAGTCGTATGCTGCCCATGGTTTCCTCCTCCAGGGATTGTATTAAACCTGGTAATAATGATATCTGGCTGGAAATTTCTGATTACCCAAACCACATCTGAAAGGATCTTTTCACGATCCCAATTTTGAAAAGTCTCATCAGGAGTCTTGGTGTATCCAAAATCAATGGCTCTGGAAAAAAACTGCCTTCCTCCATCTGTTTTCCTTGCCTGAAGCAGTTCCTGAGTCCTGATCTGACCAAGTTTTTCACTTAACTCTTTCCCGATTAAGTTTTGACCTCCATCTCCCCTCGTCAAACTGAGGTAAGCCACCTGTAGGTTCTCCCCGTTGGCGAGGTAAGAAATTAATCTCGTGTTTTCATCATCTGGGTGGGCGGCTACATATAATACTCTTCGGGTTTCCTTTAATTGCTGTAATTTCTGGAATAACACCGAGGATGGAACCGATTGGGCTAGGGTGAAATTAAAAAGAAAAAAGCCAGCTAAAAGCGAAATAGAAGCGAATAATTTGGTGTTAGTCATAAATGGGCATAAATAATCAGTACAAGCTAAAATAAGCAAGTTGCAAATAAAAATATTTTGTGATCAATGGGGGATCAATCTACTTTCCCGGTCGTATATATTTGATTTTTCCGGGAATCGTATAACCAAAAGTAAATTCAAAAAAGTCAGCTTTTGCTTTATGCGCTTTGATTTGAAGCCCTGCAAAGATATTGTTATCAAATCTATATCTGACTCCTACTCTCTCGTAAAACCAGGAAACCTCCTGGTTAAATTCAGACTGGTTAAAATATACTCCAAAAGCTACTGGAGCATATAAATGTTCATTGATTTTCCATTCCCATGAACCTACCAAAGCAAATGAATTGGCATCAAAAAAACCGGTATTCTGGTCGGGCCAACGATCTTTTATACCTGCTCCATAAAACCAATCGATTCCCAGTCCCATTCTATATTTATAAGAGGCTTCCCATAAGTAATTAATTCCTAGACCACCTCTAAAATAAGTTGGATCACCTATTTCGTAATTTTTGGTGCCAAGATATAATGCCAGATTCCAAAACCCACGTTTCTCCAGGTCAGGATATGGGACTCTTTCGGTGGGCACTTCCTCTATCCTTCCCAATTTGGTTTTAATACCAATTCCAAATGGTGCGTAGTTGATCCCTGCATTGGGTTTCTTGGATGATCCATTTGAAAAATGTTTCAAACCAACTGTACCGAGCACACTTACTCTATCCGAAATCTGATAGTTGGCTTTAAAGCCTAAGTGGATGTAGCTATTGAGATTGGAGCCAACGAAAAGGTTCAAGGGATTTGTTTCAGGATCATAGGGTTTAATATGGAAGCCTAAACCAATTTGCCCAAAATAACTTAGATAGAATTTCTGGTGAATTCCTTTTCTGGTGAATGGCATTTCAACAAAACCATAGATACCCATAGGTCTGCCAAGCTGTTCGGAATAATGGACCAATGTACTATAGCCAAATCCCATGCTGGGGTATCTATAAAGAAAATTATAAAAGGTGTTTTCGACTTTTCTCCATTCAAACCTGACATCGATTCCGTTGTAATGTTCCGATTGTCTGATTTCATCGGCCCAATCCTTCCCATTACTTAGTAGTGGTCCATTTTCATAGCTGACAACTATTGATTTTTGGAACTTTGACTGGGCAAAAGTTGGGAAAGCGGAAATTGAAATAAAAACAGCTAGGGCGACTGTTTTGAAGGACACTGGCATCGTAAAACTAACAGATGAATTGCAAAGATAAGAGTAATTAAAAAAGAACTAACTGAATCAGGGAAAACAAGTTCGGTATTGGGTTTTAAAAAATCAGCTTATCCGCATCCCTCCATTCACTAAATACTCTTTGATTACTAGGCTAAATGCCGGTAAACAGAAGATTACATTAGTTGATAAGGAATACTTCTTTCTTGCAGTGTTGATTTCCCAAAGTCGAAAAGGCAGTTATACCAATAAAATTTTCCAAAAAAAAAAAAAAAAAAAAAAGCCAGCAAATTTGCTGGCTTTCAAGTGTTAAAGAGAATTAATTTCCTCCGTCCATCCAATTAGGACCGATCAATTCGATTAATTTCTTATTGTATTTATCAGCTTCCGCTTCATTTTTAAGTCTAGTATGTACTTGGAAAAGGATTTCCATTACATCTGTGTTATCAGGTCTGATTTCTAGAACTTTAGTAAAGTAAGGAACAGATTCTTTGTAATAATTATCAGCTTCTTTACCCATTGCTTCAGATCTTTTCTCCCACTCGTCATCAGAAAGACTATTCAATTCTGCCAAAATCTCTCTAGCTCTATCCAACATCAAAGCACCTGTGTAGAAATTACCATCGTAGAAATCTGGATCGACTTCAACTGACCTTTTATAATCTGCCATTGCTCCATCCATGTCTCCTGACTTCTCTTTAAGGAAACCAGATCTTAATAAGATCGAAGCATTATTTGGATCATTTTTCAAAGCCTCTTTAATAGATGCCATTGCTTCGTCCATTTTATTCAATTGAAGCAACAATTGGATTTCATATTCAGCAAGGATTTTATCTTCTGGATAATCTTCTCTTGCGGCCATTACCATGTCGTATGCCCCTTCAGGATTTGACTCTGCACCACTTAGGATTTGAACCATGAAGTAATAGGTATTTAATTTATCATAGTCCTCAACATCCAAAAGCAAATTGAAATGCTTTTTGGCCTCTTCGTACATTTCCAGATCGTTGGCAAGGAAACCTGCATTGTAGTGGATCGTAGTGTCCTCAGGTGCAATTTCCCCAGCCAAATCAAAGAAATGGTAAGCCATTTCCTGATCGCCTTCATTAAATCTTTCTATAGCCTTATCGAATGAAGTGTTTTTCAAAGTATTGATAGAGTAAGGCCTTAAATTATCAGGAACTCCAGTAATATCTTCCTCCCAAATATCTTCACCAATCCCTGAGGATTTATCTGATCCACCCATTTCGAAAGTCTTCATGTAGGTAGCAAGTGCGGCTTGCCCTATTTCGTACGTCTGCATGGTATTGGAAGAATCGGAACCAAACATTTTAGTTTCGATTTTTGCCTTTATTAAATAGGTTTCTGGGTCAGAACCTGTTTCCGGGTCATTTGTTGCAGCTTCAATCTCCGATAAAGCTGTTTGAAGATCACCGGACTTGAAGTTTTTCTCAGCAGATCTTACCACTTTTTTTTGTCCAAAGGCCAAGGTTGTTGCACCAATTAAGGCCAATGATAGAATTAGCTTCTTCATTATTATCGTTTACTTTTTTTTGTTTGGTTATTCATTTGGTTCATCTCCATCGACATCAGGAGATTCATTTTTTACTTCTGGAGCGTCTTCGGAAGTTTCTGAATCCAATAGTTCTTCGTCCTCTTCTTTTGTAATTTTTTCTACCGACGAAATACTATCCTCTTCGCCTACTTTTATCAATCTTACTCCCTGTGTAGCTCTACCCATAATTCTAAGGGTGTCCATCGAGATTCGGATGATAATACCAGACTTATTAATGATCATTAAGTCGTCAGAATCAGCCACTTCTTTAATCGCAACTAAAGCTCCGGTTTTATCCGTTACATTCATTGCTTTCACGCCCTTTCCTCCTCTATTTGTGATCCTGTATTCATCAAGATTGGAACGTTTTCCATATCCATTTTCAGAAACTACCAACAAGGTAGCTGTTTCATCAGAGGCACAAACCATGCCAATCACGAAGTCATCTTTTCCTTGAAGGGTAATTGCTTTGACCCCTGTAGCTGTTCTTCCCATAGGTCTAACCGCTGTTTCTGGGAAGTGGATTGCTCTTCCTGATTTGGCAGCAATGACGATATGTTGTGATCCATTGGTCATATCTACCCTTACCAATTGGTCATCTTCTCTGATATTCAGAGCAATGATCCCATTGGACCTAGGACGGCTGTATTGCTCCAAAGTAGTTTTCTTGATGATACCTTGCTTGGTAACCATAATCAGGAAATGATTATTGATGTAATCCTCATCATTTAAATCATCCACCTGTATAATGGATCTGATTTTATCATCTGACTCAATATTGATCAAATTCTGGATCGGTCTACCTTTTGAAGTCTTGGACCCCTCAGGAATTGCATAGGTCTTCAGCCAGAATAGCTTTCCTTTATCAGTAAAAATCAACAGGTAATTATGAGTGGAAGCCGTGAAAATGTATTCTGTAAAATCATCCTCTTTGGTGCTTACACCTCTGGACCCTACACCTCCTCTTCCTTGGGTTCTATATTCTGTCAAAGCAGTTCGCTTGACATATCCCTGATGTGAAACAGTAATCACCACTTCTTCATTCGGGATCATATCCTCGTAACTGAAATCTTCCGCATTGTGCTCGATTTCAGTTCTTCTATCATCAGAATAACGGTCTTTCATTTCCGTCAATTCTTCCTTGATGATTTCCATTCTCTTATCCTCGTTTTCAAGAATAAATTTCAGCTCTTCGATCAAAGCCATAATTTCCTTGTATTCCTGGATAATTTTATCTCTTTCCATTCCGGTCAATCGCTGCAGCCTCATATCGAGAATCGCTCTTGCCTGAATTTCACTTAATTCAAATCGTTCGATCAACCCATTTCTGGCAGTTTCCGGATCAGCAGAATTTCTGATCAAAGCAATGACCTCATCCAAATGATCCAAAGCAATCAAATACCCCTGTAAAATATGGGCTCTTTTTTCCGCTTCTTTTAACTCATATTCTGTTCTTCTGACGATAACCTCATGTCTGTGATCTACATAATGAACAATCAGATCTTTAAGATTCAGTGTATAAGGTCTTCCTTTTACAAGGGCGACATTGTTTACTGAGAAAGATGTCTGAAGCTGGGTATGCTTGTATAAATTGTTTAGAATGACAGAAGGAATGGCATCTCTCTTTAATTCATAAACAATCCGCATTCCCGATCTATCAGATTCATCACGTATTGCGGAAATCCCATCGATTTTCTTTTCATTGATCAACTGAGCAGTTTTCTCCACCATGTTGGCCTTGTTGACCATGTAAGGAATCTCCGTGATGACAATCATCTCTTTGTTTCCGCCGTCTTTGGTCTCCACATTGGCTTTACCACGCATGACAATTCTGCCACGTCCCGTCTCAAATGCTGCTTTTACTCCGTTGTAGCCGTAAATTATCCCACCTGTAGGGAAGTCAGGAGCTATGATATACTCCATCAATTCAGACACTGTAATCTCTCTGTTGTCTATGTAGGCAATTATCCCAGTAATGACCTCATTTAGGTTATGTGGAGCCATATTAGTGGCCATACCTACCGCAATACCTGAAGCACCATTTAATAACAATGCCGGTACTTTTGCAGGAAGGACTACTGGTTCCTTTAAGGAATCGTCAAAGTTGAATTGGTAATCTACAGTCTCCTTATTGATGTCAACCAGCATTTCCTCGGCAATCCGCTTCAAACGTGCCTCGGTATAACGCATAGCTGCCGGATTGTCACCATCGATGGAACCAAAGTTCCCCTGACCATCCACTAATGGATACCGAAGAGACCAAGGCTGAGCCATACGTACCATGGTGTCGTATACAGCAGAGTCACCATGTGGGTGATACTTACCAAGTACTTCCCCTACGATTCTCGCAGATTTCTTATAAGGTTTGTTATGTAATACGCCCAGTTCCTGCATCCCGTAAAGGATCCTTCTATGAACTGGTTTCATTCCGTCACGGACGTCCGGAAGTGCCCTGGAAACAATAACCGACATCGAATAATCGATGTAGGCTCCGCGCATTTCCTCTTCAATGTTAATGGGTATGATGTTCTCGTTTTCTCCTTGAGCCATATAGTGCTTTTCTGGGGTCGATTATTAAGCTGCAAGATAGTAAAAACCCAATGGTTTTGAAAAGAGAAAATCAATACGAAAAAAGTAATCAAAATCTTAGTACCACTGACCCACTTTTCGGTTCTGATAATTGAAAATTCCACTGCCTCGGTACTCTATCCCATTATGCATATGTTTCATCACGACTCCACATCCACCAATTTTACATCTTTTGGTACCTGGAAAGCGGACCGCAAAGCCTACCTGCATTCCATAAAGTGTCTGCTTAAGATCCTGAACTTCTGAAAAATCCGAAGCAGCATAGGTAAAATCTCTAAACTCAGCACCTCCCTTAACAAACATCTTGGTGTATTCCGAAAAATCCCTTTCGATACGTAAAGCAATGCCCATGTAAGGCTTGTCTCCTACAGCTAGTTTTGGTTCATAAGTACTTCCTCCAGCCATCGTGCCGTCTACAAAATTTTTGATTTTTAATTGACCGAATTCACCTTCCAGAATAAATCTCCAAGGATATACCTGTCTGGATCGTTGGGTCATTTCAGACTGCATGTAATAATTTGCTGAGGCATATCTTCTGTATTTCCATCTCAGGAAAGCCTGTCTCCTCTTTGCATCATATAAAACCAAACCAACTGTCCCATAAAGTTTACTTGCCTGATAGGAACCTCCCTCAAAGGCAAACTCAAAATCCCCACCTCTCATCGTAGACATATTACCCCATTCCTGACCGTATCCACCACCGATGGTAAGAAGGTTGAATAAATTTATCCGTAAACCGGCATTCAGAAGCGGGAAAGTCCAGTCATTACTTTTCATTTCCAATGGATTTTCTTCTGAAATATCCAAAGGTGTTTCAAAATTCTGGAATTGGGTGAAATTGGGATATAGACTTGGATTCGCAGAATAAAAACTGGTTGAAAACTGGTTATAAGCTGCACCTCCAGATATTTCAATACTGAACATTTCCAGTACATTCCGGGTAATATTCCCTACTGCGCTTTCGCTTTTTGGGTTTTTGGCTTTCTCAGAAATCCCGAATATATCTTCATCTTGAGCAGATGCCAGCAGACAAATTGAAAAAAACAATCCCGTAAATAATGGCTTTTTAAACTTCATAGGTAGCTAACGAAAATATTCCGATGATCGTGTGAAATTAAAAAAAAAGCCTCCAACTAGGAGGCTTAATAGGTATGATTATTTTGAATTAGTTGCTGGTACCTTCGCCACCATCTTCTTTTTCAGAATCACTTTTAGCTTTTAATTCTTTTTCAAGAGAATCAAGTTTCTCTTTTAATGCAGGATCTTCTTTAATTGCTCCATTAACTTTATTATAAGTTGAAACACCTAAAATGGAATCATTCATGATCAAATCCGTCTTATATTCTTTCAAAACATCTTGAAGGGAACTTTGGAAATCCTGAACCGCTTGATAAGCTGCTTTTTCTTCTTCAGTAATTTCTGCTTCAGCCATTTTTGCCTCATCTCCCCAAGCTGCCTTGATTTCATTGTATCTAGCACCACCTTGGAAAATCTCATTCTCCAAAATCATAGCTTTGAATTCTTCCGTTTTTTCAGCTGCAAACATTTCTGTCATCACTTCCATATGCGCAAACTTTGTAAGCTCCTCATCCGTAACTTCTTCCGCTGCTTCCTGCGCAAATCCGGTCATTCCCATACATGCGAAAAACGCTCCAAACAACAATACTTTTTTCATAATCTTCTCTGATTTTAGTTTTCGTAATATGTTCAATAAATAAACCATATTCCAAAAAATCAAGACTTTTAGGGTTTATTAAGGTATTTTTGGATGAACGGTCGCCAATAATCCTATACCATCCGGATAGACTTCAATTCAGAGATAGTTGCGACAGGATCAGGTGAATTAAAGACAAAACTGCCTGCTACTAACACATCAGCTCCAGCCGTCACCAATTTAGGAGCATTTTGGATATTCACTCCCCCATCTATTTCTATTTTGGTGGTTGCTCCTTTGGACAAAATCAGATCTTTTAATCTTGAGATTTTATCATAGGTATTTTCTATAAATTTCTGTCCTCCAAAACCTGGGTTTACCGACATCATGCACACCAAGCCAATATCCTGGATCACTTCTTTTAAATGCTCTATGGGTGTATGCGGATTAATCGCCACTCCAGCTTTGGCTCCCAGGGCTTTTATCGCTTGCAAAGATCTATGCAAATGTGGACATGCCTCGTAATGAACTGAAATGATATCCGCTCCGGCATCACGGAACGCCTCTAAATAACGGTCTGGCTCCACGATCATTAAATGCACATCCAGCGGCTTTTTAGCATGTTTTTTAATCGCTTGGGTTACCGGAATTCCAAAAGAAATATTAGGAACAAAAACCCCATCCATGATATCTACATGGATAAAATCAGCTTGGGAGGTATTTAGCATTTCCACCTCGCTCTGTAGGTTGGCAAAATCCGCAGCAAGTATGGAAGGGGCAATAAGAGGTGACATGAAGAATCTATTTGAATTGATTTTGAATTTTTTTTATTGTCTAAAGAGCTTGGTTCGCTTTAGGTTTACACCATCTTGCATTTGTACAATGTAAAAACCAGCTTTAAGTCCCTGCAATGATGTCCTAAACGGATCTTTTGGGTTATTTCTGATCAATACTGCAGATTGGATGATTTTTCCATTCATATCGATTACAGAAAATTCAGCACTTAATCCCTGACCAAAGTAAATCGTCAAGTCATCCGTAGCCAATGGGTTTGGAAATAATTTCCAAAGGATTTGCTCTTCACCGGTTACTGCTAAAATTTCACCATAATAAGCGTCAAAAAAATTAGGAATACCATTACCCAATAAATTATCCTTTGCATCTGCTTGGGTAGCGCTTCGGATCAGGTTTTCCACCATTTCTGCTCTGGTCCATTCGGGTTTTGCTTGCCATAGACCTGCGGCTAAACCAGTAATTTGAGGTGCAGAAAATGATGTGCCATTTGAGTAGCCAAGGTTTCCATTTGATCGGATCAAAGCAACTCCATTTCCATAGGTAGCCAAATCCGGCTTGATCCTACCATCGCCTGTCGGTCCTCGCGAACTGAAATTGGAAACATTTAACTCTTTATCGACTGCTCCAATCGCCAAAACCATTTCGGAATCAGCTGGAGAGACTAGAGAACTTTCTTTTGGGCCATAGTTCCCGGCGCTATTCACAACCAAAATCCCTCTTTTAGCAGCAATATTTGCCCCCCGGGCAATTACAGTTGTTTTTCCATCCAAATCTTCCGGAGAATAGTTCATCGTAGGGTCATCAAAATCATAATAGCCCACCGAGCTATTGATAATATCCACTCCTAAACTATCAGCAACCTCAGCGGCTTTCACCCAATTATATTCCTCCACAATATATTCTGTGGCGTCTTCTTCAGTTATTGCCAAAAAATATTCCGCATCAGGAGCACCAGAAACTAAGATTCCCTCTTCTTTTGCTGCTATCAGAGAAAGCACATTGGTTCCATGTTGGTTAGCAGTATAGACATTTTCAGACCATGGTTTTACAAAGTCCTTTGTGGCCAAAATCTGATTGTTTTCAAACAAATGTGACAAGGCCGATGCTTCATTGGTTCCAGGAAAACCGGCATCAAATACTGCTACCCGAATCCCCTTTCCAGTAAAGCCTTCCTCATGCATTTCTGGAATTCTCAACAAACTGTTTTGAAAATCATAGGGGTTTTCGTTTGTCCCTAATTTTCTATGATTCACGGGTAAACAAATTTTCAATGAAGCTGATGCAAAAATCTTTCTCCCAACCCTCGCGTTTGGACTGGGAATATAATCCAAAGCCACCATTTCCACTTTATCTACAAAAGGCAGAGCCTCCATAGCTGAAACTCCTTCCTCATTTGTCACTAAAAGGACTGCATTAAACCATTTGCTGGAATAAAGAACATCATCTGCAATCCCTCTAAGCTCATCGATGTATTTCTGAGAAACTGGAAGATCCAAGGAATCCACCTGAATCCCCTCTCTTAACCTTCTATCCAAAGCTTTTTGGCTCAAATACTGACTTGGATCACTTAAGCTGTAGGTATCCTGTGGCTTATATTTAAAAAATACAGCATAGCGGTCTTGAGCTTGAGACTTCAAGCCAAATCCCATAAAAATCAATGCCAGAACCAAAAATTTAAAATTGCCCATATTCGGTAATTTTCAAATGTGTTTTACTTCCACCATCTATTAACTGATCTCCCAAACAATCGTTTCGGGAACAATAAGTCAACACTTCTTCATAATCTTCTATCAAGCCTATTCCTTTCTCAAAAATCTCATAGCGGATATCCCGATAAGTCACCAAATCATCCTCTTCTGATTGATTAACTTCTAATAAGTTAGAATTGCCCGAGGGATAGTTGATCACAAAATTGTCCTCAGGAGAATTTATATAACTAGCTGAATTCCAAGAAACACCATCCTTTGGCGGAAAAACCAATGCAACTGTGCTTTGGTTCTGACTAGTTCGGATCAAAACCTGTTGCCGGAGAATCAAGGTATAATTTTCCAGTGGTTCCCAACTTGTCAAATCGTCAGACTTACTCCTTTCTATGACGAAAACCTGTTCATTTTCTTCGTTGATATAGGAAGTATAAATATAGTCACGAACATAAAACTCGTAGTCTTCAGAGTCATTTTCGCCAAAATAAACCGTTTGATCAACCTCATAAATCCAAAAATTACCGATTGCTAAAGGCTGAAAGTCAAACCCAAAATCCACAGGATTTTCATCTAATTTCCTTTCACAGGCAAAAAGCATCAGAAATATCCCCGAAAGTAACGCAGGTAGAATTTTATTCATCTTTTACTTTTGAACTTAAAAATACACTTAATTTCTTATTTAACCTTTTTCCAAATTTTACATATTATCTCTTTTTCTTTTTCCTAGCAAGATCATCCTGATTACCTTTACGGCTTTAATAATCAAGAAATGGCTTTAAAAACTTTTGTGAAAATCAGTGGGATTACCAATCTCAGCGACGCTAGATATTGTGCGGGAATGTATGTTAATCTCATTGGCTTTGCTTTGGAAGAAAGTTCTGAAAAATACGTCAAACCTTCTCAATTTGAGGAAATTACCGGTTGGGTTTCAGGTTTGGAATTTGTAGGTGAATTTGAAAATTATTCTGAAACTGATACTCTTGATGCCTTAAAGCAGTATCCAGCCATCACTTGGGTAGAGCATGTCAGAATCGATGATCTAATCGCTTTAAAAGCTGCCGGATATCAGGTCATCTACAAAAAAGACCTAGCGGAAGTCAGACACATGGAGTTTGATGTGGCAAAAATCCTAAATAAGGAAGGAATTTTATTTCATATTACTTCCAATGACGACCCTTTGACACCAAAAGATTTAGAAGTAATTACTCTTTTGTCTCAGCAGTGTGATGTCATTCTCGGTGCTGGTCTATCGGCAGAAAATGTCAATGAACTACTCTACCAACTGAAACTCAAAGGAATCGTCCTGGAAGGAGGAGAAGAAATCAAACCCGGATTAAAAGACTTTGATGAACTTGCAGATATTTTGGAAGTTTTGGAGATAGAAGATTAAAAAATATAGGTGTAATCTATCTAGGCCTGTTAGTTGTCAGGATGAGCAAAGTCGAAGGCTTGATATATCCAATCAAACAACAATTCGACTTCGCTCATTGTGACAAATAGTATTTATTAAAAACCCCTACCTATTATTCAAAAAGGTCTGAAAGTTTATAGGGACTCTCCGCACCTGTGAAGAACTTTCCATTGATAAAACGAAATTCAATCCCGATATCATCCAGCTCCATCAGGTCATTTTGATCTAATTTAATTTTCGCAGAAAGTAAATTTTCTTTGATTCTACCTTGATTTGCAGACTTTGGAATCACAGCTATGTCCCTAGCAACTGACCAGGCAATAAGAATCTGTCCTATCGAGGCACCATGCTTTTTGGCAATTAATTCAACCACGGGATCTTTCAGCAAAACCGGGTCATTTTTATGGGATTCATTTCTGGAATCTGGCGAGCCCAAAGGCGAATATGCTGTCATCAAAATTCCGTTATCCTGACAAAATTGAACCAAGCCTTTTTGAGGAAGGTAAGGATGCATTTCCACTTGGTTCATCTCAGGAGCTTGACCTCCCAAGTTGATCAATTCCCGAAGTTTGGCTTGATTAAAATTAGAAACACCGATGTGTTTGGCCAAACCTGCTTTTTTCACAGCCTGCATTCCTTCCCAAGTCTGTGTCAGTGGGACATCCAAATAGGTATAAAATTCATCACGGCTTTTAGCAAATCCAACACCTCGCTTGAATGAAATTGGCCAATGGATCAAATACAGATCGACATAGTCCAATCCTAAATCAGCCAGGGTTTTAGAGAGGGCAGGTTGAATATCCTCATAGCGATGGGAATTATTCCATAATTTAGAGGTGATGAATAGCTCTTCCCTTTTGACCAAGCCTGCATCAATTGCTTTTTTTATCCCTTCCCCTACTTCCTTTTCATTTTGGTAAACTGCGGCACAATCGATATGGCGATATCCCGCTTCAATTGCCCAAAAAACTGCTTTTTTCACTTCTCCTGGGTCACTTTTCCAGGTTCCTAATCCTATGATTGGAAGTTTATCACCGTTTGCAAAAGTTAAATGCTTCATAATTAAAAGGAGCTATGACGCTCGATTAGTTAAAATAATCGGGAGTTTAAGAATGTATAAAATGTACGTTTTCAAACAACAAATGGATGATACTAATTCCTTTACTTTTATTTTTTGAGGGAAAAATTTCATCTATTTAATTAAGCAACCCAAAAAAAAGCCTCTTGTTTCAGAGGCTCTTAAATTTATTGTGCAAGTTCAAATGCTTTGGTCGTGGTGTAGTATTTCACGAGCATATTGGGAACCTCCCATTCCGGCATTTTACCTGCTTTGAAGAATTTCAAATAATTTTCTGTCACTTGTGCAAAATGAGCTTCATGTCCTACAGAATAACTTTCCGGAACATCCACCCTGAATTCACCATTTTCCAGCTTTGTCAAGGAAATACCTGGATACTTTGATTGCAAAGTCTTAGAAATAGCGTCCATTAAAGCCTCCTCCTGTGCTTCCAATAATTTCACATACAAAACAGGTTTGTAGTTCTCTTCCTGTCCCTGCCTGATTATCAGATTTGCTTTTGTACCTCTCATAATACTGTAATGGGTGTCTGCAGTTCCTTCTGGAGCCTGGAAAGCCCACTTTACAGAAACTTTTGCGTGCACGCCTTTCAAGGTATAGTTCATCTCGCCATTGGCCAAGACATCCATCGTTTCTCCTTTTTCGAAAGGTGGAACCTTACCAGTTACCTGCTGGTATTGCTCATAATCCAAAGAGGTAGGTAATAATTCGGCTTGTAACATTTCCACATCCGCAGTATCCAAAACCACATCAGGAAAAGCTTCCCATTGAACTAAATCCACCAGGTGGGTAGTCACATCTACCAAACCGGAACCTTCAATTTCCGTATCAAAAAACCATTCTGGCCTAATCAAAGGAGCCCCAGAAACATATTTAAAGAAATGGTGTACCGATTCTTTGGTGATAGCAGGATTATCCAAACTCCCTTTTTCAATCGTTCCAAAAACCTCGGGAATCATAGATAATTCTTTTTGGAGAATCGTGGAGATTTCAAAACGCTCTGTCATGATATCATAAAAGAGCAGTTTTTTTTCTCCGGCTATTTCAAAAGCTGTTTTTAGCTTTTGGAAACCTGCAGGGTCTATCACCAATGGCTTATCAGCATATACATTCATGCCATTCTCTAGAGCAGCTAAAATATAATCGATCTTTCGGTCATTTTTACCAGCCACCACCATCACATTCCCTGCTTTTTCCTGGATCATTTCCTGAAGAAAATCATTTCCGGTATACGTTTCTATGCTCCAGGCTGTGGGGTTTTCAGGACGCTCATTATAGCCTGCAATTCGTTTTAGATAATCCCTCAACTCTTCCCCTTCAGGAGCATATACATGGATCGTAGAATCCACTTCAGGGTACATGCTTTTATGGATCAAGCCCGCATGGAAATGCCCTGGGTCAAGACTTACGATCTGAATTGGGGCAGTTGACTTTTGTTCATCCATTGATTCCTTTGGTGAATCACAGTTTTGAAAAAGGGAAATTGCCATTGCTACTGCAGCGGCTTTACTTAGGTTTTTACTATTAAACTTTAACATAATTCGTACCGTATGGTGCTCGTTGATCCCTGCTTAAGTAAGTGTTTGCTTCGTCATCGTTCACAAATCTCTCTGTGGCAGGATCCCATTCTAGTCTTCTTCCTAGTTGCATAGCAATATGACTTACCAGACAAACAGAACAGGCTCTGTGACCGATCTCAACCGGAGAAAGCAATTCATTTTCGCCCTGAATCGCACCCAGCCAATTGCCATGATGCTCTGTACTTATTTGAAGATGGATTTCATCCGGACCGATAACTGAAGTCAGGATTTTTGGATCGGATGCATCCAAAGCTTTTGCACTTTCACCTTGCGCAACAGGATCGGATGAAGATGCAACGTAATTGCCTCTGGAAACCCAAATCCATCCCTCTGTGCCTTCATACCGAATGCCATTTGGATAACCCCCACTGGTATACATTTGGATTCCGTTATCATATTCGGCTTTCACCATGAAGTCCCCGTGAACATTCCAAAGACCTGACCTTGGGAATTCGGCCACTGCCTCTATAAATCGAGGCCCAGTCAATTCAGTATCCATTCCCCAAGCCGCAGAATCGAAATGATGCTGTCCCCAACCTGTAATCATTCCTGCACCAAATTGATTTAATCTCAACCAACCTGGGCGACCGTACCCTTCTTGAGGATGTACTCCTATTTCAGTGTACGGCACTTCAGGAGTGGACCCTAACCACATATCATAATTAAAATTTTTAGGCACTGGCATTTCTGGTGCATCTGGTCCTGAAGGATCGCCTGGCAAACCAATTCTTACGGTATGAAGTTGGCCGATTCTGCCATTTCTAACCAATTCGGCTGCAATCCTAAATTGTTCGCTGGATCGTTGTTGTGTCCCTAGTTGTAACTTTACTCCTGATTTTTTTACGGCATCGGCCAATTGTCTCCCTTCTTTAATTGTCAAAGAAGTAGGTTTTTGAAGATATACATGCTTTCCGGCTAGGGCTGCTTCCATGGCTGGCTGGGAATGCCAATGGTCAGGAGTACTGATGACCACTGCATCAATTTCCTTATTCAACAGCATTTCACGATAATCTCCATATTGCTTGATATCTACAGCTGTTTCACCTTCCTTATTTGCATAGTAATTTTCAATATGGGCTTTTCCTTCCAGCATTCTCTTAGAATCCAAGTCAGAAACAGCTATATACTTAGCCTGCGCATGTCTCCATGTACCGGGCATATCATGATCTCTGGCAATCCTGCCACATCCAATCTGCGCAATTTGAATTCTATTGCTGGGAGCATTTTTCCCAAACACTGAGGATGGTACAATGGTGGGAATCCCAAATGCTGCTGCAGCAAGTCCTGAGTTTTTGATAAATGTTCTTCTTTTCATCTTGGTTATTAGGATATGGCTTTGCTTACTGAATTAGGTTCAAAGCCTGGGTTTATTGTTAATTAAGGAGCTGATTATTTTACAAATGCTCGCCAGTAATTTTCTGCTTCTTCAGCAGTCATGTCTCCATCAAAAACAATCATTCTGTATTTTAAAGAATATCGCTGGTTTGGTAAAATCTCCCAGGATTCATGTCGGATAGGTGTGAATTCGACAAAGACATTTCCAAGTCGATTATAGTTTTCTTCAGGCCAAATCCGAAGTGGTTCAGGGTGCGATTTATTGGTATTGTGACTGAGAATCAACAATCCACTTTGTCCTTGAGGTGCTTTTGACTCGCCTTTGATGATAATCCACTTGGCATCACTGCCATCAGCAGTTTTTCTATCCTTGCCTTCAGATGTCAAAACAGAGCTATTATCTGAGCCCCACATTTCTGTAGCTCTATAACCTAGGCCACCACCGTATCTGTAAGCATCCAAAAGAATCCCATCTTTAAGTTTGGTAGAAATATTGGAGGTATAGTCTACCATATACCTTCCTTTGTCGGCGGGCATCACTTTTATGACTAAATCTTCCTGAAGGGCCAGTTTATTTGCTTCTGATGCCCCTAAATCAATGTGATTTTGTCTGACGGTGAGTTCCGCTACTCCTCCAGCTTCCTTCTTGGCAATTACCTTATCGAAATCCACCCTGCCTTTGTGATCAGCTAGATTCCAAAAGTCCACCATCCTTCCATCTATGGTAGCTCTGGTCCATGGTCCCCATATGCCATAATGGTGGTAGTGGTCTTTGGGCTGAATCCGAGTAAGAACCTGACCGGATGGGGACGTTAAAGGATGAATAAATCCAGATTTTGCATAATCAGATTTCACTCCTTCGGGAACAGGTTCTGTGGCAGTTTGGTAGGTTAATACAGCTTGATCGCCAAGCAGAAAGTCTATCCCTTTTTCTGTTTCTCTTAGCGTAACCTTCTGGGCAAAAACACCACTTGAAAGAACCATGGTGACAACTACTGGAAGTATAATTCTTTTGATAATCATAGAAAAATCGAGTTATTGGGCTTCAATTTTAAAGATATTGAAATCTAAACTAATGCCTATCCACCATTCCCCCTATTCCCTATGAAGAAGAGTTTTTTTTACGCAATCGTTTTCATGTCTACCCTAGGCTCTGTCAAAGCACAAAGCATGCAGGAAGTCGAACTGACAGAAGCTTGGAAAGATAAAATCTATGAGTTGGCACCCGAGACAGCAACGTTTCCTTTTAAAGAAAAAAAGAAAGTCTTGGTTTTTTCATTGCACACGGGTTTTGTGCATTGGGTAAACCCTCATACAGAAAAGATGTTCGAAATATTAGGAGAAAAAAGTGGCGCTTTTGAAGTGACAGGAAGCTCAGATATCGCAATGATGGAAAAAGATCAGTTAAGTATGTATGATCTTGTGGTATTCAACAATACCAATTCAAAGCCTACTTATAGAAATTTATTTGTAGATAAACTGAGCGAAAATCCCTCTTTGGACAGTGTGGCGGTCTGGAAAAAAGCAGCTGAACTCGAGAAAAACATCATCAATTATGTCAAAAAAGGAGGAGGACTGTTTGTTATTCATGGTGGAAATACCACACTCAATAATTCCATGGCTTTCTCTAAATTAACTGGTGGAAGTTTTGATTACCACCCAAAGCAGCAACCTATCCATGTGCGTTTAGTTGATCCGAAACATCCTCTGGTACAAGCTTTCCCTGCTGATGGTTTCATCCATAAAGACGAACCCTATTTCTACAAGAATGCCTACGCTGAGTTAGATTTTAAACCGCTACTCTATTTCAACAATTCCGAGATCGAAGCTCAAAAGAAAGGTCAGGAATTGACTGAAGGTGTCACTTATGTGGCTTGGATCCGAAAAGACGGGAAAGGAAGAGTTTTGTATAGTTCGCCTTCTCACAATGCCCAAAGTTTCGAAAATCCAGATTTGCTTCAGTTCTTCCTTGACGGTATGCAGTATCTCGTCGGTGATGTAAAAGTCGATGAAACTCCAATACGGAAATAAGAAGTAAGAAATACGAAGTACGAAGTACGAAGTGGGGAAATGCGAAGTGCGAAGTGCGAAATAAAATCATTCGTACTTCGTGTTTCCCCTTTCACTAAGCTTTCTTTTTTAATTAATTTTTATGAATAAGAAACTTTTTGTAGCTCTACTTTTAATGGCTATTGCTGCTTTTTTTTATAGCAAATATGTAAGGAATGTGCCAGTAGTTATTCCTTTCAAAGTCATCAGAAATTCTATGATTTTTGAAATGGAAATCGAGGGAGAATCCTATAATTTTTTCTTTGATACAGGGTCTGGTACTATTGTTTCACCTGAGCTTAAGGATAAATATGGACTGGATTCTAATGGGAGTTATCAGATGGTGGATTTTTATGGAAATGTCGCAACAATCCCCACTTCTAAGCTACCAAAATTGGTCATGGGTCAGCTTTCCAAAGAAAACTTAGAAGTTGCAATTCTGAGACCGCTTCAAAATTTTCAGTTTTGCGACATCAAAATCGATGGGATTCTTGGCTTAGAATATTTTGATGGCCAAGTCATAAAATTAGACCTGAAAAAAGGTAAACTGACTGTAGTTTCTGACATTTCATTTTTGGAAGAAAACTTTGGTTCCCCACTTTCAATGAGCTACAAAAATGGCATTAAAAGACCCCACATCAACATAAATTACTCCGACTCTACCAACACTGAAAATGTACTGTTTGACACCGGGGCTTTAAATGATTTTCTAAGACTCAGCAACACTTCACTTCAAGCACTTATAACCGACAGCATTTTAAACACAAAGCACATTCTGGACACCACTTTCATCCATGAAAAGAAAGGTCTGATAGGGGCACAGAATGATTCTATAAATTATCGCGTGCACATCCCAAAACTCCAAATAGGTGAACATGGGTTTTTGAATCCATTAGTTACCACTTTTGATTCCTGGAATGAAAGTTCAATCCTCGGTGCAGGAATTCTGGCGAAGGGAATAATTGTCTTGGACTTGGTCAAAGATTATTTCTACTTCAAGCCCTATCCTGATGCTATTCTGGACTATAGAAGCCCATTGGACTTCCTTACTGCAAATGGAAAAGTAATACATGTTAAAGATTCATCTGATGCCTACATCGCAGGAGTGAGAAAAGGACAACTATTACGTGCTGCCAATGAAATACAATTTGATTCCATGTCTCCCTGCGAACTGATAAATATGGATTGGGTGGAATTCTATAATCAAAAAAACATCACCTTCAAATTCGAATCAGAAAACGGAAAAGTGACCTATAATTACATCGCTCCACAACCTGAAAATGATTGATTTCCAAATACAATCACACTTCCGGAAAATCCGAAATCAAATATCCAAAATCCCAAATCCTTAGGCTTTTTTGACGAATTCACTTTTTAAAGCCATAGAACCAAAACCCTCTATTTTGCAATCTATATTATGTTCACCCTCCACTAATCTGATGCTTTTTACTTTCGTTCCTGCTTTGATAGGTTTAGGTGCACCTTTGACAGGGAGATCTTTTACAATGACTACCGAATCTCCATCGACCAAAGTATTTCCATTAGCATCTTTTACAATCAATCCTTCCTCTACAATTACTTCTTCTTTCCATTCAAATCCACATTCGGGACAGACGAATTTGTCTTCCATCTCGTAGCCATAAGGTGACTTACAAGATGGACAAAGGGGCGTATTTTCCATGTTGCAAAAATACCCCATTTATTCAATCCTGACTTGTTGAAGTTTTATATATCCCTTAAAAAAAATCTAATGTGTGGGTGTATAGCTTAAAACAACGGACTCAGCTACCAATCGACCAGAAGTCAAAGCGGCATTAATAGAACCATTCAATAAATAATCTCCGCCTAAATAAACATGATCGGTCACCTGACACTCTGTGATTGGAATACTTGCTTTTAGATCATCAATAGTCGGTAATGCATATCGGATATAATAGGATTTTATAAACTTAAAAAAATCAGCCTTGACACCCGAAATATGCTCCAACTCCTCCTGCACTTTTTTAATCAACTCTTTTTCTTCCAGATCTGATTCTAAAACTGATACTGAAAGCAAAGCTCGATCCCCAGTGGAATACGCAGATGAAACATCATCCATAAAAACCAAATTATTGATTAGATGCTCCTCACCAGGGATCAAGCCAAGCATTGGCCTTGCCATAAATGATTTTTGAAGAGAAAAATAAAGGTTGATGACTTGTTTAGGATTAGAAAACTGCCCTTGTAACTGTGACATAACCTTATCTGGCTGAGTACAGATCAAAATCCGATCTGCCTCTAATGTATCCCCACTTTTTAAGCTGATTGAATTTCCTTCGATTTTCTCTACTGGAGAATTAAAATAAATCTGTGTAGTTCCCAATTGCTTTCTAAGCATATTGGGAATTTCCTGCATGCCATTTTCCGGAATAGCTGCATGCCCTATGGAAAACATTTTAAACACAAACTCAAACATTCTCGAGGAAGTATTTAAGTGTTTTTCAAGGAAAATGCCACGGAAAAAAGGTTTAAAAAAGTTGGAAATAATCTGATCCGAGAATCCATAATTCTTGAGGTATTGCAGCGTTGGTAAACTTGATTCATTAAAAATGTCCTCTATGGATTTTTTCTTTAATTCCTGGGTTAGGGTAAACATTTTTACCTTATCCAGAAAGGTTCCTACTCTTGAAAATGCCATCCCCACAACTTTCAAAGGGTTTCTCAAAGGATCTGAGATGATATAAGAATCTTTCTCATCAAAAATTACCGCTCCCGGATCAAATGTCTTCAAGTTCAAAGCAGAAAGATTCAGGTATTTTTTTACTTCCGGATAGGAAGTTAAAAGAACCTGAAATCCATGATCCAGCAGAAAACCATCTACTTGATCCGTTTTCATTCTACCTCCTACTTTATCTGTACTTTCTAAAATGATGGGAGAAAATCCAGCTTTCTCCAATTCCAATGCGGCAACTAAGCCGGATAGTCCAGCACCAATTATATATATTTTCTGATCTTTCATGTATGTTGGGGCATTTAAAAAGCTTTTAATTCCCCTGCTAGCAAAAAAACAAAGCTTTTCAATAACAACTTACCATTGATAAAAGTGTTTTTAAATTTCTCACTTATAAAACCCAATTTATCCAAATCTTTGAATTTCAACCAACCTAGTTCGGAACCTACCTTCTATGAAAACTTCAATCATCGCTCTTTTAAGCTGTTTTCTCATTTTTCATGAGCTTTCGGCTCAAATATATTATCCTTCTAAAGGAGATTGGGAAAGCAAAAGCCCTGAGTCTCTTGGACTAAACCCATCAAAAATCCAAGAAGCAATTAATTATGCGGTCGAACATGAAAGTCAGGAAGATCCTAACCTGAAAATTGCCCATTACGAAGGTGGTTTTGGTAGGGAGCCTTTTGGATACCCTATCGGTCCGATGAAAATCAGAGGTGCAGCCACAGGATTAATTATCTATAAAGGATATGTAGTTGGACAATGGGGAGATCCAAACCGTGTTGATTTGACTTTTTCAGTAGCCAAAAGCTTTCTTTCTACCACTGCAGGTTTGGCTGTGCAAGAAGGCTTAATCAACTCAGAAAAGGATTTGGTATATCCCTACATGGCACCCATTTATCCTTTTGAGCCAGCCAAATTAATCGTCAACAAAGCGGATCATTTTGAAGATGAAGATACCTTTGAGCTTTTTGATACCGAGCATAATCGCACGATCACTTGGGATCATCTCTTGAGACAAACATCCGACTGGGAAGGTTCGCTTTGGGGGAAACCAGATTGGGCAGACAGGCCTAGAGAAGGTGCCAAAGAGAAAAGAGCCAGACCCCAAAATGCACCAGGTTCTGTTTATGAATACAATGATACCCGAGTGAATGTACTCGCATTGGCTTTGATGAATGTTTGGAGAAAACCGCTTCCTGTTGTTTTGAAGTCAAAAATTATGGATCCAATCGGAGCAAGTGATACTTGGAGATGGACAGGCTATGAGAATTCCTTTGTGATCATAGATGGTCAGATCATGCAATCTGTTTCCGGAGGTTCGCATTGGGGTGGCGGCATGATGCTATCTGCCTGGGATCAGGCGAGGTTCGGTTATTTGACTTTAAATGATGGGAATTGGAATGGGGAGCAGTTGATTCCCAAGACTTGGATTGAAAAATCCAAAACACCTACCCCTGCGAATCCTGGCTATGGTTTTATGAATTATTTTCTGAATAAGGATCAGGAATTCATCCCTGCAGCTCCTAAAACTGCTTTTGCTCATATAGGTGCAGGTACCAACATGATTTATGTGGATCAAGAAAATGAACTGGTCATCGTTGCTAGATGGATTCCAAATGGCGATAAAAATGAATTGGTTCGATTGGTTTTGGAAAGTTTGAAATAAAAAGCAGCACTAATTTAGTTTAAGTCAAAGTTCCAAATTCTTTTATAACTAGCTAAAAACAAATCCCTCAAAAGCCTAAGAATTCTGCTTAGCTTTTGGGGGATTTTTTTGATTGAAATTAATTCTTATTCCAATATACTACGGTTTAATTTCAGCCTTTTACCATTTCAATCATGTGATTGATTACATGAGAATGCTCTTTTTGAGGACTAAACATGACAATTTCCGCATCCGCATTTACTTTGACGTTATGACCAGCTGGCCAAAAGAAAATATCCTTTGCGTTTACTACTTCTTCTACCCCATCAGCATCCGTAGTAGTAATTTGACCACTTAGTAAATATCCCCAATGAGGACATTGACATAAATTTCCCTCCAATCCAATAAAAAGAGGAGTGGTATCAACTCCCGCGGAAAGACTGAAATATTCCCCACTGATTTTACCTAAACCAGTAGCATCTCCAAAGTCAGTTTGCTGACGAATGATAGCTCCTGGAATTTGCATTTTTACTTCGATAGCTTCTTTTGCAATTTTCATAGTGTTCTGGTTTTGTAAGTTAAAATATAAGACTAAAAACTTAAGAGAAAGGGAGAGAATCCAGAAAGCAAAAAATCGAGGATCAAAAAATATCTACCTCATCTAAGTAAGGTAAGCCAAATATCCTAGTATTCAACATTTTATATAAATACTAAGGGTTTTCAAACGGGGAAAAAGCAGATACTTTAATTTTGAAGAGGGTCAGGTTTTGTATTTAAAAATGTCTAAAACGCACACCGGACATTTTGAGAAAATCAAGACAGCTTGTTGGACATTTAAATTCTAATTCCGTTTTAATTATCTTATCAATTCTAATTTTTGAAGATTTTTATGAAAGCCCAAGTTTTTGAACGATACGGTAAAGCGGATCAAGTCCTACATCTCTCCGAAATAGAAAAACCAACTCCAAAGGATAATGAAGTTCTTGTCAAAATCGTAGCAACAGCAATCAATGACTATGATTGGAGTATGGTCAGAGGAAAGCCTTTTTTGTACCGGTTAATGTTTGGACTCACCAAACCTAAATCAAAGATTCCAGGCATGGAATTATCCGGGATCGTGGAAGCAATCGGCTCTAAAGTAACCCAAAAGAGAGTTGGAGAGGCAGTTTTTGGAGATATATCAAATTTTGGCTTTGGTACTTTCGCAGAATATATCGCAGTACCAGAAAATGAACTTCTCTCAAAACCTGATAAGCTGAGTTTTGAAGATGCTGCAGCCCTCCCTCACGCAGCAACACTTGCCTATCAAGCAATAAAGAAAATCGGCGGTATTCAAAAAGGTCAAAAAATCCTAATCAATGGTGGTGGTGGCGGAGTTGGGACTCTGGGGTTGCAAATCGCCAAAACCTATCAATGCCATGTTACCGGCGTGGATTCCGGTCCGAAACTACAAATGATGCATGCCTTAGGTTATGATCAAGTGTTGGATTATAAAGAAACAGATTTTACCCGCACAGGAGAAACCTACGATTTGATTCTGGATTGCAAAACCTCCTCGAGTGCATTTTCCTACTTAAAAGCTTTGAAAGAAAACGGGAATTATATTTCAATTGGGGGTCATGCAAATAAACTGATCAGTTTGCTTTTCTGGGGTAAAATTCTCTCGGTTTTTACAAATAAAAAACTGCAGATCTTGGCTCTCAAACCGAATGAAGGATTGGATGAGTTGGCTGAAATGGTCATTTCAGGTCAATTGAAAAGCCAAATTGATGGACCTTATTCTTTGGAGGAAGTTCCTAGATTGATTCAGTACTTTGGAGAAGGTCTGCATCAGGGAAAAATCGTGATCAAACTGTAGCATCAGGCAAAAACTTATTTTCCCTTGTGGAAAACTCCCGAATCTTAATCAAAAAATCATATCCCCAATTAATGCCTCCATAAATGAAACTTGCCTTATTTGTCTGCTTCTTTACTTTATTTTCCGGATTTTCTTTCTCTCAATCCACAGACATTTCCAATAAGGAAACATATCTGGAAGCCATAAAGAAAGAGCTAGAAATTAAGTGGCCCGAAAACAGAGCCATAAACTTGGTATTTCACGGTCACAGTGTTCCTGCTGGATATTTCAAAACTCCTATTGTCAATTCGTTTGATTCCTACCCTTTGTTGGTTTTAAAAGGCCTTAAAGAAATTTATCCTTTTGCGGTAGTGAATAGTATCAATACTGCCATTGGAGGTGAGGATTCAGAAACTGGGAAGAAACGATTCAAAAAAGAGATACTTACCCATCATCCAGATATCCTATTTATCGATTATGCATTAAATGATCGAAGAGTTGGATTAGAGGCCTCAAAAAAAGCTTGGGAAAAGATGATTGTGAAAGCCTTGAAGAAAAATATTAAAGTGATTCTGCTGACGCCATCCCCTGATTTGAAGGTTAATCTAACTGAGACTGGGAATGAACTTGACCTTCATAGACAGCAGATTATTGCATTAGCCAAAAAATATGAAGTAGGCTTGGTTGATAGCTACAGAATTTTTCAAAACCTACAGGAAACCTGTGATTGTGTAGAGGATTACATGTCTCAAGGCAACCATCCCAATGAAAAAGGCCATCAATTGATCGCAACAGAAATCCTTACTTATTTCTAAAAGGATCACTTTTGAAATCGCATTCAATCTGAACAGAAGAAAACATTTATCAATCATTTCGATGATAATATCCTTATGGTCAAGGATATCTATAATTCATTTGTGAGAAATAAACTGAACCTTATCTAGTAATAATTCTAATTTCTATTTCAAAAAGTCCTATTTTGTTTCGGATTTATTCATTTTTCTAAACTTAAATAGATCATCATGAAAAAAATTGTTTTACTAGGTCTACTGATTTTTTCCTGCATTTTTCTGGCGTTTATTTTCTTCCAATCTACTCCAGCTACTAAATTTTTGGATTCTTTGCGACAGGATCAAAAGGAAAAAGCAATGTTTTCTTTTAATGATTCGACTAAAACTCGATGGCACTATGTCCCAAGTAGTATGTTTCCTCGAGCGGGTATTTCTTTGGCAGAATTGGATATGAAACAGCAAAAGCTCTTGCATGAGTTGATCGAATCCTCCCTTTCTGAAACCGGGTATTCAAAGGCTAAAAGAATCATAGATCTGGAAAATGTACTTCGTGAAATTTCAGGTGATTCAGTCATGAGAGACCCTGAAAAATATTCTGTCGCTTTTTATGGCAACCCTGAAAGCGATAGTCTTTGGTCTTGGTCATTTGAGGGCCACCATATTTCATTAAATTTTACAGTATTGAACGGTGTCCAATCCATTGCTCCAAGGTTTCTAGGTGCCAATCCTGCTATGATACCATCAGGTCCAAGAAAAGGAGAAAGAACATTGGATAGAGAAGAAGATTTGGGATTTCAATTAATCAATTCATTAAATCAGGATCAGAAAGTCTTGGCGATTTTTCAGGAAAATTCGATCAATGAAATTGTAACAAGAAACTCGATCGATGTCGATCCTTTAGCACCGGTTGGTATCAAATACAGTGAATTGAACGCAACTCAACAAGATGTTTTTATAAGCTTGATTGATGAATATTTAGCAACCATGCCTGTTGAGCTTGCAAATGCCAGGATGAAAAACATTCAAGAGGAGGAATTGGGTGAAATTCGTTTTGGCTGGGCAGGCGCTACTCAATTAGGACAAGGGCATTATTATAGGGTTCAAGGAAAATCATTTTTGATTGAATTTGACAATACCCAGTCCAATTCAAATCACATCCATACTGTTTGGAGAGATTTTGATGGGGATTTTGGCAAAGACCTGATTAAAGAGCATTATGCAAATTCAGACCATCATCAATAAATTAAGCCTCTTATGATTTCCAAGTCACTTCTGATTCTTTGCATCTTTTGTTCTTTTTTTCAAATAGGTCTTGCTCAAGGGTTGATTCTATATAAGGAAGTGGATACCACTCAATTGTTTATGGAGGTGATTTATCCTGAGACCAGGGAAGGAAACAAAGAATATCCAGCTTTGGTGTTTTTCTTTGGAGGTGGATGGAATGGAGGAAGTAGACAACAGTTTGCTCCACAGGCAGCTTATTTTGCTAAACGTGGAATTGTCTGTTTTTTGGTTGATTACAGAGTCAAAAACATACACCAAACTTCCCCTTTTGAGTCACTCAAAGATGCCAAATCCGCCATTCGCTTTATAAGATCAAATGCATCAGACTTCCAAATTGACCCTCAATCCATCATTGCTGCTGGCGGTTCTGCTGGTGGTCATTTGGCGGCAGCTACTGCTTTAAGTCCAGGATTTGATGAAGGAACCGACTCTTTGGATGTGAGTGCTGTTCCCAATGCTTTGATATTGTTTAATCCAGTAATAGATAACGGTCCCGGTGGGTATGGGTATGAAAGAATAGGTGATGCCTTCACTCGATTTTCTCCACTTCATAACATCAAAACTGGTGCCCCTCCTACTCTATTTATGTTGGGAACAAAGGATAATCTGATCCCGGTCATCACAGCTGAATATTATAAAATGGTCATGGAAAAAGTGGGAAGCAGGTGTGATCTGGAATTATACGAAAATCAACCTCATGGATTTTTTAATTACTCCAATTTTGAAAATTATAAAAAGACGATACAAGCATCAGATGAATTTTTACAATCCTTAGGATATCTGAAAGAAAAGCCTGAGGTAGAGATAAATTAAAAAGCCCCGACTCTTGCCGGGGCTTTAGGTGATCGTGAACAACTTTTCACTAATTCCTTATTTCGATGTTACCGCTTGATACGGTACCTGACACGGTATAAGGAGAACCGTTATTTATTTTGAGAGTACCGTTGGAGGAATTCTCTCCAACTTTCACTCTTCCACTTCCTGCGTCCAATTCATAATTAAACCCATTCAAATCTGAGTTGGTCTGGACTTTAATATTTCCAGATGAAGCCTTGAATCTTGAAAATTCACTTAATCCTGAGTTTATAGCTTCGATATTCCCAGAAGAAACTTCCAGCTTACCCAAAAATTCCACATCCCACATATCAATATTTCCGGAGTTCAATTTGGCATCTACCAAACCATGGATTCTATTGAGTTTAAACCTTCCTGAGGAACCAGATACATTTAAATCTCCCATTACCTCATTCAAGGTTACATTTCCCGAACCTACTTCCACTTCTAAATACCCTTCAAGGTTTAATGCTTTGATTTCTCCTGATCCCGCATTTAGATTGATTTTAGAAGCCTTTACTTGTTGGATATCCAATGTTCCCGAGCCAATAGCAGCATCAAACTCTTCTCCAATTACATTGGAGATCTGAACGCTACCTGAGCCTGCATCCAACTCAATTTCCTGCTTCAGAGGTCCATTGATATAAATCCTACCTCGATCCCTTCCTCCTCCAAACACATTTTTTTGATCTAATTCGATGGTCAATTTTCCGGATTCCTCACGGACATGAATACGGTATTTTCCGGATCTATTTGATTCAAGGACAGCATCCACCTGAACGCTGTTTGCATTGGCATCACCAAAGTAGATTACATCCAGAAAACCTGACTCTATTTCAAGTTGATTTATCCCGACAAACTCTTCGTTGATAGTCTGAACTACCTCCAATTCAGTATCACAAGAACTAAACAAGGCTTGTGAAGATAAAATGGAAATAGACGAGAAAATCGCAATTAAATTCCTTTTGAATTTCATTTTAGTGCAGTTTTTAAAATTTTATACTGTTTTTAAATTATTAAAGCACTGCATGCATACAAATGTACGACAATCTTTCAGTGCTGGTTATCAATGAATTGTATTCTTTGACTTATGTCAAAGAATATGTGACCTAACTAAAACACTATCAGTTGGTGGGGGCAAATCCCCATAGCCAAACCGCTTTGTAGAAAAAGCAGAGAATTCTTTGATTAAAGCCATTTAGAATAGATTTTTGGTTTAGTTTCATATTTACTATTCCAAGACATCCCAAACAGGTTTTACCCCTATTTAACTTTTCGAAAAATGATCGCAAACACCCCCAAGCCGCCCTATTATGCAGTGATTTTCACAAGTTTGAGAACCGGAGTTAATGAAGATTATTTAGATACAGCTTTGGAAATGGAGCGCTTAGCAGCTTTGCAGCCAGGTTATTTAGGGCATGAATCTGCCAGAGAAGAGACTGGAATTACGGTGAGTTATTGGAAGGACCTGGAATCCATAAAAAACTGGAAACAAGTATCTGAACATCAAATGGCACAAAAAAAAGGCAGAGAGTTTTGGTACTCTGCCTATAAAACAAGAATCTGTTTAGTGGAAAAAGATTATGGATTCAATCTTTCATCCATCTAATCAAAATGCATAACCAAATCCTACTCCAGCATACAATGGCCAAAACCCATTATTATTGAAGATTGGATTTACGTTGATTTTCCAGGTAAATCCTCCATCAATCGGAACTCTTCTATAGCCGAAATTCATCGTCCCCATTATACTCGGAGATCCATCTACATCCAGTATAAAATTGTATCCATTGGATTCATAGGAAGTACAAATGTATTGACCGGATTGCGAATCATAATACCCATCCACACAGTAACTATTTCTATCTTCCGAGAAAGTAAAGAATGTGGCACCCAAGCCTATCTCAAAATAGTGAGGGCCCTTCCCCATCAATTTATTAATCTGAAATGGGAGTGAAAAAAATGAATCCCCATCCATCGCATAGCCGCCAAAACCAAGCCTCATTCCCCAGGAATCTACTTTGGTCTTGTCAAATCTGAAATCGTAGTTAAAACTATAAGGTAGTCCTGGCCCACCTAATTCCACAAAAATCGATTTAGTAGACGGCTGTGTATCTTCGTTTTGAGCCTTAGCCACAAAACCAATCAAACAGAAAAGCAAAGTAATAAGGGATGTTTTCATTTAAGGCTATTTAAGATTTATTATGGAATGGAATGGAATGGAATGGAATGGAATGGAATGAATAACAAATTAAGTGACACGCTGATTTTCAAGCAATTTGATTATCTGTCATCGGTCAACCAGCAGTTAAAACAAAGAATATAGCCCAAATGGCCTCATGACGGACAATCATATTGAATATTTACGCTTTCTGTTTCGCATTAGGTTATAGTTTTGTTTAAATTTTAAACATAAACCTCTTTTTGTGAGAATAAGCAAAATTCTTTGCTATCTCAAAGAAGCCCTTGATTTAAAAATGTCATGAAACTATTCAAGTATAGAAAATCCTCTTTAACAATCTGCCTGTTTTTTTCTTATATGGTTTTATTGGTTTTTGTATCATGCATAGATCAGGGAGATGCCAATCCATTTGGTTCTTGCCCCCCACCGAGAATTGCCAATGCAAAAGATTTGATGGTTACATATGCTCCTTACGAAAATTCAAGATACTCTACAGAAAAAGACACCGTTTCATTTAAAGATTTTGCTTTCAATCTGGAAATTGTACCAGAAGTAGAGTCAGAAACCTGGTTGAGAGATTTCCCTGGACGTACTTATGCCCTTTCATGTGCGATGAGTTATAATTTTAAAAATATTTCCAACATTGCTGTGACACTTTTGGCCCCCTATCAAAACTTACCGGTGGGGACCGATATTTCCTATTTATTGAAAGTAAATGAAGAATTGACTTTAAATAAACTGAGAGATTTCGGTGGACTTTTTCCTAATATTGCCATGAAAATCACATTGCCTCCGTCAGATTATGAACAATTAAAAACCAGGACATTTTTGTTTTTAAAAGATGGCAGTAAAATAACAGTAGATTCTAACTCTCCATACCTTCTAGTAAACTAACCAACATGCTACGAAAAATATTTCTCTGGATCTTTGCGATCGCAATGGTATTGGCCATTGTTTATATGTTTGGGCCTAAAGAAAAAACCCAGGAATTGGTGATTGAATATCCTCGAGTCCCCACCAGAATGCAGGAAATCCAAGAGTATGTGACCAATAGAGAAGACACAGTAATAGGCCTTAAACCTGGAAATGAAGCCTATATCGTTTGGGCTGATAGCTCTAATAGGCGCAAAACTCCTTATTCCATTGTATACATCCATGGATTCGGAGCTAGCCCAATGGAAGGAGATCCTGTTCACAGGTTTTTAGCAGCACATTTTGGAGCCAATCTATTTGTAACCAGACTTCCCGAACACGGCATACAACGTGAAAATGGGATGGAATATATGACTGCTCAAAAATTGGCAAATGCTGCCGGAGAAGCCTATCAGATAGGTAAAACTCTAGGCGATTCAGTGATCGTGGTCGGCACCTCTATGGGAGGAGCATTGACACTTCTCCTGGCCAGCCAACAACCTGATATCAAATCTGTTGTCGTTTACTCCCCTGCAATAAGAGACAATGGAGAAACTCTCAATAATTTATTTGTGCCATGGATGAAAAAAATCATGCAATGGACCTGGATGGAAAATAAAGTTCGACTTCAACCAAGAGAAGGCGAAAAAGCTAACTATTGGTCTGAGGAATATCATTACAATGGCTATAAAAGTCTGGGGGTTTTGATGTATAGCATGATGAATGAAGAGACATTTAGAAAAATCAAACAACCGCTGTTTCTTGGATACTATTACAAAAGTGACCAAGAGCAGGATTTTATCGTTTCTGTTCCCAAAATGTTAGAAATGTTTGATCAATTAGGTACATCCGCAAACCTTAAAAGGAAAGTGGCTTTTCCTGAGGCTGGAGATCATGTGATCGGGAGTTCAATTACTTCTAAAGATTGGGAAGGAGTTTTGTTTTCCACCATAGACTTTTTAGAAAATGTAGCGAAGGTGCCATCCAGGGAAGACTATCAAAAAATGGTACAAGAATTAAGCGAACTGGAATCTGAAATAGAATCAATGAAATAAGAAACGCTCCGGAGACTTATCCGGAGCGTTAGTTTTAAGATTCATTTGCTAGCCTTTAGAGAACCATGCAACCTACAAGGATTATTGGTTCTGATCCAATTCTATTTTTGAGCGGAATGAAACTGCTGGAAGTCCTGCATTATTGATCAAATTCACTTCAGGATTATCGGCCCAAGCGTATCTGACTTCCAAGGTTTGAGAATTATCCAATTGAATGATCACCTTATTTTTATCCGAAATAACGGCCTGAACTTCCTTGAAATCACTCCCATTTCCAACAATAAATCCTTTGACTTCTTTAGCCCCATCCGAAGTAGTCAACCCTTCTCCAGTTTCGGAAAAATTCAAAATCAATGAATCTCCATCTAACACTGCAGATTCAAAAACAGGACCCGAAGCTAAAACTTTCTCTCCAAAAGCTACTTTTCTAGCTTGAAGCCAAAGCCTTTCGCCTACATCTTTTTTGTTTTTAGGGTGAATATCGTTTTCCTCTCCTATGTCTATAATCACTGCCATTCCAGTATTTGGCAAGGCCAAAGTCTGGGTTTGGGCTTCTCTTAAAAACGCCCAATTACTATCAGGCTGAGGAGACTTTCTTTCCATGAAATTTGCCAGTTGCACAAATAAGAATGGATAGTCACCGATTCCCCAATCTCTTCTCCAGTTACTAATCATTGCAGAAAATAACTCATGGTATTCATTTGCTTTCCCGGCATTACTCTCTCCCTGATACCAGATAGCGCCTTTAATTGCATAGTTTGTGATCGGATAAATCATTGCATTATACATCATTCCCGGTTTCCAGTTTAGAAAATCCACTTTGGGCAGCATAGGCTCCACCACATCATTGGAATAAGTCCAGGTCCCTTCCAAGGAGATGGTATTAGTTCCTTGGGTAAGATACATCTCCCCTTTCTCTCCTATTCTTGGTTGATTATTCCAGGTGTTGATGGCCCTAACCGTAATCACATTTTTACCATCGTTCATCCACTCAGCGGGAATTTCAATATCTGGCATTGCCGCTCCCCAATCTTTGTAATGAAGAAAATGGCCATTTAAATAAATATAAGCCATTTGATCTATACCTGGTAAATGCAAAGTTGCCTTTGCTCCAGAGGCAGTAAACACTTTTCTGGTCCAAGCGATATGCTGCAAAGGATTAGAATTCGGCAATTCTATTCTTTTCCAATTTCCATCATTATAATCCAAACTCGCCACTTCCAAAGCTGTCAAGGAATCAGGTCTTGAAACCAACATATTCCTCATTTCACGCCTTTTTTCATTGGCTTTTACTTCCTCTTGCCATTTCTCAGGATTGTCTTGGATATCTTTTGCCTCTTCGCTGTAGGAGGCATTCATACCGGATAATACAGAAACCGCTGTCCATCCTTCCGCAGGCGTCCCTCCCCAATTTGACTCAATGATCCCTACAGGGACTTCCTTTTCCAGGTGGTTTCGTTTAGCAAAAAACCAGGCAACGGCAGAAAAATCCGGCATATTTTCAGGGGTAGCAACTTTCCATTCCCCTCCAGTGACATCTTCCAGTTGGAGGGCACTGTAAGATTGAGGAACTTTAAAAAACCGTATCTCAGGAAAGCCTCCTTCTTTAAACTCTGTTTCTGCTCCGATAACATCGGATTTCAAAGCCCATTCCATATTGGATTGCCCTCCTGCTACCCAAACATCACCGATGTACACATCTTTGATCTGTAGATTATTGACTTTCAACACATAAGGACCTCCGGCTTTTGTTTCAGGTAACTTGATAGACCAAGTACTATCCGGCTGAACTTCCGTACTTCCTAATAACCCGGCAACCGAAACTCTTACTTTTTTAGATGGAATACCTTTTCCCCATACTGAAATTTTTTGATCTCGCTGCAAGACCATCCCTTCCTCAAAAATTCTAGGTAAGGAGACTTCTGATTCGAATTTGTCAAGGTCACAACTAAAATTCAATAAAATCAAAAGAAGGACAGTGGCGTACCGTTTCATAGCGTTTGGATTTAATTTATCGGAAATTGATGAAAAAAAATCAAATCCCATATTTCAACTCCTGATTTCTCAGATTCATAAACTATTTAACCTTATTCTCTATGGCCTCGATGGCATTTACCAAATACGCAAATGGAGCATTCCAATTAATTGCGATTTCATTAGACGCATAACTTTTGGTATCATCAATGAATGATTCATCTGCAATAGCGCTTGGATAATCAATCTGATCTTGCTGACCTGGATTGGGTCCTCCCACCAAAAAACCAGGAATTGGATCCATTTCCGGACGATAAGCAGCCAATCTATGATGTGGGTGCATTGGAGTTTTATAACCAAAACCAGTTACATAAGAATAACCAGTGGCATTTCTACCCAAGATGTAATCCAAATTTTCTTCAGCCAAAGTTAGGTAGCTTTTATTTCCACTGCTTAGAAAAGCCTTTATCAATAATATCCCTTGGTTTGCAGCCACGGCATTACTTCCCCAAACGAAGTCTTTTTGATCAGTTCCCATTGCTACTTGGTAACCATTGTTCTTTTTGCCCTTTTGTAAAGAATTAGCACTTTCGATTAGACTGATTTTCAGATTTGAAATCCATTCTTGAGGTATCTGCTTTAATCCATCTTCGTGAGACAAAATGGAATAAAAGCCAAGCCATTTTACTTTTGACCAAGAAGGCAGCTCATAGGAGTAATCACCACTGCTGAGCTTTTTCCAATATTCCTGGTTTTGGGTGGTAATCAGCAACTCACTGGCAGCCCAAATCCATTCGTCTTCCAGTGAAAAATCACCATATGCCCCAGTAACTACATCAGGATCAAACTCTTCATTTAAAGCAGTTTGATTATAAATTTTTTCAGGGTTTTTTAAAGCCCAATTCCAGGCTTTTTCAGAAGCTTTCAAATAAACCACCGAAAGCTCAGGATTCACTTCTTTAAAAACCCTAGATGCCTGCGCCATCACCGCCGCAAAATCCAAAGTGGCAGCAGTACTTTTGCTGACCAAATATCTGGTAGAGGTAGCATCTTTAGGAGCGACCATGCCCTCAAATTTTGCTGTGGTCAATTTATGAAAAACCCCTCCATCCTCAGGATCTTGCATCGTCACCATCCAGTCTAAATTCCACTTTACCTCATCTAATAAATCAGGAACAGAATTAGAAGATTCCGGGATATTCATGTCCAAATTTTTAAAATAGGCTGGAAAATCTTCGTAAAGAGACATTAAAGTACCCATTGTAATCCCTGAATTAACAATGTACTTATTGTAATCTCCAGCATCATACCAACCTTTGGATGAATTGATTTTGCCTTGATCTGGGTGATTTTGCTTCCCTGTAGAAGGATGAAAAAATACTTGGTCATCCATATGTCCTGCGTCTCTGGACCAAATCCCACCGTATTCAGCAGGTATTTCAGAAGAGGCCCTTTGATAATAAAATGCCTTTAAACTCGCTTTACCTAGTTCTCTGTAGACTTCTTTTTTAATTTCGAAAGCTGGAGATTTCCCCACACCATTTACATATAACTCAAATGTTCCGGTTTTTTCAAAAGCCGTAAAATCGATCAATCTGGTTTTTTTTCCTGAATATGTGCTGTAGACGGAAGACTCGATCATGCCTTCAAATTCGATTTCTTTTGTTTCTGCATTGATCAAGGAAAATTCATTGATATCCTCAAAATTGATCAGGATGGCTGATTTCTTTTCACCGGGGTAAAACCCGATCTGATTGATCCGGATCGAATCACTTATGGTTAAGTCTTCGTCTACTAAATGTCCCTTACATCCAAATACAAAGGAAATTATACCTAGCAACAAAGTGAAATTACTTTTCATTACAACTATTTGATATACAGTATTTTAAACATTTTTAATTAAAGTAAAACCCATATTTTGAGATTCCTTTATTTGGAACAGCTATCCAAACCACATTCTCATGTGACCAAGCATCGCTGATAGTAGTTCTCAGTCCCAAGCCCATCTTTCGAACATCTGAAATAGCCCATTTTCCGGACTCACTTTTTTGAAGTACCCAGCCAGGATTTGCATCAATACGCCCAAGCTTAAGTCTTGCATTTTCCTGATTACCCAGAAGCATCAATTCAAAACCTGTTTCAGCTTTCAGGGCTGCTATGGCCTGAATAGGTGAAGACTGAACCAATACTGGCAACTCTATTTCTTGGAACTTCCCATTCTCCCATGTGAACATTTGGGTTTTTAAATTTTGAGCTTCTAGTTTTCTTGCTTTTTTCAATTCATTCTCTGTTAGAATGTCTGAAATCTTTGCTTTGGAAAATGCCTCATGAGTAGTAAAAAGGCCCTTCTTTTTATAAAGTTGAGAAGCCAGTTCATCTCTGGAAAAGAATGGAAATTCCTCCCCCATCACAGAAAAAGTCATCAATGGGTCTATCGAACCATTTCCATCAAAGTCTTCATAATAAATACGAACAGGGGTCTTTTCATCCGTTTGAAGGCGAGAATTCACCCCCCAGTTTCCCGCAATCAATTCAGGATTCCCATCATCATCCAGATCCTTTACCAAAAGAGAAGACCATAGCCCAGATTGAGATCCAGGAAGAAATTCCTCAGATCGATCTATTGCCTTACCTCCATTGAAGTTCAGGATGCGGATTCTATCATATTCAGATGTAATTATCAGCTCATCTTTTCCATCTCGATCCAAATCATAGGTTTGAGCTTTTTTGACTCTTTGTATACCTTCAAGAGAATTCACAGAAAAGGAGCCCCTACCATCACTGATCCAAATCTGGCTGGATTCTGACTCAGGCCATCGGCCCGGTACATATCCTGAACCCACGAAAATATCTTTGATTCCATCGTCATTGGCATCCCAAGCATATACAAACTCCGTGGGGTGAGTGCCAAAATCTATTGAAGACTCGGCAAATACTCCAGTGCCATCATTTATGAGCAGTAAATTCCTTTGAAGCTTATCCCCATTTTCCAACTCAAAATACCCCCCTCTACCAATAAAAAGATCCAAATCGGAATCTCCATCAGCATCCAAAGCAGCGATAGAGGTAATATTAGGGAAATCAAATTCATGGATCTCGTATCGAGAATCCTCAAAATCGATCCCTTCTTTAGAAACAGAATAAATCTTTTTCCCATCAGAAATTATCAGCTCGGTTTCTCCATTTCCATTCAAATCTGCTTCCAGTATGCTTCCCTTTTGCTGGGAAAGTCCATAAAGCAATTGGGATTGACGCTTGAAGTCATTCGGGATTTTTGGAAGAGGTTCCAAGGGATAACTTCCTATTTCAGTAAATCTGATCAAGGTCAGATTTTCTACCCATAAACGTTTTTCTGCCTCGGACTCAGAAAAAGTATGGACTTGATTGATAGCTGGATTGATGAGCTTACTTTCTTTTCGGTTTTTCCACTGGACCAGCACTGAATCCACCTGATCCTTACCCAGTCCAAAGTGCAGGATCGAAGTAACATTGCCTTGATACCCCTTATAAATCTGCTGTTCCTGATAGTTTAATTGGCCATTTTGATACACATAAACTTTGGCTCCCATCCCATCTGCATTTCCTTCCAAACCCTCAAGCCGGATTTGGATATAATTTCCTTTTCCCAGCTCTGAAGAAAGGTTTTTATAGATCTGAGAGCTTTCATTTAGGTTATTCAGAATCAAATCCAAATCCCCATCTAAATCCAAATCTGCATACACTGCACCATTGGAATTGCCGGGTTTGTCTATTCCCCATTCTGAAGATCGGTTTTCAAACTGGATTCCATTTCTATTTTGAAATCCATAATTTCCCACTTTGGTAGCAGGCATTTTTTCAATCAGACGTTGAATTCCCTCAGAAGTAACTTTGGTGTTTTGCAGGTATTCATTTCTGTAGTTGATAAAATCCAGATTGGTAAAATCCTTTAAAAAGCCATTGCTGACAAATAAATCCGTGAATCCGTCATTGTCAAAATCCGCAAATAATGGAGCCCAACTCCAGTCAGTCGCACTCACACCTGCCAGTTGACCTATTTCAGAAAAAGTACCATCTCCCAGATTCAGTTGGAGCATATTTCTCATCAATTGATGATGAAGTCCTGCTTTTAGAAAAAGGTTGTAATGCTCGTAATTTTCGGGTGAAAACAACAATTTCTGCCGGGAATTGTCCTCAGGAAGCATGTCTAATGTGATAAGGTCCAATTTCCCATCCCTGTTGATATCAGCGGCGTCCACCCCCATGGTGTAAAGACTGCTGTGTCCTATTGCCTCCTGAATTTGATCTATAAATGTTCCGTCGCCTTGATTGATGTATAAATAATCCGGAGCAGAATAATCATTTCCCAAATAAATATCAGGAAAGCCATCTCCATTAAAATCAGCGATGGAGGCTCCCAATCCATAACTTAAACCCGTTTCAGATAATCCTGATTCTTTTGTAGCATTCCGGAAAAGACCATTTTCATTTTTATAAATCTTGGAACTGCTCATCGAATCCCTTGTAGAAAGCATGGATTCAAAAGCGTTTATATTCAGGTTATTGAAAAGACTTGGATTGTGATTAAGGAGTAGCATATCCAAGTCTCCATCCAGATCCAAATCAGAAAAATAAACTGAAGTGCTGTATCCTGGATCGTCCAGGCCATATTCAGCAGCCATTTCTTTAAAAAAAGGAATCCCCTGTTTGTCGAGACCTTGATTTACAAACAGTTGGTTTCTTCGCTGCGCTTCGGGCAAATCCCCTGAATAGCAGACATAAATATCTTTGAGTCCATCGGCATTGATATCCACGATGGCTGTCCCTGTAGTCCAGGAATTCTGCTTTCCGGCAGTGCCTGTTGCAAGAGTAATATCTCTAAATTTCAGGTTGCCCTGATTCAAAAAAAGTTTATTTGAACCCTGATTTGCAGTAAAATACAGGTCTTCGAACCCATCGTTATTCACATCACCCACTGCCACTCCACCTCCATTATAAAAATATTGGTAAGTCAAGATATTAGCCAAAGTAGATTCATTTATTTGGTTGGTGAAATCCAGTCTGGAAGAATCTACTAAAACCTCAACAAAAAGTGTTTCCTCTCCTTTCTTCACATCAGAACTGCAGGAAATGCAAAGACTAAATCCGAAAAGCAGCAAACAAATAAGAGGATATTGTAGTGATTTCAAGGCAGTAGGAATTTTGAATAAATAATCTCCGGGACAAAACGCTTCGCCCCGGAGACCCGTACAAATAACCGCTTATTTAATAAAAATTTTATTGGACAGCGCGAACCACCCGTACATTATCCACACCAAGCACTGCTTGAATATCATTCGAAGTAGTATTGATGACAACCAATCTCAGTTGCTTCGTAAAACCATCTCCCTTAAGGAAATCACCATAAGTATTTAATCTGGTAGAACCGTTTGTCAGTCTGGTCATATTCGCAGACAAGGTGTACCAGCTTCCATCAGTTGTTTTGATGAAATCACTCATTGGAATATTGTAGCTCAATTCATTTCCATTGGCATCCGGATACCAGATCTGCATTTGCAGCCCCTCAATAGAAACCGATGTATTGATTGCCACTTCAAAACGTATATCAAAATTAGCAGCAGGAGTAGCTGGTTCGTATCCTTCACCTTCAGGGAAAATCTGCACGCCACCCCAGTTTGCCAAATTGATAACCTTGTCATTATTCCAGCCATAGTTAGCAGGGAATGCTTGGTTCATACCAGCAAAACTTCCTTCCAAAGAGCTGATTCCCGGTTGACTAGGTTTGATCATTTCGCCGGAGATTCCCCATCCCCAGTTCCAAGGCCATTCCAGAGCACCATTGGTATCAAAGTCTGCCACCATGCCTTTATCTGCATAGATCTGTGTATTTCTATTGGTAGCTGAGCCACCTGATTTTGTCACTACTCGGACAGCAGATCCTTCAGAGAAATCAATTCCTTCAGGCACTTTTACTGTCAGTGTATTGCCTGCAGCATTGGAAGTAAATCCTGAAGTCACAAAAACATCTTCACCTGGGAAATACACAGTATCCACGAAATAGAAATACCTTCCAAATAGCGTCAGGTTATCTCCAGGCTTTACATACTGATTTTTCACTTGGGTAATCTGTGGTGCAGGTGGAAGCGTTTGGAATTCGATCACTGCTTCCCCACTTCTATTAACCAATCTCAAAGTATTTGGAACATTGGGATCAGTTGCCACCGTAGGGACACTGTCTCCTACTGTCACGATCACAGTACTATTGGTCACGTAAGCCGTATTGACACCAAGCGGATAATCATTCAGGTAAACTTGCTGTGTACCCAATAAATTTTTACCCAAAATGGCAATGGTGCTTCCCAGTGTAGTATAAGTAAAAGAACTATCTGCCGTACTTGGATCAGTAGACCGAACTCTTTCTATAGTCGGTGGACCTACATTTATTTCATCTTCTTCCTTGCATGCTCCTAGAATCAGCACCAATAAAAGAGCCGATGCAACCCAAAGAGAATGAGAGGAATTTTTAAAATTAGATATGATTTTCATGTTGTTTTTCATTTGAATAAACTTCTATAATCAATTATCAGAAGAAAAATCATAAGGAACAGGAGGCTTTCTGAGGTTTGGAGCCCTGGAAAGTTCTGCTGAAGGAATCGGAATCAAGAAGTTTGATGCACTCACATCAAAAAATCTTGGCGAAGTATCATCTGCTGGAATTTCAATTTCCCACAAGGTAGGATCAGGGATCTGATCAGCATAGATTCTGAAGGTTCCTCTGTCTTGATTAGACAAGATTTCATAGGCCTTTGCCGGATCATAGTAATGCAGTTTGGTGAATTCATACCAAGCCTGGCCTTCCATGGCAAATTCTTTGATTCGCTCCTCAAAAATGTCTTCCCAAGTCACCGATGTCAAAGCATTCACACCTGCTCTTTGTCTCACCAAGTTCACATATTTTAATGCTTCGGCTGGATTAGTATTCAAAACCGCTTCAGCATAAGTCAAATAAACATCAGCCAGACGAAGGATGTAAGTATTGATTTCTGTTCCTTGCTGAACCACTTTACCGTCATTATCTTCCGGACGACCCACAACATACTTTTTCACCCATGCTCTTCCATTAAATTCTCTGGTTCCATCAGTATTCCGGGCAGGAACTCGGAGCTCCTGGGCAGATCCACCAGCTGGAACTTGTGTGATGTAAGGATAATGGTCTCCTGGAAACATGAATGTTCCTTTTCTTCGCTCATCAAATACCAAGTCATCATAAAGGTCCAGCATCCATTTGGAAGCACCGATATCGCCTCCCCAACCATCACCAAATCCGGTGATTTCAGAACCAAAAGCCAAGAATGCCTGTACAGAGTTTTGAGCTCCCCACTGACCTGCTTGACCTGCATTGTACACCCATTGTAAAGCTGCAAGAGTCTCTACATTGTTATTATTCTGAGTTTTGAATAGATCTTCATAGTTCTCCATCAATGCAGCTCCTGAATTATCAATCACACGCTTGGCATAATATGCTGCAGAATCCAGGTAAGTCTGATTTCTGCTTCCACCAACACCTGCACGAACCAGGTACATTTTTGCTAGCATACCTTCTGCAGACCACTTAGTCAACCTTCCGTTTAAAGCTGGAGATTCAGTCAGATTCTCAGCTGCAAATCGGAAATCCTTAATGATAAACTGCCAAACAGATTCTTCGGTATTTCTGGCAATGGTAGTATCCTGAAGCAATGCCGTATTATTGGTAATAATCGGAACTGGACCCCAGTTTTGCACCAAATAAGAATAGGCCAAACCTCTCATGAATCTACCTTCAGACAGACCATAATTCTTGATTCTTTCTGTTACCTCTTCGCCTGCAAATGCATTGATGTTATTGATCAATGAGTTGGATTGAGCAACTACATTGTAGAAAGCTCTCCAGGAAGCACCGTTTTCGGCTGTTTCTCCTGTGGTATTGAACCGAACATTTTCTAGCTGGTAAGAACCGGAGGTTAAAACACCACCTCTGGCATCACCGATACCATGACTTGCTTTATCATTGTAAGCAAACCAAACGATATTATATAATGGTGCGGATGCTGCTAAAATCTGATCATCATTCTGATAGAAATTGGCATCTACAATCGCATCCAATGGGGGTCTATCCAAGAAATCCTCCGAACAGCCCACCATTCCTCCAAGAAGCAAAGTAGCTCCAAGGACTAATTTTTGGAATTTCGTGTTTGTTTTCATTTGTCTTTGATTTTTGGATTAGAAGTCTACGCCTAAACTGAATGTGTACATTCTTGTCTGAGGATATCTGCCATAGTCAACACCAATCAATTGGTTACCTGCTGACACGTTGTTTCCTACAGATGCACCTACTTCCGGATCATAGCCTTTGTATTTGGTGAATGTGAAAGCATTCTGAACACCAAAAGCCAGTTTTAATCCTCTCACCACATTCTGTTTTCCAAGAATTTCACTTGGGAATACATAAGAAAGGTTGATGTTCTTCAATCTCACATAAGATCCATCCTCGACAAATTTGTCTGAAATCCTCGTTCCGTTTCCGTTTAGGTCAGTTCCCGTGATTCTAGGGATATCTGTTCCAGCATTGGCTATAAAAGGATTTCCAGCACCGTCCATCTCGATTCTTGCATAATCATATGTTTCCAAAAGCATGTTTCTGCCTAGGTTTACATTGTTAGGATTGATATTCAGGAATCTGTTATAGTTATAGATATCTACACCCAGTGCTCCAGTAAATAAGATGTCTAGGGCGAATCCTTTGTAAGCAAACTGCTGAGTCATACCGAAAGTGAATTTCGGCCAAGGGTTACCGATAAATGTCTGGTCTCTCTCATCAATTACCCCATCTTCGTTGATGTCTTTGTATTTGATATCACCAACATAAATACCGTTAGGACCTACAGCGATTGGGTTTCCTGAGTTATCCACTGGTCTAGCACTTGACTCAACTTCCTCTACTGATTGGAACAAACCATCATACTGATAGCCATAAAACAACCAAGGAGCCTGTCCAGGTATAGCTCTGGCAGTAAAGTTATTTAGCCACCAAGCCGTACGGTCGATAAACGCGGTCTCAGAGAAGAATTTGGTCACCTCAGTTTTAAATCCTGAGAAGTTGTAATTCGAAGTCCAAGAGAATCCAGATGCTCTATTGTCGATATTGATCGTATTGATAGTAATCCCATATCCTTTGTTTTGCAAAGCTCCGATATTTACAGTAGGCGTTCCGATACTTCCTTCACCTGAGGTCCCCATATACCATGGCAATGGGTTAGGTAACAGTAAGTTGTCGGTTTTCTTTAAATAGAAATCTCCTTCCAACTGAATTCTGTTGTTGAACATGTTCAAATTGAAACCAAAGTTCACAGTAGAAGTCTCTTCCCATTTCAAATTTGGGTTACCAAATCTGGAAACCAAAAATCCACCACCCCACTGGGTAGGAACACTAGGAGAACTTAGCGGTGCGAAAATCGCTCCTGCATCACCTTGGTTACCGGTAAGACCAGTTTCAAATCTCAACTTCAATTCATCCATCCAAGTCGCATTGCTCAAGAAATTCTCTTCGGAAACTCTCCATGCCGCTGATACTGAAGGGAAATAACCCCAACGGTTTTCAGGACCGAAGTTTGCAGATCCATCTGCTCTGAAAGCTGCCAATAGGATGTATTTTTCGTCAAAAGTATAATTGGCTCTTGCGAAATAAGACTCCATTGCCCAGTGATTTGCTCCGCCTGAGTTGGTAGCTCCTTGTGCTGAACCTAATCCTAATTGAGGAAGGTCATTGGAAGGGAAATTCACTCTACCTGCATTCATATATTCATATTGTGACTCCTGAGCCTCGTGTGAAGCCATCAAATCCAATGCGTGCTTATCCCAAACTGCATTGTAAGTCAACATCTGGTTCCAGTTCCAATAAAAACTGTTGCTGGTTTCCTGATTTAAAGAGTTTGTATCATTGGTGACTACGCCCAGAGTATAAGTAGGTGTGAAGAATTTACCATTATTGTAATTGATATTGGTATTCACCATGGTGCGGAATTTCAGGCCTTTCAAAATATCCACTTCCACATTAAAGCCCCCTTGAGCACCTCTTCTTTTGTAATTTCTATCCAAGAGATTAGCCAAAGCAATCGGGTTGGCTGGAGTAAACTGCAAACTTGATCCATTGACAGGATCCGCCCCCCCCCAAGATCCGTCTGGATTGGTCACAGGAACATTTGGTGCCATTTGGATCGCATTATTAATGATATCGGAACTTCCTGTTGCTAGCTGCTCATCGGTATGAAAAAGCTGCAAATTCAAACCAAGCTTCAACCATTTTCTAGTCTGGTTATCGATATTGGTTCTTACAGAGTATCGATCAAATGAAGACCCGATCGCTACACCTTCTTGACTAAAATATTCACCTGAAATGTAAAATTTGGTTTTTTCATTACCACCTGATAGCGTGATGTTATGCTTGTTCAATGGGGCAGTTTTGAAAAGGGCATCTTGCCAATCGGTACCTTCTCCTAATAGGGTCGGATCCAAAAATGCTGCTGGAGGATCTCCACCTGTGATTTCACGGATGTCCTTTGTCATTTCAGCATACTGCTGCAGATTCATTACATCCAGACTTTCTGGTTTATCCTGAAGGGTATAGAGGTAATTATATGTGATTTTGGTCTCACCTTCTTTTCCACGCTTGGTAGTGATCATAATTACCCCGTTTGTACCTCTGGAGCCATAAATTGCAGTTGCGGAAGGTCCCTGAAGCACTTCCATTGATTCTATGTCACTAGGGTTCAAGCCAGCCAAAGGATTCGTGGATGAAGTGTTACCATAAGATACTGCCGAAGGCTGAATCTGTACTCCGTCAATCACATAAAGTGGTTGGTTGGTGCCACTGATTGAGTTGACCCCACGGATATTCACTGAAATACCCCCTCCCGGTGCTCCGGTATTTTGGGTGACATATACCCCTGCAGCACGGCCTTGTAGTGCCTGCTCCACGGTGGTGTTTACAGTTCTTTCAATGTCCTCTGAAGTTACCGAAACCTGTGCACTTGACATGTCCCGTTTTTTCATAGTACCGTAACCGACTACGACAAATTCCTCTAAGGAAGAAATATCTTCCTCTAAAATCACATCGATAGTAGATTGATTTCCAACAGTGATTTCCTGGGATTTGAAACCGATAAAGCTGAATACCAAAATTGAATTTTCATTGGGAACTGAGATGGAATATTTCCCATCTCCATCCGTCGCTACACCAGTGGTGGTACCTTTAACAAGCACCGTCACTCCTGGCAAGGTCATTCCATCACCTGAGGAATTCACAGTCCCTCTGACTGTGACCTGTGCATGAACGACTCCCACCAGAAATACTAGCCAAAGTGGTAATAGTTTTTTCATCATAAAGGGTTTAAAGATTAGAATAAGTAAAGGTTAAAGAGAGGAAAAGGCTATTTGAACGGTAGTTCAAATGCTTGTTGTTTTTCAGTTCTTTCATAGGCTTTGTAATTGGGTTAGTTTTCTTTCAACACCCAAAATTCCTTACATCTGAAGTCCTTCCGATAATTGCCTGAGCGGCAAAATTCTGGCAGGAATTGCCAGAAAGAGAGAGATTTTAAATGGATCATCTTGGGTTATTGAATTTCTCCAACTAAATGTAACAGGACTGAATTCCCTCAAGGGTATCCAAATGTATTTGAATGGGGTATCAAATGTTAACCCGTTTGCAATCGATTGAAAAAGCACTTTTGGAGTGAATCAAGGCCTATATTATATTCTGAAGCCGGAAAAATAAATGCTCATTTAACAGGAGGATGGACATTTTCACATCATTGTACTTGAATGGAATGAAGATTCAATAGGATACAAGTTGAGACTACAGACTTATATGCTCTGATTTATTGGCATATTCTGATGGAAGCATTTTATATTCTGCTTTAAAATGCTTTGAAAAATATTTCGCATTGTTGTATCCCACTTGATAGGCAACTTCCGAAATGGTAAGCTGACTTTTCTGAAGCAATTGTGCTGCCCGCTGAAGTCTGATCAAACGTATAAATTCTATGGGGCTTTTGCCTGTCAATGATTGAAGTTTCTTATACAGATGTACTCTGCTCATGGCCAATTCGCTGCTCAAAAACTCAACGGAAAGTTTTGGATCCTCTAGGTGTTTTTCCACAATATTGACAGCTCTTTGGATCAATTGATCATCTAATGACTCGATGATGACATCTGTCCCTTTGATCTGTATTTTTGTACGGTTGATTTCCTGTGCGATTTTTCTTTCTCTCAACAGGTTCTTGATACTTAAAAGCAACACGTCCAAATTGAATGGCTTAGTCAGATAAAGGTTACACCCGTTGTCCAGCCCTTGAAGCATTGTCGCCTCTGATTTTTTTGCAGTCAGTAAAATAACCGGGATATGCGATGTGCGGATATCTTTCTTGATCAATTCGCAAAGCTCATTGCCATCCATCTGTGGCATCATCAAATCAGAAATGACCAAATCCGGAATCTTCTCTTGTGCAATATCCCAGCCTTGCTTGCCTTGAGATGCCTGTAATATGTGATACTCTTCGGATAAACAGTCTTTTAAATAGCTTCTAAATTCAGGATTATCTTCTACCAGCAAAATGGTTTCTTTTTCATCACCTTCTTCCAAATCATTTTCGAAATTCTCTTCCCATTCCGATTCGGTCTGGATCATCTGTAAAGGCATGGTAAAAATAAAAGTAGACCCCTCACCTAGTTCACTATTTACATCTATTTTCCCATTCATCAACTGAGCAAATTCCTGTGCCAAAGAAAGTCCAATCCCACTCCCCTGGTTCAGCTTTTCCTGATGACCTTCTGTGGTAAAGAAACGATCAAAAATCTTCTTCTGATTCTCCGGAGGAATTCCAACTCCATTATCCACCACCTTCAGCTCGACAGTAGCGATCTCTTCGCTATTTTGGAAAATATCCAAAATCACAGAAATCTTACCTCCTTCAGGAGTGAACTTAAAGGCATTTGACAGCAAATTGAAAAGGATTTTCTCAATTTTATCCGAATCAAATTCCGCTTGTAGTGAGGATACGTTAGAGCTAAAATCCAAGGCGATATGCTGGTCTTCAGACAGTTCATTGAAATCAGCAGTACTTTCTTTGATAAATTGGACAAAATCACCCTCTGAAGAGTGATAAGCCAAAGCCCCTTTATCAATATTCTTCACATCCAGCAATTGATTGATCAGTTTCAGAAGTCTTCGGGCATTTCTCTGAATGATCTTGTATTGACTTAATAAAACAGGTTCTTTCGTATCCGAAATCAGATGCTCGGCAGGTGTCAAAATCAACGAGAGTGGCGTCCTGAATTCATGGCTCAGATTGGTAAAAAACTTGGTTTTCAATTTATCCAGTTCCTGAATTCGCTTACTTTCCAAAATTGCCTGTTGCCGCTCGAAATTTTCCTTTTGTCTTCGGATCAATTGGTTTCTCGAATACAGGATAATTGCCAAAATCGCCATGAAATAAAAGAAATAGGCAATGGGAGTTTTCCACCAAGGGGCCAAAATCTCAATCTCCAAAGGGTACTCAAAAGGACTCCATCCATCCAAGACAGTTCCTGGCTGAACAATCAGGGTATAATTACCTGGATCCAAATTGGTAAAAGTAACTTTAGAAAGGTTTTCGTCCAGATAGATCCAATCCTCATTGAAACCCTGAAGGCGATATCGATACTTATTTTTTTCTGGATAGAGGTAATTCAAAGCACTAAAACTGATAGAGAACATGTCCTCATCATGCCTTAAAGTTAATTTTTTGGTTTGATCCAGCGATTTTGAAAGTAGGATCCTATTGCCGATTTCACTATCTACAGACACAGGTTCATTAAAAATCTGCAATTCTGTAAAAACTACTTTTGGGTTGTTTCTTTCGAATGCAAAATTTTCAGATCTAAAAATATTGTAGCCATTCGGTCCTCCAAAAATAAAATCCCCATTACTTGTTCTTGTTGCTGAATTTTTATTGAACAAAGAGGCTTGTAAACCATCTTGCTGGTCAAAATTCTGAAAAGAAATTTTAAAAGGCTTCTGGGATCTGTCTACCTCTGCATAGCTAAGCCCTTTTTGGGAACTAATCCAGAAATTTTGTTTATCATCCTCTAAAATCTCGATCAAAAAGGGAGACTGCAATCCCTCTTCCATTCCGAATTTCACAAAACTACTATCCTGAGTATTCAGGTAAAAAAGGCCAGAGACTGTGGCTACCCATAATTGCCCCTCAGAATCAATAACCAATTCTGAAATGTTTGGCTCCTGAAGAGGGATTCTTTGACGGTCATCAAAAAAACCAATTTTTCGGGTAGCTGGATTTACATAATTCAGGCCACTTCCTCCACCAATCCAGATATTTCCATTAGCATCCTCTTCAAAAGCGGTAATATATTGGTTATGAATATAATAAGGAGGATCTCCTGCTTTGAAATTTTGAAAGGATTTACGATCGGCATCCAAAATAGACAAGCCTGATCTCAATGTCCCGATCCAGATTCTATTTTTACTATCCTCAAATAATTTCCAAATATTGGGACCTGGGATACCTGTTTCCTGATCTGGATTAAATGAATAATTGGTAAAATTTCTTCCATCAAAACTCCCTAATCCATTAAGATAAGTACCTATCCATAGCACTCCGCTGTGATCTATCAACAAATCCACAATGACATCCCCATTTAGACTATTTGGATTCTTAGGATCATGTTTGAAGTTTTTATAGGTATTGTTTTTTCTATTATGATAAAACAATCCTCCTCCATTCGTTCCTATATAGAGATTTCCCAGACTATCTTCTACAAAAGCATTGACATCATTATAGGGTAAGGAGTTAGTATTGGAGTAATTCTTCTGGATATGGGAAAATCTCAATAATCCCTGGTGATAATAGGAAATCCCTTGTTTATGTGTTCCTATCCAGATGATATCCTCATTGTCCTTATACAATGCATAGACTACATTTTGGCTATAATCCCCAGTAGTAGCTTTGGAGTCAATCAAATAAGTAATGGAATTTTGTTTTTTGTTGAGAATATTGATTCCCCCATGATCTGTTCCTAGCCAGATTTCTCCTGGTTTAGCCTCGATGATGGCTTTTACCATATTATTATTAATCCGAAATGGTCCAGAGTCTATCGTATTTAATACGATTTCGTGCGTGACATTATTAATCCAAAAAACTCCAGAATCCCTTTCAGAATCAAAAATCCAGGTATCCCCATCTGAATCAATGAAGATTTCAAATTTGGCATTGGCTGAAATCAATTCTTTTGGAAGATGAAGGCTTTTAGTCACAATTAATCTATTGGGGTCTAATAAATCAATTGTTCCGTCCAAGTGAAGTACCCAGATTAATCCGTCGGGACTTTCGGAAATGCCCACAATCTGGTCAGTCGAAATGTCACTTTTTGATTGACTATGCCTTAGAAATACACTTTTCTTCTCATCTGGATAATAAATACTGATTCCTTTTGATGGGTGAGAAAACCAGAATCGGTTTTGACGGTCTTCGGTAATGGTAGCAATGGTATCTGTAGCTAAGCCATATTTTTCAGCATAAAAACTACTTCCTCTTCTGAATTTCTCTTTTTCGGATTCGTATACATCAAAATTGCTATTGACATCCTTAACCCAAATATTATTATTCGGCCCTAAAAAAAGTTTGTTTACACCATTATGAGAAATGGAAGTACTGTCTTTTGAATTCAGAAAGGCTTTTGCAGAAGTGCCATCATAGCGATATAAGCCATATGAAGTTCCATACCACATAAATCCCTGCCTGTCTCTGATGATGCTGGTAATGTTTGCATTGTTCAATCCCAATTTTTCATCGAGATTTCTAAACACTAAATTTTCAGGACCTGACTGTCCTAAAACATGGTTTGGCAAACTGCCAACCATTAACCAACAAAATAAAAACAAGCGCACTTTACGGATCATAAAATGATACAACGGTTCCTACTACTTTTTTGGATTAGCTGGACAAAGTAACATAAGAAAACAAACAAAAAAGCCCGTTGACAATTAAATCAACGGGACTTTTCTGCTTTTTTTGATAAAAGGTGGATTAAATAAATCGATTTAATAAATTTTCGAAGTATTCTTGCTTGCCACTGGTCATGGCAGGTTCACCTTTATTCGCCGCATAATTTCTAAGATCTTCCAAAGTCAAAGTACCTTCTTCGAACGCTTTTCCTTTATCGGAATCATAGCTAGCATATCTGTTTTTTCTTCTTTCCAGGTAATCTGATTTTTCTAAAATATCCTGTGCGATCAGCATGCCTCTGGCAAAAGCATCCATACTTCCGATGTGTGCCAAGAATAAATCATCTGCATCAGTAGAATTTCTTCTGATTTTTGCGTCGAAATTCACACCTCCACCTTGTATTCCATCTGAATTCAAGATCACCAACATGGCTTCAGTCATTTCCTGCAAATTCATTGCAAATTGGTCAGTGTCCCATCCATTCTGATAATCTCCTCTGTTGGCATCAATGCTACCAAGCATTCCAGCATCTGCAGCTACTTGAAGTTCATGCTGGAACGTATGACCAGCAAGAGTCGCATGGTTTACCTCAATATTCAATTTGAAATCCTTATCCAAACCGTGATATCTCAAAAATCCGATGACAGTCGCAGCGTCGTAATCATATTGGTGTTTGGTTGGCTCCATAGGCTTAGGCTCAATGAAGAAAGTACCTTTGAATCCGTTCTTTCTTGCATAGTCTCTAGCCATTTTCAGGAATTGAGCCAAGTGATCTGTCTCACGCTTCATGTCAGTATTTAACAAAGACATATAACCTTCTCGACCTCCCCAGAACACATAGTTTTCACCTCCAAGAGCAATTGTCGCATCGATGGAGTTTTTTACCTGAGTAGCTGCATAAGCCAACACATCAAAATCAGGATTTGTAGAAGCTCCGTTCATATAACGTGGGTTACTGAACACATTGGCAGTACCCCAAAGTAATTTCACACCGGTTTCAGCTTGCTTTTGCTTTGCGTAGTCAACGATGATTTTCATTCGCTCTTCGTACTCAGCGATATCTTTACCTTCATCGATCAGATCCACGTCGTGGAAGCAATAATATGGAGCTCCTATTTTTGTAATGAATTCAAAAGCAGCATCCATTTTATCTTTTGCTCTCTGGATAGGGTCAGGATCAGCATCCCAAGGATGAGTGATAGTACCTGGGCCGAAAGGATCTCCACCAGTTCCACAGAAGGAATGCCAATAGGCAATTGAGAACTTGAAATGTTCTTTCATGGTTTTTCCAGCAATGATTCTATTTTCATCATAGAATCTGAATGCCATCGGATTATCACTATCCTTCCCTTCAAAAGGGATTTTATCGATGTTTGGGAAATACAATTTTGACATGAGATTTAATAATTAGGTTTATTTAGATAGGTTTAATTCGTCAATTATAAATTTAAATTCTGGATCTTTTCCAATTCATTTTTCCAGTGGAGGTAAACTTCTTCATAAGGTTCAAAAAACTGCTCATTAGGCTCGATAGTCTCTAAAAGCTCCAGCCCTTCAAAAGCCTCAGACTCTGTAGAAAACAAACCGACACCAATACCTGCGCCTCTGGCTGCTCCTTGTGCTCCATCTGTATCATATAATTCCAAAACGATCTTATTCATATGAACAAACGTTTTCCTAAAGATAGGGCTTAAGAACATATTAGCTTTACCGGCTTTCACTGTTTTCAGATCCATACCCATATCCTGCATGATTCTAAATCCGAAAGTCAATGCTGAAACTATGCCTTCTTGAGCTGCTCTTAACATATGCTTTTTGTCATGCTTCAGCAAATCCAGCCCCAATAAATGAGCTCCCACTTGCTTATTTTGCATGATTCTTTCTGCACCGTTTCCAAATGGAATAAATGTCAATCCACCTGAACCAATAGGCGCCGAACTGGCCAACTGATTCATTTCTTCATATACGATTTTTGATGCTCCCATCAATTTTTTAATCCAGCTATTCAGAATTCCAGTGCCATTGATACAAAGCAAAACTCCGTAAGATGGTTTCTCCACAGTATGATTTACATGGACAAAGGTATTCACTCTGGACAGAGGATCATACAAAGGCGTGTCACAAACTCCATACACTGTGCCTGAGGTACCTGCTGTCGTAGCCAATTCCCCAGGTTTCAACACTTGGAGCGAAAACGCATTATTAGGTTGATCTCCAGCTCTATAGGACACAGGTACACCTACTTCTATTCCAGTAGACTTAGAAGCTTCACTGGTCACATTCCCCTGCAGTGAATAAGATGGAACCACTTCTGGTATCCATTCCTTCTTGATACTATAATTTTTCAGGACTTTTTCACTGAGCCCATTTGATTTGAAATCCCAAAATATCCCTTCGGATAAACCAGTTTCCGAAGTCAATATTTCTCCTGTCAGCTTCATGGCAATATAATCCCCTGGGAGCATGATTTTATGGATCCTAGAAGCAAGTTCTGGCTCATTTTCTAGTACCCATCTCAGTTTTGAGGCAGTAAAATTGCCCGGAGAATTTAACAAATAAGGCAAGCAATATTCCTCTCCAAGTTCCTGAAATGCTTTTTTACCTATCTGCACAGCTCTACTATCACACCAAATAATGGAAGGCCGCAGTACTTTTTGATCTTTATCCACCATGACCAAGCCATGCATCTGATAAGCGATGCCGATTCCTTTCAACTCTCCGGATTTTACACCCGCTTTGTCCAGCACGTAGTTACTGGATTGTTGAATATACTTCCACCACATTTCCGGATCTTGTTCAGCCCAGCCTTCCTTAGGGGATTCTATGATCATTTCCTCTTCAGGAAAAGCTTTTGCAACGATAGCTTTACCGGTTTCCGCATTTAAAAGTGAGGCTTTGATAGATGAACTACCAATGTCTAGCCCTAATAATAACTGTCTCATTTTGCTTTTTTTTTACCAGAACACGATGTAAAGCGCTGCAGTAATTCCTGCAATCAAAATAGCTCCAATCTTAAAGGAAGTACTGGTTTTGAAGAGTTCTTTGTTGATCTCAATGCTATTTGGATGATCTTTTCCTTTTCCTTCCACCAAACTAATAATAATCATCAAGGCAGCCAAAATCAAAAAGACAACTCCCATCCTGTCAATGAATGGCAAGTTTGGCAAACCGATTTTGAGCACCACTGATAATGGAATACTCAAAGCAGCTCCAACCAATGCAGCATTGGATGTGGTTTTTTTCCAGAATACACCGAAAAAGAAAATGGCAAATACACCTGGACTGATAAAGCCTGTATACTCTTGGATAAACTGGAAAGCCTGATCCAATTGACCTAAAGCAGGTGCAACGATTGCCGCAATTATAAAGGCCACAATTGCAGTGATTCTACCCACACGAACCTGTTTGGTTTCAGAGGCATTTTTGCTGAAATATTTCTGGTAAATATCCATCGTAAAGATGGTAGAGGTACTATTGGCCATGGAGGCTAAAGAAGATACAATAGCTGCTGTCAAGGCCGCAAAAGCAAGCCCTTTTAGTCCTACAGGAAGCAACTGAAGCAAAGTTGGATAAGCTCTATCGGATTTAATCAATCCAGTCACTGGATCATTCATAGACTCGATAAAACTGACATCTATCCCGTTTTTCACAATTACCCATGCAGCAATCCCAGGAATCACCACGATTAAAGGCATCAGCAGTTTCAAAAACCCTGCGAAAATCATCCCTTTTTGAGCCTCATCCAAGTTTTTTGCGGCTAGGGCTCTTTGCGTAATGTATTGGTTGAATCCCCAATAACTCAAGTTGGTAATCCACATTCCTCCTACTAAAACCGAAATCCCCGGCAAATCCAAATACGCATCACGTGTACCACCTGAACCATCCGGGATCATCATTTCACCTTTGGATAAAATCATAGAAAAATGCCCTGGAACTTCTCTTCGCAATAACCCTAGACCTTCCCATGCGTCACCAGAACCTACCATTTTAAGAGCGATATAAGTAGTCGCCAGTCCACCGGCAACCAAAAAAACTACCTGGACTACATCTGTCCAAGCCACTGCCTTTAGACCTCCATAAATAGAATAAATCATGGCAAATGTCGCTAAACCTAAAATCCCATAAACCATGGGTACATTCAGGATGGTATTCAAGCTCAAGGCACCTAGATATAAAACTGAAGTAAGGTTTACAAAAACATAAAGTAGCAACCAAAAGACAGCCATGGTCGTTCTGACACGCGTATCATACCGATCCAATAAAAAGCCAGGCATGGTATAAATACCTTTTTTGATGTAAACCGGTAAAAAGAAAATAGCTACTACCAAAAGCGTGACTGCAGCCATCCATTCGTAGGTAGATATCGCCAATCCTAGTGCAAAACCGGATCCTGACATGCCGATAAATTGCTCGGCAGAAATATTGGAAGCGATCAAGGAGGCGCCTACTGCCCACCAAGGGAGGGCTTTGGATGCAAGAAAGTAATCTGAAGAGTTTTTGACGTGTCCTTTCTTTTCTCTGGAAACAAAAATCCCCATACCGACGATGAGGAGGCAATATCCAATGAAAACAATCAGGTCTAAAGGTTCTAAGAGCATAATTTGATAGGTTGATGATTGGGCTTATTTATGTTTTGCCTTATAATTTTTTAAGACAAGGCGATAAATATAAGACTTTCATCTAAAGGGCAGAAAATAATTTTTGGAGATTGTTTTCTCAATTAAATACCTGTTCCAAAAATGAAAGGGGTTCCGTGGAATATTTCCTCTCATTTACAGTACCTAAATAACTAATTCCCATTGCATTACTCACCCAAACTGTACTTGCATTAACTAAATGTTCGGGAAGAAAAAGTCCTTGTTGGACCTGAATCCCAATTTCTTCCAAGCTATCTATTATCAGGGATCTACCTACCCCAGCGATGCAGCTACTAGACAAAGCCGGAGTAAATATCTCCTCACCGATTTTCCAAAAAATATTAGACGAACCCGCTTCCGACACAAAACCCCGATGGTCTAATAATACAACCTCATCCATTTCTAGCTCTTTCCTCTCTTTATTTGCAAGGATATAAGTCAAAGCATTCAGTGTTTTGCAATTACTCCAAAGAGTAGGGAAAACCCTGATGTTTTTAGTGATGTATGCTGTTTGTTTAATTTTGGGTAGCGGACGGAAATTCTTTACCTGTAGGGTTTGATAACTATCAGAGCTTGCTGGGGCATATAGTCCAGCACCGCCCCGAAACACGTTCCATCTCACCCGATGTTTTCCTACAGGAAAATCTCTTTTTAAAAGTGCGTCAATTCCCTTCAAAGAAATAGTTTCTTTTGAAAGTCCCAATAAGTCCATTCCTTTAAAAAGTCTTTCAAGATGTCTTTCTGGGAACCTTATTTTCCCGTTTTCAAAAACCATTGACTCAAAAAGTCCATCTCCGAAATTCATCGCTCGGTTTGGTAACAAAAAAGAGTTTGAGGTTTCCCAGGTTTTGGAAGTGTTTTCTAAAAGGTAAACTGTTTCATTATCGATCATACCCTGTTCAAATTCGGTCAGTTGGTAAAAATGTCGTCATAGGATGGTGTTAAAAGTAATAAAGAAAACAGCCCATATGTTGAAAATTAAATGATAAATGACATTTTTGATAGTCCTAACGAAAGACTCAAGACCTTAGCATCAATATTGGACACAAAAATACAGATGGCAAATAAAAGTAGTGTTTTTGATATGATCGGCCCAGTGATGATTGGCCCCTCCTCTTCCCACACGGCTGGAGTGGTCAGGATAGCCAGAGCAGCCATCCGTGTTCTTGGAGGAAAACCAGAAAAAGCATTGATCACTTTTTATAATTCTTTTGCAAGAACTTATGAAGGGCATGGAAGTGATCGAGCCATAATCGGAGGATTGATGGACTTTAAAACAGATGATGCACGTATAAAAAATGCCCTTTCCATTGCCGAAGAAGTCGGTTTTGAATACAAGTTTAAATCCATTGGCAATTCTTCGATCCATCACCCCAATACAATCAAGCTAAATTTAACACTAGGTGAGAGAACTGTGGAAGTGGTTGGGGAAAGCCTCGGTGGTGGAGTGATCAATATTTCGGAAGTGGATGGTTTCGTCGCGAATTTTTCTGCTAAAGACCACACATTGATTATTAAAGCCGAAGATGTTTCAGGTGCCATTGCGTTTATTTCCAGTGTGATTGCGCAGGAAAAAACGAACATTGCCACCATGTCAGTTTCCAGGAAAGGAAAAAATGACCGTGCATGCCATGTAATCGAAATGGACTCTGGGATACGAGCGATTACAATTGACTATTTAAAATCACTTCCATGGATCAAAGAATTAATTTACATACCTGATATAGACCTTTAACTAAGCACAACCACATGAAAAAATGCTTTTTAAGCTTTGCCTTTATTGTCGGGTTAGGGTTTTCTTTAGTTGCGCAGGAAACTGCAGTTCCCACAGGGCCACTCGACCTTGAAACTGCAGTGGCCATCGCCTTGGAAAACAACCTGACACTGAAGAGAAGCGAACTAAACCAACTTTCTAACGAAGCAACTTTACTTCAAAACCAAGGACAACGACTTCCAAATCTGAATGCCGGCACTAGCTATGGTGTCCGATGGGGTAGATCTATTAACCCAGTAACCAACCTCTTTGAAACAGCCAGAATTGGAAACGTCAACGTCTCTGCCTCTTCCAACGCAACGATTTTCGCAGGTAATCAAATCAATAATTCCATCAAGCAATCGAAAGTAGATCTAGAAGCAGGAATGTATAATATTGAGGCGACTAAGAACAATATTACTCTGAACATCATCAATCTGTTTATTAATGTAGTTTTTAACAGAGAGCAGGTAAATGTTGCAGAAAATCAATTGTCTACTACTAAAGATCAGTTGGCAAGGACGACTAAACTTGTGGAGGCAGGATCCCTTCCCCTTTCGGACCAGCTTGACGTACAGGCCCAAAATGCCACCAATGAGGTGAATCTGGTTAATGCCAGAAACAATTACAACATTGCTAAACTTAATTTAGCACAGGCATTACAGATTCCTTACTCTCCAGAATTCTCTGTGGTGGAGCCGGAATTCGAAATCAATGAAACGTTGATGGCAACAGAAACTCCAAGAGACATTTATGAAGCTGCTATAGAGACTATGCCGGAAATTAAAGCCGCCCAGGCGAATATCGAAAGTGCAGATTTGGGTGTAAAGCTTGCAAAAGCTGGCTACTATCCTACTTTAGGAGTTGGGGCAAATATTTTCTCAAACTATGTGGATCAGGCTTTTGGAACTGAAAGACCATCATTTGGACAGCAAATCGAAAACAACCTTTCTGAAGCTGTCAATCTTCAATTGAATATTCCGATTTTCTCTAGACTGAATAATAAAGCAACTGTACAGCGAGCAAAAGTTCAGAAACAAATCAGCGAAGTCGCTGCTTTGGAAGCTGAAAACCAATTGAGAAATGACATCGAAACTGCTTACAATAGTGCACTTGCTGCCCAATTGACTTATGAGTCTTCCTTGGTGCAAGTACAAAGCCTACAGGAGACATTTCGAATCGCACAACAACGATTTGATTTGGGAGCAATCAATTCTGTTGACTTTCAAGTAGCTCAAAACAACCTGTTTAACGCACAGGCTGATTTATTGAACGCAAAATACACGTATATTTTCAGAGTAAAAGTTCTCGATTTTTACTTGGGTAATCCTATTAACTTAAACTAAATCATGGCTAATAAGAAGTCGAACAAGCTTTTGTATTACCTACTCGGAGCAGTAGGGTTAATTATTGTTTTTGCGATCATCGGCCGGGCAGCTGGATGGGTTGGAGGAGCAAAGGAAATTGGGGTTGAATTTGCGAAAGCAGAACGAACCAAGATTATTGAAAAAGTAAGTGCATCTGGCGAAATTCAGCCAGAGGTGGAAGTAAAACTTTCTCCAGACGTCGCCGGTGAAATCATTGAATTGAATGTCATCGAGGGTGACTCCGTTTCGGAAGGTAATCTTTTAGTGAAAATCCGTCCTGACAACTTTATTTCTGCACTGGATCGATCTAAAGCTAACTTGAACCAGCAGATTGCCAATCTTTCACAAGCTAAAGCCGCACTACAACGTTCTGAAGCACAATTCACACAAGCTGAATTGAATTATAACAGACAAAAAACTTTATATGAGCAAAAGGCAATTTCTGAAGCTGATTTTGAAACTGCCCATGCGAATTTTGTCACTGCACAAAAAGATCTGGAAGCAGCAAAGCAAAGTGTTGTCGCATCAGAATTTGTCGTGAAAAGTTCTCAGGCAACTGTCAATGAAGCTGCTGAAAACCTGAGGTTGACAAATGTATATTCTCCGGTAAGTGGAATCGTTTCCAACTTGTTGGTAGAAAAAGGTGAACGTGTGGTAGGAACGGCACAAATGGCCGGTACAGAAATGCTAACTATCGCCGATCTTTCCAAAATGGAAGTGAGAGTGGATGTCAATGAAAATGACATCATCCGATTGAGCATGGGGGACACCACAATTATTGATGTGGATTCTTACTCATCAACCGGAAAGAAATTCAAAGGAATTGTAACCAGTATTGCAAATACAGCAAATACGAAAGCCTCTGCTGATGCGGTGACTGAATTCAAGGTAAAAATCAGGATTTTGAATAGCTCTTATGATGATTTAGTCGCTGCAGGCACAAAATATCCTTTCAGACCGGGTATGACTGCATCCGTGGAAATCATCACCACTTCTAAAGACAATGTCCTTTCCGTTCCTTTGTCAGCTGTTACTACCAGAGATAACAAAGTCGATACATTGGCTGGTGGCACGACGAAATCAAAAGAACTTGTATTTATCAGTGAAAATGGTGTTGCGAAACTGAAGGAAATCAAAACCGGAATTTCAGATTTCGAGAACATTGAGGTTTTGGAAGGAATTGCCGAAGGAGAAGAAATCATCTCGGGGCCTTACTTCGTGGTCAGCAAGCAATTAAAAGAGGGGGATAATGTTGTGAAAATGGATTCTCCCAAATCGGGACCTGTTTCTAGCAGCAACTGATCCAATCTTGACTTAAATAAAAAAACTCCCGATCACTCGGGAGTTTTTTTATTGCCATTTTTTAAGCTGTTCGTAAATCAAATGGAGTGGAAATCCCATTACATTAAAATAAGAACCTTCCATTTTTGTAACTCCCACATACCCTATCCACTCTTGGATGCCATAAGCACCCGCTTTATCAAATGGTTGATATTTTTTTATATAATGCCAGATTTCGTCCTCTTCCAAAAAGCGAAAAGTCACAATTGTTTCATCTTCAACAGTCAGTTGGCGTTTATGATCTTTGAAAGTCACCGCGGTCATCACCGTATGTGAGGCGCCGGATAGACTCTTTAGCATGTCAAATGCCTCTTCTTCTGTTTTGGGCTTTCCTAAAACATGGCCATTTTCGATGACTACTGTATCAGAAGTGATCAAAATCTCATCTTCTTTTAACTCATCAGTAAATGAATCCGCTTTTAGCTTGCTCAGATAGGCAGCAACAAACTCTGGCTTCATATCATCTGGAATGATTTCATCCACAGAGTTGGTCCGAACTTCAAATTCTACTTCAAGGCCTTTTAGCAATTCCTGTCTCCTTGGAGAATTGGAGGCGAGAATTATTTTTTTATTCTGTAATTTATTTAAAAAAGGCTCCATAATCGAATTCAAATTCTTCTTGTTTAATGCTTGCAAAGAGCAAACCTCCTAGTGCTTTTGGGTAAAAATAAGTGGACTTTTGTGGCATCACATGCCCTGATCTACAAACCTCCAATACCTGGCTAAGTTCCAGCTCGCGGGTAATGACTGCAAAGCTAGCCTTTCCGGATTGTACTTCGTGAATACATCTGGAAAAATTTCTTTCGTAGCTGATATTATCAGAACTCCTTTGATCTTCCAGTGGGATTCCTAAAATCTGACCGAATACTAACTCATGCAAAACTGCCAGATCCAGCTTTTTGATTACTTCAGGATAGCGCGATGGTATCAATTCAAACTTTTCTGGCTTCAATTCCATCAAATAACTCTCCTCCCCGATCACCAATCCATAAGACCAAGGTTTGTGGAAAGCGTAGATTCCCAGTTCTTCCTGATCATGAAATTTCTTCACCACAAACCATTCTCTCAATTCATTTAAAAACTCATCCGCCTCGATTTCTAATTTTTTAAAAATTCTGTGTGTAGGTAAAATCTTTAAATGGTTTCCATTGGTATTGGTCAAATACATCAAATGGTAATCAAATCCCTTCCATTTCACTTCTGGCAAAGCCCCTTCCATCTCTTTTCTGTATTGGATTGCACCTTCTAAACGATGATGTCCATCAGCCAATATCACAGTTTTATCCTGAAGTACTTTTATAAATTCAGCAATAATATCCGGGTTATCAATTAATGCAAGAACCTCCTTGACTCCTTGATAATCCTCCAGTTCATAGATAGGGTTTTCCATGGCCTCATCCATAAATTCTTCGAGTCTGTTTTTGGGATCTTCAAACAGCCCATGTGTAGGACTCGCTTGGATTTGGGCTGTTTTCAATAAATCTATCCGATCATTTACGGCATGGACAATGGTATTTTCATGCCTTAAGATTTTCTTTTCAGCCCAATCAGAAGCTTTGATCTGAGCAATAAAACCCTTTCTACACCTGGAGTCATGTTCTCCAGGTAATCTGAAATACTGATAATAAACATATATCCCGGGCCTCTCATCCTGAAGAATGATCTGTTCTTTTTTCCATTTCTCCAGCGTTTCCAAAGCTTTCTGAGCGGGATCTGAACCGTTTGGTACAGATAGGTGGATGCTGTTTAAGGGATTTTGGTACAATAGTTCCCTTTGGCGAGAGGAAACCACATCAAACAGAGGAGCCGTCAACTCTTCTATTCGGTTTTTTAGCTTGTCGTTATATCGCCAGGCTTTGATAGGAAGTATCTCAGCCATTTTAATTCAATCTTTTCATCCAAGCCGAAGCTTTTCCTTCTGATTTTGATTCGGTCTTTTGCGAGTTATTGGAAGACATTTTCTCAAAAAAACTGACCGCCAATGCAGCTAAAACTTCCTTTTCATTCTGATCAAAAACCGGATCCAAATATTCCGGTTTAAAGAATCTATCGACAAACTTCGTATCAAAATTCCCTGACACAAAAGCCTCATGCTGAAGGGCAAACTTGCAAAAACCTAGTGTGGTCTGGATCCCTGTAATTTGGTAATCCTCAATGGCACGAACCATCCTATGTATCGCTGCCTCCCTAGTTTCTGCATGAGTTACTAATTTGGCAATCATAGGATCGTAATAGATTGGGATCTTCATACCTTCCTCAAACCCGTCATCCACACGAATCCCGGGGCCTTGAGGTCTGATATAGGTTTCTAGAGTTCCAATATCTGGCAAGAAGCTATTTTTTGGATCTTCGGCATATACTCTTACTTCAATAGAATGTCCGTTGATACTTAAGTCATCTTGTGTAAATGAAAGCTGTTTTCCCTCTGCAATCAGAATCTGTTCCTTCACCAGATCTTTCCCAGTAATCATTTCTGTCACAGGGTGCTCTACCTGAAGTCTGGTATTCATCTCCAGAAAATAAAAGTTCAAATCTCCATCAACGATAAATTCCACCGTACCGGCTCCAAAATACTGACAAGCTTTAGCCACTCCTACAGCAGCTTCTCCCATGGCTTTCCTCATATCTGGACTGACAACTGCGGACGGAGCTTCTTCTATCACTTTTTGATGTCTTCTTTGAATAGAGCATTCTCTTTCAAAAAGGTAAACGACATTACCTTGCTGATCACCCAAAACCTGTATTTCAATATGCCTTGGAGAAGAAATGTATTTTTCGATGAAAACTGCTCCGTCTCCAAAAGCTGAAACTGCCTCAGAGATCGCGCGATTCATTTGCTCTTCAAATTCAGACTCATTTTCTACAATTCTCATTCCTTTGCCCCCTCCCCCAGCACTTGCCTTGATCAATATTGGATAACCAATTTGAGCCGCTATTTTTTTGGCAGCAGGAATATCCGAAATCGCTTCTTCAGTCCCTGGTACCAGTGGGATATTGTATTTTCCTACAGCTTGTTTTGCGGCCAATTTACTCCCCATCACCTCAATGGAACCAGGAGACGGACCTACAAAAATTAACCCTGCATCAGAGACTTTTTTAGCAAAAACTGCATTTTCGGACAAAAATCCATATCCGGGATGGATCGCATCCACATTTAATTTTTTACATACTTCTATGATTTTTTCTCCTAAAAGATAGGATTCAGAAGAGGCCGGAGGTCCTAAACAAACCGCTTCATCAGCGAATTTCACATGCGGCGAAAGTCTGTCGGCTTCACTGAAAACTGCTACTGTACTGATTCCCATCTCTTTGGCAGTTCGCATGATCCGCAAACTGATTTCCCCGCGATTTGCAACTAAAAGTTTTTTGATTTTGGGCATGTTTGTATGGTTTACTGAAGTTCTATTTGGGCTAAAGGCGAAATAAGGAAAATTATCCGAGTTATGTTAAGAAAGCATGTAAACGAAAATCGTTTTTTGCTTAGACGGCATTAAAGTTTTATTTTTGACGGATTTTTGATGAAAAGATCATAATTTCTTAATTGTATAAGGACACACCTAAAATAAAAAATCACTTTGGATCTATTTGCTAAATTAAAAACGAACATGGGCCCGTTGGGCAAACATTCTAAGTTTTCAGATGGGTATTTTATGTTCCCAAAATTGGAAGGGGAAATCGCTCCAAGAATGATGTTTCAGGGAAAAGAAGTTTTGACCTGGAGTTTAAATAACTATTTGGGACTTGCCAATCATCCTGAAGTTCGTAAGGCAGACGCAGATGCAGCTGCAAAATGGGGAGCTGCCTATCCAATGGGCGCTAGAATGATGTCAGGTCAAACCAACCTTCATGAGAAGCTGGAGGATGAGCTTGCTGACTTTGTAGGCAAAGAGAAAGCCTATTTGCTAAACTACGGATATCAAGGTATCATGTCTGTGATTGACTCCCTTTTGGATAGAAAAGACGTAGTAGTGTATGATTCGGAATGCCACGCCTGTATCATAGATGCACTGAGAATGCATATGGGTAAAAGATATGTATTCCCACATAATGACATTGACAATTGTGAAAAACAATTGGAAAGAGCTACAAAACTAGCAGCAGAAACCGGCGGGGGAATCTTATTGATAACCGAAGGGGTTTTTGGAATGACTGGTGACCAAGGTAGGCTAAAAGATATCTGTGACCTGAAAAAGAAATTTGAATTCCGATTATTGGTGGATGATGCCCATGGTTTTGGAACAATGGGTAAAACAGGTGCAGGAACACACGAAGAGCAAGGTGTGATTGACGAAGTGGATTTATATTTCTCCACTTTCGCAAAATCCATGGCCTCGATCGGAGCATTCATAGCTGGACAGGAAAAAGTAATCCATTACTTGAGATTCAATATGCGTTCCCAGATTTTTGCGAAATCCCTTCCTATGCTATTGGTAGAAGGTGCCCTGAAAAGATTAGAATTGCTTAGAACGCAACCTGAGTTAAAAGATAATTTATGGAAAGTGGTAAATGCCTTGAGAGATGGCCTTCATAAAAACGGTTTTAGCACCGGAAAAGCCAATTCTCCAGTAACTCCTGTTGTTCTCAATGGTACAGTAGGTGAAGCCGCAGCCCTATCCCATGACCTGAGAGAAAATTACGGAATCTTCTGTTCTGTAGTGATTTACCCTGTAGTACCTAAAGGAATGATTATACTGAGATTAATCCCTACAGCAGTTCACTCTATAGAAGATGTCAACGAAACATTGACAGCATTTGCGGCAATCAAAGAAAAACTGACCTCAGGAATTTATAAAAACTCAGAGTTGGCAATTTCCTTTGGGGAATAAAAAAAAAATCAAAAAAAATGGCCTCCTGATTGATTTGGCAAGTATTTAGGCTATATTGAACACAATAAACTTATCATCAACCTAAACAATAATCACTTTTACTATGAGCAGATTTAGTGAAGTTAAAGATCTTGTAAGTGGCTTAGAAGCCGATTTTGAAAAATTCTACGAAAAAGGCAACCAAGCTGCCGGAACAAGAGTGAGAAAAGGTATGCAAGACCTTAAAAACATGGCACAGGATATCCGCAAGGAAGTTCAGGACATGAAAAACGCAGGTTAAGCGAAAAAATAAAAAAAGGTGATCAATTGATCACCTTTTTTATTGCCCATTTTTTAAGTGGACTATCAAAACTCCACTTTGTTATTTTCCTGCTCTACATCTGCTAGCCTCTTGCTTGGATCGATTTCTATAGACTTGATCTCGCTTTTTTTCCTATTGATCGTAATCTTCTTGGTCAGGTTTGTCCAAGGCCAATCTTCAGAAACAATGCGTTTTGGAGCTCCTGCTTCTGGAGATTTTTCACCTCTCATGATAGCCAATGGCAAGTATACCATTTCTTGAGTTCCATCTTTATAGGTAATCACCACGTCCAAAGGCATTGGCATCAGACCGATTCGCTCCAATACAATATCAGTTTTTTCCCCTTGTGGATTTACATCCTTAATTCCATAATCGATGGTTTTGGTGGTATAGACAAAGTATTCTTTATACCAGTCTAATTCAAGACCACTTTCTTTTTCCATCACGCGGATTACATCGTTGACATTTGGATGTTTAAATTTCCAATCGTTCCAATATCGATGAAGTCCCCGGTCTCTGGCCTCTTCTCCGATGATATAACCCATCTGAGCCATGAAAACTGCTCCCTTGCTATATGCAGCAGAACTATAAGCCGAGTTGGTGTGGTAATGGTCAGCATGAGTACTCATCGGCTCTTCCAAACCACTTTTCACTAATCTGTAATAGCCACTGTAAGAACCTCTCAAAGGATCTTCAGATTGCTGATAAATAGCAGACATGGTCAAGGCAGAAGCATAAGAAGTAAAACCTTCATCCATCCATGGATACAAAGCTTCATTCGTGGCTATTACTCCCTGATACCAGCTATGTGCCAATTCATGGGCCATTACCCCTACTAACCCTCTTAGATTTCGACCTCCTGTTACCAATGTTGACATGGGATATTCCATTCCTCCGTCACCACCTTGAATCACAGAGAACTGCTTATAAGGATATTGTCCAAAATGCTCGGACATAAACTGGATAGCTTTTGGAGTGTATTCCTTCAGTTTTTCCCAATTTTCAGTAGTCTCAGGATCAGGAATAAACAAATGGTGAACGGTAATACCATTTTCCATTTCTATTTTATCATGACGGTATTTAGGATCAGCAGCCCACATGAAGTCATGAACCATCGGAGCTTTGAAATGCCAAGTCAGCGTTTGTCCAGTTGGTTTTGGAACTGTTGCTCCAGCATCTTCATAGCCATGACCGATCTCATTTGGATTTTGGAGGTAACCAGTGCCACCGATAGTATATGACTTGTCAATGGTAATTTTTACATCAAAATCTCCCCAAATTCCATAAAACTCACGGCCAATGTATGGATTGGAATGCCAGCCTTGCTCATCATAATTGGCCATTTTTGGGTACCACTGAGACATGGAATAACGCACACCCTCACTGCTATCTCTGCCGGATCTTCTGATTTGAACTGGCACCTGTCCCATAAAAGACATGTTAAACTCAACCTCGGAATTTGGAAGAATTGGCTTTGGCAAAGTGACTTCAAGAATCGTTTCTACTTCTTCAAAATCTACCTTCATGCCATCCATGGTCAACTCATTGACATGCAAATACCCCATCTCATCCGGCTTCAATGCGTTGATTCTATCACCTACTCTTCTGTCCGGATCAGAGATAGATCTAGATCTTTCATCCATCATGCTTCCTGGCTGGAAAGCATTGTAGTACAGGTGATAAAACACCTTATAAAGTGTATCAGGCGAATTGTTAGTGTACTTTAATACTTGGGTTCCTGAATATTGATTAGAAGTGACATTCATTTCCACTTCCATTTTGTAATCTACAGCTTGCTGAAATCTACCTGTTTGGGCAGTGAGCGAGGCTCCGGTGATTACAAAAAGAAAAAGCCCTAACAGAGGCTTATTCAAAATGTTAAGCATAGGAATATTTTTTTCTGCAAATAAACTCAAATTGCATACCTAGGGCAAACCACCTGTAAAAAATTAAATTCCCAACATCTATCTAATCGCCTTACCAATCATCCAATTTTTCATTCAAACTATTCCTGTTTTTGCTTTATTGGATAAGATTATAAACCAAAAAAGCGAACATGAAAAAAATTTACATTCTGACTTTGGCAATTTTGCTGAGTTTCGGAACCAATGCTCAAGAGGTGGACATGGGTTTATTTAAACCTATGAAAGCGAGAAGTATTGGTCCTGCGGCTATGAGTGGAAGGATCACGGCGATTGATGCGGTAGATGATAATCCATCGATCATTTACGCCGGTTCTGCCTCTGGAGGCCTTTGGAAATCTACTTCAGGTGGAATCAATTGGAAACCGATTTTTGACAATGAAAAAGTACATTCTATCGGATCTATTTCCATTTATCAGAAAAACCCAAACATAATTTGGGTGGGAACTGGAGAAGGAAATCCTAGAAACTCTTTGAATCTTGGTTATGGGGTGTACCGTTCCATGGACGCAGGTGCAACCTGGGAATTGATGGGACTCGAGAAAACCAGAGCGATTCATAGAATTATTGTTCATCCTGATGATCCAAACACAGTCTATGTAGGAGCCATAGGTTCGCCTTGGGGAGAGCAGGAAGATCGAGGATTGTATCGGACAACTGACGGTGGAAAAACCTGGGACAAGATCTTATACATTGACGAGAAAACGGGAGTAGGTGAAATGATTATGGATCCCAATAATCCTAATAAGATTTTTGTCAATATGTGGCAACACCGCAGGTATCCTTATTTCTTCGAATCAGGAGGTCCTTCTTCGGGACTGTATGTTACGTATGATGGAGGAGATAACTGGAAAAAACTTGATGATACCAACGGTCTTCCCAAAGGTGATCTAGGTAGAATGGGCTTGGCTATTTCAGCTGCCAATAGCAGTAAAATCTATGCATTGATAGAGTCCTCTAAAAATGCCTTGTATGTTTCTGAAGATGGCGGGCAAAACTTCAGTATGATCAATTCTGACGGTTCGATTGGTGATCGCCCATTCTATTATTTTGACATCCATGCGGACCCGAAAAATGAAAACCGGCTTTACACCCTTTATTCCAGAGTCGGAATTACAGAAGATGGAGGTAAATCCTTTACCCAATTATTGCAATACCAAGGAGTGCACCCAGATCATCATGCCTGGTACATCAATCCAAATGATCCAAAGCTTTTGATGGATGGAAATGATGGTGGGCTAAACATTTCAAGAGACGGAGGTAAAACCTGGTTTTTTGCCGATAATTTACCAGTAGGCCAATTCTACCATGTGAATGTGGATAATGAAATTCCATACAATATTTATGGAGGAATGCAGGATAATGGATCCTGGACTGGTCCGGCTTACGTTTGGAGAAGAGATGGCATCCGCAATAGCTATTGGCAGGAAGTTTCATTTGGAGATGGCTTTGATGTAGTTTCACATCCAGCAGATTCAAGATTTGGATATACTATGTCTCAAGCTGGTAACGTGTCAAGATTTGATAAAGAAACAGGCCATAACAAGACAATCAGACCAACGCACCCAGATAAGGATGTCTTTTTGAGATTCAACTGGAATGCTGCCATTGCCCAAGACCCACACGATGCTAACACCGTGTACTATGGTTCTCAGTTTCTTCATAAGTCTACAGATAGTGGAGATACCTGGGAAGTTATTTCTCCGGATCTGACCACCAATGATTCTACCAAACAAAGACAACAACAAACCGGAGGATTGACTTTTGACATCACCGGAGCAGAAAATCATACGACCATCATAGCGATCGCCCCTAGCCCAGTGGATCCAAATGTGATCTGGGTGGGAACGGATGATGGAAATGTCCAAATCACCAAAGATGGAGGAAAGACATGGTCCAATGTGGTCAGCAAATTATCTGGACTTCCTAAAGCATCCTGGATCGCTCAGATTCAGGCTTCCACTTATGATGCAAACGAAGCCTGGGTAATCGCCAACAATTACCGAAACAATGATTTTACGGCTTATGCTTACCATACTTCAAATGGAGGCGGAAGCTTCACCAGAATCGCTGATGATTCTAAAGTCTGGGGTTATACGCTTTCCATAAAGCAAGATCCAGTGGAGCCAAACTTGGTTTTCTTAGGTACTGAATTCGGTCTTTACGTAAGTTTTGACAAAGCAAAAACTTGGAACAAGTGGGAACACGGATATCCAAAAGCAGTCTCTACTTATGATATGACGATTCAAGAAAGAGAAGCAGATTTGGTAATCGGTACTTTCGGTAGAGCATTTTATGTGCTGGATGATATCCGACCTTTGAGAGTTTTTGCTGCTAATGAAGGCAAGCAACCAGAAGCCAAAATTACGGCAGTTCCTGCACCTGATGCTTACCAAGCTGAAATCCAGCAGCCAGTAGGGGAACGATTCCCAGCCGATGGAATTTTTGCAGGTGAAAATCGAGAGACCGGAGGTCGGTTAAGTTTTATTTTGAATGATGAAAAAGAGAAACTGGATACGGTTACAGTAAGTATCTTTAACGAAGCGGGTGAACAGATCAGAACCTTAAAAACTGTACCAACCAAAGGGGTAAATAGAATCAACTGGAATCTGGACAGGAAATCTACAGTAGAAAACACCGGTGGTTTCAGAGGCCGAGGAGGCAATAGATCCGGATTTTTCGAACCTTCAGGTGGTGACGCTCTTCCTGGGACCTATAAAGTGGTATTTGCCTACGGAGATGAAAAATCCGAGACTACTATCAATGTTTTTACTGATCCTAGAATTCAGGTAAACATCGCTGATCTGAAAGCTAAAGATGAATTCCTGAAGAAATTGGAGGCACTTTCCAATGAAGTTTCTGAGTCAACCAAAAAGCTGGATGAAGCTCAAAAGGTCATAGATAAGGTCATGGCATTGACCAAAGATGTGGAAACAGATGAGGCGAAAGAATTGACAAAAGCTGCCAAAGACATTAAGAAAAAACTAGACAGTACCCGTGAAGCTTGGAATGGTCCAACGATGGAAGGTCAGGGAATTGTAAGAAACCTGTATCCAACCACAATGAACAAAGTTTTTGCCCCGAGAAGTTATGTAAACTCTTCTTATGCAGCTCCTGGAGGAACGGAAGAGCGCCTTTATCAGCAGGGTAAAGAAGCTGTGGAAGAAGCGACTGCAAAAGTTGATGCTTTCATGAATGGTGACTGGAAAGAATTTGAAGAAAAAGTGAAAAGCACAAAAATTGATCTATTTGCAGAAATAGACCATTGATTGTCAGATTTTTACTAGTCCTGAAAAGAAATTTAAGTTTTAGGATAAATTTAGATAGCATCGGGTTTCGGCTCGATGCTATTTTTTATAACCCTATATTCAGGTTAAGGCAGATTTTAAGATAAAAAAATCCTTTTTATCTCCGACTGAATTATATAATTTACTGGTATACTGATCTTTGCGAACAGTGTCTAACTAATTATTCAAGACAACAATAAAAATGAGCTAATCCTATATCGAGCAAAGTATTTATCCAATCGCCAGATTCAACTTTCAGGTATTACTAATTAAGCCACCCCGGAAGGTTAGATAAATTAATGAAGTGCCAATTCAATTTCACAACCCAAAATCAACCAATTGAAAATCGAGCATCACCAATTTTTTCGAACATTAAAGGAAAATGCATTCCATAGAAATACAGGATTCAAACCCCTTCAATTCTTGCTTTTGCTACTGCCATTATTTGCCATTCCTTTCCAATCAAGTGATGCGCAGACTGAATTTACAGAAGTCAGATTTGAACAAGAAGATCAATTCAAAAGATCAAAATACTCTTTAACAGGCAAAATCATTCAATTTGAAACATCTGAACCACTGGAAGGTGTTTCCATCCATATTGATGGAATCTTTGCCGGAAACAATACTGACTCAAAGGGCCAATATATACTCTCACTTGACTCAGGAAAACACCGGATCGTTTTCCGGCAATTTGGAAAAAAACCAGCTCGTTATATAGTCCATCTGTATGGAGATGGCCAATTGGATTTGGCCCTAACCGATCAAGATTTTGAATTGGAGGTATTCACGGTACAGGCAGAAGAGCGAGACCGAAACATCCGAAGTGCAATTACCGGGGTCACTAAAATGAACATCGAGGAAATAAAACTTGTGCCGGCATTTTTGGGCGAAGTGGACGTATTTAATGTACTCCAATCCCTGCCTGGAGTGACTTCTGTGGGTGAAGGGTCTGCAGGAATGAATATAAGGGGTGGTCAGGCTGATCAAAACCTCATCATGATGAACGAAGCAATAGTGCTTAGTAACAGCCATGCATTGGGTTTCCTATCTTCATTTAATGGGGATGTGCTCCAAAATTTCACATTGTACAAAGGAACGGTTCCAAGCTACTTTGGGGGAAGGAGTGCCTCTGCTTTGAACATTGAAATGAGAAAAGGAAGCAGAGAAAGCTGGAAAGGCAGTGCTTCTTTAGGAACTTCGATCAGCAAATTTCTGATAGAAGGACCTATTGTCCCAGAAAAGACCTCAGTGATAGTTGCTACCAGATTATCTAACGCCAATTGGCTTTTGAACAAAGTAAATGAAGTGGATGTCAAAAATAGCAAGATCACTTTCCATGACCTCTATTTAGGGATAAACCATCAATTTTCTGAAAATAACAGCCTTGATTTTAACTTATTAAATACTGGCGATTATTTCAGGTTTTCCAATCAGTTTGGATTTGAATGGAATAATCTGGTCGGGTCATTGACCAGCCGAAATTTATTGACAGAAAACTTCTCTTTAATAGGAATGGCAGCTTTTGGCTCATTCAATAATGGATTTTTTGAACCCTCTCCAGTAGATCCATCCAAAATTGAAAATGGTCTTTATTATTACCAAGGGAAAATAACCGGATTATTGACTCTCGAAAAGGTAGACATCAACTTCGGTGTAGAAGCTATCCAATATGAAATGAGGCCTGAAACTCTCAGTCCACTTACACCAGAATCCGGAATCCAAGCAGAGACAATTCAGAAAGAAAGAGGTTTGGAATATGCTCCTTTTGTATCTGCTGATTGGAATCCAACAGAAAACTTTTCTCTTTCAGGAGGAATCAGATATTCAAACTATGTGCAACATGGTCCAGACTCAGTGTTTAGATATGAGGAAGGTTTTCCAATATCCAGATTGACGATTGAAGGGGTTGATTTTATAGAAAGCGGAAATGTGGTAAAGTACGGTGGTTTTGAACCAAGGCTTTCCTTCCGATGGACGCTTGGCAACTCCAGTTCCATCAAGGGCGGCTATTCTGTCTTGAACCAGTACCTTCAGACCATCTCCAATGCTACAGGACCTACTCCAATAGATCTGTGGCAATTGAGTACGACTTATATCGAACCACAGCGATCCCACAATGTTTCTTTGGGATACTTCCGAAATTTCAAAGAAGACATGTGGTCTACCTCACTTGAGGGTTTTTATAGGACCACCGACAATCAGCTGGAATACAGAGATTTTGCTGATTTGTTTGTAAATCCGCACCTAGAAACCGAATTGATCCAAGGAGAAGGTAAGGCTTATGGCGCAGAAATATTGATCCAAAAAAACAGCGGCGGCATCACAGGCTGGCTTGCTTATACCTATACCAGGTCCTTGATTAGAACTACTTCCGAGTTTCCAGAAATCCAAATCAATCAAGGCAATTGGTTTGCCACAAATTTTGACAAACCTCATACTGTTTCTCTTGTTACCAACATCCATTTCAAAAAGGGTAGAACTTTCAATACGAATATTAATTTTTCATCGGGCAGACCGGTTACTGGGCTGACATCTAATTATGTCATAGGAGGAATTTTTGTACCCAATTTTGGAAACAGAAATGAATTCAGGATTCCAAACTATTTTAGAATTGACTTTTCCTATTTAACCAATGGGTTTGTAAGAAATTGGGATGACAAGATCAATTTTAGCGTCTACAACCTCACAGGTCGAAGAAATGCCTATTCAGTATTTTTTCAAAGAGAGGGAAGAACACAGCGGTTGGTGCCATTTCAGGTTTCAATATTGGGTTCGGTTTTCCCATCATTCACCTACACTGTTTCCTTCGGCAAATGATCTCACTAGCTAAAAAAATTGTCCGACTGCTAATGGTATTTTCACTTTACATGGTACTGCCGTTTTCATGTATAGACAAACTTGATTTTGTGGACGATACTCAAGAAGTCCAATTAGTAATCTATGGTCTTCTGACGGATTCCAATGAAAGACAAATAGTCTCAGTAACAAGAACATCTGCATTTGGATTTGATCCAACGGGTGTGATGGATGCGAAGGTTACCTTATTAACAGCATCTGGTGCCAGGTTCAGATACTTTCATACTGGTCATGGGGAATATATTTTAGAAGGATTTGCTGCAAAAGAAGAAGAAAGTTATGCCATCGAGGTAGTTCTGGAGGGAAAGGTTTACATGTCAAATTATGAGAAGATACCTGAACTTCTTGCGGATGATGAGATCAGTTTTGAATTCAATAAAGAACCATTTAGAACAGAATCTCCAGAATCTGTTTTCACGGTTAGTTCAGAGACTAAATTGCCTGATGCTGCAGATCCGATCTATCTGAGATGGATGGTTGAAGAGACTTATTTTTGGCCCTTGTTACATTTGCCGGGAACTGGTTTTCCTCCTCCACCACCGCCTCCTTGTTTTATTTCGGATGTAATTGAGCCCAATAGAATCAATTTATTCGACGGCTCGGGTACAAGTTCCCGCAAAGGGAATTTTGTATTGGCAAAAAGAGTGGTAGACAATTCTTTCCTTTATCCATTCTTTGTTTCTGTAAAGCAACTTAGCATCAATCGGGAAGCTTATGAATATTGGGAAAAAATAAAAATTGTCGTCAATAATCAAGGGTCCTTATTTGATATTCCTCCTGCTTCAGTAATTGGAAATATTTCCAATGTTGAGGACCAAAACGAAATAGTCTTGGGGTATTTTGAAGTTGCCAAATCCAAAGTGACCCGGATTTACACCACACGTGCAGATGTCCCATTTTCTCTTGTTGACCCTTGTCAGTACTTTCAACATATTCCTGATGATGCCTATCCTTCTGAATGCAAATCATGCGATGTGCGTGCCAATGGGAGAAAGTGGACCAACAACGCTCCTGATTGGTGGAAGTTTGATTGAGAGGAATGAACTTTGCCAAAGAAAAGTACCTGAAAATGAGAAAGAACCATAATTCAAGATTAAAGCAACTTACTTGCCTGATTGTCCTGATTCTGGTAACATTTTCTTGCATTGATCCACTTGATTTTTTTCAGGAGACACAAGAGGGGCAATTAATAATCTATGGACTTTTCACAGATAGTGATGATAAGCATGTTGTCAATATTAGCACCTCTGCGCCTTTGGCTTTTCGTCCCAAAGGAGTTTCCAATGCATCAGTATATTTACTCATCAATGGGGAAGAAAAAATAGCTTATCTCAACAAAGGAGATGGCGTTTATGAATTGGAGGGAGTAAAATCAGAAGAAGGGAAAAGTTATGCTTTAGAGGTGACCTTGAATGGAGTGACCTACCAATCTGACTATCAAAAAATGCCGGAAGCTGTAGGAAAAGACAGTCTCAGCTATGAAGTAGCGTATGAACCATTTAGGTCCTCACTGGAGGAGCATGTTTTTAAAGTATTTACCAAATCAGAATTGCCGGAAACAAATGACCAGCTATTTATCAGATGGGTAGTTGAGGAAGCGCATTATTGGCCGCTACTCTGGATTCCTCCCGGCACCCCTCCGCCTCCACCTTGTTTTATTTTTGATGTCATGGATCCATCACGGGTCAATTTGTTTGACGGAACGGTTACTTCAAGTCGGCAAACTGAGAATTTATTGGCTATCAGGAAAATTGACAATGCCTTCCTTTACCCATATTTTGTAACAGTTAAACAGCTAAGCATCAACAGACAGGCTTTTGAGTACTGGCAAAAAATTAATATAGTCATCAATAACAAAGGCTCCCTTTTTGACATTCCTCCTGCTCCGGTAACAGGCAATATCATGAATACTGAAAATCCAAATGAACTTGTGCTCGGTTTTTTTGAGGTTGCAAAATCCTCACTATCGAGATTCTATGTGACCTCTGAGATTTCTCCTATTTATTTGCAACCGATCTGTGATTACATTCCAGGAAAACCCACCAATCAATATCCGTCAGAATGCCTTTCCTGTGAAGGACGAGCAGCTGGCCGGGATTGGACAAGTATACAACCTGACTGGTGGGTTTATGATTGACCTAATGATTTATAAGAAAAAACGTAGCGATATTTCCACCTCACTATTTGATTTTGTCGTGTAAACCCCATTAATCTTCCATCAGTAGATTTTAATATATCCTAGCGGAATTAGCCCAAAATCAGATGGCTTGGTCACTCAATTCACCTAATTCTTAAACCGTTTAGATTTTGGCGCTAGTCCATGTACTTTTTTAATAGACAATACTCTTATCTATTTTCATAGAGTTCAGAATAGTAATCCTGATAGGCTCCAGAAGTCACATGGTCTAACCATTCCTGATTGGATAGATACCAGTCGATGGTAAGCTCTATCCCTTCTTCAAATTGCAAACTTGGCTCCCAACCTAATTCCTCTTTGATTTTGGAAGCGTCGATAGCATACCTGAGATCATGTCCAGCCCGATCTTTGACAAAAGTGATCAGTTTTTCAGAAGTTCCTTTTTCTCGACCAAGCTTTTCATCCATTTTCTGGCAAAGCAACCGCACGATATCAATGTTTTTCCATTCATTAAACCCTCCTATGTTGTAGGTTTCACCGGAGTTTCCTTGATGAAAAATTGTATCGATTGCCCTTGCATGGTCTTTTACAAACAACCAATCACGGACATTCTCCCCTTTTCCATACACAGGCAATGGCTTGTTGTTTTTGATGTTATGAATGCAAAGTGGAATCAGCTTTTCCGGAAAATGGTTTGGACCATAATTATTACTGCAGTTGGATACCACAGTCTTCATCCCATAGGTATTGGCATAAGCTCTGACAAAATGGTCTGAAGAAGCTTTTGAAGCGGAATAGGGAGATTGTGGATCATATGGGGTAGTTTCCAAGAAAAATCCCCCATCATGAAGAGAACCATATACTTCATCCGTAGAAACATGGTAAAACAAATGATCAGATAGTTTGCTATCCCAGGCTTTTTTGGCGGCATTCAACAGGTTCACAGTTCCGAAAACATTGGTTTTTACAAAAGCCAATGGATCAGAAATAGACCGATCTACATGGGACTCCGCGGCAAGGTGAATTACGTCCGTAATCTGATGTTTTTGAAAAATTCTTTCCAGAGTTTCTGCATCCTGAATATCCGCTTTTTCAAAATGGTAATTTGAAGCCCCTTCTATTTCTTTTAGATTTTCCAGATTCCCGGCATATGTCAGTGCATCTAAATTGACAATTTTATAGGTTGGATATTTTTCCACAAAAAGTTTGACGACATGACTTCCAATAAAACCAGCTCCTCCGGTGATCAATATTGCTTTATTCATAAATTTAAGACTACTCATTTTTTATAATATTCAAGATACCAATCTGTAAAGGCACTGACTCCATCCTGTATACTGGTTTCTGGCTTGTACCCTGTATCCCTCACTAAATCAGTCACATCGGCATGTGAAGCAGGCACATCGCCCGGCTGTAAAGGCAATAATTCCATTTTCGCCTCTTTTCCCAAACCTTTTTCGATGGCTTTGATATAATCCATTAAAAGTACTGGCGCGGAATTTCCGATGTTGTAAACTTTGAAAGGTGCTTTTCCACTGCCCGGATCAGGGTTCTGAGGATCAAAATCTTTATTCGGACTTGCTGGCCTATCAGCTACACGGATCACACCTTCCACGATGTCATCGATGTAGGTAAAATCCCTCTTCATTTTCCCATGATTAAAAACCTTGATCGGTTCACCTTTCAGTATTGCTTCTGTAAATAAAAACAAAGCCATATCTGGCCTTCCCCATGGTCCATATACAGTGAAAAATCTCAAACCTGTAGTTGGAATACCAAACAAGTGACTATATGTATGAGCCATCAATTCATTGGACTTCTTAGATGCGGCATATAAACTAATAGGATGGTCCACAGAGTCAGAAGTAGAAAAAGGAAGTTTCTCATTTGCTCCATAAACAGAGCTAGAAGATGCATATACCAAGTGCTTTACCGGATAGAAACGGCATGCCTCCAAAATATTCAAAAACGAAATGATGTTACTCTGAATATACACTTCAGGATGAGTTAGTGAATACCTCACTCCTGCCTGTGCCGCAAGATTAATCACTACATCAAATTTTTCCTGGGCAAATAGATCCAACAAAGGCTCTTTTTCGGCAAGGTCTAATTTGATAAAGCGGTAATTCGGCAATGTAGTAGACTGGACAAGATGATTGTTTGCTATTTCATCTTTTGCAATCCCCATAGAATCCAACCTGGAATATTTAAGGTGGATATCATAATAATCATTGATTACATCAAGACCGATTACCTCTTCCCCTCTTTCCAACAATTTTTTAGCAACGTGAAAACCTATAAATCCTGCTGTTCCGGTGACCAGGTATTTCATAAAAAGATTTGAATTTCGTGATAACGGCCTAAATATACGTCATTCTGATGGACTGACCGCTCCAATTAGTGCTTGGTATTTTTCAAAAATTTCTTGGTGGATTTTTGGCCTATTATAATTCAAAACCACCTCTTCGTACAAAGCCATGGCCATTTGTGCCATTTTATCACGTTTGACAAAGGCAAACTCCAATGCTTCTTTTAGCACAGCAGCATCTTTGACAGGAAAAATCAATCCTGTTTTTTGTTGTGTGATGATATCTGTGTTTCCAATAATCCCTGAACAGATCACTGGCAATTGCATGGCCCCTGCCTCAAGAAGAACATTTGGAAATCCTTCTCTATGAGATGGATGAACCAAAACATCTGCCAATGCCATATAATGAGACACATGGTCTGACCAATCTATCTGTACAATTCTTGGATGATCACGTATGGTTTGAATCGTTTCTGGAGAGAGCGGGTTTAAATCTTGTTCAAATGAACCGAGAAGTACAAGTTTGGATTTCTTTTCAATCTGGGAATTGGTAAATGCCGAAACCAATTCTTCAATTCCTTTATCTTTTACAAGTCTTCCGACACATAAAATCACAAAATCATTTTCGCCAGGTAAGATTCTCATCGTCGCGGCCACCAAATGATTTTCTTTCAAGGAATTTCTATTGAACTTCTCTAAATCAACCCCATTGGATGATCCTTTTCCAATGATATGAAGCTTTTCCTCTGGAGCAAGGCTTTCTTTGATCACGAATTTCTTAAGACCAAAAGAATTTGGCCAAACTTCAGTAGCATATTGGTATGTAAATCGCTCTACTTTTTCCAATAGTCCTTTCTTTCCCCCATCTGCGGACATATAGGGAATTCCTGCCAATGTATGAATCCGGACTTTCACCCCAGCTAATTTGGCTGCAAGCATGCCAAGGATCCCCGCTTTAGGTGTGTGTGTATGTACGATATCCGGCTGTTCTTTTTTAAACAGTTGGTATAATTCCCAAAGGCACTTTAAATCCTGAAAGGGAGTAATCTGCCTGGTAAAAGGAATCACTTCATGTCTTACCCCTTCATTTTTAAGCACTTGAGCAACTTCTCTTCCATCACTACTTACCATCACTACTTCCATTCCCTTCTCTTGCATAAACTTCATTTGCCCGGCAAGTAATAGTTTAAGGGAAATAGGTACTGTGGTGATTCGAATCAGCTTGGTCATGAAAAACAGTTGTAAAGGGGCAAAGGTAAGATATTATAGTCTTTTGTGCCCCAAAAACTGCAAATGGTATTCCAATAAATCCCCCTCCGGTCAGTCTCCTTCCTCCAACTCAAAAATTTCCTCCAGCGCAATTCCAAATACTTTGGAAATCTTTAATGCCAGAACCGTCGAGGGCACGTATTTCCCTGCTTCGATGCTGTTAATGGTCTGACGGGAAACCTGCACCTTTTCGGCCAGATCTTGCTGGGTGAGGTTATGTCTAGCCCTTTCTACTTTGATGGTGTTTTTCATAAAACCAATCCCAAAGACTTACGCTGCTGAAACATCACCCATCTAAATCGGATAATAAACAGGATAGGAAGTGAAAACATGTTGAAAAACATAAAAGACAAATAATCGGTATCGTAGAATAAAAAGGCAGCTATGATGTTCAACAGAAAATATCCGTAGCAACCAAAAAGGATGGAATCCAGTCTGATTTTTTGGATCAATTCATCTTCTTCCTTCTCTTTGGAAAAAGAAATCAAGAACAAACTCAAAAACAAACTGAAAATTGCCAGTTCATTGGTCAAGTTTTCATCAGAGCTAATTAAAAAGCCTGATTCCCTTACACCGGAATATTCCAACCAGGGAAATTCAAACTCCAAAAACAAGGTCAATAAGCCTAAAACCGAAGCAGGAATAAACATAATCCAGCCGATTTTCTGTAAATAATGAGGTAGCAAAATATTAGATAGTTTCATGATTTCATTCAGTCTTTATTGCACATATATTTTTGGTATTGGAATGCCCCGTAGATGTAGGCGTTTAGTAAAAACAAAACGAGGTAGGCAGAAAAAATCTCTGAGGTGATCCTCCCAAACCTGAGATAATTGATCATCATCAACGCCCCAAGTCCCCAGATCAGCCAATAAAATCCGGTTTGGAAAGCCTGAAGTCTAAATGATTTGATCATTTCATCTTCTTCTTTCTCTCTCGACAAATTCAATATCCCAAATCCAATCGCCCAAAAACCATAAATAATCTGAGCAGAATCATCTGGACTTATTTCCATTTGAACCAATGCCATTCCGATCACCAAAAGAACTGGTAAAGGGAAAAACAAAAAAGCCACCTTTTTCCATGCAGGAGAAAGTAAAGGCACATGTAAAATTGATTTCTCTTTCATATGTCAATTATTATGTACTAAATGTAAAACAAACTTTACTTATTGTCAAAATATTTTAACATTAATTATATTCAATCAATTTCGAATCTGGGTTATCTCACCTATGAAAATTTCATTTTTCGTAGAAAAACATCCCTTTTCTTTACCTTTAAGCATTCAAACTTCTTATTTATTTGATTTCTTATGATTTCTACTCAAAAAATTGCAATTATCGGTTGTGGCAACCTAGGTTCATCCATCGCTAATGGATTACTAGAAAAAGACAGCTTTGATCCTAAAAACCTGACCCTGACCAAAAGAAATACAATCAGTTTATCTGGATTTGAAGCAAGAGGAGCTCATGTTCACACGGATAACCTGATGGCGGCTAAATATGCTGACATCATTCTATTAGGGGTAAAACCGTATAATGTCAATCCGATTCTAAAAGAAATCAAAGAAGTACTAGACCCAAAAAAACAGGTCATCATTTCTCTAGCCACTGGGATAACCCTGGATGAGATGTATAAAGTGATAGATAAAAAAACTGTTGCTTTTAGAGCCATGCCCAACATCGCAGCTGATATCCAGGAATCAATTACCTGCGTTTGTCAGCGTGGAGCGAATCTTGAGCAATTAGCCATAGTCAAGGAGCTATTTGATTCGATTGGAATCACCATTGATATTGATGAATCTCTGATGGAAGCCTCTACGGTATTGGGAGCCTGTGGAATTGCCTATGTGCTTCGCTTTATGAGAGCAATGATCCAAGGTGGAATCCAAATTGGCTTTGACTCAAAAACTGCCAGTAGGATTGTCAACCAGACTGTAAAAGGAGCTGCAGAATTGATGATCCAGCAAAATATTCACCCTGAAGAAGCTATTGATAAAGTGACCACTCCTAAAGGATGTACAATCGTTGGGCTAAACGAAATGGAGCATCAAGGATTTAGTTCGGCAATGGTGAGAGGGGTAATAGCAAGCTTTGAAAAAATCGAAAAAAAATGACGGAAATTTCCAAATGAATTAAAAATCAAGGAATAGTTAATTATTATCTCCTTTTATTCACATTAGTTAAAAAAGTAATAATTTAATTTTTGTTTTTCTTTTAAATCTTTTTACTAGTTTTGTCTCGGGTGATAAACAACTTTTGCTATTCCTTTTTAAAAGACGCGATTTTTCAAGGAAGGACTGTTTGGTAATTTTTTCCTCCTTCCTTTTGATTTTATTGAATGAGTAAAAAAAAAATACCTTCCGAAATATTCGGAAGGTATTTTTTTTGAAGTCAATCTCTCCTACTCAAAAATTTCCTTCAACTTACTTTCTAAACTTGGTCCTCTTAGATCTTTACCGATAATCTTACCATCTGGATCAATCAAATAGGTGGCGGGAATCGCATTGACCTGGTAGGTTACTGCTGCTTCCGAATTAAAATATTTTAGATCTGAAACCTGTGTCCAAACCAGCCCATCTTCAAAGATAGCATCGACCCAAGCGTCACGGGTCCTATCTAAAGAAACTCCGAATACTTCAAATCCCTGGTCTTTATATTGATTATATAGCCTTACAACATTGGGATTTTCCTCACGACAAGGCTTGCACCATGCCGCCCAAAAGTCAATCATTACATACTTTCCTCTAAAATCAGATAAATTCACGGTTTGACCTTCAGGATTAGGAAGGGAAATCTCAGGTGCCACTTGGCCCATAGAAAGTGCTCTCATTTCATCCAATTGTTGCTTCAACTGAATGATCATTTTGGTCTCTGGATATTTTTGGTCTAGTTTCCCTACCAGGCTATCCAGAAATTGGAATTCATTCTTGGAGTTTAATAGTCCAATGGCCGCCAAAGAAGCAAAACTGTCTCCCATGCTGTTGATCACATTTTTGACTTGCTTTGCCTGTTCATCTTCCAGCGTTAGCGCATCAGCTTGAATCTGCTTGATCGTTTCGGTATCATTGTTACTCATGGCTTCATAATAAGCCTCATTTAAGTCGTTGACTTTGTTTTGATAATCAGTAATCAACACATCGATTTTCTGCATTTCCTTACTGTCTTGTGAGCCATTGATATTCAGACTTTCAGGATCTGAGAAATCGTAAATGACCTCCACATCTTCTTTCAATAAAGCCAGTCTTACAGATCTCTGATCGAAAAGGTTAAGCTCAAAGAAGGTCGGGGTTTCCACAGAGACATCGTAATCAAATGTTCCATTGGATTTTAATTGAATCGTATCCACCACTACAGGTCTACTTTCAGTAAATCTGGATAGGATGACTAGACCTTCAGGCGCATTTTCGATTTTTCCAGAAAGCTTTACTTCCCCATCGTTCTCAGCTTCATTGCTCCCGCAAGAAAACAATGTCACACTTAGCATAAGTACGACTAACGTCTGCTTTATCTTCATTGATTTAGTTTTGTAATAATTCAGTTAATAACTTTGTAGCTACTTTTGGATCTGCCTTTCCTTGGGATTTTTGCATAACCTGCCCCATAAACAAACCCATCAAGCCTTTCTTACCGGATTTATATTCAGCAACTTTAGCAGCATTTGCTGCCAAAACTGCTTCAACAATAGGCCTAAGAGATCCCTCATCACTTTCTTGGATCAAGTTCAACTTTTGGGCAATTTCCATTGGACTTTCCTTAGATGTTAGAAGCATCTCAGGATATATTTTCTGAGCAGCTACCGTGAAACTGACTTTTCCTTCATCGATTAGGGCGATTAAACCTGCAAGGGAATCATTACTGATAGGGAAATTTTCAAGCTTATACTCAGAGTCATTTAGAGAGGACTTGATCGGACCCATCATCCAGTTAGACGCGGCTTTAAAGTTTTTTGTTTTGGAGCAAAGGGTATCGAACCAAACTGCCATCTCCTTGGATTCAGTCAAAAACCCTGCATCATAATCAGGCAAGCCATAAACCTCCACAAATTTCTTATGATAATCTCTGGGTAGTGTTGGCATGGATACTTTGATCGAATTTAACCACTCCTCAGAAACTACCACTGGACTTAAATCAGGCTCAGGAAAATAACGGTAATCATTTAAATCTTCTTTGGTTCGCATGCTGGCTGTTGTACCAGTATTGGCATCAAATGTTCTGGTTTCAGAAACGACCTCATGCCCAGCCTCTAAAATTTGAATGATTCTTTCATGCTCATGCTCTATCGCACGAAATACATTCCGAAAAGAATTCATGTTTTTCACTTCTACTTTTTTGCCATACTCTTTGGCTTCTTTCAGCATCACAGAAATATTGGCATCGCATCGCAAAGAACCTTCCTCCATATTTCCGTCACAGATTTCCAGGTATTTTACCAGTTTCTTAATCTCAGCCAAGAAAGCATATGCTTCTTCAGGACTTCTTAAATCCGGCTCAGTCACGATTTCAATCAAGGCAGTTCCCGCACGGTTATAATCCACAAACGTATCAGATTCTCCGGCAAGGTGGATCGATTTACCGGCATCCTCCTCCATGTGTACCCGATTCAAAAGTACCTCTTTGGTCCGGCCATCTTCAAGTCTGATAGGAACAGTCCCTCCTACGCAGATCGGTCCTTTATCCTGGGTAATCTGATATCCTTTTGGGAGGTCAGGATAGAAATAGTTCTTTCTGGCAAAAATATTATGTCTTGTAATCTCACTGTTACAAGCCAAGCCCATTTTAATAGCAAACTCAATCGCCTTTTTATTCACTTTAGGTAAAGTACCCGGATGTCCAAGCGTTATGACTGAGATCTGGGTATTGGGTGCTTTTCCATACTCCGATCCATCCGCAGCGAACATCTTACTATTGGTGAGCAGCTGGGAGTGTACCTCCAAACCTATCACCAACTGATACTTATTTTTTATTTCTTCGCTAATCATTCAAGCGTTTTTTCAATTTATGAAAGGTACAATTCTTTGGCTTTGACCACTACATTTTCTAAACCAGAGAGGTCTTTTCCACCAGCAGTGGCAAAAAACGGCTGGCCACCTCCTCCACCTTTAATTTCTTTTGCCAATTCCCTGACGATTTGACCGGCATTTAAGCCCTTTTCCTGAACCAAAGAATCTTCAATTATTACTGCTATCTGAGGTTTATCTTCCACATTGGCAGCCAATATCACAAATGCATTGCTTACTTCATTTTTTAACTCATAAGCCAGTTTCTTTAGAGAATCCGCATTTGGCAAAGCCACTTGAGCAATCAAAGTATTCATTCCATTATTTTCCACAAATTGCTTCAGCAATTCACCTTTCACAGCTCCGGCTTTTTCTAGATGTAGGCTTTCTACTTCTTTTTTCAGATCATTTCTCTCCTGAATCAATGCTTCCAACGCCTTCTTGAGATCTTTTGGATTTTTCAGCATTTCATGAAGCTCTTTCAAAAGACTTTCTTGCTCACGCAAATAAGTTTCTGCTGCTTTTGCAGTAATGGCTTCAATTCTCCTTACCCCGGAGGCACTGGAACCCTCAGAAACTATCTTAAATAGTCCTATCTGACTGGTAGACGGGACATGCGTACCACCGCAAAGTTCGACCGAATAATTAGGGTCAAAGGTGATCACTCTCACAAAGTCTCCATATTTTTCACCAAATAATGCCGTTGCTCCCATTTTTTTGGCCTCTTCAATCGGCACATTTCTTTGCTCACCCAAAGGAATATTTTCGCGGATTTTTGAATTGACAATTTCTTCCACTTTTTCGATTTCCTCTTCGGTAACCTTACCAAAATGGGAAAAATCAAATCTCAACAACTGATCGTTGACCAAAGATCCGCGCTGCTGAATATGATCTCCGAGTACTTGTTTCAATGCCGACTGAAGTAAATGCGTAGCCGTATGATTGTTCATACTGAGCAATCTCTTTTCCCGATCCACTTCGGCAGAGAACTTCAATTCTGGCTTGGAAGGTAGTTTCTCGACAAAATGTACGATCAGATCATTTTCCTTCTTCGTATCTATCACCCGGATTCTATCCTGCTCAGAAATCAACCATCCTGTATCTCCTACCTGCCCGCCACTTTCGGCATAAAAAGGTGTCTTGTCTAAAACGATCTGGTATTTATCCCCTTTCTTGTCAGTGATCACCCGGTACTTAATGATGTTGGAATAGGCCTCTAAAAAATCATAGCCTATAAATTCCACTCCAGTATCTTCGTGAACCAGAACCCAATCACCAGTTTCTGATTCTGATGCAGCTCTAGATCTGGTTTTTTGTTTCTCCATCTCTTCCGCAAATCCTTCTTCATCCAGTGATAGCCCATTTTCCCGAGCGATCAAAGAAGTCAAGTCCAACGGAAAGCCAAAGGTGTCATATAATTCAAAAGCTGTTTTTCCCGGGATGACTGTTTCATTTTTCCCTTTTAATTCAGTTTTGATCTGGTCGAGAATTTTCAGTCCATTATCCAAAGTACGCAAGAAAGAAGCTTCTTCCTCATAAATCACCTTGGAAATAAACTCCTGCTGCTGTTTCACTTCAGGAAAAACATCCCCAAAATTTTCAGCGATTAATTCCGTTAATTCAAATAAGAAGGGCTCATGGAACCCTAAAAATGTATAGCCATATCTCACCGCTCTTCTCAAAATCCTGCGGATCACATAACCCGCTTTATTGTTTGATGGCAACTGCCCATCTGCAATTGTAAAGGAAATGGCTCTGATATGATCCACAATCACTCGGAAAGCGATATCAGTCTGTTCGTCTTTTCCGTATGTTTTTCCGGATTTTTTTTCCAAAGCAGCCAAAAACGGAGCGAATAAATCTGTGTCATAATTGGAAGATTTGTTTTGAATGGCTCTCACCAATCTTTCAAATCCCATCCCAGTATCAACATGCTTTGCAGGAAGCTCTTTCAAACTGCCATCTGCAAGTCTGTTGAATTGCATAAATACCAGATTCCAGATTTCGATCACCTGCTCATGGTCATTGTTTACCAAATCCCTTCCTGCAACTTCAGTTCTTTCGGTGTCTGGACGCAAGTCAATGTGAATTTCAGAACAAGGGCCACAAGGTCCCGTGTCTCCCATTTCCCAGAAATTATCCTTTTTGGAACCCATGATGATTCTATCCTCAGGAACGATGGCTTTCCAGAAATCATACGCCTCTGAATCCATCGCCAGATTGTCACCTTGGTCTCCCTCAAAAACGGAAACGTACAACCTGTCTTTTGGCAATTTGTAGACTTCCGTTAATAACTCCCAAGCCCATGCAATTGCTTCCTCCTTGAAGTAATCACCAAAGGACCAATTACCCAACATCTCAAACATGGTATGATGGTAGGTATCTACACCCACTTCTTCCAAGTCATTGTGCTTTCCACTGACCCGAAGACATTTCTGGGAATTGGCAACACGGGAATAGGTGGCAGTTTCATTGCCTAAAAATGCGTCTTTAAACTGGTTCATTCCCGCATTGGTAAACATCAAAGTAGGGTCATTTTTGACCACAATCGGTGAAGAAGGAACGTAATGATGCGCTTTGGATTGGAAAAACTCAATGAAGGTACTCCGTATTTTCTTTGCTTCCATGAAAGGTTTTGGGGCAATTATGATCTCGTTTTAGCTGAACTACAGCCATTTTATTGGGTGACAAAATTAATAGAATTGATGGTGTTACTTGCATTGATTGAAGAATTTCTGTCAGTGTTTTACTCCCAGAGAAGACCCAAATGGAAAATTTCTATTTCCTGAAGTCAGAAGGCCTTTACTTTAACTATCAGTTCAACTCCTCGGGGATCTCGTAAATTGTATTTCATAATTCGTAAATGGACCTTCAACTTGTAATTAACCGCTCCGAAGATTACTTTCAATAAAATTTTTAAAAACTCAATTTTCACCAATGAGCTACTTAGATCAAATAACCTCCCCCACTTTACTATTAGACGAGAACATTTGCCGTGCTAATATCAAGCGTATGGCCGAAAAGGCAGCAAGGCATGACATGAAATTAGTCCCTCATTTTAAGACTGCGCAATCTCACGAAATCGGAGATTGGGCCAAAGAATATGGGATTACAGAAGTGACGGTATCTTCCATTAAAATGGCGGAATATCTAAGTGGCGAAGGCTGGGTCAATATTCATATAGCATTTCCATTTAACCCGCTGGAAATTCCCAAATTGAACAAAATCGCAGAAAAGCAATCTATTTCAGTTCAATTAATCAATTCTACCACTACCCAAATCCTAGTGGATCAGCTGGAAAATCCTATTGGATTTTTTATTGAAATTGACGCGGGGTATGGAAGAACAGGTGTCGACGTCACCGATTTTGGGCTAATAGAAGAAATTCTATTGTTGGCACAAAAATCAGATAAATTGCATTTTAAAGGATTTTATCTTCATCCTGGACATACCTATTATATGTCAGACATACCAGGTATTTATGAGCAATCCAGAAATGCATTAAGCATGCTGAAAAATAAATACAGCACTGAATATCCAAAATTAGTGACACGTGTTGGGGATACACCGGGATGTGCCGTGATGGAGGATTTTGGGGACATCGATGAAATGGGACCTGGGAATTTCGTTTTTTATGACCTGATGCAAGCGGAACTTGGCGGATGCTACAAATCTGATATTGCAGTCTGCCTGGCCGTGCCTGTAGTAGATATCAAAAAAGAGAGAAATGAAATTTTGGTGCATGGAGGTGGAGTTCACCTTGCAAAAGATGTACTGCTGGACGAGGATGGCAATAAGAACTTTGGAGAAGTTGTCTATTTAGATGAAACAGGTTGGGAAATTCCTGAAAGCCGATCTCACTTGAAAAGTATTTCCCAAGAACACGGGATTATCAAGGCTTCAGATGAATTGATGGCAAAAGTAAAAGTGGGGGATTTGCTAGGGATTCTTCCTGTTCATTCTTGTATGACCGCTGATGCCATGGGATCCTATCTGACCATTGATGGTAAGGTAGTAGACCATGCAGAAGGGATTTCCCAATAAATATTTCTTCTTAATTTCATTACTAGTCATGTATAAACAGCTTTTGATTACGCGAAATTTCTCACATCCAATTGACACCGTTTTCGAAGCCTTTACCTCAGCCGAAAGTTTACAAAAATGGTGGGGACCCGAGGGCTTTGTGATGGAAACAAAAAGATTTGAATTCCATCCAGAAGGAATATTTCATTTTGTGTTACGGAGTGATGCATTTGAAATGTGGGCAAAATGGATTTTCCAAAATATCCGTGGCCCTCATAAATTGAGCATGATCAATAGTTTTTCCAATGAATCCGGAGAAACTGTCAATGCTCCCGAAATACCATTTGGTTCAGATTGGCCTTTGGAAATGATCCTGGATTTGGAGTTTTTCGAGGAGGAAGGAATAACAAGAATCGATTTGGTTTCCTTTCCCCATAATGCTTCTGATGCCTCCAAAGCTGTATTTTCCGAAAGTATCCCACAAATGGAAGAAGGGTTCAAAGGTACTTTTGATCAATTGGAGGATTATCTAAATAAGTAACCCGCTTATTCAAGAAGATTTTTGAAGTACTATTAAATACTTATAAAATAAGTCTTTTCGTAAGATTGAGTGAATCAGTTGTTTTATGGTTATTCATACACTTCATGAAAGTTGGATTATTCATACTCTGATTTAGATATTATTAAATATGGATATTCGCTTTTGTGCCAGTATGGAGTCAAAAGCAATAATGGATATGTTAAACTTAAGAATTGAGACCGCTTCGGTCATCGGTCTTTCGACCAGATAAGCAAAGAATCTTAGGTGACTGGCATCTTTGCGGATAATCATATTAGTAAATAAATATCTCGATTGCCCTCTGCATGAAAACAACTTATTCTAAAATTTCTTGGTTTCTTTTTGCTTTTTTTAGCATTGCAATTGGACTATACCCACTCCTCTATTTTGTATTCGGCAGGCAGTTTGGAGTTCTAAATGCCCACGATTCAGAACAGCTAACAAGTGTTATCTGGAATTCCGGGTTTTACACACACATTTTCCTCGGAGGACTTGCATTGGCAATAGGGTGGATTCAGTTCAATCAAAAATTAAGAGATAAGAACAGAAAATTCCATAAAAGAATCGGGATGGTTTATGTCACTGCCGTATTTTTTTCGGGACTGGCGGGAGTATATGTTGCCCTATACACCTTGGGCGGAACGATAGCCAGAATAGGCTTTGCAAGCTTGGGGATTGTTTGGTTGACGACGACTTTGATGGGATGGAAAACTGCCAAAGATAGAGATTTTGACGCGCATGAAAACTGGATGATTTTCAGTTATGCCGCCTGTTTCGCTGCTGTGACGCTCAGAATTTATCTACCTATTTTTGAAAATCTTATGGGAGGATTTATCCCTGCTTATAGAGTAGTGGCCTGGCTTTGCTGGGTACCCAATATGGCTGTTGCGTTCTGGATCGTCATCAGAAATAAAAAATCCAGAAGTCTCAAAGGAATTTCGAACCCATAAATTTCGTAAGTCCTTAAGTCCAAGAAAATAAATTGAAAAGGCATTGACGATTTATTTGGATAGGGTTTAGACCGGAGTTTTTAGAATAGGATAATTTAATCTTTAAATAGCTAAATGTCATTTTTTAGGCAGCATTGCTTTAGTTTTTAGTTACCAAAATCGGATATACCTCTAAAAAAATGTATGTCGGCTATTCTTCCGGTAGTGAGATGAATGGATATCAAGATATGCTAAACTCTAGATGATAGGTCAAGTTAGCCTCCCTTCTTCCAGCCAAGGGACACAAGAAATCATGGATAAGGGAAAGATTTGGGTTGATTAGTTTTAAAAAACACTCGTTTACTTCCAAAGATTTTCTTGTCAATCTTTAGTATTTGTCATTATGAAACAATAGATTTAAAAAGTGAAATCAACTGTTTCAAACCCAGGATATATCTAAAAATCAACAATTGACATGAAAAAACATTTCTTCTGGACTTTCCTATCCATCTTTTTGCTGGGAGTTCAGGCCAAAGCACAAGAATCCTTATTTGGCGCTCAACAAATCACCTCACCCGAAATCCATGAAAACAGCACTGTGACATTCCGCTTTGCTGCACCCAATGCTAAATCTGTCCAAATAACCGGTGACTTTCTACCTACCGAAAAAATGGAAACTCCAATGGGCCAAATGGATGGTCCCGGGAAAGCAGAGTTGACGAAAGATGATCAAGGCATTTGGTCTTTAACCACCGGATCTCTAGCTCCGGAATTATACAGTTATTCCTTTATAGTAGATGGCTTGAAGACTACAGATCCTAATAATCCTTTTTTAATCCGCGATGTGGCCTCAGTAACCAATGTGTTTTTGATTGGCAAAGGCCAGGCTGACCTCTACCGGGTAAATGACGTCCCTCACGGAACAGTGGCCAAGCGTTGGTATGATTCACCAGGCTTGGGGATGGACAGAAGACTAACAATCTACACTCCCCCAGGATATGAAAAATCAAATGAGCAATTTCCAGTTCTCTATTTATTACATGGTGCTGGTGGCGATGAGGAAGCATGGATTGCTTTAGGCAGAACAGCTCAAATCTTGGATAACTTAATAGCTCAGGGCAAAGCAAAACCGATGATTGTGGTGATGCCAAATGGAAATGTGATCCAGGATGCCGCACCTGGAGAAGGAAGTGATGGCATGTACAAACCTCAGTTTATGGTGCCAAAGACAATGGATGGTACGTATGAAGCAAACTTTATGGATATCGTCAAATTTGTGGAAAGCAACTATCAGGTAAAAGCAGATAAAGCCAATAGAGCCATTGCAGGTCTATCGATGGGTGGCTATCATACCATGCATATCTCCAGGTATTATCCGAATATGTTTGACTACATCGGGTTATTCTCAGCAGCGATTATGCCCAGAGAAGATGCCACTGGAAAAGTATATCATGACATTGATGGCACTTTAGCCACACAAATGAAAAATGGCTACAAGCTGTACTGGATAGCCATTGGGAAAACAGATTTCCTCTATGATGCAAACAAAGAATATAGGTCAAAACTTGACGCTATGGGAATGCCTTATGAATACGAAGAATCAGAGGGTGGTCATATATGGAGAAACTGGAGAGTTTATCTGACTCAGTTTGCTCCTAGATTATTCCAATAACCAATACATCCTATGATCCAAAATAAAATATTCCGGTTGATCCTGACTACAGCTTTTATAGCGATAGGAAACGACCTTTTAGCTCAGGAAATTTCAGCGATGCAGGCCCCTCAGGTAATTTCTCCTGAAGTTGGTGCAGATAATTCCGTCACTTTTCGGGTATTTTCTCCGGATGCCAACAAAATTGAAATCAATGGTAGTTGGATGGGATTTAGAGATAAATTATCTCTGACAAAGGGTGAAAACGGAGTTTGGTCCGTCAGTGTCGATCCTTTGGAGCCTTCGATGTATCATTATAACTTCTTCATTGATGGGGTTTCTGCTATTGATCCTACTAATCCAGAAGCATTGAGAGATGGAACACGATATGCCAGTTTGCTAATGGTTTCTGGCAAGGAGGCCGAAGTATTTGAATTGAATGATACTCCCCATGGGAATATTTCTAAAGTTTGGTATTCCTCTCCTACTTTAGAAAGTACCAGAAGAATGTATGTTTATACACCTCCAGGGTATGATACTGGTGATAAATCTTACCCGGTATTATACCTTTTGCATGGTGCGGGTGGAGACGAAGATGCTTGGACTGCTTTAGGTCGCGCTAATTTTATCCTCGATAATCTGATTGCGGAAGGCAAAGCTTCGCCGATGCTTGTCGTTATGACCAATGGTAATGCCTGGCAAACAAGTACCTTAAGAAATAAACCGGGAATTGGTCCCATCACCCGGGAGACATATGGACAGTTTCAGGGTCAATTTGAGAAAAGCCTTGTAGAGGATGTCGTTCCCTACATTGAGAAAAACTATCGGGCCATCAAAAACAAAGATGCTCGCGCTCTAGCGGGATTATCAATGGGTGGTGCTCATACGATCACAGCGAGTATTGAATATCCCGGAACTTTTGGATATATCGGTGTATTCAGCAGTGGCATTTTTGATGCAAATGCTGATATGGCTGAGTTGGAAATGAAATTTGCCGCTTTAAAATCAAGTAATGTCAAAAAGTATTGGGTAGGCTGTGGAGTAGACGATTTCGTCATGGAATCCAATAAGCGTTTACTTTCTATTTTGGACAAAATTGATTTGGACCATGAATATTATGAAAGTGCAGGTGGGCATACATGGGCCAACTGGAGAGAATATTTAAGCATTTTCGCTCCAATGCTTTTCAAATAAGTAGGGAAAACTTTCAGCTTAATCGAAGCATTTGATTCCATTTTGACTTGTTCTTCAGGAATTTTGCTTCATTCAATCAAAAAATTATGTGATTCCTCAATTATTTGTGAAGAAATAAATGTATCAGAGTATTCCTGTTCCGTTTTAAGTCAAATTCAATTAATGGAAAATAGAATTATAAGTAATTGATTTAAAGCAATAGGTTTTTCCCCAATGATGCCAGTCACCTTAGATTCTTTGCTATTCAGGTTAGAAGAAAGATGATCGAAGACCGAGGTAGCCTCAATTCTCATATCCTATATTGCTTTTGCCACCTAACTCCTTGAAAAGCAGATATAAATTTTAAGCAATTTTAACCTTGAAAATCCAACAACTAAGGTTACCTTATACAATATTTAGTTTGTGGCTCTTAAAGTTATTCTAATGAAACTAATTTATTTGACTGGTGTAATTTTTACTCTTCCTATTTTCAGCGGCTTTTCCCAGGATTCTAATAAAAAATTTCTGGTTGGTAAGCCACTTTATGACTATAGTGTAAATAACATCAATCCTTTTCAGGACCAAAGTCCATTTTCCCAATTAAAATCACTTCAGAAACAAAATGAAGGGGCTATTCCTTTGAATCGGGAATTTAAAATCTTTAACCCTCCTATTCTAGAACCCAGGGAAATGCCCATGGCAAAGCTGGAATCCGATGATCGTATGAAAATGAAATATTTTGATTCTGATTTAAATTATACCATTCTGATAAAACCTCTAAAGTAAGAATCAAATTCTATTTTGCTTGTTAGAAGATGAGGTAAGTAAACCTTTCCTTCATGTTCATCCCCGGTTCCATTTTTGCTTTCAAACCATTTTTTGAAATCTTGGTTATTTCCATGATGATTGCCACGCAAATTCATCATGATTTTGTATTTTAATGTCAAAGCAAAAATAACCTATGGAAGAAACCAACCGGATTAAAAGCCTTTTTGCCAAACAGTTCGATGGTAATCCTTGGTTAGGGGTCAATTTCATTCAGAAACTGCAGCTGGTGACTCCAAAAATGGCAGTTTTTAAAATCACTCCAGACACAAATTCTATTTGGGAAATCCTCAATCATATAATCGGATGGAGAGAAGTTGTACTTCAAGGAATCCCTCAAAACGGATATATCAGTCCATCTCATAATTACTTGCAGCCAATTGAAAACCCAAGTGAATTAGAATGGGAACATACGTTGGTCAGATTGAAAGATTCCCAGCAGGATTGGACAGAATTTTTTGAAACTTTGAATGGGTCAATTTTTGACGAGCCTTTTGGAGATAAACCATTTACTTATTACGAATTGATCTTGGGAATTTTACATCATGACATCTATCACTTAGGTCAAATTTCCATGCTGATCAGACTTTTATCAGACGAAACATTCAAAAAAGAAATCAACTAGCATCCATCCATTCTGAAAAGATTTAAAGTAATTCTAAAAGGTGATTTGTTACTTTAAAAAAAAACACCTGTAGGCACTTCTACAGGTGTTTTGATTTAAAATTTAAGGATTCTTATCGCACGGTTTCTTTATAATCAGTCACCAAGTGCTCGATGAAAAACTCCATCATTCGATCACGATTCAAAGCCGTATGTCCTCCATCAGGGGCAATTTGAACTTCGATACTTTTACCAGCATCCTGGAATGCCTTGATCAATTGTAGCGTATTGGATGGATGTACATTATTATCTGCCGTTCCATAGAAAAGCAGCAATTCACCTTTTAATTGATCGGCCATTTCCATCAAGCTGAAGCGATTATATCCTTCCAAGTTCGTTTCCAATGTTCCCATGAATCGCTCGGTGTAGATATTATCATAATTTCTCCAATCCGTTACGGAAGAATTTGCGACAGCTGCATGGATCAATTCAGGGAATCTCAAAAGCATGGTTGCCGAGGTAGTTCCACCATAAGAAGTTCCGTAAACTCCTACTCTATTTTGATCAAAATATGGTCTGTCATGTAAGGCTTTGATTCCTTCTGCAAAGTCATCCATTTCCACTAACCCCAGGTTGCCATACAGTTGATCCAATAATTTCTTACCTCTTCCTCTTACGTTTCTTCCATCGATATTCAACACCAAAAATCCGTATTCAGTCAAAGGGTCAGGATTTACAAAAGTCTCTCTGAATGCATTCGTAGCAGGGCCACCATAATTGCTCAGAATTACTGGATATTTTTTAGATGGATCAAAATTAGATGGGAAATGGATCATTCCGTGAAGTTCCGTCACACCATCAGCAGAGGTAAAGGTATACGCTTCTACTTTTTTCAGACCCAATTCCTCAAACTTGCTCATATCACTTTTCGCAATTTCAGCGACTACTTTTCCTTTAGAGTCGACCAAATTGGTAAAAGGAGCTACGTCATGTGCCTGGGCAACATCCACAAAATATTTTCCACCTGGAGCTATAGAAACAGTATGATTTAAGGTTGGGTCAGTCATACGGAAATCTTTCGTTCCATCCAAATTTACCCGGTGCAGTTGCATCAACATGTGGTTTTCACCGGATCTGGCCATGTAGTACAACTGCTCTTTATCTTCGTCAACTTTCACAATATTGGATACCTCAAAAGGATGAGATGTAATCGGGTTTACCAAAGTACCGTCAAAATTATACAGGTAATAGTTTTTAAAACCTGATCTTTCTGAAGCCCAGATAAAATGCTTTCCATCTTCCAAAACTTCCATTTCTGGCGTATTTACTACAAAACTTGGCAGCCATTCTTCACGGACAACAGTTCTGCTTTTTCCGGTTTCGGGATTTGCAGCACGCAACTCCATGATGTTCTGAAGTCTGTTGGTACTATGATAAAGAAGTTCTTTGCCATCAGGAGTCCAAGACATTCCGTAGATATAGGTTCCCAATTCACCGTCACTGAAAGGCTTTCCATCTCGGATGTCCAGTTCAGTGATCTTTTTGGTTTCCAGATCATAAACCATCAAATCCACAGGAAGATTAGGCTCACCTACTTTAGGATATGCTTCTATTTCCAACGAATCATATAAGCTCAATTGATCCAAAAGCACATAATATTTCTTCACATCTTTCTCCACAAATCTGTAGAAAGCGATCTTTTTGCTATCCGGAGACCACCACATCGCAGTGTTTTGTCCTAATTCTTCACCATAAACCCAGGTAGCAATCCCATATTTTACTTGATTTTCTTCATTGCCATCAGTGGTAATCGCCACAACCCCAGATCCATCCGGATTGCTGAGATACATGTTGCGATCCTTGGTAAATGCCTTTAGCTTTCCATCAGGAGAATCTGCTGAATCAAACTGTCTACCACGGGCAGGTCCATTATAGCGTCTTCTCTCAGGAGCTTTAGCATCTCCTAAGTCGGTAACAGACTTTCCTTTAACTGAATAAGAATACCTCTTCCCATCTTGGGAATATTCAAATGCAGTTCCTTCGTCATTCCAATCTGCATTCAAGGCACCAGATTTTACAGCTCCGTAGATTTGAGGAGCAACTTTCTGATATTGTTCGTAGCCAGGCATGCTTTTTAATTTGTCCTGAGCCTGAGAAATCGAAATGGAAGTTGCTAGGGCAACAGCCATTCCGAAGAAGAACTTGTTCTTCATAATATAATTTGGGTTAAATAATTTCTTGCCGCGATGATACTATTTTTTGAGCTAAAAACCTGTCCAAAATTGACCAGTGGAATAACTACTTGTCTAATTCCCCGTATTCTAAGATAGGTTTTAACGATTTTTATTTAAACCCAATAAACTATGAACCTTATTTCGATTTCCGGAAACGGCAGTTTTAAATTAATGGATGAACATAGAGAAGTGGTCAAACTAAAATACACCAACTGGTTTCTGGGGAAAGCCGAGACCTTTTTGGACCGGAAAAAAATCGAAATCAAACCTAAAGGTTTATTTAATACCAACGCCGAAATCAGAAAGCATGGAAGAAAAATCGGTGATATTTCCATGTCCTGGAATGGCAAAATGAAAATTCAGTTTGAAAACCAGGAAGGTGAAAAAACCAGTTTTACTTTAAAAAGAACTGGGGTTTGGAAATCTGATTTCTCGGTGATTGATAAATCGGGAAATACAGTTATAAAATTCATCGCAAATAGCAATTGGCGAAAGCTTAAAACTGATTATAAGATTGAGAATTTGCAGTCCACGGAAACAGAGGAAATCCATGAATTAATAGTTTATTGTGGTTATGCGATCAATCTTCATATCGCCATTTCCAATGCTGCCTAAACTTATTGTCAATCTTCAGGTCCGGAGTTTTAAAAACTTTTCAGTTACTCCATATTGAGAGGTTGATCAGGAAGCTTTCATTCAGGTTTAGGTCCTTTAGAAGCGATTGTTCTCATGATGGAAGGAAACCAATATTGCAACCAAACAAAAATCTTACCGTGGGCTGTGAAAATGTAATTTCTCTTCCTTTTAATAATTGCCTTCACCATGACTTTCGCAGCTTTATCTGTTGGCCACATTAAATTTGCAGGACGGGGATCTGGCCGTTCAGAATGTAGCACTCCTTCATTATCAACCTTGGCTATTTCGGACTCCACAAATCCAGGATGAATAGTGGTACAACTCACACCAGTGCCCATTAACTCAACCTGTAAAGTTTGACCAATCGAATGCACAGCAGCTTTTGAGGCACCATAGGCTCCTACATTTGGGTTGGGTAGATATGCTCCAATACTACCTACTAATCCGATACGACCTTGATTTTTCTTCAAATGAGGAAGGGCATATTTTACTGTCAAAGCCAATCCAACAACATTGCCGTTTAATTGCCTATTCCAATCTTTTGCTGTCAACTTATCTATGCCTCCAAATACTCCAAATCCTGCATTGGCCACTGCCACATCTATTCTACCCCAATTCTTGATGATGGTTTGAACAGCACTTTCAATTGATTTTTCTTCCAAAACATCAACAGGAACTACCAAGGATTCACCACCAGAGTTTTTTATCTCAAGAGCTATCTCTTCTAATAATTCAATGCGTCGGGCAGATAAAACCACTTTATACCCTAACCTTGACCATTCAAAAGCCATGGCTTTACCAATCCCAGAAGAAGCTCCTGTGATCCAAACTACGTTTTCTTCAGTATTAGTCATTTTATGTTTCAGTAAGGCTATTAAAAGGAAGTCAAGTTGACCTCTAACATATTTATTAACAAAGGTTTTTGAACTTTTATAAGGAAAAAAACATCCTTTTGAATTTCTTTAAAAAGCTACTGAAATTAGGTCCTATTATCTAATTGTGCAAGCCATTTAAAAATCAATAGGCAGCTACAAAATCAATTAGAATAGGAATGAAAAGTTTCCTTTTCGTTGTACCTGTCACCTATCCTATTTTTAGAAATCGATTCCGTGAAATATCATTTTACTTCTGGCAATTGTCTGACTGTTCAGGCTAGCTATTAAAACTATAATTGCTATTTTAAGCTCCACTTGATCGAAACGTCTGATCAATTGCTTTTATACCAAATTACATAAACCCTAAACCATGAAATCCAAATCCTGGAACCTTCTAGTCCTGCTGGTCATCCTACTTACAGCAGGATCTTTCTTATTTATTTTTAAAGAAAACCAAACTGACCCTAGTCTTGGCTCCGTTCCCTATATTTTCTGGACCGGATTACTGATCACTGGTTTCTTGGTCTTTGCTACTTTTTTAGGATCTAAATTATTTCCATTCGAAGATCCTAAGAAACCATGATTGGGTGGTTGGTATTTTTCTTCGCCATTTTCCTGGCCATGTTGGGATATGCTTCCTATAGATCCTATAGAAAAGACAGAACTTCAGATGATTTCATTTTCGCCGGATCCAACATTGGGACGATTTTAGGATTTCTGACCTTTTCTGCTGCCTTGTTCTCAGCCTTTACTTTTATGGGAATGCCGGATTTTTTCCGCTCCCATGGTGTAGGTGCTTGGATATTCCTGGCGCTATCGGATGCTCTGATGGTATTTTTCCTCATTTGGTTTGGATATGCATTGCGCAAAAGAGCAAGTTTAAGAGGCTATAAAGGCGTGGCAGGATTAGTAAAAACCTGTTATGGAAATTCATTTGCAGGCTATCTGGTTTTCGCTAGTGCATTCTTATTTCTTATTCCCTATGTAGCTATTCAGATCAGAGGAATTTCTATTTTCCTTGATGCTGCATTCCCGGGTATGCTCCCCTATTGGTCTTGGTCTGCTTTACTGGTGTTTATCATGCTGATCTATTCTGAGATCGGTGGCCTAAAAGCCATCGTGTATAGCGATGCCATCCAAGGAGTCATTATGCTGGCAGTTATTTGGATCATAGGCCTGACTTGCTTGAAAATGGCAGGGGGGCTGGAAGATGGAATTGCCCAAGTGGCAGCTTCTAATAAAGAGCTGCTATCACTTCCCGGTCCAAAAGGTCTTTTCACAAGTCCGTTTTTGATTGCATCTGCCATTGCAATTGTTTTGATTCCTGTCAGTCAACCCCAATTTACCACGAGGTTAGTGGTGATGAAAAGTTTAAAATCAGTCCATCGCATGGCCTATGCCGTAGGAATCTTTGCGATTTTGGTCATTCTACCTACTGCATTCATAGGTCTCTATGGAGCGATCAAATATCCAGATGCAAGTACAGCAGATTTTCTAAGTCAAGCCTTGTTATATGATCAGGCAGTGCCTGTGGCAGCTTTAGCTGTGGTCGGGCTATTTGCAGCTTGCCTTTCTACTACGAATGCTCAGATATTTGCTTTAGGAACTGAGTTAAGAAGTCTATTAAAAGGCTCCGATAAATCCAATATGACAGTAACCAAGATCTCTATCTTGGCCTTTTCGCTGATTGTCTTGGTCTTTTCCACCTACATGAGCGATGAGTTGGTGTTATTGGCAAGGGTTAGTTTTGCCGGCACCTCCATGATCGCACCCGTGGTGTTGGGAGCAGTAATTTTCAATAAACCACCCAAATCATTGATCGGACTTTCCGCATTTGCATTGGCATTTTTCATCTTGTCCATTGTGGGCCTAGTACCTGATCGGTATTTTGATTTGCCATTGGACTTTCTGATGTATATCCTCCTTTTTGTACTTACATCGATCATAATGATCACACATTCTAGAACTCAAAAGCAAGAAAATGAAGCTTGATTCCAATATCAAAATAAATGACTTAAAAGCCCCTTTGGAGCAATTCTGGAAGCTTTCCGGAGAAAAAATAGCACTGATCGAACAATCGTTTGATCCTGAAAAAGGCGCACCTGTATTTACCGAAAAAGGAAAGTACGTCACTCGAGGCTGGACAGAATGGACCCAGGGTTTCCAATATGGTTCTGCCTTATTGCAGTTTGATGCCACAGGGGATGAAAAATTCCTTCGGATAGGTAGAGAAAACACGCTTTATAAAATGGCACCCCATCTGACACACACGGGAGTCCATGACCATGGATTCAATAATGTCAGTACCTATGGCAATTTATTACGCTTGATGAAAGAGGGTAAAATTGAAGAAAACGAGTGGGAAAAGAACTTTTACGAACTGGCCCTGAAGGCCAGTGGAGCTGTGCAAGCCATGCGATGGACAAGCATCCCGAGTGGAGGTTTTATTTATTCATTCAATGGCCCCCATTCTCTATTCGTAGATACGATCCGTTCCTGTCGGGCATTGGTGGTGTCCCATGCCCTAGGCCATGTGCTACAAGGAGAAAATGACAAAAGAATTTCTCTCATACAACGAGCGATCCAACATATTCTCAGTACGGTGAGGTATTCCATTTACTATGGCAAAGGGAGGGATTCCTATGATATTTCGGGTAGAACAGCCCATGAAATCATTTTCAACACCAATGATGGAAATTACCGTTGTCCTAATTCCCAGCAAGGCTACACCGGGTTCAGTACCTGGACCAGAGGCTTGGCTTGGGCGATCTGTGGGCTGGGTGAAACTTTGGAGATTTTGGATCAAATCGATGAAAGCGATTATGCATTGATTATTTCCAAAAAAGCTTTGGTTGAGGAATTGGTGAATTCCGCCAAGGCAACTTCCGAGTTTTACTTTAAAAACACACCGACTGACGGCATTCCTTATTGGGATACCGGAGCCCCGGGATTATCGAAAATGGGCGATTATTTAAATCAAGCTTCAGACCCTTTCAATGCTTTCGAACCGATAGATAGTTCGGCAGCTTGTATTGCCGCGCAAGGTCTGATCCGAATCGGAAATTTCTTGATGAGCTCTGAGCCCGAAACCTCCAAAAAGTATATCCAAGCTGGAATTCAGGTAGCAAAATCACTTTTCTCTGAGCCTTATCTTTCTACTGAAAAATCCCATCAGGGTTTGATTTTACATAGCATTTACCATCAACCAAACGGTTGGGATTACAGACCGGAAAAAGACAAAGCCCCTTATGGAGAATCTTGTATGTGGGGAGATTATCATGCCAGAGAGCTGGCATTATTACTTCAAAGAACTTTAAACCATGAAACCTATTATAGTTTCTTCAACTGTGTCAATATCTTATGAGTGGAGGAAAATATAAACCAGAATATCCTCGGGTTGCGCAGCTAAAAACTGCCGAAATCTTCAGGGAACATTTACAAAAGGAAGGCATCCACCTAGACTTTGATGAACAAATCAATTCTGGAAAAGACTCTCCGTTTGCAAAAGAATATCAAACCAAAGCCGGAAACAAAATCGGAAATTCCTTCTGTATTCTACCCATGGAAGGTTGGGACGGGACTACCGACGGTAAGCCTTCAGATTTAACAAAGAGAAGATGGAAAAACTTTGCGATCAGCGGTGCTAAATTGCTTTGGGGTTGTGAAGCGGTCGCAGTGAAGCCAGAAGGCAGAGCCAACCCTAATCAACTAGTGATGAATGAAGCCAATTTGAAAGATTTCGAAGGACTCTATCAATTGGTTGAAAAAGAACATGTGGCAGCATTTGGCAATTCAGACGATCTGTTGACCGGGCTTCAACTCACACATTCGGGTAGGTTTTGCAAACCCAACAGCAAGACCAAAATGGAGCCTAAAATTTTATATCCCCATCCGGTGTTAAATAAAAAATTTGGCTTGGCAGAAGACTACCCTGTGATGACAGATTCCGAAATTTCAGAATTAATAGATGCGTATGTAATAGCCTCTGTAAGGGCACAAAAAGCAGGGTTTAAATTCGTGGATATCAAACATTGTCATGGGTATTTGGGACATGAGTTTCTCAGCGCATATGACCGGGAAGGAAAATATGGCAACTCACTGGAAAATCGGACGCGATTCCTTCGGGAAATTGTGGCAGGAATCAGAGCTGAAGCACCTGGCTTAGAAATCGGAGTTAGAATGAGTATTTTCGATTGGTCTCCGTTCCATGAAGGTCCTGACGGAAAAGGGATTCCATCTATCAACAAGGAATATCACTATGCTTTTGGCGGAGACAGTTCAGGAACTCATGAAAACATGCAGGAATCCTTTGAATTTTTAAATGAATTGAAAAAGCTGGATATAGAATTACTCTGTACTACAGCTGGAAGCCCCTATTACAATCCACATATACAAAGGCCGGCGCTCTTCCCTCCTTCTGACGGCTATAATCCGCCCGAAGATCCTTTACATGGAGTTGCCAGACAGATTCAAGCATGTGCTGAAATAAAAAAAGCCTTTCCTGAATTTTATGTAATTGGGTCCGCATACTCGTATTTGCAAGAATGGTTACCGAATGTAGGTCAACACGTATTGAAAACTGGAAAGGCAGACTCAATCGGCCTGGGTAGAATGGTCTTGAGTTATCCTGATTTACCAGCGGATGTTTTGGCAGGAAATGACATGAAAAGACCGAAAATCTGCAGAACATTCTCGGATTGCACCACAGCCCCAAGAAATGGAATCATTTCCGGTTGTTACCCTTTGGATCCGTTTTACAAAAAAATGGAAGAACACGAGCAGTTAAAAGCTGCTAAAAACAATTAAAAATCATGAAACCAGTCGCATTAATCACAGGAGGTTCCCGGGGAATCGGCTTTGGCATAGCCAAACAGCTAACAGAAATCGGATATGACCTTGCGATCAATGGTGTCAGACCAGAATCCGACGCTCAAGAAAACTTAGAGGCATTAAAATCTTTGGGTTCCCAAGTAATTTATCTCCAAGGAAATATCGCTGACAAATCCGACCGAGTATCTATCATACAGGGTATGAAATCACATTTCGGAAAAATAGATGTGCTTATCAACAATGCCGGCGTGGCACCAAGAAATAGATGCGATGTACTGGAAGTCACAGAAGAAGATTATGACCATTTGATGAATATCAATGAAAAGGGGACTTTCTTTTTAACCCAGGAAATTGCGAAGTGGATGCTGGCTTTAAAAGAAGCAAATCCGGAAGCTCCGATTTCCATCATTAACATCACCTCAGTTTCGGCAGAATTGGCTTCTGCAAAAAGAGCTGCTTATTGCATGTCCAAAGCAAGTTTATCCATGCTTTCCAAAACAATGGCGGTAAGAATGGCTCCCCATGGAATTCCAGTATATGAAATCCGACCAGGTTATGTGGATACAGATATGATAGAAAAAGTCAGAGCTACTTATTTGACTTTAGTTCAGGAGGGAGCCACCTTGGAGCCTCGTATAGGAAAACCAGAAGATATCGGGAAAGTTGTTGCCAGTTTAGTCAGTGGCAATCTTCCCTACACTACTGGACAAATTATCAATGTTGACGGAGGCTTGACCATAGGAAGAATGTAAAAGGGATTATTTCCCTATTTTAATTTAGGTCAACACGGAAAATCTTGGTAAATGGAAATCCCTGTTCGGTCATTCCTTCAATAAACAAATCATAGGTTCTTACTCCTTCTACAGGGGCAAACTTGAAAGTAAATTCTCCTTTATCTGTTTTACCATCAGGTTTCCAAAAAACTGTAGGCCTTATTTGGCTGGCATTGATTTGGCTGTTCATTTGATTGAAATCCAGATGTTTTGAAAATCCTTTTACCGTAAACTTCTGAAAACCTTCGGAGTTAAACTGCGATCGATCCGATACCCCAAACCTCTCTCCTTTAATCGTATCAAACATAATAACTCCTGCAAATCCCGCTAATCCAAAAATATGGGTATTGAGTGTATAAATAGAAATGGATTTGACTTCGGAAGTCAAATACCGATTACAAACTTCCTGAGCAGTTTCGCTTTCCTGATAGAAATAACGCTGTCCATCAATAATTAAAAGAGGTTGCCCCACATCCAATCCATAATTGTAATTCCCCAGCCTTCCGTTTCCGAATTGCATCCCTATCATCTCCCATAATGGAAGACCTGGCCAGTTGTTCAAATCTTCTGGTGTGACTTTCCTATCCGGCTCCCCGTACCCGTAGTTAAAGTCCTCCCACCTTTGCATTTTATCATCCTCCTTGACGAATTCTTCCAATTCTATATATTCCCCGCTTTGGTCAAAGCGTATCGTTTGAGCGGGAACTCTTACTTTTTCATAATGATACTTAGGGTAAGACCCTTTAAAAACCGGAATTGTATTTTCGATTAGACTTACTTCTCCATACGGTCGGTTTTTTTCATCCATTGCCGCAATGGCTATACTTGCAGAGTCTGTAAAGTTTAACCCGGTCGCTCTGAAATATCCCGAGGAATCAGTCTCTACTATTCCATAATCTTCTAAATCACCTTGGACAATGGTGATGGGATTGATGTAAGGAAAACGCTTTTTGGTTCTTTCAAACTTTCCTTCTAAAGTGATTCCAAACTCAATAGGGTACTGGTCTAGTTGGACAAAATCTGAAGGAGAGCGATCATCCAGCCATTCCAGACCTTGTTCCAATGTCTTTCGCTCATTGAACCTCACTACTAAAGAAGGGTCAGTTACAGAGACTGTTAGATTAGCTTCTGTAGGTTCATCCGTTTGGTCCAAGAAACTCATTTTAATTTCTACCACTTGCTTTCCGGAATCCAAAGCCAACCCCTGCTCCATTTTGATAGTCAGATCATCAAAAAACTCTTGTTCCTTGATCACTTGGTATGCAGGCATCTGGTTTTTATCCAAAATCGGCAATGGCAAAAGCGTCATATCACGATCGGGAAAATTCCGCATCCAATTGGTATAGGATCGAATAAAATAATCATCAGGCTCTAGCGTATCCGATAGTATAAACCCACCGGATACAGCACCCTCCGAAATATAATATGACTCTCTTTGTACGATTTCATAGGAAGGATTTAAAACTTCCAGGTATAAAACCCTACTCAGTGAATCCTGCATGAGGGTATTGTGGTATAACATTTTAGCGTGAAACCAAATAGGCTCCCCTGGGTAGTAATAGGATTTATTCGTAGTGATCCAGGGCTTTTCTCGAAGGTTGTTAAACCTGGCAAGTTCTGATTCAACGCTATCTACTTCTGCTAAATTTGACTCAAAATTCTCAGCCGGTTTAAAATCATAGGGCAAAAACCTTCCCAATCTTTGCCTTCCCATATAGCCAGAAAGCTCCACTTGGGTAGGATCGATGATTATTCCATTTCTGTCAATATCAAAGTAGCCTTTAGGGGCAGTGATCCAGCTTACAGGATGGTAATAGTCGGAATAATATTCGTTTCGCCAGGGTTTCTTTTGGTAGTGAATTTCATAATCACCTGATAAAATCACTCTGAAAGTTCCGTTTCGAAGAGGAATTCTACGAATGGAATCCTGCGAAACATAATCCACAGACTTTCCTAATTCTTCATTTAGGACATTGGTACGCATTTCATTGAAAAAATGGGGGTTTTTCTTGTAGATCACAAAGCCTTCTTCTCCTACTTGCCTCACCAAAAGTGATCTGAAAAAATGCCTGGAAGACCCCAGGTAGGAACTCTCTTTTAATTCTTCTTTGGATTTTTGGACCAGTGAATCTTCCTGAATGATTTCCTTAAAGAATGCCAGTCCATAGTAAAGTGACTTGCTTTTATAAAACCGATAATCCTGAAGGTAATATTCAATCTCGAACCCTAAAGCTTTATTTTCAACCACAAGTGCTTGATCGGCTCTCGCATGGATGTAATTGGGACCTTTTTTGGCTTTAATCAATTCAAAATCCAACACCCAGGGATTTTGGATTTCCATCTCCTTAAAAATCGGATCATCCGGTACAGCTAAAAACACTCTTTTGAATCGCTCCAGATGTCTTTCCCATTTCTTGTCTCTCTTACTCCGTGTTTCTACTTCCGTCAAGACATTTTCCAAGGGCTCCAATTCGAAATTAACCTCCAGCAGACTTTTCCCCCTGCTCTCCAACTTTTGTGTACGCGTACGAAATCCAACAAATGATGCTACTAGTTCCAGTGAAGCTGGTAAATCGGTTTGGATTAGAAACTCGCCTTTTTCATTGGTAGTAGAGCCAATCGTGGTATTATTGATAAAAACATTGGTGAATTGAAGTGGCTCCTTTGTTTTGGAATTGATGACTTTGCCACGTATCGTTTGTGCATGAATCTGAAATCCAACCAAAAATAAAAAAATCGGAATTAAAACCTGTAAAGGCTTGAAAAGCATGGATATCTTGGGTTTAAACTAAATCCAATATACCAAATCCAATTTATTTTAAAAGCAAAAAAAACCGCCAGATGGCGGTTCTAAATTTAATAACCTAAAGTTTTTAACATACTCTCCTCGGTTTGATCCTCTCTGAACAATCGATGAACTACTTTTCCGTTTTCATCGCGATCGATCAACACATGTTTAGGTGCTGGAATCAGGCAATGTTGAATTCCTCCATAGCCTCCCAAAGATTCCTGATATGCACCTGTATGGAAAAATCCAAGGTATTGCTTTTTGCCATTATCCGGTTTTGGTAAGTAGATGTTGAATTGATGCGCTTCTGAATTGTAGTAATCCATGCTATCGCAGGTCAAACCACCCAAATTGATATTGTGGTAAGTTTCGTCCCAGTTGTTGATGGCAAGCATGATATATTTCTGATTCAATCCCCAGCTATCCGGCAGTTGGGTTATGAACGATCCATCGATCATGTACCAAAGCTCTTTGTCATTCTGAAGTTTTTCATCTAAAACTGAATATAACACTGCCCCACTCTCTCCTACTGTGAAAGACCCGAATTCCGTGAAAATATTTGGCTCGGTCGTATTGTTTTTGGCACACATCCATTTGATGTTTTTCACGATTTGCTCGGCCATGTACTGATAGTCGTAATCGAAAAAGACATTGGTTTTAATCGGCCAACCTCCTCCGATATCCATAGTATCCAATGAAGGAGCTACTTTTTTCAGATCCACATATTTCTGGATAAACCGGGTCAATTCTGACCAATAATATGCCGTGTCCTTGATACCGGAATTAATGAAGAAATGGAGCATTTTCAGGCTTACCAAAGGATGATCCTTGATCTTCTCCTCATACAATTTGATGATATCATTATATCTCACGCCCAACCTGGAAGTGTAAAAACCGAATTTAGGTTCTTCATCCGCAGCAATTCTAATTCCTACCTGAAATGGTACTTTCACATGCTCTAGGTAATAATCGATTTCACTGAGGTTATCCAAAATCGGCACACAGTTCACAAATCCATCATTGAGCAATTCAGAAATGTATTGCTTGTACAATTCTCTTTTGAAGCCATTACAGATGATATACGTGTCTTTGGTGATTTTTCCTTTTGCATAAAGACTTCTCACCAGAGGGATGTCAAATGTGGAAGAAGTTTCTATGTGAATGTCATTTTTTAAAGCTTCATCCAGTACAAAACTGAAATGAGACGATTTGGTACAGTAGCAATAAGTATACTTCCCTTTGTATTCATGCGTTTGGATAGCATTGTTAAAGTATGTCTTTGCCTTCTGGATATTTTCAGAAATTTTCGGTAGATAAGTGAGTTTAAGTGGAGTACCATATTCCTCTATGATCTCCATCATATTCACACCGTTAAAAAATAATTCATTGTTTTCAACATGGAACTCTTTGGTAGGAAAATCAAAGGTCTGCTGAATAAGATCAATGTACCTGTTCATTTTGACTTGTTTAAATACGTAATAGCCGGATACAAAAATTGTTCTTTCTGTGGGGATTTCAAATGAAAAAGGACAATTCCCAACGGAAATGTCCTTTTCAATTTTTTTGAATAAATGTAAATCCCCTTTTAATCCGCTAAAAGGGCAGTTTGAAGTAAACTTTGCTCTGATTTAAATCGAAGTCTGTTTTCAATAATCTCTTTCAAAACCTTTTTGAACTTTACTTCTTTTTGGAGAAGTGCCAAAACCCGCGCAAAAAATTGCTCAACTTCTAACTGGTCTTCTTCTCGGAAAGAATAAAAGATGGATTTCTCTTCATTGGAATAGGTCAAAGTCAAAGACTTAGGTTTTCCTAGCCTGATCAATCCTTTAAATAATGGAAAAAGTGAATCAAACCCTTGATCCATTCTGCACATTCCCTGCATCATTTCTCCTGATTTTTGACTAAAAATCTTAACCATTTCCTTCTGGCTTACTGAAACCTGGGAAAATCTGGAAGAGCTACCTAAAGCCACATTGAAAAGACTTTGAGAAGCAGGAGTTTGATAAGATAATGCGCTCATGACAATTTGAATTAATTTCTATGCTTCAAAAGTAAACCCATTTTCTTTATTTTCCTACATTCCCTATAATTTTTGTAGGTTTTAAATTAAATCAATTCATATACCCCTGTTATTCAGGTACTTTATTTAAAAATATTCGTCTTTTGAAGTATCTCAATTGCTTTAATAAGCTCTTCATCTTCCTTTGCAAAACAGAAGCGAAGTATTTTGTGGTCGTCTTTATTTTTAAAAAAGACAGAAATAGGAATACTGGCAATTCCTATTTCTTTGGTCATTCTGACTGCTAAATCCATGTCGGATTCTTGAGACAGATGACCATAATTGACTTGTTGGAAAAAGCTTCCCTGCGCTGGAGTCAACTGAAAATCCGTAGACTTTAGCCCCTCACAAAAGAGATCCCTCTTTTTTTGATAAAATTTAGGGAGGTTCAAATAATGGTTTTCTTCTTCCAAATAATCTGCTATGGCATATTGAAGTGGTGTCGCTGTACTGAAAGTGACAAACTGATGGACTTTTCTAAACTCCTTGGTTAATTCTCCAGGCCCAAAACAAAAACCGATTTTCCACCCTGTCACATGGAATGTCTTTCCGAAGGACCCACAAATAAATGTCCTTTCCTTTAAAACAGGATGAGTCATCAAAGAGAGATGCACTCTCCCATCAAAGGTAATGTGTTCGTAGACTTCATCACTTACCACATAAATCTCCTTATTTTGAATCAGTAAGGCTAATTGATTCAGATCATCCTGAGTCCACATATAACCAGAAGGATTATGGGGCGTATTGACCACGATCAACCGGGTTTTATCTGTAATCGCCTCTTGTACTTTTTGCCAGTCCACTGAAAAATCAGGGAGCTTCAGAGGAACAAACACCGGAATTCCTCCGGCCAGAATTATACCTGGAGCATAAGAGTCATAGGCTGGTTCCAATAAGATGACCTCTGCCCCAGGTTTTACCACCGCTGTAATTGCTGAAAAAATAGCATCCGTTGCCCCTGAAACGATGGTAACTTCCTTTTCTGAATCGTATTCAACTCCATGGACTTTTTTGGTTTTGCTCACCAACCTTTCTCTCAAAACAGGTACTCCACTCATCGGGGCATACTGGTTCTTGCCTTCGTTCATGTAGTGATACACCAAATCCATCAACTTTGGATCTCCTTTAAACCCAGGAAATCCTTGGGATAAATTGATAGCTCCAAAGTCGGAAGCCAATTTGGACATTATGGTAAAAATGGTGGTTCCAACATCAGGTAACTTGGAATCAAAAATCATAAACAATAGTTTTTTTGAGTGGATTGAAAACTGAATTTAAGAATTATCCAAAGTCATCCTATTTCTTCTTGACTCAGAAAATTGAATTGACTAGAAGAATACTGAAGAGATCTAGCGTCTAATTCAAGAGAATAATCGATCAATTTTCCCTACTTTTGCGGCACCGATACACCCAAATCTAACTTTAAAAAAGCCGCAATGCGTGATATTAAATTAGTAGAAGTTCGCTCAGAAATTGCAGCAGGTACACGAGGTGCGAGCCTTGGTATCGATGCTTTAAAAATCGCAAGTCTGGATAAAAAATCGGATTTCTTTACTCAGTTTGATCCGATCAATGTCCCGGATGCCAATAATTACCTTTGGAAAGGAAATCGATTTGAGCATGCCAAATACATTGATGGAGTATATCAGGTACTAAAGAATGTGTACGGGACTATTGAATCCCTTAGAATGGAAAAGAAATTTCCGATTGTCCTTGCCGGAGATCACAGTACGGCCGCTGGGACGATTATGGGAATAAAAGCAGCAAATCCTGAGAAACGCTTAGGTGTTATCTGGATAGATGCACATGCTGACCTACATACACCATTCACGACTCCTTCTGGCAACATGCATGGTATGCCATTGGCCATGTCAGCAAGAATTGATAATCTGGATTGCCAGGTAAATGAGCCAGGTGAAGACACTTTAATCTATTGGAACAAAATCAAAAATATCGGTGGTGAGTTTCCAAAGATTGAATTGAAAGACATTGTTTTCATCACTGTGAGAGATACAGAAGGTCCTGAAGATTACCTGATAAAAAAACATGGAATCAAGAATTTCAAAACCAAACAAGTTAGGGAATCTGGTGTTGCTTCCATTGCAAAACAGGCTTTGGAGGAACTAAAAGATTGTGATCAGATTTATATCTCCTTTGATGTGGATAGCTTAGACAGCTCGATTTCAGTAGGAACCGGAACACCTGTAGCTGATGGATTAACAGTGAAGGAAGCGATTGAGCTAAATGCCGAACTGATCAAAGACAAACGAGTTTGTTGCTGGGAAATCGTAGAAGTCAATCCTACATTGGATTCAGAAAATCTGATGGCCGAAAATGCTTTCGAAGTTCTGGAAGTCACTACCAAGTCTTTGGTGGATAATTTTTAACAATTCACCGCAAGGGACGCTAGGGTAAAACAAGTTCGCAAGGTATATGACCTCATTATTTAACGAAAATGAATTATCCAAAGAAGTACTAGGGATCGCTATGGAAGTCCATAGTAAGCTTGGACCTGGTTTACTTGAAAATGCTTACAAGACAGTCCTAGCATATAAACTTGAAAAAGCAGGATTCTTTATTGAGCTAGAAAAACCTATGCCTCTAATCATAGATCGTGTTCAATTAGAAGTAGGCTATAGAATAGATATTTTAGTAGAAAACAAGTTAGTTTTGGAACTTAAATCAGTAGAAACATTAAATGACCTCCATTTAGCACAAACATTGAATTATCTAAAACTTGGGGGTTTTAAATTGGGATTGTTAATCAATTTCAATGTAACTAGATTAAAATTTGGGATAAAAAGAGTTGCAAATGGAATTTAACTGTTTCCCCTTTGCGCCCTTTATTAAACCTTTGTATCCTTAGCGGTAATAACAAAATGAACATACAAGAATCCATTATTTCCGGCATTCAGCTGGCTTTTCAAAATATCTTCAATCATGATGTGGAACTGGATCAATTGAGTCTGGCTCCAACACGTAAGGAATTTGAGGGAACTTACACTTTTGTTGTCTTCCCTTATCTCAAAGTGAGTCAAACAACTCCTGAAGCAACTGCAAACCAAATTGGTGAATATTTAAAAGCAAACGTCAGCGTCGTTTCTGGATTCAATGTGGTCAAAGGATTTTTGAATCTGGAGTTGAATGAATTGATTTGGCTGGATGTATTTAAGGAATTATATGATAAGAAAGAACTCGGTCAACTGACACCGAATGGCCTGAAAGTAATGGTAGAATATTCATCACCGAATACCAACAAGCCATTGCACTTGGGGCATTTAAGAAATAATTTTTTGGGTTACTCGGTAGCTGAAATCCTCAAAGCCAATGGCTACGAAGTAACCAAAGCAAATTTGGTCAACGATCGTGGTATCCATATTTGCAAATCCATGGTCGCTTACCAGCATTTTGGCAATGGAGAAACTCCAGAATCAGCAAACCTGAAGGGGGATCACTTGGCAGGAAAATACTATGTGATTTTTGACAAAGAATACAAAAAACAAATCGAAGCTTTAAAAGCAGAGGGTCAGTCAGAAGAGGAAGCCAAAAAGAATGCTCCCCTCCTGCTTGAAGCCCAAGAAATGCTTCGCAAATGGGAAGCAAATGATCAGGCAGTAGTAAGCCTATGGAAGCAAATGAACGCATGGGTTTATGCTGGCTTTGCCAAGACCTATGAGAAAATGGGGGTTAACTTCGACAAATTCTATTATGAGTCTGACACCTATTTATTGGGGAAAGATATTGTGGAAGAAGGGTTGGAAAAAGGTGTGTTTTACAAAAAAGAGAACGGCTCTGTTTGGGTAGATTTGACCGACGAGGGCCTGGATGAAAAATTGGTGTTACGAGGAGACGGGACATCTGTATACATCACTCAAGATATGGGTACGGCGGATTTAAAGTACCATGATTTCAATTTGGATAAATCAGTATATGTTGTTGGTAATGAGCAAGATTACCATTTTGATGTATTGTTTAAGATCATGCGAAAATTAGGTCGTCCGTATGGAGAAGGATTGTACCATTTATCTTATGGGATGGTGGATCTTCCTTCCGGAAAGATGAAGTCCAGAGAAGGTACAGTGGTGGATGCAGATGATCTGATGCAAGAGATGGTAGATACTGCTGCGCATCACACCAAAGAATTAGGAAAGATTGATGGGTTTAATGAAGAACAGGCCGCAGAACTTTATGAAACTTTAGGGTTAGGTGCATTGAAGTATTTTCTACTCAAAGTAGATCCTAAGAAGAGGATGCTTTTCAATCCACAGGAATCAATAGAATTTCAAGGAAATACGGGGCCATTTATCCAATATTCCCATGCCAGGATCAAATCAATTTTGAGAAAAGCCGAGCAAATAGGAGTGGATTTTAAAAATCCTGACTTTTCAGAAATCGCCTCAGTGGAAGAATCCGAAGCAAGCTTGGTTTTCCTTTTGGGAGAATTTGAAAAGAAAATAAAATTGGCCGGAGACGAGTACTCACCTGCTGTCATTGCCCAGTATCTCTTTGATTTAGCAAAGGAATACAACCGTTTTTACGCAGACCTTCCTATATTTCTAGAAAATAATCCATCAGTTCTTGCATTTCGAGTGGCATTATCTGCCCATACCGCGTCAACAATCAAGAAAGGAATGAGTTTATTAGGAATCAACGTCCCTGAAAGAATGTAATTATGAAAAAGCTACTCATCCTCTTTACTGCACTTTGTCTTATTTCATGCCAAAAGACCTTGGAAAGACCGGAAGTATTACAAGCTGGCTTTTTCGCAAGTATGACTACACCTATGGAAAGTACATTTTATGATTTCAAGATGAAAGATCTTGATGGAAAAGAAATCGATTTCAGCAAATTCAAGGGTAAGAAAATCCTTCTTGTCAATGTTGCCTCTAAATGCGGATATACCCCTCAGTATGCCGCATTGCAGGAATTAAATGAAAAATATGGGGACAAAGTCCAGATATTAGGATTCCCTGCCAACAATTTTGGAGGTCAGGAACCAGGGTCCAATGAGGAAATCAAAAGCTTTTGTTCAGAGAATTATGGGGTGACTTTCCCGGTTTTTGAAAAAATTTCGGTCAAAGGTTTTGACAAGCATCCATTATATCGCTGGCTGAGTGATGAGAAATTAAATGGGTGGAACAATCAGGAACCTACTTGGAATTTCTGCAAGTATTTGATCGATGAAAAAGGAGAATTGCTTAAGTTTTACCCTTCTGACGTAACTCCTTTAGATGAGGAACTCCTCAAGGCAATCGGTGCATAAATAGAATTCAGTCATTTGTGAAAAAAGCAATCCAATCAAAAAAAGAAGCCTGGCTGCACGCAGTCAGGCTTCGTACTTTACCTCTTTCCTTAGCCAGTATTTTTGCAGGTTCATTTTTAGCGAAGTATAGCGAAGTCTTCCGGTGGGAGATTTTGGCCATGGCAGCCTTGACTACCATCTTTTTACAGATATTATCCAATCTGGCCAATGATTATGGAGATACTGTCAATGGGGCTGATCATCAGGAACGACAAGGTCCTGTTCGTGCAGTACAGTCAGGTTTGATTTCCCTTCAGGAAATGAAAAATGGAATGTATTTGTTCGGCATTTTATCCCTTATTTCGGGCTTGTTGCTTTTGTATTTTGCGGTTCAGAGTTGGACACTGTTTTTTCTCTTTCTTGGACTGGGATTAGCCTCCATATGGGCAGCTGTTTCCTACACCTCTGGCAAGAATCCCTATGGCTATATGGGACTCGGAGACATTTCAGTCTTCCTCTTTTTCGGTCTTTTAGGCGTAATTGGCACCTACTTCTTACATAGTATTGACTTTAATTCAAACACTATCTGGATTGGGGTTTCGATGGGTTTTTTCAGCACTACCGTATTGAATATCAATAACATAAGAGACATAGAATCCGATCAGGTGGCAGGAAAAAGGTCAATTCCTGTTAGAATCGGTAAAAAGGCGGCGGTAAGGTACAATTGGATTCTTATTATAGGAGGAAATTTATCTCTGTTGATCTTTTGTCAAATAAGTCAAAGCTGGGGAGCATGTCTGGCACTATTGACACTTCCTCTCATGGTGAAAATTGGCTTGGGGGTAGCGAATGGGAAAAGCTCTGGGGAAATTGATCCATACCTGAAAAAAATGGCATTAAGCACATTAGGATGGGTGATTTTGTTTGGTCTGGGATTACTTTTTTTGTGAAAAGGAATGAAATTTCCTTCAGAGCTTCTAATTTTTAACTAATTTGTATGAAACAACACCCCAAAGTAATATGATCAAAGTACTCGTACCTTACGATTTTTCTGAGCAGGCACAAAATGCGCTTAATTTCACTACTGGGCTCGCAGATAAAATCACTGGAATTCATGTAGAAGTGATCCACGTGATGGAAGTACCTTATGTTTCGAGCATAGGGACCATGGGAGGCGGAGAATCAATGCCTGAAATGGAAAATCAAATATTTTTTCTTGAATTGAGAGAAAAGAGAAATTCACAGATGGAAGAATTAATCAAATCTCATCAAGGGAAAAAATATAGCTTCAGCGCAAAGATTAAGTTGGGAAATGCCTTCAAAAGTATTTCTGAATCCATCGTGGAAGAAAACCCTGATCTAGTTGTAATGGGTTCCAAAGGTTCTTCTGGTATGGAAGAAGTGCTGATCGGAAGTAATACTGAAAAAGTTGTAAGAACTGCCACTTGTCCTGTGATTACGGTAAAGACCAGTACGGATCCAGGCTCGCTTAAAAAAATCGTTTTTGCCAGTGATTTCAAAGAAGACAACGATGAGATAGCCAAAAGAATGAAGAACTTACAGGGCTTGTTCAATGCCCAGCTATATTTCGTGGTGGTAAATACTCCGGCAAATTTTGAAACAACCCGTGAATCTATCAATAGAATTAAGTTGTTTGCTAAAAACTACGGTTTTGAAGGAGTAAAAGCTGAAATATATAATTCAAGATCTGAAGAGTCCGGAATCATTGAATTTGCAGAAGACATTGATGCAGATTTGATCGCCATGGCAACCCATGGGAGAACCGGCTTTTTGCATTTGATTACAGGTAGCATTGCCGAAGACGTAGTGAATCATGCAAAGCGTCCTGTATGGACATATAAAGTAAAATAACTAGTAAAACTAAACGATAGCCTGTCCTACTGGGCAGGCTTTTTCATGTACTCATGGCAAAGAGAACAAACGATTGGAAAAAAAGAGATGGTGTGGTGTATTCCACTTCGGATGATTATGTCTATCAAGAAGGAAGTGGTGATGAAATGGAAACACTTCCACCTGCCCAACAAAATTTAAAGGTGATGCTGGATAAAAAAGCTCGTGCTGGCAAGCAAGTCACTTTAGTGGAAGGATTTGTGGGTTCTGACGAGGATTTGAAAGAATTAGGAAAACTTCTAAAAAACAAATGTGGTGTAGGAGGATCTGCAAAAGACGGGGAAATCCTGATCCAAGGTGATCACCGTGATAAAGTGGTTCAACTCCTTCAAGCAGCAGGATATAAAGCTAAGAGATCGGGTGGATAACCTTTGTTTACCAAACTAATTAAAACCAAAAAGCCCTAAGTCAATAGGGCTTTTATCATTATTGATTCCCTGAACTATCAGGTATTTTAGGGATTCTTCCAGCTTCTAAAATCGGCAAGTTTGCCTCCGTTGGTATATAGATCACCGTTTTGTCGCCTAGATTCTTCTGTTGTCTCACCCATAAATACTGGATATACTTCTCAGAAATTGAACCGTTTTCTATTTTGATGGCTTCTGCGGCACCTTTTGCCCGCTCTATTTCTGCTTGGGCATTCAGTTTTTCAGCTTCCAAATTTGCTGCTGCTTCCTCTATCAAAATCCGCCTGTTTTGCTCTGCTTTGGCAAATTCTGCCCTTCCACTCATTTCTTGTTGCCAAACATTATAGGTGGGGCAACCCCACATCCCAAAACCAATCAAGGCAAATAACATCCAAGAAATGATGGTGCCAAAGAAGATAGGTGTTTGCTTTCTTTCCATTTTTCAAAAAGGGTTTTACAATGCCGCCCAAGGCTGATCCAATGAAGAAAGATAGAAGGAACCTATCATATATTATCCAAAATCAACCCCATTTAATTCATGTCAAATAGAATCGTGTAATAAAATCCAAAAAGGAGTTTTCAAATTTGACTGTTTCGAATCCATTCCTATATTTGCCTACGGAAATGAACAACACGACATCAAATATTACTTTTTCTACTTCTGCACATGCTGTGCAGCATCATTTCCATCATTCCTCCTGAGGAATATTTTTACTTACCCGGTGAAGCCGATGATAGGGATTCCGCTTTTCACCAAAAATTATTTCAACCTTTTATTTCTTAGCGTAACTTGCCAACATGGAACAAATTATCCGTATTGCCGTGCAAAAAAGCGGCAGATTATCAGATGACTCATTAGCCCTCATCAAAGAATGTGGGATCAAATTTTATAATGGTACAGGGAAACTGAAGTCCACTTCTACCAACTTCCCGATTGAATTTCTCTTTTTGAGAGACGATGACATCCCAGGCTATGTATCCGACGGGGTAGCGGATCTAGGTATCGTAGGAGAAAATGAACTGGTCGAAAAAGACAAATCCGTTACTATCCTTAAAAAACTGGGTTTTTCTAAATGTCGGCTTTCATTGGCTATTCCTAAAGGCCAGACTTACCCCGGATTGGAATTTTTTGAAGGAAAGAACATTGCAACCTCCTACCCTAAAATTCTTGGTGACTATTTGGACGCTAAAGGAATCCATGCTGATATTCACGAAATCAGCGGATCTGTGGAGATTGCTCCAAGTATCGGATTAGCAGAGGGAATTTGTGACATCGTCAGTTCAGGTTCAACCCTGATGATGAATGGTTTGAAAGAGGTAGAAGAGATTTTTAAATCTGAAGCAGTTCTGATCGCCAATGATCAGCTCAATGAGGCCAAAAAAGAAATCGTCGAGAAACTTCTTTTCAGAATGAATGCCGTTCAAAAAGGCAAAAGCAGCAAATATGTCCTGATGAATGTTCCTAATGATTCCATTGATAAAATCATCAAATTGATCCCTGGAATGAGAAGTCCGACGATTTTGCCTTTGGCTCAGGAAGGCTGGTCATCAGTTCATTCAGTTTTAAACGAAGATCAATTCTGGGAGCATATCGAAGAGCTTAGAGCTGCCGGAGCAGAAGGAATTCTAGTAGTACCGATAGAAAAAATGATCCTTTAATCGCAGTTAGGTCAACTCAAAAAGAAACTCATTTCAAATGAAAATTCTTAACAATCCAGATTCGAATACTTGGCAGAAAGAGCTTGCTCGACCAGTCCATAAAACAAAGCAAATCAATAAAATCGTCAAGCCTATTTTAAGGAAAGTAAAGCGAAACGGTGACAAAGCTTTGATCAAATTTGCCTTGGAATACGATCATGTACAATTAGAAAGTCTATTGGTTTCCGAAAAAGAAATCAAATCTTCTGAAGCCTCTCTATCTAAGGAGCTCATAGAAGCGATTCAGGTCGCAAAGGCAAACATCGAAAAATTCCACAAAGCTCAGATCAGTGAAGAATTGGTGGAAGAAGTGATGCCTGGAGTAGTGTGCAAGAGAAGAAGCATGCCGATTCAGAAAGTAGGATTATACATTCCTGGTGGAACAGCCCCCCTTTTCAGTACCGTTCTAATGCTGGGAATTCCGGCAAAAATAGCGGGGTGCCAGGAGATTGTCCTTTGTACTCCCCCAGATCGTCATGGAGAAATCCATCCGGCGATTCTATATACAGCAGATTTGATCGGAATTACCAAAATCATAAAAGCCGGAGGTGCACAAGCTGTCGCTGCGATGACTTTTGGAACCCAAACGGTACCTAAAGTGGATAAAATTTTCGGCCCTGGAAATCAATATGTCACTGCTGCCAAACAAATGGCCACCAAATACGGTGTCGCCATTGACATGCCTGCAGGACCATCTGAAGTTTTGGTTTACGCAGATAAAAGTGCTGTACCTGCATTTGTAGCGGCAGATTTACTTTCACAGGCTGAGCATGGAGTGGATAGCCAGGTGGTATTGGTTACCAATTCTGAGAAATTTGCCCAGAAAGTAATCAAAGAAATCGATGCTCAGTTAGAAGAGCTTCCAAGAAAAGATATTGCTGTAAAGGCATTGAAAAACTCTCGAGCGGTAATTATGAAAGACCAGATACAGGCATTGGAACTGATCAACGATTACGCTCCAGAGCATCTGATCATTGCCGTGGAAAATGAAGAAGAAGTCGTCAATTCCATATACAATGCAGGATCTGTTTTCATCGGTAATTTCACACCTGAATCTGCCGGAGACTATGCTTCAGGCACGAATCACACCTTGCCTACTTACGGGTATGCGAGAAATTACAGCGGTGTATCATTGGATAGTTTCATTAAGAAAATGACTTACCAAAAAATCACAGAAACCGGACTAAAAAACCTTGGACATACGATTGAAGTAATGGCGGCCAATGAATTATTGGAAGCGCATAAAAACGCAGTAACCATCCGTCTTAATTATTTGAAAAACAATAATCTATGAGATTCAATCTAAACTCATTATTAAGACCTCATATTGCAAACTTGCAGCCTTATACATCAGCCCGAGATGAATATACCGGCAAGATCGGAGTCTTTTTAGATGCCAATGAAAATCCCTATGGCTCGGTGACAAAGCAGGATTTTAACAGATATCCTGATCCCTATCAGAGTGATTTAAAAGATGAAATCTCGAAGATCAAAAATGTGAATAGTTCCCAGATTTTCCTGGGAAATGGTTCCGATGAGGCAATCGATCTTTTGTTTCGGGCATTTTGCAATCCTGGCAAAGACAATGTGATTCTCCTACCTCCTACTTATGGGATGTATGAGGTAAGTGCTTCGATCAATGATGTAGAAATCAGAAGAATTTCTTTAACCGAAGATTTCCAGCTCCAACCGGAGAAAATCATTGCTGCAGCAGACAAAAACTCGAAAATCATCTTCGTTTGTTCGCCTAATAATCCAAGTGGAAATAAAGTAAAAAGAGAAGAGATCAGGTTTCTTTTGAATAATTTCAAAGGAATCATTGTAGTGGATGAAGCCTATATCGACTTTAATGACGAACCAAGTTTCACCACCGAATTGGCGGATTTCCCTAATCTCTTGGTCATCCAGACATTTTCTAAAGCTTGGGGGCTGGCCTCATTGAGATTGGGAATGGCTTTTGGTTCGGAAGAAATCATCAAAATCCTGAACAGGATCAAACCTCCATATAATATTTCAGGACTGACTCAGGACACTGTTTTGGCAGCTATCATGAATACAGGCCGTGTGGAAAAAATGATCGAGGAGATCTTACTGGAAAGAGACTTCCTGCAGGAGAAATTGGTTAAGATGACTGCTATAGAGAAAATTTTCCCAAGCCAGGCAAATTTCCTTTTGGTCAAAATGCCCCATGCAACTGCGGTTTACAACAAACTGATCGAACAGAAAATCATTGTAAGAAACAGGTCCAAAGTCTTGCTTTGTGAAGATTGTCTGAGAATTTCGGTTGGTACAAGAAAAGAAAATGAAGCCTTTTTACAGGCATTGGAAAAAGTCATTTCCAAATCCCTTTAAACCTATTGATTCAATTTCATGAAAAAGAAAGTACTATTCATAGATCGCGACGGAACGATCATTAAAGAACCACCAACTGATTACCAGGTGGACAGCTTAGAAAAATTGGAATTTCTACCGAAAGCCATATCCAATTTGAGAAAAATCGCCGAAGAGACAGAGTATGAATTGGTAATGGTCACCAATCAAGATGGTTTGGGAACAGATTCTTTTCCAGAAAACACCTTTTGGCCGGCACAATACAAAATGCTGAAAACTCTGGAGCAAGAAAATGTGTTTTTCAAAGCAATCCATGTCGATAAAACTTTCGAACATGAAAATGCTCCTACAAGAAAACCAAGAACCGGGCTTTTGACCGAATATTTCTCAGAAGAATATGATCTGGCAAATTCCTATGTCATAGGAGACCGATTGACAGACGTACAATTGGCTCAAAACCTTGGATCCAAAGCAATATTCATCGGTGAAAATAATGCTCAGGCTGCGCTTTGTACTCAGGATTGGGATGCGATCTATGAGTTTTTGAAAATGCCACCTCGCTCTGCAGAGGTGAGTCGTAAAACTTCTGAGACAGAAATTTATATCAAGCTCAATTTAGATGGCAGTGGCAATTGTGATATCAAGACGGGTCTTCACTTTTTTGATCATATGCTAGAGCAGCTAGGTAAGCATGGAAGTACGGATCTGGAAATCAAAGTAAATGGTGACTTGCACATTGATGAGCATCATACGATTGAGGATACTGCTTTGGCATTAGGAGAAGCCTATCTGAAAGCCCTCGGAGATAAAAAAGGAATTTATCGCTATGGATTCCTGCTTCCGATGGACGATGTTTTGGCTCAGGCTGCCATTGATTTTGGAGGAAGACCTTGGATGGTTTGGGATGCTTCGTTCAAAAGAGAAAAAGTCGGTGATATGCCTACAGAAATGTTTTACCATTTCTTCAAGTCATTTTCTGATACTGCAAAATGCAATCTCAATATCAAAGCTGAAGGTGATAATGAGCATCATAAGATTGAAGCAATCTTTAAAGCTTTGGCAAGAGCAATAAAAATGGCGGTTATGAGAGATCCGAGAAACATCAACCAGTTGCCAAGCACCAAGGGAGTTCTTTAACAGTCAAAGGCTTATCGCTGATTTATTTTTAAAGGATTAGGAAAATTTCACAAAGAAAATTTTTCCTAATCCTATTTTTTTGTTTCATTTAGTTATGAAACGAATCTCACATATTTTGACTACTTTATTAGTCTTATTTTTATTGAGTTCCTGCTCCAGTGATTTTCAGAAAATCGAGGCATTGTACAACAGCCAAAATTATGAAGCCGCTCTAGGAGAGTTAAACAGCTATCTGTTTTTCCATGTCACGGACTTAAAAGCAATTCATATGCGGGCACGCTCTTATGAGGAATTGGGTGATCTTACCAGTGCCAGAAAGGATTATGAAAAAATCATTGCATTGGACGATGAATATGCACAGGCTTACGCAGGTTTGGGAAAACTATTGTTTGAAGATAAAGACTACGACAAATCTGAGTCTTACTTATTGAGAGCCGCCTCATTGGAACCAGAAGATTTTGACATACTTTACTTGCTGGGAAGAGTTCAGCTGACCAATAAAAAATATTCTTCCGCAGAGTTGTTCTTGACTAAAGCCAGAGAAATCAATCCGACGAATGCCAAAGTCCATTTTTATGAGGGAATGGTCCGAGCTATGAAAGGTGATGTACTTGGTTGTGCAGTTTCATTTAACAAGTATGTGCAGTTTGAACCAGACCAGCTCGTAGGAAGGTATAACCGGGGCTTTGCTCTCATGAGAGCGGGTTATATCACTTTTGCGTTGGAAGATTTTGAAGCGATTCTTAAAGCCAATCCCAATCATGTGGAGGCATTGGCTAAAAAAGGCTATTGCCTAGCAATAATGGGAGATCCCGAAGGATGTAATATCCTTCAGCAAGCAGCAATCAAAGGAAGTGAGTATGCTCAAAATCAAAAGGAAATCTGCATTTAACCCAATCTTTTTTTAAGGGCTTCTTGGTAGTTTTGAATGGCTTTTGGGTGGGAAGTCAAAAACAGATATGGTTCGATTAACTCTAACTCCATTAAGTGAAACACCCCATCGATTTCTACCCCATCTACTCTGGCATATAAACTTTCAGGTGCAAATTCAGAGATGAACGCTTTGGCCTCACTTTCCATTTTCTCTGAAGGAAGAATGGATTTTATTTGCCCTCCGAAATAATGTTGTACTCTAAAATCACCACTTGCAGGAGTTTTTAATACTGCGTGAGAAAACTTTGCGTTGAAAAATATCAAGGAAAACTCTCCCACCTCCTGCACTTCTTTTATGAAAGGCTGAACCAAAAAATCCTCTTCATTGACGAATGATTGGATTTTATCGGAATAAAATCCCCATTCAGATTTCTTCAGTTTCAATGTGTTTTTAGCACCTCCACTGACCATTGGTTTCACTACCAGTGTTTCTGCCACTACATTTTCCAAAACATTTGCTGTTGAAATCTTACTTCCTTTTTTCAACTCCTGCCCGGATATTACGGCAAATCCTTTTTCTTTTATTTCGCTTAAATAGTTTTTCGAAGAATTCCATCTAATCGTATTCAAATCATTTAAAACCGGAATTTTTAACGAGTGGATTTTCTCTATCCACTCTAAAAACTGATCGTAATAATCAAAATAATCCCAAGTTGATTTGATCAAAATAGCTCTAAAATCCCCCCATTTGACATCCTGATCTGACCAGGGGACAACCTGATTTGGAAAACCTAGTTCATCTAGAATGGAAGATAAGATTTCATCCTCGTTTACTGTATTGGAATCATAGGCTCCTACGGAGTAATAACTGACTATTGCGATCATGATTTCGAAATTGGTTTACGAAAGTACACTTTGGGCAAAAATAAATAGTTCATTCCTCCAAAAATCATCATGAAATCTTACTTTTGAACTTTATTAAAAATGGAGCATCGAAAGTTAGTCATCATCCCCACCTATAATGAGATTGAAAATATCCAGGATATGATTCAATCTGTCATGGGCCTAGACGGGAATTTTGAATTGTTGATCATTGACGATGGATCTCCTGACGGTACCGCAGGCATCGTCAAAGCCAATCAGGAAAACTATAGCGGGAGACTCCACCTCTTGGAAAGAAAAGGGAAACTTGGTCTCGGCACTGCCTACATTGCAGGTTTTGAGTGGGCGCTGAGTAAAGCCTATGACTATATTTTTGAAATGGATTGCGACTTTTCCCATAATCCTAAAGATCTAATCAGGCTATACAATGCATGTGTAGAAGGTAATTTTGACATGGCGATAGGTTCCAGATATATCACTGGCGTAAACGTGGTGAACTGGCCAATGGGAAGGGTTTTGATGTCCTACTTTGCAAGTGTATATGTGAAATTTATCACAGGATTACCCATAAAAGACGCCACTGCAGGATTTAAGTGCTATCATCAATCTGTCCTCCGGGGAATTCGTTTAAAAGAAGTCAAATTCATTGGATACGCTTTTCAAATTGAAATGAAATTTACCGCATGGAAATTAGGGTTTAAACTCACAGAAGTTCCGATAATTTTTACAGATCGTACAAAAGGAACTTCAAAAATGAGTCCGGGTATATTTAAAGAAGCAGTTTTAGGAGTAATCTGGATGAAAATCAAAAGTATTTTTTCTCCGTACAAGCTCAATCAAAGCGGATCGATTTAATAGGTTCTACTCTGGAAATCACCATGACCGGGATAAATAATACCAGTGCAGTTAGGATGGTAATCCCTGTATTGATCATCAGAAACAAAGGCCAATTCCATTCTATCGGTACATAAGACATGTAATAGCTTGTAGGATCTAAAGGAATCAACTTAAACGTATCCTGAAGTATTCCAAAACCGAGGCCAATGGCATTTCCTATCAACAGCCCTCTCAGAAGAATCGTGATTCCGTTCCAAAAGAATATCCTTCGAATCTGTTTATTCGCAGCACCCATCGCCTTCAATAACCCGATCATTTGAGTCCTCTCCATGATCAGAATAAATAAAATAGCTCCCATGTTAAATATGGCAACAAAGGTGATCAAGCCCACAAAAACATAAACATTGGTATCTAATAAACTCAGCCAATCAAAAATCTCCAAAAATTTATCTTTGCTGGCAATCAGCTTTAAATCAAAGTCCATAACATCCTCCAATTGAGGAGAGTATGAGTCTATTTTTTTAGGATTATCCACAAAAACTTCCAAACCACCCACTTGATCTTCTGCCCAGCCATTGAGATTCCTGATGGTCTGCAATTCACCGATGACTATTTTATCATCAAAATTCTCCAGATAGGTTTCAAAAATCCCCACTACCTCTACCCTTCTAAAACGGGGAGGTTCCTGAACAAAGTATAATGTCACTTTGTCGCCGACTTTCAGCAGTAATTTATTGGCGATGACATGGCTCAGCATCACTTCATTACTTGTCCCTTCTTTGGGGATCTTTAGCATCCGTCCTTCTTTGATATAATTCCTAAAACGCAGCGTATCAAAGTCATCCCCTACACCTTTTATCAAAACTCCCTCTACTTCATTTTCACCTTTGATCAGAGCTGCTTTATGGGCAAAAGACTGAATTCGGTTCACAAAGGGCAATTGGCCATATTCTTGTGCAAACTCGCTGTTCAGGGAAAAGGGAGCTTCTTCAAAGGCATTGCTCATGGTAAATCGCTGCACTTGATAATGCCCCGTAAACCCATAAACCTTATCAGAAACTGTCTTTTGAAAACCTCCTAAAACCATAAAAGAGAGTAATGACACGGCTAAACCGATAGCCAGACTACCTACTGCGATTTTATGGATGGTTGCTGAGAATCCTCCCGCTCTTTTAAAGCTGATTCTTTTAGCAATGAAATAGGAAACGTTCAAGGGACTGTTTTAATTTGTTCTAATTGACCGCAAAATAGCATGAAGCAAACGAATCTTTTATCCTTTATTCACATTTTGAGCATAATGCTCATTTTTTTCTCAGGAATCACTCCACTCGCTGCCCAGCAAGAACCAATCATCCCTGGAGCAGAACGACCTGAGTTATATCTGAATCTGCTCAAGGGCAAATCAGTAGGTATTGTTGCAAACCAAACCAGTATTTTGCCCCATCATGATAATAAACATGTGGTTGACTTTTTACTGGAGCAAGGCGTGCAAATTAAAAAAGTCTTTGTTCCAGAGCATGGTTTTAGAGGAGATGCAGATGCGGGAGAAAAGGTAGATAATTCGGTGGATTCAAAAACAGGTCTTCCGATCGTTTCCCTTTATGGAAATAACAAAAAGCCAACTGTCGCCCAGATTTCGGACTTGGATCTTCTGATATTTGATTTGCAGGATGTAGGTGTACGGTTTTACACTTATATCAGCACCATGCATTATATCATGGAATCGGCAGCAGAAAACGGGAAACAAGTCATCATTTTTGATAGACCTAATCCCAATGGTGATTACATAGATGGCCCGGTGCTTAAAAAAGGCTTTGAAAGTTTTGTTGGCATGCATCCCATTCCGGTTGTGCATGGATTGACAGTTGGTGAACTCGCAAAAATGATCAATGGCGAAAAGTGGCTAAAAGGCGGATTGGCTTGTAAGTTGGAGATAATCCCTGTTGACAATTGGATGCACCAAACTCCTTATAATTTACCCGTTAAACCTTCCCCAAATTTACCGAATGACCTATCCATCCGGTTATATCCAAGCACCTGCTTTTTCGAAGGAAGCATTATTTCCCTTGGACGAGGTACTCATTTCCCCTTCCAGGTTTATGGCTATCCATCCAAAAATTTCGGGGACTTCACTTTCACACCGGTAAGTATTCCTGGGATGTCAAAAAACCCTCCATTGCAAAACCAAATATGTTATGGAGTGGATTTAAGAAACGAGCCTCTTACGCATCAGTTCACTTTGAAGTATGTCATAGATGCACTGAAAAAGTCCGGTAAAGGTGAAGCTTTTTTCAAAGGGTACTTTACAACTTTGGCCGGGACTGACGAATTAAAAAAACAATTATTGGCAGGAAAATCAGAAGAAGAAATTCGGAAAAGTTGGCAAGAAGATCTTGAAGCATATAAGAAAATGAGAGCGAATTACCTGATTTATAAAGACTGAGCAATACCAAGAATTTTTATCGATTTCAATTTTGAGTAAAATGAATAAAGACCTGAGAATCATATACATGGGAACTCCAGAATTTGCAGTTCCTGCTTTTGAAAAATTAGTGAATAATGGCTGGAATGTCATAGCAGTCATCACCGCACCCGATAAACCAAAAGGCAGGGGGCAAAAGCTAATCCCATCTCCTGTTAAAGAATCTGCTTTGAAATTGAAAATTCCAGTTCTTCAGCCTACCAATTTAAAAGATCCAGGATTTCAAGAGGAATTAAAGCGTCTAAATGCTGATTTACAGATTGTCGTGGCATTTCGAATGCTGCCGGAAACTGTTTGGAGTATGCCACCTATTGGGACTTTTAATCTTCATGCATCTCTATTGCCAAATTATCGGGGAGCTGCACCGATCAATTGGGCAATTATCAATGGAGAAAAGGAAACCGGTGTTACCACCTTTTTCCTGAAACATGAGATTGATACAGGAAGCATTCTCTTTCAGGAAAAAATCAAAATTCTAGAAGAAGATGACTTAGGAACCGTGTATGAGAAACTCATGACTCTTGGAGCCGAGTTGGTCTTGAAAACTGTAGAAGCGATATCCCGGGATGAAATCAATGCTACGCCTCAGGATGAGAAACAGGCGATTCATCATGCTCCAAAGATTTTCAAAGAAACAGGTAAAATTGACTGGGGACAACCTGCTGAAACCATTCACAATTTGGTAAGAGGGCTTTCCCCCTATCCTGCAGCATGGACAGAATTGGACGGCAAAATATGTAAAATCTATAAAACCAAGTTTGATGAAAAAGATAAATCCGATAAATCCCCTGGAGTTTACTTTTCTGATAATAAGACGTTTTTAAAGTTTAAAACTGGAAAAGGAACACTGGAAATTTTAGAACTTCAACTAGAAGGAAAAAAGAGAATGAAAACAGAAGGCTTTCTAAGAGGATACCAGCTGGATACTAATTTATAGGAAAAAATTTTTACATCTGTCTGATTTTTAGGAAATTCAGAAAACTAAGTATTTACAACATTTTTAATATAAAATCATGAAAATTTCAACCAAACTAGGATCCATTTTCATTCTTCTGTTTTCAATATCTACAATTTCCGAAGCACAGTTTATCAATAAAATAAAAAAGGCTGCTAGCAGAGGAGCTGAAAAAGCGATCGAAAAGAAAGTCGAAGAAGAGGCCAATAAAATGGTCCAAAAGCAGCTTGAAAAGCAATTAGAAGGGATTTTCTCAGACAGCGAAGACTCAAACAATCCAGTCACTTTAGACATGGGCAAAATCCTGGAAGGAATGGGGGAAGAGGTCGAAACAGCAGATCAGTACGACTTTTTTGGTTTTGTGGTGATGGAAATGACCTCCACTAATAAGAATGGGAAACAAGAAGATCCTACTATTATGAAGTCCTACCTGGCAGAGTCCACAGACTATACCGGACTTGAATTCACAGATCCTAAAAAACCAAAATCAGTCATGACAATGGTTTATGATTTACCAAACAAGGCTTCTGTTTTATTAATGGACAACGAGGGTCAAAAAAGTAGCTTTGCTTACAAAATAGACATCAATGATGTCGTAGATGAAACAATGGAAGATATGGAAGATATGGAAGATCCAGAGTTGATCATTGAAAAAACCGGTAATACCAAAGATATTCTTGGGTATACCTGTGATGAATATCATGTAAAAAGCAAAGATGGAGAAGGCACCTACTGGGTGACAGAAGAACCAATCGGAGGATATGTTGCTTTTTGGGGAACCAATAGCCCCTTTGTATCAGATAAGTCAAAAAGTAAATACGCAGAACATTTCAAAGACTTTCCACAGGGCAATTTCATGGAAATGGATTTTACATCAGCAGAGGATGGATCTAAAATAGAATTGAAAGTCATTGAGATAAATGATTCAGCCACAAAGTCTTTTGTAATGAGTGAGTATCCAAACATGATGACTCAAGCTACCAAAGATTAACTTCCATATAAATTTTATTTTTTCCATTGCCAAAGGCTAGTATCTTCAAGGTATTGAAGGTGTAAACTATGAGGATATTATTAATTGCTGCCGTTGCTAAAAACGGTGTCATTGGAAAGGAAAATGATTTGGTTTGGAGAATTCCAACGGATTTCAAAAGATTCAAAGCATTAACCTCTGGCAATTATATTCTGATGGGAAGGAAAACATTTGAATCCCTTGGAAAACCGCTGCCTAACCGGACACATTTGGTTATAACCCGAAATCCGAATTATAAAGTACCGGAAGGTCATCATGTTTTTGAAAGTGTCGAAGATGCTTTTATTTACTGCAATAAGATTGCCGTTGAAAAACTCTACGTGATAGGTGGTGGAGAGATTTATCGCCAAACAATCAGCATAGCAGATGAATTAGTGATCACTGAGGTGGATGCAACCCCCGAAGGAGATACCTATTTCCCCAAAATAGATTCAACAGACTGGAAAGAAGTAAGTCGAGAAAGTCATCCGGCAGATGAAAAAAACCAATTCCCATTTTCCTTTGTTGACTACGTTAGAATAAATTGAAAAGCATGACAAAAACTGTCATTTGGATTACTGGAGCTTCTTCAGGAATCGGAGCAGCAACCGCGAAAAGATTTTCTAAAGAAGGATATTTCGTCATTTTATCTTCCAGAAGAGAAGAAGATTTAAATCAAGTTAAGCTAGCATGTGCTCACCCTGAAAATTGTGCGATTTTACCATTAGACCTAGCTGAAACCGATTCACTTCCCAATAAAGTTAAAGAAGCGATTACTCTTTTTGGTCAAATCGACATCATGTTTCATAATGGAGGAATCAGCCAACGCTCCTTGGCAATGGAAACCCAGCTTGAAGTTGACAGAAAAATAATGGAAGTCAATTTCTTTGGAACCATTGCTTTGACAAAAGCCCTCCTACCCCATTTTAAATCCAGAAAAACAGGTCAGTTCGGAGTGACCAGTTCTTTGGTAGGAATCATTGGCTCTCCTTTCAGATCCACCTACGCAGCTTCCAAACACGCACTCCATGGTTATTTTGACTCTTTACGTGCCGAACATTACGAGGATAATATTTTGGTGACCATGATTTGTCCAGGATTCATCAAAACAAATGTATCTGTTAATGCAGTGACTGCGGACGGAAAATCATTAAACGAAATGGATGATGCACAGGCAAATGGAATGAGTGCAGAAGAATGTGCCAATCAGATATTTAAGGGGCTCAAAAAGAAAAAAGAGGAAATCTATATAGGTGGAAAGGAAGTCATGGCGATATACCTGAAGCGGTTTTTCCCTGGAATTTTTTCCAAAGTATTAGTAAAAGCCAAAGTCAGATAATTTTCACCTGATCAAACATGAGCATCGTAAAAGCTGAAATAATAGCCATTGGAGATGAATTGCTTTATGGGCAAATCATGGATACAAATAGCCATTGGATAAGTCTACAACTGGATCTAATCGGAGTAAAAGTCGTCAGAAAAACCACTGTTGGAGATAATAGGTTGGATATCCTCGACGCATTTAGCAAAGCTGATAAAAGGGCCGATATCATTTTGATCACAGGAGGCTTAGGCCCCACTCAGGACGATTTGACGAAACCCTTAATGGCAGAATATTTTGATTGCCCAATTGTTGAATTTCCAGAAGCAGTCGAAGCTGTCACCTCATTTTTCAAACGCAGAGGAAGAGAAATTACTCCACTGAACATCCTGCAAGGCCACCTTCCTGCCTGCTGTACGTACGTTCCTAATGAGGTGGGCACGGCTCCTGGAATGTGGTTTTCAAAAAATGGAGCATATTGGATGTCCATGCCCGGAGTACCTCATGAGATGAAAAAACTCATGAAGGACTTTGTCCTACCCAAACTTCCAGAATTATTTAAATTACCGATAATAGTACATGAAGTAATCAAAACTGTTGGAATTGGTGAAAGCTGGTTGGCAGATTTAATCCAAGATTGGGAAAATTCATTACCGGAACATATAAAGTTAGCTTACCTTCCTTCTTTGGGACATGTGAAACTAAGACTCACTGGATTTGGCGAAAATAAAGGTACACTACAAGAGGAAATCCAAAGTCAGGTAGACAAAGTCATGCCTCTTATTCAAGAATATGTTTACGGATTTAACGAAGAAACACTGGAAACAGCAATTGGTAAGCTTTTGAAGAAAAGTAATAAAACCCTAGCTTTGGCTGAAAGCTGTACTGGTGGTTATATCTCTCATTTGGTCACGAGCATAGCTGGAAGCAGTGCATATTTTCAGGGTGCTTTGGTTCCTTATCATAACCAGTTTAAACATGAAATCCTGGGAGTTTCCGAAGAAACACTCGTTGAGTTTGGAGCAGTGAGTATGGAAACGGTAACTCAGATGGCTGAGGGAATCAGGAAACTCTTTAAATCAGACTTTGGTTTGGCAAGTAGCGGAATCGCAGGTCCTGATGGAGGTACAGAAAGCAAGCCCGTTGGCACCATCTGGATCGCATGCGCCGGAGAAGGGTTTGTAGAAACCAAAAAATTGCAGCTGACGCAAGATAGAATCTTAAATATCGAACTGACAGCAGTTGCGGTTTTAAATCTATTTAGAATTTGTTTTTTACGTAAATAGCAAATTAAATTTTAACCAAAAGGTTTGGGATGATTCATAATAAAATTTAATTTTAAAAGTTGAATATATACCCAATTTAATTATTTTAAGACTATGGCAAGTGTAGAAATGCTAATGCCCAAAATGGGCGAAAGTATCATAGAGGGAACCATCCTTGGCTGGTTGAAAAAAGAAGGAGATTCTATCGACCAAGACGAGTCCGTTTTAGAAGTGGCGACTGACAAAGTTGACACTGAAGTCCCTTCCACACATGCTGGCGTTTTAAAGAAAATTTTGGTAAAAGAAGGCGATGTGGTGGCCGTTGGCGCCCCCGTGGCAATTATCGAAACCACAGGAGAGGCTGAAACTCCAGCTCCAGCAGTTAAAGAACAAAACAATACCTCCAAAGAGGATTTATTGGCAATTGCACCAGAAAATACTGCTTCTTTAGTTTCTTCTGAGCCATCCCCGGCCTCTGGAGCAAGCATAGAAGATGATCGATTTTATTCTCCATTGGTACAAAGCATCGCCAAAGAAGAGGGTATTTCCAAGGCGGAGTTATCAAAAATCCCAGGAACTGGAAAAGAAGGTCGTGTCACCAAAAATGACATGCTAGATTACCTTAAGAATCGACATGGTAAATCTGCAGAACCTTCAAAACCAACCCCATCTATTTCAGAACCAAAAGTTCAGGTGAGTATTTCCGGTGCTGATGAAATAATTGAAATGGACAGGATGCGTAAAATGATTGCGCAACGAATGGTGGATTCAAAACGCATCTCTGCACATGTTACCTCATTTGTAGAAGCAGATATGACGAATATTGTGCTCTGGAGAGAGAAAAATAAACATGCCTATAGAGAGAAGTTTGGAGAATCCATTACCTATACCCCATTTTTTATAGAAGCCGTTTCGAAGGCAATCAGAGATTTTCCTATGATCAATATTTCCATTGATGGGGATAAAATCATCAAGAAAAAAGATATCAATATAGGTATGGCAGTGGCTTTGCCAAGCGGAAATTTGATTGTACCGGTAATCAGAAAAGCGGATCAATTGAATTTGGTAGGAATTTCAAAACAGGTAAATGATTTAGCTAACAGAGCCAGAAATAATAAGTTGTCTGCTGATGACTTAAGTGGAGGAACCTATACAGTTTCCAATGTTGGCTCTTTTGGAAATGTCATGGGGACTCCTATCATCATGCAGCCTCAAGTGGCCATTTTAGCGGTAGGTGCCATCGTGAAAAAACCTGCAGTGGTAGAAACCCCGACTGGAGATGTCATTGCAATCCGTCATAAAATGTTCTTATCACATTCTTATGACCATCGGGTAGTGGATGGATCTTTGGGTGGCATGTTTGTCAAAAGAGTCGCAGATTATCTCGAGGGATTTGATTTAAATACTGCGTTATAAGATAAACCAGGCTCCAGGCCTGGTTTTTACATTTACATCATTTTCTTTTTGTAGAAAAACTCTATTTTTTCTGCCAATGAAACCAATCTGATCGGTTTGGTCAAATAATCATCCATACCGCTGGCGATCGCTTTTTTCTGGTCTTCATCAAAAACATTTGCAGACAACCCTACAATAAATAAACCTTCTTTCAGGCTAGATTCGCGGATTTTCATAGTTGCTTCCAATCCATTCATGATGGGCATTTGTACGTCCATCAGCACTAAATCATAATCGTTTTTCAACACCATTTGCAAAGCCTCCAACCCATTTTTTGCCACATCAAATGTATAACCCAACTGATCAAGCATCAGGCTCATCAGTTGAAGATTTAGGTCGTTATCCTCAGCCAAAAGCATCTTCATCGGATATTCTTTCGCCATACCAAACCAATTCACACGTTTTTCAAGCTGGTTTTTTGAAGAATCATCCATTTGAATTTTTGCCTTTTTCAAAAGAATGGAAAATGAAAATTTCGAACCCACACCCTCTTCACTGGAAATACTCAACTCCCCTCCTAATAGCTCAACTATTCTTTTGGCGATTGCCAAGCCCAAACCGGTGCCCTGAAAGCTCCTCGTACTAGAGCTTTCTACCTGAAAAAATGGATTTGTCAATGAAGGAATAAGATGCTCGGGTATTCCTATTCCACTATCTTCCACTTTGGTTTTAAGATAATAAAGATCCTTTTCAATTTTCTCAAGGGTCATATTTATGGAAACCTTACCTCCCATAGGAGTAAATTTGATCGCATTTCCCACTAGGTTAAGAATCACTTGGTTGATCCTGTCAAAATCGGTTTCGAAAAGTTCATATGCCAAAGGATCAATTTCCGTAATGATTTGAAGTTCTTTTTTCTGAGCCAATCCAATAAACATTTGGATTTGTTTTTCAAGTTCTTCAGCAGGCTTTCCGGAAAATGGATTTATGTCCATTTTTCCAGCTTCGATTTTAGAATAGTCTAAAATATCCTTGATGATTCCCAGCAGAGAGTTTCCGGAATTTTTGATGATTTCAAGATACTGCGTTTGATCTTCATCGAGTTCTGTCAGTTCGAGCAAATCAATAATTCCCAACAAACCATTCATTGGAGTTCTAATCTCGTGACTCATATTGGCTAAAAATTCAGATTTTGCCCGACTTGCTTCATCTGCTGCATTCATAGCTTCTACAAGCCCTTTTTCCCATATTTTCTGGCTGGTTATATCTTTTGCCAAAGACATCATTCTATTTTCGTCCAGAGGGAAATACCTGATTTCGAAATAACGCGTGCCTGATTCTAGATTTAATTTCCTACTTACTGTCTGAATCTGCCCGGTTTTCCTAGCCAATTCAAATGCTTTGATTGTTTCATCTTTTTGGTCAGGAGGAAGTATAGTCGCAATATTTTTTCCCAAAGAGGATTTATCCCAGCCAGGAATCAGTTCTTTGACATGGAAGTCAATGATATTCCCAGAGTTGTCATAAATAAAAATCACATCCGGGATATTTTCCAATACCGTCCTAAGCCTGTTTTCACTCAATTTCAGCTCTTGGCTAGATTCAAACTGAGCGGTGATATCTGTACAGATCCCAAGACCGCCATTAAACCTTCCCTTATCGTCAAAAATCAGCTTTTCAAAAATCTTGACTCTTATTTTTTTATGATCTGGTCTAATGTAATCATACTCTAAGGCCAAATGAGAGGTTTTTTGGGTCAAAGCTTTGGTGACCATGGTTTTTAAGTAAAGCACATCTTTATGCTGGCTGTGCATAGAAAATGCTTCCAAAAACTCTTCTTTTGGAGACCCCAGAACTTCTTCTACTTCATCACTTACTCTAGTTATTTCTCCGAGGTGATTATGGAAATAAACAAAACCCTTTAACTCCTTGAGAAGTAGGTTTTGTTGTCCGAAAAGATCTGAGATTTCTTTTGAACTTGTTTCCAGCTTCTTTTGAGCCTGTATATTGTTTGTCAATGAAACTATGAAAAACACTATGGTCAGAAGCAACAAGAGCAACAATACCGAAAAAAGCCACAAATAGGTATTGTAAACTCCGGAAGTAATCTGTTCCGTTTCAATAAAAAACAAGAGGGAGGCATTTTCTAAAATGCTTCCAAAATCAAAAGGGTATTGGACTAAAACTCCATTGACCGAGCCTTTTTCAGTCTTCCAGGAGAGTTCGTACATGCCTTTGAGTCCTAGTGCAATGTCATTTTTGACAGGAAATAAGTCCTTCTCCGTAAAAACAACTGTATCATTTCCTACCCTTGGGTTTAAGTCAAAAACCTTATTTCTAATCAATAAGGCTTTCCCTCCTCCTTCATTGAGATAGTAATTTTCGACAAAAAGGCTTGTGAATTTTTCCAGGTTCAAATGAAACAACAGCTGCATTCCTGACAGGGGATTACTTCTGTAGGTGCTGGAATTCTCAATAAATTTACTTCTTATAAAGCCTTCATATGGCTGCCTAATAAAATCATTTCTCTCGGTCATTGTAAAATAAACCGAGGAATCGCCCAGTCCCACCCAAACGGTATCAATCAGTCCAGGATAGCTATTGACAACTTTTCTGGTTACAGTAGTAAGATCCTGTCTATAATCTTCTTCATCCAGATCCTTATCTTCCAAAAAATCAAAAAGTATAGTCACATCCTCCTCAAAACTTAACATCTCCATTTCAAGTTCTCTGGCAGCCAATTCAGTCTGCTTACTCAGAAACTCCTTTCTGGTATCTAACTGAGCATCTGAAATCGCAAAGTAAAAACTAACTCCCAAGGCAATCACTAAGAAAACAAGGAGAATTCCCAGCACTGTAGTAAGTCTAAAACTTAAATTATCACCAGGTTTATTCACCATTTAAAGGAGGATTTATTTGAATCAAATACCAGTCTGTAAAATTAAAAGGATAAGCAATGGCGGAAGTCAGGTTATATTCGTCTTCAAAAACAAATTTATTTTCCTTATTGAAAATAAAAGCTTGAGCCATCTCTCTCACTCCTTTACTTTTGCTCATAAATAAATTAAAATCCGAAATCCTGAAATTATCAGCTTGAATCGTTTCCCTATAGATATGATTTTTTAAGGGAGGTAAACTCAAAGCTTCAATGGCAGATGATTTACCAGAAACAATATCTCCTTTTTCATTGACAATTAAATAATTACCTTCTTTCACATCAAGAAATCGATGAAGGATTTCATCTACTGTAATATCAATTCCGAGGACAGCAAATAGTTCAGCCCCTTCATAAACCGGATGTACCAAGGACATAATCCAACCTTTCCCAGCCGGATCTACATAAACTTCAGGTATCCAAACTGATTTTTTAGCAGGGTTATGCTCCAGGTCAGCCTCATAATAGAAATTATATTTCTTCAGGTTAATATCCGGATCCATTAAGTTTTGAGCATCGTAAGGAGGATATACCCGTGACACCTGCATGGTAGAATTTGAATAAACCTGTGCGATAATATCATGTCGGTCATAGACAGCTTTAAAAGCTGAATCTAAACCATTAGTAAAATAGATTTCATCTAACGATTTTTTTGGATCAGGAGAAATGGAAGAAAGGATCAACTTACTTAAGCCATCTCCTTCTACCGGTATATTGTTGGAAAATGCCCCTTCAAAAATGTATTTATTTCTGTCTGCATGATTTAATAAATAGTCCTTGTTTTCAAGGAGTCCTTGGTAAAAACTTTCCAACCAGATGATTTCTTTTTCTAAAACCAGAATTTCCTCCTCCATTTCTTTCACCATTAAAGTAAGGTGTTCGGTTTCAGGGAGGTCTTCTTTTGTCAATTCCCTATTGCAGGAAAAAAATGAGCAAATGATTAAAAATAAATACCAGTTGTTTCTTACCATAGGACTTGCACAAGTAGGGAAATTAAAGATTTTCCAACTGTGCACGAAAAGTTTTTCCCATTTCTTCAAATCTTTGTTTCACAGTCTGAAAAAAATCTCCTTTCCAAAAAATCCCAAGATCACTTTCCTCCAGCACTTCCATTTCACTCACCTTAAAGGTCTGTTCCATCGGGCCAAACTCATATTTGATAATGTATTTATTATTCCAGGAGAAAATACTGACACGTATTTCCTCCTGGGTAAATTCCTGAATAACTCTCATGAAGGTCTTTTGACAAGGAAGGAATAGGTGATTTTTGGATTCAAAGAGGAAGCCACAGAACAATATTTATCTACTGAGAGCGCCACTACTTTACCAAATTCCGTCTCATTGGCATCAGGAGAGACCAGCGTGAAAGACAAATGGATGTCTGTATAATAAGCCGGAACACCATCATTTCTGATTCCCTCTACATCAACTGTAAAAGATTCAATCGTTCTCCTCTTTTTCTTCATCATTAAAACCGCATCAACAGCAGAGCAGCCACCGAGCGCCGAAAGCAATAAATCCATCGGAGATTGGGCTTTCTTTTCCGGTGCATCATACATATCGATCTGAACAACGTTTCCCTGAGGATTTACTGCCTCGTATTCGTAGTCCGCTTTCATACGAACTGTCACATTCCTTTTTGACATGTTTTATTTATTATAGTAATTAACCAATTTCTCCTTTTTCAAAGAAGCTTTACATATTTCTTCGGTATTGTCCTCCCACTTCATACAAAGCATGGGTAATCTGTCCAAGAGAGCAATATTTAGCAGCCTCCATCAACTCGGCAAAAATATTCTCATTTTTTACAGCTGCCAATTTCAATGCTTTAAGATTTTCTTCAACACGGTCAGGATACGATTGATTCAATTTTTTCAAAGTAGAAATCTGATCTTCTTTTTCTTCTTTAGTGGCTCTGATCACTTCACCTGGAGTTACTGTAGGAGATCCATCCGAAGAAAGGAACGTATTCACTCCGATGATCGGATATTCTCCGGTATGTTTCAGCATTTCGTAATGAAGGCTTTCTTCTTGGATTTTACCTCTTTGGTACATAGTTTCCATGGCTCCAAGCACTCCTCCTCTTTCTGTAATCCGATCAAATTCCAGATAAATCGCTTCCTCTACCAAATCAGTCAATTCCTCTATAATAAAAGCCCCTTGAAGTGGATTTTCATTTTTTGCCAAACCCAATTCTTTATTGATGATCAGCTGAATCGCCATTGCTCTTCTTACTGAAGCCTCGGTCGGGGTCGTAATTGCTTCATCATAAGCATTTGTATGGAGTGAATTGCAATTATCATAAATCGCATACAATGCCTGAAGCGTGGTACGTATGTCATTAAAATCGATCTCCTGAGCGTGAAGTGATCTTCCTGAAGTCTGAATATGGTATTTGAGCATTTGGGAACGCTCATTTGCGCCATATTTTAATTTCATTGCCTTGGCCCAAACTCTCCTTGCCACTCTTCCGATTACTGCATATTCCGGGTCAATTCCGTTGGAAAAGAAGAATGATAAATTCGGTGCAAATTTATTGATATCCATTCCCCTACTCACATAATATTCTACATAAGTAAATCCATTGGAAAGGGTCAAAGCAAGTTGCGTGATAGGGTTTGCACCAGCTTCGGCAATGTGATAACCGGAAATCGAAACAGAGTAAAAATTGCGAATTCCGTTTTCAATAAAATATTGCTGCACATCTCCCATCAACCGAAGGGAAAACTCAGTTGAGAAAATACAGGTATTCTGTGCTTGATCCTCTTTTAAAATATCGGCTTGGACAGTTCCTCTTACTCTGGAAACCGTTTCAGTTTTGATCTGATCATAAACATCTTTTGGCAAAACCTGATCGCCTGTCACACCCAAAAGCATCAAACCCAGACCATCGCTTCCTTCAGGGATTTTGCCGGTATATATAGGCCGGTTCATCCCTTTCTTCTGATATATCTCCTCTATTTTTCGATCAACTTCCTCTTCCAATCCATTGGCTTTGATATAAACCTCACATTGCTGGTCAATTGCCGCATTCATAAAAAATGCCGTCATCGTTGCTGCTGGGCCATTGATCGTCATGGAAACAGAAGTCATAGGATCCACCAGATTAAATCCGGAATACAGTTTTTTTGCGTCATCGAGACAGCACACATTGACTCCTGAGTTTCCGATTTTTCCATAAATATCCGGGCGATAATCCGGATCCTCCCCATATAGCGTCACCGAATCAAAAGCCGTGGAAAGCCTCTTGGCCGGCATGTCTTTCGAAACATAATGAAACCGCTTGTTCGTCCTCTCTGGACTTCCTTCTCCAGCAAACATCCTGGTTGGGTCTTCTCCTTCTCTTTTGAAGGGAAAAACGCCAGCGGTATAAGGAAATTTTCCAGGGACATTTTCCCGAAGTCCCCATTTCAACAGATCTCCCCAAGCCTCGTATTTTGGAAGGGAAATTTTAGGGATTTTCGTGTCTGAAAGAGATTTGGAGTAGGTTTTGACTTTGATCTCTTTGTCACGCACTTTAAATACATAAAATTCATCTCCGTACTTCGCTGCCTCTTCTGGCCACTCTTCAATCCATTTTTTGTTTTTTGGATCAAGTTCCAATTCCATCTTAGAATAAACTTCGGCCAGCTCTTTTACCAATCGATCGGAGTCCTCTACCTGCATGGATTGTATCGTATCCATCGATTTTTGGATGCTGTAAAGCTTCTGAGCTATTTCTTTTTGCTCTTCTACCCAGACATCAAAGTTTCTATTCGTTTCGGCTATTTCAGATAAGTACCGGGTCCTGGCTGGTGGAATAATATAAATTTTTTCAGAAGTCCCTGCAGACAACTCAAAACTACTTTCCCAACCTTCATGAGCCGTATTGATTTTTGATATCAAAGCTTTGTAAAGCTGATTCATCCCGGGATCGTTAAACTGAGAAGCTATTGTTCCAAAAACAGGAATTTCTTCATCGGCAATTTCCCACAAGTTGTGATTTCGCTTAAACTGCTTTTTCACATCCCTGATCGCATCAAGTGCCCCTCTTTTGTCAAATTTGTTCAAAGCGATCACATCGGCAAAATCCAGCATATCTATTTTTTCCAGCTGGGATGCTGCTCCGTATTCCGGAGTCATAACATAGAGCGATAAATCAGAATGCTCGATGATCTCAGTGTCTGATTGCCCGATCCCTGAAGTCTCCAATATCACTAAGTCAAAACCAAAAGCCTTGACCGTATCCACCGCATCTTGCACATACCTTGAAAGCGCCAGATTGGACTGTCTTGTCGCCAAAGATCTCATAAAAACACGAGGATGGTGTATGGCATTCATGCGGATTCTATCCCCTAAAAGCGCACCTCCTGTTTTCCTTTTGGATGGATCTACTGAAATAATGGCAAGTGTTTTATCCTCAAAATCAATCAAAAATCTTCTCACCAACTCATCCACTAAGGAAGATTTGCCTGCACCACCAGTTCCTGTAATTCCCAAAACCGGTGTTTGGGATCCGGCACTTGATGTTCTGACTTCTTCCAAAAGACTTTTGGATTTTTCAGGGAAGTTTTCGAAAGCCGAAATGGCTCTTCCTATGAATGCTTTGTTTTCTCTGTCTATTTTAAAATCTTTCTGCAACTGGTCGCCGATAGGGAAATCAGACTGTTTCACTAAGTCATTGATCATTCCCTGAAGCCCCATCGCCCGGCCATCATCCGGTGCATAAATCCTGGCAATTCCGTATTCATGCAGTTCTTTAATCTCTTCCAGGAGGATCGTACCACCGCCGCCTCCAAAAATTTTGATATGGCCTGCCCCTTTCTCTTTTAAAAGATCAAACATGTATTTAAAAAATTCGACATGTCCACCTTGATAGGAAGTGATTGCAATCGCCTGTACATCTTCCTGAATGGCACAGTCTACAATCTCTTGAACAGATCGGTTATGTCCCAAATGAATCACTTCACAACCAGTGGATTGAATAATCCTGCGCATGATATTGATAGCGGCATCATGCCCATCAAAAAGAGAGGCCGCTGTCACGATCCGGATATGATTTTTTGGTTTATAAATCTCTGTCGACACAGTCATAAAGTGGGTTTATTTTTAGTATACTCTTGAATTCATCATTTCTGTAAAGGCAATAATTTTGATTATTACCTGCTCGCGAATATACGCAAAATCACGCGAGAAGACCTTGAGTTCTGACCTTCCAGACAAAACATTCTTTGGTTTATCTTGGAGAAAATTACTTTATTCTTACATCTGGATCAATGCAGTTTTCAGTTCCTAAAAAGGGATTTGGATTTCCTTTTTTATGTATATCCGCTATTCTACCAGGAATGAGATAAATCAATCATAAAATAAGCAGCACGCTGGATTTCAGGCCACTTCTGGCACCAGCCATCTGTCACCCAACACTTAATAAAAAGAAAATAGTACAGTAGGTATCATTACGGATAATCATATACTTTTTATAAAAAATGCCCTAATTGAATCTCATTCAGTTTTTATTTATTATCCTTCTCTATAGATTAGGGTTTCAATGACCCAAAAACCTATGTCTTCAAAAAACTATGCATTCTTTGTATCTATTACTGCCGCATTGGGCGGATTTCTTTTTGGTTTTGATACCGCTGTCATCTCTGGAGCAGAAAGAGCAATTCAAGAAGTTTGGAAATTAAGCGATTGGATGCATGGTTTGGCCATCGCCTCAGCACTTTATGGAACAGTCATCGGAGCCTTATTTGGAGGGATTCCGGCAGACAAATTCGGTAGAAAAAAGAGTTTACTTTGGATTGGTTTGTTTTATTTGATTTCCGCTTTAGGTTCTGCAATGGCCTGGGATATCACCTCCTTTACGATTTTCAGGTTTTTAGGAGGTTTAGGTGTAGGAGCTTCATCCGTAGTGGCACCCATGTATATTTCAGAAATTGCCCCTGCTAAAAACAGAGGACTTTTGGTGGCGCTTTACCAATTTAACATCGTGTTTGGAATTGTGATGGCTTACGTTTCCAATTACCTGATCGGAACAGCTGAACTTGTTCAGGACTGGAGATGGATGTTGGCTGCTGAGGCACTTCCAGCATTTATCTATTCGATCTTGATATTCCGAATTCCAGAAAGTCCTAGATGGCTGATCGGCAAGAAAAATGACGAAGTTCAAGCAAGAACGATCTTAACCAAAACGGATCCTGAGGGTGTAGATGAGGCTATCCGACTCGCTTTGGAAGAGGAGAGAAAACTAAAAAAATCCGGAAGCTTCTCAGCAATATTTGAAAAAAGGTTCCTTCCAACTACCATGATGGCAATCATGTTTGCTTTTTTCAACCAAGTTTCCGGTATCAATGCAATCATCTATTTTGCTCCGAGAGTATTTGAAATGGCTGGTATCTCCACAGAAAGTGCTTTGATTTCGACCATAGGAATAGGAATCGTTAATTTATTAGCCACTTTTCTAGGGCTGTATTTAATCGATCGAATCGGTAGAAAGAAACTGATGTACATTGGTTCGGTAGGATATATCATTTCTCTTTCTTTGATGGCTTACAATTTCCTAGGGCCTGGGATTCCTACTTTCTGGTTACCGATTTTCGTTTTCGCATTTATCACCTCACATGCCATTGGTCAAGGATCCGTCATTTGGGTTTTCATTTCTGAAATGTTCCCGAATGATTTACGAGCTTATGGACAATCCATCGGGTCTTTTACCCATTGGATCCTGGCAGCCGTCATTGCGAATGTTTTCCCATTCTTTGCCAACCAATTTGGTCCTGGATATATCTTTTCCTTTTTCGCAGTGATGATGGTTTGGCAACTCCTATGGGTGAAATTCAGGATGCCTGAAACCAAAGGAAGATCATTGGAAGAAATTCATCAATCTATTTAATAAACCATGAAAAATAAGGTTGTCGTCTTTGGAGAAATGTTGTGGGACTGTCTTCCGGGAGGATCAATCCCAGGCGGTGCACCTATGAATGTCGCACTTAACCTTCATCGACTTGGTCTGGAGTCAAAATTCATCTCAGCAGTCGGAAAAGATGAGGAAGGCAAAGGATTGCTGGAATTCTTGAATCAATTCAATTTCCCAACTGATCTCATCCAAAAATCCGAAAAGCATGAGACTTCCAAAGTTTTGGTAGATGATTCCGACCCTGAAAACATTAAGTATGAAATCGTTTCTCCCGTGGCTTGGGATTTTATCCAGTGGAATCCAGAAATAGATAAAGAAGTTGAAAATGCCCAAGCTTTTATTTTTGGGACATTGGCTGTCCGTAACCCGGAAAGCCTTACGACTTTGATTAAGCTGCTTCATCATAATACTATGAGGGTTTTTGATGCGAACTTCCGTTCTCCTTTTTATGATTTCGAAGTGATAGAAACCCTATTGGGTTTTACGGATATTCTAAAAATCAATGAGGATGAGTTGGAAATCTTTGCAGATTACTTCAATCTAGAGCCAAACGTCCTTGCTGTGTGCGCATATTTGGACCAGCATTATCCGATGGATTTAATTTGTGTGACCAAAGGAGCCAAAGGAGCTTTGATCTATAAAAAAGGAGAAATCATTTCCCATCCTGGTTATCAGGTCAAAGTAGCTGATAGTATCGGTGCCGGAGACGCATTTCTAAGTGGTTTTGTCAAATGCCACTTAGAAGGCAAATCATTGGAAGACACACTGGATTTTGCTTGTAAAATGGGAGCTTTTGTCGCTTCCAAAAAGGGTGGTACTCCTAGTTACACTGGTTCAGACATTGAGTCTATCAACTAAAAAGGGGAGTAAAAACTTCCCTTTTTCTTTAAAAACCTTTTCTGATCTGATCGGCTATGTCTGCCAATTCCTCTGAAGTTAACTTCAATTTTTGACGGGTGAAATTGATATCATCCATCGTTTTCAGCGGAACAAGGTGCACGTGTACATGTGGCACTTCCAGCCCAATAACCGCCACTCCTATTCGAGTACATGTGATAGTTTTATCCATGGCTTTTGCTACTTTCTGGGCAAAAAGATGAAGACCGGATAAAACTTCCGGTTCCAGGTTAAAAATATAATCCACCTCTTGTTTTGGCACAACTAAAACATGCCCTTTTACAAGTGGCATGATATCCAGAAAAGCAATAAAATTTTCATCCTCTGCTACGATCTGAGCGGGAATTTCTCGATTGATGATTTTGGTGAAAATTGAAGCCATAGTTTTGAACAAAAAATCCCGGACTAGCCGGGAAAAATGATTAATAAGAGATATCTAATATTTCGAATTGAAGTAAGCCAGCAGGGGCATTGATTTCTGCAACTTCACCTACTTTTTTGCCTACCAAACCTTTTCCAAATGGAGAACCCAAAGAGATTTTTCCAGCCTTCAAATCAGCTTCTTCTTCCGATACCAAGGTATAAGAAACGGTCATGCCGTTTTTGACATTTTTGATTTTCACTGTACTAAGAATTCCAACTTTGGAAGTGTCCATCTGCGAATTATCGAAAACTCTTGCATTTCCTACAACTGCCTCCAACTTGGCGATTTTAAGTTCCAAATGACCTTGTGCATCTTTCGCTGCATCGTATTCAGCATTCTCACTCAAGTCGCCTTTGTCTCTTGCTTCCGCAATTTGCTTCGCAATGTCGGTACGTCCTTTCGTTTTTAATTCCTGAAGTTCATCTTTTAATTTCTTCAGCCCTTCTTCGGTGTAGTATTGTACTTTTCCCATATTTATTCTCAATTAGAAAGGCACCAAAAACAAAGTAACGGTCGCGTTTTGGTGACCGTTACTTTGCCAGATGTCTTTATTTGATGCTCAAAGATAATAAACCAATTGCTACAAAACAATTGAACTATTTCTCATAGTGTACCAATAATAGTGTTAAAACGGCTATTTAAAGGCTTTAGTTATCTTCTTGACCAAGACCCGGTTTATTTTTTTATAAGACTCAAAAGTCCATCCAGCAACATGAGGACTAAATAATACATTTTCTCTGGTAGCGAGTTTTTCGAACTCTTTTTTTTGCTCATCTGTAAACCTTTGAAACTTCTCGTTTTCCAAAACATCCAGCACTGCACCACGAATAATTCCTCTATCCAAAGCTTCATTTAGTGTTTTGAAACTAATTACTTCTCCCCTAGCCGTATTGATCAGCCAAAAAGGATTTGCAAAACTCTCCAGTTCCTCAATACTCAAAAAATTTCGGGTTTCCTGGGTCAAAGGCACATGGATGCTCAGGATTTCTGCTTCGGCTTTTACCTTTTCCCAGATCACTTCCTGCACTGTATTCGAGCCAAAATCAAATTTATATTTGTCATAGGCATAGATATCCACATCAAAACCTTTCAGCCTTCTGGCAAAGGATTTTCCCATGTTTCCATATCCCAAAATCCCTACAGATTTCCCCATTAATTCATGACCTCGGTTTCCTTCTCTATCCCAAATTCCTTTGCGTACTTCGGAGTCTGATTTTTTGATGTTATTAAACAAAGCCAAAAGCATCCCGATCGCATGCTCTGCCACCGCATCTCTGTTTCCTTTGGCTGCATGAAACAGTTTGACGCCTCTTTCGACCAAGTATTCCAGGTCGATCTGATCCAAGCCGGCACCTGCCCTGCCGATAAATTTCAGATTGATGGCTTTCTCCAATAATTCCCGATTCATTGGGGTTTTAGAACGGATGATCAATCCATCGTATTGGTCTACGATTTCCAAAATTTCACTTCGGGTAATTGTTGGAGCATAGTTTACCTCATGCCCTTTTTTCTCAAGCATTGGCACAATGCCCAAATGCATTTCATCAATAATCAGGATTTTCATCTATCGTATTTTTTGGTCATGTAGTATCTCGCAGAGTGAATAGGTATCCCTCATTTTGCCTATAACTACCTACTCGATTTCATGGAAATATTTCAAATATGCAAAAGAGACATCGCTACTAAAAAGTAAACCGCCAGTCCCAATAAATCATTTGCTGTGGTAATAAATGGTCCAGAAGCCAAAGCCGGATTGATACCCGCTTTATCCAAAAGAATTGGTGTGATCGTTCCCATAAAAGAAGAAAGTAAAACCACGGAAAATAAAGCGATAGCCACTACCAAACCAAAAGCCACATCACTATGGTAAAACAATACGACAACAGCAAAAACGAACGTAGCCAGAATTAGTCCATTAATGACCGCTACTGCCAATACCTTTAGAAATCTCTTGACGATCGAATCATCAAAAGCGGATTTACTCGCTAAAGATTGAACGACCAAAGAAGATGACTGAATCCCTACATTACCTCCGGTAGCCGTAATCAGCGGGATAAAAAATGCCAAGGCAGTTACTTTACTGAGACCTTCTTCGAAAAAACCAATAAATCCAGCTCCCAATAAACCTCCTACAATACCAATCAGCAACCAAGGTAGTCTAGCTTTGGTAAGTCGAATGACACTGTCATATTCATCTACCGTATCAGAAATACCCGTCATTGCCTGGATATCTTCTTCCGCTTCTTCCCTGATAATATCTAAAATGTCATCAAATGTGATTCTACCAACCAACTTGTTTTTCACATTGACCACTGGAACAGTTTCCAAATCATAACGACGCATGATCTCAGCCACTTCCTCTTGATCCATATGCGTAGGCACTGAGATCACTTCATCCTCGTAAATATCCTCGATTTTGGTATGCTCAGAGGCAAGAACAATCCGCTTTAGAGAAACTCTCCCCAGCAGCTGCTGCTTATTGTCAACAACATAAATGGAGAAGATTTTATCTACATTTTCCGCTTGTCTTCTGATTTCATTAATGGTCTGGACGACATTCCAGTTTTTATTGGCACGGATATATTCCTTAGCCATGATACCACCTGCCGTATCCTCTTCGTAGCGTAAAAGCTCCAGAATCTGCTCCGATTTCTGTCTGTCAGTGAAGTAGCTGATAACTTCCTCCCGCTCTCGCAAAGGAAGCAGGTTTAAAATATCGGCACCGTCATCGGAGTCCATGCATTCGATCAGGCTGGCGATCTCGGGCACCTCCATTTCTTTCAGTACTCTGGACAAGGTATCTTCATCCAGCTCTATCAGAATATCGGCAGAAAACTGATTTTCAAGCAATCTCAGCACATAGATGGACTCATCCATGGATAGCTCGTCCAAAATCGCCGCCACATCGGCTACATTGGCACCATCAAGGGAATCTTTGATGAAGGCATTATCCTCCTCTTCTATCCCCAGCCTGAGGCTTTCCAGGTACTCCTTCGAAAGTTCAAATTGCTTAATGATTTCCACGGGAAGCTTCTATTTGTTGTGCGATAAAAACAAAATCAGCGACATCCAATTGCTCGGCTCGCTTATCCATCAGTGCATTCTCTTTTAATTCATCTGGAAGTTGAAAAGACTTTAAAGAATTTCTGAGTGTCTTCCTTCTATTTCCAAAACCGCCTTTGACCACCTGAAAAAAAAGTTTTTCATTGCAGTCTAAGTTCTTCACTTCATTCCTAACTAAGCGGATGACTCCAGAGTTCACTCTTGGAGGAGGGTCAAAAACCTCAGGTGGCACGGAAAACAAATATTCAATATCATAAAATGCCTGAAGTAACACTGAGAGGATGCCATAATCCTTATTCCCTTTGGGAGAAGCTATCCGTTCTGCCACTTCTTTTTGTAGCATACATACCACCTCAGTCACCTGATCGCGGACTTCCAATACTTTGAAGAAGATCTGGGAAGAGATATTATATGGAAAATTACCAGCGATTGCATATTGATCCGGAATCACTTTTTGAAAATCATATTTCAGATAATCTCCAAAAATAATTCGCTCAGCTAGACTGGGATATTTTTTATGCAAGTAATCAATGGACTCTTTATCAATATCGATGAGATAGAGTTCCATGTCATTTTTAAGCAAATAATCTGTGAGCACACCCATGCCCGGTCCGATCTCCAGGACTTTATTTACACCACCATGCCCTTTGACCGCCAGAGCTATCCGCTCCGCAATACTCAAATCGGTCAAAAAGTGCTGGCCAAGATGTTTTTTGGCTCTGACTTTTTCCATCGGTTAGCTCTGATTATTTTTTATAAATTAGCAACTTCAAAAATAAGAGAATATTCCTAAAGGACTACCCTGCGAATCGGCTTGCAATTAAAAGCCAATATTCGCAAAGCCCAAAATTATATGAACATAAGAAAGAGCAAACCCATTATTGGGATCAGCATAGGAGATATCAATGGAGTAGGCATAGAAGTGACGATCAAAGCTTTATCTGATAATCGAATCTTTAAAAATTTCACTCCTCTAATTTATGGCCATGGCAAAGCCTTTTCGTTCTATAAAAAGATGCTGGGGATAGAGGATTTCAATTTTGTGCAGATCAAGTCTTTAAATGAAATCCAGCATAAACGTGTCAATGTCATCAACGTGCTAGAAGAATGCCCGGAAGTAATTCCTGGCGTGGAGTCTCAAGAGGCTGGTAAAATGGCATTATCGGCATTATCGATGGCAATGGAAGATCTAAAATCCAATTCCATTCAAGCCCTGGTCACTGCCCCTGTCAATAAAAACAACATCAACTCCGAAGAATTACACTTCGTAGGACATACCGAGTTTATCACAGCATCTGTGGGTGCTAAAGACAGCTTGATGCTGATGGTTTCTGAGCAATTGAGAGTGGGGTTGGTTACAGGACATATCCCACTGGCAAAAGTTTCAGAAACGGTCACTAAAGAGAGGATTACCCAAAAAGCCAATTTGCTGTTGGCATCTTTGGAAAAGGATTTTGGAATCAACAAACCAAAAATCGCCATTTTGGGATTGAATCCCCACGCTGGTGAAGATGGACTTTTGGGACAAGAAGAAGAGGAAATCATCAAACCTGCGATCAGGGAATTGAAGGATCAGAATAAAATGGTTTTTGGCCCTTATCCATCAGATGGATTCTTTGGGATGATGCATCAGACTAAATTTGATGGGATCCTGGCGATGTACCATGATCAGGGATTAATTCCTTTCAAATCCATTGCATTTAGTTCCGGGATAAATTTCACAGCAGGTTTGCCTGTAATTAGAACTTCCCCTGACCATGGTACCGCTTATAACATAGCAGGCAAAAACCTGGCTGATGAAGGCTCAATGAGAGCTGCTATTTTTCTAGCAGCTGATATTGTGGGCCAGCATGAGGAAAAAAGCGAATAGAAAAATGAGTTTTTGGAGAGAAATCCGCAACTCACCAAATATTATTTTACAATCTATTTTATCCTATTTAAATAATTCCCTAAATTTGCGGTCTTAAATCGAGAGGAGGAATCGTGAAATTCTGGAGAACCTTTGATATTGAGGTAATTAAGTTTGTTGAGGGAAGGCACGAAATCGACTTCGAGATCGGTGATTCGTTCTTTCAACATTTCGAAGACAATCATCTTGTCGAAAAAGGCAATTTGGCCGTAAGGGTCAAAATGAATAAAGGAGCCAATCTGATAGAAATGGTTTTTCAGATCCAAGGCAAAGTCAGACTTACCTGTGACAGAAGTCTAGAAGAGTATGACCAGCCATTGGATATTGAAGAGACGATGATCTATAAGTATGGTAGTGAAGAAGCTGAAATCAATGAAGATGTCATGATGATCACTAGGGATACCCCTTCTGTGAATGTGGCTCAGCTGATTTACGAATTCATTCTACTGAATCTTCCTGCAAAAAAAATCCACCCTGATTACAGAAATGAATTAGATGAAGAGGATTTTGAGGGAGAAGGAGGCATTGTCTATTTAGATGAGGAGGAGTTTGAGGACGATGAACTGGAAGAAAACTCAGAAGAAGAAACAAAAGAAATTGATCCCCGCTGGGCATCTTTAAAAAATTTAAAAAACAAGGAATAATCATAAACCACACATAAAATGGCACATCCTAAACGAAAAATTTCGAAAACCAGAAGAGATAAAAGAAGAACTCATTATAAGTTAGAAGCTCCTGGATTGGCTAAATGCCCTACCACTGGTGAAATGCACCTGCCGCACAGAGCGTTCTGGTTGGACGGTAAATTGTACTATAAAGGACAAGTTATCATTGAAAAAGAAGTTCTTGCTTAAGTTATATTCTTAAGAAAAAGAAAATCCATTCTGAGTATAGAATGGATTTTTTGTTTTTATAGGAATTCAAATCACTGTCTTTCAGTATATTGAATTCCAATGGTAGTTTTTGTTTTGGTGGTCAGAGACAATTATAATATTTTTGGCATTCCCCAAAGAAAGCTTACCTACCTTTCAACCCATTTTAAGGAGTTTTATATTTGGGGCTCCTTAGCATAACCAAAAAATAATGGACAAAATCAGAGCTATGGTGACTGGGATTCAAGGATATGTTCCTGAGTACCGATTAACCAACAAAGAACTTGAAACTCTGGTAGATACCAACGACGAGTGGATTTACACAAGAACCGGAATTAAAGAAAGAAGAATTCTCAAGGGTGAAAATCAAGGAACCTCTGTCATGGGCGTGGAGGCCATCAAAGGATTATTGGCAAAGACCAATACCGATCCTATGGATATTGACCTGATCATCTGCGCTACGGTTACCCCTGACATGCCTTTTCCTGCTACAGCCAATATCATTGCTGATCAAGTAGGTGCTAAAAAAAGCTTCAGTTTCGATATTTCGGCGGCCTGTTCCGGATTTTTATATGCCTTACAAATCGGCAGTCAATTCATACAGACAGGACAGCATAAAAAAGTAATTGTGGTGGGAGCTGATAAAATGTCTTCTATCGTGAATTATGAAGACCGTACCACTTGTATACTTTTCGGAGATGGTGCAGGGGCTGTTTTATTAGAGCCAACCACTGAGGAATTGGGAATAATGGATGCCCTTCTTCATTCAGATGGATCTGGCGCTCCCTATCTCAATATGAAGGCCGGCGGAAGTATGAAACCTGCTACCCATGAGACAGTAGATGCACGCGAGCATTTTGCCGCTCAGGAAGGTTCTACGGTATTTAAATTTGCAGTGACCAATATGGCAGATGTCAGCGCAGCTGTCATGGAAAGAAATAATCTTACAAGTGACGATGTCGCATGGCTTGTACCACATCAAGCAAATAAACGAATCATAGACGCCACTTCCAGCAGAATGGGTATAGGATCGGATAAAGTCATGATGAATATCGAAAAGTATGGCAACACCACTGCTGCCACTCTCCCTCTTTGTCTTTGGGATTATGAAAGCCAATTAAAAAAAGGTGATAATTTGATCTTGGCTGCATTCGGAGGTGGATTCACTTGGGGATCTATTTATATGAAGTGGGGATACGACCCAAAATAATTAGTTAATTAATAATTAGACATATGGCAAGTACTGCAGATTTTAAAAACGGGCTTTGTCTGGTGATGAACAATGATATCTTTACCATTGTGGAATTCCAGCATGTAAAACCTGGTAAGGGAGCAGCTTTTGTAAGAACGAAACTAAAAGGTCTTACCACCGGCAAAACTTTGGATAAAACATTCAATGCAGGTGAAAAAGTAGAAACTGCAAGAGTGGAGAAAAGACCACATCAATTTCTTTATAAAGATGATTTAGGATATCATTTTATGGATACCAATACTTTTGAGCAGATTTCTTTGGAAGAAAAATTGATCGAAAGATCCAATCTTTTAAAAGACGGTCAGTTGGTAGACATCTTGATTCATGATGAAACCGAGACTCCACTTTCTGTAGAATTACCTCCATTTGTGGAGTTAATGATCACCTACACTGAGCCTGGAATAAAAGGAGACACCGCTACCAATGCCCTGAAGCCTGCCACAGTAGAAACAGGAGCTACCGTGATGGTCCCATTATTTGTGGAGCAAGATATCATGATTAAAGTAGATACTAGAGATGGATCCTATTCCGAACGAGTAAAATAATTAACTTAGCTGTATACAATAATTATTGTAACAGCTATTTTTATTTAAACCCAATTTTGAATTGTCCCTGGACATATTAATAAAAACGAGACTATGAAACCTAAAGAGATTCAAGAGCTGATAGATTATATCTCCAATTCAGGCTTGGCGGAAGTCAAAATCAAAACTGATGAATTTGAGTTATCTATTAAGAAAGATTCATCCAATGTAAGAGTAGTTGAAGCTGCTCCTTCACCCGCACCTGTTGCAGCTCCAGCACCTGCTCCAGCAGCCCCAGCACCTGCTCCGGCAGCTACTGCGCCTACTCCTGCAGCTCCAGAGGCTTCAAACCTAGTGGAGATCAAATCTCCAATGATTGGAACCTTCTATTTGACCCCTAATCCAGACTCTCCGTCTTTTGTAAATGTAGGAGACAGTGTCAAACCAGGTCAGACTGTTTGTATCATAGAGGCCATGAAGCTTTTCAATGAAATTGAGTCTGAAATTTCTGGAAAAATTGTGAAAATCCTGGTGACTAATTCTACCCCAGTGGAATACGATCAGCCTTTATTCCTAGTAGATCCTGCAGGATAATTTTCCAAACTAAAAGAAAATACCGTGTTTAAAAAGATACTAATTGCCAATAGAGGGGAAATAGCACTGCGAGTGATCCGTACCTGCAAGGAAATGGGAATCAAAACGGTTGCTGTTTATTCTACTGCTGACAAAGATAGCCTTCACGTAAGATTCGCTGATGAAGCTGTTTGTATTGGCCCGGCGCCAAGCAGAGAATCCTATTTGAACATCCCTCGAATCATTGCTGCAGCTGAAATCACCAATGCTGACGCCATTCACCCAGGATATGGTTTCCTATCCGAAAATGCCGAGTTTTCCAGAATCTGCGAAGAATACGGAATCAAATTTATCGGTGCCAGTCCAGACATGATTGGCAAAATGGGTGACAAGGCGACTGCCAAAGCAACCATGAGAGAAGCAGGCGTACCTACTGTTCCAGGTTCAGAGGGACTTTTAGAGTCTATCGAACAAGGCATCAAGCTTGCAAATGAAATGGGCTATCCAGTGATTTTGAAAGCAACTGCTGGTGGCGGTGGCCGAGGAATGCGTATCGTGAAAGAAGAAAGCGGTTTCAAAAAAGCTTGGGATGATGCTAGAATGGAATCCGGTGCTGCCTTTGGTAATGATGGGCTTTACTTGGAAAAATTCGTAGAAGAGCCAAGACATATAGAGATCCAAATCATAGGCGATAAAAAAGGAAGAGCTTGTCACCTTTCTGAAAGAGACTGTTCTATCCAAAGAAGACATCAAAAATTAGTAGAAGAGACCCCATCTCCTTTCATCACTGATGAACTCAGAAATGCAATGGGTGAAGCGGCAATTAAAGGTGCAGAAGCAATAGGCTACGAAGGAGCAGGTACCATTGAATTCCTGGTAGACAAAAACCGAAACTTCTACTTTATGGAGATGAATACCAGAATTCAGGTGGAGCATCCGATTACAGAAGAAGTAACTGACTTTGATTTAATAAAAGAACAAATCAAAGTTGCAGCAGGGGATGTCATCAGCGGTAAAAACTATTTCCCAAAGCTTTTTGCAATGGAATGTAGAATCAATGCCGAGGATCCTGCCAATGGATTCAGACCAAGTCCAGGTAAAATCCAAAATCTACATATTCCAGGAGGAAGAGGTGTAAGAGTCGATTCCCACGTTTATGCAGGTTATGTAATCCCACCAAATTATGACTCTATGATCGCCAAACTGATAGTCAGTGGTCAATCAAGAGAAGAAGTCATTGTAAGAATGAAAAGAGCTTTGGAAGAGTTTGTAATTGATGGAATCAAAACTACAATTCCTTTCCATATCGCTTTGTTAGATGATCCGGAATTTAAAGCAGGAAACTTCACCACCAAATTTTTGGATACATTTGATTTCTCTGTCATAAAAAAATAATCCAACCTTATACCAAGTTAAAAGCTGTCCAATTGGGCAGCTTTTTTTTGTTAAAGGATTTTTAATATTTTAAGTTTAGACAATCTTCGTTTTGTTGTATGTTACACAATTATTACAAAGAGCAATATTTTTAAAAATTTGAATTAAAGTACGGATGACTTATATAATTTTTTTTCATAACTTGAAATTCTAAAAATTACCCAAATGACCTTTAAGCAGATAAAAATACCGGTTATCATATCAGTAGCTGCCATTTTATTCTCTTGTGAGGAAAAAATAGAGAATAGAAATACTCTTTCCGAAATTGATCAAGTAAGTTACAATTTCCACATTCGTCCTATTTTATCCGACAAATGTTTTGCTTGCCATGGCCCGGACGCCAACAAAAGAGAAGCAGATTTGAGACTTGATACTGAAGAAGGTGCATTTGCTGCTTTAAAAGAAAGTCCGGGTAAATTTGCACTTGTTTCAGGAAAACTAGAAGAATCAGAAGTATACCACCGGATCATTTCAGAAGACCCTGGAGAATTGATGCCTCCTCCAGAATCAAATCTAGTCTTAACAGAAAAAGAAATTGCGCTCATTACAAAATGGATCAAACAAGGTGCGAAATATGAGCCTCATTGGGCGTTTACTCAAGTAGAAAAGCCGAACCTTCCCCCTGCGGATGATTGGTCGAAAAATGAAATCGATCGATTTGTTTTGCAAAAAATGAAGGAAAACGGTCTTGAACCAAACCCCGAGGCCAAACCCCATGAATTAGTCAAAAGAGTAAGTCTGGATTTAACAGGTCTCCCTCCTAGCCCGACATTATTGGACAGATTCGGGGATTTCTCGAATGAAAACAGTTACGATCAATTAATGGATGGACTTTTAGCTGATCCATCTTTTGGGGAAAAGCTCGCAGTGCTTTGGATGGACATCTCGAGATACGCTGACAGCTATGGGTACCAAGATGATAATATTAGAGGACAATGGCCTTATCGAGATTGGGTAATCCACGCCTTCAATGAAAATATGCCGTATGACCAGTTTATCACTTGGCAACTTGCCGGAGATTTACTGCCCAATCCAACCAAAGAACAGATATTAGCGACAGCTTTTAACCGAAATCACAAGTATACCGAAGAAGGCGGTGTGATTGAAGAAGAGTATCGGATTGAATATGTTTTGGATAAAACCAATACCTTCAGCAAAGGCGTTTTGGGGATCACGATGGAATGTGCCCAGTGCCATGATCATAAATACGACCCATTTTCCCAACAGGAATATTATGAGATGTTTGCCTTTTTTAATAATACTCCGGAAAAAGGGTACGAAGGCGATGTCTCTGTCTCAAAACCTGCGAAGACGCCTATTCTCTGGATTGATCAGCAAGATCTCTCCGGTATCATGAGTTTTATCAACTATCAGGACACTTCTAAACTAAGTGTATCTGTGATGGGGGAACTAGAGGGAGAAGATAAAAGGACCACTTATATCCTGGATAGAGGTGTTTATGATGCCCCTTCCACTCCAGTTTCTGCATCAACCCCAGCATCTATTTTAGAATTTCCAAAAGGTTTGGATTCGAATAGGATGGGACTGGCCAAATGGACAACAGACAGAAAAAACCCTTTGACTTCCAGAGTATTTGTAAATTTAATTTGGCAGGAAATCTTTGGAATAGGCATCGTCAAATCAGCCGGAGACTTTGGAATGCAAGGAGATTTACCGAGCCATCCTGAACTATTGAATTGGCTGGCAGCTGATTTTATGGAGAATGGCTGGGACATCAAAAGGTTATTGAAGCAAATTCTAAGCTCTGCTACTTACCAGCAATCTGCTGAAATCACTAAAAAGCATTTGTCAACTGATCCGGAAAACATTTATTTGGCAAGAGCTCCCAGATTAAGGTTATCCGCAGAGAATATCCAGGATTTGGTGTTGGCAAGTAGTGGGCTACTTCATCAGGAACTCGGGGGTCCAAGCGTGAAACCTTACCAGCCTGAAGGCGTTTGGGAAGCTGCTTCTTCTGGCCGGGGTGAATTGGCAACCTATATACAGGATACTGGAAAAAGCCTTTATAGAAGAGGACTTTATAATTTCATAAAACTGACAGTGCCTCCTCCCAAAGCAATAATTTTTGATTCCAGCAACAGGGATCAATGTGAAGTGGGACGAGGAAGAACCAATACACCTCTGCAAGCTTTGGTGATGCTCAATGATCCAATGGTCCTAGAAGCTTCCCGTGTGCTTGCTGCAGATCTCGAAGCCACTTACGAAAATGATGCCGAGGCATTGCAAATGGCTTTCAAAAGAATTCTTTGCCGGGATATGAATTCTAAAGAAGAAGAATTATTGGAAAGTTATTTTGAAGATCAATTGGAGCGGTTTGAGTCCAATCAAGATCAAATCAAACCAACATTGGAAATAGGAGAATATCCTATTTCTCCAAATCAGGAAAATGCGAGAACTGCCGCTTTGATGCAAGTGATTGTCAGTTTGTATAATTTGGAAGAAACCATTACAAAGATTTAAACATGGAAAAGGAAATTTTAGAGCAGGGGTTAAATCTTAACAGAAGAAAATTTTTATCCAAGTTGAGTCTTGGAGTTGGCAGCGCTGCCTTAGGGTCACTTTTGATTCCAGACTTATTCTCCGGAGGCAGTCCTGACGAAGAAGCAATAATGGCAGCTCTCCCACATTTTGCTCCCAAAGCAAAAAGAGTGATCTACCTTTTCCAGAATGGCGCACCTAGCCAATTGGAATCATTTGACTACAAGCCTATGCTCAATAAGAAAATGGGTGATGAATTGCCGGAATCTATCCGCCAAGGTCAAAGGCTCACGGGGATGACTGCTGGGCAATCATCTTTTCCACTGGTAGGCTCTTATTTTAAATTCAATCAATACGGCGAGTCCAGGGCATGGATTTCAGAAATTTTCCCACATACAGCCAGTGTGGTGGATGATATTTGCATTGTCAAATCCATGCATACTGAGGCGATCAATCACGATCCGGCTTTGACTTTTTTCCAAACTGGTGCCCAAGTAGGAAATAGGCCTAGCATGGGATCATGGCTTAGTTATGGTCTGGGCAGTGAAAACAGTAATCTTCCTGCTTTTTGTGTGCTTTTGAGCCGTGGTAAAGGAAATGGTCAGGGAGTTTATTCAAAGCTTTGGAGCAATGGATTTTTGGATGCAACCCACCAGGGAGTTCAATTTTCTAACTCTGAAGATCCTGTCCTGTACCTAAAAGACCCGAAATCCATGAGCAGGGATGAAAGGAGAAAGATGTTGGATCAAATTGCTGCGATGAATGACCTGAGTTATCGGGAATTTAATGACCCTGAAATCAGTGCCAAAATCCAACAATATGAAATGGCATTCCGGATGCAAACTGCTGTTCCTGAAATGACCGATGTTTCCAAAGAACCTGATAGTATCATCAAAATGTACGGGCCTGATTGTTTGGTTCCAGGTACATATGCAGCGAACTGTCTCTTGGCAAGAAAACTTTCGGAAAGCGGAGTAAGATTCGTCCAGCTTTATCACCAAGGCTGGGACCAACACGGTGATCTGCCAGCTCAAATGGCGATGCAAGCCAAGGACGTAGACCAAGCTTCTGCTGCATTGATTTCAGATTTGAAACAAAGGGGGCTATTAGACGAAACTTTGGTAATATGGGGAGGTGAATTTGGTAGGACGAATTATTGCCAAGGGAAAATTCAGTTGAATAATTATGGCAGAGACCACCATCCTAGAGCTTTTTCAATTTGGATGGCCGGAGGAGGTGTCAAATCCGGAATGGTGTATGGAGAAACAGACGAATTTGGGTATAATATCGCCGAAAATCCTGTCCATGTACATGATTTCCAAGCTACGATGCTTCATTTAATGGGCATTGACCATGAACGGTTAACCTACAAACATTTGGGAAGAAGGTATAGATTGACGGACGTTTCCGGAAAAGTAATAAAGGATTTATTGGCCTAATTTTTATGAATCGAATACAAAGGTTTAAACAAATCCTCGAAAACTTGCTTTTCGTTTGGTTAGGATTGACTTGCATATTGGCGATAGGCGGATCCAATCTTCTTATTCCAGATTGGCTTCAGGTTTTAGGTAGATCGCATCCACTTTTACTCCACTTTCCTATCGTATTAATTTTGATGGGACTGCTTTTTTTCTGGATTCCCAATATCAAATCTGATTTAAAGGAGGTAGGAACTTATTGTCTTTTAATAGGAAGTAATTTTGCAGGGATTACAGTCATAGCTGGGTTGATACTAGCCCAAGAGGATTTTGAAGGAACTGATTTGGATTGGCATCAATGGATGGGAATTGCCACATTTGTCCTCTCTGTGATGCTATATTTTTTTAGAGAAAAACAACTCACTTTACTAAAACCGCTAACCCTAGGACTTGGAGTTATTATTGTTCTGACTGGACATTTAGGAGCAAATTTAACCCATGGATCTGACTTTCTTTTAGCTCCTATACAAAGTCAAGAAATCAAACAGGTACAACTTTCAGAAGCCATAATTTTTACGGATATGGTTCAGCCAATTCTTGAAGCCAAATGCCTAAGCTGCCATAAAGAAGGTAAAATCAAAGGTGAATTGCGATTGGATCATCTGGCGGGAATCAAAAAAGGGGGAGAATCCGGACCGTTTATCGTTCCAGGAGATGCCAAGGAGTCTTTGCTAACTCAGCGTATTCATTTACCCAAAGAGGAAAAAAAGCACATGCCTCCCAAAAACAAGGAACAGCTGACCGATGAGGAACTTGAAATTTTAACAGCATGGGTTCTGAATGGAGCTGATTTTGAAAAAAAGGTCGTTGATCTTGAGCCAGAAAATGATTTATTCGTCTTCGCCTCAGCTAAATTCGAGAAAAACAAAACCTATTCATTCAAAGCTGCAGATCCTGATTTAGTAGCTGAATTGAATAATTTTTTCAGAAAGATCAATCCATTATTTCCGGATTCGCCGGCATTAGAAGTTTCTTATTTCGGGATTTCAGCTTTTGATCCGGAATCTTTGAAAGACTTAACCAAAATCAAAGAACAAGTAGTAAAAATCAATTTAAATAAGATGCCTTTGGAAGGCGTTGATCTCTCCCTTTTTACCAATTTCCCTAATCTAGAGGAGATTCAGCTGAACTTTGCCGGAATCACGAATTCGCAAATTGCAGATTTGAGCAAAATAAAAACTTTAAAAAGCCTGGCTATTTCTGGCAATAAAATCAATGATGATGTAATTCCTGACCTAAAAAAATTAACCCAGCTCCAAAAGCTTTATATCTGGAAAACCGATTTGTCCAAAGAAGGAATGAAAAAAATCCAGGCTGAGTTAAAAAGTGTCGAAATAGATTTTGGGTTTGATGAGACTGGTTTGATCTATGAATTAAATGCTCCGAAGATCATTTATGATGAAATATTATTTAAGGACAGTGTTCTACTGGAAATCAAGCATCCTATCCCAAGTGTCGACATTAGATATACCCTAGATGGCACTTCACCAGATAGTATCAACAGTAAATCCTATTCGGGCCCGATTCTTTTAAAAAACACCTCCAGAATCCATACTAAGGCTTTTGCAGAAGGCTGGATAGGAAGTCCAGAGGAAAGCATTTTACTATTCAAATCAGGAATTTTACCGTCAGAAATAGCGCTACTATCCGAGCCCAATAAAAAATATGCAGGCAATGGTGCAAGAACATTGTATGATGAAGTAAAAAGCAATTCCAATCATACCACCGGTGATTGGCTGGGCTATCAGGAAATTGCTGCGGATTTTATAGTGAAATTGGCTGATTCGAATAAACCTAAACAAATTGTATTCAGTCTTTTATATAATGAAAGTGCTTACATCTTCCCTCCTGCTCAAGTTGAAATTTGGGTCAAACAATCAGGAACTTGGAATTTGGCAATCAAAGAAACACCTCCTCAAAGCGAAGAAATTAAAATAGCAAGACTCGAGGCACTGAAATATAACCTTCCAGCAGAGTCATTTGATGAAATCCGCGTGAGATTAACTCCCCTCTCGAGATTACCAAAATGGCATCCCGGAGCTGGTGAAAAAGGTTGGGTTTTTATAGATGAAGTCTTATTGGAAGATTAAAAATAAACCGTAAAATATAAGTTACCGTCCGGCAATTGGGTAAGAAACACCCTCAATCTCGATACTCCCGATATTCCTGGGTCTTCCATTGGTAGCATGAATGATACCTGCCATAATTGCTGCTGACATGGAAGTACCAGACATGATTTGGTAAGGATTATTTCCTCTTGGCTCATTAAAAGCATCTTTTGACCATGTGGAAAATACTTCGCTTCCCGGTACAAAGTAATCCACTTCAGTTCCAAAGTTTGATGCTGAATACTTACCACCTAGACCGTCACATTTAAAATTCAAAGCACCTACAGTAAAAATATTTTGCCCATCGATACAGCCCGGTAAATTACGTCCTGCATCTCCACCAGCATTTCCTGCAGACATCACTACAAACATCCCTTTATTGGCGATATTTTGGATTGCTGAGGTAAGCAAAGGATTTGAAGTGCTGCAGTCAGAAACATTGTAACTCCCCAAACTCATCAATACGACGTCCCCTACTTGTCCGTAATTTGCAATATGATCAAGGGCTAAAAGGATCTTTGCCCAACTACTATTCCCATTGCTGTCAAATACTTTTATCGGAATTATCTCTGCACCAGAAGAAACCCCGTTTGCAGAAAGCCTTCCAGAACCCTTGCCTGCAGCAAGACCAGCACAGTGGGTTCCATGTCCATTTATATCTACAAAGGAAGATTCTCCCGGAACAAAAGAAGCAGCCAGCCTGGAAGACCTGTTTACTTTTAAATCTTTGTGTGTCTGATCTACTCCAGTATCTACTATCCAGATACTTTCTTTCCTGTTATTGCTATTAGTGGATCCACCTACCAAATTAATGGCACAACTTGCCTTGGTATTCGCATCATAGGACCAACTGGGATCTACAGGTTCGGATTGCATGATAGGCCGGCCCTGCATCATAGGTCTGCCTTGTGAACCTGGATCACTTTGCATCATGGGTCTTCCCTGGACTTGGACATCCATTATTACATTTTCCACGGATGAATCATTTTGAAGATTTTGAAGTTCTTGGTCTGTTAAAGGTGCCACAAAACCCACTTTAACATCCACAAACTGATTCTGTACACCCCTTATACCCTTGTTGTTGATAAACGTCTGAAGTTTGCTTTTTTTCTCTCCCCTTTTCCTTTCATTTAGATTTGATTGTCTTATTCTGTCAGGATTATCCTGTCTTGATTCCAAAACAGGACTATCAAATGTGTTTTTCATTGTGACTACATAAGTCTTTTGGCCAAAGCTGAAAAAACTTAAAATCAAAAAACTGGCAACAAACAATAACTTTTTCATAGGATCTAAGGTTATTCTTTCAAAATTTCAATAGTAGAATATATAGCAAAATACTCTTTTTAGGATATAAAACGCATTTTTAATTGTAAAAAAATCATTAGACCTTGAATAATATCAAGATTCGAGATAAATTGAGTTTTGAGAAATTGATAACCTAAACGGACATCTATGAGTAAAAATATTTACTATATAACAATTCCTGTTCGGTCAATCTTAAAATAGAAAACAGCGATGACATCAATTGACTGGGACAAATCATGTATTATTGTTTATAGGCTCACTAATTTTATCTAGAGAATTATGAAGCCAACTACCTTTTAGCTAAACTGATTTCAAGATTTTTTATGGCCCAAACCTTAAATAGAAAACAGTCTATTGTTTATTTTTCTGATATCGTCGGATATACCCTACTTATGGGTAAAGATGAGGATCATGCTTTTGATTTAATGAAGCAAAATCTGGAGCTTCATCAAGAAATTTTCAGTAGATACAGAGGAAAAATCATCAAAGAACTTGGTGATGGTATTCTGGCTATTTTTGAAACCGCCGAAGAGGCTATAAAGGCAAGCTATGAAATTCAAAAAGAATGGCAGAAATCAAAAGAACTTGAGTTAAGGATTGGCCTTCATTGCGGCGGAATCATCCTTGATCATGGTGATGTGTATGGAGATGCTGTCAATGTCGCTTCCAGAGTTCAAAGCATCGGGGTGCCTTCCTGCGTCCTGTTCAGCTCCAAAGTATTAGAGCAATTACCTAAAGAAACAGCGTTTACCTATGTCAGTTTAGGGCCATTTCGACTAAAAAATGTATCAAAAGAACTGGAACTTTATGCCCTGACCAATAAACCATTGGCAACTCCCAAAAGAGCTGAAATGATTAAGGCAGTCAAATTTCAGGAGCGGGAACCATGGAAGTTTTGGGCATTATTGCTTGCTACCATTTCTATCCTTTTATTTCTTATTTATTCTCTGGTTTGGAATAATTATACCTGGAAAAAAGATAAATCTGTAGCAGTACTTCCCTTCCTCAATAGTGATGTTAAGAATTCCCAAGATGTCTACTCCAAAGACATCACTCAAGAAATCATCAGCCAACTTTCTGAAATCAGTGATATTAAAGTCATTTCATATTCATCTATAAAGGACCTTTCAGATCCAAATCTGGATTTGGATTCTTTAGCAAATGTCCTGGAAGTAAGTACGATCCTGAAAGGTTCTATTCAATACTTGAATGACATGACCAAAGTCAATGTCCAATTCATTGATGTGGAAGAAAACAAAAATCTTTGGACTGAAACTTTTACAAGAACTGGAGAAAATCTTCTTCAAATCCAAAGTATAGTGGCAAAAGAGATCTCCAGGGTTTTAGGAATCTCTCTATCCGCAAAAGAGGAAGCAGAAATAGGAAAAGTAATCACAGAAAGCCCAGAAGCATATAATTTATACTTGTTGGCAAAAAATGAATACTCCAATTACAATATTGATGGAATAAAAATGGCTGCCCAATATTTCCAAAAGGCGATTGAAATTGACCCTAATTTCACCATGGCCTACGCCGGATTAGCAGATTCCTATACTCAATATGCTGCAAAAACAGCTGAAACGGCCTGGTATGATTCAAGCAAAAAAGTAAGTGAAAAAGGCCTTTTAATAGACCCAAATTCTGCTGAATTATATAAAACTAGAGGTATTACATTTTATTACTTAGGTCAGCTAGAAAGTGCCAAAAGATCTTTTGAAAGTGCTCTGTTGTTAAAACCAAATTATAGTGAGGCTATAGGAAACTTAGCTACAGTTGATTTCAGTCAGGGAAATCTTGAGGAGGCGTTAATTGGACAACAACGATCCGCATCACTAAACCCAAATAATCAAGTGCCTTTTAGAATAGCTGGCTGGATTTATCGAATTGTAGGTAACAATAAAGAAGCTTTGGAATGGCTTAACAAATCTCTCAATATATCGCCTAATCCCGTAACCTACTCCCTGATCGGCACCGCATTAATCGCTGAAAACAAGGAAGACGAGAGCTGGAAATTAATCCCACAAATATTAAACGAAAACCCAGATTTTGATGACTATGAATCTGCAGGGTTAATTTACTTTTTTTCGAGAAAATACTCATTGGCCAAAGAAAACTATGAAAAATCAATCTTGTCATTTGAGAATTTTAAAGAAGACTATTATTTCACTGTGCCTATAAATTATTCTTATTTATTGATGCAGGAAGGTGAAAATCAAATTGCCGACAGTCTTCTGAATAATTCGATCAAAATCCGTGAGGATGCATTACATAGAGGAGAAAAAGATGCGAATTTACTTTTTGATCTAGCTTGCGCATATGCAGCCAAGCATCAAACCCCTCAATCGCTCAAGTATTTAAATGAGGCTTATGAAAATGGGTGGAGAGACTTGTTTTTTATTGAACTCAACCCAATATTCGATTATTTAAAAAGTAATAGTGAATACCGGGATATTATCCTAAAGATTTCCGCTGAGGTGGAATTGGAGAAAAATAAAATAAACGCGACTTCCCTAGAGAGAAGTCGCTGAGGAATCCATTCAATTATTTTTTAAAGATCAGTTTACTTTCCCTATTGGATATTCTGAACCTGAATCACCATTTGAGGTTAATCCATGTACTTTTTCTACAGAAGTACTATTTGGCAGACTGTTTCTTGCATGAATAATTCCGGACATCAAGGCAGTGGACATGGAGGTTCCAGACATTACTCGGTATGAATTCCCCGGATAGGTGGAAAACATTTCTTCTCCAGGACTTACAAAATCTATCGTAGGGCTTTTGTAAGAGGAATAATCAGAATAGACAGGTGTTAAATATATACCTTGTTCGAAATCAAAAGTTGTTTTAATTGAAGCAACTGTGATGGTTGAATCATTAGTTAAAGTAGGTACGTAGCAGCCTGGGAAATAATTCTCAGATTTAATTTTTTCGTTTCCCGCAGCTATTACCACATATACATTTTTAATTGTTGCTAAATCACCTATTTGCTCTAACACTTTATTTAAATTCCCATGAGGATTACTACAATAATTAATAGTTGAAGGTCCCTGCCATTCTGCTCCAATACTCATATTTATTATATCTCCAGAATTTGCTAAACTATACACATGTTCTAATGCTTTCACCACTTTTGCCCAAATCCCGAAACCATTCTTATTAATCACCTTAATAGAAACAACTGGGGCACCTGGAGAAACGCCATTCATTCCCAATTGATTTGGATCATTAGGAGCATGAGCCTTTCCAGAAGCAATTCCTGCACAATGTGTCCCATGGCCAAGAAAATCTTCCAATGGATTGGGCTCACTTGGGACAAAAGATTTTGAATATTCAACATTTACTCCCCCTTCCATCACGGTTCCGATCACATTTAAATCTTTATGTGTACCATCAATTCCAGTATCAATTATCCAAATTTTATGTTCTTCACTACCCACAATAGTTAATGGGTTCACGAAACTGACATTGGTACTTGTTTTATTCTGTGAATCATATTGCCATGTCTGATTCTCTTGCATAGAGGGTCTGATGTTCTCAGGAATCGGGTTAGACTGCATAGAGGGTCTAATATTCTGAAAAGTGAAATTTTGCTGGGCAGCTATTACAAATTGGTGTTTTTTAATCCTTTCTGCGTCTTTTTCACTGATGTTTTCCATCAAGAAACCTGAAAAACTGATCACAAAAATATTTTCATCATTTATGCTGATGTCATGTGCTTGTTTAAAGTAGTCTTTGATTTTTAACTTCTTATCGCCGATTATTTCAGGGCTTATCTGGCCTGCCATGTCTTCCTTGGGACCATTGACAATCGGCACAAATTCATTTTCATCAAGATAAAATAAGTAGGATCCCTCTATTAGTTGTTTTGAACTAACCCCTAGAGGATTAAGCGTATTCTCGTTTTCAGAGATTTGGGAACCACCAGACGTTGTGATTTTATCATTTTTACAGGAAATAAGAAAAAAACACAAAATCAGAAATAATGCTAGATTTTTCATGATACAAAAGTTAAAACGTTAAAAATCAATTTTTTAAAAGTAAATGAAGATAAAAAATTTATTCAAGAATGTAATATTCAGAGAATAAAATTGTACTATATAAACAAGCTTTTCATTTCTCCCCTATCAATATTTCTCTGTATTTCGAAATATGTTCTGCCACTTCCTCTTCCAAAACAGGCTCTTTGATATCCTTGTATCGTGCCATTTCTTCTAAGATTGTCTTTGCTACCAAAACCCTTGCGGTTCCTTTATTGTCTGCAGGTATAATATACCAAGGAGCATGAGGTTTAGATGTCCTGTTGATTGCATCTTCATAATAGGACTGATATTGATCCCAAAAGCCACGCTCTTTCAGATCTCCTGGCGAAAATTTCCAGTTATGCTTCTTTTTATCCAATCTTCTCAAAAGCCGATGCTTCTGTTCATCCTTACTTAAATGGAGAAAAAATTTCAGGATTATTACACCATTTTGATGAATATGGTTTTCAAAATTATTGATCTGTTCAAATCTCTTTTCCCAAAAAGCAGGTGTGATGTCTTCTACTGTGTTAATTCCAGGGATATTCTCTGCCAGAATGTATTCCGGGTGAACCCTTGTCACCAACACGTTTTCATAATGGGTTCTGTTAAATACAGCGTACTTACCACGCTCAGGAAGAGCGACATAGTGTCTCCATAGATAATCATGTTCCAACTCAGTGGATGAGGGCGTTTTAAAACTATGGACTACCACGCCACGCGGATTGAATTCTTTGAACACCTCCCGGATCAAACTGTCCTTACCTGCTGTATCCATCCCCTGCAAACAGATTAATACTGAATACTTATTATGAGCATACATCGTATCCTGGTGCTCAGATAAAGTCTCCCGATATTCATTTAGCTTTTTCTCCTTTTTCTTTTCAGAGGTTTCCAGATCCAAAAATGTCGGGATATTTTTCAGTTCTATTTCGGAGGTTACTTTTAGTTTTTCGATGTCGATATTTTTCATTCTCTCGATTTTAATTCAACAAAAATTTTAATGAAAAGCATAAAACAAGATAATATTTTAAATTGAGGCTTGAATACTTAGATTATAATTTCAATTTATTTACCACCCAATCCAACCTACAAAATGACTTTAAACTCCAGTTCTGGTATCTTGTCAAATAGATATCTTGCTTTGGACGTATTGCGGGGAATGACCATCGCATTTATGGTAATTGTAAATACCGCTGGCGACTGGTCCAATTTATATGGACCATTGGCCCATGCCAAATGGCATGGCTTCACTCCCACTGATTTGGTATTTCCCACTTTTTTATTCGTAGTCGGTAATGCCATGAGCTTCTCTATGAAAAAACTCCAAGAAATGTCCTCAGGAGATTTTTTTAAAAAAGTTGGAAAAAGAGCCTTTCTCATATTCTTCATTGGATGGATGCTCAATGCATTCCCTTTTTATGATATCACAGAAAGCGGCGAATTCAGCTTCATTAAACTATCAGAGGTTAGGTTATTCGGTGTTTTACAGAGAATTTCCTTAAGCTACTTCTTTGCTGCCATCATTTTATACCTAGGAGGAATTCGTCTTGGCTGGATATTCAGTGCACTTGCCTTATTGGGATATTGGCTGATAATGTACTTTTTCGGAGATGCTTCTGACCCTTATGGATTAGCAGGAAATGCCGCCATCAAACTGGATCTGGCTTTGATCGGCCCAGAAAGAATGTACGGTGGTGAAGGAATACCTTTTGATCCGGAAGGAATCCTAAGCACACTGCCTGCTATTGTCAATGTAATCGCGGGTTATCTAGTAGGAAAAATGATACAAACTCTTGGAAACAAGATGGAAACTGTTAAAAAACTACTGATTTATGGTGCCGTTCTGATAGTAGCTGCCTATGCTTGGGATCTATTATTTCCGATCAACAAAAAAATCTGGACAAGTTCCTATGTTCTTTTGACTGTTGGTATTGATATGCTGATACTGGCAGTTTTGGTTTTTATCATTGAATTGAAAAATGTCAACGGTTGGACCTACTTTTTTGAAGTTTTCGGTAGAAACCCACTGATTCTCTATGTGGCCTCCGGAATCGTCATTCAATTACTCGGGATGATTCCAGTAGGTGATATGTCTTTAAGATCCTTTATTTACCAAAATCTCTTTACAAGTTGGCTTAGTCCAAAAAACGCTTCTTTCTTCTTTGCATTCTCCTACATGTTATTGATTTGGCTGATTGGATTATGGATGGACAAAAAACGCCTATATATAAAAGTATAAACTTAATTCATTGACAATCAAATCTATACTAAGTTTTAGTTAAATTATCCCTGTTTTTAACCAAACAGGGATTTTTTATGAAATTAAAAATTGGAGTTTACAATGTAGAATGGATGAGAGATCTTTTTGATGCAGAAGGTCATCCTATTACCACTGGAGCAGATGGCAACCGAAGTAAAAAACTGGCAGAAGTCGTGGAGGCTATGGATCCGGATTTTTTAGGGATTGTGGAAGGTCCAAACACTTTGGTAAATCAATCCAAAACGGCCTCACTTCAAATGGAAGCCTGGGTAAGGGAATTTATCCCTTCCAAAAACCTAAACGGAATTCACGGATTTCCTTCTCCCGGTCAGCAGGAACTTTGCGCTCTTTACAATCCGGACAAAATCAAAGTATTATTTACTCCAGAGACCAAAGAAGGTAAACGATTCGACGAGGCATTTTTGGTCGATACTTTAAACAGATTGATCAAAGAGCAATACAAGCACTACAGACCTCCCTTAGAGTTAAGTATTTTGGATCTTAATGACGTTTTTCTCAGCAGGGTCATTATTGCGCATACAAAATCAAAAGGGATTTTTGATATGGTAGACTACGCGAGGTTTGAGCAAATTTCCCAACGAGACAGATTGAAACTATTTGCCGAATGCATGTCTATCCGCGAGCGATGTGACGAATATTTGGAAAAAGGACAGCAGGTAATGGTGATGGGTGATATCAATGACGGATTTGAGTTGGACTTCTATGAAAACAGATTCAGCAAAAGTGCAGTTGAATTGCTACTAGGTGACACCTGGCATCCAGAATACATCCTTAAATCAGTACTTCCAAAGCCAAAACTAAATTCTTTTGGCTGGACTCCAAATTCGAGCCGATATAAAGACAGGATCACAGGTGACCAAATAAATGTGCTAATCGACCATATCCTCGTAAGTCAAGGGATCAAAATCCTTGATGGAAAAGTTTGGAATCCTTATCTTGAAAAGGACAATCCTCTAATCCAAAGTGTCAGAAATCAGCTGATCCAGGGTTCGGATCACTTTCCAATTTTATCTGAAATCGAATTTTAAACTTTAAAATCATGGATCAAGCTACCCAAACAATGATCGATAACCTTCAAAAAAACACAGGTAAAAGTCTGGATGAATGGGTTTCAATCGTCAAAAAGAAAAATTTACAAAAGCATGGAGAAATCCTTAAATTCCTAAAAAGTGATCACGGGTTCACGCATGGTTTTGCCAACCTAGTCGCTCATAAAACACTGAAATCCGATGCAGGATCCGTATCCGATACTGATGAATTGATCGGAAAGCAATACAAAGGAAAGGAACACTTTCTCCCACTCTATGAAGAACTCAGTTCGATCATCAAAGGATTTGGCAAAGACGTGGAGTTTGCTCCTAAAAATGCCTATGTCAGTGTCCGCAGGAAAAAGCAATTTGCCATGCTGATTCCTGCTACTAAAACTAGATTTGATATCGGGATCAATCTCAAAGGCCAGGAGCCTTCAGGGATTTTGGAAGTAGACACCAAATCCAGTGGCATGGTCAGCCATAGGATCGTCGTCAACCATGAGGAACAATACTCCAAAGAACTGATAGACTGGCTAAAAAAGGCTTATGATGCTGCCGGATAAATTGCTACCATCCACAACATTGGATTACAATTGATCAATTTTCAAGGGGTTTCTTCCTCAATTTTGGCCTACCTTAATTGCTTATTCAACTCCTCTCCGCATGTTTTGTATCTCTATGTTCAAAAAAAGTAAAATCTCGCTTTTACTGGTAATTCTTTTTTCTTTTTTGACACATCGTTCTTTTGCACAAATTTCAGAAGAAACCTATGATCGTGCCGCGTATTTTTTGAGCAATTCAATTCAAAAAGAAGTATATCACCTGGAAGTGGTTCCAAACTGGCTGGACGATAAAAACAAGTTTTGGCACCAGACCTATACAAAAAACGGGAAAAGGTTTTATTTGACAGATATTGAATCCCAAAGTACCAAGGAGGCTTTTGATCATGCATTATTGGCCAAGCTCCTTAGCGAAAAAACCGAGAGTGACATTTCTGAAAACGACCTTCCTATCAATAGGATTCAAATCAAGAAAGATGGTACAGTATCATTTTCCTGGAAGAACCAAGACTGGACTTTTTTAGATGGGCAATTGGACTCAAAGAGGTCTAATGAACCTAGAGATAGGGATAGTGCAGTGTCTCCTGATGGAAACTGGAAAGCATTTACCCGAAATTTCAATCTTTTTATCGAGAATCTAGAGACTGGCGAAGAGTTCCAATTGAGTTTTGACGGAAAGAAAAACTATGAATATGCCTCTTTTTGGGGCTGGTCAGATATGATTTATGAAGAAAATGGAGATCGACCTTTCCATTTTACAGTCAATTGGTCTCCTGATTCTAAAAAAATCCAAGCCCAAATCGTTGATCTCAGGTTAGCAGAAAAAATGTTGCTTTTGGACAATAGTCAAGACGATAAATTCCGCCCCCAACTTCAGGGATATTATCGGGCATCTCCAGGCGATACCACTGTCGTCACCTACATTCCAGTGCTTTTTGATCTGGAATCTAAAACGGTCAGTAAATTTCCGGAACTCTCCCTTCCACATTTTATTGGAATGTATTTTAACTGGGACAGCACAAGTGAACACCTATTCGGAACTTATTTGCATAGAGGATTCAAGGCTTTTGACTTGATTGAAATCGATGCCAAAACAAATAAAATCAGGAAAGTATATTCTGAATCCTCTCCTACCCATGTAAATAACAACAACATATTCAGAAGATTAGACAACGGTAAGTTTATCCTGGGCACAGAAAAATCAGGCTGGAATCAATTGTACTTGATGGATTGGAAAACAGGTAAGCTGATCAATAAAATCACAGATGGTGAATTTGTAGTCAAAAATGTACTCTATCTGGACGAGGACAATGATGTTCTTTATTTTGAAGCAGCGGGAAAAGAAATGGATGTAAACCCTTATTATTCTTTTGTTTACAAGGTAAATCTCGACGGTTCGGGCATGACTTTATTGACACCCGAACATTCATTTCATGACATTTCTTATTCACCTGGAGGCAAGTACTTTGTGGACAATTACTCAACTGTGAATACCCCAACAGTTTCGGTAGTGAGAGAATTAGAAACCGGTAAGATAGTCTATGAAATATCAAAAGCAGATATTTCAAATCTTCTGCAAAGAGGCTACCAGAGCCCAAAACAGTTTTCTACAACTGCCAAAGACGGGAAAACCACGATTTATGGAGTTTATTATCTTCCGACTACTTTTTCAGCTAAGAAGAAATACCCAATTGTAGATTACACGTACACTGGACCACATATTGATATTACACCGAAAACATTTAAAGCAGGCTTGATCGGCTTACAACAACCGATGGCAGAGCTTGGTTTTGTAGTAGTCACAGTAGATGGTTTAGGCACCCATGGTCGAGGCAAAGCATTTAATGATGTTTCTTATAACAACCTAGGAGACGGTACCACAGATCATGTTTTGGCAATCAAAGAACTTTCTTCGAAAAACAAGTTTATGGATGTAGACAATGTCGGGATCTTTGGACATTCTGCCGGCGGATATGATGCAGCGAGAGCTATGCTCCTTCATCCGGACTTTTACAAAGTAGGAGTAGCTTCAGCAGGCGACCACGATCATCGGATGGAAAAGGCCTGGTGGCCCGAAATGTACATGGGTTATCCAATTGGGGATTTTTACCATGAGCAATCCAATATCACCAATGCAGCAAATCTTAAGGGGCATTTATTGTTGGCACATGGAGGAATCGACGAAAACGTAAACCCATCTGCTACTTTCAAATTTGCCGAAGCTTTAATCGATGCAGGAAAAGATTTTGATTTATTTATCTGGCCGAGCCGCAACCATAGTTTTGGTAGGACAAATGGAGATTATTTCACCAAGAAGCGCTGGGATTACTTTATCGAGCATTTGTTGGGTGAAAAGCCACTTAGACATTATCAGATTCAGACAGAAAATTGATTGTAGATTTTCAATCAGTTTATCCCTCTATCTCTCGAACCAATTCCTCATACCAAGCTTCCCCGTATTTACGGATCAGTGCGTCTTTAAGAAATTTGTAAATCGGGACTTTCAGGCTGGAGCCTAATTGGCAAGCTGGATCGCAAATATGCCAACGATCATAATTCAGCGCATCAAACTCATCGTATTTTGTGATCCGAATTGGGTACATATGGCAACTGATGGGTTTTTTCCAGCTGATTTTGCCATCCAGGTATGCTTGTTCGATTCCGCATTTTAAAATCCCCCGCTCATCGTAAAGGGCGTAGGCACATTCTCTATTATCACCGATTGTAGGGGTCCCTTTATCTCCATCTTTATCAAAAACCCAGGTTCCTTGCTTTTCAATTGCTTTACGACCTTCTTCTGTGATGTAATCTTTGACTATTGGATAAATTTCTTCAATGATTTTAGTTTCCTCATCTTCCAAAGGTGCTCCAGCATCGCCCTCCACACAGCAAGCACCTTTACAAGCTTCTAAATCACAGACAAAAAAGTTCTCTTTGATGTCATCTGACAAAACCGCATTTCCTACTAAAATCATATTATGTTGAATTAGACCCTAAAGGTAAGTAAACTGAATCAAATGGGGTTTAGTCTCGTGGTTTTTGAAAATCTTTCCTTCTCACGAAAACTCCTTTTTTAAGACTTGCTATGAGTGTTCCATACTCATCTAAAATTTCACATGGAAATTCGAATATCTGTTTCCCTTGCTCATCCACTTTCTTTTTGATATCCACTAGTTGCTCAGGGCTTAAAGAAAATGTCGCAAATACCGTCCCCTTACCTGGTTTTAAAAAATCGATCGAGGCATACTTGTCCCATACAATGTATTCAGACCCTAAATTTGCCATCAGTATAAACATAAAAAACGGATCACACATCGCATACAAAGAACCTCCAAATGCAGTTCCAACCAGGTTTTTATTATACCAGCTAAGTTTCAACCTTACTTTAAACATCCTGTAATCCTCAGAAAATTCAATGACTTTGATTCCTGAAAACCAGAAAGGCGGATACCAATTGATAGCTCTTATTAAGTAGTTAAATTTCATTTTCATCTTCATGCTAAAAGTTAGTAGAAAATGATAAAAAAGAACCGCTCTCAGAAAGAGCGGCTCAACCCAGCACTATGAAAAACAGCTTAATAGCTATCAGTCTAACAACAGATCATGAAGCATTTTGTTTTAAATTCTCATTTATATGATCATTTCTGGTCAAAATATTTTTTTGAAGCCTTTTGACAAAGCCATGAAACCCATCTGGGATAAAATTCCGTACTTTACCGCGTGCAAGTCGTCTTGTCGCCGCGATGTAAATCGGGGAGGAAAGTCCGGGCAACATAGAGCGCCATACTTCCTAACGGGAAGGAGGCTGACTGGAAACGGTCAGTTTACAGAAAGTGCCACAGAAAATATACCGCCCAGAACTAGCTGATGGGTAAGGGTGAAAAGGTGGAGTAAGAGCCCACCGGCCTGGTGGTGACATCAGGTGCATGGCAAACCTTATGGGTTGAAAGATCAAATAGGTCCCGCATTGGATTAAGTTCCAAGAAGAGTTGCTCGTTCTTACGCGGGATGGGTAGATCGATGGATCCTGACTGCGAAGTCAGGGCTAGATAAATGACAGGATTCTTTATAGGAATTATCCTTTAGGAAACAGAACCCGGCTTACAGACTTGCACTTTTTTCTTTTATATTAGAGCCATGTCAAAAATTTTGATCATCGATGACGAGAAAGTCATCAGAGCTACATTACGCGAAATATTAGAGTACGAAAAGTTTGATGTCTCAGAGGCTCAAGACGGTTCCGAAGGACTCAAGAAACTCATGGAAGAAGATTTTGATCTGGTCCTTTGTGACGTCAAAATGCCCAAAATGGATGGAATTGAAGTACTGGATCAAGCAAAAGCTTTGGACAAATCCCCCCAGTTCATCATGATCTCTGCCCATGGAAGTATTGAGACTGCAGTAGAAGCAACCAAAAAGGGGGCTTTCGACTTCATCCCAAAACCTCCGGATCTCAACAGACTTCTTTTGACTGTCCGAAATGCACTGGACAAGAAAAACCTGGTCACGGAAACCAAAGTCCTGAAAAAGAAACTATCTAAAAAACTGGACATGGTAGGTGAATCCGCTGCCATTCAGCAAGTCAAAGGAACCATAGAGAAAGTAGCTCCTACTGATGCACGGGTATTGATCACTGGACCAAATGGTACTGGAAAAGAACTGGTGGCACATTGGGTTCATGCCAAAAGCAATCGTTCTTCAGAACCATTTGTCGCCGTCAACTGTGCAGCTATTCCTTCCGAATTGATAGAAAGTGAGCTTTTCGGGCATGAAAAAGGTGCTTTTACCTCTGCTCATAAGCAGAGACAAGGGAAGTTTGAACAAGCTCAAGGAGGAACTTTGTTTTTGGATGAAATCGGAGACATGTCACTTTCTGCACAATCCAAAGTATTAAGAGCGCTTCAGGAAAACCTAATTAATCGTGTTGGTAGCGATAAAGATATCAAAGTGGATGTGAGGGTATTGGCAGCTACTAACAAGGATCTGAAAAGTGAAATCAAAGAAGGAAAATTCAGAGAGGATTTATACCACAGATTGAGTGTGATTTTGATTCAGGTACCGGCATTGAAAGATCGGAAAGAGGACATTCCGCTTCTGGTAAATAAATTTCTGGAGGATATTGCTTCTGAAAATGGAGATGCTAAAAAATCAATTTCATCTGCAGCATTGAAAAAACTTCAGGAATTTCCCTGGACTGGTAATATCAGAGAATTGCGAAATGTGATCGAACGCCTTGTAATCTTAGGAGAACCGGAGATCAGCTTAGAAGACATAAAAAAATATGCTGACTATTGAGGTCAGCATATTTTTTAACTAGTTGGTTTCTCAGTAGTTGGTGCTTTTGCATACGCAGGACAAGGTTTGCTAGAAGCACAAGCCCCCAATGCCAATACTCCTACCAATAACGCAATTGTTGCTAATTTTTTCATAGTTCAGATTTTATGCTGATCAAATATGTTTAATAATTCTTAAGATAGCAATTACTGCACCAGAAGATTGCAGCCTCTAATTTCACTGTTATCAAATCTTCCTAGTATCTCAAGTCCTCCCTTGCTATCAAACCTCCCCAAATCCTGGGTTTCAATAAAAGCACAGGAATGAAAATTCCCTAAATCTATCACATTGATTCCCCCTTGTCTTCTAGTCGACCAAGAAAGCGGATCATTGACATCTCTCAACATAACGTGCAGAGATGAAGGTAAAGTATATACACCATTGCCTTTTGAGTAGGCTTGAGACATCATTTCGGTCATTCCATATTCTGAATGAATTACCTCCACCTCAAAATACTTTCTCAGAATCTCATGGACTTCTTCCCTAATCATTTCTTTCCTTCTTCCTTTCATTCCTCCAGTTTCCATGATTATCAGATTGTTCATTTTTGGCATGGGCTTTCCTGATTCAGCCAAATCCAATAGTGCAAATGTGACTCCCAAAAGCAATACTTTTCTTTTACCCATAGCCAAATACCTCAACTTTTCAAGAAGCTCATCTTGATTATAAAGGTAAAAACCTGAGTGTTCGGAGTGACTTTCTCTTATAAAATGATCCGCCATACTGACAAGGCTACTTCCCTTTCGTTCCAGATATGCTGGTAGCAATGCCAAAACATGATAATCTGTAAGCTCCCCATATTCCTTTTCAAAAAGGTTTTTAGCATGCTGCAGATACCAAGCTTCTGACCAAAAATAATGTTTACTGGTTATCATCCCTGTAGTTCCACTACTGGAATAATATCCAGGAAAATCATTGATATGCCCACTCACGACATGAAAATCTTTAAAAAAACGGATGGGTAAAAATGGAATTTCAGTCAGCTTACTTACTTCATCGACATTTACTTGTCGTGCTTCCACATATTTTTTATAAATTCCATTTACTGAGGCCTGAAACCGGAAAAGATTTAAAGCATAGGATTCAAACTCCTCAGATTTTAAATCTTTAATGGCATCTGAAAAACTTTTAAAATCCTGCATCGTTTTATATTTTGCGAAGTCCAATCGCCGGTATCAATCAATTTGGATGTAAATTTACTTTCACCCTATGCGTTTCAAAAACTATTCAGGAATATTCTTTTTGGCTCTTGTAAGTTTTTCCTGTGTGAATACACCGGATAATTTCCCAAGCACTCCTGAAATCAACTTCTCTTCGATCCAATATGTCCCCACAGCAGGTCCCGATTCGCTGATAGTTTCATTGGATTTCAAAGACGCGGAGGGAGATTTAGGCTTAGGAGCTACGGAAAACAATCCTCCATATAATTCGGTGGAATATCAAAGAGATAATTTAGGGCAATTAATCACCTATTCAAATAGGCCCGCTGGAGCTCCAAGTTACAATCCTATCGACTGGGTGATCGATCCGATTATCAACAATGGAACTGTCAAAGACACGATCTGGGTAGTACAAAACCCAAATCAGTACAATATTTTCATCAAATTTTTTGTCAAACGAAACGGTCAATACACGGAGTTTAAATGGCAAGACCCTCCATTCTACACCACATTCAATGGTCGTTTTCCAAGAATTTTAAATGACGATCAAAATCAGGCAATCGAAGGAAACATTAAATATGCCATGCTTTCTTCAGGTTGGGAGTCTATTTTCAGAACTGATACGCTAAGGGTAGAAATCCAGATACAGGATCGGGCTCTAAACAGAAGTAATGAGATTACCAGCCCGGATGTAACACTAAAAAGTATTACCAAAAACTGAAAGAAGCTGTCTTAAAAGTCTATGATATTGTCAGCTTGAGCGGAGTCGAAGTCTTAATACAGCGAATTAAGCCATATTTCGATTTCGAGACTCTCGTCTCTCAAGTGCTCAATGTGACAAAAAGCAGTTACGAGACAGCCTCTTATAAATTTTATATAGCAGGGAATGTTTTCGGGTTCACTTCATGCATTACCTGATATACTTTTTCTAGTATATCCTCGAGACTTGGTTTCGAGAAATAATCACCATCCGAAGAATATGCTGGACGATGTGCTTTGGCAGAAATTGTCATAGGCTCAGAATCCAAGAATCTAAATACCTCTTGATTTTCCAGAACTTGTTGTAACATGTATGCAGAAGCTCCTCCGGGCACATCCTCATCTGCAAAAATCACCCGATTTGTCTTTTTAATCGATTCTCCAATTATTCCATGAACATCAAATGGAAGTAATGTCTGTGCATCGATGACTTCTACATCGATCCCTAGCTCCATTAATTCTACCGCAGCTTCCATCACGATCCTACACATGGATCCATAGGTGACGATGGTAATATCAGTACCATTCCTAAGTACTTCAGGCTTTCCTAGAGGCACAGTAAACTCACCTAAATTGCTAGGCAATTTTTCCTTTAACCGATATCCATTAAGACATTCGATAACGATGGCAGGTTCATCTGCTTTCAGCAAAGTAGCATACATTCCTGCGGCCTGGGTCATATCTCTTGGCACACAGAGAACCATTCCTCTTAGAGAGGATAAAATCATACCTATAGGCGAACCAGAATGCCAAACTCCTTCCAGTCGATGCCCTCTGGTGCGGATAATCAAAGGCGCTTTTTGGCCACCTTTTGTTCTATATTGAAGACAAGCCAAATCATCAGCAAGCATCTGAAGGCCATACAGCAAATAATCTAAATATTGGATCTCAGCAACTGGCCTTAAACCTCTTAAAGCAGTACCAATTCCTTGCCCGACAATAGTAGCTTCACGAATCCCAGTATCAGAAACCCGCAAGTCGCCATGCTTGGCTTGAAGACCAGCAAATGCCTGATTCACGTCTCCGATTTTACCTACATCTTCTCCAAAAGCAAAGAACTTAGGATCATGCTCCAAGGTATAATCAAAGAATTTCTGAAGGATTTCTCTACCATCTATTAATGGGGATTTCTCATCAAACTCAGGCTTTATCTCTTCGATGTTCAAAACTCCCCATTGAGATTCACTGTATAAATGACTGTTATACCGGTCGTGGTTTTTTTCGGACTGGATTTTAAACCATTCTTTTAATTCTGATTTAGATTCATAAGTATCAAACCGAAGGGTAAGCAAGGCTTTTCTAACAGTAGAAATCACATCTTTCCTGATCGGATTGATAGTCCTCGAAAGCTCATCAGCCATTTGGGTTAATATTACCTTTCTGGTACTGTGCTCCGCCGCATTTTTTATTAAACGGATTGCTTCTTGAAGCTCGGTTTTGATGTCATTAGAAAATTCAGACCAGGCAGTTTCTTTTTGTTTTTTGACAACAACTTTGACTTCAGCCTCGATTTTGTCCAAAGTCTCAGGTGTGGCGATCTCTGAACTCAAAATGTATTCCCTGAATTTACTGATACAATCCCAATCTTTCTCCCACTTTAATCGCTCGGCAGATTTGTATCTCTCATGCGATCCTGAAGTAGAGTGGCCTTGAGGCTGTGTCATTTCCTCTACATGGATCAAAACAGGAATATGTTCTTCCCTAGCCAATTTACCCGCTTGAAAAAAAGCATTCATCAAACCCTCATAATCCCAGCCTTTTACTTTGATGATTTCTAGGCCTTTTTCTGAATCTGTTCTTTCAAAACCGGCAAGTGCCTCAGAAATACTTCCTTTTGTGGTATGAAATTCCTGTGGGACTGAAATACCGTATCCATCATCCCAAATCGAAATAACCATTGGAACCTGCATCACTCCCGCAGCATTGATCGATTCAAAGAAAATACCCTCCGAAGTAGAGGCATTACCGATCGTCCCCCATGCCACTTCATTGCCCTGAATCGACAAATCTGTAAAGCTCTTAAGGCCCTTATTCTCCCTGAAAAGTTTAGATGCATAAGCTAAACCAAGCAGCTTAGGCATTTGAGCAGCCGTAGGAGAAATATCCGCGGCCGAATTATACATTTTTGTCAGCTCCTTCCAACTTCCGTCTTCATTTAAAGAACGTGTTGCAAAGTGACCATTCATCAACCTCCCTGCACTGGCAGGCTCTGCATTTACATCCGTATGGGCATACAATTGGGCAAAATATTGCTGTACTGTCAACTCCCCTATCGCCATCATAAAAGTCTGATCACGATAATACCCGGATCTGAAATCACCGATTTGGAATGCACGGGCCATGGCTATTTGAGCCAATTCTTTCCCGTCACCAAAAATCCCAAATTTAGCTTTCCCCATAAACACCTCTTTCCTTCCCACAAGTGACGCATGCCTACTCAGCATAGCCACCCGGAAATCAGCAAGAACAGCTTCTTTAGAAAAGTCGGGAGAATTTTGGTTTTTGGGGATTGGTTGTACTTCTGCCATAAATGATTGATCTATCGTTATTTTGGGTCGGTTCTAGCTTTTAACTAGTATCTTCCAAAAATAGCCAATTCCAGTTTTTATACAAATTTATATATCATTATTTTTCGATCAAAAATTTGGAAGTGGATACTATTATCATCTACAAAACAAATTTTATTTTGCCTTTTTTAAAAACACAATTCAATAGTCTGAAATAATTGGATTTAAACAACTGATTGTTATGCAGTTATTTGTGGAAAAAATTTCCAAATTAAACTTGTTTAAAAATTGAATTTTAAAATTTTTGGGTTTTTAAAAATTTTAAACAGAATTTAATTCTGATTATTGATTATTTTCGAAATCATACCAAATACTATTTGCTATTAGCCTTTTCCATTTGCTTTTGCTTAGTATCTTTGTAGCACTTTATCTAAATCCAAATCGATCAGTCATGATTATAGGTGTTCCAAAGGAAATTAAAAACAACGAAAATCGAGTAGCCCTTACCCCTGCAGGCGCGAAAGAATTGGTCAAAAGAGGCCATCAGGTTTATGTTCAACATACCGCTGGTGAAGGTTCCGGTTTTACTGATGATGCATATGCTGAAGCAGGTGCCACCATTCTTCCTACTATCGAGGCTACGTATGAAATTGCCGAGATGATCATGAAGGTAAAAGAACCTATTGAGCCTGAATACAAATTGATCAAAGAAAATCAATTGTTGTTTACCTATTTCCATTTTGCATCTTATGAGCCACTGACCAAAGCAATGGTAGAAAGCAAATCCGTTTGCTTGGCTTATGAAACTGTTGAAAAAGCAGACCGTAGCCTTCCTCTTTTGGTACCAATGTCTGAAGTAGCTGGTAGAATGGCTGTTCAAAAAGGTGCTAACTACCTTGAAAAGCCACTAAAAGGAAAAGGTATTCTTTTAGGTGGAGTACCAGGTGTACTTCCTGCCAAAGTTTTGATCCTAGGTGGTGGTATTGTGGGTACCCAAGCGGCTTGGATGGCTGCTGGACTTGGAGCTGATGTTACGATCATGGATGTTTCTCTACCAAGAATGAGATACCTAGCTGACGTAATGCCAGCTAACGTGAAGACAATGATGTCTAACGAATACAATGTGAGAAAAATGATCAAAAACCATGACCTGATCATCGGTGCGGTTTTGATTCCGGGAGCAAAAGCACCTCATTTGATCACTCGTGATATGCTGAAAGAAATGCAACCTGGAACTGTATTGGTGGACGTGGCAGTAGATCAAGGTGGCTGTATAGAAACCTGTAAACCAACTACGCACCAAGACCCTACCTTCATCATCGACGATGTAGTTCACTATTGCGTTGCAAACATGCCTGGTGCCGTTCCTTATACTTCTACATTGGCTTTGACTAACGCTACACTTCCTTATGCGATCCAATTGGCTGACAAAGGATGGAAAAAAGCAGCTCAGGAAAATCCTGAATTGGTTCCTGGACTTAACGTGATCCAAGGTGACATTGTCTATCAAGCAGTGGCTGAAGCTTTTGGAATGGATTATACTCCAGTAGTAAAATACTTAGCTGATTAAAAACAGATCCAACTATACCCATCCCTCTAGTGAAAACTGGAGGGATTTTTTTTGTCCTAAAAAAAATAAATAGAGGCGAAAAATCCCCAATTTTATCCCATTCCTACACATCCCATTTTTTTAAAAATGCCTTAAAATCAACTTTGGGCACATGGCATGAATTTGAATACTAAGTAATTGACTAGTAATCATTTTCAAAATGGAACCCCGACTCAAAACCCCAAAATCAATCAGTAGTAATCCGGAACGAGGATATTTACTCGATACTCTTTTTCAAGGATTTTTGATTTTACTCCCTTTATCGATTGTCCTAATTTTACTTTCCTTTTCTTTCAACTTCATATTTAAAATCGTTGCTCCGATCAGTTCGATTTTGGATCCTGGGACAGATGAACCCCACTGGTCAATCAACTTTCTTTCGATTGGAATTTTAGTCGTCTTCATTTTCATTATCGGGGCGCTGATCAGAAATAAAGTTGGGAAAAATTACTTTGCAAAATTCGAAAAAAAGTACCTCACCAAAGTTCCCCTTTACAGCCTGATTCATCAAACGGTCTATCAGTTTGTCGGCTTGAAAAAACTGCCATTTTCTGAAGTGGTGTTAATTGATCCTTATAAAACCGGAACCATGATGACGGGATTTATTACCGATCAAATCAATGATGACCTTTACACCGTATTCGTTCCGACCGCTCCCAATCCTACCAATGGAAATATTTACCACGTTCCCAAAAGCTTAATTAATTTCCTCGATGTCAATACCCAGGATGCAATGCGGACAATCATGGGAATGGGAACTGGTACTTGCGACTTGATTTCTTCTGCAGGCGAAAGCTTCGTCAGCAACTGCTCGGAAGAATCGAAAAAACAGCTCAATCCGGAAATGGAAACTGACATCTAAGTTTTATTGGGGAGCGAAATCAATCAATTAGAAAGTGGAAATGTCATAGTCATTCCGGCTGGTGTGAAAGAAACCTGATCGAAAAATGCAGGAAGTTCTTTGGCATGGGTGACATGAAATGTGTACATCAAGGCATCAAATGTCAGCAGAAAAGCTCCTTGCAGGATGATTGACTTTCCAAAACCCACAAATTTGTCCTTGTTGATTCGCAGTCCTCTTTCCTTGAGATACATCCCTCCTGCCATATAGGCCAGATCCAATCCGGCATTAAAAAGTAAAATCTTTTCCATTTTACCCTGAGCCATCATCGTCTCCAACAAATCATTACTGGGAACTTCCTTCGTAGCCTGCCAATAGCCAAAGCCTGCAATCAGTAAATTCACTGAATTCCAATAAAGATTCATCTGATGAAAAGCTTGGGTTTGCCCAGTCGTATTTCTGGCTGCAATTCCTCCCCAAACCATATTTCCCAAAGCCCAAGACCCCAGAATAATCATCCCCGACTCATTGTAGTTGATTCTGGTTTCATTGAAAACCGGCAATTCTGGAATCTCCTGCGAAAAAGCCTCCCAAGGGAAAAACAGGGAAACCAACAAAATTAGAGTTAGGGAAAGGAGATTTTTCATACAAGCAAAACGCTTAGACTGAAGAAGTGTTTTCGAGGCTGAATTGAAACTAATGCTCTCTGATTTACTGAAGGTAGGTAAAAACCAACATTCGGATGCCAAACCCAATCATGATTAGACCTACAGCTTTATTCAACCAACCCATCATTTTGGGAGTAACTAAATGGGAAAGTTGCTTGGCGATAAATGCCTTAATCAAATCAATACTGAAAACTGTCCCCAAGATTCCCAAATAGTAATACCAAACCTCAGCAGTACCAAAAGTATCTTTCATCTGTACAATGCTGGCAATGGAAATCCAAAACAAAAGCACAAAAGGATTGATGCCATTGATGCTGAAACCTTTGAAAAAGGCGGATCTTTTTTTGAAATGGGGGAAATCCAATCCTCCTGAATTTGGCCTTGAAACTTTTTTCTTAAGCAAAGAACTAATCCCAAAACCTATCAAAATCAAGCCTCCCACGTAACCCAAAACCAGTTCAAAGTAAGTTGCATCCGCAAGAAACTTGACTCCGAAAAAAGTGATTACGACATAAATGCTGTCGCTGACCAAAATCCCCAAAGCCAGTACTGCTGCATAGCGAAACCCGTAACTGAGACTGCATTGGATCAACGTAAAAAATACTGGTCCCACCAGCGCTGAGAGCAAAAGCCCCATACTCAAGCCTTCGAGTAATGCCGGACTCATGAAATCATATCTTTTGATTTCATGAATTCAAGCCAGGAAGTGGACTTTTCACCTTTTAACACTCTTGGGAATTTATTTTGGCCACCTTCTTTTCCCTGAAGCTTCATCCATTCATAAAACAAGGAAGATGGGACCACGGTGACTTTCACTTTTTTCAAGGCATGCTTTCGCTCCACTCCATAGTCATCATTGAGATTCTTCAAATGGCTATCCAGAGACTCTTTTAAGGCGCCTGGATCAACATCATCACTTGTTCCCACAAACCAATGATGTGCAAACAGATTGTTATGAGGAACTCCCAAAACAGTAAATTCACGGATTGTGATATTCAATTCCTCGGAAGCTAATTCTATTGCTTTGTTCATATTGTCCACGGACAAATGCTCTCCACAGAGACTCAGGTAATGCTTGGTCCTCCCAGTGATGATAATCTCGCTTTCCTCTTTGGAAACAAACTTCACCACATCTCCAATCAGATAGCGCCAAGCTCCTGCACAGGTACTGATCAAAAGCGCGTAATCCACTCCCTCTTCTACTTCATCTATTTTTAAAGCTTTTGCATTTTCCCTGATATTTCCTTCCTCATCGAAGTTTTCCTCGGTGAAAGGCACAAACTCATGAAAGATTCCATTATTCAATACCAAACGCATGGATTTGCGGTCAGGCAAAGCCTGAAAAGCCAAGAAACCTTCCGAAGCAAGGTAAGTCTCTATATAGATCAGCGGCTTTCCTAAGAGCTTTTCAAAACCTTTTTTGTAGGGTTCAAAAGACACGCCTCCATGGACGAAAATCTGAAGGTTGGGCCAGATCTCATGAATATTTTTGACACCGTATTCCTCGATTATTTTTTCAATCAAAATCTGCAACCAAGCCGGAACGCCAACAATAATCCCTATATCCCAATGAGGTGCTTTTTTGACAATCTGATCCAGTTTTTCTCCCCAGTTTTTGCTTCTGGAAATCTTCTTTCCCGGTTTATAAAAGCGCTGAAACCAAATCGGCAATCTTCCTGCTGTAATCCCACTTAGGTCTCCTGAAAAATAGGTCCCGTTAAATTCCAGATCTGTACTTCCTCCCAACATCAGGATACCTTTGGTAAACAGCGAATCCGGAAGTTCATATTTCGAAAGCGATAAAATCTGTCTTACTCCGGTTTTCCGAATGGCTCTCACCATATCCACCGTGATCGGAATGTATTTGGAAGTGGCACCTGATGTGCCGCTGCTCAAGGCAAAATATCTGACCTCTCCCGGCCAGGTCACGTCTCGCTTTCCTTCCTGCAACAAATGCCACCACTCGGCATGTATTTTATTGTAATCGTAAATAGGAACCTGAGCTTTGTATCGCTCATAGAACTCATGATTCCCCAATTTGAAAGCTCTGAGTATCGCGGAGAAATCATACTTGGAAGCAATGGCGGTGCGATTCGCTTTGATTAATAATTTCTTAAGGGTATCCCGTTGAAGTTCAAGAGGCATCGAGTATTCCTGCTCCAAACTTTCGCGCAGTCTTATGCCTCTTTTTAGTAAAGTACTGATGATCGCCATATCTTTGTTTTAGGCCAATTAGTGAAAAAGTAACGCATAAAAATAGAAAATGGACATTAAAGCCAATCTAGAAGCAGTAAAAAAAACTTTTATTAATCCGGACTGTCTCTTGGTAGCAGTGAGCAAAACCAAGCCACTTGCCGATTTGAAAGAAGCCTATGCCTGTGGCATACGGGATTTTGGGGAAAACAAAGTACAGGAGATCCAAGCCAAGCAGCCCGAGATGCCTGAGGATACCCGGTGGCATATGATCGGCCATCTCCAAAGCAACAAGGTCAAATACATTGCTCCGTTTGTCCATTTGATTCATGGAGTGGATTCGTTCAAACTTCTGAAGGAAATCAACAAGCAGGGAAAGAAAATCGATAGGGTTATTTCAGTTTTGCTTCAGATTCATATTGCTGAAGAGGAGAGCAAGTTTGGATTTGACGAGACTGAACTGAGAGAAATGCTGGGAAAAGAGGAGTTCACTTCTTTAACACATATCAGCATCAATGGATTGATGGGCATGGCCACTTTCACAGAAGACGAAAACCAAATCAGAAAGGAATTCAAAAGTTTAAGAGGTCTTTTTGAAAACCTAAAAAAAGAAAGCCTTCCGGTATTCGTAGAGATGAAAGAACTCTCCATGGGAATGAGCGGAGATTACCTGATCGCACAAGAAGAAGGAAGCACCATGGTTCGTATCGGATCCGCGATCTTTGGAAGCAGGAAGTAGGAAGTCTGGAGGTTGGAAGTCTGGAAGTCAGAAAGCAAAAGTGAAAAAGCTGAAAGGTTTATTTCCGAGATGGAATATAATTTTGAAATCTATTTGTAGAATTTAGAAAAGTATGCCGAAGGCATGAAATATCAATAGCCTCGGGTTTCAACCTTGGGAAAACAATAATAGCCACGGGTTTCAACCCGGGGTGAGGAATAAGAATAGATTACCCCCTTCTTGCCCCAAATCTAATTTCGGAGACAAATCAGATTCGCAGGAAGACAAAGACGAAAACAGAGAATTGAACTAACACCGAATAATGAATGCTGAATATCGAATTTTAACTCTTTCGAAAATTCTGGCACTTAAACATTAACACATGAACGGAAGACAATTGATCATGCTCGCGGCTCTTTCCGGAGCTTTTGCGGTTGGACTGGGAGCTTTTGGCGCTCATGGTCTAGAAGAAATCCTGACTGCAACCGGCAGAACCGAAACCTTTGAGACAGCCGTCAAATACCACTTTTACCATACCTTGGCATTGGGATTGATCGGAATCATCCGTCTGGTTCGCCCCCAATGGAAAAGTCTCCAATTCTCCGCTTGGTGTATGATTCTTGGAATCTTGATTTTCCCAGGATCTCTGTATACCCTCGCTCTTTCTGGCGTAACATGGTGGGGTGCCGTAACCCCTTTGGGAGGAGTTTTCTTTATTTTGGGTTGGTTGGGCCTTTTTTATTCCGCTTTAAGAAATGATCAAATTGTCGTCGACTAGAATTACCTATACGCTTGTTGTTTTCTTTGGACTGCTGAGCAGTTTTTCTTATGCCCAACTCAATCGGGATCAATATGAAAAACTGGATCAGCTGGTGGGTGACAAAAGCTTTTTTGCCAATCACCTTTCCGGATTTGAACTCTATGATCTGGACAGCCAACTGGTAGTTTATGAGCGAAACAGCGAGCAACGCTTTATTCCGGCCTCCACCACGAAGCTCTTGACGCTTTTCTCCAGCCTGTTAATCCTGAATGATTCCACGCAAACACTTCGCTATGTCACTAACGGAGACACCATTCGGATTTGGGGATCAGGCGATCCTAGCTGGAAGTACAAAGATTTCTTCCAACCAGATATCAAAGCATTTTTAGCACCCTATTCCACCGTTATTTTCTCCGATGCCAATCAAGATGCTCCTGCATTTGGCTATGGCTGGCAATGGGACGATTACTATTACGACTATTCCGCTGAGCGAACCTCCCTTCCTATATATGGAAATCTCGTTCAGGTCAGAAAATCTGGCAACAGACCCATCGTCTCCCCTGCCCTATTCCAATCTTCCGTCTTTACAACCAACAGAAGCATTCGGGAACTCGAAAGGGATTTCCATTCGAACAAGTTCTTTTACAATCCCAATAATTTCCGGGGATCAGAGGAGTTCATTCCTTTTATTTACACACCTGAATTATTCATCGAACTGGCATCAGAAGCCTCAGGAAAAAGCTGGATCTATCAGCCAGACAGCCTCCCAAAAATCCATCAGGAATGGCGCGGATCACCTTTGTTTCCTATCCTAAAAGAAATGATGCTGGAAAGCGACAATTTTCTCGCCGAGCAATTAATGCTGATGGTTTCGGATCGACTTTTCCAACGATTGGATACCGAGAGAGCGATCGAATACATGCTTAAAACCTATCTTTTTGACCTGCCGGATCAACCGCAATGGGTGGATGGAAGTGGACTTAGCCGTCACAATCTGATGACTCCAAGATCTATGGTGGCCTTGTTTGAAAAAATCTACAGAATGATGCCGGATCAGGAACTTTATGACATCCTACCAACTGGAGGAGTTTCAGGGACGATCAAAAACAGTTACCAGGCACAGACACCTTACATCTTTGCCAAAACAGGCACCATGAGCAACAATCACAGCTTGGTGGGACTGATCAAGACCAAAAGCGGTAAAACCTTTTGCTTTGCTTTTATGAATTCCAACTATCCTTACAAAGCCTCTGAAGTTCGCCGGGAAATGGAAAAAGTACTGGTGCAGGTGAGGGACATGCTTTAGGGAGTAGGCAGTCGCAGCGAGTCTAACCTTTGAGGTTTTTTTCAACCTCGAAGGTTTTTGTTTTTTTAACCGCAAAGGACACAAAGACTCCCCCCAAGGACGCAAAGATTCTCACGCAACGGCGCAAAGGCGCAGCGAAAGCAAACCTTTGAGGTTTTTTCAACCTCGAAGGTTTTTTGTTTTTTAACCGCAGAGATCGCAGAGTTTCCCGCAATGGACGCAAAGATTCTCACGCAACGACGCAAAAGGCGCAGCGGAAGCTAACCTTTGAGGTTTTTTGTTTTTTAACCGCAGAGATCGCAGAGTTTCCCGCAATGGACGCAAAGATTCTCACGCAACGACGCAAAAGGCGCAGCGGAAGCTAACCTTTGAGTTTTTTTTAACCTCGAAGAATTTTGTTTCAATCACCGTGGTCTGTATCTCACAGAACACTTTGTTTTTAACCGCAAAGACCACAAAGACTCCCGCCAAGGACGCAAAGATTCTCACGCAACGGCGCAACGGCGCAGCGAAAGCAAACCTTTGAGGTTTTTTCAACCTCGAAGGTTTTTTGTTTTTTAACCGCAGAGATCGCAGAGTTTCCCGCAATGGACGCAAAGATTCTCACGCAACGACGCAAAAGGCGCAGCGGAAGCTAACCTTTGAGGTTTTTTTAACCTCGAAGGATTTTGTTTCAATCACCGTGGTCTGTGTCTCACAGAACACTTTGTTTTTAACCGCAAAGACCACAAAGGCTCCCACCAAGTACGCAAAGATTCTCACGCAACGGCCCAACGGCGCAACGGAACCTAACCTTTGAGTTTTTTTTCAACCTCGAAGGTTTTTGTTTTTTAACCGTAATGTCCACAAAGGCTCCCGCCAAGGACGCAAAGATTCAAAAGATCCTTATAGGATCACGGATAAAAAAATATCTCAAAATATGTAAGGATTCACCCGGCTTATGGTCTAAAGAGAAAAAATCAACAAAACCATGAAAAAATACCTGATCCTTTACTTCCTTATTTTTGGACTTGTTTCCTTTTCCTTTTCACAAACATCCTTCAAAGTAACGGTCAGTGGAACTGGACAACCTATCCTTTTGATTCCGGGACTTGCTTCTTCCGGAGATGTTTGGGATGAAACAGTCAGCCAGCTCTCCCAAAACTTCGAATGCCATGTGCTGACCTTACCGGGTTTTGCTGGACAGGCTCCAATTGATTTGGAAAAGGGATTTCTTCCCCAAGTTGAAAAGGAAATCAGAGCTTACCTCAGCCAGCTCGGGCAACCGGCGATTCTGATAGGCCATAGTCTGGGAGGTTTCCTTTCCCTGCAGCTGGCCAATGACTTCCCCGAAAAGGTAGAAAAAGCTATCATTGTGGATTCGTATCCTTTTTACTCGGCAGCGATGAATCCCGCAGCGACTGCCGAAGGCATGAAACCTATGGCCACACAGATGAAACAAATGATTGAATCGATTTCAGAGGCAGATTTCAAAACCCAACAACTAGCTGGCATGGGCGTGATGACAGCGACTAAGGACAAAATAGCGACCATCGTGGATTGGTCTTTGGCCAGTGACCGTCAGACTTTTTCGCAGGCCATGTACGAATTGATGGTGACGGATTATCGGGAAAATCTCAGCAGCCTCAAAACTCCTCTTTTGGTATTGGGTGCATGGTATTCTGGGAAGGATTATGGGCTGACTGAAGCCTCAGTGAAAAGTAATTTCCAAAACCAATACCAAAAGGCAGCTCATGTTCAGATTGAAATGGCTCCCACGGCACATCACTTCATCATGTGGGACAATTCGGACTGGTTTATGGAACAGGTGAAAAACTTTATCCAATGAAACAAAACAAGGAACTCGAATTTGAGAACCTCTACCGACTTCATAAGGATAAGATCTTCCGTCTTTGCCTGGGATTCGTGAAAGACCGAGACCTGGCTTATGACTTGTTTCAGGAAATTTTAATCAAATTATGGAGACATCTGGATAGTTTTCGAAGTGAGAGTGATATCAGCACCTGGATTTATCGAATTGCCTATAACACGGCGATCACTTTTTCTGCGAAGGAAAAGCGAAAACAGGAGCATGTGGATTTTCCGCAGGGAATAGAACTGGCCGAACCTGAAAACAAAAGTCAGGAACAGGAAACCCAGATTCAAAGACTGTATGAAGCCATCAATTCCCTCCCGGAAACCGACCGGGTCATCGCAACACTCCTTTTGGAAAATACGCCATACAAAACCATCGCCGAGGTAACGGGCATCACCGAAAACTATGTGGCTGTGAAAGTAAACCGCATCAAAACCTCGCTTACTCAAATTCTCAATCCCCATGGAAAATAAATTTGAAGACATACAAAAGCTTTGGCAGGCACAACAGCCGGTGGAGTTTGACCTAGCCTCACTCCTCGCGGATATGAAAAAAACCGAAGGCAAACAGCGACGGGAAGTGATCACTTTGTCGATCATCACCCCGTTGACCATTGGATTTCTATTTTGGTCTATGCCATGGAGAGAAAGTCAGGGAATCGCCATCAGTTTGTATTTGATAGCATTTGCCATGATTGCCGTGCTGATTCTCACCGTCCAATCCAAACTAAAAAAGAACAATTCTGCTGAACGCTTCAGCAATTCGGCCTACCTCACTGAGCAGATCGCCAAACTCAAAAACCGATATACGATTGCAGGGAAATACATGTATGGGTACACGGTTTTGCTGCTCCTGGCTTTGAATATTTCCTATTATATTTTGCTGGAACCCTTGGCCCCCTGGGAAAGAATCAGTATCCACCTGGCACTTACGGGAAGTGTAGCAGGATTAATGCATTGGCAAATCCGCAGAAAAATCAAAAAGTATGATCGGGAATTGAAGCCATTGATCGAAAAAATGGAAAGGATGCTGGAAGAAGGAATTGCACAGTCGAGGTGAAAGAATAGAAGACGGAAGATAGGAGACAAGAGACGGAAGATGGAAGACAGGAGACGGAAGATGGAAGACGGAAGACTGGAGGCTGAAGATGGGAGACGGGAGACGGAAGTATGTACTCTAAATTCTTAAATGCGCCCTTTGCGCCTCTGCGTGAGCCTTTGCGACCTTAGCGGTTATTTATAAAAAACCTTCGAGGTTAGAAAAACCTCAAAGGTTATCACCACTGCGACTGTCGACTGTGACTGATTACTGGATCTTGGCGTCTCTGCGGTTAATCAAGAAAACCTTTGTGCTCTTTGCTGTGAAAACCTTATTTTCACATTTCGAAAATAAACCAATCGGATGCAAAAACGCGATTTCTTAAAATCTATCAGCTTAATGGCGGGTTCCGCCGCTGCCTTGTCTTTTACCCTTCCTGAAAAAGAAGAAGATGCAAAAGTCCTTAAACCACATGCACTTCAAAAAGGTGACACAGTAGGGTTGATTGCTCCTTCCGCTGCCACGGCAGACAGAATGCAATTCACCTATGCCAAAGAGGCTTTGGAAGCATTGGGATTTCAGGTAAAAATGGGCAAAAACCTGATGAACCGGAGGGGACATTTGGCGGGTACAGATGCAGAAAGAGCTACAGATTTAAATGAGATGTTTGCAGATAAGGAGGTCAAAGCCATTATCAGCATCAGGGGCGGTTCCGGTGCAGCTCGGATTTTGCCTTTGATCGACTACAAGCAAATCGCCAAAAACCCGAAGCCGCTACTTGGTTATTCGGACATTACCGCGCTTCATTGTGCAATCCAGGCTCAGACTGGCTTGATTACCTTTCATGGCCCTATGGGTTCCGGAAGTTGGAATAGCTTCAATGTAGAGCAGTTCCAAAAACTATTCTTCGATCAGGAACAGATGAACTATGAAAACATCCATGCGGAAAGTGACGATCTGGTGGTGAAGTCGAATCGCATTCAAACCCTAAAAGGAGGCAAAGCAGAAGGAAAAATCCTAGGTGGCAACCTGACCGTTTTGACGGCGATTTCCGGTTCGCCTTACTATCCAGATTTCAAGGATGCGATTTTGTTTATTGAGGATGTAGGAGAAGATCCCTATCGTATGGATCGAATGATGAGCACGCTCAAATTAAACGGCACTTTGGATCAGATCAAAGGGTTTATTTTCGGGCAATGCTCGGACTGTGAACCTGGGGGAGGTTATGGTTCGCTGACTTTGGACCAAGTTTTGGATGATTACATCTTGCCTCTAAGCATTCCGGCTTATTCGGGTGCCATGATCGGGCATATTTCCAAGCAGTTTATAGTGCCTGTGGGCGCCAACGTATCGATGGACGCAGATGCAGGAACTTTCAAGCTGATGGAATCAGTATTTGAATCCTAAAAAACATGTTGAAAAGCTACCTCCTATCCACCCTTTTAGTCGGGATTTTCGCCTGCAATCAGGGGACGAAAAACCCCAATTCTACCCAAACAAGCATGACTGAAAAAGAAACTAAACACTATCTGGCTTTAGGTGACAGTTACACCATTGGAGAAGGTGTGGCCGAAGCAGAGCGCTACCCTAATCAGCTGGTCGATTTGCTCAATGCACAATCTGAACAGCTTTGGGCAGAGCCAAAAATAATTGCGAAAACTGGCTGGACAGTGGACGAACTGGAAAAGGGAATCAATCGGGCAACTTTGGAAAATGAGCCCTATGACCTGGTGACGCTCTCCATCGGAGTCAATAATCAGTACCGTGGTAGAGATGTGGCAGAATACAAAATTGAATTTGAGAAAATGCTCCTTCGTGCCATGGGCTTTGCGGGGAATTTACCGGATCATGTCTATGTGCTCTCCATTCCGGATTGGGGGATTACTCCTTTTGCCAGTGAAAATGATAAAAATGCAGCCCAGGTAGCGCAGGAAATCGATTCCTATAACGCGGCCAAAAAGGAGATTTGTGAACAATATGGCGTCACTTATATCGATATTACAGAGGGATATAGAGCAATCGGTGCGCAGGAAGACATGTTGGTCGAAGATCAACTACACCCAAGTGGCAAGATTTATGCGAGATGGGCACAGAAATTAAAAGAAGCAATTAATCCAGTATAATATGAAACTATTCCTGCTTATTTCAGCGATTTTGATGACCGCAATGAGCTGTCAAAAAGAAGATGAAACCATCGAAACCTGGTGGGTCAATTCTGCAAAAAAAGACTGTGTGGGTGTTGGTCCCATGTCCTGCCTTCAGATTCATAAAGGTGAAAACCTGGATTCCCAAGATTGGCAATTTTTCTATAATTCCATTTCGGGATTTGAATACGAGCCAGGGTATATTTATCAAATCAAGGTAAAAGTAACTCCAAAAGCAGAACCTATACCGGCGGATGCTTCTTCGCTATCCTATGAATTAGTCGAAATCCTATCTAAAGAACCTGATGTAAAAATGGGCATTACCAATATCTGGAAAGTGGTAAAAGCAGGAAGCATCGAAAACCCTGTACATCCAAAAACAAAGGAAGCCTTGGTTTTTGAATTGAATGGATCAGATATGAGTTATTCAGGAGATTTGGCTTGCAATTCTGTCCGTGGCACAATTCAAAAATTGGATGCAGAAAACATTGTTTTCGGTCCTGGTGCAGCAACCAAAATGGCCTGCATGGATATGAGTATAGAAGATGCTCTTTTAAAGGGAATAACTGAGACAAAAACATATCAAATTACTTCAAATCAACTTTCTTTGTTTGATGAAAATGGCGAGTTAGTGATTTTGTTTCAAGCTGTAGATTAAGTAAGAATGAAGATTATTTGCATCGGCCGCAATTACGTGGCACATATTGAAGAATTACAAAATGAAAGGCCTACTAATCCAGTGGTGTTTCTAAAACCTGAAACAGCTATTCTTAAAAAAGGAGCTCCTTTCTATTACCCAGAATTCTCCCAGAATATCCACCATGAAGGCGAACTTGTCCTAAAAATCAATAAGGAAGGAAAATACATTCAGAAGAAATTCGCTCATCGATACTTCGATGAAATCGGTTTCGGGATAGATTTTACTGCCAGAGACCTTCAGGATCAATGCAAAGCCAAAGGACTTCCTTGGGAAATCGCCAAAGCTTTTAATGGCTCCGCTCCTATAGGTGATTTTATCCCTGTGACCGAACTCCCGGATTTGGACAATATTGATTTCCACCTCATGATCAATGGTGAGGTCCGTCAAAAAGGAAATACCAGCCTCCTGCTTTTTGATTTTGGGACCATCATCGAGTATGTATCCAAATTTTTCATGCTGAAAAAAGGGGATTTGATCTATACCGGAACTCCCGCTGGAGTAGGCCCTGTGAAGCAAGGTGATCGATTGGAAGGATTTATCGGGACGAAAAAACTGCTGGATTTTGAAGTTAAATAAATCACTTTCCCTACTTCTTCTTTTCACATCAATTTCGGGTCGTTTATTTTCCCAAGAAATTGACAAGGGCTATTTTATTTCCCCGATAAAACCGGGCGTAAGAAATTATCTGGCCGGAAATTTTGCAGAGCTTAGGCCCAACCATTTCCATACTGGTCTGGACTTCAAAACCGGAGGTCAGGAAGGTGAGCCGATACTTGCGGCGGCAGATGGATGGGTTCACCGAATCAAAATCTCTTCATTTGGTTACGGCAACGTCATTTACCTCAAGCATCCCAATGGGAAAATCACCCTCTACGGACATTTGAGAAATTTCAATAAGCAATTAGGAGATTACATGCGGGCGAAAATGTACCAAGCCCAAGTCAATGAATTAGAAGTCTATCCAGAGCCAGGAGAATTGCCGGTAAAAAAAGGTGAACGAATCGCAGACAGCGGAAATACCGGAGGTTCTGGCGGACCCCACCTTCATTTTGAAATCAGAGACAGTCTGGATCGGGCCATGGATCCATTGCTATTTGGATTTTCGGAAATAGTGGATAAAACCCCTCCTACTCCCCAAAAAATCGCGATTGTACCTTTGAACATTGACTCCAGAGTCAATGGAAAATTTGAGAGACTTGAAGTCACACCTACCTATTCGGGAGGAAATTACACCCTGCCCACTACCGTTAAAATCACAGGGAAAGTAGGTTTGGAAATCCAGAGTTATGATCAGTTGGACGGTGCCAGCAACAAAAACGGATTCCCGGCTTTTGAGCTAAAAGACGATTCTTCCAAGCTTTTTACCATGGTGGTGGACAAGGTGGATTTTAATTATACCCGTCAGTTTTTATTACATACTTATAGAAACCGGTTTACTAAGCTGTATCGCCAGAAGGATTTGAAATTTGAGTTTTTTGACTCGAAAACACCCGAAACAGGTCATCTGGAGCTAGAAGCTGGAGTTAAAAAGAATTTTCTACTTTTGCTCAAGGATGCCTATGGCAATGAAAGAAAAGTCAATCTTCCCCTACAAGGCCAAGATCTAGAACCTAATGTCAATGATGGTTCGGCTCCTTCAAGAGCAAGTATTTCTTATTTGGGAAACATCCTTAAGATCAAAGCTCCGATTTCACCTAATGGAGGATTGGCAAAGTTTTACGTGGGAGCACATACCTTTGAGATGCTTCCAGCTTACCAGGATTCCCAAAGCAGAACTTATTTATGGGACATGAATTTTGGAATTCCTGAAGAAGTAGATGTCTGTTCGGAAGTGGTTATCGTAGGAATCAAAGCCCGAATTCCCGCTGATTCAGATCAGCTTTTTGCCGATCAACAGGTGAGAATCAGGTTTTCGGAACGAACATTATTGGAGGACCTTTTCCTCAGAGTAAACCATAGTGGCAGTGCCAATGCTCCTAAATTGGAAATCAACGATCCATCAGATTATTTGTGGAGTGAAATGGAAATCACTTGGGATTTACCGGATTATAAAGGAAGCAAGGAAAAGGTATTTGTTTATCAGCTGGCTTCCAATGGTAGAAAATCCTATGTAGGAGGAGTTTGGGAAGGACAATCTATCCGTTTTAAAACCAGAAATTTTGGTACTTTTGTTTTGGACACAGATCAAGAGAAGCCTACCATTACCCCTGTCCGGGTAAATTCCTCTGGAATACGATTTACAATCCGGGATAATTCTTCTGGAATTGATAGTTTTGAGGCGCAAGTAAATGGAGAATGGCTGCTGATGCGCTATGAATACAAGCAGGCTGTCATTTGGTCCGAAACATTGAATGGACAAGCCTTGAAAGGGCCTGTAGTGTTGAAAGTAAAAGATCAGGCAGGAAATGTGGCAGAATGGAAAGGCACTCTTTAACGTATTGTTTCATTCTTAAATAAAAGGAAAGACATGAATTTAGAAGTAGGTCAACAAGCACCGGATTTTGAAGCGAAAATAGAAACAGGAGAAACCATTAAGCTCTCAGATTATAGAGGAAAAAAGGTGGTTCTTTATTTTTATCCAAAAGACAACACACCTGGATGTACCGCACAAGCCTGCAACCTCAGAGACAATTATGTAGCGTTGCAGAAAGCAGGTTACGTGGTCTTGGGGATCAGTTCAGATGCCGAAAAGTCCCATGCCAAATTCAAAGAAAAGCAAGCCCTCCCATTTTCATTGATCGCAGACCCAGATAAAACAGTCCATGAAGCTTATGGCACTTGGGTCGAAAAATCCATGTATGGCAGAACCTACATGGGCACCGCCCGAACCACTTTTATTATAGATGAAGAAGGTAAAATCGCCGAGATCATTGACAAAGTAAAAACAAAAGAACACACAGCTCAAATCTTAAAATAAACCTCCGTAATGGAAAAGAAATCAACCGAACAGCTTCAGGAAGTAGCTTCTCAGGTGAGAAGAGACATCTTAAGAATGGTCCATCAAGTACAATCTGGCCACCCTGGAGCATCATTAGGCTGTACTGAGTTTTTTACAGCCCTATATTTTGACCAATTGAAACATGACAGTGATTTCAAAATGGAAGGAAAGAATGAAGATTTATTCTTTTTGTCCAATGGTCATATTTCACCAGTATGGTATTCCGTACTTTCTCGATCCGGCTATTTCCCGATTGAAGAAATGAGTACGTTCAGAAAACTGAATTCAAGACTTCAGGGTCACCCAGCTACGGAAGAAGACCTTCCTGGAATCCGGATTGCTTCCGGTTCTTTGGGTCAGGGACTATCTGTTGCCATAGGTGCTGCACAAGCCAAGAAAATTGATGGAGATGATCGAATGGTCTATGTATTGATGGGAGATGGCGAGCAAGAAGAAGGTCAAATCTGGGAAGCAGCTATGTATGCTGCTCATTGGAAAGTAGATAATCTGATTGCTACAATAGATTTAAACAGACAGCAAATCGATGGTCCTACCAAAGAAATCATGGACTTGATCGACTTGAGAGCAAAATATGAGTCCTTTGGATGGACTGTGATCGATACAGAAAACGGGAATGACATGAAATCTGTCATCGAAGGGTTGGAGAAGGCAAAAAGTCTTGCCGGCAAAGGAAAGCCAGTTTTGAATCTTCTGCATACGGAAATGGGATTTGGAGTAGATTTCATGGTAGGCACGCATAAGTGGCATGGAATCGCACCGAATGACCAACAATTGGCAGATGCTTTGGCACAACTTTCAGAAACCTTGGGAGATTATTAACCAAAGCAATTTTTGACCTTCAATTCACAGAAAACATGGAAAAGACATTGGATTTAAAATTCAACTATACAGATAAAAAAGATACCCGTTCCGGATTCGGAGACGGTTTATTGGAAGCTGGCCGCAAAAACCCAAATGTAGTGGGACTTTGTGCTGATTTGATCGGTTCCCTGAAAATGGGCGCTTTTCAAAAGGAGTTTCCTGAAAGATTCTTTCAGACAGGAATCGCTGAAGCAAACATGATGGGAATCGCTGCCGGTTTAAGTATCAGCGGAAAAATCCCTTTCACAGGAACTTTCGCAAACTTCTCTACAGGTAGAGTGTATGATCAGATCAGACAGTCAATCGCTTACTCTGACAAAAACGTGAAAATCTGTGCTTCTCACGCGGGATTGACACTAGGAGAAGACGGTGCTACCCACCAGATTTTGGAAGACTTGGGTATGATGAAAATGCTTCCGCATATGACAGTCATCAATCCTTGCGATTACAATCAGACAAAAGCTGCGACCATGGCGATTGCAGAACATGAAGGCCCGGTTTACCTGAGATTTGGACGTCCAGTTTGGCCGATCTTCACTCCTGCTGATCAGAAATTCGAGATCGGAAAAGCTTGGAAAATGATCGATGGAAAAGATGTCACCATCTTTGCGACTGGCCACTTGGTATGGGAAGCGGTTATTGCTGAAGCGATGCTTCGTGAAGAGGGAATCTCTGCTGAAGTGATCAATATCCATACGATCAAACCACTGGACACGGAGGCGATTTTGGATTCCGTTGCCAAAACAGGATGTGCAGTATCTGCTGAAGAACATCAATACAACGGTGGTCTTGGTGATAGCATTGCTCAGACTTTGATCAGAAATAATCCAGCTCCATTGGAGTATGTAGGTGTGGATGATAGCTTCGGGGAATCTGGAACTCCTACCCAGTTGCTTGAGAAATATGGCTTAAATGCTGCCAATATCGTTGCTGCTGCAAAAAGAGCTTTGGCAAGAAAATAAAATAAAAAGCAATTTAGGTTTTGAGAACCACAGTCATTTTGGCTGTGGTTTTTTATTGTTTTCTATCTTCGGGAATTAATACAATTACATGATAAGTATTCATCCAAACTTGTCTCTTGTTCCAATTCGAATTCAGGATCATGCAAAGCTTGTCTTATTAATGGAAGGCATTTATAAATCTGCCTATTCACATTTTTGGACAGATCAGGGAGATTGGTATTTAGAACTCTGTTACAATTTGAACAATCTTGAAAAAGAGCTTTCCAGAGATCGTTCTCATTATTTCTTTGTGGAATCTGAAAATAAAACTGTCGGGATACTAAAATTCGATTTCCCATTTTCTCCCCGGGAAATAGAGATTCCCAATGCCATGAAATTACACAGAATTTATCTGGATGAGTCGGTTCATGGGAAAGGAGTAGCCAAAGATTTGATGCTTTATATTGAACGAGTAGCTATTGAAAACAAGTTGGATTTCATTTGGCTGGAAGCCATGCATGAAAAGCCCCAGGCGAAGCGATTCTATGAAAAAATGGGCTATGAATGGGTTTATTCTTATCAACTGGAATTTGAAAGGCTATTTCCTGAAGTAAGAGGTATCCAGATCATGAAGAAGAGGATATAAAAAAATCTTCCCCCCAAGTGGGAGGAAGATTTAAACACACATCAATCAATTTCACTTACTTTTTGATCAATCTCTTATTAACTACTAGTTGTCCCGTTTTCATCTGGACAGTATATAAGCCAGGACTCAAGTGATCAATATTAATTTGGTATTTAGGAGTTCCCTCCTTCACGCCTTCTTCTTCGTATACAAGCCTTCCAACAGCATCAAAGATTCTGATTCCAACATGGACAGTTTGTCCTAGCTCAACTTCAATATTCAAATTGGAATGCGCTGGGTTCGGGAACATATTAAAGTCTCCAAATCGGATTTCTTTATTCAAAAGGAAGGATTTCTCAATAGTTTGACCAGCTCTATCAGTACTGAATACCGTCAATTTGGTAGAAGTTGGAATATCATTGCCAACCCAGACTAAAGCTTGGCCTCTTAATTCGAAATTCTCGTTTTCTAGAATTGAATAAGTATGCTGATTATCAACTGGATCAATCGTATTAAAGTTGCCAATAATAGCCCCTTTCGTGATTCCTTTTTGAATAATAGAGTTACTCAATTGGATGTCAGTTGCCATCGGCTTATCAGCTACTAAAACATTGATGGTAATTGGCTCTTCCAAAGTAAACCAATCATTTTCAGCTAATCCTGCCTTGAATTCATAGAAACCTGCTTGCAATGAATTGTAAGAATCCGTTTCAATGTTTAGTTGGACAGGTTTACCCTCAAACCAGGTAGCTCCCATTTCAGCAATTTTCTTCTCAATTACTTCAGTTGGTGTATTCCAAGGAACTTCTACGAGATCAGAAACGACACGTTTATTGCCTTTGCCATTTGGTTTATGAATTACAATAGATCCACCACCAATTTCGGTAGCATCGTCACCACTTTCTGAAACTCCACGTTTATTATCGTAAAGAAGCGTACTAGAGGAGTTATCACCCCAGATCATAATCCTAAACTTATCTGTACCACCACCTCCGGAGACATCACCATCAATAGCTACAACTCTGAATTTATGGTTGCCAGATCCATTTACAGTTCCTTTTCCTGTATAAGTAGCCTTTGCGCCAGAAATTACAAGTTGCATTTCATCATGACTGGCACTTGAGAAGTGAAGATCGCCAGCTTTAAACTGGAAATTGGTGTTTCCGTCAACCTGACTGGTATTGTTTTTTCCAGTCTTATACTTAGCATTAAAACCGAAGTTTGCTTTTCCTACTACATTAGCTTTATCACCTGTCATTGCACCAGCAGGTGAATCAATCCAACCACCACCGGTTACAAATCCACCCGCAGGGTCGTAAACTGGAAGGAACACTAATTCAGATTCAGAGCAGCTAGTTTCTATACTAGTCCCTATAATTGCTTTTACTTCATATACGTCAGCAACTAAACCAGCAACAGTTATGGTAGCGTTACCTGTCATATCTGTCAAGCTAGTACTTTTTGCTATTCCATCTAGATAGAAAGTAATTGCTACCCCAGGCACCGCTGGTGAAACAGTAGCACTCAAGTTTGCAATGGAACCTAATGCTATAGGAGTACTACTTGCCGAAGCATCAATATTTACCCCTGTCACAGTCAAAGTTCCATTTACAAAATTGATTTCATAGTTACCTAAAATCAAACCAGAAGGAATGATATCATATTCACCAGAGCAAGAATAAATAGTAGCGGTAGTATTCAAATCCAATGTCCCTAATAATACTGCAGAAGTTTCTCCATTCACAAAGCCGTAATAATCAACCTCGAATTCAGGATTATCTTGTCCAATATATTTTGATGCATTGATTGCTGTGATTGTAAGTAGCGCCTTGCCGATCTCAAAGGTCTTGCTGTCACTGCTGGACAAGTGGTTCGCAGATTCCGCATAGCTGTAGCTTGCTGTCGCCGTACCTGCATTCACATTATTTGCATAGTCTGCTGTCGGAGTCAGAT
>JAFIDK010000199.1 GCA_017051695.1 Algoriphagus aestuarii | reverse complement strand
ACCAGGATGATCCACAGGGTTTTCGGGGTGAGGCCGACCGCGGCAGCCAGCGGGTCGATAGTGATCGGGAACAGCAGGCCCAGCGGGATGGAGGCGTACACCAGCGCCAGCACGACCAGGGAGGGCAGCAGCGCCGCGCTGCGCGTGCGGTAGACGTACTGGCCCACGCCGACGGCCAGGGGGATGGTGACCAGGGTGGGCAGCACCGCGCTGGGGGTGGCGACGAACAGGTTGGCGATGACCACGGAGAAGACCGCGTTCACCAGGGTCAGCAGGAAGAAGATGATGATCAGAAAGAGGGTGCCGGCGCGTCTGCTCACCACCTCACCGGCGAGCGTGCCGATGCTTTTCGCGCGGTGGCGGACCGAGACCGCGAGCGCCCCGAAGTCGTGCACGCCCGCAGCGAAGATCGTGCCGAGCACCACCCACAGCAGGGCCGGGCCCCAGCCCCAGAACACGGCG
>JAFIDK010000198.1 GCA_017051695.1 Algoriphagus aestuarii | reverse complement strand
CCAGGGCTACCAGAACGTGCTCGCTGCCTACGCGCTCTCGCAGGTGCCCGAACTGCAGCCTGACTCCCCGACCGGTGTCCAGGACTGGGCCACCAGCTTCGACCGCCAGTTGGAGTTCCTCCAGTGGCTGCAGTCCGCTGAAGGTGGTATCGCCGGTGGCGCCACCAACAGCTGGAAGGGAAGCTACGACACCCCGCCGACCGGCCTGTCGCAGTTCTACGGCATGTACTACGACTGGCAGCCGGTCTGGAACGACCCGCCGTCCAACAACTGGTTCGGCTTCCAGGTCTGGAACATGGAGCGCGTCGCCCAGCTCTACTACGTGACCGGCGACGCCCGGGCCGAGGCCATCCTCGACAAGTGGGTGCCGTGGGCCATCCAGCACACCGACGTGGACGCCGACAACGGCGGCCAGAACTTCCAGGTCCCCTCCGACCTGGAGTGGTCGGGCCAGCCTGACAC
>JAFIDK010000197.1 GCA_017051695.1 Algoriphagus aestuarii | reverse complement strand
CCCCCCACCACCAAGAAGGAGGACGAGAACGCACACCTAACGACTGTGGCTGAGTCCCTGCCTGATCAGGACGCCAAACTGGACGAGGTCACCAGAGAGGCGTTCGGTGAGGCCTACGCCGACTATCTCCGCCGCACCAGGGCCGAGAGCCAGCCAGACGACGTCGTCGCCGCCGACGAGCACCAGAACCAGGAGCGCACCGTGACCACCGGCCGAGTCGACCACGACGGGGAGCCCGCCGTGATCTACCAAACCCCGGACCCTGATCCTGACCTGCCCACTCCCAGCCTGGATGACCCGATCGAGCTGCCTGCCGGCGGGGATTTCTCGTTCGGTCCCCGACCGGTCAGCGCCGAGAGTCCGGAGCAGGCGCGCGCCCGGCTGGAGGCGCAGCTTCAGATCTGGGCTGACCAGGGCCACCGCACGTTCCGCGCGCCCGAGCTCCGCCGAGCACTGGCTGAC
>JAFIDK010000196.1 GCA_017051695.1 Algoriphagus aestuarii | reverse complement strand
GCTCGATGGCGGTCGGGTGGGCGTAAGTCCAGATCGGGAAGTAGGCCAGTTTCCGGGACTGTTCCGCGATCGCCTCGGCGATCTCGGTGCGGCCGTGGCCGACTTGAGAGACGAACAGGCCGGCGAGACCGTCCAGGTACCGTTTGCCGTTAGTGTCGTAGACGTAGGGCCCTTCACCTCGCGTGATGACCGGGACGTCGGTGTCCTGGTATGCCGCGAGCTCGGTGAAGTGCATCCACAGGTGGTCTTTTGCCGCCTGTTGAAAGTCGTTCGCCGCGAGTCCACTACCTGACCGCACTGTCACTTGGTTCCCCCAGAGCTGCGTTCTAGCGGAGGGGTGGCCGGGCTGTGGCGTCCTCCGTACAGAGAGTGTGGGAACACGCGGTGCTCCCGATGAAAATAGTTGCATCAAAAGCAGACATGTCAAGTATTAGTCGTGAAACGCGATATTTACAACGGAATCC
>JAFIDK010000195.1 GCA_017051695.1 Algoriphagus aestuarii | reverse complement strand
CCCGCTTTCGCGGGGGTGCGTGTGCTCCTCGATGACCTGCCCGCCCGCGGCGCAGGAGAGGTCCCGGTACGAAGAGCACGGAGTTACCGGGCTTCGCCGGCCAACCCGCCCGGCGCCCGTCGGTGGCACGCTCAGCTCCCTCCGGACTCCTCGCGCAGTTGACGCAACGCCTCCCACCGGGGGTCGAAACTCTCGCCGTGGCTGTGCTCCGGGCCAACGTCAGCTAGTTTGACGCCGCACTCCACGCACAGGCCAGGGCAGTCGTCCCGACACAGCGGCGACTGCGGCAGTGCAAGCACTACCGCATCGCGGATCACCGGTTCGAGGTCGAGCAGATCGTCCTCAAGATAGTAGTCCTCATCCTCATCGACGACGTCCACCTCGTCTACGAGAGGGTGGTCGTCGTCGAGCGGATAGCGGAACAGCTCCTGGAAGTCGACCTCCAGCTCCCTGGACAGCGGATCC
>JAFIDK010000194.1 GCA_017051695.1 Algoriphagus aestuarii | reverse complement strand
CAGCGCGCTCGTGGCGGTCAGCAGGCTCAGCACGAAGACCAGCAGCGCCGCGGAACGCTGGGGCCGCTGCTGCGGCCGGGGCGCAGAGGTCGGACGCCGAGGAGCGGGCGCCCGGAGCACGGCGGAGATCACAGGCGTGCGAGAACGCAGAGCGGTCAGAGACAACGGCAGACTCCGGAAACACGTCGAAGGGACGAGACAGGAAGACGGTGCGCCAGACGGGGGCGCAGGAGAATCCGCTGGGGCCGCACTCGGAACACCTGGGGTGTCCCCTCCGTCGTGCCCTCACACGGAGGCGGTTCGCACGAGAACCAGAAGTCCCGACCGAGGTCAGACCAGAACCTCGCGGGGATACGCGCCTGACAACAACACGGGGCGGCAGGGATAATCCACCGAAATCCGGTTATGGGGGCGTGACGTGCGGCACGTTCCCGAAACAGCGTCGTCGCAGGGGAAACCGCGGGC
>JAFIDK010000193.1 GCA_017051695.1 Algoriphagus aestuarii | reverse complement strand
GCAAGAAGCAGCGGGAGCCGCGCCAGGAAGTCACCGACGAGATCAAGGACTGGCAGTTGGCGGCGGCCGACGCGCACTCGTCCACCGGGTCGCGGTCGGCGGAGGCCGAAGTCCTCGACCGGCTGCCGGATTCCGCGATACGCACCGCGCTCGCCCAGCTGCCGGAAGAGTTCCGCATGGTCATCTACCTGATCGACGTCGAGGGCTTCTCCTACAAGGAAGTGGCGGAGCAGATGGACACCCCGTTGGGAACGGTGATGTCGCGGCTGCACCGGGCACGCCGGCAGCTTCGCGTGCTGCTCGCGGACTACGCCAAGGAGCGTGGCCTGTACGCGGACTGACCGCGTGCCCGGTCCCCTGCACGCCCGCGCACCCTCCTGGGCACCCGGTGGCTGAAGCATGCTGCGCTGATGCGCGGCAGTGCGGTCTGTCTTCTCCGACGGCGGCGGAGAAAAAGTACTAGGG
>JAFIDK010000192.1 GCA_017051695.1 Algoriphagus aestuarii | reverse complement strand
GTCCCGTTTTCAGAGCTTCCGCAACGGCGCGGAGCTCTGGATGCGGGACCGCAGCCGGGGGTGCGCGCCTCATCGGCGCTGGGTGAGCGGAAACACACGAAACCCCGGAATCCTTTCCTGGGAAGATAAGTTGTACGTTGCTGATCCGGCCTGCACCGCCGGACAGCCCCGTATTCGACGTACTTTCTTTCCAGGAGAGACCTTGTCCCAGATCTCCGAACCGCTGGAACTCGCCAAGGACGCCCAGGACCTCCTGTTCCGGGAGGCGCGGACCGCGAACACCTTCAGTGGCGAACCCGTCTCCGAAGAACAGGTCCGCGCGATCTACGACCTGGTGAAGTACGGTCCCACCGCGATGAACACGCAGCCGCTGCGCATCGTGCTGCTGCGTTCCCGCGAAAGCCGGGAGCGTCTCGTCCAGCACATGGCCGAGGGGAACCAGGCCAAGACCCTGTCGGCTCCGCTCA
>JAFIDK010000191.1 GCA_017051695.1 Algoriphagus aestuarii | reverse complement strand
GGTCTTGTTCGTCAAGGGAGCCCCGGAACGGGTGGTGGAGATGTGCGACGCCCAAGTGGGCCGGGTGGAAGCGGGACGGTGGCAGCCCGCTGCGCTGCGGCCCGGGGAGCTGCACGCGGCCGGGGAGCGGATGGCCGCGGAAGGGCTGCGGCTGCTGGCTTTGGCGGTGAGCAGACCGTACGAGCCGGGAGCCGCATCCGTGGACCCGCACGACCCGTCGGGGCTAGTACTGCTCGGCCTGGTCGGCATCATGGATCCGCCGCGCCCCGGGGTGCGGGAGGCGGTTCAGGACTGCCGCGAGGCAGGGGTCCGGGTGGTGATGATCACCGGGGACCATGCGGTCACGGCCCGCGCGATCGCCGCAGAGCTGGGGATCTGCGAGCCGGATGCGCCGGTGCTCACCTACCAGCAGATTGCGGGGTTGGACGACGAGGAGTTGCGGGCCGCGGTCGCCCAGGTGAACGTCTA
>JAFIDK010000190.1 GCA_017051695.1 Algoriphagus aestuarii | reverse complement strand
AAGGTGCTGGTCGACACGGATGCCCGGATGATCCTGGCCACGGGGGAACTCGCTCCCCTGGCGGTCAGGCTGGCGGACTGCTCCCGGGTGCGCCAGGTGGTCTCGTTCGGCGGCGCCCCGGAGACGACACCCTTCGCTGACCTGCTCCGCCCGGGTCCGCGGCACAGCAGCTCTGGGACCGTACCCGGTCCGCACGGCAGCGGTCTCATGGACTACACGGTGCTTCCGGACGCTTCTCCTCGCACGGTCTGCCACTCCCCTTGGGAGCTGATCGCCCACTTCCTGCGTCTGAATACCGGGTTGCGTCTTTCTCGGGGGGATACCGTGGTGCTGGAGAACGGGATGACCGAGTGCGACCGGTACATCCTGGCTGCGGTCGCGCTGTGGAACGGCGCCTCGGTGCTTTCCTTGGCGGATGAGTACGCGACGGTCGCAGCTACGGCTCTCCGCGCTCACCAGGCCGTGGTCCG
>JAFIDK010000019.1 GCA_017051695.1 Algoriphagus aestuarii | reverse complement strand
CCAGAAGTGAAAAACGCAGCATCTGGGCGAGCGGCCGGACCGATAGGGGTGCCACCTGCCGCTAGAAGCTCACCAATCACCCACTGAGCGTTAATAGGAGTAGCAGCAGAACCGCTTCCACCCTTCTCACCGCGATCAACACGGTTAGCCGCCCAATGTGGCAGGGTAACTGAATTAGCAATCCAGTTCATAGCGTCAGAACAGGTGATATGCACCTGCTCAGTAACCGCGTCGAATTGAATGCTACGGATTACGCCTCTAAACTGAGGAATACGCACGACGCCGAGTGCGGTGACTACCTCTTTCCAGTATGTGACCTCGACGCCCGTGAGCCGCGTACCCCTGAACGGAGACCTCGTGTAGAACGGAGAAAACAACTGCATAGCCGTCAAGTCGCCCGTGTTACGAGCACCGGCGAGTACAAGTGTCAGTTCCGCAGAGCTGTAGCCTTGTATTGTATTGATAGCCTCGGGAAGATCAGACGTGAGAGTAGCCCGCTCTAGCCGAGCATCGACCACGATAGATGACAAATCCGTGTACTCGTGGTCGTAAGTGCCGTCTGCATCCCAGTCGAAATACACCACGTCGTACATTTCACGAGAGCTACTCTTAATAGCATCCCGTAATGCCTCATTCATCTCAGGATCATTCGGCACTTCAAACATGACTCAAAGCTCCTTCACCTTAATCTGTGCTGTAGTCAGCGGGTAACGAGGCGACGCCAAATTAAATTGCACAATGTCACACTCAGGGACACCGAATCCGGGTTCCCACGAGGTCGCCACATTACCCGCCTCTAGCTGCATATAACCGACACAAAACTCTGCCGCACCGCCGACCGCTCGGAAATACGGCGTCACACCTAGTTCACTACTCGGCATAATGACATCCATCGTCGTAGTCTGCCATCCTGTAGTGCTCAGTGTCACGGACGTCGAACTGCTAAGATGTGCAGACTGGTCGACACCGTAAACCCCTGCCTCGACGGTCCCAGAAATCACATTCACCGTGAGGGAGAGAACGTACTGTTCTCCCCCGTCAACGATCAGCCCTCCGCCTCTGGGGTCGATCGCGTCAAGATACACTTCCGAATTAGTAGGATTAGCGCTATCCCAATGACGAAGCATGCCATTCGTGAACACCGTGCTACCGTCCGAATTCAGCCGAACGCGTAGGCAGTTACTCGGGCGGTATCGGACCGTACGCTGATCACCCTCTGTAGTATACTCTACATAAGGGGTGTCTGTGCTCCGATCAGGATACGTCGTACCGCCGTAAACAAACCACGAGTCATACCCGTTACTGAGGTAGCTTGCCCGAGACGGTGCAGCTACAGACGGGAGTAGCCTGTTCTTACGTAGCGGGTCGACAATGCGAAATGGCGGCTTGATCACGTGAGTAGCCAGTGACTCGAAGAACGCTACATCATCAGGGTCCAAATATGCCTCAGTGAACGACCATTCACGTCTGACTCCCTGCAAGTCCCTCGTGATGCGGCCGTTGAGCGCTTGGTTCTCAGCGGCCTTGAACACCAACGAGTTCGTCAACCCCGGTTCAGGGCAGGCAATAGGCATAAGGCCCCCAAGCGGACCAATCCAGTACATGGGAATATCTAGCATCATTACCTTCCGAACCTGTTATCCCGTTCAGCACTACGGTTCATACGTGCAATGCCGAACTTGTCGATAGTAAACTGCCAACCGCTAATGCCAGCAGCAATAGCGTCTTCAATACCTTCTGACATCAGTGTCAAGCCGCCACTAGCCTCGACCTCCGCCGAAATGCCAGTACCGACACTTACTAGGTCACCTGCGACGTCCTGCATAGCACGAACAGCGTCAGGTGCAGCATCGTTAATACCGACAGCCAAACCGCGAGCAGTATCACGTCCAATGTCAGCCATAACCTTCGACGGTGAAGCGATCCCTAGGAGGTCGGCAATACCGCCAACAAGACCGTCCAGCCAGCCTTTGATCTTATCCCATAGCCAGCCTGCCATGTTAGCAATACCGTTCCAGAGGCCCCTAACGATATTCTTACCAGTCTCGAACAGCCATTTACCGGCGTTCTTAACCAGATTCCAGATCTTACCAGGAAGGTCCGTGAACCACTTGAAAATGGTCTTGGCAGCGTTCGCTAGACCCTTCGCAATGTCCCCGACCTTATCGATAAACCAGCCAATTGCCTTAATAATAGCCTCGATAGCCGGAATGACAACGCTCAGAATCGTGGACGCAAGACTCGCAAGCGGGGGAATCACCATTCCCAGAATGTCGATCAGCGGAGGAAGTACCTTCTCAGCAAGCTGGACAATCGGAGGGATTAGCGGCAAGATCGCGTCTAGCAGGTCAATGAGGTGCGGCAAGAGTTCTAGAAGTGCCTCGACCAGCAAAGTACCCATAGACTCAGCCAGCTCCACGAGCACAGGCGTAGCTTCGCTTAGAGCGACACTGATCACCTCTGCCACCTTAGCGAGCGCGTCGGAAATCACTGGGAGCAGAGGCCGCAATGTCTCAAGCGCGGTTGCGAGAACACTCCCTAGCGCGCCCGCAAGCTGTGCAACGACCGGGAACAACGGTTGGAACGCCTGAATAAGTTCAAGCGCAAACCGGACTAGCGACTCAAACGCAGGCGCGACAGCCATAAGGACATCAGAGAGTGCTGTAGCAATACTCGAGAACACGTTCGAGATAAGAGGTCCAAGCCTCTGGAAAATAGGTATAAGCGCGTTAGCAAGCGCGTCAGCTACCGTCAAAAACACTTCACCGAATGCCGTCAACGCAGGCGTTATCGCTACAACTAGGTCGCCAAGGACATTGAGTGTATCATGTAGCGGACCGCCGAGCTGAGACATTGCCTCAAGACCAGCGTCAAATAGCTTAATGAACGCGTCGAACAGGCCATCGAGCGTTTTAGCAAGTCCTTCAAGCGCCGATTCGAACTTACCTGTCTCAGCCGCACTGCTAATCATCTTGTCGAAGTTCGTAGCAAAGTCGTCGAACACGTCGACAAGTAGGCCGAAATGCTTAGAACCTTCTTCGGCCATTGTAAGGAACGTACTCGTGAACTGCTTCACCACCGGGGCCATATCCGTGAAGAACGACGACGTGTTCTCAAGGATATTGTTGATCTGCGACATGCCCTTAGCGCTAGTGATCGCATCCGTGAACCCCTGAGTCATGTTCACAAGACCCTGCGCAACACCTTGAAGTGCCGGAGACATCTCGTTAACGACGCGTGCCCACTCCTGAAACTGTGGAGTAAGCCCGCTCTCAAACACAGCCGCAATCTCCGCACGGGTTTGTTTAATGCCCTCAGTGAATGAAGACCACGCATTCTTAATGCCGTCGATGCCTAAACCGATAACTGCAATACCGGCACCGAACGCTGCCAGAAGCGACGGAAGACCCGCCAACAGCCCCGCAATTAGACCCAGAATGGGCGGAATGAGCGCTAGAACCGCGATAGTAATCCAGCCAACGCGTCCGATCTGAGTAAGGCCCTTAATGATATTGCCGACGGGAAACGTTATACCCTTACCGAAGATCTTCGACACTGTCAAGAGTGTCTTAGAGAATGCGGAGACCCGGCGGCGAGCCTGACGGAAATCCACGTCAGCGAGCGCTTTACCGACATTCCTAATGCCTCGAACCGCAAGACGTGATCCTTGACGTAGCGACCGGAACGGGTTCTGCGTGGCAAGCTTCTTTGCCCCGTCCGTCACGTACATCATACCGATACGTGCAGTGTCAAGACCGCTCTTCAGAGAACGCCCGAACCGGCGAGCACTGTCAGCCGCTCCCGTGAGCGCTCCACGGAGAGTCTGGGCCTGAACGGTGGCCTTTCGGATACTTCCCTTGCTCACGCTAACATCGATCTCAACGCCGCTCATGCGTTCGATCTGTTGGCGAAGACGCGAAAGTTGCGCGGTCGCACCCTTAGTGTCCAAATCGACAGGGATGCGAACGCGCACCGATCGCTGAATGCTCTTCAGTTCTCTTTCAAGCTCTCGCCTGAAGCGTGACGTGTCAGGTACAACCCGAACGGAGACACGCCCAACTTCGGCACCACCGGGACTACTCATGTGACGCGTCTCCCTTCTGTTTCTTCTTCAATGCATCCATCTGCCGCTTCACCATAAGCGCGAACGGGTTGTTCTCACGTTCCTTACGCTTACGTTCTTCATCGCCAGGACGCGGCAGCCGTTTCGGTGGTTTGATCTTCTTCTTACTGTTTGCACTGGCGAATAGATGGTTGCCAGCGTTAATTGCTTCGAGAATCGACACCAACACGTGCCGTTCAAAGTCCCATCCCCAATACTCGTCGCCGCCTTGAACGGCCGCAACCGTACGGGAGGATGGAGGTAGTTTACGTGCAAGAATGGCAGCCTCCGCAATGTTGAGACTGCCATCGAATTTCAGAACATCAAGAAGCCGTACGCTATAGTATTCTCGGAAGTCTGCAATGAGCGCGTCACCGTGCTCACTGATCATTCTTCCGAGCCAGAGGCTTCCCCCAGGTTCACCGCCTCCGCGTAATCCTCGAAAATCTCACGAAGAATGATAATATCGCCGTCGATAGCCTCAATCAGCTTCTCGACGTTCTTATCACCAACAAGACGGAAAACCTCGACAAACAGTGGGATAAGTTCGAGAGTATCAATCTCGGGCTCGTCCGCTCCAACCTCATTCCAACCATCTTCCGATGCCGTACCCTTACTGGATAGCTCTTGCATCTTCTCGATGATCTCGTTAAACCTACGAACCTTCTCATCGCCGATACGCAGCGGGTTACGAAGCGTTACAGTCGTCTTAGAGTCCAGAGCGATCTCAAACGACGCGTACTTCTCATCTGCCGCCTTACGATATTGATCTAGAGTAACCTTAGCCATCTGAATCCTTCCTTAGAAACGAAAATATGCCAGTAGTAACGACCAATTCGTCACTACTGGCATACTACATTTAGCGTGTATGAAGTTCTCAGCTCACAACATCGCCCTGAGCCACACCAACCCACGAGTAAATAGGCTGACCCGGCATCTTCAGGAACGTAGCCCTAAGAGGGAACGCCGCAAAAGAGTCAACCTCCAACTCGATAGAGTCCTCACGTCGGATGGACGTCGAAGCAGCATGGAATGCGACCCTACGAGGACCGTCAACAATCACCACGAGCAGAGCACGCGGAACGGTCGAGATCGGGGCGTTCTGAACCTCGAAAATCTCATCACCAGGCGTGGTGTCCTCCACACCGTAGTACAGTCCAAGCACCTGCTCGTCGAACTGAAGCGCGTTGAAGGTCACGTAATCCGCCGGAGCTTCGGTTACGACC
>JAFIDK010000189.1 GCA_017051695.1 Algoriphagus aestuarii | reverse complement strand
GAAGAGGTCGAGGAGTATTACAACGACCTGGTCATGGCGGGTGCCGACCTCTTCGACGAGCAGGCCCGGTCCGTTCCCAGCCCGGAGGTCGTCGGACCTTCGGTCAGCGCTGTCTCCATGTTCCGTGTCGTCGACGCGCTCGCCCAGGCCGACGCGAAACTCTCCCGCGGCTTCGCCACCGGCGAGTTCTCCATGGACGACCAGCACGAGTTCGTGGCGCAGGTCGGCGCATACGAATCCATGCTGGAAGCGGTCGACGACTATCTTGGCCCCGAGCCCACGAACATGCTCGCGTCCCTGCGGGACAACGAAGAGTACGTCCACCTGCACGAACTCATCCACGAGATCGCCAACCGGATGATCACCACGGAGTTCGACCCCTACACCGGGCAAGAGGTCGAAGATTTGAGCCTGCCGGTGGACGAAGCCGAATGGCGGTCCGCCTACCTGCCGGTGAAGGACGCCCTCAC
>JAFIDK010000188.1 GCA_017051695.1 Algoriphagus aestuarii | reverse complement strand
CAGCTGGCCGTGGTGCGCCGCATGGTCCGCGACCTGTGCCTGCCCGTCACCATCGTGGCTGCACCGACCGTGCGCGACCCCGACGGTCTGGCCACCTCCAGCCGCAACGTCTACCTGAGCGCTGAAGAGCGCGCCAGCGCGCTCGCCCTGTCCAAAGCCCTGTTCGCCGGGGCAGACGCCGCCTCCTCCGGCCCCGCCGCAGTGCTTGCCGCCGCCCGCGCCATCCTCAGCGAAGCAGCCCGCGCCACACCCCCGGTCAGCGTCGACTATCTGGCCCTCGTCGACCCCACCACCTTCACCGAAGTGGGCGACGACTACCGGGGCGACGCAGTGCTAGCGGTAGCCGCGTGGGTGGGGGAGACCAGGCTGATTGATAACGTTCCGCTGACCCTGTAACCACCCTCAACAACCGCGCAAGGGAGCTTCGTTGTGAACGCGAGCCCTGCCCCGATACCGCTGCGGCTGACCGC
>JAFIDK010000187.1 GCA_017051695.1 Algoriphagus aestuarii | reverse complement strand
CCCCGCGCGGCGTGATCGTCTCGATCGGCGCAGACAACGTGTCGACCAGGTGCACGTTGTCCCGGTTGAACATTTCGTAGTAGTCGATTTCCAGGATGAGGCGCTTGGTGCCGAACGGGTAGCCCTTGGGGACCAGGCGTTCCGCCACCTCCGGGTCGCGCACGGTGTTGCGGATCTTGTTGCGGATGAATTCAGCGACCCGTTCGTTGGCGTCCCGGTCGCGCAGGATGTCGCGGTAGGCGGCCAGAATGTCGGGGCCGCCCTCCTGCCAGTAGCGTTCCAGGGTTTCCACCAGCTCTTCGTCGCTGACTTCCAGCGCGGACTTCGGCCCCTGGTAGCGGTGGGTTCCTCCGGGAGTGTTGCGGGACTCTTCCCGGAATTCGGCGTAGCGCTTCTTCAGGTCGGCGAGGAACTCCGGGTCGAGCGGCGCGTTGCGGGCGGGGACGGCAAAGTGGGGGGTGCGCTGGAAC
>JAFIDK010000186.1 GCA_017051695.1 Algoriphagus aestuarii | reverse complement strand
CGCCCTCGTCTCGGACGCGGAAGCGATCATTCCCGCCATCATGTCCCTTGCGGAGCTGGGAGTCACGGTCGCGTTGGACGACTTCGGCACCGGCTATTTCACCTTGGCCCGCCTCAACGGCCTGCCCGTCGGGGAAGTCAAGGTGGACGGGTCGTTCGTCCGCCACGTGATCGATGATTCCGACAGCAAGGTGGTCGTGGCCGCCGCTGTGGACCTGATGAACACGCTGGGACTGCGGGCTATCGCCGAAGGGGTGGAGAATGCGGAGCAGGTCGAAGCGGTCCGCGCCCTCGGCTGCTATGCGGCCCAGGGCCGGTACTTCACCCCGCCGCTGGATGCGGGTGCGGTCACCGGATGGCTGCTGGAGCATGGTGACTTGGCGATCTCGCCGTCGGCGAGCAGCACCGGGACATCCTGGCCGCACAGCGGAATGAGACCACCGACCACCCCGCAGCAGCCATAGGATTGACC
>JAFIDK010000185.1 GCA_017051695.1 Algoriphagus aestuarii | reverse complement strand
AGCATCCCGGTTTCGAGGATCACTAAGAGGTAACGGAGAGATCTGTTCCTCGTAAAGAAGGGTGGTCCTCGGGTTGTCCGCCATCTGGAGGCGAGACGACCGGGCGGGCACAGCCAGTGGCCGCTGAAGAGGGGAAGGAGTGCCGCAGCGCAGCGGCGACTACGCCAGCCAGCAGGAGAAACCTTGAGTCATCCACGTCTGAACAATCCGCGGACTTATCGGGCGAAACTTGCGGAATCTGCTCGAATCCGGCGTCTCCCTCGGCACGGGTTTCGCGCCGACCGTTCGGTAGAAGCGCTCTTCGTCGAACTCCGCGAAACCTGGGCCGAACCCTGGTACCAGGCAGGCTCCTCGGACGTGGCCTTCATCTCCACCCGTTGCGGACTCAACGTGTGGTGTTGTGACGGCAAGTTCATCTGGAGCGACAAAAACGGAGCAACGGTCACCCACCCCGCCAACGATCCTTCCGGCGC
>JAFIDK010000184.1 GCA_017051695.1 Algoriphagus aestuarii | reverse complement strand
ATCGGTGAGCTGTACCCCGAGGTGGAGTTCCTCGAACCGGCCAAGGAAGCGCTGTTCTGGCGGATCGAGGAGGCACTCGGCATGCCTGTTCCTTGGGAACTGGTGGAGCTGCTGCGGGAGACCAACGGGGTGTGGAACGAGTACGGCGACGCCGTGGTGTGGTCAGCCGAACGCATCATCGAAGACAACCTCGCCATGCGTTCCGAACCGGACTACCGGGAGCTGTATGCGCCGTTCGACAACCTGATGTTCTTCGGGGACAGCGACATGGGGCCCCAGTTCGCCTATGTCCATACGGGCTATGGGCCGGGCATCATCTCCTGGGACCACGAAACCGACGAGCGCAGGCTCGTGGTGGTGTCCCTGCGGGACTACCTGGTGCGCCGTTTCACCCAGGGCAGCGACTGGTTCCGGTGAGCGGAACTGCTCACGGCTGCCGCGGGCGGGGCACCCCGCGTTCCTCCAGCACGTGG
>JAFIDK010000183.1 GCA_017051695.1 Algoriphagus aestuarii | reverse complement strand
CACGCTGCCTGCCGTGACGAAGACCCCGAGCTCTTCTTCCCCATCGGCAATTCTGGCCCGGCACTGATTCAGATTGAAGAAGCCAAGGAAGTATGCCGTCGCTGCTCCGTAAGCACCGCCTGCCTTGAGTGGGCCTTGGAAACCGGCCAGGACGGCGGTGTCTGGGGCGGCATGAGCGAGGACGAGCGCCGCGCGCTCAAGCGCCGCCGCGCCCTGCGTCCCGCTGCCCGGTTGAGCACCGCGGTCTGATCTGCCCCCTTGTCTCAGTTGTAGTACTGCACTTCATGGTCTACCGGCAGATCCAACAGGACCTTGGTGCCGCCGCCCTCTTGGGGAGTCATTTCCATCCGGCCCGCGAGTTCGCCCGTCACCAGGGTCCGAACGATCTGCAGTCCAAGGCTACTACTGGTTTCCAGGTCGAAGTCCGCGGGTAGCCCCGTTCCGTTGTCGACGACTTCGATGATGAGTCGTCCGG
>JAFIDK010000182.1 GCA_017051695.1 Algoriphagus aestuarii | reverse complement strand
GTACATCGCTGCGGCCGTGCCCAGAAGCCATCGGGCTTCCCTTGGGAACAACCGCGGTGAGCGGCGGTTCCATCGAGCCACCACCACGGCGGATACTCCCAGAATGACCAGGGCGATACCGACCGTGATCGGGGTCACATAGAACAATACCTGCCACATGACGGGTTTCTTTCGTGAAACCTGGTTGCGTGCGTCCGGAGGTACCTGGACGCACGCAACCAGGAAAGTAAATCAGTTTCAGTTAAACCTTCTCAGGTCACATGCACGAGACCCTTTCAGTCGTGTAAGTCGTGCTTGACCCTGTGACTTGCATGAGACCGGAAATAGGAGGTCCGCCATAGGTGAAGTAGGAGCGGATACGGAATGTTGCTCCGGCCCTTCCTCCAGGAGGAACGTTCATGTAGGAGCTCCACTGATCGGATTCTCCAGACTGGCGGACACCAAACCTCGCAGTAATTGTGTTGCCGTAGTTCTTGA
>JAFIDK010000181.1 GCA_017051695.1 Algoriphagus aestuarii | reverse complement strand
CAGACCGCCAGCGGCCCCCAGCCTTCCCTGCCCTCGACTGGTGCACAGCACTCCGGATACGGGTATGCGACCGGGCCGCACCAGTCCGGATACGGGTATGCGACCGGTCCCCAGCAGGGCGGGTACGCGCCCCCGCCCGGACCGCACCAGCACGCCTATCCCACCCCCCATTCCGGGAATGCGGCCATCCCGCCCCACGGGGGGCCGAGCGGCCCCTACGCCCCCGCCCAGCCGTGGATGCCGTCCACCGGGGGCTACCCCCAGACCAGCCAGCCCTATAGCGGGCAGCAGTACCAGCAGCAGGCCGAGGGGACCAGCACCGCGTTCGTGCTCGGCGTCGTCAGCATCGCCGTCATCGCCGGGGTCCTGCTCTTCATCCTGCTGTTCCTGCTGATCGGCAGCCTCGGCTGACCGTGCCGCGCTGCCGGTCAGCATCCGCGGAAGGCGGGCTGCCGCTGCTCGAGGAAAGCCAGCGCGGCC
>JAFIDK010000180.1 GCA_017051695.1 Algoriphagus aestuarii | reverse complement strand
ACATGTGTCGGCCGGCATTGCAGTGTGAAGAATCCCGTTCCTATCCCGGCGGAGCATTGTGCCCCGGGACCACCCCCGGTCGGAGGCCGGGGCCTCGTCGTTGGGCGGCGAGAGGGCACGGGAACGGGAAAGACCTCCGCGACATAGAAGGAGTACGCCCGATGGCGCGCATCGCCGGCGTCGACCTCCCCCGGGACAAAAGGGTGGAGGTCGCTCTTACATACGTCTACGGCATCGGCCGGAGCCGCGCGGCCGAGACTCTGGCCAACACCGGGGTCAACCCCGACACCCGCGTCTACCAGTTGACCGAAGAGGAGCTGGTCAAGCTCCGCGAGTGGATCGACGCCAACTACAAGGTCGAGGGTGACCTGCGCCGCGAGGTTGCGGCCGACATTCGGCGCAAGATCGAGATCGGCAGCTACCAGGGCATCCGGCACCGCCGCGGTCTGCCGGTCCGTGGCCAGCGCACGCAGACCAACGCG
>JAFIDK010000018.1 GCA_017051695.1 Algoriphagus aestuarii | reverse complement strand
TAACGGCCCACACCCAGCGGAGGCGGCTGCACCGACAGTGCGCCTTCCTCTAGCACCGCACGATATTCCGTACCGCGCGGCATGCTCACGGTCACGTCGTTGGCTAGCCTCTGGTCATCCTCGATCGGCTCCCACGGCTCACTGATGTGCCCCGCACTGTAGTCCAGTACCACGGACACCGCGGTGTCGGTGCGCGCGGAACCGCCGAACTCCAGTCCGCCACGTGCCACACATGTGCCGTGTTTGCGCGCGGTGGCAAACTCCCCTGCGACCATGCCGCCGAGCGCGTTCCCACGGCCGTGGTGGAGCACCTCGACGAGGTGGGATCCCACCTGCATTCCGCCGAGCGCATCCGTGGCCGCGGTGCGAGAACCTGCAACTGCAGTACCGCCCGCCGTGAAACGGCCCACGGCCGCACCTTGCGGTACCGCGTACCCGGACGCGTGGCCACCAAAGCGCAGGCCACCAGACGCTGTCGCGCCTGCTTGGCGTGTCTCAGCGTGACCATCCATGGTCAGCCAGTGCAGTGCCCACGTCCAGCGTGGCGGTGGTGCGGGGCCGAGCGGACCGTCATCGGCAACAGCCACGTGGGATACCCACAGCGACGGTGGGTAGCCCTGGCCGCGGTGAAGACGTAGTGCAAGATCGATCGCGGACCACGTTTCAGGCCCAGCAATACCGTCAACGAGGAGCCCGTAGTCAGCCTGAAACGCCTGGACCGCGGCAACGGTCTCCCCACCGTAGTCACCGTCTGCGCCGAACTGTGGCAGCGGATACCCCAGTTCTAGCAGAGCTTCCTGCATGGCGGTGATTTCCGTATCCCCGCGTGAAGCGTCTGATTCGCCAGGGAGCAGGAGAATGCCGCGGCGGTAGCGGTATCCGGTCAGTACCAACTGGTCATGGAACGTGTACCCGTCCCAACGGTGGATGCGAGTGCGGTCACCCGCAGCGTTCGTCACCCGGGACTCGAAGAAGGAGCTTCCATCGGTGTGGAATTCGACGAGCCACCACTGACTGATGGGGACCGCGTTACCCGACTCTTCTGACCAGTTGATGGCTGTTGCAGCCAGATCGTCAGGCTGGAGCCGAGTCCCGATGTTGCCGGACGCTGTCTCGTGAACCACCCAGCCCATCCCCGCGGTGGGGAAATGCGCAGCCCAGCGCACCTCGTTAATCCCGTACCCCGCTGACTGCAAGCCCGGTGCCCACAGATAGAACCTTGCCCACCATGGGCCCGACGAGGGTAGCGGGACGATCAGCCGCGGGGTGTTGCCGCGGTGGTGGCCTGAGTCGATGCGAATCGTGTTCAGGTTGTGGACCGTACGGGCATCGTCGTACACCGCTCGGCCGCCCACCGGTGGGCTCGCACTCTCAATGGTGACCTGAAGGGTGGTAGACGAGGTGGCAGCCAGGGATGCGCTGGTGGGGACCTCGTTAAGCGGCCCGTACAAACGGTTTTGGACCAGCACCATGGTCCCCCCTTCCCACTACGGATTGTCGGCGTAGATGTGCAGCGTCGTTACCTCCAACGTTCCCGGGCTGGAGAACGTCTCCGGACTCTCTAAGGTAAGGTAGCCAAGAAACGTGGTCCCATCCCACAATCCCACGTAGTGCACCGTGGTGTCCCCAGGAACATTGAACGTGACCGGGCTGGATGTCTCTACGATGCCACCGCTCGCGGAGCCCCACGTGATACTTTGCCTCGTGTATCCGCCACCGCTCACCTCGTTGGTGCCAGTCGACCCCGGGTTACCGGTGTGCAGGCTAGCCGTTCCGGCGTTCGCTACCGCGCCATCAAGCGCGTAGTCGAAAAACTCGTCAGTAAACATCAGTCCTCCTCTTCCTCCAACAGTGCCCCACGGTTGTATCGGGAACGCAGTGTACGGTAGACGAGCTGCGCGGACTCGCGATCCTCATACAGCACACCACCATCCACCGCGGCCGCCTGCTGGATCAACTCAAGCGGGACCGTAGGCTCCTGTGGGCCCACGGGCTGGGTGTCATCCAGGTCCCCAATGCCACGGAACGGGATCCCGGCTTCCGCGCATACCCGTTCGATGCGGCGACCTGCAGCCTCCCCCGCATGGCCGCGAAACGCGGACATCAGCTCCCCCAGATCGGGGCCGTTGCCGTTCCATACGGCGATGTGACCCAGTCCAGCGTGTGTGGAGAGTTCGTCATTCGGAACCCACCAGTTGTATGCCACCGCGGTGATGGGCTGCAGCGGAACGCTATCCTGTACACTCCGCAACAGCTGCCCATCGCGGTAGACCCGCACTAGTACGTTGCTCCCCGACTGGGATACCGCAAGGCGGTACATGTGGGGAGTCTCCGTGAACGATTCGGGGTCCGAGAAGCTCTCGACGATGACGCTCACGGAGCCGATGGTAGCGCCCAGCGTGTAGTACGTCACGGACAGTTCTTGGTAGATAGGGTCAAACACCAGATGCCACGAAATGTAGGGATCCGCGTTGGTCCCCTTGCCGCCGGTCTCTATCTCTAGCGAGTCGTGACCCCCGGTGCCTACGCGGACAAAGTCGACTGCCCACGATGTCGAGCCCTGATCGTAAATTTGACCACGCCACACGCCCCGCTCGGCATCGGTCACCTTTGCCACCGGAGCCAGCCACTCGGCGAGTTCCTGTTCCTGGTACTGGGGACGTCGTGCCGAGTCCCCCACATACACGACGGGGATGAACCGTCCGCCGCGGCCACTCACGCACGGTGCCCACCACGTCTCGGGCCCGTCCGTGAGCGGCCAGTAGGCGCGCGGAGACTGCGTCATCAGGTGTCGATACAGTGCGTCTCTCAGCGGCTCAGCTCCCGCACCTAGACGGCGGAGCACACCAGATGCTTCGACAGGCACGTACACGTCCCGACCGGACAGGTCCCACCGCGGTGGCCACGCAGAAATCTCCCCGAAAAACCGGGGGATCCGCCTTCCGCCCCACTCCACAGATACGCGGACCGGGGTGTTCCGGCCGATTTTCCGGTAGTACGGTGAGCGCGGATTTCGCGGCGAGTACTTCCCGTCCCGGTTGTTGAGGACGAACGAACAGCTCCCGGGGTCAGTGTCTGTACCCTCGTCACGTCGCCCCCGGGAGATCACGATGTCCTCACGGGTGTACACGTCTGAGGTGATGTCTACCCATTGTCCGTCTACGTAGATTTCCACGTGGACTGGCAGTGGCGTTGCCGGAAACGTCATGTCAACCCCCAAACGCGCGCTGAACGTCGCCGCGGCCGCGTACGCGCACCATCTTCCGGATGAGACGTGCCATTTCCTCGTCCGCACCGGTCACGTTGATTTCCAGCGTGTGTGTCGTGGTCCCAGCGTGCGAGACACTAGCCCGAACGTTGTGCGGGATTTCGTTGGTGACATCCCTCAGCGTGGAGCGTAGCCCGGGCAGTCCTGCAGTAATACCGTGTTCAAGTCCGCCCATGATGGTGCGGCCGGTGTCGAACAGGAGCTGTCGGTCTACGCGCTCAGGGCCTTTCCAGTCCGGGATCATGTTAGTGACGCTATTGAGCTTGGATTTGAGCGAGCCGATCATATTGTTGATGCCGTTAATCAGACCCCGGATAATGTTTTTACCTGCGGAGACGAGGAGGTTTTTCAGATTACCCACTGCGGACTTGATCTGGCTGGGCAGCCTGCGCACGCGTGCGATCAGCTGCTGGATCTGGTTGGCCGCGGCGGTCACCATGTTGCGGAAGAACGTTCCGACGCGACCTGGGATGGTTTTGAGGTTGTTGATGAAGCCCAAGACCTTTTGGATCCCGGAATTCACGATGTTCTTCGCCCAGTCCATTGCGGACCGGAACGCGGCCACAATCGTGTCCCAGTGCTTGATAACCAGCCCGATCAGAGTCCAGTTCAGGAATAGCTGCACAATCCAGTCCAGCACGGACTTCAGGAAGTTGACCAGCCAATCCCATGCGGCTTTCGCAGAATCCACGATCCAGTCCCACGCTGCGGACGCCGCGGCTTTGATTTCGTCCCAGTACATGATGCACAGCACGATCACCGCGATGAGCGCGATAATCGCCAGAATGATCCACGTAATGGGACTCGCCCACAGTGCAGCGTTAAACAGCATTTTCGCGGCCGCAGCGGCACGAAATATCGGTGCCAGGACTTTCAGCGCGGTCGCGATCTGCGAAATGGAGGAAATCAGCACACCAGCCACCACGAGGAGGGGGCCGATCGCGGCGACAACCGCGGCGATGAGCGTCCCCCATTTGAGCAGCTCAGGGTTGGTTTCCCCCAGTTCCTGAACCCACTCTGCCACCTTCTGGACTGCGGCGGTGACCCATTCAAGAAGCCCGGAGTTCGCCACCGCTAGTGCGAGACCTTCCATGGCGGACTCAAGGGTCTTGAGCGCACCGTTGAGACCCTCCATCTGAACGGATGCGATCTCTTCCGCAGTACCACCAGCGTTTTCCAACTCTGTGGTCAGTTCGGTAAGTGCCTCATGACCCTGATCAAGCAGTGCCTGCATACCGGGCCCAGCCTCGACACCGAAAATGGTGATCATGTCGGCGGTGTCCGCACTCGCCTCCTCCAGTTGGCGAAGAATGTCCGCCAACGGGAGCATGTTTCCTGCAGAGTCCTGGACTTGAACCCCGAGACGCTCCAGAGTTTCTTGTACTTCCCCGGTAGGCTTGATAAGGCGAGAAATCGCGCCACGCAAGACCGTACCAGCCTGCTCACCCTGAATACCAGCGTTACCCAGCAGACCAATCGCCGCTGAGACTTCCTCGAATTGCAGGCCAGCGCTGGCAGCGACCGGACCCACATATTTGAAGGAATACCCCAGCATGTTCAGGTCTGTGTTGGTGCTGGTAAACGTCTTAGCCAGTACGTCGTTAACGCGGGCGAGATCCTCGACTTCCATCCCGTACCCGGACATGATGTTGGTGACAATGTCCGCGGCATCCCCCAGCTCAAGCGCACCTGCTGCAGCAAGGTTCAGAGTGTGGGGCAGGGCACCCATGATCTCGTCAGTTTCCATACCCGCCATAGCCAGGAAACCCATGGCATCAGCGGCTTCTGATGCACTGAATTGGGTGGTGCGCCCCAACTCCATGGCTAGGGCTTCGAGCTGTTCGAATTCCGCTCCCGTGGCACCGGACACCGCGCGGACACGGTTCATCCCAGCCTCGAAATCCCCAGCGGTTTTCAACACCGCGGCACCCATGCCCACAATGGGAGTCGTCACCCCCATTGTCATCGATTTACCGACACTGGTGAGCTGTTCACCGGTGCGGGCAAGGCGCTGCATCGAAGAATTCGTCTTCTCCGCAACGCCTTCCAGCCCCTTGTCCAGCGATTTCGTGTCAACACCGATGCTGACTAGCAGTTCTGCCAGTGTAGCCATGCAGTACCCCCCCTTCTGCTAGTCAGCGCTCTTTCCGCGCGAAGAACCTCCCAGGGACGTGTTGATAGCGCGCACTACAGCCAACTGTTCTTCCCACGTCTG
>JAFIDK010000179.1 GCA_017051695.1 Algoriphagus aestuarii | reverse complement strand
CCATGTCTTCTGGGACTTTGACGGTTCGCCCCTGCCCCGCGAACAGCACAAGTGCCTGGTCTCGTTCTATCCCACCAAGGGTGCGCCCACGCCCGAGCTGATCGACAGCATCGTCGCCTACGGCCCCGACGGCTACCGTGTAGAGTTCGCCAATCAGCGGTTCACCCCGGACAACAAGAACGGCTACATCTACGACCGGACCCTCGACTACTACTGGTACATGGTCAACCTCGCCACCGGTTTCCTGCCGGAAGGCGAGTACACCATCGAGGTCACGGGCAAGGACGGCACCGTGGACCGCCGGTCCCGCATGCAGCGGCAGGAGTCCACCGACGCGCTCGTCCCCGCTTACCGGGAACACCGGCAGCAGATCCTGGACTCTTTTGCGCCTTCGGGCCGCCAGCGGCTGCCGGAAGGGACCGCGCTGACCGACCTGGTGTGCTCGTGGCGCACCCTCAAAGAGCTGGCTGGCCGCGACGCCT
>JAFIDK010000178.1 GCA_017051695.1 Algoriphagus aestuarii | reverse complement strand
CACCCTCGTACTCGACCGCGTCCCGGGGCAGGAGCGCCACCCGCACCGGCTCCGGCAGTCCAGCGAACCGCTGCGCCAGGTCGCGAATCCGCTGGTCGGTGAGATCCGTGGACAGTCCCGGGGACACGTACAGCGACGTCTCCGCGAGCTGCTGCGCGGCCGTAGACAGCACCTCCCCCCGCAGGATCACCGCCACGGCTGCCACGTGGACGAGCAGGTCGTCGGGGGCGACCCGGCGGCTCGGCCCCGCCAAAGTCCGCTTGGTCCGCGGGACTTCCGCACCCGTCACCACATCGGCGCGGAACGCGTCCCCCTGCCAGGTGTAGAGGGCCACCGGCTGCCGTCCCTGCGCCACGTGAAGCTGGGAGGCAAGTTCGGGCGGAGGGGTCTGCGGCTGGAGGACCACCGCCACCCGCGCCGCGGTCTCCTCCCCCAACGCCTCCGCCACAGCTTCCGCAGTGACCTCGGGAAACATGGCGGTG
>JAFIDK010000177.1 GCA_017051695.1 Algoriphagus aestuarii | reverse complement strand
CAAAGGCTGCTACAGTCGCCCGCTCCGCCAAGCCAACTCGTACAGTCCCTTCGACGGGGGACGGGTCACGGAACTGCTGGCCCGTCCACTGCTCAACATGTGCTGGCCGGAACTGTCCGGATTCATCCAGCCTTTGGCCGGAGAGTACGCCGGGCGGCGCGACGTCCTCGAGTCAGTCCCGTTCGTCTGCGGCTACGGCGTCGAGTTCGCGCTGCTTGTGGACTTGGCTGAGCTGGTGGGGGTCGACCGGATGGCCCAAACCGACCTGGGCAGCCGGGAGCACTCCCACCAGTCCACCGCAGCCCTGGGCCGTATGGCGGGGCAGATCCTCGACACCGCGTGGTCGCGAATGCACCGGCAGGGCATCGTCGTGCCCAAGCATCCGTTTTCGCGGGGAATCACCCAGTTCGTGCAGACCGATTCCGGCTACGAGTCACTGGACTGGGACGTCCAAGTCAGTGAGCGCCCGCCGATGCGCCACG
>JAFIDK010000176.1 GCA_017051695.1 Algoriphagus aestuarii | reverse complement strand
ACTCGGTGATCGTCGACGTGTTCGGGCGCCCCGACGCCTTCGAACGCAACGTCGAAATGGAGTACGAGCGCAACCGCGAGCGCTACCAGTTCCTGCGCTGGGGCCAGAACGCCTTTGAAGGGTTCAAGGTCGTCCCGCCGGGCACCGGCATCGTGCACCAGGCCAACATCGAGCACCTGGCCCGGGTCACCATGGTCCGCAACGGCCAGGCCTACCCCGACACCTGTGTGGGCACCGACTCCCACACCACCATGCAGAACGGCCTGGGCATCCTGGGCTGGGGCGTGGGCGGTATCGAGGCCGAGGCAGCCATGCTCGGCCAGCCGATCTCCATGCTCATCCCGCGGGTCGTCGGCTTCAAGCTCACCGGTGAGCTGCCCCCCGGCACCACCGCCACCGACCTCGTGCTCACCATCACCGAGATGCTGCGGGAGCACGGCGTCGTCGGCAAGTTCGTCGAGTTCTACGGCGAGGGCGTGGCC
>JAFIDK010000175.1 GCA_017051695.1 Algoriphagus aestuarii | reverse complement strand
GGCTCCAGGCCAGCAGGAGCGCCAGCCACATGTAGGGAGTAGCGGTGAGGATGTAGCCGATGGGCAGGATCGTGTTGTCCAGCCACTTGCTCCGCGCGGCGTAGGCGCCGAACCAGTTGCCGACGAGCCAGCTCAGGATAATCGAGGGCAGCAGGAGTCCCAGACTGTATGGGACCGCTCCCAAAATCAGGTCAATAACAGGCGTGGGGAAGTTCCAGATGCTAATCCCCAGGTCGCCCTGGAACAGCGAGACCCAGAAGTTGAGGTACTGCTGCCAGAGCGGCAGGTCCAGGCCGAACATCTTGTTGAAGTACCCGTACAACGCTTCCGCTGCGCCAGCGTCGTTGAGCGAAGCACGGGCGAGCCGGCTCTTGATGGGGTCACCGGGCATCAGCCGCGGGATCATCCAGTTGATGGTGACTGCTGCAAAGAAGGTCAGCGCGTAGACAAAAATCTTGCGGCCGAAGTATTTACGCAACGGGCCC
>JAFIDK010000174.1 GCA_017051695.1 Algoriphagus aestuarii | reverse complement strand
GCTTGCGGCTGTGGTTAAGGTCCAGCTTCCCGCTGGTCAGGCCACTCCGGCGCCGCCTGTCGGTACCGCGCTTGGTCCGCACGGCGTCAACATCATGGAATTCTGCAAGCAGTACAACGCTGCTACAGAATCCCAGCGCGGCAACATCATCCCCGTAGAAATCTCTATCTACGAGGACCGCTCCTTCAGCTTCGTCACCAAGACGCCTCCGGCGCCTGCGCTGATCCTCAAGGCCGCCGGGCTGGAGAAGGGGGCCAGCACGCCGAGCCGCAGCGTCGCCGGTTCGATCACGCGGGACCAGGTCCGCGAGATCGCACAGACCAAGCTCCCTGACCTGAACACCACCAGCCTGGAAGCCGCCGAGAAGATCATCGCCGGCACCGCCCGCTCCATGGGCATCGAAGTCAAGTAGTCAGGCGCCTTCCGGCGACTGTCTTTTTCTCTTTGTTCCTCCGTGGCAGGGCCAGGCGCTGGCCCACACCACAA
>JAFIDK010000173.1 GCA_017051695.1 Algoriphagus aestuarii | reverse complement strand
GAAGGGCAAGACCGCCCCCGGCAGCGAGGTACGCGTGGCCCGAATCACCTCCCTGGTGATCGGTGCGGTGGCCATCGTCGGCGGTATCTTCGCCAAGGAGCAGAACGTGGCGTTCCTCGTCGCGCTGGCCTTCGCTGTGGCCGCCTCGGCGAACCTGCCGACGATCCTCTACACGCTGTTCTGGAAGCGGTTCAACACCCAGGGCGCGCTGTGGAGCATCTACGGCGGTCTGATCACCACGATCACGCTGATCGTGTTCTCCCCGGCCGTGTCCGGTTCGGAGAAAGCGATGTTCCCGGACTTGGACTTCGCGTTCTTCCCGCTGTCCAACCCTGGCATCATCTCCATTCAGCTGTCCTTCTTCCTCGGCTGGCTCGGCACCATGCTCTCCAGCGAGCACGACGCCAAGAAGCACGCCGAGATGGAGGTCCGGTCCCTCACCGGTGCCGGAGCGGAAAAAGCGGTCTCCCACTGACCAGCCACACGG
>JAFIDK010000172.1 GCA_017051695.1 Algoriphagus aestuarii | reverse complement strand
AGCTTATCACGTCCTTCCTCGCCTCTGAGAGCCTAGGCATCCCCCGTGCGCCCTTATTCACTTACTCTACTTATGTACTTATTACAGTACTTCTGTTACAATTTCTGCTAAACATGTCAATGAACTTGTTCTTCGCTATTCGAAGAAATGTGATAGTATTCAATTATACTATCAGGAAATAAAGTGGAGAATAACGGATTCGAACCGTTGACCCCCTGCGTGCAAGGCAGGTGCTCTAGCCAGCTGAGCTAATCCCCCGTAGAGTTATTAGTGGGCCTGCGTGGACTCGAACCACGGACCTCTACATTATCAGTGTAGCGCTCTAACCACCTGAGCTACAGGCCCAACTCTGTATAATGTTTTGAAGTATGTAAGGCTCCTGAGTGACAGGGTCTTTTCCAGAAAGGAGGTGTTCCAGCCGCACCTTCCGGTACGGCTACCTTGTTACGACTTAGCCCCAGTTACCGGTTCTACCCTAAACAGCTCC
>JAFIDK010000170.1 GCA_017051695.1 Algoriphagus aestuarii | reverse complement strand
CCTGCCTCTGGCTGATGCTCAACCTGACCGCGCTCACCTGGATCCGGTTCGCGGTATGGCTCGTGATCGGGGTCGCCATCTACTTCCTCTACGGAATCCACCACAGCAGGCTCGCCGCGCCTCCCGCGCAGCCCAGCGGTGAAGAAGGAGAAGGGGTGGGCGAGGGGTTTCTCGGCGCATAACGGGCTGTGCCGCACTACTCGAACCGCCCGGACTGCCTCCGGCGCCTGGCGGCTGCCCCGGAACACCGTCCAGGAGCGCCCTTCATCCCGCCGCGTGCTCGCCAACGGCAGCAGCCCGGCTGTCCCCGCGGGCTTTCCGATACAGTGCTGTGCGCTCAGTCGCGTTTCGCCTCGGTGAGATCGGCGAGCACCTCGGTGAGGGCGGCGACTCCCGCATGGCAGTCCGCGGGATCAACGCGCTCCTCGGGAGCATGCGAAATACCCGTGGGGTTGCGGACGAAGAGCATGCTCGCGGGCACCGCTGAC
>JAFIDK010000017.1 GCA_017051695.1 Algoriphagus aestuarii | reverse complement strand
ACCTTTAGGATATTAACCGAAATTAAAACCAACAGGACATTCCGGACTTTTCTCAAAAATCCAAGGTCACTATCCACTAAATATCTAACCATCATGTTTTTATGTAAAAAGTAAATCAATCTTTAAAGGGGAGATCAAGTGAAATTTGAAAGAATACTAATCTTGGACTCTTACAACCTCAATTTCTTTTTTTAAAGAATCGATTTCTTGTTGTTGACGAATTAGGTGCAGGGTCAACTCTTCTATTTTTTCCAAAAGTTTAACATTGATTTCGGATAGATTTATGCCTTCTTCTTTCACCTGTTCAGCTGAAGGAATATTTGGTAAATGTCCATGTTCCTTTATAAAGTTTTCAACTTCATTGAGTGGCATCAGTTTATAATTGGGACTGAACACATAATCTGCCCAACCAGTGGCGGTCACATGTACTTCTTTTGTTCCTATTGTGCCATTTACAGAGAGTAAGTATTGAGGAGTCTTTGTTCCAATCCCCATATTTCCATTGGCAAGAATTCGAACTCTTTCTTTAAATGACCCATCATTTGTAATGATTCTAAGATTCAGGTTCTGTTCAGTCATAATCAAACCGTCGGCACCATACATAAAAATCCCTTGAGAATTTGCATAATCTTGCCAACTATTTCCATAACCAACAATATCTACCACACTATATCCAAATTCGAATCGAGCTCTGGTTCCTTCAGGATATTTCAAATGAAGCGCATGGATTGGACTTTGGGTACCAATACCAACATGTCCCCAGGATGGAAAAGTATTACTGCCTTGAGCAAAAACCGAAAGGGAAGTGACAAGCGTAAAAATCAGTAAAAGACTAAATTTTTTCATTGAATTTATTATAAATAATTTGTTTAAAGTATAGTTAAGATTGCCGATTAAAAACATTTATATAACCAAATTTGACCCATCATACCAGACTATATTAAAATGTGAATCTATAAGTAAATGACTAATCACTTTTAAAAAGACCAAAATCAAAGTTGTTACCTAAATCTCCAATAGAACAAATTGTTCTATTTAGATTCGCTCCTATTTTTATATAATATATATTTCCAGACAATAATGCTCCGGGAAAGTCAGGGTTTGTTATTTCAACATTATAAAGTCCTTCACAACTTGTCGTACTACAGGTAATATTTATTGTTTTATTGGTAGGTGAAGCAGCGTGTAGCCATGTTCCATCCTTTTTCCAACGGTAACTTGAAGAGGCTCCTTGGTAATTTCCGTCATTAACAGTTAGGCTCTGTGTTGCATTGGATTGAACATAAACTGTATCCACAAACTTGATATTTTGAGGAGAGTATTGAAAATTATCAGCAACTTTGGTCTTTGCATAGACCAAATTCTCAAAATTATAAAAGTTGTAACTCAGTAAAAAGAACCCAATATTCTTGTCATAAAGACAATTTGGAATAGCCCCTTCCAGATTATTATTCTGTAATTCCAATTGTACAATATTTGGTATCGAGCATAAACTTCCTGGTATAGCCCCTGAAAGTTTATTGTTGTTTAAAGTAAGAGTTAAAATATTTGTCAGATTACCAAAAGAAGAAGGTATAGGCCCTGTCAATTGGTTGTTTGCCAACCTCAAGTCTTTCAAATTTGAAAGGTTCCCCAACTCTGAAGGGATTGAACCTGTCAAATTGTTCAAATTCAACCTTAGGTTCACCAAACTTGACATCCCACCCAATTGAAAAGGTATAGTTCCTGTTAGTTGGTTTTCATGTATATAAAAACTAATTAAATTGGTCAAATTCCCCATGGTTCCAGGAATTGATCCAGAAAAAGCATTATTATAAAAATGGATTTCTTGAAGGTTAGAAAGGTTTCCCATCTGGCTGGGCAAGGGCCCCGTAAATTGGTTGTAGTGCAGCAACATGGTAGTTAAACTACTCATTTGACCAATGCTTGAAGGCAACTGACCGCTAAATGAATTAGTATGTAGCCCCAAAAATTTTAAAGCCTGCAAGTTCCCAATGGAGGATGGAAGACTACCAGAAAAATTGTTTCTATATAAGTATAAGTATTGAAGGTTTTGAAGATTCCCGATTTCTGTAGGTAAGCTACCTGTTAGGTCATTATCATAGAGCAATAACCAAATCAAATTGGTTAAATTCCCAATGTTTGAAGGAATACTTCCACTTAACTGATTTCTATGAAGATAGGCATCAGTCAAATTTGTATTCAAACCTAAATCCTGTGGAATTGGACCTGTAAAATCATTACTTGAAAGTTGTAAGAAAGTCAATTGAGGAAAAACACCTAACCAGTCTTCAAGATCTCCCGATAATGAATTTGACCTAAAATCAAGCCAATAAAGATTGGTAAGGTTTTCAATTGATGCTGGCACCTCACCTACCAGGTTATTTTCACTTAAAAGCAAATAAGAAATATGCCCATTGGAATCAGTGATAACTCCATGCCAATTTCCAACATATTGAACGACATTTGGGTTGGCAGTGCTCCACCCAGAATTATAATTCCAATTTGCTCCATTTGTAGCCTGATATAGATCCATTAATGCATCATATTCAGCTTGGCTTGGCAGCGGATTAGACATACTTGAATTAACCTGGAAGGATCCTTTTTCAGTGTTTTTTGATCTTTTGGAATTCATTTCATCCAATCGGTCCTTCAGCTTTTTCTCCAGTTTATCCTCTAAGTCCTTTTTCAGTTTGATTGAGTCTTCCACTTTATCTGAACGAAACGCCATATCATCTTTTGAAGACTTTTCAGAATCTTGAACACCCAATTCTGGTAAGTCAAATGCAGATATTATTTCTCCATTTAGAACCTCTTCTTTTATAGATTCCAAATAAGGAGATGAATCGTAAATGTTCACCTCTTTTACACTGTAAATCAATTCTTTACCAAAAACATTGGAAAAAGAATTATTCCAATCAATACCATATCCAAAACACTGACAATCAGCCAAGTAGAAAGAAAAGGTTAAAATAAATAAAAGAGGTTTTTTTTTGGAATGGATATTTTGACAAAACATAACTCTATAAAAATCTATTTCTATTAAAAGAATTGCTAACACATTTTAGATAAAATAAATTACTCTTTAAAAATTCACCTATTTTAAATCAAGTAACCATGAATACTTTGTTATTTGAATAATTCAGAAAACACTATAAATAAAATAAATTTTAAAATCTGAAAAAATACCCAAAATGGGGTATTGTTTAATTAACCCGAAAACCATTCAATTTAAACTACATTTTTATGTATATTTTAGACACTTACTAATTAAAATTCATTTGAAAATATGTGATAATTAGATAAAAATTCAATTAAAATTTTTGTCAAAATATTCAACCACATGTTCTTCTACTTTTTTCTCTTCAAATTCCTCAAAATTCAATTCCTTTATTTCCTTTTTAAGAAACTTAAAAGACCCTATCTCAAAGCCTATCTTAAGCTGAACCCTGCTTTTGTAAAAAGAGCTTTGCTTGTTAAAAAACGGATCGATTGATCCGATCACCACCGAACGGATAACCTTACCCATGGGAATCGTTCTTCCAATGGCCACACTAGAAGCCCAGGCTTTTCCGGCATAGTCTCTGGATTCATAGCCTGCCGGGTTGGTGACTGTCACCTGGTTTCTATTGACTGTCCCTTGGGCAAACCAGTTTCCCTTGGCAAACCGGATTCCGGAATAGTAACCAAAGCCCTGCCGGATCAAAGGTTCCTCCTCATCAAACTGCTTTTTCCAGGTAATTCCTCCAAGAAGTGAAAACTGATGCGTCAATCCATAAAAGACTCCACCATCCAACAAAAACCCCTCCCCAAAGGAAGTCAATGGATCATACCAGAGGTTTAAACCAATCCTATGGATAAACTTCTCACTCTTGAGTTCATTGGGCTCGATGAATGTTTTTCGCCTCTTTTCCAATGATGCAGAAATGGTTTTGATGTTACCCAGAGAGTCCACTTTGATTTTGCTGAAGTCCTTTCCAGATTTTTGGATGAATTCATCGCTGATATGTGCAGCTTTCTCTGAAGCCAGTGCCTTTGCCTGATCATAAGGTATTTCAGAAGGAAGTCCGTTTTTGGTCAGCTCTTCCAGGGCTCCCTTTCCATAAAAATCCGGGATTTGCATATTCCTCGGATCTATCTCACCACTTACTTTCCCTGTCAACTCCTCTTCTATTTTGGGCATGATCCATTCATTGGTGAGTGCTTTAAGATTTTCATTATTCTGGTCTGCCAATGATTCCAGATCAGAAACATTCGTCAACTCATCAAGTCTGTTTTGGGATTCCTCTACCCTATTCAATATATTCTGGGAAGCATTTTTGATTTCCTCTCCAGGAATATCCCCACTTTGAACCAAACTCTCCAAAGTCTTCTTTTCATTATCCAACAACACCCTAGTCCTCTCTTTTGCCACCTGCAATAAACTGTCACGCTGGACAGAGTCAGTGGACACCTCTTTTAATTCTTTGATCTCATCTTGGAGGGAATCATAGGACTTCTTCAGATCCCTGATCTGCTTGAGTTCTTCTAAGTATGAGATTTCGGGTTTGGAGGGTAATGCAGAAATAGAATTTGAAATCGAAGGTTTCGAAAGCTTTGAATTCAAGTTACTTGGCAAGTTTTGAGCTTTCAAGAAATAAGGTGAGAGCATTAAGCAAACTAGAAAAACAATTTCTTTAAGCATAACTTTTTTGTATAATCATATATAACAACACCTAAATTAAAAGTCTATTTGAAAACTATTTCTGACAGTTTATAAATACTCTTTTCACTTTTTGAATTACAATTTCTACCCTACATAAGGGTGTAAATACAATCCACCCCTAGTCTCAACCATGTTTTACATACACGGAGCTGAGGAACACTACCAAGTGGATTATTCTTCAAAGAACTCTATATTGGAGAGACAGTAACTTTACGTGCTATTGTATTTTTGAATTTTTAAACCTGAGAAATATAAATGTGCCTATATTAACAAATATGGATATTCCCAAAAACAAAAGATAAATTGAGTTTCCTCCAAAATCTAGATATTGCAGTAATTCATTAATGGGGTAGTATAAACCTGCCGCCACCATAGTGGGCAACAAAAAAGCAAATATGCATTTATTTTTAAACAGACTTAAACCTAAAATAGTGATAGAATAGTTAAATCCAAATGCTATAAAGCCAATTAAAATGGTTATAAAAATAATCAATCCTAATACATTGATGTCTTCCCCGTTAATTAAAGAATTAACAATGGCTATTGGGACATAAACAAAATGAACCAAATACCCTTTTAAAATACTATTATTATTCATCTTCTTTTACTTTACAATTTGTGCATTCCCATGATTCCGTTTTTGCGTTCCATTTATATGTCCCTTCTTTTAATTTTGATATATCATTGACAAAGGAAGCTATTGAATGAGAGCTCTGATTTTCGTCTTTATAAACTTGATCTGCATTTTCATCAACTTGATCTGCAATACCGAATAGGCCGCCATCATGAATAAATTGCTGTGTAAATGTGTTCTCCACATCAACTAAGGAGGACGCTTGAAAAGGATCGAAATCCGCAATTAAAGTCAAAAGTTTTCTATCTGTAATTCCCATTCTCCCCGCAGCTTCTTCCAAGGCTTTTGCTAAACCTCTCCCATAAGTCCCTCCCATACTATGAGTTACAATTTTAATTGTTTCGCCCACTGCCAAACCTCTAATGATTGCTTCCGCAATGGCTTGACCTACTGCATACCCCTCATCAAATCTACTATTTGCTGAAATTTGGCGAGACCTGTATGACGAGTTAAAATCATTTGTATACAGCCCAGCGAATCCCCCTAATGAGCCATCCAAATAAATTGCATTTTCGTCTTTAAACTTATTTTTTACAGCACTTGAAAAATTTGTCCAATATTTTTCTTTTCCACCACTTCCATAATGATTTCCATTAACAAATATTATTAAACGACCGTCTGGGTCTAAATTATTAATAGGATTGTTAAGTGCGTAATTATAGCTGGAATACCCAGCATACACATCACTAAATTCGTCAACAACACCCCATCTCCCAATAGTGGCATCATACATCCTTGCGCCATAGTCGTAATATTGAAGACCGTTGTCCTCAATCAACTCTTTGCCGTTATAGAGATACTTATTCGACTTAATCCCCCCATATTGATAGCCTAGTCCCGTCAGTTCCAGTCCCCAAGGGTCATAATGGGTCTCCTGTACAATCACTGAGCTCACGCTCATCACCATCATATTGTCAAACCAGACATCCTCTGAAGTTTCGTTCACCACAAAGGTTTCCATATAGCCGTCCTTTGCAATATACATTTCCTCCTCCAGGATTTCATGTTGGTTGGCCGCATTTCTGGTCAGCACTTTCTTGCCTACCTCATAGCGATTGCTGTCCTGATCATAAA
>JAFIDK010000169.1 GCA_017051695.1 Algoriphagus aestuarii | reverse complement strand
CGATCTCCCGGGACGGCATGCGCTTCCTCAAATCGTTGAGGGCTTCTTCAAAGGGTTGGCCGACTTTGATCGATTCCGCGACGTGCCGTAGCTCTGCTCCGGCCGGGTCGGCGAGTTCGTCGGCAGCCATGTCGATCGCGGTGGGGAGCGCGAGACCCGCTTGGGTGGCGTTGGACAGCACCCGGGCGAGTTCGGGAAGCTGCGCGGTGAACGCTTCTCGGCGTTTCTCTTCCTGCCGGTTGAGATAGGCGAGGAACAGGTAGCCCACGAGGGCGGCGGCACACAAGCCCAAAAGCGGAGCGAGGACGTGCCAGACGATGACGATCGCGGCGACAGCGCAGGCCGCCACCAGCAGGGCGAAGGAGGAGACCTTCATCTGCACGCCTGCCCGGTCCAGGCGGGTTCGGATCTGGCGGCCCAGCTCGGTGCGGCGCAGCCGAACGTCGAGGCGGGCCATCGGGCTGTTGGCGCGCCGCTCCACTTCGGCG
>JAFIDK010000168.1 GCA_017051695.1 Algoriphagus aestuarii | reverse complement strand
GTAGCGCAGCGTGTGCCGGTGGACCCCCAGCGACTCGGCTGCGGCATCCCACCGGCCCGATGCGGCGAGATAGGCGCGCAGTGACGCCAGCAAGTCCGCGCTAGCCCGGTGCTCGCGCAGCGGGGCGAGCAGCCGCTGGGCCATGCCTGTCCCGGCCGGGGTGTCCAACAGTCCCAGGAAACCGCCTGGCAGGTCGGTGTGGCGGACCAGGGCGGCAGCGTCGCGCTGCGCGACCTCCAAGGCCCGCTCCGCCTGGGCCAGCGCTTCGGGAAGCGCGTCGTAGCCGACCTCCTCGCTCACGCCCACCGGGCCCCCGGTGAACGCGGCCAGGCTGCCCGCCGGATCCGAGCGGGCACTGCCCAGGAACGTGAACCGGCCGTCCACCACAGCGGCCAGGCCTTCCTCGGCGCCGCGCCCCCACGACACGGCGGCCGGGCTCGGGTCTGCGGCGACGACCACCACCGGTTCGGCGGGCAGAGCCGCCCGCAAC
>JAFIDK010000167.1 GCA_017051695.1 Algoriphagus aestuarii | reverse complement strand
CCCTTGGCCGTGCCGTCCATTTTGGTCAGCACGATGCCGGTGACGTTGACGACCTCGGCGAACACGCGCGCCTGCCGCAGGCCGTTCTGCCCAGTGGTGGCGTCCAGCACCAGCAGGACCTCGTCGACCTGGGCTTTCTTCTCCACGACGCGTTTGACTTTGCCCAGCTCGTCCATGAGGCCGGTCTTGGTGTGCAACCGTCCCGCGGTGTCGATGATGACGGTGTCGGCCCCCTGCTCGATGCCTTGAGAGACCGCGTCGAAGGCCACGCTGGCCGGGTCCGCGCCTTCGTGTTTGCGCACCACGGTTGCGCCGACGCGCTCTCCCCAGGTCTGCAACTGGTCTGCGGCGGCTGCCCGGAACGTGTCCGCAGCGCCCAGGACGACGCTGCCGCCGTCGCCGATCACGACCCGAGCCAGTTTGCCCGCGGTGGTGGTCTTACCGACCCCGTTCACCCCGACCATCAGGATCACGGCGGGACGCTCCCCCG
>JAFIDK010000166.1 GCA_017051695.1 Algoriphagus aestuarii | reverse complement strand
TTCTCGACGTGTTCCCGCCCACCGAAGAGCACCCCCTGCGGTTGGAATTCTGGGGCGACACTGTTGAGGAGATCCGCTACTTCCAGGTCGCTGACCAGCGTTCCATCTCCAAGCCCGGAGCAGCCGAAGCCGGCCTGTTCGCCCCGCCCTGCCGGGAGCTGCTGCTCACCGACACGGTGCGGAAGCGCGCCCGGGCCCTGGCCGCCGAGTACCCGGCGCTTGCCGACATCCTGACGAAGCTGGCGGACGGGGTGGCGGTCGAAGGCATGGAAGCGTTCGCACCGGTGCTCGCGGACCGGATGGAGCTGCTCCTCGACCTGCTGCCGCCGGGCACCCACATCGTGGGCTGCGACCCGGAGCGGATCCGCACCCGGGCCCAGGAGCTGGTCGCGACCAGCCAGGAGTTCCTCGAAGCCTCCTGGATCAACGCTGCTTCCGGCGGGGAGGCGCCCATCGACCTCGGCGCGTCCGCCTACCAGTCGATCGCCGAGC
>JAFIDK010000165.1 GCA_017051695.1 Algoriphagus aestuarii | reverse complement strand
GGTCCGGGAGCTCGCGGAGCTGCTGGAGATGGACGAGGAGCAGACCTTGGAGCTCATCGACGCGGCCCGCGCCTACAGCACGCTCTCCCTCGACGTGCCGTTCGGGCCCGACGATGACGGCGCCACCCTGGGCGACACCCTGGGCGGACTCGACGACGCGTTGGAACGTGTCGTCGACCATGCGGCGCTGCGCCCCGCCTTGGCCGCCCTGTCGCCCCGCGACCGTCGTATCCTGCTGCTCCGCTTCGCCGGGGACAAGACCCAGGCGCAGATCGCCGAGATCGTCGGACTGTCGCAGATGCACGTCTCACGGCGGCTCGCCGCGATCCTGACGACGCTGCGCCGCCAGCTCGTCGGCGACCACTGACCGACGCGGCCCCGGGGCCGGCGGGGGACAGCTCCCCGCCGGCCCCGTCCGCTGCCCGGGCCGGGTCCGGCGCCCCGCCGGCCGCCGCGGCTCCACGGAAATCCACGGAAAACTTCCGTCATCCC
>JAFIDK010000164.1 GCA_017051695.1 Algoriphagus aestuarii | reverse complement strand
AAGCCCGTAGTCGTCGTCCGCAGCGGCGGCTCCGTCCGCGGCGTGCCGCGAGGACACGCCGCAGGCACCCTCTCCCTGCCCGACTACGCGGTGACCTCCCTATTCGAACAGTCCGGCGTGGTCCGGGTCGAGGACATCACCCAGATGTTCGACGTCGCGCAACTGTTCGCCTACCAGCCGCTGCCGAAAGGCCCCCGGGTCGGCATCATCGGCAACTCCGCGGCCTTGGAGCTGCTGGTCAAGGACGCCTGTGTCCGTGCCGGACTGCACCCCCTCGAACCCGTAGACCTCGGCCCCAACGCCACCGAGCGCGACTTCGCGGAAGCGCTGGACGCGGCCCTCGCCGACGACGGAGTGCACTCCCTGGTCGTGGTCTTCATCCCGGCCCTGGCCCCCATCTCCAGCGGCGTGGCCGAAGTCATGCGAGAGCGCTCGGCGCGGGCCACGAAACCCATCGTCACCGCCTACCTGGGCCATCAGGGTGTTCCGGAA
>JAFIDK010000163.1 GCA_017051695.1 Algoriphagus aestuarii | reverse complement strand
AGCCTCGCCTTCACGCAGCTGGGCGGTCATGAACACGTAGGCCCACACCGTGCAGGCAACCTCGGGCAGGGCTGCGGCCTCGACCAGGCCGACCCCTTTGGGGACCGGCAGCAACTGGCCGACAGGAACCGCTACCCGCTCGGCGTAACCGCCGCCGCTCAGCAGCGCGCACACCTCGTCGCCCACCCGGTAACCAGAGTCTTCAGTGCCGGGGCCGAACGCAATGATGCGGCCGGAGCATTCCAGCCCCAGGTATTCCGGGGCGCCCGGAGGCGGCGGGTAGTTGCCTTCCCGCTGGCTGATGTCGCCTCGGTTGACCGCTGTTGCCGCAACCTCGACGAGGACTTCTCCCGGCCCGGGCTGGGGGTCGGGGACCTCCTGCCAGACCAGATTCTCCGGACCGCCGGGGGCACTGACGACTATCGCTCGCATGGAATCCACGCTACCCACCCCGTCGCGGGCGGGGCAGACCCGTCAAACAATGCCGAGATGCG
>JAFIDK010000162.1 GCA_017051695.1 Algoriphagus aestuarii | reverse complement strand
TCTTGTAGTTCATCTCGGCCATCTGCTCATCGGCATAGCGGACCTTGCTCTTCTGGGCATCTGCCGTACCTAGTGATCCAAAGACCAGGCCTGAGGTTATTATCAGTAGTGTTAGTGTCTTTTTCATGTGATTGCTGTTGATTTTTATTGGCCACCCCGAATAGTCGGGGCAGGCTATGGAATCTCGCATACCAAAAACCGTATCCAAAAAAACCTCTTCTTTTATCGCTATGATATCGGGGCTGCCTTGTTCATTTTTTCTCGATCTCATAATCAGAACCATCTTTGGTTTTTCATCACTGCTTTTCTCGGCGTCATATAGAAGCCTACCGACAGCTCGTGGGAGTTGTTACGGTAGTCGCTCAGCACGTTCAGGTTATGGTCATACGCATAGCCCAGTCTCAGACGGTCAGTGGCAAAGATCTCGATGATCGCCGCAACCGCGTTCCGGTTGTTCAGGTTCTCGGCAAGGTTGTCGTTCCAGATCTTCATGT
>JAFIDK010000161.1 GCA_017051695.1 Algoriphagus aestuarii | reverse complement strand
CTCGTTGAAAAGGGCCACCCACATGGCGGGACGTTCCGGATCAATAACTTCCATGTCCTGGTTGGTTCCCCGAATAAGGTCACCAAGACCGTTACGGAAAACCTCTAGAGCGTTCTGCCACGCGTAGAGAGGAACATTCTCGGCAAGCTCAGCCGAAATCCCATCGAACTTCTCCATCTCCTCGATGAGAGCAGGGAGAATCTCGGAAGAGATAAGCTTACCTTCCTTCCCCAGTTCGCGAAGCTCGGCCTCGCTCTTACCCGTAGCCTCCGCCATCAAATGCCAAATAGGGATACCGGCGTTTGCGAACTGGTTCATCTCCTGGGCGTGGATTTTACCGATAGCAAGAGACTGGGAGAGAGCGATGACGGCTCGGTTCATTTCCTCACCGCCCGCGCCGTAAGCGGCAGCCGCATCACCAAGCGCCTTAATCCACCTCGTGGCCTCCTCGGCCTCCAAACCAGCAGCAGTAAGCCTTTGTACACCATTAGCTAG
>JAFIDK010000160.1 GCA_017051695.1 Algoriphagus aestuarii | reverse complement strand
ATGGTGGGCGGCGGGTCGATGGCTTTGATCTCGACCCGGTTGACGCGGATACCCCACTTGCCGGTGGCTTCGTCCAGCACCCCGCGCAGCCGCGAGTTGATCTCCTCCCGGGACGTGAGCGTCCGCTCCAAGTCCATGCCGCCGATGACGTTACGCAGGGTGGTGATGGTGAGCTGGTCGATGGCCTGCAGGTAGTTGGCGACTTCGTAGGCGGCGGCCCGCGGGTCGGTGATCTGGTAGTAGAGGACGGTGTCGATGTTGACCACGAGGTTGTCCTCGGTGATCACCGGCTGCGGGCGGGACGACAGCACCTGTTCCCGCAGGTCGAACTTGGTGCTGACTCGGTCCACGATGGGGACGATGAAGTTGAGGCCCGGTTGCAGGGTCCGCAGGTAGCGGCCGAAGCGCTCCACGTTGTAGGCGCGCGCCTGGGGGACGATCCGTACGGTGGACATCACGCCCAGGACGACAAGGATCGCGAGGGCGATGAGGACG
>JAFIDK010000016.1 GCA_017051695.1 Algoriphagus aestuarii | reverse complement strand
TGACTCGGTTCTCTCTCAACTTCACGTGCTGGTAGACGCGTAGCATGGCGCGAAAGTCTACCCAAATGTCCTGGTCGAACCGCAACTCGAACAGGTTCCAGCCTTCCGGTCTAACCCAGAACACCCGAGAGCGCGTGAACTCTAGGTTATCCAGCACGTTACCGTTCTCATCGTACATCTTCTCTGCCATCGCGTATGCGCAGTTTTGCAGCGCGACGCTCGACCGTGGGCCGCCCTTGTTCGTCTTCGCGTCTACGATGCAGAGTTCTCCATCAATTAGCCACGCGTTGTCGTAGGTGCCCGCGAAACCCCATTTATCGCTGAAAACCATCGTCTCGTTGCGCAGAGGTACAATATCGAACTGCTCGTTCAACTCCTCCCACGCTTGAGTCATCCACAGCTTGGGGTTCTTTCCTTCCCACCCATCGACTTCGTAGGCTTCAGCGTCTTGCACGTTGTCGGCTAGCAGGTCCTCTAGTACCTTGTGCGCTGCTGTTCCGACGTCACGTGCAATACGCCAGTCGTCCAGGTACACGTCGTCGTTCTTCACGGCCGCCGTATACTTGGCCTTAGTCCATGTACTCATTTCCTTTCGGTGGTCCGCTAGGTATTCGGCTTGCTTCTTTAGCTTGGCCTTGTCGATTCCTGGCTTGGACACTACATTCAGGATACTTGTGACTCCTGCGTAGCGCTCGCCAGTTTCTTTGTTGATATACCAGCGGTCACTATCTTTGTCGTATTCGTGTTTGAGCATGTTCGTCCTTCCACAACTCCGTATATTCTGCACATCGTCTTAGTCGCCAGGGCTCCTCACGTGCGATCCCGATGACGAGGTTATCTTCACGGCATAGTAGCATCCGTACCCTGCCGGTCCTGTGATCGTGGTCTACGACGAGACCGTGATCCAGCTCGCTCATGGGCGTCCGGCAGATGGCGCACTCCCAGTTTTGGGCGTAACCCATCCGCAGGTACTCTTGCGGCGTGAGGTCATACTCTGATAGCCTACGAGCATGAGCGCGACATTCGATGCAACGAGCTTCAAGCCCGTCCCGATTGCCTTTCTTCCTGGTAAAGAGTGCCGTAGAAAGCTCTCGCTGGCACCCCGTACAGGTCTTCGTCGTCGTGGAGGTCGAAGTAACTTCTTCCATTGATTCCGTCTGACTTCACCTCCCCGTACTTGCGCCTAAGCCTGTCTAGCAGTAGAATGTTGGCTAGAGGCGAAGGGGCACACACGAGAAGGTCTCGCGTGTAAACTTTCATGCTGCTATAGTATCAGGTAAGTTCATCAATGTCAACTTAAGGAGTAAATATGCTTGATATCGAGAAGATCATGCATGTCATCGCAAACGAAGTAGTTGAAACGTACGAGTTGCATGCAGGCATGAATTACGATGATGGCCCGAGGAACTGGGACGGCTGGTATGACGGCGACCTTAGGAGTATAATCGAGCTTGCGGTGAAGCGTACGCTTGAGGCTGTGCGTGACGAGTCCGAGGACTTGACAGACTGACAGCTTCACGCTAGGCTCGTACGGGGACACGTATGGGCATGTAGTCTATACGTGTCCTCTTCATCTACATGACAAAGAAGGAGGAGTATGAACACCATCGGTGAGATGATGGCGCAAGGTTGGGTCCTTTTCCCGCTTGCAAAGAACTCTAAGCGGCCACCAGAGGGAATGTATGGACATCTGAGTTGGACTCAGGACGATACGCGTGACTATCTCGATGAGCTTACGAGCGGAGAGTTTAACGTTGGCGTCGTGACGGGCAAGCCGTCGGGCATTATCGTGATTGACGTTGACCCGAAGAACGGCGGAACGATTGAGTCGGTGTATGAGGCTGCCGGTGAGCGGTTCATTACACGCACACACACGACACGTAGCGGCGGGAAGCACTTCATTTTCGCGTACCCGGAAGGTGTTGAACGTCTCGGGAACAGTAATCGACGTCTTCCGAAAGGTGTGGATGTTCGCGGTGACGGCGGCTACATTGTTGGTCCTGGCAGCTACGTTGATGAGAACGGTGTTGCAGGGTACTACACGGTCGATGAACCGATTGCCCCGATCGCTCCGCTTCCCAATCGGCTCTTGGCGCTGTTGCTCCCTATCGAGTACGACGTTCCGGTTGAGCACTACCAGTACCCGGAAGAGTATTGGGACGACGTGAAGCGGTGGCATCGCGCGAACGTAAAGGAGGCCGCCATGGCTGAAGAGGGAACGCGTGACGACACCGTTTACCGTATGCTTGTGAAGAGCTTTCAACTTGCCCACACCGTTCCAGATACTGTGCTGGACCGTGATGGGATCATTCAGGACTTCGCTAAGAAGGTCCCGTATCGGATTAAGGATTTGGGAGGCAAGGCCGAACGTGCATGGAGCTTCGCGGAGGTAACGCCACGGGCGCACCCGGAAGTGACCCTGCCACCTAAGCCTACGGACTCCCCTGAAGACACTACCCCAGATTGGATTAAGGTGACAGAGTATACGCCAGACCCCGCAACGCTCGAAGACGACGTTCTCACTGACGCAGCAAACGTCAACCGTCTTGTGGAGCTGTTCCGTGACCGCATTCGCTACGTTGAAGGTCTCGGGTGGCTCGTGTGGGACGGAAAAGTGTGGCGACCGGAGAGCGAGAATAGCGCATCGGTGATGCAGCTTATTAAGAGCGCTCAGGAATGCCTGTATCTTGACTTGCAGGAGCGTATGAGGCGTGGCTTGAGCACGAAAGAGGCGAGAAAGTTCATTAAGTATTCCCTCTCCACTCGCGGATTGCGGAATGCGATGGAACTAATGCAGAACATGTACGCAATTCGTCTCAATGTCGATGATCTCGACTCGCACAAGCACCTGCTGTGTGTGCGGAACGGTGTCGTTGATTTGCGTACGGGAATGCTGCATGAGCACCGACCGGAGCTACACATGACACAGCTCATTGACGTGGACTATCACATTGACGCTGAAGCGCCACGGTGGGAGCAGTTCCTCCGCGAGGTCATGCCCGATATGCCAGATATGCCGCCGTTCCTACAGCGTCTCATCGGCTACGGCATCACGGGTGAGACGTCGGAGCACTGCCTTGCGATCCATTACGGTCGAGGATCGAACGGTAAGAGCGTCTTCCTCGACACGCTGAAGAACGTGTTCGGCAACATCTCAAAGGTGACGGATTGGAGCAGCTTCGAGCGTAAGAAGGACGGTGCGGGAAGTGCTCGACCTGACCTCGTGCGCCTACGTGGTGCTCGACTCGTCACTGTGAACGAGGCCGACGCCAGGGCAACTATCGATGAGGCTCAGATCAAGCGCATGGCCTCCGGCGACGCGATCACTGCACGTGGACTGTTCCAGAGTGAGATCGAGTTCTACCCGAACTTCCTCATTCAGATGGCTACGAACGCTAAGCCGGACATCACAGGTGCCGACGAGGGTATCTGGCGTCGTGTGAAGTTGGTGCCGTGGACTCGGTTTTTTGCTCCGCATGAGCGTGACCATTCGCTTCCGCAAAAGCTCTATGATGAGCGTGAAGGTATTCTCGCGTGGGCCGTTCGAGGTGCTGTGGAGTGGTACAGCACGGGCCTTCAGGAGCCCGAGCGCGTGCGTACGGCGACGCAGGAGTACCGTGAGGCTACGGACATTCTCGGTGGGTTTATCGACTCTATCGAGCATGGCGGCTGGCTGGTGCCGGAGGAGAACAAGAAGGTTCCTAGCGCATGGGCGTACAGTCTCTATAAGAAGTGGGCAGAGACGCAGAGCTACAGCGAACGCGACATGCTGAAGCAGAAGGCGTTTAAGGCTGCCCTTGAGGAGCGTGGGTACAATGCGAAGCGCATGACTAAGGGGACGATGTTCATCGGGCTAGCGGCTAACCCGAACATTCCAGCGGTCAGGACGCATAAGAACGAGGGCGCGGTACCTGACATGGCTACCGGATCGGGTAGCGCTGAGGTCGTGAACTTCTAAGTACGAGAGGCCAGTAGACCTAACTGCCATAATCATGTAGGGTGCATGTAGGGTAGTATGTAGGGTCTACTGGCCTCTTTTTGCTGGTCAGAGCCTTAGTATGGCAGGAATGTAGGGTTTTCAGAAAAGGTACATATATAGGCGTTCGAGTACTGGGCTATATAGGGGTTTAGGAAACGACCTCTAAACTGCCATACTGCCATGCTTGCGCTCTAGCCCTCCGTATGGTAGGCTCACCACCATGGCTGAACACAGTGAAGGATACGTGTATGTGCTCCTGTTCATGAACGGCACTGTTAAGGTGGGTAGAACCGCCAATCCAACCGCCAGGATCGACTCTCACAGACATGACGGGGACGCGCATGGTAATCCGTTGACGAACTATTGGGTAAGCAAGAAGCTGGTGAATATGGAAGAAGCAGAGCACATGCTTATTACGTACTGCCAAGACCGAGGTACGCCTGTAGCAGGGAAGGAGTGGTTCCGTGCGGTTCCCTATGTGGAGCTTGTCGACTTCGCGATCGGTATGTCTACAGCGTTTGAGGACCCTGATGGCGTAGCTTCTTACGAGATCGCCCGAGCGGTTACACTTCTGACGAGGCTAGGCTATACTGTCCATCAACCTGTTGAGAGGACGGCTACCGATGTCGCTTCCTACTTTGTCCGAGATAAGGGTTCTAAAATCCAGTCATCTGTAGGCTACCGACTGTACAAAGATGCAGGAGGGGTTCTAAGTCAGAAGGCATGGATTACTGCTTTGGAAAAAGAGCTTAAAGCCGAGCGTAAGCGGACGAATAAGGGGACTGTGCTTGTGGGAATTAGCTGGAAACCTGCTGACACCCCACTTGCCCCGCTCGGGGAGACGTGCTACACTTGCCGTACACGCTGAGAGAGGAGATAGATTATGTCGGATAGCTGTGGGTCCTGCGGGCACGATTGGGAGTATCATCAGCAGGACGGTTGCTGGTACATGGTGAAGCAGGCGAGACCTGGTACGAATGCGGGATGTCCGTGCAGTACGTCTAAGTCCTACGATGTTCAAGCTATGGCGCGTGATCTACTGCGTGCTTCGCAAGACAAGTTCACCAGCATGATCCTCGATGAACTTGACCTGTCGAGGATTCCGCACCTTGAGCTTCGTAAGCACATCGAAGCCGCCCGAACGGCGAACAGTGCCCTTCAGAGTGCGTTGTACGACGTGTACGCGACCGTGTACGACATTGACGGAGAATGGGATTGAGGACTCTACGTATGCCGGGCATTCCTCGCGTGGAGCGTATGGAGTACCCGCTAGGAAGCGGACGGGCTCTATGGCGTGTGACGCATCCCGATCTGTCGAAGGCGTGCGACTACACATGCTGCCCGTTCGAGGGTGAGACGTTCTTCAGGACGTGGAGGGAGGCAGTTGACTTCGCGCTCTGCATGAGTTACGATGTACTAGGTAATAAAGCCGCTACTTATGGAAGGAAGTTCTGAATGACCGAAGTTATGAAGTACACGCACGCCGAGCTTGCGGCTGAGATTCGCGTGATCGAGAGGGACGGCGAGCCGTGGTTCGTGGCAAAGGACGTGTGCGACGTGCTGGGTTTGATCCCTCGTGATAGCGTGCGATACCTGGACGACGATGAGAAGACGAAGGTACCGTTTTCGCAGGTCAGCCCCAATGTGTCTAGTAACCACGCTGGCCCACCCCGTCAGCCGGTGCTGATCATCAACGAGCCTGGTCTGTACTCGCTCATCCTCCGAAGCCGAAAGCCGCAAGCGAAGGAGTTCAAGCGCTGGGTCACGCATGAGGTGCTGCCGACGATCAGGAAGACGGGCGCGTATATCGATCCGGCATCCGCTCTTGCCGAGAGTGTGGCTAGCGGAGATATTGACACTCTTCTTGAGCTGGCTCAGGCATCCGTGAATGCCGCTAAGGAAGCGCGTGCAGAGTTGAAGGTTGCGAGACCTAAAGCTGCTCTCTTTGATGCCGCTATGGCGTACGAGGATCAGGGAGGCATCCCACTCCAGAACTTCGCTAGGTGTCTGGCTGCTGAGACCGGATGGAAGACTCGTCAGCTTCTTCAGCAGTTTGTCAAGGATGGGTTCCTTGGCTACGATGAGAGCAAGTCGAGGTACTTCATCCGTGAGGGTAAGGGTGAGTTGTTCAACTCCCACACGGGCAACCCGCTCGTGACGATGAAGGGCGTCGAGGCCATCTGCGACTTCTACGGTCTGAAGGGTTGACCTTCTACTAGACTTGTGCTAGAGTATAAGTATCAAACGACAACAAGAGCTGAAAGGTAAAGCACATGAGTATCTCTCCTACGGATGCACTGGTCACTGAGGTTCTGAACGGTGAGGGCGTGGAATACGTTGTCACCGCTGGGTGGTTCGATCCTGCCGAAATCACGGATTCGCAAATTGCCGCTAAGTACGAGGAAGCCCTCAGAGTTTACGATGAATGGATGAGGGCTGAGGCTGAGCTGATCGACGCTTGTCTCGACTACCTTGACGGACTGAGCAATGGCGACTTGTGAGAATTGTGGGCAGATGTTCATTCTGCTAGCATCAGATGACGTAAGCCCCACGCCTGAAACGCACGTCATACTGTGTGGGGCTTGCAACGTCTCAGGTGAGTGTGTTATAGTGAAGCGTACTGAAGGCGGATGGTGAGGAGACCAGAGTGGTACTCATCACGTTCGACATGGCCCTTGAGGCTTTGAACGCTGTCGTTGACGAGAAGGGCGGTGACTACGTGTACGAGGGAGGGCGCATGTCTCGCACCTATGTGGCGTACGATGAGCCGTCATGTATCGTCGGTAATGCTCTTCACCGTCTGGGGGTTCCTATCCCTACTCTGGTGGAGGTGGATCGTTCCGCGATCGGTGGAGAGGTGGTCTCCTCCCGGAAGGTGCTTGATGTACTTGAGAGTAGCGGATTCATCCTCGATAACGACGCGGTTATGCTTCTTGCCACTGCTCAGGTATTGCAGGACGCTGAAATTCCGTGGGGCGACGCTGTTCGTGAGGCCCGTGAAGAGCCCGTGGAGTGGCGCGTTATCCACTAATGTAGTAACCCAGTGACATAACCGCCTTGGCGAGATGATATAGGTCTCTCGTCAGG
>JAFIDK010000159.1 GCA_017051695.1 Algoriphagus aestuarii | reverse complement strand
GGGGACGCCGGACTCGTTCGCGACGTCGATACTCATTGCTGTTACCGGCCTTGTTCCATTGGTGTCGGGGACACTGCGGCATGCGGTCTGCGCCGCGGCTCACCTGCTACTGGACTCGGTCCCATGGGGACGGTGCGTCTCCCGTCCCACAGCACCGTTGCCTTGCTTGCGACGCTGTGCAGCTTCGTGCCGACCATAGGCGTCCACGATCTTGCCGACGAGCTTGTGTCGGACGACGTCGTTGCTGGTCAGACGGCAGAAGCTGATGTCCTCGATGCCGTCGAGGATGGTCTCCACCGTCCTCAGCCCGCTCTCCTGGCCCTCCGGAAGGTCCACCTGGGTGATGTCACCGGTAACCACGATCTTGGAGCCGAAACCCAGGCGGGTGAGGAACATCTTCATCTGCTCGGGCGAGGTGTTCTGCGCCTCGTCGAGGATGATGAAAGCGTCGTTGAGGGTACGGCCCCGCATGTAGGCCAGCGGCGCGACCTCGATC
>JAFIDK010000158.1 GCA_017051695.1 Algoriphagus aestuarii | reverse complement strand
AAGCGCTCCACCAGTCCCCCTCCTGGATCACCTTGCAGGAACTCAGCCTGCAAGTGCTGTCCCGACCCCCGGTGGTCAACTCGTCCGAAACCGCCGAGTTCAACACCGAGATCCCCGTAGCCGCCACCGAATGGCAGCGCGTCATGGACGTCACCGAACCCCTGTTCCAACGGCTGGTGACCGCCCAGACCGAAACCGTGCTGGACAACGCCAAAGCAGCGGCGCTGCAGGCGGTAGTCGTGACCGTCGTGGGCTGCCTCATCGTGCTCCTGGCAGGAAGCGTCGCCATCGTCTACGCTCTACGCCTCGCCCGCAGACTGATCGGACGGCTGCACCGCCTCCACTCGGAGACGTTGGCGGTCGCCGACAGCCGTCTCCCCGAGATCGTCGCCCGTGCGTCCACCGGGGCCCGAGTGGACGTCACCGCTGAGCTGCCCACACTGCGCTACGGCACGGACGAGATCGGCAGGGTCGCTGACGCGTTCAACACCGCGCA
>JAFIDK010000157.1 GCA_017051695.1 Algoriphagus aestuarii | reverse complement strand
CCTTCCAGCCGGTGTCGGACGACCCCACCCTCATCACGCACCGGATCGTCGGCATCCGCACGGGTGCCGAGACCTGGTACGTCACGCGCGGTGACGCCAACGGCGCCGACGATCCCCCGATCAGGGCCGAGCAGGTCATGGGCCGGGTCGTCTACCACGTCCCCTACGTCGGGCACGTGGCCCACGCCGTGGGCCCCAACCGTGGCCTCGTCGTCACCGCGGCCGCCTGCCTCCTCCTCGGCTACGGCGCCTACCTCGTCATCTCCGACTCTCTTGCCGGCCGCCGCCGCGGCGCAGGACTGATCACCAAGGGAGAATCGTGACCCCACGCCCCACCCCTCCACGCCGCGCCCGCCGCCGGCGCAGCGCGGGCCCGCTCGTCGCCGCCGCGGCACTGCTCGCCGGTGCCGTCGGAGCCGGCGGCACGGTCGCCCTGTGGACCTCCGGCGGCAGCAGCCCGACCGGGAGCATCACCGCCGGCGACCTCGACATCGAGC
>JAFIDK010000156.1 GCA_017051695.1 Algoriphagus aestuarii | reverse complement strand
AGGCAGGTGTGCGGTCCGTGGCCGAACGCCAAGTGCCGGGGCCGCGACTGGGTGGCGTCGAACTCGGCCGCATCCTCGCCGTACCGCTCAACGTCGAGGTTGGCCGCCAAGTAGGCGAGCAGCACCGGTTCCCCGGCGCGGATCGTGCGGTCGCCGATCTGTACGTCCTCGGCTGCGAACAGGAACGGCAGCGTCGCCACGCTGCTGGACTGGCGCAACACCTCTTCGATCGCATCCTCCCACGCGATCGATCCGGACCGCAGGTGCGCCAACTGATCGGGGTGCGTCAGCAGCGTCTGCACCGCATTGGCAAGCGCAGAGGACGTGGTCTCAAACCCGGCAGTGACCAGGAGCCACAGGGTGTCGCGCAGCTCCGCGTCGCTGAGCTTGTGCTCCTCGTCCGTGGCTGTGACGAGGGCAGAGGTGAGGTCCTCGCCAGGGGAGCGGCGCTTGTCCTCAATCAGTTCGTCGAGGAAGGCGTCCAACTCCTCCCGCATG
>JAFIDK010000155.1 GCA_017051695.1 Algoriphagus aestuarii | reverse complement strand
GCGCGCACTGGAAGTTCCTTCGCACCCTGGAGAAAATCGCCAAAGGCGCAGGCGAGCACGCCCCGGAGGCTAGGAGACTACTGCAAGAGCTCAGAACAGTAGCGCGCCACAACGAGCAGCAAAAGAAGCTCGCCACCGCGCTCGACCAGATCACCGGCGAGGCGATCGCGCTTATCGAAAAAAGCGTTGACCCCTCCACTCCCGGCGGTGAAAAGAAGGACGACTTCTCTGGCCCCAGACCGGTCACGCCTCCTCCGCCGCCTTCCTACACCAACGCCGAAACCACCATCCGGGTGTCACCCGGCGAGGACCCGGCCGCGGCCGTCGCTAACCTGCGCAGCAGGCTCAACATCCCTGAAGACACCGAACTTGAGATCATCGTGCGGGTGGTGCGCCGATGACCACTGCCACGACAACCGTTCCGCCCGTCACCGTTGACGCGGTCCGCGGCGCGCTCCGGCGCGCCCTCAAACGCCAGCAGCGGCGCGCAGAACGCGAC
>JAFIDK010000154.1 GCA_017051695.1 Algoriphagus aestuarii | reverse complement strand
GGTCACCCTCACCCTGCGTGGCCCGGGCCTGCTCGATCTGCTCGGCCATGGCCTCCTCGTAGGTGGGGGCCTCCACGTCACGGAACACGCCGATCGGCACGTGTTCGAACGCGGGTTCGTCCAGTTGGGCCAGAGCGAACGCGTAGGAGGGGTCAGCCCGGTGGGCGTCGTGCACCACGAGCTGGTCCTCGCTCACGTCAGCAAGGTCGACCACGGTCAACCGGCCGTACTCCCCGAAGACCACGCCCCGGTCCTCGCCGATCTTCAACGGCTGGCCGTGCTCCAGGCGCAGCACCCGGTTGTCTCGCTCGCCAGGCTCCTTCACGAGGGCGAACGCGTCGTCGTTGAAGATCGGGCAGTTCTGGTAGATCTCCACGAAGGAGGTCCCCGGGTGGTCCGCGGCGGCGCGCAGCACCTCGGTCAGGTGCTTGCGGTCCGAGTCCACGGTGCGCGCCACGAACGTCGCCCCGGCACCCAGCGCCAACGCCACCGGGTTGAA
>JAFIDK010000153.1 GCA_017051695.1 Algoriphagus aestuarii | reverse complement strand
ACTTTGGAACCCCTTCCACCAATTTTATTCATAATGTATTCTTCTAACCTTTTCGTGCTGTCCTTTTTCGCTACGGATAGTTTCTTTCCAAACATTTGCGCGGCTTCGATTAGTTCTTTACGATTCAAGCCGAGTCTGAAATTCGTGTTAATTTTTCGTGCCATGATAGGTCGAGCACCCGCCAAGTCAGCGAGTGCCCTTCCCTCCCTTCATCATGAGTATAATCATCGGACGTTCCGCCTGTTGTTTTTACTGCTCTTCCGACTTCCGTTCCGGTTACCCTTCTGATCATCCTGATTGTCTTCCTTCGGCTTGATAAAGTGTATGTTTTCCGCATTGACTTCCGTCACCCAGACAGTTTCACCATCATTGTTTTCATAGCTTCTGGTCTGGATTCTTCCGCTGATCGCCAGTAGATCACCCTTCTGGTGCGATTCGGCAATCATTTCAGCGGGTGTTTGCCAAGCGACGCAGTTAATGAAATCCGCTCCATAGTTGCCA
>JAFIDK010000152.1 GCA_017051695.1 Algoriphagus aestuarii | reverse complement strand
CACGGCGCCGAAACCGTCGCCGACGTACAGCTCAGCCAGTGCGGCGAGCCGATCGGCGAACTCACCGCGTTCGGCGTCGTCCTTGCTGGTCTCGCCCGGCTCAAAACGCAGGTTCTCCACGAGGGCGACCTCGCCGTCGGCCAGCTCGCGGCTGATGGCCTGGGCGGATTCGCCTGCGGTGTCGGAGGCGAAGCGCACCTCGGTGCCCAGCAGCTCGCCCAGGCGGGCGGCGACCGGCTTCAGCGAGTAGGCAGGGTCGACCTTGCCTTTGGGGCGGCCCAAGTGGGCGCCGATGATCACGCGCGCGGTCCGCTCGCGCAGTGCAGTGATGGTGGGCAGGCTGGCCCGGATACGACCGTCGTCGGTGATGCGGTCACCGTCGAGCGGCACGTTGAGATCGGCTCGGACGAAGACGCGCTTGCCCGCGACGTCGAGATCCTCGATCGTCCGCATATCGTGACTTCTCTTTCTGGCAGAAGGTGGGCTCCATGGGGCGGCGACGCC
>JAFIDK010000151.1 GCA_017051695.1 Algoriphagus aestuarii | reverse complement strand
CGGCGCCTACGGTTGGTCTACTTTTTTTCACGCATGGCCTCTCCCCTGGGCTGTTCGTGTCCGTGGCAACGAACCCCGAAAAACCGAACAAGCTGGGAGTAATAAGACCATTACTCTCAATTAGTGCAAAGATTTATCTGAGTTTTGTGATGCAGTCGCAATCTTCCCTTTGCCCCGCCGCTAGCAGGACATTGTGACCGAAAGAATCGCAGCGTGGAAGGGTGTATCGCAAGGTGTGACTCTTCACCGGAGCTTCCTTGCGTCACACGAGAAAACAGCGTCACCTAAAGCGACATTCTTCACAAAAAATAAGAAAATGAATTTCTGCTTTATGTCAGAAATAACCACTTTGTCGCAGTATGGCAGACATATCGGAGTTCTACCGCTGGGGTTCCGCTGCGACTCCCCCATGCGCTCCTGCGGCGGGCTCACCGGCGCCGGTACACCGACAGCCGGAAGACCGCGGTCACCTCGACCGGTTCGGGCAGCCGAGCCAGGCGGGAGC
>JAFIDK010000150.1 GCA_017051695.1 Algoriphagus aestuarii | reverse complement strand
ACCCGTGCCGCCGAGCATCTCTACACCGGCACGATCTGGTGTGGCCACTGCGGGGCGCGCCATTCAGGCGCCGCCCGCCGATACGGCGTCCGCTACTCGTGCTCGCGCTACACAGAGAGCGGCGGATGTGCGCCCCGGTCGATCGGCGAGGACCGAATCACCCCGATCGTGCTCGACATGATCTCGGCCTATGCCGACCGGATCGACGCCGAGGCACGCCGGATCACACCCACGGTCGACACGGTGCCCGACGTCGACCAGGTCGCCGAGCTCACCCGCGAGCGCGACCGTCTCGACGCGCGCCTCGACCGGCTCCTCGACCGGCTCGCCGACGACACGATCGGCCGCGAGGAGTACCAGCGGGCGCGCGAGCGCACCCTCGCCGCGCGGGCGCGTGTCGAGGCCGAGCTCGCCCAGGCCGAGGCGCGCGCGGCCGAACGCCGCGAGGTCGCCGACCGGATCCACGTCGCGCGGGGCCTCCTCGACGAATGGGACACGCTCGCGCT
>JAFIDK010000015.1 GCA_017051695.1 Algoriphagus aestuarii | reverse complement strand
AACAAGGCCAAATATTTTTACGGGTTTTGATTAGATTTTTGCTGAGCACTTGCGAAAGGGCCGCATTCAAGGGGGCACCTTTCAGGTGAATCCGCGCATTGCGAACTTCCAGAAAATATTCCGCGTACGGGTTTTGAAGTGCTTTGTCGCGCGTGCAGATTTACGGGTTTTCCGTCCGCAAATGTAGCGTCCACATAGACAACGAAGCAGGCCAGGCGCTTGCAGAAAGGAGAAATCATGCCACGTGGCCCGGTGCCCAAGCGCAGTGAAGAGAGACTACGGGCAAATGAGCCCGAAATTCCTATCGAAAGGCTAGAAGTTGAGGGAGAGGTCGAAATTCCCGACCTTGGACTCCCATTTAAGCCACATCCGATGGTCGTTGACTTCTACGAATCGCTTAAGGCGAGTGCTCAGAGCAGGTACTACGAGCCTAGCGACTGGGAATACGCGCGTATTGCGTGCTTTATCCTTAACAACATCCTTAACAACCCGAAGCGTCCGAACTCTGAGCTGTTCAAGGCGCTTCAATCTGCCATGAGTAACTTGCTGGTGACGGAGGGTGATCGACGCAGGCTCCGTCTTGAAGTGGTCCGTAACGCTGAAAAGCAGCAGGAAGACCCTGAAGAGGCTGAGATGGCGAAGGTTATCAGCATGTACCAGGAGCAGATGCAACGTTACACGAAGGAGGCGTGATGGCGTGGAGCACGTCGAACCGTGCATCGCGTCTCCCTCCTAACTGGCGTACTGAGATTGTACCACGAATCTTGAAACGTGACAAGTACACGTGCAAGTTAAGGTACGAGGGTAAATGCCAGACCCGCGCGAGCCAAGTGGATCACATTCGTCCTGGCGACGATCACCGTGATTCCAACTTACAGGCTGTATGCGCGAGATGTCACGGTGTTAAGTCGGCCCGTGAAGGTCGGCAAGCACAACTTAAACGTCGTGCGCTCAGGAAGCGCCCGGCAGAAAGGCATCCTAACAGAAAATGACTACGACTGAAGCAATGGACGAGGCGCTTATTCAGAGCACCCTTCCTAATGGTCTCCCGGAGAGAACTCTAGGCTGGTATTTGCTCTATTGGGCGTCGAAGTACCTGCGTCAGCCTGACGGCCCTGATGCGGGAAAGCCATTCATGTTCACTCCTGAGCAGACCCGTTTGGTGCTCTGGTGGTATGCCGTCGATGAAAACGGAAGGTTCCTCTTTAACTCGGGCGTTATTCGCCGTATGAAGGGTTGGGGCAAGGACCCCTTCGCTGCTGCACTGTGCTTGCTTGAACTTGCAGCTCCTACGCAGTTCTCGCACTTCGACGAGAAGGGTAATCCGATCGGTCGGTCTCACCCTGCTCCGTGGATTCAGGTCGCCGCTGTGTCGCGCGATCAGACGAAGAACACGTTCACGTTGTTCCCGACGATGATGAGCGCTGAGCTTATCAACGATTACGGTCTAGAGCCGCGTAAAGAGATCATTCATAAGCGCGGTGGCGGTCGTATTGAGGCTGTAACGTCTGCTCCCCGCTCGTTGGAGGGTGGCCGGTCGCACTTCGTCGTACTGAATGAGACGCAGTTCTGGCTTGAGAACAACAACGGCCATGAGATGCGTAACGCGATTCAGGGTAACACGGCGAAGGGCCGTGGTGGCTCGTTCCGCTACTTGAGCATTTGTAACGCGCACCGCCCCGGCGAGGATAGCGTCGCAGAGCTGGACTACGAGGCGTTTCAAGAGCTGATGTCTGAGGACGCTCTCCGTGATAAGTCGAAGTTCAAGTTCTTCTACGACGCCGTTGAGGCTCCACCCGGTACGGACTTGAATGACTATGAGTCATTGAAGCGAGGCATTATCGCGGCTCGTGGAGACGCTACGTGGCTTGATGTGGACCGCCTTATTGAAGAGGTTATGGACCCGCGAACGATTCCGAGTGAGGCGCGTAGGAAGTATCTGAATCAGATTGTCGCCGCTGAGGATGCGTGGCTGACACCGCAGCAGTGGGATGCTATTGGTAACCCGTTGCTGAAGCTACGTCCAGACGACAAGATCACACTAGGGTTCGATGGGTCGCGTTCGGGTGACCACACTGCTCTGTGTGCGTGTCGTGTCGAGGATGGCGCAATCTTCCTGTTGAACGTGTGGAATCCTGAGAACTATCCAGACGGAAAGGTTCCGACTGAGGAAGTCGATAAGGCTGTTCGCCGTGTGTTCAACACGTACAACGTTGTGGCGTTCCGTGCGGACGTTCGAGAGTTTGAAGCGTATATCGACAAGTGGAGTGCTGACTACCGCAAGGTGCTCGAAATCAATGCCTGCCCTGGCAACTTGATCGCCTACGATATGCGATCGAAGGGTAAGCGTGAGTTCCTGATTGACTGTGAGCGTTTCGAGAGTGCGGTTATTGAGAAGGAAGTTCAGCATGATGGTAATAGGTTGCTGCGTCGACATGTGTTGAGTGCTCGTCGCCGTCCGAGCGAGACGTATGACCTCGTAGGTATCGGTAAAGAGTCTCGCATGTCGAAGAACAAGATTGATGCTGCGGTGACCGCTGTTTTGGCTTTCGGCGCACGGCAGGAGTATTTGAAGTCGAAACGGAATAAGAAGAAGGGATTGGCTATTTTCTAATGGTTACTGTAGCAGAGGTCATTGACGAGGCACAGGACGCACTTAATGGGTGCCTAAACGAGCTTCGTCAAGACAGCGAGTATTACGAGGCGTGTGTCAGCTTCGATATTCACAAGACGAGAGTCCCTGAGCAGAATCGGGATATTTCGGCCGCTGTAGGGTGGTCGCGTCTGTATCTTGATTCGCTTGTAGCGCGTATTAAGATTACAGGGTTTCGCACGCAGGGTATGGTAGATTATGACGAACGCCTGATGGATTGGTGGGACGTCAATAACCTTGATCAGGAAGCTAACGTACTCCTGCTGGAGATGCTGATTCATGGTCGAGCGTTCGTAACTATCTCGGAGCCGATGCAGGAGGATATTGACTATGGGCATCCGGCAGACGTCCCGATCATCCGTATCGAGTCGCCGCGAAACATGTGGGTTGACATCGATCCGCGCACGAAGCGTGTGAATTGGGCAGTCAGGTTCTTTTACACACCTTACGAGTGCCCACATCCGCTCGGACCAGGTGCTAATATCGCTGATCAACGTTTTACGGTGTATTTGCCGAACGAAACGATTCTGGCCAGTGAGAATGACGATGGTGGCTATACGATCATCCAGCGGATTAGGCACAACCTGGGATTTGTACCTGTGGTACCGTTCCTGAACCGTGAACGTGCTTCCGATAGGTACGGACGTTCGGAAATCATCCCTGAGCTTCGCAGTCTTCAGGACATTGCTACTCGTGTAGTGCTGAATATGCAGACGGCAGCAGACCTGATGGCGGTACCTCAGCGGATTCTGTTTGGTGTTGATAAAGACGCCATTGCGATGTTTGAGGACAACGCCGCAAGGTACAAGGCGTATATGGCAAGCATCCTGGCGTTCGAGGACGGCGAAGGTGCGAGCGCTACGCAGTTCAGTGCCGCTGAGCTGTCGAACTATACCGGCGTGCTTCAGGAGCTTTCGCGAATTGCATCGTCGTATACAGGGCTACCGCCTCAGTATCTCTCCTTCAATTCACAGAACCCGTCTAGTGCTGACGCGATCCGTTCGGCGGAGACCCGCCTTGTGAAGTTGTGCGAGATTAAGGGCGAGATGTTCGGTAAGGCGATGGTTCAGGTTATGCAGCTTGCGTCGCGCATGATGCTTGGCAGCATTCCTGAAGAGTATCGTCGTCTTAAGGCTATTTTGGCTGATCCGAGCACTCCGACGTATGCGGCTAAGGCTGACGCTGCGACGAAGCTTGTGGGCGGGAAGCCTGTGATTCCGGTGAAGCGTGCTCGCATCGACATGGGTTACACGCCAGAGGAACGTGCACAGATGGAAGTGTGGGATGAGCAAGAAGCTGACGAGATGATGGCTGCAATGATGGGCCGTCCGTCGTCGTCTGTTCGTTTCCAGCTCCCTGCGGCTCAGGATGAGCAGAGTGGTTCTACGGAAGAGACTGGCGTACCTTAATGTAGCATTTCAGTGTTGGAAGGTGGTCGTCGTGCCGGACTTCGCTACCTCATGACGATCATCTTCCACCGTGTATGCCTGGTGTAATTGGTAGCATGCCCGCCTCCAAAGCGGGATGGTAGGGGTTCGAGTCCTCTGGCATGCGCTGTTGGTCTATAGCACAATTGGCAGTGCAGCCGACTGTTAATCGGCAGGTTGCAGGTTCGAGTCCTGCTAGACCAGCTTAGGAAGGATAATAACGAGACCCCTAAGCGTGACAATCCTTGGTGGAATAGATGAGTGAGGGAGTAGATGCATGCCTACGTCAGATGTTGAGCTGAAAGATTGGGCGCTTGAGAAGATTAAGAGCCTCAATCCAAAGTCTGTTGTCGATATCGGGCCCGGAGAAGGTACGTACTCCGACCTAGCAAGGGAGTATACGAGAGATGCCCGATGGATGGCAATTGAAGCGTGGGCTCCGTATATTCCGCAGTTCGGACTCTGGGGTAAGTACGATCATGTTGTGGTGTCGGACGTTCGCCACGTGAATCTTATGAGCATTCATCACGCTCCTGACCTCGTGATTATCGGGGATGTGCTGGAGCATATGACCCACGTTGAAGCCCGCGCGGTGCTAACGAACTTAAAAGCGTGGGCGGATCACATTCTGGTCTGCGTCCCACTTGTCCATCATGATCAGGCGGCGCATGAGGGTAATTGGTTTGAGATTCATAGAGAGCACTGGACTTATGATGCTATGAAACGTGAGCTACGTGATGGTCTAGTGGATAGCGTTGAGGGTAAGGTGCTCGGTTATTTTCATTGGAGTTGTTACGGGTGAACGTGAGCGTTGTATTCCCGTACAGGGGGACAACTGAGGACCGCAAGCGGGCGTTCAGGTATGTGTACGACCATATGGAGTCGATGCTGCCTGGCGCTGAGATTGTAGTAGCTGACGACGGGAGTCCGACGTTTAGCAGGGCAGGGTCGCGGAATAAAGGTGTACGCGAAGCTACTAACGATATTGTGGTTGTGTGTGATGCGGATTCGATACCGCAGGAGCGTCCGATTCTAGAAGCCATCGAATCTGCATATGACAACCGATTGCACTTACCGTATACGCACTTTCTGTCGCTATCGAGGGAGCATTCTGCTAAGGTTCTACAGGACGGTGCTCGCCCGTTGGCTGGTAAACCGCAGTTCGTGTCGACTAATAGTGTCGGTGGCGTTCTGGTGATGACTAAAGACGCGTATTTCGCTGTTGGCGGTCAGGACGAGGGCTTTGAAGGTTGGGGCGGTGAAGATGTCGCATTTGCGTTTGCGTGTGAGGCACTTCTAGGGCCCCATGTTCGGCATTCGGGTCACCTGTATGGGCTATGGCATAAGTCGGACATGAATCAGCGATCTAAGCAGTATAAGACGAATATCGAACGGCAGAACCTCTACAAGCGTTATCGTAAAGACCCTGAAGGGATGCGTCAGCTACTCGTGAACCTTAATGTAGCGTAATAGTGACGCGGCGGAACGTAGCTCAGCTTGGCCAGAGCGCTCGGTTTGGGACCGAGATGCCGCAGGTTCAAATCCTGCCGTTCCGACTTAGGAAGGATTATCATGGATTTAGCCGAGTACGCCGCCGCGCAAGAGCGGTTGCTACGCAGGTTGATTATGGCCATCGTGTGGGTCATGCGCGCATTCTTCACACCGTTAGGACTTACTAGAAGGAATTGGCGCAACCTAACGCGAGGACTTTACCCTGTCGTAAAGCAGTACAGGGATGAGGCTACCGAACTGGCTCGGCAGTTTCACGATGCTAACCGCGCGGCGCAGCTACCTAACGTTCCTCGCCACGACATTCATAAGGATGACTACTATCCGATTGAATGGTTTGAGGAAGCTGTTGAGCCAGCCTTCGATGAGTACCAACGTACAGGGAACTACGAAGGTGCAATTACAGAATTGACGAACCGTGTCATTAAGATTGTCGAAGATGGTGCCAGGCGCACTCTGATTCAAGGCGTCGAGACTGACACGTCTGTTCGTCTGAGGGGATGGGCACGGTATGACCCTGAACCTCCTACGTGCGGTTTCTGCACGATGATGATTTCGCGTGGCCCTGTCTACGTGAGTGCCGAAACGGCAGGGTTTAAGGGCGATAATCTATTAGCAAGTAAGCTGTGGGATCGTATCGAACGTAATCAGGGCGAGGATGCGCAGCTTGCCGATGAGTACATGCACGAGATGATGAAGCGATGGCACCCCGGCTGTACTTGCATTGTAGTTCCTGTGTATAAGCGTTCGGGTTATCCGAGTGAGGCACAGGAGAAGGCAGCGATGGAAATCTATAAGCGCGCACGTCGTCTGTCTGAGAAGAAGGATTACAAGTCGATCCTGAAGGAAATGCGGAAGCTTCTGCGTAATCCTCGGGACGATGAGGATGAGACCAATCTACCGTCTGTTGCCTGACGGTTCTTATGACGAGCCTGGCGCTCGTGTGTTCATTACCCAGGAGGTATAGAGAATGTCTGATGACACCCGCAACGAGGCTATGGAACCTGCTGAGGCTCCTAAGTCTGCGGATAACGAAGGTGGCATTGACCTGAGCAAGCTTGACAGCGTTGACAAGCTGCCGAAGTGGGCGCAGGATGAGTTGAAGCGCGCCCGTCAGGATGCTGCCAATTACAGGACTCGGTTGAACAGCGTGTCTGAGGAACTGCGCGCTAAGATCGAGGGTGAGTTCAATTCACAGATTGAGGCTTTGAACGGTGAGCTTGCTAAGCTAAAGGCAGAGGCTGAAGAGGCCACGCTATGGCAGATGAAGCTTGATGCCGCGCTTGAGGTTGGTGTTTCTGGCAAACACCTTAAGGACTTTGCTGAGAGGTTGCGCGGCACGACGTTCGATGAGCTTAAGGCAGACGCCGAACAGGCTATGTCTATCTACAATATTGGTACGGATAAGGCCACTGATCCGACTGCGGGTCTAGGTGGTAATGGACCGAAGACCAAGCCGGAAGACGCTCTCGGACACTTTATCAAGAGTAGTCTTGGCTGGTAATTCAGAGAAAGAGAGATTGAATAAATGGCATATCAGAATGAGGTGTCCCCGAACCGCGAGGATCGGCATCAGGGACGACTCGCGTACCTGACTGATGACCTTCTTCCGAAGGAGACCACGGGTCTTCTGTGGGAGCAGGCTCGGGAGTCTTCGCTTGTGCTGCGTCTTGGCCGTCAGGTTCCAGTGGGCTATGGCGAGACTGTTATCCCGCTGAACACCCTTGAGCCTGAAGTTGGTCA
>JAFIDK010000149.1 GCA_017051695.1 Algoriphagus aestuarii | reverse complement strand
GGCTGGGCCGGGTCGTCAAACTCGACAAACCGGGAGACTTCGTGGGGCGTGCCGCGCTCGCTGCCCGCGCGTCCTCCGGCCCCACGCAGGTCCTGGTCGGCCTTGTCGGCCGCGGCCGCCGCGTCCCCCGCAAGGGGTACCCGGTGCTCCGCGATGGGGTTCCTGTGGGAACCGTCACCAGCGGCGCCCCCTCCCCCACGCTGGGCAAGCCCATCGCGATCGCGGCTGTCAAAGCGGGTACGGACCTTTCCAGTGGTGCGTTCGCCGTGGACGTGCGAGGCCGCGCTGAAGCGGTGGATGTGGTGGATCTGCCCTTCTACCGACGCACGTCGTGAAGGCGCTGCCTGCGGCGGGTACGCCCTCCCCGTCAGGGCAGGGCAGATCTGAAGGTGTCAGGGCGGCGCACGTCCGCGCGCGCCTCTGCTGAATAATGGACAACACTCCTGGAGAGTCGAATTGAGCGTTCCCGCGGAGCTGGGTTACACCAAGGAGCACGAGTGGGTGGCGAACA
>JAFIDK010000148.1 GCA_017051695.1 Algoriphagus aestuarii | reverse complement strand
AAATCCTTCCGCAACAAATGCTACGACGCCATTGAGCGAATGCTGCAAAACCAGCGCACCATGGTCCTGGTCTCGCACAACGAAGGCGACCTCAAACGCTTCTGCGACCGCGGCCTGTACATCAAGAACGGCGAACTGGTGTTGGACACCGACATCAAAGCCGCCCTGGACGCCTACAACGCCGACACCAAGGCGGAGATCGCCAAGCGGAAGAAGAAGAGCAAAGCCGCCTAAGCCGTCCCGTTCCGCCCCGTGTGGCCCCTTGCCAAGCGGTCTGTGGCCGGGTAACCGTTGACACCTACAGAACGTGTGTGGGAAAGGCGCGGCGAGTGACGGAGACCGGAGTACTCACCGCCTACGGGATGCGGCCGCTGGCCGAGCCCGTGGTGCGCTGGGCGGTGCGGCGAGGCACCACTCCGGCTGCCATGGCCCGGGCCGGGGCCGTCCTCACCGCAGTGGCGGCCGTGTGGTTCACCGACACTGCCCTGATGGGCAGCCTCGTCGGGACGCTC
>JAFIDK010000147.1 GCA_017051695.1 Algoriphagus aestuarii | reverse complement strand
GTTGCTCACTCTGCGCTGCCTTGTCGGCCACAGGGCAGCGGTATACCCCCGGACAGCGTGTGGTCGTGCCGTGCCCGGGGCCGGGCAGAAGTCCTCGAACCGTCCACCCAGGGGAGGAAGCACACTGTCGGCGCGAGTAGTCGTTCTCATCTCGGGCACGGGAAGCAACATGGCGGCCTTACTCGAGGCGGCTGCCGATCCGGACTACGGTGCGACGATCGTTGCGGTCGGATCTGATCGTGAGGCTGCCGGTTTAGTCCGCGCTCAAGAAGCGGGCGTGCCCACTTTCATAGTTCCTTTTTCCGAGTATTCGGATCGGAGCGAATGGAATCGCGTGCTTGCCGCACGTCTTGCGGAGTTCTCACCGGACCTGGTCGTCTCCGCCGGATTCATGCGCATTCTTGGCCGTGAGGTTCTCCAGGAGAACACGGTCATCAACACCCATCCGGCGCTGCTCCCCGCGTTCCCGGGAGCGCACGCGGTACGCGACGCGCTGGACTACGGGGTCAAAG
>JAFIDK010000146.1 GCA_017051695.1 Algoriphagus aestuarii | reverse complement strand
GGTCTGGCCCTGGTCTGGCACGGCCTGCGCGCCCAAACCCCGGTCTTGGAGATCGACGGCCAGGAGTTCTGCTACATACGCGGCCGCTACGTGGTGCGCATCCCGTTCTCGGAGATCGGTTCCTACTATCTGCTTCCTGGCCGTATCCGGTCGCTGGGCCTGTGCGACCCCACGGGACGGCCCAAGATCTTCCCGTCGGTGGAAGGCCGTCGGGCCGGCCGCCCGTACCTGCCGCTCACCGCCGCGACCTCACCGGCCAAAGTGGAAGCGTTCATGAACACCGCGGGCATCCCGCCCCGGGACCGGTCGATCACCGCGGGCGCCTAAACGCCTGCCCAGCCGCCCCGGTGGGGTCATCCCTGTACTGGGACAACCCCACCGCCGGTGTCGGCGCGCCGGATCAGAAGGAGAGGTCCTTCGCCGCGTCACCCAGGGTGCGCTCGAGGAACTCGGGGTTGGCGGTCAGCCACTCGCGGGCCCCCGCCTCCGGGTCGTCCTCGTGGTCAGCGAGCA
>JAFIDK010000145.1 GCA_017051695.1 Algoriphagus aestuarii | reverse complement strand
CGGGGACCAGTGGGCGGCATGCGAGTCGCCCACCAGCGCCACCGTGGTCTCAGCGTCGTCAGGACCGTAGACGCACGGGGAGGGAAAGGTGTCCTCCTCCGAGGACTGGCAGCCGTCCTCGTACAGGTCGGGCAGGTCGTCTTCGGCGGTCAGCACCGAGGGGTAGGGCGGGGCGGTGAGCTCCTCAGGCCGGTCCTCCTCGTCCAGGGCCTGCGGCCCGAGGTGGACCTCCGGGTTGAATTCGACGGAGCGGATCTGCTGGACGTGGGAGTTGATGCCCCACGCGGTCCCGGACACCACGATGATCCCGGACAGTGCGAACGCCAGTGCGGTGCGTCCGGTGCTGAGGAGGCCGCGCATGCGGATCGGGTCCTCCACCGTGATCTTCGTCAGCCAGGCGAGGAGGATGGAGAGGGCACCCAGGGCGACGGCGGTCCCGAAGGACAGCTCTGTCTCGTTGAACATGCCCAAAGCAATCACAATGAGCGGCCAGTGCCACAGGTAGAGGGCATAG
>JAFIDK010000144.1 GCA_017051695.1 Algoriphagus aestuarii | reverse complement strand
GAAGGCGGCCGCGGCCATGACGATGAGGGGGTGCGGGTCCACGGTCGTGGACGGGACGCCGGTGAACAGGAACGCGGCCGCGGCCATGAGCAGGGCGAGCAGGTAGTCACCGACTCGCCAGCGCCGACCCGAACTGCTGTAGGGCACCCACAGGGACGCCAGCACCAAGCCGAAGAACAAGGCGTGCGATTCAGCCGGATTGTGCTCAACCAGCGGGGCGATGACGCGGGCTGCGACCAGCACGGCGGGCACCATGCCCACGAGCACGGCCAGGACGGTCCCCCAGTCGGCGCGGGTGAGTTCGGCGCGGGCCCGCGCCAGGCCTTTTCCGCGGAGGAGGTCGGTGACGAGCAGTCGCACCGCGGTGACGACGTGACCCGCGGAGTTGATGAGGGACTCGTAGACACCGGTGATGAGGGCGACAGTACCGCCGCTGATTCCGGGGACGGTTTCGGCGGTTCCGATCAGGGTGCCGCGTACGCCGTTGAGGAGATGAGTGCCGAGTGACTTTGCCATG
>JAFIDK010000143.1 GCA_017051695.1 Algoriphagus aestuarii | reverse complement strand
GGGACGCTCGTGGCACGTCCCAGCGCCAGCCGTACCAGGCCGTGCGGACCGTGGTGGGGCCTGCGACGGCAGCAGACGACTTCCGGTAAGAAAACACAGGAATCCGTGGCGCGTCGATCGCCTGACGCCACAGGATTCTCGACGGGCAGACCGGCGCAGCCGGTCAGACTGGACGCGGCGAGCGGTGAAGTCGGTCCGTCTCTTCGCTTAGGCTCAACAGGAACGACCTACAGACCGTCCCGTTAATGGCGGCGTCTGGAAGGCATATCCTGGGAATTGGTGGTCGTTCGGTGAGCCGGGATCGCCCCGCCTTCCCGCGGATCGCCTCGGGAATCCGGAGTGTCTGGATCCCAGGAGAGCGGGAAGGAGGCGTGTGACGGGACGGCCGACGTTTTAAGGAGTGGCTGGGTGGCACGCATCGGCGACGGTGGAGACCTGCTGAAGTGCTCGTTCTGCGGCAAGAGCCAGAAGCAGGTGAAGAAGCTCATCGCGGGCCCCGGTGTGTATATCTGCGATGA
>JAFIDK010001403.1 GCA_017051695.1 Algoriphagus aestuarii | reverse complement strand
CCTCCCGGTACGTTAATGAAGCTTGCCCCAAGATCCAGTCCTGCTAGTGCTTCGCCCAATACTCCTTCTGCGGTACCAGTTGCTCCATGAGCACTGCCGTCATACACTCCGCTGTAACCTGTCACATCAATCGTGGCATTTGCCTTGCCGATCTCAAAGGTCTTGCTGTCACTGCTGGACAAGTGGTTCGCAGATTCCGCATAGCTGT
>JAFIDK010001402.1 GCA_017051695.1 Algoriphagus aestuarii | reverse complement strand
CCCCCCCCCCCCCCCCCCCCCCCCCCCCCCCCCCCCCCCCCCCCCCCCCCCCCCCCCCCCCCCCCCCCCCCCCCCCCCCCCCCCCCCCCCCCCCCCCCCCCCCCCCCCCCCCCCCCCCCCCCCCCCCACCCCCCCCCCCCCCCCCCCCCCCCCCCCCCCCCCCCCCCCCCCCCCCCCCCCCCCCCCCCCCCCCCCCCCCCCCCCCCCCCCCCCCCCCCCCCCCCCCCCCCCCCCCCCCCCCCCCCCCCCCCCCCC
>JAFIDK010001401.1 GCA_017051695.1 Algoriphagus aestuarii | reverse complement strand
TCACCCCAGCGGTCAGGTAGTAGTGGAAGTCGTGGTAGGCCAGCGCAACATCCTCCTTCTCCAGGCTCTTCTTGCCCACCATGTTGTACATGCTGAAGCCCGCATAAAATCGGTCGGTATGGAAAAAAAGCCCCGTGTTCAGGTTCGGACTGAACAGGTTGATACGGCCGTCAGGAATCTCGCTGTCCGGAAAATCGTTCGGGTCCAGCATGCTCCCGTCTATCGAATACTGGCTGAAACCCGCACTCACTCCTA
>JAFIDK010000142.1 GCA_017051695.1 Algoriphagus aestuarii | reverse complement strand
CGTTACGATTGAGTCCAACGGTGCCGAAGTTGTGAAAATTACCGGGAAAATCCTGACCAAACGGACGAACCTGAAACTGGATATTAATTGGTCTGAAATGGGCTGGACGCCTAGAAACGAAGCCATAAAAGGAATGTTCCGAGTGGCAATCACCAGCCTGCAAGAGAAAACCCGGATTGAATTTCCGGCATGGGACTTGCGGGAATCCGTTAATGACGAAGGTTATATTCTGGTGAACTTGTGGTGTGACCCAAAGCCGTCCGGTGCACCGTATTGTTGTCCCGATCAAGTCTATTCTTTACACCCAAACGAACGAGAGGGTGTAACAACATTAGCAACCCTTGAAGTAAAGAGCGTTCGGGGTGGACAATGGCTACGCAATCCACTGATTTACAGCACGGCACGGGGCGAAATCTTTTCAACCATGGAAACGCAACTGCAACGGGAACGGGCGGAATATGAAAAGCGGGTTGCTCTGCATGAACTGGAAATGAGCCGCAGAGAACGGGAAATCCGCA
>JAFIDK010001400.1 GCA_017051695.1 Algoriphagus aestuarii | reverse complement strand
TGGAGGAATAACCGGGGGGGCTGCAGGTACTGGTGCAACTGCTATCGCCGGAACTTTAACCAACCCGACAAACACGGCGCAAACCGCAACTTATACCGTAACTCCTACTTCAGGTTCTTGTCCCGGTTCTCCTTTCACCGTCACAGTTACTGTAAGTCCTAAGCCCGCTGTGACCAATATGACCGCAACGGCTTGTAGTGGGGATGCTTTTTCTGTTACCCCTGCAAATAGTACCAATGGGGTAGTTCCTGCTGG
>JAFIDK010001399.1 GCA_017051695.1 Algoriphagus aestuarii | reverse complement strand
TTGCATGTCTAAGTTTTCTTTTAGATCCCTGATAAACTTTGCACTTTTCATTTTTTTAACCCGTAATTCCATTCTTCGGGCATGAGAGTAGGATTGTGCTTCCAGCTGGAGGTAGAGTTCCCAATCAGATGCCTTTGCAGTAAACCTATGTGCTCCATATTGGTGCAGGTTATGCTTTTCGATCCTACTATCGACAGATTCCAGTGTAATCCCTGTATAGAATTTATTTAAGGAAGGACTAAAAAGAATATAGCA
>JAFIDK010001398.1 GCA_017051695.1 Algoriphagus aestuarii | reverse complement strand
GGCCGTCAGGAATCTCGCTGTCCGGAAAATCGTTCGGGTCCAGCATGCTCCCGTCTATCGAATACTGGCTGAAACCCGCACTCACTCCTAGACCCAGCCAGCTCTTGGCTCCCGTCTGGATACGGTACGCATAGGTCAACAGACCTCCCGTCGTACGCGCAGGACCCAGATTGTCGCTCAGGAAACTCACCCCGAAACCCATCGTACCCTCGTTGGCAGATAGATCTGCGGTCACCGTGAACGTCTCCGGTGCTCCCG
>JAFIDK010001397.1 GCA_017051695.1 Algoriphagus aestuarii | reverse complement strand
CAGAGACAGCCAGGAGGTTAGCTTGGAAGCAGCTATTCCTTTAAAGAGTGCGTAACAGCTCACTGGTCGAGCGACAGGGCGTCGATAATAATCGGGCATCAAACATAGTACCGAAGCGAAGGATTGATAGTGATATCAGTGGTAGGGGAGCATTCCAACGGCGGAGAAGGTACAGCGTCAGCTGTGCTGGAGCTTTTGGAAAAGCAAATGTAGGCATAAGTAACGATAATGCGGGCGAGAAACCCGCACACCGTAAGACCCA
>JAFIDK010001396.1 GCA_017051695.1 Algoriphagus aestuarii | reverse complement strand
TGGGTCTTACGGTGTGCGGGTTTCTCGCCCGCATTATCGTTACTTATGCCTACATTTGCTTTTCCAAAAGCTCCAGCACAGCTGACGCTGTACCTTCTCCGCCGTTGGAATGCTCCCCTACCACTGACATTACTGTCAATCCTTCGCTTCGGTACTATGTTTGATGCCCGATTATTATCGACGCCCTGTCGCTCGACCAGTGAGCTGTTACGCACTCTTTAAAGGAATAGCTGCTTCCAAGCTAACCTCCTGGCTGTCTCTG
>JAFIDK010001395.1 GCA_017051695.1 Algoriphagus aestuarii | reverse complement strand
CTGCTAGTGCTTCGCCCAATACTCCTTCTGCGGTACCAGTTGCTCCATGAGCACTGCCGTCATACACTCCGCTGTAACCTGTCACATTAATCGTGGCATTTGCCTTCGTGATTTCGATCAACACAGATCCAGAAGCATTATTGTAATTGCCTGTCTCGTCAGTGAATGTCCAGTCGGCTGTACCTCCCGGTACGTTAATGAAGCTTGCCCCAAGATCCAGTCCTGCTAGTGCTTCGCCCAATACTCCTTCTGCGGTACCAGTTGCT
>JAFIDK010001394.1 GCA_017051695.1 Algoriphagus aestuarii | reverse complement strand
ACCGCGTTCCTGGCCCAGCTCGGTCGGGACCATCGCCGCTTCGACGTCCGACCGGAGCACTATCCGATCGTCGGGCAGGCGCTGCTGCACACCTTGGCGCAGGGGCTGGGGCCCGCCTGGACCCCGGAGCTGGCGGCCAAGTGGTCCGCCGCGTATGACCTGGTCTCCCGGTTGATGATCGAGGCGGCCAATGAGTCGGCGGCGCGGGAACCCGCCCGGTGGGACGCGGAGATCGTGGCCCACGAACGTCGTGCCGGTGACATCGCGGTGATCACCGC
>JAFIDK010001393.1 GCA_017051695.1 Algoriphagus aestuarii | reverse complement strand
AGCCCGCGGGCGTGGTCGCCCACCCCACGATCGGCTGGTCGGGGCCGACCGTGGTGGACGGGCTGCTGGCCGCAGGGGTCGCGGTCGCGACCAGTGGTGCCGCCGAACGGCAGGGCATCGTGCACCGCTTGGACGCCAACACCACGGGGCTGATGGTGGTCGCGAAAAGCGAGATCGCCTACAGCTCGCTGAAACGCGCGTTCAAGGAGCGCACAGTGGAGAAGGTCTACCACGCGCTCGTGCAGGGGCACCCTGATCCGCTGCGCGGCACGATCGAC
>JAFIDK010001392.1 GCA_017051695.1 Algoriphagus aestuarii | reverse complement strand
ATCCGCGCTCCCAGCGCGGGTGAGGCCAGCCCGTCGATGAGTGCCGCCAGGGTCGCGTTTCCCGCGAGTTCGGCGAGGGTGCGGTGGAAGGCGGTGCCTGCCTCGGTCGCGGCCAGGCCGCAGGCGTGGTCTTCTGCGTCCAGGAGGGCGGCCAGGGTGCTCAGGTGTGTGTCGCTGGCGCGGACCGCAGCGAGTGCTGCGGCGGCCGGTTCCACGATGCGGCGCACGTGGAGCATTTCCAGCAGGGTGGTGCCGCGGCCGACCTCGGCGAGGACGGA
>JAFIDK010001391.1 GCA_017051695.1 Algoriphagus aestuarii | reverse complement strand
GAAGGCGTAGGTGAGGGTGCCGTCGTCGTTGGTGGCGCGCCACATCAGCCCCTGCATGACGCCGGCGATCCACATCGAGGCGATGTACAGCACCACGCCCAGGGTATGGACCCAGAAGTGCGCGTCGACCCACTTCACCGAGTACATGTTCTCGCGGCCCAGCAGGCGCGGCATCAGCGAGTAGATCGCGCCGATCGAGATCATCGCCACCCAGCCCAGCGCGCCCGCGTGGACGTGGCCGATGGTCCAGTCGGTGTAGTGCGACAGCGAGTTGACCG
>JAFIDK010000141.1 GCA_017051695.1 Algoriphagus aestuarii | reverse complement strand
GTGGTGTGGGTGCGCAGCGACGCGGAGACCCTGCGCGAACGCCTCATCGCCCGCGGCCGGGCCCAGGATGCGGGAAAGCTCGCGGACTTCGCCGCGTTCACCGCACGGGTCCGCCCCACCGAGCCGCCCGCAGCGCCTCACGTGGCCGTCGACAACCGCCGGGGCGCCCCCGCGCTCGACCGGCAGGTGCAGGCCCTCGTCCACGAGCGCTGGCCAGAGTTCGCCCGGGACAAAGGCCCGTAGCCCTGTCAAATCTGAGAAAACCTTATGTGACAGGTATGGACCAATCGGGTATATCGCTGCCTATGAGTTCCATGACACCACCCCTGCGCACTGAGCGTCTCCTGATCAGAGACTGGAGCCTCGACGATGTCGAGGCCGCCTACAAGATCTACGGCTCCTCTGAAGTAGCGCGGTGGATCAGCACGGGAGCGGTCGACGACGTCTCCGCGATGCGCTCGGTCCTGGAAGCATGGGTCGAGGCGCAGCCGAACCTGGTACCTCCGGCTGGGCGGTGG
>JAFIDK010001390.1 GCA_017051695.1 Algoriphagus aestuarii | reverse complement strand
CCATCACTGACCAGTACAGCTTTAAGATCGTCTTCAGACAGCTGACGGCGAACCTCTTCATCGAATGCCCGCGCAAATGCCGCAAAATCTTCCTGAGCCAGACTCATCCCTGCCGCCATGGCGTGGCCACCGAATTTTTTCAGGAGACCTGGGTGACGCGCAGCCACGGCATCCAGCGTATCGCGAATGTGCAGCCCGGGAATGGAGCGAGCCGATCCTTTTATCTGTCCTTCACCGGCATCGGCAAAAACAATCACCGGGCGGTGATAACGATCTTT
>JAFIDK010001389.1 GCA_017051695.1 Algoriphagus aestuarii | reverse complement strand
GAATCCGGAGCCGGGACCACGGCCGCGGCCGCTGGCGGCGAGCCTCCCGCAGCCGCGGCCACCGGACACGCCGCCGGGACCGTGGCGCCTTCCACGCCGCCGGGTTCCCAACCGGCGTTCGGCCGCGCGCGGACCACCGACGCGGCCAACGCCACGCCGCGCCGGCGCATCGGCGTCATCGCCGTGGTCGTCTCACTGGTCCTGCTGCTGGCGCTGCAGCTCGTGCTCGCCGACCGCGAGCGCCTGGCCGCCGACGCCGGCTGGCGGCCGCTGGTGGT
>JAFIDK010001388.1 GCA_017051695.1 Algoriphagus aestuarii | reverse complement strand
TATTACTGCATGGCCGCCAAATCTCTTTACCCATAAAGGAATCTCATTTAGAGTCAAATCCATGATTGTTTCCGGTGTATAAATTTTAAGCCCGTTATTTTGCAGCTCTGCATTAAATAAATCATAGGCTTTTGCCGCAACTAATTTATTTCTTCCCCCGGCCAGGCAGGCAATTATCGGATTATAAATAAAGGTCTTCGTGTTGACCGGAATCCTGTTCCAGGGTTTCTGGGTAACATAACGGAGAGCAGCCCTGATCGGGTGCCAGCTTCCACCAG
>JAFIDK010001387.1 GCA_017051695.1 Algoriphagus aestuarii | reverse complement strand
AATTATAGTCATGTTGAGACATACTTACTTACCTCCTTGGAAATTAGAAAATTGATAATTAGTAAAGTGCCCCTTCATCAAACAGTTGTTTCAATGCTTGTTCTGGGGTCATGACGTCGGATCGACTTTTTGGTGGTTTTGAAGCGCGCTTAGTAGTTGATGGTGCACGTTGAGAGGTTTCCTCTTCACGAGCGATGAACTCTTGCCTTGCACGCTCTACGGCATCATTTACTAATTGATCAAAGTAAAGCGCACGATACACTAGCGGAAGAGGAAGA
>JAFIDK010001386.1 GCA_017051695.1 Algoriphagus aestuarii | reverse complement strand
GCCGGCGTCGTGTGTGCGCAGCACGGAAGGATCCTCCAGATCGGGGAATTTCGGAACGGGTCGATCCTAGTTCGCCCGGGCTGAGAGCGCTCGTCGGGCGGATCCGGGGGATGTCCTCAGCACGATCGTCGGAGGTGCTCGGTAGCGTGGTGCTGCGCCGCGCGTCGCGGCCGGATACAGGAGAGCGAACCGGATGGATCAGACCGAACGCGCCGCGGGCCGCCCCGCGCATACGCCCGTCAACGCGCTGCGCGGTTTCCTCATCGGCATGGCCGAGC
>JAFIDK010001385.1 GCA_017051695.1 Algoriphagus aestuarii | reverse complement strand
ATCCATTGCAGGTCTTCTCGCCACCCTCGAGCGCTGGTCACGCGATCATACGAAGGCCGTTGCTGCGTGGGATGGATCGCAGGCAGCGCAGCGCGAGGCCGATGAAGCGCGAGCCGCGGCGGATGCCGAACGAAAGGCGCTTGCGGATGCGCTTGAAAGTGCGGGCATGGAAGCTGGTGGCCTTGCCCTGCCCGATCTTGTCCAGGCGGCCGAAAACCTTCTGTCCGCCCACCACGCTGCGAACACGAAGCGGGCCTCCATCCAGAAGCAGGTCACGG
>JAFIDK010001384.1 GCA_017051695.1 Algoriphagus aestuarii | reverse complement strand
CAACTTAAACATAATTTAGCTTTCTAAGAAGACTACTTGACTAAAATTTACGATATAGGCCTATTACTTTACCCAATATGTATACATCTGAAACAATAATTGGTTCCATGGAGGCATTTTCCGGCTGTAAGCGGATATGGTCTTTTTCCTTAAAAAAGCGTTTTACAGTAGCACCATCATCGATTAAGGCAATTACTATATCATTATTATTAGCATAATTTTGTTTTTGGGCAATAACATAATCGCCGTCGAAAATTCCAGCCCCAATCATACTTTCC
>JAFIDK010001383.1 GCA_017051695.1 Algoriphagus aestuarii | reverse complement strand
CCGGTGACGATCAACGGCGGCATGCCCATGCGCGCGTGGTACGACATCCGCGACCTGGACCTTGCCAACCGTGCCGACGAGGAGGGCGTGGCAGAGTCCGTGCGCCAGGTCGAGGCGCTGATCGCGCGCGAGGGCGGGCGCGGCGTGCCGCCCTCGCGGGTGGTGCTGGCCGGGTTCTCGCAGGGCGGCGCGGTCACGCTGTCGGCGGGCCTGCGCCGCGGCGAGCCGCTGGCGGGCCTGGTTGCCCTGTCCACCTACATGCCGGCGCCGGCGAAGGC
>JAFIDK010001382.1 GCA_017051695.1 Algoriphagus aestuarii | reverse complement strand
GTCCGTACTCGGCAAGCCACTCCACAGATATCTCCTTACAGGTTCACTGAATTGCAAGCATACCCCATGCGTCTTCTTATGCAGACAGCGCTTCGCAGGGGGAATTCAAACGACCGTATGATTTTTTGTTGACAGCCCGACCGACCCGCCCTACCCTCTGACGAGTCACATACCCGTGCATGCAACGGAGTTACCGTTGCCCAATGAAACATCCGATAAAGGAAGAGTCCATGACTACCGTTGCTGAAATCATCAAAAACATGGAAGGCAAGTTCAAC
>JAFIDK010000140.1 GCA_017051695.1 Algoriphagus aestuarii | reverse complement strand
CCGGCAGCACGTCCAGTTCGAGAATCCGGTCCAGGCGGAACAGCCGCACGTCGCGGCGGAGGCGACACCACCTTTCCAAAAAGTAGTGCCCGTCCTGCACGACCAGCCGCATCGGGTCGACTTCGCGTTCGCTGACCCGGTCGGCATAGCCGGACAGGTAGCGCAGGTGGACTCGGCTACCGGACTCCAAGGCTTTGCCGATGCGGTGCCGCAGCTCGGCGACCTCCGGGTTGTCGTCCACGCGCACGTCGACAGCGTCGGCGAGCTGGCCGGCAGCGCCCGCCACGTCGCGGAGCTTCTGCTCCACCCGGGCGAGCGCGACACTGTCCACGCCGGGCAGGTCACGGAGCAGGCGCAGCCCGACGACGAGGCTGGCTGCCTCGTCCGCGGTCAGCCGCAGGGGGGCGGCTAGGGTGTCCGCGTTGGAGATGATGATCTCCCCGGTTTCGGCGGCAGCCTCCACGTCCACGTCGATGAGATCGCCAGGGGTGTAGCCGGGTAGCCCGCACATCCACAGCA
>JAFIDK010000014.1 GCA_017051695.1 Algoriphagus aestuarii | reverse complement strand
GTAGTTGGTGATGCGGAGATCAGCTCCGAGGATATTGGATCTATAGATCAACAGGTCAACTTCGTTTCCTTCCATCGTGGCAGCTTTTTGATCATCCCACAAATAGCTGACATGCTTGAATTCTTGTGTATTCGTATTCATGTAATTTTTTCAATTTAATAGGTTGAAGATGGCAGTACAGATCGTTTTTGGTGTCCTGTGCTGTCTTGAAACTCACCGAATTTCTTGACCAAAGCCATTTTTTACTTAATTTTCAAACAGACAATTTCCGAAATTCAAGTTAGAAAAATGCCTTTGTAACCGAAATTGGTTTTTGGTTTAATTCCCTTTCAACTTAATTTTATTAGGACGGGACAGGACAGTTAGCCTGAGAAATTTGGATTTTTTACCCCTCGATATGAAAGACCAGAAATTATTTAAAAAGATAGTTAGCGAGAATAACGAATACGAAAGGACTCCGGTCCCTGATAATCAGCTGAAATCAGGAAAAAGCTTTTTGGGAATGTATGCTGGCGAACATACTGCAGGGACAGAGTTTGTCATTGGACCTTTGTTCGTAGCTCATGGTGTCGCAGCTTCCGACTTGGTTTTAGGTTTATTAATCGGGAATCTTCTAGCCGTCATGAGCTGGGGATTTTTGACAGGTCCTATTGCCACCAGTAAGAGAATGACCCTGTATTATCAGTTGGAAAGAATCACTGGCAAGTCCGTTGTTAATTTGTATAATCTCATAAACGCTTTGATGTTTTGCTTTTTGGCGGGATCCATGATAGCAGTATCAGCAACGGCTGTCGGAATTCCTTTTAACCTCGCTATGCCCGAACTGACGGATTGGTATCCCAAAACACCCGGTTGGATACTTGCTGTGGTTATCATGGGTGCGATCATTACTTTGATTGCCATCCGTGGTTATAACCAAGTGGCAAAATTTGCAAATGTGATAGCTCCTTGGATGATTTTGATTTTTATATCAGCAGCCTTTTCTGCTCTTCCCCAACTTGGAGTTCATTCGTTGGACGGGTTTATAGTTGCAGCAAAAGAAGTAATCTGGACAGGAGTACCGGCAGCTGGATTTTCAAAATTCACCATTTGGCATGTGATTTTCTTTTGTTGGTTCTGTAACATGGCCATGCATATCGGCATGTCAGATCTGACTATTTTGCGCTATGCCAAATCCTGGAAATATGGCTTTTTTTCCTTCGCAGGTATGTATATCGGCCATTTTGTGGCTTGGATAGCTTCAGGAATTCTTTATGCTGTCTTTTTACAGACTAATGTAAATACCAATGAATTTGCACCTGGACCGATTGCCTACCAAGCAGCAGGAATAGCAGGGGCAGTTTGTGTGGTCGTGGCGGGTTGGACTACGGCCAATCCGACTATTTATAGAGCTGGTCTTGCATTGCAGGGCATTTTTCCACAAACCAAAACCTGGAAGATTACAGCTATTGTCGGAGGAATTACAAGTCTTGCCGCCTGTTTTCCTGCCTTAGTGATGAAATTATTGGATTTTGTGGCTTTGTACGGATTGGTATTGATGCCAATGGGGGCAGTGATTTTTGCAGATTTTTATCTGGCAGACAAATTTGGCTTCCAGCAGGAACAGGCATTGAATAATAAAAAAACATTTACCTGGCCGGCTTTATCTGCTTGGCTTTTGACTTTGGCAGTTTGCTGGCTACTCAATTATTTCTTTGGACTTGAGTTGTTCTTTTTAGGATTGCCAGGATGGTTTGTGGCAGTGATACTTTTCGTCCTGTTTTCTAAAATCAAATTTCCAACACTCAAGACGAAAATTGCATGAAAACCCTCTTAAAAATAGCTTCATACATCGGGTTGGTATTGACTATCATTCCTCCCATTTTGTTTTTTAAGTCCTACATCAGTTTGGATTCCAGCCATCTTTATATGACCATCGGAATGCTGGTCTGGTTTGGGACTGCACCGTTTTGGATCAATAAAAAAACAGACGAATCATCTAGCGAATCATGAAATTACCTTTAGAAAAAATATCTGATCACAATTCTAAGCTTAAGCTTTCCCATCAGGATGACTGGGGATTTCTTTCGAATAAATTATCTAAGGAAGGAGTCGATGTTGACGAACTCATCCAAAAAATCAAAGATTTCCAAATAGCTGTGCCAAGTTGGGCATTAGGGGCTGGGGGTACTCGATTTGGCAGATTTGGAATCGGAGGAGAGCCTAGAAATCTGGAAGAAAAATTGACAGATATCGCATTGTTAAAAGATCTAACTAAGAAAACGGATAGCGTTTCACTCCATATTCCTTGGGATATTCCGACAGATTACGCAACTATCAGATCATTGGCCTCTGAGTCAGGGATTTCATTTGATGCGATGAACAGCAATACTTTTCAAGATAACGGGGGGAGTGAAACCTATAAACTAGGCTCTTTGGGTAATTCCAAAAAAGCTATTAGGGATCAGGCTGTCGCACACAATATTGAAGTGATAGAAATAGGTAAGAAGTTGGGAAGTATAGGGCTAACAGTTTGGCTAGCTGACGGAAGTAATTTTCCGGGACAATCCAGTTTGAGAAATGCCCTGCAATGGACACAGGAGTCTTTGTCTGAAATTTATAGATCCATGCCAGAAGATTGGAAGATGCTGTTGGAATACAAACCTTACGAGCCTAATTTCTATCATACCATCATTCCTGATTGGGGTACGTCCTCTCTGTTATGTAAATCCCTGGGTGATCGGGCCAAGGTTTTGGTGGATTTGGGGCACCACTTGCCAAATACAAACATCGAGCAGATTGTTGCTACTTTGATGTATCAGGACATGTTAGCTGGATTTCACTTCAACGACAGTAAATATGGAGATGATGACTTGACCACAGGAAGTATTAAGCCTTATCAGTTGTTTTTGATATTCTGCGAATTAATATCTGCATCAGAGGATGGAGCCCAGTCCTGGGAAAGCATTTCCTGGATGATCGATGCCAGCCATAATACCAAAGATCCCTTGGAGGACCTGATGCAGGCGCTGGAAATGATCAGCATCAGTTATGCAAAAGCCTTGTTGGTAGACAGGAGAAAACTGACGATGTGCCAACTTGACGGGGATGTGGTAGGTGCTCAGGAATGTCTTCAGGAAGCATTTCAGCGGGATGTTCGACCTCTCGTAAAAGAAGCACGGATCCAAAATGGGGGAGCTGCTGATCCGATTTTGCTTTACAGGACATTGGGAATACGTAAAAATCTGATTGCGGATAGGGGAGCGGGATCCAGATCCACTGGATTGTAGTAGTATTACAGTCTTTTGTTTATTTCTAATTCATGAGGAATTGATATCTTGAGTATTCAAACCCAAGACCTTAACCCATGAAAAACTGTTTGACCAAAATAGGGCTTTTCACTTTGATAGTTTCTTGTAGTTCTCCTAAGAATCAAGAAAGTCTATCCTCTGATTCAGAGTTAATCTCTTCAAAAAATACTTCGAAATACGAAACCACTGGTTCAGTAGAACGAATCAATGAAGCAATCAATGTCCTTATCCCAGAAGATGCAACTTTGGAAGTTATTGCATCTGGCTTTGATTGGTCGGAAGGGCCTCTTTGGCTGTCAGATCAAAATGCTTTGATTTTTACAGATGTTCCAAAAAACCGGGTTTGGAAATGGTCTGAATCCGATAGTTTGGAAATATATCTGGAGCCTTCGGGATATTTTGGTGAAGAGAAAAATAAGCGAGAACCAGGTGCAAACGGTTTGATTCTGGACATGGCAGGAAATCTGATTCTTTGCCAGCATGGGGCAAGGCAAATCGGTAAAATGAAAAGTGGGATTTCCAACCCGTCCCCGGATTTTGAGGTTTTGGCCACTGGATTTGAAGGCAAAAAGTTTAACAGTCCCAATGATTTGGTCATGAATGAGGGAGGGACTATTTATTTCACTGATCCTCCCTATGGGTTGGATGATTGGGATACCAAAGAACTGGACTTCCAGGGAATTTATCAGCTTGATTTTATGGGTAATCTTTCCCTTCAGATTGATTCTCTTTCCAGACCGAATGGCATCGGGTTGAGTCCTGATCAAAAAACATTGTACATCGCCCAGTCCGATCCGGCTAAAGCGAGGTATTATTCTTACCAGCTAGACGCTAACGGAAACGTTTCTAGCGGGAAAATGATTTTAGATGTCAGTAACTTAGTGGGGCAAGCCAACCCAGGACTTCCAGATGGCATGGCCGTTCATAGCAGTGGGAACCTTTTTGCCAGTGGGCCAGGAGGGATTTTGATTATCAGCCCATCAGGAGAGCATTTGGGTACTTTGAAAACCGGTAGAGCTACTTCCAACTGCACATTTGACGAAAATGAACAATACTTATACATCACGGCAGATGGAGAATTGTTGAGAATCAAGTTGAAATAAAGCTCATTTGTTCCAGTCCCATAGGACTATTGCCCAAGTTTCGAATTCGTCTTTGAAGGTATGTATTACCTCAAAACCTACTTTCTGGTGGGCCTTTAAAGAGCGTGTATTCGAAATAGAGATTTCAGTAATGGCAAAGTCATACCTGTTTTCGAATGCTATTTTATAAGCTTCGTAACATTGGAAAAATAATCCTTGACCTCGATATGATTTTCCAATGCAGACTTGCCCAACTGCCATATAATTGCTTTCACTGATTTTTTTTTCCTTGAATAACAGAGCATCAAATTGGTCAAACATTGGAACCAACATGGGGACGTCATTTCTGGAATTCTTCGTCATTGCCAGGAAATAGGCGGCTATCTTATTCCCGTCTTTTGCGATAATGTGCGGCTCTATGGAATTGAGAATTTCCAGTTGCTCGACAGAATGTTGAACTCTGACAAATCCTTGTTCTAGTTTTTCCTGTTCACTGATATTTTGAAGGAGGTTTTCCTTTTGTAGGTCCAGAATGCCCTGTAGATCACAGGTAGTTTCTGCATGGCAAATAGTTACCATATTCGGAATTAATTATAAGTAGAGTCTTCTTCGACATCCCCAGGATCATTTGGATCCGGAGCGGGTGTTTTGGGTTTTTCTACTGCCTCAGTTTCTTTCTTCACCTCCGGAATATATTTGGGAGGAATTGTTAAATCAGAGCCGTCTCTGGAAGCACGGTAATGTGGGGACATGATTTCCACACCAGCTTCAGTAAAGGCATCCTGAATTGCCGAATGTAGGTCTGAATAACTCTTTGCGGCTTTTTTTGAATTTTGGGTGTAAGCATTGATTTGATAACTGACATAGAAATCATCCAGACTGGTTTGAAGCACAAAGGGTTTCGGTTCTTTGATGACTTCCTCTACCTCAAGGGCTGCATTGATCAATAGTTCATGAACTTGCCTCCAAGGCACATCATAGCCAATGGTGACAGTACTGTGCAATATTAGACCCGGGCCATTTGATTCAACCGAATAATTGATGGTATTTCCATTTAAAATAGAGGAATTTGGAATGGTGACCTCTTCGTTTTTGATGGTGCGAAGTCTTGTGACCAGCATGGTTTTTTCGATCACATCTCCGGTAGTATCACCGATTTTTACCCGATCACCGATTTTAAATGCACGCATGTAAATGATGACTAATCCTGCGATGATATTGCTAATCGCAGAGGAGGATCCAAGGGAAATCAAAAGGCCTAAAAATACACTGACTCCCTGAAATGCAGGGGAATCAGATCCTGGTAAATAAGGAAAGATGACAATGAATGAAAAAGCATAAACCAGGATTTTGAGAAGGTTAAAAGTCGGTTTTGCCCATTCTGGATAGAATCCAGGGATTGCGAGATTCCCTCTTTCGATTTCCCCTGAAATAAAGTTGATGAACTGTCCCAGATAGTAGGTGATCACTACTACCACCAGAATCATAAACAGTTCGGGGATATAGCTTATAAAAGAAAGAAATATAGATTTCAGCGGGTTGGTGACGTAGCTGAGAAGTGTTCCTGCTAGGTTTTTGGTGGAGGGGAAAATGCTGAAAATTGTAGGTAAAGCCAGGTAAAGAAGGACGATGATGAGAAGGATTTTAAATATCCTCATCAGGATTTTTAACAATTGTTCTTCTTTTGACGCAGAGAGTAATTCAAAGGATTTTAATTTGATCCCTTTAAAGTACCTATGCCATTTTGAGAGAATAAAATCGATTAATTTATTGAAACCCCGATTGATAAAGGTTACCAGAAATGCAACAATGGCGATGACCAGAATCATCAGGCCGCTTCTGATCAGAATTTGGATGAGTGATCTTGTGTGGTAATTATTCCGGTAAGATGTTTTAATGGCATCGATGTATTCCTCTGCCAAAAGGTCTGGTTCTTTTTCTTGAATATTGCCGTCAGCAACCGTGACACTGCCCAGAATGATTTTTCCGTGAAGAATTTCAATCGCAAGGTCATCTTTTGAAGTAGAGAGCAGGGTAGTGTCAAAATTTTCAGAATCCAGTAATAATTCCAATTTACTGGAGAAGCTTTTGGCTCTATCGGAAGGATCAAATGGTCCAAGTTTAGTACCAATATAAAATAAGGTGTCCTCGTAAAATATGACCGGTTTTTTAAGACTGTCAGCCTGCTGGATCAAAGTAGTATCCTGAACCTGGCCAAGACAAATGCCAGTAATTAACAAAAAGGACATTACTAAGAATACTATCTTAAAATGGGTCATGCTTATAGGTGAGTTGTTTTTAAAAAATCAGGGATAAGTCTTTAAATATTGATTCAATTGATGGATTAAATTAATCAAAATTCACTGTTTTCAGTAGATTTGGCTAAAATCCATTACAATTATGACGTTTAACAAAGTTTTTTATGGCTTATGGGTAATTCTCTTTGCCCTCTTTGCCTTTTGGCAATTCAATGATCCGGATCCAGAAATCTGGATAAGTATTTATGGAGTGGCGATTATATTTTGCCTGTTAGGTTTTAGAGGGATTTTCCCGAAGATCCCTTTGACTGTCGTGGTGATTGCCTGCATCATTGGTGCGGGTTTGTTTTGGCAAGGAGATGTTGGTAGTTGGGTTTCCCAAGAAGTAGAACAACATAACCTAAGCATGAAAACTGATTTTATGGAAGAGTCTAGAGAATCTTTTGGATTGTTGATAATTGCCCTTGTAATGCTTCCGGGACTGATTAAAGCCTGGAAAAAATAAATAGAATAGATGGAATAGACCATCCCTAACCTAACCAATAAACCTATGAAAAAAACGGCCTTTTTAATCTTATTGGGAATCCTGATAAGCTTTAGTTCTTATTGCCAGCAGGCAGCAAGTATCAAGTCGAGGTATTTTGAAATAAGGAAATACTATGCAAATCCGGGCAAGTTACCTGACTTGATCAAGAGGTTTCAAGATCACACAGTCGCACTTTTTGAAAAAAGCGGGATGGAAAACATTGCCTATTTCGTGCCTGTTGAAAATGAGGATAATTCATTGACCTATATTTTGGGATATCCTGATCAGGCAGCAAGAGACCGAATGTGGGAAACTTTCTTGAATGATCCTGAATGGAAAAAAGCCTATCAAGAATCTATAGTCGATGGATCGCTAGTTGCTAAAATTGATCAGACGTTTATGACTTTGGCCCCTGGATTAAACGATCAGATGATGCCTACAAAAAGCGGTATTTTCCAATTGAGGATTTACACCTGTTATGAAGGGAAGATTGATAATTTAATAGCAAGATTTAAGGACCATACACAGGATTTGTTTGAAAGACAAGGATTGAAAAATTACCCTTACTGGTTGACTTCCGAAAAAGAAGGTGGACAATCTAAACTGGTTTATTTGCTTGGAGCAGAGGATCAGGCATCCTTTGAGGCAGGGTTTCAAAGATTTTTGAAAGATCCAGATTGGGTTTCTGCAAAAGATGCTTCAGAGGCAGAGGGGAAAATCGTAGAAAAAGTTGACGCCACATTTTTCAAGACCCTTCCATTTTCTCCGATGAAGTAATCAGATTTCTCAGAAATAAATAAAGAGGCTGTCTCAAAAGTCTATGATATTGTCAGCCTGAGCGGAGTCGAAGGCTTAATACAGCGAATAAAGCTACATTTCGACTTCGCTCAATGTGACAAAAAGGAGTTATGAGACAGCTTCTTTTTTGCGTTTAGGATATTCATGAATTACCTCGGGAAAGCAGCTGCTAATCCACCATCGACATTGATCATGTTTCCGGTAGATTTGTTGAGCAGACCAGATACGATAGCAAAAGCCGCATCGGCGATGTCACTGGTTTTGACAGGTTCCTTGAGCAGTGTTCTGTTGGCGTAGTAA
>JAFIDK010001381.1 GCA_017051695.1 Algoriphagus aestuarii | reverse complement strand
CCTCACGATCCGCGATCAGGTCGCGGCGCAGGTGCTTCTGGCCGATGCACTCGGCATCGACCGCTGGGCGGCCGTCGTCGGCGGATCGATGGGCGGCATGCACGCGCTGGAGTGGGCGATCACCCACCCCGAGCGGGTCGAGCGCCTGGCGATCCTCTCCTCTCCCCCGACCACGACGGCCGATCAGATCGCCTCGAACATGCTGCAGCTGGAGACGATCCGCACCGACCAGCGCTTCTCCGGCGGCGAGTACTACGACCTCGCCGACGGCGACGGCC
>JAFIDK010001380.1 GCA_017051695.1 Algoriphagus aestuarii | reverse complement strand
ACTTTTTTGGATACTGACCAGATGCTGAGGGAAGCTAAGCCCGATGTGTTGATCGTGACTACCATGGATTCGACACATCATGAGTTTATCGTCAAAGGACTCATGGCTGGGATGAATGTCATTTCGGAAAAGCCCATGACCACGGACGAAAAGAAGATGCAGGCCATCTTGGATGCGGAGAAGAAATCCGGAAAAAAGCTCATCGTCACTTTTAACTATCGGTATTCACCTCACCGCCAAAAGTTGTTTGAGCTCCTTCGCGCTGGGGAAATCGGCAC
>JAFIDK010001379.1 GCA_017051695.1 Algoriphagus aestuarii | reverse complement strand
CCTCGTCAAACACCAAGGTGGTCGGACCACCGGCCCCGGCGAACACCACCTCGATCGCCAGCATGACCCGGGACAGCTCCCCGCCGGAGGCGCCCTTCTGCAACGGCAACGCCGGCGCGCCCGGATGGGCCACCAGCCGCAACTCCACCTCGTCGGTGCCGTCCGCCGCCGCTCCCCGCTCCTCGCCCGCCACCGTCAACACCGCCTCCCCCCGGTGGGGCGGCCGCGGGGAGACCACCACCTCGATCCGGGCGTGCGGCATCGCCAACCCCGCCAGC
>JAFIDK010001378.1 GCA_017051695.1 Algoriphagus aestuarii | reverse complement strand
GCTAACTCCCTGTGTTGGTTTGCTGCTGAATGACGAGATGGCTCATCTTTCGGCTATTGAGTGAGTTAGCTGCCAGATTGAAATCTGGCGAAAGTCGGACGGGTTCGGCGGGTATAGTTCAATGGTAGAACCTCAGCCTTCCAAGCTGATGACGCGGGTTCGATTCCCGCTACCCGCTCCAGATTTTGCCTGTTGGCAAGGTTTAAGCTCAAGTAGCTCAGTCGGTAGAGCACACCCTTGGTAAGGGTGAGGTCGGCAGTTCAAATCTGCTCTTGAGC
>JAFIDK010001377.1 GCA_017051695.1 Algoriphagus aestuarii | reverse complement strand
ATCGATGACCGTTTGCTGGAGCAGGTTGCGGAGTTATCCCGTACATGGGATGAGCTCTTCGGCAAGGATGTATCCGCATACTTGCCGTATGCTGAAGGCCAGGATCCGACTTACTGGACCTTGGTGATCGGTTCGATCATCATCACCGTGCTCTGTTTCGTCGCTTATCGCAAATATCAAAGCGAAATGGACGTTGTGCCGGTAACGGGGAGGAAGAAGATCGATCGCTAGGAAAGGAATCAATGGTCCTCTCGAAAACCTTCGCCGAGCACATCCTG
>JAFIDK010001376.1 GCA_017051695.1 Algoriphagus aestuarii | reverse complement strand
ATACAAACATTTTTCACTGAACTAAGGCTTCTGCATAATCCATAGGATACAAAATACAAATATATTCTTCACCTTTTCTATAAAACAAGAAATAAGGATCAAGGTTTGTTCCAAATTGATGTATTATTTTGTCTATACCATTAATGCCAATTTAGCAGTATGGTCTGTCTTTTTCTAGCTCGAAGGGGCTGCAATATACTTGTATCTATTTTATATTATTATGCACCATTATTCATTCAATATTTCTGTTTCTATGGGGAATAATATGGAATGATGAA
>JAFIDK010001375.1 GCA_017051695.1 Algoriphagus aestuarii | reverse complement strand
AAGAAAGTAGCTAAAAAACTGAGCTTACCACCGTTTGTGATTTTCCAAGATCCGTCGTTAGAAGATATGGCTCTTAAATATCCGATTACGATTGAAGAGATGGCAAATGTTCACGGAGTAGGAGAGGGTAAGGCAAAAAAATACGGTAAAGAATTTATTGAGCTTATCGCAAAATACGTAGAAGATAACGATATTGTTCGTCCGGACGATTTGATTGTGAAATCTACGGGAGCGAACTCTGCTCTGAAGCTCTATATCATTCAGAACGTAGATAGAAA
>JAFIDK010001374.1 GCA_017051695.1 Algoriphagus aestuarii | reverse complement strand
CCTCGCGTGCGCGTTATGCGCCGGCCGGAAGCAGGACGGGCTTGATGCAGTTGTCCAGCTTGCGGGAGAAGATGTGATAGGCGTCCGCCACGTCGTCGAGCGGTACCTTATGGGTGATCAGCTTCTTCGGTTCGATGTGGCCGTTCTTCACATGCTCGATCAGGCGCGGAAGAAGCCGCTTCACCGATGCCTGATTGGCCCGAAGCGTGATCCCCTTGTTCACCACATTGCCGATCGGCACGAGGTTTCCGGTCGGCCCGTAAACGCCGACGATCGAG
>JAFIDK010001373.1 GCA_017051695.1 Algoriphagus aestuarii | reverse complement strand
CGGTATCCACCACGTCGATGATCTTGTCCGCCAGCCCCACCAGCGGCGCCAGCTCCATGGAACCGTAGAGCTTGATCAGCTCGACCTGGCGACCCTGGGCGGCATAATAGCGGCGCGCAACATTGACGAACTTGGTCGCCACCCGCAGCCGGCCCTTGGGCTCGGGGGTATTCACCGGCCCGGCAGTCATCAGCTTGCAGTTGGCAATTCTCAGGTCCAGCGGCTCGTACAGCCCCTGGCTGCCGTATTCCATGAGCACGTCCTTGCCGGCCACGCCC
>JAFIDK010000139.1 GCA_017051695.1 Algoriphagus aestuarii | reverse complement strand
AATGGTTGGAAATCATTCGCAGAGTGTAAAGGCAGAAGGGAGCTTGACTGCGAGACCCACAAGTCGAGCAGGGACGAAAGTCGGGCTTAGTGATCCGGTGGTTCCGTATGGAAGGGCCATCGCTCAACGGATAAAAGCTACCCCGGGGATAACAGGCTTATCTCCCCCAAGAGTCCACATCGACGGGGAGGTTTGGCACCTCGATGTCGGCTCATCGCATCCTGGGGCTGTAGTCGGTCCCAAGGGTTGGGCTGTTCGCCCATTAAAGCGGTACGCGAGCTGGGTTCAGAACGTCGTGAGACAGTTCGGTCCCTATCTGTCGTGGGCGCAGGAAATCTGAGAGGAGCTGTCCTTAGTACGAGAGGACCGGGACGGACACACCGCTGGTGGACCAGTTGTTCTGCCAAGGGCATCGCTGGGTAGCTACGTGCGGACGGGATAAGTGCTGAAAGCATCTAAGCACGAAGCCCCCCTCAAGATGAGATTTCCCGCAGCGTTAAGCTGGTAAGACCCCTGAAAG
>JAFIDK010001372.1 GCA_017051695.1 Algoriphagus aestuarii | reverse complement strand
CCCAACGTGCCCACCGTTGCGGAAAGTGGCTATCCGGGTTTCGAGGTGTCCACATGGTTCACCCTGCTGGCTCCCGCCGGGCTGCCTGAAGACGTGCGGACAAAGCTTGAGAGCTCCCTGGAGAAAGTGCTCACCAATACAGACACCAAGCAGAAGCTCATTGATCTGGGCCTGATTCCCCACCATGGTTCCGGCAAGGCCGTCATGGATCGCGTCAATGCCGAGCTGCCAGATATCCGGAAGCTGGCTGAGACCGCAAAAATCAAGCTCGATTAATA
>JAFIDK010001371.1 GCA_017051695.1 Algoriphagus aestuarii | reverse complement strand
CCTGGGAGGCCTCGGGCCTCGCTGGCCGGGGACGGAGCGCCCTCGGCCGCGGCCAGTATGAGACGGTTCGAAGCGCGGTGCTCTCCCCAGAGAGAAATCTTTGATCAAGAAATACGGGCGGATATGCGGGTGCCGTTCGGTAATCGCTGTTCCCAGCGGGAATCTTGTCCGTTATCGAGATAAACGTACGGGTTCAGGGTGCTCGCCCCAGGGTGGTGATAAGCCCGGGAAAAATGAAAATTATTCATGATTCTCTTTTTGTGCGAAGAAAAGTCCTC
>JAFIDK010001370.1 GCA_017051695.1 Algoriphagus aestuarii | reverse complement strand
ACCGCATCCGCCTCACCCAGGAACGCGACCCGGCCAACCTCAAGTGGGACGAGGTGGGCGCCGAGGTGGTGATCGAGTCCACCGGCCTGTTCCTGACCAAGGAGACCTGCCAGAAGCACCTCGACGCGGGCGCGAAGAAGGTCATCCAGTCGGCGCCGTCGAAGGACGACACGCCGATGTTCGTGTTCGGCGTGAACCACGACACCTACAAGGGCGAGGCGATCATCTCCAACGCCTCGTGCACCACCAACTGCCTGGCGCCGGTGGCCAAGGTGCTG
>JAFIDK010001369.1 GCA_017051695.1 Algoriphagus aestuarii | reverse complement strand
ACGAGCGCACGGGGGCGAAGATCCGGTCCTCGTTGAAGAAGTACTCGGCCAGTTATCTGCGGTTCGTGTGGGCGACCTCGGCGGCGATACTGATCATGTCGTACTGCCTGTGGGCGTTCGAACAGCAGCAACGCGTGCCGGGGACGGTGTGGAGTGTCATCTCCATCGTCCCGTTCGTCATCGCCGTGCTCCGCTACGCGGTGGACGTCGACTGCGGCAACGCGGGTGAGCCCGAGGAGATCGCGCTACGCGACCGGGTGTTGCAGGTGTTGGGCGCG
>JAFIDK010001368.1 GCA_017051695.1 Algoriphagus aestuarii | reverse complement strand
AAGATGGGCGAGTGGGAGCCGGATCAGGACATCGAGGTCGAGAACAGTTACGCGCACGCCTATCTATGGATCGTGCCGGCCAAAATCGGCGGCGTTTGGAGCTTCCGCGAACAAGGCGGCGACCAGACCTTCGAGGTGACGCTCGAGCAGGATTTCCAGAAGTTCTCCGGCGCCGGCGCCGGCGGGCTGGCGGTGAGCGAGGGCAGGCTGCGTGGCGCGGATCTCGAGTTCACGGTCATCGGCCTTGCGGGGCAGCCGCTTGCGCTCGCAGGACGCGT
>JAFIDK010001367.1 GCA_017051695.1 Algoriphagus aestuarii | reverse complement strand
CATCATTCCCGCCGAGGCGGCGGCAGAGATTCAGCGCAAGGCGAAGGTCGAGAACATCGACCTTCCGGAGCTGAAGGCCGAAATGGATCGCACGGCGCACCCCATCGTGCCACTGCTGCGCGCCATGAAAAAAGTCTGCGAGGGCGACGCGGGTGAGTACATTCACTGGGGCGCCACCACCCAAGACATCATGGATACGGGCACCATTCTTCAGGTGAAGGATGGCTTGAACGAAATCGAATCGGCCTATCGCAAGCTCTATGACAATGTGTGCGGCC
>JAFIDK010001366.1 GCA_017051695.1 Algoriphagus aestuarii | reverse complement strand
GACGCGGTGGACTCCGCCTTCGAACTTGAGCCGGTGCCACACGCCTTGCCCGGGTTCCACCGTGCCGCGGTTCTTGATCGCGATGGTGATGTCCTTGTAGCCGCCCAGGTCGGAGTGGGTGGCGCTGATGATCTCGGTCTTCCAGCCCTGACGCTCGGCGTACCGCAGGTACATCCGCACCAGGTCGCTGGCGAACAGCGCGGACTCCTCACCGCCCTCTCCCGCCTTGACCTCCAGGATGACGTCTTTGTCGTCGTTGGGGTCGCGGGGGATGAGCA
>JAFIDK010001365.1 GCA_017051695.1 Algoriphagus aestuarii | reverse complement strand
AAGCGATTGCGTGGCATTTAGCGCACAGTCTCAACATGGACAAAGGCGAAAAATGCCGTGTCGTCTTTAACGAAATTACGAAGCAAGCGGTAAAAGACGCCTTTAAACACCCGCGGCCGATCAACATGAACCTCGTCAACGCGCAACAGGCGCGGCGCATACTGGATCGCCTCGTCGGCTACAACATCAGTCCGCTGCTGTGGAAAAAAGTAAAAAAAGGGTTGAGTGCCGGACGCGTCCAATCCGTTGCTGTTAAGATCATCATTGACCGGGAGAAC
>JAFIDK010001364.1 GCA_017051695.1 Algoriphagus aestuarii | reverse complement strand
GGCAATTACGGAGTCGATGATACGGTCAGCCAGCAGGAAGTCATCGTCATGGCGGTGCGGCTTATGGGCAAGGAAGACGAGGCAGTACGCACGAGTGGAGATACCGGCACGGCGCTCGATACGGACACTTGGGCAAGACCTCATGTCGTCTACGCTTTGCGTGAAGGCATCCTGCGTGCTAGTGAAGAGATGAAAGACAGCGGGCATCAAAATTGGGGCACGCGCAGCGCGAAGCGCGAATGGGTAGCCAAAATTATGGTGCGAGCCCTTGGCAAAGA
>JAFIDK010001363.1 GCA_017051695.1 Algoriphagus aestuarii | reverse complement strand
GGGGTGATTAAGAAATTTTCCTTTGGGAAATTATCATCCCATCCTACAATTGAAACTGCATGGTTTGGATTAGTAGTTACATTAATATACTGTGCATATGTGTCAGGATTATAATAAGGATTAACCTCATCATATTTAGATTGTCCACAATAAGTAACTGATAATGAACCATATTTAAGAATTGTATATTTCATATCTGTACCATTAGGGATTTGATTATTTGGCACGAAAATTACATCTTGAACATGAATATCATGAGTAGAAGTTAATAATGGAGA
>JAFIDK010000138.1 GCA_017051695.1 Algoriphagus aestuarii | reverse complement strand
CGTCCAGGCGGATCTTGAGGTCCCGCTTGATCTGCTCCACCGCCTGAATAAGCGTCGGCCGTGGCGTCACGTAGTGGCTGTTAGCGTAGATCTTGATTTCCTTAAGCGCCTGGGTCTTCTCCCCGGTCAGCGGATCGATCTCGTGAATCGCCTCAACCTCGTCACCAAAGAGGGAAACGCGCCACGCTCGGTCCTCATAGTGCGCCGGAAAGACTTCCAGGGTGTCGCCGCGCACCCGGAAGGTGCCGCGGGTGAAGGCGAGGTCGTTGCGGGTGTACTGCATCTCCACGAGCCGGCGCAGCAGCTCGTCGCGGTCGATCTCCATGCCGACTTCGACTGTCGCCATGCGGTCGACGTACTCCTGCGGGGTGCCCAGGCCGTAGATGCACGACACGGACGCCACGACAACGGTGTCGCGGCGGGTGAGCAGCGCCGTGGTGGCCGAGTGCCGGAGCCGCTCCACTTCCTCGTTGATGGAGGAGTCCTTCTCGATGTAAGTGTCGGTCTGCGGGACGTAGGCC
>JAFIDK010001362.1 GCA_017051695.1 Algoriphagus aestuarii | reverse complement strand
TCCTCGCTGGAGGTGGTCGCCTACGCGGGTTAGCAGCACGGCGGATTCAAGCCCGCCAACTTCCTCGACATCGGCGGTGGCGCCTCCGCCGAGGTCATGGCCAACGGCCTGGAGATCATCCTGAGCGACCCCGCGGTCAAGAGCGTCTTCGTGAACGTCTTCGGTGGTATCACCGCGTGCGACGCGGTCGCCAACGGTATCGTGCAGGCGCTCGAACTGCTGGAATCCCGGGGCGAGGATGTGACCAAGCCGCTGGTGGTGCGCCTGGACGGTAACAA
>JAFIDK010001361.1 GCA_017051695.1 Algoriphagus aestuarii | reverse complement strand
CACGGCATCGCTGAACGCCCGCGCCAGTGCGGTGGCGCTGTACAGCAGGTCCGGGCCCGCATCCCCGTAACGGTGGGCTTCCGCGGCATGCCGGCACGGCTCCACCGCCTCCCGCGGGGACACCGCCAACCCGCGGCAGCGGACACACGTGGCGGGGGTGAGAATCCACGACTCCGCCAACGCGTCCCGCAGCAAGACAGCCGTCCCCGACTCTCGGGTATGCACCATCGACGGCTGCCGCGCCACGGCATGCACCGCCTCCATCACCGTGGGATGGC
>JAFIDK010001360.1 GCA_017051695.1 Algoriphagus aestuarii | reverse complement strand
AGTCCTTGTCGGCCGGTCCGGGGCTCTCCGGGCCGGCCGACGCGTCCGCAGCACGGATCACGAACGGTCTCGGCCATGCCCAAGAAGAAGCCGCAACCTCCGCACCTCAAGATCATTTCTCACCGGGGCGCGTCTGGACACCGCCCCGAGCACACTCTGGCCTCCTACGAACTGGGAGCGCGCTACGGCGGCGACTTCATCGAGGTGGACTTGGTGGCCACCGCCGACGGGCATCTCATCGCCCGCCACGAACCGGAGATCGGGCAGACCACGGACGTG
>JAFIDK010001359.1 GCA_017051695.1 Algoriphagus aestuarii | reverse complement strand
GGGGCCGAGGTTCCGGAGGCTGCGGAGGACGCGGACGTGGAGGCGGTGGTGCGGGAGCTGCGGGAGCGGGCCGCCGCGGAACGCGCCCGCCGCGAGCAGGCCGCGCAGGAGCGCGCCGACCAGGAGCGGACCGTCCAGGAGGCGAAACGGTCCCTGGTGGAGGCCGAGGCGAAGCTGGACGCGGTCACCGAGCGGTTGCGCGCCTGGGAGGAGGAGTGGCGCACGGTTGCGGCGTCGGTGCCCGTGTCCGGGGACCGGCTGCCTAAGGAGGTGCTGCAC
>JAFIDK010001358.1 GCA_017051695.1 Algoriphagus aestuarii | reverse complement strand
CCTTCCACCGGGTGGGCATGAAGGCGATCCCGATGCGCGCCGATACCGGCCCGATCGGCGGCGATCTCAGCCATGAGTTCATCATTCTCGCCGATACCGGTGAATCGGCGGTGTTCTGCCATCGCGATTTCCTGTCGCTCGAGGTTCCGCCCGAGAGCGTCGATTTCCGCGACGATGCCGGCATCGCTGCGCTGGTCGAACAATGGACCACCCCCTATGCCGCGACCGACGAGATGCATGACGAGAAGGCCTGGGCGGCGATCGTTCCCGGCGACCGGC
>JAFIDK010001357.1 GCA_017051695.1 Algoriphagus aestuarii | reverse complement strand
GCGTGCTCTATCACTTGCCGGACGGTGCCGGCGTGACGGACGTTGCCGCCGCCTTCCGGCGGTCGCCCAGGCTGGAGGCGAAGGTCGCCGCGGTCCTTGGCGCGCTCTTCCGAATGGGCCTCATCAGTTCGGCCGATGGTGGGCGCTCCTATCTCCCGCGCCGCATCGCCTGAGCCGTTAGGGCCGGGGCAGCGCCGGGCTGGACGGGAAGCCGCCGCCTGTGGCACATGGCGAATGCCTTCCCTCCATGCTGGATATCCGTCCATGAGCCTTGAGAGC
>JAFIDK010001356.1 GCA_017051695.1 Algoriphagus aestuarii | reverse complement strand
ACCGATTGCATTCGGTTTACCTTGACCAGCAAAAGAAGAACCGATAAAAGCGGCAGCTACAGCTGGCATTAAATAACCACCGCCAGCATTAATTTGTGCAGAGCCGATTTGGGAAGCTAAAACAACTCCTCCCAGAGCAGCGAGTAAAGCAGAAATGACATAAGCTAATGTCCGATAACGATTGACTGGGATACCCGAGAGGCGAGAAGCTTCTATATTTCCTCCAATCATGTAAAGGTAGCGACCGTGCTTTGTATGTTTTAAGAAGAAATAAACAGA
>JAFIDK010001355.1 GCA_017051695.1 Algoriphagus aestuarii | reverse complement strand
CACCGCCGGTCTGCCCATCTTTTTGACGATGTCCGCCATGTCGACCGTCCGGCCGAGATCCGCCATGACGACCCACGCTTTGTCCGTAGGAAAAAACGTGGTTCCAGCCGGAAACAGTTCGCTTGTAGCCGGTTTTTGTCGTTCTTCCTCAATCCGCGCCCGGATGCGATAAAGTACCGTACCAAACGCTTCCCGCTCCAGTTCCACCTTGGCGATATAATCGATCGCTCCCAGTCTGAGCGCTTCCTGTATATATTCGAAATCTTGATGCATGGTCAG
>JAFIDK010001354.1 GCA_017051695.1 Algoriphagus aestuarii | reverse complement strand
CAGGCTTTCGTTGCGGGGCGAGAACGGGTTGCGGCCACGGGTCACGATGTTCTCCGCGCCGACCGTGATCTGGCCGCTCCACGGGGTGCGCCAGGTCAGGCCGAGGCCCAGGCCCTCGAACCGCGGCTGGCCGGGGGTGTCGATGACCCGGCCGATGATGTTGGCGCTGAACGCGCCATAGCCGCCACCGACCTCGAGGCTGCGGGTGTCCCAGCCGTCGGCCAGGCCCTTGGGGGCGCTGGCGAAGGGGACCAGCCGGGCCCTGGCGACGGTGCCGGC
>JAFIDK010000137.1 GCA_017051695.1 Algoriphagus aestuarii | reverse complement strand
CCCGCACCCAGGCCCGCATCGACTCCGGGCGCCAGCCGGTGATCGGCGTCAACAAGTACCGGCCCGACACGCTGGACGAGATCGAGGTCCTCAAGGTCGACAACAGCCGGGTGCGCGCCGAGCAGATCGAGAAGCTGCGGCGGCTCCGCGAGGAGCGCGACGAGGACGCGGTGCAGGAGGCGCTGCGGCGGCTCACCGCAGCGGCGGCCGCCGAGTCGAACGGTGCGACACTGGAGAACAATCTGCTCGCCCACGCGGTGGATGCGGCCCGGGCTATGGCCACGGTCGGGGAGATCTCCGAAGCGATCGAGAAAGTGTACGGACGGCACTCCGGGCAGATCCGCACCATCCAGGGCGTGTACCGGGAAGAGGCGCACAACGCGGAGGCGGCACGACAAGCCATGGACGAGGTTGCCGCGAAGGTCGCGGAGTTCGAAGAAGCAGAGGGACGCCGGCCGCGGATCCTCGTCGCCAAGATGGGCCAGGACGGCCACGACCGCGGGCAGAAGGTGATCGCCACCGCT
>JAFIDK010001353.1 GCA_017051695.1 Algoriphagus aestuarii | reverse complement strand
AGGCGGCTTCTCCATGATCGCTGGCATGCTGATCCTGGGGAATATTGCCGGCTCCTATGACCTGAGCGTCATTCTCCAGTCGGGCGAAGCGATCAAGGCATCCCCACTCTATCTGCCGGCCCTGCTCCTGATTCTTGGGGGCGCCTTTACCAAATCAGCGCAGTTCCCCTTCCATTTCTGGCTGCCGCACGCGATGGCTGCCCCGACGCCTGTCAGTGCTTACCTGCACAGCGCGACCATGGTGAAGGCTGGCGTCTTCTTGATGGCCCGGCTTTGGCC
>JAFIDK010001352.1 GCA_017051695.1 Algoriphagus aestuarii | reverse complement strand
AGCAGCGCGCCCTTCAGCGCGGCCGGGTCGTTGGCGACCAGCACCGGGTTGATCGGGAACTGGCGCGGGCCATTGCCGTCGTCCAGCGTCTAGGCGTAGCCGTTGCCGTGGCGATGCTTGTGCATGGCGAGCGTGCGGTGGTACTGCAGCTCGTCCGGATGCAGCGGCTCGCCGTGGCGTTCGACATAGCAGCTGGAGGCGAACACCTGGGTGCGGATGGTGCCGAGCCGGCGCGCGACCAGGCTGGAATCCGGCAGCGGGCCGAGCCGCAGCGCGAGG
>JAFIDK010001351.1 GCA_017051695.1 Algoriphagus aestuarii | reverse complement strand
ACTTTTCTACTCTAATTCCTTGTACATAAACATTAACCTTCTTCACTTTAAGTCCAGTTAAATTTTCTACGTTAAATTTTACCTTCTCTATTATGTTTTCTGCTACTACGGATATTTTAATTCCATACTGTAGTATAACATGTAAATCAATAACTATTTCATTTCCCTCAGAATGTATTTTTACACCTTTAGATAAATGATCCCTCTTTAATAATTCAAAAAAACCATCTGTGGCGTTTTTACTAGCCATGCCAACTATACCATAGCTTTCCATAGCAG
>JAFIDK010001350.1 GCA_017051695.1 Algoriphagus aestuarii | reverse complement strand
CGTGTCAAATTTGTATTTTGGATTCGGCTTAATGAACCGATAAAGTTATTTCTTGAAATTTTTTTCAGGTCATCTGTTTTTTCTATTTCCAAACAAAACCGCTTTAATTCGCTAATAAGTTAAACTTTTCTTATTGACACCCCTGTTTTGTGATGCTAAGATAGTTTTGCGATATAACCTTTTAGTTTATTAGCGAACTAAAATGTCTCTCCGAAAACACAGTTTTAAAATTCTATCAATAATAAAAATAAAAGAAAGGCAGCTGGATGGAATGAAACG
>JAFIDK010001349.1 GCA_017051695.1 Algoriphagus aestuarii | reverse complement strand
CGGTGTGGAAATCAACAGTTTTATTGGTAAAAGGCTTGCCAATCGGTTTAAGTACAGAAGCGTAACTCACACCGGTTTTCGGGTGCGTACGCCGTGGCGATGCCAAACTATACACCACCAAGTCAACCTGACCTAAATCCTGCTTAATCAAATCAATAGTCTGCTGCTTGATTTCATCAGAAAAAGCATCGCCGTTGATTGATTTAGCATAAAGTCCGGCTGCATGAGCTTCTTTTTCAAACGCCGCACTGTTGTACCAGCCAGCTGTGGCAGGACGCC
>JAFIDK010001348.1 GCA_017051695.1 Algoriphagus aestuarii | reverse complement strand
GTGGTTTGAACGCGACGAGCATGGCGCCCCGCGCCGCCCGGAAACCTGGCGGACCGACTGCCTGGCCACGGTCGCCACCCACGACCTTCCCCCGATCACCTCCTATGTCACGGCCGAGCACGTGGCTTTGCGTTCCCACCTGGGCCTGCTCACCCGCCCGGTGGAAGAAGAGCGCGCCGAAGCCGAAGCCCAGGTCGCCGCCTGGTGCGCGCTGCTCACCGAACTCGGGCTGCTCGCGGAGGGAACCGACCCCGTGGCTCAGCCCGCCGCTGTGGTCAC
>JAFIDK010001347.1 GCA_017051695.1 Algoriphagus aestuarii | reverse complement strand
CCATGCCGTAAAATTCACCTTCCGCTTCGCCTGCTGCTATACGAAAATTCTCAATGGTATGACTGCGTGCTGCACCGGGAATGTTATCATTTAAGGCATCCCATTGGTAGGGAATGACCGTCTCTCTGATCAAACTTTGCCATTTGGACCAGAATGAGTCCTCAATTTGAACATTTCTGATTGAAATAGATTCCATTTGTTTCATAAAATCATCTCCATCATTTTAATTTTATAAGGTTAAAATTTGTATTACAAATCTTTTAACCCTGATAAAGTGAC
>JAFIDK010001346.1 GCA_017051695.1 Algoriphagus aestuarii | reverse complement strand
AGGGATTTCAAAACGCACTGCTCTCACCATCCAAACAACCGACGAGTTCCAGTCCAGACTTCGCACGATAGTATTCGATCATCTCGAAGGAAGCGTACGGGAACGGTGTGACCATCGCGTCGATTACAACACCATTGACCGACGAATGGACTTGTAAAATATCCAATACCTTAAAGGCTACATCTCCCTTAACAAAAATATCTCCAGGATTAACAGAGGCTCCCTCCGCTAGTTTCAGTACAACTTTATCTATCACGGTAACAACTCCCCCATTGAATG
>JAFIDK010001345.1 GCA_017051695.1 Algoriphagus aestuarii | reverse complement strand
GCAGCATTATCTGACGTCCTGGAGCGCATTCAGGCGCATTCACGTCAGTATGCGAAGCGGCAGCTGACATTTTTCCGCAACCAGCTCGATGTAAATTGGTATGATATCGCACATTCAAACACAGATATAATCTTTGAAGATATATATCAATTCTTACAAACAAAAGGGGAGAATTAAATGAATTTGCAAGATTCGTTTCTAAGGGAGTACAAAGAATCAGGACAGGAAATTACAATATTTTTAATGAACGGTTTCCAGTTGCAGGGGAAAATCAGCGAC
>JAFIDK010000136.1 GCA_017051695.1 Algoriphagus aestuarii | reverse complement strand
GTCCTGGCCGAGGCCGGCTGGGAGACAGACAAGGCGCTCCACGCGGTCACCGGTCTTGTGGACCAGTCGGTGCTGACCGCCTACGACGCTGAAGGGCAACGGTACTACCGGATGCTGGAACCGGTGCGGCGCTACGGCCGGGACCGGTTAGCGGAGAGCGGAACCGCAGAGGAGACGCGCCGTCGGCTCCGCGACTGGTATCTGACCCTGGTGGAGCGCGCGGAGAGCGCGTGGAGCGGTGCCGGGCAGGCACTCTGGTTCCGGCGGCTCCGCCGCGGCCACGCCGACCTGAAAGTGGCGCTGCGCACAGGGCTCGACGATCCCGCGACCGTCCGTCGCACGCTGCGGGCTATGGGCACTCTGTGGCCGTACTGGATGCTGTGCGTGCCGCTCAGTGAGAGCCGCCACTGGTTGGAGCTGGGGCTGCAGCGGTGCCAGGAGCCCGGGCCGGAACGAGACAAAGCGTTGTGGGTGTGCGGGTTCGTCGCGGTACTCCAGCGGGACCTCGATACGGTGGACCGCTG
>JAFIDK010001344.1 GCA_017051695.1 Algoriphagus aestuarii | reverse complement strand
CTCAGATAGCTGAGCAAAAGCTTCCTCCGTCGTTTTCGATCCATCCTGTACACGAATTCCAAATTCCTTGATCGCATCGTTGATGTAATCGAGATTATAAACTCCTGCTTTTGCTCCCTGGATCAGCAGTTGGAACATCTCATCGGCAGAAAAGCCTGCCTGCGCAAAAAGCGGGGAATACTCCGCAATATTGTCGAACATCTCCTTCGAAAAGTTTAAGCCTTTCTGCGCACCAACCGCCATAAGATTAAATGCATGGTCGGCATCAACACCAAATAC
>JAFIDK010001343.1 GCA_017051695.1 Algoriphagus aestuarii | reverse complement strand
ATGTCCATCGACGCGCAGCGAACGGCCATCACTCGCTACTGTGCAGCTCTGGGATACGAACTCGTTGGTGAGGCGCTCGATGAGAACGTCAGTGGCGTCGTGTCGCCGTTTAAACGTCCCTCGCTGGGCCGCTGGCTGACGAATAAACCGCCTAGACAGTACGAAGTTCTCGTGGCTTTTCATATGTCCCGTGTGAGTCGCTCAGCACGCGATGCACTCGAACTCGTCGAGTGGTTAGAGGCTCACGGTAAGACACTGGTGACTGTCGGCGACGGCGTG
>JAFIDK010001342.1 GCA_017051695.1 Algoriphagus aestuarii | reverse complement strand
ACTCATGCCGAGTTCTCGGGCTAGCGCCTCACGGGTGGCCCGATCCTCGCCGAGCCGGTCTAGCACGGCGAGGGCCGCCCGGACGATGCGGGTGTCTCGGACCGGAGCGCTCCGCGCCGGCAGGGTACCCGCGTCACGCCGCCACTCTGCAGCGCGCCGGATGATGGACCGCACGTGGTCCTCCCCGTCCTCCCCCTCGTCAGGGATGTGCAGATATGACGTGCGCAGGGCTACGGGAAGACCCACCTCACCCCGGTAGTAGGCAGCGCCGCGCTGGTC
>JAFIDK010001341.1 GCA_017051695.1 Algoriphagus aestuarii | reverse complement strand
CCGTCGACCCGGTCGAGGTGCGCCGCAAGGTCGGCATGGTGTTCCAGCGCCCCAACCCCTTCCCGACGATGTCCATCCGCGACAACGTCCTGGCCGGGGTCAAGCTCAACAACCGCCGGATCTCCAAGTCGGACGCCGACGACCTCGTCGAGCGGGCGCTGCGCGGCGCCAACCTGTGGAACGAGGTCAAGGACCGCCTCGACCGGCCCGGCTCCTCGATCTCCGGCGGGCAGCAGCAGCGGCTGTGCATCGCCCGGGCGATCGCCGTCGAGCCGCAGG
>JAFIDK010001340.1 GCA_017051695.1 Algoriphagus aestuarii | reverse complement strand
AAAAGGGGGACTTCTGTCCAAACCTTAGAGAGGGTGGTTTTAAGTTCTTTAGCCATGATCCGCATACTGGCTTTTACCTCTTCTGCCACCTTCGGGCTTATGTAGGCGGCTGTCAGGGCTTCAAGCCCGTGACCGGTTCCACCCTCTTTTGAGTCCCGTGAGTCGACCAGATGGGCCAGGATGTATACGTCACGTACACGCGAATACATGTCTTCGAGATCGCATCCGAAATGCTCTGCTGCGACCAGAAGGTCAAACGTTGCGTTGTGGCAAACGATC
>JAFIDK010001339.1 GCA_017051695.1 Algoriphagus aestuarii | reverse complement strand
CATTGAACCCCATGAGAAAGCTCCCGCGGGTAACGTCACCATCTCCCTGGGTATATTGACCGTAATAGGCGGTCGCCGTCGCACCTTCGAAGCCACTGCGAGTGATGAAGTTGATGACTCCCGCGATTGCGTCGGAGCCATAAATCGACGAGGCCCCGTCTTTCAGCACCTCCACACGCTCGATCGCGGTGGTGGGCAAGATCGAAATGTCCTGAAGCCCGCTGGTATTCGATCCAAGCCGCCTGCCATTGACGAGCACCAGCGTACGGTTGGCGGTAA
>JAFIDK010001338.1 GCA_017051695.1 Algoriphagus aestuarii | reverse complement strand
CACCGGGGGCGACCTCGTCGCCCGGGGTCGTGCGGTTGACGTACGCGGCGACGACGGCGATGCCGAGGACGAGCACGGCGGCCGCGGCGATCGCGCCGATGACGATGTCGACGTAGCGGAACGCGGCGGAGGAGAAGACGGTGTCTGCCCGGACCATGGTGAGCAGCCGCCAGATGCACACCCCGACCACCTGGAGGCTGACGACCCCGAGGAAGAAGATCGCGACGAGCGCGATCCGCACCCCGGCGGCGAGGTCCGCCATGTCGAGCCACAGCAGTG
>JAFIDK010001337.1 GCA_017051695.1 Algoriphagus aestuarii | reverse complement strand
CCTTGGGGCCCGCCCGGCTTCTGGCCGCGCCGCGGGGGGCCCGAGTCTGGGAGGTGGCCGGCCGCCTGGGCCCCGGGCCTTACCGCTTGGTGGTGGTGGTGGGCCCCCGGGGCCGGGTGGCGGGGTTCCTGGGGGAGGGCACCCTCATGGACGCGCTCGCCGGGGGCCGGGGGGAGGCCCGCCTGGAAGAGCTCCTCGAGGGGCAGCCTCGCCCACACCCCGAAGAGGACCAGGCGGGGGCCGCCGGGCGGGACGGGGCGGAAAGGCAGGATGGTGGAG
>JAFIDK010001336.1 GCA_017051695.1 Algoriphagus aestuarii | reverse complement strand
ATGCCGACGCCGATGACCGTGCCTTTGAAGTGGCACTCACTATCGCCCGCACCTTTGTCGAAGCCGGCATTGCCCAGCGCGCCTCGAAACTGCGTGCCGAAAACCTCGTCCTCGATGCGATCGCGGCCACCGGTGAAAACCGCGTGCTGGAACTGCCGATGGGCATGCCGTTCCGCCCGGCCATCGTGAAGGCCGGCGCCGATCATCTACTCTTCGTCGTCCACCCGCGCGACAAGGACTGGTGCGTGACCGGCATCCGCCTCAGTGATGACGGTTTTG
>JAFIDK010001335.1 GCA_017051695.1 Algoriphagus aestuarii | reverse complement strand
ATTTTCCGGTTACTTGGTACGTCATTAACGAAATAATAAAACCATACAAATAGCCACTAAACACACCGAATAAAATTAGATAGGAAATATGTATATCTTTTACATATTTACCGATCATTCCAGCGATAAAGCCGATCAGTGCCCAAGAAATAATTTGCCATACTGTCCATATGCCCATTCCGAGGATCATGTTCGATAAAAACGTAACTAACAAACTTAAAATAATCGCTGCCCCTGAACCTAGTAAAACGCCGCAAATAATAATGATTGCGGTAACTG
>JAFIDK010000135.1 GCA_017051695.1 Algoriphagus aestuarii | reverse complement strand
ACTCCGGGGCAGCGTGCTTCCCAAAGACCCGTTCACCCGGGGAGACGTGTCCCAGCACTTCAGCGAAGAGTTCGCGGTAGCGGGCCATCGCGTCACCGAGTTCTTCGGTGGTTGCTGCTCCGGTCCGGCCGCGTTCCGCGGCCTGGTGCACGCGCTGGTATTCGTCGACGGTGGCCGCGGGTGCGACAGGCTGGTCCACGGGATAGCCGCGGTCGGCCATCGCCTGGGCGAGGAGCCGGTCGGCGGTGGCGACGGCGGCGGCCGGGTCGTCGACGAAACGCTCCTGGGCGCGCGCCCACTCGTTCTCGTAGTAGGCGCGTTCGCTCTCGGTGAGGGTGCGCAGGCTGGGGGCGGGTGGTCGGTGCCCTGAGTCCTGGTGCTCGGGCTGTTCCCGCTGGCGGGGCACGTGGGCGGTGTCAGTGCGGGGCTGCCGGTGCCGCGGTCCGCCGCGACGGGTTTCCCGGAAGACAGCGATCGCGGCGGCGGCGATCAGCACCAGGCCGAGGAACACTGCGAGACCAATG
>JAFIDK010001334.1 GCA_017051695.1 Algoriphagus aestuarii | reverse complement strand
CCAGTGGAGGCCTCCGCAGCGTTGAACACGTTGCCGATACCGGCGCCGACGTTACCGACAATCCGGCCAAGCTGGGTCAGCGCATCAATGGACCGGTTGATATATCCGGCCAGCTCGCCGGTTTGTTCAGCGTTCTGGATGAACCGGTTGAACTGGTCCGCCGCCCGCGCGGTGGCGTCCGCGAGTCGGGGCATCGTCCCAGACCCAACACCGGCCAGAGTGGATAACGCGGCGACCGTGTCCTCGATGGCGGGGGCGAGTTTTTCCGCAGCCACAGCG
>JAFIDK010001333.1 GCA_017051695.1 Algoriphagus aestuarii | reverse complement strand
AAGACGTACGAGGTCCCCGAAGCCGGTCGCGACGCGAAGGGCACGCACGTCGCGAACCTGCTGGCGCTGCAGCCGGATGAGGGCATCGCGCAGATCCTCGCGATGCGCGACTACGACGTCGCCGAGTACCTGGTGCTCGCGACCCGCGACGGCCTGGTGAAGAAGACGCGTCTGAGCGAGTACGACACCAACCGCCAGGGCGGCGTGATCGCGATCCGTCTCCGCGAGGACGACGAGCTGGTCAGCGCCATGATCGTCGATGCCACCGACGACATCCTG
>JAFIDK010001332.1 GCA_017051695.1 Algoriphagus aestuarii | reverse complement strand
ACCGAGGGTGCTCCAGAAACGCGCCGAGTCCTTGTCCTCGACGATCTCGACGCCACCGACAGCGCGGGCGAGCCTGTCGCCCGTTCGGACGCGCCTGTCGAGCCGCTCGACCGCGATGGCCCCGACGACTCCCAGCAGGACACCGACTGCGAGGCCACCGGGCAGCAGGATCATCATCCCGGGGGTCGACGGGCTGCTCGGGGGCTCGGCGTAGCCGATGATGCGCCCGGGCTCGACGCCGGTGAGAGCGAGGTTGAGCCGCTGCTCCTGAAGGACTGC
>JAFIDK010001331.1 GCA_017051695.1 Algoriphagus aestuarii | reverse complement strand
CGTCATAAGCGCAACCGCGCGCGTGCCCAGTTTCCGTGTCATAGCCGCCCCTCTGGTTTCCAGCCTGCGTTCGCGCCGTTCTGGCGCATTCTTTTGCCATATTCCATAGCTTCAACAGGGTATCCCTGTCAAAACGCAACCGCCCTCACGGGCAGAAAAGATCGTTCGTGAGGCCGAAAATCATCAAGGTCAATACCGCCGCCATACCGATCGCGGTCAGCAGGTTCAGCGCCCGATCCGAGGGCGGACGTCCGGTCACGGCCTCCCAAGTATAGAACA
>JAFIDK010001330.1 GCA_017051695.1 Algoriphagus aestuarii | reverse complement strand
CCTTTCCCTTTTCGGTGCATGAAGTGGTGCGGCTGGGGCTTTCGGGCGGGGTTTCGGGCCTCTCGGGCGGGCAGACGGAGCGCCTGCCGGAACAGGCATTGGCGCGGGTCGATCTCGCCGGGTTCGGCGGGCGCTATTACAACGAGCTTTCGGGTGGCGAGCAGCAGCGCGTGCAGCTCGCGCGCGTCTTGTGCCAGGTGTGGACACCGGTGTTCGAGGGCGAGCCGCGCTACCTGCTGCTCGACGAGCCGATATCGAGCCTCGATATCCGGCACCAGC
>JAFIDK010001329.1 GCA_017051695.1 Algoriphagus aestuarii | reverse complement strand
CCCGATAGATTCCCTGCAGGGCACGGAGCTTGTCTACATAGAGACCTGCCAGTCCTGCCTTGGTGAGGGTGCCGATGTCGCCTCCTGAACCTTTGACCCACATGACCTCGACGGATTCTTTGGTGAGTGGATCTGCTTCGAAGGTTTTGCAACTGGTGTTTCCACCACCGTAGTTGGTGATGCGGAGATCAGCTCCGAGGATATTGGATCTATAGATCAACAGGTCAACTTCGTTTCCTTCCATCGTGGCAGCTTTTTGATCATCCCACAAATAGCTGA
>JAFIDK010001328.1 GCA_017051695.1 Algoriphagus aestuarii | reverse complement strand
GGAGCTGTTTAGGGTAGAACCGGTAACTGGGGCTAAGTCGTAACAAGGTAGCCGTACCGGAAGGTGCGGCTGGAACACCTCCTTTCTGGAAAAGACCCTGTCACTCAGGAGCCTTACATACTTCAAACATGTGCTACACAAGTGTAGTAACAAAGTTCATTGACATGTTTAGCAGAAATTGTAACAGAAGTACTGTAATAAGTACATAAGTAGAGTAAGTGAATAAGGGCGCACGGGGGATGCCTAGGCTCTCAGAGGCGAGGAAGGACGTGATAAGCT
>JAFIDK010001327.1 GCA_017051695.1 Algoriphagus aestuarii | reverse complement strand
CGAGCACGTCGAGGAGCTGCCCCGCGAGCTGGACGTGCGCGGCCTGCGCGACCGTGGCGGCGAGCAGCACGCCCAGCTGCTCGAGGCCCACACCCAGCAGCACCTGCGGAAGGCGGCGCAGACGGCCTTCGACGTGTGGAGCCAGCAGCGCTTCGAGCGCTTGGCGATCGGCACGCCCGACGACCTCGTCACCCAGCTCGAGGCCAGCCTCCACCCCTACTTGCGCGAGCGGCTGTGCGGCCGCCTGCCGGTGGCGGTGACGGCGCCCCACGACGAGGTC
>JAFIDK010001326.1 GCA_017051695.1 Algoriphagus aestuarii | reverse complement strand
AGCTGGAAAAACGGCAAAGCCAAGAGAATTGATATAGCAGGTATGGCAAAGGAGGATATATAGCAATGAGATGGATTCGCGAGGAAGGGCCTTTAGGAGATGTGGTTTTAAGCAGTCGCATCCGTTTTGCTAGGAATTTGGCAGACAGCCCCTTCCCACCCAATATGAATGAAGCTATAGCTGATGCTGTGGTGCAGAGAGTTAGAGCTAGTATTTTAGGCGATGCTTCCCCTGTAAAGGATGATTATCAGTTTTTTGCTATGAAGGATTTCTCTCCAAG
>JAFIDK010000134.1 GCA_017051695.1 Algoriphagus aestuarii | reverse complement strand
TACGACGCGGAACGTAACACCTTCACCCAGTACTACGGCAGCCGGGAGCTGGACGCCGCACTGCTGCTCATCCCTGAAGTGGGCTTCCTGCCCTACGACGACCCGCGGGTCATCGGCACTATCGAGGCGATCCGCGAAGAGCTCATGGTCGACGGTTTCGTGCTGCGTTACCGCACCGGCATCGAAGACGGTGCCGACCAGTTGCCGGGTGACGAAGGTGCCTTTCTCGCGTGCAGTTTCTGGATGGCGAACGCGCTGCTGTCCATTGGCCGGGAAAAGGAAGCGCGGGAACTGTTCGAACGGCTGCTGTCGCTCCGCAACGACGTGGGACTGCTCGCGGAAGAATACGATCCGCGGCTGGGCCGCCAGGTCGGTAACTTCCCACAAGCGTTCAGCCACTTCCCGCTGGTGACCACGGCACTCAACCTGTCCCACCACGACGGATACCGGCGCAGCGAAACTGACTGATTAAATTCCGCCACAATGGGTTAGTAGGGGTGGCCATGGGAGTGATCACGGCCATGGC
>JAFIDK010001325.1 GCA_017051695.1 Algoriphagus aestuarii | reverse complement strand
GACGGAAACTTTTTCGCCATATCTTCATCGTCGAAAGCTTTATGTAGCTATGGGCATACGGGTTTTAGCTTCTTCGATATGACAAAAAAACAATTGTCTGGCGGGCTGCATATATCTAATGAATTGGAATTTATACTCGAAAGTCTATAATCCCATTTCGTTGTTCATCCAAATAAATACCATAGAGTAGTCGATTACAAAGACGGAAACTCCGTGCTGATGAACCACAAGGATCCACTTTCACCTCACTCTCTTCAGCCAGCGAAATTCCCGGCCAAGC
>JAFIDK010001324.1 GCA_017051695.1 Algoriphagus aestuarii | reverse complement strand
GTGGCCCGCGAAGCGGGACGGAGTGGGGGTCGACTGCGCCCTCCCGGGGGCCATATGCGATCTCCCCGTTCGCCTTGACTCCTCCCGGCCGCTCCTGTATCGGGAGCGCAAATCCGGCGTGGAGGCTCTCCGCGCCGGTCGTTCTTTGCGCGAAAGCGGAGGAACGAAAATCCGAAACCGACTGGATAAAAAGCCGGCCGGACCGTCGCGAGGCGGTCGCCAGAGGCCGGACCGAACAGCGAAAGGCAAGAAAATGTTCGCAGTCATCAAGACCGGTGGC
>JAFIDK010001323.1 GCA_017051695.1 Algoriphagus aestuarii | reverse complement strand
AAATACTCCTCGTTCTCCACGGCGCCTTCGAGCAGCCGGCAGCAATACTGGTACTCGGCATAGCACGGAGACGACAAATCGAATCCCGCCGTCGTGATGACGAACAGGAGCGGCTGCGCCCGCTTGGTCAGCGCCGAAACCAGAACATCGTACATCTCCGAAGTCGGGTGCGCATGGTACTCATCGATGATGGCCAGATGCGGCGCCAAGCCGTCGCCCGTCTTCTGGTCGTCCTTGCTAAGCGGCCGGAAGACGCTCTCTGTGGCCGGGTGCTCGATTT
>JAFIDK010001322.1 GCA_017051695.1 Algoriphagus aestuarii | reverse complement strand
GTACGACGTCAAGGTGCAGGTGTTCGGCCGGCCCGAGCTGGCCGACCGCTCCGGCTGGCTCGAGGTCGACGACCTCGAGCCCGAGAGCGTGTGGGCGTTCCACCGCGGCGACGACCTCGTCGCGGTCGTGACCTTCGGTGTGCCGCGGCTGCTGGGGCGGTTCCGGCCGCTCGTGACCGAGGGACTCGCGGCAGCCACGGCTTCGTAGACTGGCGTCAGCGGACCATCGAGAGGAGCGGCCATGTGCCAGAAGGTTGCGTGCACCGAGTGCGGCAAGGCC
>JAFIDK010001321.1 GCA_017051695.1 Algoriphagus aestuarii | reverse complement strand
GGCTGTCCCCCCGTATCCCGCCGGGACCTCCAGACGCCCCTAAAAGCCATAATACAGGTAGGAATTAGCGATTTTTCCTTTACCTCCCGAAACTGGGAGATCGCGACAGGTGTCTGTTTTCCGCGGCAAAGCCGCCTACACTCAGTTCAGCCGAGCAATGTCTGGCCGCCTGTTCCCCCACACACCCCACGAGCGGCCTCCGGCCTTACCCCAGGAGCAGGGGACCCGCTTCCCTCACACCCGGTAAACCCCGCACGCGGGACCTCTGTGGCTACCGAGG
>JAFIDK010001320.1 GCA_017051695.1 Algoriphagus aestuarii | reverse complement strand
TGCGCTGTTCGGGGAGGGGACGCTCGGGCGGCGATCTCGGTTCGCAGACGCCTGGCGCGGGGATCTCATCGACATCGAAGCTGATCGAAAAATTCTCAGGATTCGCGGCAACCTTTCCCCCTTCGGCGGCGACTCCAGGTAGGTGCGACACCCCGGCTCCGTCGCACCCACAACTACACCTACTTCGGATCGGATGATGATGAGGCGTCCCGACAACGCCGCCATCCAGGCGTACGCGTCCGCCGAAGGCTCGATCGCCGTAGCTGATCGGGGGACCGGC
>JAFIDK010001319.1 GCA_017051695.1 Algoriphagus aestuarii | reverse complement strand
GCCGCCGCCGAGCCCGACGTCGTCGTGCTGGTCGACTCGGCGTGGAACACCGCCGAGCACAAGATCGAGGTGCTGGAGTCGAACCCGGTGACGGCGGCGCTGCCCGCGGTCGCCGAGGGCCGGTACCTGGTGGTGGAGTTCGCGGCCACCGAGGCCGGCGTCCGCAACGTCGACGCGGTGGCGTCGCTCGCGCAGCAGCTCGCGGAGGTGCCGCTGCCGTGACCACCGTCCGCGTCCCTCCCGCGGCGTCGGCCGCGCGCACCGGCGTGGTTGCGCGGCC
>JAFIDK010001318.1 GCA_017051695.1 Algoriphagus aestuarii | reverse complement strand
TACGAGGCCTACGAGGACGAGGAGGAGGCTCCGGCCGCCGAGGTGACACCGATCAACCGCGCCGCGCGGCTGGACGCCGGTCCGCTGCGCCGCATCACCACCGTCCACCCCCGGACCTACAACGACGCGAAGGTGATCGGTGACGCGTTCCGCGCCGGCACGCCCGTCATCATGAACCTCAGCGACATGAGCGACGCGGAGGCGAAGCGGCTCGTCGACTTCTCCGCCGGTCTCGTGTTCGGGCTGCGCGGTGCGATCGAGCGCGTCACCAACAAGGTGT
>JAFIDK010001317.1 GCA_017051695.1 Algoriphagus aestuarii | reverse complement strand
GGGGGTTAGGCGCCTGGGGTGAGGAGGATGGCCATACGCGGGTCGTTGGTGTCGTAGGCGTCGTCGTCGGGGTCGTCGTCGGGGTCTTCGCCGTCCCACCAGTCGTCGGGGTCGGTGTCGAAGTATGGGTCCTGCCAGTAGTACCAGTAGTGGTAGTTCATGGCGGTGTCCTTTCTGTGTTCCTTTCTGTGGGGTGTGGTTAGCGGGCGAGGTTGGCTAGGCGGCGCGCCGCCTGGAGAGCCTTGGCCTCGTTTGTGTTTGGCTGGGGGTTAGGCGGCGA
>JAFIDK010001316.1 GCA_017051695.1 Algoriphagus aestuarii | reverse complement strand
ATGACGGTGAGGAACGGGATACCGGTGATGAACAGGCCCACCAGCGCCACGATCACCGTCATGCCGGCGAAGATCACGGCGCTGCCGGAGGTGGCCAGGGACTTGCCGATCGATTCGTGCACGTCATCGCCGTGGGCGAGCTGGTCGCGGTGCCTGGAGAGGATGAACAGGGCGTAGTCGATGCCGACGGCCAGGCCCAGCATCGCGCCGAGCGCCGTGGTCACCGAGGGGATGTCGATCCCGGCGGAGAGGGCCACCAGCGCGAGCATCGACACGCCCA
>JAFIDK010000133.1 GCA_017051695.1 Algoriphagus aestuarii | reverse complement strand
TCAACATTGAGTACTGGCTGCTCGAAGAGGCCAAGCTGCAGCGGATGCCGAAAGAAAAACCGCTTTCCAGAAGAATCGCCCTGATCACCGGGAGTGCCGGGGGAATCGGAAAAGGCATCGCCGAAAAATACCTGCAGGAAGGAGCCTGTGTGGTGGTCACCGACATCAATGCCGAAAGACTGGCCGAGACCGAAGCGGAAATGCAGAAAAAATACGGTAAGGATGTCTTCCTGGGGGTGACTCTGGATGTGACTGATACCGAAAGCCTCAAAAAGGCCATGCAGGCCATCTGCCTGAAGTTCGGCGGGATCGACATCATCGTCAACAACGCCGGCATCTCCATCTCCAAGGGTTTCGAGGCTCATACCGAAAAGGACTGGAACATGCTTCTGGACATCTTGGTCAAAGGACAGTTTGAGGTTTCCCAGTTCGGGGTCAAAGTGCTCAAACAGCAGGGGCTCGGAGGGGACATCGTCAACATCGTCAGCAAGAATGCATTGGTGGCAGGACCTAAAAACGTCGCTTA
>JAFIDK010001315.1 GCA_017051695.1 Algoriphagus aestuarii | reverse complement strand
ATTAAGCAAATGTTCGGGAAAATACTAGGAATTGCGCTATTAAGCTTAACTCAATTCGCAGTTATTTTAGCCGTTGGTTATGGTTCGTTAAAACAAAGGATGAGTGGAATGGAGGGCGGATTTTTTGAAGTGTTTGGATTCGGTGATCTTCCAGTTTCAACATTCGTTTACGCGGGAATTTTCTTCATTTTAGGATATTTCCTCTATGCGACACTAGCTGCCTTTTTAGGTTCTTTAGTAAGTCGCATTGAAGATGTTCAACAAATGATTACACCGATGA
>JAFIDK010001314.1 GCA_017051695.1 Algoriphagus aestuarii | reverse complement strand
CCCGGCATGGGACCGGTGTGAGAGCCACATGAGAGATCCCTCATGCGCGCGGCGTGGTTACCGCGTGATGTCCCAGGTGAGGAGCTTGGCGCGGTCGGCCTTCGACGTCGACCCCTGCAGCGCGAGGAGCTCGGCGTAGATGCCGCCGGTGGTGGCGAGCTCGGCGGGGCTGCCCACCTCGTCGATGGCGCCGTCGCGGATGGTGACGATGCGGTCGACTGTGGAGATGGTCGAGAGCCGGTGGGCGATGATGAGCGTCGTCCGGCCGGCCATGAGCTCC
>JAFIDK010001313.1 GCA_017051695.1 Algoriphagus aestuarii | reverse complement strand
TTAAACTCAGCGGGTAATCCCGCCTGACCTGGGGTCGCGTTCGGAGAGCCGCACTGAGGGGGGCTCGTTCGGGGTCGTTCGCCCGAGAACGACGGGGCACGGCTCGAAGATATGCACGCTAGGTACGACCACCACTCGCCGTGACGTCCGTCGCCAAGGACTCGCATTTAGGCCGGCCGCGCCACGAGTTGGGGCACGGGAGGCCAACATCCACACCCCGCGCTCGACCGAGGACGGAGCGGGGGGCGACGCGATGCGTGACGCCCAGGCAGACGTGCCC
>JAFIDK010001312.1 GCA_017051695.1 Algoriphagus aestuarii | reverse complement strand
TATTGTCTTTGCCTTCCGATTCACCAAATAATTGTTTCCACCATTCACCAAAGTATTGAAGACTTGGCTCATAGTTTACGAGTAATTCAACTGTTTTTCCTTTATTATAGAGAATATTGCGAAGCACCGCATAAAGATAACTGTCATTATCTTCTAAGGAAGGAGTGGCATAATCAATCATCGCTTGATAAGCACCATCTAACATTTCCTTAATATTTATGCCCATTACCGCAATCGGCAACAGTCCAACTGCTGTTAAAATGGAATAGCGCCCACCAAT
>JAFIDK010001311.1 GCA_017051695.1 Algoriphagus aestuarii | reverse complement strand
ACCTGGGCCGCCTCCTCCAAAGCCGGGTCCAAGGACTGCAGCCCGCTGGAGATCGCCAGGTAGGCGTAGGGGGTCAGGTAGAGCGCGTACACGAAGACCAGCCCGGGCCAGGTGAAGATGTCCAGCGGACCGGTCTGCAGGTGGACGCCGACGAGCGCCAGCAGCTTCCGCAGCCAGTAGTTGAGGAAACCAGCCTCGGGCGTGGCCAGGAAAACCCAGCCGATCGACCCCGCGATGGCGGGCACGAACAGCGGCATCAGCGGCAGGGCCTCAGCAGCCC
>JAFIDK010001310.1 GCA_017051695.1 Algoriphagus aestuarii | reverse complement strand
CGCCGGCTTCGATCATCCGAATTTCGGAAACCTGCGCAAAGGCAAGTGTCGTTCCCAGCATCAACGAGCCGGCTAGACCGGCTGCTCCCAGCAAAGCTCTTGTCATAATTCACCTCCCGATTGGCGCTTGCCAGACCGTCGAAACCGCTGCGGCCTTGACAGAAAACTCTGGCATATGTGATCACAGAAAACAAGCAGGTGGCGCAGAGGTTTCAGCAGGGTTCTTGCAGAAAGCGGGCCGTCGGCTAACAGTTGCTCACTGCACTGGGCTTCTTCACCC
>JAFIDK010001309.1 GCA_017051695.1 Algoriphagus aestuarii | reverse complement strand
AGCCTGACCGACTACGCCGGATACGGCGACCACGAGTTCGTCGGGCTGCGCAACTACCTCAACCTGTTCGAGGACGAGCGGGTCTGGGACGCCTACGCGTTCACCTTCCGGTTCGCCGTCGTCTCCACGGTGCTGGTGAACGTTCTGGCGCTGGCCCTGGCGCTGGGGTTGAACGCACGGATCCGGTTCCGCACCGCACTGCGCGGCGTGTTCTTCGTCCCCAACGTGCTGCCGATCCTCATCGTCGGCTACGTCTTCAACTACCTGTTCTCCAACTCCC
>JAFIDK010001308.1 GCA_017051695.1 Algoriphagus aestuarii | reverse complement strand
CATGTCCATCGAGGCCGGCGCCCGGGCGGGCATGATCGCGCCGGACGAGACGACGTTCGCCTATCTGAAGGACCGGCCGCACGCGCCGCAGGGCGCCGATTGGGACGCCGCCCTCGCCGAGTGGCGGGAATTGCGCACCGACGACGACGCCGTGTTCGACACCGAGGTGCACCTCGACGCCTCCGAGCTCACCCCGTTCGTGACGTGGGGTACCAACCCGGGTCAGGGGTTGCCGCTGTCGGAGTCCGTGCCCGACCCCGAGCAGATGACCGACGAGACC
>JAFIDK010001307.1 GCA_017051695.1 Algoriphagus aestuarii | reverse complement strand
AGTTCGTCGATTTACCGAAGATCATACCGATTCCACCGGTCGCGATGATCACCGCGTCGGCAGGGAAGGTGCGAATTTCCATTGTTTTCAGGTCCTGAGCGACGATTCCACGGGCCCTTCCATCGTCATCGAGGACAACGCCTAAAAAGTCCCAGCCCTCATACTTGGTCACAAAACCTTCAACTTCGTATCGACGAACTTGTTCGTCCAGAGCGTACAATAATTGTTGACCGGTCGTCGCACCGGCATAAGCCGTCCGGTGATACAATGTTCCGCCGAA
>JAFIDK010001306.1 GCA_017051695.1 Algoriphagus aestuarii | reverse complement strand
GACGAAGCGCGCCAGCGCCGCCCCTTGCCGCCTCTCTGACCGCCACGCTTCAACCATGTCGCCCTCCCAGCAGACCGAAACGCCCGCACCGCGCCGGCTCGACCCAGAGGACGCGCAGCTCGCCCTGAAACAGGTCCAGGAGCTGCTGCGCCGCCAGCACCTGGTCGAGGAAGTCGCCCATCGCCAGGCCGAAGGCGACAAGCGCGCGGCCCTGGTCGAGAACCTGCTGCACCGCCAGCACGAGACCGAGCTCAAGGCGATCGTCGACGACCTGCATCCC
>JAFIDK010000132.1 GCA_017051695.1 Algoriphagus aestuarii | reverse complement strand
TCAACATTGAGTACTGGCTGCTCGAAGAGGCCAAGCTGCAGCGGATGCCGAAAGAAAAACCGCTTTCCAGAAGAATCGCCCTGATCACCGGGAGTGCCGGGGGAATCGGAAAAGGCATCGCCGAAAAGTATCTGCAGGAAGGAGCCTGTGTGGTGGTCACCGACATCAATGCCGAAAGACTGGCCGAGACCGAAGCGGAAATGCAGAAAAAATACGGCAAGGATGTCTTCCTGGGGGTGACTCTGGATGTGACTGATACCGAAAGCCTCAAAAAGGCCATGCAGGCCATCTGCCTGAAGTTCGGCGGGATCGACATCATCGTCAACAACGCAGGCATCTCCATCTCCAAGGGTTTCGAGGCTCATACCGAAAAGGACTGGAACATGCTTCTGGACATCCTGGTCAAAGGACAGTTTGAGGTTTCCCAGTTCGGGGTCAAAGTGCTCAAACAGCAGGGGCTCGGAGGGGACATCGTCAACATCGTCAGCAAGAATGCATTGGTGGCAGGACCTAAAAACGTCGCTTA
>JAFIDK010001305.1 GCA_017051695.1 Algoriphagus aestuarii | reverse complement strand
TACATTTATTTTCCCTACGTACTTGTTTAATACTTTGCATTACCATAATTTACATACTATATTAAAGAAACATTCTATATTCAGGGAAAATCATACATTCTCCTAAGGAATTTACAATTAAATACGGCTGAAATCAATGTTTACTATTTTACCAGCACTACGCCCTGTGTTTTTTAAGTTTTGTGCGATATTTTTCTTTTGAATACAGCAGGTACACGTACTTATCTTATAAGATCCAAATCGTATGGCATTCCTCATCATTGTCAGCGTTGATGGTATT
>JAFIDK010001304.1 GCA_017051695.1 Algoriphagus aestuarii | reverse complement strand
CGCCGTGCGCGAGGTGCTCGCCACGCTCGGGGACGAGCCGCTGTCCACCGCCCGGCTCGAACCGCTCGTCGACCTGCGCCGCACCCGGCTGGAGACGATGCTCAAGGTGCTCGACGTCGACGGTGCAGTGGAGCGGGTCCCCGGCGGCTGGCGGGCCACCGGCCAGCCGTGGGAGTACGACGCCGAGCGGTACGCCCGGGTCGACGCCGCCCGCGAGCGGGAGCAGCGGGCGATGCTCGACTACGTCCGGCTCGGTCCGGGCGAGTGCCGGATGGCCTTC
>JAFIDK010001303.1 GCA_017051695.1 Algoriphagus aestuarii | reverse complement strand
CGCGGGTGGCGGCGGTCACGCCTGCGGCCGCGGCGGTGAAGAGCGCCTTGCGCTGCTGTGCCGTCAGGTCGGACCAGAAATTGCGGTTCACGGTGAACGGGCTGCCGCCGCGATAGGCGCCCATTTCCACCGTGGTTACAGATCCTGCCGAACCGGAGATGGACGGTTTGTCCAACGCCAGCGCGACGTCAATGATACCTTCGGCTGCGCCGGATCCGAGAACGTCGTGAGTCGGGTCCTCGGCGGGCTGAACAGGATAGGCGCCCAGGGACGCCACCCA
>JAFIDK010001302.1 GCA_017051695.1 Algoriphagus aestuarii | reverse complement strand
TGGGTTTATTCTACGGTATTTTTACTACGGAGTCGAATTTCACTCATTAGTTGCCTTCAGTTGCAGACATAATCCTCTCTCGGTTGTTGTGGCCTTGTAAACTCCTTGGACTTTTCGATTATTGCAAGCAGTGCTCTCTGCTTTCCGGCAAAGTTTTCTTGCCTCACGATGTACAGAAATTGTCATGATATATCGATAATTCGACAGTAATCAATTTACTGGATTGGACTGTTACGCTTTCTCTCTTCATGACATGGCTATATCAGTCTGCACCGACGCG
>JAFIDK010001301.1 GCA_017051695.1 Algoriphagus aestuarii | reverse complement strand
ATCCGTCGGTGCGCCAGTTCGTAGGCCAACTGCTGGGTGAGGTTGATCAGTGCCGCCTTGCTGGCGCCGTAGATGCCGATCCCGGGCGAGGGGTGCTGGCCGGCGAGGGAGGCCACGTTGACGATCGCCCCGCCGTGCTCCCCCATCCACGCGTTGTAGACCTCGCGCACCCAGCCCACCGCGGCGATCACGTTGACCTCGAAGATCTTGGCCATGGCTGCCTCGTCGACCTTGAGGATCGAGTCGAAGACAGGGTTGATGCCGGTGTTGTTGACGAGGA
>JAFIDK010001300.1 GCA_017051695.1 Algoriphagus aestuarii | reverse complement strand
CAATACCTTGGTGTCTCCAAACTCGATAAGCACAGAACCTTCTGCGTGGCGGGTAAAATGGCGAGTAATTGTGACTGGACGAATCTGTTGTGCAGTACGGCCGCTTGGACGCATAGGGAGCTCCTCTAATCCTGATGCTAAAAAGTCGGCGAATTATATCAGAACTTCATGCAAAATTCCGTTGCTTTAGAAGAGGTGATAAACTACCGCCATTCACCTATTGAGGATAGAACATGATTCAGTCAATGACGGGCTATGCGCGCCACGAATTTAAAGCCGA
>JAFIDK010001299.1 GCA_017051695.1 Algoriphagus aestuarii | reverse complement strand
AGGAGATCGTGGCGTGGGCGGGGCCGCCATAGCCTGGATGGTTTGCGGCGAGGCGGTGTATCGGTCGGGTGGTGGGACGGCCTCAACATGGATGGGACTGACCACTCCCGTGAGGTTGGATACGTGAAGGTAAATACTAGTTTGTGACCTGCCGCACGTGGAGCCCTCAGCGACCGTTCGTCTCATTTCCGAGGCATTCCGTCGCGAGAAGCCGACACTTCGCCGCTTTAACGGTTTCCTATGGCACAGCTCACGTTCTACGGTTGGGTGGCAGTAGCGG
>JAFIDK010001298.1 GCA_017051695.1 Algoriphagus aestuarii | reverse complement strand
AGGCGTCGGATCTGGCTGCCCCCATGGCGGGGGTGTTGGGCGGGGAGCTTGCCGAGGATTTCGGTCAAGGCGTGCTGGAGCTGCTGGGGCCGGAGGCTGCTTTGGGAGCAGAAGTGCCCGGGGTTCCCGGCCACGGAGTGTTCGAACGGGCTTTGCGCACGTCGCCGATGTTCGTGATCGGTGGCGGTACCAACGACATCCAGCGTGCGATCATCGCGCGCGGCCTGGGGCTGCCGCGGGAAGAGCGTGCGGTGCGGGCGAAGGGGCGGTAGATGCGGAC
>JAFIDK010001297.1 GCA_017051695.1 Algoriphagus aestuarii | reverse complement strand
ATCACCACCGACACCTTCGCCCACCCGGTCTTCAAGGACGGTGCCTTCACCTCCAATGACCGTTCCGTGCGCCGCTTCGGCCTGCGCAAGGTGCTCGCCAATGTCGACCTCGCCGCCGAGCTCGGCGCGACCACCTTCGTCATGTGGGGTGGGCGGGAAGGCTCCGAGTACGACGGCTCCAAGGACCTCCTGGCCGCCCACCAGCGGTACGCCGAGGGTGTGGACACCGTGGCCGGCTACATCAAGGACAAGGGCTACAACCTGCGCATCGGCCTCGAGC
>JAFIDK010001296.1 GCA_017051695.1 Algoriphagus aestuarii | reverse complement strand
CCGCCGAAGCCGAGGGGTCGCTCGCCAGGTCGGTCTCGTCGGCCGCGCTGTCGCCGCCACGCGTGGCCAGGACCACGATGAGTCCGGTAACCAGCACCACGGCGCCAACCGTGACGCCGACTCCGACGATCCTGCGTCGCCTCGCCCGTTCGGCTCGGCGGGCGAGTTGCCGTTCGAGCTTGCGTTTTGCGGCCTCCCGGCGCTGCTGGTTGGTCGCCACCTGCCCTCCTTGGGTCTTCTCGACGTACCCACAACGGGGGTGGCGGCAGTCTATGGGCAC
>JAFIDK010000131.1 GCA_017051695.1 Algoriphagus aestuarii | reverse complement strand
GCTGTTGGAGACGGTTGCGGACCCTTTGCTACGGGATCGTCCCCTGCTGGGGGTGAGTGTGGCGATTCCCGCGCTCGTCGATGTGAGTTCGGGGACGGTCACGAATGCTCCGAACTTGGGGTGGCGGAATTTCCCGTTGCAGCAGCGGCTCACTGAGCTGCTGGCGGATACTCCGCTGGCGGGGGCGCCGGTGCGGGTCGACAACGACGCCAATCTGGGTGCGGTCGCCGAGTACCGGGGCGGGCATCTGGCGCGCACCATGGACTTGGTGTATTTGACGGGTGAGGTCGGTATCGGCGCGGGTGTGCTGATGAACGGTGAACCGTTGCGCGGGGCGAGCGGGTTCGCCGGGGAGGTCGGGCATATTCCGCTGCTCAAGGACGGGCCGGCATGTGCGTGCGGGCAGGACGGCTGCTTGGAGGCGTTGGCGGGGTTGGATTCGATCCTGCGCCGCGCGGTCCCTGACCTGGTTCCGGAGGGGCCGGTGCGGGGCAGTGTCGTGGAGTCCTTGGTTGCGGAGACGGTGCGCC
>JAFIDK010001295.1 GCA_017051695.1 Algoriphagus aestuarii | reverse complement strand
CAATTCCACGCTTCTTCATTGATGGGTTCGCCCACACTGCCGAGTTTATGGATGCTACTGAGGTCTTTCCCGTCCACATACTCGTCGCCCGCAGCCATCAGCGAGCGGATGGCCGTGGGAGCCGTATACAGGATATTTACCCGATGCTTCTCAACGATATCCCAGAAACGGCCGGCATCCGGCCACGTTGGAATACCTTCGAACATCAATGATGTAGCGCCTTGCGAGAGCGGACCGTAAATAATATAGGAATGCCCCGTAATCCAGCCGATGTCGGCCG
>JAFIDK010001294.1 GCA_017051695.1 Algoriphagus aestuarii | reverse complement strand
AGCCAAATTGAGATGCCACAGAGTTCCGGGATCCATCGGCAAATTTAGACATGGTTACGTATCGGCTAGCATCATAATTTCCGTGATCTCCTTTGTAATTCTGCGTATTGCCCGCGAAGTAGCGTACAAACATATGTGGCGCACGATTTCGAATATTCGCCGTTGTGTACCGATCATCACCAGCGTCGTTCACTATATATTTAATAGAAACTTCTCCTCCTTGGAATTTCGGCCGTCCCACCAGATCAGGGCTTGGCGCATTACTTGTTTCCCACAGCGG
>JAFIDK010001293.1 GCA_017051695.1 Algoriphagus aestuarii | reverse complement strand
CGTTCTTACCCATTTTTCAAAATCACCGATTGCTTAAAAATGGATTCTACCACCGTAATTTTCGATTTTCAGCACTTTTAGCATACGATTGCATAAATTTTGGGCTAGACTTTAAAGACCCGTGCGGCCGCTCAACATGTAGTAGATCACGCAGCCCGCAACCACTATTCCACCGCCAAATCGCCGCAGCGTCGCGTCCGGCAACTGCGACATCGCCACAATCATTTTGCGCCAGGCCTGCGGAAACAGCATCGGCCCCAGTCCTTCCAGCACCAGGACC
>JAFIDK010001292.1 GCA_017051695.1 Algoriphagus aestuarii | reverse complement strand
CCCAGAAGCTCAAGGTGTTGGTGTCGATCTTCGGGCGGGAGACACCGGTGGAACTGGGATTCAACCAGGTCTCCAAGATCTGACAGTTCGCTTAGACTTGACGGGTCCACCTCGGTGGGCCCGTCATGCACTGGCCCGTAAGGCTGGAAGACGACCGAACGGTCCCCGCGGTCACCGAGCCGCCCCCGCCACGTTCCGGGGGCAGGAAATCCCGGCTGCCCTGCCCTGGGCCGCCGTGTGCCCCGCTACGCAGGCGGGGCGAGGGGCCATGATCAACCCG
>JAFIDK010001291.1 GCA_017051695.1 Algoriphagus aestuarii | reverse complement strand
GTGGATAACTCCGGGGTCGGCGGCGAGACCGCCCGTCTTGCAGCACGTCCCGGCTCTCCGCGGCGCCCGGGCCTGCCGTGGCAGCGGCACCCCGGCCCGGATCACCGGAGGGGAAGGAACGGGCTGGGATCGCCGTGCCAGCTCACATACAGCGCCTCACGCGCCCGAGTGCAGGCCACGTACAGCAGACTGCGCTGCGCGGCCAGATCGGAGCGGTGCTGGTTTTCATCCAGGTCCGGACTGGTGACGTGGTCCATCAACGGCAGCGCGGTCGCGGTCA
>JAFIDK010001290.1 GCA_017051695.1 Algoriphagus aestuarii | reverse complement strand
CTTGTTGTAGGCCTCGTTGAGCTCGGAGAACTCTTGTTCCAGCCGTTCGATCTCCTCGCGGACCTCGTCGGCGGTCGGCTCGGCGTAGGCGACCCCGGGGGTGAGGGCGAGGAGGCTTGCGGCGATGACGCCCGCGGCCGTCAGACGGCGGCGCCAGAAGCCACGGTGATGGCGGTCATCATCCACGGTTGTGGCACACCTTTCTCCCGTTTCCGCCTACCGGTAGGACTGGGCAGTACAGGGCGGGAGAGACGCCCCGTCAGCAGAAGGACTCTCCGGC
>JAFIDK010001289.1 GCA_017051695.1 Algoriphagus aestuarii | reverse complement strand
CAACTTCGTGCACCCGAAGGACGCCGGCGGCGTCCTCGTGGAGCTCGTCGAACCCGCCGCCGACGGCGGGCACTGAGTCCCAATCCTCGACACCGAGTTCCACGCTCAGGCGCACGAGCCGCGTCACGCCGATCATTCTTGGCCGGCGTGATGCGGCTCACCCTCGCCATCGAGTGCGTCCTGCGGCTACCTTCTGTGGTTACCAGTCGTTAACAGCCCGCCGGATCCCACTGAGGAGAACCACCGTGCAGCACATTCTCGACGCGATCACCGCCGAGGA
>JAFIDK010001288.1 GCA_017051695.1 Algoriphagus aestuarii | reverse complement strand
CACCGCGCGTTTCCTGCGCATCGTTTATAATTCATTCGAAGTGACGCTAGTCTCCACGCTCCTCGCGGTGGGCATTGCCTACGCCTTTGCCTACGGAATCCAGCGAACGCGCATGCCTGGGCAGAACGTCATGCGCATCGTTGCGCTTGTACCGCTCTTCGCACCTTCGCTCGTTCAGGCCCAGGGACTGGTGCTGCTGTTTGGCCGGAACGGCCTGATCAACCGTACCTTTGGCACGCAAATCGACATCTATGGCTACTGGGGAATCGTCATCGCGATGG
>JAFIDK010001287.1 GCA_017051695.1 Algoriphagus aestuarii | reverse complement strand
CTTCGGTTACTTCGTATTTGGCGCAGAGTATACCTATTTCATCCTCTGGTTTACCGTTAAAAACCAATAAGTCAGCGCCTATTTCTTGTAGTGCAGATTTAAGATGGGTAACCGAATCTAAAAGAAATTTGGCGCGGATAACACCAGTGTTTTGAAATCCTAGTTCGTTTGTTTTAAAATAACGGGGGTCAAAAAAATAAACCGGTATGACAATGTCGCCCTTTTGCACTGCTTCATGCAGAATTTCATTATCGTGGACACGCAGATCATTCCTAAACCAT
>JAFIDK010000130.1 GCA_017051695.1 Algoriphagus aestuarii | reverse complement strand
CCTGTGTCGCGGGCTGAGTGGGTGCGGGTGGCGGAGCGGGAGATCAACGCGGCAGCGGAGCGTCTACGTGTCGTCGAGCGTGGGAGTGTGGCGGGGTGAGGCCGCGTCGGCGGGTGGTGGAGACCGACGCGGGGTTCGAGGTGGCCTGCTCGGGATTCGTGTCGTCGGATCGGGTGTTGGCGTTGGCGGTGTGGGACGAGCTGGGCAGGGTTGACCCGTTGCACTGCCCGCACGACGGTGGCACGGTCGAGGTTTGTTGGGCGCTCAGTTCGCGTGTGGAGGCGCGGTGCGCCGATTGCGGGGTCGGACTACCCGACGCCTGTGATGACGCGCCAGTGGCGGTTTCCTGACCCAGGGAGGGCGTGGAAGTCGGCGATGCGCTGGCCGTGTTCGTTGAAGAGTTCGCCGCGCGGCGGCATGGTCCGGCGACGCTGCTGCGGCTAGATGAGAGGCGCGTTGACCTGCGGTGATGCGCGGACGGTGTCGTTACGTAAGCCTCTGACCTGCGCTTATGGGATAGTCCTGTGAGC
>JAFIDK010000013.1 GCA_017051695.1 Algoriphagus aestuarii | reverse complement strand
ATTGAAATCTGGTACAACAAAAAGAGAAAACACTCCTATTTGAACTACCTCTCACCCGAACAATTCGAAAAATCATATCAATCAAAAGCAGCTTAATCTATTGTCCAGTTTTTTGTTGCAAATCCATTAGGGATTGAATCCAACGATGTTGATGAAATCAAAAAAGAACTAAGAACAATAATTAAAGAGCTTCATCCAGATAAAAACAGAGGGTCATTTAAAATAAATTTGACGAGCTAAAATATCACAAAGTTAAGTCAGCAATTGAATTCTTAGATCAGGAATTCTCATTGGTTCCAAGTTTTGAAATAACCTTTAGGGGGAATCTCTTTCATGATTTCCTCATTGTAAGGAAAGAGAAGCAATGCTGAAGTACTTGGATATGGGGTTGATTTTTAATTGTGGAGTTGCAATACGATTGGCAAGCATTTTAATGCTCAATTAGTTTTAAACAGCAAATTATCTCAATGCATTGTTTAGTAGTTCTAAAAAAGCTTCATGCTTCTCAGGGTTGCTGTTTTTAAGCTTTTCCAGGTTTTGTAGTTTCCAATCTACGGCAGGAAAATGTCCGAAATCATAGATTTCCCAATTGGGTGTTCCTTCTCCAAAACTTAATAAGAACTCCTTGTCTTTATCAGTCAGACTTTGATGGATTATATTTACTAGCTCTTCCCTTGTTTTTTCAAAATCCTCATAGCTAAAAGGTTCGCTGCTCATTCCTTCAAACTGATTGGTTAAGGCATTTCTTTGGTCGATGAAATTTGGGGACAGCATTTCGTGTATGGGGCGTTTGCTGCACAAAAGAAACAATAGGAAGCCCTTTTTTATTTCTTCCGTAAATCCTTCATTTTCCAATAGGTACTTTACATCGAATAAATCTCTTGGATGCTGACGGTCTAATGCGGCGCAGATTTTTCCGCCATACAATTGTCCTAATGGAACCACTTGGATGGCACAAAAAGCATCAAATTCCTCTTGTGTTTTTTCGCAGAGTTCTAGCGTTTCAATATTATCCATAACCCCTCTATTAATCTGATTCACTTCCAATTTTATCTGTGCGGTTCTGGTCGTGATTTGAAGTTTCAATGTTTTCTCATTTAGGGTGGTTGTAGCCTCCGGAAGAATTTTTTCGATTCTTTTTTTTATTCGGTCAAGACCTTCAATTATGTTTTTAAGGGAGGTGTTTCGATCCTCTATTGGGATGTATGTTAAATCGATATCCACAGATAATCTTGGCATATCTCGGATAAACAAGTTGATGGCTGTACCACCATGAAGTGCGAAAACGGATTCTTTGGCCACTTCTGGTAAGACTTGTAACAATAAGGATACCTGTAGCTTATAATTACTCATAGTTCTCTAAAGGTTTTGGGACGGTGATTTGATATTTGGATATAAATACCCCGTCTTTTACCAATGAGCGTTTTCCTTTTCCCAGGTCTATGTTTTTCAAGCTCATAAATTTAAACCAATCGTGACCTGCCTTCTCTGCCATGTAAAGGAAAAGTCGTTTCACTTTGACAGATGTGCAAGCTTCAAGTAGTTCTTGTGCCTGTTTTGGCCTAAGGTTGTTCAAACCTTCCATGAGCTCATAGCATTCGACCAATTCTTGTTTTTTGGGTGCCAAGTACAGACACTCCATTAAAGCTCTTGTCGGGTTGGAAACCGACAAACTGAATGCTCCTTGTTCCAAAGTTTGTAGTCCTAATTTTGGTGGTAGGAAAGAGGAGCTTATGTAGTTTACCTTTACATTCCATTTGTATTTTGAAAACCAAGCAGGTAATTTTTCTTCGCTTCCCCCAAATAATGTTACTTGATTTGTTGTTAGCTCCAAATAATGGGTCTTCCCCAATAATGATAAGGCAGTCTTTCCTCCTGGATGGATGTTCAGGTTTGCCTGTTCCTGCAATGCAAATATTGCTCCTTGATAGGTAGGCGTATCTCCTTTTCTCATCCATGCCCCAGGTCCAACGGAGTATATCCACTTGCTCTTTTTATATCGATTTAGCAATTGTGTAGAAAATCCGTTTTCCGTTAACCATGAACTTAAATAAACAACTCCCTGAGGCTGAGAATTAAGCAGGTGGTTTATTTTTTGCCCTTTTTCCAAACTAATAGTTTATGTTTTTGAGTTTTTTTAAACCGAATATATTTTTGGTTTATTTTATTCCAAATATACACACTATTAGTTTGTTTAATTATGTTTTTTTAAACTTTTACAGCAAACAAGGTTAAAATAGATCTGATTCTCTAGTTGAAGGCATCAATTATAGTTGATGGACATTCAATGAAATTACCGGAAGCCCGAAATTAGGTCAGTGTTTAATTGATGGACTTGCGGATTAGCTTGAAAAAGACTTCTTGTTTGGAAAAAAGGAAGGGGGCTTTTTGCCCCCTTTAGTTGAATCAATTTGATTATGGAGTTGCCAACGGCAGGGTTCCATTTTTAACAAATTCTCCGGCTTCTACTTGTGGTGAAGAAAAATCATCTTCTTCATGTGAACAGATTTTGGAGGGGGACATGTTGCATTGATAGGTAGATCCTCCCGGAGTAACTCCTGTTAGATCGTACCAGATTTCAGTTCCTGAATCTGGGTCCTCTGCATAGCGAACTGTTGGATTTTCAGCAAAATTCATTGCCATGGCCAATGAAGCACCAAGGACCAAAGCAAGTGCTGGGATTATGTTTTTTAAATATTTCATGTTTATGTCCTGTTTTTTAACCGATCAAAAACAGGGAAACCGTTTCTGGTTGTTTGCCTACTCTGAAAAAGGGTTTTCGGCATCTCCCTATTAAGACTCATCGGGTACCAGCCTGTCTCTTACCCCAAGCTATTAAGAGAAATGAGCCTCTTTTTCTTATCTGTTACTTCGACTTATTTTACTTTTTTATATATGAATGCTATTGATTTATAGTTTGTAATATTAATTTCTATGTAAAAAGTAGTTAACTTATAAGCAAAGTTGCTAAGCGGTACTTTTTATGATTTACTTAACGCTGATTACATAAACCTTTGAGGTTATTTATGACCTCAGGGGTTTTTGCATTTTAGTTTTTTTTAGGATTGTGTTGATCAGTTACTTTTTTATTACTAATGGTGGTTTTAAGCCCAATTATTGCCAGTGCAATTAATCCAAGGTTGAGAATAAAGTGCCCAGTCCAGCCAAGGCTTTCCAGAATTCCGGCACAATTGCAGGGAACTCTGGGAAATGCCCCAGTCCAGATAAGACCTACATAGGTCGTAAATACTGCCAGAACAAGTATGCTCGATAAGAATCCCCACCATCTTGTTATATGGAAGAGAAGGAGTACTGCAATTATTAACTCTGTTAAAGGAACCAAATAGGCCAGTATTTCAGCCAACTCTGCTGAAAAGGTCTGATTGTGGAATGCCTTTCTGCTTTCTTCAAATTGTAGCAACTTGTCAAATCCGGTGTAAGTCCATACCAGGATGAGAGAGATAGCCGCTATTTGAGAAATGAGTTTCATATTCTTTAATGTTGATTGGTTTTGATCCGATTTATTGATTGAATTTCCTAACTATCCTACCCATTGACCAACTAGTATGGTAGATACAGTGTGAAAAAAGGTATAATTCATTATTTGGTATATGAAATGAAGGTGGATTAATTTGGTTTTAAATAATTCCGAATGAATAAACTATGTTTTTTAACAGAATAAATAGTATTATCCGATTTAATTACTATCTTAGTTCTATTGTGATTTGAATTACTCTTTATTGGTCGGGAGGTTTTTTGGTACTACGCTTCTTAGCAAGGGAATTTGGTATTATCAGGAATAAACGATAGGCCAACACCTTCAAAATGTGTAAAAGTGATCAGAGCAGGTCGATGCCAAATGCAGGGTGCATTCCGAAGCTGTTCTAAAAAAAGGATCAGTTGTTAGCTGATCCCCTACATTTCCGCTGTAGCATTTTGGTAGGTTATACTTTGTGATTTATAACATGGCCCAAAATCGAGCGGTTTGCCTGAAACTGGTTTTCAGGTCAGACCCTTGTAAATGTTGTCAGGCACTCTCGGAAAAAACTTCCGGTAACCAATGATTTACCACTGGTGGATTTGGATTGATTATCCATTTTTCTAGTGGACAAAAGTGCCTTTTGGCAAGCGAGAATAGATTGTTTGTTAATCATGATATATGAATTTTTAGTGTTATGAAAATTAGTGGGAATAGGGGCCGGACTGGTACAAATGGTAGATTCGGTAAGGTTTCGGGGATAATTCGTTGGTTGGCAAATCCCATGGATTTTCCTTTGTACTATTTGTTTCTTGTTTTCTTTGCCTACTGGTTAGTAGATCTTCTAGCTACCTTATTGATAATTGATCGGATCAGTGATTGGTTTTCCCCACTGTACAATTTTTTGTCTGGCTATTTTTTGGTCGCCCTCTATTTCAGATTCATACTTCCAAAATTCAAAATCCCCAATCAAAGAGGTTCGGCCATACTTATACTCCTGCTATTGATCCTTGTTTTTATAGGAAGTAAAGCTTTCGTATATGATGTGGCGCTTTTCAATGGATTTCCTAGGGTTTTTATCATAAATGAACTGCTCCGGGTATTCTTTTTCTTAGGATTGACAACTGCAATCGGGTTACAGTTTGATAAACAGGACCTCCGTAAAAAGCAATTTGAAATAGAGATGGCTCATGAAAAGCTGCAACTTGAACATCGCTCTATGCAATTGAGCTCTCATTTCGTGATGAATGTTCTCAGTATTTATGCCTCAAAGATTACGTTGCTTTCAATGGATTTGGCAAAGGATTTCTCTCATTTCACTTCTTTGCTTCGGTATAGTTTTCAGGATTTTGAGGAACCGCAGGCTTTGGAAGACGAACTGGTTGCGGTACGAAATTACCTTCAGATACAGAAAATAAGGTTCCCTGATATTTCAATCGCGGATGTTGTGCAATGGAATCCCATAGCAAGTGAATTGCCGATGCCGAAGCTTTGCCTGTTGACTTTGGTTGAAAATGTTTTCTTCCATGGGGATTACAAGGACAAACTGAACCCCTGTATTATTGAGTTTGACTTATCTCTTGATGCCAGTTCTGATTTTTGGCGTTTTACAGCCTTTATTTCCAACAAAGTGCTAAAACGGAATGAAAAAATACGATCTGGTTTTGGGGCTTCTTCTGTCTTCAAAATACTGAGCTATCAATTTGGAGATCGATTTGGATACGAAGTGGAATCAGATGATACATGCTATACTTTAAAAATGTCTTTATTGTATGATACAGAATTTCAAAATAGGGTTAATTGATGATGAACAATCAGTTTTGGATTTATTAAGTGCTGAAATTTCAATGCTGCCGGGATTTATAGTAGGCTTTGCAACAACAGATCCGGTAAAGGGTCTTGAATACATCAGAAGGGGAGAAGCAGATATCCTGGTAACAGATATTTTGATGCCTGATTTAGGCGGACTGGAGATTTCAAGAAGATTGATAGATTCAAGGATACCGGTCATCATTTGTTCAGGTCACTCCAAATATGCAATTCAGGGCTTTAAAGTCGATGCCTTGGATTTTTTGGGAAAACCACCTGATCCAATTGAATTAAGCAGGGCTTTGGAAAAAGCGAAAAAGAAAATTGACAGACTCTATTGGGTTAAGAATGTGGTAGAGGAGGATTTTGTGGTGATTGGAGATAAACTGGGCTACAACAGAAGACCTATAAGACCTGAAGATATCCTATACTTGGAACAACAGGAGAAAATATCAAAAGTAAAACTGGTGGGTAACCGAGAGTTTAACCTGGTTTCACCTTTTTATCAAAGTCTGGAAAAGCTTAAATCACCCTACATGGTCAGAATACACCAATCCTTTGCTGTAAATATTTTAAAGGTAAAAGTTTTATCTGCTTCCCAATGTGAATTGGTTTCCGGGGATGTTATTCCTGTTAGTGTTTCTTACAGGGAGGAACTCAGGCGGATTTTTGAAAATAAGCTAATCCGGTAGCAAGGGGTTTAAATTTTCTAGGTCTGATTGGAGAGGGTATAAAGATGTTTTCCCATTTCCCGGTATAAATGGTAACGGATTCTACGTTCCTGTTCCAATGGAGCTGTTGGGAAAAAGCGGTTACACATCATATGGAGATGATTCATTAGGAAATGGGAGTGAACGGCTCCCTTTCTTTTGAAGTAAGGATGTGAAAGGATGAGTGAAAAATAACTTTTCTGGTTAAACCGGCTTTGTATTGCCTCAGGTGAAAATTGAAATTCCTTTTTGTAAGCCTGCACAATTTGGGTATCCATGATTTTAGTTTCTTTTTGGAGCAGTTTGAAAAGGCTTTTGGATTCAGGGGACTGGATCACGATTTTTTTCCATAAGCTGACAATCAATAGAATTTTTGATTTGTCAGAATGCATGATGGGAAAGTCTTTTCCATGTTTTTTGGCTAAGAATGAAGATTCCAAATGAAATATTTTGTGGGAAATAGGGAGGCTTCTTTTTCCGTATTTCGATGTTTCTGGGAAATAGGTAGCTGTTTTCCATTCCCAGTTTTCTTTTCTGAATAGTCCTTCCAAGTTATTTAGCAGCAGGGGAGACTTATTGGAATCGAAATCCAGAATCCTCAATCGGATTTCGGTGCCTTGGTTTTTGCCATAGATTAGGAAGTACCAGGTGGGGTTTGATTTGAAATACTCCAATTTTTTAAGCAATAAGAAGAGCCGTTGCAATACTTCTGGGACTTCGGAGTTTTTGATAACAATGATGAGATAGAAGCAGTCCGGAATTGCTTTGGTTATGGGATTGAAATGGATAGGTGAAAATTGATCGTCCTTTGTTCTTGAATGCTGATAAACCAGCTGAAGTGGCCTCTTTTTGTTTTTGCGGCCATTGGAATGAAACCAATGAGCTTCGCTCAAAACCAAGTTTTCATGTTTATTCAGTTCCTCTCTTAGGATTTGCAGGTCATCAGGGTTTTCTAGGCTCAATAATAGTTCCTGGTCCATTTTTCCGACTAATATGTGTTTGGGAAGATCCAAAGCATGCAGTTTTCTTTGGAGTGATTCAAGCGTTTCCAGCTTGTCTTTCTTGAGTTTCCATTTTTTGGGTTGCAGGCATAATTTTCCCCAGCATAGTGCAGGCGTGATAGCTGCCTTTTCCAAGTTGTTGCTTTGATAGGGTTTGAATCGAAACCGGCCTTGATGTGCAACTTCCCATAATAATCTTAATAGGGGATGGGTAATATGTACTCCGTTTAATGGGTGTAGTACAATCGGGATCACTTGTTTTTTGCTCGGTTTATGGAAAAGGATGATCCTGTTTTGCTCTATACCCAGGAACAAATCTCTAAAGGCGAGTTCTTTTGGTGAATTGGGAGGATAAGGGCCTATTTCATAATCGAAAATGTTTTCAACGGCACAGATATGTTCTATTGATTTGTTTTCTATGAAATTGAGATGTGCATACAGGACATGTTCATTTTGAAATATTTTGTTTTTGATTTCAAGTGTCAGGTTTTTAACTGCTGCATCTCTGTTAAATCTCCCGGTGTATACAAAAGGTCGATTACAGACGATGTTTTCAATGACCGGATTTTCTTGCTCATCCATCCTATAGAGGAGTTGGATGTCGAAAATACCCCTGTCCAGATTTTTGTGGGCTACATTTTTTTTAAGATCGATTGAATTCGGACCGTTGTTTTCAAAAATCTTTGAGCTGAAATCTATGGTCTCTTCATTGGGGACACTGGATTCCAGTAGGAACTGGCCGGAGAAAAAATCTCCATTCTCCATCAGCTGTTGCAGGCTTATCCAGCGATCATCAAAATGTTCTATTTGCCATTTTTTATATTCATGTAAGTAGCGGGTTTCTTCTTCGGAAAACAGATTTCCGGCTGATTCGATAAATTCTTGGAGTGTCTGTTTTATAGAGCAGGGCACTGTAACAGGGTTCTTCAAAACCATGTCAGTTCCATTTTGATTCTCCAGTTGGATGCCTCGATGGACCAATATTCCTGAATCGATCAATTGTAACCACAGCTCTTTTAATAGATCATCGAACGCTTCCTGATTTTCTTTTTCTGTTAATTCTTTAAACTGATTAAAGTCAAAGCACCTGTTTTTGAATTTCTTGAACAGGACTTTTAAAAGATTGTTGTAGGGTATTTTCCTGGGACTCCATTTTTGACTGGCCCTATCGTAGACCATGGCATGATAGAAACCATGTTTGAGATAAATGCCTTCGGTTAATTTGTATTGGTTGGAAAGAGGATCTGATGTCCTTGAATGGTAATGGATATTATTAAGTTCAGTGGCCTTTAAAGGGTGCTCCAAATGAAACGTATTCCCCCAATCAGCTATCCCGACACCTGCAAATTTTCCAAATGGGGTGGGCCTGTACTTTGCCCTAAGCAGGTATTTTCTAAGCTTGATTCGTAACCTATCCTCCAAATTCATGAAGTCTTTGGAGGCTAATAGCTTGGCAAATTCAGGTGAAGCGAGCTGGATGGCCTCAATGATTTTTTCTTTTTGATCAGAAATTGCAACTGGATCATTTGGGTCTACATCAAATAAAGGGATGCGATAAAGAAATGCCATTTTTTTTCCGTTTGTTTCCCCAATCCTACCTGAAGTAGGGAGCAGAAATACCGGATTGGCATAATTGATGGTGTTTGAGGTATAAAGTGTAGGTGAATGGGTTTGAATTTATTACATCAATTTATTTTTTAAGGTTTTAAGGGTTTATTCGGATGGATTTCATGAATCCCGTCAACGATTGCCTGGTTTTCCAGCATTCTTTTAATACCTGTAATTTTCTGCTAACTGGTTAATAATGGGTAGATAAAGAATGGTTTTCGGTATAATTAGCTGTTGAAGCTGGAATTTATCTTTTTATCCACTCTTTGAACAGGCTTGATTTGGATTGGGTGACGAAGACATCCTCATGAAATTCCGGTATTAATTTCAACTGGAATTTACCATGGCCATTGGACTGGAAGTGTTGACAGGCTAAATAATGGATGATCATTTTTCTGTTAATCCTGAAAAAATCTTCCTGGGGTAGGAGTTCCTCCAATTTTTCCAGGCTTTCATTCAGGTAATATTTTTTACCAGCTGCAGTTATCAGGTAATTCAGCCGGTCTTCATGATAGATCATTCTGATTTCCTCCAGCTTTACAGGAATGACCCGGCTTCCTTGCTGTACCATGAACATTCTTTTTTTGTTCCCTGAATTTTCTGGCTTGTCTTTGTTTTTTAACAAGTGGTAATGAACCAAATAATAAAAATTGAACAAAAAGATTGGGACCAACATGGCGGAATATCCAACCTGTGCACTCTCTTCGGCCCTGACGGTCAAATTGAAATACCATTTGTACAGAGATAAGAATAGGAAGTCGATAAGTCCCGGTAAAAAGATACCCAACATGAACTGCAGTGAAAATCTGATTAAGGGTTTTTCTTTCCAGTCATAAATTTTATCAAGTCGGACCGTAACGGTGTGTACAAATTCTATAAAGAATCCTGAAATGATCAGGGTTGCGATCAGCTTGATATAAAAGGCCTGATTGGAGAGGGAATCGAGAACTTTTGCTCCTGAGCCGAACATTGCAACCAGTACTGCAGCTAGGATACATAGCGCGATACGAACCCCTTGATTTTGATATTTTATTGGCTGCTTTTTATATCCCAAAACCTTTATTTATCTAAGTTTTATAAAAATCAGGGTAAGTCTGATTTACTTTTTAATCCCAAGATGCTTTTTGATTATAGTTAATTTACGAAAGTCTTGGGTAAAAAATGCTTTTTGAATTTTGTCCTCTTTTTTTCAACCCTTAAAACAGGTGTTTCATCCAAGATATCACCTGATTCAGGATCTAGATGGGTTTGGGATGGGTCTATTCAACGCTTGTCCAAGTAGGTTTGGAAAAGTGAAAACCAAAATATGTAATAACCAAAACACTGGAAACCATGATAGAAAATGAAGCATTTAACATCTTGTTTTTGGAAATGAAACAGAAAATCAATGAACTCGTCGAAACTTCGCCCAATAGGTTAGCAGCTGCGGAGCAAAGCTTTTTGATTGCCAATGAGTATTGTGAAAAAGTCAGTGCACCGGAAAAGTTTGATTCACCTTTGAAGGAAATTTATTTCTATAAACAGATTAGACCTTCTTTTGAAGCGGAACTGATTTATTTTGGCGAGGTCTATTTTATACTGTCGTTTTTTCCTCCCAGAAGAAAAGATGCTATTAAGTTCTTGAATCAACAGTTTTTAACTATCCATCGGTTTCGAACAAGGAATCATGTTCTTTATGACTATTTCAGGTTAAATAAAAAAGATCAGGATGAGGTATTTTTTACAAAGACTAAACTCAATTCTCCGATATGGTTGACGAAAACGCTGCCATTAGGGGATAGGAATGCTACTCCTGCAGGAAAGGTAATTGCCAGATTTTTGGCTTTTCAGGAACTGGAAGGATTCCTGCAGAAAATGAAGTCAGAGCTGGAGGGTAATACCGAGCAATTAAGTGGTCCAATTAAATGGACTGCTTCTAAAGCTGCCTTAGTTGAACTGGCCTATGCCTTGAAAGCCACCGGAGCTGTAAATCATGGGAATGTGACTATCCGGGATATTGCCAATCATTTAGAGAAAGTATTTCAGCGGGACTTATCCCAGTTTTATCGCACTTTTCAAGAGATCAGAATCCGCAAAAACAGCCGCACAACCTTTTTGGATAGGCTAAAAGACAAACTGGAAAAATGGATGGATAATACGGACTTCGATGGGAAAGGAGAATTGTAAAAGATCAACTTCTGTTTTCTGTGTGTACTGCGAATTGAATTTTAGATCTTCTCTTTACCTGAATCTTATTTTAATCCCCCTTCGGGTTTTGATGTGACCTTTTGACTCTGGGCAATCCCAAGTTTGTAACCTCAAAACCGAATTGTTATGCTGGAGAATATTTCTTGGTTGGATTTCTTTTTAGGACTAGCGGGCTTCCTGATTTTGTATTACCTGGGTTTCATACTTCGGTATTATGGAAAAGAGGTTTGGGGCTATCTGCAATTTTCTAAGAACAGTGATGTTTCACCAAACGAATCGAAATTCACAGACGAAGAGTATCGATTTATTTTCGGGGAGATCCATGGCTTTGCAGAGCAGATCCACCTAGAGATCCTACCTAAAGTAAGCAACAGTCAGGAGTTTTTGACTGAAATAGAGAAGCTATTGGCAGGCTTTAAATATAGGTCTGAACCTATTTTCCAGAAAGCTTTGGTCTCCCATATTTTGGAATCAGTGGCAGGAAAGCCTTGGGGAATTTCAGAAAATGACCTTATAGAATTCCTTACAGGAATTAAAAACAATACCAACTAAACTTCTAAAGACTATGAAAAGAATCATCCACTGGCTCTGTATGGGCTACCTGTTTTTATTGACCAACACTTTATTTGCCCAGGACGGAAATGCTGGAATTAATGAAGCAGCCCAGAAAGTAAGAGGTTATTTCCAGTCGGGAACCAATCTGATGTATGCAATTGGGGCTATTGTCGGTCTAGTTGGAGCGGTAAAAGTATTTAACAAATGGAATAATGGGGAACCTGATACCGGGAAAGTAGCAGCGGCATGGTTTGGATCTTGCGTTTTTTTGGTTGTTGTGGCCACAGTGCTGCAAAGTTTCTTCGGAGTTTAATTGCCCCGGCCATGGAATCACTGGAATTAAGGAAGAAAGGTGTCCTGCCTGTAATTGATTTAGCCGGACATGCCTATACGATTGATGTCCGATTTGGAGAACTACGAAATGTTGAACAGCCTTGGTTGAGTCTGAAGTTGGACCAGCTGGTTACTACAGAAGACTATCGCCATTATAAGTTCTTTTATAACATGGCAGAGAAGCAGGTTTTTCAGGCTACACACAATTTGGTGGAGATGCCAAAAAATGTGGTGTTACTGGAAATCCCTGATGAATTGGGGCTTGATCCTGTAGGAGTAGCAAGAAAGTATGGATTAAGTGATGATTATTTTCTGAAAATATATCCGTTTCAGAGTAGTCATAAGGCAAGAATAACCGCTCTGGAGGATTCGGGAATCAGGGAATTTATCCAAAAGAACAACCAAAGGAAACTGTCAGAAAAGACAGTCTCAAAATCAATTAAAAGCTGAGAGGGGAGAATCATTGGAAAGTTACAAAATCAACAAAGGTGTCAATAAACCCATTGAATTCAAGGGGTTGAAAGGGCAGTACATTGGGTATATGATAGCCGGAATGCTTTTCAATTTATTGGTTTTTGGGATGCTTTACGGAATGGGAGTGGCGATGAATTCCTGCTTACTCCTATTGGCATTCCTTTCCATTTTGATGACTGTCGTTGTATCAAGATTAAATACCAGGTATGGGGAGTTTGGTCTGATGAAGAAATGGGCTGAAAAGCAGGTGCCACGGGGTATCAGGGTGTCCAACAGGAATTTGTTCAAACAATTGACAAGGAGGGAAGAGTGGAATTAAGCAAGGTTTTTCCGATCTATAAAGTGGAAAATAATTTGATTCTTTCCCGTCAGGGGGATATTACGGCCGGTTTTAAAATCCAGCTTCCTGAAATCTATTCGCTGAGCAAAATAGGCTTCGAAAAAGTCCATTCTGCTTGGGTAAAGGTTGTCGGGCTTTTACCTGAAAAGACAATTCTCCATAAGCAAGATTGGTTTGTAAACAATTTCTATAGGGGGGATTTTGGCCGTGATAGGCAATCTTTTCATGCAGTATCCAGCGAACGTTTTTTATCAGGAAGACCCCATTTGGAACATACCTGTCATTTATTTGTGACCAAACGTCCGTCGGGAATTCCTTTGGGAACCAGTGCGGTCTCCAATCTTTTGAGAAAGTCCTTGCTTTCCCCTGTTATTGTACAGACCAAAGAGAGAGAGGAATTTCTACATGTAATGGGGCAGTTTAAGCAAATACTGCTGGATATTGGCATGGGTGTACAAGCTATGACTGGAGTAGAGATTGCAGGTACTAGCCATAGGAAAGGAGTCCTGGAGTCTTATTTATCATTGGGGGATTCTCTACTGCTCGAAGATGTTCAGTTTAAACCAGAATTCAGGATTGGTAGCAAGTATGTTCAGTTGTATGGCATTGGGGATGTGGATCAACTTCCGGGTACTGTAAATCCAATGGTCAGATATGAGCCTTACAGTTCGGAGAAGGAAGATTTTCCGATCGGTTTTCCTGCTCCCATTTCAGGATTATTGTCCTGTAATCATCTTTACAATCAGTTTGTCTTTGTGGAGGATTCCAAGAAAAAGCTGAAAACGCTTGAGTCCAAAAGGAGACGCCTGGAATCTCTTTCAACCTATAGCAGAGAGAATGCGATTTCTCGGGATGCTACCGAGTCATTCTTAAACGAAGCGCTCTCACATGGTAAAAAAGCTGTAAAAGCCCATTTCAATGTGATGGTGTGGACGGATAACAGAGCCGAATTGGGGCATCTTGGAAACCTAACTGCCAGTGCTTTTGCAAAAATGAACGTGGTTCCGAAGCTTGAAACAATGGGTGCCCCCCAACTATTCTGGGCAGGCCTCCCTGGAAATCAGGCTTCCTTTCCAGTGAATGAGTCTTTTGACACCTTCATTGGTCAGGCTGTTAGCTTTTTTAATCTGGAAACCAATTATCGAACCTCTACCAGTCCCATTGGGATTCGGTTGGGAGACAGGATTACGGGTTACCCGATTCATGTGGATATTTCAGATGAACCTATTAGTAATGGGCTGATCACCAACCGGAACAAATTTGTGTTGGGTCCATCCGGTTCAGGGAAATCATTTTTTACAAACCACATGATGCGTACGTATTTTGAACAGGGGGCTCATGTTGTCTTGGTAGATGTAGGGCATTCATACAAGGGATTATGCAATCTGGTAAATGGATATTATTTCACCTATGAAGAATCGGCCCCGATCAGCTTCAACCCATTTTTTATCAGTGACAGAAGAAGACCAGACACCGAGAAAAAGGAGAGTCTTAAAACCTTACTCTATGCACTCTGGAAAAAAGAGGATGAAACGTATAAGCGGTCAGAATATGTGGCTTTGTCCAATGCACTGACTGGATATTTTGAGTGGCTGGAGTCAGATCACCAAGTGTTTCCCTGTTTTGATTCTTTTTATGAATTCCTTGACAGGGATTTTCGTGAGGTGCTTGAAAAGGATAGAATCAAGGTCAGTGATTTTGATGTGGACAATTTCATGTATGTATTAAGACCTTATTACAAAGATGGAGAATTTGATTACCTGCTGAATGCCCGGAATAACCTAAATCTCTTAGAGCAGCGATTTATTGTTTTTGAACTGGATACAATTAAGGATCACCCCATTCTTTTTCCGGTCGTCACATTGATGATTATGGAGATTTTTATTTCCAAGATGAGGAAGTTGAAAGGAATCAGGAAAATCATCCTGATTGAGGAAGCCTGGAAAGCAATTGCGAAGGAGGGAATGGCAGAATATATACGCTATCTGTTTAAAACAGTACGGAAGTTTTTTGGAGAAGCCATTGTGGTTACTCAGGAAGTGGAGGATATAGTTTCCAGTCCCATTATCAAGCAGGCAATTATCAATAATGCAGATGTGAAGATCTTGTTGGATCAGTCAAAATACCAGAACAAGTTTGATGAGGTTCAGTCTCTTTTGGGTTTGACTGAACAGGAAAAGTCCATTGTCCTCAGTATGAACAAAGCAAAAGAGACTGGAAGAAATTACAAAGAAGTCTATCTCAGTCCTTATAAAAAGGTGTACCGGGTTGAAGTCAGTTTGGAGGAATATCTGACTTACACTACTGAAGAAAAAGAAAAGTTACGGGTGGAGGAATATGCCAGAAAATATGGAGGGTATAAGGAAGGAATCCAGATGCTGGCCAATGAAATCAGAACAAATCAAAAAGGATGATCAGAAAGAAAATAATAGTACTAGCCATGCCTGTGTTAGTAGCCTTGACAGTAATTCCCTTGTCCCAGGCAAAAGCAGTTCCCATAGCGGTGATTCTGGAAGTTATCGCAGCAGGGGTCAAGAAAGTAATTCAGGCAATAGACTTAAAGATCCAGCGCTTACAGAATGAAACGATCGTGTTGCAAAACGCTCAGAAACTATTGGAAAATAAACTGGGTAAGCTCAAGCTTCAGGAAATAGCAGGTTGGGATGAACTTCAGCGAAAACAGTACGAGGATTTGTTCCAGGAATTATGGAAAGTCAAATCTGTTATCTCACAGGTTCAGCGGGTAAGGGATATTGCAAAGCTCCAACAACAATTGGTCAGGGAATATCATCAGGCCTGGGCAGTTGTATCAAGCTCCTCATTCCTGAGTGATTCAGAGAAGGCTGTAACTGAGAAAATTTACCTTGAATTGTTGGAGGAATCCCTGGACAACCTTCAACATGTGACGAAAGTGATGACTTCATTTTCGGTGCAGATGAATGATGCTGACAGGCTTAAGGCCTTGCATGAAACGGAGGGACGTATCAGGAATAATCTTTTGGATCTAAGAAATGTCAATCAGAAAAACTTCAATCTGATCCATTCCAGAACAGATCTGTTTCCAAATTCTCTAAAGAAAATTTATGGTGTGGAAAATTAAGGTGATTATCCAATTCGTCTTGTTGCTGAGCTTTGGGTGCCAAAGCGTCCAGGCCCAGACTTGGGAGGAATGGACCCAACAACGAAAATTGCAGACTTCCTACAAAACCCAGCACTTGTTATTCATGAAGAACTTTGAAAAGTACCTGCAGGAGGGGTTTGATATTGTTTCCATGGGATTGTCAGGAATTAAGGCAATCCAAAACGATGCCCTAAGGGAGCATGGGGATTATTTCCAATCCAGGATTGTGGTTTTCCCTGAGCTGTTGGAAAACCCGAAAGTAAAAACTATCAGGAAGATGGATGCACAAGTCCAGCTGGTGAAGGGATGGATCAAAAAGTTGGTATTAGAAAGTAAAAGCTTGAAAGTGGATGAAATGGAAAGTGCGCTTCAGTTTTCCAATGCCCTTGCAAACGCTTCCCGATCAGTTTTGGAAAATCTGGAGAGCGTGCTTAAAACAGGTGGAAACCAGCTCTCTGAAATTGAAAGGTTGGAAGTGATTGATGCCTGTTTTCTTCAAATGGGATCCTTGAATTCAGAAATCAAGTCAGCTTTTAATACGCTGTTGGTTTTAGAAAAGGGTAGAAGCAATCCGGTAAAGGAACAACAAATAATCAGATCATTATATGAATAAAGGCTGCTTGAAATGGACTTCCTGTTTCATTGGCGCTGGAATGGCTTTTTTCCTGGCTTTTCCTCTTAAATCACAGGATTTTGAGGCCACACAGTTGCTTCTGAATTATGAAAAACTGGTACAGATGAAACAGGTCCTGAATCGGATGTACGAAGGGTATGAGGTATTGAGTAAAGGGTATAATCAGGTCAAAAATGTTGCGGAGGGAAATTATAAACTCCACGAAGTCTTTTTGAACAGTTTACTCCTTGTCAATCCTGAGATCAGGAATTATTACCGGGTAGGGGAGATCATCAAGTACCAACAATACCTTCTCCGGGAGTATTCGGGGACGACGAAGAAATTCAGATTGTCCGGTCTGTTGAAAAAGGAACAGCTTGGCTTCCTGGAAGGTGTTTATAAAGAGGCGATTTCCAGGTCTTTAAGAAATTTGGAGGAACTGTTCCTGGTGTTAACATCGGGTGAGTTGAGGATGTCTGATTTTGAGAGGCTGGAGGCCATTGACCGACTACATGCAGAAATGACCGGTTTATTGGTACCCATCAGAAGCCTTACCAACCAGGTAAATAGTTGGCTCAGGCAAAAGCAACGAGTTGATGAAGGATTAAAGTCGATTTTGGAACTAACGGGAAGCAATGAATAAAAAGAAAAGTTTGATTGGGTTGCTCTCACTGGGTTTGGTTATGGGTTTGACTCCTGCTGTGTATGCACAGGAGATTTCCGGAAGTGTGGAGAATCTCCATCAGGTTTTATCCGGACTTTACGATGAAATGATTCCTCTGGCTGATCAATTGATCTCAGTCGCAAGAGCATTGGCAGGTTTTGCTGCAATTTGGTACATAGGATTTAGAGTGTGGGGGCATATCGCGAGAGCAGAACCCATTGACTTTTATCCCTTGCTTAGACCTTTTGCGATTGGATTGGCTATTCTTATGTTTCCTCAATTGTTATCAGTCTTGAATGGGGCCATGCAACCCTTGGTAGAGGCAACATCAGGAATGGTGGAGGGAAGTGATCTGGCGATTGCCAAACATATTGAGGAACTGGAAAAGGGCGTAGTTGAGCCTTATGTGGGGCAAATTGATGAGCAGGTAGGACAACAGTTTCCACAGGATGCAGAGGAATTAAATGTCTTTCAGCGGATTTCTAATGAGATCTTTGCATTCAATCTGACTGCTATTTTCAATAAGATGGTTTCAACCCTCCTACAGGTGCTGTTCTTTTCAGCGGCGCTTTGTATCAATACCATCAGGACATTTCAGCTGATTGTCTTATCCATACTCGGTCCTATTGTCTTGGGCCTATCTGTTTTTGATGGATTTCATCATACACTTCCTGCCTGGTTTGCCCGATATATCAATGTTTCACTATGGTTACCGATAGCCAATATCTTCGGTGCAATCATCTCTAAAATCCAATTGAACATGATGGTTTTGGATGGTGATTTTAGCAGTTCATTGGGTTACCTGGTATTCATGGTCATAGCCATCTTGGGCTATTTGACAGTGCCGAATGTTGCCGGGTTTATTGTACAGCCAGGAGGGAGGGATGGGCTATTGAATAAAGCCACCAACATTGCCGGTGCAGGCATTACCAAAGTCGCTAAATCGATCTGAACTTAATTTCTATGTTTCAAAATCTTCAAAATATTGATACTGCTTTCCAGCATGTCAAATACCTTTCATTTACAGTGGTTTTCCTGTCTCTTTCCTTTTCCGGATACATGGGGTTCATGACTTTCCGAACCATGGAACAGGCTCACAACCGGATTTATATTTTGGCAGAAGGAAAAGCACTGGAAGCATTCGCCTCAGATAAGCGGGATAATATTCAAGTAGAGGCGAGAGACCATGTGAAAATGTTCCATCATTACTTTTTCACACTGAGTCCTGATGAGAAATTTATCAGAAAGCAAATCGGACAAAGTCTTTATCTCACAGATGGTTCAGCAAAAAGGGTTTATGATAATCTCAGAGAGCAGGGATATTATTCAGAGCTGGTGTCTTCAAATATCAACCAAACAGTTGACATGGACAGTGTTACTGTTTCATTGGACACGTACCCTTTTAGATTTCAATACTATGGCAAACAACATATTACAAGGACTTCTTCCCGGGAAACCAGAACCCTGATCACTACTGGAAGATTGAGATACATTGACCGGACGGATCAGAATCCTCATGGCTTTCTGATTGAGCAATGGGAAACACTGGCCAATGAAACCCTGAAAATAGAGAAGCGATAAGGATTTCGGTTTTGGTTCCAAACTGTGGATTCTGATTTCCACGCTGCTGAACGGGATTCATTGATAATTCCCTAAATGATAGAAGCTTTAGTTCTCATAGGGCGGTTTAGATTATCCAGTTATTTCTGGATATAAGAAGTATAAAATGTGCTTCTGGATTGTGATAATATCCTTCAGGATCTAGAAATGTTATTCGAATGACACAACATCCTAAACAAATCATAACATGAAAGTAAATACTGAAAAACAGATGAAAGAACGAAAATTCCTGATGGTACTGCCATTGTTGACCTTCCCGTTTCTTTGCCTTGCATTTTGGGCATTGGGAGGAGGAAAAGGATCTGGTTCTGAGACTGGGAAAGAAGTGTCCGGGCTCAACTTGGTTTTGCCTGCACCGGATATTAATGAAACATCATTGGATAAAATGGAAACCTACGCACAGGCCGATTTAATGGAAAAAGAGTTAAAAGAGCAGTTACGGCTAGATCCATTTGCTGATTTTGACGAAAAGAGGAGTGATGCCTTCCTTTCGGATACACTGAAATCCGGGAATCTGTTGGAAACAGAAACTGCTTTGCAGGAAAAACTTGAAAGTTTTCAACAGTTGATTCAGGAATCAACTATTGAGCCTGTAACCTCTCTGAATGAAATACCTGAAATTGAGCCGAAGGTAAATGCCGGAGAAATCCAGAAATTGGAAGCTTTGATGAATTCTTTGAATGCGTCTGATCAAGTAGATCCTGAAATGCAACAGATTGATAAGATGTTGGAGAAATTATTGGATGTGCAACACCCCCAACGTGTACAGGATCGTATGAAGGCATCCAAGCTTTCCGCAAAGGAAAATGTCTATGCGGTGAGTTTAGAGCCCATCAAAACACTACCAAAAATGCATTCCAATCCCAATGTCCAATCGGTTAATAGATTTTATGGACTGGAAGAAAAGAGGGTATTGGATGTTCCGGACATTCCGCCCGGAATCCCTGCAAGAGTTACCAGGGATCAGGAGGTTGTTTCAGGAGCAACTTTGGAAATGGAGTTTAAAGAACCGGTTTACGTTGCAGGAAAGTCTTTTCCAAAAGGAACCCTTGTTACGGGAATTTGCACGCTTCAAGGAGATCGTCTTAAAATTGAGATTTCAGCAATCAGGTCTGGTAATTTAATTCTTCCGATCAGTCTAACAGCCATGGATCTGGATGCAATAGAAGGAATCAGGGTACCAGATACAATTACCAGAGATGCCGTAAAAGAAGGGACTAGCGGAGGAATTCAATCAATGGGGCAATTGCCACTTGCTTCTTCCTGGGAAGCACAGGCATCTATGTCAGGGATGGAAACACTGAAAGGGATTTTATCCAAAAAAGCAAGGCTTGTAAAAGTTACGGTCAAAGCAGGTCATCCACTTTTGTTGGTGGATCAATCCAATCATTAATCAACTATAATTAGCTATGAAACATTTAATCATGTTGTTAGTCTTTGGACTATCACTGGCAACGCATGCCCAATCAAATTTTAACGGGACCAGGCTAGAAACGTATCCGATTCAGATCGGATGGGATAAAACCACCGTGCTGGTTTTTCCCCATGAAGTGGTCAGTGCGGATTTTGGTAGTCCGGCGGTGTTGTCTGAAAAGGATAAGATTGCTCCCAATGTACTGAAGCTTAAAGCTGGAGTCAGACACTTTGTACCCACCAGCATGTATGTGATTACAGCTGCTGGAAAGTTATACCCTTTTACCGTTGGGTTTACAGAATATCCCGATGAAAGGCCCATAGACATGGGGAAGCAATCTGAGGTAGAATATGTGACAACCCGTTTGAAAGGCACAGCGATGAATGCAGCCGATGTCTCATCAGTCATCAATGAATTGACGCAACGGACTCCGGAAAAGTTGGTCTGGGGGAAAAGAAGTGGTAGGATTCGCCTGGGTTTAGGTGAAATAGTTGAGAAGGAGGGGTTGTTGTTCTTTCAGCTTGCAGTGGAGAATGAGAGTTGGGTGGATTATCTGGCTCAAAAATGGCAATTCACAGTGCAGGATAAAAGACAGGCGAAACGCACCGCCATCAGGAGGGTTGAATTAGAGCCAATTTCATTCAGTCCTTTTCCTGGCGCAGAAGGGAAATCCAAGGGTGTGATAGTCTTTGCTTTTCCCAGATTCACGATAGCAGATGCAAAGGAGTTTGCCATTCAGGTTTTTGAAACCAATGGTGACCGTAACCCGATGGTCAGACTCTCAGGGAAGAAACTGCTTCAGGTTAATCCCATATTAATTTCAAACCATAACTAATCCAATCATGACAATCAAAGAAAATATATACGAGCTGCAGGACCGCCTGAAATATTCGGGTTTCGGAGAGACAATGAATAAGGAACTGGAAAAACAAATCAAGGCCAAGAAAACCGATTTTGTCCTGGACATGGGCAAAGAGGTCGGTGATAAAAAACTCGATTACAGCTTACATTTCAGAAGATCTGATGAGGGGAAGTATTATTACAATGGCTTTGATGCCAAATTGACGCTATCAGATGGAAAAGAACAGACCCATCGATTTTATCAAAACCAAGGAATTTCAGCCAAAGAGGCCTTAAACCTATTGGAGGGCAGGGCAGTGTTTAAAAGCCTGTTCAACAAAGAGGGGGAACGATATAATGCCTGGTTACAACTGGAATTGGGGGCAAAGGATGAAAAAGGGCAGCATCCGGTAACCCAATACCACCAGAATTATGGATTTAAACTGGAGAAGGCAGTAAGTGAACTTCCTTTAAGAAACATGAATTCACCGGAACAACTTGACCTGTTGCTTTACAGCTTGAAGAAAGGTAACCGCCATGAGGTGGATTTGGAAGGGAATGATTCTCGGTTTCTGCTGGAAGCCAATCCCAAATATAAAACAATGAATGTTTATGATTTATCCGGTAAGCGTATCAAATCCAGTGTCTTGAAAGAAGTGCAAGAGCAGGTTAAAGGAGAAGCCAAAAAGAATTCCCAAACGAAGAACAGATCAAAGGGATTGAAGGTGTAGGATCTCGGATAGTGTGATAGTGAAGTTTTTTATTCAAAACCTGGTGTAATAGCCGGGTTTTGTTTTGATAAAAGCCCTGAAGCTTCAGCTTATTGTTTCTTTTATGAGGTTTAAAATCTTTGATGCAGACTTTTTTTTCTCTGTTACTGCTGTAGAGCTTCTGGAAGTGGGGAGGTTTCATCCACTGGTAATTTTTAAAATCAACGGCAGAAAAGCGCAGCGAATATAGGGGCGGTATTTTTTGACTTTTTCAAAAGGGGGACAAAAGGGACGGCATAAAGCCGCTGGCTCCGCTGCGCTTTTTATTCCGTTTCCTTTACGTCCCAGATTTCGCCCCTGCCTTTCGTGCTTTCTTTTTTGCCGTTTTTTCTTTTAAAAAATGATTTGCAGCATCCAGCAGATTTAAGGGCAAAGAGGAATTGAATCAAAGTTCATCTCTAAAACACAAAAATCATGGGACACAACATCCATTTCAACGAACGTACAGGAAAACATGCCTTCTTCTCGGTCAAACAAGCCGCATGGCACAAACTCGGTCAGGTGGTAACTGACTATCCAAGCAGTGCAGAGGCGCTCCGTTTTGCGGGGCTGGATTATCAGGTGGTCAAATCTCCCATTTACACCAAACCGGAGGGATTACAGGTTACGGAATCCGGAGAATTAAAGGCTCTTGAAGAAGTTCCGGTTCCTTCGCATTTTGTTACACTTCGCACTGATCTGAACATTCCGCTAGGAGTCGTGGGAAAAGACTATAAAATCATCCAGAATTCAGATGCTTTTGCATTTTTTGATGCTATTGTAGCAGACGGAAAAGGGATAAACTATGAAACCGCCGGAGCTTTGGGTAAGGGGGAGCGGATTTTCATTACAGCAAAGCTGTCAGAAGGGATCACCGTAGGCAAGGATGATCGCATTGACCAGTATGTTTTTCTTACCACTTCACACGATGGTACAGGTAGCATAACCGCAGCATTTACCCCAGTTCGTGTGGTCTGCCAAAACACTCTGAATGCCGCCATGGGTAAATTATCCAACGTGGTGAGAATCAGACATACTTCAGGAGCCAAGGAAAGACTCAAGCAAGCCCACCAACTGATGGGGATTGTTTCCAGATCCACAGAAATTGCAGAAACTACTTTTAACCGTTGGTCCAAAATCAGGATTTCTGATAAGGAGGTGAAAAAACTGATCGAACTAGCGCTTGCACCTGATACCGAAACGGCACAAAAAGTGAAATTAGGCGCATACGATGAATTAAGTACCAATTTCAAAAATCAGGCAGAACAGGCATTCGCCTACGCCATGATGAGCGATACCCAATTGCTTCCAACCACAGAAGGCACACTCTTCGGTGCTTATAATGCAGTGACAGGATACTTTCAGAATGTCAAAAACTACAAGACAGAAGAGGAAAAAATGAAGTCCATACTCTTCGGAGGAACTGCTCAAACCAAAGGGCAGAAAGCATTTAATCTCTGTCAGGCTTTTTCTACTGATGGGCTAGATATATTGGGATGCAAATGATTTAAATAAGGTGGGTCGTATTGTATGACCCGCCGTATTTTTTCACCCCTGAAATCCATCATTTAGCCTTTCAGTAGCTTGTAAAAGTTGTTTCTGGTAAGCTTTCAAGGATTGAATCTGGAAAGACAGGTTAAGCTCCCAAAAAATAAGGTGGGTTTTTAGTTCTTATTATTTCGGTACAAAAATAGGTGCTCCGGTCGGGGCGTTCAGCAGCGTTCGGCATAAAGCCGCTGCGCTATTTATTCCGTTTCCTGCTTCCTTGCTCCCGATGCACCTGGATACGGCATCCTAAATAATTTCTAACTTAAATGAATGCATTATGGAAGCTGTAAATCAAATTATCAATCTTCACCAGGTAGCAGAAATCACACTGGGTTATCATCCAAAAGTTAAATCATGCCAACGTCCAAAAGTGGGCTGCTCAAGACAGGTATATGAGGTATTATATAGCTTTTGGGATAAGGATACGCTTGAACTGGCGGAACATTTTCAGGTGATGCTGTTAAACAGGGCAAATAGAGTACTTGGAATATGTACGATTTCAAAAGGCGGAACTGCCGGTACAGTGGTAGATGCCAAACTGGTATTTGCTACAGCGCTAAAAGGAGCTGCCCAGTCAATAGTGGTTTCACATAACCATCCGAGTGGGAATCTAATTCCTTCTGAACAGGATAAAAGAATTACCAGAAGGTTGGTTGAAATAGGTAAGGTTTTGGATCTACCTGTCCTAGATCATATTATCGTTTCTGCAGATGGATATTATTCTTTTGCTGATGAAGGGGAGCTTTAGGCTCCTTTTTCTTAAAAATAAATTCCTGAAAGTTGCTATTGGGAAATAATTTAAAAGAAAATCCTCTTCAATACAATAAATTAAAAGTTTTTTCGTTAAAAGAAAATATTTTTAAATACATAATTTAAACTTTTGTTTTAAGAAATTAGTATTTCATTTTTAGTGCTAAAAAGAAATAGTTTTCAATACCCTATATTGGGTATTTTTCAATAATTAGTTTGTGAGTATACTTACCTTGTGAAATCCATAATCTGTATTTAGATGATGGGTTTAGTTAAGTTAAATTCAAATTTAAAACTAAATTATTTTTCGAACTCCTTCCACCAAGTTGATGCTTACCTAAATAGGTTCATAACCTAGATCACCATGATGATAATAGTGGTAAGGACTTTCAGGAGAAGTTTTTTAAGTAGCATCTATAATGGAAAAAAGACTGTTTTTCATTGCGATTTGTGTGATCGCAAGTTGTTTGGCTTATATGTCAAATGGTAAAACCACTTATTGGATATTGACTGAAGGATTTAATATCAAAGGATTAAAACCCCAAGAAGTCATTGATGGAAATCAAACTTATTTGGACAGCTTGGTTTGGGTCCAAATGATGACGGAGGTGGAGAGGATTTCTCCTATATCTGCTAAGTCCTTTTATTCCAAAGGAAATGATAAGACCAATAAAGAAACTGTAAATTCTGGACTGAAGGAAAAGAATAGCTCACAAAAAAGTACTAGCGATATCCAAACTATTAGTGCAATGTCAACAGTACCTAATCAGTCTGAGTACGATGCACTGATGGATTTTTATCAGGCGATGGATGGGCCTAACTGGTCAAATAATTCAGGTTGGAGTTCTGCCAATCCTAATATTCCACAAAGCGTCAGTAATTTTCATGGTGTAACTCTGGATGAAAATGGGCATGTTAAGTTTTTGATTTTATACCAAAATAACCTAAACGGCACAATCCCTGAAAGCTTTGGTGACCTGACTTATTTGGAACATGTTCAATTGGTGTGGAATCCTTTTATTGGCCAATTACCCCAAAGTATTGGGAATTTGGTGAATGTAAAAGACCTGATCTTATATGCCAATAATATGACAGGTACGATTCCAAGTACCCTTGGCAATATGACTGCTTTAGAGAGTGTCCACCTGTATGTCAATAATTTAACTGGGAGTATTCCTTCCACCATTACCGCTCTTCTGAACCTGAAATTCTTCAGCGTTTATGATAACGATTTGACAGGCACGATTCCCAGTAATTTGGGGAACTTGACACAAATGACCCATTTCTATATCAATGGCAATGCTATAACAGGAGGTATACCAAGTTCCATTGGGAATATGGCTGCCATGAAAGAACTTTACCTCTATTCCAATCAGCTTACTGGCGTAATACCAACTTCAATTGGGAATTTATCGGGACTGACTCGATTATATCTTAATGGTAACCAACTGTCTGGAGTATTGCCTTCTTCTTTGGGGAATTTAAGTAATCTACAGTTTTTCTGGGCCCAGGATAACAATATTACAGGGCAGATTCCGATGGAAATAGGAGGACTGCAGGTCTTGGATTCCTTCTTTGTTTACCGAAATAATTTGACGGGAACTTTGCCTTCTAGTTTTGGTAATATGCCGGGATTAAGACAATTGAAGTTGGAGGAAAATGAAATAGAAGGTCCAATTCCAGCCTCTTATAGTAATTTAACTTATATCAATGCCTTAACCCTCAACAATAATAAGTTGACAGGTGCCATTCCTTCAGGTTTTTGCTCTTTTTCAAATATCAGCCATTTGGCATTACATAATAATTTCTTGGAAGGGAATATTCCAAACTGTTTATATGATAAAAATATGTGGCAGTTTACTGTAAGGTACAACTATTACAATTTTGAGGAACTAGCTTATGCCAAAACAAAAGTGGGGGATTATTACCTGTATGCTCCTCAATATCTAAAATTTGTGGATACGGTTTACGTGCAACCTAATGGCACTATGAACCTAACTGTTGATGATGGGAATTACCAAGGCTCACCTTCTATTTATCGCTGGAAAAAGAACGGTACTTATTTGCACGATGCTTCACCCAATAATAAAGTGATTAGCATTAATTGTAATTCATCTGCCTGTGAGGGGATGTATTTCCTTGAAATAACCAATCCGGATTTTGTAGGACCTCATCTGACTGGTAATTTATATTATGTGAAAATAGGTTCTGATTTGAATCGGACTATTTGTTTGGTGGATGACTAATGGCATTTACTCTTGTAAATTATTCAATAGATAAATTAATATGTAATAATCCCAAATAGCCAAGATTCAAAATTACATGGCCAGAACATGAAGGCCCAAAAAAGAAAAAATAGTTTGAAAACCTTCAATAAAAGAATCGATTATAACAATCCAAATCATCCTGTGAAACAGATTTACAGATTAAAAATTTACCAATTGCAATAATAGAAGTATAGAATTTACCCTTGGGATTTAAAAAAAATAAGACTTAATAATCAAAAAACATGGTTTAAAATAAAGGTCATTTAGTTTTGATTATTAAATAAAACTCTTTTAAAGATTGATTTACTTTTTACATAAAAACATGATGGTTAGATATTTAGTGGATAGTGACCTTGGATTTTTGAGAAAAGTCCGGAATGTCCTGTTGGTTTTAATTTCGGTTAATATCCTAAAGGT
>JAFIDK010001286.1 GCA_017051695.1 Algoriphagus aestuarii | reverse complement strand
CAACCCGCTGGATGAGATCGTCATCAACCCGTTTGCGCCACGCGAGGCCACACCGCTTACGCCTGCCCCTGAAGGCGCCAGCGCGTTGCCGGCGCTGCCGCTCGAGCTGAAAAACTGGCAGTTGGAGCAAGAGAAGGCGCTGATCGAAGCAGCGCTGCAGCAAGGGCGATTCAACCAGCGCAAGGCGGCGCAGCTGCTGGGGCTCACCTACCATCAGCTACGCGGTATGCTGAAAAAGCATGCGCTGCTGCAAAACGGCGAGCAAGACGAGGATTAGCAAC
>JAFIDK010001285.1 GCA_017051695.1 Algoriphagus aestuarii | reverse complement strand
CATCGCCTTCCCCTTGTCGCCGGTGTACGTCAACGACCGCACGGTGCCGTGGGGGAGCGATCCGAGCGAGACCTTGTACGCGGGTATCAGCAGCTTCGGCCTGAGCGGGACCAACTGCCACCTTGTGGTGCGCAGCGCAGACCCAGAGCCCGAACCGGAGCGGGTCGCGGCGCCCGGTCCCGTGTTGTTCCCGTTGAGCGCGCCGGACATCGCCGGACTCAGGCGGCTGGTGGAGCGCTACCGGGAGTTTCTGGGCGGGCACCGGGTGAACCTGGCGGACC
>JAFIDK010001284.1 GCA_017051695.1 Algoriphagus aestuarii | reverse complement strand
GAGGTGAGGTCGATACTCGTCCCGGCGAGGGGGCCTTTGACGATCACGAGGGAGCGAGGTTCGTTGCGTCGCCTGCGTGCAGGGCGGGCAGGCCTGGGGCGTCCGGCCTCTCGGCCGCGGGCGGAGCTGCGTTTCTTGCTGGTGGCCGGGCCGAACAGGTCGGTGCGGATCACTCCCACCGCCATGATGATGAACAGCCACAGCACCGCGAGGAACGCGAGCTTGATCAACAAGAGAGTCAACTCGGACATTGCAGTGCTCTTCAGCCCCTGTCGTGCTCC
>JAFIDK010001283.1 GCA_017051695.1 Algoriphagus aestuarii | reverse complement strand
GACAGGCTCCGACGGGGCACGCAGACGATCGGCAGCACCCCGGGTGCGGGAGCTGCCGTCCAGGCACGCCAGGTCTTGGCACCGTGCCAGGAGATGGTGAACCCGCCATAGACACACGGGGCCACGTTGTCCGGGTGGCCTTCGATATCGGCCGCGGTCTGGAACACCCAGTCCCGGTCGAGCCGGCCGCCGCCGACCAGGGCCGCGGTCGCGGCCACGCCCGCCACGATCGCCGAGGCGGACGACCCCAGTCCTCGGCCGTGCGGGATGGCGTTGCGGCA
>JAFIDK010001282.1 GCA_017051695.1 Algoriphagus aestuarii | reverse complement strand
CCTGTCCGCCTCCATCGAGTGGGCGCGTCGCGTGGGTGAGCCCGACGCCTGGAAGCGCTGGTGGCAGTCGCCGGACAGCGAGTCCTTCTACTTCATGGGCAAGGACAACATCGTCTTCCACTCGGTCATCTGGCCGTCCATCCTGCTCGGCGCGAGCGGCGGGGGCGACCGGGGCGGCGACGCCGGACCGCTGGGCGAGCTGAACGTCCCCACCGAGGTCGTCTCCAGCGAGTTCCTCACGATGGAGGGCAAGAAGTTCTCCTCCTCGCGCCGCGTGGTGA
>JAFIDK010001281.1 GCA_017051695.1 Algoriphagus aestuarii | reverse complement strand
TGTATCAATTAAGAGGTCGTGTTGGGCGCTCGAACCGAGTAGCTTATGCCTACTTTACGTATCGGAAAGATAAAGTATTAACAGAAATAGCAGAAAAAAGATTGCAAGCTATTAAAGAGTTTACTGAACTTGGTTCTGGATTTAAGATTGCGATGCGAGATTTAGCGATTCGCGGTGCTGGGAATTTATTAGGTGCACAACAGCACGGTTTCATTGATTCAGTCGGATTTGATTTATATTCACAAATGCTTAAAGAAGCTATAGAAGAGCGACAAGGCATT
>JAFIDK010001280.1 GCA_017051695.1 Algoriphagus aestuarii | reverse complement strand
CCTCTCCCGGGAGCTGCTGCCCGCCTCCATCGCCATCTACACGACGGTGGCGATCGTGGCGTTCGAAGGTCTCGCCATCACCGCCGCTCTCCCGGACCTCGCCGCCGAACTGGGAAGTGTCACGCTCCTTCCGTGGGTGATCACCTCGTTCCTCCTCGCCTCGGCGGTGGCCACCGCCATCACCGGCACGCTGATCGACTCTCTGGGGACGTCGGCCGTGTTCCGGTGGGCGACGATCTTCTTCGCCGCCTCGTCGCTCCTGGCCGCTCTCGCCCCGTCCA
>JAFIDK010001279.1 GCA_017051695.1 Algoriphagus aestuarii | reverse complement strand
GAGTTGTTTACCGCCATGTCGGTCTACTCGGCTAACGACGCTACGGTCGCCCTGGCCGAGGAAGTTGCCGGCAGTGAAACGGCCTTCGTGGAGATGATGAATGAGAAAGCGGAGGACATGGGTCTAAACGACACCCATTTCTTGAACAGTACCGGTTTGCCGCAAGACATGTACCCTGATCCGCCGCAAGTGGACGGAGAACATTTAATGTCAGCCAAAGACAGTGCGACGTTGGCCAAGTACTTGATCGAGGACTTCCCGGATATTACGGAATTTACGAC
>JAFIDK010000129.1 GCA_017051695.1 Algoriphagus aestuarii | reverse complement strand
ACGAGCGCGCCGCGGCGGGTCGCCGTAGGCCGCGGGAGGACGACGGTTTCTGGGCTGACGAGCCCGGGCGCCGTGCCCGCGGGTCGCTGGGCGACTATGAAGATCGGCCGCGCCGCTCTCGGAGCAGAGAGGACTTCGGTGATCGTCCACGTCGTTCCCGTGACCCACGGGACGACTACTTCGACGAGTCCCCGCGCCGCACTCGGGCGCCGCGAGGCGAGGACGAGTACCGTCCGCGGCGGCGGGCCGCTGATGAGACGGCCGTGCTCGGCAGTGGCGGGGCACCGGGTCGCCGGAGGAGCCGAGATTCCGGCCATCCCGAGGACGGGCGTCCAGCGCGTCGCCGACGTGCCGAGGATGAAGGATACAGCGGACGTCGTCGGGCAAGCGCGGCCCACTCGGGGAGTGGCGGCGGACGGCGCCGCCGGTCCTGGGAGGACGAGGACGACTACGACGAGAGAGGGCCCGTCCGGCGCTTCTTCGCCAAAGCGTGGAAGCCCACGCTCATCACCATGGCGGTGCTGTTCGTCCTCG
>JAFIDK010001278.1 GCA_017051695.1 Algoriphagus aestuarii | reverse complement strand
GCCGGCGATGTGCGACGGGATCACCCAGGGCGAGCCGGGGATGGAGCTGTCGCTGGTCAGTCGGGATGTCATCGCGATGGCCACCGCCGTGGCCCTGTCGCACAACATGTATGACGCTGCGCTGTGCCTGGGGATCTGCGACAAGATTGTGCCGGGGCTGCTGATGGGCGCGCTGCGCTTCGGCCATCTGCCGGTGCTGTTCGTCCCCGCCGGCCCCATGCCCTCCGGGTTGCCCAATGACCGCAAGGCGCAGGTCCGCCAGCGTTATGCCGAGGGACTGG
>JAFIDK010001277.1 GCA_017051695.1 Algoriphagus aestuarii | reverse complement strand
CCGCGTAGCCCAGGGCGCGGGCGGTCTCGGCGGCGTGGACGCAGCAGTAGTCGAACTCGACGCCCTGGCCGATGCGGTTCGGCCCCGAGCCAAGCACGATGATGGTCTCGCGGTCGTCGCGCGCCACCTCGGTGTCGGTGTCGAACGCCGAGTAGTAGTACGGGGTGAGCGCCGCGAACTCGGCCGCGCAGGTGTCGACCGCGTGGTAGGTCGGCGTCACGCCCAGCGCGCGCCGGCGCCGCCCGACCGACAGCTCGTCGGCGCCGGTGGCGACGGCGATG
>JAFIDK010001276.1 GCA_017051695.1 Algoriphagus aestuarii | reverse complement strand
CCCCGACATCGACCTGGACGTGGAGTCCGCCCGCCGCTTGGAGGCCTACGAGGCGCTGTTCGAGCGGTTCGGCCGGGAGAGCACGGCCTGCGTGTCGATGATGGAGACCTACCGGGCGCGCAGCGCGATCCGCGACGTCGGCAACGCCGTCGGGCTGCCGCCCCTGGAGATCGACGCGATCGCCAAGGCGTTCCCACAGATCAGGGCGAGCCAGATCCGCACGGCGCTGCACGACCTGCCGGAGCTGCGGCAGAGCAACCTGGCGTCCGGGCGGCTGGAGG
>JAFIDK010001275.1 GCA_017051695.1 Algoriphagus aestuarii | reverse complement strand
GATGTTCCGCAACATGCGCAGCGTGCCGATCTATGCGTTGACGGTGGTGGTGCTGTATGCCTTGACCTCGGCCCGCACCGGGCTGGCGCAGCAGCGCCTCGCGGCGAAACGATAGCGGATCCGGTCGGCCCGTCGCGGCCGCGCCGTCATCCTGAAAAGCAAGGCCCCGGCGGCCTTGCTTTTTTTTCGCGCGCGCGTGGCGCATCCAAATGCCCGCCGGGCTTGACGTAGATCAAGCCAGCCCCCTCTCGTCGGTGAAAACCCTGTCGCTCCCCCTTATT
>JAFIDK010001274.1 GCA_017051695.1 Algoriphagus aestuarii | reverse complement strand
AGTTGTTTGAATTTTCTTTTTTGTATTATTATACAGCCGAGTATTAGAGATTTCTTTTATTTTTTCCTCTCTGGCCCTTTTATAATTTTGCATTATTTCCTTCCTTTAAATCTTTCTTTAAACATTTGGTTCTTCCTACTCTGTAGTTCTGTTTTAACATCCAAGAAATCAGTATCCTTAGCCTTTCCTTTTTCCTGTATTACAGCGTCTCTTTGTTTTATTATAGCCCTTGAGTGTGCATCGTTAAGATCGAAAATAGTTTTTGCATCTTCCTCGTTTTC
>JAFIDK010001273.1 GCA_017051695.1 Algoriphagus aestuarii | reverse complement strand
GGAACCGTCCGCGCCGGTGACGCGGGTGCTGTGCGTGGTCGACTGCGTGCCCGAGACGGTCGCGGAAGCGGTCGAGATCGGGGCGGATCTGATCGTGGCCCACCACCCGCTACTGCTGCGGCCGGTCTCCAGCGTGGCGCCGACCACGTACAAAGGACGAATCGTCCACGACCTGATCCGCACCGGGGTGGCCCTGTACGTCGCCCACACCAATGCGGACGTCGCCAACCCCGGGGTGTCCGACGCCCTGGCCGCCCGGCTCGGACTGGCGCAGCTACGAC
>JAFIDK010001272.1 GCA_017051695.1 Algoriphagus aestuarii | reverse complement strand
ACCGTGCATCACCGGCCAAACCTCCTGCGTGGCGAGGTGGTGCGGCTGTTCCGCGGCAATTCTTCAAGGGTTTCGAGCACTGCCTTGTCTGCCTGCATTGGTAGAAAACTTTGCTTGAGAAACAGGCGGAGATCCTCGCGTAGCGGGTAACTCCGGCGTTTTGCTGGCCGATTCGGTGTCCCGGAGAGCCTTGCCTGAGCGTCACATGTCCGGATAGAGCCAGCCGGGCCCGCATAGCTGGCCAGGCTCGCCATCTGTTGCGATCTTCGTCCGCGCCAAGC
>JAFIDK010001271.1 GCA_017051695.1 Algoriphagus aestuarii | reverse complement strand
CCGCAAACTCAGGAATCACTTTTTGCAACAGTTCCCGGCGATAAGGTGACGTTGATGCTAATACAATATTGGACATTTTCATAAGCGTTGACCTAAGGGGCTATCATAAACAAACCCACGTAATACATTTATATATAATCTGTTAATTGTGCAATATGGTCCACCACAGTGAGCGGTGCGAACTGTTGCAAACGTTGTGGCTCGTGCGCACCAAAGCTGACACCAATGCGTGCCATCTGAATACTCTGAGCCATCTGCATATCGTGAATGGAATCACCGAC
>JAFIDK010001270.1 GCA_017051695.1 Algoriphagus aestuarii | reverse complement strand
CAAGCCCTTTCAATTTTTGAACTTCCGTTCCGTCTGAAGGAAGCCGAGTCCCTGGGCATGCGGGTGAGCAACTTCGCCACCCAGTTCCATTCGCTGGTTGCTTTGCCGGCTTTGCTTGTCGCGATGACGCTGATCGCGGCGACCGTATCCATGCGTTTTACACGCCTCGGTCAATCGGGCACGATGATTCTGGGTGGCATCCTCGCCGGCTTTCTGCTTTATGTCATATCGGTTCTGATGAAGGCGTTCGGTGGAGCGGGGGTAGTGCCTCCTCTGGTTGC
>JAFIDK010001269.1 GCA_017051695.1 Algoriphagus aestuarii | reverse complement strand
GGAATTTCTGAAATGCCATCCGGCAAATACTTTTCCTAAAGAATTATCAGAGGATATGTCATCAAACTTGGTATAGACTAATTTTAATTCAGGCAGCTTATTACTGGTAAGCTGAAGTGTAAAGCCGGACGAATTATACACCATCTTCATAGTTTCAGAGAAGGCTCCCCCAAAAACTGCGAATGTTGCAGGATATTCCGGAATCGGAGGAGAAACATTTTGAAGATTCGGATTGGGATTAGGTGTTTCAATCAGGAAAGGCACCCAGTTGGGGACCGGAG
>JAFIDK010000128.1 GCA_017051695.1 Algoriphagus aestuarii | reverse complement strand
CCGCAAACTCGCCGAACTGCGGGACCAGGACCTCACCGTCGAGGTGGATGCGGAAATCCAGCGCGCGCTGGCGCGTATCCGCGCGCTGACCGCACGGCGGGACCTGCTCCAGTTGCAGTTGGATATTGACGGCGCGGGGGTTGCGCGCCGCCAGTTGGACGACGTGTCCGACAGCGGCAGACAGCTCGCCTCCGTGCTAGGCAACGTCGTTGCCACCGGCTCAAAAATCGGTGTGATCGGCGCGGCAGCGGTGGGCGCTGTCGGCGGGCTGAGCTCGTTAACACTCGGCGCGATGGGGTTGACATCCGCGCTCGCTCAGGCATCCGGAACGGTCGCCACGTTGCCCGCCCTGTTCTCCGGGGCAGCAGCGTCGATTACCGCGCTTGTCGTGGGATTCCAGGGCATGGGCGAGGCCCTCGGCGCGGTCATGGATGAGGACCCCGACAAACTCGCCGATGCGTTGGAGGAGTTGACCCCAGCCGCGCAGGCGGCCGTTCGCGCGTTCCAGCGGTTGCGCCCAGCGTTGGAGGACATC
>JAFIDK010001268.1 GCA_017051695.1 Algoriphagus aestuarii | reverse complement strand
GATCACCGCGACGACGACCGCCAGCGCGCCGACGAGGAGCGGGCCGGGGACCGGGGGAGCGAGCAGGTCGCCGGTGAGGGCGAGCCCCGCCACAGCGGCCCAGCCGAGCAGCAGCCGGGCGAGCGCGCGTAGCGTGAGGATGGACCGGAGATTCATGGACGGGTTGCGCCCTGTTCTACGAGGCCGTCCCCGTACCGCCGGAAACCGCTCGGGTCGTCCCGCGCGGGTCTGTCACGCTGCCGCCGAGGCTACCCGACGGCGAGCGGCGGGGCCGGTGAGCC
>JAFIDK010001267.1 GCA_017051695.1 Algoriphagus aestuarii | reverse complement strand
CCTGTCCGATCCTGACCTGTTCCGGGCCTGGCTGTTCGCGCTCGCCCGGGCCGCCTGCGAGCGGCATGGATTCGCCGCGCAGCCCGCGTATGCGCACCTCACCGTCCACAGTGAGCAGCAGCCTTTCGTTGCCGCGCTGAGCGCCCTCCTCCCCAGCCAGCGGGAACTGCTGGAGCTCTCCCTGCGGCACGGGCTGACCCACACCCAGATCGCTGCCGTCCTCGGCCTCGACCCTGAAACGGTGAGCGACCTCTGCCGCTCCGCAGCCCAGCAGGCCGCAG
>JAFIDK010001266.1 GCA_017051695.1 Algoriphagus aestuarii | reverse complement strand
CGGGGTGCACGTCTCCGAGATGCGACACACCGCCCGGTTCGTGTGCACCACCGACCGGGACCACAACCAGATCGCCTCCTTCTACGCGGGAGCGATGGCCGAGGCGCGCAACATCGAACTGTGGCCGCTCGCCCAGCGCCTCGGCGGCATCGACCTGGTCGTCGTGGGAGCCAACGACCCGGAGGCGATGATCCGGCACAGCGAAGAATGCCGGGTGCGCGGGATCAACTTCGCTGCCGACCCCTCCCAGCAGCTTGCCCGCATGGAAGGGCCGGAAGTGC
>JAFIDK010001265.1 GCA_017051695.1 Algoriphagus aestuarii | reverse complement strand
CCAGGACCGGGCGGGCACTGTGCAGCGTCTCCTCGCCGTAGCGGCCCAGCAGGCCCAGCAGGAAACGTGCCACCTTGTCCGCGCCGAAGATGACCCGCCGTGCGGTACGTGCCTTGCCGCCGCCGTCCCCGAAGACCTGGGCGTGTGGGTGCAGCAGCCGGACGATCCGGGTGGTGTCCCCGGAGGACAGGGCGGCCACGAACGAGGTGAGCAGGCGCTGCTGTTCGGCCAGTTCGACCCGCGGGGGCGGCTCGGCCTCGGCGACCAGCCGACGGGCCCGG
>JAFIDK010001264.1 GCA_017051695.1 Algoriphagus aestuarii | reverse complement strand
AACTGGCCGAGGGCGCTTCGTGAACGCGCAACCCAAGGCCGTGTCCGAGCGAATGCACGAAGTACTGGTCCAGCTCGTGCTTCGCGAAAATGTCGCGAGCCACGGCGTCCAGCTCGACTCCGGTCATGCCTGGAGCGGCGTTGGCAATACACGCATCATGCGCTTCCTGCACAATCCTGTATATGGTAACAAGTTGCTCTGATGGCTGCCCGAACCAGACCGTTCGCGTGAGGTCCCCCGCGTATCCCTGATGAAGCGCGCCCATGTCGATGATGATCGGC
>JAFIDK010001263.1 GCA_017051695.1 Algoriphagus aestuarii | reverse complement strand
GCTCTCCCTCCTGGTCGTGGTGGCCGCAGTGGTGGATGCGGTCCGTGGCGACCTGGCTGCCACCCAGGTGCTCATGGCTGCCTGTGTGGCGGTGGCAGCGCTGCAGACCGTGCTGCACCTGGTGAGCATCCTGGCCTCCAGCCGGCTGCGGTGACGCGCGGGCGTTCCGCTCACCCTGCCGGTGTTGATACGGTCGTTACCTGGTTCATGAGACCGTTGAATTCCGTTGTCCTGTCATCCATCTTTGGTGTGTTGAACGGTTGTCGATGAGCGGTTCCGTC
>JAFIDK010001262.1 GCA_017051695.1 Algoriphagus aestuarii | reverse complement strand
GCTGCCGCGGAATCCTGGTCCCCCCGCACGCCTCCACCCACGGCCGCCACAACCACTTCGGCCCCGAATGGTGCCTCACCCTGTGGACCGCCGGCGCAGCCTGGCTCGCCCGCCTGTACTGGGACCACTACAGCTACACCCGCGACCCCGGCTTCCTCCGCGAACGCGCCCTCCCGTTCCTGCACCACGCCGCCGCGTTCTACGAAGACTTCCTCACCGACGACGGATTCGTCCCCTCCTATTCACCCGAGAACACCCCCGCCGACTCCGACTCCCAGGCC
>JAFIDK010001261.1 GCA_017051695.1 Algoriphagus aestuarii | reverse complement strand
CATGCGGTTAAAGGCCAGGGAATTTACGCCTTTGTCATCGCCAGCAACCACCATGCTGACGAAAATCTTACCCGTCAGGACATCAACAAAACGGTGACCCGCCTTATCGGTGCCATAGCACGTCCCGACAAAATACAGTTTGTCTCCGGCCTGCCCAAAACACGTTCCGGCAAGATCATGCGGCGTATTCTCCGCAAGATTGCCGAGGGCGAATTAGCTAACCTGGGCGATACCACGACGCTGCTTGATCCAAATGTCGTGGATGAAATCAAAGCCGGAGC
>JAFIDK010001260.1 GCA_017051695.1 Algoriphagus aestuarii | reverse complement strand
AGCCGTGAAAGAAGGAACCGTTTCATCAGCTCAAATAAAATATATCTCTCCTTTAACACAAGAAGAGCACACAATTGGAATTAGTAAAAAGGGAACCATCACCCTTTATGATACTTTCAATCAGATTGAAGATGAATTGGAAATCGTTTTATCGGTCTACAACAATATAATAAAAAAACCCGCTATTTAGCGGGTGAAAGTGTAAGGTAGCGAGTGGATAATATTCTTAATTGTTGCAATGAATCAGTATTTATTTCGATGCTGTTTTTAGTAACTGCAAC
>JAFIDK010001259.1 GCA_017051695.1 Algoriphagus aestuarii | reverse complement strand
AAACGGAGGAAACACAACATGAGAGGCAGCAACGCAGTCGCCGTGGGACTCACGACGCACCCGCGAGCGACACACACACGCCGGTAAACCAGCCCGATCCGGCTCAACCATCGCAATCGCCACCGTCGGACAATCGATGAGTGCACCTCGCAAGCTCGTCCTCGTAGACGCATCTTCGTACTTGTATCGGGCCTTCCACGCGCTGCCGCCGCTGTCGAACTCGAAAGGCGAGCCGACGGGAGCGGTTTTCGGCGTGCTCAACATGCTGCAGAAGCTCCTCA
>JAFIDK010000127.1 GCA_017051695.1 Algoriphagus aestuarii | reverse complement strand
ACCTGGGACAGTTCACCGGTCGGCGGAATGTTGTACTCCAGGAACACTGGACGCCCCTCGGAGTCCACCTGGTTGCCCGCGGCGGCGACCATGCCGAAACCGTGGGTGTAGACCAGGTGGCGGGTCAGCCACCGGTCCTCCTGGCTGGGGGGACCGTCGAGTTCCCGGGCTGCCACGATCGTGTCCACCGTCTCGCCGTCCGAGGTGGTGTACCGGTCGACCTCCAGGACCTGGGGGAACTGGTAGAAGCCGCGGACCTGCTGGAGCTGCTGGAAAGTCTGGGAGACCACGGCCGGGTCCACCAGGCGCACGCTGGGAATGGTCTCGGCCTCCGCTGCCAGCTCCGCGGTGGTCAGCTCGGTCTGCGCGTCGTAGTCGATCACCTCGGCGCCGTCGATACCGTACGCGGCCCGGGTGGCCTCGATGTTGCGCTGGATGTAGGGCCGTTCCAGCCGCTGCTCGTTGGGGGAGACGGTGACCTGCTGGACGATCGCCGGGTAGACCCCGCCGATGAGGATCGCCGAGAGCACCATCAAT
>JAFIDK010001258.1 GCA_017051695.1 Algoriphagus aestuarii | reverse complement strand
ACACTTTAGAGGGGTTTGCCCAAACTCTTCACGCATTCGTTCAAGCGGAAGGCATTCGTCAAGTAACCGTCATGGCCCATTCCATGGGGGGACAAGTCGCTTTGCGCTTGGCCAAGCGCGCTCCGGAAACGGTTCAGCGCCTCGTGCTCATTGCTCCTTCCGGCTACTTGCGGTCGGCCAAGCGGTGGCAGAAAATCTTTTTTCGCCTGCCTTTCGCGTACTGCGTACTCCCTCTTCTACTTACACCCCAGCGCATCGACAAGCAGCTGCGAAGCGTGTAC
>JAFIDK010001257.1 GCA_017051695.1 Algoriphagus aestuarii | reverse complement strand
ATTTTCTATTCCAGTCATACTGACCTCCTAATAGTATATACGCTTTTAGTCGCTGTTTTGGTCAGTTTTTAACTATTTAATCCAAATACGGTATTTAATAATATGATTTTATTCTAGAGGTAAGACTGAAAAGACTGCTTAGTCAGGATTTCTGATACGATTATCTGAAAAGCTTGTCGAGAGTTTTCTTGTTCTTTCTCCAGCCCGGTTCGGATTTGACTCTCAGATCGAGTGTCAGAGAAGAGCCTGGGAATATTCTCTTTATCTCCTTGAAGGATTCC
>JAFIDK010001256.1 GCA_017051695.1 Algoriphagus aestuarii | reverse complement strand
CCTCAGCTATCGGGAGGCGCATCTGATCATGGAAATGCTCCACGATAGCGGGATCGTCGGTTCACTCGACGTTGTGGAGCTCAACCCTTTCCTCGATCACGGCGGCAAGAGCGCGACGCTGATGGTGGACCTGGTCGTCAGCCTTTTCGGCCGCTCAATCATGGGTGAAGAGCCCGGGCCGGTAGAGTTCCTGCTGGCGGAGAACGAAGCGCCTTGACCCGACGCCCAATCAACGGCGTATCCGACCACCCAAAGCACAACGGCCTCCCAATGGGGAGGCC
>JAFIDK010001255.1 GCA_017051695.1 Algoriphagus aestuarii | reverse complement strand
CTCCGTCTCCATCGATGGAACCAAAGTTCCCATGTCCATCTATTAGTGGTACACGCATTTTAAAATCTTGAGCTAGTCTAACCATTGCATCGTAAACCGAAGAGTCACCGTGTGGATGGAAACGAGATAGTGTTGACCCTACAGTCTTTATAGTTTTTCGATAAGGTTTATCAAAAGTGTTTCTTTCAGAATACATCACATATAAAATTCTACGGTGAACTGGTTTTAGCCCATCACGTACATCAGGTATAGCTCTACCAATAGCACTGATTGAATAGTTA
>JAFIDK010001254.1 GCA_017051695.1 Algoriphagus aestuarii | reverse complement strand
AGTCTCGGGGTGGCCGACGTGGTGGCCGACGTGGTGCAGACCGGTCGGACGCTGCGGGAGGCCGGACTGGTGCCGGTAGGGGAGCCGATCTTGGAATCGTCGGCGGTGCTGATCGGCGGACCGCGGCGACCGGCGGACGGGCCCGTCACCCAGGTGCTGCGCCGGCTGCAGGGGGTGCTGGTGGCCCGCCAGTACGTGATGCTCGCCTACGACGTGCACGCCGATCGGCTGGACCAGGCCTGCCGGCTCACGCCGGGGATCGAGTCCCCGACCATCTCCCC
>JAFIDK010001253.1 GCA_017051695.1 Algoriphagus aestuarii | reverse complement strand
CATCTGTAGATCCATCCAGAGTTACCTGACTTCCGTCTACAGGTTCTCCATTTGCAAAGAGCTGAACTGTTATGGATTCAGGGCGAATACCATCCTGATCTTTTGCGTCATCCCAGATTTTCTCAACAGATACTTCTGTCAAATCGTTGTTATGCGTATTTGTAATGGTATAACCTGTCTCTGCGTCTCCGCTCAGACTCTTTGTGTATCCTTCGGGAACTTCGACTTCATCAACAGTGTATACAATGGCCTTACCTGCATTGTTCTTATCAAGTTCTTTC
>JAFIDK010001252.1 GCA_017051695.1 Algoriphagus aestuarii | reverse complement strand
ACCGTGCTGAGTGCCGCCCTGCATCGGGCCTACCAGGCCGGCATGCACGAGGCGTACCGGCAACTGCGCACGAGTGATGAGGCGGCCGCCGAGCTGGGCGTGCTCCCGAGAACCGTGCGGAAACATGCCCGCAACTACAACATCGGCTGGCGCATCGGTCGAGACATCCTGTTCCGGCCGGAGGACATGGCGCGACTGCGAGGGATCGTTGGGCGGCCGCCGGGGCCACGACCACGGGGCGCGGCGCAATGACCGGCCCGCGCCATTCCCCGCCCGGCACG
>JAFIDK010001251.1 GCA_017051695.1 Algoriphagus aestuarii | reverse complement strand
GCAGACCCGCGAAGCTGGACAGGTTCCGGCTCACCTCGGCGTCGCGCCCGCTGCTCGAACGTGTCGCCGCACTGTACGGCGGGACCGTGCGCGAGTGGACCCCGGCCAACGGCGGCCCGTCCGCGTGGGAAGTCGTCACCGATGCTGATCGGCTGCCCGTCCTCGTCCCGCCGCAGGCCGTCTCGCAGTGGTACGAGCTGTGGTCCGGGGCGGCTGCCAACGGCGCTGCGACGGACAGCGCGAGATCCTGACCGAGTCGCCCTGCATCTGCGGCCCCGACC
>JAFIDK010001250.1 GCA_017051695.1 Algoriphagus aestuarii | reverse complement strand
CTATTTCATGATCAGCGACTCGGCTATAGGCCGGCAGTCCTTCGGGAAAAAGAGGGTGGGTATTCAAGTTGTGGACAAAAACGGGGCTGCCCTTTCGCTGGGACACAGTACCCTTCGGACAATCTTAAAGTTTTTGCCGTGGGAGCTGTCGCATTACTTCGTTTACCGAATCACACATGTTGAGGATGGCGAAATGCCACTGTACCACGTCTTAACTGGCGGACTCATCTACATCCTCATCCTTGTTTATATACTGTCAGCCATTTTCACGAAAAGGAAGC
>JAFIDK010001249.1 GCA_017051695.1 Algoriphagus aestuarii | reverse complement strand
AGCATTTTTCCGGAGAACTCACCGGTTTATCGTCTGACGTAAAAACTTCCGCCTCATTCAATTTCAAAGGCGACGTGGATGGGTATGCCCCCGTCACACTCAGTGGAACAACTCAGCCGTTCCTTGATGATCCCAAGCTGGATGCCACGTTGAATTTTGAAAATATGGATCTGGGTGGTTTCAGTACCTATTCCAGCACTTACGCTGGCTGGCGAATCGACCGCGGCCTATTGACGGCGAACCTGCATTATCGGCTGGCCGAGGGGCGTATCCTTGGCGACA
>JAFIDK010000126.1 GCA_017051695.1 Algoriphagus aestuarii | reverse complement strand
CTGGTGCGGCGCGCCACTACGGGGCGCGGGGAGCACATCCACGTCTCGCTGCTCAACTCGGCGCTCTCCGCGCTCGTCCAAGTAGGCCAGTCTGCGCTGGTCACCGGGGCAGAACCGGAGCGGGTCGGGCACGCGCACCCGTCTATCGTCCCCTACCAGACGTTTCCCACTGCTGACGGCGACATCATCATCGCCGCCGGCAACGACGCGCTCTACCGCGCCCTGTGCACGGTCGTGGAGCGCCCCGACCTCGCCGAGGATCCGCGGTTCCGCCGCAACGCGGACCGGGTCGCGCACCGGGACATCCTCGTGGCGGAGCTCACCGCCGCTTTGGCGAAGCGCAGCGCCGAGGAGTGGACCGCGCTGTTGAGCGACGCCGGGGTGCCCGTGGGGAAGGTGCGCGGGGTGGCTGAAGCGCTCCGCACCGCCGACGCCTCCGGGGATGAGGCGACCATGACCGTCGACCACCCCGTGCTGGGCGCAGTGGAGCTGATCCGCCCCGGGTTCCGCTTCACCAGCGCAGCCCCGCAGCACGGTCC
>JAFIDK010001248.1 GCA_017051695.1 Algoriphagus aestuarii | reverse complement strand
CACACGTCTCACACACCGTGGCCACCCCCGCCATCATCGCTAAATCGGTGTAGATCACGCCTGCCCCGTTACACGCAGGGCACGCCCCCTCCGAATTCGCGCTGAACAGCGAAGGCTTCACCCCGTTGGCTTTCGCAAACGCTTTACGGATCGGATCCAACAAGCCCGTGTAGGTGGCGGGGTTGCTGCGCCGCGATCCCCGGATCGCGCTCTGGTCGATCGAGACCACGCCCGCCTCAGCCGGAATCGACCCGTGCACCAGCGAACTCTTGCCCGAACCAG
>JAFIDK010001247.1 GCA_017051695.1 Algoriphagus aestuarii | reverse complement strand
GCTTGTAGTGGCGGCAGATGCGGAGCATGATGGCGCTCATGAAGAGGATCGACGTCACTTCGTCGACCAGGGCCGCCGAGACGAACGAGATGGCCAATAGCGCCACCATCAGCTTCTTCGCCGAGCCGCCGATGTACGGCAGCACCTTTTCCAGCAAGGCTTCGAAGAAGTGGTTGTTCTCCAAGTACCCGATGATGATCATCATCCCGACCAGGAACAGGATGACGTCCAGGCTGGCGAACTCGATGAGGTGCGGCACGTCCAAGAGACCGCTGGCCAGGA
>JAFIDK010001246.1 GCA_017051695.1 Algoriphagus aestuarii | reverse complement strand
GATGGCGAGCATCGCCAGGCCGATAAAAAGCAGCAGGTTTGAAACTTTAGCCATTTACGTTACTCCTTCGTAGAAATTCAGAGGAAAGGTTCTTGTTATTGCGGTGCGTTACTGTTTCATCCACTATTCCGGTTAAATACGTTCTTGGCTTTTTTATCAGCTCATTTTCCGGTAAAAATGGCATCACCGAATACTAGCCGGTTATTCGCCAATAAAAAACCCGCCAGCGCGGGTTTTCTCTTTTTTCTCGCAGACCGTCACTTCACCAGCGGCTTATCGCCC
>JAFIDK010001245.1 GCA_017051695.1 Algoriphagus aestuarii | reverse complement strand
GGCGTCCGCGAGCTCTGCGAGGATCTCGTGGAACGTGCGCCCCGCGGTCAGCGACCCCTGGCCGACCAGGTCCCGGCGGTAGTAGAGCATGCCCACGTCCGCGGTGAAGGGGACCGCGTAGGCCTCATCCTCGTAGGTCACCGACCGGATCAGCTTCTCCCGGAACGTCCCTTCCAGCAGGGCGGTGCCGTCCGCGTCAGGGAACCCGTTGGCCTCTGCCCAGCCAGGGCCGATCTCTTTGATCCACCCGGCCTCGGCGAACATGGCGATGAACTGGTTGTC
>JAFIDK010001244.1 GCA_017051695.1 Algoriphagus aestuarii | reverse complement strand
CGTCATCGACTCGCCCGAATTCGGCACGCTGGTCGGGTTCGAGAATCACAGTGGCCTGACGGAGCTACATGGTGACGCGTCTCCGCTCGGGAAGGTGGTGGTCGGGCGCGGGAACAACGGGAAGGACGGCACCGAGGGCGCGATGTACCGGAACGCCATTGGTTGTTACCTGCATGGCGCATTGTTGCCGAAGAATCCTCGGGTGACCGATTGGCTCATTAAGGCGGGGCTTAATAGGCGGTACGGCATGGCCGATCTGGAAACCATCGACGATTCGATTGA
>JAFIDK010001243.1 GCA_017051695.1 Algoriphagus aestuarii | reverse complement strand
CGCGGGGCCAGGCGCCCGCGCTAGGCTTCGATGAAGTTCTCCTCGCCGGGCTGGCCCGCGACGGCGGCCTTTATCTTCCCGAAAGCTGGCCACGGCTGGAGGCCGGCGCGCTTCGCGGCCTGCTCGGCCGGCCCTATCCGGAGTTGGCGGCGGAGGTGATGCGGCCCTTCGTGGCGGGCTCGGTCATCGAGTCGCGTTTCGACAGCCTGGTCGCCGAGGCCTATGCCGCCTTCGACCATCCTGCCGTCGTGCCCCTGAAGCAGCTGGACAGCAATGACTGGC
>JAFIDK010001242.1 GCA_017051695.1 Algoriphagus aestuarii | reverse complement strand
TCCTGCTCAACGGCGAGCGAGCAGGGTGTTCCGGGCGGGCACTTCTGTGAGACGTTGCGGGGTGCCAGCCGGTTCCGGTCAGGAGTGCGGCGCCCGGTAGCGGACCCCGATCGACGTCAGCACATCGCAGAGCTCCGCTTCGAACAGCGGTTCCAGGTCGCCGACGGTGAACGGCATGCTGCGGAAGACTTCCATGCAGACCAGTCCGTAGAGCCGGACCCAGCATGCGGTGCGGACGCGCAGCGCCCCCTCGGTGGCGTTCGCCCCGGCAAACCCGGCGTC
>JAFIDK010001241.1 GCA_017051695.1 Algoriphagus aestuarii | reverse complement strand
GTACGAAAGTGATGAGTGAACATGCCCGTGTAAGCGGTTTTTCACCAGTAGGCCTGGAATTGGTGTTCGGTCCTCGCGGCGATTTGCCGCCGGTTCAATTCCGCCTGAAAAATGGCACGAACATGCAGCTTGTCGGTCGGATCGACCGGGTTGATGAAGCAAGGACGGATAGAGGTATTTATCTTCGTGTTGTCGATTATAAATCGAGTGAGCAGCGGCTCGATTTAACAGAAGTGTATTATGGCCTGGCTTTGCAAATGTTAACGTATCTCGATATATTAG
>JAFIDK010001240.1 GCA_017051695.1 Algoriphagus aestuarii | reverse complement strand
GATCGGGGCCGACTCGCGGCGGGGTCGAGCAAGGGTGATCGGGGCGCCGTCGTCGGCGAGGTCGGGGGATGAGTAGTCGGTCAACGTTCGGTCCTTTGTTCGCTAGCCCGAGCGAGTGAGGCCCGACACGTCGAGTGGCGCAGGTCGCTGCGATCGTCCGATCGCTCCGCTACCCTTACCCTGCTGCATGCCGGGAAGCTCGCCCGGAACTTCGTTGAACGCCTCGCGCACATGGCCTGGCAGCCGCGCGGGGCGTTTTTCATGTCGTCGTGTGTCTACCAG
>JAFIDK010001239.1 GCA_017051695.1 Algoriphagus aestuarii | reverse complement strand
CGATAAATGGCAATCCTACCTCGATTACTGTGATGAATTTTATTTTTTGTTAGCTCAAAATATCCCTGGAGAATATTTTGAAATAAAAAAAGCGAAAGAACATGGAGCGGGGCTTCTGGTTGAAACAATAAATACGGTTCAACCAGAAGTACCTAGCTTAAAAGAAAATGAGGTTCATTTAAGGGAAGATGTAATCTGGTCGATTAACAAGCGTCTGGCACAGGTGTATGTATTCGGTTTCGGATAAATAAAAAATGACCGCCCCTTTGACAGGGCGGCCAC
>JAFIDK010000125.1 GCA_017051695.1 Algoriphagus aestuarii | reverse complement strand
GCTCGCACGAGATCGGACTGACCATCCTCGGACCGCTGCGCGACCTCGATGAAGTCGCCTACCTGCGCTTCGCGAGCGTCTACCGCAGCTTCGAATCCCTCGAAGACTTCGAACGCGAGATCGCGGAGCTGAGGGCAGAGCGCACAGCAACCCAGGGCTGAACCCACCACCGGGCACCACAGCGTTCAACAAGCCATAGAGGACACTCAGGGTGCCGCCGGCTACGGCAGACGAACGGCGACCACCCTCGGATACACCTTTCCACCAAGGGGAGCGAAGCACGATGACCGAGACGGTGAGCGGCTCTGCCACGCGTAAAGGCAGAAAACCTCGCAGGGGGGTGAAGATCCAACGCGTCTTCACCACTCCTGGAGTCCACCCCTACGACACTGTGGAGTGGGAACGCCGCGACGTCGTCATGACCAACTGGCGCGATGGCTCGGTCAACTTCCGGCAGGATGGGGTCGAATTCCCCAAGAGCTGGTCGATGAACGCCACCCAGATCGTGGCCAGCAAGTACTTCCGCGGCGCCTTGGGCACC
>JAFIDK010001238.1 GCA_017051695.1 Algoriphagus aestuarii | reverse complement strand
GCCTGGAACACGGCACTGTTGGCCTGGGAGCCGGCATGGGGCTGAACGTTGGCGTAATCGGCACCGAACAGGGCCTTGGCACGGTCGATCGCCAGCTGCTCGGCCACGTCGACAAACTCACAGCCGCCGTAGTAACGCTTGCCCGGGTAACCTTCGGCATACTTGTTGGTGAGCACCGAACCCTGCGCCTGCATGACCGCAGGACTGGTGTAGTTCTCGGAAGCGATCAGCTCGATGTGCTCTTCCTGCCGCTGAGCTTCCTGCTGCATAGCAGACCACAGC
>JAFIDK010001237.1 GCA_017051695.1 Algoriphagus aestuarii | reverse complement strand
AAGGCATCCCCCGGTACCAGGAGAAGAGGTTCCAGGCGGCCGCGCTGGACAGTGCCGCGAACAGCACAGCCAGGCCGTCTGCACCGTGGATGGGGCTGATGAAGTCCTGTCCGATCGTGCGGGCCACGCCCTCGCCGAGGAAGGCGCCGAGCAGGGTCATCAGCGTGGCCAGGGCGATCGCAACCCCAGGGGTGAGGGCCCTGGACACGATGGCGGTGACAATGGTGTGCGCGGAGTCGTGGAGGCCGTTGGTGAAAGCGAAGAGCAGAGCAGCCAGGACCA
>JAFIDK010001236.1 GCA_017051695.1 Algoriphagus aestuarii | reverse complement strand
TTCGGCGCAGCCATATCGATCTTGGCGCGCAGCGCACGGGCGCCGTCCGGAAATTCGCCGGCGCGCATCCGCTCGAACAGGTCCAGGTTCTCCTCGACACTGCGGTCGCGGAAGGGGCTGTTGCGACCCGGCTGGGTCAGGGTGCCCCGGTATTCCCGGGCCTCCTCCGGAGACAGGTCGCAGACGTAGGCCTTGCCCGCCTTGATCAGCTCAACCGCCCAGGCGTACAGCTGATCGAAGTAGTCCGATGCATAACGCACCTCACCGTCCCACTGGAAGCCC
>JAFIDK010001235.1 GCA_017051695.1 Algoriphagus aestuarii | reverse complement strand
GGCGCTACCGGAAACTTGCGTGCGGCGTGCACGACCGCCACTGCACCGTTGGGGGGCGAAGGCCCGCCTGGAAGCCGGCGCCCGTCGGACCTTTGTGTTAAGCTCCGTGCGGATGAGGAAGGTCGCGCTGGTGGCGCTCCTCGCCGCTCTCGCGGGCGGTGCGGGGTTGGGTTGGTTGGAGCGGGCCGTGCGAACGCCGATGCGGCCGGGCTCCGAGGAGATGGTGGTCTGGGAGGTCCCGCGTGGCGCCACGGGGCGATCGCTGGGAGCGCGGCTCGAAAG
>JAFIDK010001234.1 GCA_017051695.1 Algoriphagus aestuarii | reverse complement strand
AGCCCAAGACCCGCCCCGCGTCGCCGCCCGCCCGTGTTGCGCGATTCGAACCGCTTGAAGATGGATCGCAGCACCTCCGGCGCCATGCCTGGTCCGTTATCGTGTACGCGGAACACCACGCCTTCGCCACTCTCCCATGCCGAGATCGTTACGCGGCCACCCTCGGGAGCGTAATTCGCGGCGTTACTCAGTAGGTTATAGAGGATCTGCCGCACGCGATTCTCGTCCGCATAGAACCGCTCCGGCGCCTGCGCCAATTCTACGTTAAGCGCGATTCCATGT
>JAFIDK010001233.1 GCA_017051695.1 Algoriphagus aestuarii | reverse complement strand
AGTTGTTGTTCCTCGGCAGTAAGCGGACCAGCGCGGCTAGCTTGGTAAGCCAGTTCAGTTTCCAGCGCGACAATCTTGCTGTTGGTATCTATCATGACGTCAGCCACGGACGCCACACGGCGCCCACCGACCAGAATATCTTTGTCGCTGATCCTGACGATTAAGGAATCGGCGGGTACCTGATCGGAAATAGAGGTGGGCAACTCAATGCTTTTATCGCGTTGCAGAACTTCGACATCTGAGGAGTTCACCAGCAGGAAAAACACCAGAATGGTGAAAATA
>JAFIDK010001232.1 GCA_017051695.1 Algoriphagus aestuarii | reverse complement strand
GTGCAGCGGTACGACGCCGATGCGGTGGCTGAAAGCGGACTTCCTGAGGCCACGCACGACGCGTTGACCCGGTTCGGGCTTCCCAGTCTTATCCCCCACTTCTTCGTCGCTGATCCCCCGCACCAGCCTCCTGCTGGCGGGCTGTTCTGCGACGCTGCCACCCACCTGCATGCTCGCGGCACCCCTGCATCCGATCCGACGCTGGCCGCCACCCTGGGCGAGTATGTACGTATCGGCAGTGACGGGGGCAGTGTGGTCGCGGTACGCCGCGCTGAACCGGAT
>JAFIDK010001231.1 GCA_017051695.1 Algoriphagus aestuarii | reverse complement strand
CCTCGACGTGGACGGGGCGGTACGCCGGGTGCGCGGGGGCTGGGTGGCCACCGGACAGCCCTGGCACTACGACGCCGATCGGTACGCGCGGGTGGCCCAGGCACGGCGGGCGGAACAGGAGGCCGTGCTGGCTTACCTGCGTACCGACGGGTGCCGTATGGAGTTCCTGCTGCGCCAGCTCGACGACCCACACGCCGCTCCCTGCGGCCGGTGTGACAACTGCACCGGACGACGGTGGAGTGCGGACGTGAGCAAGACGAGCCTGCGCGACGCCCGGGACCG
>JAFIDK010001230.1 GCA_017051695.1 Algoriphagus aestuarii | reverse complement strand
CCCACCAACAGCTACTCACCATCCATAATCACGGTGACGCCACCCTGGATTGGCACATCAACGAGGCCAACCCGGCGACCGAGCGGCTGGCTCAGTTGGCGGAAGGAGTGCTGCTGGTCCCGGACTCGAGTAATGGCCGGGTCATGGCGTTCGATCCGCAGACCGGGAACCTGCTCGACCCGGACTTCATCCCGTACCAGGAGGAAGCCAACCTCGGGACTCCGATCGAAGTGATGCTCAACCCCGGTGGGGACGGGTTCTGGCTCTCCGACCAGATCCGCG
>JAFIDK010001229.1 GCA_017051695.1 Algoriphagus aestuarii | reverse complement strand
ACCCAAATCCGGATTACAGTTTATCCCTTTCTTCATTTCGTCCAGAAAGGAAATGCCATCCGCGAGGTCAAATAAAGGATGTGTTATCTTTTCCATGCGTCAGCAAAGATAATTGTTTAGATTGAAACTAAATAGTTTTCAGGGGAATATTGTGTTCTTTATAATAGGAGAGAAGCCGGCCTAATGCCTTCACCTGCTTTTAATTATGCCGGTTTAAGTCGATTCGCTATCTCCCGTGCCGCATCATCCATGATTTGGGGCTCGTCGGTATTGTTTTGGATA
>JAFIDK010000124.1 GCA_017051695.1 Algoriphagus aestuarii | reverse complement strand
GGGACGCCTCGTTCTGCGGCTCCGCGGCCGAGAGTTCACCGCCGCGAACACCGGTGCCCCGCTCACCGCCGAAGGCGTGGAGTCCCTGTCCACGCTGCGTGCCTCCGCGAAACGCGACGCCGCTGCGGTGGGCCGCTTCGGGGTCGGCTTCACCGCGGTCGCCTCGCTCAGCGACGACGTGGTATTTGCGTCCCGGGACGGGGCAGTGCGGTGGAACCGCGACCGGGCCGCCGCCCTCGTCCACGACGAGCTCATCGCCACGGGCCGGGCCCACCCGAAACTCGCGGAAGAACTGGCCCGCCGCGACAACCGGGTGCCGCTGCTGCGGCTGCCGTTCGCCGACCGCACCCGCCCGCCCGACGGTTTCGACAGCGCAGTCATCCTGCAGCTCCGCGACGCGGACGCTGGCGCCCGTCTGGCCCTGCAGCTCGCGGAGACCGGCCAAGCGCTGCTGTTGGCCCTCCCATGGCTCGCTGAAATCACCATCGACACGGACAGCCACGTCCGTTCTCTCCGCTCCACCTGGGAGCCCGACGGCACGGTCAC
>JAFIDK010001228.1 GCA_017051695.1 Algoriphagus aestuarii | reverse complement strand
CAATTCGACACGCCGCTCCTGACCATGCAGTACCAGTCGCACATCCTCTACCCAGGCACGCTGGCGCAGCAACACGCCAACCCAAAAGTCGAGACGCTCCAGATCGAAATCCCCTACCAACAGTTCGGGGGGGATCCTGGCCGGGTCCGGCCAGTGCCAGCCGCCCTGCTCATCCTGATAGAGATGCAGCGTCATCCCTTGTAGCCGGGCATCCTCGACCACGGGCACTCCGGTGCGCAGGCTCGCAGCAGCATCGAGTCGCAAACGCAGATGTTCCACATC
>JAFIDK010001227.1 GCA_017051695.1 Algoriphagus aestuarii | reverse complement strand
ATCGGCTCCACCGACAAGATGGGGGTAGGCACCAACATCCAAGACCGCGCTGTGCTGCAGCTACACCTAGATTGCCCCTGGCGGCCCGTAGACATCGAGCAGCGCGAAGGACGCATCCGCCGCCCCGGAAACCAAAACAACCAGGTGAGCATCATCCGCCTGGTCACCGCAGGCAGCGCTGACGCCAAAGTCTGGTCCCGCAACGTCAACAAGGCGGTCGCCACCCAAATGCTGGTCCTCGGCAAATCCCCGGGACGCAGCTTGGAAGACATCAGCGGCCAT
>JAFIDK010001226.1 GCA_017051695.1 Algoriphagus aestuarii | reverse complement strand
AGAGGTTGACGGCCAGGTCGCAGCGGCCCGGCAGGAGGCGGGACGGGCGCTGCGGGACCGGCAGGACCTGTTCGCCGACGACGGCACCACCATCCAGTTGGGCCGCCACCGGTTCGCTGTCAACACCCAGCCGCTGGAATTGACCATGGTGCCCCACGAGGGGCGCATGGCCTACGTCATCACCGGCACCGACTACCGGTCCTGGGTGACCGACCCGGACTTTGAGAAGACCCGCCCGTTCTGGGACCAGCCTTTAGTGTCGGAATCCCCGGACGTGTACCG
>JAFIDK010001225.1 GCA_017051695.1 Algoriphagus aestuarii | reverse complement strand
CGGAGATGGATTTCTTGAAGCCGTCGGCGGAGACGAAGACGTCCGGCACGGCGCCATGGATGTCGGCACCCAGTTCCAGCGCCAGTTCATCGTCCATCAGCAGCACGAACTGGCCCGACTCGGCCAGGGTGAAGCCGCAGTTCTGACTGAAGGGGCGGCTGGCCCGGCGGAAGTCCACCTCATCCCGACCTTCGATCAGGCGCAGACCCTCCTCGGTGGCCAGGGCGCTCATGGCGCCGTAGCCCTCGATGCATTCCTGGGTGATGGGCGCTTCACTGCTGC
>JAFIDK010001224.1 GCA_017051695.1 Algoriphagus aestuarii | reverse complement strand
AGCTCCCACCCACGTGCGGGGTGATCAGCACGTTCGGCGCGGTCCACAGCGGGTGGTCGGCGGGCAGCGGTTCCGGGTCCGTGACGTCCAGCGCGGCTCGCAACCGACCACGGCGCAGCTCGGTGATCAGGGCTTCGGTGTCCACCACCGGGCCACGCGCCGCGTTCACCAGCACCGCACCGTCCGGCATCCGGGCCAGGAAGTCCGCGTCGACCAGACCTCGGGTCTGCTCGGTCAGCGGGACCACCAGGACCACCGCGTCGTGCTCACCGAGCAGTGCGG
>JAFIDK010001223.1 GCA_017051695.1 Algoriphagus aestuarii | reverse complement strand
CGCAGACCGGCGCCAGCACCTGACCGTCAAGGGCGCCGGCCACTACGGCATCTTCAGCGGCCGCCGCTGGCGCGAGCAGGTCTACCCGCAGGTGCGCGACTTCATTGCCGCCAGCGGGACGATGGCCACCCCGAAGCGGGAGGCACGGAAACGCAGGGCCGCCTGACCCGGATGCCATTTCCATCCGGCCCCGGCCGTTCGTCATAGAGGCCATGACCGCCGATCCCGACCCCCACGCCGGGGCGTCGCCGCCACAGGCCAGCGACACACCGGCCAATGCCG
>JAFIDK010001222.1 GCA_017051695.1 Algoriphagus aestuarii | reverse complement strand
GCATATTGAGTTAGCTGCCCCTGTTTCCCATATTTGGTATTTTAAAGGAATTCCCAGCCGGATGGGTTTAGTCTTGGATATGTCTCCGCGTTCGCTGGAAGAAGTGATCTACTTTGCTTCTTATGTTGTTGTTGATCCAGGTCCTACTCCCCTTGAAAAGAAGCAGCTTCTTTCTGAAAAAGAATACCGGAGTTATCGAGAAAAGTATGGAGACACGTTTGTTGCCATGATGGGTGCTGAGGCAATTAAACGTTTGCTGTTAGATATTGATCTCGATAAACA
>JAFIDK010001221.1 GCA_017051695.1 Algoriphagus aestuarii | reverse complement strand
CACGTATTGGCCTGCGACTATGACGCCACACTCGCCTCAGAAGGCAAGGTTGACGCCGCGGTCGTGGCCGCCTTGGCGCGGCTGGCCGCGTCAGGCCGCCGTCTCGTTCTGGCGACCGGCCGCCGTTTCGACGACCTGTGCAGCGTCTTCCCCGACGTGGCGCTGTTCGACCTGGTCGTCGCGGAAAACGGCGGGGTGCTCTACGATCCCAGGCGTCCTGTCCACTGGCCGCTGGCTGCGCCGCCTCCCGCCGAGTTCTTGGCCCGGCTGCGCGCCCGCGGC
>JAFIDK010001220.1 GCA_017051695.1 Algoriphagus aestuarii | reverse complement strand
CCACCAGTTCCGGACCGGACGAGACGGTGAGGGTGACGCTCTGCCCCGCCCCCACGGTGGTCTCCGCCTCCGGGTCCTGGGAGATGACATGGCCTTCGGGGACCTCGTCGTGGTGCTCCTCGACGACCGTCACCTCCAAGTCGCTGGACTCCAGCAGGCGGCGCGCATCGTCCACCTTCTGGCCGACCACGTTGGGCATGGGGAACCCGGCGCTGATCGTCAGCGTCACGCTCTCCTCGCGGTTGGCCTTCTCGCCCGGGGCCGGCTTGGTGGTGATCACCG
>JAFIDK010001219.1 GCA_017051695.1 Algoriphagus aestuarii | reverse complement strand
ATCTGCAGATGTATGAATTGAATTTGGATTGAGTTTAATCAATCCATGGATTGGATTGGATTGAAAAATTATAATCCGTAAAATTATGGATCAAATATGAATTGATGTCTAATCTGTAAAATCCGATTTGCGCTCACCCCCACTTCATTTCCTCTTAATTTTAGAATTAAATAGGGATGGACATCCCCTCGTTAATAGTAAATTTTTCTTTAATATTTATAAAAAAATAAAAAATTTAAATTATGTTATATTTAATAAGTTTGATCGAACATTGCCTCAATA
>JAFIDK010000123.1 GCA_017051695.1 Algoriphagus aestuarii | reverse complement strand
CCGTCTCGACAGTGGGGCGGCCCCCACCCTTTCACGTCAGGTCAGCGGCTAGGCGAGACCGGCTTCCGCGGGGAGCACGACCGGCTGGTCGCAGCACCCTTCGGCGCTCTGCTCCGCAGCCCTGGGGATACGGGTGAAGACCTGGGAGCCCGGCGTGGCCCCGCACAAGGCGTCCACCGCCAGGATGACCGCCGCCGTCGTCCACGTGCTGCGTTCCACCGGCCACCGCACGTCTTCGACGAACTGGTAGCCCGTCCAGTAGGCGCCGTCGTCCGGGTCGCGGAGGTGCTGGATCGAGGCGAGCAGTTCAGCACCGCGGTCCCGGCTGCCGATCGCTGCCAGGGCGAGCACCAGTTCGGATGTTTCAGCCCCTGTCACCCACGGCTGGTCGCTGACACAGCGGATGCCGAGGCCGGGGACGACGAACGTGTCCCAGCGCTCCGCGATACGTTTCTCCGCTCGGGCGCCGCGCATCGCCCCGCCGAGGATCGGGTAGTACCAGTCCATGGAATAGCGGCTGCGGTCAGCGAACACGGTTTCGTGTTC
>JAFIDK010001218.1 GCA_017051695.1 Algoriphagus aestuarii | reverse complement strand
CTTCCCTATGATGACCCCAGTCAAAACTTCGAGGTCGTTGAGGGTCTTAACGGGAACCAGCTCGTGGATGTTAGGAAAGAGGGGCGTGTCATCAAGGCTTCCGGTGACTATAGTGGACATAAATCGTGGATCGGTAAGACCTATTCGATGAGATTCCGCTTCTCTAAGTTCTACCTGCGTGACCGGAACGGTCTTGCTAATACACAAGGTCACCTCAAGATCCGGACGATTACCGTTTCTCACACGGATACGGGCTATTACAGGATTGAGGCTGACAGGTAC
>JAFIDK010001217.1 GCA_017051695.1 Algoriphagus aestuarii | reverse complement strand
GGACACCGCGCGCAACCGGACCACATCGGCGTGCACGCGACGGAACAGCCAAGCCGCCTCGTGCTCCTCGAAAAAACCGACCGCGCCCAGGGTGTGCTGCGCTCCGAACATGATCGACGTAACCACATCGCTGATGTGGCGCACCGCCAGTGCCGCGGCCAGCGTCCACTCCCCGCTGCCCGCCAGGCCGTGGCCGACCGCGTCAGCCACCAGCGCGTTCGAGGCGGCCACGTCGATGTGGCAGGCAGCGGTCCGCTGCAGCACCGCCCCAAAACCGCCGAT
>JAFIDK010001216.1 GCA_017051695.1 Algoriphagus aestuarii | reverse complement strand
GAGCTCGTGGCAGCCGCCCCGGAACGCGTCGTCCTGCGTCGCGGTGGCGTGCGACGTGCCTTCGACGTCGCCCGGTACCCCGATCTGGTCACCGTGGACTCGGCATTGGGCGCGGTGAACCTCGTCCCGGTGCCCCGATTCCGCGACCCGGACACCGAACCCGCCACGGGGTCACTGGTCGCCCCGATGCCCGGGACGGTCGTGCGGATCGCCGTGTCGGTGGGCGACCGGGTGCATGCCGGACAGCCGTTGCTGTGGCTGGAGGCGATGAAAATGGAGCACC
>JAFIDK010001215.1 GCA_017051695.1 Algoriphagus aestuarii | reverse complement strand
CCACACCTAGGTCGCGAGGTCGGCGGCGATGCCCCGCAGGAACCGGCGCAGGTTGCGCTCGAAGCGGGCGTCGTCGGCGCCGGTGCGGACGAACGCGTCCCACAGCCCGACCACCCCGCCGCCGTCGCCGGCGAGGAGCGCCTCGAGCGTGGGGTACCCGCCGGCGGCGACGAGCTCCTCCGCGTAGGCCACGAGGTCGTCCATCGGCGGCTGCCCGGGGCCGAGCGCGCCGCGCTCGTGGAGGCAGTAGCCCATCACGTACTCGTCGACGGCGAGCACGACG
>JAFIDK010001214.1 GCA_017051695.1 Algoriphagus aestuarii | reverse complement strand
AACGGTATACGCCAGCCCCAGTCGTCAAATTGCTCCGCGGTGAGCATCGTCCGTGTGGCCATGATGACCAGCAAAGACACGAAAAGTCCGAGCGTCGCCGTCGTTTGTATCCAGGATGTCATGAAGCCCCGTTTGTTTTCGGGCGAATGCTCGGCCACGTAAGTCGCGGCTCCCCCGTATTCGCCTCCCAAAGCGAGCCCCTGAAGCAAGCGCAAAAGCAAGACAAGCAGAGGCGCCAAGAAGCCAATTTGCTCGTAGCCAGGCACACAGCCGATTAGAAAGG
>JAFIDK010001213.1 GCA_017051695.1 Algoriphagus aestuarii | reverse complement strand
CTACAGCACCCTGGTCTGGGCCAGCAGCCAGGGCCAGGCGGGGCTGTCCGCTGCGCTGATGGCGACCTTCGGCCTGGGCACCCTGCCGACGCTGATGGCGACCGGCCTGCTGGCCAACCGCCTGACCACCCTGCTGCGGCGCCGCGCGGTTCGGATAACCGCTGCCCTGCTGATCATCCTGTTCGGTATCTGGACCATTCCCGGTCCCCACACCGCCTGGCTGGCCGGCGGCCATCATGCCTCCACCGGCTCGCATCTGGCACACTGAGCCTGCAGGAGTGTT
>JAFIDK010001212.1 GCA_017051695.1 Algoriphagus aestuarii | reverse complement strand
AAGGCTGCCAAAGCTTCGTCGACGGCGGCGGCCCACTCCTCCCGCGCCATGTCGTGGCCGATGCGCACGCCCCGGCTGCCCCAAGCGTCCTCCGCGAAGCCGGAGGGCTTGATCACGAGCTCCCTCTCCCTCTGAGTGGTCTCCTTTAGCTGGTTCCAGTCGGAGACGACCCGTCCGCCCAGGCGCAGATCCGGAATGACCGCGTGGGCCGGCAGCGGCGCGGGGTCGAGCACCCATGTCTTCGGGAAGAGGGGCTTTAGGAACTCCACGCCGTCTTTACCCA
>JAFIDK010001211.1 GCA_017051695.1 Algoriphagus aestuarii | reverse complement strand
AAGTGTCACGGACACGTTTGGCAATTTTGAGCGTCAGGTCCTTCTCCCGTAAATCTGTACTTACGGCTCCCGGATCAGAACCTCCGTGGCCGGGATCAAGGACAACCACTTTACTCATCCCGATCACCTTTCTTTTCCATGACATTTTTTGTTCCACTGTATACACCGACTGCGCTGGCCCCAGCAGCTAAACCGAGTACAATACCTTGTACAACATCTGTCTCCCCATATGTGACAATCCCTGCCGCTATTCCTAGAATTAGAGCTAGGATAGGGGAGAAGC
>JAFIDK010001210.1 GCA_017051695.1 Algoriphagus aestuarii | reverse complement strand
GCCGAAGCCACGGCGGTCGGCCTTGCGCGGCACGAGGGCCGTGGCGCACGACCAGCGCGCGGCCCCGGGCAGGATGGCCGGCGCCACGATCTCCAGCGCGTGCGGCGCCTCGGTCTGTCCTTCCACGCGCAGGCACAGGCTGGTGCCGTTGAAGAAGCCGCGATCGGCGTCGAGCCAGGCGGTGCGCACGGAGTTGTCGTAGGCACACACCTCGTAGCGCAGCACGAGCGGCCTGCCCGGCGCCGCGTCGACCTCCCAGGTGTGCTTGTCGAGCTGGGTCAGG
>JAFIDK010001209.1 GCA_017051695.1 Algoriphagus aestuarii | reverse complement strand
GACAGAGCCCAGGTTTTCGGGTGCGCAGAACAGGTAGGCATCGGCCTGCAGTACATCGGCCGCAACCGCCTGCCCCGCGGTACGTGTCACGATACGAAGTTGGTCGAGGGCGTCGAGCTCGTGAAGCACGTCACGCGCACCCTCTGCAGCCGCTTCGGCAAGCTGGCGTGCAGCGCCGGTGCGCGAGTGCCACACGATCAGCAGGGTTTTCCGGGCCGTATCCATTGTTCAGGGAATAAACATAAGGTCGCCGCGTGGCGGCCCTGGCAGGTAGTATAGGCGC
>JAFIDK010000122.1 GCA_017051695.1 Algoriphagus aestuarii | reverse complement strand
ATTGCAGATAGCGGACAATGCATCGGCGGTAGACTTTGTCACCACCAAAGACCTAAAGGACGGTGAGCTTACTACCGTCACGCTCCACGACGGCGTGCAAATATGGACGGTAGACACGGCTATGGACGTTATGGCCGGTCAATGGGTGTCTTGCCGGGAGGACGGCAAAGTAGGCGCGCGTACCGGGAATACGGTAGAGAACGTCGGTTTCACGTTAGAAGCCGCAAAAGAAGGGCAAGCAGTTAGAGTTGTGCGTCGCGAAAGCTTCGACAATATAGTCGGGAACGCAATTCTCGACATGTTGGCTAATTCGGAAGCTAGCGTCGATGACGAGGCAGGAGAAGGTGATGCCTGATGTCTGAGGACACCACCACTACCGGGACAGCGACTCGGGATGCTAGTGGTGACGCACCTGCTGAGGAGGTCCCTCAGAAGGAGGCCGCTCCGCGTCGTCCGGATCCCCGTGATGTGGAGATCGCCACGCTGAAGCGGCGGCTGGCTGAGCTGCAGCAAAAGTCGAGCGCGAGCACGTCACCGGAGTCTCGCT
>JAFIDK010001208.1 GCA_017051695.1 Algoriphagus aestuarii | reverse complement strand
GGGTTCCGGGCAGGCTGATCGTCGAGGTCGTTTCGGAGATCGCGCATCCGGCGGCCTCGCGTACCGCAGCCGACGCCGAGGCGAGGAACGTTTCGACGCGGACGGTTTCGCCCTCGTCGACGGTGACGCCGCGTGCGTCGAGGTCGGCGACGGTGGCCAGGGGTGGAAGGGGCACGGTGTTCCCCCTTCCGTCATCCGGCGAGCTCGACGAGCTCAGCCTTGGTCAGCGCCTCGGCGTCCTCGGCGGTCAGGTCGGTGACCTCGGCGACGTAGGCGACCCATG
>JAFIDK010001207.1 GCA_017051695.1 Algoriphagus aestuarii | reverse complement strand
GTTCCGCTCGCGTCGACATAGCGGACTCGGTAGCGACGTCCACGACCGTGCCGCTTCGACGGCAGCCGCTTCCCGTCCGGGCCGCGTTCCTTCAGGTACCAGAGATCATCTACCGGCATCTCAGGCAGCCTGCCTCTCCACCCAGGCCCGCACCTCGGCAGGGTCATACCGCAGGTACCGACCAACCCGGCTAGCACGTGGACCGACCCGGCGGTAACGCCACTGGTACAGCGTGGTGACCGGCACCCTGAGGTAGGCCGCCACGTCCTCGACCGTCCACAGC
>JAFIDK010001206.1 GCA_017051695.1 Algoriphagus aestuarii | reverse complement strand
GTGCTTGCCTTGGCGTCGAAATCAGCATGGTCAGCCCATCCATAATAATAAGAAGAATAATATTCTGATTATTCTTATGGTAAGGGTGTGCTTTCAGTGCTTTTTCACCTGTCCACGAAACAGACCGGGCAGTCCTCGGGGCTCGGAATGGGCACGGGGTGGAAGCCTTCTTTTTGGCGTTCAATCAGCAAGGCCAGCTCGCGCCTTCCAGGCGCGGGCTGTGCCGCGCAGCGTAGTAGTTCTTAGTAACTACTAGTATGGATTTTGGCGGGATCGCTGAAAG
>JAFIDK010001205.1 GCA_017051695.1 Algoriphagus aestuarii | reverse complement strand
AACCAATCTTACAGCACCGACTTGAGCAGCTTGCCCATTTCGGAGGGGTTGCGCGTCGTGCGGATGCCGCAGGCTTCCATGACTTCCAGCTTGGCGTCGGCCGTGTCGGCGCCGCCGGAGATCAGCGCGCCGGCGTGGCCCATGCGCTTTCCGGGAGGGGCGGTGACACCGGCGATGAAGCCGACGACCGGCTTCTTCATGTTGTCCTTGGCCCACTCGGCGGCGTTGACTTCGTCCGGACCGCCGATTTCGCCGATCATGATGACGGCGTCGGTGTCGGGAT
>JAFIDK010001204.1 GCA_017051695.1 Algoriphagus aestuarii | reverse complement strand
TCAAACGGGACACCGATTGAGACTGTCTACATCTATTCTAAACCGGAATGGACCGCCCTCGTCACGAATGCCGATTCTGACATTCAACACGTGGACGATTTGAAAGGGAAGAAGGTGGCGGCCACTATTGGCACGGATCCGTACATCTTTTTGCTGCGGGCATTAAACGAGGAAGGACTATCAGCGGAAGACGTGGAAGTGGTGCCCCTCCAGCATCCCGATGGCGCCACGGCACTGTCAAAAGGAGAAGTCGATGCCTGGGCAGGATTGGACCCGCACATGG
>JAFIDK010001203.1 GCA_017051695.1 Algoriphagus aestuarii | reverse complement strand
GTTTCCAGCCACAGGGCTTGGAGATCGTCTTGATGCACGGCGGTTGGGTGTGGCATGAAGGCGCGCGCAACCTCCTTTCGCAGGTCGGGGAGCAGGGTCGAGTGGATGGTCGGATTCCCCTGACGCGAAGCAGGGAGTCCCCGGTAGAAGTGCGTTCCTGGAATTCGGCCCCTGGCGAAGCCAGTCCTGCCCGCGGTCCCTGGCGACTTATCCACTTCGCGTCTACAGGAAACCCACAGGTTGTCCACAGGGTCTTGTGGATAAAGGCGATCATCCCCAAGGG
>JAFIDK010001202.1 GCA_017051695.1 Algoriphagus aestuarii | reverse complement strand
CAGCGTCCTCACCGGCTTCGACCTCGAGACCGAGGAGGTCTTCTCCACCGGGTTCGAGGACTCCTGGGTCCACGAGGCGACCGCCGACGCCGTCGGGACCTACGAGCTCTCAGTCGTCGCGGCCGACGACGAGGCCTGGGGACCGACCATCGCCGGGATCAACACCGACGGCACCATCTGGAGCTACGACGTCGCGACGCGGGAGGGCGAGCTCGTCCCCGCCGACGTGCTGGGCTCACCCGCGGGCGCGCACTCGATGGGCGTAGGGCCGGACGGCGCCGTG
>JAFIDK010001201.1 GCA_017051695.1 Algoriphagus aestuarii | reverse complement strand
GCGCGTTGTTGACTACAACGTCAAGGTTCGCGTCAAGGCGGACAACAGCGGTGTCGATCTCGCCAACGTCAAGATGTCCATGAACCCCTTCTGCGAAATCGCCGTGGAAGAGGCCGTACGCCTGAAGGAAAAGGGTGTCGCCACTGAAATCGTCGCGGTCACCGTAGGCCCGACTGCTGCCCAGGAACAGCTGCGTACCGCCCTGGCACTGGGTGCCGACCGCGCCGTGCTGATCGAGAGCAACGACGAACTGAACTCCCTGGCCATCGCCAAGCTGCTCAAG
>JAFIDK010001200.1 GCA_017051695.1 Algoriphagus aestuarii | reverse complement strand
GGTCAACCTCCGATGGGCCCTCGAGCGCCTTGCGCCGCTCCCCCGCGAGGCGGTCCTCGAGGAGGCGCGGGCGATCCACCGGGAGGAGGTCGCTGCGAACCGGGCCCTGGGAGAGCACGGTGCCGCCTTGTTCTCCGAGGCGCCGGTCTTCTACACGCACTGCAACACCGGCGCTCTCGCCACCGGCGGCTGGGGGACCGCGCTCGGCGTGGTGCGATCGGCCCACGCGCGGTGGCGAGGTCGGGACGCCGGGCGCCGGCTCCACGTCTACGTCGGCGAGACC
>JAFIDK010001199.1 GCA_017051695.1 Algoriphagus aestuarii | reverse complement strand
GGGCGAGCGGGTGCGGTTCGACGACGTCGGTACAGTTCCGTTCGACGCTCTAGGAGCCCCTGGCTGGAAGGCGCGGAGCGTCGAGGACCAGGCCCGCGAGGCTGGGTGAGTGACGATGCCCTTGGACGCGGAGACGGTGGCGGAGACAGCGGCGATGATTCCCGATCTGCGGGTCAGGCTGGGGGAACTGGAGCTGGCCAACCCGGTGGTGACCGCGGCCGGATGCGCCGGGGCCGGGCGGGAGCTGGCGCGGTTCTTCGACATTGCGCGGATCGGCGCGGTG
>JAFIDK010000121.1 GCA_017051695.1 Algoriphagus aestuarii | reverse complement strand
GTTGTACATTATATCCAGGTTTCAATTGATCATTTTTCATATAATCGTCTTTCATTCTCATAAATGTTGCATCAGGATCCGTTTTCGAATAACTATTTCGTGTGCCAAAGATCTCAAAGTCTCGTTGATATTTCTGTTTACGATGAATAAAATCAATCAATTGCTTATGTGCCTGTTTAGGGAACTTTCTTTCCCTTCTTAAGGCTTTTCTTTCTTCAACATCTGGCGATGTTTCAATTTTTTCATCATAATCCTCGATGACTTCTTCAACGGTTTCAACGATTCGGGTCATCTCTTCAACGGATAATTCCTCAGCGCTTTCCCGTTCGATTTCTGGAATAATTTCTTTTTCTAGAAGCTCATCATAAAGCTGATTAGACTTTTCGATGAGGTTGTGGTGATACTTTTCAATGGATTTCTTCCATACAAATGTAAATTTATTGGCATTTGCCTCAATTTTTGTTCCATCAATAAAGATGGCTTCTTGATCGATTAATTTTTCCTGGACCAACTGAGAACGAAATTGTATAAAACATTGACGAATTAAT
>JAFIDK010001198.1 GCA_017051695.1 Algoriphagus aestuarii | reverse complement strand
CAACTTTTGAAGATCTTGCCCCAGCTTCGCTTTGGCCACGCCCAAGCTTTAGGGCGGATGTGTGGACTTACCGCACATGATGCTCGGTCTCTGATCTGTAATGGGGAACTGGACATCCTTGGTTTGATCCATCGCTTTTCTGACGCTGGTGACCGCAGCAACCATTATTGGCAAGGTTTCCGGCAACACGTCATTTGCTTGTGCTTGTTGTCTCGCTTTCTGCTTTCCCCGGGCTTTGGCGGATCTAACATCCGTCTGATTGAAGTTGCTCAAGGTTTGAGAG
>JAFIDK010001197.1 GCA_017051695.1 Algoriphagus aestuarii | reverse complement strand
ACGACCTTTAGGCCCTAAAGTTACTTTTACTGCGTTCGCCAAGGTGTCGACACCTTTTTTCAGTGCGTCACGCGCTTCTACGTTATATCTTACTTGTTTTGCCATTTTTTAATTAGTATTTAGTACTAAGTATTAGATATTGCTAACTCTTTTTTTAATATTGATTTTACCTTGACTTATAGAACCGCGTAAATATCAGATTCACGCATAATCAAATACTCCTTACCTTCGTAAGTGATTTCTGTACCTGCATATTTGCCATATAAAACTTTATCGCCCACTT
>JAFIDK010001196.1 GCA_017051695.1 Algoriphagus aestuarii | reverse complement strand
TCGCTTCCGTGCGGCGTTCATGGTCGCACCGGATCCTCGAGCCGCATCTCCAGCAGCTCGTCGAGATCGAAACTCTCACCGTCCCGCGCGCCGCGCCCCACGACGAGCGGGGCGAGGGACGGCTCCGGGGTCGCTCCGCGCAGGCGTGACCGCAGCCCCCCGTCAACCCGCATCACGTAGTAGCGGGCATCGGTGTCGACGGCGATCGTCCGATCCTGCTTGAGGTACCAACCGTGCAGGCTGGTCCGGATCGAACCGGAGCCGGTGAACGGCATTGCCCGGA
>JAFIDK010001195.1 GCA_017051695.1 Algoriphagus aestuarii | reverse complement strand
GCCGATGAGTGGTCAAGCCACCAAAAATGACGGTATTGAAGTGATACAATTTGGAAAAGGTGTTTCCCTCCAAAAAGGAGAAACACCTTTTCCTTATGTCATAAGGGAATTTAAGAGCTTTTCTGGCAGTCCGGTAAGATTCCGTCATAAATCACCATTATTCGGAATATAATTAACCTATCATACAGGTATACAGTCATATGGCAGGTGTTGGTTGCGACCTATTAATGTGAAGGGGACGAAGCATGCGAAGTATTAAGAAAGTGCCGTTGAGCAAGATGAT
>JAFIDK010001194.1 GCA_017051695.1 Algoriphagus aestuarii | reverse complement strand
CCGGCAATCGCCGCGCCGCGCTCGATGCCGAGGCCGCCGGTGTCGATGCCGTCGTGGCCCAGGGGCACGAAGCCGGCGGTCACACCGGCAAGACCTCAACCCTTGTCCTGGTGCCGCAGATCGCCGACGCCGTGCGCATTCCGGTCATCGCTGCCGGCGGCATCGTCGACGGACGCGGGCTTGCTGCCGCATTGGCGCTCGGCGCATCGGGAGTATTGCTCGGAACGCGACTCCTCGCTACGCTGGAGGCGCGGACCCACGATAATCACAAGAACCGCGTCGT
>JAFIDK010001193.1 GCA_017051695.1 Algoriphagus aestuarii | reverse complement strand
TCATTTCAGTCTATGTAATAGGATTGCTTCTGGTCAGAATCCTGAGCAGATATGATTTTTTTGATAAGTACCTATAATTTTATAGGTACTTATCATTTATTCATAGAATTGATATACTAATATTATAGTGGCGGAAATACAGAAAGAGCTCAATCAGGGGATAAAGAAAATTTATATATAATTAAACAAACAGGAGAGGAGCAGGTGATATGGTTGAGATTATCAACCCGATCCTGAGGGGATTTAACCCGGACCCCTCCATTATCAGGGTAGGTGACGATTA
>JAFIDK010001192.1 GCA_017051695.1 Algoriphagus aestuarii | reverse complement strand
CTCCGTGCATACCAAGTTGACATGTTCGTGCGGATTGCCGTCGTAGCGATTGGGCGAGTCTCCGAAGGCTAGCTCGGTCGCGAGTCCCATCTCGACCAAGAGCTCCAGCGTTTTGTAGACCGTCGCCGGACTCATGCTGGGATAGATAGGCTGCAGCGCGCGGTGAATCTCCTCGGCAGACGGGTGGGTCTCCGCCTCGATGAGGTACTTGTATATGGCCAGGCGCTGGGGCGTGACCCTTTGACCCTGGCTGGCCAAGCGCCTGCGAAATGCCTCGACTCGC
>JAFIDK010001191.1 GCA_017051695.1 Algoriphagus aestuarii | reverse complement strand
CCGCGGGGATCATCGTAACGAAGGGGAGACAACCCCCCGGGGGTCCATTCGGTGAAATGACCGTTGTTCACACCATGCTCTACCGTGCGTTATTCGGCCGGGAAAAAGCAAGACCCGGGAACGGCGCTGGGGACAACCGGCCTCTTCCGGCCGTGTCGGCGTGCGGGGCCGGAAGCGGGACGGGGACGGCGCCGGACGGGGAGCGGCAGCGGCGGGCAGAGGCGGCTGCGGGAAGCCCTCGGGAAAAGCGGAGGCCCCGGTCCGAAGACCGGGGCCCTTGGGG
>JAFIDK010001190.1 GCA_017051695.1 Algoriphagus aestuarii | reverse complement strand
ACCGGCTTCACTCCGATGCCGAACGGCTCCCTGCAGAACCTCCGGGAGACCACGCTCGCGTGAGCCCGGCCGGTGGGAGGACGTCCCCGTGCGTGTGATCGTGCGCCACCCGCTGCTGCGGCGGCTCGGTGAGGCGCTGGGCACGCTGCTCGGCGTCGCGGTGCTGGTCTTCGTCATGCTCCGGGCCCTGCCCGGGGACCAGGTCACCGCGACCCTGGGCACCGAGGCCGCCGCCCTCACCGAGCGGCAGCGGGCGGCGCTGGAGGCCTACTACGGTCTGGAC
>JAFIDK010001189.1 GCA_017051695.1 Algoriphagus aestuarii | reverse complement strand
AAGTCTCTTTTATTTTCATTAGCTTTGCAGTAAAAGAGCGAGGGATGGGTCCCTCCTTAGTTAACAGCAACGAGCTATGACAAAAAACACTGTGCTAACTGATGTTCACATCGCTTTAGGGGCTAAAATGGTTCCCTTTGCCGGCTACAACATGCCGGTTCAGTATTCTGGCATTAACGACGAGCATGAGGCCGTTCGGACCGGCGTAGGCGTATTTGACGTGAGCCATATGGGCGAGTTTATCCTGAAAGGGGACAATGCCTTAGCGTTGCTGCAACACATC
>JAFIDK010000120.1 GCA_017051695.1 Algoriphagus aestuarii | reverse complement strand
GATCTTCCGGGGCAGCGGTAGCGGACCGAAGAAATGGTCCGAGAAGGACAGGTGGTTGCCCACCAAAATGGCAGGCCCGTGGCGAGGGACGTTCTCCACTCCGTAGGCACGCGGCTGCCACAGCACCGCGAGCACCGGTCCGAGAGTTGCCTTGAGCACCCAGTAGAACACGGTTCACCTCTGCCTATGCGGGAGTGCCCGTCCGGCACGGCCATAGTCGTTCTCCCGCTGCCACTGACAATCGTGGTCATCTTCCCATCTGGTGGGGGACACCGCCAAAGCCACCATGGCGCCACGGACGAAGAGGACTACCGAGTGCCGCGGCGCTCGGCTAGTTTCGTAATTCCAGTGTTCCCCCCGCTGGCCGTCTCACCGCCTGGAAGGGTCTGCAATGCCGTTGTTCGCGGAAGCTGCGCTGTGCCGGAAGACCAGCACCACCCGGTGCTATGGATCTCCCCGGAGCCCGCGGCCGGCGTGCCCCACACCACGGCCAGCACCCAGAGCAGCCGTCCCACCCTGTGAGCTGTTCCCCGCTGCCCCGCCCTGGCC
>JAFIDK010000012.1 GCA_017051695.1 Algoriphagus aestuarii | reverse complement strand
TACCGCTTTTGTGGAGTTCTACCACCATCAATTTGAAGTCTTTGTCAAAGGATCTTCTTTCTCTTTTTTTCATTGGTTCTAAGTTAAGGGGGCTTAACTTACTGTCCAATCAAATGTAGCAGGTCCATAACTCCATTTTCATTTGTTCTATTATCAAAGTTAAACCGAAGGAAATAATTGCCATCGACTGTTCAAGTATTTGGAGGGGCAGAGAATACATTGAATATCACACTTAACAATATGCCCAATTGCAAAAATATTTTAAAGCTAAACACTTTATCTGAGCATTAAATGCCTAGCTAGATTCATGGTTTAAGCTTAACAAACCTGATATTTTATTGTCCAGCACTGCTTTTTCGAATTTTATCGTTGGGTTCAGTTTTACCAACTAGGAGAATTATTATGATTTTTCAGAACTACTTCATTAATTTTACCTAATAGTTCGTCAGACATCTCCAATAATTCCGTTTTGATGTTGTCTTTAATAGCTACTTCTCTTGGATTGCCACCTCCAGTAAAATCGGAAACTTCTGTGACATTCTTCATCTCTAATCTCTGCAACACAATTTCATAATTACTTGACAATTTTGAATTTAACTCATTTACTTCTTCCCACATCTTGATTTTTTCAATTTCTAGCGATGTTCTCCATCCAGTACCTAATTTGAATCGTCCGGTGTCTATGATATAATGAACTAAAAGTACATCCTCGTCCTTCAATTTATCATTTTGTAGGTCAGTTATTAATCTGGAACTCGTCGAGTTTGTTGATTTAGTCGATGTTACTACCGGTTTAACCTGACTATTTGGCGACTGAACTTTAGTTTCTGGTTCTTGCTCTTTGGCTAAAGCCTTGTGACTAATTTTAGCTACAGGTTCTGACAAGGGCGTGGTTGTATTGCTGAAGCTTTTTATAGTTTCAAGGAAAAATCTAATCTTTTGATTTATCAAAACCTGATTTGAAGATATGGCAAAGTCGGATCTTAAAGATTCAATGAACGCAATCACCTTATCATGATTGTCAATATAAAATCCAATTTCTCTAGGATCTATTGCACCATTTAGAAACTCGGGACTTGATAAGTTGAATTCCGGTGTGAAAATCATTGTATGTTTATTTTCAACAACCCAAGCAGCTCCCATTTCATTTAAACAAGCTACACTTTTGTAATATTCTGGTGATAATAAATAAAGGACATGAGGTTTTTCAGAAATCCTGCTCTTTAACCAGTTAAAAATACTTTGCCCTATTGGTATACCATAGGCATCATTACTTGTAAAAATGATTTCATCATCTTTCACTCCAACAGCCGTTAGAAGATTAACTAAGGCTTCACCATAATCTTTGTTCTTTGAGGAATGTGAAATAAAAATCTTCATTAAATAGCCTGATAAGTTTAAATTAATAATTTAAGTATACGAAATTGCACCTAAAAGCCCTAGCTAAGGCAATTGTGGGACTATGTAATGGCCCCTTTGTCAGCCAGACCAAATGTCTTTTAGTTATAATATCTTCATTTTAAAGCAAGCCGCTCAAATTTGCTTTGGCTGATGTTCCCGTTTCTTACTTTTCTAATTTCTAGTATTTTGAAATCTATAAACAAAATCAAAGATTAGTGAATCTCCGCGATTTGCCCATGTGTCAAAAATACTTGTTTTAATTGAAGAGAAATCCACTTTCAAATCACCAACGGTAAAGTCGTTATCTTCTAAAAGCCATTTTCCCTTTGAAGAATTAATATATCGTTCCCTAATTGTGCAGTAGAAATGAAGTCGGGGATCTGGAAAGCTCTTAAACTTTGTAGGAAGGTTCAATGAAACTGCGTGCTTCGGAAAGCTATCATACAAATTCCCTAACGCGTTTATACCTATTCTTGAACATTCTTTTCCTCTTATAACAAGTTTAGCAATATGATCTTCATTTAGCCTATCTCCATATTCTTGGATAAATTTAAATAGCAGTTGGGAAAACTTATTCCCCTCAGGTGTTCCCCAAACATTAGTTCCTTGTTCAATTACTTTATTAATCAGAGAATCGAAATATTCGATTTTATCTGTATGTTCCAATAGCTCTTGGAGATAATCGAATAACATTTTCGATAATTTATCATCGTAGAGTTTTAGGGAAAGATTGGCCAAATCGCGCACTGCTATATAAAGTTGAGTCGAATTTTCCCAACTAGCTATTTGAATGAGCTCTCTTTTAAGTCCATTCCTAAAATCATTTCTCATGTCAACTTTTACGGAAAGGGATTTAGTTTGACTTTCATCGTAAATATTGGAAACATTATTGGAATCAATTAACCACTTTTGCAACCACACAAACCAAGTTTCTGAAGATTCTGTTGAAACTAAAATCAAGATTATCGGTATTCGACATTCATAAACATATCGTAAGAAATGTTTAGGCAATACTTCTGTCAAGAAATCTGTTTTAGAGCTGAGCTTTTTATGTGATTTGATTTGGGCTTTGATAAACTTCCCCTGCACCTGGTCAGGAGCTAATTCTAATTCTATATCAATTCCAAAATCCTCATTTAATTGGCGAGCAATCCAAAATGATGATTTTCGAATATGCAATTCAACAATACTTTGTCCTAATATTCCTATTTTTTGTGACTTTGCTTGTTTAGGCATGGCTTAATTTCATTTGAAAAAGTACTATATGCAACTTATGACAGTCAGTTATCAGTAATTTCCTTTAATTTTTAGGGTGGAAACGATTATAGCAAATCCAGGTGCATTCAATTGAAGTTGATTCAGATGTAATTCCGTTTTTACGGTGTTATGTATAGTTTTTATCAACAGTTCCTGTTTTTTTGTTTTAAAATTTCCGCAACTCCGTCTAAATTTTCTTGAAGCTGCCAAGCTCTTTCTACATACAAATACACATCGGAATCTAAAAGATTATTTCTTTCTAAAATTGTTTCATCTATTAAATCCGTAAAGAGAGCGTAAATATTGTGAGTTATGTAATTCCTTTGTTTAGATATTTGCTGTAAAGAGATAATCATATTTTGATCAAATAAATTATTCTTTATTCCAATGCTAATTAATTTCCCAAGGGTTGCTTTGTTATAATCCCCTTTAACTCCATTTTTTGTTAGAAGTATAATTAATTCAGCTTCAAGTTTTCCTGATGCTAAAGTAACTTTTCCCAATGCGGATGTGAATTCTTCTGATTCCATAAGTAACTCATAGAACTTCATTCCTCCTGTAGGGCTTCCTTGATACATCGTAGGTCAATTTAAAAAATGAGATGTAGTAGATTGTAAGCTTCAAGCAGCTCACAATCAAAAAGTTTATGTGGGATACAAACTTAGAGATACAACTAATGCTCTTCTTCTGAAAATCAATTCGTATACAATTTGTACTCCTTCAATTATGTTTGTTTGTATAATATTTTTTCAATTTTTCTAACCCTTCCTTTCTTTCAATTACAATCAAGTCTTTGTCTTTTTTTCCCCATTTCCCATTTGTGAAGAAGGAATACATTTTCGTCAAATTCCAACTCATTTCACCAATTAGATTTCGAACATTGAAAAGAGTATCTTCCAATCTATGTTCATCATCTCTCTTTTCGTAATTATCTAAAATTTCAAGTCCACTTATTACTTCCAATAAAAGGGCTTCAGTTTTTTCAATTCCCCATTTCCCCATATCGTAAGGGAGGGTTGTATTTTTTGCTTTCACTTGGATTTGAGCAACTTTGTCTATAACACCAAACAGATATTTTTGCATTAGGTCTACTACATCATGAATGAATCTCTTGTCTTCGATGTAGAAATCCCCAAATTGCTCATCCAAGTAAATGTATTGTTCATTTTTAAGTAGTTGAAAAAACGATTGTTCATTAACCGGACGAGCTGAGTTTTTTATCACATTCGAGAAATTATGAGCGATTAAATTTCTAATGTTTTGAATTTGTTTGATTCTCGTCCATTCTTCGGTTAAATCATCAAGGCTGATTTCAGCTACTTTCTCTAAATATATCCTACTCCTTTCAATGTAATTCTGACCTGCCAAATCGGAAACTGTGATATTCGAAAATCTTTTTCCATGATTATAGTCACAAACTTTTTTTAGCCAAATTTCAAAGTATCCATATATTGATAAAAGCATTGGATTGAAAAGAAACTTTGAATGCATTTCTTGGTACTTCCTGTAATCTTCAATTAGAAAAATTAAATCTTCGCTTTCAGGATCAGATTCTAAAATTGTCTTATAATCTGCATCTACTTTTTTTACTTTCAATTGCAAATCAGTTGACACCTCATCTACGAATTCTTTGAATTCAGAAAACTGCATTCTTATTTGCTCTTTAACCATCACAAAAATTGAAGTCCCCTTAAATTGTCTTCTATCGATTGGCATTTTATTTCTTTTAATTAACCATAAAGATTGGCTAAAGTGTGTTTCAAGACAGTTTGAGGCTTGTTTTATGCTATTTTACTATACTTATGTTATTCTTATTCTTTCCATAGGTAAGTATAGCTTCTATACAACAGGGGTTGATTTCAACCATATGTGACTCTAGATTATATAGGTTTGCTGTCTTGGTTCCACCTTATTGACATAGTATGAACAACACCCCAAACTGCTTCTTCTTAACAAATAACTGTTTTTGAATCCTCATGTCCTTAATCACATTTTTTCCTGAATAAATTGATCAATCAATTCTGTGCTATATCCTTCCTTATTAAGAAATTCTCTAACAACTTCCTGCCGGTTATCAGGCAGGGTGGCTCCTGTAGGTAAAAGGACTTTATTACCTTTCCAACAGGCATATACTACTTGCAATTCATCAGCTACCATCGAACTAGGTCTTTTTTTAACTGCTCCTTCCATAGCTTTATTGGCAATGGACTTCGCAATCTCAGCACGCTTTTTTGGAGGAGCTGTTCCCATAAAGTTCGGATCATCGAGTTTATTCTTTTCAACTTCAGTAATATTTCTACCTATAAATGTTGATCGAAAAGATTTTTCGTCTGTGAGCAAAGCTGATTTCAGCACTTTGTCCGGAACGCCGGTCTCTTCAGCCAATGCCGATAGCGAAAGTACTTTTCCTGAAAATTTATCAAAGGGTGATACATCATCTGAATAGGTGATCATAGATCCTCCTACTGCCAACTTTTCCAATGCACTCAATTCACTACCACCTGCGGAAAATTGGTTACCAAGCCTATCCATGTCCACATTCCTAAAATTCTGAGCGCCCGCGCTACTGTCGTGCTCCGTGGATGCACCAAACATTATCTCTAGAGTTGGTCTCAGGGGAGTCAAAAATGAACGCACCACAGGCATGGCAAAATCCGGATGTTGGGCTTGATATTTTTTGGCCCAGGCGTATGCCCTTAACGGTTTCCCTATATTAAAAAACATGGTATCATGGTTCGATGATCCCTGTGCCCTTCGCTTATCTGGAGAACCCGATTTTTGAGTTCCATAGATGAGGATTTCACCCGTTTCGTCTTGGTGGGCATCCTTGTAAGTTGTGTACCTGTGATTGGTTTCAACATCCTTCTGTGCCGTTTGAGGAGATACCATGGACAGATAAACCCGGAGGAAATCTTCACGTTCATAAGTTTCCATTTTAGCACTTCCAAGATGTAAACTCAGGTCTTTTTCGCCCCCGGTTTTAATATTTGACAGGTCAGCAATTCTAGTTGAGTCTATATCATTTCCATATAAATGAACAGTTTTTCTTTGTTCTTTGGGATTCTTGGGTTTCTGGGCTTCCTGCAGTTCGTAAAACTCTTCCGCCTCTATTGCCATAGCTCTATGAATATTTGCCCAACCTGGAAGGACATGCTCCATCAGGTAAACCAAGTCTTCAACAGAATCCAAATTTTCATCCATTTCAGGCCCATTAATGGCCGTAAAAGTTCCCTCTCTTATGTAATAATCCTTGGCCTCAACTTTTTCATTTTTGAGTTTTAGGACTTTGTACCAATCTCGGTCAGGGTTTCTTTCTGCATCTGAGCCTCGATTATCTTCTACTTCCTGGTTAGGACCTCGTCGGGAAGTGAATATATCGTCATCGTCGATGAAAAGTTCCTCATTGTTTTGTACTTGGCCAAAGGGTGGCGGGACTTCCTGCCCCTCAAAAATGCTTTCATTTACTACCTTTACCACATGGGTAATCCCGGTAACCGCCACCCTAATAGGCTTTAATTGAGATACAGCTTCAGATTGATTTGGATCATTTTGTTTTAGAATGGACAAGGGATCTCTTGGAGTCTGATGTAATTGGACATTCTGTGCCTTCTCTCCCATATCATCCGCTTCTTTTTCCAATCCAGCATCATCATTTACATTTACTTTATGTTTCAACTGCACAGTCGGTTTTACTCGACCTTGTTTTTGCTGGACCACATGCCAAGCTTCATGAGGCAAGTGTTTTTCTTGTCCAGAGGCAATATGCACATCTGTTCCCTGGGCATAGGCATGAGCTTGTAATTGTGCTGGTTTAGTTGAGTTATAATGGACTTTTATATCATCCATGGAAAATCCAGAGAGGTTTTCGATTCCTGATTTAAGTTTATCAGGAAGACCTGTTTTATTTTCTTTTTTCTGAACAGGCAGCAGTTGTTCAGTAGAATAGTTGTCAGACATAGCCTTCAAATGAGCCACATGTTTGGCTTGGGAGCCATTGTTCGCTATGTCTTGTAGTTTCCTTTGTGCAATAGCTTCAGGTCTATTGTCAACAAACTGAAAAGTAGACTCATCACCACTCTGTTTCTGAGGACTATCTGCAGAAACCGACTGAGTTTTGTTCTCTTGATTCTTATTAAAGTGAGTATTCATTTTATATCTTTTCAGGTCTTGGTCAATTGCCTATCACGGTTTTTGGATTTACTTTTTATTCGGGGTTCGGAAAACTGTCTGCCAGCACTAAACTTGAATAGAAGCACATAGCCTCAAATTTGCACTTCACTCCGTCTGCTGCTATACTCGTGTTGCACTAAACCTTCGGTAGTTTCAAGAACAGCCAAGAAGCGGTAACTTTTTAGATCATTCATTAACTCTTATTAATCATGAAAAAAAAAGGAAACCATCCTCCAGGCTGCCTGTTCCAAGATAGCTGGATTTGCTGAACTATTAGCCAAGTTTGAGCAGAAAGTTGTCGTTTCCGGCAAAAGCAAAAGTACCCTCTCCAACTACGCCAGACATCTGGCCAAACTGGCTCTCCACTTCAACGAACTGCCCACAGAAGTGGACCCTGACCGGATCAACGATTACCTGCATCTGGTCAAGCGGAGCCACAACACCCCTTCAGAGGCTTATTTCAAGTTTACCGTTTATGCCCTAAGGTTTGCCTACCGCATTGAGGGGATGAAGGATAAGCGGATCGAGCTTCCGACCATTAAGCGGAGTAAAAGACTTCCCATTGTACTGAGTAAGGAAGAAGTCCGAAGACTTCTTAAAGCTCCCAAACTTCTAAAACACCGCGTTCTGATAGCCCTGCTTTACGGCTGTGGACTTCGCTGTTTTGAGGTCAGGAACCTGAAGATTGCCGATCTGGATTTTGACAGAAAGATGCTTCACGTAAAGGATGGCAAGGGAAAGAAAGACCGCTACGTTCCGCTGTCTGATTTACTGATCCGTGGCATTAAGACTTACCTGGAAGCCGAACAGCCCCTTGAGTGGCTGTTCAACAGCAAAGGGGAACAGATCATCGGTCGTGCCGGAGGGGACTTTGACGGGAGGTATTCCCAACGTGGGGTGCAATGGGCGGTGAATGAAGCCAAAAAGAAAGCAGGTATCCTTAAGCCGATGAACGTCCACACGTTGCGGCACACGTATGCCACCCACCTGCTGGAAGAGGGTCTGGACATTCTGACCATTAAAGATTTGCTGGGACACGAATGCATCGACACCACGATGATCTACCTGCATGTCGCCCAGACAGAAAAATGCCGTGCCTTTAGTCCCCTGGACAGACTCTACCTGTCCAGAAAGTGAAAGCACGCTTTGAAGTGGCCCATGTGCTCAAGCAACACTGGGCAGAGGTGGAAAAGCACCCACATATCAATAGCTGGCAGTTGCGGACCTTATCGGCGCTGAAACGCTGCCGTACTGCTGATCTGGGTGGACATGTGGATGCCTGTACAGACTGTGGCTCGATACGTATCAGTTATAACAGTTGTCGAAACAGACATTGCCCCAAGTGCCAGGGCAAAAACAGGGAGGATTGGATCGCCAAGCGCGAAGCCGAGTTGCTTCCCGTTCCCTATTTTCATGTGGTATTCACTTTGCCGGACACCTTAAATCAACTGGCATTGCACCAGCCCAAAGCTGTCTATGACAGCCTGTTTGAAGCGTCTTGGCAGACGGTAGCATGTTTTGCCAAAGACCCCAAGCATCTGGGCGCAAAACCGGGAATGATCGCCATTCTCCATACTTGGGGACAGACGATATCCTTTCATCCCCATCTGCACTGCATCGTACCGGGAGGTGGATTGACAAAATACCAAAAGTGGAAAACAGCCAAAAGCAAAGGCAAGTACCTCTTTCCGGTGATGGCTATGAGCAAAGTATTCAGAGCCAAGTATGTAAAAGCACTAAAATCCAGAATCAATCCCGATAAGGAACTGATCAATGCTTTGTTCCAAAAAGAATGGGTGGTATATGCCAAACGGCCGTTCGGACATCCCAAGGCAGTGCTGGAATATCTAGGTAGATACACCCACAAGGTCGCCATCTCCAACCATCGTATACTGGACATTGACCAAAAGCGTACTTCATTCAGTTACAAGGATTATCGTCAAGGCGCTCAGAAGCTGGAAATGACTCTGGATAATCTGGAGTTTATCAGAAGGTTTTCCATGCATATTTTACCCAAAGGGCTGGTTCGGATCCGGCACTTCGGGATATTGGCAAGTTCATCCAAGCTGATCACGATACCACTCATTCATCAGGAACTTGGAATTCCGATTCCAGAAAAAGAGCCCCGCATTCTGGAGACCTATAAACCACGATACTGCTCCTGCTGCCAGAAGGAAACCATGGTAAGCATACAGCGCCTGCCCAAGCGTGGCCCTCCAAAGGCCGTCTTTTCTACTGTCACAATCCAATTTTAGTTCCTGATTTTACTCGGGCTAGGAAACCTATGCCCATGTAATAAAAAAGCCCCTCCAAAAGGCATTGGAAAGGCTAAAACATTAAAACTCTTTTTGAATAAATACCGAATCTTCTGACAGGTATTACTTTTTAAACTAATTGGACACCTCGTTTCCTTCAAAAAATCTCGACTCAATCCCCATAAGAACCTCACCGGTTCCGTGCAACATCGGTTTCATCGTTCGTGCTACGCACGCGACGAAAACCTAGTTGTTAGCAGGCGTTGTTGTTTTTAAAAAACTCAGCCCTTTCAATCAACCGTTCTGAATATTTTCCATCGTCCACTTTGAGGTGGTCAAATACAATAAACTCCAATACTTCATTCAAGTACAATAGAATCAACGGCAGCTTGCGATAAAGGTAGTCCCACTGAGTTTCTATGCTCTGTTCTGTACTAAAAACGAAATTTAGATTTTGAATTTCAGTCAGATTGTTTTTATTCTGCGTTGTAGATGGATGAAGTGCTTTGTTCGACATATTCTTGATGCTGTCAGCGCTTGCAGGGTTGAAGACTATGTTATAAATGTCATCTGCTTTAATGGATTTAGAAAACAGTACCTCCTCTGAAATCTTGAGCAATACTTTGATGTCATCTTCCGTGAGTTTTGCCGTGTCAAACTTTTCTTCATTGTTAAACCTGTCCAGAAAGTCGCTCGTAAAGTACAGCCGCAAAACCACCAGCAAATTATACACGAACGGCTTTCTTATAAGTGCAAACGTGACTGTTAGCCTCTTTTGCAATGAGGCAAATAATGCAATCTGAATAAACTCACAAATATCAGCTATGAGAGCATTTAATATATTGCTTGTAAGTATCTCGCTGTGTTTATCATGCTCCCCAGAACGGAGTAAATAATCAAGAATATGTTCCCCTTCAATAAAGTCAGGTTCTTTTGTGAACTGTAAGCTTTGAACTCTTAACTTCTTATAGTCATCTTTGACAACAAAGTCTTCGATTTGGTAGAGCAAAAATTCACATGACTTGTGTTGTCGTTGAAATTTCTTAGGAAGATAAAGAAAGTCAAATCTTTCATTTCTCATAAGTAAGAGGAAGTTCGGTCAATACCTGCTAACATTTGTATAAACGCCAGTCCTATTTGTCTATTGCGTAAATATTCTCTTTGTCCACAGGGAAAAAGTTATAATGAAATCTAATTTAAGAATTTCGTCAATCCAATCTTTCGGACTTTGAATATTTTTACTGAAAACGAAATATAAATACGAATAAACCTTCAAGGTCTTACTGAATTCATAGCCTTAAAACACCTACCACTACCCAACAAAAAAAAGAGCTGTGAACCGAAATCCACAGCTCCACAACCCTAAAATTGTGATTTGACGGGTTGCAAAAAATAACAAAAACCCTTCCCTTACCCCTACCAATCAGCGTTCATTTTGCGTCATAGGGTTCAATTGCATTTCCAATGGAGGAATTTCAAATGCATAGCGGGAACTATTGGGTGGAAGAACAGCATCCTCCTCATTGAATTCCCGGGTCAAGGTAGTTTCATAGGCAGGATATAGATTGTGCCGCTTCAGATCCATCCATCTGATATCCCTGAACAAAAGCTCCTTTCTTCGTTCCAGCAGTATCAATTCCATTAGTTCCTCCCCTGTCAGATCCTCCTCCAACTGAAACCCTTCTGCCATTCTGTTTTCCAATAAATATTTCAGAGCTTCATTGGCTTCTGCTTCATGTCCTGACCTAGCTCCTGCCTCCGCAAGGTTCAATAAAACCTCATCTGTGGCGATTCCCCCAAATTGATAAAAATCCCCTGTATAATTACCCCGGAAAATAAACCGCTCTGGCCCCGAACTCTGCTTGAAAAAGAAAAACGGCCTCAGGTCCAGAGAATCATATAATCCCAGCAGCTCCGGATTCACATAGTTTTCCGCATTGCCAGTAAAAGTGGATGTAAGCTGTCTGCCATAAAAGACCGTCTCAGGATGCATCACCTCAAAAGAATAATTCAAACTTGAATCCAGTTCATTATAATCCATCAATTCATCGTCGATGGCTAACGCATTGCTGCTGGCCTCAAAGGATTCTCCAAAAGCATGCATCGTCAAATAAACCCTGCCGAGCATGGCATTGGCAGCCCACTGCGAAGGTCTACTCGGGATATCTGCCTTTACCGGTAGGTTGTCCATTCCCTCCTCCAGATCGGAAACAATCTGGGCAAAGCTTTCTTTCATCGTTGCCCTGCCCGACTTTACATTGATATCCGAACTCAAGCGGATCGGAATACCCAACTGTCCCTCAATACTCGGATCAAAGGGCTCTGCAAAAAGCATCAGCACTTCAAAATGTCCCATCGCCCTGTAAAACTTTGCAGATGACTCCAATTCCAGCATGCGTTGCCTTTCTATTTCAGATTTTGGACTAAAGGATTTCAAGCCATCCAATACCACATTGGCATAAAATATTTTCTGATAGGGATAGCTCCAGTTGGCATCGTTCTCGTCCGGCAAATAGATTTCCTTTCTCCAGAAGTAAATAGCCTCCTGATTGAATGAAAGTCTTGCCAACAAACCCGGACCAAAATAGGCATCATCGGAACTCACAAAGCCCCCCATGGGAACCACGTTCATCCCATTCAGTTCGGCATCCAAAAGCCCCTGAAAATCATCCAGGGTTTTCGGAACAACCAAATTCTTATTGGGTTTGCTATCCAAAAATTCTGAACAGCTGCCCAGGATCAATGCCAACCCCAAAAGGCAAAGCAGGTATCTTGTATTTTTCATGATCAGGTTTCGATTAATGTCTTTGATAATTTCTCCCCTCTCCCAAAGGGAGGGGAAGGATAAATCCCGAAGTACCGAAAATGGCAACAACCAGTATGAAGAAAGAAAGGGGAAATCCATTTCCGGCCTCCGGGAATATTTTTAAATAAACCAGAATCAGAATCCGGTTCTAAATCCTATGGATACGCTCGTCAAAGGAGGCGAAACCAAATAATCCGGATCTTTCACCCGGTCACTTGCATTCCACAATACCCCCAGGTTATTCGCATAGATATAGGCCTCAATCCCTCCAAGTGGCCAATTTCCGCTGGCTTTTGGAGTAAAAGTATAGGACAGTCTCACATCCTGAAGCCGTATATGATCTCCCCTCTCCACTGTTTCAGAACTGGCCAGATAGAACTGGGAACGGAGTGGATTCAGTGCCCCGGGATCAGAAGGCACCGAAGTGATTCTTTCATCCCCTGGCTGTTGCCACCGTCTCTCATAATCTTCATGGCCGATCTCCCCCATATTCACTGTATTGTAGGAAACTGAGGGTCTCCTGAAATAATACCCCATTCGATAGGAGATATTGGCTGAAAGGCTCCATCCACGGTAGCTAAAGGTATTCCGCAAGGCACCGAACTTGGTTGGTCTGGCACTGCCATGGAACAGGATATTCTCGGGAGTCGCTTCCGCATAAATCGCAGCGTAATCGGTGCTGGGTTCCTCGTCCACAAAACCCATCGGTGCCCCATCCGCAGGATCAAGTCCGGCAAAAGGCAGACTGTAGATCGCAAACAGGGGTCTTCCGATGGATGGGCTCGGCAAGGAAGGAGAGTAATTGATCAGTTGACTTGCCGTTGGAATGTTCTCCACCTCCAACACTTCCTCCTTGACCATACTCAGGAAAAAACTGGTTTCCCATCGAAACTCCCCCGAGGTATTCAGACTGTTCAGCACGATATCCCAACCCCGGGTCTGAGTCGAGGCATAGTTCACTGTTGCCTGTGAAAATCCAGAGGATGGAAACAGAGATATGTTCCCCAACAGGTCCAACCCTACCTTGTCGTAGTATTCCAGGGAGCCTGACAAAACCCCTCCCTTCAGACTGAAGTCCACTCCTGCATTGACAATTTTGATCCGCTCCCAACCCAGTTCAGGATTCGGAGGAGTCCTGACCGCCAAAAAAGGAAGTCCAGTATTGAAATTCAAGGCTCCCCCATAAGCTGTCGCTGTCGTAATGGCTGTCGCATTCGGATTCGTATTGCCATTGTATCCATAGCTCAGTCTGAGTTTCAAAAAATCAACTAAGCCGCTTTCCATGAATTCCTCCTCTGATAGCACCCATCCCATTCCAGCTGACCAAAGCGGCACGGATTTCTGATTGGTAGCAACCCCAAAAAGATTGGAGGCATCATTTCTGACACTTGCATTCAACAGATACCGCTCTTTGAAAGAATATCCCAGGTTCCCGAAAACAGATACAAATCGGTTGGTTCTTCCCCCAAATTCCTCATTGAATGGAATTGTCCTTAACCTACCTGTAGCAAATTCCCGGTATCTCGTCAAATAGTCAACAGGTTGGGAAAGCCCATTCTCCTCGCTATATCCATAGGAACCCGAAGAATAATTCTCTGACTGAAAATCCTTGATCTCACCTCCCAGAAAAGCAGATAACCTGTGCTGCTCCTTCCAGCTTTTGGTATAGTTCAACTGGGCCCTCACGTTATGGCTATGGGAAGAAACAAAGTTTTGGTTCAGAATCCCTCCCATCGGCACGTGGTGAACCAGGTTCCCTGCCTCATCCACTTCCGTATAATTATTGATCAGGTCTCTGGCCACATAGGATTCCAGCGGTTGATGAAACCTAACCTGCTGGTTATTGCTCCAATACTGGTAATTGGCATTCAGACTGAAACCTGCCCCTATCTCATAATCCAATCCCGTAAAAAGCCTCAGATCCTGTGAACTCCCATTTGTACTTGAAAGACCCAATTCCTCCAAAGGAACATAATCCCAATTGAGAGCCAGAACATCCTGGTTGGCTTCCTTAAACCTCACACTGTAATTCCGATAAACTGGCAGTGGGTTACCCGCTTCATCCGCCAGCCTGTCGTAGGGATAAAAATTGGCTGTTTCGGGCATTCCGTTGTAACTCTTCCCCTGCACCCAATAGGCACCTGTCGTTATCCTCACTTTATCCTTCCATGCTTTCCAGGTCTGTCTGGTATTGAGGGTCAGTCGGGAATTGTCCGATTCCACATCTTCCCCAAAATTCCTGTCCCAGCCAGCACTGAACAGATAGGAATGCTTTTGGGAACCTCCGGAAACATTCAGGGCATATTGCTGTTGGCTTGAAGCCCTCTTGAAATACCGTTCCTGGTCCCTTCTGACATCAGCATTCCGAATAGACTGGATGGCCGCATCCAGTTCACTCTGTGACAACTGTCCCTGCTCATGTGCATAGAGCGCTTCAGCCAAGGGATTGACCACTGCATTTCTTCTGTCCTGAAGCTGGGAATTATAAAAACCTGCATCATACAGTTCCATTTGCTTGTCCACCAAAGAGTTGATGGACATGAGTGGATAATAAAAAAGGTCGGGCTTCTGTATCCTGGTCAGGTTACTGGTCAGCTGAACTCGGGCAGGCCTGTCAAAACTCCCTTTTTTGGTGGTGATCACAATGACCCCGTTCCCGGCGCGGGCTCCCCAGATAGAAGCTGCTGCGGCATCTTTCAAAACAGTCATACTTGCCACATCATTGGGGTTGATACTGGACAAAGGACCATCATAGGCCAGGTTATCCACCACGATCAAGGGTTCACTGTTGGAAATCAATGTCGCTGTCCCTCTGATGGAAATACTTTCTCCCAAAGCAGCCCCTCGGATATCCCTATTAAAGATCAATCCCGGGGTAACATCCTCCAATCGGTCAATCAGGTTGGTCGACACCCTTCTGTCCACCAGTTCCTGATCAATGGCCACAAAGGACCCTGTGGTCCTTTCCAGTGGAAGCTCCTGAAAACCGGTCGAGAATACAGTGACACCTTCCAGATCAAGATCCGTCTCAATCATTTCCACATCCAAAAGCGTCTGATCAGGACCCAGTTCGATTTCCTGGGATTGGTAGCCGATAAAACTAAAAACCAGCACCAGTTCCCTTGAAGGCAATACCAGCATATACTTCCCCTCCTCATCTGAGAAAGTACCCTGTGTACTGCCTTTAATCATAACGGTCACGCCGGGAAGTGCCATCCCATCTTCTCCAGCGGTGATCGTTCCCCTCACCGATTTTTGGGCATAGGCCTGGATTCCCAGACCCAGACCGATCCATAACATCAATAAAATTCTTTTCATAATTCCTGTTGGATTTTTGGTTCGTTCCCTACCACCTGCTCCCGGTAGAGGTCAATAAATTTGTTCTTGAAAGCTTCGTAAGTGGTGAATCCCGTCCTCAGGTTGAATGAAACCACCCTCCCCTGTCCATCGAGCAACATGGTCTTGGGGAAGGCATTGATTTCATAATAATCCCTCCAGCGCTTCTTGCTTTCTGGAGTGGTAATCAGGTTCGTCAGGGACAGGTCAGAGTAAATCCCAATTCTGGACTTCCAGAACTCCCGATCATCATCCATGGAAATAGCAACCAGGCGATAGCCCAGATTCTGGGTATCCTGATACAGCGGAAAAAGTATGTCCTGAAAGAAATCCGCACTATGTGCACAGGAGGAAAAATAGAAATACAGCAATGTTGGCTGCCCCATAAAGAAATCCTCAGTATAAACCTTCCCCTCCACATCCACTAAGGTGACCGGAACAATGGTCTCCCCGGGAATAAAAGCATGGCCCAAGTTTACAAGCCTATCCTTCCAGGGACTGGTCTCAGTTGCTGCCAGATATGAATCCAAGGTAGTCGCTGCATCCGGTATTGCACCCATGTATTGGGAGAGGTAACCACTGAGCAACCTGTCTTCCATTTCCCCGGAATAATCCTCCGACACCTGGCTCAGGTAACTCCTTTTTCCAAAAATTGCCTTCAGCATGGATTTCTCCATCGCCAGATTCAGGTAAGGGGCAGAAACCAACTGGGACCGGAAATGAACTGAAGCACCCAAATCACTCTCCCAGTCCTCCAATTCAGAAAACAAGACTAAAATCCTATCCAGATACTTCTCCTGTTCCTCCTCAGGAAAACGGCTGAGAACCTCTGGATAATGGAATTTGCGGAAGGAGGACAGCCTTTTTCCATAAAATCCACTGACCACCTCAGTCAGGAGCAGGTCATAGCGATCCTTACCCAACTCCTCAGAATAGAAATCCAACAGTTCCAATTGGGGAGCAAGCAACTCCTTGCCCCGATCCAGCTCAGTAAAAAAGTAGTCCACGGCCTCCTTTCCTACCTCCACCAACTGAAAATGGCTTCCAAAAGCAGCATCATATTTCTTAATCAAAGCCTGATTTTCGGCCTTCTGGAACCGAGGCCTGGATCTACTGCTGAACATGATCATAGGGGCATCAAAGTTCATCCTGGCAACCAATCTCTTTAGGGCATATTGTGCCTCATAGAATGATGCATCAGGACCTTCAAAAACAATAGCCGAACGAAATAGATCCAACTCGACCTTGACACTGTCCCCCGGATAAACCAAATAATCCTCCAGGAGCGGCCTGTCCCCCAAGGTCAAGGTGAAATAACCTGCCCGATCAGCCAAACTCAGCTCAAAACCAAACTTTCTAACCCTAGGGCTGGAAACACCATCGTAAAACTCCCCCTTCTCCAAATCAACCAAGGCCTCCTCTTTCATAAATGGAGCATCCCTGGAAAAGAAATAAGGAGTCCAGCTAAACGCCAAAGGACTAAGTGAATCAGGATTGTACAGCTCCCCATAAAAGAGCGCAACCCCAAAATTGCCTTCCCTTGCAGGAGAGCCTAAACTCCCCTGCTTAGGAGAAATAGCATCATCAACTAAACTAAATCCCTTATTTGTGAGGTCAGTACTTCGAGTATGCTGAACAACAACTGAACCTGCCCCCCCATCAATATCCTGAGCTGAAACCGAGTAGTAAGGTTCGGAGCGGGAATCCCCGCCCCAAGGGGGCATAGACCTATGAAGGAGATCTGCCCCGGGTGGATCAGCAACTTGCGTCTTTATTTCGCTTCCGTATAGACATAGCATTCCCAGGAAGCATATGTGTATTTTTTTTAACATGCTTTGGTCTTTTAAATGCTGGTCCCGAAAAGGAAAGACAGATAACCGATGTCCGATAAAAGGACATACTTTTCCCCTCTCGCCATTTTAGGCTACCAGCAAATGATTAAGAAATAGGTAATGGGATAAGCGAAAACCTCTGCAGTAGATTGCTTATCATGAAGTCAACCCTGATTCGTTGGATAGCCCCAAGTCAGCTAGCAACTCAGAAGCAATCAGGGAGAAAAAATGCATCAAGCTTCAAACAGGCTTTTTAGGCTTTAGAGGATATAGGCGATCAACCGCGGTGATGCCGAGTTCCTCTTGTAATAGGTTACAATCAATAGGTAGAGAACAAGATGACCCGCTTACCAGCTGAGCATAACCTTCCAACCTGTGGATCCTACAGGATACTGTCTGCAACAGAAAAGGAAGTAAATCAATCATGCTCGTTTTCATTAGAAATGAAAAATGGTAAAACGAGTCTTTATCACGATAAAACTGGAGCACCATAGCCAGGGCACCTACTTCAACCGTATCACAAGGTTCCGACACCTTAAGGGGCAGTATCGATAGGGCCCAAGAGCTATAGTGCATACGAAAGTACGCAAAATAATCCCTTGAGCATTAACCTACCGTCTCCCCCCTTTTCAAATTTGTCGGAATTTGTGATGGAGACTCTTTTGATTAATACCAAGAAAATTCTGAATTGTGTATCAGCTAATTCAGAATAATCAAATATATCGATTTTAAGTACAATACAAAACTTTACTGATATAAAATGTACTAGAAATTATTCATCGATTTGCTCACTATGAGCGAATTAGATAAAAAAAGAGCCGATACACTCTCTGATAATGTAGAAATCTTAATGGAGATATCCGACTTAACTATCGAGGGACTAGCAGAATTTGCAGATATCTCAAGAATTACAGTAAATAGAGCTATTCTTAAGATGTCCAATATTTCTCCTGCAATTGTGCTTAAAATAGCAAATGCTTTTAATCTAACATCAATAGAATTAACGAATTCACATTTAACTAGGACAGAACATATTGCTGAATTGAAGAGCTTGGTAAAATTCAAACAGAAAAATTTGCAGAACTTCAATATTCTCACATCTGAATCAAAAAAACATAATGCTCACCTATTCGTGAAAAATGAACTTCAAAAGGATGACTTCTACTTGAAGGAACGAAAAATGAAGGAAATAACTGAAAGGCTAAAGAAAAGTGAAAACTTCCAAAAAGAATTTACCAAGGCAGCCTTAGAGCAAAGTGTAAAAAGAATCTTTGCTGAAGAAGAGTTTTTAAAAGTTCCTAGGAAAAGTAAGAATGGAAAGGTATTCTACTATAAAGTTGAGAAATAGATTAGTAATTCAGCATGCTTTTGGCTTTAGCTTAAAACTGGTTGCGAGAAATGAAAATCCATAAAGACGGAATAGTCCAGAGCAGAGGTGAGTGATTACTGAGAAGGGGAAGGGGGTGATTTGATTTTCAATAAAACAAAATCATGAATGTTTCAATAACAGGTGTACAAGGATACGAGTACCAATACAAGATAACTTTATTGATCTATTTGATCCACCATGCTGAGAATTTACAGTTGTTTGTAGAAAGTGTGGGAAACGAAGATGCTCTGTTAGTCCTTGAGGATAATAATGTCAAAACGAGAATTCAAGTTCAAATAAAGCATGAGAGAGGAAGTTTGAATACGGAAAAATTAGTGGATTGGCTTTGCCATTTTGAAGGAAGGAAAAAAAACGCTAGCCTTCTCCAGAGACTAAGCGATAAAGAGGATGATATAGTACTTTTTGCAACACGATCACGATGTTCAGATGAAACTGTGTTTCTTAAGTCAGATTTGGACCGGCTTAGCCCTCATTTAAATTTAAAAGTCTCTCGTGAGCAAAAGAAAAACTTTATAACTGCTTTAGAACAAATAGATCATGGGGCAAGCAAATTAATGCAAGCTCGTAATTCTTTCAACTCTCAACTGGCTCAAACCCTAAAAAAAAATAAGAGGCTTGAAAAGCTATTTTCCGGTATTGTTATTTGGGAGGAGTTCAGTGATGAGAAAGTTGATAGCACGATTATAAATATTCTTACTAGAAAGTACCAAATAGCAAGCTCATTGGCAAATGTCACATATCTGGAATTACTTGAAGAAATCAAAAATGGGCGAAATAATCAAAAGGACATACAACCAACATTACGTGCTGTTATTCAAAAGCGAAAAATTGGGAGACCTATAACCGAAACGGATTACTTATTCAGAGGTGATGAAGACAAATTCGAGAAAATTGTTCTGAAAGAAAAATTCTTATTACTGACAGGATTAACATTGTGTGGAAAAAGTGAGGTTGCTAAAGTAATTGCTGCGAATCTTGTTGATGCTGGATATGATTATCATCACACAAGCGATGTAAAGGATTTAAAACATTTTTTTGCAACTAATATTATTGATCATAAAATAGCAATATTGGAAGATCCGTGGGGCCATTTAAATCTTTTACCTGGCTATGAAGGTATTTTTAGAGAAATTGAGCAATTACTGCAAAACTTACAGCAACACCACCATGTTATAATCACTAGTTCTTTACATAGATTGTTTGAATTATTTCAAACTGAAAGTCTTCAAAACTGCAATGTTTTAAACCGAACTTGGAAAGATTTAACTGAGCGTGATCCAGCTAAAATCTCTAAACATTGGCAATCCTTATCTCTAAGGAGAACTATAGACGGTTCAGTAATAGAACTTGTCACAAAAGGTTTAGTGCAATCCAGTTCTGACCACCTTCTCCAAATTGGCCAGTTAAAATTTTTAGCTAATTATGAAAAGACTGAGCTCCTAAGTAAATCATTTCATGAATTAGAACACATTGCAAGGAGGAGTTCTCGCGAGATAGCAGACTGGATTTTTGGGAAGGATCCCTACTATTCTGAGGTTTTAGGTGTACTTGCCATGGTTTCTACGTCAATTGAAAATGTTAACTATTTACATTTAAGATACATATTTTCCACTGACACCTCAAGGCCTTCTTTTATCGACAAGGACAATGTCTCAATTTTTAAAGAGGATCAAGAATTGAAATTCCCGAGTTATGGAACATCTCCTATATTAGATCAAAGGACTTCAACTGCATTGGAATATCTAGAAGAACGGCAGTTAATAAAAGTATTTGGTGATAGTATTCAGTTTACTCATCCTAATTACTATGAGGCTGGAAGGTTTTCGTTTATTGCCAAGACAAAGAGTAGGCAAGATAGATTACTTGAGTATTTAACGAAGTCAGTGTCTTGTACCGCCCCTGACAACGCATACTTGGCTACAAGGCAAATTCAATTTATATATAGCCGCCTTCGCAGCGATCTAAAATCCAAACTAATAGATATAGCATTCAGCAGTTTAAATTCCGTATTTCCGGCAGTTGAAGATACAGCGCTTGCATTTCTTTCAAATAATATCCGAGAAATCCAAGATGATCGGCTAGATAAATTAATAGGGCTAATTCAGCACGGAGGAACTAGTACCGAGAAAATCAGTTGGTATAATGGATCTATTCCGTTTTTCTCTTTTGAAGGTGGCTTTAGCCGATTATTTTCCACCCCGGAAAAAGCTTCAGTCGAAAGGGCTGAAGATCTTTTAAATTCTAATACACTTCCGCCAATTCAAGATGGCTGGGAGCTTTTGGAAAGTTTGAAAGATGGCCCCGATGTACCAGCACATTACTTCCAAGTCCTATTTAACTATAGAGAGACTTTTATTAAAAAACGTGTAGTCTTACAATTTTTCCGCAGATTAAATCAATCTTACATTTATTTGATTAATGATATTTTTTCCGATGAGCATCCTTCAATAATTTTTACTGCAATTAGAGGATCATTTTTATATTGGAAAGATTTTAGTGAAGAAATCAGGCCGCTTCTTATTAAGAAAATGATGGAAGCCATGTCGAAAGAACAAGTTGCTATTCGTTCTGCTAACCTATTTTCTACTTTTTCGGCATTTTATGGTTCTGAAGGTATTTTTACATTAGAAGAATTAGAAGAATCAGATCGAAGAGAGATATGGAGTGTATGGGGCTTAATCTATCCGATCATGGTAAAAAACCTTCCCCCTGATGGCATTTTTATAAATACAGCAAGGTTTGGCGCAACAATGGATGAGGCCGTAAAATATCTTGACTCCGACACAGGTATAGAAGTGTTTAAAGCATGGTTTGAAAGAATCCATTGTCAAATTTTAAGTGGTTTGCAGCCAGACGATTTCGAGATGGGTATTATGTTAAACTTAATGCAATTTACTGGGCAAGATTCAGAGTTACGAAAGGGTCTCTTTCAAAAGTTGATCAATTACCCTGATACAAGTTTTATGCTATCCAGTCTTAAGTGGGCACTAGAGTATTGGGAAGATCTTAACCATGAAGAAAGGCAAGAAATACTTGAACTCCTTAATAGTTCTAGAGATGATATTAGATGGATAAAAGCGGTGATGCTTACCCGAGAAATTCCGCCTGAGCCTATTGTTTCAAAAATATTAGGTCAATCAAGCGTATTCCAAAAAGATGTCCCTGAAATTTTGGAAATAATGCCTGATTCACTAATTCAAGATTGTCTTAATGTCTTTTGTGGATTTCCATACCCATTTAGTCGCATCGGAGTACATGCCAGCAACAAGTCCCTTTGGACAAAAGTTATGCTATATATTTTAACAACAAATTATCGAGTTGGTTTTGGGGTATGTCTTCAAAGATTCTTGCGAGACGGAGTTAATGGATTTTCATCGATATGGGTAAAGCCAGAAGAACAATGGAAATTGATTTGTAATTCTGGGGCTGACAAAAAAGCATTGGTAGAATCATTAATTTTCAATATAGGAAGCTGCAGTTGCAGTATATCAAGTGCAACAATGTTGTGGAGAATTTTGATGCACACTTACAGTGTTAGCGAAAATGAAAATGAGTTTACCAAAATTGTCGCCTCTCGAATTGAGATGCTTCAACAAACTGGACATAAAGAGGACCTAATTCGAATAATAGGTAGAGATTTTATTAACAAGAAATTAATTAATGAAATTCAACCGGATTTTCTACTTATAACTATCCTACGCGGCATCGAGGAACAGTATTTAAATAATGAAGTAACGGATGAAATTTTCGACTCACTTTCACCTATACTAGATAAAACTCATGTCAAATTTTTCCTAACCTTCAATTATTTTAAACATCTACAATTGAAAAAAGCCATTCCAGAAAAAGTTAGTCTAATGCTAAACTCTTTACCAAACAAGATTGATTACATTGGTAAGTTGCAAATTGAGGAGTGGAAAAAAAAATTCGAATATTCATTATCTAACTGGATACCTGCAAATGTCTAGCACCAATACATTTGGCAAGAATCAAAAGCGTCCTGATGCCCTCTGAATTCATCTTATCGTCATATAAGGTAATGGTTATCTTCTATAATTTATTCAATCTTAATATTTGAGTATCTACAGAATATTAAGAATAGCAACAAGTAGAAGAAGTGGGGATGTTTCTATCCCAAATTTTAACTACTTAGCCAAATCCTTCTCATCTTTAAGTATTTTATTAAAAAATTCTTTCAATATTTCTGTTATTAACTGATGTGAATATATTTCAGCAATTCTGACACCATTTTTTATGTATTCTAGCTTTTCTTTTCGATATTTCTTAATTTGGTAATCAACAACAAACCTAGGTCTTATAGTTTTGTAATCATCAGGAATATCAATCTTATATTTATCATAAACATTATATATATGTTGATCAATCTTAATAGATTCAATATCTGAATCCATATAAAAAGCTCTATGAGTATTTAAATGTCTAAATTCTATTATGTGCTTAAAAGACTTAAAATAATTTTCTATAATTATTTTTGCAGGAGACATCTGAATTTTACTATAAGTTTTTAATTTGTTCCAGTTACAGTCCTCTTCTTTAAGTCCTATTTCATAGAAGTCATTAAGCCAGAGTTTTTTCACCTCTAACAGTGTATGAATTTTATGAATAAACACCTCATAATGGTATTTTATAAATTCAAGTTGATCAATATCGTTTTTTTGGTAGTAATCTTTAATAGGGAATCTCCTAATAAAAGTGTATGTTTTTTCTAGATCAGAATTCAATCCAAAAATTTTACCCATAAAGGTCAAGATTCTACTTGCTTCTTTAGCATTATTTGAGAGTAAGTGATAGTTATTTTTTCCAATATTATATTCTGGGTGTTCGGTTACTTCCTTTCTTGAATTCTCAAAATAATTGAAAAAGAAATTCATAAGCTCCAGATCTAAATCTTCGTCTGTCTGCATTTTTTCACTCAAGTTATAGTTGGTTTTGGACTTGCCTTTATTTCTGTTGTTCCATTAATGTATAATTTCTTTTTTACTAACCACTCCTGATCCTTCCCTTGATGTATTCACATCGTTAATCGAGAATGAGTTGGGTGGAATTTGCAATTCTACCCAGATATTCATACTAATTTGTAACAAGCTCTTTGATCTTCTGATATTCATGCTCCAAATGACTACTTATCTTGGCCAACAAAAAAGGAGAAGTCATTTCCGCAAGGGCATTCTTCAATCAGGTTTTCTTCATAGAAGTTAATGAATACCCTTACAGATTCAATCGCTTTGTAATAGTCAAAATTCAGCAAATCTCTGTAAACACCTTTATAACCGGTGTTTGTAAAACCATCAGGCTTTAGATGGATAATGTGATTTCGAAGTTTGATCAAGTTATCAATTTGGGCATTATATCTTCTATACCTAGGTGGCCGGAACTTTCTACCCTTAATTGCAGGAATAGAATGGTATAATTTTAATGTAACAGTTGGGGCTAGCTCTTTGCCATCACTTCCTACAAATCGATAGCCATTTGGAATAACTCTATTGGCAAAGCTTTCTAATGCTGCTTGAAGATTAATAATACAATTAATCGCTAATTGAAAATACATCCCTGCATGACTTAAATTAACTGGTTCTCCACCTTTTCCTATTTCCTTTACATCAGGAGCCTGAGACAGAAGCAAATCCTTATAATACTTCAGTTGACCAGAACACATTACAGCATTGGAAAAAAATATCGTCACAGGATTAAGCTCGACAACAACCCTTTTAACTTTGTCGTCCAAATAGTCAAAGCCAAAAAGAATTCTATCGGGAAACAAAAGCATTATGTCCATTTCATCATGTTCCGCTAACCTATTAGACTCTACATAAGATTTGGCATATTCCAGACTTTCCGGTGGATACTTTATCTTATCTAGTTCATTTGGATTGAAATTAATGATCTGCTCTCTACTAGGTTTCAGTTTGATATGGGCCATAATAGGACATCGATAAAATTGAACAAAACTATACTTGGTACCGAAAGGCTTTTAATAGGCAAATCCTATACCTGACGATACGAAATTTTAGATCTTTCTATAAAGGCCTTTCCTTCCGGAAAATTGTGCTTTTTTAGAAAAAACCTCATCCCCTGCTCAACCTGAAGGCCATTCAAACATGGTCCAATAACGATTTTCTTCAAAATCTCTTTCCGGAATTTATGCTCGATAAATGGGACAAATAGATTTCCTTTGGTTCTAAATTGATAGTTTTTCCATTCATTGGTGCATAGTCTCCATTCAGCTTCTGAGGAATAAGATGGAGACTTCGCTGAAAATCCAATTTTTGGCATAGTGAAAAACAAGCTAGTATCATTATATCCTGTGGTTATCTGTCCATTTTCTGATTTCTCTATTTTGAAATCATCGTATGTATTCTTCCAATACTTTCGGAAATGATTCTCCACAATCTCCTTTCGATATTCACATTTCAAGAGGGTAGTATTTATTACCTCAGGGTCTTCCGAATAGCTCTTTAGCATTTTTTTATCCAATCCTATACAAACTCCATTTCCATCATGCCCATAGGCTCTCCACATGGACAAATCATCTTTGTGTTCTGATAACGATAAAATAAAAGGTTCACCAGGCAAGTAAGCGATGGATCCGAAAATTCCTCCTCTACCAAATAAATTATCACTTTTCTTTTCCGAAACGCTATTTTCTGACTCATATTCCAGTAGAGTCTTGGTAATGATTTTATTTGCAAATTCAAATTCATCAGGGTCATTCATAAAGTTTGCATGGGTGGCCCTGAGAACAATATTCTCTCCATCACCGAGAAGAATCTTGTGCAAACTTTCTATTGAAGTATAATGGTATAAAAGTTCTTCTGTCATTTTTAATTGTATTGATTCTACTATTAATTATTGAAAGATCAAATATGGAAAGAGATCAAAAAGCAATTCATTAGTCTGATTATCTTGTGCAGGGGATATTGAATTCCATTTTTCAAGCTTTTTTGAAAATGTCTTCTTTTTGTCAGATTCAATAACCATTTCCCACAGTTCTGCTCGTTTTAATGCGAGCTCAATTTTACACCAATGATTTTGGTAATATTCGATAGCATTATTAGCAAATGACACCCACTTATCTTCACCGTAGTTAAATCCAATTATTTTTCTCTGATTAATCGATTCAAATATTAAAAGTAGCCTTTGGTTGTAAAAGACATTATCCACTAAATCCCTATTATCTAATCTATTACAAAGATCATAAGCAACCTGATCAGCTAGACAAATTTCCTGCAAGGAGGTTGCCTGTAATACATTCCGATCTTTTTCATTCATATGATAACCTCTCCTGAACAGCAGTCGAAGAATCATGTTCTTATATTTCCTAAGATCTTCAATTACCTTAATAAACACTGTTCTATTTGATCGATCAACAGCATTTATATCCAGTTCAATTTCTCTACACCCCAAGATAAAGCTCAAAAAATATGGTTCCGAGTCCTTTGCCTCATCTATCCATTTCAAAAGTGCATTTGTACGATATCTATCAGGATTATTTAACCCGAGACTATTATTTAGGGTAGCAACTTCAAAACTCTCCAAATTTTCAACTTTCTTACTCACACTACTATAATCATGGGCATTCCCCATCTTCAATCTTTTTATTTCTCCAATAATTTCTTGGGCTTTTGAATGGGCTGCATTTTCAATTTGAACTTGAAGTTTTTTTTCTTCCTCGACTCTAATAGCTTCTTTCTTAATTATTTGTTGACCTTTAATTTTTTCTAGGTTTTCGGCAAAATCAAAAAAATATGTTTGCATAGCCTGGACATCAAAACTTAATTGGTCCAGCCTAATAGACTTTTTTCGCCAAGGAGTTAACAAAGTATTATCTTTAGTTAGGAATGGAAATTTGTAGTCACAAATTAGTTTGAAGTCAGTGACTGACTCATCCAGTTTGAAAAAATTCTGATGATTTGAAAGGTACTTTAAATCCTTCTCTTTAGTTCCTTGATCCCTTATATCATAAGTATCCAGAATCCAAATTAAGTAGATGCCATGATCTTTATAGAAATTATGTCTACTCAGAATATATCCCAGTGAAAGCTCTGATAACTGGATTTCAAAAACCAGTTCCTTTCCTTTGTACCTACAGTAAACGTCTGGCTTTCTCCGATCTCTTCCCTTAATGATAAACTTATCATCAACTGATATTGAGTCTGCCTCCACACCTTCAACAAATGCCAGTCGATCACCTATTTTCTGCTTTATTTCTTTATGCCGTTCACTCTCTTTCGCAACTAAGGCCCTTTCATAAAGTTTTTGTACTTCTGGATTAAATTTGTTTTGAACTAGAAAGCATGGATCATGGTCTGGAAAATGCTTGAAATGGATTTTATCATTTTTGCTTCCAGAAATACTTAAATCCTGACCGCATTCAATGCATTCAAAAGATATTGATTTCTCATGGTAAAGTCTTCGATAAAGAAAAGCTTCTTTAGTTTCAATAAACCTTTCACTGGCTCTAAAGATCTCACCTGTTTCCTTACACCGTGCTACATCAATTGTCCTACGAAATTTCCCCATTTTAATTTTTGCCAATTCTACAGAAGATAAAACACTGAATACAACTAGCTATCTACAAGACTACTAGTTACAAATTTTAATTAAAAGGCGAAGCTATAAAATGCAGTTAAGACATAAATTGACACATAAAAAAGTATGAATAAATTATCGGATTGATATAAAACAATGAGATGCTTGAAAGGATAAACAACACATAATAGAAACAAAGTTATTAACCCATCGTCCTATCTATTTTTTCTCGATAGATTCATACCATTTATGTAACAAGGCGAAGCTAACTTCACACCAAAATCTCTATCAATTTGCATTTGGAATCTATCATTAATCGTAAATGAAAAATACAAGTTAGCCGCTCTTTTCTACTAAAAAATCAATAAATCGAAAGGTAGGAAATTAGAAGATCTCTTCAGCCCCCAGCTGGGTGTAGTCATATTGTTCATGGTGACTGAGTTGAATTTGTAATTCAAACCTTATATCCTTACCAATTTGTAATTGGCTTGATGACCTCATCCCCCACCTTCTTCCCGACACGCTGCTCTATCGGGAAAGGTTATTTAGGAGAAGGTGATCGTTTTGTGCTATCATCAAGATATCAGGATCAAAAGCGATGGATGGTTTCCGGATTTAAGCCCGGAAGTCGTTATAAAAGTTGGTTTTGTCTTCAGGTAGTTAAGAACTGTGGTAAGAAAAGGAAAAAAATGATACGAAAACATACCCTGTACAGGGTATTTTTTAGGGAAAATGACGGGAAATCTGAAGTACCAGTGATTTTTTTTTCTAAGCCTTATAAGAAAGTGGGGAAATATTCGAATATAGTTATCTACAATGTCAACATCATTAAACACTCTGAAAAACAGCATTTTTATACTTATTCAGATGCTTATGTGCCAACTCAATATGGTCTTTGTCAAACAATTCCCCTTTCCTCTTATTCCAGCTTTGCATTGATTTTACTAAGTCACTCAGCTCATTTGTTTTCTCATTGTCCACTACATAATCGACTGAAGCCAAAAGCTCCAATGCATAGGTAAGACTCATAGGTTTCAATCAGTTTAAGGACATTCTTCAACCGTTCTTTCTGAGCAATGCTCAAGCGGGTATCAACAAATGTCTTTACTTCATCCCATTTGCTATAATCCAATTCCAAAGATTGAAACGGTCCATTTTCATTCTGCTCCATGCCTCTTAAGTACACTCCATTCAGATATAACAATACATGATTTAATTGCACTGTATAAGGTCCATAATGGTGAGCCTCAAATTTGAGTTTAAGTTCTTCTCCTGCTCTCTGTAAAAAATAGGCCAGTTTATTCGCTACAAAAAGAGAGTGAAATGAGTTTAAACCCATCTATTCTTACAGGCAATAATTGTCACCCATTTTGCTTAAACCTGCCCAAACAATTCAAAACATAGCATACTCTGCGTGCAATTCAGGTTATTTAAACCAATAATTCTTAGATATTACTTCCCTTGATTTATCTTCGAATTTCCAGAACAATTCCACTTTTGCACCCTCATTTTCCTTTAAAAGGTAAATTTCAACAGGATGATATCCGGCTTCCAAATAAACTGATCCCTGTGGCGAAAAATCAGTAGCATAATTCCCCCGTCTGGGTGTAGTCAAATCGCTCGTGTCGACTGGGTGGAATTTGTAATTCCACCCTTATATCCTTACCAATTCTTCACAAATTACATTACTCTGAATAAAGGCAATAAATAAAACAATTGTTGTTTTATTTTAATCATACAAATTTTTTACATTCCGATTTATATAACTATTGAGACCTGAACCATTTCTTGCTAAAACCTTCATTTGCTCTACATGGTCTCTACCTGCTCTTCTATAACTATAGCTATAAATTTTAGTTGTTCTATTAAATTTGACTCTAATAAAATCTATTCCAATTTAGTATGACTCTACATTTGAATCACGTCCAAGGTTCTTATACTTTTCCATTTCTGATCATTTTTTAAACTAATTATTAATTTGTTTTAATATTTAAAACTACTTATCCTACATGCTGCCAGTAATAACTACTTATGGCAGAAGATTTTCTGAAGCATCTCGAACTATCTCCCAAATTTCCTTAAAAATAATGTTTGAAAAGATAAAGAGAAACCCTTCATTTGAAACATGTTAATATATCATTTTTAACAACTACAATCCCAGGAAAATATTCTCTATCTTTTAACTGAACATTAAGATCAATATATTCAAATCTGGTACTATCTCTAATCACTACGCTTTTCGGATATTTTACTAAAAAATTTTCAAATCCAATTTTTATATTAGTTTTTTCGATTAATAGTAGTAAAGTAGCCCTGAATATTTTATAACCTATCTCTTCTATTGCCATGAAAAAAAATAATAGAACAGATGGAGTTCTTGTAAAATCGGGTAATTCATCAGAAAGTCTTGATAAAAATATATTCCAAAAATCCTCAGAATAATTTCGATGATCTTTTAAAAATTCTTCAAAATAAATATTAGGGTTTGAAGTTAAACAAACAGCAATTGCTAATTCATTTGGCAACTCTTTGAATACTTGTTTTTGCAATTTTGGAATAGAAGATATATACTTTGCCGTCAAAAACTCCTGTAAAGATTTATGAGAAAACTGATAAGAATCAAACCCTGATTGTATAAATAGACTTGTATGACTCTCCAGCTCTTTAATAATGTTTTTTGATTGGTGTAATGGTAAATTATGATCTTCATGGATAGAATTATATACTTTCTTTAAAATATCACTATTAAAAACATTTAGTTTATAACCATTCGATAACTTAAATGCCAAATGGGCAAGAAACTCTTTCTTTTTCTCAATATAGAAATTCGCATATTCTGAATACCTATTAATACCTCTTTGTTGATCCCAATTTTCAAGCAATAAATTTAAAACAAAGTCATAAATATACCTTGGTTTGGGAGGAATTGACTTTCTCTTTTCATAAATAGCACACAAATAAGATAAAGTTAATGGCCTCATTGAGGCATCATAAAACGGTGATTCCTTTATTTTAGTATATAAATCTTGAACTTCATCCTTTTTCTTTAGCCACTTTTTAATAACACTTTTAATCTGAACATCATTGAGAGGTGCTACTTCATATTTGTCAGTGTTTGGGAGATTTAAATTAAAATCATTACTTCTAGATGTTAATATAAACTTTGAATTAATTAACGAGTAAGCTAATTCATTGAATTCCAATTCAACTCTTTTTCTAATCTTCAAGTCAGGAATTTCATCAAATCCATCAAAAAATATTAGCAACTTGCATTCTTCAATAAACTCTATAACTATCCCTTTTATTAGGTCAAAATATTCAGATTCAAAATATTGCAAATTTTTGACAGGGAACCGTATGGAAATGCCTAAGCTTTGAAGTAAAATTGAATAAAGCCCGAAATATTTCTTCTTTGATGACCTAGGATAGTTTACAGATCTAAATCTTATAACATGTGCACAAGAAAAATCATAATTTGAGTAATTTTTTGAATAACTAGTAAAAAAACTCTTCAAAAATGTCGTTTTACCTGCTCCCGCACCACCATAAATCAATATATTTCTATTAATTTTTTTTATTAGATCTTTACCTTTAATTTTTTTCTCTAAATCATATTCATCAAGGCTATACTTAATTGGTGTTAAATAAAAGTCCACATCAACATAAAGCTCACTTACGATCTTTGAAGTGGTCATATAGAAGCTGACTTCATTAGCCCAGTTTCTAGCAACTTTGATATTTCCAATTATAAATTTTTCTGCGATTTCACGATCTATCTTAATTCCATATTTAGAATCAAATTCATCAAAATCATCTTGACTGTCTAAAAATTCTTTTACAGACTTTTTAATTTTAACAGATTCATTTGAAAAAATCCCAATAACTTTTTTAACGGCTACATCAATAATAGAACTTACAATTTTTACATCAAGATCTTCCACCATATTAATTATAATATTTTCGATTTTAAAACAACAAGGTCTATATATTTATATTTAATCCATGTTGAATTTTCCAAATGTTCTGAATTCATTCAAGGCACTGGATGGGGTTTGTAATTCCACCCTAATATTTATAACAATTTGTAATTGGTTATTTTTAATTCTATTTCTATCCATCATGCTGCCAACAATAACTACTTCCGGCTGCAGATTTCCTTGAGCATCTAGCTCCCGCTTTAGTGGTTGCTTTGCACTGAGTTGGTGTTGTCTGAGCTGGTTTAGTTTCTTTGCTTGGTTCAGTTTTATTTGACCCAGAGGATAAAGGAATAGGTTTGGCTTCTCCCGTTTCTTTACTTGACGGCTTGCATACTAAGCAGGCGGTCAGGCCTCTCTTTTTAGCTGCTGCCAGATCCGAAGCCCAGCCAGTTTTGGCGTACCGACAGGATTCTTTATGATACTTCGCTCCTGTCTTAGTGACGAAGACCGTCTGCGCATTTAGCTGAAAAGCTAGCAGGAAGAAGGCAAGAAACAGGAAAGAATGAAGGAGTTTCTTCGTCAAGGTAAGGTAGGTTGCTAGGAATCAAATTAATTCATAGGTAAGAAAGTGGTTTTTGAAATTAAAAAAAATACCCTACACAGGGTATATTTCATCATTAATCTTCTGATTATCTTGCATGATGAAGTTTTTTGATTGGTCCACTCTATTTTTTCTCCTTTTTTTTATTCTTCTAGGATCATGCTCCGAAGACCAGAAACCTAATATCCCAAAAGATCCACTAATCGTGGAACGCGATAGTCTTCTTGCTATCTATGGAGGTTTGATGGATGCGCAAGAATTCGAATATCTGAAAGTATTTGAGTTAGGAAGCACAGATCAAACTTATCTCTATGGTAAGTCTGAGGGAAAATTCTGGCTGGGGTTATTTGCATCGCCTGATCAAAAAACAGCTGAATATCAAGTAGACTTAGATCCAGAATCAGATATTCCAAATATCCATTACAATCCTGTTGGGCACGGCTATTTAGCAACAGGTTTTGAATTAATAGAAATATTAGGTCAGGATCCATTAGATATGACCGAAAATGCTTCAATTTCAAAAAGCATTTTAAGAATTAACCTGGATGATTTCGTCCTTAAAAGCGCTACCTCCCACTTGTCTAAAAATGAATTGACCTGAATGGAATATGAAAGAGTCTGGAAAGGAGGATTTCTTTTGGAACATAAAAGCTTCAATTCCGATGGAATTAATACTACTCAGTATATTAGCACAGATTTTTCTGAAAATATTCTCTGGGAGTGCAGAGCCCCATACTCCCCTCCTCTTGGAGTTTTATACTTTGATGAGGATTTCTTTTTGGGGCTTGGACAGGATTTTGTAATTGGCTTTGATTATTCCCTTTGTGAGATGTGGTCCAAAGAAGTGGTAGATTTCTTTCCTGATTCATGCGAAAACTGTAACTCGTCAATCAAATTACTGAACCAAATAGGTCAAACCATTACTCTATAGGCAAGTCAAAGTGGAGTAGTCCGAAAAGTGGTCATAGTGTATAGGACTGGGGAGGTGCTGAGTAATGAAGATTTGTGAATTAAAAATAAATGATCTCCAATTATTAAATAGGTACTTATTAGTAAACAAGATATAAAACTTAAAAATTAAATAGGATTTATTTTCGAAATTTTAATTTCAGGGAGGCGTTAAATCCTTGGATTTAAGAGATCATAGGTGCAAGTGAGTAATTTAAAACCAAAAAAATCTATAAATTGAAAATTCTTTGATTAAAAGTAGATAGGGGATTAATAAATTTCGAATTAAACATTATAAACTTTTGCATAGAATAGTAACTACTAAAATATTAATATATTCTTTGTCTTTTAATATTACAACCTAAAAAATGAAAAAAATAGACTTATCCGATGTATATGGAAATACAAGGGGAATTCCTTTAACATATAAAAAACGAGAAGAAGTTGATAGTAAATTTTTACATGAATTATCTAGGAATAAGCACATTGTTTTGCATGGTGGTTCTAAACAAGGTAAATCTAGTTTAAGAAAATTTCATTTAAAAAAAGAGGATTATATATTAATTCAATGCACGAGAGGCTATACACTCGAATCCTTATATGAACAAATTCTTAAGAATGCGGAAATTGATTACCAACTTAGCCTCCAAAAAACAATCAAAGGTGGAATAAGGTTCTCCGCCCAAATTGAAGCTGAAGCTGGAGTTCCTTTTCTGACTAAAGCAAAAGGTGAAGGAGGTATTGAAAAAAGTAATGAAGATCCCCAAACAAAGATTTATAAAACATTTGATATTGATCCAAATGAACCAAATGATTTAGTTCGCGTCTTAAATGCAAACTCTTTTAACAAGCTTATAGTTCTTGAGGATTTTCACTACTTAGAAGAAGAATTACAGAGAAAATTCGCATTTGATTTAAAGGTTTTCCATGAAACTTCAGAAATTACATTTTTAATAGTTGGTGTATGGTTAGAATCAAACAGGCTCACAGTTTTTAATGGTGATCTATCTGGAAGAGTCATAAATATAAATGTTGATTTATGGACATATAATGATTTAAAAGAATTAATTGAGTCTGGCTTTCCCTTGTTAAATATTAAAATACCTGATCATGTTACAAAAATGATAATCGAAGCTTCTAATGAGAATGTAGGATTAGTTCAGGAATTATGCTATAAAATATGTGAAAAACAGAAAATATGGGAAACACAGGAAGATTATACTTTTGTTGGAACTAATAATATGGTTATTGAAGCATTGAATTCAATTACTAATGAAATGGCCTCAAGATATCAAACATTTATGGATAAATTTTGTGAAGGATTATCAATCACAGAGTTTGAAATGTATAGATGGATTATGTTTGCAATAATTAAAACCGATATTGATAAATTAAGAAAGGGTATTTCATCAAATTCAATTTATAGCATAATAAAGCAATATCATCCCAAAAAGGAACAACTCCAATCAACCCATGTGAATCAAGCTTTAGATCGAGTTTACAAAGTTCAAAGCAAACATAAATTACAACCCTATATTTTAGATTTCTCTCATGATGATTTATATGTAGTAGATGCCAATTTCCTAGTTTATCTTGAGTCAAAAAGTGAGAAAGAACTTTTTAAAACAATAGGAATATTTGTGGAAGAAAAAAAAGAATTTGATTTTTAACAAAAAATCCTTTCTAGAAGGATCCAAGTTATTGTTGAGGCCTCCAAAGTTTATTCAAATCGTCATTTGTTGTAGGTAAAATTGGTAACTCCTTTCTGATATTCCTATCAATTCAAAACTCGGTTTGGTACCACCTCAGATCCTATCCAAAATAAATGAGGCGGGCTCTTTTTGAGGAAGAGGAGGATAATCTTGTTCAGAAAATAGATAAAAGTTAGGGAGTGATTTGATAATTCTACTTCACCAATAGATCTTAACTGATGATTCTTATTCTTTTACAAAGTAGTAAGGAGAAGCTCGTTTTCTCTTTTCATCGAACAATTAATTCCAACATTTGGCCCTACAACTCCGAGTCTTCAAATTCGTCAGCCAATTTGATAAGTTATTCTCAGGACATTGCATCTTTATATTATTTTTGAAAATAAAAATAATTGAATTCCATTTAAGAATTAATTCAGAATCCTTGTTTATAAATTCATTTTTTGAACGGATTTTCAAAAATCAAAAGGCCTGGCTCATCGTCAAAAGATGCAGCTAAATAAAAAGTTGACTCTTTAAGGAACATTTTCCGGGGTTTAAGTTTGATTCCATCAAGGAAGATTTCCCTTGTCAAGTTTAAATCAGCATCATATTCAAATAAGTAATTATTATATGAAACTCCATCAGAAGTCAGATGGTAGCCGAGTCTAAACAACTTTTGATTCTTTTCGTCAACTATAGGTAAAAGAAAGTTCATCCGCTTTTCTAACTCCCTTTTAAACTCCTTTTCCTCGATTTCATTTTTAGCCCTGAATACCTCTTCAACAGGCTCCAGATCTTCAAAAAATTTTGAGCTATTAGGTTTTGTACTTACCGTATCTCCATTGGCAAGATATGCAGTCATATTGGGCATTCCTCGATTTACGATAAGGAATCCACCTGGAAAATCACTGATAACAAATGCAGGAGAAGAATAAAACGTGAAGGATTCGACTAGAGTTATCACAGAAGAATTTTTTATCAAATCAACAAAAGGAATCTCTCTAAAATAGATGGTATCGATTTCCGAATCATAGCTTAGCACCTCCGATTCGTTCGTACCCATTTTTACTGTCGTAAAGTGAAAATGTTTATCTTTATAAAGAAACCCTGTGTTTGGAAATTTTCTATTCAAATCTGGATTCAAATAAAAATGATGATCTACCCTAACTCTATTAGTTCTTTTCCCTTCCTTATTAAAAAAATAAAACACTTTATCACCTTGGGCCATAAAACTACTATCATTGATCATTTGAAAATCTATGATCCAGTCGCCGATACCATCAGGACCTTCATTTGGCATTTCCAATTTTGACAAAAGCTTTCTTGTTTTTAGATCAAGCGTATACAAAAATCTTTTTTCAAGGTTGAAAATAGAATAAGTAGGGGTATTTTTTGAAATGGCCGAAAAAGCCAAAAACTCTCCGTCATCTCCTAATTCTATAATTTCATTTTCAGATTTAAAAATCAACGTATCTATCTTAAAATCATCCAAATTTAAATTGACAAATGGTTTATTATTGTTGCACGAAGAAAAACCAATGCCAAATAGAATTAATATAATTTTAAAAGAAGAGCGACTTATTAGATATCCCATTTCTAAGGTTATAAATCTTAATTTAATAGGAACATTAAGGTTTTCAAAATTTGAAAACCTTAATGTTCAAATAACCATTTTACGGTTGGGGTATTGAGTAACATTCAGCAACCCCTGATGAACAATGGAGAGTACCTGCTGCAACAGCATTTGCATGATCAGAATATGTACCTGACCATGATCCAACAGAATCAACACAATTACAGTAAAATCTTCCTCCTCCTACGATTGACTTCATTTGACTACGATCGAGAATTTCTTCTGAAGTAAGTTTGAGCAATTCTAAATTTAACTTTTTCATAACTGAATTTTTAAGAATAATCTAAAATAGATCGGACCTTCCGATCAAAAATAAAAACTAAATAAAGAACAATAAAAAAACTATACTTATATTACTAAATCCTAGTAACTTATTACTTAATTAAATTTAAACAAATATCTTCAAAATAATTCGGTAGCCCGAGTTAAATTGAAATATAAATAGTAACAAGGTAAGGTCTGAAATTAATTTAAATAATACCTCTGTTTCTTCTACCAACTCTTGATGGTAAAAAACAAAAAAACAAGATTGTAATCAAAATAATTGATTTTCAAAAACACTATTGAGTAAAAAAGAAAATTAGTAAGTCAATTAATTTAACATCACAAAATAAAAAAAATTATAATAAGTTTGTTCCTCATCATTGAGGAACAAACTTATAAAAAGCCATTAAACATGAAAACAAGTTGCAGAACCGCCACAAATATTAGCCATATAATAAAGTGCAGACTGCCCAGCAGCTTGGCTATCCCCTTCAAAATAGGTGCCACCACCGCCATAACTCCCTTCGTTTCCACAAAAGCACATCCACCCTGCTCCTCCATTTATTTTTGCCATTTGACTTTTGTCCAAAACCTCTTCAGATTGAAGATTAAGCTTACCTAAATTTACTTTTTTCATTTCATAATATAATTTAAAATAAATACTTCCCGGACTAATAACGGCTCCCGAGACTATGCCTTCTAAAAGGTTAATATATTAATCCATAATTATTACCATTTATTAATTTCATTTTGAAGCTCTTGCTTTGATTTAGATAGGCTTTTGTAAACTTCTGCCATCTTAATTTGATCTTGATTAGGGCTATGAAAAGTGCTATTTCTTCCTCTTTCATGAGTAAGATGAAATAATAATCCATCAATATGCTGGTGTCGATATCCCAAAATTTTCCACCGGTTCACACGATCTCCATCCTCCCTTCCCCAACCATAAAATTTTTCGTTTTCCATACCGGCATCAATATATGTTTTTCTATTTGCAAAGAAAGCCCCACCAACTGGATTGGGTAGATACAAAGACTTCATTTTATTCTGATGCAATTTTAAAACCTCTAATTCACGATTTTGTAAATATAGATCCCGAAGGATTTCTGAAGTGTCCAAAAATTTATTTTTAAACGGTGTAACAAAATCGGCTTCATTATTTCTCAATAATTCAACAGCTTTATTAAGCTGTTCTACAGGAACAATAATATCGGTATCCCAAACCACTATGTATTGGGACTTAGAAGATTTGACTAATTGGTTTATGTACTTTGTTCTATGAAAAACATCATCTAAATCCTCTATAAAAACATAATTAACATCTTTTGGCAACAACCTTCTGAGCAAGTTTGTATTTCTACTTGACGCTTCTAACACATCTATTTGGGTATCATAATTATCCATTAAATATTCTACAGTAACCAAAGTATTTTCTAGTCGATTTATACTATCAATCCTAAGAGGAATCAAAAAAGTAAAATCTTTTAGATCTATATTTTTCATTACTTCAATCATTTAAAAGTCCCAATTTTTCAACAACATTCAAGTCTTCCAATAAAATCCACCCTATCCCTGACAAGCCAGAAAACAAACCTATACTCTTTTTAAAATGACTATAAAAATCATTATCTTCCCAACACGCAGCCAAATTGATTTTTTGCAATACTTGCTCTCCTGTTGGCACGAATGAATTTTCACCAGTAATTTCAGATAGTCTATTTCCGATGAGCTTTAAACCGCAAATTCCATCCACAAGGCAAATATTTAAATTATTGTACTCCTTATAAATAATTGATTTAAGGTTAATGGAGTTCTTTAAAAGATCAGCATGATTTCTAAGTGAAGAATTATGTATCTCTACCAAAATTGATTCTATCCCCAATAACAAATAGACCCTATTACTATGTAGTCTAGGTAAAAGTGAAAGTAAGCTAGGAAGCAGAAAGTCAACAATTCTATCAACTTTATTGGCATTTACTTTCAATTTTTTTGCCTTTGTTAAAACAATTAATACCAAAGGCAAATCCCAAAATAAACTAAACGATTGCGGTTCCTTATCTTGATATTTCTCTTCCTCAATTAATTGCCCTAGTTGATTAAGGAGTGAAGCTCCGAGCATATGAAATATATAAATATTTGAAGAGTGCTTAGATTTTAAAGAGTTTTCCAAGCGATCAAGACAATAAAAAAGGTAGCCTATTAAACCACTTTGAATGTTAACAGAAAAATCTCCTTTTTGAACATTTAAGAATTTAAAAATCTTATCATCCAATTCACTTAAAGTATCATCAAGATCGGCATCAACAAAGTCAGAATTAACCAGATGACTAATCCCCCATGCAATACCTGCAAGTCCACTTGAAAAATCAGTGGAAAGCTTGGAACTACCTATTTTCTCATAAATTTCTCCGATAAGATTGTCAGCCATTTCTTGGATATTTTGACTTTCAGACTTATGCGCTAGATTATACAAGTAGATGGTTAATCCCAATTTCCCATTAAATAATCCTAATTCATTTTCATCTTTAGAATTTCTCAGCAGATAACAATTAATCTCGTGAAGTTTTTCTTCAACATGTGCCATATCTATAAAATAAATTATACTACAACTATAAAATACCAAATTTTAAACAAAAAATAATATTAAGTCAAATTAACAATTATCATATAATTAAATATATAAAAATAAAATAAATAAACTAATAATTACTTAAAACAATTCTAGAATCTATTTACTAAATATTAGTAAATATATACTTGATTTATTGAATAATATTTAGAATTATTGAAATGCTTTGTTTAAAAGAAGCATTATTCAAAATTTAAAAATTATTCATTAATGAAAAGATTAAAATTAGGCAAAATCAGGGTGATACAAGATGAAATTCTTGGTAGAGATCAGTTAGCTAAAATTTATGGCGGAAGTTACCCCACCGGAAGCGCTGGAGGAGATTGTGGATATAGATCACCAAGTAATGAAATAAGATGCGGATTATCCTTTGAACAAGCAGACGCTTTTTACCAAGCAAATGGCGGGGATGTTTGTTGTGATCTTTGCAGTAGCAAAGGAGGGAATTCAGGATTCTGCTAAATCAATCAGAGCCTGTAAATTACAGGCTCTTTATTTTTACTTCCGATATTTTGAAAAGAAAGACTTACTCTCCGGGTTTGAAAGGATATTTTCATTATTCCACTCCCACATTTTATTCCATAAATGAACACCATACGTATCATCTGAAAAAGCAATTGAATCTTTTAGCAAATCCTTAAAGTTAAAATAATTGATTGGACAAAATACTTCAGGAGAAACAACATAATCCGTAAGATTAAATTTTAAAATTTTTTCACTTATGATTTTAGCTCCTATTTCTGTCCAGAACAGTTCTTTTGAGTTAATGGTTTTCATTTTTTCACCAATTGCAAGCAATATTTCAAGACCTACTTTGCTTTCTTTAGGCATTTTTATTATGGCATTACAAATTTGAGGGTATTCTTCCCCACTTAGACTTTTACTAATCTCAGTTGCAAAAATATAGGGCCAATCTGAAATAAATTTTTTTAAACAAAGGACATCACAATCGACCCACCAACCTCCTAAATCATAAAGTAATTTAATCCTGAACCAATCGGAAAAAGTAGCATAGGAATTGAATTTGTCTTTAAAAACAAATTCTTCATTAATTATATCATTTGCATTTTTAATTATTACACCATTTGGAACATTCTGAATTTCTCCATATGTATATAAATGAAATTCATGACCTAATTCAATAAACGAATTCATACAAACAATTTGCATTTCATCTATTTCTGAACTTATCCACAAACTTTTGACAACATTATCCATATTTAAATATTTTTTTATTCAAACAACCAAATAACACCATTAGTATTATTTGTTAACTCCATCATAACTTCGAATTATTTTTAGAAAACAATAAATGTTTTATTCCTGCTTTATAGAAACCATTATTTATTTGATTAGAAAAATAAAAGAAAACAAATATTATTTAAAACATATTATTTACTACTACATTACCGAAATTATTTTTTTTTCTAAAACAGTCAATATCAATATATATTTCAATACTCAGTTATTGATTTAAATTTAAAAAAAAGTCTTTCTGCTAAACTTAGGTTTTCAGTAATGATTTCCGCAGTACCCAAAAGCTCTTGATTTACTTGAATCTTTTTTCCATAGGAAGTTAATGTCCCATCTGGAAGTGAGCAATAGACTAAGTAATTACCTTCTTCATCAGGGGAGACTGAGATACTTACAACTTTACCTGTTAATGCCCCAAATTGTTGAAAAGGAAAATTATCGAGTTTAAGCAATACTTTCTGACCGGTAACAATTTTTCCTGCGTTTTGAGATGTTACCAGAGTTTCCCCAATTAATTCTGACCTTATTTTTGGAAAAATTGAAAAAATATGATCACCTGATTGAACAAATTGATTTTCTCCCCAGACACCTTGAAAACTTAATTCACCTTCGATAGAAGAAATAAGCAAATAACGATTTTCCCATTCTTTAACTGCTCTTCTTAAGCCGTGATAGGCTTGTAGCAAATTTATTAAAGCTCTAGATTCGTCTTGTTCTTTTGTAACTTTTGTACTTTTTATTGTTTGCCCTGCATTTACCAATGCCTCTTGAAGATGAGAAATGTTAATTGCCATAACATTTACCTGTTCTTGCATTTGAAGGTATTCCATTTCTCTATTTTCAAAATCCTTTTCAGCTATGACCCCACTTTCAAATAGACTTCTATTTCGCGTAAAATCCTTTTCTACAAGTATCAATTTTCTTTCAAGAATTTCTTTTTGCTCCAATTGGTTATTTAATCTTTCATGAATTTCCTTACTTGATTGTAGATTTCCTTCTAGCTGAACAAGAGAGGGTTGAAGCTTTTCAAGAAGTTTGAACTCCAAATAACTTCGTTCAAATTCGACAAATGAAGTTTCAATTTCACCCAAAACTGCATCAGTCAGAGAATCAAAAGGAAATAAATATCCATTCTCATTTCCAAAAGGAACTTCTTTTAGAATCTTTTTTAGGGCCAAAACACTTTGGATTTCTGAGGTACTTTCAATACTTGCTAAAGGCTGACCAGCTTGAACCATGTCACCGTTGTGGACCCATATTTTCTCAATTTGTCCGGAAGACCTTGCTATTGTCTTTTCAGTTGGCTGTAAGGTTGTAATTTTAACTCTTGCCTGGATAAAGTCTGGATATTTTATGAAAAAAGTCAGGAAAATCAATAAACATGTTATACCAAAAACAATTGTAATTCCCCAGCGGATCATCCAAGAAGGTGGGGCGCTAATTATCTCCTGTACCTCTTCAGACCTCAGATGAATATTTTCTATAAAATTATTATTGTTGGGCATTCCTAGTTCTCTCTGATTTTTTCCAGTTCCAATTGATTTTTCACCAAATTGTAGTAAATACCGTTTTTTAATACTAAATCCTCATGTCTACCAACTTCCACAATTTCACCTTCATCCATAACTATAATTTGATCTGCATTTTTAACTGTACTAAGACGATGGGCAATAATGAACACAGTTTTATCTTTCAAAAAGCTTGATAAATTACTCATAACAATGCGTTCATTTTTGGCATCAAGTGCTGAGGTGGCTTCGTCAAAAAAAAGTATTTCAGGGTTTTTATAAACTGCACGAGCGATAAACAAACGTTGCTTTTGTCCTGTACTGATACCTATCCCTTCATTTCCAATTTTAGTATTAAATCTCTGGGGAAGTGATTGAATAAACTCATAGATATTTGCTGTCTGTGAGGCTATTACCAATCTTTCGAGATCAATTACTTCCTCTCCGACTGCAATATTTGCTGCTATAGTGTCATTAAACACATAGCTTTCTTGCATCACCACGCCACAATGATCTCTCCAACTTCTAGGCGAGATAGAAAAAAAACTATGATTTCCATATTGGATTTCCCCCTTAGTTGGTTCATAAAATTTAAGGAGTATTTTCATAAGAGTAGTTTTACCACAACCACTAGCACCAACAACTGCTGTAATTTTATCCTTGGGAATCGTCAAACTAATTTCTTTTAAGACATTTTCCTCTGCTCCGAGATATCGAAAACTAAGGTTCGTCACCGTTAAATCTTCTCCAGGGATAATTTCATAAACCAAATGCCTGTCAAGGCTTTCTTCCTCTTCTTTTTCATGAATTTCATTGAGTCTTTCAAGACTAATCTTGGCGTCCTGATAAGTACGGACAAAATTTACAAGCCCCATAATTGGACTATTAAGTTGTCCTATTATATACTGCAAAGAAAGCATCATTCCCAAGGTAAGCTGTCCCTGAATAACCAAAAGTGCCGATACAAAAGTGACCAAAATATTTTTTAGCTCATTTATAACTGAAGAACCAACGCCTTGCGTCTGTTCTAATGTCAATGTCTTAATGGAAACGTTAAATAGACTAGCCTGTACAAATTCCCATTTCCATCGTTTTTGGGTTTCTGCATTATGTAGCTTAATCTCTTGCATACCATTTATCAATTCAATCACAGTACTTTGTTCTTGACTTAGCTGTGCAAATCGCATATAGTCCAATTCTTTCCTCCGCTTCAAAAAATAGAGAATCCATAAAATATATAAAGCACTCCCTCCCATAAATATCAAAAATACCATTGGGCTGTAATACAATAAAACTGCTCCAAATACCAAAAGATTAAAAAAGGAAAAAAAGGTACTCAATGCAGATCCTGTAAGTAGGTTCTCTATTCTTCTATGATCCCCAATTCTCTGCATAATATCTCCAGTCATTCTAGTATCAAAATAGGAAATTGGTAGCTTCATAAGCTTAATAAAAAAATCAGATACAAGAGAAATATTCACTCGAGTACTTAGGTGTAGTAAAATCCAGCTTCTAATAACATCAACACTTGTCCTACCTAAAAATAACATTACTTGTGCTATTAGAACTAGATATATAAATCCAATATCTTGGTTTTGGATCCCTATATCCACGATACTTTGAGTCAAAAAAGGAAAAATAAGTTGAAGCAAACTACCTACTAATAAACCGACAGCCAGCTGTACTATCAAACTTTTATACTTGAATAAGTATTGAAACAGAAATCCCAAAGACCTTTTTTCGGAACTCTCCCACTTCATTTTTTTAAATTTCATGGAAGGTTCTAAAAGCAAGGTTATTCCTTCCTTACTTTCATCTGTTGCATTATTCCCTATCCAACGGGAAATAAATTCCTGTTTAGTTAATTGGATTAATCCATAAGCAGGATCGGAAAGATATACTTTACCTTTATTAATTTGATATACAACCACAAAATGGTTCTTATCCCAATGTACAACTAAAGGCAATTGAGCCTGTTCCAATCTCTTAAAATCCAATTTTGCCCCAATAGTCTTAAATCCTATTGCTTCTGCTGCATCACTTAGTTTAAGTAAACTACTACCCGAACGAGTAGTTTCGGACAAATTTCTTATTTCTTGAAGAGAAATGAGTTTACCATAGTGCTTAGCTATAATTCTCAAGCAGGTAGGACCACAATCTTTGGAATCTGGTTGTTTATAGAATGGGAAATTAGTATTCAAGAATTTAAAATAAAATTAACAAGATTAATAAATTGAAAATTTAATATTAAGAAAAATCATACTTTGACAATTTCAACAAAATATATAATAGAGTTTTTAGAATAATACCGTTTAAATGAAAACAACAAGATAAAAAGTATTTCAACAATTAAAATAAATAGCAATAGTTTAAAAATATGATTGCTTGGAATTTAACCTCCAAGCAATCATGTTAATTAGCAATATGATGCAGAACCTCCATTGCCTCCACAACTATCACAACAGTAATAGCCTCCATAGGTTGCCTGATAACTCATAGCCTGTGACATAGTCAGATTACAAACGGTATATCCAGATGGATCCTGATATCCACAAGTACCAGTCCCAGACCCACCTGATCCACCATAAATAGCGGCCATTTGACTTCTTTCAATTACATCTTCTGAAAGAAGATTCATTTTTTTTAAATTCAACTTTTTCATAATAAAATTTTAATAGTATTCAAAAAGTGCCCAATCTTAAAAGAGCGTTTGAGCAAATACGCCCATTCATCGCGATAGAATTTCTTTATTTAATAAAATAATTATTTAATTAATTTAAATATCATGATAGGACAAAGTGTAAATCTTCAACTTTGTATTCTTTAGGTAATTCATACCCATTAATAAATAAAGTAGGAGTATATGAAATACTTTCTTTTTCACACCAATCCTCCATAAGTTTTAATTTTTCTTTCTGAAGAAAAAGCTCTTCATTCAATGGATATTTTTTAGCGAAATCGATATAGTCCTTTTCATCAGCTAAATACCAATCATCAAGTGCATTACGAGTAAGAGTTAAATCATCTTTTTCAGCAATTGCCAAAAAATGTTGTATTGCAAGCTCATTCTTTTCATCTCCACTTCGAGAGGCAAAGATGATCTGAAGGTCAATATTCCCTTTTTCGAAAAGATTTTCTAGAACGGGGTGAACTCGGGAACATGGCCCACAATATGGATTACAAACCTTTGTCACTTGAAATTTAGAATTTTCACCTTTTATAAAAATCCCTAAGCCTTGAGGGTCATTTACTATTTTTTTCGACCTAGTGAGAGATAATTCAAACAATTCTTTATTGCTCTTGAATTTATTGAGTTCACGTTGAGTTTTGTATACTTTTTCTATTAATCCTAACAGTGAAATTAAAAAGACTCCTCCCAAAATAGTTCCGCAAAAAAGGGCACAAAATAATAAGAAAGGAGATAATTGGAATTCAGATAACCAGAACTTTCCTCCAAACATTGTTACTGCCTCTAAAAACAATATTCCTTGAATCAGTAAACAGAATCTACACCAATTCTTAATCACTGAAGCTTGATAAAAGAATGAATATGCGATTATAGGTAGGGTTATCACACTTAACCAGCCCAATAAAGCAAGAGATAAAGAACCGGAAATAGTTAAAACCCCTATACTTGATGTAAAATATGCAAATGCAAGCATACTAGGATTAAGTTTACCATCCAACCACTGGAAATCTTTAGAATCCAACACGGAATTGCAGTCTGATTTACCACCATTTGTGCAGAATTGATTTAATGTGGGATTATCTTTATTTTGTTGATACCAGAGCAAAAGGATTGATATAAAAAGCCCTAATGCTTTGAGTAAAAAATAACTTAGAATTACAAGTGAAAACGCACTTTCAAAAGAAATAAGTAAAAACCACGAAATTAAGCTTAGACAGCAGATTGTACCGATTGTTTTAAGAAATAGTAATTCATTACTTTTTTTTCTTATTCCATGTTCAGTAGCATTTTCTCCCTTTTCAAGTAGTAAAATAACCCCTGTCCAGATTTCGAAAAAATCTGAAGTTGACATTTTTTTCGCTATCCCCTCCTCATCTATTAATGAAACTGCTTGATTGGAAACGGAAGTAATTATGTTGAAAAACATTTCTTTTCCCTTAAAAACCTGAACAATTCCTGGCAATGGAAGATCGTCCAATTCTTTTTTAGGATGTTTAATTGCTAGTGATTCTATTCCATATTCCTGCAAGGTGTCTGAAACTGAAAGTAAACTAGGGTATTGTGGATGAGTTAAAATCTTTTCTTTTAAAAAACCATTAGAAAAAGGGACTTTAAGAATTTTAAGTAATTTTTTAGTTGTAGCAAAGCAGTTATCCATCATTAAAAATGAAACTAAAATTTATTTTTCACAAAAAACTTTTTAAATTTGAGAATTAAACTTTTATTTGACTATTCCTTTATTACTAAAAAACAGAAAATTTTTACTAACCCAAAATTGATTTAATTGTATGGAAATTGGCCATAAATTAAAAAAAGCAAGAGAGTCTAAAAGGTTAAGCCAACAAGAAGTCTCGGAAAGTTTAGGTATTTCTCAAAAAACTCTTTCTAATATTGAAAGCGGTAAATCACAACCATCAATAATAATTTTAGCAAAAATGAAAGACATATATGAGTTAGATATTCTACAATTACTTTCGGAAAATGGCATTCATTTATCCACTTGATTAAAAAAATTTCGACTAGAATTTCAAGAAAAATTTTCAAAACAATCCGATTAGCCAAAAATTAACTTTTAGTAGGCTAGTATAAAACTCTTCAACAGGAGATTAACTCATTAAAAATCAGATTAAAACACTTGTTTTGATCATGAATTTTATCCATATAAAAAATGGGAAAGCTAAATTAAGAATCCAGTATCGCAAAAGTCAAATTACTTGGTGACCGTTATGGTTTAATTTGAAAAAAGGGAATTTGATCAGATTCTAAAAGAAATCCCGATACAACATTATATTCATGTGCGATAAAAGGAAATTATTGATGAATATAACAATGGCTAATCATCGGAAAACACTTTCAGAGCTTTCAATAAGCTATCTGATTTCTTGGCAACTCTATCAGAAGAAGAACAAAGGGCCGTCCGTGAGAATTTAGAAGATCAGGAAACCTTGGCGATTTTTAACCTACTCCGAAAGGAAAAAGAACTTGGCCCCAAAGAAAAGAAGGAAGTGAAAAAGGTAGCGAAGGAAACACTTGATAAGCTAAAAGCAGAAAAACTGAAAATAGATCGTTGGCATGAAAGTCGTCAAATCACCGCCCAAGTAAAGGGGATGAATTATGACAATCTACTTTGGCTACCTCAGGAAGTTTATTCTGACGAAGAAGTCAGCTTGAAGACTGTCTCCGTGACCAGCATATCTACACGAATTACTATGGTGGAGGCAAGAGTGTTTATCTGAGGAGTGCATAAAATACTAATCCGAACCCTATCCTAGAAATCTAAAGAATAACTATTTTTATCAATCACATACTTTTCTGGACACTACGTTTCCCAGTTATTCTATTATCAATTCTCATGATTATATCGTCAAGGGCTTGCTGCTGTGACGGTATTCATTGAATATTTAGCCCCGAAATACTGTCCAGTTTTGTTTTAATGTTGAAGATAAGTAATGCAGCCTAATGTTATTAGTCAGGCTGAAACTGATGCTAATACCTACACATAACTGAAGTTTAGTTCGTCTCCTTTTAATTGCAGCAAGCCAATATTGGCTGTATAAGTTAAGGTCTATGATGAGGGAATAAGTCCCACAATAAGAACTTTGTCATTAAGTCTTTATGTCAAAATCATGAGGTGCTTTTTACAGTGATTGTGTAATGAAGCCTATGTTCGTAGCCTTTGACATAATCTTTCAAAAACTGGTCGTGGATTTTCTTAGGTTGCCTTACCCCATTTACATAGAGCCCAAAATTTGTGATTTTGACTGAAAAGTTTTCAGGGTCCTTTATTATTTCTTTTTTCTTTAAGTGTTCAATTATTTTCATGGAATCAACCCTGTCGCTTTCTTTAGCCAATTCAGTTTGTCCCAAAAATGAACTGAAAATAAATTTATCATTCCAATAAGAAGACTTATCACTGACAATACCTGCGAAGACTATTGCTGCGACAAAGCAAAGCGACAAAAAGAATTTCTCCAACAGGTTAAAAGTTGGATTCGGAATTCCAAAAATACGCTTCACCCGTGTCAAAACTGATTTTTTGTTAGTTGAAAAGGACACTTGTAAAGTTGGTGATTTAAGCTCCAAGAATTGAACCAAGGTAGACACATACTCCTTTTTATTTCCTGTTAACTCCAGCGCAATATCATCACAACACTGCTCCCTTTCTTGTCTGATTAGGGATGAAATCCAGGTAACCGGAAGGTTAAAAAAGAAAATCACCTCTAGAATAGACTGTACCATATTTATTAAAAAATCCATTCTTTTTATATGTGCCAGTTCATGGGCCAATATTGCTTCTATTTGATGCAATGGCATCATCGTTGCAAGACCAATCGGAAATAAAATCATAGGTTTAATGAGTCCTATCATAAGCGGGGATTTCACCAAAGGGGACTCAAAGGCGGAAACTTTGATTTTGATGTTCAAGCGACTGACCATTGCCTGCAAGCTCTGTTCAATTCGGGAATCCGATATACTTAATTTTGAGCTTTTAAGCTTCTCCAAATAAAATAGGTCAATCAACATCTGGGAAAGCCTGAAACATAAAACTACAAACCAAATCAACACAATTAACCTGTCAAAATGAGCTAAATAGTAATCATAATAACCATACAGGCGATCTACAATGGAATGGACAGAAAATATTAATCCTGACTTGCTTTGTGGTTGAATCGTGTCTGACAGGATGTTAGTCACTGCTAATACATTGGAGCTATTAGAAGTAAGTCCCAGGTAAAAGGTAACCAAAATACCAAGCATGAATAGAAAAAAAGAGCTTGTCAGTAAGTTGTATCGGGTGGAAGACTTCCAGTTTTTTCCGACTTTCACTATTAAACCACCCATGAGAGCCAAAATCACCCCCTGCCAAATTGAGTGAAGGAGCGTCTTATAAATAGCGTTTAGGAATACATCAAAATCCATCTTGACACTTTTAAGTTAATTTTATAGAAGTTCCTATTTCTCTTCTTCCAGATTTTTCAATATCTGTTTGATTTCATCTAATTCCTTCTTGTCGGAGATCTCTTTCCCTGTCAACTGCATTACCAATTTACTGGCCGAACCACCATAGAAATTGTTGATGAAATTACTTAACAAACTCTTTTTGGTTTTCTGCTCTTCTTCTACAGGGCTGTACACATGCTTCATCTGGCTATCATCACGTTTCAAAATCCCCTTTTCAAGCATAATCTGCATCAACTTCAAAGTAGAGGTATACTTCACATCCCGGCTTTTATTGATTTCATCATTCACCATCCTGACAGTTGCCGGCCCCAGCTCCCATAAAATTCTAAGGATCTCTACTTCCGACTTGGTCAAGCTCTCGGTATCAGTGTTTTGTTTCATAAAATTCATGATTTGAACCCAAAGATACGAATTAATTCGTAACATTTTTCAACTTGTTTGAAGAGCTGATCAAGATAGTCGTATCCTATTCATTTTATAATGAAAAAAAATAATATATATCTGTTTTTCAATACCTTATAGTTATTAAATTTTAATTTTTGCGTGATTTTGTGCATGCCTATTTTTAAGAAATCCATTGATTTCATCCTCCTTTGAGTCATGCCTTTTTATTAAAATTACACCCTACATCTTTTTTCGTACGAAAAAAAACGTATCTTTGGAACATCTTAACCTTTAAAACATATTACAATGAAAAATCTAAGATTCATCAGAACAAAAATGAATGCAACAACTGGCGAAAGCTTCCAAATCACTAGTTTTTCCCAGCCTTTGATTTTACTTACACTGTTTTTTATGACTTCCTTGATCTCATGCGCAGAAGTAAAAAAAGCAAAAGATGAAGCAGTACTTAATAATCATTCAACCGAAAAAACAATTGACGATAGTCTTTCAGTAAAAACACAAGAGAATAAAAGTGAGGAGCGAGTATCAAAAGAACCTTTGGTAACCTATTTAAAAAAGGAGGGATTGATAGCCGACATCAAGAATTACAAACTTGAGTTGACAAACGAATTCTTCTATATCAACGGGAAAAAGCAACCAAAAGAAATCCACGCTTATATCCTCAAGAATTTTGTAAAAAGACCTGAGGAACATCTGCAATTGACTATGTCAGTATCAACTGATTGAACAATCTCATTAAATAATTATTCCCTGTTGATTATCTGAAAGATGATTGTAAATCACTTTGTAGCCCTTGCCCTAATTTACTTATTTGTTGGCGTTTCTTGTTGTTTTTCTCAATCCATAAGCGGGAGGATCATTGATGAGAAGGGAAGTCCCGTAGATGGTATTGTCTATTTAACCCCAAATCAGGACTCTACCGAAATCTTAAAAGTAGAAGTCACTGATGTCGATGGAAAGTTTGCTTTTAATGAACTTGACTTAGGTATCTATGAAGTTTATTTTTCACTCTTTGGTACCAAGTCAAAATTTCCTGAAAAAGTTATTCTATCAGCAGAAAGTCCCAATTATGAACTAGCAGATTTTGTAGTGAAGGGACAGGCTCTGGAAATGGAAGAATTTGTGTTGATAGAAACAAAACCATTGGTAGAACAGAAAATTGACCGTACTGTAGTCAATGTTGAGGCTATCCTCAGCAATCAGGGGCTTACAGCTTTAGATGCTCTTGAAAAATCACCTGGATTACGCGTAGACGACAATGGGTCGATCAGTTTGAAGGGAAGACCTGGAGTCACCGTCTATATCGATGACAAGCCCACCTACCTTTCTGGAGCAGACTTGGCAGCCTACCTTAGTTCACTTTCAAGTGCAACATTGGAATCCATTGAAATCATGACAAATCCTCCTGCCAGGTATGATGCTGCCGGAAATGGAGGGGTTATCAATATCAAAACAAAGCGAAAAAATGTTGTTGGTTTCAATCTTGGTTTTAATCTAAGCTTAATTCAACATCAGTATACAGAGACTAGAAACAGCCTGAATTTTAATTTCAGAAAAAATAAAATCAATGTCTATGGGAATTTTGGTTATGGTATCAGGAATGGATTTGTGAATTTTTATGTGGACAGAAGCTTCCTAGATGAAAATGGGAATATCCTAACTAATTTTGACCAATATTCTTTTATCAGAAGAAAAGGGTACCAGTTTACAAGCACCTTGGGAGTAGACTTTTACCAAAGCGACAACACTACATGGGGAATTGTTTTGGGAGGTATTTCGAGGCACCCCAAAAGTACAACAGACTCTACCATTGATTTCACTGATTTATTCGGAGCTGTTGATTCAACTACACTTACAAGCAACAGTGAATTGGAAAAATTTATCAATGGAAGCATCAATTTTAATTTAAGGCATGACTTTAAAAAGAAGGGATCGAATTTTGGTTTGGATCTAGATCACATTGTCTATGAGACGGGGAATAAACAAAAATTTGAAGACTTAACTTATGGTGCCAATGAAGATTTGTTATCCCGGGATCAGTTATTCGGTGACTTAAAATCTGATCTAAAGATTTCCTCTGCCAAAGCGGATTATACAAATCCCCTAAACACCAGTACTGTTTTGTCATTTGGTGCCAAAACTTCTTTTACCCAAACTGATAATTCAGCTGAGTATTTCAATATTGTGGGTTTGGATTCTATTCCTGATTACGATAAAACAAATCAGTTTTTATACGATGAAACTATAGGTGCAGCTTATATTAACCTAAGCAAAGAATATAATAGGTTAAGTCTTCAGGCCGGATTGAGGTTTGAAGGAACTGTTTCGAAGGGTCATCAACTTGGAAATGCCACAAAGCCTGATTCTGTTTTCAGAAGAAAATATGATGGACTTTTCCCTACGTTTTTTGCTCTGTACAAAATAGATACAATGAGCAATCACCAGATCAGGGTAAACTATGGGAGAAGAATTGACCGGCCCTACTTTCAGGACCTGAATCCTTTTATAACTCCTTTGAATAAGTATACATTTTATGTGGGAAATCCATTGCTACTCCCCTCCTTTTCCAGAAAAATTGAGATGAGTTATATCTTTAAGGGAAGTACAACCGCAACCGTAGGCTATAGTTATTCGAAGGATCAGGTAAATGAGACGATAGAGATAGATGATGAAATTTATTACAGTAGGCCAGGTAATATAGGAAGCACAAAATTGGTCAACTTATCGGTGGATGGAAATTATGATATTTCAGATAATATTAGGTTCCAATTCTTTGGCTCCCTGGATTTTGTAAACATTAAAAGTGAGTTTTATGAAGGTCCTCTGGAACACAAAGGGATCAATGGATATTTTCAGGGTCTTTTCTCTTTTGAGTTTGGACAGGATTGGAACATTCAAGTGGATGGCAATTATAGATCAAAGGTGACCAATGCCCAGTTTTTATATGGAAGTAAAGGGGCGTTAAACTTTGGTATTTCAAAAAAAATCAGCGAGCGATCCTATTTGAGCCTAACAGGTAGTGATTTATTATACACTAACATTAATCAGGGAGAAATTAGAAATCTGAATCAATCTGAGGCACGATATACTAACTTGGGAGATACAAGAAGAGTGCTTTTAACATTCAGGCTTAACCTTGGTAAAGAGTTCGCAAAAAAAGAAAGGCAAAAATCCAGTGGGGCTGATGACGAGGTAAACCGGGTGAAGAATTAAATAGAAAGAGAGAATATTAATTTAGTTAATTAATACCAATCTTTTAGGTGTCTAGGTCGAACCTAAAACAATTGTTGGGAGTAAATTCATTATGTCTACACACAACCACTTCCTACCCTACTCCAACAATTGTCTCGGACTGGCCATATTTTATAATAAATTTCTAAATTGGTTCTTTTCACCCTTCCCCATTAATAATTAATGAGAGGATTATTAATTCTTCTAGCATAAATAGATTGTAAGTCCATTAAACTAAAACCTAAAAAATACCCAATTCTGGGTATTTCAGCTTTCCTTTTCACTTCCCTGGTTTATGCTTATGCGGTTCTAAAGATGGGATATTTCCTGGTGTTTCCTTATTATCCCTTTGACGTCGGTCTGGTTGGCCGGTAGTTTTGGCAATTCTCTTTGGTCCTGTTTTGATCCCGTTTCTAGTTTTCATGGTGCTTGTGGTTAGATTAAACATGTAGTGAATTTAATCAAAGAAATCTGCACATTCTTCTATCTATCAGCATCTTGGACAGTTATTGTCTTGATATTTTAAATGACTAAGTTTTGTAGATCATTTCACTTTAATTATCTTAATTAAGTGTTGATACCACATCTGTGAGAATGGTTGGAATCCTCCACATTTTTCAAGGGCAAATTCAATAAAATATTCAAATGATTTTGCAATTGGTATTTACCATTACTAAAATATAATAGCCGCAAATTTTACGCTTCAAGCTCAAACTTCGACATTTTAAGAAACAGAGACAAACTGTGAAATAACTTTGCTATATCAACAGGAACTTGATGATTTAAAAGCAGAGCCGGAACATTCCCGGGGAAATTGTACAAATAATAAAAAGACTCAATATGGATTTGCAACAAAAAACTGGACAATAGATTAAGCTGCTTTTGATTGATATGATTTTTCGAATTGTTCGGGTGAGAGGTAGTTCAAATAGGAGTGTTTTCTCTTTTTGTTGTACCAGATTTCAA
>JAFIDK010001188.1 GCA_017051695.1 Algoriphagus aestuarii | reverse complement strand
GCGCATAAGTCCGTCTGTTCTGTCATTGATCCGCGGCATTTCGTTTGCGCTGAAAATCAGCTTCGCATAGTTATTGAATTCAAACGGATCCCGGCCCTTTCGCTCGACGTTGACGGTTTCTCCAGTAACCAATTTCTTGAATACGGCATTTGAGTGAATATATTCGCTGTCGATGTCGTCGCCGATATTCGCGAGCTTCCCAAACAATTCTGCTGTCTTAAATCGGTGTCCCAATTCCTCCAGGGCAAGCGAGCTGTAATTGTCCGGACCGAGAAAATGTTTG
>JAFIDK010001187.1 GCA_017051695.1 Algoriphagus aestuarii | reverse complement strand
GTTGGGGAAACGACAGCAACCGTGTGTCGCAGTGCTCCTGCGGCATGGTCTTCTCTGGCTGAACCTCTTTGTCAGCCGAGTCACTAGATGACGCTTCTTTTGATATCCCATTAGTTCCTGCAGGGTTAGGATATGGCGGATCACGAGTGGACTTACCTCCCCATGTCGTGATCGCCTTAACATTTTCAACGGAGGAGTCGGGTTGCCCCGGAATCCTCCCAGTTTCATTTGTAGAGACCAAGGATGCTAACTGAGCTAGCTGGGTCTCTATCATTTTATTGAA
>JAFIDK010001186.1 GCA_017051695.1 Algoriphagus aestuarii | reverse complement strand
GATGGCATCCAGCGCCAACTCGGCTTCATTCACGACGAGGGGCTGTAGCGTTTCGGACATGTGCTGCAACATCTCGGCATCCACAATCGCCTTCTCGAAGGAAGCGACCAAACCGCCCTCCAACCAGCCCGCCGCATGCATCACCAGATTGGTGCGGGAGAGCACCACCGGCCAAAGCGACATCATCGATTCATAAGCTGATTGGGCGTCAACGCAGTTCGAGGCGTTCACGTTCGAACTGCGATAGGGAATCCCGTAACGGCGCGCGAGCTGGCCACCAACC
>JAFIDK010001185.1 GCA_017051695.1 Algoriphagus aestuarii | reverse complement strand
TTCATTCATAATTTCGGCAATCTCATTAAACTGAGCTAATTTTGATTCTGTTGTTCCGACATGTTCTAGTTTTAAAGCTGGTGCAGAGGTCCCACTTTCAACGATGTAATCATACATATGGTCTATCAAGTAATTAATAAAAATTTTCACTTCTTCCCAGTTATCTGTATATTTTGAAACTGCGATCATTTCCGGAGTGGCCTTCTCCCCGTATTGTATACCTTCACCATTTTTGGTTGGTAATTTTGCAACTCCAAAATCTTCTAATCCACGCTCTTTCAGT
>JAFIDK010001184.1 GCA_017051695.1 Algoriphagus aestuarii | reverse complement strand
ATCCTGACGCGGTGGATGAAGTAATTCGGCCCGGCTTCCCCCTCGGGGAAGTGCTGGCGAGTGATCTGCTCGGGCGGGTGATCATCGAGATTTTCAAACGTCGACCTGATAAGAGTAAACCACTTTAAAGGAGGAATGCAAAATGAATGACCGGATCAAAGAACTTGAGCGGGAGAACGAACAATTGAAGCGGGAGAACGAACGGCTGGAAGAACGAGTCAAGGAACTGGAGGAAGGAATCCGAGACATTATTAGGAGGGCTCAAGGATGAAGAAGAAAAAAC
>JAFIDK010001183.1 GCA_017051695.1 Algoriphagus aestuarii | reverse complement strand
GTCCTTTGGTCTCTGGCTTTCAACATCATTTACTACCAATTATGATGAAGAAACTGTCAATGAGTTTATCGATGGCATGGACGAAAGAGACATTCCGCTTTCTGTCTTCCATTACGACTGCTTCTGGATGGAAGCTTTACACTGGACAGATTTCACCTGGGATAAAGAAATGTTCCCGGATCCGGAAGGAATGCTCAAGCGCCTGAAAGAAAAAGGATTAAAAATTAGTGTATGGATCAATCCATATATTGCCCAGGAATCCAGACTGTTTGCGGAAGCTGCA
>JAFIDK010001182.1 GCA_017051695.1 Algoriphagus aestuarii | reverse complement strand
CACCGCGCTGACCAGCAGCCGTGTGCGCAGCGCTGCCACCGGGTCAGCGGCCTGGTCTTCCGTGTCCTGGGCGGCGCGGGGCGGGGCAGGGAGGGCCGCCGTGTAGCCTGCTTTCTCGACCGTGGTGATCAGGTCGTCGATGGTGACGCCGCTGTCGAACTCCACTGACGCTTTCTCAGTGGCGTAGTTGACGCTGGCCCGCACCCCGGCGAGCTTGTTGAGTTTGCGTTCCACTCGGTTGGCGCACGACGCGCAGGTCATGCCGCCGATGAGGAGTTCAACC
>JAFIDK010001181.1 GCA_017051695.1 Algoriphagus aestuarii | reverse complement strand
ACCGGCGGGCCTTGCCGATCAGGGACAGGTCGAGCGGGGCGAAGTAGTCGGGGAAGATCGTGATGATGTCGATGCGCATGGGACGTGGCGGCCTTTCCGGCTACTGACCGAGTTCGAGCAGGCCCGGGGGCGGATCGATGACGACACGGCCCGCCTCGGTGTCGACCTCGGGCACCAGGGCGCGCACGAACGGCACGAGGACCTCCGTGCCCGCCTCTCCGGTGATCACCAGCGTGTCCTGGGCGTGGTGCAGGATGTCCACGATCTCGCCGACGGCCTCGCC
>JAFIDK010001180.1 GCA_017051695.1 Algoriphagus aestuarii | reverse complement strand
AGCCAGCAGATGGCCGATGAGCATAAACAGCACAAAGCCGACGCACATGACGATGAACAGCGCATGTCCCTGTTCATGATTGAGACTTTTTAATCCAGAATGTTTGTCAAATGGTTGGGCCCCCTCATCGCTCATTTTCTTGCTCTTCGTCCTCCTCTTCCACCCTATTTTCCGTCTTCCTCACATTTTGATTGAAATCACGACTGCGGCCAGCTTTAAGACTGACCAATCGCTCGGTCGCATACGTCTGACCATCTTTGTGGAGATGAAGGGTCACCTTAAT
>JAFIDK010001179.1 GCA_017051695.1 Algoriphagus aestuarii | reverse complement strand
CCACCGAGCCGCTCGTCGTCGTCGTCGGGTCCGAGGGCAAGGGGCTGTCCCGGCTCGTGCGCGAGACCTGTGACCTGCTGGCCGGGATCGAGATCTCCTCCCAGGTCGAGTCGCTCAACGCGGCCGTCGCGACCGGGATCACGCTCTACGAGGTCGCCCGGCTCCGCGCCCGGTAGGGGCGTACCTCGGGGCGCTCACCCTCGAGCGTGAACCGGACACCACCTCGGTGACGGCTAGGGCGGCACGCCGGGCCGTCGCCCGTCACAGCTCGTCCAGGCGGGGG
>JAFIDK010000119.1 GCA_017051695.1 Algoriphagus aestuarii | reverse complement strand
CGACGTGACCCACGTCGACGGGGTTGTGGACGCCGCGCGCGACATCGAGACCATCAACACCGAGCTCATCCTGGCCGACCTGCAAACCTTGGACAAAGCGCTGACCCGGCTGGCCCGGGAAGCCAGAGCCAACGCCAAGGACAAGGAGAAGCAGGAGACGCTTGCCGCAGCGGAGAAGGCGCGCACAGTCCTCGACTCCGGAAAAACCCTGTTCTCGGGGGCCGCTGAGGCCGGCGTGGACGTCGGACTGCTGCGCGAACTGAACCTGCTCACCACCAAGCCGTTCCTCTACGTGTTCAACGGCAACCTGGAAGCGTTCGCCGACGAGGCGTTCCGCGCCAAACTGTCCGGACTCGTGGCCCCGGCCGAAGCGATCTTCTTGGATGCCAAGCTCGAAGCGGAGCTGAGCGAGCTCGACGAGGACGAGGCAGCCGAACTCTTGGAGTCGATGGGGCAGACCGAGTCCGGCCTGGCACAACTGGCCCGGGTCGGTTTCGACACTCTCGGGTTGCAGACGTTCCTCACCGCGGGGCCGAAGGAGGCGCGCGCC
>JAFIDK010001178.1 GCA_017051695.1 Algoriphagus aestuarii | reverse complement strand
GGGATCAGATGCCCCGGTGGAATTAGTCAATCCTTTCCACGGAATTTACGCGGCTGTCACAAGGATGGACCGTGATGGAGAACCGGCTGGAGGCTGGTATCCGGAGGAGAAAATGACGAGAGAAGAAGCCTTGAGGGCCTTTACGATATGGGCAGCTAAAGGAAGTTTTGAAGAGGAGAAAAAAGGGTCTTTAGAGGCCGACAAGCTTGCCGACTTTGTTGTCATTGACAGAGATCTTATGAAAATTCCGGAACAACAACTAAAAGACATAAACGTCCTTACA
>JAFIDK010001177.1 GCA_017051695.1 Algoriphagus aestuarii | reverse complement strand
GAACAAGGTAGGGTGCACCCCAACGCCGCTCGGCGTTGCTTAGCGGAACCTCGGCGAGGCTTGCGAGGTTTTTCGCGCTTCTGATAGCAATGGCTTGGGGACTCGTGGATCGATGACGCAGATCATCAAGCACGCGCAGCCTTTGCAGCAGACGCGTGACATTCGGCGAAAGCTGAATGCCTGCGCCAAGTTCCTCGATACGAGGGGCGCGTTCGAATACTGTGACTGGATATCCGCGCGTAGCAAAGGCAAGGGCCGCGGTGAGGCCGGCGATGCCGGCACC
>JAFIDK010001176.1 GCA_017051695.1 Algoriphagus aestuarii | reverse complement strand
GCTGGGCGTCTTCCTCGATCGAACCGAAGATGTTGTCGCGCAGCAGCATGCCGTTTTGCGCTTGCTGGGAGGAATTCTTGTCGGATTCCTGATTCTGTTCGTGGTGGCCGCGGAAAGTGGCCACTTCGATGATCTCCGGCCCGAACATCACGTGCGCCAAGCGGAAGCGGCGGCCGACCAGGCGGCAGTTGCGGAACAGCTTGCGCACTTGCTCCGGCGTAGCGTTAGTGGTGATGTCGAAGTCTTTCGGCTTTTTGCCGAGCAACAGATCGCGCACGCCGCC
>JAFIDK010001175.1 GCA_017051695.1 Algoriphagus aestuarii | reverse complement strand
CACTCCGTCGGACGTCGTCCGCTGTGCAGTTCCTCGCCGAATGTGGCATCGCTCAACACCTCGCGATACGTCCTCAAGCTCTGCTGCAGGATCTCGCCGCGGTGAGCGATGAACAGCAGTGTGAGGTCGCGCTCGCCCGATTGTTCGCGGAGGCGTCGATAGTCAAGGGCAGCGACGACGGTCTTGCCAGTTCCTGTTGCTGCGACGACGAGATTTCGATGGCGATCGTGCACCTCACGTTCGGCGTCGAGAGCTTCGAGGATTGCCGATTGGTGCGGATACG
>JAFIDK010001174.1 GCA_017051695.1 Algoriphagus aestuarii | reverse complement strand
CCCGTGGTGTCCTTCAACAACCCCAAGCGCAAAGCCAAGCCTGGGTCGATCGGGCTGCCCATCTGGGGCGTGGAGATGAAGCTCGTCGACGAGAACTTCAACACCATTGAAGGCGAAGGGCCGGGAGAGATCGCCGTGCGCGGCCACTGCGTGATGAAGGGCTACCACAACCGTCCCGAGGCCAACGCGCAGGTGATGCGGGACGGCTGGTTCCGCACCGGGGACATCGCCCGCCGCGACGAGGAAGGCTTCTACTTCATCATCGACCGCTCCAAAGACATGA
>JAFIDK010001173.1 GCA_017051695.1 Algoriphagus aestuarii | reverse complement strand
CCTCCCGCTCCACCGTCTCCCGCAGCTCACCGTCAGAGACGAAATAGACACGCAGCAGGTCAGAACGGCTGACAATACCCAGCAGCTTCCCGTCCTCAGTCACCACCGGCAGCCGTTTAATCCGGTGACGGCGCATCCGCTCGGCAGCCTCCCGCGGCGACGCACCCTCCGTGATCGTGATCGCGGGCGTGCTCATCAAATCCCGCGCAACCGGCTCCTCGGGCATGTCACCCGCGAACACCGCCTCATCCAAGTTCGGCGCGGCAAGCCAGGCCAGCAGGTC
>JAFIDK010001172.1 GCA_017051695.1 Algoriphagus aestuarii | reverse complement strand
GCGCATTGCGCCGCTCATGGCTTCTGACCTCCGGTACGTCGGCGCCCCCGCCCGGGGCGCACTGTTGGCGACATTACTTGATCACGGGCCTCGGACCGAGAACCGCACTGCCGACACGCACGTGTGTCGCGCCGGCCGCGATCGCCTGCTCCAGGTCACCGCTCATCCCCGCCGAGACCCAGGTGGCGTCGGGGTGGTCGCGCCGCACCTCGGCGGCGACGTCGGCGAGACGGGCGAACGCGGCGGCGGGGTCCTCCCCGAGCGGGGCGACCCCCATCACCCC
>JAFIDK010001171.1 GCA_017051695.1 Algoriphagus aestuarii | reverse complement strand
CAATCACCACATCTTTATGAATGGTAGAAAAGGGTTCAATCACCACATTGTGCGCTATTTGCGCGTCTGGGTGTATATATGATAATGGTTGTATCATCATGCTTAGTTTATTCTTTTACGCGAACGATTTGAGCCATTAGCTCGGCTTCGCTCGTTACCTTCTCGCCGACCATGCCAACTCCTTTCATACGAGCTATGCCGCGACGTATCGGCTCTAATAACTCACACGTAAAAATCACCGTATCGCCTGGGCGAACTGGATTTTTAAATTTGGCATTTTCTA
>JAFIDK010001170.1 GCA_017051695.1 Algoriphagus aestuarii | reverse complement strand
CGTGCGGTCGAGGATCATCGTGTTGCGCCCGTCGGAGTCGTAGCCGGGCCAGTCGGGGAGCCCGTCAGCGTGCGGTGACCCGGTCGCGGCGAAAGCGACCCAGGCGTCGGCCATCGCCGTCGACAGGTCGCGCATCTCGTCGTCGATGGTGCCCACGAGGAATCCGACGCCGCCGCGGTCGAGGTTGTCGAACATGAACGGGATCTCCACGGCGTGGGCCGCGCCCATCGCACCACCCATGGCGTCGGAGGAGAACCGGAACTCGTAACCGTGGGTGGAGCCGT
>JAFIDK010001169.1 GCA_017051695.1 Algoriphagus aestuarii | reverse complement strand
GGCCGCGGTCGTGCTCGGGGCCGGCGCGGGTGACCTGCTGCGGATCGAAACCGCCTGATGCGGGTGCGGGGTTGAGGAGACGAGGGGCGTCCAGTTCGGTCGGTGACGCGGGGGATCCGGCCGGAGTGTTGAGGGATCCGGCCGGACAGACCCCGGTGGGGAGTGCCAAGCTGGAGGCCATGCGCCTGTGTGTCTTCCTCGAACCCCAGCAGGGGGCTAGTTACGACGACCAGCTGCGGGTGGCTCAGCACGCCGAGCGGCTGGGCTTCGACGGGTTCTTCCGG
>JAFIDK010000118.1 GCA_017051695.1 Algoriphagus aestuarii | reverse complement strand
CACTGACTGGCCAGACTTCGCCAGCGACTCGTACCAGTAGCGGGCCAGCCGGTGCCAGCTACGGTCTGCGGCCGGCGGCCGGGGCAACGTTTCGCCGCGGGCGGCCGTAGTAACACCGACCTCCGGTTTGTTGCGACGGCGCCGTTCCTCGGAACGTTTGGGGATGGGTCCTCTGGTTCCCATGGCGACCTCCAGGGTCTTCGGCCGCCTCCGGGGCGGCGCTAAAGGGTGAGGATCTGATCCAGGTCAGGCAGATCTGCGAGCAGCGGCGGCGCCCCCTCGAAGGGGACGCCCGTGACCGCGATGTACCGGCCCGAAGAGTAGATCTCGATCTTCGCGTCGGCCCTGCGGATGCGGCGTCCCCGAGGCACGCTGCCACGGCCGAACACGTGCAGGCCACGGCCAGACCGGGACACTTCGACGTAGGTGGCGGGCAGCCGCTCCAGGATGCGTCGTGCCCACGGTGCGAGACGGCCGGCCGCGTCGATGCAGTCATCCAGGTCCACGACCACGATCCGGTCAGCGGGCGTGAGCACGAAGCCCAGCCCTG
>JAFIDK010001168.1 GCA_017051695.1 Algoriphagus aestuarii | reverse complement strand
GAGATAATTCTCTTCCATCATTTAAAGTGTGAACTGCCCCCTCCCCTTTCTTTTATGTCTATCCCAGAGTCATAACTAATTTTAGATTAAAATATTATTCTAACATAAAATTTATAATAAAAAAAATTAATAATAATAATAATAAATAAATAAAAAAGTAGAACAGCAAACCTGTAAGTGCCCCATGGCAAAGCAGTCAACCAATCTAAATAGTTACGTGTCACGTTAAATTCACTAGAACTTGCTTCAAGTAGTTGGAGTTTGGTCAGTTCTTCTTCAATAAC
>JAFIDK010001167.1 GCA_017051695.1 Algoriphagus aestuarii | reverse complement strand
GGAGACCGTGGTAGACAACCCTCTAAAGCGGATTCAATTTAGAGGGATCATGTTAGCTGCCTTACCGGGCTTTATTTCTCTCGCCATTATTCTCGCTCTTAGTAAAATCCCCATCCTGTCAAGCCTAAGTGACGTTTTTGATATCCTAATAAAAGCGTTGCCAGTTATACTAGCTGCCATAGCCGCTAGACAAATATCCGGATTAGACGAAATTGCCATAGTTGCAGGCATTGTCTCGGGTGTGTTATCTGTTGATGGCGGGATCATTGGCGGGATGATCGCGG
>JAFIDK010001166.1 GCA_017051695.1 Algoriphagus aestuarii | reverse complement strand
ACCACTGCCGATGAAGATCACTGGCGTAAGGTCGATGCGATAGGCGAAGTTTTCGAGCCAGCGTTGCATGGAGAAGTAAGCAACGGGCCACGCGATGAGGTTGGATATTAGTACCAACGTGCTGAAATCTTTGGCTGACACGAGATGATGCGTATCAAGTGACAGCTCATCCCACACGTATAGCCCGATCAAGAGGCTGCTCTCGAATGAAACGCTTAGTGCCATGACATAAATCAGTGTTACCCAGCGCGCTTTATTGAAGTGCCTGAAAAGGACCTTGATAT
>JAFIDK010001165.1 GCA_017051695.1 Algoriphagus aestuarii | reverse complement strand
CCTCGGTGGCCGCCCGGTCCAGGCCGACGATGACGGCGTCGAGGTCGTCACGCAGCCGGCGCAGCCCGTCGGCCACAGGTGCCGCGTTCCCGACGAGGATCGCCGCCCACAGCCGGGGGTCGGAGGCCGCGATGCGGGTGACGTCCCGCAGCCCCTGCCCGGCGAGGGACAGGGCTGCCTCCGGTGCGTCGACGAGCCGGGCCGCGACGAGGGAGGCCGCGAGCTGGGGCAGGTGGGAGACGAGGGCGACGGCCTCGTCGTGCTCGGTCGGCGGCAGCGTGACC
>JAFIDK010001164.1 GCA_017051695.1 Algoriphagus aestuarii | reverse complement strand
CCATGCCGGGCAGGGCGTCGACATACGAACTTTTGAGCTTGTGCACCTGCCGGTACTCCAGCAAGACCCGCGCGATTTCGTGTTGATCAGCCAAGGCCTCGAGCACGTCGGCGCTGGTCGACGGCCCCGTCTTTCCCTTGGCGATGACCGGAAGCCCCAGCTTGTCAAAGAGGATCCGGGCCAGCTGCCCAGGAGACCTCAGGTTGAAGGGTTCGCCCGCGAGCTCGTGGGCACGGGCCTCCAGAGCCGCCAGCTCGTCGTCCATCTCTTTCGACATGGCGGCC
>JAFIDK010001163.1 GCA_017051695.1 Algoriphagus aestuarii | reverse complement strand
AGGAGGTCGCGGTCCGCTTCGCCCGCGATCCGCGCGGGATCCAGCCGCCCGCCTACGACCCCGACGTCGCCGTCCTGCAGGACGCGATGCAGGGGCGCGTCCCCGTCTTCTTCGCCGCCGATCGCGCCGAGGACATCCGCCGCGTCCTCGACCTCTCCCGGAGCTACGGGCTCCGCCCGATCATCGTCGGCGGGCGCGAGGCGTGGAAGGTCGCGGCCGAGCTGCAGAAGCGCGACGTCCCCGTCCTCGTCTCCCTCGCCTTCCCCAAGGGCGAGTTCTACGAC
>JAFIDK010001162.1 GCA_017051695.1 Algoriphagus aestuarii | reverse complement strand
GCTGGAGCTGACCGGCGAGCTGCTGCTGCAGATCGTCGGCGAGGGTGTTCATCGTCTGGGCGAGGACACCGATTTCGTCGTCGCGCTCGATGTCGAGGCGGTGGCTCAGACGTCCGCGGCCGATCTCCGTGATCATCCAGACGACGCGCTCGAGCGGGTTCGCGATGCGGCTCGTGACGAACCACGCGACGACGGCGACGAGCGCCTGTACGATCACGCCGAAGAGGATCAGGGTCCACATCAGCGACGTCGCTTCGGCGAAGGCCTCGTCCGCCTCCTCGACC
>JAFIDK010001161.1 GCA_017051695.1 Algoriphagus aestuarii | reverse complement strand
ATGTCCGTGCAACTCGACGAGGTGCCGGAAGGCTGGGCGGTGTTCAAGATCACCGGGCCGCTGTTCTTCGCCGCGGCGGATCGCGTGTTCGCGGAACTGGCGGCGCAGGGCGGGGATCGCGAAGGTCTGATTCTCTACATGGACGGCGTGCCGCTGCTGGATGCGGGCGGGCTGTCGGCGCTGGAGAAGTTCATCAGCGCCTGCGAGAAGCGCAACACCAAGGTGATCGTCGCGGACCTGCAATTCCAGCCGCTGCGCACGCTGGCGCGCGCCAAGGTGAAGCC
>JAFIDK010001160.1 GCA_017051695.1 Algoriphagus aestuarii | reverse complement strand
GATCGCGCTTTCGATCAGCCGCATCCGCGCAGTGGCCGACGCCCATGCCCGCTCGTCGACCCCAAGTCGGGCCAGCGCCTCCATGCCGCCGGTCCGCTCCAGCGTCGAGAGCTGTCCCCACGTCACGACATCCTGCGACAGTAGCCGGTGAAGGGTGGCCGGGTCGTCGATCAGGTGCCAGAGGTGGATCTGCCCGGAGCCGTCCGCCCAGAGATCCACACCCGGCACGCGCAGCAGCGCCCGGTATGTATCCCGGTCGACGCCGTCCGGCGAGGGGACCTCCC
>JAFIDK010001159.1 GCA_017051695.1 Algoriphagus aestuarii | reverse complement strand
GCTCGGCTTGGTGTAGTTCGGTTTGCCCAGAGCACCGCTGGCAACTCCTCGATCCATGAATCGCCGTGCTTCTTGAGTATGTTGAAGGTCTTGGTTTTAAGGCCTTTGAGGATTTCCGCATTGGCGCGCTCCACTTGGCCATTGCTTCTGGGGTGGGCAGGTGAGGCGAAGCAGAGCTTGATGCCCATGTCTTCGCAGTAGTCGCCGAAGAGTTCACTAGTGAATTGGGTGCCATTATCCGTAATAATACGGTTAGGCACTCCAAACCGGGCCGTGATGCCCTT
>JAFIDK010000117.1 GCA_017051695.1 Algoriphagus aestuarii | reverse complement strand
GGACGACGGCCATGGCCGAAGCGGCAGGCCGCCTCCCCGCGGCCGCTTTCGGTAGGGCGGTCCGGACGCGGGAAGGTCTTGTCACAGAGCGTGGCCGTGGTGGAGGATCACGGCGACTCCCCAGCGTCCACGAGAGGACCCCCATGCCTGAACCGGTAACCATCCCCGCCCTTCCCGCCTCGCTGACCTGGTGGAACACCCCGGTCGACTTCGCGGTGACCGGACCGGACAGCCTCTGTATCACCGCTGGAGCACGGACGGACGTGTTCAGCGACCCGAACGGGACGGTCCGCATCGCGAACGCCCCTGCCCTCCTGGCGGGACTCGACGGGGATTTCACCCTCGCTGCGCGCGTCAGCCCGAGCCTCCACGCCACCTACGACGCCGGCGTGCTGTTCCTCTACGTCGACGAGGACAACCACGCCAAGTTGTGCCTGGAGCTGTCCCCGCAAGGCCAGCCGACCATCGTGTCGGTGGTGACCCGCGACGGTGTCTCCGACGACTGCAATTCGCTAGCGGTCGAGGGGGAAGCCATGCTGCGGATCACCCGGACC
>JAFIDK010001158.1 GCA_017051695.1 Algoriphagus aestuarii | reverse complement strand
AGCCCTTCCCGGAAAGCCTGACACACGTTCGTGGGATGTGGACACGGGCGGGGAGATCGAATCGCGACCACGGCTGACCGTTGTCAGGATTGAGTCGTGTAACCGGCCACATTGCGAGGTCGCCGCTGCGGTCCGCTGACGGAGGAGCGAGGTGTCTGCTGCCCACGGCGCTGAGACTGGGACGTCCCCTCACGACCCCCGTCGTCGGCGCCCGGCGACGGACTGGCTGGGTTGGGTGTCGTGCGCCATCACCCTGGTCGGGTTCGGCTTGCTGGCGCTCGCGT
>JAFIDK010001157.1 GCA_017051695.1 Algoriphagus aestuarii | reverse complement strand
TATCGCTAAATGTAACACAGCAAGCGTAAGGTAAATATTGCTGAAAAGACCGCCTTGTTGAGCGACGTGCAATGGATTCCAGTGGAAGGATGCCCCCTGTTCCGCGATCATCCCATAGATTCCTGCCGCCATTCCTTGGGCAATAAAATTGACCATAGAAAAAAATCCCATCCCTACACCGATCTGCTCTTTGGATAACGTTCTTGAGATGGAATTGGACATCGCAATTTGAATGAAAGACTGGCCGACATTTCCGAAAATCAAGAAGAAAGGGATCAAAAACG
>JAFIDK010001156.1 GCA_017051695.1 Algoriphagus aestuarii | reverse complement strand
GCCACCTCATTTCTCCGAGCCGGCAAGCACGCCCTCGGTGCTTACGACGCTCGGTCGTCTCCGTACGTGTGCTCAGCCTCTACCCGATGCCGAGGGGGACAGCGGTGGCGTAGAAGAGGTACCGCCCCGCGATCTCGCTGACGAGAATCGCCAAGCAGGCCACGTAGAAGAGGCTCCCCGGGACCTGCTGCATGGCCAGCCGCCTGATGGCCGCGAGGAGGACGACCACTCCGACGATAAGGGCGAGGGCCCACCGGAGGATCACCAGCCAGGCGTAGGGACCC
>JAFIDK010001155.1 GCA_017051695.1 Algoriphagus aestuarii | reverse complement strand
CGAGCTGGCCCGCATTCCCGGCGTCGGGCAGGCCGAACTCTTCGGCTCCGGGGACTACGCCATGCGCCTGTGGGTCGACCCGCAGCGCGCCGCCGCCCTGGGTGTGACCGCTGCCGATATCACCGCAGCGGTACGCGAGCAGAACATTGAAGTATCCGCCGGGCAGATCGGCGCCCCGCCGATGCCCGATGGTGCCGACCTGCTGATCTCGATCAACGCCAAGGGCCGGCTGGAAACGGTCGAGGAGTTCGAGAATATAGTGCTCAAGACCGGCGAACAGGGCG
>JAFIDK010001154.1 GCA_017051695.1 Algoriphagus aestuarii | reverse complement strand
ACAACCATAGAAGCCACTTGACTAAAACCTGCTGCTATTTGTGGTCCGAATTGGCTGAATATTGTCATGGCGATTTTTAGTACAGGATTAAAGCCTAAAAATAAAGTGGATAAAGTATTTACTTCTCCACCTGCGCTTTTAAAGCCATCCATTATACTCGATACGAATTGACCAATCACATCGACTACTGTTGTCACTACGCTACTAATCACTTCGAATGCACTTAACAACTTACCACCTAATTCATTTGCGAAAGTAGCTACTCCGTTTTTCGCTCCATCCCA
>JAFIDK010001153.1 GCA_017051695.1 Algoriphagus aestuarii | reverse complement strand
GACCGACGGACCCCCAGCGCTCGGGTGGCGCGAGGCCTCCGCGATCGCCCTTCGCGCCGAGGAGCTCGGCTTCGATTCGGTATCCATGGGCGACCATCTGGTGATGCAAGTGGGGGAGGACAGGAAGATCGGCGTGTGGAATTGCTGGTCCTTCCTCGCCGCGCTGGCGGCGATCACCTCACGCATCCAGATCGAGACGTTGGTCGGCAGCACCGCCTATCGCAATCCCGCCTTGCTCGCCAAGATCGCCGACTCCATCGACGAGATCAGTGGCGGCCGGTTCG
>JAFIDK010001152.1 GCA_017051695.1 Algoriphagus aestuarii | reverse complement strand
CATAACTTGTTATACTTAGGAAGAGGTTCTTTTTCAAATACATCTAAAGCAACCCCTTTAAACTTGCCTTGTTCTAGATGATAAATAAGATCCTGCTCGTTAATAATAGCCCCTCTTGATACATTAATGAGACAAGCATCTGGCTTCATTTTTTCAAACCTTTCCTTATTAAAAAGATACTTCGTTTCATCTGTATGGGGAAGGCAAATAACAACAATATCACTTTGAGCCACGACATCATCAATTCGACTTAGAGGGAAACACTTATCAAAACCCGGTATATC
>JAFIDK010001151.1 GCA_017051695.1 Algoriphagus aestuarii | reverse complement strand
GCTGTAACGCCGCCTCGGCGAGCTTGCGGTAGGTGGTAATCTTCCCCCCGAAGATGGAAAGCAGCGGCGCGCCCTCGCCCGCTTCGAGATCGAAGACGTAATCCCGGGTGACCGCGGAAGGGTTCTCCCTCGAGTCATCATAGAGCGGGCGCACTCCGGAAAAGCTGTAGAGGACGTCCTCCGGCCCGATCTGGCGCTCGAACCAGCGGTTCACAACGCCACAGAGGTAGGTGACCTCCGCCCGGCTCACCTCCACCCGGTCGGGCCCCTCCTCGTGGGGAATG
>JAFIDK010001150.1 GCA_017051695.1 Algoriphagus aestuarii | reverse complement strand
GCCACCGGTGCGGTGGGCACTGTCATGTTGGACATTCTTTCCACGCGTAAGAACGTGTGGGGGGAGATCCGCCTGGTGGCGTCGGCCCGGTCTGCGGGCAAGCGGCTCACGGTCCGCGGCGAGGAGGTCGAGGTTCAGGCTATTTCCCCGGAGGTCTTCGACGGGGTCGACGTGGCCATGTTCGACGTCCCCGACGAGGTGTCCAAGGAGTGGGCGCCGATCGCGGCGGAGCGGGGCGCGGTTGTCGTGGACAACTCTGGCGCGTTCCGTTTGGACGACGACGT
>JAFIDK010001149.1 GCA_017051695.1 Algoriphagus aestuarii | reverse complement strand
GTGGATCATTTCCATCGTCAACACTTTTTTCGTCGTGTAATCCCAATAAATGCGGGGGATTTTGATCGTCGGGTCTTCGGCAAATTGCCGGGCGACCCGCTCCCCGTTCCTGCCTTCGAGCAAATAATCGAGTTCATTAAGCAAGGAATGGGAAAACTCCTCGACAATTTCCCGGATCCGGTAAGTGCGGACCCATTCGACTCGTTGATGCATCATGCGCACCAAATTGTTCAAAATACCCAAATCCGTCAAGATGATATGTTCAATATCCGGTCGTTGGACTT
>JAFIDK010000116.1 GCA_017051695.1 Algoriphagus aestuarii | reverse complement strand
CCGCTCTCGTCGCAGCAGCCGGCACCCCCGCGGGCCGGCGCAGCCGGGCGCTGCTCGCCACAGCCCGCCGCGTTCCGCGCCTGCTCGCCTCGGAACAGAACAAGCGGTGGCTCTACCACACGGTGCTGTGCCGGCTGCCGCGGCACCGCGGACTCGCTGTCTTCGAAAGCCACCTGGGGCAGCGCTACTCCGACAGTCCCCGGGCGATCTACGAAGAGCTACGCCGCCGCGACCTGCCCATGACCGCGGTGTGGTCCTATGCGCACACCCCGGACGGCTTCCCACGCGATGCGGTCCTGGTCCGCCGGTGGAGCCTGCGCTACCTGGTGGCCCTCGCCCGTGCCGAGTACTGGATCGACAACCAGGGCTTCCCTTCAGGGCTGCGTAAACCCGCCCACACCACCTACCTGCAGACGTGGCACGGCAGCGCCCTCAAACGCATGGGGTTCGACGAACCCGAAGTGCAGTTGCGGAGCCGGGCAGCGCGGGACCGGCTCCGCGCGGACCTCGGCCGGTTCGACGCCTTCTGCGTGCGGTCCCACCACGACATGGAGAC
>JAFIDK010001148.1 GCA_017051695.1 Algoriphagus aestuarii | reverse complement strand
GGCCTGGTGGGGGGCGTGGGTGGCGCCGAAGGCGAGGTAGAGGAAGAACGGCCGGTCGGGTCGGACGGCGGTGAGGTCGCTGATCCAGCGCATCGACTCGTCCACGAGGTCCTCGGACACGTGGTAGCCGTCCTCGGGCCGGGCCGGCGGGTCGACGGGGCCGTTGTCGCGGTAGAGCTCGGGCGAGAACTGGTCGACCTCGCCCTGCATGAACCCGTAGAAGCGGTCGAAGCCCTTCTGGAGGGGCCAGTGGGTGTGGGGCCCGGCCGCCGAGCACTCCTCCA
>JAFIDK010001147.1 GCA_017051695.1 Algoriphagus aestuarii | reverse complement strand
GGCCCGCGGTGCGTGGCTGCGTGCTGCTGATGGTCAAGGTCGTCTGCCGTTCGGTCGGGGTACGGCGGTGGGACCGGCGCGGGGCCGGCCCCACCGCCGGGTGTGTCAGGCGGCCGCCCCGAGGGCGTCGGCCAGGGCGTCGAAGAACTCGGTGTAGGTCTGGATGCCCTCGTTGGTGTAGGTGTCCGCGGGCATGTAGACGATGTTGCCCTCCTGCACGGCGGTGACCCCGGCGAGCGCCTCGGAGCCCTCGAGGATCTCCGCCGCCGGCCGGTACTCGGCGT
>JAFIDK010001146.1 GCA_017051695.1 Algoriphagus aestuarii | reverse complement strand
TTGATTGTGCCGTGCTGGCCTCGAAGATTTCCTAAGCCGAGGCATGTCCCGGTCTCTTCTTACCGCCTGGTTCTCGACCGTGGCGACAGCTTTTTCTGTGCTGCTTCTTGTCTCTTGACATTCCGTGTTGTGGGGTCGGACCAGCGATTACTGCGGTTCACGGTCAGTCGGGTTGCCGCTATTGCCCTACAGAACCTTTGTTTCCTGTGCTTCCCCAGTCCAACGCGTTGCAAAGTGTTCTGTTTTGTTCGGGGATGTTTCGGGCCGGGGAAACCGGCGTACCG
>JAFIDK010001145.1 GCA_017051695.1 Algoriphagus aestuarii | reverse complement strand
GGCCTTACAATCGTTTTCCGGCTCATCTGCTACCGCGACGTACACCCCGTAAGCAGCCGCAATTCCAATAGCCGGTGCCCCCCTCACCTTTAACTGCTTAATCGCAGACCAGACGTCTTCTACTCGATTCATGCGAATCCATACGATCTCCGTGGGCAGTCTTGTCTGGTCGAGCAACACTATGTGCCCGGTATCGTCATCCCAATACAGCGGGCAAACGGCGCGATCCCCTCGTTGCAATTAAGATCACACTCCCATTTTAGAATATACTCTATCATGCGATA
>JAFIDK010001144.1 GCA_017051695.1 Algoriphagus aestuarii | reverse complement strand
CCCTACCTGCTGGACATGCTGCCGCAGCAGGGGCGGGTCAAGCACGGGGCCAGCCTGGTCGACCTGCTCGAGGCGGCCCAGGAGGGCGACCCCGGGTGCCGCCGGATCATCGCGGAGGCCGGCGCTGCACTGGGCCGCGGCGTAGCAGTCGTGGTCAACATGGTCAACCCGCAGATGGTCATTGTGGGGGGCGAGATCGCCGAAGCGGGAGAGCTGCTGCTCGACCCCATGCGCCGGGCCATGGAACTGGGAGCCCTGGGGAACGCGCTCACCGGACTGCGCCT
>JAFIDK010001143.1 GCA_017051695.1 Algoriphagus aestuarii | reverse complement strand
GAGCATGCCGAGCTCGGGACCGGTCCGGCGGCGCGCTCCCCCGAGCTGTTCCGGGTGACCGAGGTGCCGGGCCCGCGCGGACCGGTCGCGTGGGCGGTGCGCCAGGTGCTCGACGACCCCGCGGGGCACCACGACTGGTTCATCGACGCGCGCGTGGACCTCGCGGCGAGCGACGAGACGGGCGAGCTCGAACTGCGCATCACGGATGCCGGCCGGCTGTGATCAAGGATGAGACGAGCTGCCGGCACAAAAGCGTCTTGTCCGTCGAGCCGACCTTGCGCGAC
>JAFIDK010001142.1 GCA_017051695.1 Algoriphagus aestuarii | reverse complement strand
CGTCGAAATCAGCCGCTTTGCCCATTATGTCAACAACAACATCAACAACTGGATCCAGAGCTTTGTCACCTTTTTTGAATCGGAATGGGTGCAGGGAGTGCTCGATCAGGTCGCCCATTTTTCTACGCAAAACGAGAAATTGTACGAAACGATCGAACAAAACCTGATCAATGCGGGTGAAAAACTTTCCGGGGAAATCACCGGCATGATCACGGGTTTCGTTGAATTTTTGATCGGAATGGCAGCAGGTCTGCCCAATTTTACCCTGATCATCGTCGTCATCG
>JAFIDK010001141.1 GCA_017051695.1 Algoriphagus aestuarii | reverse complement strand
GTACTTTGTGTAGAAAATAATTCGGTATTATTATTATGATCTCTTCCACGCCAATACGTGGGATCCGATCTGTCTAATTTATTTAGATGCTATTTTAATTTCAATGTATTATTTTTGATCCGTAGTTTTTTTAACACTATTTTAGTAATAGTTAAATACCTACTTATAAACTAATTTATTTATAATTAACACCTTTACTATTGCCCGCAGAATCGCTAAAATTGAGTAGCAGTGGGCGGGTCACATAGCTCATAGAGCTGATGGCCGCTGGGGCAGGAAAGTTT
>JAFIDK010001140.1 GCA_017051695.1 Algoriphagus aestuarii | reverse complement strand
TATGTCACACGGTTTGTCGGAGATCTCGTATACGATTTCCAATTTAAAATGCTGCTCCGCGTAGTTTATAAAACGGTTGAACCGATCACATTGTTCAACCGGTAAAAAAAATACCCAGTTGTCAACTTGCCTAAAAAACAAGATCTCATCGCGGGTCTTTTCATTCCAGACAGCGCGGAGCGATTGAATCACAGCGTCTTCCGCATCCAGTGGTTGCAGGCCCTCCCATATCTGCTGGTGATCGCAAGTGCAGAGCAAACCAAGGAAAAAGGTTCCGTCTACAA
>JAFIDK010001139.1 GCA_017051695.1 Algoriphagus aestuarii | reverse complement strand
GACCCTCAGGAGCGGCGGGACGCGGTTGCGGAACTGGGGGAGAAACCGTTCCGGGCCCGGCAGTTGGCCCAGCACTATTTCGGTCGTCTGGAGGCGGACACGGCCCGGATGACGGACCTGCCGGCCGCGTCCCGGGAACGGCTGGGCGAAGCGCTTCTGCCGCAACTGCTCACCCCGGTCAAGCACGTCACGTGCGACAACGGGATGACCCGCAAGACGCTGTGGCGGGCGTTCGACGGGGTGCTGGTGGAGTCGGTGCTGATGCGCTACCCGGACCGGGTCAC
>JAFIDK010000115.1 GCA_017051695.1 Algoriphagus aestuarii | reverse complement strand
CCGTGCTCGACGCCACCGCCGCGGTCAACGCCAAATATTCTGAGGGGGCCAACGCGTTCGGCGGCACCCCGTCCATCTACATCAACGGGACGCTCCTGGGCAACGAAACCTACTCCGCGACCGACTTCCGCGAGGCGGTCCTGGCCGCACCCCCCGGCCAAGTCGACACCCGTCCGGCAGCGGAGGAGGACACCGATGCAACGCCCTCGGAGCCGCCGTCTCCCTCCCCACCGGCCTAAGGAAAACCCGAAGTTATGACGAGTCCGTTGAGCACTACCGCGGGCGCGGCCGAGCTGGGCCGCGCCCTTGCGGCTATTCCCAGTCCCGGTATGAACGCCATCGAACTGGGACCCTTGAAGATCCACTTCTACGCGCTGTGCATCCTGACCGGGGTCATCGCAGCGGTCTACTGGAGTGAACGCCGCTGGAAAGCCCTGGGCGGCCGCCCCGGGACCATCCTGGACCTGGCGGTACCCGCGGTGCTTCTCGGACTCATCGGCGGGCGCCTCTACCACGTCATCACCGACTACGACCTGTACTTCGCACCGGGGAAAGAC
>JAFIDK010001138.1 GCA_017051695.1 Algoriphagus aestuarii | reverse complement strand
CCTCCGGTACCGGAGTAGCTATCGGCACCGTCGCGGCGCTGCTGTTCTCCACCGTCGTCCAGATGGTGTTCGGCGAGCTGTTCCCCAAGAACCTCGCGATTGCCCGCCCGGAGCCCGTTGCCCGCAGACTGGCCCTATCGACCAGCATCTACCTGCGTCTCTTCGGGTGGCTCATCTGGCTGTTCGACCGGGCATCCATGCTGCTGCTCAAAGCGGTGCGCATCACACCGGTGGAAGACGTCCAGCACGCCGCCACCCCGCGCGACCTGGAACGCATCGTGGAG
>JAFIDK010001137.1 GCA_017051695.1 Algoriphagus aestuarii | reverse complement strand
GTCACCGCGGACGAGGCGCGAGGCGGTCGTCACCTGGATCGGCGCCTCGACCAGACCCGTCGGTTCGTAGTCTGCGGGCACGAGCGGCAGCGCCTTGTTCACGACCACCCATCGCTTGGTCGGGTCGGTCAGCGAAATGCACGGTGCGCTGCCTGCCACGACGGCGTCGCGGAACGCCATCCCACCGCCGAAGGCAGCGATCACCGCCTCATCGTCGCCCGCCTCCAGCGCAGCAGCGACCGCCGGCTCCGAACACGGATCGGCGGCATCGACGGCGCCCACCT
>JAFIDK010001136.1 GCA_017051695.1 Algoriphagus aestuarii | reverse complement strand
GAAGCGGCGCAAATCGCGGCGGTGCTGAGCGAGCATATCGAGATTTTAGTTATTGGGCTGCGCCAACGTCACGGCGCGTAAATTCAGGCAGGGAGTGTTATGAACAAAAAACGCAGTGCCTTGATCGTGTTGTTGATTCTGCTGATCGCGGCCGTCGCTTACGGGGTATGGCATTACCAACAGCAGCAGGAGCGGCCGCTGACGCTGTACGGCAACGTCGATATCCGCACGGTCAACCTCGGCTTTCGCGTCGACGGCCGCCTGGCGTCGCTGACGGTGGATGA
>JAFIDK010001135.1 GCA_017051695.1 Algoriphagus aestuarii | reverse complement strand
AGCGCTCACGGCCGAGTTCCATGATTTTGGTGGCATCGGTCGCCACCGCTGGATCGCCCATGGTGTGATCGATTTCGTGGAGCCGACGCTCGAGATCATCAAGCGTGGTGCTGAACGATTGCATGGTTGCGGGCATGAACGGTTTACCTCAGAAACTTAAAGCACAACAAATTCGCCAAAGAATGGCGGTCTCGATTTACCAGTATAACGGGTTCAGTTATTTGACCGCTGGCAGCTGCCGCTTCCAATCGGTGCCCCAGGTGCCACGCGCCAGCAGATTGATG
>JAFIDK010001134.1 GCA_017051695.1 Algoriphagus aestuarii | reverse complement strand
CACGAGCTGGCTCACGGCTCCGATCCCTAGGCACACCACGACCCACCGCGCGGGACTCATGTGCTCGTGCGCGAGCGGCGTCGCGACGATCGCCAGGCCGTTGCCCGCGAGCGAGACGCCCAGCAGGAACGCGAACGTCGCGAGCCCCGCGGCGGCGTCGGCGGGGTCGTTGAGCAGGTTGCGCGACATGAGGATGAGCGCGATGAAGTTCGCCCCGTACAGGAAGCGGTGCACCCCCATGACGCCGAGCGCCGCACCGGGCGTGCGCCGCGCGACGAGGTAGC
>JAFIDK010001133.1 GCA_017051695.1 Algoriphagus aestuarii | reverse complement strand
CCTGGCTGCTGGTGTACCTGGTGGTCACCCTGGCCGGGGCCCTGTGGTGCGGTCCACGCTGGTTCGGCCGCGCCGACCCGTTCGAGGTGTACAGCGTGGTGGCGTCGCGGGTCTCGGCGCTGCGGCGCAATCCGCAGAGCGGTCGGATCGTGATCGGCAACCCGTTCGACCACCTGCCGTCGCTGCCGGTGCGGCCCGGGATCGTCGCCGTGCTCGCGGTGCTGCTCGGGTCGACCGCCTTCGACAGTTTCTCGGCGACGCCGCGGTGGCGGGATTTCGTCGAC
>JAFIDK010001132.1 GCA_017051695.1 Algoriphagus aestuarii | reverse complement strand
TACGTCGTCACCAATAACCACGTAATTAACGGGGCCGATTCGGTTCATTTGCAAAATAGCAAAGGTGAGTCGTTCCGTGCACGGATTGTATACTCTGATCCGCTGAAAGACTTAGCAATCCTTCATATTGACGACAGCAACTTTAAAAAGCACAAAAGCGTTCCCTACACATTCCGTAAACAAAATTCGGAATTGGGTGAGGATATTTACACTATCGGCTTCCCACGTGATGAAGCGGTGTATGGTCAAGGCTATTTGAGTTCGAATACCGGGTATGGTGGAGA
>JAFIDK010001131.1 GCA_017051695.1 Algoriphagus aestuarii | reverse complement strand
ATTCCATCGCCACTCCCGGACCCATCACTTCGCTGAGCCCGTAAATATCGCAGGCGGTCATAGCAAATTTTTCTTCCAATGTTTTTCTCATTTCTTCCGACCACGGTTCGGCTCCGAAAATGCCGTATTTCAAACTTGTTTCACCAGGATTTTTCCCCAATTCTTCCATTCTTTCTGCAATCGTTAATATGTAGGAAGGCGTTCCGCAAATAACGGTCGGTTTGAAGTCTTCAATCATCATGATCTGTCTGTCGGTATTTCCCCCCGAAACAGGCACGGTTATC
>JAFIDK010001130.1 GCA_017051695.1 Algoriphagus aestuarii | reverse complement strand
AGTCATCCCACCCGTAACCGAACGTGTCCACCAGCGCGGCAAACTCGTCAGATAGCGTAATTCCTCCCAACAACCGGTTATCGGTGTTGACCGTGACCCGGAACCGCAGCCGGTGCAGCAGATGGATCGGGTGGGCTTCCAACGAAGGAGCCGCCCCGGTCTGCACATTCGAACTCGGGCAGATCTCGAGCGGGATCTGCTTGTCCCGCACATAGGAGGCGAGCCGCCCCAGCCGTGCCCCGTGCAGGTGCTCGTCCGCCGCCTCAATGTCCTCGACGACGCGC
>JAFIDK010001129.1 GCA_017051695.1 Algoriphagus aestuarii | reverse complement strand
CCAGGCGCCACACGGTGCCGCTGGCGGTCTCGGTGCCGATGAGCAGCCAGTCCTGGCAGTGGTAGCGGGTGGCGTAGGCGTGGTTCGCGTAGAGGTCGGCGGCGAGCGCGGGCGCCTCGTTCCAGTGCGGTTTGTTCATTGTGCCCTTCCCGGCGGGTGTGTTTGTCGGACACCACACACGTTAGGCAAGTTTGGTAAGTTTGACAAGTGATGCAGCTATCACTTTCCAAACTTGCCAACGTTGTATAACGTGGTGGCATGTCCGCCACCACCAACCGGAAGGC
>JAFIDK010000114.1 GCA_017051695.1 Algoriphagus aestuarii | reverse complement strand
CCGCGCTGAGTGCGCGATTGATCAGACTCCGTCGCGCCAAGCCCTACGGGGTGACCGGCGTGACCGCGCCGGTCCGCGCTGACCGCCGCACCAAAAACCTCACTAAACGCCTCAAACCCGGCGATATTGCGATCATCGACCACGTTGACCTCGACCGGGTCAGTGCTGAGGCTCTCGTCGAGTGCGGGGTCTCCGCGGTAGTGAACGCCGCCAAAAGTATCAGCGGCCGCTACCCCAACCTGGGGCCGCAGCTCCTCGTCGAAGCAGGGATCCCCCTCGTCGACGAGGTAGGGCCGGAGATCTTCACGCAGATCGAAGAGGGGGAGCGTCTCCGGTTGGAGGGCAACACCCTGCTGCGCGGTGACACGGTCGTGGCCAAGGGGGTGGAGCAGGACGCCGAATCGATCAAAGCCGCCATGGCCGAAGCCCGCGCCGGCCTGGCCGTCCAGCTTGAAGCGTTCGCCGCCAACACGATGGAGTACCTCAAACGCGAGCGGGCGCTCCTGTTGGAAGGCGTCGGCGTTCCCGAGATCACCACGCCGATCGAAGGCCGGCATGTGCTGATC
>JAFIDK010001128.1 GCA_017051695.1 Algoriphagus aestuarii | reverse complement strand
CCTCGTCGCCGTGGCCTCGGGGGTGATGGCCGCCGGATTCCTCGGCTGGCGGGCAGGCGCCCTGGTCGCGGTACTGGTCGCGCTCAGCTACCTGCTGTCCGCCACTCTCGCCCCTCACCTGCGCGCCCCGTGGGGAAGGGGCCGCCTGCTGCGTGCCTTGCACCGCAACGGTTACCACGTGGTCCCCTGTGACCAGTCCCGCCATGTGGCGATCGGCGCGGGAGGTGTCTACCTGCTGGAGACCCGGACGTGGCGGCACGTGGTCTCCCGGGACGGCGACACGA
>JAFIDK010001127.1 GCA_017051695.1 Algoriphagus aestuarii | reverse complement strand
CATTCGGAACCGTTATCCACCATCACAAGATTTTCACGTCGCCGTTGCGGCTGAAAAAACAGGCGTCGAGGAGGGTGAAGATGGGGTTTTTACGCATGACGGACATGGCCCACTTGTTCCTCGCCCAGTACGTTCAAGAGGGAGACACGGTCATTGACGCGACAGCCGGAAACGGCTACGACACCCTCTTTTTGGCGCAAAAAGTGGGGGATGCTGGTATCGTCCACGCGTTCGACGTTCAGCGTGAAGCCATTGAGAATACGCGTGAGCGTCTGAAAGACCAC
>JAFIDK010001126.1 GCA_017051695.1 Algoriphagus aestuarii | reverse complement strand
GCCGACTACCATTTGCACATGGACAATCCGCCAGAACTCCGTCTTAGCATGGATGATGATGGCTATGTAACAGGCTGTGCGATCCATGTTGATGCGGACGGGGAGCACGTAACAGTAAATCAACATAGCTTGTCATGGTGAGGTGATCGATATGTATAACATATACGACTATTATATCACACACGAGGACTACGCTCGCGCCGCCGAATACGGCGTGAGCCAGTCCCTACTATGCGAAAGAGTTAGACGGCTATGCTGGGATAAAGAGCGGGCGATTACAACGC
>JAFIDK010001125.1 GCA_017051695.1 Algoriphagus aestuarii | reverse complement strand
AATCCGCTGATCCCGGCGCTCCAGGCCGGCTGGATCATGCCGTTCCACGTTGGCAGCTTCAACCTCGCCTACGCAACCTTTGCGGTGGCATTCGCGGCGGCCATCCTCTTCCTGGTCGCCGAGCGCACGAACGCGAAGTGGCTCCCGAGCGCGGAGATGCTCGACGACGTCGCCTTCCGTGCCGTCAGCGTCGGATTCCCACTGTTCACGCTGGGCCTGATCCTCGGTTCGGTGTGGGCGCATGACGCCTGGGGCGTCTATTGGCAGTGGGACCCGAAGGAGAC
>JAFIDK010001124.1 GCA_017051695.1 Algoriphagus aestuarii | reverse complement strand
CCCCGATCTCGGCAAAGCCTTCGATTGCCGGCATGAGGTGGTGCAGTTCTTCCACGCTCATGCCCAGCAACTGCCCTGCCATAATGGCGTTCTGGCGTCCGGTAAACTCCGGATGAAAGCCCATACCCAGTTCCAGCAGGGCCGCTACCTTGCCTTCTAGCCTGATGCTGCCGGCGGTTGGCTGTGTAGTACCGGTGATCATCTTCAACAGGGTGCTCTTGCCGGCACCATTGACACCGATGATGCCGAGAGCTTCTCCCGGAGACACCTGGAAACTCACATCC
>JAFIDK010001123.1 GCA_017051695.1 Algoriphagus aestuarii | reverse complement strand
GCCGACCTCACTCCGCTCGCTTCGTCGTTCACAAGCTGGCACACCCTGGCCAGTGACGGGAAAACCGTGGTCGGTATCGCCGCCTCCCCCACCGAGCCGACCAGTCTCGTGCGGCTCAACCCGGAGAACGGGGCGACGACCGTGCTCCGCCGCTCGCTCACCGAAACCCCCACCATCGGGTACCTGCCCAAACCCCGTACCACGTCCCTGTCCGGCCGCTACGGCACCACCGTGCACGCCAACGTCTACCCGCCCACCAACCCCGAAATGGAAGGGGAAGGGCC
>JAFIDK010001122.1 GCA_017051695.1 Algoriphagus aestuarii | reverse complement strand
CCCGAAACGGCCGGTACTACAAGGAGAAAAGACGTGTGATGTCGTCATCGTGGGCGGCGGTTTTACCGGCCTTTCCGTCGCGTACCACTTGCAACAGCGCAATGTTGAAACTGTCGTACTCGAAAAAGGCGTCGTCGGCGGAGGAGCCAGTGGCCGGAACGGCGGCGAAGTGTTGATCGGATACGTTGAATCGATGCGCTCCCTGGCCAAAAAGTACGGCCGCGCTGCGGCAAGGCAAATGTTTCAAATGTCCCTCGATTCCATTGACTTAATCGAGCGCATTA
>JAFIDK010001121.1 GCA_017051695.1 Algoriphagus aestuarii | reverse complement strand
AAGGCGTCGGCGATACCGGCGTGGACGAGCAGGGTTTCGCTGGCGTTGCACACCGAGCAGCGCTGGGTCTTGCTGTTGAGCACGATCTTCAGCGCCTGGTCGAGGTCGGCTGCTTCGTCGACGTAGACGTGGCAGTTTCCGGTGCCGGTCTCGATCACGGGGATCGTGGACTCGTTGACCACGGTCTGGATGAGCGAGGCACCGCCGCGCGGGATGAGGACGTCTACCAGGCCGCGGGCCCGCATCAGGTGCTTGACCGACTCGCGGCTCTTGCCGGGCACCAT
>JAFIDK010001120.1 GCA_017051695.1 Algoriphagus aestuarii | reverse complement strand
AGCGGTTGGAATCAAAGCTGTGGAAATCATCGCGCCAGCCCACACCGAAGCTGTTGCTGGCGGCGATAAACGGACGGTATTCAATGTAATCGATGAACTGATATACCGGCAGGATGTTGGGGTCCCAGTAGCCCACCCACTCGGGAATATTTGCTGCCCACAGGTTGAAGCGAATGCTCTGTGGACTGTTGAGGCTGGTAACGAACTGGCCACCATTGATGCGTCGCACTTCATTGCCATCGACAAACCAGGCGACGTAGTTGGGCGTCCACTCCAGCACATAGG
>JAFIDK010001119.1 GCA_017051695.1 Algoriphagus aestuarii | reverse complement strand
CTCCCCCTCCCGGGCAATGGCGGTCACCTCGGCGGTCACCCATTGGGCGCCCAACTTCTCCGCCTGGCGCTGGCCGCCGTCCACCAGATCGGGGCCGGAGATGCCTTGGTCAAAGCCGTAGTGGTTTTCGATCCAAGCCCGCCGCGTCTGGCCCCGGCCGTTGTCCAGCACCAGGGTCTTCAGGCCGGCCTTAGCCAAGAAGACCCCCGGCCGTTGTCCAGCACCAGGGTCTTCAGGCCGGCCTTAGCCAAGAAGACGGCTGCACTGCCCCCGGTCGGTCCTCCA
>JAFIDK010000113.1 GCA_017051695.1 Algoriphagus aestuarii | reverse complement strand
AGAACGGGGGATTGTGGATTCGATCAGCATCGAAACCATTCGCCAAATCCTTTCGGAAGCCAAGATCACCTATCAACACACCAAAACGTGGAAGGAATCCAATGACCCCGAATTTCATATAAAAAAAAACGAATTGAACAGTTGTACAACGATCCACCCCAAGACGGGCGAGTGATCTGCGTTGACGAGTTCGGTCCCCTTTCCATTCAGCCGTATCCCGGGAAAGGCTGGTTTCCGCAGAAGAAACCGGATCGTTTGCCTGCCACCTATACGCGGAAGCATGGGGTTCGTCATTTGTTTGCCGCGTTGGATTTGAAAACGGACAAACTATATGCCCACATCAAGAAAACCAAGCGACATCAAGATGTGCTTCAATTTCTGAAGGTGTTGCGTCGCCGTTATCATCGGAGTGAGCGGTTGTACATTGTGCTGGACAACTTTTCCCCTCACCACCATAAGAAAGTCAAGACTTGGGCCCGTGAAAACAACGTGGAGTTGATCTATACGCCGACATATGCATCTTGGTTAAACCGGATTGAATGTCATTTTGGCCCGCTTCGCAAGTTC
>JAFIDK010001118.1 GCA_017051695.1 Algoriphagus aestuarii | reverse complement strand
GGAAAGCCAGATCCTGCGCTATCTCTATCGAGCGGGAGAGAAGGCGGTTTCGCGTGAAACTCTCCTGGGAGAGGTCTGGGGCTACAATTCCGCTGTCACCACCCACACGCTCGAGACCCACATCTACCGTCTGCGACAGAAGATCGAGGAAAATCCCTCCGAGGCGAAGCTTCTCCTGACCGAGGGGGGCGGCTACCGGCTCGTTCCCTGAGCAGTTCTTGGAATCCGACGCCGCCCGCTGATGTCGGGAGGAAGGCCGAAGGAAGCGGCAGCTCCAGAGTCTGC
>JAFIDK010001117.1 GCA_017051695.1 Algoriphagus aestuarii | reverse complement strand
GGTGGCCGGCAGCAGTCCCATGATCGTGCGCAGCAGCGTCGTCTTGCCTGCGCCGTTGCGGCCGATCAGAACGGTGGTGAGTCCCGGCTTCAGATCAAAGCTGATGTCGCGCAGGATCGGGATGCCAGCGATGCTGGCGCTGACGGATGATAGGCTGAGCATTAGACGACCCCCACGACACTTTCGATGACACGCTCGTCCTGGAGCACCTCTTCCGGGCGCCCCTGCGTCATCACGTGACCACGATTCCACACCAGCACGCGTTCCGCGTAGCGTTTCACCACG
>JAFIDK010001116.1 GCA_017051695.1 Algoriphagus aestuarii | reverse complement strand
GGGCGTGCGCCACTGATGGAGTCGCAAGCCTGTACAATGGGCGAAATCACATATTGCATTTCTATTTCATCGTGGTGGGCTCCGATGGCATTCACCACAGCAGCATTTTCACCATATTTCTCGGCAAGTTTAGCACCCAGTAAGGCGTGGCTCAGTTCGGTTTCTTCATCAGGAACTTTTCCTATATCGTGCAACAATCCGGCTCTTTTAGCCAGTTTGGGATTGAGTCCGAGTTCAGAAGCCATAATACCGCAAAGGTTAGCAACTTCACGGCTGTGCATCAAC
>JAFIDK010001115.1 GCA_017051695.1 Algoriphagus aestuarii | reverse complement strand
TTATACTTTTGGGGCGGATTTTCTTTCGGTGGAGCCGGGTATTCAATATTCCCAAAAAGGCTATACCAGCGAAGAGGCCGGATCAGGGCTGGCAGTGAAGGAGCAGCTGGGCTACATTGACGTTCCCGTCCTGGTGAGGCTGAAGCTTCTTCCCGCGCTCAATGTCTTTGCGGGCCCTCAGGCATCTGTCCTCGCATCCAGCAAGTACCAAAAAGGTGACCAAACCAGCGATAGCTCCGAAGCTACCAAAGGCTATGATATCGGAGGCGTGTTTGGTGCGCAGGT
>JAFIDK010001114.1 GCA_017051695.1 Algoriphagus aestuarii | reverse complement strand
AGCGGGTTGAGGAGTGCGACGTCGCCCTCCGCCTCGGGCGCGAACGCGGCGGAGCGCGCCTCGAGGAAGCCGCGCGCGACGAAAAGCCCACGCAGCCGTCTCTCGAGCCCGACCATCGGATCCTCCGGGACGGCGCTCGGCCGATACGCCCGGAGCGTGTCGGGGAAGCGGTCGTAGCCGTACCGCCGCGCGACCTCCTCGATCAGGTCGGCCTCCCGCTCGACGTCGTAGCGACGATAGCCGGGGGCACGGAAGCGAAGCTCCTCGCTCCCCCCGCCCACCGCC
>JAFIDK010001113.1 GCA_017051695.1 Algoriphagus aestuarii | reverse complement strand
CTCCTCCACCTCATAGAATTTGGTGGACTCCATCAAGGCGGTATCGCCCTCAAAGTTGGTTTCCTCCAGGCTCCCCCCGTACTGTTCAATCATTTTGAAGATCTTTCCGGCCGTTGCCCTGTCATTGAACTTCGATTGGGTGAGCTTACCTCGCAATGAAAACGTTTCATCCTGGACTTGCGCATCGATCGCTATTCTTGCGGCCATGTGGGCAATCCTGTCCCCATCCCCCAAGTCCAGCGTGGCCAGTCCATGGCGGCCCATCATCATTTCCAGTGTTTCGAA
>JAFIDK010001112.1 GCA_017051695.1 Algoriphagus aestuarii | reverse complement strand
GCCTGCGCTGTCACCATTGCCGAGGAAGATGAAGGCGCCGGGCCGCGCTTCCAGCAGGAACGAGAAATCCTCGCCTCCCATCACTGGAGGTACGCTGAAGTCGACGTTTTCTTCGCCCACGACCTGGGCCGCAACGGCCGCCGCGAACTTTGCCTGCTTCTCGTGATTGCGTGTGACTGGATAATCCCGGCGATAGATGACTTCTGCCGTCGCGCCAAAAGCCGTGGCCGTCGATTGAACGACCTCTTTGATACGCTTTTCCAACAAATCCCGCACTTCAGGCTT
>JAFIDK010001111.1 GCA_017051695.1 Algoriphagus aestuarii | reverse complement strand
TCTTGCTTCAGCCGCATCTGCGTATATTCGATTACGTTCTTGTTCATTCATAGCCATTTTGGCTGCGCGTGGCGCCATATCAATTATAGCCTGCAACGCTTCTTCTTGACTACCATATAAGTCTGACCATCTATTTCCAATAATACGTACCAATAGCTTATCTGTAGCATCTTTAGCTTCTGCAAGTGTTTTAAAGTTTTCTGCGTCTTTTCCATATGCTATTTTTAACTTATTAAAAAGTTCAGTATTTCCTCGAATCTGCTCATTAAAGTATGTTTGACTATT
>JAFIDK010001110.1 GCA_017051695.1 Algoriphagus aestuarii | reverse complement strand
GGACACCTTCCCATGCCGATTCTGGTTACCCCAGAGGGAGCCAGGTTTCTGGAGGGGTGTGGTAAGCCGGTCGGCATCTTCAAAAACGTGACATGGCAGATATATACGCTACAGTTACCAGAGGAGTTCTCATTAACATGCTTCTCCGATGGAGTGCTTGAAATCCTGCCGGAAAAAGAGTTGTTGGCGAAAGAAGCCCATTTGCTGAATTTAATCGCACAGCATGGCCAAAGCCTTGAAGCTGTATGCGATGCGTTAGCGATAAAAGAAATCGGTGAGACACCC
>JAFIDK010000112.1 GCA_017051695.1 Algoriphagus aestuarii | reverse complement strand
CGTATTGGGATACACGTTGACCGCCCCCATCTCAGGTTGGCGGCCGACCGTGTAGGGCACACCCATCTCTGCAAGGGCATCCCACACGGGCTGGAAGTAACGGTGCAGCTGCCCGCCGACGATCATCTCGTCCCGGGCCTCATCCCAGGACGTAGAGTTCATACAAAAGTGAATCACCGGCGCACCACCCTCCGTTCTGCCGCATATAAGGCGCGCCGCTGTGCCTCAGCGGCCTGACGCGTGTCATGCACGCCCATGGTGCGCTCCGGTTGGCGGCCCTCAGCGAGCTTGACCACCACCCACTTGCTGTTACGCTTACGGATCCCATAGGGCATTAGGCAGTCTCCTCTACCCGGGGCAGGCCGCCATCCTCGAAATCCCCCACCACACCAGAAGGCTCCTCCACAGCCTCCTCCTGCGGGCTGGTCTCCTCCACAAGACAGCGGCGGGCGACGAGCATGCCGCGCCGCTGCGGGTTCTTCCGCCACCGAATCACCTGCGGCTCATCGTGCAGACGCCCGTCTTCGTCCTCAAACTGCCAACCGTCGCCGAGCACCCGCAGCGCACC
>JAFIDK010001109.1 GCA_017051695.1 Algoriphagus aestuarii | reverse complement strand
ATGAGCTCGTCACCGTCTCCGACCTCTTCCGCGGCGTGCCGCTGCGGCCGGGCGCCCCCTACCGGCGCCGCTGAGCGGATGCGTCGGAACGCATCGAAGATCCCGGCCGCCGGTGGCCCGGGATGCGGGAGCATGTCCTGTCATGACCGCATCGCCCCCGGGAGAGGACCCGATGCCCACCGAAGACCCCTCGCGCACCCTGGTGCTGCGCCGTTCCGGCGGGGGACCGCTGGCCGTCTCCACCGCCCTGGCCATCGGACTGGCCGTGCTGGGGGCGGTCCGCAC
>JAFIDK010001108.1 GCA_017051695.1 Algoriphagus aestuarii | reverse complement strand
TGTGGTTCTCATGGGCATGAACGCCGCCCGGAGACAGCAGGCCCAGCAGGTGAACGGCACCATCGTTAGCGACGGCTTTGTCGATGGCCGCAACCAGGGCGGGGTTATCGTTAAGGGTGCCGTCTTCCAGATCCTTGTCGATCCGCGTGAGGCTCTGGTAAACCACCCGTCCGGCGCCCAGGTTCATATGGCCAACTTCCGAGTTGCCCATCTGGCCCTTGGGCAGACCAACAAACATGCCCGAGGTGTTGATCAGGGTTTTGGGCTGTTCTGCCCAGGCTTTAT
>JAFIDK010001107.1 GCA_017051695.1 Algoriphagus aestuarii | reverse complement strand
CGCTCTTCGGCACGATCCAGGCGCTCGTGTTCTCCCTGCTGACATTGATCTACATCTACCTTGCGGCCGCCGGTCATGACGATCATGACGACTCCCACGCGGAGGAGCATGACACCGTGCGCGCCGTCGATGACCAGTCCACCGCGCATGGCACATCGCCTGCGCCGGCTGGCGACTAACAACTTTGCGAGTTCACCCTCGGGGAGTCCCGGGGGGCGGGTTCGAACCGGTGGTTTTTCTTAAGTGGGGCGACAGTTGACGTCGTCCGGAATCAGATGGCGAGGC
>JAFIDK010001106.1 GCA_017051695.1 Algoriphagus aestuarii | reverse complement strand
CCTGCGCGCCGCGGGCGTCCAGGTGGAGGAACCATGACCCCGGACAGCGCTTCGACTCCCATCGACTTTTCCCTGGCCCGCGGGATCATCGAACGCGTGGCGCGCGAGCGCCGGCTGCCGAACGAGACCCTGGCGCTTGCCCGCGCCCATGGCCGGGTGCTGGCGGGCGAGGTCCGGGCGCGGATCGCGGTGCCCGGCTTCGACAACTCGGCGATGGACGGATTCGCGTTGCGCCACGCCGACCTCGCCGCGGGCGACGGCTGGCTGGACCTGCGGGGCGAGCAG
>JAFIDK010001105.1 GCA_017051695.1 Algoriphagus aestuarii | reverse complement strand
ATCGGGGAGTTCGTCAAACTCACTATCCACCGCGTCAGCCTCTTTATAGGCTTGTTGGAATTGGGAAAGGTATTTTTTCCAATCCATTTAGATCACTCCTTATTGGGATTGATGGTTTCGGTTTGATGTTTGCCGTAGAACGCATTTTTGAAGGCTTCAAAATCGAGAGGAACAACCGGAGGCAGCCGTTTGGTTCTATCGCCTGCCTCCCAGTTTTCACTGGGTTTCGTCCGGATTACTCGGGCTTCCCCTTCGTCCGTGACAATCGAGTGGGCATATAGAATC
>JAFIDK010001104.1 GCA_017051695.1 Algoriphagus aestuarii | reverse complement strand
CTTTTTCTGCTGCGGATGGCGGAGATCGAGTGGAATTGGTTTGCGACCAACTTTAATAGCGGAATTTTTGATCCCCGATTCTACGCTTCCAGCGAAATGTTTCCGCATTTGGGTGGCTTCTTACTGACATTGTTATTTATAACTTGGTTTTTAGTCTATGTATTTCTCGTCAGTAAATGGTTGGAATTACCGAGGTTCTTCCATACACAACCCATCGGTCCTCCAGCACTTTTTATACTCTGTGGGGTAGCACTCTACCTGTTTAGTTACTTTTTAAATGGCATG
>JAFIDK010001103.1 GCA_017051695.1 Algoriphagus aestuarii | reverse complement strand
CCTCCGCCTGGCTGAGGCCCTCCTCGGCCCCTGAGCAGGCGTACAGGCGGCGGCCTCCGAGGGTGAGGCGCGAAAGGGCCATCCGGCGCCGGTGCCTTGCGATTCTGGCTTCTTAGAAGTATAATGACCCCACACGACAGAGCCTTGGAGCCGGTGATCCCATGGTGTTTGTCAGCCCCAGCAAGGGGCGGATGGGGTTTGATGAGGCGTTCGCAGATCTGATCGCCTACATCCAAGAGCAGCCCGACGCCCAGTACAAGATCATCGTCGGAACCGACTCGCAGG
>JAFIDK010001102.1 GCA_017051695.1 Algoriphagus aestuarii | reverse complement strand
TGGATTGGGCTAGACTATTGGTTATACCAAGTAAACTTGTCCGGAACACCATTCACCTTCTCTGCCACTGAAAACAGATTCATTGCGATTGGTTGCGATACTGTGGGATACATTAAGGACTACGATGGCACACGTTTTGTTGTAACAGTGAACCTGACCCGTGAGGGTCCTTGTTTAGGGATCGGATGCTGTCAAAATCAAATCCCTAATGGCCTCAATACCATATTCATGAGTATCGATTCATTATATAATTATACATATTCGAGGTACTTTAGTCCATGCAAC
>JAFIDK010001101.1 GCA_017051695.1 Algoriphagus aestuarii | reverse complement strand
TGGTCCGGGCAGCCGCGCCGCCTGAGCCGCCGGCCATCGCTGAGCCGGCCTGGCGCGGACGCCGGATGCCGGCTTCCCCAACCGGACGCCTGCGATGACCACGCCACTCGGGGACGCGCCGCTGCGCCGCGAACTGGAACTCGACGGCCGTCCCTACACCCTGCGGATCGACCGCGAGGGCATGAAACTCGCGCCCAAGGGCCACCGCCGCGGAGTGGAACTGCGCTGGCAGGACCTGGTCAGCGGCGATGCCGCCCTGGCCACCGCGCTGCGCGCCTCGCTGCA
>JAFIDK010001100.1 GCA_017051695.1 Algoriphagus aestuarii | reverse complement strand
GCTAAAGGGCATGATTACCCCAATATTGGGGTAGTCGGTGTTATTTCTGCTGATACCATGTTAAATATACCTGATTTCCGGGCTGCAGAAAGGACATTTCAGTTGTTGACACAGGTAGCCGGCCGCACTGGCCGGGGAGATAAAAAGGGGCTGGTTTTCATCCAGACCTTTAATCCGGAACACTACAGCATACAGGCAGCCAGGAATCATGATTACCTGCAATTCTATCAGCAGGAGATAGAAAACAGGAAACTCTTCGGGTATCCACCATATACCCTGTTGACC
>JAFIDK010000111.1 GCA_017051695.1 Algoriphagus aestuarii | reverse complement strand
GTGCCCTGCACATGACGACCAGTCACCCTCCCTGTCCATCGGGACAGGCGCCGATGGCATCCCCCTCGTCCACTGCCAAGCAGGATGCCCCACTGAGAGCGTCCTCGACGCGGTGGGGCTGACCATGGCGGACCTCATGCCGGACCGTGACCGGCCGGAGCCACGAGTGGTCGCAACCTACCCGTACCACGATGAGCATGGGCAGCTGCTGTACGAGGTCCGGCGTATCGAACCGGGCCCAGACGGACGCAGCAAGACGTTCAGGCCGTATCTGCCCGGCGCGGCCCGCGCCGGTCTGGGGGACGTGCGCAGGGTGCTCTACCGGCTGCCCGAAGTGATCCAGGCCGCCAAGGAGGGCCGCACCGTCTACGTGTGCGAGGGCGAGAAAGACGTTGACGCGCTGGCCGCGCTCGGCCTGGTGGCCACGTGCAACCCCGGTGGCGCCGGCCGTGGGAAGTGGCGAGACGAGTACTCGTCCTACCTGGCTGGTGCTCACGTCATCGTCGTCGCCGACAGGGACGCGCCGGGCATAGAGCACGCGCGCGCCGTGGCGGATGCTCTGAACGGCT
>JAFIDK010001099.1 GCA_017051695.1 Algoriphagus aestuarii | reverse complement strand
GCTGCCCGTCGTCGCGGAGGCGGCCGCGCGGGGTGGCGCCGACGCCGTCGTGGCACTGGGCGTGGTGATCCGCGGGGAGACGCCGCACTTCGACTACGTCTGCCAGGCGGCGACGGTCGGGCTCACCGAGGTGACGGTCCGCACCGGGGTCCCGGTAGGGTTCGGCGTGCTCACCACCGACGACGAGGCGCAGGCCCGTGACCGTGCCGGGCTGCCCGGGTCACGCGAGGACAAGGGAGCCGAGGCCGCGCAGGCGGCGCTGGCGACCGTGCGCACCCTGGAACG
>JAFIDK010001098.1 GCA_017051695.1 Algoriphagus aestuarii | reverse complement strand
TCCACCCAGCGCGCCTGACGCGTGACGTAGTCCTCCCACTCGCGGGTGTAGGTGAGGACGGATTCACGCGCCTTCGCATTGAACGCGTCGACGCCCATCTGCTCGATCTCGTGTTTCTCCGTGATGCCGAGCTGCTTCATCGCCTCGAGCTCGGCGGGCAGACCATGCGTGTCCCAACCGAAGACCCGATCGACCTTCTTGCCGAGCATCGTCTGGAAGCGCGGGAAGACATCCTTCGCGTACCCCGTGAGGAGGTGGCCGTAGTGCGGCAGTCCGTTAGCGAAC
>JAFIDK010001097.1 GCA_017051695.1 Algoriphagus aestuarii | reverse complement strand
GGCGAAAGCGCTTCATGCATGCACCCAGATGTGCCCAAACTGCCTTATTCGTTGGAGACCGTCAATTATCCCTACGACATCACCAAACCTCAACCGCAATTGTTCGTTACGCCGACTTTTGAGCACCTGCTCGACGTGCTTGAACAGTTTGCCGATACCATGGCCTTCCGGGTTGGCGGCAAGGCAAGCCTTGCCAAAGCCATCGAATGCCAAAATGTCTGCACGGCTGTTTACAGTTCGGGGTTGCAGGTATCGGGCGTGTTTGCCGAAACCGGCAACGACGGT
>JAFIDK010001096.1 GCA_017051695.1 Algoriphagus aestuarii | reverse complement strand
CCTGCAACCAGTGCAGCTGTAGGTGCCAAGGCCGTACCACCTGTAGCAGATGTGTACCAAACCACATCGCCCGTAGCGCCTGCCGTAGTCAGGTCAGCAACCGTAGCGCTGTCGATCTCACAGAACGTCTGCGTCAACTCCGTCAAGGACGGTGCTGGGGTTTCGGTAATAACAACCGTTACCTCCGTGCGATCTACGCTCTCACAGTCGTCACCGATCTGTGCAGCATAATATGTACCTGCAACTAGGGCAGCTGTAGGTGCCAAGGCCGTACCACCTGTAGCA
>JAFIDK010001095.1 GCA_017051695.1 Algoriphagus aestuarii | reverse complement strand
AAAAATGAACCGTTCGGTACAGATATTAAAGTTTTGGAATGAAATAATAAAACAGGACTGTTATAGGCAAACTTGCATAAAATCGAAGGATTTTATTTATTTATTTATTTATTTTGGTGACTAAATTGGAATCATATCATGATCAAAGAGGCTTAAAGCCATGTTTAAGAGTGGCTTCCCAAACAAGGCCAATGTCAAACATCTTCTGGCCACACTCATGGAGGTTCCATCCTTCTAAGGCATGCACTATCCCAGCTACACGTGAAGCACTCATCACCCTTCTTG
>JAFIDK010001094.1 GCA_017051695.1 Algoriphagus aestuarii | reverse complement strand
CACCGGCTCACCGTCCGGCCCCGTCAGCACCAGGACGACGCCCGGGATCCCCGGCTCGCCCTCGCCCTGCAGGCCGTCACGGTCGACGTCCTCCCACACGTAGTCACCCACCGAGACCATCGGCCGCACGAACCCGAAGTCCAGCGTCGGGTCCCGCTCACCGTCCTGCGTCAGTCCGCTCGACTCGGCGAACCAGGTGGAGGAGTCCAGCGCCCGGTCACCGCCGGCCTCGGCGACGGTCGGCAGGAACGGCTCGAGCACGTCGGCCGAGGCCTCCCTGTCGAT
>JAFIDK010001093.1 GCA_017051695.1 Algoriphagus aestuarii | reverse complement strand
AGCGACGCCGCTTCGTGGACGGTGCGCCGGTCCACGTCCAGGAACGGGCGCAGATAGCGGCCGGTGCGGGTGGCCATGGCCGCCAGTGAACGCGCCCCGGATCCGCGGGCGAGCCGCAAGAGCACGGTCTCGGCCTGGTCGTCGCGGGTGTGCCCCAGCAGCACCGCGGCTGCCTGGTGGACGTCGGCGGTTTTCTCCAGGGCCGCGTACCGGGCGCTGCGGGCCGCGGCTTCCGGTCCCCCCGCCGTGCCGACGGTCACCGAGACCCGTTCCACGGGGTCGAAG
>JAFIDK010001092.1 GCA_017051695.1 Algoriphagus aestuarii | reverse complement strand
AGTACTCGTCCTCGTGCTGCTGGGGTGCGGAGGAGTCGGCCTCCTCGTCTGGCTGCGCGGTCCCGGCGGGGACTATGCGGAGGCCCCACCGTGCGCCCTCGTCGAAGAGAGCGGAGTCCTTGACCAACTGGTCAAGGGGTACGTGACCGACCTCGACGCTCCCGTAGACACCCAGGGCGCTACGTGGTGGGACGGCACCCAATGCCGGTGGACGACCACGGAGGATTCTCCCGGGATGCCGTCGAGCGTGAGTGTGGCCTTCATCCGCAGCGGAAACCGTTTCGG
>JAFIDK010001091.1 GCA_017051695.1 Algoriphagus aestuarii | reverse complement strand
GATACGGAACACGGAGTGCGGTGGGAACACGTCGTCGACGAGGGCGTTGAGCTCCTGGGCGCTGGCCAGGTCGTGGCCGAACGGCTTCTCGATCACCACCCGCCGCCACGAGTCCCCCGAGCTCTCCGCCAGGCCGCTCCGCTTCAACTGGGTGAGCACCGTGGGGAACAGTTTCGGGGGAAGCGAAAGGTAGAACGCGTAATTGCCGCCGGTGCCCCGGCTCTCGTCCAGTTCCCGCACGGTGCGCACCAGCGCATCAAACGCGGCGTCGTCATGCGCCTCGCC
>JAFIDK010001090.1 GCA_017051695.1 Algoriphagus aestuarii | reverse complement strand
CATGGTTCCGTAAAGTTGGAGTACCATGAATTAGCCCATTCCTTATATAATCATGTGTTTAATGATAAACAAACAAAAGAAGTAATTCATATCCTTTGGCAGCAAGAAGCACCTATTTTATTTCCAGGTCAACGTTATTTTATTGACTATCAAGAAGAATATTTTGCCGAATGCTTTGCATTATTCTTTTCTTCTCAGGAAACCCGGGAAGTATTAAAAAAGAAAGTCCCAAAAACCTACCAATTTTTTTTAAGTATTATTAAATAAGGAAGTGTGAACAAATGA
>JAFIDK010000110.1 GCA_017051695.1 Algoriphagus aestuarii | reverse complement strand
CCAGAGCAGACCCCGGTACGTCCAAAAACTTCGAGTACACCCCCCTCCCCCTTCAGTGAAGGCCAGGAGGCACTATGGCGCGGGCGATTCGCATGCCTTGGCGATCAGTGAGAACGACAATCCCCGTCGCGGGGGTCGCGGTGTTCGCACTCAGCACCACCGGATGTGGGTTGCTCGGCATGGGACCAGGAGAAGGGCCGGAGCCGTCGCCCTCCCCGACTCCGGTGAGCGCGGGGCCGCTCTTCGAAGAGGCGGTGGCCGCGTTAGAAGAAGCCGCCGCGATCCAGATCCAGGGACAGTTCTCCGACCCCGACGACACCAGCGACGTGGTGAGCACTTCGGTGACGGTCACCAACACCGGGGCGGCACTCGGCACTTTCCAGGCCCGTTCGGGCAGTGAAGCCGACTACTTCGAAGCCGACGGCAAGCTCTTCCTCAACGCCGACTCCGACTACTGGCTGACCCACGACGTGTTCAACCCGGACGGGGACGCCTACCCCGACCACTGGGTGCGGGTCACCCAAGAACAGTTCGGGCTCGACCCGGGAGGCGTGCTGGCACCGCCGAAGC
>JAFIDK010000011.1 GCA_017051695.1 Algoriphagus aestuarii | reverse complement strand
CTCCCGGAAAATTAACCCACTGGCTACGGTAAGTACTCTGGATATAAGGCTCTCCCTTGTAACCCGCATACCCAGGGTTGATGTGCAGACCGTTGAATATGTACTGGCTGAACTGCGGAAGCTGCTGAGAATTTACTCTGCCTATTCCAAAAGTGGTAAAAATCAATAATGCTGCACCGAAAGTTTTTAAAACCGTTCTCATATCCATAGAGATTTAATTCATTTATCATTAAAAGAGGAAAGGAAACCATGTTGAATTTCCTTCCTCTTTTAGCTACTAATCTTTGATTACTTGTATCCAACCCTTGAACTCATGCTTGCCTCCGTCTTTGTCTACAGTATTTAAAATGTAGAAGTAAGTACCGGCTATTTGTCCAGGGGCATCCCAGTCATTTTGGTAATTATCTGCCTCGAATACATGATCCCCATATCTATTGAAGATGACGAGGTCATTGCTGACAAACTTGCCAAGGCCTTTGATTTCAAAGGTATCATTGTCTCCATCCAGAGTCGTAGGTGTTATGACATTTGGAATATGGAAAGGTAAGATCTCATTGACATCATCGTCCTGATTATCCATCTCGTCTGTATCTGTCTCATTGGCAGATACCTCGGCGATATTCGTAATAATACCCGCATCTCCCGCTTTTACTTTGATGCTGATAACCAACACAGCGTCTGATGCAAAGGAAGGAATGGTCCAGGTAATTCTATTTCCAGTTACAACAGTACTAATTTCTGCATCGCTGCTATTTTCAATCACCTCATCACTCACATAGGTGACATTTTGCGGAAGCTCGTCTACTAGTATAACCTCAGTGGCATCCGTGCCTCCAATATTACTTACTGTCACCTCATAAATGAATTCATCCCCTTCGTAGATCTCAGCTTCTAAGGAAGTTTTCTCAACTGCCAAATTCACTTCATCATCTACTAAGAAGCATCTCAATCCATAATCAAAGTTGAAGTTGGTAGGATTCTGAAGAGTTACTGAACCGGTTTGAACTATTGGGGTAGTGACTTCACAAACCAAACGATTAGCTGCTTCTGTTTCTGTCACCCTTCCGGAAGGATCTGGAAGTACTTTTACCAGACCTGAAGCGCCCAGTCTTAATCCATTTCCGTCAAAAACCGGATCAGTTACCAAAGTCACTTCATACTCACCATATGGAAGCAACTGGGTCAACTCATGTTTCCAATTACCAAGCTGGCCAACAGTAGCCATTGCCTCGTAGCCATCAGGTCCTTTGATAGAAATATTCTGGCCAGCTGGATTTCCGAATCCGGCTTTGTTCAACTCGCCTTCATTTTCTGGACCTTCATAGCTTCCATCGCCATTTAGGTCAAACCATTCCCAACTGTAAATATTGATTGGTTGTCCAATTGTGATGAAGTTTTGGGTCACTTCTCCATCACCATTTGCATCGTACCATTCATTCTGGATACCATCTCCATTGACATCGTACCAGATAAATCCTCTTAAGAATGGATTGTTAGCAACTGGTCCAGAACCTGTTCTAGCATATCGGAAATCAACCGGGTTATAGTTACATGGAGATACAGTAATCTCAGCTTCATCACCATCTATGGCTCTTAAGCTTTGATTGATCTCAAGGTTTTCATCTAACACTTTGATGCGGTAGTCACCTACAGCCACCCCAACAAACTCATATCTGCCGAAGCTGTTTGTCACACTGATCAAGGTATCTCCAGCTGTATTTTGTCCAGGGAGAAGAACAACTGGGACATTTGGTAATGGCTCCTGACCTACAATATGATAAAGAAGTCCAGTTACCAAAGTCTCGCCATTACATTCTATGCGGGTAACGGCATCATCCTCATCAGTCAATGGATCAGGACCTACCGGATTTGAAGCTGTCACATATGCAATGTTGACAATCGGATCACTTGCGTCAACATCCGCTTCAGTTACGGTATAAGTGGTGATAAAATCCATTGATTCTTGTGGAGAAAGACTCGCAATTGTTTCATCTAATCCAGTCAAAGGATCTGTCACTTGTATATCAACCAAATCAACATTTCCGGTATTTGTTACTGTCAGCGTATAATTGATGACCTGGCCGCTTGCAATCACCACATCTTTATCTGCGGTTTTTACAATTTCAATACCTGGCTGTGCATCTGTCACTACAACCGCATTATCACTGGCATCGATATCATTTCCAGCAGGATCCTGCGCAACAACAGATGCTGTATTGGTAATACTTCCAGTCTGCAAGTCGGATTCAGTTACAGTATAAGTTGTCGTATAAGTGACTGTTTCTCCTACCGTCATCATTGGGTACGTTTCTACTAATCCTGATAATGGATCTGTGATCAGTGCATTTACTAGAGTTGTATTACCTGTATTCGTAACCACAATTGTATAAGTGATCACATCACCCACTTGATCATAAGTTGTTACATTGGCTGTTTTCGTCAGATCAATGGCAGAAGACTGAACCGCTGTTACAATAGCAGTCGCAGTGTCGCTTAAGTTCGCATTGGTCGCATCCGTCGCGGTAACTGTCGCCACGTTCACCACCGAACCAGTATCAATATCAGATTGAGTGATGGTATAGCTTTCGGTTACTGTCACTATTTGAGCAGGTGCCATGGTGCCGATGGCTTGATTCAATCCGGTCAATGGATCTGTCAAGGTCACATTGTCCAGTGTTTCGTTGCCTGTATTGGTCACAGTCAAGGTATAAGTGACTACATCACCCACCTGGTCGTAGGTAGCTACGACTGCTGTTTTCATCAAGGCAATTCCAGAAGACTGGTTCGCAGTCACAGTCACAGTCGCAGTGTCGCTTAAGTTCGCATTGGTTGCATCCGTCGCGGTAACTGTCGCTACGTTCACTACCGAACCAGTATCAATATCAGATTGCGTGATGGTATAACTTTCAGTTACTGTCACAAATTGGGCTGGTGCCATGGTACCGATGGCTTGATTCAGTCCGGTCAGCGGATCAGTCAAGGTCACTCCGGTCAAGGTCTCGTTGCCAGTATTGGTCACGGTCAATGTATACGTAATCACATCACCCACTTGATCGTAAGTGGATACATCGGCCGTTTTGGTCAAAGCAATTCCAGAAGACTGGTTCGCAGTCACAGTCGCAGTAGCAGTGTCGCTTAAGTTCGCATTGGTTGCATCCGTCGCGGTAACTGTCGCCACGTTCACTACTGAACCATTGTCAATATCAGATTGCGTGATGGTATAGCTTTCTGTTACTGTCACTACTTGGGCAGGTGCCATGGTACCGATGGCTTGATTCAGTCCGGTCAATGGATCTGTCAAGGTCACATTGTCCAAGGTCTCGTTACCCGTATTGGTTACGGTCAAAGTATAGGTAATGACATCACCCACTTGATCGTAAGTGGATACATCTGCTGTTTTCGTCAGATCAATGCCAGAGGACTGGTTTGCAGTCACAGTCGCAGTGGCAGTGTCGCTTAAGTTCGCATTGGTTGCATCCGTCGCGGTAACTGTCGCTACGTTCACTACCGAACCAGTATCAATATCAGATTGCGTGATGGTATAACTTTCAGATACTGTCACTACTTGGGCTGGTGCCATGGTACCGATGGCTTGATTCAGTCCGGTCAATGGATCTGTCAAGGTTACATTGTCCAAGGTCTCGTTACCCGTATTGGTTACGGTCAAAGTATAGGTAATGACATCACCCACCTGGTTGTAGGTTGTCACATCGGCTGTTTTAGTCAAATCAACGCCAGAGGACTGGTTTGCAGTCACAGTCGCAGTCGCAGTGTCGCTTAAGTTCACATTGGTCGCATCCGTCGCAGTTACAGTCGCTACATTCACCACAGAGCCTGAGTCGATATCAGACTGGGCAATGGTATAGCTTTCAGTTACTGTCACTGCTTGAGCAGGTGCCATGGTACCGATGGCCTGATTCAGTCCGGTCAGCGGATCTGTCAAGGTTACATTCGAAAGAGTCACATTTCCTGTGTTGGTAACTGTGAGCTCATATGGGATTACATTTCCAACAGCATTATAGCTGGAAACCAAAGCTGTTTTGACCAGATCTATGGATGAGCCTTGTCTGGCAATAGAAACAGCATTATCCTGATCACTTACGCTTCTGCCTATCGTGGTAGCTTCCACTCCGGTTACAGAGGCCGTATTTGTCACAGATCCTGCATCCACATCTTGCTGGGTTACTGTATAACTTGTTGGAATCACGGTAACCGCATTCGGAGCCATTGTGCCAATCGACACATTAGTCAGTGTCAAATCATCAGTCAGGACCACATTATCCAAGGTCACATTACCAATGTTTCTAACTTCAAGATTGTAAGTCAAAACATCATTCGCATTGGTATAAACAGGAGTATTAGTTGATTTCACTACTTCAATTGCTCCTATATCCCTCGCAGTGATAATGGCCCGGTCTATATCTGTCGCAGTACTTTGATCTGGGGCAATACCTGTGGCAGTAGCCGTATTGATCAAAATTCCACGGTTAATATCAGCCTGGGACAAAGTATAGGTACTGGTAAGCACTTGGCTTTGTAATGGATCTAGGGTACCGATATTCTGACTGAAATTGGTCAAAGGATCGGAAACTATCACATTATTCAAGGAGACATTACCCACATTGGTCACCTCAAGAGTATAAGTAACTACCTCACCAGCATTGACAAATATTTTTGGATTAGCCTCTTTCACCAGTTCTATAGCTGGGGCAGATAAAGCTACCAAAGTCAGGTCGTCTACATCAAACAGGGTCGCGCTCTTAGGATCTTGTCCAGTTGCAGTAGCCTGATTGTAGATAGTACCAAGGTTCAAGTCTGCCAATGTTACTGTATAAGTACTAGTGAAGGACTCTGTTTGACTTGGTGTCAAAGTGCCAACCACTTGATTCATTCCTGTCAATGGATCTACAATGGTCACATTAGTCAATGTCACATTTCCAGTATTTTCTACTTCTAAGGTATATGTGATTATTTCGCCATCCTGCTGGTAAGTAGATCTGTCGGCAGACTTGGTCAAGTCTAGACTAGGGTTCTGAACCGAAGTGACAGTAGCCGTAGCTGAGGCAGTCTTGTCCGTGCCTCGGCTGTCAGTGCCTGTCGCCGTGGCGATGTTCACCACAGATCCAGCATCCACGTCTGACTGGGTCACCGAATAGGTCTCGGTCACACTCGCTGTTTGCTGTGGCTGGAGCGTACCCACCGTTTGGGTAAGCCCGGTCAGCGGATCGGTCACCACCACATTGTTCAGAACAAGGTTGCCCCCGTTTCTAACAACAAGCGTATAAGTGATCACATCCCCCTCCTGGTCATAGGTCGGTACATCTGCCGTCTTGCTCAGCTGAAGCTGGGATACCCCGATCGCCCTGACCACTTCATTGTCTGTCGTGCTCAGGGTACTATTGAACGGATCGGTACCTTCCGCAGTCGCCGTGTTGCTTACCGTGCCATTGTCCACATCGGACTGCACAATAGTGTAGCTCGTCGGAATTGTACTCGCTGCTCCTGGATTCAGGGTTCCTATATTCTGGGTCAGGTTCGTCAACGGATCAGTCAAAGTCACATTGTCCAGAGTCAGGTTACCCGTATTGGTCACTTCCAAAGTATAATTTATCACCTGACCGGCTCTGACGTAGAGCTTAGGTGTGGCTGTTTTGATCAACTGAATACCGCCTGCTCGTACTGCTGGAACCGATTCGCTATCCATAGAAGACACTGTTCTACCTCCAGGACCTTCTCCGTTTACGCTGGCAATGTTATCCACCTTGCCGGCATCTATGTCTGCCTGGGTAACGGTATAGCTGGTCGCTATTACTGTAGATGCTCCAGGTAACAGATCGTTCAATGACACTTGGGTAATTCCTGTCAACTGGTCATCCAGTACAATATTATCCAGAGTCACATTTCCAATATTGGTAACCGTCAAGGTATAGTCGATCACATCGCCAGGCTGGGCATAGTTTGCCGTGCTGCTCTGTTTATCAATTTTGATCCCCGGCTGCCTTCTGGCCACAGACACAGCATTATCCATATCGCTCACCGGTCTTGCCAGTGGAGTGTCTTCAACCCCACTTGCTGATGCAATATTCGTGATAATACCTGCATTCAGGTCTGCCTGAGTCACCGTATAGGTGGTCGTGTACACCGATGCATCTCCCGGATCCATCGTGCCGATGCTCTGGGTAAATCCTGTCAGGTCATCGGTCAATACCACTCCTGTGACAGTCACGTTGCCAATGTTGGTAACTGTGATTTGGTAGTCTATCACTTCGTCGACTGCACTATAAACCTTGTGCAGCGATACCTTGTCCACTTCGATTGCACCGAAGTCTTGGGCCGCGATCAGGGCCCTGTCCGTGGCACTTGCCGTGCTGTTGTCAGGGGCAGTTCCTGTCACTGTAGCGGTGTTGATCAGGAATTGATTGTTGATGTCTGTCTGGGTCAGCGTATAAGTCGCCGTGAAGGTCTGGCTGTCGCCTGGAGCCATGGTTCCTACTGACTGACTATATGGGATCAGCGGATCGCTCAATGCCACATTGTTCAAGGTCACGTTGCCCACATTGGTCACTTCAAAGGTATAAGTCACCACTTCCCCCGCATTCACAAAGACCTTCGGACTGGCGGTCTTCACCAGATCCAGGGCAGGTGCTGTGTTGGCAAGCACAAGTTCATCGTCACTTGCACCTACTGTCACGTTGCTAGGTGAGATTCCAGTGGCAGTCGCAGTGTTTAGCACACCGCCCGCATCGATATCAACTTGGGTAATGGTATAGGTTGCCGTATAGGTTGCCGTAGCACCTGGATCTAGTGTTGTCGCTGGGGAACTGTAGCCAGTCAGCGGATCGCTTACCGTTACAGCATTCAGCGTCACGTTACCCGTGTTCTCCACTTCCAGGGTATAGGTGATCACTTCACCTGCCTGGTCAACGTTCAGTCTATCGGCAGTCTTCTCCAGACTGATAGCCGGACTTTGACCTGCCGTGATACGCTCCGGTGCTGTCACCGTCAGTACTGTATTGGTCGGATCTGTACCTACCGCTGTGGCCACATTGTCCACAAAGCCTCTATCCAGATCCGCCTGCGTGATGGTCAGGATGCCGGATACCGATTCAGTCTGGCCCGGAACTAGAGTAAATACCGGCGAAGAATAACCGAACAGCGGGTCGGTCACCTGCACACCGGTAAGCGTCACATTACCTGTATTTTCAACTTCAAGAGTATAAGTGATCTGCTCCCCAACCTGGCTGTAGGTGTGCGGGTTGGCAGTTTTCTTCAGATCAAGCGCTGCGGTCTGGTTCGCTGTTACAGTCGCCGTAGCCGTAGTAGTCTGGATATTTGTATTCGGATCTGTACCCGAAGCTGTGGCAGTGTTAACGAAGCTGCCATTATCAATATCTGATTGCGTAATGGTATAGCTGCCCGTCACCGTAGCCGACTGACCTGGCTGAAGGGTGCCGACCTGCGGATTCGTCAAAGTGGTACCAGGATCACTCACTGTCACTCCATCCAATGTCAGGTTGCCCGTATTGGTCACTACAAGTTCATAGCTGATCACTTCGTCCGGTTGGCTGTAGTCCGTTGGTGTAGGAGTTTTGGTCAAACCAATGCCTGGATTCTGTACTGCCGTCACGGTGGCAATAGCCGTGGCTGTCTGGGTCGTATTGTTAGGATCCAAACCAGTTACCGTGGCCGTGTTCACATAGTTTCCTGTATTCACATCTGCCTGCGTAACTGTATAAACCGCTCCTACCGTTGCCGTCTGACCAGGGGCAAGCGTACCCACCTGTGGATTGCTCAATGTGGTACCCGCATCACTTACCGCAACGCCAGTCAACGTCACGTTGCCCGTGTTGGTCACCACCAACTGGTAAGCTATCTGCTGACCTGATGCACTATAGGTAGTCGGTGTAGGCACCTTCGTCAAGCCGATGCCTGGGGTCTGTATGGAGGTGACAGATGCGGATGCATAGTCATTTACTTTCTGTTTCTTAGGATCAATTCCGACCACAGTAGCAGTATTGTGGATAATTCCTGCATCCACGTCATTCTGAGTTACGGTATAGACTGAGGTCAAGGAATAGATTTCCGTTGGATTCAAACTACCAATTCCTTGTCTCAAATTGGTAAGAGGATCAGTAATATTGACATTATCCAAAGTCACATTTCCAGGATTGGTAACTACCAGTGTATAGGTAATTAACTCTCCTGCATTTGAGAATGTGGTCTTATCAGGAGTTTTGGTCAATTCTACATCTGCACCTTGTATAGCAATTAATGTAACATCATCTGTGTTGGAAACTGTTGCAGCATTTGGATCAGTACCAATTGCTGTAGCTGTATTGACCAAACTTCTATTGTTGACATCAGCCTGGGTAATGGTATAAGTTGTGTTAACATTGGTCTGATCACCAGGTAACAAATCCCCTACATTGGTGGACAAAGAAGTCAACGGATCAGTCACCGTCACATCAGTCAGTGTGACATTTCCTGAATTGGTCACTGTAAGTGTAAAGATCACTTGCTGTCCTGACTGATTGTAAACCGGAGTGCTCGATTTTTTGGTAATCGTGATTTCAGCATCCTGTACTGCCGTTACAGTCACAGTGGCATCATCCTGTACAGGCTGGTTATTAGGATCTACTCCACTCACCGTGGCTGTATTTATCACCTCACCAGCATTCAAATCATCCTGATCAACCTGATAGGATTCAGAGTTTCTCACTACCTGTCCAGGGATCATTGTGCCGATATTCACAGAAAGTCCGGTAAGTGGATCTGTCAATACCACATTGCTCAAGGTAACATTGCCTGTATTGGTAGCTACCAATACATAATTGATCACATCTCCTGCTGCATTTACCTGATTGACATCAGCGGTTTTCACCAGACTGATCGCTGGTTTTTGATTGGCCTGGATCGTCACTGAAGCCTGTCCATTTACGGATGTTCCTTGCGGAGAGAATCCTGTTACTGTAGCAACATTCGTCAAAGAACCAGCATTCACATCAGCTTGTGTAATGGTATGTGTAGCTGTATAAGTCCATACTTCTCCAGGAACCATTCCTGGTTTCACCTGAAGGATCGGAATCTGCTTATCCACTAAGGTGACGCCTACCAAGGAAGTATTTCCTGTATTGGTGATAGTCAATGTGTATTCCACCAAATCCCCGGCTTTCTGATAAGTACTTACGTTTGCAGTTTTAGTAATTCCTATAGCTGGAGAGTTAGCAGCAGTGATCCTTTCGGTATCGATGTCTCTGTATCCTTTACCTTTTGGTCCAGTACCAAAAGCAGTTGCTTCATTGAAAATAAATCCTCTGTTCAGATCGGCCAAAGTAACTGTATAGGTTGCAGTGGCTGTTACCATCTGACCAGGCGCCAGTGTAGGGAAGTTCTGGCTCAATGACAACTGGGCATCTGAAAGATTCACAGGTGCCAAAGTCAGATTACCTGTATTTTCAATGACAAAAGTATACGTGATCACTTCTCCCGGTACAGCATAAACCTGAGGATTGGCAGTTTTCGTGATTGAAATTCCTCCTCTTTGCTGCACATTAACAGTAGCATTGTCGGTATCTGATCTGTCCACACCATAGTCAGTAGTACCCACGGCAGTCGCCACATTCACAATAGTGCCTGCATCAATATCTGCCTGAGTGACTGTATAAGTCGTGGTGTAGGTCACAGAAGCTCCAGGAACCAATTCTACCTCATACTCACTCAAGCCTGTCATCGGATCATCGGTGGTCACATCATTCAGTGTGAGGTTTCCGACATTCGTCACAACCATGGTATAAGTGATTACTTCTCCTGAGTTGGAAACTGTCGATACATCGGCAGTTTTTTGGATAGCTAGGGCACCATTTCTCTGTACGGTTACCAATGCATTATCTATATCGGAAACAGTTTTTAGGTTTGGATCAATGGCACTGGCTCTTGCAAAATTCAGTATAAAGCCTCGGTCCACATCCGCTTGGGTAGTTTGATACACCCATGTCAATGTTGCCGACTGAGCAGGATCCAGGTCAAATGGCGTAGGACTGAAACCTGGAAGCATGCTATCTACCAATTTTGTATCTGTCAAGGTTACATTGCCTGTGTTGGTGACAATAAACGAGTAGGTCAAATCAACTCCAGGAGCAGCAATTACCGACGGATTCACTTCCTTGACTAGGGTGATCTGTGGATTCTGAGAGGCATCCACCACAGCATCGTCCACGTCAGACTGTTGTCTATTGTTAGAATCTGTGGCAATTACTGTTGCGGAATTCAAAATCGAACCGGCATCAATATCTGCTTGGGTCACGGTATAGCTCGCCGTAAAGACTTCCGTCTGTCCAGGTGCCATCGTCGTAACGGACTGCGTATAGCCCAGTTTATTATCATCAAGCTGCACATTGTCCAAAGTAAGTGAGCCTATATTCGTGATGGTGAATTCATATTGGATGACTTCATCCACTTGAGAATAGGTGCTTGAAAGGGCAGTTTTCGTAAGTTCTACTCCACCTCTACCGCTGGAAAGTGCAATAGCATCATCCTGTCCAACGACTTTGGTTCCATCCGGTTTATTGGCAGTGGATTGTACCACATTTCGGAACGACCCATTATCCACATCCTGCTGAGTGACAGTATAGGTGGTAGTATAGGTGAGCGATGCTCCAGGAGCCAAGGACAATTCAGATTCCTTCAAACCTGTCTGTGGATCTTCTGTCCTCACCAAGCTCAAGGTGACATTCCCATTATTGGTCACCACTATTTCATAGTTCAGAACATCTCCGGCTGCATTATAGATCACAGGGGTAACAGACTTTTTCACTTCCAGTCTGCTGAAGGTAACTGCAGTAGCAGTCCAAGAATCAGTAGCTGTCAATGCCGGGCCAGATGGTTGTGAAGCTCTCACACTTGCTGTATTGGTATAGCGTCCCCGATCCAAATCCGCTTGGTTAATGGTATGCGCTCCAGTGTAGGTAAATGAAGCTCCAGGAGCTAGAGTTCCTGTCTCCACAATTCCAAGTTGAGGATCTGAGGTATTGACACTTGTCAAGGTCACATTACCGGTATTTTCAACGACAAGCGTATAGTTAATCACTGAATTAACCGCGGTGTAGGAGGATTTATCCCCAGTTTTTGTCAGGCTAATTCTGGCCGTTTGATCTACATTCACAGTCACTTGGTCCTTGTCAGAGACTGTTTGACCTCCAGGTTCCATTCCAGTGACAGTCGCCGGATTAATGATGGACCCGCTGTCTATATCTGCCTGAGTGACAGTGTAAGTGGTTGAGTATGTCTGCACATCACCAGGCAGCATGGTGCCAATAGCCTGAGCAAATGGAATTCTGGAATCATTCAGCTCAACATTGGTCAAGGTCTGGTTTCCTGTATTTTCGATCACAAAGGTGTACGTGATCTGATCATTAGCCGCAGACACCTGTTTGACATCTGCTGTTTTCTGGATGGATATTTCCGGATCCTGAACTCCTACAGCCTCTTCCCTATCTGTATCTGTCACCGTCGCAGTGTTTGGATCTACTCCAGTCACGGTTGCAATATTCGGTACGGAACCAGCATCCAGGTCTGCCTGTGTGACAGTGTAGGTGGCAGTCGTCGTATAGGTGTCTCCCGGAGCCATCGTACCGATAGCATCATTTACAGCTGTCAGTGGATCTACCAGATTTACTTGATCCAAGCTCACGTTCCCTGTATTTTCTACGATCAAGGTGTAAGTAAGCACCTCATTCAATGAATCGTAAGAAACTGGGTTGACAGTTTTGGTAACCTGGATATCCGAATCCTGAACAGCCGTTACAGTCACGGCATTGGTAGTAGTACTGATTGGATCCGCATTGACATCTATACCGTCTACAGATGCCGTGTTGATAATTCTTCCTGCATCAATATCCGCTTGGGTCACTTGATGGGAAGCGGAAACATTTAGCGTCTGACCTGGAGCAAGTGAGGTGATAGGACTACCGGCATTCACGGTAGCTTTTGCGTCCGTAGTCACCAGGTCTGAAAGTGTAACATTGCCCGTATTCTTCACTGCAATATTGTAATGAACCACTTCTCCCACTTGACTGTAGGTCTGCACAGATGCAGACTTCACTGCAGCTAGACCCGGGGTTTGTACAGCAATTACAGTAACTGCATTTGAAACAGCGGATGTCTGTGCATTTTTTGGATCTTTTGCCTGGGCAGTGGCAATATTCACGATCTGTCCTGCATCCAAGTCAGCCTGAGTCACTGTATGGGTTGCTGTCACTGTTCGGACAGCTGCCGGAGAAAGTACAAAGGCATTTCCGGCTACCACAGTTGTATTGTCTATCACTTTGGCATCAGACAAGGTAACATTACCCTTATTGGTCACAATCAGTTGGTAATTGATTACCTCATTCAAATTCGAGTAAGTGCTTTGCGCAGTACTCTTCACGATGTCCAGAATAGGGTTCTGAATTGCCGGAACAGTTACTTGGTTGGAGTTTCTGTTGACTTCTTTATTGTTGGTGTCTTTGGCTTTCGCAGACGCCGAGTTCTTATACTGACCTGCGTCGACATCCGCCTGAACCACCTGGTGCTCTGCCGTAATCGTAGCCGTCTGGCCTGGTGCCAAAGTAGCGATAGGATTGCCGCCAGTGATTTGGGCTTTTGGATCGCTCAAAGTCACGTCGGTCAGGGTTACATTTCCAGTGTTCTCTACTACAAAAATATAGTCAATGACATCTCCAGGTGCATCATAGTTCGGAGTCGAACTTGATTTGGTCACCGTATAATCCGGAGTCTGAACTGCAGGAACTCTTACCTGATTCGTCTGCTGAGTAATCTGATTCGTGTTGAGTTCTGTTGCGGTTACTGTTGCTATGTTGAGGTATTGACCTGCATCGATATCCGCTTGGGTTACCACATGCTCCGCATCCACGATCACGGTCTGTCCCGGAGCTATGGATGCAATAGGCATCGGAGTGATAATATCTGCTTTTGGATCAGTTACCCTCACTCCAAATAAAGTCTCATTACCTGTGTTTTCAATAGTAACATGGTATTCAATCACATCCCCAACAGCTGCATAATTGGTAGTTGTCGTAGATTTGGAAACCACCATTTTAGGATCTTGCGTTCCTATCAACAGCTTGGAATCTGATGCTACCAGGACATTATTATTAAAGTCTCTTCCTTCTGCAGATGCCGTATTGGAAATTCGTCCCAGGTTTACATCAAACTGTGTGACAGTATAATCCACATCAAATCGAGCAAAATCGCCTGGTCCAAAGACTGCAATCGTCGTATCCAAACCTACCTTGCTATCTGTAACACGCAAGTCAAACAAGCTGATGTTACCCGGGTTTTGGACATAAATGGTATAGTTGATAATCTCACCTGCTCTGTAATATCCACTTTGAAGTACGTCTTTTAAGAGGTTCAGCCCCGGAGTTTGTGCTCCATTGATAATTTCAGTCGCAGTATCCGATATAGTGCTATTGTCCGGTTTGGTTCCAGTGGCAGTGGCAATATTTTCTATTTTTCCCCGATCGATATCAGTCTGTGTGACTGTGTAGGTCTCCTGATAGGATTTGCTATCACCAGGATTCATTTTGACGATGACATCCGAAAGTCCTGTGTTTGGATCCTCCACCTGTACAGAAGTCAACGTAACATTACCCGTATTCTCAACTTCAATGGTATAATTCAAGACATCACCGACTTGACTATATCCGTTTTGAGCGACAGATTTTGTGATCTCAATGCTTGTAGTCTGGACAGCCGGTACGATTTCATTGTCTACCGCATCGGCTAAATTGCCTCCTGCAGCTGTGCCAGTTGCGGTAGCAGTATTTTCATATTGACCTGCATCAATGTCCGCTTGTTTGACCGTATAGTTTGCAGAATAAGTCCAGGATTCAGTAACCTCCAATTTCTGATTGTTATTCACATCACCAGATCTATAGGTAGGACCTGAAGTTGCTCCTGGGTCAGTAACCGCAATGGAGCTGATGGTCACATTGCCATTATTTGTAACAATGATATTATAGGACAAACCTTGTCCTGGCTGACTATAGGAATTCGGCTGAGTCGTACTCACTTTGCTCAAAGTCCAGCTTGGATTTTGGGCAGCCGTCACTGTTTCAGAGTCAGTTGCATTTGGAATCGATCCGCTGGCTAATGTACCCGAAGCTGTTGCTGTATTGGTAAAGCTTCCATTATCCAAATCCGCTTGTGTGACGGTATGCTCTGCTGTATAAGTCCAAGCTTCTGTCAGTCCGAGTTTGCTGTCAGTATCGATATCACCGGAAACATAGCTCGGTGCGGCATCCGCTTTTGGATCAGTCACAGTGACATTGCTGACGCGGACATTTCCTGTGTTGGTCACCACAATCTGATAAGTCAACACATCACCAACAGCCTGGTAAGTTGCCGGACTGGTGGTCACAGTTTTTACTAGGCTCCAATTTGCCTGAACATCAGAAGGAACATTGATATCGGTGTCTTCAGTTACATTTCCAGCCGTCGAGGTAGTTCCAGAAGCTCGTGCATCATTTCTAAATCCACCATTGTCCACATCGTCCTGAGTCACTGTATAGCTGGTGGTGTAGACCCAAACCTCTCCCGGAGATAGGACATTATCCCCACCGGTATCTCCAGATACATAGGTAGGCGCATTGGTCTTAGGATCGCTAACTTGCAGATTGTTTACCGAGATATTTCCGGAATTCTCTACAGAAATAGTGTAATTAATAATATCCCCTTCCGCATCAAAGATGCTCACATCGGCAGCTTTCGAAATGCTGATCTGAGGGTTTTGATCTACGTTGGTGGTAGTGGAAGAATTTTTATTGTAGGTATTATTGTTTGCGTCAGTGGCCGCCAATTGGGCGTCATTCTGGATCAGGCCTGCGTCCAGATCTGCTTGCGTCACCGTGTAGGTCGATGTATACGTCTGAACTTGATTAGGGTCCAGTCGGACTATCGTCTCATCCAAATTGACCAGTGGATCTGTTACATGCACATTCAACATGGAGATATTCCCTGTATTGGCAACCCTCAAAGTATAGGTGATCACATCGCCGACAGCGTCCACAACTTTCGGAGTGGAAGTTTTGACAAATATGATATTTGGATTTTGAGCTGCATCGACAATGGCATTGTCACTGGAGAATACCCGCTGTCCTTTTGGTCCAGTGGCTTCCGCCTGCGCAGTATTGGTGACAGAACCGGCATTGACATCATTTTGCGTCACTGTATAAGACACTACTCTGGTAATAGTTGCACCTGGAGCCATATCCGGGATGACCAAAGGAGTAGCTCCAATCAATGGATCTTCGACTCTGACATTGCTCAGTGTAACATTACCCGTGTTTGTCAAGGTAAATTCATACTCGATCAGATCGCCTGCTGTATCATATCCAGTAGTCAAAGCCTGTTTTTTCAAGCTAATTTTTGGCGTCTGGCTTCCGAGGATGATAACCACGTCTGCGTCGGAAACGGTTGTTCCTTGTCCAGGCGCATCGGCAGTTACCGTTGCAAAATTCTGGATTTCGCCTAGATCCAAATCTTGTTGGGTAACTATGTAGCTAGGGTTATAAGTGATGGACTTATTAGGAGGAAGAGTACCTATGTTATCAGAGAGACCCAATTTGGCATCCTCCACCATAACATTCTGTAGTGCTGTATTCCCGTTATTGGTTACTACTATCTTATAGGTAATCACCTCTCCTGCAAAGGAATAGCCAAAGGCAGATGCACTTTTCTCGATTTCGATTCGAGGATTAGGGTTGCCATCTATCCAATTGGTATCCGTATCGTTTATATCATTGCCATTTGGATCCTGACCTGTTGCTGTTGCTGTATTGATGACATTTCCACTATCAATATCTGCCTGGGTTGCGGTATAGTAGGCTGTTACAGTAGCAGATTGGCCTGGATCCAGGTCGCCCACAGCAATCGTGGATGGTGTTGTCAACGGGTCATTTACTTCGATATCCTCTATCGTCACATTCCCTGTATTGGTCACCACAAATTGGTACTCTATTATATCTCCTACCGCATTGATATCATTCACATTGGATTTCTCCAGTGTCAGTTTAGGGTTTTGAGCACCATTTAATACGTCATCATCTGTATCAGTTGCAGTTCCGCCTTTAGGATCGGTTCCTTCTACAGTAGCAGAATTGGTAATTGACCCAGCATTTACATCTGCTTGAGTTACGGTGTAATGCAAGGTGTAAGTCAAAGACTGACCAGGACTCATGTCCCCTACAGTGATATCGTCTCCAGTCAATTGATCAGTTATCTCAACTGCACTTAAATCAACATTCCCGGTGTTTTCTATGACAATGACATAATCCAGGATATCTCCTGCCTGGTCATAGCCCGAATTCAATACTGTCTTACTAATGTCAATAGTAGGGGTAAATGCACCTGTAATAGTTACATCATCCGTTCCATTCACTGGATTATTATTAGGATCCAACGCATCTATGGAGGCAGTATTCGTTATTGAGCCATTATCCACATCCGCCTGGGTGACCGTATAACTGGTATGCACTGTATAGCCTTGACCTGGTGCCAAAGTAGGTCTAGTTACATCCAAGCCCGTCGTCGGATCAGTGACATTCAAATCATCTAAGGTCACATTACCGGTATTGGCTATCACGATAGTAAAGTCAATCACCTCTCCGGCATTGGTATAGCCTGAAGCGCTTGAAGTTTTCAGGATCTGAACATTTGGATTCTGAATGGCATTTGCATCAACCTGGGTATCGTCCTCTATGGTATTTCCATCTGGATCAGTGCCTGAAGCAGTCAAGGTATTGCTCAAAGAGCCATTATCTATGTCCGCTTGGGTAACGGTATAAGTACCGGTCAAAGAGCGGGTCTGACCTGGAGTAAGAGTAGGAATAGTCTGGGAAAGGTTGATTTCCGGATCATCCACATCCACGCCTGTCAATGTCATATTTCCAGAGTTCGTCACTTCCAATTTATAGGTAATGACAGTTCCTGGCGTAGAATAAGTAGTCGGACTCACCGATTTGTTGACGGTGATTTCCGGATTTTTATCAGCAGTAATCGTCTCACTGGCATTTACTGAACTAAGCGTTCCTTGAGATGGAGTACCTGTTGCAGTGGCAGTGTTGGTAAAGCTTCCGGCATCGATATCCGCCTGAGTAATCTGATAAGTGGCCGTATAAATCCAGGATTCGGATGGTTCCAGTTTGTTATTGCTATTGGTATCACCACTTTGCAAAGTAGGGCCAGTGGTCACATTCGGATCCGCCAGTACTACATTTGAAATCGTTACGTTCCCTGTATTATCCAATACAAAGGTGTAAGTTATCGTCTGATTAGCCTGGTCATAAGTTGGTTGAGAAGCAGACTTGTCCAACGTCCAGCTTGGTGAATTGGTAGCAGGAACTGTAATATCATCTACCTTCTCTGGCATAGGACCTATCACAGAGGCTCCATCAATCGTTGCAGCGTTGGTAAACCCACCAGCATCCACGTCCGCCTGCGTCACCGTGTAAGAAGCAGCGTAGGTCCATGCTTCTCCTACATCCAGTACACCAGTGTTTGCCACATCACCGGAAACATATGTAGGTCCGGTACTTGCCTTCGGGTCATAGACATTGGTATTAGAAATGGAAATATTCCCTGAATTGGTCACTACAATATCATAAGTCAGAATTTCACCGGCATTGGTAAATTCACTTGGACTATTGGTATTGATTTTTTCAACTGTCCAATCTGGATCCTGGTCGCCTGGAGTGGTGACAGTGGATGTTTCAGGAGTTAAAGTTCCTGCTGCAGGTGTTCCGTTTGCAGTGGCTGTATTGCTAAATGAGCCAGCATCCACATCAGCTTGAGTTACAGTATGGCTAGCTTCATAAGTCCATATTTCTCCCACATCCAATACTCCAGTATTGGCTACATCCCCAGAAATATAGGTAGGCCCTGTATCGGCATTTGGATCCGTAACAACTGGGTTATTAATAGTGATATTTCCATCATTTTCTACATGAATGATATATGGAATCACTTCACCTGCATTGGCAAACTGGGTAGTAGTAGTGGATTTATCAATGGCAATCCTAGGTGTCTGGGAGGCATTGATCACGAGATCATCTCCCTTATCCAAAGGATCCCCATTCGGATCTGTTCCGGTGACACTTGCCACATTATCAATACTACCTGCATCAATATCCGCTTGGGTCACTGTATAGGTAACGGTGTAAGTCTGGGTTTGGCCCGGGGTAATGCTTGCCACTGGGAAAGTATCCCCCGTATTCACATCTTCTACTGTAAATCCATTCAGTGTGACATTACCTGTGTTATTGATATTGAGGTAGTATTCGATTGTTTCACCCGCTTGACTGTAGCCTGTTTTGTTTGCTGACTTGATGATGTTGATGTCCGGGTTTTTGACGGCATCTATGGTATGTGTGCCTGTAGCTGGCATCAATGTTCCTTGGGAAGGAGTCCCGTCAGCCGTAGCGGTGTTTACAATTTGTCCGGCATCCAAATCCGCCTGAGTCACCTGATGTGTCAAAGTATAAACCCAGGTCTCACCTGGAGACATCACATCATCAGATCCTGTATCACCAGAAACGTATGTAGGACCGGTCGTAGCCAAAGGATCCGTTACCACAAGATTGGAAATGGATACATTGCCGGTATTTTCTACTTTTACTGTGTAAGAAATATAGCTTCCAACCTGACTATAATTAAGGTCTGGAGAAGTTTTGTCGACGGTCAATTCCGGAGTGACATCGGCCGCCACTAAAACCTGGTTACTAACGGCATCCGGTAAGATCCCCCCTGCAGGAGTACCTGTAGCGGTCGCAGTATTGCTATAAATTCCTGCGTCAATGTCTGCCTGCGTAACCGTATGGGTTGCTGTGTAAGTCCAAATCTCACCTATATCCAAGCTGCCCGTAGGTGCAGCATCCCCTGTAATCGTAGTAGAAATCGTAGTATTAGGATCTGTGACTGTAACTCCGGAGATGGACACGTTTCCTGTATTTTCCAACATTATTTCATAGCTGATCACATCACCCGGACTGGCATAGCTGGTTGTTAGATTGGATTTAGTCAGAGACCAGTTAGGGTTCTGTATAGCTTGCAAAGTCACCTGATTACTTGCCTCATCAGGTAGAGTTCCTCCGGCAGGAGTACCGCTTATACTTGCCACATTGCTGAGGGAACCTGCGTCCAAATCTGCTTGGGTGACCGTATGGACAGCGGAATAGGTCCAGCTTTCTCCTACGTCCAGGGTGCCTACAGGAGCAGCATCACCGCTTATTGTGCTGCTGATGGTCGCGTTGGCATCCGTTACCACCACATTGGTAATGGACACATTGCCTGTATTCTCTAAAACAATTTCATAGTCGATCACTTCACCAAGTGAGTCATAGGTGCTTTTAGAACTTGATTTGCTTAAGGATACATTTGGAGTAGCAATAGCATTCAGAGTCACCGCATTACTGATCGCATCCGCCAAGGTTCCTGCTGCAGGAGTACCTGTAGCTGTAGCAATATTGGTGATGGTACCCGCATCTATATCCGCTTGGGTAACCGCATAGGTGGCCGTATAAGTCCAGCTTTCACCTACGTCCAAAGTATCCAGTGGCGCTGCATCGCCGGTGAAGTTGGAGTTATCAACCGTCGCAAGTGGATCATTTATCGTCACACCTGAAATCGGAACAGCACCCGTATTGGTCAGGATCAACTCATAGTCGATCAGTTCCCCATTGGTATCGTAGTCGGTGCTGGTACTGGACTTAGTCAAAGTCCATTCTGGATCCGCCGGTCCGGTTACAAAGGTAATGACAGCATTATCTGGAAGATTCAGATTGTTAAAAATCAATTTAGGACTGCCAAATGCATCAGGAACAATTTGCTGAACAGTTCCCGTTGTGAAATCACCATCTCCATCACTGTCAATTAATAACAGGTAATTGGAAAGCTCCGTAGTGCCACCGGAAACAGTAAGCCCATTGAAATCAAATTCCAAGGTCACCGTACCTGGATCGCCTGTGCGTTGTACTTTCCATTCTCTAGCCAGTCTAGGTCTATACATCCCAGCTGGAAGTTCATTGTAATTTTCCGAAAGAGCGCCGCTTTTATGACCTATCAGCAAGAAATCTCCATCATTCAGAGACGAAGGATTACTGATTACGATATTGCCAGTACCGGATTTACCAGTACCATCCCCAGATCCCAAGTTGGCATTGTTCGATTTGGTTTGATTTAGCCCTGAAGCATCGTCCTTTCCAATACCAAAAATATCAAAACGGTAGGTTGGATCTATTGTCCAAATTGATGTTCCATCAGAAGATAAAAATTCAAAATCGGTGACATTATTTCCTAAAGTGATTCCATATTTCAAGGCAAGGTACGATTGGACTTTTAAGCGATCCGTTGGACTTAAAACTGAAGGGAAAACAATAATCTCTGCAACATCTACTTTGGAAAAAAACAAATTCGAGGAACCAATGTTAAGGGGTAAATTATCACCTGAATCCGAAAATGTTCCTCCAGTAACTTGACCAGGTTCACCATTAGCATTAATGTTTAAGGTGCTGCCTGAACTACTTGAAGTTGAGGCAGTCATATCTATCAAACGTTGTTGACCTCCCCCTATACCTGCTTTAGTAGTTTGTGCCACCATGTTCGTTTGAATCATGGAGAAGTTGGTATTGAATCCTATTTTATAAACTCCTGAGGGCGAAATTATATTATAAACCGTCCTATTTTCTGGCTGCCTTTCATTATAAACTAAAAACTGTGTACTTGTAAATACCCCTCCTGAAGATCCTATGACATCTGATAGATTCCCTGTTAGGAGAAAATCATCTATTCCGTCAAATGAAATGCTTGGATTAAAGTTAAATTGCTCAGGACCAGAAACGCTATTATAGGTAGGTGTAGCCGAACCTGTGGAAGTTGCAGCTGCCTGATTTATTTTTCCTGAGTTATCCCAAGTAAAGGTTGCCCCAGTTGTTACCCCGGCATCTGCTCTATACCAAAGGGTGGAACTTGAAAACAAAGCCTCTTTAATGATTAAAGTAAAATAAGTAGCATCAGAAAGAGTGACTCCGTCAAAGGTAACCTGGCTGCCCGTTATACTATTTGCATTTACTATGGATGCACCAGAGCTAAAATCACCATCGGAATCAATCAATAATTTAAAATCGCTGACCCTAGAACCTGCATCAGCTAATCCTGAAAAATCAAATGTCAAATCAATAGTACCTACATCTCCTGTTTGTTTTACCAGCCATTCCCTAGCGATTCTGGAGGAACCATTTAGACCTGCAGGTACTTCTGTAGTTTGTCCGGCTAATGCATCATTGTTATGTCCAACCAATAAAAAGTCTCCATCATCCAAAGAGGAAGGACTACCGATGGTTAGATTTCCTTTGCCACTTTGCCCGGTGCCATCACCTGATCCTGTGTTGATACTGTTGGATTGGGTTTGCTCCAGTGCAGAATTGTCATCCTTACCAATGCCAAATACATCGTTCCAGTAAGTGGTATTATCCCAAATTACGGTGCCATCAGAAGCCACATAATTGGTTACTGAAGGATCGAGGGTGATCCCATATTTGATGGCCAGATAGGTTTCAATTTTTAATCTTTCAACATCCGTATGTGAAGCAGCAAACATCAGGATCTCAGCCATCTGACCATTAAATGCATCTACCCCTCCATTATCCTGAGACCTACCTATATACGGGATATCAGTAAAGGTCTTCATGACCGAACCCTGACCAGCTAGAGAAACCGTACTAAAGAATTTACCATCAATAAAGGTTTTGGATCCTGTGGCCCCTTGGTCAGGGACAATTTCAACAATTCCGATTCTGGCCTTTTCGATGCCAAGGTTTCCGGTTGATCTAAAATAAAGCTGGTCTGTGAATCCCTGGTTATTTCCGGTACCCATATTGTCGCCCTTCATCACATAACCAGAATTTCCAATGGTACCATCTCCTGGTGCTTTATTCACTGCACTTATAGGGGTAGAACCAAAATTCGTATTGTTCCTTTTCAGGACTATATAGGCCGTTTGGAAGGTGATATCTTTGTTTCCTGTAAACCAGTCCCCTTGTCCGTCAAAATCAATGGTATTATAGAAATTAAGTTTCGTGGAACCTGTTTGTGGATTTCCGGAAACAGTAAAATTATTTCTTCCGGCCTGGTCCTGCCACTGGGTAACCGTACCACTGGCAGGTAATACCCCTTCATCCCCTTTTAACCAAAGATCCGGGCCTGAAATGCCGCCAGGAAAAGCTTTGTAGGTTACGGTAGCTGAACCTTGCACAGCTGGCATGGCACCTACTGGAGAATTCCCGTTAGCCGTGGCAGTATTGGTAAAGGTCTGCGCCGTCATTTCCGCCGCAGTGATGGTATAGCTGGCTGTATAGGTCCAGGATTCTCCAGGATCCAATACATTCAATGGAGCAGAATCACCCGTAAACGTGGAGGATACAGTGGAGCCAGGATCTGAAACACTTACACCAGAGATACTGACATTACCCGTATTTGTTAGCACCAAATTATAGCCTACCACATCTCCTACGTTTGTAAAGAATGGGCTATTGGCAGTTTTATTTAATGTCCAGGAAGGATTCCTCGTGGTTGTAAGGATAATCGGATTCGAAACAGCTGGCGTCATACTTCCTAAGGTAGAAGAGCCTGTAGCGGTATGGGTATTGCTGATCGTACCAGCATCTATATCTGCCTGTGTGATTGTTCTAGTTGCAGAAAGGGTCCAAATCTCTCCGGCAGCCAAAGTTCCGACTGGTGCTACATCGCCTACAATAGTCGAGGAAACTGTACTGTTTGGATCAGTGACAGAAATACCCGTGATATCCAATGCTCCGGTGTTTTCCAGTAATAGTCGATAGCTGATCAACTCACCTGCAGAAGTATAATCGGTAGAAGTTGTCGAACTGGTCAAAGTCCAATCTGCTGAAGCTTGACCTGTGGCAAAAGCAAGTACTGCTCCATCAGGAATGTTCACTCCATTAAAAATCAATTTTGGACTTCCGAAGGCATTTGGGACAATCTGCTGAACTGTACCGGTAGTAAAATCTCCATCCCCATCTTCATCTATTAACAGTCGATAATTATTTACATCTGTAGTTCCACCGGAAGTAGAGATTCCATTGAAATCAAATACCAGATCCACAGTTCCCGGATCCCCAGTACGCTTCACTTTCCATTCTCTTCCTAATCTAAACATTACCAAGCCTGATGGCATATCTGTCAATTGCTCTGTCAATGCCCCATTGTCATGACCGATCATCAAATAGTCACCATCATCCAAAGAAGAAGGATTGCTGATTACAATATTTCCTTTACCACTTTGACCAGTTCCATCTCCGGAACCGGTATTCGTACTATTGCTTTGGGTTTGGTTTAGAGTACTATTGTTATCTCTACCAATACCGAATACATCATTCCAATAAGTGGTATTATCCCAGACTACAGTGCCATCAGAAGCAATGTAATTGGTAGCAGAAACATCAAGTGTAATCCCGTATTTAATAGCCAGGTAGCTTTGAACTCTTGCTTGATCCGACACGCTTAATCCAGAAGGATAATGGGAGAATTCTGCCAAATCCCCCTTATAGAAGAAAGCTGGAGCACCACCGTTGAGCGAATAGCCAATAGAATAATTCTGAAAGGTATTTTGAATATAGGAACCAACTGGTACGGTCCCCAATAGTTGTCCATCCAGATAAAAATTACAATCTGTCCCGTTATACTTAATCGTAAGAATTGACCATTGAACAGGAGGTAAATTGTTTACTTCAATTCTAGGCGTACCAGTACTATTTTTAATAGAAAAATCCCATTTACGTGCAGTTCCGCCACCAGTACTACTTGTAGTCAAGAAATATCCTGCAGAGCTGCCTGCTCTAAAATCAAAATTGGATAACAAAGCGCCCCCTGCCACAGGATCCGCATTCACCGTTACCATATTAATGGTAAAGTTTGGCGTGTTTAATTCCGGTGAATAAGGTATAGATACTCCATCGTTGCTCCCGTCAAAAGTTACAGAGGGTTGGAAATTTACTTTTTGTGTTCCAATCTGTGGATTGTTTAAAATGCTCGGTGTGAAATTACCCGATTGATCTGCCCAAGCTGATAAAGTACCAGATGAAGGTGTGGTTCCTGCATCTGCTTTTAGCCATAGGTTGGTAGAAGAAAATACGGATACCTGAGCACCGGATAGTATCGTAAAATAATTGCCATTGGCTAGTGTCACCCCATCAAAGGACACTACTCCTCCCGTCAAGGATGTTGCATCCACTACTGTCGCACCTGTACTGAAATCGCCGTCAGCATCGACCAATAATTTAAATTCAGGAGCAGTAGTACCAGTAACAGTAAGGCCATTTACATCAAAGGTAAGATCAACTGTACCTACATCGCCTGTATGCTTAACTAACCATTTCCTTCCGATTCGTTGTGAACCAGCCAAACTTGCAGGCACTTCCGTAGCTTGCTCTGTCAATGCCCCATTGTCATGACCGATCATCAAATAGTCACCATCATCCAAAGAAGAAGGATTGCTGATTACAATATTTCCCATTCCACTTTGACCAGTTCCATCTCCGGAACCGGTATTTGTACTATTGCTTTGGGTTTGGTTAAGAGTACTATTGTTATCTCTACCAATACCGAATACATCGTTCCAATAAGTAGTATTATCCCAAACTACAGTGCCATCAGAAGCAATGTAATTGGTAGCAGAAACGTCAAGTGTAATTCCATATTTAATGGCCAAGTAGCTTTGAACTTTAGCTTGATCCGACACGCTTAATCCAGAAGGATAATGGGAGAATTCTGCAATATCCCCCGGATGAAAAAATGACGGATTAGAACCATTGAGACCATATGAGATATGATATGGCTTTACGTTATTTGGAATATATGAAGCAACGGGAGCTGTACCTAACAATTGGCCGTCCACATAAAAATTACAATTAGTCCCGTCATACTTAATCGTAAGGATAGACCATTTATCGAGAGATATATTTCTTACTTCAATATTAGACCTACTGTTCCCATCTTTTATTACTAAATAATATCTTTGGGTAGAGCCGCTACCAGTAGCCCCCAAAAGATACCCTGCTCCACTAGTACTATTGTCATATGTATCTATTAAATGACCACCTGAATTAGAGTTTGGTTTTACCGTTACAATATTTATTGTAAAGTTTGGTGTGTTTAAATTCGGTGAATAAGGTATGGTTACTCCGTCATCGGTTCCATCAAAACTTACCGAGGGTTGGAAATTTACTTTTTGAGTTCCAATCTGCGGCGCGTCCTCAATGGCAGGAGCAGAATTACCTGTTTGATCTAACCAAGAAGTTAAAGTACCAGATGAAGGTGTGGTACCTATATCTGCTTTCAACCATAGATTGGCAGAGGAAAATACGGACACCTGAGCACCGGATAGTATCGTAAAATAATTGCCATCGGCCAGTGTTATCCCATCAAAGGACACTACTCCACCCGTCAAGGCTGTTGCATCCACCACAGTTGAACCTGTGCTGAAATCACCATCAGCATCAATTAGTAATTTGAAATTGGTAGCAGTAGTGCCAGTAACAGTGAGACCGGTAATATCAAATGATAAATTAACTGTACCTACATCGCCAGTATGCTTTACTAACCATTCTCTTCCGATTCGTTGTGCACCAGCCAAACTTGCAGGTACTTCATTGCTTTGCTCTGCCAACGCTCCATTGTCATGGCCGATCATCAAAAAGTCTCCGTCTGCCAAAGAAGAAGGATTACTGATTACTATGTTTCCTTTTCCACTCTGGCCGGTGCCGTCTCCAGAGCCGGTGTTGATACTGTTTGATTGTGCTTGAGAAAGTCCTATCGTAGTATCTTTCCCAATACCAAATACATCATGCCAGTATGTGGTGTTGTCCCAAACCACGGTGCTATCAGAAGCTAAATATGCAGCCACAGAATTGGGTAAGGTAACCCCGTATTTAATGGCTAAGTAGCTTTGCACTTTTAATCGATCATGTGGCGTTAATGCTCTGTTATACACCAGAATTTCGGCTACATCAATTTCAGCAAAGCTATTTGTGGTGGCAGCAATCCTGAATGGATAAGGTGTTGGGATATCATTGAACCCACCAATGCTGTTGTTATGGCTTACTCCACCATTGGCGTAAGAAAGCGTATTGGTACTTGCGCTGATGCTACCAACTAAATCTAACATGGCAACATCATTGGCTAGGACATTGCCTCCATACATTCCTTGCCCCTGTTGTGCCACGATACCGCCAATGGCTGCACCAACTTTCCATTCTGGATAAGCACTAGTAGAGCTGTTTGAATAGAAATAAGCGGGTTGGTTACCAAGGCTTGGATTGCCGTCTATCCTTCTAAATACAACAAATTGAGAACCGCTGTACACGCCACCAGTGCTAGATCCTAATACCTCTCCAATTGGCGCTGTTTCAAGAATATCATCTGTTCCATCAAAACTTACCGTTGGGTTAAAGTTTACCATGCTTTGCCCAGAGGTAGCATAGCTTGGTTGACTTTGTCCTGTGCTTTGAGTAGCATCGGCACCAACCATAGTGCCACTGTTTGCCCAGCTAAAGGTGGCACCTGCCGTAACTCCCATATTGGCTTTAAACCACAGATTAGGTGATGCAATTATCACTATGGATAAATCGGTAATGATTGTAAAATAATTGCCATTGGCTAGTGTCACCCCATCAAAGGACACTACTCCTCCCGTTAAGGCTGTGGCATCTACCACCGTTGCACCTGTGCTGAAATCACCATCAGCATCAATCAGTAATTTGAAATTGGCAGCAGTAGTGCCAGAAACAGTGAGACCGGTAATATCAAATGATAAATTAACTGTACCTACATCGCCAGTATGTTTAACTAACCATTCTCTACCAATACGTTTTGCGCCAGCCAAACTTGCCGGTACTTCATTGCTTTGCTCCGTAAGTGCCGCATTGTCATGGCCAACCATCAAAAAGTCTAAATCATCCAAGGAGGAAGGATTACTGATCACGATATTTCCTTTTCCGCTTTGGCCAGTCCCATCACCGGACCCAGTGTTGATACTGTTGGATTGAGTCTGTTCCAGTCCAGAAGTATCGTCTTTTCCTATTCCAAATACATCATGCCAATGGCTCGCATCATTCCAGATAATTGTACTGTCGGAGGCCAAATAATTGGTTACGGATGGGTCCAGAGTGATACCATATTTAACGGCCAGGTAAGATTGAATTTTCAACTTCTCCGGCTCATTAAGACTTGTTGGATATAAAACAATTTCAGCTACATCACCTTGAAATTGTGGCCAGCCATTTGCATTTCCCCCATTATTCGTCCCACCAATCATAGGTGTAAATGAAAAAGAGTTAAATCCAATACCCGCAGTTCTAACGGATTGATCTATCCCATTCACATTAGCACTGGCAAACGGAGTGGTGCTTAAACTTACATCAAAATGAACAATAGTTGACTGGCTAAATGAGGCAGGGTTCGTAAAGGCATTAAAGGCCATGCTATTTCCATTGGCCACATAAGTATTTGTACTTCTCCCTCCAAAAATCGCCTTACCAAAATCCGCCCCAGGATTAACACCTCCTACAATTGTACCGTATTCATCGACCCCTTTTTTGTAAACTGCAAAACCAGATACAAAGCTTATTTCTGTGTCTCCATTTAGTCGATCCCCTGGCAATTGGGTAACACCTTCTTGATTGTCAAAGCTAACGATAGGATTAAAGTTGATGGCATTTGCCTGATAGCCAGGCGTACCGGTAACAGTAAAGGTATTGATGCCTACCTGGTCAACCCAGCCGCTTAGGTTGGCACCGCTATTGGTAGCACCTGCATCGGCTTTCAGCCATAACTTGGCAGCAGAAAACAATGATACCTTAGCACTGGAAATTAAGGTAAAATAATTCCCATCTGTCAAGGTGACCCCATCAAATGAAACTATGCCTGCTGCCAAGGCAGTTGCATCCACCTCAGTCGCACCTGTGGTGAAATCTCCATCAGCATCAATCAACAATTTAAAATCAGAAGCAGTGGTACCAGTAACAGTAAGGCCATTTATATCAAAAGTAAGATTAACCGTACCTACATCACCAGTTTGCTTAACCAGCCATTCTCTTCCGATTCGGATTGAACCACTCAGATTTAACGGTACTTCATTGCTTTGCTCCGTAAGTGCCGCATTGTCATGACCAACCATCAAAAAGTCGCCATCATCTAGTGATGATGGATTACTCAACACAACATTTCCAAGACCACTTTGACCGGTACCGTCTCCACTACCCGTGTTTATGCTGTTTGATGAAGATTGGTTTAAACGGTTTATATCGTCTTTCCCAATACCAAATACATCATGCCAGTATGTGGTGTTGTTCCAAACCATGGTGCTATCAGAAGCTAAATATGCAGCCACAGTATTGGGTAATGTAATTCCGTATTTAATGGCCAAGTACGATTGTATTATTAGTCGGTTTTCAGCAGACAGCGAATTGGGGAAAAGCATTATTTCTGCGATATCACCATCAAGCGCACTCCACGTATTTGCTGAACCGCCAATCATTGGAATCATGGTAACCGTACTAAAATCTGTTGCTACTCCATGGCTAACCACTACTGAGTCTCCATCTACTCTTGCCTTACCGTATGGAGCGGTAGTAAGCGAAACGTCAATATTATTTAAGGTGTATTTTAACGAAAGGTTTGTATTGGGATACGTTTGAACGACATTAAACTCACCATCTGTAGCATACACCAGATTAGGATTACTACCAAATCCTCCAAAAAACAGTTTACTAAAAGTTGTACCGTTATTTGTAGATCCGACAACTGTAAGTTGTGAAGGTGAATTTGTTTTGTAAACGGCAAAACCTTCGACAACTGATATAGAGGTGTTTCCATCTAGCCTGTTGCTTGGCGTCCCCCCACCTGTATTGGCAAGGCTTACCGTTGGGTTAAAGTTTACTTGGTTTTGATTGTACCCTACGGTACCCGCTTTGGTAAATGTGTTTATTCCGCTTTGGTCGGTCCATCCTGTTAGGTTGCCTGCATTTTCCGTTACACCTTCATCGGCTTTAAGCCACAGTTCTGCACTATATATAACTTCAGGTGGTTTTGGATTTGCCGCGATAAAATTGGAAGCTGACCCAGACAAAGTAAAAGTATTCAGCACTCCATTATGACCACCTGCCAAATCGTAAAGCCTCTTTAGGAAACCGTTGCTCCCAGCACTCAAACCTTGGTCAAAAGGATAATATGCTCTAATATCCGGATCACTTATGGGATCGTAACTAAGGAAAGTACTCGCAACATCAGCATAGGGTTTATGGGTGCCCCATAATTTTACATCAGCTATCTCTCCGTGAAAGAAAAAACCAGGGCTACCTACATTATCGCTAGCTCCTATAAATAATTGATGATTAGGATTAACGCTATTACTACCAGATGTTGAATTTCCTGCAAAGATTCCATCTACGAAAAATTCCATAACATTGGTGCTCGAATTATAGACCCCTTGAAGGTGAGTCCACTTGTTTAAAGTAATCGGAGATGTACTAGTTATAGTACGCCATCCCGAACCTGTTCCAATCCAAAATTGCCAATGATCATCGTTTGCGGCATAAAGCACATAACCTTGAAAGCTTGAATTTTTAGTAGAAACAACAGCTCTATAAGTTCCAGCACCACCAGTAACTTTTGCCCAAGCAGAAATAGTTATATCAGTAGGATTTAGATTAGCATTGTATGGAACAGAAACATAATCGTTGGTTCCATCAAAATCAAGGCTATTAGCTGGATTGGCAATTGAGCTTGGGTAAAAATTAGGGGCATTATGAACGGTGCCGTTTAGTCCGGCTACGTTGGTACAACTGTTGGTTAATGTTGTACTGCTTACATCAAATTTGTAGTCGGCCACTAAGTTGGTTTCGGTAGGCGACAGATCCTTAAAGAGGTTGGCACGAATTTGCTTATCCGTTATTTGGGCATTCCAAAATCGTACCTCATCAATATCTCCAGGGAAATAAAAGGTGGGCGTATTAGTCCCACTATGTCCAGCACCAATCCTGGCAGGCTGGTTGGGGTTTGGCGAATAGGAAACAGCTGCTGTAGCCTCCAAATTGCCGTCAATGTACAGACGCATGTTTGTTCCATCATAACTTAAAGCTACATGAGTCCACCTGTTTAATTCAACTGCGGGGCCATTAAGCTCATGAAAACCACCTCCGGTACCCACCCAAACACGCCAGGCGTTCAGGTTGTCTGCATAAATAACATAGCCCTGTTGCGCACCTGTATTTCTGTTGGAAACAACGGCTCTAAAACTACCAGCTCCCCCGGTAATTAAAGTCCATGCTTCAACTGTAAAACTGTTAGTGTTGAGACTTGAGTTATGAGCCACTTCTGCGTATTGGCTGGTACCATTTAGATTAACGGTGACATCTTGCGCACTGAGTGTTGAAGAGTATATCAACATACAGGCTACTACCAATGATTTTACTATTGCTTGTAATTTCAGTTTCATAACAGGTGTTTTACCTTAGTTTTCGAACTATATTTAGTATGCAAATGCCCATTAACATACCCTACAGGAGCATCGCTACCTGTATAGTCTGAAACATCCATACTTACCGAAGCGTACGGATTTCCATAAACCAAAGCAGGATCAGTCTTATGTGCAAAAATCCCCGTAGCACCAACTGAAACATAGGCGTCATTAACTGCCCGCCTAGAAAATTGCTGTATTCCACTAGTCGTAACTCCAGCATCGGCTATAAACCAAAGTTTGGATCCAAGCACACCTCCTGGTGAACCAGTATTCTTTACCCAGAGTGTAAAAGCTTCAGTATCCCCAACATTCCCAAGGGTATTAGTTATTGACCTAAAAGGCAGTGTTGGTATCCAATGGGAGGTAACATCACTACCACATGGGAGAAAGACATTTTGAGGAAGAGTAGTACCACCGCTAGTGACACAGGTGGCATCTGCCGTCAGGTAATTTGCACCTTTTCCAGTCCAGGAATCATTGATACTATTGTCTGCAAAACCCTGATGCAAGGTTGTTTTACTTTTGATCCTATTGAGAAGGGTTGGGTTTGTAGTGTTCGTATCAATAGTTCCAGCCGCATCTAAGGTAGTATATCTCGCTTGGTTTATAGGACCTAAATTGGCAAGGGCATTTGGAGACAAAATACCTCGTACAGTAAAATTTAGAGAAGTTACTTGGGCTAAATTCTGATTTACAGATGCTGGTCCTGTCTCATTGACCACCATTACCCAACCAAATGATACTAATGTTTCAAATGTTTGTCCACCCAATGAAAAATGGTAGGTACCATTTGGAACCGAATTTGCCTGATAGATGGAAGTGAAAGGATCTGCTTGAGTTCCTGTCTGTGCTATGGCTACATTACAAGAGAATAGTAGCAATACCATTCCAAGTATCACCTTCGAAAAATTCCTGTGTTTCTTAATCAACTTGCCGAATACCGGGTAATTAGGCATCATATAATTTAATCTTTATCAATAACTACCAGTGGAAACCACCGGGATCAGTATCGTTTTCAAAATTTATAGGGAGGTAAATTTTCCCAATCCAATAGCTTCACCAGATTCTCCGTACTCCCAGCATATACTTCCAAAACAGAAGGATTGGATGGGTAGGATTTTCCATTAAATGGCACTAATCTATTTTTCCTCCCACTATTCATAATCAGATCTTTCCAACCTTTGGAAAAACTGTCTGCTACAAATACTGGATAATCTACTACCGAAAATTTCGTAATAACTTCGGCCTTTTGGCTGAGCAGGTAAACCGTGCATCCACCGGATCCACAGAAATAGGGTCCAGTTAGGCCCAGTAGGATTTCATTGACTCCATCGGCATTCAGATCCACTTCACTGAATTTAAACTGACGGCTCAGTGAATCCAGAAATTCATTTTCTAGATCTTTTTTGAATTCTTTTTTTAAGAACGTGGCTATTAATGGGGCTGTGCTGGATTGTTTTTCAAAGGAATTTTCTGGAAATTCTACAGCATAAGTAGTGGGGATGAAAGCGAAAAAAGCTCTGCCTTCTGTCTCATCTAACAAAATGGAAATGGACTCAGTATTAGAATCGCAACAAGGAAAAGAGGAAGCTCTAAAACTCATCCCTATTAAGAGCAAAAGTCCGATACAACTTCCTTTAATTAATGATGACATATTGCTAGCGTAGAAATGTTTCTATAAAACCCTGTTCAAATGAATAAATTAATCCCGACAACAACCGACCGTTAAATACAAGTCAAATTTGTTAATGCGAAATATGAATACAGTTCAATTTTAAGCTAAAATAGAAATTTCTTTTTTGTAAAATATAATTAATAGGTCAGATTTTACTTTTTAGTAAAATATTCACAAAAAAATAGATTATACCATTATGGGCTTGGGCCTATCATTTATTCAATTAAGGAGGGTTTTGAATATACTATTTCGCATTTCAACTAATATCATGAGGATTTTGTCAAAAAAAAATTAGAGATCACCCATGATGGATAATCTCTAATTCATATTAACTGTATGTTTTTAAAATCTCAATCCAGCTGTTAGGAAAAATCCTTTGGACTTACCCAAATCGATTTGATCAATATCCTTTTGCACATTTGTAAGTGACCATTGATAAGAAGCATCCAGATAAAATATCGCGATGTCCAATCCTGCTCCAGCAAATACTCCCCACTGCGGAGATTCAACCAGATCTTTATCCAAAAACTCATCACTTGTACCTGTTACAATAAAGGTGGATCCACCTCCAAATACACGAAGTCCAAAAGCTGAATCTGCATTTCCCAATACATCCAAACCTACAGCCAGTGGAATTCTAAATCCATGGTAAGTAGCATCGGTTACAGGACCCGAGTCAACGGTGGAATACTCAAAAGAAGAATTTTGATAAAACACTCCCGGTTCAAAATAAAACTTTTCACCGAAAGCTACACTTGCTCCCAATTGCCAACCTATTTGACCTTTGGCATCTGCACCATCACCTGTAACATTGGTGAAATTTAAACCAACACCAGGTTTAACCTGAGTCTGCGCCATAGAAAAAGAAATTCCTAATGCGAATGTGGCAACAACTAATAGAATTTTTCTCATTGTAAAAAGAAGTTTAAGTATGAGCCAAAATTCAGAATACTGAAGGAATTCAGGCGATTTACCAATGTCTCTTTTATAACAAGTCCTGTTTTTTTTATAAATCCTGTTATTTTTAATTGTAATTTTTGATCATGAAAAGTTGCTTTTTAACAATAGCCATATTCCTTAGCCTAATTCTTAGCTCAAAAGCTCAGGACACAGTTTTTGTCACTAAACACACTTTCCCTTCCCCAGTCAGAAACGTATTCAATGTTGGGATAGACGTGTATGTCAAAACAGGAGAAAACTTATACCTCTTGGATAATGATGATTGGGAAGCGCAAAAAATACAGTTTAAAAAGGCCTATGTTTTTTACAAAAATGGGTTTTATGAATCCGATTTTATCCCTAATTCAGAACTTTTTGAAGCGGGAGGAATGAAAGATCTCATTCCCCAAAGAGGGCTTTTTATCAGTACTGCTGCAATTCAAGATTCCCGGCTTTTTATAGCAACAGGAAGTAGTTTATATGAGTATCAGATATTCGATCACTATTCAAAAAGCTACTATAATACCTCTATACGCAATATCTATATCAATGATAGCCTCAAAGTAGTAGCGAGTTACTCTGGGATCTTTGTAAATGATACCATCCTACTGGATAAACCTGGGTATTCTAATGGTCCACTCACAGTAATAGATTCTTCCTATTATCTAAACAGTGATGAATTATTTCAATTTATTCCTCCGGATTCTACAGTTTTAATCGAAAACGCGACCAATACATTTGCAGGAAACATCAGAAAGACTGTACAATGGAAAGGGGATATATATTCCCAAAACACTCAATCTATCAATCGAATAGAAAATGACTTCGAACTAAATCCCATCAATAAAGAATATGAGTATTTGGACTTAGAAGCCATTCCCGAAGGGCTACTTTTTTCTACTGACAATGGCAAATGTTTATTCTACGACGGAGAACAGGTAAAAGAGATCGTGGATTTAGGAAAACGAATAAGGGATATTTATCCTAACAAAAACCTGGTTTATCTGGCTTCTGATGAGGCTGTCTATTCGATAGAGAACCTTAACCCCAATTCTTTAAAAAAGATAGCTGATACAAGACTGAATGTTCATATTGAAAAAGACAACTTTGGAAACTTATGGATTTCTACCGAAAACGGACTTTTTGTGATCAATAAAAATTATCCTGAAATCTTGCCTGTCATACCTGGAGTTGAATTCAACAGAGACGCATTTTTTTATTACCATGATTCAATCTACGTGGGAGCAGTAGATGGATTATACATTTTAAATACGGTGGAAGTCAATAAAAGCTTTATTCCAGCTGCCATCAATAAATTGGAGCCAGGCAAAAGACTAGATATAATTCCCATTATGATCGGGATCATAAGCCTACTCGTGTTAGTCATAGGATTACTTTTCTACCTCAGAAGAGATAAAGCTGATGCCACTTTACATTCTGAAGAATCAAAGCCCAATAGAATTGACTTAGATATATTGGAAACGGCAATAATAGAAAACAAGATCAATTCAGTAGAAAACTTAGCCAGCTATTTAGGAACAAACACCGTGCAACTGAATAGAAATTTTCGGGAGTTTAATATCACTCCTGGTAAATTCCTAAAAAAAGTAAAACTGGAATACGGAAAACAGTTGCTGAACGATGGGAAGTCTTTAGAAGAGGTAGCTTCAATTATCGGGTATTCTACGAGATTTCTAAAGAATGAACTGGAATCTGATCAATAAAAGACTAGCAAAATTCCAATCCCCATCCCTTTAAATCAAAAAGGAAAGCCTCCTCTTACATTCGGCTTTCCTTTCCCTTTACTTAAAATTCCATCTAGATAAGCCGTCTTAAATCAAACAACCCAAATTTCAGTTCATCTGTCGAGCTAAACTCAATCAGTTGTCAGCTTAGGCTCAACCTATTTCAACCAGGTGTTTAGAGTCAAATTATTTCTTGATAACCTGAATCCATCCTTTGTAATCATGGGAGTTTCCTTCTAGATCGATGGCTTTTAACACATAGAAATAAGTGCCTGCCGATTGACCATTTGCATCCCAGTCACCTTGATAATTATCCGATTTGAATACATGATCTCCATTTCTGTTAAAAATGATCAACTCATAGCTGACAAACTTTCCTAATCCTTGAATTTGGAAAGTGTCATTGTCTCCGTCATTGTTTGGAGTGATCACATTCGGTACATGGAATGGAAGGATTTCATTTGTATCCATCGCATCATTATCTGATGGTGTTAATTCCACTTCCGAACTACTTACGCTGGCAATATTCGAAATAACCCCAACATTTCTCGCTTTTACAGTCAGCGTAATCGTGATTTTTGCTCCTGGAGGAAGTAAATCAGTGGTCCAAACAACACTGTTTCCATTGACTTGGGTATCAACTTGTACAGAAGGATCAGAAACTTCAATGGTAGATCCTAAATACTCCACATTGGATGGTAGATCGTCTACAACCAATACATCCGTTGCACCCGATTCACCAGTATTCGTCACTACAATTTCATAGTCAAACTCATCCCCTTCGAAGATTTCAGCTTCAAAAGAAGTTTTTGAGATATGAAGATCTACTGTATCATAAACCAGGGTCACGAAAACGCTTGCCTCGTCAGTATTTCCTGGGTTACCCACTTGAGTAATGCTGTATGTAAGCTCGTAATCACCCGGCACATTCATGCCCGCAATCAGAATTAACTCACCACTAGCATCGATCATAACTCCCTGTAAACCGCCATCATTTAAAATTTCAATGAGAACTTCGTTTGATGAAGGTGTATTCCCATCGAAGAGATCATTGGAAAGTACATTTCCTAAAGATCCAGCGTAGCTTAAAGTGAATTCTCCCAGAATATCATCATTTGCAATTATCTCAGGATTCATTTGCTGCTCAGCTTTCACTGTAACAGAAGAAACAGCTTCCACTAGGACATTATTAGGAGTAGTTCCAGTTACTGTTGCCACGTTCACTACCTGACCCGCATCGATATCAGCTTGGGAAATGGTATAGCTTTCGTTTACTGTCACTGCTTGAGCAGGTGCCATGGTACCGATGGCCTGATTCAGTCCGGTCAAAGGATCTCTCAAGGTCACATTGTCCAGTGTTTCATTGCCCGTATTGGTCACAGTCAAGGTATACGTGATCACATCACCAACCTGATCGTAAGTGGTTACATCTGCTGTCTTGGCCAGATCAATGCCAGTAGACTGGTTCGCAGTTACAGTCGCAGTAGCAGTGTCGCTCAAATTGGCGTTGGTCGCATCCGTCGCAGTCACAGCCGCCACGTTCACTACTTGGCCAGCATTGATATCAGCTTGGGTAATGGTATAGCTTTCAGTCACCGCCACTACTTGAGCAGGTGCCATGGTGCCGATAATCTGATTCAGTCCGGTCAATGGGTCTGTCAAGTTCACATTGTCCAGTGTTTCATTGCCTGTATTGGTCACTACCAAAGTATAAGTGACTACATCACCCACTTGATAGTAAGTGGTTACATCTGCTGTCTTGGCCAGATCAATGCCAGAAGACTGCTTCGCAGTCACTGTGGCAGTCGCAGTGTCGCTCAAATTGGCGTTGGTCGCATCCGTCGCAGTCACAGCCGCCACGTTCACTACTTGGCCAGCATTGATATCAGCTTGGGTAATGGTATAGCTTTCGTTTACTGTAATTGCTTGGGCAGGTGCCATGGTACCGATAACCTGATTCAGTCCGGTCAATGGATCTGTCAAGGTCACATTGTCCAGTGTTTCATTGCCCGTATTGGTTACGGTCAAGGTATAGGTGATCACATCACCTACTTGGTCGAAAGTGGTTACATCTGCTGTCTTGGTCAGATTAATACTTGGTCTGGAGATCGCAAAGACCACATCACTATCCTTGGCCACAACAGTCCTGTTGCTTGGGGTAATTCCGCTGACATTGGCTGTGTTGGCTACCTGTCCGTTATCCAAGTCTGCCTGAACAACTGTATAAGCAGTAGTGATTGTCTGAACCTCGCTTGGAATCATTTGGCCAATCGTCTGGTCAAGACCTGTCAATGGATCCAGTATTCTTACATCGCGCAGCGTCACATTGCCACTGTTGGTAATGGTCAACTCAAATGGAATTACCTCTCCTACGGACGAATAGCTATTCACCTGGGAAAGCTTCTTGATTTTGATTCCTCCTCTACTCAGAGCTGTCGCTACTGCATTGTCCACATCCTGAACATCTCTTGCTCCCTGATTATCTTCTTTTCCCGTGGCTGAGGCTATGTTGTTTATACTTCCCGCATCAATATCCGACTGGGTCACTGTATAACTGGTTGGAATCACAACTGTCTGGTTTGGAATCAATGTTCCGACATTCGTAGACAGGGCGGTTAGATTATCAGTAACCACTATATCTCTGATGGTGATATTGCCTATGTTTTGAACTTCTATTTCATAGTTGATCACCTCTCCAGGCATGGAGTAGATCTTATCGATCGCCGTTTTTCTCACCTCTATAGCTCCCAGGTCATCGGAGACTACGATAGCACGGTCTGTCGCTTCAACTTGGCTCAGGTCAGGGGCTGTTCCTGAAACAGTAGCCGTGTTGATGATATTTCTGCCATCAATATCCGATTGGGTAAGCGTGTAGGTACTGCTCAGTGTTTGACTTGCTCCAGGTGCCAAGGTTCCGATCACCTGGCTGAACGGGATCCTTGGATCATCCAACACCACATTGTCCAAAGTAACATTGCCCACATTGCTGATGATAAATTCGTATGTCACCACCTCACCGGCATTTACAAACACGGTTGGACTGGCGCTCTTCACCAGATCAAGGGCTGCTGCCTGTAGACCAACCAAGGTCACATCATCTTTCGCCTGGATTTTACTTAGATCCGGCAAGGTGCCTTCTACTGTCACTTCATTGAGAAGATCCCCTCGGTTCAGATCAGTCAAGCTAATTGTATAGGTTGTAGTGAAGCTATTCATTTGACCTGGGACCATCGAAGGAATGGTTGTACTAAAGCCCGTCAGGTTATCGGTAACCAACACATTGGTTAAAGTAAGGTTCCCCTGGTTTTCTACTTCCAAGGTATAAGTAATCACTTCCCCTTCAGATGCAAATGAGTTTTTGTCTGCTGTCTTGATAATATGCAAGATCGGGTTCTGAACCGAGCTAACTGTTGCGGTAGCGGTGTCGCTCAAATTGGTATTGGTCGCATCCGTCGCGGTAACTGTCGCCACGTTCACTACTTGGCCAGCATTGACATCAGCTTGGGTAATGGTATAGCTTTCTGTTACTGTCACTGCTTGAGCAGGTGCCATGGTGCCGATAGCTTGATTCAGTCCGGTCAATGGATCTCTCAAGGTCACATTGTCCAAGGTCTCGTTACCCGTATTGGTTACGGTCAAAGTATAGGTGATCACATCACCCACTTGATCGTAAGTGGATACATCGGCTGTTTTCGTCAAAGCAATTCCAGAAGACTGGTTCGCAGTCACAGTCGCAGTCGCAGTATTGATCAAATTGGCGTTGGTTGCATCTGTTGCTGTTACAGTTGCAATGTTCACTACTTGGCCTGCATTGATATCAGCTTGAGAAATGGTATAGCTTTCGGTTACTGTCACTGCTTGAGCAGGTGCCATGGTACCGATGGCTTGATTCAATCCGGTCAATGGATCTGTCAAGGTCACATTGTCCAAGGTCTCGTTACCCGTATTGGTTACGGTCAAAGTATAGGTAATAACATCACCCACTTGATCGTAAGTGGATACATCGGCTGTTTTCGTCAAAGCAATTCCAGAAGACTGGTTCGCAGTCACAGTCGCAGTCGCAGTATTGATCAAATTGGCGTTGGTTGCATCTGTTGCTGTTACAGTTGCAATGTTCACTACTTGGCCTGCATTGATATCAGCTTGAGAAATAGTATAGCTTTCGGTTACTGTCACTGCTTGGGCTGGCGCCATGGTGCCGATAGCTTGATTCAAGCCTGTCAATGGATCAGTCAAGGTTACATTGTCCAGTGTTTCATTGCCTGTATTGGTCACTACCAAAGTATAAGTGACTACATCACCCACCTGGTCGTAGGTAGCTACGTCTGCTGTTTTCGTCAGGTCAATTCCAGAAGACTGGTTCGCAGTCACAGTCGCAGTGGCAGTATTGGTCAAATTGGCGTTAGTCGCATCCGTCGCGGTAACTGTCGCCACGTTCACTACTGAACCATTGTCAATATCAGATTGCGTGATGGTATAGCTTTCTGTTACTGTCACTACTTGGGCAGGTGCAATGGTGCCGATAGCCTGATTCAGTCCGGTCAGCGGATCTGTCAAGGTCACATTGTCGAGTGTTTCATTGCCTGTATTGGTCACGGTCAAGGTATACGTAATCACATCGCCCACTTGATCGTAAGTTGTCACATCTGCTATTTTCGTCAAAGCAATTCCAGAAGACTGGTTTGCAGTCACAGTCGCAGTCGCAGTATTGGTCAATAAAGTCGAATTTGGATCAGTGCCTGTCACAGTGGCGATATTCACCAACTGACCTGCATTGATATCCGATTGCTGGATCGAATAAGTCGTCGTTCTAGTAACTGTAGTAGCAGGTGACAAGGCTCCTACATTTTCATTCTGACCTGTCAATGGATCAGTGATCGTCACATCCGTCAGAGTCACATTGCCGGTATTGGCAACCGTCAAGGTATAGGTGATCACATCACCCACTTGATCGTAAGTGGATACATCGGCCGTTTTGGTCAAAGCAATTCCAGAAGACTGAACCGCTGTTACAGTCGCAGTCGCAGTATTGGTCAATAAGGTCGAATTTGGATCAGTGCCTGTCACAGTGGCGATATTCACCAACTGACCTGCATTGATATCCGATTGCTGGATCGAATAAGTCGTCGTTCTAGTAACTGTAGTAGCAGGTGACAAGGCTCCTACATTCTCATTCTGACCTGTCAATGGATCAGTGATCGTCACATCTGTCAGAGTCACATTGCCGGTATTGGCAACCGTCAAGGTATAGGTGATCACATCGCCTACTTGATTATATGTAGCTACATCGGCTGTTTTCGTCAGATTGATTACCGGTGCCTGAACTGCCGTGACTGTAGCTGTAGCTGTAGTATTTACCAAATTGGAGTTTGGATCCAAACCAGTTACCGTGGCGATGTTTATAATTTCTCCTGCATCCACATCGGATTGGGCAACAGTATAAGTTTCTAAAACTGTTGCATTATCCCCTGGATCCAATATTCCCAATAAATTAGTAGAACCTGTCAACGGATCAATCAAGGTCACATCTTCCAAGGTCACATTTCCGGAATTGGCAACAACTAAGGTATAGGTTATAATCTCTCCTTCTTGTGGGAAGGTAGCCTTATCTGCAGACTTGCTCAGCGCAATTGTAGGATTCTGAACAGCTGAAACTGTAATCTGATCCGAATCCTTGATCTGCTGGTTGCTTGGATCATTTGCAGAAACCTGAGCTGAATTGACTATTTGCCCAGAGTTTAAGTCATTCAAAGTAACCGTATAAGAAGTAGTAAGAGTCGCTGTCTGATTTGGAGCCAAAGAACCCACGTTTTGAATCAGTCCTGTCAACGGATCACTTACAGTTGCTTTATTCAAAGTCACATTTCCGGTATTTTGGACAATCAATTCAAAATTGATCACTTCCCCTACCGAACTTACTGCTGCTTTATCGGAGTTTTTGGTCAGAGAGATGGATGGCATTGGGGCTGCCAAAGCAATAGATCCTGCCGAAGCTTGAACTTGGACAGACCCTGGGTCTGTGCCGGTTGCAGTAGCTACGTTTTGAATAAAGCCCAAGTTTATGTCACTCTGGGTGACAGTATAGCTTGTAGTAATAGTAGCAGTTTGTCCTGGCGTCAGAGTTCCGATCGATTGATTTAATGAAGTCAAAGGATCCTCCACCGTAACTCCAGTCAAGGTCTCATTACCCGTATTTTCCACAATCAACTGGAAGGAAACAACCTCCCCTGGATTAGTATAAACTGATGATCCCAGGGTAGTTTTCTTCAAGCCTATTCCAGGATTTACAAGTGCCAAAGCCGTCGAATTGGCAGTTGAAGAGACTTTAGATTGATCAGGAGCCACTCCTACTACAGTCGCGGTATTTGTCAAGGTGCCTCGATCCAAATCTGCTTGCTGGATTGTGTAGACTTCAGAAGTGGTAACTACTTGGTTTGGCACCAAATCCCCAATTGACTGAGTGAGACTTACCAGCGGATCACTTAATTCGACATTGGACAAAGTGACATTACCCGTATTTTTAACTACAATCCTGTACGTGATGAAATCACCCACTTGATCGTAGATCGTCGGAATTGCCGCTTTAGAAATTTCAATCGCAGGAGAATGTAAGCCAACAATAGTGGAGCTGGCTCCAGCATTAACTTTTTTCGTGGAAGGATCCAAACTGGTTACAGAAGCAGTATTTGTTACCTGACCTTGGTTAACATCAACTTGTGAAATGGTATAGGTAGTCGAAACAGTTTTGGACTGACCTACTGCTAAAGTTCCTAGATCCTGCACCAAAGAAGTCATTGGGTCAGAAACTTTTGTTTTGAACAGTGTCTCATTTCCAGTATTGGTCACCACCAAAGTGTAAGTGATCAACTCACCTACCTGAGAATACGAAGTCTTATTTGGCGTCTTCTGCAAGGAGATACCAGGATTTACAATAGCATTTGCGATGGCTGCATCAGTAGCCTGAACTGAAATTCCGAATGGACTCTGCCCAGAAACAGTTGCAGTATTGCTAATCTGACCATTATCAATATCCAACTGCGTGACAGTATAAGTATCAAATACCGTAGTGGATACCTGAGGAGCAAGATTGCCTACATTTTGGATCAAGCCGGTCAATGGATCCAAAATTTCCACATTGGACAAGGTCACATTTCCGGTATTGGTCACCTTAATGGTATAGGTAATCTGATCTCCTACTTGATCGTAAGTAGAAGGATTAGCTGTTTTGTCAATGGTAATCCCTGGATTTTGAGTCGCAGACAACTTGATACTCTTAGTCGCTGTGATTTGATTTCCGATTGGATCGGTACCATTGGTCAAACCAATATTTTTCAACTCACCCTTATTCAGGTTCTGCTGCGTGACTGTATAAGTGGTCGTTCTGGTTTGGATATCGCCAGGCGCCAAATCCCCAACATTTTCCGACAAACCTGTCAACGGATCTGAAATGATGACATCTTTCAGCGTCACATTGCCCGTATTTTGTACCTGCAACACAAAGTCTATCGCCTCACCTACCGCTGTAAAGGTTGAAGTTGAGGAAGTCTTTTCAATCGTCAATTCAGGGTTTTGAATGGCATTAGAAACTGAAGCCGCCGTAGCAGATAGGGTCTGATTTGAAGGATCTATTCCGGATACAGTAGCTGTATTTGCCAATTGACCTGCATCAATATCAACTTGGGAGACTGTATAGCTAGTCGTCAAAGTGGAAGATTGACCTGGAGCCAGCGTACCTACCGGAGAATTCAATCCTGTCAATGGATCAACTACTGTGACATTTGTCAGGGTTTCGTTACCTGAATTACTTATCACCAAGCTGAACTCTACCACATCAGAAGGAGAATCAAAAGTTGGGGTAGTTGTCGATTTGATCAATGAAATGCCTGGATTCTGAACCGCATTGACAATCTCGGATGCACTTGTAGACAGCTTGGTATTCTTCGTATCCAAAGCAGAAGCATTGGCAATATTTAGGATAAATCCATTGTCAATATCCGCTTGAGTTACAGTGTAGGATTCATTAAACACCTTACTGGTCAATGGAGCCAAAGAAACAATGAGCTCATTCTTATTGGTCAATGGATCTGTGATGGTAACATTTCTCAAAGTCACATTACCCGTGTTCTTAATGGTAAGTTTATAAGAAATGACATCTCCTACCTGATCATAAATCATGGTATTTGCCACTTTGTCCAGCGTAAATGCTGCTGATTGACTAGCCAGAACAACTTGTGTGGCAACTTTGGAAAGCATAGATCCAAATGGATCATTACCGGTCACACTTGCTGTATTGGTAATTTTTCCTGCATCTAAATCTGCCTGCGTGGTCACATATTGCTCAGAAATGGTCACTTTTTGGCCAGGAGCTAGATTACCAAGATTTTGATTGGTGCTGGTCAATGGATCCTGAACATTCACTGAACTTAAAGTCAGATTTCCGGAATTGGAGACGATGATCGTATAGTCAATCACCTCACCTACACTTTGGAACTGATTCTTGTTTGCGGTTTTGGTAATGGTTATTCCTGGGTTGACTTTACCCTGAACCACCGTCTGATCTTTTGCTGAGAACTTCGTTCCTGCAAATGTTTCTCCCGTAGCATACGCAATGTTTGCAACATTACCAGCATCTACGTCTGCCTGAGTAACGGTATAAATCGGAGTAAGAGTTCTTACCTCACCTGGATTCAGCACTGCTATTTGCTGGCTGAAACCAATCATAGGATCAGATACCAGTACATTTGTAAGCGTGACATTACCTGTATTGGAAACCCGAATATTGAACTCAATCAATTCTCCGGCTTTGGAATAAGTTGCTGTTTTCGCAGTTTTATCCACATCGATTCCACCGTTTCTGACAGCCCGGACGATTGCCTGATCTTTGGAACTCACTACAGTTGCAAGTGGGGTCGCTTCAGTTCCAGTCGCGGAGGCAACATTCATAACCTGACCGGCATCAAGATCAGCTTGGGTCACTGTATAAGTTTCTGTAGCAGTATATACTGCACTTGGATTCATTGTGCCAATACTATAAGTACTACCTGTCAACTGATCTGTCAACACAACATTATCAATAGTCACATTGCCAATATTAGTCACAAGAATCTCGTAGGTCAGCACTTCTCCAACTTGAGAGTATTTATTAGTCGTAGAAGACTTTTGAACCTCCAAAGCTCCTTTGTCAAGTGCAGTGATATATGCCTGATCAGTTTCAGAGATCGAATTTCCTGATGGATCTGTACCCGAAACAGTGGCAATATTAACCTTCGCTTGGGCATTTATATCAGCTTGGGTCAAGGTATAATTTGCCTGGTAAGTTTGAACCGCTCCAGGTGCCATCGTACCTATGACTTGGTTAAATGGAATATCAGGATCATCCAACACGACATTCTGTAACGTGACATTGCCTTGATTGATTACCTCAAATGAATAGGTTACCACTTCGCCGGCATTTACAAAGGTGGTCTGGTTTACTGTTTTGTTCAGTGCGAAAACTGCCTGCTGTAAAGCCACACTTGTTTCGTCATCTATTGCCTGGAGCTGAGTCAATCCAGGTGTCTGAGCAGTAACTGTCGCGGAGTTAGTAATTGATCCAGCATCCAAGTTTGCTTGGGTTACCGTATGCGTGGTGGTAATGCTGTAAGAATCACCTGGATCCAAATCAGGTGCAGTTTGATTCAATCCTGAGAGTGGATCAGAAATCACTACTTGGGATAAAGTCACATTGCCTGTGTTCTCCACCTCAAGCGTATAAGTAATCACCTCACTCAAAGCCTGGTAAGATTGCTTATCTGCGGTTTTTTTGATGATGATTGCAGGATTTGTTGTTGCAGTAACCGTGGCAGTGGCAGTTCGGTTTAATGCATTGCTACCCGGATCAAGCGCAGAAACACTAGCTGTATTTACTATTTCGCCTTGGTTAATATCTGCTTGGGTAACTGAGTATGTTCCAGTAACAGTAGTTACTTGACCTGGAATTAACACCGGAATCGTTTGATCTGTGACTGTCAGTGGATCTGTCACCTGTACATTTGACAAGGTAACATTGCCGGTATTTTCTACAATCAATCGATAATCCAATACATCATTTGGCGAGCTGAATGTCGAAGTGACCGCCTCCTTAGTAAAGGAAATTCCAGAGTTCTGAACCGCAGTAAGGTTAACTGAAGAGATGTCCTGCAATTGGTTAGAATTTGGATCATTCCCGGAGATAGTAGCTGTATTTACTAAAGTTCCTGCATCCAATTCTGCCTGAGTCACCAAATGTGTGGTCTCTATGGATTTGGAAACTCCCGGCTCCAGACTGCCGATATTTGTAAACAATCCTGTTAGAGGATCTTCTACAATCAGTTTCTTCAGAGTTACATTTCCAGTATTACTTATTTCCAGATTAAATACGATCGGTTCTCCTAGGGTAGAGAAAGTTGTTTGACTTCCTTTAACCGACTTTTGAATCGAGATTCCCGCAGATTGAGAAGAGGTAGCAGTAAAGCTTCCGAAATTTCCGACAGTGAGTCCATTACTTGTTTTTCCGGAAACAGTGGCTGTGTTCTGAAGAGTACCTCTGTTAACATCATCTTGCGTGATCGTATAGGATTCTGTCACGATTGCTGTCTGACCAGGTGCCAAATTACCCACATTCTGAGAAAGGGATACCAATGGATCCACTACCGTCACATTTAACAATGACTGGTTTCCGGTATTTTCCACCACCAAAGTATAATCAATGATTTGGCCAGCTTGATTATAGGTATTTACTGATCCAGTTTTGGTCAGTTGGATCTCCGGTCTGGAGATTCCAGCAACTTGAATGGTATCCGCTGTTGAAACAGTCAATCCACTTCCTGCTACTTCGCCAGATACCGAAGCGATATTGGTTATACTCGCTGCATCCAAATCACTTTGCTGGATGTTATACGTGACAGTCCGAACCTGCGTATCTCCCCCAGGCATATCAGGTAAGGATAGGGAAGTACTGGTCAGAGTATCTATTAAAGTGAGGTTTTGGAGCGTAACATTTCCAGTATTGATAATTTCTATTTCAAAATCCAATGGACCTACCGCATCAAAATCAGGGGCAAGAGCTCTCTTGGTCACTTTCAATGATGGGGTTTGAGAAGCATTAACAATGATGTTATCGCTATCACTGATCCCTTGTCCATTAGGACTTGTACCAGATATGGAAGTGCCATAGGAAATAAATCCTGCATCAATTTCTACCTGAGTTACTGTATAATTGGAAGTGATCGTTGCTGATGCACCTGGTATCAAATCCCCTGCATTCCATACGCTATTAGTGAAAGGAAGTGTTGCATTGACACCGGTAAGCGTCACATTTCCATTATTAACCACCACCAATTGGAATTCTATTACTTCCCCAACCGTGGAGTAGTTATTTTTATTCGAAGTGATGTCCAAAGAAATTACAGGGTTCAGGATGCCTGGAACAGTCACGGTGCTTTGGACTGGATTCATGGATCCAGTCAAATAATCACCAGTTGCCGTAGCCAAATTCACTATTTCTCCTGCATCTAGGTCAGATTGAAGCGTCTGGTAAGTCATGCCATATTCCCAAACTTCTCCTGGACTCAACATATTATCTGAGCCCTTATCAGAAGCAGGTAATAAACTTGGAGTTTTGTTTAGTGAAACATCAAAAAGATCCACATTGGTGATATCCACATTTCCATCATTGGTAAGGAAGAAGGAGTAAATGATATCACTTCCAACACGATGGAATTCAGGAGTTCTTGAGATTTTCTCCAGTTTCCATGAAGGATTTTGTATGGCAATTACACGAGCTGTATCTCCTGCGGTGTTCAAAGTAGCTCCTGCCGGTGTTCCTGTAGCGGTAGCTCCATTGATAAATTCCCCTGCATCTATATCAGCCTGGGTTACATTGTAGCTAATACCATATTCCCATATTTCTCCTGGACTCAAAATTTGATCATTTCCTATATCCGAGGCAGATTTCAACACTGGATTGGCACTAAGCGTCGTATCACTCAGAGCAATAGAAGAAATACTGACATTTCCGGTATTGGAAAGTAGGAATTTATACAACAATGGATCACCCACTGCAGAATAGCTTGGAGAAAGCGCTGTTTTTTCCAGGGTCCAAGTTGGACTTTGGTTCGCTGTCAATCCTATTTGATTGCTACTTACACTGGCTAGCGTACCACCTGCAGGAGTCCCAGAAGCAGTGGCAATATTAGAGATTGTTCCACTATCTAGATCAGCTTGGGTCACTGTGTAGGTCACCGCATAGGTCCATGCCTCTCCTGGATCCAAGCTATTGGCAGGTGCCAAGTCCCCAACCACATTTGGAGAAATAGTGGTTGTCGGATCAACCATGGAAATGTTAGTGATTGACACATTTCCGGTATTTCTCAAAATCAGTTTGTAATTGATAACCTCACCTAGCTGAGAATATGTTGTCGCAGTAGCTGATTTGACAAGTGTCCAAGCAGGAGTAGGATTAGCATTGATCGTCAATAGATTACTTTGGGCTTGGATTTGATTTCCATTAGGAACTCTTCCAGAGGCAGATGCTTGATTTGTAATACTTCCGGCATTTAAATCGGACTGGGTGACAGTATAGGAAGCTTGGTAAGTCCAGGATTCTCCCACACTGAGTAATTGATCTGAACCAACATCAGAGGTACCCACGAAAGTTGGGCCGGCGTCTACATTCGGATCACTCAGGTTGATTTGAGAGATCGTCACATTTCCAGTATTCGTTACAACCAATTCATAGTTGATAACTTCTCCTACTGTGGTGTAAGTTGTTGTATTACTAGAATTAGTAACTGTCCAGGCAGGATTCTGAAGCGCATTTATAGTTACCGTATTAGATATAGTATCTGATAAAGTTCCTCCTAATGGGGTACCTGAAACAGTAGCTGTATTACTATAAACTCCCGCATCAATATCAGCTGCTGATACAATATGGAAGGCCGTATAGGTCCAAGTTTCACCAACATCCAAAATATCTAGAGGTGCTAAATCTCCAGATTTTGAATTGGAAATAGTGGTGTTTGGATCAGTTAGATTGACAGATGAAATAGAAACATTACCTGTATTTTCAAGCTGAAGCTCATAGTTTATTACATCTCCGACAGTACTGTAATTGGCTTTGGAACTTGATTTTGTCAAAGTCCACTTAGGATCTGCCAACCCGGTTGCAAAAGCCAATACAGCTCCATCAGGTAAGTTCACTCCATTAAAAATCAATTTTGGACTTCCGAAGGCATTTGGCACAATCTGCTGAACTGTACCCGTTGTAAAATCACCATCCCCGTCCAAATCAATAAGTAGACGGTAATTATTGACATCGGTAGTTCCGCCTGAAGTAGTGATTCCATTGAAGTCAAATACCAGATCCACAGTTCCAGGATCCCCAGTACGCTTCACTTTCCATTCTCTTCCTAATCTAAACATTGCCAAGCCTGATGGCATATCTGTCAATTGCTCAGTCAATGCACCGCTGTCATGTCCAATCATCAAAAAGTCTCCATCATCTAAGGAAGAAGGATTTTGGATCAAAATATTTCCTTTTCCAGCTTGGCCTGTTCCATTCCCAGAACCTGTATTGATACTGTTTGATTGAAGCTGAAGAAGTGCACTGACATCATCCCTACCGATTCCAAATACATCGTTCCAGTAAATGGTGTTATTCCAGAGTACCGTTCCTGCCGAGTTGACATAGTTCGTAACGGAAGGATCGAGACTAATGCCGTACTTGAGAGCCAGATATGATTCAATTTTCACTCTGTCGGCATTTGGCAAGGCGGCAGGGTAAACGATTAATTCTGCCAATTCGCCCTGCATCGTGTTCCATATTGCAGAGGACCCTCCAATTACAGGAACATCTAGATTGATGGATGAAAAATCAGTACCTGAACTCTGTGTTGCAGTTGTGCCCAACCCATTTATATAAACATTGGCAAGGGTCGGTGCTACATTAATTCCATTGATCGAGAAGGTATTACCTAGGTTGTTATTAGTAAAGTTCTGACTGTTGGCACCGGAGTTGGCAACAGAGGAAACATTAAACAAGCTTGAAAATACAGCCGGATCACCCGTTGAACCGCCCAGAATGGTGCCCTGGTCTACCGAAGACTCATACTTGAATACACCTATTGCTTCCACCATGGAAATCGAAGTATTCCCGGTAAGCCCAATTTGAGGCAATCCAGTTCCGAGTGTATTATCGATTTTTACTACCGGGTTGAAATTCAGGGAGCTAGGCTTCAATTCGGGCGCTCCAGAAACAGTAAAGGTATTTATCCCCGTCTGATCCGTCCAGCCGGTTAGATTACTTCCGCTTGCAGTAGCTCCATCATTCGCTTTGAGCCATAGGCTACTTGCCCCAATTCCACCTGGGAAAGCTTTAAAAGTGACTGTGGCCGAACTTTGAACCGGCGACAAGGCACCAGCAGGGGAATCCCCAGTAGCAGTAGCTGTGTTGGTAAAGGTCTGCGCAGCCATTTCCGCGGCAGTGATGGTATAGGTGGCTGTATAGGTCCAGATTTCCCCTGCATCCAGCGTATCAAGAGGTGCCAAATCTCCAGTTTTGGTAGATGAAATCACCGACCCAGGATCTGTTACAGAAACTCCTGTGATGTAAATTTTACCAGTATTCTCCAGAGTGATGGAATAGTTCACCACATCGCCTATGTTCGTAAAGGTCGGCGTCATGGCAGTCTTGGTCAGTTGGAATGAAGGAACTGGTGTGCCAGTAACAAAGGTAAACACTGCCCCGTCTGGTAAGGTCAGATTCGGGAATACCAGTTTAGTCCCTGAGAAGGAATCAGGAACAATCTGCTGAACTACTCCATTTGTAAAGTCCCCGTTGCCATCCTCGTCGATAAGCAATAAATAATTGGAAACATCGGTGGTACCTCCTGTCAAATTGAGACCATTGATGTCCCATTCAAGTGTGATCGTACCTGCATCTCCTGTTCTTTGGACCTTCCATTCTCTTCCCACTCTAAATTTCACCAAGCCAACAGGAAGGTCGGTAATTTGTTCTGCCAAGGTGGAGTTATCATGGCCTATCATCAGATAGTCACCGTCATCCAATGAAGATGGAGTACCGATAACGATATTGCCTAAACCGCTTTGACCTGTACCATTTCCTGATCCTGTATTGACGCTGTTGGATTTTGGCTGATTCAATTCACTGATGTCATCCACACCTATACCAAACACATCCTGATGATAGCTGGCATTGGCAGTAGCATTCCAAACAACAGTTCCTTTGGAATCAATATAATCCCCTGCCTTATGTATGCCATATTTGATGGCAAAATAGGATTCGACTTTGTTTTTATCGCCGACACTTAGACTTCTAGGATATAGGATCACCTCTGCCACATCTCCCCTCATATGTCCCCAGCCATTGCTATCTGAATTATTATCTCCCCCTCCTATCATTGGAGTGAAAACAATACTGCTGAAATCCCCTCCAGATCCTGCTGTAAAGCTCTGTGCCACTCCATTCAACCTACCCGTTGAATACGGTGAAGCTGACAAACTCACATCTATGTTGACCAGATTAAACCGGTTATCCAAACCAGAAGCCGAAAAGTGAGAATAGGTAAGATTTGATCCATTTCCCACCCATGAAGTGTTACTACCGGCACTGGCAAAAATCGCAGAACTGTAATTATTTGCAGAATTGACTGAGCCTATGAAATTCGAATTCGCGTTGGTATGCTTATACACTGCAAATCCATCTACATATTCGATACTGGTATTTCCCTCAAGTCTATTTGACGGAGTGGCAGTGATCGCATTGGTATTGTTGAACCGAACGATTGGGTTAAAGTTGATCTGTTCCTGCTCGTAATTGATTGTCCCGAATTTACTGAAAGTGTTATTACCTACCTGATCTGTCCAATTGTTTAAGCTTGTACCAGAACTGCTTACACCTGCATCTGCTTTTAGCCATAGGCTACTTGCCCCGATTCCACCTGGAAAGGCTTTAAAAGTGACGGTGGCCGAACTCTGAATCGCAGACAAGGCTCCCGCAGGGGAATCCCCAGTAGCAGTGGCTGTATTGGTAAAGGTTTGGGCAGCCATTTCCGCCGCCGTAATGGTATAGGTGGCTGTATAGGTCCAGGTTTCTCCTGCATCCAGCGTATCAAGAGGTGCCAAATCTCCAGTTTTGGTAGATGAAATCACCGACCCTGGGTCTGTTACAGAAACTCCGGTGATATAGATATTACCAGTATTCTCCAGAGTAATGGAATAATTCACCACATCGCCTATGTTCGTAAAGGTCGGCGTCATAGCAGTCTTGGTCAGTTGGAAAGATGGAACAGGAGTTCCAGTAATAAAGGTAAACACCGCCCCATCTGGTAATGTCAGATTCGGGAATACCAGTTTAGTCCCTGAGAAGGCGTTCGGTGCAATCTGCTGAACTACTCCATTTGTAAAGTCCCCGTTGCCATCCTCGTCGATGAGCAATAAATAATTGGAAACATCGGTGGTTCCTCCTGTCAAATTGAGACCATTGATGTCCCATTCAAGCGTGACAGTACCTACATCTCCTGTTCTTTGGACTTTCCACTCTCTTCCCACTCTCAATTTTACCAAGCCGGCAGGAAGGTCGGTAATTTGCTCAGCAAGTGTTGAATTATCATGGCCTACCATAAGATAGTCACCGTCATCCAATGAAGAAGGAGTACCGATGACGATATTCCCTAAACCGCTTTGCCCGGTACCATTTCCAGATCCGGTATTGACGCTGTTGGATTTTGGCTGATCCAATTCACTGATATCGTCTTTTGCAATTCCAAATACATCATTCCAATAACTAATATTATCCCAGACGACATCACCATTGGATTTGATATAATTAGATACTGATTGATCCAAAGTAATCCCATATTTGATTGCTAAATAAGATTGGATCTTCAGCTTATCATTTACTGACAAGGAACTTGGATATAGAACAATTTCAGTGACTAGTCCCCGGAAATGGGTCCAGCCGCTGGTGGTTTGATTTGCACCTAAATTATTGGTTCCACCTATCATAGGTGTAAAATTGATTGAGGCAAAATCCGCCCCCCCTCCATTTGTAACAGTCTGTAAGGCACCATTGTATCTACCTGTAGCAAATGGACTGCTAGTTAGACTAATATCAAAATTTACCAAGCTGAGACTGTTCGTCAAACCAGGATTGTTAAAAGATTGATAATTAAATCCTATTCCGTTGGAAACATAGGTATCTGTCCCAGAAAACCCTGAGAAAATTGCTTTCCCATAGTTGGGCCCTGGACTTGTACCGCCCACTAAGGCACCACTTGCATTGTTGGTTTTCTGGAAAACAGCAAAGCCATCCACGAAATCAATAGCTGTGTCACCACTTAATCTCACCGATGGTAGCTGGGTATTTGGGTTAGCATTGGTAAACCCAACAGATGGGTTAAAATTAACGGCATTCGGAGTGTAGGATGGTGATCCTGTGAGAGAGAAGGTATTGATTCCGGCTTGATCTATCCAGGAAGTCAGGCTATTTCCAGAAGCAGTCACACCCTGATTTGCCTTTAACCAAAGCACAGATCCACCAATACCTCCTGGATAACTTTTAAATGTAACAGTGGCTGAGCTTTGAACCGCCGTCATAGGTCCCACAGGGGAATTCCCGTTAGCAGTGGCTGTATTGGTAAAGGTCTGCGCAGCCATTTCCGCCGCCGTTATGGTATAGGTGGCTGTATAGGTCCACGATTCTCCTGGATCCAACACATTTAATGGAGCAGAATCACCTGTAAATGTAGAAGAAACAAGGGAGCCAGGATCTGATATACTAACACCTGAAATACTGACATTTCCGGTGTTTTCTAAAATCAGTTGGTAATTCACCATATCCCCGAGATTTGTGAAATATGGGCTAGATGCAGTTTTGGTTAATGTCCAGTCTGGGGTTTGAGTAGCAGTTAGGGTAATCGTGTTAGAAACCACTGGGGTAATGCTTCCTAAGGACGAAGTTCCGGTAGCGGTATGTGTATTGCTGATAGTACCAATATCCAAATCTGTCTGAGTGATTGTCCTAGTCGCAGAAAGAGTCCAAATTTCACCGGGTGCTAAAGTTCCTACTGGTGCGACATCCCCTACAATTGTCGTTGAAACCGTACTATTCGGATCTGTTACTGTAACTCCTGAAATATCAAATGCTCCAGTGTTTTCCAATTCCAATTCATAGGTGATTATTTCACCTAAAGTAGTGTAGGTTGTAGCTGTAGTAGAACTTGTAAGCGTGGCTTCAACTAAAGCTTGACCTGTAGCGAATGCTAACACAGCTCCATCAGGGAGATTTACACCATTGAAAATCAATTTCGGGCTACCAAATGAATCGGGTACTATTTGCTGTACAGTGCCCGTAGCAAAATCTCCATCCCCGTCCAGATCGATCAGCAAACGGTAATTGTTTACATCGGTGGTTCCACCAGAAGTAGTTAATCCATTAAAGTCAAATTCCAGATCCACAGTTCCCGGATCCCCAGTACGCTTCACTTTCCATTCCCTTCCCAATCTATACATGGACAATCCTGGAGGTATATCTGAAACTTGCTCAGTCAGGGCTCCAGCATCATGCCCGATTATCAAGAAGTCTCCATCATCCAATGATAATGGGTTTTTGAACAGGATATTTCCTTTACCGCTTTGTCCGGTGCCATCTCCGGATCCTGTATTGATGCTATTGGACTGAAGCTGATTCAGACCATTTACATCATCCTTTCCGATACCAAATACATCATTCCAATGTTGGGCATCATTCCAAATAATCGTGCTATCAGAGGCGAGGTAATTACCAATTGAAGGATTTAAACTTATTCCATATTTAATAGCCAAATACGATTCAACCTTTATCTTATTTCCTAAAGGAAGAGAGGTTGGAAACAGGACTATTTCAGCAATTTCCCCGTCCATAGGAAACCAACCCCTTTCATTGAAATTATTGGTGCCACCAACCAAGGGAGTCAACAGGACTTCATTAATATCACCTCCAAAATGTGAGGTAGGTATAAATGCGCCATTGAGCCGGGCAGCTAAACCTGAAGCTTGGGTAGCTGTGACATCAAAATTATTTAAACTAAACTGATCCGTAAGTAAAGGATTGACATAGCTTTTAATAGGTATTCCTCTACTGACGTAAACTGTTTTATTCTGACGCCCAGCAAAAAAGGAATTTCCAGGACCGTTTCCATAATTAATTCCAGAATTATAAAAAACTGTCGTTCCAATAACTGTGGTATGGGAATCAGAATTTGTTTTATACACAGCAAAAGCTTCCTGAACTACTATAGGAGTATTTCCATCCAGTCTATTTGGAGGAAGTTGATCAGCAGGAGCATTTGTATTTTGAATAGCTATAGTTGGATTGAAGTTAACGGCGTTTTGCTGGAAGCCAATAGTACCAACTTTTGTAAGTATATTTTTCCCACTTTGATCTACCCAAGCGGACAAATCAGATCCGGAAGCTGTAACTCCTAAATCTGCTCTAAGCCATAAGTTTGAAGAAGAAAATAAGGGTTTGGCTTGACTGGTGATAAAGGTAAAATAATTAGCATCAGGGAGGGAAACACCTGAAAATGTCACTACATCATTGGTAAGACCCGTGGCATCAATTACTGAGGCACCTGAAGTAAAATCCCCATCCGCATCAATCAATAATTTATAATCAGCAGCTGTCGTCCCTGAAAAAGATAGGCCGGTCAAATCAAGCATTAAGTCTATCGTCCCAACATCGCCGGTATGTTTGACCAACCATTCCCTTTGGATTCGAAGGCTTCCGACTAAATTGGATGGTATTTCTGAGGCTTGCTCCGCCAATGCTTGACTGTCATGACCAATTACCAAATAGTCAAGATTATCCAAAGAAGAAGGATTGTTCAAAACAATATTTCCCATTCCACCTTTGCCAGTACCATTCCCTGAACCTGTATTGATGCTATTGGAACGTGGCTGGTCCAGACTGTGTACATCGTCTTTTCCGATACCAAAGACATCATGCCAATGAGAAGCAGCATCCCAAATGACAGTACTATCCGAAGACAGATAATTCCCCAAGGAGGGATCTAGGTTGATCCCGTATTTGATGGCCAGATAAGATTCAACCTTTATTTTATCGCCTAATTGAAGAGAGTTTGGAAACAGAAGGATTTCTGCAACTTCACCGTCCAGAGGCTTAAATCCTCTATTAAAACCTGGTGAGGAATTATTGGTGGTAGCCCCTATTAAAGGAACAAGATCAATTTCTGAAAAGTCTTTATTTTCAAATAAAAAAGTGTTGATAAATGCCCCATCTATCCTAGCAGATTGATTGGATGAGTGAGCAGATCCCACATCATAATTATTGATTGTGAACTTCGTAGTAAGTGAACCATTGATATAATATTCGTATGGTTCATATCTATTTGCAATAACCCATTTAGCTCCATTTCCTCCAAAAATTGTATTTCCCCAATTTGACTTAACATTTGGAGGAAGTGGAAGAAGATTCCCAACTAAAGTTGCATTGATTTCAGAATTCGTTTTATAAACCGCAAATGCCTCTCGCACTATTATTTTGGAATCTCCATCCAATCTATTAGGTGGAAGCTGTTCAGAAGTGGCATTTGTATTTTTAATCTCAACAGTTGGATTGAAATTAACAACCTCTTGTTTGTACCCAACTGTTCCCTGCTTAGTAAAGGTATTCAGACCAATCTGATCCACCCATCCAGTAACGTTAGAACCAGAAACACTTACTCCATCATTAGCTTTAAGCCACAAATTGGCTTGGTTCAACACACCAGGACCTTTGGCAAAGGGACCTGTGGCAAAAGTAAATACTGCTCCATCAGGTAACTGGGAAAATGCAATGCTATTAAATTCCAGTTTGGTTGATGTCGCTACATCCGGTGCGATTTGTAAAACTGTACCATCCGTAAAATCACCGTTTCCGTCAGTATCAATCAGCAACCTGAAATCTCCTGGATTGACCCCTGCTGCGAAAGGCAATCCGTTGATATAAAACTCCAGCTTAATGTTTTTATTCCCGGATCTTTTGACCTTCCATTCTCTTACCAGCCTGTCCATGGTAAGCCCGGCAGGCATGTCGAATGATTGAGGGAATAAGGCTCCTTGATCATTCCCAATCATTAGGAAATTACCTTCGTCCAAAGGATCTAATGCCTCAATGACTACATTTCCTTTCTTATCCTGACCTGTGCCATCTCCGCTGCCTGTATTGATGCTATTACTGAATCGTTGATCCAGATTGGCCGCAGTATCCCTTAAAATTCCGAACACATCATTCCAATAAGCCTTATCATCCCAAATATCTATTCCTGAAATGGTCGTGTATTTGCCCACTGATGGATCCAATGTAATTCCATACTTGACGGCCAAATAGGATTGCATTTTTACTCGATCTTCACCTGAAAGAGGTCTCGGAAATACGATCAACTCGGCCAATTCTCCACTCAGTTTTCCTCGAACTGCACCACCACCTATCACAGGGGCATTAAAGTTAACTTCACTGAAATCACTGCCTCTATCTTGGGTCACCGGAACAGACAGTCCATTGACATAGGCATTTGCCAGAGTCGGCGCTAAATTGATAGAACTTATAGAAAATTGGGAATCCAGATTTGGGTTTTGAAAAATCTGTTCATTGGATGAGTTATCTGATGATTTTGATCCATTGAGTAAGGAAGAAAAAATTGCCTCTTCCCCAGCATTACCTCCCAGGATTGTGCCTTGCTCAAATTGTGTTGGATGCTTAAATACACCAAAAACTTCAACCGCCTTGATCGGGCTATTCCCTACCAACCCATTTTCAGGAATTCCGGCATTTACGGCATTTGTAAAACTTATTGAAGGATTAAAATTGACCCCAGCAGGAAGTACCTTAGGAGTACCTTGAATGGTGAAGGTGTTGATTCCGGATTGGTCGGTCCAATTGGTTAAATTATCCGAAGAAGACGTTATACCTGTGTCTGTTCTCAACCACAAATTAATATCCCCCAATAAAGATTCCTGGAAAAAAAGAGTGAAAACCTCTCCATCTGCCAGAGATAATGAATTAAAGACCACATCTTTTCCGCTGGTAAAATCGGATGCCCTAAGAATGCGATAAGACCCAGTTGTGAAATCCCCATCTCCATCTTCGTCCACTAATAATTTCAGTTCACCCACATTAGAATTACTTTCTGATAATCCAGTGAGGTTCAATCTGAGTGTAACAGTACCTACATCCCCAGTATGTCTTACTTTCCATTCTCGATTATACCTTCTTGTATTCGGCAAACCGTTCGGTAATTCTGAAGTTTGGGCATCCAGCGACCCACCATCATTTGCAATGATTAAAAAATCTCCATTATCAAGAGAAGAAGGGGATTCAATAACTATATTTCCTTTTCCACTTATTGGAGTTCCATCTCCGTTTCCAGCAAAGATGCTGTTGGATTTGGTCTGATTAAGTCCACTTCCATCGTCTTTCCCTATTCCAAAAACATCAAACTTGTAAGTTGAATTAACATCCCAAATGACGGTTCCATTTGAAGATGTATAGTTTAAAAAAACATTATTATCTCCCAAAGGTATCCCATACTTTAGGGCTAAATAGGATTGTACTTTATTCCGCTCCGCGGCAGTCAACTCTTTTCCAAAAACAACGATTTCTGCTATATCCACATTAGAGAAAGCACCTGTTCTTCCGCCGATTTTTAAAGTATTAGGTCCATATAAATCTATATATTGACCAGCCTTTGAAAACCCAGAAACATCTCCATTTTTTTGTGGCTCTCTGATTGATCCATTCAAACGGGTTTTTGCCACCATGTCAAATAGTGCCACTTCCCCTGCATTCTGGGCAGATCGAAAATTATTAAACCCTTGTTGAATTAAGCCCCCTGCATTGTTGACTCCTATTCTCCAAGTATCTATAAACCCACTTCCGAATTGATATACCGGGTTATTGTTGTCTTGGGTATCATTGTTTCTTCTGTATACTACAAACTGTGTAGCTACATCATTGCCGGGGTTTCTTTTGATTACATCTTGTAGGGTCTGGGTTTCCAAGAAGGAACTGACTCCATTAAACGACAGAGTAGGGTTGAAATTAATTTGCTTGATATCACTCGCATGAATAGAAGGACGAGCAGAAAATCCCGTTTGAATTGCATCCGCATTAGGCACCCCACCCTTATTTTGCCAGGTAAATGAAGAAATCGCATTACTTGCACCGTCATTGGCCTTGTACCAGAGGTATACACTATCTACTCCTGCCAAACTTACATTGGATACCACAAAAGGTGTACTTGTGGGAGTACCTCCATGCACATAATTTGAAGTTGGGCCATTCAATGAGAAGTTCTTAAGGGATCCTAAATAGGGTAATTCAAAGCGTCTTTCGTTGTTAATTAAAATATCTAAGCCCTCATTTGGCCCACCTGGAAGACCTTGATTAAAAGTATAATATAAAACGTCTAAACTATTGGGAGGAGTGAAGAAAAACTCTTTATCCCAAAAACTATTGATCTCGCTGTCTGTTCGGACAGAACTATAAATACGAACCTCATCGATATCCCCATTGAAATAATCTCCAACATAATCTGCTCCTAGATAAAAAGGAGTCGTGGTGTTTTTTGCCAGGCTCACTCCGTTTGTTGTGGACACTAAAGCACCATTCACATAAAATTTAAGGGTCCCCCCTCCAAAAGTAAAGGCCAAATGTGTCCATAGGTCATTCGTCACAGCTGGACCTGCAATATAATTATAGCTCCCTCCTCCGGATCCATAAGCCAATGTCCACTGTCCATTTCTCACATAGAATCCATACCCCGTATTGTTATTTCCTCCGAGATAGGATAGTATGGTTTCAAAAGCGCCCACTTGTGTATTACGCTTGGCCCATACTTCGACTGTCAGGGTATTCGGCTGTAATCCGCCTGAATTATTTGGAACTTCCACAAAATCATTCGAACCATCAAAATTCAGAGCAGTATTGGCATAATAAATAGGACTGGAAATCCAGGTAGGATCATTGAAGGTCGTGAGGTCAAGGTTGTCACCAGAGAGATTGGAACTGTTTGCCACAGTAGTCCCGCTACCTTCATTGAAATAATAAGAGGCTACAATCCCAGGGAAGGAGGTAGTGGGTTCAAATGCTATATTATTGGTGAGATACAATGCATCAAAAATCTTCACATTGTCAATATATCCTTGGAAATAATTCCCTGAATAATCCCTAGCTACATAAAAATTATTGTCTATTCCAGTATTATTGTTGGCTTGATAGCCAGGAACTATTGTAATCTGTTTATCAGCTTCTTTCACTCCATTTACACTCAAATACAATCTTCCAGCGTCAAAGGAGGCTTTCAAATACACCCATTTATTGGTAGGTATTCTATTCGTTGCCCTTATAAACTGAAACGTATTTGCCGTACCATTCCAGATTCTAAGTTCCGGAAAACCATCATTTATATAAAAACCGTAACCTTGGAATGCTTGATTGGAACTATTCACGCCTATGGAGGACATAATAGTATTCAGCCCACCACTTGTAATAGCTGTAGGATAAACCCAAGCTTCTACTTGAAATCTGTTTGGCTGATTAAAAGCTGCATTATGAGGGTGGGAAGCATATTGATTGCTCCCGTTAAAGTTCAAGCCAAAGCTTTGAGAAAAGACAGGATTTAGCTGGGTCAAAAATAGAAACCCAATCAGTAATGTTTTTAGTTTTAAACTAAAAGTGAAATTGCCAAAATGCCAATGATTCATAAGCTCCCAATCAATAAGATTTCTTGTCTGATTGGACTGTCTCTTTTTGATAAAAGTCTGTAAAATTTTTATCATGTTTTATCCTCAGAAGTATTTTTTTGAGTCATACTCAGCTATCATTAATTTATTCTTTCAACCCTTTTAATCCTAAGAAGTTTTTTAAGATCGAATAAATCAAATTATCATCTTGAAACTCATTGTTTATTTAAGCTGCTGATTAATCCATTCAATATCATCATTTTAAAACAAAATCGAATTCATAACCCAGACATATGACCCTTATTCAAACGCTAAAGTAAAAAAAACCCTTCTTAAATCGAACGAAGTTCAAATTTCTTAATCATTAATTCATTAAAACCTATGTTTGATTTTTTTCTATAGGATAACCGTCTGCACCTAATTTGGATTGAAGACTAATCTTTTTGAGCACCCATAGAAAAAAAATCGGACTCTTGATCTTCAAGAGTCCGATTTTCATTTTATGCTATTGGGATTGTTACATCACATCAACTTTCTTTTGTCTGCCTGAGTAGGTGAACTGGGATTTGCCCACCCGGAGTTCGGTCCTTCTGTTCAGCTGGTGCATCGCAGGGGTACAGGTCACCTCGTTGCAGTCATGGAC
>JAFIDK010001089.1 GCA_017051695.1 Algoriphagus aestuarii | reverse complement strand
AATCGCAAAAAGGCATAATCCTCCTGATCCTGAATCGCATGTCCGCATTCATGTGCAGCGACGGCTGCCGCTGCCAATGAATGGCCGTGGTAGTTATCCGATGACAAACGGACTGTTTTTGTCCGCGGGTCATAATGGTCTGATAAAATGCCTTGTGTTTCTTCAACCTTTACATGGTACAAGCCGTTTTCATCCAATATCTTTCTTGCCACATCGGCTCCCCGCATTTGCGAAGAAGAAGGGATTTTCGAATATTTAGAATAGGCTGCTTTCACCTTCAGTTGA
>JAFIDK010001088.1 GCA_017051695.1 Algoriphagus aestuarii | reverse complement strand
CCTCGCCGGAGAAGAGCCCGGGCAGGGCGGCAGCTCGAAACCTTCGAGGCTGCCATCCAGGAGAAGCTCGGCGTGTCGCCGCAGCAGATGTTCGCTATCGAGACGCTTGCCCATCAGAAACTGTTTGCGCTGGTCACGGTTTCCTGCCTCCGGGAAAATGGCGGCGCGTTCGAGGAAGAATTCACGCAGGTCAGAGGCAAGGGCCGTCCGTCCTACAATTTCATCCGCAGAGGCGACGACATCGAGCTTCACGCCCATTTCGCGTCCGATTGGCGTGATCTGCCG
>JAFIDK010001087.1 GCA_017051695.1 Algoriphagus aestuarii | reverse complement strand
ACATCGGGTAGGGCCCGGCCCACGATCACGCTCATGGCGTAATCGAGATAGCTGCGACGCATCTCCTCTTCCAGCGAAATCGGAAGCGTCTCCTTGGCGTAGGAATCCATAGAGCAGAGTATCTAAAGGTAAATTCGAGAACAGAAACCGGTTACGGGCCAATAGGAAATTCTAGCACTTCCATGCCTCCGGACTTTTCAGCAGGCAACCCATTACCGGATGCAACAGAAATTGCTTCGCGTAAGCAGCCCTTCCTGGGTAGAATTTAGAATTTACTTCAACTTG
>JAFIDK010001086.1 GCA_017051695.1 Algoriphagus aestuarii | reverse complement strand
ACCAGCCAAATCTCCGAGGTAGACTTCAAGTCCATCGTGGACTTTTATGCCGCGGAAGCTCCGTCAGCGCTTCCTGACCAGAATACAAAAGAAGCACCTCAGCCCCTTGTCGGCTTTAGCCCAAAAAGGCTTTTCATTGAAGGGATACAAAGCCCAAAAACCAGCCTTGTAGCGATAAACGAAGAACGGGCTGAGCTCCTGATCTCCGACGCCAGCACCAATCAGCTCTACGCCAAGGACATCAACGACGAGCTGTTTACACTCCCTCCCATCGGCAGTCCCGCG
>JAFIDK010001085.1 GCA_017051695.1 Algoriphagus aestuarii | reverse complement strand
ATGGGTTCCGGTAAAGGCTCCCCGGAGTGGTGGGTCGCTCCGGTCAAAGCCGGCCGGGTGATGTTTGAGCTGGCAGGTGTGCCTGAGCCTGTGGCGAAGGAAGCCCTTCGCCGGGCCATCCACAAACTGCCGATGAAGTGCAAGGTCGTGAAGCGAGAGGCGGGGGAGTAATGGCTAAGTCCCTTACCGCCGCTGAGCTTCGCGGTTACTCCGTCAAGGAGCTGACCGAGAAGCTCAAGGAGGCGAAGGAAGAGCTGTTCAACCTCCGTTTTCAGGCCGCTACTG
>JAFIDK010001084.1 GCA_017051695.1 Algoriphagus aestuarii | reverse complement strand
GATGCAGCGGAAGGCGGTCGAGCCGCCGGGGCAGCCGGCCGGCAAGGACAGTGATGGCGCATGAGCGCATCCGCATTCATCACCCAGATCGCCCCGATCGCCGTCCAGCTCCGCGTCGAAGGCTCTCCGATCTTCCCGTCGGTCCGGATCGCGCAGTCCGGCCTCGAGACCGGCTGGAAGATCCCGCCCTGGAACAACCTCGGCGGCTACAAAGTCGGCAGCGGCAAGCTCACGCCGTACTGGCGCGGTGCCATCGTCAACAAGGGCACGTGGGAAGTGTACGAC
>JAFIDK010001083.1 GCA_017051695.1 Algoriphagus aestuarii | reverse complement strand
CTTCCACGCTAAATCCTTTTCATTTATATTTTTAAGATCAGAATTATTTTCTGGAATAGCTGTCCTGAAATCAAGCAGATAAAACTTATTACAATAACCTATAGTAGGTAAAATACTCAAGGCCTTAGCTAATTTTTCCTCAGGAATTAAAAAAGAAAAAACACCTTTTAAATTACCGAGCGGTCCATTTTTTATGAATATTCCGCTAACTGGATATAAGGCAAAATATGCCTCCATAATTGCCAGCTTTCTGGCTTTTATTCTGGATTTTCGCAGGGAAAAAAG
>JAFIDK010001082.1 GCA_017051695.1 Algoriphagus aestuarii | reverse complement strand
CATTCAACGCGCTGTTAAAAACGTTGGAAGAACCGCCTCCACACGTCGTGTTTATTTTGGCGACGACTGAGCCGCACAAAATTCCGCTTACGATCATTTCACGTTGCCAACGTTTCGATTTTAAACCGATCACGAACCAGGCAATGATTGAACGTATGCAATATATCGTCGAACAGGAGAACATGGCGATCACGAAAGAGGCGTTGGAGGCGATTGCGCTTGCGGCTGAAGGCGGCATGCGCGACGCGTTGAGCATCCTCGATCAAGTCATCTCATACAGCGAAG
>JAFIDK010001081.1 GCA_017051695.1 Algoriphagus aestuarii | reverse complement strand
CAGGACCAGGTAGATCCCCACCCACACGAAGGTCATCCATTTGAGCCCGCGGCTGTCCCGGGGAATCACGACGGGGACCAGCGCCCCCTGGTCGCCGCCGCGCAGCAGGCGGGCAATGTCACCCCAGGAGGCGAGCGCCTCTTTGATGGTGGAGTTCCCGCGGCTGACCGGCTGACTCATCACTGGCCTCCCCACTGGTCGGAGTCGTAGTGCGCCGTGTGCGGCTCACCGGGGGACGGGCTGCCCCCTGCTTCCCCCTCCGATGCCGGGCTCTGCTCCGCGAGG
>JAFIDK010001080.1 GCA_017051695.1 Algoriphagus aestuarii | reverse complement strand
CATCGACATGCCGGAAGAGTACGGGGGCGGCGGCAACGAAGACTACCGCTACTACGTCATCCTCAACGAGGAGCTGGCCCGGGCGGGCGTGCACGGGCCCGGCTTCGCGGTGCACAACGACATCAACGGCGGCTACCTGCGGCAGCTCTGCACCGACGAGCAGAAGGCCCGCTGGTTCCCCGGGTACTGCTCCGGCGAGATCATCACCGCGATCGCGATGACCGAGCCCGCCGCCGGCTCCGACCTGCAGGGCATCAAGACCACCGCGGTCAGGGAGGGCGACCA
>JAFIDK010000109.1 GCA_017051695.1 Algoriphagus aestuarii | reverse complement strand
GACCGCGGGGTCGAACCGGACGAGGCGCTGCTGCGCAAGTTCATGGGGCGGCGCGGCGAAGACGTGATCAACGAGCTCGCCCACCTGTTCCCGGGCGAGTCCGTGGAGGACATCTTCGCTGACCGCTGGCGCTACGGCCAGGATCCGGACCTGCCCCCGGTGGAGCAGCTGCCCGAGTCCGTGGCGTTTCTGAAGTACCTACACGCCCAGGGAGTGCCGTTTGCGTTGGTGACCTCGGCCGGGCGGCAGTGGGCAGAAAGCACCCTGGAATGGCTGGGGGTCCGCGACATGTTCCGCGGGATCATCTCTGCGGACGATGTCACGGTCGGCAAACCGCACCCTGAGGGGTATCTCAGCGGAGCCGAGCTTGTCGGCTACGGCCCCGAGCACATCGTGGTGTTCGAGGACACCCCGGCGGGGATCATGGCGGGGCGCAACGCGGGGATGCGGGTCGTCGGAGTCACGACGACGCATCCGCCGCAGGCGCTGGCCCACGCCCATCTCGTCGTGGAGCATCTGGGACAGGTGGGCTGGCCGCAGTTGGTTTTGCGGGATCCGGAGCCGCCCCAG
>JAFIDK010001079.1 GCA_017051695.1 Algoriphagus aestuarii | reverse complement strand
ATATTTTGGTGAGTTGTGGATGGCTCCAGGAATGGTTTCCAATAACATGTCCATCTTCATAGATCTGTTTTAACATATGCGGATAAGCTTGCACCATTTTTCCCGTCACAAAGAAGGTAGCTGGAACCTGTTTCTCTCGTAAAATTTTTAATATCTTTTGCGTTACTTCGATATCAGGACCATCATCAAAAGTTAGTGCAACTTTTTTAGAATGATTGGATCCTTTATAAATAATTGGCTGTTTTTTAATTTGTTTAATTTCCTTTTTTTCAGCTTCGCTAAGAT
>JAFIDK010001078.1 GCA_017051695.1 Algoriphagus aestuarii | reverse complement strand
ACCAATAGAAAGAGTATTATAAGTTTCTTTAAACTCTCCCTTGTTCATCTGTAGAGCCAGTTTTTTGCTTAATTTCCCCAGTTCCGACAGTTCTTTATCCTCAAACTTGGTTCCGGTATCTTTTTTAGCTGCCTGACTGTCTTTATCGGATTTTTTATTGCCAGTACTGCTTGCAAAAATAACTGCGGTATTAATGTTTATACCGGTATCTTTTGCACTGACTGCTTTCGTATCCTTACCTGTCAATGATAAAACACTTAGCAAAGTAACGAGAATAAATAATGA
>JAFIDK010001077.1 GCA_017051695.1 Algoriphagus aestuarii | reverse complement strand
ATGATGGCCAAGGATCCAACTTCAACAAATTCAATAAATGCAAGACAAACAAGACTCTTGGACCACTACCTTATCATGGATAATCAAAGGCAATGGAGACAAAGGGGATTGGCTCATTTTCATCACTTCAAGTATGAAATGAACCAATCTTCCTTGTGTTCAATATAACGTCCGATTGAACACAATGCAATGCAACACATAACATGCTTATCTTGACATGTTTTACTTGATTCAATTCTTGTTTACACATTTTAGCTTACCAAGCCATTCATTAATTGATTAGCC
>JAFIDK010001076.1 GCA_017051695.1 Algoriphagus aestuarii | reverse complement strand
GCTTCAAGGATGGCAGAGCCAAAACTGAGGGTTGCCTGAACGATGATTGGCGCAACACTGTTTGGAAAAATATGATGAAATAAAATCCGCGAATTCTTCATTCCCAGAGCTTTTGCCGCTACAATATACTCTTCCTCACGAATCGACAACACCTTTGACCGGACGATTCGACCGAAAATCGGAATATTGATAATCGCAATGGCCAGGAGAGCATTTTGCAAAGAAGGACCGAGAATGGCAACAATCGCGATGGCCAGGAGAATACTGGGGAATGCAAGTAAAACA
>JAFIDK010001075.1 GCA_017051695.1 Algoriphagus aestuarii | reverse complement strand
CCGGTTGCGAGGCCGTAGTAGCCCGGCAGGGTGTCCTGGGTCACGCCGAGGTCGGTCGCGCCCTGCACGTTGTCGTGCCCGCGGTAGATGTTGGCGCCGCCGCCAGCGGTGCCAATCACACCCATGGCCAGGCCAAGCACGCAGTAGGCGCGCACATTGGCGTTGCCGGTGGCGTGCTGCGTCGAGCCCATGCACCAGACGATGGAGAAGGGCCGGTTGTTGGCAAGGGTGCGCGCGACACGATAGAGCTGCGAACCGGGAACGCCGGTAACCCGCTCGGTCTCC
>JAFIDK010001074.1 GCA_017051695.1 Algoriphagus aestuarii | reverse complement strand
GGCGTTCGGCATCGTCTTTTTGGTGATGCTGCTGACGGCCGGACTCGCGGCCTACATCGGCCTGCGGAAATGGAAACGGGTGCGCAAGCCCCAGCGCTCGATCGACAGCCTCAAAAGCACCGCCGACACGCTGAGGCACCGGCGGACGCACGACGCAAGCTCCACTCCGAACTCCGTGACCACGTCCTGACGACTTCCCCGAGTCTTGTTGCACGTGCCTGCTCCCGATCCGTCGACCGTGCGCCTGGAGGGTCCCTGGACACATCGCGATGTGTCCGCGAACGGC
>JAFIDK010001073.1 GCA_017051695.1 Algoriphagus aestuarii | reverse complement strand
AACGTATCAGATGGACCCGGCGAATGCGCGCGAAGCGCTGCGTGAGGCCCGTTCAGACGTGGCTGAGGGAGCAGACATCCTGATGGTCAAGCCTGCGCTTGCCTATCTGGACATCGTGCATCAACTGAAAACCAACTTTGATTTGCCAGTGGCCGCTTATAATGTCAGCGCCGAATATTCCATGATCAAAGCGGCGGCAGAAAAAGGATGGATTGACGAAAAAGCTGTCGTGCTGGAGACGCTTACGAGCATGAAGCGGGCCGGAGCCGATATGATCTTGACCTAT
>JAFIDK010001072.1 GCA_017051695.1 Algoriphagus aestuarii | reverse complement strand
CAGGACGCACATGTTTTCTGGTCATCATTACAAATTCCCGCCTCTTTGTACGCATCCTCCATTTAATGTGATTTAAAACTTTGTCTCTTCGAATGTATACTTTAAATACTCAAAGGTTCTGGCTGGCCTTCTAGTTCAACTCCTTCACTTCGCGACCTTTGCAATTTCCTCATGTCTCTCTCATTATACCTTCTGCTTCCTGTCAGTTTTCTTCTCCTGCACTCCCAATACCATTTCCTTGTTTACTTTCAGTTTTGCATAAGCCTTAGGCTAGACATGATGGCCA
>JAFIDK010001071.1 GCA_017051695.1 Algoriphagus aestuarii | reverse complement strand
CTTTGCGCCGGGCACGCCCGCGCTGACCAAGGAGGAAACGACGGGCCTGGTCAGCGTGGAGCAGGACCCGGAGACCGGTGAGCTCAAGGTCAAGGTTCCGCCGCCGCGGCGGCTGATGAAGCGGCCCAAGCGCATCGCGCCGGGCCACGGCGCGTGCCCGGGCTGCGGCATCTTCCCGGCGCTCAACCAATTTTTGGCCGGCCTCGAAGGCGACGTCGTCGTGTTGTACCAGACGGGCTGCGCGATGGTGGTGACGACGGGGTATCCGTTTACGTCGCACCGCATC
>JAFIDK010001070.1 GCA_017051695.1 Algoriphagus aestuarii | reverse complement strand
GGTGACGTTTTAAACTACGCTGTAATCGGTGAACTCACTATTGATGAAGCCTTAGAACTTTTGTTCACCCTTCTTTCGGAAACCCTACGCACCTTTGATCATGCGACAAATCACGAGCACACCTATGACCTTTACGAAAAAGCCGTTGTTGCTTTTTCCTTCATGATTGACCGTTTCTACCCCGAAGCAAAAAACCTCACATCGGATTTTGATGTTGAGGTTAAGCTTAAAGCGATTGAAGATGGCATTTTACAGGGTAAATAAACGGCGTCTAAGATGTCCAACC
>JAFIDK010000108.1 GCA_017051695.1 Algoriphagus aestuarii | reverse complement strand
CTACGCAGCGTTAGCGGTCTGTCGCGATCCAGAGCGCTTCGGCGACCCCCGTGCCGATGGACCGCTCTTCAACCCCTTCGTCGGTGTGCAAACGCACGACGAGAGGGCCGCCGAAAGGTTGACGTTCCACAAGCTCGATCCGCATGCCGATGCCGATGTGCTGGCTGGCCAGGTAGCGCAGCAGCGCCGGGTCGGAGTCGTTGACACGGACGATCGTCCCCCGCTTCCCGGGTCCACGTGGGCCAGCAGGCGGGTCTCCTGTGTCGGAACGCGGCCGTCGCTGGTCGGAATGGGGTCGCCGTGCGGGTCGACCGTGGGATGGCCCAGGCGTTCGGCGATACGTTCCACAAAACGGTCCGAGACGACGTGTTCGAGGACCTCCGCCTCGTCGTGGACCTCGTCCCAGGAGTACCCGAGTTCCTCCACGAGGTAGAGCTCGATCAGTCGGTGACGGCGCAGTACGGCCAAGGCGACCTTGTCTCCCGTGGGGGTCAGTCGCACGTCGCCGTAGCGCTGGTGGTCGACCAGCCCTAGTTCACCGAGTTTGCGCAGCATGCCGGAGACCGAGGAGTT
>JAFIDK010001069.1 GCA_017051695.1 Algoriphagus aestuarii | reverse complement strand
TATCGTCGGGGTGTGTCGCCATTAAGCGAGCCATTTCCTTTTGATCCAGGTCGCCTAGCAACCACCGGTCGCGCAGATCCTCATTGTTCAGGATGAGCGGCATCCTTTTTCCGTCGTTGTGGATTTGTTCCAGCAAGGGGCTGGCATCGGTCGTAATGATTGCTACCGTATCGTTGCAGTAAATTCCTCCCAACGTCAGAAAGGGTTCTGTTGCATGTTTGATAAACCATGATTCGGTTTTTTGCAGCTTACTAGCAGGTTCTGGAAGTCCTGCCAGTTTTCGATC
>JAFIDK010001068.1 GCA_017051695.1 Algoriphagus aestuarii | reverse complement strand
GCTCGAGACCGGCATGGTGCCGATGCAGGAGCCGGAGACGCGCTTGCGTCTCGACATGCCGGGCGGCCCGGTCGACGTGGTGGCCGAGTGCCGAGATGGCAAATGCGTCTCAGTGACCATCTCCAATGTCCCCTCCTTCGCCGCGAAGCTCGACGCCCCGCTGGAGGTCCCGGGGCATGGCACTATTCACGTCGATATCGCCTACGGCGGCATGTTCTACGCGATCGTGGACGCTCATGCCCTCGGCTTCGCCGTGGAGCCGCACGAGGCGCGCGATCTCGCCATT
>JAFIDK010001067.1 GCA_017051695.1 Algoriphagus aestuarii | reverse complement strand
GTGCAATCTCACGTTTTATTTTAAACATAAAAGGCGAGTAAGAAGGGTGTGGAGCAACTTTGCTAAGCTTTTTGTTAGCCGACCAGTCGAATGTGCCATAGTCTAAGATGGCTCCTCCTATGCTTGTTGCTCCACCTGAGATATATTTGGTGGTAGAAACAACTTCGATATCCACTCCTGCCTTTTTAGCATCAAAGCCACACCAAGGGATGATGGTGGTGTCTATGATCATTGGAACTTTTTTGCTCCTCAATAGCTTTGATATAGAAGGTAAATCAGCCACCTC
>JAFIDK010001066.1 GCA_017051695.1 Algoriphagus aestuarii | reverse complement strand
GCCATGCACTGTGTCACTCGTGTCGAACTGCTCTTTGCCCTGAGTGCCCTCCAGTCAGCGGGGGCCATTCCCGGTGACCGCATCGAGCACGCCGCCATTGCCGACGATGCCATGCTGGAGGCGCTGGCCTCGCTGGGGGTTACGGTGGTGACCCAGCCCCACTTCATCGCGGAGCGCGGCGATCAGTATCTGGAGGCCGTGGACGCCTGGGACATACCCTATCTGTATCGCGGGGCGGCTTTCCTGCATCACAAAGTCGCCCTGGCTGCCGGCAGTGACGCTCCCT
>JAFIDK010001065.1 GCA_017051695.1 Algoriphagus aestuarii | reverse complement strand
GTGATGCCGCAGACGGTGGAGGCGATCAACCACGCGCAGGCCGCCGACGTGCCGATCGTGGTGGCGGTCAACAAGATCGACAAGGAGGGCGCCGACCCGGCCAAGATCCGCGGTCAGCTCACCGAGTACGGCCTGGTGCCCGAGGAGTACGGCGGCGACACCATGTTCGTCGACATCTCCGCCAAGCAGGGCACCAACATCGACCAGCTGCTCGAGGCGGTGCTGCTCACCGCCGACGCCGCCCTGGACCTGCGGGCCAACCCGAACATGGAGGCCCAGGGTGTGG
>JAFIDK010001064.1 GCA_017051695.1 Algoriphagus aestuarii | reverse complement strand
CCCTTCATGCCCAGCACGGTGCCGTCGCGCGCGTCGATCTTCAGCTTCACCAGGCTGCCGCCGGGCTGCAGCAGGCGGATCTCGTACAGGAACACGCCGTCGTCTTCCTCGAACTCGACCTTCACCACCTGGCCGGGAAAATCGCGCTCGACGATGTCCAGCACCGAGCGCAGAGGCAGCACCTTGCCGGCCTGCAGCGCCTGCCGCGCCTGCTCGTGGTCGCTCTCGTCGGCCACGCCCGCGCCCGGGCCGGCGGCCAGCGCCAGGACCAGCGCGCAGCCGGTCA
>JAFIDK010001063.1 GCA_017051695.1 Algoriphagus aestuarii | reverse complement strand
TATCCAGGAGGTTCGGCTTAATGGGGAACCATATACAAAATCCTACATATCATACGAAGACTTAATGAAAGGTGGCAAGCTTGAGTTCGATATGGGAAATGCGCCTTCGACCACTTTTGGTGTGACAGCAGAAAGCAGGCCGAAGTCTGCTCGTTAGGGGGAAGTTTTAAATTAGACGGATGAAATTAAAATACATATTATTAGGTGGATTATTGTGCGTTGGAGGCGGGCTCCAAGCGCAGGTTTTACCCTACAAAAATAGTCAATTGCCTATCGAAGACCGGGT
>JAFIDK010001062.1 GCA_017051695.1 Algoriphagus aestuarii | reverse complement strand
TACACCTGTTCATTGTCAATTAATACTTCACCAATATCACGACGCAAATAATCGCGGATAGCGCGGAAGACCACGTTGCTTTCTTGGTGAATTAAAAACGGAGCAGGGCGGGTTTGCGATGCTTTTTCGATCGCGTCCCAGTGATGTAATAAAACGTTTAAGTCCCACTCGAGTTCTTCTTGGGATTTACCAACCCCAGCAGTGCGTACAATCAATCCCATATTATTCGGGAGATTAAGTGCATCGAGGGTTGCTTTTAATTCGCTTCGTTCATCGCCTTCAATCC
>JAFIDK010001061.1 GCA_017051695.1 Algoriphagus aestuarii | reverse complement strand
CCTGGTCGCTGGGGGTGGAGGAGCAGTACTACCTGCTGTGGCCGCTGGTGGTGCTGGGGTTGACGGTGCTGCTGGCCGTCGTGGTGCGTCGCCGCGGCCGCCGGCTGCCCATCGGCGCGGTGCGGGCCGCGGTGTTCGTGCTGGCGACCGCCGGGGTGATCGCGTCCGCGGCCGCCGCGGTCTGGATGGCCCGCACCGGCACCGTCGGCGAGGACACCGTCAACCGGGTGTACTTCGGCACCGACACCCGCGCGCAGGGTCTGTTGATCGGTGCGGCCGCGGCGGC
>JAFIDK010001060.1 GCA_017051695.1 Algoriphagus aestuarii | reverse complement strand
GTTGTCAGCGAGATCGTCTCCCCGGAACACGTCTCGTTTGCGACGGACTACGTGGACGTCATCCAGATCGGCGCCCGCAACATGCAAAACTTCGAACTGTTGAAACGGGTCGGAACAGTGTCGACACCCGTGCTGTTGAAGCGGGGGATGTCGGCGACGATTGAAGAGTTCATGTTCGCTGCCGAGTACATCGTGTCACAAGGCAACAGGCAAGTGATGCTGTGTGAGCGGGGCATTCGCACTTACGAAAAAGCGACGCGCAATACGCTGGACATCTCGGCCGTGC
>JAFIDK010000107.1 GCA_017051695.1 Algoriphagus aestuarii | reverse complement strand
CCGGGCCTGGCCTGCCTCGGATGCCAGGCGGAGCCGCAGTTCCCGGTAGCCGGCGAAGTCGATGGTGCGGCAGAACCGGATGACGGTGGCTTCCGAGGTGTCGCAGTCCCGAGCGAGCTGGGTGATGGAAGAGTTGGCCACCCCTTCGGGATCGTCGATGATCCGCTGGGCAACGCGTTGTTCGGCGGGCGCCAGGGAGGGCAACAACGAGCGGATCTTCAGCACCGTGCTGGGTGTGGCGCCGCCCTCCTTGGGCGGGAGAACACCGTCGTTGTCGCTTCTCTTCGCCATCTGATTCATGTTGGAAAGTTTCTTTCTTTCGAAAGCTCCCGTCAACGGGCGGAAGGGAGCAAAGGCCAATTTTGGTTGCTACATAAGTGTGATCCGGAGTTCGCCCCGGTGGTATCCCAGGCGACGGACCATCGGAGTCGCCTCTACCCGAGGTCGTCCGTCTCAGTGCGAAGAAATCGGGTGGCAGTGATCGGGAGAAAGAAGCGTACGTCCCCGCGGCGGGCGCTGTGACAGATCCCTCGTTGCTGCTCCAAGAAGTGACCACATTCGACCGGCACTGAAAG
>JAFIDK010001059.1 GCA_017051695.1 Algoriphagus aestuarii | reverse complement strand
ATTCACGACTTACGTTTTCCAGCGATGGTTCACGCCCGTATTGTTCGACCTCCGGCACAAGGTGCCAGACTTCTTTCGATGGATGATGGGACTATCGCACAACTTCCGGGTTTGGCGAAACTGGTCCGTGTCGGAAGCTTCGTCGGTGTGATTTCGGAAGACGAGTATAGGGCAATCCAACTATCGGAGACTGTAGCAGACCATTTGAAATGGAAATTCGAAAAGTCGCTTCCTGCTGGAACACCACTCCGAGATCACATCAAATCGTTGTCGACAGATTCAGCGG
>JAFIDK010001058.1 GCA_017051695.1 Algoriphagus aestuarii | reverse complement strand
CCTGCTCGATCCCCTCCTGCCGCCTGCCTTGTCGATGTTCCTATGGGCAGCACTCGCCCTGATCACGGGTTACTGGATATTCTCGCTGAAGAAGACCGACGGCACTCCGGCTGCCGCACCGGTGCGGGCCGTCGGCCTGATGGCCGTCTGCTACGGTGTGCTGCTGCTTGTCGGGGCCGCCTCGGGCAGCGAAGACCCGTTGCAGCCGCTCGACCGGATCCGTGTAGATGCGATGGGCGGTGCAGCACCGCCGCAAGCGGGCTTGAGCTTTCGCACGATCAAAACC
>JAFIDK010001057.1 GCA_017051695.1 Algoriphagus aestuarii | reverse complement strand
GATTCGTCATGGGGGGACCACTTTTCAGATCAAGGTTTCCCGTAAACCCGGAGTTCCGGTAATAGGGGATTTGTTAGCAGACGCCAAACAGCATTTTGTGGAATTCCTGCGGGAGAAATTGGAGGAACTTTTCGATCCGGAGGTCCCATTTGAACACCCCCCAGAAGCCACGACCTATAAGGGCAGTATTTACACCAAGTACCTGGACCAATCCCTCAACTTTGAAGATTCTGAAGAAGAGGGTTTTTCAAAGGAATAAATGGCGAAATGCCTACCCCCTGCTGCC
>JAFIDK010001056.1 GCA_017051695.1 Algoriphagus aestuarii | reverse complement strand
CACAGCCTCCTCCTGGAGTAGCGTCGCGCCAGATGCAGCCACCATTACCGGATCGATCACCAGGGGCACGCTCGCGCCCAGCCGGGTCAGCGCATCCGCAACCGCCTCGATGACGTCCGCGGAGTGGAGCATGCCGGTCTTGATGGCGTCGGCACCGATGTCCTGCAGCACCACTTCGATCTGCTGCACGATGAAGGCGGGCGGCACCGGCATCACGCCGGTTACCCCAAGGGTGTTCTGCGCCGTAAGCGCGGTGATCGCGCTGGTGCCATAGCCGCCGAGGGCC
>JAFIDK010001055.1 GCA_017051695.1 Algoriphagus aestuarii | reverse complement strand
GATCGTCAACGTGGCTGTCACCTATTCTGGCGCCACGCCGGAAGAGGTGGAGCGCAGCCTGCTGCTGCCCATGGAAGCGGCACTGGCCAATGTCGATGGCATCGACGAAATGCGCGCCACCGCCAACGAAGGGGCCGGGGGCATTTCCCTGTCGCTGGTGGATGGTGTCGACGTCATGCGCGTCTATCAAGACATTCAGCAAGCCATCAATGCGATCACCATCTTGCCCGCTGCTGCCGATCCGCCACGCTTCAGTATTGCCGGGCGTGCTCGCAGCGTCATGAGC
>JAFIDK010001054.1 GCA_017051695.1 Algoriphagus aestuarii | reverse complement strand
TTATAGGCGATGAGGAGGCAAACGCTTTGCTTTCGCGCCCCCAGCGATTTCCCTATGGGACTTCCCATGTGGAGGGGTAGTATTGATTCGGAATAAAAATAAAATAGATGAAAAAACAATCGGGATGGGTTACATTAATTACCGCAGCATGCCTTGCATCATGCCACCCAAATCAAGATGATATGCAGCGTAAGAATATTCAGTTGATTACCGTAGCGCCAGGCCATTTCCATGCCGCCCTGGTACAAAAAAGCGTGTATCCGCAAGTAGATAGCGTGGTCCATGT
>JAFIDK010001053.1 GCA_017051695.1 Algoriphagus aestuarii | reverse complement strand
TGCTACATAATTGAGCGTATCCTCCTCGGTGAGCAACTCTAGGCTTTTCTTAAATTGACTATTAAGCGGCTTCCGCTTTTCCTCATAATAAATACGAAGCTGCTCAAAGGTCAAATCCTGACGGTGAGATTGGATTTTACCAATGGAATTACGGGTACGGGTAGCAAACAGTTTATCAATCATTCCCTGTTGCATCGGTTCTGCTGCCGTACCAATACGGATAAAACAGCCTTTCTCGATCATTCCGTATTTCTTTTTGAAGTACGGTTTTTCGCTACCACTGGCT
>JAFIDK010001052.1 GCA_017051695.1 Algoriphagus aestuarii | reverse complement strand
GTTCCGTGACGGTGAAGCCTACCTGTTTGGCGCCACCATCACCCCGCTCAACGTGGCTTCGTCGCATGTGGTGTGCGATCCGACGCGTACCCGTAAACTGCTGCTGAACCGACGCGAGCTGGACACCCTGCTCGGCCGCGTCAACCGCGACGGTTACACCGTGGTGGCCTTGTCCCTGTATTGGAAAAATGCCTGGAGCAAGATCAAGATCGGCGTAGCCAAAGGCAAGAAAGAGCACGACAAACGCGATGACATCAAAGATCGCGAATGGCAGACGGCGAAAGCC
>JAFIDK010001051.1 GCA_017051695.1 Algoriphagus aestuarii | reverse complement strand
TGGGGCTGGTGACACGCTTCGGTGCGACCGCCGCGTGGTTGATAAGCTGGCTGCCGCTACCGCTTGCGGGTGCTTACCGTGTGGTGCTGGTGAATACGTTGTTGTGCTACCCGCAGCTCAGTTACCGGCAGGCTGCACGTCGTGCTCGCGCTGCGCTGCGAGAGACCGGGCGTACTCTGGCGGAGTTCAGTCACGTCTGGACGCGGCCGCCACAGGAAACATTGAGCCGCATTCGCTCAGTGCGTGGCATGGAGGCATTGCGTGCCGCCTACGCCAGTGATCGGCC
>JAFIDK010001050.1 GCA_017051695.1 Algoriphagus aestuarii | reverse complement strand
ACTCTCCAGCTTCACCATTTAACCCCATGAGCCCATTTAAAATGTGGTCTATATTATCCGCTTTTTTATTGCTTGTTCTTTGTGCTAGTCTTTGATATTCGTTAAAATTCATTTTTTATTAACCCCTTTCATATTGCTCTTTCTATATATATATAACCTTTGAAAATTTCCACTTTTGCTTTGCCATAGAATTCTTTTGTTATGGCAATTTTTTCATTAAATGTTTTAAAAGGAATAATCTCTACTATAATTCTCTTTTCCTTATCTTCAAGTTTTTTAAGTTTTT
>JAFIDK010000106.1 GCA_017051695.1 Algoriphagus aestuarii | reverse complement strand
CTGCCCGCCGCCGACCGAGGCCACGAACGCGGCCGCCGTGGGATGGTCCAGCCCTGGGCGGGCCCCTGCCGCCACGTCGGTCACCCGCACGTCGAACCCGTCGAACACTTCCCGCAGGTGGGCTTCGGCTTCCTGCGGGGTGCGGTCGGGGGCGAACCGGTAGTTGACGGTGACGACGCACTGGTCGGGGATGACGTTGCCCGCCACCCCGCCGGTGATCCCCACCGCGTTGAGCCCTTCGTGGTAGCGCAGTCCGTCCACTTCGGGCTGGCGCGGCGTGTAGGCGCGCAGCACGTCGAGGATCCGGCCGGCTTCGTGGATGGCGTTGCGGCCCATCCACGAGCGGGCGCTGTGCGCGCGCACCCCCTGCGCGGTCACCTCCACCCGCATGGTGCCCTGGCAGCCGCCTTCGATCTGGCCCCCCGTGGGCTCCAGCAGCACCGCGAAGTCCCCGCGCAGCCAGTCGGGATGCCGGGCGACGAGCCGTCGCAGCCCGTTGCGCTCTGCTTCGACCTCCTCGCAGTCGTAGAAGACGAACGTGAGGTCGTAGACCGGGTCGGTCAGGGTCGCGGCTAGC
>JAFIDK010001049.1 GCA_017051695.1 Algoriphagus aestuarii | reverse complement strand
CTGCCGCTGGGCTGCGCCGCCACCGATGGCTACACCTTCGATCCCGCGCTGCTGCGCGGCAGCGTGCTGAGCAACAGCGCCCTGAGTCAATTCAACCAACAGGACGCCGTCGCCCCCGGCAGCTATCAGATCGATCTGTACCTCAACGGCCAGTTTCTCGAGCGCGATCAAATTCGTTTCGTGCGCGATGGCAAGCAGGTACTGCCCTGTTTCGATCGCGCGCAGCTGACGCGCTTCGGGCTGAAAAATCCGCCGGCGGCCGCCGAAGCAGAATGCCTGCTGCCCG
>JAFIDK010001048.1 GCA_017051695.1 Algoriphagus aestuarii | reverse complement strand
GCTGATCCGGGTGCCGCCGGGCACGCGCAGCCGGATGGCGGGATCGGGGCGCCGCCGGCCGGGCAGGCAGGCGTGGTGCACGTCGCCTTCGCCGGCCAGGTCGCTGCGGCTGCAGTGGCACTCGAAGGCGAGCCCCGCCGCCAGCAGGCGCTCCAGCGCGCCGCGGTACAGGTCGCCGCGCGCCGACTGCCGCATCACCTCGCCGTCCGGGTGCAGACCGAACGCGGCCAGCGTGCGCAGCTGGGCCTCCGCCGCGCCCGGCACCGTGCGCGGCGGGTCGATGTCC
>JAFIDK010001047.1 GCA_017051695.1 Algoriphagus aestuarii | reverse complement strand
TGACACGGGAACGGGAGATGGCATGGCTCGCACGTCCGCGGACATCGTCGTGGCAGCCGACGCGGCCAGCGTCATGGCCGTGATCGCCGACTTCGACGCGTACCCGTCGTGGGCCACCGGGGTCCGGTCGGCCGAGGTCGTCTCGACCGACGAGTCCGGGCGTGCCGCGGAGGTGCGGTTCACGCTCGACGCTTCGCCCATCCGCGACAGCTACTCCCTGGGCTACGAGTGGAACGGCGAGGAGAGCGTCTCGTGGAGCATCGTCGAGGCTGGCTCGATGCTGACC
>JAFIDK010001046.1 GCA_017051695.1 Algoriphagus aestuarii | reverse complement strand
CTTGTAGTTTTCATGTCAATTTGCAATTCATATCCCCAAAACGACAAAAGCGCAAACCGATACCCGTTTGCGCTCTTTTTTAAAATTGTATAAGGATAATCGAGCGGTTATGGCTTCCGCTCATAACCTACTATACGCTTATCTTGTAATTTCTAAAATTTCAAATTCTATCTCACCTGCGGGCACGTTTACCTTGGCGACATCCCCTACGGACTTACCCAACAAACCTTGGGCAATAGGAGACTTAACAGAAATCTTGCCCGACTTAAGGTCTGCTTCGGTTTCT
>JAFIDK010001045.1 GCA_017051695.1 Algoriphagus aestuarii | reverse complement strand
ACCGAAATATCCGTTGTCGGTGTGTATGATGAGGATTTCGATATTGAAGAGGGAAAACGGGCTGGTGAAGAAGAAGAACTGGATGGTATTCCCTACCAGGAGATGATCGTTCCTTTCCCGGATTTTGACGAAGATGGAATAGAGCCTTCAAGAACAGATAGTAACCAAGAAGATGCGGGCGAGGAAGAAATGCAAGAACTCGCAATTGAAGTAGATGAGGAAGTAAGTAACGAAAATTCTGGTGAGACCGTTCAAGAGTCAGAAACAGAAAATTTGGTTGCCCGGT
>JAFIDK010001044.1 GCA_017051695.1 Algoriphagus aestuarii | reverse complement strand
CTGCGGTAACGCCGTGACGGGGGTGTTGCTGCAGGGGGAGAAACAAGGGGTTTCTCCCAGGGGGCCCTGCTCCTTGGGGTGGGGTGTCACACCGTCACATCGTCACAGAGAAGGAAAGGTGGCCCGGGGCGACCAAACCGGCGGGCCACCACCCACAGAAAGGGGCAACACCATCATGGCATCCACGACGGTTCCTATGTCAGATGACGTGGCATTGGAGGAGATCGCCGCGTTTGAGAAGCGGTTGGGTGTAGAGCCTGGCCGCAACCAGCTGATGTCCGAGTTC
>JAFIDK010001043.1 GCA_017051695.1 Algoriphagus aestuarii | reverse complement strand
ACAGCGGTCAACTTCCCCGACGCGCTGATGTGACGCGGGCTCTACCAGGAGAAGCCGCCCCTGCCGTTCACCCCCGGCGTGGAACTGTGCGGCGAAGTCGTGGCCCTGGGCGAGGGCGTCACCACAGTCACCGAAGGCGACCGCGTCATCGGCTCCCCGGTCCTGCCCTACGGATCGTTCGCGGAATACGCGCCCATGGACATCAGCCGTGTCTTCCCTGCGCCCCCCTCCCTCAGCGACACAGAAGCGGCGGCCCTGTTCATCGGCTACCAGACCGGATGGTTCG
>JAFIDK010001042.1 GCA_017051695.1 Algoriphagus aestuarii | reverse complement strand
CCAGCTTCCCCCTGACGCCCGAGGCCGCTACTTAGACTGGCTCGCCGCGGGACGCATCGGAGTGGTGTCCGAAGACACCCCGCTCTTCCTCTTCCTCTACGGGCTAGAGCAGCGGGTGCTGTGCGACATCCTCCCAGGCAGTGCACCCACCAGCGAACTGGCAACCATCCACGCGGAACTGGACCGCCTCATCGACACGTACCGCATCATGCGGCGCTTCCGGCAGCGCGCATACACACTACGCGCGCTCGTCAGATACCTCGCTCAAGGAAACCTCCACAGCCCC
>JAFIDK010001041.1 GCA_017051695.1 Algoriphagus aestuarii | reverse complement strand
CGTTTCTCTTGCACTGGCACTTTTCCAATATTCGTTTTTTACTTCCGTCCGTTTGACCGGCGTCGCCGTCGGCACGGTCGTCACCATCGGAAGTTCGCCGATTTTCACCGGGTTGTTGGAATCGATTTTTTTACGCACCCGACCGACTCGGCAATGGTTTGTCGCGACAAGTTTGGCGGTCATCGGCTGTGCATTGTTGTTTTTGAACAAGGATGAAGTGATGATCCATCCGTTGGGGATTTTATTTGCGTTATGCGGCGGTTTGATGTTTGCGACGTATTCGTTC
>JAFIDK010000105.1 GCA_017051695.1 Algoriphagus aestuarii | reverse complement strand
CTGCCATGACTTCTTCCACAAAAGTGGGAGCGCCCGCGATCCGCACGCCCTCGATCAGGTCCTCTTCGGTCAGCGAACGCCGCGCCGCACACTGGCTGCACACGGTGACCTGGCCGCTTGAAAGCACGACGTCGAGCAGCTCGTTGAGCGGCGTCGCGTGCGGCAAAGAGAACTGTTCAGCTCGCCCGGGAACCGCTAGCCAACTCGCCTCCCCCGTCAGCCACAGCGACACCCGCACCCCGCTCGCCACCGCCGCTGCCGCGACCGTGAACGCCTGGTTGCAGCGTTCCGGAGCGTCCTCGCCGGCGGTCGCCTTGATCACCAACACGCGTTCCATGCCGTCAGCGTAACGTCCGTCCCCGACCGGGTTCCGCGCTTCGTCGAGAACGCCACGATTCCTCCCGGATGCCTGGCGCAGCCCGGCATCCGCGAACCTGCAGCGTGCGGGGAAAGAGGGGTCCTTGGGGAGGGGAGCCGGGGCGCGGGCCACACCCGCTGGGGCGCCCGCAGGGGCGCTCTCCGGCTCCCGATGCCAGGCCGGTGATGCCTCTTTGAACCGACGGGGTACGCCGCCCAG
>JAFIDK010001040.1 GCA_017051695.1 Algoriphagus aestuarii | reverse complement strand
CCTGGTTCTCGTCCGCCCTGGTGCCCTTCACCGACCTGGGCTGGCCCGACAACACACCCGAGCTCGAGCGCTATCTGCCCTCCAGCGTGCTGGTCACCGGCTTCGACATCATCTTCTTCTGGGTCGCCCGCATGGTCATGATGAGCATGCACATGACCGGCAAGGTGCCCTTCCGCGACGTCTACGTACACGGGCTCGTGTGCGACATGGAAGGCAAGAAAATGAGCAAGTCGCGGGGCAACACCATCGACCCCGTCGACCTCATCGACGGCATCGACCTTGATGC
>JAFIDK010001039.1 GCA_017051695.1 Algoriphagus aestuarii | reverse complement strand
CCTCCCGGTCGCGCCAGAGCCGCCGCGATGGCGCTGGCGACCACCGCGGCCCTCACCGTCGGTGTCACCGCTCCCAGCCTGCAGAATCAGGCCGCGCCGCAGGTCGTCGACATCGACGAACACCGCATCGTCGACGACGCCGAGGTCGCGCTGTCCGCGATCGCCGGTTTGTACGGGGTGGGGCCGATCTTCTGGGCCGCCGAAGCGTTGGGCATCACCCCGGAGAACGTGGTCCGCTCGGCGGTCAGCACGCTGGGCAGCCCCCTGCTCGACGACACGGTGGAAC
>JAFIDK010001038.1 GCA_017051695.1 Algoriphagus aestuarii | reverse complement strand
CATGCGCGCCCCGGTGGTGGTGGCCAGGGGCGTGGACGAACTGGCGCTGGCGATCCGCGCCATCGCCGAAAAGCACCGGGTCGCGATCGTCGAGGCGCCGCCGCTGGCACGCGCCTTGTATCGGATGGCCCAGGTCGACCAGGAAATCCCGGTGAAACTCTACGCCGCCGTCGCGCAGGTGCTGTCCTACGTCTACCAGCTGCGGGCCTGGGTGCCCGGCCGCGGGCCGATGCCCGAGCTGGCACCGCTGGACGTGGGCGCCGAGGGCGCGCCCGACCCGGCCGAC
>JAFIDK010001037.1 GCA_017051695.1 Algoriphagus aestuarii | reverse complement strand
CGGAGCTTCCACCCAGTCTTCGGGGATCGTCAAGATTGTCAAAGACCTTGACGTGTCTGTAGAGGGGCGGGATGTACTGATCGTCGAGGACATTATCGACAGCGGGCTTACGCTGAGCTATCTTGTCGATGTGTTGGAGCGCCGCAACGCCAAATCGATCACGATTGTCACCATGTTTGACAAGCCGTCACGGCGAACGGTTGACTTGGAAGTGGACTATACCGGTTTCAGCCTCCCGGACGCATTCGTCGTCGGTTATGGGCTGGATTATGCGGAAAAATACCGC
>JAFIDK010001036.1 GCA_017051695.1 Algoriphagus aestuarii | reverse complement strand
GATCCCGGAAATCATCGGCGAGATCATCCATCGCTGGCACGACGGCGACCACGAGGGAAGCCGGGACCTCTGGGAATCGTGGCTGCCGATGATCCACTACGAGAACCGCCAGTGCGGGCTGCGGGCAACCAAGGTCCTGATGGCGGAGGGCGGCATCATCGCCAGCGAGGCCACCCGGGCGCCGTTCGGACCACTCCCGGCGGCCGTCCGGGAAGGCTTGCTCCAGCACGCTCGGCGGCGCGATCCGCTCGTGCTGCGATGGAGCGAAGCCGCAGCGTCCGCGTGA
>JAFIDK010001035.1 GCA_017051695.1 Algoriphagus aestuarii | reverse complement strand
ACACGAACACAGGCCGGTCCTGTCCCGCGGCGCGGATCCGGTCGCCGAGAATCATGCACGCCTCGGCAACCATGTTCCCGAACTCGGGCGGGCCGCCGGGCACGTCAGCGGCGACCACCACATCCCATGGCGGGCCGCCGTACTGGTTGATCATCTCGGTGACGACCCGCACGAACTCCGCAGACGCGTCGAACGCCGCCACATCCGGCCGGGAAGCCAACAGCTCTGCCACCCGTTCGGCCTCTGACATCCACGTCTTCACGGCAAGGTAGCCGCCGCGGGCCAC
>JAFIDK010001034.1 GCA_017051695.1 Algoriphagus aestuarii | reverse complement strand
GACGCGGGTTCCTCCGCTGACCTCACCGGTGTAGAAGGTCCAGCATCCGCTCAGGGCTTTGGCGGCCTCAGCGAACAGGAACGCGACCTGGACCGGGTGCTCCGGGTTCTTCGGTAGCTCCGCAAAGGGGATTTCGGCGCGGGTCAGCTCGGGGATGCCGAGCCGTTCACCGTGGGCGCGCAGCTCGGCGGAGAGGCGGGTCAGCTCTTCGGGGAAACCGCTGGGGTTGGCCCACGCCCACAACCATGACCGGGGGCCGGGGGCAGCGGTGCCTAGCAGGTGGAAC
>JAFIDK010001033.1 GCA_017051695.1 Algoriphagus aestuarii | reverse complement strand
CCCGCTTCCTACGCGCCCCTCGTCGACCAGTGTGACGGGGGGCGCGCTCATGTGTCAGGCCGGGTGTCAGGCCGGGTGTCAGAAGGGGTGTCAGGGGGTGTCAGACACCTCCTGACCTGTAACTCCGCGCCGGCCTGACAGAGCGGCGCGGTCGCCGCCACACAAAAGCAGGAGGGCCCGCGCTCGGCGAGCCCTCCTTTACTGCGGCTACTTGGCGGCCGCCTGTTCCCACAGGCGCAGCACCTCGCGATTCCTGCCTAGGTGGCGCGCCATGTCGGTCTGCGCC
>JAFIDK010001032.1 GCA_017051695.1 Algoriphagus aestuarii | reverse complement strand
GCACGTAGGTGATGATCGGCAGGGCCGCGTGGAAGAACGCGTCTCCGATGAAGACGAACGAGAACTCCGGCTGGACCCCGGGGCTGAGCGTGCCCCGTAGTTCGATCGGGTTGAACCACCCCAGGTACATGCCTCCACCGACGACGAGCACCATGGCGATGAGGTAGTTGGGGATGGCGCCCAGGACCGAGGCGACGACACTGAGGACGTGGTCGACGACCTTGTTGCGCTTGTAGGCCATGACCATGCCCAGGGCCAGGCCCAGGGAGATGGCGATGAGCGTGCC
>JAFIDK010001031.1 GCA_017051695.1 Algoriphagus aestuarii | reverse complement strand
CACGTGCGTGGGGCTCACAGCGGAGTGAGTACCGATCGGACCTGGACGTCCGGTCCATCCCCACGTGCGTGGGGCTCACGGTGCGTCTGAGCGTGTCTGAGTGCGTCCTGTCGGTCCATCCCCACGTGCGTGGGGCTCACTGTGTGATGCGCACCCCCCCCGCCACGGGGGGGCGGTCCATCCCCACGTGCGTGGGGCTCACCGCTGGGCGCGCTGGTCGCGCGCGTGCTGCCGCGGTCCATCCCCACGTGCGTGGGGCTCACTTGATCGCACGGAAAGAAGCACC
>JAFIDK010000104.1 GCA_017051695.1 Algoriphagus aestuarii | reverse complement strand
GCTGGCGCTCCAAGCGGAAAAACGCGCCGACGTTCCGCTTCCCCGATCCCAAGCAGATCACCGTGGAGCGAATCTCCCGTCGCTGGGGCCGGGTCAAGCTGCCCAAGCTGGGCTGGACCCGCTTCCGGTGGACACGCCCGCTCGGCGGGCAACTTCGCAATGCCACCGTGCTCAAGGACGGTGGGCGCTGGTACATCTCCTTCTGCGTCGAAGACGGGCTGATGGAGTCCGCACCGAATGGCAAACCCCCGGTGGGGGTGGATCGTGGTGTCACTGTCGCAGTCGCCACCTCGTCCGGGTGGATGCGTGACCGCGAGTTCGTCACCCCAGGGGAAGCGGTACGGCTCAAGCGTCTTCAGCAGCAGCTCGCCCGGCAACGGAAGGGCTCCAACCGGCGCGCGGCCACCCGGGCGAAGCTGACCAAGCTGAACGCCCGCATCCGCGCCCGGCGTACCGACTTCCTGGCGTGGACCGCCAACCGCCTCACCCGTGACCACGGACTGGTCGTTGTGGAGGACCTCAACATCCGAAACATGACCGCCTCTGCCAAAGGCACGCTTGCCGAGCCGGGGAGGAAC
>JAFIDK010001030.1 GCA_017051695.1 Algoriphagus aestuarii | reverse complement strand
GTCTTAACGAATTTAATGATTTTCTTTTTATTTTGGTTAATCGCATCATTTTTAAGTTCAATAATAAGTCCGATAGAAATGACGTTTCAAGGGTTACTCACCGATAAACTAATATACAATATTAATAGGCAATTGATGGAAAAATCCTCGAAATTAACCGATTTATATTACTTCGAGGATGCGAAGTTTTATGATGATATTCAAGTTATAGAACAAGAGGCCGCATGGAGACCGGTTAATTTAATGGTGTTCGCAACCAGTATGATTAGAAATGGAATTTCTGGTA
>JAFIDK010001029.1 GCA_017051695.1 Algoriphagus aestuarii | reverse complement strand
GGCCCTGGCCATGGGCGTGGCTTCCGGCCTGGGCCCCATCGCGGGCCTTTACGGCGCCATTTTTGTGGGTTTTTTCGCGGCACTGTTCGGTGGCACGGAGCCGCAGGTCAGCGGACCGACCGGCCCGATGACAGTCGTCGTTGCCGGCCTTGCCGCCAGCCTCGCGGCAGAAACCGGGAGCCAGGACAACCTGGCCCTCATCTTCACGGCCATCATCGTCGCCGGCCTGATCCAGATCGCCCTGGGCGTCCTGCGCATGGGTGAGTACATCCGCCTCGTGCCCTAC
>JAFIDK010001028.1 GCA_017051695.1 Algoriphagus aestuarii | reverse complement strand
CAGCACGGTGGCCCGAGTCGGCGGGTTCGACCTGGCCGGCACCGGACCCCAACGCCACCTGCTCCGCGCCGACCTCACCGGTGTCGACGTCCCCACGCGACGGTTCGAACGGCATCCCCGCGGCCTCGCCGTCTCAGCCACCGACCCCAGCGGCCTCACCCGCATCATGGTCCACCGCCGCAACTGGGGGCCCGCCAACGACGCCGGGCCCCCAGCCCCCGACGACATCATCGACGCCTGGCACGACGTCACCGGGGACGACCTGTCCGGAGCCCGCGTGGTGTGG
>JAFIDK010001027.1 GCA_017051695.1 Algoriphagus aestuarii | reverse complement strand
CCTCGGCCAGCGACGTCACCGAAGCGTTCCGCCGCGCCCGCGCCGCCCAGCGCGAATGGGCGCAGCGCTCGCCCCGCCAGCGCATCGCCCCCTTCCTCCGCTTCTCCGACCTGCTGCTCGACCGGCAAACCGAAATCCTGGACATCCTGCAATGGGAGACCGGGAAAGCCCGCAAGAACGCTTTCGAAGAAGTCTGCGACGCGGCCCTCGGCACCCTCCACTACGCACGCCATGCCCCCCGACTCCTCCGCCGCCGCCGCGCGCCCGGCGCCATCCCCCTCGCCAC
>JAFIDK010001026.1 GCA_017051695.1 Algoriphagus aestuarii | reverse complement strand
GATGGGCAGGATGGCCTGGTTGTGCGGGTTACGACCGCCCTTGGCGGAGCCGCCCGCGGAGTCACCCTCGACGATGTAGACCTCGCACTCCTCCGGGTCCGTGGACTGGCAGTCCGACAGCTTGCCCGGGAGGGAGGTGGTCTCCAGGAGGGTCTTGCGGCGGGTCAGATCGCGGGCCTGGCGCGCCGCGACGCGGGCGCGGGCCGCCTGGCTGGCCTTGGAGACGATGTCCTTGGCCTCGCCCGGGTTGCGCTCGAACCAGTCGCGCAGGTGCTCGTTGGTGACC
>JAFIDK010001025.1 GCA_017051695.1 Algoriphagus aestuarii | reverse complement strand
GCGGCAGCGGGGATCGCCCCGGAGGCGCTGCGCCGTGCCGGCGCCGACGTGATCGCGATCGGCGACAAGCCCGACGGGTTCAACATCAACGAGGGATGCGGGTCCACCAACCTGGACGCGCTGCGCGCGGCGGTGCTGGAGCACGGCGCCGATGCGGGCATCGCGCACGACGGGGACGCTGACCGCTGCCAGGCGGTGGCCGCTGACGGATCTGTTGTCGACGGCGACCAGATCATGGCCGTCTTGGCGCTGGAACTGTACGAGGCGAACGCGCTGCACAACAACA
>JAFIDK010001024.1 GCA_017051695.1 Algoriphagus aestuarii | reverse complement strand
GGGGAGCCCGACGTCACCGAGCCGCCGAGCGACGTCGACCGCTCGCTCGTCGAGTCCGAGCTCTCCCGCGCGCTGCGGGCGGTGCTCGAGTCGCGGGCCGACACGGAGCCCCTGAGCGAGGACCCGCTGGCGGCAGAGCCGTTGCGCCGCCTCGACGCCGCCTGGTACCGCCTCGAGCTCGCCCGCCGGTTCCACAACGCACACGTCGCCGAGGTGCGCCGGATGCGCGCCAACCCGGTCGTCCGGCTCCTCCGGCTGGCCGGCCGCGCGCCCATGCCCCAGGCCTT
>JAFIDK010001023.1 GCA_017051695.1 Algoriphagus aestuarii | reverse complement strand
GCCCACCGCGTCCAGTCCTTCAGGCATGGGGTCTCTCCTCCTGAGCGGCCCTGTCGGGGCGGCGATTCTCGTGTTCGTGGAAGGACGTTTGTGCGACCAGGGCGAACAGGACCGTGGTGGCGCCGAGGGCGATCGCGGGTGCGGCCACCGCCCACGGGTTGGCCGAGACCCCGGTCATGTTCTCCCGCAGCATGAGCGCCCAGTCCGGGGCGGGCGGGCTCGCGCCCAGGCCCAGGACGCCGAGTGCCGCACAGACCTGGATCGCGACCACCAGGCGCAGTCCGAGG
>JAFIDK010001022.1 GCA_017051695.1 Algoriphagus aestuarii | reverse complement strand
ACGAACGTGGCGTGGCAATGGTTTCATCGGTTAGGTTCTCCCCGGTGGTTTTACGAAAAGACCCAGGCATGGCTGCCATGGTTAACCGCTATTACCCTGGTGTTGCTGGTGGTGGGTTCAATCTGGGGCCTGGCCTTTGCACCGGCTGATGCCAAGCAAGGTAACAGCTATCGCATCATCTACATTCACGTACCCGCTGCGTTTCTGGCGCTGGCGGGTTATTACATCATGGCAATCAGCGGCGCCATCGGCCTGATCTGGAAGATGAAGTTGCCCTATATGGTCAT
>JAFIDK010001021.1 GCA_017051695.1 Algoriphagus aestuarii | reverse complement strand
CGAGCACCGGCGGCACGGACGTCGTCGAGGGTCACCAGCTCCATTTCGCCGAGTATGCCTCACTCGGTTCACCGAGTGAGGCGGCTTCCCGCGCGGGTGGGACGATCACCACCCGACGGACGACGTTCCGTACTCGATGTCCTCACCGTCCTCGCGGCCTTGGACCGTTCGGACGACGCCGCGTCCGGACGACCCAACCTCCCGGCGGCGGTCCGTGCGCCTCCGGCACGCACCCACCGCGGCTGATGTCTGCCCAACACGTTCGCCGACGGCGGCTCCGCTCGATG
>JAFIDK010000103.1 GCA_017051695.1 Algoriphagus aestuarii | reverse complement strand
CCTCAGTTCCCTCGCGCACGACCAGCATGTCGATGTCTTCGGGTGCGACACCGGCCAGCGGGGTGGTCACCCCCGGGTAGAGCCGGACCGGCCGCAGGTTGACGTAGTGCGAGAAGTTGAAGCGCAACCGCAGCAACAGGCCACGCTCCAGGACTCCACTGGGCACCGTGGGGTCGCCGACCGCTCCAAGGAGGATGGCGTCGTGCTGGCGCAGCTCCTCCTCGACCGCGTCCGGCAGGACCTCACCGGTGGCATGCCACCGTTGGGCACCCAACTCGTACTCGGTGGTGTCGAGGGTGAGTCCGTGCCGGGGGGCGACGGCGGAGAGGACCTTGAGCCCTTCGGCAACGACTTCGGGCCCGATGCCGTCACCGGGGATCACGGCCAGCTTCACAGTACGAGCGGACATAGGGAGCCTTGCCTGCCTTCAGTCTGATGGTGTCTTCACGGTGCGGCCGACACGCCGGGTTCCCAGCGGCGGACACGCGACCCGGTGTCTCATGAGTTGAGACGAGCGACAACAGGGATGAGACAAGAGTACCGAAGCAGGCGGGTTGTCGGTGAGGTCAGCACCCTTCCC
>JAFIDK010001020.1 GCA_017051695.1 Algoriphagus aestuarii | reverse complement strand
GGAGTGTGCGATCCAGTTACACGATGACGTGAAGGACCGCCTCGACGAGATTGAGAAAATCACCCTGACGACTCACGAATCGGCCATTCGGATCATTGACAAGAAGGGACCGCTCCACAATCCGGCCGACCGGGACCACTGTTTGCAGTACATGGTCGCCATCGGCCTCATTTACGGCGAATTGACGGCGGATCACTACGAAGACGAAACCGCACAAGATCCGCGCATTGACCGTTTGCGGGAGAAAATGGTGGTCATGGAAGACAAACAGTACAGCGCCGATTATC
>JAFIDK010001019.1 GCA_017051695.1 Algoriphagus aestuarii | reverse complement strand
CCAGTTCCAGAGCTTCCCGGGGCTCGTAGGTTTTATCCCGGTCCACCCGTTTCACTGCTTCCAAGTACTTTTTACCATGTTTCGCCACGGTTCATCCTCCTTTCGTGGTCGTAACGGAAATTCCTCCCACATGCGCGCAGACTGCCCGTGGCGGCAATCGTCACGCTCGCTTGTCGGATTCCGACGAACTCGTCCCGGGGAGTGATGGGGTCAGTCTTCGATCTCGATCCCCATGCTGCGGGCGGTTCCCTCCACGATGCGCATCGCCGCTTCCACATCGGCGGCGT
>JAFIDK010001018.1 GCA_017051695.1 Algoriphagus aestuarii | reverse complement strand
GAGCGCATGTTGATCCTGGTGGATATCGAAAAGCTGCTGAGCAGCGAAGAGATGTCGCTGGTCGACAGCGTGGCGAAAAGCGTCTGATCCAAGACTCAAGGGGGCAGGGCGCTGCCCCCTTCAACCTTCACGTTCCCTGACCTGTCGCGATGCCGCCCGCCGCGCCCGGAACCCCCACTAAAAATAGTTACTTTCCCGCATAAAGTTTTGCCGCGCTGCGCCGATAACTCTCACATTCAACGTCATCAGAGCCTGTCTGCGCGGGCTTCAACAAGGGAAATCATGTT
>JAFIDK010001017.1 GCA_017051695.1 Algoriphagus aestuarii | reverse complement strand
CGGAGGTCTTCGGGGTCGACGTCGTCGACGCCGACGGCGCGCTGGCCCGGGACGCGAGCGGCACCCCGGTCGGGATGTCGGTGTTCTCCCTGCTCGGGGAGATCGCCACCCGGCTGGAGGCCGGGGAGGACGTCGGCGGCTTCCTCTCCGACATCGACGAGCGTCTCGAGGCGGTGCTCGCGGAGGTCGGCAGCGTCGGGGCCCGGCTCAAGCTGGTCCTCCAGGCGCAGGACGCCCTCGCCTCCCGGGAGATCACCCTGGCCGGGCGGCTCTCCGCCGTCGAGGAC
>JAFIDK010001016.1 GCA_017051695.1 Algoriphagus aestuarii | reverse complement strand
CGCCACCGGCGTCGGCGGGATCCTGCGGGACGTGTTCTCGATGGGCGCTCGTCCGATCGCCCTCATGGACCCGCTGCGCTTCGGCCCGCTCGACGACCCACGCAGCCGCTGGATCGCCGAGGGCGTGGTGTCCGGCGTGTCGGGCTACGGCAACTCCGTCGGCGTGCCCACGGTCGGCGGCGAGACGGTGTTCGACCCGACCTACCAGGACAACCCGCTCGTCAACGTCTTCTGCCTCGGGCTGCTGCCCCACGACCGGCTGGCCCGGGCCCGGGCGTCGGGTCCCG
>JAFIDK010001015.1 GCA_017051695.1 Algoriphagus aestuarii | reverse complement strand
ATAATTCTGTTTGTTGTGCAAGATACGGACAATAACTATATGTTTTTCTAATTCGTTTACAAGATAAAAAGCAATGTAATTATTAACTATAACCGTTCGATATCCTTTATCTCTTAAAAACTTGTCAGAAACAAGACTACCGGAAAACGGGAAGTCCTGTAGCCTCATGATCTGATAATTAATTTTCTCCAAAAAGTTAATTGCTGCCTCTTTATTATGCAGTTTATCAGCAATATATGAGAAGATATCATCTAAATCTTCTACTGCTATTGGTGTAAACTTAATAG
>JAFIDK010001014.1 GCA_017051695.1 Algoriphagus aestuarii | reverse complement strand
CCAGGGCTTGGGCCTGGGCGGGATGAGCCGGGCGATCCGCGGTGCCGCGCCCGACGTCGTCATCGGGATCGAGCGGGGACTGCTCGGGGCTCGCCTGCTGTCCTGGCCGGGGCGCCGGGTCAGCGCCACGGACCTCGCACCGGCCCGCGCCCGGGCCCTGGGAGCGGACACGTCCATCCCCGCGCTCATCGCCCGCGGCGCCGACCTGGACCGCGCCGGCACCGCACTACCTCCCGTGCCCGGACCGGACGAGGACGCCGCGATCCTGTTCACCTCCGGGTCCACCG
>JAFIDK010001013.1 GCA_017051695.1 Algoriphagus aestuarii | reverse complement strand
CTTAGTGTAGACCGGTCCCTCTACCAGATTGTCCATCGTCCCCGGCGCGAACGAGTCCTGCGTGATGGACTCCACATTGCCGAGGACGCCGGGCAGCAGCCGGGAGATCGCCTCCACGATCACCAGCGTCGCGACCTCGCCCCCGTTGAGCACATAGTCGCCGATGCTGAGCCCCTCGACCGGCATGCGCTGGGCCGCATCCACCGCCACCCGCGCGTCAATACCCTCGTAGCGCCCGCACGCGAAAATCAGCCAAGGCTCCTTCGCCAACCGGACCGCGTCCTGCT
>JAFIDK010001012.1 GCA_017051695.1 Algoriphagus aestuarii | reverse complement strand
CCTGGCGCCCCAGGCCGGCGCAGGCCCAGCCCAGGTGGGTTTCGAGGATCTGCCCGACGTTCATGCGGCTGGGCACGCCCAGTGGGTTGAGGACGATGTCGACCGGCGTGCCGTCTTCCAGATAGGGCATGTCCTCGATCGGAACGATCTTGGAGATGACGCCCTTGTTTCCGTGACGGCCGGCCATCTTGTCGCCCGGCTGCAGCTTGCGCTTCACCGCGATGAAGACCTTGACCATCTTCATCACACCCGGGGGCAATTCGTCACCACGCTGCAGTTTCTCGACC
>JAFIDK010001011.1 GCA_017051695.1 Algoriphagus aestuarii | reverse complement strand
CCTGTGGGTAGACGGCAACGACCCTGAGTGGATTGCCAAAAAAATAAAATACACAGGCGCCATCGGTGACGGTAGTGAAGGCGATTGCGTAGGACGCTACATCAGCAACGACGAATTGAAATACGCATTGCGTTCGGCCGAACAATATGCGCCTTGGCTTCGACACATATACATCGTCACCGACAACCAACAACCGGAGTGGCTCGATGTATCGCATCCCAAAATCAAATTGGTCGACCACAAGGAAATCCTTCCGCCGGAGATTATTCCGAGTTTCAGTGCCCAGG
>JAFIDK010000102.1 GCA_017051695.1 Algoriphagus aestuarii | reverse complement strand
GAGGACCGGGCGTGCGCTGGAGAAGAGCTCCCGGACCAGGACTCGAACCTGGACGACGGGGACCAAAACCCCGCATGCTGCCAATTACATCATCCGGGAATGAAGCAGGCTTTTCTGCACCTTCTCACGCTTCTTCGCGAGTTGTCCGCGTTGCGCAGACACCACGATAGCTTTCCCACAACTCTAAGGCACATCCGTAAGTGCCTTGTCCTTTTTTAGGCCGCCGCCCGGGCTGAGAGTTCCGCGCCTGCGGGCCTCGGACGGCCGTGCGGCGGACAGCCGCGTGCTTCTCGGGCACAGATCCGGCCGCAGCATCCCGTGCTGACGTGATTTTTGTCCTATCTCGGACAGCCCTCGTATCCCCAGGCGGAGCGGGGTAGATGGGGCTGCACCAAAAACATTACCCGCTTCCCTTGCCAAACCTACGGCCCCGTAGGTTACGGTTACGTAGGTATAGGTTGTCCGACCGTCGCTGACCGGAAGGGCGTTGCACCTGTCCGTCCTTCCGCCCTGCTCGACCAGGATCCGCCTGGTGAGGTGGGGGTGGCTGGTCTCGCCCCGCAGAGATCAGCCGTCGGGGGAC
>JAFIDK010001010.1 GCA_017051695.1 Algoriphagus aestuarii | reverse complement strand
CGCTCTTCATTTCGGCTCTGCGTGAGGCACCGTGACCGACCGGCCCCGTTCCGTGCTCTTCCTCGTCACCGAGGACTGGTTCTTCGCATCCCATTTCCTCCCCATGGCGCGGGCCGCGCGTGAGATGGGCCTGTCCGTGGGAATTCCTCGACCGGCGCGACGTGCTGGATGCCCGCGTTGTTGACGAGCACGTCGACGGAACCGAAGGCCTTCTCGGCCTCGGCGATCATCTGGGCAATCTCCGCCGGCTTCGTCATGTCAGCGCCGGAATAGACCGCCTTGACGCC
>JAFIDK010001009.1 GCA_017051695.1 Algoriphagus aestuarii | reverse complement strand
GTTGAGCCAGGCGCGCTCTTCGGGCAGGCAGCCGGAGTTCTTCTGGTTGCTGGTCCAGTTGCGGATGTCGTTGCGCGAGCGGACGATGTTCCAGTCGCCGCACAGCACGTAGTCGCGGCCGCTGGCCAGCCATGCATCGAGGATCGGCCGCAGCCAGGCCATCACCTCGAACTTGAACCGCTGCCGTTCCTCGCCGGAGCTGCCCGAGGGGATGTAGAACGAGACCACGCTGAGGTTGCCGTAGCGCGCCTCGATGTAGCGGCCCTCGTCGTCGAACGGGGCCCAGC
>JAFIDK010001008.1 GCA_017051695.1 Algoriphagus aestuarii | reverse complement strand
GCCCGTGTGTACTATTACCACATGACCGTGTTCGGAAACGGCCTCAACCCGCCGCCCAGAGTGGCCTCGGTGGGACGCGGGCTGGACGACGTGGTGCGCGTGGGCGGCAAGTGGCTCATCCGGAACCGCAACGTCGCGTACCAGCACCCGGCGCCTCCGGGGAACTGATCGTAACCTGACAAGGAAAGGGGCGCCGCGGCGCCCCTTTTTCGTCTCAGCTCACCGTTGCTTTGACGATCTTGCCGGGCTCGCGAGGCGGCTCGCCCTTCGGCAGCGCGTCCACGTGT
>JAFIDK010001007.1 GCA_017051695.1 Algoriphagus aestuarii | reverse complement strand
GTCGGTGCTCGACGGCTCCACGCGCGAGATCGACGTGCAGGGCTTCTTCGTCGCCATCGGCCACACCCCCAACACCGGCCTGTTCGAGGGCCAGCTGGCGATGGACAACGGCTATATCGAAATCCGCTCCGGGCTCGGCGGCAACGCCACCGCCACGTCGGTGGCGGGCGTGTTCGCCGCCGGCGACGTCACCGACCAGCACTACCGGCAGGCGATCACCTCCGCCGGTTTCGGCTGCATGGCCGCGCTCGATGCCGAGCGGTTCCTGGACAAGGAGGCCTGAGGCC
>JAFIDK010001006.1 GCA_017051695.1 Algoriphagus aestuarii | reverse complement strand
CCGTTCCGATTCTCCTGGCACCATCAATCACCGTTATGGGGATGGCGATGTTCGTGACGGGCCTCGCGATTGGCCCCGGCATGATCGTCGCGAACCTCTTCGTCGAGCAAGTCTCACCGACAGCCCGGCTGACCGAAGCGTTTGCATGGCTGGGTTCTGCAATGGCAACAGGTGCGGCAATCGGTTCGATTATCGCCGGGTACCTGGTTGATGAGTACGGTGTTCGGGGCGGCCAGGTCACCTCGGTAGTCGCCGGCGTGGCGTGCGGGGTAATCGTGACGCTGGGG
>JAFIDK010001005.1 GCA_017051695.1 Algoriphagus aestuarii | reverse complement strand
CCTGCATCATAATCTCCATATGAGCAGCAGCATCAACCAGGTGTCTATACTCTCGAATGTAAGACCCACCAACTCTCAACTTGAGGCCCCGCCTCAACTTCCGCTCAAACTCATAGCAACGGCATTCCTCAGACGCCACCAGTTCCGGTGCAAACCTGGACAGACTGGTAAAAGTAGCCTCAAACTCGGCCACTGACAAGCCCTGCTGTTTAAGCCGGCTAAACTGATCCCTCAGCTTCTCCCTAGCTGCTGCAGACAAAAACCTCTCCTGAAAAGCATTTATAAAC
>JAFIDK010001004.1 GCA_017051695.1 Algoriphagus aestuarii | reverse complement strand
CGGGTGGCTGCTGGCCGCCGCGCTGGTCGCCGTGTTCGGCTCGCTCGGGCGCTGGCAGCTCGGGCGGATGGCGCAGAAGCAGGCGATGCTGGACGAGGCCGCCGCGGTGCGCGCTGCGCCGCCGCAGGCGCTGCGCGAGGCGCTGGACTCCGGCCGCGGCTATGACCGGGTGGCCGCGACCGGGCGCTTCGCGGACGGCCCGGCGGTGGTGCTCGACAACCAGCTGCGCGACGGCCGCCCGGGCGTGCGCGGCTACCGCGTGTTCCTGTCCGACGGCGCGCCGCCGG
>JAFIDK010001003.1 GCA_017051695.1 Algoriphagus aestuarii | reverse complement strand
CGAGGAGACCGCCAAGGAATTGCTGCGGGTACTCACCGAGCGGGATCTGCTGCGCCCCCATGACGCGGGACCTCCGCGGCGGGTGTTCGAGGCCACCGGGGATCCGGAAGGTTTCACCACGTTGGCGGCCCGTTTCCTCGGGCCGACACTCGACGGGGTCCGGCCGGTCGCACATCACGTCCCCGGGCGCCGATGATGTTCGTCGCGTAAAGCGCCCATGTCTTCGTCACCGCGATACCGGACATGGCAAGCTAGTGTGCGTGCGAATCACCGTCCTGGGATGCTCC
>JAFIDK010001002.1 GCA_017051695.1 Algoriphagus aestuarii | reverse complement strand
CCTGGCCGTACTGCTCCAGGGCGTTGTAGGTGCCCTCCGGGTCCTGGCTGGTGACCTTGCCGGAGCCGCGCACGGTGGGCAGCGCGGAGAGCAGGGCGTCCCGGTCGGCGCCGAGGTCGCGCAGGATCTGGCCCGCGGTGCTCTCGCTGCGCGCGATGGCCATGAGGAGGTGCTCGGTGGAGACGTACTGGTCGCCCAGGCCGTTGGCCTCCTCGCCCGCCTGGGTGATGACGGTCATCATCGCGCGCGACGGCGCGGGCTGGGCGACGGAGGCGCCGGAGGCACCG
>JAFIDK010001001.1 GCA_017051695.1 Algoriphagus aestuarii | reverse complement strand
AGAACGCTCTCGCCGTGAGCTACCTGCGCCGCTCCGGAACCCAGGAAACATACGTCCAGAAATGGGCTCTTCCTGACCACAACGATCCCGAGGCCTTGGTGTGTGACCGCCTGTCCCTCTTCACCAGGAGTGAGACGGAAGCACGGCTATCCCCCGGGCTACTGCGGGACCTGGAACGCGACAGTCACGCCCTATGCACGCTCAGTCTGGACCTCTTTACCGCTGAGCTCCAGCGCCTCGTCCACCGGCATACTCTCGCGCCCACCAGCGAGCAACAAAAAGCATTT
>JAFIDK010000101.1 GCA_017051695.1 Algoriphagus aestuarii | reverse complement strand
AGAAAGATAGGGGTGGTTGTTCGACGCCGCGCACGACAGGTAGAGGGAATTAGGGCGGGTAAGTTTCTCAATACGGCGCAATTCCCCTTTGAGGGATTTGCCGAACTTGTAGTCCTGTGGTCCTTCCCGCTCGAAAAGCCGCTTGGGGCGCCCGTGCGGGAACACGAAAAGCCACTCTCCCACGACTTCGCGGTCGGTGACTTCGAACCCATAGGAGTGCCGTACACCCTCAAAAACGAAGTCGATCTCGTAGAACGAAGGCTCTTCGTGAGAGGTGTCGTCCAACCGGAACGGCTTCCTTGGCACCCCGGCATCAGGCTGCCAGTGGATGTGCGAGTACTTGACCGCTGCGCTCATCCACCGCAAGGCATCCAGCACATTAGATTTTCCCGAGGCGTTGGCCCCGTAGATCCCTGCAACGTGGACCGTGGGCGGGATCTCGTGAGCCTTCGGCTTCGCCTCCCCCCGTTTGGGGACCGCGACGAGAGACAGTTCCTGCTCCTCGCGGATCGACCGGTGGTTGGCCACTCTGAAACGCAGCAACATCGAGGGCCTCCCCAACAGAGGTATGACGAAGAGGGAGCG
>JAFIDK010001000.1 GCA_017051695.1 Algoriphagus aestuarii | reverse complement strand
TGTAATGATGTCTCCGTTTTGGAGTGGTAAATTGCAGATATATTCGTATATCTGATACGAGTAGAGTAACTTTGAAATCAGTGCAGCTACGTAATCCCGCAACTCGCTCACGGTACGAATGTTTTTCTTATAAGACCTCATGAACGGGAGAATCAACAGCATATCCTGTCTTTTATCCGTCCTACCCAAAAACTCAATCTCTCCCTCTCCTGATGCTTCCAGGTAGTCAAGGAACGACCGAATCTCTTCTTTTGTTTGAATCTCCCGCTTGAAAAAATCAAAGGAGA
>JAFIDK010000999.1 GCA_017051695.1 Algoriphagus aestuarii | reverse complement strand
ATCTGCTCCAAGTCGAGGATGTCGAGCAGTTCCCGGAGGCCTTCTTCCCCGGCCCCTATCGCTGGGCTGCCCTCGTGGTCCGGTGGTCCGCTCACGGTGTCTCCTCTCTGAGTCCACTGATGGCCTGCTCGGGTGTGCCACCCGCACAGAGCGTCAAGATTGCTTCACCGTAGCGCCTCAGTTTTCGCTCCCCCACACCGGATATGCGGGCGAGTTGCGCGGCGGTGGACGGCTCCTGTTCCGCGATCGCCTGCAGCGTGGCGTCGGTGAAGATGACGAAGGCGGGC
>JAFIDK010000998.1 GCA_017051695.1 Algoriphagus aestuarii | reverse complement strand
TATAGGAATAACAGATAAAGAACTATTTTCGACCCCTAATTTTGTTATTTTTCTTTTTGAATCTTTTATTGAAATATCTTCAGTATTGTAGTCTGCAGGAGTAATCCATAGTATTTCTCCATTCCAATTTTCATCTTTATTTGTAGGTGTTGTTCCTGAAATTATATTATAAAAATATTTCAATTTGATAGCTTGCCAATGTTCAGGTATCTCACCTATCCATTCAATTCCACTATCTTTCATTTCAACATTTTCATCTAATCCTTTTGTTACAGTTTCTGTTATAA
>JAFIDK010000997.1 GCA_017051695.1 Algoriphagus aestuarii | reverse complement strand
CAGAGGACTTTCCCGCCTCCTCGCTCAGGCAGGTGAGGAATTCCACCTCTGGGGAGTTCGCGAAGGAGGAAGGGTAGAGCGGGGCGTCGGCAGGTGCAGGGAGAAGGCGCGGCTGTCCCTCCTCGGACTCCTGCGCGGCATCAGGCTCTGCGGTGCTGGCCGAGGCCATAAGCCAGGAACGTTCCGCCGCGGAGCCCGGAACAAAGTCAGCCACCGACTCTCGGGCTTCGTGGCGAACGGACAGGTTGGACTCCGCGTCCTCGCGCGGTCGGATTCCTCGCGCGACC
>JAFIDK010000996.1 GCA_017051695.1 Algoriphagus aestuarii | reverse complement strand
GCTCACCCCTCCTCGTTCTCAGGCGCCATGTGCGCGATGTTGTCGGGCATGCCCCGTTCCTTGGGGCGGGTGTCAACGAGTTCGGCGTGGACGATCAGCCGATGCGAGTTCTGCAGCTTGGGGTGGCAGGTGGTGAGGGTGAGATAGGCCTTCTCGGGTTCCTCCGTGGACTCCGGGTTGAACGGGTCTGGAGCGATCACCTCGATCGCGTTGGGCAGCACAACCTTGCTCTCCACTACCTGGTAGGTGTAGAAGTTCTCGGCGTCCTCCAGGACCAGTTCGTCGCC
>JAFIDK010000995.1 GCA_017051695.1 Algoriphagus aestuarii | reverse complement strand
AGGTGTGAATTCACAGGCTGAAATGGCGGCCGCCTTTGAACGTGCCGGCTTTGCGCCGTTTGATGTGCATATGTCTGACTTGCAAACAGGACGTCACGATCTTGCCGATTTCCACGGCTTTGCTGCATGCGGCGGTTTTTCCTATGGCGACGTCTTGGGAGCCGGGCAGGGGTGGGCCAAATCCATCCTGTTCAATCCGAAATTGCGTGAAGCCTTCGAGCGCTTTTTCGGTCGTCCGGACACGTTTGCGCTTGGCGTGTGCAACGGCTGTCAGATGATGGCCCACC
>JAFIDK010000994.1 GCA_017051695.1 Algoriphagus aestuarii | reverse complement strand
GAACATTTTGGCCGCGGTGGCGGTGGGTGACTTTTTTGACGTGTCCACTCTAGACATCAATCAGGCTATCGCCGGATACCAGCCCAGCAATCAACGATCACAGATTATTGATACCGCTAAAGGGAATCGAATCATCGGAGATTACTATAATGCCAATGCCAGCAGCATGACTGCGGCATTGGAAAACTTTGCTTTAGTCGAAGACTCGCGTCCCAAAACATTAATCTTGGGAGACATGTACGAATTGGGCGAGGCCACAGCCGAAGAGCATCGGCGAATAATCGAGC
>JAFIDK010000993.1 GCA_017051695.1 Algoriphagus aestuarii | reverse complement strand
CCACCAGTTCTTCCCGCAGGCCGGGGATCTGCCAGTCGAACCCTTCCGGGCTGACCTGGTTGAGGACGTTCAACGGGATGTGGACGGTCACCCCGTCGGCCGCGTCCCCCGGTTCGAACTGGTAGGTGAGCCGGAAGCGGTGCTCGCCTTGCTGCCAGAAGTCCGGGTAGGCCTCTTCGATGCCTTCGCCGGCGTCCTCAGCGACGAGCATCGACTTGTCGAAGTCGAGCAGGCGCGGCTGCTGTTGGCGCACCCGCTTCCACCAGCTGTCGAAATGCCGGACGGAG
>JAFIDK010000992.1 GCA_017051695.1 Algoriphagus aestuarii | reverse complement strand
CCGACGAGCCCGGCCACGATCGCGAGGGCGCTCAGAGTGACCATGGGCGCCATACCGCTCAGGAGCACACGGCCCGCTACACGTCCCTGGTTCGAGATCTGGTAGGCGACGGAGGCGGTCATCCCGCCCGTTAGCGCCGTAACGATGCCGATGACGGTGATTCCAAGACCGAAGGCGCCGAAATCGCTGGCCCGCTCGACAAGGACAACGATGGCGAAGGCGATGACCGCGTTGAGAACGCGGAAGAGGAAGGCGAGCACACCGCCGTAGGCGATCGACATCGTGGC
>JAFIDK010000991.1 GCA_017051695.1 Algoriphagus aestuarii | reverse complement strand
CAGGACATAACCCGGAAAAACCTTGCGCATCACCGTCTTCCGCTTTCCGTCTTTGTGTTCCACCGCCTGTTCCATGGGCACCAAGACGCGAAAGATTTTGTCCTCCATCTCCATGGAATGGACGCGCTTTTCCAGGTTGGTCTTCACTTTGTTTTCATATCCGGAATAGGTGTGAACAACGTACCACTTTTTCTCCATGGTCTGCTCGTTCCTGTCCATGCCTGGGGCTTCGCCGCCCTGTCCCCCCTTATGGCGTTTTTCCTCCCCGACGGCTTCACGTGATCAAG
>JAFIDK010000100.1 GCA_017051695.1 Algoriphagus aestuarii | reverse complement strand
ACCTGCTCCAGCACGCCGACAACCCGGTGGACTGGTACCCGTGGGGGGAGGAGGCTTTCGCTGAGGCGCGCCGCCGCGACGTGCCCATCCTGCTGTCCATCGGGTACGCCGCCTGCCACTGGTGCCATGTCATGGCGCGGGAGTCGTTCGCCGACGAGCAGACCGCGCAGATCATGAACGCCAACTTCGTCAACGTCAAGGTCGACCGGGAGGAGCGGCCGGACGTGGACGCGGTGTACATGGAAGCCACCCAGGCGATGACGGGGCACGGCGGCTGGCCGATGACGGTGTTCGCCACCCCGGACGGGGAGCCGTTCTACTGCGGCACCTACTTTCCCCGGGAGCATTTCCAGCGGCTGCTGCTCGGGATCAGCCACGCGTGGCGCACCGATCGCACCGGGGTGGTGGGGCAGGGCAAGCGGGTGGCCGAGGCGTTGAGCGCCCCCCGCACGCTGCCTAGCGGGCCGCCGCCAAGCGCGCAGGTCCTGGAGCAGGCGGTGGCGCGGCTGGCAGCCGAGTACGACACCGTCAACGGGGGGTACGGCACTGCCCCGAAGTTCCCGCCGTCCCCGGTGATGGAGTTCC
>JAFIDK010000010.1:106897-112634 GCA_017051695.1 Algoriphagus aestuarii | reverse complement strand
TCACCCCAGCGGTCAGGTAGTAGTGGAAGTCGTGGTAGGCCAGCGCAACATCCTCCTTCTCCAGGCTCTTCTTGCCCACCATGTTGTACATGCTGAAGCCCGCATAAAATCGGTCGGTATGGAAAAACAGCCCCGTGTTCAGGTTCGGACTGAACAGGTTGATACGGCCGTCAGGAATCTCGCTGTCCGGAAAATCGTTCGGGTCCAGCATGCTCCCGTCTATCGAATACTGGCTGAAACCCGCACTCACTCCTAGACCCAGCCAGCTCTTGGCTCCCGTCTGGATACGGTATGCGTAGGTCAACAGACCTCCCGTCGTACGCGCAGGACCCAGATTGTCGCTCAGGAAACTCACCCCGAAACCCATCGTACCCTCGTTGGCAGATAGATCTGCGGTCACCGTGAACGTCTCCGGTGCTCCCGGAAAATTAACCCACTGGCTACGGTAAGTACTCTGGATATAAGGCTCTCCCTTGTAACCCGCATACCCAGGGTTGATGTGCAGACCGTTGAATATGTACTGGCTGAACTGCGGAAGCTGCTGGCCTAAAACCTCTCCGACCCCGAGTATCCCGGAAATCAGAAAAGCCATACACATGATTTTAAAAGTCGTTTTCATATCGCTTCTTGATTAATCTTTGATTACCTGAATCCAACCCTTGAACTCGTGCGTTCTTCCTGAACTATCTACCGCTGTCATCACGTAGAAGTAGGTACCTGCCACTTGTCCTGGAGCATTCCAGTCATTCTTATAATTCTCTTGTTCTAGAACATGGTCACCATATCTGTTGAAGATTGTGATCTCATTGCTAACAAACTTGCCAAGACCTTGAATCTCGAATGTGTCATTGTCTCCATCATTATTTGGAGTGATCACATTCGGAATGTGGAATGGTAAGATTGTATTCACATCATCATCCTGATTGTTTGACTCGTCAGTGTCATCTTCATCAGATCCAACTATCACAGTATTTGTAACAGTACCTGCAGCTCCAGCTTTCACCTTCACTCTAATAGTAATACTTGCTTCTGGTGCCATTGCCGGTATAGTCCAGGTTATTGCACTTCCAGTCACATTGGCATTAACAGTTGCATTTGTATTGTTTACTGTCACTGTATTGCTAAGATAGGTTACACCAGCAGGTAAATTATCAGTGACAATTACATTAGTCGCAGGAGTATCTCCATTTGTGATGACGATTTCATATTCAAACTCATCACCTTCAAAGATCTCAGCTTCGAATGAAGTCTTGGTTACTGAGAGATCAACTTGATCATTTTGCAACCTAAAGACAACGAATGCATCATCACTATTAGAAGGATTGACTACCTCACGAAGTGTATACTTCAATGTATATTCCCTTGCCTCATTAACACCTGGGATCAAGCTCAACTCACCGTTTTCATCGATGATCAAACCTATGATTCCATCCAGTTCAGTGAATTCAAAGTCAACATCTGCATCGTCTGGTCTTACACCATTCAATCTATCATTGTCAAGGATATTACCTAGTCTACCACCGTAGCTTAGGAAGTAGGTTCCAAAGTCATCATCATTTGCAATGATTGGGTTATAGCTTACTCCGATTTCTACAAAGGATGTTTCAGAAACACCTTCTCCGGAAATTTCACCGTCACCTGATGCAGTTGCAAAGTTGAAGAACGATGTGTTAGCCTCAAGATCTTCTGCAGTCACAGTGTAAGTACCTGTTACGGTAACTGTTTCACCAACCGCTAGTAGATCAATGGTTTCATCCACGTTTATCATTCCATCGACAATATTGACATTCACCAAGTTTTCTTCTCCAGTGTTTGTAACAGTCAAAGTAAATGTTATCACCTGTCCTATTTCAGACACTGTTGTTACATCAGCTTCTTTGATCAAGGAAATTCCTGGTACTGGATCTGGCTCGTCTTCGATTGAGATCAATACTGCCACAGAATCCTGATCGCTGACAATTACTTCGTTCGGAGCAGTACCCGTCACATTCGCAACGTTTACAACTGATTCGTCAACAACGTCTTCTTCAGTCACTGTGTAGGTGATTGTATATTCTTTCACCTGACCAGGAAGGAACAGATTAATTTGTTCTTCGAAGTTTAACATCGGATCGGAAACAACCACATTTAGCAATGGTGCATTACCAGTGTTGGTAACAGTCAAAGTATAAGTGATCTCTTCTCCTATCGCTGTGATTTCAGATTTATCAGCAGTTTTCACAATGTCAATTGCAGGATCATATTGAATGTTAACCGTAGCTTGACTTTGTGCTTGAACCGGAGTTCCAGACAAGGCGTCTACTGCATTCACAGTAGCCACATTCAAGATTGGCTGACCACTCAAGATATCTTCCAATGTCACAGTGTAAGTAGTCGAGAATGACTTCATTTCACCTGGTGCCAAAGTAATATTTGGAAGGGAAAGTCCAGTCTTAGGATCGACTAAGTTACCACTTGACAAGGTCACATTACCTGTATTGGTCACTTCCAAGGTGTAGTTCAGAACTATACCTTCTCTGCTCACAGACTCAAGATCTACTGTTTTATTCAAATCAATAGATGGGTTTCTCACAGCCTCAACAGTTGCATCGTCTTGGTCTGTCACAGTTACCTCCTTATTAGAAGTACCAGTTACAGAGGCAATGTTAAGAATTGAGCCACTATCCATGTTTTCTTGAGTCACTGTATAAGATGTCTCAATTGTTCTTACTTCTCCTGGAGCCATTGTTCCAAGGTTTTGAAGTAAGTCTGTCAATGGATCGCTTACAGTTACATTGTTCAAAATAACGTTTCCAGTGTTTGTGACTGTCAGAGCATAGTTGATAATATCACCTGCCAAATCAACTGAAGTTGGATTTGCTTCTTTCACAATGTCGATAGCAGGACTTAAAGTCACACATTCCACAACTGAATCAGTATCCTCAGCAAGAACAGTTGATTGTCCTTCACCATCTTGAGGAAGATAAACTGTAGCAGAAGCTGTATTGGTTACACATTCACCTTCAATGACATCTTGAGTTATTTCAAGCTGAGCAGAGAAGTTAACAGAAGCACCTTGTGCCAATGTTGGAATGTTCCAAGTATTTCCTGTCAAATCATCCTTCACTTCTACATCGGAAAGATCTACAGTTCCGTTATTCGTCACATTGATGTTATAGGTAATAAATCCACCTAATTGATCATCATTTGAAACAACTGTTTTCGTTACCTGGATTAAAGGCTGAACCACTAGAACTGTTACTACAGCTGTATCACAGTTTGTCGGGTTAGGATTAGTACAGATTCTATACTCTAGAGTATAAATACCTGGGGCCAATCCAGTTGCAACACTTACTAATCCTGTATTAGTATCCAAGATCAATGCTCCAGGAGTACTTTCTGATACTAGAGTGATATCTACCAAAGTAGTATTCAATCCAGTAAGAGCACCTAGTTTATCATTGTCAAGTACATTTACTATATCAGTGAATCCAAACTGGCTATACACTGGGATGCTTGTCATATCATCATCCACAGCTATCGGTGGATTTGGATTTGGATTACAAGCTGCAGTCGCTCCAGGATATGCAATCTCAGAACTTACTTCAGGATTCAACTGGAACAATACATATGCTCCTGGCTCTCTTACCGCAGCAAAGTTGAAGTCTCCAGATTCCCACTGCTCATTTACAAATCTCCATCCTGGCCACTGGCTACCATATCCACCTGGTAAAGTATCTGCACCAGGGAACAACATGTAACCTTCCATTGGTATATTTTCAAATCGGATGATTTCCTCATCATTGCTATTATACCAAATCATGGTCAAAGGATTTGGATCTCCAGGCGCAAGATCTTGAAGGTTAAAGTTTGCCGGCTCAAGCAACCATCTTAGATATGGTGCATCCAGTTCACAATAAGATTCAATTTCATCAATTATAAGAACTGGTTCCACAACAGCTGTGATGATAGCTTCATCATAGTTTGCTGTGTTTCCAATTTCCGTAATTCTATAAGTCAATTGGTAAGTACCTGCTGTAGCATTTGCTGCAATGGCAATTTCACCATTGGCATCTACAGTTAATACCCCTTCTGGATCTGCAATCACTGTAGTCAAGGTAACATTTCCAGGATTTGCAGCACCTCCCATATAGGAGTCATTGTCGAAGGCATTGATTGTAGCCACTCCACCTGCAATGGTATAAGTTCCTGCATCGTCATCATTTGCTATGATTTCATTAAACAATGCTTCAGCGGTAGCTTGGTCAGGTTCAGAAACAACTTCATCTTCTCCAAAATATCCAGTGGCTGTTGCAATGTTTGTTACAGAACCATTAGTCAAATCCTCCTGAACTACTGTGTAGCTTGCAGTCAAAGTAATTGTCTCATTTGGAGCCAATTCAGTTTCAGCTGCAGCTGGTATTCCAGGTACTTTATCATCACTTACTGTGAATGGACCATCAAGTGTCACATTACCAGTGTTTGTAATGATGTATTGATATTCAACCACATTGCCCACTAAACTATATGGATCACCACTTAGAATAGATTTAGCAATTTCTAATTCTGGTGTTTGTGTGAAACACTCAACTACAGAATCAACATCTCTTGCAATCACAATGTATTCTAAAATTGGATTTTCAGTTCCAGGCTCAGACTGCTCGTCAAAATATTCTCTTGCTTCAGCAAAAGCAGTGTTTTCATAACACTCATCGTCAAGCAACTCCTGAGTGATTTCAACATCCACTGTGAATGTTTCAACTCCCTTAGGTGCTAATTCTGCAATAGTCCAGTTATCACCTGTGGTCTCATCTTCCACATAGATATCATACAAGGTTACATTTCCTGTATTCTCTACTTTGATTTCATAGCTTAATTCTCCACCTAACTCATCGTCATTAGAGATTAGAGTTTTGGTAAGGTCAAGCGAAGGATCCTGACACAAATCAACTTGAGTTTCATTATCAGTATCAACTGAATCACCAGACAAATCATCTACTGTCATTCCATCACCATATGTAGCAGTAACTTCTGCTTGGTTGTTAATGAACCTTATATCAGTATCCTCTTGAGTTATCACATATTCTGCAGTGTATGTAGCAGTCTCATTTGGTAACAATGTACCCTCTGAACTACTCATGCTACTGCTTACATACATTACTGTTCCCAAAGTCCCGGTGCCAGTGAAGTGATATGTTTCATCAATTACCACATTCTCCAAGGTCACATTTCCAGTATTGGTTACCATAAATGTGTAAGTCACTACATCATCCGTATCGTAGCACTCGTCTTCAGAATCAACAGAGGCTGATTTTACGATAGCGATGCTTGGTTGTTGACACAAATCAACTTGAGTTTCATTGTCAGTATCAATCGAATCACCAGACAAATCATCTACTGTCATTCCATCACCATATGTAGCAGTAACTTCTGCTTGGTTATTAATGAACCTTGTATCAGTATCCTCTTGAGTTATCACATATTCTGCAGTGTATGTAGCAGTCTCATTTGGTAACAAAGTACCCTCTGAACTACTCATGCTACTGCTTACATACATTACTGCTCCCAAAGTCCCGGTGCCAGTGAAGTGATATGTTTCATCAATTACCACATTCTCCAAGGTCACATTTCCAGTATTGGTTACCATAAATGTGTAGGTCACTACATCATCCGTATCATAGCAATCATCCTCAGATTCAACAGAAGCTGATTTAACGATAGCAATACTAGGATCGATAATTGCCGTGATCGTCTCATC
>JAFIDK010000010.1:106283-106800 GCA_017051695.1 Algoriphagus aestuarii | reverse complement strand
ATCGTCTGTATCGGTCACATCCACATCATCAGGATCTGTTCCTGTTGCTGTCGCAGTATTGTCTACCTGGCCGGCATCCATGTCCGCCTGGGTAATTGTATAAGTAGCCGTGAACGCCTGGCTCTCTGCTGGTGCCAAGGTAACAGGTGCTGGTGTGATCGCACTCAATCCTGTCAAAGGATCGGTCACTGTCACATCCGTCAACGTTACGTTACCGTTGTTGGTCACATCGAACGTGTACGTGATCACATCGCCTGCCGCATTGTAGGTCGTTGGCAACGCACTCTTATCAATCATGATCGATGCATCCTTCACTACCGTGATCGTCTCATCGTCTGTATCGGTCACATCCACATCATCAGGATCTGTTCCTGTTGCTGTCGCAGTATTGTCTACCTGGCCGGCATCCATGTCCGCCTGGGTAATTGTATAAGTAGCCGTGAACGCCTGGCTCTCTGCTGGTGCCAAGGTAACTGGTGCTGGTGTGATCGCACTCAATCCTGTCAACGGATCGGTC
>JAFIDK010000010.1:0-106187 GCA_017051695.1 Algoriphagus aestuarii | reverse complement strand
GCTCACTGTCACTTCTGTCAACGTCACGTTACCGGTGTTGGTCACATCGAACGTGTACGTGATCACATCGCCTGCCGCATTGTAGGTCGTTGGCAACGCACTCTTCTCAATCATGATCGATGCATCCTTCACCACCGTGATGGTCTCATCGTCTGTATCGGTCACATCCACATCATCTGGATCTGTTCCTGTTGCCGTTGCCGTGTTGTATACCTGGCCGGCATCCATGTCAGCCTGGGTAATGGTATAGGTCGCCGTGAACGCCTGGCTCTCTGCCGGTGCCAAGGTAACTGGTGCTGGTGTGATCGCACTCAATCCTGTCAACGGATCGCTCACTGTCACTTCTGTCAACGTCACGTTACCGGTGTTGGTCACATCGAACGTGTACGTGATCACATCGCCTGCCGCATTGTAGGTCGTTGGCAACGCACTCTTCTCAATCATGATCGATGCATCCTGTGCTAAAAGAACAGTTTCATCATCCGTTGACTCATCAGATTCATCAGAATCAGCTGTTGCAGTATTATCTACTTGACCTGCGTTGATATCATCTTGAGTCACCGAATAAGTAGAAGTGTATGTCCAAGTCTCTCCAACCTCTAAGATATCATCTCCATCGTCACCACTTTGATATGTTGGCGCAGAAAGACCAGGAAGAGGGTCTGTAACAGTAATATTTGTTAAACTTACATCTCCACCGTTACTTACTTCAAATGTGTAAGTAATGGTCTCCCCTTCGTTTGCATAAGTATCATTGTTCTCATCATTGAAAACACCCGTTTTAATAATCTCAATAACTGGATCTTGACAAATAGGAACAATAGTTGGGTTATCATTGTCAGTCGCTGAACCCGAAAGGTCTTCAACAGTATGACCATTAGCTTCACCACTAACAGTAGCTTGATTTTCAACTTGACCTGCTTGAATATCATCAGGGGTAATGGAATACGAAGCTGTGTAAACCCAAGTTTCGTTAACCGCTAAAACAGCATCTCCATCTCCATCATCAGAAAGAACAATTGCAACTAGAGGGTTTGGAGCTTCAAAAAGTGGATCTGAGATCTGGATATTTGTTAAATCATAGGCTCCATTATTGGTAACAGTGAAGCTATAGTTAATAGTAGGACTTAAAGTAGGATCTAAACATTCCTCCCCGCTAGGGCCATTAGTTGCCTCCTTAACAAGTGTTAGGCTACAAGCACCAACATTGATAGTTATAGTGGCCTGCTCACTTTCACATTCCCCATCCTTAATCTGGCTCACTTTATATGTATAAATACCCGGAGTGTCAGTATTAAATGTTGGAGCCGATCCAAGGGAAGTAATTCCATCAGCAGCATACCAAATCAAGGTATATCCATTAGCAGGTGAAACAGGTATAGCTTGTTCACCAGTTAATGACCCTACGCAATAATCGAAAGTGGCAGGAGAAGGAGCTGGGGCTGGCTCAGGGATTGTAACTTCAACTGTAGTAAAAGCATTACAATTTGCAGTAGTAAAGTCATATCTTACTGTATATACACCTGGGGTACTTTGAGAAAGAGTAATCGCCCCAGTAGTAGGGTCAATCGCTAAACCACCTGTAGAAGAATATGTGCCATTTTGAACACCTATTAACTGTACAGGTACAACATCATTAGGACCGCAAAACAAATCAGCATCATAATCAATAGTAGCAGTACCAAAATTTACTTTAACATCTACAGGATCCAAAAAGTCAACAGCAGCTGCAGATAAAGATGCAGAAGCACGTGTCTTCACCATCATTTTACGAACACTTACTCCTTCACAAGCAGTTGTGGTTGCAACAATTTTAGAAATATTAATAGCTGCTTCTACAAATTGATATGGTAAATAATTAGCATTTCCAAAAGCACCTATTGGAGTAGGCACTGAAACTGTATTCACTGCTCCAAAAGCATCACTACCTAAGATATTATTCTGAAGCTCATATTGCCATTTACCACCAAAAAATTTCCAAACATAAATCTCAATGGTTACTGTGGATCCCCCATTAGTATATGAAATTGAAATTAAAACATCATTTTCTGTTCTACCTCCATCAGGACCTGCAGAGGAAAATGTTCCTCCAGGTAATCTGGTTACATCATTTTGAAAAAATTCGAATTCAAGGTAACTGGTACCTGTCACAGAAAATCTATCTGAAGCAACAACCAACCAATCATCAGAAGGATCAGAATTGAGATTATTCCCAATATGCATAAAAACATTTCCAATATCAGATTTACCAGTTGCACTGCCATTAGTCCATTTCCAATCTAATGGACTGTCATCTGATTTAGTACCAGAAGTAAATGTCTCATCACTTGAAGAATTAAACGGATCAACCCATCGAAATGTGTATACAGGATTAAATGGATCACCCAAGTTTGGTGCTAGCTTATAAACACCAGCACCAGTGCCCGTTCCTCCAGGAAACCAATCACCAGTATTTGCAGGAGAGTTTGCAAAGAGATTCCCATCCATTTGAAAACCCCCAGCAGGGATATTAATTGGTACAGTCCCTTGGGAATAAACTAAAGTTGACTGTAAAAATAACCCAAGAATTAAAATCATTAAAAATTTAATGTCCTGGAGTGACTCAAATTTCCTTTTTTCCCTTTCGAAAAATCCACTTTTCTGTGGTCGGGGGTTGAATTGACAATTGGATAAAGTGTCCATATCGTTATTATTTAAAATTTTTCGAGTTCGTAAAACTTTTGCCTATAATTTACTTTTATCAATTTTTGATTGAACTATTCTTGTTTCTATTGTAAAAAATCAAGAACACCTCGCATAAAACTTCTCTTAGTTTTTTCCCTTTTTGATCCTTTTCTTGCTAAGAATTCAGAAAGTCAATCCTAATTTGCGTTAAAAATACATTTTTTTGCTTTTCATATCCAAACAAAACTGGAAAAATATTTTTATGTAATGCAATTTTATTATTGTGAAATTAATTTTCAAGTATTTAAAAATGGTTTTTAAGCCAATTATTCAACTGGTTTTATCAGAAATTTTTGACTTCTATCAAAAAATCATTCCTGATTTATTTAATCAGGACTTAAAAATTAACTTCTGGCTGAATTACAAATGAGTGAAATCAACACTCAGAAAAACAGTTTTCAAAAAGCACAAATCCAACATGATGGAATTTCAATCCTACTCTTTAAAAGAGCTTTCAAATTTATTTGAACTACAAAAAGAGACTGCTCTCAAGTGGAGACAATCATCGAGTTCAGAAAGAATCCTTAGGCTTGAAAAAATAAAAAACTGGATCTCATTAAATCAAAAATGGATCAAATCCGCCATTTACGAAGATTTTAAAAAACCATTTCCTGAAACTGACCTCAGTGAAATTTTTCCTGTGACTACAGAAATAAACCATGCCATAAAAAATCTCAACTCCTGGATGAAGCCTAAAAAAGTGGATTCCAGCTTGTCCATGGCCGGTACAAAAGGAAAAATCTTTTTCGAACCAAAAGGTACTTCTCTAATTATCAGTCCATGGAATTATCCCTTCAACTTAGCAATAGGCCCATTGATATCGGCCTTGGCAGCCGGATGTCCAGTGATTTTGAAACCTTCCGAATTAACTCCTCATACCTCTGATTTAATTCAACAAATGATAGAAGAACTGTTTGATAAAGCAGAAGTTGCGGTTATCCAAGGAGGAGTAGAAATCACCCAACAAGTATTGGAGCTCCCATTTGATCACATATTTTTTACAGGTAGCCCGACAGTAGGAAAGAAAATAATGGAGGCAGCTTCTAGGAATTTGAGTTCTGTGACATTGGAATTGGGCGGAAAGTCTCCCACAATTGTCCATCTAACGGCAGATTTAAAAGATGCTGCTGAGAAAATAGTAGCAGGAAAATTTCTGAATTGTGGACAAACCTGTGTTGCTCCAGATTATTTACTCATTCATGAGGAAGTAAAAGAACATTTTTTGATGGAGGTAAAAGTTGCTATCAAAAAAATGTACGATCCTGATCTTAAAGGGCTTGAAAACTCAGAAGATCTAGCACGAATAGTAAACTCTAATAACTTCCAACGGCTTCACTCTTTATTAGATGATGCAAAAGCAAAAGGTGGAAAAATAGAATTTGGGGGAAATACAAATCCTGACGATTTATATATAGAACCCACCATCCTAGGCGATCTAAATGATTCAATGAGGGTCTTGGAAGAGGAGATTTTTGGGCCTATCCTTCCGATTCTAACCTACAATGCCTTAGAGGAAGCCATCTCCTACATCAATTCCAAACCTAAACCATTGGCGCTTTACTATTTTGGAAAAGAGGATGATTCCTATCAAGAAGTACTTCAAAAAACTAGTTCCGGCAATGTCATGCTCAATGATTGCGTACTCCATTTCTTACATCCCAATCTTCCCTTTGGAGGAGTCAATAATAGTGGCATAGGAAAATCCCATGGTTATTTTGGATATCTTGCTTTTTCCAATGAAAAAGGAGTTTTAAAACAACGGGTAGGTTTCAATAACTCGACGTTGATCAAGCCACCTTATGATTTTAAAACAAAGAAGATTATTTCAACTTTAATCAAATGGCTATGAATATCCGTGTTTTTAAATTTCGTTTTTTTCTTTTTGCTTCACTTTCAGTCTTGTTCTTTGCATGTAATAATGATGCAGAAAAACCGGTAAAAGAATTAGAAGCAATTGACATCTTGAATGAGTCTTATGGAACCAGTGTGGCAAATTCCATGGATGTCTTCCTGCCTGCCGGAAGAACCACTTCCGAAACACCTCTTTTTATATATATACACGGGGGTGGATGGAATAGTGGGGACAAAAGTGAAATCCTAATTTTTAGAAACTTAATTGAATCTGCTTTCGAGGGATATGCAATCATCTCATTAAACTATAGTCTCTATAACTTAAATACAGGTACTGGTCAGTTTCCGGCTCAGGAAAATGATATCAAGGATGCAATCAATTATATACTTTCTAAAACCGATGAATGGAACGTTTCCAAAAAAATCATCCTTGCCGGTGCTAGTGCAGGAGGCCACCTAGCCCTTCTACATAGCTATAAACATCAGAATATCGGTAATATTCAGGCAGTTTTGGCACTATTCCCACCAACAGATTTAACAAGCCTATTCGAATTCAACACCCTTACTCAGCAAGGACTTCAATTGCTATTGAGCGGAACTCCTGAAAGTAATCCAGACGCCTATGCGACATCTAGTCCCACCACCTATGTCACTTCAACCAGTATCCCCACTGCATTTTTCCACGGTACCGCTGATGACGTTGTTCCAATTTCACAAAGTGAACTATTAGCTGAAAAACTTGAAGAAAACAGCGTGTCTTATTATTTCGAATCTTACCCAGGCGAAGGTCATGGATTGGATTTCCGCTCCTACGCAGAAGCGATCCAAAAAGCGGCAGATTTTATCGATGAAAAGTTATAAAAAAACCCCGCTCTTGCGGGGTTACCTAATTTTCAGACTCTTTCTAGTCCCGTAGATTTAGCCTTCGACTTGATGGCATTTACTACTTTTTCCGAAGGTTGAAGCTGGATTTGGTCTAATTGTTCCAAAGTGCTCAGCATTTCCACATATTCTTGCATCAGCGACTCATCCTGATGTAAGGCTTGCACTAACTTCTCTTGTTCAACCTCCGTCATTTCCTGATAAATATATCTTATCAGGTCATTTGGGGTAAATAGTTTTATCATAGGCTACATTAAGGTGTTTCATTTTCTTTCTTAAGTGGATTAATGCATATCGCATTCTTCCCAATGCTGTATTGATACTTACTCCTGTCTGATCTGCTATCTCCTGAAAACTCAAATCCAAATAATGTCTCATGATCAATACTTGCTTTTGAGCATCCGGAAGTTCTTCAATCAGCCGTTTCACCAATTCAATGGTTTCATCTCTCATTTGCCTGTCCTCGAAGGTTTCTTCGGCAAATTTCAAAGAGTTGAAAATATTGGATCCATCTTCCATTTGGATCATCGGGTACCTTTTAGCTTTTCTAAAATGGTCTATGGCCAGATTATGTGCGATTCGCATCACCCATGGCTGGAACTTCCCTTCTTCGTTGTATTTGTCTGAATTGAGCGTTTTCACAACTTTCACAAATACTTCCTGCAACAAATCCTCAGCAATCGCCTGATCCTTAACGATCAGAAAAATTGTGGTGTACAACTTACTCTGGTACCTATCTACCAAAAGATCAAAGGCAGCTTCGTTTCCACTTCTATACTGAGCGATCAACTCGCTGTCTTGAGGTCCTTTTCTTTTACTCATCTTCAGTTGGTTTATGAACAACGTAGAAGTCTATACCATAGTATTTATTTAGTATGAAACATAATGAAACAGTTTTAAAAATATGATTTCAAAATCTTCCCTGCAAAGAAAGCCATCATTTTTAATCAAGCAATTTAGAGAAAGGGCTGAAACAGAATTTCCTTTTGAAAAAATTCAAAAAGACACAATTTATTGCTTACTTCTCGGGGAATGGTTTTCACATTTACCCAATGACCATGCCAAAAAATGTTAAAATTTGGCCATTCACTATACTAAATTCCCGTGAATCAGTCGGGAGATTTACCGTCCTTTGATTACCTTCGTACTTATTAAATTTAAAATTTTAGAAGATGGAATTAAGCGGAAAGATCATTCAAATATTACCAGAAGCTGGTGGTAATTCCAGAAATGGAAACGCATGGAGAAAGCAAGAATACATTTTAGAAACAGGAGGAAATTATCCAAAAAAAGTCTGCTTATCCATTTGGGGAGATAAAATTGATCAGTTCGCGATTCAAGTAGGTGAGCAGGTAACCTTAGGGGTAGATGTAGAAAGCCGTGAATACAATGGCCGATGGTATACAGATGTAAAAGCATATAAAGTAGATCGAACGGGAGCTGGAGCGAGTGCACCTACGCCAGATTCTATGCCTGAAGTCAGCAGTTTCCATTCTGATAGCGATGAGGACACCTTGCCATTTTAACTAATTAAAGTAAACATGTGGGATGATTTTGATGAAAATTCGGACTGGGACGAAGACGGCGAAAGCTTTGAGGAAGAACAGAACCGGATTTACCGTCATCCTTTGATGGTAAAGGCCAAAGAAATCGTAGGACTGACGCATGCCTTGGTAGGAAGTCTCGATGAGGCTAGAAAGGAATTGTACGGCGGAATCATGATGGAAGATGCTACCTTGATGAGTTCAAAGTTCGCTGGTGCAGAAGGTATTGACGATTATGTCGCCAAAATGGAAAATGCCATGATCATGAAGGTCCATGCCAAAAATCTAAGAGCCATGACATTTCAACTGGCAGTTGAATCCACACACGCAGAGGAACATTTGCAACTCTTAAGAGATGCTATAGAGGAGTATAGAAAACTGTTTGTGAAGTGGATTAAAGGATTTGACTCGAGTGAAAAATACGATGATGGCTGGGGAATATTTACAGATTAAATTTCTCCTCCACCAAAGCTAAAGCCCATCCAAGCTCCAAAACCCATCAGGAGTAAAGTGATGGCAATAAATAGAATAAGGATGTCTAAAGGAACCTCCCAATCTTCTCCCCCAATTTTAAATCGAATTGGTTTTTTCCAGTTCATAGGATACGAAAATGCGGCTTAAAGGCCGCATTTTTATTTTTTCAAAATCTCTTTCCAGCCTTTTTCTTCAATTTGAGCTGCAGAAGCCTCCACTTTTTCTTTTAAAGTTGCTTTAAAAGAATCCATTTTTGAGGCTACCTTTGAATCAAAGGCTCCAACAATTGATGCTGCGAGTATTCCTGCGTTTTTCCCACCATTCAATGCGACAGTTGCTACAGGAATCCCAGATGGCATCTGCAAAATGGATAAAATACTATCCCAACCATCAATTGAATTAGAACTCAAAATAGGGACACCTATTACAGGCAAGCTTGTCAAAGATGCCACCATCCCAGGTAAATGGGCAGCTCCTCCAGCTCCGGCCACTATCACTTTTATTCCTCGCTCTCTAGCTGTACCTGCATAGTCAATCATTCTTTGGGGAGTCCTATGTGCCGACACCACGGTCAGCTCATATCCTACTCCCAGTTCTTCTAAAAATTGAGCTGCTTCTGCCATGATAGGAAGATCAGATTGACTTCCCATAATTATTCCTACTGATGGTTTCATTAGATGGATTTAATTTTAATAAGATCTTTTATTTTCATGGCTTTTGCCTTCAGCTTTGTCACATCTTCATCCAGAACAGTAACATGTCCCATTTTTCTAAATGGCTTCGTTAACTTCTTACCATATAAATGAATGTACACACCTTTTTCTGCCAAAGCAGTTTCTTGGCCTTCCACTATTGCAGGGCCAGTAAAACCTTCTTCTCCTAATAAATTTATCATAGCTGCCGGACATCGTAGATCCGGGTTTCCCAAAGGCCAGTTCATCACTGAGCGCAAATGCTGTTCAAATTGAGAAGTAAAGTTTGCCTCAATGGTATGGTGTCCACTATTATGTGGTCTTGGTGCGATTTCATTGACTAAAACATCTCCTTCTTTGGTGACAAACAATTCCACAGCCAAGATGCCAACCATGCCTAGTTTCAAGATGACATCTTTTGCAATTTCTTTTGCTTTTTCCTCCATCTCATTTGAGATATCAGCTGGCGCAAACAGAAATTCAACCAGATTGGCTGTAGGATGAAATGCGCATTCCACTGCCGGATAAACTGTCAATTCACCGGAAGCATTTCGGGCAACTGTCACAGCAATTTCCTTGTCAAAATCAATCAGCTTTTCCAATAATCCCGGTGCATCAAATGCATTTTCCAAATCCCCCTCATTTTTCAAAACCTGTACTCCTCTTCCATCATAACCCTCTTTACCAAGTTTATTGACTGCTGGGAGAAATGATTTATTGTGGATAACTCCCTCTTTGTTTTCCGTCAAAATAAATTCGGCAGTTGGAATTCCATGTTGTTGGTAAAATTGTTTCTGCTCTCTTTTATCCTGAATGAGCTTAAGTATATCGGGTTGTGGATAAACTTGCTTCCCTTCGGATTCCAATTTTTTAAGTGCCTCTGTATTAACACTTTCAATTTCCACAGTGATCACATCACAGTCCTTTCCAAATGCGTAAACTGTGTCGAAATCCTTTAATGAACCTACCGTGAATTTCTGACAAAGGTCTTTACAGGGAGCATTCGGATCGGGGTCTAAAATGTGGATATCCTGATTGTAATTGATTGCTGATTGTATCAACATTCTACCTAATTGTCCTCCACCGAGAACTCCTAATATGTGAGATTGATTAGCCATACGAATTATTGAAGCCCAAAAATACGAGAATCTAGGCGAAGGAAAAACCCTTTATTGTTCCTGGAATTTTATGCCCATTAATTCCATGAGTTTATGTGCATTGAAACTTGGACAGGGTCCCTGCTTTAATTTATAATCAAAGTTGATTGTATCATCCAAGATCTCCGAATGAAAACTCCTGTTTTCTATCACGTCTATTTTCTTATCCAAAGCAGATAATTCAATGTCATGAGTGCTCACAATTCCAAAAGCAGATGTTTTGGAAACTTGACGGATCAATGCCTCACTGCCGGCTATGCGATCTTCGGTGTTAGTGCCTTTCAAAATCTCATCTAATAGGAAAAATATCTTTTCTCCACTTTCCAAACGTGTTATCAACGAATGGATCCTGCTGAGTTCTGCATAAAATGAGCTGACGCTTTCTCCCAGATTATCTGTGTTTCTCATACTCGTATACAGCTGAAAATCACCCATGACAAACTTCTGGGCAAAAGGTTTCAACCCCATGTTCATCATTACGCAATTGATCCCCAGAGTTCTCATAAAGGTTGTTTTCCCACTCATGTTTGCCCCTGTCAATAGAACAAATCTTTTGGCCTCGCCTAAACTGAAATCATTGGAAATCGCTTTTTCAGGATTCAACAATGGATGAGAAACACCTTCGGCAGAAAGAATAGCTCCATCATCCCAAGTTACATCGCTCTTGCTACCCAGTTCTTTTTCGAAAGTTCCTAATGAGACAAGCACTTCCCAATCCTCCAACAATTCGGGAATTTTGGACATTTCTTCACCATTTCGGTTGATCCACAATTGAAGTTTTCTGGCCAAAAGCAAATCTGTCCAAAGCAAAAGGTTAAAAGGAATATAGAGAATGTTGATTCTATTGTCGATCCAAAGACCCAGCTTGTCCAACTGATTAAACAACTGGGATGCACTGACCTCATCTTGGATAAGATGGCCATGTTTCTCTTTTAACATAGAAGAAGAGAAATTCATTTTCTCCAATTCCCATAGCCAGGTGCTGAAAACTTTTAATTGCTGACGGGAAGGAAGCTTTTCAGATGCTTCTTTCAAGCTTTTAAAAACCGATCCTAAAGGAATCAAACCTAACAAAATCCAAATGCCAAGATAGGCAGATGGAAGGAAGCCTAAAGCCACCAAAGTGATCAATATCAGCCCACCTAAAGGACCTAAAACGGAAAGAACAGTCACAAAAACTGGGATATCTTTTTTGCTCCCAATCCAATTTTGCCAATTCGCCTTTTTCTTTTCTTCCGAATAAAATGCCTTTCCGCTACTTTCTATTGCTCTCAACAATGTCTGATTTGAAGCAAGCTCCTGACTGGCATCCTGTAGTTTTTTAGCCATTTCTTGATCAAAAGACGATTTCATCAAACGAGAGAGCTTTGCCTTCCCTCCTTTTGTTACAGTGTGATTGACCAATTGGAATAAAGAATGATCTCCAAAAAGGTCCAAATCATTCGCAAAAGGATGACTTTTTTCCTGAAACTCATTTCCGCTTTCGATAGAACCAAGATTCCGTGAAACTCTTAATTCTTCTCGCAGCAATATGTCTTTTAATGCGAGATAAATGGCCTCCTGATCTTTCAGAAAATTGTAATTCTGAATAGAAACCACAAAAAAACCAAGGATGAAAAGCAATGGTATTACCCAAATCACGGTCTGTGATACGGTCAAAATTCCAGTAATTCCTATTCCTATAAAAAGCAAAAGCCTCAAAAATGACAAACTGCCTGATTTTTTCTTAGTATCAGCAATTTTCCCGGATAAATTCTCCGTTCCAAAATCAAATTCCTTCATACCCAAAGATAGTCAACCCCATCGTTATTAAAGGAACCTTTAGAAACAGGAATTTTCAACTTCAGATTCATTCTCCCGTACTTATTACTAGTGAATCCGAGTATACTATTTCAAGAACTGATGAAGAAATCTAAAAAAGCAACATCCAAAAAACAGTCGGAAACTGAATCTTTTGCGGATGAATGGGAAATAAGCAGTAACATGGGCATCCTCCCTGAAGACATCCCTTTTACTCAAAACATTGGTTGTGTGGGTGGTAAAACTAAATCCTCAAAAGTAAAAAGTATAGATTCAACCAAGGAAAAAAACAAGTGATTTCATTTAAAGTAGGATTTTCTTACTTTTAATATTATGTATATCCGCTATTTTACCAGTTAATAGATTAAAGCGGCTTAATAAATGGTAAATTCTAGTTGAGAGGCTGCTTCGGTCTTCCGTCATCGGTCTTCCAGCCAATCAAGCAAAGAAAATAAGGTAACTGGCATCATTGCGGACAATCATATTTAATATTCTATTTTAAGCAACATTTCTAAATATCAGGCACGATTTTTAAAGTCTAAGAAATGAATATATTTTTCATCCCAAACCTACATATATGTATCGTTTCGTAAAATTTCCTCCTATCCTATTGATAGCAATTACTGCCATGATAGGATTTTCCTGTTCGTCTGATGACGACGATGATCCAGTCGTAGCCGACACTACCATCGCTACTGATTTCTCTGAGGTCAACCAGAAGTTTGAAGATCTTGACAATTTAACCCTTGAAATTCTAGAGGAATCAGGGCTTGGTGCTAGGAAGACACAAACAAATACCCCGGATTTTTGTGCATCGACTGAATTTGAGATGGATGAAGCAAACAAAACCATCTTGATTGATTTCGGAGACGGTTGTGTCAGTCCTAAAGGGGTTTCCAGAAAAGGCAAAATCATGATCAAATACTCCGGTAATTTGCTTATTCCGGGTGCAAACATTGTGACTACCTTTGATGGATATGAAGTCAATGGCTTTAAAGTAGAAGGTACAAGAACATTGACCAACATTGGTTTGGATATTTTATCCAGCACAGTTACGATTGCTGTAAAAATCGAAAATGGCAAAATCACTTGGCCTGATGGAGAGTTTGTCACGATCAGTGCAAATGAAGTGAGAGAAGTGAAATTGGGTAGTTCCGGATATGATGCATCCATCACAGGTACAGCCAGCGGGAATAGCAGAGATGGAAGTGGCTATACCGCAGAAATAACCGAGCCTTTAAAATTAACCCAAAGCTGCATAGAATCAGGTGTTTACAACCCTGTAAGCGGCTTGATTGAATTCACTTATAAAAGTGTCAAAATGACGCTGGATTATGGAACTGGTTCATGTGATAAATCTGCTACCGTTTCTTATCCTGGGGGAGTTAAAGAAATCACCTTTGATTAAAGGTCTTAAACATTCTTTCAAAAACGGCTATCTTTAACGGTAGCCTTTTTTTATTTATGGATAAAAAGAACATAGACGGATTTGCTCATATCCGTTACCAGAAAAACCAAGTAAGTGAAAATCAACTCATAAAAAATTCTCAGGAGTTCTTCCAAATGATGGATCAAAGAAGAACTGTGAGAGAGTTCGATTCAAGGCCTGTGCCTGTAGAAGTGATGGAGAATTTAATCAAAACAGCGAGTACAGCTCCTTCGGGAGCGCATAAACAGCCTTGGACTTTTTGTTTGATATCCGATCCGGAAATCAAACGGAAAATCAGAGAAGCCGCAGAGGAAGAAGAGAAAATAAGCTATTCGGGCAGAATGAGCGATACTTGGAAGCAAGATCTAAAGCCTTTGGGTACCAATTGGGAAAAACCATTTTTGGAAGAAGCACCCTATCTCATTGTTGTTTTCAAGCAATCCTATGGCATGGAAAAAGGAGAGAAAGTCCAGCATTACTATGTCAGTGAATCGGTGGGTATTGCCTGTGGTTTTCTGATTGCAGCCATTCATCAAGCTGGGTTGGTGGCTGTCACACATACCCCAAGTCCTATGAATTTTTTAAGTCAGATTTTAGAAAGGCCAGCTCATGAAAAACCCTTTCTTCTTGTACCTGTAGGTTACCCTAAACAAGAGACTTTTGTTCCGGACATAGAAAGGAAAAAATTAAATGAAGTCTTGATCAAGTATTAAAAAAGAGGCTGTCTCAAAAGTCTATGATATTGTCAGCCTGAACGGGGTCGAAGGCTTAATACAGCGAATTAAGCTACATTTCGATTTCGAGACTCTCGTCTCTCAAGTGCTCAATGTGACAATAAGGAGTTACGAGACAACCCCTTTAGCTTTATTTTGATTCAGCCTCAGCTTCCGCTTTCATATTATGAATAACCCGCTGAGGGAAAGGGATCTCAATGCCATTTTTCTCAAATTCAGAATTAATGGCTTCCATTCCATCAAAATACATAGGCCACATATCCGGAGATTTTGCCCAAACACGGACAACTAAATCCAATGAACTGTCTCCAAAATTACTAAGTGCCACAAATGGAGCTGGCTCTTTCAACGCTCTAGGGTCTTTTTCAAAAATCCCTAGTACGATCTCTTTTGCTTGCTTGATATTGGTACCATAGGCAACACCTACTTTCAGTTCTGCCCTTCTAGTTTCTTGGGTACTCATATTGACAATATCAGAATTTGCCAAATTACCATTTGGAATGATTACTTCTTGATTGTCAAATGTCATCAAGTGAGTATATAGTATCTGTACTTTCGAAACAGTCCCAGTGTGGCCTTGGGCCACTATTACATGCCCTACCTTGAAAGGTTTAAATGCCAGAATCAATAGTCCACCAGCAAAATTGGATAAAGAACCCTGAAGTGCTAATCCAATAGCCAAACCAGCGGCACCGAATACGGCTAAAAACGAACTTCCCGGTACACCAAGTATCATCAATACGCCCCCAAACATGATTACATATAAGAGAACTTTAGTCAATCCGTAAAGAAACTCATTCAAGGAAGGCGCATCATCTCTACGCTCTAAAAATCTCTTGAGACCTCGTAGTAATTTGCCAACAATAAATTTTGCAATAAAATAAAAAATAAGAGCTCCAATGATCCTCAAAGCAATGGTCATTGCAAGGCTTATTCCTTCTGCATAAAGCGCATCCGTTGTTTCTTTCGAAATTCCAAATTCTTCCATCTTTAATTTTTTTTGGTTGATGATTTACTAAAATAAAATAATGACTTGCCAACGAAAAGCCCAATTCCAACTGATTCTAAAATTGGCTATCCCAGCCTGAAGTAAAATTCTTTCCCAGTCTTTTCTGGAAAAACTCCTCAATACTGATAATGAAGCATCATTACGTACCATTTCAGATTTGCTAAAAACACTAGTCAGGATTTTGATACTGTAAAAAGCAAACCAATGCCGGTGTAGGTCATTGATCACTATTCCCAGTCGAGATTTCGACTGGAGGGTTGTCAAAAGCCCCACTAATTCACTATCTGTAAAATGATGTGTAAAGAGCGTACAAGTAGAAATATCTACTTTTTCGTCAGAAAAATCCGGATTAAAGACATTCTGAACTTTCCAGGCGACTTTGGGTAGGTCAGCTAATCTAACTCGTGCCAGGTCAATAATGTTCCTGTTTGCATCGATTCCTGTAAAATTAACATGTTTTTTCTGAATTTTAGCCCATTCATCCATTACTCGGATCATATCTCCCCCTCCACAACCGATATCTGCAACAGCATAGGAATCCTGTGGGCGAGCTTTAAAAATATTCTTTAATCCCGATGTCGTCACGTAATTTCCCCCGAGCCACTTGTTGATGGTTCGAAGCTCTCGGAGGGTTTGCAGTAGTTCATCCCCTGAGCAGTTTAAGTCATCCATCAACTCTTTTTCTGTGCTTCTCTGAGAAAACTTACCCATTACTTTTCTAAATGAAGCGTTTCCAAAGTAAGGCCAGGGCCAAATCCTAAGGACAGTATATCCCCTGCAACCAATGGATCATGAAGCATTTTTTCCAGCAAAAACAAAATCGTAGCTGAAGACATGTTTCCAAAGTTCCTCAACACTTCCAAAGCATGGAAATTTACCTTTGGCGATAATCCAAAAGCTTCTTGGACCTTAGTAAGTATCTGCTTTCCGCCAGGGTGAATGGCAAAATTCTGGATTTGGGAAACTTTAAATCTCTTCTCAAAAAGTTCTCTCAGTTGCTGTATTCCGCCATCCAATAAACTTGGTATGTATTTACTCAGCTTCATTTCAAAGCCAAAATCCCCAATACCCCAGGCCATGTCTTTTTCTCCTTCGCGAATCACCTGGCTCATGTAAGATTTGATTTTAAGACCTTGGTTGGAATTTTCCAGTAAAGCTGCTGCTGCCCCATCTCCAAAAAGTGAATTGGCAAGAATATTATCCTCCACGTACTCTTTTTGAAAATGGAGCGTACATAATTCCACAGATACCATTAAGACCTTTGCCTTTGGCTCAGCTTTCAATAATTTATCTGCCAATTTAATCCCTGTAAATGCTGCATAACAGCCCATAAAATGGATACAATACCGCTCCACTGTATCTGGCAAGCCTAATAAACTCATCAGTTCCAATTCGACTCCCGGTGCGACCATACCTGTACAAGAGACCAATATCAAATGGGTTATTTCGCTAGCCTCAGTGGTGGTTTGATCCAGGCATTTTTTTGTCGCTTCAAAAGCAAGTTTTGGTGCAGCTTTGGTAAAGACTTCCATTCTGGATTTTGTCCTTGGAAATGGCTTTAATTCTTGATTGGCAGGAAAGAATGTGAAGTCGGAAGGGTTTTCTTTCTCAAAATCCAATAAAACACTGTGCCTGGTCTCGATCCCGGATTTCCGATAGAGAAACCGCAGCTTTCTAGCCTCCACTTCATCAAGCTGATGTGCAAATTTCATAAAGCCTGCAATGGAAGCCTGCTTAATTGGTAATCCGGGGTTAGCAAGTCCAATGCTCACGATGCTAGAATTCATAAGATCAAGTTACAGGATAATTTCTAAATTGGGTACTCGCTTTGATAACCTTAGCAGTACGATAAAGTTATTGGAAACAAACTACCTACGAAATGATCACCGCTTCCAGTCTAAGGCATCTAAGAATTCCTTTTTCATTATTTCTGATGCCGGTATTCTTTTTTGCATTGGCTTTGACACCTAACCATAACGAATCCAGAATATTATGGGTATTTCTGGTGCTTCACCTGTTTCTCTACCCATCGAGCAATGGCTACAACAGCTTCTATGACCGGGATGAAGAGAGTATCGGTGGATTAAAAACCCCTCCAAAAGTCACCCCGGATTTATTCTGGCTTTCACTGGTGTTTTTGGGCATTGCCATCGGACTTGGGCTTCAGATAAATTGGGAATTTGCCAGCATGGTTTTAGTGTATTCTTTAGTCAGTATGGCATATAGCCATCCGAAAATCCGGATTAAAAAATATGCTTGGGGAAGTTGGTTTATTGCTGGCTTTTTCCAAGGGTATTTCACGTTTGCGATGGCCTATGCAGGATTAAGTGCCTTGGATTGGTCAACCTTCCTGAAACCACACATACTGATCCCCGGCATGTTGACAAGTTTGATGCTTTGGGGATCATATCCACTTACACAGGTATATCAACATGGGGAAGATTCCAAACGTGGAGACAAGACATTAAGCCTTAAACTTGGAATCAAGGGTACATTCCATTTCGCAAACGTTTGTTTTCTGATCACTGGAATTGCTTTTGTCTGGTATTTTATTTCCAAAGGACAGGATGCTATTATTTGGTATTATCTGGGAGCAATGGCACCTATCATTTTGTATTTCTTAATTTGGTATAGTTTCATCCGGACTAATCCTGAAAAATATGCGAATTACAGTTGGGCCATGGGAATGAATACCATTTCAGCACTGTTTTTAAATGCATTTTTCATTTATTACTTTTTCGAAAACACTCAGATACTTCAAGTTTTTGGCTATTAAAAAGGCTTTCCGTGGGTATTTTTAACAATTATAGCAGCAACACGAGGAAGACTTTTAATCAATCTCCCCGCCAAAACAGAACTGTTTTTTGTTCCAAAAAGTAGTTGGACTTTTCTCCCGACCCAAAGACGTCTTCGAAATAGATTATTCCACTCTTCCTGGTATTTTTTCTCAATGAACCCTCTTTCCCCTCCTTGAATAATGCATTCAGAAGCTAATTTCCCGGATTGGATCGCCATTGCCATGCCATTGCCGCACAGTGGCGTGATCAAACCGGCAGCATCTCCAGCCATCAACACATGCTTTTCCACAGGTTTTTTCGGTTCAAAATTTATCTCGTTGATGACTTCAGGTCTATCCAAAAGAAATTCGCTCTCAGAAAATAACGTTTTCAGATAGGGGTTTTGCCAGAGAATTGCTCTCTCCATTTCCTCCAGCGAGCCGTGTTCTCGGAGCTGATCTCTATTGCCCAGATAGCAAATGTTAAACTTGCCTTCCTCTATGGCATTGATTCCACAATACCCACCTTCGAAATTATGCAGCGCTACTGTATCCCTTAAAAAATCGGTTCTAACATGATATTTCACACCAATGTAGGGACTCCTTTTTACAATGAATGGCCGATTCATCGCTTTGTCCAGCTTGGACCTTTTACCAAATGCGCCAATTACAAAATCAGTCGTCAGGACATTACCATCAGAAAGTTCTAACTGAAATTGATTTTCTTTTTCATGGAATGTGATATCAAAAACCTGGATCCCGGTTCGTAGTTCAACTCCAGCTTCTTTGGCTTTTTTTACTAAAAAATGATCAAACTCATATCGGCTCACCCCAAAACCACCCAAGTCGAGAGGAATGGATACATGATTTCCCAAGGTGTCAGAAAAGAGGAAATTATTAATCTCTGGAAGACTCATTTTTTCTGGAAAAAGCCCCTCTCTATTCAGAAAATCTTTGGCTTCATTGGAAATATATTCCCCACAAACCCGGTGAAAAGGATAGCTCTTTTTTTCGATCAAAATCGCCAAATGTCCATTTTTGGCTAGCAAATAAGCAGATACCAAGCCTGCCAGACCTCCACCTACTACTGCTACTGATGCTTTATTGCCCACTTGGTTACCTTTAACTTTAGGATTAAACCGCTTATCAAATAGTATGTTTTCACAGAGACTCAAACGTGAAAATGAAGTTTATTTTTGACAGTTAATGAATGTTTAAACTAATGAAAATTATGCAACCCAAATTACTAAGGAGATTTACTTTGCTGCTTTGCATCTTAGGAGTCTTTATGCATTCGGAGGATTCTTTTGCACAGAAGAAGAAAAAGAAAAACTCCAAAAATGCTCCTGCGGTAACATCAACACCGGCTAAACCTGCCAATGGTGGCCCAAAGAATGGCCCAAAACCTTATTCTGAGGTGATTACCAAAGATGCAAAATCCAAAGATGGTTTATTTAAAGTTCACCAGATCGAGGATAAATATTACTATGAGATTCCTGAATCCATGTTTGGGAAAGACATGCTTATGGTCACAACCATTGCCAAAACCGCTGATGGAATCGGCTATGGTGGTGAGCGTACCAATACCTTGATGCTCCGATGGGAGAAAAACGAAAATGACGTTTTGCTAAAAGTCGTTTCGGTAAACAATTTTGCGGCAGATTCCCTACCGATCTCAATGGCCGTAAAAAACTCCAATTTTGAGCCTATCCTTCAGAAATTTGATGTAAAATCCAAAGCAACTGATTCTACAGGAGTTGTCATTGAAGCTACTGACCTGTTCAACAAAGATGTTCAGGCATTGGGTTTACCTAGAAACAGAAGAACCGGCTTCAAAGTATCCAGATTAGACACTGAGAGAACTTTCATCAATCATATTCACACGTATCCGATCAATATCGAGGCTAGATACACTCTGACTTATGCAGCAGCTGAGCCCCCATCAAACAGCTCTACCGGTTTGATTACTTTGGAGATGAATTCCTCCATGATTTTACTCCCTGAGGAGCCAATGATGCAAAGACTGGGAGACAGAAGAGTAGGCTGGTTTAGTAGATCCATTGTGGACTACGGTTCTGATGCCCAAAAAGCATCTAATAGAACATTCCTTGACAGATGGAGATTGGAAGTGAAGGAGGAAGACATGGAGAAATTCAAAAAAGGTGAGTTAGTGGAGCCGAAGAAGCAGATTGTATACTACATCGATCCAGCAACACCAGAGAAGTGGGTTCCTTACCTTATCGCTGGGGTGGAAGATTGGCAGGCTGCTTTTGAAGAAGCAGGTTTCAAAAATGCTATCATTGCCAAACGAGCACCTAGCAAAGAGGAAGATCCAGACTGGAGTCCAGAAGATGCTAGATACTCTGTGATCCGATATTTCGCTTCTGATATCCAGAATGCTTATGGACCTCACGTTTCTGATCCAAGAACAGGAGAAATCCTAGAATCTGATATTGGATGGTATCACAATGTGATGAACTTATTGAGAAACTGGTTCTTTATCCAGACTGCAGCTATCAACCCAGATGCAAGAAGCGTCCAGTTCAAAGACGAGGTGATGGGCCGATTGATTCGCTTTGTTTCTTCTCACGAAGTAGGCCACACTTTAGGTTTACCACACAATTTCGCTTCTTCTCATGCTTATCCAGTTGAAAAATTGAGAGATGCTGAGTTTACCAAAGCGATGGGTACCGCTCCATCTATCATGGATTATGCTCGATTTAACTACATCGCGCAGCCAGGTGATGAGGGAGTTAGCTTGATGCCAAACGTTGGTCCATATGACAAGTATGCGATCGCTTGGGGTTATAGACCTATACCAGATGCTAAGACTCCGGAAGATGAGCAAAAAACCCTGGATGAATGGATTACCTCTAAAAATGGTGACCCAATCTACAGATACGGACGTCAAGGAAATAGCTATGATCCTTCTGCGCAATCGGAAGATCTAGGAGACAACTCCATGAAAGCATCTGAATACGGTATTGCCAACTTGAAAAGAATCGTTCCGAATCTTGAGGAGTGGACAGCTGAACCTAATAAGCCATTTAAAGATTATGAGGACTTAGAGGAAATGTATGGACAAGTGGTAACGCAATACAATCGCTACATGGGTCACGTAAGGACTAATGTAGGGGGTGTTTTAGAGGTTTATAAATCCTCCGGACAAGATGAGGCAGTATACACCCACGTTTCTAAAGATGTTCAAAAGTCTGCAGTAGATTTCTTAAACAAGGAGCTTTTCGCAACTCCAACTTGGTTAATGAATGACGAGATTTTTGCTAGAACTTCCGATTTCGGTGCTTTGGAAAGAATCAGAGGAGTGCAGGCAGGAACACTAAATAGTGTGCTAGAATGGGGTCGTCTGGGCAGAGTGATCGAAAATGAAGCTCTTAATGGTGCAGAGGCGTATACTATGATCCAATTGTTTGATGATTTGAGAAAAGGAATCTGGACTGAATTAGCCAGCGGCAAAACCATAGATGTGCACAGACGAGCGCTTCAAAGAGCCCATATTGAGCGACTGGAATATCTTTTGACCAATGATGAGCCAAATGTACCAGCGGCTTTCAGAAGATATGTAGGTACACAAATCAACGCTTCTCAATCCGATATTAGACCCGTGGTAAGAGGGGAATTGAAAACTCTTCAGAGACAGATCAATTCAGCTGTAGGCAGAACTTCCGATTCGATGTCGAAGCTTCATTTACAGGATCTTTCTGCACGGATCGATGCAATTTTAGATCCTAAGTAATAGGATCACAACTAATGAAAGAGGCTCCTGTTATGGAGCCTTTTTCATTTTAACCCTTAGAATTTTTCTCGTAATTTAGCGCTGAAACAAAAAACCCATGAGTTCACCGCTTTCCATATTGCAAAGTCATAAGCTTAGGATCACCGATTGTAGGTTGGAGATCATTCGTGAATTCCTCGATAAGCAGGTAGCCTTGGCACATGCTGATCTGGAAGAAAGCCTGGATAATCAATTTGATCGGGTAACAATCTACAGGACTTTAAAGACATTTGTGGATAAGGATGTCATCCATAAGGTATTGGATGACAGTGGAGGTGCTAAATACGCTCTATGTTCCCATGAAGAGCATGTGGAGCACAGTCATGAACACGTGCATTTCAAATGTGAAGTTTGCGGGGAAACAACTTGTTTGGAATCCATTACGCTTCCGACCATTAAGCTTCCTAATGGGTTTCAAAAAAAGGAAATGAGTCTGCTAGTGCAGGGTGTTTGCGAAAAATGTCATTAAAGTTCGATCGGCTCAGGTCTTGAGCTTCGAGGCACATCAGAAGGCCAGATTACGCCAGGAGGCAAATCTATCTTAGGCGGAGTCAAATTCTCCACTCCTCCATCTCCATCATCTCCGTTACTGTCCCGCTTTTTCAGAGAATTGCGAGTCAGGGTGGCTACGAAATATATCAAGATCACATAAGCCAACCCGCAGAGCACCAGATCTATTACTAAACTACTCATGGCCAAAAATTTTATTTAAGATAATCCAATACATATTTTAAATCAATGCCTTTTGCAAATTGTTTCTTAGAATTCCATCTTTTATGATTTTATTCGGCTTGTTTAATCCCTCAGATACTAGGATATTTGCGCTCTGAAAATAAAAGTGATGATAGTAAAGACGAAAAAATACCAACTGGAAACAGGAACTTATATTAAAATGGGATTAGTCAGCATTCTCAAAGAGCAGTGGTGGGTAATTCTAATCGCTTTGGCGATTATGTGTGGTTATTTCTGGATTCCTTCTATTTGGTGGATTATCGGGGCATTGATCGCGTATGGTTTGTATGTGTTGTTTTGGGCTATCCAGTTTACCGGTGTCACTCAGATGGAGCAGAATAAAACCATCTTTGAGAAAATGGCCTATGAAATAGATAGCCGTCAGATTCTGATGAAAATCAATACCCGTCAGGGAATGCCAGTACAGTGGAATATGATCAAAAAGGCAGAAATCAGAAAAGACGCCTATGTGCTTTACCTTTCCAAAGCCCAGTTTATCCACTTACCGTTCCGAATTTTCAATTCTGAAAATGAACGGAAGTTTATGGAGACAATTTTGAAACGCAAGGAATTGATCAAATAAGAGCTATTCTTCAAGAGCATTACAAAGCCTCTCGATTTTTCGGGAGGCTTTTTTATTTACTTTATTTCAGTTCTCACCTTTTTCTTTAAAACTATTTTCTGATTTATCTGGAGCCAAAATACATCAGAACTGATAAATTGATCTTTGATAGGAGTATTGGCAAACTGCTTATTCCATGTAAGTGAAATAGCTAGATTTTCTTCCAGATTTATTGTTGGGCTGACGACAAATCTGTTTTGATCAAATCTATTATAAATAATGGTTTTGCCCGAATTGAAAAACACCTCATCCCCTATCTTTAAGGAAACGAATTGTTTAGAATTGGATAGGTAAAATAAAACACCACTAAACATCACAGAATATCGATATCGGAAATTAAAAGTGTTGGGCTTTTCCAAAGTGCTAGGCTGAACCAAGTGAAAAAAGCGCTCCTCTAATCTAAATCGTTGGGTTAATTCAATCTTCCCAATTTTATTTTTAAGCTGAATTTCCTGAAAAGGCCTGTTTTCAATTTTAGCCACTTTCTCAGAAGCATAAAACCCCAAATATGCCATACCAGCACCAACTCGTAAAGAAGGCCTCAAAGAATAACCAACTCCCATTCTTACAATAAATAAAGAGCTTTCGTCAAAATTTTCCCTCCATCGATAGCCTCCATCTGTGAGCAAAGTCCAGCGATCATTGAATTGGATCTGATTGTAATACTGCAGCCATTGCTGATTCCCTTTGGTGATCATCTTATTTTGTCCATTGGCTAATTGAACATTTAGTAAAAATAAGATGAAGAATGTGCGGAGGTAGAATTGTAACTTAATAGTCTAAGGAATTAATAGTTTCTTGATTTTAAACCAAAAAATCATTTGAGCTCTAGTCACCCATCCCATGGGTTTTTAAGCAGTTTCTATCCTTATCTATTTTTCATTTCTTTACCAAAGAAATCTTACCCAAAAATCATCAGAAAGATAATTGATTTAATCATTCCACCATTCAAAGCATTGCTATTTAAATTTCAAAGATAAACTTTCCTTGTACTCGTATCAGGTTAAGATTCTGGCTCTTTCACATATTTTCTCCAATTGTGCTGCTCTTTAAATCCAAGGACTTCTTTGATTTTCCAGTTTGAAAAAAGTGCTTCATGCTCATCCAGCTCTCTGGAAAGAGGAACACCTGGAAAAAAGCGTTTACACAATTCTTTACTTGGGATGATTGCTCCATTTTGATCGTTACCAGCATTAAATACCTGGAAACCCAATCCATCTTTTTGGATGCATAAATCCACTATCTGACCTAGATCTCTGGCATCAATGTAACAGAAAGCATTTCTACGACGGACTTCAGGATGTTTGAAATAATGCGGAAACAACTCTTGGTATTCGTGAGGCTCGATGACATTTCCGATTCGAAGGGCATATATATCATATCCTGACCTCCTTTGAAAAGTTCTTGCCGTTTTTTCATTGACCACTTTAGATAGACCATAACTGTCCATAGGATCTACGTCATAGTCTTCTTCTAAGGGCAATACTTTTGGATCCGTTTGCCCATCAGAAAAGCAGATTCCATAGGTGGTCTCCGAAGAGGCTATGATGATTTTCTTAATTCCCATCTTCACAGCTGCTTCTATTACATTGTAAGTCCCAACGGTATTTACTCTGAAGGTTTCATTGTCTGGATTGATCAAAATCCTCGGTACAGCCGCGAAATGAACTACCGCATCAAATGTTGGAGTGCCGTTTCCATATTCCAACTCGTCCAATCCCGCATAAGAATTCATCGCATTAAACATCTGGCCAGAATCCGTGATGTCGGCTATTAAATTATCTACTCCTGGGTGCTTCAATGGAACCAAATCCACATTTAGAACACGATATCCCTGATCCAATAAATAGGGAATCACATGTTTGCCGGCTTTTCCAGATCCACCTGTAAAAAGGATTCTTTTCTTGCTCATCTATAATTTATTTGCCTTTTTAATAATCAGATTTCTGCCTGACCTTTATTTCTTCAATTGCTCCAAAATCACTTCAATTGCTTTATCCAACTGCTTTTGATATCCTTCTACTCGATCCACAAAATTCTCCCCGACTCTGATATCCGGGCTAACTCCTTCCTTTTCCAGGTTTCGACCGTCCAATGTATAACAACCCCATGAAGGAAGTCTATAGAATGATCCATCTACCAAGCCTTGTCCTGAGGTGAAAATAATCCAGCGATAGGTTTCAGTACCAATGATTGTCCCTAATCCCAATTCTTTAAATCCCTGCGCAGTCATTTCCGCATCAGAAAGTGATTGCTCATTGATCAACAAAACAATAGGCTTATCTGCCGGAGAGAAATTCGGCTGGTTGGTCAAGGCCCCGTCTCTGTATTTCCATTGCAAATAGGCTCTCTGACTCAAAAATTGTAAAACAGGATCGTGGACATTTCCACCGGTATTGTAACGGAGGTCCAGGATCAGTCCATCTCTATTTCCTTTATTGGAAACCATGTATTCAAGGAAATGTTGGAGTTCTCCACCTCCCATATTTTTCATGTGAACGTAAGAAATTTTATCACCGGTTTTCTCATCCACATACGCTTCATTTTGATTCATCCATTCATCATAAAGCCACGTTTTCATCGAACCATAAGAGGTCGGATGAACCTTCACTTTTACTTCTTCTCCTCCTCTTTTAAATGTCATTTCCAATTCATCTGATATCGTTGGCGCCACAAAAAATGAATTCCTGTTTTTTGACTTATCCACATTCTTACCATTAACTGCGATCAGTTCATCTCCGGGTAAAACAGCTGTGGATTCTAAATCCAATGGAGAATCTTTTACCACTTTATCCACAATGAACGGATCCTCATTTTTAAACATAATTCCTGTCTCCATGGAGCGGGTTCCCAGGTAAATATCATTTTCTGGACCATTGGAGTTAAAACCAAAATGAGAGGTATTCAATTCTCCCAACATTTCATTGAAGATTAAGGTCAAATTAGCTCTGCTACGCACATAGGGAAGAAATTTCGCATATTGATCTCTTAATTCCTGCCAGTTTTCACCATGGAAATCACCATCGTAAAAGTTCTGCTCCATCCCAGCCCAGGCTTCATAGTACATCTGTTCAAATTCATCTTTCAGATTTTTTGAGAATTTTGCCTCTAATTTTATCTCTTCTATTTTCCCGCTTGATGGATCAAGCGTATTGACTTTTCCACTGGACAACAGATAGAGTTTATCCTTACTATCCACCATGTCAAAACCTCCCATTCTTTGATCGCCGACTTTTTCTGTTTTGGAATTTTCAAAATCCTCCAGGGTAGTTTTCCACAATTTTGGTGTGCCTTCGCCATGGTTGGAAATGTAAAAAACGGTGGTCTTTCCATTCTTTTGATGCACGTAAGGAGAGGACTGCTGTCCAAAGCTTGGACCTATCAATTCCACTCGATCCATGAAGTCAGTTCCGCTGATTTTTACCTCAACTTTAGAGTCCTTTTTGTCTACCTCTTTTTTATCTTTTTCCTCGAAAAGTTTATTCACTTCATCCGATTTAAAAAGCTCAGCAAATCTTTCCAACTTCATTCGATACAGGTGGGCTTCGGTAGTCCCATAAGGATAACTTGGATGGATCCGGTCGGATATAAAATACATGTATTTGCCATCCGGTGACCAAACTGGATTTGTTTCGGTAACCCGGGTTTCTGTTAAATTAATTGTCTTCTTACTTGGCCTGTGATAAACTACTACTTCCCGCTCGAAATTTCTGATCGGTGAAAAAACCACATATTGGTCATCAGGAGAAAAATAAGGTTTAGGTGTATACAGGCCCCAAAGTTCATCTTCTACAAGGGTACTGCTTTCCATTGTTTTAAGATCTAATTCACGTACTTCGTTTCTCCCGCTGACATAGACAGCCAGACTTCGGTCTTTAGTTAATTCCAGATTACGGTTTTTATCCTCATCCATGGTCAACTGTTTTTCCTCGCCTGGGTTTTGGGCAGAAATTGTAAAGAGATTATGATAGCCTTTGACCGTTCTAGTGTATAGCAAGGATTTATTATCAGCCAGCCACTTCACTTCTTCCACTGCTTCTTTGGGATCAGTAGGTATTTGCTTCGCAAATTTCCCTTTGATATCAGAAATGAATAAGACTCCTCTAGACACAAATGCCATTTTTTCTCCATCTGGTGAAACGTCGAAGTAACTTACTTTCCCACTGACCTCAAGTGGAATTTCCTTTCCTAAAGTTTGATTTTGGAAGAGAGAAAATTTTGGCTGGGTGGTTTCGCCTGAGGCGACATCGAATACATAAATCTGATAATCCTTCTGGAAAACGATCTTTTGACCATTAGCGCTTACTTTTGGCCACATCACAGAACTTTCAAAGTTTGTTAACTGGGTTTTCTCGCCATTCTTCAATGTGTATAAATTATATTCACCATTCGCTTCATCCGACATAAAGAAAACATTTCCTTCTTGATCAATGGTCACCCCAAAGTCTTTTCCTTCGTAATCAGTGTACTGCTTGTATGCTTTGGTTGTTGGGTTATAGGATTTAATATCCGGGTTGTACTCTCCTTTGTAGCGTTTTCTATGGGCAAAATTCTTGCTTTCCCATGTTTCATTAAAGAATATCTCTCCAGTCTTTGGGTTTTCCGCTGTATTATGAACTGTGTTAAAGTAGTGCGGAAAAAGCCTTATAGGTGTAGCTCCATCGATGCCGATTTGGAAAGAGGTGTAGCGATTATACCGGTCAGAGTTAAAATAAATGGTCTGACTATCCCAACTCCAGGATTCTACCTCGTCATTTGCCTCATGATAGGTTAACTGCTGGATTTCTCCTCCCTCCAATGGCATGATAAAGACATCCATGTTGCCAAATTGTTCTGCTGAAAAAGCCAACCATTTGCCATCTGGTGAAACAGCAGGCAGTGTTTCTTCCCCTTCCATGGCAGTAAGTCGAACAGCCTGCCCTCCAGCAACAGGTACTTTCCAAAGATCTCCTTCATAACTGAAGATGATGATCTGGCCGTCCGGGGTGAGTGTAGGTCGGAAAGTAAAAAATGGAGTTTCATTTGTTTGTGCAGTTGCAGCCAAGCCGGCAAAGAGGGTAAAAAGCAACAAAGAAAGTTTTCTCATAACTCGGTGGTTTTCTATTATTATCCTTTTTAAAGTTAAAAAACCATCTTCAATAAAAAAGCCCATCCATTTAGGATAGGCTCAATTAAAAATGTGTTAAACAACTAAATTACATCGGTGGCATAATCACCGTATCAATCACATGCACTACGCCGTTATCCGCTTCAATATCTGCTGCAGTTACAGTTGCATTATTGATCATTGCTTTTCCATCTTTTAATGTCACTTTGATCTCACTACCTTCTACAGTCTTGGCCATTTGTCCATTCTTCAAATCGGATGACATCACTTTACCTGGCACGACATGGTAAGTGAGAATTTTTACTAATTGAGCTTTGTTTTCCGGCTTTAATAGATTCTCCACAGTACCTGCTGGAAGTTTCGCAAAAGCATCATTGGTAGGGGCAAAAACCGTAAATGGACCATCTCCTTTCAATACATCCACCAAATCTCCTGCTTTAACTGCAGCTACAAGTGTGGTCAAAAAATCCTGAGAAACTGCCAAATCAACGATATCCGCATCGACTTTATTCTCATGAATTGTACTTGTTTTTGGGGTAAAAGACGATACGATAAATAGCATCATCACCATTACTAATGTTCCTAAATTTTTCATAATTGTTAAGTGAAATAGTTAAAATTGGTTTGTAGGATATGGAACAACTGACATAAGCATTTGTTTTTCAATAGATTGAATACAGTGTTAGACTCCTAAAAACCACCCGTCAACCTGTTATTTTCTGCCTTGAACTGATAAAAAAGAATTTTTGATATTTGTATATGCAAATCAAATTGATCGCCATCGGCAAAACGGATAGCCAAGCCATCCAATCTCTCATTGAGGAGTACAGCAAACGCCTGAATTTTTACATCAAATTTGAATTTGAAATCATTCCTGACCTGAAAAACACCAAATCCCTATCAGAAGCTACCCAAAAAGAAAAAGAAGGTGAGATGATTTTAAAGAAACTCGTGCCATCTGATGACTTGATATTACTCGATGAAAGAGGAAAAAGCTATAGCTCTGTGGACTTTTCTGAATTTTTACAGAAGAAGATGAATTCCGGTTTGAAGCAACTGATTTTTGTAATTGGAGGGCCATATGGCTTTTCTGACGAACTCTATTCCCGAGCTAATGGCAAGCTTTCCATTTCAAAAATGACTTTTTCTCATCAAATGATCCGTCCTTTTTTTATAGAGCAGTTGTATCGAGGGTTTACCATTCTTAGAAATGAACCCTACCATCATGAGTAATTCACTCAACCTGCTGATCTTTAAGGGATAAAATCGCTCAAAACTTAGATAATCCTCAAAATATTTTTCTTTAAAAATTACCAAAATGTTAAGTTTTGGATAATTTTGTTTGCTAATGTTACCAAATTGTTAACTTTACCGTATATGGATAACATAGGCTTCACGCAAAATGAAACAATTGATTCTCACATATTTGACAATACTCGGGCTTAGCAGCTTTGCTTTGGCCCAGGAAAAGTCATCTGTCGATGAGAATTTATTTTTTGAAAGTCCATTAGAAGCAAGAATCTGGGAAGAAGCACAAAATGAGCCATTGAATCTATTTATGGCTGTCCATGCTGATGAAATCCAGCAAGAGAAGTGGAATGAATTAGTTGAAATTTTGGATCAAAAGAGAAGCAAAACAAAAAATGACATAAACTTCTTAAGATCTCTTTTTCAGAAATCCCATCAAATCCTACTCAAAGAATATGTGAAGCATTCCACCTTTAATGAAATGCTGGATTCAGGAAAATTTGACTGCGTCAGTGGTTCAGCGACATTAGGAATACTTTTGGATCGATACGGGTATGATTATGAAATCGTAGAAACAGACTATCACGTCTTTATTCTCACTAACGTAAATGAAAAAGAAATAATCCTGGAAAGCACCCTGCCGATTGGAGGTATGATCACCAGTTCATCTGAAGTTCAGGAATATTTAGAAAGCTATAAACCTGTAGAATTTGCTCAATTAGCGTCTTTGACAGAACGATTGGGAAGTGCTGATCAAACTCTCTCTGATCATGCGATTTTCAGAAAAGTCTCATTGACCCAACTAGCAGGATTACAATATTACAATGACGCAATTACCCATTTCAATGACCAAGCCTATGGCTTAGCCTCTAAGCAACTAAGCAAAGCATTGGTACTATACGATTCTGAAAGAATCAAAAATCTGAAAGATTTGGCCATTGAGCAGGCTTATAAAGTGTACGGTTACGACCTGAAGTAAAAAAAATGGCTTCTCTATTTTAAAGAGAAGCCTGAACTCCATTGATCCATCACCCCAAGAGATCAATAGCCATCAAAAAATCCTCAATCAAAGAAGAAAAACCAGAATAAACGCCAAAAGAGCGGTGATTCTAAGGATAGCTATAAATGTTTTCATACCAAACCTGTTTTCAAATCAAAGATTGCCTTTTCAGTAGCATGAATCCATACGACAAATGCCCTATATTTCTATAGGGCATTTGATGTTTTTATTGAGTTTTAATGGTGATGGTGACCATCTGGTCCATGTACATGGCCATGGTCGATCTCTTCAGGCTGGGCATCCCTGATTAATACGATCTTGCCATCAAACTGCAGGTCATGCGCAGCCAAAGGTGGATTAAAATCCATATGAACGCCCAAATAATCGATTTTTGTAATTTCTCCTTTAATCTGATTCCCATTATTGTCCTGCATAGGAATAACAGCACCTATTTTTAGAAGATCATTTTGCTTTTTCCCGTCCTGCTTGAAATTGGCTTTTGGAATGATGGTTTTCCTCTCTTCGTAATAATCCCCATATGCATTTTCAAAGTCTATAAAAACCGAAAATTCATCACCTTCTTCTTTTCCGGCGAGAGCTTCTTCAAACTTGGGAAAAACCGCATCTGTGCCAAACAGAAAAAGAAAAGGCTTGTCTTCAGGAACCTGCTCAAAATCAACCATTCCAGATTCACCGTCATCCACTTTCAGACGATAGGCGATCCCTACTACTTTATTTTTTTCTACAATCATTTTAATGAAATTATCTGAATAGATAAGCAACACCTATTTCTGCAACAAAATTCTTTCGATCATACCCTGGGACAAAATATTGGTCTGGTTGATTTTCTAAGAACCATTTGTAATTTAAAGTATTGACATATTGCATTTTACCACTAAGAAGGAAGTCCCCCACTTTCCAGTCACCGACAAGTGATGGTACCAGGTCCACATATTTATTCCTCCAATCTTTAGAGGCTTCATATCGGAAATAATAAAAGTCATTATTGTATACAATCCGTTCCATCTGGAAACCAAGACGGTTCATTTTATTCACCCAGGCAAATTCCACAAAAATCACATTGCTACCAGGGCCATTTCCAGCTCCTAGTACTTGCCCTTTATGAGTATATCCATCTTTCACATGATCATGGATGTACCAGGTTTTCAGATTCCTGATGTCTTCTCTGATCGTTTGACCTGTTTGGGTCATTTCTGAGCTGATCTGGAAATAATGACCTGGCTTCTTAAGACTCATTAAATGTGAAAACCCAAAAGTAAATGCTCTGCCGGACTCAGGTTCGATCAAAAAGTCAGAGATCCTCCTGTTATTGTCTCTTGTACCATATTCCCCATAAAACTCAAAATGCCCTTCTGGACTCAACCATCTGAAAAACCCTGAACTGAATTGTTGCCTTTTATCCCGAATAGGATCTATGATGTTTTCAGGGCCTTTTCTTCCGTTGAAAATCGGTATTAGGTCCCCCAATGCAGAGATGTCTTTTCGGTATACCTGACTTACAGATCCATATCCTAGGAAAAGTCCCGGAACCCATTTAGGTTGGTAAGTAAAAACTAAACCGGAAAGATACCTTTTACTGTCTTCAGGTTTTGGTATATAAACTGGATTACCTTGTATCGAATAATCCGAAAGCGGAGGAAGGAATCCGCTTGAATTCAAAAACCCTCCAATAAACTGTCCCTCAAATGAACCTATTTTAGTATGTATGGGCTTCCTTGTATTGGCAGTAAAGTGAAAAAATCCAGGGGCATTGTTACTCATCAAGAGGGAAGTTCTCCTTCCTGGCCCCCACCAAAGGTTTTCTGTGGAAACACCTATAGAGACATCCTCGAAATTATACCTAAAACTAGACTGACCTCCATAAATCTGATTATACCCAGAATCTCCAAAGCGCTCTGGCATATCGATCCGATTCATGTATTCATAATAGAACAGGATGGTCGACTGATGCTCAATCGGGAAGCCTTGGTAATCCTTGTTTTGCGCTAAAAGTATCTCTGGCTGCAATTGAAGGCTAAAATTCCCGAATTCCGCATAAATTCCTGGACTTAAGATCGCCTGCATTCCACGATTGGGAATAAATGCTCCATCATTGACCCCAAACGCATAAGTAGAATTATACTGGGTTTTCAAGACCGCTGGGAGCAAGAAAAACTTTCCAGAATTCTCCTTACTAAAATTCCGGTGCACCGCAGACAGGTCCATGTCTACTACTGAGCTATCCAGATCAAAGCCAACCTTAATCCCGAACGCCTCGGTCGGGTAAACTGGTCTGATCATAAACGAGGAACTGGAATCTACCAATCCCAGCAATTGGGCTCTCCTGACATAATTATCCAATAAAGGCATCCCAACAGGCACAGTCTGGGCTAAAGAATCCACAGAGGACACAATCAAACCCAAAAACAACAACAGACTACTAAAATTTCTCACAAGTTTCTTCATTGGATTAGTTCAGTGTGAGGGCTTCAATTTGAATTTTGGAGATAGACCAGGACTCATCACAAACAGGATCCGGGGAATTATTGGCAATTAAATCTGCATTCATATAGATTCTTGCCGTTGAGTTACTATGATCTACAATCTTGGAAATACTGTACTTGGTCGAATAGTTATCAAAGGCTCCAAATAGGCAAAGGCCAGGAAGATTAGTCTGGATCGCTCCAGTTTTGGGCACATTTTGCCTAGCGTAATTATCAGGATAGGATTGATAAAGGCAATAAGTAGACTCACAGGGAGAATTAGAAAAAGTAGTTCGAAAAACTTCCTGATTATCCACACCAAAGAACCACTGATCCGGACCTCCTAGACCATCATCCGGATTACCATCCCAGCTGTCATGTACGATAATTTCAACGGTAACTTTCAGCAGATTATGATTTGGAAGATCACCCACATTGACTGCCACTTCCTCATTATGGTAAAACCCAGCTAGGGTATCATTTTCAAAAATAAACAGTTTCCCGTTTTCAAAACCGGCCAGATTCAGATCCGAAAAATCATTGGAATAAACGACTATTTCAGACTCAAGGGTATCGGTACAAGAAGAAAAAATACCGAAACAGGCTAATACCGGAATAATGCCCCAGTTTTTATACCATTTACGAATTGACATGAATACTTATTTACAGTAAAAACGATTGGCACAAAGAAACAAAAAACCAGCCAAATGAGGATTATCTAAACTTTCCTATTTTTCTGCCTCCAGCCAATAAGTAATTTTTATTTTTGGGTAAATTTTCAACTATCACTATGAGCAATTTTACTATCGTCGCAGGAGCTCGACCCAACTTTATGAAAATCGCCCCCATTATCCATGCGATTCAAAAAGAACAAAAAGCCGGAAAGAAAGTAAAGTTCCGACTGGTTCACACAGGTCAGCACTACGATAAAAAAATGTCTGGTGATTTCTTTGATCAGTTAAACATCCCAGAACCAAATGCAAATCTAGGCGGAGGAGGCGGAACCCAAGCCGAACAAACTGCGGCAATCATGATTTCATTTGAAAAGGAATTGATGGAAAATCGACCTGATCTGGTTTTGGTTGTTGGGGATGTTACCAGCACTTTGGCCTGTTCCATCACAGCAAAGAAATTGCAGATAGATGTCGCGCATGTGGAAGGGGGGATCCGATCAGGTGATTTGACTATGCCTGAAGAAATCAACCGGATGGTGACAGACAGCATTTCAGATCATTTTTTTACAACATCCGAAATCGCAAATACCAATTTAAGAAAAGCTGGATTTTCTGAAGACAAAATTCATTTTGTCGGAAATACCATGATTGATACTCTTATGGCTCAAATGCCGAGGTTCCAAAAACCTGAAGGAGAAATATTTGATAACCTACAGGCTGGAAACTACTTCGTCATGACCATGCACAGACCTGCCAATGTGGACCAAGAGCATCAATTGAAGGCCATGATCGATGCGATTTTAGAAGGCACAGGTGGCTTACCGATTATTTTTCCTGTCCATCCTCGAACTGCCAAAAACCTACAATCCATCGGCATCCAAGCTCATAATTTGATTATGGTAGAACCTTTGGGCTATCTCGAGTTTAATTACCTGGTGAAAAACGCCAAAGGAGTCATCACTGATTCCGGAGGGATTACCGAAGAAGCTTCAGTGATGAATATCCCGTGTATCACCCTTCGGGACAATACCGAAAGAGCAGAAACAATCCACTTGGGCACCAATGAATTGGTGGGAACAGACCCTGCCAAACTGAGACCCTATTTAGAAAAAGTCATGAAAGGGGATTGGAAAAAATACCAAGGAATACCGCTTTGGGATGGGAAAACCGCCGAGAGAATTGTTTCTATCCTATTGGAAAACTATCCCGACTAAAATGGAAACAAAAGAAAGGGTAAACCAACTGGTTTCCGAATTACAGCTCCTTCCCCATCCGGAAGGCGGTTTTTATAAAGAAACTTACCGATCCATTGATTTGGTCAAAACTCCCAGTGGTGAACGGAATATCTGCACGGTCATCTACTTTTTATTGACTTCCGAAAATGTATCCAAATTCCATCGAATCAAAAGCGATGAACATTGGTTTTGGCATGAAGGAGGCACTTTGACCATTCATGTTTTAGATCAAAACACCTATCAAAAATTAAGTCTTGGACCTATCGATAAATTAGATTCTCAGCCACAGCAATTGGTCCCAGCAGAAAAGGTTTTTGGAAGCACAGTTGATGAAAAAGATGGATATGCCTTGGTTTCTTGTGTGGTTTCTCCCGGTTTTGATTTTGAGGATTTTGAATTGGTGAAAAAAGAAGAATTAATCAAAAGTCACCCAGAACAGGTCGACATCATTTCTAAATTGACATAATTATTTAGTAAGCGAAAACCTCGATGCTGTTTCTAAACTACTAGTATCATAAACGAGATCATCTTGATACCAAACTTTAGTCAAGATGATTCCCGAATCTCCAAGTTTCTTCATTTCACTTACGAATGTATCACTTTCGTCCTTACTCCATTCTATTATAGTCTCTCCCACAGGGTAATCGCCTCCCATGAATACCCTCATCACAAATTTGTCCAACTGCTCATCTTTGTAAATGAAAAAGTTTTTTGGATGATCCCATCCGCCATTATATACTCGTACTTTTTCCCCTTCCTCCATGTAGTAAAGGTTGATAAACTCCTCTTTAAAGCTATTGGGATAATCCCTATCAAGTAAATCATTGCCTTGGGCATCAGTTACTGTAAAATCAAACCCCATATCTATCACTGTACAGCAAATCGGGTCTTCTTGGCATCCAACTAACAAGGATGTAATGAGTATTAAAACAATTTTTCCAAGTCTCATTTTGAAATATAACTAAATTACCCTTAAACAAAAAGAGACCCCAAATGGAGCCTCTTTTTACTATTCATTGTGGTGTAGTTTCTTAGAAAGAGAATGCCGCTCTCATGGTAATTTTCGTGCCTGGAGTCAAGCTGGTAAAGATTTGATCTTGTGCTTCATAAGATCTAAAGACCATTTCTTTCTTATCATTTAGGATATTTTGAACTCCAAACCCTGCCTGGAACCTCTCATCAGCCCCGAAAGTCTTATTGATATTCAAGTTTAAGCTGTGGAAAGGTACTGTGTAGGTATCTGTTCTGTTACCAAAACCTACATAGTTCAGTGTAGAACCCTGCACATTGTAGAATATACCTGCCTCCAAACCATTTACAAATGACTGATAACTCAAACCAGTGTTGATGATATACGGAGCCTGGCCAGCCATATCTCTTGTGTCCTTGATTTCCTGACCTTCTCTAGCTGTCAAAGTTCTAGATCTGAATTCTGATTCAGACATTTTGATCTGCGACTTAGTTACAGTCACGTTTGTGTTCCAGTTAAAGTTTTCAAGCTTTGGAGCAATGAATTTCAAAGACTTTCTAAATTCAAATTCCAAACCTGCTACTGAACCGTTTCCTACGTTTCTAGGCTGGAAAGTACCTGGATCTGCAAGGAACTGAACCATTTCAATAGGCTTGTCGAACGTCTTGTAGAAGGCGCTGACAGAGAACATCTGGCCTCTGTCCTGGAATGCTTCCCATCTCAAATCAAAGTTGTTGATTCTGGTAGAAACCAAATTTCCATCCCAAAGTACTTCTGTTCCATTGTTTGTGGTTTCTGGATACAGACCCCCGATAAATGTTCTACCGGTAATTGGATCCAAAATCTCAGCGTAAGACAATTCTTTAAAAGAAGGTCTAGCGATAGTTCTGGAAGCTGAGAATCTCAAATTCTGCTTTTCTTTCAAATTATAGATCAAGTTGACCGTAGGAAAGAAATCCAAATCGTCCAGCATGGTCACCAAATCGTAATTGATTGTTCCTGTCTGGTTGGTACCTGTGTAGAACTGGTTAAACTTCTCTACTCTCAATCCAACCACTGCTTTCAAGTTGGCTGCTGGATTTGCTTCAACTGATGCATATCCAGCCACATTTGTAGCAATTGATTCGTATTTATTTGGATTGATCGGAATAAAATCCGCATTGTATCTTACCCCATTTCTGTTATCAGCAGAGAACAAGTTCTCATCCAAAAGGATCTCATTTGGATCGCCTGTAAATTCTGTGCTACCTGTTGCAAACTGGAAACTCTGGATATCAAAATCTCTGTATTTGAATACGTAGTTTGTACCGAATTTAATTTTAGCATCTCTTTGGAAAAGTGAAGTTCCTCTAGCCACATCCAGTTTACCCACGACACTGTATTCCTCTAAGCTTCTCCAGATTCTAGCAGGAAGACCTACCTCTGTGGAAATGGTGTTTTCAGGAACTCTGAACCTTGTAAATCTGATATCTGGATCCTGAATCGTAGATCTTGTTGGAGCCAATTTCCAGTTTACTTCCCAGTTTCTACCACCGAAGAAATGAGTACCACCCAAAAGTACACTTGTCAACGCTCTCTGGCTGTATTCCAAGTTGTATTGCTTTGCAGTGAAGTTTGCACCAAGGTTTGTGTTCACAAAATCAAACTCACCCGCTTTGGATTCGCCATTTTGAAGGTGCATTAAATTCAATTTATATTTAGAGTTATCAGTCTTCAAGGCAATTCCTGCCAATCCACCCAATAACACACTATTCACACCGTAATCACCTTTTTGTCTTTCCAATGCTTCCAGTTCAGTCGCGCTTGCCTCTCTTGGCTTTGCAAAAAGGTTAAATTCTGCATCCTGATAAAACTCCGTCTCATTCTTGTAAGTCAAAGCGAAATTATATCCCCAAGTAGCTTTGGTTCTTGCGATCTGATTTCCAAGTGAAAAACTGATCCCAGCATCCATCAAGCTATTCGTTCTATATCCTCCTAGCGTTTTATTGAAATCACCTAAAATCCGCTGATATTCTAAGCCCTTTGGCCCGTTAGGATTACCTACTGCATCACCATATTGCGGGATGTCTGTTCTACCATCTGTAGGGATAGCTCTGGTTCCATCATCGAAACCTAACCAATCGGTTTTGCCACCATCATATTTCAAATAGTTAGAGTTAAAATGCATAGAAGGGTTAATTCCTCCACTCAAACTCAACTTCATGGATTTTTCTTCAGGAAAATCTTTTGTTTCGATATCCACAACCCCACCTGTGAAATCAGCTGGAAGTTCTGCTGTAAATGACTTAGAAACAATGATGTTGTCGATCACATTGGTCGGGAAAATATCCATTTGGATGGAGTTTCGATCCGGATCCAAACCTGGGATATCCACACCGTTTAGGACAGTTTTAGTATACCTGTCTCCAAGACCACGCACATAAATGTATTTACCTCCTTCGATAGAAACACCGGTTACTCTTTTTACAGCAGAAGCGGCATCTCCATCACCGATTTGACGGAATGTACTCGCTGAGATACCATCCAACAGGTTGGCAGCATTTCTTTTTACAGACATCAGCGCTGATTCTGTAGTTCTGATCGCAGTAGCTGCGATGGTTACAGTCTCTAATTCGGAAGCTTCTTCCGCCATCGCAATGTCATTAAGAACATTTACAGCGCCAGCTTTCACCTCTAAACCTGTCAGTTCGACGGTAGAATAAGAGATGTAGGAAATCTGAATTGAATAAACTCCTGGTTCAACCTGGATTTCGAATTTTCCATCGAAGTCAGTTACAGCACCAGTTGAAGTTTCTTTAACCAAAACTGAGACGCCGAATAGCGGTTCTCCTGATCCTTCTTCGAAGATAGTACCTCGAATTGTTCCTTTTTGTGCAAAAGCGAATCCCGCAATAACCTGGGATAAAACCAGAATAATCAGGACAACAATAGTACGTGTCATGAACGGGTTTGTAGATTTATTTTTCATACAGCAAATTGATAGAAACTTGATTTCAGAATTGGGAAGAAAGTCACCTTGCAAGTTCTTTCTTCCCTTTTCTAAAGATTTTATTGTTATTTGAAGTCTGCTAATTCACCGGCAACAGAAGCCCAAGTCCAGCTAGCAAAAGCAGACTTATCAGCGCCAACAGTGTTTGCTTTAGCAGCTACTGAGGTAGCGAATTCCACTGTTCCACCTTTGAAAACTGTTTCAAGAGAAACACCCTCAGCAAGAGTTGCTTGTAGGTTCATGAATTTCAAAGATCCATCAGCAAATGTTGCCATTGTTTTGTCACCGCTTAGAGAAAGGTCACCTCTTCCATCTGTAGTAGCTGGATCGGCAAATCCAAAGAAATAGATGTTTTCGAAAGTACCTCTAGCTCCGTCTCTGAAGTCACCTAGCTCAGCTACATTGTTTCCTTTGATAGAACCATTTTTTAAAGTATGTCCTGCAAGTGCAGATCCTTCTGGACCATCGATTTCAAGAGTGTGATCCGTTTCGCTACCTGCGATCACGATGAAATTATCCAAGGTTCCAGCCCAAGCTTGATCTGTATCCATTCCGTCATCACCTGGATTCCAAACCAATGCATTTTTTACATTGACAGTACCACCAAACCATTCGATTCCATCATCTTGGTTTCCGATCACTTCTACGTTTTCGATTACTGTACCTGATCCTACACCACCTAATGTAAGGCCGTTGATTTCGTTACCTTCACCGATGTTAGCACCTCCGTGACGGATAGATATATATTTAAGAATACCTGAATTATCAGTATCATTTGTTCCTCCATAAAGACCATTTGTATCTGATGGCGGGATACCTTCAATCTGAATTTCTGTAACATCACCTGCGAAAGAACCTTTTGCATTACCAAGGATGATCAAACCACCCCAAAGTCCTGAAAGGTTAGGCTCCAGATTTGGAGAAGCAATTTCACCCGGCATGATTTCATCAGCTACAGTTGTAAAAATGATTGGAGATGCTGCTGTTCCTTGCGCGTCAATTTTAGCACCTCTTGCGATAATCAATGCTGTAGCATTAGAACCAGTTCCTACTTCACCTTTTACTACGACTCCAGGCTGGATAGTCAAGGTATTTCCAGATGTAACAGAAATTCTTCCTCCTAAGACGTAAACTTTTCCTGTCTCCCAAGTAGTATTAGAAGTGATATTGGAAGAAACCATCACATTATCATTACCATCCGGATCAGTTCCAGTATCAGGCTTATCATTTCCTTCGATACAGCTTGTGAATCCGAACACGGTCACAGCCAAAAGGATGAATAGAGAATTAAACTTTTTCATTGAGTTATTAATTGAATTGTGGTTTTGTCATAGTTTGATGATGCAAAACTGCTTCAATTAATCAGCTCAAGAGAATTATTTGAATTATCCTTTTTTTAAAAAATTTGACAGAATTTAATATTGAATTAATAGATCAAACATAAAAAAAGGCTTCCCTTGCAGGAAGCCCAATAAAACAGGTTCTAATGTTATTAGAATGTTACCGACTTATTAATCGGCACTTTTTCCATCAATATTTTTACAAGGTCTCTAGTATTAATACCATCGGCTTCGGCCTCATAATTCAAGATAATTCTGTGATTTAATACATCCTCTGCGATTTCTTTGATGTCTTCTGGTAGGACATAATCTCTTCCATCCATAAAGGCAACTGCCTTGGCAGCAAGGTTTAAATTGATACTTGCTCTAGGAGAAACACCAAACATGATGTATTTGGCTTCATTAGTCAAACCATATTGATTAGGGAATCTGGTCGCAAATACCAGTTCTATAATATAGTGCTCAAGCGGCTCTGCGATTTTCACCGCATTGATCCTATTTCTGATATCAAAAACATCCTGCTTCGAAAGAATTGGATTCACCTCATTGGAAAATGACATATTCGCCATCCGGCGCATGACCTCCATTTCATCAGCTTTACTTGGATAGTCGATATGTACTTTCATCATAAATCGATCGACCTGCGCTTCGGGAAGCGGATAAGTCCCTTCTTGATCGACTGGGTTTTGTGTAGCCAAAACCAAAAATGGTCTATCCAACTGAAATGTGGTCTCACCGATCGTTACTTGCTTTTCCTGCATGGCCTCCAAAAGAGCCGATTGCACTTTGGCAGGAGAACGGTTTACCTCATCCGCCAAGATTAAATTGGAGAAAATCGGTCCTTTCTTTACTTCAAAATCACCAGTTTGCTGATTGTAGATCATCGTCCCGATCAAATCTGCCGGTAGCAAATCCGGTGTAAACTGAATTCTGTTAAAATCCAGGTGCAACACCTTCGCCAGGGTGTTTACAGTTAGGGTTTTGGCCAAACCTGGCACCCCTTCTAATAATATATGTCCATTCGTAAAAAGGCCGATTAAAAGTCTATTGACCATACGGTCCTGACCTACTACCACCTTTTTTACTTCCTGAATTACTTCTTGAATTTTTTCCTGATGCATGGATGAGGATGTTTATTACTTAGCTGAGGGACTAAAATAACGTAAAAAGTCCCAAAGGACAATCTTAAATCTTAGAAGCGGTAAAGCCTCGTGGAGAAAGGAAATTTAGGATTTTTTAAGACCTTTTTGGTCTTGGTGGTTTTTGATTGGCAGCTTCTTTAAATCCTGTCAGTCCTAGTTTATGGTAAACGGTGTCTTGATCAAGTTCCTGAACTTCACCGACCTTAAATCCATTAATGTTAATTTTCTCCATGGATTTTCGCACCAGGCGAAGGGTTGGAAACCCTACCGCTGCCGTCATTTTCCGTACTTGACGGTTTTTACCTTCTATCAAAGTGAGTTCCACCCAGGTATCCGGTACGTTTTTGCGATAGCGAATGGGAGGATCGCGATCTGGAAGCTGAGGACTTTCCGTTAACAGCTTGGCAATGGCAGGTTTGGTTAAATATTCCTTCCCATCCACATTGATCTTGACCCCATTGCCGAGAGCCTTTAAGGATTCTGGCGTCGGAATTCCCTCCACCTGGGCTAAATAGGTCCGCTGATGTCCAAATCTCGGATTCAGGAGATGATGATTCAGCCACTTATCATCTGTGATTAGTAGGAGACCTTCGGAATCTTTATCCAATCTTCCCACGGGATACACCTCCTTTGGAAAATCAAAAAGAGAGGCCAATGTCTGCCCCTCTCCTGAAAATTGGCTTAAAACCCCAAAGGGTTTGTAAATAATAAAGTATCGTGACAATGTTTTCGGATTTAACTTCCGCAACCGATGCAATCAATGCTGGAATCCATAGGCTTTACACCTTTCAGCTTCATTTCCAGATTGTGAATTTTGTCTCTGACTTCCATGTCAGCAAACATATCACCAGTCAATTGGCTTTTAAGCGCTGTAATCTGGGCTTCTAAATCTTGTAGTTGTACTTCGCTCATAAAAATTCTCTTTTAAGGGTTCAAGTGATGTTCTAAAATAGCGAAGGAATAGGTAAAAGTTCCTCGCTTCTTGGAGAATTTTTTGGCAAAAATGGTTCCAAAAGAAAATCAGGACTTTACCTTGGTGGAAATTTTCAATAAAAATGCATTTAAACCAACTCATCCAATTACGTCAGGAACTGCACCAATCCCCCGAAACAGCAGGAGAAGAAGGAAAAACAGCTTCTAAAATCCTCCAGTTTTTTTCAAAGATTGAACCAGATGAGGCGATAGAAAATCTGGGTGGACATGGTCTGGCTTTTATTTTTAAAGGAAAATCTGTTGGTCCCCGCACACTTTTTAGAGCAGAGTTAGATGCATTACCGATACAGGAAATCGGAAACCCTAGCTATAAGAGCAAAATAGATGGCAAAGCTCATCTGTGTGGGCACGATGGACACATGACCATTCTTTGTGGTTTGGGAGAAAAATTAGCTAACAAACGTCCTGAAAAAGGGGAGGTGATTTTGCTGTTTCAGCCAGCCGAAGAGACAGGTGAGGGTGCCAGAAAGATTTTGGATGATCCAAAATTTCAAAGAATTAAACCGGATTTTGCTTTTGCTTTGCACAATCTCCCGGGATTTCCATTGCATCAGTTGGTAACAAGGAAGGGAACTTTCGCAGCTGGCAGTACGGGTTTGACCATTTCGCTGACTGGTAAAACAGCTCATGCGGCTCATCCCGATGCAGGTATAAATCCAGCGAAGGCAATCATGCACTTGATCCAAACTCTTCCGAATCTTCCTTCCTATTTTAAAAACTTTTCTTTGGTCACCATTATCCATGCAGAACTTGGCAGCCTGGCATTTGGCACCAGTGCTGGAAAAGGAAGTTTGAGCGTGACAATTCGCACTTTCAATCAACAAGACCTGGATAGTTTGATTGAAAGAGCAATGGCTGAAGCAAAGGGAATAGCGAAAGTGGAAAGGCTTGGAATAGAATTCAGTTTGGTCGAATCTTTTGCAGTATCAGAGAATGACCCGAAAGCTGCAGAAATTGCTGAAAGTGTGATGAATGACCTTGGAATGGACATTTTGGAAAAACCAGAGCCTTTCCGCTGGTCTGAGGATTTCGGTTTGTTTAGTCAGTCCTGTCCTTCTTATTTATTTGGATTGGGTTCCGGTGAAAATTGCCCACAACTTCATGAACCTACCTATGATTTTCCTGATGAGTTGATTGAAACTGGTGTGAAGCTTTTTGAGAAGATTGCGAGGAAATTAAATGGGTAAGGTTAAGTTCAGGTTCTTGAGAAGCAGGACAACAAGATTTTTCATAGATGAGTTGATTCAGGTTCAGGATTTGCAATCCTGAACCTTTATAATAGGATTTTTAATCCATATGTATAGGACAATCAACAACTAGGTCGTTGATTTTATTTCTCTTTTAAGATTAAAAATCTCGGGAATAGCTCCGAGGTTGCAAACTTCGAAGAGCAGAGATAACAAATCCCGAAGAGCTAAATATCCAGCCTAGACTAAGCCTAGGCCGGATTTCTATTTATTTATAAAATTGTTTTCGGATGCCATTTGGCCCATACCATTCTTCTCCTGAAATCTCAATGGGTTTGAATTCGACCCCTTTATCCAAATTTCTAATATGCAGTCTATTCTTTATTTCTGAACTAATTATCATGTCAAAAATCCCGAAGCTCTTCAAATAAAAAAATGAAAATTTACAGTCTTTTTTTAAAGCTAATTTTACAGTTTTTATAGTGCTTAGATAATTAAGATTCTTTTTTTCAAATGCTTTCAATTCATCAGGATTATGAAAATGTATCTCAGTGACCCTTTCACCAAATTCTGTGGCTATACCATTGACTTCCTTTTCAATCCAACCTTCTATTAATTTAAATTTAGATCGTTCAAAGTCCACGACTTCATCATTAAATATTTTCACATCAGTAATCCAAAAATCATTCATTAATTGAGCACCATTTGTCAATGGGCAATGAATAAAAGTTAGATTATCATCTCTATACTCTTCTAAAATATTTTTTACTTGAGTTGACATTATAAGCCTGCTTCCAAGATCAGAGGAGGGCAAATAAAAATCTCTTACTTTAGAAGTTGCTTTTATTTTTTGGCAAGGCGAGGGCCCCAGCTTTGATTCTCCATTAAACCTCATATACCCCAACTCATCAGGATCGACATGGTTTGAACACCTCCTGGCCCTTTCATTCATAATTTGAAGTTGAAAATATTTTAATTCCATGTAACATCATTTATTTTTCCATTCGTCGGCAAACTTTGAATTGCGGCTTTTGCTTTTGCAATTTCCTGATTTATAAAATTATAAGCCTGCTCAGAGGTCGCATTTGGATAACTATTATTAAAATTCTCAAGCTTCATAAAAAATAAATTATTATATGCAGGATGAGTTGTATTTTGGCTTGCTAATACTTCTAAGCCATTATTTATTTCATCAATATGAAAAGGATTCCCGTTTAATTTAGCTGCCTTTTGAACCACTGGATGATTTACGTGTTCTAAAGGTAATATATGGTGAGCATGATTTAATGGGTCTGTTATTCCCATTGCTCTTCTAAGACTCGTTCCACCAAACTTAATTAAACTTCCATCTTTAGCCCAAACTTGAGTTATTTTCTTTGTAGTTCCAGGAATAAAACCTTGTAACCTAAGCGCACCTTTTACAGTTGTTGAAAACAATCCAATTACAGGTGTAGCAGCAACTAAACTTAAATTACCATTTACCCTATCTCCTTCCAAATAGTATAACCCGGCATTTAGTAAGTCGGCAGGTGTACCGAGTCCTTCGATTAATCCAACAGCATCTAGTGACAAATGAATAACCTCTTTGGAGGCCTCATAAAAAAGCTTTTCATTCGACCAATTGGGATTTTGCTGTTTAAGGATCGCATAATTTATCTCAAAATAAGTCTGTAATAGCCTTACTATAATATCATTTGTGAAATCTGCATCTGAATTGTACATCAATCCTTCGATTGCAGCACCAAAATTGGAATTAAAATTCCCATCATATGCGCCATTGATCGCTGCCTCAATAGTAAACAGCGTTGCTCCTTGATCAATAACTGACTCTCCAGCCAACATCAATCGAAATTCATTCGCAAAACTAGGATCAGTATCACTTAGGTATCCCATCTGAAAGTCAGTCAATATCCCACCTAACCTATAATCTATATAAGCCGCCGGGATGGATTGAGTATAAGAAGGTGTCCCAAAATCAAAATCTGAAATTTCGCAATCCATACATTGCATCATCCCATATTCCTGGTTTGAATTTTTTCGCGAATATGGGTCATCTCCACACGAAATGGTAACAACAGTTTGCACACAAGTGGCAGGTTCGCAATAGCTACCTCCTATATTTTCTTGATGAGTTGATTGAAACTGGTGTGAAGCTTTTTGAGAAGATTGCGAGGAAATTAAATGGGTAACTTCTGTCCTGCTTCTGGAGAAGCAAGACAAAGCAAACCAAAGAAAAATTCTTTGCGCCGTAGCGACTTTGCGAGAGAATATTACGCATAAAAAAGCCGACTCTCGTCGGCTTTTACATTTATAGGTCTGAATAGTTTGTCGGATATAATAACCTCGTGTCGTTTCGGGAAACGGTATTTTTATATTCCTCTAAATCTTTCATGGCTGCCCAAGCAGGATCTGCTCCAAATTGCTTCCAATGCTCATTTCTCACCTCCATGTTTTCATGAGTAGTCATATACATCAAATTCGGCATATTCGCTCCAGCAATGGTTTCTGCATAGAAAATCGGGCTACAGTTTAACCTCTCGAAAATATCCATCTCACCTGAATTGAACATCTTCACTTTTTGACGATACAATCTTTCTGTTGGACCTTCATAGCTTCTCAACTCATAGACCCTGTCCTTTTTGTCGTTTGTAAGTTTGGAAGGAGCAAATTTAGGATGCTCCGACATGCCACGTAAAATCGCAGTTTCGATTCTTTTGTAAGGGGGCTTGTCAAATGCTGCATTGATATAGGCCTCTCCGTCTTTTAAAAAAGTCTGATCTTTTAAAAGCTTTCCTTCAAATGCTTCAAACTCATCCAAAGATTTAAACGGAATGAATACATACACTTTCTGACCCGCATCAGGCTGCGAAGCAATCGGTTTAAATACTCCTACTTTTGCCACTCCATTACGATGGGCCGCCGGGATAAAAGCTTTCTCCAAGTAACTATCCAACATTTGCTCCTGCTCAGGACTGGTAATGTGGTAGGTTTTCAGCTCGTAAATATCTCTTTTTTGCGCCAGCAAGTTTGAACTGAGTAGAAGGCATAAAACGAAAAGTCCTAAAGACAATGTTTTTAATTGTTTCATTTTCTAGGTTTTAGGTTAGGATTGGGTAATGAACCTTTAATCTAAGATAAACTTCTCAAGCATGTATCCTGTTTGTAAAAATCTAAGCGAATTTTAAGATTTATGGTTATCCGCAAAGATGCCAGTCACCTTAGATTCTTTGCTTATCTGGTCGGAAGACTGAAGACCGAAGACCGAAGCGGTCTCAATTTTTAAGTTTAACATTTCCTTTTTTGCTTTTGAGTCCATATTGGCACAAAAACGGATATACATATTAAGATTAAACTGTTCAGGTTTGATTGCTATCATGGATGCAAACCTAAGCTTAAATCACAGTTTCCTATTTTAAAGAAAAATCATACACCAATCCTAGACTTGCAAAATGGATATAAGCAAAATTATAAACTTGGTCGACATCGGCGCCTCCTTCGATTAGACGATAGCCAGCTTTGAGGTTCAAGCCTGGCTTCCATATCGGGTATTGTATTCCTGCAAAAATATCCTCTGCCCTACCTTGAGGGCCTACCAAAGCATCACCTTTAAGCACTAAAGAAAGTTTTTCTTTTGGAGTATAATTCAGATTGAAGCTAACTAATGGCACAAAACCCAAGTCTGTATCCTCTGCCTGCAATTCACCTTGCGTAAGTGCAATGCGAGCATCCCTAGCCAAAATGGTAGCTCCCAAATCAAAGATCCATTGATCATTGTCCACTAAGCGATATCGATAGCTGGCCCGATAGGTATTAAATTGATAAGATCCGTCAATTCCTTCTCCTGAAAATAGCGTTCCAGCGAAATTTATTTCCTCAAGTTGTGAATCACTATACCCAATCTGCAAAGGGGCTGCCGTCAATTCCACTGTATGTTTCCCATTGATCAGGTAGCTCATTTCCAATCTGAAAAAACCAGTAGTCTTAGGGTTGAAATCATCCTGAAGTGAAAAAAGTGTCCCCGAATTTGATTCCCCATTTGGAACCCGGACGTCATTATACTGCGAAAAAGCAGCTCCAGACTCCAAACCGAGCCTAAATTGGGACTTGACCAAATGAGGTAATGTAAGAAAAAAGAGTAAAAACAAAATTCTAAGTTGAGGCTTATCCATTTCCTTTTTTAAGGGTTTTTAAATTTAGAAATCAAATAGTCTCACTTATAAAAGCAAAGCAGTCGCCAAAAACAAAGGCTTTCGCTGTTCAGGATTTGCAATCCTGAACTTATATCATAGGATTTCTAATCCGATTGTATAGGACAATTAACAATTAGGTTTGTGATTTTATATCTCTTTTGAAGATTAGAAATCTTCAGATCTAACTTCGGGATTACAAATCCCGAAGAGCAGGTTAAAAATCTTCAGATAAAGCTTCGGGATTACAAATCCCGAAGAGCGGGTTCTTTGTGACTTCTTTGTGGCCTTTGCGGTTAAAACCTAAAACAAGAAAAGCCGACTATCGCCGGCTTTTTTTGTATCTCTACTTAATCTTACTTATTATTTGCTCTCTTCATTGGGTTGCTTCCAGTAGAAGCTCCTCTAGCAGCTCCTGAGCCTTTGAACAACTCGAAACGTGTCGGCTGGTATTGTCTTGGCCAGTAATTATTGGACTCGTCAATATCCGCTGTCTCTCTCAAAGGATCCAAAACGATTTGTTTTACTTCCTTTTTCTTAGCAAAAACCTTCGTCACTTCTGTTTCATTCAACCTCCAGATTTCAGCAGGGATTCTTTCGATTTCAGAAGTTCCATCAGTATACTGCCATTCCAAAATGATCGGCATCACCAATCCACCCACATTTTTGAAGTTGAGTTCATAGAAATTCATATTGGAATTCAACAACTCTTTTTCTTTTGGAGAAAGGCTCGCCATGAAACTCTTATAGGCTTCCTCATCAGCAGGAGTTACTGTAAATGGATTGTAAGTTGTGTAGAAGTCTCTAGTCTCAGGATTGGCTTCAATCACAGTCTGTGGTACATCCTTCATGTTGGCAGTTCTAGACACGTTAGTCTCATCAAACTCAGCTTCAGCTTTGGCATCAGCAGCTTTCTCCGCAGGAGTTCTCTGATCCAATTTGAACCAAGCCACATTTTCAAGCGAAATATCCACAGGCTCAGTTCCGTAGAACCAACCTCTCCAGAACCAATCCAAGTCTACCGCAGAAGCATCTTCTAAGGTTCTGAATAAATCATCCGGAGTTGGGTGCTTAAACATCCATCTTCTTGCGTATTCTTTGAAAGCATAATCAAATAACTCACGTCCCATCACCGTCTCTCTCAAGATATTTAAAGCTGTTGCTGGTTTTGCGTAAGCATTTGGACCGAACTGAATGATATTTTCAGAGTTGGTCATGATTGGCTCCAACGTATTTTTCTCGCTTCTCATGTAAGGAACGATCTTATGAGCTGGACCTCTTCTGGAAGGGAAATTTCTATCCCATTCTTGCTCCGCCATGTATTGCATGAACGTATTCAACCCTTCATCCATCCAAGTCCACTGACGTTCATCAGAGTTGACAATCATCGGGAAGAAGTTGTGACCAACTTCGTGAATAATCACTCCGATCATCCCGTTTTTCACAGCTTCAGAATAAGTACCATCAGAATCTGGACGACCGTAGTTGAAACAGATCATTGGATATTCCATACCATTGGCTGCCTCTACAGAGATTGCTGTTGGATAAGGATAATCAAAGGTATGGCTTGAGTAAGACTTGATCGTATGAGCAACAACTCTGGTAGAATACTGGCCCCAAAGTGGATTTGCTTCTTTGCCATAGTAAGACATTGCCATCACATCTTTGCCTCCTTGCTTCACAGCCATGGCATCCCAGATGAATTTTCTGGAAGATGTCCAAGCAAAGTCTCTTACGTTTTCAGCCTTGAATTTCCAGGTTTTCTTGGCAGTAGCTTTTCCTTTCTCCAATTCTGTAGCTTCCTCTTGCGTTCTGATCACGACAGGAGCATCATAGGTTTGCTTGGCTCTATTCCATCGCTCCAATTCCGTAGATGAAAGCACCTGACTTGGGTTTTGTAAAACACCAGTCGCTCCGACCATATGGTCCGCAGGCACAGTGATATTTACTTCGTAATTACCGAATACTAAGGCAAACTCTCCTCTTCCTAGGAATTGCTTGTTTTGCCATCCTTCGAAATCAGAGTAAACCGCCATTCTTGGGAACCACTCAGCCATTGTATAGAGATAGTTTCCATCTCCTTCGAAGTATTCATATCCTGGACGACCAGCGATATAACCAACTCGGTTGGTGATATTGAAAGACCATTCTACCCCGAAAGTGAAAGAATCACCAGCTTTCAAAGGAGTTGGCAAATCAATTCTCATCATCGTTTGATTCACTGTCACTGGAAGCGGATTGCCTTTGGCATCTTTTACTTCCAAAACTTTGTAACCAAAATCCTCATTTGCCCAGATGATTCCTTCAAGTGTGCGAAGGGTCATTCTGTTGCTGATTGAGCTCTCTGCTACTTTTGGAGAATTGGAATCAGCACCACGTTGGTTTTCTTCCAATTGAACCCATAGGTAAGTCAGCTGGTCAGGAGAATTATTGATATAGGTTACTTTTTCAGAACCTTTGATAGACTGGTTTTCATCGTCCAGCTCCACATTGATCACATAGTTTGCCTGCTGCTGCCAGTACATGTGGCCCGGTGCACCGGAGGCTGTTCTGTATACATTGGGTGTTCGAAGCATTGGACCTAGCTGTTCAAAGCGTTCCCCATGATTTTGCTCGGATCTATTTTGAGCAAAAACACTGGTCACACTCAAAAGAGCAAGGGAAGCAATTAATCCGATTTTATTCATATTACTAAGGGTGATTTATTACCAAAATTTCATTTCTAACATCAACATGAGCGCGATTCCAAATACAAATGAGGAAACGATCAATGTCCATTCTTTTCTACTCACTCCTGCCAGTCCAACCAAAATCGAGGTCAATAGCAGGTATATTCCCACAATCACAATTTGGCCAAGTTCCAGACCTAGATTAAAAGCCAGAAGCGGTTGCCAAATGGAATTTTCCTGACCTAACAAGCTCCTGAGATAATTCGAAAATCCCAGTCCATGAATGAGACCGAAGAACAAAGCAAAGAGGTAATTGATCGTGACACCTTTGCCGGAAGCAGGTTTGGGACGGAGTAAGGAAATAAAAGCCGTGATGGCGATGGTCACGGGAATCAAAAACTCTATCAATTCCGTATTGACCTGAATGACTTTAAAGGTGGCCAGGGCCAAAGTCAGCGAGTGACCAATTGTAAATGCAGTCACTAAAATGATGATTTTCCTCCAATCTCTTGGAATAAAAACAGCACAGAGAGCCAACACAAATAAAATATGATCGTAACCTTGAATGTCCAAAATATGCTGGACACCCAGGCGAAAGTACAATTGAAAGGAACTCATATAGGATTAGAATACTTCAAATGAAGTAAATTGCCGCAATTATACTGGATTATTCCCACAAAAGACAAAAGACTCTTACCAAATGCACCATCTTTATATATGCTTGATTTCTTGGGGATGGTTGGCTTTTGCCCATCCGTTTTTTATCAGTCTCACAGAAATCAGGTACAATGATTCTTGCCAAAAATTAGAGATTGCCCAAAAGATATTTTGGGATGATCTAGAAGTTTCTCTCGGCAACTATCACGATACTTCCATTGATGTTTTAAATCCTGAGGATCAAAAATTACTGGAAAGACAATTTTCGGAATATTTGATGGCTCATAACAAAATCACTGTCAACGGGAAACCTGTCAAGCTAAATTTTATAGGATACGAAGTGGAGGAGGAAGCCATTTGGTTTTATCTCGAATCCGCTCCAACACCATTTGAAAAGTCCATCACTGTGGAGAATTCCGTTTTGATTGAGGATCACGATTCCCAGCAAAATATTGTACACATTTACATACGGGGAGGTAGCCCAAAAAGCCTTTTGCTACGCAAGGACCATGAAAGGGAAACATTGAATTTTTAAAAGAAATTTTTAGGAATACTATTTTGGCATGTCCTTCGTCAAAGAATCAGAAGCAAAATTATTGATTCCTTGATTCGCCTGTTATTTACCTCTACATTTCTCATTGCTCCTTTTTTACTTTTAGCCCAAAATTGGACTGATAAAGACTACCAGAAATATACTATCCAGCAATTTTTCCAGCTAAAAGCGATTTATCAACCTATCGATTTTAAAAATATTGATCGGCCCTTACTGAATGCAGCAATTTTTTATGTGACGAATGAGATGCGTCAGAAACGTAGGCTTCCCCTTTTCAAACATCATCCCCAGGTGGAGAAAGTAGCCCAAGATCATGCAGATGACATGGTGAACTATGATTTTTATTCCCATTACAGTAAAGTACCAGGCAAAAAAATGCTGACAGATCGATTAAAGATCGAAGGCCTTGACCCTTACTGTTATGCAGAAAATATCAGCTCAAGTAATGGACTGCAATATGAATATGGTAGGAAGGTAAACCCTCCAGGTCCAAGTGGCACTTTCACTTATGTCAGCAGATCCAAACGAGAGGAAATAATCCCACATACCTATATCTCATTTGCCAGGTCGGTACTGATCTTGTGGATGAATTCCAGGACACATAAAAATAACATCATCAGCACTTGTTATCAATATTTGGGGAGTGCGGCGGCATATTATGGAGACGATACATTTTACGATATGCCTAACTTCATAAGCGTACAGTGTTTCAGTAGCGAACAACAATAATAAATCTACTAAAAAGTCATTTATATAAGCTTAAGGCCGATTGGAGGGGATTCTAGCCTTAAATCATAAAACACGTTTATACCACAACCTTGTGTTCTTATTTCAGTATTTAATTGAGCAATGACAAGGATTTGTCTTGCAACTCATACGGAGAGTAAGGCTTTTCTTAGTTTAGTTGATACCTATCGTCATTGTCAATAAAAAGGCTCCAAGTGATTGGAGCCTTTATCTTTTTCGAGTATTTCCATGTGTATAATTTCCACGTTTTATCCATCTGGGGTACAGTGATTTCCCATGTTGATTCACAAAATCTCTGGAGGCAAAAAGTTTTATTCTCTTGGCCAAACATTGTCTTCGGTATTTTTATCGGGGAATCTTCCATGGGGATCAAGTGTGATTTTCTTGATTTTTCTAGCTCCGAAATCCAGTTGCGCCTCAAAGGTTTTACTTCCATCAAACCAAACGGTTACCGGCCAAGTCACTTCCGCAGTTATTGGATCTAGCATTCTCGCATTGTCCATTGGCTTGATTGCTTCTTCAGAGTCCTCAAACTCCACTTTCAATACTACCGGAGAAGGCATTTGGCCATCTTGTCTTACAGTTACGATAGTTTTCCCATTTACTGAATCTACTCCTTCGATAGAGCCTTCCACAGACTCTGTGGTAAATAACCAGTAGTACCAAAACCAATCTAAATTTTGGCCTAGTTCATGGTCCATAAAAAACATGTAATCCCAAGGAGACGGGTGTTTGTAAGCCCAAGTAGCCGTATATTTTTTCATGGCATCGATGACTGCCTCATCGCCCACGATTCCACCGAGCATGGATAGCATCAAAGGGGTTTTTGAATAGGTTTGAAAGCCATAGCCTGTCCCAGCATAATTTGCACTCCACATCAAAGGTGCTTCATCTTCACTGCCACTTATCCTACCATAAATTTGGCCCAATCCATCCAGATTATAGGGCTCTCCGGCTGCATCTGCGGCTGAGAGTATATTCATGTATTGATTGAACCCTTCGTCCATCCAGCCATATCGTGTTTCATTGGTGCCGAGCATCATTGGCCACCACTGATGTGCCGTTTCATGATCTGCCGCCCCCTGATTGGAATTGATCACCATCGGATATTCCATTCCGGCACTTGGTCCGTCCTGCATCGTCAACTGGGGAAAAGGATAAGGTGCCCAAAGTTCGGAGTAAAACTCCAATGCATGTCGGGTTCTTTCGGCGGCATTTTCGAAAAATTTTGCCCGCTCTGGAATGAATACCATATGCAGCGGAATGGCACCTTTTTCTGGGATTATAGCTCTTGTAGCTTTCCAAATAAATCTATCGGATGTAGCCCAGGCAAAATCATTGACCTTATCAGCCTTAAATCTCCAAGTGAGATGATCCCCATCCAAAGTAGACTTGCCCGGTCCTTTCTCTTCTTCAGAAACTATAGTGAGGACCTCATCTGTTGATAGAACTTTGGATAGTTGCTCTATTGCTTTTGGAGTAAGAACTTCTTCAGGATTTTGCAGGATCCCTGTACCTGAGACAATCCAGCCTGCTGGTACAGTCAATGAAACATCAAACCGACCGAAATTATTAAAGAATTCTGCAGGACCTAAATAATCATTGGTTTCCCAACCTCTCAAATCATCGTATTTAGCCAATCTAGGAAACCATTGGGTAGGCTGGAATAAAGTACTGTCAAATCGTTGGGTCATTCTATGTCCCCTTCCATCCTGTCCACCCGGTAATTTAGTATGCCAGTCAATCTCCAACTCGGCAGTTGTTCCCGCCTTGATTGGATTGACCAAATAAATCGTGGCCACGGTCCTATCCAATCCCGTAACACGAAGTTTAGGTGGGTCATTTCTACGAAAAGATCCAGGCTCCAGATCTACTGTTTCGCCAGCGACTTTTATGGAGGTCAGCACCATTCCTTCTGTTTGTTCTGCTGGTGTGGAAAACCCTCTTGGTACATCAGCACGAAAAATATTATGGTCTAGCCTTAAAACGATTTCCGTCAAATCTTCCTTGCTGTTATTTTGAACCAAAATCTTTTCTGAACCAGTGATGGTCTGGGTGGAAGGATCCAAACTTGCCTTAATAATAAAATCAGTTTCCATTTGCCAATAATTAGGTCCTGGTTTACCGGAAAAGTCCCGTGTTCCAGCTTCAAACGCTTTTCTGATCGAATTGGTCATTGGTACATCCTGTCGTATCGCTCTGGTTTCCGTTTGGACTGAGGATCGAATAGGCTTCAATCCATTTTGTTGTCCAAATGAATAGGTGCAGCATAAAAGGAGGAAAAAAAGAATAGAACGCATGTGTTTTGATTTTTTTATTTGGAGTGAAAAAGGAAGTGAAATATCCAATAATTGGAGCAAAGATTGAAATGGAACAGGAATTCAATTTGCTGATAAGGAAATATTTTAGAAGAAGGTGCCGTTTCTGCGAAATCAAAGATTTAATTCTGTCCAGAAAATAGATTAAGCGGAATGACATGAAGCAAAAAAAATCCGGCCTTTCGACCGGATTTTAAAACACTTGGTAAAACAGGCTTTTTATTAATAACCTGGATTTTGCTCGATAGGAGCGGTAACATTTGTTTGTAATTCAGCTAAAGGAATAGGCCATATGAATCTTGAATTACTATATTCTATTGAATGATTTAATGATAATGCTCTATCTGTTGTGTAGAAATCAATATTGGTAACAGATCTGGAGGCAACCTTAGAAGGAACTCCAGCCATTTTACCTTCACCGGATAATCTGTGGATATCTGGCCATCTTCTACCTTCTGCCAAGAACTCAATTCTTCTTTCGTTCCAGATGGCAGTCAAAACACCATCCTCATTTCCTAAACCAGCCACTGTATATGCAGGTACTGAAGCAGGTAGCGCACGGCTTCTTACAGAATTTAATAGCGTTACAGCCTCAGCCAACTTACCAGTTCTAGCATTTGCTTCAGCAGCATTCAAAACTACTTCAGCATATCTCAAGATCACGTTAGGATCTGTATAAGTAGTAGCATCTTGGTATTTATCAGTATAAATTCCACGTCCATCTCTAGTTGTCAAAAGTGATCTTCTAGTATCTTCAGCGTTCCAGAAATCTGATCTCCAAATAAGTGGGCTGATTTTCACCAATCCACGTGCACCTAAATCAGGGTTACCGTACATGGAAGGCAAAGCACCGTTTACACCAGGGTTTGCTTCTGCAGAGTTAACAAAAGAGAAGATGTTATCAGAACTGTTACCTCCTCTAAATGGAGTAGCTGGATTAGCAGTTACTGCATACTTAGAAGTCAATTTATTGTATTCAGTCAAGACGCCTGCCCAATCACCCATATGCAATTTGATTCTGGATTTCAAAGCGATAGCAGCTCCTTTGTTTGCTCTAAACGCTCCGCCTTCTGGCAAGAAACCTTCAGCAGCATCCAAGTCAGCCAATAACTGAGTATAATCTTCACCTACAGTAGTTCTACCCACAGCTTCCCCTTCAGGAACCTTAGTCACATCATCGATGCCAAAAGTTCTGTATGGGATACCCATAGATGAAGGATCATCAGAGTAAGGTCTTGCAAAGTGCACCAACAATTCATGGTGAGCCAAAGCTCTCATAAACAGCATTTCACCTTTGTACTCATTTCCTTCTTCTGAAGTCAAAACTCCATTTGCGATAGCCTCATCTAAATTATCCAAAATAATGTTTAACCTGTTGATCATTCTGTAAAGAGAGATCCACATACCATTATTGTTTGCAGAGTTAGGGCTATAAGAACCTACATAGGTGATTTCATAGAACAACTGATCGTTGTACATATCTTCACCACGCATGTCGCCTTGCTCTACATTGGCAGCACCAAAAGGATACCCTCTTTGCACAGCTCCAGCATAGAAACCTCTTTGAGCTGATTCATAGACACCTAAAACAGCTGATTCAATTCTTGCAGCAGTAGTAAATGCTTCAGAATCTGGAATCAAAGTAGCCGGAGTCAATTCGGTTACATCACAAGCACTGGTAAAGCCAGCAACGGCTAAGGCTACCAGGCCCATTTTGATATTTTTTATTGTGAATTTTTTCATAGTAATTCTTCTTTTTCGGTTTTAATAATTAGAAACCTACGTTCACACCAAGAGTGTAGGTACGGATGATTGGAGCTACGTTCCAATCCACACCAAATTGAAGCTGACCAGAGTACTGGTTAGATTCTGGATCCAATCCAGAGTAACCTGTGAAAGTAAATGGATTCTGTACTTGCGCGAAGAATCTTGCATTAGAGATAGCTCCTTTGAAAGCAGATGTCAAAGCAGCTTGAGGTACAGTATAACCTAATACGATATTCTGGATTTTTACAAAGTCACCTTTCTCTACAAATCTGGAATTGGCAGCAGAGTTTTGCCACATATCCTGATCTGATCCCGTATAAAGCTTAGGAATATCTGTTACCTGACCGCTTTCAGTCCATCTGTTTAGGATGCTTGCATGGTTGTTCGAGAAACCCTGACCCAAAAGGCCTCTTAAAGATTCGTTCATAAGGTAGTTACCACCAGAGAATCTCGTAAAGATTTCAGCATCAAAATTGCCAAACTTGAAGTTGTTTGACCAACCACCTTGCCACTTAGGAAGTGTATTTCCCAAATACGCTTGAGTTGGAGCAGAACCAGTCACAGATACATCACCTGGGTTAGCAGGATCGTATGCTTTATAACCACTTCTTCTGGTTCCATCTGGTAAATCTGGTTGCAAATTATATTGAACTATTACATCACCAGAAACATAAAGAGGGTTCCCATTTGCAGGATTAACACCTGCCCACTGATATCCATAAAGTTGAGCAATTGGATTACCTACTTCAGTTCTGTTATAAGTACTTGTTAACGGAGAAATCAAATCAGTCACTTCGTTTTTAATGAATGTGATGTTGAAATCAGTATCCCAAGAGAATTTACCTCTGTTGATCACATTTGCATAAGCTCTGAATTCCAAACCAGAGTTAGTCATCGCGCCGATGTTTTGGCTGATTTCATTATCAGGTACACCAAGAGAAAGAGCTGTTGGAGCATCCAATATCAAACCGTCGATGTCATTGGTAAAGTAATCCACAGCCACAGTTACTCTTCCAATAGTCATATCCAAACCCACGTTGAATTTTTTGGAAGTTTCCCACTGAAGATTGTTGTTTGCGATAGCTGAATAACCAATACCTGCTCCGGCACCACCCAATACTGGGCTATAACCACCGTAAGCTGCGAAAGTACCGATTTCAGTATTACCTACTTCTGCATAAGAAGCTCTTACTTTAAAATCAGAGATCAACTCAGAGTTGAAGAAAGATTCATCAGAAACTCTCCATCCCACAGATCCACCGAAGAAAGTACCTCTTTGGTTTTCGATAGCCAAATCAGAAATACCGTCATTTCTCAAAGTGAAAGAAGCCAGGTATTTGCCTTTGTAGCTATAGTTAAATCTACCGAAGTAAGAATCAAATCCTCTTTCAGCATATCCTCCACCAGAGAACTGATTGTTATAAGATCCAGAGATAATGTTGTTTAATCTGTAGAAGTTATCAGAAATGTCAGTTCCTGAAGCAGAGAAGTTGTAGAATTTAGTAAACTGATATTCCAAACCTGCAGTCACGTTCAAGTTATGATCATCAGCAATTACTGTCTGATAATTCAAGGTATTTTGCCAGTTCCAACGGAATGCTGGGTTATAAGCCATAAATACAGAACCGTTTGAGCTTCTACCATCACCATGTCTTGGATCCAGAGACTGGAAGTCATCATTCATGGTCAAGTCAATACCGATCTGAGATCTTGCAGTCAAACCTGTAATGATATCAATTTCACCATAAGCATTACCGATAGCTCTGTGAGTTCTACTTCTATAAAGGTTATTGTCAATTACAAAACCGATGTTCGGGATATTGTTATCTGGACCAGCAAGGTTAGCACCGAAACCAGTGGTTGCACCGTTAGCTGTAACATTGTATCCATCAAAAGCAGTGTTTTCAGGATCGTAAATTGGCACGTTTGGCAAAGAACGGGTAGCATTGTAGATCGCACCGGAAAGTGAGTTTGCGCCGTTGTTCAAACCAAAGATTTCTGTGTAAGAATAAGAAAGGGAAGTTCCGATTCTTACCGCTTTAGAGATGCTGTGATCGATATTCGCTCTGAAAGAATATCTGCTCAATTCGTTAGGTCTAACTGGAGATTCCTGATCAGTGTAACCCAAAGAGAAGAAATACTTCGTAGCATCAGAACCACCTGCAATAGATAAGTTATGCTGCTGAGTAAAACCTTTTCTGAAGATTAGATCTTGCCAATCAGTGTTAACGTCATTGAATGCTAATGGATCTTGACCAGCATTTGCTAATTTTTCATTCGCAATAGTTACCCACTCATCGCCAGTCAACAGGTCAAATCTGTCTACTTCCTCGTTGAAACCCATGGAAGTGTTGTAAGAAACTTTTGCTTTTCCGGATGAACCTCTTTTGGTGGTGATCAAAATCACACCGTTTGCAGCTCTAGAACCATAAATGGCAGAAGCAGAACCATCTTTCAATACTTCGAAAGAAGCAATGTCAGCAGGGTTGATGTTTGCCAAAGGGTTAGCTGCGTTCACAGAAGAACGGTCATTGCTCACCACTGGTACTCCGTCGATCACGATCAATGGGCTAGCACTGGAAGAAATTGAGTTGACACCTCGGATTCTGATGATCGGTGCAGCTCCCAAGATACCGGAAGGCGTAGTGATCTGAACACCTGGTGCTCTACCAGCAAGTTGAGATTCGAAAGATGGAGAAACCAAGTTCTCGATCGCCTTGCTGTCGATAGAAGTCACAGAACCTGTGATTTCTCTTCTTTCCTGAGTACCGTAACCTACTACGACTACTTCATTCAACGTTTTGACATCCACATCCATGACCACATTGATCACGCTGTTGGAACCGATAGGCATCTCTTTAGTAAGATATCCTACAAAACTGTAAACCAAAGTGGTAGCTTCACTTGGCACCTGGATGGAATAAGACCCATCTATGTCTGTAATTGTTCCTTGTGTGGTTCCTTTCACCACCACACTCGCTCCTGGTACTCCTTCAGGCTCTTCAGCCGAAGTTACCCTACCAGTGATTGTTTTGCTTTGCGCCAATACTGACATTACTGTCAACAAGGATAACGCAAAACCTAATAAAACTTTCTTCATAGGTCGTTAATTTAGTTTTTTAACTTCAGGTAGCGAATATCTTCTGAATAGAACGAAATAAAAAAAATTAGAATCGATGCTTAAGGGGCTTTAAGAGCAATTTTCTATGGTTTTTTCGTTAAAAATTAATTTTTTAATTTGTTTAGCGCATCGATCATCTTTAAACAATATAAAACATCAATTAAAAGGTTATTTTATTCATTTTTATTCTGTAAACTAAAAGAATAAAACATTTTTATATCGCTTCTAAAAATAATCCTATACCCATCAAAAATTCTATTCTTAAATAAGTCGATATAAAATTTCTTTCCTTCAATTTATCAAATTAAAATTCCAAATTAAATTTTGGGGCTCTTGCCAAGGCCTTGGATTTTAGCCAAACATTCTATTAGCTTTTTTCAATAAACAGAATTTTATAAAATTTTAACTTTTTTTATAAATGGCATTGGTTTTTACTTTAAATCAAACATTTTCTACCATTTAGCAGAATTTTCCGCCCCAAGAGGAATGTTTTTGCAAACAACCCATCTGCCATCTACCCTTTTCAGCAAAAAAAGATGCTTTATACCGATTTCTTCATAAATAGGTTTTTCATTTAGGACTTTTATAATATTTGGTATTGGTGTTTTTTTCAGATCTTTAAATGCCATAGTCAGATGGGGATGATAGTTTTTATCACTCAATTCTTCAATTAACTTTAATTCTATTCTGCAGAACCTTAGAAGATTTTTTTGCAAGCTTAGCAACTCCTGAGAATTTTCTATCCCCAGATAAACCACGCGGTTCCCAAAAGTATGAATCCCTGAAATCGTCAAAGTGAACTCTTCATGATTAGATAAAAAGTTTTTCAACTGATCTAGCAGATAATCTTCTTTGGCTTCGTTAAAACTAAATGGCATCTTTAATGTTACATGAGCTGGAGATTTTAAGGCATATTTGATCCCAAAACGATCTCTAAGAAGCTCCTTTAAATCTGTTAATCTTCCTTGCAACTCCCCTTCAGGTACGATCGCCAGAAAATACTTTTGAAAATTTGCCATCACTAAATTTTACCTCGGGTTGAACCCAAATCTTTAAAAACAAAAAAACTATTCGAATTCCTCAATCAAAACATTAAATTGTTCATCTCAAATACCAAACAGCTATGAAATATTTTTCTAAGGCCATGATCGGCCTCGATTTGACTGAAATGGATGATATCCTGATTAAAAAAACCATTGTTTTCTTAAAGTTTCTTGGGATAGACAAATGTTATTTCGTTCATGTTGCAAAAGATCTGGCCGTTCCTCAAGAAATTTTAGATAAATATCCAGACCTAATGGCCCCAGGAGATGAGTCCTTAGAAGCGCTTATCAAAGATAAATTAACCCGGTTTAATTTTCCAGAGACGATAGAAATCGAGGTTTTTGCCGAAGAAGGGAATCATCCTCTTGATACCTTCCTAAGATGGGCCAAAATCAAAGATGTGGATCTGATCATCATGGGCAGAAAAGAAACATTGGAAGGAAGTGGGTCTCTTGCTAAAGGAATTGCAAAGAAAGCACCTTGCTCTATTTTGATGCTTCAGGAAAAACGACCTCCTGGATTACCTAAAAAAATCATGATTCCGAGTGACTTCTCGGAGCATACACATATGATTTATGATTTTGGAGAGAGAATATCCGATGAGCTCCAAGCTGAGTTGGTACCTGTACATATGTATCAAGTTCCTCATGGATATTCCAAGACAGGGAAGACCTTTGAGGAATTTGCCGAAATCATGAAGGAGAATGCAAGACATGATTTTCAGAAGTTCGTCAGTAAACACAACCACCCCGAACTGAAATGTCATTTTGTACTCAACGATGGACATGATGATGGCAAGGTATTGTTAGATGAAGCGATGGAATTAGGAGTCGACATGATCTTGCTTGGCTCCAGAGGCAAAACCAAATCTGCCGCAATTCTTCTTGGAAGTGTCGCGGAAAAACTGGTGATGGTAAACAATGTGTTACCGATGATGATTTTCAAGAAAAAAGGAGAGACAATGGGCTTTTTTGACGCACTGTTTAAAATCTAAAAAATTGAAACTGGAGAAATAGTCTCAGTATTGAAGCCCTCTTGGTATTCCCGGAGGGCTTTTTTATGAAAACTTAGGCCATTTCCTCAAAAAATTAATCGAAGAATCGACGAGGCTGCTTACTTTTGGCTTTTAATCCCTTCAAAAAATCGCTCCACTGAGCAAATTATGAGTTTCATTACCGATTTATTCGCGGCATCTGACAATCCCAATTCCTTAGGAGCAAAGCTTAGAAATAAAAGACAACATGTATTTGAATCTCTATTTCACAGTCGATTCAAAGATTCCGAAACCATAAAAATTCTGGATGTAGGAGGTACGGATTATTTCTGGAAAGACAGTTCTCTTCCCGAAAATCCAAAAATTGAAATCACTCTTTTGAATCTAACCGAGGAAAAAACCACTCATCCTAGAATCAAAAGTGTCATCGGAGATGCTACAAATATGCCTGAATTTGAAACGAACAGGTTCGATTTGGTTTTTTCAAACTCCGTCATCGAGCACCTTTATTCTTGGGAAAACCAAGTAAAAATGGCCAACGAAATTCAACGTGTAGGTCAGACATTTTTTATTCAGACCCCAAACAAGTATTTCCCGATTGAGGCTCATTATGCCATTCCATTTGCGCAGTATATGCCAAAATCACTCATGCTTCCAGTACTTACCAAAACCCGTCTCAGCAGATTGAAAAAATGGGATGCGAAAGAAGCAGAACAATACTTGGATGAAATTCTCCTGATAGATGAGGCTGGAATGAAGAAGTTATTCCCCGGTGCATCCATTTACAAAGAACGGATGCTTGGTATGGTCAAATCTTTCTCAGCTCATAATCTGGCTTGATTTTCAGACCAGATCAAAGTTTTTCTTCTTGATTTGCTGATGGATTCCATCCCAAAGCACTTTTCTGGCTGCCAACGCTTCTCTTGCTGCATGTTCGGACTCCTTTAATTTTTCAGGATCATCCCCCATCAACAGGCTCATCATTCTCCAAGCAAGGGGCCCATGCTCCTCTTCATCCAAGTGGATATGACGGTCAAAATAATAGGAAAGAGTACCTAGCTTCTCAGGCTGATTTTTAACAAGTTTATCTACCAACTTTCGGAAAAGATCAGGAATCAAATCCTCCCTCCCCAATGTAAAGGAAGCAGCGATCTCATGGGATTTCCCATCCAAAACCGTCCGATAGTTAACAAGTAAAAATGACTGCACAAATTCTGGCAGATCAAGGTTTTTTAAGCTTTGCTCAAAATCCAATCCTCTTTCCAACTTGGCAATCAAGGAATCAATTTTTTCGGTAGAAGCACCGGCTTCTTTCATGGCCTCCAGATACAATTCAAAATGACTGCAAAATCCACCTTTGCTATCTTCATCACTTTCCTCAGCCAGAACAATGTCATTAATCAATCGAGCCGCCATAGAATCTTTCGCAGGAAGCCAAGGAAGACTCATTCCTGTCAATCTATATTGGAGAGCTTTGAGCAGACTCATAAAATCCCAAACCGCAAAAACATGGTATTCCATGAATTTTTGAAAATCAGCAAGGGAGGATAAATCTTTATAAATAGGGTGGTTTAATAATACTTCCCGTTCTAGTTGAACTGATTGTATTAATCTATCCAATGGTGAACTCATTACTTTTTTGGACGATCTACGACTTTGAATATTTTATGGATTCACTTGGACGACTCAGGTGTCAGCAAATTGTAGTTTGACCAGATTGGCGTAGAATCCTTCCTCTTTCTTCAACAGGTCCTGATGGTTTCCCTCTTCTATAATCTCGCCATCTTTTAGGACGTAAATCCTGTCTACTTTTCGAATAGTTGCCAATCGATGGGCAATGATAATAGTCGTTCTACCTTTCATCAATTCATCCAAAGCCTCCTGCACCAAAGATTCCGACTCAGCATCCAGAGAAGAAGTCGCTTCATCTAAAATCAAAATGGACGGATCTTTTAAAATTGCTCTGGCAATGGCCACGCGCTGCCTTTGGCCTCCGGATAACTTGACGCCCCTCTCTCCCACCAAGGTTTCCATTCCTTCTGGAAACTGATGGATAAACTGCCAGGCGTTTGCCATTTTTGCGGCTTCAATAATTTCCTCTTCTGTTGCATCTGGCTTGGCATAAGCAATATTTTCACGGATAGACCCACCAAAGAGCAAGACTTCCTGAGGTACAATTCCCACTTTGCTACGCAAAGCCTGTAAATCCCAATGATTGATGTTTTTATCATCCACCAAAATGGCACCTTCCTGAATTTCATAAAATCTCAATAACAACTGGATGATGGTGGATTTACCAGCCCCTGAATGTCCCGCCAAAGCTACTTTTTCACCAGGATTGACATGGAAAGACAGACCCTTCAACACTTCCACTTCTGGACGGGTTGGATAATGAAATTGAATATTTTTGAAATCGATTTTCCCTTGGAAATCCAATGCTACATCACCTCCAGAGGCCTCTGTTTCTTCTTCCAAAATCTCCAAAACTCTTTCTGAAGAACCGATTGCTTTTTGTACTTGACCATAAATGTCTCCAAGACCTGCAATGGAGCCCCCGATAAAGGTGGTATAGAGTACAAAAGAAACCAACTCCCCTACACTCATGTCACCGGAACCCACCAAACTGGCACCATACCACATCACCGCCACAATACCACCAAACAATGCAAATATGATAAATGAAATAAATGCTCCCCGGTATTTTGCCTGACGTAAAGCCACTCCAACGACTGAATTCAAGCCTTTCCCATACCTCGCTGATTCGTATGCTTCTCCTACAAAGGACTTCACCGTACTGATCGATTGAAGCGTCTCCTCCACAATCACATTTGCCGCAGCCAATTCATCTTGGGTCTTTTTGGAAAGTCTTCGGATAAACTTGCCAAAAATCATAGCAATCAATACCAAAACCGGGAATGTCCCCAACATAAATAAAGTGAGTTTTGGAGTATTGAATAGCAGAAATGCGACTCCAGCGATCAAGGTGATAATTTGCCTGAAGAATTCGGCAAGGGTCACCGAAAAAGTGTCCTGAAGCAAACTGACATCTGCTGTGATTCTCGAGATAAGTTCTCCAGTCCTTCTTTTATCGAAGAAAGTCATCGGCAATCTGACCATGCGGGAGTAAAGCGACATCCGGATATCTCTCATGGATCTCTCGGAAACCAACGCAAACAACCAAACCCGAAAAAAGGAGAATATACTTTGGACTGCCAAAATCGCTACTAAAATCAATGCAATAGAATTGATGTCAGTCACGATCCATTCTGTACCCTGAGCGGCATCGATCAGCTTTCCAGCTACAAATGGAAAGGTCAATAAGGTGAGTGATGAAAGCAGTAGAAAAACCAATCCCAAAATAAAAGCCCATTTGTAGGGCATCAGAAATCTGAAAATGGTCCCGATTTTCTCTAAATTCTGCTTCGACAACTTCCTCTTTTCATGCGCTTCCAAAGCAGTGCCTCTTTGTTTTGCCATTAGACTTATGTGGTAATTGAACTGACAAAAGTAAGGGTTTTTGAATGTTTATCCTCTCCAAATTAAGAAATCACACCAACAAGCCAGTTTTCTTATCCAATTGTAAATTTCGTAGGCTTATCCGTGACCAGATCAGCTAAATATTCCCCTATAGCCGCAGAATGCTTAAACCCATGTCCCGAGCAGGCAGAAACCCAGTATTCATTCTGGATTTCCGGGTTTCTCTGGATCATAAACCTGGCATCAGTAGTTACGGTGTAGAAACAGACTTCAGACTTAAAAAAGTGGTTTTTTACTCCAGTTATGCGGTATTCTATTTTCTCATTCCAGAATTTTTGCTGCTCCTCCCGATTCACGTCTCGTTCGATCCCATCAGGATGATCAACTTCCAGAAATGATTCAGTGGCTACTTTGATCGACCTCCCATCGAGACTTGGAAAACCATAGATAAAATCCTCTGGCCCAGCTCCTATTCCCCACATAAACACCGGAGAGTGAATCCAGTTTTTATCGGTGACTTCTACCCAATGCAGAATTTGCCTGCAAATCTTAAAACTTCCCTTTTTCTCAGAAGGTAAAAAATCCTTGATCCATCCTCCTGTACAGTTGATAACCCTTCGGGCATACACTGTCTGGCCTCCAACATTTACTTCTATTTCCTCCTCCGATAATTTGGAGATTTTAGTTACTGGCTTATGGATGAAAACCAAAGCCCCGTTTTTTTTGGCCAGATCAAGCTGAGCCCGAATTGCAACGTCTGGTTTTAGGTAACCAGCTGTTGGCTCAAAATATCCTGACCCTTCAGATTCAAGAAGAAAATTTGGATACTTCTCACTTACTTGCCTTGCATTCAGTATTTGGTGGTCAATTCCATATTTCCGGGCAATATTCACAGTATTCTGAAAGAAGCCCTCCGAACCGTGTTTTGCCCATGGAGCCTTGCCAGAATCCATCAAAATCCCTCCGCAGGGAGTAAATATTTCTGTTTTTGATTCACTTTCAATAGATTTCCACAATTCGTGCGAGCGCTTTACGATGGGAACATAATCTGGAGATTCACCCACTGCCAATCTTGTAATCCTAGTTTCACCATGAGAAGATCCCATGGCATGAGGCGGATCAAACCGATCAATTCCCAAAATAGACAGACCCCGTTTAGAAAGCTGGTACAAGGCTGCAGAACCCATGGCACCCAAACCAATCACGATGACATCAAACTTGTCTACACGCATAGCTTCTGTAGGAAATCAGTTGGCTAATTTGAAATGGAATAAAAAAAGGCAATAAACTGAAATTTCAGAAGTATTGCCCTTTATTTTTAAACTGAGGTAAATTTCTACTTTTTGCCCATTTGAGCGTCAATTAATTCTCTTTTTAATTTCCGCTCACGATCCAGGGTATTTTTGCGATGGGCATCAAATTCCTCTTGGACTTCCACCAAATCATTCTGTGCTTTTTTGATTTTCTTAAAACTACGGAAGTATTGAAAAGAGAAAAAGCCCAGCGCGGCAGCTAAAACGGCAACCAATAACCACATCATGGACGAGTACACTGCTTTATGGATTCCCATTCCCAAAAAGGAAAAATTATCTTTGGCAGCAATCGCCTCTTCTTTTTCCATTTCCGCCTGCTCCAGGTGCGCATTTATATTTCCAATGGAATCTTTTTGGCTGGTAATCTGATTATTAAGTCCTAAGACTTCCTGTCTCATGGTGCGCATCGAATCAAGAATATTTGATTTGAGCTTATCTAAATTGGTGCGTTTGACAACCTTATATTCCTGAAAATTATTGGACACGTTGTAGATGTAATCAAATTGGCTATCAATGGTGCCGCTGTCTAAGGATCCCTTGTCTGCATCGTCACCTTGTGCGAAGACAAGGTTTCCAAATCCTATCGATACATACAACAAACAACTAAGGGAGAATAATCTTAACATTGGGTATAATTTTAACAAATTGGGGGATTCGCTTCGGGCTTCAATAAACATGCCCTCGGGCAAAAATAGACTCATTTTTTTAAAAAATTCCCCAATTTCTTCGCAAATCCACAAGTTATCAATTGGTTTTCAATCCAATAGACACTGAATAGAAGGGTTTTTAGGAAAATTCCCGAAAATCAGATCTCTTTCACAGTATCAACTTTGGAAGCTATATAAGCTGGCCTGTAGCTCGCAAGTAGGGTAATACCCACTACGGCAAGACTGATCCAGATGAAATCTGACGCACTCATTTTTACAGGATAAGCATCAATTACCGCCGAAGAAATCCCCAGTGAAACCAAGCCGAATTTCTCCTGGACCAAACAAATCAAAAAGCCCAGAACCAATCCTATCAAAGCTCCGCTAAAAGCAATCATAGCCCCCTGCTTTAAAAATATCCTTCGGATTAATTTGTCAGGAGCTCCCATCGCTTTCAATACAGCAATGTCCTTTTTCTTTTCTATCGCAAGCATACTCAATGAAAAGAAGATATTAAAAGAGGCAATTGCAAGGATAAATGTCAAAGTCAAAAACACAAATAGCTTTTCCAGTTTTACCGTACGCAGAAGACCTGCATGCTGCTCATCGGTATTTTTTACCAAAAACTGACTTCCCAATAATTCTTTTAATCTTGCCTGAACAGCATTGATGGACTTTCCATCTTCTACTTTGATTTCTAAAGAAGTCCTTCTATTTCCATAATTCAGAAGGTTTTTTGCAAATTCCAGCGGAGCTATCACATACTCATCGTCAAACTGCCTGTCAATACTGAAAAATGCTGCCGGTTCTAAAATGGCAGAAGAATACAACTGATTGGGGTCGATGGTAGCGGCAGATCTCGGAGCTTTAGGGTAAAATACTTTTAGGGGGACATTGATGTCATTCAGATTGATCGAAAGATAAAATCCAACTCCCCGACCTAAAATCGCTGCAGGTCTCAGGCCTGTTCCCAAAGTGGTGTCGCCCCAGAAATATCCTCTCGAAAATCTTCCCTGATCCAGAAAATTATCCGAGACTCCTTTCAATCGAGCGACCATTTGATTGCCATTGTAATCAAATAATGCGTTGTCTTCAATTACTTCTGTCAGAATCTCTACCCCTTCCAGTTCCCGGATGCTGTTGAGCCATTCTTCTGTGACTTCAAAGCTTTTTCCTTCAGCCACTTCGATTTTCAGTTCTGCATCAAAGCTGGCAAATAGCCCTCTGATCAAATCCTCCAGTCCATTAAATACAGACATGACGATCACCAATGCCATAGTTCCCACTGCGACACCTACCATCGAAATGGTCGAAAGGATCGTAATGAAATTCCGTTTCTTTTTACTTCGGAAATATCTGCCTGCTATAAAAAAACTTAGGTTCAACCTTGCCTCCCGTTAATCTTCTGAATCCTCTTCCTCTTCTTCTGGAGCTTCCGGGATATTCAAATCAGATATCACCTTATCCATATGCTGAGCGTAAGAAGCCGAGTCATCCGGGAAAAAAGCAATTTCAGGGATTACCCTAACAGATTTTCCAATTCTTTTGGCAAGCTGATGCCTGATTTCTTTCTTGTGTTCATTGATCAGCTTATAGGTTGCCTCGGGGTCAGTCAGCAAAAAACTGAGATAAACTTTTGCAAAACCTAAGTCCGGACTCACCAAAACACGTGTAATGGTAATCATCGCTCTTCCTACCAGGTGTTTGGCATCTTTCTGAAAGATATCTCCAAGTTCTTTTTGGATTAGTTTGGAGTATTTTTGTTGTCTTTTACTTTCCATGTGAAGTATTTGTGGTACAAATTTAGCGAAATAGTTGGGCAAGCTTTAATTTCGGGCTGTCACATCCCAAGTCAAACTCAATATTCCAAACATTTTGCTTCAATTTTTCAAAGTCAATGACCCATTCAGGCTGGTAGGATTAGCAATTTACTTGCTGATTTTCACTGTTCTTTATCTTGTTTGGAACAATCTTCCCCTCACCTCACTTCAATTGACCTGGATGGTTTTGGGAGAGAGATTGGGTGATGGTTTCTTTTTATACCAGGATATCATTGATGACTCAGGCCCTCTATCAGCAGGGTTTTTTACCATGGTCGACTTTCTCTTTGGGAGAAGTCAACTTGCTTATGAGCTGATAGGAAGGGTCTTTATCTTGTTTCAAATCATTTATTGGAACACCATTCTGATCAAATATAGAGTGTTTGATGAAAACACCTACTTGCCGGCGATTATAATGGCGGCACTTTTCCATTTTTCATTTGACATGCTCTCATTGAATCCGGCAATGCTGGGTAGTACTTTTTTGATTTTGGCACTTGGACAACTGTTTTCCCAAACAGTCCTACAAAAAGAAACCAGTGAGTCGACTTTATTGATTGGTATCTACGGGGGCTTGGCAGCAGGGTTCCACCCAAGTTATTTTCTGTTTCTCCCATATATGATCCTCACCGGGATCGCTATCAGTAGTTTTTCCTTTAGACAATTGATGTTGTCTCTAGTCGGGTACATGCTTCCGATCATGTTTATTGTTGTATTTTATTATTGGAATGACGGACTACAGGAAGCCATAGATATTTGGCCAATGATTCTTGCGTCGGATAAGATATCCTACCAATCCATCTGGAGTTGGCTGATTCTGGCAGCTTTCCCCATTGCACTGTCTTTGGTTGGGTATTTCTTGAGTGCTGTGCTGAAAGGTTCTACAATCAATCAGCAAAAACAAAGGCAATTAATCATTTTATGGCTGATTTTTGCAGCTGCAGAATTCTTCTTTATCAAAAAGCAGGCTGCCTTCCAGTTGATCATATTTATCCCAGGTCTGACATATATGATCACCCAGTTTTTTCTTTATCTGAAAAGGGGAATGGTTTCGAATCTAAGCTTCTATTTATTGATTTTTGGATTGCCGATCGGAGCCTGGTGGTTCTGGCAGACAAAAGTGGATAACCCGAGATATTTCGTGACGGAGAAACTGGATCCAACCCTAGAAGGAAAAGAAATCATGATTTTGGGGCCGGATATTTCGGGTTACCAAAATGCAAAATTAGGAGGTCCGTTTTTAAATTATGCCCTGAGTAAAGTTTATTTAAATCAGGATCGGGATCTGCCTGAAAAAGCCCGTCTATACCAAATGCTCCAAAACCAGGAGCCCCAACTCATCATAGACCAAGAAGGGCAATTTGAGGCCATTTTAAATGATTTCCCTGAGTTAAGCAGGCATTATGCTGTAGCTCGAAAAGGAGTTTTCGTTTTGAAATAGATTGATAGATATTTGACATTCAGATAGATAAAGGGTATTTTTAATACCCTTTTTTTATGTCAATTTTTCAAATAATCCACTTTTCATGCATACGATTGGCCAATTGCTGGAATCATGTTCTATCAGTGAGAAGAACCTGCTACTCCAGTACATTTCTATTAAAAACTCTCCGAATTCCAAAAAATATCGGCTGTTAAAATTAATGATCAAAAATCCAGAATGGAAAGATCCTGAGTTTGCATCGACGATATACCACAGCTCTGATCATTCCGCTTATTCCCAATTGAAAAAAAGGCTGACGGAAGAATTGATTTCCCATATCAGCCTGATCAAAAAATCCAGCTTCCAAAAAGAAAACTGCCAACGGATGCAGGTGATAGAATTGCTCCAAAAAGGACAGCATTTTTTACACCTCGAACTTGAAAAAGAAGGAGTAAAGTACCTAAAAAAGGCATTGGAACTTGCCGGAAAGCAAGGTTATACCGATTTGGTGCTCTGCATACATGAGACAGCCAGAACTGCCGGTGTAGCTGAGCCATTGAATTACGATGAGTTGTTCAGGCTGAAAAATGCACTTTGCAAACAATTGGAATTGACTCTGAACAATTCAAAAATAGATCCAGAACCAAAAAAGGCAAATTTGATTTCTCTCAAGAAATCGGTTTTACAAACTGAGTCAAATAATGAAGTCCTGAATTTGCTGGAAAAAAGCGAAATGTTCTTAGAGCAAAACAGTCTAAAAAAAGCCTCTATTGCGATTCAAGATGCAGAATCAATTCTTTATTCCTACCCTTCTATTCATCAACCTGAAATCGAGTGGCGTTTGAATCTGACCCAGCAGTTGGTCTTGCTTAAATATGGAGCCTACGAAGAGCTGATCAACAATTGCCAGAAAACATTACAGATCAAAGGTATCCCGGAACATGTAAAAACTGAGGTCTATAAAAACGAATGGTTTGCTGCATTTTACCTCGGAAATTATGATTTGGCCAAAAAAATACTGTTAAAATTAGCCCGAAACAGAAGTCAATTGAACCAAAATATCTGGCATTATTACGAGTCTTACCTGTTGTTTCAAGAAGGTAAATTTCAGGAATCCCTTCTCCTTAATCACGATTGTCAGCGCTTGCTGAAATCCAACACGGATTATTTTTTAGGATCGAAACTATTCGAAATGATGATTTTAATAGAAAGAAATGAATGGGATTGGTTAGAGTTTAAACTGGAAAATTTCAGAAAGACTCTCTATGCCACAAAAAGTAAAACCAAAAACAGAATTCAGTCATTTTTTCATTGTATTCAACAGCTCCATAAATCAACTGAATCTTCACGATCTCTAGACCTGGAAAAATTCAGGCATTTTCAATTACTAAATAGTGAAAATGAATCCTTCTCTTGGAGGCCGGGCACTTTTGAATTAATTCCTTATCACCAGTGGCTTCATCAATTATTGAAGCCCAACTGATTCGATCTGGTTTAATAATTTCCCTTTCATTTAGTCATTACTAAGAAATTATTAAAGTTCATTCGCTTGATTTTCAGTACTTTAATTAAATGATTGTATAATTTTTTGTGTCATTTAATTGAAATAATTCCTTTTGTTAGGCTGATAGGAATGGTAAATTTTTGGAATCATAGAGGATCTATTTTTTTAAAGATGATTTATTCTGCATTAGAATTTTTAACTCAAGAGCTCAATGCCTTTATCAAATTAAAGGTCGGTGACCCTGTAGGGGATAGGATCGTTTTGTCATCAGTCACAAACGAAACAGGAATCATCATTCCAGACAAAAGCCTAGGTCTTTCCTTAATAAATATTGAAGAAGAGCGGACGATTAAGGAACAACGCAGCACCTATATTAATGCAGTAGGAAAAACGGAAAAAAGAAATCCTGAAATACAGCTCAATTTATATGTGCTGATCACTGCCAATTTTCAGAATAAAAAGCAAAACGACAGTTCGGATGATTATGTCGAAGGACTCAAACAACTTGGCTACGCCATCTCCTTTTTTCAATCAAAAAATGTGTTTACAAAGGAAAACAGCCCTTCTCTAGCCGGAAAAGACCCATCTCTTACCAAGATTGTAGTCGAGCTTTATAGCTATTCCTTTGAGCAGCTCTATAATTTCTGGACGGTTGTCGGCGCTAAATATTTGCCCTCTGTTCTTTATAAAGTCAAAACCATCCGAATTCAGGAAAATCAACTTCTGGAAAGCGGTGATCCAATTGAAAAAATCCATCTGACACCCCTACATAAATCATGAGCATCATCTACACACGCCTAGGCGAAGTAGCGCTTCGCCATGATTTTTATCTAGATGGCATAGCCAAAGGAATCCAGCTGAGACCAAGTTTGGAAACTGCCCATCTATTGAAAAATGGCAGGATACTCTTTAAAGTTACTCCTGGAGGTGCTGTTTTATTATATAGGGCTGGGGAAGATGAAGTCTCTCCTATCAGCCCACTGAAAGTGCCTTTGTCATTCTTCTTTTATCTGGAATCGGAAAATCCAGCTGCTTTGCTACAGATTACAGATTTGGATGAGGGAAGCATTAAATACGATAGCAGTAAACTACCTTTTTTTACTAATTCTCCTGCACAGGCTTCCACGGATCCCTCCTCGCCTGAAATTCTTTCTTACCGATTGTTGGATGGAACCCGGCCAAAGAACTTTTCTCTGGATCTTAAATTAAATCCGACTCCGACATCGGTACGGATTAAAATCCGCAATGCGAAGAACGAAATAATCTCTCCGGGAAGATCCCAAACTGGTGAATGGTTACCGGATTTGACAGAAGTCCTTCCCGATTCCCAGGGGAATTTCAGATTCATTTTCGATCTGAAAGGAAAAAGAGAGGGCGTTTACACGTTTACTCTAAGGGATGAAGGAGATACCACAGACCTGTGGACGAAAAAATATTTTTTGGCAGATGACATTTCCAGAAAAAGCCTCGGGCTAGTAGAAATCCGCTATGAAAACGCTCCGGCACATCTCTATGGACCAAAGGAATACTATCAACTTGAGTTTTCCAGCAAGGAAAGTCTTTGGACTTATTTTGTAGTAAATGGCAATCAAAAAATCGATTTGCTCACCAATAACCTGTCTATTGAAGACGACGGAAACGAGGGATCTGTTCCTTATGGGACTTATAATTTCAGCCAGATTGGTGCTAGTCCCAATGCTGACATCAAGCTAAACGGCAAAGAAACAGTGGTATTCCGCTCCCAGTCCAAAATCCCCTATTTCGAAATTCCAAAGCTCAACCTAAAACTGGTCAAAACCCCTGGAAATCAGGTGTTAATACCAAGCCTTCCAAATCCTTCCCGGTCTGCTCCCACAAAGGATTTTGGTGGTGAAACCAACACAGAAATATATGTATACATCTAGTAAATAAATCGAAAATGGCAGACTTTAAAACCCCTGGGGTTTATGTTCAGGAAATATCAACCCTTCCCGCGTCTATTGCTCCGGTCGCCACCGCGATCCCGGCCTTTGTCGGTTATACTGCATCGAGAACTAAAAACGGAGAAACACTACCCATCAATAAACCGGTCCGTGTGACATCCTATCTCGAATACAAGGAGATTTTTGGAGAATCCTACCCGGAAGATTATGGAGTCACCTTGACCTTGGATGCAGATGGGAATACCCAGGTGGCCATCAATGATCCAACTAATTTTTCGCCATACAGGATGACTTATCAGGTGTATATGTATTTCAATAATGGTGGAGGACCTTGCTACATCGTGTCTGTTGGGGGTATGGTTGCAGGGCCTGATCCAGCACCCACTTCCATTGTCGCAACAGCCTTGATAGCAGGAATAAATGCACTGGAAGAAGAAGATGAACCAACACTTTTGGTGGTTCCAGAAGCCGTGATGTTAAGTACGATCGATAGAAAAACCGTACATGATACCCTCTTGGCTCAGTGCGAGAAACTTCAAGATCGTTTTGCGCTGATGGATGCACTTCACATAACAGACCAATCTGTTGCTGAAGACGGTGCTACTTTCAGAGCAGAGGTAGGAACCAGTGACTTAAAATATGGGGCGGCCTATTATCCTTCGCTCAAAACATCGTTATACCACTTCTATTCCGAAAGCAAGCTTACGATTACCGATAATCGTGGAGGAGCTGGATTAGGTCCTTTTCACAACAAAAGTCTACTCGCATTGGGAAATGGAGATGCTTTTGCGACAGCGACTATCCGAATTAATAACACTGCAAACATCACCAATGATGTATTTACAATAGGAGGCACAGCTTATACCGCAGGTACCTCATTTGCCCCTGGAATTACCGACATAAATACAGCTGATGCGCTATTGGCTGCAATTAATATCACTGCGGACCCACTCTTTACCGCATCCCGTACACCATCTACTTCCATAATTACTTTAGTAGCCACAAATCCTGGAGTAGGCGGTGCTTCCATTCCTTTAACATATGTAGACGATAGTGATAATGGAGGTGCAGTGGTTTCCGGTTCTGGGACTTTTTCTTGGCAAGCTCCTGACAAAACACTTTACAATACCATCGTTGCAAAGCTTCAGGCTAAAAAAATGGAACTCTATCCAAGTGCTTCCATGGCCGGAATCTGTGCGAGAGTAGATCGCCAAAGAGGGGTTTGGAAAGCACCTGCCAATGTGGATGTGCGGGGAGTCAGCAGGCCGGTTGTTCTAGTCAATGCAGAAGATCAGGGTTTGCTCAATGTGGATCCAACTTCCGGAAAATCCATCAATGTCATCCGTTTCTTCCAAGGAAAAGGAAACTTGGTTTGGGGTGCAAGAACCCTGGCTGGAAATGACAATGAATGGAAGTATATTCCTGTAAGAAGGCTGTACATTTTTGTAGAAGAATCTGTAAAAAAAGCTACGGAGTTTGTGGTCTTCGAGCCTAACGATGCCAATACCTGGCTACGGGTAAAAACCATGATAGAGAACTTCCTCAGCAATCTATGGAGGGATGGAGCATTAGCTGGCGCAAAGGCCGAAGATGCATTTTTTGTCAATGTGGGACTGGGCAAAACCATGACGCCTTTGGATATACTGGAAGGCAGACTCATAGTAGAAATCGGAATGGCGGCGGTAAGACCGGCAGAATTCATCATCCTGAAGTTTTCTCATAAGCTACAGGAATCCTAATCTTTTAAACATAAAATAAACAAGCCATGGCAAGTCAATCTACCCCCGGTGTATACATACAAGAAATTTCCACACTCCCCGCTTCTATTGCATCCGTGGAAACAGCCATCCCCGCCTTTATCGGGCATACCCAATTCGCCATAAAGGATGGAGAAAGCGTCAAAACTATCCCAACACGGATCACCAGCATGCTGGAGTTTGAGGCAATTTTCGGCAAAGCAAATCCCGAAGTATTTACCATCACTGTCGAAGATACCTACCCCGGGACTCAGGCTACTCCCGGTAGGCTGGAAAGCAGAAAAATCAGGGCAATTCCTCCAGCTACTCCAAGCCCTTATAAACTTTATTACTCAGTTCAAATGTATTTCTCCAACGGAGGAGGACCTTGCTATATCGTCTCAGTCAATGATTTTGACAATGTTCCGATTCCCGGAGATTCTACAGATGAGGATTCACTTTTGGGAGGTTTGGAAGAATTAAAAGGTGTGGATGAGCCTACTTTGATTGTCTTTCCAGATGTCATTGAAGCAGTACTTCCTGATACCACTGGTTCGGTTTATAAGGATATTTACGATGCGGCTTTGGCACAATGTGAATCACTAAAAGACAGATTTGTCATCATCGATGTCAAAGATGTTACTGCAAATCCCTTTGCGGATGCACAAAACTTCAGGGACAATTGCATCGGAATTTCTAATTTAAAATATGGAGCAGCGTACTATCCAAACTTAAGCAGTGCATTAAATTATGCATACTCTCCTACCGACCAGACGATCTCTCATACCAATGTTTATAATTCTGGAGGAGCTAGTGATGCAGGAGTTCATGACACCCTACCATTAGAAGCAACTGATCCAGCAGATCCAAGTGTACTCAAAAACGATCCAAGTTTACATAGGTCCATAATCGCTGAAATCACTAAAAGCTACATCACATTACCGCCTTCTGGAGCAGTAGCCGGGGTATATGCCAGAGTGGATAGACAGCGTGGAGTGTGGAAAGCACCGGCAAATGTAGACGTAAGAACTGTCATCGGGCCATCCAGAAAAGTATCTCATGACCAGCAAGCAGATCTCAATGTAGATGCTACCTCCGGTAAATCCATCAATGCCATCAGAACTTTTACAGGCAAAGGGACTCTCATCTGGGGAGCAAGAACACTTGCAGGCAATGACAATGAATGGCGCTATGTCCCAGTCAGAAGGCTTTACATTTTTATCGAAGAATCGGTAAAAAAGGCAACTGAATTTGTGGTGTTCGAACCGAATGATGCAAATACCTGGCTCAGAACCAAAACCATGGTCGAAAATTTCCTTTCCAAATTATGGAGAGATGGAGCTCTTGCCGGGGCCAAACCGGACGAAGCATTTTTTGTAAGAGTCGGATTGGGTCAGACCATGTCCGCACAGGACATTTTGGAAGGTCGGATGATTATAGAAATCGGTCTGGCAGCCGTACGTCCTGCAGAATTTATCATCCTGAAATTCTCTCATAAACTACAGGAATCCTAAACTTAAATTTCAAGAACAGTTAATAAAATCTCACAATTATGGCAGTAGCATATCCAGTTTCCGTCTTTCATTTTCAGGTAGAATGGGGCGGTTCAAGAATCGGTTTCACAGAAGTCTCTGGCCTGACTGTAGAGCTTCAGAGCATCGACTATCGGGAAGGAAGTTCCTTAGAATACCACGTAAGCAAAATGCCGGGTATTCCTCAATACTCAAACATTACTTTGAAAAGAGGCATTTTCCGAGCTGACAACGAATTTTTCCAATGGCTAAACACCGTCAAAATGAACAACATCGAAAGACGGGATCTCACCATCAGCTTACTCAATGAAGAACACGAGCCAGTGATGGTCTGGAAAGTCAAAGATGCCTGGCCATGCAAAGTAGAAGGCCCATCACTGAATTCGACCGGAAATGAAGTGGCTGTGGAAAGTATTGAACTTTGCCACGAAGGCCTGGCGATAGAAACTCCATAATTCCATGGCTCTTTTTTATCCACCTACTGGCTTTCATTTTCTGGTTCGATTTGAGGGATTACTCCTGAAGTATCCGGCAATGCCAGATTTTGGATTTCAGGAAGTTTCGGGATTGAGCGTGGAAATCGGCGTGGAAGAATATGCCGAAGGAGGAGAAAACCGCTTCAAACATCGTATGCCAAACCCTGTCTCCTACCCAAACCTTGTTCTCAAAAGAGGCATGGCGGTCAGTTCACAAATCGCCAAATGGTTTAAAGACAGTGTCGAGGGATTTGAATTTGAAGCACAGGACATTACGGTTATTCTTCTGAGTCCTGAGAAGTTGCCTTTGCAAGCCTGGAATTTTGTGAATGCCTGGCCCGTGAAATGGTCCATCGAAGGATTTAACGCCATGGAAAATACCATGATGATCGAAAACATCGAGTTCGCTTATCAATACTATCGTAGAATCAGTCCAGATGATCTATTGCCTTAAATCATGCCCATAGAAATCAAAGAGTTAATCATTCGTACCACCGTGGATGCTGCAGAATCCAGCCCCACCGGAAATGGAAACAAAAAACCTGATACAGGCGCGGTCATGGATGGAATCCGCGAACTCAGCAGATTGATCAAAGAGAAAAACGAAAGGTAAATCCAATCTAACATGTCATTAAATGATATTTTTTCCCAAAAAGGAGGCCTAGAAAAGCTGAAAATCACTGCTTTTAAGGATGAGGAATACAATGATGCCACTGCTACCTATGTGGTCATGTATAATCCTACCACCTTTTCCCAGGAATTCAAATCCAAGTGGATTCCTGAGGAAGGTCCTGCAGATGGGAAACAATATCAGTTCAGAACGTTGGAATCAGATTCTGTTTCATTCGAATTTCTCTTTGATGCCAGTGCTGCATCTCCTCCAAGTGCCGACAAACCAGGGGAAACAAATTTTGACTATCTCGGTGATGACAAGCCAAATCTGGAAAGCATCAGTGGTAATAGAGTGAATGCCATTGACATTATAAGCAAGGACAAGCATGTGGACGGGGCAATCCGGAAATTTTTGGATATCACCCAAAACATACAATCAGATACTCACAAGCCAAATTATCTGCAAATCAACTGGGGAGCATACCAATTCAGGGGCGTTCTGGCAACTGCCACAATCAATTACAAGCTTTTCAATGCATCGGGTTTACCTATCAGAGCCACTGTTTCGGCCAATTTTGACCAGTCACTTTCCCGCCAGGAACAAGCGGCTACCACGGCCCGAAACTCACCGGATTTAACTCATCAAAGAACAGTCAAAGCCGGAGACACCCTGCTGCTGATGTGCAAAAGAATTTACGGAACCCAGGAATATTACCTGGAGGTAGCCAAAGCCAACAACCTTAAAAATTTCAGAAAGCTCATCCCTGGCCAGAAACTCATTTTTCCACCTTTAGCAAAATCATAATATGCCCTTAGTACCTACATCAGCTGAAACACAGCAAGACTTAGCCACCTTTAAGATTTTCTCAGATGGTGAGCAAGTTCCGCCATCCGTTGGGGTAGCGATGATCGCTGTGCGTAAAGCTGTAAACAAAATCCCTACTGCCAAACTGGTACTTTTTGATGGAGATATTGCAACAGGGGAATTTCAACTTAGCGAAGGAGAGCTATTTAAGCCTGGTATCAAACTTAAAATTGATGCGGGATATCATAACCTGGAAGAAACCATTTTTGAAGGGATAATTATCAAACACGGTCTGGAAATCAATCCTGAGAAAGCATCCAGACTGATCCTCGAACTCCGGGATCCTGTCATCAAAATGACCGTGGGAAGAAAGAATAAGTACTTTTTCGAGAGTTCAGACAGTGATGTCATGGAAGAGCTGATCGGGAAATATTCTGACCTCTCTGCAGATGTAGAAAGCACCAGTCTCACCCATGCCGAAATCGTGCAATATCATGCAACGGACTGGGATTTCATCATGAGCCGGGCAGATGCAAATGGGAAAATCATCACCACCGAGGCAGGAACAGTCTCCATCCAAAAACCACAAACCAGTGCAGACCCTGTACTCGAACTGCAATACGGAGACAACGTGGTGGAATTTGAAGCTGACATGGATGCACGTCAGCAATACTCCGCCACCAAAGGTCTAAGCTGGGATTTTATCAAACAAGAACTGGCAGAAAAAGAAGGCACAGACCCTGGAAATCTATCTCCAGGCGATATCAGCGGAGATGATCTGGCTGCAGTGATCGGGTTGGAGTCTTTTCAGATGCAACATGGGGGCCTTTTGGCAGATGAAGAATTACAGGCCTGGACGGACGCCGGATTATTGCGAAGCCGATTGGCAAAAATCCAGGGAAGGGTCAAGCTTTTGGGAGACAACACGGTGAAACCTGGGGATATGGTGGAGCTCAAAGGATTTGGAAGTCGGTTTAATGGAAAAGCATTTGTCTCTTCTGTTTACCACGAGTTTTCTCCTAATCAAAAATGGTTTACCCATCTCGGTTTGGGTTTGGACCCAAAATGGTTTGCCAGAGAATACGATGATATCCTCGATGTGGCCGCATCTGGTCTTCTGCCTGCAATAAAGGGGCTTCACATTGGAATCGTCACAGCATTAGAGGGGGATCCTGACGGAGAAAATCGAATACAGGTAAAACTTCCCATGATCAGTTTAGAGGAAGATGGAATCTGGGCAAGATATGCTTCTCCTGATGCTGGTAATGAACGGGGAATTTACTTCAGGCCTGAACTGGAAGACGAGGTAATCGTGGCTTTTATCAATGAAGATCCTCGTGATCCGGTCGTTTTGGGAATGCTCCATAGCAGCAGTAAACCCGCCCCATTTGAAGCAGCAGATGATAACCATGAAAAGGGAATTGTCACACGGGAAAAACTCAAAGTAGTTTTTAATGACGAAAAGAAAACCATTGACATCGAGACTCCAAATGGAAACAAGCTCCAATTCACAGATGAGGAAGGAGCCATTCTGCTGGAAGATGAAAATGGAAATAAAATAAGCATGAATGCTGATGGAATTACCATAGAAAGTGCAAAAGATCTGATTCTAAAAGCCAGTGGAGATATCAGCATGGAAGGCACAGGAATAGAAATAAAAGCCAGTGCGCAGCTAAAAGCAGAAGGATCCGCCGGAGCAGAAGTTTCATCCGGAGGTCAGACGGTCATTTCAGGTTCACTTGTACAAATCAATTGATTATGCCAGCAGCCGCAAGATTTGGAGATTTAAGTACACATGGCGGATCGATTATCGGTCCAGGAGTCCCGACGGTCTTGATTGGGGGAATGCCCGCGGCTGTGATGGGTGATAATCATACTTGTGCTTTGCCCCCCAATTCACATCAGCCCACCGTCAGTCCCTTCATTGCAGGCAGTGCAACAGTTTTGATCGGAGGAATGCCGGCATTAAGAGTAGGTGATTCATGTGTTTGTGGTGCATCACCGGCTGTAGGAGAACCAACCGTAATCATAGGATGACATGGAAGAAGAAAAATCATTTTTAGGTAGAGGCTGGGCTTTTCCGGTAAGTTTTAGTCTGGAAAGTCAAAAAGCCCGGCTTGCGGAAAACGAGGAAGATATCCAGCAAAGTTTGATCATTCTGCTCAATACCACATTGGGTGAACGGGTCATGCGTCCTGACTATGGAGCAAATATGGAGGACTTACTTTTCGAAGCACTGAATGTGACCACTGCCAATATGATCGCCAATCGGATCAAACAGGCCATTCTTTACCATGAACCTAGGGTGAAAACCGAAGACATTGATTTGAGACCTAATTATAACGAAGGCAGGATTGAAGTAGTGGTCAGTTACTTGATCATCGCTACCAACAACCGGAGAAATCTGGTGTATCCTTACCTCTTTACTGAAGCTACTGATCTGAAATTATGAGCAAAGATTGCAACGATCTTACCCTTCCAGGAAATGGCACCAGCCGTGCTCAGCGACTCTTGAAAAGTCTGCTTCCGGAATACGTGCGTGTGGACGAAAGGAAGATGCAAGATCTGCAGGAATTCGCAGTGAACATTGCAAGTGAGCTAAAATTCATCACCAGTTCCAATGAATGGAGCGGTGATGATTGGAGCGGTTTTTTTGATCAGAAAATTGAGGAAAACCAATTGACCAATCCTCATTTTGCCTTGTTTCTGGCATTTTTAAAACTCTTTAGCTTTGCCCAGGAAGACATCAATACGCTGACCCAAAGACATCTTGACTTTTACTACAGAGATGTACTCAGACTAAAAGAAAAACCTGCAGTGGAGGATCAGGTGTACCTGATTCTGAAACTTGCAAAGCATATTCAAGCACATTTATTACCAGCAGATACTGCTTTCAAAGCAGGAAAAGATGATTTAGGAAAGGAAATCCTCTTCCAAACTGAAAATCAAAACGTCCTGAATAAAGCAGAAGTCACCTCGCTTCTGGCTCTTTTCAAGGATCAAAACGGCAGGTTCTATAAATCGCCAATTGCAAACTCAGCAGACGGAATCGGAGCTGAATTGCTGAGTGAAGAGAAACAATGGAGAAGTTTCGGTAGGCCTTCCAAGTTATTCCCAGACCAAGACCGCGACTTGGCCACCATTGGATTTGCAGTGGCTTCTCCCATACTTTTGATGGGTGAAGGAAGCAGAAAAGTGTCCTTAAAACTTACTTTCCAACAAACTGAAGGTTTTCTGGAAAAATTGAGATTGCTCCCGCTTGATGACACATTTGAAATCTGGTTTAGTGGAGAAGAGGAATGGATTCGCGCTACCATTGGCTGGGAAAATGAAGAAGAGGATCTGGAAGGGAAAATCCTCGATTTTTTAAACAAAGCAATCAAATGGCAGGATATTGCCGGAATTGAACCGGTGACAGGTCCTGTATTGGATGATCCCGAAGAGGGAATTCATCGACCATTCAAAGGCTATGATATCGGTGAGACTACCGCCAAAAACATCCTGAGTAAAAGAAACTCGCTTTCAGGAGGGAAATTTACCGATGAAGACCAAGTCAAAGCCGTCAGAGGAATGGGCGAGGACAAATGGCATGACTTAGAATATACTTTTCGCCTATCCAAACATAAGCTGGGCAGTGATGAAAACGGAATTTATCTGACGCTTAACTGTCAGCTGTTGCCAGAAGATCCGGCTGTAGTGAACTATTCAGAAAAAGTTTTGCTCCAAAAATTCAAGACTTCCTCTCCTGTGATGAAAGTCAATCTCGCCAATACTACTCAAAGTTATGGCTATGGGATTTTGAAGGAATGCCATGTAATAAAAGCTTCACTGACTATTGATGTTGCAGGAATTGAAAATCTGATTCTTCAAAATGACCAAAGTATTCTTCCGGTTGGAAAAAACATCAAGCCCTTTGGATTTAGGCCTGTCAAAGGATCTAATTTTTACATAGGCAGCCAAGAGGTATTTGGGAAAAGCCTCAAATCACTCAATTTAAATCTTCAATGGCATGGTCTCCCAGAAGACTCGGATGGATTTGCTGGTCATTATAGCGCTTATGGAAATGCTCCGGAGAGGAAAAACCAGAGCTTCACTACAGCAGTAGATTTTTTGGAAAAAAAAGAATGGAAATCTATCAATTCTTCAAAGACTCTTTTTTCCGGAAATAACACTGTCCCACTAAATCCGGCTAAAACCATTTCTTTGGCTGGAGCCCTTTGGAACGGGATCAAAGCCAACCCCAAACTAGAGGAGTTCAGTGAATGGTCTCCAGCCAGTAATCGGGGGTTTATACGACTAAAATTAAATTCACCTGATTTTGGCCACAAAGATTATCCTTTGATTTTCGCCAGAGAGGCATTGGTCGAAAAGGGTGGAGGTACACTTCCAAAAGAACCTTATACCCCAGAACTTCAATCAGTCAGAATCGATTACAGCTCGCAAGAAACCTTGGATATTTCGGCCAAGGGACTGGAAGGATTTTTCCATATTGGGGCATTTGGGGAAGCTAAAATTGAAGGAAAAAGAGCCATTCTATTGTTGCCAGAATATGAGAATGAGGGCGAATTGATGATCGGTCTAAGTGATCATCAAAAAGCCCAGAACATCCAACTCCTCCTCCAAGTGCTTGACGGCACTGCAAATCCAGAAAAACCAGTTCCAGATGTAACATGGAGCTATCTGACGGGAAATGAATGGAAGGAATTCGATCAATATTCGGTATTGACAGATGAGACGAAAGGCTTGATCCAAAGTGGACTTTTGGCTTTTGCCATGCCGCGTGAGGCGGATACATCCCATACGATTCTTCCCGAAATGCAGACTTGGATCAAAGCATCCGTGGTTTCGGATTCAGATGCCATTCCGGAGTTCATCGCTGTGTTAGCACAGGCAGTGAAAGTGAGCTACGAGCCAAATGAAAATGATCCTCTCAGAGTTGCGAAATCTATTCCTGCCGAAACTATCTCCAAGCTGAAAATCGGGAATAGTGCCATCAATAAAATACAACAACCTTTTTCATCTTTTGGTGGGAAAACGGAAGAATCCTCCGAAAACTTTTACCAAAGAATCAGCGAAAGGCTTCGTCATAAACAACGAGCCATCACACTTTGGGATTACGAGCATTTGGTGTTGGAGCAGTTTCAGGAAGTTTATCAAGTCAAATGTTTGAATCATACCTCCTATGATGGTGACCTCACCAAATACAAAGCTTTGGCTCCTAGGAATGTGACGCTGGTGATTATTTCCAACGTCCAAAATAAAAACGCGGTGGATCCCCTCAGACCAAAAGCTAGTGTAGCACAGATTGAAGCTATCCGGGATTTCATCTCTGCCATCTACCCACCGGCCGTTTATCTGCATGTGGTCAATCCGGTCTATGAGGAGATTCAGGTAAAAACCAAAGTGAAATTTCATTCTTGGGCTGATAAGAACTTTTTCGCCAGAAAACTGGAAGATGATCTGAAAGCATTTCTTTCCCCTTGGGCATTTGAAGCGGATTTCAACTGGACTTTTAGCGAATCGCTACACAGCTCCGTGGTACTCCATTTTGTGGAAAAGCTAGATTACGTAGATTATTTGACCTGCTTTGAACTGTATCATTTGGTGATCAATCCGGTTTCGGGGGAGCTCCTTTCCCGCACGCGGGTAGAAGCCGCAAAAGGCAGTCGGGGAGTTTCGGTTTTGGGATCTGTGGGGACTTTGGGAAGCTATGGTGACCACTTGATAGAAGTGTTGGAAACGGATGATTGCCTGTGTGAAGACAATGAAATCAAACCTGCTGCGAGCATCGCATCGGTTGAGGAAGAGGATTTGGATGAAGAATTTTGATCAGGACTATGGAAAAATCAATCACCATATCGAAAGCTAAACCCATCCAAAAAAGCATGGATTATGAGCTCTTGCGCTCGGAAGCCATCAGCTATATCCAAAGGATCTCCGGCAAAATCTGGACAGATTATAACAGCCATGATCCTGGAATTACAATTTTGGAAGTGCTTTGCTACGCAATAACTGACTTAGGATATAGAAGCAATTTTCCTGTTCAAGATCTTTTGGCAGATGAAAACGGAAGTTTAAGCAATCAATTTTTCAAAGCTTCTGAGATTCTTCCCAGTTCGCCAGTCACAATCAATGACTACCGCAAACTCCTTATGGATGTGGAAGTGGTGGATGAGGACGATTTGATTTGCCCTAGAGCAGGAATCAAAAATGCATGGATCATCATCCGTGACTCCAATGAGATCAGGGTTTTTCCGGATAGAAAAGAGAAAAAACTGGCCTATAAACCCTATCCTTCCAGTGAAGAAGCATTGAACTTGGGCATTCTATATGATGTTTTGCTGGAATTTGATACGACAGAAAACCTGGGTGATCTCAATGAGAACAAACTCAGTATGGAAATCGAAGTAGACGAACATCCGGATATTGCTGGAGTAGTCATCGATATCCAAGTGGAGTTTCCAAGATGGGACACTTCGGAAGTCGATTGGGCTGACCCTGTTTCGATCCGCAAAAACATTCATGCCATAGAAATCCAGTTTCAAAACGTACCGGATGACATTTTCATGGATTTTGACCTGAGTCCCAGCAACCTAATTGAGATCAAAGCGACAAAATTGGTAGCAGAAGGGTTGGATCCTTTGGAGGGCATGGCGGCTCTTTCTAATCAGGTAAATCAATTTGTGTACTCGAGCCCTGAAGGGATATTGACCGGCTACCTGGCCAAAGTCGCAAAAATCAATCAGATTCTGGAGGCAGCTAAAACCAGCCTGCATGCCCATAGAAACCTTTGTGAGGACTTTGTGGATTTTCATGCCTTACGGGTAGAAGAAATCCTCGTATGCGCGGATGTCGAGCTATCTCCAAATGCTCCTATCAATGAATCGGAAGCCAAGATCTTCCAGGCAATCAGTGCATTTCTTTCGCCTCAGGTGAACTTCTATAATCTGGAAGAAATGCTGAATCGTTGCAAAGACGATGCGCTACCCATTGCCAAAATCCAGCAAAACCCTGCCAAAATCTGGATAGAAATCCCCAAAGAAACCTACCCAAAAGCCAAATCCAAAGTCAGTATTATTGGATCTGGGGGAAATGTGGGCATTTATGAAATCCTAGAGCTCAAAACAGATCCAAAAAATTCGGCCCTTTGCGAAATTCTCCTAACGCCAAACTTCCCATCCCCTGTTTTGATGGACGATGACAAGGTGTATCTGGGCAATTGGGAAGAAACGCAGTGTATTCCTACTGAAGAGCTTTTCGAAGGTCCTTTGCTGAAACACGGATTTATCGATGAAGATGAGCTGGCCAAAGCCGATAGAAAATCGAGCATTCACGTCACCGATCTTATCCACATTATCATGGACATCGAAGGTGTGGAAGCAGTCAAAAGTATACAAATCGCCAATAAACCTCAGGACAATGAGTCTGGAGAAATCCCCTCAAAAAGCGTCAGATGGTGTCTGGAACTGGCAATGGACAAGTTTTATGTGCCTAGGCTGAATACGGAACTTTCTAAAATCACTTATTACAAAGAAGAGCTTCCCTTCCGGGCAAACCGGGAAAAGGTAGAGGATCTTTTAGCGCAATACAGAGCATCTGAACGCAGGCAAAAAATCTATTATCCCACCCTGGATTTTGATTTGCCTAAAGGAAATTTCAAAAATCCGGATGAGTACGAATCCATCCAAAATGATTTTCCACTGGTCTATGGAATCACCGAGGCAGGCATGCTTCCTAAATCCCAAGGCAGACCTGATTCCGCTCAGGTAAAGCAATTGAAAGCATTCCTGATGGTTTTTGAACAGCTTCTGGTGAATTACCTAAGTCAGCTGGCAAATGTGCGCCATCTATTCTCCATCAATGAGGATAAAGACGACTTTGGAAATCCATTAATTGATGCCACCTATTTCTCCCAAAGTCTCGAGAGTATGGTGCCTGACGGAAATCCACTTTGGAAAGACCTGATAGGTCTAAAAGAAGCTGTGGCTGAAATCACAGAAAACAAGGAAGATTTTTATGTTCGAAGAAACCGCTTTTTGGATCATTTGCTCGGCAGATTTGCGGAACAGTTTACCGATTACGGACTTTTGGCATTGCGGCTCAATCCAACCGAAGGGCAAACCAGGCTGATCGAAGATAAACAGGCTTTTTTGAATAATTATCCCAAAATCTCATCCGAAAGAGGCAAGGGATTCGACTATACTATCGCCAACAACTTTTGGCACCAGGAGAATCTCTCCGGACTGGAAAACCGGATTCAAGGACTGATGGGAATCAGAAAAAAGCCTGTTTCTTGGCTACGGTTTTCTCCTGGATTTGAAATTTTGGAAGTTGGGGATAGTTGGAAAGTCCAGGTAAAAAATGAAATGGAAAACCTGGTTTTTGAGCTATCGGCAGAATTCCAGACCAAGGAACGTGCTTTTGAAGCCTTGGAAATAGTGCTGCTGATTGGTTCTAATTTGGAAAATTTCCAGATCAGCACAGGTGATGCAGGATTTTACTTTGAATTAGTTTGGGAGGGTAATTTAGTCGGGCAAAGTACCAAGGTTGATTTTGGAGACGACACTCCTGAAGGTGATGCTGATCTCGCAATGACGGAACTTTGGGAAATTCTCAGAAATGAATTTTTAAACAATCCCCTTGCAAACAGAAAGAATTTAAGTTTGGCCTTGGATGCGTTTTGGCAAGCAGACATCACAGTCAATTTAGCTCCCGCACCTCCCAATTACTTGGTGGAATATTCACTTTTTGATACCCCTTTTGGAGCTGGAGTCAAACTTTTGGAGGGAAGCCTGCAAGTGGAGGTACCCGAAGCCACATCGGAAGAGGAACTTCAGGAACTGGCAGAAACCCGTTTGGAAGAATTGATTTGGCAGATCTGTACTGCAGGAGTTATTGATAGTGCTTATGTGGCTGATCCTGCTCCGTATTTTTCTCCTTATAAATTCTCATTAACCGATCCCATCCGTGGAGGTGTCTTGGCAAAAAGCTTTGATTCTGACTTTAATGTTCCTTTGGCGACTGCCATCCTAAATGGAGACTGGGGTGATGCCTGGCTGGTCCAAGGGGGATTTGATCCATTGGAGCTTGCTATTTCAGCCGCTGTGGCCAAAGGTCCATTTATTGATTTAAAAGCAGCTCCATTCCCACAAAAAGGAGATCAAATCCACTTCGAAAGGGCCTTTGAAATTATTGGATTGAATGTGCCTAAGCATCAACTGATCATTGAAGGACTTCATGCTGCTTTATTTGAAAATTTCGAAGATTTTGAAGTCCTGTTTCTTCTTTACGGAAAAGAACATCTGATTTATTACAGCATTCATGAAGTAAATGAAGTAGACGGAAATACAGTTTTGGTCACCAAATCTGAGCCGAGAAAAGATCTGATCGAAGATCCTGAAAATCCAGAAGAACAGCCTGGTGGAATGGTAATATTATCTAGACAATTTGATGTCCTCTCCGTCTCAGGTGACCAATTCCGAATAGCAGGAGGAGGAGAAAAAATAACCATCCAGAAAGTTCAGCAGTTTTTCGTCAAAGAGTTCTTCAATCACGAAGGCACACACCTGATCGAACACATTCTTCTCCGTCCGAAAGTCAAAGGAAAATTCAAAATCCCTGATGGGTTGGGTGGATTGGTCACAGAAATCATTGAGGATAGCTTGCTGGATCCGCATTCTGAAGAAGAATGTGTCTGCACACTGGATGATCCCTACACCTGCATGGCCCATGTGATTCTACCTTATTGGGCAGGAAGATTTACCAGTACGGACTTCAGAAGATTTCTTGAGAAAAAGATCAAAAGGGAAACTCCGGCCCACGTCTTTTTGACGATTTGCTGGATTCATCCTGCGCATATGAAAACATTGGAAATAGCCTGGAAAATCTGGCTATTGGAAACGCTGAAAGTCAAAAAGGAGCCCAAAAAGCTCTCAGAATCACTTACAGGGCTGATTGAAGCCTTGGCACAAATCCGAAACGTCTATCCTGTCGGCACACTTCACGATTGCGATGAGGATGACAACTTGGAAAACTCCATTATTCTCAACTCTTCGTCATTGGGAGAATTTTAACAAAACGATTATGAGCCAGATCATTTCAACTTATCCGATTTTTGAAGGTAGCCAAGTGCTCACCAGCACGCAGCTCAACCAACTTGCAGCCTATTTAGATCAGCAGGGAAGGCTCACCCGATCGAAGTTGATCGGTATGGGGATCGTCTGCGGCATGCAGGTGCAGCCCTTTCCTCAGGGATTGCAAATCACCAAAGGACTGGGCATCACTTCAGAGGGATTCCTGATCCAGGCAGGTACTTTCAATGCCACCCATTATAGACCTTATTCTCTGCCCGAAGGTGTCATCTATAAACCTTTCAAAGATGTAGATCATGAGGTTAGCCTGTTTGAATTGCTCACTGAAGTACCTACTGACAGTGGCGGAGTTAAAAAACTAAGCAATCCAGCCAACTTTCTCAACGATAAATATGTCCTGATTTTTATTGAGATTTTTGACAAAGACCTGAAATCCTGTTTGGGAAATGCCTGTGATGACCGTGGGCAGGACAGACTATTGACGCTAAGAAGATTGGTGGTAAGCGGAAGCGATCTGGATAAGATTCTGACAAAATCTTCCAATGTCAAATCGCCATTTCCAAGTGTTTTGGATTTGCCCGAATTTGCTGTCCAAAAGCCGCTATTCTATCCTGGAAATCCCGAGTCAAATGAATTTGGAGCCTTTGTCAAACATTACCAAAAGTTCATTGTAACCACGCTCAGTGAGGAGTTTTTTGAGGCTCTGAGCCTTTCCTATAAGATTTTCGAACCGATTTTGAGTAAAAGTTACAGCTTTGCAAATCCTATAGAATCCAGTGGTATTCAAGATAAAATCGCTGAAATCATGGCCTTGGCCGAAGAAAATCCAGAGGGAATTCAGGGAATACAATACCTCTGGGATTTTGCGAAAGAACTGGTCAAAGCCTACCATGAATTCAGGAATTCGGCATTGGATCTTTGGTACAACTGCGTCACTGACAGCTCACTTTTTCCCTTGCATTTGATGTTGGGAAGAGCCCGAACCAGTTCAGAAACACAAGCCCAATTCTTGAAATATAGACATGGCTTTGTGCAGCCGCCGATTTTCAACCTCCAGAAACTTTTGGCTGAGACCTGTATTCAAAGGCATCGCAGAATGATTATGCTGATAGAAAAGCTGGAAACAGGAATTTTCAAAAATGGAGAAAGTGAAAAATTCCCTATCAAAATCACCCCTTCGGGAGAAAAACTTGGAGAACTCGGAGAGCGCGCCATTCCATATTATTATGAAATCAAATCAAAAAGTGCAGTATCCAAATGGTTTTCTCTCGAAGACAGCTGGATAGACCCAGGAAATTTCCAACTGCGAAACTCCTATCGCCCAGGGGCACAGTCCTATGATAATCAGCCAGATGAAGAGGCAACGGAAGCAAAATCCCCACTGGAAACACCATTGTTTTATGATATTGAAAGCTATCCTTTTCTGAGAATTGAGGGTCATCTCAGCAAAGAGTTGGACTCCGCGCTTAATCAGATAAAAAAATTGATTCTACAGTTTAATCTGTCCATTCATGTAGAAGTACTCCATCTGGGAGAAAATGACGAGACAGAATACCTGGAAGATTGTGGTTGGAATGACTTGCAGGAAGAATATGCTTTCCAAAGAAGAATCGTGGCAGGATTTATTCAAGACCTCAAAAATCTCTTCGATTATGCCACGGAGAACGCCAAACAGGAAGAAAGTGAAGACGATTTCACAGAGGATGAATTTTACATCAAAGCTTCTGAAACCTTGGAATTATTGGTAAAGTTGGCAAAAGCCCTCCCAGAATGCCTGAAAGACATAAACTGGGCCGCTTTCCAAAATGGATACAAGCAATTATTGCAGCTCCTGATCGATTTTGTGCTGATCCAGCAAAAACTCTTGCAAGAAATTAAGGTGAAAGACGGGAATGAGAAAGAACTGGAATTTTACAATGGAATACTGGCAAGAATCTCTCCTTTTCTATACCAGATTTTGGACCTGCTCTTTTTTGCAAAGCTCCAACGAATCTACGTCAGTTATCAATCCAGGATCAAGGTTTTGATCCAATCCAATCAGTTTGCCCATTACCTCCAAAAACACAAAGGTTTGACACATGAGGCTGGAGTGTACAAGGCAGGCACTTTTTTCTTGCTACATGATCCCAAACAAAAGCGGGTGATCGGTGATTTCAGTCTTCCCTATTATTGCTGCGAATGCACACCCTGCATAGAGCCTTGTGGAGAAAACAGCATTGTTTTGCCACCATTTGCAAGACCAGATTATGCGATTGCATTTACTGAAAAGTCTACCAGAATTGATATTACGCTGAATGATTTTCTGACGAATGGACGGGAATACGTAGTAATCCCTGTGGGAGAAAGCTCGGTACAGAAAGGAAAAGTGGAGAAGGATCCAGAAAGTAACAGTTTCAGATACACTTCTGCCGAGGGATTTACTGGAATTGACTCTTTCCAATACATTTTAAGAGACAAAGTTAGCAAGGAAAGCGATCAGGGAAAAGTGACTATTTGGGTTCGTGGCACTCAGGGATGTTACTCCGAAGACGTATTAGCATGTTGGGGAATAGATAGAGTTCGTGAAACCTTAAAAGGAAGAGAAATAGATGTCGCCAATGAAAATGATGGTAGAGCTATAGAACTATTGTTACAAGATCTTACCAAGACAAAAGGCTTCACTAGAGATGAAATCATAGGAAGTGTTCTTGAAGAAGAAGATTCAAGAAAGCAACTTCTAAGTTGTCTGAATATACCAACAGATGGCCTCAATTATGACCAATTGGAACAAGCAATTTTGAACCATCAGGCTCAGAACTGCGGGGGAACAACCACACCGGAATGCACCGCCATGTCTGTAAGAGGTTTGGTCCGCGGTCCAGAAGGGGCACCCTTATCAAAAGTCAGGGTTTCAATCAAGGATACAGAAACTGAGACATTCACCACGGATAAAGGTGAGTATTCCATCCAGTTCCCGTCTCCAGGACAAACCTTACTTTTTGAAAAGAGAGGTTTTGATAGTCAAGAAGCTGAAATATGTAGTCAGGAAGTAGTGGATATCAACATGGTTCAAAGCGCCCTGCCAGCATTAGAATGTTATTCTATTTCTATCATTTCTACCTGGAATGAGAACTTTATCCGAATAGTCGCTAAAGACAGGCAGCTGAACAATCCTTCAGGAAATTTGCCTGATGTGATTCTGAGTTTATTGGAAAGTCTCCGTGAAACCAAAGGATTTACATTTTCAGAATTGAGGGAAACGACGGTAAAAGATCCGGAACAACAGAAATTGATCTTAGAAAGCGTTGGAATCAATACCACCTCCATAAAACCTGAGCAGTTTGCCGGAGCAATAGAATCCTATCAAAATCAAAATTGTGGTTTCAGGACAGAAAATGTGATTGTAGTCACAGCTGAAAGGCTGCCGGAAGAAGAACTCAAAAAATACCTGGATGCCAATAAGGTATCCTACCTTCCAAATGCAGATAAATCAGTTCTTGTCGAGACTTTCAAAGCCTCCACCATTGACTCCTCAATTACCAGAAAAGACCTTGAATTATTTAAAAAGGATACTCTTCTGAAAATCTCAGAGGAGAAAGCTATAAAGGTGACTTCATCTGATACAAAAGCTACGCTGATAGAAAAAATCATAGGCAAATAATGGGTAATCATTTGATCCATACTCAGGTTTTAGCTGCTGGATTCGGAAACAAAACAGCCGCACTTGCCGGGCAAAAAAGCCTACAGGAAATCTATTACCAACACCTGATTCCCGTGATGGAGCAAGTAATGGATGAGTATGATCAAGAAGGGAAAACCATTCGAATTGAAACCCTTGATTTGGACCTAGGAAGGATTCCCAAAGATCTTCCCGTAGACCTACTTCAGCACCGGTTGCGAAAAGCATTGGAAGAGCAGCTTAGGAAAATCCATGTTGAGCAGACTTATCTGAATCCACATCAATTCAAAGACAGCAAATCTTTTCAAAAAAGTGAGAAAGGAAGGCCTGAAACTGATTGGGAAATCCTGATATACTTTCTTCAAAATGGAACGCTACCCTGGTTTGCAAGTTCACATATAGGATTTTCTGTTGCCCAGATTTTCCAAAGGATTGTCGATCAAAATCCAGATAAACTCAAATCTTGGTTAAGTAAAAATCCCATTACTTGGACCTCATCAAAGCGAATCGCCGAGATGCTGAAACCCTTTAACCAAAACCAGGTTCATAATTTGTTTTTAGAAGCAATCATTTCGGAAAACGATCTTAAAATTCTTACACATTTACTTTCATTTTATGGAAACAAAAGACCGAATTTGACCAAAGATGCCATCCGAAATTTCTATGCGATTTTGATATTTACCTCCTGTGGAAAAACAAGTGATTTCAAAACTTATTTAAGTAGACAGTTTCAGATTATTTCAGAAAAATCAAGTAAAAATTCGAGACTAAACGCAGAATTTCTTATCCAAATTTTGTGGATAACTTTTCATCCTTCAGTCAATTCAAAATCCTTTAAAAAGAAAATTGGTCAAGAAATAGTCAACTCGCTGCATTCTATAAAAATAGCCTCAGAATTAATTTCAGGAACATTCTGGAAGGAATCCATCCAAATTATCAACATGGATTTCCTGAAACATTCCGACTTATCCACAATAGACGATCTGGTCTCCAAACAAAGAATCAGAGAAACCCAATTGCAAAAAATCCAAAACCCAAAAGAGGAAGAGAAAACAGTTATCCACAATGCAGGGCTGGTGTTGACAGCAGCATTTTTACCTAGATTTTTTGGGAATTTAGGCTTAGTCCAAAGCGGAAACTTCACCTCCCAGGAAGCAAAATCCATGGCTGCACTACTCCTTCAATCCATGATGCCAGAGCAAATGGAATGGGAAGAGCCGGACTTGCTTTTGAATAAAATCCTATGTGGATTAGAGCCTACAGAAACAATAGATTTCTCTGGGGATTTAGATCCGAGATTTCTATATGAAAAAGACCTTCTGCTGGAAAGCATGGCTACCCAATGGACCGCCTTAAAAAGCAGATCAGGAAGGATGATCGCAGATGGTTTTTTTGCTAGAGAAGGAATTTTAAAGAAGGTACAGCGAGGTTATCATTTACAGATCCAGCGTTTGGCTTTTGATATCCTTTTGGACAGACTACCCTGGAGTATCGGCATCATCAAACTGCCATGGATGGAAGAATTAATCACAGTGGAATGGTAACAACTTCAAAACATAATGCATTTGCAATTCAGCAGGAGTTGGACTGGCTTCAAAGCATTTTAAAATCCCGGTCTGCAATGAATGCCAATCCTGGAAATCATTTCCGGGATGTCCTGGAAATCCCTGCTCCGGAATTCGATGAGCCTTTTGGTGCTTATGCACGTTTTTTGAAAAAATCAGCCCTTTCCGAGGCCGAGCGATTTCTCTTGATTCTGGCAGCTGTGCCCCATATCAAACCGCAAATGCTGGATATGTTCATGGGCAAAAACCAATTAACCCAACAGATCTTTACAGAGTTTGGCGGAAGAAAAGGTAAAAACCACAATGGTTTTGTCCCAACAGGTGAGACCGTACTGTTTATCCTAGCCGGAAGTGATCTGGAAAAGAGATTTCAGTATCTGAATCTGTTTGACAAGAATTCCAGACTTTTTAAAGAAGGCCATCTACAACTGAGCGATACAGAGATCGATGAGCCCTATCTCAATGGGACTCTGATCATCAACCGAGAAACCTTACAGGAAATTACCAGCGGAACGGTCCGCAAGCCGGATTACAGCGCAAATTTCCCTGCCCAACTCCTACAGACAGAGATGGAATGGGAGGACTTGGTACTCAATCCGCATACGGAGGAAGAACTGAGGGAAATTGAAATCTGGCTGAAACACAAGGACCAATTGCTACACTCCTGGGGAATGAATAAAAAGCTGAAACCAGGTTTCAAGGCTTTGTTTTATGGTCCACCCGGTACCGGAAAAACCTTGACAACGACATTGCTTGGTAAAAAATTGGGATTGGATGTTTACAGGATCGATCTGTCCAGAATTGTCTCCAAGTACATAGGTGAAACTGAAAAAAACCTGGCAAAAATCTTTGATCGGGCGGAGCGGAAAGGCTGGATTCTGTTTTTTGATGAAGCGGATGCGCTATTTGGGAAGAGAACTTCTGTTTCTGATTCTCATGATCGCTATGCCAATCAGGAAGTTTCCTATCTGCTACAGCGGATAGAGGAATACGACGGTTTGGTGATTTTGGCCACCAACCTCAAAAGCAATATGGATGAGGCATTTATGAGGAGGTTTCAAGCCTCGGTATTTTTCCCAATGCCCCAACCAGAGGAAAGGAAAAAACTTTGGCAAAAAGGATTTCCGGAAAAAGTCGAGCTGGACAAGCGGATTAATTTTCAGGAATTGGCAAAAAGCTATGAACTGTCCGGTGGCTCGATAGTTCAGGTGATCCAGCATAGTTTGCTCAAAGCCTTGGATAAAGGGAGCAATCAGGTCATGCTGGGTGATTTACGGGAAGGAATCAGAAGAGAATATCATAAAATGGGGAGAACCTTATGAGGAAAAAAGTCAGAAAAAAAGCCGATCAGGAGTCTGAAAAGGACGAAATCATCATCGTGGATGATAAAAAAGAGAAAAAGCCAGAGGTAAAAATGACTCCTGTGGAAGAGGAACAGGAACCCATGACTCCTTTGGCAGCTGCCTCTCCAATGAAAACTGAAACCAAAAAATAAATGAGTGCAGTTGCTGAACGTAAACCTATGCCTTCGTCATTTCAAAATGGCCCGGCATCGCTTAGCATTCAGCCTAGCCTCAAAATCGGCAGACCGGGAGACAAATACGAGCAGGAAGCCGAGTCCGTCGCCAATCATGTGACGATGGCTCCGACACATTCAGAGCCAGCTTTGGCCATGAGCCCTGCCAGTGCGGATACTTTCCAAATGCAAGCGGAAGAAGAGGAAGAATCTCTTCAAATGATGCCGCTTTCTTCTAGTGGAACCTTCTTACAGCTGAGTTCAATGGAGGAGGAAGAAGAAACAGTCCAGCTTTTCCCAGATAATTCCTTCTATTTACAAAGACTAGAAGAGGAGGAAGAAAGCGTACAACTATCTCCAGATGGTGGCATGTCTGCTTCGCCTTCTATCTCTTCACAGATTTCGGCTACCAAAGGCGGTGGACAGCGTCTTCCCGCTCCTGTGCAGTCGGAAATGGGGCAAAAGATCGGAGCTGATTTTAGTGGAGTGAATATACATACGGGATCCCAAGCGGCTGGAATGAGCAATGCATTGGGAGCGCAAGCATTTACCCATGGCAATGACATCTATTTCAACGAAGGAAAATACCAGCCTGAATCCAGCGAAGGCAAACATCTATTAGCACACGAATTAACTCATACTGTTCAGCAGGGAGCTGCACCAATTCAGAGATTGCCAATCCAACAAATCAGTTCCACGGAACCGAAAGTGCAAAGACTGCCTTGGGCTGTCAGAGAAGGATTAGCTGAATTCGCCAGCTACATTCCAGGCTATTCTTTATTAACTGTGATTATTGGATATGACCCGCTAGCCGGCAGAAGTGTAGAAAGAAATGGTCCCAACCTCCTTCGAGGACTTTTAGGATTGATTCCTGTTTTTGGGATGCTGCTCTACAATAAGCTTGATGAGTTAGGAATCATCAATGATGCATTTACTTGGGTCGAAGGTGAAATGTCCTCCCTAAACCTTACATCAAGTAGGCTGAGTGATACTTTGGAAGAAGCCTGGGATGATGTTCGACTAATTGAAGGCTGGGATTATAATGTGAGAGTAATGGATCGAACATTTGGGCAGCTATATCGCGATGTGGTCACTTTTGCCGGTCGAGTCAAAGATCAAATTTTCACATTGATCAAGGAAGCCTTGATGGCCGGACTCAAAGCATTGGCTGAAGCTTTTCCTGGATATCCTTTACTTACAAAATTGCTAGGTCACGACCCTCTGACTGGTGAGGAAGTTATTTCAACCACTGCCGAGAAAATCGAGGATTTCTTGGTTTTGATTGGCAAAGAGCAGGAACTGGAGAGGATGAGAGCCGAAGGAACCATTCAGGAAACTGCTGATTGGATTGATGCAGAATTAGCTGCGCTCAACTTCAGTTTTACAGAAGTGAGAGGATTATTTGAAACCGCCTGGAATGCCTTCTCCCTCGATGATCTACGAGATCCGCTTGGGGCTTTTCAGCGAACCGTAGCCATTTTTACTCCATTTACTACCCGGGTTTTCACTTTCGCAGCAAATGTCGCAATCAAGGTTTTGGAGATCATCAAGAATGCCTTGATGGCACTACTTTCTGCCTATGCCAGAGAGCAACAAGGTTTTCATTTGCTTACTGTCATTCTTAGAAAGGATCCTTTCACCGAAGAAGAAGTGCCAAGAACCACCGTAAATATCATTCGAGGTTTTATGGGTTTGATGCCAGGTGGAGAAGAGCAGTTCCAACAAATGCAGGAAACCGGAGCCATCGAGCAAACTGCTTCCAGAATCAATGCGGCTATCGAAACTCTGAATTTCTCTTGGGCTTACATTACAGGATTATTCTTGGGTCTTTGGAACAGCTTTACCATCGAGGATGTCTTCCACCCTATCGACGCTTTTGTCCGAATAGTCGAAACCCTTGCTGCACCGGTTCAACGGCTTTTTGCCTTTATCATTACCATAGTCCAGATCATTGTGGAAGTGCTGCTGGTCGTGATGAATTTCCCGATAGAGACAATCCAGCAGATCATCGCCAATGCCCAAAGTGCCTTTGAAGACATCAAACGGGATCCAATCGGATTCCTGAAAAACCTATTGGCAGCTGTCAAGCAGGGATTTGTTCAATTCTTTGACAACATTTTGACCCACTTATTGGGAGGATTAAGGGATTGGCTATTTGGAGAACTGGCTTCCGCAGGAATCAATCCACCAGCAGATTTGAGTTTCCAAAGCATTTTGGGTTTTGTTTTGGATGTTTTGGGACTGTCCATGGATAATGTTTGGGAACGACTTGAACTCAAAATCGGGGCAGAACGCGTAGCTCAGATCCGTGGAGCCATCGATACACTGACGGGCATCTGGACCTTTATCAAGGATGTTTGGGAGCGAGGTCCAATTGCAATATGGGAATATGTGCAGGAGCAGTTGAGTAACCTTTGGGATATGGTGCTGGAGCAGGTGCAAAACTGGGTGGTAACAAGAATTATCACTCAGGTCACCACGCGATTGCTATCCATGCTTGACCCAACCGGAATAATGGCAGTGGTCAATAGTTTTATCGCATTTTATAGAGCCATTCAATCCTTTATCGAGAAGCTCCGAGAAATGCTGGAAATCGTCAATTCCTTTGTGGCAGGAGTAGCCAATATTGCTAGAGGAGCGATTGGGGATGCCGCCAATTACCTGGAAAATGCATTGGCAAGAGCCATTCCTGTGGCAATTGGATTCCTGGCAAATCAAGTGGGGCTAAGTGGTCTGGGAGCCAGAATCGCTGAAATGATCGGTGGATTGAGAGATCGGGTAAATGCAGCCATTGATTGGTTGATTGATAGAGCCTTGAGTGTGGGAGGGGCAATTTTACAGGCTGGTAGGAATGCAGTGGCTTGGCTTACTTCATGGGGAAGATCAGACGTTGCTTTCCAAGAGGAAAATGGTGAAAGTCATAGAATATTTGTTGATCCTGATCAAACCCGGCCACAATTGATGGTAGCAAGTAATCCTACCACTATTTTAGAATTTTTGAGTTTCTGGGAGTCGAAACCAAATATATCAGCATCAAAAACCCGAAAGATAGCAGAAGCCAGAACCCATTACAATACGGTCATTCTACCAATTATTACTTCTATTCAAGAGTCTGAACAAAGAAACGAACCAGAAACTGCTAGAGAACCCTTACTTGGAAATCTCCTTCGCCAGAATTCATACTTGTCACTTTTATTGAGAGAAATAATTGGAAGTAGGACCAATTTAGCCGATGTACGAGAAAGATATGCACTAGAAAGTACAGTTGGTAGGTATAGTGAGATGGCTGGTGCAGTTGGAGACCAATTTGAGGCAGATCACCAGCCTCAAAATTCTGTGTTGGAATATGCTGCCGAGAAACCATGTTTTGCATCTGCAGTTAATTTAAGAAGGAGAGCTGCAAATCGATCTGCTTTGGCATGGACAATAAATGTTCATGAATTACGCCATCGCGCAGGAAGAACTTATGGCAGATCTCCATCTAGCACTTTTACAGGAGCAGTAGATAGAATTGATAACTCTACTCTTGAAACAACTGAAAAAAGACGACAGATCGTAGAGGAAATAAAAACCGAACTGGCATTAGATGCTACCCAAATGGAAAATGTTGCTAACCGACCAGTGGGAGATGCTGTTTGGAATGACTTACGAGATCCTAATTTAGGGTTAGATACAGATGAGCAGGAAGAATTTAGAACAGAAATAAGGACGAGAATTCTTGCAGGTGAGCGTCAAATAAAAAATCAGCCAATGGACAATTTGGTAGATTGATTGATTTGGTTAGTCTCTCTTTTCTCTCCAGCTAGGTGCGTTCTCAAAACACCTTTTTATTTTTCTGAATTTCTATCCCTGAATACTGAACCCTTACTCTTTTTACCTAGATCTTTAGACTCAGAACTCTAATCGCCCTCATTTTTTGGGAAATGCTCCAAACTTATAGGTAGTGCAATCGTAAGTACCTAAGAGTATAATTCATCAATTTTTCATTTTCCCGATTTGACATTCAATAAACCCACTCTTTATGCGCAATCTTCTTTTAGTTTTAATTGCTTTCCTCCTTTCATTTAGCCTGCAGGCTCAAGACCTAACCTTTGGACTCCGAGGAGGGCCAAGCTTCACGACATTCGGAGGGGAAGAAGGTGGAGATGGATCTGAATTCAAGGTTGGATTCCATCTAGGAGGTTATCTGAGACTTTACAGTTCGAGCCGGGGATTCAATTTGCAACCAAAGGTTCTAAAGGTACGGAGGCAGGAACTACTACCAGCATCCGAAACGGCTATCTGTATTTCCCTTTGCTTTTGAAATATCAAGATGCCGGTAATTTCTTTATCCTGGCTGGAGCACAACCTTCTATTCTTATGTCTTCAGCACTTATTTTTGGAAATGGTGACAATAAAGTAACCATTGACGGAAATGATACACGTGACCTGTGGAAAGGGTCTGACTTTGCGGCAGTAGTAGGTTTTTGTTTCAATCTAAGGAGTCAAATGAATATTCAGACTACTTACGAACATGGCCTTGCCAACGTCAGTGAATTTTCTGATTCCGTTTACAATCGAATCTTCAAACTCAGTATAGGAAAGAGCTTTTAGCTTCTTTAGGTATAGCTTTCAGAAAACCTATCTATCCTTTTGATTTACTTACCCCCTAGGTGTAGTTTGAAACTACACCATACTATCTTCTTATGTTTTAATTCTTACGAATTAATTATTTTCGAAAACGAGAGCTTTTCATATTAGAGCTTGAATTGAATTTTAAGAAATGGACAATTTCATCGGATCTATAATTTTTGAGTATTGGGGAGCTTTCTTGGTTTACTTATTTCAAAAAATTCTTTATCCATTGGTTGGAAAGAAATCTCTCACCTTTAAAGAAATTTATAAAGGAGATAAGAAAAGTCATCCCTCGGAAATTATTCTTAATGGGTTCATTCACATCACTATAGGAATCGTTAGTATTATTTTAATCCTTTTACTTGCAATCAGGATTAATAAATATTCTTAAAACCACTGAATACCAATACCATAGAAGATATTCTAAGTCCTAAAATTTTGCATAGACAGAATAAATAGGCTATCTTATTTAGACAGGAAACTTGGAAAGAATGGTATCCAATCAGGATACGATTTATCCAAGTCAATTTTTAAACACGCTTATTATGTCAAAGAAACAGTTTGGAAACATTGGAAAAATCGGTAGCAAAAATCTGAATATAAAACCTATTGATATTCGGGTGACTCCGTCAAATCGAATCTCGAATGCACAATTGAAAAAGCTCGATTCAAAGGGTATTGCAAGCATTCCAGCACTTACAGTTAACAGAAATGACTTGTTAAACTTGAAGCCCAACGAGTCCTGGGAAATCACAGCACAAAAATTGAAGGATAAGGATATGTATGTCGCTGAATATTTTGGGTGGTATAGGTCCGACCAGACAACCATTGATGTACATCCGGAAAACAAGTACTATCCAAGATTAAATAATGGCATGGCAGGATTTCTACCTGAAATGAGGTATTTGGTTTTACGGTTCAGACCTGAAATGGGTAATCGGTATCGCGTCACCATTCAATTAAAACCAGGCGCCTACAGAAATAAAAAAGTAATGACCAATATCGCGGGTAGGTATAATGATACATGGTATATCAATTATCAATTTAATGAGTTGATGTTTGATTTTTTGGCCTCATCAAATGAGATAAAAATAAGTCCCATTATTGCAGGTTATGAGAATTATTATGTCAAGTATCAGCCCTTGCAGATTGAGAAAATTAATGTGGATAAGGTAGGGGACTGATTCAGATCTGTGTGGCTAAATGGTTGCCTTTCCTGCAAGGTGTAGTTCTCGCAAAAATTCGAGAGACTACACCCTTTAATTTTTCTGATTTTTTATAGTTGAATACTGAACTTTCACACTTTTTACTTGAAGTTATTTGCCCAGAACATGAATCCTCGCACTGCCCGCAAAACCGCCAAGCCTATTTCCTAGTCACCTTCTTTTCAAAATCTTTTATATTAGATAGATTACTTGCTATATCGGGCATTATTTAAAAGGACTAATGGATTTTAACAAAGAGACGATTGCCCGATTTGGAATTGCCACCAAGGGTTTTGTCTACACTTTGATTGGGGCACTAACTTTTATGGCAGCTATCGGTTCTGGAGGGTCAAAATCAGGAAGCGATGATGCTTTGCAATTTTTAAAAGATAACATCGGGGGAACCATTTTGCTCGGGATTGCTACAGTTGGACTGGTGGCTTATGTATTTTGGCGCTTTTATCAGGCCATTATGGATCCTGACAAAGAAGGGAAAGATCTGAAAGGAATAGGAAACCGGATTGGGTTCTTTTCCAGTGGCCTTTTTTACGGTCTCATGGCTTTTTCAGCTTTTACGATACTGATAGGATCCGGAAGCAAACCTGGAGACAGTCAGCAAACCCTTATAGAAACAGCCTTAAGCAAGTCATTTGGGCAATTGATTGTCATCATCATCGCTACTATCTTTTTGGGAAGAGCCATTTTTCAAATGGTCATTGCCTATACTGAATTGTACAATAAGAAAGTGAAAGCCCAAAATCTGGATCCCAAACTACAGAAACTGATGATCACCCTTGGGAAAATTGGTCATACCTCTAGGGGAATTGTCATTGGAGTGATCGCGTTTTTAACTTATCGGGCCGCTTTCTACTACAATTCTGAGGAGGCAGGAAGTACCAAGGAAGCTTTTGGTTTTCTTCAAAATGAATTCGGGACGTTTGTATTGTCCTTGGTTGCTCTTGGCCTGACTATCTATGGCATATTTTTGATATTTAACGCACGCTACAGAGATATGAAGAGGGTCTGAGAAATTATCCATCAAAGTAAAATCGATAGTCTGTTTTTTTGGGTTTCAAAACCTACCTTCTCCAAAAAAACGTACAGGATAAGAATAAAATAAATTTTGTGTCTTTTCTTAAGGGCTGAAAAGAAAACCTGAATTAATTCTATGCTTAAAAATTTACTCGCACTGATCATCTTCTTACTTGGAATCAACGAAGTAAAATCACAAGAAAACCAATCCATTCAGCTAGGCAGCAAACACAGTTTTCATTCCGAAATTTTAGAGGAAAAAAGAGAATATTGGGTCAGTTTTCCTGAATCTTATAGCGATGAAGAATCTAACTATAAAAAGTATCCGATACTGATTGTTTTGGATAGAAGTTCCTTCTTTCATGCCATTAGCAGCACGGTAAATTACATGGGGAGAATCGGTAGGGTTCCGGAAATGATTGTCGTTGGGATCCAAAATGTGAGTAGAACCCGGGATTTTACACCTGATAAAATAGTGACTGCGCGGGAAAATGATTTTGGAGGTGGAGATGATTTTTTGGATTTTCTGGAAAAAGAACTCATTCCCAAACTAGATCAAGAGTACAAAACAGCACCTTACAGAATACTTTTTGGGCATTCATTGGGCGGCTTACTCGCAACTCATGCCTACATGAAGGAAAATACTATTTTCAATTCATTTCTAGCGATAGATCCAAGTTTCGGTTCTTGGGATGCACCTACGATGGATAAAAAATTAGAGGCTGTTACTCCTAATTCTTTTGATAGATATCTCTATCTCGCAACAGCAAATTGGGGTAAGAGAAATATCCGAAACCGGGACCGGCATGTGCGTTTGTATGAAGCATTGAATAGTAAAGTTGCTGGAGAATTTCCGGCAACATTGGAGTACTTCGAAAATGAAGATCATAGTTCAGTGCCCATCCCTGCTTTTCATCATGGCCTATCCAGCATCTTTGAAGGCTATGGCATTTCTTACAGAGATGTAGAAAGTTTGGATCAACTTACCGAGCATTTTGAGGAAATTTCTCAAAGGCTTTCCTGGTCCTTTGACCCTCCTGAAAATCTCGTAAACCGAATTGGGTATAGTAAACTCCAAAGCAGAGTCGAAGAGGAAAAATCAAAGGCTTTGGCATTCTTTCTTCTAAACACTGAAAATTACCCAGGTTCATATAATGCCTTCGATAGCTTAGGAGAAGCTTATGAGGAATTGGGAAATGTAGCACTAGCTATTGAAAATTATGAAAAGTCCCTTCGTTTAAATCCCAATAATGAGCACGCTAGAATGCGGATTGAAAGCTTAAAAAAGAACCAGTAAAATTTATTAAAAAAACCTGTGCTATCGGATACAATCCTGATTGATCCACTTAAAAAAAACATAGATTACTTCACTAATTTTAACAAAAATTTCCACTCTTTTTTCCAAAGCCTAGCGTTACATTTAGCTATGATTAGAAGCAAAATCCAATTGATGGCAGGACTTGGAGTAGGCCTGATGGTCATGGGATGTAATTCCTCCTCCTTAATCACTGCTCCGCCAATCAGTTATACCAACACCAGCCCCAAAGTTGCCGAACTGACAGAAAAAGAATCCAGACATTGGGGGCATCTGGACTTACAAAAAGACACCATTCCAGGCATGAGCGTGGACCGCGCTTACACCGAACTTTTGAAAAAAAGGAAAGGGGAATCGGTGATCGTTGCTGTCATTGATTCTGGAATCGACTTGGATCATGAAGACATCAAAGATGTGCTCTGGACTAATCCAGGAGAAAAACCGGGAGATGGCATCGATAATGACGGAAATGGCTATATAGATGATATCCATGGGTATAATTTCCTAGGTGAATCCTATAATGAGCAAATGGAAATGGCGCGGATCCTTCGCCTCAATATCGGAGACGAAGCCTATCAGAATGCTGCCAAAGAAAAATTGAATGAAAAACTACCTGAAGCGAGAGCGGCACTACCCCAACTGAAGCAGATTGCTGCTTTGGTGATTGCCACAGATAAAAACATCAAGTCTGCCCTTGGAAAGGAGTTTTACTCAATTGCTGACTTGGAACAATATCAGCCAAAAAACACAATGGAAGAAAGAACCGTTGGCATGCTGATGCAAGTGATCAGTATGGGCCAGGAAGTTCCAGAAGCAATCAAAGATCTACAAGAGGGAATCAAATATTATGAAACCCAAGTAAACTATAACCTCAATGTGGATTTCAATGGCAGGACACCGGTTGGGGATGATCCATATGATTATTCAGATCAGGATTATGGCAATGGAAATCCGATGAATCGAGTTTCTGATGAAAGCCATGGTTCGCATGTGGCTGGCATTATCGCTGCCACTAGAAATAATAAAAAAGGTGTGGACGGCGTGGCAAGTCAGGTTAAAATCATGTCCGTCAGAGCTGTTCCCAATGGAGATGAATACGACAAGGACATTGCCCTTGCGATCCGATATGCTGCCGATAATGGTGCAAAAGTGATCAACGCCAGCTTTGGAAAGAGCTTCTCTCCGAATTCAGAATGGGTTTATGAGGCATTGAAATATGCCGCTTCGAAAGATGTACTCTTCGTCCATGCAGCAGGAAATGACGGTATTGATTTGGATTCACCCGAGAACCCAAATTTCCCAAATGACCATCCTGTTTCTAATTCTCAGGAACTGGTTGATACTTATTTGACAGTGGGAGCTTTGTCACCAATGTTTGGAGAAAATATGGTCGCCATATTCTCTAATTATGGAAAGGAAAATGTGGACATCTTTGCTCCAGGGGACGAGATTTATTCTACCATGCCAAACGATAGGTATGAATTCCAAGGCGGTACTTCTATGGCTGCTCCTGCAGTGGCAGGATTGGCTGCGATGATCCGTTCCTATTTTCCGGATCTGAGTGCATCTCAAGTGAAAAAGATCATTATGGAGTCTGGAGTTTCACCTGCGGTGAAAGTTCGTGTAGGTGGACCTGAAGGATCAGAAAAGTCCTTCTCAGAAATCTCCAAATCAGGAAGAATTGCGAATTTATACAATGCCTTGATTTTGGCTAGTGAAGTGGCAAATGGAAAGGTGAGTTTGTAATACCCTTCTTATAAAAAGCTAAAAGCCCAAACCTGAATAAAATCGGGTTTGGGCTTTTTTTATTGTTGAGAATTTGTAATTCCTCAAAGTCATCCAAGGCACTTTATTAAGTAGGAAAATAATTTTCGAACTATTCAATATCCCCAAGGAAGTTATCACCGAAATTCTTAATTTGGTTTAAGCAAGACCGAATACCCCTGTGGACAATGCAGATATATACGCAATAGAAAGTAGGACTGGGGTTTATACAAGTGTTGGCGTGCATTTGAAAAATGAAGAAACTAATAGTCATATTCTCAATTATAATTATCGGACTGACTGCCTCTTGGTATTTCGACATTTGGAACAAACCAGTCGAGGCAATTGACGAACTGATCGGACATAATTACGACTATGCTCACAAAATTTATTTTCGGACAGACCCAGACAGAAACTACACAATTAACATCAACGACAATTTAAACGAGTTTGATGGTGGAATTTTAAATAAGAAGGAAATCCTGACTGACTCGATAGTTCATGTTTTTACTTGGGACTACCCAAATCACAAAAAATCAATTTGGGTCGGACAAACAGAAAAAATGGAAAGTCAGGTAATTGACGCCATTCGATACAGCAACAACGTTGAATTTTGAAAGAAGAAAAAAACGACACGCCATCATCGGCTATAGCAAATGCGGGTTGACTGCTTATAGATGAAGATATTACCACTAAACAAACTTACGGTAGGCGGACAAGAAAGCGGCTTCGAAATCCCGCACTTGCCATAGCCAAACCGTAGGCGGGCATTAAATAAATGAAAAAGGGAATACTATTTTTAATATTAATAATTTCCACCACTTGCTATGGGCAGAATCCAGCTCAAGAAGCCTTGGATTTTTATGCTAACAACATCTTACCGATTAAGCGCGGAATTGTAGTTAGATATGACGGCCAAGTTGAAAAAGTTGACAGTAGCTACAATGAATTGGCTCACATAGTCTTAGATGAATTTTACAGATGCAAGGTTGACCCAAGAGGTGATTCCAATAATAAAATCAAAATAGATTCTAAGAATTGGTTAGAGTTATCAAAAGCAATCCGCAACGAGGTGTTCAAGCCGCAACATAAGGTAGAAGGGAAATTGACTATCCCTGCAAACATAAGAAGTAAGAAGAAACTAAAGTATAAAGACCTAAAAGGAGGATTTGTAAGATTCTATGCAGAAAAGATTTATCACCTTGTTTTTCCTGTTAAATTCAACTTGACTGTCGAGCCTTTAGTTTCATACAATGGCAACGATTACGTCTGGTTGAGGGTTAGCAAGAATGATTTGGAATATGGCAGTTGGTACTTTATCAAACTTAGTCAACAAAAGGTGCTGGATTGGTGTGAAGTAAGCTGGATACAGTAGAAAAACGACCCGCCAATCGAGTAGACGGCCGTGAGCCATAAGCCCACGGTGCGCCTCTCACACCACCGTACGTACGGGTCTCGTATACGGCGGTTTACTGAATCTCAGGTCTTGATTTAGAGTAATAGTCCAGCATACTTA
>JAFIDK010000001.1 GCA_017051695.1 Algoriphagus aestuarii | reverse complement strand
TGCATGCCTCACGGCAAACCAGCTTGCCACTTGCTTGGCTTCGGGTAACGACTCCCGCGCTTAAGGGACTTTCACCCGTTGGAACGACCATCTTTTTGGTCTATATTCACCATTCAAGGCACACACATTGTGCATAAGTCATGCATCGGCCGACGGCCTTGCACGCCTCATGCACGAGTCCGTTACAAAAAAAGCCCATCCTGTTTTTTTTACAAGATGGGCTTTTGATTGATTAAATATCCTGAATTAGCTGCAAGCTATTTTATTCACTCTGTTCAGGTGTCTTCCACCTTCAAAGTCCGTAGTCAGGAATGTTTCCACCAACTGCTCTGCCAATTCATAGGCAATAAAACGAGCTGGAAGCGCAATCACATTCGCATTGTTATGCTGTCTTGCCAAAGCTGCCAGTTCATTGTCCCAGCAAAGCGCTGCACGGATTCCCTGATGCTTGTTAGCTGTGATAGCAACACCGTTTCCGCTACCACAAATGACAATCCCTAGTTCAAATTCTCCAGCTTCAATAGCCGAACACAAAGGGTGTACATAGTCTGGATAATCTACAGAGTCTGTGGAAAAAGGACCAAAATCCTTTACCTCATATCCTTGGGATTCCAACTTGCTGACAAGCCTCACTTTGTATTCAAAGCCTGCATGGTCTCCTCCGATTGCTATTTTCTTTGCCATAATTTCTTTAAGACTGAAGACAGGAGACAGAAGACCCTAGATAGGCCTCTGTCTTGTCATTAATTTCAAAATTTTTTTTTCGCTTCTTGACTCTAGGTTCTTGCTTCTAGATACTATTATTTAAAGCGCATCGTCTATTTCTTCCTCAGCTTTTCTAATCGCTCGCTTCTTTTCCAACCTTTTCGCAATCTGGATTCCAGCCTCATATAAAACTAGGATCGGCATCGCAATCAAAACCTGGCTGATCACATCCGGAGGGGTAATTATCGCAGAAAGAACCAAGATCACCACGATCGCATGTCTTCTGTAAGCTTTGAGCATCCCTGAAGTCACCAATCCTGACATGGCCAAGAAATACACCACCACCGGAAGCTGGAACATAATGGCTGAAGCCAAAACCAACATGGTCAAAGTGGAGATATAAGAGGTAATGTCAAATTCGTTCAGAATGGACGGGTCCAACTGATAGTTGGAAAGGAAATTAATCGATAAAGGTGAAAGGATATAATATCCGAAAGCCGCTCCCATAAAGAACAGCAAGCTGACAAAAAACACCGCGCCTCTCGCTGCTTTTCTTTCCTGATCATATAGTCCGGGACTGATAAACCTCCAGACTTCCCAAAACACAAATGGGAAAGCCGCAATAAAGCCAACCACAAAACTGGAAGTCATGTGCATGGTAAACTGCCCTGTCATCTGCCTACTTTGGATCGTGAAAGGTAATTCATCAATACAAAGCGCAGGGATACCTAGGTAATCACTGACGTTGCAAAGCCAACGATAGGTGACAAAGTCTACCTTGGATGGTCCAAGAATAACGACTCCGAACACAAAGCTTTTTGCTACAAAAGCAGCTACAGAAAGGACTAAAATTGCAGAAATGGAACGAAGAAGGTGCCAGCGAAGGGCTTCTAAATGGTCCAGAAAGGACATTCCTTCTTCTTCCTCATCTTGATATTGATCTAACGCCACAGGTGGTATTTAATTCTAGTATAATGGAAACTGATTCATCCAGGCATTTACTTCGGCACGGATGTTTGCCAATTCGGCCTCATTGGTATGGTTTGTCAATGCTCTATCGATCAAATTGACAATCTTGACCATATCCTCTTCTTTCAAACCTCTGGTAGTAACAGCGGCTGTTCCTACTCTCATACCGGAAGTAACAAAAGGAGATTTCGTGTCAAAAGGAACCATGTTTTTATTGATGGTGATATCCACTTTACCAAGGGTTTCCTCAGCGATTTTGCCGGTAAGTTCCTTGTTTCTAAGATCGATCAGCATCATGTGATTATCCGTGCCTCCTGAAATAATCTGGTATCCAAGACTTACGAACTGATCTGCCATTACGGATGCATTCTTTTTAACCTGAAGGACATAATGCATGTATTCATCAGAAAGCGCCTCTTCAAATGCGATCGCTTTTGCAGCAATGATGTGCTCTAATGGTCCTCCTTGTGTACCTGGGAAAACCCCCATATCCAATAAAGAAGACATTTTTCTGATTTCTCCTTTTGGAGTAGTCAAGCCCCATGGATTATCAAAATCTTCACGCATCATGATCAATCCACCTCGAGGACCTCTTAAGGTTTTATGGGTAGTAGTAGTCACAATATGGCAATGATCCAACGGATCGTTCAATAAACCTTTTGCGATTAAGCCTGATGGATGGGAAATGTCTGCCAACAAAATTGCCCCTACTTCATCTGCAATTTCTCTCAAGCGCTCATAATCCCAGTCTCTGGAATAAGCCGAAGCACCACAGATGATCATTTTCGGAGACACAGCCAAAGCTTTCTCTTCCACTTTGTCATAATCGATTCTTCCTGTCTCTTCCTCTACTCCGTAGAAGTGAGGGACATATAGCTTTCCTGAAAAGTTTACAGGAGATCCATGGGTCAAGTGACCACCGTGAGACAGGTCAAAACCAAGGATGGCATCTCCAGCTTTCAAGCAGGCAAGCATCACTGCGGCATTTGCCTGTGCTCCTGAGTGAGGCTGCACATTTGCCCAGGTGGCACCAAAAAGTTGCTTCGCACGGTCTATCGCCAACTGCTCGATTTCATCCACCACTTCACAGCCACCATAATATCTTTTGTTTGGTAATCCTTCTGCGTATTTGTTTGTCAAAACGCTCCCGGCAGCTTCCATCACTTGCTTGCTGGTGAAGTTTTCTGAGGCGATCAGTTCGATTCCTCTTTTTTGTCTGTCTTCTTCTTGGTTAATCAGGTCAAATATTACCGTATCTCTTTTCATAATCAGGGGTTTGAAAGCGGATTTGCTGTTGGAAAATGAGCTGCCTACCGCAACTCAAAAACGAGCCCAAAAATAGCCTGAAACAATTGATATTCCAATCCCAATAAAGCATTGATCAAAGATTAAAGCATTCCTTTGTCGGATTCACTATTTTAGTGTCATGTTTGATTTTAAATTCACGCCGGAAACCTATTTTGAAACTGAAGTGACTTCAGTTTTATTGGTCAAACTCCAATATCCGGAAAGTCAGTGGGGTGAGCAGATTAGCATCTATGCCCATGCGATCGATGGAAAAATCCAGTTTGAAGCAGTGGATTTTTATGGAAATGAGTTTATTCTTTATCCATCTTCCAGCTATGAACCCTTAAGTTTTGAGGATTTGGTGTATATGCTGGAGGGAATTCAGGTAAACCAGGATGAAGCAGAGGGAAATGTCGAGTTCACACTTTATGGTGTCCCGGCTGCACAAAGTTCATTTTATCCCGAAGTTGAAAAATATTTTGAAGAGAAAAGAGAAAGCGCAGGATTGACTTAAAAGTCTAATACATTATGGCTTGCAGAAGTCTCCTGATAAGATCTAAACCAATATTCATAAGTGGAAAAATCCACACATTCGTTTAGTTCTATTCCTTGAAATGGAATTTTCTTCAAACTATTCACAGGCAACCAAGATCTGAACTGTTTTGCATGCTTGGAACTAAGCTGTGAAAGTTGGATCCATTTTCTGCCGGCTATTGAAATAGGTACAAGTTTAGTCATAGAATTTTGATTAGAACGCTTAAAAGTATACTGATTTACAATACGATACAATATTTTAAAATTAAATCTATGTTAATTACGATTACATTTTATCCTAAAACCACATGATCCCAGTAATCATTGCAGTTTTGGGGCTTTTTTTGGGATTATTTCTGCAAAACAAGAAGGGTTTTCCCACAGAAAGAGCCATAAAATGGACCAATTATTACCTCCTTAATATTGTCCTGCCAGCTTTGGCTCTCCTTTATATACCACAAATCAAGGCAGCTTGGAGTCTATTGATTCCAATTTCGGCTGCATGGTTTACTTTTCTACTGTCTTGGATTTTATTCGGAACGCTAGGGAAAGTCTTAAATTGGGACCGCAGCTTGACAGGATGCCTGATTATCGTCTCTGGCCTGGCGAACACCTCTTTTTTGGGTTTTCCGATTGTCGAAGGACTATATGGAAAAGAAGGAATGCCGATCGCTTTACTGATTGATCAGGGAGGATCCTTTCTTTTGGTTTCTTCCTTATCGATATTGGTCGGATCACTTTACAGCCATCAAGAAGGTAAATTGAGCAGTATTCCTTTAAAAATCATCAGTTTTCCTCCTTTCGGATTTTTACTAGGAACGATGGTTATGAGCATTCTGGAAATTCCTACTCCCGAATTTTTACTGCCTCTGCTAAAAATCATCGGTCGAACGATGGCTCCACTCGCCCTTTTTGCTATAGGCATGAAATTCTCTCTGGATTTCGAATCTTTAAAATCCAGATACTTTTGGATGGGAATGGGATATAGGCTGATTTTAGCCCCGCTTTTGGTATGGCTCGTATACAGAAACTTCCTGGCTGAAGATAGTCTGACATTCAAAGTAACCGTCCTAGAAAGCGGAATGGCGCCTATGATCACCGGATCTATAGTCGCCATCAATTTCAATTTAAGACCAAAACTTGCGACTTTGTTAGCTGGACTGGGGATTCCGATCGCAGGGATTTCGCTTTTGCTCTGGTATTATTTATTGGGATAAATCACTTCCAGATTGACTGAAGTTCTTTTGTAAATTCCTCTTGTATCTTCCCATTGCAAGCAATGATTTCCCTTCCAAAAACGAAATTGGTACCACCAGAAAAATCTGTCACCGTGCCACCTGCTTCCTGGACGATCAATGCTCCTGCAGCCACATCATAGGAATTAAGGTTGTATTCAAAAAACCCTTCAATTCTACCTGCCGCAACATAGCAAAGATCAGTAGCCGCACTTCCAAACCTTCTCAAGCCATGTGTTTTTTGCATCATAGCCTTCAGAGCAGCCAAATACTTATCGATCAGCTCGAAATTATAATAAGGAAATCCTGTCGCGATCAGTGAGGCAGACAAATCCAAAGCTGGGCTGACTTTGATAGGAGTATCATTGCAAAATGCCCCTCCACCTTTCATCGCATAGAAACACTCATGTCTGTTTACTTCATAAACTACTCCCAGTACCAGTTCATTATATTCCATCAAAGCAATGCTTACTGCGAAAACCGGGATACCGTGGATAAAGTTAGTAGTCCCATCCAATGGATCTATCACCCAGTTAAATCGGTCTGCCTTGGTAGTATTGGTTCCTTCTTCTGTAATAAACCCAGCTTCAGGAAGAATTTTTGAAAGTGCAGCAACGATTTTTTTTTCTGCTTCCTTATCCACATAAGAAACCAAATCATTAAAACCTTTATGCTCCACTTTTTCCACATCAAAGTGCTGACGCTCTTTCCGGATAAACGATCCAACTTGCTTTGCAATTTCCTGAGTCTGCTCTAGCAGTTTGCTTAAATGCTCTTGGGTATTCATAAAATAGTAAATGTCTTATTCTGCCTTAGGGTTCTTTCCTGCCACTACCAATACAATCTCACCCTTGATAGGATGGGTTCGATAATACTCAATCAGTTCGGCAAGCGTTCCTCTCGCATTTTCTTCGTGTAATTTGGTCAATTCCCTGGAAACACAAGCTTGTCGATCAGGACCAAATGCTTCAGCCAATTGCTCCAAGGTCTTTTGGATTCTATGAGTGGATTCGTAAAAAATCATGGTTCTTACCTCCTCCATTAAACCTTCAATACGAGTTTTTCGGCCTTTTTTATGGGGGAGAAATCCTTCAAACACAAACCTGTCATTTGGCAATCCACTATTGACCAAAGCAGGAACAAACGCCGTGGGACCAGGAAGGCACTGCACATCCAGTCCGGCTTGTAGCACTTCTCTGACCAATAAAAAACCTGGATCGGAAATCGCCGGCGTGCCAGCATCGCTAATCAAAGCAAAATGTTCCCCGGATTTCATTCTTTGCACCAGCTTTTCCACAGTCTTGTGCTCGTTAAAGATGTGGTAGCTTTGTAATGGCCGGGAAATCTCTAGATGTTTTAGCAACTTACCACTCGTACGGGTATCCTCTGCCAAGATTACATCTGCCTGCTTCAACACCTCAATAGCACGAAGTGTGATATCCTTGAGATTGCCAATTGGGGTCGGCACCAAGTACAAATTGGGACGGGAATCTTCACTCATCAAACCAAAGAGTCAATGGCTTTAGCCAGGGAATAGTCTTTTTCTGTTACGGTATTGCCCTCATCATGTGTGGTCAACTCGATAGTCACTTGATTATAGACATTGCTCCAGTTAGGGTGGTGCTGGGCAGCCTCGGCCAGAAATGCAACACGGGTCATAAATGCGAAAGCTTCCTGAAAATCCGCAAACTTGAAAGTTCTTTTGAGTTTATTGTCTTCTTCTTTCCACATCTTATCCTTGGTTAAAGCGAAATTACTCCTTCGATTTTAGCTACTTTTTCGTAAATCCCCACAATCTGGTCGGACGTTTCCATCATGGCCTGTATGGTAGTACTAACGTATTTTCCACCGGAGCTCGGTTTGATCAGTACTTCGTTTTTTGGAAACAAAACTGATATTTCCTTTTCCTTCCCAGCAGGAACTATAAATTTAAACATATATAGCATGGGAAACTGCCCCGAAGCCTCTAATTTTTCTTTGAAGTTTTCTTTATCAAAATTTCGATCCATGAAATTCTCCCTTTTTACTTACCATTGATTCTAACAAAGAACCCATGCTTAGGCATGGGTTCCGAATTAGATCTTATTTAAAAGAATTTATATCGATAGTCCTTTACGTCTGCGAGATCCTGAAGGGCCATCATGACCTGATAGGATGTCCTCTGTGCGGCAGATTGGGTCAGTTGGTTCTGGAACCCGGAATAATCACCAATCTCAGCAGCGGGCGTCAATGCATTTAACTTCGCCACGATAACTCCCACATCTTCTCTGATTGGAGCTGTCATCGATCCTGCATTTTTCAACCCAAACACCGCTCCGATTGCTTTAGGTGCAAAACCAACACCAGGAATCACAGAAGCACTAAGCTTCAAATCCGGAGTTGAATTCAATGACGCCTCTGGAAATACAGTCTGCATTTCTTCCAAAGTGGTCTTACCTTTTAGCTGTTCAGCGATCATTGCCGCTTTCTTTTCATTTCTAACTTGAGTTTCTACTTGAGCACGAACATCTGCCAATTCTGCATCTCCTTCTTCTTTTTTGCTGATCAAAGAAGCCACCACATAATTATTGTCAAGTTCGAATACCGGAGAAACTTCATCTTCTGAAGCTTCTGTGAATGCCCATCTTACGACTTCTCTTGCATTCTGGATATTATTGATGTTTCTGCTTGATGCATCCACGTTGCTGGCTTCTAATACTCTGTATCCTTGCGCAGCAGCATTTTCTTTAAACTGGTTTCTGTTTCCGCTCTCTGCAGCAAAAGAATCGGCATTTCTGAAGGCTTCGTTTCTAGTGGCATCACTTGCTACCAATTCAAGCTCCAAAACCGCAAGCTTGGTATAAGTAGTCAATGGCAATCCAGTCACTTCAATAATGTGATATCCGTATTCGGTTTCCACCAAGTTGTCAATCAATCCAGTAGATTTTTTAGCAAAAACCGCATTGGCAAAAGGCTCCACAAAATCAGCTTGTGCAAAATAACCTAAGTCACCTCCGTTTTGGGCTGAACCATCCTGACCATATTGCTGTGCGGTCACTGAGAAATTAGCTCCACCTTTCAAATCGGCAAGTACCTGCTCAGCCTGTGCTTTTACAGATTCTTTAGAAGCATCATCCATTCCTTCGGTGCTAAATAAAATATGGGAAGCCCTCATTCTAGGAGCGCCTTCGTATTGATCAGAGATCTTATACGTCACATAAGTTGAATTAGGAGTAACAAATGGTCCATAAGTGACACCATCTTCAATCTCATCAACATTGGATGTTAACCCTACTGGAAGATTTGAACCAGGAACGTAAGTAAAGAATGGGAACTGGGATTCAGAATTTCTTGAAACGAAAAGAGAATCATTCTCTGCATTTCTCAATTCCTCTGTCAAAGACTGGATTTCAGATATCACTTCCGCAGAATCCTGGCTGCTTGGCAAGATGCTAAAACTCACGTATTCGATATTTGCACTGGAACCAGTAGTGAATTTACTTTGGTTTTTGCTCAAATAAGCTTTCATTTCGCTCTCACTTACAGATACCGCAGAATCAGCGATCGCATAGTAAGGAACGAAAAGGTGAGAAACATCCGCAGTCGTGTTAGCTGCTTTATATTCATATTTCGCTTCTACAGAAGTGGTGTATTCTGAATAAGCCAACATGTTATCATATTTGATTCTCAATCTGGAGTCAGCAAATAATTGCTCCTGCTGTGCCCAGAAAGCTTGCTGAGTTGGGTCAGCATTCTCCAAGGATTGTAGGAAGGATACCAGTTGAGATTTGTCGAATTGACCTGTTTGAGGATTTACCAATTGCTGACGAAGCTCGGCAACAATGTTTTTGCCCTGAACCATGTCCACCAATTCTGCATCAGAAATAGTCAGACCCAATTTATCGTATTCTTCGTTGAATACTTTCTCTACAATAATTGCCTGCCATGCCTGCTCTCTCACAGAAAACATTTCAGGTTCTGAGGGCGCTCTGCCTGTTCTTTGCTGAAAGGCAGCTCTAAACTGCTCTACACTCGCGACGTATTCCTCGTAGGTGATTTCCTCACCTGCGATCTCACCCACAATGTTTTGATTTGAATTGAGTATGGAAGAATTTGGACTTAGCAAATCCCCACCCAAAAGGAATAAAATCAACCCGCCGGCAATGACACCGATTGCGAGACCCGTTCTCTGTCTTATTTGTTTAATTAACGCCATTTGTATTTCTACGCTTTTTTAGAAGTGTCGCAAAATAATAGCATTAGGGTCGAAATTCAAAATATATTCTGAATCAAACCTTTATCAAAAAATCCCTGAGCTATTGATTTTTAATTTAACTGAGTCAATTCTATGGTCTTGTTTGGTCATAATTGTAAAAGTATAAGGCCCAAAAACGACCGACTCGCCCTTCTTGGGCAGGTTTTCGGTTAATGAAAGTATTAATCCTGACAGCGTTTCAAAATCTCCGTAAGGTAATTCCCAACCATATTTATCATTTAAATAATCTATTTCGTGACGGGCACTTAACAAATATTCATAATCTCCTGTCTTCTGTTCGATCAGATCGTCGTTGTCATACTCATCTTCGATCTCTCCAAAAATCTCCTCGATGATATCTTCCATGGACACAATTCCACTTGTCCCACCAAATTCATCCACCACCAAGGCCAGGCTTTTTCTTTCCTGGATAAACTGAATCAATAGCTCATTTGCCAGAGCAGATTCCGGAGCAATAATAATCGGTGTTAGGATCTCTTCAATGGACTTCGGTTTTTTAAAGAGTTCCAGTTGATGGCAATATCCGATGACATCATCGATGGTTTCACGATACACAATCACTTTGGAGTGACCGCTCTCTGCAAAAACTTCCTTCAGCTCCTCTATCGAGTCTTCGATTTCTACCGAGACGATGTCTGTTCGAGGCACCATGCATTCTCTTATTCTTACGGTCTTAAACTCCACCGCATTATCAAAAATCTTGGTATCAATGTCTACTTTACCCTCTTCTTTTTCCTGGTTCAGGTGGTTTTGGATAAAACTGTTCAAATCAGTCACGGTAAAAACCGGTTTGTCCTCACTGTATTCCAATCTCAGGATTTTTGTAATAAAAAACCTGGAAAGCCCCACTACTGCCCACACAATCGGGTACATCAGGAAATAAATAGCAAGAAAAGGAATCGCAAAAAAAGTCAGCATGCTATTCGGATTAAGCATAAAGAGACTTTTTGGGATAAACTCCGCTGTAACTAGTACAATCAATGTGGATAAAACTGTTTGGATTACCAGTATGATGGCTTCATTGTTAAAGTTTTCCGGAAGCATCATCTTCAAGGGATCTTCCAATAAGAAAGCCATAAAAATACCATACAATACCAAGGAGACAGTATTTCCCATCAAGGTCGTACCGATAAATTGGCCTGGTTTATTCACAAAAGTACTTAGCACTTTGCCCACCAAGGATCCTTGTTTTCGCTGTAATTCTATCTGGAGCTTGTTAGAGGAAATAAAAGCGATTTCCATTCCGGAGAAAAAGGCCGAAAAAAGCAAGGTGATGATGACGTAAATCAGATAAGAAATATCCATGCTTAATGCTTTTTCCTCTTGGTTGATTTTTGCTTAGGAGATTCCGGTTCTTTGGGTTTGTTTGTCCTCCTAAATTGAAACCAAAATAACAAGGCCACCGCAAACATAAAAATAGGATAGGATACTTCCACACCTTGAGTTAGACTGAGGTGAATTCCAATAATAACCAATGCCAGGCCGAGTGATAAAATTAGGACGTCGGATAATTTCAACTTATTTCTGTTCTATGAATTCAAAGATAGCATGATTTTAATTTTCTTCACCAGGTAGCAAAGTTCTACTATCACGAATGTCTTTCAAGACATAATTGGTAAAGGAATCATCTGCCTCCAGTCCAGTTCCATTAAAGAGCGTTTCACCATCCCTGACTGTTACAAATTTCTCCGTGTATATTTTCTTTTTATTTGGATCCCAAAAGATTTCTTCCGCTTTTAGGGATTGGTCCTTTATCCGGTTTTCTACCTGTACGTCTCCTACTCCTTTGTAGAGATTTTCTTCGCGCAAGTAATACCCTCTATCCGCACGCATGGTAGTCGTGAGGTTTCCATCTACATCAAAAAATTCTATGCTGATCCCCTCAGGAAATTCCAGATTGCCATTTTTATATTCGAGTTGTTTGGGGGCTTGTATCGCTGATCGCACAATGGCAGAATCACTTTGGATCAAACTGACATTAATAGAGGTATTGATAGGACCATCATAAACCTGAAGCGCAGATGCATCCACATCTTCTCTACAAGAGCTGAAGGCTACTGCACAAAGTATGAAAAGGGCTAAAAAAGATCTATTCATCAGACATCAAAGATAATTGAAAATTAAATGATAAGTAGACAACGAAAAAAGGGCAGCTTTGGGGCTGCCCTTTATATTCTGTTAACTAAAATTAATCTCTAGTTGCCAAAGTGACGGTTTCACCGATCCAACAGCCAGTGTTGATGGTACCTCCCACTTGTAAGCTTTCAGTAAACAATTCCTCTTTGGAAGGGAATCTTTGTCTTGCTTGAGCCATGCCGTTGTTATCACCTGCTCTTTGGTAAGCATTGTAAGCCGCAATGTAGATGGAGTAATCTTTTGCTCGGCTCACTCCACCTTTACAATCATTGGCAGAACCCATGTACAAGTCACCGATCAGCTTCCAAGCATCCTGAGATTTAGATTCGTCCAAACCAGCAGCTTCTTTCGCAGCAGCTCTTGCAGCAGACTTCTGACCTTTTGCTCCGTAGATTTTAGCAAGCTCAAACTTAACCTCTGCCTTTTGAGCATCGTTTTCAGCAAGAGTCATTGCCTTGTTCAAAACAGGTTCAGCTTTATCGTAATCTTTTTCCTGAAGATATCTCATCGCTCTTACCTGTGAAGTTGCGAAAGTAGGATTGTTGTTGTCCTTAATTTCCAAAGCTTTCAAGAAAGCATCAGAAGAGAAACACTTATACTGTACAGAGTAGTTGAAGATCTGATCAGCTAGCTTCTCGTTAGTAGGATCAGCAGCGAGCTTAGGCCCCATGGTATTTTCGATAAAATCACAATCGATCAATTCCATGGCTACAAGCAATTGCTCTAATGTTCCTTTTTGACTGGAAACATCTTTGCCTTCTGCCTCAGCTTGAGCCAACATAGCCTGAACTTTATCATGGATTTCTAGAATTTGTTCAGGAGTATATGCTTTATTGTAGGCATAGTTTCTATATACCAAATCAAAATAAGCTGCAGTCAATTGGTAATTGATAGTACCGTTCAACTCCATTGCTTTTTCAAAATCAGCAATAGCTCCTTTTAGCTTATCTTTATCGCTTTTATAATATTGATAACCGTAATAAGCTTTATTTTCAATCCATTTAGCCTCATTGTCATAAAGCTCACCGCGCTTTTGATAAAGTGCGATTACAGAATCTTGATAAACTCTTTTCTTGGCTTCATCACTGATAGCATCTGCAGCACCATCATAAATTTTGGTACCGTTGATGTACAAAGATTCGTTCAATTCAGGAACGTTCACCAATAGCCAATTCAATGGCTTAGTAGCTTCCACATACTGCTCTGACTTCATATAGTCAGTATATGCAGCGTTCAATTCTCTTGCTTTGGCTTCTTGCTCAGAATCAGATGGCCAATTCCATCCATCCTGTGCTTGAACCATGCCAGCCATTAAGACGGCAGCCAGACCTAATAGGGTTGATTTAATTTTCATGGTTATTATGCTTTATTCAAATACTCGTTTATAAAACCAACTGTTATCGTTGAGTGAAAATCCAAATGTGAGGTTCACATAACGTTCTTGGATGAGGCCATTATCAGTAGTGCCTCTTTGTCCCATTTTCACAGCGAAATTCACTAACGAAAGTTGATTCACTGGAAATGAAGCTCCAAAGTTAATGCCAATATCATTGATATTTGTCTGGTTCAGGTAGTACGGAGTCTGCTGATATTCCAATCCTAATCGGTAAGTCGTTCTTTTTAAAGGACTATCGATGGCAAGATAATCTGGAACAATCTGGAAACCCAAACCAAATTTGATCGCTTCTCTGAGTGCCAAGGTCTCCCCAAAGAAGGATTTAAACTTTTTAAAATCCTGATATTGTCCCTCAAAACCGAGGGCGAATTTATTCATTTTTTCAAAAGTTACCCCAAAACCCATGCGATTTGGGATGTATATACTGCCTTTTTCATCGTTGGCAATCAAATCTCCGTCTGAATCCGGATCGCTAGCTTCACCTAAAGCAGCCAATTTGGCAAAAGTTTTTCCACTAACATTCCCTAAATTCTGATAAATGGCACCGAAGTGTAAATTTTTCTTTTCTGAAAGCTTGACCAAGTAGTGAGCACCCGCTTTCAAGCCAATATCACTAACTGTTAATCTTTCATAATATTCTGTAGAGTTCCCAACTGGATTGCCATTTTCATTCAAAATCGACAATTGGTTGTTTCGTATCGTCGACCCGAATAGGTAAGATCCCTGTACTCCCAGACTAAAATTCTTTGCTACGCGAACTCCAAAATTTAAATATGCCTCAGAAATTCCCCCGTCACCTTGAATATAATTATAAGCGGTCAGGTCTGCATTTTCCACTTGACTCTCCAGCTGAAGTCTGTAATTCACCGAGGTGATCTGATTCAAACCCATTCCCATGGTGACTTTCCCGGATTTCACAGGTAGCGACATGGCCACATAAGAAAGACCTCCACCGTCCACGTCCGAAGTTTCAGAACCATTATTAGCTTTGATACTTTTATAGTTCAATGCTGCCTGGAAATTGAAAACAGTGTTGTAAGTGGTAAGGGCAGGATTGACCACATTGGCGTTCCAGCCTGTTCCATAACTGATGCCAAGACCTCCCATAGCTTGATTTTGGGTAAGTCCCGAATAATTAAACTCTCCAATGCCCAAGGCACTGTATGTAGAAGCTGAGGACTGAGCCTGGGCTTCAGAAAATAAGAAAAGGGTGCAAATGACACCCAGCAATTGCAATTTGATTTTACTCAACATTGTGGTTTAGAATACAATTCAATCCATGCAGGACTAAATTTTGGACTACAAATATGTGGTCTTTTGCTAATGATTCAAAAGATTGAGCGTCTCCACCACAAACAAAGACCTTTATTTGGGGGAATTTTTGCTCATATTTTTTTATTTGACCTAGAATTTCGAACTCTACCCCATACCAAATCCCAATTTGCATACAGGTGATGGTATTGGTCCCTATAAAATTTTCTGGTTTTTTTTCCAACTCGACCATTGGCAGTCTGGCTGTCAGGCTATTCATGGCTTTGGCACGCATCAAAAAACCAGGACTGATGGCTCCACCCCGGTAACAGTCCTGCTCATCGACAAGATCGAAAGTCATGCAACTCCCTAAATCAATCACTAATACAGGTCCTTTTCCTGCCATTTGCCAGCCACCTACAGCAGCAGCAAGTCTATCCAATCCCAAGGTAGCCGGGCTTCCATATCCATTGGCTATCGGGAGTTTCAACTCATTTTTGAGAAACAAAAAATCAAACGGAAGCTGGATCCTTAAATCCTTTTCACTCCATTTGACAGAACTAACCAGGCAATTTCCAAACTCTGTTGCTTTCCAGCAGGACAAAGCCTCCTTCAAATCGGAAAAGACCGATTCGCTGATCAAATCCTTCCCTCTAAACAAGGCGGACTTAATTCTGGTATTGCCAATATCTATGATTAGATTGTTCATTTCGTACTCAGGTGGGCTGCAAATTAGGGATTAAAAAAAAGAGAGCATTTCACCTGCGGCAAATTATCTTTGGAAACTTCAATACTTAACAATCTTTAACCCATGAGTTACCCCAGCTACCATGTCATCGGATTGATGTCAGGCACTTCCGGAGACGGATTAGATCTTGCTTATTGTCTATTCGAAAAGAAGGAATCCTGGTCCTTTAAAATTCTGGAAGCCACCACTATCCCTTTTCCTGACTCTCTCGGTGATCAATTGAAACACTCACATCTGCTCAGTGCCTTAGATCTGAATCTTTTGGATGTGAACTTTGGAAAGTGGATGGGCACAGTGGTAAAATCTTTTTGTCAACAAAAGAAAATTACTCCTGAAGCAGTTTGCTCTCATGGTCACACAGTCTTTCACCGACCAAACAAAGGCCTCACTTTGCAAATAGGAAATGGCTGGGCCCTTCATCAGGCATCGGAGATGAAAATCATCAATGATTTCAGGATGCGAGACGTGCAACTCGGGGGGCAGGGAGCTCCTTTGGTGCCTATTGGTGACCGCCTTCTTTTTTCTGAAATGGATTTTTGCATCAATTTAGGAGGCATCGCCAATATCAGCATGGAATCTGAAGGAAAAAGAGTGGCTTTTGACTGCTCCCCATTCAATCTGCTTCTAAATCCCCTAGCCGAGCATCTAGGAAAACCCTACGATGATAACGGACACTGGGCCAGGGAGGGAAAGCTTGACAAGGACTTATTTCAGCAATTAAATGAAATTCCTTTTTACCAGATTCAAGGGGCAAAATCGCTGGGGAGAGAAGACATGGAAGAAGTTTTTTCACCTATAATAGCTAGTAGCACCTCATCAGAAAAGGATAAGCTAGCGACTCTTGCAGAACATTTTGCCTATCAAATTGCAAGCATTATTCAATCTTATTCTCAAGTGGAATTTCCAAAGGTTTTAATCACCGGTGGGGGAGCCTACCATGGGTACTTTTTGGAAAGACTGGATTTTCATCTTCAGTCCAAATGGGTAAAATTCAATGCTTCCAAAGAATTGATAGAATTCAAGGAGGCTTTGATTTTTGGATTCCTGGGCGTTTTAAAACTAAGAGGTGAAAACAACTGCTTAGCGTCAGTCACCCATGCAAGTGAGGATTCCTGCGGTGGAACAATCTTCGGCTAAACTGCCGAACAACAAATTATTTTAGGGTCAAATTTTTTCTATTTTTGAGCAAAATATAAACCCAAAGAGTAATGCAGGAATTATTAAAAAAATTTGAGAATAAGCAGCCTGAAATTGTGTTTGAATGGAGTGATAACGAGTCTGAAGCAGAAGGCTGGGTTGTTATTAATTCACTGAGGGGAGGTGCAGCAGGAGGTGGGACCAGAATGCGTAAAGGACTGGACAAGAGAGAGGTAGAATCACTTGCCAAAACCATGGAGGTTAAGTTTACAGTTTCTGGTCCAGCCATTGGAGGTGCCAAATCTGGGATCAATTTTGACCCAAATGATCCAAGAAAAGGAGAGGTGCTTCAGCGATGGTATAAGGCAGTGATGCCATTATTGAAAAATTATTACGGCACCGGAGGAGACTTGAATGTAGACGAAATTCACGAAGTGATCCCCATCACCGAAGGCTATGGGCTTTGGCATCCTCAGGAAGGAATCGTCAATGGTCATTTTCATGCCACTGAACCAGAAAAAATCAAAAAAATAGGACAGCTCCGCCAGGGTGTTTCAAAAGTTCTGGAAGACCCGCATTTCACCCCAAACGGTGAAAAAAAATATACAGTAGCTGATATGATCACCGGTTATGGGGTAGCCGAAGCAGTCCGACATTATTATAAAATCTGGGGCGGCGACCTCAAAGGGAAAAAAGCTGTGATCCAAGGCTGGGGCAATGTAGGTGCCGCTGCGGCTTGTTTTCTGGCAGTAGAAGGAGTCAAAGTAGTCGGAATTATTGATCGGGAAGGTGGAATCATCCGAGAAGAAGGCCTGAGCCTGGATGAGGTCAGGGAATTGTTCTTAAACAGAAATGGAAATAAACTGGTAGCACCAGACATTATCCCATTTGAAGAGATCAATGGTAAGATTTGGGATCTTCCATCTGAGATTTTTATCCCTGCAGCAGCATCCAGGTTGGTGACTCAGGACCAAGTGGAGCGAATGGTAAATGCAGGACTGGAGGTCATTTCCTGTGGTGCGAACGTACCCTTTGCTGATTCGGAGATTTTCTTTGGGCCGATAGGTGTTTGGGCTGACGAAAGGATTTCCGTAATTCCGGATTTTATTGCCAACTGTGGTATGGCAAGGGTATTTGCCTACCTAATGAGTAAGAAGGCAGAAGTAACTGACAAAGCGATATTTGACGATGTGAGTAAAACTATTGGCAATGCCCTAAAAAAGACTTATAATGACAATCCAAATAAAAAGAATATAGCTCAAAACTCCTTTAAAATAGCCCTAGCTCAACTCGTATAAAAAAGAGTAGCATGAAATGCCTGCATCAGTTAATTTTTGATTAATTATCGCCGGCTTTCTTTCACTGCTGGTGACTTTCACCCAAAATCAGTAGTTTAGCAAAAGCCAATTTGGTCGGTGTTCCGCCAAAAATAATTTTAATTTAGTAACCGAAAAGATCGCCCAGCAGAACCTATTTAGCCTAATGAAGAATATTATCTTAAGTTTATCTATACTTTTCGGAATACTCTTTCTTGGTGGATTACAACCTCAGCTAAGCTATGCTGAGGAGCTAGAAACAAAAGAAGTGTTTTTAGCTCAGGCAGACCAAGGAGAAACAGAGCACGCAACTGTGGAGCATGTTGCTGCTGAAGACCATGGAGATGAAGCCCATCATGTGGCTCCAGCTTGGTTGGTGATTCCTTTTGCAGTTTTGCTATTGATGATCGCCACTGGTCCATTGTTTTATGAGCACTTCTGGCATAAAAACTATCCCAAAATTGCCATAGGACTGGCCATTTTGGTAGTCTTTTATTATCTGTTTATCCTACAGAATGTACATGCCCCGGTGCATGCCCTTGCAGAATACATTCAGTTTATTGCCTTGTTGGCTTCTCTCTACATTGCTTCTGGGGGGATTTTGATCGAAATCGATAAGAAAGCCACTCCTTTTGCGAATGTCTCCTTGCTACTGATCGGTGCTGTTATTTCCAACTTGATCGGTACTACTGGAGCTTCTATGTTGTTGATCCGACCTTTCATTCGCTTGAACAAAGGAAATATCCAACCCTATCACATTATCTTCTTCATTTTCATGGTAAGTAATGTGGGTGGGTCCTTGACACCTATCGGAGATCCGCCACTGTTTCTGGGATTCCTGAAAGGCATTCCATTCTTCTGGACCTTGGAGCATAACTGGCCTGCTTGGATTTTTGCCCTAGGGCTGCTGGCATTGGCATTTTATTTCATTGATAAAAAACTTGGAAAAGCTGCGGACGATGAAATCGAATTGGAAGAGATTTCTTACACCAACAAGTTTTCACTGATCGGAATGAAAAATTTCGGTTGGTTATTTATCATCATCTGCTCCGTATTCTTGGATCCAAATGTGATAGACGGTGTACCTGCCATAGTTTATGACGGACAGAAGTTTTCCTACCTGAGAGAAGTAATCATGCTGACAGTGGCATTCCTTTCTTTCAGATTTGCAGATAAGAGAGCGATCCAAGGAAATGAGTTCAACTTTGAGCCGATTCGGGAAGTTGCCTTTATCTTCATCGGGATTTTCGGTACGATGATGCCGGCATTAGAACTAGTCGGTAACTTTGCCAAATCACCTGAAGGTGCTTCTCTTATTACGCATAATACCTTGTATTGGGGAACAGGAACACTATCTGGATTCCTGGACAATGCACCCACTTACCTAAACTTCTTGGCAGCAGCTATGGCTTCTAAAGGTGCAGAAATCAACAATATTGACCAAGTACGACAGTTTGCAGCTGATGGATTCCATGATTCAGCATTTGAGTTGATGGCGATCGCTGTGGCCTCGGTATTCTTTGGTGCAATGACATACATCGGGAATGGACCCAACTTTATGGTTAAATCCATTGCAGAACAAAGCGGAATTAAAATGCCATCTTTCTTTGGATATATTATTAGATTCTCCTTGCCAGTTTTACTACCGATTCTGATTTTGGTCTGGCTAGTCTTCTTTGCTTTTGCCTGAGAATAAAACCTGATTTCAACTAATCCATTGGCTTGGATTTATTCCATTTACAATCAAAAACGCAACGCCCTGTAAGGATTAGAATCGGCGGGTTATGGGAAAATTAGTTTATCCGTCCAAAAATTTAACTCTACCAGAAAAACTAGTAACTTAGATTCATCTGAAAATGAATGAATTACTTGAGTGATGAAAACTGGCAGAAATTTTTACCTGATTCTTCTTCTTTTTTTGTCGATCTCCTGCAGCAGTGAGGAAGATTACTTACCCAAAGGAACTCAGCTTCTTCTGAATCCTAATTTATCCCTTTTCCCAGATAATGTTTCCCCTTGGTCTCCTTTAATCCCCAATACAATTCAATATGGCGTAAGTCGGGATGTTTTCGTGACAGGAAATAGATCTCTGTTTATAGAAAATAAAGAAAGATCCACTGCTCAATCTGCCACCTGGATTCAAACCTACACTGGTCCTATGCCCGCTCCTGGAAGTACCGTGGAGCTTATGGCATTTGTAAAAGGAGAGAATGTAGTAGACTTGACCGCTGGAGGTAGAGTTTTTATTTCAATGAAGGTCTTTCCTCATGAAGGAAGCAACGTTAGAAGTGTTGGCGCTACCAATGAAGAGCTTTTTCAGGGAGATTTTGATTGGTTTCTCTTAAAAGCGACTTTGGAAAATTTTCCAAAGGATGCAGAAAAGATCCAAGTCAGTTTAACTGTACCAACTTTAACATTAGGGAAAGTTTATTTTGATGAGATTAATCTTTTTGCAAGGTGAATCCCTTGATCCAGAAGTAGATTATTTTGAGGGCTAACTTTCCATATTTGGCGATGTACCTTGTCCTATTTTATTTTTACTTCTTGATATCTAAAACAATCCACTAAATGGTCATTTACTAGTCCTGTGGCCTGCATATGAGCGTAGATCGTAGTGCTACCCAAAAACTTGAATCCCCGTTTCTTTAAGTCTTTTGCCAGCCTGTCCGATTCGGGAGTAGTAGCAGGAGAAGGATCTCCTTTTTTCAATTTATTCTGGATAGGTTTTCCTCCTACAAATCCCCAGATGTAATCTGAAAAGCTCCCAAATTCTTGTTGGACCTCCATAAATCGTCTGGCATTATTGATCGCAGCACGAATTTTCAATTCATTTCGGATAATACCAGGATTTTGCAAAAGTTCCTGAACATACCCTTCCTGAAATTCTGCCACTTGCTTGTAATCAAAATTGGCAAAAGCCTCCCGATATCCATTCCGCTTTTTCAGGATTGTCGCCCAACTCAGCCCCGCTTGCGCACTTTCCAAAATTAAAAACTCAAAGTGTATCTGATCATCCCAAACGGGCTTTCCCCATTCATTATCATGATAAGCGACGTATTCCGGGAAACCCAGACACCAAGAGCAACGGGATTTTTGATCGTTCATTTCTTAAATTTTTAAAGGATTTGGAATAAAATTAAGTGAGAATTGGGATAAAGTAACAGCATGTCTTACTTTTTCATTTCATTAATTTTAAAACTCATGATCGCTACGTCCTATCTGGAAATTAGCGCCAAAGCGTATCGCCAAAACATCCGATATATCCGATCCGAAATCGGTCCCAATACGGTGATTTCGGCTGTAGTCAAAGGAAATGCCTATGGCCACGGGATCCAGCAAATGGTGGAAATTGCCGAAAAAGCAGGAATCCGCCATTTCAGTACCTTCAGTTCTGACGAGGCATGGGAGGTGTTTCGGTTTTCAAAAAAGAAATCTGAAATCATGATCCTAGGTATGCTCTATCCCGAAGAAATGGCGGCTTTGATCAAAGCCGGGATTAGCTTTTATGTTTATGATTTTCAGAGACTGGATTTGGCAGTCACTATTTCAAAAAGCCTAGGAATGCCAGCGAAAATCCATATCGAACTGGAAACTGGTTTTCACAGAACAGGATTTGAATGGAGTTCACGCGAAAAACTGGCTAGGACATTGGCGGAGGAATCGGATCACTTGGTTTTAGAAGGGCTATGTACGCACTACGCAGGAGCCGAAAGCATCAGCAATTTTGTAAGAGTAAAAAATCAGATCGAAGTATATCACAAATTCAGGGAATACTTTCTCCAGAAGGATATTCAATTCCTTAAATACCACACCGCTTGCTCCGCTGCCACCTTGATTTTCCCGGAGACTATCATGGACATGGTGCGGATCGGGATAGCGGGATATGGCTTTTGGCCTACCAAAGAAACTTATTATGCCAAGTTAAATTCATTGCCAAAAACCAATAAAAACCCTTTGAAAAGGCTCATAACCTGGAAAAGCACCGTCATGAGCATCAAGCCTGTCAAAATGGGGGAGTTTGTAGGGTATGGAAATAGCTTTATGGCTTTGCAAAACATGCGTTTGGCGATCGTCCCGGTAGGATATGGACATGGATATAGTAGATTGCTCAGTAATCAAGGACAGGTGCTAATAAGAGGGCAGTATTGTCAGGTGGTAGGAACTGTCACCATGAATGCAATTGCCCTGAATATCTCCAAACTGAAAAATATTGAAGTTGGGGATGAAGTGGTATTGATAGGCAAGCAGGGAAACAAGGAAATCACTGTGGCTTCTTTTTCTGAATCCACCCAGCAGGTTAATTATGAAATGCTGACCAGGCTACCAAAAGACATTCCTCGCAAGATCATTCCTTAATAGAAAATCACGGTTTTGTTTTTGAAGGACAATACCTTTCTGTCCAAGTGATATTTGATCGCTTTGGAAAGTGTCACTTTTTCTACATCCTGACCTATCTGTACCAAATCTGAAATCGTATTATGATGTCGAACCCGGGCAACTTCCTGCTCGATAATCGGACCGGCATCCAGTTCCTCGGTGACATAATGGGCAGTAGCACCAATGATTTTCACCCCACGCTCATAAGCTGCATGATAGGGTTTAGCCCCTACAAAAGCCGGTAAAAATGAATGATGGATATTGATGATTCGATTTGGATAATTTTTGATAAAATCAGCAGAAATTATCTGCATGTACCTGGCCAAAACCACAAAATCAACATTATGAGATTGAAGTAATTCCAATTGTCTTTTTTCCGCCTCCACTTTAGTTGAGGCTGTCACTGGGATATAATAAAAAGGAATGCCAAAGGCCTCTACAATAGATTGAAGGTGTTGATGATTGGAAATCACCAATGGAATATCCACTTCCAGTTGACCGGCATGGTGCCTTCCCAAAATATCAAAGAGGCAATGTGACAACTTACTGACGAAAATGGCCATTCTAGGCTTAGGAAAATTAAAATGAAGCTTAAACTCCATGTCGAATTTGTTCCCTATTTCCAATTCAAACCGCTGGGAGATCTCCTCTTTCTTAAGAGCAAATGAGTCCAATTCCCAAGCTGCACGCATAAAAAACAAACTCAGCTCTTCGTCCACATGCTGATCGATTTCCAAAATGTTACCATTGTAGGAATACAAAAATCTGGAAACTTCGGCGACGATTCCCTTTTGATCGGGGCACTGAATCAAAAGAATGGCTTTTTTCATGGTTTACATTTATTCATTCCAGATCTTCCAAGCTGCCTCGGCCTGAAGTTCCAGCATATCTTGACCATTTTTTGCTTTGCCACCGGCATCCAGGCATGCTTGCATCAGAGTAGTGACAGGCGGGTTATAAACTAAATCATAGACAAGATGCTCTGGAGTCAGTTGATCAATGGCAATCTCCGGCATACCTTCCACCTTCGGAAAAGTCCCAAGTGGCGTACAATTGATAAGGAGGGGGTGCTCTTTTAAAATAGATGAATTTCCTTTTAAGTCCTGATAGGTTATCTGATTCAATGCCATAGTTCTGGACACCACCAAAAATTCAATCCCTAAGTCTTTCAGTGCCTGGATGACCGCTTTGGAAGCTCCTCCAGTTCCCAAAACCAATGCTTTGGGGCGGATATTTCCAATCCAGTTTACAAGAGAATTCATAAAACCAACATAATCCGTGTTAAACCCGGTGAGTTTATGGTTCTTGATTTTAATGATATTGACAGCTCCGATTTCTGCACATGCCGGATCCAACTCATCCAAAAACGGCATTACCTGCTGCTTATAAGGGATCGTTACTGCCATTCCTTCCAATTCCGGATTTGCATTCAAGACCTCTTCAAATCCTGAAATCGTCGGGATCTCATACAAATCAAATTGACAATTTTGAATTCCCTCTTTTTCGAATTTTTCAGTAAAATATTTCTTAGAAAAAGAGTGTCCCAAAGGGTAGCCTATCAATCCGAATTTTCTCATCATTTATTAAAAATAGCTGCTAATCTTTCAATTCCTATTACCAGGAGGATTCCAAATAAAAACGCTGAAATCGCCAATCCAAGTTTTGGGTCTAACCCAACCTGGCTAAGGTATTCTCCCGGCCAGAGGTTTTCGGTTAAAAATGGTTTTTCCTCTCCACTCGATGAAGTTCGGTACGCCGTGACGATTTTCCAAGGCCATAATTTATTCATCGACCCTAGCATAAATCCAGAAAGTAATCCGATGGTGACAGAATAATATTTTTTTAGCAACCAGGAAATTACTCTGCTAAAAGACAATATTCCAACAAGGCAACCAGCTGCAAATACACCTAAAGTAAGGATATCCCTCTCGGAAACGGCATTCAGAATGGTTTCGTATTTTCCTAAAATCAACAGAAGGAAACTTCCGCTGATTCCAGGAAGTATCATCGCACAGATTGCGATAGATCCTGACAAGAATGTAAACCAAATCGCATCCGGAGAACTTACAGGAGGCAATTCGGTGATAAAGTAGGCTGCAATGGTACCTATTAAAATTGCTGTGATCACGCCAAAATGCCATCTGTTAATCCCTTTTAAAATCACAAAAGCGCTGACTAAGATCAAACCACAGAAAAATGACCAAAGTGGTACAGGATGCTCTTCCATCAGGTAAGTGATCAGCTTAGAAAGGGTAAAGATACTTGTCATGATTCCGAAGAATAGACTTAGTAAAAAAGTACCGTTAACAGCTTTGTAAAAAGGTTTAAACTGAAGTGAAAGTAAAAGCTTGACGTTTTCACCATTAAAAGAATTGATGCTGTCGAGCAGTTTTGAATAGATACCTGTGATAAGGGCAATCGACCCCCCAGAAACTCCAGGTACGATATCAGCTGCTCCCATTGCCATACCTTTGAGGTAATTCAGGAAATATTTTTTGATAAGATCCATAGGTAAAAATAAAGGCTGACCGGAAGCATTACCGATCAGCCTCTACTGGTTTTGATCCAATTATAATTTGATTTCTCCTATAAAATGGTCGAAGGTATCGCCTCTCAGTCCCAATCGAATTGTTTCCAAAGGAATAATTTCTGTCGGGCTAATATTTCCAAGGTTTACGTTTGTACCTAAAAGTTTGATAAACCAAACCTGTTGGGCTTTGATGGGAGCCTCCCAAATAATTCTTTCTTCTGGGATCTGTGTCAAAATTTCTTCTACGAGTCCTTGTCTCACTTCACCGGAATCCCTAAATAGACCCACATTTCCACCTTCTCTTGCTTCTCCGATTACTTTCCAAGCCCCTGCATCCAATTCGGTCTGCATTTGCTCGATCCACTTATAAGGAGGTATAATTTTGGCAGCATCTTTTGATCCCACCTCCGATAAAACGGTTACGTCTTTGGCCAAAGTGGAGATGTACTCGCATTTCCGGTCATGGTTTAAAGAGATAGATCCATCAGAAACTTCGCAGTATTCCAGTCCATATTTATCCAATACTTTTCGATAATCCTCGAATTGATCCCGGACGATAAACGCTTCAAACAGAGTTCCTCCTAAATAAACCGGAATGCCAGCTTCTCGATAAACAGCTATTTTCTCTGATAGATTTTTTGTCACGTAGGAGGTTGCCCATCCTAGTTTGACGATGTCTACAAAATCGGAACAGCTATCGACAAAATCTTCTGTTGCTCTAAGGCTCAGACCTTTGTCCATGGCCATAGTAAATCCCGTGGTACGTGGCTTTTCAGTACGTACAGGGATGTTCTTCAGCTCATAATTCATTGGCTAGGTTTTATTAAGGTTAGTTCTCGGGATTTTCTTCCCGATACTGGGCGATGATCTTGGACATTGCTTTTTGCATCTTAAGCTCTGGCATCAATTCGTACAAGACCACATGCCTATCATAGGCCAAAGTTAATGCATTTTCCAAATATGAAAACGCTTCTTTGTAATTGGCCATTTTGATTTGGAAAACTACCATTCTATAATAGAGCTCAGCCTCTTCGGGAAGCTCTTCGATTCCTTCCTTGACCACATCTATTGCCTCTTCGAATCTATTTTGGTCAAAATAAATCAAGGAAAGGTTAATATAGGTCTCTAAAATACCGGGTTCCAGATTGATAGCTTCTTCGTAAGCTTCTGAACTTGCCTGTAAATTACCGAGATTAAACTCCGCATCAGCCAGCCCTACCCAGTAGTTTGGACTATCTTTATTCAGGTTAAGGGCTTTTTTGAAATAGTGAATGGCTTCAAAAAATTTCTCTTTTTTTAACATACACATGCCCAGCCCAAACCAGGCATCATCGTATTCTTCATCGAGTTTTGCCGCTTTTTTGAAATATTTGAAAGCCTCATCGACCTTGCCTAATTTTTCGTAGGCTGCACCCATGTAGCAACAATTTTCCGCATTGGCACCTTCACAATTGATGGTATTTTGATAAGCTTCCAAAGCCAGCTCAAATTGCTCGGTATTCATCAAGGCATTACCGAGATTAAAATAAGCTGAGGCAAAGGAATCATCGATGATGATCGCATAATCGTATGCCTTAATAGCCTCCTCAAATCTTCCCAATCGATTATATACCACACCCAGATTATACCAAGCTCCCGCACTGTAAGGATCCTGATCGATAAACTCCTGATAAAACTGAAGAATCTCGTCAAAAGAACCTTCTTCTTCTGTGATCATCGCCAGTTGGAATAGGGCATCCTCGTGATTGATCCTGAGTTTTACAGCTTCTTTAAAATAATAAGAGGCTTTGTTGTTATCGGCAGTAGCACGGTATAGATTTCCAAGCGAATAAAAAACCTCCGCTTTATCTTCTGCCAAAGGAATAAAATTCTCCAATAGTTCGATCCCAACCTGAGGACTTCCAGCTAAAATATGTGCATTTGCCAAAGCCAAGAGGATCTCCTCATTATTCGGAGAAATATTATTGATGTTTTCCAGAATACTCAACCCTTCTTCCAATTCATCATTGAATATCAAACATTGGGCTTTTAGAAGTTTTATCTCAACGGAAAAAGGGAATTTCTCCAAAGAAAACTCACTAGCTCTGAGTGCTTTAAGAAACTTTTGCTGGTCAAAGTAAAATCGGATGATGTCTTCCAGTTCCTCCTCTTCAAAGTACAAATCCAAATTGGATTTCAGGGAATTTTCAAATCGCTCAACGAGTTTTTTGTCATTTTCCCAATCGTGATCGTGATCTCCAGTCATTAGGATGAGTTAAGTTTATTTAAGATACCAAATTAATTGGTCACTCAAAATTCGGAATTGTTAATTTTTACTTCAAAATATGGATTTAATTTCGAAGTATTTAAATGCCAACGAAAGGCACAAAAAATAAGTTTATTTTGCCCATAAAAAGGTTTCTTTTAAAGGAATGTATGGATAGTTTAGCAACTCCTTGATTTTCTTATTTTCAAAAGTAATATCCTGCTGGGAAATCATGGCAGTTTGCTTATTGAGCGGGTTTTTCGTCAAGCCCAAACTTCTCCCCAGCGATAAGGCCAACAAACCGATTTTTAGAAGAAAATCCGTCACTGGTTTGGAAGGGGCTTTTTTCCCGAAGGCCAAGGCCATTTGATTGAAAAAGTCCCGGTATTTGATGCTTTCATTTGTTAAGATGAACCGATTACCCCAGCTTCCTTTTTCAAATAGTTTTCTCATCAAAGTGGCAGCATCTCTCACATCAAGATAGTTAATGCTCCCTTTTGGATAATAAGTCGAATTTTTCAGAACATATGAATAGATGGAAGTGCTACTTCGTTCATCTTGGACTTTGCCAAGCAAAATCGATGGGTTGACTACCAGGATGTCGAGTCCTTCTTGCTCCCCTCTCCAAACTTCGAGCTCTCCCATGTATTTAGAAACAGCATATTTAGTATTGAAGGGTGATTCTACCCATTTTTGGTTTTCATTGACAGTCTTTTGTTCCGGGTTTCTTCCCAGAGCCGCAACCGAACTCACATGGATCAGTTTTTTGGTTCCAGAATAAAGCATGGCATTTACCAGATTGGTGGTTCCAGTGACATTGACCTCAAAAAGCCGGTCTTCATCTTTTGACATAAAAGAAACCAAACCTGCACAATGGATCACAAGATCGATTCCTTCCAGCGCTTGGTCTATCGAATCAACATCAGACAAAGAACCTTCATGCCAATGAATTGGAAAATCTGCATCTTCTAACAAACGAAGCGAAGAAGTTGATCTTTTAAGACCATGGATTTCTCCTAATGAAGAAAATTCTTTGGCAACATAGCTGCCTAAAAGTCCAGTGATCCCTGTGATTAAAATCTTCACTATTTCGATTTATAAGCCTGTGTTGAGTACCTGGATTTCTTTGATTTTTTCATAGGATTTAGACCTTGGCAAGGTCTCCAGCATGTCCAAATACCTAGGATTATGGCAGTCTGTCCCAAAAAATCTGATAAGCCCCTTTTCCAACAGCATTTCTGCAAAATCTTTGACCTGCTTGGAATAAAATCCAGTCAAGGAAAGTAGATTCACCTGAAAATAGATCTGTCTATCGGTCAGATCTTCTAATAATTTTTTATCTCCTAGTAAGTATTGGTATCGCTCAGGGTGCGCGAATATAGGTTTATAGCCTGCCATTTCCAGTTGGAAAAAGGTTTCCAAAAGCATCTGAGGGCGATTGATAAAGCCTGTTTCGACCAGAATATAATTGGCCCCAAAAGTCAGCAGCTTCTCTCCATTCACCACTTTATCAAGAAAAACCTCATCCATATAATATTCTGCGGCGGCGTCAATTTCGATCGCAATGCCTTCTTTGGCAACTGCTTTACGAAGATCCTCCAAGCCCATATGGATGATTTCTGGCGTATTTCTATAGTACTCAGACATGATATGTGGAGTGGTGATGATCTTTCGCAGACCAAAATCTGCCAACCTTCTAATCAGGTCCAAAGATTCCTCCATGGACTTTGACCCGTCATCGATCCCGGGAATCAAATGCGAATGCATATCCACTTGCATCCATCCTAGATCAAGGTCTTCGTATACTACTTCCTTTTTTTTGAATAAATCAAAAATCCCCATTACAACCCTCCTTCGCTATTCTCTTTAAATTCCTCAATAGTTTGCCAATGCATATCTTTCTCAGAAATAATAGGATCACTTACCTTCCAATCGATCTGAAGTTGAGGATCATTCCATAAAATCCCCCCTTCACTTTCTTTATTGTAATAATTAGTGCATTTGTAAACAAAAATCGCGTCTTCCAAAACTGAAAATCCATGCCCGAAACCTGCTGGAACATACAGTAAATTGTTTCTTTCCGAATCCAAAATGGTAGAAAAGTGTTTTCCGAAAGTCTCTGAACCCTTTCTAAGATCAACCACCACATCCAGTACTTTACCCTGAACTACACGGACGAGTTTCGCCTGCGCATGCGGTTCTCTTTGAAAGTGCAGTCCTCTCACAGTACCTTTCTGGGAATAAGACTGATTATCCTGAACCCAGGTTTCATGGACACCTTCTTTTTCTAGCCAGTCGCCACGGAAAGATTCAAAGAAATATCCTCTTTGATCCTTAAAAACTTTTGGAAATATCTCTAAAACTCCAGAAAGCGGTGTCTTTTGGATTTCGGCCATGGGGAATAAACTTATTTGGCAATTAATCGGTAAAATAACCAAGGCAATATGGAGTATCCTAATCAAATTTGAGGAAATATCCCGAACTTTGACTAATAATGGAAGGCATTTAGAAAAAATCCTGTTTCAGCACAGGGATTTTGACCAAAATGAAACTAAATCCTCTCTAAATGCTTTTTAGTATCAGATAATTGAATTACATGGGTAAATTTTCAAGAAAGCTTCAGAAACTACATGATACCGCTCCCAAAGTGGATACAGCGGTACTGGTGAGTATCATACGTCAAGGACAATCAGAAAGAGAAACAGAAGAGCATTTAGATGAACTTGCCTTCCTGACTGAGACACTGGGAGCGAAAACGGTATATCGATTTACCCAAAAAATGGAAAAACCGGATATTAAAACTTTTATCGGGTCAGGTAAGCTGGAAGAGATCCAGTCTTATATCGAGCATTTCGAAGTGGATATGGTCATTTTTGATGATGATCTCTCTGCCTCACAGATGCGAAATCTGGAGAACGAACTGAAAGTAAAAATCTACGATAGATCTCTTTTGATTTTGGATATTTTCCTAAACAGAGCCCAAACTGCCCAGGCAAAAACACAGGTCGAGCTGGCTAGATTTCAATACCTCTTGCCTCGGCTGACCAGAATGTGGACCCACTTGGAGCGGCAGCGAGGGGGAACCAGTACCCGTGGCGGTGCCGGTGAAAAGGAAATAGAAACAGATAAACGGGATATCCGAAATAAAATCACACTTTTAAAATCGAAGCTAAGAGATATAGAAAAACAGGGAGTCACCCAACGAAAAGGAAGAAAAGGAATCGTCAGAGTAGCTCTGGTAGGATATACAAACGTTGGAAAAAGCACCTTGATGAATCTGGTTACAAAAACTGATATTCTCGCCGAAAACAAACTTTTTGCTACCGTGGATTCCACCGTAAGAAAAGTGGTTTTGGAAAATGTCCCTTTCCTGCTTTCAGATACCGTAGGTTTCATCAGGAAACTACCCACCCACCTGATCGAATCTTTCAAGTCCACTTTGGATGAGATCCGAGAAGCTGATCTTTTGGTACATGTAGTGGATATTTCGCATCCGAACTTCGAAGATCATATCAGTGTGGTCAATCAAACTCTTCAGGAAATCAAAGCTGGAGACAAGCCGGTCCTGTTGGTTTTCAATAAAATAGATCTAGTCGAGCAGATGCCTGATGAAGAAGGAATTATGAACATGACCGAGCTAGAGCTGGAAGAAGCAAATTATCTGGATTTCCCGTCACTTTCGGATGCTTATGAGAAAAAAACCGGGATCAAACCGGTCTTTATGGCAGCAGCTTCTGGCCTTCATGTCGAAGAATTCAGGCAATCCCTGATTGCCGAAGTAAAAAAAGCACACAGAAAAATTTATCCACATTATCTAGAAGATGAAATAGTCGATTGGGATGTAAAAGATTTAAATTCTTGATCGATTGTATTTTTGTCCATTAAGTTTACTCTTCTATTTTTACTGTGATCCCAGCCCTGGGTTTTTCACCTATGTTTTATGACTAATGATTCTTTTGAGTACGAGCGCTTTTTTGAAATGTCCCCCGATTTATTGTGTATAGCCGGATACGATGGATATTTTAAAAAAATAAATCACGCTGTCGCTGAGACTCTTGGGTACTCCAAAAGTGAGTTATACGCTCGGCCTATTAATGATTTTGTGTACCACGAAGACCAACGAGTGACTTCTGATGCCAGAAATGAAATCATCAAATCCAAACCACTTTTAAATTTCGAAAACAGGTATGTTCATAAATCAGGGGAAATCATCTGGCTTTCCTGGACTTCCCAACCCTTTGATGATCAGAAGTTGGTTTTTGCTATCGCAAAGGACATCACACATAAAAAAAGGATAGAAAGTGAGCGGAATTCACTACTAGAAAAAACATCCAGACTAAATGAAAAACTGAAACAGATAAGTTTCACTACTTCACATGATCTAAGATCTCCGGTCAATAACCTATTGTCCATATTGGACCTCCTTGATAAAACCAAAATAAAGGACTCTGAATCATTGGAGCTGATTGATTTGCTGGAATTTGGGCTTGGCAACCTTAAGACTACCCTAAACACCTATGTAGATCACTTAAAGGAAAGCCATAGTACAAACGCTAAAAAAGAGTCCGTATCTATCAGTAAAACAATCAATGGGGTCTCACAATCCATCAAATCTTTGATTCATACTTCTAAAGCTGAGATCGACACGGATCTTTCTGAATTTGATGAAATCAGCTTTAACAAAACTTATTTTGAAAGCATTATTTTAAACTTCCTGACGAATTCCATAAAGTATTCCAAACCGGGAATCCCACCAAAAATAAAAATTCAATCAGCAATCAAAGACGGGAAAAAACAACTGATCATTGAGGATAATGGGCAAGGATTTGATGCCAAGGATTTAGAGCATAAAATTTTTGGAATTGGGGATAAAATCCATGAAAATCCAGATAGCAAGGGAATTGGTCTTTACCTTGTCTATAGTCATGTGATGAATATGAGAGGTAAAATCGAAGTAAAGAGCAAAATCCACCAAGGGACCAGGTTTACCATAACTTTTTAGCATCATGTGGGAAAACACAACTAAGGACCGGATTTTGGGCGAGATCGCTGATTATGAATGGAAAGAGCCAGGGATTCTTGTTTCCTATTCCAAACCGATCAAAAGAACCGTCTCCCTCATCAGTGCCAATGTAGATTTGGTAAAAAAAATAACGAATAGGAAACCGGTCCCTTTATTAATTTACCTCTGTGATACCCCGATTCCGGATAAAGAAACCCGGAAATTCAGTACCGAAAAGCTCCCTGAAATTTATTCAGCCATGGGCATGGTATCCAAACCGGGACTTTCTGCATTAATCATGAAAATCTTATTTAAGTTTCAAAAACCACCAATCCCTATGAAATCATTTACCAATGAGGAAAAAGCGGAAGAGTGGTTAAAGCAATTTATTTAATCCTATGAATTACAATGGAAAGGTATTTCGCCCCATCAGCAATACCGAAAACGGGGAAACTTCTGAAGAAACCCTATTTCACTACCAGCAAGAAGGAAAAATTCTCAGCTGTGAATACAAAGGTGGAAAAATCGTAATGGGGCATTTGATCGGGATAGTGAGTGAATCCGGAGAAATCGACATGCGGTACCATCAAGTAAATTCCTCGGGAGAACTAATGACTGGAGTATGTAAATCCATCCCAGAAATCATGGAAAACGGAAAAATCCGCCTCTACGAAACCTGGCAGTGGACTTCGGGAGACGGATCAAAAGGGGAATCCATTTTAGAGGAATTATAAAAAGAGACTAATTCAATAATCGACTATTGAGCCAGCCTCTTTTATACTAAGAAACTGATTCATTCATAACCACTCTTAATTCCCGAGCCGCAGCGACCATTTCAGTCAGTGCTTTTTTTGTTTCTTCCCAATGCCTGGTTTTTAAGCCGCAATCAGGATTGACCCAAAGGTTGGCTGATGGAATTACTGCCTTTGCCTTTTCCATTAAATCTACCATTTCTTCCTTGCTAGGCACTCTTGGAGAGTGGATGTCATAGACTCCTGGCCCGATTTCATTGGGATAGTTAAATTCTCCAAATGCATCCAACAATTCCATTTGCGATCTCGAACACTCAATAGTAATCACATCGGCATCCATTTCTGCTATATTCTGGATGATATCATTGAATTCGGAATAGCACATGTGAGTATGGATCTGAGTTTCATCTTTTACTCCACTGGCAGAGATTCTAAAAGCCCTAACGGCCCAGTTTAAATATTCCTGCCAGTCAGATTTACGAAGCGGAAGCCCTTCCCGAATTGCTGGCTCATCGATTTGGATCACTTGAATTCCGGCTTTCTCCAGATCCACCACCTCATCACGAATGGCCAAAGCTATTTGAGTGCAGGTTTGAGATCTTGGCTGATCATTTCTTACAAAACTCCATTGTAAAATTGTCACTGGACCGGTCAACATACCCTTTACCGGTTTTTCGGTTAGAGATTGGGCAAAAGCTGACCAACGAACAGTCATTGCTTCAGGTCTGTAAACATCTCCATAAATGATCGGAGGTTTCACACAGCGGCTACCATAACTTTGAACCCATCCATTTTTGGTAAAGGCAAATCCAGCTAGCTGTTCCCCAAAATATTCCACCATGTCATTCCGCTCAAATTCTCCATGAACCAGCACATCCATTCCGATCGACTCCTGCCATTCTATAGATTCACGGGTTTCATCCTCCAAGAGTCTTTCATAAACTTCTTTGCTAAGCTCTCCTTTTTTAAATCTCGCTCTCCAGGAACGCACCTCTTTCGTCTGGGGAAAAGATCCAATCGTGGTGGTGGGAAAAAGTGGGAGATTTAAAGCCTTTTTTTGCTTGGTCTGACGAAGAGAAAATGGACTTTGACGCTGATCATCATCCGATTTGATGGAATTGAACCGGACTTTTACTTTGGGACTATGAATTAAATTGGAAGTTTTTCTGCCTTCAATTGCCTGTTTATTTTCTTCCAAAGCTTTCAAGACTCTGGAAGATGAGTTCTTTTCTGCCAATTCTTTCAGCAATACTACTTCCCCGACTTTTTGCTTCGCAAAGGCCAACCATTTTTTGATCTCGGGTGAAAGGGATTTTTCATTGGTTTCCAGGTCTAAATCACAAGGCGAATGAATTAAAGAACAAGAAGGAGCAACCCACAATCGATCCGAGCCAATTTGATCAACCGCCTTTTGGATATAAGAAAGTGATTTCTGAAAATCATTCTTCCAGATATTCCTTCCATCCACGAGACCTAAGGAAAGATGCTTTTGAGTTCCAAGTTTTCCTGAATCCAAGATATCCTCTAGTTGGGATGGACATCTCACCAAATCCAAATGGAGCGTATGAACCGGGAGGGAAAGAGCGGTTTCCAGATTTTCCCCAAAACAGTCAAAGTAATTGGCCAAAATGATTTTTAAGGAAGGAAATGCTTTTTTGATTTCTGAATAGGTAAAGTGAAGGGCCTTCTTCTCTTTTTCCCCCAAATCCATTGCTAAAAATGGCTCATCAAATTGAACCCATTCTACATGGTTTGCATCCAGCTTTTTCAAAATTTCCAGATAAACAGGAAGTAAATTTTTGATCAGATCTATTCGATCAAAACCCGATTCTTTTTCTTTGCCCAGCAATAAAAAAGATACAGGGCCTATCAATACTGGTTTGGTGGAAATCCCAGCAAGTTTAGCCTCGTTGTATTCCTGAATTGCCTTGGTAGAAAACAACTTGAACTGTTGGTCTTTTCTAAATTCCGGAACGATGTAATGATAATTGGTATCAAACCACTTGGTCATTTCCATGGCAGTGATATCCAACCCATTCTGTTGATACCCTCTGGCCATCGCAAAATACAAGTCCAGTTCATTGTTCCCTTTTTGTAAAATCACCTCATGGTAACGATCCGGAATCGCTCCCACCATCAATGACATATCCAAAACCTGATCATAAAAGGAAAAATCATTGGCAGGAATCAGATCAATACCTGCATCCTGCTGAAGTTTCCAGTTTAAATTTCGGATAGACTCACCCACGCTTTGTAATTCATGAAAGGTGATTTTGCCTGACCAATAAGACTCGCAGGCTTTCTTGAGTTCGCGGTTGCTACCAATACGCGGGTAGCCAAGATTGTGCGTTTGCATCTCTTTTAACTTTTTAATTTGAATAATGAGTTAAAAGCTCTTGTACTGAACCTCACAATACTTTGAATTTGAAAACCTTATCAAGAAAAATGCAGCTTTTTCACAGGGCATAGCCTATCTGGTCTGGAATGGACAGACAAATAGTTAAGCTCAGAAATAATGCATCAAACCCGACAAAAAGCTTCAAATCGCGAAAGCATTGTCAATCCTACCTTCAGGTAGGTCGGAATAGGCAGGTCTCCTGACTTGTAACGGATTTCATCGTCCTTCCCGCCTCGATGGGATCAAAACAGTGGACATGCGAGGATGAACTCCTTTGGTATGTTACTTACAGTTGCGCGACAGTTCGTGATTTTCACACGATTCCCTTTTAACCTCGATTTTCATCGAAGACCGCTTCCGGTTGATAAAGTATAGAACTAATTAATGGGTGAAAGTAGTGAATTTTATCCAGCTATAACTAATCCATCTGTTTAGTTTCTTGAAGGAACCCCAAGCTGGACAAAAGAATGGCACTTCAAAGATCCTTCTTGTTCAAATATTGAGTACAAAAATGTAATTTCAATCCAAACAAATTTCCCATGGCTCTTCTTACAGATATCCTGATAGGTTTAATCGCTGCATTGCATCTTTATTTTTTGTATTTCGAAATGTTCGCCTGGGAAACTATTGGCAGAAAAACATTCAAATCATTGCCTCCAGAAATATTCCCCAAAACCAAAGTATTAGCAGCCAATCAGGGTTTATACAATGGGTTTTTGGTAGCAGGACTCATTTGGTCTTTACTGATCGAAGATCCACATTGGTCTTTTTATGTAGCAATTTTTTTCCTGGGTTGTGTTTTAGTCGCAGGCATTTATGGAGCATTAACAGCAAGTAAAAAAATCTTCTGGGTGCAGGGTTTACCGGCGTTGATTGCGTTGCTGTTGTTGCATTTGAAGTGATGAGTTAACCTCAGAGGCGCGGAGAAGACAGGAGAGAGCTAAGAGATTTTTTTTTAAAACATCCCAAACTCCTAACTATTTATTTTTAAACGTTTTATAGTTTTTTATCATGATCGAAAATGAGATTTCTTCCAAAATTATTAGGTGCTGCGATTGAGGTTCAATAACACAAGAGGCGCAAAGTTCTTCTAAATATACTTTGCGCCCTCTGCGTCTCTGCGGTTTTAAATCTTATAAATCATCTTCCTCAAAATCGTCATCCTCTCCCGGCTCCATATCAAACATCGAACTGAATAAATCTTTGAATTTCAAGCCGGTATCCAGCATTTTTTTGCTCAATTGAGAATATTCTGCCAAACCGTGCAAGGCAAATTCCATAAAGAATTCCTTCTCTTTTTCAGGCATGTCTTTCACTAATTGTGTAACCACCTCTTCCAAACCTGGTACGGAATGAAGAGCTGATTTGTATTCCTTGTCCGCTTGGGAAGCTAGAATATCCAGCTCATTTCCCTCTCCAAACCAAGCCAAAGGAATGACATAGGGATTTCCTTCTTTGGACTTTTTCTTTTGCTCCGGAGATGGGAAATAGTTTACAAACTGAGAGCGGATTGCTTTGCCGATCAAAGAATAAGCGACAATTCCAGCACCTTCCTGCTCACCTTCATACACCAATTCCACTTTGCCCGTAATCGCTGGAATTACTCCAATCAGATCGGCAATCCGAACCATTGTATTGCTCTCATCATTCATATACATTCTACGCTCAGCTGCTGACATCAGATTTTCGTAGGCAGAAATCGTCAGACGGGCAGAAACCCCACTTTTTTCATCCACATATTCGGATGCTCTTGCCTCGATGGCAATCTGCTCAATGAGATCTTTCATCAATTCCGGAACATAGATATTTTCCACAGGTTTGCCTTTCAGATTGGCTTCCTGTGCAGTAATTCTTCTACCGATCTCAATGGATTTTGGATAATGTGTAATGATCTGACTTTCGATCCGGTCTTTCAATGGAGTGACGATACTACCTCGATTGGTATAATCTTCCGGATTGGCAGTGAAAACAAACTGGATATCCAGCGGTAATCTCAATTTGAAACCACGGATCTGAATATCCCCTTCCTGCAAAATATTGAACAAGGCCACCTGAATTCTAGCCTGTAAATCCGGCAATTCATTGATCACGAAAATGGAGCGATGGGAACGCGGAACTAACCCATAGTGAATCACACGTTCATCGTTGTAGCTCAACTTCATCGTTGCCGCCTTAATCGGATCCACATCCCCGATCAAATCAGCCACAGAAACATCCGGAGTGGCCAGTTTTTCTGTGTAGCGGTCGTCTCTATGCCACCAGGAAATCGGAGTATTATCTCCCTTTTCTTCAATTTTCTCTTTAGCATGGGTACTCAAGGGTGCCATTGGATCGTCATTCAATTCTGACCCAAAAACCACAGGTACATATTCATCCAATAGCTGCGTCATCATTCTGGCAATTCTGGTTTTTGCCTGGCCACGAAGTCCCAATAAATTGATATTATGCCGGGATAATATGGCACGCTCTATATCCGGAATGACCGTGTCTTCATAACCCCAGATTCCTTCAAAGACGTTTTCCTTGGCTTTGATTTTTTGGATCAGATTGTCTCTAAGTTCTTCTTTGATGGATTTTGGTTGGTATCCGGCAGCTTTTAGCTGGCCTAGTGTTTTGATTTGGGTGAGTTCCTTTGGTGTCAGTTTTTGGTAGTCCATATTGCTTAAAAGCGTTTCGTTCTATTTCGTCTATAATCTTCAAAAATCAGGTCGCCAAGCCCTTTCAGACTGCTGTAGTAGGCATTCCCGTTATTCACTTTGGTAAATTCTTTCACAAATTCCTTCAGATAAGGATCCGAGGCAATCATGAAAGTGGTCACCGGAATTTTCAGCTTTCGGCATTGGGCAGCGAGTTTCAGCGTTTCGCTGAGAATCTTGCTGTCAATTCCAAAAGCATTTTTATAATATTTGATCCCTACTTTGAGACAAGTTGGTTTTCCGTCCGTAATCATGAAAATCTGCTTGTTCGGATTCTTCCTTCTTCGAAGTAAATCCATGGCCAATTCAAGTCCAGCGACTGTATTGGTATGATATGGCCCAACTTGCAGATAAGGCAAATCTTTTATTTCGATCTGCCAGGCATCATTTCCAAAGACGATGATATCCAAAGTATCTTTTGGATAACGGGTTTTGATCAATTCGGCCAAAGCCATGGCGACTTTTTTCGCCGGGGTGATTCGGTCCTCTCCATACAAAATCATGGAGTGGGAAATATCGATCATCAGCACAGTGGAAGTTTGGGATCGAAATTCATTCTCCACCACTTCCAAATCATCTTCGGTCAATAGGTAATCACCTCCAAAACCGTGGTTTGCCTGTGCATTTCGTAGTGAATCCGTCAAAGCAATCTGATCCAGATTATCCCCAAATTCATAAGCTCTGCGGTCAGTGCCACGCTCTTCTCCCTGTCCGGAATGAGTGGTTTTGTGCTGGCCCGATTTTCCACGCTTGAGCTTCCCAAAAATCTCCTCTAAAGCTGATTTTCTGATAGTCTGTTCTGCTTTACCGGTGATTTTAAATTCACCTTTTTGATTCTCTTCTGTCAGATAACCTTTGCTTTTAAGGTCTTCAATAAAATCTCCAATTCCATAAGTAGGGTTGGTCATACCATAGCGATTGTCAAGATTGGTCAGCCAGCTCAAAGCCTCAGCCACATCTCCACCAGTCATGGTGACTAGTTGCAAAAATATATTCAGCAGGTTTTCGAAGGTATTTTTCTCCGGATCCTGGGAGGGAACATACTTAGTAAATCGGAATCCTTTCATAATTAGACTCAAGTATCAAGATTCAAGACACAAGACTTTGATTTTAAAGTAACCAACGAGACTCCTGTCAAAATTAACTAAGCCGGAAAGCCTTGAAATTCAATTTAGTGGAATTTTATTCCCTCCGGCAGCATAAGTAACAAACAGATGGGTTTGGTAGTTTAATAAATGGAATAAAAACCCAAAAAAGATGAAAAACTATTTGCAAGTAGTGGGAATCGTGACGGGGATTTTAATAGTTTTTGTCACCTTGATCCAATTGGAAGTTGCTTTACCTTTGATCTGGTTATTGTTTATTTCAGGGCCAGGTTTGGTTATCTGGATGGTATGGTCTGTGTTGTGTGCACCAGTGGAGGTGAAAGAGACTTTTGAGGAGCAATGGTATCAGGATTATGACATTAAATCTACCTAGACCATTCTTTCTAATTCTTAATGTACAGAGGGCCGTGTAAAGAAAACACTTTTCCTTCCGTGGTTTTGCAAGGAGTATCATTGAGATCCACATTTGCTCTATATAACTTCTCTATTCTCTGAAAATATTGCAAATAGGGTGTAGGTTCGGATTTAGTCATAAACTTTATTTGCTCAACTTGACCATTGTCATTAAATGTCATTTTCCCAATCAAATTTATTTTTTGAAAAATCTGAAGTTCCTCATTGGTGAAAAAGTGAGCAAACTGTCTCTTAAAATTTGCATGGTTATCAATTACAGAAGTAACGCAACCTTCCGGTACTTGATAGTCATTTTCTTCAAACTCCTGGTTTTGAACAGATTCGATTAAATACCATTTCTGGTCTTTTGATAGTTCGATTTTATATTCAACACTTTGATTAAAGCCAAATGAATCGATTGCCAGAAATAGGATAAGAAGAAAAACGGGCATTTATCTCTTAAATTTTACAGTTACCATTCCGAGTGAGAAGGAGGATATAATTTAGTTACCAATGGCTGCCAAATATTGTAATCAACTTCTTCTGAGACTAATGGATAAATTTTTCCTAATTCTACTTCAAGATTATCATGGAGTTCTCGCCCTTTTCGGGAAATAAATTCTGATAAAACCGGAAAAATATGAATGCCATTATCAAAAGATTTAATTCCTTTTTCTTCACATAATTCCATTAGTTTTTCAGGAGTTAAGCGCTCATTACTCTGAACTACCCTCTCGAAGGTGTTTTCAGAAAAATCAATTGAATGGATCCGATTTTCTTTTACCTCTATAGACACATACCAACCTGCATATTTATTCTCTGGAATCCCGATTGAACTACCTGGATGCGCTCTTAATTCTCTTTGAAGTACATTTCCCAAGTTCACTTCAGAACTACTTTGCGCAAAAAGGGGCACGAAATGAAATAGACTTAAAAGTGGGATTAAGAATAATACTCTTAGCATTGATCTTCTTTTGAAAATAATAAGCGCCTTTGAAGCAGTTTTAAAATTTAAAATAATAATTTCTTAGTTTAATGATTTCGCTATTTCTATCAAAGTTTAAATGGGATTTTTCACAGTACCTTAAGAAATATTACCCCTTATCTTTACTCCATGACTCCCGCCGAAAAAAATTCCTCCACTATCAAATCCACCGCCAAGCGGCTAGGCTTTGACTATTGTGGGATAGCAAAAGCGGGATTTTTGGAAGAGGAAGCACTAGGATATTAATAAAGGGTAAGAAAGAATTAATTCCCATTCCTTATTGACTCTCTCGTAAAAAAGTAAGCTTGAGGAACTTTCAGAAGAGTGATTTGAATAACATATAAAGGCATATTTACCCTTTTGTAAAAATATAGGCTTTGAAAAACGGATATATGCATTGGCATTTAAATTCTCAAATTGTTGAGAGGCAACTGTTTGGTCCTTTAAAGATCGGATATATGCAGAAAACAGAGAATCCAAATAGTTCTGTTCTACAAGTTTAACCGATTGAGGAACCATTTTATTAGAAAAGATAAAATCCTCTTCCGACTCTTCACATATCTTTTTTAAATCTTCTTCATTAAGAATACTCTCTAAAGATTTTCCATCAATATTAATTATACTCCTAAGCTTTGAAAATGACTCAAGATTACATGGTTTTAAGAGGGGATTTTGGACCCACTCCGCATCCGCTTTCATAGATACTTTCACAGATTCGCTTATGGAAATTTTTTTCGCAAGAACTTTAGTAAGTAACTCTTTAATTTCTTGATCTTCATTTTTTATAGAAGAGCATCCAACTAAAGAAAAAACACTAAATATTAGAATGGCTCGATGGCTAATCACAAAGTAGCGTTCCAATAATTGAATTTTACGTGGCATAAATTGTTTTTCATAAAATAGAAATAGTTGATTAATTAAAATTTTCTTCAATTAATTGGTTTTCTAATTAAAATCAAATTCCAAGACATAAGTTCCTTCCAGATTACAGAGCTTACTAAAAAAAGAAGAGTTGTATCTTTACCCGATGACTCCCGCCGATAAAAACGCCTCCCTGATCAAATCCACCGCTAAACGACTGGGTTTTGACTTTTGTGGGATAGCAAAAGCGGGGTTTTTGGAAGAGGAAGCTCCTAAATTGGAAGAGTGGCTGAACCGGAATTACAACGGGCAAATGGGTTATCTGGCCAATCACTTTGACAAGCGATTGGATCCCACCAAACTCGTAGAAGGTGCCAAAACGGTGGTTTCCTTGATTTACAATTATTACCCTGAACAGAAACTTCCCGAGTCACCAGATTCCATCAAAGTCGCCAAGTACGCTTACGGGGAAGATTATCATTTAGTCATCCGGGAAAAACTCAATGAATTTCTGGAAATCCTCCGTGAGGAAATAGGAGAAATCGACGGTCGTGGCTTTGTAGATTCAGCACCAGTCATGGAGCGTCAATGGGCCCAAAAAGCCGGTTTGGGTTGGCTGGGGAAAAACAGTTTGCTGCTCAATCGGGAAATGGGAAGCTTTTTCTTCCTCGCGGAATTAATCATCGATCTGGAAGTGACACCGGATAATCCTTTGGCAAAGGATTACTGTGGAACCTGCACTGCATGCATTGATGCTTGTCCCACGGATGCCATTGTGGATAATGGAGTGATTGATGGTTCCCGATGTATTTCTTATCTGACGATTGAACTGAAAGATGCCATCCCCACGGAGTTCAAAGGAAAGATGGAAAACTGGGCATTTGGCTGTGATATCTGTCAGGATGTGTGTCCTTGGAACCGCTTTTCAAAACCTCACCAAGAAGCAAAATTCAAACCTCCTCCGGAGCTGGCAGAATTTACCAATCGGGACTGGCAGGAGATCACAGAAGAAACTTTTCGAAAGGTTTTTAAAAAATCAGCCGTAAAGCGCACTAAACTTGCTGGACTAAAAAGAAATGTCGACTTTCTAAGTACGAAATAACCAGATCCGAAATTCTTATGAGCCCTCAAGCACCCAATTTAAAGTCAGTTCAGAAGCTTTTCAAAACCAAAAAGAAGAAGAAAAAGATCACTCATAAAATTGGTTTACCTCCCGGTGCCTTGGTCTTCACAGGGGATCAAAAATTGGAAAAAGTACTGATCAATATCATCACTTATGATGAAAATGAGCTCTATGAAGAAACCATCCAACTCGACCAGTTAGAAGAACATCTCAAACTGAAGAAAAAAGTCCTCTGGATAGATATCATAGGTCTTCACGATGTGGTACTACTGGAGAAAATCGGTTTACTTTTCGGGATCCATAAATTGACTTTGGAAGACATCATCAATACCGATCAGCGTCCGAAGATGGAGGCTTTTGAGGATTACATTTTTGCAGCCATGAAGATGATCCAATGTCCTACGCCCGAATCTCCCATAGACGATGAGCAAATCAGTTTTGTACTAAAAGACGGGATCATATTGACTTTTCAGGAGAAAAAAGGTGATGTCTTTGACTTTGTAAGGAGCAGGCTCGCAGATCCCAAACGGGCCATTCGACAGAGAAAAGCAGATTATTTGCTCTATGCACTCTTAGATGCAGTCGTGGATAATTATTTCATCGTGATGGAAAATATCGGGGAACGTATCGAAAGCCTAGAGTCCCAGGCGATGTTCTCCCCAGGAAATGAAACACTCAATGCGCTCTATGTACAACGCAGGGAAATGATGGATTTGAGAAGAACTGTTTATCCATTACGGGAAGTTATCGGCTCTTTTGACAAATATGCAGATGACAAAATCAGTCCTGAGACAAGACCTTTTATCCGGGATTTGTATGAAAACACCATCCAAGTGATCGAGACGATGGAGGTTTTTCGGGATATGTCATCTGGGGTTTTGGACCTGTATATGAATAGCCTGTCCAACCGCATGAATAATATCATGAAGGTACTCACCATCATCTCCACCATCTTTATTCCGCTAAGTTTTGTCGCAGGTGTTTATGGGATGAATTTTGACAATATGCCTGAATTGCACTGGAAATACGGGTATTTCTATGTGATAGGGGGAATGGGAATTGCCGTCCTCGGAATGCTGTATTTTTTCCGCAAGAAAAATTGGTTATAGCTTATTGAAGCTTAAGAATCACCTTTTTATCGCCGTCTTTTAGCAGCAATTGCCCGCCTGTCTGCTGGTAATATCTGACAGAAGCCAAGGTTTCTATAAACTTGTTTTCGAAAGCGGTATTCTGACAGGCCATTCTTGTAGCTCCGATTTCGCCAAATTTCAACGTATTTTTCTTTCCTATTTCGTAGGGACCAAAAATCCTGTTGCAGCCACCAAAACCTGTAATATCCTGATCTCTCGAATCGAAAATCACATGTGCGTCCTGGACTGACCCTGAAGTCTGAATTGGGATACCTCTCACCTCCACTACCGTCCATTGTTTATCATCCCACTTAGAATCAGGAAATGTTTTCGAGCTGCAGGAAACTACAAAAAGGAGCGCTACTAGATAGAGTATATATTTCATATTTGATTTTGTTTCCTATTGTTAATCCAGAAATCAGGCCAAATGTTATAAAATAGCCAATAAGGCAAGAATTTAGAAAGCTTTCAAGCTAATATCCATGCTTTGCACCGAATGGGTCAATGCTCCCATGGAGATAAAATCAACCCCGCATTCTGCTACATCCACCAGTGTTTCTTCAGTGATCCCTCCGGAAGCCTCGGTTTGGAATTTATTTCCTACCATTTCCACAGCTTTTCTCATCGTAGGATAATCCATGTTATCCAACATGATAAAATCTATCCCGCCTACCTCGATTACTTCTGCCACTTCTTCTAAAGTCCGTGTTTCCACCTCGATTTTTAAATCAAGATTATTTGCTTTTAGGTAGGATTTGGTCTGCGAGATTGCTGCTGTAATGCCTCCGGCAAAATCCACATGATTATCTTTTAGCATCACCATGTCATACAGGGCAAAGCGGTGATTGATACCTCCTCCGATGTGCACCGCCCATTTTTCCATCAATCGAAAATTTGGAGTGGTCTTTCTCGTGTCCATCAAGCGGGCTTTGGTATGGAGTATTTTTTCTGTCAGCCTATTGGTCAAGCTAGCGATGCCTGACATCCGCTGCATGCAGTTTAAAACCAATCTCTCAGAGGATAAAATTGAAGCTGAGGAACCTCTGACGATCAATCCGATTTCCCCGAATTGGACTGAATCGCCATCAGATTTTAATAGCTCCACTTCCAGACTGGAATCATACATGGAGAAGATTTTTTGCGCTAATTCTATTCCTGCGATGATGCCATCACCTTTGATCAGCAGTTTAGCCTGTCCTTTTTTTCCTGCAGGGATAGCCGCTAAAGAGGAATAATCCCCTGGTCCTATGTCTTCCTGAAATGCAGATCGGATAAAATTTTGGACGGCATCCTCCGTCAAGTACGCTGGTTTCATGCGTTAAAATTAGGCAAAATGAAAAGCTGGGAGATAAATTTTTTTGAAAATGATTTAACCTTTTACAAATTCGAGGCTATAGATTTTCAAATTTGATTCCTGTTGAGAAACCTTGATGAAAACTTTGAAAGTTCCCTGACCACTCAAATAATCTCCAATGTAAGAGCTTAAATTGGGGTTGGTTTCGCTGCTATAGACGATGCTAAAACCCTGGGAGGGGTTCTTTTTAAAAAATTCACGAATGACTATTTCAGCTTGGCTTTTAGAATAACTTCCCTGTTGCCCATTGATATTCAGGGAGATGCTGGACTCAAAAAATCTGGCCAAGTCATTGCTAGAATTCGTATCGATCGCGGCGATGACCGAATCGATAGTGAACTCCCCTGCTTCAGTCTTTATCGGACTATGAAACAGTAAAAGCAAAGAAAGAAGTAGGTTCAAAAACGCCATCGACCTATCTTGGCAAATACTAAGCCAAAAAAAGAATTATTCTTGGGCGTAATCGGTTTGAATAAGTGGAAAGACAAATCCTGTCAGGATTCGATTTTGAATCGCGATTGGGTCTAAAATTAATATATTTGCTCCATGGACAAAAAAGTACTTTTAATGATTTTGGATGGCTGGGGAATAGCCACCAACCCTTCCGTTTCTGCAATAGACAAAGCGAATACCCCTTTTGTCGATAGCCTCTATTTAAAATATCCGCATGCCAAGCTGGAAGCTTCAGGATTGGCAGTAGGATTACCAGAAGGACAAATGGGCAACTCTGAAGTTGGACACATGAATATCGGTGCCGGCAGAGTAGTCTACCAGGATCTTGTAAAAATCAATCTTGCAGTAGAAAATGGAGAGCTGAATCAGCATCCAGTATTGGTGGAGGCATTTGCCAAAGCGAAAGCGGCAAAGAAAAAAGCACATTTTATGGGATTGCTGTCTGATGGAGGAGTCCATGCCCATATCAATCACCTGAAAGGTCTATGTGATGCTGCCAAAGCCAATGGATTAGAGGACGTATTTATCCATGCATTCACCGATGGAAGAGATACTGACCCCAAAGGAGGAATTGGTTATCTTCAGGACTTGCAGGATCATCTGACTCATTCTGCTGGACAGGTAGCTTCCGTAGTGGGTAGATATTATGCCATGGATCGTGATAACCGTTGGGAAAGAGTGAAACTCGCTTATGATGCCATGGTCAAAGGAGAGGGAGAAAAGTCCAAAGACATTCTCGCAGCCATGCGAAAATCCTATGAAAACGGAGTGACTGACGAGTTTATCCGTCCTATCATCCATGTTGGATCAGATAACAAACCATTAGCCAAAATAGAAGAAGGCGATTTGGTGATTTGCTTCAATTTCAGAACAGACCGAGGAAGGGAGATTTCCCAAGCACTTACCCAAAAGGATTTTGAAGATTTCAACATGAAAAAGCTGAATGTAGATTACATCACATTCACTAATTATGACAATACATTCAACGGAGTAAAAGTCTTGTTTGACAAGGACAACCTGAACAATACCTTGGGTGAAGTATTGGCAGATGCTGGCAAAAAACAAATCCGAATTGCGGAAACCGAGAAATATCCACATGTTACCTTCTTCTTTTCCGGAGGTAGGGAAGATGTGTTTGAGGGAGAAAGCAGGTTGCTTTGCCCTTCACCAAAAGTAGCAACTTACGATCTGCAACCTGAAATGAGTGCATTTGAAATTGCCGCTAAAATCAATCCGGAATTAAAGAAAAACAGTGCTGATTTTATCTGTCTCAACTTTGCAAATGCGGATATGGTAGGCCATACTGGCGTTTTTGATGCAGCGGTGAAGGCCTGTGAAGCAGTGGACAAATGTGCAGAAAGCGTGATCTCCACCGCCTTGGAAAACGGTTACACGACGATTGTCATCGCTGATCATGGCAACAGTGACATGATGATCAATGAAGATGGCACACCAAATACCGCACATACCACCAATTTGGTACCTTTTATCATGGTGGACAACAAAGACCAACTGCATGTGAAGGATGGCAAACTGGGCGATTTGGCACCGACAATTTTGAAATTAATTGGAATCGATATTCCTCAGGACATGACTGGAGAAATCTTGTTGACGTAATGAAATTCAACTACAGTATTCTTATTGTTTCCTTTTTCCTGGCTTTGACATCCTGCAATCTTGGAGGGAGAAACGGAGAAAATTTGGAAGTTTTGCCTTATTTCGATCTGAAAGGATTTATGGAAATGACAGTCAAAGGACTTGAAGAGGCAAAAGTCACAAAAATATCCCGGGTAAATGGTAAGGAAACCCAAGTGGAAATAACTATGAATGAAGCACAATGGCGCGAAGAATTGGATGTCTTTTTTGAAGCAGATATCAATAAATCCTCGCTGATCAGCTCCTATGACACCCGGGTGAAAAATGAATATTTGATTCATGAATTGCTTCCAAATGCAAAAGGAGTGGTTAAAAATATGACGATTTCCATTATCAATGACAAAGTACATCTTCTCCAAGTGAGCTTGGCTAGAGACAATGTATTCTATAGCTCAGTGACCCATGCGGATCTGTATATTTCCAATAGAACACAAAAACTGGATCATTATACTATAGAAACCACACAAAAAATCTGGTTTCTAAAACCCAACAATATAAAAATTTCGGGTTCATTAAGATTCTAAAAAAAATGCTCTGGAAACGTCCAGAGCATTTTTTTATTGGTTAAAGAGTGGAGGCCTTTTGGCTTGCCAATCAGAGTTTTTCTGGATAAAATCCCCTAGCATTACGAGTTTTTCCTCCTCAAAAAGATTTGCCAACAGGGTAATTGAGGTAGGGCTACCTTCCTCCGTAAATCCATTTGGTAGACATAAGGCTGGATGTCCAGTCAGATTTGTAATTCTTAGCTGAGGACCAGCAAAGGAGGGAGTGACGATCACATCATAGTCCTTCATCAATTCATGCATTTCCTGGATCAATATAGTTCTCTGTCGACTAAGTTGGATATACTCAACAGCTGGAATAAACCGGGCCGCCCTAAATGCATTTGGCCAGGCTCCTTTGTGCTGGGCTACCAATTGATCATCTAATCCCAATCTGGTTAATTCATCAAAAGCGGCAGCGCCTTCTACCATGAGCATCATCACTATCGGACCAGCATCGATGGTAGTTTTCAGTTCCAAAGGATGCAATTCAACTCCCTTTTCTTTCAGTAATTCCAAAACTGCCTGATCATTTTTGCTGGCTCTCGATCCCTCAAAATAGGATTTGAAGTAACCAACTTTCAATTCCTTCACAGAGTGGTTCGAATCAAAATTAAATGCAGATGCGATGGTGCTATCGTCATTGATGTCAGGACCATTGATAACTGAAAGCACGATCCCATCATCCAACGCTGATCTGGAGATAGGTCCGATTTTATCCATGGACCAGCTCAGTGCCATGGCCCCGTTTTTACTGACTCTTCCATAGGTAGGTCTCAATCCGGTGACTCCATTTCTGGTGGATGGAGAAACGATGGATCCGAGTGTTTCTGTACCTATGGCAAAGGGCACCAAACCTGCGCTTACGGCAGAGGCAGAACCTGCGGATGATCCACTGGAGCCTTGATTCAGATTCCAGGGATTTTTGGTTTTCCCCCCATACCATACATCGCCCATCGCCAAGGCACCTAAGGTAAATTTCCCTACTAAAACTCCTCCCGCTTCATCCAATTTGGTAACTACAGTGGCAGTTTGATCGATTACCTGATCCTTATATGGCATGGCGCCCCAAGTAGTTTTGGTGCCTTTTACTGCCAATAAATCCTTTATGCCATAAGGAATGCCATGTAGGGGACCTCTGTATTTTCCTTCGGCCAATTCTCGATCCATTTCCCGGGCTTTTTCCATCGCAGGTTCTTCCAGGAGTGTAATCAGGCATTCCAGCGTATCAGAATAGGTTTTGATTCTGTCTAAATAGATTTTGGTTAATCTTTCGCTGGAAATCTTTTTTGATTTGATCAAAACCGAAAGTTTATGAACAGGCAAATAGGCAATATCCACGTTTTTTTCGGGAAGAGGTACGGATTTCGGCAATCCCCAATGAAGAGGCTTCTGTTCCAAGTTAGGTGTAAACCCTTTTGGCAATGGGTTAAAGATCAATGCAGGAGCTACTGAATTGTCCAGTTGGACTTTTCTTAGCCGCAAATAATCGGTAAGGTGATTTTGGAGCTCTCCAATCATGCTGTCTTTTTCAGCAGGGTCAAAAGATATTCCGATCAATTCTGAGGCACCATCTATGGATGCTGGGGTGATTTCACCGACTTTTTTCCCGAGTGTAAAGCCCAAGACCAAGCAAGAGCATGCACCCAATAAAATCAGAAATCCTCTTGCACTCATTCGATTATTAATTTTCATTAGATAGTTTTGTATCAGCTTTTGGGGATAATTCTCTTAAGTTCTTCAATAAACCAAAATAAATCAAACCACTCATGGATGAGCAAAAACCATTTCCTGTTTTTCCGATGCACTTCAGAGGTATTCTATTATTGGCAGGAATGTACACCATCGCATGGTCAGCATTTTTCAAATGGTTCGGTCCAAAACTGAGTAGCTGGCTTGCAATGGGAAACCCAGACCTGATCGAACTCCCTGCGTCATATTATGGAACATTTGGGATCTTGGTGGGCATCATCATTTTCGTCAGTGCTTTTTATCCAGTAAGTTGGGTGTATTTGATCATTGCAGGAATTACGGGTAAGTTAATTCTGGCAATTTGGTTTGTTCTTGGCTTTCTTCCGGAATTGGGATGGAATAAACGCAGCGGTTTTCATCTTATCGTCAATGAATTAGTTTGGCTGATTCCATTGATTTTGATCTTTTTAAGAGCACTTCAGGTAAAAAATTATCTGGAATCAAATCCTGACAACCTGTAAAATTCTAAAAGTAAATCAACAAGAAAGAGGCTGTCCCTTCTTTTGAGACAGCCTCTTTCTTTTGATCGATTGAATATTAAAGGATAATAATCAACAACAAAATAATAATGATCGCACCTACAGAAATATAAATTCCATTGCCAGCCGCTTTGGCTTCTACTCTCATATCTTTTAATTCATTACGAACTTCTTTTTTTTCTTCTTTAGTCATGGATTTAAAATCCATTGCTTTGATCTCATCCAATCGGGCCTGCATCTCTGCCGCTCTTCGTTTTTGAGCTTCTGTCAATTCTGTTTTTTCTTTCTTGGGATCATTGTCAACTGCAGGGGCTGCCTGAACAAATTGAACCGATAGAAATAATGCAAAAATCGCTAATAGCTTTTTCATAAAGATAATTGTTTAAGGTTAGATACTCGTGTAATCAATAAAGTCGCCAGTTTCTGTCTTTTCAAAGATTGAACTGTCAATTGAAAGCTTTCAGATACCTATTTTTTGTAACTTACGAAGCTAAACAAGAGACAAGTTCGAATCAAAATAATCTTATAATGCCCCAAAAACAAGCCAATAAGCTTTTTTTACTAGATGCCATGGCTCTTATCTACAGAGCCCACTTTGCATTCAGCAAAAACCCAAGAATAAATAGTAAAGGCTTGAACACCGGAGTGATGCTGGGTTTTACCAACACGCTACTCGAGGTACTAGATAAGGAAAAACCTACCCACATTGGGGTGGCTTTCGATACCCATGCTCCTACTTTTAGACATGTGCAGTTTGAAGCCTACAAAGCCAATCGACAAGAACAGCCGGAAGATATCGGAATCGCTATCCCTTGGGTGAAGGAGATTGTCAAAGCTTTTAACATACCCATTCTGGAAATGGATGGATTTGAAGCAGATGACATTATCGGTACACTGGCAAAACAAGCAGAGGCGGAACATTTCACCGTCTACATGATGACCCCGGATAAAGATTATGGACAGCTGGTGGATGATCATATTTTTCTATATAAACCTGCTTTTATGGGAAATGGTGTAGAAGTGATGGGGCCAAAGCAAATCTGCGAAAAGTGGGACATTGAGCGGGTCGATCAGGTAATCGATATTCTTGGGTTAATGGGGGATGCTGTGGATAACATTCCTGGTATTCCCGGGATCGGCCAAAAAACAGCAGTAAAGCTTCTCAAACAATATGGCTCGGTAGAAGAATTGATCAAAAACACCGATGACCTGAAAGGAAAGCAAAAAGAAAATGTTGTCAATTTTGCGCAACAAGGCCTTCTTTCAAAGGAACTCGCCACTATCAAAATCGATGTTCCTGTCGCTTTTGTAGATGAGGAATTACATTACGATGGATTTGATGAAGAAAAGCTAAAAGCACTTTTTTCGGAGTTGGAATTCAGAACTTTGGCTAGTCGGATTTTTAAGGACGGTAGTAAAAAAGCAGCCATCAAAAGCAATGATCAATTGGGTCTGTTTGGTGACAGTCCGAGCAGCAGCACCAAAGCCACTATTGAATTTGAAGAGGAAACTGTCAATACGGAACCTTTGCCGGAGGCAGCCACTATTCACAGTACTTCCCATCAATACCATAAAATAAAAGGAGCCGAGGCTATCGGAGAATTGGTTTCCTACTTGCTGCTTCAGGAGGAACTTTGCTTCGATACGGAAACCACTTCAGTCAATGCCATGGAGGCAGAACTTGTAGGGGTTTCCTTTTCATATCTATCTGGAGAGGCTTATTACATCCCTTGTCCAGATAATAGAGAAGAAACCCTCGTAATTCTAGACCTGCTAAAACCGGTTTTTGAAAACGAAAAAATCCTGAAAATCGGGCAAAATGTGAAGTATGACCTGTTGGTCTTAAAGAATTATGACATTGAGGTAAAAGGAAAAATCTATGATACCATGCTGGCGCATTACCTTATCGAGCCAGAAGGAAAGCATTCCATGGATTGGCTATCAGAGCATTACCTAAATTATAAGCCGGTTTCCATTACCGAATTGATCGGTAAAAAAGGTAAAAATCAGGGCAATATGCGGGATGTGCAAGAAGATGAAGTGACCGAATATGCTTCTGAAGATGCAGACATTACACTTCAGCTCAAAGAAAAACTGGATCCTTTGCTAAAAGAAAGTCAGTTGGAAAAGCTCTTTTATGAAGTAGAAAACCCGCTTATCCATGTACTTGCAGACATGGAGTTTGAGGGAGTCCGAATCGACACAGAAAGCCTGGCAGAGATGTCTCTTTTATTGGAAAAGGAAAGCAAAGAGATCGAAAATAAAGTCTATGAATTAGCCGGAGTTCGTTTTAACCTCGCTTCACCAAAACAATTGGGCGATGTACTTTTTGAAAAACTGAAACTGGATTCCAAGGCAAAAAAGACCAAAACCGGGCAATACGCGACTGGGGAAGAGATTTTAAGCAAACTTGCCAATGAGCATGAGATCGCTCAGGCGATTTTGGATTTCAGACAAATGGTCAAATTAAAGTCTACTTATGTGGATGCTTTGCCGACTATGATCAATTCCAAAACCGGGAAGATCCACACAACTTATAACCAGTTCGTGGCAGCTACAGGAAGGCTTTCTTCTATTAATCCCAACCTTCAGAATATTCCGATCCGAACAGAAAGAGGGAGAGAAATCAGAAAGGCTTTTGTTCCAAAGGATGAAAACCACATTTTGCTTGCCGCGGATTATTCCCAGATCGAGTTACGTATCATGGCGGCCTTTTCCGGAGATGAGTCTATGATCGAAGCCTTCAAAAACGGACGGGATATCCATGCCACCACAGCTGCAAAAATCTTCCAAGTACCATTGGAGGAAGTAACCTCAGACATGCGTAGAAAAGCCAAAACTGCCAACTTCGGAATTATTTATGGTATTTCTGCTTTTGGTTTATCCCAGCGATTATCGATTTCTAGGACTGAAGCAAAGGAAATTATTGATGCTTATTTCAAAGAATTCCCTGCAGTCAAAGAATACATGGATGGAGCCATTGAAAAAGCCCGGAAAGATGAATTTGTAGAGACCATCTTGGGAAGACGCCGATACCTCCGTGATATCAACAGTCGAAATGCCACCATGAGAGGCTTTGCAGAACGAAATGCCATCAACGCCCCAATCCAGGGTTCAGCAGCAGATCTCATCAAAGTAGCGATGATCAATGTGCATAATTGGATGAAAAAAGAGAATCTTAAGTCCAAAATGATCCTTCAGGTGCATGATGAATTGGTATTTGACGCTCATAAAGATGAGGTGGATATCCTAAAAGCAAATGTCCCCGGACTGATGTCAAACGCAATCACCATGACTGTCCCTGTGGAAGTGGAAGTGGGAACGGGTACGGATTGGCTGCAGGCACACTAGGAGGTTGGAAGTTGAAGGTTGGAAGGTTGGAAGATTTTAAATTCAATATTCAACGTTCGGCATTCATTATTTATAAATTGAAAGGTTTGAAAATAACTCCCAGATTAACTTGCTAGGAAAAATTCACTTCCTAATTCAATTTCTGAGGTTCTTTAAATCTCGTAAATCGTATTTCGTAATTCTTACCTCCAAATGGCCAAAATAAAAACCACTTTTTTCTGTCAAAACTGCGGTGCCCAAAGTCCAAAATGGCTTGGGAAATGCCCCGCTTGTGGAGAATGGAATACCTATGTAGAAGAGGTAATCCAAAAAGAAGAAGCTGGAAAGGGAAGCTGGAAACCCACTGGATCGGGAACTAAAAAAGCCAGCACCCCGAAAAAAATCCAAGAGGTAAATTATGAGGAAATGCCCCGGTACGTCACCGGAGATGAGGAGCTTGACCGGGTTTTGGGAGGAGGAATTGTCCCTGGCTCTCTGGTTTTGATCGGAGGAGAACCAGGAATAGGGAAGTCCACCTTGATGTTGCAAATTGCCTTGATCCTTCAGGGAAAAAAGATTTTGTACGTTTCCGGAGAGGAAAGCGAAGCTCAGATCAAGATGAGGGCGGATCGAATGACGGCTAAGAACCCCGATTGTTATGTGCTCTCAGAAACAAATACTCAGCATATTTTCCAACAAATCGAGCTGCTAAAACCCGATCTTTTGGTCATAGATTCCATCCAGACTCTAAACTCACAATACGTGGAGTCTGCTGCGGGCTCTGTTTCGCAAGTCAGGGAATGTACCGCTGAGTTGATGAAATTTGCCAAGGAAACAGGCACTCCTGTCTTTTTGATTGGCCATATTACCAAAGATGGGTCTATTGCAGGACCCAAAGTTTTGGAACATATGGTGGATACGGTGTTGCAGTTTGAGGGAGACCGACATTTGGCATATCGAATCCTTCGGACATCCAAAAACCGTTTTGGCTCGACCCATGAACTGGGAATTTATGAAATGAGGACTGAAGGTTTACGCCCGGTCGCCAATCCATCCGAAATTTTACTTACCCAAAGGGAGGAAGTTTTAAACGGGGTGGCAATAGGCGCGATGATGGAGGGAAACAGACCTTTGTTGATAGAAATCCAGTCGCTGGTCAGTCCGGCTACTTACGGCACTCCTCAGCGAAGCAGTACAGGCCATGATTCCAAAAGGTTGAATATGCTGTTGGCTGTATTAGAAAAGCGTGGCGGAATGAGACTTGGGCAACAAGATGTATTTTTAAATGTAGCGGGAGGACTGAGAGTGGATGACCCAGGCTTGGATTTGGCTGTTTGTGCCTCGCTTATTTCCAGCTATGAAGACACACCGGTTTCTGAAGAAATTTGCTTTGCTGGGGAAGTGGGCCTTGGTGGAGAGATCAGGGCAGTGCACCGGATCGAAAACCGGATTTCTGAGGCGGAAAAGCTTGGCTTCAAAAAGATTATTGTTTCTAAATACGCTGTAAAGGGCCTTGATCTGAGCAAATTCAAAATCCAGGTGCTCGCAGTAAGCAAGCTGGAAGAAGTGTATCAGAAGATTTTTTAAGCAATTGGTCCAATTTAAATAAATTCTCAGTGGTGAAAATCGTATCATTCGCAAGAATTTAATTTGTCACATCCATGACTCGCTTTAGTTTTCTTTTTTTCCTTTTTCTTCTAGAATTCTCAGGCACATTAGCTGCCCAGGAACTGCATGAAGAAGTGCTCAAAGGAAAAAAATTGGCTGAGCAATATTGTGCTTCCTGTCATCTATTCCCATCCCCTGCTTTGTTGCCAAAAGATATTTGGGTCAAACAGGTTTTGCCGCAAATGGCCGCCACGATGGGCATCAAAGAGGCTCAGGATAGTTTGGCGGTTTGGGAAAACAAATCAGAAGAGGAAATCGCTATTCTCAAGAAACTTGGGGTTTACCCTTCGGTAAATATGATTAGCCCAGAAAATTTTATGGCAATCAATTCTTTTTATTTCACTACAGCTCCTAAAGAACTGCCTGCTCAAAAAGTAATAGAAACTCCTAAACCCCTTCAAAACTTCATTGCCAAAACACTTTTTATCGAAGGGATAACCAGCCCAAAAACCAGCTTGGTGGCGATCAACCAAGAAAGAAGCGAATTGATCATAGGAGATGGAACCGAAAATCAAATCTTCGTAAAAGTACAAAACGACGAACTTTTCACCCTTCCATCTACCACTAGTCCAGCAGTACAATTCCTTCAAAGAGGGCCAAACAGATACAATTTCATCAGCATAGGTTCCATTGCTCCAAGTGATCTTGCCCAAGGTGCGCTCTTTGAAATGGACTTGAATTTAAACTCCTGGAATGCCATTAAAGAGAATCTGAGTAGACCAGTTTATGGAGTTTGGGCAGACTTGGAAATGGATGGAACTCCAGACTTCTTATTGTGCAATTATGGGCACCATGTAGGGAATATTTCTATTTATGAAAATGGAAATTTCAATTCTATACCTATCCAACTTGGGGGAGCTGGCGCTAGAAAAATCGAAGTGATAGACTTCAACCAAGATGGACTAATGGACATCGTGGCCCTTTTTTGCCAGGGAAATGAGCGGATTTCCGTATTCTACAACCTTGGAAATGGTCAGTTTGAACCAGAGAAGATTTTACTCAGATTTTCACCGGTAATGGGCTCCAGTTATTTTGAAATGCAAGACATAAATGGAGACGGAAAGCTGGATCTCCTGGTCAGCAATGGGGACAATTGGGATTATTCCTCGGTTTCAAAACCTTACCATGGATTCCGGATCTATGAAAACAGGGGAGGAGATGTCTTTGAGGAAGCCTGGTTTTATCCACAATATGGTGCCGCCAAAATGATGGCTTTGGATTATGACAAAGATGGGGATTTGGATTTGGCTACCATTGCATTCTATGATGAACTCCAAAATCCGCAACATCAGTTTCTGCTTTTTGAAAACAAAGGGAATTTATCCTTCCAGCCTAAATACATTCCGGAGGCAGCACTCGGAAAATGGCTAACCATGGATGTGGGAGATCTGGATGCAGATGGTGACATAGATATTGTTTTAGGAGCTTACACCCATAATTTTCTGGAATATTCTAAACTTCTTTTTCAAGGAATCAATGAAATTCCGAATGTTTTGATTTTGGAAAACCAATCGTTTTAAGCCTAAAAAACCCTTGACTCACTAGTTGAATACCGGATTTTAGAAAACTTTCTATGGTTTGGACTGAGGGATTCCTTAAATTCAGAATCCTAAAACCACCATCCCCATGAAAAAAATTTTTATTCTATCATTCATCCTGGTTTTGAGTACTGGATTTTTACAGGCTCAAGACCTTACTCTAAAAGTCAATTCCGACAAAGTAAAGATGAAAATTGGACAGACTGTTCAATTGGAAGCTGCAGTGGTAGATGCTTCCGGCAAAACCGTTTCTGATAGGGAATTCATTTTTTATTCCAGAAACTCACGAGCCCTTTCAGTGGTCGATAGCACCGGTTTCGCAAAAGCAATCAAGCATGGGGATTACGATGTCATAGTCATCAGCCCGGGCGATCCTCAATTGAGATCGAATATCTCTGTTTCCATTGAACCGGCAGCGATTTCAAAGGTTCTCATAGGAGAAATCCCTGATAAAATGTATGCTGGAGTAAATGTGCCATTGACCATTGAGGTGATGGACGAGGCAGGTTTTGAAAGACCAGAAGTGCCGATCACTTTGACTACATCCGATGAAAGTAAGGTAGCCATTGCTCCTTTCAACAAACTGATTGTCAAGGAAGCTGGAAAAGTCACAGTGACTGCTTCCGCTGAAGGAGTTTCACAAAAATTAGATTTGGAGATCATTGAAAATCCAATCGCTCAAATCCAACTAACTTCTGATATGGTAGAAGGTAGATCTGGCGACGTATTTACCTTGACTGCAGTTGCCAAGGATAAAAATGGCAATGTCATCGAGGATGCTCCGATCAATTATTCATTTACAGGAGAATCCTTTGATGTTTCGGCTGCGCCTTCAGGTTTGATTACCAAAGAAGGAAAATTTGTCGCGGATGAACCTGGACTTTATGTTTTGAATGCGACCTGTGGTCCAGCTGCTGCTTCTGTGACTGTACAGGCAAATAATAGAAATATAACCCGAAAAATAGATTTGATCGGCCAGGGTTCGGTCAATAATAAACACACTTCTGATTTGTGGATATGGGAGGGAATCGATGGTAAAGACTATGCTGTCACTGGAACCTGGGGAGCAGATGGCACCGCGTATTTCTGGGATGTCACTGATCCAGCAGGAATCGAATTGGTCGATTCGGTAAAAGTGGACGCCCGAACCGTCAATGATGTGAAAGTTTCAGAAGATGGAAAAGTGGCCGTTATTTCACGCGAAGGAGCCTCCAACAGAAAAAACGGATTGGTGATCATCGATGTGAGCAATCCAAGAGATGCGAAAATCATTTCTGAATTTTCTGAAAATCTAACCGGTGGCGTGCATAATGTTTTCATTTACAAAAACCATGTATATGCTCTCAGCGCCGGTAGAAAGTATTATTCAATCAATATTGAAGATCCTAAAAATCCAAAGATCGTAGGGGAATTTGAGTTGGACACTCCAGGTCATGCCATACATGATGTATGGGTGCACGATGGAATTGCTTATTCATCCAATTGGACAGACGGTGTTCAATTAGTCGATGTAGGAAATGGAATTGCTGGAGGCACTCCTTCTAAACCAGTTCAATTCGCCAGCTATGCCTATCCGAGTGGATCAAATCACGCCGCTTTCCCATACAAAGATGAGAAAACTGGCAAATTTTATGTGATTCTTGGCGATGAGGAATTTCCCTATGGACTGGATCCAAGTGGTCGCAAACCAAGTAGAGCAGCTGGCTTCCTCCACGTTATTGATTTCACAGACCTTAAAAATCCAAAAGAAGTAGCTTGGTTCCAGGTTCCTTTCGCCGGATCACATAACTTCTGGATCGAGGACGACATATTATATGCAGCTTTCTATAACGGCGGTGTGCGTGTAGTAGATCTTAGTGGGGAGTTATTAGGAGACTTAAACAGACAAGGAAGGGAGATTGCTTGGATTGTACCGGAAGATCCAGATGGATATGTACCAAATGCTCCTTTTACTTGGGGTGCACAACCTCATAAAGGACATATTTTCTATTCAGACTGGAACAGTGGATTGTGGTCGGCAAAACTTCAGCCAGTCGTACCACCAGATGCAAAAATCGATCAGGCGAAGTAATAACCCTTTCATGACAAGCTTATGAATTATACCATTTTTAAGAAAATTGGAAGCGGAGTTTCACTGGTAGCACTGATGACATGTAGTTTCATGGCAAATGCCCAGGACTACTATGTCTATGTGACGGCCGAGTCAGAAGATGAGGTCGCCTTGATCAAATTTGATGGAAAAAACGCGACGATCGAGCAAACTATTCCAGTGGGAATTTGGCCCGCAGAGATCGAAGGTCCTCACGGAATCAATATCAGTCCTGATGGCAAGTATTGGTATCTGTCTCTGGCACATGGCAATCCCTATGGAACTTTATACAAATTTGCTACGGAAACCAATGAAGTAGTAGACACCGTTCGTTTGGGACTTTTTCCTGCTTCATTGCAAATTTCCAAAGCCACAGGGCTTCTGTATTGTGTAAACTTTGATCTGCATGGAGACATGGTGCCTAGTACCGTTTCTGTAGTCGATCCTGAGGAAATGATTGAGATAGATCGGATCGAAACCGGGGTGATGCCCCATGGCTCCAGAATTTCAGCCGATGGTTTATTTCATTACTCAGTGGGAATGATGTCCGGAGAGCTTTTTGAAATTTCGACTACCAAGCTAAAAGTCAATAGAAAACTTAATCTGGACGGAATGGAGGAAGAGTCGCCAGCAATGAGTGGTATGGATCATAGTCAGATGGATCATTCCAAAATGGGTCATAACATGATGGCTGCATCTGTACCGATGGTTCATAGTGCTACCAAACCTACTTGGGCGATTCCCCATCCTACCAATGGAAAAGTTTATGTCGCCGGGAATGGTACCAATGATATCGTCGAGGTCGACCTTGAAAAGTGGGAGGTGACCAATCGTTTTCCGGCTGGCAAAGCTCCTTATAATCTAGATGTTTCTCCGGATGGAAAATTTTTGGTGGCAACTTATAAAGGAAGTGGAGAAACCGGGGTTTGGGATCTAAAAAAGGGAAAAGAACTACCTAGAATAAAAAATACAAGAATGGTCTCACATGGCGTGACGATCTCGCCTGATAGCAAATATGCCTTTGTTTCTGTAGAAGGAATCGGCGGAGAACCTGGTACCGTAGATGTGATTGATATCAAGAATGCCAAAAAAATCACTTCAATAGATATGGGAAAACAAGCTGGTGGAATCATTTTCTGGAAAATGGAGTAAGTAAAGATTTTTGAAGGATGATTTAGCCTAAATTTCCAAACCTATGAAATTCCTTTTTTCCTCCATTTTGGTTTTTTTTACAGTCCTGTGCCTTTCCGCACAAACTGAAATCCGCACCAATCTCGAACTGACACCCGATCATTTTCCTCAGGAGGGAGTACCTAAAGGAGAATTTTTAGGTCCTTTTGATTTTCACAGTAAAATTATCAAAGGTACAGTCAGACACTATTGGCTATTTATTCCTGGTCAATACGATGCTGCCAAACCTGCAAGTGTCTTGGTTTTCCAAGATGGATTCAGAGCCACCAATCCAAAGGGATCCATACGTGCTCCCCAAGTCATGGAAAACCTGATTGCAAAAGGAGAAATGCCGGTCACGATCGGCATCTTTATTTCTCCAGGTAATCTTTCGGAAACCTATCCCACAGATTTAGGATCTTCCAATCCTAACAACAGGGCTGCAGAATACGATGCGATGGACGATAGGTATGCTAGATTCATCATCGAAGAAATACTTCCTGAAGTGAGCAAAAAATACAACCTCACTACGGATCCTGAGCAAAGAGCCATCGGAGGAACCAGTAGCGGAGCCATCGCAGCATTCACTGTGGCATGGCATTATCCCGATTACTTTCGGAAAGTTTTCAGCGGGATTGGGAGCTATGTTTCCATTGGATTCCGACCCAATGAAAATCCCATCAAACTAGGAGGTCAGGATTATCCTGCATTGATACGAAGAGAGGAGATCAGGCCGATCCGGATTTTCTTCCAAGATGGAACCAATGACCTGAGTAATGAATGGGGCAATTGGTTTCTGGCAAATCAACAGATGATCTCAGCTCTGGAATATGCTAATCAAAATGCAGACAAAAAAGGTTTACCATTACCTAGATACGAGTTCACCTATGTTTGGACCGACGGCGAGCATAGTGACAAACATCCAGGTGCTTTGCTTCCTGAAGGTTTAAAATGGCTTTGGAACTCCTCTAAATAAAAGTTATTGGGGTATGGAGGTGTTTTAGGAAGACGCCCTGTAGGAGCAGGATAGTGCCTGATGGTATCACCTTTGAAATTCTTTTATCTTAAGGGCATGAATCCACAGAATCTTTCGAAGTTACTTTTTCCAACTGTTTCCCTTCTTTCCCTTGTTTTCTTATTAGAGGCATCTCTAGCTTTTTCCCAAAATGAAAAGACAGACAGATGGCCTGATGGGACAGAAATCTCTCCTTGGTTTCATGATTATTCAAAGCTCGAATTAAAAGATCTCGGTAAGCAATACATCCTAACTGAGCATGGGGTACTTGCGGATAGTACCTTGATACAAACTTCTAAAATCCAGCGGATCATCGATCGGGCTGCCCAAAATGGAGGTGGGGTAATCGTCATTCCCAAGGGAACATTTTCAAGTGGCGCTTTATTTTTCAAACCTAATACCCGTCTTCATCTTTCCGAAGGAGCAGTATTAAAAGGATCTGATGACATCGTCGATTATCCACTGATTCCCTCGAGGATGGAAGGGCAGAATTTGAATTATTTTGCCGCTTTGGTCAATGCCTATGAAGTGGATGGGTTCTCTATAACCGGCACAGGCACGATCAATGGCAATGGGCTGAAATTTTGGGAGGCATTTTGGCAGCGAAGAAAAGAAGACCCCAATTGCACCAATCTGGAAGTTTCCAGGCCACGTCTGGTATTTATTTGGAGGAGCAATGATATCCAATTACAGGATGTGAAGTTGATCAATGCGGGATTTTGGAGCAGTCATTACTATCAATGTAAGAATATCAAGTTACTGGATCTGACCATCACTTCTCCACATGAGCCTATCAAAGCACCCAGCACAGATGCGATCGATTTGGACGTGGTTTCGAATGTCCTGATTAAAGGTTGCTACCTCGCTGTAAATGACGATGCCATAGCACTTAAAGGAGGAAAAGGCCCCTGGGCAGATCAGGATCCAAATAATGGAGAAAACACCCATATTCTCATCGAAGACAGCGAATTTGGATTTTGCCATTCTGCCCTTACAAATGGCAGTGAATCCATTCACAATAAAAATGTGATCATGAGAAATGTTAAAGTTCAGGATGCTGTTCGTCTATTATGGTTGAAAATGAGACCGGATACACCTCAGCATTACGAATACATCACAGTAGAAAATATCACAGGTCAGGCCAGAAGCTTTTTATATGTCAAGCCCTGGACTCAATTTTTTGATCTGAAAGGAAGGCCAGAAGTTCCGATTTCCTATTCTGATCATATCACCATGAAAAACATCGATCTGGATTGCGAGATATTTTTTGACGTGGCGATTACTGAACACGATCGATTATCAGATTTTACCTTTGAAAATCTCAGCATCAATGCGGAAACAGCAGCTTTTAATCCATCTATTGTGGACGGTTTTAAGCTAAAAAATGTAATCGTCAACGGAAAAAAACTGGATTAAGATCCTCATACAAGGGAACGATAAATTGCTGAAATTCGCGAGGTTTTAAACTCCTCGGCTATGAAAGCAATTCTTACGATCGTATTACTCGTCCTTTCCAACACCTTTATGACTTTAGCTTGGTACGGTCATTTGAAATTCGCCGAATGGAAATGGTTCAGCAAATTGGGATTGATTTCTGTCGTTTTGATTTCCTGGGGAATCGCACTTTTTGAATATTGTTTTCAGGTTCCTGCCAACAAAATAGGTTTTGATGGAAATGGCGGTCCATTTTCATTGGTACAGCTAAAAGTCATCCAAGAAGTAATCACTTTGGTAGTGTTTATGGTATTTTCACTGATTGCATTTAAAACCGAGACATTTAAACTAAATCACTTAGTTGGAGCTATTTTCTTGGTTTTGGCAGTTTACTTCTTCTTCAAAAAGTAAATGCATCCAATAACTATTGGGAAACTAATCGGTGAATAAATATCATTTTATCCAAAACCGCTGCACTGACGACAAATGGATAGGCATCAGGAATCCCCATGCCTCTATTAAGGCTGTTTATGGCAAAAGAAACGGGAGCCCATGTCTTATAGATTTTATCAAATTGCTGGATGTCATAAGGGTCAAAAGAGATTTTACCTTTCAGCGAAGACTCCTTGATCAATGGCTGGACCGAAAGACCAAAATAAAAGGCTGTTTCAGACATATCCATGATATGAAGGTAATGTGCCCATGTCTCTGCCCAATCCTCCCAGGGATGAGCAGTCGCATATTGACTGATATAATTTTGCTGCCAGTTTGTAGGAGCTCCGTTTTGATAGTGGTTTTGCAAAGCCTGTCCATAATCCAGCCGCTCATCCCCAAAAAGTTTCCTGAAGCCCTGAAGTTCATCCTCCTGCCCTGCAATCAATTGATCCCAATAATAATGTCCCACTTCATGTCTAAAATGACCGATTAAAGTTCGGTACTGTTCAGACATCTGCTTTCGCATAAATTCCCTATGGACCGAATCCGCTTCTGAAAGCAAAATGGTGATCAATCCATTTTGGTGGCCTGTGTTGATATCGGGATTTCCCTGTTTGGCAATAAAGTCAAACAACAAAGGGGTAGGATTTTCTGGATTAGAATTAGAATTCAACAGGCCTAACCTCAACAATTGGTAAACCAGACGATGTTTTGCACTTTCCAGCTTTTTCCACTTTTCAAAGTTCTCTTGATCAGAAAGGTCAGGTATTGTCCTATTCAGAGAGCAGGCAAGACAGAATTCCGAAGGCCCATCTTGTGGAATCATCCAATTGCAAACCCCAAACTTATAATTTTCACAATACCTAAAAGTCACTCCTTTCTCTTTGGAAGAAATCGAGTAAAATGATGAATCAAATGATTTTAGATCTAAGTCATTTTCTAAAAAGCCCACTTGATTTCCACACTTTTCACAACTTGAATTTTCGAAGTAAAGTGGATGAAAACAATTTCCACATTCAAATATTTTCATAAACTGCTTTGACCTTTTTACCCTGAAATAACCCTAAGATAAAGGGTAAAAAATGGGAATACCTGTTTTAACCTTATAAAAATAAATTCAGGCGAAAACCACTCGATTTCAGTTCCAAAAAACCTTCCCTATACTAAGCTTTCAACTTTACTTAGCTATACTTTTTCTTCTCATACTCCAAAAAACAATTAGTTTTTTAATGGATAATTACTGGTAAATAATTAAATTCCAATAGAGTACACCATCTAACCCACAACTAAATGAAAAAACTAGTAGCAGAATTTATTGGTACGCTATGGCTTGTCCTTGGCGGATGTGGTAGTGCCGTTTTGGCTGCCGGGTTCCCTGAATTAGGGATTGGATTTGTAGGAGTCGCTTTTGCTTTTGGACTCACTGTCGTCACCATGGCTTATGGCATAGGACATGTAAGTGGTTGTCATTTAAATCCGGCTGTTTCCATAGGATTGTGGATGGGAGGCAGATTTGAAAGCAAAGATCTTGTTCCTTATATCATCGCCCAAGTTTTAGGTGGCTTGGCTGGAGCTGCTATACTCTATTCTATCGCTACGGGTAAACCTGGAGTTGAATTGGGTGGTTTTGCATCAAATGGATTTGGAGAGGCTTCTCCAGGTGGATATTCCATGATTTCTGCGTTGATCACAGAAATCGTTATGACATTTTTCTTTTTGATCGTGATATTAGGTGCTACCCACCCAAAAGCTCCTGCAGGATTTGGAGGGCTGGCCATCGGTCTTGCTTTAGTGTTAATCCACTTGATTTCGATTCCAGTGACCAATACTTCTGTTAACCCTGCCAGAAGCACCAGTCAAGCTATTTTTGCAGGTGGAATCTATTTGCAGCAATTGTGGCTTTTTTGGATAGCACCGATCGCCGGAGCAATTTTAGCGGGTGTAGTTTATAAAAATTTATCCCCAACAGATTGATTTATCAAAAAAAGTTAAATCTTTGCTAAACGAATTATTTCAATGTCACTTAACCTTTATTAAAATGAAATATTTTAAGATATTATTTCTGGTTGTCTTTTTTGCTTTTGGAGCATCCTTAGAAAGTAATGCTCAAGAAGTAGGTGTGAGATTTGGCCAATTTGGCGGCAACAATGTGGCCATCGATGGAGTTTTTTCCTTAGGTCAGTTTAGCCGAATTCACGCTGACGTGAGTTTTGGCTCTGGAGTAGGAATTGATGCGCTATGGGATTTCATTTATCGACCAGTTGGATCGAGCGATTTCAAATGGTATGTCGGTGCCGGTCCATCTTTATACATCGATGATCCGTTCTCTTTGGCTGCAGCTGGCGAAATAGGTATCGAATATGCTTTTGAAGATGTGCCGATTGTTATTGGTGCTGATTGGAGGCCAACATTCCGAATTGTAGAAGACACTGACTTTTTTGCAGATGTTTTCGGTTTGAATATCCGATGGAGATTTGGAAATGATGGCAGTAACGCCACAAATTAATAAACTAGAGCGGGATTTATTCCCGCTCTTTTTTTTGTCTGATTTCTCATCAGCCTTCTATTTATTCTCTTTAAAAAGGACCCAAAATACTCTGAAAGCTACTTTCAGAATTATAATTTGGTTTAGACAAAACAAAAATTTCCTCAGGCTTTGATTATTAGCGGTCACTTTTTAATGGAAAAATTCCCCGGAAAGGGAGGTTGGACTTATGTCAAAATTCCTTTCGAAGCCGACCAATCTAAGCTTCCTTTTGGGATGATACGAGTAAAAGGTACGGTCGATCAAATTCCCTTTGGAGGGAAACATTTAATGCCTCTTGGAGATGGAAATCTTTTTTTGCCTCTGCCGAAAGCACTCCGACAAAAACTCAAAAAGGAAGCCGGAGAAACTGTCAGAATTGAAGTTTATGAGGATACTCTTCCAACAAAAACCCCTCTGGAACTAGAGGACTGCCTTCGGGATGTACCTGGAAAACTTGAGCTTTTCCAATCATGGAGCAATGCAAAAAAAAGCCGATGGATCACCTATATTTTTGGCAGCAAAAAAGAAGAGGTAAAAGCAGAGCGGATATTGAAATTGATCGATTCTTTGGTCTAAAACTCTATTATTATCCCTACTGTTGGCAAAATAGTACCTGCTGTATTTTCTATGAATTTAAGCTGATAGCGACTTGGATCATTGGGGTCCACCAAGATATTGCCGGAATCATCTCGGACAGGAACTAATAATGGGGCTTGTTCTGCTTGGAAATTATACGCGTTCTGGATATCCACATACCAATTAAGGCTCCATTTTGGGAAATAATACTTTTTGTCCACACGCAAATCCAATTGATGAAAAGCACTCAATCTAATCGCATTGATTTGTGAATAATCAAAAATAGGCTGGCCTCTTAAGTCCCAATTGCTAATCAAAGAGGATTCCTCGACATCATAAGGTGTGTAAGGTGTTCCACCCAGATATCTCCACCTTGTACCGATTTCCCAGTTATTATTGAACCTCTTTCCGGCTGTCAAACTTAAAATGATTTTATTGTCCCAAGAGGAAGGAATAAAGCCTTCCGTATTTGGATTGGTAAATTCGCTTCTGACCAGAGTCAAGGAAGCAATTCCATAAAAATCATTGAATAAACGCTGCTGTGCCAAAAATTCTATTCCAAATGCCCGCCCTTCAGCATCGGATTTGACAGGTTCATTTCCTATGACCCCAAAATCAGCTCCTAGGTTTGCCAACGCGATCCCATTTCTCACTGAAGAAGGATAGTTTCTGTATTTTTTGTAAAAAGCCTCCATCGTAAATCTCCGGTTCTTTTCAGGAGCCAAAAATTCCAATCCTGCGATCAACTGACTGTTTTGGATATATCTGACATCTTCCTCCTGATTGACCAATTCTCCTTCATTATTTCGATATCCTAAAACCGTGTATGGAGGCTTTTGGTAATAAATCCCCGCATTAGCTGTTGCAAAAAGATTAGGTTTCAATTGGAAAGAGACCGAAAATCTCGGGCTGATCTGATTCAAGGGATTGGATGCAGTTTTGCCAAAATCCGAACCATCCATTCTCACTCCACCGGAAAGTAATAACCGCTCATTTTTTGAATATTTAGTCCCGGAAATAAAGGCACCGTATTCATTGAAATTAGAAGTAGATTCTACCGCAATTACTTCATTGGAGTTTGCTAAAGTAGCCCGATCAAAATTCTTGATATAATATCTCGAATATTCATAATTGAAGCCATATTTGAGACTATAACCTGTTCCAAAAATGCTGTTTTCTGCTCGGAACTTGTTTTCCGATTCCTGTGATAAGTAGCGATAAAGCAGGTTGGCCTCAGAGTTTTCATCATTTTGAAAATATTTTTCTGCTTCATTGTTAAGCATGTTTCGGCTTAACACAAACGTCCAAAAACCATTATCACGGTATCTTTTGAGTTTTACTCCAGTAGTATAATTCCATTGACTTTGGACAGGAAGGACATCTAACAGGTACAATCGGTTTTCTAATTCCTCCTCGGTTTCATCGTCCGGAATTTCTTCGTTCAAGACAAACTTGTCAATCGCTCCTACTCCCAAAAATGTCAACTCCGTTTTGTCATTAATCTTGGTAGTGGTTTTAAGTTGAAAGTCATTGAAAGTAGGAAGGAAAGGAAGTCCTAAAACCTTGAATAACCCCTGTAAATATGACCTTCTAGCAGAAAGCAAATAAGTTGTTTTTTCGCCAAGTGGTCCTTCGTTTGATAAAGTCAATTCAGAGGCGCCCAAAGTCAACTGGGTTTCCATTTCTTCTCTATTCCCTTCTTTCAGTTGAATTTCAAAGAAAGAACTCAATGCATCCATTCGATTGGCTGGAAATCCTCCGGCAATCAAGTCCACATTTGAGATCAAATTCACATTCAATATTCCAACTGGCCCACCTGAGGAACCTTGGGTAGAAAAATGATTGATTACCGGAACTTCAATTTCATCTACAAAAAACTTGTTTTCATTTGGGGCTCCACCTCGGATCAAGATGTCATTTCTAAAGCTAGGCGTACTCGCTACTCCAGGCAAAGCTTGTATAACTTTTGAAATATCGCGGTTTCCTCCAGGATAACGCTCTATTTCATTGCTGTTAAGTCTACGTACTGAAAGCGGTGTCTCTTCTGACCTAGAAAACTCCGAACTTACCACCACTTCATTCAATTCTGAGGCATCTTCACGGAGCTCAAAATCCAGCTGAACAGATTTTGAAATTGTGACACTCACTTCATACTTGGTTTCGGTTTTAAAGCCTACAAAACTAGCCCGAACGTTATACAATCCGGGTGGGACTTCCCTTATTTCATACTTTCCTTCTTCATCAGAAATCGCTCCTAGATCTGTATTGAGAATCAACACATTTGCAAAAGCCACAGGTTCTCCATTGGAAGGATTAATAATTTTTCCCCGGATAACTCCTTGGGAAAAGGCCGTGAAAGAAACCAATAAAAAGACAAGTGATAGTAAGCTTTTATTCATAAGTCTGGATGTTCTAAAACAAAATGAATTTGAGCGAAAAAAGTTTAGTTTTATTTCGCTTTTTTTAAGAATTCATTTTTTCTTTTTCTCTCCAAAGTCTCCACCAAGGCGTCCCGGGCGAGTCATGATGCTCGTAATGGTATCCAAAAAAATAACAGGAAAGAAAGGCCCAAACATGATTTTTGGATTGGGTAGAAGAATGGTGTTTGTTATCACTTTCGCCCTTATGGGGCAAATATGTGCCGAAATAAAAAAGCTGAAATGTGGATAACACAGCCGGTAGCATCCAAAATAAAATCAAGTTATCCACAGGAATAAATAACTTTAGAATGTTGAAAGTCAATGCCATCAGCAAAAATTGCCAAATGCTAAGGTATTGTTTGATGAAGCTAAAATACCAAGGAAAGAACCTATCCTCTTGATGGTAATCTGGATCTTTATCAGTCGCAACAAATCGATGATGCTCATGATGCTTCGGAAAAAGTTTCCAGTAGAAATTATAGGAAAATAGCAAGGCCGCAAAAACGCCAATTACATTGTTTACAATCTTATTGGATGAAACTAATCCGTGCATGGCATCGTGGGCGGTGATAAATAATCCGGTATATAAATGCATCTGAAGCAAAACCAAAAAATAGGTGATAGGATTATCCCATTGGATTTCTATGCTCAGTAAATAAATCAAAGACACAGCCCAACAGGTGATCACACCAAAAGCAATTAGAATTCCTTTAGGATCAATATTAGAATGAAATGAAGTTGATTTTCCTGCATTCATGGCTGCAAGCACGTTGAAGTGGATCAGAAAGTCAAGATTTTCTCCTGAACTTGTTCCATTAACCACATTGGGGTAGAAGTCGCTCCACAGATCCCGATGCTTTCACCATCTTCAAACCAATCTGGCATGATCTGGTCGGCATTGGAAACAAAAAACGTATTTGGGTTCTTTTCTTTGCAGACATTATACAGCACCTTACCATTGGAAGATTTGGTACCACTGACAAAAACGATCTTGTCAAAACGTTCTGCAAAAGCCCTCAGTTCTTTGTCCCGATTGGAGACTTGTCTACAAATAGTATCATTTGTATTCACTGAGATTCCGTTGTTTTTAAGAATCTCATTGATTTCATAAAATTTATCCGTGCTTTTGGTTGTCTGGCTATACAAAGTGATGCTCCTAGGTAACGTCTCCAGGTCCAACTCCGAGATATCCTGAAAAACCACGGCTTTGTTTCCTGTTTGACCTAAAAGTCCGATCACTTCTGCATGGCCGTGCTTGCCATAGATGTAGATCGTTTCATCTTTATCAAATGAATTCTTGATTCTATTCTGGAGTTTTAAAACCACAGGACAACTCGCATCAATTAAATTCAAATTATTCTTGATTGCCAGTTCGTAAGTAGAGGGAGGCTCACCATGAGCTCGGATCAAGACCTTTTCATTGACTAAGGAAGTTAACTCCTCATGATTAATGATTTTCAATCCTTTCTTAGTCAGCCTGTTTACCTCCTCGTCATTGTGGACTATATCTCCGAGACAATACAAATAACCTTGCTCATCCAAAATCTCTTCAGCCATTTCTATGGCATAGACAACGCCAAAGCAAAAGCCTGAATGATCATCAATATGTACCTGAAGGTTCTTCATAGCCTATTAACTTTCTACTGTTTGAATTGTTCGATGGCTTCGGAATTTTTCAAAGAAAGAAATATTCATCAGCAATAGGGTCATCGAATAAATCGTATCCTCCACAGGTACAGTCCAGATCCGGATTCCCAAATTTTCAGAATTATTATAAATCACTACCGGCTCTTCTGTCAGCCCACCAGTCAAAACCCCATTGCAAAGCATCAAGGGGATCAAATGAACTAAATAGGCAAAGAGAAATTTTCCTAAATATTTATCATTAAAAGCCAGAAAATGAATGACTAAGGCGATTGCTCCGATGAAAAAGTTAACCGAAGTGTACCACTTATCCAAATGCAATAATCCAAAACCTAAGAGAAAAGGCACCATGACATAGGCAAATGGTTTACCTAGATCTTTGAACGGGTCTTTTGGAAAGAAGTAATTTAAAACTTCATAAATAAAAACACAGGCGAAAGGCACTGTGATAAAAAATAACCACTCTTCCAGAGGTAAATCAAAGAAGTAAATGCCCAAAATATACCTTGGGTTAAATTCCCAAACTCCCATTACCGTGAACCAATGATCCCAGATCAAAAAAAATGCTGCTGTGATCAAAATAGCCGGGAATAGCGCTCCCCATTTTTTTGCAAACTGAATTTTGTTTTCAAAAGATCGCAGCAATGGAAATGAAATGGCAAAGACATTAACTCCCAAGTATAAATACTTCTCCATATTAGGTGATTCCCAGCTTGTTTACGAAATAGGTCCCAATCAGTAGGGATAATTTCTTGGAATTAGGTATTCGGATTCTCCTTTGAGTGATGGTTTCTGCCGGAAGGCCTTTAATCTTATCAAAAAGCTTCTGGTAATAGAGATATGCCACTTTTACACCTAGTTTGGCTCCTATAGGAAGTTGCTCTATTCCAGGAAGTGAATCATCAAAATCCTGTTGAATATCTGCCTCTATTTGCTTTTTGATCACTTTATCGAAATGATTAAAATCCACACCAGGGAAATAAACCCGGCCTCTTTCTTCGTAATCACTTTTGATATCCCTTAAAAAGTTGACTTTCTGAAAAGCTGCTCCCAGCTTACATGCGGATTCTCTCAGTCGGTCATATTCTTCCTGATTTCCCTCACAAAAAACCTTTAAACACATCAACCCGACTACTTCTGCGGAACCATAAATGTATTCTTGGTATTTGCTATCATCGTAAGTTTTAAAATCCAGATCCATTTCCATACTGTGAAGAAAAGCTTCAATCAACGCATGGTCAATGTGATATTTATTCACGACCAACTGAAAGGAATGTAAAACCGGATTCAGGGAAATACCAGCTTCAATGGATTCATAGGTGTCTTTTTTGAACCGTCCTAAAAGTTTGACCTTGTCCTGATCATGGAAAGTATCCACTATTTCATCTGCATATCTTACAAACCCATATATGGCATAGATGGGCATATGAAACTTCTGGTCAAGCGTTTTGATCCCCAAAGTGAAGCTGGTACTGTAGCGTTGGGTGATCAATTTGCTGCACTCAAAAGTTGTCTGATCAAAAAGATCTCTTGGGTTCATCACTATTAAATATATCTATTTTCCATTAATAAGTTTCCTTGATTACTTCATTTGCTACCACTTGTCCCGAAATCAAGGAAGGCGGAACACCCGGACCGGGAACAGTCAACTGACCAGTATAATACAAGTTAGAAACCTTTTTGTTTTTTAAAGAGGGCTTTAAAATTGCAGTTTGAGTCAAAGTATTCGCCAAACCATAGGCATTTCCTTTATAGGCATGGTAATCATTCTTAAAATCTCGATGTGCATAAGATCTTTTAAAGACCACATGAGATCTGATTTCCTGCTGAGTGATTTTCTCCAACCTATCCATGATCTTATGGTAATACTTCTCTCTAAGCTCCTCTGTATCTTCTAAATCCGGAGCCAAAGGAATCAATAAAAACAGATTTTCCATTCCGTCCGGAGCAACTGATCTATCCGTCACAGACGGAGCACAGACGTAAAACAATGGTTTTTCGGGCCATCTCGGATTTTTGTAAATGGCATCCGCATGGGGTCCCAGCGGCTCGTCGAAAAACAAATTATGATGTCTCAACCTTTCCAGCCGCTTGTTTATTCCTAAGTAAAACAATAAACTGGAAGGTGCCATCACCCTTGTATCCCAATATTCCTCTGAATAATTGCTGTACTTTGGATTCACCAAATGCTTGTCTACATGATGGTAATCAGCTCCAGCGATGACCACATCTGCTTCTATTTTTTCACCGGAAAGCAACCTTACGCATTCGGCCTTTCCGTTTTTAATCTCAATTTCCTCCACTTCAGAATCATAGCGGATTTCTACACCTTTTTCTTCCGCCAAACTGACCATCCCTCGAATGATCTCATGCATGCCATTTTGAGGATACCAAGTGCCTAAAGCGATATCAGCATAATTCATCAAACTGTATAAAGCCGGAATATTCTCTGCGGTCTCACCAAGAAAAAGCACCGGAAACTCCATCAACCGGATGATTTTATCCGATTTGAAATATTTCCTGACATGCTTAGCCATGGACTGAAAAATATCCATCCGCAACATATCCTTTAACAATCCTGGTGAAGTAAACTCAAACAGAGACCTACTTGGTTTGGTCACGAGATCATGGATTCCTACCTGATATTTATAGGCTGCTTGCTCCAAAAATTTATCCAATTGGGCAGAGGCTCCAGATTCGATCTCCTCCAGCATGAGCTTGAATTCATCCAGATTGGCTGGAATATCCAACACGTCCCCTTCACCATAAATCACCGCATAAGAGGGGTCTAAGCGGATCAGCTCGTAATAATCCGATGGTTTCTTTCCAAAAGCCGCAAAATACTTCTCAAAAACATCCGGCATCCAATACCAGCTTGGTCCCATATCAAAAACAAAACCCTGATGTTCAAACTTTCTAGCTCTTCCACCGGGGCTTTCATTTTTTTCTACTAGTGTAACTTTAAATCCTTTTGCTGCTAAATGGGTAGCTGCTGATAATCCGGCAAATCCCGAACCTATAACTACCGCAAGTTTCTCGGACATAGAATCAATTTTTATGCTTGTATACCATCAAATCTTCTTTGAGAAGCTTTCGGGCAATATGAATTCTATTCTTAACAGTTCCTATCGGAATTTGCAATTTTTCGGCAATTTCATGGTATTTAAAACCTCTGTAATGCATCATAAATGGGGTTTTAAAGGTGTCATCCAGCCGGTCAATAGATTCGTAGATATCATCCATGGCCAAATTTCCAAAAACACCATTTTCTATTTGAACAGTGCTTGAATTGAGGTAATGCAAATTATCTGTGGTATCCACAAAAGTCCCTCTTCTCACCATTTTCTGATAGTTGGTGATAAAGGTGTTTTTCATAATGGTATATAGCCATGCTTTTAGGTTTGTTCCTTCGGCAAATTTATCCTTGTTGGTATATGCTTTTACCATCGTATCCTGAAGTAAATCATTTGCATCATCAATATCCCTTGTGAGCTTCATGGCAAATGGCTTCAAAGAACTTGAAAGGTGGTTTAGGGAGTAGCTAAATTCTAGAGTCGTCATGGCTTTTGGCTTTTTGTTTAATCAAATCTATAATTCATTAAACAAAATAACAAGCTTTTGTTTAAGAAATTTTAAAAATAAATAAACATAATGAGATGAACGGCAGATATTTAGTCGTGAATGGAGGTAAACAGGCATAAAAAAAGCATTTCCTCGGAAATGCTTTTGTTTAATCTTTATGATTATTTATTAAACTACTTTTCTATAACTTCTTCACTGATCTCCTCTAAGACATCCTTGATATCACGGATGTAATTAAACTGGATCACATTGGATGGGAAAATCATATCCTGGCCTACCACCTGATAACCTGATACAAAAATCTGAGATTTCGAAAACTTCTTAGAGAGCATGTCCACATAACCCTGAGCAGATTCGCCAGTAGGCAAGGTAGTCATGACAGTCAATAGATATTCAGGCTCCAATAAGTCATAAACTGCGTCCAAATCATCTTTTGGAGTACTTTGGCCTAGGTAAATTACTTTATGTCCTTTACTCTTAATCAAGTATGAGGCAAAAAGGAGGGAAATCTCATGTAATTCTCCTTCCGGCAAAAACAACAAAAACTTCTTTCCGGTCACACTGGGTATCTGGCCATCTATCGCCACAATCAATTTTTGACGTACCAAGTTGGAGATAAAATGCTCCTGAGCAGGATTGATCGCACCAGTTTGCCAAAGCACTCCGATTTTTGCCAGAAAAGGGTATATAATATTGAGCATGGTCTGCTCAAAGCCGATCTTGATAATATTGGTGGTCAGGATTTTATCAAAACGATCTTCGTCCATTTCGATCATACAGATCGTCAAAGCATGGATCTGATCGTCATGGGTCAGAGATCTATCTGTCAATTTCATCACTTCTTCCCGAATCAGTTTAGCTGGCATGGAAGCGATTTTACTGATCTTAAACCCATTGTCATTTAACAAGGCCACATTCAGAATCAGTTTCAGATCACTGTCGTCGTAATATCTGATATTGGTATCTGTCCTTTTCGGATTCAGCAAATTGTATCGCTGTTCCCAAATTCTCAAGGTATGTGCCTTGATCCCGGATAATTGTTCTAAGTCTTTGATTGAATACGTGCTCACTTTTCCTCCTCTTTAAAATATTCCCTTGGTACCAAAAACAACCCAAATGAAACGGCGTCCTCCTTTTTATTAGTTCGGTGGTGCGCTTGATGGGCTTTAAATATTCCTTTTAAAAATGCATTCTTTGGTTTCTGAAACCATTTGATTCTCCGATGGATCAGCACATCATGCAAGAAGAAATACAACATTCCATACAAACTGATCCCTATTCCCATCCAGAATCTATAATCCAAATCCTCCACTCCCAAAAGAATCAATACAACAGCAATACTTCCAAAGAGTAAAGAAAAAAGATCATTTAATTCGAATGCAAATTTACTGGGCTGATGATGTGTCTTATGGATCATCCATAGAGGACCATGCATCAAATATTTATGAATCGCCCATCCTGATAATTCCATCAGTCCAAAACCAATTAAAATAAACCCAATGGCTTTCATCATTTAGTAGAAAACTTAAATACTGATCTTTTGTTCTAATTTTTTTTACCGAAAGGCAAATAACTCTTTTTGCACCAACAATACTAACTCTCCAATGTGAAATTAAGTATGGCAAAAAAGAGAATCATCGTAACTAACAGAAAGGCTGACAGGGGGTTATATTTTTCAAAATTCCCTTTTCTGTAGATCAGATGGATCAAAAAAGAAACTCCAAACCAACCCAAATAGTTTTCAAAAGGAATAATGTCAAACTTCCAATACCACATATACAAGGCAGTAGCGACCGGTTCCATCACATAATCAAATGCTGTCATGGCAACTGCACCCATTAAAGCAGCATAATAATCATTCTTGATACTTCGGGAAAAGACCGAACCGGTCAGATAAACCAAAATAAACCAATTGACACCGATCACGAGAGGCACCTCCCATAGCTGCGGGCCTAAAGTCGGTCCATAAACATAATCGCCATAGAGCAAGCCTGTGTGTATCCCTATCAATTCCGAACCAAAGCCTATCCAAAATGCCAATGCTGCCACAATCGGAAATGCATCTGTCCAACCCCGATGAAAAGATAAAATCAAGATCAAAGTCACCAAAAGCTGTGCTGGCGTAAGTGACTGAAAGAGCGGCCTAAATTCTGGAATACTTAATCCCACAACGCCTACTAGGTACAAAGCCACCACCACGATCTGAGCAATCAACAATCTTTTACTTTGTGCCTCGGGAGGAGTCTTAATCACTTTATGCATATTCTTGGGACCTTTAGAAGGGGAAATTCAGTTTTTAACGTTGGGATTCCTAACTTTGAAATCTCTAATCTGTTTGCAAAAAAACGAAAATACCAACAAAACCTCGCGCTATGATACTTTACAACATCACATTTACGGTTTCCAATGAGGTAGAAGAAGATTTCGTCCAGTGGATGAAAGACACCCATATCCCGGATATTTTCGCTACAGGTTTATTTTTAGAACATAAATTCTTCCGACTGCTAAACAGCCCAGATGACAGTGTCACCAATTACAGTTTGCAGTTTTATGCAGAAAATACCAGCAAACTTATCGAATACGAAGGACGTTTTGCGCACGCTTTACGCTACGAAACCCAAGCCAGATATGGCGAAAAAGCCATTCCTTTCAGAACCCTAATGGAATTGGTAAAATAGTTTCATAAACTAGGGTGCTTAACTAAGAGAAAGACCTTTGAAGTTTCTTTGTTTTTAACCGCTAAGACCGCAAAGTTTCCCGCGAAGAACGCAAAGGCCAAATAGATAAAAGCACAAAACGTCAAGTACCTAACCTTTGAGGTTTTTTGAAACCTCGAAGGTTTCTTTGTTTTTAACCGAAATGTACGCAGAGGCTCCCGCGAAGCACGCATAGGAGGCGCATAAGTTAGTTTTCGTGGATAGTATCTGGCTGAGAAGCGTGAAAACCCTTACAAAATGGGAGTAAATAGTCCAATGAAGCACAAAACGTCAAGTTCCTAACCTTTGAGGTCTTTTTTAACCTCGATGTTTTCTATGGTTTAACCGCAATGTACGCTGAGGCTCCCGCGAAGCACGCATAGGAGGCGCATAAGTTAGTTTTCGTGGAAAGTATCTGGCTGAGAAGCGTGAAAACCCTTACAAAATGGGAGTAAATAGTCCAATGAAGCACCAAAGTTGCGAAAAGTAAGAATCCATCATCAGCGAAGCGAAATGCTGGGAAAAACATTCTCCAAGAATACTAGAGTGGGAAAGACGCGATCTGTAAATACTCCCTTCATAAGCCTCTAGATTCATTAAAATTTTAGATTTATTAACTAACTATTTTGCAGTGAATTAACTAAATTCCATTCTAAACTCTTTAATATGCAGAAACTTCTCCTGATTTTTAGTTTGTTTCTATTTTTATCCTGTGGAAAGTCCCAGGAATCGAGCAATCCAGAAAATGGAAATTTTTTAGATAATCTTACTTTTTCAATTGATACGGTGGTAGTGGATCCTGGTGATGAAATTATTAATTTGAAGCATTTAGGATCAACTTATGTTTCCCTTTCCCCAAGTAAAGACCAGTTTTACTTCTTTGATCGCTCAAGGTTCATCCTACATGAAATTGATCTGAACTCCTTAAAATTGGTCAATAATTATCCTTTTGAGGAAGTGGGGCCAAATGGAACTGGAAGATTAGTTTATATTTTTAAACTTCTACCAAATGGAAATTTTTCTGTTCAGGATTTATTTGGAACAGTTAACTTTTTTTCAAAAACTGGAAAGAAAATTGGCAGTCTGAACATCATTGAGGAAGAAATATTGAAAGACTTCCCTTTTGGATTAAATCTGGTTTACCAGCTTCAGATCGATTTGGTAAGAAATAAGCTTTATTCCTTACCAATTTACATGAATGTTGAAGAGGTGTTTTTTGCAGTATTTGACTCTTTGGGGCAAAGCGGTAAAATTTTGGAACTACCCCAATTTCAAAAAATAAATAATTATAAAATCCAATATAGCAGCGGTAGCGAAGGAGGTGAATCAAGAGGAGAACAACGTTTTCTTCAACAACTCAATGATCTTATAATAATCTCCACTACGTACCAAAATTCTGTTTACATCTACGATCCAGAAATGGAAACCTTAATTTATAAAGAGTTCGGCCATGAGTTGGTACCATTGGAGAAAAACGTAAAAGTCAAAAATAAGGTGAATTCCCATATGGAATTCCAAGCCGAAACAGATAAGCTTCATGACCAAATCAACTTTTATGATTTTAATTGGGATGAGATTACCCAACGGTTTTATCGCTTTGCCAGCAAAGGGCTCCCAATTGCCAATATAGATTCTCCTAAAAAGTATGAATACTTCATGTTTGCATACGACAAGGAGCTAAACCTCAAAGGCGAAATAAAGCTAGAAGGACTTTCTGAACTTCCACTTGGGGGTTTCTTCAAAGACGGCAAGCTCTGGTCCTATGTCAATGTCGAAGATGAGCTCGGTTTCGCGGTGTTTACTTTTGATTTTTAATTCAATATGAAAAAACTATTTATTCTTCTACTGTTTTCACTGGTGTTTTCCTGTGCTGAAAAAGAAAAATCTGAAGGTTTTCAATCAAAAAATATCCTCGAAAATCTGACTTATACTGTGGACACTGTAGCGGTAGATGTCGGTGAGGAAATTTTCAATCCTGGGATGTATTTCAAGTTTGCAAAAAATGAAAATGAACCCACGGTTTATTTTGCGATGAGCCAAATCCCAGAAATCCATGCCATAGACCTGAATTCCCTTTCCTTGACAAAAAGAATTATTTTAGATAAAGACGGACCAAACCGGGCGCCACGGTATATCCAATATTTTGATCTGTTACCAACTGGCGAATTTGTTTTGGCAGATTATGCAACACAAGGAATTTATACCGCAGAAGGAGAAAAAACATTGAGTTTCCTGATGGAACCAGAGGAGTTCGAGGGTTTGGAGGATGAGTTAACCAGTCTGAATTTTAACTTACTCTTAAGCCCTGATAAGAAAAAAGGGTTTTCAACTCCCAGTAAAAAACTGGAATTCATCTCCCAAATAGCCATGGTGGATCTGGAAGCCAAAACTGGAAAATTGATTGATTTACCAGCTTTGGACTTAACAAGAAATTTCAGAACCAGCTATTCTTTCGAAAATGGAAGTACAACCTACGGTGATTTTTTAGCCCTCAAAAAAATCCAAAATCAATTATTCATTACCTCTGGAAGTACTTCAGACACCTATATCTACGACTTTGCTACCGATAGCCTGACTCTTAAAAGATTTGAACATCAACTGGTCACTTCCAAAAAATCCGGTGAATATCCAGCCCGGGCAGATTCCCAAGAGCGTGTCCAAGAAATCGGAGAGGAAATTGACAAGCAGGTGTCCTTTCACCAGTTTTATTGGGATGAAAACCGTGAAATGTACTTCCGGTTAGGGTCTAAATCCAATGGAAAAAAAGAAAGCGGAGAACCCAAAAAACGGGACGTCTATCTATTTGCCTATGATCAAAATCTTACGCTCTTAGGTGAAACCACTTTGGATCTATATTACCCGCTCTCCAGAACTTTTTTTTACAATGGAAAACTTTACTCCTACATGCCAATTGATGAAAATCCCGGATTTGTGATTTTTGATCTAAAATTCCCAACCAAATAAGCTATGAAAAAACTACTGCTTTTTACCTTTTCGATTAGTCTCTTCTCCTGTAGCGAATACAAAAACTCTGAATCTGGCTCCTCCAACCTTTTAGAGAACTTTTCATTCACCGTGGATACCGTGGTTATAGATCCTGGAGAGGAAATTTTGGCTATCTCGAATGAATACCAACTAAAAAATTCTACCAGTTTCTCAAATGATAATCAGATCCTTTATATTCTAAACTATGATGAGATCTCCATCTCAAAAGTGGACCTTAATCAATTACGATTGCTGGAAGTCTTTGATTTTGAAAAAGAAGGGCCCAACGGTACCGGAGTCTACGTCCAGCGCCAACAGGTATTACCTGATGAGGATTTTTTGATCACTGCTTATGAATCCACAGGCATATTTGATCGGGAGGGAAACAGGCTTAAACATTTCAAACTAAACACTGATGAATTCAGCGGACTAGATCCCGATACCCAGTTTTCCAACCAACTCTTTATGTCATCTGACGCCAATTGGCTTTTTTCATTTACTGGCTTTTCTAATCAAGGAGCAAAAGACTTGGTCAAATTAAATCCGGATGAAAAATCAGGGCAATTAATTGACTTACCCGCACTGGATATAGCAGATGATTTCCTAGTCTCCCTCCACAGCGATCAGGGGAGTATGTTTTCGATCCCCCAAATGAACCTCCAGGAAATCAATGGAGTGCTTTACATCACCTGTGAGGTCACTTCTTCTATTTATAAGTATGATTATCAAAAGGACACACTACAGCTGTTTACCTTCGATCATCAGCTCGTCCCCAATGCCAAGAGCGGTAAATTAAAGAGTGAAGTTTCCAGTAGAGCGGAGTTTTCGGCGGAAATGTCCAAATCCTCCTCTCAAATCAGCTTTGAAAAATTGCTTTGGGATGATAAAACCAATAGGTTTTTGAGATTGGGAAGGAAAATCCACCCCAAAGAAGATGGTTCCAATACTTATACCGCTGAAGTCTTTCTATTTGTTTACGACAAAGACCTAAATCTATTAGGAGAAACTTTACTGGAAGAATTAGATAAAAACCCGGCTTTCTACTTCTTCAAAGACGGTAAGCTCTGGTCCTATGTCAATGTGGAGGATGAGCTGGGCTTTGCAGTATTCACTTTTGATTTTTAACCAAAATGAAAAAACTACTACCATATCTAAGCCTCATCTTATTAGCAGCCTGCGATGAAAAAGGCAGTTCTGAGATTGTTAAATCTGGGAATATTTTGGAAAATCTAAATTATTCAATCGACACCTTATTGATAGACTCGGGAGACGAGATTTTTAATCTTAAATACGGCTTAAACAACTTCAGTGTAATTCCAAATTCGAATACCTTGATATTTTTTGACCATACTAGAAATATTGCTCAATGGGTAGATTTAGAAAATCAAAAGCTGATTGGTCAAACTGTATTTCAGAAAGATGGTCCCAATGGATTGGGAAACCTAATTTCTTTGCAAACTCTCCAAGATGAAACCATGATATTGGCCTCTTTTAATTACACTGGGATTTTTAATAAAGAAGGAGAGCGAATAGCCCAATTTAATTTAAAGCCCCATGAAATCGAAGGTTTAAACGAACTCAACCCATTCGATATTCTGACAAAATTAAAATGGGATTCTACTTCCAAGAAATTATTCTCTTTGCCAGGGGATATGAATGTGGGAATAAGAAAATTAGCAATTGTAGATCCCGTCAACCAAAAAGGGAAATTGATTTCTTTACCCAAAATGGATCTGGCTAGCAATTTCAGAGTTACTTATTTTGAAGAAGGTGGCGGTGCATTTGAAGAAGTTTATGATCAACAATTGGCAAATGGTCAACTGTTCATCACCTGCTCTGTTTCCAATGGGATCTACCGATATGATCCTAAACTGGATAATTTGACCTATTTGGATTTTTCCCACCAAATCATTCCAAATGAAAAGAAAGGTGATATAGTAAATGACCCCAATTCCCCTGAGGAATGGTGGCAGGAGTATAAAAAAGTTGTATCCCAGATTAGTTACTGGGGGCTGCATTGGGAGGAAAGTACTTCCAGATTTTATCGGTTGGCAAGCAGGTCATACTTAGGAGAAACAAGAAAAGACCCTGTCTCCTATGAAGTCTTTCTTTTGGTTTACGATAAGGAACTAAATCTATTAGGTGAAAGCCTAATTAAAGGGTATAATCAATTTCCTCAAGATTATTTCTTCAAAGACGGCAAGCTCTGGTCCTATGTCAATGTGGAGGATGAGCTGGGCTTTGCAGTATTCACTTTTGATTTTTAGGCAACTATGAAGAGAATAATTCCCATTCTATTCCTATTTGCCTTTGCATCTTGTGGAGGGGAAAAAGATGTAAAGTCCGAAGACCCTCAGCCTTTCACTTTTTCTGTTGAAATCGACACGGTGCAAATAGATTTCAAGGACAGGTTTTACTTTATGGAGATCTATTTGGCCACCGCTAATGTATCTCCTGACAAGAAATTTTTATACAACTTAAATTCATTTGCCCCAAACCTGGAAATCATTGACTTGGATGAGCAGGAGTTGATCAAAATTGAACCAATGGAAAAAGAAGGTCCAATAGGCATCGGACCAGTTGTATTTGGAATTTATGTTACTCAACAAAAAGAAATTGTGGTAGAAGGGTGGAATGAGTATAGAGTTTTTGACTCTCTGAGGACCGAAATGAAAACTATCAAAATCGGCCCAAATTATTTCAAAGGGGATGAAATGGAGGAAGGAGAACGTTTCGAATACCACCCAATCTTTAGTGATGATAGATCTCATCTTTATGCAATCTATAAGGAAGACGCTGGTAAAAAGGTGGGCGGGACGAAAGGTCTTGCATTGGTTGATTTACTTAATTCCACGATCCGTAAAATCCCAATTCCTGAACTCAGTAGCCTCAAACAGTTTATTATCCAAAACCAATATGGCTTTGAAAAAGGAGAATCATCTTATATCGCAAAATCAAAAAACAATTTAATTGTATCTACAAGCGCATTTAATGAAGCATTTGTCTTTGATATGAAAAATGACACTCTAATTCATAAGGTGTTTCATTCTCAACTCACAGCAGATGCAAAAAAAGGAAATCCCACAAAAGAATCTATCAGCAAAGAAGATCGAGAAGCCAGTTTCAATGAGCACTCTAAAGAAGTACAGTTTGGCAAATTCCTCTATGATGAGCAGAATGAAAAATTTTGGAGATTCAGTTATGACAAGGATCGAATGATTGGAGACTCTGTTGCTATGAAAACAGTTCTGACAATTTTTGACTCTGATCTCGATCAATTGCATGAGGAAAAGGTGGAATATGATTACTCCTATTATCAATCCTTTTTCAAGGATGGGATGTTGTATTCCTACATTAACCTAAATGATGAGATGGCCTTTATACGGGTCAAACCAAATTATGGAACATGAATAAACTAATTCCCATTCTATTTCTATTTGTCTTTGCATCCTGTGGGGAAAAAAGCAATTCTGAAAGCTCAGAATTTGTAAATATACTGGAGGATATCACATTTACCGTCGATACAGTAGTCGTAGACCCAGGAGATGAAATTATCAACCTATCCATGGGATTGTATTTATCTGATATTTCTACAGACAAAAAATGGCTTTACCAATTCGACTCAGAAAACACTACAATCAATGCCATTGACCTAAATACATTATCTCTAGATCATCAGCTAGAATTTGAAAAAGAGGGCCCAGATGGGGTAGGAACTTATGTATTCAGCCTCCAATCATTGCCAAATGAACAATTTATGATCGCACCTTTTAGATCAGCGGGGATTTTTAATAACCAAGGCAAAAAAATTGAGGACGTTACGCCAAATCCCGGCCAGTACTCTGGAATAGAAGAAAAAGATGAAGTGGAACTATCTTATCTGCTTACCAGCAGTAAGGATCAAAAGTATCTGTTTTCACTCCCAGGAGACTTTCTGGTATCGGGTAGAGATCTGCTCAAAATGAACAAGGAAACCAAAACAGCAAAATTCATAGATATTCCTGAGTTGGATTTGACGGAAAAATTCACTTTGATCAATAGACAGGGAGAATATGCTGAGATATCAATGGAAGAATATTTTTTAGAGGAAATTGATAAATACCTCTACATAAGCTCTTCGGTAACAAGTGATTTATATCGGTATCACTTAGAAAATGACTCACTTTCCTTTTACTCATTTCCTTTAAAAACTACTCCTAAAGCCAAGACAGAATTTCCAAAAACAGATGTAAACTCTACACAGGAATACAAAGAACAAAAAAGTATAATAAGTTCTCAAATTACCTATTCCGGTTTGCTTTGGGATGAAGAAAGAAAGCTTTTTTTCAGGATAGGAAAGATTGTAATGCCTAGTGACATTCCTGATGGAAAGCCAACAATTGAGATTTATATAATTGCATTTAATACCCAAATGCAATTAGTAGGAGAATCAAAAATCGATGGATTGGAAGACATTATTGAGTATGCATTCTTCAAAGACGGAAAGCTTTGGTCCTATGTCAATGTGGAGGATGAGCTCGGCTTCGCAGTATTCACTTTTGATTTTTAACTAACTATGAAAAAGCTACTACCTATTTTATTGCTAATTGCTTCTGCTTCCTGTGGAGGAAAAGAAACAACAGGTGAAGAACTGGTAAATACCCTAGAAAATCTCACTTACTCTGTGGATACGGTGGTGGTGGATCCGGGCGAGAAAATTATAGACCTATCTCATGGGTCAAGGTTTTCTTCCATTTCGTTAGATGAACAGAAATTCTACCATTATGACTATAGTAAAACTGCCATTAACGAGATTGATCTTCAAAAATTAGAATTGACAGATATCCACCAATTCTCCAAAGAAGGTCCTAATTCCATAGGTTTCAATCCTCCAATTATTCAGCCTTTGAGTAATGAAAGGTTCTTATTCGTGTCTTCTTCCATAAATGTCGGAACGTATTTCAAAACAGGCGAAAAAGAAAAAAGTCTAAAATTCAATTTCAAAGAAATAGAAGGCCTAGATATAGATGAGGGTGGACTAATAACTAATCAAGCCAAAATTTCACATGATGGGAAATTGATGTTTGCACTGTCCAGTTCTTATCATACAACTACTGATGTCAGATTAATCATTGTAGAACCAGAATTCAAAAAAGGGAAAACTATTTCACTACCCAATTTAATTCCAACATTAAAGTTTAAAGTACATCTTAAGGAGGAAAAAAGAGTGATGGGAGTAAGTGAAGGTGCTCAATTAAGTACATTAAACAATTTAATATTCATAACAAGCTCCTCAACTTCTGATACTTATATCTATGATTATCAAACCGATTCATTACGATTAATTGAATTTCCTCACCAATTAGTTTCTCCAAAAAAATCAGGCGAAATCAAAAATGAGGTTGGAGATGAAAATGAGTTTTATGCTGAATGGGCCAAATTCAAATATCAAACAAGTTTTGATAAGTTCTTATGGGATAAGAAGCGACAACAATATTTCCGATTGGGATATAATTTAATACCGAAAGAAACGCCAGAATTGGAAAAAGAATCTGAAGTTTTCCTTTTCACCTATGACAAAGACTTAAACCTTCTCGGTGAGACACGGCTAGATGATATAGAAACTAGACTTGAATCCCCCTTCTTCAAAGAAGGTAAGCTTTGGTCTTATGTCAATGTGGAGGATGAGCTCGGCTTCGCAGTATTCACTTTTAACTTTTAAAAAAAATGAAAAGACTACTGATTTTATTTTCCCTTGCCATGCTATTTGCCTGTGGTTCGGAATCATCGGACAATGAAGGAGACACAAATTTCTCTTTTTCCTTTTCCATAGACACGGTAATGGTCGACCCAGGTGATCATCTGGTTTTTATCAGCAATTACATGAACACGGCTGCTGTATCTCCTGATCAAAAGATTCTCTACAACCTCAACACTAAAACTCCTGAACTAGAAATTATTGACTTGGAGGAGTTGATCTATCGTGAATCCATTCCACTGGAAAAAGAGGGACCCGAAGGTATCGGCACTTATGTCTCTGACTTTTCTGTGTCCGATAAGGGAGATTTTATCTTTCAGGGTTATCAATCCTTCGTCAAAGCCAACGCCACGCTAGACCAATACCAACTGTTTAAATTTCAACCTGAGCAACTGAAAGGCGATACCTTGGCAGAAAAGGAAGGGGTGGATTTTGGCTCCATTCCATCTCGGGATGGAAACTACCTTTTCGCCAGTTATTCGGTTCAGGAATTCGGAGGAGATATCAGGGGATTGGCAATCGTGAATTTACAGACCATGGAGCTGAAAAAAATCCCAATTCCAGAACTGGAGTCTCTAACTGATTTTAACATCAACCAGTTTCAGGATGGTAAACCGCGGATGAGTACCATTGAGAGAATATGGATCGCAGAGGAAAATGGCAAAGTTTACTTTACCAATACAGCCCGGAATGAAGCTTTTATCTATGATTTGAATTCTGACTCTTTGCAAAAAAAGACATTTCATTCCAGCTTGACATCAGATTCCAAAAAAGGTCTTTACAGTAAAAACACCAACAGTGATCAAGAGATGAAAGATGCCTGGGCGGAGAAAAACAAAGAAGTTAATTTCTTTCCCATGGTCTATGATGAGACCAATAAAAAGTTTTGGAGAGTCAGTCAGGAGATGGACCGGATGATTGCGGACTCGGTGGTAACCAAAAAAATTCTCACCATTTTTGATCAGGATCTCAATCAGCTGCACGAAGAAAAGATAGACTTCAATATATCGCAAAGTCTCTCTTTTTTTAAGGACGGCATCCTATACACTTTTGTCAATATTGATGATGAACTGGGCTTTGCCCGAATCAAGCCTACTTATGACTAAAATCAAACTTTTAACACCGGTTATCCTGGCAATTTTGGCCAGCTGCAGTTCCAAGGGAAGTTCTGACAATAACAGAAAGATGGACCCTTCCTTTACGTACACCATTGATACAGTGAGAATTGATGCAGGAGAGGAGTTTATTTACCTCAATAACCTGCTGACCAGTTCGGGAGAATCCCCAGATGGAAAATACCTCTATAATTTTAATAGAAATCAAGTCAATCTAGAGGTCATCAATTTGGAATCCATGACCTTGGAAAAAATTATTCCCTATGAAAAAGAAGGTCCAAATGGCATTGGCCCTGGAATGATATCCAAAGTTAAAGACATAGGTTCCGGTAAGTTGATTTTATCTGACAATTACCAGGTCTCAATGGTTGATTTAAATGGTAAAAAACAAGATGGGTTCGTCTATGCCCAGCAGGAATTTGTAGGGGAAAAGCTCCCTGCGGAGAAAAGAATACGATTGGAAGAAACATTTTCGAAAGATGGTAAACTTCTAGTAGCACTTTACGGTGGTCAAAAAATTGAGGATACAGCTGATGGTTTGGCGATTTTCGATCTGGAGAAAAAACAAGTAAGGTATCATCCGCTCACGGTTTTCAAAGAACTGGAAAAATACCAGACCGTTTTTTATTATGAAGGTGTTCACCCTATTCAAATGTACATGGCGGATATTAAGTTACATTTGAAAGGAGATAGCCTGATCTATTCCAACACAGCTCAAAACAAGGTTTATTTTTTTCAACTGAGTTCGAATACGCTGAGTTCTAAATCGTATACAAGCAAGTTTACCTCTCAGGAAGCAGAAGGCAATTATCCCAAAAGGTCAGATAATGAGGCAGAGTTTAAGGAAATCACCAAAGAAAAGGAGAAAGAAGTGAATTTTGGAAGGTTCTTTTTTGATGATCAAAACAACGTTTATTGGCGATTTAGCAGAGAAATGAAAGGTCTGATTGGAGATTCGATAGTTTATAAAACCGTGTTGACCGCCTTTGATCCCAACTTCAACCAACTTCATGAGGAGTTACTCCCAGGCGACTTTGTACTTCCCCAAAAGTATTTTGCACGAAAAGGAATGATTTACACTTTCTTAAATATTGAGGATGAACTTGCTTTTGTAAGATTGAAGCCGAATTTTGAAAATGAATAAACAATTATTCTTTTTCCTGGTATTTATACTTTTTGCCTGCAATCCGGAGAATAAAAGGGAAAATACAGCCAAAATAGATTTTTCGTTTATCCTTGACACAGTGCATATTGATGCTGGTAAGCACTTGTTTTATCTTGGTCATGGCTTGCCAAAAATTAAGCTTTCAGATAACGAACAATCTCTTTATTTCTTTGACGATTTTAATCTCGCATTTGACAAAATAGATCTAGAAAAAAGAAAATTTGTTTTATCAATCCCGCTTCAAAAAGAAGGTCCAAAAGGAATCGGTTCAACCTTTGATTATCTCCCTGGCAAAGAAGGTATTATCGATCTATTGACGCCAAAGAGCTTATTTTCTATCAATGAAAATGGATCATTGATTAACGAATTTCCTACGATCCGATCAACCTTCAACAAAAGAGCGGACAGTGAATTTTTTCAAGAGGCAAAAATTTCAAATGACAGCCTTTTCCTTTATGGACTGACAAATTCAAAGAAAGTCAAGCAGTCACTTGGATGGATCAATTTAAAAGACTCGATTTACAACGAAGTATTTGTGGATAGTATGGCTTACAGAAAAGCCCTTGAAATTGAACTTGGCAGATTGACAATAAGTGGAATGCAAGAAGCAGAATATTTAGATAATAAAATAATCGTGTTCCACGATGATGGAATCGACTTTTATGTCCTAGATCCAATTTCAAAAAGTTGGGAATTTCATGACTTCCAACCCACAATAGTTCCTAAAAGAAAAGAAGGGAAATATCCCAAAACCGGTGCTAATTCAGATGTAAAAAAGATTTTGGAATTAGAAAGACTAGAAATTAATTATGGCAAATTAGTTTATGATAGAGTGAATAACCTTTATTACAGAATAGCTAGCAAAAAAAGAGAAAATCAAGTATTTGGAGGTATACCTGATCAATTCCTTCTTGTTTTCTCTAAGGATTATAAATTGATTCATGAAGAAAACCTTTCAAATCTAAAATTCAGTCTATCTACTTATTTTGTGAGAAAAGGTAAGATTTGGGTATTTAATAATGAAGCAGAAGAATTACAATTCCTTGTAATAGACATTAATCTAACCCAATCATAAAGTCATAGAATCTGATTTTCCCACAGATTCTCTCGGATGTAAGGCGTGGATTTTCGCTGACTTTTTCAGCGGACATCTGCGGGCTTATTTTATCAGAGATTTCTCCCTGTGATCGAAATGACCTAAAATAAACTCTATTTTACTGTAACCTGAGCCTGCAAACGGAATACTTTTTTCAGCTTTTTCTCTTCATTCTTCCGACTTCCTAATCCAATCTCGGTAAACTCAATTTGTACTTCATCGCCAAAAAGCGAATACTGATTACCAGAGACATCGAAACCAATAAATTCCAATCTCTTTCTACTTCAAAATAATTCAACACCACATACAAAACAGCACCTGCCAAACAAGCTGAAGCATACACTTCTTTTCTGAACAGAATTGGAATCTCATTGGTCAAGGTATCCCGGATCACTCCACCCATGACTGCCGAAAACATTCCCATAATCGCCGCAATCTCCGGTCTTACTCCCAAACTCAAAGCTTTCTCTACTCCCAAAACCGTAAAAAAACCTATACCTAGAGTATCGAAAAGGAAAAAAGTTTTTCGAAGCCTACTTAAGAAATTGGGGAAAACAAAGGCTGCCAAAATTCCCGCAAAAATTGCATACAAAAACTTCACATCCACAATCCAGACCAGTGGATAACTATCAAGCAAAATATCTCTTAAGGTTCCTCCTCCTATCGCAGTAATAAATCCCGTAAATCCCGCACCAAACATATCATGCTCCCGCTCCCGGATAGCTAAAGCACCCGATATGGCAAACACAAACGTTCCGACAAGTTCTAATCCGTATTGTAAATCCATGGAGTTTAAACTGAATTTTTTAAATGCTTCATTATTTGAACGATAACTAATTTTTGGTCATTTCGACCAAAGCGGGAGATCTCGTCAATAATAATTGAGATTTCTCCTTCCGCGGGCTACAGTCGATATGACTGAATATTCAATTTTGCGTATATAATCAAAGCTTTGCGCCTGTGCGGGATCAAAACAAACTATTTTTTCCTCATCACAAAAACTCCCATTTCCCGCTGTCCAAGTACCAAAACTGTCTTAGGAGATTCCAGAAACTCAAATCCAAGTTCCTGAAGTTTATCCAACTGTTTTTGCATAAGCACAAAACGCTCCGATCCATCAGGAAGTAAATACCTACCATCTCCCAAAAACTGGGATTGCTCCAAAATCCCTCCAAACCCTGTGCACATTCGGAACCAAAAAGTGCCACCAGGTTTCAACACCCGAATCAATTCCTGGATCATTTGCCAGAATTTTGCCTCAGCACTTGCAAAATGCAACACGGCCGAACAAATCACCGAATCAAAAGCTCCTTTATGAAAGGGAATATCTTCCAAGCCCCCCACTTGAAACCGATGTGCATCATACGTTGGATCCAGACTTTTGGATAAGTATCTGCAATATTGCACCGCCGTTTCATTTTGGTCTATTCCAAAAACCTGATATCCTGAATTGATGAAATAAACCGCATTTCGTCCTTCACCACATCCAGCGTCAAGGATTTTCATGTCTTTGTTAAATCGCCCTTTCAGAATCTGATCTAGCAGATAAACATCAATATTTCCTAGTAAGCTATTCAGTTCTCTGTAATCCATTTTCCCAATTATCCAGTGCCAATTTGGCCTTTTGTCTTCCAATTTCAACTAATTCTGCAGCTCTATGAAATTCCAATGTCCCCGCTTGATTCCTAGCAACCCGGATTTTGATATCCACAGGGTACTTTTCGATCAGCAAGCTACAAAACCGATCCTGCAAAAGATCAAATGACCTGGTCATCAGGTTAATAGAACTTAGTGAGGTTGGCTTTTCGATTTTCTGTTGCTCTGGTAGATACTGTTGCATTTTGATTCTGTAATCTTTGAGCCAGCCCGGCAAAGATATAAATCGATGACCTTCTGCATCTTTTTTGGGAGGAATGATCAATTCAGAATCAGGTCCATTCAGTCCCACTACCACGATGGTTCTTTCCATGGGATTATTCAAAAGTGAAATCGGAACAGGATTAAGTACTCCGCCGTCGATTAGCTCTAATTTATGGATTTTTGCAGGTTGGAATACAGTGGGAATACTTCCTGAAGCCCGAATCGCAGCATACAAACTACCCGATCGGAAAATCACCTCCTGACCACTTTTATAATCCACTGCATTGCATGAAAAAGGAATAGACAAATCCTCGATCTGACAGTCTTTCACTACTTTTTTCAAGGCATTGTAGACTTTTTCACCCTTGATAAACCCCCTACTGGAAAAGGTAAAATCCATTAATGAAAAAACATCTACCCGATCCAAGTGACATATCCAATCCTTAAATTCCTCTAGCTTACCTGCAGCGTACATCCCGCCAACTAAGGCTCCTGCCGAGCATCCAGCGATTTCGGCGATGGTATAACCTCTGTTTTCCAATTCTTCAATGACTCCCACATGCGCTAATCCTCTTGCACCGCCGCTGCTCAACACTAAAGACACTGATTTACTTTCTGACATTTTTTTCAAAGAATAATAAACTAAATTGAAGCAGAAATATTCAAACGAAAGTACGCATTATGAGCCAATTTAAACCCTTTCACCTGGCTTTCCCGATCAGGGATATTGAAGAAACGAGAGCATTTTACGGGGATTTGCTGGGCTGCGATATTGGCAGAAGCACCGAAAAATGGATCGACTTCAATTTCTTTGGCCACCAACTCTCAGCCCACATCAAACCTGATGAGCTGGCACTCGCTAAAACCAATGCAGTAGATGGAAAAAATGTACCAGTCCGCCACTTTGGAGCCATTTTGCCATGGGATGAATGGCATGAACTGGCAGACAAATTAAAAGCGCATGGGATAGAATTTGTCATCGAGCCCTACATCCGGTTCAAAGGAGAAGTAGGAGAGCAGGCTACCATGTTTTTTCTAGACCCTTGCGGAAACGCCCTGGAGTTCAAATCATTCCAGGATGAATCGCAGATTTTTGCCAAGTAACCTTTAAAGGATTGAAAATTTTTAATTTAAATACCAGGATAGACCGTGAAATAGTTCATCAGGGAAAGTCCTATCATTATTTCAGCGGGACATCCTATTTGGGAATTGACCTGGTGCCGGAGTTTCAGGAGCAGGTGGTACTCGGGATGGAGCACTATGGACTCAATCACGGTCTGAGTAGAATCAATTCTGTTCGTCTGCAAATTTTTGATCAGTTCGAGTCCTTTTTTGCAAAGGAAGCAGGAGCCGAAGCTTCCTTAACCATGAGTAGTGGATACCTGGCAGGAATCGCGGCTTTGCAATTTCTCAGTAAAAATTCGGATCAAATTTGGGTGGCTCCAGATACTCATCCGGCAATTTTGCCTGTGGAACTAAAACCAGATGCCAATCAGGACTTTGAGAAATGGAAAAATGCATGTCTGGAAAAATCAACTAAAATAGATCGCCAAAAAATCCTGATTTTGGGAAATGCTGTGAACCCCATGCTTCCTGAAATTCATGACTATTCCTGGCTTTTACCAGTGGCTGAAAAACACGAAGTCAGTCTATTGGTCGATGATAGCCATGCATTGGGAATACTCGGCAAAGGTGTTTTTGGGACCTATAGCCTCTGGAAAGACCTTCCACTGCAATTAGTCGTCACAGGTTCTCTTGGCAAAGGTCTTGGATTGCCTGCCGGAATCATTCTTTCAGATCAAAAAACCTGTGATTTCATTCAAAACCTGCCAATTTATGGAGGAGCATCACCCTGTCCTCCAGCTTATCTGTACGCTTTTCTTCAATCACAAACCGTTTATCAAGAACGAAAAGAAAGATTGATGCAATTGATCAACTATTTTGTCAAAAAAAACCAGATTCCTGAGCACATAAAGGGAGTAAAAAATTATCCGGTTTTCTCATATCGACCAGAAGCCTGGGCTGCAAAATTTGAAGCAAACCAGATTATCACCTCCTCCTTTCCATATCCCACATCCAAGGATCCTTCGGTGAATAGAATCATCATTTCAGCCTTTCACAATGCCGAAGACATCGATTCGATCTGGTATTATATCAATCAAATTTACAAGAGTTAAAGAAAAATAAATCATGAGAATATTACTGGGGAGCCTTTTCATCTTGCTCACGATTTCATGCAGCCAAAAAAATGAAAATCCTTTTGAAGGTGATTTCAGCAAGTACCCGATTTTAGAAAAAGTCCTATCTGACCCTGATCGATACCAAGTCCAGATTTTATATTCTCAGATCGATCGGAACGAACATGGCAACCCGATTTTTACAGATTTTTCATTTAATCTAAATGACTCTGTTTATTATTATCCAGCCTCCACGGTCAAATTGCCTATCGCACTGTTGGCATTGGAATGGCTGGAGGAAAACTCTGTGGATAACTTGAATAAAGAATCGATTTTTTTGGTCGATTCTGTTCGTCCATCTCAAATTCCTGCCTATGTGGATAATTCTTCAAAAGACTCTCTTCCGAGCATTGGCCATTACATCAAAAAAATACTTTTGGTCTCAGATAACGATGCCAATAATCGACTCTATGAACTTCTGGGTCAGGACTATATCCATCAAAAGCTAAAAGAAAAGGGATTGTTGAAAACAGTTATCAGTCAGCGGCTCGCATTTCCTCTTTCAGCCGAGGAAAATCGTTATTTTAACCCAGTTCGGTTTGTGGATAAGTCTGGAAACATCATCTTTGACTTACCTGAAAGGCACACAGAAACGATTTACAATGTCCCTGGAAATCCTAAGCTTGGAAAAGCCCATATGGTAAAGGATTCTTTGGTTCAAGGTCCTATGGATTTTTCTTTCAAAAATAAATTCCCTTTATCTGAGCTTCATGGAGTAGTTCAAAAAATTGTTTTTCCTCAGGCATTTCCTGAATTAGAGCGTTTTCATATCAGTGAAGAAAACAGAGAATTTGTGCTGAAATATATGAGTATGTTTCCAGGTGAAAGCGATTTCCCAGCTTATGATTCTAACGAATATTATGACGGCTATTCCAAGTTTTTCAAATTCGGAAATTCAGAAAATCCGATTCCAAAAAACTTCAGGATTTTCAATAAAACAGGTTGGTCTTATGGTTTCCTGATCGACGGCAGTTATTTTGTAGATTTAGAAAATAAGGTTGAGTTTTTTGTTTCCGCAGTGGTTTATGTCAATGCCAACGAAACACTAAATGATAACAAGTATGAATTTGATGAGATAGGAAAACCATTTTTTGCCGAGCTTGGGGATTACCTCTATCAAATAGAGCTACAACGAAAAAAAACTATCCAACCGGATTTAAACAATTTCACTTTTGATTATGGATCTAAGTAGAATCAAGGAATATGGAAAAAGTAAATGGTATGTGCGGGTACCATTAATGGCGATTTCTTCCACATTGCTATATCTGATGATGGTTCACAGAAGCTTCAATTTGGTTGGGATACCGCTCGGTGATTTCATTTTCGAGTCAGTGAAATGGTTCATTTTCGCCTCAGTGATGGATTTTTTCTTTTTCTACAGAAAAAAACCAAAAAATGAAGCCTAGAAAAATACCTTTCATTTATCGTTCGTTTTTTAATTTTTGGTTGACCATAGTGCTGCCCTCTTGTACCATCGCCCTGACCATATCAAAACTGTATTACAACGGGAAAATCAATTTTGAGCCATTATCCGAAATCAACACTTGGTTTTACTTCCTTTTCCTTCAGGTATTTTTGGGATTTTTCTCTTACCTCTGGGTGTATCGTAAGAAAGTAAAAGAATTCAAAAAATAGCCTGTTCAGTGTTTCGGCTCATATTTTACCCCAGCCCGAATCGATAACGGTAAATCATTTTCCCTAGGTGGAATCGGGCAGGCATATCCTTCTGCATAAGCACAAAACGGATTATAGGCTTTATTAAAATCCAGTTCTATCGTATCTCCCATAGGGATTTTCAAATCCATATATCTTCCTCCACCATAGGATTCTTTTCCATTAGTCAGGTCCGTAAAAGGAAGAAATAAATAATCCTTATACTTCTCCTGAGTTCTTAGGATATGGCTTTGATAAACATTTAAGCGGTACTCTTTTCCCTCTATTGTAAAACTCAAAACTCCGTACACATCATAATCCTTGATGGAATTGGCGGTAGTTTTCATCTGAAAAAGACTTTGTGGAGGAAGTTTTTCAAATTTTGCCATCACTCTGTATTTTTCATTAATCGGAAAGTAGGGAAGCCCTTTAAACTGCTTTCTTTCAGAAGCCGAGAGTGGGGATTCTTCCGGGTTTTTATATTCCGCATTCAGTTCTTCCTGAAAAGCTACGATCGTCTCTTGGTAGCTCTGCGCAACTGAAAAACCAGAAAACAATGCCACCAAAAGGCAAGAAAGAAGTAATTTTTTCATCTGTGTTTTTTCCTAAGTCCCCAGTAAGCAAAATTTTACCAGAGGGTAACAATACTCAAATATCATCAAATCTTCTTTCAGTTTTTAGAACTGAATAAAATTGTATCGGACAACTTCGGTCTAGCTGAGCAAAGCGGAAATTGAGAATTATTTTATCTTAGGAATACAATTACAAAAAATGAAAAATCTATTCTTCTGTTTCGCTATTCTTCTTTTTTCTCCTATGGCCTCTCAGGCTCAGACGCTTGCCGAAAAACTCGGCTATTCGAAAGAGGACAAATTGCTCATAATTCATGGAGATGATGTAGGCGTTTCTCATTCGCAAAACAAAGCAACATTTGAGGCGCTAAAAAACGGTTTGGTAACTTCCACAAGCATGATGGTCCCGAGCGCCTGGTCTGCAGAGGTAGGGGTGATGGCCAAAGAAATACCAGGTGCAGATATCGGTATCCACATTACCCTGACCAATGAATGGGAAAACTTTAATTGGCCCCCAACAGCGGGCAAGTCGGAAGTCCCCGGACTCACCAACGAAAAAGGATTTATGTACTCAGATTGCCCTCCTGTCACCACAAATGCAAGTCCGGAAGAAATAGAAATGGAAATCAGGGCACAGATCAAGGGCGCAAATGATATGGGAATCACGCCGACTCACCTCGATTCTCACATGGGATGTATCTTTTACGGTAGACCGGAGTATATGCGTTCCTACCTAAAAATAGCCCAGGAGCTGAAGATACCAGCGATGGTCAATACCCAAATATTGGAAGGGATCATCCAACCAAACAAGGCTCTTTTTGAAGGAATTGATCTGGAAAATATTCCGATCATCGATGAAATCATCATGGCCAACCCCGAAGATTATGAGGCCGGAATGGAGGCATTTTATACAAATCAGCTCACTAATTTAAAACCCGGTGTCCATGTGATGTTGATCCATTTGGCTTTTGATGATGAAGAAATGAATGCTGTCACAGCAGGACATGACACCTATCATGCCCCTTGGAGACAAGCTGATTTTGATTTTTTCACCAGTGAAAAGGCCAAAGAACTGATCCAGAAAAACAATATCAAACTGATCACTTGGAAAGAAATCGGGAAAATTCTTTAAGTCTTGAAATCCAATTTATTCAAAAACAAACTCTCAGATCTAAAACCCAATAGGTCTGATTTCAAATTGAATAGACTTAAAGATTCAACCAATAATTCAGCTTAAATACCAAAGAACGCTGTTTTGGAGTGAAACTTTCCGGGAAATAATTATCTGTATAAACCAAGAAGAAATCAGAAACAGGAGCAAATCTCCATTGCAAACGGGTATTGATATTCAGGTTATCAATCTGGTTATTGTATTGGATAAAGGTGGTCCAGAATAGTTTTTTAGTAAAAGTCAGATCGATTCTAGGTCCCACTAACACCAAATCCGCATCATTTTGTGGCTCGGGAAGACGGATTCGGGCATAGTTAAAGTTCATGGAAATATTCGCGGTATAGCCCAACCTCAAGCCCAATTCACTTATGACACGTTGGAAATGCCCTGTATAATATTGCCCCCCTTCAGCTTCCATTTTGACATTAAAAGCTCTTCTCGGGTTGCTGGAATATTCAAGACCAATGGTTTTGGTAGAATAATCTGAACCAGCTGGCAGCTTTTCCCCTCCTGTACGTGTCGGATCAAAGTCCTGAAATAAATAGACATAACGGTTTTTCTGTGTCAGTGTCAATTGGGAAAATGAATTAAACCGCACACTATAACTCACATTGATATCCCGGTCGGTATTGCCGATAGCTTCATTCCAATAGCCCTCAAATTCCAATTTGGGCCCATGCCTGTTGATCAATCTGGATTTTGGATAAAACATGTAAGAAACATCCGGATTAAACCGCTTAAAATTCGATCTTGGAAGATATCCTACTTCTGGATTAAAGTCTTTTCCGATATCCTGAAAACTCGCACTCCATGACCAATGTATATCACTGAAAAGCATATAGGCATTAAACGAATATGGCTTGATCGTTTCCACAGATTCAAATGTACGATGGTAAAACAATTTCCCCGTCCACTTACCATTAGCGGAGTTTAAATTGTAATCTAAACCTATCAGACGATTATAGTCATTTGGATTAAAGAGGGATTGGTATTCATCCAGCGCCAAAGACTCCTTGTCCACATAAATCAACCCGATATTTGATCTGGCAAAAAGCTTTTTCTGGATTGCAAATACAGAGAAATTCTTTCCGGTAATTCCAGCTTCTTCATCAGTGGCAGTTTGCATGTTCATCAAACCGATCCGCCAGTTTTCATTGATTTTACCGCTGAGACGGGCCCCATAAATAATTTTACTTTGGACATTTTGGCCAGTAGCAGAATCAATATCCACTCCTATTCTTCTGGAGAAAAATGGCCTGGACCTGGTCTGGCCAAAGCTGTCAAAGAGATCCGCATTTTCCAGAAAAAACTGCCTTCTTTCAGGAAAGAAAATCTCAAACCGGTCCAAATTTGTCACTTGCTGATCCACTTCCACTTGTGAAAAATCCGGATTGAAGGTCAAATCCAGATTCATCGCTGGACCTATCCCGATTTTCGCATCGCCGCCCACAGCAGGAGTAAACTTTTCACTCGTGTTCTCCAGGTAGTTTCTGGAAGTTTTTCCTGCTACATAGGGAATCAGGGAAATATTAGCCGAGTTTTTTCGGATTGGTTCTTCGAAAATCAGCTTCCTGGTAAAGGCTGTTGAAATAATTGAGAAATTTCTAGGAATCGGAGACCAGGTACTACGTTCCCCTTCATGGCTGTCTATCCTGTAGAAATTCACGTTCCAATTTTGGCCACCGTCCTTAAAACGAATAGTGGACAAGGGAATAATCGCTTCAACTTGCCAGCGATCTTCTTTGATGATGGCCTCTGCAAACCATTTATTGTCCCAAGCCAGACTCAAGTCATCTGATCTGGTACCTCCATTGGATAAAAGCCCTTCCCTTTGTACCCCATATGGATTGACCCCAAATTGAAAAGCATTGGTTTTATCATTGAATGTATCAAAGACGAAAGTGATTCCGTCATTTGCCTCTCCCCGATAATCCCTTCTTAAAGATGTTGAAATATATTCCCGGGGTTCATTATTCATCATGATTGCCGCCAGATAAAGATTATTGTCATCGAAGGCAATTTTTACTCGCGTCAAAATCACGGATTCTGAGGTGTCAGAAGGAAAATACTGCATAAAATTACCGTTCCAGCCGGCTTCATCTTTCCAGATTTCCTCATCCAATTCCCCGTCTAAAACGATCGGGTTTTGAAGTTTAAAGGCAAAGGCATTTTCGGTTGTAGTTGTCTGTCCAACTACAAAATAAGATTGCACAAGAAAACAGGTAAAAAATAAAATATAGTTCCGCATAGTCGAGTGATACCTCACAAAAGTATCGGACAACGGCTAGGATAAGACTTTTATTATACCAATGGTCAAATTTTCGGATAGTGAGGATAATTACTCAAAAAGTTTCGCCAAAAGCAGTCAAAACCAAACTGCGGGAAGAGGCATATCTCCGAAATTCACATAAATAAATCCCTTGCCAAATACCCATGGCCAATTTTCCATTTGAAATGGGGATCTGAAGACTGGAGTCAAAAAAACTGGCTTTGATATGGGCAGGCATGTCATCTGATCCTTCATAGGTATGAATGAACTTGGGATAATCTTCAGGAATCAGCTCATTGACAAAAGTCTGGAAATCCTTTCTGACAGTAGGATCAGCATTTTCATTGATCGTCAGGGCTGCAGAAGTATGTTGGATAAATACTTGAAGAATCCCCACTTTAATCTTCCTGAGTTCCTGAAATTCACCCTCTATCTGATCTGTGATCAAATGATATCCTGAAGGAAAGGCTGGTAATTTTATTTTTTTCTGAAAAAACTGGCTCATCTCTAAATGTAAAACCAGAAAATAAAAAAGGAGGTAAAAACCTCCTTAAAATTACTTTTTGTCAAAGTATAATTTCGGTCCATCACAGTCATCCCAAGTTCCAGTCAGCTGGCCTTTGCTGTTGATGAAGTAATTTTCTGTGCCCGAAGTACAGCTGTGAATCAGTAAACTATTGGTAGTGGTATATTCAAATCTGTAGCGGGTCAGCCCATCCGAAACGCTTTGCTCATATTTTCCCTCCAATTTATAATCGCCTACTGTCTTGGTAAATGTACCATTTGGCATCAATGCGTAAACATATGCTGAATCCTGAATACTCGTGTATTCTAAATCTCCGGAAACATCGACTTGGTATCCAGCCAATGCCCATTTCTGACTTTCATCCCGCAATTCGGGCATTTCATTAAAATCGCAAGAAAAGGCAAATAAGGCAAGGAGCGCAAAAATTGAAAGTTGTTTCATTGGTTTAATCTTTTGTCATAAGAGCTGTCACGTTGGATCAACTTCTTTGCCAAGATTATACCATAGCTAAACTTTTAACTATCTTTTTTTGCTGCTTTTAGCCTCTGGATTATACTTTAACGCCATTTCCACCCAAAACTCCCAATCCTCATCCAAGTCAAATCCTTCAGGATCAACGAAAACGAATCCTTTCATAGGTCTTCCGGTAAATTCCATCGATCTACAACCTGTCCTTTTCCTACACAATTCCTCTGCTTTTTCACCCACTCTTACCATCAATCGGTCTTGTTTAGAATGCTTATCCTGATTGATTCCCATTAGCATTTTATCATCGACCATAAACAGCAGTCCTCCCATCATTTTCTTTTGGGTAAAGGAAACCCCTCTCCGTTTCAAACTGGATTGCAGTCGCTCTACCAAATACTCGTCGAAAGCCAAAATTTTGGAAATTAAATCCTACCAATAAAATTCTCCAGCACTCCAATTCCATCGATTCCTATCCTCACTTTATCTCCCTCTCCCAAGGTAAAATTATCAGGTACAATCCCTGTTCCGGTCATCAGAAAACATCCTATCGGGAAAGTGTTTGCCCTGAAAAGCCAGTCTGCAAGTTCCTGAGGTTTTCTTTTCAGCTGAGACAATGCCGTCTCTCCAGCAAAGGCAAGCTGTCCTTCTCTGAATATTTCCAGCCGTACTTTTGAGTCTTCAGAAAGTACCTCATCCTGTACCAAAATACAAGGCCCAATGGATGCACATCCTTGGTAAACTTTAGCCTGCGGCAAATAAAGAGGGTTTTCTCCTTCGATGCTCCGGCTGCTCATGTCATTGCCCACGGTGAAGCCCTGGATTCTTCCTGCAGGAGAAATCACCAAGGTCAGCTCAGGTTCTGGCACATCCCAGGTAGAATCTTTACGGATGTTTACCTTGCCCCCCGGGGAGGAAACCCTGCTAGCTGTGGCTTTAAAAAATAACTCAGGGCGATCGGCAGCATAGACTTTATCATAGAAATCCGCTCCACCAGCATCCTGAGATTCTTCCATTCTGGCAGTTCTACTTCTGTAATAAGTCACTCCCGCTGCCCAGATTTCCTGGTCTCCCATCGGAGCCAAAACTCCGACCTCCAGCAATTTTTCAGCCTCTTCGGCTTCCAAAGTTCTCCATCCTTTGGATTCAAAATTTAGGTAGTCTTTCAGATTTTCTCTTCCTAGTAGTTCATTCCAATGTAGACTGGGTCCTAAAAAGTACTGATCATTTTTTTCTAGGAGTGTTCCAGATGGAAGCTTGTAGATTTTCATAGGTTTAAGGGTTTAATGAAAAAGAAATTTAGGAAAAGAATTGGGAAGGAATAGAGAAAGCCCATAGGAATTTGCATTATTGAATTGCAAAATAGCAATTGCCTGCTACCTTTGCAGCAAGATCATAAGGGGTGCCTAAATATTTCGGGCTGAGATCATACCCATACGACCTGATCCGGGTAATGCCGGCGAAGGGAAATGAGCGGCATTAACTAGTACCAAATCGAATTCGCGAAAAGGCGCCATTGCGCTTTCTGTTTTGTGCAAGTTGTGCATACGGGTAAACAATCACGGAAGACTTCCCCTAAGTTTTCTCATGTTTCACCTTATTGACCCGCAAGGGTAATTCACATGAAAAAAATACTGCTAAACCTGGCATTTTGCCTGTTTGCAATTTCCGCATGGGCACAGGAAAGTCTCCAAGGAAAAATTCTGGACGCCGATACCGGTGAACCTTTAATTGGAGCTTCTGTCTGGACAGAAAAACAGGGCAGAGGGGCCGTGACGGATGAAAATGGCTCTTTTACCATCACTAAATTAAAAGCAGGGGAGCTGATACTTCGAGTTTCTTATGTTGGATTTGAAACCTCCGAACAGATGATCACTCTTCCTAAATCAGAGGGACTTACCATCAGACTAAAGCCAACTGAGCTTCTGACTGAAGAGTTTATTGTTTCTGCGACTAGGGCTTCTGCTACGACACCTACCACCTTCCAGACCATCGATAAAACGGAGCTTTCCAAAAGAAACCTGGGGCAAGACATCCCGATTCTACTGAATTTCACTCCATCAGTTGTCACCAATTCTGATGCAGGAGCCGGAATCGGCTATACCAGTATGAGTATCAGAGGCTCTGATCAAAGCAGAATCAATGTGACCGTCAACGGTATCCCTATGAATGACGCAGAATCTCATGGGGTATTTTATGTCAACATGCCTGATTTTGCTTCTTCTGTGGATAACATTCAGATCCAACGTGGTGTAGGAACCTCCACTAATGGTGCAGCTACTTTTGGTGCCAGCCTAAACATCCAAACGGATACCCGGAAGGATGATTCCTATACAGAAATTTCTAATTCAGTGGGTTCATTTAATTCCTGGAAGCACACCGTAAAAGCTGGAACAGGGCTTTTGAACAATCGATTTGCCGTCGACGCACGGCTTTCTAAAATCACATCCGATGGCTATGTGGACCGAGCTTTTTCGGATTTGAAATCCTTTTTTGTTTCCGCAGGATATTATGGAGAAAATTCAGTGGTAAAGCTGAATGTCTTTTCTGGAAAAGAACAGACTTATCAGGCTTGGTACGGTCTTCCTGAGTCAAAATTGGAGAATGATCGGACGTTCAACTATTACACTTACGATAATGAAACCGATAATTACCAGCAAGATCATTATCAGTTGATATATACTGGGAAAATCGGGAGCAACTGGAAAACCAATGCCGCGCTTCACTACACTTACGGTAGAGGATATTACGAGCAGTTCCGTGAAGACGATGATTTTGCAAGTTACGGGCTTCCAGATGTCCAAATCGGAGAAGAAACCATCTCCAGCACGGATATCATTCGCCGCAGATGGTTGGACAACGACTTCTTTGGAGGTATTGCTTCAGTAAATTATATCTCGGATGATGGTAAATGGGATGTCATCTTAGGTGGTGGAGCCAATCGCTACGACGGAGATCACTTCGGGGAGATCATCTGGGCAAGAATTGCCGGAGAAACCAATATTAGGGATCGATATTATGACAACAATGCTGTAAAGGACGATAGAAATATCTATCTGAAAGCGACGCACGAAATCAGTCCTGGATTGAATCTCTTTGGGGATTTGCAGGTTCGTGGGATTGATTACACATTTTTTGGAGTCAATGACGATCAGCGAATCGTAGATGGCAACCAAACCTATACCTTTTTCAATCCGAAATTCGGTTTGAGTTATGAGCGAAGCAATGGGCAGGTTTGGTATGCAAGTTATGCTGTGGCAAACCGAGAGCCGAAGCGTTCGGATTTCACAGATAACCCAATAACCGAAATCCCAAGACCTGAGCGATTGAACGACATAGAAGCTGGAGTGAGAGCACAAAAAGGTAAGTTTAATTACAATACCAACCTCTACTATATGAATTACAAGGATCAGTTGATTTTAACAGGTCAGATCAATGATGTAGGAGCTTATATTCGGGAAAATGTGGCTAATTCCTACCGAGCTGGAATCGAGCTTTCCGGAGCTTATCAAGTTTCAAAACAATTTACTTTAGGAGGTAACCTGACGCTTAGCCAAAATAAGATAGAAGAGTTCACCGAATATGTGGATGACTACAGCACAGCAGAATTTCAGCAAGAGGCTTTCACTTATGTGGATACAGACATTGCGTTTTCGCCAAATGCCATTGCTTCGGCAATCATCGAGTATAGACCAATTGAAAATCTTTCTTTGAACTGGATGTCCAAGTACGTTGGCAAGCAATACTTGGACAATTCAGCCAGTGACAGCCGGTCTTTGGATGCATTTTTTACCAATGATATCCGAATCAGCTACCAAGTGCAACCGAGATTCTTCAAAAGCCTAGAGTTGAATCTTTTGGTCAATAATATCTTCAATGAATTGTACGAACCAAATGGCTACACCTTTAGTTATTTCATTCCCGGTGATTCTGGAAGAGAATTGATTACGGAAAACTATTATTACCCAATGGCAGGAACCAATTTTATGTTGGGATTGAATTTAAAGTTTTAGAGAGATTCTTATAAAAGCAGCACTGGCTTTCCTAACACATATTTGGGAGAGTCCGTGCTTTTTTTGCTTTAAAGAAGATCAATTATTCAAATCCTCAAACCCTTTTTTATTTTCTCTAACGCTGCAACTGCGTTTTTTTCTTTAGTGAAATCAAGTGCTAAAAACTTGGTTCCATTGGCAAGCAATACACATTTATAAATGGTGACGACTTGTGAAAGTGTCGGACTAATTCCATTGGGAGTATTTCTACTTTCAAAAGTATGAACGATCAGCTCTGCCTGTTCGATTTTAGGTAGCTCTTGCCAATCACCGATTTTAATCCAAAGGAAACTTTGATATTCTTTGAATCTATTCTCAGCAAAATCGATGAGTGTTCCAGAATAAATCGAAATCATTAACAAACCAATTAAAAAAGCTCCGCCACCTACCATGCCTATCTTCTGCGGGTCGGTATTCACCTCAAAGAATAACGGAACAAGTAAAACTATGCTACCAGTTGCTATTAAAATGAGACCTAATAGTCGAGTTCCATTAATTCCAGAACTTCCATTTCTATGGTTGAATTGGGACAAAGCTATTTTAGGTTGATAGATTACTAAAATTATCAATTTCTCAATAAAGAGCTAATTCAATCCTTAGTTCAATCTCTCTATCTACTAGCGTACGATCTACCCAACTTCCACTGTAGGCAATATCCCAATCGAAGCGGTCAATTTCCACCGCTGCTTTAAATCGATTTTCAAACTCTTCGGCTTTAAAAGAAATCCTGTTGGTAATTCCTTTTATTTCCAAATCGCCAATTATTCGTAAATCTCCATTTTCAACTTTCTTAATTTCAACAATTCTGAAAGTTGAAAATGGATACTTATCCACATTAAAAAAATCAGCACTTTTTAAATGATTCGTAAGATTCCGGATAGGGATTGGATCTGTTGCTGGAATGTCAGTTACCGTCATACTATTCATATCCACTAAAAATTCACCTCCAATAAGTTGGCTGTTTTCCTGTACAAGGTATCCTGTTTGAAAAGCTATTTCTCCTTCATGCTTTCCCAAACCCATCATTTTGGTGCCTTTCCAGAAAATCTTGGACGCTAAAAGATCAATATTCAAAGTATCCAATATACCTTCAGAAATTGATTCTGGGCTAAGCTCTAAGGTTTTAGAATCAGACTTATCCACACAGCTGAGCATTAAAATCCCGAATAGAAATAGGGCAAGTTTAGTCATAATCCGGAATATTTAATCCGAGAATCATATCACGTCGGATGGTTAAAATGCCATTTTCCAGAGATGGCATCACAAGCCCAGATCCACCTCTATTTTGCAGATTTTTCCTCTTTTCAATGGTCAAAAGAGGATCGTCTTCAAATACAAAATCATCTAGGTAATAGGCTATTTTCCCGGATTCTTTCACCGTCATATGAATATGCTCAGGTTCATTTCGATCTGGATAAGCAGCAGGACGAAAGGTGTAAAAAGTATAGTTCCCATTTGAATCCGTCTTTACCCAGCCCCGAATAAATCCATGGCGTTTAGCCCAGCCCTCTTCATCTCCTTTAGTTTGATAAATCCCATTTCTATTGGTGTGGTAAATGTAAATAAAGACGCCTTCAGCTGGAGTTTGTCCATCCCTTTGAAACACTTTGCCCGTGATCTTAAGCTTGGGTTCGGTTTCAGGAAAAAGAGGAAGCGTATCAATGGCTGATAGTTTTTTACTTCCATATTCAAAGATGGCCTCGCAGCCTTCACAAGGCCCTCCAACGATTTTTTCTTTTTTGGATTTTGCTGATTGGGCATGACATGAGGAAACACTCAAAAACATCCAGCACAGCGTGATTAGTTTATACATTTTCATTTCGCAGAATTTTCCCAAAAGGTTAGAAAAAGTCTGCTTATGCAAAAATCAACTAGGCTAAGCTGTGGAAAATCTAGCTTAAGACGATGAGGACATAGGAAACTTCTGCTTGAAGTTATCCACATAGTTTCGGCTTAATCGAAGTTCTTTCTCATTCGAAAGCAGCACATCGTAGTCGCCATTGAGACGGGATCTGTATGAAATCACTTTAGTAAGATTCACAATAGTGGATTTATGAATCTGCACATATTTCTCAGAATCAAGTTCTCTCAAAATCGACTTAAGAGTTGCCGTATGCAAATGCTTTTTCTCCTCTAAATGAATTGCTATATATGGCGGGGCTGCGCTGATATAAAAAATGTCAGAAGTTCTGATTGCAATTTTTGTCCTTCCGGAACCAACCATTACTTGTTCTAAAAAGTGGGTTTTTTCAATGTTTTGTACTTTGCTTTTTCTAATTAATACCAAAGAAATAACCGAGTAAATCAGCAAGTATTTATACAAATCCTCATAAATAGTGTAATTGAGATTACGAGTGAAATTAAAGGTATGCTCAAAGAAAAGAGCGGAAATCAAATGGACTAAACCGGCAAATAGCAGGATGTGGATAAGTGTTGCCAAAAAAACAAAAAACAACCTTTTGATAAAGGGATTATCCAGTTTTTTAATGATAGAGGCTTGCTGAAATTGCCAATTCAAAAGAAAAACAACCGGCAAAATCAGGATCCAAAACGTATTGAAAAGGAATGATTCGGATGCATAGAAAGAGTAATCGTTGTACTGTGAATGTAGATAATCCTGAAAAATTGTTACCAACAGTACCAGAATCAAGACAAAGAGATACTTTATCGTTGCTTTGATTCTAGGTTTTTCTGGTATCATGTTCAATAATTCTGGGTTCAGTTTAATTTACCCTTTCTCTTCAAAAAATTTTATATGCAACTGATATTTCACCCAAATGAAAATCGGATAATACAGGTCGAATAAAGAATTAACCAACCTGTATTATCTTTATGGCCTCTGTGTAAATCTTTGCGAACCCAGCGGTTACAAGAGGTTTTATCAATCCGGAAACACACTTTTATCCATTCCCGGAACAATGCGTAACGCATTTTTGTAGTAAAGTTTTTTCAAGACCTCATCAGAAAGGCCTAAGCCGTACATCGCCCAAAAAGCATGGTATTTTTTGTAATAAGGGAAATATTCATCCTCAGTTTCCAGGACTCTGAAGTAAGTGTAATACTCTTCCTTGTTGTAGGCATCCTTCCCAAAAAGAACTCTGTCTTGGTATTTTTCAAAAAATTCTCGGGCTCTCTTCGGTTGGCGACCAAACTCTGCGATCACCGCACCAATCCCAAAGTTCACATTTGGAAATTTTTCCAAATGGGCACTGGCTGCATCCAAGTCATTGGCCATCCAACCCATGTGGGCATTGATAAAGGTAGTTTCCGGATGCTTAGCGAAAACATCATGTTGCTCCGCGATAATCTGTTCAAAGGGAGCAGGATTATCATCTCCTCTTTTTCTGTTTGGATGTGTTTTCAACTCTAACCAACGCTCATTATTGGCGTCCATTTCCTGCCAAAATTGTGCTGGATCGGCTGAGTGAATGATTACCGGAATTCCCAATTCTCCTGCTTTAGCCCAAACCGCATCCAGATCCGGATGATTAACAGGCACCCGAATACCATTGATATCTTTCACATTCAGGCCCAAACTCTTGTATATTTTCAAGCCACTTGCACCTGCTGCTACATCTTCCTCCAATTCTTTGATTGCGATCCTTGTCCAGTTTTCATCTCCGAAACCAGCGAAATTCAAGTTGGTAAACACCATGAATCTACCTGGAGCATGGGTGTTAAATTCCTGGATCATGGATTTGATGTATTCTTGCTGGCTGTTACTATCACCTCGTCCAAAGCCTCTTCCACTGAGGTTTACCAAAACCCCCATGTTCAACTCATCCATTTCACCTACTAGCTCATCAATCCGTGACTCATTGATTCCACCTTGATGACTATGAATATCCACAAAAGGAAACTTTGCTCTTTGAACTGGGTGCTCAGGGACTTTCAGAGTAGATGGAGGATTGTATTCCTCAAAACTCATTTCCTGAGCTAAAGAAACTGAGGATAAACCGATGCTAAGACTGAGTAAAACAAGCTTGGAACTGGAAAGTAAATTTATTTTCATAGGAGTGAAGGGTGATTTGAACAATGGTTGGATGAATTAAAAAGGGGTCAAAACAATAAATGTAAAACGAAAGCTTTTAAAATTTGGTTGGAACTTTCTTAAAAAAGCCCCAAACAAAAAGTCCCAAATCAATTGACCTGGGACTTTTAATTCTTATCATCTTCCTGTGCCACTTTGGATAGATTGTCCAAAGAAAATTGCATTGAGATATAATTTGTTGGTTCCGAACCAAAAGGCTCTGAAATTCATGTTATCGGCAAATCCTACGATTCTTCCTCTGCCCACCGAAGAAATCCGGATGACCCCTCCATTTTTCAAACCTTCTAAATTTGACGGGTGTAAATAGCCAGAGGCCAAAGGATTATCAGTATAAACCAATGGGTTGGCATAAGGGTTTTCGGAAGGTTCCATAAATAAGTTGTCGTTTCGGAAAGTATAGATTTCTGAATTGGTATATCCATACCCAATCGGATGGGTAAGGTCCAATTTTGCATTGAAAATCGCTCCACCGGTAACTTTGGCACCAGTGGCATTTTCATAATCCGAGTAATTTTTTTGTAGTCCTTTTTCTGGCTCCGAGGCACTTTTAAAAGTAAAAGTACCGATCTCGTTGTCTGCCAAGAACCTTAGCGCACCACCTTTGGCGACTAAAGTACCTCCTTTAGAAACCCATTCTTTCAAAGCGGCAGCTCCCGATTTTCCCAAGCCGTTATAGCGGCCATCAGGCATCAAAACCACATTATATCTCTCCAACGTGCTACCTCCGATAGCATCCATTGGCAATAAAGTAATCGCCATTTCCATCCTCTGATCCAGCAAGTGCCAGATTTCTCCAGCTTCGTAGCTATCTACTCCACCATCGACCAGCAGCGCTATTTCAGGCTTATCCAATGGGTCCGTAAAGGTAGATCCCATGTTGATTCCCGAGGTATATCCTGTTCCAATAGCGTAAATATCCACATGGGATGCCAAAGCGATTTCATTCAGTTTTTGATACATCGCGTTTTCGTCCAAGTCTGAATCTCCTTTCCCGATCAAAATCGTCCCTCTTCCAAAGGTTTTGCCTTCAGGGGTTTCAAATTCCGCATGTGCCACGCGCACCAAAAAACCTGCATTCATCAATTTATTGGCTGCTTTTGGGGCATAATAGTCTGTCCATTCCATGGCATACTGATAAGCTCCTGAAGCACCGATCACTTTTCCGGGAGCCATTTTCAGGTTTGTCTTATCCACTTTCTCTACACTCGCCAAATTTAATATTCTGCTGTTCAGCGCTTGGTATTCAAGATTGAAAGCCATCGGATAAGTCCAGGCAGAAATATCATAAAAAAGGCTGTCTTGAAATGAAGTTCTAGTTTCAAACATCGCCTTGATCAGACGATATTGAGGCTGATTAGCTGGAACGATATAAGAATTTTCCTTTCTAAACTCCTGACCATTCAAAGTCACATCCTCTTTCAAACTGTACACCTCAATGTCATGTTGGATAATCAAATCGGCCAAGTTATAGCTTCTGGCGTCATCTTCCTTGCTCCCAAAAATGTAGGCTTTGTTTACATCGGCATCGCTTTCGCTTTTTATATCATTATAGAAATCTTTCATCCACTGGTTTAGCTCCTGTCGCATTTCTTTTGCGGCCTGATAGGAAGAAAGGTTGGCTGTAAACTGATTTCTGATTGTAAATGGAAAGCTCAACATCCCATAGTCCGTTTTTTGGAGATGTCCTCTTGAACTAGCCTGCTCGAAAAGAATCCCGATCGAACCCTGGACGTCTGGGTAAGTAGAGCCCTTTCCGTAGTAAAAATCATCGTAATTCTCCTGATTGTAATACAAGGAACCGATCTGATCCAAAGCCTTTGCATGGTATTCACCGATCTTTTTGGTCAGTTCAAAATTCTTGGTAGGAGTAAGAGGGTGCATTCGGGCTGGGACACCCGGCTGGAAAAAGAAGGTGCTGTTACTTCCCATTTCGTGGAAGTCCAAATGGATATTTGGAAGCCATTCCTGGAATACCCTCACCCGGTTTCTTGACTCTGGATGCTGTACCGGAAGCCAGTCTCTATTCAAATCAAACCAATAGTGATTGGTTCTTCCTCTTGGCCAAGCTTCATTGTATTCCCTTCCGTTTGGATCACCATTGAGATTGTATGATTTATGGGAATTGACCCAGGAAGCAAATCGATTCAACCCATCTGGATTGATGGCTGGATCTAAAAGCAAAACAATATTTTCCAACTCAGGACCGACTTCTGCTGCTGCAGCAAAATGGTAGATCGCCAACATCGATGCATTGGCACCGCTTGGTTCGTTTCCATGCACTGAGTACCCCATAAACATCACGATCGGCATATTTGCGACGTCAACTGAGGCACCGGCATCCCGCAATTTGGCACGTTCAGCTTTGATCTGATCTATTTTTCCAAGATTGGAAGGTGAGGTGATTGTCAAAAGAACCTGAGGCCTTTTTTCGTAAGTCCGACCTGTTTCTTCTATGGTCACCCGATCCGAGGCTTCGGCCACGGCTTTCATATACATGACCAATTGATCGTGGCTCACATGCCATTCACCGACCTCATATCCAAGAACTTCTTTTGGAGTTGGGATATTAGGATCATATGTATAACCCTTGGGTAAATAATAACTCAAATCCACCTGAGCATGGCCCATCGTGGCAAAAAGAGATAATATTAGCACTAAGGTACCCTTTTTCATATAGATAGATGGTTTTAAACTTTCGACTAAATTCCTACATAGAATCCTTAAAAAAAACTATTTTGGTTCAATGGTTAAAATAATTGAAGAACTTACATGGATTTAGTAACACGCTCAAGTGGATTAATGGTTTGGCAATTTGGTAGTTTATTTGTCATGCTTGGTTATCTAGGATTTACCATTTATGCCCTGATTGATTTGATTCGATCCGAATTTCGAGATCAGCACATGAAATTGATTTGGGCTATACTAATTTTAATGATTCCGGTGATTGGTACCTTCCTTTACCTTGGTATGAATCGGAAAACCAACAAACATCGCCGAAGATTTAGTCCGAATTTTTCAAATCCCAAATATTAAAAAATGACATTTTTACTTTTTCACAACATGAATGCTGGCTTTTTCAGCACTTTGTTCCTTCTTTTCGGCTTTATATATTTTTGTCTTTGGGTCTATTGTTTGGTAGATATCATTCGCTCTGAGTTCAAGGATATTAATATGAAACTCATTTGGATCTAAATCATCCTTTTTGCACAGGTAATCGGTCCCATTGCCTACTTAATCATGGGAAAAAGCACCAAATTAACTTAACTTACTATCTATGTTTGGAATAGGAATAATCGGATTGGCAATTTATGCCTACACCATTTACGATGTGGTCATCAGTAATTTTCACAATTCAAACGATCGGTTAATCTGGTTGTTGATTGTGATCCTCGTACCATTTTTAGGAACCATCCTTTGGTTTTTGATCGGAAGGGGAAAAAGGATATAAAAGGACAGATTTTTCCTTTGATGACACTTACCTGTGAAATATATCTTTCAATGCAGGAATCATTACAGGATGCTCAAAATCAAATCCTGCCTTTTGGATTTTCTGAGAGGAGACCCTGTTGCCACCAAGGACCATAGCCGCCATTTCTCCCAAAATCAATTTTAACACAAAGGCAGGAACTCCAATACCTATGAACGGTTTTCCTTTGGCTCTTGCAGCCTCAATTGTCAGTCGATAATTAGTGGCTGGATTTGGGGAAACAGCATTGAAAACACCCTGTAGAGTGGTTTTATCCAAGGCAAAAACAAACATCCTGGCCAGATCCTCCATGTGAATCCAGCTCATCCATTGATCTCCATTTCCCAAGGGAGCGGCAACCGGAGGTTTCAGCATTTCTCCTAAAGCACCACCATTTGCATCCAAAACTATCCCAATCCGGAGCATCACCGTTCTCAAATGAAGGCTTTCCACCTTTTTCACTTCAGCTTCCCAGGCTTTTACTACTTCCGCCAAAAAATCATTGCCTGCGGGAGCATTTTCTTCCATCAGTGCAGCACCGGTATCAAAACCGTAATATCCTACTGCTGAAGCTGAAATAAACGTGTCCGGCTTTTGATCTGCAGCCTCTATGGCTTGATAGAGTAGCTGGGTCGATTTAGTCCTGGATTCCAAAATCAGGGTTTTGCGCTCCTCGCTCCATCTTTTTTCTGCCACACCTGCCCCTGCAAGATGAATGACAGCATCTGCCCATTCCATCGCTTCTGGATCAATCTGTTTTTTTTCCAGGTCCCAAATGAAGGATTTTTGGAATTGGGAACTACGGCTAAGCCAAGCTACAGTTTTACCCTGTGCCTCCAGCATTGCAGTGATCCTCTGGCCAATTAGACCCGAACCTCCGGTGATAAGGATATTTTGCATAGGGTTATATTTTTATTTGACCCGAATATCGGGATTATGTTGATTCAAATTAAGACATTCCTGAATGTCTCTTTATTCTGTTTCATTTTCTATGCCTAATTTGGGCAAAACTTCATAGAGAGGAATTGAACTTCACATCACTGGTCGCTTATTTATTTCGTTGGATTGGATTGGGTTTGCTAATAGGCACGGCTGCTGGCTCGGCTTCAGCTTTTTTTTTAGTGGCACTCGATTGGGCTGGTCAAACTCGTGAAAACCATGTTTGGATTATCTCACTCTTACCGCTTGGAGGTTTGTTGATAGGATGGACCTACCATCGGTTCGCCGAATCCTCTGTTCGTGGAAATAATCTTCTCCTGGAAGAACTTTACCAAACCCATAAGCCCATTCCTTTGAGGATGACACCCCTGGTGCTTTTTGGTACCATAGCCACCCATCTTTTTGGAGGATCAGCAGGTCGAGAAGGCACTGCAGTGCAAATGGGAGGCTCTTTAGCGGATCAATTGACTTCTAGATTTAACCTGGCAAAAGAGGATAGAAGAGTGGTTTTAATCGCTGGAGTTTCTGCTGGATTTGCTTCTGTTTTCGGCACTCCGCTAGCAGGGGCCATTTTTGCACTTGAGTGGATGCTGAACAGAAAATTTCGTTGGAAATCGGTTTTTCCTGCACTTTGGACCGGGCTAGTTGCCAATTATATCTGTGCTGAATTATGGGGAGTGGGACATACCCACTATAGCATTCCTGAAGTGCCGGGATTTTCCTTTATAAATTTTCTTTGGATTATTCCAGCTGGAATTGCTTTTGGATTATCCGGAAGGTTATTTGCCCAAACTACGCACTTTTTTTCTCATCAATTTTCAAAATGGATTTCATATCCACCTTTGCGACCGCTCATAGGCGGACTGATGATCGCGTTGATTGTATGGTTTTCGAACACTACTGTTTATATCGGTTTAGGAATACCCAGGATCGTGGAAGCATTTGAAACACCACTCCCTTGGTACGACTGGCTGGTAAAAACAGGTATGACTGGTTTTACACTGGGTGCGGGTTTCAAAGGAGGAGAAGTAACTCCCCTGTTTTTTACCGGAGCTACCTTAGGCAATGCCTTATCTTCCTGGATACCTCTGCCACTGGCGCTTTTGGCGGGAATGGGATTTGTGGGTGTATTTTCTGGAGCGACGAATACGCCAATGGCCTGTACTGTGATGGGGATGGAGCTATTCGGAATAGAGTCAGGTTTCTTTTTGGCTACGGCCTGTTTCATTGCTTACCTTTTCAGCGGAAGGTCCAGTATCTACTCGGCTCAAAATTTAGAAGGAAAGATTCTCCTTTTTCCCAAAAAGAGCTACTTTTCCATCCATAGGTGGTTTAAAAAGTAAAATTCTTTAGGTTACCTTTATTTCTATAATACCCCAGGATGAAACCAAATTTCAGATTTTTTTCTAATCCCGACCGCAATTTATACTTCATTCGAAAGTTAAAATCCATTATCGAAGGGGTAGTTCGGGTGAGCAGTTTTATAACCTTTGGGCTATTACTGTATCATCTAGGATATGACCCTGATCCGCTTGCTTATTCGATTTCCTCATTTATTTTCACCCTTTGCCTCGTACTGATCGGGATTGGGTATCTCTTTAAAATACTTCTAAACGAACCTTCCATTTTGGTACCCAGGGTGATTCTGGAAATCATCCTTTCCTTGTTTCTGATTGGATTTTCTCTTCTGAGATGGAATGCCTTCGGAATGGAGTTTTCTGAAGGAATACTGAATTATTCCAGACAGTATTTTTTGGTCAATATACTGGTGACCATCCTCTTTTTTATTGAAGTCAGTAAATTCAGCCTTAGCATCAATCGCCTCAAAGCCAGTCCTACGCTGGTATTTATTCTCAGTTTTTTCATTCTAATTGTCATCGGTGCAATATTATTAAGTCTCCCGCATGCTACTACCAATGGGATTTCTTTGATAGATGCATTGTTTACCTCCACTTCGGCAGTTTGTGTGACAGGCCTGATTGTGATGGACACAGCAAAGGATTTTACGTTTTTTGGCCAGACTACCATTATGATTTTATTTCAGATCGGAGGATTGGGAATGATGACCTTTACCAGTTTCTTCGGCTTCTTTTTCAAAGGAAATTACTCCATAGAAAACCAGTTATTCATCCGGGACTATATCAATGAAAACAACGTAGGTGAAATTTATTCCACCCTCCTAAAAATTATTTTCTTTACGGTACTGACAGAAGTTATTGCGGCTTTTTTGATCTATCATTTTACAGATGATTCACTATTTACCAACAAAGGTGACCAGATGTTCTTCGCGGCATTTCATGCCATTTCTGCATTCTGTAATGCAGGTTTTTCAACCTTGAGTAACGGATTATATGAATCAGGTTTCCGTGAAGCCTACTCCATGCATTTGGTTTTGGCCATGGCAATTATTCTGGGTGGCATCGGTTTTCCGGTGTTTATAAATTATTACAACTATCTCAAGCATGTGGTGGTAGGTGGAACCAAGAAGATTTTGGGAATTGAAGACTACCGACATATTCCAAGGATTTCGAATATCAGTACCCGATTGTCTTTGTACACGACAGGCATTCTGTTGGTAGTGGGTTTTGTCACTTTTGCGATTTTCGAGCGAGACAGCACACTAGAAGGCTTAAGCAGTTATGGAAAATTTGCAACGACGGTTTTTGGTGCTGTCACCCCGAGAACAGCTGGATTTAATACGGTAGATATGACCATGCTGACCGTACCTACGATTTTGATCTATTTGATTTTGATGTGGATAGGTGCCTCTCCCGGATCAACCGGAGGAGGGATGAAGACCAGTACTTTTGCTGTTGCGATTCTGAATACAATCAGCATTGCAACAGGTAAGAAACGGGTAGAAATATTTCGTAGGCAAATTTCCAATGAAACACTTCAAAAAGCATTTGCAGTAATTGCCCTCTCTTTTTTGGTCATTGGATTGGGAATTTTCCTTGTCATGCTTTTTGATCCCCAACTCTCCTTGATAGATGTGGCCTTTGAAGTTTTCTCTGCTTTCTCCACTGTCGGACTAAGCCTTGGGATTACCGCCCAACTCAGCACGGCCAGTAAGCTGGTCATCATGATCTGTATGTTTATGGGAAGGGTGGGTACCTTGACTATCCTGATAGCAATTGTCAGAAAAGCAGGTCAGGAACGCTACAAATACCCAGAGGAAAATGTCTTTATTACTTAACTTGTTTAGACTTTGAAATCGAGAATTTCTACTACGGTAAAAACTTCCAATCGATGTCAACTGAATTTTAAAAAACTAGAAACTGATGAAATATATCATTGTAGGTATGGGCAACTTTGGCGGGTATCTCGCCATGAGACTGACCGATCTAGGCCATGAAGTTATTGGTGTGGACAACAGCGAAAATCGAATCGACCTAGTCAAAGATAAGATTACACATGCGATCACAATGAACGCTACAGATACCCAAGCCGTAAAAAACCTGCCTCTGAGAGATTGCGATGTGGTGATCATTGCCATAGGAGAAGATGTAGGAGCGTCCATTATGTCTACCGCTATTTTCAAACAACTTCAGGTAAAAAGAATCATTGCCCGTGCGATCAATGACCTTCATGAAACTGTAATCCGGAGCATCGGGGTGGATGAAATCATCCATCCAGAGGAAGAAACTGCAGATCGGCTTTCGAAAAGATTGCAGATGAAAGGGGTTATGGATTCCTTAGAAATCTCTGACGAATACAATATTGTCGAAGTCAAAGTCCCAAAAAGATATCTAGGAATGAAAGTATCCGAAGCCGATATCCGAAAAGAATTTTTTCTGAACATCCTGACGGTGATCAAGATGGTGGATAAAACCAATCTGCTGGGTATCAAAACTCAGGAAAAACGAGTGGTAGGCGTCATCACCCCTGACTATCTCTTAGAGGAAGGGGATATTTTATTGCTTTTCGGAAAAATCAAAAACATCCAAGAATTCCTGAACCTGGATGATTAGTGCAATTTGATCCCGCAGTTTCCACAAAAATTATCCCCAGGACGCAAATCATCTTTTCCACAGTTTTGACAGGTTACTAGCTTGGGAGCATCCATCTTGAGACGCTGGGAAGCCATTTCCGAACTCACGATTCCGGTGGGAACAGCGATAATCGCATAACCTAACAGCATAATAATCGAGGAGACAAATTGACCCAAAGGAGTGGCAGGAGTGATGTCCCCAAACCCAACCGTAGTCAGGGTGACTATCGCCCAATACATTCCTACCGGAATACTAGTAAAGCCATGCTCTGGACCCTCGATAATAAACATCAAGGTACCCATGATCAATACAATCGTGAGCACAAACCCAATGAAAATCATGATTTTATGGGTACTGGCCCGGAGGGATCTCTGAAGATATTCTGCCTCAGACACATATCTACCCAGCTTGAGAATTCTGATCACTCTCAGCAATCTCAATGCTCTTACTACTGCCAATAATTGGGAGTTAACTACAAAAAAGCTTAGGTAGGAAGGTAAAATTGCCAGTAAATCCACCACTCCATAAAAACTGAAAATATACCCACTTGGCTTTCTGGAAAGCCAAATTCGAAGTATGTATTCCAAAGTAAACAGTGCTGTAAATACCCACTCCAAGTAGAGAAAAAGCTGACCATAAGTAGTCCGTAGACTGGACACAGAATCTAGAATGGAAACTAGAATACTTCCAAAAATCAAAAAGAGCAATACTATATCGAAAGTTTTCGAAGCCCAGTCATCCGACTCAAAAACAATGTGCGCGAGCCGCTTTTTTGTAATTTTCATCTCTGAATTTAGAAATAAATCCCAGTCTACACCATTCAATCCAGGTAGTAAATTCGTTTTACCCGGGTACTGATATTGGTAAGGAGCTCATAAGGAATGGTACCAATCCGGTCTGCCAGCTCTTTAAGTGAGATCCCCTCTCCGTAGATTATCGCCTCATCTCCAGCTTTAACATCCAATCCTGTGACATCCACCATGCACATGTCCATGCAGACATTTCCTATTATCGCTGCTTTTTTACCCTTGATCAAAACATAGCCATTCCCATTGGAAAACCTCCTGTCGTATCCATCAGCATACCCAATGGAAAGTGTTCCGATTTTTCCTCCATCTTTCAGCATTCCCTTTCTTGAATAACCCACTGTTTCACCTGCCGGCAATTCCTTTATTTGGGAAATTGTCGTTTTCAATGTACTTATCGATCGAAGCGAGGAACCATATTTCCCGGTTACTTCTACTCCATAAAGCCCAATTCCCAAACGCACCATATCCAATTGAAACTCAGGAAAAGCTACAATACCTGCCGAATTCAGGGCGTGAAACAAGGTACTTGAAGGTAAAACCGGCTCCAATTGTGATTTCATTCTTTTGAATCTTCTCAATTGATCCAAAGAATAATCCCGGTGTATCTCCTCATCGGCGCCAACTAAATGAGTGTAAACTGAAGCCACGTGGACCCTATTGCTAGCCGCAATAAGTGCTTTCAGTTCATCCAGCTGGCTTTCCTCAAAACCCAATCGGTGCATACCAGTATCCAGATCCAGATGAATGGAAAGATCTTTTCCATTCGCTTCGCTAAAGCTTTGTACTTTTTTGAAAAAATCCGGACTGAAGACGACCGGTTCCAAATCAAACTCACTACAAAGCTCAACTGTTTCCTCCAAAGGATTCAATACCATGATCGGAAGAGAAATCCCATGTTTTCTCAGAACCACCCCTTCATCAGTAAAGGCTACCGCAAGGTAATCGGCTCCCATTGTCTGCAGGTGGTTGGCAATTTCCACGGCTCCGCCTCCGTATGCAAAAGCTTTTACCATCACCATGACCTTGGTTTCTGGCCGGATCTGCTTTTTATAAAAATTAAAATTATGCGTGAGCGCATTTAAATTGATCTCCAGAGTCGTACCATGTATTCGCTGCTGGAGCTTGTTTACCACCCTTTCAAAACCAAAGGACCTGGCTCCGGTAATCAGAATCAGATCGTTTGAAAATCTCTCAGGATCTAAAGTTTCCAATAAGCTCTCGGATGAGGGGTAGTTTTCAAATTTTCCGGAAAACCCTTTCTCCAAAAGTGAAATTTCTGTACCCACGCCGATGATTAAATCCAGCTGATAACTTTGGATCAATTCAGAAACGGCGGCATAAATCCGCTCAGGGGAGCCTTGCTGAAGCAAATCTGACAAAATCAGAACTTTACGCTTTTTAGGCCGCTGTTGCTGCATAAAGTCCAAAGCGACTTTTAACCCTGCCAGGTCATTGTTATAAGTATCATCAATCAACAAAGAATCATTGACACCCGACTTTAAAGTCAGTCGCATGTCGATTGATTTTAGGTGATCAATTCCCTGCTGGATTGAATCTGTGGCTTGCCCAAGAGTCATAGCAGCAACAATCGCATGGGTGATATTTTCGATAGATGCTGGATCCGAGAAAGGAACCTGATAGGTACTAGTCGATAAATCAGATTTAACAAAAAGGATTTTAGCTCCCTTTTCCGTGATTTTTACCGATCTGGTTACATCTGAACCGGCCTGATCCGACCAACCGATCAACCTTTCCTCTGGAAATTGATTTTTGATGATTCGGGCAATATTTTCATGATCCTGGCTATAAATCAAAAAATCAGAATCTCTGAAGAGCTTTAGCTTTTCCAAAATTTTCTGATCCAGGCTTTCAAATCCTTCCTGATGGGCTGTGCCGATATTGGTGAAAATTCCCAGATTTGGCCGGATCATTTCTTCTAAAGCCTCCATTTCCCCGGATTTAGAAATCCCGGCCTCTAAAATCGCCACTTGATGGTCTTCTTCCATTCCAAAAATAGAAAGGGGAACTCCAACCTGGGAATTATAGCTTTTTGGGCTTTTGGCCACGTGGAATTTCTGACTAAGAATTTGACCCAGCCATTCTTTCACGATGGTTTTTCCGTTGCTTCCCGTGATGGACACAACCGGTTTTTCAAATCGACTTCGCTGAAATGCCGCAATCTTTTGCAAGGCTATTCTGGTATCAGCGACTTTCAAAAACACGGCTTTCGACGTGAGTTCCTCTGGAATGCTATAATCTAGATGCACAATAAAATTACACACACCCGATTCGACAAGCGTAGGTAGATAAGATTGGCCATCCGCTTTTGCTCCCCTCAACGCCACAAAAAGACTCTGTGAAGGATGAATGACCTGCCTCGAATCAATGACAATCTGAGTGATCAATCGTCCGTAAGATTCGCCAAACAATTGCCCATTGGTGATATCGGCAACCTGCCCGATCGTCAATGACTTTAGCATATTAGGTGGTTTTGTCTTTCTTGTTCTTTTTAAAAAACACTTGTCTTATCCATCGAGGCAAGAATAATGCCCCGAGAATCAGATAAGGATAGTAAGAAAGAAGTCTCCACAAAATACTGGTGACAAAGGTGTATTTGGTCAGAAACTGGGTAAAGAACTGAGCGAAGAAAAACTCAGCTGTGCCGCTGCTTCCTGGAGTAGGAGAGATCATCATTACGATCCACATGATCACCTGCCTCGCAAAAACAATGATGTGCTCAAAGATTTCCAATGGAACAAATGCTGAAATCAGGGCATTCAGCATCAAGTATCTGGATGTCCAAATAAAAACCGTCGCCAAAATGATTGGGAACCAATAATTGGCTTTTTTCCCAACGAGTTCTTTGGAAGCTTCGATAATCTGGTTTCCATATTCATCTGCATCATGCTTCCATTTTCGAAGCCACTTGATGGAAAATATTTTGATCAGTACCCATTTAAAAACCCTTGGTCTATAAAAAAGAGCTGCTGCCATCACCAAACTGTAAGTGGCGTAAAGTGCATAACTGATCCAGAAGATGGCCTCCATGCTATTCTTAAGCTGGCTTTCCAGCACCTTGCTTTCAGGAAAGATATTTCCTTTGGCAAAAAACAGAATAATCGGCGCACCAATGACAAAGAATAAATTGTCCAAAATAGCTGTCACCATCACGTAGGCAATCGCCCTCCCGAGCTTGATCCCTTCTTTATTCAAAATAAAAATAGCGACGGCCGTTCCCCCCACTACAGATGGAGTCACGGCAGAGGCAAATTCCCACAAAATGATCACATAAATAGATCTTGTCCAGGTGAGTTGCCGATTTGTAACTTCCCGAATACGGTAAACATAGCCGGCATCTCTGAAAAGTATTACCAGCACTGCCAAAAAAATCCAGGGCAAAGAAGCATCAAACACCACATTTAATGTTTCTGCATTGACCGAAGGATCAAAATAAAACATCGCAAATACGATCCCCAAGCCGATGATGACCGGAAACCATACCTTGTTAGGATTTAGTGTCTGAAAGATTTTTTTGTTGTCTAACTTCATACTTAGCCGGCGGCGATTGGCTCAGTCTTTTCAACCCAAAAATTATTGAATCCTTCACCAATGATGATAGTCACCTTCGAGAGTTGAAGTAGTTCCAAAATGGCGAGAAAGGTATAGATCACGAAAATTTTGTCGGGTTTATAGGTGATAAACTCTGAAAACGGTACTTGCTTTTTAAAACTTATTTTTTCTAAAACAAAGTCTTTTTGCTGCTCAATGGTGTAAGGATATTGGATGACAGTATGGGTAGTTTCATCTCTTCTCGAGGCAAACTTGGCCATACTTCTCTGGAAAACCTTGAGCAATTTGTATAAATCTACATGCTGCATTTCAGCATCCACATCTTCGACTTTACTTAATTCCTGCAATTCAAAAATGAGATTTCCTCTTTTTTCTTTCGAAAGCCTATTTTCTTCCAAAGAAGCCAAATCCTGTATGACTGATTTATACTTCTTATATTCCAAAAGGTTTCTGATCAGCTCCTCTCTTGGGTCGATTTCCTCCCCTTGCTCGTTTAGCTCGGGTCTAGGAAGCAACATTTTGGATTTGATCCGCATTAAAGTCGCTGCAAATAAGATAAACTCGCTTGCTACCTCGATTTCCATTTGCTCCAAATGATGGAGGTAATCCAGGAAATCATTGGTTATCTTGGAGATGGGAATATCATATATATCCAATTCGTCCCGCTCGATGAAGAATAGCATCAGATCAAACGGGCCTTCGAAAAGCGGTAATTTGATTTCGAAACTCAAGGGATATTTAAATTATTGGTTAATTTTGCAACCTTGTAGCCAAAGATATTCAATTAAGCTTAAATTAATTGGACTTACGTGAAAGAAAGAAAAACGGCCTCGAAAAGAAATCATTAGTGATTTGTAACAAACTCTTCGAAAGCCAGTTATTTCTTTTTGACACATGAACACCAAACCATGCTGATTCAACCAGGAGAATTATTAGCACAAATCAACAGCCCTGCTGATCTGAAAAAATTTCCGAAAGATAAATTAGTTCAGATCTGTGATGAACTGCGTCAGTTTATTGTGGATAACGTTTCCATTTATGGCGGTCATTTTGGTGCTAGTTTAGGAGTAGTGGAGCTAACTGTTGCGCTTCATTACATGCTGAATACCCCAGAGGACCAATTGGTTTGGGATGTAGGCCATCAAGCTTATGGTCACAAGATACTCACCGGAAGAAGGGATCTTTTTCACACCAACCGAGTTTATGGTGGAATTTCCGGTTTCCCTAAAAGAAAAGAAAGCGAATTTGACACCTTTGGTGTCGGTCATTCCAGTACGTCGATTTCCGCTGCTCTGGGCATGGCAGTCGCTTCAAAATACAAAGGTATCCAAAAACAACATGTCGCAGTAATCGGCGATGGATCGATGACAGGAGGAATGGCGTTCGAAGCCATGAATCATGCAGGTGTCAGCGATTCTAATTTGCTGATTATCCTGAATGACAATTGCATGTCAATCGACCCAAATGTTGGGGCTCTGAAGGATTATCTGACTGACATCACTACCTCGCATACCTATAACAAGGTAAAAGACGAGGTATGGAAACTACTTGGCAAATTCAGCAAATTCGGTTCCAGTGCCCAAGAAGTTATTTCCAAAGTAGAAGGAGCGATCAAATCTGCTGTTCTCAATCAAAGCAATTTATTTGAATCTCTAAATCTGAGGTATTTTGGACCGGTGGATGGACATGATGTCAATCATCTGGTAGAAATCCTCAAGGACATGAGAGATATACCAGGACCAAAAATCCTCCATTGTGTCACTGTAAAAGGGAAGGGTTATGCCCCTGCTGAGAACGGAAATAAAACGACTTGGCATGCCCCTGGTACATTTGATAAAGTAACCGGAGAGATTTTCAAAAAAATCCCGTCAGTACCACAAGCTCCTAAATACCAGGATGTATTTGGAAATACCTTAGTGGAATTGGCTGAAATGGATGATAGAATTATGGGAGTCACCCCAGCGATGCCTTCTGGATCTTCTATGAATATCATGATGAAAGCCATGCCTGATCGTGCATTCGATGTGGGAATAGCTGAACAACATGCAGTCACTTTCTCAGCTGGATTGGCCACGCAAGGGCTTGTTCCTTTCTGTAATATTTACTCCACGTTTATGCAGCGGGCGTATGATCAAGTCGTGCATGATGTCTGTTTACAGAATTTACCTGTAGTACTTTGTCTAGATAGAGCCGGATTTGCCGGAGCTGATGGCCCAACTCATCATGGAGCATATGATATCGCTTATTTCAGATGCATTCCTAATTTGGTCGTTTCTGCACCGATGAATGAGGAAGAGCTACGAAATATGATGTATTCTGGCTCATTGCATAATGGGCCTTATTCTATCCGATATCCTAGAGGAAAAGGTGTCATGCCTGATTGGAAAACACCATTCCGAAAAATCCCCGCAGGTCAAGGCAGAGTGATCAAAGAAGGTGAGGAAGTTGCTATTTTGACTTTAGGACACATCGGAAATTATGCTGTTGAAGCTTGTGAAACCTTATCCAAAGAAGGTTTGAACCCTGCGCATTTTGACATGCGTTTTGTAAAACCATTAGATGAAGAACTTCTTCATGAGATCTTCGGAAAATTCAAAAAAATCATCACGGTAGAGGACGGTTGCCTGATGGGAGGTTTTGGTTCGGCAGTTTTGGAATGGATGATGGACCATGGCTACCAAGCGCAAGTAAAACGCCTCGGAATTCCAGACGAAGTAATAGAGCACGGAGAACAAATTGAATTACATAAAGAATGTGGCTTTGATCCGGATGGAATCGCTGATGCAGTGAGAAATATGGCTGAAGTAGCCAAAGCACATTAACTATCAAATTCATGTCGAGTATCCAATTTTTTGAAAAAGGTCAAGGCCCAGCTTTGATCCTGATTCATGGATTTTGCGAAACAGCAGCCATGTGGGAGGATTTTGCCGATGCATTATCTTCCGAATTTCGGGTTATTTGCCCCGATCTTCCTGGAGTTGGCCAATCACTAATAGATTCGGAAACCCTTTCCATGGAAGAAATCGCTGTGATTTTAGAATCATGGTTAGAAGAAAAGCAGATCCTTTATCCGATTGTCATCGGTCATTCCCTTGGTGGATATGTAACCTTGGCTTTGGCAGAGTTAATGGGTCAAAAATTGAAAGGAATCGGTCTTTTCCACTCTACAGCTTTTTCTGATAGCCAAGAAAAGAAGGAAATGAGGGATAGAACCGTGACTTTCCTGGTAAAACACGGAGTTGAAAAATTCGTCACTTCTTTTGTCCCACCACTTTTTCCGGAAGCCAGAAGAGAAGAATTGGATGAAGAAATTCAAAAGGCTATAGATCAGGCAAAAGACTGTTCACTTCAGGGCTTAATCGCTTTGACTAGGGCAATGAGAGACAGAAAAGACCGCTTCGATGTTTTGGCAGATTTCCAAGGCCCTAAATTGATGATTGCCGGGGAATTGGATACAGCCGTTCCTTTGGAAGCCAGCAAAAAACATCAAGAAATTGTCACCACTTATCTTGAACTTCCGGGTACAGGACATATGGGAATGGTAGAGCAAAAAGCTGAAACAATCGCGATTTTAAGGGAGTTTTGTCAAGGAATCTAATCCTCGTATCTCTTTTGATAGGATAAAACAGCGATGAATTCACAAAGTCTTTTCTAAAATTCCCATTAACTTCTCCAAATATTCCTGATCTACTGCATCAAAATCATCTAATTGATCAGAATCCACGTCTAGCACCATTGCGACTTTATCCTCTTTAAAAACGGGGACAACAATCTCAGACTTGGAAGCAGAACTACAGGCTATATGTCCCGGGAAAGCATCTACATCGGGAACCAATTGGGTTTTTGCTTGCTGCCAAGCTGTCCCACAAACCCCTTTGCCCATAGAAATCCTCGTACATGCGATAGGACCCTGAAATGGTCCCAATACCAATTGATTCTCTTTGACCAAGTAAAAACCTACCCAGAAGAATCCAAATGCCTCTTTCAGGGCAGAGGAAATATTCGCCAAATTTGCATATAGGTCCGGCTCTCCACTGATCAAGGCTTCTACCTGTGGTATAACGGCTTCGTATTTTTCTGCTTTTGTTGCAGCTTCTGGGATGTATAAATTTTCAGACATGGTAATGAATGGCTAATCGATCTTCTAAGACGGGATGGATTTCTGATGCGGGTTGAGGTAAGCAAGGAGCAGGTATTCCTTCTCCGAATTTAGTTTGGCTGGTAAACACCCGGGCTTCGTCCCAAAGTTCAGATTCCAAAAACTTTTGTATGAGATATGTTCCTCCCTCCACAATGAGACTTTGAATTTTGCGCTTCTGCAAATCATCCAAAACCTGCTGGATGGAGAATCCAGGTTTAAACTGCACGTACTCCAGGCTTCCAATCACCTCTGATTTGATGGTGTTGTAACAAATCGTAGGAACTGCCTGATCAAATAATTTCAGATCCTGTGGCAATTCCAATTTACTGTCTATCACCAATCTAATCGGGTTTTTACCGACCCAGTCTCTTACATTCAGGGCAGGATTATCATACTTTGCAGTATTTTTCCCTACTAAAATGGCATCTTCTTCTGCCCTCCATTTATGAACCAGTTGTCGGCTAGAAGGATTACTGATCCATTTGGAGGAAAAGTCTTTTCGTGCTACAAAACCGTCCTGAGTCTGAGCCCATTTCAAAATCACATAAGGTCTGTTTTTTTCGATTTGGGTAAAAAACCCTCGGTTTTGCCACCTGGCCTCCTTTTCCAAAACTCCTGTTTTTACTTCGATCCCGGCATCTTTCAGGATTTGAATTCCTTTACCTCCGACCAGAGGGTTAGAATCCACCGCCGCTATAATCACTTTCCCGATTTTCTTTTCTATCAACAAATTCGCACAAGGAGGAGTTTTACCGAAATGTGCACAAGGCTCCAATGTCACAAAGGCTGTCGAATCAACCAATGTAGTCGGATCCAAAACGGAATTGACGGCATTTACTTCTGCATGAGCCTCACCGAATTTTTGATGATATCCCTCTCCGATAATAAGATCATCCTTGACAATAACGCAACCCACCAATGGGTTTGGACTTACATTCCCTCTACCAAATTCTGCCAGCTCCAAAGCTCTCTGCATGTAGCGAATGTCCATTTTATCAAGGTTTAAGTTTCAATGTGACCAAATCCAATGACAATGTCTCCCCGGCTAATACTTCCACATCGTTGATGAGGGTATCCGCATAAGATTCATTTTTGGGGTCAAAGTAAATTTTGTATTTCCCTTCCGGAATTCGAAACTCATAGGTTCCAGAAGAATTGGCATGGGTGCTGATAGAGTCTCCATCCTGAATGGCATAAATTGCTGGCTGAACAGCTGATGGTTTGACGACTCCGGTAATTTCTCCGGTTCCTGCTCCTTTGATTGCGGTGATTTTTGGATTCAATTGGAGGGTCAAAGGACTATCTGATGCTACGATGATGGATTTTTCCAGGTCAAAATCAAGAATCACATCGTAGGCAAATCCTTGATCCACATTCATCTCAAACTCAATGGGAATCTCAGTCATGGAAGGATCAACCAACGGCATATTGTATCGCTTTTCATCTAAAAAGAGGTAATATTCATCGCCTAACAGTACCGTCAATTTTAAAATTTTTCCTTCGGGAAGTTCATCTCGCCCTAAAAGAAGAGCCTCTCCACCAATCAAAGAACTCACTTCGATATTTTTATCCCCTGGCTCGTAGGGTAAGAAAAAAGTCTCGATTTGGCCTTCATCCTTTCCGGCGCTGATTAATTCTACATCTACACCAAGGATTTCCACAAAAACGGAATCCCAAGAAGCAGGATTATCCACCAATATGATATTTACCAAACCTTTTGGATTGGTATCAAACTTCTCGCAACTCCAAAGACTGAGGAAAGCAAGGACTAAAAAGAAAGAAGGGACAGCTTTATTCACAGGGTAAATTTAGCCTAAAACTAGTCAAAAATAAGGCATTCGTAAAGGAAGCGACAACTCAAAAAAAAAGCCGGTCGAAACCGGCTTTCCATTTTATTCTTCAATTGGGAGCAATGTAATCGGATCCATATTGGTAATATTCCCTTCTTCCACAATAACACCATCGATCACTAAGGTCTGATATTCATTATTAGGAGTAAAGGTAAAGGTATAACTACCGTCATCCATTCCTAGAATCTTGAAGTTTCCGTTTTCATCCACAAAGGTGTTATATTCATCATCTCCTTTTTGTGCATTAACAGCTATAGGTTGAGCTTCAGCAGGGAAAACCTGACCCATCACACCAGAGGCTGCAGCTTCAATATATGCTCTCAATACAGGCTTCAAATTAATATTACCTGAGTTTCCAGCAACAACAATCGATTTTGCTACGTCAAAGTCAATCACCAAATCGTAACTCATTCCTCCTTCGATTTCAGCATCTACTTTGATTTTCAAGCCACTTTGCTGCGCACTTGGAGTTTTTAAATCAGATCTTACACCATCTTTTACAACATAGTTATCATCTCCTAATACCAATCTCAATTGGTCTATTTCTCCTTCGGGAAAATCTTCAGATCCCAAGAACAAAGAGTTTTCACCTGTTAGATCCATTAAGTTGACATATCTGCTAGACTCGTCATAAGGAATTTCTATCCATCCCAATTCATCATCGTCATTCATGTCATCATCGTCCATCGAATCATCTTCAGCTTTCACCCTTACAGAAAGGACCTCCACCCAAACTTCATCAAAATCTCCTGGTGCATCGACCAGGTAAAAGTTAACACGTGCATTTCCTCCGTTTGGAGTTTCATCATCATTAGAGCATGCTACAGCAAAAAGCAATACTCCGAACATCAATAAATAATTAAATAGATTTTTCATCTCTCTTTTGTTGGATTAGTAGTTCCGTTAATTCCAATGTCCATGCCAGTTTTACTATTTAAAATTTTTAAACGGATTCTTGTCGGACCTTGTTATTTTTGGGGATGATGAAATGGGAAAAGCTTTTGGCTCGGGGAAGATTTGGAGATACTCCGGGTTTCATTCCAACACAAGCAGTACGAAGTGAGTTTGAAGTCGATTATGATAGAATCATATTTTCGGCTCCTTTTAGAAATTTACAAGACAAAACCCAAGTCTTTCCATTGCCTGAGCAGGCCTTTGTCCACACCCGTCTTACCCACAGTTTGGAAGTGTCCAGTGTAGGTAGATCTTTAGGAAAGGCAGCAGGAGAGATTTTACTTCAAAAGTATCCTTTATTGGAGAAAACAGGGATTTCGGCCTATGAAGTAGGGGCGATTGTCGCTGCAGCAGCATTGACGCATGACATTGGAAATCCCCCATTTGGCCATGCTGGAGAAGAGGCAATTTCTGATTTTTTTAAATTTCATATGGCTGGTAAATGCTGGGAATCCCATGTAAGGGGAGAGCAGTGGGCTGACCTTTGTAATTTTGAAGGCAATGCACAGGGATTCAGAATGTTAGTTTCCAAATCCAATGGATTGAAATTGACCTATGCTACCTTAGCGGCCTTTACAAAATACCCAAGACCGAGCTTTATTCCCCATCGGGATATAGCAAGAAGAAGTCAGAAAAAATATGGCTTTTTCATCAACCAACTTGCTGATTTTGAACAGATGGGGGCCTTTTTGGGAATAGAAAAATCAAGTCCGGAATGCTGGCTACGTCACCCTTTGGCCTTTTTAGTGGAAGCAGCCGATGATATTTGTTATAGCATTATTGACCTAGAAGATGGCTGCACATTGGGACTCGTAAGTTTTGAAGATACGGTGAAGCTTCTTTCTCCGATTTTAAAAGACAAGTTTGATCCAAAAAAACTAAAAGACCGTAGCAATACGCAAAATCTAGGCGCCTTGAGGGCATTGGCAATCGGGGAACTGATCAATGAAACTGTAGAGGTTTTTGCTCAGTATGAGGAGAGTATGTGCAAGGGAAATTTTGATAAAGCACTTACGGATATTATCCCGTCTGCCAAAGCGCTTCAGAAAATCACCGCGGTGTCTGTAGAGAAAATATATCGATCCCAGGTAGTTCTGGAAAAAGAGGCCGCAGGATTCCAGGTGATAGAAGGATTATTGGCTGTATTTTCACAGGCATTGTATCATCAGTTTTATCATCAGGAGAGATTTTCTGGACAAGACAAAAGCATTTTGAGATTGTTGCCCGAAGATTTTCCACTTAAAGGTTGGGGCTCCGAAGTCAACCCATATCCCCTTTTGAGAGCACTGGTAGATTACATTTCAGGAATGACAGATAAATATGCCCTAAATCTTTACCGAAGGGTAAAAGGAATTTCTTTTCCAGGCGCCTAATCAAAAGCTACTCGCTACAAGGTCTTAATCATACTATTAAGGCCTTTTTGTTTGATACTCTCAAAATTTTACTTCCTCTCGGCTTAAAACTTGTTATATATTAAGGCCTTACGGACAACTTCTGCGTTTATAAGGGGTCATCCAAAACCTTCTGTTTTGACAAAAACAGCTTTAAAGCCTATTGATTAAGGATTATGAAAAAAACACTCTTAATACTTTCCGGTATATTTCTCTTTCTGATTGCCGCAGCTGCATCCATTCCTTTTTTATTCAAGGATAAAATAGCTGCCCGGATTGACCAGGAAATTGCCCAATCTGTGAATGCTCAGGTTCTTTACGATCTAAATAATATCAGTTTAAGCATTTTCAGGAATTTTCCGGACATCTCAGCTTCTGTGAAAGATTTCAGTATCGTAGGAAACGCTCCTTTTCAGACTGATACTTTGGCGAGTCTGGATGAACTTCAGATCGATTTTAATCTGAAATCGATACTTTTTGATGATTATCCAACATTGACGGGGGTTCACCTCAATGGTGGAAGTCTTTATATCAAAGTTCTAAAAGACGGTACTGCCAATTACGATATCACTTATCCTTCAGAGGATACTACTGCTTCTGAAGAAAGCAATATGCGAATTGGAGTAGAGCTAATCGAGATCAATGATTTAAATCTTGTTTATGATGATCGTCAATTGGATTACTTTATGGCTTTGGGTGGAATCGATGCAAGAGGAAACGGGGAATTTACAGCAGATGTCTATGAACTACCTATCGAATTAGAAGCATTAATCGCTGACATCACCTACGAAGGCACCAGTTATCTCAGCAATAAAACGTTTTCCGGAGAAACACTTCTAAACATCGATATGGCCAATATGAAATTTACCTTTGGTGAAGGTGATTTCAGGCTGAATGATTTCCTTTTTGGTCTTTCAGGATACCTCGCCATGCCAGGAGATGACATAGAAATGGATTTGGCCTTTACTGGCAAAAACAATGAGTTCAAAAGCATCCTTTCTTTGGTACCTGGTATTTATTCAGAAAGCTTTTCTGATCTCGAGACTTCGGGAACGATGGACTTCCAAGGCAAAATCCAAGGAATCTATAACGAGACCAAAATTCCAAGTTTTGATATTGGCTTAAGCATCAAAGAGGGCATGTTTCAATATCCTGACCTTCCCAGGCCAGTAAAAAATGTCAATCTCGACATGCAAGTAAAAAACGAAACAGACAATTTAGACAATACCTCTATTTCTATTCCTGCCTTTAACCTGGCCTTTGGGGACAATCCTATTTCAGGAAGATTCATGCTTTCTGATCTGATCAGTTACACGATCGATGCGTCCCTGAATGGCAAACTGAACCTGGAAGAGCTTACTTCAATTTTTCCTATTGAAGGCATGGCTTTAAAAGGAAACCTAGATGTTAATGCCAGCGCTAAGGGAAGGTACGATTCAGTAGCAGGTATCATTCCTGCTATCGATGCGAAAATGATCCTGGCAAATGGATATGCGAAAAGCACAGAATACCCCGCCCCGATAGAAAATATTAACGTCCAGGCACTGATTGAGAACAAGTCCGGAAAAATGAATGATTTCATGGTCAATTTAAGTCAGTTTGGTTTTGAGCTGGAGGATGAGAAAATCCAGGGATTGATGAAAATCTCTGATTTTGAAAATCTCAACTGGGACGGTGAAATCAAAGGAGGAGTAGACCTGAAAAAAATTCTGGCCATTTTCCCAATGGAAGACATGGTGATGGAGGGAAGAATTCAGGCAGATATTTTAACCAAAGGGTCTTATGCTGCTGTGGAAGCCGGCAAATACCAGCAGTTGGAAACTAAAGGCAAAATGGAAGTGGACAACTTTAAATACACCTCCACCGATGTGCCTCAAGGAGTAGAAATTTCAAGAGCCATTGCTGAATTCAGTCCTACAAGCATCAATTTGACACAATTTGATTCCAAACTGGGTGAAAGTCCTGTACAGGCTAAAGGAACTCTGACCAATTACATGGACTATTTCTTAGGAGAAAACGGAACTCTCAAAGGCCAATTGGTTCTGAATAGTACCAAGTTCAATGTCAATGAATGGATGTCGGAAGATGCTTCTACCGATACGTCCAGTTCAGAAATGACTGTGATAGAACTTCCTGAAAACATCGATTTCACCATGTCAGTAGCTGCAAACGAAGTCATCTATGATAACATGAACCTGAAGGAAGTGAAAGGAAATATGACTTTGAGAAATGGGGTTTTGAGTTTTAATGATGCTTCGATGAAGACTCTGGGTGGTAGCATAGGAATCCAAGGAAGCTATGATCCGAGGGATATTTCAGCTCCGAAATTTAATTTTGATCTGAATATCGCGGACTTGAGCATAGCTGAGGCATTCAAAACCTTTAATACTGTCAAAGCTTTTGCACCAATAGCCCAAAATCTAACCGGAAAATTCAATTCTACCTTGAGTTTCTCAGGTAATCTCGGTCAGGATATGATGCCGCTCTTGGCAAGTTTAGATGGGAATGGATTGTTAAAAATAGCTGAAACTGCGTTGAGAGACAGCAAAATCCTGGAAAGCATCACTACCCTTACTAAACTAAAAGATGCCAATACCCTTTCGCTCAAAAACATCAATATCCCGATTTCGATCGAAAACGGCGTGATGGATGTAAAGCCCTTTGATGTGAAACTTTGGGATTACCAAGCAAATGTCCAAGGCTCTGCCGGGTTTGATGGCTCGATCAATTATCTGGTCAACATGCAGATCCCTGCGGGTAAATTCGGTGCTCAGGCAAATTCCCTTCTTGCTACTATTACCGGGAATCAAGTCGATGAAAACACAACAATCCCATTGGCGCTTAATTTATCAGGTACTTATAATTCTCCAAAGATCGCTTTGGCCGGAGGAAATAGTATTGAAACCCTTTTGGCAAATGCTCTAAAAGCCAGAGTGAGCGGAGAGTCTCAGGCGCTTCAGGCAAAAGCCACAGAACAATTCAATGCTGCCCAGGATAGCATCAAAAAAGAGATGAAACTCAAAGCAGAAGTCGTACAGGATAGTGTCAAAAAAGTATTGGAAAGCCAAACCAATGCTACAAAAGACAAAGCAGTAGAGGAGGCCAAGAAATTATTAAAGGGCTTCCTTTCGACTCCGAAAGAAACCAAACCGGATACTACGAAAATCAAAGAAAACTAATAGCCAAAAAAAGCCCTGAACCTTTCGGTCCAGGGCTTGGCTATTCCGGGTTTGTATCTTTAATCCTCAATTTTTCGACAATCTGTTGAAGCACTCAAGGACCTGATTGCAAACTTTTGCGTTAGTTTTTAAACTCAATCTCGTTGATCGATGCCAGAATTTCTTCTGATTTCGCATCAGAATTTTTAAATATAAAATAAATATCATGTCTTCCGCTCACTTCAGAAAGCTTCGCTGAAGGTTTTGCTGAATTTTGCCTCATCCACTCTGTTCGGGACATTCCGGCAGGTGGTCTGAATCCTCCATTTGGTGCTTCGGTTACTTTTTCTGTTTCACCGATTACTTTTCCAGTTGGAGAGTCAATTCTGATTTCTACTGAAGCTCCTTTCGCATTATTCCGAGCACTAATCCCTAAATAAAGCATGATCTCCTTGACTCCGGTCATGTCGATGTCTTTGAAACCAATGTAAGATTGATCCCCGACCATGAAGAAGTTAATACTTGGGGTGGTCAAAAGCTGTACACCTTTTCTTACTTCAGAAAGCTGAGGGTCTATAAAAGGATTTCTCAATGCGACAAAATCCAGCCCAGAAAGTGAAGAAACCGCGGATGCTCCTTTGTCAGAATAATAGGCCCTTAACAAATAGCCACCTTGGCCATCATCTCCATCAGGAACTTCAGGACTTATTTTTCCTTCCAGCGGTAAGGTGCTTACGGTGGGCTTTACCTCATTCATCGAGAAAATATAATCTATCATTCGCTTAGCATCGGCTTCTGATAGCTGTGGATGGGCACTCATCGCATGATCTCCCCATACGCCACTTCCGCCATTGATGACTTTTCCTATCAGCATTTTGACATTTTCAGGAGTGTTAGGATACTTCTGAGCGACTGCCGTATAGCTAGGACCAATCGACGTGGAATCATATTGGTGACAGGATTTACAGTCGCTCGCTTCAATCAGATTTCTTCCAATATTCAACACAGCCATGGATTCCGCTCCACTTTGTTTGGAGGCCATTTCGATCGGATCAAATCCCGCAGGGACATAATCAAAAGTCACAGCCACTTCCTCACTTTTGATACTTCCGTCAGCAGTGCTTCCATCTTCCTTATCAGAAACTAGAATTTTGTAATCCAGCGTCTTATCACCAAAGTAGAAGGTTCTGTTTTTACCCATCAAATCGATCGAAACCTCTGGTCTTTCATTTCCAGCTACTAATTCCAAACTTGCGGAATTGGTCTCTCCTTTGGTATCAGTCACAGTCAAAGTAGCTTTATACTGTCCTGGTGTTTCAAATGTATGGGAAACGCTTTCACCCTGCAGATCCACAGTAATACCGTTATCTGAAGTGATTGCCCAATTGAATGTTAATTTCCCTTGGTCATAAGTATCAAAATCATCCGTTCCAGCTGCTGTCAGATTGCTTGTAAATGGCACTTCCCCCGCTAATTTGTCAGCAGCTACTGTTACATTCGGTTTTCTGTTTCCTGCATTAAATTCAATTTTAACCAATCTCGAATTTGGATTTCCTCTAAACCAAGCGCTTCCATATTCCAACACATACAATGCTCCATCTGGACCAAAGTCCATGTCTATCGCTGAGCTGAAATTTTGCTCTGGAAGAAACCGCTCCATGGATTTGTAGTCTCCATTTTCATCCATGGTCACAGACATAATCCAACCTCTCATAAATTCGACAATCAACCACTTCCCATCATAATACGCCGGAAAAACGTAAGGTGCGTCTTTCTGAAAATCTGCTTTTCTGAAAACAGGACCTCCGGTTGCACTTCTTCCTGAAGATCCTAGCAGTGGAAATTCTTCAGAAACACCATAAGGGTAGTAGATAAATGCAGGAACTACAGGTGTTGGAAGTTCTCTTAGTCCTGTGTTGTTCACAGATTCATTGACTGGATTATTGACATCAAAAGGCTCTCCATAAGTATCAGTAGCCAAATCATGACGGTTGTACGGTCTGTTATTAGCAATGAAATACGGCCATCCAAAAAAGCCAGGACCTTTCGCCTGGTTAAATTCATCATATCCTTTTGGACCCCAAATACTATCTACAGAGGCATCAGGCCCAACTTCCCCCCAATACAAGTACCCTGTTTTACTATCTAAAGTTGGCCTCCAAGGATTTCTATGCCCCATAGTATATATTTCAGGTCTGGTCTTCTCCGTTCCTTCAGGAAATAAGTTTCCTTTTGGTATAGTATAAGTTCCATCATCTTCCGGATGGATCCTCAGGATTTTTCCTCTCAGATCATTGGTATTTCCAGGAGCTCTCTGATCATCTGAGCTTTCAAAGCCAGGTCTTTCATCAAGGTTAGATGAGCCTGTTCGAGGATTTACAGTGTTATTTCCTACTGTTAGGTAAAGATTTCCTTCTTGGTCAAAGACCATTCCTCCACCTGTATGGCAACATTCTTCCCGCTGAGTTGGAACTACCAATAAAATCTTTTTGGTTTCTTCTTTCAATGTATTTCCATCCAACTCATACCGAGCCAATACGTGCTGTGTATCTACAGGGTCTGCATAATACAAGTAGATCCAATGATTCTTTTCAAAATCTGGGTGCGCAATAACCCCCATTAAACCCTCTTCCGCCTCTCTAACAACGCCTTCTTTGTTGGTGTATTTCGTATTGACAGGGATCGTGGCGATCAAGGTCATCTCCCCCGTATTTTCATTGAGGATTTTGACTCCACCTTTTCTTTCCACGATCAAGACTCTCTTTCCAGGAAGGAAAGTCAGTTCCATGGGTTCGTCCATGCCTTCAGTTAATACAACTTTTGTAAAGCGGTTTTCATCAGGCTTGATGTTCGGATCATCAAATGGCTCTGATTTTTGACAGGAACTAATACCGATCAAAATCAGAAGGATAAGCAAGGAAAGGGTCCTTGAGTAATTATTCACCAAGTGGGTCATAAATCATTAGGTTTTGGTTTTGCAGAAAACTAGGATGCACTGTTTTCTATATTTTGTCAAATTGACAAAATAGATTGTCTTTTACCAAGAAATTTAAGGTATGCGGTATATTAATGGGATAAATGCCGGTTTTGTATAAAAAATTAGAGATGATTTAAAGCTTTTCCAAATTTATTTTTTGTTATCCCGAGCTGATCCATGATGACTACCCCGCTTTCGTTTTGATCAAACTCAAACTTTATTTCCTTTAATAAGCTTGGAGAAAAATTCGGGTTGCCCGATCGTAATTGCTCTAAATCAAAAATATAAGTTTGAAAGATGTTCTCAGAATGATCCTTGTTATCCAAAAAGTCAATTTTTAAAACTCTCGACTTTATCTGCCTCTGGAGATGAGAGAAATCTGACAAAAGAAACTTGATTTCTTCACCTGACTCATCGACAAGAATTATTTTAAAGTCTAATGGTGGATCAGGTATTTTTCCTTGATCATTATCCTTTTTATCATCTTCCTTAGTTTCATTACTTTCTCCAATCTCAGCCTCATTTTCTTTTTCTTCATTCACTTCTTCTTCATTGGAATCATTTTCATTTTTCCATTTTCCTCCACTTTTTGGATCTGAACTTTCTGTAGATTCTGCCAAAGAAAAAGTCAGAATAGAAGTAGAGTCCGGTCTGAAACTCATGGAATCCAGCGTGATGGTGTAGCTTGCCAAAACTGAATCTGGGATAGAAGGTTTTGCGCCGTCTTTCCATAGGGTATCGATTCCTTCATTTAGCTTTTCGTAATTCCATCCTAAATAAACGGCTCGAGTTCCCTTTTTACCATACTCCATATCAATCTCTGCTTCTCGCCAAACGGTTAAATTATCCGCATCGGCTTTACCACCAGTGGTTATGGTTGTAAGCTCAAAGTCTTCATCAAAATTTGCCCAAACTTTAGTATTTGAATCTTCAAATTGACTAAGATAAATAGACTCAGGTAGCCAATCCTTTCCTTTTCTTGGATCCAAAAACAAGGGAAGGTATTCTTCCTTGTTATTCAAGCTTGCTTCCAAGAAAGCTCCAATGTAAACCTTGGCTATTTCCTCTTGCTCGGAAGCCGGCATCAATTGTTCACGATTAAGAACTCCTTTAAAAGTCGCCAAAATGTCGTTATCGCCCCAAGAAGTATTGAATTGGCCGTGATTCGCTCCAGAGATATAAATTAAAGATTTGAAATGGTAAGTGCTATCCGTGAACTTGATCCGCTCATATTGCGCCGCTCCAGCAAAAGAAGTCACGTCTGCATCCTGCGCTCCATGAAGACTGAGATAATTGACATTTTCGAATTTTGTCCCAGAACCTCCAGGTTTATATTGCCCATCCACCGGCGCTATGGCCACAATGCCTTTGATATTGAAATGATACCCTAATTTGACGGAAGCATCATCCGGATAATATTCCAGCGCATTCAACATGGCTGCATGGCCCACTGCTTCGCCTCCTCGGGAATGGCCCATAAGCGCAATTTTATCCATATCGACTTTTCCAAAAAGGGGATGGGATTCATTTTTATTCCATTCATCCCAAACGCGCAAATGCTCAAGCAACAACCAACCGCGAGCATCATTTTCTTTTTCTAATCGGCCAAAAAGATCTGTCCAAGATCCATTGATAAAGTTTTCATCCACAGAGGCCAAAATCATTCCTTTGGAAGCCAAAAACTCACCGAGATAATCATATCCCGGATCTGAAAAATCCTGCATAGGATGGTTCCCATGGACAACCAAAACCAATGGAAAGGGCCCGGTTCCTTCGGGCATCCATACCCGTGCATTGAGTGGTAATTCTTTTTCATCAAAGCCCCAGTACTTTTCCCGCCACCAACCGCTGAATTTCTCCCAGTTGTCAATGAAGGCTCTTCCGTCCACAGACTCGGTCTGATATGTAACTCCTTCTGCAAATTCCTCCCGACGAATATCCTTTCCTGAACCATAGGTAAAAGTGGTAATCTGGAAATTTCCAGTGGCTGAAGGGGAAGGAGCTTCAATCTTTGAAACTTTATCTTGGGTAAGCTTGGCGGCATTAATCTGTTCGTCGATTTCTAATCCACGAATACTTCCAAAATAGATCAAAAAACCAATTCCTGCGATACCAATTCCAAAGCCTAAAATCGAAACAACTTTCTTTGGATTACTAAGACTTTTAAAATGTCCTTTCCAAAACATGGCTATCCCAGCTCCAAAAAGCGAAAAAACCAAAATCAAAAAAATTATAAATCGCTCATCTCCAAATCGGACGAGCGTTAAGAGAATGAAACTTGCAATCAAAACCCGTTTGTAAAGAGGAGGAATTGAAAAAATCAGTTTAATAAGTTTTACTGAGAGGTAAGAAACCAAGGTCACGGCGATCAAGATCAAAAGTCCAAAAACCAAAAGCCAAGAGTCTTTAAAGTTGATGGACATTCCGACTACCTCAATCAGGAAGACAATCAAAGTCAGAATTAAAAGCCCAATAGCTGCTCCTTTTATGGCAAAAATACCTGGTTTAATAAGGTTTAATTTCCCTTTAATCCAAGTGCCAACCTTCTTAAAAAATTTCTTCATGTTCCTATGATCTTATTCTATTGAGTAGGTTTCGAGGCAATTCTGCCATAAACAGCATCTCTAAAGTTTTTATGAAGGCCGATTCCATCATAAGGAAAAAGCTGAACAAAAAGGACAGCCGTCACTTCATTGACTGGATCCACCCAGAATAGGGTAGAAGCTGCTCCATCCCAGAAAAACTCTCCCACAACTCCATTCATTTCCTCTGCAGAAGCCGGAGGATCTGTTCGTACCGCAAAGTCAATCCCAAATCCAACTCTTCCTTTGCTTGGAAGCCAGGATCTTTCCGTTACAGAATCTGGTAAATGGTTTGTTGCCATGAGCTGGACTGTTTCTGGTTTCAGAATTGTAGTTCCATCAAGAGTACCCTCATTGACAAGCATTCTGGCAAATGTCATGTAATCATCCAGCGTAGAAGTCAATCCAAAACCTCCTGGAGTCAATGGCCATTTTTTTAAATTGAAAGCATGGGCTGAGGAATCCGGCATTTGAGTCAATTGTCCCTCACCAGGTCGCTGGTAAGCTGCAGAAAACCTTCCCAAATCCTCTTCCTTTACCACATATCGCGTATCGTTCATTTGTAAAGGTCCCAAAACATGCTCTTGAACATACTCTTCATATGGTATTCCAGATATTCTTTCCACCAAAAAAGCCTGCACGTCTACGGATTGGCCATATTCCCATTGAGTTCCGGGTTGAAACCAAAGAGGAGTGCTGCCGATTTTCTCTGCCATTTCGGTCAAGGTGTTTTCATAACTTCTGGCATCTTTTTCCTTCAACACATCACTCAAACCAGGAATATTATCTCGATTTGGAAAGCCTGCTGTATGTCTGGTGATGTCCCGAATGGTGACCGGTCTATCGGCATCCACCAAGATCATTTCACCATTTTCATCCACCCCTTGGTAAACCTTCATATTGGCAAACTCCGGAGCATATTTTTCCAAAGGATCATCCAATTGAAATTTTCCCTCTTCGTATAAAGTCATCAAAGATGTTCCAGTGATAGGTTTTGTCATGGAATAAATCTGCACGATGGTATTCCGATCCATCGGGATATTCTTCTCTTTGTTTGCAAAGCCAAATGCATTGAAATAAACTTCTTGATCTTTCTCGTAGATCAAAGCTGAGATACCAGCTACGTTTCCGGAATTGACATAGGCTTGGAGAGTCGAATCCAATCTGGCTTTTGCCTGATCGTCGACAATATAATCTGCTTCAATTTCCTTTTTTTGACAAGATCCCAGAAAACAAGTAATTGCCAAAAGTGAAAAGATCGTGTATTTGCCAAGAGCTCTCATCAATTTAAAATTTTAAAAATTTTGCCTTCATTTTTACTCATGATATAAACATTTTTCTTCCCGTCAATTCCGAATTTTAAATCCACTCTTCCTCCTACTAATTCCTCCATGGTCAGTTCTTTTCCCTCGAACTTCACTTTAAAGCTTTGAACCTCAGGATTGGGGCCTTGATCCAAATCCGCGAAAAACAGACGACCAGAAAGGATATCACCAAAAATAAATTTCCCTTTTAATTGACCATATGGCATCACATACCCAGCAAAAATAGCTGCTAATTCATCATGCTCAAGTTGTATGTATGGATAGGTAATTCCAAGTTTTTCATCATCCTCCGGCAATGGAAAAAGCTGCCGAAAACTACCGTAGGGATTGATTACGAAAGTCCCTTCTCTAAGTGGCCAACCATAGAATTTCCCAGGTTCGATTTTATTTAGTTCCTCAATGGTATGCTGACCAATATCTGTCGCAAACATGTTCCCGCTTTCATCCCAAAAAACTCTGTTTGGGTTTCTAAACCCATAAGCGAATACTTCACCTGCTTTCCCCTCTATTGCTGCAAATGGGTTTCCTTCAGGAATCCCGTAGTTACCATTTTTGCTGTTGGATCCTGCAGGGTCTATCCTTAGGATAGCAGAATACATCGTCGAAGCATGATTGTATGAGATTTCAGGAAATCCCCTCTCAGTAGAAGCTCCATCACCATATCCAATATATAAAAGGCCGTAATCTGGATCTCCCGACTTTGAATTTGGATTAAATGTGATTTCCTGCATTCCATGCGCTTGCGATGGATTATCTATTCTTAAAAGTTCGCGACTGCTTCCTTCAAATTTCAAACTTTTTGGGTCAGTGGCTTTCCATTCGGTCAAAATCCATTGCATAAAAACCTGAAGACTGTCAGTGTAGCCTAAATCAGACTCCTTGGTTCCTCCAGGTTCTGTGTGGGCTGTGTAGAACAACCCATTGCTTTGAAATTCGGGATGAAAAGTAAAACTGCCTAAACCTGTCGCCCAACCAGGCTTACTCACTAGATCCGGCCGAAGTGATTTAAGGTCTAGGTATAGTTGAGGCTTTTGATCAATTATTTCATAAAGACCTATTCTCTGATCATTGATAAACAATCTTCCGGACTGGGACTCCGGCTCCATTTTTGTCATTTTTGCCATTGGCGCCACTGAATCAGAAGGAGGCAGCTGGGCAAATAATTCCAATTCTAAAGCCATGCCAGAATCGGGGATTCCCGCTTCAATTAAATTTGTAACAGTCTCAGAATCTGAATCCTCCATGACTGTTTCAAAAGTATGAAGGTAGGATAACAAGGAACTGATTTTTTCTTCTCCCAGGTGGGAAAAAGAAGGCATGACAGTTTTATATTTTTCGAGCAAAGCTAGTGCTCTTGGATCTTTTTGATCTAAAATTACCTGTGGTCCATTTATAAAGTTTATAATCCAATCTGTCGAAACGGTTTTTGTCAATCCGCTTAAATTTGGACCAATAGCGTTAGAATTAAAATTATGACAAGTAGAACAATGCTCTTCAAAAATTACCTTTCCTTTGACAATATGATCCCTTTGGGTGGAAATTTCCCTTCCAAAATCTTCAGATTTATCAGGTGAGCAAGAAATAACTAAAAAAGTTAGAAAATAGGCAAAAGGTAATCTTGGGTTCATAGAAATTGAATTTTTGCGAACCAATGTACTGAAGAATGAAAGAACTAACGAATAAAATTCACCAAAAAATGGTAGTTATTACCAATAATTTCGATTCCACGCTTCCTATTAGGTGAAAATTCTTTTCCTATGAATTCTTACAACTCAGATTTATTTAAAAAATTAAACCTTGCTGAAATTAAATTAATCACAAAAAAACCGACTAATGAAAACAACATTAGCCGGTTTGAAAACGGTAGATTTACTTTAGGAAAACAGCAATCCTCCGTTAATATCGATATTATTCCCTGTCAGGAAGGATGATTCATCCGAAGCAAGATAAGCCACTAAATCTGCGACTTCTTCCGCTTTACCTTCTCTTTTTAGAGGGGTAGACATGGCAACTTTTTCTCTTACTTCATCTTTAGTGAAGGTATCGTGAAAAGTAGTAGCGATCATTCCCGGACATAGTGAATTTACTCGAATGTTTTTAGGTCCAAGTTCTTTTGCCATGGCTCTGGTAAAGGTGATAACTCCACCTTTGGCAGTTGAATAAGCTGAAGCACCAGGTCCTCCTCCATCTCTTCCTGCCTGAGAAGCGAAATTCACAATGGATGAACCGCTTTTCATAAATGGTACCACTGCTTTAGTAACCAAGAAATTTGATGTCAGATTAAGCTTTAATAAAAAATTAAAGAACTCAAGATCCATTTCTTCTATCGTTTTTCTAGCCACCAAACCTCCGGCTACATTTACAAGAATATCTATTTGTGATCCATATTGTTTAGTAGCTTCAGAAACCAAGTTGGCCACGGAGTTTTCATCTGTCATATCTCCTTGGACCAAAATTGCCTCGCCACCCGCTGCTTTGATTTCCTGTAGAGTGGATTCTGCTTGGTCTTGTCCGTCAAAATAATTCACAACTACTTTTGCCCCTAGAGACGCAAGTTTTTTGGACACTTCTTTTCCGATGTCTCGTCCACCACCGGTTACAATCGCTACTTTTCCTTCTAATTTCATAAGACTGATTTTTTTTATTGAGAAACTGAATTTTTTACTGGTTTAATTTTCCCTCCTAAGATGCTAAGTGATAGCAAAGCCAAAGGCACTAGAGATGCTCCAAGAATAAAGAAGGGTACGTATGATGAAGTGGTAATAACAGGGACAATCCATGTGGTGATCAAGACGCCAATCACAGCGGCAGAACCACTGACTCCCGCCAGGGAACCGACAGATTTACCTGAGAAATAGTCGCTGGGTAATGTCTGGATATTCCCGATCGCTATCTGAAATCCAAATAATATTACTGCAATCAAAAGTACCGCATTGAGTGGTGTGGCCGCAAATGCAGTCAATATCAATGGTGGCACCATAATCAGACAACCCAGGAAAATGATTGATTTTCTGGCTTTATTCACAGACCATCCTTTGCGAAGCCAAAGCCCTACAAGCCAACCTCCAAAAAGACTCCCTACTGCAGCGCCCACATAGGGAACCCAAGCAAAAAGTCCTATTTGTTTCACATCAAAACCGAACTCGTCTGCCAGATAAATAGGAAGCCAAGAGACAAAAAGCCACCAAACTGGATCTATAAAAAACCTCATTAAAATGACTGCCCAGCTTTGTCTGTATTTCAACAATTCTCCTAAACTAGGAGCATATTCATCGGCCTCTTCTTCATTGATGGTTGGTTCGGGTTTTTGACCCTTGAGAATGTAGGCACGCTCCTCTTCTGTAATCCAAGGGTGTTTATCTGGTGAGGTTTTATAGACAATTAGCCAGGGAATGATCCATATCAGACCTAAAGAAGCCACGACAATAAATGTAGCTTGCCATCCGATACTGACATAAAGCCAAGCAATAATAGGGGCGGAGATCACAGCTCCCAAACTTGCTCCAGAGTTAAAGATACCTTGCGCAAGCGCTCGTTCTTTCACAGGAAACCATTCCGCGTTACTTTTAGTAGCACCTGGCCAATTTCCTGCTTCTCCAAAGCCCAGTGTAAACCTGAAAATTCCAAAAGAAACCACAGACTTTGCCACCGCATGAAGTGCTATCGAAACAGACCAAATTAAAATGGATAACAAAAATCCAACTCTTGTACCTACCTGGTCAAATATTTTACCGAAGGCAGTCTGACCGATCGCATAGGCAATCATAAAAAAGGATAAGATCAAAGCGTAATCCTCTTTTCCCATTCCTAAGTCTTCGGCTATTCCGGGCCACATGACAGCAAGGGCATTTCTGTCTATGTAGTTGATGACTGTAGCCAAGCCGACTAAGCTGACAACCAACCATCGTAAACCTTTTAATTTTTTCATAATCAGTCTTTCTTTTTATCGAAAAAATCCTCTCTGATCGGGCTGAAAACATCAATTAAGACGCCTGGCTCCATACATACTGCTCCATGAGGAGCATGAGGAGGAATGTAAAATCCATCACCGGCTTTAAGAATTTTTTTAACACCGTCTACTTGTACTTCGAAAGCACCCGACTCCACATAGGTGGCCTGACTATGGAAATGATCATGGATAGGTCCGATACTTCCCTTTTCGAAGGAAACTTTTACGATCAAAATATGATCATCATGTCCCATTATTTGTCGTTTCACTCCAACGCCCACTTCTTCCCACTCTGTCTCTGCACCGACTTGAAATACATCACTTTGAAATTTCATATTTTCTATATTTTTAGTTTTAGAGTTAATTTTTATTGAACTAGGTAGGTACTGGAACCAAAATCCTTAGTCTTGATTTGAATGTATTTTTTACCTTCTATGATCTCCAGGTCGAGGTTAACTATCTGGTTTGAAGCGTTGATGGTCTGTTCATTTTTGGAATCAAATGTGCCGTGAGATTCCAAAGCAGACAGGAAGTAGTGATTGCCTTTTTCAGAACTTCTCAGAATAATGGCACGCTCGTTCCTTAAATTAAAATCCGGGTCATTTGCCCCAAGCTCCGTGACAAAAACCTCATCCTCAATAGAGGTTTTCACACTCCAGGTATAAAAGCGGTCTTGAAGTAGCCAGGTAAAATGGGTCATCTCTTGATGAGCTTTCCCTTGGGAAAGCTTCCATAGATGCTCATATCCATTTGACTTACCTAATGGAATGAGTTGCTTACTGTTCGAAGTAAGAGGTACATTTAAATGGATAAACTGCCCATTAAAGTGCAAGGGCAAATCATATTGGTGAACTGTCTGAGAGGTTACTTCGAAAAGATCCAGTATCACCGGAAATTCAAAGGCAGAATCCTGGAGATAAATCATCGATCTCCGAAAACCCACCCCTTCATAAACCTCTTTTATCTCAGCGATAGCTACTTGGAAGTCGGGATTTGAAATGTCAAATTTTACCTCGGTTGGATAAGCATCTTTTGCTTTGGAATACTTCCCCTCAAAATGTGATTGTTCATCAACCACCACGGTGTTATGGGCGATGGTCTGCTTGGCCCAAGAGTCGTTTTCTGGAAGATAATGTCCCCCGTATTTTGCTTCTATATTCAAAAATCTAGCGGCTCCGTAATCTCTTATAATCTCCTCACCATTATCAAAATAGAGCCAGGTAAGTTTATCATAATGGCCATGTCCCATGCCCTGGGCAGTATATTTATAGACCATAGCCGATGAGTTGGAATTGGTCTCTGATCTCAGAATCGCAAGACCTCCCTGATCGCCATTTATTCCATCCCTGAATCTTTTAGACTTAAAGACAAAAGACTCTGTTTCTCCACTTCCAATAGCGCTAGCTACTTCAAAGCCCCCATCTATCGGAGCAAAGCTCTCCTGATATTTGGCGATAGACAGCAATGAAGGGTCTTTTGTGATACTGAATGCGATATCCACTCCAAAAACCATTTCTGAGGTTTTAAGATTTTTTTCCTTTAATGCATCATTGATAGGAAAGAAATGACCTGCATAAGTCAAGTCAATAGCTGTATAGATGGCTTTGATAAGAATCGAATCCCGATAATCAAAAATCTCCAAAGCGGGGTTGTTATTAGCAATAGCTTGAGCAAATACCACAAATGGCAAAAGAGCATACCGTTGGTAATAAGGCCCTTCATTGTAATAGCCATCAGGAGAAAACAGCTGATCTAATTGCTTAAAAAATCCGCCTGACCCATCTTCGGCGGTTCCATATAATGCCATTTCAACCCACTCTTTCTCTTCCAAGCTATAGCCCGTCATCCCCACAGCAGCCAATGCCCAAGTACCATGATTATGGATTTTGTTAAAGGTTTCTTTTCCTTCCACACTTAAAAATTCCACATAAGGCTGAAACAATTTCTTCTTCAGGTACTGTCTCTCCTGTTCTGACAAAGCCGATTTAATCGCATCAAAACCCTGAATACTATATACTAACCAGACAGCTTCGTTTAGACTTTGCCAAAAAAGTTTCCCGGGAGTTTGTTCCTTCTTTTCGGGATGCAAGGGAAGAGTTTTGTAAATTTTAGCATAGGCATACAAAAGTTCTTTGGCTCGATCAGCATATTTTGGCTCCCCGGTTAGCTTGTACAGGATTCCAGAATAGAAAATCGTCATTTGGTTAGCTTTGTGCTGCTCATGCGTATATCCTCCACCGGCATCTTTAGGAATTGGAACCACAATAGGATTTTGTATTTCAAGATCGATTTTGGCTCGAATAGCAAGCATCTCAGCCACTGATTCTGGTTGATTTTTGTGCAGCAACTGATAGTTTTCTACTCCTTTTTCAGTCAGGAGAAGCTTACTCATAGCAGATATAGCATCCTCTTGCCTAGCCAATGCAAAAAAGACTTGAAAGCAAAGAACAAATGTGATGGAAGCGAAGCGAATCATTTGATTACCTGATTTTTGGAATGAATAATCTGTTTAGTTTGATCAAATTGATTCTTCTCAAATAAGGAATAGGGGGTACCTACCATTTCTATTACTTTGACAGGTGCAGAATTGAGGAATGAATTGCCAGTCAAAACCAGCCATTGAGTCCCATATAGATAAAAAGAGGAGTCTGTTTTATTTCTAGAGTTGTTTCCCGCATCGATGATTTGGTTATTTTGAACCAGCACGTAGGGTCCAAAAGTGCTTTCATCAGTTCCGCCACGATAAATATCTGCGATTACTCCACCTATTGACTCAAAGCGATTTTCAGTTAATAGAATGTATTCTGCATTGTATTTGCCTAAATCTTCTTTTTCCTTGTTTAAGGCCAAAATGGATCCGGTAAAGTTTTTAAAGTTGGTATTGCTGATCTCAATCGTATCGGCAAAGCTACCAGAAGAGGCTTCCAAAAAATTGAAGGAGTGATTGACACTCATATCGGTAAATTCTGATTTCTCAATTTTCAGTTTATAATTTCTTAGCGTCCCAGAGCGGTTGATTTTAATCACCGCATTACCGGCAGCATCCGCAGCATTCTTGCCTGTAACTTTGACCCCTGTGACACTAAGTGCCCCTCCATTGTAAATTTCAAAAAGACTATTGCCTTCAAATGAAATCCGGGCATCTTGCCCTGCCACAATGCTGACAGGAAAAGTTATGTCCAAAACCTTCGTCTGTTCGTACATACCTGGCTCCAACTCCAAAATATCTCCGGTTTGGGCTCCTGAAAGCGCATCCGAAATTTGATTTAATCCAGGTGAAACTTTAATCTTCTTACCTACATCAAATACTATTTCCTTGGATTTTTTGACATACCAATTAGTTCCTGTTTCATCGATAGAAAGAACCCTTAAATCCCTTGGAGCACCCGCCTGAATAGACAAATCTGTAGGGTACAACAAGCCATTGCTCCCTTTTTCCAATTTGATCTCAGTAGTTTCTAACCCTTTATCGATCAGTGTAGATTGAAAATTACTTTGGTTATCCACAAAATGGATCCCATCTATTTTATCATAGGTTTTAAAAATATCAGCTGCGTTTTCACTGATGATCAAGTTCTTTTCCAAAGTGATATTTTCAGGTCGGGCCGACCGCTCGCCATCGCTTCCAACTGCCAATTCTACGCTGGCCACATTGATCAATGAGTTATTGGAAATTGTTACATTTTTAACCTGATGGTACCGGTTGATAGGCGAATTGGGAACTCCATTCATAATCGTAATACCTGCTCTGAAGTCTTCACCACTCAGATCTTGCATGTAATTATCCTTGATCTGATGTTCCGCATTTATTACTCTTATTCCTCCTGTTTCAGCAACTCCATTTCCTAAAAAAATATTCTTCTCAATGATATTTCCATTGCCATGCCTTAAGGTCAATGAGCCTTTGGATTCCAAAAACACATTCCCTTTGATCACATTCTTTCCTGACTTGATAGAAATGATTTCTGTTTCACCATTGCACTTATCAAAATAATTATTGCTTATCTCTGTATAGGAGTTGGTAAGGGAGTAGGTGCTTGTCCCGATTCTTAAGGTTTCCCCGCCATTTGATCCCAAAACTGGTCGAGGACCAAAATAATTATGATCAATGCTATGGTAGTTTTCTTGACTTTGCTCCGAATTTAAACGGACTGCCATTGTCACCCCCACATTCCTTTTCCCTTCGATATGATTATGGTCAAAACGATTGTTTCTGCCATACATCATGATCCAAGTATCTTGTGCGTTTCGATCCGGGTTATTATAATCATCGATAACGCATTCCGTTACCCTGCTATGAAAGGCGAGGTTTTCTGAGTCGATTCTAAATGATATTACCTCAGAAGAGGGAGTGAAGCCATTTCTAAAAACCAATCCTTTTACTATTAAATAATTTCCTCCTATGCTAAGATTGGATTTACCTTCCAAAAACACTTCTCCTGGTGTCTCTGCGATCAGGACTATCGGCTTTTCCAATGTTCCATTTCCTTGAAGGATCAATTCAGCATCTTTCCAAATTCCATTGGCCAGCATGATTGTGTCTCCAGGAATCAGGGACTTAGTGGCCGTCTTATATTGGTCCATGTTTTGGACCAATGTGACTGATGCCTTACTTTCTTGGGCTAGAAAAAAGCCCAGAGTCAAGCAACAAATCAATTGAACTATATATTTTCTGGTAATCATAATTTTGGGTTTATATAACTTTCCAAAGGCTGAATCTGGATTGCTCCCTTTGGGGTGATTAAGGAAATTTCCTCTTTGTGATAGGATTTAATGGTCATCTCCTTTTCGGAATGGGTAAGCATCATGTCGGATGGAGAATCTGTTTGGAAAGAACCAACTTCACTAGTGATTTTTTGCATCCCCATTAAGAAGATGGTATTGTCCTTAATGAATATGTAAGAAGCAGAAAGAGTAAGCCCTTTATGCTCAGCATGGCCTTTATAAACAACCCAATCTTTTAGCTGGTATGATCCATTTTCGTCAGGCATCAAAGCACGGTCTGTATAGTTGGAATACGGCCAAAGAACCGCTACAAACTGATGATTTTCGGCTGATTTAGACTGGTAAGTGATTCGGCTTTTTCCATTATTACCGCCAATTCTAGTAGATTGAATAGCCGTATCCAGTTGTATCAGATCAAGTCCTGATGCATCTGCCAGATTCATCCTGCTGATGTGGGGAGAATCTTCTATGGTATAATTCCCTTGAAAATTTTGGTAAAAACTATGAGGCGTATTTCCATTAAACGAATCCTGCACTATCCAAAAATCCCCATCCAAAAAAAACACGCTTCTTTCATAGGTTACATCCAGATCTGTATATCCATCATGACTTCCTTTGAATGCTTGAATTTTTCCTTTAGGTTCCCAGAGATTTACCTGAGACTTTGGCAGCTTGGTGAATTTTCCAAAACCACTTCCACCTTGGTTTCCACTCCATTCTCTACCCTGAGGAATAGAGTCCACTAAAGCAACATTCTTAACCCAAGAATTTTTGAAAAACTGAAATTCGGGAAGAGGGTACCTTACCTGGTAATTTGGCAACAACATCTCACCATTGGCAAAAACCTGGAATCCCAAGACGTCACCATGTTGATGGTCTGGCTTCTGATCTGAAACGCCTGTACTGATCAGCATATAAGGATCTTTGACATTCCAACCAGTCCTAAATACGTAATAGCCCGTTTCCTCTAATGCGATAGATTTAATAGTGGGTTTTGAAGTTTTTTTGTTTTGAAGTTTTTCTAAATCTTTTTGGCTCAGTAACCAATAGTACTCTTCTGAAGGATTGGTACTAGCAAAGTATCCAAACTCAGGGTCCTCAAAAAGCGCATACCCTAGGGCCATTACCTCGTCCAATTGATTTTGGGTTGCCATTGGATGATCAGTATCATCCTGGATGACAGGTGCAAAGTTTGTAGGAAGGGCAATCGCTACCAATGCGGAAAACATGCCTTTCAGCTTTGCCAGCCATGATTCTGGAATTTCATTTCCGGTTATCTGGGCGAGTTTAAGAACTCTAAAATAATTATCAATATCCCCAACATGATAGTGAAACGAACGCTCAAACTGGAAGCCATCCGAATTCACCTCTAATTCTAAGTGCTGGCCTAGATTTTCAATAGCAAAATCAAAATACCTTTTATCGGCATCAAATTCAGGGTACATCATAGCTATCACAGCCAGAGCCACCATTCCTTTTGTTTGATGATTACCGAATTGGAATTCTTGATTGGTTTGATACAGTACTTCTGCATGGTGAAGTAGTGTTCTGAGCATTGTCAGTTGATCCTGAGGACTGTAGGCCTCTGAAGCCAAAAATAAATGATGTGCGAGTACCCAATTTTCTACTCTATTTCCAGCTCTAAAAGCTTCGTAGGCACCGTTTCCGTCAGAAATCAATTCTATTTCCCCATTGGTATATGCATTATTTAAGCTGGAGACATGAGAAGTAAAATAGGGCAAATAATCCTCCTTTGCATTCAAAAAATAACTAAATGCCAAATCGCCTGCCTTATGCTGTCTAAACAGATGTCGGATGGCATAGGCATTCATCTCATTTCCAGATTTGTTTGTAAATGGCAGTTTCCATTGGGTGGAAGATTCGAAGGTCGAAGTATGGTCCAAGGCATCTTTTAGGTGTCCTTTTGCTGCATTCGGATAAATGTGGTCATACGCTGCGATCCGTTCTTGGAGATTCTCCCAATTGAAAAAGAACCGTTGAGTTGCTTTCTGTTTGAAATAGTTGGCCAGGTTGCGAATCGCCAGATCTTGATTGCCCGCTGCATATTCTTCTTTTAAGCTTTCACCTGCAGGAATGCCAGCAGGTAAATGTTCAAAAAAATACGCTTCTGGTTCGAAAGGATATAAGGCAGTCTCATTTTGAGCGAATAAATTGATCGCACAAAAAAACAAACCGACAACAAAAAGGCTTTTACAATATACCATGAAAGCTTATGAGGAATCGCTGAATAGGAATAGGAGATGAGGGCCAGCCCAGTTAACCCAAGCTGAACCGACCCGTCCTCTCTATCTACAACGGTTTTTTACTATTGGTTGAAAATATCTATCTCTCTTTGAGGAATAGGGAGTAAAATCTTGTCGGATTGTACCGGTGCGATTCCGAAAACATATTCGCTATAGAAGATCTCTGAATCAAATTGATTGTCAAGAGTTTCCTCTACGATTCCATAGTGAACCAGATCAAACCATCTCTGATTTTCGAAGGCCAATTCCAACCTTCTTTCTAGCAGAAGTTTTTCTGTAAACATTTCTTTAGTAGAAACATCCTCCATCATATACCCTGACAACCCTGCTCTTTCTCTTACCATATTAAGATATTCGAGCGCCTGAGCGGTTTTTCCATTTTCATTTAATGCTTCCGCATAGAGTAATAGGATATCTGCATATCGGAGGATTGGAAAATCATTTTCTGAGTCTTGACTTATAGAAACATCCGAATAAAACTTATAGACGTAGTTATCTTCCACAAATTTATCTCCTGCTCCAATATACCCTCTTTGAAAGGCTGTGTATTGTCTCACATCTTCCTCTTCATAGAGTCCTATCAGTTCGTCTGTAGGTTTGTTAAAGTGGTTTCCATCACCATTGATTACAAAGGATCCACTGTTTTGTGGAGCAAAATAATTGGCCAATGGAGAACCGATACCTAATCCTCCCGCTTTGAATCGAACCGCAAATAAGATTTCGCTATTCATTTCATTGGCTATTGAGAATACTTCCTCATAGCCGTTTTCGCCGGTAAGTAAGCTAGCACCACTGTTTTGAATGACATCGGCTAACAGTGTCTCCGCTTGTGAATAATTTTTCTGACTTCTGTAAACTTTAGCCAAAAGACCTTTTGCAGCCCATTTGGTCGCTCTACCTAGACTTTCGTTTGGATAGGAATCCGGAAGAAGAGTAGAGGCATTTTGAAGATCAGAAATGATGAATTGATAAAGTTCATCGATAGATGATTTCTCCATCTCCTTCGCTTCTTGAGCTGAGATTCTCTTATCTACTAAATAAACTTCTCCGAACAAACGTGTAAGATTAAAGTAGTGATATGCCCTTATAAAAGATGCTTCACCATCTAATTGGTCACGAAGTGTAGCACTGCTGATGTCATCTAACTTATCTAGAATAGTGTTCACTCTAGAAATATTATGATAAGTATCAGCCCAATAATTATAAATATTAGGCTGCTCAGCAGTAAACGTCATTAAATCCAACTCTCTAAGAGGAATGTAAATATTACTTGCCGTCTGTGAATTGTGAAGACGTGTATTATCAGACCTTAATTCCGTCATAGCCCATTCATTTAAGATTGGTGCTTGAAGTCCATTATAGGCTGCCACCATAGCAGTGTTAAAATCTGAATCAGTCTGGTAGAAATTTCCTTCCCCGATTTCAGAAATTGGCTGAAGGTCCAAATCTAGATCGCAAGCCGTAAAAAGGCATAGGAAAGATAAAACCGGAAATATATTTTTAACTATGTTTTTCATAATGATAAGGATTAAAAACTAACGTCTACACCGAAAACAAATGCTCTAGGAACCGGGAAAGATCCCCTTTGATAACCAGAAATCAGCGGTGACTCATACTGCGATGAAGTAGACCTAGCTTCTGGGTTAATCCCTCTATAATTTTTGGAAGTGATATAAAGGGCGTTCTGTGCAGACCCATAAACACGGAGTCCTTTCAATTTAATCTTCTCAGTAAGTGACCTTGGCAAAGTATAGCCTAAAACAATATCTCTAACGGACATATAAGATCCATCTTCAATCATGTAGTCTGTAAATTGCCAACCAATTCCGTTGGTACTGTAGGGAGTATTTCCATCACCTGGAGATTCTGGTGATACCCACCGGTTTTCTACATATTTCCTGTTAGTTCTTTTCGTTTCGTTATAGTGGCCATCACCATTGAATACATCTATTCCTTGTACACCTTGTATTAAAACGCTCAAGTCAAAATTTCCAAAATTGAAGTTATTGGTAATACCCCAAGTAAAATCTGGAAAAGGATTACCTAAAACCACTCTATCATCATCGTCGATGACCCCATCTTCATTGGCATCCAATAATCTCAAGCCTCCTGGGCGATCAAGACTATTACTTGCATTAGAGTCGATTTCCTCTTGTGAATTCCAAACTCCAATGGTTTTATATCCAAAGAATTGGATGTATGGCTGACCTACTTGAGCCAGATAAATTTCATTTCGTTCTCCATAAGAGAGCAACCTATCTTCGCCACTAAACTCTACCAGTTTATTTCTAACAGTCGATAAATTGATGGCTGTTGACCATTGGAATTTCTCCTTATTGACATTATTAAGGTTTAATTCAAATTCAAATCCGTTGTTCTGGATTTTTCCAATGTTATTCCAAAATTCTGTAAAGCCTGTAAAAGCCAAAGTAGGCTGTCTCAATAAGAGCTGATCTGTAGTAGATTGATAATATTCAGCAGATAAACTGAATTTGTTTTCAAAAAACCCTATATCCAACCCAAGGTTAGTAGAGAAAGTCCGCTCCCAAGCGATGGATGTATTGGCAAGTGTACTACCAGACTGAGCCAAACCAGGAACTAAAGACCCTGTACCTGGTCCGAAAACATAATTTTCAGGATATAGTCTGTTTACAGAGGCATAGTTTTCAATATCATTATTACCTGTCACACCATAACTACCTCGAACTTTGAGCATGTCTATCACAGAACTATTTCTCATAAAGTCCTCTTCAGACATCACCCAACCAGCAGAAACTGATGGGAACCAGCCCCACTTATTATCAGCACCAAAAAGTGAGCTACCGTCAGCACGGGCACTTGCTGAGAACAAGTACTTATTCTTATAAGCATAACTTGCTCTTGCCAAATACGATAATAAAAGCGTTTCTTCTTTTAGGGTATAGGTATTGACAAGATCTATAACCGTAGCGGCATTTAATGTAGGTACGTAGTCTGTAGGAAAATTAGTTCCGACTAAACTGGAATAGGAATTAGTTACTTTTTGGGCAGTAAAACCACCTAAAGCAGATATCTCATGATCTCCAAATTGTTTGTTATAGCTTAGAATATTTTCAGACAGTAGATCTATTCTCAAATTAGTTTCTTGAGAAGCACGATTGGGATCTCCAGCCCGGTTAGTTCCTTCGTTTCTATATTCCTCTTGAATCCGGTTCGTTATATAGGCACCTTGAGAAGCTTTAAAGAATAGGTTTTTTCCCAAGTTTATTTGAAGGTATGTGGAAGCCAATAAGCGATACTGGTTATCTGTCCGAGTGTCATTATCGCTGATGAATTTCGGGTTATTATTAGAGGTACTCCAAGGTCTGGCACTCGTTGTAGAAACCGCATCACCTTGTGGAGTAGTAAACTCATATAATATGTTACTAAAATGACGTCCATGAGCCCATTCACCTACTGGAATTCCCGTTAGCGCAGAAGTTTCCGCGGTATGTTTTACGGGCATAAATGATGGGGTTCTAAAATAATCTGTAAAATTGGAAGCCGGTAAAATACGTTTGGTATAGGAAGGGTTGATATTCACACCGACTTTAAGCACTTTACTTAAATTGGCATCCATTTTCATTCGAAGGTTAAAGCGCTCGAAATCATTATTAATCAACATGGCCTTTTCGTCATTGTATCCTCCTGATATGAGGTAGGTGATATCTTTTTTACCACCTGATACACCTAATTGATAGCTACTAACCACACCTTGACGAAGGCCTTCTTCTTGCCAATTTGTAACATTGTCCACAGACCAAGCTGCCTGCTCATGAATAGTTGGTCCTGCTCCACCTCGGCTTTGCTCTTCCCAAAGCATCTCTGCATACTCTTTGGAAGTTAGCATGTCATGAACCTTATATGGGTTTTTGACACCAGTGAACATTTTAAAAGTAAATGTGGGTTTATCTACCACACCGCTTTTAGTAGTCACTATAATGACGCCATTGGCACCTCTTGAACCATAAATTGCTGCTGACGCGGCATCTTTCAAGACTTCAATAGATTCAATATCATTTGGATTGATGAAGGAAAGACCATCTGGAGTTGGAAATCCATCCACTACTACCAATGGCTCATTGTTAGCCCCAATAGAGGAGTTACCTCTAATTCTTATTGAAGGTGAAACTCCCGCTTCTGAAGTGGTATTTTGGATCTGAACACCCGCGATTTTTCCTTGAAGGGCTTGATCTGCCTGCAAAATTGGCAAATCACCTAAATTCTTATTTTCCAATTTGGAAACAGCTCCAGTAAGGTGAGACTTTTTCTGAGTCCCATAACCAACTACCACTACTTCCTCTAGATCACTTAAATTTTCTTTCAGGACAATGTTTAACTCAGTTTGAGTACCGACTAAGACTTCTTCAGTGCTATAGCCAATAAAGGAAAACAGAATAGTGTCTGAAGCTTTAGCAGAAATACGGAATCTCCCATCTAAATCAGTTACTGTAGCTGTGGAAGTTCCTTTTATTAAAACATTTACACCAGGAATTTCCAAACCCTGGTTATCAATTACCTGCCCGGTAATTACCGTCGCTGATTCATCTTGAAAAGCGAACGCATGAGCTACATTTCCTAGAAAAATGGCTAGGCTAAATGCAAGCATTACTAGGTATTGCTTTGGCTCAATTCCATTTCTATATGGTATTGGTTTTTTCATTTTTGGGAATAATTGTAAATATGATGGTAGATAAGTTTCTTTTTAGTCAGGAAAATCCGCATCAATTCGTTCCCAAATTTTTTTGTAAATTTGAATCGAATCGGGTAGAACTACGCGATTAGGACCTCGACAATCTTACAGTGTAGTGTTTTCCTGATTTATAAAATGGTGGATTCAATCCACCTTTTTTTTTATCATAGGCAAGCTATTTTTTTGCTATAATGTCAGACAAATGGTCAATCATGGCTTCTTCCGCTTTGGCAGAATCCTGATTGATTATATGAGATAAAATTTCTTTATGCTCTTGGAGAGCCCCAAAAGGCTTCCCGCCTCCGCATACATTATGTTTGGTGAAATGGATCAAAATATCAGGAGTCACAATCAGCATGAGTGACTTCAAAACATTGTTTTTGCTTGCCTCAGCAATTTTGATATGAAACAATAAGTCTTCATCAATGGCTTGTTCACCAGATTTTACCTTGCTTTCATATAATCCCAAGGCTTCTTGAAGGGCTTCAATATCTTTATTGGTTCTCCGCTTAGCAGCTAGTTTGGCAGTTTGTACTTCCAGGATCAAACGGGTTTCTATCAAGGAATGAAAATCACTTCCTTCCATCTTCAAAACATCTGTGATCAATCCTTCCAAGGCAGTAATACCTAAACCTGCAATGATTGTCCCGCTCTGAGGATGAGTTTTGACAATGCCATAAAATTCAAGCTTCTTGATAGCCTCTCTGACATAGTTTCTGCTTATTCCTAACCTCTCAGAAAGCTTTCGCTCAGGAGGTAGTTTATCTCCCGCTTGCAATTCCCCTGAAATGATCAGGTCTCTGATTTGACCAATGATAATATCTACAGGATGATCAAGCTTTATTTCCTTAAAATTGCTAAGTAATTCCATATTTCAATTGGTTGACCAATTATTGGTTGACCAATTTTAAGCAAAAAAATTAGAACACCAAAAATTATTTTACTTTTTAATAAAAAAAATGAGCTGCTTGGTATAGCAGCTCATTTTTTGAAACTTTTAAAATTCAACTTATTTAAAGGATCGAATTAATTGTATGGTCTTTTCAACCTCTTCACATATTCTATCATAGGCTTTCTCTTCCACCCAATCTTTCTTAAAAAGTTGGGACCCCATACCTACACAAGTTACCCCTGCATTATACCATGCAGACAAATTTTGTTGAGTAGGTTCGACTCCTCCGGTAGGCATAAAATGGATATCTGGAAACACTGATTTGGCTGCAGTGACAAACTCAGGACCAAGTACATTTCCAGGAAAGACCTTTATTAAAATCGCTCCCATTTTCTTTGCCTGATGGATTTCGGTCATCGTACCACATCCTGGTATCCAAAATGCCCCTTGACCATAACAATACCTGGCTACCTCTTCAATATATGCAGGAGAAACAATAAAATCTGCTCCGATCTCCAGGAATTTATCCGCTTCAACCACAGTGAATATCGTGCCTATTCCCAAGAATAAATCAGGATATTTGGCTGCATATTCTTTCAATTCTCTAAATATTTCAATAGAGTTTTTGCTTCTATTGGTAAATTCAAAAACTCTAATTCCACCTTTGTAGCAAGCGTCTAATACCTCTTTGACCACCGAAATATCCTGATGGTTAAAAACAGGGATAATCCCTGTATTTGTCATTTTCTGAATTAAATCTGAATGTAAATTTTCCATCTTATCTCAATAATTTTCCAATATTTTCACCACTCAATAATTGTTTTACCTCTTCTAGTGTTACCAAATTGGCATCACCAGGTATAGAATGTTTTAGTACAGAAGCGGCTAACGCAAAATTGATCGCCTCTTGATCTTCAAAATGCAGTAAACCATAAATCAAACCTGCCATAAACGCATCTCCACCGCCTATCCGATCTACAATATGTGTCATTTGGTATGATTTTGTCTTTATCAGTTCTGTGCCATTCCATAGTTTTCCTTTTAATTTATTATGGGATGCGCTCACTGACTTTCTGCTAGTTGTAGACACATAATGAAGGTTAGGGCATCGTGCTTTTGCCTGCATACAGGCTGCTTCAAAATCATTGGATTCTATTCCCATACAGTTTTCAAAGTCTGTCAAACCCGCGATAATTAAATGAGAGGGTTCAATTAATTCAGGCATTACTTCCAAGGGGCTTTTTCCATATTGCCAGAGATTCCTTCGATAATTGATATCAGCACTGATTTTTATATTCATTTTACCTGCTGCCAAAATTGCCTCTTTACATACTGCAGCAGCAGAGGCTGAAATAGCAGGAGTTATACCTGTCCAATGAAACCAATCCGCACCTTCGAATATTTTTTCCCAATCTAAATTGGCAAAGTCGTATTGGGCAAATACGGAATCAAATCTATCATAAATGATTTTGGAGGACCTTTGCATAGACCCATTTTCTACAAAATATAGCCCCATTCTACCAGCATCGTGGTAAACATAGGAGGTATCTACTCCATGAAACTGTAAAGACTTTTTAGCAACTATTCCTAGATCATTCTCAGGTAAAGCCGTAACATGTGCGGTTGAGCAGCCCATCATGGCTAGTGAAACCGCTACATTTGCTTCGGCTCCTCCATATTCAGATTCGAAAGTGTTGGATTTAATAAATCGATAATGGCTTGGAGTAGAAAGTCTAAGCAAGACTTCTCCAAGCGTGACAATACGTTTTTTCATCAAAAACTTGATTTTGACTGGTTTTAAGAAAATATAAAAGGATTGTCGAGAAAAAATCCCGGCTCAGGAATAGCCGAGGTCCAGGTCAAATTTATAAGGAAAAGCTAAAAAAATTAGTATTCTTCAAAAGAAAATGAAATTATTTTGAATTCTTGGTTCAAAATCGCTATTCATTTTAATAAATAACAATAGCTATAAATGCCTCACGATACCCAAAATGATACGTTTACTTGATAAACCAGGGTTGAATTTTTCCTGAAACTTAATTGAAACCTAACTGAAGTAAAATTTCTTAAAGTAGATAGACCTAAATTTTTCACAGAGAGCTATTTTTCAACAAAAAACCTCTGGCACAAAGTACCAGAGGTTTCCCCAATTAATCCCTGTTTCGTTAAAATGGGTATTTTCCTTGCTCGATCATATAGTCGGCTATTTGTCTTCTCAGTTCCTTGGTATTCACCAAATCTGCCTTGGTAAATCGCTTTAATCCCATCAGCATCACTTTTTGCTCATCTCCTTTGGTGAAACTTGCAATCGCTTCTTTGGCAGCTGCATTGATTTTATCCACGGCCTCAGCCAGATAAACTTGACTCATGGCGATTTGATGTGAACAAGCAGATTCTCCTTTGATTCCTACCAGTTTTTCCGCTCTGAGAATCGCTGATTCTGCGGCATAGATCTCAATCATCACATCCGCAAGATTCATCATGATTTCTTGTTCGTCTTCAATTTTATCCTGAAGTGCCATCGCTGCCTTACCGCCAACCATCAAGAATACTTTTTTCAACTTCTTCAGCACTTCTTTTTCTGATGCAAATAATTCGGAAGTATCAATGGTTTCAAAAGAAGGAACCGATGTCAATTCAGCCGATACAGCCATGGCAGGTTCAAATAAGTTGATTTCCCCCTTCATTGCTCTTTTTAAAAGCATGCCAATCATCAACATCCGGTTGATTTCATTGGTCCCCTCGTAAATTCTTGCAATTCGAGCATCACGATAGGCTCTTTCCATAGGAGCTTCTGCCGAGTAGCCCATTCCACCATAGATCTGAACTCCCTGATCCACTACGTAATCCAAAACCTCAGAACCATGGATTTTAGCAATAGCACATTCCATCGCAAAAGCTTCCACCCCTTTTAATTTAGCCTCACTTTCATCCATTCCTTCAGCTACAAAAGCGTTGATTTGCTCTTCGATATCCTGGCCAGCACGATAGCAAAGGGATTCCGAAACGTAGGTTCGAATGGCCATTTCGGCCAACTTGGATTTGATCGCTCCAAACGTATTAATGCTTACTCCGAATTGCTTTCTTTCAGTAGAATATTTAATTGATTTTGTGGTTACTTCTCTAACACCACCTAGAATTCCAGAGCCTAATTTAATTCTTCCTATGTTTAAGATATTCACTGCTATCTTAAATCCATTTTGACGCTCAGAGAGCATGTTTTCAACAGGCACTTTGCAATCGTTGAAGAATACCTGTCGGGTAGAAGAACCTTTGATACCCATCTTTTTCTCCTCCTCATTAATGGTGATGCCACCAAAAGTCTTTTCGACGATGAATGCAGTCAGGTTTTTATCATCTTCTATTTTGGCAAAGACAATAAAAAGGTCAGCAAATCCTGCATTGGAAATCCACATTTTCTGCCCGTTGATCAGATAATGTTTACCGTCTGCAGTCAGTTCTGCTTTGGTTTTACCACTGTTTGCATCCGAACCTGCATCAGGTTCAGTCAGACAATAACATGCAGCCCATTCTCCTGTAGCTAGTTTAGGAAGGTATTTCTGCTTTTGCTCTTCTGAACCATAATAAAGAATCGGCAAGGTACCTATACCCGTATGTGCTCCATATGTGGTAGAAAATGAACCTGCTGACCCAATAATATCGGCGATCAACATGGAAGTCACAAAGTTCATCCCCATTCCTCCATATTCCTCTGGAACAGAAATGCCTAAAAGACCCAATTCCCCAGCTTTTTTGAAAATAGAAGGAACCAGATCGGGATTTTTCATGCTGTCAATCTCCTCGATATTTGGAGTGATTTCTGTATCGATAAAGTCCTGACAAGCCTGAGCCATCATCTTCTGCTCTTCGGAATATTCCTCTGGAATAAAAATCTCCTGAGCGGCAGTTTCTCTGATCAGGAATTCTCCTCCTTTAATTGATTTTGTTATCGTTGCCATATGGGTGAATTTTTTACTTTTTAAAAGGTCTCAATCTGTCTGCATTTATTTTAACAATTCATAGACTCCGGCTACTCCTTGACCACCTCCGACACATGCTGTCACGAGGCCGTATTTTTTATTTTGTCTTCGAAGCTCGTTAAACATCTGCACAGAAAGCTTTGCTCCAGTACATCCCAGTGGATGACCCAATGCAACTGCTCCGCCATTTACATTGACGATATCCGGATTCATGTCCAAGGATTTCATTACTGCCAACCCCTGAGCTGCAAAAGCCTCATTTAATTCTATCAAATCAATGTCATTCAGGGTTAGTCCTGCCTGTTTCAAGGCTTTCGGCACAGCTTCTTTCGGACCAATACCCATGATTCTTGGGTCAACACCAGCTACACTATAAGATAGAAGTTTTGCGACAGGGTCAAGATTTAGAGATTTCATGAGTCTTTCTGACATCACCACGACAAAAGCCGCTCCGTCCGAAGTTTGCGAAGAATTTCCTGCCGTCACTTGTCCACCATTTTTAAAGGCTGGTTTCAATCCTGATAAAACCTCCATGGTAGTTCCAGGTCTAGGCCCTTCGTCTGTATCGACTACATATTTCCTGGTTTTCTTTTTGCCTTTTTCATCCAGGTATGTTTCTTCTACCTCTACAGGTACTATTTCATCTTTGAATTTTCCGGCTGCAATGGCCGCCAAAGCCTTTTCATGGGACTTCACTGAAAAGGCATCAGATTCCTCGCGGGTAATGCTATATTCTTTTGCCAATTCTTCTGCAGTCAATCCCATACTGATGTAGTAGGATGGATGCTCAGTGGCAATTTTATAGTTCAATGCGGTTTTGTATCCCATCATTGGGACAAGCGACATGCTTTCTGTGCCACCTGCGATGATACAATCCGCCATACCTGCTTTGATTTTTCCCACTGCCAAAGCAATGGCTTCCAACCCTGAGCCACAATATCGGTTAATGATGAAGCCGGGATTTTCAACTCCCAAAGCAAGGAGAGATATCATTCTTCCCATTTGCATGCCTTGTTCGGCCTCAGGCACAGCATTTCCTACGATCAAATCGTCGACATGCTTAGTTTCGAGCCCTGGTGTATTAGCGATCAGATGTGTGATCACATCCGCAGCCAAATCATCAGATCTATAAAATCTAAAGCCCCCTTTTTTTGCTTTTCCAACTGCTGATCTATATCCGTTTACTATATATGCTTCCATGTTTATTGCGTTTTTTTGATTTTTGAGATACGTGATGCGCTTTTCTTTTTAGTTTCTCAAAGGTTTACCCTTGAATAGAATGCTATGAATTCGCTCAAGGGTCTTTTTCTCCCCAGTCAAACTCAAAAATGCCTCTCGTTCCAAATCCAATAAATAGCGCTCTGAAACTTCAGTAGGAGAAGACAGATCTCCACCTGACATTACCCAAGCTAATTTTTTAGCGATTTTGGCATCATGCTCGGAAATGTATGCACCATAACGCATCCCTGTTATACCTGCTTCAAATAGCGCCAAAGAAGATTTACCTAAAACTTTGATGTTTTTTTGCTCAATTGGCTGGGTATAGCCCTCATCATAAAGCGACAAAACTTTAGCTTTTGCATCTGCTAATTGTCTTTTTCTATTCAGAGTAATGCCATCACTCTTTCTCAAGTAGCCTAAATTCTTCGCTTCTTGTGCAGAAGTAGAAGCTTTTGCCATGGCTATGTTCATAAAGTACTCTTGCAGTTGATTCAATTCTACATCGCCATTGATCAGGCTATTTGAAAATCTCAAAGTCATTTCCTTGGTTCCACCACCTGCAGGAATCAATCCCACACCGACTTCTACTAATCCCATGTATAATTCCGCATGCGCCTGCACATGATCAGAATGAAGCGAAAGTTCACATCCACCTCCCAAAGCCATGTTATGAGGAGCGACTACCACAGGTACAGAAGAAAATCTTGCCCGCAACATGGTATTTTGGAATTGAGCGATCATCAAATTGATCTCATCGAAATCCTGATCCCCGGCAAACATGAATAACATTGCCAGATTAGCTCCAGCAGAGAAATTGGCTCCTTCATTTCCTATTACCAAGCCTTTGTAGGATTTCTCCGCCATTCCAATTGCTGTGTTGATTCCTTCGATGACTTCAGATCCCATGGAGTTCATTTTAGTATGAAATTCCAATCCGATCACATCATCTCCCATATCATATACTGTGCTTCCAGCATTGCCCCAAACTTTTTTTCCGGCAGATTTTAAGGTATCCAAAATGATGAAATCCTCTATTCCAGGTATTTCCAGGTAGGTTTTGCTAGGTATATCGTAATAGTGCTTTTTACCTTTTATGACTTTGTAAAAGGACTCATTTCCTGCTTCCAGCATTTCATAAACCCAAGCTGCCGGTTTTTCTCCCGCAGCTTCCATTTTCTCCACAGTTTCTTTAACACCTAAAATGTCCCAGTTTTCAAATGGTCCATATTCCCATCCAAAACCAGCACTGACAGCTTGATCGATACGATAGAGTTCGTCGGAAATTTCCGGGATTCTATTAGAACAGTATCTGAATAAATCATAAAAAGTAGTCCTGTAGAATTCACCGGCACGATCATCAAAATTGACTAGGAATTTGATTCGTTCTTTTAGATTTTCAATCCCTTTAGAGGCCTCCAAAGCCTTAAAACTCGGTTTCTCAACATCTTTGTATTCAAACGTATTGAAATCTATTTCTTTAAGTTCTTTTCTACCATCCTTGTGTCGGATCATTTTGAAATATCCTTGACCCGTTTTATCACCATACCATTTATTGTTATAGAGTACTTCGACGATTTTTGGAAGTTTGAATTTTTCTCTGGATTCATCCTGAGGCAAAGCTTTGTACAGATTATTGGCCACATTGACAGTGGTATCCAATCCGACGACATCCATTGTTCTAAATGTCGCTGACTTGGCTCTCCCGATGATGGTACCAGTCAGTTTATCCACTTCAGAAACTCCCATGCCCATTTTTTCAATGGCGTGCATGGCAGAGATGATCGCATAAACTCCGATTCGGTTTGCAATAAAAGCAGGAGTGTCTTTACATAGAACGGTTTCCTTTCCTAAAAATTTATCACCATAATCCATTAAGAAATCGATGATTTCAGGTTTAGTTTTCGGACCTGGGATGATCTCCAACAATCTCAAATAACGAGGAGGATTGAAAAAGTGAGTTCCGGCAAAATTCTCCTGAAAATCCTCAGATCTTCCTTCACACATCATATGCATTGGGATTCCGGAGGTATTGGAGGTGATCAGCGAGCCTGGTTTTCTGTATTTTTCCACTTTTTCAAAAAGCGATTGTTTGATATCCAATCGCTCCACGACCACTTCCATTACCAAATCATAGTCTTTGATTTTAGGAAGATCATCGTCAAAATTTCCTGTGGTGATCCTTGAGGCAAATTCTTTATCATAGATAGGAGAAGGATTCGCTTTCAAGGTACTTTGCAGGGCAGTGGTGACAATTCTGTTTTTGACTGCTGGATGTTCTTTGGTCAAGCCTTTCTTTTGTTCATCCTCTGTCAATTCGAAAGGGACAATATCCAGTAAAAGTACTTGCACACCGATGTTCGCAAAATGACAGGCAATTCGTGATCCCATCACTCCTGAACCTAAAATGGCGACATTTTTTATGGCTCTTTTCATTTTTTTGGGTTTTCGGTAGTTATCAGGCTTTCGCCAATAATTGGTTTATAATTCAAATATGATTTTGTTTATTTCATCCGATCCTTCGGATTGAACCTGGTCGATGACCAACTGTATCTTTTCAAAAACTTTAAAGAAATTCTGAAGTTCAGATTCAGTGACTATTTCTCTTATTTGTTCATTAAACTCACGAATAGTATTGACTGAAATCTCTTTTTTGCGTTTTCCTTCTTCTGTCAAAAATATTCTTACGGATCTTTTGTCTACTAAATCAGGTTTCTTGAAAATGAGTCCTTTTTCCTCCATGTTTTTCAACATTCGGGTAAGACTTCTCGTCTCCAATCCCATCATAGGCGCAATCTTCGTAGCAGGGGTACCTTCCTTGGAATTGATGTTAATTAGGACAAACCCTATAGCAGTAGTGAAACCTTCTCCCGCGGCCTGTTGATTGTACATTCTGGAAATCGCATGCCAGGCACTTTTTATATGGTAATCAACTGTTTCTTCTCGCTTCATACTTTCAAGTTTTTCCATCATCTGTGGAGTTCTAATGTAGCGAAAATTATGTATGCATGCATACTAAGTCTGCAAAAAAAGTTATGCATGCATCACAAATATTAAACTGTAAAATTTAATAATTCAATAATAAAAAACTGATTATTGACTAATATTAATGATTTTCAGAATTAAAATTAATATTTGATTTCAAATCCAAATCATGTTTGGGAAATACAACAAAATCAAAAAGTAGTTTGGTCAACTCGAAAGCTGATGTTTTTGATCTGGATCAATTCACTTTAAGAATTATAAATGGCCTCTATTTCTTTCTCATACTTCGAGAGAATGAATTTCCTTTTCAATTTCATAGTTGGCGTCAATTCCCCGGATTCAATTCCCCATGGATCTGGCAATAATTTGAATCTTTTGATAGTTTCCCATTTTGCGAAGTATTTGTTCATATCCTCCATGACTCTTTCATATTTGGCAATGACTTCCGGCTTCTGTAACATTTCTGACATTTTGGTAAATGGAAAACCTTTATGCCTGCAATATTCTTTCAGGCCATCCTCTGATGGAATAATTAAGGCCACTGGGTAATTTCTATTTTCGCCAACTACCATGATCTGATCTATCAGGGTGGATTCTTTGATTTTATTTTCTATCACCTGGGGTGCCACATATTTTCCTCCGGATGTTTTGAACATTTCTTTTTTACGATCTGTGATTTTGAGGTACTCTCCATCCATCTGACCGATATCTCCTGTATGAAACCAGCCGTTTTTAAGCACCTCTGACGTCATATCTGCTTGCTTGTAGTACCCTTGCATGACATTGGGTCCTTTTACCAGAATCTCGCCGTCTGGAGCAATCTTTACTTCTACATCTTTTACTAATTTCCCAACATATCCGATTCGGATTTCCTCGTGCTTACAAATGGATCCCGAAATCACAGGAGAAGTTTCTGTAAGACCATATCCTTCGCAGACCTTTATACCTGCAGCCCAGAAAACTCTCGCTAACCTAGGCTGCAGTGCCGAAGCTCCTGAATTTATCTGAATAACCTCTCCACCCAAAGCTTCTCTCCATTTACTGAAAACCAATTTATTAGCCATTTTTAGTTGCCAATTATACCAAGAACCTTGATCTTCTGAAGGTTCATATTCATGGGCTAAATTCAATGCCCAAAAGAAAATGGATTTTTTGATACCATTTAATTCATAGCCTTTGGAGACTATTTTGTCATATATTTTCTCCAAAAGTCTGGGTACTGTGTTAAATCCTTGAGGTTTGATTTCCCTTAAATTGTCTCCGATTTTCTCCAGGCTTTCTGCATAATAAATAGATATACCCATGTAGAGAAAACAAAAAGAAGCAGTTCTTTCAAAAATATGGCAAAGAGGTAAAAAGCTGAGTACACGAGCTTTTCCTCTTTCCAGTGTGAAAATTTCAGAAACTGCGATCAAATTACTGAGAACATTTTTATGAGAAAGCATGACTCCTTTTGGCCTGCCAGTGGTCCCTGAGGTATAAATAATAGTAAATAAATCGTCCGATTGAACAGAAGATTTAGAATCCTCCAGAATCTGTAAGTCAGCATTCTCCCCGGACTTCATAAAATCCTTCCAATGTGTGACTCCTTCGATTTGATCGAAACTATAGATCCTTAATTGGGCATTCGCTGCTTTCGCTTTTTCCAGTATTTCTGCATCTCCGACAAAAACCATTTTGACCTCTGCATGCTCAAAAATGTATCGATAATCTTCCGTAGTAATTGTTGGATACATTGGAACAGATATAGCTCCAATTTGCTGTAGAGCCAAATCGACAAAATTCCATTCAGGTCTATTGTTTGAAATGATGGCTACTTTATCTCCTTTGGAAATTCCCGAATTCAAAAATGCTAAACTCAGATTTTCAGTAATGTCTTTGAGATCTCTTGAAGAATAACTTTGCCAGGAATCATTTTCTTTAAAGGCTAGTGAGACTTCTTTATTGTATTGGCTGATTTGAAAAGGTATAAGATCAAATAGTCTGTCCAGGGTCATTTTCTGAATTTTGTTTTCCAGAAATAAGTTAAACAAAAAATGGGGGATTCTTCAACCTATCCACATTGTCCACCTGCTAATAGTTATTATATATTATTTAAATAAAAAAACTATTACAGTTATTAGGGATGTGGATTTGTGGAAAAGCTGGTTAATTAAAGTTCTCCACTTTTTGCTGTTTGGTATTCTAAGTTTATCCATAGAGTTATACCATGTTTTTCCACATACAAGTTATTGAAGATCTGATGTATGTGTTTTTATCCACTAATTCGGGGTTTTTCAATGTTTATTGAGCGTGGGTAAATACGATGTGGATTACTTGATCGTGTGATGTGGACAGATTAGCACTTATCCCCAAGCTCGGGTACATCGGGTTTTTCACAAAGTTGGAATGGGGATAAACCCTTTTTTTTCCTGATTTTATCGACAATTTTCCACAGGATATCCCCACTTATCAACAGATCCTTTTACTGGTTTATACCTGTTTTTTCTGGAGCTGTAATAATCAATCCGTCCACTGTCCAGCCGGCTTTCAAGACAATATCCTGAGATTGGATTTCTTGGTCATAAAAGTAAAATACTCTTTCGGCATACCTTTTCTCCGGATAGTTGGAAGGATCCCATCGATGATTTCCGTTGAGATCTTCTATCACCCTTATTTTATAAGCTGCTGGGTCAATAAGAGTAAAACTGAATTGATTTCCCTCTTCTATGTAGATTTCTTTTGCTATTTGGGATTTTGAATCAATGAGTTGGATGATGAATGGTGCCACAGCATTATTAATTTGCCCTGATAGCCCATCTGCTAAGGTCTCACGCTTTAGTTTCCGATAGTTAGCGGATAGGACTGCTTCATTGAACTGTCCCTCTATGTCCTTGAAAGTTGAGTCTGCAGCTTTGATAGTATATATCTCTGTGGAAAGAGAATCCGGGATTGTTAATTTTATTTTCAGTTTGTCTCTTTTAGAAGAATCCTCCATAAAGAGCATGGAAGCTTGAATGGGTATAACTGATGCAGAATCATAAGAGATGTACAAAGAATCGTAATTTATTTCATCAATAGGCTTATTAAAGCTCAGTTCAATCATTAAATCCTGGTAAAAGCTTTTACCTGAATTAGCGCTTAAAGTCAATTTTTCAGCGCGTCTTTCAGATTCCTGGAACTTTGCGTAAATGGCCGTATCCACCTTGAATCCTAAAGAGTCCTGTAGTTTTACGTCTATTTTTAAACTATCTGGGATAGTTGATTTAGAATATAATCTTACTTTCTTATCGGTATAGTTATAAAATATGTTTTTACCGATTTCTTCATTTTCTAACTTGATTTCGATCGGATCCTTATTGACAACTATGTCGAAATTACTGCCTGATGGTGATGATCTGGTGAGTTTGATCGGTGTTTGATCGCCTTTTGAAAGATTGAAAGTTGCTCCTGTAAGGTTTTGGTTAATGGATAAAGTGTCTAAGATAAAATCATAGGATTCACTCTTAAATTCTGCTTTAAGTGTATTGTTAGCATCATTCCAGGCATAAGCACGGTATTCACCGGCTTTGATATTGCTGATTGTGAAATTTCCTGATGAATCAGCTTGGCTTAAATAGTAGGGCTGAGCAGTAAACACATCCGTAGTGTCGAGTGATTCATAGAGTCCTATTATCACATTTTCGAAATCGAAACCTCGTTCAGGAAAGTAATTGTTTACTTTACCCCTGAAGATGAGACTATCGATTGTTTCTCCTGTGGAAAAAACCAATTTTAAGTTTTCTGTAGGATTGGATTCTGCAAGATCCTGAACTGTTTTCTGGAAGTTAAACACGTAGGTTGTGTTATCTTCAAGTTCCTGGTTTAGTTCTATTTTAACTGTGTTCTTGACCCCAGTGATGACGAGTTCATCTTTATTCACTTTTGGGGTGATGATAATATTCTTATTTGGATTATCCAGCTTGATGTACTCATCGAATATGATATAGATTTCTTCAGGTTTTTGGTTTAAGCTTTGATCTTTTGGAAACATTTCAAGAACCACAGGAGGATCTTCGTCTCTTGGTCCTCCCATCGGAGTACTTTGCTTCGCACAGGAGTAAAGAAAAAATGCTACCAGAATGCACAGTATGTAAAAGGTATATTTCACTTCTTTTTGAAAATATAGAGATTACTTGAATATTGTCCCACGGATGTTTTGGCTGATTTATTTGATTCCCAACCAGATTTGATAGCATTTATATAATTCAATAACTTGTTTTGGTTAGGTTTTTTATAAGCTTCTGAAAGCAAGGAAACATAATAACTATCAAAAGGCATAGGGTTTATCTTAACTAACTCTAAATCAAATAATTGCTCAAAATTTCTTAGAGAGGTTTGGTTGAAATGGTAAAGATGTCTCGGTACATCCCATCCAGCCCAGTTGTTTCCATATTTTTTTGCATCATGACTTTCAGGATTTGGAACAGCTATTAGTATGTAACCATCTGATTTTAAGTGTTTTATAATTTTTTTTACGGTCTTTCTTAAGCTATGGATATGTTCTAAAACATGGAAAAGACTGATGATATCAAACTTTTTCTTTTCATCAATCAATTCAATGCTTTCACTTACTTTTCCATCCAATAATTGGTTTGCTTGATTTCTAGCTTTTTCGCTTGGTTCAATCCCTTTAATATTCCACCCTGATAGTTTAGCAGCATTTAGAAATTCTCCTGTGCCACAGCCAAAATCAAGTATTTTTCCAGGTTCTTTTAATCCGGAAATTAATTTCACTTTTTCTATGACCGCATAATCTCTAACCTTATTATATACAAATTGAGTGATGGTCTTATTATTTTTTTCATGAGAGTAGTATTCAGGAAAATCATAATAAGGTCCAATCTTTTCTTCTTTTGGCCTCGGATTAGTGAAGAGTAGCGAGCAGTTTTGACATTTACATAAGATAAATGTCTCTTTGCTTACAGCATGATCTTTTATTTCTGAGTAATTAAGAAAAAGCCCACTTTTGCAGAGTGGGCATTTATTGAGTCTTTCGGCCATGATTATCTTCCTAAATAAACTGTAAGAATCGATAAATCAGCAGGTGAAACACCACTGATTCTTGAAGCCTGTCCTAACGTTTCCGGTTTGATTTTGTTAAGCTTTTGTTTGCCTTCATTGGATAGTGCAGGTATGTTTAAATAGTCGAATTTCAATGGAATTTTATAGTTTTCCATATTGCTCAATTTTTCTACCATCTGCTGTTCTTTTTCAATGTAGCTATCATATTTGATTTGAACTTCAGCTTGCTCTCTTACTTCTGGCTCAAAACCTGACAAGAATTGATCCATTTCTTCATCAAGGATCATAATATCATTTAGACCAATTTGTGGTCTTTTAAGAAGTTTTTCGACTGCTATTTTTTCTCTGATTTCTGCTGTACCGATAGTTTCCAATCCTTTATTGATCTGTTCTGGGCTCAGTTTTTTCTGTTTGAGATCATTGATTAATCTGGCAGTTTCTTTCTTTTTGTGGAGCATTTTATCCAATCGTTCCTGACTGGCTAAATTGATGTCATATCCTAGTTGGGTTAAGCGAAGGTCTGCATTGTCTTGTCTTAGCAAGAGTCTAAACTCAGCCCTTGAGGTAAACATTCTATAGGGCTCTTCTGTGCCTTTGTTTATCAAATCATCAATTAAAACCCCAATGTAAGCATCTGATCTTTTCAGTAAGAAAGGATCTTTTTCCTGTACTTTTAAGCTGGCGTTTATACCTGCTATTAATCCTTGGGAAGCAGCTTCCTCGTAACCTGTAGTACCGTTTATTTGGCCAGCGAAGTACAAATTCTCTACTAACTGGGTTTCTAATGTGAGCTTTAATTGAGTTGGGGGGAAGAAATCGTATTCAATAGCATAACCAGGTCTAAACATTTTGGCATTTTCAAAGCCGGCTATTTTTCTTATTGCTTTATATTGAACGTCTTCTGGTAATGAAGTCGAGAAACCATTTACATAGATTTCAACTGTATTCCATCCCTCTGGTTCGACAAAAATTTGATGTCTGTCTCTTTCTGCAAAGCGATTTATTTTATCTTCAATAGAAGGGCAATAACGTGGTCCAAGTCCTTGAATCCTGCCGTTAAACATCGGAGATCTATCAAATCCTTCTTCTAATGTGCTATGAACATCTTTGTTGGTGTATGTTATCCAGCAGGTTCGTTGTTCTTTTATCGGGCTTGTTTCATCGGAATAGCTGAATTTTTCCGGGTTATCGTCTCCATATTGGACTTCCATTTTAGAATAATCCAAACTTCTACCGTCTACTCTTGGTGGAGTTCCTGTTTTCATTCTTCCTGCTTCGAAGCCCAAAGAAACCAATTGTTCAGTAATACCTTTTGCTGCAGATTCCCCAGTTCTTCCTCCTCCAAACTGTTTTTCTCCAATATGGATTAAGCCATTTAAGAAAGTTCCGTTGGTCAAAATGACGCTTTTTGATTGGATTTCTATTCCGATTCCGGTTTTTACTCCAGTAATTCTTCCGTCTTTAACCAACACACCGGTGATCATTTCTTGCCAAAAGTCGACATTTGGAGTTTGTTCTAATGCTAATCGCCATTCTTCAGCGAATTTCATTCGATCATTTTGTGATCTTGGAGACCACATTGCAGGGCCTTTTGATCGATTGAGCATTCTGAACTGAATCATGGATTTATCAGATATTATCCCTGACATTCCCCCTAATGCATCTATTTCTCGAACAATTTGTCCTTTTGCTACACCTCCCATTGCTGGATTGCAGGACATTTGCGCAATGGTATTCATATTCATAGTACATAAAAGTACCTTCGAACCCATTTTTGCAGCGGCATGTGCTGCCTCGCATCCTGCATGACCTGCGCCTACTACAATGACATCATATTTTGGAAACATGACCAATAGTTGTTTACTGTTTCACGTGGAACACTAAAATTGTTTTCACAATCTGATTAACTGTTTCACGTGGAACATTATAGATTTTTAAATAAATTAATTGCGAACTCTTCTTTGTTTCGCATCTTTTCAGCTTCTTCCTTTTTCTTGTCCTTATACCCTATTAAATGAAATAAGCCATGACTAATGACTCTGCTTAATTCATCTTCAATGGATGCTTGATGTTTATCTGAATTTTCCTTAACCCGGTCGATACTGATAAAGATGTCTCCTTCGATTTCTTTATCAGATTCAGAATTATCAAATGTGATGATATCTGTATAAGTTTGATGATTTAAGTATTCTACATTTATCTTGAATAAATATTCATCTGAGCAAAAGATGTAATTTAAATCCTGAATTTTAAAACCTTCCTCCTTTGCAATAGCTCTTAACCATTTTTTGCGGAGAAGTTTTTTTGATAATTGAAACGAGGTTTCTTCTTGAAAGAAATTGATTGCCATAACTTAATTCATATAAAAAGACAGGATCGTCTTTCTTCCCTCCTCTTCAAATTTCACTTCATCAGAAAGGTGTTTGATAAGGAATATTCCTCTACCTCCTGTTTTTTCTATATTTTCAGGCTCTGTGGGATCTTTTAATTCATTGTAATCAAATCCAGGTCCTTCATCAGAAATTACAAACCTTAAAAGCTGATCTTCCATAAATAGCTCTAAATGCACCAATTTGTTTTTGTCATGTTGGTTTCCATGAATTATGGCATTACTGATACATTCTGTAACTGAAATCATGATATTTCCATAGATATCATCATTGATTTCAAAATTTTCCCTCGCATTATCGATAAAGCTTTCGATAATCTTTATGTTTTCAATGAGTGAGGGTATGGAAATTTTTATTGATTTCATCTGCTATTTATTGAATAATCAGGTTTTAAATTAATCAGCGATTTCTAATGATATGGGACAATGGTCCGAATGGTGGACATTTGGCAAAATTACTGCGTTTTTAAGTCTATTCTGCATTTCATTTGTGGCCATGTGGTAATCAATTCTCCAACCCAGGTTTTTGGCTCTTGCATTGGCCCGATAGCTCCACCATGTGTAATTATGAGGATCAGTATTGAAATGCCTAAAGGAGTCTGTGAATCCCGACTCAGTAAATTTATCCATCCAGGCTCTTTCTTCCGGTAAGAAACCAGAGCTGTTTTTATTGGAAATTGGATTGTGAATGTCTATGGCTTTATGGCAAATATTATAGTCACCACTTAAAATAATATTTGGCTTGGATTTTCTTAAATCCTGCATATACCCGTAGATATCATCTAGGAATTCATATTTGAAACTTTGACGGATATCGCCGGTAGTACCAGATGGAAAATAGGCAGAAATAAAAGAGAAATCTTCAAACTCCAACTCGAGTAATCTTCCTTCGTCGTCATACTTGTTTAAACCCATCCCATGGTGTATGAATTTGGGAGTAATCTTACTCAAGATGGCAACCCCACTATAACCTTTTTTAACCGCTGGATACCAATATACTTCATATCCTAAATCTTTAAAAATAGTAGTGTCAATTTGATTTTCTAAGGCTTTAACCTCCTGTAAACCAATTATTTCTGGGTTTTCCTGCTCTAACCACTGGACGAATCCTTTGTTCATAGCTGCCCTGATTCCGTTTACATTGTAGGAGATAATTTTCATGTTACTTAATTTCTATTTCGTACTCTTTTTCGAAGTATTCTAGTACTTGAATTTTTAATAATTTCTCTTGTTCAAGCAAATCAAAATGAGGTAATTCTTTGATTAATTTCCAATGAGGCCATCCATCTTGATCTACAAAGTCCAACTCATAAAAGCCATCGTAGCTCAGCACTTTGCAAACTGCAATATGCATCAAATCTTGTTTCTGCTCTTTGGTGAATATTCTATTGCCCATACCTAATTCCTGGACTCCTATTAAAAACAAAACGCCATTTAAATCGCTGGGTTTTTTTCCAATAGTTTCTTTTAGGCCATCCAAGAGTTTTGACCACCTCTTTTCCAGATCAAGATCCTTCTTAAACATAGTTTATGTTATTGATTATCAAGTTCTTCCCAAAATTCTGTCGCTCTTCGTAGGTGAGGAATTACGATGGAACCACCTATTAAAGTGGCTATTGAAAATACTTCAAAAATTTCGGTTTTGTTTAATCCTACTTCTTTGCACTTTTCAAGATGGTACTTGATACAATCATCGCATCTTAAGACCATAGAACAAGCTAAACCTAACATTTCTTTCGTTTTCACATCCAGCGCACCATCCGCATAGGCATTGGTATCCAAATTGAAAAACCTTTTGATCACTTTATTATCTGCAGCCAAGATCTTCTCATTCATCTTAGCTCTATAATCATTGAATTCTTCTACGAGATTCATTAAATTAACTGTTTAGGATACACATTTACAGGCAAATATAGCATGTATTCGGCCTTGGTAAGTACTAACAGAACTTTTTGCTTATGCGTTTACATTTTTTCAAAGATTTTTTTGACCTGATATATCCCAGAAACTGTGCATTATGTGGAAGAAACCTGTTTGACTTTGAGGTTTGTTTCTGCAGGATTTGTATTGGGACATTGCCAAAGACCTTATATCATAAGATGCCATCTGAAAATGACATCACTGATAAAATTAAAGGCTTGAGTAATATTGGAATGGCGATGTCTTTTTTGAGATTCACTTCTGGTGGCCAGAGTCAAAAGATTTTGCATCGCTTGAAGTATAGAAATAAGCCTGAAATTGCCGAAAAATTAGGTAAACTATATGCACAGGATCTTTTAGAGGCCAATTTCCGTACTTCTTGGGATCTAATTGTTCCTGTCCCACTCCATCCTATCAAATTGCTAAGAAGAGGCTATAACCAAAGTGAGCAATTTGCAAAAGGGATGTCTGAAGGCTTAGGGATTGTCTATGAAAATGCTTTGGAAAGGAAGAAATTTACTGAAACCCAAACCAAAAAATCCAGGCTGCAACGAATGGAAAATGTGGATGACGTTTTTCAACTTACTTCCGGAATGTCAATCGTCAATCTCCGGATCCTATTGGTGGATGATGTAATTACTACCGGAGCTACTTTATGTTCCTGTGCCAATGTCCTTTTGGCTAATGGTGCAAAAACTGTAGATTTGGCTAGCATCGCAGCAGGTAAATAAACAACCTATGATAGACATCGAACAGCTCAAATATCCAATTGGGAAATTCCAAAAACCATCTGTAATCACTACGGATGATTTAAGAAATGCAACAGAGGAAATTAAGTCTCTTCCTAAATTTATTGAATCAACAGTTAAGAATTTTACTGAAAAACAATTAAACACGCCCTATAGACCTGGAGGTTGGACCGTTCGTCAGGTTGTACACCATTGTGCTGATAGCCATATGAATGCCTTGATAAGGTTCAAATTGGCTTTGACAGAAGAAAATCCAAGAATAAAACCATATGATGAAGCTGCTTGGGCAAATCTTCCTGATTATAATCTTCCTATAGAGATTTCCATAGGTATGCTTAAGAATATCCATTTCAAATGGCTTCGGATTCTTGAAGAAATGCGACCTAAAGACTTTGACAAAACCTATTTTCACCCCGAATCACAAAAAAATGTCCCTTTGGATGAGGTTACTTTGATGTATGCCTGGCATGGAAAACACCATTTGGCACATATTCAGTCATTGATGATTCAGGAAAATTGGTAATTAACCTATCTTATAAATGAATATTTCATTAAATGGTCAAAGGATTCTTATTACAGGAGCCTCACGGGGTATTGGAAGAGCTATTGCCAAACAACTTTCAGAATCTGGTGCGGAGATAATCATTCATTTTAATTCCAACGAAGAAGAAGCCAAATCCCTTCAAAATGAACTTTCTGGAGTTTCCCATTTAGAAAAATGTGATTTGGGAAATCCAGATCCAGTAGTTGGCTTTATTCCAAAGCTGGTAAAAAAATATGGTCCCCTGTCAGGAATTGTCAATAATGCGGGAGTTGCAAAATCTGCCCCAGATGATTTGCCAACAGAAAAGTGGTTGAAGATTTGGAATGAAACCATTCAGATAAATACCACTTCAGTAGGGATTTTATGCAAGGAATTTGTAGATCAGGCTAAAATCAATCAGGGGGGAAGAGTAGTAACTATTTCTTCCAGAGCTGCTTTTAGAGGGGATACTACCGATTATTTAGCCTATGCAGCTTCAAAGGGGGCTTTAGTAAGTTTGACAAGATCCATTGCCAGACATTATGGGAAACAGGGGATCAAGGCATTTTTGATAGCACCGGGATTTACCCGTACAGATATGGCCAATGAGATACTTTCCGAATATGGAGAAGGCTTTGCTTTAAATGATATCGCTTTAAGTGAATTGACTAAACCAGAAGATATCGCCCCAATGGTGACCTTATTGTGTTCTGGCTTTGCAGACCATGCAACGGGTGCTAGCATTGACATCAATGCCGGTTCATACGTTCACTAACGCCAACTCTTTAATAGGAATAGAGTTAACCTACTATGGCAAAAAACTCTTCCAGAGATCCGATATTCACTCCCGAGCTAATAAAAATTCTCAAGATCTTTGGTCTGGCCTCCCTCTTATTAGTGTTTGTATTTTCCTTCTTTAATGACAAGCGGGCAGACAATACGGGAGAGGATCGCACTTTCAAGGTAAATGATTCTAATCGGCTGTTTTTTCTGAATCTCCGGTCCATTCATTATGAAAGAGAGGCAAGAATCGATGCAAAAATGACTCTTTTCAGACATAAGGATACAATTCAAAATGACAAACCATGGAACCTCATTTTGGTGATAATTTTGAATTCTTTAAAGAATGAATCCTATATCTATTTTGAGCTGCAAAATCTCAAATGGCCGATAGAATTAAAAGCAGTCTCGGCAGGAGAAGAACAGAAGTTTCATTTAGAAAATGGGAATAATAAACAGTTTTTCGACTATTTAACGTCGCTAAAGCCTTGGATTGAAGAGGATGCTGACTTTTTTATCCAAAAGGATGGTACCTGGAAAAGTATTTGGGAAACGGAGATAGAAAAAGAGTCTTTGAAAGAAATCATGGATGATTATTTAAAATTATTAGAAAAAAAATAACTCAGAATTATGGCAACACCCCTTGAGTATTTTTCAAGTCAAATAGGCAAAAAACTGGATCAAACTCCATCTGCTGCGGGAAATTGGCTAGCAGGAATTTTGTTGGAAATTTCCGAAAAACACATCAAAATCCAGTACACAGTCCAGCCTTACATGTGTAATCCTGCAAGAATTTTGCATGGTGGAGTGGCCTCATTAATGCTGGATGATGGAATCGGGATGGCAAATTTTGTAGCCGGGGGCGATTATTTGATGTCCAGTATTAACCTGAGTGTGGATTTTCTTTCATCCGCTCAAATCGGTGAAAAACTCATCCTAGAAGCGAACCTTATTAGATCTGGAGCAAACCTTAATCATTGGGAAGCGATCATCAGCAAAGAATCAGGAAAAATCGTGGCAAAAGCGAGTTCGAATATGATAAAAACGCATATAAAAATTTCAGATCTTAAACTTTAAGTTGTTTTGTTCGTAGATGATTTCATACTAACTAAATCTTTATGAAAAAATCCTTTTTGGTAATCTGTTTTTGCCTTCTTTCCTCACTTACTTTCGCCCAGTGGACAGTATCTTATCATCAAAGTAGCTTTTTACCTTTCGTTGGGGTCAATAAACAGTTCGGAGAGCGGTTTATTCCTGAGTTTCGATTAGGGACTAATGATTTTTTGAGTGATTTTGATGTCGAGCTTGTTGCAAATTTGATTTTAGCAAAAAAGGAGAGTTTTGAATTTTATGGAGGAATAGGCCCCCATATTGGTGACATAGATGGAGTGGTGATTCCTATTGGCCTAAATGTCTATCCATTTGCCAAAAAGGATTTTGGCTTTCAGATGGAAATAGCACCGATGATAGGAAGTTTTGATTGGCTTAGGGGATCAATAGGGATCAGGTATCGATTTCTAAAAGATGAATAAACCAGTTGGGAGAGGTTTTTTGGATTTCTCCCCGTTTTTTTAAAACTGCTTTAATTTCACCATCAAATCCCAAATAGAAATACCTAGAGTCACTGAGATGTTTAGGGAATGCTTGGTTCCAAGTTGCGGGATTTCCAAGACAGTATCACAGGCATTTAGAACTTCGTCTTCTACTCCGAAAACCTCGTTTCCGAATACCAAAGCGTATTTTTTGCCATTTTCTGGTTTAAATTCGTGAAGCTTAACTGACCTGTCTACTTGCTCTAAAGCACAAATCTGAAAACCTTCCGATTTTAGTTTTTCCAAAGCATCTGTTGTGTTTTGGCAATATTCCCAATCTACTGATTCAGTAGCTCCTAAAGCGGTTTTCTGAATATCGCGATGAGGAGGAGTTCCTGTGATTCCACAGAGATAAATTTTTTCTATCCCAAATGCATCTCCTGTCCGATAAGCAGAGCCGACATTATTCAAGCTTCGGATATTGTCCAGCACGATTACAATCGGTGATTTTTCCATTTGTTTAAATTCTTCGACCGATACTCTTTCGAGTTCATCCATGCTTAATTTTTTCATCCTTTTTTGTTCTGCTTTATGAATGGCTTATTTTCGGGGATATTCCCGCCGAATATCTCTCCCAAAATTAGTATAAAAGTAAGTATACCCACATGAGTAAGTCTAAAGACGGAAAAGAAACGCCCTTAATGAAGCAATACAATGCCATCAAAGCCAAGCATCCCGGCGCATTGTTATTATTCAGAGTTGGTGATTTTTATGAAACTTTTGGTGAGGACGCCATCAAGGCCAGTAAAGTACTTGACATTGTTTTGACTAAAAGAGCCAATGGGTCTGCCTCGCATATTGAGTTGGCAGGATTTCCACATCATTCTTTGGATACATATCTGCCGAAGCTGGTTAGAGCGGGCAATCGAGTAGCAATTTGTGATCAATTAGAGGATCCAAAATCCGTGAAAGGAATCGTCAAGCGGGGAGTAACCGAGTTGGTGACACCTGGCCTATCTTTCAATGACCAGGTGCTGGATACTAAAAGAAATAATTACCTGGCATCTATCCATTTTGGAAAAGAAAAACATGGGATTTCTTTTCTGGATCTATCCACAGGAGAGTTTATGTGTGCAGAGGGCAATTCTTCCTATTTGGAAAAATTGATTCAAAGTTTCGCCCCTTCAGAAATTATTTATTCCAAAGCCTCCAAAAAAGTAGCCCAAGAACTGCTTAAAAATGATTTTATCACATTTCATTGTGAGGACTGGGTTTTTCAATTTGATTTTACCTACGAAAAGCTAAAAACACATTTTGGAACCAAAAACCTGAAAGGATTTGGTATTGAAGATCAAGAAAATGGTATTACAGCAGCAGGTGCAATTTTATATTATCTAGAAGAAACGGAGCACAAAGAGATTCAGCATATTTCGGCGATTTCGAGAATTGCTGAGGAGAAATATGTCTGGCTGGACAAATTCACTATTCGAAACCTAGAACTGGTTTATGCCCAGCACGAGGGAGGTGTCCCATTAATCCAGATATTGGATCAGACATTGACTCCTATGGGATCCAGAATGATGAAGAAATGGATGGTTTTACCTTTGAAAGAGAAGAAAGCCATCGAGGAGCGCCTGAATGTGGTAGATTTCTTCTATCAAAATTCCATCTTGATAGAAACAATCCTTTCAGAACTCAAACATATCGGAGATCTGGAGAGGTTGATTTCAAAAGTCGTGGTAGGAAGAGCAAATCCAAGGGAGATCAATCAGATCAAAAGGGCATTGAAAGCTATTGTGCCTATCAAGGAGCTACTTAAAACGCAGGAAAATCCCACACTGAAAAGGCTTTCAGATCAATTGAACCTCTGTGAATTTTTATTGGAAAAAATCGAAAAGGAATTAAAGGAAGATGCTCCTATGCTAACGCATCAAGGAGGTATCATCAAAGATGAAGTAGATGCAGAATTGGACGAGTACCGGAACTTGGCAAATACCGGGAAGGATTTTTTGGTTCAGTTACAACAGCGAGAAGTTCAAAACACCGGCATATCATCTTTAAAAATCGCGTACAATAAAGTTTTTGGGTACTATTTGGAAGTAACGCATGCTCATAAAGACAAAGTGCCACAGGAATGGATCAGAAAACAGACTTTGGTCAATGCGGAACGGTATATCACGCCTGAACTGAAAGATTACGAAGAAAAGATCCTACATGCCGAGGAGCGATTGGTGGGGATAGAGCAGCGATATTTTCTGGAATTGGTGCAGGAAACAGCGAAATATGTTACTCAAATCCAGCAAAATGCCCGGGTGATCGGAACCTTGGATGTTTTACTTTCATTTGCCCAGGTGGCGCTTTCCAATCAATATTCCAGACCAAAAATTTCTGAAACGGAAACTCTGGAATTTAAAGATGGAAGACACCCGGTCATAGAAAAGCAGTTGCCCTTAGGAGAAAATTATGTGCCCAATGACATCTATCTGGATCACGATAGCCAACAAATCATCATCATCACTGGGCCAAATATGGCCGGTAAGTCAGCTTTATTAAGGCAAACTGCCTTGATCGTTTTAATGGCTCAAATGGGAAGCTTCGTTCCCGCGTCATTTGCGAGAGTAGGAATCATTGATAAGGTTTTCACGCGGGTAGGAGCCTCTGATAATCTTTCCAAAGGAGAATCTACTTTTATGGTAGAAATGACAGAAACAGCAAGTATTCTCAATAATTTATCCAACAGAAGTCTTGTTTTGATGGATGAAATCGGTAGAGGCACCTCGACTTACGACGGGATTTCCATCGCCTGGTCTATTGTGGAATATTTGCATAATCACCCTCAGTTTAAAGCCAAGACTCTTTTTGCAACGCATTATCATGAATTAAACCAATTGACAGAAGATTTTCCAAGGATAAAAAATTTCAATGTTTCAGTAAAAGAAGTAGGGAACAAAGTCATTTTTATGAGGAAACTTAAAGAAGGAGGAAGTGAGCACAGCTTCGGGATTCATGTGGCTCAGATGGCAGGCATGCCAAACCCAGTAGTTTTGAGAGCCTCAGAAATTATGGGTCATCTGGAAAAAGACAAAGCTGTCAATGAAAAGAATGAAAGCATTAAATCTATTCCAAAAAACAACTATCAATTGAGTTTGTTTGAACTTGACCCCAAAATCCAAGAAGCAAAGGAATTAATTGATCAAATTGACATCAATGCGATCTCACCGATTGAAGCATTATTGAAACTTCATGAGATAAAGAAAAAATTAGAGGCATAGTTGAAAAGTTATTCAGTATATTGGTTAAGCTTTTTAATATTATTAATTGATTGTTATGGATAAGGTGCTTTTGAAGGACCTGAAGAAACAGGATAAGTATTCTAAATTTTTTCAAGAATGGAAAAAACAGGAGTTTAAAGATTCTCCTGATGAAGAAAAAATGCTCTCAGAACTTGAGATTCTCAGCCAGAATATTGGCATGAGAGAAGGTTTGGTCATAGCCTGTTTTGATTATCGTAAACTGAATCTGGCTTTTTATACAGGAAATGTCGAAGAGCTCACAGGATATCCTTCCTCTATGTTTAAATCAAAAGGGATGGAAACTTCATTCACGATGATTTATCCTGAGGATAGGGAGGAGTTGTTTCGATTTCAAAAGATAATTTTTGATGCCTTTCACCAGCTCACTTTAGCAGAGAAACACCGGTTTGAATTTTCGTATACCACTAGATGGGTGCATCGTGTTACTCAGGAAGTTTTTTGGGTAATGGGAAGGGTAAAACCATATTTGATTGATTCTGCTGGTAATTTTGCCATGGATCTCCACATTATTTTAAAGTTGGAATTTCCGCCTAAGTCGAAAAGTTATGACTGGAATTACTCCTATTTAAAAGATGATGGTACTAGGATTTTTGTAAACAAAAACTCTCCTGTAACCAGGGAAATTTCATTGACAAAGAAGGAGAAAGAAATCGTGAAAATGATTCTCGATGGGATGGAATCAAAGGAGATCAGTGAGAAATTGAATATATCGTTTAATACTGTTTCTACCCACCGGAAAAATATTTTAAGAAAGCTCGGAGCAAGAAATGTGGGTGAAATGGTTAAAATTCTAGCATCTTATGACTTTGATATAGGACTGTAAATCAGCCAAAACGAATTTTTTGCGAAGAAAAAGGGAAAAATTCAGGCGATAATACTTGTAAATTTATTTTCGGATCTTACCTTTGCATCCACAAATGACTCAGAGAAAGTTTGGGTCTTACTAAAAGCGAGAGTAGCTCAGCTGGTAGAGCACGACCTTGCCAAGGTCGGGGTCGCGAGTTCGAATCTCGTCTCTCGCTCAAAAAGCCCTTGATTCAAGGGCTTTCTTGTTTAATGAAATAGTAGCTCCATCATGATGGAGTGAAGCCGGGATGGTGGAATAGGTAGACACGCAAGACTTAAAATCTTGTGACCTCACGGTCGTGCGGGTTCGATTCCCGCTCCTGGTACAGAAGCCTCGCAATTGCGGGGCTTTTTGTATTTTACTCAGTCCCAGGTTTATTTTTTAAAATTCAATCGATACTTTTTTGGGTCAGGATGATAAGACCTATAAATTTGAATGACCATTCAACTTTTGGCTTTGCTTCACTAAAAAAGATCCTAAAAGGCCATTAAATCTCCAAAAATGCAAACCATCCCTTTATATATAGATAATAAGTCAGTCAATGGAACAGGTAAGAGCTTTGATAACTTCAATCCTGCCACAGGCGAAAAAACCCATCAAGTAACCAGTGCTTCTTCGGAAGATTTTGAAAAATCAATAGAGTCCGCAAAAAGAGGTTTCAAAGTATGGTCTGCCATGTCTCCCACAGAAAGAGGGAGAATATTACATAAAGCTTCTGCCTTGTTACGAGAAAAAAATGAGGAATTGGCACTGTTGGAATCTCAGGATTCCGGTAAACCCCTCAAAGAAGCAGTAGCGGTAGATGTAATTTCAGGGGCAGATTGCTTGGAATATTATGCAGGGCTGGCACCTACTTTACATGGAGAACATTTTGAATTGGGAGGAGATTTTGCCTACACCAAAAGAGAACCTTTGGGGATTTGTGCGGGTATTGGAGCATGGAACTATCCCATCCAAATTGCTTGCTGGAAAGCAGCACCTGCTTTAGCATGTGGGAACGTTATGATTTTTAAACCTGCTGAACTGACTCCGTTAACTGCTTATCTATTGGGAGATGTTTTCAAAGAAGCGGGAATGCCAGATGGAGTTTTCAACGTGATCCAAGGCGACGGAGAGGTAGGTCAAATGATGACTGCCCATCCAGCCATTGCCAAGGTTTCTATAACCGGAGAAGTAGGAACGGGTAAAAAGGTCATGGCAGCTTCTGCTGCTACCTTGAAGCATGTTACCTTGGAATTAGGAGGTAAATCACCCATTATTATTTTTGAAGATGCGGATATTGATGAAGCGGTAAACGGAGCAATGCTTGGCAATTTTTACACTCAAGGAGAAATTTGTAGCAATGGTACTCGAGTTTTTGTGCAGGAAGCTATCCGCGAAAAATTTATTGCGAAACTTGTCGAAAAAGCGAAGCAGCTCAAAGTGGGAAATCCATCAGACCCAGAAACCCAAATAGGAGCACTAATCAATAAAATCCATTTTGATAAAGTAATGGGCTACATTGATTTGGGCAAAAACCAAGGAGCTGAATTAATCTATGGAGGAAAACAAATCAAGGTTCCAGGTTGTGAAGGAGGGTATTTTATAGAACCCACCATTTTTGAAAGCAAAGTGGATGAGTGCCAGATCGTACAAGAAGAAATTTTTGGTCCCGTCATGACTATCTTGACTTTCAAAGAGGAGTCAGAGGTTTTACAACGTGCCAATGACACCGAGTTTGGTTTAGCAGCAGGAGTATATACCAATGATTTGCGAAGAGCCCATCGTATGGTAGCAGGGCTTCAAGCAGGGATGTGTTGGATTAATACTTACAATATAAATCCTGTTGAAATCCCATTTGGGGGCTATAAACAATCTGGGATAGGAAGGGAAAATGGCTTAGCAGCCATCGAGCATTATTCCCAATTGAAAACCGTGTATGTGGCAATGAAAGACCTTGGGAATCCCTTTTAATACAAGAAAGGCCGCCTTATTTCTACATTGATTGAGCAGAAAACGTAAATCTGAATGACTTTTTGTATTTTACTGCAATGAAGGAATTGGAATTTTTTGCTACAGATTGGCCTACCCTCAAAAACGGATTACTCGTTGCTGGTGTGGCTTTAGGCGTCTTTTTATTAGTTGTTTTTTTCGCTAGAAAATCTAAAACCTTTCTTAGGGTTCGTTTAATCAAGCGAATGGACGATGATTTGCTGGCAAATTTCCTTGCAGGGATTTTCAGTTCCTTGGTTATTTTGGCTGGACTATTAGTAGTGTTTAGGATTATAGGATTGACTGGAGTAGTTTCTGGCCTACTTGCTGGGGCGGGTATTTCAGCGTTTATAATCGGTTTTGCTTTAAAGGATATCGGGGAAAATTTTCTAGCAGGCATCATTTTGGCCTTTAAGCGGCCTTTTCGTGTTGGAGATATTGTCAATATCAATGGAATGAGCGGGCAAGTGTTGACTTTAAACCTAAGAGATACCCAGATTAAAACCGGTGACGGGAAAGATGTCTTTATTCCGAATGGTGTAATTCTCAAAAACCCACTGATCAATTTCACTATAGATGGATTTCTTCGATATGATTTTACAATCGGGCTGGATTACGGATCAGACTACCAAGCCGCGATTGATTTGATCAAAAAGGAAATTCAAATTGTGCCAGGTGTTTTGAATGGAAATAAAGCGCCTGAAGTTTGGGTGGTGGATCTGGGAGAAAGTACCTTAAATATCCAGGTGACATTTTGGGTAAATACCTTTGAAAGGACGATTTCAGATGCAGTTGTGAAAAGCAGTGCAATTCTTCAGGTATTGACGGCATTAGAAAAGGCCGGCTTCAATATGCCGGCCCGTATTATAGAATTGAAAAATCACCAAGATAAAAGCCTGAAGACTTCCTAAGTTTATTTTTCTAAAATTCCCTTTAAATCTGCAGGTGAATAATTTACTGATTTTAAGGTCTTGTGGTCTCCTTCTCTGAAAACCAAAAAAAGTTCACCTTCTTTTTCATAGAAACAAGGAGTTCCTTTTGCCTCATAATGTGCCACGGTATCTTTTGCTTCTTGTTCAGTGACACAGGCCTTACTCATATTGGATCGCTGCACTTCATCAAAAAGGGCCTTGAACCTCTCTCCAAGCCCAAACTCCAAAATAGCTCCTGAAAGCACATATTGAAGATCGCAAAGAGCGTCTGCAATCTCTACCAAATCCTTGTTTTCGATCGCTTCTTCCAGCTCCTTTAACTCTTCCGCTAAAAGAGAAACCCTCAGATTACATCTCGTTTCCGAAGGAATGGTCGGTTCCGGTAACACTGGATGTTTAAAAGTTTCATGGAAAAGAGCTACTGAGGAAAGAGATTTAGGATCTAGCATAAGTTTTAAATATGATTTGTTGGAAATAATTGAAATTAACCGAAGTCAATTCAATAATCAATTTTGGATTTACAAAGAAACATCAAGTATTGTCCTCATAAAAGGAATCGTTCAGATGATTTATAGCATTATTTTATACAGAATCTGTCGTATTGCAAATTGAGAATCAGACTTATTGTCTGATTTTGTGACAAGTTGTTTTAAGTTTGCAGGCAATATAGCTTTGGTTAAGTTTTTGAGCCAGACAGCAAGAATTAAAATCCATGGAGACAACCTTTTATAAATATCAAGGAACAGGGAATGATTTCGTGATGATTGATGATCGATCAGAATCGTTTGATGTAACCGATTTGGCATTGGTTTCTAAGCTTTGCGATAGAAAATTCGGGATTGGTTCCGATGGATTGATTTTGATCAGAAACCATTCTGATTATGATTTTGAGATGATTTATTTCAACGCGGATGGATCCCAAAGTATGTGTGGCAATGGAGCAAGGTGCGCTGTTGCATTTTCTGCATTCTTGGGAATTGTCAGTGATCAAACTACTTTTCTGGCCATTGATGGCAAACATGAAGCTGTTTTAGAAGATGGGCTGGTACAACTGCTCATGGGAGAAGTAGCAGGCATCGAGTCCAGAAATGAGGACTTCTTTGTCAATACTGGTTCTCCGCATCATATCCGTCTGGTAGATAAAGTGTCAGATTATCCGGTTTTTGCAGAAGGGAAAAGCGTGCGATACGGTGCCTCCTATGCACCAGCAGGAACCAATGTCAATTTTGTAGAGCCTATAGCTAAAGATGAGATTTTCGTACGTACCTATGAAAGAGGTGTGGAAGATGAGACACTTTCCTGTGGTACAGGAGTGACAGCAGCTGCCTTGGTGTATGGAAAAGACCGAGATGCCGCAGAGATAAAAATCAATACCCTTGGAGGTAAGTTATCCGTTAAATTTAATTCCAAACCGGAAGGGGGATTTTCCGACATCTGGTTGATAGGTCCGGCCGAGCAAGTATTTAAAGGACAAATAATCATTTAGAATATAAAGATCATCTGGTACCAATCGGATATCATTATCAATTGTAATAAAAAGGGCTTAATTTTAAAGCCCGATTTTAGAATCACATTCACTCGACATGTTAGAATTTATTGCCAAAGGACTCGCAAAAGTATTCGGAACGAAGTCCGATAGAGATATCAAAGAATTAGCTCCTAAAGTAGAAGAGATCAATAAGATCTTCGCAAGCTTTGCATCTATCAGTGATGATGAGCTAAGAGGTAAAACAGCAGAAATAAAGGGCAAAATCAATGAAAAGCTCAAATCCATCGACGATAGCATCGCTGAGATCAGAGTGAAAATCAATGAGCTTGCTGCCAATGCCATCCACGAAAAAGACCAACTTTTTAATCAAATAGACCAGCTTGAAAAACAGAGGGACGAGTCTTTGGAGGAAATTTTATTGGAAGTAATGCCTACTGCATTTGCAGTGGTAAAAGAAACCGCCCGGAGGTTTAAAGAAAACAAGCAGCTGAAAGTAAGCGCCACCTTATTTGACCGGGAGCTTTCGGCCAAAAAACAAAATGTAGTCATCGAGGGTGAGCAGGCCATTTGGCACAATACCTGGCTAGCAGCTGGAAATGAAGTCGTTTGGGACATGGTTCATTACGATGTGCAGCTGATTGGAGGTATGGTTTTGCATAACGGTAAAATCGCTGAGATGGCTACCGGTGAAGGTAAAACCTTGGTTTCTACTTTGCCGGCCTATCTAAATGCCCTTGCCGGGAGAGGTGTACATATTGTTACGGTCAATGATTACTTGGCAAAACGTGACTCTGAATGGAATGCACCGCTTTTTGAATTTCATGGGCTTTCTGTGGATTGTATCGATAAGTATCAGCCAAATTCTGCTGGAAGAAAAGGTGCCTATGCATGTGACATCGTCTATGGTACCAATAACGAATTTGGCTTTGATTACCTGAGGGATAACATGGCCAGAGATGGTGGAGATTTGGTGCAAGGAAAACATCATTTTGCGATGGTCGATGAGGTCGATTCTGTCTTGATTGATGATGCTCGTACTCCGTTGATTATTTCTGGTCCTGTACCAAAAGGGGATGTTCATGAATTTGATGACATGAAACCTCGAGTAGCGACTTTGGTAGATGAGCAGAGAAAATTGATCCAGGGATTTTTGACTTCTGCCAAAAAATTGATTTCCGAAGGAAATGAGAAAGATGGCGGATTGGCACTGTTTAGAGCTTTCAGAGGAATGCCTAAATACAAGCCATTGATTAAATATCTATCTGAACCTGGTATTCGGGTTATACTTCAAAAAACAGAGAATTTCTATTTGCAGGACAATAAGCGCCAAATGCCTGAGGCAGATGAGCCGCTTTTATTTACGATAGATGAAAAAACCAATGTAGTAGATCTGACTGATCGTGGGATCGAAACCATGACCACAAAGAATGAAAATGCTGAATTCTTCATTTTGCCGGATATCGGGGTGATGATCGCCGAAATGGAGAAGGATGATACCTTGGATGACAAGGAAAAGCTAATCCGTAAGGAAGAAGTAATCAAGGATTATGGCGTAAAAGCCCAAAGAATCCATACCGTAAACCAATTGCTCAAAGCATATTGTATGTTTGAGAGGGATACGGAATACATTATTGTTGACGGCAAGGTTAAAATCGTCGATGAGCAAACGGGTCGTGTGATGGAAGGAAGAAGGTATTCTGACGGTTTGCATCAGGCGATTGAGGCAAAAGAAAATGTAAAAGTAGAAGATGCGACGCAAACTTATGCGACCATCACTTTGCAGAATTACTTCAGAATGTATCACAAACTTGCCGGTATGACCGGTACTGCTGAGACGGAAGCTGGAGAATTCTGGGAAATCTACAAATTGGACGTAGTGGTCATTCCTACTAATAGGGTGATTCAGCGTTCTGATAAAGAAGATAAAGTTTACAAAACCGTCCGTGAGAAATTCAATGCTGTTGTGGACGAGATTAATGAGCTGGTAGCTCAGGGAAGACCAGTTTTGGTGGGTACAACTTCGGTAGAAATCTCTGAAGTGTTGAGTAGAATGCTCACTTTGAAGAAAATCCCGCATCAGGTTTTGAATGCAAAACAACACGCAAAAGAAGCGGATGTGGTAGCAGTAGCCGGGCAGGCAGGTACGGTGACGATTGCGACCAACATGGCTGGTAGAGGTACAGATATCAAGCTTTCGCCAGAATCCAAAAAAGCTGGTGGTTTGGCAATTATCGGTACTGAAAGACACGAATCAAGACGAGTAGATAGACAATTAAGAGGTCGTGCAGGTCGTCAGGGTGACGTGGGTTCTTCCCAGTTCTTTGTTTCCCTTGAGGATAGCTTGATGCGTCTTTTTGGTTCTGAAAGAATCGCCAAATTGATGGATAGAATGGGTCTGGAAGAAGGGGAAGTGATCCAGCATAGCATGATCACTAAATCTATCGAAAGAGCTCAGACCAAAGTAGAGGAAAATAACTTCGGAACCAGAAAGAGACTTTTGGAATACGATGATGTGATGAATTCACAGCGTGAGGTGGTTTACAAGCGTAGAAGAAATGCACTGAAAGGTGACCGCTTAGAGCTGGATATTCTCAATATTATGTACGATGTCTGCGAGAGCAACATTGAAATGGGTAAATCAAACGGTGATCCGGAAGATTTGAGAATGAACGTCTTCACTTCTTTGGGCATTGATTTTCAGATTACTGAAAACGAGCTGAAATCCAAAGATTCCGCAACATTGACCCAACAGTTATACGAAGCTGCTTTTGATAGCTATCAAAAGAAAAATGAAATGATCATGAGCACTGCGCTTCCTATCTTCAAAAAAGTACAGGAAGAAAGAGGTGCCACTGTCAAAGATATCATGGTGCCGATTTCTGATGGCATCAAGCAGATCGGCGTGGTAGTAAATCTAGAGGCTATGATCGCTAGTGAAGGACGTGAATTGATCCGATCTATTGAGAAGAATGTGACCCTGGCCATCATAGATCAGAACTGGAAAGAACATCTTCGTGACATGGATGATCTAAAACAATCCGTTCAAAATGCAGTATATGAGCAAAAAGATCCGTTATTGATCTACAAGTTTGAAGCGTTTGAAATGTTCAAGAGGTTTATCGGTAAACTGAATGAGGACATGATTTCCTTTATTTCAAGAGCTGATTTGCCAAAGCAAGATCCAAGTCAAGTGCATGCAGCTCAGCCAGCTAGAGCTGCCGAGACTCAAGGCCAAGCCAGTAAGGCAGAAGTTTCAAGTACATTAAATCCTGGTGCCAACCGCGCTGCTGCCGCTGCCGCAACTGCAGGTAGACCAGCTCCCCAAGTGGTAGCTCCAAGAAAGTCTGAAAAGGCTTATGGCAGAAATGATAAAGTCACTGTACAATACACCAATGGCACGACAAAAACCGATGTCAAATACAAAAGTGTCGAGCAGGATATTCAGGAAGGAAAATGCGTAGTTATTGATTAAATCAAAATATATGAAAGCGGTTTGGGTTCTAGGATTATTGGTCTTCATTGTTGGGTGTAATTCATCCAAATCAACTACCAGTGGAGCAGGTTCATACGCTAATTACCAGGAGAATCTAAGCGGATCTTTGCCGGTTTATCCCGATTATAAGGAAGCGATGGTGACTGAGAATACATCAAGTTCTGTTGAGTCTGTTGAATCAGTGGATGATGAGTTAGGTCAAAAAATCCGAATGATGTACAATAAAAACCTTACCGAACCTTATTACAACGGATATTCGGTTTTGGTTTATTCAGGAATCGACAGGACGAAAGCTTTTGAGACCAGAGATGATCTAATGGAGAATTTCCCTGATATCAAAGCTGAAATGCAATACCAAGAACCCCGCTATCTCGTAAAAGTGGGAAAGTTTAATTATAAAATTGAGGCTCAAAAGAGCTTTTCCCTGATCAAATCCCAGTTTCCCACTGCGAGGATAATTCAAGATAGATTCCAGAGAAAAGAATACGAAGCCCCTGAAATCACCAATTCGAATGCTGAAGGACAAAATTAAGTCACTGGCTAAGGCCTATAAAAAAGAAGTCATCGAAACCCGGAGACATCTCCATGCCAATCCAGAGCTTTCTTATGTTGAATTCAAAACGTCCGCATTTGTAGAAGAAAGGCTGAGATCTTTGGGTATCACCAAGATTGAAAAAAAGGCCACGACAGGCTGGTCGGCCTTGATTGAAGGTAAAAATCCAAATAAAAAAGTAGTAGCACTTAGAGCCGATATGGATGCTTTGCCGATCATTGAGGCAAATGAAGTTCCTTATAAATCTACCAACGAAGGGGTCATGCATGCCTGTGGACATGATGCCCATACTGCCTCGTTGCTGGGTGCTGCTAAGATCCTGAATGAGGTCAGAGATGATTTTGAGGGAAGTATCAAATTGATTTTTCAACCAGGTGAAGAAGTGGTTCCTGGTGGTGCTTCTTTGATGATTAAAGATAAAGTACTTGAAAATCCAAGACCATCTGGAATTATCGGTCAGCATGTGATGCCGTTTATAGAGGCTGGTAAAGTAGGGTTCCGTAAAGGAATTTACATGGCCAGTGCCGATGAGTTATACATTACTGTCAAAGGTAAAGGTGGCCATGGGGCGATGCCTGAAACGTTGATAGATCCGGTTTTGATAGCCTCTCATATGATCGTGGCCTTGCAGCAAGTGGTGAGTCGTGCAGCAAGTCCAAAAATCCCCTCGGTGCTTTCTTTTGGAAGAGTTGAGGCACTGGGAGCTACCAATGTCATTCCAAATGAAGTAAAAATCCAGGGGACATTCAGGACTTTGAATGAGGATTGGAGAGCAAAGGCACATCAAAAAATGCTTCAAATTGCGCATGGCATCGTGGAAGGAATGGGAGGAGAACTTGATTTCGAAATCCGAAAGGGATACCCTTTTTTACAAAATGATCCGGATCTTACGGATAGATCTCAACAGGCAGCAATTGACTATTTGGGAAAGGAAAATGTAGTAGATCTGGATATTTGGATGGCTGCAGAGGACTTCGCTTATTATTCTCAGGAGATCAGCGGTTGTTTTTACCGCTTGGGTACCAGAAATGAAGCTAGAGGAATCACTTCTGGAGTTCACACTCCTACTTTTGATATAGAAGAAGATGCGCTGGAAGTAGGGGCCGGACTGATGGCTTGGCTAGCAGTTTCTGAATTACAGAATTCTTAATCTTGAGGTCACAATAACCTGAAGTTTTCCCTCTAGATTTGGAGTTAATTTGTTTCCATCGAAATCCAATAATACAGATGAAATTCACCAAGTCCATTATTCTGACGTGCTTTTTGTCATTGATAGTTTCACAGGTTTTTGCCTGGGGACAGTTAGGTCATTACCTCATCGGATACATGACTTCCTTGCAATTGAAAAATTCTACCAAAAAGAAAGTAGAGAAAGTTCTATATCCTATGTCAATTGGCAGAAGTGGCACATGGATGGATGAAATCAAGTCAGATCGGGCCTTTGACTATGTGAATTCCTGGCATTATCTGACGAGCAAAAAAGGGGAATATGATCCTTCGCTTCAGGAAAAAGGAGGAAATGCCTACGAAGCGATTCTGCAAATTAAGGAGGAATTGATCGCGGGAAACCTATCAGCGAAGGAAGAAGCCGAGAAGCTAAAAATGCTCATTCATATTGTCGAGGATATTCATCAGCCACTGCATGTGGGTACTGGTGAGGACCGTGGCGGAAACGATGTCAAACTGGAATTTTTCTTTCAAAACACAAATCTTCACTCTGTTTGGGACTCAGGAATCATCGATCGATGGGGCATGTCCTACACGGAAATCGGGAATGAATTGAGTAGAAAGCTGACTCCTGAAATTGAGGACCACTATCGGAATTCCACGATCGATGATTGGTTAAAGGAAGCAGTTGCACTTAGACCTATGGTTTACAAACTCCCCGAAAACAGGAAATTGTCCTATAACTACGGATACGAAAACAGAGAGATTGTAGAAGAGCGATTGATTGCAGCCAGTGTCAGATTAGCGCAGATTTTAGAAGAAATATATTGATTTCGCAGAAAGATTTTTAACAAATGGCTTTGGTGATTTTAGTACCAAAGCCATTTTTTTATATTGGAAGTTAAATTCATAGCTTCTGAATCATGAAATATAGGTTCTGTACCCTAGTTGTATTTTTCTTAGTCAGTGCCCAACTTTTCTCCCAAGACTTGAGGACAAGGCTAGGCCGGACGATATACAATCCTGATTCTGCTACGATCATTCTCGAACTGGAAAAGAACAAGCTCTTTAACGCGGAAGACAGTGGCTTATACTATTACTTTTTAGCCGAACAATTCAATGTTTCTAGAGAGAATGACCAAGCAGCAGAGTACTTTCTGAAAAGTGCAGAACTGATTGATCCAAGCTCTAAGAATCAAGATCTCATTTCCTTGTCTTATATCCGTTTAAACAGGCTGGAGTCTGTTGCAGGACGATTCGAGAGGGCTTTGATGTATTCCCAAAAGGGGCTTCAAAATGCGACAGCAGCTCTCGACAGCAATTATATGGGATATGCACTCTTGGATATCTCAGTGGTTTACCATGACATGGAGGAGTTTGAGCGAGGAGTGGAATATGGCAAAAAAGCCTACCAGCTTCTTACTTCTTATTCCAAGGCGAGGGCTCCGTTTATTGCTTTTGCATTGAATGCCATCGGGATCAATTTTGATGATTGGGAAAAGCCAGACTCTGCGTTGTTTTATCACTATAAAGTGTTGGATAATATCGAAAATCTGGATAGTACCAGGATCAGCTTTACGTTTAATAACATTGCCAATACCTTACTCAAACAGAAGAAATATTCGGAAGCTGAGCCATGGCTGAATGCCGCTGTAAGAGTCAATCAAAAATCAATGGATGATTATAGCCTAGCTGCTAATTATACGAATTTGGCCACAATCGCTTATAAAAGAGGAGATTTTGGAAAGGCTCAGGTGATGATGGATTCTGCTTATAAATATGTCGAACAAAGCGAATCCACCGAGAAAAAAAGAGACTATTTGTATGAGCAATACGGCTTCAACAAAGCAAAAGGGAATCTAAACGAGGCAATGGATTACCTGGAGCAATATGTGGCTGTGAAAGATTCGATTTTTAAAGAGGAGCGTGTAAAAACACTGGGTGAACTCGAAGCCAAATATCAAGTGGAAACCAAAGAACGTGAACTGGCAGAATCACGTGCTGCTTTGGCAGAAAACGAACTTGTGGTGGAAGCCCAGAATAATCAGCTGTTGTTACTTTTGATATTGGTATTGATATCTTTTGGTGTCGGTTTTTTCATCTATTACAGGCAGAAAAACAAAAACCGGCATTTGGAGCAAGAGGCAAAATTGCAGACGATTTATGCAGAGCAAGAAACCCAAAAGAGACTTCATGAACAGCGGGACAGGATTTCTTCTGATTTACACGATAATATCGGAGCGCAACTCACCTTTATCATTTCCTCACTCAATAATCTGAAATTTGGAAATCTGGATCTGGAAAAAATGTCAGCTAAAATTGATCAGATATCTGGATTTACAGTGGAGACAATCAATGAACTTCGGGATACCATTTGGGCAATGAATAAGGATCATATCAGTGTGGAAGATCTGGAAAGTCGTTTGGCACATTTGATCTCTAAAGCTAAAGCCTCCTATCCTGAGATAGAATTTGAGTTGAAAATAGAAGAGGGAGTAGAGCGCAAGTTGTTATTGAATTCCATAGAAGGGATGAATTACTATCGGGTTATTCAAGAAGCTGTCAATAATGCATTGAAACATGCGAATGCAAAAAAAATCTCTATTATTTTTTCTCAAATCCAAGATAAAATAAGGCTTTGTGTGGAGGACGATGGTGTGGGGATAATCCAAAAAAACAAATTTGGAAATGGTCTGGGGAATATGAAAGCTCGAGCGGAACGAATCGGAAGGGAGTTGAGTATTGCTTCTGAAGAGAGAAAAGGGACACAGATATGTATTTATTAAAATCACTACAACTAGCAAATGATACGAATTGCAATTGCCGAGGACAATAATTTTTTACTTAAGGCCATTCTTGATAAACTTTCAGTTTTTTCGGATTTGGAAGTGAAATACTGGGCATATAATGGCATAGAATTACTGGAAAAATTAGAAGAGGATTCGAATGTTCATGTTATCCTTATGGATATAGAAATGCCAAAAATGAATGGGATCGATACGGTATCTAAGGTTTACCAGAAATATCCTCAGATCAAAATCATCATGTTGACCGTGTTTGACGACGATGAGAATATATTTCGAGCCGTGCAGGCAGGTGCCAATGGTTATTTTTTAAAAGAAGTAGATCCGAAAACCCTGTACCAGGGAATTTTGGATACGCTGGACGGAGGGGCGGCTATGACGCCATCTGTGGCTTTAAAAGCACTGAAACTGCTTCGTAATCCTCCTAAATTTGAGGATCCAGTAGAGGAAATATCCCTCACAAACAGAGAAATAGAAATTTTGGAACAGATTTCAAAAGGCCTGAATTACAATCAGATTGGAGAAAATCTCTTTATTTCTCCGAAGACTGTCCGCAAGCATATTGAGAATATCTACCAAAAACTCCAGGTTCATAGTAAGCTTGAAGCTGTACAAAAAGCGGTAAAAAACCGGATTATAGAGGGGTAATCTGGAAGAAAAAAAAATTATTTAGTGGATTAAATAATAAATTAAAATTCAATATTTTTTTACTAAAAAATGTATTTCTTTGCCGGTCGTTTTATCGGCCTTAGATTGTAAATTTCCACTAAAATCATATATGAAGTTCTTGCATTTCTTTAGAAGAATCGGGTTTCTTATTCTTTTTATCATTTTTTTTCAAAAAACTTTTTCACAAGAAAATTACCTTCCAGGATATGTTATCAAGCAAAATGCCGATACACTTTACGGTTACTTGGACTATAGAAATTGGGAGAAGAATCCAGATAAAATCAATTTTGTAAAGGAGATTGGTGGTATTGAGACAACTTTTACTCCTAATGACATTCGTGAATTTAGAGTGAGTGATGAAATTTATTTGAGTGCTGTTGTCGAAATAGAGGTTTCTTCAAATCGTACAGAAAGTTTGGGAGACTCCCCTCAAATGAATTTTATGAATGATACTACATTTTTACAAACACTTGTCAGTGGAGAAAAGAGTTTATACTATTATAAGCATTTAAATGGTAAAGATTATTTCTACATAAGTAATGGAGGAGATTTTGACCTACTTCAGTACAAAAGGTATTTAAAATATAGTGAAGGGAATCCAAGGGTAATAGATAATAATAAATTCGTTGGGCAATTGGTACTTTATCTAGCGGGTTGTGAATCTTTAAAAAGCAAATTGGATCATGTTACCTATAAGAAAAACAGTTTAACAAAGATTTTTCAAGATTATTACGAGTGTACGCAATCAGATTTTGCTTTTAAAAAGACGAAGGAAGAAGGGTATTCTAATTTTGGAGTATTTGTTGGCCCCTCTATTACTTCTGTCAAATTTAGCAGTACCGGATTTCCACATCTGACTCAAGGGAATTTTAATACTTCAGTAGACCCTTCAGTGGGTTTATTTTATAATATTACTCTGCCACGTAATCAAGGAAAGCTTTCTATTCAAAATGAGCTTCAGTATACAAGATATGAGGTGAGTGGATATTATGAAGAAGTAAAAGGTGCAAATGAATATTTTTCAATAGCTTCTACAATCGGAGGCTCTTACTTAAAACTGAACATTTTGCTTCGTTATAAATTCCCGATAAGTTCAGGTTTTATGTTTTTAAATGGTGGGTTTTCTAATGGTTTTACAATTAGTGAAACCAATTATTACAAAAAAGAATCGACTTTTTATTATGATGAAAAAACTTCGGAAGGTCATGTAATTGAAGATCCAAGAAATTATGAGCAGTCTTTTATTTTGGGAGCAGGGTATTTGAGAAACAAGATTTCAATTGAAGCGAGATATGAAAAAGGTAATGGAATGTCGAATACCTTCAATTTAGGTCATCATACAACAAGATATTTTCTATTGATTGGCTTTAATCTAAACAAAAGCAACAAGGAATAAATCATCTCCTTTCAAATTCCGCTTTTGCCCCATCTAAGAATTCAATAAAATTCCGGATATCGGTATCGTAGGCATGTGGTTTTGCGAGAAGCTGTTCTTGATGATCCAAAATCACATAATAAGGCTGGGCGTTATTGTTGAACTTTGTGATCTGAAAATCCGCATTTTGCTTACCAAGGGTTTTTTTGACCTTGCCATCGTATTCAGAAGTAAACCATTTGTCTTCGGGTAACTCCAGTCGTTCATCGATGTAGAGCGCTACCATGACAAAGTCATTTTTCAGTCTATCCAATACAGCTGGATCTGCCCAAACATTCTCTTCCATTTTTCGACAGTTGACACAACCATGCCCTGTAAAGTCGATTAATAAGGGTTTTCCGGCTTTTTTGGCGGCTGACATTGACTGCTCATAATCGAAATATCCTTGGATTCCATAGGGGATTTCCAAAATATCATCGTATAAAATCGTTTCTGTCCTAGCTTCCTTCTCCTCATTCGTTGGGCTTGAAGAAATGGTGAAATTCTGTGTGGTCATCGGGGGCAAATATCCACTGAGAAGTTTTAAAGGAGCTCCGAATAGTCCAGGAACCATATAAATCACAAACATAAATGTAGCCAATGCCAGCAGAAGCCTGGGAACGCCTATAGATTCCATGGGAGAGTCATGGGGTAGCTTGATTTTGCCAAGCAGGTAAAAACCCAAGGCTCCGAAAATGACGATCCAAATCACCAAAAATATATCTCTATCCAAGATTCCCCAATGGTAAACCAAGTCAGCCATGGATAGGAATTTGAATGCCAATGCGAGTTCCAGAAAGCCTAACACGACTTTGACGGAATTTAACCAGCCTCCTGATTTGGGCAGGGATTTCATCCATTCTGGGAAAACCGCAAACAACGTAAATGGAATGGCGAAGGCCAAAGAAAAAGCAAACATTCCCAAAATAGGTTTGACTAGCTCTCCGCCTGCCGAGGAAATCAAAATAGATCCAACAATCGGTCCTGTACATGAAAATGAAACCAATACAAGTGTGAAAGCCATAAAGAAAACTCCTGCCAATCCTCCTTTTTCTGCTTTCTCATCTACCTTATTGACTAGACCAGAAGGCAAAGTAATTTCAAACATTCCCAGAAATGCCAAAGCAAAAAAGATAAAAATACCGAAGAAAAAGAGATTGGGAAGCCAATGTGTAGCAAGCCAATTTGCAAATTCAGGACCCTGAATAGCTGCAACAGCCGTTCCAGCGACAGTGTAAATCGCGATGATAGAAAGTCCATAAATAAAAGCCTGGCGGATACCTGTCGCTCTGGATTTATTTCTTCCAGTAAAGAACGTGACAGTCATAGGAATCATCGGGAAAACACAAGGTGTTAGTAATGCAGCCAATCCTGCCAAAAATGCTAGAACCATAAACCCTAGTAAAGATTCGTTCTGGGAGGTATTTTCAACAGCAAATTGTTCAGTTGAAATGACCTCCTTGGTTGATTCCTGTCCAGCATCTACCATTGCAAAGGGACTATCTACCTCTTCGTTTTGTGAAGGTTCAACCGTGGAATTATTAGCACTTGTCCCTGAAACAGAATCAAAAGTTATTTCAAATTCTTCTTCATAATTGATGCACTGTCCTGTCACATCCGAACACATCTGATATTCCAAAGCACCTTTGATGATTCCTGTCGAAGAAATCGGAGTGAGTTTTTGTTCAAACCTTCCTTTACCCATAAAATAGCTGACATCCCCTTTCCAGGTTTCATCAAACTTCTTTTTGGGGTTTATCGCTTGAAGTGGACCGATCAGCGTGTAATCCTCGGATTCTTCTAATTTCAGAACGGTCAAATTTGGTCCTAAGTCTGGATCGAAATCATTGGAATATACGTACCAACCAATGGGAATCTGAGCCTCGAAAACCAATGTTGCTTCCTCTCCGGTCACTGTTTTCTCAGGAACTAACTGAATGGTCCACTTTGGGGGCGAGACTATTTGTCCTTTTGTATCAGGGGCGAAGTTCAGAAACAAAAGTATTGCTGCAGTGATCTGCAGAAATCTAAGGTTTTTCATGGATCCGAGAATGGTTGTATCCGAAAGGAATTAATAGGTCAATAAGTTCCTGAATTACTGATTACTTAACTTTTTGAAATGCTTGAAGAAAGCGGCTATGGTTTCTATCCCAATGAAATAATTGGCGACACCGTAATGCTCATTTGGTGAGTGGAGTGCGTCCGTATCCAATCCAAAACCGAATAAAATAGGATCTGTTTCCAGTTCCTTTTGAAATAAGGCTACAATTGGTATTGAACCACCTTCTCTGGTTGGAATCGGTCTTTTTCCGAAAGTTTCTTCCATTGCTTTTTCGGCAGCCTGATACCCGATCGAACTGTCAGAAACCACGGCAGGAGAACCTCCATGATGGGCTTTCACTTTGACAGTAACAGAAGCCGGGGCGATAGATTTGAAATAGTCTTCGAATAGCTTGGAGATTTCATGCCAATCCTGATCAGGGACCAATCGCATGGAAATTTTGGCTGAGGCCTTCGAAGGTAATACTGTTTTGGCGCCTTCCCCTATATATCCACCCCAGATGCCATTGACATCAAGTGTGGGCCTGATCCCAACTCTTTCGATAGTGGTGTATCCTTTTTCGCCATGAACTTCAGCGATTTTTAGTTTCTTTTTGTATTCATCCAGATCAAATGGCGCTTCATTTAGACGCGCTCTTTGCTCTGCGGTCAATTCTGCTACTTTATCATAAAATCCTGGAATGGTGATATGATCATTTTCATCCTTCATAGATGCAATCATCGCACAAAGCACATTGATCGGGTTTGCGACAGCTCCGCCGTAGGTCCCTGAATGCAGATCCCGATTTGCACCTGTTACTTCTACCTCCATGTAGGCCATCCCTCTCAGTCCGACAGTAATGGAAGGATCTTTCATGCTGATCATGTGGGTATCTGAAATCAAAATCACATCTGCCTTCAGTTTTTCTTTATTGTCAATGACGAATTTGTCCAGGTTGTCAGAACCCACTTCTTCCTCCCCTTCGATCATGAATTTCACATTGCAGGGCAAATCATTGGAAGCCATCATGGCTTCAAAAGCTTTGACATGCATGTAAAACTGACCTTTGTCATCTGCTGAACCTCTTGCGAAAATCGCGCCTTGAGGATGCTCTTCGGTTTTTTTGATCACCGGCTCAAAAGGCGGAGAATCCCATAATTCATAAGGATCAGCTGGCTGTACATCATAGTGTCCATATACCAAAACTGTCGGGGCATTTGGATCGATTATTTTCTCTCCATAAACGATCGGATAGCCTTTAGTCGGGCATATTTCTGCAGTATCTGCACCGGCTTTTATCAAGCTTTCTTTTACATATTCCGCTGCCGCAAAAACATCATTTTTAAATTTCGGGTCTGCACTGACAGATGGAATTCTGAGCAGATCCAGCAATTCATTTAAAAAGCGGTCTTTATTATTCTGAATAAAATTGGTTACAGACATAGAAGTTTATAATTGGGTTATACAAGGCCCAAAATTATCCTTTTAAAGAGGAATTGCCTACTTTAAACCTGACTTTTCTTCCTATTGAAACACCTTAAAATACTATGAAAGCCATTCTTTGTGAGCAATTTGGACTTCCAGAATCACTTGTTTATCGGGATATCGAGCCCCCGCTTCTAAAAGAAAACCAAGTAGTGATTGCAGTAGAGGCATGTGGCGTCAATTTCCCAGACTTACTCGTCATTCAAAATAAATATCAATTAAAACCTGAATTACCCTTTTCTCCGGGAGGAGAAGTTGTAGGCAAAGTGATTCAGGTTGGGAAATCAGTTGGGAAATTTATTGTTGGAGATCGGGTCTTGGCATTATGCAGTTGGGGAGGATTAGCGGAACTGGTCGCTGTAGATGAGAATCGCGTTTTTAAACTGAAAGAAGGAATCGACCCTGTGAAAGCAGCATCGATTTTATATAATTATGGCACTTCATTTCATGCCTTGAAAGACCGAGCAAATTTGAAAGGAGGTGATAGGTTGTTGGTTCTAGGTGCAACTGGCGGTGTTGGATTGGCTGCAGTAGAATTGGGAAAGATCATGGGTGCCAAAGTTATTGCAGCAGCCTCTTCTGAAGAAAAATTAAAGCTTTGCGTGGAGCGTGGTGCGGATGAGATCATTAATTACAAGCAAGAAGATTTAAAACAACGAGTGAAAGAGCTAACATCAAACGAGGGCGTTGATGTAATCTTTGATCCAGTGGGGGGGAAATTTACGGAGCAGGCATTTCGAGCCGTTGCTTGGGGTGGTAGACATCTTATCGTGGGATTTGCCAATGGAGAAATCCCAAAAATACCGATGAATTTACCTCTTCTGAAAGGGGCTGCGGTTGTTGGGGTTTTTTGGGGACAATTTTCGAAAGTCCAAGTGGAACAAAACCTTTCAAATCTGGAACAGCTTCAAGATTGGATGGTGGAGGGAAAAATAAACGGACCTCAAGTTCAGAAATACTCTTTACCTAACGCATCAGATGCTTTGCATGCTTTAATGGATCGAAGCAAATCTAATAAAGGGGTCGTCGTTTTATAAAGAAAGAGCTTAATACCGCTGTTTTATCTGGTTTCATATGATTTGTGGTGGTTTCAAGACACATTCTTGTCCAGAACAAAGGTAGCTTAAAAGCTTAAATCTTGTAGGAAGCCGTTCATCGCCAAAAGGTATATGCAGTGTTGTGCTTAGTGTTTTTTTATCATTTCTTCCATTTTATCTTGAAAATAAAACTCTTCAGTTTCATTAAAAATGGTGTCAATTACATTTTGAAAGTTTGGTTTAAAAGAAATTAAATAATATCCATTCAGTCTTTTATTGTCGAGAGTTGAGTCGGCTATAAAGAGAAAACTTCTCCCAGATAAAGAATCAACAAAAAAGTGTTTTGCCCAATCCTTATTGTGAAATGTATGAGAACCTAAAATTGAGTCATTCTTCTTGAACTTAACTTCATAGAATTCGCCTGCAAAGTCTGAATTATATGTCTCGTCATATTCAAGTTTAATCTTTTCTGTAATCTGTATTTCACCTGAGGAATTAATTGGCCCAAATGCTAACCTTAAAGTAATAGGAATTAGCACGATTATAAATCCAAAAATTCCAAGAACTATCAGAAGGAGTTTTTTTAGCCTCTTATTTATCATTTTACATTAAGCATCCCTATTCAACTGCCGTTACATTCACTTCAATATTATTTTTGGTCGCCTTAGAGATCAAACAGATTTCGTGAGCTGCATCTGCTAGTTTTTGAGCAGCTTCTAACGATTCTGCTTGAGGGATTTTCACAAAAATATCTACAGCAATACCATAGTCCTCAGGACCAAAGCTTCCCAAATGAACCTTGGCAGTAATTTCAGAATCCCGTAAACTTACTTTACCAGCAACTGATGCTAAGGCACCTCCAAAACAGGTGGAATAAGCTGCTGCAAGTAATTGTTCGGGATTTGTTTTACCTCCTTCTCCTCCTATTTCTTTTGGCATAGCCACATCAAAATCCAACAAACCATCATCACTTTTGACATGACCTTTTCGACCTCCGGTGTTGATTGCTATAGCAGTATAGTCCACATTTAATTTTTTCATCCCTGCTTAGAGTTTTTTAATGATTGTATGCTTTCTAACAAGTTTTGTAATGAAGTGTTTAGATCCGCGAGGTTTATATGCTCCAATTCATTCAGTTGGTTTTCCAATGGAATTAAAGCTTGTGTGATTTTTGGCTGTAAGGATTTTCCTGGATAAGTCAGCTCCACATGGACAGTCCGCTCGTCAGCTTCCCCACGCTGCCGTTTGACGTAATTCATTCTTTCCAGTTTTTTGATCAGAGGAGTTAAGGTGCCGGAGTCCAATTGCATTTTTTCTCCAATCTGTTTTACCAAAATGCCATCTTCCTTCCAAAGAATATGTAACACCAAATATTGTGGATAAGTGAGCCCGAATTCGTTTAAATAGTTTTGAATGAGCTGAATAAAAAGCCGAGAATTGGTATAAAGTGAAAGAGAGAGGTCTTGATATAGCATTGTTTTAAGTTTTATACAATTTAAAATGATAAAACTTAAAAAGGAACAATACTTAGAAGTATCTGCCAATCATTGGGTGGTCGACAATCTCTTTTTTCAAGGCTAAAGCATCAATTGTTCCTGGTACAAAATAGGCTACCTTTCCCCCAGGTTCGACCAATAGAGTAATTGGTAAACTTCCGTCCCAGTTTTCGCCTACTACTTTGATCACCTCATATTTATCTTCAGTGTCCATGATATAATTAGGAAGTGCAGAAGCTTTACCCTTAAGAAATTTCAGAGCTTTTTCTGCATTGTCAGGTGTATCCATGCTTACCGAAACAAACTGAAAGTCCCGCTCTCCAAACATTCTTTGCAGGGTGACAAATTCGGGGTATTCCACTATGCAAGGACCACACCAAGTCGCCCAGAAATTTACCAGGAGCAACTCATCCGTATTGTTTTTCAAAAGATCAGCTAGACCATTTGGACTTAGTTTCTCAATCGTCACCTCTTTTTCTTGCCATGCTTTATTGGTTTTGATGGTATATTCATTTTTCCAAGCCCATTTCATTGAGCAGCCAAATGCAGGAGTTTGAGCAATCTCAGAGGGAAGAGGTTTTCCATCTAGCGTCATGGCAATAGCATTTCTCAAGTCTTCTGCATTGCCTGTTCCGGGTTTTTCAGAGGCATCGATTCTTCCCGAGTAAGTGAGTTTTCTAGCTTTATCAAAAACAAAAACATGAGGCGTCGCAGTTGGCCCATAGGCTAGTGAAAACTCATGTTTATCACCATCATAGAGGTATGGAAAGTTGTAGGATTTATCTGCAGCTCGGATTTTCATTTCCTCATAGGTATCACTTAAGTCTGTGTAGCCCAATTCCTCCGGTAATATTGCGATGGGACTGTTGGACGAAATTGCTACAAATGCCACATTTTTGTCTTTGTAATCCTCCACAGTCTGGATGAAGCGATCTTCATATGCCTGAGCTGTGGGGCAATGGTTACATGTGAAATTTACCACCAAAACATCCGCTTCACTATAATCCGAAAGTTGATGGAATTTCCCATCGATTCCCGGAAGGTTAAACTCGGGGGCAGCATCCCCAATTGCCAGTTTGGCGATTGGCTGCTCTGCCACTGCTATGGGATTTGCGACAAATCCTGCTTCCAGAGTTGCTTCAGGACCTATTGCATCAGCATTCTTTTCTGACTTTTCCGTACAGCGGGAAAGCAAAAAGACCATTAAAAGCATGATCTCTGCGATCAGAATAATTTTCAACTTGGATTTCATAGCTTGTGAGGGGTTGGTGGTTAGGTTTAATTCAGCTATCCTAATTTATATCCATTTTGATACACATAATGTAAATGGGTATTTGCTTCAAAATCATTGATAAATTCCTGTTTGATGGGATCCCATTTTAAAGGTCTGTCTAAAATATGCGCAATATTTCCGAGGGTGCAGGCGGTACAGGTGCTGTGGCCGATTTCTACTGGAACGACAGGGTCTTTTCGCATCAAAATAGAATCAATAAAATCCACATGATGTGCTCCAAAACTCGTTTCCTCATCAGTGAATTTTCTTTCGCAACTGGCAACATTGGTGTCATACTGACCGCGGGATACTTTAATCCATCCCTTTTCCCCAAAGAATTTTACTCCTTGCCTTCCTTCATCAAATGAAGTGACTTTAATTTTCACACTGTTCGGATAGTGGTATGTTAATGGTGCTGAGTCTGAACCCGGGATTATTTCGATCGGGCCATTTCGATCCATTCCGATACCCCATTGGGCAATGTCGATCATATGTGCTCCCCAATCAGTCATTAAACCGCCGCCTGTTTCCTGATACCATCTCCAGGCTCCCCAGACTTTCTCATTTTCTTCTGGGTTTAGACTGATCGGTGGATTGAGATCTCCGTTGTAATGAATATCAGGAAGCGGACCCACCCAAGTCTCCCAATCCAATCCAGCAGGAATTTCCTGTTTTGGCAAATCATATGGCTTCGGATGTGGAGGAGTTCCTACGTGGACCAGTACCTCGTTGATTTTGCCTAGGTTTCCTTTTTGTACCATCCTCACCGCATGCTGAAAATTAGCTGCTGATCGCTGCATGCTTCCGACGGCTAAAATAACGTTGTTTGCTCGGACTGCCTTGATCAATTCCTGACCTTCGTGAATCGTGAATGTCAGGGGTTTTTCCAGATAAATGTCTTTTCCAGACTGGCAGGCATCTATTGCCATCATGGCATGCCAATGATCGGGAGAAGCGATGACCACAGCATCTACGTCAGGATTTGACAGTAACTTTTTATAATCAGAATACAATGTCACTTCCTTGGCTTCTCTCTTCTGATCTGAATAGTTTTTGGCAACCCTGTTTTTAAATCGTTCTAATTTAATTTGATAAACATCGGCACCTGCAATGACGTCTACAGATGGGTTTTTCATCATATTATTCAGCAATCCCATCGCTTGTCTACCTACTCCGATAAATCCTAATCGAACTTGTCCAGAGGCTGGCTTGTTTGGGGTAATACTTTTTGCATGTGTGAAAGAGGAGAGAGAGCTGAGGCCTAAAGTTCCTAAGAAAGATGCGCCAATAAATTTCCTTCGTGAAAAAGAAGAATTACTCATGAGGTTGGGTTTTGGGTTTGTATTTGAAAATCAAGAATTTCACGAATAAATTACTGTTTTTATTGTGATATGAGAAATTTTTTCTGAGCTATTTGATTTAAAGCCAAAGGTCAATTCCCAACGGTGCAAACTGGAGTTTAGAAAAATTTTTACTTTTAAGTTCTAAATTCACCATATGACTATCCAACAACTCGAATACCTAATTGCTGTAGATAAACATCGACATTTTGGACATGCGGCTGAGAGTTGCTTTGTGACCCAGCCGACTTTAAGTGCCCAGCTGAGTAAATTGGAAAGAGAACTGGGGGTGATACTTTTTGATAGAAGTAAAATGCCGGTAATTCCTACAGAGATCGGCGTGCAGATTATCGCTCAGGCAAAGAAAGTAGTTTCGGAAAGCAAGGGCATTTTGGAATTGGTGGCGAATCTCAAAGGGGATATTTCCGGATTGATCAAACTGGGAATCATTCCTACACTTGCTCCGTATCTTCTGCACCTGTTTATCCGAAAGTTTTTGGAAAAATATCCAAAAGTGAAAATGGAGGTACAGGAAATGGTGACGGAAGAAATAGTTCGTAAACTGAAAAACGATGAGTTGGATTTGGGAATAGTGGTGACTCCACTCCATGAACCTGGGATTTTAGAAAAGCCCATGTTTTATGAAAAGTTTTATGCCTACTTGTCTAAAGATCATCCACTGCTAAAAGAAAAGGAGTTTCGTCCAGAAATGGTAAAGCAGCAAGATCTCTGGATTTTACAACAGGGGCATTGTTTCAGGGATCAAGTGATCAATCTCTGCGATCAAAGCCTGAGCGGACCTAGCAATTTTCACTACGAAAGCGGTTCGCTGGAAGGGCTTAAAAACATGGTCAATAAATATCAGGGCATTACTCTGCTACCGGAGCTGGCAACATTTGACCTGACAGAAGAGGAAAAAACGAGAATAAGGCCTTTTGCCGGAAATCCGCCCATACGAGAGGTGAGTATTATTTTAAATAGAAGTTACCTGAAGCAAAAGCTTGTTGAGCTATTATATAGTCAGATCACCGACGAAATCCCTGCAGAAATGACTTCTAAATCCCATGGGAAAATCGTCAGGTTTAAATAATCAAGGTTTTTTGAAAAGAATATAGTGGTCAGCCAAATCTCCTGTGATCATATTTCCAGATCGGTCGAGTTGCCATATTTTATTTTCTCCCACTTTAAACTGATTGGGGGCAAATTGAACTCCTTCTAGAATTACTTTGGAGCCAGATTCATCCCATCTGAAATTCCCATTAAAAGTTTCCTCTAAAGCATCATTTCTACCTAAGTAGTTGGTGATTATTGTAAAAGTGCGGTCCAGATTGAGTGTAAGTGTGGTTTCTATTCCGCTGCAATCCGCACATGGAACTATTCCTGAGTAAGTGCCATCCCAGTCCAAAGAAGTCATGGAATTGTCTTGAATAGGTAAACCTTCTTCCATTGCTGAAGAAATATTTTCTTCCGGTTTGTTGGTTTCAGAACTATTCTTTGCTGAGCAGGAAGAAAATCCGATCACCAAAAGAATAAAATAAAAGGAGGGTAGGTACTTCATTTTTTTTGTAATTGATACAAAGGTAGACCTACTGATAAAAAACCAAAAAGGAACGGATAAGAAAAAAGGAGAACTTTTTAGTCCTCCCGGGGTAATTAAGCAAACTTTGCTCTAGTTATAATGATTTTGGACTATTAGTACCTCCATAACCCACGATTACGATATTGGTGATTTCTTTGTCTTTCAAATATTGGGCTTGGTTGTAGTCTAGTTTAGATTTCCAGTTTTCGCCGATCATGGCATAATATTCGGATCTATCCATGTATAGTTTAGAGGAAACTGGGTTTTTTTCAATGGCTTTGTTTAATTTTTCCAAGGGATCAGCTGGAACTTCTTTTTTATATTTTGTCAAGGGATTGCTCACCAGATCCTTTCCTTTTTGGAGAATGAACTGAAAACTCATCAGGTATTCTTCTCCTGGATTTTTACCTTCTAGGATTTCTGGATTCCAATTATCTTTAATCAATTCATAATTTCTCAAAACTTCTTCAGAAAGGGATTCTCCTTCCCCATAGATTTCCGGCTCTCCTAATGGATATCCTGCTTCATCAAAAGCGATGGAAAGTGTGATGATCCCTGTTAAATCGTCCATTCTAGCCTCAGAAGGATATTTAATTGTTTTGGAGAAAAAACGATTCATTTCTGAAATAGCACTGTTAGATTGTGCAAAAGAGGCATATCCTATAAAAATCAGAAGAAAAAGAAGAGATGCTAATTTTTTCATTTGAAACGTGGTTTAGTGTTAGTTTAACTAAACTACTGATTTTGAGAAAAATAAAAAAGATTAGTTGATATTAATTTTAGCTAAACACTCCAAAATGCCATAAAATGCCAGCCGGATCATGTAGGAAGAATTCACTTCCCCAGTCTTCGTTTTTAATGGAACTTAGTTTTACTCCTTTAAATTTCTCAGGTAGTCCCAATACTTTCACTGCTTCCCAATAGGACTCTAAATTTTCTACTTCCAAAAAAACCATGGTGTTTTCGCACCACTCTTTGGAATAGTAATCCTGTAAGTAAAAGCAGATAGTTTCTTTTACAGTTATAAGTGAAAACCCTTTACTGAGCGGTTTTACCTGAAATCCCAGGGTTTGATAAAAGCGTGTGCTTTCCTCAAAATTTTTTGAACCTATAAAAGTCCGGATAGACTTAGCTGGGTGAATCATACGCCAAATTGTGTCAAATGGTGGTCTAAATGCTTGTAAAATTGATTGTTCCATTCCTGTGTGGTCATAGATCCAAAGGAAATGGATTCTTTTCCATCAAAGTAATTAGGGCCATAGTCAAAAGTTTTTTGCAAATAGGAAAGCAAGCGGCTTTTTTCTTCATCAAAATCCTTCCGATCTACAATGATAAATTGAGGGGCAGTTCTTGAATTTTTAGGATAAGGTTTTTCATTCACCACCCCATTTTTTACAAATTCTTTTAGAATCATCCTTAAAAATGCATTTGGCTTAGGATGCTTATCTGTGTATGCCATTTCATAAGCAACGCAACAGTGAGCTAGCATTTGATCCACACTCATCTTGCCCCATTTTGCTTTGCTTTCTGGACTTAACTGATTGATTCGATCGATCAGTTCTTGGTGGACCGTCGGGTCAAAAATGTTTTTCATAATTGGGTTTCTTTGTTTAATACAAATTATAGAGTTTTTCTTAAATCAAAAGGCTGTGAAACAATATTTTACATTTAAATAGGTTTATAACATAAACCTATTTATGTTTATATCGTTTTGAATCTAAAATCGATTAACTATGGAAAAAGAATTAAGTAGTAAAGAATCGCTTGCCATCATCACAGAAATGATAGGGAAAGCAAAAAGAGAAGCTGCTGGGGATGGAAGCTTTCAGATATTGCTCTGGGGCTGGACCATTTCTTTATGCAATTTGGGACATTATGGCCTAGAAAAATCGGGTTATGAACATCCCTATATCGTATGGCTATTGATCATTCCTGCCATCTTGATAAGCGTTATATATTCAATAAGGAAGAGTAAAAATGCCAGGGTAAAGACCCATTTGGATGTGGTATTAAACCAGCTTTGGATGGCAGTTTTTGTCGGAATTATTATTGTCCTGGCTTTTATGCCGGTTCTTCGATATAACCAAAGCCCAGTCATTCTGATTTTGGCGGCTTTGGGAATGTTTGCAACGGGCACCTTGATCCGAGTAAGTATGGTGAAATTGGGAGGGATTATTTTGGCAGCAGCTGCCATTATTGCTTTTACACTACCGGTCATCGATCAGTATTTAGTGTCTGGGATTGCCATAGTTTTGGGATATCTTGTGCCCGGTTATTATTTGAAAAGAAATTATCGTGAGCGTGTTTAAGCCCTTAGACCCACTTCTTCATTCCCAATTGAGACTGGCAGTCATGTCACTTTTGCTGGGCGTAGAAGAAGCAGAGTTTACTTTCTTGAAAGAAAAAACTGAATCCACCGCTGGCAATTTAAGTGTACAGTTGGATAAGTTGGAAAAGGCGGGTTATATCAAAATCGAAAAGTCATTTAAAGGGAAAAGGCCTTTGACTACATGTAAGATTCAACCTCAAGGTGTAAAAGCCTTTGAAGCCTATGTAGAGAACCTAAAAAATTACATCGAATAAAAAATTTTCTCAATTTAGTTTATAATATAAACCAGTTTAAAAATGAAAAAGATGATCTTAGCCTGGGTATTTTGCTTACCTCTTTTGGTGCAGGCCCAAAATTATGAACTCAACCTAGAGTCTCGTAAAGAAATAAAGAAATTGGAATTCCTGATTGGACAATGGAGTGGAAGTGGATGGATGGTAAATCAAAACAGGGAGAAAATGACCTTTGAACAAAAGGAAACTGTCCAGTTGAAAATCAACGGAACAGCACTCTTGATAGAAGGAGAAGGTACCTCTGAAGGCGAAATGATTCACAATGCGCTAGCAATCATCACGATGTCAGAAGGATCTGGTGAATATCAATTTGATTCATTTCTCCAAAGTAATCAACAGGGTTCTTTCAAGGCAGAGTTGATCGAGGATGTGTTGTATTGGTATCCTGCAGAGAATGTCCGTTATGTCATTCGACTAAATGAAAAAGGGCAATGGTTTGAGATTGGTGAGGCAAAAGTCGGTGAAAATTGGTTTCAGTTTTTCGAAATGACTCTGGATAAAAAGTAAGCCTATAATCATATTTCACGTAATGAATCATAAAGAGGCTGTCTCATCATTACATTTTGTCACATTGCGCGTTACGACAATTGTACGGAATCGAAATGTAGCTTAATTCGCTGTCTTAAGGCTTCGATCTACGCGGCTTTCGTCGCTCCAGTGCTCATGCTGACAATATTATGGACTATTGAGACAGCCTCTTTTTTTTTATTTGCGATCGAACTAAATTGTAAAAAATTTTAACCTCTAAGCAATGAAAAATTTTTATTTCTTATCTCTGTTTGTTTTGCTAAGTATTGTCTCCACATCAGCTTTTGCACAAGGTGAAGCGGAAGGGGAGCGGGAAGAGATAGAAGAAGGAAAACACAGTCTAGCTTTACTTTTAGGACATGCCAGAATCGGTCAGGGAAGGAATGAGGCTGGCGAAAAACAGTTTACTATGGTGCCCTCTTTTGCTTTGGATTACAATTACTGGATCAGTGAAAAATTTGCACTGGGATTGCATACTGACTTTTTGAATGAGAACTTTTTTATAGAATCCGAATCAGAAGGTCAGATAATCGAAAGAGAAAGACCAATTGCGCCAGCACTGACCGGAACAGTCAAACCAGGAGAGCATTGGTCATTTGGATTGGGCTTTGGAGGAGAATTTGCGAAAGGTGGCGAGTCTTATTTTGTGACCAGATTTGCTATCGAATATGGAGTAGAAATCCGAAACGGATGGGAAGTTCTAGGCTCGCTCACACAGGATTTCCGAGCTAATGCTTACAATGTGACTTCATTGGGAATAGGAATTGAAAAGAGGTTTTGAGAATGATCCTTAATATTTAAGTAAATCATAAACTTGATTTTTGAAAATCTTTACCTTTTCCTCATAAAGATCCTGATCATCAATCATTGATAAATAATAATAGGCTCCTTCGACCACCACAAATATTTGTTCCGACAGGAGAGCAGTATCTTTCAGTTTCAACTTTTCATCCTGATCGAGGATTTCTTTTAAGTTTTCACGGAGTTTTAAATGAAGATTTCTATACTCTTTTTTAATTCTATCATTCCTAAAAATCAAACTGAAACAACTATAAAAAACACCATCATCAATTAACAGATTCCAGTCCCTTGAAAACATCCTGTCTACAAAAGTATGTGGATCAGTATAATTTTGAACTCTTAATTCTTTAATAATAGGAGTGTATATTTTTAACAGTCTTTTGAGAATAAAGGAGATTAAATGAGAAATCAGAATTTCCCTCGTCGGGAAATAATGCATGATCAAGCTTGGTGGCATCCCCAAGTGTTTTCCAATCTTTGCGATGGAAGTGTTTTCCAAGCCTTTTTCTTTTGCAAGTTCATAAAAACCTTGAATTATTTCCCTTTTCCGATCAGTGGAAATCTTGGTAGTCATGTTAATCAAATATTAAAGTTTTGTGAAATCTCCCTTTAATTAGAGCATTCACTTTTGAATTAAGAATTTCAATATATAATATTGAATGATCGTTCAATATATTTTTTTTATTTCAGATTTAAAAGGATCCGTGTTACTCGACAGGTTTTGGTTAGGAACATGATGATTAGGTTATTCTGAAGTTTAGAAATACAATTAATCCAATGAAAAGAAGAAAGTTTTTAGCCAAAACTACCTTAGCATCAGCGGCTATAGGAATCCCTAATTATGTATCGGCCTCCAATAAAGGCCCAATTTTAACAGTTGCTCATATCACAGATGTACACATCCGACCAGAAGAAAAAATTCCTGAAAGAGCGATCGAATGGTTGCAAAAGATCAAAGCACATCAGCCTGATTTTTATCTTAATGGAGGAGATAGTATCCATGATGCTTCTTATGATGAGGTAAGCAAAGATCGCGTTTTGGAACAATGGGAGGTTTGGGATGCATTTAGAAACCAAATTAAAGAGTCAAAAGTCTATAGCTGCATAGGAAATCACGACCCTTGGTGGGATGTTCCTGACAAAGAAAATGAGCCTATGTATGGGAAGCCCTACGTTGTGAAAAGGTTAGAAATGCCCTCATCTTACTATAGTTTCAATGAAAAAAATTGGCATTTCATCATTTTGGACGGAAATCATGAAGGAATCAGCCTGGGACAGGAGCAAATGAACTGGTTAAAAAATGACTTGGAGACCTTGCCAGCACAGACTCCAACATTGATCATGTCACATTTCCCGATCACTTCGATTACAAATGCCTTAGTAGGAGGGCAACACAGCGATCATAAGGAATTGAAAAAGTTATTTTATCAACATAGAGATAAAGTTAGAGTGTGTTTGAGTGGACATCAACATCTCCTGGATAGGACTTGGTATAATGATGTTCACTATTTTTGTAATGGTTCATTAAGTGGCTTTTGGTGGGGTGATGGGGATGCTGAATCCGCTGGAAAACAATATTATCTGGAAACACCACCGGGCTATGCAATCTTGAAATTATACCAAGATGGAAGGGTGGAGAATGAATATTTTCCTCTTGCCTAAAAATTTTAAATACCAGAAAAACCACCAAAAATAGCCATCATTTTTGGTGGTTTTTTTGACTATCAAAGGAATTAGAGAGGTTTAGAATTTTACAAATTTTTTAATAATGTGCCTGCATATTAACAAATTTTTAATGGAAAAATCCTATATAAAACTCTGTGTTACTACATCGTTTATTTTGTATTAAATTCTCGGATCCAGTATTAAATTTCTATTACTATCTAATTAATTGAAATATAATTGTTTTGAATTGTAATTAACAGTATTTAATATTGAATGAATATTCAATAAAAATATTTCCTTAAATTGGAAGATTAGGTCTTTTTTAGTCATAAAATTCAAGAGATACTTTAAATAAATTCAAAACCATATGGAACAAGTTTTACACAGAAAGTCTGACCTACGAGCCTTAATAAGGTCTTTAGGGCTTCTGGTTTTAGTGATTCTGACGGTCTCTTTTGAGACATTCGCCCAAACCCAGATAAGAGGAACGGTTATCGACAAAGAAGGCCTTGGTATCCCTGGAGTATCAATTTTGGAAAAAGGAACCCAAAATGGTACCATTACTGACCTTGATGGGTCTTACGTGATTGTTGCATCCAATGAGGATGCGGTATTGGTATTTTCATTTATAGGTTACAAAACAGTGGAGCTTCCTATCAAAGGGAAATCAACAATTGACCTTACTTTTGAAGAGGAAGATACTTTACTTGAGCAGGTGGTAGTGGTAGGCTACGGCACCCAAAAGAAAGTCAATGTAACAGGAGCTGTGGATCAACTTGCTGGAGAAGAAATAGCAGACAGGCCTATTGCCAATGTCATGCAAGGCCTTCAGGGAATGAGTCCGGGTTTGAATATAACTTACCAAGGGGGAAAGCCAGGTTCTGTTCCTGATATCAATATTCGGGGTTTTACCTCTATCAATGGAGGTGGACCTTTGATCATTATAGATGGAATCGCCGGAAATAACAGTGATTTATTAAGATTAAATCCCTCGGATATCGAATCTTATTCTGTTTTAAGAGATGCTGCTTCAGCTGCCATATATGGAGCTAGGGCTGCATTTGGGGTGATTTTAATTACCACTAAGAAAGGTGCAGAAGGCAATCAGAGGATTTCTTATAATAATTACTTTGCATGGGGAAGGCCATCTGTTTTGCCTAAACCGGTAACGGATCCGTACATTCATTCCAGAGTTTTGGAGACTTCTACCAACAATACGCCTTGGGATTATGTCAACTATTCGGATGCGCATTATCAATGGGCAAAAGAAAGATCTGAAGACCCTTCTATAGAGGATACCAGATTGGACCCAAATAACCCTAACCGATGGGCTTATATGGGAAATTATGATTGGTATGATTACTTTTTCAATAAATCCAGTTTTTCTACTAACCATAGTTTATCCATCAGCGGTAACAGCGGAGGGAAAATGCCAATGGGCTATTATGTCTCTGGTGACTATACCAATGAAAACGGGTTAAATAAACTCGCTGACGATTATTGGAACCGATATTCCCTGAGAGCTCGTGTGACTGCCAAGCCTTTGAAATGGTTGAATATTGATAACAATTTAAATATTTATCAAACTAGAAGAGAGGATCCCACCAATGACATTACAAGTGTTTATAATTTAAGACCAATCGATGTGGCAGTCAACCCAGATGGAAGCTGGGCAAATACAGAAACAGGTAGATTGGCTGCGCGATTGGTAGATGGCGGAGAAAATCAGGAAAACATGTTTGGTTTCCAGAATATCTTAGGTGCATCAGCTAGTTTATTAAATGGTGATTTGACATTTAATGCCACTGCTAGTTTCAAAAGAGAGCAATGGAAATATCACTGGGATAGAAAGAAATATAACATCGGTTTTGGACCTGAAGACATCAGAACAGAAGGTGGAGACGGTTCTGTTATTGAGAGAAACGGCTCTTTAAACACCACCATTCTGGATTTCTATGGTAAATATTCCAAAACTTTTGGCAAGCATAATTTCAATATCCTGGCGGGTTATAATCAAGAGGATTACGATTACTCCACCATTCAGGCAGAAAGAAGAGTCTTGATTTCTTCTTCTCTTCCGTACATTGGCCTTACTACTGGAGATTCTTTTATCACACCGTCCTATAGCGCTTATGCACTAAGAAGTTTATTCGGTAGAATCAATTACACGTTTAACGAAAAATACATCCTTGAGGTAAACGGCCGTTATGATGGGTCTTCCAGGTTTCCAAAAGACAATCGTTGGGGATTCTTCCCTTCAGTATCTGCTTCTTGGCTGATGATGGATGAAGGTTTTTTCCAACCTTTAACAAGTGCTGTCTCTACTTTTAAAATAAGAGCTTCTTATGGTAGTTTGGGAAATCAAAACGTTTCCAATTTTGGTTATATCCAGTCTTTACCGACGAATCTATCCAGTTACTTAATTGATGGAAGCAAAAGAACTATTATCAGTTCCGCTCCTTCTCTAGCGGTAGACCCTAATTTTTACACTTGGGAAGAAGTAATTTCTACTAACATCGGATTGGACTTTGGCTTTTTAGGTGATAGAATCAGCGGTACATTCGATTATTTTATCAGAGATACCAAGGGGATGTTGACAGATCCTGTAGAACTTCCAGGAGTTTTGGGGACAGCTCCTCCAAAGCAAAATGCTGCCGATTTGCGAACAAAAGGATTTGATTTTACAATTGGCTACCGGGATCAAGTGGGAAGTACTTCCAACCCAGTACAATTTGGCGTGAAAATGATCCTGTCCGATTCAAGATCCACCATCACCAAATTCCAAAATGAGCAAAACCTGTTTTCTAACTGGAGAGTAGGACAAGAAGTGGGTGAAATGTGGGGGCTGGAAAGTGATGGGTTCTTTGCCAATGAGGACGAAATTGCCAATTTGGACCAGTCTAGTATTGTTCCTTGGGGAGCATTGGATATTGTACCAGGCTGGCCAAAATACGTGGACCTCAACAATGACGGAAAAATTGAAACAGGGCAATCTCAAGACGATCCAAAGGATTTGAAACTAATAGGCAACACGACTGCCAGATATCGTTATGGAGCAAACATTGATGTGAGTTGGAGCGGTTTTGATTTGTCCATCTTTATGCAAGGAGTAGCTAAAAAGGACTATTACCCGAGCTACTATTTATTCTGGGGTCCATACCAGCAGCCTTATGGAAACGTCTATCCTTGGAACCTGGATTTTTATAGAGGACAGGCTGATGGTGCTGATTTAATGGCTCAGCATTCCCAATCTTACATTGAAGCAGGACTGGCAGATCAAAATTTGGATTCAACTTACCCTGTGCTTCAATCTTGGCTGGCAGATGCCAACTATGGATCTGGCTTGGATATACCGCAAACCAAGTATTTACTAAGCGGGGCATATCTACGGCTGAAAAACATCACTTTGGGCTACAGCTTTCCTCAAGTGTTGACAGAAAAGCTAAAAGTAACAAAAGTCAGAGTGTATGTAACCGGAGAAAATCTTTATGAATTTTCTGCAATCAAAAGGTATGTGGATCCAGAAGCGATTAATTCCGGTAGCGCCTGGGCATATCCATTCCAGAGAAAATTTGCATTCGGAGTAAACATTGACCTGTAATTAAGAAAAGAATAGATCATGAAAAAATATATCCTATTTATCAGTGCGGCTTTGCTTTTAGCCTCCTGTAACGATGACTTTCTGGATAAATATCCACAAACATCCGTAGCTCCTGAGGAGTTTTTCAAAACGGAAGAAGACCTGGAATTGTATGTCAATGGCTTACTTACAATGGCAGGACCTGGCAGTTACCTAGGCGACCAAAGCAGTGATAACCTTGCCACAACAGGGGCCATTGAAATAAAAAATATCATGACTGGATCGCCAAGTTCCCAAACTATTACTGGTGGCTGGAATTGGGGAACCTTGAGAAACATCAATTATTTTCTTGATAATTATACCAAAGCCACTGGTTCCGACGAGGGAATTGCGCATTACGTTGGACTTGCGAGGTATTACCGTGCCTTATTTTATTTTGGAATGGTTAGAAGATATTCTGATGTTCCTTGGTATGAAACGACTTTAAATCCTGGAGACGAAGATTTATACAAGCCCAGAGATTCCAGAGAATTTGTAATGTCCAAAGTCATGGAGGATTTAGACTATGCCATGGAGCATGTAAGAGAGTCTGTTCCGACTGGTACCCCAGATGTTTGGGCTGTGAAAGCTTTTACAGCAAGGGTGGCTTTGTATGAAGGAACCTATAGGAAGTATCATTCGGAATTGGGATTAGAAGGAAGTTCAACTCAGTTTTTAGAAAAAGCGAAAGAAGTTTCTCAGGAAATAATGAACTCAGGCTTGTTTTCAATTTATAATTCAGGTAACCCATCAAGTGATTATGCTTCCCTATTTGGTGCGCAGAATTTACTAAGTAATCCTGAAGTGATTCTTGCCAATATTTATGATTCCAGTAAGGATAGAGGTTCTAATAATAATACGGGCATTTTTGGTGACTATGAGCAATCTCCCTCAAAAGACCTTGTGTTAAGTTATTTGATGCGTGACGGGTCAAGGTTTACAGAAATGGAAGGCTATGATAAAATGGGTTTTGTGGATGAATTCCAGAACAGAGATCCAAGATTAAGCCAAACCGTGGTTTATCCAGGTTGGGTAAGACAACCAGACACCAATCCATACATACAGACATTGAGCAAAAACTTTACGGGATATCATCAATTAAAGGGCTATGTCAATAGCATCGATAATGTGGAAGTATCCAGCGATGATTTTCCTGTTTATAGGTTTGCAGAGACTCTTTTAATATATGCTGAAGCAAAAGCTGAATTGAATGAATTGAATCAAGGGGATTTGGATATGTCTGTGAACATTCTCCGACAAAGAGCAGGGATGCCGAATTTGGAACTTGCAGAAGCAAATGGAAATCCAGATCCTTTCTTAACTTCTAAATATCCTTCTGTGTCAGGAGCAAATCAAGGAGTGCTTTTGGAAATTAGAAGAGAAAGAAGGATAGAAATGGCTTTAGAAGGGTATCGATACGATGACTTGATGCGTTGGAATGCCGGGAAATTATTGGAGATCATTCCACAGGGCATGTATTTCTCGGGTCTTGGCAAGTACGACATGACAGGTGATGGAATCGAGGATATTATTCTTGTAGACAAAGACAGTTCTATCCCAGTAGGTGATGAGAAAGAGAAAAACAGCCTTGGTGTATCCTTGATTTACTATAAGGCGGGTACGATAGACGAAAACGTAGATGTCTTTTTATCCAATGGGAAAAATGGCGGCACAATGGTGACAGAGACCAAAGCCAGAAACTTTGTCGAACCAAAATATTACTACAGACCAGTTCCTATTCAACAGGTAACCCTCAATCCAAATCTGACACAAATATTCGGTTGGGAATAAAAAATAAATCTTGAATTTCAGAGCCCGGCTACCATCGGGCTCTATTGTTTATTCAAAACAACAAATGAAAAAAATTCTCTTAGCAGCAGGTATCCTTCTTGGAGCACTCTATTCTTGTACTTCTGAAAAACAACAAGAGCAGGAGCAAAAGTCAAAAAAAGTCCTTTTCGTCATTGTAGACGGCATCCCGTACGATGTGATTGATTCTGTAGAAACTCCTAATCTTGACAAAATCATTTCCGAAGGTGGAATCATGAAAGCTACGATGGGAGGAGAAAAGGATGGTTACAGTCAAACACCTACTATTTCCGCAGTCGGCTACAATTCCGTTTTGACAGGAGTCTGGGCCAATAAACACAATGTATGGGGAAACAGTATCAAAGATCCGAATTACCATTATTCGACTGTTTTTAGGTTATTCAAAAACCAATTTCCTGCGGGAAAAACAGCCATTTATTCCACTTGGTTGGACAATCGAACAAAACTAGTTGGAGACGGACTTCTACAGACGGGCAACCTGAAAATCGATGAACATTTTGATGGGCTGGAATTGGATACGGTGAACTATCCCCATGATGAAGAAAGGATGTATATTCATTTAATTGATGAGGAAGTATCAAAAACAGCAGCGAAAAGTATTGCTGAAAATGCTCCGGATTTATCCTGGATGTATCTGGAGTTTACAGATGATATGTCGCATAGATATGGGAATAGCCCTCAATATGTGGACGCCGTAAAAAAAGCAGATTTTCAGATTGGAAGGGTTTGGGATGCGATTAAAGAAAGGGAAGCGAAATTCCAGGAAGACTGGCTGATAGTGATCACCACTGATCATGGTAGAGAAGATGATGGCCATGGCCATGGTGGACAAAGTGATCGTGAGCGGAGTATCTGGATTGCGACGAATGCAAAAGATTTAAATTCTCATTTTGACGAAATCGGTCAAACTGTAGATATACTGCCTTCCATAGCCAATTTCATGGAGCTAGACATTCCAAAAGATAAAGCTATGGAACTCGACGGAACACCTTTTATAGGGGCGGTTGATGCCAGTAATTTCAAAGCTGTAAAAAACGAAAATGAAATTTCTCTTACCTGGAATTCACTTTCAAATTCAGGGAAGGGAAATGTTTGGATCAGTACCACCAACAATTTTAAATCTGGAGGAAAAGACAGTTATGAATTGGTAGGAGAAATTGATCTCAAGAAAGAAAGTTATTCCTTTTCACCCGAAAACATGAATTCTGAGTTCTATAAAGTAGTCTTGGAAACTCCTTCGGGTTATTTAAATTATTGGATTTTTGAGGAATAAGAAACATCAAAGAAGCTTATAATGGCAAGGAGAACTTGCTGGTTCTTACTAAAGAAAATCTATGAAGTACGATTATATAATTGTCGGAGGAGGCTCCGCTGGAGCAGTTCTTACTAACCGACTAAGTGAAGACCCATCAAATGAGGTATTGGTTTTAGAGGCAGGAAAGCCAGACTATAAATTGGATTTTAGAATCCACATGCCCGCAGCTCTTACCTATTTACTAACTGGAACAAATTACAATTGGGGGTATTCCTCGGATCCTGAGCCTTACATGAATAATAGAAGAATTGCTCAGCCTAGAGGAAAGGTCTTAGGTGGCTCGTCTTGTATCAATGGAATGATCTGGATTCGTGGTAACGCGATGGATTATGAAAAATGGTCAAAAGACAAAGGGCTTGAAAACTGGGATTATTCTCGTTGTCTTCCTTATTTCAAAAAGGTAGAAGATAGACTTATCGGAGGGGATGAATACAGAGGTGATAAAGGAAACCTAAAGTTGACTACTCCAGAATGCTCTAATCCACTCTTTAAAGCTTTTTTTGATTCAGTTCAGGAAGCTGGTTATCCGATTACTGAAGATGTGAATGGATACCAACAGGAAGGGTTTGGTAAATTCGATCAAACCATCTATAAATCCAGAAGATTAAACGCTGCTAGAGCCTATATCCATCCTGTAAAACATCGCAAAAACTTGCATGTGGAAACACAGGCAATGGTGATGAGAATTCTTTTTGAAGGGAAAAAAGCCGTTGGAGTAGAATACAAAAAAGGAGGACAGGTTAAGCAAGTATTTGCCAAAGAAATCATTTTATGTGGAGGTGCTATAAATTCCCCTCAGTTACTGCAGGTTTCGGGAGTAGGAAATGCAGCACATTTGAAGAATTTGGGAATACAGGTGGTTCATGATTTGCCAGGTGTCGGAGAAAATCTTCAAGATCACCTGGAAGTGTATGTACAATGGGCCTGTAAACAGCCAGTAAGTTTATTTCCAGCGTTGAATCCATGGAGAGCTCCAAAAATCGGGTTCGATTGGTTATTTAGAAGAAAGGGTTTGGGAGCTTCAAATCATTTTGAGGCAGGAGGTTTTATCCGAAGCAATGATTCTGTAGAATATCCAAACCTTCAGTTTCACTTTTTACCTTTGGCTATACGTTACGATGGATCTGCCCCGAAAGAGGGTCATGGTTTCCAGCTACATGTAGGTCCAATGAATACAGATGTAAGAGGCCGGATTAAGATCAAATCAGCAGATCCTACAGAATACCCGAGCATCTTGTTTAATTACCTTTCTACAGAAAAAGAAAGAAAGGAATGGGTGGAAGCGATTCGTTTATCCAGAAAAATCATTGAAACAAATGCAATGAGTGAGCTAATGGGTAAAGAATTGTCGCCTGGCAAAGATGTCCAAACCGATGAAGAGATTTTAGATTTTGTAGCAAAAGAAGGTGAGAGTGCATACCATCCTTGTTCTACCTGCAGAATGGGTACGGGCCCAATGGACGTAGTAGACCCAAATTCTATGAAAGTCCATGGTGTGGAAAACCTCAGAGTGGTGGATGCCTCGGTTTTCCCCTATGTGACCAATGGAAATATTTATTCACCGGTCATGATGGTTGCAGAAAAAGCAGCAGATATGATCCTCGGGAAAACCCCATTGAAGGCAGAAAATGTCCCTTATTTCAAAATATCCGTTCCTAAGAAGAAAGAGGCTGTTTCCAAAGAATAATTTTCAAGGGAAAAATCAAAATAGTGAAGCCACGGGTAATTTACTCGTGGCTTTCCTTATTTTCTAGATGATATTTTTTTAGTGCTTTGAGGATTGAGAAACAAACTACAAGCATGAGAATGCAAACGGGTAATCCAGTCACCAAAGATCCTGTCTGAAGGGCAATTAATCCGCCTCCCAATACTAATACAGCAGCGACTGCTCCTTCTATCAAAGCCCAAAATATTCTAAGTTTTACCGGTGTATCATCTCTACCTCCACTTGTAATAAAATCTATGACTAAAGACCCACTATCAGAGGAAGTCACAAAAAAGATGATACCAGCAAGTACTACGAAGAAAATACTCAAATAGGGAAGTGGGAAAAGTTCAAGTAATGAGTATAATCCCGTATTGATATTTTCCTGAACAGCCTCGCTGATGCCTCCGGGACCAAATAACTCAACATGAAAAGCAGTATTTCCAAAAATAGAAATCCAAATTATGCTAGCTGCAGTCGGTCCAAGTAATACTCCCATCATGAATTCTCTGATGGTTCTACCTCTTGAAATTCTGGCAATAAACAATCCTACAAATGGTGCCCAAGCAAACCACCAAGCCCAATAAAAGAACGTCCAACTATCCATCCAGTGAGTGCCTCTGTAAACCTCCATCCAAGTTGCTGTTCCAATTAAGCTTTGTAAGTATGATCCGGTGCTTTGGACCGTAGATCCAAGAATAAACAAAGTAGGCCCTACGATAAGCATAAATACCATTAAAGAAATGGCCATAATTGAAGCTACTTTACTTAAAATCTGAATTCCATTATGCAATCCGGAGACTACGGATGCTGTAGCAAACAAGGTGATAATCCCAATCAAAATAACTTGGATCTCAGCACTATTTGGAACATTAAACAGATAATTCAGTCCAGAATTGATATGCTGAATCCCCAGCCCAAGAGTCGTCGCCAAACCGAATAAAGTGGCCACTACTGCCATAGTATCTATAAAATGACCAATTGGGCCTTTTAGCCGATCTCCTAATAATGGATACAAAATCCATCTGACTCCAAGTGGTAGGCCCTTGTTGTATTTGAAGAATGCTATTGACAATCCCATCAAAGCGTACACACCCCAGCCATGCAAACCCCAATGTAAATAAGATAGATTCAAAGCATTTTTAGCAGCTTGTAAAGTTCCAGCTTCCCCATATGGAGGGTTTGAAAAATGGCTGACAGGCTCAGCTACAGCGTAAAACATGAGCACTAAACCTATTCCTGCATTGAATAACATGCTGAGCCAAGCCCAGGTACTGAATTCAGGTTTTGCATTGATTCCCCCAAGGCGAATGTTTTTGAAACGACTGAATCCAAGATAAATACAGAAGATCAATATGACATTAACCGCCAGAACGTATAGCCACCCGAAACTTGTAGAAATATAAGCTTGAAGGGATTCAAATAAATCACCAACAGACTCTTGAAAGATTAGGGTGAGTGTAACAAAAAGAACTATTAAACCTGCTGATGGGAAGAAGACCCATGGTTGTATGCTCTTTAAAAAAGGAGTGGTATTGGTACTAGTTGAAGCTTTGATAATTTAGGGTGGTTTTTCAGCTAATTTAACCCATTTCCCATCCCTAAGAAAATATATGGAAGCTTATCTAGGGAGTTTTACACGAAAAGAAAAAATATTGGAAAATTGGAGAAAGAGGTTCCTGAATTTTTGCCTAAAACACCTCCTCTTCAATACAGTATATTTAAAATTCCCTCTCCAAAATAAATTTGAAGAGGGATTAGTAAAGGAAAGTTTTCTTATTCGGTTTCCTTTTTAAGTTCGTTTTTGTTTTTCACATATTTCTCCAACCAAGTATCCATTTCCCAAAGTGTATGCAAAATAGATTCCTCAGCGGCATAGCCATGACTTTCATTTGGTAAGAAAACCAATCTTGCAGTAGCGCCATGACCTTTCAGTGCATTGTAATAGCGCTCAGACTGAATCGGGAATGTTCCGGAGTTATTGTCTGCTTGTCCATGGATCAACAAAATCGGAGTCTCTACTTTATGCGCAAATGAGAATGGAGACATGTTGAAATACACATCTGGAGCTTCCCAGTAAGTTCTTTGCTCGTATTGGAAACCAAAAGGAGTTAGTGTTCTATTGTAAGCACCACTTCTTGCAATTCCTGCTGCGAACAAATTCGTATGCGAAAGTAAATTAGCAGTCATAAAAGCTCCATAAGAGTGACCCCCAACGGCAATTCGATCACGATCCCCGATTCCCAGTTCCACAATATGATCAATAGCTGCTTCGGCATTGGATACCAATTGCTCAATGAAATAATCGTTTGGCTCTTTATCCCCTTCGCCGACAATTGGCATTTCGGTTTGGTCCATAATAGCATAACCTTGGGTTACCCAATAGATTGGAGAACCCCAGCTTAATCTGGTAAAGGCATATTTTGAACCTCTTACCTGGGCAGCAACTTCCTTAGACTTGTATTCTCTTGGATAGGCCCACATTAAAACCGGAAGAGGACCGTCTTTCGCAGCATCATATCCAGCCGGAGTATAGATCACAGCAGAAAGATTCAACCCGTCATTTCTTTTATAGGTCACCAATTGTTTTTGGATTCCCTTAATTGACTCATAAGGATGCGCAAAATTGGTAACTTGCATTGGCGCAATTCTCTTTTTGGTATTTACCAACCAGTAATTGGGTTGGATATCTGTACTTTCTTTCAAAGTGATGAATTCTGTACCATTTTCATCTAGGACTTTTACAACCCTTTCATAATAAGGAGCCTGTGATCTCCAAAGAATTTCCTGCTCCTTTGTTTTGGTATTGAAAGTAGAAAGGAAAGGCATGTTTCCTTCCGGAGAACCACCTGGACTGGTCATGAATACCAATTCACCTTTTCTCATCAATACATTTCTTCCAAATTCATTTTCTGTGTAAAGAGGATCTCCCGGATCATTGTATAAATCATCCGATGATCTTTCGATGATTACTTTTTTAGGCTGAGAAGGATCGGATGGGTTGATCACAGATCGTACTTCTTTTCTGGATTGAGACCAGCGTTCATTTAAGATAGCAAACGAATCATCTGACCAGGCAATTCCTCCATATCTATAGGGAGTGGAGGTTAGCTTTTTCTTTTGTGCTGTAAAAGGAGCATCCAGTGTAAATACGACATCCCTTTCTTTGATATCTACACGGGCATCTCCGCCATCCTGCGCTTCTACCCAATACAAGGTTGCAGGTTTATCGGCTCTCCAGCTGATATTTCTAGGACCGGTTACGGTGGCATCAAATCCAGTAGGACGATTTTCATCCAATGGAATCTCTGCCAAGGTATTCACTTTTTTGCCATCCTTAGACCAGATTTCCACATCATAAGGAAATCTAGACGCTGGTACTAAATAAGAAAATGGCTTTTTGATCAAATCTACCATGATGTAGGAACCATCAGGGGAAAGATCCATTCCTTTGATCATTCCACTTGGACCGATAGGAGTTTTGCTACCATCCAGATCTATCAACATTATCTGCGAATCCATGAAGTAGGCAAAAAGTGCTTCATCATATGGATCAGCCAATAAATCCTGGTAAGTTCTGCTAGGAGCAGCATCTCCTGAAGTTTCCTGAATAATTGGTCCGGCTGGAGCACTTGGCCTTTGAGGAATGCTACCTCTGGAAGGATTTGCAGTTTTTACCAATAATTGATTTTCGGGAGTCCAAAGAATCGAATTTCCATAGACATCGTTGATAATGGCATCTGTCAACTTTTTAGCTTCGAGTGTGGTCAAATCTACTACCCAAAGGCTGATGCCATTGGCTTCTGTCTGAGTAAATGAAAGGTATTTCTCATCATTGGACATGGAAAAATCTCCCATATTTGGTTTAGAAGGCAAACCTGCGATTTGCTTTTCTTCACCACTTTGGGTCATTTTCACTTTGATGTTTTCCACTCCTCGACCTCGACTAGGTCCGGAAGTGGCGGGATTGATCCGCAAACCTGCTATTCTTAATTCAGGTTGGGATAGATCCTCAATGCTAGGATTATCAGCCCTTTCCAAAAGCAACATCCAATCACCGTTTTTACTGAAGTTTACCGAGGGAGTACTCGGCGCATTCACCAAATCTAAAATGGGCTTTGGAGGTTTCTGATAAGATGTTTGGGCTAGAATTTCAGTTTGCGCTATACAAACCAAAAAAGCAACTAAGGAACAAGATTTGAATAAATTTCTCATGGAAGTTGGGTTTAATTCTCGTGATCTAAAATAGCTGATTTTGTTCTTTAACCAGTCCAAAATCAGATTAATGGTTAGAATTGGGGTTAAGAGCTCAAATAAAGTTGAAAAAGAGGATGCAGTGGTGATTTAAAACTCATGTTTAAATGAGGAATTGTTTTTTTAATTGGAGCAAATAGAAAAATCTATCTGCCGGTATTTTTGAAATTTATTATAAGTAAAAAATGAAAAAATTGTGTTAAAATTAGAAGAGTCAGGTGTTTTTTAATTAAAAAGATTTAATTTTATCAAACTGATAAAAAAATTAAAGCTATGAAAAAATTATTTTTAGGTGCCCTTGTTGCTGTATCCCTTCTTGGGTTTTCTACTTCTTGCTCTGAGGAAGACAAAGACAACATTGAATGTGCCATTGAAAGCGGCAAAGTTGACTTATTCCATGATGTTGATAGTTCAAACCCCAAAACCATTAATTTGGAACTTAGGTATTCGGGAAATCATACCGTATTAGATATTTTGTGGAATTATGGGGATGGGATCACAGAAACAGTTTCAGGTAAGGAAACTTCTCATACCTATGCAGAAGCGGGTAATTACAAAGTCACCGCTACATTTATTATTCAAGAGGATAGCAACAACTTTTGCGAGTTTGAATTAGACGAAAATGTGACCGCAGCAGATTAATATACTCATTGAATTTTTTATTTAAAGAAGGGGAAATCATAATTTTTGGTCTTCCCCTTCTTTATTCAATTCCAATCGAGTGTTTTCAATTCTTGGGTTTTTCTAGAGATGAAAAATAAGATCTTTTTGGATTCAACTGCTTTCTAAAAAAACAATAGGTAAATCCGCAATTTTACCAATAGTAGATGAATGAATCATAAATTTTGCTACACACTAGATTACAGGCCACTTGGGTCTTTCAGACAAACGAACCAAGAAATTATGACTGCTTGCAATATTGCGGATGATCATAAAAAGCATTATTTTATCCTTTTGATGTATTGATTTTAGCTTTTAAAACAGAATCTATTTCGGAATAGAAGTTAATTTTAATTCATTAGACTAGTTTAATAAACTAAATACTACTCAACTTTTATGAAACACAAATTCTCAATTTTCAAATTTGTTATTCTTGTGCTGTTATGCTTACCAATATTGGTTCAGGGACAAGAGAAACCCAATATTCTCGTCATAATGGGAGACGATATTGGGTATTGGAACCTCAGTTATAATAACCGAGGGATGATGGGGTATCGAACTCCAAACATCGATCGATTGGCAAATGAAGGAGCCATTTTCACAGATTATTATGCAGAACAGTCTTGTACTGCTGGTAGAGCGGCATTTATTACAGGACAAATGCCAGTAAGAACCGGTTTGACCAAAGTGGGAATTCCTGGAGCCGCTGTTGGGATTCAAAAAGAGGATCCTACATTGGCGGAATTATTAAAACCTCTTGGCTATGCAACAGGTCAATTTGGGAAAAATCACTTAGGTGATAAAGATGAGTTCCTTCCTACCAATCATGGGTTTGATGAGTTTTTTGGAAACCTTTATCACCTGAATGCTGAAGAAACTCCTGAGAATCCATATTATCCAAAAAATCCTGCTTTTAGAGAGAAATATGGTCCAAGAGGAGTTATAAAAAGTTCTGCTGATGGTAAAATTGAAGATACGGGACCATTGACTAAAAAGCGAATGGAAACGATCGATCAGGAAGTATTGAATGCCACAGAAGACTTTATCGAAAGACAAGTTTCAGATGACAAACCATTTTTTGTTTGGTTCAATACCACCAGAATGCATTATGTGACCCATGTGCCGGAAAGTTATTCTGGAAGGACTGGCTTAGGTGAATACGCGGATGGAATGGTACAGCACGATGATCAAATAGGTCAATTGCTGGATAAAATTGAAGCTTTGGGTGTAGATGACAATACCATCATTCTTTATACCACAGATAATGGCCCGCATTTTAATATGTGGCCAGATGGAGGAATCACACCATTCAGAGGAGAGAAAAACACCAATTGGGATGGGGGGTACAGAGTACCAATGATTATCAAGTGGCCTGGTAAAATCAAACCTGGAACAGTAATCAATGAAGTGGTGGCTGGCAATGACTGGCTACCTACCTTGATGGCTGCTGCTGGGGAACCTAACATTAAAGAGAAATTATTAAATGGGCATACGATAGGGGACATGACCTATAAAGTTCATTTAGATGGGTACAATATCCTTCCTTTCTTAACAGGTGAAAAAACTGTGACGAAAGACCAATATGGAGCGACTAATTTTCCAAGAAGAGAATTTTTCTATTGGAATGACGATGGTCAATTGGTAGCCATGAGATATGACAGATGGAAGTTGGTATTTATGGAGCAGCAATCCTCTAAGTTTGGAGTTTGGATGTATCCTTTTGTCCAATTGAGAATCCCATTGATTTTTGATTTGAGAATGGATCCATTCGAAAGAGCACAACATAACTCAAACAGTTATTATGAATGGATGGAAGGCATCATCCAATTTGCCGGAGGTGCATCTCAGGGAATCGCAGGTGAAATGATCAAAACTTTTGTGGAATTTCCTCCACGTCAGAGGCCGGATTCTTTTAACCTAGATGAGGTTATGAAGTCCCTAACAGCAGGTCAAGAAGGGAAATAAATTAAATCAACAAAGAGGAGCAATTGTATTTATTGCTCCTCTTTTGGTTTTTGAGCTTTTACAATTGTGAAAACAAATAATTTCTGAAAGTAGTTAACTTCAAACTGTTGAAATTTTATGAATACTAATATGAAAGAAAATCTAAAGAACACTGGGCCTAGTTTTGCAGTTTTTTTCCTGTTTGCCACTTTTTTCTTCGGCTTTAGTTCTTGTTCTAATGATAAAGTAGCAAATGATTCAGAGGAAGGGGTAGCTGCAAATCAAATACTTTCTGAAAAGGGATCAGCACTGGCATCTTGGGAGGAAGCTCCACGAACCCGTATCATGGATTGGGTGAGCGCAGTCACCAAAGAAGGATCCACGGATTTCATTCCCGAAGCAGACCGTATTGCAGTTTTTGATAATGACGGGACTTTATGGTCAGAGCAGCCGATTTATTTTCAGGTACAATTTGCCATAGACGAAATCAAAAGAATGGCTCCTGAGCACCCGGAATGGAAGACCAAAGCTCCTTTTAAATTTTTGTTGGAGGGTGATATTGCAGGTTTTTTAGCTTCAGGAGACAAGGCACTTCCATCACTTTTGGCCATGACGCATTCAGGAATGACTACGGATGAGTTTGATCAACACGTTAGGAATTGGATTCAGACAGCTACTCACCCCAAGACAGGGAAACATTACAATGAAATGATCTTCCAGCCCATGTTGGAGTTGTTGGATTATTTGAGAGAAAATGGATTTAAGACCTTTATAGTCTCAGGCGGCGGAGTGGACTTTATGCGAGTTTGGGCAGAAGAGGCATATGGAATTCCTCCTTATCAGGTAGTAGGTTCCACCGGTGGTTTGAGTTACGAAATGGAGGGTGATATACCGGTCTTAAAAAAGCTTCCAGAATTGTTTTTCAATGACGATAAAGCCGGCAAGCCTGTTGGAATTCACCGTAGCATAGGAAAACGGCCAGTGTTTGCCGGAGGCAATAGTGATGGAGATTATGAAATGTTACAATATACAATGACTGGAGAGGGAGCTCGGTTTGGCTTGTATGTCCACCATACTGATTCGGTCCGGGAAGTGGCTTACGATAGGGATTCTCATATTGGGCAACTTAACAAAGGTTTGGATGACGCTGCCAAATACAAATGGATGATTGTGGACATGGCGAAGGATTGGAAAGTCATCTATCCTTTCGAATTGGGTAATGAATAGTTAACAATTGTTTTACTCACTGGATTGCCATTTCTAAATCCTAGGAGGTACTTTCACTCTCTATATTTTGTAATTTTCGTAGAAAAAACATTATATTTTACCTGCTTTTATAAAATTTAATGATGAATCACTTTTAAATAATAACATATGAAACACAAATTCTCAATTTTCAAATCAGCCGTCCTACTGCTTTTTTGTTTGCCGTTTTTGGCGCAGGCACAAGACAAGCCAAATATCCTGGTGATCTGGGGTGATGACATTGGTTGGTCCAATGTGGGATTCAACAGTAATGGAATGATGGGCTATAAGACTCCCAACATTGACCGTATCGCCAATGAAGGCGCAGTATTTACCGACTGGTATGGACAGCAGTCCTGTACAGCCGGTCGCGCGGCATTTATCTTGGGTCAGCATCCTTTTCGAACTGGTCTTTTGACCATAGGTATGCCAGGTTCTAAGCAGGGTATTCAGGACAATCAACCAACTATCGCTGAGTTATTGAAGCCTCAAGGATATGCGACAGGCCAATTCGGGAAAAATCACTTAGGAGATCAGGATGAGCATCTTCCTACGAATCATGGATTTGATGAGTTCTTCGGTAATCTCTATCACTTGAATGCAGAAGAAGAGCCGGAAGGATACTACTATCCTAAAGATCCTGAGTTCCGTAAGAAATTTGGTCCTCGTGGAGTTATCCACAGTACTGCCGATGGCAATATTCAGGATACAGGACCATTGACCAGTACCAGAATGGAGCATGTGGACGAGGAGTTTGAAAATGCGGCAATAGAATTTATCGAAAAAGCCCATGCTGATGGTAAGCCATTTTTTGTTTGGCTTAGTGCTACGCGTATGCACGTTTGGACTCACTTGAAAGAAGAAAGTCAAGGCGTAACAGGAATCGGCATTTATGCTGATGGGATGGTAGAACATGACAAAGCCGTAGGTAGAATTCTAGATAAGCTTGATGAACTAGGAATTGCTGACAATACGATTGTCATGTACTCAACTGATAACGGAGCAGAAAAGATTTCATGGCCTGATGGTGGTAATTCGCCTTTCAGAGGTGAAAAAGGTACTACCTGGGAAGGTGGATTCCGTGTTCCTACAGCTATCCGTTGGCCTGGTGTAATCAAACCTGGTTCTGTATACAATGATATTTTCTCCCACGAAGATATGATGCCTACATTACTGGCTGCAGCAGGTGAACCAAATATTGTAAGTAAAGTGAAGAGTGGCTACCAAGCTGCAGGAAAAACATTTAAAGCACACCTAGATGGTTATAACTTGATGCCATATTTTAAAGGTGAAGTAGCGGAGGGACCTAGAAATGAAATTTTCTATTTCGATCAAGGAGGAAATTTGAATGCAATTCGTTACCAAAATTGGAAGTTGCATTTTACAATTTTGGAAGGAAATATCAGTACTGCCTATAGAAAACAACCAGCTTGGCCTCTGGCAATTAACTTAAGAGCTGATCCTTATGAAGTGTCTCCGGATGCTGGTTTGTACATCAGATGGTACGCTGAGAACATGTGGTTGTTTGTACCGGCTCAGGAATATACCGCTAAGTTTTTGGCTACTTTTAAAGATTTTCCTCCTGTACAAGGCTCCTCACTTTCAGTGGATGAGGTCCTGAAACAGATGTTGCAGCCAGCTAGAAATTAAAATCATTCTTTATTGAAGGTTACCCTATTTGTTAGGGTAACCTTTTTTTTACCTATTAATTTAATTTTAAATTTTCCATATGACTCCACAAGAAGGTATTCAAGAACTGAAGGCTAGAATGTCGGCCTCCATCATCGGGCAGGATGATCTCGTCGAGCGATTGATATTGGTGCTTTTGGCGGATGGAAATATGCTGCTGGAAGGCTTGCCAGGTCTGGCAAAAACCCGGGCTATCAAATCCTTGGCGAAAGAACTGGACTGCGGACTTAGTAGAATCCAGTTTACACCCGACTTACTTCCCTCAGATGTGACCGGTACGGAAATCTACCAACCCGAATTAGAAGAGAAGTTTGTGTTCCAGCAAGGGCCGATTTTTAGCAATTTGATCCTGGCAGATGAGATCAACCGGGCTCCTGCAAAAGTACAGTCGGCCTTACTGGAAGCAATGGAAGAAAGACAGGTATCTGTAGCAGGGAAGACTTATAAAATGGATCCGCTTTTTATGGTCATGGCTACCCAAAATCCCGTGGAGCAAGAAGGAACTTACCCTCTTCCTGAAGCACAGATGGACCGTTTTCTCATGCACGTGGTGATCAGCTATCCGGATGATGCATCCGAATTGGCTATTTTGAGACTGAATAGGGAGGAGCAAGTCCACTCTGATAAAAAAGAAGTCAAAGAGAAGCTCAGTCCGGAAATAATTTTCGAAGCCAGAAAGGAAATTGCCCAAGTAAAAATTGCGGAGAACATGGAGAAATACATTGTGGATGTTATTTCAGCGACTCGTTTTCCTGATAAATATTCCAAAGAACTGGACAGCTGGATAGACTTTGGAGCTAGTCCAAGAGGTAGTATTGCCCTGGATCGGGCTGCAAGAACTCATGCTTGGATGAGTGGAAAAGATTTCGTGGCTCCCGATAATATCCGTGCCGTAGTACACGATTGCTTGAGACATCGCTTGATCCTCAGTTATGAAGCTAATGCCGATGGCATCACTGCAGACCAGGTTTTAGACGAGGTCCTGAAAGTGGTAGCCGTAGTTGGATAGATTTTATAGTCTAAATACTAAAGTATGAAATCTAAAATCTAGGTTCTTGGATCTAACATTTCAAGTACTACACCACCAATTCAATAATAATTTAGCAACAGGTTATGTCCACTCCTAACTCATTCCCAAAAGACGTTTTCACCTCTCTGAAAGAGTTGCTGGGAATGGAGCGTCATGCCCAATTTTTCTCCATGATAGCCCGCAAGCAAAAAGTGAAAAGCATTTTGGGAGGCAGGCATGAATCCAAACTTCGGGGTAGAGGTTTGGATTTCGAAGAGGTGAGACACTACGTAAAAGGAGACGATATTCGGAATATCGACTGGAAAGTGACTGCCCGAACAAAAGAGACTCACACCCGTGTTTTTTCGGAAGAAAAGGAAAAACCGGCTTTGATCGTAGTAGATCAAACCAAATCCATGTTTTTTGGCTCCAAAGCCAGAACCAAATCTGTGGTAGCAGCAGAATTGGCTGCCATCGCTGCTTTTCGCGTCATAAAGCAAGGTGACCGAGTGGGCGGAATTGTCTTTGCTGATAGTGGCATTGATATCATTCAGCCCAAGCGGGATAGAAGGAATATCCTGCGATTTCTTGAAAAGGTAGTTAACAGAAACCAAGAATTGGCAGATTCTCAGTCAGTTAATTTTGAGGATGCGCTCAAAGAGGTCAGTAAGAAAATCAGAAACATTGTGACCCATGACTTTTTAGTGGTGGTAATTTCAGATTTTCACCGCTATTCTGAGCCAGTAACCCGCTTTATCAGCCAGATTGCCCAGCACAATGATGTGGTTTTGGTGAAGGTTTTTGATCCTCTTGAGCGGGAAATACCTGAATTGAAATTTGTTGCAGGGGATCTTGAAACGCAAGTGACAGTGGATGGAAAAAACAAAAAAATCCGCAATTCATTCAGTTCAGGATTTGATGAGGATTTTGTCAATTTTTCGGCGCATATGAAAAAACACAGAGTTCCTTTGTTCACCCTGGATACTGTCAATCCTGTGGAGGAACAATTGAAGGAAGTTTTCAAACGAAGCAAGAAATGAGCTTTTTCCAAAACGACACATTGGCCGCCAATAACCCTGCAGTTCCTATTCAGGATCTGGGAAATATCTATGAGCCACCACCGGTCTCGTTTACATTCGAGACGATTGGTTGGACGGTACTGGGAGCCTTGCTGATGATTGGACTTTTGGTAGGGATATTTTTTCTGATCAGACACTACCTAAAAAACCGGTACAGAAGAGAGGCTTTGGCTGCCTTGTCTACTGTCGGGAGTGAAGGACAGAATTTTCCACAGGTTTTTGTGATTTTGAAAAGAGTCGCGATTGAGGTATTTGGTAGGGAAAAAGTAGGAGCACTTTTCGGTAGTTCTTGGCTGGGGTTTTTGGATAAAACCGGAAAAAACGTGGCTATGAACCGATACGAAAAGGAAATCAATGCCTTGATTTATCAAGATCAACTTCCCGACTATCAAGTGCAGCAAGCTATTTTATCAGAAGCTAAAAAATGGATCAGGACTCATGCCGGCTAACTTTGAAATAGCATATCTCTGGGTGTTTTTATTCCTGCCATTACCTTTTTTGGTGTATTGGATTCTTCCTGCATTGCGCATCAGGAGTGCTTCACTGCGCTTACCTACTTACGAAAAAGCCTTAGGTTATACTGGGGAAAAGCCTAGAAAATCAGCTTTCGTCAGACGAAGAGGCTTTTTTACTTGGGCAATCTTATTATTGGTCTGGGTGCTGGTTTTGGCTGCACTTTCATCACCTCAGCTGGTAGGCGAGCCAGAAATGAAGGTTAAAACTTCCCGGAATTTTCTGATAGCAGCAGATATTTCCTTTAGCATGGCTCAAAAAGACTGGGAAATCGATGGTGAAAAAGTGCGGCGATGGGATGCGGTGAAATCCCTGATGCATGAGTTTATCCAAAAGCGGGAAGGGGATCGTATGGGTTTGATTTTTTTTGGTAGCAGTGCATACATACAGGCACCTTTTACTCCTGATCTCACCACGGTCAATGAACTGTTAGAAGAAGCAGACGTGGGAATGGCTGGGCAGATGACCAATATCGGGAAAGCGATTGCCAAAGGAGTGGAGCTTTTTGAAAAGGATACCATTGAGACGAAAGTGATGCTACTCTTGACCGATGGCGTGGACTCAGGAACAGACATCCTTCCTTTGGATGCTGCAGATCTGGCTAAGCAGGATTCGATTTTGATCTATACCATCGGGATAGGAGACCCTTCGGGAGTCGGGGTGGATCTGGATGAGGAGACACTTCAGGATATCGCAGATATGACAGGTGGGCAATATTTTCAGGCCAAAGATGAGCAAAGGCTTCAGGAAATCTACACAGAAGTGGATAAACTGGAACCCATAGAATATGAGGAGGAAGAAAACCGCCCTACCACCCTTTTGTATTACTATCCTCTTGGTGCAGCTTTGGGTCTGTTGATGCTGTTGATGGTATTTCAGAGTCTATTTCAGCTACTTCATCGTACATCGGAAAGAAAGGAGGCTTATGCTGGTTGACTTATTTCCAATTGACTGGAATGAATTCCATTTTCTCCGACCGGTGTTTTTGTGGGGCTTTGCTCCCCTATCGCTAATTCTGCTGCTCAGTCTGCTTAGTATCAGACAGGAAATCACCTGGAAAGCTATGATTGCACCCCACCTTCGGCCCTATGTGATTCAAAAAGGCAATGAAGGAATGAAGATCTGGATGCAGGTCATAGGTTTCTTTGCACTCAGTTTGGGAATATTGGGACTGGCGGGTCCTACCTGGAAAAAAGTGGAGGTCCCCGGGCAGCAACTGGAAACTCCACTGGTTGTGTTGTTAGATTTATCCCAAAGTATGCTGGCCACAGATCTTCAACCTAATCGGCTTGAGCGAGCTAAATTCAAAATCTCTGATTTGATTGAGCAAAATCCCCAAGCCAGGATGGCGCTGATTGGCTTTGCAGGTACCGCTCATACCATTGTGCCTCTGACAAAAGATTATGGGATCATCAAAAGCCATATCGATGGGCTGAGTCCTGATGTGATGCCCCTTCCTGGATCAAATCTGGAGGATGCATTGACTCTGGCCGATACACTGATGTCCGTAACGGATGCTCCTGGAACGGTTTTGATACTTTCTGATGATATAGAAGACCAGGAGTTTGAACTGATTCGAAACTTTGTTCAAAATTCTAATAACAGTGTACAGCTTTTGGCAATCAATACTGATTCTGGAGCTGAAGTTCCCAATCTCTCTGGCCGGGGCACGATTAAAGACCAAGAAGGAAACAGCATGATCTCTGCCCTGAATGAAAACGTATTGGCACAACTGAATGCATTGGAGCAAGTCACCGTGAATCGCTTAACACTGGATGAAAGTGATGTGGAACTGATCAGTAAGGCCGTGAAAAAGAACTTGATTTTTACAGAAAAGCCAGAGGAAAAGGAGGACGATTGGAGGGACGTGGGGCTACTGTTGATTATACCTATGGCCATTTTATTCCTATTATGGTTTAGAAAGGGATGGGTGCTTTATGGGTTGGTGCTGATTTTATTTTCGTCCTGTTCGGGTGATATGACATTTAAAGATCTTTGGTATACCAAGGACTATCAGGCTCAATTGCTGAGTGACAAAGGTGACTTTGCGGCCGCCGCAGAGGAATTTGAGGATCCTCTACGTAAAGGCGTTGCTTACTTCAAAGCCGGGAATTACGAAGCGGCAATCCAGCAGTTCAAAAATGATACTTCTGCCTATGGTGCATATAATTTGGGATTGGCTTATTACCAAAACGGCGATTTTGCCGCTGCCGAAGGCGCTTTTGCGACAGCCGAAGAACTGGATCCATCGATGGATCAGGCATCCGAAAACAAAGATAAAATGGGTCATCTCTCTGCTGGAGAAAATGAAGTAGACCCCCAAGATGCCCAGGAAGCAGACCCTAATCAGCAGGCTAATACCAAGCAAAATGACAGTATGGAGGATCTAAGTGGCGGAGGACAGGAAGCCACGAAAGAGGATATGGAGAAGGAGCGGCTTTCGGAAACAGTCAATACGGATATCCGCAAAGGCAAGGAGCTGGATGAGGTGCCCGATGACATCAAAGCAAGTATGATGCAGCAGGATAAGAGTAAAGTCCTGATGAGAAAAGTGGACGATGATCCAGCTCTTTTTCTGAAAAGGAAATTTGAGTTTCAGGTGAAAAAAGATAGCATTAAACCCAAGGCAGATGCGAGGAAGTGGTAAATATTGGCTGGCGTTATTTATCGTCTTGGGTTTTGCTGTTACCAAAACCCAAGCTCAATCAATCTGGGCAGATGTTGCTGTCGACCGGAATAGCGCCTATGTGGGACAACCCGTGGAAGTGACCATTTCAGTGTACACTTCTACCTGGTTTACAGAAGGCCTAGACCTGGGAAATATCAAAGTAAACGGAGCTTTTACGGTGTATTTTCGTCCCGTGACTACCTCTTTTATAAAGGATGGGAAGACTTTTGCCGGGGTGAAGCAATTGTATCATGTGTTCCCCTACACAGATCAGGATATTACTTTTCCAGAATTGGATATAGAAGTGGAATCTCCCCCTCCAGGTGATTTTAAAGGCAAAAAACATACGGTCAAATCGCAAGCTAAAAATATACAGGTAAAACCCATTCCATCTAAATTTTCTGAAAATGAATGGCTTGTTGCGAGTGGAATGAGCGTGACTGAAGATTGGTCTGGTAAGACAACTCAGGTGAAGGTTGGGGATGTGCTGGAGCGGAAGATCTCCAGAACGGTAGCCAATACAGTTTCGGAATTGATTCCTCCTATTTCTTGGGACTCGGTGGCTAAAGTGAGTATGTACCCAAGCCGAAGCTCAGTTAACAACAACAAGACCAAAACAGCTATTTCTGCTTCACGAACAGAAACGATGCGCTATCTTTTCGAAAAAGAAGGGGAAGTGATTCTTCCCGAAATGGTTTTCACCTGGTATAATCCCTATCGAAACCAGCTTTACAAAAGGACACTGAAAGAAGTAAAAATCGAGGTGATACCGAATCCTGACCTTGGGGTTTTGGCAAGTGTAAGGGACTCTTTGAATTTGCAGCTGGAAGAGCAGGTAACCCAGGAAGCTGAAGAGGAGCAGCCCTGGAGGATCTTTGGGATGAGCCCTGAGAAATTTGCAGCTGTGCTGGTACTTGCCGTATTGATTTTGATCGTACTTTACAGACTGCTTCGCAAAGGTATTCTTCATTGGAAGCAAAAGCGCCAAGCCTATTTAGTATCAGAGGAGTTTTACTTTCATGAGTTTAAAAAGGCTTCCAAAAGCAATTCAAATAAGACAATCGCCCAGAAGCTTTATCGCTGGCTGGATGCACTCGAACTAGAGGAACCGAGCGCTGAGTTTTTTGCCAAACGATTCGGGAGTAAAGCTTTGCAAAGTCAAGTAGCCAAAATTGAAGGGAACTGGAGCAAAGGGAATCAATTTTCAGATTTGAACTTCGTCGAATGGGTTGCCGCCAGGGAAAAATACCTTCATCGGGGCGTGAAAGTGGATTCCGGCTGGATTAATCCTTAGGAAAAACAACCTCAGTTATCAATGATCAGGAAACAATCCCGGAAAGAGGGGAAATTGAATTGAGCGGTGATACCTATTTGAGCCTCGATTAGTCAAACTGGGTTTACTTAATCTATATCATTGCTTACCATATCAAAAGTCTCTCTGACTTTTGGTTGGAAGTTCCATTTCAGAGCCACTGTAGGCCCGTAATAAATGTCAAACTGGCTTCCGTTGGTTCGTAATTGCATCTGGGCAATGATCCCTGTGAGCATAGTCAGATTCTTGGTCAGACCAGCAGAATAATAAACCGATTGGCGAAGGATATCAAAGCGGTTTTCAGCATAATCTTTTGAAGGAAACTTGAACATAATTTCCGTGTAGTAGGAAATATTATGTGACTTGAAAATCGGATTTTCCCCTTGATTTAAATAATGGTTTACACCGAACCTACCTCTCAGTCTTGGGATGGTGCGTTTGATTCCGTTTTTGTCATCGAAAAATTTGGTTTCAAATCTCACCTGTTCAAAAAGGCTCCCTTTGGGCATTTTTTGCATGTAAGTTCCCATCAGGATCAATCGTCTTTCCAGAATTTCCGGATTCCCAGCCTCAGCGATTTCATATTTTTTATTCCGTGCATAGCCTACATAAAATTTCATATGCTTAAATCCCGAGTAGACCAGCCAGGGTCTCACGACAAATCGCTGCACATAAGCATAAGGGTTGGAATTGGTGTAGGCGCCCTGGGTAACTAACTGCACATCGACCTGGCCTGATAGTTTCCACTTCTCCATTAAAGGAAATGCAACATCTATTTCAGAGATGGATGCTGGAATAAATCCGATTTCATATTGCGGATCTGACTGAGCCTTAGCTGAATATGAAATTAAACTGAAGATGGATATCAGCAAAAAAAGTGTTGCTGTTTGGAGGAAAATAGGCTTCATAAAATCTTGGCTTCAGCTCAAACCGATATTATTAGGATTTAAAGGCATAAAAATCAGCTTAATTAAGTAAAAAAGAGAATAGAAAAAGTACTTTTCAGAAAAGAAAATGGAAAGTTATTTCTACTTCATACCAAAACGCGAAGTCCTTATTTAAGTCAGATAAAGACTTTCTTTCTTGTTGAATTTTAGTCTCCAAAGGAATTGGGTTTAGCTCAACCAACAGTTTTTATTAATCTTTGTTTTTCCCGTTATTGAACCAAAAGTTTTTAACCTTATGAAGAGATTAAGTCTGCTCGCTTTTTGTCTATTTTTTTCGATAGGAATAGTTCATTCCCAAAATGAAGGATCCAGTTCAGATAGTACTGTGATATCAGAAAAGAACGGTAAACTTCAGGTAATGCCGTTTTTAAGTTACAATCGTAATCTAAAGTTTATGATTGGGGCCATACCAATGTATATGTATAAGCTAAACAAAGAAGATCTGGTCTCTCCTAAATCCCTTTCCGGTTTGGCGGCAGTTTATACTACCAACAATTCGTACTTTATCAGCTTTTTTAATCGGATGTTTTTTAATGAAGATAAATGGAGGTTGACTGTATATGGAGTAACTGGTGATAATAATTCCCAGTTTTTTATGGAGAATGAAGGTGTGGCTGATTTTTACGATTACGGTACGGAAACCACTATGATTTCCACGCTAGTTCAGAGAAAAGTGTCCAATGAATTTTATTTAGGAGTAGGCTATACTTACTCAAATTACTATACCGTGTATGAAGATGATGTTCAAGAACCTAGTACTACCATAACCAATGGTTTGGAATTTTCATCTTTATATGATACCAGAAATGCAATTTACTATCCTACAAAAGGGGTGAAAGCAAAACTTAATTGGTTATCCTATCCCGAGTGGTTTTCAAATGAGCTTAGTGCAAATAAAATCAAAACCGAATACAACCAATATTTCGGTATCAAGGAAGGCAGAGATGTCATTGCTGCCAGAGTTTCAGGAATTTTTGGACTGGGAGATATTGCTTTTGAGCAGCAGGTGACCATCGGTGGCAAGGATATCAGAGGATATTCCCAAGGACAATTTCGTGGCGATGGAATGGTGGCTTTACAAGGAGAATATCGTTATAATTTCCATCCTAAAATGGGTCTGGTTGGTTTTGCGGGTCTGGCCACAATCTATGGATCTGATACGGAGAGTTTTGATTGGAATCTCTATCCAGGAGCTGGTGTGGGATATCGATATAAAGCATTTTCCGATGTTAATTTCAATATTGGATTGGATGCTGCAGTAGGCAAAGATGATTGGGGGATCTATTTCAGAATTGGCGAAGCATTTTAATCGCTCGAGTATAAAGCGTATTTCGGATTTCTAAAACATGGAAGGATTAAAATTGATTTTATAAGACTTTGTGCTAAGGCACAAGCTTTCTTGATGTTTTTTATGAAGAGTTGGCGCCAGCGTAAAATAAAACTATAAGTTTCCAGTATTTCAGTTCACATTTCTTTGATTTTAAATGTAAGAGATTTCATTCTTCTAAGAAAAACCTATCTTTATTAGTATAAACCAACATTACTATGAAGAAGATTTTTACTCTGAGCACTTGCTTTTTTTTACTTTACTCACTTACTGCAAATGCACAGGATGATGCAGCAGAACTCGCAAAGAAACTGGCAAACCCTATCGCTTCCTTGATTTCCGTACCCTTCCAGAATAATACAGATTATGGAATAGGGTCTTTTCAAGGCACAAGAAATACCATGAATATTCAGCCGGTAATTCCTGTTTCAGTCAGTAAAAATCTGAACATGATCACCCGGGTGGTTCTACCGGTTATAACACAATACAATATTACTGCTCCGGGTGAAAAACAATCCGGTTTGGGGGATGCAGTGATGTCAGCTTTCTTTTCCCCTAAAAACTCCGAGAAGTTAACATGGGGTGTGGGGCCAGCTTTGCTTTTGCCTGTTGGGACGAATGATTTTCTTACTACCAAAAAGTTTGGAATGGGTCCTACAGCTGTGGCCTTAAAACAAACCAATGGATGGACTATTGGAGGGTTAATCAATCAAATCTGGTCTGTAGCCGGGAATGCCGACCGACCTGATGTCAGTCAAATGTTTGTTCAACCTTTTGTAGTTTATAACTGGAAATCCGGGGCTGGCTTAGGTGCAAATATGGAATGGACTCAAAACTGGAAAGCTTCTACTTCTACTATTTGGCTGAATCCTACGATCTCAGCTGTAACTTCTTTGGGCAAACAAAAAACACAATTTGTAGTAGGACCAAGATTAAATCTGGCTGCTCCAGATGGAGGGAAGGCAGATTGGGGCTGGAGAGCAGTAGTTATTTTCCTTTTTCCTAAGTAGGAACTGATTCCAGAATTAAGTCTAGTTTACCCCATTGGTAAAAGTGAATTTCCATTATCAAAACTTGAAGATTACTGAGGTGAAAATAAATCAATTTTTAAGGCTTTCAATTCCAAATTTTAAGTGGGCAATATTGGTGGCAATTGTTGGATTAGGTTCTGTACTTTCTTCTAATATTTATGCCCAAGGAGCCCAAAAGATTTTTAATGAAAGACACGATGCTTATTTCGACAGCATCAAGAACATGGATTACCCCTACGTCTTTCCAATCTTGGGAAAAAAAGCTGCCAAAAGAGGATATGACCTTCCTTATGCCTGGGGAGTCAGTGGAATTTATTTTACCCAAAAGCAGGAAATCAACATTAACAGTACTTCGATTGGATTTAATTCCAGTGAGATGGTAGATGTAAGTAGTTTGATCAAATTCGGCCCTACCATAGCTACTACAAATGCCTATACTGTCCGTCCAGATTTTTGGATATTACCTTTTTTAAATTTATATGGGATCCTCGGTGGAGGTACCACACAAACGGATGTGACACTTTTAAGCCCGGTGGGATTTGAAACAAGTCAGCGGTTTTCTGTGGATAGTTATGGATTGGGAGCTACATTGACTGGGGCTTTTGGTCCTATCTGGGTAGCTTGGGATAATAACTACAATTTTGCGGATGTGGAGGTAGTCGTAGAACCAGTTCCGGCATTCAACAGTAGTCTTAGATTAGGACATGCCTTTCCAGATTATAAAGATCCGGAAAAGACATTGTCTATCTGGGTGGGAGTATTTTATCAGGTAATCCAAAATGATACTCAAGGAAGTGTCTCAGTAGCGGAAATTTTTCCTGGTTTTGGAGAAGGGAATTTTATTGATGCTCTAAATGACTGGGCAGATGGATTACCTCCAGCACAAAAGGTAATTGCGAAGCAAATTATCGGCAAACTGGAGGATGTATCTAATGGAATAGATGGCTCTACAAGTATGATAGATTACAAACTTGAAAAAGAAGTAGCAGCTCCATTTAATTTAATTTTAGGTGCCCAATACCAATTTAATAAAAACTGGATGCTACGGTCTGAATTGGGAGTATTTGGTAAAAGAAGCCAGTTTTTACTCAATCTCAATTATAGATTTCCTGGCTTTAAATTTTCCAAGAAATGATTTCTAAAAGAATAATTGCATTCGTGGTATTCGGGTTATTTATCCATACCTCTCTTCATGCACAGGTGATCATGAGCTTGATTTTTGGGGATAAGCTGAATAACGAAAGCAATTTGTTTGGAATACATGTAGACGTAAGTAGCAATCATATTTCGGACTTTGAACCTTCTAAATCCCTCTCAACTTTTAATTTGGGATTGTTTTTCACACATAGATGGGAAAACTCATGGGAATTGAACGTGGACATGCTTGCAAAATATCGAAGAGGAGCTAAAGGCTTATCTCCCTATGTTTTAGAAGACCCAACTTTGACAGCCCAGTTTGCTGAAGCTGATTTAGAAAGGAGGATTAATTACCTGAGTGTTCCGGTTACTTTCCGATACCATGTAAAGAATGGATTTTTTGGTGAGTTTGGCCCTCAGATTTCTTATAGGCTAAAAGCCCGGGACATTTTTGAAACAACTACTCCTGATGGAAATCTGGAATTGGAAGTAGATGTGAGAGACCAAGTTCAAAAATTTGATTTTAGTTTGGTTTTCGGTTTAGGTACCTATTTGGGTAAAGATCAGGTCAATGCTTTTGGGATTCGTTACCATGCAGGATTGACGGATGTCATGAATCAGTATGAAGGAAATCAGAAATTTGGCCAATGGGCTGTTTACGCAAATCTTCCGATTGGAAGAGGGAAAGCAGGCTTATAAAATGCTGATTTTCATGTAGCTATTGGCTCTGGTTCTTCGTAGGGTAAAATATCAGTGTATTCTTTATTGTATTAAATGCAAGAATCTATGAAAGCTAAAAAAGTACTGGTTCTTTTTTTTATGGTCCTCGGGTGTATTTCTTGCAAAGACAAGGAAGAACTGCTTCCTCTGACACCAATGGATGGATCTTGGGAATATTCGTTTTACAATTCGGACCAAAAATTCTTTTTCGTCTACCAATATATTTTTGATCCAACAGGGACTTTAGAAAAGAATATACTCGTTCGGGAAAGTGATTCTCCTACTATTTTGGGATATTATAGCCATTCGACTGGAAGTTATGAGCTTCGTGGTGAAGTATTCAAAGAGGTAATCTCTAAGCAATACGAACTGGCATTAGACGCATACTTGTTTTATGTTCCAAAAGACCAATTACAGGAAGTTACAACCAGCAATGCCTCTTCCCAAACCGGTAAGCTTACCTTTTCTCCGAATAACAGATCTTTTGAAATCCTCTACCCATGCAACGATACCTCTTCATCCATTTTAGCGAATTGTATAGGACCTCTGACTTATCGTCGAGTAGATAATTGATTTTATTCATTGGGATGTTTTTTCATCCAGTGATCCACTGAGAATTTTCCTGATCCATAAATCAAAAACACGATTAAAAGGATCAAAACCACCAGTGAAATCCCGAATTCCAAGTTGTTGGAAACTGAAAGAAAACCCTGCTGACTGTTTACGAAAAGAACGGCACCCAACAAAATTGGAATCTGAAAGGAAACTGCAATCCTAGTCACGAGACCCATAGCAATTAACAAACCACCTACTAGATGAGCAAAAGCTACAAAGTGAGCCAGGCCTAAATTCACAAACTGCAAATCAGCGTTATTCATCAGGGCCAAAAGGGCATCTGTATCAGAAATAAAGAGGATTCCTTTATATAGAATAAACAGTCCTAAAATTATTCTAAGGAAATCTATCCATTGTGGATGATGGGCATCTGCCCAGTGTTCAATTTTTGATACTGTATTCATGGCATTTTGGGTTAGGTATACTCTTTTTACGAAAAAATGGAATTAATGATTTGGAATTCAATTGTTTATATCTTTTTCAACCGAAAGGTTCTTAGCCCCTATTTCGGAAATCAAAGTCAGAAATTTGGATTTTTTTCGTCACCGATTTAGAAATCCCTTAATTTGGAGGCACAACCTTTATTTTATGACTTTCTACTTTAGGCTTATTTCAGGTGCAGGATTATATTTTCTTTTCAATCTTTCTCTGGCTCAACAAATACCAACAAATTATCAGTTGGTTTGGCAGGAGGAGTTTGAAACAGAGGGAAATGTAAATGCTGAAAATTGGAATTTTGAAAAAGGCTTTGTCAGAAATAATGAAATGCAGTGGTATCAAGAGGCCAATGCATTTCAAAAAGGGGGGCTGCTTTTTATAGAAGGGAAAAGGGAGAAATTGCCTAATCCTGACTTTGAACCTGGAAGCGATAATTGGAAAAAATCGAGGGAGTTTGCCGAATACACTTCTTCTAGTATCAATACTCGAGGCAAGTTTGAGTTTCAATATGGAATATTGGAAGTCAAAGCAAAAATCGACACAGCCTCAGGGATGTGGCCAGCAATATGGACTTTGGGAGTTTCAAAGCCTTGGCCGGCAAATGGAGAAATCGATGTGATGGAATTTTACCAAGTAAAAGGGGAGCAGACGATTCTGGCCAATGCAGCTTGGGCCGATGCCAGTAAAAGAGCAAATTGGGATGAAGCGAAAATTCCTTTCTCAGATTTTTTAAAAATGGATCCGAATTGGGCTGAGAAATTTCATGTCTGGAAAATGGATTGGACGGAGGACTATATCCGCATTTATCTGGACGAAAAGCTTCTGAATGAGATCAATCTCAAAGAAACGATTAACCCAGATGGATCTAATCCTTTTCAACAACCTCATTACATTTTGTTAAATCTAGCCTTGGGATCCAATGGAGGCGAATTGTCCAATACTGAATTTCCGAGACAGTATATTGTCGATTATGTAAAAGTCTACCAGAAAAAATAAGTTTAATCAAAGGTTTTGGAACTGTCAGAAACCAAGTAATTCAATTCTTTGAGTTCCTTTTCTGTCAGATCTCTCCACTTACCTACTGGGATATCCAGATGAACATTCATAATCCGGATTCTCTTTAGTTGCTTCACTTCATATCCAAGGTATTCACACATCCTACGGATTTGCCTATTGAGTCCTTGGGTGAGTATGATCCGGAATTTAAAACGCGAAATTTTTTCCACTTTGCAGGGATCAGTGACTGTGTCCAAAATAGGGATTCCACCTGCCATTCTTTGAATAAACCGATCATGGATGGGTTTATCTACAGTCACTATATATTCTTTTTCATGGTTGTTTTTGGAGCGGAGGATTTTATTCACGATGTCTCCTTCACTGGTCAGGAAAATTAGCCCTTCACTGTCCTTATCTAATCGGCCAATGGGGAAGATCCGTTGAGGATGACCGATATAATCAATCATATTGTCTTTTTCCCCTTTTGTATCAGTCGTTGAAACAATCCCTACAGGTTTGTTAAATGCGATATAAACATGATTTTGAAGAGGTTTACCCACAGATTTTCCATCTACCCTTACAATGTCGGCAGGCATCACTTTGGTGCCCACTTCTGGAATTTTTCCATTGAGGGTAATTCTTCCTGCCTCTAATAGTTTATCCGCTTCTCTTCTCGAGCAAAAACCTACTTCACTGAGATATTTATTGATTCGGATTCCCTGATTTTCTTCCATGATGCAAAATTCCGGATTCTACGAAAATAAAAAAGCCCCGAGTGAATTTTTCTCCCGGGGCTCTTTAACTATTTCTGTTATTTATTTTCCTTTTTCTCCAATTGAAATCATCGCACATCTGAAACCAATAGAGTTGGTAGCAGAATCCTGATGCATAAATCTTCGGGTACCAGGAGCAAGCCAATAGGCAACATCTTTCCAAGATCCTCCTTTGTACACTCTAAATTCGTCACTTAGCATGGATGTCTCATAATTATCGATTTCGTCATAGACACCATCTTTTCTCAATGGGTTTAAGTCGTCAAAATCCTGATATGAAAGTGGTCTATAGATATCATAAACCCATTCGTTCATATTACCAGCCATATGATACAAACCAAAATCATTTGGAGCCATGTCATATACGTTGGTAGGAAGGATCTCTCCGTCATTTCTTTGGTTACCCGCTATACCAGCGTAGTCACCACGACCTCTTTTGAAGTTGGCCAAGAAATCACCTTGCTTTCCTTTTCTCTTCACATTGTAAGGATTTCTTACGCCTCGACCATCCCAAGGATAGATTCTACCATATTCCTGATTTTCGTCTAAGTACTGAGTACCAATCATCGCTTTTGCAGCATATTCCCATTCACCTTCATTAGGAAGTCTGAAATCAGCCATAGCCACTCCACGTTCGATCAATTGGTTTTTGGTGAAAGTGGAATCAATTTCTCTTTCTTTTCTGATCAGATCTTGAACGTATTCAGTTCTCCACTTGGAATATACATTGGCTTGAGTCCAAGAAACACCCGCTACAGGGTAGAAATTAAATCCAGGGAATCGGAAATAATAAGACTGATATAAATCGTTGAAAGACATGGCGCCTGACCAAACATTCTCAGAAGGCTCCAATTTCAATAAGGAATCTGCACTGACATTTTTCTTCATAGCGAAAAGGAATTCACGATAGTCATTGTTCGTGATTTCTGTTTCATCCATATAAAAATTGGAAATTGTCACAGTTCTTTCCTGATTGTCACGGAAGGCCATTACATCCTCCTCTTGTGAGCCTAAAACTGCTCTACCACCTTGGATAAACTTCAAGTTTGGTCCAGGTATCTGCTCGGCATTTTTAGCAACAAAAAAGTTAGTGGAGTCGTTTTCATCAAAACTGAACTCAGCTCCGGTTGTAGCACTTTTTTTGCCTGGGTTGTTGGCAGTTCTTCTACCATAACCTGGAGTCTTGTTACAGGAGGTTAAGATTGAACCCGCGACGATTGCCAATGCCGCTGTCCACATTCCCCATGATTTGTTACTCAGACGCATATTTATCTCTATTTTGGTCTTGATCAATTTGTAAATATAGAAGCAATAGCCACTACTTCCAATCAAATTTATAGAACGCAAGTTTATGAAAAGGTGCTTATTATGCAAATTTCAAAGTATTCTACAAAATCGGTATGGAAAACTGCAATATTTATGCCAGTTAAAGTTTAAAATTTCAGGCGTTTGACATTTCTTTCAAGGCAATCTGAGCCTTGCTGATGCTAGGTATTTCGGTCACTGTAAGTATCAAACGGTTTTTGTGTTCTTTTATTTTGCTACGCTTGGCGTGATGCTGAACAAATTTCATGATTTTGCCGAAAATTTCTGAAGAATAGAAATCGTTTCTGGAAGATGGAAGCAAATAACATTTCATCTGATTTCCTTTCAGAATTAATTTCTCAATCCCCAGACGCTCAGCCATCCATCTCAATCTGACGGTTTCCATTAAATCCTCTACAGAAGTAGGTAAAGGCCCAAATCGGTCTAATAACATCTTGGAAAACTTTGCCAACTCTTCCTCATTTTTGATGGCATCCAACTTGGAATACAACCCTAGCCTTTCAGAAATGTTGGAAACATATTCTTCTGGGATCAACAGTTCCAAGTCCGTTTCGATGGTACAATCCTGAACCAAAACTTTTACTTTTTCTGCGAGGTCTACTTCAAACAATGCAGCAAATTCATTTTCCTTCAATTCCTGAACTGCTTCATCAAGAATTTTATGGTACATCTCAAAGCCCAAATCAGTAATAAATCCACTTTGTTCGGCTCCCAGAAGATTTCCTGCACCTCGGATGTCCAAATCCTTCATGGCGACCTTAAAACCATCTCCAAGATCTGAGAATTCCTCCAATGTCTGAAGTCTTTTTCTCGCCTCCGGAGTTAATCCTGACATCGGTTGGGTCAGTAAATAACAAAATGCTTTTTTATTACTTCGGCCGACCCTACCCCGCATCTGATGCAGATCACTCAATCCAAACATATGAGCCCTATTGATGATGATGGTGTTGGCGTTGGGGATATCCAAACCGGACTCGATGATGTTGGTAGATACCAAGACATCGTATTCATGATGAATGAAATCCACCATGATTTTTTCCAGCTTTTTACCGTCCATTTGACCATGGGCTCCCACCACTCTTGCATCTGGAACCAGCTTCATGATCAGGTTGGCAATGCTGTCTATTTCACCCACTCTGTTATGGACAAAGAAAACCTGTCCTCCTCTTCTCAACTCATAAGCAACTGCATCACGTATGGTTTCTTCCTGAAAAGTTGCCACTTCCGTCGTCACCGGTTGCCTGTTTGGTGGTGGGGTGGCAATCACCGAGAGATCTCGAGCACCCATTAGAGAGAAATGTAACGTCCTTGGTATAGGAGTAGCTGTCAAAGTCAAAACATCCACATTCACTCGTAGATTTTTAAGCTGGTCTTTGACCTTCACCCCGAACTTCTGCTCCTCATCTATGATCAATAGCCCCAAGTCACGGAAAACGATGTCTTTATTGACAATTTTATGTGTACCGACCAAGATGTCTATCTCTCCAGTTTTCACTTGGGAGACGATTTCTTTGATCTCTTTGGCTGTTCGGAATCTGTTGATGTATTCTACTTTGACCGGAAGGTTTTCGAGCCTTTCTGAGAAAGTCTGGTAGTGCTGCATGGCCAAAATGGTCGTCGGCACCAACACGGCTACTTGTTTTCTGTCATTTACTGCTTTAAAAGCAGCTCGGATCGCAACTTCTGTCTTACCAAATCCAACATCTCCACAAACCAATCGGTCCATTGGGTAGGATTTTTCCATATCTGCTTTGACATCCGAAGTGGCCATTGCCTGATCCGGAGTATCTTCATAAATGAATGAAGACTCCAATTCCACTTGGAGCACCGAATCCCTGTTGAAAGCAAATCCGGGAGCCGATCTTCTTTTGGCATATAATGCGATCAGATCTTTCGCAATGTCTTTTACCTGTCTTTTGACTTTACTTTTCTTGTTGTCCCATTCCGGCGAACCAAGTTTAGACATGGAAGGCATGGTTCCTTCCTGACCTGAATATTTGGAGATTTTATGGAGTGAATGGATGTTTACATACAACAGATCATCGTCTCGAAAAACCAATCGGACTGCTTCCTGCAGCTTGCCATTCACATCTACTTTTTCGAGCCCGGCAAATCTCCCTACGCCATAATCGACGTGCACAATGTAATCTCCAGGGTGTAAGGCCTTCAATTCCTTGATGGTGAGTGCCTTGGATTTACTGGCCTTGTTTCGGGTTTTGTAGCGGTGAAATCTCTCAAATAGCTGATGATCCGTATAGCAAACCAGCTTGAGAATCCGGTCTTCAAATCCTTCCCTAAGTCCCAGAAGCATGCTTTGAACTTGTAAAGTGGGATCTAGTTCCCTGAAAATCCCAAACAATCGTTCGATTTGCTTTTCGTTTTCGGCAGTTAAAATATTGGTAAATCCTTTCTTTTCATTTTCTGAAAAGTTGCTGACCAACAGATCAAAATTCTTATTGAAAGATGGCTGTGGATGACTTTCCCACTTGATTTCTTTTGCGCCTTTGAGGTAAAATTGTTTTCCAAACTCAATTTGGGAATGAGTTTCTGCCAATACCGAAAAATCCTTTCCTTTGTCAAAAAGATCTGAAGGCTTGATCATCAATTTATCTGTCTGTGTTTGTTTTGCAATCACTTCAAAGGCCTGTTCGGCTTTGTGAAAGCACTCATCCATCACATCTTTTGTCAGCTGGTAATCTTTGTGCCAGATTTTCGCTCGATCAGGTAAAAAGCTCAAAAACGATTGTCTGACTTCCTGTAAAAGCTTGGTTTGCACATTCGGAACCAAAGAAATCTGATCTACATTGGCGATGGAAAGCTGGGATTCCGGATCGAATGTTCTGATACTTTCTATTTCTTTTCCAAAAAGCTCCAAACGGTAGGGATGCTCATTGGAAAAAGAAAAAACATCCAAAATACCCCCTCGAATCGCGTATTGACCTGGTTCGTAAACAAAATCCGTCTTTTCGAAATCATAGCTCGTTAATAGCTCCGCGACAAATTCCATATCTACCATTTCTCCCACTTTTGCAGAAAAAGTATTCTCCAGCAGTGAGCGTTTGTTGATCACGCGTTCATAGATGGCTTCTGGATAGGTGATAATCACTTTTGCTTTAGAGTCAGATTCCAAAACCTGGTTCAGGATTTCTGACCGCATCAGGACATTGGCATTGTCCACTTCTTCATATTGATAAGCCCTTTTGAAACTTGAAGGGAAAATCATGTGCTCTTCTGTCTGTAAGAGGTTTTGGAGATCAGAATTGAGATAGGCTGCCTCCTCTTTGTCTATCGCCACAATCAGGTGAAATCCACCATGCTGTTGGAAATAGTTGGCAAAGAGCACCATATCCAGACTACCTGCTAAACCTTTCAGTTGCAAAGTGAATTTTTCATCCCTATTTAATTCGTGGGCAAGTGTCTGAAAAATCGGGTCCGACTGATAAATTGAAAGAAATGACTGACGATCCAAATTGATAAGGTTTTTGGCTGAAGTTATGGAAGGCCAAATTTAGGGCATTCTATTGGCTTTAGAGCTAAATTGAATTGATTTAGAAAATTCTGAACCTACGGGCTTTTAAAATGTTTAGGGTTACATGGGCAAAACTAAAAAAGAACAAACCTGGTTTCAAAGGCTGGAAAGTCTCCATCCTTATGAAACAATTTTGTATCTGGGAATGCTCGGTAGCGGTTTGATCTTTCTTTTTCTCGTAGTAGCTTTTCTTTTTTCTGGTTTAAATCAGTTGGCTGGCCTCAATCATCAGGTCCCTATAGCTTTCTTGGTTTCTACGTTTTTGATAATTCTGAGCGGATATACTGCCACCAAAATGCGGATTTTTTATGTGGAAGAAAATACCGAGAAACTCCAGGTTTCTCTTCGAAATACCTTGATTCTGGGCTTGGCCTTTACTGTTTTTCAGTTGGTGGGTTGGAAGGAACTCAGTAACATGGGCATCAATTTTACAGGTATTCCCAGTGGAAGTTTTCTTTACGTGCTTTCGGGTATTCATATTTTCCACCTAATTGGAGCCATGATCTTTGCCGTGATCATGTGGGTGCAGCTAAAAAAATACCAGCGGGACCAGATCAAAAACCTCGTACTTTTGACTAATCCATACGAGAAAATGAGGATTCGCCTGTTTACCATTTATTGGCATTTTATGGATGCGGTTTGGTTGATTTTATTTTTTCTGTTTGTCCTTAGTTTCTAGCTAAATCATGAAACTAACCATCAGAACCCAGGTCGATCAGGAATACCTCAGCGTAAAAGAGGGCTTTAATGAAATACTATTTAAAAAATTGAGTCCGCCCTTTCCACCTGTAAAACTACTCCGCTTTGATGGTTGCCAAAAGGGAGATTTGGTCGCTTTGGAATTGAATTTTTTGCTTTTCAGGCAAAAATGGATCAGTGAAATAACCGAAGACCAAACTGACGACGGGGAGTTTTATTTTATAGATAAAGGAATAGAATTGCCGTTTTTCCTGAAATCCTGGACGCATAAACATCGTGTAATCCAAACAGAAAATGGCAGCATCATTCAAGATGAAATTAACTTTGAAGCCCCGTTTTTCCTTTTGACGATGCTATTATATCCTGCGATGTTGCTTCAATTTGGATATAGAATACCAGTCTACAAAAATGTTTTCAAAAAGAAGAATCAGTGAAGGACAGGTTTGTTTTCGCAATTTTCAATCACGCAATCGCCATATAATACCAAAGAATGACTTTTGATTGAGGATTGGAATTCCTTCCCCATGGTTTCTTTGATTTGATTGATTTTTGGATCTGAAAACTCCCGTATTTTTCGACATTGATTGCACACATGGTGGTCATGATGCTTATAGGTCAATGCTTGCTCATAAAGAGCGACTTTGTCTTTAAATTGATGCTTGACAGCTAATCCACTTTCTACCAAAAGGTCGAGTGTGTTATAAATAGTAGCCCGACTGATGGTATATCCTTTGTTTCTCATACTTAAAAAAAGGCCTTCCACATCCATGTGCTCATCTTCTGGTAAAGAATATAACTCGTCGATGACTGAAAATCTTTCAGTGGTTTTTCTGCTTCCTTGTTTTGAGAGGAAGTTTTCAAAAATCTTTTTTGCTTTTTCTATGAGTGCCTTGTCAGCCATAATCTGGGTTACTAAGAAATAAAGATGGATGATTCTTCAATTTTTGGCAAGGAAGGAGGCACAATCAGGTCTAATTTGGTTTTATTCTAATTTAACAAAGCCATGTACTTTGCGTAAAATCAAGAAGTATAAATGGATTTTGAAAAATTGTATATGTATATTTTTCAAAAAGGACTAAATTAATTCTGTCACCCTGTTTACTAACCCAAATGCTTCTGAGAATTGTTATTCTTTTATTTTTTTGTTTGCTGCAGTCCGCGGATGGGTATGCCCAGATACCAGGTTTTTATATGAAAGAGGAAAAGCATAAAGTGGATTTACCGTTTTATGCCTCAAATAATCTTATCATCATCACTGTTTCTATCAACGATAATTATCCGGTCAACTTTCTGGTAGATACGGGGGTTCGGGCCAATATTCTTTTTAGTAAAAACCTGGGCGACGCAATGGGATTAGAATATTCCCGCCAGCTCAATTTAGTAGGAGCAGACGGTACCGCCAGCCTAGTCGCCTTTGTTTCTGCCACTAACCACCTTGATTTAGGTCCTATTGAAGGATTGTTTCAGAATTTATTGGTGTTGGAGAAAGATTTTTTGGAATTGGAAACGGTCATCGGTGTGCCTGTGTATGGGATTATTGGGTATGAATTTTTTAAAAACAATCCGGTCAAAGTAGATTATGACAAAGGCATAATTAGTTTTTATGAACCGGATGCTATGAAGTGGAGGCCTTTGTTTTACAAAAAAATACCGATTGCTATTGAAAATCATAAACCTTACATCTCTGCAAAGGTAAGGCAGCAATCAGGCCCTGTTTTAGACGCAAAATTATTGATAGACACAGGTGCAAATCACGGGTTATTGTTGAATAAAGAGACCTCAGATCAAATTACGCTACCGGAACTTTTCATAGAAACTGAGTTAGGCCAAAGTCTAGGTGGAGAACTATTTGGTTTTGTGGGTAGGGTAAAAGATTTGAATATTTCCGGATTTCATTTGCAAAATGTCCTCACTTCCTACCCCGAGGAGACGCCTTTTAGTTTTGTCATAGAAGAATCAGGTAGGCAAGGCAGCCTCGGGTCTGAGGTTCTTGGTCGTATGAAATTGATTTTTGATTATCCAAGGGGCAGAATGTTGATACATCGAGGTGAAAAATATTATGCGCCATTCGAATATGATATGAGTGGGATTTCAGTTAAAAAGGTGCCAAATGATGAGAATCGGATTTATGTCGGTCAGGTCAGGGATAATTCCCCGGCAAGTAAAGCAGGAATTCTAGAGTTTGATGAAATTCTTTCCATCAATAAAATACCCATCTTTATTTGGGAGCTGTCCGATATTATAAAATTATTCAGATCTGAAGAGGGAAAAGAGATTGAAATTGAAGTCCGCCGCTATGATGGGATGGATTTGGAGAAATACGAAGACCTCATTTTTCGCATCAATCTGAAAAAGCAGATTTAACCTTTGATCCTCTGCATTCGAATAAAAAAAGAATACTTTTGATCTTATTGAAGAAGGAATTATCGAACCTCTTTCTAGGATTTTCGTGATTATTTCCGATTTATAAACCAAAAAACAGACTATGAAAAAGCTATTGATTCCTATTTTGATTTTAGCCGTGTTGGGTATCTACATGTATACCAAGGCAGTAGGAACGTATAATCAATTTGTTCAGACCGAAGAGCAAATCAATGGTCAATGGGCAGAAGTACAAACGCAATATCAAAGAAGGGCAGACCTGATTCCTAATTTGGTCAACACGGTGAAAGGCTATGCGGAATTTGAGCAGGAAACCTTAACTGGTGTCATCGAAGCAAGAGCTAAAGCTACATCTATCAATGTGGATGCAAGTAATTTAAGCCCTGAGAAACTGGCTGAATTCCAGCAGGCACAAGATCAACTTTCCGGTGCATTAAGCAGGTTACTGGTGACAGTGGAGCGATATCCTGATCTGAAAGCAAACCAGAACTTCCTCGAGTTACAAGCCCAATTGGAAGGAACGGAAAATAGAATCGCTGTGGCTAGAAGGAACTTTAACGAGTCTGTTCAGGCTTATAATGCTAACCTTAGAACATTCCCTAATAACATCTTTGCGGGGTGGTACGGCTTTGAAGCCAAAGGTTACTTTGAAGCATCTGCTGGGGCTGAAAATGCACCCACAGTACAGTTTTAAGTAAAATTCCATGGCAGAAAAATTATTCAGTTCTGCGGATAAAAAAGCAATTGTCAATGCAATTAAGTCCGCAGAAGTTTCCACTTCCGGAGAGATCCAAGTTCATATAGAAAGTCGCTGCAAAGGGGACGTGCTTGATCGTGCCGTAGTGGTTTTTGATAAACTCAAAATGTATCAGACGAAGGACCGGAATGGCGTCCTATTCTATCTAGCTGTAGAAGACAAGAAGTTTGCGATTTTGGGTGATTCAGGAATCAATGAAGCCGTACCCGATGATTTCTGGGAAAAAATTAAAGAAAATATGGTCAGCCGTTTCAAAGCTGGCGAATTTACACTGGGTCTGATTGAAGGTATTAAAGAAACCGGAACCCAACTTGGAGCCCATTTTCCTTACCAAGGGGATTCAGACATAAACGAACTTCCTGATGAGATTTCTTTTGGATCATAAGATCCGACCACTTGTCATCATTCTCTTATTGCTCAGTGGGAGGGTATTTGCACAGGATTTTCCTCCTGCTCCAAACCCTCCAAGGTTGGTAAACGACTTTACCAATACCCTTTCTAATTCAGAGAGGCAGCAATTAGAGAATAAACTGGTGGCTTACAACGATAGTACTTCTACCCAGATTTCCATCGTCATGATGCGTTCCGTCGGTCAGTATGACAATTCGGATTATGCATTCAGACTAGGTGATGCCTGGGGAATCGGTGGTGCCAAAAATGACAATGGAATTCTGATTTTGGCGGCAATGGATGACAGAAAAGTATTTATTGCCACTGGCTATGGACTGGAAGGAGCGGTTCCTGATGCCTTGGCAAAACGAATCGTGGAGCAGCTTATCATTCCTAATTTCAAAATGGAGGCCTATTATCAGGGCTTGGACCAAGCGACTGATATGATTTTTAAATTGGCCTCCAGTGAGTATAAGGCAGAGGATGTAGAATCTCAGGGAAAAGGCGGAAGCGCAATTTTTTTCCTGTTGTTCTTTATTTTCATTTTTGTCATTCTGCCTTTGATCCGAAATAAAAATGACAATGATAACCACATGGGCGGTCGTGGTGGAGGCGTGGATCTTTGGACGACCATCATGCTGGCCAATATGCTTGGCGGTGGCCGTAGAGGTGGCGGCTTCGGAGGTGGCGGTGGCTTCGGAGGTGGTGGCGGAGGATTTGGCGGCTTCGGCGGCGGATCTTTCGGCGGCGGCGGTGCCGGCGGAAGTTGGTAGTAAACCAAGTATGAAATCAGAAGTATGAAGTTTGAAAAAACTGAAAATAATAGGCCTGGAATGAATGTCATTTCAGGCTTTTTTCGTCTTGAACTTCTTGGAAGAGATTGATTGATTTTTTATAAAAATCCAAGCTGGTTTCTGAAAAAAGAAAGTGGGTGAAGCTCATTTGGTCAGTAGTTCTTATTCCGTTTGAATTTTATAGATTCATTGCCATTAGGATTGCTTAAATTTCTGTTTGGTTAAAATCAATACTTTTAAACTATTCTTCTTAAAATTAATACGTAGAAAAATACGTATTAATACTTAATTTATTTAACTTAGTACCCTGTTCAATCTCAATTATGGTTTCAGTATTTCAAGCGCTTTCTATCATTGACCAAAACACAAAAGCTTTGGCTCCCATTCTTTTGCCTGTTTCTGAGATAAATGGAAGTGTTTTAGCTGATGATGTCAAAGCTCCTATCAACCTTCCTCCATTTCGCCAATCGGCGATGGATGGATATGCGTTCAAACATGGAGCTGAGGGAGATTTGAAGCTGATTGGTGAAAGTAAAGCGGGAGATTTCCAGGAATTTGAAGTGTCTAGTTCCGATTGTCTGAGAATTTTCACGGGTGCTAGAGTTCCAGATCAGGTAGATACAGTGGTGATGCAAGAACATGTGGAGAAAACTGACGGAGGCATTCGAATCCTGAAAATGCCAGAGAAAGGAACCAATGTGAGACCAATAGGAGAACAGATAAAACAAGATGAGATTGTCCTAAAAAAAGGGACCAAAATCAATGCGGCGATTGTCGGGTTTTTGGCCGGATTAGGGATCTCAAAGGTTTTAGTCATCCGTAAACCCAAAGTAGCACTGATCGTCACGGGAAATGAACTTCAGGAGCCAGGAACGCACCTGAAGCCCGGGTCAGTTTACGAAAGTAACCGAGTCATGCTGGAGACAGCATTAGGCTTGGAAAAAGTGGAATTGCTTTATTCAGACCATGTATTGGACGACAAGGAATCCACTTTTCAAGCTATTCAAAAAGCTTTAGAAGCTGATCTGGTGATGATCTCCGGAGGGATTTCAGTAGGCGATTATGATTATGTCAAGGAAGCACTCGAGAAAAACGGGGTGGAGGAGAAATTTTATAAAGTAAATCAAAAGCCGGGGAAGCCACTCTGGTACGGGAAAAAGGGCGAAAAGCAGGTGTTTGCTTTGCCAGGGAATCCTGCCTCTTCTCTGACTTGCTTCTTGATATATGGGACTGCTGCCATTCGAAAAATGAATGGTACAGCCTCCATTGACATCAATTTGAAAAAAGGTAGAATGAAGGGAAATTACACCAATGTATTTAATAAAGCCCTATTTCTTCAGGTGAGAGAACATGCCGGTGAATTGGAAGTCTATCCAAAACAAGCATCTAGCATGTTGGTATCTTTTACCCAAAGCAATGCGTTTTTATTCGTACCCAATGATGTCAAAGAAATCCATGAAGGGGATGAAGTCATGTACATTCCCTTTAAACTTTAATTGATCTGATGCATCGAATCAAGGAAGATATAGCGGTTTATATACTCTGTGGAGGAAAAAGCTCCCGAATGAACACCGAGAAAGGGCTGGTGGAATTTCATGGGAAGACTTTTCTTCAGTGGATTTTGAATGCAGTTACTCCTTTGACTCGAAATATCACTTTGGTCACCAAGAACCCTGCATATGCACGTTTTGGCTTGCCAATGATTCCGGATTTGGTGGAGGATCAGGGGCCTGTCGGCGGAATTTTTACCGCTTTGGCTGATTCCAGCTTCCGGTACAACTTGATTTTAAGCTGTGATATTCCCAAGATCACGACAGAAGTGTTGACTTCTTTGGTTCAATCTGCAAGAGACTCTGATAAAGATGTCAGTATCCTTTCAGATGGAAATCATGATTATCCATTGATCGGATGCTATCAAAAATCCTTGCTACCGGCGTTTCAACATGCCATTGAGCATCGGCATTTGAAGCTTTGCCCTTTAGTGAATAGCCTTAGGAATCAAAAATTGATCATTACCCAAAAAGATCAAGCTGCTTTACGAAATATCAATACCCAAGCAGAACTACTTAGCCTTACCTAACAAACCTAGCCATGAATACAATTACAGGAAAATCCCCGCACCTCACATTGGTGGGAGCAGGACCCGGAGATCCGGAACTTCTGACTCTCAAAGCGATCAAAGCACTGCAAGATGCCGATGTGGTTTTGTATGATGCTCTGGCAAATGAAGAAATTCTTGAATATGCCAATAAAGCACTGAAAGTCCCAGTAGGTAAAAGAAAAGGGAAGCATTCTTTTTCTCAGGATGAAATCAATGAGTTGATCGTCAACTATGCTTTTGAATTTGGACATGTGGTCCGATTAAAAGGGGGAGATCCTTTTGTTTTTGGACGGGGAAAAGAGGAACAGGAATATGTAGAGAAATTCGGGATTGAGACTAGCATCATTCCCGGGATATCCTCCTCTGTGGCGGTTCCTGCTTCGATTGGAATCCCAGTGACTTCCAGAGGAGTTTCGGAAAGCTTTTGGGTGATTACCGGGACTACCAGTGTGCGAAAATTATCCAATGACATTGCTTTGGCCGCCCAGTCCACAGCCACCGTGGTGATTTTGATGGGTTTGGGAAAGATAGCTGAAATCACCTCGGTTTATAAAGCTCTAGGAAAACAGGAATTACCGGTAGCAGTTATTCAAAACGGAACCAAAGCCGAGCAAAAAGAGGTCATTGGAACGATTGAGACAATCCATCAGTTGATTGAGAAAGAACAGATTGCAGCTCCAGCAGTCATTGTCATTGGAGAAGTGGTGCACTTGGCATCCAAAAAATTCAAAGAAGAATTGGATTATGTATTGGAAGACGAGTTTATTTTTCAGAATCTTAATACCATTCCATTCGTAAATTAGTAGAAATTTATTGCCCATGGTACAGGTAAAGTATTTCGGAATTATTGCAGAGGCAGCTCAATGTGAAACAGAAAACATTGCAGAGGAGAATATGACCTTATCTAAAATTCTTTCGGACTTGTCCTCCCGACACAGTTTGGGGGACTATAATTTTCAAATTGCGGTGAACAGGAAAATTGTTTCCAACCTTTCGGAACAGCTATTGGAAGATGGAGACGAAATTGCCTTCCTACCACCATTTTCCGGAGGATGAAATGAATCGATACATCCGTCAGATTACCTTGCCCCAAGTAGGACTTTCCGGTCAGCAGAAACTGATGGAAAGTAGTGTTCTTGTCATTGGGGCTGGAGGGCTGGGATGTTCAATTTTACCTTATCTGGCTGCGGCTGGGATCGGAAGAATCGGAATCATCGATGGAGACAGAATAGAGGAATCCAACTTGCATCGGCAAGTCCTTTATGGAGCGGAGCAAATTGGACTATTCAAAGCCAAAGAAGCTGCAGACTCCATCCTCAAAAATAATTCAGATGTGGAAATCCTCGTTTATGAGGAGTTTTTGACTCAAAAAAATGCCAATCAAATTTTCCCGGATTTTGATCTGATTCTGGATGCGACGGATAACCTGTTTATCCGATATGTCATCAATGATACTTGTGTAAGCCTAAACAAGCCTTTTGTTTATGGCTCGATCCATCAGTTTCAAGGGCAGGTTTCTGTGTTTAACTACCAAGGTGGACCAAGTTATCGTGACATTTTCCCCGAGGAAAATCAATCTGCTCCCAACTGTGCCGAGGCAGGAGTTTTGGGCACAACTGTCGGATTGATCGGCATGCTTCAGGCTAATGAAGCCCTGAAAATTATTTTGGAAATCGGTGAAGTGCTTTCTGGAAAATTGCTGATATATGATCTCTTGAGTAATTCACAACAAGTGTTTGAATTTGGTAAGGTGCCTGAGAGGAAAAAACCCGAGATTCAAATTCCTTTTGAAATGATCTCTGCAGAAGAGGCTATCCAAAGTGAAAGTTTGCTGCTGGATGTGAGAGAAATGGGTGAAATGCCTGCCGTCCATCTGGAAAATGTAAAACAGCTTCCTCTTTCGATTTTGGAACTGGAGTCAGTGAACTTAGATAAAGAACAAGAAATAAAGATCTTTTGCCAGTCAGGAGTCCGAAGTCGGAAAGCTGCAAAATTGCTTTCTGAGAAAGGATTTCAGAACTTGAAGCTGATTCGAGGAGGCGCAAAGGATTTATTGCAGTTTGCAGAAACTGAAATCAAGCCGAACTCGAAGCGATCTATTGTGAAATAATTATTGACCACGTGAGATTTCACGTAGCATATAATTTTGAATAAAAATTACATGAAAAAGGTATTTCTTGAGGGAGCAATTTCCCCTGAATTTATAACAGATTCGATTGCCAAGCATCAAGGTAAACATAGCATTGGTGCCCATAATATTTTCTTGGGACAAGTGCGAGGAGATGAGGTAGAGGGTAAAAAAGTTGAATCCATTGACTTTACTTGCTATGAGGAAATGGCCCATGAAAAGCTTCATGAAATCCGGGAAGCAGCTTTTGAGAAATTCGACTTGACCTGCATGCATATCTACCATAGCTTGGGAAATGTGAAAGTTGGAGGCATCTGCATCTTCGTTTTTGTGTCCGCTCCTAGAAGGAAGCAAGTTTACGAAGCTACTGAATGGCTGGTAAATCAAGTGAAGTCGGAAGTTCCTATTTTCGGAAAGGAGATTTTTGAAAATGAGGAGAGTCAGTGGAAAGTTAATAGTTAAGAAAGTCAGAAAGCTGAAGTCAGAAATCTTAAAGTTTTCAGTGAACAGTCTCAGTTAGCGGTGAGAAAAGCCGGAATAAAATTTAGAAATGGTAGACATTACACATAAAATAACGACACTTCGAGTTGCGAAGGCAAAGGCCATTGTTCAGGTGAGCATGCCCGAAACCATCGCAGCAGTGGTCGAAAATAAAGTTCCCAAAGGCAATGTCTTTGAAATGGCAAAGGTGGCGGGATTGTTTGCTGTGAAAAATACCCACATCACCATTCCGGATTGTCATCCGCTTCCCATCGAATACACTGCGGTGGAATATGATATCCAAGGTTTGGAAATCCATATTTACATCACTGTGAAGACGGTTTATAAAACAGGAGTAGAAGTGGAAGCCATGCATGGCGCATCAGTGATAGCTTTGACCATGTATGATATGCTCAAGCCGATCGACAAGGGAATCGTCATCCGTGAAGTAGGATTGGTAGAGAAAAAAGGAGGCAAAAGCAGCTTTAAGCAACAGCATCCAAAAACCATCAATGCAGCAGTGGTCGTTTGTTCGGATTCTATTTCCAAAGGAATCAAGGAAGATGCAGCAGGAAAGGCTATTGTAGAGAAACTCAAATCCATGGAAGTGGAGGTGTCTTCTTATGAAGTGATTCCTGATGAACTGGAGCAAATCCGTCAAAAGGCTTTGGAATATGCGGATACCAATAAACTGATCATTTTCACGGGAGGTACAGGCCTCTCCAAAAGAGATGTGACACCGGAAGCCTTGGAACCGATTTTGGAGAGAAGAATTCCAGGAATTGAGGAAGCAATCCGAAGCTATGGGCAAAAAATCATGCCTTATGCCATGCTGTCAAGATCCGTTGCTGGAACCATTGGAGATGCCTTGATTTTGGCGCTGCCAGGAAGTACCAATGGCGCAAAAGAATCCATGGATGCGGTTTTCCCGCATTTGTTGCATGTTTTTAAAATCTTGAAAGGAGCTCAGCATGAAACAGCAGACTGAACAATTTCAGGTACTCAAAGATCAATTTGGTAGGAAACATGACTATCTCCGAATTTCTCTGATCGAGAAATGCAATCTGCGTTGCAAGTATTGCATGCCAGAGGAGGGAATTCCATTGACGCCTTCCAAATTCATCATGAATGCTGAGGAGATTGAAAGTCTGGCTAGAACTTTTGTGGGATTAGGAGTAAAAAAGATCCGATTGACAGGAGGTGAACCGCTGCTTCGAAAGGATTTTGAAGATATTTTAAGCCGATTGTCTCAATTTGATGTGGATCTTTCCATCACTACCAATGGGATTTTAGCTGATCGATTTGTATCAATTTTTAAGAAACACGGGCTTAAAAAAATCAATTTCAGTCTGGATACCCTGAAAGAAGAGCGTTTTAAGGAAATCACCCGCAGATCAGGATATCAGAAGACCTTGGATAACCTGGACTTGTTTATTAGGGAAGGTTTTGAAGTGAAATTGAATATTGTTTTGATGAAAGGGCTGAATGATGGCGAGGTGGTGGACTTTGTACGATTTACCAAAGATTTGCCTATTTCTGCCCGATTTATAGAGTTTATGCCTTTCGATGGAAATAAATGGGATCGGTCGAAAATGGTGTCTGAACAGGAAGTGCTCGCAGAGGTAGGTGCTGCTTTTGGATCGGAAAACCTGGTTTCCTTACCCGATGAGCAAAATCTAACTGCCCGTAAATTTCAGATCAAAGGTTTTAAGGGTGATTTTGGGGTGATTTCATCCGTGACCAATCCTTTCTGTGGAACCTGTAACCGAATCCGCTTAACTGCAAACGGGAAGATAAAAAACTGTCTTTTTTCCAATCTAGAGACTGATTTGCTGACTGCTTTACGGGCAGGGGAAGATGTGGAAAAACTGATTTTGGAATCCATTTTTCATAAAAAAGCCGTTCGTGCCGGGATGGATAACCTAGAAAAACTGTCCGATCCAGACTTGCATTCTGATAATCGTAGTATGATCGCGATTGGGGGGTAATATCCTATAGAGTAGGAGGTTTTGAAATTGCTATTTTTACAACCAAAGAGACGAGTGCTCTTCGAGATTTATAATCTCGAAGTCTTTTCTGAAGATCTTTTGATTTTATCCAATACCCCAGATTTTAATTCTGATGACTTGGTTCAGGATTGCAAATCCTGAATAGCTTGGCCAGGAGGTTGTTTTTCTTTTTCTTAATCTACAAAAGTCTCTTTGATCACAGCTTTACAAGCTTCAATTTCGGAAGGAGATAAACTTTCAAAAACTCGGATAATCCTACTATTATCCACTGTTCGAATTTGATCAATAGCAACCATTCCCTTTTTCCCATTGTGGTTAACAGAAACACGAGTTGGATATTTTCTGAGGTTGGTAGTCATAGGGGCAAGGACAATCGTATTTAAATATTTGTTCATTTCATTGGGAGAAATGATGACGCAAGGTCTTGTCTTTTTGATCTCACTTCCTACGGTCGGATCAAGATTTACTAGCACGATGGAATATTGTTTTAATTCCATTCCTCCAGATTTTCATCTTCAAAGACATCATTCATCATCAATTGATCATCTCCCCTTTCATTCATTTTTTTAAATTCCTTTTCCCAATTTTTTCTAGGTTGGGAGATTGGTTTGAGAATAATTTGATCCTCTTCAAGAATCAGCTCGATCTTGTCTTGAATGTCATATTTTTCTAAAATGGTCTTACTCAAGCGAAGTCCTTTTGAATTGCCTATTTTAATGATTGCAGCTTCCATCTGTTTCAGTTTTGTAATTACAAAGTAAGTACTTTTGAATAAGATTTCAAATTTCGTATTAGCTCAGATTTCATTACTGATAATTATGGGAATGCAATCCCGAAGTTTTATGAGTGATGTTTTTCTTTTTCCTATACCCTGGATTTTAAATTCGATGGTCTAAGTTCAGGGTTACAAATCCTGAATAGCCGGGTTGTGGGCTATTTGCGGATAATCTGATTTTAATTGAATTTTTTGAGATGGTTCAACTCTTCTATTAATCTTCTTTAAATGTATAACTCAATAGTCTTGGATTGACAATCAATTGCACCCAGCCCCAGTTATTGGTGTTTTCGGAGCTAATTCCACCTTTGATGGCACTCATACTTTCTGAAGCAAAGAGTTGGGAATAGCCTATGGCCATTTTGATGTTTTTGGATATGGATTTATTAAAAACCAGATCCAATTCAGTCCCTAAATAGCTTTCTTGATTATCTGCGAGCTGGGCTTGGGATGAAAAGAAATGAACATCCAATCCCAGGCCTGAGTTTTCTCCTGTCGGCATAGCAATTTTTCCATACAGGTTATTCAAGCCCACGTTGTTAGCATGGTTTCCCACATAGAAATAATCCATGTATCCGTTGAATTTATGGTTGGTTCCATAAAGGGGAAAAAAGGATTTATTCTTTTCTTCTCCTCCTTGATCCGTACCACTCAGGGACTCAAACCCTAGTGTCAAGTTCAGTTTTCCCGGCTTAAAATTGGCTTCTAGCATATATTGATAAGCAGATATATCAGTGGAGGCGGTTGCTTTTCCTGTTTGAAGGTAGGCAGAACCGGTTAGGGTAAAGAAACTGACGGGAAGGTTGAAATAGGTTCCTGTAGTTTGTCTGTAAAAGATGCCGTCAGGAAGTGGATTGGCTTCTTCTGTATATTTCTGAAACCCGTTATTCATAAATAGAAAGCTGATGGTTCCTTTGTCCCAGGCCTTCTGAAAATGGGCCATCTGCATGACTTTATAAGAAAAGAAGCCGTTGATGGTATAATCGGAACCGGTGACTTTTTGATTTTCCTGGTTAAAGGCAAAGGCTAAATCCATATCGAATTTATTTTTGGAGAATTTCAACATGGCAGCATCATGAAACCTGCCTTGCATCGCCCAGTCCACTCCTCCGAGAATCCGTTGGTCATCGTAAGAGATTACCTGTCTACCTAATTTTAAAGCCCAGTTTTCGGTAAAGGAATAACTTAACCAAGCCTGAAAAAGCGAAAAAGAATCATTCCCATCATTGATGGCCAATTGCTGGGTGTCGCCCCAGGTACTGACATCCTGCACGCTGAAATGGACTTGAAGTTTTTCATCACGATATCCAAAATTCAGTCGGGATCTTTGAGTCACAAAAGCAGCGGCTTTTGCATCATCGGGAAATAGTTTTCCAAACCCGTGTCTGTATTCAAATCTTGGGCGGATGTCTGCATCTAAGGTGAAAGTCTGTGCTTGGCTAAGTTGAATACAGCTTGCCAGGATTAAGGTGAATAGAATTCGTTTCATAGGTTGGAAAGTTTATACGTATAAAAATACGTATAAATACTTAATATTAAAAAATATAAATACGTATTTGTTTACGTATGTATTCAAATCAGAAACAAAAAAAACAGGCGTTTGGAGAGCCTGTTATCTTTTGTTTTCAAATTGAACTTTAGTCCAATTGTCTTGTAAATTTTTTCTTAACAAAATCAGCTTTTGGGGCATCACATACTGGACAGAGATAATCATTCGGAAGCTTTTCAAAAGTTGTTTCTGCAGCGATATTCTGGGTTTGGTCACCATATCTAGGATCGTAAACAGTCAGACAATTTTTGCATTGAAATGCCTCTGTAATCTGTATTTCTTTTGCTTGGGCAGGTTTTTCTGATTTGCTGGGCTCTTTTCCCAATTGGTCAAAATACATCTTACTAAGCTCGATCAATAAATTGGGAAGTTCCTCTTTATCCACTTCCTGGACATGCACGATATATTCCTGCGTGTTGGGGTCAAAGTTTTTCGCGTACAATAGATTGTAAGTGCTTCGGATATTTAGTGCCTCCAGACCAATAGGAGGAGCGTTTTTTTCAATAATGATGGAGGTGAAATAATAGGCTTTCTTGGTATAGTCGGTGATACCAAATGTCAGGCCATAGGTGCTGATGTCGTTTTTGTCAAAATTGGAAACGAGGTACTCTTTTAGATCCAAAGCTGATTTATTATTGACAGGCAAGTGCCAATTGAGCTCCAACATGGAATGGCGAACGTTGATTCCGTGCTTTCCGAGCAGCTTTTCCCATTCCAACTTCTGTTTTTCAGGTATTCCTTTGATAATTATCGATTTCCAAGGGGTGATGGAGATTTTTCCGATTTTACAATCCGCACAGAGATCGCAGAGGACTTTCAGAAAATCTGTATAGTATTTATTGTTTCTCCAGTACAAACCCAGCCAGTAGGAATCTGCTCCCACTCGATTGATTCCTTCATAGTATGGAAATGGGTAAAATGGTACTTCCAGGGGTTGATCCACTGTCCGGTTGTTGCTGTCCACGGCATCATTGACCAGCTCAAAAAGCATGTCGGTGGAATCCGGCTCTTCCAATAGCAATTCTTCGATGGCTGTGGCAACTTTGGCCAGATCCCAGCTATAAATCAATGCAGGATACATTTCGGTCTTTTCCCATTCGGGTAGTCGGACGTATAGGTACCAATAATCTTCGTGTTCAGAGGCAATGAAATTCAGATGGCCGGTAAACAAAGGAACCAATCGCTGTCGTGGATCCGTGATATTGATTTTCAATCCTGATTTTTGCCTAAACTGCTCCAGAATGTATAAGTAGCGATCACCGGTGAGCCAAGGAGTATTCGGGAAAATATCAGCAGAAACATAGGAGGAAACAATATTTTCGGCTCCATCCTGATCGGGGGAAATGATCTGGAATTTTTCTTTCTCCAAGACATCCACCTCTTCTCCTTCTCCGATAAACAGGATGTCCTGCCTGGATCCCAAAGAAATTGTATGTAGACCGGCACTCTCTGCCAGTTCCAGAATCTGTTTTAATTCGGCCGGTGATAAAACCCCTCCTCTTACTATTACTCTCGAAAACGTCTGTTTCATTTGTTTCAGGTTGATTTTATACCAGAATTTTTGATTGGTTCAATATCTCTCGGACTTCAGTTTTGCAACTGCCACAGCCTAATCCTGCTCCGGTCTGAGTGCATAGTTCCGAAAATTCTGTACAGCCTCCGGCGATTGCCTCCTTGATATTTCCATCGCCAACCCTACTGCAGCTGCAGACTAATTTTCCGATCACGGGTCTGGTTTCAGAAGAACCCATCAGTAAAGATTTTCTTTTTTCGGATAATTCGATTCTATTCTCGATAAGTGATTTAAATTCTGCGAATTCATTTTTATCACCCATCAATACAGCACCGATAAGCAAATCATCCTTTACTATGCACTTCTTGTAATACCTTCGACTGATATCGGTAAAGACGATTTCTTCGTAGGTATCGTCATTTTCTGGGATAATGATTTCTCCGATGCTACATAGTTCGAGATCCTTGAACTTCAGGATATTCATCAAAACTGATCCTTCATAGGAACTGCTGACATCGCCAGCGATGTAATTGGCCAAAATCGAGGCCTGCTCCTCAGCTGCTGAAGTGATACCAAACAGTTGATTGTTGTATTCGGCTATTTCTCCAATGGCAAAAATATTGGGGAAGTTGGATTGCAAATGTTGGTTGACTTTGACTCCTCGTCCGCAAATGATACCATTTTCTCTCGCTATTTTTATGTTTGGTTGTGTTCCTATGGCATAAACTATTGCATTTGCCTCTAGAATTTTCCCACTTTTTAATGTGATGTTCAGTGTTTTGTTGTCTTCTTCATCGAAAACCGTACTGACTTCATTGTCAAAATAAATATGGATTCCCCGCTCCTGAACATCCAGAGCCAAAAGCTTGCTGGAAACCGGATCGAGTTGCCTTTCCATCAATCGGGAAGCTCGCTGAACAATGGTAACTTTAACCTGGGTATGTTGAAGTGCTGCCGCTAATTCAAGCCCCAACAATCCTCCCCCGACAATGACTACATGTTGGTTTTCTGGTCGGAGATTGGTTGCATTAAGGTATTCTTTAAAACGGTCCGCATCAGTTTTATTTCTCATGGTAAACCTTCCAGGCATATCCAGCTGCGCATCTTTTGGCACAAAAGCTCTACTCCCTGTTGCCAGAATCAATTTATCAAAGGCATATTCTTTCCCATTTCCATCCAATACCACCTGGTTAATGGGATCAATTCTCTCAATGGAAAGCCCGGTATGTAGGCTTATTTTTAACTTTTTCAGTTCATTTTCCTTGATCTTTTGCAATTGCTCCCAAGTCAGTTCTTCTGTTACATATTCCGGCAATAATACCCGGTTATAAAACGGATTGGGTTCTTTCGAAAAGACATGAATCTGATCCGTTTCATTGTGTTCCCGATAGTTTTGGATGAAGCGGAAAGCGGCGGCCCCAGCTCCAATCACAATGATTTTTTCTACAGGTTTTTTGTATTTTTTGACCGAGACGGTCGTGAATTTAAAATCGGGCTCTTTGGATTGAGGATCCACGCGGGTGAAAGTCAGGTTATTGGCCCGGTTGAGATCGTTTTGCAATTGTTTTCCCCAGTGCATAGGGAGAAATACCACACCTTCCCGGATGTTTTTGGAAAGTTTGGCACGAACACGGACTACTCCGTTTTTACTTTTGATTTCCACCACATCGCCTTCTTTGACTTTATCGATGTAGGCATCGATAGAATTCATTTCCAAAACGGGGTGAGAATAGTGAGTTCTCAGTCTGGAAACTTTTCCAGTTTTAGTCATGGTATGCCATTGATCACGGATTCTTCCTGTGGTCAAAATCAATGGATATTCCGGACTTGGCTTTTCGGAGGTATTTTCGACTTGGGCGGGAAGATTAAATATGGCTTTCCCGGAGGGAGTGTGGAATTTTTTATCCGTAAAAAGCCTCGGAGTCCCTGTATGACGGTATTCCGGAACAGGCCATTGGAAACTTCCCTCATTCTTCAATCTATCGTAATTCAAAAATGAAATGTCGATGGAAGTGCCTTTGGTCATGGCTGCATATTCTTCGTAGATTTCCTCCGAATTAGAAAAATTAAATCCTCGGAAACCCATTCTTTTGGCAAAATCACATAGGATTTCCACATCTGGACGGGCCTCTCCCGGAGGATCTATTCCCTTGTTCAGATAAGAAATCCTGCGCTCAGAATTGGTCATGGTACCTTCTTTTTCGAACCAACCCGCAGCCGGAAGAACCAAATCAGCATAATCGATTGTATCTGACTTATGGGAAATATCTTGGACGACCACAAATTTGGCATTGGCCATCGCCTTTTCCATTCTTTTCAGATTGGGAAGGCTGACCAGAGGATTGGTACAAATGATCCAGATAGCTTTCATTTTTCCTGATTCCAGCGCATCAAACATTTCAGTCGCCGATAAGCCAGGGCTTGGTGAAATCTGGTCTACGCCCCAAAAATCAGCAACTTCCTGTCGGTGTTGTGGATTGGAAAGCTCTTTGTGAACAGCTAATAAACTAGCCATGCCTCCGACTTCCCTGCCTCCCATGGCATTGGGTTGGCCGGTCAGAGAAAATGGACCATTTCCCGGTTTTCCGATTCTACCGGTGACCAAGGACAGGTTCAAAAGCGCAAAGTTTTTATCTGTTCCGATAGCGCTTTGGTTGAGACCCATCGCCCACATGCTGATAAATCCACCTGATGTGCCGATCAAATCAGCCGCCATACGGATGTCATCGATAGGCACTCCACACAACTTAGATGCATTGCTCAAGGAAACCGACATGACTTGCTGTCGGTATTTGAGATAATTTTCGGTGTGGTTATCGATGAAGTTTTGATCCACAAATCCAGTCTCGATCAATCTTCTCCCGATGGCATTGTATAATATAATGTCCGTACCCGGGATCAATTGTAGATGTAAATCGGCAAAATTGGCGGAATCTGTTTTCCGTGGATCTACGACGATGACTTTTACATTTGGATTTTGCTCTTTGTGCTTTTCCAGCCTTCTAAATAAGATGGGATGACACCAGGCCGGATTTGCTCCAGCAATCAAAAAAACATCTGCCAACTCAATGTCCTCATAAGAAATAGGCACAGAATCCTCCCCGAAAGTCTTTTTTTGGGCTACCACAGCCGAACTCATACAAAGCCTGGAGTTAGTGTCAATGTTATTGGTTCCCAAAAACCCTTTTACCAGCTTATTGACAATGTAGTATTCCTCCGTGAGACATTGGCCGGAAACATAGAACCCGACGCTATCCGGGCCATGTTTTTGAATGATGGATTTAAAAACTGCAGCGGCTCGATCCAAAGCATCGTCCCAAGAAACCCGCTCTCTAGGATGTGATCTGCTCCAGCGCATTTCTGGAAATAAGATCCTGTCAGAAGTATCATTGACCACATAGTGGAGATTCATCCCTTTGCTGCAAAGCATCCCTTTGTTGACGGGGTGAGAAGGGTCACCTTCTACCATTACTTTTTCCTGTTGGTTGACACTGGCGAGAATACCACAGCCGACACCGCAATAAGAACAAGTGGTTTTTATTTTTTTGCTGGAAATCACGAGTTGATTTTGATAGGTTTAAGAGCAATTAAATTCAAAATAGCTCCTCGAAAGCTAGAAATCCAGTTTCAAGGAGCTTATTTAGCCAAAAGGGTCTATTAATTTTCTATGGGAATGTATTCTGGTTTTAATTTTTCCAATTCGATTTGTGCTTCTTTTTCATCCTCAGTGCTGAATCGAATGACCAAAGTGAAAATTCCAGCCAATACAATCATGACTCCAATTGCCAAAAAACCACTGGAGACTGCTGATGCAGCGGCGGCAGATTGAGCTGCGGAAGCAGCTTCTGCTCCCAAAGATTCGCTGGCAAGGATGGCGGCTTTTTCCGCCACTGAGGACTTTGAACTTAAAAACAAGGCGGCCAAAAAGGCTCCAAAATTACCTCCGGCACCGACGATTCCCGAAATCGAACCGATGGCTTTTCTGTTGATAAATGGAACGACGGAGAATGTGGCGCCCTCGGCCATTTGCACGGTTAAGCTAAATGCCACTAGTAAGATTATCCCCATAATCAGGCTACTTGCCAAAGAGAAGACACTCAGCATCACACCTTCGACCACTAAAATCACAGCTAGGAACCATACTCTTCCTTTGAGGCCTCCGATTCTTCCGAATTTGTCTCCAAAAAATCCACCCAATGTTCTGGCAAATATATTCATCAGAGCAAAAGATAAAACGATGTTTCCAGCGGTGATCCGTTCCAGTTGAAATGTATTCTGTAAATAGTCATCCATGGTCCCATAGACAGTCAATTCGATTCCGAAACAAGCGGCATAAACGATAAAAAGTACCCAGACTCTATAATCTTTTACGGTTTCGCCAAAGCCGACTTTATCTTTTTTCAGTTTTGGGAGATCTATTCCTTTGGCTTCCAGTTCGTCAAAATTACCATCGGGTGTATCCTTGGTAAAGAAGTAGTATAGTAAGCCAGTCACAAAACAAACTGTCCCTGCGATCACCATAGAATACCTCCAGGCATCTCCTTCGGCAATACCAAAACTAATCACCAAAGCAGCGATAATCGGCATTCCAAGTCTATTGGCTCCTCCTCCTAAGTTTCCCCATCCAGCGGAGGTAGCATTTGCCGTTCCGACGACGTTGGATGCAAACATCAGGGAGGTGTGAACTTGTGTGATAACAAAGGATGCTCCTATAAATCCAGTAAATAATCTACAGAGGTAAAACTGCATAGGCGTCTGGACCAGACCGCTTAGAATCACCGGTATAGAACCTAAAATCAATAGCCAGGTGTAGCAAAGACGTGGGCCATACTTATCGCAAAGTTTCCCAATCAGTAATCTGGCGAAAACTGTTCCTGCTACTGCCAGTACTGTGGCGTTCCATTTTTGTGCCGGAGTCAAACCTAAGTCTTTCACCACATCCGGCATAAATGGAACAATGCCAAACCAAGCAAAAAAACAAATGAAAAACGCCAACGAGGTAATCCAGAAAGTACGGATTGGAACACTTCTAAAATCTGTGAGATTTAAACGTGTTGCTTTTTGTGAGATGTGATGCTTCATTTTTACTTAATTTTATTGAAATAAAAGTAAGTAAAAATACTTATTTAATAAATACAATACGTAATTATTTTAAGAAATAAGTAAAAAAACCTCCCAAATCAGCAATTGAGAGGTTTTGTATACGTATATTATACGTAGATCAGATTAAGTGTAGCTCTCTCGATTTATTGGTGAGTTCGATTAGGTTTTTGACGTTGAGCTTTTTCATCAGATTGAAGCGGTGAACTTCAGCAGTTCGTTTGCTGATTTCCAATTCTTCTGAAATCTCATTATTCCCTTTTCCTTGCAGAATTAGCTCCAGAATCTGTTTTTCCCGATTGGTAAGGGCTGCCAATTCTTCTGGAACCGGCTCAGGCTTGGGGGTAGCTTTTACTTTCCCTCCTACAAAATTATTGATGATTATAGCAGAAACGTCGCCTGTGAAATACTTACCTCCATCGGCAATGGTATTCAAAGCTTTTAAAAATTCTGATTTGGAGGATCCTTTGAGTAAGTATCCGTCGGCTCCTGCCTGGATGGATTCTACTACGTACTCTTCCGAATCATGCATGGAAAGCACCAGTTTTTTCACGTTCGGGTATTTTTCAGTCAATTGCCTTACCACCTCGATCCCATTCATATTGGGCATCCGGATGTCGACAATTAATAAATCAGGCTGTTTTTTGGCAATTACCTGTAAGGCTTCCACTCCGTCTGAAGCTTCGTCGATTACTACAAATCGGGATTCATTTTCCAATAAGGATTTGATTCCATCTCTGACCAATTCATGATCGTCAGCAAGGATTATTTGGGTAGGAGTCATGGGCTCTAAAGTCAATACGTAGTAAAATAAGCAAATTTACGTATGAAAGGCTAGTAATTTATTGCAAAGGAACATTCAAAGTGACTCGGGTACCTTCATTCGGTGAGGAATTGATGAACAGTCTTCCGTTGATGTAGTTGATTCTCTCCTGCATAAACGTCAATCCCATTCCTCCGTCTTTGTCCGGTTTAGGCTTCAGTTTAGATTTATCAAATCCTTTCCCATTATCATCCACAATGATGCTGAGAATTTTTTCACTATGCGAGATCGTCACGATGATATGGGTAGAATCCGCATATTTGATGGCGTTGTTGATCGCTTCCTGGGTGATTCTATACAAATTGATTTCTACCAATGAATCCAACCGTTGATTGAAGTCAGTCTTATTGAACAAGACAATGTGCTTGTCTGTCAGTTTTTCCAATTCCTGGGTTAGTTCAGTCAGTGCCGGCACGATCCCATAATCTTTGAGTTCGGGGGGAGTTAAATTAAAGGTCGCAGTTCTGACTCCCTTGATGATATTACCGGTCAGGAGCTTCAATTTTTCTATCTTTTCTTTGGCTTTTTCCGGGTCTTCCAACTCTACACTTTCCAAAAGATATTTCAGTCCAGTCAGCATTTGGCCGATTCCGTCGTGGATATCTTTGGCGATGCGGTTTTGCTCGTTCTCCTGATTTTCGATGATCTGGCGGCTCAGGACTTTTTGCTGAAGCATCTTTTCCTCAAAGCTTTCCTTAGTCAATCGCTCCACCTCATGCATGGCTTCTTTACGCTTCGTGATATCCAGGCACACGATGATCAATTCGGATTTGTCTTCACCAGAGTTAAAAGGCAGCATGGAGAAATCCAGCCAGATTTCCTTTCCTTCTTTATTGGAGGCTTTGATTTCACCTTGCCATCCCGATTTTTTGTTTTCGGAAATAATCCGATCCATCAAGAGCTGTTCTTTTTCATTGATGGAAATCATCTCAGAAAATTTGGCGTTCAGGTTGTACTTTTTTATTTGCAAAAGCCTGGAAAACTGGTTGCCCATATGAGTGATATAACCTTCTGGGGTTACCCTGGCGAAAAGTAAAATCTGATCCATGGCTTGGCTCAATGCTCTTAGTTCTCGAACAGACTTTTCTTTGGACTGGGAAAGTTTATCAGCGTCTTTTGCCATTTTGATGGCTTTTTTCTCTGCTTCCATGAGTTCACGGATGCTGTTTTTCATGGCTTTGGCCGAAGGCCAAAAAATGATCAAGAATTCACCTAATAAAACAAGGAGTGTAAAAACTGTAATTCCGATCTCCAGTTTTCTGAGTTTTGCCACCTTCGCTTTGGCTTCGTCGTCGTATTGATTGACGATTTTTTCCATTTGTACCAAAAACTGTGAGGCTGCACCCTGAAGAGTCCCCAGTTCATGGGTCACCATCAAAGAATCATTTATCTCAGATTGGGAAAGTGTGATCAGTCTCTGTGTGGACTGTATTACCTGATCATATGCTGGCTGTATAGCAGCAAACATTTCTGTGATTTCGGTACTGTTTCCAGCCTCAAGCCCGAGAGTCTCATCCCCAAACTGTAAAGCCTGATGGGCTTTTTCCCATTCCGATTTAGTCGTGTTGATGCTATCGATAAGGGAAGAAGGGGCTGGATTTATGCCATTGATAGTGAGAAGCAGGACTTCTTTGCTGAGCTTCTGGCTCAACATCCTCTGCCTTCCGGCTACATTGATCAGCTTACTGTCATCCTCCTGGTCATTGAGATAGGTTCTGATCAGAAACTGGCTGGTGAGCAGAGAAATGGCAATAGCTCCCAAGGCAATAATGTAAAGCCGACGAAGCCGATTAAAAGTGTCTTGATCTAAGGTTTTGGTAGGTTGAGCCATTGTTAATCTAAAACTGCCTCTTTGATCAAGAGCAAGCTTTCTGGGGAATAAGTAAGTTGTAATGCGGCTTGATGGCCTTTATCGGACATTTTGGACCATGTTTTTTTAAGAATATCGATGACTTTGTCTTTTTCATGTTTGGCGGCAAATTCCTCAAAGTAATTTTCCAAAAAGACCAAACAGATCACATCTTCCAGTAATTGGGTTTCTGCATCTGTTTTTAATTGTTTTTTTCGGATCAAATGTGTCACTTTTTCGATGAATTTGGCTTCATAGCCCACTTCTTCCAAAATCGTTGCAGTCAGTTCTGCATGCATTTTTTTTAATTCCTCTCTCCATCTGAGATAACCCACACGATCCATAGGATATTCTGATCTTGGAATTCTCCATCTTGCGATGTGTTGGGCCCTCGCGGCAATTTTTAAATATTCTGGAGCATCAGGTTCGAAGGAATCCAGCTTATCACTCATTCTTTTCGAATAAAGTAATTCTTTGGCTATGGGCTGTCCATCCAGTTCTTCTTGGATAGGATCTTCGGAGTTAATTGCATCGATTTTGGCGAGAGCCTTTTGAAAAAGATTCATGATATAATGGTTTAATCTGCAAAACCAATATATACAATTCCATCTTCTATTTTGACTGGGTAAGTGGCAATCCGGTATTCCTCACCATTTAAATTGCTTCCATCCTCTAGTGAAAAGGTTTTTTTATGCAAGGGACATGCGACTTTGGGAATGCCAGATGAATCACCGATCATTCCTCGGGAAAGGACCATTTCCATTTTATGAGGGCAGAGGTTTTGACAGGCATACCAGCTATCAGTTCTTTTGAAATAATAGACAGCTACCTGTTTTGATTTGTATTTGATACAGCCACCTCCGTTTTCCGGGAAATCGACTGTGTTTCCAACAGCCACCCAATTCAGGACTTCCTGAACCTGAACAGTCTGATAATTTTTTAGTAGTTCTTCCATTTTATCACCAAGGTTTTGGCATTTTTTGATCTCTCATCGGTACAAAAACTAATTGATCATCGCTATCATCATTGTTGACAAAGTGTTTGAATCTTTTCATCATTTCAGGATTATCGATGGCTTCTTTCCATTCACAGGTGTATTTACTGACCAAATCTTCCATCTCTCTTTCCAGTTCTTCTCCCATTCCCAGAGAATCTTCCACTACCACTTGTTTTAGATAGGCAATGCCTCCATCCAGTTTTTCCAACCATGGTGCAGTTCGCATCAGTGGAGCGGCTGTTCTGATATAGTACATCAGGAAGCGGTCTAGGTATTTGATACAGGTTTCGTCATCAAGCTGGGATGCGAGCAGAACCGCATGCTTCGGTGTTGCACCCCCGTTTCCACATACATATAAGTTCCATCCGCCCTCCACAGCTATGATTCCAAAATCTTTTCCTCTGGCTTCGGCACATTCCCGGATACATCCTGATACGCCACCTTTTAATTTGTGGGGAGATCTTAAGCCTTTGTATCGCTCTTCGATCCGGATTGCAAAACTCACCGAATCATGCATCCCAAATCTGCACCAAGTAGAGCCCACACAGCTTTTGACCGTTCTTAGTGATTTGCCATAGGCATGTCCACTTTCAAAGCCAGCTTCGATCAATTCATTCCAGATCAATGGCAATTCATGTAGTTGGGCTCCGAAAAGATCTATTCTCTGTCCTCCGGTGATTTTGGTGTAGAGGTCATACTTTTTGGCGACTTCGCCTAGAACGACCAGTTTTTCGGGTGTAATCTCTCCTCCAGGTACCCTCGGCACAACGGAATAGGTTCCGTTTCTCTGAATATTTGCCAAAAAACGGTCGTTGGAATCCTGGATAGGAACTTGCCGATTAGCCGTTTCCATAAAGATGCTGGCAAAAATGGATGCCATGACTGGTTTACAGATTTCACAGCCATGACCATTGCCATATTTATCCAGAGCTTCATCAAAACCGGCGATTTTATTCATTTTGATCAGGTCATAGAGCTCTTGACGACTGTAATTGAAGTGTTCACAAACTGTTTCTTTCACTTCCTGCCCCATGGATTTAAGTGTTTCATTGACCAGGTCCACCACCATAGGTTTACATCCGCCGCAGCAGCTGGATGCTTTTGTAGTTTTTACTACTTCTTTCAAATTGGTACAAGCCCCGCTTTTTAAGGCATCGCAAATTGCACCTTTGCTTACAGACTCACAGGAGCAGATCTGAGCGGAATCAGGGAGGTCGAGGGCGGAACCAAAGGAGGCACTTTCTCCTCCTCTAGCGCCTAGGATCAAATCTTCGGCATTTTCTGGAAGTTTGAGAGCATTGAGGTATAACTGGAAAAGAGAATTGTAATCTGAGGCATCCCCAACTAATATTCCACCGAGCAGCCTGTTGCCGTCTTTGGTAATGTTGATTCTTTTATAAACTCCTTTTTGCTTGTTTTCATAACGGATTGCCGTGACTTCTTCGCCTTCGATAAAAGGATCCCCAAAAGATGCCACTTCAGTACCGACCAATTTCAATTTGGTAGACATGTCGATGGTGGGACTCATCAGCTTATTTCCACCAGTAATCTGGTCCAATGCCACCGTGGCCATTTCATAGCCGGGGGCGACCAGCCCATAAATTCCTTTATTATATAAAGCTACTTCCCCGATTGCATAAATAGCAGGGTCAGAGGTTTGCATTTTATTGTTGACTTCTATTCCCCCACGGGCACCTGTCACCAGTCCTGCCTTCACGGCTAATTCATCTCTGGGTTTGATCCCTGCAGAAATGACCAACATATCATAAGAGTGTTTTTCTCCATCGACATATTCAATTCCTGTCATGGCATCTTCTCCGGTGATTTGTTTGGAGTTTTTTCCCAGATGTACTTTTATTCCTAGTTCTTCAATTTTTGATTTGAGCAGATCGCTTGCCGATTGATCCAGTTGTCTAGGCATTAACCGAGGAGCAAACTCAATCACATGAGTCTCCATCCCCAATTCCTTGGTAGCGTTTGCCGCTTCGAGACCGAGAAGCCCCCCACCTAAAACGGCAGCTTTGAATTTGCCTTCTGCTTTCATCTTGATAGCATAGTCTTCAATTGCCTCTAAATCTTCGATGGTTCTATAGATGAAAACCCCTGGTTTAGAGACTCCTTCCAACGGGGGAATAAAGGGGGATGAGCCAGTTGCCAAAATGAGATAATCATAATGAAAAGCCTCGCCTTTATGAGTGATGACCAATTTTGAGGTAGAATTGATTTCAGAAATCATTTCTGAAGTCCGAAGCTGTATATTGTTTTCTTCATACCAGGCTCTCGGAGCCAGTAACAGGGGCTGGTCGGATTTTAAAGAAAAATAGTCACTAAGGTGAACTCTGTCATAAGCTGGTCTAGCCTCTTCTCCAAAAACCAGAATATCAAACTGGGCGCGGTTCGGATGAGCGGCGAGTTTTTCGCAAAACTTATATCCTACCATGCCATTTCCTACGATGATTATCTTTTGCATATCTACGTAATTTAGACTCAAATATAAGTATAAATACGTAATTACAAATAATTAATAAAAAATTACGTAACATAAGTAAGTATAAAATCTTACTCAAAATTCTAGAAAAGGGTTTTTAAATTCATTTTAAGTGCATTTAGTATCTAGATACTTATTTCAAAAGAGTGGAGGAGGCAATAAGTATTTGGAGGACTTTTGATTAAGAAAATGGTAAGGTGATGGGTATTCAGATTGACTTTAATCAAAAAAAGCACCCCGATTGAGGTGCTTTTGATTGGAATGAAATGTGAAGCTTATTACGCTACTCTTTCTGTCTGAGAGAAGAAGAATGCGCCTTCGATTGCTGCGTTTTCGTCGGAGTCAGAACCGTGAACAGCATTGGCTTCGATAGACTTTGCGAAAATTTTTCTGATAGTACCTTCTGCTGCATCGGCAGGATTAGTGGCTCCGATCAATTTTCTGAAATCTTCTACTGCATTGTCTTTTTCAAGAATAGCGGCGAAGATCGGTCCAGAAGACATATAAGCACAAAGATCCGCATAGAAAGGTCTTTCCTTGTGAACTTCGTAGAATTTTCCAGCCAGTGCCGGAGTCAATTGGGTAGCTTTCATTGCCACGATTTTGAAACCTGCTTCTTCAATCATTTTAAGAATAGCGCCTGAGTTGCCTGCTGCAAAAGCATCTGGCTTGATCATGGTAAATGTTCTGTTTGCTGCCATGGGTTTTGTATTTATCATTGGTTCAATTCGGCCGCAAAAATAGGATAATAATATCCATCTTCCGAGGATTGTAAATGATTTATAAGCTAGATGACTAATTTTCAGCAAAATGCATAAGTTGGGAATTGTCAAAAAATTACTGACCTTTGCGACTTACTTAGAGCCAAAGTGCCGCTAATTCTAAAAAATGGACGCATTAGCCTCGTTTAAGAAAGAAATTTCAACCCCCAAAAAAATATTCATTACCACACATGTTAAGCCCGACGCGGATGCATTGGGGTCTTCATTAGGTATGGCAAATTACCTGATCAAGAAAGGACATGATGTTTCGGTAGTGACTCCTTCTGATTATCCTTCTTTCCTTAACTGGATGAAAGGCAATGACGATGTTTTGGATTTCAGTAAACCGGAACATCAGGAAATTGCCAGCCAGAAGCTGAAGGAAGCAGAGATTATTTTCTGTCTGGACTTCTCTGTTTTAAACAGAGTCAATGAACTAGGAGAAATGATCCGTGAATCGGAAGCTTTTGTGGTTAATATAGACCATCATCAGGATCCTGAAGATTTCGCTGATTTTGAATATTCCAGTACCAAAGCTGCAGCTACCTGCGAGCTGGTGTATGAACTGATCGAGGAGCTGGGAGACAAAGCATTGATCGATAAAGATATCGCCGAATGCCTCTATGCAGGAATCATGACCGATACCGGTGGATTCAGGCATCCCAATACCACTAAGAATGTACACTTGGTAGTAGCCGAACTCATCGACTTGGGGGCAAATAGCTCACAAATCGCCAACTGGATATATGATTCCAATTCTGTGAACCGTTTGAAGTTTATCGGTTTTGCGATCAGCAGAAGATTGATTGTAAGAGAGGATTTACATACTGCCTACTTTGCGATCAGCAAAAAAGATCTTAAAAAATATCAAAGCCAGACCGGAGATACTGAAGGATTGGTCAATTATGCTTTATCTTTGGACGGCATAAAATTGGCTGCCCTGTTTTCTGAGCGGGAAGATGGCATCAAGATCTCATTTAGATCATCCAGTGAAGTGGCAGTGAATAAATTTGCTGCGAAATTCTTCAATGGAGGAGGTCATAAAAACGCATCTGGAGGCAAGTCAACCTTAGGATTAAAAGAAACTGTGGAACAATTCGAAAAATTGGTGGAAGAAAACCGCGAAACTCTTTTTTCGGAAGAAGCCATCAGCGCCAGCTAAAGCAAAAAACCACCCACTTAATACCTTAGAAATTTCAAAACTCTTTATGAAAAATAACAAAAGCCTTTTGGCTCTCATCGTTCTGATGTTTGGTGTATCCATCGTCTCTTCTTGTCAAAAGAAAAAAGTAACTGAAAAAGACGGAATCGAATACACTTACGTAAAAGAAGGAAATGAAAAAGCTCCTAACGGGAACTTCCTTCTTTATAATCTAGAAATCACTAATGCAGATGATTCTGTGATTTATTCTACTGCAGAGCAGCCTTTTCCAGGATATTTGATGGCAAATGATTCTGTCACTCCTACCAATGGAATGGACGAGATCTTCTTAAACCTTCGAAAAGGAGACAGCATCGCATTTGAGTCTACTGCAAAAATTATTTTTGGAGAAAACTTTCCTCCATTCCTTAAAGAAGAAGACATCGTCAAAGTTCGCTTAGGTGCATTTGAAATCATGGATCAGACGGCTATTGAAACGTTTTTCAACCAAACTATGGAAGCGGAAGAAGTGAAAAGAGCTGAAAGAGCAAAAGAATTGGTAGCCGAAGAAGCAAAAACTATTGAAGCTTATGTTGCGGAAAAGGGTTTGACTGCGAATAAGACTGAGAGCGGACTATACTATGTCATCGAAGAAGAAGGAACAGGAGATGCCATCGCGCCAGGTACTACCATGATGGTAAATTATGCTGGATACCTATTGGATGGAACCTTGTTTGATACTTCCATTGAGTCATTGGCTAAAGAGAATGATGTTTACAATGCCCAAAGAGAATATTCTCCACTTCCTGTAACTGTCGGAATGGGTCAGGTTATTCCAGGTTGGGATGAAGGCTTGTTATTACTGAAAAAAGGATCCAAAGGAAAATTTCTGATCCCTTCTCCTCTAGCGTATGGAGAGAATGGTGCAGGAGCTATGATTGGGCCAAATTCAATTTTAGTATTTGACGTGGAAGTAGTAGATGTTCAGTAATAAGTTCCGCAAAGACTTAAAGAACTAATAATTAAACTACACCAACAAAATGAGAATTAAACTGTATTCACTGCTTGCATTGGCATTGGGAAGTGTTTCCCTGTTTTCATGCGTAGATTCTGAAGAGACCTCAGAGGCTATTTTCCTTGCAGACAAAGAAGCAATTGAAAACTACTTGGATACTGCGTCCATTGTAAATGTAAAAGAAGTTACTTTTCCAGAGGATGCTTATTATCAAATCTGGCAAACTGTCTCAGGAAGTCAGGATTCCGTATTTGTTGGTGATACTTTAAAGGTTCATTATACAGGTAAATTTCTAAGCGGTACTGTATTTGATACTTCTATAGAACAAGTAGCTGAGGATAATAATATTCTTGATCCAAATTCTAAATACCTACCTATTACCTTTGTATTGGGGAATGGTCGATTACTTCCGGCATTTGAATTTGCAGTTTCTTTAATGGAATTGGGAGATAGGTCCACTTTGATTATTCCCTCAGAAATGGGATATGGGAGACAAGGAAGATCGCCAAATATCCCGCCAAATACGCCTTTGGTATTTGAATTGGAATTGATGGAAATTACCCCAGGACCAAGAACTAACTAATACATGAAGAATTTATTCTATATCCTATTACTTGCATTTTTTGGTACGATCGTAGCCTGCGAACCTAACAATCCATTCGATACGGGGCCAGCTTATGATGTGGAAGGAAACCTGGCGATAGATTCGGTTAAGATCGCCGCCTACATTGATACTGCGCAAGTAGATAGTCTTTATAGAATTCATGATCCAAGTGGTATCATTATCATCGTACAGGAAGAAGGCGCAGGATCCAGACCATTGGGTGGTAATGTTGTTTATACGGATTACACCGGATCTTTGCTTGAGGATGGCTCTGTTTTCGACACCAGTATTGAATCAGTTGCCAGAGAAAATGACCTGTATGTAGAAGGTGAGGAATATAAAGTTTTGAAATTCCAGGTTGGAATAGGACAAGTTATTACAGGATGGGATATTGCTTTTAAGAGAATCCGCCCAGGGACCAAAGCAAGATTTGTCATCCCTTCTCCTTATGGATACAGAGATGCTGAAAGTTTTAGTAGGATACCTCCGAATTCCATTTTGATCTTCGACGTGGATTTTAAAGGAACAGATTAAAGAACAGAGGGCTTAGGCCCTCTTTTTTTTGCTCCAATTGGGGAATATCATCGGTACATTTTTCTGGTAAGTCCGGTAGGCTTCTCCATATTGATCTATTAAATTTTTCTCCTCATAGTACATCCCAAAAGGCAAATAAACCACCAAACAAATAAAGTGAATCAGTGCCGTATATTGGGCTGAAACCAATACATAGCCAAAAAAGATCATCATCAGGCCTATATATAATGGATGTCTTATTTTACTATACAATCCGGTAGTGACCAGCTTTTGATTGCTCGGCTCAGACACTATCCCTAAAAAACTCTTTAGGTTTATCTGCTTACTGGATCTCACCATGAGGATGGTACCGAATGTGGCAATCATATAGCCTAAATAGGTCAATAGAGGTTTTTGAGGAAGGAAATATTGAGCTGGAATCAAGATGGATTGAATCATGATAGCTAAAAAGAGCAGCAATGAAAATAAGCTATAGAAAAGTCTGTAGCTTTTAAATCCTCGTTCCCATCGGACTTTTAGAATTCTTTTTAACTTGGTAGAAGCGAAAAAGCTGTGAGTAAAATAGAAGAAGCCCCAGCTTAAGATTAACAAGAAATAGCCCATTTATAGGTAGAATATCCGATAACTTTATTTTTATGAACTTGAGCATAGGTAAAAAGCAATACTCAGGCATGATAATCACTATTGCGAGATTCTATTTGACCATTGAAAAACACAATTAATCTCATGAAAATCGGAATTATCCGCGAAGGTAAAAATCCTCCCGACCGACGTACGCCTTTTACACCAGCCCAAATCAAACAGATTCAAGAGGACTTTCCTGGAAAATTCACCTTTCAAGTTCAGTCTAGTCCCGAAAGAAGCTATTCTGATCAGGAATACCTACAGGAAGGTGTAGAAATCGTGGAAGATTTGGTGGATTGTGAGGTGATTTTTGGAGTAAAGGAAGTTCCGGTTTCCCGATTAATTTCCAATAAGACATTTTTCTTTTTCTCCCATACCATTAAAAAGCAGAAATATAACCGCAATCTTTTAAAGTCGGTATTGGATCAAAACATCCGCCTCCTCGATTATGAGGTATTAAAAGATGAACAGGGTAAGCGCGTTGTTGCATTTGGCAGATGGGCGGGGATTGTAGGCGCTTACAATGCTTTTTGGACCTATGGTCAAAAGACAGACCTGTTTGATATCAAAAGAGCCTATCAATGTTTCGATAGAAAGGAACTCAATTCTGAATTGAAAAAAGTGCAGCTTCCTCCCATTAAAATCATTGTCACAGGATCAGGAAGAGTAGGAAATGGAGCTTTGGAAATTCTGAGAGAACTGGGCTTAAAAGAAGTTTCCAGCCATGATTTTCTGCACAGTTATTTTGATGAAGCAGTTTATGTAGTGTTGCACTCATCGGATTATAACAGGAGAAAGTCTGATGGCGGATATGAGAAAGAGGAATTTTATAATTTTCCAGAGCGGTATGAAAGCCATTTTCTGAAGTTTGCCGAAGAGGGAGAAATTTTAATTTCGGCACATTATTGGGATCCTGAAGCACCAAGGCTTTTTGAACTGAAGGATATTGCGCATCCGGACTTCGGCTTGTCAGTCATAGCAGATATTTCCTGTGATGTGAATGGATCTGTACCTACGACTATTCAATCCACCAATATTCTAAATCCTGTTTTTGACATAGATCGAAACAGTGGAGAGGCCATCGATCCTTTTGGTAGTCAGACGAGCATTTCTGTCATGGCTATAGATAATTTGCCTTGTGAACTACCGAGAGAGTCCAGTCGGGATTTTGGGAATCAGCTGATTCAATGGGTTATTCCTGAATTGGAAAAAGACACATCGCCCATTTTGGAAGGCGCGACGATTGCCAGAGATGGAGATTTGACTTTGGAATTTATGTATTTGACGGATTTCGTCAATTCGCAATCCTAAAGCTTATGAAAAATTTTCACCGATATCTGGAGTCCACTTTGCTAAAACCTACCTTGACGGGAGCGGAAGTAGACCAATTGATCAGAGAAGCAATTGATGAGCAATTTGTCGGAGTTTGTCTTCCCCCGTTTTGGCTGAAAAAAGCAAAAAGGGAATTGAAAGACGAGGATATCCAGTTGGTGACAGTGATTGGTTTTCCTTTGGGTTATACAGATACTGCGAGTAAGGTTTTCGAAACCAGAGAAGCAATCAAGCTAGGAGCGGATGAGTTGGACCTGGTTTGGTCACAGACGGCTTATCATTCGGGGATGAACTGGCCAAAGATCGAAATAGCGCAGATTTCAAAAATATGCCACGAAGAAGAGCGGATTTTGAAAGTGATCATCGAAACTTCAAATCTCAGTGAAAGTCAGATCCGAGAGGCATGTGAGATCTGCCAGAATGCGGGAGCGGATTTTGTAAAGACTTCTACTGGTTTTGGTGCTAGAGGTGCCTCGGTGGAAGACATAGTGACGATGAGAGCATCTTTGGCTTCCCATGTAGGGATCAAAGCATCCGGAGGGATCAAAACACTTGATTTTGCCATCGAACTTATACAAGTGGGAGCAGATAGGATTGGGACTAGTTCCGCGAACCTGCTGATGGAAGCATGGAGGGAAAAGTTTACTTAATCCGTACTGAAATAAATCAGTAAAAAAGGAATGATAAAGAAGGTCAGTAAGATGTATGCAAAACCGATAAATTTTGTCTGTAGGGATTTTTCGCCCATATAGGCAGCAATTTTCACAGGTATATTCCGGATGACAGGAAAAGGAAGAAAGACCATTGCCCCAAATAAATTGATCAGAAAATGGACAATGGCCAGAGCTATGGCCGCTTCAGTTTTATAAAATGCCGCGATTCCTGCAGTAATGGTGGTACCGATATTGGCACCGATTATAAATGGGAAGGATTTTTTGAGACTTACTTTTTTATTGGCGACCAGCGGCACCAATAAGGAAGTGGTGACAGTACTGGACTGCACAGCAGCAGTAAAAAACATCCCATAAATAAATGCGAGGTTGGCTTTCTTGAAAACGAAATTGTTTATATCCTGAAAGCTATCCAATACAAATGCTTTGTATACCGAGGAAGAAAGCATTTTGATCGCTGCAAAAACCAAGAAAATCGCAATTACCAATGTAAGGAAAGGAATCTGAATTGTGTCGGAGATCCATTCGGTTAGTGGTCTTGTGAAGACTCTATTGTATTCAAATGGTCCTGAGAAGCCTTCTTTGGTCACAAAAAACGCCGCTAAATAATGGGCAATCTTAGATAAAAATTGAAAATAGACTTCCATCGGAAGTAAGATGAAGACTGTTATGATATTAAAGATATCATGAAGTATGCCAGCCGAAATCGCTCTCTTGAACTGGTTTTTTTTCATGATATAGCTAAACGATACCAGCGTGGAGGTTAGTGTAGTGCCGATATTCGCTCCCATGACCATGGGTACCGCTTGCTCCAATGACAGGTTGCCAGCAGCGACAATCGCCACGATGCTGGAGGTTACCGTGGAGCTGCTCTGTATCAAAGCAGTCATTAAAAGGCCTATAAAAAGACTGACAAAGGGATTTCTGGTTGCTTTGAGGATGTCTGAGGCGACAGAGTTGTTTAATTGACCCATCGCCACAGTCAAGAGATCAATCGAAAAAATGAATAAAATAATTGCCAAAAGCATCAAGAGATAACTCTTGGTCTTATTTACTTCGGGTTTATCCTGACTGTTTAATTCCATCCCGCTCTTTTTCGATTATTCTATTCTTTGGTTTTCTTATATTCCAGCTGTTGACTTGAATTGGAGGAAATTCCAAATTTTCATTAAAATAATTGGCAAAAGTTGAAATTTTTTTGCGATTTGCAAGGCGATTTAAGAGGAATAGAAAAGAATTTGTGTTTACTTAACAATTTCTTAACATCCTCGGGAAATTATCTTCATTAATTTTGCAGCCTAAATGAAAATTTAAAAAGGGCCATGGCTAAAAAAAAGAATCTTGATCAGAATATAAACCAGGAGAAATTAAGTAAGACCGCCTACTCCTTATTTGATTTTGCAAAGAAGGAGAAGCAGTTTCTAGTTGGTATTTGTATTTTGATATCTGTTGCAGGTTTACTACTTCCGTATACGTATGCAGCGATGTGGTTTGGTTTTGCTTTGGCAGCTTATTCAGCGATAGCAAATGACAGTATTCAGACAATCGGAACTTTTATAGCATCCAATCAGGAGAAAAAGTGGTATTGGTTATGGCTATTTATGGGATTGATTTTCGTGGGGACAGTCACTTATAGCTGGATTACTTTTGGAGGTGATGTGAGTTATGAGAGATTGACGACCAAGGGATTGGATAGAGCTCCGGATAGCTTTGTATTCCTACAACTTGCCGCTCCGATCGTGCTTTTGATTATGACCAGAATGAGGATGCCAGTTTCGACGACATTCTTGTTACTGAATGTATTCACCTATAAAGCCGGAACGATAGTAGATGTGATGCAAAAGAGTTTTGTTGGCTACCTACTTGCTTTTGGTATTGCGATCGTGGTCTGGTTTGTTCTGGAGAGATTTGTCCAAAATTACCTGAAAGGAAAACCTGCCCCTTATTGGATTTATCTGCAGTGGCTTACATCAGGAACCTTATGGGCTGTCTGGATCATGCAGGATGCAGCAAATATTGCGGTCTTCCTTCCGAGACAGTTGAATGTTTATGAATTTGCTGTTTATGCTGGATTTGTATTTTTAGGTCTGGGATTTTTGTTTTATCTGAAAGGAGACAAAATCCAATCTATTGTCAATGAAAAATCAAATGTAACCGATGTACGGGCTGCCACGATTGTGGATTTTGTCTATGCAATCATCCTATTCTATTTTAAAATCCACAGTAAAGTACCAATGAGTACCACTTGGGTATTTATAGGGCTTTTGGGTGGTCGTGAATTGGCAATTGCATTGGGAAAAGCAGGCAAACCCGAGAAGCGAAAAGACTGGGTTTCCAGAGCATTCAAACTTGCTAGAAAAGATGTAAGCAAGGCATTTATCGGACTGTTGGTTTCGTTAATTCTGGCAGTGGTGATCAACGAAGGCATCAGAGAAGAAATCTTGGACTTTTTCAGGTAATTAATTTGGACTTATTTTCAGACGAATATTTCATGAATGAGGCCTTTAAACAGGCCAAAATCGCATTTGAAGAAGGAGAGATCCCTGTGGGAGCTGTCATCGTCTGTAAGAATAGGGTCATAGCCAAAGCTTATAATCAGACTGAAATGCTGAATGATGTCACTGCGCATGCAGAGATTTTGGCAATCACCTCAGCAGAGAATTATCTGGGAGCAAAATACCTCACAGATTGTAAACTATATGTGACTTTAGAGCCCTGCGTCATGTGCGGCGGGGCTCTTTTTTGGTCACAGATTGCAGAAGTGCACTTTGCAGCAGCAGATCCAAAAAGGGGTTTTCGTCAATGTAACACCGGGATCCTGCACCCAAAAACGAAACTGGTCCAGGGAGCTTTGGCCTCGGAATCTGAGCAATTGCTTCTGGAATTTTTCAAAAAACTGAGAAAGTAAAAGGAAATTGATTTTAAGGGAATTTTTTTTCTTTTCTGCCAGTTGATTAGACAGATTATTTGAATGAATTAATTTTAAATCGTTTAACCTTAAATTTTAACAATATGGCTTTTGAACTCCCTTCATTACCTTATGCATACGATGCATTAGAACCAAATATTGATGCCAAAACAATGGAAATCCATTACAGCAAGCATCATAACGGATATGTGACTAATCTAAACAACGCGATCGCTGGAACAGATCTAGAAGGTAAATCCCTGGAAGAATTATTGAAAATCGCTGGATCCAATACCGCGGTAAGAAACAACGGAGGTGGTCATTACAATCACTCACTTTTCTGGTCTATTCTTTCTCCTAATGGTGGTGGAGCTCCAACTGGCGAGTTAGCTGCTGCTATTGATGCGAAATTCGGTTCATTTGATGCTTTCAAAGAAACGTTCAATAAAGCTGCTGCTACCAGATTCGGTTCAGGTTGGGCTTGGCTTTGTATAGATACAAAAAAAGAAATCTGTGTTTGCTCCTCTCCAAACCAAGACAATCCTTTGATGGATGTGGCAGAGTGTCCAGGTACTCCGATTCTTGGTCTTGATGTTTGGGAGCATGCTTATTACTTAAATTACCAAAACAGAAGACCTGATTATATTACAGCATTCTGGAATGTGGTAAACTGGGAAGAAGTAAGCAAGCGCTATGCTGCTGCGAAGTAATCATTTCAAGTTGAAATTCAAGTCCCCTGCCAGCCGGTAGGGGATTTTTTTTGTATAAAAGTGATCGAATTACTGTTCGGTTATGATACAGTGATTATTTGATTTTAACATCAATAGTGCATTTGGAGCCATTTGAGGTCTATTTTTGATTCTTGGCATTTTGTTTTCATTGAGTGGATTCGTCAACACATATCTATTTCATATCAATGAAAACTACCAACTTACTTTTCTTGACCCTTTTCACCTACTTATTAGGAATGAGTAATCTCGCTGCAAAAGACTTCAGCAAGATTTCAGGGAAAATCCTAGACCAAAATGGACAATCCGTACCTTATGCCAATGTGGCCTTGATCGCTGTAAACGATGGTCACTTGGTAGACGGAGCTGTTTCAGACGAAGATGGATTGTTTTTGATCGAATCCTCTAAAACCGAAAAAGTGAAACTTGTCATTTCTTCCATTGGCTTTAAATCTTTCGAATCGGAAGCTTTTGATTTGAAGCCGGGAATGATCAAAGACATGGGTGAAATCCAGGTCATCGATGAAGCTACTGGTTTGGATGAGGTTACTGTACAGTCTACCCGACCGGAAATCATCATTGAACCTGATAAAACCATCGTGAATGTGGAAGGTACCGTGATGGCGGAAGGCTCCACAGCTTTGGACGTCATCGGTAGATCTCCGGGAATCTACGTAGATCAGGATGGGATTATCAATCTTAATGGCCGTACCGGTGCTGTGGTGATGATCAATGACCGTCAGACTTACATGAGCGCTACCGACTTGGCCAATTTCTTAAGAGCCATGCCTGCTGATAATATCAAGAGCATCGAGGTGATCAATAATCCTTCTGCGAGATTTGATGCAGAAGGTTCTGCTGGGGTGATTAATATCCGTTTGAAAAAGAATACTGTTGACGGGGTATTTGGAAATGTCCAGGCCGGTGGACAATATAATGGCTATTGGGCGCCTATCGCCGGAGTTTCACTAAATGTGAAAAAAGGAAAATGGTCCACAAATGCAGACTTGAATTATAACCACTATGCCAATTTGAATGAATTGGATATCGAGAGAAATTTTGATGTGGAGGGAGGCGTTTCCAATTTCATGCAGGAATCAAGGATCAGACAAAGAAATAAAAACCTGTTCTTTAATGGGGCTGCCAATTATGAGATCAACGAAAACCACAATATCGGGTTGAACCTACAGGCATCGGATTTCGATAACACGACTACCAACCCATCCTTGACTTCGATTACTACTCCAGGGCAGGCTGAAAATAATTTTCTGGATTCATATAATGATTCAAAAGGTGGTGGAAACCGTTTCTTTGGAAACCTTCACTATGGTGGTAACCTCGATACACTGGGGACTAAACTTACCTCAGATTTTGACTTTACCAGAATGAATTCCGACAGTGAATCCTTGTTGAGTACTACCACTTGGACAGGAGAAGACCTTGCCAATGCAAGTAGAGGGAAATTGAATACCCTAAACGATATGTACTACACGATTTTCACAGCTAAGGTAGATCTGGTGAAGCCACTTTGGAAAGGGACTTTTGAAACTGGAGTGAAAGGATCTTGGGTAAAATCAGATAACAATCTGGATTTGACGCTTTCTGTGGAAGATGGCCCATTTGAACCGACAGGAAACAGCAATCATTTTATCTACAATGAAAATGTATTGGCTGGTTATGTTTCTTACAAAGGAAAGTTCTCAGATAAAGTAAGCTATCAAGCTGGTCTGAGAGGGGAATATTCTGATATTCAGGGTAACTCAGTCACCTTGGATCAGATCAATACGCAGGAGTATTTTAATTTATTCCCAAGTGCCTTCGTTCAGCATAAAATTTCTGACAACTACCAGATTGTATATAATGCAAACAGAAGGATCACGAGACCCAACTATCGATTGTTGAATCCTTTTGTGTATTACATTGATCCATTGACTTCTGAGCGAGGAAATCCTAATTTGAAGCCTCAGTATTCCAATAACTTTGAAATGAATCATGTGGTAAAAGGAAGTTACCAGTTTACTTTAGGATACAGTGAGACCACCGATGCATTTATGCAGGTGTTTATTCAGGATGATGAGGAAAGAACAACCACGACCTATACTGACAATTTTGACAAGACAAGAAATGCGAATTTCAGGGCCATGGTTCCGGTTCAGATCCGCGAATGGTGGGGCACTTCCAATATGGTTCAGGTAAATTATAACCGCTATAAATCACAGATAGGCGATGACTTGCTGGATACAGAGCAGACTTCTTTTATGGTGAGATCTCAGCACAACATCAATTTGCCAAAAGGTTTTAAACTGGAGGTTGTGGGAATGTATCTTGGACCCCAGATCTGGGGTCAGGGAGAATTGGAAGGTTTTGGCTGGGTGGATGCCGGAGTGACTAAAACAATTATGAAGGATAAATTGACGATCGCTGTGAATGGTACGGATCTATTCAGAACCCAGGTGATCAGAGCAAAAGTTGATTTTGCGGATATTGATACTTCCTTCAGACAATATAGAAGTAACCAAGGTGTGAGATTTACGCTTCGATATAGATTTGCGAAGGGGGAAAGCTTCCGGGTAAATAAAAGTACAGGTAGCTCCGAAGAAAGAGATAGATTGAATTAAAAAGAGTTAAATCCTCCCGCAAATCGGGAGGATTTTTTGTTATTAGTCGATGGAGACTTTGTAGAGTTTGAAAAAATCCTCTTCTACTTCAGGATTAGCTTTTCCCAGAAACCATAAATCCCCAGCTCTACTGACAAAGACATCGTCAAATTCATCTGGAGATTCAAGATCTGCCAGTTGATTTCCTTCTAAATCTAAAATGAGGTAGTGGGTTTTATATTTATTGGAAACCCGCTCATTGAATGCGTTCCAATCCTCTTCTGTTCGGTTTTCATTTTGAAGTTGGGTGTCCTGTTCATCATATCCCGAGACATAGGAAATCACCAACTTATCCTGGACTTTAGCCATTTTTAAGATATTCCCAAAACTGGGATCGTATGAGATAGCTCGTGGGTCAGCCTTTTTTGGATCCTCCCCTGGATTTAGTTTGTAATCTTTGAGAGCTAGAGGAATTCTGGAAATTCTCTCATAAGGAGGGTCTTTTTTGTAAATGTTCAAGTATGGATCTGTTCCATTGATTACATATAACTTATCTTCTATGATCTCAAACTTTGGAGATAGAGTTGTGGGTTCATGAGACATGTTATTTTGAAAAATACTTTCGGCTTCCAGGTTTAGAAACCTTTCAAAGTTACCAGTAGCAGTATCAGCCCAAATGAGTTGGAGAAAGGTATCATAAAATTCAGGTTGGGTTTTATTAAATTCAGATCTCGCCACCACTCCAGCCAATAGAATTTGATCTTCTACAAATTGGATTTCCTGAAGTGCATCCAGCCTCCCTGAAAAAGGGAGGACATCGTCGCTCGGGATCTTTTTGCTATTCAGTAGATTTCCTTCCTGATCGTATTCAAATAAACCCCGGGCAGAGACAATCTGAATTGATCCATTCTCTTTAAACTTGCCAGCTGCCATGGGGAAAAACCCAAAACCATCTGGGGCATCTCTTTCCTTAGTGAATTCGCTGACTATATTCCCTTCAAAATCAGCAATCACAAATTTCATTGCCTGAGGATCAAAAAATAAAATTTTCTGAATTTTTGGATTGACATCCATCAATTTAGGTAGCCCGATATAATTCACTTGGATCGAGTCTTGTTTTAAAAAACCAATGGATTCTTTTTCTTTGGAATTTTCCTTCTCCTCGGACTTATTGCATGAGAATGCTACAAATGCAAAAACTAAAAGTAAGCTGATATTTTTCATGGTAGCTAAAGTTTAAAGTGTAATTTATACTATTTAGTTTAACTTAAAAACTTAATGAAGCTATTAGATATTCATACCCACTCTACTGCTAATAATTTTGCAATTTTTAACCTAGAAACTAGCTCTCCCCAGCGATCCCCAGACTATTTTTCTACAGGTTTTCATCCTTGGAATCTAAACGAGAACTGGCAAGAAAACTTTGATAAATTGGAAGCTTTGGCACAAAATGAACGATGTATGGCCATAGGTGAGGCGGGATTTGATAGAATTTGGGGTCCAGATATTTCTGTGCAGAAAGCCGCTTTTAAGGCGCAGGCCAAATTGGCTATTGCATTGGGCATTCCTTTGATTTTGCACTTGGTCAAATCCCATGATTTGCTACTTGAGTATTTCAAAAGTGAAAAGGAAACCCCCTCTATCATTTGCCATGGTTTCAATCTTAAGCCTCACCTAGCAACACAATTATTGCCTTTTCCGGTTTATTTTTCCTTTGGAAAAGCGCTGAAGCAGAAAGAATCCCATGCAATTGCCTGGCTTAAAGACTGTCCATCAGAGCGATTTTTTTTTGAAACTGATGATTCCAAGGAACCCATTGATTCCATTTTTAATACGGCTTCTGTAATTTTGGGCAGGCCTGAGGAAGTACTATCAGAGCAGGTTTTATCAAACTGGAACAAGATTTCAAAAAGGAAGATTTATGAGTGAGTTTGCCTGGCTTAGCCGGACTGAACTGATTACTGGCCGGGAAGGGCTGGAGAAATTGGCAAAAAAACATGTATTGGTAGTAGGATTGGGCGGGGTGGGTTCATTTGCGGCAGAGTTTATCTGTAGAGCTGGGATCGGTGAAATGACGATCATTGATGGGGATATAGTAGATATTACCAATTGCAACAGGCAGCTGCCTGCGACGCAAAAAAATGTAGGAGAATCTAAAGCTGCTTGGATGGAGGAGCGATTGACCTCGATCAATCCATCAATAAAAGTAAAGACTATCAAACAATTTCTGGGGCCGGAAGAAATGACGGAATTGTTGGAATCAAATCATTTTGATTATGTAGTGGACTGTATCGATAGTTTTACTCCTAAGTTACATTTGATCGATGGAGCCTATAAAAGGGGGTTTCCATTGGTCAGTTCGATGGGTGCGGGAGGAAAAGTAGATCCTACTCAGGTAAAAGTGGTCGACATAGCCGATACTTATGCCTGTAAACTGGCCAAAATGGTCAGAAAAAGACTCAAGAAGAAAAATATCCAAACGGGCTTTAAGGCGGTTTTTTCTTCAGAAATCATGATCAAAGAAAGCATGATGATGACTGACGGCAGGAATTATAAGAAATCTGCCTATGGTACGATGTCATTTCTTCCAGCAGCATTTGGTTGTGCCTGTGCTGCTACCGTGGTCAATGATCTCTTGGCTTCCTGATTATTTGAAATGGTAAAGAAATACTAAAACACCGGTGAAAGCGGGTTTTTTTTGATCTTTGATTTCAAGTTTTACAGAAACCTCAGCTTTAACAGTTCCACGTAAGTTTACTACAGATTTAAGGGTGGCAGCAAGTCTTACTTGGTCCGTCACCAAAACGGGATGGGCAAAACGGAAATTTTCTATCCCATAATTGATCATCATTTTGAGGTTATTTACTTTGAGGATTTGCTCCCATAGGTGCGGAACAATGCTGAGAGTTAAATATCCGTGGGCGATGGTATTTCCAAATGAACCTTGGGATTTGGCACGCTCTGGATCCGTGTGGATCCACTGGTGATCATAAGTGGCATCAGCGAATAAATTTATCTGTTCTTGGGTGATTTGGAAGTATTCCGAGGTCCCTAATTCTTTGCCACTGTACTTTTCAAAATCCTCAAAACTTCCAATTTCAATTGCGCTCATTCCTGATGTTTTTTTGTAAAAAATCAAAATAGGCAACTTTTGATGGGAAATACAAGGAGAAATTCCCAAAACACAGTGCAACAATTTGAGTATCAAATCCAAATAAATCAGGATATTTTCGCCTAAGAAATTTTATCTAACCATAGATTAGTTTGTTTTCATTTTTTTTATAATTTCAACCAAGTTATCCCCAATAATTTTCATGATAAAAACGTTAATCGGAGTTCTGTTTTTTTGTTTTTTGATTTACAACTCCACGTATGCCGGCAGGAAAGATTCTGTTGAAATTTATTCAGAGCTTTCTGAAAACCAATCTATTTCTATCTCTGATAAATTTGAGGTGACTTACTTTATTGAGAAAAATTTTATCATTTACTCAGTCGAGGGATTAGATCATGCATATACCTCACTTTTTTATGATCGATTAAATGAGATTGAGAATTTTGAACTGGAAGTAAAAGATCCCAAGACTGGCAAAACAATTCAAAAAGCCAAACTCAGGGATATGAGTGATGCAGCGGTTTATTCCAATTCGACGATTTTTGATGACAATAGGCGAAAATATTACGAGCTAAAAAGTGGCGTATTCCCGATCGAAGTCAATATCAAGACAAAGACGAAAACCAAAACTAATTTCTTTTTTCCAACTTGGATTCCTGTTCACAGATTTAATCAAAAAATCAAAAACTCGGTTTTGACAGTCACTTACCCAAAGGGAATGGGCCTGAGATATAAGGAAGTGAATCTTCTCGGAAAAAGAGAGGAGAAAGAAGAAAGTGGGTTGGTTTCTGTACGATGGGAAGAAAATGATCTTCCCATACAAGAACCCGATCTTGAGGAGGAAGAGGATCATAGATTGCTGTTGGCCCCTGTTAAGTTTGGTATGGAAAACTATGCCGGGGAAATGAAGGATTGGTCAGGTCTGGCAGATTGGCTTTATAAACTAAATGAAGGCCGGGATAAATTACCTGAAGATCTCCAATTGAAAATTCATCAACTGACTGATGGGCTGGAAAGCCCCTACGAAAAAGTAGAGGTTTTGTATTCTTACCTTCAGGAAAACTTCAGGTACGTCAGTATTCAGCTGGGGATTGGTGGCTGGCAAACCATAAGCTCGGATGAAGTGGCAAAGTATGCCTATGGAGATTGTAAAGGACTTTCCAACATCATGAGGGCCATGCTCACAGAAGCTGGAATTGAATCCAATTATACTTTAGTTTATGCAGGAGAGGAAGAAGATGATATTGAAGTTGACTTTCCTTCGAACCAATTCAACCATGTCATTTTACAAGTGCCTACAGATGAAGCTCCGATTTGGCTGGAATGTACCTCTAATATGCTACCAGCTGGATATTTGGGATCTTTTACAAAAAACAGGCATGTCCTTGTCACGAAAAGAGGAGGAGGATATCTTACTAAAACGCCTTCCTATGACCATGCGAACTGGAACAGTGCTACCTCTTCTACTTCTATAAAAATCGATCCTCGGGGAGATGCATTGATAGAAACAGATTTAAATCTTGCCGGAAATTTTGCAGAGGATTTGATGTATGTTAAAAACAGATTGGATGACCGAAAGCAAAAAGACTATTTCAATAAAAATTCCCCGGTTTCAGGATTGATTATCAGTGACCTGTCAATAGATCTGGAGAAGGAGGACTCTGTTCCTATTGCCAAAACTAATTATAAGGGAGTCATCCAAAGGTTTACGCAGAGTACATCTAAAAGGATCATCCTGAAATCATTTATGGGGCCTATTCAAAAAGATATGCTTTCCAGCAACCGACTGGTAAAAACAGATTCTTTCGATATTGACTTGGGGGAAAGCCTATCACCAGAAACAAGTTTGGATCCCTTTATTTACGAGGAGGAAGGAAACAGTATCAGGATAGAAAGTACACTCGAAGGAAGCAATCTAAAGATCAAAAGGGAAATTGATTTGACGTTTTCTGCCGATTTAGAAGAGGATCAAAAGAGCGATCTGATCAAAAAATTTAATTCAAAAGCTGTCAAAACATACATCTTTTTAAAACCAACTACAGCCAATAATTAGTCCAATGTCGGAAAGCTTAGGGTTCGAGAAAAAATACTCCTTTAAACTGACTGATAGCCACCAACCAAAAAACCATTTTATGAAAAAAATTTTTACAATTATTTTTCTCCTGACCAGTTCTCTAGGCTATGCTCAAACCATCAAAATGGGCAAGTTTTCTGACGAGGAGATCAATTTAAAGCAGGTCTCTTATGAACCAGATGCCGGGGCGGTAGTTTTATGGGAAGAAGGGGAATCTCAGTTTTTTAGTGGATTGTTAGAAACTACCTACCTATTTCGGGTAAAGATTTTAACTGATGCAGGTAAGGAACATGCAGATGTTCGTGTAAGGTACTATTTGGGAGATAATAAAACCGAGAATATTTCCTCTGTCAAAGCCCAAATCACCAATTTCAATGGCAATGAGGCAGAAACTGTCAAACTTGGCAAAGAGAATATTTTTGATGTAGACCTAGGCGATGGGATAAGGGAAATGAGAATCACTTTTCCTAATGTCCAGGTCGGTTCCATTTTGGAGTATACTTATAAGAAAGCCGATAAAAATCTGACATTTTTGGATGGATGGACATTCCAGAATCCAATACCGACTTTAGGGTCACAGTATCAGATCAAAATGAATCCAAACCTTGATTATAAGATGATCACCCAAGGGTATAACCTGATCAACAATGCTGAGATCAGTAATGAATACGGCATTTACAAGTGGACATTAAGAAATCTATTCTCCCTAAAAGAAGAGCCTTATATGAAAAACTATAGGGATTATATAGAGAGGATCGAGTTTCAGCTTTCGCAGTACCAGACTAATACCGAAACTATGGGATTGCAATGGAAGGATGTCCTGAATACGTGGGAAATGCTCGGAAATGAGCTGATTTCTACTTATCGGGATAAGGGTTTTTACCGCAATAATCCGATCGAAAAGGAATTGATGGATGCGGATATCAGCGGAAGTACTCAGATGGAGATTGCCGAAAAAGCCTATTATTATGTTCGGGATAATTTTAAAGCAGAAGGAACAGATTTTATTTATGCCAACCAACAAATCAACCAGCTGCTGAAAACAAGGATAGGAAGCCCACAGGAATTAAACTTGCTTTTGATGGGGATCTTAAAGTCTCAGGGGATTTCATGTGATCCCATCCTGATCGGTAGTAAAGGTAACGGTAGGTCTAATATTGTCCCATTTCCTTTTTTGACGCAGTTTGATGAAATTTTACTCCGCACGGAATTGGATGGAAAAATACAATACCTTGATTTGTCAGATAAAGACGCTCCATTTGGGTATGTAGATCTGGACAAACATGTCCAGGCAGGATTGTATCTGGTCCAAGGCAGCAGTGCCATTGTACCCTTGGAATTCAAGCATTTGAGTAATAAGGTATATTACAGCGATGTAAGCCTGGAAGGTTCGGACCTGGTCATGTCAAATACTCTGCGACATTACTATTACGAGGGATTGGATTGGAATAAAGCAGTCAATGGCCTGGAAAAGCAAAAGGAACCATTGGATAAACTGTTTGCAGAAAACACGGAAGGAATGATCATTAGGGAAGTAGAGGTGGATAATGTCCTTAAGGAAAAGAATTATGTTTCCACCAATTTCAAAATTGTGATGGAATCTGCAGCTGATCAGGATATGATTGTTTTTAACCCGATTAAATATTCTTCTTTTTCTAAAAATCCATTCACTCAAGAGTACCGGATTTTCCCGGTAGATTTTGAATATCCATTTACTGAAACCAGCAATGTAAATATCAAAATTCCGGAAGGCTACGAACTTGATGATTATCCCGAAGAAAGCGTCATGACCATCGAAGGTAATTCAGTTGTATTTTCGTATAGTGCAAAAACCATGAATGGGGTATTGGTAATAGGTTCAAAACTGAGTGTAAAGAATCCGTTGATTCCAGCTACCCAGTATGCGGATCTAAAATACCTGATGGAATCCATCGCATCTAAATTAAAAGAACCCGTGGTCTTAAAGAAAATAACCAATCCTTAATGAAATCGTCTTTTCGAGGAATTCTATTTCTCGTAGTTTCGATTTTATTTAACCCTATCCTTTCCTATTCTCAGATTGAGTTTGGTCAATACTCTGAGGAGGAATTGTCATTGACACAGGTACCGTTTGAGCCAGAGGCACGGATAGTGACTTTATGGGAAGAAGCCAATAGCTACTTTATGGTCACTGGCCTTCATACGAATTACCACTTTAGATATAAGGTATTAGATGATAGGATAGATAACTTTGGAGATATTATTATCCCATTTTATCGCGGAAAATCCCTAGTTGAGGATATAGTCAAGGTAGAAGCACAGGTCTCTTATATTGAAAATGGTCAACGTATCTCTAGGTTGTTGACCAAAGAAAATATAAAAGAAGTAAACATTGGGAATGGTCAATTTGAAATTCGATTGATCTTTCCCCATGTAAAAAAAGGGAGTATCATTGAGTATAAGTACAAAAAAATTGATCACCAATATGGGATTTTGGAAGGTTGGAGTTTCCAAGGTACCTACCCAGCGCTAGTGAGTAAATTTACTTTTAAAGCGCCTGACTTTTTTCAATACCAAATGATCCAGCAGGGCAAAAAGGTAGCAGAAGTTGCCTCAATTTCCCCTAAAAAGAACCTTTATTCATGGGAAAGGAGGAATGTACCGTCATTGCCTAATGAACCATATGTAGGTAATTATATAAACTATGAAGAGCGGGTGGATGGATATCTTTATTCTAGTGAGTATGTGAATCCTGACAAACTGGAAGAGTCCGAAATGGTCTATGCCACTTGGAATCAGTTGGCAAATCGTTGGTTAGAAATTGATGAAGTAGACAGCTATGCTCATGCTGATCCAGAAACCATCCCCGGGTTTCCAAGCTTGAAATTGGACTCTCTTACCAAATTAGATCAAGCCAAAACCATTTTCGAATACGTTTCCAACACTATCGAATTAAAAAGGTCCTCTTGGCTAGAACCATTTTATTCTATAAATGGGCTTTTCCAGAAAAAAGAAGGGAATTCTATTGACAAAAACTTATTGCTGACCTATTTACTCAGAAGACAAGGAATAGCTGCTAACATGGTCTTGATCAATGATAGATTCAGAGGAAGAAGCCAATTAATTGAGGTGCCATTTATCAATCAATTTCAATCAGGCATTGTTAAAGCTAAAATTGAGGACAAAGATTATTTGTTGGATGCTAGTGATTCGATCATTCCATTTGGGCTTTTGCCACACAATAAACTTGTCGAAAGAGGATTTATTCTGGAAAAAGACCATGGTCGATTAGAAGCGCTCCAGCATCAATTCCGATCAGGAAGTATCCAAAATATCAATTTGGAATGGAATGACTCATCTGGATTTGTATATAAAAATCAAATCAAACTTTTTGATCATGAGGCATTAAAATTTGGGAAGTTATTAGAAGGCCTAAAAGCTGATGAAGAGGTTTGGAAAAAGGATACGCGAATCGAATATGGCGAAATTGAAAATTTTTCGGTGGTGGATGAGCTTTCTACTAAAAGAAGTATTTCTATAAGCTTTAATTCTAAACTAACTTCTGAAGAACACAACTTGATTGTTGTCAGGCCTTTTCAATATTCTGAATATTTAATAAACCCATTTATTCAGCAATCCAGGGTGCTGCCTGTAGAATATGAATTCCCATCTTTTGAAAATATCAATGCGACGATTCCCGTACCAGAGGGTTTTGTTGTGGATGATTATCCTGAATCCATGACTTTGACCATCCCGTCAAAGAAAGTTAAGTTTACTTATCAGTCGGTCTTGGGAGAAAAAGAGCTTAAATTTTCTGCAAAGATAGAGCTGTCTACCTATAACTTCTCTGCTTCCGAGTATCAAGACTTGAAGTTTATTATGGAGTCTATTTCAGCTCAACTTAATTCACCCATTACCTTGCGGAAGGTTAGTAATCCTTGAAAAGCATTACATTTTAGGAGGTCGGCATTTTTGTCCATTTTTTTTATGATATTTTTGAAAGAAAAAATGACAAAATACATCCATGGATATATCCCTGAAGAGCAGAATAGACTTTTGTCGCAAGCAGGAGTCTTGGCGCCTCTTATTTATCCTTGGATTGATTTTACTGGATGCCGGCATGTATTGGAAATTGGATCTGGAGTTGGAGCCCAAAGCCACATGTTACTTTCACTATATCCTACAATTGAGTTGTCCTGTGTGGAGATAGAGAAAAAGCAAATAAAAAAGGCCAAGCATAACCTTACCCAATTTATGGATCGAAGAATCCATTTTTTGAACCAAGATGCCAGAGATCTCCATTTGAAGAAAAAAGCTGATGGGGTATTTATCTGTTGGGTCTTAGAGCATCTAAATGATCCGATCACGGTACTAGCCAAAGCTCTTGAAAATATGGCTCCGGGAGGAGTGATCTATATTACAGAAGTATTCAATTCCAGTTTTCATTTTTATCCGAGATTACCTGGTTTGGATCACTACTATCAAGCTTACAATCAATTGCAGCAGCATCTAGGAGGAGATCCAGATGTGGGTTTGAGAATTGGGAATCTTCTGAAAGAAGCGGGTTTTTCAGAGATTGAGTTAAGAAGAAGTGGTTTTCACTTAGATCAAACTCAGCCAAAAGAATTCAAAAAAATAGCCAACTACTGGAAAGAATTGATGAAAAGTGGCTCTGAGGCTTTATTGGCCAACGGCATCGTTACTACCACCGATGTTTTGCAAATGGAACAAGATTTGGATCAAATCGCTTCAAATCCAGAAGGAGTTTTGTATTACCAATTTATCCAAGCCAAAGCAATAGTTTAAAACTACTTATGAAATTGATAAAAAGGATTTGGAGGTTTCTGTGGAAAACAGTCATGTGGTTTTTCATTATTTCGGTGGGACTGACCATTGTTTATAGATTCGTACCTGTTCCGGTCACTCCTTTGATGGTAATCCGGCTTTTTGAGCAGACTTTCGATTCTGATAAAAAAGTAAGGCTTTCCAAAGATTGGGTTCCCATTTCAGAGATCTCGAAAAACGCCCCTCAAGCTGTGGTGGCTTCAGAAGATCAGAAATTTTTAGACCACTATGGATTTGATATCGAAGCGATGAAAAAGGCATGGGAAGGAAACAAGAAAGGAAAAAGGATCAAGGGAGCAAGTACAATTACCCAGCAGACAGTGAAAAATGTTTTTCTCTGGCCAAGTAGGAGTTACGTCAGAAAAGGTCTGGAAGCCTATTTTACTGTTTTGGTTGAGTTGATCTGGAGCAAGGAGCGAATCATAGAAGTCTATTTGAATGTCATAGAAATGGGAGACGGTATTTATGGAATCGAAGCAGCTGCCCAGAATTATTACAACAAGCCGGCAATTAAGTTAAATAGAAATGAAGCAGCGATGATAGCAGCTGTGTTGCCAAATCCTATCAGATGGAATCCTAAAAAACCAACAGCTTATATAATAGGAAGGCAATCCTGGATTTTGCGCCAAATGAATAATCTGGCACCTGTAGGCTTTGGAAACTAGCTTATTCAAATTTGTATTTGGTTTGTTAAAATTGAATTATTTTTAGAGGTTGTTTTCTTTGATCAAGAATTGGAAACCGATGATCCCATATACATTTTCATGATTATCTGCTCGATTTCCCTTCAACAGAATATTATTCTAAAGAGACCTGCTTGCTGCTAATTGATAATGATTGGGAGTACTTGTTATTCAGGTGCCTCCAACTATGAAAAATGGCCTAAAACGGCTCTAATTTAGGTTTATTATTTGCAAGAAATATTTATCCACAAAATCAATAATTTATCCACACTTTTCCACAGGAAGATAATAAAACGGTGAAAATCAGATGAATAGATAGTAATTGGGAAAGGTGATTTTGTGGATAAAAGTTGCTAACTTGAAATAAAAGTGAAAAATACCAAGTTGGAAAAGTGGATAAATTCAGAATCCAAATTTTATTCTAAAGGCCTTTAATCTTGCTTTTGTCTAATCAACCTTTTTCGATAGGCATTAAAGATTCTTGATTTAGAAACAAAACCCAAATAAATTCCATTTTCGATGACAGGGAGATTCCAAGCTCCGGAACTTTCAAATTTTTCCATTGCTTTTTGCATATTTTCAGTAGCCAATAGGATTTCTGGAGGACTATGCATTAAATCCCGTATAAATACAGAGTCCTGCTGACTTGGGTCAAACATAATATCCCGTATATCATCCAGAGTTACTATCCCTCTCAAAGTCTTCTTCTCATCTACTACTGGGAAAATATTCCGTTTTGAAATCTTCACCAAGTTTGTCAGATCCTTCAGCTTAGAGTCTGGATGGATAGGTAATAAATCTCGTTCTATGACATGGGTAATATCAATAAGTTCCAAAAGTTCCTGGTCTTTGGATTCTGGCAAGAACTTTCCTTTGTCTTTAAGCTGTAATGAATAAAGACTGTCTTTTTGGTAATAAGTAGTGGTGATATAAGAAATAGCAGATACAAACATAAGTGGAACAAACAACTCATAACCCCCTGTGATTTCTGCAATCAAGAATATCGCAGACAAAGGGGAGTGCTGTACCCCACTCATAACGCCGCACATCGCTACCAGTGTAAAAGAAGCCAAGGGCAAAGGGATATGGAAACCAAATAAATTTTTGGAATAGGCAAACACAAATCCGACAATTCCCCCAACATACAAAGAAGGTGCAAAAATACCACCGCTACCTCCACTGCCAATGGTCAAAGCTGAGGCAATAGGTTTCACTAAAATGATCAAAACCAAAAATATAATAATCATATAGGGGTTTTCTATCACCGAGAAGAATGGACTCCTATTGAGGATTTCTGCTGATTTTCCCTCAATAAGTTGATTCAGGGTAGAATAACCTTCCCCATAAATAGGTGGAAAGAAGAAAACCATAAAGCCTAAAAAAGCACCTCCGTATAGCATTCGCATCGATTGGCTTTCCAGTCCTTCTAAGGCCAATTCAGTTTTTCTAACTGCTCTATTGAAATAAAGAGAGACCAAACCGCAGATGATTCCCAATAGCAGATAATATGGCATATGGGATGCAAGAAAAGTCTCCTGAAAATTAAAATTGAATATGGAGTCTTTTCCGATCAGAATCATGGAGGTTAAAGAACCCATCACTGAGGCGATCAATAAAGGAATGAAACTCGCTGTACTGATTTCCATTAAAATAACTTCAATCGCAAAAATCACTGCACCTATCGGAGCTCCAAAGATGGCTGATATGGCAGCGGCGGCACCACAACCAATCAGCAGCGTTCTTTTTTTGGCGTTAAGATGCATAAGTAGCCCTGTGTTTGACCCAATGGCCGAACCGGTTACCACCATAGGTGCTTCCAATCCTACCGAGCCACCAAATCCTACAGTCAATGCTGAAGTAAATAGTCGGCTGTACATTTTAACCCGGGGGATTAAACTCTGTTTTTTAGAAATAATAAAAAGAACATCTGGAATACCGTGCCCACCGACGTCTTTAAAAATATATTTTCCTACCAAATATGCCGCAGTAATCCCTATTAAGGGATAAAGGATGTAAAGGAAATTGGCATATTCGTTGTAAAAATCCTCTGTCAAAAATTCCTGAATGGCATGAACGCCACTTTTCAGAATAACTGCTGCCAAACCTGAAATAATCCCTATAATACCGCTAAGGATAATAATAAAGGCTTGATTACTCAGGTGCCTGAGTCTCCAGATTAAAAGTTTTGTAATAAAATCTGTTTTAGGCAAAATTCAGCTGGATTTCTATGAGATAGCCCGCAAATTACGCATCAATTCAGGCAATCCGAAGGATTAGCTTTAATCTTTCAGTAATTCCTGATCTAATGCGAGTGTACATTTAAGAATCAGATTTACTGCTTGATAGTAAAAATCAGGTTGTATATTCTTAAACTCATCGCTTGGTTTATGATAATCAGGATGATCTTCAACACCAAAGTAAATATGTGGTACCCCTTTATCTAAAAATGGACCATGGTCTGAAGATTTACTCCAATCATCGCTTCCTGTATTGGGCAGGTCATGACCAAATTTTAAAGTTGGGCTTTGCCCCGAAGCCGCAGCTTCTAAAATTGGTTTTAATCCTGGATTTTGATAGGTGCCAGATGCATACAATTCGTTATTGTCATTTCTGGAAACCATATCCATATTGATGTTCAAAACGATGTTTTCCAAAGGAAAAGGGAAATCATTGACTAAGGCTTTGGCTCCCTGCAAACCCATTTCTTCCCCATCAAGTGCTGCGAAAATCATGCTGTGCTCAGGTCGGTTTTTGGAGAAATATTCAGCCAAAGCCAATAATGCTGCAGTACCAGATGCATTGTCATCAGCGCCGTTATAAATGGAGTCCCCATGGACAGGTCTTCCCACACCCACATGGTCGTAGTGCGCCGTGATCACAATAAGCTTTCTAGATTTGCTGCCAGCCACAAAACCGACAATATTGACACCTTCTATCGTTTTGTTTTCTCTTCTGCTTTCGAAGTTAAAGTGCTGCTCATGGTTTTTGTAATGCGTTGGTAATTCCAGCTCTACAAATTTCTCTTTTAAATAGTCTCTGGCTTTGGCATTTTCTTCTGTTCCGGTTTTTCTGCCATGGAAACTATCTGAGGATAAAAATTCTATATTGCTTAAAAGTGATTTTCTATCAACTTTTTGGGCGCTAGAGGAATGCCATACCAATGCCAAAATAAGGCAAAGGACGGGCTTCAAAACTTTATGCATCTATGATAATATTTTGCGTTATGTATATTCGTAAAATTACTAAGCAAAGAGACTTCACCTATTACTACGAATGAAATATATATTATCGGTATTAAATATTTTTAGTTTTATCGCAATAAGTTTAGGCCAAGGCTCTATGCCTGAAACATTTTTTAATGGTAAGTCAGTAGTAATGGTTTCTAATGATCCAGGTGCCATTCCCAATATGACTTGGAAGGCATTGGCGGATAGTTTACATTCTGCCATCGTGGATGCTGGGGGAGATCCTGTCGCCTATTTTGAGTTGGAGCAAGTTGCCATTTCTGAGGCAGTAGAGGCTGATTATGCCCAGGCATTTTCCAGTAGGCTAGTCAAGAACATTATATTTATTACCAGACAAAAAAATAATACATCGATACACGTTGCTCCATTTACCGGCAATACCCAGATAATTCCTAGTACTACGTTATTTGGAGTGAATGGGGAAGATTTTCAGGCTGCGGGCAAACAATTTGCTGCATTAAGCCAAACCACTAAGTCCAAAAACCTGTTAGTCATTGATGTTCCGGAGTTTCCTTCCATCAGTCAGTCGGAATCTTCCTCCAGTCAAAAATTTATTCTGACTAACCCACTTAACTTGGACGTATTTAAATTGGGGATTCCGATTGAAGGGTCATCTGCCGAAACCGGACTTTTAAGTTATTTTAGATACGATATGTATGGCAAATCCCAAGCGGCAATTTTGGCAGAACAAGAAGCTCAAAAAGCTGGGATAGAGCAGATTTTAAAAGCGGAATATCCCTATGATATTGAATGGCTGACTGAGGCAAAAACTGATCAAGAGTTGATTCGGGACAGAGTGCAGTTTCTTTTGGTAAAAGTGGAGGCCAGAGAATCTGATATGATGAAAAGTATGGGAGTGCCTATATCAGATGGAGATGCGACCAACCGGACTGTAGTTAAATATTACATTAAGCTAATAGTCCGAAATGAACTATACATTGGCCCGGAATGGGATGCGGATCCAGATTGGAGGATAGCACTTCGAAACTTCCTGAGAAACCTAAAAAAATAGACCTCCAGTGGAGGTCTACCGTTGTATCAAAATTAGGGGTGATTGAAACAACTTCTGTTAATTATTAGTTAACGAATCTGTGTTATTACATTTAATGTTTAAAAGAAGTTATTTTAATTGAAAATTCCAACAAGCGCTAAATTTTTTTATATACCGAATAACTTAATTAATATTTTCAATTAATATATCCTTTTTAATAGAGATTTTGATTCAAAAATGGGATTAGTGCTAGAATAATTGCCTGGGAGTAATAGGCTTTTCTATCGATGATCCCATGTGTCAGAATCCCTACTGATCCACCTTGTTGTTTTGAGTTTTCCTTCTCAAAAACCTGATCATCAGCTTCTCCAAGCTCCATTCCTGAATGGATCAATTCTGTGACTTTTTTGGGCAGATAAAATGTTCCGGTTTTGGACTGTGAGGATTTACCGGATTTATCCAATATATAAACCCAGGCAAAAGCAAGCATTCCATGTCCATCTTCTTCGATTCCTCCCTCGATTCCTACCCAGAAATCTGCTTCAGGAAATGTGTTTTTGGAATTGAATGCCCGGTTTTTTGCACCTTCAAATGTTTCTAGGCTTCCAATGGGCTGATCCGAAACACCCGAAGAAGCATTTACTCCATTGACTAGAAATGATTTTGAAAAAGCTTCTGAAAACGCATTTTCTGTGCTGTTCAGTTTTACCGGATTTTTACTTCCTACGATGATTAATTGCTTTTCAGAATCTTGATAATTTACTCTTTTTGGGAAATTCATAGATATAAAAAAACCTAGGCGTTTGCCTAGGCCATATTTGTGAAAACTTGATTGACATCATCGTCTTCTTCCATTTTCTCAATCATTTTGTTGATGACTTCTTCTTGTTCTTCTGTAAGTTCAGTCAAAGTGGTTGGGAAACGTTGGAAGTCTGCGCTGATTACTTCTATTCCTTTTTCTTCTAGGGCTTTTTGCATGGTTCCGAAATCAGAAAACTCTGTATAAACAAATAGTTCTCCTTCGTTTTCATCTATTTCAGAAAGTCCAAAATCGATCAGTTCCAATTCCAATTCCTCCATATCCCAATCGCCCTGAGCAAATCTAAATACAGCTTTGTGGTCAAACATGAAACTTACAGAACCAGAGGTACCTAAAGATCCACCAGCTTTCGTAAAATAAGACCTAACATTGGCAACAGTTCTGTTGATATTATCTGTGGAAGTTTCGACGATTACGGCGATTCCAAAAGGACCGTATCCCTCGTATACTACTTCTTCGTAATCTTTTTCATCCTTATTGGAAGCTCTTTTAATTGCAGCTTCTATTCTGTCTTTGGGCATTTGGGCACCCTTGGCATTTTGGATGATAGTTCTTAGTCTTGGGTTTGATGTTGGGTCAGGACCGCCGGCTTTTACTGCCATTACGATTTCTTTTCCTAGACGCGTAAAGACTTTGGACATTTTGTCCCAACGCTTGAATTTTCTTTCTTTTCTGAATTCAAATGCTCTTCCCATGGATATACTTTATTTGGGTGGTAAAAATAACAAATCTTTTGATGTTAGGGCTAATCCTAAGAAAGGCAAATAAGATATTGCAAAAACAAGCTCGAATTTTGTCCTCTACCTGATCAAATTCGTTAGGGAAGGAAAACCCTAGCACATGTTACTTCCAGCACAAAAACCTATTCCGAATATTCCACAAACCAATCTGCCAAAAGTCGTTATTGTTGGCGCAGGATTCGGTGGATTAAAGCTTGCCCGTAAGCTGATGAAAGGTCCCTATCAGGTGATAATTCTTGATAAAAACAATTACCATCAGTTTCAGCCTTTGTTTTATCAGGTGGCAACAGCCGGTTTAGAGCCTAGCGCTATTTCATTTCCGCTTCGCAAAGTTTTTCACAATACGCCCAACACGATTTTTAGGATGGCTGAAGTCCATTCTTTTGATAGTACCATGAAAAGGCTATACACGGATATTGGGTATTTGGATTATGATCATCTGGTCTTGGCGATGGGTGCTGATACCAATTATTTTGGCAATAAGTCCATTGAATACAATGCTATCCCTATGAAGACAGTCTCTGAGGCACTGTATATCCGAAATAAAATCATCTCCAATTACGAGCGGGCCATCAACATAGAAAAACAGGAAGACCGAAAATCCCTTATGAATGTGGTCATCGTAGGCGGAGGGCCAACAGGCGTGGAGCTCGCTGGCGCAATGGCTGAACTGCGGAATAACGTATTTCCAAAAGACTACCCCGAGCTGAATTTCAGTAATATGAAAGTGGTTTTGATCGAGGCTGGACCCAAGTTATTGGGAGCGATGTCTGAGGAATCTCAGAAGCATTCACTCAAATATCTTCAAGATTTAGGTGTGGATGTGATGCTGGATACCAAAGTGCATGATTACAATGGTGAAGAAGTGAAATTGGAAGGAAAAGAGCCGATTAGTACCCATACCCTTTTATGGGCTGCAGGAATTAAACCCAATTTTATTGAGGGCTTGGGTAAAGAACATTTTGCGCCAAATGGAAGAATCTATGTGGACGAATTCAATCGGGTAGTTGGTGAAGAGAGTGTTTTCGTACTTGGAGACGTAGCCTTGCAGCGGGAAGAAAATTATCCAAAAGGCCATCCCCAGGTGGCTCAGGTAGCTTTACAGCAAGCAACTAATTTAGGAAATAATTTATTGGGGATCTCTGCCGGAAAATCCATGAAACCTTTTCATTACAAAGACCTTGGCTCCATGGCAACCATTGGCAGAAAACTTGCCGTTGTGGACTTGCCATTTATTAAGTTTCAAGGATTGATGGCCTGGTTGACCTGGTTATTTGTTCACTTGATGGCAATCTTGGGAGTGAAAAACAAGCTGTTCATCTTTATGGATTGGGCATGGAATTACCTGAGTTTTGATCCAAGTTTAAGATTATTGATCAAACCAAAATATGTCCGGGCAAGTGAACGTAAAGAGCTAATTGAAGAAAAATAGCATTTAAGGTTTGTTAACAGACAAAAGAAAAACCGGATTAAACTTCCTGCTTTTGCCGAAGTCTAAAAGACAAACAAACCAAAAAAAAATGAAAAATTTAACGATCGCAATGCTTCTGGTTCTACTCACTGGAATCACTGCCATGGCACAAGACACCAAAACCAAAGAAAGGCCCACTCCGGAAGAAAGAGCTCAAAAGCAAACTGAAATGATGGCAAAACAGCTAGAATTATCTGAAGACCAAAAGGCTCAGATTTTAGCGATTAACCTGGAGAATGCCAAAAAGAGAGAAGGTGAAATGGAAGCTAGAAAAGCGGAAATGGATGCCAGAAGAGAAGAAATGAAAGCACTAAGAGAGGAAATGAAATCCCAGGATGAGGCAATCAAAGAAGTCTTGACAGAAGAGCAAAGAGCAAAATGGGAAGAGATAAAACAAAGCCAAAAAGATAGAAGGGGCCGAAGACCAGGAGGTCAAGTAGGTGATCGGGGTGATATCCCAAGAAAAAGAGGAGGAAACTAAAATAGGAAAGCCATCTGCCGAAGCGGATGGCTTTCTGTTTCGCAGGGTTGTCAACTAAACAGGGATTCTATTGGAAAATATGAGCTTGTGGCTCAATCAATACCTGCGATTTCTTCCTCCACTTGAAAGTATGACTCGTCTTTCTGTGGCAGAGTTGAGCTCCCCATCAGATATTCATCTACTTTGACAGCAGCTTCTCTACCTTCTGATATTGCCCAAACTACAAGTGATTGACCTCTTCGCATATCTCCGGCAAGGAAAACCTTGGAATTTGTACTCTGATAATTTTTTGATTTTGGAAGTGTGTTTTCCATAGTATCTACTCCAAACGCCTTTAATAAGCCATCTTGCGCAGGACCACTAAATCCAATCGCGATAAATGCCCGGTCACATGGTTCGACCCTTTCGGTTCCTTCCACCTCTTCAAAGGTCATTCTACCGCCATTTTCTTTCCACTCTATATCCACTAATTTTAATCCAGTAACTTCTCCATTTTCATTTCCAACAAATTCCTTTGTAAGAATAGAGAATTTTCTTTCGGAGCCTTCTTCGTGGGAGCTTGAGGTTCTCAGCGTCATCGGCCATTCTGGCCAAGGGTTTAATGTAGTTCTTTGTTTAGGGGGTTTTGGTAGCAGTTCCAATTGGGTAATGGATGCTGCACCATGCCTATTGGAAGTACCAATACAGTCACTTCCAGTATCCCCTCCACCTATAACAAACACATGCTTGTCTTTGGCTGAAATTGGATTTTCTGTTAGTTCACCATTGATGACTTTGTTTTGGTTTCCTAAGAATTCCATTGCAAAATGAACTCCTTTCAATTTGTCACCATTGATTCTCAGCTCTCTTGGCTGACCCGCTCCAGTACAAATGACTACAGCATCGAAGTTTCTAAGGATATTTTCTGCTTTGATATTAAAGCCTACTTCAGTACCACAGGTGAAAATCACTCCTTCTTCCTTCATCAGGTCAATTCTTCTGTCTATGACCCATTTTTCCAATTTAAAATCAGGAATACCATAGCGAAGTAATCCGCCTGGTTTATTGTCCTTTTCGAAAATTGTTACTTCATGGCCAGCTTGGTTCAATTGATCTGCAGCAGCCAGTCCAGCTGGACCAGATCCGATCACTGCTACCTGCTTTCCGGTCCTTTTCTGAGGCGGATTTGCCTGTATTAATCCCAGTTCATAGGCTTTTTCGGCAATGTTCTTCTCGATTAATTCAATCGCAACAGGATCTTTATTGATTCCCAAAACACAGCTCGCTTCACAAGGAGCAGGACAAATTCTTCCTGTAAATTCAGGAAAATTGTTGGTGCTTCTCAGGATATTGATTGCCTGACCCCATTCCTCATTGTAAACGGCATCGTTAAAGTCAGGGATCACATTGCCCAGGGGACATCCATTATGACAAAATGGAATCCCACAATCCATGCATCTGGCTGCCTGATGATTTAATTGCTCGCCAGAAAATGGCTGATATATTTCCTTATAATCGCCAACCCTTTCTTTCGGGTCTCTGGATGTTGGCGTTTCTCTTTTGAATTGTAAAAAACCTTCTTTCGCTCCCATCTTACACCAATGATTTAGATTGTTCTGAAGCTCTTTTTTGCAAAACAGCTTTGTAATCTCTAGGGATTACTTTAATAAATTTCTCTTTTGAATTTTCCCAGTCGTCCAGGAATTTCGTAGCCAACTCACTTTCAGTCAACTTGACATGTCGTTTCAAGAATGATTTTATAGTAGCAAAATCTTCTTCTTCTACGATATCTATGTCCACCAGCTCAGGGTTGATTTCTGTGATGTAATCTTTTAGGATATAGGCGATTCCACCGCTCATTCCAGCAGCAAAATTTCTTCCTATCTCTCCCAAATTGATGACCAAACCACCAGTCATGTATTCACAACCATGATCTCCGATTCCTTCCACTACGGTTTTTACGCCTGAGTTTCTCACACAGAATCTTTCTCCCCCTTTTCCGTTGATATATGCCTCCCCGGAAGTGGCACCATAAAATGCAACGTTGCCGATAATGATGTTTTCCTCTGGAGCATATCGAGCATTTCTGCTTGGATAGATGATCAATTTTCCTCCGGAAAGTCCCTTTCCAAAGTAGTCATTGGCCTCTCCTTCAAGTTCAAAGTTTACTCCCTTCGTCAGGAATGCACCAAAAGTCTGGCCAGCAGATCCGGTAAACTTAAACTGGATAGTATCCTCAGGAAGTCCTACACTACCGTAGATTTTTGAGATTTCATTAGAAAGCATCGCTCCTACGGATCGATCGGTATTTTTAATCTGGAAATTTCCGGTAGATGCCACAGCTTGCTCTAAGGAAGGGTGGGCTGCTTTGATTAGCTGTCTGTCAAGTACTCTTTTCAGTTCAAAGTCCTGATCAATTTGCTTATGGATTCCAACATGATCTGGTACCTCCACTCTATGGAAAATAGGGGTCAAGTCCACCTTGTCCCACTTCCAGTGATTTAAGTGACCTGTTGACTGAAGAATGTGGCTTTGTCCAACCATCTCATCAATGGTTCTGAAACCCAGAGATGCCATGATTTCCCTAAGATCCTGTACCAAGAAGTTGAAGTAATTCACAACATGATCCGGATCACCGGTAAATAACTTTCTTAGTTCCTCATTTTGAGTAGCAATACCGACTGGGCAGGTATTCAAGTGACATTTACGCATCATGATACAACCTTCCACGACTAGGGCAGCGGTGGAGATTCCCCACTCTTCTGCACCCAATAAGGTCGCTATTGCCAAGTCTCTGCCAGTTCTTAACTGACCGTCAGTTTGGAGAGTTACTCTACTTCTGAGGTTATTTTTTACCAAAGTTTGGTGTGCTTCAGAAAGACCAAGCTCCCATGGCAATCCTGCATGTCGGATTGAGGAAAGTGGTGAAGCCCCAGTACCTCCATCTGCGCCAGAAATCAGAATTACGTCGGCCATTGCTTTGGCGACACCAGCAGCAACAGTTCCCACACCAGCCTGAGAAACCAACTTTACGTTGATTCTGGCTTTTCTATTGGCATTTTTCAGATCATAGATCAGCTGAGCAAGATCTTCAATAGAATAAATGTCGTGATGTGGTGGAGGTGAAATCAATCCTACTCCTGGAGTGGAGTGTCTTACCCGACCTATCCAATCATCGACTTTATGGCCTGGTAGTTGTCCACCTTCACCAGGTTTTGCCCCTTGGGCCATTTTGATCTGAAGTTCGGCAGCATTGGTAAGGTAGTTACTGGTTACCCCAAATCTTCCGGAAGCAACTTGCTTGATAGCGGATCTTTCCCAATCCCCATTTTCTTTTTTCTCAAAACGAACTTCGTCTTCTCCTCCTTCACCGGAATTACTTTTTCCTCCGATTCTGTTCATGGCTATTGCCAAAGTAGAATGTGCCTCGTGAGAAATAGATCCAAAGGACATAGCTCCAGTAGCAAAGCGACGCATGATGCTTGACGCAGGTTCTACCTCGTCTATAGGAACAGTAATTCTTTTCTTAAACTCAAATAAGCCTCTTAGAGTCAAAGCGTCCTTTGATTGCTCATTGATTTTGTTTGCAAACTTTTTATAAAGTGCAAAATCGTTTAGACGGGTAGATTTCTGAAGTAAATGAATGGTTTCAGGATTGAATAAATGCTTCTCACCTCTTCTTTTCCACTGATAAACGCCTCCAGTTTCCAAAACTGGGCTTTTGGTACCATAGGCAGCTCGGTGTCTGATCAGTACTTCTTCAGCTAATTCATCAAATGAAATCCCCGAAATTCTGGAAATTGTACCTTTAAAACATCTATCAATTACCTCAGGCCCTAGTCCAAGTGCTTCAAATATTTGGGCACTCTGATAAGATTGAAGGGTGGAAATACCCATTTTAGAAAGGACTTTTAGCAAGCCTTTTCCAATCGCCTCCTGGTAATTAGTGAATAATTTTTTGCGTTCTTTTACTTTGGTAAGCTGGCCATTTTCAAACATCTCCAAAAGTGATTCCAATGCCATATAAGGATTGATTGCAGAAGCTCCGTAGCCAATTGCTGTCGCAAAATGATGCGTTTCACGAATGTCTCCCGATTCCAAAACCAATCCGGCTTTCGTTCGGATGTTGTTTTTCACCAAGTGATGGTGAACGGCTCCTATTGCCAGCAGGGAAGGGATAGGTGCCCAGTCTTCGGAACTATTTCTATCCGAAATGATCAGGATATTTTTGCTGTCTTTAATGGCTTTTTCAGCCTCTAGGCAGAGTTGGTCCAAAGCTTCCAGCATCCTGCCTGGTTGATGATCCGTTTTGAAGTGAGCAAAGATTTTTTGGCTTCTATAGCCTAGATGCTCCATGTTCTGGATTTTATCCAGATCCTCATTTAATAAAACAGGCTGGGAGATATGGATCTGCCGGGTATGCCTTGGGCTTTCCTCAAGAATATTATGACCCTCACCCAATCGGGTAAATAATGACATGACCAATCGCTCTCTGATAGGGTCAATCGGTGGATTACTTACCTGGGCAAAAAGCTGCTTGAAATAATTGGAGATATGCTGACTTTGCTTTGAAAGCACAGCCAAAGGCGTATCTGCTCCCATAGAGCCGATAGCCTCATAAGCAGTATCGCCCATAGGTGCCAGTACCACTTTGAGCTCCTCAGAGGTATAACCAAACACTGTTTGGCATTTCTTAAGATTTTCAAAATTATAAGGATGGGACATGACCTCAGGGTCGGGCATCAATCTTAACTTTATACGCTGGTCTGCCACCCACTCCTCATAAGGTTGTTTGGTACAGATTTCTCCTTTTACTTCCTCATCAAATAGCACTCGTTGCTTTTCCAAATCTGCCCAAAGCATTCTGCCTGGACTGATTCTTCCTTTTTCTTCGATAGTGGCTTCTCTGATAGGCAAAGCACCTGCTTCAGATGAAAGTATCAGTCGTTTGTCTTTCGTGATGAAATAGCGGAGAGGTCTTAGACCATTTCTGTCCAATGTGGCACCAACAGATTTTCCGTCTGTAAATAATAGTGCTGCCGGTCCATCCCATGGCTCCACCAAAGAAGCGTGGAATTTATAGAATGCTTTTCTATCCCTATCCATCACCTCGTTGTCCTGCCAGGCTTCCGGTACGAGCATCATCATGGCATGAGGCAATGACCTACCGGTCAAAGTAAGTAATTCCACCATGGCATCTAGGTTTGCCGAGTCAGAATTCAGATTATTAGTAATAGGAAGTAGTTTCTTCAGTTCCTCATCCGAATAGTACTTGGTCTTCATCAAAGATTCCTTTGACTTCATTTTGGTGAGATTTCCTCGGATCGTATTGATCTCTCCGTTGTGAGAAAGGAATCTAAACGGTTGGGCAAGTCTCCAATTCGGGAAGGTATTGGTGGAGAATCTCGAGTGCACTATGGCAAAAGCAGATTCGATTTTGCTGTTCTGAAGATCTTTATAAAAGGCCAAAACCTGATCGGTTCTAAGCTGTCCTTTATATATAAGTGTATTGCTACTTAAACTGGCGAAATAAAAGGAATTGTTGACACCAGGGATTTTGGAGTTTATTTCTGAAGTAGAATAGTTTCTCAGCAAGTAGAGCTTTCTTTCCAAGTCGATACCAGTAAGCCCTTTTTTATGCTTGACAAATAACTGCTCTATATTTGGCATTACTTCCAATGCACCAGACCCAGGTACTGTTTCATCAACCGGAACTTGTCTATATCCGATCAATTCAAAATCCAATTCCTCGATGATTTGGTTAAGTAGCTCCTTAGATTTATGAAACAGCTGCTTGTTTTTAGGAAAGAATGTCATTCCTATCCCATAATATCCAGCTTCAGGCAAATTTATTTCTGACCTTGCTGTGATGTCTTTTAGGAATTGATGTGGGACCTGAATTAATACCCCAGCTCCATCACCTGTTTTAGGATCAGAACCTCTTCCTCCACGATGCTCCATGTTACTAAGCATGTATAAGGCATCGCTAATTGTCTCATGGGAAGGAACTCCCGTCAAATCGACAACCGCACCAATACCGCAGGAGTCATGCTCAAACTCCGATCGATATAACCCTTTTTGCATTTTTTCTAAATTTAATAGGTTTAAAATTTCCAAAAAATACAGAAAAAATTTCTTTCATTAAAATTAAGGCAATAAACTGGCCTTCTCAATGCTTTATTTTTTATGAAAATAGAGATTATTGATTTTTTCGTAAAAAAGTTAAGGGTTAATATTACCCATCATCTATTGAAAATTAATGTGTTTTTTGAGGTGATAGGGTGAAAAATGATAAGTTTATGACCAAAAAAATGCAAAAAATTCAAAAAATGGTTTTTTGAAGAAAATTTTAAAAATTTTTAAATTTTTTTTTCGGAAAAAGATGACTTCACCTCTTGGTAAAGAATTACTTTATAGATAACACAGAATAATATTCTGAACTTGAGAACAATTTAAAAATCAGAAGGTTATAGGAAATCAATCGGTGTATAGGACAGAACTGCCCTTTTTGTCTCCTGACATATGAACTTTTACCTTTTTGATTTTTCTGGCATCCACAGCTAATATCGTAAATTCAAAATCCTCAAAATTTATTTTGGTTCCGTTCTTGGGAAGCTTCGAGTTCAGTTCTAATAGCAATCCTCCAAGAGACTCATTTTCACCTTTGACCTCATCAAAGATTTGGGAATCAAGTTCTAGCTTTTTACAAAAATCATTTAATGATACTTTCCCTTCAAAAATAAATGTGTTGGGATCCAATTCCTGGAAAAAAATATCATCCGTATCATCAAACTCATCATTGATTTCGCCTATGATTTCCTCGATAAGGTCTTCGAGAGTTACCAGACCTGAAGTTCCTCCATATTCATCCACGACAATGGCCATGTGTACCCGCTTTAATTGAAAGTCCTTTAATAAGGTGTCTACTTTCTTGTTCTCTGGTACAAAAAAGCTTTTCCTGATCAGATCCTTCCAAGAGAAGTTTTCATCCTGCTCTATATAAGGTAATAGATCTTTGATGTAAAGTATCCCTGAAATATTATCGATTGTTTCCTGATATACAGGGATTCTGGAATACCCACTTTTGTTGATTTTATCCATCAGCTCATGGAAATCCATCTCCTCATCGATTGCTGTGATTTCCATACGGCTTCTCATCACCTGTTTCACTGTCAAGGTTCCAAAATTGACAATTCCCTTTAAAATGTCTCTCTCTTCTTCTGGAGTATCTTCGGTAGTCATTTCCAAAGCTTGGTTCAGTTCATTGACAGAGAGTGAATAGCCTCTTTTTTGAATATTCTTTTCAATCAAGTTGCTCATTGAAGTGAGAAAAATAGAAATCGGTTTGAGGATGGTACTGAAAAAACTGATGCTTGGGGCCATTATCAAGCTGAAAGACATACTGGCTTTGGCAGCATAAACTTTAGGCACGATTTCACCAAAAAAGACAATAGCAAAAGTGACGCCGATTGTTTGGATTAAAATGACCAGGATACCAGTCGCGTTCATACCAAAAATAGACCATGAAACGAATGTAGTCAATGTAACGATACCTATATTGATCAAATTGTTTAGGATCAAAATGGTGCTTAGGAGATTTTTAGGGTTCTCCACCAGTTTGATCACTTTTTTAGAATTGCCAGATGAGTCGAGTTGAAGATTATCCAGGTCGTCATTGGAAAGCGAAAAAAATGCAACTTCAGAACCGGAAACTAAGGCAGAGCCAAGTAATAAGAAGACAAAAAGTAAGCTATTAACAATCAGATAACTTATGCTCAGTTCGCTGATTTGTGCGAGTAGATGGTAACTCGGATAGGGGTCGTCCATGGATAATCCAGAATGTTTGTTACAAAAGTAAAAAAAAATCCTCCGAAAATTACTTTCGGAGGATTTGAATTAAAATGGAAGATCGTCGTCTGCATCATCCATGACCATTTTATCGGATCCAGATGGTGCTGCTGCTGTATTAGGTTTAGGTTGTGGATTGCTAGATTGAGGACTGGATGGTCCCATTCCTTCCGGTTTTCCTCCTAGCATTGTAAAGCTCAATACTCTGATTCTAACTTTTTTACGGTTTTGGCCTTGGTCATCCGTCCATTTATCAGATTTGATTTTTCCTTCCACATAGATCTGGGAACCTTTTTTTAAATATTGCTCAGCAATCTTTGCTTGTTGGCCCCAAAGCTCCAGGTCATGCCATTCAGTCTGTTCTACTCTGTTGCCACTACGGTCTTTGTAAGCCTCTGTAGTTGCCAGACTTAAGTTTGCAACGACGTTGTCACCTTCCAGATATTTTACTTCCGGGTCAGCTCCCAAATTTCCTACTAAGATTACTTTATTTACTCCTGCCATAATTTTTGATGATTAATTCATTTAAAAAAATGAAAGATTGAAGTTACTCAAATACCTTGATCAGTCAAAAAATTGACAATCAATTTGGGCTTAGCTAAATAGTCGATTTTTTCTTCGTTGACCAGTAAAAATCCTTGTTTCTCGCACCAATCGGCCAGTTTTTCATAATTTTTCTTGGGTATTTCCACCTGAGAAAATGTAGCATTTAACTTCTGATGCGACAGGATATGTCGGTATTTCTTATCAAAAGCCTGAAACTCTTTTCCTTCCAAACTTTCAAAATGATATGGATCATTTACTTTTTCTTTTTCAAAGAGCGGAAAATCGAAAAGACCTTCCCAAATGTCTCCTGAGCCTCTTTTTTTCCAAACCCATTCATCTCCGCATTTGATCACATAATAATGGAGATTTCGTTCTTTAATCTTTAATTTTTTGATCTTGACAGGTAGTTCCTTGACTAGGTTTTGGGAATAGGCGAAACAGTTTTGGCTAAGTGGGCAAGTGCTACAGTCCGGATTGGTTGGAGTACATTGCCTTGAGCCAAAATCCATAATAGCCTGATTGTATTCTCCCGGCTGGTCTATTGGGATGAGCTGATCGGCCAAGGTTTCAAATTCCTTTTTTCCTTTGGAGCTGGCAATATCTGTTTCTATTCCAAAATATCGGGCAAGTACCCGGAAGACATTCCCATCTACTACGGCTTTGGCTTCGCCAAAGGCAAAACTGGAAATAGCAGATGCAGTATAGCTTCCTACGCCCTTGAGTTTTAATAAGCCAGTATAGGTTTCGGGAAATTTCCCTCCCAATTCAAAATGGATGTATTTGGCACAACTGTGGAGATTCCGAGCTCGGCTATAATAACCTAAACCCTGCCATAATCTGAGGACCTCTTCTTCCGGTGCCAATGCCAGATCTTTGACAGTCGGATAATTCTTAACGAATTTATGATAATAAGGCATTCCCTGGGCAACACGGGTTTGCTGAAGGATGATCTCAGACAACCAGATTTTGTAAGGATTTTTAGTCCCACGCCAAGGTAATTCTCTGGGATTTAAGCCATACCAAATGAGTATTTGATGTGAAAATGCCTGAAAGTCAGTATCTTTATGGTTCATCAAGGAGAAAATTCTATTCTACAAATCAAGCTAAATTTTACCAATTTGTTTTTTAATTGCGTTGGTTCTCGTACATTTGCAGTCCCAAAAACACTTGGTTAATAGGTTGTTAAGCTTATTTCATAATTTCTAAATTTAAATTACTGTGACAAAAGCAGAAGTAATCACTAAGATTTCAGACAAAACAGGAATCCAGAAGGATGATGTTACACAGGCTGTTGAGGCCTTCTTTAAGGTAGTAAAAGATTCTATGTCTGAGGGAGAAAACATTTACGTAAGAGGATTTGGTAGCTTTATCAATAAGAAGAGAGCCAAGAAAATTGCCCGTAATATCTCTAAGAATACAGCTATCGTTATTGATGAGCACTACATTCCGGCTTTCAAGCCTTCTAAAGTGTTTGTAGAGAAGATCAAGAACAGTAAGAAAATTAAAGAATTGGCTCCTCAGGATTAATCTGAGTAGATCATTTAAAATGAAAAAAACGCAACTCATTCTCATTGTAGTGGGAGTCATCGCAATAGCAGGCTTATATGCTTTGCCTAGTGTGGTGGTCGATAACGAAGGCGAGGTCAATGCAATTTCAGAAGAAAATGCAGGGGCGGGAACTTCAGAGTCGAATCCCGTTGCAATGCATGAGGCGGAGTTGTCACCTGATCAACAAGCCACGGTTGCTTCACTTAGAGAGCAGTTGAATGAAGGGACCTCACTTGAGGTGCTTGAATCGCTGGGATCTATTTATCAGGAATTGGGAAAATATGACAGTGCAGGTTATTACTTTGCGCTAGCAGCAGATGAGAGCAGTGATTTGGCACTTGCCGAAAAGGCGGGTGAATCTTATTATGAGGCTTTTACGTTTGCGCTGGATGCTGATAAAGTAGCTTATACTGCCGGACAGACCCAAAAGTATTTTAATCAGGTGTTGGAAAAAGATCCCACCCGGTTGGATTTGAAAACCAAAGTCGCGATGACTTATGTTTCCTCATCAAACCCAATGCAAGGCATTACCATGCTTCGGGAAATTCTCGAGCAAGACCCTCAAAATGAGGATGCTTTGTTTAATATGGGTATCTTGGCGATACAATCAGGTCAGTACAAGCGAGCGGCGGAGCGATTTGAGGAATTGATCCAGTATCATCCCGAGAATCTCCAAGGGCAGTTTTATCTTGGAGTGAGCTATTTTGAAGCCAATCAAAAGAATAAAGCAAAAGCCCAGTTTGAGGCAGTCAAGGAAATGACCGGGGATGAAATGATCCTCAGTAGCATCCAGGGCTATCTTGACAGGCTGTAAATTATTATATCACTTAAATTCTAAAGACTATGCCTTGCGGTAAGAAAAGAAAAAGACATAAGATCGCTACGCACAAGCGTAAGAAGAGACTTAGAAAAAACAGACATAAGAAGAAGTAATCACTTCTTCTTATGCCCGTTTTAATTAAACACGTTCATTTACATTATTATTAGACGCGATTTTGAGTACGGAATTATTAATTGATTCTGCTCAAAGTGGTAGTCGTATTGCACTCCTTCAAGATAAAAGCTTGGTTGAATTGCATTCCGAAGGAATGGATAATCAATTCAAGGTTGGGGATATATATTTGGGGACGGTCCGCAAAATCGTCAATGGGCTCAATGCAGCTTTCATTGACGTAGGTTATGAGAAAGATGCCTTTCTACATTACCAGGACCTAGGCCCGAATTTCAACAGCCTGATGAAGTTTACCAAACTGGTACGCAACAACAACTATAGCAATTACATGTTGAAGGGTTTTGAAAACGACCCTGAAATAGACAAGATTGGGAAAATTTCCAACATCCTGTCAAAAAATAATCAAGTGTTGGTTCAGGTCGTCAAAGAACCCATCTCCACAAAAGGACCCCGACTATCCTGCGAGCTCTCTCTACCAGGTCGCTACCTCGTGTTGGTTCCTTTCTCTGATTCAGTCAATGTCTCAAAGAAAATCCGAAGCAACGACGAGCGTAAACGTCTTTTGAGGCTCATAAACTCAATCAAACCTGCCAATTTCGGTGTGATTATCCGCACCGTGGCCGAAGGTCAGTCTGTTACAGAACTTGACAAAGACCTTCGCAATCTTCTTACAAACTGGGAAGATGGTATGAGAAAGTTATTGAAAGCCAAGAGCCGTGACAAGGTAATAGGAGAGATGAGTATGGCTTCCTCACTTGTGAGAGACCTCCTCAATGAATCCTTCGATGCAATCACCGTAGAAGAAGAATCCACTTACGATCAGATCAGATCCTACATCAGGTCCATAGCGCCTGAAAAAGAAAAAATTGTCAAGCTTTACAATGGTAAAGCGAAGCTATTTGAAAATTTTGGAATAGAAAAACAGATCAAAAGCCTGTTTGGACAGACGGTAAGCCTTCCTCAGGGAGGTTATGTCATTATTGAACATACCGAAGCCCTTCATGTCATTGACGTGAACAGTGGCAATAAATCCAATCAGGAAAGTGACCAGGAATCAACAGCATTAAAAACCAATCTGGTCGCTGCGAAAGAAATTGCCAGACAGCTACGCCTCCGGGATATGGGAGGTATCATCGTAGTTGACTTTATAGACATGAGAAAGGCCGAAAACAAAAAGGTCATCTATGAAGCAATGAAAGATGAGCTGAAACTCGACAGGTCTAAACATACTGTTTTGCCGCTGAGCAAATTTGGGCTCATGCAAATCACCCGGCAAAGAGTAAGGCCGGAAGTAAATATTGTCACCAAAGAAACCTGTCCCGCTTGTAATGGAACCGGTAAAATCCAAGCTTCTATCTTGGTTGCCGACAAGTTGGAAAAAGATCTGGAGCATATCGCTACTATCCAAAATGTGGCTAATATCCACATCGGGCTGCATCCCTATCTGCACGCATACTTTACTACCGGTATTATCAGCCGAAGAGTAAAGTGGTTTTTCAAATATTACAAATGGATTAAACTGATCAAAGATTCTTCCCTACCAGTGACGGAATACAGATTCCAAGACGAATCTGGAGAGGAAATAGAACTTCAAGTAAAAAGCGAGACTGAATAGTCTCGCTTTTTTTTTGCGTTTTTTACCGCAAAGGTCAAGAAGGATTCGCAAAGAAACCGCTCTATTTGGTTCATATCATCAGCCGCCTTTTCAAAATTTTTCCAATGCTGAGATGGAATCATTCATATGAAAAACCTGATTAGTATGAGGTATTGATTTTTGAGAAATCCAGTCTAACAAAAGCCACTTCATCTTCAGAATGAGGATAGCCTATATTGAGGTAGTAACCTTTAGGGGTCGAGAAACCCCTAGTGGGGAATGGAAGTGTAACTTCCATGGACTTTTTAAAGGCGCTATCCAGAATTACTAATTTCGTCAAAGGTTTTCTTCCCTGAATTCTATTTTCCTCAGTGTCGGTAGTGACGATTGCTTGTCTTAAATACACTTGGGCTAAAGGATCATAATCCACCCAGCTATATTTACTTGAATTTTCATTGGGATGATATGCAATCCACTCCCCATTTTGAATGGTGTTTCCCGGAAGGAAATCCATTCTATCTGATAAACCAGCGTAGACCATTTTAATTTCATCCTCGCCATTGACAATCAAAGAATCACTTGCTGGTAGAGATATGATTTCGTGTCCTGAAGATGTAAAGGTGCTATTATAAGGTCCTAGATTCGGGTCATCTAAATATTCTTTATAGGATTCAGGGTACCTAAATTTCAAATGATCTATCTTGGAATTTTGAGTATTAAATTTTAAAATCCATTCGTCATAGTCCAAATTTGGCTCTTTTATAACATAAGGCACATCTGCTATGATTAAATCCTCTCCTGATCTACTAATTCTATTCCCATGCATGGTACTGTAATTAGCAGCTAGTCTTAGTTCACTTACTTCAGGTAAATCAAATCTATTTCTGACTTTGCCAAATAGATCCGCTTCGATGAGTTTATTGTTTGATAGAAACCAAATAGTGGAATCGTCCACAAAACTTCCGGAAATAAAACTTCCGATCCCGTCAGGTCCTTCGGCAAAATAAAATTGATCTCTGATCAGTTCGCCTTCAGGATAACTGAACTCCATCAATCTATTTTGAATAGAAGTAAGCAAAAATTCCTCTCCTCCTTTTTTTATATATCTAAAATCAGAGCCGATATCCTTAGTCAGTGTATCCTTTTCCAAATACAGGGTATCTACGATCAAATCCTTCAGATCCAAAACCGGGATTTCTTTAGTGGATTTTTCTGTACAAGAAATTCCAAAAAGTGTAAATGATAGAAAAACCAGAAGTTTACATATTCTCATCTGTAAAATGTAAAGTGAATTGTTAATTCTAAAATCAGGTGATAAAAAGATTACCGTTTGATAAAATTAAACTGATCCCATTGGTTCATAATAACAAGAGACGGTTTATTGTCCACAAATCCATATTTCAAAAGGAGTTTCTCGACTCGTATTGTATGTATTCCTTCCATCAGGTAAGAGATGTCGATCCCGGTTTGATATATTTTTTGCTTTGTACCTCCGAGTCGATGCTTGGACCAGGAATCTATTTTTACTACCTGCTCATCGATATAAATGCGATGAAGATCAGCAGTCTCCTCTAGGCTTTTCCATTCTAGTGAATCCAGCTCTTTGGCAAAATCTGTGTTTAATTCTTCTATGATTTTACCATCGCCTTCATATCTGGCTATTCCGAGTCTCAAATAATTGTCAGTGATTTCCTCAGAACGGATAAATGCTCTTGGGAAACGCGCATTGATATCGTGATCTTCTTCATAGTGAAGGTATTTTGCAGACCATTCCAGCTCCTTTTCTATTAATTCCCGATCATTGCTGAATGTGGAGAAATCCTGCGTATCTGAAATAATTATTGGGACAGAAAAAGCAAATATCAAAAAAGCATAAACTACAGCTAGCCATTTTCCGAGATTACTTTGGTAGACAGCAGATATGGAGCTTAACATACTTTGCGAATACCATTTCTTGAATTTGGTCTTCTTTTTTGCCAGCATCAATGTCATGAGACCAAACAAGCTTATCATGAAGATCACATAGATGATAAAAAAATTGAGATCAAACCACACATATATACCGATTAATAAACCGAGATATACTGTAAATATCAAAAACACCAATACCAGTGAAACCGGATATGCGAAAGTCATACTACAGATTTTCTCCAACCTCAGCACCATGTCAGCAGGTTTTTGATAATCGTAGTCCTGAGCCATCCTGAATAGGTTTTTGTTAATGACACCTTCTGGAAAAGCATAACTTAGTCCTAAGAGACCGGCCCACACAAATCGGAGACAAAGATGTACCACGAAAAATATTTTGAATACGGAAACAATTGTAGTCAGGTAAAAAAGTATCAACAAACTTGGAAGGTAGCCAACCCCAATTTCCTGAATGAGGTAAACAGAGAATTCATAAATCTTAGCCGGGAAAACAAATAGAAAAGCGAGCGTGATCCCCGAAATAATTACTTCAGGCTCCCAGCTGTTGCGTTGCAGATTTTCCAGCCATGTTAGCTCGTCTTGTTTTCGTTCACTGTCTGATCCCTTTGCCATTTTTTAAAAAATTATCCATCAAGCCAATTTTTGAATTCTGTTACTTTTTCCCTGCTGATTAAAATGTCGGTATCTCCACAATTATGAAGTTTTATTTTCAACCGACTGTTGGAATAGGTAAAAATATCTGAAATAGATGGATAGGAACAAAGGTATTTCCTGTTAATCCGAAAAAATTGTTTTGGATCCACCTGAGACTCTACTTGTTCCAAGATACTGTCCAAGACGAATTTTTTGCCTTCAAAAGTCTGTAGAAATGTGACCCGTTGCTCACTGTAAAAGAAACTGATTTCTTCCACCAAGATGCTTTGGATTTTTTCGCCAAACTTCACCAGAAACCTGGTTTTGTATGCTATAGTTTTAGGCTCGAGTAAGCTTTTGATGAGCTTAAGATCGATACTAGATTTGAGTTGGTTGGAATTGAATTTTTCTATAGCTCTGGTTAAATCATCTGGGTCGATTGGTTTCAGAAGATAGTCTACAGCATTAACCTGAAATGCCTGGATTGCATATTGATCAAAAGCTGTTGTAAAAATAATCGGTGTGGATAACTTGACTTTTTTGAAAATCTCAAAACTGATCCCATCTGCCAATTGGATATCGCAAAAGATCAAATCCGGTGAGGTATTTTGCTGAAACCAGTCCACAGCACTTTTGATACTGTCTAAGTTTCCAAAAATCTGTGCCTCTGGAAAATGATCTTTTATTTTTTTCAGGAGCAGATTAAATGCCGGCTTTTCATCCTCTATGATTAAAATTCTCATGGTGAAAACTCTAATATTGGAAGTTTGACAAGGAATTCTTCTTCGGTTTGGATGACTTCCATTTCCTGTGTGGAGATCAGTTGATAGCGCATTTTTATGTTTTGTAAACCTATTCCAGTCGATGGTTCTGATTGACTGGTTTTGGGCTGAAAAGTATTACTTATCCACAGGTTATTTTGTTTTCTATAAATGTGGATAAATAAAGGATTTTCTGCACTGATGATATTGTGTTTGATCGCATTTTCGAGAAGAAGCTGAAGGGAAAGCGGGGGTATCAATCCATTTGGATTTTCTATTTTAATCGAAAACTGTAAACTTTCTTCAAACCTGATCTTCTGTAACTCCAGGTAGTTTTTGGCAAAATTTATCTCTTTATCCAACTCCATTAATTCTTCTTTTTGAGCCTCCAAGACGTACCGATATATCCGGGACAATTTTTGAATGAATGCAGCTGATTTATCCGCACTTTCATAAACCAGATTGGAAAGAACGTTTAGAGAATTAAATAGAAAGTGTGGATTGAGTTGATCTTTTAGAGATTGGTATTGGCTGGCAAGCTTTTCGGCTTTCAACTGTTCGGCCTCAATGGCAGATTTTCTCCATTCCATCAACCAGCTTCGGGTTGTAAAAATAGCCATGATAATGATGGCTATGACCATAGGCTGAAGCGCATATTCTGCGAGATTTAACCAAGGTATATTCGTGATTTGAATCTTTGCTGTAAGCCAGGTAAATAAAAAGACGAGAATGTATGAAACTACAAATGCATAACTCAAGTAAGTAAAGCCAGTCAATAGAAGTCGCTTGACTGGATGATTCACCCAGGAAACTCTACGGTCATAATAATTTTCCACTACATTTCCGCCATAGCTCATTGCAATGGTAATTGCCAAAGAATAAAGAAAATCAGGAAAAAGAATCTTTATTCCTTGCCAACTCAAAAAGCAAGTAGGGCAAAATATCACCATCAGAGTGGATGCAATTCCAAGATTGATCAACATAAACCTGGAGAAAGAACGCCAGATTCCGGATTGGATTTTAAAAATCGATTCTTGTGAATTGAATTCCATAAAGTGAAAATATATGAAAATGCGATGATTGCTAGCTTTTGGAATCAAAAGATAACAATCAGCCCATTTTAGGTTGTATACAAAATAATTATTTACAATTTTCTAAGACACTTTCTGCTTCCCTTTTTCCCCAAGTGGGAAGCAAATAGGAATTTGTAATTTTTGCTTCTTCTTTCTTTAATAAATCAATTCCCATTCTCGCCATTCCACAGGCTTTTTCAGGCCCTGAGCCAAAAAACTGAGCCATTCCTAATTCCATTTGACTCATCAGAATCACAGCTCTTGGATTTGCTCTGTCCAGATTGATCGCTTTTCCAAATAACTGCATGGCTTGAGGACTCATTTCCTGCCCACGGGAAGCTGGATCAACACTTAACTTTCCCATAGTCGCAAATCCTTGGAGTGCTGTGATTTCGGAATTGCCCGGTGCGATTTCGTCTGCCCTTTTAATTAAGTCTAAAGCTTGATCAAAAAATTGGTCTTTGTCTACATCAAATCTAAATGCGGTAATGATTTGGTTATAAGCTGCATAATACAAAGGCAACCATTCTTCGTTTTTTGCCTCCGCAATTCTGATAAAGCCATTGGTGACTTGTTGAGAAGCCTCTAAATCTGGAATTGATTGCATGGCTGTAATTTGCTTTTTCATGGCAGCTTCGTAAGCTGGATCTGCTGCCATTGCAAAAGTTATCCACATAAATAAAGCAGCGATTGTGAAGATTGATTTTTTCATGATTTTAGTTTTTAAAGGTTGTTTAGATTATTTGCTGTTTTGTCTTTTGAAAGCGTGAGGAAAACTCCTAAGAATAGAAATCTAGGTGCCAACTGACCCTGTGGGATGGATTCAAAGACACCTGCTGGGTTAGGGGTCGGGCTATATGTGTAGCCGAAAACATTGTCCCTACCCAACACATTGGTACATGCCAAATGGATGATCAAGTTGGGCTTTGGTAAATAACTCCAGGATAGACTCAGGTTTTGAAAGCTCTTTGTTTTGGAATTCATGGCCGAGTTATCCACATTCGGATTGGAGTAGGTATAGCCATCATTGTAGGAAAATGACATTCCAAGTTGTGATTTTAGAGAAGGGAAGAAATGTTTCACCACAACTGAAATATTGTGCCTAGGGGCAAAACTTGGCTGAACCTGTGTCTGGAACTGGTTGTAGCTTCTCTTGCTATCCACAAAGCTATAGGTGATCCAATAGTCGGTTTCTTTGAAAGTCTTCCTATCCCGAAAAAAGAAATCAACTCCTCTGGCGTAGCCTGAACCCTTGTTTTCGAGGTTGGAAGCATTTGTTTCGACTCCATCAAAGGTGACCAATCCATCATAATTCTTGTAGAATGTCTCTGCTCTAAAAGTGAATCCTTCTTTTGAAAAGAGGTAATTCAAAATCAAGTGGTCGGACTCTGAGTTTTGGAGGGTGGTATTTAACACTCGGTAATTTTCCAATGGCAATTGATGGAATTTTCCAGCTGCAAAAGAGAGTTGACCTTTATCTCCTAATTGGTAGGCTAATGAGACTCTGGGATCGAGCCAAGTTTCATCTGAGACCGTGCTGAATCCTGCTCTTAATCCTGTACGAAGGACCAGGCTTTTATTGAAGTAATAGTCCCATTCAGTGAATGCATAGGTTTCATGATCCTTGTAATCTCGAACTTGGTTTGCTTCCGTCAGTTTTTCTGAAAATGTATGCCTAAAATATTCTACTCCAAACTTCGCTGATAGACGGTCTGAAAAGTCTTTGGTGGCAGTGCTTTTTATGTGGATAAGTTCGTTGGTACGGTCTACTTTGAGGCTGTCATAAGTGATTTTGTCGAAGTTTTTGGAATAGGATATTCCAGCGAATATCATCCAGTCTTTCTTTAAAATTGTTCTCCAGTTTGCTTGTGCATAACGATAGTCATTTCTAAGGTCGACTTGGATTCTTTTTTCGGTACCGGGAAGAGGTTGCCACAATTTCATCCCACCGGATTCGGTTCTTGCCATTACTTTTAGCAGGCCATTTTTACCTGTTTTCTTTTGAGCGGCTACTTCCACATCCCAGGATTTTGGAGCTTCCTCAAAATCCACTTTTTGCTTAATAAGTTGCTGGTAAGGACCCAAATTGAAATAATTGGCGCTCGCTGTGATACTTTGCCTGTCATTGGCAAGGGTATGGGAATAGCCGCCACCAACTGTCATTATGCTAAGATCTCCTTGACTTCGCACAGAAAGGTCTTTGGTATTTAAAGCCAAGGCAGAAGAAAGAGCTTGTCCATATTCCGCTGAGTAGCCACCTGTGCTGAAAAATGTTCCTTTGAATAGGTTTGGGTTGAACCGGGTACGCGTAGGGACATTTCCGGTGGTGGTACCATAGGCATTTCCTACACGCATCCCATCGATGTATATTCCCACCTCACTGGCATCGCCACCTCTTACAAACAAGCGACCGTCGTTTCCAACAGTGCTGGTGCCGGGAAGGGTCTGAAATGCACCCATGATGTCTCCCATGGCACTTGGTGTAGTGACAATATCAAGAGGTTTTAGAATGACTGATTTACTTTGATCAGATGCCTGCATGGCACCAGCAGAAATCGTCACCGCATTCATTTCGGTGATCATTTCCATTAGTTGGATCGATGAAATATTTATCGTTTCCTGATCAAGGGCGATGGGTAGTTCTTTGGTTTTAAACCCCAGAAATTGAAAGATCAAAATTTGATCTCCAGATAGTTCTGTTGCGAACTCGAAGCTTCCATCTAGCTTGCTACTTGTTCCGTCAAAAGAGCCTTTGATAAATATGTTGACTCCAGGCAAAGCTTCACCTTTTACGTCATCGACCTGACCGGTAATTTTGGTCTGGGAAAAGACGGATAGGCTTTCGATTAAAAAGAGTGAAGTTATTAGAAGAAAAGTTTTCATTTCGGTTCAGATTTGAACCAAATATGAAGGGGATATCAAGGTTATAAAATTGAAACTGACTGAAGTGTCATGATCGGAAACTGAAGTGTAACAATCCCAGACTGAAATTCTTTGAGAAGTTGAGATTTTTGAAAATTATCTCTTAATCCTGACCTTAGAATGCTGACCTATCTCAGGATTTATCTTTCTTCTCATTTCTTTTTTTCACTCTTTCAGCTTTTTTATGATCGTTTCCTTTGTTTGAATGAGGCATTAGCTTTTGGGCCATTTTGCTTGGGATTGTAGCCAATAACCCATCTTTCGCACTAAGCCAGATTAAATTGATGGGGCCTTTGTATAGGTCTCTCTGGGTAGAATAGGACAATTCCTGGTATTGTTTATCCCCTGGCATATTCTGCTTGTGCACCGCCAAATTTGCCAAGCTACTGAGGAACCCTTTTTTGTGGTTTTCTGAATTGTGTAATTCTAGTTTCAAATCCTCGTATTCCATTAAAAAATGGTTGTCTGAGAAGTTGGGATTTGCCTCCATGACAAGATGGAGCTTGTGCAACTTACCCGAAGCGATGGTAATACCTGCAAGGTTATTGACTGTTTGGTTGAGTTGGGTCATATCCATGTCTTCCAAAGTAAGGACTGCTTCCCATTTCCTCTCAAAATAATTTTCGTTGACTTCCATATTCAACTTTCCTGACCCGTCAAAAATCGCATCTATGGAAACATAAAGGCTGTTTTCTCTTTCCACTTCCTCTATAGTCGAAATATTCAAAATCATTCCATTGACTTTGGATAAAGTAATGGTACCAGGCAAGGTATGCCCGTTTCCAATTTCAGAATAGGTGATGTTTGAATTTGTGATCAGTAGAGAATCGACTTCCATCGGGAAAGTCAACGCTTCCAATAAATAGGAGAAATCTTTTTTTAATTCTTTCGGTGGGAAAGGCCTGTTTTTATCTTTTCCTACTTTAAAATCCAAGCTATCCAGACTGACTGATTCGGCGATGATCATCAAGGAATCCCCAAATTGGCTGGCTTCACTCAATCCTCTCACGGCAATACTGCCAATATCAAATTCCATGATTTCTTTTTGCGTTGGCTGGTTTTTGGCATGCTCATACCACTCCAGGTCCAATTTCAAACTGAGATCTTTAAGGTCCATTTGACCCGCTGAAAAATCAAAATCATAGGATCCGAAACCGAAGGTCTCATGCTCTGAAAGCTGATAGCTCAGATTTTTAAGTCCGATTTTCAATTCTTCTAACTTAAACGGAATGGCTTTATCAAGTTGAAGGGAATCTGTTTCTATGCCTTTGGCAATAATTTCAAGATTGTCAAAAGAACCGATTTTTTGAAGACTATCCAGCTGATGAAATAAAACAGCTTTCCCTCCAGTTAAAGAGAAATTCTTTATTTCACCTCTAGAAATGATATCTCTAAATAGCGATTGGAAAGGTCTGGTAGATTCGATGTGGGTTTTCTGAAATTCCGTATGGGTTAGGGTGAATTCAGGATTTACGAAACTTAAATTATCAATTGAAATCTCTTTGGAAATTAAAAAACCTATAAATCCTATTCCCTCTAAATCTGCACGTTCTACGGATCCCTCAATAATCGTGGGAATACTGTCAACAGCCAGTGGAGTGATTTTTACTTTATTTAATTCAATTTTTCCACGAAGTAGGCTGATGTCCAGGTTTTCATAAACCAGATCATATTTCCTGTTAGGATTGGTGTTTAGCGTTCCTTCAAACTTGTTTTCAACCCAATTTTCTAAAAAAAATATTCCTACAATAATTAGGAGTAGGAAGGATCCAAAAATGATTGCTAGTTTTTTCATTCAAAATGGGATAAAAGGTCTGCATTCAATTTAATGAAAAACTGACCTTTTATCCATATTGAAACATTATTTCCAAAATTAGTTTACCACTCTCTACCCACTGGAATTACTTTCCAGTTTTGATCTAAGTAAGGAGTTTGTTCATAAAACCAGCGGTAGATCCTTCTAGGAGACTTTGCAAATGCTTCGTCCTTTGCTTTTTCCTCTTCAAACCTTTTTTTGAGATCAGGGTCTTTTTCCAACATGGACTGGATCATGGGTTCCATCACATAGGTTTCCATGTATTCAGTCTGGGATAAAATCGTATTGAAGTAACCCCATTGAAAGAAACTATCCACGGATTCCGGTTCCATTAAAATCACTGCTAATTCGCCTAGGTCCTGTTCGGTTTTGACTCTGACTGAACCCGTTTGCAGCGTTACTTTTCTATATTCTTTGTCCAGTTCAAATGACTGAAACCGCATCAATCCCTCATAAGGCTGGCTGACCATTTTGAATTCTGTCACTGTGGAAAACTCCAGATTCAATTCTTTTGCCTCCTCCAAAACTTCCATTTCAATCCCATGTGCTTTCATTTTTTGGATAACTTCATGCCATTCTACCGGGATCCAATAGGCTTTTGGAACAGGAACTGATGTGACAGGATTGTCCATCAGGATGCTTGGAACTATTTGGGTGTCGGGCTCACCCAACCAAGACACATATTCATTTCCTGTCAATTCTGATTTTACCTTTTCAGATTTTACTCCCAAAAATTCCACGGAATCAGCAGGAGTATCCCTAAATCCAAATTTCACCACGATGGATTCTTTAGGCTGATCTTGGTCAGACTTTATTGCTGCTTGCAATGACTCAAAGTGATTTCCTACCGATTTGATGGCTTGCTCCAAAAATACATAGGTTCCCAAAACCCGCTGCTCAAATGGTTTCAAGGAATGGTTTTCAATCAAAATAGATGGAAGATGCCTGATGTCTCCATAGGTATGAGAAAACCTTGGACTGAATGAAAAAGCGATATTTCCTTCAGTAAAATCCTCACCATTGGCAGCAAACAAAAGAGGTCCTGGAATATGTCCCTGATCTTTTAAAGCCTGATCTACTTCTGGTTTAAATTGTGTTGATAGCCAAGATGAAATTTCCGGAGAATAACCTCCTGTCTCTACAAAGCCATAAGTCACATCATATTGGTAATCGGCTCCGTCCGTGACATGAATATCGATGTACAAATCTGGATCATAGTCTTTGATTACTTTGGCGATAGCTTTGATTCCTGCTGTCTCTAGCTTGGTATAATCCCGATTCAGGTTCAGATTTACGGCGTTGCTTCTCCAGCCCATGATCTTCGGACCACGCTGATTGACTCTTCCATAGGCACTTTTCCGCTCATGTCCATCCACATTCAAAATGGGTATAAACAGCAAGTTTGCATAATCCAAGAGCTCTAACTTTTCACCTACATTGATATCTCTCAATAACATCATGCCTGCGTCTTTTCCATCTATTTCCCCGGCATGAATCCCCGCTTGGAAAAGAATCAATGGCTTTTTGGATGTGGATAACTCTTGAGATGTAAAGTCCTGATCTTTAGAAACCATCACGAGTTGGATAGCTCTTCCTTGTTCGCTTGTTCCGATGGAATTGATGGCTATGTAAGGAGAGCTTTCACTTAATTTTTCCAGCCATGCCATGGTTTCATCATAGCTTGGAGACTCTGTTAATCCTGAGAGCTCGCCGGGTGTGATCCAAGGATCTGAGGGTTCAGCAATGAGTGATTTGCTTTTTCCGTTCCATGGTATTAAAGGTGGAAGAAAGTCCTGAGCAATGACTTGGGAAGTAAAAAATCCCAATAATAGAATTAGGAATGGCTTTTTGAAGTCAGACATATCGTTATAAAATGAGATACAAAATTGAAATAGGAATTTTAAGCTCTAAAATTCCCAAAAGCTAATATCAGGGATTATTCTGAAATGCCGGGTTTAAAGTTTGGGGAATGGGGGCAGAGGTGGATGACCACCAAGCTTTCATCTGATTAAGAAGTTCCTGAGTTTTCTCCGGAAGCTGTGTGGATAAGTCATGCTTTTCAGATAGGTCATTCTCCAAATCAAAAAGCTCTACTTCATTATTTTCAAAATAATAATGAAGCTTCCAATTGCCCAAACGCATGGCTGAACCGGGACGGGTTCGGAATAAGGAATCTCTTGTTTCGCCTTGCCCATATTGGTATGCTTCCAAATAAATCGGAAAATGCCAAAATAGCGCACGTTCTTCCATTTCTCCCTCTTCAGTCAAAATTGGTAGTAGACTTTCTCCATCAAAATCCAACTCTCCTGTTGGGATATTTAATGCTTCCATAATGGTTGGGAATAAGTCCAGATTGGTGATTGGAGTAGAATTGGTAGATCCAGCTTGGATTTTTCCTTCCCAGACAAAAAAGAAAGGAACACGGATTCCTCCTTCGTAATAACTGCCTTTACCCGATCGCAGCGGTTGTTGATCGGTTATTCCTTTCAATCCTCCGTTGTCCGACAGGAAAATGATCAACGTGTTTTCAAGCTGTTGGTCTTTTCGAAGTGCTTGAAATAGTAATCCCAAGTTTCTGTCAAGATTTTCTACCATGCTGGCATAGGAGGCGTTTTGCTGTCCAATTGAAGAATTTTTTCCTTCATATTTTGACAGTAGATTTTTCACGGGCTGAATAGGAGTGTGAACCGCGTATGGAGAATAATACAGGAAAAAGGGCGATTTCGTCTCATTCATTTCAGCGATGGTCTTAGCCATAATCGCATCAGTCAGGTATTGTTCATTGCGATCATCCAGATTCACATTTCCATAGGGAGGGTAATAACTGGTTGGATGCCCATTAGAACCACCTCCGATATTGACATCAAAGCCAAATTCTAAAGGGGATTCACTTAGGTGCCATTTTCCAGCCGCGATGGTTTTAAAGCCATGATGATTTAGTACCTGTGGGAGAATTATGTGTTCCTGACCAAGAGTTGTGTTATTTAGAGTAGGGATGATCATTCGATCTTGGGATTTACCTCTTTCTGAACTTCCCACGGTATAGATCCCATGCCTTTGTGGCCATCGTCCGGTCATCATAGAGGCTCGGCTGGGAGCACAATTGGCTGCGGCAGAGTAGCCTTGGGTAAATACCATTCCCTTGTTTGCCAAGCTATCAATTACCGGTGTTTCATAATAATCACTTCCCATAATACCCAGGTCTTTCCAACCCATGTCATCAATATTGATTAAGATAACATTGGGTTTTTTAGATTGGGAAAAGCCTAAAGCGGAAAAGACAAGTAGGAGGAATCCAAGTAAAAGTTTCTTCATTAGGGATCAAATTGAAATTGAATTTAATCCTTAAAATATCGTTTGGCAAACTCAATAAAATAAGCCCAGTTTGGACCTTCGGTATGACCTCCATCGTGTTGTCTGAAAGCTAAATCTCCCTCCATCAAACCCACATTAGTTCCGGGATATTTGTCAGTTTCAATACCTTTTTTCCCAAGGAATTCATAAACTGGCGTTGCAGCTACCGCTGTTTTGAACATGCCCACAGCATCTATCCAGTGTCCTTCCACCTCTGGATCTCCACCAGAAATAAAAACAGGTCTAGGAGCACAAAGCGCTACCATTTCATGTGCATCGACGGGCAAATCCATAGGAGTCAATGGGCCTGCATATTTGATGAAATTGGGGGTAAACCAATGATATTCTCCTGAAGAAGCTAAATTCTCCACTTGTTCTCCGTAAACTCTTCTGAAGATTTTTGCCCCGCCTGCGCCAGAGGAAGCTAAAAACCCAATGGCAAATCTAGGTTCGTCCACCATTGCTACCAAAGCGGCTTTGCCATATCTGGAAAGGCCTTCTATCGCCACCCGTTTAGCATCTACACTTGGATCAGTTTCTAAATAGTCCAAAGCCCTGCTTGCACCCCATCCCCAAGCTCTCAAGGTTCCCCAATCATCCAATTTTCTAGGCTGACCTTTGTTTACAAGTCCAATAATTCCTTCTCGTAATCCCGCTCCGTTGTCTGCTTGAAAACTGGTAGGAATCAACATGGCGAAACCCCAACCTTCTTTCAGCATCTGCTCTTGCCAAGTGGGACCTTGCGTCCTAGGTCGCTGCATACTTGCAGGCCAGATCCAGCTGAATTGCATTACCAGAGGAACGGCTTTTTTTATTTCCAAAGGAGTGGCCATCATCATTTCTATGGTTACCTCAATTTTCGGATAGGATGAGTTATCCACATGTCCGAGGAGCTTTTTAAATCTGGCAGGAACCTCGCCAAAAAGGCTATCTTTTTCTTCCATGATTTCCCAAGTTACAGAGGGAGTGTTTTCTGGAATCCGCCCATAGACTTCTGAAGCAAAGTGTTCTTTGATTTCTAGCTTTCGCTGTTTCCAGTCCCTTGGGCTTTTTAATGGAATTCCATTGTCAAAAACCAATGGGTCAGGAAGGGAAGTATAAGGAGAGGCGATAGACTCATCTTTGTTGGCAGCATTAGGAGCTTCTGGATTGCCGGAAGGGCCAGGGCGAAGAGATTCTATCCCTAATTTCTGTAACATGAGTTGATGGTCTTGCTGGCTGAGTTTTGCGATGCTGTCCCTAGCCTGTTGGGACATTTGGGCAAATGAAGTAAAAGCTGAAATAAAAAAAATAAATACCAGCAGTAAGTTGACCTTTCTCATAAGGAATTGATTTTGGGTTGACAGCAGAGATACAATGTAATAAAAAAGTTCAGGCTCGCGTAAGCAAACCTGAACTGTGGTAAATTATTGATTTGTTGAATTTTAATTAGCTAGGAAGCGCCTCTCTGCCTCTTTTGTCAGGATTGTTCTTCAAAGCACTGGTATCATTGAGGATCATAGTTTCTCCACCATCAGCAGTGTATTCTTTCCAAGTTGGCAAAGCTCCAGCATTTGGATTCCCCGTTTTCATAAATGATAGGAGTGAAGCTGACATTGCTTTGGATAGTTTCCTTGGACGGTCACCACCACCTGTGTGGGTGTACATTCTGTCGGTATTGTCAAACCAAAAACAAATATCGATGCAGTGGAAAGCCTTCATTCTACCATTGTAAAGATCTGGTTCCCAACCAAACCATGCTAGATAAACTGGTGCTTTTTGCTTGGATTTGGCATTCGCAGTACTGATTGCTCCCTGCCTGTTAGAAAGGACCATGGCCCAAATATCCGCAGGAGATGCATCAGGGAAATCCTGTCTGTAGGCATCTACGATTTTCTGTGAATTGTCACCAAATCTCGGTTTGATGTTTTCTACTACTCCAGCCCAGTCAATTTTCTCCAGTTCGGGTGATGTACGGGTAGGATTCCATTCATGAAATGTGGTACAAATCAACATGGGAATGTCTGAACCCAATCCATTGGGATCGGAAAAGAACTCGCCTTTTGGAATATTTACTCCATCCGCCACCGGTCCAAATCCACCTCTGAAACCTGGAGTTGGATTCTCTTTTCTCATTTTTTCTAAAGCCTTGTTGGCGATGTCTATGTATTCTCTCCAACTTAATTCCTGAAGTTTATCGATCGTGTCTGGAGTAAGTCCAGCCTCTTTCATGACATATTCCCCCAGTTTTCGGGAATATTCTTGATCATTTGCTCGAAGCATAGATCCGCTTAGAGGGACTCCTTTGTGTACCAATCCTTTTGCTGCAGGCATGGACATGGTGGCAGTTACTTTTGCTCCCCCTCCAGATTGTCCCATGATGGTGACGTTACCAGGGTCGCCTCCGAAATTCGCGATGTTGTCTCTTACCCATTCCAAAGATGCGATGATATCTAGTTGACTGACATTTCCTGAATTGGCATATTTTGAGCCACCAACACCAGAAAGATCTGTAAATCCAATCGGTCCTAAGCGATGGTTGATGGAAACAAAAACGATATCACCGTTTTTGCTGATGTTTTCACCATGATACCCATCTTGCTCGATGCCATTTCCATTGGTGAATCCACCACCATGCAACCAAACTAATACCGGTCTTTTCTTGGTGTCTAGTGCGGGAGTCCAAACATTCAGTTTTAGACAATCCTCACTGACATCGTCATAGTTCCAATGGTCTGCAAAGGAATAATCAGGGCTGGCATAGCGGTTATCCATGATTTGCGGAGCCGTATTTCCCCACCAGATGGTTGGCTTTACCTCGGTCCATTTTTCAGGTTTCTGTGGAGGCATAAATCGGTTTTTACCAGCAGTATTAGCCCCGTAAGGCACACCAAGGAAAGTGTAAATGTCATTGAGGATATACCCTCTGATTTTACCTGAATCGGTATTGGCTTCTGCTATGCCATCTCCAATTTGAAGGAATTGGCCTGAAGGCGCATGGCGGAAAGGATTAGAAGTATTTGCAGTGGAGGAAAAGGGGACTGTTGCAGCCAAGCCAAGGCCTGCAGTACCTACTCCCACTTTCTTAAAGAATTCGCGTCTGTTGTTTTTCATTATTTTGGGTTCTTGGTAAAGGTTTGAAATACAATAAAATATAGCTCGCTATTTTTTGTAATCTCAAAATAGACAGGATTTCTTAATGAAGAATTATTTAAGTGGAGAAATAATGTTTCAAATTGAAAAAATAGAATTTAGGACAATAAAAAACCGGCTACTTCTCAGCAACCGGTCTTGATACTTAAGTCTATATGCTATTTTTCTTCCTTATTGTCCTACCATAAAAATGGCATTGCTCAATACCAGTTTTCCTGATTCCCAGAAGCCTCTGAAGATTGGATCATCCACAAAATAGACGATTTGACCTCTTCCTGCTCGTTCTGCCCCAACAGCCATGGATTCGCCCATTTTGGATTTGATTTTAAAACCAATATATCCGGTTCGGTAGGCATCATTGTTTGCGATGATACCAGCATTGACTCCATTTGTTAGGTAAGCATATCTGCTGGAATTGTTCTTTAGAGTATAATATTTACCACCTGTTCCATAGCCCAATGGATGTGTTTCGTCCATGGTCACCTCAAAGATCGCTCCTGCAGCTCCGCCAGAGATGGCTACACGCTCACCTTCTTGATATGGGGCTAATCTCTCTTCTTTTTCAAGTGCAGAAGCCTCTTTTTCAGCAGCTTTCTTTTCTTCGTCGGTATCAAAGGTTTTCAGGCCAAATCCTTCTTTGTCAGCAAATGCTCCCAATGCTCCATCGATGGCGATTAACTTTCCTCCCCCACGAACCCATTCCATGACATTGTCCATGGCAGGTTTTGCCAAACCACCTCCTCTAGTAGATGGCATGATCAACACATCGTATTTCCGCAGGTCATATCTGGCCATATTTTCCAACTCAAGATTCACCAATGGGTAGTTCAGCTCTTTTTCAAAGAAGTGCCAAATCGCTCCATAATTCAATGAATTGGTACCAGAACCTCCAATCAAAGCAACTTTAGGTGCCAGGATGATTCTGATATTTGGTGATCCAAAGTCTTTTCCTTTGTCCATATATCCACTCATAGTAGTGGATAAGGTAACGCCATATTTATTGGCGATTTCTACTACTTTTTGGTCAAAGTTCGGAACATATTCATTCCCACCTTTGGTGATCAGCAAGGATCCTGCAGGGAAGCTTTTTCCTCCTACTTCGAATGGAAACTCTGGGTATTTAACGCGGATTCCAGCATTGAGCAGTTCGGCAAGAAATGCCACATCTCTGGTTCCTTCCCATGCTGCCATGTAGGCCACAGGAGTTTTTCCCACAGTGTTGGCGGTGAACTCAGGAGCTTCGTATTCTCCTGCAGGATCTAATCTAGTTTCGACAGCATAGGCCTCTAATCCATAAGCATAGGGTAAAGCCCAGCTGGTGATATCGTAGGTAATGCTATCATGTAAAGCAGGATTCGGCTCGAAGAAAACCTGTGCCAATACAGATTTAGGTTGGTAGGCACTGATGATGATATCTTCATCCGAAGTGGCAAAAGAACCACTCTTTCCTGTTTGATATTCATATCCTTTAAGGCCAGTTTTAGAACCTGCCTTTCCGTATCTGATTCCATTCTTATCCAATAACTCTAATAATTTGGCTACTTGGGCAGGGTTACTTTCTCCTTTGATGACAAAGCTCTTGTACTTACCCTTTGGATTGGTGGAATTGTCTTTGTAGAACTTAGCATACTCTGAAAGCAATTTTTCAGCATTCTGGCTGGTTACTTCAGCCGCTGACATCGCAGCGGTATAGTGCCCAGCAATTCTATAACTCAAGGTCACAGTATCACCCACAGAATTATAGCCTCCAATACCAGCTTGACCCCCACCACCTTGCTCGATGGTCATCCCGATGGCTCCATTAAACATCGGATAGGAATCCCCATAAGATGGATAAAGCAAATCAAATCGTTCTTTGGTAAAGTAAAATCTTCCAGCTTCGTCGAAGTACTTTGCTGTATTTCTGCCAAAAGTATCTTGGAACTCATGCTGCCATGGAGTCAATTGCTCATGCAAAGGCTCTGCCGCAGGCGCCATATAGAATGGGTTATTGATTCCCTGCTCATGGAAATCCAAATGCAACTGAGGCATCCACTGCTGATACATTTTTAATCTCGCTTGGGATTCTACCTGTACTTGCCATGCCCAGTCTCTGTTTAGGTCAAACAAGTAGTGGTTTGCACGGCCACCTGGCCAAGGCTCATTGTGTTCTACGGATTGTAAATCCGGCTGAAGTGTGGTGTTCATTTTTTGGTTATACCACATGGCATAACGATCTCTCCCGTCAGGGTTGATCGCTGGATCGATGATCACGATCTGATTTTTTAGCCATTCCTGAGATTTTGCATTCTGCGGATTAGCCAATGTATAAAAAGAAGAAATGGCCGCTTCCATACCTACCGATTCATTGCCATGCACATTGAAAGACATCCAGTTGATCGGGATGGAAGTCGAAGGAGTTCCTTCCATTAAACCGGCTCTTTTGAGATTGTCCGTACGGATTTGCTCCAGATTTGCCATGTTTTCAGGGCTGGAAAGAATCGCAATGATCAAGGGACGTTTTTCGTTCGTTTCCCCGTATTGGATCAATTTGACATTTGGGTTGTTGGCAGCCACATGTTCAAAATAATCCACCATTCTGTGGTGAGGAGTAAATCGATCACCAGGTTTGTAACCTAAAAATTGCTCTGGAGTCTGAATTTGTGCCCAAGAGCAAAGGGTGATCGAAAAAACGAATAATGTGAGAAGTAGATGTTTATTCATGGAGTTTGGTATAGAATGAAGCTCTGAAGTTAAAAGGAATTGTCTTTTTCATTGACACCAATTAAAAAAAAGCTTGGATGCGAAGACGAATAAGGTGCTTATGGACTAATCCCAAAAGAGCATTTACTATATTTTTACCATGAAAATCGTAAATCATACTTTCGTTTTTCATGGTAAAATATTTTTGATTCTAAAGATTTTATACAAATTTACCATGAAATCCGTAAATCATACTTTCGATTTTCATGGTAAAAGATCGCTTAATATTTCCATTGCTTCAGGAATACCTTTCCATTTTCCCTGCTGTAGGACTCCTTGGGCCTAGGCAGGTTGGGAAAACTACGCTTGTCAAAAACCTGAAGCTCGATAAGGATAGTATTTATATCGATCTGGAAAAATCCTCCGATCGGGCTAAGTTGGTAGATCCTGAACTTTTTCTCAAAGCACATGTGGAAAAGACAGTGATTCTCGATGAAATTCAATTGATGCCGGAACTCTTTGCTGAGCTTCGAAGTATCATTGATGAACAGCGAGAGCCAGGAAGGTTCATAGTCTTGGGATCCGCTTCTCCGGATTTGATTCGTAATAGTGCGGATTCACTAGCTGGAAGGATTGGTTATCTGGAGTTGACTTCATTTTTCTTGGGAGAAGTAGAGGCTTCAGAATTAGAGAAGCTATGGATTCGTGGTGGTTTTCCTTTGTCTTTTTTAGCAAAAACAGATCGGGAAAGTCAGATCTGGAGACAGAACTTTATCAAGACTTATCTGGAAAGGGACTTGGCACAGATTGGACTGAGTACGGATCCGAGATTGGTCGAGCGATTCTGGATCATGTTGGCCAATGCACAAGGAGGAATCTGGAACGGGGAAAGTTTCGCTAGGGCACTTGGGATTACCCGTCCGACGGTGAATCGCTACCTGGAGTTTCTGGAAGGCTCTTTTATGGTTCGTGTGCTTCATCCATTTCATCAGAATATCAAAAAGCGTTTGGTCAAATCGCCCAAGATTTTTATTCGAGATACTGGTTTGCTTCATTCTCTGACTGGGGTGGACTCGATGGAAGCTTTGCGGAATCTAGTGCAAATTGGTGCTTCTTGGGAAGGGTTCGTAATTGAGCAGATTACAGCGACTTTTGGTGATGAATACGAATACTATTTCTATCGAACGCATCAGGGAGCGGAGTGCGATTTGCTTTTGGTGAAAAATGGGATTGTAAAAAAGGCGATAGAAATCAAAAACACACTTTCTCCCAAACTTACCAAAGGACTTCAAATCTCGATGGAAGATACCGGTGCGGAAGAAGGGTTTGTGATTTGTAGGATAGAGGAAGGGTTTCCACTTTTGGATAAAGTAAAGGCAGTAGGGCTGAGGGAGTTTTTATCGAAATAATATCATTTAATAGGATTGTAAATCCTAGGAAAGGAGTTCGAGATTTCAAATCTCGAACAGCGGGAACCTAACACTTCACTGTCATAGAAGCACGAAATCCCCGCTTATGCAAAACGATTGTTATAGCAAGTTTTTCTTTCAATTAGTTTAGTTCTATTTTGTTCTGTATTGTCTTTTAAAATTGGCTATAACGCTCACCTTAGTGCCGTAGCGTCTCTGCGAGAGCCTTTAAACAAAAGACTCCCTCAAATACTTTGCGGTATAGTTTCCTTCTTCCTTCATCATATCTTCTGGGGTTCCTTCAAAAGTCAAATGACCTCCTTTGTTTCCTCCTTCAGGCCCCAAATCAATCACCCAATCGGCTGATTTGATTACTTCGGTATTATGCTCAATGATGATGACAGAATGTCCCTGATCAATCAACGCATTGATAGAATGAAGCAGTTTTTTGATATCATGGAAGTGAAGACCTGTTGTAGGTTCATCAAAAATAAACAGAATATGATCTCCTGATTTGGTGCCCCCTTTGCCAAGGAAGGATGCCAGTTTCACACGCTGGGCTTCCCCTCCGGAAAGGGTGTTGGAACTTTGCCCCATTCCAATATATCCCAAACCTACCTCTTGAAGCGGAAGTAGCTTGTTGACAATTTGTGTTTTGCCTTTGAAGAATTCAATGGCTTCATCGATGGTCATGTCAAGGACTTCAGAAATATCTTTGTCCTTGTATTTGACATCCAAGATCTCATTTTTAAATCGCTTCCCTTTACAGGATTCACAGGTCAAATGGATATCAGCCATAAACTGCATTTCCACAGTCGTAATACCTTCCCCAGAGCAAGCTTCGCATCTTCCCCCATCCACATTGAAAGAGAAAAATGCCGGTTTATAGTTTCGTTGTTTGGAAATGGGTTGGTCGGAAAACAGTGTCCGGATCGCATCGTAGGCCTTTACATAAGTCACTGGATTGGAGCGGGATGACTTTCCAATCGGATTTTGATCTACAAATTCAATCTGCGAAATAGACCGATAATCACCTTCGATTTTATCATACTTTCCACTTTCATCGATGACAGTACCAAGCATTTTTCCCAAAGCTGGGTATAACACTTTTTTCACCAAGGTAGATTTTCCTGAACCAGAAACTCCTGTGACTACTGTAAGGGTATTCAATGGAAATTTCACTGTGAGGTTTTTGAGGTTATTCTCCCTTGCTCCTTTGACAAGGATGCTGTCTTTCCATTTACGATTTCCGTCCTTTTTGAAAATCTGCTCTTCTCCCCGCAGATATTTCGCTGTATAAGTTTGGGCCGAAGCCATCAAATCCTCGATAGGTCCTTGGAAAAGCAATTCTCCTCCATTGACTCCTGCGTCTGGTCCGATATCAATGATCTGGTCAGCGGATTTCATGACTTTTTCCTCATGTTCCACCACAATTACTGTATTGCCTAGATCACGCAAGGACTTCAATACGCCGATCAAGCGATCGGTGTCTCTAGGATGGAGACCGATGCTTGGTTCATCCAAGATATACATAGATCCCACTAAAGCTGAACCTAAGGAAGTGGCTAGTTTAATCCGTTGAAATTCCCCTCCAGAAAGCGTAGATGTCAATCTATTCAATGTCAAATAGCCCAATCCTACCTCATCCATGTAAGAAAGCCTGCTTTGGATTTCCTTCAAAAGGCGATTTGCAATTTTGGCTTGATGAGAAGGGAGTTCAAGTTTATTGAAAAATTCCAATGCTTCATCAATCGGCATCAGAACCAAATCGGTGATGGATTTTCCTTCGATTTTCACATAGGAAGCATCTTTTCTAAGACGCGTTCCTTTGCAATCAGGACAAGTTGTGCGTCCACGGAAACGTGAAAGCATCACTCGGTATTGGATTTTATGCGTTTTGGATTCCAGGTCCTTGAAAAAGTCATCCAGACCCTTGAAATACTTATTTCCAGTCCAAATTAGGTTTTGCTCTTTCTCTGTTAGTTCGTTGTATGATCGGTGTATAGGGAAGTCAAACTCAATTCCTTTTTTCAATAATGGCTCCAACCAGCTTCTGGAAGATTCCCCTCGCCATGGGGCAATAGCTCCTTCATAAACTGACATTTCCTTATCCGGAATGACCAAATCTGGGTCTATTCCGAGCACATTTCCAAAACCTTCGCAGGTTCTGCAGGCTCCATAAGGATTGTTGAAAGAGAAGAAATTCACCGATGGGATTTCGAATTGAATGCCATCTAGCTCAAATCGATCAGAAAAAGTGCGTGTTTCCTTACCTGGAACAGTGATTTTGCAATCTCCATGGCCTTCAAACAAAGCAGTTTGAACGGAGTCAGCAATCCGGAATTGATTGTCTTCATCATCCTTAATCACTGATGCCCGGTCGATTAAGATCTCGTATTTACCTTTTGGCACTTTCTTTTCATCCAGCAGATCCTCTACGAAATAAACTTCTTCATTTATTACTATTCTGGTATAACCTTTCTGAAGTAAGAGTTCCAGCTCCTGCTCGATTTTTCTTCCTCTTTCCACTTGAAGTGGACAGGAAATCATGACTTTGCTACCTTCTTCAAAGCTTTGGATAAAATCCACAATGTCAGTAACTGTATGATGTTTTACCTCTTTGCCAGAAATTGGAGAAATGGTTTTCCCGATTCTTGAGAAAAGCAACTTCAGGTAATCATAAATCTCTGTGGTGGTTCCGACTGTGGACCTTGGGTTTTTTGTGTTGACTTTTTGCTGGATGGCTATGGCAGGAGCCACTCCTTTGATGTATTCCACATCCGGTTTTTCCATTCGGCCAAGAAACTGACGTGCATAAGAACTCAAACTTTCCACGTACATGCGCTGCCCTTCTGCAAAAAGTGTGTCGAAAGCCAAAGAAGATTTTCCTGAACCGGAAAGGCCTGTGACCACTACCAATTTATTTCTTGGAATGGCAACGCTCAGACTTTTCAGATTATTGACCCGTGCATTTTTGATGATGATAAAATCCTTCGGATCAAGGGAGTCAATGTCGGTTTTAGCGGATAAAGTGCTCAAAGTCATAGCTGGCAAAGTTAATCAGGAAAGAGGGAAAAGGGTAATAAGTCCCAAAACTTGTTGATCAAACTTGATAAGTTTTGATCGGATTGTTTATAACCAAAGTTAAGAGGGAATAGGTTTAGAAAATTTCACTTATTTCGGGTATGGATTTACAATGGTTCCTAGATGGCTTATCCGAAGGACTAAGAAACATGACTTGGCTAGAAGCTGTCGCCGTGTTTTTTGGAATTGCTTCGGTTTTTTATTCCATGAAAGAGCATATTTGGGTTTATCCTACGGGGATTATCTCCACGCTGATTTATGTTTGGATTTGCTTCCAATATAAATTGTATGCCGATATGGGCATCAATGCTTACTATTTTAGTATGTCAATTTATGGCTGGTATGTTTGGACTCACCCAAAAACCGGAGTTGATGTTTTGCCGGTAACTTGGCTAAAACCCAAAGGCTGGCTTATAGCCTTGAGTCTATTTCTGATATCCTATCTCACCTTATATTTCGTTTTATCCACATTTACGGATAGCGATGTGCCTTATTGGGATTCCTTTACCACGGCATCAGCTTTTGTGGGTATGTGGCTGATGGCAAAAAAGAAAGTGGAAAACTGGATTTTTTGGATCATCACCGATCTTGTGTCAGTTCCGCTCTATTTTTATAAAGGACTTATTTTGACAACGGTCCAGTTTACCTTTTTCACTGTTTTGGCTACCATGGGCTTGATTGCCTGGATAAAATCTGCAAAAGCCTATGAAGCCTGAAAGAATCTTGATTTTAGGACCCGAATCTACAGGTAAGAGTACCCTTGCTTCGGACTTATCCACACATTATAATGAACCTTGGGTTCCCGAATATGCCCGTGAATTTCTTGATCAATTGGGTAGAAACTATGATTATGAAGATTTATTGGAAATAGCTAGAGGCCAGGTTGGGATTGAAGATCAATTGGCTTTGGAAGCGGAGAAGTTCCTTTTTTGTGATACAGATTTACGGGTTATCCACATTTGGTCAGAGCATAGATTCGGTAAAACGGATCCTTGGGTACTTGATCAAATCCAAAAACGAGCCTATAGTTTGATTTTATTGACAGATACGGATATGCCATGGGAGCCTGACCCTTTGAGAGAATATCCCGAATTGGAAATGAGGCAATATTTCTTCGAAAAGTATCTTACTTTGGCCAAAGTAAGCGGATTTCCCTATGAGGTGGTAAGCGGAAATGAGTCTTCCCGGCTCAAGCAAGCGATAAATCATATCAACAAGTACCTTAATAATAGCAACCCAGTATGAATCGAATCTTTATAACTCTACTAGCCGCTATCGTATTTTTTGGATGTTCTTCGCCGGTAGAGAAGCCATCCAAGCCCAACATCGTCTATATTTTGGCGGATGATTTGGGTTATGGAGAAGTAGGATACCAAGGACAGGAAAAAATCCATACACCAAATATTGATGCTTTGGCTGCTTCGGGGATGATTTTTACCAATCATTATTCAGGAGCTCCGGTATGTGCTCCTGCAAGATGCATTTTATTGACAGGCAGGCATGGAGGACATGCCTATATCCGCGGAAATGACGAATGGAGAGAGCGGGGTGAAGTTTGGGATTATGCCAAAGCTGCTGCAGATCCTAATTTGGAAGGGCAAAGACCCTTGCCAGTGGGAACAGTCACCTTAGCTTCGATTTTGCAGAAAGAAGGGTATAAAACCGGAATTGTAGGTAAATGGGGTTTGGGTGCACCGACAACAGAATCTATCCCCTCGAAAATGGGATTTGATTATTTTTACGGATATAACTGTCAGCGTCAAGCACATAATTTATATCCTCCGCATCTATGGGAAAACGATAATAAAGTATCATTAGACAATCCCATTGTGGTTCCTAATACCAAATTGGATGAAGGTGCAGATCCAAATGTGGAGGAAAGCTATTCAAAATACAATCAGGCTGATTTTGCCCCGACTTTGATGCATGAAAAGGCTTTGAAGTTTATTGAGGAAAATAAAGAGGAGCCATTCTTTCTTTATTATGCCTCACCTTTGCCACATGTACCGCTTCAGGCGCCTCAAAATGATGTGGATAAGTACAGGAATGAATATGGTTCTGAAGAGCCTTATCTAGGAAACAATGGGTATTTCCCTAACCAATATCCTCATGCAACTTATGCGGCTATGATCAGCCTGTTTGACCAGCATGTAGGAGAAGTAAAAGCGAAATTGAAGGAACTTGGTCTGGAAGAAAATACGATCATTATTGTGACCAGTGATAACGGACCAACCTACACAGGAGGGGTGGATTTTGATTATTTCGAAAGTTCTAACCCATTTACGAATGGCTATGGGAGAACCAAAGGGTTTGTCTATGAAGGAGGGATCCGGATTCCAATGTTGGTGAACTGGCCGGGTAAAGTGGAGGCTGGAAGTAAGTCTGACCTCATTTCAGCTTTTTATGATGTGATGCCTACAATTTGTGAATTGGTGGGAGCTCCAGTTCCTGATGATGCCGATGGGAAAAGTTTTCTTCCCACCTTACTTGGAAAAGCTCAGCCAGACCCTGAATTTTTGTTTTGGGAATACCCCGAATATGGAGGTCAACAAGCCGTGAGAATGGGTAAATGGAAAGGCATCAGGCAAAATATTATCAAAGAAGGTAATCTTGAAATTGAGCTGTACGACTTATCTATAGACCCTCAAGAATTAAAAAATATTGCTGATGACCATCCGGAAATTGTTCGGAAAATAGAAGAGATCATGAAAAAAGAACATGCTACAGCTGAGCTGGATCGCTTTAAAATGGCTGCTTTGGGCGATTAATTAAATTGTTTACAATTAGATTGCTTACCATTTTCCAAAAGAGAGCGTTGCTGCTTCTACCAAACGCATCATATCAGGGTGATAGTTGTTGTTAAGGATGATGATCGTTTTGTTTTCTTCGATGTATCGAACAATTATGGTCTTGTATCCTGGATTATCTCCAGTGTGCATCACCATTTTTCCCAGAGGACTTTTGGGTTCCAGCTCCCAACCAAAGCCATAATAGCTTCTGGTTCCATCACTCAGTTTGGCAGGAGTAAATGCGAGTTCGATGGTTTCTTGTGAAACCAACTTTTCTCCATACAATGCTTGGTCCCATACCAATAGATCTTCTGCTGTACTGCTGACCCTTCCCGGACCTTTTCTATTTCCTAGCCAAACTGTGTAGTCTGATGATCGGAAATTGCTGGCATTGACATAAGTTCCATTTTCGTCTTTGATATGTCCAGCAGCAAAATTCTTAACTTTTGCCTTGGCCTCTGGAGATCTGATGTCAGTACTTTTCATGCCGAGAGGTTTGAAAATCCATTCTCTCATCAGCTCTACAAAGTCTTTTCCTGTGGCTTTTTCTACAATGCTGGCCAAAAACACATATCCGGTATTGCTGTATTGGTATTCTTCTCCCGGTTCAAAAAGCATCGGAGGTTGATATTGATTGAGGTATTCCAAAATGTCGGGGTTTCCAGCCACTTTGCTTTTATCCCACTGTTCGTCCATCACTGCCTGATAATCCGGGACCCCACTGGTATGGGTAAGCAACTGCCGGATAGTGATCCCTCGATATGGGATATCTAAGTATTCCCCAACCTGATCATCGTAATCAAGTAGCCCTTTTTCCTGGCACATCATGATCATCATGGCTGTAAACTGCTTAGATACGGATGCCATTTCGAAAATATCCTTCGGTTTTAATGCCACGTGATCCTCGAAAGATCGCATTCCTATGGCTTCTTCAAAAAGGATCTGGCCATTTTGAGCGACTAAAATCACTCCGGAAAAACCTTCTCCCCTGGCTTTTTCCACTGCATCGACCAGAATCTTTTCTTGGGAATAGAGGCCGGTGGAAATGAAAAAAAGGATAAAAAGTAGGGGCAGGGAAAGTTTTTTCATAGTGGGAAACTTAGGAACTAGAAAAATACAAAACCTTTTCTACTTGCGCTAATTGTACTTTCTCAAAAAAATGAAACAAAAAAGAGGCTGTCTCAAAAGTCTATAATATTGTCAGCTTGAGCAATGGAGCGATGGGAGTCGCCCATATCGAAGGCTTAATACAGTGAATTAAGCTACATTTCGATCCCGTCCATTTGTCGGGACGCTCATCGTGACAAAAAGTAGATTTGAGACAGCCTCTTTCCAATTCTAGAAATTGACTTGATTAGTTGTCCAATCCTCCTTTACGAGTTGGAGATCTCATCGCCGGCCATTCGGTTGGCTCACCGTTTCTTCCAATAGGGATTCTAACTTCTCTGGAAACCATATCTTCTTCTTCACTGGCCATGTAAACCATGATCGCAGCCATGATGACATTGCTTTGGACATCATCAAAAACGATTTTATCATAGGTATCCAAATTGGTATGCCAAGTGTAATTGAAATAGGACCAGTTCAATGAACTCAAAGAAAATGCTGGAACACCTGCTGCCACAAAAGAAGCATAATCGGATCCACCACCGCCTGGATTTCCAGGGAAGTTGGTTTCAATATCACGAGTGATTTCTCTTGGTACTTTAGACATCCATCTGCCTAAGTATTCATAGCTATCCACGAAACCCTGACCTGAAACATTTGCCACACGGCCTGTTCCATTATCCTGGTTAAACAATGCCTGAATTTTAGCCATCATTTCTGGATGATCTTCCACAAAAGCCCTAGAACCATTCAATCCTTGCTCTTCAGACCCCCAGTGACCTACTAAAATCGTTCTTTTAGGATTAGGGTACATTTTTTTCAGTACTCTCATCACTTCCATCATCATGATAGTACCTGTGCCGTTATCTGTTGCTCCTGTACCTCCATCCCAAGAGTCAAAGTGTGCTGAAAGCATCACATATTCATCTGGCTTTTCTGTTCCTTTGATTTCGGCAATGGTATTGAAAGTTGGGGCCATGCCATGGTCCTTAGATTGTGCGTTTAGGTTGATTTGAGGTTTTTCGCCACCTTCTGCCAATCTGAAAAGTAGACCATAATCTTCAAGAGAAAGGTCAATGGTAGGTACTTTTTTAGTAGATGCGGAGAAAATCTTATTCGCACCAAATCCCTGAGACCAATAAGAAGTAATAATTCCCAAAGCTCCTGCATCTTCCAATGCGACAGGAAGCTCTCTTCTACCTTTTCCTGTTTTTTGAAGTCTTTCATTCCAGGCTCTGTTTGACTCGGTACGCTCTTCCTTCATTTTCTCAAAAGATTCCTCAGTTGCAAATTCCTCCCAGTTGTAATCCGGTCTACCGGTAACTTGAGGAGCGGAAATCATCACATATTTTCCTTTTACCGATGGCAGCCAAGCATTAAATGCGGCTTCATCAGCCAAATCAGGAATCACAACAACCTCTCCAATGGCACCACCTTTTGGTGAAGCAGGGCTCCAAGCCAATTGTTGACCGGCCAAAGATTTGGTCCAAGGAGCGATCATATCAATGTGTGTGATGCCTCTTTCCCAACTTTTCCACTCTCCCCACTGTTCGTTGCGAGCTTCAATGCCCCAACCTTGGTATTTCTCCACTGCCCAATCATGAGCTTTTTTCATTTGAGGAGTGCCGACCAATCGAGGCCCAATTCCATCCATCAATTCGTGGGCAATTTGTTTTAGCTGGGAGTTTTCAGTTTCCTCTTTAATGATCTTTTCGATGACTTCGTCTTGAGCCTGAACATTGGCACCAAGCATAAGCATCAATCCAAGACCTAATAAGTAGTGTTTTTTCATTGCTGTTTAGTTTAGGGTTTAAAAATATCAGTAGTAAATGGCATTTCCGCACCGTTGGTGGATTTATGGCCATTCTTATTCAATTTGGGATTGATTTAAATTCAGATCCATTAAATTGTAACCCTTTGATCATTTGAACCTCAATTGTGGAGAAATTAACTCTTGACCCATGTCTTTTTTTCTACTTCTCTCATCCTGTTTTTATTTAAATGCTTTGCCTTTTAGTGAATTGGTTAAACAGGATTTTTTTAAGGTTCAATCTGACAGTATATTGTTTAAAAACCCTGTATTCAAACCGGTCCTTGCTGATCCTACCCTCATTCAGGAAGATGGGTATTTTTATGCTTTTGGGACTGAAGATAACTGGGGAGAAGAAGGCGGATACCATTTAGTCGCGGTGATTCGATCCAGGGATTTGGTCCATTGGGATCTGTTGGGGAATGCTATGACTACTAAACCTAACTGGAAACCTAAAGGCGGAATATGGGCGCCCGATGTGACCAAAGTTGGAGACCAGTTTTACATGTATTATTCCTTTTCGACCTGGGGAGACCCAAATCCGGGAATAGGATTGGCAATAGCGGATCAACCAGCAGGTCCATTTGTGGACCAAGGCCCCGTTTTTACCTCTGAAGAAATCGGTGTTGCCAATTCAATTGACCCATTTTATTTCGAAGAAAAAGGAGAGAAATATCTGATCTGGGGAAGCTTTCATGGCTTATATGTCACTCAGCTTTCCCCTGATGGCAGAAAAGCCGAAGGCAAAAAAGTAAAGCTTGCCGGAAATCATTTGGAAGCAGCATACTTATTTAAAAGAGGAAACTTATATTACTTGTTCGGTTCATCAGGTACCTGTTGCGAAGGAGCAAATAGTACCTATAGAGTATTGGTTGGAAGATCGAAGAATTTGTTTGGGCCTTATTTGGACAAGGAGGGCAATGAACTATTGGGAGACTCTGCAGGGAGTTTGGTTGTGAAAACCAACTCTGGAGCAGCAGGCTTTGCAGGGCCGGGTCACAATGCGGAAATTATCACTGACGATAGCGGACAGGATTGGATACTCTATCATGGTATGGATAAGGAGAAACCAAAACTTAAAAACGGAACGAATAGAAGGCTTCTCCTAATGGATCCTTTAATTTGGCAAGAAGGATGGCCTAGCATCAAAAACCAGGAACCGAGTACCTTTTTTCAGCCTGTTCCAATCTTTATTCAAGAAAAAGAAAAGTAAAATCGGAAATGTTACGGATCAACGGAAAATCAATTTTAGCATTAGCGCTTTCAGTCACAGCTTTTGCATGTCAACCTGTAAAAGACAGAGTGGAAGTGAGTTTTGTGGAGAAAATAGAATCTGAAGGGACCAATCAATTTTACGTCAGTAATAGAGCTCCCTTAGTACCAAGTGCTTTGATCAAACTGCCAGTTGGCGCTGTTAAACCAAAAGGATTTTTAAAAGAATACCTCCTTAGACAAAAAGAGGGATTGACAGGAAATTTGGGAGAGATTTCTGCCTGGCTTCAAAAAACGGATAATGCCTGGCTTTCTCCGGATGGAGAAGGTGCTTGGGGATGGGAGGAAGTTCCTTATTGGCTAAAAGGATACGCCAATATCGGTTATATTCTAGAGGATCAGAAAATGATCGATGAGGCAATGATTTGGATAGAAGGGACACTGGCCAGTCAGCGTGCAGACGGGAATTTTGGTCCCAAACATTTCGATGGTGAAAACCAGGATTTTTGGGCGAATATGATTATGCTCTATTGTCTACAATCCTATTACGAGTACTCTGAAGATCCCCGGGTTCTGGACTTGATGACTAATTATTTTAAGTATGAGCTGTCAGTGCCTGATGAGAATTTTTTGGAGGGCTATTGGCAAAAGCTCAGGGGAGGAGATAATCTTCACAGTGTTTTTTGGCTTTATAATCGTACAGGAGATGAATTTTTATTGGAATTGGCTGAGAAAATCCATCAAAACACTTCCAACTGGACAGGCAGAGACTTACCTCTGGAGCAAGTCAGAAATTATTATAAAGTCAGAGATGGTGGAGAAGTTCTTGACTGGTACCGCGATCAGGTAGATTGGCATAATGTAAACCATGCACAGGCTTTTAGAGAGCCAGCACAGTATTATCTGCTTTCAAAAAATGAATCAGACTTAGAGGCTAGCTACGAGAATTTTAAAATTATCCGTGACCATTTTGGACAGGTTCCGGGAGGAATGTTCGGTTCGGATGAAAATGCCCGGCCAGGATATGCCGATCCAAGACAAGGAGTAGAAACCTGTGGCATGGTGGAGCAAATGAATTCTGATGAACATATGCTTCGGATTACAGGTGATCCGTTTTGGGGAGATCATGCAGAAGAAGTTGCCTTCAATACCTATCCCGCGGCTGTCATGCCTGACTTCAAAGCACTCCATTACATTACTTCTCCCAATATGGCACTTCTGGATGCGGAAAATCATGCTCCTGGGATTTCTAACTCTGGCCCTTTTCTTTTGATGAATCCATTCAGTTCCAGATGCTGTCAACACAACCATTCCCAGGGTTGGCCCTATTTCATAGAAAATCTTTGGATGGCCACGCCTGATAACGGTGTGGCGGCGGCCTTATATGGAGAAAGCATTGTCACAGTAAAAGTGGGTGATGGAACCACCATTAAACTTGAAGAAACGACCCATTATCCATTTGAGGAGGAAATCCAATTTGCGATTAGTAGTCCTAAAGATGTTCAATTTCCACTTTATCTGAGGGTTCCAGCATGGACAAAGGGAGCTAGCATCAAGATCAATGGGGAAGTCGTGAAGTCTGAACTATCAGGAATTGGCTTTGCCAAAATCAACAGAATCTGGAAAAACGGAGATTTAGTGTCAATTACTCTCCCGATGGTAGTTCAAACGAAACGTTGGGAGAAAAACAGCAATAGTCTGAGCATCAGCAGAGGACCGTTGACGTATTCATTAAAGATCCGTGAAAAGTATCTGAAAAAAGACAGTGAAGAAACGGCCATCTGGGATTCCAAATGGCAGGAAGGGGCAGATACGAAGAAGTGGCCTTCCTGGGAAGTGCAACCAGTGACAGACTGGAATTACAGCATTTTGGTGGATGAAAACGATCCTGCTTCCTCAGTGGAAGTAATGAAAGGGAAATGGCCAAAATCAGACTTCCCTTTTACTTTGGAAGAAGTTCCGATCAAAATGATCGTAAAAGCTCAGCAGATTCCCGAATGGCAATTTGATGAATATGGTCTCGTGGGTGAACTGAAAGACCTTCCCAAAACCTCCGATCAGCCAGTTACTGATGTGACTTTGGTTCCCATGGGTGCTGCGAGATTACGGATTACAGCATTTCCAGAATTAACTTCTAACCCTAAAACAAATAAAGCCCCAACTTCCAATTGAGCGAACCCTAAATAGTGATTCATAAAAAAAAAGAAGACTATAAATGTTTGATAACCAATAGACCTATGAAAAAAACCTTAATTTTTGGCACATGCCTGCTCTTTGCGCAGCAACTGGCAACTGCACAAACCAGCACTTACCAACCTGTAGAAGGAAAAATCATGACAGAATGGGCAACGAAAGTTGATCCAGAAAACGTGCATCAAGAATACCCCAGACCCCAAATGACCCGGTCCAATTGGGTGAACTTAAATGGCCTTTGGGATTATACTATCCAAGCCAAAGGGAATGCTGCGCCTACAAGTTTCGAGGGCGAGATTTTAGTGCCATTTGCTGTGGAATCGGCTCTTTCGGGTGTCGGTAAAACAGTGGGGAAAGACAAGGAATTATGGTACAGTACCACATTTGCTTCCCCCAAAAAAGGAGGTAAGGACAAAGTCTTACTGCATTTTGTGGCTTCCGATTGGGAAACCGAAGTATTCATTAATGGCCAGTCTGTTGGTGTTCACAAAGGAGGGTATGACCCTTTCCAATTTGATATCACTTCGGCATTAAAGTCTGGAAAAAACCAAACGCTTCAGGTGAGAATCTGGGACCCAAGCGATGAAGGGCCTCAACCTAGGGGTAAACAAATCAACAATCCCCATGGAATCTGGTACACTCCTGTGACAGGAATTTGGCAGACAGTTTGGATGGAAACTGTTCCTGCAAGTTATATTTCTGAACTCAGAAATTCCTCTGACATCCAAGCTAAACAGATCATCGTGAGCCCGGAAGTGAGTGGATCTGAAGAAGGACAGCAGGTCAAAGTTTCAGCTTGGAAAGACGGAACAATGCTAGCTGAACAAACAATCAATCCAAGTGGCATTGCAAAATTGACGATCCCTAATGCATCTCTTTGGGAACCAGGAAATCCTGTTTTGTATGATTTAAAAGTAGAATTGGTCAGTGGCAAAAAAGTGATCGACGAAGTAGGAAGCTATGCTGCAATTCGTGAAATCAAGAAAGCACCAGATGCCAATGGCATCCAAAGAATGATGCTCAATGGCAAATTTTTATTCCAATATGGGCCTTTGGATCAAGGTTGGTGGCCAGATGGGTTATACACGGCACCTTCCGAAGAGGCCATGGTTTTTGATATTAAAAAAACACAGGAGATGGGTTTTAACATGATCCGGAAACATGTGAAAGTAGAACCGGCACGATGGTACTACGCCTGTGACAAAATGGGAATGTTGGTTTGGCAGGATATGCCAAGTGGTGATATGGGAAATGGCTGGGAAATGAAACTGGCAGTGCTAGGTAGTCAGAGTGACCGGGATAGAACTCCAGAGTCAGAAGCGATTTACAAAGAAGAATGGAAAGAGATCATGGATGATTTTTACAATTTTCCTTCTATCGTGGTTTGGGTTCCATTTAATGAAGCATGGGGTCAATTTAAGACCAAGGAAATCACAGAATGGACTGAGCAACATGATCCAACTAGATTGGTAAATTCTGCCAGTGGGGGAAATTTTGAAATGGAAGGCACCAAAATAGCAGGGGATATCATCGATTTACATAACTATCCAGACGCCAAAATGCCAGCTCCGGGGATTTATGGAAAGGACAATATTCTGGTTTTGGGTGAATTCGGAGGTTTGGGACTTCCAGTGGATGGACATGTTTGGCAGCAAAAAGACAATTGGGGCTATCAAAGCTTCAAAAACGAAACTGAGCTTTTGGCGAAATATTCTGAACTCATGAAAAAAATGGAGGAACTGATCGAGGCGGGACTTTCTGCGGCTGTCTATACCCAAACTACCGATGTGGAAGTAGAAACCAATGGTTTGATGACCTATGATCGTAAAATCATCAAGATGAAAGCGGCCCAATTGAAACCACTTCACGAAAAACTGTATCAGGTTTCGGTTAAATAAATCAGGTAAATTGAGGTCTGTCTGGCAAAAGGATTTTTCGGCCAGACAGATTTTCTTTGTTTTCCACACTAGCCACCTAATTGATGAAAAATAGAATCAAACTATTCAGCCTGAGTTGCCTGTTCCTGATGCTTGCATGCGCTCAAAAAAAACAAAACGAAACACCTATAGAAAACATGACCGAGGAAGCAAGCCCTTATAAAATAGTGACATTGACCAATAGCAACGGCATGAAAATGACCGTCACTAATTTGGGTGCCAGAGTCATGACATTTTTGGTACCGGATAAAAACGGGGACATGCTAGATGTTGTCCTGGGATTCGATACACCAGCAGAATACCTGACCTCACCAGAACCCTTTTTTGGTACGGCAGTGGGAAGATATGGAAACAGAATTGCCAAAGGTACATTCGAATTAGACGGACAGCGTTACTCCTTGGCTTTAAACAATGGTGCCAATTCCCTTCATGGTGGACCAGGAGGATTTCACAATGTCATCTGGACGATCGAAGAGGCAGATGATTCTCATATCGTATTTTCCTATTTGTCCAAAGACGGTGAAGAGGGTTTTCCAGGTAATTTAAAAGTGAAAATGATTTATTTTCTGACTGATGAGAATGAGTTTAAGATCACCTATGAAGCAGAAACTGATAAAGCAACTCCTATCAACCTGACACATCACTCGTTCTTTAATCTCAATGGAGAGGGCTCTGGGGATGTTTTGGGACACGAGCTGAAACTGGTGGCAGATCAATTCACACCAGTAGATAGCACTCTGATTCCTTTGGGTGAAAATATACCTGTCGCAGGGACTCCATTTGATTTCACGTCTTCCAAAAAGATAGGAAAGGACATCAATCAGGAAAATGAGCAGTTGAAATTCGGTGGTGGTTTTGACCACAACTGGGTCTTGGATAAAAAAGAACAAGGAGCATTGGAATTGGCAGCTGTAGCTTATTCACCGGATTCGGGAATAGAAATGGAAGTGTATACCACAGAGCCGGGGGTCCAGTTTTATGCAGGAAACTTCCTCGATGGCACCGCAAAAGGCAAAGGAGGTAAAGCGTATGAATTTAGATCTGCATTTTGTCTGGAGACACAGCATTTTCCTGATTCTCCTAATCAGCCTAATTTTCCATCCACGATTTTGAGACCTGGGGAAAAATATGAGCAGACTTGTATCTATAAATTTGATACGAAATAATCCATAAAGGCGAAATTTTGAGAAAACTGCCACCTGAATAGGAACAAGATTCGGCTGGCAGTTTTTTTATCGATCATTCCATCCTTTGCCCTCAAAGATTTTTTCCATGGATTTTTCAATTCTCGAAATCCGTGTGGAGGATTGTTTAGCCTGCGAAAAATAAATGTTGTATCCACGTTGTCGTCCAGGTGTCAAGGCTTCAAAAGCTGCTTTGAAGGATGGATCTTCGGCTAGTTTTTGCTGGAGCTCTTCTACCAACTCCAAATCTGTGTTTTTCTTAAAATCCACTTTGAGTCCTGCCTTTTCTATTTCAATGGCTTCAAAAATATAAGCTTTGATATCATTCTCATGGGTTAAGATTTCTTTGATATCAGTGATCTTAATCAATCGGGCTGCTTGTGAATTTTCCCCTGGCTTGGTCAGGATTTTTTTGGAGTCTTGAAGTAAGGATCCTTTAAATAAACTGATAGAAGCATAATTTTTGAAAGCGCTTAAAATCAAAATATTAGCTCCGTTTAAGGTGTAGCAGGGCACTCCCCATTTACTTTCCTCCTGAAGTCCTGTCTGAAGAATGATTTTTCGTAAATGTGCGAGTTCAAGAGCCCAGGAATGCACTTTGCACTGAGGCGTACCTCCTAGAGGGCATCTCCCACAACCTTCCAAAAAGTAATTTTCTACACTGGTATTCATTTTATAGCTGCTTATATTCTTTCCAATTCTCCATGATTTCCGGATCGGAAAATACTGTGTGCATCATTCTATGGACAATGCTGAGTCCATTTTGACTATTGGTGAAATAAACAAAACCTGTTTTATCCTTTTCGGAAAAAATAAAAAATGCTCTAAAAACACCATTGTCACCCCAATGCCAGAGGTATTTTCCTTGCCTGGTGGTATTGATGCCTAAACCTAAACCCCAGCCAAGAGATGGGTCTTTGGAATCCATCAGTACTTCTTGGTTTTCCATTTGAGCTACTAGGTATTTCTCAATTAAAGTTGGGTTCATTAATTCAAGTAGGAATCTGGCATAATCGGCAGAAGTGGTATGCATGCTATAAGCAGCGTTTGGCATGTTGGGTTTGCCTTTGCCTTGAGGTTCTGATTTGGTATTATGCCCCACTGCAAAGTTTGCAGAATCAGGAAAAACCAAAAAACTGTCTTGCATTCCCAGTGGCTTGAAAATCATTTCTGAGGCGATCTCACCCAGGTTTTTTCCTTCGATCTTTTCCAATACTTTTTGTAAGTAAACAAAGCCCTCTCCTGAATATCCAAATTTTTTATTGGGATCAGATTTGAACTTTAACTCTTTGCTTTGCCTATCAGCTCGCCAATTTGGCAATCCTGTTTGGTGTGACAAAACCATTCTGGCGGTGATAATCTGAGAGCGTTTGTCATCTGCGATATCTGCGTAAGGAAGATAGTCGACAAGGGGTTTATCAAGATCCAATTTACCTTCTTCCACCAGTTTCATCGCACAAAAAGCCGCGATAGGTTTGGTCAATGATGCTGCTTCAAAAATCGTGTGCTCTGAAATCTCTTCTGTTTTTCCCACTACTTTCACTCCCAGGTTTTTAGAATAGGTGATTTCACCTTTTTTGATGACAGTCAGGCTCATGCCGGGAATGGCCGCACTATCAAGCAATTCAGATAGCCTGGTGTCCAGGGTTTGCTGGAGGGTCTGGGCTACACTATCCAGAGATATGCCATGCAGGCAAAGTATGAGTAAACAGAGGAAAATGGCTTTCTTTAGTGGAAACGATCTTAGAAAGGACTTCATTTTTCCTGCTCTATATAATGGTTATATATGGTTTTAGAAATTCCGGCTAACTGGGAAGTTCCCAGGTCGAAATCCTGAAGGTTTTTAGAAAGTAGGACTATCACATAGGCCTTTCCATCTGGTAAATAAACAATGCCTGCATCATGGTGTACACCGGTTATAGAGCCGGTTTTATGAGCTACAGAAAGGTCTTTTGGCAAGTGGGCAGGAATAATTTCATTAAACTGTTGATCTTTCAGAATTGAAATCATCTGATCACAGGATGCTTTTTTCCCGGCTTTTTCCTCTGCAATCGCTTTCATGATTTTCAATAGATCCATCGCGGTGGTGGAATTGCTCAATCCCAAATCGTAGGCTTTTTGATCCTCTACTCCCCGAAGTACCTGGATTTTATCTGCTCCGAGATCTCTCATGGTGGCAGTTACATTTTTGGCACCTACCAACTCAATCAAGACGTTTGTTGCGAGATTGCTGCTGACAGTGATCATGCTGTACATGAGATCACTTAGCGCTACAGTAGTACCGATTTTGTTATAGATGATATCATCGCTATCATCTCCGATATCCATGCTATACAGACTGCTGTCCACGATGCTTTTGAATTCATTTTTCAGCAAAATCGAGTCTTGTAAATTGAGTTTACCTTGTTCCTGCTGCTTGAAAAGCTCGATCATCACAGGAACTTTCATGGTACTGGCCGCATGAAATTCTTCTTCGGCATTGATGAAAAGAGTGTCAGCTGGGTCAGATAAATTGATATAGGCAATAGCCACATCACCTTGGATAGCTTCAATTTGGCTGAGCACTTCAGCTCGAAAACTATCTCCTTCTTTGGGTTTTTCCTGGCAGGAAACCAATAGAACTAATGAAAATAGAAATGTGATTTTTGTGACTTGCGAATTCAAAATGCAGGTGTTTACAGTTGGAAAATTAATATGAGGAGAAATAGACCTTTTTTAAATCAAGGATATTTCATCTAGTAATATTCGAAACCCTTCAAGGGTAATTAGCTCAAATCAACCCTAATTTATCAATTTCATTCTTTTCTCCGATAGGATAATATTCCTTATGAGTAAGTTGGGGACAGAAAAATTAACTCAATCCTTGATAGCAATTGGTTTCTTGGGGCTTGCCTTTTTTTCTTTGGCCAGCAAGTAGATGTAAAACAAGTCTACGACAAAAATCATTAGGCCTAAAAAAAGAATGTATTTATTTACTCCACCTGCAGTTTTAGAACCTATCATCCCAATCAAGACGGTTGAGGAAAAAGTGCCAAAACACTTAGAAATGGCAATAATTAAGGATTGACCACTAGCCCCACCTCTTCGATAAAAGAGTCTGATGAAGAGGAATGACATGACAAAATTAATAGAGAAACCCGAATAAAGGGCTCCTTTGACGATACCAAGCCATTGGAAGGTATAATGATGAATAAAAAAGCAGCTCAGGATGAAAATGAAGGCCTGTATATAAAACTGCATGTCACTTCCTTTGACTTCTTTTCGACCAAATCGGAAATAGGTGTAGAGAATTCCGATATCTATCAGAACCCATAAAAAATTCACATAAGTAGAGACATGGTAGCCGAACTCATGATATCCCTGAATGGTATAATAAATTTCCCAGGTAAAGTTCAATGCCAGGGTCAGGAAAGGAATGGCATAAGTTTTATCTTTCAACCCGATTCTCAATGCCTCCACATAGGCAACTATCCAACCGACTCCGCAAAGAGCAATAAATAAAGAACTAGTAGTCATAAAATATGCAAGGTGGGTAGCACTTCTACAACCAGCTGGTCTTTTAAAGAATTGAATTCTGTGCTCATTAAATTAAAAACTTGGGTTAATCGGATTGAGGCAAATCTAATCAATTGTACTATTTTTTCTTAGCTCCGATCCTATATAGAAGGGTTTTTAGTGGTTAGGTATCTCAAAGAATTCCCAAAAATAGGGGCATTTATTAAATTAACGACCCTGATTTTGGGAGAAATTTATGAATTTGTTAAGCCAAAGCTATTCCAATCATGAAATAGTGATCTTGACTTTCCTGAATTGAATAGACGAAAGTCCACTTGTACCAATATCATTCAGGCTAGTTACGAACCTTTTTTATTTTTCGGATTATGAACCTGCTATTCCAGCTTTTTAAAAAACTTCCTGAAGTTTATGAGTTATAGGATATGGTTTCAGCGGAAAAAAAAGGCCGAGGCTCATGGTTTTTGGGTACTTTTTGCCCGCCAAAAAGTGACAGTGATTAAAACCTAGCTGTAGGTGTATGGAATGTTGAGTCTCAAAAGAAAAAGGAAACAATGGTAAACAGAAACTGTACTTTCTTCCGGAGAAATCAGTTTAAAGCCCAAGTTTCGTTCCCATTAAATTCAGGGTAAAAAAGGGTTGTCTCTGAAGTCTAAATTTTGTCAGCGTGAGCAGAATCGAAGACTTGGTATAGCCAATCGAACCATGTTTTTACTTCCTGCCGTCCGTCAGGCAGGCGCTCAAAGTGACGAGAAGTAGTTTAGAGACAGCCTTTTTTAATGAAACCATTCAGATTATTTTGAAATCGTGAACTTAAGCTGCCTTAGAGCTTAGATTTTCCCAACTTAAATTTCCAGCGTATCGATCTGTGATCGTTCCATCTTCTCCCATCGCAAAGAGATAGATCCAACCATTGTCGCAAAGGTTTTTGACAGAAGGATGTCTCTCCAGGATATTGTTCATGGCTTCCACCGGTGCATCGATAATGACATTTAATCGGTTCGGCTCATGTTGGTAGTTTTCTCCGTCATGGATTGCCTGTATCGGAAGTCCCACTCTCAGATCTCCTGAAAATCCCTCTAGCACGCCAAGCCCGGAGGTGACATTGTGTAAGGTTTTATTTCCGGAACCGAAGTTTTTTTTGTCCACTGTCGACCCAAAATATTGCAGGTTGATCCAACTGGTCACTACCATCGGCGCGGTCATTATGAGCTCCAGAACTTTAAAACCTTCATCTTTTTTCCAATCATAGGAGTGGAGAAAGGATTTTCCTTCCAGATTCAGGTTTTTGGTTTTTTCCCGATTCGCAACTACAAAGGCTGAGCATCCTGCCAATCCCCATTCCGGTCTTGTTTCTGACCAATCCTTACTTTTGGCGAAAATCATCTTTTCAACGCTAGTATTCTTTTGATTCGCCATTCGAAGCGATCTTTCTGTTCTTGCGGCATGGCCAGCTCTTTTTAGAGAGTTTTTCAGCTCCTCCAGTTCCTGTGCTCTTGAAGCTGGCACCTCATTTTCGTTGAAAATGCTCACTTCGTCAGTGGTCGTATCATGCAAACAGGCAAGGAAAACGGTATTGATTGGGATAAAGATATTTTCCTGGAGAAGACCAGTTCTCACTTCTCGGTTATTTAAAACAGCTGCTGCTACTCTGGCATTTGCCTCTCCCGTATGACCTCCGCATGCCCCGCAGTCATAGCCAGTAGCATGAGGGTTATTGACGGTACTGGATCCATGGCCCACGATCAGGACAAACTTTCCAAAATCATCAGATAAAGACATGGCTTTTAGAGCATTTTTGGCCATTTGGATTTGTTGCTCCAGAGGAATTCCTGAAGTTTCATTTTGGTGATCATGTGCCTCCAAATTGACCGTTTTGTTTTTTAACAAGCTGGAGGAAATACCCACCTGATCTGGATGAGGAACCGGTCTGGTCCATCGGAATGAGTCGGTAAAGATTTTTGGCAGGTATGAAAGTCCCATTGGGCTGACAAAGCTGAAGCAGGTGACAGCTCCTGATTTGAAGGACTTCCAGATTTTACTAAGCTGATGGGCAGAGACCCGCTCTTTTATCGCCTGCTGGTTCTTTTCAGAATCTGGGATTTGCTCTAGAATTGTTGGTCCCGTTTTCAATAAAACCGGGCATTGAGCCTCACAAGTTTCATGTCCCAAGGGTACATAGGTGATGGGGAAAGCGAAGAATCCGGCAAAACCTAGGGTTTCTATCGAATTGTCCACAAGTTCAAGGTTTCTTCGGAAAACTTCCGAGCGCACATCGATACAGAAAACCGCCTGAGCTTTTACCTGCTCTTTTTGAGTTTTAATTTCAACTTTGACCCTTTCAAATTTTTCTATCAGCTCGCGTTGGGTAGCCAAATCGAAAGCTTCCTGTAGAATTAAGTTATGTGCGAGTTGTTGATTTTCTTCCAGGCCTTCTTGGTAGGAGATCCATTGGTTTTTTTCTTCTTCCCAAATTTTGAAAAGCTCTTGATTTTGAAGGCTTTCCATCAAACAGGCTTCCCAGCAAACCAAGACCGCCAGAAGCTCTATCAAGTGTCCATCTTTTCCTCCATAAAGCTCCTGATCCCAATCGAGTCTTGCGGCATGAGCTGCCCAACCTCCCTGTTTCAGCAGCAATCTATGAAGATAAAAGGAAGAGTTTTCAAGTTCTATCCCCAGCATGTCCAATGCTTTTTGAGTTGCCGAAATGGGGTTATCAGGGAGAGATTTAACAATTTTTCTAAAATCCTTGAGTCCGCTGAGCTCAGGAGTTCTATCGATTTCAGCTTCAATCTTCCAAGCTTTAAATGGGCTTTCTTTTTGATCAGCAGCTATCCAGATAGCCTGTCCCTTATCAAAGTAAGATGCAGCCCATTGTGAGATTCTTGCTGTGATAAAGCGGTTCCAGTCCTTTTGAGTGATTTGAGTGGCCAAATCCCCAACCGTTGAAATCTGGATCATGGATTCTTCTGAATCTGGCATTTGTTCCAGAGACTGGATAAAGTCTCGGTAACCAATCTGGCTATTCTTTTGGCTGAGAACTTTAAGAATGTCTTCTTTTTTCAACTTCCCTTCCTTTAGTTTTTGAAGGTAGAAAGAGGAAGGCATGGTCATGTGAATATCTCCTGTCGCAGCAAGTTCCTGTGCTACCTGATCAAATTTTTTCCCGGTAAAACCTAAATAAGGATTGACTGCTACAAAATTCTCCAGAGGCCAAACAGGAGCGATTTTCTTACAAGCCGATCGCATGGCATTAACCAAGGATTTCGGTTCTTTTTCTATTATTTCGATTGTATTCATGCTTGATGTTTTAGAAAGGATCATTCGATGACTTTTGATAGGTTGAATTTTTTAGACAATTAGGATACTTCAGCAAGGGATTTTTCAAAGACCTTCTCTTTTTTGGATTCCTGTTTTAGAGGCTTTGAAACATAGATTGGCTGAGACTTAGGTTTGTGAGTGTATAAGGACCTGACCATTCTATCAAATATCGTATTGATGTAGAGTCCGTTTCTCAAGTGGATGGCCAGCGCCAAATAGGCTTGACTAGTAGAAAGTTTAGGTGCCAGAATCTGGATAAAGACCGCCCCGGCAAAGGCCATCAAAACCATCCCGATTAGAACACTTTCCAAGAGAGTTGGCTGAATGAGTTCCGGAATCTGTGAAGAAAGCAGAAAATGTGCTCCTGATTCCAGTGTGAAGAATGAGAGGATGACTAGTACCGATAATCCCGTTGTTTTCAAGATCAGTTGCTTTCCTCCATCCGAATCAATTGCAGAGGAAAATAATCTGGAAAGACCGAGGATGATCACAGCACCAATTCCCAACAAAGCCTGTTCTTTTTGAGGATCTACTCCCCAAAGGATTGCCACCCCGGTATATAAGCCAAGTGCAAGTAATATTCCGAGAAAAATTCTAAAAGGACTACCTATTCGTTGAGCTGCTTTGACTTTTGAAGCTCGGATAACTTCTATTACACTTCCAGAAGAAAGAAAGGAATGTGCTTTATAAAAAGAGTGTGCTACTAGGTGAAGCATGGCCGCTGGATAAACTCCCATTCCGCAGGTCATCAAACTAAATCCCATGTGTGCCACGCTCGAATACCCCAAGGCAGTTTTGATTGAAGTCTGGGTCAGGAAGGCAACTGACGCGAATAGGGCAGTAAAGCCACCGATCACTAGTAAAATCAAGGGAGCATAGGTACTAGCATCCATTACAAAGGCCATGCGGATAATCAGAAATGGACCCGCATTGAGTAAACCAGCATGTAAAAGTGCTGAAACCGGCGATGGCGTTTCCATCACTTCAATTAACCAGCCATGGGTTGGGAATTGGGCAGATTTTAAAATTGCGGCCAAAACCAAGAGTATAGCAACTGATTCGATTCCTGGCATAGAGATGCCAGAGGCAAGGTTTGCTTGGATGCTTTGAAAGATTACTTCTAGGTTGCCAGTCTCAAATTGGAAGTAGAGCAGGATACAGGCGGCTAATAAGCTGACATCTCCAAGTCTTGCCACAATGAATTTTTTACGGGCAGCAATGATTGCTCCAGGTCTATCCTTGTAGAATACCAGCAATCTGTGTAAAGACATGCTTGTCAGAACCCATGAGATAAACAGTAATCCCAGGTGACCGGATAAAACCAGTAGCTGTACCGAGGCAATGGCAGAAGCCAATCTTCCGATAAATACTCCTTGTCTCGTGTCTCCGTCTAAGTAATTCAAGCTAAATCTGATTACAATGAATCCGAGTAAAGCAATCATGTTTAGCATTAAAACACTCAACACGTCCAGTCTGATGGCGAATCCCCAAGCTGCCAATCCTTCCATTGGAGTTTCCAATAAAGAATATTTGGCCACAAAAAAACCGCTTAAAGCGGCGATTGAAATACTTAGAATGGAAGCGACAGTCGCCAGTTTTTTCAGAAAGGTTGGTCGGATTCCCGGTTGGAACCAGGAAACAATAGCAGTCAATACAAAAACCGCTGGTGAGATCAAGGTTATAAAAGAAAGTAAGTTATGATTCATAGCTATTCCTTTCGATTAAATAAGTTCTACCGAAATACTTGAAGAGACTCTCAGTTTCTTGCTCTGTTCTTTCGCTTGTAGGATTACAGCATTGAGCGAGGCTTTACAGGCTTTTAGTTCTTGGATTCTTACTACAGAATGTTGATCCACTTCACCAAATCTGATTTGACTACTGAAATTTCTACGTTCGTGGAAATTGATCTTTTTTGAGATCATGTGATTGATGATTTCTGAGGCATCATCCGGAGTAAACTCTCCATGAATAAGGCTTTCTTTACTGATCGTTGTGAGTTCCTTTTCTGTCAATTCTGATTGTATCATGCTTCAATTAATTTTTGTTTACGCCACAAAGCTTGGAAATCTTATTTATAAATTTTTATTTATATTTATTATGATATACATAAACAAATGTTATGAATTACACCATTCATCAATTGCAGATCTTCCTCAAAGTGGTCCAGACAAAAAGTATCACGAAGGCCTCGGAGGAACTTTTTATGACTCAGCCTGCGGTCTCTATCCAGCTAAAAAACCTTCAGGATCAATTTGAAATCCCTTTGACTGAAGTCATTGGTCGTCAATTGTACATTACTGATTTTGGGAAAGAAATTGCGGAAGTTGCCGAGCGGGTGATCCAGGAATTGGATAATATCAATTACAAAACCCAGGCTTATCAGGGGATTTTGACTGGGAAATTGAGTATTTCCTCTGCTTCAACCGGAAAGTACGTGATCCCCTATTTTTTATCAGGTTTTATGGAAAAGCACACGGGGATTGACCTGATTTTGGATGTGACAAATAAGACTCGAGTTGTGGATAGTCTGAAAAATAATGAGATTGATTTTGCTATGGTTTCTGTTGTACCGGATAAGCTTGCTGTGGAAGAAGAAGTCTTAATCGAAAACAAGCTTTATTTGGTAGGAAATCAAGATTTGAGGGATGAAAAAAAACCCTTGATCTACCGAGAGGAAGGTTCTGCCACCCGAATGGCAATGGAAAAATACTTCGAAGAGCATCAAGGGAAGCGGAGAAAGCGAATGGAATTGACATCCAATGAGGCGGTGAAACAAGCTGTTATCGCAGGATTGGGTTATTCCATCATGCCGATGATAGGGATCCATAATGAATTGGTCTCAAACCAATTATTTGTCCTTGAATCACCGGATTTACCTATCAAAACTGAATGGCGCTTGATCTGGCTCAAAGGAAAGAAACTCTCCCCTATCAGTCAGACATTCCTTGAATTCATTCGTACTGAAAAACAAAAGATCCTAAATGATAATTTCAGTTGGTATTTGGATCATTCCTAATCTAAATACCTTTTAAATGTAACCGTTCAATTAAGAATCCAACGCTTCTAAAACCCGCTCTGGGGTGAATGGCATATGTCGTAAATGTTTTCCGGTTAATTGAAGGAAAGCATTGGCAATGGCTCCTGCCACCATTGGGGTGGCTGTTTCTCCAACTCCTTGGGGAGTTTCTCCAGATGGAATTAAAACTGTTTCAATTATATCAGGCGAATCCTGCATTCTCAACAAAGAATAATCATTGAAATTACTTTGTTGGATTTGACCATTAACGACTGAAATTCTTTCTTTGAGAGCACTGCTGATACCCATGATAATCCCTCCTTCCATTTGTGCTTTGACATTGTCGGGTTGAATGATGGTTCCAGCATCCAAAGCGATCCAAACGCGATTCACCTTGATTTCGCCGGTTTCCTTATTCAGAAAAATTTCACAAACTCCGGTGCCCAAAGAGCCATGTTCCACAAATGAAATCCCTTTTGCATATCCTTCTGGTGAAGGTTGGGACCAATTGGAAATTTCTACTGCTTTCTCCAAAGTAGCCAAAGCCCTAGGTGAATTGGCCATTAGCTTCCTTCGAAGATCGACTGGATCCATTTTTTGGTCATAGGCAATTTGATCCAACATGGATTCGATGGCGAATTTATTTGGGCCATGTCCAACCGAACGCCAATGCTTTAATCGAATCCCATGGGTAGTTGATCTCCAATCGGCAAACTGGTTCGGAATGGCATAGTGATCATTTTGGATTCCACTGGCCACTAGATTTCCTCCATCGCCCACTACTGTATGGGAAAATGCATTGATATTTCCTGAAGAGTCAACACTTGCTTTGATTCTCTGCAGCGACATCGGTCGGTAAGTTCCATAGCGCAGATCATCTTCTCTGGTCCAAATGAGTTTGACGGGTTTTGGAGCTACTTCTTTTGCTAAAACAGCACATTCTTCCACAAAGTCACTAAGGCTTCTCCTTCCAAAACCGCCTCCCAAATACTGTAAGTGGACATTGACATTTTCTGGGGGGATTCCCAATACTCCTGGAACCCCGAGTTTCGTATCCATTCCTTGTTGGCTGCCGACCCAAACTTCAGCATTTTGCAAATCTTCCGAAACTTGGATCACTGCATTCAGAGGTTCTAATTGGGCATGGTAAACGTAATCGTTTTTATAATCGGCTTGGTAGACTTTGGAGGCATTTCGGAGGGCGTTTGAAACATCTCCTTCTTCTGTGATGACCTCTCCTGCTTGGTTTTGAGCTGCAATTTTTTCGTATTCCTGATAGATTTCCTCGGAATTGAAGCCTGAAGCATCTGAGCTGCTCCAATCAATTTTGAGTTGGCTTTTTGCTTTCAAAGCTTGCTCTAATTTGGAAGCTATCACATCGATGGCATAGTCATAAGGAACAACTTTGATCACTCCTTCCATACCCAGAATTTCAGATTCATTGAGCAAAGTAGGTTTTGCGCCATGGAGATTTCCTCTTTCCAAAACTCCATAAACCATGTCAGGAAGCCGAACGTCAATGGCAAACTGCGCAGTCCCATCAACTTTTGAGGGGATTTCCGTCCTTGGGATTTCTTTTCCGATCAACTTGAATTTGTCTGAGGCTTTCAGAGGCACTTCTGATACATCCGGCATAGTTTCTACTGCAACTAAATAGGGGATCAATTCTCCGTAAGTGATCGTTTTATCCGAGCCGTTATGGGAAACCACACTGTTTTCAGCACTTAATTCTTCCACCGGCACCTTCCAATTCTGGGCGGCAGCATGGAGCAAAATAGCTCTTGCCTGCGCACCGGCTGTTCGCATGGTATTGAAATAGCTATTGGTAGTTCTGCTGCCTACTGTAAACATCATTTTACTGCCCGGAGCCCAGCCCGGAGAACCGTAAGTTTCACTTTCTTGAGGGGAAAATTCCACTTTTACTTTGGTCCAATCGGCATCCATTTCTTCTGCAAAAATCAAGGGCAAAGAAGTCATGGAACCCTGCCCCATTTCTGATGCAGGATTATAAATTATGATCTGACCGTCTTCAGAAATCTTTACCCAAGCTGTGATAGCATGTTTTTCGAATTGTTCTTGGATTTTCTTGGAGTCTGAACAGGAAATCAGTGCAGGGAAAATCCCAGATGCTCCAATAAATAAAGCGATCCCGCTTGATGATTTTAGAAATTCTCTACGGTTTAAGGTACCGTTATTTTTTGATGTTGAAAGCATGGCTTATTGGTTTTGGGCTGCAAGTTGGATCGCTTGCACTATTCTCAAATAAGTGCCGCAACGACAAATATTTCCATTCATATGTGCCTTGATTTCCTCCTTGGAAGGACTTGGATTATTTTCCAATAAGGCGGCAGCTTGCATAATCTGGCCTGAGTGACAGTAGCCGCATTGAGGTGCCTGAACTTCTATCCAAGCTTTCTGAAGGGGATGATCAGCATTTTCAGATAAGCCTTCTATGGTTTTGATTTTTTGACCATTGGAAAAATCCTCCACTGAAAGTACACAGGCCTTCATTGGTGAGCCATCTACATGAATGGTACAAGCACCGCATTGCGCAATACCACATCCATATTTGGTTCCTGTCAAACCCAAATGTTCTCGAAGCACCCAAAGCAGAGAGGTGCCTTTATCTACTTCTACTGTATGATTTTGATCGTTGACCGATAGTGTATAGGAGGACATAAATAGATTTGTTTAATAGGATTGTCTGCAATGATGCCAGTTACCTTATTTTCTTTGCTTGATTGGCAGGAAGACCGATGAAGGATGACCGAAGCAGCCTCACAACTAGAGTTTACCATTTATTAAGCCGCTTTAATCTATTAACTGGTAAAATAGAGGATATACATTTTGTTTAAAATTTAAATTACTGAAAACAAGCTGTTTGATGAGCTTTTTCTATTGATTTCCAAGTTTATCAATTTACAATTTTGATTCGAAAACCCAGCAATTTTCACTATTCCCTTCTATTATTCTAAGATTCCTTGCACTCAGTAAAGAGATTGAAATTTAATGGAACGATCCCCGGCTTAAGACCCTTGTATAAATGGATGTCTGACTTATCGACTGTTCTGTCCAATTCTCTTTAGCACGATCCCGTGTTGTTAGAGACATCCGAGTAAATCAGTTTTTTTAACCCCTAAATCCAATTTCACCATGGCTAAATGTTTCGCACTAATGGGCTGGAGTTTGCCCGTCATAGAAAGTATGCAAAAAACAGGAAGACCCTTTGTAGTGGTTTCCTTCCCAGATTTTGAATCCTACGCACAAGAAAATAACATCCCTTTCCTTCCGTATCAACTTGATGAGTGGAGCGATACTTCCAACTCTCTAGATCTTTTTGAAAAACTAAAGGCATTTGATGCTGATGTCGCAGTGCCACTTTATGAAGAAACGGTGGAATGGGCAGGTGCTCTGAATTCAATTTATAGAGGAGATCCTAGAGTCTTAAACAGAGCCTTCCTTTTCCGTAATAAAGCAATGATGAAGCGAAAAGCCTTAATTGGAGGTCTTCGTGTTGGACTTTTTGAAGAGGTATTTAATAAAGAAGGTGTAAAAGCCTTTATGAAGCGTCTGAATCAGGCTAACCTTCAGCTAGACGGAGAAGAAGATAGCTGGGTACATATCAAACCTTTCGCTTCGGCCGGAACAGTTGGGCACAGACTACTTCGCTCAATGAGTGATGTCGATGAGAAATGTGAGGATAGCGATTTTCCATGTTTGGCAGAAAGTCACTTGCCAGGTCGGGAGTTCTCTTGCGAGGCCTTTATTAACAAAGGAAAAATCAGATTCCTCAATATCACAGAGTATGTGAAGCTGGGTTATTCAAACTTTATCCCTGAAGGGAGATATCTGGAAAGCAAGCGAGATCTGATCCATAAAGAAGTGCAGAAGATGGTGGACATCTTTGGGATTGAATATGGAATGGTGCACCCAGAATGGTTCTTGACAGAAAAAGATGAGCTTAATTTCGGGGAAACAGCCTGCAGAATTCCAGGAGGGCACATTTTAGAACTCTGCTCCAAATCCTATGAATTCGATGCTTTGGCCGCCTTTGTGATCTGCCATGATCCGAATATTACGGAAGAGGAACTAGATGAAATCTTCCCAGCGAAAGACTTCAAGCCTAAAAATTATCATGGAAATGTGATGATTTATCCACAGAAGCGCCAGTTCTCAAAATTGGAAATTCCAGAGTCTCTTAATAATGAACCGTATTTCGTAGAGCATACTTTGATTGCTCCTTACGAAGGCCAGAAGTTGAGTGCCGATCGAAGTGGTTTCGGGAATCACTTTGGTACGATCAATTTCAAAGGAGAAGATCCAGATCGTATGACTGAGTTGCTCAAGCATTACGAAGAGGAAGAATTTTATGTATAATCTGAAGCAATAAATGGGATTGACGACCGATAAGGTATTTATAAATTTCGACCAAAGCCTTCAGGAGTTTATCGACTCTGGAGCACTGACCAAACAGGAAAAGGCCACCAAATTAGCCAGTCACATTGATATTTTGAGTTTAACACGATCGGGCCTTGCCTATCTTTATAGTAAAAGTATTGAGCTCGAAAAAGCTGGGTTTTTTCAAGGAACTTCCTGGAATGATCCTGATAAATTGGTTCCTTTTTTAGTGAAAGGTACGCTCAAATATGGACATCCTTCTTCAAGTTTTGAGGCCCTATCCGAATTGAGAATGCTTCGATACGCAAAAGGAGAAGATGTCCATGAGCTGCTTTCTGCAGGGGATGCACAGAGCTTCATGGAAGAAGTGCTCGTTCATAATCTGGAGTTTGCCCTGCGTGAACCGACGGAGGAAACCCGCATGCGAATGACCGAACGCGAATTGAAAAAGGCTTTCAATCTTTTCGGTTTTATCATGTCCGAAATGGACTTGAAAGGAGTCTACGAAAAGTTGGTCGATGAAGTGCGGTTGCTATGTGAGCAGCGACCCATCCGAACTCAAAAAGCCCGTGAACTGATCAGTTTGGTGAATCGGAGGTTTGACACTTCCGGCAATTCTGAAAAAGACAAAGCGATCCAAGTTTACATCCATGCTTTGTTTTCACCTTCCAAAAACTCTGAAAAGCATCAAGACAGAGATGCCTACCAGCAATTTTTGGAAACAGCCAATGAAACAGCTTTAGCCTCAGAGGCTCATGAAATGGGAGAATACATGAATGCAACTGGATTAGTCAGTGGCTACCATGCACTTCTCCTGCTACATATTGTAGAAAAGAATCCAAACTTGGTTCCTATCTGTCTGGATCTGAATGATCGGGGAATTGCCGAATGGGAAAAATTCCATGAGTTGGTTTCGATTCTGATTCTCGAGACAGTGAGCTGGGATAACTGCCAATGCATCTATGGTTTGGCCAGGATGCTTGGGAAAAATCTGTTCTCCAGAAGACCTGTCAGAGTAGGATTGGAAAATCTCAGAAAAATCAAAATCAACCCTCAGGTAGAAAAGAGAATTCTGAAGTCGCTTACCGATCCAGATATGGACGTGACGGCTCTTCAGTACCTCATCGGGGGGACGGTCAAGGTTTTGGGTCAGCCGCTAGGAGTGGGTCAGGGAAATAATCCGACTTGCCAATCCGCCAGAGGGATCAGCATGTGGAGTCAGCATTCACCTGCCAAATTGATCGATATGATCATTACGGTATCTACCCAAAACAATCTGATCATGCGATTTGAGAATCAAAACCTGATCTCCAATAATTTGATCAAAGGCTTGGTGGACCAGCTGGATTATAATTTAGATGTGGTTTCGGTGGTTTTGGTGCCTCACTTGGACAAGATCTACAATGAAATGATGCGGCTTTCTACCGGCAGACTGGATGATCCGCACAAATGGGTCAATCCTGCCATGTATGGGCAGTGGATTCAGGTGGGTTTTGCTTCCTGTTACGATTACATGAGCAATTCCATCATGGATTATCCAGGCTATCTCAGAATCTTTTATGGTGCATTTCACCCCAAGTACAACGGAAACCAGCAAATGGTTTACCCTAATCCGGTTGGGATTTTCATCACAAGCAATAAGGGAGACATGATAGGTTTCCACGCCATTTCGCTCCTGCGCGTGGAGGAAACTGATGCCGGCGAATTACGGGCTTATTTTCTCAATCCCAACAACGAAGGAAGGCAAGATTGGGGACAAGGAATCCGTCCTTCGGTGCATGGTAAAGGCGAAAAACAGGGGGAATCCTCTTTGCCTTTTCATCATTTTGCTGCTCGGGTGTATGCTTTCCACTACAGCACCTTAAATGTGAGAAGCAAGCTCGATGAGGTGCCGCAGGAAGAAATCAACCAAGTGGAAAAGCTATCCAGAGAAAGCTGGGGGAAATCATATCTATGGAATCAACAAACAAAATTATGGTAAGACATTCGTCGAGAATAGAACTGAGTCAATCTTCGCTGACGAATAATATTAATTTCATCAGAAAGAAGATCGGAGAGGGAGTGAGGATTTCCTCTGTGGTGAAAGCCAATGCCTATGGTCATGGGATCCGGTCTTTTGTAAAAATGGCCGAAAAAGCTGGGGTGGGGCATTTTGCTACCGCCTCAGCTTTTGAAGCGGAAGAGGTTCTGGATGCCAAATCAGATTCCAGTGATGTGATGATTATGGGGATTCTGTATGATGAGGATATTGTCTGGGCTGTGGAAAATGAAATTGAGTTTTATGTCTTCAATTATGAACGCTTGGCACTTGTGCTAGAAGCAGCCAAGAAAACTGGAAAGCAAGCCAAAGTGCACATTGAAGTGGAGACAGGAGCTAATCGAACGGGGCTAACTAAGACGGATTTTTTGCCAACCTTGGCATTTTTAAAGAAGCATTCCAAAGAAATCGCTTTCAAAGGACTCTGCACCCATTTTGGCGGAGCGGAGAACTTTTCGAATCAGTTTAAAATCAACATGCAGCATGAGCGCTTCAAGAATTTCCTGAAGCAATGTCATCAGAAAAATATCGTACCCGAGATCCGGCATATTGCCTGTTCGGCGGCGGCTTTGGCTTACAAAGATACCGTGTATGACATGGTTCGGATCGGAGTGGCCCAGTATGGTTTCTGGCCAAGTCCTGATATTTACTATTCCCATTTGCAGGAAATAGGAAAGCAATCCGATGGGGCACTTAAGCGGATTTTTACCTGGAAAACCGATGTGATGGATGTTCGTGATGTGGAGGCTGGAGAATTTATCGGTTATGGTACCTCCTACCAAGCTTCGCAAAATATGAAAGTTGCCGTGATGCCTTTAGGCTATTCTAATGGATATCCGCGAGCCCAATCCAATCGAGGGCATGTATTGATCAAAGGAAAGAAAGCCCAGGTTGTGGGTTTGATCAATATGAACCTATTTATGGTGGATGTTTCACACATTCCTGATGTACAGGTGGGTGATGAAGTGGTGCTAGTTGGTAGACAGAATAACAATACCATTAATATCAGCTCATTTACGCAAGTGACCCAGCTTTTGAATAATGAGATGCTGAGTAGATTGCCTTCCGCTATTCCGAGAAAAGCGGTGAAGTAGGGAAGATCAATTGCTTCTATTTTTTAGATAAGATTCAATCTGTTTTTTTCATGATAATTCTAGTAGAAAAACTTGAGCGTTCTTCAAATCTATAAGAGAAGTCGATAGTTAAAATGTCCTCTGTGAGTTCATGGATTGATATATATTTCCTCGAACCATTTTCTGGGTGCATTATAAAATAGGTTCCAGTTTCGCTCAAAATCCATTTTCCATTTTGATTCTGTGAAAAATCAGAGTTTCTGCCACCTATGATAGATGCAATTTTATTTTCCAAAAAATACACACCTGATTCCACCAAATCAATAGAAAAATCGAGACTGATTAAGGAATCGATTGGCCCCAATTCATCTAGGTTGTAGAACTGTTTGAAAGTCCATTTTCCGGCCAGTTTATTTTTAATTTCGGAAAGCTCTTCTGACGGTGGGAGGGTAGTTTTAAGTATTTCAATTTCACTGAGAATTGGATATCTCGAATTTTTAATATGAGAAATACTAGCCAGTATATTTTCACCCTTTTTTGCAAAAGGATAGAAAACATATTCATCTAGATTTTCTTGATCACTCACTTGGAGGACAGAATATTGACCACTTCTACGAATCTTCCAATCGGAAAAGCTTGCATATCCATGCCATACTCCATCATAGACGCTGATTAAATTTGTGGAATTAAGAAAATGAAATGATAATGGATTTTGAGGATTTTTGTCAAAAGTTACTTTCCATTGGGAACTTTTAAAATCATCTTCACTCAATTGGAAATTGCTTGGTGGATAAGGAATCAGCGTGATATAATTTTCAATATTATCATTGATTCTCAAAACAATGCTGTCTTGATTGGCTGTTACGAGGTTTAGTTTTGTCCCTTGGAATTTAATCTCATTGTCTTTCTTGATTTTTATTTTTTTAGCCTTGCCAATGAAGTTGTGAATTGTTACCTCGTCATTATTAAATTCAAAAATGGCGTTTCCAAGTGAGAAAGCTTCGTATTTGTGGCTTGTGTCCTTAGGATTCTTCAATGAATTAAAAGTTTTAATGGATCTCTGATAAGCCATTCGCCATGTTCCACTTAGCTCTTGGGAAAAAGACTTTGTTAAAGTGAAGATGAAGGCTATTAAAAGTAGGTTTTTAATCATTTGAATTGACGAAAAACATATTGATGTTATGAAACAGGATTTTCACCTGTACTTTACTGTATTGCATTATTCACTTAATTTTTAGGAGAAACATGATCATACTAGGGATTTCTGTATCGGGCTATTTCTTTTAAAAAATGGAATGGGTTGTAGGTTCAGTTTCAGGTTGCATTGATTTTGCCTTCCAAAATTCATTTTATTGATTATCCGCAATGATGACAGGAGGTTTATTTTCTTTGTTTTACATGCTGGATGACCGAAGTGGCCTTAAACCAAAAGCGCCATTCATTATTAGCTATTTTCAGAGCTTTAAAGGTAGAAAATGCGATAGATATAATGAGTTAGTATCCCTGCTGGAACTTTTAAACTAAACTTAAAATAGTTTTAATGCAAGTGTTTTTAGGTCAGATTTCAACTATTTTAGATCAAATTCGCTTTGTTTTACTACTTCAAACCTTCGAGAGGCTTCGCCATCCACTAATTGATATTGGATTTGTCTCAGTTTGTTGGTTTTATTTCCATTTTCATAGATAGGAAAACGCTGAACTAAATAATTTTCGACCAAAGCAAACTCGTCATTTCCATTATACCCTTCGTTGATTTCTTTGTTGTCCTCAATTGGCTGAAAAAATACCTGGCTCATTGATTTTTTGTTGTTTACAGAAAATGCATAAACGGTCATTTTTTTTGGTTCGGACTGGTTTTCCGCAAACACAACTAATTCTGGCGAACCATCCGCATTTAGATCTTCCACTTCGGCTTGGGTTATCAAGTTGGTCCCAATATCGAAGGATTCACGATACTCATTTGGTAGACCAAAGGTGAAAACAGTCAATTGATTGCTTTTATCCTTTGGAATGCTCGAAACATTAAATCCTACGTCTTGCAGATTGAGTACTTTACTGAACTGTGTTTTGTCAAGTTGCACCTTGTCCAGTTCCCCGTTGATTTTTTTGTAGGTTCCTGCCAAACTTGCTCCACCGGAGCAATAAAAATACAAGATGCCTTCCTCGGTTTTATTTTTGGCGCTAATGGATAATCCCATATCTGAAAACTGAATTAAAATACTTTTTCCATCAATCAGAGTTTCAAAAGTAGTCTCATCCACCCGGTACGCTTCCCCATCAAAGGTGCAGGTAGGTTTTTTTAAATCAGCTCTTGAGCGAACAGAAATATTCAGGTGACCGTTTTCAGTTTTGGTAACTTCCACCGCAACCCAATCGCTTCTATCGGCACGATCATCGTACCCATCAGAAACATAACTGCCTTCTACAGCGAATTGCTCAGGTGCTTCCGGCAAATCCGTTTCAGTTTTCTTTTCTGCTTCTTGTTTACAGGAAAGCAAAAGCAAAACTGCCGCGAGAAAAACAAAAAACGAGTTGGATTGATTGGCCATCGTATAATTTTTGAATGTGAATTTAATTCTTTCTGAATGATAGTCCCTCCTTTTCCAAGGCATCTTTTAGTTTTGGAATGGAGGAAGGCCCAAGCCCGTGTAGGTCCAAGAGATCTTTTTCAGAATAGCCGCTGAGTTTTTTTAGTGTCAAAATATCTTCTCGTTCTAAAGCTCTCCTTGCTGGAGCACTTAATTTTGATAGAAATTCCGCTTTAGGGGCTTTATTTTTTTCGCAGATAGGACAAGTAGGACAGTCTGTTGATTTGTAAAACTTATGTCCTTTCTCACATATCCGTAAAGTTCCTTTGTTACCCATGTCAGTTATTCATTTTAGTCTTGTCGGTAGCGAATCACTCCCGCATTTCTATGGTGTGTGTTTAATTTTTCTGACCGATATTTTTATTGGAAATCAACCCGTCCAGTTCCCAATGTTTTTCTTTCATCAGACTTAATCCAAAAGCTGCTGCTGAAGCTGTAAAAACGGAATAGTCAAACGAACCTTTGATTCCTGTTGAGAAGGTCATTGATATAGCAAATAGTAATAGCAGACATCCACTTAGTTTGGCGAATAATTCTGTTTTAAATCCAATAATCAAACAGAAGGCAAAGATTATTTCGGCAGCTGTTGCGATCGTACCTATCGCAGGGATCAACGAACCCGGAACCCAAGGGTTAAGGATCTCAGTATATTCTAAAAAACTTTGCCAATTTCCCCAAACGGAAACTTCTTGACTCCATAATCCGAAGCGATCCGCCACAGCTGATAAGAAAGCCGATGAAATGGATAGGCGAAGGAAAATTTTAATAATTCGTTCGTTCATACGATTTTGGTTTAAATGCCGACAGATTTAAACTGCCATTGCGTACTTAACACAGCAGGGTTTTAATTTTTTGTTTACCGCGTTTATTTTCCCAGAATACATGTTCAAAATGTTTTGATAAATAGCAATAATGGAATTAGGGTCAGGAAGCCCCAGGTGTTCCCGGCAATGCTGTAAATAAAAACCCCTATTAAAAACCCAATAAAAAAGGCATCGATTAGGGATGAGGGTATCGAGCTTTTTGCTACCTCCAGGAGCTCTTTGGCTGGTATCTGGGAAAGTTCATCTTGGCTCATAAGGTTTAAAATTATCAAGTTTTTTCTTTAATCTTATTTATTCTTTAGATGATTACTTTCCTTGACTTTCCTAATTTCTTCAAGATTTAAGTCTGACTTTTCGTATCTCACAAATCCGTCTTTGGCAGGAAGTTGCTTTTTGAGCATCCAGTATTTTCGGACAGAATCTATATTCTCTTCAGGATTGACTTTCAAAAAATCTCTGGTGTATTGATTAAACATATTGTTGTCGGCGATCTTTCTTTCAAAATTCGGGTCCGCTTTTCTCTTTTCTAGCTGGTGATATGTTTGGACGGCATCTTCCAATGTTTTTCCTTCATTTTTCTTGACCCAATCCATAAAATCACTTGTGCATGAAAAACCATTACCAATCTGACTTTTCATAAATGTTCTGAAATTCGGACCAAAGGATACATTGTCAGTGATTTTGGTGTCTAAGCTTAAGTCCGCTTTTGCCCAATTGAACATTGACTTCGGATTTTTCTTTTTAGGCTTTGCTTTTAGCTCTCCATTGTTATCCAAAGCATGCATGATCCTGTCTCTGAGGTCGAATTTTCTACCAGTGGAGGGTAAACCTGAGCGTTTACAGATTGCTACCATTTCTTCTTTCAGCCAATACCATTTGTTGAATTCCTCTCCTGACTTAATGCTCTCAAAATCTGGTCTTTCCATTAATTTTTGATTTAAACTCAATTGCTACCATTGTTGGAATCTGATTCCAAGCTGCATATCCATAAAGGCGAACTCTTTGGCACCCCAATGTCTCAAGGTTACCTTATCCAATTTTGGATGCAATAATTCTGGAAAGAATCCGGAGATTCTTGTAGAGACTTCATCGATGGAATTTGTCACAAGCCGCGGTTCTGGATGCTGGTCTTTTGCTAACTTCTCATCTTGGAAAGCCATCAGACCAATGCCTTCTTTTTCCAATACGCAGTAAGGTTGGGAAATTGTCAAATCTTCACGTGTGATGGTACATTGGAGGCAATGAGCAACTAATTTCTTTGCGTCAGCAAGGTCTTTATAAAAGATGCTGGGTACCAGCTTTGTGAAATTCATTTTCACTCTCGGTTTTAATTTATTGATTTTCAAATGAAAACATGTTTCTGGTTTGGGCTATTTTCTTAACTGCTCTAAACGAATTATTGCGTTTTCATTTTGGGGATAGAGCTCCAGAGACTTTTCAAAGCTTGCTATGGCATTTTCTTTTTGGCCTAAATACAAATATCCTTCTCCTAGACTATCGTACAGATTGGCTGAATCGGGATAAAGTCCAACAGCAAATAAGAATACCTTGATTCCTTGAGCTGGAGTAGTGCGGTTGAAAACGAGTTGTAGCCCAAGCGTATTTAAATGCCCTTCTGGAATTTCAAAAGAAGGATGCTTTTTGAGCACTGATTCATAAAGTGTTTCCAGGTTTTCATAATCCTGTCTGGATGCCAAATCATTAAAATCCTGAAAAGTGAATGGTTCATCTTCCGCTCTTTTGATATCTTGTGAGATCAATTCCTTTGCTGAAGCTGCATAGTTATTTTCAAGAAAACCGGCTCCTCCTGAGTCATCCTTTAGCGTAGCATTTAAAAAATTCAGGACATAATTTGCCATCAGCCGATAAGATTCCATGATTTCGGAATCTGTCTTATCCTGTCTTGGATCTCGATCAGCGAAGAGTACTCCCAAAGTGCTGAAATAACTATGTGTCAGATGGTGAAATTTTAATTGATAGGCAGTGCTGTGGCTGAGGCTATCAAATAGCTGGAATATCGAATTGAGTGAAGGGTCAATCCGATCTTCCTTCAGGACAATCTCTGGAATATCTTTCTGTGCCATATGAAGGTAAGGAACGTCAAGTTGCTGTGGGTCAAAAAATGGGGATTGACTCAATAGCTCATATTGGTATCGCTCGGTTCCGTCCAGGCTCACTATTGCTTTCACCAAATCATTGCGATTCTGCGTGATCGTTGTAGCCAAGCCTCCAAAGCTAAAACCCATCAAGGCTATGTTGTCGATTTCTGAATAGGAAAACTGACTTGCTTCTTTCAGCAAAAACTCCACATCCCTTGCCTGGGTTTCCATTTCCTTTGCCAGCTTATTGCTGAACCAGCGAGTTTCTGTACCCCGACTGGGACTTGACAGCACGACATAGCCATGACTGGCCAAAAATTCACAAAGCGCAAAATTCTCAATGGAGGATGCCTGAAAACTGGGAGCGTAGACAATGACTGGGAATTTCCCTTTCCCTGGTACCCTATCCTCATAGGCGTTGGTTTGTTCGTTCAGGTGATTTTGGTTGGCAGGGGTATTGGCATAGTAAAACCAATTTAAGATCTGCTCATTGGGTAAATGTTCCCATTCTTCTTCTTCCTTGAGGATTTCCATGTAATCCAAAACTTTCAAGGGTCCAGAGACAGTTGCCTGCTGTTCTGCCGGGTACCAGATGCTGATGGGTATAGGTCTAGTTGTTTTTTTATTGCTGTAATCAAAAACCCGACTGTAGGTTCGGCTGCTATCCCATTTGATTTCATGTCGAAATCCAACGGGAAAGGGTCCACTTTTGAGACCTATTTCCTGAAGGGAAGTTTGTGCTTTAAGGGAGTTGAGTTGAAAAAGTAAGAGAATCAATAAAAAGGTCTGTCGCATCCTATGCCTGCTTAAGTTCCTTTTCAAGATACAAAGATTGGTCTATTGTCCAGTTTTTTTGTTGCAAATCCAATCGAACTGTTGTAGATGATTAATCTTCTTTTAAATGGCTGGGCTTGAGAAATTGAAAATGCCAAAAATAGAAAAGCGTAGATATTCAGGATAGTTAGCTTCGACTAGCTGAAAAAAAGCCCGAATCTCGGGCTTGTACACTTAGCGCATTAAATCTAATTAACCTTATCGAATACGGTTGTCCAGGAACGCTCACTTATTTCAGAATTTTCTTTCGCTCTGGTCTGAACAGTAATAGACTTGCCATCCTTGCTCAATTTCCAAACTTCTGTTACCGCAACAAGCATTTGTTCCATAGGATTTTCTTTGTAAGGATTATGGATCTTCAGATGTACAATGGAGTTTACCGTCATAGTTTGCCCATCAGCTGACCACTTGGCGCTATATTTTTTCCCTCTTTCCGGACCATGGTTAATTTGGCTCTCTTTTCCATCGAAGGTGAGTGTTTCCATGCCTGAAAATGGTGCTTCACCCGAAAACGAGCTAGAGATTTCTATGTTTAGCGCATTTTCCTGCTGTGATATTTTCATAAAATCAGCCAGCATTCGATCACCCGCGTCATAGATGCAAACAATATTTCCGCCCATGCTTATCGACTGGTTGGATTTCCATTCACCGGAAAAGTCAGCATGATGCCTGTCAGTTTTTTGTTGAGCATGTAGGGCAAAATAAATTACGGCTGTTAACAGAATGGTCAGGCAGGTCAAGATGGTTGTTTTATTTTTCATATTTATCAGAATTGATCTAGTGAATCTGCTTTGAAGTGCGTGATGGACTTTCCATCATAACGATACACTCCATTAGAGCCAAACCAAATATTTCCAGCATCATCTTCAAAAATTCCAAAAAGCATCCTTCCTTCATTTGGATTTATTTCAGTTACGAGGGGATTTCTATGAGACAATGACTTTTTATCATAACGGGAAAGTACCCAACCTTGGGTGTCTTCTGAAGTCGTCCAAATGTTACCCTTACTATCTTCGATTATAGAACCAACAAAATTCTGCGAGAAATTGGTAAACATGTTGCCGTCATAGCGCCAAAGCCCATCATTGCCACCGAGCCAAATATTGCCTTTTGTATCTTCGATGATAGTCCGAACATTCTCGAATGGTTTACCTTAATTGGTAATAGTGGTAAATGTTTTTCCATCAAAAACGAAGGTGGAGCCTCTGGTGCCAAACCAAAACTTGCCTGTTTTGTCTTCAATAATAGAAGTAACTTCATTAGGGGGGCGTGTAAAATCTGGAACAATTTTCCCTGTTCTATCTTCAATTATAGTATCTCCACTCAACAAATAATTTTGAAAGCCTGCCTGTCCGGTAGGCAGGGATTTACCATCTGTCCTGAGCGCAGCCGAAGGGTCGTAACGGCTTATTCCTCCATTGACCCCAAACCAAATATTGCCCGTTTGATCTTCGTAAATACTCGTAACCTCATTATTAACAAGTCCGTCCTTGGTTGTGAAATTTTTATATGATTTCCCATCGTAATAATAAACACCTGAGCCAATTGAGCCTAGCCAAATATTGCCCTTCCTATCTTCTAACACAGAAAAGAAGCGAGCCGAACTCACTTCACTTGTCATATTGGTGAAAGATTTTCCATCGTATTGAAAAACTCCCTTGAAGGTTGCAATCCAAATATTGCCATTTCTATCTTGCTCGATAGTACGAGTGATAGAGTTAGGCGCGTTGGAAGTGATTACCTCTTTGATTTCGGGGTTGATAGGTACTTGAGAAGGAGTTTCTTTTGGCACCTTCGTCTGCTTTTGTCCACAGGAGCTGAGCAAAACTAGGAGCAAGAATAACACGTAGACGGAAGAGTGTTTTATCATTTTTATTACCTTAGAATGATCTGATCTAGCAAATCTAAGTTGATATCCACCGTACGAAGAATTCTGATTGTAAATAGAAATGTAAACTTTGTAAATAAACTTTTGACACGATGCATCTCAGGCAAAACCCCTTTTCCAAAAAACCTCACTACCTGTATGCATCGGTACTGCTGATCTTTATCTCTTTGATCTGCGTGGGTTACAACATAGTGGGCAATGATGACTATGATCTTGCCAGACAGGAAATTCTTCTTCGCAGAATCGGACATGAACTTCTCCTACAGTCGGGCGATAGTACCTCACGGGTCCTTCCTATAGAAAAGATCGCCGAAAATGAATTTCAGATCAGTTTTGAAAATGAGCTTACTTTTCAACCCGACTCCCTGGTAAGTACCATCCAAGCTTTGCTAGCCAAAGGCCCTTTTGGGCGTGATTACGTAGTCAATGTTGTTAATACTGAGAATGCCAGTGTAGTTTTTGGCTATGCTATATCAAAAAACAAAAAAGATGACATTATTGCCTGTATGGGAAGAAGGCAACCTATAGGAAATTACATCATCCAAATTCAATTTAAACCAGCGCCTATTTCCTTGGCAAAAAATGAGTACCTATTTGGTTCACTAATCGCCTTAGCGATTGTAGGTTTTGTTTTTTTGAGAACTGTCAAGCCGAAGAACTCTACACAAGACAGTCGAAATAAAAGTTTAATCTCTCTGGGATCCATGTCATTCGATGCTGAAACCCGTAAGCTCATAATCAATGGAAAGACCATCGATCTGACCAATACAGAAGCCCGTGTGTTACACATGTTTGCCTTGTCTCCGAATGAGGTGATAGAAAGAAGTCAGCTTCAGAAAGAGATATGGGAAGATGAAGGTATAATAGTGGGACGGAGTCTAGATGTCTTTATTTCAAAGCTCCGAAAAAAACTGGAATTGGAACCGAACATAAACATTGTGGTTATTCGGGGCAAAGGATATAAGCTTGAGGTTAGCTCTTAAGAATAACTTCTCTATGTGGAATCACTTTGGCATTTTAAACTCTTAATCAATTCAGTCTAGTTGATTTCGATGCTATCTTCTTATTTATCAATAAGTTTCTTTTTATAAGGCAACAAATTGGCAGTGGTTGATTAAGAACACTACCGCTTGAATACCCAAAGAAACCACTGGAGCTTAAATTCATTGGTTGTAAAGTCGATTTTACATACATTGATATAATTCCAAATACATATTCCGACCCAGAGTATGTATGTGCTTCTAATCCTTTTTTTAAATTGTTTTCATAAAAAGGGAAAGCTAAATGCCTGATTCGAGTACTAGTGAGGCAAAGATTATATTTTATTTTCCTTGAATTTTTTCCTGTGAAATGATTTCTCATTTCCAACTATTAATGAGGAAAATAAGGTTTTTGGCTTGATAACTGGAATTCAATTTCGATCGAAATGAGTCGATTAACATGAATTAAACCCAATTAAATGAGTAAAAAACTACTTGTATTTATTCTGTGCTTCTTTTCCTTGACTGCGCATTCATTTAGTCAAACACTAATTGATAATAATAACCCTCCCAATAAACTAAGAGTGTTTATTGATGGCTGTGATCGTAGGGATGGAGGTTGTGACATGGATTATATCAGAACTGAAATTACAGCGGTTGACTTCTACCGGGATAATCAATCAGCAGATCTCTTTCTGCTGATTAACAATAACACCTCTGGTGGAGGTGGAAGACAATATCAACTTTTGTTTATAGGTCAACAAAACATCCATGCGGGAAGAAGAGACACGCTCTATGTAAATACCAAACAGACAGATACCGATTTTGAAGTGAGGGAAAAACTTACACGGTTTATCAAATTAGGTTTAGCTCCCTACGTAGCAAAAACCAAAGCTGGAGAGGATATCGAAATCAATATGAAGACTGAATCTGGCAGTTCGGTGGATACTGTGGAGGAAAGCCTTGATCCTTGGAATTATTGGGTTTTTAACTTAGGTAGTGATGCGAATATTGAATTAGAGGAATTGAGCAAGCAAATCAATTACGGTGGAGAAATCAATATTGACAGGATCACAGATAAATGGAAAATATCCCTTTCCGGAAGAATAGATGAAAGGCTGAGAAGGACGATTCAAAAAGAACCAAGAGTGGATGACAATGGCAATCCGGTACTTGATGAAGAAGGAAATCCGATCATCGATGATGTTGAGAATAAATTTGATGTATCAGAATTTGGATTTAGTCACCAGCTGGTGAAGTCTATTTCACCCAAATGGTCTTATGGATATGATATTGCAGGGCGTCAGAATACCCGCTTTAATTATAAGTTTCAGACCAGCTTTAGACCAGCTTTAGAGTACAATTTTTTTCCGGAATCAGTGCAGAATTCCAGATTTCTAAGAGTGAACTATGGGATTGAAGTCAGGAATAATAGCTATGTCGAGGAGACGATTTATGAGGTTCTGAAGGAAACCAGGCTTCTCCATAGTTTGAGAGCCAGTCTGGGGCTAAATCAACGCTGGGGTACCCTGGAAGTGGGATATCGTCTGAGGAATTATCTGGATGATTTTAGCTCTTGGTCCACAGGTTTGAATATCAGTGCAGAAGTCCGTGTCACTGGGAATTTTTCTTTCTTTTTGAGGGTAGAAGGCAACTACGTGAAGGACCAGATTTACCTGGCTTCAGGGGATTACACCGAGCAGGATATTTTGAGCGGGAGGGTAACCCTTCCTTCAGCCTATAACATCGATTCCAGATTTGGGTTTAATTACCGCTTTGGATCTAATCTTAATAATTTCGTGAACCGAAGATTTTTTGGTAGGGCCAATTTTGTTGGGAATGATTAAGGAATCCAGGGATTGAAGGACTAAAAGGGAAATATGATTTGAAAATAAGAATTACCCATTGGCTTGAGTTCATAGGACCCTTATTGAGTGTTGGATTGAATCACAGCAGTTTTGGTTGCTTTCAAAATATCCTCTGTTTCTGCATCAAAAATATTCCAAGAATTGACTACTGCTATTGTTTTATATTCCGGAAAAACCAGAAGGTATTGATTGCCAAAACCATGACAAGCCCAAATTTCAATACCATCTTGATCGTCTCTCCACCATTGATACCCATATCCTTTTTCTTTGTCGAAAGAGACATGTTTTGTGACACTATTTTTTACCCACACAGAAGAAATTATCTGCTGTCCTTCCCATAGACCCTGATTTAGCATTAGGAAGCCTATTTTGGCTAAATCTTGGGCTTCTAAATACAATCCACCCTCAGTATCGGGATATCCAGTGGGTGTTTTTTTCCAGCGGTAGTTTTCTATTCCCAGAGGTGTAAATAGATGTTTCTCTGCATATTCGTCAATGTATAATCCAGTTGCTTTTTTGATTATCCCTGACATTAGGTGACTCGCCCCACTATTATAAACCCATTTTGTTCCTGGAATAGTGTCCATGGGTTGATTCAATGTAAACTGAATCCAATCTTGACTTGCTTCAAGCTGTCCGGTAGTATTTGTTGAATCTATTGGCCTGTCTATTTCATGCCATTCCATCCCCAGTTGCATAGTCAGCAAATCTTCTAAGGTTGCAGTTTTAAAAGATTCTTCGGCCATTGATAAATCGTAATCTTCAAAAAAATCAACTACTTTGACGTCTGTACTGCTAATTTTCCCTTCTTTAATTGCAACGCCAATCATGATTGAAGCAATTGATTTGGTAACAGATTGTAGGGTATGAATCTTTTGATTTTGATAATACGGATGCCAATTAGGATGATAGTAATTATAGTCTCCAAAAACTGTTGAATCCTCACAGGTTGCAAATCCGCATCCAAGAGCACCTGACTTTCCTTCACTTATTTTTTCATAGTCATTTGTAAATGATTGGTCAAATACCAATTTCCCGTTTTTTATTAAAAGCAGTTGGTCAACATTACCGTAAACTCCATTTTCTATCTCACTTAGTAAATCAACAAAAGGAGCCCTATTCAAGCCTTCAGCTTCAAAAGTTGACTCTTTCCATGACTCTTTGGGGAACTGATTTTCTGTATTTTGCTCATCACATGATAATAGAAAACAGAGAAGGATACTGGTAATAATTACATTCTTAAGATCCATTGTTTTATGATTGATAATGCTTGTAAAAATCCAAGTCCAGATAGTCTACTACGTTTATTTTCAGGGGATAAAGTAATTAATATAAGGATTTCGGGTATGACTTCCTTAGGTTATTTGGATAGTTCGGTTTTATTTTTCCCCTAAAACAAAAAAATCCCCCAGATCGTGTTCTGAGGGATTTGTACATTTCTAATAAAGAAAAGCCTAGATACGCCCGATTGTTATCGAGGTCTACGTTTAGAGGGGCAGGCATTCGTTATTTTTCTAATTCAGATGTCATCATCTTATTTAGGTTTTTGAGGAACATTAATAACTCATTCTCTTCCTCCAAACCTTCTTTTCTAACGGCTATAACAAATGTGTTCCAAAAAATAAATTCTGGGTTTCGAAAAGTTTCTTTCGATTTAAAATTAAGGCTTTCAAAGTCTGTTACTTCTCTCTTTGAAGCAATAACTGGCCAGTAAAAATTATTTCTTATATCACCAATTTCTTCTGTGGATTCATTGGCGTCGACGATAGATTCTTGTACGGAAGATAACATGTACCTGATTTCTTTATTTTGTATTAAGTCCATTTTCCCCGAATTTATTATTGAATTTAGTATCCCTAATTTGGGATCATATGTCCAATTATAATTCATTGTATTTAGGACAGAAATCAAATATTCCTCTGTTTCTTTTTCAAGCTCTACTGGGTCTTGTATTAACTTCCTGATTTCTATGGCTGCATCTAGAGACTTTTGGTGTTCGGATAGAATGTTTTCCAAAGATGAAATATTGCTTTCAAGTTCAATGTTCAAATCTTGTAAAATGATTTGTTCAGAGTTTGCATTAATTCTTTGTGTATTCCAATTATTAACCTGTAGCGCAATCAATATTCCAATAACAACAAGTATTATTTCACCAATCGCATAAATCAAATATTTACTAAACTTGTTTTCAGTCAGCATTTTTTGCCTAATCTTTCTAAAGAATTTTATCATTGTTTTTTTGCATTTCCATATAAAGCACGTTTCAGGTATAAACCCAAGTCAGACTATTCAATTGCGATGCTATCCGCCTTGTCTACAGGGGTATAGAATGTAAAGTAAGGATTTCGGTTTTGACATCCTTGGCGATATGGAATAGTTTCGATTTTATTTTTCCCCTAAAACAAAAAAAATCCCTCAGATTGCTCCAAGGGATTTCAATTAGTTCTAGAGTTTCTTACTTCAGACTGGTATTCGGAACCGGCGCGACTTTAGTCCAAGGACTTACATCCATCTTTCTAGGAGTTGGATAAACCTCATCCAAGGTATTGCCATCATAGATTCTTCCGTTCTTCACCACATGGGAAATGCTATTGGTGTTTCGGATATTCTCCAATGGATTGCTGTCCATAATTACTAGGTCAGCAAGTTTCCCCACTTCGATACTTCCCAGTTCTTTGTCCAATCCCAAAGCTTCCGCTCCTGAGATTGTCGCCACTTTTAGCGCATCGTGTGCTTCCATGCCTCCGCTGGCAACAGACCAAAGCTCCCAGTGATAGCCCAATCCTTGTAGCTGACCATGCGAACCTACACCAGCTAATCCACCTTGCTCGAAGATGGATTTGATGCCTTCCGCATGCTTCATAAATACATGGTCTTCCGGAGCAAACCAGCCACCTAATCCACCTGCTCTTCTTCTTGCCTTGGCATTCAGTTCCTCATACGGAGTGAAACGATTCAGCTTTGGATCATGAAGCGGGCTTTCGGTAGTGTAATAATAGTTTTCTGCCCAAGGTCCACCATAAGCTACCAAAAGGGTAGGAGTCACCGCCATCTTGCTTTCTGCAATGGTTTTGGTCACGTCTTGATACAGTGGATGAATCGGAATAGAATGCTCATGTCCTGGATAGCCATCGATCAGCTGGGTCATGTTTAGTTTGAAATCCAAACCACCCTCAGTCGTAGGCATGAGTTCCTGCTCTTTGGCAGCCATAATCACCCACTGTCTGTGCTGACGGTTCCCCACCAGATACATTTTGATGTATTGGGTATTGTAGTACTTGCTGTATTGCTTCAGTACATTTTTGGTTTGATCCAGTGACTTCAGATTATACATCCAATAGCCTACACCCGGGCCAGTGCTGTACACTCTTGGTCCCGGTACCATACCAGCTTCCACCATATCACCGTAAGTCAACACGTCGGTAGTAGCTGTCTGAGGATCACGTGTAGTGGTTACTCCATAGGCCAAGTTGGCTGCATAAATCCAAACAGAGTTTTTATGCAATCCCCAAGTTGGCCACATGTGCGCATGGGTATCGATAAAGCCTGGAGTAATAGTCTTGCCGGACATGTCCATGACTTTTGCATTTCCAGCGTCCAAAGTACCTGCTGCACCCACGGCTTTGATCCGGTTATTTTCAATCAGAATGTCTCCCCGCTCGATGATTTCATCCCCTTTCATGGTGACGATCCGGGCATTGCTTAGCAGGACAGTTCCTTTCGGAATGTCTTTGGTATAGTACACCGAAACCTGCTTTTCTACCGGCTTGTAGCTTTCTTTTTCTTTTTGCTCGGCTTTGTAAATGCTATCTGCTTTGGCTTTTTCTTTGTCATTTTTCAGCAATTCAGCCAAAGCTTCTTTTTTGGCTTTGGCTACGGAATCAGCAGCTTTCACCGCTTCAGGTCCCAAAGCTTTCAAGGCAGCAACAGAATCCGCATCTGCCATCATTTTTGCTTTTTTGACAGCTTTCACAGAATCTTCTACTACTACCGCTCTGTCTACATCATAGACCCAGTGTCCATTGCCCAAAGACCAGTGAACTTTCTTGCCATTGGCTTCCCAAGCTGGCCATTCTCCTCCGATTTCGGTAAGTTGACGGGATGGGAAATTACTGGATTCCGGATTGCCCACGTTGATGCTAGGAGTCTTCCCAACTTTCGGGATCTGGACCACATAGATGTTGTTATTCACTTGGGCTACCGCCAAATCTCCCTCAGGAGCCATCAAAATGGTGCTGGCACTGCTAGGTCTCATCTGTGGTTCCTGTGCGCTAGCGCCTTCAGGAAGCATGCAATAATTGACCGCATCTGCATTGGATCTGGGCATGCCCATGACATATCGAACATCCGTAGCTTCAGCTGGATTGGTGGTATGGCCGTGATCATCATGTGATTCCGCTACGGATCCAAAAGGAGTGATGCCTGTGATTTTTGCATACTCTTTTTCATCCGTTCCATCCCATCTTACACTTAGCAATGTTCCACCCGGACCATTCAAGAAAACACGGGAAGTGTCTTTGGTAAAGTGAACGTTACCATGATTTCCGACTTCCATGATTTTTCTGAATTCCCCACCTGCCGCTGGGATCCAAACCAGTTCCGCTTCTGAACCATTGATTCCTGGTCCTTCCGCATCTTTCATCACTTGGTTGGAGGCTTTGAAAACAGCAATTCTATTATTAGGTCCCCAAGCAGGTTGCATGTAGAGAGCGCTCTCGTTGGTCAGTGGGGTAACCGATCCTCTATTTCCCAAAGTAGCTTTATAGAGTTTGCCACCTTCGGTTTCATTCCAGCCTATAAAAGCCAGTTGGGTTCCGTCTGGACTCCAAGTTGGCATCGCCTCGGTGAAGTCGTTGTTGGTGATTCTTTTTGGTTCTCCATCCGGATAATCCATCACATACAATCTATTCAAAGCGGTGAAAGCCAGTTTTTTTCCATCTGGAGATGGAACTGCATCACGGATTTGAGTTACTCTGGCAGCTGTGGTGTCTTTGATTTCATAGTTGAAATACAAGCGTGGACCCATGGCCAGGTTGACATCTACTTCAAAAGGAATCTCAGTCGGAGCGCCTCCATCGATTGCAATTTTCCAGATTTTTCCTCCATAGGAAGCAATCACATTTTTGCTATCTGGAGTGAAAGCCATGGCCGGCAAAACCCCCTGAGGAGCGATGGATTCCTGCTCATCCCGCTGCACAGGATAGGCTAGCCATTTTTCTTCTCCAGTTTCTAGGTTTCTGAGCACCAAACCGGTTTTTTCTTCCCATCGGGAACCATAAACCATCCATTTGCCATCATTACTTAAAGTTGGCGTAAATGCCGAACCGTAACGCGAAGTGATGCTGTTCAGCTCTCCTTTTTCAAAATCATAAGTCCCGATTTGATACTGTGGAAGCAATGCATTGTAATTCCAGGCGCCACTTCTTTGAGAGAAGTACACCTTTTTGCCATCAGGGCTGACGAAAGGATCGATGGTTTTGATGCTACTTGGGTTTTCATTTAGCTCAATTCCGCCACCTCCATCTTTGTGATACATCCATAGTTTGGCGATTCTCCGGCCTTTGCTGACTACAATGTATTCGGAATCTGGTGTCCAGTCTGCTCCCGGTACATCTCCGTTTTTATCCTTGGTAATCTGTACGGTGTCTTTTTTGACCATGTCGATGTACCAAAGATTATCGCTTCCTGCTCTGTCGGAAGTGAAGAGTATTTTCTCTCCATCGGGCGAATAACGAGGATGCGTTTCATAGGCCATTCCTGTAGTGATCGGGGTGGCTTTTCCACCTTCGATCGGAATGGTATAAATATCTCCCAAAAGGTCAAAGGCAAGGGTTTTTCCATCTGGGCTTACATCCACGCTCATCCAAGTACCCTGCTTGGTATTGAATTTAATTTCGCGTTCGGCTTTGAGAGGAAGGTCTTTGAATTTCGGGGTGACAATGGAGTCTTTTTTGGAGCTATCTGCCACAACAGATTGGTGTTGCTCTAACGGCAATAGCATTTTTGGTCTGTCCGGTACCAATGCCGCAAAGCTTACAGTGGCACCCAAGGCAACCAAAATTGCAGGTTGGGTAAATTTTTTCATGTAGTATAAAATTTCTTTTAATGCTCACAGGGGATCTTACCCGTACAGTCTATATCCAGGGATAGAGAGCTTGTGTAGAGGTGGATATTATCCAGTGATTTTTGGGAATATAATCTAGCTTTATTTCAGGATAAGCGGTAGTAAAATGGCCTTTATTTATGATTAAGACCGATTTCGGACATTTTTAAGGAATGCGATCGACCCACAAAAGCGTTAAATTCAAGTTGTCTGTAAATCGATCACCTCATAAACCGTCACAGGTTTTGCTTTATTTTTCAGGATCATTTCCCCAATTTTTTCAGTTTGGAAAAAGGGCTCAATTTGTTCATAGTATTGCTCCAATATCAATATCTGTCCAGGGTTTGCCTTCGACTGTAAGCGGGAGGCGACATTGACAGTATCTCCGATGACGGTATAGTCCAGGCGTTTCAAAGAAATGGAACCGATATTTCCTGAGACCATTTCCCCTTTATTAATGCCGATGGAAACTTTAGGTTTGAAACCTGATTTTTCAGAGAAAACAGGCATGGCATTCATTTTATCCCGGATGGCGATACTGGCCCGAAGAGCCCTTTTCTCGTAATCTTCTCCCTTAAAAACCGCCATGACAGCATCCCCGATAAATTTGTCGATGATGCCTTGCTCTGCAATGATTTCCCTGACCATCATATCAAAATAATCATTCAATTGACCTACCACCACATTTGGTTCTTCAGTTTCACTGATGGCTGTGAAGCCACAGAGATCTATAAAAGCCACAGCTGCTTCCAGTGTTTCATTTTCTATGAGACCGCTTTCGATTTCCCTTCCTCCCATAAAATTCAGCACCGTTTCGTCCACATACATTCTCAGGATATTATTTTCCTTCATGGCCTGAATGGTGGCTTTGATCTGGTTGATGTAGGTAATGGTTTTTTCTATCGTGATCTCTAAATCCTGAAAATCCACCGGTTTGGTGATAAAATCAAAAGCCCCGAGATTCATGGCAGTTCGGATGTTTTCCATGTCTCCGTAGGCAGAAATAATTACTGTTTTCAGGAGAGAGTTCTGCTCTTTTACTTTGGAAAGCAGGGTCAAACCGTCCATTTCTGGCATGTTGATATCACTCAGAATCATATCGATGTTTTTGGATTCTTCCATGACTTCCAGCGCTTTTTTTCCATTCAGGGCAAAGTGAAATTCGTATTCTTCCGACCGGATTTTCTTCCTGAATTTCTGCCTGATTAGTACCTCCAGATCAGCCTCATCATCGACCACTAGTATTCTGATCATTGTTTATTTGATTTATGTTTTGCCACCAACTCCTGAATTTCGTTCTTCAAGAAATCAAAATCTATTGGTTTTGTAAAAAATTCTTTTGCTCCTGAATCAATCGCTTTTTCATAGTTTTCACTATCACCATATGCGGAGATCATGCTGACACTGATCTGTGGATACCTTTCTTTGATTTTTTTCAAAAGTTCCAAACCGGTCATTCCAGGCATGTTGATATCCGAAAACACATATACCACCAAAGGGGGGTTATCCTGTGCCAAAAAATCCAATGCTTCTTGTCCAGAGAAGGCAAAGGAAAGACTCATCATCCCACTTTTGATCTCTTTTCTAAATTTTTGACGGAAAAGTATTTCTACGTCTGTTTCATCATCTACAATTAAAATATTCATAATTTTTGACTTAAGTTGAAATAATGATGGACTGATATAACTAGGAAAGAAGCTTATCTAACTCCTTTCATTGGTAATACAATTTTAAAGACAGTGCCCTCCCCTTCGGTTGATTCCACTGTAAATTCTCCTCCATGGGCTTTGACGATGTCATAACTCAGGCTTAATCCCAAACCAGTTCCCGCCCCAGTAGGTTTGGTAGTAAAAAAGGGTTGAAATACCTTTTCAATGATCGATTTTGGAATACCTCCACCATTATCTATTACGTGGATTTGGATTTTATCGCCCAAATGAGTCGAAGTGATCTTCACCAATGGATGGAAATCAGATGTCCCACCGGCCTCTTTGTCTAGTTTAAGTTTCTTTTCATGCACTGCGTAGAATGCATTGTTTACTAGATTTAAGATCAATCTGCCAAAATCCTGTGACACGACTTCCACCTGGGGAAGTTCCGGATCTAGCTCCAGTTTAAAATCCGCATTGAAACTCTTGTCTTTTGCCCGAAGGCCATGGTAAGAAAGCCGCATAAATTCATCTGCCAAGGCGTTGAGGTCTGTGAGGATTTTTTCACCGGAATTGACCCGACTATGTTGCAGCATGCCTTTGACAATCGAATCGGCCCGGTTGCCATGATGGTTTATTTTTTTCAGGTTTTCCGAAATATCTTCTGCAATCTCTTTGGCGATATTATAATTCCCCGACTCGATTTCTTCTTTCATTTCCTCCAGTAGTTCATTGCTCAATTCGGAAAAATTATTGACGAAATTCAGCGGATTCTGGATTTCATGAGCGATTCCGGCGGTCAGTTCCCCGAGTGAGGCCATTTTCTCAGCATGAATCAATTGCGTTTGAGTGGACTTCAATTCCTTTAGGGTTGTTTCCAACTCATTTTTTTGGGACAGTAATTCAGCGGTTCTTGCGGCGACTTGTTTTTCCAATTGCTTCTTCAGCTCCTCGGTGATTTCCAGTTCCTTTTCTTTTTCCAAGGATTTGATTCTTTCCCTTTCCAGATTTTTCTTCTGCTTGGCATTGATGATCCACATCGCGATGGCCCAAATGAAGGCAAAGGCTTCTCCGGTTTTGAAATAGGATTCCCAATTTTTGTAGAATTCCGGTGTGAGGTTGGAAAAGATATCCGTGATAATGGAAATGCCAATGATCGGGAGCCAGGCATATATCATCCCTTTTTTATGCTCTAATTCCGGAAAGGTCAGAGTCACAAAGACAATCGCCCCGACCAGCAGGTATTTGGCCAGATAGACCAAGATATCCAAAAATCCTGGTAAAGGCATCCATTCCAGCACGATCAACCCAACAGCAACCCAAAGTCCGTAATTAAATAATCGCTTCCATTCCTCAGAGACCGTAATGGATGCAAATGGCCTTTTTAGGGAATAAAGAAGAATAATAGAAATAATTGTTACTGAAAGCACGTCTCTAGTTTAAGGTTAAATTTTGCTGTTTATTCTCTTAATTGTTGAATTTCATTCTTGTATTATTCGGGAAGGTAAATTGTAAATTCCGTTCCCTGGTCTCCCTCTGTATTGCTTTTTACCCGGAGATCCCCATGATGTGATTTGACAATATCATAGCTTAAAGATAACCCTAATCCTGTACCTTTCCCTGTAGGCTTTGTGGTAAAAAACGGCTGGAATATCTTATGGATTATTTCCTTGGGAATTCCCGGGCCATTGTCAGCAATGGCAATTTCAATTCCGCCCAGCACATGTTTGGTGGAAACCGTCACACAAGGCTGGTACTCAGATTCTCCAAGTTCCTTGGCTTTCTCGTTGACTGCATAGAAAGAATTGCTGACCATATTCAAAATTACTCTTCCCAAATCCTGCTGGATAACTTCCATTTCAGGAATGCTTTCGTCAAAATCAGTTTTAAAATCTGAATTGAATGTCTTGTCTTTGGCTTTGACACCATGGTAGCTTAGCCGTAGGCATTCATCTGCCAATGCATTGATATTGGTAGGTTCTTTTTTCCCGGATCCTACTCTACTGTGCTGAAGCATGGCTTTTACAATAGAGTCTGCCCGCTTTCCATGTAAATTGATACGTTCGAGATTTTCCTTGATATCAGAAGCAATCGCTTTTGTTTCTTCTAAATCCCCATTTTCCAACTCTTCCATCATTTCATCCATGAGTTCATTGCTGACATCTGAGAAATTGTTGACAAAATTCAGAGGGTTCTGGATTTCATGAGCTATTCCAGCAGTAAGTTCGCCTAAAGAAGCCATTTTTTCTGCCTGAATAAGCTGTGATTGAGTTTCCTTGAGGTTTTCGTGAGAGGCTTCCAAATCTGAATAGGCTTTTTCTATTTCACGGGCATGCTCTAATTCTCTTTCACGGGCTTTTTTCTGCTCTGCTTTAAGCACCTGATTTTTCTGATACCTAGATATAGGATAAATCAGCGATAAGAAAATAAGGGTATAAATGAGGTATGCCCACCAGCTTCTGTACCAAGGTGGTAGCACTGTAAATGTATAGCTGATCGGTTCGGTCCATTGCCCGGCATCTCCATCTGCAGGCCCGGTATACCTTGCCATTACTTTGAATGTGTAGGTTCCTTCCTGTATGTTACCAAAAGTGGCACTGGATTTTTTGAGAATTGGGCTCCATTCCTGATCATAACCTTCCAGCATGTATCGATACTCCACCAGATAAGGCTTAGAGACTTCATTGGAGGCAAAGTCAATATTCAGATGATTGTTTCTATAAGGTAAAATCAGATTATAGGGAATAGGGTGAAAGACGGTAATGCTATCAAAACGTATTTCCGAAAACCGTTCTTTCATAGCTTCTCTTTCTCTCGGCCCGAGACTTCTGCCGAAGGTGCTCACTTCCTCAGTAATCTGTGGTGCCGTGATGGCTTCACTTTCCGGGTTGGAAGTAGCCTGAGCCAAAAGGTTCCAGGAAACAGCCTCTTCATTGATCCGGATTTGTTTGATTTCCACTTCGGGAATCGATTGGTTTTTAAGCAATGCGGGATAATTAAAACGGGAAAGGGCCGTTTTGTTGCTGCCAGTTCCCGCCCAAAGAATCCCTTTGCTATCCAAAAACATTCCGTTCTGGCCATCGGTGAGATCTTTTACAGGATATCCTGTATTGGAATTAAACAGTTCTAAATTTTTTAATTCCTTGAATTCTTCCTGATTTCTTGGCCCGTCAAAAAGGGCAATTCCCAGATTGGTCCCAATTGCTATTTTTTGGTCTGGCATGGAGGTAATTTGCAGGATGACATCGTTTGGAAGACCCTCTGCCGAGGTGAAATTCAAAAAGGGATTTTCCTCTGGGATATCACCACCACTAAGTAGTAGTTCCAAGTTTGAAGCGCTAAGGAAACTCAATCCATGCTCGGTGCCGATCCAGATGTTGCCCATGGGATCTTCTTCTAAGCTAAAAACCCCATTGTCTATCAGCCCCTGATTGCTGGTCAGATTGGTAAAACTGCTGCCATTATAAATACTGATTCCTCCATCTGCCGCACCAAACCATATTCTTCCTTTTTGATCCTCCATGATACTCAGGATCGCATATCCTGCCAGCCCTTGGTCGGGGGTATAGGTGGTGAATGTTTCTCCATCAAAGCGGCTAATGCCCCCTCCATCTGTCCCTATCCAAACAATGCCTTTGGAGTCTTCCAAGATGCTAAAGACATCATTGGCACTGAGGCCTTGCTCATCTGTATAATTGGTAAAGCTTTTACCGTCATACAGGCTGATTCCGCCACCTCCACCTATCCAGATTTTTCCTTCCCGTGTTTCGTGAATGCTATAAACGACGTCGGATGCCAAACCTTGGGATGTGCTGAAGTTGGTAAAACTTTTTCCATCAAATTTGCTGACTCCTCCATTGGCAGTGCCAAACCAAAGATTGTTTTGATGGTCTTCGGTAATGGTCATGATGATATTGGCCGGTAGCCCTTGTACTGTCGTGTAGGTAGTAAAACCTTTGCCATCGTACCGGCTGATCCCCCCTCCGTCTGTCCCAAACCATAACTTGCCTGATCTGTCTTCGGTAATGCTAAGTACATTGTTTCCGGCAAGGCCTTGGCGGTTTGTATAGGTAGTAAATGCCTTGCCATCAAATCGGCTGATTCCTCCTCCAGATGTAGCAAACCAAATATTTCCTTCCCGATCCTCTTCAATAAACCTAACCAGATCACTCGCCAATCCATCCGCTATCGAATAGGTAGTAAATGTTCTGCCATCATAACTGCTGACTCCATCTCCTACTGTACCGAACCATAGTAGGCCTTTGGAATCCTTAAATATCACTCTGACCCGATCTCCTGCTAAGCCATCGGAAGTCGTAATGCTGGAAAAGGATTCGCCATTGTAAATGCTGACGCCATTTCCATAGGTGCCAAACCAGAGATTTCCATCCTTGTCTTCTTCTATGCTGACGACTACATCTCCAGCCAACCCGTCCTCAGTAGTGAAATTTTGGAAAGTGGTTCCATTATATTTGCTGACTCCACCACCATTTGTACCGAACCAGAGATTTCCATCTTTGTCCTCTTTAATGATGAAAACCACATCATCGGGTAATCCATTATTGGAATTGTAATTGGTAAAGCTCTTGCCATCAAACTTACTCGCTCCACCACCAACGGTACCAAACCATAGGTTCCCGTTTCGATCTTCGATAATTGATCTGAGGTTATTGGCTGCGAGTCCTTGCGCAGTGGAATAATTCGTAAAGCCGGTTCCGTCATAGTGGCTTACTCCTCCACCGGAGGTGCCAAACCAAAGATGGCCTCTGCTGTCCATCAAAGAGGAGTTTACAGCATCCAAAGCCAAACCATCGTCTGAAGTATAGGTAGTGAACTGAGCCATTCCACCTTCTCCTAGGATATAGGTTTCCCCATTTTTGTTCTGAATTTTAGACCCATTTTCATCCCTTAAAACAAGCAAAGGCATGACTATGGGAGGCTCTAAATTTATTCTTTCCCCATTGCCTAAGTAACTAACTGAAGTGGTTCCTGGATTAGGGATTTGAATGACTTGTGGAGGTCGCTGATCGGATAAGTTTACTTGGTATGGTTTAACAGAATCTGCCAGGTCATTGAAAATAGTCACTAAGGGACTGATTCTTGAAATATTCGGATCGTTAAATGGCTTGTCTTTATTGTCTGAGCAAGCAGCAACAAAAAGCAGAATTAGTAAGAAAGAAAAAATAGAAACTTTCATCGTGAAAACATTACTGGTTAAGCCAAAAAACGATGACTTCATAGAGTTAAGATATGCCAAAATTTGAAAATATTGCCTTCAGAAATATAGTAGACTAGTGTAATTGGTTTATATCCTGGGAAATCACCTAAATCATCCTTTTAATTCGAAATAAATATGCTGAAATGTATGTGTCAGGCATTTTGAATGAACTATTTCTTGGGCTTTTTTGGGTTTTGAAACTCTGGTTTTAACAGTTTCGAACATTAATTAAATTATTCAGCTGTATTTCTATTTGGCATTTTAATCTACATCTTATTACGGTAATTTCCATAGCTATTTAAAAATAGAATTTAAACTAAATCCTTTATAATCAAGCAATAGATGTCCTGAAAAGCTTTGTTCATACTATGAAAAATGAGGCTTGTTAGCTATTTGGCTGATGACTACCTGCTCGTCTAGACTGATAGATGTCAAAATTGATTTGAATAGGTAATCAACTTTTTTGATATGGAAAGAAGAAAGATTCAGAGCAGGAATTTATTTAAGAGGTAATGATACTATGAATTCCGATCCTTCCTTTTCTTTACTTTGAACTGTCAATTCCCCTCCATGGGAAATGATGATTTCATTTGCCAATGACAAGCCTAAGCCTGTTCCGGAACCTGTAGGTTTGGTGGTGAAGAAAGGCTGGAAAATTTTATCTTTGATAGAATCTGGGATCCCTAAACCATTGTCTGTCACCCGGATCAGGATATTTTTGGTGCCATTCCCATGTGTGAACAGTTCAGTACTCACCTTTACAAGTGGCTGGAAATCTTTTTCATTTTCTTGATTTTTTAACTTCCGGTCCAGCACTGCATAGAAACCATTGTTCAGAAGATTTAGTAAAGCTTTCCCTATTTCCTGAGGAATCACACTTACTTTTGGAATCGATTCATCAATGGATATGTCCATTTCAATTTCTATATCCTTGGAAATAATGTTTTTATATTTTGCCAAGAAACTGTGATAAGAGATTCGGAGAAATCCATTGGCCAAGGTATTGAGGTCGGTCAGTTCATGCCTTCCTTGTCCTTGCTTGCTGTGCTCTAGCATATTTTTGACAATGGCATCTGCCTGTAAGCCATGTTTTCTGATCTTTTGAAGATTGGATTTCACATCGGAAAGCAATTCTTGAAACAGGGATTCATCTCTGGAATCTGTAGACTTTTTGTATTCTTCTAGCAGTTCGTCCATCATTTCGTCACTAACTTCAGTAAAGTTGTTCACAAAATTCAATGGGTTTTGAATTTCATGAGCTATTCCCGAAGCCAATTCACCCATGGAAGCCATTTTTTCGGAGTTTACCAACTGGCGTTGCGCCTTTTTGAGATCAGTTAAAGTTTGCTCTAAGTCTTCTTTTTGAAGCTGAAGTTCCTGCGTTCTCAGCAGTACTTTTCTTTCCAGGTTTTCATACAGCTGGGCATTGGAAATGGAAATGGCGATTTGAGTCGAAAGTGTCTGAAGCAATTCCTCGTGTGAGCTGGTAAAAGCTCCCACAGATAAGGAGTTTTCCAATAGAAGAATGGCGGATAATTTGCCTTGATGGATGACCGGAAGACATAGCATGGACTTGACTTCTTTGGCTTTTAAATATGGGATGAGTCCATATTCAGGATGGTTTTGGGCATCTTCCAGCAAAAGTGATTTTTGGCTGTTTTGTACATAATTAATGATTTCCACAGGCAAGGGCATTGTGGACGAAGGATATGGAATTCCCTGTAAAAGCGTAAAAGAAGGCGTGTTGATGGTGCCTTCAGCCTCTATTTTCCAACTTCCTTCAGAATACATCAAAAAATAACCTTTTTCTGCACCTGCATTTTCCAGCACCACTTCCATCATTTTGCCCAAAACTCCCTTAAGTGTTACTTGTTGGGAAATAGCCGAAGATGCTTTAACAAGCGTATGGGAATCGAACATTTCCAAAGACTGGATAGTCCGGGTAGTTTCACTGAGCGTTAAGGTTTTTTCTGCCTTCCCACTTTGAAAAACGGTAGGAAAATCTTGTTGGAGCTGATCTAGCTTTTTGCTGGCTCCATATTCCAAGTAGGCCAAGTATGCATCTTTAAGGTAAATTTCGCCAATTCGGATTTTTTGATTGTCCAGCATCATTTTACCGGCCTTTTCAAATGCTAAGGCTTTGAGGGGGAGCATTTCTTGCTTAGCAGCCAGGCTAATCACAGAATCATAGAGGTCCAAAGCTTCTAAAATATGCCCTTTTTGCTCTAATTGGGTTGCCCGGATTAAGTCAATCCGAAATTGAAAATTTGAAGGTATGGAGGCATTCCATTTTTCAAGGATGGCCAAGGATTCTTCTATCTCTGCAGTGATTTCTTCAGTGGGTGTTTTCCCAGAAACTAACTCTAAGGCAATCAAGGGAAGGTAGGTGTAATAATCTGCCAAAACTGTGGAGCCAGGGAGGGCAGAAAGGAAGTTTTTGGCGATGGAAAGTTGTTCGTATGCAAATGGGGTATCTCCCAATAAATAAGAAGAGAAGCCTTTATAAAGGAAGAAATAAAAACGCCCGAAATAGTTTTGTTCCTTTTCTAAAAGTGAATAAATAGCGCTTTCTGGATCAATCGCTGGAAGGGAAGAAGGACCTCCCAAGTCATTGATCATTTGGTAAAAGGCCAGAATCGTGCTTTTTACAAATTGATTTTTGGTCTTTTCTACTACTTGAAGCCCCTGAAACAGCCTATGATCCAATTGGGCAAGTGAATTTCCCGCTGTGGTGGAAGCTTGTCCTACACCTGAAATATTATAGCCGGCAAATTGCAATTCACCGGATTGAAGCCCAGAAGTCAATCCTTCATTCAAATAGGTATAGCTATCCTTGGCTGGTCTGGCATAGATATTCAGGAAAGCTCCCAAGACAAAACAGGTGTTACTTCGTTGGCGAAGGCTGTTGAGCTTTTTAGTGAGCTGATAGGATAGGTCTCCATAGTCAAATCCCTGTTGAAAATCACTAAAAGCCAACCCGCATAAAATTCCATAGGAGCTGTAGGCGGTACAGCTTTCGGCGTTGTTGCCATTTTTTATAGAAATAGCCGTACTGGTTAATACCAGATAAGACCATAAATTGCTTTGCCCGCTCAGGAAAGCAGGTGAAAGCATGTTGACCAAAAGTTTGAGCTGGATATTGGGGATTTCTGAGTCCGATAAGGTCCGATTGGAAAGCAGATCCATGGGTTTCTTCTTTTCCATTAAGCCCATGATGGTTCCAAATCCCTGACCAATCGCAGCTTCAATCGCCTTCTCTTCCGGTATAGTTAATCCAATCAATTCCAATCCTTTTGCTCCATATTCCAAGGCTTCCTGAAATTGGATTTTCATGGTTGAGAAAATGATCAGTTGATTATAGATCAAGCCCTTTTCCTCATTGGTTTTACCGAATTGAATAGCCTCTTCGGCTAACTTTATAGCTTTGGATTGCTCCCCTGCGATAAACTCTACCTCGATCTGTGCAGAAATAATATTCCACTTCAAATCGTATGCAGTATGCCAAGGGTCTTTATCGTTCAGTAGATGATTTGCCTGGTTCAATAATTTCAAAGACTCGTCAAATGCAACCGCATCTTTTGCCTTGATACCTGCCTCATAGTTGTATTGGGCAAGGTTGATCTGTTTATGCGAATCTGTGATTAAAGATTGTGCCCGGTTTAACTGATTGGTGATCAGAAATGCCCAGTCTTCTTTGGTTCGGTCCAGGTTCGATTCATAGAACTCGCCGATTTCCAAATGGATTTTCTTTTTGTCCTTGAGGTAGAGGTAGGACGCTTGCTGTATTCTATCATGGACAAAGAAATAGTGGGAACCGTCAAAAAGGAGGAAAGAGTCATTAACTGCAGGACCTAAATTTTCTATGAACTGGGTTTCACTTACTCCAAATAAGCTTGCCATTTCCAACGCCGAAAAACGGTTGCCAATGGCAGCGCCGGTTCCCAAGTAGGTACGTACCTGTGCAGGCAGGCTTTCCATTTGTTTCATCAAGAAATCCACTACATTTTCAGTGGCACTTTCAATGGCTATTTCTTCTTTTTTCCATTTCCAAAGCCCTTTTTGGGTGTCTGGATAGACTAGTCCCTTATCATACAAGCTCGTGATGAATCGGTGGACGTAAAATGGATTTCCACTGGTTTTTTGATGAACCTGATGAGCAAGCTCAGAAACATCAGAGCTACCCCGCATCAAACAATAACTTAAAATATGAGTGATTTCAATTACCGGAAGCAAATCCAATTCAATTTGGTTGAACTCCACTCCAAATTTGGAAACCTCCGAAAGCATTTTGCTCAAGGGGTGTGTTTCGTCCACTTCATTGTCCCGATAAGCACCCACGATAAAGAAGGTTTGATTTTGGTTATTCTTCAGTAGCTGAGCAAGGAGGTTTAAACTTGCCAGATCCATCCATTGTAAGTCATCCAAAAAGAGCGCAATGGGATAAGGTTGGGAGGTGAAGACTTTGATAAACTCCTCAAACACATATTCGAACCTATTTTGGGATTCTAGAGGAGATAAGGTTTCTAGTACATCCTGCGCTCCAATAATTTTCTCCAACGTAGGAAATACTTCAGTTAAAAGTTTTCCATTCTGTCCCAGAGCATTGGCCAATTGATCTTTCCAAAATGTCAGGGCAGTTTTATGCTCCGTAAGCAATTGGGTGAGAAGACTTTCAAAAGCCTGTATTAACCCACTATAGGGAATGGGCTGATTAAGAAGCTCGTATTTTCCCTGAAGGAAAAAACCATTTTGCTCAAGGACTGGCCTTTTTAATTCCTGAATGAATGCTGACTTTCCAATACCCGGTGCCCCTTTGACCAGTAGAAATTGGGTTTTCCTTTTGTTCAGGCATTTTTTCCAGTGGGAATTCAGATCTTGTAACTCTTTATCTCTCCCAAACAGCTGCCTTGGAAGTCTGAATATGGAAGAGAAGTCATGTTTAGCCAACTCAAAATCTGGGATTTCCCCAAGTTCCTCAAAATATTCCGCACAGGTGATAAGATCTTTCTCTAACCCCGTAGCTGATTGATATCGATCATCCGCAGACTTGGATAGCAACTTGAAAATGATCTTTTCCAAAACTGGCGGGACTGTCTGCAAATAGTCCTTTAGCGGTGGAGGGGGAGAGGCGATGTGTTGGTGGATGATCTGGAAAGAATCCTCACTGTCAAAAGGGAAAAATCCTGTTAGAACTCTATAAAATAAGATCCCCAAAGAGTAGAAATCAGTTCTATAATCCGTTAAGCGGTTGATTCTTCCGGTTTGTTCAGGAGATAAGTAATGGATTTTTCCTCCACCAATTCTTTCATTGCTGATTTCCAGGAAAGTTGCCGAAACCCCAAAATCGATCAATCGGATGGCATTGAAGTCCTCGGATACTAAAATATTGTCCGTACTGATATCCCGGTGTACGATTTTTTGACGATGCATTTCGCCCAGGGCATGTACGATCTTGGGAGCTACTTTCAAAAAATTGCCAATGGATAAACGCTGCTTGTTTTTGACAAAATTATCCAGGGATTTCCCATCAAAATACTCTTGGATGATGGCAAAGCCATTCCCGATTCTAACCAGTTCCAGGTAATGTGCCAGACCTTCCCCTGAGATACTTTCACCCAACTTGAATTCCGTCTTGATCCGTTCGATTTTTTGGGGAGAAGGAAAATCATCAGAATGAACCTTTAAAATAACCTTGACACCTGATTGATGGTGTACAGCCTCATATACAGAAGTTTCTGAGTCTTCATATAGTTTATTCTTTAATAAATATTCTCCAATGTTCATCTACTCAAAAAGACTCAAGTGGTTGTACCTTTCGATTAATCTAAAATTTTGATGGAAGCAATGATTCCTTCAAAAGTGCGGGAAAATCTCCTTGTCGAAGAATTCCTGAATAATGTGTTTGTCTAGCCAGATTTTATCAATCATGTATTGATAATCCTCTTTTACAGGAACATGATAGCTGTCTACTGGGTTGGTGTCCAAAGAGTTTGTCCATACTGAATGTAGCGTAAATGCAAAGTTCAGGTCCTGATGTGATAGCACGGTTTTGGGTCCATCTTTCAAATTGGCAGCATCAAAAACCCAGACTTCCCTGAAGAAGTTTTTCGAGCCATTTAGTTCGTCCTCATTGATCATCAAGACTATGATGTACCCATCAATTCCAGGCCTTGGGTTTTTAATGCCCTTTCTATGTGTAAACTGCAATGAACGAATCTCGTAGCCTTTGGGGAATTGAAAGTAATCCTCCAACTCAAAGGTTTGGGCATTGAGGCGAACTACCTGATGGGGAATGCCTTCTTCTGAAAGTTTCTTCACCTCCGAAGCAGGCACTTTCCTATTAGGGTAATCTTTATAAAGCTCATAAATGAACTCTGTCAGTCTTCGGGGTTCCAAACCATAACATTGGAAAAAGATATCTGTTATTTCATTGCTGGGGATGCTTCCGGAAATGATGTCTCGGAAAGTATAGATTCCAACTCCCCAGGTATGGGCTCCCAAATCTTCGGGTTGATCCAGTTTTCCTATAGCATCCAGAATTTGTTCTGAAATCAAAGTGCCTTGCTCTCCATCCAACTCATATTTGCTGATTCTTCCAATATCCATGACTCCAGCGGAGATGATTCCTGCTGTGTCTTTTTCTATCTCTGATCCGCTGACCAGTTTATCGAAAGGTCTTACCCATTCTGCCAAACAAGCGGCACTGTTGCTGGCTCCATACAGTGTAAGCTTGCCATTGGGGTTTTTGTAATTTAAGTAGCAGTGGATAAACTCGGGCTCCAGTTTTATTTTCTTGGCAACCGCGGTTTTCGAGTTCTCTTTTAAATCCTTTCTGGCAACGATGTAGACATAAGTAAAGGGTTCCTGAGGGAGGGTGGTATGCTTCCGGATGAAATTGTCAATTTCTTCATTATGAGGAAAGGGATTGTTGAACATCAAATCCATGGAAAGCTTAAAAGCAGCGTCAATAAAGACAAAGTAATCTTCACAAACTGTGGTTTGATGGCAACATTGCGTGATTTGTAGATCATTTCCTTGTTCATCCACTAGCTTCCAAGTCTTCAGATTTTTGGACCCATCAAATACATGTACATACACCTCGTCATTCACAGCGAATTCATTGGAAGGAATCCCAAAGAATTTCATGACTTTCCCAAGTAATTTTGAAATTGAGTGTTTAGCTTTTCTAAGGAACTTCTTGAATTTACTCTCATGGGAGGGGAATTTTTTATGAACATTTCCAAAGTATTCATTCAGTTTTTCCCGTGCTTCGGTTTTATCCTCGATGGTACCCCAAGACTTGACTTTATCCTCCAGATCTTTCTCAATAGAATCATGGTGTCGATGAAGGGAAGGCCATAAATTGGATTCTTTGAGTTGGAGTTTGGTGGATTTTGTGTAGTTGACAGAAAAAAGTTCTTTGGTAACAGGGTCAAATGCCGGGTGTGCTGTAGTTTGAAGTACAGGAAATGGCCAAGGTACGATTCCTGGTACGCCATTGGCATATTCTTTTAGGTAGCCTATTGCGGTTTTAAGTTCCAGTGTGTTGGGATCAAACTCAAAAGGTCTTCCTACGTCAGTGGTTGCAACCAATCGATCAAATTGGTCATTCCCATATCGGATAGGAGTGATGGCTGTAGAAAGCAAGTCGCTGCATCCTAACCAAAATGACATTCTGGTAATCCCAAGGTTTTTGAAAGCACTGAAGCTTTGTTCCCAATGCGGATATTGAGGATGACTACCCTGTTTTAGCGCTTCATCTGCAAAATAAGCGGGTGGTTTTAACATCCTTGCTTTAAGCAATACCTTACCTTCTTGATCAAAATCATATCTCATCACAAATCCACCACCGAGCAAAATAGGAGACCCATATTCTGGGTTTTTACTTCCATCTGGATTTGTTTTGGGATAGGGATAGGGGGAGTTTACTGAGCCACTGGAAGAGTTGATAAAGACATGGCCAGTAATATCTTCCGGAATTTCCCCATAGATTACTTTCAACTCCAAATCCAAAGGATCTCTTGTCGATGAAATCAAAGGTCGAATTGGTGGGTTTAATTCATTCCTTCCTTTTTGGAGTTTATTGAGTTGAAACATAATTATAGTTGAAAAACGTTGGCGTTTATCAAGATAAATAAAACTTTTCTTATTGTAACACCCGATTATTCAGCTAACTTAAAATAATGTCTCTTTCATAAATTTGTTTTTCAACCATAAAAATAGGTAGAACATATTTGGATAAATGATTTTTGTAAATCGGTTAGTTTTAGGTTGTTTGTTTGATTTGGAGAATTTTTATAAAAAATCATAGTGAAGAGAAGAGGTGAATTTGTGGAACATACCTCTTTAAGTGGCGCTAGAAGATGCATTTAGGTTGTCAAAAACTATTTGAATACCAAGTTTGATACAGTGTTTATGTCTTTCTTACCAATTAATCTTTCGATGGAATATTATTTTCCTCTTCTATCAGGTTGATGATTTTTTGAAGACGACTTCTCACTTTCTCCAGTGCGGCTTCTGTTTCCAGCTCCCGATTCATCACTAGAAGTTCGGAGGTTCGCTGATCCAATGCCTCTTGCAGACGCTTATTTTCTGCTTTTAGCACTTCGGTGATTTTCATGTATTTGTGATTGTTTTTTCATAGGAAATCCTGAAAAGCAAGAACAGGATATGGAAGCTCGATTGGTAGATCAATCTATTAGTCTGTCTCGATTTTGATATGCTCGATTTCATGCCAATTGCTCCTTGAGAGGCAAAAAAATGATCATTTCTGTTCCTTCATCCTCTTTGCTTTTCACCCGAATGTCACCCCCATGCATTTTGATGATATCATAACTTAGGGATAATCCCAAACCGGTACCCGATCCAGTTGGTTTGGTCGTAAAGAATGGTTGGAAAATTTTGTCTTTAATCGATTTAGGAATTCCATTTCCATTGTCTTCTACTGCGATTTCAACGCCTCCTAAATCCACTTCAAGACCTACCAGGCGAGAATGTATGGTCACCTTTGGTTTGTATTCTCCTATACTACCGTTCTTTGCTATCAGCCCTTTAGCTTTCTCATCCACCGCATAAAATGCATTGTTGATCAGGTTCAAAATGACTCTTCCTATATCCTGACTGACTACTTCAACTTTCGGAAGATCCGGAGCTAAAATTGTTTCAAAATCGGCCGAGAAACTTTTGTCTTTTGCCCGAAGTCCGTGATAGCTCAATCGAAGAAATTCTTCTGCAATAGCGTTTAGGTTTGTAGGTTGGACATCTCTGGTATTCGTTCTACTATGCTCGAGCATGCCTTTTACAATAAAATCTGCTCGCTTTCCATGATGGGTGATTTTGGTCAAGTTTTCTTTTAGATCATTGGAAATTTCTATCGCAATCTCAGTATTTCCCTGAGCCAATTCCTCTTGCATTTCATCGATTAACTCCGTGCTGACTTCAGAGAAATTATTGACAAAATTCAATGGATTCTGGATTTCATGGGCGATACCTGCCGTAAGTTCTCCAAGCGAAGCCATCTTTTCTGATTGGATCAGCTGGGATTGGGTAGCTTTTAATTCTGTATAAGCTTTTTCGATTTCTTTGGCCTGAGCCACTTCCCGCTCTAGATTTTGAGCTCTTTCCATCATGCGTATCCTGCGTTTTAACCCAGAATAAGCGGCCAAAACAACCATACAAAGAAGAACTGCATAGATGGAATAGGCCCACCATGTTTTCCACCAAGGAGGTAGTAGTGTGATGGATAGAGATTTGCCTACATCATTCCATACCCCGTACGCATTGGATGCGATGACTTTAAAAGTGTAAGTGCCAGGTTCCAGATTGGTATAAGCTGCAAAATTCCGGTTATCATAGATCCAGTCCTGATCCAGCCCTTCCAGCATATGGGCATATTGGTTTTTGGAAGGATTGGCATAATGCAGTGCCGCAAATTCAAAACTGAGGTCATTTTGATCGTGCCGAAGAGTGACCTCATCCGTAGAGAGTAAATCTACATTGAGAGGTGAATTTTCACCCATGTCGTACACCGAGCGGTTTGATATCAATAAGTTGGAGATGATGACAGATGGCGGAATTTTATTGGAAGCGATGGTAGAAAAAGTGGTTAATCCGTGATCACCTCCGAAATAAAAGTTGCCATCAGGAGTTTTGTCCGCAGCAAGTGATATAAATGATTCTCCACCAATCCCATCGTCTTCGTTGTAATTGATGAAGGTGACTTTGTCCAATGATTCATTTTGCATCATCTGAATCAAACCACTTTGGGTAGAAAACCACATTTCTCCATTTTCACCCGGCAATACTGTCTCTATAAAATTGGTGGGCAATCCATCTTGCTCGGTGTAATAGGTGATTTCATCCTTTGCTATATCCAAGATATTGATCCCGCCATAGGTGGCCATCCAAAGGTTTCCGTCCATTTCCAATACATCAAAAACTTGTCTGTCACTGAGAGTAGTTGGATCCAAAGGATCACTGGTGTAGTATTTTACCGCATTTGTTTCAGGATCAATTCTTGTGACACCCGCATTGATACTGGCTATCCAGATGTATTTTCCCCTATCTCAATATCCGAGATGTTTGCATCCTGAATGATAATTTCCGCATTTTGTTCATTGACATTGACGACAGTGGATTCGGTAGTTACTTCAATATCTTGTTTGAAAATCGCTACTCCATAAAGGTCTACAAGATCTGGTTCTGGTTCATTCCAGCTTTCGTAGTGATGGCTGTCGTCCGAAGTATATCTAAGGGAATAAGACCCAGGATTCAATTCAATTTGCGCAATCATCAGGCGGTTTTTAAGTCCTCCTCCTGCCCAAAATGAGTCCTCTATGGTTTCCATTCCTATGACTGTTTCACCCAGTCCGTTTGTGAGCCAGCCATAATCTGCCATGCTTGCAGGATCTCCTTCTCCAACGCTGACTAAAAAGTAGGTGCCTTTCTCAGTGATCTCAAAACCCTGAGTGAGTTCTTCACTTTGCCCAACTTGCTCGATGATGGCCAACTGCTGATCTGTTTCCAACCATTGATTGATTTGGGAAAGGATATCATCCGGATAGGTTTGGTTATACTGACTATTGATATGCTTGAAGTTCTCCGAGGCGGGATTTAAAATTGCCAGTCCTCCATTAGTGCCAATCCATAAGTTCCCTTTTTTGTCTTCCCGAATCACCCGAACCTGATTGTTAGGCAAGCTATTTTCAGTTTCTGATTGGTCGTATTTGAATCGCTTTATTTCTTGATAGTTTTCATCCATTTTGATCAGGCCATCTCCCCAGGTTCCTACCCATAATGTTCCGTCGTTTTGCTCATAGATGGATCTTGCGGATCCGCCAAACATGTCATTGGAAGAGGGAAAATTAATTTTCTTTACAGAATGATCTGATTCATTGAAAACATCAAATCCATTACCTCTATTACCCACATAAATTTTTCCAGGAGTGATTTTGGAGGCAAACAAACCATAGGTTCCACCGGAACTTAATGAATTAGGATCTGCCTGATCATGCTTGTAAGCGGTGAAAGGTTGATTGACCGGATCGTATTTAAATAAACCTTTAGCGCGGGACCCAAACCAAAAAATCCCACTTCTGTCGATGGTCAACCTGGTAAATCTATTCGTCCAGGCACCTGTATTCATCTTTCTGTTTCCCGGAATAATTACTTCTGTATATTCGTCACTATTACCCTCAAATTTTAGAAATCCACGGTAGTTGTTCAAAACCCAAATATTGCCATCTGAATCTTCATTTATAGAATTTAAATAAGTAGCAATATCCTCATTACCAGTGTTATAATAAATAATTGTGCGAAGCTTATTGTTCTCTACATCATATTTATAAATCCCCTGCCGGCTTGTGATCCAAAGTATGTCATCTTTGTCTAAATAAAGCGCCGTAATGAGGTTTTCATTGCTGTTAAAAGGATTTTCAACATCAAATTTGATAGCATTAAACTCGGAAGCGGCTTTTGGTAAATACATTAGGCCATATACTGAGGAACCTCCCCAGATGGCTCCGTTCCTGTCTTCATAAACGGTTATTGATAAGGAAGAGTGGACTGCTGGTTTTCCATTGACATTGGCATAGGGAGCATGTTTCCAAATATCCTCTTTTGGATCAAACTGAAGAATCCCCTGCCCAATCGTGGTAGCCCATACTCTGCCATGAGAATCAGGCAGCACTTTTATAGTTCTGGAAGCTCCTACAGTCTCAAATATGGAGTCTACATTGTAATTCTTAAAGGTGTTCTTCGCCCTGTCAAAATAAGTGAGTCCAAACTCATTGGCAATCCATAAATTTTGGATACTATCTTCAGAAATATAGAATGTCTGGTTATGCTGTAAACTATTAGGATCGCCTATGATGTTGCGGTAAGTTTTCCAATTATAACCATCATATCGCTGAACCCCATTGGCAGTGCTTATCCAAAGTAAGCCATAACTATCCTGTGTTATGTCAAAAACGACTGGCGAAGCTAATCCATTGGATATGGAGATACTTTCCAGGTTTATTTCCTGTGCATCGGTTCTAAAAATGACGGATAAAAGGAATAAAAAAGTAACTACTTTAAAGGATAGAAGATGCTGGGAAATCATTGATTTTATCATTATAAACAATCATTAGGTATTCAGTTTCTCTCGATCGAGATACTGTTCCGAATTACTTTAAAAGATTAATTTTTAATTCTAAAAATCACCTCTTCCGAAAAGATTGATTGCGGATGAAAACGATTTTAAAAAAGTGATAGAAATAGATTAGTTGGCGATAATCCATGCTTAATAAAAACAAAATACAAAATCAAATGGTGATACGAGCAAAGAACCTATTGATTTTTAAAGGATTGTGTGAAAAAAGTTTGATTAATCCCTAAAAAAAATATCTTAATCACTAGTTATATGCATTTAAAATGTGCTTGTCTGGAAGTATTGAGTTGTTTCCTAAGTGGGGATTCTTAAGTTCAAAAACGATATCCCCAATCGGAGAATCCCATAGAATTATCTAATCCTCACAAAGAAACCGATTTAGTGCGATTCAGCTGAATATTTATAAAGCACCAATTTGGATGATCATTTTTAAGGCATCATAGGTCTTTTGGGTTCAATCATAAAAACCGACTTTTATCAGATTTTTCTAAAAAAAAAAACTACTCATGCTCTTCTTGATTTATCAGCGCTATTGCCTCTTCCAAATCTTTATCCAGGTTTTCCAGTAAAACGAGAAATCGAAGATTAAATGAATTTGTCACTGCCACAAGATTGAGAAACTTCTCCTCTTTCGATACTTTTTCGATATCCTCATAGGTTATAGGTCTTTCTTTCAAAAACCGATTATACACTACCGACATTTCTTCTTCAATAAAGAAAGGGCCGACTTCATTGTTCCAAAAATTTTTGATGATTAACTCAAAGTCTACAATTCGCAAGTAATCCTGAAGTGATATCCTTAATTTTTCATGAAGTTTTTCCCTACCAAGAATAGTTCTTTCAGAACTCAGCTCTTGCTCTGTAATAGTGAAGTTTAAAGTGGCGAATGCATAAGTTGTCAATCCGAAAATTTTGCCGGGATCCTTTTCCAAAGAATCCTTAGTCATGATCCCGTCTAGAAATAGGTCAGAATCATTTAAAATCCTTTTGTTGACTGAAATGATATTAGCTAGAGTTGAACGAGCTTCCTTGATTTCTTCTTCGAGACTTTGAAGGCTTTGGTCAGAGATTTTTTCCAATTTTCTACCCTCATTCCAATTGTTTACTTGCAAGGCTATCAAGATACCTATTACGACAAGCATTATCTCCCCTAAAGCATAAACCAGGTATCTTGTGACTCGGTTTTGCTGAAGCAGTTTCTTTCGGATTTTTCTAAAAAATGAGATCATACTATTTCTTTTTATTCAATTCTTCCTCTATCATCTGGAGTGTTATTTTTAGAAAGTCTTTTAAGTTTAATTCGTTTACTGACACGTAATCATTGTTATGCTTGTGATGCCAAATTTGATTCTCAAATTCTAAATATTCCTCCTCAGCTAGATTGAACTTAAATGGGGATTTTTCCTGGTAGTTCTGGAGATATTTTTTTTGTCAAAAGGAAGTTTTCCCATTGTTCCTTTAGCTATCGTTTCAGTTTCTGTCAGATGCCGATGCCGATTAATTTTATGAGAATACAAGAGGGATTTCATTTATCTAAAGTTTTCCTGAGATCAATTGAATCAATTCTATAGTTTCTCCATCAGGTCCTGTAAAAAACATGGTTTTGGCAGTAATTCCTTCTATTTCTACCCGTGAAATCGGGCGAACCAATACTCCGCCAGCTTTTGTAACACGCTGACCAGCTGCCTCAATATCGGTCACTTCCACACTGATATGCAGGAGACTAGCCGAGCTGTTTTCAGGTTTGAATTCAGGGTTTTCACCGACTTCCAAAACAAATCCTTGCCCGGGAAATCTAAAGAATGCCAGATTGATATCTGATTCTGTTGTCACCCCATCTTCTGTTGTCCTTTTTATTTTTTTGACATGTTTAACTACTTCCAAATCGAAAGAGGAGGTGTAGAATTTAATCGACCTATCCATATCAGCCACATTGAGATATGTATGATTGAACCGAGGGAGAACTGAATGGCTTAAATTCTGAGATTGGCAAGAGAAAAGCAGAAGGAATATTCCAATAAAGGATAATCTATTCAGAAAGTATTTCGGGTTTATATCTTTCATTCCTGTAATTATTTTTTCGGTAAAGTCACAAACAACTGCGATTGAATGAGCCAAGTACCTGATTTTTTGGTCCATTGAGCAGAATAATTACCTCCAACGACTGATTCTTCTGACCCTTCTACAAACCCTTTCCAGGTTCCAGTTTCCCAAGCCAGTTTGGTTTCAGGATTGACAATAACCTCATCTGGTGTACGAACCCAATACATTCTCGGCCCTTGGGCATTGTGGATATAGGAGATGAGTTCGGCTTTTCCGGAAAGTAAGGTGCCTGCACCTGTGGTGATCAATACATCTTCGGTCAAAAATGTATTGTTCAAGGCTTCATCAAAGCTTTTTAGAGCTTCATTTGAAGCTTCTCTTTGTGCCAGAATTTGTTTGATTTCGGTCTCCTGTCCATAAACATTGACAGCTAAAAGCATCAATAGACCCAGAAATAACCTGAAAAACGGCTTTACAATAGGCTGCATAAGGAAAGATTAAAGACCAAACAATAAATATCCCTTGTTCATCAAATCAGTAGTTGCAGTAAATCTGGATACTGCCATTTCTACTCCCGGATAGATCATCTCAGGAGTTAGATCCTGCTTCATCATGGATTGCCCACAGACGATAACCCGTATTCCGTTTCTTTTAAGCTCCTCTAATAAGCCAGCATTTGGATTAGCTACCTCAAAGCGCTTATAATACTCTTCATTGGAGAGAGCAATCGGGGTGGAGCCGGCATATACTACAAAGACCAAGTCTATATTCTCTTTAGGCACTCCTCCATAAATATGGACATTGTACATCTTTGCAGCATAGTCCAAGTAGTCAGAAATCTCCTTTTTATCTTTTATGGAATTGCTCAATTCAATGACGAATTTATATTGCTGATTGGGATCTGGTTTGATGGTTTCAAATGGTACTTCGTTGACGCCTCCATACCCTTGAATGGCTGGATATACAATTCCTTGAGCCTGAACAAGACTCCCAACAAGACAACTTAATAGCAGAGTTAAAAGATACTTTTTCATAGCTTGGAATTTTAGGTTCACTTATTTTTGATCTCTATAATGGTTAAACCAGCTCAAAATCGAGGCAGTCTTACTCATCAGCATACTGGGTCTATTGACTAGGCCATGAGAGGCATTAGGAATCCGTACCATAGCAGTTTCCACTTCCAATAATTTCAATGCCGCATAAAACTGCTCCGACTCAGCGATCGGTGTTCTGTAATCCTTTTCTCCGGTCAATAACATGGTTGGTGTTTTGACATTGCCGACAAAAGTTATCGGAGAGCGTTTTGCATAATTCTCAGGCTCTTCCCATGGATTTCCAGGAAACCAATATTTTGTAAAAAAGGCTGGATTATCCGCATATAAGACATGAGTAGACCAATTGATCACAGGCTTTGCAACTACTGCAGCTTTAAAGCGATCGGTTTTACCTACTATCCAGGCAGTCAGTAAACCACCCCCACTACCACCAGTAACAAATAGATTTTCGGTGTCTACATAACCTTTTTCGATCACAGCATCAACGCCAGACATTAGATCAGCATAATCATGATTCGGATAATCGTGGTGAATGGAATTACCAAACTCCTGTCCATAACCAGTACTTCCTCTCGGGTTGGAATAAAGGACTACATATCCCGCAGCGGCATATTGCTGAATTTCATAAGAAAATGCAGGTCCATACATAGCAAAAGGTCCACCATGGATTTCAAGGATGAAAGGGTATTTTTTGCTCGGGTCAAAATTTGGAGGAGTCACGATCCAGCCTTGGATTTTCAATCCGTCAAAAGAGGATTCCCACCAGATTTCTTCCACTTTTCCAAGATTACGGTAGGAGAACACATCATCATTGAGCGCAGTAATTCTTTTGATTTCACCATCTGACCAAACAGCTAAGTCAGCCGGATGATCTGCTCCACCCAAAGTGAATGCAAATTTGGTATTCGAAGAAACTGAATAATCACCGGCATTGTAAGGTCTTCCTAGATCCAAACCACCGAGTCCTTCCACAACTGTTCGGATTTTTCCAGTAAGTGCTACATGTCCGATTTTAGTGTCTCCAAATTCATCGTATTGAAAATAGATTCCTTTTCCGTTTGCTTCCCATTGTGGATTTCCGGCATCCCTGTCCAGGTCGGCAGTCAGGTTTTTGACACCTGATCCATCCCTATTCATGACATACAAATTGGTGACCTGATACCCTTGATACGAGTCATCGTAACCAGTAAATGCGATCTGTGTTCCATCGGGAGAAAGTACCGGTCCACTATCGGGACCAAAACGGGAAGTCAAAGCTTTAATCGCACCTGAAGTCAAATCCAGTTGATAGATTTCAGAATTGCCGGGCTCCAACTCATGGTTTTCATGTAGGTTTGCTGAGAAAATCAGGCTTTTTCCATCCTTTGCCCACTGAGGTGAGCCATAATCAAAATCATCCGAAGTCCATTGCTTGGCTGTTCCACCTGCCAAACCAATGGTGAAAATTCCTTGATTTCCGTCTTTGAAATATCCAGCACCATCACCCCGATAATTCATCTCATCAATATAGATTGGAGCTTCATTCCAAGTTGCACCTTCAGGTTTACTTGGGATATTTAAAAGTGACTTTTTGGATTTTGGGACAAATTGGGTGAAAGCCAGTTGCTGGTTGTCATTAGACCATGAAACCGAACTGGGAGCATTGGCTGAATTTGTCAAAGCAACGGATTCTTTGGTGTCCAGATAAAGGACAAAAAGCTTCATTTTCTCATCCTGCTGATTGGATTTATAAGCGATTTTGGTTCCATCATGAGACCAAACCGGTCCCACATCGTTGTGATTTCCCTGTGTCAAAGGACGATTTTGTGTTCCATCTATATTCGTGATCCAGAGATTGGAATAATCTCTATCAGTCATGATGTCTTTGAAATTCCGAACATAGACCACCTTGGTACCATCTGGAGAAATAGACGGATTGGTTACATATTCCAGATCAAAAATGTCTTTGAGCTCTAAGTTTGACGTTTGTTGGGCCAGTAAACTTGAAAAGGCCGTTAACAATAAGGCAAAAAGAAAGGTGAATTTTTTCATGATTGGGAAAAGGTTAGGTGGAAGAATAAGGGATTCATCGTTAGGACTTTTTATTTCTGATGGCTCTCACCAAGTAGTAGATAACTGTCAAAGCCACGAAGAATATAAACAAGCCGGTTTTCTCATATCCTGTCAGGTTAGAAAGGAAAAACAAGATAATTGCTGCAGATAAAATGGGGACAACTGGGCCGAAAGGGATTTTGAAATCTCCTGGTTGGGATTCTTGTTTTTTCCTAAGCCAAATGACTGAAAGGCAAACTCCAAAATACACCAAGAGCATACTAGCTGATGCGATCACGGCTAATTGCCGGAAACCACCCAAAGCTGCCAAGGTGAAACCCAAGCCTGCATACAGCAAGATGGCCAAGTAAGGAGTTTTGAATCTAGGATGGATGGCGGCTAATCTTTCCATTGGGATGACCTTGTCACTTGCCAGACCAAAAATGACCCGAGGAAGATTTAAGATTTCACCACTGAGCATACCAAACATGGAAATTCCTGCTCCGATCAAAAGCGCCGTGTATCCAATAGGACCGAAAACCACGTTGGCAACAGCCGCCAATGGAGCTTCTTTAAATTCTGGAAGTTGATCTCCCATGACTCCCTGAGCCACTGTTTGAATGAGCACATAGAGTATCAGGACAAAGAAAATCCCCATGAATATTGCCTTAGGAACTGTTTTTTGAGGATTTTTTATTTCTCCTCCCACAGTCAGGCCGGCGTCTCCTCCCTGAAAGGCGAAAAACAAAATCAAACAAGCCTGCCCAAATTGGTTGAAGGAAGGAGCTGATGCCCAGTATAAATTTGAAAATGAGACATCTTTCCAACTGAAAATTATCAAGAGAAGAATTGGGGTCAGTTTTGCAACTGTATTGATTTTGACCAAGCCAATCCCCTGTTTCACTCCGATGACGTTTAGGAAGGCCAAACTAGAAAAGAAGACAAATAATAAAAGGAACCTATTGACCGAATCAGTAAAAACAGGGAAAGCCAAACCGATTAATTCTACCAAGGCATTGGCCACAGCGGCATCCGAAAACACACTTCCAGTTACCATAAAAATTGCAGCCAAAAATCCCGGATAAGGCCCAAAAGCGGTTTCTACATAGGCATATCCACCTCCAGATCGAGTAATTTTACTTCCCGCTTCTGCAAAGCAGAGCATCACCAAGGCTATCAGAAACCCACAAAACAGATAAACCACGATTCCCGAGGAACCCATGATTTCCGCAACTATCGCTGGCAAAACAAAAATCCCTGCCCCAACGATGATGTTGACAATGTTCGCGGATAGCCCCCAGACACCTATTTCCCTTTTTAAACCCGTTTCGTTTTCCACTCTTCTAGTTGATTTTAGATCTCTTGCTATTTATTTTTTTACTGACCATTGCCAGCATTTTTCTTCAAACTATTTTAAAATCCCCCTGGCCCCCTTTGTTCAAAACCCGAATCCAAAATATAAATCTTCTCCAAGGGGGATTGGATGCATTTCCATCTACCGTCTCCTGTCTACCGTCTTTTTAGCTTTTTCACTTTAGCTTTCAGACTTCCGTTGCGACTGCAACCTGCGACTGTCTACCGAACCTAATATCCTCTTGCCGCTCCATCCTCACTGGAAGAATCTGCCGCTCCCATGTATACTTTCAATTCTGGATCGTACGTTATTCCCATCAATACACCAATGTTAGTGGTAGGTCTTAGGGTATGTCCCATTTCTTCCAATGCTTTTCTGGTATCTGGTGAGAGTAGATTTCTTTCGTAAAGGATTTGATCCGGAAGCCATTGATGATGGATTTTCATGGCTTCAATAGCGCGATCTATCCGCATGTCGTAAACCAAAACATTGAGAACCGTTTGGAATACGGTATTGATGATGGTTCTACCTCCTGGGCTGCCAATCACCAAATAAGGTTTTCCATCTTTTGACACAATGGTAGGAGTCATGCTGGAAAGCATGCGTTTTTCGGGGGCTACCAGATTAGGATCCGAACCGATCAGTCCAGTAGAGGTGGTTACTCCGGGAATTGGGTTGAAATCCCCCATTTCATTATTGAAAATAAATCCCAGTTTAGAGGATCCCATTTTGGCACCATAGGAATTTTCTAGCGTATAGGTCATGGAAATCGCGTTTCCATCCTTATCAACAACTGAGAAATGAGTAGTGTGATCTCCTCCATAGAGTTGTCCATATTTTGAAGAGTCACTTTTGGAGGCATGATTTAAATCCAGATTTTCGAATCTTGCTTTTGCAAAATCCTTTGAGATCAACTTATCAACAGGCATTTCGGGATTGAAATCCGGATCTCCCAAAAACTCAGCCCGATCTGCAAAGGCTCTTCTCATGGCTTCCGCAACCAAATGCACATAAGCTGTGGAATTAAACTCCACGGATGAAATATCAGCAGCTTCCAAGAGATTCATCATTTCGATCAAAGCCACCCCACCGGAACTCGGTGGAGGCATAGAGAAAATTTCAAATTCTTTAAACTTGGTTGTTACCGGCTTTCTTTCTACCGCCTCGTATTTGGCTAAATCCTCTTGGGTGATGATCCCGCCATTGGCCTTCATGTAAGCTTCAATCTCAGCAGCAACTTTTCCTTTGTAGAAACCATCTCTTCCGTGCTTTTTGATTTCTTCGAGAGTTTTGGCTAATGCCACTTGCTTCCAAAGTTCCCCTGGACCAACTATTTCCCCATTGCTGTTTCGGAAATAATCTTTCATGATATCCCAAGATTCATCACCTTCTGACATTCTCAAAGCTGCTTTGTATAATCCCCAAGACATTGGGAAGCCTTTTTTCGCCAATTGGATAGCTGGGTCGACTAGGTCTTTCCAAGGTAGTTTCCCATATTTTTGATGGGCTTGATAAAGTCCTGCAACAGTTCCGGGAACACCCACTGAGAGCAGTCCGCGATGATTTGAATTGTCTTTGATTTTGCCGTCCTCCCCAAGAAACATGGTGGGACTGGCTGCCAAAGGGGCTTTTTCACGAAAATCAAAAGTGGTCACATCTCCATCAGGTTTCATGTAGACTATAAATCCTCCCCCTCCGATATTTCCGGCTTCAGGATGGGTTACTGCCAAAGCAAAGGCAGTGGCAACAGTAGCATCAATGGCATTACCACCTTTTTTCAAGATAGCCACCCCAACTTCAGAGGCTAAATAATGATCCGAAACCACCATCCCGTTTTGACCATAGGTTTGGGAATAGCTGGGGGCATAGATTAAGAAACTTGATAAAAATGAAATAAGAAAGAAATGGATACTCTTCATAAGATACTTTAAGGATTAATTTGATTTTGGGGTTGGGATAATGACACCGGCTCTTTCAAAATAAAGATCCCATTCCTGAAGCAATTTCTAAAACTTTTCAGGGTATTAAACAATAAGATCATGCTTTTCGAATTGCTGGGTTTTAAGATTGAACATTCAAAATTTACTATAAATATCATTTGAGGTCCTATTTCAAAAGAAATTAAGAATGGAATACTTCAATAAACAATCGGTAGAAGGTGCTTTAGATTTGCCTTCTACCGATTTGAATTTACTGCACAGCCAAAGATGGTGGAGTTATTCCTGGCCGTTTAAACAATTGCCTTTTTTGATAACTCAAGCTTCTCCAAAGCCATTCCATGGGCCCGAAATAGAAATACTTCAGCCAAATCGGACTTAGAATCAACTGGAAAATCCAGATACTAAAGACCACATAGAGTAATTCATATCGTTGGAGTTTCCCAAACATCCCAAAACCTACTCCGGTAAAAATGATCATGCAGATGACAGAGTGCATCATGTAATTGGTCAAAGCCATTTTTCCTACTGCAGCCATGCTATGTTGAAAACCTGCTAGAATCCCTGATTTACAGAATAACAAAATGGCTCCTACATGCCCAAAGGAGATAAACAACCTCCCCCAAAAGTAGGTGATATTGGATTTAGAAAAGGACAATAAAGAAAAGTCAGCGTCCAAAATGGATTTTGTTTCATAATAATTGATAGCAAGGCCAAGGGCATACCCTATTAGAGCCATTGTTCCATAAAATCCAAAGGACTTTTCACCGGAAAGAACATTCCATCGAAAAAGTGCAATCCCTATGAGCATCATACTTAATACATCCCATACATCATCACGATAGGGCCAAATGGTGTCAAACTCAAAATTGGTGGGAGCAAGGAAAGCGACCACGCTAAAATATCCTTTATGCATCTCGGCATTATGCTCTGCAATTGCTTCTGGGGAACGGTCTTTTTCTCTTTTTTCCCATCGCTCAGAAGCATCTTCCAATTCTTTGGTTAGCTCTTTTCCCTCTGCTTTGTAGACGGTCGCCTCTGCCACATTTGCTACAAACTTTTTGGTGTCTTTGTAATCCACATAATTCCATAAAGTACCATTGGAAATCAATAGAATGGCCACTGCTATCAATCTTTTGGGTGCCATTTGTCTAAAAGAGTATACCAAGAAACCCATCAAGGCGTATTGGTAAAGGATCTCACCTACCCAAAGCAAGAGGTAGCCGTGAATCAGACCAAAAACCAATAAATACATCAATCTTCTGAAGTAGATATCTGCTGCTTTGATCCCTGCATCTTTTTTTAAAAGTCTGTCCAAAAATATAAACATCCCCACTCCAAAAAGTAGGGAGAATAAGGCTCGCATCGTGCCTTCAAAAAACATATTGGTGGTGATCCAGGTGTACAAATTATACCCGGTAGATCCACCGGCTACTGTTGGGTCACTATATGCTTTGGCCAGTCCAAAGCCATTGATATTCATCAGAAGAATACCAAATAATACAAAGCCTCTCATGACATCGAGAGACTGGATCCGCTCCATCCCTAGGGTAGCGGAAATTTTCGGTGGTGTTTGATCTTGCATAGTTAATAAAATGATTCATGGGTAAAAAAAACTTTTAGCTATTGATTTTAATTGTGGTTGTGATCCATTCGGTGTTTTCTCAAAATGTCGGCACCAAAGTCACTGTTATTTTTTCTGAGGATAGAATGAATATGGTTGGCATTATCCAAGAACCCTACATTGTCATATTCGATGATAAAATCAGGACTGTGAATGAGATAATAATGAGCTTTCATTGGTTCCAAACTTCCAATCCAAGAGAAATAGACCTCATCCAGTCCACCCTCATGTAGAATAGCCATATACTCCTCGGCTTTTTGGGTTTCTAAATTCCCGATGTACTCTTCGATGAGGTAGTGTAGTACTTTTTGCTGCTCGGGATTCAGTTCGGATCCTTTGATTCCACGGTATTCAGAAATCCATTGAGGTCGATCTGGGCTGGTAATGATATCTCCTGGTACTTTGTCTTCGAAAACTGCTTTTGCTTTTTGTTCATCGTTGAGCAGGTTCACAAACCAAAACCCATAGTCCTCTTCTTTACTCAAAGGTCTCAGGCCGGCGTATTGGGTTTGCTCAACCACGGCTGGATCGGAACCAAAAAACAAAGGAGTCAAGGAATATTCAGAATTTGCCATAGTTAGGTTGATAGAAATATGATGGCCTTCAAATTTTAATCCCCAAGTGCCTTCAGCAGTCGGTTCACCCCAAACAGCTGCGAAATAATTTCCATAATCCCAGTTGAGCCCACGGATCATCTTGATTGTGTTTTCAGGGATCTTACCTTCTTTGTATTGGATCTCAAATAGTTCGTGCAAAATATCATCTACCTGCATGATGGTAAAGGTTTTTAGATATCCTTGAGAGCTGAAAATGGCACTTAAAATCTGATGGAATTTAATTTTAGATGCTTCAGAGAAATCACCATATCTAAGACCAGCTCTGGGTGCAAGGCCTAAGGGAAGATTGGTCCATTTGGTTCTCAAGCTGTCGTCCATGGAAAGCATTACTTGGGATTTTTGCTCAGCATCGAGTGTTTTGAGAAATTCTTGAGTAGTAAGAATAATTTTGTTGGCTGTCTGTGCTTTCAAAGTGGATCCAGTTATCACTAGAAAAGCTAAGAGGGCAATTAATTTTTTCATAAAATAGTTAGATCGTTTTTAGATACTTTGAGGTAAGATCGGGACTGAACTTCAGAACCAAGCTGAAACATCTCCATCTCCATCTTTCCATCGGTTTGGAAGATTATTCTTCGGTAAGACCCATCATGCAACCCAGGGAATTCAAACGTATTGTCTCCCAAATATTCGTAGGCGGTTCCGAAAACTTCATTTTTTATCCAGAGTTTTCCTTCCTTTTGGATTAGTTCAACTTTCTCACCAGAACCATCTTCTGCTTTATAAAAACCGGTTAGCTTTTCCAATGAAGCTTTTTCCATCCCTAATTTCTTTGATAGGCCCACGTTAAAAGTGACGGTATTCCCATTTTTGCCATCAGAAGTGACATTCAAAACTCTGTTCTTTGCTGCCTCATTGGAAGCCCAAGGATCTTTTTGAACATATTCATCTCCGGAAAAATAAAGTTGCGTGACCAAAGTTTGATAGCCTCCAGCTGTCACCATCATATGAAAATGCGCTGGACGAATCAATCCTCCTCCTGCATCATAGGGAACTGGTAAGATGGTGTCAAAAGAATATTGACCTTTAGCATCCGTCATCACTGTTCCCCGGTAGTTATAATCAGGAGTAGAATTGTCATACACGCCTTCTTCATCGCAATGCCATAATTCAACTTTTGCATTGGCATAGGGAGTGGAGCAATCATCGTTCATGATAAGCCCTGTCAAATGAACAGGCTTGCCTTTTTTGCCAGCAACATTCAAATTGCTTCTCATAGGGCTGTCAGGTCTATAAAATGGCCCTAAAATATCCGTCGTGGTCTCACAGTCACCTATGTATTTCTTACCGTCAAATCGAATAAATCCGAAGGAGCTAACTGCAACCACACTAAGTGCTGAGGCTTGGATAAATTTTCTTCGTTTCATTTTTCTTGGGTTTAGTCCATTAGAAAGTTCATCAGTTTTGAAAATGCTTCTGTGTTCCTAAGGAATGTATAAAAGAGTTGAAATAGGATATAAAAGCCCAAAGCAAAAGCAATAGGCCAAGTATTCCTTCCTTTTCTGATATCCACTATCAAAAGAAAAAGCAAGATGAGGTTAATCAGAAAGAAAGAGGCGTACTCTGCGGGAATCCCTGGAAGAATAAAGGCTATGTCAAACAAGAAAAACAGCATCCTATCTAAAGTAGGCCCCATAAATGTCAATACAGCAGCTATCATAAATCGCGCATGAATGGCCGGTGATTTTTTGAAGAGGATGGCAAGACCATAAAATGTTCCCAACCAAACCAGGTAAACAAATCCGATTGCTTGATAGGAAGCCAGTAATGAAAGTCCCTCTTCTAAAGTCTTGGTTTCATTTCCAAAGGCAATATTTTCAGTGAGTGTAGCAAGCTGAGTTTGGTAACTAAGCCTCATCATCATAAAAGAAGTAACTATGACCACCGGAAGTACCAAATAGCTGAGTTTCCCTAGTAATCGATGAAGTGCTAATTTTTTGTGTCTAATCAGCAAAGGCTGTGAAATGGCCAAAACCATCCAAAGACTCATAAACCCAAAATGTATATGAGTGATGCTTGGAAAAGACTCAGATAGCTTGGAAAAGTAGGTGACATAGAAGCCTCCAAATACTCCTAAAACAAATAGTAATGTCCAATAACCCATGGAGGGATAAATGGAACTGATGGGTTGTTTGACTTGCATTGTCAAAATTGAAAGGTAACTAATCCGTTTTTTTCGGATTGAAAATGTAGCTGTGGCTTAGTTAAATGCTATAAAAATTGTCTTACAGGATGGATCAAAAATTACTTTTACCTGTTAAACCGCACTTAATATACTAAAAAATGCAATTGACATTTAAATAATCCAATATTCTGATCTATAAAAATTCAAATTTCTGGATTTAGTGCTCTTTTAATAAAGTTTGAAAAATCTACTTTTTCTTTTCTGTGAGAAATACCGAAAGATTAACCGTACTTCTAGTCAGGCAATTAAAATCACAGCAATTACCAAAACGATATTTAATGGGTATAATTTGGGTTTTTTAAATGGTCAATATATTCAACAAGTAAATGCATCCATATATTGACCATTCCTAAAACCTCTTTTCTATTCAGATTATTTGTATGCAATGGCAGCGCTGGCCGGTCCAGCAAGTGATAGCAATTCGCAGGATTTAAAACCTGTTGATTTTGCCCATTTTTTAAAATCTTCAAAAGTATAATCAAATCCTCCCTGTGTTTCGATGAGCATGTTGAGACTCATCATCATGCCAAAGAGGTTTTCTTTTCTGTCATTGTCTATAATATTTTCTATCGCTACAAAAGCACCTCCTACAGGTAAAGCATCATAAGCTTTCTGCATGAGTTGTACTTTTTCCTGCTCATTCCAATCATGCAGAATATTGCCCATGACGATGATGTCTGCGGCTGGAATTGGATCCTGAAAGAAATCTCCACTTTGAGTAGTCACACGATCTTCCAAATGGGATTTTTTGATTGTTTCTTTTGCGATGGCTTCTACGGGATGTAGGTCAAAACTGACGCATGCCATGTGGGGGTTTTCCTGAGCGACTATCGTAGAAAGATAGGCTCCTGAACCTCCGGCATCTGTCAAGGTTTTATAGGGTGAAAAGTCAAATTTTTTGGAGAATGCCATGAAGTTTCCAAGTTGTACACCGGTCATTCCATTCACAAATATTTTGAGTTTCTCTGGATCACTGTATAACATTTCAAAAATGTTGATGCCGCCTTTTGCTTCATTTTGTGGAGTGCCTGTCTTTAATCCTTCCTCTAAATTTCCCCAAAAACCATATAAGCGGCTATTCATCATTTCCAAAATTCCACCTATATAAGATGGTTTATTTTTGTCCAAGAATACTTCTGTATCTATCGTATTGGAATAGATTGCTGTATCCAAAATCCCTTCCCTAGATAGAAATCCAAACCCTGTCAAAGTATCCAGAAAATCATAAAAATGACGATCCGTACACTGAAGATCTAACTGATTTTTCAAAGATTTTGCAGATTGGTCCGGATGGGCCGCGAGTTTGGTGAAAATACCAAAATTGACTGCCGCCAAAAGCGTTTTACAAGCCATAAAACCAGAACCGATTTTAAGAATGTTTTCTGGATTGGGATGTTGGGAAGTTGACATGGAAAGAAGAATTAGATGATACTAAAAATTTTGTGTGGTCTCAAAAGCTAATCGATCATACCAATAAAAAATGATGGGTAAGCTGTCAATGAATATTGAAACCTGAATAAAAGTTAACTATTAATATTAGAATAGTTAAAAAATGGAATAAAAATATTTCAAAAAATCAGATCCAGAATTTATCTTCTACCGGAAGGTTCTCAATATAATCCATCGTTTGATTGTAGCCTTTTTGTTGAATCTGTTTCCATTTTTTATCGTCCATAAATCCAAAACCTTTCAGGTTCAGCTCAAAATAATGGGAAACCTTTGACTTGGTTGCCTCTTGCTTTTGGAGGCTGTTTAAGGTCAGGGAATTGATCATAATGGATGCAATTCCGGGTAGTCTATACTTTCTTTTCCCAGTGAGTTTATCCCAAAGCAAGGTCCAAGAGGCAGGGGATTCTGCGAATTCAACTTTTCTATCTGGCAGACCTGAAAGTGATACTGCGATGATGTTTCCGACTGGATAGCGATACATGGGTTCGATCGGTAGATTATCCATCACCGCGCCATCCACATGAAGGTATTTGTCAATCACGACGGGAGGGAAAATTCCAGGAATCGCCATACTGGCCATCACTTGTTTCCAAAGTAAACCTGTCGTATGGATTTTTGGGCTTGCCTTTGAGAAATTGGTCGATACGCAATATGAATTGATCCAAAGGTCTTCTAAGTGAGAATCACCATAGATGTCCTTTAAAAATTTCTTGACTTTGTTGCCCGTCATGATGGATAACAAGGGCAGGGCAAAATCATTGGAAGTAAGTTTCCTCTTGACAGAATCTTCACTTAGTTCCTGTATCTTTTTGGATTCAAAATCCACATAACTCATCGAAATCCCGTAAATGGCTCCTGCTGAGGTTCCGCCAAGGAAATCAATTTCAATCCCTTCTTCCAATAAAGCCCTTACTACTCCCAAATGGGCATATCCTTTGGCTCCACCACCGCCTAAAACAATGCCCACCGCCTGATTGGATAGAATACGACAAAATCTTCGCACATCAGCCTGATTGTTTTGACGGATATGGATATGAAGATTTATTTCTCGGTTATTAAGCCATTTAGCCGTGTTTTTTGGTCGATCTGCATTTTCTCTATGAAGCAATAACAGATATACCTTCTTGTTTAGAATGTTATGGGTGTATAGGTTCAAATCTTTCTCAATTTGGTAGAGGGAAGGTTCGGCATCAAATTCCGTGGCGACAATAACCAAATCTGCATAAACCAAGCATTGATGTGACCAGTCTTTATTTTCTTGGTCACAGACTAGGATATTCAATCCCTCATGTTGCTCCAAACTATCAAATAGCTCCTGATCATTCTGAAAGTCTCCAGAGGTATGATCATAGATCTGAATGGGAGTATTTTTTTCTGAAAAATACTTTTCCATATCCACCGTCCAAGGACTGAGATCATTATCTGGTTGCAGGTTGATGATGGCGATGTTTTTTGGCGGAGTACTTTTGTTTTGCTGAAATGTATTCCTCCTCAATCTTTGGATGACAAAATTCGTCAGGGAAGTAGCCAGAGCTGGATTTTTACCTACGAGTATCTGGTATTCCTCCTGATTGAATTCCAAGACTACTGATTTTCTTATGGCTAAAACCGAAGCCATCCGGGGTTCGTTGGTGAAGAGTGCAAACTCGCCCACTGGTTCTCCTTCCCCTATATCTCCAAGAATCCTAAATTCTCCCTCGGACTCAATCAAAGCACGAAGTCTTCCAGATAAGACTATGTAAAGGACATTTTCACGCTCCCCTTGATGAAATAAATAATCCCCGGTTTGGAGTTCTATCTGTCGACCGATTTTAAAAATTTGCTCTAAGGTGTGATCATCAATTCCGCCAAAAAGCTTGTGAAAAAGCTGTTTTTGATGCGTTTTGTAAGCTTGCATAAAGTTATTCTTGGGTTTAGAAAATTGAAAAATGTAATACTCCGAAGTAAGGGTGTACTTGTTGGAATATGTTGAAATTTAAGCGTTTCTCTCGAAATCTTAATCTTTTATTAAATTCTAAATAAAATTAAAGAAATCAAAAAAAAGTTAGTTTAAAGAGCTGTTTAAACCTTTGAACGGAAAATTTAATTAGCGGTCTTTTTTTCGAATCATAAATTTCAAGCCACTCCATTGTTCATCGATAGCAGCAACTTTGACATCGACGAAACCTGCGGATAAACCATAATTCATGATTTGGTATTTATCTACTCTGGTCTGAATTCCAGATGTTTTTTTTGGCCAACTGATCCATATTGCTCCATTCTTTTTGAGATGCTTTGAGGCGTGGACAAAGGAAATTTCCAATTCCTCTTCATCTAGAACAAAGGCATGAATTAAATCTGCTTCTTGCGAAAAAGGCTGATGCAATTCAAGCTTAAAGTTGGAAGGAAGGTCACTGAAGAATTCTGAATAGGGTTTTGGAAAAAATAAAACCTGAACCAGGAAACCCTCCTTGATTCCTAATTTTTTTGCCAAAGGTGTACCCGAATATCCAGAGGATTCCATCTTACTTTTTGTTCTTGACCCATTCCAAGACCTGGTCTACAGGTAATTTCTCTACTTGATGCTGTTCTTTCCCTTGCATACTTTCTGCAGCAAAAAGAGAATTGATAATTGCCTCTTCTGTTGCTTCGATCACCGCCATAAAAAGTGGAGTCATGTCATCGTTTCGGAGGAAGGCGGCTTCTTCTAGTTTACCGGATGGCATTGAATAAGGAATTCGCAAACCTTCAGCGGTGCTGAAAGCAATCACATAATCACCAGAGCCATTAGAAGCGATACCTCCGGTTTTTGCCAGACCCATCATCGCTCTTTTCGCCATTCGTTCCAGATTTCTATCCAAAACAGGAGCGTCCGTTGCCACCACAATCATGCAGCTGCCATCTGATTTTTCTAGAGTATCTTTGAATGGGTATTTTCCTAATTTTTCTCCGACAGGAACTCCGGCAATTTGCAGATTCCCGCCAAAGTTGGTCTGTACGATCACCCCAACGGTGTAGCCACCCAGACTTTCAGGAAGTTTACGGGAGGAAGTGCCGATGCCGCCTTTCCATCCAAAACAAACGGTGCCAGTTCCAGCTCCCACATTTCCTTCTGCAACTGCACCTGATGCTGCCGATTGGATGGCTTTTATAACCTCATCTGAACTGATATGCATGCCTCGGATATCATTCAGGTATCCATCGTTGGTTTCTCCCACCACTGCATTCACAGATTGTACATTTTCGTTGCCTGCCTGAGCCAAACTGTATTTTACGACTCCCTCAATACCCGCTGCGACACTGAGCGTATTGGTCAAAATGATAGGAGTTTCGATATTTCCAAGTTCCATAACCTGAGTAGTCCCTGCCAGCTTTCCAAATCCATTTCCCACATAAACAGCTGCAGGAACTTTCTGCTGAAAAATGTTGCCTCCATGTGGGAGAATAGCTGTTACTCCTGTCCTGATGTTTTCTCCTTGGATTTTTGTGAAATGACCTACTTTGACACCAGGCACATCGGTTATGGCATTCAAAGAACCTGCAGGCAAAATACCAAAATAGATTCCAGCTTGTCTGGGCCTGGTTTGTGCCGGAGAAGCAGTCATAGCAAAAAGAATTAGGAGAAAGGTAGAGGCAACGTGTTTCATGTGGCTAAGTGTAATTTAAACATTGGATTGTTCACATTTAAATTAAGCTTAACTTTTTGAGACAAAAAAAAGGAAAGGCCTGACATCGCCAGACCTTTCCAATTTGAATTAATCGAGTTTTTAACGATTTTTTATTGTTTTGTCATTTCAAGGAAATTGTTGACTCCAGTATCAATCAAGTCTTTCATGGCACCTGAGGCCGAACTGACATAGGCATCGTGATCGCATTCAGCAAAGTGAGAAGCAACTGTTTTTTGGTCTCCGGAAGTCATGACCAATTGGGTGTAGCCGGTTTTTGAAAACATATCAGATTGGGCTTGAGTAGTTTCTGTAATCTTTTTGTCTTTGAAAACTCCTTCAAAAGAAACAGCTTTTTTGGGTTCCACTTTGGCATGAAATAGAGGGTTGTTTCCGATATCCAGCCCAGAAACAAATCTTACCTGCGAAAGCATGTTTGGACCACTACCAATTAGAGACTTGTTGTTTTCTCCTGGATCAACCATCGGATCGATTCTATAATTGATTTTTGCTTTGACAGAGGTGGAATTGGTCCAAGTGGAAGCATCTGCATCCAAAGTGACAAATGGGAACACAAAATTCACATCGGCTATAAACATATCATCCAAGGCTTTGGACATTTTAGGGGTGGGGTCTAAGAAGCTACCTCCATTTTTTTCTTTTCCCTTGCTGCTGATACTCTTTACCAAGTATTCAAATCCTTGAGGGGTAACCATCACATACCCTTGAGCCTGGGCATCAGAAGATGCCCCTCCTTTTACTTTTGTCCATCCTTCGAAATATTCATAGGTACTGGCTTCGTCAGCGGAAATTATTTCATAGCCTTGACTCTCCAGCTGTGATGTAAATGAGGCATAGGCATCGTCAATCATTTTTTGGAAATCGTCTACATCGACTCCGGAGATTTGAACCCCTAAACTAGTGGAGGTGCCGGATGTGAATGTGGTGCGGTTTGCTCTTTCATTTTTGGAGCCTGAAGTCTTGGCTGAAGCTTCCTCATACACTTCAAAAAGCGCATTGAATCCTCGGATGAAGACTTTTTTGGGAGCCTTAGATCCTTGCTTCTTTTTTTCATAGCTGGTAATCTTGATGTCTTTTTCGGACAATACTGAGTTGGGTACAAACCCTACAAATAGGAGGAGAAATACGAGTAGTAAACTTTTCATGATTTTAAAGGTTAAGTCCTCAAAATTGAAGGGAGTAAGCCTTAGTTCAAATAAGGCAAATGCCTTATTTGACTATTGACTCATTAAAAGGACTTGGTTTTTTTACTTTGGAAATAATTGTAAATCAGTTGGTTAAAGTTGTTTTTACCTTCTTTCTCTTGAATAAAGTGATAAGTTTAGAATTGGAGAAAACAGGATTATTTCTTTTTGTTCCGGAACAAAAGTTGTGAATATGGGATTAGGAAAAATAAATTTACTTTTTAGTCATCATGGATTTGAGTTCAGAAATGCCTTGTTTTAAACTTTCAAGAAATTCCACCTAATTTTTCAATTATCATGTTTCAAATTTTTCAATTTAACTATCTTCAAAGCCCAAAGTAATTCTGAAGTCATGCTGAAAAAAGAACGATACGAAGCTTTCATTAATCACTTCTCTGAAAACATGCCTGTGGCGGAAACAGAGCTTCAGTATGAAAATCCATTTCAGTTGCTCGTAGCAGTGGTTTTGTCTGCCCAATGCACCGACAAGCGAATCAATTTGGTGACACCTGCGCTTTTTAAGCACTTTCCGGGACCGGAATATTTGGCAGCTTCAAATTTCGATGAGCTTTTTCCTTATATCAAATCTGTTTCCTACCCAAATAACAAAACCAAACACCTCTTAGGACTTGGCAGGATGCTGATGGAGGATTTTGGAGGAGAAGTTCCAGAAACAGTCGCGGATTTGGTGAAACTTCCTGGAGTAGGCCGGAAAACAGCAAATGTCATTACTTCAGTAGTCTGGAATCAGCCTAATATGGCCGTAGATACCCATGTTTTTCGCGTTTCAAAACGTTTGGGGCTCGTCTCTCAGACAGCAAAAACTCCCTTGGAAGTAGAGAAACAACTCATCCGACATATTCCGAAAGAATATGTGCATGTCGCGCATCATTGGTTGATTTTACATGGTCGCTATACCTGCTTGGCCAGAAAACCAAAATGTGAGGAATGCTCCATCACCCATTTTTGCCGCTATTTTGAGAGGAATTTTGGCAAAGTTACTTCAGCTGAATAGGTATGTGTGGAATCCATCTTATTTGGGGGAAAAGCGCAAACAAAGAAGCTGTGCATTCTCTGATGTCCCAAAGTCAATTTAGAGGTCCAGACCAGGAAGCTGCCATGAGTCCATGGCCAAGATTATGGGTCGGAGTCAACCGACTTAAGATTCTACACACAGGACCTGAAGCTGACCAGCCATTTTGGTCGGAAGATGGCAAGTCTATGTTGATCTGGAACGGTGAAATCTATAATTACAAATCCCTAAGAAACCTCCTCAAGAAAATGGGGGTTGACTTTATTACTGAATGTGATACAGAAGTTTTGATCCATTGGATCCGGCTATTTGGTGCCAAAGGTCTGGAAAAGCTAGAGGGAATGTTTGCTTTGATCTATATCGATCTCAAGGATAATTCCATCTTGGTGGCAAGAGACCCAAGCGGAGAAAAACCACTTTATTATTCCCAAAACCAAGACCGGTTGGTCATTTCTTCTGAGGCTAGAGGGATAGCCAATTTGACTCAGGCGAAGTTTGACAAATCACAACTTGAAAATTATTGTTTCCTTCGGGCTCCCCTCTTAGGAAAAACTTTTTTTAAAGGCATCAAGGAATGGAAGCCATCCCGATACAGTTTGATTTTACAACATTCCACATTTAGATGGGATAATATTCAGCCTCAAAAAACGAAAATTCAGAAATTCGAAAAAGAGGAATTCAAAGCTTTATTGAAGGACGCTGTCACTACCCAGTTTCATGCGGATGTGCCGGTGGGAATGATGCTGAGTGGGGGAATGGACAGTAGTCTTTTGTACAAAACCTGGTATGAAAATTCGGGGATTTCGCTCCCTGCGTATACCATTGAGGTTGAGAAAAAATATCAAAAGAAATATGCCGATGCGGCTGCAGCAAAGGAATTAGTCAAGAAAGTTCCGGCGGCACATCGCTTGATTTCTGTAAATCAACAGGTTTTTTGGGACAATTGGGAAGCTTACCTGCATTCAGTGGATTTTCCAATAGGGGACTCTGCAGGATTTTTGACTTGGTTGATTGGAAAAGAAGCTAAAAAAGAGGTCAAAGTATTGATTTCAGGTGCTGGAGCCGATGAATTGTGGGGTGGATATAAAAGGCATGCTGCTTTTTCTTCCTATCTGGAAAATCAAAGGCTGATTTTGGATTTAAAGCCTTTTTGCCAAAAAATGCCATTTGGTCCCAGTATCAAAAAGTTTTTTGATTCTGTAGAGCCTAATCCTGAAAAAACATTTTTGAATTTTACGGCTTTGGCTCCAGTAAGTGAGGATCTTGCATCTGACTACGAGCGGATTTTTCATCCTAAATTAAAGCCCTATAAAAAAGCGCTGGATTTTGATCGACAGGTTTATTTGGTTCAGGATGTCTTAAAAATCCATGATCAGGCATTGATGGCCAATAGCATCGAAGGTCGATCACCATATCTGTCCAGTAATATGCTTGCATTTTGGAGAGAGATCCAAGATGAAAATCTTTTGAAAGGCAAGCTCTGGATCAAAGAAATTCTGATGGAAGCGGGGCTTCAGGAGGTGACAAAGAGGAAAAAGTTTGGATTTGGCTTACCTTTATTGGAGTGGTTTTCCGAAAAGGGAGAGTTCTCGAACCGGGTTTATGGAAAACTCAGGGAATTTGAAAATTCGATGGGCAATTCATTGCCAAAAACAATAAGGCAACTACTCAAAAACCCTGAATCCAACTATCGGACACATTATTTGATGCTTTACAACCTCTTCTTTTTGGCAGAGTGGATGGATTTAAAAAAGCTATGAGGATCATTTACATACATCAGTATTTCCAAACTCCCGCAGAAGGTGGAGCCGTCCGGTCCTACCATCTTGCCAAAGGAATGGTCGATGCTGGTATGGAAGTGGAAATGATTACCAGTGGCAATCAAAAGCAATATGACATTCGCTGGATTGATGGCATCAAGGTTCATTATTTACCGGTCTCTTACGATCAGAAATATGGTTTTTTTAAAAGGATCAAAGCATTTTTCGAATTCAGCGTTCAATCCAAAAAACTGCTTCAGAAACTTTCTAGACCTGATTTATTATATATTACATCCACACCCTTGACTACTGGATGGATCGGACTTTGGGCAAAAAGGAAATTGGCCATACCCTATATTTTTGAAGTTCGGGATTTATGGCCACAAGCTCCGATTGAAGTGGGAGCAATCAAAAACATCCTTGTGATTCGATATCTGAAAAAGCTGGAAAAGAGAATCTATCAAAATGCTTTGAGTTTGGTAGGCTTGTCTCCCGGCATCGCAAACCACCTTCGTCAGGTAAGCCCAAATTCAGAGGTTCATTTGATACCTAATTTTTCGGATACACAGGTATTTGTTCCTCAAAAGAAAGATGAACGTCTTCTCAAAAAGCTTGAGTTAGAAAATGAATTGACCATTGCCTACACAGGTGCTTTGGGACAAGTTAATGCAGTAGATGAGCTTTTGGAATTAGCCCGATTGGCCCAGCAAAGAGGGAAAAATTGGCAGTTTTTGATTATGGGAAAAGGGAAAGAAGAGGAAAACCTGAAAAGACTTGCGAAAGAAAAATGTTTACAAAACCTGAAGTTTATTCCTTTTGGCTCTAAAAATCATGTCAATGCTATTCTTTCTTTAGCGGATTTTGCCTGGATATCCTTTGCCCATTTACCTGTTTTGAAAACCAATAGCCCTAATAAATTTTTTGATGCTTTGGCAGCCGGTAAAGCGATATTGGTCAATCATAAAGGCTGGGTGTATCAGTTGACCAAAAAGAATGGACTGGGACTACCTTTTCTTCCCGGCAAACTGGAAGAAAGCTTTTCCAAATTGGAGGAGCTTGAATCCCATCCGGACAAATTGAGACAAATGAAGGTGAATTCCAGGAGATTGGCAGAGAAGTATTTTGCCAAAGAGCAAGCAGTTGCCAGATTACTTCGGGTCATCGACCCTCAAAAGTTTCCTGCGATTACTGAGAACGAGGTCTATATCCTGACTGCCTGAAAATCTGCTCCGCATCAGGATTTGACATCAATTCCTGCAAACTCACATCTTGATTAAACTGATAATCATCCACAATATTCCATCCCAGCCATCTTCCCAATCTTCCTGGAGCCTTGGTACTGATCGCATCTGTAAAAGGTGCCTCTCCAATGTACTTGGTGATGTCAAATGGATTTGTTTCATATAACAGCTCATTTTCTACAAAATGGGCCCAGATATATTCTTCATTGGCGTAGCATTCCGCGATTTCATCCTCCGTATATCCAATGATGTACTGGTCGGAGGTGCAAGGTAAAATAGCCTTGGTGAAGTGATAGGCTTTGCCATAATAGATCATTTCGGCCAGCATGGTGTTATCCTGGGGATTGATGTCATTAAACTGAGAGGAAATCGCCGTGACGATCATCGGTACAATATAGGAGCGATCGTACCGTTCTGCCATATACCTAGGTAGGTCAGGCTGGAAAGAATGAGAAGGTGGCAAATAATAATCCAATCCGATCACAATCATATCTTCAGTAAAAATCAGGTCAGAATTAAAACCGCTCAGAAAGGTGTAAACTTTTGGTACCTGGAACTCGGGAAAATAGAATTTGATGGATTTGAAAGCATTTTCCAGGTCTTTTTCTACTTCGGAAATATCCTGAAATTCCACTTTCACAGAGTCATAGAGTACATTCATGGCAGAATCCTGGTGGATAGCCAAAAGCTCAGAAATCAAGGAATCGGTCGTGGCATATAAACTTTGACCGAGATAGCCTTCAGCAAAATCCGGATATTTCTCAAGTAAGTAGGCAAAGTCCTCCTTCGTTTCCGCATTGAAAAACTCATCTTCCAACCGATTGATTTTCAGGTCCAGATTCTGATTTAAAATATCTTGATCTAGACTGCATTCCTCGGATTTTTTTTGACAGGAAAATGCAAAAAGAAGAATAATCAGGTAGAATGAAAGTTTGTAAAGCTTCATGGGTAGGAGTTTTGCTATTCAAAAGTAACTAAACGAAGCGAAGTACATTTTATTAATATCAAGAAATCCGCTTTGTCACGCCAAAGCATTTGATTTACTTGCTTGGGTGAAAAACCAGTGGATCACGGCAAAGGCATTTATCAAGTACCTGACTATACAGAAAGTTTGGAATTTTGTGCTGCTACAACTTTCCTTCCAGCTTTCCAGATGGTTTCAGAAACCTCTGATTTGGGGAAAGGCAACTACTTTGTCCATTGAGCCAACCACGAGTTGCAATCTTCGCTGTCCTGAATGTCCTTCTGGGCTACGTTCTTTTTCCCGTCCCACAGGAATGCTCCAGGAGCAGTTGTTTGAAAAAGTGATTTTGCAGACCAAATCCCATCTCAGTTGGCTCCATCTATATTTTCAGGGAGAGCCTTTTTTGAATCCAAGATTTCTGGAAATGGTGCGTTTTGCGGATCAAAACAGGATTTTCACTTCCACTTCTACCAATGCCCATTATCTCGATGAATATAAGGTAAAAGCCATTTTGACTTCTGGACTGAAGCAATTGATCGTATCCATGGATGGGATTACGCAGGAAGTGTATGAGCAATATCGGATCGGAGGGAATTTGGAGAAAGTCCAGGAAGGTATAAAATTGTTGATTGCAGAGCGGGAGAAGAGTAATAGCCTATTTCCTCGGATTGTACTTCAGTTTTTGGTCACCGGACAAAATGAACAACAACTTCCAGCTTTGAAGCAATGGGCAAAAGAAATGAGAGTCGACGAACTGCAATTGAAGACAACTCAGATTTATGATTTTGAAAATGGATCGGATTTGATTCCATCTGAGTTGGGATATTCCAGGTATGTTCCTGCCGGGAATGGAAAATGGAAACTGAAAAAGAAGTTGGAAAATAAGTGTTGGCGAATGTGGCAGGGAGCTGTGGTGACATGGGACGGAAAAGTGGTGCCTTGTTGTTTTGACAAAGATGCCAAACATGTGATGGGAGAATTATCCCAACAGCCATTTTGGGAGATCTGGAAATCAAATTCTTATCAAGTATTTAGAAACCAGCTTCTTTTGGATAGATCCCAGATAGAAATCTGTAAAAATTGTACGGAATAGACCTTTTTTGAGGTTTCGTGAAAACAGGTTTTTGGAACTATATTTGGTAGAAATAAGAAATTGATGGATTTTTAGTTTCCATATTTGTTCGACGTACACCCGGGTTGATCAGTTTACCAAGCCAATAACATGATTTTAAAGAGAAAATTCTGGTACTTTTTTACCTTATTAGCCTTTCTAGGATTGGCGGTTCCACAGGCCATTGCACAGCAAACAACGGATTTGACAAAAATCCAAGTGGATCAAATGAGCGATACTGAAATTCAGGAATTATTGAATCGCTCAGCCGAAGCCGGACTATCCATAGAGGAATTTTTGCGAATGGCCGAGATGCAGGGAATGCCGGCAGCGGAAGTTTCTAAATTAAAAGCCAGGATATCTACCTTGGATCTGGGCCAATCCAGAACAAAACGCTCAGGAGAAGCTTCCAAAAGAGATCCTAGAAAACAGGTGGATTTTGACCTGATCATGGAAGGTATTTATCAGCCTCAGTCAAGCTTGGAGGAGATAGCCACAGAAAACCAGATTTTTGGTACTTCCCTTTTTTATCAGAAAAACCGTAGACTGAGTTTTGAACCGAGTCTGAATCAAGCAACTCCAGACAGTTATATCATCGGTCCCGGAGACATGCTTTATGTGGATATCTATGGCCAATCCGAGCAATATTATGAAGCTACAGTCAATCCTGATGGGTTTGTACTTTTGGATAATATTGGTCCTGTATCGGTTTCTGGCAAAAGCATCGAAGAAGCTACTGGTATCATCAAAAACAGAGTGGCCAGATATTATACCGGATTAAATGGAAGTAATCCTACTACTTTTCTGAAAGTGACACTCGGAAATGTACGAACGATCAAAGTCCATATCCTCGGAGAGGTCCGATTACCTGGGACTTTTACGCTCAGCGCTTTTTCGACGGTTTTCAATGCGCTATATGCAGCCGGCGGTCCCAATGCAAACGGGACAATGAGAGCCATTAAACTGGTAAGAAATAACAAGCAAATTGCTGAGATAGACGTATACGAGCTGTTGATCAAAGGAACGGCAGACCTGGAAATGCAGCTGCAGGATCAGGATGTGATTTTGGTTTCCCCATTTTTGGCCAGAGCCAAAATCAATGGAGAAGTAAAGCGTGCTATGACTTTTGAAATCGCTCCGGAAGATACATTTGAGGATCTCTTGCAGTATGCCGGAGGGTTTACCGATGAAGCATTTAAAGATCGTGTGGAGATCTCCCGAATTACCGGAAATCAGCGTTCTGTTTCTGATGTCTACCAAAATCAGTTCAATCTCTTCCTGCTTAAAGGAGGGGATGAAATCACTGTTCAGCGGATTTTGAACCGCTATTCCAATCGAGTTCAAATCAAAGGAGCTGTTTACAGAGAAGGGACATTTGCATTGTCCGAAGGACTGACCCTATCCCAACTAGTGAAAAATGCGGAAGGCTTAAGAGGCGATGCCTACACATCACAGGCCAGTATTTTGAGAACGAAAGAGGATCTGAGTACAGAAATGATTCAGGTGGATCTTCAATCAATAGTAGACGGAACGGCTCCTGATATTCCTTTGCAACGAGAAGATGTAGTCAGGATTGCCAGCATTTATGATATCAATAATGAGAAATATGTGCAGATTCTGGGAGAAGTAAAAAGACCTGGAGTTTACCCATATTCCAAAACCATGAAAGTGGAGGAGCTGATCATCATGGCAGGAGGGCTTCAGGAATCTGCAAATACACAGGACATAGAAATTGCCAGGAGATTGGAAGATGCGGATTTGGGAACCCTCTCGGAGATTATTCCGGCACAGGTCAATGCCGACCTTTCCTTTAATCCGGATGGAAAAGTACTACAGCCCTACGATCAGGTGATTGTCAGAAAGCGGGCTAATTTTAATATGCAGAAACTCGTCGCAGTAGAAGGACAAGTCAATTCTCCGGGGATTTTTGCGATTCAAACCAGCCAGGAACGCATTTCTGACTTGGTAAAGCGGGCAGGTGGTTTAAACCAGTTTGCCTATTCCAAAGGTGCTACTTTGATCCGTAGAACAGAATTTTTCAACACTGAATCCGAGCAATTGAGAAGACAGAGAAATCTGGAAGAATTACGCATGAAACTCCTGGAAGATCCAAACAATTCTGAGGCTCAGGAAGAATTGCTGAATAGACTGTTTAAGGACCTTCCCAAAGAAAAAGACTCTCCGGTGGATACCCAACTGGCCCAGTCCAAAAAGGAATCTCTGGATCAAATAGCATCGGAAACGCCAGGCTTTGCCGTGAAAATCAAAGAAACCGAAGCGGTGGCAATAGATCTGGAAGCAATTATCAAAAATCCGGGTTCGGAAGATGATTTGTTGCTGGAAGAAGGAGACATTCTTTCTGTGCCAAAGCTGCTCCAAACCGTCAGAATGCGAGGAGATGTGGTATATCCTACTACTTTGAGACATGAATCGAATAGAGGCTTGAAACATTATATCAATGGTGCAGGAGGTTTTGAACGAAGAGCGAATCGCAAGCAGACCTATGTGGTCTATGCCAATGGCGCTGTCAAGCGCACCAAAGGATTTTTGGGAATCAGAAACTACCCTCCTGTGGAACCGGGAGCTGAGGTAATCGTGCCTACCAAAGGTCCGCGTGTACCACTTCGTCTCGGAGAAATCGTGGGCATTACCACCGGATTGGCAACTTTAGGACTGGTTATTTCTCAAATCAACTGGTAATGGCAGCAGGAAAGCACTTTTCGGAAAATCAATTTACATTTAAGGAGGTATTCCAGAATTTTTCTGAATGGATCTCTTATTTTCTTTCCCAGTGGAAAATCCTGATTTTGGCAGGGATCATCGGAATGGCTTTAGGAGCACTGGTTTCTATTTTCAAAAAGCCCGTTTATCAAGCGAATACTTCCTTTGTACTGGAAGAAGGAGATGGTGGTGGAGTCGGGCAAATGTCAGGATTGGCCTCACTGGTCGGTGTGAATCTTGGTTCTTTGGGTAGTACAAGCGGTTTGTTTCAAGGCGATAACATCATGGAGCTTTATAAATCTGATCGCATGCTGGACGAGGCATTGCTGAGTCCTTTTGATGAAAATCAGCTGCTGATCGATCGGTTTATAGCCTTCGAAGAAATTGATAAAAAATGGGCCTCCAAAGTGGATATTCCTTCTATGGATTTTTCCATTCCTAGAGAGAATTTTACCATAGCCCAGGATTCTGTAGTCAAAGAGGTGGCAAAACTGGTGCGTGATTACCAGTTGAGCGTAAGTAAGCCAGACCGAAAACTCAGCATTATTCAGGTCACCGTTTCCTCAAAAGACCAGCTCTATGCCAAGGTATTTAACGAACGCTTGGTGGAAAATGTCAACGAGTTTTACAAGGAGACGAAAACCAAGAAAACCAGCGAAAACCTCAGCATTCTTCAAACTCAGGCGGATAGCGTTCGGGCTATTTTGGATCAAAGTATAGGTGCATATGCCTCGGCTACCGACCGGGTGCCAAATGCCAACCCCTTGCTGTCTACAGCTACCATTGAGGCCAAAAAACGGCAGATTGATGTTCAGGCTACGGCTGCAGTGTATGAAGAAATCGTCAAGAATCTCGAAATCGCCAAAGTCAATCATCGCAATAACTCGCCATTGATTCAGATCATCGATTCTCCGAGACTTCCCCTCAATCGCTCTGAAATCCGCTTGGTGAAAGGGATGGTTTTGGGTTGCGCCATTGTGGGATTGTTGACACTTCTGATTGTTTATTTCCGTCGCTTGTACCTAAAACATGTGCAGGAAAGCTAAAATTAAGCTGCCATGTTAGAAAAACTCTCTTTACTACCTATCGGAAACTTCATCCGAAACAAGTCCATTCAGAATTTTCTATTTCTGGCGATTATTCAATCTTCCAATGTGCTGATTTCGATTATTTCCATGCCTCTGCTGATCCAGAATATCGGGGTGGATCAGTTTGGTTTGGTAAACTTGGCTTTGGCAGTAATTATTCTATTGAATATCCTGGTTGGTTTTGGATATAACCTGAGTGCCCCAAGAGAAGTAGCGATCCAACATAAAGACAAAACGGCGCTATCTCATTTGGTTTCCAATATTTTTTCGGCAAAGATATTATTGGCATCCAGTGCTGCCCTGATCATTTTGGTGGCAGTTTTTGGCCTGAATCTCTTTAAAGAGTATCAGATCATTCTGGTATTTTCCATTTTGATGCTTTTTTCGGAGGCGACCTTTCCAATTTGGTTCTTTCAGGGAATGGAAAAAATGAAGCTGATCAGTATTGCCAATATTTTTTCCAAACTGCTCTTTTTGATGGGGATCGTGCTATTTATCCACAGCCCAGAACAAAGCAAATGGGTGAATTTTATGATGGGTTTATCCGGTTTGGGGATCAATCTGATATTACTGTTTTATATCCATACTTATTTGGGAATCAGGGTCTATAGACCGGAGTTTTCAGCTATTTGGAAAAGCCTAAAAGAGAACATTCTCCTCTTCTTCAGCAATTTGGGAAGCCATCTTTCTATCAATGGAGGACTGATAATTCTGAGTTTTTTCTCAGTAGCGGAAACTTTGGGAATGTATAGTCTAGCGGAGCGGATTATTATGGTTTTGAGGATGTTTCCTCCCATTGTTTTTCAGGCAATTATTCCAACTGCAAGTAAATTGTATATAGAGGACCAGTCAAAAATGTTTCATTTTTTAAAAAGAGTTTACAAAAAGGTCTTATTGGGTGGTTTCGTAATTTCCACCTGTACCTATTATTTGGCTCCTTGGATGATCAAAGTATTATCTGGTTCAGAACTTTTAGATTCTGTACACTTTCTAAGGATTTTGGCATTTGTCCCATTCCTTTCTTGTCTCAATGTGGCAAATGTCACCATGATGATGGCTGCTGGATTAAAGAATTTACTCTTTAAAGGATCCTGGATCATGTGTTTGTATATGGTCATTACAGCTACAATTCTTACCATTCTATATGGAGGTACAGGCATCTGTTTGGCCATTGTATCCACGGAAATTGTTGTGTTCTTAATTTGTCTGGTGTTGTTGTATAGAAATAACCGAAAACTGTTTTATGGCTTTTACACCTGATCCTTCGGTTGCGATAATTCTGGTAAACTGGAATGGCTATGATTTTACAGCTGCCTGTTTGGCATCCCTGCGCAAAGTCGAATTTCATGACTTCAAGATAATTTTGGTAGACAATGCCTCCGCAAACGAGGAAGGAGCCAGGCTTTTAACCCTTTTTCCTGAGATTGATTTATGTCAGAACCAAGAGAACCTTGGTTTTGCAGGAGGTAATAATGTCGGGATTGTAAAAGCCCTGGAAGAAGGCTATTCGCATATTTTATTATTGAATAATGATACCGAGGTGGAACCTGATTTTCTTGCTGAGATGATGAGGAAATTCTCTGTAGGAGGTGATCTGGGAGTAGTACAGCCTTTGATTCCTTTTTTAAATGAAAAAAGTAAAATCTGGAGCGCTGGTGGGAAATGGAATGCCTGGCTTGGAAGGGCAATTACGCTAGGAGACAGAAAGTTTTTATCCGAATACCAAGCCATAGATATTCCGTTGGATTGGGCCACAGGATGCTGTATGTTGATCAGCCGGGAAGCAATCCTGGCGACGGGATTGCTCAACGAAAGTTATTTCGCCTATTTTGAGGATGTGGAATGGTCCCTGAGATTTCGGAAAAATGGATTTGGGATAGCATTAGCATCAAAGGCTATGGTATACCATGAAGCAGGAGCTTCATCCAAAAAGGAACATGCAGAGGGCACCCTTAGTCCCAAGGTGTTTTATTATCATGTCAGAAACCAGATCTATTTGATCCGAGGAAACCAAAATGGAGGTTCTTACCTCTTTTCAATTGGGTATCATGGAATCCGTTTTTCACTTTGGATGGTTTATTTTTGTTTGCGGGGAAGGTTTCAAAAATTTAAATCTGTCGCTAGAGGATTGAAGGATGGATTTAGGAATCCCATAGAAAAAGCACCAGTATGGCCTTGATATTTTTCATAGGGATAGTTTTTTTGGTAGCTGCCGGTCTTTTTTGGGCAGTTCAGGAGATGGTGTTCAAAGGAAACTGGAAGTATTTTATCTTCTTTTTAATTGGGTTTTTACCGTTTTATATCACCACACTGAGCCTGGTTTATTTGGCGACGGGTTCAAGTGCATTTGTAAGCATATTCCAGGTTATCAAAGAAATGATTGTCCTTTTGGCCTTGTTTTCTTTTATTCTTTTTCAAAGGCGTATTTTTGACTACCCTTTTAGACTCCAATCTACCGATTGGTTTTTCTTTGGTTTCCTTTTCTTGGCTGCGATTTATTTGATTCTACCACTTGGACAGGCTTCATTCATTAACAAAGCCTTGTATTTCAAAGGGATTCTGATTCCTGGGATCGTCTATTTTTTGGGGAGGAACAGCCGTTTTAACTGGAAAGAAATACAGGGCTTATTTCAGTTGATTTTCATTATAGCGATCGGAGCATTTCTGGTCAATTTAGTCGAGAATTATTTGCTTCAGGCGCATTTGCAGCAATTTACCGGCTATGCTTTGTACAACCATGCCATCAATGAAATCGACCCTTCTGGTCACTTTGGGTTGACTTGGACCTTTGAGACCCAGGCCGTGACCAAACGACTGGCAAGTTTCTTTTCAGATCCCCTCGAAATGGCAAGTTCCGTGTTGATGGGTTTTGCTGCGGGTCTGATCTGGTTTCTGACCAGTAAAAGAGAATACAATTGGTTTTATGTTTTAGTCATGGCTTGCTCACTAGGGAGCCTGGTTTTTTCTGCATCTAGAGCAGCCTTTGGAGCATTTTTCCTGATGATATTCTTTCTGGCCTTGGTGTTTGGCTTGTATAAATTAATCACTGCAGGATTTTTGAGTCTTTTGGCATTTGCAGTGTATGTACTCTTTTTTGCCTCGGATGACTTTTACTTCTTCGTAGTGGATACCATTACTTTCGAAAACACTTCCAGCGTAGGGCATGTGGTGGAATGGCTTTTGGCTTTAGACTCTATGGTTGGAAACCCCTTTGGCATTGGGTTGGGGATGAGCGGTAATGCAGCAAGTGTATCAGACGAATTGAGAGTGGGAGGAGAAAATCAGTTTTTGATTTACGGGGTTCAGATGGGCTGGTTAGGCATGATTTTATATGTTTTGAATTTGGCTTCTGCAGTGATCCTGAGTTTGAGGGTTTTTTATAGAACAGAAAATCTAATGGAAGCACGCATAGCTTTTGTGGCAGCGGCAGTAAAAATTGGCTTGCTACTTCCGCTTTTTACTGCAAATGCCGAAATGTACACCTATGTTGCCTGGACTACCTGGTGGATGGCAGGATATTCGGTTCATGCCTACAGTAGGTTACAATTTGCTACAGAAAACACGTTTGTTGAGGATCAGTTATAAACTTTACCTTTGTAGGTTTAAATTTTAAATGAGTTAAATGTCGGAGTGTGAAATTTTCAAGGGTAAGAGATTTGAATTACTGACTGCAAAAGAAAGAATGTTCGGGTTAGGAGGTAATTTTCACTACCAGGAATGCCTGACTTGTCATGGTTTGTTTCTGGAAGAAATCCCTGCTGATTTAGATATTTATTACCCTGATAATTATTATTCTTTTGGCTCATTCAATTCAAGTGGGGCCATTTCTCAATTTTTGAAAAGGTTTCGATATCAATTATTCAAAGCGGGTATTCCGATCAATCCGCCAAATTATTTCGAATGGATAGCTAACTTATCCATATCCGAAACCAGTAACATAGCCGACATAGGTTGTGGGAATGGGCAATTATTGGCGGAGCTTTCTTATTGTGGTTTTAAAAATCTGCATGGATACGACCCATATCAGGAAAATGTGGGCAATCTGGGAGGATTTACTTTGTACAAGAAGAGTTTTTATGATATTCGGGAATGCTATGACCTGGTTATGTTTCATCATGCATTTGAGCACCTTCCAAGTCCCGCCAAAGTTTTTAAGCACTTGGTTCAGGTTCTCAATCCGGGCGGAGAGGCATTGATCCGGGTTCCTGTGACGAATGGAAAAGTATGGCAGGAAGAGAGAGATTTCTGGTTTCAACTGGATGCCCCGAGGCATTTGTTTATTCCCCATTCAGAATCCATGCAGAAATTAGCCGATTCAGTTGGGCTGGATTTGTATAAAACAACTTTTGATAGCCTAGATAGTCAGTTTTGGGGGACGGAGCTTTATAAAAGAGGAAAAGCTTTTATGGGAACAGACCTGCGAAAGGAGTTTAGTGAAAAGGAAATGAAGGCTTTTGAAAAGAAAGCGAAAGAATACAATGAAATGGGTCTTGGGGATCAGGCCTGTTTTTATTTTAGAAAAAAGGATTAAATGGAATATTTTAAAATACTTGAAAATGAAATAGCCCAACATACTGTGGAGGGTTCAAATGACCGGATCTATTTCGATTTTCATAAAAACCGCTTTAAGAGACTGGATGCTTTTTTGGATAGGCTCAGTTCCGAAAGGGCAGGCGGTGGCCATCAGTTAAAAGTTCTGGAAATAGGAAGCCATTATTTGCACAGTTCCATCTTGCTTGCTTCAAGATCTTTTGAAGTGGATGCGATGGACGTGGAGGAGTTTTGGAATCTTGATTTTGTAAAAGAAAGAGCGGATCGCTTTGGTCTTAACCCATTGATCGAGAATGATATTTCCAGACTTGTCAATTTCCAGCAGGTGAAGGATAGGTATGATCTGGTTGTATTTACAGAAATCATGGAGCATATCACTTTTAACCCTATCAAGTTCTGGAAATTGATCTACCAGATGCTAAAACCTGGCGGAACAATCTACATTTCCACTCCCAATGCCTTGGCTTTGCCCAATTACTTCAGGGCTTTGAAAAATCTTTTTGGTTTTAAATCCATCGGAATCACGGTGGATGATATTTTCTCCAAAGTGACCTATGGCCATCACTGGAAAGAATATTCAGCCAAAGAAATCAAGCATTATTTTAGGTCCATGTCTTCAGATTTTGATGTGGAAGTGAATCCCTATCAATACAAATCCTACGATCTAAAGCCGCCCTATTTGATGTTTAAATTACTTTCCAAAATCGGGAATAAGACTGGGCTATTTGCAGATGATTTAGAGGTGATCGTGACTCTTAAAGAGAAAAGCCGCTGGGAAATCAATGAACCGAAATACTAGATGGTATAATGTTTTCAATATAAAACATTAGCCATAAACCTGAAATAAAATTAATATCCTTTGAAAGTACTCCTAGATCTACAATACCTGAATGTCGCCACTACCGGGATCAAAACCTATATGATGGAACTGGCCCAGGCGGCGAGGACTTATCCACATCCGGGTATTGAATGGATTTTTACCCACGATCCTTTGGAGCAGGCAGCCGACAGTACTTTTAAAAACCCGAGTTCAAAGTTTCAGCGATTAAACTACCACTTGGATTATTTCCGCTGGAAAGAGTTTCAGCTTCCTGATATGGTCAAAAAGCACCAGCCGGATGTGTTGATCTGTCCGGATTTTGTTTCTCCCGCCGCATCACTTCCTTGTCGCAGGTTGACCGTTTTGCATGATGCTTTTTTTTGGCAAATGCCTCAGAATTATCCTCGCTGGTGGAGAAAGTACTTTCTGAATTTGATCCGAAAGGGACTCAGGGAAAAAACGGAAATCATCACGACTACTGCCTATTCCAAAAATGCGCTGCTAAAGCATTTGGGTGAGGTGTTGCCTATACATGTTGTGTACCAAAGCCCCAAAAGTCTGACAACCAATGTGGATAGAGGGATAATTGACAAAAATAATTTAGACCAAAGTTCTTATTTTTTCCATTTGGGCACCTTCGACAAACGTAAAAATCTCCCGGTATTGGTTCATGCATTCAAGACTTTTTTGGAAAAAGAAAATAAGGATTTCAAGCTGGTTTTGGCCGGTGGCCCGGGGCAAAGTATCCAGATGAATGACTTTCCAGTTGTAGAAAAACTAATTTCGGATTTAGGCCTTCATGACCAGGTGATTTTACCGGGCTATGTAAAAGATGAAGAAATTGTCGCGCTATATCAGCATGCCTTTGCCTATGTTTTTCCATCTGAAAATGAAGGATTTGGGATTCCGATTTTAGAGGCCATGGGATTCGGGGTTCCTGTGATCCATTCTGACCAAGCTGCTTTGTTGGAGATTTCCAATGGAGCCGGTCTCATCGCCAAAACTGGAGACGCATCTGATTTGGTAGAAAAAATGATACTTTTGGGCCGGGATAAATCGTTGCGAGAGGATTTGATTCAAAAAGGACTTCAGCGACGAGAGCATTTTTCCCCTCAAAAATTTCTTCAAGATTTTCAGCAGTTGATTGTAGATGCTGCTCCTTCATTATGAGGCAAATTGTTTGTCCGGTCTGTCATACCAGTTCAACTTCCCAGGATCAGGAAGAATTTTCAATCGTTCACTGCAAGGAATGTGGAGTCAAATGGACTTATCTGTCTTCGGACATTAATTCCGACTCCTTGTATGAGGATGAGGTGTATGCCATTGTGGATAACCGGGAATCTATCTTTGAAAAAATCATTTTTAGAGAAGCAGAAAAAGTGCTTACAAAGGCTAGGAGAATTCAACATGGCTTAACGAGGATGTTGGATTTTGGATGTGGAAAAGGGCAGTTTATGCATGTGTCAAATAGAATGGGCTTTTCCACGCTTGGAATAGAAACTGCCACAAAAAGAGCTGATTTTGCACGAGAAAAATATGGGCTGGAAGTCAAAAATGATTTTTACTCTTCTGGTAAAATAGAATCAGGAGATTTTGATTTTGTGACTCTAAATCATGTTTTAGAGCACCTTCCCTATCCCATGAGTTTATTAAAGGAATTATTGAGCCAAAACTTATCCACAAAAGGATTGGTCTATATTGAGGTGCCAAGAGCAGATTCCTGGCAATCGGGAATTGCTGGTAGGGAATGGATGCATTGGGATATTCCTAAGCATTTGACCCATTGGGATGAGCAGACTTTGGAGCAAGAAATGCTGAAAATTGGCTACCAAAAGGTAGGTGACAGGAAGTTTTCCATTCACCTTGGGGTTTTGGGGATGCTTCAGGCTTTGCTTTCCAAAGTCGGATTTCGAGAAAACCTGATTCTGCGATTGAAGCGGAAAAAGACTTTTGGGCTTATGGCTTTGATAGTGGTTTTTATGCCTCTCGCCTGGATTATGGAAGGGCTTTCTACCTTGTCAAACAAATCAGGGATTCTTGGACTCTATTTTAAAAAGAAATGAAAAAATCCAGAAACGTACTTTTTCTTCAGAGTAGTTCTGAACTGTATGGTTCTGGTAAAATCATCCACCAGGTCTTGAGAATATATAGAGAAGAGGGCTTTTATCCGGTGGTTGTTTTGACTGGAAATGGTCCTTTGGCAGATTTGCTAAAAGAAGATGGCTTCGAAATCAGAATCCAGAATCTCGGTATCCTGCGTAGAAAATATGTCAACGTCAAGGGACTTATCAACAGATTTAACAAAAAGCTGAAAGCCTATCGTTTTTTGGATAAACTCCAGGAGGAGTTTCAGTTCGAACTGGTTTATTCCAATACCCTAGCCGTAATTGTAGGTTCGTATTGGGCCAGGAAAAATCAACTTCCGCATATTTGGCATATCCATGAAATTCTTTCTGGGCCAAAGCCTTTGGTAAAATTGCTTCGGAGTATGCTTGATAATGGTACTCCTGAGCCAATTGTGGTTTCTGAAGCAGTAAAGAAACATTGGGAATCTACGCTTCAAGTTTCAAATCCTGAAGTTATCCACAATGGAATTCCATATCAGCAGTTTTTAAATGTGGATCCTGAAGCAAAAAATAAACTCGGATTACCTGTGGATAAGTTGACCGTAACAATGATCGGAAGAATCAATCCCGGCAAAGGGCAACTGTTTTTTTTGGAAATGGCGAGAGCGATTTTAAAGACTTATCCACAATGCCATTTTGTGTTGGTTGGAGATCCTTTTCCCGGTTATGAATCAATCCATGAGGAAATTAAATCCGTAATTCAGGACGATGAGCTTTTGGGAAATGTAGTGGATTTAGGTTTTCGAACTGATATAGAGACAATATTGGCCGCGACTGATATCTTTGTCCTTCCATCTATTTTGCCGGATTCTTTCCCTACTGTGATTTTGGAAGCAATGGCATCAGGATTGCCTGTTATTGCTACAAGGTCTGGAGGTGCGGAAGAAATGGTTACCGATGGAGAAACTGGATTTTTGATTCCAATTGGAAATGTAGCAGCAGGAAAAGCTGCTATGGAGCAATTGATTCAAAGGGATGATCTTCGAAAAAAAATGGGGCAGGCAGGCCGAGAAAAAGTATTACGTGAGTATAGTTTTGAGCAGTTTAGCAAAAAAATCAAAAACCACTTATGGCGACAAATAAAAGAAAGCTGAAAGTTGCCATCATGGGTGCCAAAGGCTATCCCTATGTCTATGGTGGTTATGATACGATGGTAAAAGAACTCGGTGAACGCTTAGTTGCGAAGGGTGTTCACGTTCGGGTATACAACCATAAATCACTTTTCAAAGAAAAGCCCCGCTATGTCAATGGGATAGAATGCATCTATATGGGGGCGGTGGAATCAAAAATAGGCACCCAGCTTTCCCATACCTTTTTCTCCATGATCCATGCCTGTTTCTCTGATGTGGATGTGATTTTTGTGGTCAATAGTGGCAATGGCCCAATTGGCTGGGTTTCCAGATTTTTCAGAAAAAAATCAGTCATCAATGTAGATGGACTGGAGTGGCTTAGACCTAAATGGAAAGGTATAGGTTCTAAATACTTTTTTTGGGCATCTCGGCTTGCTACCAAGTATTTTGACCGAATTATCAATGATTCGGATGAGATGCAGCGTGTCTACAAGGAACTTTTCAATGCAGATTCCCAAGTAATTGCTTACGGAGCGGCAGTAAAAGAAGACGTAGAAATCGCCCCAATTGAGAAATGGGGGATAGATCCTTTGGATTATTTTCTGATAGTGGGCAGGCTTGTTCCGGATAATAACGCCGACCTGATCATCAAAGGATTTTTAAAATCCGAATCCAAAAAGAAGTTGGTCGTCGTTGGGGATGTACCTTTTATGGATGAATATGCGACTGTGTTGAAGAATCTGGAAGATGATCGATTGCTGTTTTTAGGATATGTGACAGACCCTCATGAATTGGGAGCCTGGTATTCGCATTGCTACGCGTATTTCCATGGGCATGAATACGGAGGAACGAATCCGGCTATGTTGAAAGCATTAGGATATGGATGCGCAATTTTGGCTTTGGATACGCCGTTTAATCAAGAGATGCTTCAAAATGGAAAGCATGGTTGGTATTTTCAAAAGTCCATAGACTCGGTAAAGGACATCGTGGAGACTGCTGAGTCCAGTCAGGAAAGAATGGAATATTTTAGGAAAACCGCTCGGGAAGGCTTGATACAGAAGTACAACTGGGACTTTGTTACTGAGCAGTATTTGATGGTTTTTGAGGAATTGGCTGGATTTAAAGCTGAGAAGCCATCAGGGGAGAAAGCTAAATTGATCTCCTCAGAATCTTGATTTAAAAAATGGAGATCCGAACTAAAGAGATTGATATTTGTTTTAAAGACATAACTTTTAACCATAATAATTTTAACAATGATCAGAAAAGCAACCGCCGTATGGCAAGGAACAGGTAAAGACGGAAAAGGACACCTGAGCACTCCAAGTACAGTTTTAGATAAAACCCAGTATTCTTTTAATTCCCGTTTTGCAGAAGGAGTTGGTACTAACCCTGAGGAATTAGTAGCAGCTGCTCATGCAGGATGTTTTGCAATGAAACTAAGCTTTAATCTACAGGAAGCTGGGTTTGAAGCAAAGGAACTGGATGTGACTGCCAATATCACTTTTGAGGATGGCACTTTGAAAAAATCCCACTTGGTACTGAAAGCTAAAGTAGATGGTATCGAGCAAGGAAAATTCGACGAATTGGTAAAAGAAGCCGAAGAGAACTGTCCAATTTCAAGAGCTTTGAAAATGGATATTTCTGTTGAGAGCACGTTGAATGCTTGATTTTTTTTAGTATCAAGTATCAAGATTTAAAAACGGCGCTTTGAATAGTATCAAAGCGCCGTTTTTATTTTTGTGATCGCCAATTTCAAATCTTACTCCCAACGTCTTTTTCTCCATGCATCTTGTTTTTCTGGATTTAAAAATGTCCATGCTAAAATTCTGCTTTTTTTATTTCCATGGGTCATAGGGATGATTTTCCGCTCCGCTATTCTCGCTTTTTTGAGTGCAAGGATCAATTCTTTGAGGTGTTCCTCTTTACTGACTAAGGTGGTAAACCAAAAGCAATTGTATTTGTAAACAATGCTTTCTCTAATCATCTTTTGGATGAAAGATAACTCACCTCCCTTGCACCAAAGTTCATTGCTTTGACCACCGAAATTCAATTGTACTTTCTGTTCTTTTTTTCCTTTTAAATTTTTGACTTTTCTGAGACTGCCTGCTGCAGCTGCCTCCTGTGATTCATGAAATGGTGGGTTGCAGATGCTTAGATCGAAAATATCGTCCGCCTTGATAATTTTCTCTAAAATGTGAGTGGAATCTTCCTGAATTCTTAAAATTACTTTACCTCTAAACTGAGGATTCGCATACAAGTTCGCCTGAGCTGCATCCAGTGCTTTTTCATCAATTTCTGTCCCTACAAAATCCCAATTGTAAATGGAGCTCCCCAGGATAGGGTAGATACAGTTGGCTCCTGTACCCAGGTCAAGAACTCTGGTTTTTTCCGGATTGGGTAGCTTCCCCTGATTGCTTTGACTGAGCAAATCAGCCACATAATGAATGTAATCTGCCCTGCCCGGGATAGGTGGACATAGATATCCTTTGGGAATATTCCAGTCTGATATCTGATAAAAATGCTTGAGTAATGCTTTGTTTAGCGCTTTTACCGCGTCTGGATTTGCAAAATCAATGCTTAAATCTCCATATTGGTTTTCAGAAACAAATGGCCCCAAGCTAGGCTCTGTCTGGATCAAAGCCGGGAAATCGTATCTGTCCCGATGGATATTTCTGGGATGAAGACCAGGTTTTAAGTTTTTATTCTTTTCCAAATTAATCTACTTCAAAAACCAACTTCATGGTGATGGAAGCGGTTTTGTTTTTGTCTGCGGTGTTAAAGGTACCACCCCAGGAGTAATCTTCACCTGAATTTTGACCGGTAATCTGAAAAATTCCCATATTGGCCGAAATCAAATCTCCCAGATCCCCTTTGGAGTTTTCTGCGATTCGTTCTGCTCTGATTCTAGCGTCTTCCGTGGCCTTGGCGATCATTTCCAGCTTCAGGGATTCCAATTCTGTGTAATAGTATCTTGGGGCCTGAGAATAAAAGGCGATTCCCTGGTTCAACAGTTCGGTGATTTCTCGGCTGATTTTTTCCACTTTTTCCACCTCGGTGGATTCGATTTTCAGTGATTGATTTAAGGAATATCCATCAAAAGTCTGTCCCAAATACCTGCCATCATTGGAGTAGTTTTGCTGATATTTTGGGTTGGTATTTACGGCATTGAAAATCAGTTTTTCTGCAGGGATTCCTTTGGAAATCAAATAGTCAGAAACCAGTTTTTTATCTTTTTCGAGGTCTGCATAGGCAGATTTGAGGTCAAAGCTTTCTCTCGTAAAATTTCCTTCCCAAACAACCAGATCAGAGGTGAAATTGCTTTCTCCCAGTCCCGTGACATTGATGGTGCCTTGGGGACGGTTTCTGTTGATGACTGCATTCCCTAAAACAATAGAGGCGATGATGATCGCCAAAGCAAATAAGATCGGAGAAAGATTTTTAGCCATGGTTTCTAAAAGTTTGATTAAAATATCGATGTATTTCATCATAGTACCAAAAAACCCGCCAAGTGGCGGGTTTAGGAGGATTGACAAGAATTTTTAACAATCAGTAAATTCGCTGCATATACACTTGCTCTTTGGGTTGCTCCAAATCAATCAAGTATCCATTTACAACAGCATATTTCAGACTTCCATCCTTGGATAAATAGAAATTAGGAGAGGAGCTTGTTGTCCAACCCGAAGGAAAAGTGTCGGTACTGCTCAATACCAAAATCGGTAGATGGTGGATTGTTTTTGGTTTACCGTTTTTCACTTTGACAGCTAAAAACCCTTCTTTTAATAGCTCCATGGCTTTTTCCGAAGTGATCGTATCCACATTCTCGAAAGCCTCTTCGTATACAGCTCCCTCAGTAAATTCTAGTCCAGTAGCATCCAAAGTTTCCTGCGCAAAATAGACCTGCATATCCCCAAGATCATCTATGGATCCAGAGACATAATAGCCTCCCGGAACTTCGCTTTCTCTACGTTTGATCGCCAAATCAATCGGGTATTTTTTATCCTTCACAGTCACCAGCATTTCATTGATGATTAAATCCTGAAGCTTTGAATCATTGTCTGGAATAGAAAAATACTGATCAGTGCTGTATTGCTCGTATCCTTTATTTGCGATTTCATAAAGGGCATTTAAGATGATCATGAAGTTTAGTTTCCGGATGTATTGCTTATCAGGATCTCCCCAATAACCTCCGGATTCAATCAATATGGTGCTGGTTCCCCATTTTTGGATATTGTCTCCGAATGCCCTAGGTTCAAATGCATCATCGTATTTACCCACCTGTCCAGGTACCACTTGTTGTAATACCTGATTCATTCCCACTATGGTCTGCATGGCTCTTTTTCGCACCTCATTGATATCCGTTGCTTCATTGTAAGCAGGTGCCAAAACAGAGATCGTCGCTTGCTTTGGAGTTCCTTCCGCATTGTAATAGACTTGCTGGTCATGTAGGTTGAACCCAAATTCCGGCTCAAAATCATCCCGTGCTTGCTTAAGAATAATTGCTTCTGGAGATACCTGTGCTATTGCATCTCTGTTTAGGTCAATATCCAAACTGTTTCTTCTTTTGAAATCCTCAGCACCGTCTGGGTTGATCATCGGGATAAACTTGATATTCAATTTGCTCTTAAGCGTACTTCTGATTTCGTCAAATTCATCCCCTGATCCTTTCAGAAAATTGAATAAATCAAACAATGACATCGTAGCGGTGCTTTCATTTCCGTGCATTTGAGACCAAAGCATCACTTTGGTGCTGCCATCTCCCCAGTCTAGACTGGAAATGCTTCTGCCATCAATGGAGTTTCCCAAAGAAGTCACTTTAAAATTGGGGGCATGACCTTGAATCAAGGGCTGTAAATCTTCGTGCTTAAATCTCCGGTGAGTGATTGCCGATTCTTTAAATTTTTGATGTGCAGCTTCTAAAGTTTCGATAGAAATTGGATTGGAATCATTTTTATTTGCAGTTTTACACCCAATAAGGGAAATCAAAAACAGCAAAAAAAAGCTTGACCAAATACCCTTGGACTTATTCATAGTTTGATGGTTTTTCTTGTGGATACAGGGTAAAACTAGCCATTGAAAATGAAATTCTTCAGGATCATTGCCAAAAATTTAAGAAACAGATGAAGCTAACTTATTTCGTTGAAGACCTACCATTGAAACATACTTTTACGATTGCCCACCAAAGCAGAGACGTTCAAGATACCTTGATAGTCAAATTAGAAGGTGAGGGGTTGGTAGGGTTGGGTGAGTCCACTACTAATCCCTTTTATGGAATGACAGTGGAGAACATGACTGCGACGCTGGACCAATTCAAGTTAGTGGTGGAAGCTGGAAATTGGGAAAGCCCTGAGCAGTTATGGGAGCTAGGTAAATCCAATTTTGAAAGGAATCCTTTTGCGCAATGTGCATTGGATTTGGCAGTTTGGGATTGGTTCTCTAAGAAAAAAGGCAAAAAACTGTATGAGTATCTAAAACTGGATCCTGCCACTATCCCCACCACCAATTTTACCATTGGAATAGATACCGTTGCAAAGATGGTTTCCAAAATGAAAGAAGTCCATTGGCCAATTTATAAAATAAAATTAGGGACAGAGGATGATCTTGAAATTGTTCGGGAATTGAGAAAACATACCGATGCGGTCTTCAGAATAGACGCCAATTGTGCTTGGACTGCCCAGCAAGCGATTGATTATTCGTCAGAGTTGCAAAAGCTTGGAGTGGAGTTTATGGAGCAGCCACTTGGAAAGGATGATTTGGAGGGGATGAAGGAAGTCTTCAAGTATTCCAAACTTCCGGTTATTGCCGACGAAAGCTGTATAGTCGAATCTGATGTGAAAAAATGCCATGGTTTATTTCATGGAATCAATGTAAAACTAGTCAAGGCAGGAGGAATCACACCTGGACTTAGAATGATCCATGAAGCCAAGTCATTAGGAATGAAAACAATGGTTGGTTGCATGACAGAGTCTTCTATTGGTATCACTGCCATAGCACATATTGCCCCATTGCTGGATTATGTGGATATGGATGGGGCCATGTTGCTTTCAAAAGACCCTGCAAAAGGAGTGTTCATAACTCCGGAAAAAGTGACTTTCCCTTCAGGAAACGGAATTGGAGCTGAATTGATAGGATAATTTTTTTTTTGAGTATCAAGTATCAAGTATCTAGAATCAAGTAGCTAGATCTGAGAATTAAGAGCGAATAGATTTTAGAATCTAAAAAGGCCGGAATGAAAATATTTCTTTCCGGCCTTTTTCTTCTAATTGAAATTCAAATTCTTCAAGATTCAGAAATCAGAAATCGTATATCCAAAATCCGATATCCTTTTATTCCTCGCTGACGATCAGTTTAAAACCTTCACCATGAACAGTAATGATCTGAACTTTTGGGTCGTCTTTGAGCAGTTTTCTGATCTTGCTGAGATACACATCCATGCTTCTGGCATTGAAGTAACTGTCATCGCCCCAGATTTGCTTCAGTGCGTGGCTTCTGTTTACAAGTTTGTTGATTTCAGAAGCCAATAACCTGATCAATTCATTTTCTTTAGAAGTAAGCTTATGCTTTCCTTTTGGCCCTTCTAGGTATTGCTCATCATAGTGAAGTACAAAACCCCCAAATTCATAGATTTTTAAAGGAGTGATTTCAGTGCTTTTTTGGGTGCGGCGGAGAATCGCGGTGACTCTTAGGAGTAATTCTTCCATACTGAAAGGTTTGGTGATATAATCATCCGCACCGATTTTCAGACCTTCGATGATGTCATCTTTCTGGTTTTTGGCAGTCAAAAACAATACGGGAAGATCTTCCTGAACTTTCTTGATTTCTTTGGCCAAGGTAAAACCATCTTTTTTAGGCATCATTATGTCCAAAAGGCAAAGGTCGAATTTGTCTTTTTTGAATTTATTCCAGCCTTCTTCTCCATCTCTGCAAAGAGTGGGTTCATAGCCTTTCATTTCTAGATATTCCTGTAGAATATCTCCTAGGTTCGGGTCATCTTCGACGACTAGTAGTTTCGCTTTGCTCATTGCTTTTTGGGTAAGTTTATGGTGAACGTGGTTCCCTTTCCAACTTCACTTTCTACTTGAATGCCTCCTTGATGTGCTTCAAGCATGGTTTTAACATAGGAAAGTCCAAGACCGAAACCTTTCACATCGTGTACGTTTCCGGTGGGGACTCTATAAAATTTATCGAAAATTTTCTTTTGTGCATCCTTGGACATGCCTATTCCATTGTCTGAGATTTTTACCATAAAAGAATCCCCATTTTCCAAAGCCTCCATTTTGATGTTCGGGGAGTTTGGAGTGTATTTGATGGCATTGTCCAATAGGTTATTGAAAATATGGGTCAAATGAAAAACATCCCCTTCGACTTCCGGATTTTTCATGCGGTCGGTAAAGGAAAGAGTCCCTCCTTTTTTTTCAACTTGTAAACTGATATGCTGCATGGTAGACTCCAAAAGCTCACTTAGGTTTAATGTTTCGATTTTCAGTTTGAAATCCTGCTTGTCCAAAGCGGCTGCCTGCAACACTTTTTCCACCTGGGCTGTCAGTCTTTTATTTTCATCTTTGATGATCCCCAGATACCTTTTACGGAATTTGTCCTGTGTGGATAATTCCGGGTCCTGCAGTGCTTCTACTGCCAGGCTTACTGTTGCCAACGGAGTTTTGAATTCATGGGTCATGTTATTGATAAAATCATTTTTGGTATCCGAAAGCGCTTTTTGTCTGATAATGACTTTGATCGCATAGATAAAACAGAAAATGATTACTCCTATGAATAAGATAGAGCTTGAAATCGGTAGCCAGACCTGTCGGATGACATGGTAGTTTTTTTCTGGGAAATAGATGTATAGAAAGTTTTCTTTACCCAAAATGTCGTTTGGGAAAAGTTTGGATTTGATTCCGTTTCGTAGCAATGTCTGTTTCTGGGAAACATACCCAAGAGGAAGGACATCACCATTTTCTTTTAAAAGGCCGAGTTCAAAATTTTCTTTGATTCCCCTTTCCATTAGATTATTGCGGACCAATGCCCTGACTTGCAAGGTGTCCAACCGATCTAAGATTGCTTTTTGGCCAGCAGTAAAATCTTCCCAGGTTTTTTCAATCATGTCGATTTTGAAATTGGCCCTTCTGATTTTGTCGAGAATGTCATCAGAAATATTGATTTCCGTCATTACCTCTACATTTTTTTCCCTGCCTTTCGATTTACTTGGAGATGATTCTACTTTATTGAGGTAGTTCAGTTGTCTCTCTTTTTCTTCCAAAAGAATGGCCATTTCATCGGGTGTGAATAAGCTGGATGCAAGCTCCGGAGTCATGTAGGCAAAAAACATCTCTAGTTCTTTCAGAGCACTCATGTCAAAACCTCTGGATTCCAGAATTCTTCTAAAAGTGGGACTTACCTCCGGGGCTGTTTCACTGAGTATGGTGTCTATAATAGAAGGTCTTGGTCTGTAAATGGGTCTTTGCTGGAAATCGCTGAAAGTAATCGGTTCGATTTTTTCGAAAAGGGATTCCTGAAAGAGAGAATCCTGCATCAATAAACTCAGTACTTGATCTGAGGTCTCCCCTTTTTCCAATTGCTCCACAGTCCCGGACAATGCCATATAGACGTTTTGATCGAAACGCTCCTGATTGATACGTACAGCATTTCTTACCCAATAGTACTGAAAACCCATGAGGCCAAAACTGGCTAAGGACATCAGCACGATAATAAGAATAATGTTTCCTTTGGACATTTTACAAATTTAGCCTGAATCTTAGGGGTCTTGTAAGGCTTAACAATATTTAACTGGCTCTCTTGATTTCTATTAGGGTTTGGATAGGAACAAATTGGAGAATGATCCCGTTCTTTAGCATATGATTTCTTAATTACATTTACGATAAAGGAAAAGAGGAGGCTTATGCCTCCTTTTTTTGTTAAATACCTATCTTTGGGCGCAAATTTTAGATCATGGCCTTATCTCAAAACCCTATTTCTATCCAAGGTGTTTCTTTGGAATCCGTCGCAAATGAGTTTGGAACTCCTGTTTATGTTTACGATGGTGAGAAAATCACTTCTCAAATCAAAACTTTACAGACTGCCTTTGCCAAAGTTCCTTTGAAGATAAAATACGCAACAAAAGCCCTTACGAATATCAATATATTGAAATTAGTAAAGAAGGCAGGTGCAGAGGTAGATGCCGTTTCCGTAGAGGAGGTAAAAATTTGTATTGAAGCCGGATACGAAGGCAAGGATGTCATGTACACGCCAAACGGGGTGAGCATGGATGAAATCAAGCAAGTTGTAGCTCTTGGTGCCATGATTAACTTGGATAATATTCCAGTGTTGGAGCAATTTGGTCAAGAATTTGGAAATTCTGTTCCGGTTTGTATCCGCATCAATCCGCATATTATGGCTGGAGGAAATGCAAAGATTTCAGTGGGGCATATAGCCAGCAAGTTTGGAGTTTCTATCCTTCAACTTGAAGAGATTTTGGAAACAGTAGAAAAATATGATTTACAAGTGACAGGACTTCACTTGCATACTGGCTCTGATATTTTGGATGCAGAAGTATTTCTAAAAGGCGCTAATGTGCTTTTTGAGGCGGCTATGCGTTTCAAGGATTTGAAATTTCTGGATTTTGGTGGAGGGTTTAAAGTGGGTTACAAAGAAGGGGATGTAGTCACAGACATACTAAATGTAGGTGAAAAGGTTTCTGAAGCCTTTCTGGATTTTTGTAAAATATATGGAAGGGATCTGGAGTTATGGCTGGAGCCTGGCAAGTTTGTAGTAAGTGAATCCGGGTATTTGGTTGTACAGGCCAATGTGGTGAAAAAGACGCCGCAGATCACATTTATCGGTGTCAACTCCGGCTTGAATCATTTGATCAGACCGATGATGTATGATGCATACCATAGCATTTATAATCTGAGCAATCCAGAAGGTGAAATAAAAAAATACAACGTAGTAGGCTATATCTGTGAGACAGACACCATAGCGTCTGATAGGGAAATTGCAGAAGTGAGTATGGGTGATTACCTAGTCATCAAAAATGCAGGTGCATATGGTATCAGTATGGCATCAAATTATAATTCAAGACTTCGACCTGCAGAAGTTTTGATATGGGAAGGGAAGGCAAAACTGATCAGAAAACGAGAAGAGTTTAAGGATCTTTTGCACAATCAGGTGATTCTGGATATTTAATCTGAATTATTTATTGAGTATCAATTAATTGGTATAATTATTGATTTTCATGGTCCCAATTGACTTTGGAGCACGGCATAATTGTGTTTTGTCAAGATGGTTTGAAACCCAATAAGATTGTTTGCCTCAATCATAAGCCCTAGTAGTTTCACAACCTACATTTCATGTTAAATTCACGAATTTTCGTTGCGTCTTTGGTAAATTGACCGTTGCGGATAGTGAAGAAGATTATGTTGAGGAAAGTATTAGGCATATGTTTGTTTTTTATGGCTTTTTCGAAAGCTACTCAAGAATCCTATGCCCAGGATACGCAGTTTTCCCAATTTTATGCAGCTCCTTTGTATTTGAATCCGGCTCTCACAGGGGCAAGTGAATTAACGCGAATTGGGGTCAATTATAGAAATCAATGGCCTGGATTGGATCAGAGTTTTAATTCCTATTCGGCATACATTGATCATTATATATTTGATTACAATTCAGGTATTGGACTGATTTTTAATGGAAGCCAGGAAAGTATGGCGCAACTTTCTACCAATGAAATTGGGCTGTCCTATGCTTATAGACTTCAAATCAGTGAAGATTTATTTTTTAGAGTTGGAGGTCAGGTAAGCTATATGCAAAGAAATGCTTTCTTTTCTGATCTTGTATTTGGCAGTCAGATAGATATAATCAACGGTACTGTAGGGGGGATCACTGATGAATTAGATGGAGTGCCATTAGATTCCAAGTATAGTTTTATGGATTATGCTGTCGGAGGAATGGTTTACACTGATAAGTATTGGCTAGGAGTATCTGCACATCACCTTTCTGAGCCTAACCGATCCTTTGTGGAGGGTCAGATTTCTGTGTTGCCCATGAAATTCTCCGCACAAGGAGGAGTTAAGTTTGATTTGGGGCATGGTGGCAGGGACTATTTCACTCATGCTTATTCTGAAAGGTCGGTTTCTTTTGCTTTTAATTACAAACAACAGGATCCTTTTAGCCAATTGGACGTTGGCGCCCAACTTTATCTGGAACCTTTGGTATTAGGCCTTTGGTACAGAGGACTTCCAAGCAAAAATTCTCTCCCTAATAATGAAGCTGTTATTGGATTAATTGGAGTTTCGCTCCCAAGTGGATTGGATATTGGATATTCTTATGATGTGACCGTCTCCAAACTTGGCTTAAAAAACAGTGGTGGAGCACACGAAGTATCAATTAGGTATACATTTTTATGGGGAGATCCTAGATCCAGAAACCAAAGAGGAAGGGTAATTCCTTGTTTTAAATACTAGATTTTATAGTCTGGGCTTATTTTTCAAACAAAAATCAATTTTTTTTTTCAATTTTTTTCGAAAGCCTGAATTTCAAGGATTTGACTTTTGTATTCAAAAAAAAGCATGATTTGTTACTTTTTTTGACTATGGTAATATTTCAATAAAAATAATACTTTTTTAAGGTGCGTACTTTTTCGTTTGGACAATTTGCATCTCTTGCATATTAGAATAATTCTATACTTATTTTAAAAAATTCACCCAACGAAAGAATATCATTTTGTTGTATATGATTTACAAAAAATAATATTCTTAATAACGAAATACAAAAACCCTAATATATAAGGCAATTTTACCCAATTGAAAATCAGGCGCTTGCATTCCAAGTGAAATAGATGAAAAAGGCATTCTACACATATGGCTTCATGATACTCTTACCTCTTTTGGTAATGGCTTCAATACATTCATCTTATGGGCAACTCTTCAATTTCGAGTCCCCAAATATTTCCAGAAGTAATTCAAACGTCAATTCCATACAAGTTTCTGTATCCGGAAAGCTGGCGCTTTGCTCTCATTCAGAGAAAGGCCACATCATTTTAACAGTTACTGGCGGTGTAGCTCCTTACACTTATAAGTGGAACACGCTTGAGACTACCAAAGATCGTACCAATTTATATTCAGGTACCTATACAGTAGATATCACAGATGCTGCGGGAAATGTCCATACCGAAAGGATTGTAGTTCAGCCTCCATACCCATTGATATTAAACCCGATAGAGGTCAAAGATGCTTCCTGTGGTTCTGGGGCCGATGGCTCTGCCAAGTTAAGCGTAAAGGTAGGAAGAGGGGAGCCTTATAAAATCTCCTGGAGCAATGGAGTAAAAGATAAATGGCAAGTAGAGGGGCTTAAGCCAGGTACTTACACTGTAACAGTGGCTGATAAATATAATTGTGATGTGACAGTTTCTTTTGATGTTAAATCTCAATCAGAGGGCATTTCAGTAAATGAATCCATTAAAAATGTCACCTGTAGTGAAGATGGTGAAATCACATTAAATGTATCTGGTGGTGTTGCTCCCTATTCATATGCATGGAGCAATGGATCCAAAACTTCTGTGCTTTTGGGATTGTCCGAAGGGGAATATACGGTAGTTGTTACTGATCAAACTGGCTGTTCATTTACCAAAAAATATGAGGTTAGAAAGCCGGTTTCCCTTTCCCTGTCAGAGGCAATCATTGCCCCTACCTGTGGGGGAAATGCAAATGGAAGAATTGATTTGGGGGTAATTGGAGGGAACGCCCCATATACATATAAGTGGAGTAATGGGCAAACTTCTCCAAAAGCAGTAGATCTGACAGCTGGGAGCTATTCAGTACTTGTGACCGATGCTTCAGGTTGTACAATCCAAAAATCCTTCAATCTTGCTAGTGCTTCTAAGCTGGAATTAAAACTACTCAGTTCTTCCGATCAATCCTGTTCCGGTGATTCTGATGGTAAAATTGAATTGGAACTGTTAGGCGCAGCAGGTGAATACCAAATTGAATGGTCGGATGGTGTCCAAGGCTCATTAATTAGAGAGAATCTTAGTACGGGTAAATATACTGTTTCCGCTAAAGATGCATCTGGTTGTGAAGTCAATAGGTCCTTTGAAATTAGAGGAGCCTCAAGTATCCAGGCGAGAATAGAAAGTATGCTGGATGTGGATTGTGCCGAAGGATCATTTACAGGTATAGCTTGGGTGTCGATTGAAGGTGGGGTAGAACCATATACGATCGAGTGGAGCAATGGAGCTACAAATGCCAGAGAAATCAATTATTTCAAATCAAGCATCCTGAAAGTAAAAGTCTCTGATGCCACGGGATGTTCGGTTGTTACAGAGTCAAAAGTTGATTATCCCAACTTAAGTTCACAAGGTGGCAGATTGAACTTCCAGTTCAGAAAGCTTCAGATTACCAATGAGCCAGAAGTGTTGGTGGCTGAGGAAATCATTTTCGAAAGTGAAATTTCCGATGAGTTTATCGCCTGGGAATGGCATTTTGGAGATGGTAATAAATCAGTCGAAAAGGATCCTATTCATGTTTTTGAAAACCCAGGATCATTTGAAGTTACCCTAACTGCATTTGATATCTATGGCTGCTCCAGTACAGAAAAGAATACCGTACTGGTAAACGCCCAAGATGATATGCTTGTCATCCCAAATGCATTTACGCCAAATGGTGACGGCCTGAACGATACGTTTATCCCCAAAGTGAAGGCTGTTTTAAATTTCTCCATGGAGGTATTCAATACCTGGGGAGAAAGAATGTTTATGACTACCAGCTTAGAATCAAACGGCTGGGATGGAACATACAAAGGTCAGGCTTTACCCGCCGGAAACTATTTGTATAAAATTAATTATACCTCACAGAACGGAGAGAACCAAAGCCGAACCGGAGGTGTCACACTAATTCGTTAGTCTATGAAAAGAATCTTTACCCTGCTACTTTTGGTTGTTTTCACCCAAAGACTCCAAGCTCAGGACGTGCAGTATTCTCAGTTTTATGCTGCTCCACTTTACCTCAACCCGGCAATGGCTGGTTCGTCAGAAATGACCCGTATCGGTGTGAATTATAGAAATCAATGGCCTGGATTGGACCAGTCATTTACTTCCTATTCTGCCTATATCGATCATTATCTCTTCAATATCAATAGTGGGATAGGTCTGATTTTCAATCAGTCTCAACAAAGCATGGCCAATCTAAGTGTGTCAGAGATAGGTGCAGTTTATTCCTATAGAATGAGACTAGGATTCCGTTCATTCTTAAGGGTAGGTGGCCAAGTGAGCTACATGGATCGGGATGCTTATTTTGGGGATTTGCTTTTTGGAAGCCAGATCGACGATCAAACAGGTGCTATTGGAGATTATAGTGGGGAAAATTTAGGAGAAGATATGCGCCAGCAGTTTATGGATTATAGTTTTGGCTTTCTTTATAACAATGAAAATATTTGGTTTGGGGTCTCTACTTCCCATGTCACTCAACCAAACACCTCATTTATTGAGGGGCAAAACAGCAAATTACCTTTGAAAGTTTCTGCACATGGAGGGGTTAAATTTGATTTGTCAGGAGGTTCCTCAAGGGCTTTTTACAATCAAAAATCCGGTACCAAAGAATTGACATTGGCCTTTAATTACAAAAATCAAAAACCTTTCACACAATTGGATATGGGTGCTCAAATTAATATTCAGCCCTTGGTTTTGGGTGTTTGGTATAGAGGGATTCCTGTTTCGAATGAAGAACAACCAAATCATGAATCAATCATAGCCCTAGTTGGTGTTTCTTTAGGTGGAGGATTAGATGTTGGATATAGCCATGACTTTACACTTTCCTCCTTGGGGAATGCAAATACCGGGGGAGCTCACGAAATATCTTTGCGATATAGCTTCCTTTGGGGAAAAGCATCAGGTGCAGGAAGAAAATCCTCTATGCCATGTTTTAAATATTGAGATGTCCCAAAAGAAAGCATTGCCTAATCAGTTTCTTTTTAAAAGGAAAAGTAAGCAGGATTTCAATTGAATTCCCTGAATTTTATGGATTGTCAAGCGATACGAACATCAAATAGGAAATGGTGTTAATATGATGGATCTCAAATGGAGGCAAAATCAAGTGGATTTCTCCATTAGGACTCTGGTTTTTGGCAAACATTCAGGATAATTTTTTTGAATAAACTCGATCATTTTTTCACGTACATAGACTCTTAAATCCCAGGCAACTGGAGAGTTTCTGGCACTTACTAATATTCTGGTTTCTACAGTATGTTCTTTTGCATCACTTACTTGCAAAACTTTCACTTTTTTATCCCATAAGTCCGTCTTTTCCAGAATCCGATCAAGCTCTTTTCGAAGTTCATCAAAAGGAATCGAATAATCTGTGTATAAAAATACTGAGCCTAATAGATCGCCTGACGTTCTAGTCCAGTTTTGAAAAGGTTTCTCCAAGAAATAAGTGGTGGGAAGAACCAATCTTCTCAGATCCCAGATTCGCACGACGATATAGTTCAGATTGATTTCTTCAATCCAGCCCCATTCTCCCTCTACTACTACTGCATCTTCTAAGCGGAAAGGTTGAGTAAAGGCAATTTGAATACCGGCAATCAAAGTTCCCAATGCTTTTTGGGCAGAGAAACCTATGATGATTCCCGCAACTCCCGCTGAGGCAAAAAAACCAACTCCCACTTTTCTTACCGATTCAAAGGATAATAAAATCAAGCCCACCGAGAATAGAATAATGATGAAATTGGCGATTTTGACAAGAATATTGATTTGGGTATATACTTTTCTTGCTCTTAAATTGTCCTCTTGAGAGATGTCATATTGCTTCAAGAACATGGATTTCACAATCTGCATACCTACTAAGAAACACCACGTAAACCCGAAAATGATCAAAACTGTATTGATGTGAGGTAAATAGGCCATCCATCCTTGCCAAGAAGCAGACTCAGAGCCAAAATAGAGTTTGAGAAAGGCTAAAATAAGCGTGACAAGCAGCGGGAAAACCAAACGTTTTAAGTATGCCATGGTGGTAGGAAAAAGGGTTTTCGGGAAATTCCGACTTTGAAAAAGGTGATTTTGGGAGGATCAAGTCTAGAAATTAGGGAAATACATGTACAAAGTCAAAAATTGGATATGGACACTTTTATAAAGTGTAGCAATTTCAAAGGTTAGATCTCTTTAAAATCAAAAAAAAACCACCTACTCAAGAGGTGGTTTAAACAAATTATCAAAATTTTTATTTTTCCGGCATCCCGTTCTCTTTCCAAGTCTCTAGTATGGCGATTTGATCTGCTGTCAAAGCTGGTTTCTTTAACTGAAAAGGCATAAATCCTTTTTGGTCCTGAGGCATTTTTACCCGCTCGATGATATCGTCTATATTCGTGGTAACAGCATTATAGGTGTCGAGATACTTTTTCTTGCCTTCATCAGGGAAGTGGCAAGGAGTACAGCTTGCTATCATGATAGGTTTAATGTCCTTTTCATAAGAAACTGCTGATAAAGAAGGAGCAGCTGCTTTTTTCGAACTCGTACAGGATTGATATACAATCAAACCAAAAGCTGCCATCAAAATTAAGTAACGTGTTTTCATAGTGCTGAATTATTGGGTTAGGTTGACTCTTTTTCCTAGAGAGTTGATGAAACAATTCAAAAGTGACTATAGGAAAAGTATAGAAATGTAAGTAATTCTTTAATAAAGAAAAATACGGAATTTTATATGGGGAGTTGCTTTATTGTGTAAAACAACTAATTGTCAATCCTATTCCATTCAAAATTCTACAAACTGCTACTTGTTTGCAAAGGATTATTGACATGGAATGGGCTTCAAAGCAAGCCCATGTGTATAGTCCAAGGAATCGATATTCACCTGTGCGGGAATACCATCTACTGTTTTCATCTCACCAAACCCTTCTTTCCAACCTTCCTCTGTATTTTTAAATACGACTTGACGTTTGGAGCTTTGTCCTTCGGATTGAAAAGTATATTCAGCAATGATCAAATTATTTCTGATCTCCCCATCGATAGTTCCGGTATTTTTATCCTTTTCAAAAAGTGAATATTCCAATGTACCGGTGATTTTTGTCCCATCTATATGGGTGGTCAGGTTGATGGTGTCCTTCTCTCCGATGTATTGGAAGCATTCCGTGTTTAAATCCATAAGGTGTTCATCTTCTGGGGAAAATGCTGCCTCAATCGGGGAATCTTCCTTCGGCCCTTTGCAGGAGAGTACTGCCAATGCGATTAAAAAAGTGGCTATCTGAGCTTTCATAATAAATTATTGCTTAGTTCACTATAATTAATGCAAAAAGACCGCCAAATGCCTGACGGTCTTCATCATACTGATTGAACAGCAAATATCAGTCACCGATCCATTCCGCTACAAAAAGATTGGTGTCCCTAGTGCCACCGTTGTTTCTGTTGCTGGAGAAAACCAGGTATTTTCCATCATTTGAGAATACCGGAAAAGCGTCAAATGTCCCGTCATGGGTGATTCTTGTCAAGCCTGTTCCATCTAGATTGATCATAAATAAATTGAAAGGATAGCCTCTTTCTGTTTGGTGATTGGAGGCAAAAATGATTTTCTCCCCCGATGGATGGAAAAAAGGTGCCCAGTTGGCTTTGCCCAAATCAGTCAGTTTTTTGACATTTGAACCATCCGCATCCGCTACATATAATTCCATACTGGTAGGCATGACTAAGCCTTCCATTAATAAGTCTTTGTATTCCTTTATTTCTTCTTCAGAACTTGGTCTAGATGCTCTCCAAATGATTTTTGTTCCATCAGGGGAAAAGAAAGCACCGCCATCATAACCTAAGTCCGAGGTAATTTGCTTGACATCCGATCCGTCGATGTTCATAGTATACAGCTCCAAATCACCAGTTCGAATTGAAGTAAAAACAATTTTATCTCCTTTAGGAGAAACTGTAGCTTCAGCATCATATCCGGGAGTTTCAGTTAGTTGAGAAAGGATATTCCCCTCCAGATCGGCAGTGAAAATATCAAAGCTTTCATAAATCGGCCAAACGTATTTACCATCTTCTCTTCTCTCAGGTACCGGGGGACAGTTTTCATCTCCTAAATGAGTGGATCCATATACAATGGTCTTATTACCCGGTAGAAAATAAGAACAAGTAGTTCTACCTAGGCCGGTACTCAATTTCTTTGGTGCTTTGTTTTTCAAATCATCTTCCCTCCAGTTGGTATAAAAAATCTGGTCGCATTCCGAACCCCAGTCAGCATAATCAGATTGAAAAACCAGCATTGAATCATCAAAGGACCAATAAGCTTCAGCATTATTTCCTCCAAAAGTGATTTGTTTGATATTTTTCAGATACTTCATCTCTTCTGGAGTCAGAAGAAGTGAATCAGATGCAGCATGTACATTGGATTCCACCGCCGTTTGAATTTCTGTTTTTGGGCTGCATCCAATAGAAAGTGCAAGCAGCATAACAAGAATTTTTCTCATTTTTTTTTCAGAATAGTAAAGAATAGCGTGTCAAAGTTACCATTTATTATCTTTGGAAATTATGATTCATACTATGAAAAGCTTAGCAAAATATGGTTGTCTATTTGCCATTGCAATGTTGTTTCTGGCGAGCTGCAATTCAATTCCCTCGCAAGAAACTTTATTAAAAGGACTAACAAAAGATGTTTCATTCCTAGCTGCGGATGAACTTGGTGGCAGGGCCATTGGCACAGAAGGTGAACAAAAAGCTGCTGACTATCTGGCGGCTGCGTTTCAAGAAATCGGCCTATCGCCTAAAGGAACAGAAGGCTATTATCAACCTTTTACAGTATCCAAACCTACAAATCCTCATGAAGAAGCAGTGATTGGAGCAGATGGAGAAGGCGTGACAGGGAGAAATGTGATAGGGTTTATTGATAATGAATCCGAAAATACCATTGTGATCGGGGCACATTTTGATCACTTGGGAATGGGCGAAAGCGGTTCATTGCACAGAGGAGATGCGGCAATTCACAATGGAGCAGATGATAATGCAAGCGGTACTGCGGCTTTGGTGGCATTAGCCAGGATCCTGAAACATGAAGATCATAACAATAACTTTTTATTTATTGCTTTCTCTGGAGAGGAAAATGGCCTTTGGGGCTCTAATTATTATGTAAAAAATCCTACCATTGATCTCGAAGCTGTTAATTACATGATCAATATGGATATGGTTGGCCGATTGAATGCAGAAAAAACGCTGGCAATTAATGGAGTTGGAACCAGTCCAAGCTTTGTTCCTGCATTGGATTTAGCAAATGCCGACAGCTTGAAATTAGTAAACTCTGATTCTGGCGTTGGCCCTTCCGATCACACTTCCTTTTATTTACAAGATTTACCAGTACTTCACTTTTTCACAGGTCAACATGAAGATTACCACAAGCCTTCAGATGATTCTGAGCTGATTAATTACGAAGGGCTCTTGTTGGTCGTGAATTATATAGACCGTCTTATAGATCAGCTTGATACTTCACCTAAACTAGCTTTTACCAAAACAAAAGACAGCAATGGCGATTCGCCGAGATTTACTGTTTCATTAGGAGTAGTTCCCGATTATTTATTCGATGGCAAAGGAATGCGGATTGACGGAGTTTCGGAGGATAAACCAGCAGAAGCCGCAGGTTTAATGAAAGGCGACATAGTAGTTCAAATGGGTGATTCTACCATAGTGGATATGATGAGCTATATGAGAGCTTTAAGTGCTTTTCAAAAAGGTGACGAAACATCAGTTTCATTCGAAAGAAATGGTGAAAAAAAAGAAGTGAAGGTTGTTTTTTAAGAGCCAAGAAGCTAGAATTTAGAACCAAAAGTGTAAAAAATGAACCCCGAGACCACATGCGTCTTGGGGTTTTGTTTTACCTTTTATCATTAAGGTAAAATAAGGGTTTTCATATTTTACTTTCCTTCTCCATATTCAAAGGCTTGCAGATACTCTTCAAATCAATGCCTTAATCAATTGGATTTGCTTCCACTCCTTCGAAAGTCATTTTGATCGGTTTGATCGTTCCGTCTTCATTAAATTCCATCACATCAATGCATGTGACACGGTGATCTCTGCCTTCATTTGGAATTGGTCTACGGTGGTATACCATATACCAATCATCACTACCAGGCTTTTGGATCACTGAATTGTGACCGGCTCCTGTAGCAATTGTAGTATCATTTTCTAAGATTGTTCCTATTCTATTCCATGGGCCATTGATATTGTCGGACATGGCATAGGCTACTTTGTAGCTGGAATTTGTCCAACCACCTTCAGACCACATGAAGTAATATTTTCCTTCCCGGATAAATACGAATGGGCCTTCTACATAACCTTCAGGCGTTATTTCATGAAATAATTCTCCGTCTTCCCAAGGCTCAAAACCTGTAAAATCTGCATTGAGCTTGCCAATGTTACAATGGCTCCAGCCTCCATAAAGCATGTAATAGGTGCCATCTGTGTCTTTGAAAACAAATTGATCGATGGGTTGTGCTCCATTATAAAATTCAGACAAAAGTGGTTTGCCAAGATGATCTTTGAATGGACCACCCGGAGCGTCAGCTACAGCCACTCCTATTCCCCCAAAATGATTGATATCATTATTAGGATCATAACCAGGCCGCTCTGGGGTGAGAGGATCATTTGCCGCAAAGAAAAAATAGTACTTCCCGTCTTTCTCTATCGCTGCAGGTGCCCACATCGCTTGCCTTGCCCAGGTGATTTCATTGCTGGTTAATATATTTTCATGTTTCTCCCAGTTTACCAAATCCTTTGATGAAAATGCGTCAAAGTGCAGTTGGTCGGCAAAGCCTGCTGAGTAGGTTGGGTAAACCCAATATTCATCTCCGAATACAATGCCTTCCGGATCGGCATACCAGCCTTCCGCAATAGGATTTCCGGAGCGTTTTGGAGCCTCTTTTTCTTCGGGAGTTTTTGGAGAGGAGCAAGCAAATGACAATACAAGTCCTCCCATAATAAATGAGTTACTAACTTTCATAAGTTGGAATTTTCGAATGAAGCAGAAAGTTAAGCAGCTTCACTCAAATGAGAATGCGCTACGTGTAAAAGGGATAAAATATCAAGATTTTCTTAGTGTGAGCCGAATAAATAATCTAATCGGCTCATAAAATGTAATATTGTGAGCCGAATAAGTTGTATATTTGACTCATGAGTTACAATTGGGAACAGTCGGATTGGCCAACATTTACTTACAAGGAAGGTAAGTCGGGGAAAATACTGCTTGATTTTCTCATGAAATCCGGGCAAATGTCTGGTGTGCTCACTGGTTTGGCAGAAGGGAATCAGACCGAATTGCTTCTAGAAATGATGGTGTTGGAAGCCATCAAAACTTCTGAGATCGAAGGTGAATTTCTCAGCCGTCCAGAGGTAATGTCTTCTATCAAAAAGAATCTTGGGATACACGAAGAGCAACCCTTACTTGTAAAAGATCAGCGGGCAAAAGGTATTGCCAAGTTGATGATCAAGGTACGTTCGGAATTTGCTCATGAATTGACAGAAGAATTGCTTTTTGAATGGCATGAGCTGCTCATGGAAGGCAATCGCTATGTAAGAGCTGGCCAGTGGCGGGAGGATTCTTCGCCCATGCAGGTGGTTTCGGGAGCAATTGGAAATGAAACTGTCCATTTCGAAGCGCCACCATCGACACGTGTTCCTGCAGAAATGGCTGCTTTTATTTCTTGGTTTAACAAAACTGCTCCAAACAAGACTGAAACTATATACAATCCCCTGATAAGATCTGCTATCACACATTTATATTTTGAGTCCATCCACCCGTTCGAGGATGGAAATGGGCGAATTGGTCGTGCTTTGGCAGAAAAAGCGCTGCATCAAGGATTAGGGCATGCCACATTAATCAGTCTTTCCAGTGCCATAGAAGAGAAGAAGAATGAGTATTACAAGGCATTGAAAAGAGGACAAAGCTCCAACGAAATCTCTGATTGGTTAGATTATTTTGCCGAAACTGTCTTTCATGCACAGCTGAGTGCCGAGCAATTGGTGAATTTCACCCTTCAAAAAGTCAAATTTTTTGACCGCTATAAAAATGAAATCAATGATCGTCAAATGAAAGCTGTCAATCGAATGCTGGCAGAAGGACCAGCGGGTTTCGAAGGAGGAATGACTGCTAAGAAATACATGGCAATCACCAAAGCCTCAAAGGCGACAGCCACCCGGGATTTACAGGCATTAGTGGAATTAGGTGTCTTTTTACCAGAAGGAGGGGGAAGGAGTGTGAGTTATGAGTTGGTTATTAGTAGCTAGTAGTATGACATTAGTATCAAGAACCAAGAACTAGGAACCAAGAAGCAGGAACAAAGAACCTAGAGCCAAGAATTAAGATTCAGGATGGAAAATGAGTTATTGATTAAAGTTGTCCTTTGCGATTATTTGCTATCCGATAAAGCAATCCTTCCATTTTTTCCAATTGACCCTCCCAAAAAGGGGGATTTCTCTTATCTTTGTGCCTGCTTTTGAGGAGCATGGAAGCCATTTGGTTTTCTTCTCACTAATTAGGCTCTAAGGATCTTTATAGCCTAATTCAAAAAAGTATTAATCAGAATCAAATCACCTACTTGCCCACAAGAAAGGATATTGTGAAAACATATAACGAGTTTAAACAAGTCAACTACCCTAAAATAGGGGAAGATGTACTTCAGTACTGGAAAGACAATCAGATTTTCGAAAAGTCCATCGCTAATCGTGATGGAGCCGAAACCTTTACATTTTTTGAGGGGCCGCCTTCGGCAAACGGTACCCCGGGCATCCACCATGTGATGGCCAGAACCCTGAAGGATATTTTCTGTAGATACAAAACTCTGCAAGGCTACCAAGTGAAAAGAAAGGGTGGCTGGGATACTCATGGTCTTCCCGTAGAGCTTCAGGTGGAAAAAGAACTAGGGATCACGAAAGAGGATATCGGTAAAAAAATCTCGGTAGAAGAGTACAATAAAAAATGTAAGGAAACGGTCATGCGATTCAAAAATGAATGGGATGACCTAACTGAAAAAATCGGCTATTGGGTCGATTTGGATGATCCATATATCACATTTGACTCAAATTACATCGAAACACTTTGGCATTTGCTGAAGAAGTTTTATGATAAAGGCCTGCTTTATAAAGGATATACCATTCAGCCTTTTTCTCCTGCCGCAGGGACGGGTTTGAGTTCCCATGAATTAAATCAGCCTGGAACCTACAAGGATGTAAAAGATACCTCCATCACGGCACAGTTTAAGTTGAAGGATGAAAATAACACCTATATTCTGGCTTGGACGACCACTCCTTGGACTTTGCCTTCCAATTCTGCTTTGGCGATCGGGGAGAACTTGGATTATGTAAAGGTGAAAACTTTCAATCCTTACACTTATGAGGCTTGCCAAGTGATTTTGGCGAAAGCCAGAATGAATGCTTATCTCAATCCAAAAGCAAAGGATCTCAAGATTGAAGATTACAGCGCTGGCGACAAGTTGATTCCTTTTGAAGTCATAGAAGAATTCAAAGGAAAAGACATGCTGGGTTGGGAATACGAACAATTATTCCCGATAGAGGCATTGGCTCTGCCACATCCTGCTTTCACAGTAGTTTCGGGTGATTATGTGACTACAGAAGATGGCACCGGTATCGTGCATTTGGCAAAGGCTTTTGGTGCGGATGACTTTAGAACCTTGGTACAGAATAATGTACCTGGAGTTTTTGTAAAGGATGAGCAGGGGAATGAAATCCCTGTCGTAGACAGACAAGGTAAATTCATTCCAGTCGTGGGAGAATACCTAGCTGCTAAAATGAAAGAACATGGAATCACCGCTCATAAAGAATATGGCGTGAGTGATTTTTATGTAAAAAATTATACGGAGGATGACGAGAATGCGGCCGATTATAAAAATACGGATGTCATTATTTCCATCATCCTAAAAAATGAAAATAAAGCATTTAAAGTAGAGAAATACGAACACAGTTATCCACATTGCTGGAGAACTGATAAGCCTGTATTATACTACCCATTGGAAAGCTGGTTTATTAAAACCACCGCATACAAGGACCGATTGGTAGAATTGAACAAAACAATCAACTGGAAGCCAGAGGCTACCGGTACCGGTCGTTTTGGGAATTGGTTAGAAAATTTAGTGGACTGGAACTTGAGTAGATCAAGATTCTGGGGAACTCCATTGCCAATCTGGAGAACTGAAGATGGTTCCGAGGAGAAATGCATTGGATCGATTGCAGATTTGCAAACAGAAATCGAAAAGTCCGTAGCCAAAGGCTTTATGGAAAAATCACCCTATGAAGGCAAGGAATTGGATTTGCATAGACCGTATGTCGATGATGTGATCCTGGTTTCTGAAAAGGGAGAAAAAATGTTCCGTGAGCCGGATCTGATCGATGTTTGGTTTGATTCGGGAGCCATGCCTTATGCACAATGGCATTATCCATTCGAGAACCAAGATGTTTTCAAAGCAAATTATCCTGCCGATTACATTGCAGAAGGGGTGGATCAGACCAGAGGATGGTTCTTTACGCTTCATGCGATTGCAGTGATGCTTTTTGACAGTGTAGCTTTCAAAAACGTGATAGCAAACGGCCTGGTTCTAGATAAGAATGGCAATAAAATGTCCAAGCGATTGGGCAATGCAGTGGACCCTTTCAAAACTTTGAAAGAATACGGTCCAGATGCCGTACGCTGGTATATGCTTAGCAATGCCAATCCATGGGATAACCTAAAATTCAATCTGGATGGGGTGACGGAAGTACAGAGACGTTTCTTTGGTACACTTCAGAACACGTATAACTTCTTTGCACTTTATGCAAATCTGGATGAGTTTGTCTATGAACAATCGAAGGCTGTTGCAGTAAGTGAGCGAGCGGAATTGGATCAGTGGATTATCTCCAAACTTCAGTCTTTAATAGCTGAGGTGGAAGGTGCCATGGACAATTATGATGCGACCAAAGCAACTCGTGCCATTATGAATTTCACAGTTGATCAGTTGTCAAACTGGTACGTGAGATTGGCCAGAAAGAGATTCTGGAGAGGAGAAATGAATACAGACAAGCAGGCTGCTTACGAAACATTATATGAATGTCTGCTTTCATTGACCCAGCTGATGTCATCTTTCTCACCGTTTTATTCTGATTGGATGTATCAAAATCTAAGCAAGTCAGCAGCGGATGGAAAAGAGTCAGTTCATTTGACAGATTGGAAAATGGCTAATAATGCGTTGATCAATACAGATCTGGAGGAAAGCATGGAGTTGGCACAGACGATTTCATCTTTGGTTCATTCCTTGAGAAAGAAAGAAAAGGTAAAAGTCCGTCAACCTTTGCAACGCATTTTGATTCCGATCTTAAAAGAAAAGACAAAAGCTCAAATCGAACATTTGGCTGAGTTGATCAAGTCGGAAGTGAATATCAAGGATATTGAATTTATCGATGATGCTTCTGGAATTTTGGTGAAGAATGTGAAGCCAAATCTTCCTGTTTTGGGTAAAAAATTAGGACCAAAGATGCGTTTTGTTGTCGCTGCAATCAATGGATGGGGACAATCTGAAATTGCTGAAATCGAGCGCGAAGGTAAAATAGCTGTGGAAGTGGATGGAGAGACTTTGGAGCTTCTTTTGGAAGAAGTTCTGATTACTTCTCAGGATATTCCTGGCTGGTCAGTGGCTTCAGACCTTGGAGTAACTGTGGCTTTGGATGTGACAATTTCCGAGGAACTGAAACAAGAAGGGGTTGCGAGGGATTTGGTAAACAGAATCCAAAACCTTAGAAAAGACATGGGGCTGGAAGTCCAGGACAAGATCAATATCTCGTTAGAAGATTCCTTTGATCTTGTAAATGCCTCTATAGAGAATTATGGTGATTATATCCAATCTGAAACCCAGGCATTAAATCTCACTTTGGTAAAAGAACTGGACGATTCCACCAATTTGGAAATGGATGATTTTGAAATCGCTGTAAAGGTGGAAAAGGCCTGAGGTCGAAAAGAAAAGAATGAATAAATACATTAAATATTTTGGCATTGCGCTGTTGGTGATCTTGATTGACCAGGCAGTAAAAATGCTGGTGCATTTTGAGATGGATTTTGGCTCACCGGGTCAGATTCCTATTTTCGGAGACTGGTTTAAGCTTCATTATACGACCAATCCAGGAATGGCATTTGGGATGGAAATAGGTTCAGATTATGGAAAATTGATCCTTACTTCTTTCCGTTTGGTGGCAATGGCCGGAATCGGTTATTATCTGTACCATATCATTGAGCAAAAAAATCATCCGGTGTTTATCGTGTGTATTGCGATGATATTAGGCGGGGCAATCGGTAACTTGATAGATTCCATTTTCTATGGTGTTTGGTTGAATAATGCTCCATACAATGCACCCTCTCCATGGTTTCATGGACAGGTAGTAGACATGTTCTATTTCGATATTTGGGAAGGTTATCTTCCGGATTGGGTGCCATTATGGGGCGGAGACTACACGGCATTATGGCCGATTTTCAATGTGGCTGATGCATCCATTTTTATCGGGGTGGCGATTATTTTGATATTTCAGGGAAGGTTTTTCCCGGATCACAAAGAGAAATTCCCGGAGAAATCTCCTGCAGAAGAGGAGAATACCCCACTGGAAAGCAACTGATAAAAAGGTCTCATTTCTTTATTTTGGAAATGAGACCTTTTCTTTAATTAGTGATTTTTTTTCAAGGTTTGGTGAAAAAATAGATCCAAATCCTCCTTTCTGATCAATTTTTATGTAATTTTCAAGCTGCATTTGATTCAAAATTCAAAGATGTCCTCATTTTTGGTTGCTCTTGAAAATTAAGTAAGCAGGAGCAACCTGGCTGTTAGTTTTAGACCCCTGTTATGATAGTTGATCCGGAAAAACCCTTTGAAATTATTTATTCACTTTTTAATCATGAGTACCTGGGATTATTGCTGGACTCATTTACGATTCAATTGGATGAACAAGGAAGACTTTCTTTGGCCCATCAGAATATCAGCTCGGTAAATGCCAAGGAATTTTCGGCAAAACTGGATAAAGCTGATTTTGAACTCATCAAGCTCATGGATAGCATGCAGCAAGAGGCAGTCGTTAAAAAGCACAACAAGCGGAATCTAAAACCGAAAGAATTTCTTCGTAAAATCTATGATGAAAATACGGGGAATGAGACCATTCAGAAGTTAATTGAAGAAAACCTGGAAAACACAAGGGCCAAGATTTTCCCTTTGCTAAAGGGGAAAAGGCTATTTGAAATGGGCAATGATGGAAATCCTATCTGGAAAGAAATCGAAGTCACAGATCAAAAGGCAACTGTGCTGTTTCATTTTAGGAAAAATGAAGAAAACACCCATTATTTTCCCACCATCAAATACAAAGGAGCAAAACTTGATTGGCAGTATAAAAACGGGTATTTGGTATGTCACAATCCTGCCTGGTTAGTCGTCAATCAAATGCTTTTTAGCTTTGAGAAGGGAATCGATGGTAAAAAGCTCAAGCCTTTTTTAAACAAGAAATTCATTGTCATTGACAAACGCTTTGAGCGGGAGTATTACCGAAAATTCATCACCCAGCTATTGGCGCTATTTGATGTTTATGCAGAGGGCTTTGATATCAAAGTTGAGCGAGGAGATCCGCAACCTATTCTTTACATCTCAGATTTGCCAGCTAATTCGGGACAAAACCTATTCGGCGAGGAGCTGGAAAATACCTCCGAAGATCAATTGGTCTTTTCTCTGAAATATAAATACGGAGAGTATGTTTTTGACTCAGCTGAGTCGATCAACAATTCTGTGAGGTTGGAGGAAAATGGGGAGCATTATATTTTCCACAAAGTGATCAGGAGTAAAGAGAAGGAAAGAGCGATCGTCAAATATCTGGAAGGGAGAGGGCTGGAATTTGTCCATGGAAAGCGTGCAATGAATAAGACCAATGCATTTGACTGGATCAGTGAAAACCTGGATAGACTGGAAACTGAAGGATATAAATTTGAGCAAAAAGAAGGTCCGAAAGGAAAAGTTTATCATATAGGGCGAGCGCAGATCTCGATTGAAGTGCAGGAAAATATCGATTGGTTTGATGTCAATGCTCAAATCAAGTTCGGGATCTATCTGGTATCCTTTGCCAAACTCAGAAAACTTCTGGTGCAGGGGAAAACCGAGTTTGAACTTCCGAATGGGGAATTTGCAGTGATTCCAGCTTCTTGGTTTGTCAACTATTCAGAATTGTTTTCTTTTCTGGAGGATAAAGGAAATACTGGTCAGATGATGATGAGAAAGCACCATCTGGCATTGGCCAAAACATTGGAATCCGGCAATCTGGTGCAGCTGACACTGAGTAGAAAACTGGAGCAGTTGCGGGATTTTGAAATGATAGAGGAATACAAAGTGCCGTGCAAATTTGCCGGAACTCTGAGACCTTACCAGCATGCAGGATATAATTGGTTGAGATTTCTGAATGAATTTAAGTTTGGGGGTTGCTTGGCAGATGATATGGGTTTGGGTAAAACTGTCCAGACATTGGCTCTTTTGGCACATGAGGCAGAGGTCAATGAAGGCCAGACTTCGCTATTGGTCATGCCTACATCCCTGATTTATAACTGGGAATTGGAGGCAAGAAAATTTACTCCTGACCTGAAAATTTTGGTTTATACAGGAACACAGAGGATAAAGGATCCATATCGGTTCAGCGATTATGATTTGGTATTGACTTCTTATGGGATCATCCGATTGGATATTGATTTGCTGAAAGGATTTTTCTTTAATTATGTAATTCTGGATGAATCACAGGCGATCAAAAATCCAAGTAGTAACATTGCTTCTGCAGTCAATCAACTGAAAAGTAAACAACGGTTGATTTTGACAGGTACGCCTGTTGAAAACGGAACAATGGACTTGTGGTCCCAGATGAATTTTGTGAACCCGGGATTATTGGGAACCCAAAACTCCTTCAAAAAACAGTTCCTTCAGCCGATTGAGAAACAAAATGACCGCAATAAAGCATTAAAATTACACTCGATGATTAAGCCTTTCATTCTTAGAAGACTTAAGTCACAGGTAGCTACTGACCTTCCTGAAAAGATCACCAATGTGAAGTATTCGGCAATGACTGCCGAACAGGAAAGTGTCTATGAAGAGGTGAAAAGCTATTATCGCGAGAAGATTATTTCCGATATCAAGGCTACAGGAAGAAACTCCCAGCAGTTTACCTTGCTAAGAGGTCTGACACAATTGAGACAGATTGCCAATCACCCAAAATTGGTGAGAGATGATTACGAAGGAGAATCTGGTAAGCTGGAGGACATTACGTACATGCTACAATCCACGATTTCGGAAGGACACAAAGTGCTTGTCTTTAGTCAATTTGTAAGACACTTATCCATCGTCAAAGACTATCTTCTCAAAGAGAATATCCCGTTTTCTTACCTGGATGGGTCCACAAAAGACCGACAGGCACAAGTGGAGGCATTTCAGGAGCAGGAGGATATTAAAGTGTTTTTGATTTCGCTGAAAGCCGGAGGTGTGGGCTTGAATCTAACAAAAGCTGAATATGTCTTCCTATTGGATCCTTGGTGGAATCCTGCAGTGGAAGCTCAGGCTATTGACAGAGCCCATAGAATCGGTCAGGAAAACAAAGTCATTATCTATAAGTTTATTTCCCGAAATTCCGTGGAGGAGAAAATTATGGCACTCCAAAATCGCAAACTTGCATTAGCCGGAGAACTGATCAGTACTGAGGAAAGCTTTATGAAGAGCTTGGATCAAGAGGATATAGCTGCACTTTTGGCATAAAGCCTTTTAACTTATAGAAATAGGGTAGGAGGATGAATCTTACCCTTTTTTTATTGACTTGATTGTCAAATAAATAGAGTTGTTTTCAGATTTTTTAATAATAATTTATTGTAAAAAGAGAGAATTTACAGACAATATTTTTCTAAATTAAACATACTCAGTACCAATAGAACCTACCACACACATGCCAAGAGCAAAAGCCGATAAAGATCGGAAAATCTTTGTGTTGGATACCTCAGTGATCCTTTATGCACATAACTCCATCATGAATTTTGCCGAACACGATGTGGTCATTCCGATCACGGTGTTGGAGGAACTGGATCAGTTCAAAAAGGGCAATGATACCAAAAACTTTGAGGCGAGAGAATTTATACGGCTGCTGGATAAACTATCCAAAGACCATATGATTCACAACTGGACTCCGCTCAACGGGAAAACGAAGGGGAACTTTCGTGTTCTGATGAATCCTGAAAACCAGATCAATGCCAACGAGATTTTTGGAGAGGAAAAAAACGATCACAAAATCCTGAATGCGGCACTTTATCTAAAACAGCATGAGCCTGCAAGAAAGGTGATCCTGGTAAGTAAGGATATCAACCTGCGTCTCAAAGCAAAATCGCTGGAATTGCTGGCTGAGGACTATGAAACCGGGAAAATCAAGAATATTACTGAACTGGAGAATACCGGTAAATATGTCTTGGAGGATGTAGATCCAGAAGCTATCAATAAGCTCTATGAACTGGGCTATATCGAAGCAAAAGCTGTCTTAGGTACAAGAAAGCGAAAGGCAAATGCCTATTATATTCTAAAAAGTGACAAGAATTCCGTGCTTGCCTATTTTAATCCAGAAGAGAATATCCTGGAGCGGGTGGATAAAAAGCTGGCTTATAATATCAAGCCGAAAAATGCGGAACAGACCTTCGCTTTAGATGCCATAACCAATCCCAGAATTCGTTTGGTCTCGATCCAAGGAGTGGCGGGAACAGGTAAAACACTATTGGCATTGGCGGGAGCATTAGAGCAAAGAAGGGATTATAAACAGATTTTCTTGGCGCGTCCGATTGTGCCATTGAGTAATAAGGATATAGGATATCTGCCTGGTGATATCAAATCTAAATTGAATCCTTATATGGAGCCGCTTTGGGATAATTTGAAATTTATCCAAAACCAATACAAAGAGACTGATAAGGAATTTCAGAAAATCACTGAACTGGTAAACCAGGAGAAATTGGTGATCCAGCCTTTGGCTTATATCAGAGGGAGATCCTTGTCCAATATTTTCTTTATCGTAGATGAGGCACAAAACCTGACCCCGCATGAGATCAAAACCATTATCTCCAGAGCAGGTGAAAACACCAAAATCGTATTTACGGGAGATGTGTTCCAGATCGATACGCCTTATTTGGATTCTCAATCCAATGGATTGTCTTATTTGATAGATCGGGTAAAAGACCATCCTCTTTATGCCCATATCAAGCTGGAAAAAGGAGAAAGATCTGAATTGGCGAATTTGGCCAATGAGTTGCTGTAGTATTTAATAAAAGGTTGAGGAAAAAAGAATGGTAGGCTAGTTTTTCTAGCCTACCATAGAATTTAAAGGAAAGGTAATCCTTGAATTGATTTTTTAAACTAGCCTAGTGTTTTTTCATTTCAAAGTTGGACACCAATGGCCAGCGAATTGATCCAATGATAGCTGGCCTTTTCATAGGTGTAAGACAAAACTAAAGGAGCCTTCATAGGTATGATATATCCCAGTCTTATTCCAAATACTTCTTGACCATGATCTGTAATATTATACTGAATTACCTCCCCATTCCCGTCTATTAAAGTAGCTTCATTTCTTTCAAACCCTACCCGTCTATATCTGAGTTGAGCCAAAAAAGTGTCTTTAGACTTAATTTGGATCGTTTTGGAAAGTCCGATCCCCATCCAATATCCATTTTGAAACCATTCTGAATAACATATTGAACAATCAAGCAATTTTTCATATCCAAGTCCACCTAAGCCATCAAGCCCGATTTTTTTAACTATAGGAAATCGATACTCAGCTCCAATTCCCACTCCGGCATCAGTAAAGCCCCTTAATCTACTTTTTACTTGTAGATAGCTTAAGTTTACCTGAAATCGTTTTTCCTTTTGATCTTGAGAAAAAAGATCAATTGGCCAAAGTAAAACGAATATGCAAATCGCAATGAAAAGATTTTTCATAAAATTATTGATGCCATAGTTTTTTTGATTCGGCAAAGGTATTTGGGTATTTTTTGAGGTAATACATTGCCTATTGCAAACGGAGGAACCAAAATTGTTCATAATTGCAACCTTAGAAATGAAGTTAATCTGGAATATTTAGATTTCTTTACTCTATCGAATTTATCAGTAAAGTTGTCATTTAAACCCTTTTGAAGATTGACCCTGAAGTTTACCAACTCCTTTAATTCTTAACCCCTGCTAATACAGAGTTAAATCTCACAGTTAACTGTAACCAAATTTTGTTCGGTATTTTGTCCGCAGTTGAAAAATGAGTGTTCGTGATCGTACACTGGTTAATAGTTAAAACATTGAATGGAGCTATTTTAAGCACTTTTTCCAATTTGGGTCAGTTTTGGCAATAAGACTATCATACGAATTTAAACCAACTTATTTACTGCCATGATAGCTACATATTTATCCCAAAAAAACATTTGTGCTGTACTTGGCTTACTAATGGCTTTCACCATTGTTTGGAAAGCAAAACTAGAAGCAAGTTCCTACACACAAGAACATACTGCCCGATTTGAAAATACTAAACCAACAAATACTATCGGACAAAGGAGTGATGTTTACCACATCTCTTCAGAAACATTAAAGCCTGAAAACCAAGTAGAAGAACTGGAATTCAGGCCTGTAAAATCTTAAAGATAATTACTCGTAAGGGTTAATTTGGTTGATTGTTTGGTTATCAAAAAAGGTGAGTTTTGCTCACCTTTTTTATTTTATCAACTTTCAGTGATGGTATTCAATTTAGAAAGGAAGCTATTGTAATATTGTCTTCCTACTTGCACAACAGCACCTTGCTTGAGGGTGATTTCTTTGGTGTTGAAGTACTCGATTTGTCCCAGGTGGACAATAAAGGATTTTTGCACCCGTAAGAAATACTGGGATGGCAGAATGTCTTCGATTTCTTTCATGGATTTACGTATGCTGAAATCCCTGCTTTTGGTAAAGATGGTTACCATATTGCCATTGGCTTCCACATAATAAATGTCATTGTAAGACACTCTTTCGAAAGCATTATCAGCTTTGATAAATACGGCATCGGTCACCAAAAACGGACTGTCAACACCAGTTTTTGCCACGGCAGTCTCATTAGTCGTACTCGTTCTTTTATTGTAAAGAACTATCTCCACAATGGCGTGAATGTCATTGGTGTTAAACGGTTTCACTATAAAGCCTGCAGGATTGATTCTTTTGGCTCTTTCGATGATCGTCGGGTCACTATAAGAAGTGACGTAAACCAAAGGTGCGTCCACCATTTGCTTGACGATTTCTCCTAATTCTATACCGTCTTTGTCACCTTTCAGCTTGATATCCATAAATATCAAGTCTGGTCGGTATTTTTTGATGACTTTAATGCATTGATTCGCCGAATTAGCAATATCAATGTTGACGTAACCTAGCAGTTCGAGTATTTCTTGAATATTCTCAGCAATACTGATTTCGTCTTCTACTATTAAAATGCGCTCTTCTTTCATAAGCTGCCTATAGGTATTCTAGATTGAGGTGTTAAAAGATTTTTAACCTAATTTTTTATAAATATACCCTAATAACAGAATTTATCTTCGAAAATCAAATGCCTTTTTTTGCGTATGAAATAATTAAAGGCTAATTAAAGACTCATCATTTCTTTAAAGCGTGCAGCTTGTCTCCTACTTACTTCGATTCGATCCCCGCCTTTGAGAGTGACTACGAGTCCACCGTTAAACCAAGGCTCGATCCCTTCTACCCATCCTAAATTGATGATGTGTTTTCTGCTTGCTCTAAAGAATGATTTTTCGTCTAATCGCTCGTCGAGTGCATTTAAAGACTTGTGAATCATCGGCTTAAAGTTATCGAAATACACTTTGATGTAGTTGCCATCAGACTCAAATAATCGGACGTTTGATAACCTCACAAACCAACAACGGTCACCGTCTTTTACAAAGACCTGGTCTTCCAAAGTCAGTTTTTTCTGGTTCTGAGCGTAGTTTTGCTCCTCTTTTTTACTCCCTCCATCTATTTTGGTAGAAAGCTTGTTGATGGCTTCTTCTAACCTTTTTGGTTCTATTGGTTTCAATAAATAGTCAAGAGCATTTACTTGGAAGGCTTTCAAAGCATATTCATCGTATGCAGTGGTGAAAATCACATGAGGAACCTGATCCAGTTCTTCCAGTAACTCAAAACCTGTTTTTTCAGGCATTTGGATGTCTAGAAAAATCACATCTGGGTTGAGTTGCTCTATTTTCTCTTTGGCATCGTCGACGTTTACAGCTTCACCGACTACCTCTACACTTTCCAATTGATTTAAAAGGGTGATCAGCTCTTTTCGAGCTAGTCTTTCATCATCTATTACAATTGCTCGCATTATATTATTAGTATTTGTTATTCTAAGTTAACCCTTTGTTTCGGGATTTTAATTTCTGTGATTACGAACTGGGTTCCTGAGTTAAAGATACGCAATGTACCTTTTTCACCATAAATCAGCTTTAATCTTTGCATGGTGTTGCTGAGTCCATGTCCGCCTTCGCCTTTTGCTTTCAATGAAGGTGGGGTGAGCAGTCTTCCACTGTTTTTGACCTGGATATAGAGGTCGTCATCGATACCTTCACGACATTTGATCTCTATCACTCCACCTTTGACTAAGTTCGAAATTCCATGTTTAATGGCATTTTCCACAATAGTTTGCAGCATCATAGGGGGGATTTTATAACTGTAAGCCTCGTCCTCGATGAGGTAACTGACTTCAAGCCTTTCTTCAAATCTTATGGTTTCCAAAGCAAGATAATCCTTGACAGTGCTCAGTTCATCCGCAAATTCAATCACCTGCTTTTTATCCATCATCAATGAAAACCTCAGAATATTGGAAATTCTAGTGATCGCTGATTTTGCTTTTACTGGGTCCTCATCGACCAAAGCTCTCACACTATTTAAGGCATTGAAAATAAAATGTGGATTCAGTTGGCTTTTGAGGTGATTTAAACGGATTTCATTGATTTTTGCCTCGTATTTAAGGGAGGTATTGTAATTATCCAAAAAGTGAAAAAGGAAGTAGGATAAAAACCAAATCGCATAAAAGAGAAAGCTCAGGAATAAATTGGCTGAGATTACCAATATCTTAAAGTCCTCCGCAGGGTTTAAGGTCCCAAATGCGATGTTGATAAACACCTGGGCGACGGTGTTGATTAAGCTCAGAGCCAATAATGCCAACAAAGCCTGAAGCAACAGCTTGGAGATTTCCTGTTTAAACCATTCGTAAGACTTGACGATGTATCGCAGGAAATGGGTAGAGACTAAATAAAACGCTGCCAAAACAATAAAAGCCCATATCTGAACCGAAGAAATACCTTTGGATAAGTTGGCGAAGAAAATATTGACGAAGGCAAAAAATCCCCATCCCAAAATCTGTAAAATCCAATATAAGCTGAATCTATTCATACCCTGCCAAAGATAGGCAACCCTGTTTTTTGATCTCTTTTAATGTGATAAATGGAGTAAAGGCTTGATTTTTACCCAGATCAGTGGTTTAGTTCTTGCCTGAGGAATTTTGCAGTGTGACTTTTAGTATTTTTCGCTACATGTTCGGGCGTACCCTGATCCACAATAGTCCCTCCTTTATTTCCTCCTTCTGGCCCTAAATCCACTACATAATCTGCCATTTTGATCACATCCATATTATGCTCGATGATCAAGACAGTATTTCCTTTGTCCACTAATCTATTTAAAACCAACATCAGCAAATCTATATCCTGAAAATGCAAACCTGTGGTAGGCTCATCCAAAATATAAAAAGTTTTGCCGGTATCTTTTTTAGATAGTTCTGTCGCTAGTTTGACACGCTGAGCTTCTCCTCCAGACAAAGTGGTGGCATGTTGGCCAAGCGTGATGTAACCTAAACCTACATCGTTCAGGGTGCTTATTTTTCTGAGGATTTTCGGCTGATTTTCAAAAAACTCCACAGCCTGCTCCACAGTCATGTCCAGGACATCAGAAATGGATTTTCCTTTAAATCGAACCTCAAGAGTTTCTCTATTGTATCGTTTCCCTTTACAGGTTTCGCAAGGGATATGCACATCTGGTAGGAAATCCATCTCGATCAGTTTCATTCCAGCTCCTTCACAGTCTTCACACCTTCCGCCTTTCACATTGAAAGAAAAACGACCTGGTTTATAGCCCCGGATTTTTGCCTCAGGAAGCTCAGTAAATAAGGTTCGGATATCCGAAAAGACTCCGGTATAAGTAGCAGGATTGGACCTTGGTGTTCTTCCGATAGGAGATTGGTCTACTTCTATGACTTTATCCAATTCTTTCAAACCATCAATGCTTTTGTAGGGCATAGGATCTTTTTTGGATCGATAGAATTCTTGACTTAAAAGCGGAAATAATGTTTCATGGATCAAAGTACTTTTCCCACTTCCAGAAACTCCTGTGATACAGATCATGGTCCCCAAAGGCAATTTGAGATCCACATTTTTCAGGTTGTTTCCAGATGCCCCTTTAAGTACTAAATCCACTCCTTTGCCTTTTCGACGGGATTTTGGGATGGGCAAACCAAGTTTCCCAAGAAGATATTGTGCAGTAGTACCTGTGGATTTCAAAACGTCATCCGGGGTTCCGGAAGCTACGACATGGCCTCCATGTCTTCCTGCACCCGGTCCCATGTCCAAAACAAAATCTGCCTCTAACATCATGTCTTTGTCATGTTCTACCACCAGGACGGAGTTTCCTAAATCCCTTAGGTTTTGAAGTGCTTTGATCAGTTTTACATTGTCCCGCTGATGAAGTCCAATACTTGGTTCATCCAGAATATATAAAACTCCGACCAGCTGGGTGCCAATTTGAGTTGCAAGGCGGATTCTCTGTGCTTCCCCTCCCGAAAGTGTTCTCAAAGGTCTATTCAGTGATAAATAATCCAAACCAATGTCCAATAAGAAACCGATCCTCTTTCTGATTTCTTTCAGTACTTCAGCAGCAATGATATTTTGCTTGTCAGTGAGCCTTTCTTCCAGATTCTCAAACCACTCACCTAAACTGGTAATGTCCATCACGGCAAGTTGGCCGATGTGCTTATCGTCAATTTTGAAATTTAGGGACTCTTTCTTCAGTCTATACCCTTCACAGTCGGGGCAAACTTGGGTAGTGGTAAATTCACTAACCCATTCTTGGATTTTATCAGAACTTCCCTCTTGGTATTTCTGCAGGAAATTAATGATACCCTCAAAGGTTGTGTTCCACTTTGTACCCGGATATTTTACGGAGTCGACCGCCACTTCCATTTTATCTCCATTCAATAAAATCTCGACCACTTCTTCCGGAAGGTCTTTGATCGGAGTACTCATTGAGGATTTGTATTGCTTCAGAACCGCCTCGATCTTTTTAAAAATCCAGATGTCACGATATTCACCCAATGGGGCAATTCCTCCTCTGGTGATGCTGAGATTGGGATCAGGAATAATGCTTTCCCTTGTGATTTCTTCTTTGATTCCGAGTCCATTACAGGTGGGACAAGCACCATATGGGCTGTTGAAAGAGAAATTATTCGGTGCGGGCTCGTCGTAAGATAGTCCCGTCTCCGGATCCATTAAATATTTTGAAAAATGGTGGATTTCGCCCTCTTCATCTCGGATCATGATTACCCCTTTTCCATGTTGGAGCGCAGATTTTAAAGATTGGGTAATTCGGAACCTGTCTGATTCATCGGCGATTATCCGATCGATTACGATCTCGATATCATGGATTTTATATCTGTCCACTTGCATTTTAGGGACCATCTCCATGACCACTCCGTCCACTCTGACTTTTGAGAATCCCATCTTTCGGATTTGCTCAAAAAGCTCTCGGTAGTGGCCTTTTCGTCCTTTGACCACAGGAGCAAGGATGTATAATTTCTTGCTGGAAAATTTAGAAAACAGCTGTTCTATGATCTGATCCTCCGTTTGACGGATCATTTTGGCTCCTGTTAAGTAGGAAAATGCCTCACCCGCTCTGGCATAAAGGAGACGCATAAAGTCATAAATCTCCGTCACCGTCCCCACTGTGGATCGGGGGTTTTTGGAAGTGGTTTTTTGTTCAATGGCGATGACGGGAGAGAGCCCGTTTATTTTGTCGACATCAGGGCGCTCCATTCCTCCTAAAAATGATCTGGCATAGGCAGAAAATGATTCCATATATCGCCTTTGTCCTTCTGCATAAATCGTGTCAAAAGCCAAAGAGCTTTTACCACTTCCACTAAGCCCAGTGACCACGACCAATTTATTTCGCGGAATCTTTAGATCCAGGTTTTTTAGATTATGCTCTCGGGCACCAAAAATTTCAATAAATTCTTCCTGACTAGAAGTAGCTTGACTCATATATTTCGGGGCAAATACAATCGGCAAAGGTAAGAAATTTAGGGGGTAAGCGGTAGCCGAAATCTAAATTGTAACTTCTATCTCTGTGACTTGGTTTGTTTTGCGACAATTTATTTCCCAAAGATTTCCAGAGTACGGGATTCGTCCTTTTTTTAGTCACAATAAGGGAGAGATCATCTGCCTAACCCAGCCAATGCAAGCCTAGCATCCCATCCAGTATTCCTGCTACCTGATTTTTTTGTCAAAATCTATGAAAGGATTTTTAAATGAGACCTTATTTAGGAAGAACTATCTCGTAGGAATTTCCTCTTTTTACATTGAGGTTTTTATCTCTCAGCCAAGGATTATATAACTTCAATTCTTTGTAGTTACTTCCATTTCTTTTGGCCCAATCAGCAAGATTCTTAATATCAGAATCAACTTTTACAGTTCTTAACTCCGGATTGGTGTAATAATCCGATTCCCCTAAATAAAACCCAAACTCATCGGGGTTTTCAAAAATCACTTTGAAAGCCAGGATTCTGAACATATATCTACTGGTTTCATCATTAAGGTATAAGTCGTAATAGTTTTCCTGAAGCTGCTCAGATTGGCGCTTGGCAAAACCTGTTTGTCCCAAATTGTAGCTGGCAGCTACCGAGGTCCATTCCCCAAATTTCCGATGGGCTTTTTTTAGATATTTGCTGGCAGCTACGGTAGCTTTCTCTAAGTGATAACGCTCATCAACATCCTGAGATACTTCCAGATCATACTCTTTTGCGGTAGCGGGCATAAACTGCCAAAATCCTCTTGCACCGGCAGGAGAAGCAACATTCATTAAACCTGACTCCGCCATTGCTAGGTATTTAAAGTCATCAGGTACCTCATTTTCTTTTAGAAGGGATTCTATTTCCGGCAAAAATTTGGAAGACCTTTTCATCAGAAGGATCATGTTAGACTGCCAATAGGCATTGACATATATTTCCCGCTCTAATCTTTCTCGGACATCTGGGATTTCCAAGGGTACCTTTTCACCGGAAAAGCTCAGTTCATCGGGTAATCTAAAAAGTTTAATTGAGTCCCTGGAAGGTCTAGGCATGGATTTCAATACTCCTTCGCTGGCAATTGGGCTGATCACAGATGGTGAATCAGGAGTTTTAAAAATCGCATAACCAGCCATGGCTATACCGATAAGAATAAGAGAATAGATTAAGAAAAGGTGCTTTTTGCTCATCAGAAATTAGGACTAAGTAGGTATTTGCTGTAAAAGTCGTCAATTACTTTCACTGCTTCCGTAGGATCTTCCACAATTGTGAAGAGTTCCAGGTCCTCCTCATTGATATAGTTGTTTTCCAATATGGTGTTCTTTATCCAGTCCAATAGCCCCGTCCAATAATTTTTACCAACCAATACGATTGGGAATCGACCAATTTTATTGGTTTGGATCAATGTCAATGCTTCAAAAAACTCATCCATGGTTCCAAAACCTCCCGGAAGAACCACAAATCCCTGAGAGTATTTTACAAACATGACTTTGCGAACAAAGAAATAATCAAAGGTAAGTAGCTTGTCTCTGTCGATGTAAATGTTGTTAAACTGCTCGAAAGGCAATACAATATTTAAACCCACGGACTTGCCGCCTTCTAAATGGGCTCCTTTATTCCCCGCTTCCATAATACCGGGACCACCTCCAGTGATGACTCCATAGCCATGTCTCACCAGTTTCGCGGCGATTTCCTCCGCCATTTTATAATGGAAATGATCTCTGCTTGTCCGTGCAGATCCAAAAATTGAAACACAAGGGCCGATTTTTGCGAGCTTTTCAAATCCCTCTACAAATTCCGACATCACTTTAAAAATCACCCATGAGTCAGAGCTCTTTATTTCATTCCAATCCCTCTCTTTGAATGCTTGTCTGATCCGGTCTTCCTGATTCGTATCTTCTATGTTGCTCATTTCAATCTAGTTTTTTTAAAGAAAACGATCTCTAGCTAAAAATGTCTAGTGAGTAGGAGTATTTTACTGATTGAATTCCTGTAATCAATTGATTACCAAGTCAAAAAAAATATACTGGGTTAATTGAATCTTGTGTCTTCGCTTTGCGTACTTTCGCAGACTATTTTGACATATCATTGAATCTCGAAGAAAAGTCTCTAGCAGTATTGAAGGTGTTCAAGGAGCTGGAGGAAGAAGCAAGGGAGTTTACTTCAAAAAGCGGCCTGACCTGTGTCTCCGGTTGCGGAGCCTGTTGTGCCAATCCTCAAATTCCAGCTTCTCCTTTGGAATTTTTGCCTTTGGCTTTTGAGTTTTATGCAAAAGGAATTGCTGAATCCATCGTGACATTATTGGAAACAGGGGATGATGAAGGTAACTGCATCGTCTATCGGGCACATCCTAACAATCCCAAATCCGGCTACTGTACCAACTATGTAAACAGAGGAATGATATGTCGGCTATTCGGCGCATCGGCCAGAAAAAATAAATATGGCTCAAAAGACATCATTATCTGTAAGACTTTGAAGGAGGGCAAAAAGGAGTTTTTTGAAGCTGCCACCAAGAGTATAAATGAAGGGCTGACGATTCCAAATGCTTCAAAATATTATATGTTTTTGGATGAAATTGATGATTCCCTGACAAAACAGATGCCGATTAACCAAGCAATCCTATTTGCGCTAGAGCTTGTTCTTCGATTTAAATTTTATGAAGAAAAGATCGAGGAGACTACCTGATTTTTTTGCTCCTACGATTTCAAGTATATTGTGACTTAATTTTGAACCAAATTTTACTCTATGTTAAAAATTGGAGAAATAGTCCAAACCGTAAAAGGAATTGTTGAGACTAAAGTAGAGATTGTAAAACTAGAAATACAGGAAGAATTCCTTGGGATTATCTCGAGAATTTTGCTTCTCCTGTTTATGTGTGCGGTTTTCCTGTTGGTTTTACTGTTTTTTAGTTTTTCACTCGCTTTTTTCCTGAGTCAATACACAAATTCCCCTTATTTGGGATTCTTGTTGGTCGGGCTTATTTACCTCATGGTTTTAGCTTTTTTATATTATACCCGATATTCAAAATCTATCCAGAAAAATGTTCAGGAAGGAATGAAGGTATTTATATTCAATGCTCGTAAAATCAAAAAGAAAGAAGATGAAACAGGAGCTTGAAAGTAAATCAGAAGAATTAGAGCAGACTTTAGCCAAACAATTGGAATTGCTTAAAAGAGATTCTGAAGACTGGATTAAAATAGGTGGGATTGCGCTTGCTGGTGGCCTGATAGCAATGGCGATATTGAAAACCAAAAAGCGCAAGAAAAACAAGAGTACAGAGAAAGCCCTGGCTCTTTTAGAGAAGGAAGGTCTATTGACTGAAGAGATCAAAGATCGGTTAAAGCAAAAACCTAAAACCGGAGGGTTTCTCCCTTCCTTAGGGCAGCGTTTACTGGTCTTGGGTCTTGCATATGCAAAAGAAAAATACCTTCCGAACTTGTTTAGTAATGGATCAGCAGAAGATGCCGAAACAGGAAACGAGAAAAATCAGTAACCTTTTACAGTCGCTATACCGATCCAAAAAGAAAGGCTTGGCTTGGCTGATAGACCCTGAAAAATTTTCGTGTCCGGAATTATTTACCCAGAATTTTGATTGGGTCAAGGACTCCGAATTGGATTTGATTATGGTGGGAGGAAGTGATTTTGAAAGCAATGGTTTTTCAGAAATTATAGATGCCATCAAAAGAATTTCCGGCAATATTCCCATTGTTATTTTTCCCGGTTCCCAGGTGCAATTGGCTGAAAATGCCGATGCTATTTTGTTCCTTTCTTTGCTTTCAGGCAGAAACCCTGATTTATTGATTGGGCAGCATGTACAGGCTGCTCCAAAAATATTGAAAATGGGATTGGAAGTGCTTCCAACAGCTTATTTGCTGGTCAATGATGGTGAGATTACCCGGGTACACACAGTAAGCCAGACATTACCCATTTTGAATTCAAATCTAAATTTGGTAAAAAACACAGCCTTAGCAGGATATTATCTTGGGCTAAGATATTTTTTTATTGATGCTGGTAGCGGGGCAAAAAGTCCGGTTTCTAGTCAAGTGATAGAATCTGTCAGGGATTTGGTTCCATGTCCGCTGATAGTAGGAGGCGGAATAGATAATTTAGAAAAACTCAAAGACGCATATGAGGCTGGAGCGGATTTGGTGGTCTTGGGGAATACCATAGAAAAAGACCCCGGGTTTTTGTCCGAGGTCTTAGATTATAAAGCTTGGTATAATTTGTCTTTAAACGTTAATTAAGGACTCTCTTCTTCTCATTTTTCCGGCAGGAACACCATACATCATTTTAAATCTTCTACAGAAATAAGCGGTGTCTTTATAACCTACTTCTTTTCCTATATCTCTAATGGACTTTTTGGTAGTTCTCAATAATTCCACTGCAGCTTCCATTCTTTGGTATTCGATATAGTCTTGAGGATTTATTCCTGTCAGCATTTTAAAATATTGACCGACATAATCTTCAGACACATTGGCGACTTTTGCCAGAACTTTATTTGAAAGATCCCCGCCAAGGTTTGTTTTGATGTAGTTGAACAGGTCGATCAAGCGTGGATCTTTAAAGTAAGTGGAGTTGGTAGATAATTCCTCAAGGAATAATCTGTTTTTCAGGATATGGCGCAATAACTCAATAACCAAAATCTCAGTTTGAGCTTTGAGAGCCCTTTCTCTACCAACATGTGTTTGTTCCATTTCCTTCATCAGATCTTCGATAATCGTTGCTAATCGATCATTAAATCGGATGATAAAAGGAGGGATGTCCAGTGAATTGAAAAAATTAACGACATCAAAAACCTTTGATTCAAAACTGACCATGGAAATACAGTCGTCCTCAGTGTTTTTGATTTCCCTAAAACTTAAGCTTTGAAGGTGTTTTTTCTTGGACTCTAAAAACTGATCAAGGTTAACTTCACTCTTTTTAGCACTTCCACCGATCGTTAAAACAGTTTTTTGACCGCCTGGTAAAAAAAGTACTTCTCCCTCATTCACTAATTCCTGATCTTCGCCAAACTTAAGTGTGCCATGGTGTAACAATACCAATGTGTTGTCGGATTCTTCATAGTTCACAACTGTTGCGGGTTTTTCTACCCGGTAGTTATTGCCCCTTAAAAACCGAACATTGATTGACTCAATTACTTTGTTGTAATATTCCATTATTTTTTAGTAGAAAAACAGAAAACAAAAATATGATTTTTCTTACTGAAAAACATAAAAATTTGATAAAAGGTATAAATAAATAAAAAATGGGTATAATTACTTGTAATTATACCCTCTATAATTATTTAAAAACTGGATTATCTCAATATTCCTCTGGATATTACTATTTTTTGGATTTCCGAAGTTCCCTCATATATCTGTGTGATTTTAGCATCTCGCATGAGTCTTTCCACATGGTATTCTTTTACGTACCCATAGCCCCCATGAACCTGTATAGCTTCCACAGTCACGTCCATAGCCACTTGAGATGCATAAAGTTTGGCTATTGCAGAGGCATGGGCATACTCTTCTCCTTGGTCTTTCAGCCAAGCGGCTTTGTGCACCAAAAGCCTTGCTGCTTCAATTTGGGTTGCCATATCGGCTAATTTGAATTGAATAGCTTGGTGCTGGCTGATCGCTTTGCCAAATGCCTTTCTTTCTTTTGAATAGGCCAAAGCCAATTCATATGCTCCTGCCGCGATTCCCAATGCCTGTGCTGCGATCCCGATCCTCCCTCCATTTAAAGTTTCCATGGCGTAAGTAAAGCCAAACCCTTCATCCCCAATCCTGTTTTCCACCGGAACTTTGACGTCTGTAAACATCAAGGAATGCGTGTCTGAACCTCTGATTCCGAGTTTATCTTCCTTTTTGCCTACTACAAAACCATCCCATCCTTTTTCCACAATAAATACAGAAATTCCTTTATGGCCTAGTTCGGGATGAGTCTGGGCGATCACCAAATAAATACTTGCAGAATTACCATTGGTAATCCAGTTTTTCGTTCCGTTTAAAATATAATGATCTCCATCTCGTACAGCTTCTGTTCTTTGGGATGTGGCGTCTGATCCAGCTTCCGGTTCAGATAAACAAAATGCGCCCAAAAGTTCACCTGCTGCCAATGGTTTCAAGTACTTTTCCTTTTGCTCCTCTGATCCATACTTTTCCAGTCCCCAGCAAACCAAAGAATTATTGACTGACATGGCTACGGAAGCAGAGGCATCTATTTTTGAAAGTTCTTCCATTGCCAACACATAAGAAATGGTGTCCATCCCACCTCCATGGTATTTGGGATCTACCATCATTCCTAAAAAACCCAATTCCCCCATTTTCATAACCTGCTCTTTTGGAAATATGGCATGAGTGTCCCTTTCTATAACACCTGGCAAAAGCTCAGTTTGGGCAAATTCTCTTGCGGCTTCTTTTACTGCTAAATGTTCTTCTGATAGTTGGAAATCCATAATCGATTTTTGGGTTTATGATCTTGAAGAGGAAGATATACCAAAAAAAGAAGAGGGGCAAAACCTTGCCCCTCTCCCAAATTCTTATTTGATCTGGATCAATCTCTCCCTCCAAAAAACACCATGATATAATAGGCTAATGTAGTAATGGAAGCTAATGCTGCGACTACATAAGTCATTGCAGCCCATTTCAAGGCATCTTTTGACATTTCATATTCCGTTGGAGTAACGATGTTACGGGTTTTTACCCAAGCCAAAGCTCTATTACTCGCATCAAATTCCACCGGTAATGTCACGATTGTAAACAGAGTGATCACCGAATAAGATCCTACTATGATATAACCTATAAAAGGTACAGGTAATCCTAAAGCCAAACCACCAAATAAAGAGGCAATCAATACTATATTCAAAATCTTACTTGCACTATTTTGTATCGGAACCAATGTCGACCTTAAATTAAGCCATGTGTAGGAAGTGGCATGTTGTACAGCGTGCCCACATTCGTGAGATGCAACTGCTGCTGCAGCAGCATTTCTTCCATAAAATACATCTGGGCTAAGATTCACAGTCTTATTTGCCGGATTGTAATGATCCGTTAATTGACCTTCTACACATACTACCTGTACATCGTGAATGTTATTGTCTGCCAGCATTAACTTGGCAATTTCTGCTCCAGAAAGGTTTGCCTGTAACGGAGTCTGAGAATACTTCTTAAACTTACTTTTCAATCTGCTGCTGACAGCAAACCCAGCAATGGAAAAGATGATTACAATTATAAATATCATAGTTTATTAATTTGCTTTAGATAACGATTTATGCCTGTTCAGGTTGTTTCCAAGTTGGTAATTTCATCATGGAAACCCAACTTATAATCCCTAAAATAAGAACTAGTACTAACTGTGTCCCGTGGATGATGGCGGCGAATATTTTGCCATCAACTTCAGATACACCGAACTGGATCAAAATAAAGGCCACAAGTGCATGGAAGGTGCCAATTCCCCCCTGTACGGGTGCCACCATGCCAATACTGCCCATAACCATGACTAAAAGTACTTCTCCAGTAGACAAATTGGCAGTGCTTTCTATTCCCAATGAGACGGTGTACATGGTTAAAAAATAAAGAACCCAAAGCAAAATAGAACTTGTCCAAAAACCAATTGGATTATCCATTTTTCCGATTCTTTTTAGCCCGCCTGCTATTTCTCTGATAAAGTGCTGGATTTTGTTGATTAAACCGTGATCGCTGAACCTTTTGAAAATAAATCTGATGATCAGGATTAAAATTACCAGTCCTCCGATCGCTATCGGAAGATTGGATTTAAGAGCTGAAATTAAACTTTCAACATTGACTAACTGACTCGCCAATTCTAAAAACAATTCGTTCTGGACAACGAAAGCCAGTAAAATGGTACCCATAAGACAAAGTAAATCCACACTTCTTTCCAAAATTACTGTGCCTAATAAATGCCCCATAGAAATCCCATTTGTTCGGGTGAGTACACCGCATTTTGCAACCTCTCCAGCTCTTGGAATCATTAAATTCACCAAGTATCCTATCATGGTAGCGTGATACGCTCGCATGGGGTTTACTTTTTCCCCTTCTTCTGAATGTATCAGTAAAGACCATCTCCAGCCTCTCATCCCATAACTTACTAAGGAAATCAACATGGAAGCACCTATCCAAAGCCAGTTACTGGATTTGATTTGCTGGAGAAGGCTATCTAAAGCAATGTCTTTGTATAAAAACCAAAAGATCCAGACCGCTATTCCTAAAGAAATAACTACCTGGATCCATTGTTTTAGTTTTTGATTGTTCATCAAATAATTTTATATATATCCGCTTACTACCAGTAAAGTGGCAAAAGCAATGTAAGATATGTTAAACTTAACAATTGAGGCCACTTTGGTCTTCCAACCTGATAAGCTAAGAAACTGAGGTGACTGGCCTCATTGCGGATAATCATATAATTTTATATGTATATCCGCTATTTTACCAGTTAATAGATTAAAGCGGCTTAATAAATGGTAAACTCTAGTTGTGAGGCTGCTTCGGTCATCCGTCATCGGTCTTCCTGCCAATCAAGCAAAGAAAATAAGGTGACTGGCCTCATTGCGGATAATCATATAATTTTATTTCTTTCGTCAGGGAAAATGAGGACAGGTTTGTGTTTTTTTGCTTCTTCCATATCCATCCCGGCATAAGAAATGATAATCACCACATCTCCAACCTGTGCTTTTCTTGCTGCCGGACCGTTTAAACAAACTTGTCCACTTCCTCTTTCTCCTGTGATTACATATGTTTCCAATCGTTCGCCATTGTTCACATTTACTATCTGAACTTTCTCATTTTCAATGAGATTAGCCGCATCCATCAAGTCTTCATCAATAGTGATTGAGCCCACATAATTGAGTTCTGCTTGTGTGATTTTAACTCTGTGAATTTTGGATTTTAATACCTGGATTTGCATTGTTAGAAATTTGCCGCAAAATTAAGGAATTATTGGAAGGTTATCTATTAATCTGATATTTCCAATATAAGAAGCCACGCAAATCGAAGAGTTTTTGGTGGGATCAAATTCCGAATAAACATGGAATGATTCCGGATCGACTAATTCAAAATACTCCAATTTGGCCAATGGCTCTGCCTCAAATGCCTGCGTAATTTGGTTCCGAATCTCCAACCATTTTTCACCTTTCAATAGTTCATTTTTGGCAAAGCTTAAACTGTTAAATAGGATCAATGCTTTTTCTCTTTCATTTTGAGAAAGCCGCATGTTTCTGGAGGATAATGCCAGTCCATCAGTTTCTCTTCTCGTCGGAACCACCATGATTTCTATCGGAAAGGAGAGATCAGCCACCAGCCTTTTAATAACTGCTATCTGCTGCAAATCTTTCTGACCAAAAAAAGACTGATGGGGGCGGATGATATTAAAAAGTTTCGAAACTATAATCCCGACTCCACTGAAATGACCGGGACGAAATGCCCCTTCCAACACAGTTTCCAGCTTTCCAAAATCAAAGCTGAGTGTAGGTTTCTGTGGATAAATACTCTCCACAGAAGGTAAGAAAACGAAATCCACATTTTCTTTTTCCAAAAGACTTAAATCCTGATCAGTTAGAACAGGATATTTCTCAAAATCTTCGGAATTATTAAACTGAATTGGGTTGACAAAGATAGAAACGACTGTTAAATCAGTTGATTTTTTGGAAGCTCTGATCAGATCTAAATGGCCCTCATGAAGTGCACCCATGGTGGGGACAAAACCAATAGATTTCTTTGTTTGGAGCGCATGGAGCCAGTTTTTTTGCCACTCGGCCCCGGTATGGAAAACCTGCACAGGATTGGGGTATTTGATAGGTAAATAGCAGCAAAACTAGATTATATTTTAGAAAAACAAGGCTATTTAGGCTTTTTTTATTATCTTTGTGCCGTTGTTTATCACCTAATAACGCTAAAATCCAAAGAGCATGTCTAAACTACGTATCCTCTACGTTGCCAGTGAAATCAACCCTTTTCTCGAAACTTCCGAAGTAGCTAATTTCTTAAGATCACTTCCTCAAGCGATGCAAGAGCGTGGTATGGAAATCCGTATTTTGGTACCAAGATTCGGTTTGATCAATGAAAGAAAAAACAGACTTCATGAAGTAGTTCGACTTTCAGGAATCAACATTGCAGTAGGCGAAGAAGAAAAACCATTAGTAATCAAAGTTGCATCTATACCAAATGCAAAACTTCAGGTTTACTTTATCGATAACGAAGATTACTTCCAGAGAAAAAGTGTATTCCACGATAAGCAGCAGAAATTTTACGAAGACAATGATGAGCGAGCAATTTTCTTTTGCAAAGGCGTCATAGAAACTGTGAAAAAATTAGGTTGGGCTCCGGATATCGTACATTGTAATGACTGGATGACCAGTTTGATTCCGATGTATCTGAAGACAACTTATAAGAATGAACCATTATTCAAGGATACTAAATCAGTATTTGCGATATACAACAACGGATTTTCTCATACCTTTGGCGATGATTTGTTAAACAAGGTTAAGATGGTGGATATAGATGACGCAATTTTAGCACCTTTGAAAAGCAAAGACTTCGAAGGCTTTATCAGTATGGGTATGCAATATGCAGACATGGTGGTCAAAGGCGGAGAGGTGTCAGATAAATTGAACCAACTAATAGAGGATTTCTCAAAAGACAAGAAGTTTGAAATCAGCATCGAAGCAGAAGAACAAGCTCATGAAGAGCTCTACGGCATTTACACAAGTCTCGCCGGTTAATTTGGCCTTTTTGGCCCTCTTGTCCATTATTCTAACAAGTTCTTGTAGTGACCCTGCCACAGTAGGCATCGAACTAGCTCCGGAAAATAACCAGATTGGTGTGTTTTTCGAAGAGTTTGAGTTACCTGCTGAGGTAGTGTTGTTAGATTCATTTAACACTACTAACAAAGGAAATGTCATTGTTGGGGTGGAAGAGGACGATTATTTCGGAAGAACAGAAGGGACAGGATATACCAGAATGTATATCAATAGTTCGGCGGATAGACCGGATGATCAGGCATTTTTGGATTCCATGATTTTTGAAGTCAGTGTGACTAGCGTCAATGGAATCGACCTTGATGAACCAAAATTTCTTTCAATCCATCGATTGACTCAACCTATTCTTGATACTGCTTATTATAATTTTGATAAGCTAGACTATGAGCAACTTGCGATCGCCTCTGGGGAATTTGTTTTTGGTGAAACCCAGGATACTGTAGTGTCCATGCATGTGACTCAAGAATTCAAAGAAGAGCTTTTTGGTAAAATGGTATTTGGATTTGAATTTGGTGACTTGTTTAGATTCAGAGATTATTTACCTGGTATGGCTATCAAAGGCCGAGAAGGAGATAATACCTCTTTTGGAATAGACCTGGGGGAAAATACCAGAATCGCTACGTATTACCATCATTTGGGTGATACTTCCTCAACCCTCTATGAAATCAATACTACTTCTTCCAGGTATTTTAGTGGGATAGAAAGCGATAGATCAGGGACTCCTACCAGTGTAGTTACAGAAAAGAGTAAGAATTATAGTACAGGTTCACAGGTTGGTCTAAAAGCCGGTCTGGGTATGATGATCAAAGTGGATACTAGCCCACTTGATGCATTTTTGGATACACTTTCAGGAATCACATTTAATCAGGTTAATCTTGAAATCGGAGAAATTGAAACAGTTCCGGAAGGAACAAGACCTTCAAGCGCTCTTTCTATCTACTTGACTGATAATTCGAATTTATTCCTTGAAAGCAGTAATTCAGTATACCTTACGGTGCAAGCGGACGGGCAATCACAGGTTTTTACCAATGAGGATGGAGATGAAGTGCCTAATGTTGCGGCTCCAGCATCTGTGAATTATAACACGGAAACTAACATGTATTCCCAATTGGTCACTTCACATGTAAATGCGATTTTTAGAGGACAATTGACAAGAAAAGATTGGTTATTGTACGGTGGTTTTTCCAGTAGCAAAGTAGGAACAGGTGGAGATCCTTTTAGACAGTCATTACGGCAATTCGTAGTTGATACAAATAAGATTAAATTAAAAGTGATTTATTCTAAAATCAGATAAAGCGATTTTGGATTAAATAACATATAGCCTGTTTCTTTTTTAAAGAAGCAGGCTATTTTTTTTGGCATGAATACTGTTTCTTTGCGGAAGTCTAAAACAACAACCAATAATTTTTAACTATGTGTGGAATTGTCGCTTACGTGGGGCAGCAAGAAGCTTTGCCAATTATTCTTAAAGGATTGAGAAGATTAGAGTACAGAGGTTATGATAGTGCTGGGGTGGCTTTACTTGACGAACAAGGCCTCAGTGTCTATAAAAAGAAAGGGAAAGTATCTGAATTAGAGAAATATCTTGAATCAAATTCCAATCTTGCATCCAAAATCGGAATTGGCCATACCAGATGGGCGACCCATGGAGAACCCAATGATGTAAATGCCCACCCTCATTATTCCACATCAGAGCATCTAGCCATGATCCATAATGGGATCATAGAAAACTACGAGGTTCTCAAAAAGGATCTTGAAAAGAAAGGGTATCATTTTCAAAGTGATACGGATACGGAAGTTTTTATCAAATTCATCGAAGATATCTATGTAAATAACGACTGTAGTCTGGAAGAAGCTTTAAGATTGGCACTTCACAAAGTCGTAGGAGCTTATGCCATCGTATTGATCAATAAGAATGAACCAGATACTCTGATTGCGGCCAGAAAGGGGTCTCCATTGGTCATTGGAGTAGGTGAGGATGAATATTTTTTAGCTTCAGATGCCACTCCTATTATCGAGTATACCAATAAAGTGGTGTACTTGGACGATTATGAAATTGCAGTCATCCGGGACAATAAACTCCAGGTAAAAACCATAGAAAATGTAGAGACAAATCCTTATATCAACCAATTGGAGTTGGAATTGGAGGCAATTGAAAAAGGGGGATATGAGCATTTTATGCTTAAAGAAATCTATGAACAACCGAAGTCAATCGCAGATTGTCTCAGAGGTAGACTGGATGCCAAATCAGGTAGGTTGGTTTTAGGCGGCCTTCGGGATTATATGAACAAATTCCAGAATGCTGAACGAATCATTATCACTGCTTGCGGTACTTCCTGGCATGCAGGCTTGGTTGCGGAATACCTTTTTGAGGAGTTTGCACGTGTACCTGTCGAAGTAGAATATGCATCAGAATTCAGATATAGAAATCCGGTAATCAGCGAAAAGGATTTTGTTATTGCTATCTCACAATCTGGGGAGACTGCGGACACCTTAGCAGCAATAGAACTTGCCAAATCAAAAGGAGCAACGATTTTTGGAGTTTGCAACGTGGTAGGTTCCTCCATACCAAGAGCAACTCATGCTGGTTCTTATACTCATGCCGGACCGGAAATTGGGGTAGCCTCCACTAAGGCATTTACTGCTCAGATTTCTGTTTTGGCAATGATGGCTTTGAAACTTGGCTACCAAAGAGGGACATTGACTGAAAGTAGGTACATTCAGTTGCTGCATGAATTAGGCTCTGTTCCTTCGAAAGTTGAAAAAGCTTTGCAATCCAATGAGAAAATCAAATACATCGCGGAAGAATACAAAGATGTGAGAAATGCATTGTATTTGGGAAGAGGTTATAACTTCCCTGTGGCGTTGGAGGGAGCATTAAAGCTGAAAGAAATTTCTTACATCCACGCAGAGGGTTACCCTGCAGCTGAAATGAAACATGGCCCAATCGCCTTAATTGACGAGGAAATGCCGGTAATTTTTATAGCTACCCAAGACAGTTCCTATGAAAAGGTAGTGTCTAATATTCAAGAAGTAAAAGCTAGAAAAGGAAAAGTGATCGCAGTAGTTACCGAAGGCGATACGACTGTCAAAGGTATGGCGGATCATGTGATAGAGATACCTGCTATCCACGAGGCTTTTGTGCCTTTAGTGGCGGTGGTTCCACTTCAGCTGCTATCCTATCATATCGCAGTTCTCAGAGGTTGTAACGTGGATCAACCAAGGAATTTGGCGAAATCTGTTACAGTAGAATAAAAGAAAGGCTGTCCAAAAGGGCAGCCTTTTTTAACGACATTTTCCTTCTGTCCAAGAGGTAACGCCGGCCAAATCTGCCGCACAGGCATTTCCATAGGTTTTTCCATCACAGCCACAGACAGGTCTGTAGTCCAACGTACATGCTCCATTTCGTATCCTGTCAGGATCTATGCAGTTTTTTGGAGGCTCTTCATTTTCGCAGGCAAATGCCAAAAAGAATATCAAAAGGCTGAATATTAATTTCAATATTTTCATGACCATAAGACGTGGAATAGAACTGGGATGCAACTTGAATCCTTGTTTTTAGTTTTTATTGGATTTTCAGGCTACCGATAAAATTCCCTACTTTTGCATCGCGAAAGAAAAATTATGCTGGACAAATTACAAGCCCTTAAAGATCGATTTGAAGAAGTAGGACAACTGATCGTATTGCCTGAAAGTATGGCTGATATGAGTAAGTATGCCAAGCTGACCAAGGAATACAAAGATTTGGAAAAAATCGTGGCCGTATATGACGAGTATAAATTAGTACTTCAAAACATCACCAGTTCTAAAGAGCTCCTTGACAAAGAAAAAGATCCCGACTTCAGGGAAATGGCCAAAGCCGAGATCGAGGAGTTAAAGGATAGAAAAGAAGTGTTAGAGGCTGATTTGAAGCAATTGCTGATTCCCAAAGATCCGAATGATTCCAAGGACTGTATTCTAGAAATCAGAGGTGGTACAGGTGGTGATGAGGCAGCCATTTTTGCCGGTGACCTGTTCAGAATGTATGAGCGTTTTTGCGAAATGCAAGGGTGGAAATTAACAGTGCTCGATTTGACTTTTGGCTCTGCTGGTGGGTACAAAGAAATTATTGCTACCGTATCGGGGGCAGATGTCTATGGTATGCTCAAATATGAATCTGGCGTGCACCGGGTGCAGCGAGTTCCTGCCACAGAATCCCAAGGAAGGGTTCACACTTCTGCCGCATCGGTTGCGGTTTTGCCGGAAATGGATGAGGTGGAAGTTCACCTGGATATGAATGATATCAGAAAAGATACTTTTTGTTCTTCCGGGCCAGGTGGGCAGTCTGTCAACACTACCTATTCTGCTGTTCGATTGACCCATGGCCCTACAGGATTGGTAGTGACTTGTCAGGATGAAAAATCCCAGATCAAGAACTTTGAAAAGGCATTGAAAGTATTGCGGTCAAGGATTTATGAAATCGAATTGGCAAAGCATAATGAAGCCGTAGGTGCTCAAAGAAGATCCATGGTAGGAAGTGGAGATAGGTCAGACAAAATCAGAACTTATAACTATTCACAATCACGGGTCACCGACCACCGAATCAATAAAACTGTTTACAATTTACCCGATGTGATGGACGGGCATATTGAGGATTTTATTTCCGCTTTGAGGTTTGCAGAAAACTTAGAGAAAATGCAGGCCACTGGAATGGAAGAATAGCCTTTTTTTAGAAAGAATTATTTTGGCAATTTTATTGTTTTTGAGATTAGCCTATTAACTTGAGGAATTAATCAAACGACTTTTATGAATATAGCAGGAGAAAGAGGTATCAGTTTAGTGACTTGGAATGAGTCCCATTTTCATCAGCTCTACCCTCTTGCCAACAATCCAAAAATAGCCATGAATTTGAGGGACAGTTTTCCTCAGCCTTATACCATTCATGATGCCCGGCATTGGATCGAGCATAACCAAAAATTCAACCCTCCGCAGAATTTTGCCATAGAATTTGAAGGCAAGCTAGCTGGTGCCATTGGTGCCGAGCGGGGAAAAGACGAGCTTCGAACCAATATGGAGTTGGGATTTTGGGTAGGAGAGCCTTTTTGGGGAAAAGGGATTGCGAATGAAGCAGTAAAACTCTATACTAAATTCATTTTTGAGAAATTTGATATTCAACGCCTATTTGCCCAAGTATACGACTTCAATGGTCAGTCAATGAATGTGTTGGAAAAAGCCGGATATATTCCTGAGGCGATTTTGAAGAAGGCATTCGTGAAAAATGGCGTGGTAGGTGATATTTTTCAATACGTCATCGTAAGAGGAGAACAGCCTCAATAAGACATTTTCTAGTTTACCACCAGTTTTCTCACAATCGTTTGACGATTGCTTTTTAATCTGATCAGCAATAATCCTTTTGGCAATTCTGTCAAATAAATTTCAGTCTGTCCAGGAGATATCTCGCTTTGCATTAGCTTTTGGCCTAAAGAATTGACGACCGTGAATTCCTGGAATTTTGATAAATATTCAGAAGAAATAGTCAAGGATCCTTGACTTGGATTTGGGAATATTTTCAAAGATAAATCTGCCTCAGGTTCAATCCCTGTAATGATGTTTATATTGATAGTTAATTCTCTTGATTCTCCGTCATTACAGGAATTTTGCGGTGTTACTTTCAAGGTAAAATCTCCTTCGAGCAGCCATTCAATGGTAATTTTGTGGGTGCCCTGCCCAGAAATGATCCTTCCACTATTTCCGGAAATTCCCCATTGATAATCAATTCCATCGATGGCTTCCACTTCATAAGAATACTCTCCTAAGCCCACTTGGCTATCTCCCTTGATTTCACTAGGTTGTTCTGGAGCGGCAGAAACCACTACTTCCTTTGTAATTGGATCCGATTTTCCACAGTTGTTTTCCAAAACAACACTTACCTGCTTTGCCCCTGTTTCATTCCATTGAATTTGAACTTCGTGGGTATTTTCTCCTGCCAATAGTTCACCGCCTTGTACAGTCCACAGATAATTGATTCCATCCATATTTTCCAAGGAATATATTTCTGCTTGGTTTGTACAAACAGAACCATTACCAATTATTTCCAAGCTGGATTTTGGCTTAGAAACTACCAATACTTCCAAGGCTGAAGTTTCCCCATTACCACAGAAATTTTGCCTGCTTACAAATACACCTTGTCTTCCGGCGGTAGTCCAATTTACCTGAACCTTACTGGTCCCTTGACCGGAAATGATTTCCCCTCCATCCACTCTCCATACAATTTGGGAACCTGGTAAAATCGTATCCTCTACCTGATATAGAGCAGTGCCGAGGCATATTTCGGATCCACCGGAAATTGCGCTGATACCGGGGGGAGGCACACAGGTATAGGTAAGAATGGTGCCGTCTTCACCCGCAGTGAAGGCAACAAGAGATGTACCCATGCTTACTGCATTTAGATCTCTGATAGTTCCACTTTCTATTTGAAGCCAGTTTTCACCTCCATCTTTGGTTTGTAAGGTCAATCCATTATCCCCTACGATCATCCCGATGTTTTCATCCCAAAAATCAACTGAATTAAGATTCTCGGTAATTCCTGAAGAAATAGCACGCCATGTTTTGGCCATGTCTTCGGATTTTAAAATTACACCACCATCCCCTACAATTACCGAAGTGTTGGAATCCAGTTTAGCCAATGCATTTAAATCCTGATCTGTCAATTTTGGAAGATTTTCCCAGGTATTTCCTCCATTCGTCCAACTGATTTGACCATTATCACCAATTGCGAATCCTACCTGATAATCAAAGTAGGTGACATCTTTCATGTTCTCGGAAGTGTTTGTGGCAATGTTTGAATCCCAGGTTCCTCCCGAATCAAAAGATCTGGCTATATATCCATTGGTGCCTGTTACATACAAGACTGATGGAGCAAATAAATAAAACCCATTGATGCTTTCTACTGTAGCAGCAGGCACAGGAACCCAAGTGGAGCCTCCATTTCCTGTTCTGTACATTTTCCCAGATTCTCCACTGGCATATCCAAAACCTGTATTCCAGAAATCAATGCTGATGACATCAAGTGGCTCCGGAAGCGGTCTACTGATAATAGAAGTTGCTGCATTGGAGGTGACAAAAAACTGCCCATTGTCCCCGGCGATAAAACCGGTTCGATCCGATTTAAAGTCAATTGAATTAAAATGTGTTCGATACCCTGCCAGTCTTATGGACCAGCTGGTTCCGGAATTTGCAGAACTGATCAAATAGCCATCTTGTCCTACTGCAAAAGCCAGATTACTCTCAGGAAGAAATTCTAAGGAATTGATTTTTCTGGTATTCGTCGCTCCCAGATTTATTTTTGAAAAAGTTGCGCCAGAATTGGTAGACTTCAACAATGTGCCCTGTTCCCCAGCTGCCAATACAATCCTCTTATCCACAGAATGGATTACAATTTTTAATAAATCTACTGTTACTCCACTGTTTAAAGCAGACCAATTTTCACCACCGTCAATGGTTTTATAGATTTTTCCATCTGCTCCTACCAAATACCCTTCTGATTCATTGAAAAATGATACAGAATTGATCGTACTACTAAATGGCATGGTGATTTTTGTGAAACTGGAACCTCCATTTTCTGTCTTCAGAAAGGTTCCATTATCTCCTACAGCAAAACCTAACTGATCATCTACAAAGAAAATTTCATTCAAATTTGAAGAAGTGGGAGATGAAATGGCCTGCCATGAGGTACCTTGATTATCAGAAAACAGAAGCAATCCTGACTCACCTGCTGCAAAAATTCGATTATCATTAGCCTTCGAAATGCTTTTTAATGCCTTCTCCGTAGGGCTGTTGGTTTTATTCCAGGTTAAACCACTGTCCTGGCTTTTGAGAATCATGCCATTTTCACCAACTGCAATGCCGGTTGATTCATTGATGAAAATCAAATCATAGATTCTTTGTATTTCGGGGATTTGTGTTTCTTCCCAAGTTAGACCACCATCAGCAGTGCGGATGATCAGATTTTCACCTGCTGCTATCCCAGTAGTTGGATTGATCCAAGTGACAGACTCCAAGTCCAGGCCCCAGCTCTGCATTCTTTTCCAAGTTTGGCCAAAAAGTGATGGGCTCAATAAAAGACAGATGACTGAAACGTAAAAAACCTTCCGCATAATTGGATGCATTATTCAAACAAAAATACGGGAATTACTTACTTGGCAAAGTGAAGTTGACTATTGACAGATAAAAGATGATTGATTCTTAAAACCTTGGAATCCTATGACTAGGATTTGTACTTTTATTTATTCAAATGGCTCACCTATGAAGAATTACCTGGCCCTCGTTATTTATTCTATCTTGTTTTATTCCTGTGGTCCTCGTGAGAGAGTTTCCAAAGAGGTTTTTGATGAGGTAAATAAGACCATGGAGGTGAAACGAGTGACTGATGCGGAGATCACCCAGGAAGCTATGATTTGGGGAGATTCCATCACTGCTCAAGCCCAAAAGAATTTGATTTCAAATCTTCAAAAAGCCATTGAAGAGGGGGGATTGGTTCATGCAATCGGGTTTTGTAGCGAAAATGCTACTGAATTGACCAATGCATTGGATCCTTCAGAGGGAGTAATTATCAGGAGAGTTTCTATCAAAAATAGAAACCCAATGAACAGTCCTGATGAAAATGAAGCATTGATTTTGGATGCTTATGTCTATAATTCAGAGCAGGGATTGGAAAGCGAGGCAAACATTCAGAAAATTGAAAACGGTGAAGTGCTATTGTATACAAAGGCCATCATTTTTCCCTCGGGGATATGCCAAAATTGCCATGGAAATCCAGAATCTGAAGTTCCTTCAGAAGTAGTTGAGGCAATCCAAGGTCTGTATCCTGAAGATAAAGCATTAGGCTTTAAAGCCGGTGATTTAAGAGGTATGTGGTCTGTGAAAATACCTAAGAAAAGTATCGTAAATCGGCTATAACTCAATAGAAAATTGGAGAAAAAATTAGGTTTGAGATTAAATCTGTCGAATTATTGATTGTTCAATTTTTATTAACCTTTGTTAACTTATCGTTAACAAGTATTAACATCTTTTTCGAATTCAAAAACGACGTTTTTAAGTGGTTATTGAAATAATCTATTCTTGCTTCAATAAATTATATTTTAATGACAAAAATCGAAGATGCAATCGATTGAATAGGATAAGATACAGTCAGAATTCAAAAATATTCAGTGAGAATTTGGCTAAATTTATCTTCAATTTCACTGATTAATATTTATTAATGCAACCCAAACCAATAACCGTGTATGAAAAACTCTACTCGATTTAAGCTTTTTAGCTTAACATTTTTAATGTATCTGGGCCTCATGGGCTCGGTTTTGGCTCAGACCCGGGAGGTGTCTGGGGTCGTGATATCAGGGGAAGATAATTTACCCCTTCCAGGTGTTTCCGTATTAGTGAAAGGTACCACGACTGGTACTGTTACTGACATCGACGGAAAATTCAATGTAAATGTGAGTGGTTCTGATGCCACCTTGGTATTGTCTTTTATTGGCTTCACTACTTTAGAGGTGCCAGTAGGAGACCGTTCTGTTTTCGATCTTACCTTATTACCGGACACTAAATCTTTGGAAGAAGTAATCGTAGTAGGTTATGGTGAGCAGAAGAAAGAAACGATTACAGGTTCAGTAGCGACAGTTAAAGGAAAAGATTTGGTAAAATCCCCTGCTATGAACTTGTCTAACTCAATCGCTGGTCGTATGGCCGGGGTGGTTGCGGTAAACAGATCTGGTGAGCCAGGTTATGACGGTTCCGGTATCCGGATCAGAGGTAGCAATACACTTGGTAACAACGATGCATTGGTGGTTATTGATGGGATTCCAGATAGAGCTGGTGGTCTTCAGCGTTTGAACCCTAATGATATTGAAAGTATCTCTGTACTAAAAGATGCATCGGCTGCGATTTATGGATCAAGAGCAGCAAACGGCGTAATCTTGGTAACAACAAAGAGAGGCGCTTCCGGGGCTCCTGAATTAACATTCCAAGCAAACCAAGGATGGGCTCAACCAACAGTTGTTCCTGATTTGGCTAATGCTGCTCAGTATGCTGAAATGTTAAATGATTTGGACATTTATGCACTTCCTACTTCAGAATGGGCTGCGGCAAATGAGGCTTATAAGCAAAATGGTGAGTATACAAGACCTAATGGTCAAATTCGTTCTGCTCCATATACCCCTGATGAATTAGAGTTATATAGAAATGGATCTGATCCTTGGTTATACCCGGATACAGATTGGTATGATGCTACATTAAAAAACTGGTCTCCACAAAGCAGATATAACTTACAGTTGGTAGGTGGAAGCGATAATGTAAAATATCTAACCTCATTAGGCTATCAAAATCAGGATGCCTACTATAAAAATGCCGCAACTGGTTACAAGCAGTATGACTTTAGAATCAATTTGGATGCGAATGTCAATAAGTATGTAAAAGTAGGCTTAGGTATTATGGCGAGAGAGGAATTCAGATTCTTCCCTACAAGAGGTGCCGGAGCTATATTCCGTATGCAGATGAGAGGTAAGCCAAATCAGCCTGCTTATTGGCCAAATGGATTACCGGGACCGGATATTGAAAACGGTGAAAACCCAGTAGTAATTACCACCAACCAAACTGGGTATGACAGAGACAAGCGTGATTATATTCAGACCACAGGTAATTTGGAAATCAAGATTCCTGGAGTAGAAGGTTTGAAATTTACAGGTACTGCTGCGATTGATAAGTATATTCAATATACCAAAAGATGGGAGATTCCTTGGACTCTATACCAGTTAGGAAATGGATATGAGGATGATGGAGTAACCCCAGTTTTGGTACCTAGTAAAAGAGGACCTGCGGAACCTAGGTTAAGAGAATCAAATACAAATCAGTTGAATATCCTTTTAGGGGGAGTTTTAAATTATGATAAAAAATTTGGTGAAGACCATACACTAAATATTGTAGCCGGTGTGAATAGAGAAACAATTGAAGGAAATAACTTCAATGCATATAGAAGGTTCTTTATTTCTACTGCTATCGATCAAATGTTTGCCGGTGGAGATTTACAAAAGGACAATGGTGGAGGCGCATTTGAAAGAGCCCGTTTGAACTACTTCGGTAGAGTGGCTTATAATTACAAAGAGAAGTATTTGGCAGAATTCCTTTGGAGAAATGACGGTTCCTATATCTTCCCTGAAGAAACGAGATTTGGTTTCTTCCCTGGTTTGATGTTAGGTTGGGTTGTTTCTGAAGAGAATTTTTGGAAAAATTCTTTGGGAGGTACATTTGATTTCTTCAAAATCAGAGGCTCTTGGGGCCAGTTAGGAAATGACCAGATCTATTTCGGTGGGGTTCTTCAAGAATATCAGTTCTTGTCCACCTATGGATTCAGTTCTTACATCATTGGAGGGGCAGAAACTAAAACCCTTTTCGAAACCCGAGTTCCAAATACGAATATCGCTTGGGAAATTGCCAACAACTCAAACCTTGGTTTTGAAGGTCAGTTTATGCAAGGAAAAGTGTTCTTCGAATTTGATTTATTTTACAACAAGAGAACCAATATCCTTTGGCAGAAAAATGCATCCGTGCCTGAAAGTGCAGGGATTTCCTTGCCAGCAGAAAATATCGGTGAAGTTGAAAACAAAGGTTTTGACTTAAACCTAGGTGTAAGAGGTGGAAAAGGTGAATTCCAATATTCCGCAAGTATCAATGGGGGTTATGCTAAAAATAAAATCTTGTTCTGGGATGAAGCCCCAGGAGCTCCAGAGTGGCAAAGATCTACTGGAAGTCCAATGAATACAGGCTTGGTTTACCAATACGATGGTGTTTTCCCAGATCAGCAATCAATTGATTCTGAAACTTTAGATTATTCGGCGATTACCAACAATTTGCGTCCTGGTGATATGAAGTACAAGGATTACAATGGAGATGGTAAAATCACTCCGGATGATAGAGTAAGAATGGATGCTAATAACATTCCTACATTCCAAGGTGGTTTGAATATTTCGGCTAACTGGAAAGGATTTGATTTGGCTATCCTATTCCAAGGAGCTTTGGGTGCTAGACAGTATGTAGTTACTGAATCTGGAAATATTGGAAATTATTTATTGGATGTTTATGAAAATAGATGGACGATCGATAATCCAAGTAGCACTGATCCTAGAATTGCAAATAGAAATGACCAGTATTACTCTAATGGAAATACCTATTGGTTCAGAAAAACAGATTATTTGAGATTGAAAAATTTAGAAATTGGATACAACATTCCAGCTACTCTTACCGAGAAAATTGGTGTAAGAAATGCTAGAATTTATGTAAATGGTTTAAACTTAATCACTTGGGATAAGTTAAAAGTTTTTGATCCAGAGACAAATAGTGCTAGTGGTCAATATTATCCTCAAGCAAGAGTGATTAACACAGGTATTTCTGTTTCATTCTAAACAACCCGAAATAATGAAAAGAAACATAAAACAAATATTCGTACTAGTTGTAGCCTTATTCACAATTGCGGGCTGTAACAGTGATTTCTTAAATACAGATCCATTAGGAGAGGTTTCTGAATCTGCTGTTTGGACAGATCCAGCATTGGCAGAAGCTTTTGTAACAGGAATCTACCAAGGATTTGGAAATGGTGGATTTGACGAGCAAATGCTTGCTTCTTTAACAGATGAAGCAATCTTTACGCACCCAGGAAGGGGAATCACCACAATTACTGAAGCCAGAACTAACTCAGCGGATGATGGATGGGTAAACAATACCATTTATTGGGGTAACATGTATAGCTACATCCGAAGAGCAAATATTGCTATCGAAGAATTATCTGAACCTCAATTTGCAAACGATGGAGGAATAGTAGATAGATTGCTTGGTGAGGCTAAGTTTATGCGAGCTTATTATTACCATCAGTTGGCTAGGTATTATGGAGGTATTCCAATTGTGGATAGACCTTATGGATTAGGAGAGGAAACCTATGAAGCTCCTCGTAATACTTGGGAAGAGACAATCAATTTTATCGTTTCTGACTTGGATGATGCATCTTCCTTATTGGCAGGAAAAAATATGGCGGCTGGTAGGGCTTCAGAATTAGCGGCTCTAGCACTTAAATCCAGAGTTTTGCTTTATGCAGCAAGTGATCTTCACGATGGTCCTACTGCTTCTGCAAAATCATCACTTCTTGCAGGTTTTTCTGATTTGGATCTATTGGCATACCCTAGTGGTAACAGAACCGAAAGATGGCAAAAAGCTCAGGCAGCTGCTAAAGCGGTTTTGGATAAAGCCTCAGGTAACCTTTATGGCCTTTCTGAACCAGTCACTCACGAAGAAGGAATTCAGAACTATATCAATAATTCACTATCTAGAAATGGAGGAGAGAAAGAATTGATTATGGCCAGATACTTTATCAACGCCAAACAAGAGAATGGTGGTCGTCAAGGTTTATTCAACGGTCCAAATGGATATAACAACTGGGCGGGAAATAGCCCAGTTCAATTGCTGGTAGATGATTATGAAATGATGGATGGAACTGAGTTTGATTGGGACAATCCAGAGCATGCAGCCAGTCCATATGAAAACCGTGATGCCCGTTTCTATGCTTCGATTTTGTATGATGGAGCTCAGTGGAAACCTAGATCCTCTGCCAATCAGCCTAGAGATCCATTAGGCCAGATTCAAACAGGTACTTATGAAGTAATTGATGAATCAGGAGCTAAAGTAACTCACTTCGGTTTGGATACCAGAAACAGCCCAATCGAAGACTGGAATGGTAGTTATACTGGTTATTATATCAGAAAATTCATCGACCCAGATCCTGCTATTGTCGATCAAAACACTTGGCAAGAAGTGCCTTGGCCAATCCTAAGATACACTGAGGCTGTTCTCAACTATGTGGAAGCTTCTTTGGAACTAGGTCAGGAAGATGAAGCTAGAGCTTGGTTAAACCAGATCAGATTTAGGATAGGTCAGCCTGCTATTACTTCAAGTGGTCAAGAGCTTATTGAGGATTACAGAAATGAAAGAAGGATTGAAATGGCTTATGAAGAACAAAGGTATCATGATGCACGTCGTTGGATGATTGCAGAAGAAACTTTGGGAAGAAAAGCCAATACAATTAGTATCACTGGGACTTTAAAATCTGGAGCTTCTGTTTCTGTTTACAGATATGATCCGGAAATGTATAATTATGTGTATAAAGTTGTTCCAATCGATCCTGGTAAGGAAAATAGAACTTGGTTAGACAAAATGTACTATATCCCTATTCTTAGGGCAGAATTGAATAGGAATTCGATGCTGGTTCAGAATCCTGGATTCGAATAAGTTTCTTAAATTTCCAAGCCACCCAAATCGGGTGGCTTGGTTTTTAATTCTGATACGAAATCGAGCATGGCCCTAGGAATGATTATCAATCATGCGAGATTCCATGTGGCCTCTGAAATACAGATCTATTCACATGAAAATGAAGTTAGTACCCAGCATTTCGCTTATAGCCTTATCATTTATTTTTTCTTGTTCTAATGACCCTCAGGTTGAAAAAACAGAACAACCAAAAGAACCTTCCCTTTTTAAACTAATAGACCCGAAGGATTCAGGAGTTAATTTTCAGAATACGCTGAATGAATCTCTCAATCTAAATGTCCTCATGTATGAATACCTCTATAATGGAGGAGGAGTGGCTGTCGGTGATTTAAATGGAGACGGATTGGAGGATATTTATTTTTCTGCAAATGTCTCAGGGAATAAACTTTTTTTGAATAAAGGAGAATTAAAATTTCAGGATATCACAGAACAATCCGGAGCCCTAGGAAGAACAGGGCCTTGGAAAACCGGCGTGACCCTGGTGGATATCAATGGTGATAAACTCCTGGATATTTATTTATGTTACTCGGGAAATTTAATTCCTGAAAAAAGAAAAAATGAACTTTTTATCAACCAGGGTAACAATGAACAAGGTGTCCCAATTTTTAAAGAAATGGCAGAAGAGTACGGAATTGCCTCCGGTGCGCCTAGTACCTCTGCAAGCTTTTTTGACTTTGATAAAGATGGGGATTTGGATCTGTTTTTATTGAATCACAATACGAAGTCTACGCAGATTTTAGATGTGGCTGTGACTCAGTCAGCATTAAAGGAAAAACACGAGGCAGGTCCTCAGCTTTTCGAAAACAAGGATGGGAAATTTATCGAAATCACCCTACAGGCAGGTATTTCCAGTTCTAGTTTGTCTTATGGCCTTGGTTTGGCTATTTCGGATATCAACAGGGATGGCTGGCCGGATATCTACATAGGGAATGATTACACCATTCCAGACTATCTGTACATCAACCAAAAAGACGGGACATTCAAAGATCAGATTCTGGAGATGATGGATCATGTTTCTAATTTCTCTATGGGAAATGATATCGCAGATATCAACAATGATGGATTAGTGGATATCATGACTTTGGATATGATGCCCGAAGGCAACGAAAGACAGAAATTGCTTTTGGCTCCGGATAATTACGAGGTCTTTGACTTGAATGTAAGGAAGGGTTTTCACCATCAATACATGCGCAACATGCTCCATCTCAACAATGGAGACGGGACTTTTTATGAAATTGGTCAGGTGGCTGGTATCTCCAACACAGATTGGAGCTGGGCCAGTTTATTTGCGGATTTCGATAATGACGGCTGGAAAGATCTCTTCGTCAGCAATGGGTATTTGCGCGACTATAATAATATGGACTTCCTCAAATACATGGATAATTATGTACAGACTTCCGGAGGAAAACTGAAAAGGGAAGATCTGCTGAATATGGTCAAGAATATGCCTTCTTCTAATTTGACCAATTACATCTATCAAAATAACAACAACCTAACCTTTAAGAATGTAACAGATTCCTGGGGACTTAACCAGCCGGCAAACAGTAATGGAGTAGCCTATTCAGACTTGGATAACGATGGGGATTTGGATTTGGTCGTAAACAATATCAATTCCAATGCTTTTTTATATCAAAACCAAGCTGTTGAGCAAGGAAAGGGGAATTATCTTAAAGTCAAACTGATAGGATCAGGTCAAAATACATTGGCCCTTGGCGCTTCAGTCCGATTGTTTTCAAAAGAAGGAACTCAACTTTTAGAACAGAATATCCATAGGGGTTTTCAATCTTCTATCTCCCCTATCCTTCATTTTGGATTGGGTCAGGTGACAGAAATTGACTCTGTGATTGTTAATTGGCCAAGTGGAAAACAGTCGAAAATGATGGATGTTCCCTCTAACCAAGAAATAATAATTTTAGAATCTGAAGCTGAAGAAAGTAGCCTATTTTCTACTAATCCGAGTCAAGTCCTGTTTACAGAAAAGCAGGAAATTTCAATTAAAGGAGAAAGAAAAATCAATGATTTTAAGCGCCAGCCACTCTTGACAAATTCCATTTCAGGAAATGGGAAAGCATTGGTTTCGGAAGATTTTAATGGAGATGGCCGAAGCGACTTGTTTGTTGGGGCAGGACCTGGGATCAGTGGAAGAGTGTATTTCCAAAATTCTTTGGGAGATTTTATTCTTTCGGATTCATCTGCTTTTTCTTCTGCAAACCAGTCGGAAGATGCAGTTGCGATATCATTGGATGCCAATGGAGATGGATATCCGGACATTTATGTCGGAAGTGGAGGGGTTTATGAATTTGTAGAAGGTGATCCAAGATTTTCGGATCATTTGTACTTAAATGATGGGAAGGGAAAATTTACTTTGGACAGGGATGCTTTGCCCAAAGAAAAATTCTCAACAGGCACTGCCTTATCCATGGATGTGAATGGAGATGGATTTGATGATTTGATTATTGGAGGAAGAGTGGTTCCAGGCCAATATCCATTATCTCCAGGAGCCAGGGTTTGGATGAATGACGGAAAAGGGAAATTTAAGGATCAGACTGATCAAATTGGTTCTGATTTCAAAAAATTGGGGATGTTGACAGATGCCAAAACAGCAGATTTAAACCAAGACGGAAAAGATGAATTGATTTTGGTTGGAGAAGCAATGCCAATCAAAGTTTTTGAATTAAAAGCCGACAAATTCCAGGATGTATCCACCGATTATTTCACACAAGAGGAAATAGGATTTTGGAACCATATTTCGATAGATGATTTCACCGGAGATGGAAAACCGGACTTGTTTGTCGGAAATTTGGGAACGAATTCCCAACTCCAAGTAAGTGATGAAAAACCTGCTGAATTGTTGTACAAAGATTTTGATGGAAACGGGTCAATCGATGCGATTTTGAGTTCCTTCATAGGATCAGATAGATATCCGAGCATCAGCAGGGATGAACTTTTAGGACAGGTTAATTTTCTAAAGAAGCGGTATTTGGATTTTAAATCTTTCGCCAAGGTAAAAACAGATGAGATTTTTACTGCAGAGGAGAGAGAAGGAGCCCAAAAAATCTATATTAATAGACTAGAATCCACTCTGTTTGTCATGAATTCCGCTGGTAAATTTGAAGAAGAGCAATTACCTATTCAGGTTCAGTTTTCCCCGGTATTCGCAAGTGCTTTTTTGGATATTAATTCCGATGGGTTCAAAGATCTGATCCTTGCTGGGAATATGAATCAGACAAAATTGAGATATGGCAAATATGACGCAAACCATGCAATGGTTTTCCTAGGTGATTCCCTAGGTGGATTTACGTATTTGCCTAAAAATTTGGCTGGACTCTCTGTCAAAGGAGATGTAAGGAAAATTGAGCAAATCAATAATAATCTACTGTTTTTGGTCAAAGGACAGGGATTAAAATCCTTTGTTTTCCATTCGTCAAAAGAATAAAAAATCATATAGTTTTAATACCTAATTTACTTCTTTAAAGTTTCGCTTACGATTACCATGAAAAAAATAGCCTTGCCAATAGTTCTTGTCGGAGTTTTGGCATTTTATAGTCTTGAAAAACCGATTTTTGAATCTTATACCCAAAAGATCCCCGGTACTCCAGTTACATTTGATATGACACCTATCGAGGGAGGTACTTTCAACATGGGTTCCGCCTCCAGTTCAAATGCAGATGAAAAGCCGGTGCATGAGGTGAAAATTGATCCCTTTTGGATGGGGACACATGAAGTCACTTGGGATGCATTTGAGTTGTTCCTTGATAAAAATTACGAATTGGCTATTTCTGAAGAGCCAATTGGGGAAATTGTAGATGGATTGACCCGACCTAGTTTGCCCTATTTGGATATGACTTTTGGAATGGGAAAAGAGCATAAACCAGCCATAGGAATGACGCAATATGGTGCCATTCAATATTGTTATTGGTTATATTTAAAGACAGGTATCTTTTATAGACTACCTACAGAGGCTGAATGGGAATATGCTGCCCGCGCCGGATCCGATTCGAAATACTTCTTTGGAGATAATTCCGAAACCTTAGAAGAATACGCCTGGACTTCCGAAAACAGCGATGGAATGACCCAGATGGTTGGTAAAAAGAAACCTAATCCTTGGGGATTGTATGATATTTATGGAAATGTGTTAGAGTGGACTTCTGATCAATATGATCCGGAATTTTATAAAAAAACTCCGAAAGAGAATCCTATAAACCCTTCTACGGAATTGTATCCAAGGATAGTGCGAGGTGGAAGTTTCAAGACTCCTGCAGAGGAGATCAGCTCGGCAAAAAGATTTGTGAATGATCCAAAATGGAAACAATTGGATCCTCAGATCCCGAAAAGCCAATGGTGGTTTCCTGAAGCTCCATTTATAGGATTGAGATTGGTAAGACCTCTGAATCCTCCAAGCCCAGAAGAAATTAATGCTTACTATACCGCAGCACCTATTGCGGACTATTAAACCCCGAAATGACAATTTTATGAAAAACACAAGAAGAGACTTTATCAAAACTTCGGCTCTTGCTACTGGTGGAGTAATTGCAGCCAATTCTTTCGTTCTACCCGGTGCTTATGCAGCGCCAGCGGAAACTCATTTAAAACTTGCTTTGATCGGCTGTGGAGGTCGTGGTACAGGTGCGGTTTTCCAGGCTATGGAAACTGGTCATCCTATTAAACTAGTCGCTATGGCAGATGCTTTTAGAGATAGATTGGATGGTAGCCTAAAGCCGATTTTGGATAAATATGGAGCTGATAAAGTAGACGTACCTGAAGATCGGAAATTTGTAGGTTTTGATGCCTACAAGCATGCGATAGCCGAAGCAGATGTAGTCATTCTGGCAACACCTCCTGGATTCAGACCTGATCATTTTACAGAAGCAGTGAAGCAAGGCAAGCAGATTTTTATGGAAAAGCCTGTAGCGACTGATGCGGTGGGGATTCGTAAAGTTTTAAAAGCTGCAGAAGATGCAAAGGCAAAAAAACTGAATGTGGTGGTAGGTCTACAGAGACATTACCAGGATAATTACAGAAAGACCATCGCCAAAATCCACTCAGGAGAAATCGGTGATATTATCGGTGGACAAGTATATTGGAATGACGGTGGTGTTTGGGTTAGACCACGTAAGCCAGAGCAAACAGAAATGGAATACCAAATGAGAAACTGGTATTATTTTAACTGGCTTTGCGGAGATCATATTACTGAGCAGCATGTTCATAACATAGATGTCGCCAACTGGGTGAAAAAAGGATATCCTGTGAAAGCTGAGGGAACCGGAGGAAGAATGGTACGAACAGGCAAGGAGTTCGGGGAGATTTTCGACCACCATACTGTACAGTTTACTTACGAAGACGGAACTGTCATACACAGCGAATGCCGACATTTCCCTGGTGCTGCTAATAGAGTGGATGAAACATTCCAAGGAACTAAAGGTACCGCTTACCTAAGTGCAGGAAACCATGGAGTTTTGACTGATTATACCGGTAAAAAACTTTACGAACATGATCGCGAAAATAACATCAACCCTTATCAGCAGGAGCACAACGAGCTTTGGGCAGCGATTGTAAATGGTGAATATAAATTTGCCGACGCAGAAAATGGAGCACGAAGTACAATGACTTCGATCTTGGGTAGATATGCGACTTATTCCGGAAAAGTGATTACCATGGATGAAGCGATCAATTCAGATGTCAATTTATTCCCTGATACGTTGGCTTGGGATGCAACTCCTAAATTGGTTCCAAATGCAGATGGATTCTATCCTCATGCAGTTCCTGGTAAAACAAAAACTGTTTAATCCATGGAAAGAAGAAAATTTTTAAGAAACCTGGGAATTAGTGGTTCCGCTTTGACTTTAGCAACAGGTGCAGTCATTCCTTCTTTTGCTGGGAAAGAAAATATAGCTGAACCTACTTTCAAAATGGATTTTGCTCCACATTTCGGAATGTTCAGAAATTCAGCTCCTGATGGGGTCGTTGATCAGCTTAAATTTATGGCTGACCAAGGATTTCGTTCTTTGGAAGATAATGGTATGCTGGGAAGACCAGTCGAAGAACAGACACTTATTGCAAAAACCATGGAATCCCTTGGGATGAGAATGGGTGTGTTTGTGGTGGACGGGGGAGATAACTGGAAAGTATCTCTGACATCCGGAAAGCAAGAGTTTATGGATCATTTTCTAGATACATGTAAAAAATCTGTGGAGGTGGCCAAACGGGTCAATGCTACTTGGATGACAGTGGTGCCAGGATATTTCGAAAGAAATTTACCGATTGGAGTGCAGACAGGAAATGTTATTGAGGCATATAAACGGGCTGCGGAGATTTTCGAGCCACACGGTTTGGTCATGGTGATGGAGCCGCTTAGCGATAATCCAGATCTGTTTTTAAGGCATGCTGATCAATCTTATATGATTTGTAAAGCTGTTGACAGTCCGGCATGTAAGATTCTTTATGACATCTACCATATGCAGCGAAACGAAGGAAATCTGATCGCGACCATGCAGAAAACCTGGGATGAGATCGCCTATATCCAAATCGGTGATAATCCTGGAAGAAAAGAACCTGGTACAGGTGAAATCAATTATCAAAATGTTTTCAAGTTCATTCATGAAAAAGGATTTAAAGGGATCTGTGGAATGGAGCATGGAAACGCAAATCCAGGAGTGGAAGGTGAAAAAGCTTTGATAGAAGCTTATAGAAAAGTAGATATCTCTTAATTTCGCCTATGCGAAAATTAGTAGGTGTTTTGGTCATAGGAATTTTATTTTCCTGCCAGACAAACGAAATAAAAATACCAGAAAGCCCATTGGGCTGGGAAATTTTTGAAACACCCGTGAAAGCCTCCTTAAGGGGGCTTTCTCCGGTTACGAGTGAAATAGCCTGGGCATCTGGAAGTGGTGGAACCTGGCTGAGAACTATGGATGGAGGAAAAAGTTGGGACCACGGAATCATTGGAGGATTAGATACCGTTGATTTCAGGTCCATTCATGCATTTGATGCGATGAATGCGGTAGCCATTTCTGCGGGGCAGCCTGCCGTGATTTATAAAACCAAAGATGGTGGTCAGAGCTGGACACTCAAACACCAGGAAGTAGAAGAGGCATTTTTAGATGGGGTATCTTTTGCAGATCCAGATAGAGGATATGTGGTCGGAGATCCAATTGATGGAAAGTGGATGATTTTGCAAACCGTCAACCAAGGAGAATCCTGGTATCCTGTTTTAAATTTGCCAGAGGCTAAAGAAGGTGAAGCTGGATTTGCCGCAAGTGCCACCTCCTTAATTTCTGAAGGATCGAATATTTGGATTGGAAGTGGAGGAACTGAGGCCAATTTGCATTATTCTCCGGATTATGGTGAAAACTGGAAAAAGTGGAATTCTCCCATCGTCCAAGGCGATCCATCCAAAGGTGTTTTTTCTTTGACAAAGCTGGGGAATGAGGAAGTTTATCTTGTTGGTGGGGATTATGTGAATATGGATGACACTATTTCTGTTGCAGCCTCATTTTCCACTCTTAAGGAATTTTGGGCGGCTCCCGTATCATCGCCTAAAGGCTATCGCTCAGGAGTAGTGTATTTTCCTAGATTTCATTGGTTAGTGGCGGTAGGTCCGACAGGTTCTGATTTTTCCGATGATGGAGGTCAGGTTTGGAGGAATTTTTCCCAAGAAGGATTTCATGCTGTTAAATTGGGTCATGCAGAAGCCACGATTTGGGCTTCTGGTTCGAATGGAAGAGTCGCTAGATTAAAAGTTGAGTAAAGTCAGTTTATGTTTTTCGAGGCTTCCTGGATATAAAATTTAATATGATTATCCGCAATGATGCCAGTAACCATATTCTCCTTGTTTTACTGGCTAGAAGACAGATGACGGATGACCGAAGTGGCCTCCATGCTAGTGTTGACCAAATCCTATAATGTTTAAGTCTATTTACTGGCAGAAAAGCGGATATACATGAATTTTAAATAGTTTTCAAATTTTCGAAGCAAGGATTAGCACATCTGTATTATCTTTAAGGAAAACTTATCAGATCTTTTTCCAAAATACCCTTTAATTTTAATCCATGTTTGAAATAATTCCATCTATTTGGTTAATCAATGGCAAATGCGTAAGGCTCAAGAGAGGTGATTTTGCTACGGAAGAAGCAATTTCCAATAATCCTCTTGAGATAGCCCAGGCATTTGAATCTATTGGGATTAAGCGCTTGCATTTGGTGGATTTGGATGGTGCTAGAAGAGGAGAGCCAAAGAATTATCATATTCTGGAGGCAATTGCAGGATATACAGATCTTAAAGTTGATTTTACCGGAGGGATTTCTACTGATGGTGATGTGATCAAGTGTTTTGAATTTGGAGCTAAAACGGTCACTATAGCTTCTGCTGCAGCCAATCATCCGGAGCGGTTCAGTCAGTTTATTTTATCATATGGCAGAGAAAAAATCAATCTAGCTGCGGATACCAATCCGGAAGACCATAAAATAAAAATTAAAGGGTGGTTGAAAAAAACAGAGATAGATCTATTCGATCATATCGATTTCTTCTATGAGAGAGGATTAAAATACCTGAAATGCTCTGATGTCACCAGAGATGGGGTAATGCAAGGGCCAAATTTTGGTCTATATTCAGAACTGGTCGAGAAGTTTCCAAATTTAAATATCGCAGCAAGTGGGGGAGTTAGAAATATCGATGACTTCAAAAGATTAAAAGATCTAGGGCTTGGGGCTGCAGTTTTTGGCAGGGCTTTTTATGAAGGGATGCTAGGGCTAAAAGATCTGGAGGAATTCTTATCAAAAGGATAAAAAAAAAGAGGTTGAAAAACCTCTTTTATATTTTTAAGCAAGAATTATCAATCAGCTTTAAATTTATCCACGATATAAAGGAAGATGTTAAAAGAAAGTGTGGAAGGTGCAGTTTCATCTTTCTTGGCATCTTTATCGATTCCTCCAGCCGGAAGATCTCTTTTAACGGCAACCTTATTGGATTGAGCAGGCAATGCCTTTGTGTTCAAAACTTTAGGTAAACCAGAATCTAAATTTTGATTTATTTCATCTGAAATTGGCTTATCCAAAGGTTTCACATTCTCTAAATCCACTTTTTCCTGCTCCGTTTGAGCCAAAGATTCACCTGCAAAAAGGCACATACCCACCAAGGCAAGCACCGAAAAGCCGATTTTCTTAAAAGGAAATGTGGATTTCATATACATTCGTAAAATTGTATTCTATTACAGTTAACTACAGAAATTGCAAAAGGTTCCTAAAATTATAAAAAAAATTGTCTATGCAAACGATTGACTACGAAGATTTTTACAAAATTGAATTAAGAGTTGGGACAATTATACGTTCAGAAATTTTTGAGAAAGCCAGAAAACCCGCCTATAAAATTTGGATTGACCTGGGAGATGAAATTGGAGTCAAAAAATCCTCTGCCCAAATCACAGATTATTATACCCTGGAGAATTTGGTGGGTAGGCAAGTGATATGCGTTTGTAACTTTAAACCGAGACAGATTGCAGATTTTATGTCGGAGGTATTGGTGACTGGATTTACACATAAGGACGGAGGAATTATTCTGGCAGGAGTTGAAACCCCAGTTCCAAATGGTTCAAAATTACATTAAGGCAAAGTGATAACTAATCCATTTTCGGCCAGGAATGCAGGGTAAGTTTCTAAATCTGAACAGGAGCCAGCAGAAACTCTCCCGGACTTTATTTCAAACCTATATTGGTGTAGTGGACAAATGATCTCGTTTATCGAATTTAATTGCCCCTCTACCAAAGAAGCGCCTCTGTGAGGGCAAAATGCCTGGAATGCAAAAAACTCCGATCCTATTCTTACTAACGCGATTTTCTGATCTCCGACCAGAACACGTTTGATGGATCGCTCATTGATCATTGATAGGATTTGTTCTTTACTAGTTCCTAAAGTGAATTTTTTCATCTGATCAGTATTAGAAGTTCATAATTGGTAACTTTTACCAATTTTTTCATTCTGAAATCAAAATTTTTGTAATCCTAATAAGTCAAAATCGAAAGAAGATGAAATTTTTGTTTTTTCTACCACATATATAATAAATGCCAAAATGGATTGGTTTTCTGCGATTTCTTCATGAATTTCAGTAGAAAATAGTTTTTAAACCCTCAATATTATGAAAAGAATTGTTTTACTGCCCTTGCTTTTACTCTTTGGCTGGGTGAATGCCCAAGAATTAGATGGTGCCTGGAAACTAACCCACCAAGATGGTAGAGAAGTCAAAGATGAGGAATATGTGAAAATCTATCAGGATAACTACTTTGCTTTTGGAGCGAAAAAAGTCTCTGATAATCATTTTATTAGTGCAGGAGGTGGACCTTATGAATTTCGGGATGGAAATTATTACGAGACCCTTGACTTTTTTACTCTGGATCCTTTTCAGGTAGGAACTACCAACAAGTATAAATTGGATCTCACTAACGGAAAGATGGTGATATCTTCGGAAATAAACGGGAAAATGTTAGTGGAGATTTGGGAGAAATTACCCGAGAAAGTAGATGATTTGACAGGTAACTGGGTAATTACAGGACGGAAAAGAGATGGTGAAATCTCAAGGTCTACTCCAGGTGCCAGAAGAACCATCAAGATTTTGGGCGGTGGAAGATTTCAGTGGGTCGCTTTCAATTCTGAAACAAAAGAGTTTTCAGGTTCAGGTGGTGGAACATATACCGCCGAAAAAGGGAAATATGTAGAAAACATCACATTCTTTTCCCGAGATGATAGTAGAGTAGGGGCTAGTTTGGGTTTTGATTTTGAGGTAATAGATGGAGAGTGGCATCATTCAGGAAAAAGTTCGACGGGAAATCCCATCTACGAAATATGGACACCCTATTCTATTGGATATAAGCCAGCACAATCGATGACTGAGCAATAAAAAGGGAGCCTCAAGGCTCCCTTTTTTATGCTTCAACCAAATAGAGATCTTTTAATTTTGATATCGTATAATCGACTTCCTCAATGGTATTGTACCTGCTAAAAGAAAAACGGACAGCATCCCTTTCAGGATTATGATTCAGCGCACGCAGTACATGGGAACCTACTGTGGCACCGGAACTACAAGCAGAGCCTCCTGAAGCGGAGATCCCTTCCAAGTCCAGGTTGAATAACAACATCCCTCTGTTAGCTTCTGATGGGGGAAGGCTCACATTCAGCACAGTGTAAAGACTTTTATCAATATCTCCTGATAGCCCATTGAAAGTGACTCCCGGAATGGCCTCCTGAATACTTTTTATAAAATGCTTCTTTAAAGAAATGACATGAGCTTGGTGGCTTTCCATTTCAGAATATGCCAATTCCAGTGCTTTGGTAATCCCAATAATGCCAATCACATTTTCTGTTCCGCCTCGCATATTTCGCTCTTGGGCACCTCCGTGAATAAACGGATGGATTTTTTTATCCTTATTTACATAAAGAAATCCTGAGCCTTTTGGCCCATGAAATTTATGTCCACCTGCAACTAAGGAATTGACCGGAAGTTCTTTGAGATTATGAACATAATGTCCCATGGTCTGAACGGTGTCAGAGTGGAAAAATGCCCCATACTCCTTACAAAGATTTCCGATTTTATGCAGGTCATTCAAATTTCCTATTTCATTATTGGCATGCATCAAGGAAACCAATGAATTTGGGTTGGATTTAAGAAGTGCCTCCAACTGATTCAGATCAATTTCACCTTTTGGATTGACATCAAGAATGCTCAACTTGATCAATCCTTTTTTTGCACAAACCTCTAGCGTATGCAGTACCGCATGATGCTCAAGGGGTGAAGTGATAGCATGAGTGATCCCATGGCTTTCTATCCCACATACGAGTGCAGTATTGTCAGCTTCAGTACCTCCAGAAGTAAAGAAAATCTCCGATGGACTAGTATTTAGTAATTCAGCTACTTTTTTTCTTGATTTTTCGATTGCTGTTCGTACCTCTCTCCCTTGCTTGTGAACGGAAGATGGATTTCCGTAATGGGACTTCATAAAAGGAAGCATTGCTTCTATCACTCGATCGTCCATTGCGGTGGTAGCAGCATTATCTAAATAAACATTCATCTTTACTATACTTGGGTTTTATATTTTGCAAAGAATCAGATGAGAGATTTACTTACCACCTCTTTGATATCTTGCATGATTTTTTTTGCCAAATGCTCGGCCGTAGCTTCGGATTCAGATTCTGAATAAATTCGGATAATCGGCTCAGTATTAGACTTTCGCAAATGTACCCATTCTTTTTCAAATTCTATTTTGACCCCGTCTATATCGTTGATAGGTTGTTTTTTGTACTTCTCTTTAATTTCCAAAAGGATATTGTCCACATTGATTTCGGGAGTGAGTTCAATCTTGTTTTTGGAGATATAATAATTTGGGTAAGTCGCTCTCAATCGGGAAATGGTTTTACCGAAATTTGCCAAGTGAGTCAGGAATAAACCGATTCCCACCAATGCATCTCTTCCATAATGAGAAGTTGGGTAGATAATTCCCCCATTTCCTTCGCCACCGATGATTGCATCTGAAGCTTTCATTTGGTTTACAACATTTACTTCTCCTACTGCTGCTGCAGTATAGACTCCTCCATGTTTCTCAGTAACATCACGAAGTGCCCTGGTTGAACTTAAGTTAGAGACTGTATTTCCTTTGGTTTTTGAAAGAATATAATCAGCCACAGCTACTAGGGTATATTCTTCTCCAAATGGTGATCCGTCTTCATTGATAAATGCAAGCCTGTCTACATCAGGATCCACTACGATTCCCAAGTCAAAACTTCCTTTTTCCAGCTTTTGGGAAATATCCCTGAGATTCTCGGGTAAAGGCTCCGGATTATGTGGGAAATGTCCATCTGGTGTACAGTACATTTCTTCTATCTCTGTGACGCCAAGTGCTCTTAGAAGCTTGGGGACAGCAATTCCTCCAGTGGAGTTCACTGCATCGACTACAATTCTGAAGTTTCTGGCAGCGATAGCCTCTTTGTCCACTAATTCCAAATCTAAGACATGCTGGATATGTCTATCTATATAATCTTCCAGAAGCGTATAATCTCCTAGTTTTTTTACCTCAGCAAAAGAGAAATCTTCTTTTTCAGCTTTTACTAAGATGTCTTTGCCTTCGGAATCTGAAATAAATTCGCCTTTGGAATTTAAAAGTTTCAAAGCATTCCATTGGATAGGATTATGGCTGGCAGTCAGGATGATTCCACCGCCGGCTTTTTCTAAAGGAACTGCAAATTCTACAGTAGGAGTAGTGCTTAAGCCCAGGTCGATCACATGGATACCCATGCCTTGAAGTGTGGCAGAAACCAATTTAGAAATCATTTCGCCAGAGATTCTGGCATCTCTACCGATCACAATTTTCGGATTTCCGGTGTTTTCCAAGACCCAAGCTCCATAAGCTGAAGCGAATTTTACTACATCGACAGGAGTAAGTCCTTCGCCGGCTTTACCTCCTATGGTACCTCTGATTCCGGAGATAGATTTGATTAGCGACACGTATGGTAATTTTATAAGTTAAAATGAAAAAGTCGAAGACTCGACGAAGATTGAATATTATTTGAATTTGGCCATTACCTTATCTACTTCATTGTCAGGATTACCACATCCGCTGTTAGCGTCTACAGTTTTCCCACAATAGCTGCAGGTGCCACCATCTTTATTCAAATAAGGGTTTTGTGAAGCACATGTTCCTTTGAATTCACCATTTTTTAAGAAAATCAGCCTTACTGACATCAAAATGAAGAACAACGCCACAAAGCCCAGGGTTAGATATACAGTTGCCATAACGGATAAATTTGCGCAAATTTAAAGCTTTACTTCGAAAACGTCCACAATTCCAGGTTAGTTTCCTTCACAATGACAAATTTGAGTACCAGAGCCCAGCAGTTAGCATCTTTTGATAGATTATTGACCATCATGGATGAGCTCAGAGCTCAATGTCCTTGGGATAAAAAGCAAACTACAGAAAGTTTGAGGCATTTGACCATTGAAGAAACTTTTGAACTCTCGGATGCTATTCTGGAAGGTGATCCGGAGGAAATCAAAAAAGAGTTAGGAGATATTTTATTGCACATCGTGTTTTATGCTAAAATCGGATCCGAAGAAGGAAACTTTGACATCAGCACGCTGATCGATGCACTTTGTGAAAAATTGATCCGTAGACATCCTCATATTTATGGAGATACCAAAGCTGAGGATGAGGAAGCAGTAAAGCAGAATTGGGAAAAGATAAAATTGAAGGAAAAAGGGAATACTTCTGTTTTGGGAGGCGTTCCAAGATCTCTGCCTGCATTGATCAAATCCATGAGGATCCAGGAAAAAGCAAGAGGAGTCGGATTTGACTGGGAAGAAAAGCATCAGGTCTGGGAAAAAGTGGAAGAAGAAATGCAGGAATTCAAAGAGGAATTCAACGCGGCTTCTGATTCGGAAATAGATAAAGAAAAAGCCACTGGAGAGTTTGGAGATTTACTTTTTTCGCTGATAAATTATGCCAGATTTATTGATATCAATCCAGAAGAAGCATTGGAAAAAACGAATTTAAAATTTATAAAGAGATTCCAATACTTAGAAAAATCAGCTAATGAATCAGGAAAGAGTCTGGCTGACATGACTTTGGCAGAAATGGATGTTTACTGGAACGAAGCAAAATTAAAGTCTTAAGGCTAAAGTGAAAAATCTTAAAGCCGAGCCTATCTTTGACCTTACTTTGTACCTTGTACTTTGTACTTAGTACCAATTTTTGATACTTATAAAAAACATGGCAAATAAAATCATATTTACACCGGAAGCACCAGCACCTATCGGTCCTTATTCCCAAGCAGTTTTATCAGGAAACACTCTTTATGTTTCGGGTCAAATTGCCCTGGATTCTGAGACAGGAGAGCTGATCAATGAAAACATCACTGAAGAGACGCACGCAGTGATGAAAAACTTGGAAGCAGTGTTAAGAGCAGCAGGATTTGGATTTGCAGATGTGGTCAAGTGTACCATTTTCATCAAAAATATGGATGAATTTGGTACTATCAATGAAGCATATGAAAAGTATTTTAAGGTAAACCCTCCGGCAAGAGAAACAGTAGAAGTAAGTAAGCTTCCTAAAAATTTGAATGTGGAAATCTCTTGTGTTGCTGTGAAATAAATTGAATTTAATTCCTCACCATACCGAAACGATCGTCAGTGTGCTTTCTAAAAAGGAGGTATTGGGACACCTTAGTAAAGTGACTTCCGAAGCCAACTTTCTGGATCAGAGATCAAGATCAAATAAAGAGGTGAAATTTAATGGTATAGTCGGGCAAAATGGATTTCGAATCTCAAAAGTTGTGGATAAGGGTGATACATTTTTACCCTTGATTGTCGGTGAGGTAGAGGAGACACCCAGGGGGAGTATCATCTTTTTGAAATTCAAACTTTTCCCCGGGGCAACTTTTTTTCTGGTTTTTTGGAGCATAGTCTTAATCGCTTTTGCAGGGTTTTTCTTCTTTTTGATACACAATATTAACTATGGACTGATTTGCACGTCCTTGGCTATCGCTAATTATGGACTGGCAATTTATTTCTTTAACAGACAGATAAAGTCTTCCAGAAAGATATTCCATCAACTCATCAATTTTCAGTTGAAGGATTAGTTAGCCTTGTTAGGGAAAAAAGACCAGAAGCCTTAATTTTGGCAAAATCAATATCAATATTCCGAAAATATGAGCGTAAGAATAGAACATGATACCATGGGGCCTGTTGAGGTGCCTGCTGATAAATATTGGGGAGCCCAAACTCAGCGATCCATCAATAATTTTAAAATTGGTGGAGAGAAGAACAGAATGCCGATTGAAATAATCAGGGCATTTGCCATTTTGAAAAAAGCAGCAGCTTTCACCAATTCAGAATTGGGGGTTTTGGATAAAAACAAAGCTGTTGTGATCGGAGAGGTTTGTGATGAGATTTTGGAAGGAAAACTGGATGATCAATTTCCATTGGTAGTTTGGCAAACCGGTTCAGGTACGCAATCCAACATGAATACCAATGAGGTAATAGCGTATAGAGCTCATGTTCTTCTAGGTGGATCACTGGAGGATTCCAAAAAGAAAATCCACCCAAATGATGATGTGAATAAATCACAATCGTCTAATGATACCTATCCTACTGCCATGCACATCGCCGCATACAAAATGGTGATGGAAACAACTTTACCAGGGATAGAGAAATTAAGAAATACACTTCAGGCCAAAGCCGAATCTTTCAAAAAAGTAGTGAAAATTGGCCGTACCCACTTCATGGATGCGACGCCCCTGACTTTGGGACAAGAGTTTAGTGGATATGTGGCTCAGCTGGATCATGGCATCAGAGCGATTAAAAATACCTTGTCACACCTTTCTGAGCTTGCACTTGGAGGCACTGCAGTAGGTACCGGGCTGAATACTCCTCAGGGATATTCGGAATTGGTGGCCCAAAAAATAGCTGATATTGCCGAACAGCCTTTCGTTACTGCACCTAATAAATTTGAAGCTTTGGCAGCTCATGATGCCATGGTGGAAACACATGGCGCATTGAAGCAGGTGGCAGTAAGTTTAATGAAAATCGCCAATGATATCAGAATGTTGTCCTCTGGACCTAGATCTGGAATTGGTGAGATTCTGATTCCTGAAAATGAGCCAGGATCTTCTATTATGCCAGGAAAAGTAAACCCTACCCAGGTGGAAGCCATGACCATGGTGGCTGCACAGGTGATGGGGAATGATGTGGCAATTTCAATCGGTGGCGCTACAGGGCATTTTGAATTGAATGTCTTCAAGCCTCTGATTGCAGCTAATTTCTTGCAGTCTGCAAGGTTGATTGGTGATGCCTGCGTTTCTTTTAATGATAATTGTGCAGTGGGTATCAAACCAAATGATGCGATGATCAAAAGACATCTGGAGAATTCATTGATGTTGGTGACAGCACTTAATCCGCATATCGGTTATGAAAATGCTGCGGCTATCGCAAAGAAAGCACACAAAGAAGGAAGTAGCTTAAGAGAAGCGGCGATTGCTTTAGGCTTATTGACCAATGAGCAATTTGACGAATGGGTGAAACCGGAAGATATGATCGGTAGTTTGAAATAAACTGATAAAAAAAAAGGCTTCTCTTGAGAAGCCTTTTTTGTTTTACTTTTTCCTTACTCATTTGGAGTGAGAGGATTGGATTTTCTTATCAGTCCATCCGGCAATTCACCTTCCGTACTTGCTACAATAGTACAGACTGTCGCGTCTCCAGTCACATTGACAACAGTTCTAAACATATCCAAAATTCTATCAGGAGCAATGATCAATGCAATACCTGCTGCAGGTACTCCGATAGATTCAAGTACAATGATCAGCATAATCAATCCGGCTCCCGGTACACCTGCCGACCCTATAGACGCGAGTGTCGCAGTCAAAACTATCATCAATTGCTGCGTCAGCGTCAAGTCCATACCTAAAGCCTGAGCAATAAAAACAGCTGCCACACCTTGATACAAACTTGTACCATCCATATTTACTGTCGCCCCTAAAGGAAGCACGAAACTGGATATTTCCTCAGAAACTCCAAGTTCTTCCTCCACTTGCTTCATCGTCACAGGTAATGTTGCGGAACTCGAACTGGTAGAAAATGCAAGGAGTTGTGCAGGTCGGATTGCTTTGAAAAAGTCTTTGTATTTTACTTTGGTAAAAGCCATCAAAATCAACGGATAAACTACCAAAACCATGGTAAACAATCCTCCCACCACTACCAAGCTATATTTCAGCAAAGCAAGTAGCAACTGGACTGCAGAATCCGGATTTTCACCCGCAATTTCTACAATCAACGAAGCCATCAGGGCAAATACACCATAAGGTGCAATGAGCATAATGTAATTTACTATTTGGATGATCACATCATTCATCCCGTCAAAAAAAGCAATGACAGGTTCAGCTTTTGATTTTTGAATCTGTAAAAGAGAGATTCCTACGATGATGGCAAAGAATACCACCTGTAGCATGGCACCATTATCTGTAGTTGCTTGAAACACGTTTTGCGGAACGATATCGACAAGTGGCTGTAAAGGGCTTTGTTTTTGCAATTCTGCTGCTTGACCCACTCTTGAGCCAGCATCACCCTCATACATACTCATGAGGTTTTCTCTCGTTTCGGAAGGCAGACTTTTGCCGGGAGAGAAGATATTTACCATAAGTAAACCTATAGTCACCGCAATGACCGTGGTAACTAAATAAGTGCCAATCGTTTTACCTCCGATTCGGCTTAGTTTTGAAATATCACCCAAATTAGAAACCCCTACAATCAAAGAGGCTAAAACCAAGGGTACTGCAATCATCTTTAGAGAATTGATAAAGATGGTACCTATTGGCTTGATATAATCTAAGGTAAAGGAATTGGGAATAGCTGTTTTAATGACAAGTAGCCCAAAGACCAAACCCAGCACGAGACCTATTATGATTTGGGTATGTAAGGGTATTTTTTTTAACATCTAGATTTCATTTAAGCCTTAAAGTTTATTGCTTTTTGCCAATAATATATTGTCTGCTATGACCAATGCCGCCATGGCTTCCACAATCGGTACTGCTCTAGGTACCACGCATGGATCATGTCTGCCTTTTCCTGAAACCGTAATGGATTCTCCAGCTTCATTGATCGACTCCTGGTCTTGCATGATAGTCGCTACGGGTTTGAATGCTACCCGAAAGTAAATGTCTTCCCCATTGGAAATACCACCCTGAATCCCTCCGGAATAGTTTGTTTTGGTTTTTACTTTGTCACCTTCCTTGAAGAAGGCGTCGTTATGCTCTGATCCACGCATAGTCACTCCTTCAAAACCACTACCATATTCAAAGCCCTTCACTGCATTGATCCCGAGCATGGCTTTACCCAACTCGGCATGAAGTCGATCAAAAACCGGTTCTCCGATGCCTACCGGTGTGTTCTTGATGACACAGGTTACGATCCCTCCGATTGTATCGCGATCCAATCTGACTTGGTCAATCAATTGAACCATTTGATCTGCTACTTCTGGATCCGGACACCTCACTATATTTTCTTCTGCCAAAGCAAGGTTCAATTCCTGATAGGGTTTCTCAAGCTTTAAATCTCCCACCTGAGTGACAAATGCCTGTATAGATACCCCATAATGATCCAATAATTGTTTTGCAATGGCTCCTGCGGCTACTCTTGCTGCCGTTTCTCTGGCACTGCTTCTTCCTCCTCCACGGTAATCCCTGATTCCGTATTTTTCAAAATAAGTGTAATCGGCATGGGAAGGGCGGAATTTATCCGAAATATGTGAGTAATCTTTGCTCTTTTGATCTGCATTTCTGATCACAATCCCGATAGGTGTGCCAGTACTTTTTCCCTCAAAAACTCCAGAAAGAATTTCGATTTCATCTTCTTCCTTTCTTTGTGTGGTAATTTTGGATTGGCCAGGCTTCCTCCGCTGCATTTCCAAACGGATTTTTGCTTCATCGATTTCCAAACCGGCAGGACAGCCCTCCAACGTTACTCCTAAAGCTACTCCATGTGATTCACCAAAAGTGGTGATCTTGAATAGCTTACCAAATGAATTCCCCATTACTTCTTTCTTATGATCAAAACCGCCAGTAAAATGACTGATGCCAATAAAAGCACATTGATTGCGGTTGTAAAATAGTATTTATATTGCTCGTTTAAAAACCTATTGTCCTCTACATCGATTCTGTCGTAAAGTCCCCCAAGTCTTTGGTTGGACAAGGCCTGATTTACCTTACTTTCTCCGACTACCTTCACTAATGCCTGTGGCTTCAATGTGTCATAAACCTCTCTGACAGGATCAAAATAAATCCATTCAAAATGGTTGCCGAGATTTATTTCTCCCGCTTCATTGATGGTGATGTAATAATTAAATTCCTTGATACCTGAAACCCTGCCGTATCCCCTGTTGATCTGTTGCCTCACATTAGGATCGTAAGTGTTCAGGTTAGCTCCTGGAAGTCTTTTTGGTGGCTGGATAGCATTGATATTTCCAATTCCGCTGATGCCTAAGTTGTAATCAAAACCCTGACCCGTTTCCACTTCAATTTCCTTGATGTTTTCACGCAATTGGTATTCCCCTACACTTACCTCGTTTTTCATCGGGTGCGGTGGCAAAGGTTTTACTTTGACGGTTTTGGCACTGGAAATAAATGTTTTAAAATCTTCCTGTCTATTAGCTCCAAAAAAAGTTGGATTTTTGGCCACTCGGTATTTGATCATCTCCCAGGAGATTCTTGGGATCTCAATTGTACCTTCTGAAAATGGGTAGAATGTCGCTTCAAAAACCTTGTATCTCGTCCATCGCTTACCATTGATGGTGACCTGTTCTGGTTCTATGTTGGTAATGTTATAATTTTCTTCCCAGACATTGCTTGGCTTTACTTTCTTAAGGATTTCATCTAGTTGTCTCCCCGGCTCATAAAACTGAAATGGAGCCTGATTGGCTTCAGACATATAAAAAGCCAAGCTCAGATTAAATCCTTCTCCGACATAGACTTCTTCTTTATCCACTGCCAAAGAGAAAAATGCATCGTCTTCCAGTTCCACAAATTCCGGTTCTTCGGTTTGGGAAGGTCTACCGAAGAAATTGGCAAATGGATCTTGGGATCTTGAGGAAGATGAATTGGAGGCATCTCCTACTCTGATGGTTTTGCCGGATGAAGAATAAGCTTGCCCATTAATTAGGATATCAAAAGAAGGCAAGGTGAAATCCCCTTTTTTTGTGGGCTTATAATACTGGATGATACTATTGGAGCTGCTCATCTGTCCATTGATCAGATTCATGGACGAAGATTGTGAAATACCCTGTTTCTGAAAGCTTGGGATTTCCGGAAACTGATCGTAGGACTTTATTTTGTCATTGGACAAAGTTACTTTAATCGTAAAAGTTTCATTTAATCCAATTTCATCCGGACCCAATTCTATTTGCACATCCTGGCCATAGGCATTGTCAAAAATTAACAATGCCAGGAATACCAAAGCTGTTTGAAGGATCGTTTTAATCATGGTTGCGAAATTAGGGAATATTCTATTTTTAGAAGCCCTTATTTAACGTAACATCCGGATAAATGCTTCCGTACTAGTAATTAATTTCAGTTAATAAACCCTAAACTCTTTAAACTATGATAGAATACGTGAAGACCATTCTGCAAAAAGTTAGCTTCAGCGCTTATTTATTTGAAAGAGAACTGAAGAAAGGCCTTAAGCTTATTTTACCATCCGAACTTGAGGGATTTAGAGATTGGTGCTATGAAATGTTTGGCAAAGTCCATCAAAGCACCCTCAACCGCTACTTTCAACCAGTTTAAAATTGCAAAAGCCCCGTTCCGTAAGGTTCGGGGCTTTTTCTTGGTTGATTGGTGGTTGTGGTAGTTATTATTTTTAGTCTTTTATATTAAAGTCTGGATAAGCACTCATCGAATGTTCGTTGATATCCAAACCTTCAGTTTCTTCTTTTTCATCTACTCGGATGCCTATGGTTTTCTTTAGGGTAAAGAAAATTAACCAGCTAAATGCTACGCAAAAGGCACCTACTGAAACTACTCCGATCAGCTGAGAAATAAATTGTCCCATTCCTGCAAGGTCTCCAAAGATTCCGACAGCTAATGTTCCCCAGATTCCACCTACTAAGTGTACAGAAATCGCTCCCACAGGATCGTCTACCTTGATTTTGTCAAAGAAAACCACAGCAAACACGATCAATCCTCCTCCTACAAATCCGATAATTGCAGATTCTCCAACTCCCATTTGGTCAGCACCGGCAGTAATCCCAACTAATCCGGCCAATATTCCATTGAGAACCATGGTGATATCATAGGTCTTGAACTTTAGGTAGGAAACTATCAAAGCTCCGAAAGCTCCGGCAGCGGCAGCAATACACGTGGTCACAAAAACTTTGGAAACCAATCCTGGGTCAGCACTCAATACGGAACCGCCGTTGAAACCAAACCAGCCAAACCAAAGGAGGAATACGCCTGCCGTTGCCATCGGGATGTTGTGCCCAGGAATAGCGGTCATTCCTCTTTCAGTATATTTTCCGATTCTAGGACCCAATAAGTAAGCTCCTATCAAAGCCCCCCATCCTCCGACGGAGTGAACGATTGTTGAGCCAGCAAAGTCATAAAATGGAGTTTCAAGAGTGTTTAGGAAACCTCCTCCCCATTTCCACATTCCCACGATAGGATAGCAAATGGCTACATACAGGATAGAAAAGAAAATGAATGGACCTAGTTTAACCCTTTCCGCTACAGCTCCAGAAACAATTGTCGCAGCTGTGGCTGCAAACATGGCCTGGAAGATAAAATCCGTAAAGAAAGTATAGCCTTCGTTGTAATTACTGGAATCCCATCCTTCTGGAAGGGGAAGGCCAAAACCGGCGAATCCAAAGAAAGAGCCTGCAAAATCAGCCCCTGGGTACATTAGGTTAAATCCCACAAAGGCATAAGTCAACAGGCCGATAGCTGGGATAATAGTATTTTTAAAAAGGATGTTTACAGTATTTTTTGCTCTTGTCAATCCAGCTTCTAAGCTGGCAAAGCCTAGGTGCATGATGAAAACCATTGTTGTGGCCACCATCATCCAAAGGTTATTGACAGTAAATAATTCTTGCATAGGTTTGATGATTCTAGAGTGATATGAAAATTAAAGTGCGTTTTCTCCTTTGTCTGAGTTTCTGATTCGATACGCATCGAGTACATCGTAGACAAAGATTTTTCCATCTCCGACCTCTCCGGTTTTACCTTCTGTCAGAATGCAATTGATAACTGGTTCTACCAATTCCTCTACCGTGACGATTTCCAGCTTGGTTCTTGGGATATAGGCAGGTTCGTATGCAACCCCACGATAGGTTTGCTGGCGTGCATGTTCTAGGCCCATTCCTTTCACTTCGTAAAAAGTGAGGAATTTAACGCCAAGTCCAGCCACACAGGAATGGATCTGATCAAATCGAGAAGTTCGAATAATCGCCTCTATTTTTTTCATATTTCACAATGGGTTTAGTGGTTTATTGAAATTTTGGCATGAAGGTAATAGAAAAATTAAATCTAAATCAAAAGGAGGTTAAAAAAATAGCTGCTGCTTCAGAAAAAAATGTAAAATAATTCAAAAGTGGGTGTTTCGGATATCTAATGATTCGAAAAATGATGTAAAAATTTTAATAGTAGGGTGTTTTTAACTCTGTCTTTTTGAAAAATCACTAAAAATGAAATTTGTCCCAGTCCAATAATAATTTAATTTTGCCACCGCAAAACCAATTTATTATGAATCAAAAACCAACACTTTTAGTATTAGCTGCCGGGATGGGAAGCCGATATGGAGGCAACAAACAAATTGACGGGTTTGGGCCTAGCGGGGAAACCATTCTCGAATATTCCATTTATGATGCGATCCAGGCTGGTTTTGGCAAAGTAGTTTTCATTGTTAGGAGTGAAATTCTGGAAGAAGCCAAAGAAATGTTTCTTCCAAAAATGAAGGGTAAAATAGAAGTGGATTTTGTGGTTCAGTCTTTAGATAGTTTTGTTCCAGCTGAATTGAAGCAAGAAGATCGAAAAAAACCATTTGGAACAGCCCACGCTGTTCTCTGTGCAAAAGATGCCATCAAAGAACCTTTTGCAGTGATCAATGCAGATGATTTCTATGGAAGAGAAGCATTTGTAGAAGTAGGTAAATTTCTGACTTCCGAAGTGAAGCCAGATCTAAATGCCATGGTTGGCTATGCGATCCAAAATGTGCTTTCAGAAAATGGGACTGTTAGTAGAGGTGTGTGCGAAACCAATGAAAAGGGACATTTGATAGGGATGGTAGAAAGAACTTCTATCGCTCGGGAAGGCGAAAAGATTCTGAGCAGAGGAGAAAATGAAGTGTTGGAAATCGCAGAGGATACACCGGTAAGTATGAACTTCTGGGGGTTCCATGCAGATGTTTTTAAGGATATCGAAGAAATGTGGAATGAATTCCTTCCTGCCAATCTGGAAAATCTAAAATCGGAATTCTACATTCCTACTGTTGCCAATAACCTGATTCAATCTGGTAAATCAGCTTTCGAAATACTAAAAGGAGGGAAAGTGTGGTTTGGAGTTACTTACACCGACGATAAACCTGTAGTGATTCAAGCTCTAAAAGAATTACATGAAGCGGGTGAATATCCGGCTAATTTGTGGAAATAAAGAAAAGAGGCTTCGGCCTCTTTTTTATTGGATCACTTTTCCTTTTCCCAAGCTGAAAAATATGACTTCAGCATCTATTTCTGACAATATTTTCTTAGACCTTTCCGGTCGGGCATCAGTCAAAAATATCTGTCCAAATGTATGCTGAGAGATAAGCTCCATCATTTTGGCGATTCTCAGATCATCCAGTTTATCAAAAATATCATCCAGTAGTAAAATAGGTTTTTCTCCTTTTTCTTTCTCAAAGATTTTAAACTGTGCCAGCTTCAGGGAAATAATAAAAGATTTCTGCTGGCCTTGGCTTCCGATTTTCCGGATGGGATGATCTCCGATCAGGAAGTTGAAATCATCTTTGTGGATTCCGGCATTGCTGTTTTTGGTAATCAGGTCTTTTTTCCGAAGACTTTTGAAATAGCTTTCAAAATCATCCCTGATTGCCTCTGAATCATACACGATGGTCACATGTTCCTGCCCTTGGGAAATATCGGCATAGTGGCTTTGGAGGAGAGGTGCGACCTCCTGAAGCAATTCATTTCTTCTTTTGGAAAGTGTCGCACTTAGTTGGATCAATTCGCTATCATAATTGTCCAACAAAGTGAAATCCCTTCTTCCAGTTTCGGCAAATTGCTTCAGAAGTGCATTTCGCTGTTTAAGGAAATGATGATATCGGATGAGTTGATGCAGGTAATTTTTATCCAACTGGGACAAAAGCCCATCAAAAAACTTTCTCCTTCCTTCGCTACCTCCTTTGATCAGATCGGTATCATCCGGTGCGATCAACACCAAAGGAATCAAACCCACATGTTCGGAGGTTTTATCCAAAGCTTTCCCATTTTGGTAGATCAGTTTTTTCTTTCCTAGCTCCACGGTACACCTCACCTCCAATGGTTTTTGATCCAGCTCAAACTGACCTTTGATTGCAAAGAAGCCCTTGTCATGCTGGACATTAAGACTGTCACTAGACTGCACGGCACTTTTGGTAAGAGAGAGATAATGGATACCGTCCAGGATATTGGTTTTCCCACTTCCATTTAACCCTACAATGCAATTAATCTGGACAGAAAAGTTCAGTTGTGTCTTCTCATGGTTTTTAAATTGAAGGAGCTCCAGAGACTTGAGGTACATGAGATTGGTGAATTATTTTGGCGACAGCCTGATATTTAGGTCGGGATGATTATATTTGAGGCCTAAAATAGCATATTTTGATCATTACGATATGGCAAAGAAAACTGCAGCGACTAAGTCTAAAGTAAAATATTCGAAAGAAACGTACTCTTATTGGTATGAAAGCATGCTCTTAATGAGGAGGTTCGAAGAAAAAGCTGGACAACTTTATGGTCAGCAAAAAATCAGAGGATTCTGTCATTTATATATTGGCCAAGAGGCTTGTGCATCCGGTGCAATCACGGCATTGACCAAAGATGATAAATGGATCACTGCCTATAGATGTCATGCCCATCCACTAGGTCTCGGAACTGATCCGGGGGCAGTGATGGCTGAATTGTTTGGTAAAGCAACAGGTACTACCAAAGGAAAGGGCGGTTCCATGCACATTTTTGACAAAGAAAGAAACTTCATGGGAGGTCACGGGATTGTAGGTGCTCAGGTACCTATGGGGCTTGGAATTGGCTTTGCTGAAAAATATCAAGGCACTAAAAACCTTTGCATCACCTATATGGGTGACGGTGCCGTTCGTCAGGGAGCATTCCATGAGGCGTTGAACTTGGCGATGTTGTATAAAACCCCTGTGATTTTCGTGATCGAAAACAATGGCTACGCAATGGGTACTGCTGTAAAAAGATCTTCAAACGTAGATGATTTGTCTACACTAGGAGAATCTTATGACATGCCATCTTTTGCAGTAGACGGTATGAATGTTGAAGCTGTGCATGAAGCAGTAGCCGAAGCGGCGGAAAGAGCAAGAAGAGGAGATGGTCCGACTTTATTGGAAATGAGAACTTACCGGTACAAAGGTCACTCCATGTCAGATCCCCAGAAATACAGAACCAAAGAGGAAGTAGAAGAATACAAGCAGCGTGACCCTATCGAGCAGGTTTTAGCTACCATTAAGGAAAATAAAATCCTTACAGAAGAAGAAATTTCTGAAATCGTAGACCGAGTGAAGAAAAAAGTAACGGATGCGGTAAAATTCGCTGAAGAATCCCCTTGGCCTGACGGAATGGATGCTTTCAAGGACGTTTATGTTCAGGAAGACTATCCATTTGTGATGGAATAATCGAAAAAAAGCATTGTTCAGAAAGCCATGAAGTTATAAATGCTTCATGGCTTTTTTATTTGACTTTGTGTAATTCATAAAAAGCGTATATTTGCGGTCGAAATTTGAGTAACATGGCAACGAAACAATCCAAAAAAGTAAACCCTCATCATCAGCAAGATATTTTGGAAAATCCAGAAGAGATTGCAGAAAGATTAAATAGAGGAGAAGCTTTTTTAAAGAAAAACAGTAAAATATTGGGAGGCGTATTGATCGCCGCGATTATTTTGATCGGAGGAATTCTGTTTTTCCAATTCAATACCCAGAATCAAAACAAAGCTGCGCAGGCAGAAATGTTCCAGGCAGTTTATTATTACGAGCAGGATTCTGTGGAATTCGCTTTGAATGGTGACGGAATTAATTCTGGTTTCCTGTCGATAGTTGATGAGTATCCACGAACTGATGCAGCGAATTTGGCTCATTTCTATATTGGCTCCATTTATCTTTCAGAAAGAAAGTTTGATGAGGCAATTTCAGAATTAGAGCAATTCTCAGCGGATGATTACTTGATCCAAGCACAAGCTTATTCTTTGATAGGGGATGCATATTTAGAACTTGGTAATAACGACCAGGCGATTTCTTTCTTCAAGAAAGCATCTACTTATGAGCCGAATAAATTCTTTACTCCTAAGTATTTGTCAAAATTGGCGATTGCTTATGAAGAAGCAGGTCAGATCGAAAATGCAATTGATACTTACGGCGAAATCGAAGAGAAATATTTCGAATCTTATGAATTTTCTGCAGCACGAAAACACAAGGCGCGTCTAGAAGGCCTTGCCGCTCAATAATGCTGCTTTAAAAAAAGCATACTAAAGAGAAGAGTAAGGCCAAAAGTCTTACTCTTTTTTTGTTTTATAATTTTAAAAAACACACCAAAATGGCAACTTCTTTAAAAAGCCTCAGTGAGCATTCCTCTAAAAATATCACAGATATCAGTACCAAAACCTTTGCCATCATTGTCTCAGAATGGAATGAGGAAGTGACCGAATCCTTGTATTCAGGTGCTTTGCAAACTTTACTTCAGCATGGAGCAAAAAAGGAAAATATCATCCGAAAGAATGTTCCAGGATCTTTTGAGCTGTCTCTGGCATCTCAGTGGATGGCTCAGGATGAAACTATCGATGCGGTGATCTGCTTGGGTTGTGTGATCCAAGGTGAGACGAAGCATTTTGACTTTATCTGTGATGCCGTGGCACATGGTATCACCAATGTGAGTCTCAAGTATAACAAGCCTGTCATTTTCGGTGTACTGACACCTAATACCCAGCAACAGGCATTGGACCGAGCTGGAGGAAAGCATGGCAACAAGGGCGATGAAGCAGCCATCACAGCAGTGAAAATGCTGGGATTCTAATACGAAAACCTATTAACCTATTATACATACTTTATGAAAATCATGAAATTCGGAGGGACCTCAGTAGGTCGCCCCGAGCGAATGCACCAGGTAAAAGACCTGATCACCAGAGGTGATGAACCTACAATTGTCGTTCTTTCTGCTCTCTCAGGCACCACCAATGCTTTAGTGGGAATCGGAGAAGCTCTTGCAGCAGGTGATAAAAGCCTTGCGAAAGATAGAATCGATACACTTCATACCCATTATTTGGGTTTTTATAAAGACCTTCTTAAAACAGAAAAAGCTCGCGCAAAGGCTGAAGAAATAATCAAGGAACATTTCGAGTTTTTGAATATACTTTTGAAGATTTCTTTCAATGAGGCAATCAATAGGGATATCCTGGCTCAGGGGGAATTGCTTTCTACCAAGCTTTTTTATACGCTTTTGGAAGAATTGAATATTCCAGCAGTATTTCTACCAGCTCTGGATTTTATGAGCATTGACGAAAACTCAGAACCGGAATTGGGAAAAATCTCTGAAAAGTTAAAAGCTATACTAGCGGAACATGACGGAGAGCGGATTTTTGTAACTCAAGGATATATCTGCAAAAACCATCGAAATGAAGTCGATAACCTGAAGCGTGGAGGAAGCGATTATACGGCCTCTCTGGTAGCAGCAGCTATCCAGGCCACAGCCTGCGAGATCTGGACGGATATCGATGGAATGCATAACAATGATCCACGAATCGTGGATAAAACCCGTCCGATCGCTGAAATGTCATTTGATGAAGCCGCAGAATTGGCGTATTTCGGAGCCAAAATTTTGCACCCTGCATCCATATGGCCTGCCCAGTTGTACAATGTACCGGTGAAACTTTTGAATACTATGGAGCCGGAGGCACATGGTACTTTGATCAAAGCCGAAGTGGATACCACTGGAGTGAAAGCTATCGCAGCAAAAGATGGAATTACGGCTATTAAAATAAAGTCTAGCCGAATGCTATTGGCTTATGGCTTTCTGAGAAGAGTTTTTGAGATTTTTGAGAAGTATAAAACACCGATTGACATGATCACTACATCTGAGGTGGCTGTGTCAGTGACAATTGACGATTTAAGCCATCTAGAACCGATTTTGGCAGAGTTAGATACTTTAGGATCGGTAGAGGTCGACAAAAATCAGGCGATTGTCTGCATCGTAGGAAATCAGATTTCAGAAACAAAAGGGGTCATCAAAGCCGTGATGGATTCTTTGGAAGATATTCCGGTTAGGATGGTTTCCTATGGAGGTAGCAGACACAACGTTTCATTGCTTGTGGATGCGAAGTTTAAGAATGAGGCTTTGCAAAAACTCAATTCAGGAGTTTTTTCTTGGTAAAAAAAATTGAGCCGGCGGGATGCCGGCTCTTTTATTTAGAATCATTCTGATTACTTTTGTGCATGTCAGAACCAAAAGACAGACCAGGATTTCTTCATCGACTTCAAGCTAAATGGCAACTGAAAAGTGTTTTTCAGGTAATTTTGGTTTTGGTGGTTTTTGCCTGTACTGGCTTTACGATCCTTTTCATCAAAAGACCAATTCTGGATTTTTTCGGAGTGGAAAAAGGAGGCTTTTGGAATACAGTTCTGTATCTCCTATTAGTATTACCTCTTTACCAGATTTTCTTGCTGATTTATGGGTTTCTTTTTGGCCAGTTTAATTTCTTTTGGGAAAAAGAGAAGCAGATTTTCAGAAGGATAGGATCGCTGTTTTCAAAAAAAGAAAGGAACTGAAAGAAGTTTGTTAGTTGGATTCCCAATCATTTTTTTGGGTTTAGATTTACTATTGAAAACACCTATTCAAGCACTTCACTTTTCAATTCAGATACTCAATAATGAGGGTTGGGGTGCAGTAAAACCACGTAAATCCAAAATCGTACTTCGTCAATTAACTGATTCTGCTCCAATTCACAGCGGTTTTCTTCTGCTGCTTCACCTGACGAAGAACAGGTGCGTTTTCCGGAAGACTTAATGTTGGGTCCTGAGCCAATAATTGCTGAGCGGCATCTCTTGCCAAAGTCAAAATAGGAGCGTCTTTACCCAAATCTGCTATCAATAAATCGGTAACTCCACTTTGCTGTGTTCCCATCAAATCGCCTGGTCCGCGTAGCTTTAAATCCACATCGGCGATTTCAAAGCCATCATTGGTGCGGACCATTGTTTCCAACCTAACTCGCCCTTCTTTCGAAAGCTCGTATTTGCTCATCAGAATGCAATAACTCTGTTCTGCACCCCTTCCGACTCTTCCCCGAAGCTGATGGAGTTGTGATAATCCAAATCGTTCAGCATTTTCAATGACCATGACTGAGGCATTTGGGACGTTCACACCTACTTCGATGACGGTAGTGGCTACCATGATTTTGGTTTCTCCTTTTACAAAGCGTTGCATTTCGTAATCTTTGGCTTCTGCTTTCATTGAGCCATTTACAATGCTGATCGGGTAATTGGGAAATGCTCTGGAAATACTTTCAAAGCCATCCATGACATTTTTTAAATCCAAGGTCTCAGACTCTTCGATCAAAGGATAAACAATGTAAACCTGCCTTCCTTTTTTGATTTCTTCATTGATAAAACCAAAGACTTTCAGTCGATCTTTATCGTATCGGTGAACTGTTTGAATAGGCTTTCTGCCCGCTGGTAATTCATCGATCACTGAGACATCCAGATCGCCATAAAGTGTCATGGCCAAAGTTCTGGGAATTGGAGTGGCTGTCATCACCAAAACATGAGGGATGAATTCCTCATTTTTAGCCCACAACTTTGCCCGCTGCGCCACACCAAAACGATGTTGCTCGTCTACAATCGCCAAACCTAAGTTTTGGAATTGAACCACATCTTCTAGCAGAGCATGGGTTCCAATCAGGATTTTCAATTCACCGGAAAGGAGTTTTTCGTGGATGACTTTGCGTTTGGATTTTTTGACAGATCCAGTGAGGATTTCTATTTCCAACCCCATCATGTCTGCGTATTCCTTTAGCCCTTCATAATGCTGATTCGCCAAAATCTCCGTCGGTGCCATTAAGCAGGCTTGTGCTCCTGAACTGATCGCAATCAGCATGCAGATAAATGCAACCATTGTTTTTCCACTTCCCACATCCCCTTGGATCAGTCGATTCATCTGCTTTCCGGATTTCATATCAGCAAAAGCTTCCCGAATCACTCGTTTTTGGGCATTTGTCAATTCAAATGGAATATGATTCTGGTAGAATTCGGTGAGCAATTCAGTATTCCCGAGAGATTGTCCTTTGAATTTCTCCGTTCTGGTGACTTTTAACATCAGAAGCCGCAACTGGAGAAAGAAGAATTCTTCAAACTTGAGCCGTTTTCGAGCTCGATGCAATAAATCGGGTTTGCTTGGAAAGTGGATCTGTCTGATAGCTTCTTGCTTGCCGATCAACTGGTACTGATGCAGGATCTCTTGGGGTAGAGTCTCGTGAATATGAGGAAAACAAGCTTGAACCAGCACTTCCATGATCTTGGAAATGCCTCTGGAATCCAGAAATCTAGCTCTCAGTTTTTCTGTGGTGGAATAAACGGGCTGGAAATTATTTCGCTGTTCATTGGCAGCACTGATAGGCTCCATTTCCGGATGGGCAATACTCCATTTGCTTCCATATCTTGCTGGTTTTCCGAAGAAAATATAAATGGCTCCAGTTGGCAACTTTTTCTGAACCCATTGAATCCCTTTAAACCAGGTCATTTCCATCTCTCCAGTCTCATCGGCTACATGCGCGACAAGTCTCCGTTTGTTTCCAACTCCAATAAGTTCGACTTTCTGGATTTTTGCGACGATCTGTACATTCTCCAGATCTGAGCTGAGTTCTCTGATTTTAAAAAAACGAGTTCTATCCTCGTATCGGAAGGGATAATGTTGGATTAACTCTCCGTATGTAAAAATATTCAATTCCTTGTTGAGCAAGGCGGCACGCTGAGGACCGACTCCTTTCAGAAATTCTATTTTAGTGTCAAAAATTCCAGACAAGAGGGATTGTGATTAGGGAAAGAGCAAATTAAAACCAGTCCCGTCAAATGCCAATAGAATTGACGGGAAATGTCCCAATTCCATTTTACAATCCTGTGATATTTTGCCAAATCTTTTTCAAAATTGCTCTTTGTTCTTGCTGACTTTTCAAAAAGATCATCTGGTTTTTGGCCCGATGGAGGTTTTGCTCTGGATATTGAACTTTGTAATAGATATTACCTTGTAGGTGATCCGTAAAAAAGCGTAATCCCATGATGCATGTCATCACTTCTCCTGCAATCAATAGGGATTTAGCTTCCTCAGTGGACGCCATTTGACTGACACCTTCCCAATATCCCTTAAGCAATTCTTCAAAAATAGCAGGTCTCACGGCCAGATTATTCCAGTTTTGGCTTGTCTCCAATTCTGTGCAGGCGACTGTTCTGATGAGATCTCCAAAATCATACATAAGAAGTCCGCCCATCAGGGTGTCCAAATCGATTACTGCGGCAACTTTATCCAGGCTTGTTTCAAAAATCAAATTATTGATTTTCGTATCGTTATGGGTGATTCTTAAGGGGCAGCTACTCAAAAACTCTTCATAGGAATGCACAAGGAATTTTTGACTGAAATAAAAATCCAATAACTCGGCTTCTTCTTGATTCAGTTGGTTTTTATCCATGGCTGCCTTCTCAAGGTTCTCAAATCTCCAATCCAGTCGATGGAATTTTGGAATTGATTCCTGCATGTCAGAAGCCGGGATATCTTTGGCCCAGTCAGCAAAAACCCCATAGGCTTTGGAAGCAATAAAGGCCTGATTCGAATTTTGGATTTCCTGTAATGTTTCTCCTTCGACAAAATCAAAAAGCCGATATAATTTGCCTTCATGGACAGTCAAAGAGCCTCCGGAATGGTTGAGAAGGGGAAGAGGCAAGGCAAATGGAAGTTTGGATACATCCCCCTTTTCTCCTAATAATAACTGATTATGTGCTATTCTCTCAGGGTGCTTAAAAACTGAATTGTTGAATTCCTGTAAAATGAATTTTGAATCGGAAGTTTCTATCTGGAATGTGCCATGGATCAAACCTGACCCAAAGGAATTACATTGAAAGGCTTTTCCCTCCAAAAAGCTGTATTGGTTAAGAATTGCTGAGATCTGCTCCATTTTCATCCTGCAAAGCTAATTCATCTCCAAAAATTAAAAAGTTGTAACCAAAAAAAGCCGACCAGATAGTCGGCTTTTAGTTGGATTTATTTGCTGTTAATTTTGGTATACTGTGATTTTTCCATCTCCTTCTGAGCTTACAATAAATAAAGCTCTCTTAGTTGGGCTTTCCTCTGCTGGGATAAACAATAAGCCTTCCGGGGCGTCATGGCCACCATCTCCGATTCCGGAGATTCCATCAAGCAATTGAAGGAATTTAAGATTGGAAGGGCCATTTAGCTGATAAACCATAATAGCATCAGATCTTTCCAAGCCAATAAAGACAAGAGTTTTACCATTGACATAGCCGATTTCGACACCTTCAGGCTCTACACCTTTGTTGTCACTTCTTCCATCGTCAAAAAGACTTGGGTTTGCTGCTAATAAATCAGCCGCCAAATTTGGATAATCCCTGACCAATTTTCCTGTGCTACTATCCCAAATAGAGAAAGACCTTCCACCGATTCCATAAATTTTATCAAAATCACCGTCACCGTCGACATCACCTTTGCTGGTGGTAGCAGTATATCTCCCTAAGTTTTCGTCTTCTTGAAGCCATTCAGCATTTGGGAAAGCTGTAGGATCTAGAGTAAGGTCTTTTACACGTTCTTCTTCACCATACCCATCGTAATCTCTGGTATCACCCTCATTTGCAGTGATCAGGTAATTGGTTTTTCCTACCTGGAAAGTCTCAATCGCATCTGGCATGTAGTAAGCAAGAATTGGCCAGTTTTGGAAGTTGCCATCGATACCATCTCTATCGCTGGCATCAATTTTATTTCCATCAAGCATATGATCTTTTAAACCAAGCGGAAAAATATCCGTGATGGTTTTGCTATTTAAGTCCACTTTTGCGATTCCGTTATTTTCCTGAAGGGTCACCCAAGCAAAATCCGAAGATGGATCGATTGTTACATATTCCGGCTCGATATCTTGGGCAAAGCTTGCATTTGGCCCGAAAATTCTGAATCCATTTTCTTCCAAAGCAGCTTGCTGGTTTTCAAAAGGAGAAAAGTCTAAAGTTGTGACCTGAAAAGCCATTTGAGTGTCGATTATTGATACAGAACCTTCTGGGTCGATGGTATAGTCATCATTGGGCTCTCCCTCATTCGCAGAGACAATGTATCTGCCGTCAGGACTAAATATTACCATGTCAGGTAAAGCTCCAACAGTAACATTTGCAATTGGAGAGGATAGATCTGTGGTTTCAAAAACCACAATAAATCCTGGGTCGGTTTTGGTGAAGGCTTCGATTGCCACCGCTAACTTGCCGTTTTTAACAGCTACGGAGTTTACGCCTCCTCCAAAAACCGAGATGTCTATTGGGGTCTTTACGAGAAGATTTTTTGGGTCAGAAAAATCCACCACATCCACTTGCGATAAGCCTTCGCTGTTATTCACGATAAAAAGCTGATTGGTGATGGGGTCAAATGCCGTAATCTCGGCAGCAGCTTCACCTCCGATTTTGGTGCTACTTATTTTTTCAAAAGTAGCATTTACTGGACCTGGTGCTGAGATTCTTTCTCTACAGCTGAATGCCAATGCACCCACTAAAAAGGCGAGGTATATTTTTTTCATTTCTTGATTTGGTTGGTGTACAATTCTAAAAAATGAAATTACTTTCCCCCTTTCAGATGCTTGATAGAAAGGTAATTATGATTTGATTATTAAAATGTGAAGAAAGTCCATAAAACTTCACGGGTTATTAGCTTTGAATTAATTTGAAAAATGCGGTCGTAGAGTTATGACATTTGGTGAAGGGGATAAAATTCAATTTGAAACCGCTAATTTTTTTCTTTTTACGGCTAAATCATGCCAATATTATATCCAGATTAAAAAAATTAAATACATTAGTAAAAAATATTAATTAAGTTCTTTTCATTTTAAAAAAAAATGAGAAAAACATATTCTAAAAACCCATTACTATGAATGTAACCGCCATTGATTGGGGCATTATTGCCGCCTTCTTTGTCATTTCCCTTTTGATTGGTCTTTTTACAGCAAAAAAAGCAGGAAGTTCAGCCAAAGAATTTTTCCTCTCTGGAAGAAATATGCCTTGGTGGCTATTGGGGGTTTCTATGGTGGCCACTACTTTCTCTGCAGATACTCCTAATCTGGTAACAGACATCGTTCGTAAAAACGGTGTGGCAGGAAACTGGGCTTGGTGGGCGTTCTTGTTGACAGGGATGCTGACTGTTTTTGTTTACGCCAAACTTTGGAGAAGGTCAGAAGTAACTACTGATTTGGAATTCTATGAATTGAGGTATTCCGGAAAAGGAGCTGCTTTTTTAAGAGCCTTCAGAGCCATTTACTTGGGTGTTTTCTTCAATGTGGTGATCATGGCAACTGTTTCTTTGGCTGCGATCAAAATAGGAGGGGTTATGCTTGGGTTGAGTCCAGTTCAGACCTTGTTGATAGCCTCAATAGTAACTGTGGTTTATAGTTCTTTGGGTGGACTGAAAGGCGTATTATTGACAGACTTTTTTCAGTTTTTCATCGCTATGATCGGTTCGTTTGGAGCTGCTTATTTCATTTTGGATTTACCGGAAATCGGTTCTTTGAATAATCTATTAGCCCATGAAAATGTGGCTGACAAATTAAATTTCTTGCCTGATTTCTCTGATCCAAACGCCTATATCCCATTGTTTATCATGCCGATTGCCATCCAGTGGTGGGCTACATGGTATCCTGGTGCTGAGCCTGGAGGTGGTGGATACATCGCCCAAAGAATGCTTTCTGCAAAGGATGAGAAGAATGCCATCGGTGCTACTTTGTTTTTTAACATCGCGCATTATGCCATGAGACCTTGGCCTTGGATTTTAATCGCTTTGTCATCTTTGGTGATTTTCCCTCAGATTTCTGACTTGCAGGCAGCATTTCCAGACATCCCTGCAGATAAATTGGGTGATGATTTGGCTTATTCTGCGATGCTTACTTACCTGCCTACAGGTTTAATCGGAATTGTATTGGCATCATTGATCGCTGCGGTCATGTCTACGCTTTCCACGCACCTCAACTGGGGTTCTTCGTATATCGTAAATGATTTTTACCTGAGATTTGTGAAGCCAGAAGCTTCTGATAAAGAATTGGTATCTGTAGGAAGAATTTCCACGGTATTGTTAATGGCACTTTCCGCATTATTGGCTTTGGCGCTATCTTCTGCATTGGATGCATTCAATATCCTTTTGCAAATCGGAGCCGGGACAGGTTTGATCTTTATTTTAAGGTGGTTTTGGTGGAGAATCAATGCGTTTACAGAGATTTCTGCAATGGCTATCTCTTTTGTGGTAGCCATCTTCTTTGAAGTGATCAACCCCAAAGTAAACTGGATTTTGATTCCTGAAAACCAGGCATATTTGAAATTGATTTATAGTGTCAGTATTACGACAGTGGGTTGGTTGATCGTCACCTTCGTCACCAGACCTGAAAAAGACGAGGTACTACTTTCTTTCTATAGAAAAGTGACTCCAGCAGCATTTGGATGGAAAAAAGTCTTGGACAGATATCCAGCAGAAAAGCAAGTAATGGGGCAGCTTCCGAAAGAAATAGGTCTGATGGTGATCGGTGCTGTAATGATTTATTCCGCATTATTCTCCACCGGATTCTTTATCTATGGAAATATTCTCAGTGGTATAATCGCCGCAGCCATATCTGTAACTGGCGGGGTGATTATTGTGAGATCCTGGAAAAAGCTGAATTAATTAATCTTGAAATTTAACGGAATTCATCAGGTGGGCCATGTCCACCTTGATGTATTCTATGACAGGAGCCAGCGAGTCATTTTTCATCGCAGTATTAAAGTAAAGTGCTCCTCTCAAGAAATTTTTAGTGGAGTCTGTGACAAAAAACTGAAATTGCGTAGGAACTTCCCCAGTCAACTCTGCAATAACTCCAGTATACCCTTCAGGAGTCATTGCTACTGATTCCTGAATTCCATAAGCCTTGATTTGATGCTTTGCTGTAAGCTGAAAAGCGTCACTGGAGAGTTTTCTGAAACTCACCCCATCACCGATTCTTTTGTAAGTCAAATGCACTTTTGCACCAAAATCCACATAGTGTAAATTGATCCATTCATCTTCCTCTACATTGAAAGAATCAGCTTCCACTTGACTGTATTTGGAGTATTCCAGTTGATATGGATACCCTTCCTGTAGAATTTCAAATTGATGAGCAGGCAAGTCAATCCGGTTATATCCCGGAGGTTTTGGAAGGTAAGTTTCTCCACATGCTGCTAAACCTAATGCAATAGGTAGATACAAAAGATATTTACGCATGGTTTAAAATTAGACAATAGGTTTGAAATGATAGGATAATAGATGAAATTTAACAAAAGAACCAAACCCTATATTCCATGAAAAAGGTAGTACGATTACTAACCGGAGCTGTAATGGCTTCATTTTTAATGCTTGCAGCAGGAGCTGTCAATGCCCAGACCACAATGGAAGAGTTTATGGCCAAGTGGGATAATACTAAAAAGTATACGCTAGATATCCTGGATAAAATGCCGGATTCAGGTATGGAATACAAAACCGACCCTGCGGCAATGTCTTTCAAAGAGCAAATACACCATGTAGGAAATGCTATTGTTGGCATATCTCAGGGTTTCCTAAAAGGCAGTGATCCGGGATTTGAAATCAATCTGGAATCTGCTAGCAAGGCTGAACTAGCTGAGTATGTAGGTAAGTGTTTTGATTACGGTAAGAAAACCCTTGCAGCATTGTCTCCTGAAGATATAGCGGAAAAAATCGAGGTTTTTGGAAATACTGTATCAAGAAGACAGGTTGCAGCATTATTGATGGATCATACTTCCCATCATAATGGATCTGCAGTGGCATATATCAGAACCCAAGGTGCAGAACCGCCGGCTTATGTAGGATTCTAAGTTTCTGAACTAATTTAAATGAAAATGGCAGATCGCTCGATCTGCCATTCTTTTTATTCTGTAATCCAAGCAACTTTTTCATCTAAAGAGTCCCGTTTTCCAACAGGCCAATTTTCTACCGCAGGTTTGGCTACATAGAAAAATCCCATCAGCATGTCTTCTCCTTCCAATCCGAAATCCTCTCTGGCTTCCGGCCAAAAAGTCGGTCCACCTGTACCCCAATAGGCAGCTAGTCCATGGGCTGATGCAGTTAAATACATATTTTGAACTGCCATGGCAACAGCTGAAATCTCCTCCATAAGTGGAATTCCTTCCGATCTTTTCATCAAAATGGCGATGACATGAGAGGCTTTTTGAGGGGTTTCGATAAACTTATTGTAGGTAGCTTCAAGAAATGGGGTGCCATTTTTCTCAGCTCGCATTTTATACATTTCTGCCTGATAATTTCCAAAGGTTTTTAACCCTTCCCCTTTATAGACAATAAATTCCCAAGGTTGGGTTAATTTATGTGTAGGGGCCCATCTTGCATTTTCAAGCATTTCCTCTATGATGGAATCATCAACTGGGTCGTTTTCTTTGAACTGTGCGACAAACATGGATCTACGTCCACGGATGATTTTATTGACTTCTTCTATGTTGAAATCGGGTTTCTGCATGGTGATTGATTTTATTCTTTATTCCAAATCGGATTTTGAGTCAGTAAAGTTCACAGTTTCCTGATCTTTTACTGAATCATTTGAGTAATAAAATTTCGGATGTCTTTTGCCAATGCATCAAAATCTTCCTGATGATTGTACATCATGTGACCCGCTTCATAATATTTCATCTCTATTCTTTCTTGAGGGAAGTTATGCCTTGCAAAAGTGTATTCAGCATCAAAAAACGGAGTGATCAAATCGTAATATCCATTGGCAACCATGACTTTCATAGCGGTGTTTCTATGCATTGCTTCACTGAGAGATCTGGCTGTACTGACATAGCTAGGCTCCAAATATGCTCCATCCGGTACCGGTTTCCAATTCCAGTTTCCTCCCATTCCCACTGCGGAGGTATAGTAAGGCCTATCCATCATAACTCCAAGTTCACGGGTTAGGTAGTCATTCCAAGTGGCGGTATAAGCAGCACCAGTCATGTAGCTACTAGGGTCGCCTAAAACTGGGCCTTCTGCTGCTTTATCAGTTTCGGTTGCGTAATATCGACCATCCAAGGTGCCAATCGCTTGCCCTTCTTCCCGAAGCAATTCCTTTTTGAAGCGGTGCATCAGGATTTGATTGTCAGATCTCAGGATGAATTTTTTATCTAAACCGGTGAAATATGCCAACTTATCAGCAATTGAAGATTTTTCCCCTTCACTTTGCTTTTCGCCTTTGTAAAGCGCTGTCAAATAATCACCATAGGCAAAGTCTCGCGCCTCTTGGACAAATTCCCCTAAGGTTTTGCCTGCTCCTGCTTTTTTATGATACCAAGCGGTGGCTGCCATAGAAGGTAGGTAGGTGAAAAAAGAAGTGATATTATCTTCCCATGAAGACGAACCTGCATAATCCAGGGCTTGGGAAATCAAGATGATTCCATTGATCGCCATTGTTTGTCCCCCGCCTTCCAAAACCTCTGCGATTTTTGCAGCCCGTGTGGTCCCGAAGCTTTCTCCGGCGATAAATTTAGGAGCTTGCCATCTTCCATGTTGTGTGACCCAGATTCTCATAAATTGGACAATCGAACTGGCATCTCCATTTAAACTCCAGAAATCCTCGTTTTTACCAACTCCTTCCACCTGGCTAAAACCTGTACCGATAGGATCTATAAAGACCAAGTCTGTCATGTCAAGAAGGGCCTGTGGGTTGTCCACAAATGTGTAAGGAGCTGCCCCATCGTCAATTTTAGCGTCTGAATCTGTTTTAACTACTTTAGGGCCGAAGAAACCCATGTGTAGCCATACTGATGCTGATCCTGGTCCTCCATTAAAGATAAAAGTTACTGGTCTTTTTGATGAATCAGTGCCAGTACGGATATAGGCTGTACTCCACATTCCCGCTGTAACCTCTCCTTTTTTGTTGCGAAGAAATGTCTCACTCACCACTGCATTATAATCTATTTTCTGTCCATTAAAAGTTCCTGACATGGCCTTTTCAAAATGGATTGGGTCCCTTTTAACTTCTTTTGATGGCTCTTCCTGAGCAAAAGCACTGAGCACAAAGAGGTAAAGAAGAGAGAAAATGAATAGGTTTTTTTTCATGATTGGGGATTTAGATCGACCTTGAAATTTACTGTTAATAATTGAATCCGACCTTGATACCTCCATACCAATTTCTTGTGGGAGCAGGTTGGTAATATCTTCCGCCAAAGGGATTGAGGTCATTTCCTAGTGAATAAGATTCATCCAGGAGATTATCTACTCCACCAAATGCTTCAATTTCCCAGGCTTTTCCAATCCACTTCGCCCATCCAAATCTCAGGTTGACCAAATTGTAAGAATCCTGATAAACGGTATTTGCATCATTGAGTGGCATTTTATCTGTAAACTGATGGGTAAAGTTGAGGTAGATTCCAGGTGCTGTTCGGAGGTCAATTCTACTGACAAGTGTATTTGGAGCAACTCCAGTCAGGTCATTCCCTGAATAGTCATTGTCTTGTTTTTGGTAGTCCTTAAATTTAAAATAATGTCCAGTGAATGCTGTTCCGATTTTTAGATCCCTGATGGCACTTGCGCTATTTTGGATAATCGCATAATCTATGGCAGCTTCCAAACCTTTTTGATCCGTGGCACCGGCATTTCTAAAAAGAACCACACCTTGTTCATTGGTGTAAGTAGTGATGGTCTGTTTCAACTGAAAATAAAACGCAGTGGCTTCTATATTTAAGCGATCTTTTCCCAGTCTGAAACCAAACTCGGTATTTAAGCCTTTTTCGGCTTCCAAATCAAGGTTTAAACTTCCCTCATTGGTTCTTACTTCATCGATGGTCGGTGGAGAGAATCCGCTGCTCAAACTTGAGAATAGGGAGGAATGCTGATTTAACTGATAGTTGAAAGCAAGTCTTGGCACAACAATCGGATCAAATTTTCTAGTTTGTACTCCCAATGGTCCTCCAGTTGCGTCTATTTGCCTGTCGATCTCAAAACTGGAGAAGTTTTCACTTAAGCCAATGGTCATCAAAAGTCTCTCTGAACCTTGCCATTCTGCTTGCTGAAACAAAAAGCCCTGTGTGGCTCGAAGTTTATCTGCAAATCGAATCGTATCTGCTACTCCACCTCGGTTTCCGAAATTAGTGGCTTCAGTAAAGCTAGTCTGGAATTCTCCACCTGCGATGATTCTCAGGTCTTTTCCCCCTAGTTTACCATCTATCGAAAAAGTCGTTCGTCCACCATACCCAAAACCTAATTCTTTTTTATAGTCGAGATTGAAGGGATTTTCAAAGTCATTGGTATTCAAGTAAAGAACTGTGTTGTTCTTTGCTTGATTTGATAAGTTATAGAGATGAGCTATGGAGGCAAAGACCGATTGTTGGGCAATTGAGCTGTTTTGAGCAACTGATCCTGGTCGGGCTTGAGTGGGATCTTCTGCCAGTTGATCGGCAGTTAGCGCTCCGGGAATTTGATAATTGAGATCTGAGATCAGGAGCTGGGTGCGGATTTCCTGCTTTTCTGAAACTGGAAAATACCCTCCCAATTGGAAGACTTTTCTGTCCATCGCAGATTGCTCACGGTACCCATCAGATTTTTGTTGGACAAAAGATGCATCAAATCCACCATTTCCCACTTTTTGGGATAATCCAAGCCTGAATCTTGATAACCCGAAGCTGCCGGTCATGAAATCTGTGCTGAGTCTTCCGCCAGTAGGATCTGCTTTGCTTTCCAGATTGACCACTCCTCCATTTCCTGCTCCATAAATACTTCCGGAAGGCCCTTTGATGACCTCTGCCGTGCTGATATTGGTCAAATCCAATAAATTCAAAGCAGTCGTTCCGTCTGGAGAGGTGAAGGGGACTTCGTTCCAGTATACTTTCACATTTCTCACTCCAAAAGGAGCTCGCAGAGAACTTCCTCTAATTGAAATACGATAAGAAGCCGGGGCTCTTTCCTCAATTCTTATCCCCGGTTTGGTATTGAAAGAATTGACTATCGATGTTTCATTGAATCTGTTGAAGTCCCGTTCTGAAATTACAGAAATGGAGGCTGATTGCTCAAGAATTGGCCTTTCGGACTCAAAAGCAGAAACAGTGACCGATGCTAAGTTAATACTGACAGGAAAAAGTTTGACTTCGTGTTTTCCAGGATCAAAAGTTGCTTCCAGTGGTTCATAACCCTCTAATGCAAACGAAACTTTGGTTCTAGTTTCATTTGGAATCATGACAACTCCTGTTGCATCAGAACTCAGAATTGGAGAGCCATGCGATTTTATACGAACATTTTCTAGAGGTAAACCGGAGGAGTTATCACTAATTTTTAATTCAATCTGAGCTGAAAGTTGGAAACTCAATAGACCTAGTAGTAGCGTCAGTGCTTTTTTCATAGTGGAAAAATAAAAGGAAACTTGGAGACTAAGGCCAGATTCTTTGACAAAGGTTTTATTTGAATGGGTTAGAGAATCATATTATTTGACAAATACAAGTTGCCCCTCACTTTTAGGATGGTTTTCCTTATAGTTATTAGTTTTTTTATAAAAACACTATCAGACTTAATATAAAATTTTCTTTAATATTCGATCCAAATTCGGTAATATCAAGCCCTAATTTGAAATTATGAAAAAGTATATTTTACCTGCTTTATTGCTGGGTCTTACCTTTTGCCAAGAAAAAGGAGAGCCAGTTGTTCCCGTTGAGCCTACTCCTGCCCCTCGTCAGATAGCCTGGCAGGAATTGGAATATTATGGATTCCTGCATTTTAATATGAACACTTTTTCAGATCGGGAATGGGGTTTTGGGGATGAAAAACCGGAGCAGTTTAACCCGACAGCACTAGATGCCAGACAATGGGCACGAGTAGCAAGTGAAGCTGGAATGAAAGGCTTGATCATTACCGCTAAGCATCACGATGGATTTGTTCTTTGGCCATCTGCCTATACCGAGCATTCTGTCAAAAATAGTCCTTGGAAAGATGGAAAAGGCGATTTGATCAAGGATTTATCGGAGGCTTGTAAAGAGTATGGATTGAAATTCGGGATTTATTATTCTCCATGGGATAGAAACCATCCGGATTATGGCAAGCCGGAATACATCACCTATATGAGAAATCAGTTGACCGAATTGTTGACCAATTATGGGGAGATTTTTGAAGTGTGGTTTGATGGAGCCAATGGAGGAGACGGGTATTATGGCGGAGCCAATGAATCCAGAAAAGTGGATAAGTTGACTTATTATAATTGGCCGGAAGTTTATGAGTTGGTGAGGGAATTACAGCCAAATGCTGTGATGTTCAGCGATGGAGGACCCGATGTGAGATGGGTTGGAAATGAGCACGGAGAAGCTTTTGAGACTAACTGGGCGAATTTAATGCGTGATTCGGTGTATGCCGGAATGCCGGATTATCCTCAAAAATATGCTCCAGGACAGGAAGATGGGACACATTGGGTTCCTGCAGAGACCAATGTTTCTATCCGACCGGGATGGTATTACCATACGTATGAGGACCATAAAGTCAGAAGTTTGGCAAACCTGGTAGACATCTATTACAATAGCATAGGTAGAAACACTTCACTCCTGATCAATTTTCCAGTTGACACCCGAGGTTTGATTCATGAGAACGATGAGGAAGCGATTTTGAAGTTGGGAGAGAAGGTAAAAGAAGATTTTGCAGTGAATTTAGTTTCTCAGTCAGTTGTTTCTGCGTCTTCTGAAAGAGGCTCAGATTTCTCGGTAGAAAATGTTCAGGACGAAAATTATGAAACCTATTGGTCGGTACCTGATGGACAAAAATCAGGAAGTATAGAAATTGATTTTGGGAAACCAACTGTTTTTAACCGCCTGGTGATTCAAGAATATGTGGTTTTGGGCCAGCGAATTAAGGCTTTCTCTCTTGAAAAAGAAGTGAATGGAACTTGGGAAAAAATCACAGAAGCTACGACAATTGGGCATAAACGAATTTTAAGATTCCCGGATACCGAAGCCCAAAAAATCAGAGTAAACTTCTTGGATGCGAAGGATGTGCCAGTGATTGCCGAAGTGGGTGTGTATCATGCACCAAAGCTTTTATTGCCTCCGACAGTGAAAAGGTCCACAAACGGAGAGGTGACTTTGGCTGCTCCGGATACCAATTTGGAATTGTACTATACACTTGACGGTAGCAATCCCACCAAGGAAAGCCTAGCTTATACTGCTCCTATTGCAGTGAAAGAAGCCACCACTTTGATTGTTTCTTCCTATGATCCAAGTTCAGACAAAATGAGCGACCCGCTAAGATTGGACCTTGATCTTCCAAAAGCAGGATGGCAAAATGTGGAGGAAGATGACTTTAAAGCCTTTGATGAGAACAGAAATACGTATTTCACCAGCAAAAACGGGATGCTGACGATTGACTTGGGAGAATCGATTCAGATCCAAGGATTTAGCTACATGCCAATGCAGGCCAGATACCCAAGTGGAATTATCACCAATTTCGAGTTTCAGGTAAGTGAAGATGGAAGATCCTGGAAAACGACTGCATCCGGAGAATTTTCCAATATCGTCAATAGCCCAATTGAGCAATTGGTACGATTTGATCCGGTACAGGCGAAGTATATCCGATTGAAAGCCTCCAAAACAGCGGATGGCAATGGTGCTACCTTTGGAGAAGTGGGTGTATTAACAAAATAGTCAGTCAGATACAATTGGGAGTATTCTTGCCAAGGGTCATAAAACAATAGATTTTCATGACCATTTTGATTACATTCAATGCCCGATTTAATCTTACCCAAAATAAGAATCTATGAACAGAAGGATTGCCCTGAGGCATCTGGCTTTAATTTCAGGAGGATTGGCATTCATTCCTTCCTGCGATTTCAGTTCAGATGATATACTCACAGCTTATGAAAACCTTAAAATCACCCAATCCCAAAAGCAATTGCTTGGGGATATATCCAATGCCATCATTCCGTCAGGAGAGATAAAAGGAGCTCTTGAGATTGAAGTGCCAGACTTTATCCTGGTCATGGTCAATGATTGCCTGGATTCAGAAGAGCAAACAATGTTTTCTACAGGTTTGGCAGCATTTCCGGACTTTGCCAAAGAATCTGCCGGTGGGAGCTTTGCCAAATTGACTACCAAGGAAAAAGAAACATTAATTCTCTCCGGTCAAAACCTGGAAGTGGATGAAACCGAGAAAGGTGCTGAAAACAAAGCGATTTCCTATTTTTTAAATACGACAAAAAGATTGACGATTCAGGGCTATATGGCCTCTGAGTACATCCAATCTGAAGTAATACCCTATTCCTTGATCCCTGGAGCATACAATGGTTCTGTGTTGATTTCGGATATCCAAAAACATAGAATCAATGGCTAATTTAAATATCAGAAACAAACAGGAACGGACATACGAAGCCATCGTGATCGGTTCTGGAATCAGTGGAAGTTGGGCAGCTAAGGAGCTTTGTGACCTTGGGGTAAAAACCCTGATGCTGGAGCGAGGAAGGAATGTAGAGCATGTCAAGGATTATCCTACAACGAATATGCTTCCTTATGAATTTGAACATCGGGGACAGATCACTCAAGCCGAAAAAGAAGCAAATCCGATTGTCAGTAAATGTTATGCCTTTCGGGAAGATGCCAAGCATTTCTTTGTGAAGGATGCAGAGCATCCCTATGTACAGGAAAAGCCATTTGACTGGATCCGGGGCTATCAAGTAGGAGGAAAGTCTCTTTTATGGGCGAGACAGGTGCAGCGTTGGTCTGACTTTGATTTTGAAGGTCCGGCGAGAGATGGGTTTGCTGTGGATTGGCCGATTCGATACAAGGACATTGCATCTTGGTATAGTCATGTGGAGAAGTTTGCCGGAGTTTCTGGTAACAAAGACGGACTTCCTAATTTACCAGATGGGGAATTTTTACCAGGTTATGATCTGAATATTGTTGAAAAACACTTCCAAGAGCAACTCAAAAAAGCCTATGGAAACGACCGCCATTTGATTTCTTCAAGATGTGCACATATCCATGAACCCAGGCCGGAATTTACTGCACAAGGCAGGGCTTTTTGCCAAAATAGAAACCTCTGCCAAAGAGGATGTCCTTTTGGTGGCTATTTCAGCTCTAACTCGTCTACTATTCCATGGGCTTTGAAAACAGGAAATCTAACATTGAGACCAGATGCGGTGGTTCATTCCATTATATATGATGAAGAAGCAGGAAAGGCAACAGGCGTACGAATCATCGACGCGAATACCAAGGAATTGGAGGAGTTTTATGCTCCGGTGATTTTCCTCAATGCAGCAGCTTTGAATTCCAATTTGATCTTGATGAATTCCACTTCCAATCGTTTTCCAAATGGATTGGGGAATGACAATGGATTGCTTGGCAAATACGTGGCATTCCATAATTATAGAGCACAGGTTTCCGGGCAGTATGAAGGCCATTTGGAGTATACCACTTCAGGCGGAAGACCAACGAGTGCATATTTCCCAAGATTCCGAAATGTGTACAAGCAGGAAACGGATTTCCTTCGGGGTTATGCCGCAGGGTTCTCAGCAAGCCGAGGCGTCAGACCTAATACCGAAGGAATCGGAATGGATTTGAAAAATAATTTACTAAATCCAGATCAATACGGTCCTTGGTATGTGGGTTCGCATATGATGGGAGAGACCATTCCAAAGGAAAGCAACTATGTGGCTTTGGATCCGAACTTGAGAGATCCTTATGGCATGCCTCAGCTGAAGATCAGTGTGGATTACGATGACAATGACGAGAAGATGATCAAGGATTATCAGGAACAGATGTCAGAGATGTTTGAGAAAGCCGGATTTACCAATATCCGGGTGAATGACGATCATCGTCAACCGGGATTGGATATCCATGAAATGGGAGGCGTGAGAATGGGCAAAGACCCTAAAACTTCTCTACTGAATGCTAACCATCAGCTTCATGCCGTACCGAATGTGTATGTGACGGATGGAGCAAGTATGACTTCCACTTCCACACAAAACCCTTCTTTAACCTATATGGCTTTTGCGGCGAGAGCAGCGCATCATGCGGTAGCGGAAAGCAAGAAGTGAAGTCTGAAAGCTAAAGTGAGAAAGCTGAAAATAAAATATTAGTCATTTCGACTGGAGCTTTCGAAAGGAGAAATCTCTCTTTATATAAACACATTTGAAAACCCTCTTCGAAGTAATTCTGGGAGGGTTTTTTTGCTAGAAATACCCTTGCTCTTTGGGATTTGCAATCCCGAAGTACTTTCTGTAAGTTTTTAACCTTTAAATTACCGGATTATAAATCCTATGATCTAAGTTCAGGAATACAAATCCTGAACAGAGGAATAGCAATTGACTCAGTAAATCCATGTGGAAGTTGATTTTTTTCATACCCATTATTTCCTTGTTTCTTCTAAAGAAAGAACAAAAAGAAGTCTATGTTTTATTAGATAATTGTCAAAATTGGGGTCAATCAGATATATGGGTAAATAAAGATCACTTTACTTATCAAAAAAAATCAAATGACTGGCCATTGATCGGATTTACACATGCCTGGTTAAATGAAGAAGATAGTCTTTCAACAAGAGAAATAACTTATTCTGAAATTTTAGAATCTCCACATTTATTTACCTCAGAGTTAAGTTTAAGTCAATGGTATGAGTTGTCAATTGATTCAAGTCCAAGGATATTTATCCTGAGACCCGAAGATTATTGTTCAAGGAACCGTTTTGCCTTTGGTCAAAAATTCACCCTATATGAAGTGAAACTTCATGTATCTAGGGAGGAATAGGATTGCAGTAAGTGTAATGTATCTGAAATTTCAAAGAATTTGGACAAACCATGTGGAAATTAATAGTTATTTTTATTGCATTTTGGAGACTTCTTCCTGTAAATCAAGAAGATCCTATAATTATCATTTTAGATGACTGTAAAGAATGGAGAATTGTTCAAAATGGATTAAATGATAAATGAGATTTTATTTACAGCAAAGAGTTTCCGGAAAATGTTTCTGTAATGCTGAGACATACTAGATTCAATTCCGTTCCAGAGCCAGAAATTCAGTCTTTAACAAAGCCAGAAATTGAAAAAGGGGAGTTTTTTAATTCTTCGCAGTTAGATTTCCAAGATTGGTATGATCTTAATAAAATGAAGGGTAAAAAGCTCTTTGTTATGATGGCAGAAGACTTTTGTTCCCGAAAGAGGTTTGAATATGGCTATTCATTTACGCTTTATGAAGTAAGAATTAACTTGCTATTACAAGAATAAAAAAATGGATATTAAATTCAGAAAGCTATAATGAGAAATATAAAATTAATTGCAGAATTTTAAATTTAAAAGTCTAAAAAATAGAAAACCCTCCTGGAAGCAATTCTGGGAGGGTTTTTATTTTTAAGTCCGACGCTTCAATGGATTAAATCTTAACTTGTAAGTTCAAGACTGGTCTTAATTATAAATTATGGTCAACGCCAGGAAAGTATAGGAGATTACTATGTAAAGCGACAAACATCCTAATTCAATTATGTGGAATTTGATATCACTCATTTTTCTTTCAGTATTGTTTCCTCTAAGTGGTCCAAAAAATTCTGTCTTTATTTTAGTAGATGATTGTCAAAATTGGGATCGATCCGATATTTGGGTAAATAAAGATCACTTTACTTATCAAAAAAAATCAAATGACTGGCCATTGATCGGATTTACACATGCCTGGTTAGATGAAGAAGATAGTCTTTCAACAAGAGAAATAACTTATTCTAAAATTTTAGAATCTCCACATTTATTTACCTCAGAGTTAAGTTTAAGTCAATGGTATGAGTTGTCAATTGATTCAAGTCCAAGGATATTTATCCTGAGACCCGAAGATTATTGTTCAAGGAACCGTTTTGCCTTTGGTCAAAAATTCACCCTATATGAAGTGAAACTTCATGTATCTAGGGAGGAATAGGATTGCAGTAAGTGTAATGTATCTGAAATTTCAAAGAATTTGGACAAACCATGTGGAAATTAATAGTTATTTTTATTGCATTTTGGAGACTTCTTCCTGTAAATCAAGAAGATCCTATAGTTATCATTTTAGATGACTGTAAAGAATGGAGGATTGTCAAACATGGTTTAAGAGATAAAAGGGATTTTATTTACAGCAAAGAATTTCCAGAAAATGGAACAGTACATTTGGATCATACTAGATATTCAGCAGAACCTGAAACAAAGAGTCTGACCATTTCAGAAATTGAAAAAGGCAAGTTTTTTTATGCTTCGGAGTTAGATTTTCAGGATTGGTCCAAATGGGGAGAGTTTAATGGAAAGAAGAATGAAAAAGTATTTGTTATGATGGCAGAGGACTTTTGTTCCCAGAAAAGATTTGAACACAACTATTCATTTACGCTTTATGAAGTAAGGGTTGATCTATCTATGCAAGATATAGTGATAGATGGAATTTAAATTCTGCTCTTCGGGATTTGCGATTCCGAAGCTCTTTCCGAAGATTTTTAATCTTCGATTCAATAATAACTTGATCCTGAAGAATGTTATTTCAAATTAAACTTGGTTTAACTAACTTATTATAAGGGTTAGGTTTTATTGGTTTAGAAATCCTATAATTAAGGTTCAGGATTGCAAATCCTGAAAAGCGCTAACAGCACTAATATATGAACCCTAATTGCGCTGATATTTGGCTTTACTTTTCTATACGCTTAAAAACCCTTTGCGAACTTTGAATTTACCTTTGCGTGCTCTGCGGTAAACTCAAAAAGGCAATTTTCCCAAATCCACATTTCCACCGGAAAGGATAATCCCTACTTTCTTTCCTGCAAAGCGATCTTGATTGGCTAATAAAGCTGCTAATGGTACCGCACAGGAGGGTTCGATCACGATTTTCATCCGCTCATAGATCAGGCGCATGGCTTCGATAATCTGAGGATCAGTGGCCAAAAGAATATCTGAAACATAATTTTGAATCAACTCGAAATTCAAAACTCCTAAGGAAGTTAAAAGTCCATCAGCGATGGTATTAGGACCTGATTGTGGGATGATTTTTCCAGCCTGAAAAGATTGGAATGCATCATCTGCACCAGCCGGTTCTCCGGCAATTACTTCAGTATTGGGAGAAAGGTAATGTGTTGTCAAAGCAGTACCTCCCAGCAATCCTCCGCCACCTACAGGAGCCATGATGATATCCAAATTGGGTTGATCTTCAATTAACTCCAAGGCGCAAGTAGCCTGTCCTTCGATCACATCCATAAAATCGTAGGGAGGAATAAATGTCGCTCCGGTTTTGGCTACTACCGACTCTAAAGTTGTTTCTCTCGCTTTGAGATTTGGTTCGCATTCGATGATTTGCCCGCCGTATCCTTTTACTGCCTTTTTCTTAATCTCAGGGGCGTTGGATGGCATTACGATATAGGAAGGAATTCCGGCCACACTCGCCGCTCTAGCCAAAGCTGCTGCATGATTTCCTGAGCTATGAGTTGCAACTCCCTTAGCTTTCTGTTCTTCGGTTAGTTTCATCACAGCATTGGCAGCACCACGGGCTTTGAATGCGCCTACTTTCTGGAAGTTTTCGCATTTAAAGAAAATCTCACAACCAGCAATTTCATTAATGGCAGTGGAGGAAAGAATCGGAGTGCGATGAATAAAAGGCTGAATTCGAGCATGCGCTGCTTTGATTTCAGCAAGAGAAGGAAAGGTATGGCTCATGGCCTGAAATTAGGGAATTGAGGAGATTTTTTGAATTATTTTTTTTGTCAGAAAGTGAATCTAATATTGATGTCTGTCCGAGCAGAGTCGAGGACAATTAAATTTTCTTGTTTGAACAAGGCTTCGACTCCGCTCAGCCTGACACCTTAATTAAATTTAACCAATCGCCTATAAAACAAAACCTAGCTCTTCGGGATTTGCAATCCCGAAGTTTGTTCTGAAGATTTATAATCTTTTTATATCAGCGTAATTCAAAACAATATTCTCGCTATTATTCAAAGATTATGTACCTGATATTTGAAAAGGTAAGCGGATTCAAAATCCTAAGATTCAGGTTCAGGATTACAAATCCTGAACAGCTGGAAAGTGTTTTTTTCAGAAAACGAATCTAAAAATGATGTCAGTCCGAGCGGAGTCGAGGACAATTAAATTTTCTTGTTTGGACAAAGCTTCGACTCCACTCAGCCTGACACCTTAATTAAATTTAACCAATCGCCTATAAAACAAAACCCATTAACAGCTACTCCCAAATTGTTTTCACATAGAATTCAAACAAATCCCCGGAGTTTTTATCTTCAGGCATGAATTGGAATGCCCTACAATTTTTCCCCGTCATGGGAGAAGCTTTAACAGAAAGTAATACTTCGAAATTGGATTTTAGTCCAGCTAATTCGGAATTAGATTCGATCGACTTAGGAAATACGGAGGAATTCAATTCCTATGTTTTTGGGAAGCTTTCTGGGCAAAACAAGAAATATGGTATTGGAGGCTATTTTGAGCATCGGGCGATTTATAGAAGATCGGAGGTTTTTGCTACGCAGGAGTCTGACTTTCGGAATATCCATTTGGGAGTAGACATTTGGGCTGAGGCAGGAAATGCGGTTTTTGCTCCTTCGGATGGGATAATCCATTCTTTTCAGGATAATGCCGGATTTGGAAATTACGGGCCCACGATTATCCTGGAGCATGAAATTGAAGGCCAAAAACTCTATTCCCTCTATGGTCATTTGTTTTTAAGCGATCTGGAAAAACTTAAAGTTGGCCAAGAGATGAAAGCGGGTGACTTACTTTGCCATATCGGACCATTTCCCGAAAATGGTGATTGGCCGCCGCATTTGCATTTTCAGTTGATGCTGGACATGCAAGGAAATGTGGGGGATTTCCCAGGGGTTTGTTCCCAACGGGAAATAGAAAAATATAAAGCAATTTGTCCGGATCCGAATCTGATCCTAAGTTGTCCTTTGATCTAGGTATTTGTTTTGGTGATCAAACGTAAACCCTCCAAAGTCAAATTTCTGTCGATTTCATCAAAAACCTCTGCCAAAGGAGTGAGCACAGATGATAATCCTCCTGTTGCGACCACTTTATAGCTTTCTTTGGTTTCCTGTTCAATTGTTTCGATCATGCCTTTGACCAATCCGGTGTACCCATAAAGAATTCCGGCTTGTATCGCATGGATGGTGTTTTGTCCCAATGCGGATTCCGGCATTTTTAAGTCCACATTTGGAAGTTTAGCGGTATTTTGAAACAAAGAATTAATGGCTGTTCTCAAGCCCGGTACAATATTCACCCCTTTGATTTTACCGTTTTGATCCACCACAGTAAATGTCAGTGCTGTCCCAAAATCCACTATAATCACTGGTTTTTGGTATTTGCAATAGGCTGCCATCACATTACACATCAAGTCAGAGCCGATTTCACTGGGTCTCAGGGAAGTGATGGGAAGTTTTTGATAGCTCTCAGGCTGAATTAAATAAGGATTTGTTCCGAAGTAGTTTTGACAAAATTCTACAATAGTCCCATTCACTTCCGGAACTACTGAGCTAAACCCAATTTCGGAGATTGCAGCAGGTGAGATTCCATGTTCCAAAAAATAAAGAGGTACTTTCTTACTCAACTGGGAATTGAGCTTTGGGCCTTTTGTTTCTACACGGAATTGATTGGTCCATTTTTTCTCTTTCTGATCAAAAAGGGCAAAAACTACATTTGAATTCCCCGCATCTATTGCTAAAAACATTGTTTCTTTGATTTCATTAAATTTAGCTTTTCAAAAAAGGAAATTCCAAATAATAACCTCCTAATCAAAATAGAAATGTATTCATTAAGAGAAGGGACTATAGATGACCTCCCAAGAGTTTTAGAATTAATAGAAGAATTGGCATTGTATGAAAAAGCGCCTGAGCAGGTGACCAATACCTTAGAAATGATGCAAGAAGATGGCTTTGGTGCCAATCCTGTCTATGGAATGTTTGTCTGCGAAAAGGACGAAACCAAGGAAATCATCGGGATTGCTGTCTATTATTACCGCTATAGCACTTGGAAAGGGAAGCGACTTTATCTCGAAGACCTGGTAGTCACCCAATCAGAGAGAGGAAAAGGCGCTGGAAAATTATTGTTGGAGCGAACCATGGCCAAGTCATTGGATGATGGCTGCACTGGCATGATGTGGCAAGTATTGGACTGGAATGAACCGGCAATTAATTTTTATAAAAAATATGGGGCAAGCATAGAAGGTGGTTGGTATAATGTCCATATCCAGGACTATGAGATAAAAGAGATTTTGAAATAAACTGAATGTAATCCTCGACCTCGATAGTTATGCGGGACGTTCGGATTGACAAAAAACAACTTTAGGAAAATTCAATAAAAAAATCCGGCTTGTGGGCCGGATTTTACTTTTATAAGAAGATTCAACTTATCCTTTTAAGCTATAGTTTGGTGCTTCTCTGGTTACGCTCACATCGTGAGGATGCGATTCCTTCACACCGGCAGCAGTAATTTTTACGAATTTTCCGTTTTTCTGTAAATCTTCGATTGTCTGAGTACCACAGTAGCCCATACCTGCTTGAAGTCCACCTACTAATTGATAAAGGACTTCTGCTACCAAACCTTTGTAAGGTACTCTTCCTACGATACCTTCTGGAACCAATTTTTTGATATTGTCTTCAGCATCTTGGAAATAACGGTCTTTAGAGCCTGATTCCATAGCTTCCAAAGAGCCCATTCCACGGTAGGATTTGAATTTCCTTCCTTCGAAAATGATCATTTCTCCAGGAGCTTCCTCTGTTCCTGCTAAAAGAGACCCGATCATGATGGAGCTTCCACCTGCGGCAACGGCTTTTACCAAATCTCCAGAATAACGGATACCGCCGTCAGCAATGACAGGAACTCCACGGTCTTTCAAGGCTTCAGCACATTCGAATACTGCGGAAAACTGAGGTACTCCAACTCCGGCAATAATTCTTGTAGTACAAATTGAACCAGGTCCTACACCCACTTTTACCGCATCTGCCCCTGCATTTGCCAAAGCAATAGCTGCTTCTGGCGTTGCGATGTTTCCGACGATTACTTCCAGATCAGGAAATGCGTCTTTGATTTTTCTACAGGTATCGATTACCCCTTTGGAATGCCCATGAGCCGTATCGATAGAAACGACATCTACTCCTGCATTTTTCAGGGCTTCTACACGCTCCACAATATCTGCTGTAACACCAACTGCCGCCCCTACTCTCAATCTTCCATATTCATCTTTGCAGGCATTTGGCTTATCTTTTCTCTTTAAAATGTCCTTATATGTAATCAAACCAGTCAGTTTGTTTTCTTCGTCGACAATAGGAAGCTTTTCGATTTTGTATTCCTGAAGGATTTCTTCTGCTTGCTCCAATGAAACGCCTGATTTAGCTGTAATCAGATTGTCGATCGTCATGATTTCTCTGATCGGACGATTTTGATCTTTGATGAAGCGAAGGTCACGATTGGTGATAATTCCTTTCAGAACGCGGTTTTCGTCCACTACAGGTATGCCACCAATATGATATTCACGCATGATGGTCTCGGCATCGCGAACTTTAGAATCTATATGAAGGGTAATCGGATCCAGGATCATTCCAGCCTGAGAACGCTTCACTTTTCTCACTTGGGCAGCTTGCTGCTCGATGGTCATGTTCTTATGGATAAATCCAAGGCCACCTTCCAAAGCAATAGCAATGGCTAATTCAGCTTCAGTAACCGTGTCCATCGCAGCGGAAACCAAAGGAATGTTCAATCTGATTTTTTTGGTGAGTTGAGTGGAAGTATTCGTGTCTCTTGGTAAGACTTCAGAATATCCAGGGACTAAAAGCACATCGTCGTAAGTGAGTGCTTCGTAAAGGAACTTGTCGGAGTTTCGATTCATGGCAAATATTGGTTGTAGGTAACCCTATTTGCCCGTCAAAATTACAAACAAAATTCTTTATCAAACTAATCTGTGGTAAAATAAATATCGAATCTTCTCCAATTTTTACTCAAAAATGAAAGATACTTCTTGATTTCAGGAAATAGCAGGGTTGGAAAATGGTTCTTGGATCCATTTTCGAGAATGGATGATGCGGATGATAATGTACAGAAGTAACCCGGTAGGTCCAGCCATAAAAGTAAGCACCAAACAAGGAAGTAAAATCCAACGGTTGATACCTCTCATGTCTGCATTGAAAGAAATCCACATGCCCACAAATAGGTCAAAAATCAAGTAATGAATCCAACCTGCAAGTAATGCTTCGTCACTTAAAAACAGCAATTTGACATTTGCCAAGGTATCAAACCCACCACCTGTATCAGCCCCCAAACCTTTGAGAATAAAATAAAGGTAAGCGCTTCCCATGATGACACAGATGAAACTAAACAGGAATTTGTAAACCCAGCGTTTTTGGTATAATACAAAGAGAAAAATCCAACATAAAAATGCGAGTGAATTGGCAGCCGTAAAAATCAGTTCTAACTTCATTTGCTTAAAAATTTAGCAATGAAGTTAGAAATAACTTTTTGATTTTCAGAGGAATGTATCTGAAAACTATTTTTTAAGCAAGCGGGCGATATAAAATCCATCAAAGCCGCTTTCGTGCGAAAGAACCTTTTGATCTTCTATCAATTCGAAGTTTTTCCCGGCCTCAGAATTCAGAAATTTTTGTACCTGATCCTGGTTTTCCGATGGCAAAATACTACAGGTAGCATAGACCATTTGCCCTCCGGATTTCAGCATAGATGGATAGCTCTGAAGAATTTCCTGTTGGGTCTGTCTGACCTTCTCGATAGAGTCCAGACTTAATTTCCACTTAGTATCGGGGTTTCTTTTTAATACTCCCAAACCTGAACAAGGAACATCCAATAGAAGTCTGTCCGCAGATTCTTTTAATCGCTTGATCGTCTTTGACCCTTCGATCACTTTTCTTTCGATAATAGAAACTCCATCCCTTCGGGCTCGAAGTTTTGTCTGCTGTAGTTTCCATTCTTCCACATCCATGGAAAGAATTTTCCCCTTATTCTCCATCAAAGCTGCCAAATGCAGGGACTTTCCTCCTGCTCCGGCACAGGCATCGATCACACGCATGCCCGGCTCGACCGCCAGTGATTCTGCCACGAGTTGGGAAGAACCATCCTGAACCTCAAATAAACCTTCTTTGAATGCTGGATGTCTGAATACATTCTGACGCTCATCCAAGATCAATGCATCCTTGTATCCTTTGATGATATGGGTGGAGATATTGGATTCGGCAAGCATATTCCGAAGGCGCTCCCGGGTGGTCTTCAAGGTATTCACCCGTAACACCACATCTGCTTCCTGATTTAAGCTATGGATTTCGGCCTCCCATTTTTCCCCCAGTTCCTTATTGCCTAGTTCTTCCAACCAGTCCGGGATGGATTCAATCAAGGCAGGATCTTCCAGTTTATCGTATTTGCCTTTCAGTTTTTCCGGTTGGATTTTTTCAAATTCCTCCCATGGCGGTAAGCTATGACCTTGCATCAACCAATAGGTTCCAAACAGATCGTAAGGATTATTGGAAGGGCTCAAATAATTAATCAATCTCCACCAACGAACCATTTCATAGGTAGTTTCGGCAATAAAAGAGCGGTCTCTTGCTCCCCATTTTGGGTTGGATTTGAGTGTACGTTCGATTACTTTATCCGCGTATTGACCTTCTTCGAAAATGGCCGCAAGTGCAGTATGCACTCCACGTATGGTGTTATTATGTAGCTTCATGGGATAGAAATTCTCCACAAAGGTAGTTTTTCTTTCTATTCCATGGGAATGTGTTTTTAAAATGGACTAAAGATCAGTCCAAAACGGACTCCATCTCTTGCTACGGCAGAGCCCAAATCGTAATGATTTCCAAAATACTGAGAGGTAGCTCCGAAGAATGGATCGTATACGAAGTCAATAGTTTCATATTCTACTCTCTTGTCTTTTAGAATCTGTTTTCTGAATTCCAACATATTGGCTCTAAACTCTAGTCCTACCCAAGGTTTCAGCTGATAAGCAAATGCAATATCCAAACCTGCTCTCCAGTTGGTCTCTGTATAGGGGATTTCTATCCTAGAATAAGCTATGGACAGACAAGTGGCACAGTAAAAGCTGCTTTGTGCAGGATAAAAACAATTGATACATGGGTAGTATGAACCAAAATCCGGCGAAATCAACAAATTTCCTTCTTCCCCTGATTCCTTCATACCATAGAGGCTAAAGTTGATGGAAGTCTTTTTCCCCAGACTGATAGATTTTTTGAGAAAAAGCCCATATCCTCTCAAGTCGTTTTTAAGGGAAGCTTCTTGACTTGTACTTCTGTAGTCGATGATGGGGTAATTGTTATTTTCATCCAATTCCCCATAAATCGGATAATTCAATTCCACAGGTGATACCCGGTCTTGGTAGGAGCTGAAATTGGTGATGACTCCCAATGACCAGTTTTTCTGAAGGTTAAATCCAAACATGGGCCGTATACTTCCGAGCATATTCCGCTGCACAGCCAATGGGTCAGTAGGGTAGGTTGAACGCTGCCAATAGCTGGCATCAAAGCCTAAATAGAACTTGGATTCATTGGTTTGGGCATTAGCGCAAAAGGCGAAAATCAATGCGAAAAAAAGGAGTTGAATTTTTTTCATACGAGATAGTTTTGGGATTGCTACCTTTACGGCAAATTAGGGCTATTTGCAACATCAATGAGCAATTTTAACGAACTCGTAAAACAATGGGCAGCGGAGCTGACTCAATATTCTCCTAAGGAGGCTAATAATCTGATCAACTGGCTATTGGAATACCATTTGGGTGTCCGTAAAGTGGATATGTTGAACGAAATAGAAGAGGATAGTATTTCGGAGGCATTGTTTGAGGATTTTGAGCGGTTGAAGACCGGCGAGCCTGTGCAGTACATCATTGGAAAGGCGCCTTTTTATGGCCGTGACTTTTTTGTGGATGAATCTGTCTTGATTCCTAGAAATGAGACCGAGGAACTGGTGCATATGATCATCAAAGAAAACCCTCTGAATGGGTTGAAAATCCTGGATATCGGAACAGGTTCTGGTTGTATCCCTATCAGTTTGGCCTTGGAAATGAAAGACTCTGAGGTTTACACTGCTGACGTTTCTGAGGATGCAATAGACGTAGCGATGCAAAATGCGGAACAGTTGGAAGCCAATGTGACGTTTTTGCATCTGGATATCTTAAAAGAAACCCCTAATCTGAAAGATCTTGATATTTTAGTCAGCAATCCTCCCTATGTACCTGAGGCTGAGTGGGTAGATTTACATAGCAATGTGAGAGATTTTGAGCCAGGTTTAGCCTTGTTTGTTCCGGATCATGATCCTTTGATTTTTTATAGAGTCATCGCAGAAAAAGCGAAATTGATGCTTAAGCCAGGAGGAAGATTGTATTATGAAATCCACAATAATTTCGGTCCAGAGACGGTCGAATTATTGGAAGGATTAGGGTATTCTGATATCAATCTCGTGAGAGATCTGAATGATAAAAACCGAATGATATCGGCGACATTCGTAGGGTAAGCTTATCTGATCTTTTCTCCGATCCAAAAGGAAGAAGGCGCTTTGATTTCGGTGGGCCCCTCTGGGACTTCCATAAAAGTAGCATAAGAAATGGGCAGAATCATCTGTCCATTTTCATTGACGATCTCCACTGGCAGACCTTCTTTTGCATGAATATGAATAGTGGATTCTGGAAACCATTTTTTGAAATGTCCATCTTTGATCGGGTAATATTTCCACTCTCCATCGAGGATAGTTAAGTCCATCAGCTTGGTTTTATCCAAAAGTTCTAAGGCTCGAAGGTGGGGAAACCCCACGAGATGCGCTGCAAAGTGACTGCTTGCCATTAAATAATTCAGTCCTTCGTCCAGGGATTTTTCCTGGTCTGCTCTCAAAAATTTTACGGGATATTGCTCCAGCAGAAGATTCATGTTTTCTGCCTGAAATGATTCTGAGGCCAAAATCACATCTATTTTTATTCCCCAGCTCAGCACCTGGTCCAGGGCTTGTTCGGCTACCAAAACTGTCGGAACCCATTCCAATAAAGGAGAAATCTGGTCAAAATGGACCTCATCTGCATTTAGGATAAACACTGCTGGTTCTTGTTGTTCCTTGACAAAGTGGTGTGAGGACATATTCTTATTTCCAGAGTTTTCTATAGAAGTTTAATGCATTTCCATAAGCCAGATTCGTCAAGTGTTGGTCACTGAGTTCAGTTTCTAAATGCTCTAACAATCCGGGATATTTACTGGAGTTTTCCGCAAGTGGAAAGTAAAATGGTATTCTGGATGGGTCACCAAAATTCTTGGTATAAAAGAAGTCAGCTCCAAAACACATGGCTTTTTCACCTTTGATCTGAAATCCATGAAGCAGGTGTTCAAATAGTCTTTCGGGCACGTCATTGTCCAGAAATGCTCGTAGAAAATTGACGCCGATAATCCCTTCCCTGTAGATAACTTCTTTTGCAAACTCATCCGTTAGGTTTCTTCGATGATGCCAGATCTCTCTGAAATTGGAGTGGCTGGCAATCACAGGCACGTCCAGTTTCTCGGTGTCAATATGGTTCAAGATTCCTTCTGCCAATAAATCAGAGGTATGGGACAGGTCAATTGGGATTTTCTTTCCGGCCATGTAATCCAACAAATGCTTTCCATCATCCTTAAGGCCGATTCCATCCGTATAATTGCCTCCTCCAAAACGGTTTTCGGTATGATGGGTCAAACTGATATAGGCCAGTTTTTTACACTTTTCCAGGATGTGGTCAAATTGGGCTTTGATTTCATCCAGCGTCGCAGTTTCATTACCTAAACCTGCCGCATTTTCTACCGAAGCTATGATGCCAATATTCTTATGACTCTTCCAATTTGCCAAAAATTCAGGACCCGCAAAATCTAAATCCATTGGATTTTGAGCCAATAAATTCTGGAAAATATCTGCCTGTTTACTGGCCAATTTCATCGAATCGGGATTGACATCTGTGTAAATGGCCATCACTTGCATTCGCACCCCACCGGATTTTAACCAGGGAATGGCACAGGCAATATCATCTTTTGAATAGGGATCAGCTGCGGGAACTTTTGCCAGGTAAGAAAGCATGTCGCAGTGAAGATCGACAATGGGTAGACGCATGATTTTGGGCTTTGAGACAAAGTAAGCCAAAAATGCGTATGTTTTTTAATACTTTTAAGCCGGATTTGAGTTACTTAATTTGAAAGGCAAATTTCATTTTTAACCGAAATACAAAGCTTATGGCAGTCGCAAAACCCTTCAACTTCAAAAAGTGGATAGACGAAAACAGACATTTACTGAAACCTCCTGTAGGAAATAAGCAGGTTTATCTTGAAAATGAGGATTTTATCATCATGGTAGTGGGTGGCCCCAATTCGAGAAAAGATTACCATTACAATGAAGGGGAGGAATTTTTCTACCAAATAGAAGGGGATATAATTTTGAAAATCATAGAGGATGGGAAGCCAGAAGATGTGCCGATCAAAGAAGGTGAAATTTTCCTATTGCCACCCAAAGTGCCTCATTCACCAAGAAGACCTGCCAATACAATTGGGTTGGTTATCGAGCGATACAGAAAAGCAGGGGAGAAAGACGGGTTTATCTGGCATTGCGAAAACTGCGGGGAAAAGCTCTATGAAGAATATGCGGATGTAACAGACATCGTCAATCAATTACCTCCTATTATGGATCGCTTTTGGTCTAATCCGGAAAATACAACTTGCAATAACTGCGGAACAGTCATGGTGAAGTAATAGTAATTCCTCAAAAGCACCAAACATTCAATTAATCAGAATTATTTAAATTCTGAAAAGTAAAAGATTTATGACCCAGATAGATTATCAGTTTACAGAAGATTTTGCGAGGAAAATGGATGCCGAAGATCCATTAAGAGATTTTCGTGATGAGTTTTTCTTTCCCCAAGTCAATGGGAAGGAAGCCATTTATTTTTGTGGCAATTCCCTTGGCCTTCAGCCAAAATCTGTTCGTTCATACTTAGGAAAAGAGCTTGATAATTGGGCGAATCTGGCTGTGGATGGGCATTTTCATGGAGAGGATGCTTGGTATCACGTTCGTCAAAAGTCCAAACCGGCTTTGGCGGAAATCGTAGGAGGACATACTCATGAGGTGGTGGCGATGAATAATTTGTCTTCCAACCTTCATTTTTTGATGGTCTCATTTTATCAACCAACTCCAGAGCGTTACAAAATAATTGTGGAAGCTGGGGCATTTCCGTCTGACATGTATATGCTTGAGACCCAGGTTCGTTTTCATGGGCTAGATCCCAGTGAGTCTATCGTAGAATTAAAACCTAGGGATGGGGAATATTTCTTAAGAACCGAAGATATACTTGCCGAAATCCAAGCCCATGGGGACTCTCTGGCGATGGTCAATATGGCTGGAATCCAATATTACAGTGGTCAGTTATTTGATATCAAAGCTATCACTGAAGCAGCGCATAAGGTTGGAGCTTATGCTGGGTTTGACTTGGCGCATGCTGTTGGAAATGCTGTTTTGAAGCTACATGACTGGGATGTGGATTTTGCAACCTGGTGTAGTTATAAGTATTTAAATTCTGGCCCAGGTAATATTTCCGGGATTTTTGTTCATGAGCGATTTGCAGATAGACCGGATTTACCAAGGTTTGGAGGATGGTGGGGACATGACGAAAGCCAGCGTTTTTTAATGGAAAAAGGCTTTGTACCGATGCATGGAGCAGATGGATGGCAAGTTTCCAATACCAATGTTTTGGCTTTGGCGGCGCATCAGGCTTCCTTGGATATTTTCCAAAAAGCAGGAATGGAAAATCTCAGGGCAAAAAGTGAAAGACTGACTGGATATTTAGCTTATTTAATAGAGCAAATCAGCGGAAAGTCAGGCATTTTGGAAATTATTACTCCAAAAGACCCTACGGAGAGAGGTTGTCAATTATCTTTGCACATTCATCGTGGAGGCAAGTCTGTCTTTGATGAGTGGTATAGTCAAGGAGTGGTAGGTGACTGGAGGAACCCAAACGTGATTCGTTTGGCACCTACTCCGCTGTATAATAGTTTCTTGGATGTTTTTAAGTTTGGTCTGATTTTGGAACAAAGCTTGAAAAAATTCGCTTAAGAAGCTGGGATAAAACTTATCCGAATGAAGAAAAACGAAATCACTATTCTAGGAGCTGGGCTGATTGGCTCCTTGATGGCAATATATCTTAAGCGCCAGGGTTTGGATGTCACCGTGTATGACAAAAGACCCGACAAGCGCAAAACTCCCTATTTTGAAGGCGGTAGATCGATCAATATGGCTTTAAGTCATAGAGGTTGGAAAAGCTTGGAGCAGGTAGGCTTAAAGGGAAAAGTACTTCCTCTGGCAATTCCTATGTATGGGAGAAAAATCCATGATGAACATGGAGGCACGTCTTTTATTCCTTATGGGAAAAAGGAGCAGGCGATTTATTCTATTTCCAGAGGGAAATTTAATCAGCTGCTAGCTGAAGAAGCTGAAAACCTAGGTGCCAAATTCAATTTTGAGCACAAATGCGAGGAAGTGAATTTTCCATCCCAGGAAATAACTTTTGCTACTCCAAATGGGCCATTCAAGATGCATGCCCCTGTGATAGTAGGCGCTGACGGTGCCTATTCTGCTTTGAGATTGAGTATGCAAAAGCAGGTTCGATTTAACTACAAGCAGGAATATCTGACGCATGGATACAAAGAGTTGACTATCCCGGCGACTGCAGAAGGTGAATTTGCCATGGACCCGAATGCATTGCATATTTGGCCAAGGGGCAAGTTTATGTTAATAGCCCTTCCCAATCCTGATAAGTCCTTTACCTGTACTCTGTTTTTACCTTTTGAGGGAACCAAAGTATGCTTTGAAAAGATCACAGATGAGCGTGATTTGATCAGTGTGTTCAGCAATTATTTTGATGATGCTTACCAACTGATGCCTGATTTGGTGGATGAGTTTTTTAGAAATCCTACTTCAGCATTGGTGAATGTAGATTGCTATCCTTGGGTTCAAGGAGAAAGTCTTTTGATCGGAGATGCTTCCCATGCCATGGTGCCTTTTTATGGACAGGGTATGAACTGTGGATTTGAAGATTGTTATATCCTTAATGGTCTGATCGATAAACTTGGGACTAATTCCTGGGATTTGGTTTTTGAAAAATTCCAAAAGATCAGAAAACGTGATACAGACGCTATTTGCCAATTGGCAATGGAGAACTTTATAGAAATGAGGGACTCAGTGGCAGATCCTAAGTTTTTATTGAGAAAGAAAATCGAAGCAAAACTTCATGAGTTATACCCTAATGATTGGATCCCACTTTATACCATGGTGACTTTTTCGGATATCAGCTACTCAGAAGCTTATGCCCAAGGCAAACTACAAGAAGCAATCATGGATCGGGTAATGGCAGATCCTTTGATTACCGAGAATTGGAACAAACTCGATTACGAGGAAATTATCTTCCAGATGGAAACAGCAAAAGCGGTCTAAAGGCCGCTTTTTTTAATCTTGAAGTTCTTGTTGGAGATGGAGGATTTCATCCAGATACTCCCTACTATTAGACAGTCTCGGGATTTTATGCTGACCTCCCAGTTTTCCTTTCATTCCCAGCCATTTTTCAAAAATTCCTTGTTTGGCAGCATGGATGACCGGAGCAATTAAAGCCAAGTCCTTGTATCGTTTGGCATCGTAATCAGAGTTGATCTCACGGAGATGTAGATCCAGAAGCTCATTGAATTTAGACTGGTCAATAGGAGGCTTATGAAATTCTATTAGCCATTCGTGAGCGCCTTTTGCACCAGAAGTATCAAAATAAACCGGAGCAGCTGTAAAATTAACAATGCTGGCATCACATTGCTCTGCTGCGTACTGAATGGCTTTTTCTGCATTTTCCACAATTACCTCCTCACCAAATGCATTGATGAAGTGCTTGGTTCTACCGGTAATTTTAAATCGATACGGTTTAATGGAAGTGAATTTTACGGTGTCTCCGATTTTGTATCTCCATAATCCCCCATTGGTACTGATGACCATTGCATAGTTTTTGCCGAGTTCCACACCAGCCAAAGGCACTACTTTTGGTTTTTCTTTTTCCCAATCCTCCATCGGAATAAACTCATAAAAAATCCCATAATCCAATAAGAGTAAAAGCTCCTCGGAATTGGGTTGATCCTGAATACCAAAAAAACCCTCTGATGCATTATAGGTTTCTACGTACCGCATTTTGCTGGAAGGGATCAATTCTTTGAAAAGGCTTTTATAAGGGCCAAAAGCAACAGCTCCGTGAAAGAAGACTTCCAGATTTGGCCATACTTCCAGAATGTTTTTTGCTTTCTTGATCTCCAGGATACGTTGCATCAATACGACGGTCCAGGTAGGGACACCCGCGATGCAAGTGACATTTTCATCCATGGTCTCTCTGGCCATTTTTTCAATTTTTGCTTCCCACTCACTCATCAGAGCAGTTTCCAAAGAAGGAGTTCTCACAAACTGGGCCCAGATCGGTAGATTCTGCATGATCACAGCAGAGATATCTCCTGCTCTTGCAGTTCCTTGTGGATTAAGAGGATTTTTCTCCAGTGTTCCCCCGATGGTCAGGCTTTTTCCTGCAAACAATTTAGAATCCGGGTAATTTGAAATATAAAGGGAGACCATGTCCTTGCCACCGCTATAATGGCAGTCTTCTAGACTTTCGGTGCTGACAGGGATGTATTTACTTCTTGAGGAGGTAGTTCCTGAGGATTTGGCAAACCATTCTATTTCGGTGTTCCAAAGGACATTCTGTTTGCCCCTCATAGTTTGGTCGATGTAAGGTTTGATCCCCTCGTAATCTAAAATCGGGACGTTTTCGGCAAAATCATCATAATGATGGATGCTTGAGAATTTAAATTCCTTTCCGAATTCTGTATTTTTTCCGGCTTCAATTAATTCAAAAAAAGTAGTGTCCTGAACTTGAATCGGATTTTTCTTAAAATTTTCAATTTGACCGATCCGATTTTTAAAAATCCAGGTCATAAAGGAATTCAATACCTCCATTATTTAAAAATTTTGCGTTTAAGCTCAAACTGACTACCCAAATAGACTTTTCTTACTTGCTCATCAGCCGCTAGCTCTTCAGCAGTTCCGGCTTTTAAAAGTTTACCTTCAAACATCAAATAAGCCCTATCTGTGATAGAAAGTGTTTCATTGACGTTGTGGTCTGTGATCAGGATTCCGATATTTTTGGTTTTTAGTTTTGCGACAATGGTCTGGATTTCTTCTACAGCGATGGGATCCACACCGGCAAAGGGTTCATCCAAAAGGACGAATTTGGGATCCACTGCCAAAGCCCGGGCGATCTCAGTTCTTCTTCTCTCTCCACCGGAAAGCACCATCCCTAAATTTTTTCTTACATGAGTCAAACTGAATTCTTCCAGCAGGCTTTCCACTTTTTCTTTTCGCTCCTGTTTTGGCATTTTGGTCATTTCCAACACAGCCATGATATTTTCTTCTACCGAAAGTTTTCTGAAAACCGATGCTTCCTGAGCTAAATAGCCAATGCCAAGCTGCGCTCTTTTGTACATGGGAAGGCTAGTGATGTTTTGCTTTTCCAGATGAATAGTACCTTCATTTGGCTGAACCAATCCTACTATCATGTAAAAAGATGTAGTTTTTCCTGCGCCATTTGGTCCAAGAAGCCCTACTATTTCACCTTGCTCTACCGTAACGGAAATGTGATTCACCACCCGGCGGCCTTTGTAGATTTTGACGAGGTTGTCGGCTTTTAGCATCATATCAGTCAAATTTGATGTCTTTCACGTAGAGTTGCAAACTGGATTTGTCTCTAAAGAAATTTTCACGCATTTCTGCGACGATATCAAAACGCATTTTTCCCTGTAGCATTTTTACAATGGTATGATCAGGATCTTTGGCACGATCTGCCAATCCAAATCCAAGGCAAACCGGTTTGGTGACCTGTCCATCCTGGACAATGTTGAATCGTAAATGCTTGTCTTTCAAAATAATTACATTTTCGGCATAGGCTTGGGAAATTCTTAAAATAGGTTCTGTATTCCCAGGTCCAAAAGGTGCCATTTGCTTCAAGATATTATAAAACTTGTAATTTATCTGATCTAGCAATAATTCATCGTCGATTTCAATCACTGGTTTGCGGTGAACTTCCTCAATTCTGCTTTTTACAACCGATTCAAACATCTTCTGAAAATCAGGGACATTTTCTACTGGCAAGGTCAATCCTGCCGCATATTTATGTCCTCCAAATTGATCCAAGAGTCCAGCACATTCTGCAATTGCTTCATAAATATCAAAATCCACCACCGATCTGGCACTTCCCGTAGCTTTCCCGTTTGATTCGGTCAAAATGATGGTGGGACGGTAGTATTTTTCGATGCATCTGCTCGCCACAATTCCGATTACTCCTTTGTGCCAATCCTCTTTGAAAAGGACAGTGGAATTCCACTCCACGGATGCTTCCCGCTCAGCGATCATCTCAAAAGCTTCTTTGGTGATATTCTCATCAAAGTTTCTCCGGGTGGTATTTACTTCATCGACCAGTTTTGCCCGCTCTATTGCTAAGTTTAAATCTGTTGAAATCAACAACTCCACAGAAGCTTTGGCATGTTCCAACCTTCCGGAGGCATTGATTCTCGGGCCGATTTTGAAGACAATATCTGATATTCCGATTTCCTTTTCGATTTTGGCACTAAGCATCAATGCTTTCAATCCTGGTCTAGGGGTGTTGTTGATTCGGTCTAATCCATAATAAGCCAGGATTCGATTTTCGCCAGTGATGGGGACGATATCTGCAGCGATACTGACTACCAGTAAATCCAGATAAGGGTAAAGGATGGATTCGTCGATTTCCCTTCTTTTAGCGAGAGCCTGAATCAACTTAAATCCCACACCAGCACCACTCAGTTCTTTGTAGGGATAGCTGCAGTCTTTCCGTTTCGCATCTAGGACAGCCACTGCTTTTGGCAAATCATCGCCCGGGGTATGATGATCACAGATGATAAAATCGACGCCTAATTCTTTGGCGAGATTTACTTTTTCTATGGCTTTGATGCCACAGTCCAATGCGATCACCAATTTGTAATCATTTTCTGCTGCAAAACGGACTCCTTTGTCTGAAATACCATATCCTTCTTTATAACGATCTGGAATATAGAAGTCAATCTTGTCATAAAAAGTCTGAAGAAAGCTGTAAACCAAAGCGACAGCGGTAGTACCATCCACATCATAATCGCCATAAACCAATATTTTTTCCTCTTGTTGGATGGCAATTTCTATTCGATCGATTGCCTCTTTCATGTCCTTCATCAAATAAGGGTCATGAAGCTGGCTTAAACTTGGCCGGAAATAGTTTTTGGCTGTTTCATAACTTTCCACACCCCGGTTGATAAGCATATTGGCAAGTATCGGATTGACATTGATGTCTCTTCCTAGTTGCTCGATCAGCTCAGTAGATGCTCTGGGTTTTTGCTTCCAAACGTATTCCATGGGTTGCTTTCTGGGTTTGTAAAAGGTAAAAGCGTATCTACCTTAATCTCCTAAACTGATTAAAAAGTTCTCTAAAAAAGAATTGAAGCTAGGCTTTTTCCTTTTTATACTGAAACCAAAAATAACCCGGAAAGATCAGCGCTTTTAATTTCCAGTCATTTTTCTCTGTCATACTCAAAGTGGGATCCTGATGCACAGTACGATACATTTTTCCCGCCAATAAACAATGTCCGATCAATGCTGCAAAAATGACCGCATATACGATGAGTTCGTTCATTTTATTCTTTTTGCAAAATCAATGCTGCCCAATTATCCTTGCTGTTTGATCTGAGCAGGTTAAATCCTAATGGTTTGGCCACTTCCATCAAATCATCTATGTCTTCGGTGTAAAAACCGCTGAGTAAAAGAAAACCTTCAGCAGGCATTAATGAGGCATAAATTTCCATTTCATCCAATAAGACATTTTTATTGATATTTGCCAAAATAATATCAAAAATGCCTTTTGGGTTGACCTCCCGAATAGTACCGATGTCCATTCTTGTGGAGAGCCCATTCAAATCAAAATTCTCATTTCCGTTTTCGACGCACCATTCATCAATGTCGAATGCTTCGACTTCTTTGGCTTCCAATAAATGAGCCATGATGGCCAGAATTCCAGTTCCTGAGCCCACATCCAATATTCTTTTACCCCGATGGTCTATCTCGCCCTGATGCTTGAGCATCTGAAATGTCGTGGCATGATGACCAGTGCCAAAAGACATTTTAGGATTAATGACGATTTCGTGTTTGAAGCCTGAAGCTGGTTCATGGAATGAAGCTCTTACGAATACCAAATTGTCAACGGCGATGGGTTCGTAATTTTTTTCCCATTCTTCGTTCCAGTTGACTTTCGGCATTATGCTTTCATGAAGGGAAATTTGAGCGGGAAGCGAATATTTTTCAACGATTTCATCGAATGCTTCCCGGTCAAATTCATTTTGAAGTGCATAGGCATCCAATCCTTCGTCAGTTTCCATAAAAGAATCGAAGCCTATTTCCGATAGTTCGGCAATAAGGATTTCCCGGAATTCCTCCAGGCAGATGATTTTAAACTCCAGGTAATCCATTTGATATTAGAAAGATTTAATGATATCCATGAAGTCTCTTGATTTCAAAGAAGCTCCACCAATAAGCCCGCCGTCTACATCAGGTTTAGAGAAAATTTCCTGGGCATTTTTTGGGTTGCAGCTTCCTCCATATAGGATGGACGTGTTTTCAGCGATTTCTTTGCCGAATTTGCTGGCAATATGACGTCTCAATGCAGCATGCATTTCCTGAGCTTGATCTGCAGTGGCAGTTTTACCAGTTCCGATTGCCCAGATTGGTTCATAAGCGATGATGACTTTGCTAAAATCTTCAGGGCTCAAATCAAAAAGACTTTGAGTCAACTGGAATTTCACATTAGGTTCATGGGTACCGGCAGTTCTGATATCCAAAGACTCACCACAGCAAAAAATTGGTTTCAATCCATTTGTCAAAGCAATTTTTACTTTTTCTGCCAGTAGATCGTTGTCCTCATTGAAGTACTCTCTTCTTTCGCTATGTCCGATGATGACATATTCCACGCCGAAAGAAGCCAGGATTTTTGCTGAAATTTCTCCAGTATAAGCACCGGATTCTTTTTCAGAGCAGTTTTGTGCACCTACACTTACGCCAGCTACATCACCTACTAATTTTTTGACCGGGAAAAGATGAGGAAAAGGAGGATTTAAAATCGCCAAAACATCTTTAATGTTTTCATCTTTATACATATTGACGATTTCAGAAGTCAAAATCTGACCTTCTTCAAATGTCATGTTCATTTTCCAGTTGCCGGCAACAATTTTCTTACGCATTGTAGTGAGGTGTTTTAAGTGATTAGGTTTGAAAGAATTGATTTCAAGGGTAATTTGGCTTAAAATTAAAGAAAATGTCCGTCTGGCGAAAAAATAACTCAGATCAGTCTGCAAAAAAGTCTTGGACGCTAGAGGAAGCGAAGGAAAAGCTATCTACTTATTGTGCTTACCAAGAAAGGTGTATCTGGGAAACAAGACGAAAACTTTATGAAAAAGGCATAAAAGAACCAGAGTCTGATGAATTGATCGAGTATTTACTGGAGGAAAGGTTTATCGATGAGGAACGATTTTCAAGGTCCTTTTCCAGAGGCAAGTTCAGGTTGAAAAAATGGGGAAAGGGAAGAATCAAACAAGAGTTGAAATTGCGGAAAATCAGTGAGGAGCATATAAAAATGGGGCTTTCTGAAATTGATCCGGAAGAGTATTACGATACTCTATTGTCACAGACGGAGAAAAAATGGGAAAGCACTCGCGAACCCGAGATTTACAAAAGGAAGTTTAAAGTCACACAATATTTGATGAACAAGGGTTTTGAAATCGATCTAGTGAAGGAAGCAATTGAGGGATTGATAAGTGGTCAGTCTCAGTAATCAGTCTCAGTGTGAAATCTAAAGTCTGGAAAACGGGAAACGGGAATACAGAAAGCTAAAAAGTGAAAAATGGCCATCTAGTATAAAATATTTGTTGCACCAAAATAGAGATTGCCAATTTTGAAACCTTTTCCCCATAGGAAAGAAGAGGCCGTTTGTCCAGGTTTTGTGACTGAGACTGCAAACTGACCACTACTCTTCTATCATTTCACTCATAATTTTTGCAGAAAGTAAGCAGAGCGGGATTCCGCCTCCGGGGTGGACAGATCCTCCACAGAAGTATAAGTTTTTAATAGAGGAAGAATAATTTGCATGGCGTAGGAATGCTGCAAATTTATTGTTGGAGGAGTTTCCATAGAGAGCACCCTGAGCTGAAGAGGTTTTTAGCTCTATTTTTCTTGGATCCAGGATTTCTTCCACTTCGATCAGCGGCTCCACATCCGTTTTCAAAATCCGATTGAGTTTATGGATGATATTTTTCCTTGCCTCAGCGATCAATTTATCCCAGTCTTGGCTTTGGTTATTGGGAACATTGATCATGGTAAACCAATTCATGCAGTCTTTTGGAGCGTCATCCGGCTTATAAACTGAAGTGATGTTTACATACACAGTTGGGTCATGGTAAATGCTTCCTTTTTTGAAAATATGGTCAAACTCTTCTAAATAGTTATCTGAGAAAAATATGTTGTGGAGATCGAGTTCAGGAAAGTTTCTGGTGATACCCCAATAAAAGATTAATGCAGAACTTGATTTTGGTTGGTTAAGTAGAAGCTTGGGTTGTTTTTGTTTACGGAGAATTGTCTTGTAAGCATTGACCATATCCATATTGTTGATGACCAAGTCTGCATGGATAGATTCGCTAGCTACTTTGATGCCAACTGCTTTTTTATCTTCCACCAAGACTTCCTCCACTTTTTGGTTAAAATGGTAGTTCACTCCTAGATCTTTTGAGAGTTGAAAAAGACTTTGGGTAATAGAGTGCATTCCTTTTTTAGGAAAATAAGCTCCGATATTAAACTCTAGATGAGGAATGATATTCAGCGTAGCTGGAGTTTCGTAAGGATTGGATCCATTATAGGTAGCGTACCTATTAAAGAGCTGAACCAATTTAGGATTATCAAAAAGCTTTTCATTGGCCTCATTCATGGTAGAGAAGATTCCCAATTTCCCCATTTTCAAATAAGATTTCAGCGCATCTGGATTTGTCCAGGTCTGAATCTGGTGCAAGGAGCGATGCATAAAAAGAGGAGCCAAATGCTCATAAATGAAAGCAGATTGGCGAAGAGACTCTGAAATATGGGAAGCAGGTTCACCTAATTTATTTTCAACTTCTTCAGCAAACTTATCTACTTCGGCAAAAGCATTTAATCGGGTGCCATCCTCCCAGAAATAATGACAAGCTACAGGTAATTTTATATACTCGAAGTACTCTTTGGGGTTTTTACCAGCTAAACGAAATAACTCCTCCACCTGATCCGGAAGAGTAAAAAGAGAGGGACCTGCATCAAATCTGTACCCACCGATTTCTAATTCAGATAGTTTGCCTCCGGGATAGTGGTTTGCTTCAAATACTTCTACTTGGTAGCCTTTCATTGCCAAGCGGATGGATGCTGAAATCCCGGCAATTCCAGAACCGATGATGAGTGCTTTTTTTTTCATTCCAGTTGCAAAAGGTACTAAAAATATAAACTCAAATCTTTAGGAAAGTGCTTTTGCATAAAAAGAAGCGGGAATTGTAGAATATAAAGAAAAATTTTATAAACGGCTTTTTTTTGTGTTTAAAAAACAATTACATTTCGATATAATTTTAAAAACCCATTACACGCACATGAAAATTTTTACTACAAAAATGTTGGGGTTGGTGATCTCAGCATTGCTCTTAGGAGCTTGTAGCCAAATGGCTACCTATGAAAATGAAGATCTGACCAATGGATTGGAAAAAGCAGATCAGGCGGGATTCAAATTGAGTCCATATGGTTCGAAAGGATTTGAGAATGCTAGTTTAGCCTATTATGAAGGGGCATGTACAGTAGAATGTATAGACCCTGAAGATCCTGAAACTTTTTTTGTACTTACTGGAAGAAAGAATTTCATGGTAAGTGGTCAAGTTTTTATAGATTATTCTATTTATCATGATGATACTGATATTTATTACACTTTTACAATTGGGACAAATAATGCATCAACTCCAACCATCGCATCATTAAATGGAGAAGTAGTGAATAATCAGACTCATATCATTAGCTATCCATTAGGAGAAGGATGGGAAGGATGTGATTTGGTTGAGAGAACATTTACTATTACCCGCGGAGGTGGTGGAGGCGGAGCTACTTTGGTTGAAATTCCTACAAGTTATTCTTTGATTCCAATTTGTACAGGAGACGAAGAAGAAACTTGTCCTGAAGCATTTTCTTATGAAAGAGATGAAAATAATCCAAATATTATCACTTTCAAATATACTCCAATGACGACTATTGAAAATGCTGAAATTCAGATGACAGTGCCTCAAATTGAAGGTTACGAAGCATTGGATGGTAAAGTATATTCTGGTTTTGGAGAAAATGATGAAAATGTATTAAGATGGAATGGTACTTTAGAATGCGGCATTGAAACTACGTTTGTCCTAAAATTCACTCCTATAAGCTGTACAGCTGCAGGTCCTGGAAATGGAAAAGTTAATTTGATTTCAACTTTCAATGTGAAAGGCTATGGAAATAAATTAACAGGAAAACCTTTAGAGGCTTATTGTATTCCAGACTGATTTTTAAAATAAACAAAAAAACCTCTGAGAATTTTCTCAGAGGTTTTTTTATGCCTTTTCGTTTCTTACAACTTCTCAAAAACTCTTCTAAAGCTTGTTGCCTCAGCGATTCTTCCATGAAGCTCAGCGATTGGAACTCGCTCCTGCTCGGTAGTGTCCCGATGACGGATGGTCACAGTATTGTCTTCTAAAGTCTGATGATCCACTGCAATACAGAATGGCGTACCAATTAGATCTTGACGAGCATAACGCTTACCGATAGAAGCAGCATCTTCATAGATGATATTGAAATCGTATTTCAACAACTCCACTATCTCTTTTCCTTTTTCAGGAAGTCCATCTTTTTTGGTTATTGGTAGCACTGCAGCTTTTACTGGAGCAATTGCTGGATGAAGTTTTAAATATGTTCTGCTTTTTTCTTCTGTATTTTCTTCAGTATAGGCATTGCAAAGCGTCAATAAGAACAAACGATCCGCACCGATTGAAGTCTCGATCACATAAGGGATGTAATTCTGATTCACCTCTGGATCAAAGTACTGCTGCTTCTTTTTGGAATATTCCTGATGTGATTTCAAGTCAAAATCAGTTCTGGAGTGAATTCCTTCTACTTCTTTAAATCCAAATGGGAATTCATATTCGATATCCATGGCGGCGTTGGCATAGTGAGCCAATTTCTCATGGTCATGCTTTCTAAGCTTTTCAGCTGGTGTCCCCAAAGCCAAATGCCATTTCATTCGGGTCTCAGCCCATACCTTGTACCATTCCAGCTCTGTGCCAGGGCGAACGAAAAATTGCATCTCCATCTGTTCAAATTCACGCATACGGAATATAAACTGACGGGCAACGATCTCATTTCTGAAGGCTTTACCAATTTGAGCAATTCCAAAAGGAACTTTCATTCTCGCAGTTTTCTGCACATTCAGGAAGTTGACAAAAATCCCCTGAGCTGTCTCTGGTCTCAAATAAATCGTGGAGGCATCTTCTGCTACAGATCCAACCTGAGTAGAGAACATCAAGTTGAATTGACGCACATCCGTCCAGTTAGAAGTTCCTGAGATTGGGCATTTGATGCCTTCATTGATGATCAAATCTCGAACGCCAGCCAAGTCTTCTGCTTCCAATAAGCGTGCAAGAGATCCTGTTAAGGAGTTTGCCTTTTCAATATCGCCAGCTCTCTCAAAAGTAGCAGCATGCTCTTCCACCAACACATCGGCTCGATAACGCTTTTTGGAATCTTTGTTATCGATCATCGGGTCGTTGAAACTATCCACGTGTCCGGATGCCTTCCAGGTGGTAGGATGCATAAAAATCGCTGCATCAATCCCTACAATATTTTCCTGGACTCTGGTCATGGTTTCCCACCAAAGCCTCTTAAGGTTATTTTTTAATTCCACTCCATACGCTCCATAATCGTAAACAGCTTGGAGGCCATCGTAGATTTCGGAACTAGGATACACAAAGCCATACTCTTTGGCATGGGAAATTATATCTTTCAATTGGGCGTTTTCCGCCGGAGTTGCTGTTTTTGCCATAGCCGCAAAAATAGGGAAAATGAATGAATCTCGACATAAAAATGGATCTCTTAAGATTTTGAAAAAACTTTTTAAAACTAAAGGATTAAAGAAAACGTGAAACTCCCCAAACTAAACTAAAACCTAACTTTATGAAAAAACTGATGTTTTTGCTGTCTTTGACACAGCTTTTGATTTTTAATGCAAATGCTCAACTCGAGAAAGGGAGCATTATGTTAAGCGGGAATATGAATTATTCAACTAGTAATTCTAATTCTGTCTCAAAAATAGTTTCTCCCTCTCCAGTCAACTCAACAACCAATGGTAATTTCAACTCTTTTACATTCAACCCTAAAGTAGGATTTACTTTAAATAATAATTGGGTTATTGGTCCTATGCTGGTTTTGAGTTCTTCAAAAGGCACATCTGAAAACAATTGGTTATCAGGCTCAAATGCGGTAACTGATTATGTTACAACTGAAAATAGTTCCTTTGGCGGAGGTGCTTTTGCGAGAAAATACATCCCATTTAATGAGTATTTTTCAGCATTCGGGGAAGTCAATGCTACTGTAAACGATCGAAAAGAATATAGAAAGAGCGAAAATTCTTCTGAATCGGAAGAATCCGAAAACAAGTATAATGAGATTAGGGGCTCAATACATGCGGGATTAGCCTATTTTCCAAAAAAATGGATGGCTATAGAGCTTTCTGCAAATATACTTCAATATTCACATTTTGGCCAAAATCGAGACACTGAATCCCAGGATTTTGAATCCAATCAAAATTCTTTTGGATTCAATCTCAATTCATCTTCCATCAACCTTGGTGTTTCCTTTTTCCTAAACAATAGGTAAGATCTCCTGAAAACTTAAAAAGGTCAACTCAATCGCTGAGCTGACCTTTTTGTTTGTTGGTGGTTTGATGTTTTTATTTAAACGTATATTTTACTCCAACTCCTCCGCGAAGGTAGCTATGGGAATGATCAGCAAAGACCGGAGCTGCCTCGACCAAAAATCCCAGATTCCTGGTGTTACTGAAAGGTTTGATCAAAACACCGATTGGGATGGCCAAATAAATATCATTGTGATCGTCGTGATGCTTATGGTTATGATGATGTCCCAACAAGCCTAATCCTGCGCCAACATAGGCATTCACCTCAGTTTTTCGGACAAAATTATATCCACCCATCAGTTCTAAGCCAATGTCATGGCCAATGCCAAGTCTTGCTTCCCCAAAAAACTCTTTGTCTGGATCAGTTCCTACAGTAATAAATGTATCTGAACTCTGGAAATTGATGCCCACTGCTACTTGTGCCTGCGATATGGAGACAAAAGCAACTACTGCAACTACTAGTAAGAATACCTTTTTCATGTGATTTTAGTTTGAATCTTTTTGCACACTTGAAATCTTGCTTTTTTGATAAATCCACTGGATGTGAAATTTACTCGCCGACTTCCTAGTGGCTTTTTTTATCTTTCCAAACTCTTATCCCAAGAAAGAGCCAAACTTAAAATATTACCATTTTCCTTCTGTTCTGGAAATGCTTCGGTTTTCCTCAGAACTCAAAAATGAAGCTTCTATCATTTTTAAAACACTGATTGTCTGAGGTATAGTTACTTTCAAAGCCTCTCCTTTCAAAATGGCTCCAGCAATATTCCTATAAAAAATCCTATAATCTCCAGGGACAGACGGATATGCCTGAGTTACCTCATTGAGGAAAATTTTTCCCCAATTTTCCTCAGGTTCTACACCCCAGTTTTCGCCTTCTGGCATTTTACCATTCTTAAATGCCTGCTCCTGCACATCCATTCCGTATTTGAGGTAAGAACCATTCTGTCCCAAAAGAAGAAACTTAGGAGTAGGTGCATTGACCAAAGTCCCGGCAGTAACTCTCGCCTTAAATCCTTCATAGTGCATGATTATGTCAAAATGATCATCCACCATGGCGCCTTTTCTTTGCTTTTGGATGTCTGCCTGAATGAAATCAGGAGCGCCAAAGATCATAAAAACCTGATCAATCAAGTGGGAGCCCAGGTCGTAGGTTATCCCGTTTCCAGGACCGGCATCTTCTCTCCAGTTGCCTGAGAGATTTGGTCTAAACCTGTCAAAATGAGATTCTAAATAAACAAGATCACCCAGGCTATTTTCAGAAATCAACTTCTGTATGGTCAATACATCTCCGTCAAATCTTCTGTTATGGAAAACCGAACATACTTTTCCAGTTTTTTTCGCTAAAACTTCCAATTGCTCGGCTTCGTCAGAAAATATTGTCACCGGTTTATCTATCACCACGTGTTTTCCAGCACGCAAACATTGCATGGCCATGGGGAAATGAAAGGTATTAGGTGTCGTGATAACTACTAAATCCACATCACCATCTTCCAAAAGTTCTTCTAAACTTTTGAAAATTGTTACTGAAGGATATTTTTCCCGGCTTTTTTCTGTTCTCCTTTCCACCACTGCCACTAAGTCCAGATCAGGACAAACCGTGATCAAAGGTGCATGCATTTTTTCTGCTACTGAGCCAAAGCCCACGATTGCCGTTTTGATAGGAGAGTTCATAGGTTTAGAGGTGCATGTCCTGGACTTTGTTGACCAATTCTATCCTGGACGTGACTTGAAGTTTTGAATGGATGTTTTTTCGATGGGTTTCTATCGTCTGAACGCTAAGGCTTAATTCCTCAGCGATTTCCTTGTTCTGTTTGCCCTCTTTGATAAGCTTGATGATCTGGACTTCTCTTCGCGAAAGCTTGAATTTTTCCCGAAAAGCATCAAAGAATGAGCTTTGGTTTGCCTGTTGTATTACCCGCATAAAGTTGGGTAAATGGCGTCCTTCATACACTTCATGAATGGTATATACGAGTTCATCTGGATCTGCATCTTTTAGCACAAACGCATCTGCCCCATCATGCATGCATTTTTTGTAGATTTTTTCGTCATCATACATGGATAGTACGACCACTTTCACTTGAGGGTAATTCTTTTTTACAAAGTCCAAAACACCAAATCCATCAAGAATTGGCATATTCAGATCTGTTAGGATGACATCTGGAAGATCCGTGGAAAGTTCATCAATGAGTTCTTTACCATTTGAATAAAGTCCCATGACCAATAAATCCTCGTATTCCTCCAAAAGTCCTTCTAAGCCTTTAGCGAAAAGTTTATGGTCATCTGCTAAAGAAATTTTGATCATTTGGGGTTAGGGTAGGTTTTAAGCCTTAAAGTTTTAATAATATTCCAAATTACAGTCTGTATTTTAAATAGGCAACAATAAACGGATAAGTGTTCCATTTCCAGGATTTGAGGTGATTATAAAATTTCCTCCGATGGTACCCATTCTCTTTTCTAGGTTGACCATCCCGCTTCCCGAAGATTTGAGTGAAGTGTCAAACCCTTTTCCATCGTCCCGGATTTCTATTTGCTTAGATTCATTATCCTGCCAGATTTTAATTTGGATTGTATCCGGAGAAGCATGTTTGATAGCATTATTCAGAACTTCCTGAATCACTCTGACCAATACGAGTTTCTGATCTTTTGGTAAGTCTCCTAAGTGGATAGAGGATTCAAATATAGTTTTGCATAAACCAGTGGACTCGATTTTTTGCAATTGTTGGATAATAAAATCCTCAAGTGTCAAAGTCTCCACCCAATCCAGATTCAGGTTTTTAGATAGGGCACGAACTTCGGAAATCACCTGATTGATCGTTTCTTTGCCTTCCTGCTGCTTTTCTGGTTTAGAAGACCCTAAATAGAGTTTCGCAAGAGAAAGTAACTGTCCAATATTATCATGGAGTTCACGGCCCACATAGGTTAGTGTTTCCTGTTGGATTTCATTTTCGATATTCAATAGGGTCTTTTCATGCTCCAATTTGATCTGATCTAATTTTTGTTTGTTTTGGGCCTGTCGCTGCCTATGGATAAAAACCATGGCGATCACGAATGTGGACATCAGCCCCCCTAAAAAGAGTGTACTAAAAATAATGACGTAAATCTGGTCTTCAGTTGGATTCATAAAAAGGTTCTTTATCAAATATATTCGGAAGCAGGGGTGAAGCAATACTGATTGTCAAAATTGCTAATGTTAATATCCCCATATAATTACCGATAGACTGCAGCGCAGCACCTAATACTGGATTGACTTCGTAAAGATAAATTAAGGCCACGGAACTGATGTAACTTAAGGTAAACATGAAAATAAGAGCTGTCATTTGCCAGAATGAAGCTAATTTCAAGGGATTGCTTTTTAGATAAGAGGGATGGGTAATTAAGTCAGTAAAATACAAAGCGCTTGCGAATAAGATCATATTTGCCCCGATTGTAAAAATGATAGGCTGGTTTAGATAGATAGGTTCAATTCCTAAAAATTGAAGCAGCAATGCTGTCATTATGAATATGTAAATCATCCAAGTGATTACCTTTCTTTTGAAGGGTCTTACATAAGATTTGATCAGCATTAAATAAAGAATAGTACCTATTTGTCTCTCAGCCACATTAAAAAGCCATAGATTGAAATTAGGATACTTTGTGTTTCCAAAATATGCGTTTACTGATCTTTTGAACTCAAAATCGTAATTCGTGTAACTGCCAAGATTTCCATAAAAAACTGTAAAGCATAGGATTACAAAAGGAAGCAAAAAGTGACTATGACGTTTTTTATCCTTTGGTAATTTTATATAGACAACTATTCCAATCAGGAGGAGCAGGTCAGGTGGAATGGTGTATTGCGGGTAGGCTGTAAAAAAGGCTTCAATCAATCTTTCGTCCATTACTTGTATTTTGGGTCTTTAATCAAAGCCCTACCATCGTGAATTCTACCCAGAATAAACATCAAATTTGAGGGGATAAATCAGGTGCTTTTTCCGGGCTTTTAGATTGCTTAAACTCGAAGTAGGGTTCTCTTTCAAAAAGATGAGGAAATCTTGGTGAAGCAACAGTTAAGACCAAAATCGCTAAATTTAATACTCCCATGACCCAATCAATTTTTAAAAGAGAAGCCAATAATTGAGGGTAATTAGTATATAGGTACATCAGTGATGCTGATGAAATATATGTCAATGAATAGGTGAATAAAATAAAGGTCATTTGCCAAAAGGATAATAATCGTAGTGGATTGGTCGATAAATATTGTTCATTCGTCATCAGACCAATAAAGTAGAGCCCACTTCCTAATAAAATCAAATTGGCTCCAAAAGTAAAAATGAGTGGTTGATTTGAATAAACTGGTTCAATACCAGAGAACTGTAATACTTGAATTACTATAAAAAAAGTAATCATCATCCAATTGATATATTTTTTTTTGGAAGGCTCTAGCCAGGATTTAATTAAAAAAAGGTAAAGGATTGTTGAAATGTGTTTATTTCCAATGTTAAAAATCCAGATGTTAAATCTTGGATTTTCAGTATTTCCAAAGAAAGCATTTGCTGCTTTTCTAAATTCAAAGTTATATAAAGTATAAGCTCCGAGATTTTCATAAAATACTGTAAATGACAAAATCAAAAAAGGGAGCCAATAAAAACTATCAGCTCTCTTTTCTTTCGGGAGTTTCAGGAAATAGATGATCCCTAATACCAGTAAAATATCGATTAATATTAAATACCAGCTCACAAATGCTTCAACAAACTTACTATCCATGTTTAAGCATCAGTAGGCTCTGGATCACAGAATGGAGGGCAGATTGTGCCATGGTTTGCATAATCATCCTCTCCAGCTGTCAAGGAAAGTTGCCCCTCATCCAAATTAGCAGGTCTCATCACTAGAGCTAGTGCTCCTGTTACTTTGTCTACATCATTTGGATAATATTTTGCAGCTACCTCTTCGGTATATTCAGTAATGTAAAACTGAATCCCACCTTTTTTGGGATCCTTGTCTGCTTTGGCAAGAAGGCCTTCTAATGTCTCTCTATCAAAAAAAATCCAATTCGTTTGATCCGTTTTATCTTTGCCCTTTTTGTCTTTGGCAGGCTTGCCCTTCTTCACTTCCTTGTCATACTTTGCTTTCATTGACTCGAAGTCCTCTTTTGAAATTTTCATAGAAAAATGTTTTTCGTTAAGTATAAAATTGATTTCATGCTATAAATACTGCGAAAAGATAATATTTTTTTTGCCTAAAGGACAATAAAAAAGGAGCGAGATGATTCTCGCTCCTTTTACTGGAATATTGCCCTGATTTTAGGCCAATTTTTTGGATTCTTTTGTCTCTTCTTGGTCTAGTTCTTTTTTCATCAAATCCACAACAATTGGAGTAGCGATATAAACAGATGAATAAGTACCTACCAGAATACCGATGAACAAGGCAAAAGAGAAGCCTCTCAATACTTCACCGCCAAACACCAAAAGCACGATAATTACGATCAATGTGGTGAATGAAGTAATCAATGTTCTACCCAAGGTTTGGTTGATCGCATCATTGAAGACTTTTACCAATCTATGAGTACCTCGGTTTTCGATGTTCTCTCTGATTCTGTCAAATACAATTACCGTATCATTGATCGAGTAACCGATGACTGTCAAAACCGCAGCGATGAATACTTGGTCAATTTCGAATGTGGCTCCAAATGTACTTGCAATGGCAAATGCAGCAATAACGAATAAGGTATCGTGAACCAAGGCAATAATGGATGCCAAGGAGAACTGCCACTTACGGAATCTGATCAAGATATAAAGGAAGATGGCAATCAAGGCTGCAATCATCGCTTCAGCAGAAGAAGCTTTGATATCATCTGCAACTGTTGCACCTACTTTGGAAGAACCTGTGATGGCAAATTCGTTTGCTGCGATTTCCTCTGCATTTTCAGTGAACTGGAATCCTGTTACAGTGGAAATTCCTTCTTTTACTTTCGCTTCCACTTCAGCATTGGAAGCATCATCGTCTTCATTGATCAGATAAGAAGTGGTCACTTTCAATACGTTTGTCGCACCATAAGTTTTTACCTCTACAGATCCGTCAAACTCACCATCAAGCCCTGTTTTCAATTCTGAAGCAGCAACTGGCTCGGCAAAAGCTACGATATACGATCTACCTCCTGTGAAATCCACACCGAATTTCAATCCATTAATCGCTCCTATAGCTAAACCAACCACGATGATACCTGAAGAGATCAAATAAGCAACTTTTCTTTTTCCTAGGAAATCAATGTTCAAAGAGCTCAACGCATTCTTAGCAAATGGAGTGGCAAAGCTGATAGAGCTTTTGTCCCCTTTTTTGCTCATCCAAGAAACAATCACTCTGGTGATAAACACTGCAGAGAAGAATGAACAAGCGATACCGATCATCAATACAATCGCAAAACCTTTTACAGGTCCTTGGCCCAATGCATAAAGAATTGCACCTGTCAGGAACGTCGTTACGTTAGAGTCAAGGATAGCAGAGAATGCTTTGTTATAACCGGCATTGATGGCAGCGATTAGGCCCACACCATTTCGGAGTTCTTCTTTGATACGCTCAAAAATCAACACGTTCGCATCGATCGACATACCAATGGTCAACACGATACCAGCAATACCTGGCAAAGTCAAAGAAGACTGAAGCTGGGCAAGAATACCCAAGATGAAGAAGATGTTGAATACCAATGCAGAGATGGCAATCAAACCGCCTTTTGCATAGTAGGCAACCATAAACAATACAACGATGGCCAAACCAGCCACCATAGAAATCAAACCTTGGTTCAATGCTTCTTTACCCAAGGTTGGACCAATGATGCTTTCCTCTACGATCTGAGTAGGAGCAGGAAGAGATCCTGACTTCAAGATGTTCGCTAAATCCTGAGCTTCCAAAAGGGTGAAGTTTCCAGAGATCTCAGATTGCCCTGTTGGGATTTCTCCATTTACTACTGGCGCAGTATATACGTAGTCGTCTAATACCACAGCGATTCTTTTACCGATGTTATCAGCAGTCAATTTTCTCCATTTTCTAGCACCATCCGCATTCATCTGCATGGATACCGCTGGTCTGGAGGTCTGATCCAATACCTGACGAGCGTCAGTTACCACATCACCTTCTAGAGGAGCTTGCTCAGATCCTCTTGGGATTTTGATAGCATAAAGTTCCAATGCTTCTGTTCCATCCTCCAATGCCTGAGGTTTTACACCCCATAGCAATTTGATGTCCTTAGGAAGCATGGATTTGTACTCGTCTCTTTTCAGAATTCTGTTGATTGCAACAGTGTCTTTCACATCGTAAACCAGACCATAATTCGCCTTCAACAGGCTGAAAAGTGGAGAAGTACCCGCATTTGGATTCATTGGGTCGATTTGATCCAATTGCTCTTCCAACGCTTTTCTCAAGGAATCTTCCGGAGACAGGTTCTCATTAGAAAGTGAATCTACTGGAGTGGCAGTTTCAGTGCTACTTTGATTTGCCATGTAGGCAGAGTTGATCGCTTCTAGTGAGCCACCGATTTCATTGATTTCTGCTACTTCCCAAAACTGAAGTTTTGCTACACCTTGAAGTAAGTTTCTAACTCTTTCTTGGTTGTCTACACCTGGAAGTTCTATCTGGATTCGGCCAGAACCTTGGATTCTCTGAATGTTTGGCTGAGAAGTACCGAATCTGTCGATACGGGTTCTAAGGATATTGAAAGAACGCTCAATTGCGTTTTCAATCTCCGTATCAATGATTTCAAGGATTTCTGAATCAGAGCTTTCCAAAGAAATTCGACCTCTGTTTGCAGCCGTTGCAAAGATGGAGCTAAGGTTTTTACCTTGGCTATTGCTTTGCCATGCAGAATAGAAAAGATCTACAAATTTTTCGTCTGAGGTTTTTGCCATTTCTTTGGCCTCATCCACAGATTTGTTAAATGCTGCATCTTTAGGGTTTCCTGCGATACCTTTTACGATTTCCACCGGTGAAACCGCCAAGGTCACATGCATACCTCCCTGAAGGTCCAGGCCAAGACCAAGCTCAGTCTCTTTTACTTCCTGATAGGTATAATCTGCACCTAGGAAGTTATAAACAGGCTCTCTCCACACAGAGTCGAGATAAGCTCTTCTTAAGGCAAAATCTACATTGCCGGATGCGTCAGTTGCATAAGCTTCCGCTTTTTGCTGAACGCTGTTTGATACAAATGTGAATGACAGATAGTACAGACAAAGCGCTGTAATAATCACTGTCAAAAACACAATGACACCTTTATTTTGCATAAGGATTAGGTATTAATTATTGAATTGTAAATACAGAATGATTGCTGTCCTAGCTGGTAGGAAGCATGAAAGGAAGCGGGAATTAGAAAGGATTTAGGGCCCTTTGGTGGAAATGATCCGCTCAAAAAGGATCTCAACCAGCTGGTTGGGATGATTGAAAGTGCTTGTTTCTACCTGAAAACCTGGACTGCTTTCCTGCTCAATTTGGTAAATCAGGTACATCACTGTATGCGATACATGTACCACAAATGGAACAACCGCATTGACAGCTACATCTAAAAAAGTCTGATTTGGATCTTGATGATCTTGTTGCTCTTGAGCAACCTTTTCGACCGTATCAGGAATGTACTCTACGCTGGAAATAAACATACAAAATAGCAATGCCAGCACCATGGTGATGCGCTGTTGGATTAATTTGCTATTTCGATTTGTATTATTCATGCGCCGCAAATATAGCTAATATTTGAAATTCAAGCGAATTAGTGGAACTTTTTTGGGATTGTTACTTTCCTGACCTTGCTCTTAAGTAGGTTCTGATGACATCCAGGGCTTTATCAAAGCTGTGATTATTGGGCACAATCAAATCCGCATCGTTTTTGAAAGGTTTAATATACTTTTCGTAGGTGGGCATCACATGCATTTCGTAGCGATATAACACATCGTCCAGATCGTAGCCCCGCTCCACTTTGTCACGGATGATTCTTCTTTTTAATTTGATGTGATCTTTGGCGTCGATAAATATTTTCAGATCCAACAGCTCTGCCAGTTCCGGATAGTACAAAACAAAAATACCCTCCACCACTACCACTGGTGCAGCATTAAACGTTAAGATTTTTGGGGTTTTTGCTGCATTGTTGAAGGTGTACTCTTCTCTTTGTACCGATTCCCCAGCTTGGATTTTCCTTATATCGGCTGCGTATTCTTCAAAATCAATACTATGAGGAGTGTCAAAATTATGGATCCCCTGCGCATCAATAGGCTGGAGATGTCGAGGTTTGTAATAATTGTCCTGCGAAATCAAACATACTTCTCCTGGTTCAAAAGTATTGAGCAACCTCTCTAAAAAAAGTGTTTTTCCCGATGCGGAACCTCCAGTGATCCCTACAATGAATGGTTTTTTCATGTGTTTATTTTTGGCAATTAAGGGCACATGGAATCTCGATTTAGAGAAATTCTTCTTTTTTAAACTGTTTTGGCAAAAGCCTATGTGACTTAAATAGGCTCGATATCGTTGGACAAAGTTAGGGTTTTTCCAAGCTTTACTCAGAATTTTCTTTGGTTCAAAAACTGGATCAATGCCCGAACAGCTTTTCCTCTATGGCTTATTTGGTTTTTTTCATCCATTGTCAATTCCGCAAAGGTTTTGGAAAATCCTTTAGGCGTAAAAACCGGATCATACCCAAACCCAGCATTCCCTATTCTTTCGGTCATGATTTCCCCTTCGGCAATTCCTTCAAATTTGAATTTCTCATCCCCTATCAGCAATGCGATGACCGTTTTGAACCGGGCTGAGCGATCGGAAGAGTGTTCAAGGTTTTTTAAGAGCAGGTCAATATTCCTTTCGTCACTTCTTGGCTCTCCAGCATATCTGCCGGAATAAACTCCTGGCGCACCCTGCAATGCATCTACTTCCAGTCCGGTGTCATCCGCAAAACAGTCGACACCAAAGTGGTCTTTGACATAGTTGGCTTTTTGAAAAGCATTATGTTCTAAGGTATCTCCTGTCTCTGGAAGTTCTTCATGGCATCCGATTTCCTGAAGGGAAACGATTTCTATTCCTTCACCTACGGCAGCTTTTACTTCCTCTATTTTCTTTTTGTTATTTGTAGCAAAACAGATTTTCATAGTTCAAAAATAAGGTTTGGCTATAAAGGAAACTACCAAATCCAGAAGATAAGCATCTCTTTAAGTTAAATTTTTGAAAAGCTTCTCTCTTAGATGGCCATAAAAAAAAGGAAAGAATTAATTTCGAAAACATCATTGAACAGAGTGTATGAAAAAGATTACGGTATACTGTGGATCCAGAAAAGGAGAAGGACCGATCTATGAAGCTGGAGTCAGGGCTTTGGCGATGGAACTGATCAAAAGAGATTACGCATTGGTCTATGGTGCTGGGCGGGTGGGCCTGATGGGAGTTATCGCAGATGAAATGCTGGCAGCAGGAAAGGAAGTGATCGGCATTATCCCCCAAAAATTAGTAGATAGGGAAGTGGCACATCAAGGTTGTACCGATTTGGTGATCGTCGAAACCATGCGGGATAGAAAATGGCTGATGGCAGAAAAAGGAGATGGTTTTATCGCCATGCCTGGAGGAATCGGAACTTTGGAAGAGCTTTTTGAAATCATGACGTTAAATCAACTGCATTACATCCAAAAGCCATTAGCTCTTTTTAATGTGAATGGCTATTACGATAAGTTGGTGGATTTTCTGAACCATGCAAAGGAGGAGGGTTTTTTATATGCAGTTCTGGAAGAATCACTGATTGTCTCTGATGATCCCGTGGAGCTGCTGGACAAAATGGCTGCTTACCGACCCAAAGCGACTCCAGATTGGTGAAAATGATCAAAGTCTCAGGAGAATATCCAAGAAGGAAATCACGTAAAGTCCAAAGAATTGGGATTATTTAAAATCATCCTAAAAATTAATTTTCTTATTTTTGCGCAGCAACAAAGCAACTATGATCCAAAAACTATTTCCATTAGATAAAAACTACATCCTCAGACAAGCTCAATCAGAGCTAGAGGAGGAGTTGATCGATCGTATGGTTTTTGAGTTGAAGCGTTCCTACACACTTTTATATAATCCCTTGCGATTGATGGATCAGACGTTTATTCAGATCCTGGATACTTTTACTTTTCCCAGAGAAAGAGCAAAATTGATTTACCGTCAGCTTTGCGGAATCTATCGATACAAGCATGGCGATAACCAATTAGAGATGCTTTTTGATGGGAGAACCCATCTGGACAAATTCAAAGAAGACTGGTCAGCAGCCTTGGTTTCATATGTGCAGGAGTTGGGGATTTATGAGCAATATGTGAAAACAATGCTTAGAATGACCTTGCTATACGATACAGAAACCCGGGCAGAATGGGCAGAAAACCACTGCAAGGCTTTTATCAATCAGTATTTCGAGCTGAAAGTGGTGAAAAGGCACGGAGAGCTAAAACTGAAAGTAGGGTAATCGAACTATTTCATAATAAGCATAAAGACAAAAGCTCGTTGATCATTCAACGAGCTTTTGTCTTTTGGCAAACTGCCAACCCAGACTGTTTGCTGCTTATTGCTCTTTTCCCCATTCGGTATGGAAAATTCCTTCTCTATCGATTCTCTCGTAGGTATGCGATCCAAAATGATCACGTTGGGCCTGGATCAGATTAAGTGGAAGTTTGGTGGAGGTGTATGCATCAAAATAACTCAAGGCACTGGAAAGGCCCGGAACAGGGACACCTGACTTTGCAGCAAATGCTACCACTTCTCTCACTGCCGGGAGCGTTCCTTGCACTTTTGAGACAAAAGACGGAGAAAGCAACAAATTAGGAAGGTCGTTATCTGCTTCGAAAGCCTCAGAAATATCCGCCAAAAGACCTGCACGGATGATACATCCTGCTCTCCAAATCCTGGCGATTGTTGCCATATTTAAATCGTACCCATAATCTTTGGAAGCATAGCTCAGCTGATGCAGGCCTTGCGCATAAGCAATGATAAAGGAGAAATACAATGCTTTTTCTGCCTGAGAGATCAATTCTTCTTTTGCGATCTGAGTCACTTCGGGCCTGGTGTACAAGTTATCAGCAATCACTCTTTCATCTTTCAAAGCCGAAATTTCACGCATACTTACTGCCATATCGATAGTCGGAACAGGGATTCCCAAGTCCATGGCATTTTGAGAAGTCCACTTTCCGGTCCCTTTTTGCTTGGCTTTATCCAAGATCATGTCTACCAGGTCAGCTGAAGTCAGGTCATCTTTCTGGTTAAAAATCTCAGAGGTAATCTCTACTAGAAAGGATTGCAAACGTCCTTTATTCCAGGAATCATAAACCTGATGCAAGTCTTCATTACTCAGGTCGCAGGATTTTTTCAGAAGATCGTAGATCTCGGAGGTCAGCTGCATCATGGCATATTCGATGCCATTATGTACCATTTTCACATAATTTCCTGCTGACTTTGGACCCAGATAAGTGACACAAGGCTCCCCTTTATATTTGGCAGAAACCGCTTCAAAAATAGGTCTTACGTGTTCGTAGGCATTTTTGTCTCCGCCAGGCATGATGCTTGGGCCTTTTCGGGCTCCTTCTGCTCCACCTGATACACCGGAACCGAAAAAGTGAATTCCCTTTTCTTTCAAATATGCCTCTCGTCGATCAGTATCTGTAAAAAATGAATTTCCACCATCAATGATGATGTCATCTTTGTCAAGATATGGCAAGAGACTTTCGATTGCTTGATCTACGATTTTGCCCGCAGGAACCAAAAGCATGATTTTCCGGGGAGTGGTAAGGGCTTGTACAAAAGTGTTGATATCTGTGGATGCGCTGACTTTGGAGAGATCACCACCTTCAGTTTTTAAGGCTTCTACCTTTTCAGTGTCTAAATCGTATCCAAATGCTTTGAAATTATTGTCAGCGACATTCAAAATAAAATTTCTTCCCATTACCCCAAGACCTACCAGGCCAAAATCGTAGTCTTTATATTCCATCTTTTTCTGTTTTTCTTAAAATTACCTCGGCAATCATTTTTGGTTCCTATGCTTATTAAATCAAATAAGCTTTAATTTTGCGACTGCAAAGCAAAATTAATTTAAAGTGGCAATTGTTCACTTTTTTATCCAAATCAATTAACCCTAATCTTGAAATTTGATTCAAGCTGCTTCAAACTTCTCTATTGAAAGGAGCAGTATGTTAAAAACATTCAGGAAGTAACCTGGAAAATGAACCTGTTTCTTCAAAAAAACATTTTGTGATTCCCGGCTTTGATAAATTTGTTGAAGAGCTGAAAATATTGACTTACGCATGAAAAAAACTTTAAATCAGATGCTCATAATTTTTGGAGCATCTGGGGATTTAACTGCTCGTAAACTCGTTCCTGCACTTTATAATCTATACAAGGGAAAACACCTGCCTGATAATTTTGTGGTATTGGGTGCCAGTAGAAGTGACATGTCTGATGAGGATTTCCGCCAGAAAGTGGTGCAGGAAAGTGAATTTTTAGAGGCCCGGATTAAAAAAGAAGACGCATCTTATATCAAGACCTTTGCCGATAAGCTTTTTTACCAAGATTTAGGGAAGGACTATGACAGTAATTATTCTGCCTTGGCAAAGAGAATCGAACAGTTAAACAAAGATCATGGCTGTGAAGAAAATTACATTTTCTACCTCTCCACTCCGCCAAGCTTATATGAAATAATAGCCAAGAATCTTTGCGAAGCAGGGCTCACGACTGAAGAGAATGGCTGGAAAAGAATCATTGTGGAAAAACCTTTTGGGTATAGTCTGGAAACAGCAAAAGAACTCAATGATGGGCTTCATAAATATTTTAATGAACCTCAGGTTTATAGAATCGACCATTATTTGGGTAAAGAAACGGTTCAGAACCTATTGGTTACCCGATTTTCCAATTCGATTTTTGAACCGACTTGGAACAGGCGATACATTCATCACGTCGAAATCACGAATGCAGAAACCGTAGGAGTAGAGAAGCGTGGTGGGTATTATGATAAATCCGGCGCTTTGAGAGATATGTTTCAGAGTCATTTACTCCAGATTTTATCGCTTATAGTCATGGAACCTCCAATAAATTCCAGTGCAGAGGAAATCCGGGATGAAAAAGTAAAAGCGTTAAAATCCCTGCGCCTGATGACAGATCCGGATGTTTTGGCAACTCATACCATGAAAGGTCAATATGTGGCTTCTACCATCAATGGTAAAAAAGTGAAAGGTTACCGAGAGGAGGAAGGGGTCGATCCGGATTCTAAAACGGAAACTTTTGCAGCGATTAAGTTTTATGTGGATAACTGGAGATGGAAAGATGTGCCATTTTATGTGAGAACGGCGAAGTACATGCCTACCAAAGTGACTGAGGTGGTAATCCATTTCAAATCTCCTGCACATGAGGTTTTCAAAAGCCAGGATGTCTACAAAAAGGATAATAAGTTGATCATTAGGATCCAGCCAGATGAAGGGATTTTGATGAAGTTTGGCGTGAAAGTTCCAGGGCTTGGATTTCATGTGGAGCAGGCGAATATGGATTTTTACTATTCAGACCTGGATTCGGCCGAGATCATGGATGCCTATGAAAGACTGCTTCTGGACGCGATGCAGGGTGATGCTACTTTGTATGCTAGAGCGGATGAAGTAGAGGCAGCCTGGAAATTTGTCGATCCAATATTGAAATATTGGGAGAATGAAGATGTGCCCACTTATGGTTATGCGGCAGGAACTTGGGGGCCTAGAAATTCCGATGAAATGTTTGAAGGCCATTTTGGATGGAGAAACCCGGGTAAGCGCCTGACCGATGAAACCGGGTTCTGTATACTTTAACCAAATCAACCAATCATTTTTTTCAAACCTTAAAACCTAAATCTTATAAAATGAACGTCATCGTATCGAGTTCCAAAGAGAGTCTTGCTGAAGAATTTGCCTACCAATTAAAAGAAATGTCCGACACGGGAGAAAAAATCCACGTGGCTCTTTCCGGAGGCAGTACTCCTAAAGCACTATTTGATTATATCGCAGAGGAGCTTGGAGAAGATATTTTATGGGATAACATTAATTTTTATTGGGGTGACGAGAGATGTGTGCCTCCAACTGATTCCGAGAGTAATTATAAGATGACTGTCGATCATTTACTTTCCAAAATCGATATGCCTGAAGAGAATATCTTCCGAGTTATAGGTGAAAATGATCCGGAAGAGGAAGCTGTAAGATATAGCGAAGTGCTGGAAGATGAACTTCCTATCGTCAATGGAATTCCTCAGTTTGACTTGGTTATGCTAGGCTTAGGCGATGATGGGCATACAGTTTCGATTTTTCCTTATAACATTGAGTTGTGGGATGCAAAAGAAAACTGTGTCGTGGCTGTTCATCCTGATTCAGGTCAAAAAAGAGTAACGATCACCGGAAAAATTGTGAACAATGCCAAGTCAGTCGCCTTTTTGGTGACTGGAGCAAATAAGGCTGAGAAAGTTCACGAAATCGTCATGCTAGAAGGCGACTATCAAAAGTATCCAGCATCTCTGGTAAAGCCAAAAAGTGAGGATTTAACTTGGTTTTTGGATCAGGATGCGGCAAAGCTTTTGGGCTGAAAAAATATGTTAGATCGAAGATTTGGAGATTGATCTCCGAATCTTGAGAATTCAAAAAAAGAAAACGGAGTTGGGACATTCCCAACTCCGTTTTCCTTTTATACACTATTAGATAGCTTTTTTACAAATCGAATAAGCTTCCCATTCCCTGACTCGGTTTGATATTCAGGTGCTTGTAGGCAAGTTCCGTGGCCATTCTCCCTCTCGCTGTTCGTTTGAGATAACCCTCTTGGATCAAGAACGGCTCATACACTTCTTCGATGGTTTCCGCTTCTTCACCACATGCAGTAGCAATGGTACTCAACCCCACGGGACCACCTTTAAACTTTTCAATAATCGTCATCAGGATTCTGTTATCCATTTCATCCAGCCCATTCATATCTACGTCCAGGGCATCCAGCGCAATTTTAGAAATCTCCAAGGTGATAGTCCCATCGCCTTTCACCTCTGCAAAATCCCTGGTTCTTCTTAGAAGCATATTGGCAATTCTAGGGGTACCCCGGCTTCTTCTGGCGATTTCATAGGCCGCTACCTCATCGATAGGCGTCTGGAGGATGCCTGCAGATCGACTGACAATGTCCGTTAGCAGTTTAGCATCGTAGTATTCCAATCTGGAATTGATGCCGAACCGTGCGCGAAGTGGCGAAGTCAATAAACCGGAACGGGTCGTAGCGCCGATTAATGTGAAAGGACTAAGAGAGATCTGGACAGACCTGGCATTTGGACCCGAATCGAGCATGATGTCAATCCTGAAATCCTCCATAGCAGAGTATAAGTATTCTTCTACTATGGGGTTCAGCCGGTGAATTTCGTCTATGAAAAGCACGTCTCCTTCTTCCAGATTGGTCAAAAGACCAGCTAAATCGGATGGTTTGTCCAAAACAGGACCTGAAGTGATCTTTATCCCGGCTTGTAATTCATTGGCAATGATATGACTCAAAGTGGTTTTGCCAAGCCCTGGAGGGCCATGTAGCAATACATGATCCAGAGGCTCATTTCTACGCTTTGCTGCCAAAACGAAAACTCTCAGGTTCTCCACAATTTTGAACTGACCGGTAAAGTCTTCAAAACTCAATGGTCGCAAAGCTTTTTCGAATTCTTTATCCTTTGAGCTCAAATGCTCTTCATCTCCTGTCAGATAATCTTCTCTCATAGTTCATTGGTGCACGTACAAAGATAGAAAAATACCAGCTCCACAGAGGGACTTTTACCAGCCATTTCAATCCTTTAAACTGAAAAATAACTCTTAACTTCGCAGCCAAATATAGAATACTATGCGCCCCAATACTCGTAAAAACATCATTTATTCTCTTGTCTTATTGGCTATGGTGGTTCTGGTGTACACCTGGAGAAATCAAAATCCTACAACGAGCGAGGAAAAAGAGGAGGTCGAAGTGAATGGAAAGTTGACCTTGTCAGGAAAAACCATGGGGACTACTTATAACATTACCTATCTCGACGAGGAAGGAAGGGATTTTCAGCCCTCCATCGATTCCTTACTGGTCGTGTTTAACCAAAGCTTATCCACTTACATTCCTGATTCGGAATTAAGTCGATTTAATAACAGTGACACTTTGAATTTTGAGTTGCCTTACATGCTTCCCATTTTACAGGCTAGTAAAGAAATCAATCAAAAAACAGACGGAGCCTTTGATCCTACAGTTGGTCCTCTGGTAAACATTTGGGGATTTGGACCGACGGGTCCTGAACTGAAAGACAGTGTGGATATTCAAAACCTTCTGAAGGTAGTAGGGTTTGAGAAGGTGGATTTTGATTCCAAACAAGTAAGGAAAAAGGTTCCAGGCATTTATCTTGATTTTAGCTCTATCGCCAAAGGGTACGGAGTGGATGTGGTTGCAGCATTTTTAACTGCCAAAGGGATCAATGATTACCTGGTAGAAATAGGTGGAGAATTGGTGGCAAAAGGAGTTAATGAAAGCGGCGAACTTTGGAAAGTAGGAGTAAACAGACCGGAAGAAACTTCTTCTGCATCTGATTTGATCAGCATCATTGCCCTGCAGGACAAAGGAATGGCTACTTCCGGCAATTACAGAAATTTTTATGTGAGGGATTCAGTCAAAATCTCCCATACCATCAATCCGAAAACAGGTTATCCCATTTCTCAGAATTTGCTCAGTGCCACAGTGGTAGCGGAGGACTGCATGACCGCAGATGCCTATGCCACAGCGTTTATGGTAATGGGAACTGAAAAGGCGATAGCACTTGATTCAGCTTTGGATGAAATCGAGGTGTTTTTAATCTTCAGTGGTCCCAATGGAGAGTTTGAGACCTATGCCAGCGAAGAACTTAAACCCTACTTGTCTTTCATCCAGAAATAAATCGGGTTGGAGTCATCCTTTACCATCGATTTTGGAAAGGAGAATTATTAAATGCAACATTATTGAATTTTATTACCTTTGCGCTGGTTATGTTTCCAGCTTTCTAATAAAGGAAAGTAAATTTCTTGCATGGGTTTAAATTTCATTCTTTTGTTTATCACCGCTTTAGGTGCTGGTTCTTTGGTTTTTATCGCGCCTAAATTCCGAGATAAATACTTCAAATTGGTATTGGTTTTTGCGGGGTCTTATCTGTTTTCCATCACGATTCTTCATATTCTTCCTGAGTTATTTCATAGTGGATATGAAGGAGGCAAGATGGGGTTATATATCCTGATTGGGTTTTTGTTGCAGCAGTTATTGGAGTTTTTGTCCAGTGGAATAGAGCACGGTCATATCCATCACCACCATGGCGAGACAAAATCCGGGGTATTCACTGTCATGTTGGGACTTTTTATCCATGCGTTTTTAGAAGGAACTTTATTGTCACACGGTAGCCTGATAGAGGGAAGTGAGGAAGTTTTTGGTCATGTACATGATAGCAAAACCGTTTTGGCAGGAGTGATTTTACATAAAGGGCCGGCGGCTTTTGCATTGGCGGCGGTATTGAGTAGTTCTCTGAGCAAAAAATGGACATTGATTTTATTGATGGTTTTTGCCCTAGCTTCTCCCTTGGGGATGTTTAGCAGTGCCTATTTGTTCCGAAGTGGCTTGTTGGAAAGAGAGGGTGTTGGGATCCTCTATGGACTGGTTGCAGGTGGATTTTTGCATATTTCGACCACAATTTTCTTCGAAAGCAGTCCTCATCACAAGTTCAACTGGAACAAATTGATCGTTAGTTTTTTTGCCGCTGGCTTAGCTATTCTTTCAGAATATTTTCTCTGAGAAACCCGATTTCTTATAAATAGGGCTGGAAGGAATTTTGGTGAAAAGACTTTCTTGCGAAAGAATCTCATGCATAGTTCTTGTCTTTCCTTAAATTTTTGCCATTTCATATAAAAGAGGTTGCATTTCGTAGAAATCTACCCTTACTTTTAATTTTGATTCTAAAATTAACTCACGACCCCATGGCCAATGATCCCGGCAAAATGAAAGCCTACTGGAAGAAAAACCTCCAAACACTGTTTTTTTTATTGCTCATCTGGTTTTTAGTCTCATTTGGATTTGGGATCCTCTGGGTGGAGGAGTTGAATCAGTTCCGTTTTGGAGGATTTAAGTTGGGCTTTTGGTTTGCACAGCAAGGTTCCATTTATGCTTTTGTCGTGTTGATTTTTATTTATGTGTATCGGATGAACAAGCTGGATAAAGAGTTTGACGTCAACGAAGATTAATCAGAAACCACCCAAAATCACCTGAAAAAATGGATATTTTAACCTGGACTTATATTCTTGTTGGTCTCTCGTTTACACTTTATATCGGTATAGCCATCTGGTCGAGAGCCGGCTCCACAAAAGAATTTTATGTGGCAGGAGGAGGAGTTTCCCCTTTGGCAAACGGAATGGCTACGGCAGCGGATTGGATGTCTGCAGCTTCATTCATCTCAATGGCAGGGATCATTTCCTTTGCAGGATATGATGGATCGGTCTATTTAATGGGATGGACAGGAGGTTATGTATTATTGGCTTTGCTGTTAGCTCCCTACCTGAGGAAATTCGGAAAATTTACAGTTCCGGATTTCGTAGGGGACAGGTATTATTCCAATACTGCCAAAGTAGTGGCTGTGATTTGTGCTTTATTTATTTCATTTACATATGTAGCAGGTCAGATGAGAGGAGTGGGAATCGTTTTTTCCAGGTATTTGGAAGTGCCGATTGAATGGGGAGTAGTCATCGGTATGTGTATCGTTTTTTTCTATGCTGTACTGGGCGGGATGAAAGGTATCACCTATACCCAAGTAGCTCAATACTGCGTGTTGATTTTTGCTTATATGGTGCCAGCGATTTTCGTTTCGATGCAACTGACAGGGAATCCAGTTCCCCAGTTTGGTTTAGGAGGAGAGCTTGCAGATGGTACAGCACTTCTGGATAAACTGGATGGAGTTTTGGCTGAATTGGGATTTGCGGAATATACTTCAGGTCGAAAGGGCGTGATGGATGTATTTATGATCACGCTGGCTCTGATGGTAGGTACGGCAGGTTTGCCACATGTGATCGTTCGGTTTTTTACAGTGCCGAAAGTGAAAGATGCAAGACTTTCTGCTGGATATGCATTGGTATTTATCGCTATTTTATATACTACGGCACCAGCTATTGCCGCATTTGGGATTTATAATGCCATAAACAGCACTTCTGAAAAGGAAATATCCTCTTTGCCGGTTTGGGTGTCCAACTGGCAAAAAACGAATTTGATAGCAGTAGACGATAAAAATGGAGATGGCAAAATCCAATACCTTGCTGATCCGGTGACCAACGAACTGACAATTGACCGTGATATTATGGTTTTGGCCAGCCCAGAAATCGCTGAGCTTCCCAACTGGGTTGTGGGATTGGTCGCAGCAGGTGCTATGGCAGCAGCATTATCTACAGCAGCCGGCCTATTATTGGTGATATCGACTTCTGTATCCAGAGACTTGTTTAAGACTTTCCGACCAGAAATTTCTGAAAAGAAGGAGTTGAGAATTGCTAGAATTGCGGCAGCAGGAGCAGTACTTTTAGCAGGCTATTTTGGAGTCAATCCTCCAGGCTTTGTTGCACAGGTAGTTGCTTTTGCATTTGGATTGGCTGCAGCATCCTTTTTTCCTGTTATCATCATGGGGATTTTCTCTTCTAGGATTAATAAAGAAGGAGCCATAGCAGGAATGATTTCAGGATTGATCTTTACTTTGGCCTATATTATTTATTTCAAATTTATTTCTCCGGAAATGAACACCGCAGACCACTGGTGGTTTGGAGTCAGTCCAGAAGGGATAGGATCGATCGGGATGTTTTTAAATTTTCTGGTATGCATTGTGGTTTCTAGATTTACTCCTGCTCCTCCACAATCTGTGCAGGATATGATTCAGGAAATCAGAATTCCCCGAGGGGCTGGCCAGGCTGTGGATCATTAATCGTAACTTAGATTCAAGAAAAAATTAGATTATCGATAACCCAATAATATCATGAGTGATAGAATACATACCCTCAGCGGGTACCTACATGAATATCAAAAAAGCGTAACCCAACCGGAAGAATTTTGGGCAAGGATTGCAGATTCTTTCCATTGGAGAAAAAGATGGGATAAGGTATTGAAATGGAATTTTGAGGGACCGGATGTCAAATGGTTTCTCAATGGAAAGCTGAATATCACCGAAAATATTTTTGAAAGGTATCTATTTACCATCGGAGATAGACCGGCAATCATCTGGGAACCAAATGACCCGAATGAAGCTGGTCGAACACTTACTTACAGAGAATTATATCATGAGGTTTGTCGATTTGCGAATGCCCTTAAAAGCAAAGGAATCGGGAAGGGTGATAAAGTAATCATCTATATGCCTATGGTCCCTGAGGCGGCAGTAGCCATGCTTGCCTGTGCCAGAATCGGAGCCATTCATTCTGTGGTTTTTGCAGGATTTTCCAGCAATGCGCTAGCTGATAGAGTAAATGATTGCGAAGCAAAGGCGATTTTGACTTCGGATGGAAACTTCAGAGGTAGCAAAAAAATAGGTGTCAAATCAGTGGTGGATCAAGCCTTAGAGAAAAGTTCTGTTGAAACTGTAATCGTTTACCAAAGAACGGAACAGGAAGTGACCATGGTGGAGGGAAGAGATTTCTGGTGGCATGATGTCGTGGCAAATGAGTCTGATGAAAGCCCAGCCGAAGAAATGGATAGTGAGGACCTTTTATTTATTCTCTATACTTCTGGTTCTACTGGAAAACCAAAAGGGGTAGTGCATACTACAGGAGGTTATATGGTTTATACCAAATACTCTTTTGAAAATGTGTTTCAGTATTCCCCGGGAGACGTGTATTGGTGTACCGCAGATGTAGGCTGGATTACTGGACATTCTTATATTGTATATGGACCACTTTTAGCGGGAGCTACCACGCTGATGTTTGAAGGTGTTCCGACTTTCCCGGATGCGGGAAGATTCTGGGAGGTAGTGGATAAGTATCAAGTCAACCAGTTTTATACCGCGCCGACAGCTATTAGAGCATTACAGGCATATGGTACAGAGCTTTTTCAAAAATATGATTTAAGCTCTCTGAAAGTTCTGGGATCTGTAGGAGAGCCTATCAATGAAGAGGCTTGGCATTGGTACCATACGCATGTAGGTAAAAATAAATGTCCAATAGTGGATACCTGGTGGCAAACCGAAACCGGAGGAATCATGGTTTCGCCGATTGCAGGCATCACGCCTACCAAACCGGCTTTTGCCACATTGCCATTGCCGGGAGTGCAGCTTTGTATCGTCGATCAGGAAGGCAATGAATTGACAGGAAATTCGGTGGAAGGAAATCTCTGCATCAAATTCCCATGGCCATCGATGATCAGAACTACTTATGGAGATCACGATAGATGTAAACAAACCTATTTTTCTACTTATAAAGGAATGTATTTCACGGGTGACGGAGTCAAACGCGACCACGATGGATACTACAGAATTTTAGGTAGGGTAGATGACGTGATCAATGTCTCTGGACATAGAATGGGTACAGCAGAAGTTGAAAATGCCATCAATGAGCATCCGAAAGTAATCGAGTCAGCGGTAGTGGGTTATCCTCATGATGTAAAAGGTCAAGGGATTTATGCCTATGTTATTTGTGATTTGACAAATCGAACAGAAGATAACCTTATCAATGAAATCAAAGAGATGGTCTCAAGTATCATAGGCCCGATAGCCAAGCCGGATAAAATCCAGATTGTACCTGGATTGCCAAAAACCAGGTCGGGAAAAATCATGAGAAGAATCCTGAGAAAAGTTGCCGAAAACAGTCTGGATAATATGGGTGATACGAGCACCTTGCTGGATCCGGACGTAGTGACTAAAATTATTGAAGGAAGAAAATAAAGAACAAGAGCCAGATGTCATATCTGGCTCTATTTTTTTTAGTCTTTGGGGGCTGCATCATTTTCTTCCTCATCCATTTTTACTTGTGAAACGATGGAGTCAGGAGAATCCATTTCTTGTTTATAAAAATTATGTACGCCGACCATAAAAGCGACAATCAACGCCCAAGTAAGCTTTCGTAGGTACTTGAAGAAACTAAAAAATGGATTCATGGCTTGAAGTTCTTATTTGGTTTATTCAAAACCTATTCCACAAATTATTCTAGACACTTTGTCAGTCATTTTAAAACAGTGTTTTTGAATTAGTATATTTCAGGCATGGCCAATGTGATCGTCAATAGAGTTGCGGAATTCCTGAAAGGCTTTCCTCCATTTTCATACTTATCTAAAGAGGATCTGGAGCTGATTGCCTCCAATGTTGAGATCAACTATGTGGAGCAGGGAGAACAATTATTTTTGAAAGGAGATCCTGCCCAGCCTCATTTTTTTATAGTAAAAGAAGGAGCAATAGCATTGACGGAAAATAGAGGAGGGAAGGAGGAAATAGCCGAATTTTGTGATCAAGGGGATGTTTTTGGAGTATTGGCACTTTTAGGGAAGCGTCCTTATGTTCTGAATGCACAGGCTTCGGAGGATAGTTTGATTTACTTGATCCCAGTTACTGTTTTTGAATCAATTCTGGAGCATAATAGCAGGGTTGCCTTGTATTTTGCTGCTGGATTTGCCAGCGGGCAAGTAGTGGTCCGCCAAGACCTTTCGCAAGGTCAAATTGCAAGAAAAGCACTAGGTAATCATCCTCGGGATCATTCGCTATTGATATTTTCTGATCCTTCTATTATTAAAATCTCTGAAAATGTCCTGACAGGAAGTGAAAGTTTGAGCATTCAGGAAGCAGCCAAACAGATGAGTATTCAGGAAGTCAGCAGCATCGTCATTGTCAATGACCAGGGTTTTCCAAAAGGAATTCTGACAGATAAAGATCTGAGAAACAGGGTAGTTGCAGAAGGTGTTTCTTTAAATACTCCTGTTGGGAATCTGATGAGCAGCAAATTGATTGTCAAAAAAAGTGATGCCTCATTTTCCGATTTATACTTGTGTATGATCAGAAACAGGCTTCATCATCTCATACTGACAGAAGACGGAACCATACATAGTCCCGTGAAAGGTATTATTTCTGATCATGATATTTTGCTATCCATGGGCAATAGCCCGGCTGTTCTGATTCATGCATTATTAAATACCCAGGAAGTATCTGAAATGAAAACCATCAGAGATCGGGCGGAGCAGATGCTTCGGTATTACCTGGAAAATGAAGTGGCAATGGATTTTGTGGCCTCTGTCATGACGGAAATCAATGACGTCATGATTTCACAGGCAAAGATTATTGCAGTGAAAAAGCATTCCAAAAATTACAGTGACCTCCAGGAGATCAAATTCTGTTTCTTAAGTCTTGGCAGTGAGGGAAGAGAAGAACAATTGCTGCGGACAGATCAGGACAATGCCTTGATTTATGCAGATGTTCCTAAGAAGTTGGAAGAAAAGGCAAAGGAATATTTTTTGAAATTAGGGACTGAAATAGTTGAGATTCTGATCCAATGTGGGATCTCGCCATGTCCAGGCGATATGATGACGAGCAATCCAAAATGGGTTCAGCCACTATCGGTTTGGAAGGAATATTTTTCTGAATGGATTTTAAGGCCGACCGAACAGGCCTTATTACATGCCAGTATTTTCTTTGATTTCAGGCCAGTGGCGGGACATTTCAGCCTCTCGGAACAGTTGGCCGAACACATATACCTGGAGGTTCATAAAAAACAGGTTTTTCTTAATTTTCTTGCCAAAAACGCCTACCTAAATCCAGCTCCTTTGGGGTTTTTTAAAGGATTTATTGTGGAAAAGTCCGGCGAGCACCGGGATCAATTCGACATCAAATCCAGAGCGATGATGCCATTGGCCGACCTCGCAAGACTTTTGACGCTGAGCCATGGATTGGTGAAAATCAATAATACCTTCAAAAGATTCGAAAAACTTGCTGAGCTAGAACCTCTATATAGCGAACTTTTTATACAAGCTGGTAAAGCTTATGAAATTTTGATGAGAATGAGAGCATTGGAGGGATTACATCATGGGACCAATGGGAGATATATTCAACCCGAAAACCTGGGCAAGCTTCAAAAACGGCTTTTAAGGAATACTTTTTCACCGATATCGGAGCTTCAGGAAATAGTAAAAATCAGGTTTCAATTGGATTATTTTACAAAATGAGTTGGGGTTTTTTTAAAAGGTCAGGAAGGAAGCAAAGGCATTTTGTCAAGGAGTTTTTGGAATCTTCCAAAAGACAGATCCCGGCCATGCGTAAGATCGACCAATTGTCTTTTGTCGTTTTGGATACGGAAACAACAGGTTTGGATCCAGCGAATGACCATGTACTTTCCTGTGGTGCGGTTAAAATTGAATCACAAACTATTCGGGTTTCTTCAGCCAAAGAATGGTATTTGAAATCCTCAAAAAAGGGAAGAGAAACTGTGATAGTTCATGAACTGTTGGGGACAAACCCGACCATTGAACTCGAAAATTTCGGACAGGACTTTCTTCAATATTTGGGTCAAAGCATCCTAGTTGGTCATCATTTAGGCTTTGATCTTGCTATGCTTCAAAAAGCTTTGGCTCCTTTCGGGTTTTCTACTTTTCCGAACCCCAGGATAGATACCATGAGTCTGGCCATACGATTAGACTATGGATTGCTTGTAGACCGGAGTAGAATCAATCTTAGAGATTATTCTTTGGATGCGCTTTGTGAGCGATTTAAAATCAAAACAGATGACAGACATACGGCTGGAGGTGATGCCTTTTTAACAGCCAAATTATTTTTGAAACTGCTTAAAATTGCCGAAAAAAAAGGAATAGAAAACTGGGGCCTTCTCCAAAAATAAGAATTGAAATAGTTGAATTAAAACAAGAATAATTGCGCTTTTTAAAAACTAAAAATAAAATGTAAGTATTTTAAAATCAGTTAAATATACTTATATTGAGTCAGTTTTTTTTGTCTCATTTTTCAAATCAATTCTATGTCAAAACTTCAATTAGACCCTCAATTACTTGTGCAAAATGAGCTTTTGGAAAAGCTCAAAAATCTGCAAGCAATCCCGGTTCATCCGATCACCACTAAATACTGGTCCTTGGGAGGATCAGGTGGCTGGTTAGGAACCAATACTACCGGGATTTTGAAATGTCCGGACGGCGTAGGTTCGTTCCAACATTATGTCAATGGTTCCATCTATTATCATCCATCCACCGGAGCCCATGAGGTTCACGGTTTGATAAGATCGAGATGGCAAAGTTTAGGATGGGAAAAAAGCTTTTTGGGTTATCCAAAAACAGATGAAACTGCTACTCCCGATGGATTCGGACGATTCAACCATTTTCAGGGAGGGAGTATTTATTGGTCTCCTTCTACTGGGGCTTGGGAAGTGCATGGTGCAATTAGGGGCAAGTATTCCAGTTTAGGCTGGGAAAGAAGCTTTTTGAGGTATCCACTGACCAATGAAAATACCTGTCCTGACGGGGTAGGAAAGTATAATCATTTTCAAGGCGGCAGTATTTTTTGGAGCCCAAGCACAGGAGCACATGAAGTGCATGGTGCGATCCGCTCACATTGGGCATCATTGGGCTGGGAGAGAAGTAGTTTAGGATATCCAACTTCCGACGAACTCGTAGTTTTTGGTGGTGATGCAAGAATCTCTCATTTTCAGCATGGAAGTATCTACTGGTCTTCCACTGCAGGCGTCAGGGTCTTGAAAGAGAGGATTAGGGTTCATGTGAAAATCCTGACCATGCCTACCCGTTTTACCATAAACGAGCAGTTTGCTGCCATGCAGGAGGTCTATGCAATAGCTGGTATCAGGGTCGATTGTGCCACTACTGAAAATCTCAATTTGCCGACTTTGGCTGATGTAGATGTTGGAGGCTGCACCATGGGATCTGTTACTTCAGAGCAGATTATCCTTTTTGGAAACAGGAATTTTGTTGGTTCCAACGATGTGGTTGTCTACTTTGTAAACAGTACAGTGCCAGGGTATAATGGCTGCGCTGCATTTCCTTCAGGAAGACCCGGATGCGTCGTCGTCAGGACTGCTAGTAGGTGGACACTTGGTCATGAATTCGGCCATGTTTTAGGTTTGAGCCATGTCAATAATAACGACCGATTGATGACTGGAAATGGTACGTTTAATATTACTAATCCTCCGCCTAACCTGACTTCTGGAGAATCCAGTACCATGCGATCCAGTGGACTCAGTACAAATCTCTAACCCAAAATTTTTAGAACTTATGGCACAAACTAGAAAAAAAGCTACAACTACAGGCTTTGATCCGCAGGAATTATTGGACTTCCTAAGACAGGATGAATTAGATTATCCTGCTGGGGCAGCAAAATTCGGAAAAGATGCATTACCCTTACTGAAAGAGCTCATAGAAGGAACGGATGAAAACCTCTCCATGAAAGCCGCTTATTTGGTTGGATATATAGACGACGAAAGCGTAGGGGATATCTTAAAAGAAGCAGCAGAAAAAGGATCATCAACGATCAGGATAGCAGCAGCATTTGGAGCTCAAAAAAGATCTCCTGAAGTCGCGGAAGCGATACTTGCCAAGTCTTTGGACGATACAAATCCATCAGTGGTGAAATTTGCCATGCGCTCTGTTTCGGCAATGAAAATGGAAAATAAATTCAAGTCGAAGATTGATCATATATCCAAAAACTTCTTGGATGAGAACATTAAAAACTCAGCAAAGGATCTGATGAAGAAAAATAAATGAGTAGATCAGAAGATAGGGGAAGCAAAATGCTTCCCCTTTTTATTTCCAATCAAAATTTACGTTCCCTTTAGCTTTGATATGTACCGTTAACCCGTTTTTTGTCGGATAGAAGTTTTCCGGATTAACTTCAAGATTGGTAATCCTTAAATCCGCTATACCGGTATTCAGTCGGAGTCTGTCTTCAATGCTTGAGATACTTTCCTCTAATGTGCTCCCAATTGGGAAAACCGCCCGTTTTTCAATTTGATTGATGATTTTTCGTTTTTTCAATCCCACACTTGTCTGTGCTCCAAGATTTCCACTTTCCATTTTGAAGTTGATATCAGTGAAGTATAAACTTTGGCTATCTGGATCGAAAGCTGGTTTTCCGATGATGAAGAGTTTTCCATTTAAACTTTTTCCATTTGTCTGCTCGGCAAAGAAATCCATCGTGATTTCGAGAAATTCCCCGAAGGCCTGACTTTGTATATTATTCGGTGTTAAGATGGTTTTTTTATCCACCCTAATCGGAACATTGTTTAGGTTGTTTCCGAGTAGCTCATCAAGTTTTTGATAACTGAGAACCCAAGGAAGCGTGATTTCAAGAATATTATCCGAGCTAGCGTTTTCGGTGATTTTGGGCAATGGGAAAGCCCTGCTTGGTGCAGCATTGGCAGGATGGGTATTGACTTTCCCTTCTAGACCCAGCCAAAGATTCAGGTTTTCATTTTGGTCGAAAAATTCATTCAGTTTCACTGATTCTGGTTGAATTGAAAAAGCGGTTTTTTCTCCTTCCCAATTGATCGTAAATGGTTTTCCCACCTGATTCCAAGCCAAATCCACCAAGGTCTTTAAGGAAACCAATGATTTTGAGGAATTCAGGTTTTCCTCTCCCCATTTTTGGATTTCCTTTTTCAAAATCCCGCTCAGATCTACACTCATTCCTAATACATCCAGATTAATCTGACCTCCCAAGTCTATCAATTCAAAATCTCGGAAAGAAACACTCCAATCTGGATTGATGGTGGGGTTAACCACAATAACTGGAGATATGGACTCATTGAGGGGGAGTTTTGATTGGATTAAATTTCCGAGTCCTTTTCTTTGAAGACCGATTTGCCCTTCGATTTTCAAAGGCAAAGTCAGTTGGATCTTTTGGCTGTCCAAAGCGGTATAGCTTGGATTTCCATTTCTACTGAGCTTAAGCTTCCCTTCCACATTTCCCATAGATAGCTGATCGTCCTCGATCAAAACAGCAGGGATGGACTGATTCATGATTTTGTATAACGTTGCTTGCGGGATTTGTACGGGAACATTGACCGAAGAAAAAGCCGGAGGAGCGATGATGGGTTCTGGTTTTGTACTAGGATTGAAAGACTTACAAGAAGCCAGACAAATTAAAACCAGAGTGATAAGTGAGAATGATTTTAGGTAGATCCTGTTGGTTTGTATTTTCATTTTATAAATTCCGAAATCAATTAGGGAACTTTATTTTCCCCAAAAATATTGCCTCTTTATTAAAAGGATAAAAATGAATTGGAATAATCTGACCCAACTGCATCAATTAGAAGACATTAAGGACCTTAGCGAAGATGTCCCTGTTTTGATTTTTAAACACAGCACCAGATGCTCAGTGAGTAGTATGTCACTGAATCGATTGCTCCGCAACTGGAAGGCTGAGGATCATGAGAAGGTTATTCCCTATCATTTGGACTTAATTGAAAACAGGGAAATTTCTGATAGAATCAGTCAGGAGTTTGGTGTACCCCACCAATCTCCCCAAGTCTTGGTCATAAAAAATGGAAAAGCAGTCTATGACACCAGTCATTTCGATATTTCTTACCCAGAGATTATGGGTGTTGTAAAAAAATAGCTGAACTTTTAAATGCCTATTTAGCCATTTATCCTTCAGATTTTCCTTTCTAATTTTTCTTTAGTTCCGCACTAAACCTTGACCATATTTCTAAGGTCAAAGGATCAGATATTTGCGCAACTATGAGAAAAATGTTTAAATCCTTTTTTACTATTTTTTGCCTCTTGCTCGTTTTAGACGTGTATGGGCAACGTCCTCAAGGCCAGGGACAAAGACCCCAGATTAAATTAACTGGAGTTGTGATGGACGGATCCACTAAAACGCCAATGAACGGAGCCAATGTCTTGATCAAAACGCTTGCGGATTCTTTACTTCTAGGGGGTGTGACCGATGCACAAGGGAAATTTGAGCTAAATAGACCTATGATTCCCCAGGTGAAAATCGAAATCAAATTTATCGGTTACGAAACCATCACCAAAACCCATAATTTCAGAGACCCGGCAGATTTTGGAACCCTTGTGCTAAACGAAGATACGCAGACCCTTGGAGAAGTAGTGATCGAAGGACAGTCTCCTGTAGGTGAGATGCGAGGCGACACGACATCTTTTAATGCCTCTGCATTTAAAACCCAACAAAATGCCCAAGCTGAAGATCTGATCAGAAAATTGCCAGGAGTCACCATCCAAAACGGGGAAGTCCAGGCTCAGGGAGAAACTGTCCAGAAAATATTGGTAGATGGAAGAGAGTTTTTTGGTTCAGATCCGAATATTGCTTTGAGAAATCTTCCCGCAGATGCGATTGACCGTGTGGAAGTTTTGGACCAGAGGTCGGATCAAAGTCGATTGACAGGTTTTGACGATGGTTCCTATACCAAGACCATCAATATAATCCTCAGAGAGGATCGCAAAAATGGGCAATTTGGCAGAATGTATGCAGGATATGGAACGGACGACAGGTATTCCGCTGGAGGAAGCATTAACCTTTTCAGCGGGGATAGAAGAGTGTCGATTTTAGGGCTGGCAAATAATATCAACCAACAGAATTTTTCAAGTCAGGATCTTGCCGGGGTAAATGCCAATAGCTCCGGAGGTGGAGGCGGAAGAGGACGTGGAGGCTTCGGTGGTGGAAACAATAATTTCTTCTCAGGAAGTAATGGTGGGATCAATACCACAAATTCACTGGGACTAAATTATTCTGATAAGTGGGGTAAGAAAGTGAATTTCACAGGAAGTTATTTTTTCAATAATTCTGCCAATAAACTACAAGAGATTACCAATAGAGAAACGGTCGTAAATGAAAGTCTTACACAGTTTTACCAAGAAAATGTGTTGAGTACCACTGATAATTTCAACCACCGTGTATCCGGAAGATTGGAAGCTGATCTTAACGAAAAGAATTCTATCATTGTCACGCCAAACATCTCCATTCAAAATAGCAAGAGTTTTAGTGATCGTGATGCATTGACTACTGCTAGTACAGGCGATTCATTAAGCGCCTTGAGGTCAATTACCAATTCGGAAAACAAGTCTTATAATATTTCGAACAACTTTACTTATCGCTTTAAATTCGATAAAAAAGGAAGGACTTTTTCTACAGACATCAATACTTCCTGGAGCAACAGAGACCAAAGTTCGGATTTGATGGCTGCAAGTGTGGATTACAATAGAGACATGTTGGATACCACCATGCAGGAGACCTACACCCTTTCCAAAGGCTTTAATTATCGCATCAATGCAACTCTGACAGAGCCTTTGGGAGAAAAGTCAATCGGAACGATTGGCTATCAAGTAGGAAATAATAAATCTGACTCGGATCAGAAAACCTATACACTGGAAGCAGAGCAAAACAATTATTTATTGGATACGGCTTTAAGTAATGAGTTTATCAACAAGTTTATCACCCAGCGTCTGAGAACAGGCTATGCCTACAATAACAATGGGTTAAACTTGAATTTTAACTTAGACTATCAAAATGCCAAGTTGGATAATGAGGCATTTTTCCCAACAGAAGGTGTGTTTAATAGAAGTTTCAACAACCTCTTGCCTGGCGCTAGTTTAAGTTATAGAAATAGGGAAACGGGGATTTCGTATCGCGTTCGATACAGGACTAATACAGATGAACCGAGCGTTTCCCAGCTTCAGAATGTAGTAAACAACCAGAACCCATTGAACCTGAGTGTTGGTAATCCTAATCTTGGTCAAAGTTATAATCACAACCTATTTATGAATGTGAGCAAGATTAACATGGAGAAAAACAAAACCATGTTTATGTTTTTGAATTATTCAGGAACCTCGAATTACATAGGTAGCAACACATTCATTACGGCACAAGATACTTTGATCAATGGTGAGATTCTACTTAGGCCAGGAGGTCAGATTTCACAACCAACCAATTTGGACGGGAATTTCAGAACAACCATGTTTTTCACTTATGGAACTCCGATCAAGGGAATAAAAACCCAGTTTAATATGAACACGCGGGTGAATTTTAACCGAATCCCTGGATTGATCAATGGAGAGAAAAACTTAAATGACAATCTGTCTCTGGGTCAAGGGATCACATTTACCTCTAACATCAGCGAGAATATAGATTTTACCTTGAGCACTACTGGGACATATAATATTGTGAATTCAAGCTTACAGACTTCGCAGGATAATAACTACTACGTTCAGGAATCGAACTTGAGATTGTATTATTCTCCAAACGGAGGCAAGTTGTTTATTGGAAATAACATCAATCATAGCCTCTACAGCGGATTATCGGAGGGCTTTGATCAAAACTTCTGGTTATGGAATATTGAAGGGGGGTACAGGTTTGCAAAAAACAACAAGGCAGAGCTGAAGGTGGTTGTATTCGATTTGTTAAACCAGAATAACAGCATTCAAAGGACGATTTCGGATGTTTCTGTGACAGATGTTTATACCAATGTATTGACCCGATATGGCATGCTGACATTCACTTATATCTTGGGGAATTTCAAACAACCTGAAAACCAGCAAGGGGATCGTCCATGGATGGGAAGACCAGGAGGGGGAAGAACTTGGTAAAAGGTAACTGACGAAGTTTGATCTAAGAGTTAGGAAGTCAACTTATATTCAAGCCGGCTGGATTTTTCCAGACGGTTTTTTTTACGCTATTACTAAATGTTAGTAAAATGCCTAAATTGTTATTCATATGAAATCATTATACTACTTTGCACTTTCCGTCTTTCTCTTTTCGTGTAGTTCAGAATCAGAAAATGAATCTATACAATTTATAGAACTTTCTGATTTTGAAGAGATTAAAATCAGTTCTGAATTGCACTCTTTTGAAGAGATTATAAATCCCTCAAGTTTTATGAGTCAAGGGGATAAAATACTGATCGGTGAATACCATAACGTTCCAGATGAATACCCACGTTTTCATATCATCAATACGAGAGACTGGACTTATGATAAACCCAAAGGTAAAGTTGGTCAAGGTCCATTAGAAAATAACATACCGTCTTTTATAGAGTCGCAGGACAAAGACACTTTTTGGGTAAATGACTACAATAACAGAAAGATCTCATCATTTTCGATGAAAGACACCTCTTTATTGGCTAGTAACGATCACAAGATTCCTGATCCTAGCCTTGGGCCTATGGATCTTATTTTAGTTCCAAATGGAAATTATCTGGGAGTGGCAAGGGAAAGCAAAAGCAAGATTTTGGAATTTGATCAAAATGGGAACTTAATCGGGAGTTATGGTGAGATAGAAAAGTTAGCCGAATTGCCAGATTTACCAATTAATCAAATAAGCCTTCTTAACAAAGGTAGATTTGGTGGAAATCAGGAAAATGAGATTTATGTCTTAACCAGTATGTATCGAGATAAACTGGAAATATTCAATTATAAAACGAAAGATTTTATCTCAGTGATTGGGCCAGATTTGAAGCTCCCTGAATTTGAATATGTAGACAGTAAATTTGGTGGAATGATGAATTTTGCTCCTGACTATCCTAAGAAATATCAAGAGGTGGCTGTAAGTGAAAATTTTATTTTTGCGCTTTATTCTGGTTATTCTTACTATGACTATGCAAAGTCTGGGCTGACCGCCAAAGAAATCAGGGTATTTACTCTGAAAGGAAAACCTACGTGGCGACTGTCTTTGGATAGGTCTGTTTCATTTATTTCTATCAACGAGCAGACAAACGAAATCTATGGACTGACAACTGGAGAAGACCCTGGGATTGCTGTTTTTCAGCTTCCTGATGAATTGAAATAAAAAAAACCGACTCCCTAGAGAAAGTCGGTTTTAGATTGGGTAATAATAGAATTACATTTTAGGTAGAACCACAGTATCCACAGAGTGGATTACGCCGTTTTTCTGCCAAACGTCAGCGATGGTAACTTTAGATTGACCACCGTTTTCGTCTGTAAGGTAAAGATCTTTTCCTTTCATCCAAGCGGTTAATTTTCCACCTTGTACAGTTGTCAATTCAGCTTTTCCATTCCCTTTTTTGATCGCTGCTGCGATTTCCTTAGACCCCATTTTGCCGGCTACCACATGGTAAGTCAAAACTGCTTGTAATTGAGCCTTGTTTTCTGGCTTCAATAAAGTTTCGACAGTTCCTGAAGGAAGTTTTTCGAAAGCTGAATTTTCAGGAGCGAAAACTGTGAAAGGGCCAGCACCTTGTAAGGTCTCTACCAATCCAGCTGCTTTCACAGCCGCTACCAATGTGGTGTGATCTGCAGAATTCACTGCATTTTCAACAATGTTTTTAGAAGGGTACATTTCTGCACCTCCCACCATGACAGTTTTTTCCATTTGTGCAAAAGCCAAGTTTGCGGATAGAAAAATAAAGGCAGTAAACGCCGCTTTAAAGAAATTTTGAATGTTCATGATTTTGTAAGTTTTGATGATTTTTTGTTTTCGTATTTGAAGAGAATTACGTTCCTCCGGTAAGAACTGGATTGAGTAGAATTTTTTATTTCTTGAAAATCTTCATTGCTGATAGACGAATAAGCCTGAAACCGATCGGATTTTTTTGTCCTAAAAAGCCTAAAAACCTTAGCTTTGTGGCTTGATAAAATTGCAAGGCATGTATCAGGAAAAAATTGAAGCGATAAAAGCTGCTATTGCCGCAGCAGATGCAAATACACCCGATGAATTGGAATCCTACAGAATGGAGTTTATCTCTAAAAAATCTGTAGTAGGTGAGCTTTTTGCCGGCATGGGTAAAATCCCAAATGAAGAGAAACGTGCTTATGGGCAATTGGTAAATGGGGTAAAGCAGTTGGCGGAGGAGAAATTTCAGGAGTTGATAGAAAAAGTCAGCTCAGCAAATAAAAAATCAAAATCTGCAGATCTTGACTTGACCTTGCCGCCAACAAACCAAGGCACAGGAGGGATTCATCCTTTGACAGCGACAAGACAAAGGATTGTAGAGATCTTTGAGAGAATCGGATTTAATCTATCTGAAGGGCCTGAAATCGAAGATGACTGGCATAATTTCACTGCCTTAAACTTTCCGGAAAACCATCCGGCTAGAGAAATGCAGGATACTTTCTTTATAGAAAAGAACCCGGACATTGCACTTAGAACGCATACCTCCTCAGTACAGGTACGTGTCATGGAGAATCAAAAACCTCCGATCAGAACTTTATCTCCAGGCCGTGTTTATAGAAATGAGGCGATTTCAGCGAGAGCTCATTGTATTTTTCATCAGGTAGAAGGTCTCTATGTAGATGAAAATGTCGGGTTTGCAGACCTGAAAAACACCTTGTATCACTTTGCAAAAGAGATGTTTGGAAAAGGTACCCAAGTGCGATTCAGACCATCTTATTTTCCTTTTACCGAACCAAGTGCAGAAATCGACATTACTTGCCTGATCTGTGGTGGCAAAGGCTGTAATGTATGTAAAGGAACTGGATGGGTAGAAATCGGCGGTTCTGGAATGGTAGATCCAAATGTCTTGGAAAACTGCGGAATAGATTCTAAAAAGTATACCGGATTCGCTTTTGGAATGGGAATCGAAAGAATTGCCATGCTTAAGTATCAGATCAAAGATCTTCGCTTGTTTACTGAAAATGATGTAAGATTCCTAAAGCAGTTTAAACCTCTGCTATAGCGAATTCAATTCAATAAGTTTTAAACGAAGAAAGCCCGATATTTCGGGCTTTCTTCGTTTATAGAGTTTTGGGGGATTTGACAATAAATTTATTCCAATCCTTTATCCCGCATCTTTTTAAACTCATCAAATCTTCTGAAAATTGCTACAGTAAAGCCAGTCAACATGATGATGGTTCCTACCCACAACACATTGATATAAGGTTTGACGATAGCTTTCATTACGACATAATCCTTTTGATATTGATTTACTTTGAAGACAAATTTGTTGTCTTCAGGAAGGATATTTTCCAAAGAAACTTTGATCCCCAATTCTGAATCGACCACCGGAATTTTACCGATCTGATTATTTCGGATAATGAAAGTAGGCTCCAAGAGTTTTTCTACATCATAGTCCAAAATCCGGAGTTTGGCTTTCACTGCTACATCTCCTTCTTGGAGCACATAACCATCCAGTTCCTCCAGCACCTCTGCTCCATCAAAATAAGTGACAAAATCTGCCACATGGAATTGCTCTCCTGGTGCCACTTCGTAGATTTCATCGTCTTTCCAGTCAGGATCTTCATAATCGTTCATGGCAGCGACATAGGTGTATAAATCCTTGTCGAAGTAGATTTTGGAGTCAGGAGAAGAAATCAAGCCACCCATTCCAGCATTGAACTGAGACATTGGGTTCAATGAAAACTGTAGGACTTCGTTTTTATAGTAGTCGATTTTGAAATAATCATTTTCTTCCAAAACCAAATTGACCGTGTCACCTTTCTGGAAGTAATCCTTGTAATCTTCCAGAGCGATGGATTTATTGACCATACCGGTCGTTTCCAGAATTTTGGAAGGGACATATTCAGGTACTCCCACAACTTTCTTTTGACGGCCTCGGTAAGTCACTGTGTAATCCTTCATTTGAGTAGGCTTATTGATCCAAAGCAAGACATGCTCTTTATTCAATTCGTCCTCCCAGCTATTGCTATAAGTCAAACCTGACATATTGATGGAGATCACATCTGAATAGCCCGAGCTAAACATAATCCCAATCAAAACCATCCCCAATCCAATATGAGCCAAAGAACCTCCAGCAAGTTTAAATGTGGACTTTTTGAGGATTTTTGCCAAAATCACGGCATTTGCTACTATCGTAAATGTGCCAGCCAATACGATAATGATGTATTTCCAGTCATAAACTTTCGCAAGTACGATGATTGCTGCGGAAATCAAGACTGAGACAATATATGGAGTGACAAGGGTTTCTTTTAATGTTTGCTTATCCATTTTCTGCCACCAGAAAAACTGACCTACTGCAGTAAGCAATGCCAAAACCACTGCAAACCACAATTGGAATTTGGTGTAGAATTCGATTTGATCTGCTGGCGGAGCCATGTTGGAAATGCCTCCAAAGCTTTCTACCAAGGTGTTCCAAACAGGAATCGAAGTAGGAAGGATCACTTGGAATGCCATCAGACCTAAAGTCGTAGCGCCAATAAACACCCAGAATTCACGGGAATAAACTGAAGCTTCTTTTTCGGAGCTTGGGATATGTTTCCATGCCCTTGCAGCCAAAATAATAGCGACAAAGAGGAAGAAAAGCATGTAGATCAATAATTGACCTGATAAGCCCAAATCGGTAAATGAATGGACCGAAGCATCACCTAAGACCCCTGATCTAACCAAAAATGTCGCATATAATACCAAGATGAAGGTCGAAATCACCAAGATGATGGAAGTCTTCAACGCGGTGGCACTTTTCTTAAATGTGATCATGGTATGGATTGCTGCCACGAGTATCAACCATGGTACATAAACGGCGTTTTCTACAGGATCCCAGTTCCAATACCCTCCAAAGTTCAAAGTAACATAAGCCCAATAAGCGCCCATGATGATTCCCATTCCCAAGATCATGGCAGAGAAAATCGCCCAAGGTAAGGCTGGACGGATCCATTCAGAATATCTTTTCATCACCAATCCTCCCATTAAAAACGCAAATGGTACAAGTGTAGAAGCATACCCCAAGAATAGCGTAGGAGGGTGAATCACCATCCAGATATTTTGTAGCAAAGGATTCAGGCCTGTCCCATCTTCAGGTACAAAATCAGGGTTCATCTGGAAAATCGGGGCTTGTGTAGCATCCCGTAAAAGAATGAAAGGGGAGCTGCCAATTTTCAGGTCTCCAATAACCACTCCCAAAATCATGGATACTAAAAATGCCTGAACCAAGGCAAAAACGACCATGACTGGGCCTTCCCAGAACTTATTCGTATTGATCAGAATGGCTCCTAAAATCACGTTCCAGAAAATCCATAGAATAAATGCTCCTTCCTGGCCTTCCCAAAAACTGGAAATCATATAATGGACTGGAAGCGCCTTCGAACTGTGGGAATAAGCATAAAAATACTCGTATCGATGATTGTAGATTATTTCAAATAAAGAAATAGCAATCAAGGTGGCAGATACGCCATGAATGTAAAAACTGATCCTGCTGAATCTTCTCCAGCTAGCTTTCTCCAGTTCGTTGGCTCGGAAATATTGGATATAAGCATAGGCGGTAACCAATGCAGTGACAAAGGCCACAATGGTCATCATGTGGCCAAAACTTCCGATAAATGTATTGATCATGGATTTTTTATTCTAAAGCATACACTCACATTCCTGCTGCCTGCACCTCTGTTTCCTGATATTTGGAAGGACATTTCATCAAAATTTTATCTGCTATGAAAATGTCATCTGTTTTATATTGGCCTATAACCACAACTGATTCTGAACGGGTAAAATCTGCGGGAACGGGTTCATTATAAAACACCTCTTGTTCGGTGCCGTCATTATCTACCAATACAAAGGTGAAAGAGGTTTTGTCTTCTCTCACATTAAGCCCTGTCACTTCCCCAGTACCGTCTTTTTTCAATTGTCCTACCACGTGAATTGGATTGTCATTTCCATCCTTTTTCATTTCAAGTGCAGTATTGAAACTTTCATAACTACTGGCATCACCTATGGATGTCATGATGATGACGATGGCAATGGCAATTATTCCAATTCCTATTAAATGTCCCTTTTTCATCTGTTAATAATTTATTTTTCAGAGGCCAATTGAAATCTCGCATTTCACAAAGCCAGTCCAGTTTGAAAGATGCTTTGAATTGCTCGATTTCATGTTTTCTGAGTATTAGGAATGAATGTTTTTTTCAAGTCTGCCGATCTTTCTTTCAGTGCTGATCAGATACACGGTGATTCCTGCGAAAATCAATACAATCACCCCTACAAGTACATAGATTTTACCGTCTGCTCTCATTGTGTCTGCCATTTCCACAGAACTGTTTGAATAGTCAGATTCAGTCACGGGAATCTTCTCTTGGGCCAAAGCTCCAAATGAGAAAATCATTAACGCTATTATCAGTAATTTTTTCATCAATTAGGAATTTATCATTCGGTCTTCAAGTTCCCTATCCACCCTACGCATTCTGACTCTTACAGTTGCAATCCAAGCTCCTAAAAGTGTCCATCCTATGATAGCCGGATAGAATACCATTCGAAGTTTGGAGTCTAGATCGTAGGCATTAAATCCAGGGTTGCCTCCATTGCCTGGATGTAGGCTGTCAGTCAATCGGGGAAGCACAAATATCAAAGGTATAAATGCTGCAAAGGCGAAGATGTTGTAAATGGCTCCTATTCTGGCTCTTTGTTGGGAATCTGTAAGAGAATTACGCAGTATCAAATAGGCAAAGTACATCAGGATGCCTATAGCTGCGGCATTTTGTTTCGGATCTCCGCTCCAGTAATCTCCCCAAGTGAATTTGGCCCAAAGCATCCCGGTTACGATTCCCAAAACTCCATAGAGTATCGCTGCTCCGGCAAACTCGATGGCCATGTCATCATGTTTGAGATCATTGCTACGCAAATATTTGATACTGAAATAAACAGAAACTACCAATAACAGAATCATCCCAAACCACATGGTCACATGGAAATACAGTGCTCTGATGGTTTCGTTTAAGATCGGGAGACGTGGTACGTCCATCAGCAAACCTGCAGTCAAGGTATACAGCAGCAGGGCGATGGTCAGGATTTTCCACCAACTTTGGCGCATAGGGTATTTTTGCTAATTCAAGCGCAAAAATAAGTCATAAGTTCCTGAAAATGCTGCTTTTTGTGAAGTCTTTTGAGGGAAGTAGGATATAAGGAGTTCGATTTATGGGATTAAAAGAACTTCAAGCATTTTTTTAACCCTTATTTTTCTGCTATGAGTTAATAATCGATGACAAAAATATTTTCTTTGTGTATATTTTGAGATATTATACACATTATGAGAACGAATATTGAAATAGATGAAAAGTTAATGCAGGAGGCAATGAAAGCTTCTGGTTTGACGACGAAAAAGGCAACTGTAGAAGAAGGCTTGCGCTTAATACTTACCTTGAAAAAGCAGAAACGAATCAAAGAGTTTCGAGGTAAAATGGAATGGGAAGGTGATCTTGATAAAATGAGGACTGACTCATGATCCTCGTTGATTCTTCAGTTTGGATAGATTATTTCAACGGGAAAGTGAATGCACAAACTGATTTTTTACATAAGTCACTTGGGACAGAAATTATCAGCACAGGTGATTTGATTATGACGGAAGTTCTTCAGGGTTTCTCCTCTGACAAAAGCTTTAGGGAAGCAAAAGCTTTTTTTGAAGATTTACATTTCTTCAATTTAGGAGGAAGAGAAATAGCAATTGCAAGCGCAGAGAATTTTAGGCTATTGAGGAAAAAAGGAGTTACAATCCGCAAAACAATCGATTCTGTCATTGCTGCTTTTTGCATCAAATCTGAAATTGAACTCTTACACAACGACAAAGACTTTGAGCCTTTTGTGGCTCATCTTGGGTTGAAGTCGATTTTTTGAAATTTTAAATAATGAGTGATGAATTTCGAATGGCGAAGACTAAGATCTCCACAAATAAGGAAAGAGAATAAATCCAGCCGCTCCTACGATAGCATTGATTGCCAAAAGTGTCAGCAGCTTATCTACGCTTACACTCCAATCCAAACCATCCATGGCATTTTTAGAAATGCGGATGGCCATCAGTAAAATTGGAATGATCACCGGAAAGCTAAGAATGGCCATCAGGGTGGCATTGTTTCCGGCTTTGGATGCAATGCCGCTGACCATGGTCAGACTGGCGGAAAATCCCATTGCTCCCAAAATTAGGTTGAGGAGAAAAAGTCCTTGATCCTGTACAGGGTTTCCCAGAATCACAGAGAAAACGCCATAGCCCAAAAGTGCCAAAAGCAAGGTAAGCCCCGTGTTGTAAATGATTTTTGAAAGGATAATCGATTCAGGTGAGGCAATCATATAATAATAAAGTTGCCGGCCTTGATGTTCTTGTACAAAACTTTTGGCTACTGCATTTACAGCAGAAAATAAAATTATGATCCAATAAAGGGCATTCCAGGTTGGGGCAGAAATATTCCCCTGTTTGGCACCGACACTTAAATAGGTAATAAAAACTGCGGAAACTACATAAAGCAAAATCCCATTCAACGCGAATTTCTGACGCCATTCTAGCGTAAGTTCTTTTTGAATTAATACCGAGATTTCTTTCCACATCACCCAAAGGTAAGTCAGAAGTATGAAGTGAAAAATCTAAAATCGTGAAATTTCAGATTTTTCACTTTTGATTTCTGACTTCCGTTCCTGCCAAATTGACATCAAATCTGCTTTGGAACAAGAGTTGCAATTCTGAGCCCGACAAACAATGTGTTAAACTAAACTAATTTATAGCCATGCAGGAAAAAGGCACGATCTCGATTCATACCGAGAACATTTTCCCTATTATCAAGAAGTTTCTCTATTCTGATAACGAGATTTTTTTAAGAGAATTGGTGTCCAATGCAGTCGATGCAACGCAAAAAATCAAACGACTTGCGACATTAGGTCAGTATTCCGGCGAACTAGGTGACACGACAGTTGAGGTGAATTTCGACGAGAAAAAGAAAACCATCACCATCTCTGACCGCGGACTTGGGATGACTGCAGAGGAGATCAAAAAGTACATTAACCAAGTGGCATTCTCAGGTGCGGAGGAATTCGTAGAGAAATTCAAAGACGCTAAAGATGCCAATGAGATCATCGGTAAGTTCGGTCTTGGTTTCTATTCAGCGTTTATGGTTGCTGACAAAGTAGAGATCAATACACTTTCTTACCAAGAAGGAGCAGAAGCTGCAAAGTGGACCTGTGATGGTTCTACCTCTTTCGAAATTTCTAAAGGAAAGAGAAAAGAGCGTGGAACAGATGTGATTCTTCACATCAACAAAGATTCTGAAGAGTTTCTGGACAAGTGGAAACTTCAGGGGATTTTGGATAAGTACGCGAAATTCCTTCCGGTACCGATCAAATTTGGTACGAAAACAGAATCAGTAGAAGATGGTGTCGATGACAAAGGTGAAAAGAAATGGAAATCTGTAGAAGTTGATAATATCATCAATACCACAGCGCCAATCTGGACCAAATCTCCAAGCGATCTGACTGATGAAGATTATCTGAAATTCTACAAGGATCTTTATCCAATGTCAGAAGATCCGCTTTTCTGGATTCACCTAAATGTGGATTATCCTTTCAACTTAACGGGTGTATTGTATTTCCCGAAAGTGAAAAATGAATTCGAACTGCAGAGAAATAAGATCAAACTATACAGCCGTCAGGTGTTTATCACTGATGAAGTGAAAGACATCGTTCCTGAGTTCCTGATGTTACTTCATGGCGTGATAGATTCTCCGGATATTCCATTAAACGTATCCAGAAGTTTTTTGCAAGCGGATGGAAATGTGAAGAAAATCAATTCTTACATCACCAAGAAAGTTGCAGACAAGCTTGCTGAACTTTACAAAAAGGACAGGAAGGCATACGAAGATAAGTGGGATGATATCGGATTGTTCGTGAAATACGGAATGATCTCCGAGGAGAAGTTCTACGAAAAAGGAAAAGACTTCGCTTTGCTTAAGAATACCAATGGCGAATTCTTTACTATCGAAGAATATCAGTCTAAAATAAAGCCAAATCAAACAGATAAGAATGAGCAAGCGATCATCCTATATGCAACTGATTTGGACAAACAGGATAGCTTTATCCAGTCTGCCAATAAGAAAGACTACGATGTCTTGGTGATGGATTCACCGATCGACAGTCATTTTATCCAGAATCTGGAATCCAAATTGGAAAAGACCCAACTGAAGCGAGTAGATGCTGACGTTGCTGAGAAACTGATCCAGAAGGATGATACTTATGCGAACTTGCTAACAGAAGACCAGAGCAAAGAGGTGAAGGAAATTTTCGAAAAAGCAATCGGGAATAAAACCTATACAGTAGAAGTGGAAGGCTTGAGTCCTGAGGAACTTCCGGTAACGATCACCATGGAGGAGTTTATGCGCAGGATGAAGGATATGGCTGCCACTGGAGGCGGAGGAATGGGCTTCTACGGCCAACTTCCAGATGCTTACAAAGTAGCGATCAACGGAAACCACCCTGTAGTGGATAAAGTCCTAAAAGCAGAAACAGAAGAAGAGAAAACCAAACTGGCTAAGCAGGCATTCGACCTGGCCAAGCTTTCCCAAGGTTTATTGACAGGAAAAGACCTGACTGCCTTTGTGAAAAGAAGTGTGGAATTGCTTTAATAGAACCAACCTTTGGGGTTTCCAAAACCCCTAAGGTTTTATTTCCAAATATTTAATATCCCCGAAAACCTCGGGGATTTTTTTGTCATTCAAACTCGGAATTACGCTACTTTTAACTGTTAGGAGCTTAGATGTTTATTTACTGATTAATAATGGCTTGTGTATTATACTAATGTGAAAACTAAAATTTAAAAATCTAAATTTCAGGTAGTTAACTATTTCTTTTAAAAAATTTAAACTAATGTTTGCATTTTTGGATTGGGGGGGGGGTAAATTTTGATTAGGTTTTTAGCGCTAAAGACTTTTTAATTGATATTTAACCTTTATACTTTAAAATCATGAAAAGAATTGCTTCTTTAACTTTGTTATTGGTTGGTTTGTTTTTTTACCCAGCTGTTAATAATAGTGCCTCTGCCCAAGGGCCTGGTCTTTGTTGTTTTAATACAAGTATTCCAGATATGGTTTGCTTTTATTATATGGTTTATGAACCTGACGGGAGTTCCTATTTAGAATCAGTACCTGGGATTAGACTTGGTTGTACTGTAGAATAGATAAAATGTTTTTGAAAAGTTTAGTTCAATTTTCATCAAAACAGCACTTAATAAAGATATTTTTATTAAGTGCCTTGTTGTTTCAATCATGCTCACAAAAAGCAGAAATGAAAGACCCCCTAATTGATTTTATGGATAAAGAAAATCTTTCTTCGATTAGATTGAATTCATCAGATTCCTTATTCAGGGCAGGTAGTTTACTTGTATTTGATTCAATGTTAATCGCCAAAGATGATGAGCTTGAATATTTATTTAAAATCATTGATATCAAACAAGATCTAATTATTAAGCAATTTGGAAAAATAGGTGAAGGACCTTGTGAATTGGAACCTAGCTCTATTATTTCCAAATCAGGGGTAGACGGTAATATGATTGGGATATTTGAGATGAAAACTCGAGAGTTTCAGGAGTTTTCGCTACAAACAATTCTGAAATTTGATAGTGATTCCCCTTGTATCCAATTTAAAGGGGATTTTGGTTTTGAAAGCCGAGTGATTACTAAATTAAAGGGAGATCATTTTATTGGTACTCCTAATGGCGAAAATCTTTATACACTATTCCTTGGAAATAAAGTGGTTCAATCTATAGGTGAGTTTCCTTTTCACAACCAATTTAAAGGAGTGGATCCAAGAAATTTAGATTTAGCTTATCAATACAAATTGATAAAGCATCCAAAAAAAGCTCTTGCGTTAGGGACTTCCATTTTTTCATTTAATATGGATATTTTGGAACTTAAAAATGATAATCAGTTAACTATTAAAAAAAACCTCCATTTTTGGCCTCCAGAGTTTGAGTCCTCAACAGAACCAGATAAATTTTATGCATCCATTATAAAGGAAAATAAATTTGGGAATGTGAGCACTGATGTTAGTGAAAGTTTTATTTACGTACTGTATTCTGACCAGGCTTGGGAATATCAATTTCCACTTAAAAGTAACAGAGTCCTTGTTTATGATTGGGAAGGTAAACCAATTAAAATTTTAGAGTTGGATCAGGAAGTTAGTATGATTGCAGCTCATGAAAAAGATGAATTTCTTATTGGGTATATAGATGATGGAAAGGCAAACCTATATCAATTTCAAATGAATTAATTAAAGTTGGCTACTCAAATTTAAACTTTGAGTCATGTGGAATTGCTCTAAGAACGAGCTATTATTTATAAATATTAAAACGGGTATGGTTTCATACCCGTTTTTTTTATCATATTTATAAAAGCCTAGTACCATACTAGGGTATTCCCCAAAATAATTTATTTTTGTCCATGCTTTCCAAAAAGACCAAATACGCCCTGCATGCCTTGACTTACCTCGGTAAGCACAAAGATGAAAAAACTGTATTGATTCAGGATATTGCCGAAGAGCATGGGATTTCACATAAGTTTTTGGAGAATATTCTCCTAGAACTGAAAAAAGCGGGGATGCTTGGAAGTAAAAAAGGTAAAGGCGGAGGTTATTATCTGATCAAGGAACCTAAAGATATTCCTCTTTCCAGAGTGATTCGTTTGCTGGATGGGCCAATTGCACTTCTCCCTTGTGTGAGTTTAAACTACTATGAACCCTGTGCTGAATGTAAAAATGAAGCAGTTTGTGGCATAAATCGAGTAATGATCCAGGTTCGTGATGAAACTCTTAAAATACTGGAAAACAAGACCTTAGATGATATTCTAAGAGAAGAATAAAATTTTTTTACCATAAACCCTATATATTTTATAGGGTTTATATACTTTTGTGCTTTACTCTCGTAATAAACCTTGTATGATTTTAGACCAACCACTCAAAAAGCTGTTTGCCAGCAAACCGGGAAAAGATAGCAATGCGAAAAGCTTTCTCAAGTCTATCTCTTGGAGAATAGTCGGTACGATTGACACCATGATTATTTCCTATTTCGTGACAGGGGAATTAGTGATGGCAATATCTATTGGATCCGTGGAGGTATTCTCCAAAATCATCCTGTTTTATTTCCATGAGAGAATCTGGGAAACTGTACCTAAAGTAAAAGCTGATGACACTCAAGAAAAATATGCATGAGTTAGAGGCTCAGTTGAGTGAGCTGAGTGCGCAGGAAGGTCTGGCGTTGATCACGGATTTGTTCCCTGGCAAAGTCACTTTCTCTACTTCCTTGGGTCAAGAAGATCAGGTGATCACGCAGCTGATAGCGGATGCACAATTGCCGATTTCGATCTTTTCTCTAGACACTGGTAGATTGTTTCCCGAGACCTTGGATCTGCTATCCAGAACGGAAGCCAAATACAAGCAAAATATCAAAGTTTATTATCCCACTACTGAATCAGTAGAGAAACTGGTTTCAGAGATTGGGATCAATGGGTTTTATGATTCTGTTGAAAACCGTAAATCCTGCTGCTTTGTCCGAAAGGTAGAGCCCTTGAAAAGGGCCTTGTCGGATAATGAAGTTTGGGTTACAGGACTTCGAGCTGAGCAATCTGCAAACAGATCCGGAATGAAAAGGATAGAATGGGATGAAAGTAATCAGATTTTGAAATTCAATCCATTATTGGACTGGACATTTGATGGGATGATCGCTTATATAGCTGATAAAAATATCCCATACAATCCACTTCATGATAAAGGATTCATCAGCATAGGCTGTGCTCCTTGTACCCGGGCGATTATGGAAGGTGAGGATGCTCGTGCAGGCCGTTGGTGGTGGGAAGACTCGAAAAAAGAGTGTGGCTTGCATGCGAAGTGAGGTTTTAGATTCAAGACGCAAGACATAAGATTCAAGACTGGCGCTAGGCTAGCAAGTCAGAGCGAAGACTTAGATAAAATGACCAGTTAATCGATATAATTTGAAGTGCAATTTGAGCTCGTAAATCGTACTTCGTAAATCATAATTATCATGAACAACCTATTAATACCTAATCCAAAAGAAGCAGAATCGATCCACATCATTCGTGAGGTGGCGGCGCAGTTTGAGCGTCCGGTTTTGCTTTTTTCTGGAGGAAAAGATTCTATTACCTTGGTTAGACTTGCTCAGAAGGCTTTTTACCCGGCAAAGATTCCCTTTCCTTTATTGCACGTAGATACAGGGCATAATTTCCCAGAGACCATAGAATTCCGGGATAGATTGGTGGAAGAACTTGGATTGGAGCTGATTGTGAGAAATGTTCAGGATTCTATAGACCAAGGAAAAGTCCGGGAGGAAAGAGGAAGATATTCTAGTAGAAATTCCCTTCAGACTACGACGCTATTGGATGCTATTGAGGAATTCAAATTCGATGCATGTATCGGTGGAGCGAGAAGAGATGAGGAAAAAGCAAGAGCAAAAGAAAGAGTATTCTCAGTAAGAGATGACTTTGGTCAGTGGGATGAGAAAAACCAGCGTCCAGAGCTTTTTGATATGCTGAATGGGAAAATCCATGTAGGCCAAAATGTCCGTTGTTTCCCGATTTCCAACTGGACTGAGTTGGATGTTTGGGAATATATTAAAACTGAAAATATTGAGATTCCATCGATCTACTTTGCGCATGAGCGTGAGGTATTCCTTCGTGATGGATTGATTTGGACTGCCAATGAGCATGTATTCAGAGAGGACCATGAAGAAGTGATGGTGAAAATGGTGAGATTCAGAACGGTAGGAGACATGACCTGTACTGCTGCTGTGCTTTCGGAAGCTGTGTCGCTGGATGATGTAGTAGGTGAAATCAGAGACTCTTCCATCTCCGAGCGAGGAGCGAGAATAGACGATAAGCGATCCGAAGCAGCAATGGAGACGAGGAAGAAAGTCGGATACTTTTAGAAAAAGTATAAAGTCTCAAGTACAAAGTACCAAGTAGACTAGGCTATCGACTGTGGTCTGTGGACCATGGACTGATTTACTAATTACTAACAACTGAACAACATGTCTGAAAATAGAAAACTTATAAAAATTGCTACTGCTGGATCTGTCGATGACGGAAAGAGTACCTTGATCGGGCGATTACTATACGATACCAAATCGCTGACAACCGATAAAATCGAGGCCATCGAGCGTAGTTCCAAGCAACGAGGATACGATTACCTGGATTTCTCTTTGGCTACTGATGGATTGGTGGCGGAGCGCGAGCAGGGAATCACCATCGATGTAGCACATATTTATTTCAATACTGCTAATACCAACTTCATCGTAGCCGATACTCCAGGTCACGTGGAATACACTAGAAATATGGTGACCGGTGCTTCTACTTCTCAGGTAGCGATCATTTTGATCGATGCTAGAAAAGGTGTGATCGAGCAGACTTACCGTCACTTCTTTATTGCCAATTTGCTTCGCATCAGTCATGTGGTCGTGGCGATCAACAAAATGGATTTGGTGAATTATGATGAAGAAGTGTACCTGAAAATTAAGGAAGATTTCGACAAGTTAGTGGCTAAATCCGATTTCTCTGAAGACCAGATTACATTTATTCCAGTATCTGCTTTGAAAGGTGAAAATATTGCCAGAAAATCAGAAGAGATGCCTTGGTATGTAGGAAATACACTTTTAGATCATCTGGAAGTGCTGGAGCCTGCAGACTTGGAGCCAAGTTCTGTGGCGAGATTCCCTGTACAATATGTCATTCGTCCTAAAACAGAAGCTTGGCATGACTTCAGAGGTTTCTCAGGAATGCTTTATGGAGGAAATCTGAAAGTGGGGGATGAGGTTACCTTGCTTCCTTCCTTGAATACCTCTAAAATCAAAAGCATTCATTATTTCGATCAGGAAATTCAAGAAGCAGCTCCGGGAAGTTCCATTGCCATCACTTTGGAAACGGAAGTGGATCTGAGCCGTGGAGATATGCTGGTGAAAAGCGGGGAATTGCCAACAAGTGAAAAGCAGATTTCTGCAACAATCTGTCAGGTGAATAACAAAGCCCTAACTATTGGGAAAAAGTATATTTTACAGCACGGGGTAAACCGTGTTTTGGCAAAAGTAGATCGGATTGAATCCAGAATCCATACCGATTTCACAGGTGGAGAAGATGCACATTCTTTAAAATTAAATGACATAGGCCGTGTTCATTTCAGATTGAGCAAGCCGATTCATTTTGATTCCTATAAGTCAAATAAATCAAATGGAAGCTTTATCCTCATCGATGAAGCAGAATACGATACCGTTTCGGTAGGATTCATTGAATGATTGAGTCAAACATTTTTGGAAATCTAAAATCGTAGATAGCGAGTTCTTAGCTGACGGTTTGAGGTTCTTTAGATCTCGTAAATCGTACTTCGTAATTCAAAAATTATTAAACCTAGTAAGCCATGCAAAGTTTCAGAACAGAACTTGAAAACAATATAGTAGAACAGGATATCATCGACTTAGAAAAGAAAATTGCCCTTTTCAACGGTGGTAATATAGACGAGGAAAAATTCCGTAGCCTTCGTCTGGCGCGAGGCATCTACGGCCAGCGTCAGCCAGGGGTGCAGATGATCCGGATCAAACTGCCTTACGGTCGTGTTTCTTCCGATCAGTTGCGCAGAATCTGTAAAGTTTCTGACGAATATTCTACTGGAAGATTGCATATCACCACCCGCCAGGATATTCAGATTCACTACGTGAGCTTGGATCGTACGCCTGAACTTTGGGCTGAATTGGAGCGTGATGATGTGACCATCCGTGAGGCATGTGGAAACACTGTGAGAAATGTCACTGCTTCGGAAACAGCCGGAATCGATCCAAATGAGCCATTTGATGTAACGCCTTATGCAGATGCGACATTCAAATACTTTTTGAGAAACCCGATTTCTCAGGAAATGGGTAGAAAATTCAAAATTTCATTTTCCTCTTCTGATGAAGATACTGGATTGAGTTACCTACACGATTTGGGCTTTATCCCAAAAGTAAAAGTGATCGATGGGCAGGAAGTCCGTGGATTTAAAGTGATGCTTGGTGGCGGTCTCGGATCTCAGCCACGTCATGCGGATGTATTCTCTGAGTTTGTAGAAGCAAATCAGATTATTCCTTTTGCAGAAGCTGTGATCAGAATCTTTGATCGCCATGGAGAGCGGGCAAAAAGAATGAAAGCCAGAATGAAATTCCTGATCAAGGATATTGGTTTGGAAGCATTTTTGGAATTGGTGGAAAACGAGAAAAAAGCACTTCCATTTAAATCTTATCCTATAGCTTTTGAAGCATATGATGCTGCTCAAATTCTTCCTGATGCCCCTTCTGCTACTGTAGAAGAGGAGCTTGGGTTGGACTTTGAGCATTTCAAGCTCACGAATATTTTGCCTCAAAAGCAAAAAGGCTTTGTCTCTGTTGGTGTGAGAGTTCCTCTTGGGGATTTCTATACAGATCAAGCAAGAAAACTGGCGGATTTGGTCGAGAAATATGCAAGCGCAGAAGTTCGTTTTACCCTTCGTCAAAACTTCCTGATCCGTGATGTTCGTGAGGATTTGATTCCATATTTCTATAAAGAGCTGAAGGAAATTGGTTTGGCTTCTGCTGGTTATAATTCTTTAGGTGATATCACTGCTTGTCCGGGTACAGATACTTGTAACCTTGGCATTGCTAGTTCTACCGGAATTGCGGCAGAATTGGAAAAAGTGATTTTAGCTGAATATCCTCAATACCTGAAAAATCAGGATTTAGTGATCAAGATTTCAGGCTGTATGAATGCCTGTGGCCAGCATAATATGGCTCACATTGGTTTTCAGGGCATGTCCATGAAATCCGGGAAAATTGTAATTCCTGCGCTTCAGGTACTCCTAGGAGGTGGAAATATGGGTGATGGAAATGGACGTTTTGCAGATAAAGTGACGAAAATTCCAAGTAAAAGAGGTCCTCAGGCCTTGAGAATCTTACTGGATGATTTCGAAGCAAATGCAAATGGTCTGGATTTCCTGAGCTACTATGACGAAAAAGGTCAGATCTATTTCTATGAATTATTGAAGGAACTAGGTGATGCTTCTACGGTAACTCCAGACGATTATGTGGACTGGGGAAATACAGAAGAATACAAGATCGCAGTTGGTGTGGGTGAATGTGCCGGAGTGGTACTTGACTTGGTTGCTACTCTGCTTTTGGAGGCGAAGGAGAAAATAGATATCGCTCAAAAATGCCTGGAAGAAGGACGCTGGTCTGATAGTATTTACCATCATTACGCAGGCTTGATCAATGCTGCAAAGGCGATCTTGCTCAGCGAAAGTGTAAGCACTAATTCTTATGCGAATATCATCAAGCAATTTGATGAGGTATTTGTGGAATCTGGTAAAATCAACTTGGGAGGTACTTTCGCAGAGAAAATCTACCAGATCAATCAGAACGAGCCAACTGCGGAGTTTGCAAATGCTTATGCTGCTCAGGCATTGGACATTTACGGATTGCTGAAGAGCTACCGCGAGGAAGAGGTGACTGCATGAAAAATATAATTCAACCGAAAGTAACACTGGTCGGCGCTGGCCCTGGTGATCCTGAATTGATCACGCTCAAGGCTGTGTTGGCACTAAATAAAGCCGATGTGGTGTTATATGATGCGTTGATAGATCCAGTATTGCTTGATCATGCGCCTAAGACAGCTCTTAAAATTTTTGTTGGGAAACGAGTAGGAAAGCATTCACATCCTCAGGAAGATACAAATCAATTTTGCGTCAGCTTAGCTAAAAAGCATGGGCATGTGGTTCGTCTGAAAGGTGGAGATCCATTTGTTTTCGGACGCGGATCAGAAGAAATTGAATACATAGAGGCATTTGGTATTACCACGGAGTTAATTCCTGGGATTACCTCGGCGATTGCTGTTCCAGCTTCAGCGGGAATTCCAGTGACGAAACGTGGAGTTTCTGAAAGCTTTTGGGTCGTTACTGGAACAACTTCAGCGGGAGAGCTTTCCAGAGATTTAGCATTGGCAGCTCAGTCCACTGCAACTGTTGTGGTGCTCATGGGAACTAGAAAATTGGCTGAGATTTCACAGGTTTATAGTAAGTTTGGAAAAGCTGATCTGCCGATAGCGATTATTCAAAGTGGTACAACTAGCGAAGAAAAGATTACTGCGGGATATATTTCAGATATCGTCCAAAAGGCTGATGAAAACAAAGTTGAGGCTCCAGCAATCATCATCATCGGCGATGTCGTTCGAGAAAGTTTGAAATTGGCGGAGGTTTACCGGGAAGCAATAAAGTACAACCTTTGAGGTTTGTTTAAACCTCGAAGGTTTTGTTAATAAAATAGTGTACGGTGTCTTAAAGGTATTAAACCTTCGAGGAGATTTCTCAATCGTCCCTCTCTCGAAATGACACCTCAAAGGTTATCCTAAATCACATGAACCAATTATACCCCATATTTCTCAAAGTTCACGAACTCAACGTGCTCCTGATCGGAGGAGGAAATGTGGGTACGGAAAAGTTGGAATTTCTCTTAAAATCAAGTCCCAATGCTCAGGTGACTGCAGTCTCTAGAGAATTTTCGCAACCCTTCCTTGATCTAGCTTCGACTACTGATTCTGTGACTTTGATTGAGGATGTTTACCATGAGAAATATCTTGGAGGGAAGCACATCGTAATTGCTGCCACTGATGATAAACCTGTCAATCGGCAGATCCGAGATGAAGCGAAAGAGCGATTTCTGTTAGTGAATGTTGCTGATACGCCGGATTTATGTGATTTCTATTTGGGTGGAATTGTTACCAAAGGAAACTTGAAAATCGCCATCAGTACCAATGGTAAATCCCCGACAGCAGCTAAGCGACTTCGACAATTATTGGAAGAGGTACTTCCTGAAGAAATTGATGACTTACTCGATAATCTCAATGCTTATAGAGATACTTTGAAAGGTGATTTTGAATATAAGGTGAAAGCGATGAATGAAATCACCAAAGGGCTGGTCACAAAGCAGTAAAATAAATTCGGGATTTTTTTATTTCAGCAGAAAGGTTCAATCTTAGCTATTGCATGTTTATTTGTTGATCAATTCCTGTCATTTGCCAATGGCTCAAAGAGACTGGAATACTTCCTATAGAATTGAGTTGGTCAAAGAATTCTTTTAAAGGAAATTCTTCATTTTCATGCAGTCGAGCATAATCTGCCATAGCCTGTTCCAATAGATATTTGCCAGTAATATAACTACTCCCATATCCAGGCTGCCTCATATATAAATGCTGTTCGAAAAGCAGCAGCTCTTTTTCAGTTTTCATCCATCCTCTCGGAGTAAAGTTTGAGTGGATACCTCCGGCCTCCACCATCGTCATCTCGTTTGCTTGCGCATAAAGTGAGCCTAGACCTCTTGCTGCTCTTTGGGCAATCATGATGTAGACGATTTCTCTGCTTCTAGGAGAATCCTCGTATAATCCAGCGTCCATAAAAATCTCTTCGACAGCAGTTGCTGTACCCTCATTTCTAGAATCCCAAATATTATAAAGCAATGGATTTCTTCTGATGAGTCTTTCATGCGGTTCGAGATCCATTCTTGCCAGTTCAAACCAATGATAGAAATGAGAATACAAAGGGCGAGGATCATAATGCATTCCAATGGTGAAAAAGTTTCGCTTTTCCTTTGGTATAAATGAGCCTTTATGTGCTCGAAGGGCTGGCTCGAAATAATCCTTAACAGTTACGATTTCCTTTTCATCAAGGAATGTCAACAGGCTTTTGATTGAATTCTCGGCCATCGCATCAAACTCCTCTGGGCTTTTTGCATCTTCCAACTTTGGGGATGCACTGTTTCTTTGTTCTTCCAGTTTTAACGAAGACCAGGCTCTGGCAAGTTCTCTTTTGAGAATCATTACCTCATCTTCCCAAGTCAAAGGGATTAAATGGACATTTTGGATGTACCAGGTATAATTTTCTTTCCCGATACCTGATGGGCCGGTTTTTGTTTTTCCTTCGGCAATCAGCCAGGTTACGAAGTCAGAAGTAGAGTTTTTGGCCTCAATAATGGCGTTTCTCAATTGGTCATCTTCACTCACCCCTTCCTGCTCCAGAATAAATTCTAAATCTTTAATCTGCTCTTGGATACTCGGAATTCCAGCTGCCCATAGCTCTTTGGCATTACCTACAAGATTGATTTTTGCCTGATTATTCAATGGTTTTATCCCCTTGATTTCTTTTATAAACTTTGCTTTGGCAGATTCTTCCAGAGGAAAAGAATATTGCCAAAATTCCAGTAAGCCATGATGTGTTGGTCCTTCGTGGGCGGGAACATCACTCCTTTCCATCCAGATCGTTTTATAAAATGCCGGGTCTCTTTCCCAGGGTTTCAAAATGCGGTAATTGAAATCATATCCATTCATTTCAGCCCAAACGATCCGATAATCCACCTGATTTTCAATCGCCCAACCACTCGTGTCAATTTTCAAAAGTTCAGCTTGAAGTTCTAAAAATCGATTTTGTCTCTTCTCAAAAGTTGCTTTGGTGTAATCAGGTGCTCCTAAGATAAAGGGTGGCACCTCAAAATCCCTCCATTTTGAAAACAACTGGACTAACTCATCATAACTGGATTTAATTTCAGCACCTTTTATTTCAATTGATGAAAAGAAGGTCGAAATGAAAACAGTAGAAGTAAAAAGAAAAGATCTAAGCTTCATGGTGGGTGGGGATTTTCTTGAAAAGAAAGATAAGACTAGAATCCCAAAAATCCTTTTCCTACTTAAGATTGTAGGAACTCGATGAAAATGGGAATCCAGGTTTGGAATGATCGAAGTAATGAAAGCCAAAAATCAATTAATTGTAAGTCGTCTTTTGCTTTTCTTTGAAGTTTTTTATTTCACGTAGTTCCTGTATTTTTGGGCTTCCTTAAAAAAAGCATTACAAATTCATATTTATGGCATATCTATTTACCTCAGAGTCAGTATCTGAGGGGCACCCGGATAAAATTGCAGATCAGATTTCAGACGCATTAATTGATAATTTTTTGGCATTTGATCCAAATTCCAAGGTGGCATGTGAAACTTTGGTGACTACAGGCCAAGTGGTTTTAGCCGGAGAGGTCAAATCTGATATTTATTTAGATGTACAGAAAATCGCCCGAGATGTCATCAATAGAATCGGATATACGAAGTCTGATTATATGTTTGAAGGTAACTCATGTGGTGTGCTTTCTGCTATTCACGAGCAGTCTCAGGATATCAATCAAGGTGTAGACAGAAAAAGTCCGGAGGAGCAAGGTGCTGGAGATCAAGGGATGATGTTCGGTTATGCAACCAACGAAACTGAAAATTTCATGCCTTTGGCTTTGGATCTTTCCCATATGATCCTTCGTGAGCTAGCAGCCTTGAGAAGAGAAAATAAAGAGATTACTTATTTGAGACCTGATTCTAAAGCCCAGGTGACGATTGAGTATTCTGACGATAATGTGCCTCAGAGAATCGAAGCAATTGTAGTTTCTACCCAACACGATGATTTCGATGAGGAAGAGGCAATGCTCGCGAAAATCAAATCTGATATCGTTTCTATATTGATTCCAAGAGTGATTGCGCAATTGAAACCAGAATTGCAGAAATTGTTCACTTCGGATATTAAGTATCATATCAACCCAACCGGTAAGTTTGTGATAGGTGGTCCTCATGGAGATACTGGATTGACCGGAAGAAAAATCATCGTTGATACCTACGGTGGAAAAGGTGCCCATGGTGGAGGAGCTTTTTCAGGTAAGGATCCTTCCAAAGTAGATAGATCTGCAGCATATGCTACCCGACACATTGCTAAAAACATGGTGGCTGCAGGTATTGCGGATGAGATGTTGGTACAAGTTTCTTATGCAATCGGTGTTGCTGCTCCAATGGGTATTTATGTCAATACCTATGGTACTGCCAAAGTGGATATGCATGATGGAGAAATCGCTAAAAAAGTGGAAGAATTATTCGATATGCGTCCTTATGCAATTGAACAAAGACTGAAGCTGAGAAATCCAATTTATGAGGAGACTGCAGCATACGGTCACATGGGAAGACAGAACGAAGTGGTTTCAAAAACCTTTGTATCTCCTTATAGAGATGAGATTACGTTAGAAGTGGAGCTTTTCACTTGGGAAAAACTGGATTTCGTCGATAAAATCAAATCCGCTTTTGGTATATAAAAACAAGACAAAGCCTTCCGAAAAATCGGAAGGCTTTGTCTTTCTAAGTTAATTTTAACAGGGATGATTCAGATTTTTTAAGAATTTGAAGTTTCTGATTGAAGCTCACATTTCGTTTTGAGCTCGTTTAATTTAATGATCCAAAGATCTACATTAGCTTTTGCTTTTTTTGCTTCAGTAGCAAGCCCGTCAAGGTTTCCGTCATCTTCGGCGGTCCATTTTCCTGAGGACATTCTTTGAGTTAAATCTTCTACCTCTTTGGAATTTTTCTGCCATACCACGATCAGTTCATCTACTTTTTCTTTTAAAGCGGCATATTCAGTTTCACAATTACTTGCTTCTCCATTTACACTGATGGGGATTGCTTCAGACCCGTTGCTATCCTCTTTTTTAGATTCCAACAAATACATTTGATCTCCAAGCTCATTGGAAAGATCACCGATCATTTCTGAGGTGGTTTTCCATTCAGCTAGTAGGTTTGTTAGCTTATCTACTTTTTGTTCTGATGGGCTACAGCTGAAAATCAGCCCTATTAAAAGGAAAGATGCTATGTACTTTTTCATATCGAATAAAATTTAAAGTGAAGTTCACTGACTAATTAATTCCTGAAATTGGGTATATAAATACCCTCTTAGGTCAGCTCCGCCTGAGTAATAATCCCCTTTAAGGGATGGGGAACGGCGAATTTGAGAACTTTGAATAGTTTCTTCCTACTATAGCTCAAATAATATTCCAGCCCACTTTAGTCTGTGAAAAAGTCACAGATCTAGCTCTGAAAATCAAAACATCTCCTCAATGATCTGAGTGTAAAATTCCTTCACCTCCATACCAATGGCCCGCACTTGTTGGGAAATCAAACTTGTTTCCGTCTGGCCTGGGACAGTATTGATTTCAATGAAATAGAATTTACCGGTTTCGTGCTGTAGGAAATAATCGATTCGAACTGCTCCTTTGCAATTGAGCTTTTCATAGATTTTAGGAATGATCCTGTTGACTCTGAGTACTTCTTCTTCAATCATCCTGCCTGGAGTGATTTCTTCCGTAACCCCGGCCACATATTTCGCTTCATAATCAAAAAATTCTTTGCTGCTGACAATTTCTGTAGCAGGCAAAACGGTGGTTTCACCTTTTCCTTTAAAGCAACCAATCGAGAATTCTCTTCCTGAGACAAACTCCTCTACCAAAACCTGCTTGTCTTCTGCAAATGCTTTATCCAAAGCATCAGAGAGTTCATCCCAGGTTTTTACTTTGCTCATTCCAATTGAGCTGCCACCATTATTAGGTTTAATGAAAAGAGGTAAGGTTAATTCACTTTTAACTTTCTCGAGATTTTCTGATGAATTCTCAAAAAGCTGAAGAGATCTTGCAATGTGCAATTCCTCAATATCATCCACGATAGCTTTGGTATAGCCTTTATTCATGGTGATTGCGGAGGTTAATTGATCACATGTGGTATAAGGCAAACCGATCATATCAAAATACCCAGCCAATTTTCCATCTTCCCCTGGCGAGCCATGAAGAATGTTAAAAACGCCATCAAAAGTGATTTTCTCATCTCCGATAGAAATACTAAAGTCGTTTAGATCTACCGGAATTTTTTCTCCTGAAACACTTAAAAAATGCCAATCACCGGGGTAAATCAGGATTTTGTAGATATCGTATAAATTTCTGTCTATTGTTTTTTCGACAACTGCGGCACTTTTTAATGAAATGACTGATTCACCGGTAAAACCTCCGGTTACAAGGGCTATTTTCTTTTTCATCTGAGGTAAAAATTGATGCTACGAATTACTTGAATTTTCTTTTATTTCCTGCCATTCCTCGCAGATTATCGCTGATAACTAGCGCAGATTCTCGCTGGGGTTAAAATTACAAGGAGATTGTAAAATTAAAATCAGCGTTCTTTTCCACGGGAATCAGCGGGAATAATTACGCCAGTTTGATTTGATCCAGATAAAATTTCATTCTAGAATGATCCCTGGGCAAAAAATCAATTTTGTCGATTTTATCTTGCTTATGGTTGTAAAAAACTTCGACATACTCATTCTCGAGCAGGTATAAATTCACTTTATGCTTATAATATCGGATAGCCACGACAAAAGTCCCTTCTGTATATAAGGTGATAATTTTTTTATGAAAAGGGAGGTTGGTGAATTCTTCTCTGCTCATATCCTGCAATTAATCTACGAATATAACGAAATGAACGGGCAATATTGATGAATAGGGTTGATTCCTGATGGGAAGAATCTTATTATTGAATGAGCAAAAAATAAGAATGGAAGTAAGAAATTTCCCCCGAGTACTTTTATGGATTCCCATTGTGGCACTACTGGCCTTTTCTTGCGCCTCAAAAAAGAAAGTTTCCTCAGATCCTTTTGATGTGGTGATTTCCACTGCAAGAAGTTATACAGGTACACCTTATAAGTATGGAGGAACCACCCGGGCAGGTATGGATTGCAGTGCGTTGGTATTTCATTCTTACTATGCAGTGGGGATTAACATGCCAAGGATTTCTGCTGACCAAAGCAAAGTTGGTAAAAAAGTAAATGCCAAGGATTTAAAAAGAGGAGATCTGATGTTTTTTGCCACTGGCAAAAGAAAAAACCAGGTCACTCATGCAGGAATTGTGACTGAAGTAAGTAAAAATGATGTGCGATTTATCCATTCTTCCACTTCTTTAGGCGTTTCTGAGGATTATTTGAGTAATCGATATTGGTCTAAAGTTTTTTTATTTGCTCGAAGAGTGATGGAATAAATTTTTTGGTAAAAAGGGGATTTTGAGGAGATTGATCATCAATTCGTTAAGAAGGTTCGGATTATTTTCCAAATATCCTTTGGGATTAGGCTTTATTGGTTAATTTTGCGGACGAATTCAAAAAGCATATCCTTTTTACATTTCATTCTATCAAATGGCAAATATTGGAAAGATAACTCAGGTAATTGGGCCCGTAGTGGACGTTTCCTTCGAAGGCGGTAAGCTGCCAAACATCCTTGACGCGGTTGAAGTAACCAAAGAAAACGGCCAAGTAGTCGTAATGGAAGTTCAACAGCACCTTGGTGAAGACAGAGTAAGAACCATCGCGATGGACTCATCTGAAGGGATGGTTCGTGGTATGGAAGTTAAAGATATGGGTCAGCCTATCTCCGTTCCTACCGGTGAAGCTATCAAAGGTCGTCTTTTCAACGTAGTTGGAGAAGCGATTGACGGATTGCCACAGGTTCCTGCCGGAAAGAGGCTTCCTATTCACAGATCTGCTCCAAAATTTGAGGACCTTTCTACTTCTACAGAAGTTCTTTACACAGGTATCAAAGTAATTGACTTGATCGAGCCTTATGCAAAAGGTGGTAAGATCGGTTTGTTTGGCGGTGCCGGTGTAGGTAAAACTGTATTGATCCAGGAATTGATCAACAACATTGCGAAAGCATACGCTGGTCTATCTGTATTTGCAGGTGTAGGTGAAAGAACAAGAGAAGGAAATGACTTGCTTCGTGAAATGATCGAGTCAGGTATCGTAACATACGGTGATGACTTTATCCACAGCTTAGAAGAAGAAGGTGGATGGGATCTTTCCAAAGTTGATTTGAAGAAGCTAGAAGATTCTAAAGCAACCTTTGTTTTCGGTCAGATGAACGAGCCTCCAGGGGCACGTGCTCGTGTTGCCTTGACAGGTTTGACTTTAGCAGAATATTATAGAGATGGTGACGGAGAAGGTGCTGGTAAAGACATCCTTTTCTTTATCGATAACATCTTCCGATTCACTCAGGCAGGTTCTGAAGTGTCCGCACTTCTAGGTCGTATGCCATCTGCGGTAGGTTACCAGCCAACTTTGGCAACAGAGATGGGTGCCATGCAGGAAAGAATTACCTCTACCAAGAACGGTTCCATTACTTCCGTACAGGCGGTTTACGTACCTGCGGATGACTTGACTGACCCGGCTCCAGCGACGACTTTCGCTCACTTGGATGCTACTACGGTATTGTCTAGAAAGATTGCCGAATTGGGTATTTACCCGGCGGTGGATCCATTGGATTCTACATCTAGAATTCTTTCTCCAGATATCTTGGGTGAAGAGCATTACGGATGTGCACAGAGAGTAAAAGAGATTCTTCAGCGTTACAAAGAATTGCAGGATATCATTGCGATCTTGGGTATGGAAGAGCTTTCTGAAGAGGATAAGCAAGTCGTGCACAGAGCGAGACGTGTTCAGCGTTTCCTTTCTCAGCCATTCCACGTTGCTGAGCAGTTTACAGGATTGAAAGGTGTTTTGGTAGACATCAAAGACACCATCAAAGGTTTTAACATGATCATGGACGGTGAGTTGGATCACCTTCCAGAAGCAGCTTTCAACTTGGTAGGTAGCATCGAAGATGCCATCGCTAAGGGAGAGAAAATGTTGGCAGAAGTTAAATAAATCAGTTGTCGGTTTTCGGTTGTCAGTTTTGATAACCGAAAGCCTGTAACATTTAATAGTTTAACGGAGAGCTTCATTTTTTTCGGAAGAGAGGCCTCCAAACGATATAAAAATCCATGCATTTAGAAATCGTCACACCGGACAAAAAAGTATTTCAGGGTGAAGTGACCGAGGCCAGTTTCCCAGGTGCCGGAGGTGCATTTCAGGTGCTGAATAATCACGCTCCGATCGTTTCTGCTTTGGCAAAAGGAACAGTTTCCTTTACCACAGCAGAAGGAAAACAATCCATGATCGTGGATGGCGGAGTAGTAGAAGTTAAAGACAATGTAATTGTATTGCTGGCTGAGAAAGTAGTCGCTTAAGAAATTTATCCGAATATAAAAAAAGGTCTCCTAAGTAAATGGGAGGCCTTTTTTGGTTTTCACTTTGCCTCAAAGGCTGCAAAGAAATCGCAAAGAATGGGGATGGGATTAAGAACCTTATTCTTCTATTGGTTTTAAAACTGCCCTTTTGATATATTTTTCGTCATGTTTCATTAGGCTCCCTTCATAGAAATAAAGGGTGTCATTGACTACTCCTGCGAGCATGCCGATGTCTAAGATATTTCTGGGATCGGAGGTTTCATACCAGCTTTCGTCCTGTTTATTATAAACCATCAAATGTGAGAAGGTGGCATATTCCTTTCCCAATTTTTTATTATTCATCCAAGTTTCTATAATTATTGACTCTGAGTTTTCTCGGATTGATGTGAATATATGATTAAATGGGACTACAATATTGCTTTTATTGCCTGATGTGAATAAATCATCAAAAGAAATAATTCCATCTGCGCTACTAACGGAATAATCAAAAAATCTACTTTTTGGAAGTGGTATTTCTATTGGATGTTTTTCCAATTCATTTAAAAAATAGCGGTAGATTTTTTTCTCATGAGGAAAACTGAATAGTGCAGTTTTTTTATAAAACGAGGAGACAAGATAATTTGATGGTTTAAGAGATCCCTCTGCATTCTTTAATTCTTCCGGATATTCCAAAAAAGGATTCTCTATAACTTGTCCGTCTTCATCAAAGAAATAGATCAACTTACCACTTTCATTATAGTATTTGGGGTCAAAATTATCATATAGAGAGGAAGCTAATTCTATTAAAAAACCATTGTCTAATTTTTTGAACTTTGAATCGGCTGCCCTGGCCTCTTTCCCTTCAGGAAAAGTTAGCCTGATCTTTTTAATGAATTCTTGAGTTTCGACATTGAAAATTAAGACTGATTCACTTTTTTTATCTAATAAATAGACGATTGGATAATATGAAGCATCAAAGTTAGATGGTAAAAATGAACCTATTGGATAGTCTCCTGAAGCAATTCTTTTTCTTTGTTTGCCGGAGATATGGTAAAAACCAACAGCTGGAGTCCTGACAGAAGAAACCGCGATCAAGCTGTCAGCCACCATTCCAACTTCAAACTGGCTATTGAGGTGAAAATTTGATTCCTCAATTAGGACGGAATCGACCATCATTAGATTCAATAATCCTGGAAACTCATCTTTTTCATTTTTAGCTTGGCAAGCTATTATTAAAATGAATGCCACAATTACAAAATATCGGTTTATCATGTTTAGTAATTTAGAAAATCGTGCCTTGGTTGGAATAGAATATCAATTATTCCTGATACTTCGGGTTATTGATTGGCTAAATAGTATTCACATTTTGGAAAAATTTTAACTGGTAAAGAAGTATTTACAGCTATTTGTTGCCCTTTCCGGCTTTACTTACGCTAAACTACCCAGGACCATATCTAGTACGGCCAAGACTAAAAACATCGTTTTTTTCATTTGAAATTAAGTTAAAATTAAAGAACTATTAAAAAGCTAGCTTGCATTAAATCTAGTTGAAAATTTTGAAACTAGTTTCATCGACAACCTAAATCCAATCGACTTTGTGATTGACGGTTAATTTCGATGGGGGGGGTAAAAATTTAGTTTGAAGTTCTGTTTTATTAAAAACATCCCCTTGCCCCCCTTCGAAGGGGGATTTGTTTGCGTTTCCCAATGAGAGAGAAATCTTGAATGGTATTACGTTTTTGGACTGAACTTAATTATTGACCACTTCAAATTTTAACTTTCAGCTTTCAAGCTTTATCCTCCAGCTTTTTCTGATCACTGATCACTGAGATTGCTTACATTCTACTTCCAGTTTCCTAACCTCTTAATTGCTTTCAATCACCTGTCCGTGCTCTCTATATAGATCCACAGGCCCATCCAATAATACGGCAATTACCGTAATGTCTTTGTCATAGACATTATCAGGGATGTCGATATACTTCATTCCCGGCACGGCACTCCAGTACATTTTGCCCACTTCTCTGGATTGAAGTTTGGTGCCATTGCCTACGACCCAGACACGCTGGATTTTATTTTTCAGTCCTTTGATCGCAAGAGATTCATTCACTTTGTAGTCCAAATAAATATATAAGATGGTCTTATCCTTGGAAAGTGTAGTTGGCGCATACACGTGGCCGTCAGGAATACCCGCCTGTGTTTCATAAATGGCAGATTCATGTTTGGAAGTCCAGCGTCCAAATTCCTTTAAGATATTTTCAGCTTCTTCTGGAATCGATCCGTCAGGTTTTGGGCCAAAGTCCATTAAAAGATTTCCTCCCATATGCAGGCAGTCCACAAAGATTCTTAGCAGTTCGCTTGGGCTTTTATAGGCATGATCATTTCCTTGATAGCCCCAGCTGTTATTCATGGTCATACATAGTTCCCAATATTCGCTGTCGGGTCTTGAGACTGGAACACCCTGCTCTGGAGTGGCATAATCCCCAAAACCTGGGCCCAAGCGGGAATTGATAATCAAATTAGGATTATAGCCTAATAATTTTTCTTTCAGTTCAGCACTTCTCCATTCCTCAGGTTTGTGTTCCCAGTCCCCGTCAAACCAATATAAATCGGGATTGTACTGAGAAGATAGCTCGCTCAATTGAGCAAAATTGAAATCGGTGAATTTTCGGAATCTTTCCGGGTCATTTTTGTACCGAAAAGTCTCACGGGTATTCCTGTCATAATCGGGATGTGACCAATCCAACACAGAGAAATAGATTCCTTTTTTAATTCCTTCTTTTTCCAAAGCATTTATAAAAGGCCCTACAAGGTCTTTCCCCGCCGGAGTTTTTTTCACAACGGAAAGATCGGAAGCTTTGGTGTCCCAAAGTGCCACTCCGTCGTGATGCTTTGCCGTGAGGACTGCATATTTAGCACCGCTTTGCTTAATTAGTTTAGCCCACTTTTCAGGATCATAATTAGAGGCAGTGAAGCCATTAAGTTGCTTCATATAATCCTCATAACTGATGTAGTCATTAAAAAAGGACCAGGATTCGTCGATACCATTGACAGAATAGATCCCCCAATGGATAAAAATTCCCAGCTTGGCATCTTTAAACCATTCCATTTTTTCTGGGTTTTCCTGCGAAAATGAATAAAATGGAATCAATACTGAAAATAACAAAAAGGTACAAATTGATTGAATACGGGTGTTTTTAAGGGGTCTATTCACTATGTAATGGGGGAATTTTTGCTAAAATTAGGGAATTAGCCCTATAAATCAAGAGAACGGTTGGGAGTTTATTTTACAGCTTCTAGTGATTATAAAAATAATATCCATACCTTTGCAGTCGCGAAAGGAGGTGTAAAATTATGATCGTAGTAAACGTAAAAGAGAACGAATCTATCGAAAAAGCGCTTAAGCGTTTTAAAAAGAAGTTTGACAAGACTGGTGCAGTCAGAGAACTAAGAGCGAGACAAGCGTTCACAAAACCTTCTATCAAAAGAAGAGCTCAGGTCATCAAAGCGGCTTATAAGCAGAAACTTCAGGACGAAGCAGCGAAATAATCGTTTTTTGACTCAAATCATACAAGCGTACTTACTTAGTGAGTACGCTTTTTTTTTGTGCTAAATGGTACCGGACTTGTGTTTTTTTTCGTGTACTTTAAATCAACAATCATAGTACATGGTAGACTCTTTTATCAATTATTTGGAATTCGAGAAAAAATCAAGCCCTCATACGGTTTTGGCTTACCAAAAAGATTTGGAGCAATTTCAGGATTTTGTACTCACGGCTTTTGAAAAAGAGGATATCTCAGAGGCAGATCATTCCGAAATCCGTGCATGGGTGATTGATTTGGTAGAGAACGGTCTGAGTACCACCTCGGTAAACAGAAAAATCGCTACCCTACGCTCGTATTATAAGTTTTTGCTTCGGTCTAGAGCTATCTCTAAAGACCCGACCTATAAGTTAAAATCCCTTAAAAACCCGAAAAAACTTCCCGAATTCCTGCAGGAAACGACCATTTCTTCCGTTCTAGAAGAAAGTGTTTATGATCCGGGATTTGAAGGTCAGCGGGACAGGATGGTGATGGAATTTCTCTACTTGACTGGTGTCAGACTTTCGGAATTGACCGGTTTAAAATGGAGAGATATCAAGCTCCAAGAAGGAGTCGTGAAAGTATTAGGTAAGCGTAAAAAAGAAAGAATTATTCCCCTTACAAAAGGGCTGTTACGAAATATCATTTTGTATAAAAAAGTATTTGAGGAAAGGTTTTTAAAAATAGAGCAAAGTGACTATTTTATTGTTACTAATCACGGAAAGCAAAGTTACCCTATGATGATATACCGTGTTGTCAGACATTATCTGGACCTTTTTGCACAGACGTCAAAACGTAGCCCTCACGTGCTGCGCCATACCTTTGCGACTCACTTATTAAATAAAGGAGCAGACCTGAATGCAGTGAAAGATTTGCTGGGACACGCAAATCTAGCCGCTACACAGGTTTATACTCATAACTCACTGGAAAAACTCAAGGCTGTGTTTGAACAGGCACATCCTAAAGCGTAAATAAATTATTGTTCAACCACTAAATGCAAATCAATATGAAACTGCAGATGCACTCAATCCACTTCGATGCCGATCGTAAACTGATCGATTTTATTCAAAAGAAAGCTGACAAGTTGGAAACCTATTATGATCGTATCATAGATGGTGAGGTTTTTATGAGGCTAGATAAAAATGATAACAATGAAAACAAGATTATTGAGATCAAGCTAAACGTGCCAGGAAAGCAGTTTTTTGCGAAGAATCAATCTGATTCGTTCGAAGGGGCAGCTGATGAAGCGATAGAAGGACTACGAAGACAAATCAAAAAATACAAGGAAAAATTCGTCCTTGTCAGGCAGTAATAAACCCTAAAATCTTTTCAAAACCCTCGGAACTCCGGGGGTTTTTCTTTTTCTTGCCAACTTTTACTATGAAGTTGAATCTTTCCTATAAATCGGCATTTTGGATAGTCAGTTTGGCTATCGTGATTGCCAAGATCCTGTTTCTTTTCCGTCCAGAATTGGATCTGTTTACGGAAGAGGCGCAGTATTGGCTTTGGTCAAAAAATCTGGCCTGGCATTATTATTCCAAACCTCCACTTGTCGCTTTTCTAAATTACTTCAGCACGGCCATATTCGGGGACTCTGAATTTGGTGTGCGGTTCAATCCTATCTTTTTCGGATTGGCCACAGCATGGGTGACTTATCTGTTCGGTACCTATTTGTATGGTGAGAAAGCAGGTTTTTGGTCCGCAATGATTCTTCAGGCAATGCCATTTTGGTGGTTGGTTTCTTCATTCCATACCACAGATACTTCTCTGACTTTCTTTTGGGTTTTGACGATGTTTTGGCTTTATCGGGCCAATAAAGAGATGAAAACCAAATGGTGGATTTTGGCAGGCTTAGCTGCCGCAATAGGCTTGATGGCCAAAGCTGTAGTGATTTTGGTGATCCCTTTTCTATGTTTATTTGTCATCCAAGAAGGGACTTTAGGTAAAAAATGGAAAAAGCTCGTTCTTTTCTTTCTGGTCATGTCTTTGGGGTTCTTACCGTTTTTGATCTGGAACATTCAAAACGATTTTCTGACATTCAAACATCTGGCAAATCTGGCGGGAGCCGGTGAAAGCAAAGAATCTACATTTTCTATCGGTAAATCCATTTCTCAATTTTTAGAATACCTTGGTGGTCAGTTGGCCATGATTTCAATTTTTCTGTTACCGCTACTAGTTGGCGCTGTGAAGAACGTGTTGAAATATAGGAATCAGGAAAAATTCTTTTTGATCTTCCCTGCCTTATTGGTATTTCTTGGATTTGGATTCCTAAGTTTTGTGACAGAAATCCTGGTAAACTGGACAGTTTTTACCTATGTCGGAATAGCGATCATTATGGGTGATTGGGTAAAAGACCTTACCCCCTTCTGGTCAAAAATCAGGAACTGGGGTTTTGGGATCAGTATTTTCCTACCACTCTTTGTGATGTTGCCAGATTTTACATTTTTGAAATCCATCCCGGCTCTTCAAAAAGGAGAGGTTAAATTGTTTAGAAGAATGTCGGGATATGATCCTTTGGCGCAGCGAGTGGATTTTCTCCAGGATAGTCTGAAGCTAGAGGATGTGTTTGTGTTTTCTGAAACCTATCATATGGCTTCTGAACTTTCATTTTACCTAGAAAATCACCCCCAAACGTATATGCTCAATATGGGCTCCCGTAAAAACCAATTTGATCTTTGGTCCGGTATGGAACAGTTTAAAGGATTAAAAAACAAAGGGGTTTTTGTCAGTTGGAATTACGATTCACCTGGCGAATTTGCTGGTTTTGAGGCTTTGCTTTATGAAGAGGAGTTTCCTGTGTATTTCAGAGGGGAACTATTGCGAAAAGCAAAGATCCAGGTTTGGCAAAATTTGGTTGAGTACGATCCATTCGTTCCGGAAACTTATTGACCTATCTTCTTTTCAGCCAATAATAAATTTTTCCGTTTTCTTTGACTAACTCCTTAAAATCAGGGGCACTTATATTCTGTAGTAACATAGGGATTTTCTTTGAGTCCCAGTTTATCGCGGCAGTTTGAATCTCAAATTCCTCTGAGGTAAAAGCATCTATAAATTTGTCTTCAACGATCAAGTTTGGATAATCCTTTGATTCGATTATTAATTCTTCAATGGTCTGCTTTTTTTCACCAGTTAAGTCAGTCATGTAAAACTCTGGACCTAGGTAAACCCTGATTTTACTGCTTACATGGATGTTTCCAATAAAACCGATTTCTTCTTTTGGATCGATTTGATTTGTTTTTACAAACTCAGAGACTTGTTCACCTTGCTCAGGAAGTGAGATTTTAGCAGTGACTGCAGAGAGTATAAAGAACAACAGCAAAATGGAGTAAGAAAGTGATTTTGGCAGTTTTTCACCTCTCCAAGTCAGTCTCGCGAGGTAGATCCAAATCGTCAGGCTGAGAGCAATTTGGATATAAATGAGCAGACTGCTTCCTAAATTGAAGTTTATCCAAAGGGCAAATCCCCAAATGAACAAGGATAATAACAGGAAAATCCAGGTATAAACTTTCAAACCATTTTTTCTGATTTCAAATTCTCCTTTTACCAGAATCCAACTAAGCCAAACTGCTATCACCGGAGCTACTGGGAGTAAATATCGTTCATAAAATTTGGTGGTCAATGCGCCCATTCCGAGGATAGCAAGACCCCAAAGCAAAACAAACCCAAAAAAGACCTTGTTTTCGTTCCAGGTGGAATGGATGCTTTTCTTTAGTCTAAAAGTACCAATAAGAACCCAAGGCAAGTAAATGGCAAATAAAATACCTGTCGCCAACAAGCCGTTTTTTAGAATCAATACATATCGAGATGCAACTCTTGCGCCAACTTGATCTTTGAAGAAGCTGTCCAAATAAGCTGGACCATGAATTTTCCACATTGCCCCAAACCAAAATAGGGCGATGACAATTCCTGCGATAAGAGAAGGGAAGTGAATCAGCGTTTTCAGTGATACTTTTTTCCATGGGTTGATAGCCAGATAGATAATCCCTATCCCTCCCAAAGCTGCAGCTGGAAGTCCTTTGATCTCAAAAGCCAATCCTAAGCTGAGGTATAATAACCAAAGAAATTTCTTGGGGGTTTTTTCTCCATATTTGATCAGTCCAGCAAATCCAATTGCGCTGGAAGTCATGGTCAGCCCCAAAAGTACATCTGGAATAGAGCGGGTGGCTGCAAAAATCAAAACTGGATTACTGGCTATGATCAAGGCAGCTATTCCTGCTATTTTTTTGTCTTCAAAAAGTAATTTGGCGAGCCAGTATGTAAGTCCAACTGTTAATGCCCCGGCAATTAGGAAGAAGATCCTGGAGGAAAATGCACTGACTCCAAAAGCTTTGAAACCTGCAAGCACTACCCAATAGGTACCGATTGGTTTTCTGAATCTCAGTTCGCCATTGCCTAGATATGTAGTCAGGTAATCGCCATTCTGGATCATTTTCACAGCTGCATCTGTATAATACATCTCATCAGGAAAATGCATATGAAAGCTCAAAGCAAATGGACCCACTAAAATTGCGAAGGCCGCCATGACCACCCAGGGATTGATCTGATATTCTTTAAAAGTCATATCGCAAAGATAAGATGAATGAACTATGTCACACCAAATTTTCGTTGGCTTGGGAAAGCTAAGTACCGCTTTATTGTCAGCGGAAGTATTTTCCCGTATTTTTGACCAAATTTAATACCATGAGCAAGCCCTTATTGTCAGTAGTTATAACCGTTTATAACGAAGAGGATAATATCAAACCTTTGCTGGAAGCTACTTATTCAGCCCTTCAGGAAATCGATTATGAAGTGATTTTAATCGAAGATGGATCTACTGACAAGACTGTATCAGAAGTCAAAAAATATGCAAATGATCGTACCAAACTGATCATTTTCAATAGAAACTATGGTCAAACCACTGCTCTGGCAGCTGGAATTGATATGGCTGAAGGGGAATACATCGCTACCATGGATGGGGATTTGCAAAATGATCCGACAGATTTGCCTATTATGCTACAGAAGGCGATAGATGAAGAATGGGATGTGGTAGCAGGTCGTCGCGCCAATCGGAAAGATGGTTTTGTGCTAAGAAAGATACCAAGCAAGATTGCCAATTGGGTGATAAGGAATTCTACCAAGGTATACCTGAATGATTACGGCTGTACGCTGAGAGTCTACAAGGCTGAGATCGCGCAGGGAATGGGGCTTTATGGTGAACTCCACCGATTTATACCTGTCCTTGCCAAGCAACAAGGTGCAAGAATGACTGAAATGGATGTGAAACATCATCCGAGGATTCATGGAGAATCAAAATATGGACTGAGCCGGACATTTAAAGTGATGGCAGATCTAATATTGATGCTATTCTTCCAAAAATATTTCCAAAGACCCATTCACCTTTTTGGAGGGATAGGAATAGTCGCATTTTTGATTGGGATGCTCATCAATGTTTATCTGTTGGTGCTGAAAATAATGGGTGAGGATATTTGGGGTAGACCAATTATGATTTTAGGTTTTATTCTGGTAATTGGAGGAATTCAATTTATAACCACAGGGATTATCGCGGAGATCATCGTAAGAACGTATTTTGAATCTCAAAATAAAACCACCTATACGATCAAGAAAGTTTACCATGGAGAGCTTCAGACTACTTGATAAGAAATTCGAATTTAAATAGAAGCAAATTTGCCCGCTAGAATCAGGTCCTTTTGGAAAAGAAATCAAACAGTCTTGGGAAGCAGCTGAAGACTGCATTGAAGTTACTATTGACAGGGCTTGCGATTTTTCTGGTATTCCGAAAAATCGATACGGATCAACTATGGCAAATCGCGAAAACAATCCATTGGATTTGGTTGATTCCTGCATTGATACTATTTGTACTAAGTAAAGTGTTTACGGCATTGCGTCTGAATATTTACTTTAGAAATATCGGGTTAATAATTCCCGAAAAACTCAATTTTAGACTCTACTCCATTGGCTTGTTTTATAACCTGTTTCTTCCAGGTGGAATTGGAGGGGATGGATACAAGGTTTATTTATTGAATAAGCATTATAAAACCTCAGTAAAGTCTTTGGTTCAAGCTTCACTTTTGGATCGTCTAGGAGGACTTGTGGCCATTGTATTTCTTTTGTTGGTATTGGTACTGCCGGTGGATTTAAAGCTTCCTTTTGAGTCCCAAATACCTTGGGAGTGGATGGTTGTTATTGGAGCGATTTTGGTATATCCTGCTTTTTGGATTATCCAAAAGCTGTTTTTCAAGGGGTTTTTACCCTCATTTATTTGGTCAAATATCTGGTCTATGTTAGGCCAAGTGGCGCAGCTTGTTTGTGCGATTTTTATCTTGATGAGTTTAGGAGTGACATCAAATTTTATGGCTTATCAATTGGTCTTTTTGTTGTCTTCGATAGTAGCAGTTTTACCTTTGACAATCGGTGGGATTGGAGCAAGAGAATTGGTGTTTATTTATGCACATACCTATGCTGGGATTGACGAAGCAACTGCAGTTGCATTTAGTTTGATTTTCTTTTTGATTACGGCCTTGGTTTCACTTGTTGGAGCCTTTGTGAAAAGTGGCCTCTCCAACCCAGAATCCTGAATTTTACTGAAGGATCATTTTCAGTACCTTTGTGAAAATATTCAAAACATGACCAAAGCCGAGCTGTTCTCTCAAATCCAAAAGAAGTCCTCTTTTTTATGCGTCGGATTAGATGCTGATATCACAAAAATTCCAAGTCATCTTAAATCAGAAAAGGATCCGATTTTCACGTTTTGTAAGGAAATCATCGAGCAGACTGCAGACTTTGCAGTAGCATACAAGCCAAATATTGCCTTTTTTGAAGCATTAGGACCACAAGGATGGGAGACGCTCCAAAAAGTGAATGAGCTTATTCCCAAAGATATTTTTACCATTGCAGATGCCAAAAGAGGAGATATCGGCAACACTTCTAAACTTTATGCGAGGGCATTTTTTGATAAAATGGATTTTGATTCGGTAACTGTGGCCCCTTACATGGGTGTGGACAGTGTGACGCCCTTTTTGGAATTTGAAAACAAATGGGTCATTCTTTTGGCCTTGACATCCAATTCAGGATCAATGGATTTTCAGTTAATCAAAGATGAGAATGGGAAGCCTTTGTATCAATCTGTTTTAGAGAAAAGCCAGTCTTGGGGAGACTCCGAAAATATGATGTATGTGGTGGGTGCCACCCGAGGAGAGCTGATCGGTGAAGTTAGAAAAGTAGTTCCAGATCACTTTTTCTTGGTTCCGGGGGTAGGTGCTCAGGGTGGAAGTCTTTCTGATGTGGCCAAATATGGTATGAATTCCAGTTGCGGACTTTTGGTAAATTCCAGCCGTGGAATTATTTATGCTTCCGGGGAAAGGGATTTTGGGATTTGCGCTAGAAAAGAGGCAAGGAAACTTCAGATTGAAATGGATGATTTACTGGAAAAGTTTATTTAAAAGAAAATGTGATTATCCGCAATATTGCCAGTCATCATAGAATATTTGCTTATCTGGTCAGAAGACGGATGACCGAAGACCGAAGTGGCCTCCATTATAAATTTTAACATAATCTAGATTGCATTTCTATCGTTAATGGAAGAAAAGCCGATGCAAAAAAGAAAATACATTCCTAAAAACTTAAGCCAGATTTTCTGGCTTTTTTTCTTTTCGACTTTTTCTTAACTTGAATAAGTTTTTAGGTGATATTTTTATGGAGTTCAGAGAGGATTTTTTACAACTGGTATGGAAGTACCAATATTTTGAAAAACAGGATTTAAAGACCACTGCTGATGAATCCCTTCAGGTGATTCAGATAGGTTTTCACAATTTCGGTGAAGGTCCGGATTTTCATGATTCGGTAATCAGATTGGATCAAGTGACATTACATGGGCATGTAGAAGTCCATAAATATGCATCTGACTGGAAGACCCATGCCCATGGGGGAGATCCTGCCTATAATTCTGTCATTCTTCATGTGGTCTGGGAAAACGACAAGCCTGTGTACCGAAATGATGGGACGCTGATGCCTACTTTGGAACTCAAAGGGAAAATATATTTACAAATTTGGCGGAATTATGAACGATTATTGGACTATAAATCTGAGCTGCCATGTTCCCATGCCGTCGGAGAAGTCCCTCAAATCATTCGTTTCTCAGCTTTAGAAAAAGCACTAGTAGAGCGGTTGCATGAAAAATCCGAACTTATTTTACAGCTATTGTCTCGTAACAAAGGAGACTGGGAAGAAACCTGCTATCAATGGCTTTTCTCTTCTTTTGGGTTCAAAACCAATAGCAAAGCCATGGCCGAATTGGCACAATTGGTTCCATACAAGTCCCTTTTGAAACATAGAGATAAATTGCCTGTGGTCGAGTCTTTTTTATTTGGCCAAGCGGGACTATTGCCGGAAAACTCCCACGAACCTTATGTTGATTACCTGATTAAAGAATATGCATTTTACAAGAAAAAATACACTTGGAGTAGCTCTTTGCAGAGGCAACATTGGTCATTTATGGGAGTAAGGCCAAGTAATTTCCCAACTTTGCGAATCGCACAACTTGCTTCCATTTTGTCGAATGCACCTAATCTGCTTCAGGCTATTATGGAAGATTCAAGAGGTTTTTTGGCTTTTAAAAAACTTCTTCAAGTAAGTCCAAGTGATTATTGGCAATATCATTTTTCCTTTGGCAAACCCGCAGATAGGAAAGTTACCAAAGGTATAACCGATGCAGTGTTACAGCTTTTGATTATCAATTTTGTCATTCCACTTTGGTTTGCATATGGAAGATATTTCCAGCAAGCAGAATGGCAAGAAAGGTGCTTCGATTTACTTCAGGAGGTAGCTTCTGAAAATAATCATATCATAAAGAAGTTCCAGTCAGCTGATTGGAATCCTGAAAACTCATTTGACTCACAGGGGATGATAGGTCTCTATAAAAACTACTGTAAGCCAAAGAAATGCCTTCAATGCAAAGTAGCCCAAAGCCTCATCAAACGAGAAATCAAATGATTTTTGCGTAAGCGTATGATTTCCCGTACTTTTGCACTCCGAAAAAGGAAAAAACTATGGAAAAACCAGTAATTATTTTTGGGGCAAAAGGCATTGCTCATCCGGCTCTTGAAATATTTAACAGCAATGAGGTGATGGTCTATGGTTTTCTCGAGGAAGACGAAAGCATGCATGGAACAGAAATCAATACGGTTTCTGTCTTAGGAAATCCAGAAGATGATGGTTTTCTAAAATTGATCGGTCAAAAAGCTGAGGCTTTTGTGGCAGTGGATGACATGAAATACAGAAAGTTTTTGGTAGAACTTCTGAATGAAAGAAGGAAAGTCCAGCCGATTAATGCCATTCACCATACTGCCTATATTTCTACAGATGCCGTAATTGGTCACGGAAACTTCTTCAATGCAAAAGTCGCCATAGGTACAGCTGCTGAAATTGGCCAGCATTGCATTCTTCATACAGGAGCCATCGTAGATCACAAAGCCAAATTGGGTGACTTTGTCCAAGTAGGGACAGGCTCCATCATCAACGCTGAAGTAACTATTGAAGAAGGTGCTTTTATTGGTTCCGGAGTGACAGTTGTTTCAGGAGTTACTATTGGTAAAAATGCCAGAGTAGGAGCTGGATCAGTTGTTATTTCTTCCGTAGGGGCAAATGAGACTGTATTTGGTAATCCTGCAGCAAAAATTAAATAAGGGGTTCAACTCAAATCAAAGAATTTTGCAGTTTGCAAGATGATCATAATTCATAATAAATTGAGAATTCAAATTTTAAAACTAAAATATACAATCTGAAATCATAAATCCTTTAAACACCCTGCCGCAACAGGGCTCTAGTTATGGAAAGTAATCAATACAATATCCTTCTTTATTATTGCTACGCAAAAATCGAAAACCCTGAGGAATACAGGGAACAGCATCATGTGTTTTGTGTAGAAAATAGCATTCGGGGCAGAATCATAATTTCTGATGAGGGTCTGAATGGTACCGTATCAGGATTAAAATCCGATTGCGAAAAATACATGGCTTATGTGCATGGAGACCCGAGATTCGCAAAAACAGAATTCAAAATTGACGAACATGACAAGCATGCATTTACTAAAATCCATGTAAGATATAAGCCGGAGATTGTTCACTCTGCTTTGCGTCATTTGGATCCCAATGTAAAAACAGGAAAGCATCTTGACCCTGAGCAGTTCAAGAAATTAAAGGACGAGGAAGATGTGGTGATTTTGGATGTTAGATCCAATTATGAGCATGAACTGGGAAGGTTCAAGAATGCCTTAACCCTTGATATTGACAATTTCCGTGATTTTCCGGAAAAAGTGAAAGAGCTGGAGCACTTGAAAAACAAGAAGGTTTTGACCTATTGTACCGGTGGGATTAAATGTGAAAAAGCCTCGGCGTTTCTTTTGGAACAGGGTTTTGAGGATGTGTATCAGCTTCATGGTGGTATCATTAAATATGGTATGGAAGCTGGAGGGGAAGATTTTGAAGGGAAGTGCTATGTTTTTGACAACAGGATAGCTGTGGAGGTCAATAAAGTCAATCCTAAGGTAATTTCTACCTGTCATGTTTGTGGAAGCAATTCAGATCGAATGGTCAATTGTGCAAACCCAACTTGTAATGCCCATGTGCCAATGTGTGAAGAATGCGGATGGAAAATGGAAGGAGCATGTTCTGATGATTGTAAGGAAAATCCAGAAAAACGACCGTATGACGGAACGGGGTATTACCAGAAAAACACCAATGGATATAATCCATATAAAGGGCTGAAACGTGCTCCAGTAAAAGAACAACTTACTAAATTAGAGGGTGAGCCGAAAATTACCTGAGTCTGAACTTATTTTAAACGCTGATGGAAGCGTATATCATTTACATTTGAAGCCAGAAAACCTGGCTTCACTTGTTTTTACTGTTGGGGATCCAGACCGGGTTTCCCTAGTATCCAAATATTTTGACTCCATTGATTTTAAAACCCAAAAGCGTGAATTTGTCACTCATACGGGAAAAATTGGCGGTAAAAAAATCACAGTGATCAGTACTGGTATGGGGACCGATAATATAGAAATCCTCATGACAGAACTAGATGCACTAGTTAATGTGGACTTGAAAACCAGGCTGGTAAAACCCCAGCATACCAAACTTCAAATTATCAGATTAGGTACTTCCGGTGCCATGCAGGAGAATATCCCGGTTGGATCTCTTTTGGCTTCCGACAAAGCAATTGGATTGGATACGTTGATGCAATTTTATCCTGAATTAGCAGGTTCACAAGAATGGGGTTACTATTTGAAAGAAAAAATGAGTCTTGGATTTACTCCTTACCAGACAGCAGCAAGTGAATTGTTATTAAAGCGGTTAAATGATGATTTTTTGAAAGGGATTACTTTGACATGCCCTGGTTTTTATGGTCCGCAAGGAAGGGAGATTAGATTAAAACCTAAACTGGATCAAATGATTGAAAGACTTTCAGAATTGGAAATTGGTGGAAATAGACTCAGCAATTTTGAAATGGAAACAGCCGGCTATTATGCGATGGGTGAATTACTCGGTCATGAAATGCTTAGCTTGAATGCAATTGTGGCAAACAGAATAACAGGAGAGTTTGATAAAAAGGCTGAAAAAACCGTGGATAACTTGATCCACACAGCTCTGAAGTTGTTCATGAAAAAATGATCACCCTTACGCTAGATGTCTATTCATGGAAGTAATCTCTTCCATCCGAAAGTCCTCCCATTCGTTATAATCAATTTCCAACATGAGATGGCTTATAAAATCCTGGCATTCTTGTTTACAAATGTAAATTCCAAATAGCCCCTCAGCTTTATTGACCAAAAAAGTCCGACTGCTATCAAATAGTTTTGAAATGTCAGGCCAAGTTCCCAAAATCAATAATTCATCACGATTTTTAATCGTCTGAATAATCTTGAAATTTCCTTTTGAAGATGTGATTTTCATATGTCTAAAAATTTTCGCCCTTATTGATATTATCAAAGCTAGGCGAATTAGGTACACTACTCAATACGTATTAATACCTATTTTTTCATCTTTAAATACAGAAAAATGCAAGTTCAATTGATAATATCGCGGTTCTTCTGAGCCCAGAGTAATAAAGAATTGTGTTTTTTCTCCAGTTTAAGCTTGGTGATCACATTACTCCGATGCTTATCTACCGTTCTTTCGGCGATGAATAATTTATCTGCTATTTCTTTTGAGGAAAGACCCTCAGCAATCAGACGTAAAATCTTCTTTTCGGAGGGAGTCAAATTGGCTTGGTGACGATCGGCAAGATCTGATTCCTGATTTTCAAATAATCTTTCACTAAAAAATTGATTTCCATTTAGCACCGTTTCGATGGCTTGTGACAATTCAGTCAATGCAAATTCCTTCAATAAATACCCTGATAAATTCAGTTCCTTGGCCTGATGAAAAAGGTATAATTCCTTATGCAAGGTGAGAAGGATAATCTTGGTTGGTAGGTTTAGCTTTTTGCATGCTTCTGCAATTTCCAAACCTGTCTTAAATGGCATTTCCATATCCAGAATGGCCAGTTGAGGTTGATATTGCTCGATTTTTGCAAAAGCATCACTCCCGTTTTTTGCTGTCGCCACTACGTCAATGTCGTTTTCTAAAAGAAGGTCTTCCAAGCCTTTTAACAACAAAGGGTGATCGTCTGCAATGATGACCGTAGGTTTAGACATTGTAAGGTAGGTTAAGCAAATCTGAATCGGAAATTGGGTTTTGTCTCAATCATTGAAGAGAACCACTTCTTAAAAGTAATTTTTTTTGATGAGAACTTGGCTGTCAAGCCTATCTCGATGAATGAATTTTAGAATGTTTGTTTGTTAATTAAAGTTCTTTCCACTCAATCTAAACTTAGTGAAAGTTTTTTAGTACTGATTTTTTCTCCAATTCATCCATTCAAAAGGTATATAAGAGTTTTAAATAGAAATAATTCCAGTTACCAAGTAATCCCAAAATAGAAAACAAAGGCTTTGGATATGGGGTTTAATAAAGTAGGTTGAATCAACGTTTTGATAATTAACCTTTTATGACTTGAATTATTTTTTCGAAACACAATAAACCAACCAAGATGATGAATGGCCTGAAGCAAATCGCACCTGTGTTTTTTTTGATCATGATTTCGGTTTGTTCCTATGCGCAAGAAAAGAGACTCCATGGCAAAGTGGTGGATGCCAGTAATAAAACTGCCCTGGAGTTTGCCAATGTGGCACTTTTGAATGTAGGGGATTCCAGTTTGGTCACTGGAGGAATGACTGATATCACTGGAGAATTTGAGTTTAATGCCCCTGAAGGGAGATATATTTTTAGAGTGGGCTTCATTGGATATTTGGAATATTTCGAATCGATCGATTTAGGGCAAAGGAAGAATTTCAACTTTGGTACCATTTCCCTTGCTCCAGATGCTCAAAATCTAGATGAAGTTGTGGTAGAGGGCGTTACTTCCATGTTTGAGTCCGATATTGATAAAAGAACTTACGATGTAGAAAACAGCATCGTCGCCGAAGGTCAAACTGCCTCACAATTGCTCAGTACATTACCTTCGATTCAAGTGGATGAGGAAGGAGGAATAACCATGCGAGGAAGTGGGAATATCCTGATTTATATCAATGGGAGACCTTCCAACTTATCAGGTGATGATGCGGAAAGTATTTTGTCACAATTTCCTGCAAATAGTATCAAGTCGGTGGAACTGATCACTAATCCTTCTTCTAGATATGATGCCACAGGTGTGGGTGGAATTATCAATATTGTCCTGAGGAAAAATGAAAATCTGGGATTCAATGGCCAAGTGAATGCATCGGTAGGGACCAGGGATAAATACCAAGCTGGTATCAATTTAAATTATGGGACGGAAAAAGCCAATATTTACGCTTCTTACAATTGGCAAAATAGATGGCAAAAGGAATTTGGTTCGGGGACCAGGAGTACTAGTTTACCCGATTTTTCTCCTACTCTAGAACAGGATCAAGATGGCTATGAAAAAGAGAAAACAAACTTAGTAAGAACAGGCGTGGATTTCTTTTTATCTGAAAACAGCACGCTAGGGGCTTATTTCCAAGGTAATTTTGACAATGAAGTGGAGTTTGCACAAATAGATCAAGATAATCTCAGTGCCTCAGGATCTTTAGACTCCAGTTTTGTGAGGATCAATAATGAAGTCAGCAAAAGCGGAAATTATGAAAGCGGAATAAATTACACTTGGGAGGTGGATTCTACCGGGCAGAGACTCTATACCTCACTTTCCTATGCCTATGATGATCGATCTCAAACGGAAACATATAATCAGGACTTTTTTACATCTGAAGGGGCTTCTGTGCCTGAAAAGAGATTGATCCAGATCAATGACAGACCAAGAACCAGTCATCTTTTTGTGGGGCAGTTGGATTATGTGAAACCATTCGGAGAAAATAAAAGCATAGAAACTGGATTGAAAGCGACCATTGGCGATTGGTCGTGGAGCCAGGATTTTTCTCAGGGAGATGAATCGAATGGGTTTACTCCAATGCCAGTTGATTCCTTGAATGACACCTATAACTTCAACCAGGATGTGTATGCAGCCTATTTTACGTTCAGGAATAAACTAAATAAATTTGGCTACCAACTAGGGCTTAGAGGCGAATACACCAAGACTTTAGGAGAAACTGTTCGGGAAAATGAGCGTATTCCTAATGACTATTTTAATTTGTTTCCAAGTGCTTTCCTGAGTTATACTTTGGCTCCGGAAAATGAATTTACTGTGAATTATACCCGAAGGATCTCTAGACCTAGTATTTGGGATTTGGCACCGATATATAGAGTTAGAGATCAGTATAATTTGAGTATTGGCAATCCCTATCTGAAACCTGAATTTACCGATAGTTATGAGCTGGGATATATGAAAGGCTGGGAGAGATATCTACTCAATGCCACCGTTTACCATCGGTATAGTACAGATGTAGAGACTAGAATTACCACTTTGACAGATGATAATGTGGCGATACAATCCCGGGAAAATGCCGATACCAGAGCCAGCACTGGTTTTGAATTGATCAACCAGATCCAGGTTTCAAATAATTTCGATGCGACACTGACCGGTAATTTTTTCTATTCGAAAATCAATGCTGACAACGTAGAAGGAAGAGATTTGAGCAATGAGAACTTCAGCTGGACAATCAGTCTTTTAGGAAATATTTTAGTTCCGAAGTGGTTTAGTGTACAGCTACAAGGAAATTATAGAGGTCCGATAGTTTTGCCGCAGGGTCAAATAGAACCACAATACACTCTGAATGTAGGGATGCGGAAAAATCTGTTTAATAACAAAGCTACCCTCAGCTTGAATGTCAGTGACATTTTCAATACCCGTAATTTCAGGATTACTACCGAAGATCAGCGATTTACTCAGTTCCGCAAATTTCAGCGTGAATCCAGAATCGGCACTCTTTCTTTTACCTATCGATTTGGTGGATTCAAAGAAAAAAGTGAAAATCGAAGCAGAAGAGAAGGTGGAGATGATATGGGAGATGATTTTTAGAAATTACTCCTAAATTCGGGAATGACATTATTGGTAGAGCAAATCAAAGCCGCCCTAAAGGATAAGGCTATCCCTGAGAAAGCTGCTTTTTTTCCTATATTTTTTAAATCTGGCCCGGGAGAATATGGAGAGGGCGATCAGTTCTTAGGAGTGAAAGTTCCTGAGCAGCGAAAAATAGCCAAGTCTGTTTACAAAGAAATAAGTCTCGAAGAAATAGAAATTTTGATGCGCGATGCCTATCACGAGGTCAGATTGACAGCTGTTTTAATTTTGGTCTATCGCTATGAAAAGCTGAAATCAGACGAGGAGAGAAAGAAGTTGGTGGACTTTTACCTTTCGAATTTAAAATGGGTAAATAACTGGGATTTGGTAGATAGTTCATGCCATCAGATTTTAGGGCATTATTATCTGAATCGAGACAAATCGCTTTTTTATGAATTGGCCGCAAAGAGTCATCTTTGGAGTCAGCGAGTAGCGATGGTCAGCACCTATTATTGGATCAAAAGAGGAAAGTTTAAGGATGCATTGTCTTTAGCTGAAAAACTCATCGATCATCCTCATGACCTAATGCATAAAGCTGTTGGATGGATGCTAAGAGAGATTGGAAATCAGGATTATGAGGTTGAGTATGCATTTTTGAAAAAGCATTACCAACAAATGCCTAGAACCGCCTTACGCTATGCCATCGAAAAATTTGATGAGAATGTCAGGCAGGATTTTTTGAAAGGAAGAATTTGAATTCAGAAGTCTAAAATCAGAAATCTGAAAAAGTCAGGCTGAGCGTCCCGACAGTTGTACGGGATCGAAGCCCATTTAGCCTCAGACAGATCTTAATTTTTTAAAAAGAAAGCTCTTCGAGCAGATATTAAATAAGATAGCTACGCAGATAAGATGAAAATCAAATTTATCTCGCGAAGCGTATCCCTCAGAAGGCGTATTTCGCTTTAGCCTTATTCTATTCCTTCCAACTCACTTAATTCTAACCAAGTCAATTCCAATTCTTCTAGCTGAGTATCTATCTCCGCTATCCGATTCGATTGCTTGATCAATTCCTCATGATCATCGATTCCAGCAGCGATTTTATCAGTGATGCTGGACTTTTCCTTTTCCAATATGGCGATCGAAGTATTCACTTCTTTAAATTCCTGCTTCTGCTTATAGCTTGCTTTTGCTTTTGTCTGGCTGATCGGAGTTGAAGCCTCTAATTTAGTTTCAGGCTCACTTTTATAATCCGAAGTCTTGGTACTTGGTACTTTGGACTTTGTACTTTCTTCCTTTTCCCATTCTCTGAATTCACTATAGTTACCTGGGAAGTCCTTAATCTCTCCCTCACCTTCGAAGACAAACAAATGCTCCACCAATCGATCCATGAAATATCGATCGTGAGATACGATAATCAAACAGCCTGGAAAGGAATCCAAAAATTCCTCCAGTGTGTTTAGCGTCATCAAATCTAGATCGTTGGTAGGTTCATCGAGAATCAGGAAGTTTGGATTCTTGATCAAAACCATCAAGAGCTGAAGTCTTCTACGCTCTCCACCGCTGAGTTTGGCAATCGGAGTATGTTGCTGCTTCGGAGGAAACCCAAACTGGGTCAAAAACTGCGAAACGGTTATGGTAGCTCCTCCTGCGATATTCACGACTTCGGCCACGTCCTTGACGATATCGATCAATCGCTTTTCCTCGTCAAAACTGCTTTCTTCCTGTCTGTAATAACCAAATGCAGTGGTTTGTCCAATCGAGATTTTCCCGGCATCCGGCGCCAATTGCCCGGTAATCATATTAAGGAAAGTGGTTTTTCCGGCACCATTAGGTCCTACAATCCCCACACGATCTTTCTTCCTGAAAGTATATGAGAAATCATTGACGATGGCTTTGTCCCCAAAGGACTTTTGCATCTTTTCGATTTCAATGATCTTATTTCCAAGACGCTGCGTAGTCACGGTTAACTGGATATCCCGCTCTTCACGCTTCTGGGAGGCTTTTTCTTTAGTTTCTTCGAAAGCATCTACCCGATATTTAGCTTTGGTACTTCTTGCTTTCGGCTGACGACGAATCCAATCGAGTTCTTTTTTGTAAAGACTTTTAGCTTTTTCTAACTCAATATCTTCAATTTCCATCCGTTCGGCTTTCTTATCCAAGAAATAGCCATAATTACCCAGGTAGCGATGTACTTTTCCTTGATCAAGTTCCAGGATTTCATTGGTCACTTTCTCTAAAAAATATCGATCGTGCGTAACCATAAAAAGGGCAAGATTCGCTTTTGCCAAATAGTCTTCAAGCCATTCGATGGTTTCCAAATCCAAATGGTTGGTAGGTTCGTCGAGTAAAAGCAAATCAGGTTTTTCCAAAATGGCTTTTGCCAAAGCAACGCGCTTTCGCTGACCTCCTGAAAGTGTTCCAACAGGCAATTCTGTGTCATGTAGTCCCAGTTTCCCCAGAACTTCCTTTACCTGATACTCAAAATCCCAAGCCTGGAAGGCATCCATTTTCTCGAAAAGGACAGCCATTTTGTCGGAGTTATCAATGCCCCTTTCTGCTTCCAGCATGGCTTTGTGATAATCCTCTATTACCTTAAGAATTTCAGAATTACTTTGATCAAAAATGGTCTGGTAAATATTCATTGTACCTTCAAAAACCGGGTTTTGGTGTACATAAGCGACCTTCACCTGTTGGTTAATTCCAACTTGACCGGTATCAGGAATCTCCAAGCCCATGATGATTTTCATCAAAGTGGATTTTCCTGCACCATTGATACCCACTAAAGCGATTTTCTGGCCTTGGGAAATGCCAAAAGAGATATTGGAAAAAAGCTTGCGTTCCCCGAAAGCTTTACTGAGGTTTTCGACCGAAAGGTAATTCATGCCGCAAAAGTAGGGAAAAGGAGGGTAAGAAATACTTTAATTCAAATCTCCTTTATCTCACAGATGTTTTTTTGACTATTATAAGATATCAGTTCAATATAAATTGAATTAATGCATAAGCTTTACTGCTGCGGAGCTACAATATTGATTTTTTATTTGATAAAATTATTTCACTATTTAAAGAAGCTTTCTAACTGATTAAAAATCAATTCGCTAGAGCCGGGTTCCAAAGATATGTTTTGAACTAACACACCATCTTTCAATTCTAATAACTTTATTTTAAAGTAAGGGTATTCTCCTTCTAAGTAGTTTGAATTCAGGAAGTGAAGTTCTTTATCTTCAAAAATAAAAGGGAACGAAGAAAGGTATTGTTGCTTATAATCTTGGAGGGTAAAATCATCCTTTCCAAGGAGAACAAATTGTAAGTTATTTTTTTTTAAACTTACATGATTCTTTGAGAGACATTCACCCAGAGATTTTTGGCAGGAACCACATGAATTTTCCAGAGGTATAAAGATATAAAATGAGTTATTTGTATTCTTGTTACCAAAAGTTTGAACCCAGCCATGAGTGTTGTTCTTATTACAGCTAAATAAAAGTAGAGCAACAAATACTATTCGAATTTTTCCCATATCAACAAATAGAAGTCTACTTCAGGCTCATCAGGATTTTCTTTGCTGATATATAGACCTTTGGATCCCGCAAATAAAGTTGGAAATTGGTCTTGTTCAGCGGCATCCATTTCAATTTGCCCAATTAATTTTCGGTTTTTATAATCAAAGATTGTATAGCCTTTTATAAAAGTCTTTTTATATTCTTCGAAATCTGAATAATCATCAGGATTTGATTTGGAATAAGTAAAGCACCTATAGATGTGCTGTGTTTTTTCATTGTAAAAAATGGAAGAATAGAACCCCCTACTCCAAAAATCAAAATAAGCCCGTTCAGACTCTTTTTCAGAAATTTTTCCGTCATAGTTTATGGGCATTTTCTTGTAGTTGTTTGGGATGTTTATTCTCTCAATTAAATTAAAATTCTTGTCGAAAACCGAGATAGAATCGTCTAGACTGTATGATTGAATGACATAATCTTCTAAAACTAACTGATCATTAAAAATAGTGTTTACCCCTGGCCATGCGTGATTGTGATATTGGGTTGGATAGCCACCGCCCTGAACCACTTCGCCAGATTGTAAGTTAACAGATTGCCCAATCAGGGCATCATTATAAAAAGTAGGGGTATTTGTTGAGAGATCAGGAAATCCATAGTAAAAAAGTTTATTTCCAAGAATACCGCTGAGAGCGTTGTTTGTGGTAAAAGGTATGATGCTTGGAGAGGAGGAGCTTAGTCCATTTCTTAGATCATAGGATCTGAGTTTTTTGTTCCCCTGCATAAGGTGAACTTTTAGACCAAAGCTGTTGGAAACATAGATAGAGTCTAATGACTTGACAAAAAAACCATTCATTTTTCCAATACCATTTGGTCCCTCTCTATCGAATGTAAGCGTATCAGCCCATTTTTGGGAATCCATATTGTAGACTAAAATCTGACTTTGGGATTTCACATCTCCATAAAACAGATATTCTATCCCATTTAAGGTCTTTGTCTCAACCATCCAAGTCTTGGTGGGTACACCCTCTAATCTAAGCGTAAAAGCTTTTTCAAGACTATGTTTTAAAGTTTTAATCTGCCCATCTTCTGATCCTGAATTACTTTTGCATGACACTATTAATGCAGTTATTAGAAAAAAAAGATAGAAGTTTTGAATTATTTTAATCACTCTCATGAAATTTTGTCCTAGAAATAAAAAATTTGAACTTGCAAAATAAAATTCCTTCCTTCTTAAGAAGGAAGGAATTTGAATAGATTTAAACATCCTTCTCTTCAAAAGGATCCTCTGAATAGCAATTTCCTCCAGGTTCATAGCATCCATACCAGCCTTCACCTGATCGGTAAATACGGTAATTACTAGATTGAGCTTTTACTTTGGGAAAAATTGAAATTCCAAACATCAGGCAAAGAGAGCCTGCAATTGCGAAATACTTTACTTTTTTCATAATGGTTTAAATTTTAAAGAATAACTTCCCTTGGCCAAGAGCACTAACCAACTAGTTAACTTTTACTAACATATTATTATTATTAAAGTTCAAATATAAATTCAGTTAAATTCATCTTATAGTTGAAAAATACCCCATATTGGGTAGAAGAATTTTTAAGAATGTTTGATTTAACTTATGAAAACCATCAACGACATTCTAAAACTCGGCGATCCTAGACTTTATGAAATATGTGAGCCCGTTCTTGAATCAGAATTAAACCAGGTCCCAAATTGGGCTCAGCAACTTCATGAGGCCATGGAAGATATTCGAAGCGTGTATGGTTTCGGCAGAGGAATCGCAGCTCCACAGTTGGGAATTATGAAGCGGATGTTTTATCTAAACTTGGATAGACCCTATATAATTCTTAATCCTGAATTGAATAACAAAAGCGAGGACATGTTTGAGGTATGGGATGACTGCATGAGTTTCCCGAATTTGTTGGTGAAAGTAAAAAGGCATCAATCATTGACATTAGTCTTTAGAGATGAAAATTGGGAGCAGCAGGAATGGGAGGTTTCAGGTGCGATTTCAGAATTAGTACAGCATGAATATGATCATCTGGATGGGATAGTGTGCACCATGAGAGCGATTGATCAGAAAAGTTTTCGCTGGAAAGAATAGGTTGTTTTTGCTATTTCCCCAGGATTCTAATTAAGGATTTGTCAATACTTTGCCAGATTAATTGGAATTTACCCTTCCCCTTCGGGATTTTTTTTCTAATTTTGCCCCAATTTGGACGTAAGTAATTTCATCTCTCTATTCCCCTCTTGTAATGCCAAAAGATAGTAGCATCAAGCACGTACTCATCATCGGTTCCGGTCCCATCGTCATCGGTCAAGCATGTGAATTTGACTATTCAGGTTCCCAAGCAGCCAGATCCCTTCGTGAAGAAGGCATCACGGTAACGCTGATCAACTCAAACCCTGCCACCATCATGACTGATCCGGTGACAGCAGATCATGTGTATTTGCTTCCTTTGGAGAAGAAATCCATCATCAAGATCCTCAAAGATCATCCGGATATCGATGCGGTACTTCCTACCATGGGTGGGCAAACAGCTCTCAACCTTGCAATAGATTGCGAAAACGCAGGTATTTGGAAGAAATTCAATACCAGAATGATCGGTGTGGATATCGATGCCATCGACACAGCCGAAAACAGAGAAAAATTCAAAGCACTGATGGAAAAAATCGGTGTCGGAGTTTGTAAAGGTGCAACAGCCACCTCTTTTCTTCAAGGAAAGGAAATCGCTCAAGAAATTGGCTTCCCGCTTATTATTAGAGCTTCCTATACACTTGGTGGTGCGGGTGGAGCTTTTGTGGAAAAAGCAGAAGACTTCGAAAAACACCTCAGTGCCGGACTTCAAGCATCTCCAGTTCACGAAGTTTTGATCGAGCAAAGTATCCTCGGTTGGAAAGAATACGAACTGGAAGTAATGCGTGATAACATCGGGAATATGATCGTGATCTGTTCTATCGAGAACTTCGATCCGATGGGAGTTCATACTGGTGATTCCATAACCGTGGCACCTGCTTTGACTTTACCGGATACCGTTTATCAGCGCATGAGAAATTATGCGATTACCATGATGAACAGCATCGGTAATTTCGCCGGAGGCTGTAATGTTCAGTTCTCAGTGAGTCCTGATAATGAAACCATCATCGGTATCGAAATTAACCCAAGAGTTTCCAGATCCTCTGCTTTGGCATCCAAAGCTACTGGGTATCCAATCGCTAAAGTAGCAGCAAAGCTTGCTATCGGATATAACTTGGACGAATTGCCAAACTCAATTACCGGCACGACTTCCGCGTTCTTTGAACCTGCGATTGATTATGTGATTGTAAAAATTCCGCGTTGGAACTTTGACAAATTCAAAGGCTCTGATCGTCGATTAGGACTATCCATGAAAGCAGTAGGAGAAGTAATGGGAATCGGTAGAAACTTTCAAGAAGCCCTACAAAAGGCATGTCAGTCTCTTGAAATCAAGAGAAACGGCCTGGGTGCTGATGGTAAAGAATTGAAAGACCAAGATAAAATCCTTTACTCTCTGGCAAATCCAAGCTGGAATAGATTGTTTCATGTCTATGATGCCTTTAAGCTGGGTATTTCCTTTAGAACTATTCATGATCTAACCAAGATCGATAAATGGTTCTTGAGACAAATCGAGGAATTGGTTCATCTCGAAGATGAGATTGAAAAATTTGATATCAATACCATTCCGTTTGACCTGATGGACATGGCAAAGAAAAGAGGCTATGCTGACCGTCAGTTGGCTCATTTGCTTGGCTGTCTGGAAAGTGAAGTTTTCAATAAGCGCTATGAGGAAATGGGTATCAAGCGTGTCTATAAATTGGTAGATACCTGTGCGGCAGAGTTTGAAGCGCAAACTCCATATTACTATTCTTCCTTCGGAGAAGAAAATGAGTCCATCAAAACAGACAAAAAGAAGATTGTAGTATTAGGTTCAGGTCCTAACCGTGTAGGTCAAGGGATTGAATTTGACTACTCTTGTGTACATGGGGTATTGGCAGCCAAAGAATGCGGCTACGAAACCATCATGATCAACTGTAACCCTGAGACAGTTTCTACTGACTTCGACGTGGCTGATAAGTTGTATTTTGAGCCGGTTTTCTGGGAGCATATCTACGAAATCATCCTTCATGAAAAACCAGAAGGTGTAATCGTTCAGCTTGGTGGTCAGACTGCTTTGAAATTAGCAGAAAAACTGGAGAAATACGGAATCAAAATCATCGGTACAAGTTTCGAAGCTTTGGATTTGGCTGAAGATAGAGGCTTGTTCTCTACGCTATTGAAAGAAAATGATGTTCCTTATCCTGAGTTTGGAACTGTTCACAATACAGATGAAGCCCTTGAGCTTTGCAAAACTATCGGATTCCCATTATTGGTAAGACCATCCTATGTATTAGGTGGACAAGGGATGAAAATTGTGATCAACGAAAAGGAACTGGAAGAGCACGTAGTCAATGTGCTTCGTGATATTCCTAACAATGAGATTCTACTTGATCATTTCCTGGAAGGTGCTATTGAAGCAGAAGCAGATGCGATCTGTGATGGGGAGAATGTGTATATCATCGGTATCATGCAACACATAGAGCCTGCAGGAATTCACTCAGGTGATTCCTATGCGGTGCTTCCTCCTTATAATTTGGGAGACTTAGTGATCCGTCAGATTGAGACTTATACTGAAAAAATTGCTTTGGCATTGAAAACAGTCGGTTTGATCAACATCCAGTTTGCGATCAAAAATGATAAAGTTTATATCATCGAGGCAAACCCAAGGGCATCTCGGACCGTTCCGTTTATCTGTAAGGCTTATCAAGAACCTTATGTGAATTATGCCGTAAAGGTGATGCTAGGAGAGAAAAAAGTAACGGATTTTGAATTCAAACCTGTGAAAAAGGGTTATGCTATCAAAGAACCCGTTTTCTCATTCCACAAATTCCCGAATGTAAACAAAGAATTGGGCCCTGAAATGAAGTCAACCGGTGAAGCGATTTATTTTATAGATGACCTGATGGACGATTATTTCTTGAAAATCTATTCAGAGAGAAACCTCTATTTGAGTAGATAAACCTGATAAAAATTTAAACAGTTTTGGTAAAATTTCTTGTCATATTACTTGGAGTCGGCTGGCTTTTGGGCCAGCTGATCCGATATTTTCTCCGATCTAAGCTTGCGAAGTTTGCACAGCAGGTAAATGAAGCAGCAAAAGAGCAACAAAGGCAACAGGCACATGCCTCCAGGCCAAAAGATGAGGTTGTCGTGGATTATGTACCCAAGCAGTATAAAGAGAAAAGGCAGAAAGATATAAAAGGAGGCGATTACGTCGACTACGAAGAAGTGAAGGAGTAATCCTTCACTTTTTTTATTTTATCCGCTTGCACCAGAATAACTTAAATCCACCGACAGTTTTTGTTCCAATCAGGAAGTCCTCTCCACCATCTTTTAATCCAAACTTCTTTTTGATCTCTTCTGGCTTAGAACTGTAATTTCTAGTCAGGATATTAACTTTCCCAGTGGGAAATCTGGATTGGATTTCTTTTTTCTTGGGAGAGACTTCCTCTTTTATTTCAAAAATCCTAGCAGGGATATTTTCAGGTATTTCCGAACAAGTATACAAATGGCTGTTTAAATCAAGCTTTTGAAGTCCAAATCGTTGTCCAAAAAGTTTGAATGATCCTGATTTTAGTATTCCACTGATGGGTTCAATGAGATATTTTTCCACTTCAGAGATCTGAGAAACAGCTTGCTCTTCTTCCTGTGGGGAAAAAGTAAAAGCAGGGTGATTATTTCCTAAATCTTGAATTTTTATTTCCCTTTGTTTATTCGAATTGTTTCTATCCCAAAAAAGCAATAGCTCTTTGACCTCATTCTTAACTGATAGAATAGTGATTTTCTGGATTTCAGGTAGTTCTCCCAAAGCCTGAGAAATATCCAACATCGGGGAATATTTCAGGAGAATTTGATCAGCTTTTGATTTCAATAGTTCCCAGGAAGAAACTAAATCTGGCTCACAATCTTGAATTTTATAAAGTTTCTGATTTCCCTTCCCTCTTCTGGCCGGATCCGCATAGATCAAATCAAACTTCAAATTAGACAGAGGCAAAAACTCCAAACCATCTCCCTGAAAGAATTCAAATTTTTCTGGAGCAAGCTTTTCCAGGTTGTGCTTGGTGAGTTGGAAAAGATCAGGCTGCTGCTCGCAATAAACGGCTTTATCAAATCCCTGACTCAAGTAAAAAGAATCCACTCCAAAACCACCTGTTAAGTCGATCATGGATGCACCTTCCAGACCTTCACTTTTGAATTTTGCTGTCTCTTCAGAAGAAGACTGCTCTAAGGAAAGGGATGCTGGAAAGATCAAGTCTGGATTTTTGGTCCATTCCGGAAGTTTTTTAACACCTTTTTGTCTGGAAGCTATTTGCTGGACGGCCTCTTTTAGGTCAAATGGAACTCTTCCAGTATACTTTAAAAGCAAAAGTGCAGGATCTTCCTGAAGATGATCCTGCACAAATTGTTGAAATTCTGGATGATGAATTTCCGGCCAGCTCATTAAACCAAGCTTTTTGCCACTAAATATTCAGCGATTTGAACAGCGTTTGTAGCAGCACCTTTTCTCAAGTTGTCAGCCACAATCCACATGTTCAAGGTGTTTTCCTGAGATTCATCTCTTCTCAATCGCCCTACAAATACCTCATCTTTCTTATGTGCATTGATTGGCATTGGATAGACAAAGTTTGCTGGATCATCCTGAACGATTACACCTGGTGTTTCAGAAAGTAACTTTCTTACTTCATCCAAATCAAAATCTTCTTTGAATTCCACGTTTACAGCTTCAGAATGTCCACCCATCGTTGGGATTCTTACAGTAGTAGCAGTTACTTTAATTGTATCGTCAGAGAAAATCTTCTTCGTTTCGTTGATCATCTTCATTTCCTCTTTGGTGTATCCATTTGGCTGGAATACATCGATATGAGGAAGTACATTCATGTCAATTTTATGAGGGTAAACCATTTCAGGGGTCTCTCCTGCACGCTCAGCCATCATTTGATCTACGGCAGCTTTACCCGTACCCGTCACAGACTGGTAAGTTGAAACCACAATTCTTTTGATACCATATCTATTTCTCAATGGTTCCAAGGCCAATACCATTTGAATAGTAGAGCAATTTGGATTAGCGATGATTTTATCTTCAGCCTTTAACTCTTTTGCATTGATTTCCGGTACGACTAATTTTTTGCTTGGATCCATTCTCCAAGCCGATGAATTATCCACTACGATAGTTCCAGCTTCAGCGAATTTCGGAGCCCACTCAAGAGAAGTGCTGCCACCGGCAGAAAAGATTGCAATTTCTGGTTTTAAAGAAACAGCTTCAGCCAGCCCGATAACAATGTAAGGTTTACCCTTATACTCGATCTGTTTACCGACTGATCGCTCAGAAGCGACAAGTAGAAGTTCGTCAAAAGGGAAGTTGTGCTCATCTAGCACTTCAAGGATTTCGGAGCCCACCAAACCGGTAGCTCCTACCACTGCTAATTTCATCAGACTGGTTTTTAATAGGTTGTTTTTATTTTGGAATGCAAAAGTAAGGTCTAAGGATTCATTTTCAGGATATTCTGCTAAAATTTTTATCATTTGTAGGTGAAAATTGCCTGAAAACTCTACTAATAAATTGGTTTACTGCTTATATTTATCTATTACTTTTTTAATAGCAAGGCTGTGAAACTTTTAGATTTTTTAAATCATATCAGGTTTTTAATCATTTGGCTATTTATCTGGCCTTTGATTCTGGAATCCAATGCCCAAACCCAAGGGTTTGAAAATTCCTTTTTGATTGTCTCAAACCCGGATGAATTTCTTCCTAACTGGTATGCTAATGAGGTCAGAAGTACAAATTCTAGGGTTTTTCAGGCAAAAGACATTGGAGTAAATGAAAGTAATTGCCTGGCTGTCCAACCTATTTCCACCTTTAATGGAGAAGTGGTAGTCAAGTTAGATTTATCAGGGTTTAACAATCCTAAAATTCGGTTTTGGTCAAAGTCCATTCAAAATGGCAGTGGAAACAGACCCGCTGAGGTGTACTATTCCTGGTCGACTCAGTTGAATGGAGTTTTTTCTCATGAGAAAGTTTTAGGCTCGAAAGAGGATTTTAAAAATGAAAACCAGGATTTCCGAATGTATCAGATTTCTATTCCTAGTGAACTTCAAGGTGAGTCGCATTTATTCCTAAAATTTGAAATAAGATACGGAGAAGGCACAGGAACCTGTGCCAGATGGCTGATGGATGATTTTGAATTTGGTGATTTGGTGGAGGATACTATTGCTCCTAAAGTAGAAATTATCCGTGGTTTTCATGAAAATCAGATTCAGATTGTCTTCTCCGAGTCAGTGGAACCTGTTTCTTCTTTGTTTATTTGGAACTATCAGTTGGAAGATATGAATCCTGAATCCACCTTATTGCAATCGGATTCATCGGTTGTTTTAACATTTACAGAGAGCCTGATTCATGGAAAACAATACCAATTGAGTTTTTCTCAAATCCCAGACCTTTTAGGCAATTTCTTGGCAGATACAACCATAAGATTTGATTTTTATAATCCGACTCTGGTCAATAGAAAGTCTTTGGTGATCAATGAAATCATGCCAGCACCAAGAGCAGGTTTGGACCTTCCCAATGTGGAATATGTGGAATTGTTAAACACGGAGAACTATTCAATTCGAACAACAGGAATGACCTGGTCTAATTCCAGAAGTTCTACTTCTTTGTCTGATACTTGGATTGAACCTGATGAATATGTGATTTTAATTCCTGCCAATCAGCAAGAATCAATGACCAATTTTGGGAAATTGATTCCAATTAATTCATGGCCTACCTTGTTGAATGCCGGAGATCTGTTGAGCTTAAAGTCACAAAATGGAGAAGCTATAGATCAGATTAGTTATTCATCTGCAAGTTGGGAAAGTACTGAAAAGGCAAGTTCTGGATACAGTTTGGAGGTGGTAAATCCCTTTTTGCTGTGCGACCAGTCAGAGTTACTCAAAACATCCACCGCTATTTTGAGGGGGACACCAGGTTTAGAAAATTCAGTTTTTGACCAGACAATTGATCAAAATCCACCTGTTTTGACTTCTATACTTTTCTTGGACTCCTTGACTGTTCAGGCCAGTTTTTCTGAACCAATAAACTTTGAATTCGAAACTGATTTATGGCTCAGTCATCCGGTGCTGGTATTTGACTCAGTGTATCAACAAACCTCTGTCTCCATTCTGATTCAACTGAAAGAACCTGCAATGCCTTCTGTTTTATATAGACTTACCCTGGAGGGAATTGGTGACTGCTCTGGAAATAAGATGCAGTCAAAAGAATTTGAAATTATTTTGCCAGCCTCCCCAGCAAAAGGAGAGGTGTTGATCAATGAACTGCTTTTCAACCCAAAAACTGGCAGGCCTAAATTTGTGGAATTATTTAATGCAAGTGAAAAATATATAGATGTTGGACAATTGAAACTTGGAAATCTAGATGAAAACAATCAGGTAGACCAGGTAAAACCGATTTCTCAAAATGGAATGATATTACCACCAAAATCGTATTTGGCAATTACGACGGATACCTTTAAGCTTCGCCAGGATTTTCCAAAATCAATTTTAGGAATGTTTACCCAAGTTTCAAGTTTGCCGAGCTACCCCATTGTTGGTGGTACAGTCGTTTTATTGGATGAGAGTGAGCAAGCGTTGGAGCTCTTTCCATTTAATGAGGATCTACACCATCCATTGTTGAGAGATCCAAAAGGAGTTTCTTTGGAAAGAATTTCGATTTTATCTGATGCAAATTTGAATCATAATTGGCATTCTGCATCAGGAAATGAAGATTATGGAACTCCTGGGAGGAAGAATTCCCAGGTTTTTGAAGGGGGATTTGACAAGGAAGTGATTTTGATTTCGCCGGAAGTATTTGATCCTGAGGGTTCTAATGGGCAAGCTTTTGCCACGATTTCCTATCAATTGGAGCAAAGCGGATGGGTGGGGTCATTCGAAATATATGATTTGGCAGGTAGGTTAATCCATGTTTTGGACAGAAATGCAATTTTGGGAAGCTCTGGATTGTATACTTGGGAAGGGACGGACGATATGGGGGTGAAAGTCCCACCTGGTTATTATGTTTTGATGGTGGAAGTATTTGATTTACAGGGTTCTATCCAGGTGTTTAAAAAAACGATTGTAGTTGCAACGAGATTGTAACTTTTGTGAAATTTTTCTGTTAGTTCTCGCGGAAATTTAATAAATTGTGTCAATACACCCGAAATCATGGAAAGAGGTCTAATTACCCAAGCATTGCATGCAATTTGCCTTCAAGAAGGAAAAGATGTCAAAGATGTCCAACAATACCTATTAATGAAATATAGGATAGAAGTGGAGGAACTTGTCTTGAAAAAAAGACTTGAGAAATTAATGAATGAAGGAAAAGCTGTTGCCTAACAGCTTTTTTTTATCTATTTCTAAAAGAAATTGATCGGTTACCAGGTTTTATTTTTTCGGTTTGTATTCTCCCTGAAATGTAAATGTCTGATTATGAGTGATGTCATAGTTTGACTTAATTTTTTAGCGTTTTAGTCTCATTAAAATTGATTTCTTCCAACGATATAGTTTTTGTAATTAAGCTGGCTAGACGTATTTTAGAGAACAATTAAGGAAATTATCCGTCCCAATTATATCATCTAATCTGAGCACACTATGAGTCAGGAAGGCAAAACAGCTTACTCCGCAGGAGAGCTAAAGGAATTTGAAGAGATCATCCTTCAAAAATTGGCAGTAGCTAAAGAAGAATTACATTCTTTGAAAGAAACGTTGAGTAAGAAGAACGATAGTGGGACAGATTTTACGGCATCTACATCAAAGCTTCTAGAAGACGGGGCAGACACTCTTGAAAGGGAAAGTCTAAACCAACTCGCAGCAAGACAGCAAAAATTTATCATCAACCTGGAAAATGCATTAATTCGGATCAAGAATGGCACTTATGGCGTATGTGTTGATACGGGAAAATTGATTTCAAAAGAAAGGCTGAAAGCAGTTCCACATACCATGCATTCGATAGAAGCAAAACTTTCTAAAAAGTAAAATTGGAATTTCTTCATCGTCATATTGAAGCATTGATTTTTTGTGCACCTTCCCCTTTAGGAACAAATGAGATTTCAAAATGTCTCACAGAAATGTTTGAGGCGGAGGTGCCTTCGGATCATATCCAACAAGCGATTGATGAACTGACAGAAAAGTATAATTCGGAAGATTTTTCATTTGCCTTGGAAAATCTAGGAGGAGGGTATCAATTCCTGACCAAGCCATCCTATCAGACTAGCATCAGTATATTGTTGAAACAGCAATCCCAAAAGAGACTTTCAACAGCCCAGCTGGAAACGCTGTCGATTATTGCTTATAAGCAGCCGGTAACCAAGGGCGATATTGAACAGATAAGGGGAGTAAATTCAGATTATTCGGTTCAGAAATTACTCGAAAAAGAATTGGTGGAGGTGAAAGGAAAGTCAGAAGGGATCGGGAGGCCTTTACTTTTTGGGACTTCTGATAAGTTTATGGAATACTTTGGTATTAATTCCATTCAGGATTTGCCTCAACCCAAGGATTTTTCTCAGCCTGAAAATCAGATTGGGGAAGAAAGGGAGTAATTAAATCGGGTTCACTTTTGCCATCAGTGCAATCAGAAACTTTTTTCCAGAACGGACCTCTTTGCACACCACTCGAGTTCTTCGGGTTTCGGCTTTTTCAAATTCCCTTCCTGAAATCAAAAAACGAGCACCTGGCTTTAAATCAGAAAGAAAGCTCTGGAAGGTTTCTTCTTTCTTGTTGTCATATTTACTCATTTCCTTCATCAAGAAGAGGTCAGCTGCAGAGCTGGCTTTAGGGGCTCGCATATGGGTTTTTAAAGGGATCAAGATGTCTATGGGGAAAAACTCTTCTTTAAGAAATGGAAACATCAGGGTTTGAAAGGTAGATTTCCATTCTCTGCCATGAGGATTTATGCCAAAACCAAATTTTTTGAAAGCTTGTAAATGTGCCACTTCATGAATTAACGTGAGTAGGAACTGATATTTATTCAAATCCGAATTTATCGTGATTGTCTGTAATTCCTGATCCTTTCTATATCTAAAATCCCCTAGTTTAGTTTTTCTGCTTGAGGTAATTCTAAAGAGAAATGGATGATCATTCCAGATTTTGAGGCAAAAAGGAACAGCTGCTGGGGGGAGGTGTTTGGAAAATACTTTTTCCAAATGTGCGGCAACATGCATGGTGAAAAATACAAAAAAAAAGAGTCCCGAAATTTTTCGGGACTCGATCTTTTTTGAAAGAGATTAATTATTTAACCTCTTCAACAGTTTCCTCTACGATTACTACTTCAGTAGTGTCAGAAGTAGTCTCTTCGATGATAACCTCTTCTTCAACAGTTTCCACTGTCTCAGTTACCTCTACAGTCTCTTCTTTAACTTCTTTGTTACCGCAAGAAGTAGCGAACATTACGCCAGAGATTGCGAAAATTGCAAATACCTTTTTCATTTGTTGTGATTTTCTTAATTACAATGCAAAGTTATTATTACTTTTCACAATTAAACAAGTAACCGTTCAAATATTTTTTATTTGTTTTTATAAATAATTTTTACCGGGACTCCGTCGAAATCAAAGTTCTCTCTTAAACGGTTTTCAAGGTACCTTGTATAAGGTGATTTGATGTATTGAGGTAGGTTGCAGAAGAAGGCAAAAACAGGGTTCTTGGTCGGCAACTGGGTGACATACTTGATTTTAATGTACTTTCCTTTCCATGCAGGAGGTGGGTATTTTTCGATTTCTGGAAGCAAGACATCGTTTAGTTTTGAAGTCTGTACTTTTCGGGTTTTATTTTCATAAACCTTCACTGCCAATTCGATGGCTTGAAAAATCCGTTGTTTCGTCGTCACTGATGTAAAAATGATTGGAATCCACTTGTTTTCTCCAAGTCTTTCCATCATGTCTTCTTTTACTTTATTCATGGTTTTATGGTCTTTTTCTATCAAGTCCCATTTATTGACCATGATCATGACTCCTTTATTGTTTTTGATGGCTAAACTGATCAGGTTGATGTCCTGTGACTCAAGCCCTCTGGAAGCATCAACCATGACGATGATCACGTCGGATTCTTCCAATGTCCTCAAGGACCTCATTACCGAATAAAACTCGACATCCTCCGTTACTTTTGCTTTTTTACGGATTCCGGCAGTATCAGTAATGATAAAATCCTGTCCATACAGTTTATATCTTGTGTGGATGGCATCTCTTGTTGTTCCTGCCTCATCGGTTACAATGGACCTTTCCTGGCCTAATAGGGCATTCAAGAAAGAGGACTTCCCAACGTTTGGCCTACCTAAGATAGAAATTTTGGGGATGCCGGCATCCGGGTCTTCGGTTCCTTCATCCTCAAAATGGGAAACAACCTGATCCAGTAGATCTCCAGTTCCGCTGCCACTTGCGGCTGCTATTGGGAAAACTTCGAACTCACTGATTCCTAACGAATAAAATTCAGCAGACATAAAGCTTTTTTCTTGATTATCTGCTTTGTTTGCTACGATATATATGGGCTTTTGAGTTGCTCTTAACTCATTAGCAAACTCCATGTCGAGATCAGTTAATCCATCATGGCAATCCACGACAAATAGGATTACATCCGATTCTTCTACGGCAAGTTTGACCTGCTTTCTGATTTCTGCTTCGTAGATATCTTCTGATCCAGTTACATACCCTCCTGTATCAATTACAGAAAAGAACTTGCCTGTCCACTGAGCATGGCCATAATGTCTGTCGCGAGTTACACCGCTCATGTTGTCCTCAATCGCCTTTCTCTCTTCGACTAGTCTGTTGAATAATGTGGATTTACCGACATTTGGTCTACCTACAATTGCTACAATATTTGCCATAATCAGGTTGGGTCGTACCCAAATTTTTTCAATTTCAGTTTATTTTTTCTCCAGTCAGCTTCCACCTTCACAAAGGTCTCCAAGAACACCTGCTTGCCAAAGAATTTTTCTAATTCTTCACGGGCTTCCATTCCTACTTTTTTGATGGCCTTTCCTTTGTCGCCGATAATAATGCCTTTTTGGCTATCACGCTCGACATAAATGGTGGCTCGGATCCGGATGATTTTGTTTTTTACGTAAAACTCCTCGATGTTCACTTCAGAGCTATAAGGAATTTCTTTTTTGTAGTTGTTAAAAATCTTCTCACGGATGATCTCAGAGGCAAAGAACCGTTCAGAGCGGTCAGTAAGTTCCTCTTTATCGTAAAAGGCTGGGTGCTCAGGTAATCTTTCTAGGATTTCCTGTAATATTTTGTCCGTATTGAATTTTTCTCCTGCAGAGATAGGAATTACCACATCTGATTTGACACGAGATGTCCAATAATCAGTAACCGCTTCCAATTGTCCCTCTTTGGCCAAATCAATTTTATTAATAATTAACAATACCGGAATACCCGATTTATTGATTTTTTCGATGACTTCTTCTATTTCTTCGTCGGTCTCATAGAGGTCAGTAACAAAGAGAATGACATCTGCATCTTCCAAAGAAATATTTACAAAGCTCATCATGTTTTTATGAAGCTCATATTGTGGCTTCAGCATACCCGGAGTATCAGAAAAAACGATCTGATAATTTTCTGAATTTGTCAGTCCGAGAATTCGATGTCTCGTAGTTTGGGCTTTGGAAGAAATGATAGACAGTCGCTCACCAACAAGGATATTCATCAAAGTAGATTTTCCTACATTGGGTTTACCGATGATGTTTACAAATCCTGCTTGATGTTTTGCTTGAGTCATTCTAAGAAATTTTTCACAAAGGTACTTGATTTTTAGACAAAACAGGAGTTTTTGGTATTTCAGCAAAATAAAATTTGGTGATTTTCCTAGAGTATTAAGAGTTTTATTTTAGATGCTCAAACAGATTGCCTTTGAGGAGCTTAGCTGCTTTAAATATTTTTAAACAGTGGGTTGAATAGCATTCTTATTTCTGAAACGTGAAATTTTTTCTGATTGGAGTTTTGTATTTGAAAAGTAAACCACTACTTTTGTATCACAATTCGCCATAAGGGCAATTAAGTAAAGAAAAAAAGGCGCAAGCTTTAAAAATATATCGCGGGATGGAGCAGTTGGTAGCTCGTCGGGCTCATAACCCGAAGGTCACAGGTTCGAGTCCTGTTCCCGCTACTTGGTAACTCCGGACAATGTCAAAATTGTTCGGAGTTTTTTGTTTTTCAGGGGTTTAGCATTATTTTGAATCTATTTGATTCTGTTAGATTCCGGTGATTTTGTCCCAGTTTTTGTCCCAGATATTGTCCCAGTTTTTGTCCCAGTTATTTATAGTCTTTTTGCTTCGCTCTTTATTGTGACTATTTTGGGGCATGATTGACATCAAAATTTCTGCTGTTCTGAACCCAAAAGCAATTCCCTCATCAGGTGGCCAGGGGATTTATTTGTGCATAAATTGGAAAGTTCGACATTACATTAATCTCAAACTTGAGAAAATTCCTAAAAATGCTTGGTCAGGCAAACCAACCAAATGGGTGAATAGCCAATATCAGTATGCTGAGTTTCACAATAGAGTAATCGCTCGGGAGATTCATAGACTCAAAGGGATTATCCAGGATTTTTATAAACGAAACGAAGTACTGACTGCGGAAAAGTTGAAGAATATTTATCTGGTAAAATATCAAGGGAAAAAGTTGAAGGGTGTGAATGGTGTTCATGCTCCTGGTGCCAGTGATAAAGTTTCCGAATTCATTGATTATTCGATCAACTTTGGAGCTACTTCCAAAAAGGTAGCTGGAACAAAGAAAGTATATGTAACTCTGAGAAAACTTATTGAATCTTACAAAAAGACCTCTGTCATGGCTGATATTGACGAAAACTATGTGTTGGAGTTTGTGGATTTCATGAGAAGTGATCAGACAGAAATCAATTCAGATACTACGTTAGCGAAGTATGTAGATCGCTTGAAGGTTATCTATCGAGAATACTGTGACCAGTATGCCATCCCGTTTAGAAAGAGAATTTTTGAAGGAATTGATATTGATTCCAATAAAAGACCTGAAAAGATCATTTATGTGAATGACGAGCAGTATAAGAAACTGTTAGAGTTGAAATTCGACCGAAAGGAGAGAAGGCTTGAAATCACTAGAGATATTTTCATTTTGCTGTGCAATACCGCTCTCTATTACAATGATTTGATCGCAATTAGTAATGAAAAAGGATTTGACCGTAACTTGCTGAAGGAAAATCCAAATCACTTAGTACTTCAGGGTGAGCGAAAGAAAAACGGTGAGGAATTCTGGATTCCGCTGAACGATACGGCTAAGCAGATCGTCAAAAAGTATTACGTTGAGGATGAGGAAATGATTTTCCCTAAGGATATTGCTATATCTGAACAGAAGTTCAACCAGCATTTAAAAGTCCTGGCAGAACGGATCGGTTTTACAGATGTGCTTTCTAATAAAGTAGGAAGAAAGACCTTTGGTACCTGGACTGACCGATTGGGTATGGATGATAATGATATTAGGATGATTTTTGGTCACTCACCGGGATCGGTTTTAAAAAAGTATTATACTGAACGAAGGACGGTTGAATCCTACAACAGAATTCTTTCTTTCATTCAAAGGTAACTATGCAAAAGAAAAGCAAGCTGGCAATCAAACATTACCATGGCAAGGAGCTGGAAAAGATTGGAAAATCTTCCACCGGATTTCCACTGTACGTCATGGTTCGATATAAGAATGTCAAAACCAAATTTGCTTCTAGGATCGGGATGAAATTTGTAAAGGATCATGATGGAGACCTTGGCACTTTAGATCGAGAAGTCTCCAGAATCATTGAGGAGGAGATCAACTATATTGAGATGCTTCGCGATTACTTTGAGGATACTTTGGAAGTAGAGTTTACGCCATCTATGATAGTGAATGAGGCCTATGAAAAGGTAACCTTGGAAAGAGTCGTTGACTATTTTGATTCCATTTTTGAGGATAGAGAGGTTAAGGAGATCCTTTGGGGTATCAATCAGGATTTAGCTGTGTTGTATGAAGTGGCTGGACCAGTTCGGTTCCTGTCTGCTTTACATCATCTGGATTCGGCGCTTTTTAGTAGGATTATGAATATCCCTTCTGTTAAGGAAGTCTTTGATTATTATTTGGAGTACAAGTCTCTCAATTGGCCTGAGGTGACTAGGCTGCAATTCAGGATGGCAGATGAGGGAGGAGAAGGAGTTTCTTCTAAATTAAGAAAATGGCTGAATGAGAAATTTGATAAAGAAATGCGTCATTATATTGAGCTCAAGCCAATCTCGTTTGGATTAGGTTAAATTTATTTAGGTATAAGATTTTACTTCTGAAGAAATATGTGGAAGATAACTTTTTGCAATCTGATTTTTATAGGTGGATTAGCTTTTCTCTTGAGTCTGGAATGTTTTGCCCAGTCTTCTAGCTCAGACGAAATATTTGAAAAGTATAGTCTGGCTAAAAATGAATTCGAAAAGTTTGAGAAGCAACATGGGCATTTTTTAAGGACAAGAAATACCAATATGCATTATTTGACTTGGGGAAATGACGAGGATATGGCTGTCATTTGGATTCATGGAAGTTTTACCAATTCTTATGAAATCAAGGATTTAGCTGATAAGATAACCGCACAAGGATACTATCTTATAGCAATAGACTATTATGGTCATGGATTGACGCCTATTCCACATCATGAAGTGTCTCACTATCATGTGGCTGATGATATTTTGGATTTGATGGACCATTTACAGTTAAAAAATGCGGTCATTGGAGGTTGGTCAAGAGGTGGGTATATCGCTACAGCTTTCTATGATTCCTATCCAGATAGGGTCAAAGCACTGATTTTGGAAGATGGTGGATCTGTAGCAGCTAACACTTTTTATCAATCCCTTGAAGACGAAGAATTGAATGTATTAGTCGATAACCTGTTTAAAGATCGCGTAGCATATAAACGATTGGAGACTGAATTTGAGGTATATAGAGAGTATCAAGATCCTGACGACAGGGGATTACAGTTTGAATTATTGGCTTGGTTTAATCAAGATGAGGATAGCCTTTGGACTATTGGTTCTGGACTTGAGAAGTTGTTCCACATGGCCTCAAGTGAACAGTTTTTAATGAATATTCGAAAGCCTTCTCAAATTCCATTATTTGCTAGGTCTATGGTTATGATTGAGCCGTTAATTTTATTTAGGAATTTGAAAGTGCCAATATTTATTTTAGATCCAGTTAGCGAAGATGATTTATTTCCTTTTCAACTTGAAAATGAGCGGTTGAAAAACTTGCATCCGGATTTAATAACCCACAAAATTTACAGAGATACTGGGCATAATATTCACTACGAAAGGCCTGAAGAATTTCTAAAGGATATTTTGGGCTTTTTAAGTGCCATTGAGTGAAGTCAAGATTTAAGACTATGGAATAGAGGGAATGCCTTAGTCTCTGATTCAAATTTGAAACAGGGAATTCTTTTTGTTAAATATATCGGACACTGGTGACCGATTTTATATTTTTTGTCTATATTTGAGTAAATCAAACTCAAAACAAGATGAATCAAGACACTTTTATTCCGTTTTCAGCTGTTAGCCAAAAATGGCTTGAAGAAAAGTTTAACAAGCTGGAAGAGAAAATAGCAAACATGGGTTCAGGGGATTCCAACAAGTCCATCAAAAACGAATGGCTCTCACTTCAGGAATTTATGGAGGCTACAGGTGTGAAGTCCCATTACTCCATTTCCAAAATGGAGTCCGTTTCTGAAGCTAAAGGAGAGGAATTTCGCTCCATGTTCAGAGGGAAAAGACGCTTTATCCATCAGAGAGAGGTGGAAAGATTTTATGCTGGAGAGTTTGAAAATTAAAAAGGAAAGGACGGCCATCCTTTCCTTTTGTTGAAAAAGCCAGTGGGCAGTTCCAAGTTGTCTTTTAACCTTCTGTTATTCAAAGTGTGTACTAAATTGGTAAAACTTTCAATCAAAGTCAACTTAGGCAAGACTGATCTCCCAACTTTTTCATCTCTCCCAAATCAGCACCAACTCTTGGTGATCACCTGATCTAATCAATTTATTCTTAAATAATTAATAGCAGCATTGGAAAAAAATGTTGCCTGGAATCTTAATGCCAAAAAGTATGACCTTATTAAATCAAAAACCTAATTCAAAGGCTCCCAAAAATGGTGAATTTTTAACCATCAAATCCGCTAACCAGTGGATCGATGAAGCCAAAAGCAAGCCAATTCCCAAAAAGATATTTGGTCCATTTTGGTATGAAGAAGAGCTATGTATCCTCTTTGCCGATACGAATCAAGGTAAATCTTTGCTAGCTGTTCAAATAATCGATAGTGTGACAAAAGGCACTTCAACGTTAGGCCTCGAAATGGAGCTACCCGAGTCGAAGGTGATTTACTTTGACCTGGAATTGACAGCCAAGCAATTTGAAATGCGATATGCCCAACATGATAAGGATAAAGACATCTTGTTTGACCATTTCGAATTCAGTGAACACTTTTTAAGAGCTGAAATCAATCCATACGGCTATGATGAATCAGTAGAAGATTACGAGTCCTTTCTCTTTCGTGAGATTGAAACCCAAACTACCGAGTCCGGAGCAAAGATCTTGGTGATCGATAATCTGTCCTGTGTCATTTCTGATAATGAAAAAGCAAAGAATACTACTCCGTTTCTGATCCGTCTAAACAACCTAAAGAAGATGTATGGCTGGTCGATCTTGTTAATTGCTCATACTCCCAAGAGGAATTTGTTTGCTCCCATCAGTAGGAATGACATTCAGGGAAGTAAGAGTTTTATCAATCTTATTGACTCCTGCTTCGCAGTAGGCGAGAGTCAAAAAGATCCTTCGATTAAATACCTGAAACAGATTAAAGTCCGGTACGGAGCATTTCAATTTCCATCTGAGAATGTAGTGGTATGTAAAATTGGGAAGGAGTCTAATTTCAGTTCCTTCAAATTTTTAGAGTATGGCAAAGAGTCAGAGCATCTCAAGCACTTCGATGCAGCTGATAAAGCCCAGGTAAAGAACAAAGCTTTTGAACTAAAAAAGAGCGGCTATTCGAATGTGAAAATTGCCCTGGAATTAGGTGTGTCAGAAGGAGCTGTGCGAAAGTGGCTGAAACAGGCTGAAATAGAGGAGTAGTCGGATTCGAACGAATCGTACTGTACGAGGGGTACGAGGTGTACGAGCCGTACGAATTCCTATATCTCCTGCCCTTCTTTTTCTTTTTGATGTTTTTCTGTCAAATGTCAGCAAAAGAGAAAAAAGCTACTGATTACAAGTGGCTGCAAATCACCTGTCTTTTTCATCTAGTGAAAACACTTAAACACAAACAACTATGAATTATTCTGATTTAAAAAATGAAGCAAGTCGAATCAAAAGGGACTTCTCTATTATAGATTACTTCCAGGGCTTAGTGAGTGCTGGTGCACTGAAATATGAAGGTATGCAAGGAAAGGAGCATTTCTTTGGGTTTCTTTCACAGAGGACCGGTTCCATTGCAGTGGATCATCGAACCAATGTGTGGTATGACCATGCTGCAGGAAGAGGCGGTGATGTTTTGGAAGCTGTCCAGGTTTTCGAGAATAAAACCTTTGCCCAGTCAGTTGAGCAGCTTTCTGATTTACCAACTGAGAGAACCGAGGTGCCACAGAATAAGCCCAAGACTGCTCCAAAGATTATGATTGAAAGTGTGAAGAAGGTTTCTCATCCGGCTTTGGTGAATTACATACGAACCAGGGGGTTATTACCTGATGAGATTTCGGATTTCGCTAAGGAGGTGCATTGGAGCAATAAGGGAAAGAATTACTTCGCAGTGGGTTTTCCCAATGAGTCTGGTGGATGGGTGCTTAGATCTTCTATTTTCAAAGGGAATATCTTAGGAGGAGGTATTTCTATCCAGGTTCTTGGAACTCCTGATAGGACAAAGATCTTTGAAGGTTGGTTTGACTTTTTGAGTTACCTGAAATTGTCAGGAGCAACTGATTTTAAGGCCATTATTTTAAACAGTACTGCCAATCTGAAATTAAGCTTGATCCTGGATGTTTTGATAAAGTGTGAGGTGATAGACCTTTACTTGGATAATGATGCCACCGGTGAAAAGTACACGAGTTTTTTTATGAAAGCTGCTCAATTGTACCATTATTGCCGTAGCAATGCAATTTCTACTGATTGGGACTTGAAGATGCTAAAAGGTATCCGCGATAAATTTGGAAAGCTAATATCAACTCTCAACATCTGCTCTGGAGATGTTGAAGGAATATGGAGATTCCAAACAGAAGTCACCGATCAAAGGTATCGATATAACGGATTTGAGGATTTGAATGAGTTTTTAAAGGAGAGTAATGTCAGAGAAAATCGATGATATTCAAGGAAGGGATAGAATCAGTTTTCTGTTTTTATATACAAAAATACCCAGTACAGGGTATTTTTTTTGTTTTAATTAATCCTTTTCTTACTTGCAACATTTATTTAAAGCCCATTTTTAAAGCAAATATGAGATAAGTATGGGGATCAAATGAATGGGAAATCTCACCAGCTACTAGAGGATATCTACCTAATATGGAGAGATATCTCCATTGGGAATAGACAACCGTTAGCCAAAAGCTAAAAAAACACAACCATATGAAATTAATAAAAGCAAGAGTACAGAATTACAGAAGTATTAAAGATACTGGCGAATTTGATATTGAAGAATTAAAAACTATTATGGTTGGACCAAATGAAGCCGGAAAAACTGTATTAATTAAAGCACTACAACAATTAAGTAGACCTGCAGGCGTTGCTGGATTTGATATAATTCGAGATTACCCAAGGTCTCTTTACAATGACATCACCACTAAGAAAGTAAAGGCAGAAGATGTTGAAGTTGTCAGAGGTTATTTCAAGCTCGATGATGAAGACAAGGCTTTAATACCTACAGAATTCCACGACTGTATTTATGTCGTGTATAGAAAACTAAATAACAAGGGTATTCACTACTTAGAAAATGCACCTGCCAAAGTCAAATATGGAGACGTCAAGAAAGATTTGCAGAGACTATTAGCACATCTTGACAAACAGTTTGCAGCAGAAAACGAAGAAGAATCCACTTCTGAAAAACCGAGCGAAGAGTTTGCTAAACTTACTTCTACTTTTTATGATTCAAAGACATTTACTACAGAGAATTCTAAAGAAATAATTGAGTTTTTAGATGAAAAATACACTTTAGTAGATGAGGAAAATGAAAAAGAAGAAGAGAGACATACTCGACTACTTGAATTGATTAAGAAAAATCAAAAACACGATGAGATATTAAAGACTTTGGATAAAAGGACACCTGTATTTGTCTTATTCAATAATTACTTTAAAGTAAAGCCTTCGGTTCATCTGGAACATTTAGCTCAAAGAGTAGAAAAAAACTTGTTGGAGGACGAATATTATGACTATGGTAATTTATGTTTGTTAAAGTTACTTGGCTTTACAGCTAGAGAACTATCTGAAATTGGAAATACTGAAAGTCCAGACTCTGATGATGCTGACGCTCTTAAAGAGTATAGAGACACTTTGGATAACCGAACTTATCAATTAAATGCTGCAAGCATAAAGCTTACTCAAGAAATTAAAAGCATTTGGAATCCTAACCCAGACAGACCTGAAGCTGAAAGATTAAGAATTTCTGCTGATGGTCAGTATTTAAAAGTTGTAGTTGAGGACGAGCTTGGTGTTGAAATAGAATTAGACCAACGTTCTGAAGGTTTTCAATGGTTGGTTTCTTTTTTCGTGGTTTTCTTCGCTGAGGCTATGGACAAACATAAAAATGCGATTCTGTTATTAGATGAGCCTGGAATGAGTCTTCACGGATTAAAGCAAAGAGATTTTAGAGAAACCATATCTAGGCTTGCTAAAACAAACCAAACAATATATACAACTCATTCACCTTTCCTTGTTGGACCAGATGAGCTTGATATCGTTAGGGTTGTAGAATTAAAAGATAGAAATGATGGAACAAAAGTACACACTACTATATCATCTAGTGACCCAGCAGGATTATTGCCATTACAGGAAGCATTAGGTTACGATTTAGCTCAAAGTTTATTTACTCAAACTAGAAACTTGATTCTTGAAGGTTTGACTGACTATTGGTACGTTGAGGCTACTTCAACACTTTTAAGAGAAGATAAAGTAGCAAATCTTGATAACAAAATTGCCTTAGTTTTCGCAAATTCAGCAGGTAAATTAGTTTATTACGCAACTATCCTACACGCTCACAACTTAAAGATTGCGGCATTACTCGATTCTGACGCAGCAGGAGACCAAGCAGCTCAACAAGAAAATTTAGTACACACTTTAGGAAATAAAAATATTCTACGCACAAAAGATTTCTGTACAGGAGTTGCTAAAGCAGAAATCGAAGATTTATTACGAGAAACATTGATAAGTATAGTTAAATCAGAATATTCCAAAGATTGTAAAGCCATATCCGACTCGCAACCTACTAGACCAATTGTTGATATTTTTGCAAAAGAAGTACCGAACTTTTCAAAATACAAATTAGCTAAGGCTTTCCTTAGATGGTGCAAAACTAATGACTCATCGAAATTAACATCTGAGGAGAGAGACAATTGGAAAAAGCTAATTGAAAAAATTAATAAATCGCTGAAATAAAGCCAGTGGCTAACAACATTGTGTAAGTAATAGCGGATAAAGTGATTAAACGAAAGTATAAACATAAAATACAGGTCGTTGCAAAACCGAAAGTTACGTGAGTAGAAATCCGCTACTACTCATACACGAGTCCGTTGTGCTTAATAAAAAAAAACATGAATTCAATATTTAACAGACATGGAAAAATTGTTGCTTGGATACAAGAAACAGAAATTTTCGATTTAAAAGGGAGAAGTATAGATTTTGTAAATAACGAAGCTGTTTTTAATCTTCGAGCAGCCTATAAAGGAACTTTTAGTAACGGATTCTTCAGGGATAAGAATGGAAGCGCGGTTGCATTCATTGATGGGTCAACTAATGGACCAATTCCTCCGATTCCGAGTTTGAATTGGTCAAGTATTGACTGGAACGCATTTATTGGTTAAACGAATCATATTATGGCAAGAATAAAAGTAGAAGAAGTATTAGATCACCTCGATCATGATCTAAGAAGAGCTTTAGAAGCAACATTAAAAGAGCATTTCCCAAATCAAAGTTTTGATGCAAGGGCGGTTTTCAGAACCTTTAAAAGGCAGGCCTACCGAAAATGCAATGTTTGGGAAAATGTACCAGACCAATATGTCGAAAAGGAATAAAAAACTAATCTATTGCGAAATATCAATCAGAAAGACAAATTGTCAATAGGAATGTTGTAGAGATTTGGTTCAGCGAAGAAGATGATCCTGAGTCAAGAAGATTAGCATATCGGATAAACAAGCGGACTAAAAATATCTCCTTTTACCCAAAGGATGGTGACTTCTTTCTTTCCGAAGTGAAAATAGAAGGATTTGAAAACCTACCAGATGACTTCTCGGATAATGGTTACATTAAACAAGGTGTTCAATACTATTTAAACAAGAAACTTGAGTCCAAATCAATAGCTAGTTTAGAAATTTCAACAGACAAGGACACAACTATCAGAAAAGTCCTAAATCAAGAAGTCCATAATCTCATTCTCAAATATGACGACTTTAAAACTCTGAGGGAACAGTTTTTAGTAGTAAACAATCAATCTTCTCAGAGTAAAAATGACATTCTTGATGGCTTCTTTTACAATCACTTTCCTGACAAATTTGAAGAAAGCACCAGTACATCTCAGCAACAATATGGAAATGTCATTAAAAATCTCAATTCAGACATTATTGAGCATTTCACACCTGACGATTTGAATAAAATGGAAGGGTTTATTACGGAGCTTCTCGATAAAAGATATCAGAGTACTAGTCATAAATTCTTACAATTAGCAAGAACAAAGATTAAAGTTGATACAATCGCCATTGACAGAATCTTGGCAGAGTTTCAAAAAAATCTTGGAGACGGTATTAACGAAAATCTTTGGGGTAAATATTTGAAGAAAAATCTATTCCTATTGGACTCTAAATATGTGAAAATACTACCAGAACTTAACTTCATTCTTAGGGGTTCTAGAAACGTTGATTTTGGAATGATTGACACTAAAGGCTACCTCGATATTTTTGAAATTAAAAAACCTGACATTCCTATATCGGCTGTTGATACTGATAGGGGAAATTACTATTGGCATACTAGCACAGTAAAGGCTATTGTTCAGGCAGAAAAGTACCTGTTCAATGCTGAAAGAAAAGCTTCAAATCTTGCAGAAGATATAAGTCGCGAAGAAAGAGTTACAGTAAAGGTTGTGAAACCAAGGGCTGTATTAATTACAGGACACTCAGACCAATTGGATTCAGACGAAAAAAGAGATGACTTCAAGGTTTTACGAAAATCTCTAAAAATATCGACATTATATTGTATGATGAACTACTAGAAGGACTCGAAAACCAAAAAAATAAATACTACGACCAAATCACTGAAAATTAAAGAATAACTAAGCATTAACGCCAATACGCAATGCCCTTCGTGACCCTGAGCGTAGCCAAACCGTTAGCCTCAATTTTATGAATCTCATTCCTGTAAATAATCAAGCTGACTTCAATCGATTTCTTTTTAACGATATCAATTTAGAGGAGTACAAATATAAATTCCTACGTGATTGCATTAAGAAGGCTCAACATGGTCAAGTCCCAATTTATGAGACTTCTATAGTAAACATCTCAGATACAGGATGGGTATTAATACTTCATAGTGACATGCTTTTGATCTATGGAGAAAACTGGAATGAAGATCAAATTCATGAAATTAGTGAAGCCTTTGACCTGAATGTTTTCACAAACTTCACGCTCGCAGGAGATGATGAACTGATTGATCAAATTATTGATTTTTATCAACCAAGAAATTATGAGGTGAAGAAACGTAGGATTTTTTATCAATCGGATGAAATACTTATCATAGAAAATGAAAACATAAATATTAGATCTGCGGAATTATCAGATTTAGATGAGCTGGCTATGATGTTGCAACAATACTATCATGAAGAGTACAATGGACAAAATGATAAGTCAATTGAAGAAATGCAGGAGCGCATTTTGATTTATATCCAAAATGCAACAATGACAGTACTTGAAAACGAGGCTAGAGGACTCATTAGTTTTTGCACAATGGTAAATCCGGACATTGGCATTCTGTTCACAAAACAACAACATCGAAATAATGGATTCGGGAAAGTCATCCTTTCGTATTGTGCAAACCAACTTCATTACGAAAACGAAACAGTTTACCTTATGACAGATCGGGATAGAGTAGATTCTAATATCGTTTGTGAACGTGTAGGATTCGTCCCTTTCTTCCATTACAAAATGATAGAAGTTAATCAAACCTAAATCGGTGATAAAAGAAAGAGGCTAATATGCACAAACATGACAGAGAAAAAGTAGTTTTTCACTCCAAGGAGGACCTGGCAGGTGGGTATCAATTGTCCAAGGGAGAAACTATCCTAAAAAGTGAGCTTACTGAACCTCCTAATGATATTAATGATTTGTTAGAATTATATAATATCAAACTCTATATCGATAATGAGATTTATTTAAAAAATTGGTCTCAACAAGATATTGATACATTCAAACAAAAAGTACTTCTATACGGAAAATTCATCGGGGCATTCATGTCCAAAATAGATGATGATAACATTCTTACATTCCACAAAGATTTAATCTTTGATTATGTGGAATCATTCTGGAGATTAATTAACGATCAGAAGATATATAAGAGAGTTTCTCCGCCAAAAATTTCAGACGTCTTAGCTCAAGAACCATATCAAGTAAGGACAATCTTGAAACACAAAGGATTGGTGGATAGATATAATGAAGTGCTTCGTGACTTTCTATTATCATATGAGGAAAGTGCTGAAATAATACTCTCAATTTATGAGGTTAAGAAAGACTTCAATCAAGTTGACTGGTTCTTACCCAAGAGTTTGACTATATCGGATAAGGAAAAAATTATCTCTGAGTACATTGATTCAGAAAATTGTAACATCAACTACTTACCTATAATACAGAATTCAAAAAAGACTAATGAGTTTATAGTATCGGATAAGGTTAGGCTAAAGGCTAAGCGTAAACATCAGGAAGAAAATGCCAAGTTTTTTGACGAAAAATCAAATGCATCGTTGGTTAAGTATGGAGTTTCAATTAGCTATCCAGAAAAGGCCTCAAAAATTAAAGAAGGTAAAGTCGAAAATCTTGTAACTCATTATGCTTACAGCATAGACTTCATTAAGAATAACACACATCCATATTTACTTTATTTGAATTTTAAACTACTCTTTGAATATTGCGATTATCAAAATCGTATTAATTTAATCAGTAAAGCAAGTCAACTAAGTGTTCTGGAAAGAGTAATGGGAGTACGCTCCAAAAATGAATACTTTGGAGGAATGTTGTTTCAATTATCGCAAATGACATCTCAGGCACAAATTTTTACATACTCTAATGTCTTGAGAACTTTGGACATTTCTATCGAAGAGATTCTTCAGTTTGTTTACACTTCTCTTTTCTCAGAAAAATATGGTTTTGCAAGTAATGCAAGTCTAACAATGCCAACTCTAAGTGCTTCACCACTGGAAAAAGTCAGAACCTTAGCCCCGGAATTAGAATCCATACTTAAGCAGTACAAACTTTTTGTTGAAGATCAGCAGATTGATTTTGAGCTTTTACAAATGTCCTCAAGCCCTAGCTCAATGAGAGATATTCCAAGCTTAAATGAGAGCAAGTATATCTATCTCAATAAGGATAGCGAAGAGGCAAATGCTTGCTCTAACCTTTTTTTCTCAGATCAAACCTTATTGGCATATGTTGACCCATTTAAAGAGAAACATTATAGTACCTTTTTTGACCTTCTGAAAAACGAATCCAACATCTACTATAGCAACTATGAAGAACATCAAATCCTTAGTCTAAAGTACCTATTAGATAAAGGATACATCGTTGTGGATGATGAAAACCGAATTCAAGTAACTAATCCAAACAGGGTTTTTATATTGATGGATTTATATGAAAATGAAGTTGGTTCCTTTTATCACTACTCTAAAGAAATTCAGGAAGAGGCTATAAAAATGTCCGAAGAAGGATTAATCTATTTTGACAGTTCGCTACTATCAAGACCAGAACAAGACTACTTTAATTTTTATTTGAATAAAAAAGAGTTCACAAATGGTCTAGATTTGAGAAATAGCTATCTACATGGCACTCAGGCTAACCCTTCTGAAACTAGTCTTCACGAAAATTCTTACTTACTTTATTTAAAATTACTTGTACTGATTCTGTTCAAAATAGAAGATGATCTTTATATAAACCAAATAAGAAATGAGTCTAACAAACACTAAAAATGAATATGCGAACTGAGCCATTGGATAGAATAGCGAAAACTAAAGATTTCAGAATATCCAGCAACTGGGGTGCATACCAATTTTAGTTGGACGTTATCGTAAATACTGATCCTTCTACCCCTTCCCAAACCTCTCCTCCAAAGTCGCTATTATCTTGAGTTTGGAATCTAGGAGTTCACGGTAAAGTTTGTTTTCAGCGTTGAGTCGTTCGATTTCTACTTTTAGGTTTTCGATCTGTTTTTGGTCATCAGCAAATCTTTCAGGACTCCATTCTTTATTTGGGGTGATTGAGTCTATCATTTCTCCATCGCCGCTTTCCAGCCAGGCCAAGTTCACCTGGTGAACCTGCTTTAGCATGATTTTTATTTTGCCGGAGACGTTGTTTTTACCTCTTTCTATATCTGAATATCCAGCCTGTGTCAATCCTATGGATGCACCAAAATCCACTTGGGTCATACCTAAAAATTTCCGAATGATTTTTATTCGCTGATTTTCAGTCACTAGTAGTCAGTTTTCACTTTTTTTAAAGCTATATAATTTTCAAAAATATCGCAAAACCATATATTTGTATATGTAGATATATTCACACGGAATAGTTAAGTCTGCATCTACAAATTATCCAATTTCTGTGATTTATCATGATCAGAATCCATTTGAAATTGGAGAAAAGAATAAGTCCTCTTTCTTCCTTACAGTTTTCGAAATGGCATTATTTGGCAAATATATGCTTATAAGTGTATTTCAAAACTGTTTTACTGTGTTTCTTGGATTTGGCATATCTGGATATTGAGATATATATCCAGATATAGGAATATCTAGATATATCATGAAGGAAGTGCAAAGCTTCAGGTTGTCAACCTTAAGAGTTGGAATTCAATTTTAAACTTTTATGGTTTTGCGATACGGCAGCGACTTTTGAACCGTTGAAATTGCAACAGGATTTTTGTGGAAAATGAGGGGTAAGGCATCCTTTGCGTGTGCCATGCAAGTTGTGTATTTGTGACACAAATTCTGACGAATTTTTCTCCCAAACACGAACTTGCCCTTTTAGAGATTCCTTGCAGAATCATCCAAAATGGAGGGATTTCACCTCGCAACTCGGTTAAATTTTAATAGACTAAATCATGAGAAAATTCTTAGAAGCAGATAGGGAGAAAGTCATTAAAGTATTAGTGGATTCTTTTGAGGGTAATAAATCTGTTGATTTTGTGGTAGGAAAGTCACCCAAAGGAAGGGAAGTATTAATGGAATATAGCTTGGAGAACTGTCTAAGAAATGGAGAGGTCTTCGTATCGGATTCTGGGAATTCCTGTGTGTTGATCAAGTATTCTACCCAAAAGCAAAAGCCATTGAGCTTATGGCTTTGGGATTTGAAACTTGCTCTGAATGGAATCGGAATTCCAAAAATTCCAAAAGTGCTGAAGAGAGAAGCAAGCATAGAAGCTACCCAGCCAAAAGAGCCGTTTCTATATATCTGGTTTATTGGAGTAGAGCCGGAAAGCCAGGGAAAGGGTGAGGGATCTAGCCTCATGAATTCAGTGCTTGACATAGCAAAGAGGAAAAATCTTCCTGTCTGCTTGGAGACTTCGACAGCGCGTAATTTCAAATGGTATGACAGTTTTGGATTCTCAGTCTATGAATCATCGGATGAATTTGGATTCCCATTTTATTTCTACAGAAAGGATATGCCATGACAATATTTGGAACCGAAATGCATCTGGTGACATTTATTTTTGTTGTTTGCGAGGTGCTGTTTTTTGTCTCACAGTTGGTCCTATACCTGCAAAAACCTTCTGAGGGGAATAGAAAGTATTACCTGATACTCTTAGCCCTTTTGATCATTTATAACATCGCCGGAGGGCTGTTTCCAGATCCGGATCTTGCCATTTCTCTCAAGCTACAGATCAATTTGGCCTATGGTGCTGGCTTTGCAATGGGCGCATATTTCCCATTCTATTTCTACAAAGTTTTCGATTTAGAGGATTTAAGATGGGATGCAAGAATCGGTATTTGGCTTTTTCTTTTTGCTCCCTTCTTTCTGTTCTTTTGTGTGGGACTTACTTTATTAGATGACCTGCCTACTATCCTTTGGTATGGATTGGCTATTCCATTGGGCTATGCCATCTATTTGGTCATTAGGATTTTCTTGAGTATTCGGAAAAAATTCAAAGGGTATCAACATTCTTTGGATGCTATTCTGACTTACTCGGCAGCTCTTCCGTGGGTATTGCTACCGTTTTTTAGCTATGTGGATGCTAGTCAGTTGGTAGAAGTACTGTGTACTAATGGAGGATTCATTTTCATTACTTTTCTGTTCATCAGAAAGATGATTTATGAAAACAGAAAAGTCTTCGAAAAGCTGGATGATATTGACCAGAAACAGCACATAGATTCTGCCACTTTTTTCTGCCAAAGATGTACTGAAATGGGTTTTACAAAAAGAGAATGTGAAGTGGCAGAACAAGTCTCGCTAGGTCTAACCAGTAAAGAGATCGCTGAAGTACTTTTTATCTCAGAAAGAACAGTCAACAAGCACCTTCAGGCTATTTACAAAAAGTCTGAGAGTAAAAACCGGGTAGAGCTGATCAACTCGCTAAACGCTTATTCATAATTCAAATATTTGGGTGTAAACCCACGCTCTAGGCATATATGCGTATATATATTTCTATATACGCATATATGCCTATTTGTCATTTTTGCGCATTTCTAGGTATTTTTTTTCACCGCACAATTCCAATTCTTTACTCCTGCTAACACGCAGCCATGAAAGAGAAAAGAGAGAATCTTTCTTGGGTATCTGTCAGGTTAAAACCGGAAATCTATACCCGATTGAAAGAGGAAAGTCAGTCACTAAAGATGTCTTTGAGTCAATTGATTAGGATGAAGCTGAGCAGTGAAGAAACCAGAATCATTGACCTCAGTGGGCTCCTGAATTCCATTGAAAAACTAGTCTCTGAACAGGCTCGGGTGAACAACAATATCAACCAATTGGCAAAACATGCCAATACCTATAGGGACAAAATTTCTCCCTCGGTTTTTAAGGATCATACCAAGCTAATGTCAAAGCATATCGAGCACCGAGATTTTATGAACAGGCTTTTGAAACAAATCTATCAAGCAATCAGATGAGGGCTAAAATTCTTTCCAGTACGAGCAGCTTCAAGGGCGTGACCTACAACACCAACAAAACCCAAAATGAAAAAGGGGAGCTGATGAGGTTGCGCAATTTTGGGTATCTCCAGGACACCAAAGAGATAGGTCCAAACGAAGTGAAGAACTTTTTGATTGCTCATTCCAATCGTAATTCCATAGTCAGAGACAAGCAGTTTCATGCCATGATCAGCTGCAAGGAGCGAGAATATAAAAAAGAGGAGCTGACTGATATTGCGCATGAATGGGTGGATAAAATGGGCTATGGACAGAATCCATTCTTGATTGTTTTTCACAAGGATACGGCCAATAACCATGTCCATATAGTGTCCTCAAGGATTGATAAGGACGGAAAGAAGATCAATGATTCTTTTGAAAAAATAAGAGCTCAAGAAGCGATCAACGAGATCATGAGGTTGAATCCAAAACAGGAGGTCAAAAAAGCTTCTGATGCACTTCAAGAATTCAGTTACAGCACCAAGGCTCAGGGAATGATGCTCTTGGAGAATCTTGGATACAAGCTTAAGGAAAAGGATCAACAACTGGATTTGATCAAATACGGATCGGTCCAGGGGCGAATTCCTATTTCTGAAATCAATGAAAAGCTCCAATCCTATGAACTGGATAAGACTAGAGCTAATCAGCTAATTACAATTCTGGATAAGTATTCCAAAATCTACAAAACTGACCCAATTCCATTATTTGAACCGAAACACGGGAGTGTATCAGATAAGCATCTCGGTTATCGCTCGGATTTAGGGGATTTCCTTTCAGCCAAGTTTGGCGTTCAATTGATTTTTCATGGGAAGGATGCAAAGACACCTTATGGCTATTCCCTGATAGACAACTCCAATAAGATTGTATTCAAAGGAAGTGAAGTGTTCCCAATCAAGCGCTTGCTTGAAGCAGAAGGGAAGCAACAAGCTTATCAAACTGACAAGTCCAAGACCATTGATCTCATTGAAGGTAAGGTAAAGCTAAGATCAGCTTTCAATGACTTTTCCACTATCCAGCAAGGGCTAAAGCATCATTCATTAAGGTTTGATCGGAGCAAAGGAGATACTTACCTGAAGACCTCACAAGGAGTTGTTTCCACCAAGGATATTCTTCAGCCAAAGCAACTTCAGGCTTTGGAAGAGTATTTAGATCTATCCGAGGAGCATTTTTCAGGGCAAAGTCAGGACGAATTCGACTTGATACCCATACTACATGTAGCCAATGACGAAGATGATGAGGCTACCCACGGAAGGAAAAGGAAGAAAAAACTCATTGGAGACAATGAAATCACCAGATAAAAAAATTACCATGATCATTCTATTTGCCAATCAGAAAGGAGGCGTCGGTAAAAGTACCTTGGCAGTACTCTTTTCCAACTTTTCAGTCAAAAAGAAGAATAGGAAGGTGAAAGTCATCGATATGGATTTTCAGCAATCTCTGTATAACAAGCACCTTAATTCTGACCTGTTGGAAAATGAGAAGCTGTACGAAGTAGAGCTATCGAAGATTTCTGGATTCAGGAACATCAGCAAGGAAACAGCCCGGAATCCAAACCTGCTTACTGTCATTGACCTGGCAGGGACGATGGATGATGACAATCTGGTACAGGTTTTTAAAGATTCAGGGTTGATCATATGTCCCTTTTGTTACGATGAATACAGCGTGACAAGCACTTTTGAATTTTGCTATGTGGTTAAAAAAATAAACCCGGAAAGCAAAATCATTTTGATCCCAAACAGAGTGAAAACCTCGGTGAAATATGAAACGCTGGACAGTGTCAATCAGGCACTCAGCAAGTTTGGGGAATTGACCGCACCGGTTTCGGATAGGATTGATTTTCAAAGAATAACTACTTCCTATTCTCCAAAAACATTGGATCCAATTCTCGACCCAATTTTCAACAAAATTTTTAATGACTACATAGACGAATCCTCATGGGAAGTGGAAACTATATAAACAAACTAGTACAAGGAGTTCGAGGCGAAATCCCTACGCCTGGGGAAGAAAAAATGCCAGAATCCATCAACAGTGGAATTGTAGAAAAGAAGGAGAGGAATCGAGAAGTTGATGAGCTATTAGAGCGAATTCGAGACTATAAAGTAAATGGAGAAAACCGGAGACTGATCCGGATGGACTCTAAAATAGAGGATGTCTTTAAGCATGTGAATTACCTGTTTGGGATCAAGGTCACCTCTCTAGTGAACTATGTATGCTGGGACTTTCTAGAAAACAATCCTGAACTGGTCAACGAAATCAAAAAATCACTAAACCAACTAAAGCTATGAATTGGACAGATTTCTTTCTATACCTAGCCCTTTTCTATGTGGTGTACTATGCAGTCAACGTCGTCATTGATGTGTTAAGGACACCGCATCGTACCAGATCTCAGGAAAGGCCTTCTTATGCATTCCAGTCAGATCTATCAGAATTTGACGAAAAGCCAATGGTCGTTGAGGAGGAAGATTTTGTAAACAAATCAACTCCAAAATCTGAAAAACCCGCTTCAAATAACACAGATGGAAAAGAGGAGAAAATGGAATTCAAGGAGACAAATCCTGTCAAGTCAACGGGCGGGGTGACCAACATAGATTCCTTGTTCGCTCTGGCAAAAGAGAACTCAATCGAAATGAAAAAGAAAGTAGTGTTCTCATGAAGTCAAGTCATTTTCTCTTTTGCTCCCTATTAATTCTCTTTTTTCCTAGCATGGAATTGTTGGCGCAGACTCCTCCGGGTGTGGAAGAATTCCAAGAGGTAGAATCGGATATGGAATCTTTCTACATCGCTTTGTCAAGACTATCTCTTGTTACCGGAGCCATCTCAGGATTGCTAGGAGGTCTGCGGGTTTACAACAATTGGCAGATGGGGCGGCATCATATTGATGTCCAAGTGATCAGCTGGTTTGGAGCATGCTTGTTTCTCGCAACTGTCAGCTTTTTTCTTAGCGGACTTTACGGAGTTCCACTTACCTAAAACTTTACACCCAATTCAATATAGTCCATGAAATATTTTCTTACTAAAACCACAAAAATCATGTTCAACAGAACTACAAAAAAGATCTCAAGTGCCTTGGCAATGGCCATTGTTTCAATTTCTGCACACGCCCAAGGAGTACAGGGAATTACAGCTGCGGAATCCTCGCTATTAACCTACGTTGATCCCGTCGCAAGTCTTTGCCTAGTGATCGGTGCAGTGGTCGGGATTATAGGAGGTTTCCGAGTGTACAGCAAGTGGAATCAAGGCGATCAGGATATTAACAAAGAGTTGATGGGATGGCTGGGTTCCTGCATTTTCCTAGTACTGGTGAGTGTGGTCATCAAGGCGTTTTTCGGTGTCTAATGGCTAAGCAATTTCCAATATATAAGGGGCTTCAAAAACCCCTTATATATCGTGGATTTCAAGGAAAATTTATCGGATGGGGAATTTCCTCATTGATCATCGGAGTCGTGCTGGGTGGAGTTATTGGAAGTTTGACCAGCATGATCGCAGGAGGTGTAATCACAATTTCAGCAATAATAATTGGTCTATTGGTTACTTCTCAACAACAAAAAAAAGGGCTGCATAGCAAAACAAGGCATGTAGGAGTATTCCAAATCGCAACATCCTTAAAACCTAAAAAATGATATTGAAGAATAAAAGGAATGAATTTAAGTTGCCCTATGCAGGTATAGAAACTGAATTCAAAGGATTCCATCTACTTTTTAATCTAAATGGGGATTTCGGATTAATTCTGAAACTTGAAAACCCTGTAGTCCAATATTCAGCAGATCCTTCCAGGTACGACTTTTTTCACCAGCTATTTACGAATGTCATCAAAATATTAGGTGAAGGTCATTTGATCCAAAAACAGGATGTTTTTTCCACTGAGAGCTATCATGAAGATAATTCAAAGGAGTACCTGCAGCGGAAATATGATGAACATTTTCAGGGCAGAGAATATGTTTCCCACAATACCTATTTGGTTATCACCAAGCGGTCAAAAGGAAGGTATAGTGAAAAATCAGTCAATGATTTTATTCAATCCATCGGAAAAGTAACAGATCTTTTTGAACGATCAGGAATTAAACCTACTGCTCTGAAGAAAACCGAGATTGACCGATATGTGAAAAGGATTCTCACCATGAATTTTTACCAGGACAGAATTGTACTGGACAACTTGGTGCCGGTGGAAAAACAAGTGGAGAGTGGCGATAGAGCATTCCGATCTATTTCACTGGTTGACACCGATAAGGTAGAGCTTCCCGAAACGATAGCATCCCATTCAGAAAGAAGTGATAAGGATAGCCTCAAAGGATTCCCAATTGATAACATGGGTTTTCTATTTGATGTCCCAAACTTCCAGACCATTGTTTACAATCAGGTCATCGAGATCGTAGAGCAAAGACCAACTCAACACAAGCTTGAGGTCAAGCGAAAGCGACATTCAGGAATACCAGATCCTGCCAATGATATGTGTGTCCAGGACATTAATAGGCTATTGGAGGATGTGACAAGGAACAATCAGCTTTTAGTCAATTGTCATTTCAATGTCTTGGTTTCGGCACAGAAGGAGCATATCCAAGGAGCTTGCAACTATGTAGAGTCATCCTTATTTCAGCAGGGGATTATTGCCAACAAAAATTCTTACAATCAATTGGAGTTGTTCAGGACTGTCCTCCCCTGCAATACGGCAGAGCTAAAGGTTTACGATTACTTTTTGACCACCGCGGATGCTGCACTGTGCTTTTTCTTTAAAGAATCACTGAATCAAGATGAACAAAGTGGTTTTCAGATTCGATTCACGGATAGGCAGGGAATCCCCTTGAAAATTGATCCGTCAGATTTGCCCATGCAGACTAACCGGATCAACAATAGAAACAAGTTTGTATTGGGTCCTTCTGGGTCTGGCAAATCATTTTTTATGAATGCGCTGGTGGAGCAGTATTGCATGTGGAACAAGCAGCCTGATCCTAAGTGGCTGATGGATGTAGTGATCGTGGATACGGGACACTCCTATTCAGGACTATGTCAATATTACAATGGCAAATACATTACCTATACCGAAGAAAAGCCCATTACCACCAATCCTTTTGCCATTACTGAAGAGGAATACAACATCGAGAAAAAAGACTATCTCCTGACGCTTGTTTCACTCCTATGGAAGACAGCTGAAGGCACCGTTTCACAGGTGGAAGCAGATGTGATCTCGTACACCATTTCAGCTTATTATTCCTCATTTTTCTCTGATGAAGGCAAGGTTGATCGGCTTTGCTTCAATAGCTTTTATGACTTTGCCCTAGAGACAATTCCGGAAATTATGGAGCGTGAGCGAATCACGTTTGAACTGGATGAATTCCGATTTGTGCTCAAAAAATTCTACCAAGGTGGAGAGTTTGAAAACCTTTTAAACGAAGAGGTTGACCAATCCCTATTCACCGAATCCTTTGTGGTTTTTGAAATTGACAGCATCAAGGAGCATAAGGTTCTTTTTCCAATAGTGACGCTCATCATCATGGATGTATTTATTCAGAAAATGAGATTTCGAACCAAGTACCGAAAAGCCCTAATCATTGAGGAGGCATGGAAGGCCATCGTTTCTCCCTTGATGGCAGGGTATATTCTGTATCTGTATAAAACGGTGCGGAAGTTTTGGGGAGAAGCTATCGTGGTGACTCAAGAGCTTGGTGATATCATCGGGAATGAAGTGGTGAAGGACAGTATCATCAACAATTCTGATACGATTTGCCTGCTAGACCAAACCAAGTTTAAAGACAACTATTCGCAGATTGGTTCTTTGCTTTCTATCAGTGAGAAGGAGCGAAGGAAGATTTTTACCATCAACCAGCTGGACAACCATGAAGGGCGTGGCAGATTCAAGGAAGTTTACATCAGAAGAGGGGCTACAGGTGAAGTATATGGAGTAGAGGTTTCTCTGTTCCAATACCTAACCTACACAACTGAAAAGCCGGAAAAATCGGCAGTAGAAATCTATACTAATGCATTTGGAGGCTATAAGATGGGTTTGGACGCATTTGTAGAGGATTTTAATACATCTAATCTGAGTCTTCATAGTTTTTTCGAGAAGGTCAATAAAGAAGGATGTCCGCTCTCTGATATATTTCTTTCACCGAAGTACCGCATAGCATGATGAGGCATCTTTATCTACTCATATTGCTTCTTTTCTCAGGCTCCACTTTTAGTCAGACTGTTTATGTGGATCCGGCTGTTTCAGCTGCCACCGCCGCCCATGCTTTAGTAATAGATTCTCAGCTTGAGGCGACCAATGAAAGGCTGACTTTGATTGAGCGGGGTCAGCTGGCAATAACTGGAAACCTGACCATTGTCAATACGATGCAGGACAAAATCTACAAAGGACTTTCCGAGGTCAGTTCCATTTTGACCAACCTTTCCAATGTCAAGGAAATCGCACGAATGGCGACTGCTATTTCAGGCGATTTAAATGATGTGATGGAATTGGCAGGTGAGAATCCTGCTTTACTTCTGTTTGCTGAGCGAAACGCTACTATGTTTCAACAAAGAGCAACTTCCCTAGCCTTGGAGGTCAGTTCTTTTGTCCTAAAAGGTGGAGAAAATAACCTTATGGATGCCGGAGAAAGATCCAAGTTGATCAACCAAATCTTAAATGAAATGGTAATCCTGAGATCCTACACTTACGGTATGTATCGATCCATGTACTTTGCCCAGATGAAGGGAGTTTTCAAGGCCTTAAATCCTTTTCAGGGATACATCAATTTAGATATCCAACTCGCCCAGGATATCGCAAGAAAAGCCAAAACCCTGCAGCCATGAAAACTTTGATTCTAAGCTTAATTATTCTAATTGCCAATATCGGGACAAGTCTTGCGCAAACGAATGTTGCCCTTCTTCATCAGTTGGTAGAGGAGTCCAAGTCCGAATACAATTTGCAAAAGGAGGCAAAAACAAATCAGGGAAAAAATGCCGTCAATGAGGAGGTCAATAACAACCTGGTTAAATCGGTCAAAGAAAAATACAGAACAGTTCAGGTACGATTTGCCAAACTCTCCATTATCATCGATGCAATCGGAATAGGTTCAACTGCCGGGCCTTTGGTCAATTCCATTATTGATAACCAACAACAGATCCTGTATTACTGCAAGCAAGATCCTGCTCTCCTCCTTTTTGCCGTCGAGACAGAAAAGCTCTTTGTCCAACGATCCTATTCATTGATGAATTACCTCCTCGGTCTTTCGGCCAGTATTGGAGTAATCAACCAAATGAAAGTCTCAGATCGAAGGATCCTTTTTCAGCACATTATTGTGGAGCTGAGAGACATCAATGGTATTTCTTACAACGCTTCCCAATCCCTAAAGCATCATTTGCAGGGGAAATTAGGAGTCAATCCTTATCTGGGATATTTGGCTACAGAAATGGAGCTGGTAGAAGAAATCATTCAAAACGCTAAAACCTTATCACGATGAAAAAGCTCCTTTTCTTTTTGATGTGTTTAGCTGGATTTCGGGCCAATTCTCAGACCGTGGTTTTTGATCAAAACCACTTTACCATTGTCAACGCCAATGCTGCCATGAGGAATGTCAGCGAAATTGGGTATCACCAAACGCTGGATTTCATCAAGCAAAATACGGATGATATCATCGTTAATTCATCCAGTTTGGCGATGGTTCAGACGATGATAGTCAAGTCCCTGACTCAAGTCAATGAAGGATTTAAGGATGCAATTCAGGTAAAGATGATTGGTGAGACTGTCCTGGATATCAAATCAATTTCAACTGAGGCATTCGAGCTTGCCTATGATAATCCACTCCTATTTCTTTTTGTCGAAGAATATACTGCTCAAGCTAAATCCAGAAGCATCAACCTTGCTGCCGAGGTGTCGAGTTTGATTCTAAAAGAAGGCGATAATCTGCTGATTAATTACAATGTCCGGGACGAACTTTTAGATACTGTCCAGAAGGAACTGCAGGTAATCCGTGCTTTGATGCTCTCCGCAAAAAACAGCATCTATTGGGCGAAAGCCAATGGAGTAATCCGATCACTTAATCCCTATCAATCCTACGTCAACAAGGATTTAGGGCTGATCAATGAAATTATCATCAAGCAGAAAACTCTTAAACGATGAGAATCTTACTAACAATTTCAATCATTTTTTGCATTTGTCTCAAGAGTCATGGGCAGACTTTAATTAAGGATAAAGCCATTATTGCTCAACAAGAGAGAATGGTTTTCAAGCAATGGGATGAAGACAAGTTTTATCCAAAGCCCATCAAAGTTTTAGGAACCCCTATTAACTACTTGTGGTACTCAACTTGGGCATTACATCCCAATTATCCAGACTTGGACAGAAGACCTTTATCACCCACCGGAGAGCAAACCCAAAGGCTTGGTTTGGCTGCTGCGATGCAGATCTCTTCCGACTACTACAAACAGCATTCGGATACCGTTAAGAATTTGGCTAATGCCGAAATGGCTCGGATATCAGGCGCTCTTTCGGCCTCGGATCCTCTATATCAACTCTATTATAAGAAGAAGCTCAAGCCTTTGGAAGATCCTGTTTCCTCAGCTTTTCAGGGAATTTCTCAAGAGGTAGTGGAATACATGACCGACCATGGAGCCTATCAATGGTATCTGGACAATATGGCTTCTCTTTCCGAGCGGTACGGTTTTTCAAAGACCCTGGATATGGAGCGAGGTCAGCGAATTCTGATGTACCACAGGATTATGCTTGAAATGAGGAATATCCTTGAAAAATGGCAATACAAGCTGGATATGTCAGCCAATATGCTAGCCTTCCGAAAGATTCATGAGCGGAAAGCAAACGGGGAAATCACTATTTCAAATCCACAGGATGAAGTGGGCAGAGCCAAAAAAATCGCCAACCAAAGCCAAGTCCTGAAATGAAGAGGCTTTTCACCGGAATGTTGATGTTCCTAGGCTTTTCTATCATGGGATTTGCCCAGTCTGTCAACCATGATGAGTACAAGGAGACTATCAGCTACTTGCAGGGAAACAGTATTTACGATAGAGGAGTGATGACCTTTTTCGAAGAAATGAGAGATTACGGTTTTGCCCATTCCGACCCTTTTATCAGGGATGCCCAGACTTTGGCCTGTATTTTCATGCTGATTTTTTTCAGTCTAAAATGCTATGAAATGATGGCAGGGGACAAGAGGTTGGAAATCATGCCGCTTTTAAGACCCTTCGCCTTGGTGATCCTGCTCATGTGGTGGCCAATTTTCTGTCAAATCATTGCTTTTCCCACTGATTTGATTGCGGCCAAGACGGAAGCTCTATTCAGTACTCAGAACGATACCAATAATTCTCTTCGTCTTGATCGTGCCGCCTACATGGTGGAGATGGGTGACCAGCTGGTGGAATACCAAGCTGTAACTGAAATGGCTTCGGATCAGGCTGAGGATTCAGATGAGGATTTGGGAACTGTAATCGTGGACGGAGTAAAAGGGTTCTTTTCAGACCAAATCCTTTCACCGATTATGCAAATGCGGATCAGAATGCAAACCAGCCTTCAATTGCTGGTAACCCAGATTATTGAACTGATTGCAATGTGGATTCTTAGGATTTGCGTCTATATCATTTTCATGATCCAGATCATTTATTCTACTGTGCTGGTAATACTTGGGCCTTTTGCGGTAGTGGTCAGTATCCTTCCGGCTTTTCGGGATGCTTTTACAACCTGGATTGCCCGTTTCGTCTCGGTCAATCTTTATGTAGGAGTCGCTTTTTTGATTCTCTATATCACCGGGAGGCTACAGCAATATGCCTTGGAAGTAGAGATTGATAAATATGAGTATTTGCTTTCCACAGGAGGCGGAGTGGATAGGCTTGAAAAGATGGCTTGGTTTGCAGGGAATGGCTTGTTGAGCTTCGGGCTTGTCATCGTCGCTTTTTTCGTCAGTGCCATCGCTATACTGACAGTTCCCTCCATATCCACTTGGATTATATCTACTTCAGGTATTTCATCAGCTGCAACTACTGCAGGAAGAATGGGATCATCCGCTACCAAAACCATTTCCAGAGCTAAAGTAATCTAAGCATGATCATCAAAAACATAGAATCGAAAATCAGGTTAGCAACCCTACTTTCTATCGGAAGCTTTTTGACCTCCATTGTCATTTGTGGGTTTGTGTCAGTATATGCCTATCAACAGGTAGCAAACGCGAGACAGTCCATTTATATCCTGGACAAAGACATACCCATTTTGGCGAAGCAGACCAATATGCAAATGAACAGGCCAGCTGAGTATAAAGCAGCGGTGGACTTGTTTCACAGCCTCTTTTTTAACCTGACTCCCGATGATAAACACATCGAATATCAGATGGAAAAGGCCATGTACTTTGTGGATGAAACGGGAGTGGGCCAGTACAACAACCTGAAAGAGAAAGGCTATTTCAATTCCATCCTTTCATCAAGTTCAGTTTTGTCTATCCAGACAGATTCGATTGTCATTGACCAAAACAGGTTCCGCTATTACGGCAAGCAGAAGATCGACCGAAGAAGCGCAACGATCACCAGATCTATAGTCACCGAGGGTGAATTGATAGATATCCCCAGAAGTGAAAACAACAGTCACGGGGTATTGATCACAAACTGGAAAACCATAGAAAATAAAGACCTCTCCAATGTTTCGAAAAATACCTTCTAAAGTAAGAGATACAACTGTATTCCAGGAATTCAAAAATGAATTCTCGCCACAGGTAAAAGCATTCGAGGGGCTCGCCAAGACCTTTCTAGATCGGCATGCGAAAGTGGTTTTTAGCGCAATGATCCTTCTGATTGTGGCTTCTTTCATTCTGACCTTTTTTGTCCTCAAACCCGAATCGAGCGATCAGTCCCAGGGTATTAAAAAAGAACTGAATGCCATTCCCGGTGACTTGGGTAGTGAACTTTCTGCCCTGCAAGATCTCTCTTCTCGAGCAATACAGATGAACGAATTGAAAACTGAAATTGAACGAATCATATCCCAGGAATCTATTTCAAAGCAAGATTCCATTTACCTAGAAAAAGCGATTGAACAATTGCAATACTTCAACGATCAACCGAAAGAAGATGAAAATTGACTTTAAGCAGCCAAAATACATTTTGCCCATTATCATGCTTCCCTTTTTGTGTTTGCTGTTTTACGGTTACAAATCATTCAGTAAGGATAGCCCAAACCAACCCGTTCAAGGAACAAGTGGTATCCAGGCTCAGATAGGGAAAGTTTCAGAGAAGATTCAGAATAAACCAATCGATACAAAGCTGGATGCATCACGGGAGACCTATAAAAGGGCGAATGACGGCTACACTGCAATCAAAGGGTTGGAGCTCGATATCGAGGAATCCAGTCAGATCAAAAGCCTTTATAACGAAGAGGAAAAGAGACTTTTGGATTCCATCGACAATGCCTTAAAAAACTCAAGTTTTTATTCGGCCCCATCAAAATCCAGCAACCCTGTTCCACCAGTTTCCCAAGGAATTTCCAGACAAAAAAGCTTTTCAGAAGAAGATGAAGAACTGTTGCAGGCTATTAATCAATTGGAGGGAGCAAAAACGACTAGCCCAGCTAATAAATATGAAGACCCAATGGATCTCTTCAGGGCTCAAATGACCGTGATAGATTCCATTTCAAAAGCAAATGACCCGGCCTTTCAGGAACAACAGCAAAAAGAGAAGTCAGAAGCACCAAAGAAGGAAACCGAAAGGGAGGTTTATAGAGTCCAAAAGACCAATGGTTCGGCCACAATGTTCAATACTGTCACCCGTGAGAAAAAGGGGAAGTTTATCGAGGCAATCATTGACCAGGATATCAAGAACGGAACTCTTGGAGCAAGATTGAGAATCAGACTTTTGGATGATATCCTGATCGGTAACGCCCTTGTGAGCAAAGGAAACTATCTCTATGCTCTTATTTCTGGGTATCAAGCCCAGCGGGTGAAACTCACCATTTCATCAGTGATGGTTGGCGACCAGATCTACCCCATAGAGCTTTCGATTTATGATGTGGATGGGATGGAAGGACTCTATGTACCAGCCAGTGCCTTCAGGGAGTTTTCTAAGGACCTCGGTAGCAGTACCACGGGAGGAATGAGCATAAACATGCAACAAAACTCAGATGATTTGAGCCAGCTGTATATGTCAGCCCTACAGAAAATGTTTACCTCAACTTCCCAGGCTGTTTCCAAGACGATCAAAAAGAACAAGGCCAATATCAAATATGGAACTTCTGTCTATCTGATTGATCCCAAGGAATTGCAGGAAAACGAAAAAACGATTCAAAACCAAAACTGATCCGCCATGAAATCGAGCATGACTAAAAAAGTCACACAATGGAATGACTACATACCATGCGAGATTCCATCTGACCATTGAATAACAAACTATAAACAGATGAAACTAAAACTTATAATTTTCTTCCTTGGGCTGATTTCCATTTCGGCCAATGCCCAGCAAAATGGGACCTTGTTGAAAACACAGCTTCCCAGAGTTTACATTGACGAGGACATATCCCTCCATTTCCTTTCTCCGGAGCCGATCCAGTACGTAGATATTTCCACCAATGATATGATCGGAGATATTCCCTTGGAAAATGTGTTTCGAGTGAAAGCAGTCCGGGACAGTGTTGCCAATCTAAATGGATATAATAAATCTCTTGGAGTGGTGACCATTATAGGCCAGAAGTTTATTGCCCAATATGATCTTTGGTATGCGTATGACGAACGTCAGCTTAAAACTCAGATTGAAATCCTGCCCATCAATACGACTCCATTGGAAGTAGGTGAGATCTCCATGAGCGATCAGGAGCTTCGATTTTTTGCAACTGAAGCATTCAAGGATAAAAAGAAGAATAAAATCACTCAAAACACTCAGTATGGAGTCACGGGGCAGGTCAACAACATCTACACGGTAGATGATTATATCTTTATGGACATCTCCTTCAAAAACAAAACAAACCTAAAGTTTGATCTGGACCAGCTTAGGTTTAAGATTGAGGATAAGCGAATTCTCAAGGCCACCAATGTCCAGTCCATCGAGATTGAACCCGAATACCAGCTCTTTTCGACAGAGAGCTTTGATAAGAAATATCGAAATATCTATGTCTTCAAAAAAGTGACTTTTCCCAATTCCAAGGTATTTACCATCGAATTGACGGAATCCCAAATCAGTGGAAGGGCTCTCAAAATGCAGGTCAAATACTCTGATCTTCTGAATGCAGATACACTTTAAAAGAGGAGCGGAATGAATGAGAAAAGAGAGTTAAAAAGCCTTCATAGTACATTTCAATTCATCGTTTATCTGATGGTGTTCATGGACATTTTAATGTTTGTCTATGCTCCGAAGTTGATGGAAATGGAAGAGGTAGGGAGATTTCTTTTCCCGCTTTTTGACAAACTCCTTAATCTGAAAATCTATCAAAGTGTCCTATTTGGGAAAATCGCCATCCTAATTGCAATTTGCCTTGCTGCTATCGGGACAAAATCCAAAAAGAACCTTGGTCTAAATCCAAAAGGACATATCATTTTTCCCTTGGCAATGGGACTGATCCTGTTTTTTGGATCGGTCTACATCTACACATTGGAGGATTCATTTCTGGTTTTCGATTTGACATCCATTGAAAGCTTAGCTTATATTCTGTGCACTTTGATCGGATCCGTTCTCATCCATACTTCATTGGATAATGTGTCCAAAATGATCAAATCGGGATTGGGCAAGGACGAATGGAATATCGAGGGTGAATCATTTCTTCAAGACAAAAAGAAGTTGGAGAATCCCTTTTCGGTCAATATCCCTATGAAATTCTATTACAGAGGGAAAGTCCATAAAGGCTGGATCAATTTGGTAAATCCTTTTAGGGGGACGTTTGTAATCGGAACTCCCGGCTCTGGAAAATCCTTTGGCGTGATCAATCCATTTATTCGTCAAATGATAGGAAAAGGGTTTACCATGTGCCTGTATGATTTCAAGTTTCCTGATTTGGCACAGATCGCCTATTTCCACTATTTAAAGGCACAAGACAAAAAGAAAAACTCGAATTTCAAATTCCATGTGATCAATCTGGACGAAGTGGAATACTCCAGAAGGATCAATCCAATCAATAGGAGATATATTAAAACCGTTGCCAATGCTTCCGAAACCGCAGAGGCGATTTTTCAATCACTTCAAAAATCGGATTCTTCAGGTGGGGCAGACCGATTCTTTGAGCAGTCAGCGATTAATTTTCTCTCAGCCTGTATCTTTTTTGTATCAAGGTATGAAGATGGGAAGTACTCGACTTTTGCTCATGTGTTGGATTTCCTGAATAGAGACTATGAGGATATTTTTAACTGCCTGACCAAACATCCGGAGCTAAGATCCATGGTATCTCCTTTTCGCAGTGCCTATGAAAAAAGGGTGTTCAAGCAGCTGGAAGGCCAAGTTGGAACTCTGAAAATTTTCCTCTCTCGGCTGAATACAAAAGAAACCGCTTGGGTGTTCAGTGGAGATGATTTTGATCTTAAAATCTCAGATCCAAATTCCCCATCCATTTTAGTGTTGGCAAACAGTACAGAAACCCAAAGTATCACAGGAACTTGCTACTCGGTGATCATCAATCGGCTGACTAGATTGATTAATACCAAAGGAAATCTGCCAACAGCCTTGATTGCAGATGAGGCCCCAACTTTCTATATCCACAAAATCGAAAACCTGATTTCTACAGCTAGGAGTAATAAAGTTGCGGTGTTGTTAGGACTCCAGGAATTGCCCCAATTGAACCAACTGCAAGGCAAAGAAACTGCCTCAACCATGACTTCGGTGATCGGAAATGTCCTTTGTGGTTCAGTACGACACAAGGATACTTTGTCCTGGTTGGAAATGATGTTTGGCAAACGCAAGCAGCTTGGCCAAAGCCTGTCTATAGATCGGGATAGGACTTCGGTTTCTTATAGTGAAAAATACGAGCCGCTTATTCCGGCTGGGAAAATAGCTTCCATGCATACAGGAGAAATCGCGGGAATCATTGCCACCGAGGGAACCCAATTCGATGGAAAGTATAAGACTTCCAATGTCCATTGCCGAGTAAATCTCAATAGGAAGGAAATAAAGCAGGAAGAAAGCTCTTATCGAACTACTCCGAAATACTATGACTTCAAGGGGAAAAAGGAAGAGATTCTAACTAAGCATTTTGAGAAAATTCATAACCAAGTGACGGAGATTATTGAAAAGCATCGCGAAATGACACCGGTAGAATAGGCTATTTAATAATGACAAGATTAACAATCATCATCATTTTTCTTTTTGTGGTCCAGGAGGCATATCCTCAGTTTAATTCAATTGAATTTCAGAAGGAATTACCTGCGGTAAAAGTGAATCAATCTAAATTGGTATTGTCGAAAAAAGAAGGAATTGATAAAGAATATTTTTCCCTCGTGGCCAATCCTATAGAAAAAGAAAGCAGGGTATTGCTTGCCTCGCTTCCTCTTGAAGGTTTCTTAATGACTTCAACTTATGGCTACCGATCCGATCCATTTTCGGGAGAAAGAAAATTCCATCGAGGGATTGATTTAAAAGCCAATCACTCAAAGGTCTATTCCATGTTGCTTGGGAAAGTTTCTTCTGTTGGCCATGATCCGCTTCTGGGGAATTTTATCAAAGTCCAACATGGAAAATATGAAGCTGTTTACGGCCATCTTTCCCAAATCTGGGTGACAAAGAATGAAAGTGTTTTACCTGGATCAGTGATTGGGATTTCTGGAAGTACCGGGAAGGCAACTGGGGATCATCTCCATGTGACAATTAAAAAGGGGGCCGAATACATCAATCCCGCATTATTCATTCAGATGCTATCCAAGCTGTCTACCAAAAATGAGTTAATTCAATTTTTATCAAACCAATAATACCATGAGAAATCAAAATGTATTACCGATGAAGGATCTGGAAATTTTCGGAATCGTCAAAGACGGGAAATTTACCATTCCAGAAAAAGAAATCCATGCTTTAAAAAATGGGAAAATGACCGATATCGTCGAGTTGAAAGATTTGAAGGGAAAGAATATTCAGATTGATAAGTTACCTGCAAGGCTATCAATTGTTCGAGGCGAAGATGGTAAGCCTGCATTGCGGATTGACCCGGTCTATAGAGAAGCAAGCGCTCATCCAAACTTGAGTGAATCAGAACGAAATCAATTGGTCAAAAAGGAATTGGCAAACTTGAAGAAAAGTTATGTGGACAAGGAAGGCAATATCCAGTCTGAGATTATAGAGTATGATCATAGAACCAAGCAATTTCTTTCCTACAATCCCAGGGATATCAAAGCTCCACAGGAAGTCAATGGAGAAAAGCTTAGTCCTCAGCAAAAAAAGAAATATAAAGAAGGGGATACCGTGCAATTGGCCGATGGAACAGAGTTTCAGCTTTCACCATCTTCTCCCAAAGGAATTCGATCCAACAGTAAGGGTTTAGTCCTTTCGGTGTTGATAGATTGTGGACTTTCATACCTATTGATCACTGGTATTGGGAAAATGTTAGGTAAGAAAAATCAGGAGGAAAAATCCTATAGCGAAGGGTACTTACAAGCCGTCAAAGAAGTTCAAAAACAAGTGGAGCGGAGGATTTCAAAGAACCCGAATGACAAGGATGCAGTCTGGGATTTAAACAATATCAAGGAGGAGTATTCCAAAATTTCTGAAGATCCGAACCTACCCAAAGAAGTCAGAGATGATTTTGATATCAACAAAATCAAGCGACTGAACAGTATCGATACCGAGGAGGGAAAGAATCCAAGAATGCGAAATAGTGAGCAAGACAATGACAAGGAAAGGGACATTTGATATTTTAACTTATAAAGGCGTTGAATTGGATATTCAACGTCTCTTTTCTAGGAATGCCATCCAGGACGAGAAGGGACAAATTCTTTTCGATTTTTTTGATCAAGATGGGGGAGTTGTAGATAATGAAGTGCTCAGCCTTTACCGAAGCAAACGCGCATCCTATGGTATTTCATGCCTCAATATTTCGGAGACTATAAAGTCGGTTTTTGTCTCGGATTCCTATGCTTCAATGATCTTTTTTGTCAACCAGTATAAGGCAAGAATTTCATTTGAGGTGGCGGGTTTTATAGTTGTGGGATCAAAGTTTGATGAGGTTCTTTTGAAAAAATCATTGGAGAAAATCCCTGCAAAAACGAAGGTGAATACGGTTTTCAGTTCCTCGATTTTGGGAAGGGTAATGGATTGTAGAGTTCAGGATCTAGTTTATGATCGGGACTGCAGGTATTATTTATCCGATGATTGTGTTCGGCTTAAAAACCAAAAGAAGAATAAATTCTCGAAGGAATCGATTTTCAATTTTTCACTTCGAAGCTACTGCATTTCGCAGGCGGTCATTCAAACTGTCCGGACATTTAAACCTAAGCAGAAGGGAGCAGAGTCATTTTATCAGCTTAACCAACTGCATTGGAAAGGCCTCGATTAATATGGTTTTGCTATATTTAAACGGTTGTCACTCAAAATTATGGAGAATAATAATCTTGAATTCCTCGGTTTTGGCACTTCGTTAAATGTTGCCTTGGAAGCTAAGGTTTCTGAGCCACAAGAGTTCTTTAAAATTGGAGTTTCAGCCGATTTTATTGCTAGGCAAAAGGATGGAATTCTGGAAAAGGACAAATTTAACTATGAGCTGAATTTTTTAAGATCTTTGAAGCCTTACAATTATTTTCTGGCTAGCGGAAAAGTCACCCATAACGACCAGATCTTTAACACATTTCCTTTTCCATATGGAAAAGGAAATGACGTGACGTCAAAGGAAGCCTATATTTTGCTCAGATGAGCTTCTGTTTTGAAGAAGTCTATCCTGACAGACAAGTTTACTTTGAGCTTTATTGATGATATGGGAATAAGGAGGGAGGAAACGATTGTGTCCAACACAGAGGAGGCTTTCAAAATCGTCGGCGAGAATGTGAGGAATAAGATCAATGTTTACGGTTCATACGACCTCTATGCAAAAGGCTACCTGCTGAGATCCTATGATGGAGCAACCGGAAAAGACTTTTCCTCCAGGCCTGAAGTCAAACTTTATCTTTCCTATTCTTACTTTGATAGAATAGCCAATCAGCATCAAGCGAGCCATAATTTGTATAACAACTTAAACTTGGCCTTGGATGAAAAGGAAGCCATTCTAATAAATCCCTATCTAAATCAGGAAATCAAAGGCTTTAAGATTCTTCGCGAGTCCAAATCGCGGACAATTTTTGAGTTTGATAGGGAAGGCAATGAAATATCTGTCGAAGCCCCAAAGAGAAACAAGAACATTTGGATCAAGCTGGATTTCGATCAAAGGACCGAGGATGGAAATTATGCCTTCAAGAAATTCTACCAGAACTATGGCTTCAACTTAGAATCCGAACAGAGCAGATTCCCGATCAAAGAGCTGGTAAATGCTCAGGAAAAGGAACTACTTATTTCTAGCTTAAGCCGGGTAAATACCCAAATGGTAAATTTGGAGACCGGGCAGCCGGTAATGATTGAGGCCGATCCTCAGTTTAAGAAAATCCAGTTTTATGACATGGAATTAAAGAAATTTGACGGAGATATAAACAAAAGTCAATCTTTACCTCGATGAAGGAAGTTAAATCTTGATTATGCGGTCCGCAGTTGAGAAGAGGGTATAGATATAAAAAAGAACTATAGGCCTAGGCCGAGATACCAAAATGATTGTAGGATTATCTAAGTTTTTAATTATGAAGATAGGTTTTACTTCTAGAATCAGATAATGAAAAATATTCATTACCTAGGATACTTATTCTGATAAAATTAATTAATCGAAATTTTTTTTTGATTTTTCTTTGTTGATTCAGATTTTTTTTTTTACTTCCTCAAGTATTTGATTTATAGTTAAAAAAACCATTTTTCGAGCGCATTTTTCAAGCGTTTTTAGGGGAAGAATAAAATGGTTGGTTTTTCCGAAACAGAATTACATATTATTTTAGTTAACCATAAATTTCAAAAACCATGTTCAAAAAGCTAGTTAATTTTCGGATGAGAAGCGGAATTGCTTCTGTAATTGTATTGGTCTGCCTTGCCTGGGCGGGTATGAGTCTCGGTTCTTTCACAGAGACTGAATATGTCGAGGTGGAAGCGGCATTGGAAAATGCAATTGCAGGAAGTGACCCAGCGGATTGTAAATACTATACTTTAGCTTCAAACCCTTCCAATAACACTTATTGTTGTAAGAAGTCTTGTAATGAGCTGGATACTTGCAGCTTGAGTCCTTTTGTAGCTTGCCCAGCCTAGAAAATAATTTCCGATAGTTCTGAAATAATTGAAGTTTGGAAAAGTGAAAGTATTTTTTAATATTATCTATTTTCCCTACTTCAATTATTTATTTTGGTTCTGCGATATTTAATTAGTTATAAATACTTATCACTTCAAAAATTGATGGGTATGGGACTAAGAAAAAGTTTGACTAATTGGATGCTTTGATCAAATTTGGCAAATGTGAAAAATTTATATCTCTTATATTATATATTATCCGTTTAAGTCACTAAGAATCAGCTTCAGATGATGTATTCTATATATCCTCAAGCCTTTATCTAATGAATCGAGGGGCTTTTATTGGATCGGTAAAGATTGTGTCTCAAGCCAAATCCACAATTAGTTTAGCCTTAATTTTATTGCTTTCACATCCTAAATTATAAAGTAAAATATTTGAATCGAATAGACTACTTTAGGATATTTAAAAAGGACATTAAACGGTTTAAAAATTAATTTTCTAAACTAATATATAGATCTCAGTCTAATTACCAATTTTACATAATTTTATAAATAACTTATCATTAGAGATAAGGCTTCTATTTCTTCGATAAATTATCCCATAGCGGTAACCTAGTTTATTTTGTCAAATATGCATTAAATTAACTAAATTTATAATCTATTCGTTTTCGAATTAAAAATTATAACAAAAATGAATACCAAATATTTCACATTAACTTTTAGGGTCTTAAGAACACTTTACATCATAAACTTAGTCTCACTTTTTTCATGCGAAAATCCAAAAGAAAATATCTCAAATCTAGATAACAACCTAATTGAAATTGGAATAAATCCTTTAGAATATCAAGAATTTAACTTGGATTCTGTTTACAAAAGCATAAGCTACTTTCCTTTAGCCATGCGAGATGAAATGCCAATATCTTATGTTAATGCGTTAATTGAATTCGATAAAAAACTTATTGTTATAAGTGAAAGGATTCTTGTATTTGATAATGAAGGAAATTTTATTAATGAAATTGGAAAAAGGGGAGAAGGACCTGGAGAATATTCGGCACTTACAAGAGTAAGAAGAATTGATAACGAAGTTTTAGATATTTTAGATAATGAAAGTGGGAAAATAATTACCTATAACATTTCTGGTGATTTGATTGAAGAATGGAAGAATCCTGAATTATTGATGGCACTTGATTTTAATCGACTTAATGATGACACATACGCTGTATATGGAGGGACTTTTTTTGAATCTAAGTCAGGTTATCGGCTTTTGTTAATCGATAAAACTGATAATTCAATTGTAAACAGTTTTTTTCCTCTTATTGGGAATGAGGCAAGGTTCGCAGTTTTTTTAGATAATAATAGCCTTTGGCATTCAAAAGGAAATCTAAATTTCACCTACTCATTTAAAGACACTATTTTTTATTTTTCTGAGAATAAATTAGTCCCTAGATTTTACTTAAACTATGGGGATAAAAAATTTCCAAAGGAGGTTTATACCAAAGGGTTTCCAAATGTTATGGAATTCCTTAATTTTGCTAGAAATTCAAACTATGCATATTACTCAACAAACGTTTTAGAAAACAATGAGATTTTGTTTTTTACTTATGAATATGAAGGATATTTGCACCAATCATTCTATTCAACAAAAAGAAAAGAATTAGACAAGTTTAGACTCTACAGTGTTAAGGAAAATAGAACTGAGGACATCTTCTATTTTCTAAATTATCCTAAAGGAATTAGTGATAAATATATTTACTTTTTCATTGAACCAGAAGAGTATATGTATCGAATGAATGTTCTAAAAGAGAGGGGTCTTTTAAGTTCGAATTTTTCAAGCAATATACTGAAAACAATTAATGATTTAGGTGAATTGATAAGCAGTACTGGTTCCGTAATCATAATTAAAGCTGAATTATTTTAATCGTTTGAGTTTTAGTTTGTGTATAAAAATGTTTTAGATTATTTATAGTTATGTCTTACAAATTCAGTTGAAAGTCAACTTTTGTTTCCGTTAATTACCATGTTGGAGCGTGTTTGGCTTATATGGGATCATCGTCTGACAGAATGATTCAAAATCTACCAAAAAGTTAAGTTTTGAAACCCAGAGAAAATATGGTGATTTAAATTGGAAACAATTTCTCGGTATTAATCTCTTTGAGAAATTTAAAGACGTCAATAAAGGTTTTTCTAAAATTATAATACTACTTGACTTAATATGGACTCTGTTTAAGAATTTTTTGGCAAATTCAATTTTATTCTGTTTTCTAGAAATAAAATCAACTTTGTGGATAATTAAAGATTGTCTTGGAATTTTTCAAAGTGAAAGTATTTCATTTATTTTCCAATGAGATTTTATAGTGGTTTACAAAGCGATCTATAGCTTTTGAAAATCTGATTAAGATTTTATTCATGATCAGCGTAATTGGATTTCATTGTTACCATAATGAGTTTGTTAATATATTTGACTTTTGCTTTTTAATAGTTAAAAAAAAATTTATATTGTTTATTGTTTTGGCTTATCTTATGCGTTAAAGCCTAGAAAGTTATATATATTTTTATATTTTGTTTGAATAACAACAGTTGCGTGGGAAGATTTCTATGGTTTTAGTGTTTTTTATAGATTATTTCTTAGTGAATTATTTATTATGGTGTTGAATTTTTTTTAACTTGTAAACCTCTATCGCAGGATAATCCTTAATAAAAATTGTTATTGCTTTTGCCTGATTATATGGGAATATATTATTTTTGAACATTGCATATTCTTGTTTGGTTCTAAAATTAAATATTGAAAAGAAATAGTTGGCATCCACTATCTCGTCTACAAATTTAATTCGTTCTGCTTCGACTTTAGTGAAATTCATTACATTTATTTTTCCAATAAAATCTTCACTGTAAATCTTTATAGTATCCTCTTTTTCCTGCTCTAAAAGTAAGGTAAGTGCCTTTTTGTATGACACTCCATAATAGTCTCGTTCGAAATTCTTTTCCACATCTCCAGCCAGTATATTGAAGTAAACACTTTGATGGGGGTGATATTTTATAAAAAAATGAATGATTTCAAGGATGTTTATTGAAATCAAAACGATAAAAGTATATTTCAACCAATTAAGTCCAGTCTTTCTTGATAAATAATTCCAGAGCTCTTTTAATCCAATGATGCTGATCCATACCATCGCAGGATATATGAAGTACAAATGCCGCCAGCCATTGTATAGCACAGAGTTGAATATGATTACAGAAAGTAGTGGAGCAAAGAAGAAAAGGCAAATTGAGATATCCGTACGATTTGTCTTGTCATTTAAAAAACTTGTGGGTCTGTATACAATTTCTTTGGTGGTCCTAGAAATCCCAACTAGGAAAAGACCTGAAATTGCTATGGGGGTTGTAACTACGATCCAAATAGGAATGTAATGCCAGGGTATTGAAGAAGAATGAATCATTTCTCCCATATACAGCATGCTTCCCGACCAACGAAATTTCTTCATACTTCGGAAAGAATGAAGAAAACTATCTATAGGACTCTCCCATAAGACAGGCCAGAGAATAAAAGTAAATAGCATAACCAAAATCACATAGGATGATATTGCTAGAATGGGTTCTTTCCACTTTCTGTCTTGCCTTTGAAATAGAAATTCCACTATTATCCAAATTATTGTAACAACAGGAATCAGTACTCCCACAATCCTACTTCCAATAGCTAGGGCGGAAATTAGTGCATGGGCAATTATACTTTTGGTATTCCGATTGTTGACTAAGTTTATAGAAGTGAAAATGCTGATCATAAACCAGCTCAGCAGAGGAATATCTTTGGGATTAGTAAATGAATCCCCAAATATCCTTGGGCTCAGAATGATCAAAAGAATTCCTGCAAATGCAAGTCCATTATTCTTATATCTGATTAAAAGTGCTTTATAAAAATACAATAGCCCCAACCAAAATAAGCAAAAAACCATCACGTGCCTTAATCTGAAGACATCTCGGCTGTTATCAATACCTAACATCAGTTCCAAACTATAAGCTATCACTTGGAAAAACATCCCATAATCCCGATGGTCATAGGTACTTAAGTTTTCCCCAGTCACCTTTGATATAGTAGGGAATAAGTTAAATATCTCATTTACATATTCGAAGGCAACCATGCCGTGTTTCCGCTGAATGGGTTCATCCATAGTGATTCCATAATCGGGTAGAATCAAGAGACCTAGGACCAGATAAGCGAAAAAGAAAACTTTAATCCAAGGGTTTGCCATTCGAAAGTAGATTAGGATCCGAAATAGGATTTCGCTCTTTGTATGGAAAAGCAATGAAGATTAAACCCAGAAAGGATGAACTTGCCAATGTGGAGAAGAACAGGAGCGTAAAAGATATCGCCTGACTTTCGTCAATAGCAATATATTGATGAGCATATAAAAACACCAGTTCCCTTGCTCCAATGCCGCCGATTGAGAAAGGGAATACAGCGACAACGGAAGAAACCATGAAAAGCACAAGATAATCTAGATAATGAGATTCAACCCCAATCGCTATTAAGATAAAGTATGCACATAGTAACTGTCCAAGTTGAACCCAAAAGGAAAAATGGGTGGTACGCCAGAATTTAGAAGAAAATGAATTAAAAAATAGTCTGGTAAATAGGTAATAAGAAGGCAATGTTAAAATGAGCCCTATTACTGCAAAAGGAAAAAGATAGTTTAATTGCTGTAGTTCCTGGTTAACCAGAACAAGGAAAAAGCTGAAAAACACCAACAAAGCGAGACCGCTGACTCGATCCAATACAGTGGCCAAAGATAACATCTTTAAACTTCCTTTCCCCTCTTGTTTTAAAAGATATACCTTGTAGGCATCACCTCCGATACTTCCTGGGAGGAACAGGTTATAAAACATACTAAGATAATAAAGCGTGAGATTATATTTCTCTGTTAAATTCACCTTAATGGCTTTGTAAAACTGGTTTAATCGAAAAGCAGAAATGATTTTGGAACTGTTAAAGGCTAGAAAAGCCAAGGCTAAGTAAAAGGGATCCGAAGAGAGCGCAATTTCTACAATTCGATTTAGTTCAACTTTTTTGAAAACGAAAAACAATGCTATTGAGGAAAGACCAAATTTCAGCAACCATTTGCTTAAGTTCTTAAATTTAATGTTCTTCATAGCTTATGAGGCTTTAAAAAATGTCATATTTTAAACCATACTACTACCTGATTTTAACCTTGGTCTTAGGTTCAAGTTGCCGCCATCAGGGAATTCAATATACTGATTTCTATGGAAATATTCAGAACTTGAATTTTCTAGAAAGCAAAGAAATCCTATTATTATACCCTGATAAAGAGTTTGTTAGAAATGATCTTAAAAAATTGATTCTTTCCTATGACTCGGTATATCTTTTTGCTGCGTGGATAAGTGGTCAACACCCTGAAATGGATTCTGTTTATGGAGAAAAGCTTCCGGTAGCTGTAGTTCCAATGACCTGTGGATCGGGATGTGGTAAGCTTGGAATGAAAGGGATAGAATTTACTGAGAGAAAATTTAAAAATGTAGTTCAATTATTTCAGGAATCCAATATACATGATCATATATTTTTTTATGAATTGGGCAGGAACTTTTGGTTTTATGAAAGTTCGCTCACTTTAAAGGAATTTTCCGAAAACAATTATATCCGTACTGGATTCGCTATATTTTTGAGGAATGCTCTTATTCATGAATTGAAAATTAAAGTTGGCGACATCAATGGTATCTCCTATTCCACGTATATGCAAAAAAACTCTGAAGCATGGAGAGATTTTTATGCGAATTCTGAAACAAATCCCTTACGCGCTCTACTAATGAGTGAAAAGATCAAAGAAAATCAAAAGGCGATTCTTTGGAGTATGTATTGGTGGAGTTTATATGAAGCTGAGGGGTTTTCATCAGATTTCCTAGTTCGCTATTTTCAAGAAATAAAAAAGCAAATTCCTCCAAATTCTGTGGAAGAATTGATTTGGAATTTCACTAATTCCTATGATCAAGTACGAAATTCACAAGTAAATTAAAGTTTAACATTAATGGATGGAGGTCTTTAATGAGGCCAAAAAACCTAATCAAGCCTTCATTTTCAGTTCAATTTGATCTTTTTCAATAATGCCTAAAATATCCTTTGCACCTATTTTCGGACTAAACTAAACCATTTTACGCCATGAGAAATTTGAATTACTTAATTGTACTCGCTGTAGCTGTTTTTTCTTTTAGCTGTTCCTCAAAGGATGAGACTCCAAAGCTTGTTGAAAAATCTGTGACAATCGAAGTTGAAATGGATGGTAACTACGCTGACTACTTGGTGACCTTTTCGGTTCACAGTATGTTGAGCGGGAGATCTACTTTTGTCACTCCTGTTTTGAAGCAACCATCAGAACTCAATTGGACCCAAGTGATCGAACAAGGCAATGCCTATACCCTTGCTTTTGAGCCAGAAATCCCAAGCATTTCGGCCATTTCTTCAGCCCCGATTCATAGCCTAGGCTTTGTTTTCAATGCGGTTCATCTAGGAGGAGAACCGGATGATTCATTTCAGCCACTTTCGGCGGAAGTTAGACTTTTTGCGGATGGTTCAGTTTTTAAAGAATACAACTATGAGGCTTTAGGCCCTGGGGAGACTTCGGATCCTTTGGCTGAGGAGATTTCGATTGAATGAATTTGAAAAGGAGATGCAGGATCTTTTACTTCCGAAATCAGCAAATAAAAAAGGGTCACTCATTTGAGGACCCTTAAAAAATTGGATTAGTTGATTTCTATTGGTATGGTTTTCCTTGAAGCATTTCCGGCTTCATCTTCTGCCCATACTATCATTACAAAATTAGATTTTCCCTCTGGTAATTTCATTGGATTCACCTCAAGTAACTGATTGAAAGTAAGCTCGGATGCCGAAGGCAGTTCGCTACCGGATTTATCCAATCTCAATGACTGACCCCACATCCGTTCCTCGTAGACAATTTGTTCTGTTTCCCCTTTATAGTCACCTACGACATCTTGATCAGCCAGCTTAATCCAAACAAACTTCAAGGGAGTTGAAAATTCGTCATCAGTCCTCATGATTCCACCTTCTAGTGACAGGGCGTCATTAGATTCCAAAGTAATAACATCGGGGAGTCCATGAGGTCTATGAATCAATGGGGCATAAGTTCTTTCAACAAAGACAATGGTTTGATAATTGGTTCCTAATTCATAATTGGTTTTGTTACCATTTATGTCTTGCGCATCGATGCTCAATTGGTAGGGGCCTGCGAGAATTGGAAGTGTAGCAACAGAAAAGGTTCCTCGCCATTCTATGGTAAAAGGGTCAAAGTTTATTTCATCTCTTCCAGGTTGGAAGTAGTATTTTGGGCTATCATAATCTTTATTGATAGTCTCAGTATGGTTTAATAGCTCAAATTTATTCGAGAAATCACCTTCGGCATTATTCGGTAAATCTCCCTTAACTCCCAGAATTACTTCTGAGATTCCTTCAGGGTCACTTATGTTTAAATAATATCTAAATAAATTCCAATTCCATGGAATAACCTGGCCTGGGTAAGGTTCAATTTCAGATGAATATTCTAATTTAGAAATAGTCGGAATAGAGGTGTCAGTAGGTAGAACGGGATCTTCGCTGCAGGATGCAAAACCTATTGAAACAATTAGGAGGGTAAAAAGAGGTTTTTTATTCATTTGATTGAAAGAAAAAGAATGGATTTTCAATGTAATTAAATAATAAGTTCGTATTCCAGAATAAAAAGTTGGGGTTTTTTATTGATTATTTTTTAAAAGGCTGAAAATCATTCTGAAAGAATAAATTTCTGCTTCCTATCTTTTGTCTTCTAAAAGTAAGGTTCTTAGTTTTCCTTGTCTTATTTTCCAATTTTTTCTAATGCTTCTTTTGGTTTTTGCCTAATTCAATGCACAAAGGTCAGTCGGCTTGTCAGTTTCTAAAAATTGGGCTAATAGCAGAATTTCCTAAAAACGGGGTTTCCTACGGACTGCCTTCAAGTTTTTGAATTCTAATTCTTATCCACTCTCCACGCCTTCCGAATAGACCTGCATAAATTTTAACTAAAACCAAAATACTATAGCATTCTCAAAAAAGTACATCGGAAAAGGCAAGCAAGTTGAAAACATGGACATCGTCGAAGTAAGCCTCAACATTGCCGAGCTTCAAAACCATACCTTCGAATACGAAGGAGAAACCTACGTCAAGTTCAACGTCGCCAAACTGAAAGAACCTGATCAATACGGTAAAACTCATACAGTTTATGTTTCCGTTAAAGAATTGGAAGAATCTTGATTAAAAGCCCGAAAGGGCTTTTTTCGTAATTAATGATTTGATACATTTTTGATTTTTGGGCCGTAGGATGCAAAGTCTAAAGCCCGAAAAATTTTCCGAATGTTAGTGTGACAATTGCTAAATCTAGGATCTTCTAGTATTTTAGCTAAAATAGGCAGATCACTTTCTTCAGGCATTATCTTGGTTAACTTAGAAATCCAGTATTTTTTAGATTCAATGGATATTTGAGTGTCATCAATTATTTTTTCCATTAGTCCTGAAATAGTAATGTTTTCCTCAAATAGATTGGAGAGATCTTCCTCATATTCTTCTGATAGTCCATTTAGCCCATTCTTCTTATATAATGCCTCCAACCTTTCTAGTTCATTATTTAATTGATCTGTTTCTTCAATTATCTTTTGAACAAATACAGAGGTTGATTCGATAAAATTGTCTGATTCTATCGCTTCAATTCCACCCAAAACAATTGTTATGTTCTTCTTTAGAGAACTATTTCCTAGCTTTGAAGCCTTTTTAAGACATGATTTAAGCTGCCCATATTCTTTGGTTTTTCGTATTAGGAACCAATATGGTGCCGGTGTGTTATTTTTCGCAACATTGATAGCCTCAACTATGAATGGCCAGGTTTGATGGGCTGTAAAGTACTCTCCATTTTGTAATATTTGTAAATCTTCAAAACCAAAAGCAAATGCATTATTAATAATTGATTTTGGAGGGAGGTCTAATTGGTTTTTTTTAATTCGACCATTAGATGTGGCTATATCTGCATAAAATTGGTCTTTAATTTGAGTATATTCTGTTTTTAGGAATTGTGCAGAAATAGGAATTGCACCTTCAACATCTCTTCCTACAATAGTTACATTTAAAGAATTTCCACCATCATTGACTTTTTTGAGTGTTACGGGATTTGCTTTTTCTAATGCATCAATTAAGTAGACTAGATCAGTTTTTTTTGGGGCAACTTTTAATGATTCAAATTTAGAGATCCATTCAGGTAAATTCTTTGGGATCTCTGGAAGTATTAGAAAAAGGGAAGACAATATTGACTCTTTTTCTTGTAAATTCTTCGAATTTTTAAGTTTTGATGTAAGGTTATCAATCAGGATAGTTTTATCAACCTGAATGCCCACTAATTCAGGGATGCTCGTTAAGTAAGGCTTTAAATTACTTGACTTAGAAAGTAATTTGAAAAATTTTGTAACACTTTGGAAAAGTGAGGCTATTAGTTCATATGTTAATCCATATCCATTATGTAATCCATTGGCTCTACTTGATATTATTAGATGGAATCTATTAGTTAGATCTAATATTTCTAGAATATGCTCTTTTGGTTTTGAAATTCCATTAATAAGGAATAAAATATTTGGCGAGGACTGCTTTAAAATCGCTCGAAAGTCACTTAGTATTTCTGCTCCAGTTTTGTATTTAGCAATTTTAAAATCTCTATAAATTGCTTTTTTCCCTTGAGCTTGAATCAGGACTGAACTCATTGCCATTTCTATTGAACTTCCGATTAAGCCAATCTCTGGGGAATATCTTACCTGCTCAATTTTCAATTGATCTCTCCGAAATGCACAAATTCCAAATTGAGCGAGTCCTAAAGACTCAATGCTTGCTTCAAGCAATCTAACAGTATCGTTTTTTAAAAGTCGTGGCATTTGTAATACTCACTAGTTTGTTTTAGAATTCTTTTGAAATAGGGTCTTACTATATCGCCGCCAACCCCAACTCCCTCAAAAACTCATTATGGGTTTTCTGGGCAGCTTCGATTTTCTTATCTAGTTGAACGAGTTTGGCGTGGACGGCTTTTAGGTCTATTTGCTCTTCTTCCTCAGCAGTACTCACATATCTGGAGATATTGAGGTTGTAGCCATTTTGCTCGATCTCGGCCATGGAGACTTTTCTGGAATAGCGCTCTTTCTCCTTTCGATATTTGAAGGTTTCGATGATGTCTTTGATATGGTCTTCATTCAGGGAGTTTTGACGTTTTCCTTTGTCAAAATGCTCTGCTGCGTTAATAAAAAGAACATCATCTTCTTTCTTACATTTCTTCAGCACTAGAATACATACTGGTATTCCGGTTGAATAAAAAAGATTTGGAGGCAAACCTATTACCGCATCGATATGATTGTCTTCAAGTAGTTTCCTTCGAATCCGCTCTTCAGCTCCTCCTCGGAAAAGAACCCCATGTGGCAAGATTATCGCCATCGTGCCTTCTTTAGAAAGGAAATGAAACCCGTGCAATAGGAAAGAAAAATCCGCGGCTGATTTTGGAGCAAGTCCATGGCTTTTGAACCTGAAATCTTCTGCCATGGTCTCATTTGGTTCCCAGCGCAAACTAAAGGGAGGATTGGCAACGATAGCGTCGAATTCGATTTTTTTAGCTGGATTTACTTCATTCAGTATCTCCCATTGATTTTTCAAGGTATCCCCATGGAAAATTTCAAATTCGGTGTCCTTCATGCCATGCAAGAGCATGTTCATTCGGGCCAGGTTGTACGTGGTGATATTGTTTTCCTGACCGTAGATTTTGCCTACAGTACCACCATCTTCTTTTATCCGCTTACGGACGTTGAGTAGGAGTGAACCGGAACCACAAGCAAAATCCAAAACCTTGTCCAGTTTTGTTTTCTTCCCAGTTGCTGGGTCTTGGCTGTCCAAAGCAACGATTTCTGAGAGAATGGTGGAAATCTGCTGAGGCGTATAGAACTCTCCGGCTTTTTTCCCTGAGCCTGCCGCAAACTGTCCGATCAGGTATTCATAAGCATCACCTAGAGCATCGGTATTGGTGGAGAAATCAGCGATTCCTTCACCGATTTTCTGGATGATGCTGCACAGTTTTTTGTTTCTTTCCGTGGGTGTTTTTCCAAGCTTTTCAGAATTCAGATTGATCTCCGAAAACAAACCCTGGAAGGAGTTTGCAAAGGATTCATTTTCGATATAGCGAAATCCTTTTTCCAGCGTCACTAGTAAATCACCGGAATGGGTTCTGGCGAGCTCTGTGATATTGCTCCAGAGGTGTTCCGGCTTAATCACATAATGCACCTTTTTGCGCATTTGTTTTTCAAACTCAGCGATGTCCTCTTCATTGGCTTCATACCAAACAGAAAGTGGAGTTCTTTTATCTTCTTCAGGCAAATCAGGATAATCTGATCCTAGTTCCTTTTTCGCCGATTCTGAATAATTATGGGAGAGATATCTTAGAAAGAGGAAGGATAGCATATAATCCCGGAAGTCATCTGCATTCATCGCTCCACGTAAATCGTCTGCAATTTTCCAAAGGGTTTTACCTAACTCCTGTTGTTCTTTTTGTGTCATTAGCTTAATTTGAAATTATACGTAGTGAGAAGCTTCTCAAAAATATCCCTAAATAGGATTTCTTCATTTTGAGACATTTCACTTGGCTGAAATCTAAATGCCTGTTGGTGGGAAAGGGAATTTAGTTCATCCAACTTTTGATCAACATTCTCAAGGCCAATATGAGCTAATAATCTACCCATTTTCTTTGACCCCATAAATGAATTCACATTCTCTAATACTTGCCTTAGTAAAACAAAATGGTACTTGAATAGCTGATTATCTTTAGCTTCGTTTAGTTTTTGAATTAACTGTAGGTGATACAAAAACAAACCACTAGTTGTGCCTCTTAACCTGAAATCCCCTTCTTTATTTTCTAAAACAACTAGTCTTGATAGATTTGATACTCCTGACTCTCCTTCATCATTTTTAAGCCAAGTGGCAAGAATTGAAAATAGACCTATATGATGAGTTGAAACTATTATTTTGTTTTTATGTAAATGATTTTCTTTAATCAAGTCGAAAATAGTTCTAGTAGTTATAAAAATGTTGTGATCATCCAGACTTGAAACAGGATCATCTATGAAAATGTGTGCATTTTGCTCATCAGCCCAACCATCCACTTCAAACAGAGCAAGAAAGAAACACCAAACAAATATACGTTCTTCTCCACGGGAGATTTTAATTGGTTGGTCTGGATTATCCTCATTAAAAAACGTAATCGATTCAATACCGCGCTCAATATCTTTATACGGATTTAATCGAAAGTTATGTTTGGGTAAAAATTTTTCTAATTTTTCCCTAATACGGTTTTCATCCTCAATTAAGAAACTATGGAATTGACTTAAAGAACTTGTTAAAACTGTTAGTTTTATGTCTGCATTTTGATTTGGTTCGTCGTTATCCCAAACAAACAAATCTTCACTGTATGAATTATAATATACACCTGCATGATTTCCATCATTTGAGGCTTTAGTTAAGTTTTTATATTCGACCGAAAGCCTAGTTTTACCGCTAGAATTAAGTGCATAAATCAAAACAATACTTTCTCCATAAGAATGTAGTTTCTCAGCTGTTTCTGAAATTGTTGCCATTTATTATTCCTTCATGTTTGGAAATAATCCCTGCATCAGTCCTTTTTTATGCTTTTGCAGTTGATCTATTTTTTCTTTTTGGGCTAAAATGAGATTGCCTACTTCAGAAAGACAGGAGGCGATTTTTTGTTGTTCATTTATAGTTGGTGGTATTTTACTTTCCCAAGATTCAATACCAGATTTTGTTAAATGTTGCATTCCAAGACCTCTTGCTTGTGTCTCTTTGATATTTTCAGTTTCAAAGTCAAGTATTACAAATAGAAATTGTTTGTCTATCATGCTTCTTTGAACCACTTTCCAAATGTGGTAGTGATAGATTACCTTTTCTTGCTTCCAAATTCGAGGACCGAAAGATGCTGACCAAGCATAGAGTAAATCTCCATTTTCGCAGTATTTGTCTTCTTCAAGCTCCAGGTCTGAATAGTACCATTCATTGTTTGTAAAGAAATTACCAACTCGTAAAACCCGATACTTTCCTGAAGAAAGTAGTTCTTCTTTTTTATATGCTCTTCCATTAATAAAGTCAGCCACATCTCCTAATTTCTTCTCCACCCACTCCCCATCTCCCTCAAACTCTGGAAAACGAAAATTTGGAACGGATTGCCCTTCTTGAGGAAAAAGGTTTTGCATCAGTCCCTTTTTGTGGTCTTGGAGGGCTTCCAGTTTCTCGGTTTGCGCGGCTATCAGCTCATCCAAGGAAGAAAGGCATGAGGCAATTTTTTGTTGTTCCCCAGGTCTAGGAATATTTATTAGGAGATTTTTAAGTTGGTTAGAATAAAGATGGACAACCGATATTCCTTGTGCCATTTGAGCAATTTCCCTTTTCTTGGCAAAGTTCAGGTAATAAGAAAGAAATACCCCGTTGATTTTTGATTTTATGATGTTTAAATCACCTCCAAGAGCAACCCCAGACCTCAATAAACAAGAGGCAGTTGCAATATCTATATGAGTTTCCCCGGAAGAAGGAATTATTACATCATTGACTTCACTTATTATTAAATCTTCAGAGGATAAATTTGTTGAAGATTTTATGTCTTTTATGACTTCTTTATAGTGGGTATAAAGTTCACCATACCTTATACAAGGCAGACATCCTTTCTTCGAAATATCTGATTTAGAAATGCCTTTTCCTTTTGAAAAGGTGGCAACTTCCCCAAGGCTTTTTTCAACCCATTCATCTTCATAAAGAAACTCAGGAAATCTTAGTTTAGGTATCAAGCCCTCTTTTCCATGCTTTGTATTACTCATCTTCTTTGTTCAATTTATTCTGGGCGATTTCTATGGCTCTGTGAAGCTTTTGCTCCAGGACTTTCATCGGCGGTAAGTGTATCATATATTCCGCTACTTTGATATTTCCATGATCTAGCTGCAGTAGTTCGATATGTTCCTGATTTTTAGAGGCACAGAGGATCAGACCAATTGGCGGGTTTTCTCCTTCTAGGGATTCATGTTTTTCCAACCAGCGCAGGTAGAGTTCCATTTGGCCCTTGTACTCGGCCTTGAAGTGTCCGAGTTTTAAGTCTATAGCCACCAAACTTTTCAATCTACGGTGGTAGAAGAGGAGGTCGATGTAATAATCGACTTGATCGATACTGATCCGTTTTTGCCGGGCCAAGAATGCAAAGTCGGAACCCAATTCCCCAATGAATTTTTGAAGTTCATTGAGAATAGAATCCTCCAAGTCCTTTTCGGAATAGGTATCTCTCAATCCTAAAAAGTCCAGCACATAGGGATCACGGAATACCAGGTCTGGATTGACCACATCCTTATTTTTTAATTTCTCCAAAGATGCTTTGATTGTCTCTTCAGGCTTCTTACTGATGGCTGTTCGCTCAAATAGCATAGAGTCGATTTTCTCCTGAAGGCTTCGTACGCTCCAATTTTCCAGTTGGCAGATCTCAATATAAAACATGCGCTTTACTTCGCTGTCCATGGGAATGATCAGTCGTATATGTGACCAGGTCAATTGTGCACACACTGTGTGCACAATCTCTTCCTCAGGAAAGGCTTCCGCAAATTGCAGGCAATAATGAATCTGTCGCTTGCTCCACCCTTTGCCATATTCTTGTTCCAACTGCTTGGAAAGGGAACTGATGATTTCTTTGCCATACTCTGCGCGTTGATAGAGCAGTACTTCTTCCTGCAAGCGTTTGCCTACTTTCCAGTAAAGCAGACTAAGGGCTGCATTGACAGTGACAGCTACTTGGTTGCGGCTTTGATCGATGAGCTGCTTGATCTCCCCAAAGAGAGGGCTTACAATTCCTTGGCTGTTAGATATTTCTTTACTACTCATAAGCTGCCAGTCCTGATATTTCACGGCCTTCAGCCAATTTTTTTAATTGAGGCACCAAATCGTTCATCAAGGCAGTTTCGGCTTTGCTACGCTGTTTCCAGCCAAGTTCCAAGGGCTCCAAAAGATCAGTCAATTTTTCCCCGTCAAAGATCATTCGGTTCAAAATCTGTGAGACAAAGTCCTTAAGATCTGCTGTCTGTAAACCATGGGTATGAGCTATGGTAGCAAGTTCCTTGTCGTATTTCTCAACTTTGAAGTTCTCAAAGTTTTGCTTGAGTTCATTGGCAGTTTGTCCCTTGCTCCAGTCCACATGATTTTCGATATAGTCAGTCAAGTCCTCTTCCTCTTCCATCAGATTGGAATTGGATTTTAGCAAACTGATCACCTGAGTCTTTGTCATTTTCTGCTTGGAAGGCTTCTGCTGGGTGCTATCCGCAATCAAACCCATGATGTAGTCATAGTCAATCACAGCTGAGGCAAAGAGTACAAATTCAAAATCCAGTTGCTGGATATCCTCAGGTGCATCTTCACCTTCCTTTTGCTGGATTTCCCGAAGCTGCTTAGCTGTTTCCAGGTAAGAGCTTCTGAATTCCTGCAGATTGTCTTTGGGAAGTATGCTCTCTATGCTGGCTTTTTGCTCATCGTCCAGATCCGTGTATTGATCCAGTTGGGTTTTGAGTCGCTGGACTTCTTTGAAGTTTTTGACAAAAGCGATCTTGGCAGCATCTCCACGAAGATTATATACTTCTTTGGGTTCATTGACTAGATTATGCTCGCGCATAAAGTCTCCCAAAGTTTCCACCGCTTTTTGATAGTTTTCGATCACTACCGGGGCAGGATCTACCATCCAGATTTCTTTAGCCTTGCCCACTTCCTCTCCGGAGAAAAGTGTAATTGCCTGATTGACGGCTTCCTGTTGGCTACGAAAATCTAAAATATTCCCGTAAGGCTTGGTGTCATTCAGAACTCGGTTAGTTCTGGAAAAAGCCTGAATCAGACCATGATGCTTGAGGTTTTTGTCCACATACAGGGTGTTGAGGTATTTGGAGTCAAAACCAGTTAATAGCATATCGACGACAATGGTTATATCGATCTTGTTTTTGTGTGGATAGTCCTTGTTGCTGAATTTCTGATCCTTGATCCGGCTTTGTACATTCTGATAATACCCATCAAATTCACTGATCTTATGATTGGTACCGAATTGCTGATTGTAGTCGTCTATTATTTCGATTAAAGCAGCTTTTTTCTCCTCAGGATTTTGTTGATTGTCTTCTTTCTCCTGCTCTAAATCTTCCTGGAGCTGTCGGATATCCGCGGCATTTTTTTGACTCTGCTGATCTCCATTCTGAGAAAGCAGCTGAGCGGGTGGAGAAAATACGCAGGCTATATTCAAAGGAATGTAATCAGGATCTGTCGCTGATTTTTTGGACTGCACTTCTTTGAATAGGCGATAGTATTCTATGGCATTATTGATAGACGCAGTAGCAAAAACAGCATTGAATTTTCGCTGGTTTGTTGCTGAATCATGTTTGTCAATAATGGCTTCAACGACTGCCTGTTGAGAAATAGCCTCTCCGGGTTTTGGATTTTGCTCTCCTTTTCCCTTAAAATAATCAATGTGGAAACGCAGTACATTCCTGTCCTCTATCGCATCAGTAATTGTATAGTCATGCAAAGGACTTTCAAAAATGGACTCCGTTGTCTTGTAAGACTCAAACTGACCCTCTCTGACTTTATATGTTGCATTTTGTTCAAAAATTGGCGTGCCGGTAAAGCCGAATAGTTGGGCTTTCGGAAAGAATTCCTTGATGGCTTTGTGGTTTTCTCCAAACTGGGAGCGGTGACATTCGTCAAATATGAAGGCTAATCTTTTGTCCCGTAAAGGTTCAAGTCTTTCCTTGTAATTCCTTTTGTTGCTGCCATCGAGGGCAAGCCCCAGTTTTTGGATAGTGGTAACGATCACCTTGTCCGTGTAGTCGGTAGAAAGCAGCCTTCTAACCAGTGTTTCGGTATTGGTGTTTTCTTCTACACTTCCTTCTTGAAACTTGTTGAATTCCTCTCTTGTCTGTCGATCAAGATCTTTTCTATCGACCACAAAAAGGCATTTTTCAATATCCTGATTGTCTTTGAGCAGGGTGGAAGTCTTGAATGATGTCAGTGTTTTGCCACTTCCAGTCGTATGCCATACATAGCCGTTTCCACGGTTTTCCTGGATACAATCCATGATGGCCTTAACTGCATAAACCTGGTAGGGGCGCATCACGAGCAATTTTTTCTCGCTTTCCACCAACACCATGTACTTGCTGATCATTTCTGCCAACGTACATTTGGTCAAAAACTTAGCGGTAAAGTCCTGGAGATGGGTGATTTTTTTATTGTCTTCATCTGCCAATTGGTAGATAGGCAGAAACTGCTCGTCAGCATTGAAGGCAAAATGCTGATTCTTGTTATTGGCGAAATAGTAAGTATTGCTACGATTGCTGACGATGAACAGCTGCATAAAGCACATCAGGGAATTACCGTAGCCATTTCCTGGCTCATTTTTATAATCCACGATTTGCTGCAAAGCTTTTCTCGGAGAAATGTCCAGTTTTTTCAACTCAATTTGAACGACGGGAAGGCCGTTGATCAGCAAAATCACATCGAAACGATGAAGGCTATTTTCAGTATTGATCTTTAATTGGCTGACAACTTCGAAATCATTCTTACACCAGTTTTTGATATTGACTAAGGTGTAGTGCAAACCAGTTCCATCTTCCCGCTGGAAATATTGTCGTTCGCGAAGCAGTTTGGAAGCTGCAAAGACATCAGGTTCGATGATTTCTTCACGCAAGCGCAGGAATTCGCTATCCGTTAACTGGACACGGTTTAGCGCTTCAAATTTGGTTTTGAAGTTTTTTTCCAGGCTTTTCCTGTCAGTGATTTCCGGGCGGTGAACATACTTGAGATCGATCAGCTGCTTGATCAGATCCATTTCGATTTGATTTTCTTTAGTCATTCCGATCTTCTTTCAATAAATCTTTAGGATTCACTTCCAAGATTCGAGCGATTTCAAAAAGCACCTCCAATCTGGGCTGTTGTCGGTTTTGGACATAGCCATTAACCATGTTATAGCTCTTACCAAGTCTTTCTGCCAGCCAGATCTGCTTAATTCCTTTCTCCTCAAGCACTTCCTTTATTCGGTTCATATCCGTCTAAAATTAGATCTTCAAAATACCCCGAAATTCTGGATTATCTCGTTTTTTGAGATGATTTTCTATTGTGTTAGGATAAAAATTGTTTAGTCTTTCTAGACTTGACGTATTTGTGAAAAGAAACTACTTTCCGAGAAGTAAGTTTTTATGATTCATAGATAATAAATGTTTCGGAGAAACAGATTGAAACAATTCGAAATTCTGGACTTCATCCATTTTTTCAAAAGGCCTAAACCCATATAACCAATAGAAGCAATATATTCGCTCGTATTTTCCCATTAGAGCATCCAGTACTTTTAGTTCGTCCGATAAATTAGATTTTACCGAGAAATGAATGATAATTGGGAGAATTCGAAGGTATGCCCCTAATGACTTTTCATCTGAGACTGCTCGAATTATAAAGGAAATTTCTTCGATTGATGTATTTTCAAACGTGAAATCTGGCCTTTTAGGCAAGTAAGGATAGTTGTTCATTTCAAAGAAGCCTGCAGGTATATTTGATTTCCATTGGCTTCTACTCCATTCTTTCATTTTATATAAAATGTTTTCAAAGGCAGCATCCTCCTTAACTATCTTTGTTTTGGGTTGGTGTTTCGAAAGTTCAGTAGAGGGAAAGTTTTTAGTGTCCTCCTTAAACCTTGCTAATTCACGGTCATAGTCAATAAGATTGAGGTAGGTCAATTGCGCTCTTGTCAGAATCAAGGAGTCAAGAAGCTTAAAAAATGTGTTTTTGGTTTGCGTTTCTGAATTGAATTTGTTTTGAAGTTCCAGCTGCTCTTTCTGTCCTTTTATTTCTTCTCGGGTGTCTTTGAGTTCCTGTCGGTTCATTTCCAGTTCTTCCTGTTGCATCAGGATTTGCAATTGCTGGCCAAGAAATCCGATATAAACAAACGCAAGGCCGGCAAAGGAAGCAAAAGTGCCTGATGTTCCCCCGATAAAATCTCCAAGTTCGTTTTCCTTAAAAAATGAATGTGCTTGGAAAACTTGTATAACTGCCCATACAAGTGGAACTATAGCAAGAATCCCAAAAAAGACACCTAATCTTCTGAAAAGTCTAATTTGGCTATTAAGTTCTGTTTTTCTTTTATCTAAATCCATTCTCAAAATCTACTCAATTCTCTCCAAACAAGGAGTTTTTTAGACTCAGACTGTCTTGAATTCTACTAATAATGGTTTGTGTTAGAAATATTTTTTACTAAGTCACTCAATACAGGTAGTAAATGGGTTTTAAGTTTTCATCAATAATGCCTCAAAATTACCTTTTTCGCTTCTGAAGCGGCCAATAGACTACCGCATAAACACAGCCTGCCCACAACCTTTCATTTATTCAGTTTCCAATTGGCCTTAATCGCTCAAAAGCTGGGTGTTGCACCATAATTAATTTCTAACTCCTAACAATTTTATTATGGAAACGATCAAAACCACATCCCAAGTCGCAGAAATCGAGCTAGTTTACAAGCCAAAAATTGATGTTCTGAAAGCTCGAAAAGTAAGTAGTTCCAACTGTGCGTATCAGATTTTCAAGGAAGTCTGGGGAGAAGATAAAATCCAGTTTATCGAATCCTTCAAAATCATCTTGCTAAACAGAGGAAATAGAGTTCTGGGAGTTGTGGAAATCTCAACTGGAGGAACCGCCGGAACTGTAGTGGATCCTAAGTTGGTTTTTGCAGCTGCATTAAAAAGTAATTGCCAATCAGTAATCCTTGGACACAATCACCCGAGTGGAAATTTACTACCAAGTGTCCAGGATGAACGATTGACTAAACGCCTGGTTGAAGCTGGAAAGTTTTTAGATCTACCCGTCCTTGATCATATCATCGTAAATAGCGAAGGGTATTTCTCATTCGCTGATGAAGGGAAGCTTTAGGCTTCTCGTTTTTAAAAATTCTGGAAATTGCTAATTCGAATACCGATACTCACATGGTCATTGAAAAACACGTTCAAAACTATCTAAATGAGTTTGTGTACTAACTGAATAGAAGATATTTTGGTGAACAGCTATTTAATACACTAATTATTGCTTCTGTTTATCCATACGTTCAAAATTGCGAATAGTCATATAATTTAATTACCCTAATTAATTGAATTTAAAGTAACAAAAAAATCCTTAAATATATTTAGTCCTATTATTAATCATATCATGTAAAATATGAATATCGGGTTTAATTAATATACTCAATATTATCACCAAAATAGAAAAGTTGATTTTTTTCAAATTTACTTTTGAGGATCTAGGTGAATTGAAAGTAAAAGCTAGGTGTAATTGCGATTCAGCAATAAAGGTATCATATTTTTATGAGATGAGATTATAGAATACATACTGATTATATAATTAATTATTGAAATTTTTCTTGATTCTGAAATCCTATAGAAATTAAATTATAATCTTTGAAAAAATTTCTTTAATTCTATTAGTGTAAGCTCTTCCAAGAGGAACTTTGACTCCATCATATAGCATTAATTCGTTAATGTCTATTTTTTTTATTTTTGAGATGCTAACTGCATATGATTTATGGACTCTTACAATTTTTGGACTTTTAAGCTTTTCAATAGTCCCTGTTAGGCTAGAAACAATTATACTTACTCTGTTTTCAAAAATTATTTTAGTGTAATTTCCAGACTGCTCTATATAATTGATTTCCATTAGATTAATTACTTCACCTGAAACACCTCCTTTAGAATTTATTATTCTTAAATCTTTCGTAATTACACAGTCTTCATTTAATGGAGATTTCAATTTGCGTTTGGCTCTTTCTAGTCCAATTTGGACCTCTTTAAAAGTTGCTGGTTTCAATATGAAATATGCAACGTCTAATTGGAATCCCGAAACGGCAAAATTATCATGTCCGGAATAAAGTATTACTGGGATTCCGCATTCTTTTAATCGCTCTGATATTTCTAACCCTCCTAAAATTGGCATCATCACGTCTGTAATTAAAATGTCTATTTCTCCTAATTCCGCTTTTAACAAACCTTCTGTTGGATTTGAAGTAAAAAAAACTAATTCATAGTCTGAAAATTGACTGAGGATTTTCGATATTTTTTTTAATGAAGAGGGTTCATCGTCAATTAATCCAACTTTTAATTTAACTTCCATAATCTATGATTAAGAGTAAAGAAAATTCATTTGATTTCATTTCGTATGAAATGAATAAATCTTCGCCGAAATAATATTCTAATATTTTTGAGATTGTTTTAATTCCAAAGCCAGATTCTTCTGGTTTTTTATTAACATTAATTGGGTTGAAAATTGAAAAGGAAAATTGGTTCCTTCCCGTTGTTTCTGCATCAGATAGCCTATAAGAAAGGATACATGGTAAATAGGAATTTAAATAATCTCCATGCTTAAAAATATCAAGAAATAGTGAGAGTAGAAGCATTTTTGGAAAAGGTAATACTTCTAATTTTTTGTCGTCATAAAATTTTTGAATCTTTAAGTTTAGTTTTTTACCAAACCTTTGCTTTTGACAATAAGCGAATGAATGTATAATCTCCAATTCTTCGAAAAGAGAGTTCTCTCTTTCCATATCCTTATAGCTGTATCGTAATACTGATGAAAATTGTCGAATCTCTTCAGCCAATTCTTTTGAATTTTCTGTAGCTTTGACTTCTATGTTTTCTAACATATTTAGCACAAAATGTGGGTTTAATTGAAGTGACTTGTGTTGAATCATTAATTCATTGAACAATATGTTTTGATTGTGTCTAGATTTTTTAGTTAAGTAATACACAAGAAATAGCCATATCAATATAGATAGTGCTTGAAAATGTAATATTCTTGAAAATTCTAGCCATGCTTGGGTAAATGAAAGTGAAAAATATTTTTGATCTGGATTTATCAGGTAAAATTTTAAAAGAGTCAAAGTTATTGTGCTAGTAATTAAAGTTATTATTCCCATTCTCCATTTTCTAAATAAAAAAGTTTGTGGTAGCCAGTAATAAAATAGAAAAATGGAATATAAAAAGCCAAAGAGAAAATTATAACCTGCTGATGTGTAATTTATTGGAAGTTTAAGAACTAGTACTGAAATATAATCTAACATAAAGTATAAAAACCAAATCACAGTTAGTATCAAAATAGGGTATTGGAATATTCTGTCTAGTATTTTGTCAAATGAATCATTGGTGTTGTTGGATAGGGATTTTTTGATAGTAGATTTTATAGAGTAAAATGTCATTCAAGGTCGAGTTTTCTGGTGAGTTTGAATTTAGTTTGAATTTAGTTTTTTTTTTGAATTTCGGGCTTCTTTGATTGTTGGGTATCTTTTATTTTTTGTGAGATATTTCATTAGACTTTTTTTTATCTAAAAGTTAAATTGTTGTTCAAATAAAAAGAGCTGTGAACCTAAATCCACAGCTCCACAACCCATTAATTGTGATTTGACGGGTTGCAAAAAATAACAAAACGCTTTCCTTACCCCTACCAATCAGCGTTCATTCTGGGTCATGGGATTCAACTGCATTTCCAATGGAGGAATTTCAAAGGCATAGCGTGGGCTGTTCGGAAGAAGGACAGCATCCTCCTCATTGAATTCCCGGGTCAAGGTAGTTTCAAAGGCAGGATATAAATTATGCCGCTTCAGGTCCATCCATCGGATATCCCTAAAAAGTAATTCCTTCCTTCGTTCCAAGAGAATGAATTCTATTAGTTGATCCCCTGCCAGATCCTCTCCCCACTGAAACCCTCTTGCCATTCTGTTTTCCAATAAATATTTCAGTGCATTATTGGCCTCCGTTTCATTCCCAATCCTTGCCCCTGCCTCTGCCAAATTCAATAAAACCTCATCGGTTGCAATTCCTCCAAACTGATAAAAATCACCTGTATAATTCCCCCGAAAGTTAACCCTACTTGAGTCAGAACCCTGTCTAAAAAAGAAAAACGGCCTCAAGTCCATTGAATCATATAATCCCAGCAGATCCGGATTCACATAGCTTTCCGAATTGCCAGTAAAAGTGGAAGTCAGCTGTCTGCCATAGAACACCGTCTCTGGATGCATTGCCTCAAATGGATAATTCAAACTTGAGTCCAGTTCATTATAATTCATCAATTTATCGTCAATAGCCAAAGCCCTACTACTGGCCTCAAAGGATTCCCCAAAAGCATGCATGGTCAAATAAACCCTTCCGAGCATGGCATGGGCAGCCCACTGCGAAGGTCTACTCGGGATATCCGCCTTTACCGGAAGGTTGTCCATTCCCTCCTCCAGATCGGAAACAATCTGGGCGAAGCTTTCTTTCATCGTTGCCCTGCCCGACTTTACATTGATATCAGAGCTCAAGCGGATCGGAATACCCAACTGTCCCTCAACACTCGGATCAAATGGCTCCGCAAAAAGCATCAGCACTTCAAAATGTCCCATCGCCCTGTAGAATCTGGCAGAAGCCTGCAATTCCAGCATGCGCTGACGCTCAGTTTCCGATTTTGGACTAAAGGATTCCAAGCCATCCAAAACCACATTGGCATAAAATATTTTCTGATAGGGATAGCTCCAGTTGGCATCGTTCTCGTCCGGCAAATAGATTTCCTTTCTCCAGAAGTAAATAGCTTCCTGATTGAATGAAAGTCTTGCCAACAAACCCGGACCAAAATAGGCATCATCGGAACTCACAAAGCCACCCATAGGCACCAGATTCATTCCGTTCAATTCGGCATCCAAAAGCCCCTGGAAGTCATCCAAGGTACTGGGCACCACTAAATTCTTATTGGGCTTGCTATTCAGAAATTCTGAACAGCCGCCCAGGATCATTGCCAGCCCCAAAAGGCAAAGCAGGTATCTTGTATTTTTCATGATCATGTTTCGATTAATGTCTTTTATATATCCCCCTCTCAAGGGACGGGGAAGCAAAAATCCCGGAACACCGAAAATGGCAACAACCAACATGAAGAAAGAAAAGGGAAATCCATTTCCGGCCTCCGGGACTATTTTTAAATAAACCAGAATCAGAATCCGGTTCTAAATCCAATGGATACGCTCGTCAACCGAGGCGAAACCAAATAATCCGGATCTTTCACCCGGTCGCTAGCTTTCCACAGTATCCCCAGATTATTTGCATAGATATAGGCCTCAATCCCTCCCAGTGGCCAATTTCCGCTGGCTTTGGGTGTAAAGGTATAGGACAGTCTCACATCCTGAAGCCGGATATGATCTCCTTTCGCCACTGTTTCAGAACTGGCCAGGTAAAACTGGGAACGGAGCGGGTTCACTTCCCCGGGATCAGAAGGAACCGAAGTGATCCTTTCATCCCCTGGCTGTTGCCATCGCATCTCATAATCTTCATGTGTGATTTCACCTCTATTTGCCGCATCATAAGAAACAGAAGGCCGCCTGAAATAATACCCCAATCGATAGGAGATATTGGCCGAAAGGCTCCAGCCACGATAGCTGAAGGTATTCCGCAAGGCGCCGAACTTGGTTGGTCTGGCACTGCCATGGAACAGGATGTTCTCGGGAGTCGCTTCCGCATAAATCGTGGCATAATCGGTGCTGGGTTCCCCGTCCACAAATCCCATCGGTGCCCCATCAGCAAGATCAAGGCCGGCAAAAGGCAGACTGTAGATCGCAAACAGGGGTCTTCCGATGGAGGGACTCGGCAAGGAAGGAGAGTAATTGATCAGTTGACTTGCCGTGGGAATATTCTCCACTTCCAATACCTCTTCTTTGACCAAGCTCAGAAAAAAACTGGTTTCCCATCTGAACTCACCCGATGTATTCAGACTGTTCAGCACGATATCCCATCCCCGGGTCTGCGTCGAGGCATAGTTCACCGTTGCCTGTGAAAATCCAGAGGATGGAAACAAAGATATGTTCCCCAACAGGTCCAACCCTACCTTGTCATAATATTCCAGGGAGCCTGACAAGACCCCACCCTTCAGGCTGAAGTCCACTCCTGCATTGACAATCTTGATCCGCTCCCAACCCAGTTCAGGATTCGGAGGAGTCCTGACCGCCAAAAAAGGAAGTCCTGTATTAAAATTCAAGGCTCCCCCATAGGCTGTCGCCGTCGTGATGGCTGTCGCATTCGGATTGGTATTGCCATTGTATCCATAGCTCAGTCTGAGTTTCAAAAAATCAACAAAGTCCTCATTCATAAACCCTTCCTCAGAGAGAATCCATCCCACACCTGTTGACCAAAGGGGTACAGATTTTTGGTTGGTTTCAACCCCATATAGGTTGGAGGCATCATTTCTGACGCTGGCATTCAACAAATACCGACCCTTATAGGAATACCCCAGGTTCCCGAAAACCGACACAAAGCGGTTGATCCTTCCACCGAATTCCTCATTGAAGGGGATCGTCCTTAACCGTGAGGTTGCATACTCCCGGAACCTGGTCAAATAATCCACAGGCTGTGAAAGCCCATTCTCTTCGCTGTAACCATAGGAACCAGTAGAATAATTCTCCGACTGAAAATCCTTGATTTCCCCTCCCAGAAATGCCGAAAGGCCGTGTTCTTCCTTCCAGCTTTTGGAATAGTTCAACTGGGCCCTCACGTTATGGCTATGGGAAGAAACAAATTTCTGGTTCAGGATCCCTCCCATCGGAACATGGTAGACCAGATTCCCTGCCTCATCCACTTCTGTGTAATTATTGATCAGGTCCCTTGCCACATAGGATTCCAAAGGCTGATGAAACCTAACCTGCTGGTTATTGCTCCAATACTGGTAATTGGCATTCAGACTGAAACCAGCCCCAATATCATAATCCAAGCCCGTAAAAAGCCTCAGATCCTGTGAACTCCCATTTGTCCTTGAAAGACCCAGTTCCTCCAAAGGAACATAATCCCAATTGAGTGCAAGAATATCCTGATTGGCCTCTTTAAACCGTACGCTGTAATTCCGATAAACCGCCAATGGGTTTCCATCTTCATCCGCCAGCCTGTCATAAGGATAGAAATTGGCTGTTCCGGGCATTCCGTTGTAACTCTTCCCCTGCACCCAATAAGCACCTGTTGTTATCCGCAACTTATCTTTCCATGCTTTCCAGGTCTGTCTGGTATTGAGGGTCAGCCGGGAATTGTCCGATTCCACATCTTCCCCAAAATTCCTGTCCCAGCCAGCACTGAACAGATAGGAATGCTTTTGCGAACCACCGGAAACATTCAGGGCATATTGCTGCTGGCTCGAAGCCCTCTTGAAATACCGCTCCTGATCCCTTCTGACATCAGCATTCCGAATAGACTGGATTTCCGCATCCAGTTCACTTTGCGACAACAATCCCTGCTCATGGGCATAAAGCGCTTCAGCCAACGGGTTGACTACCGCATTTCTTCTGTCCTGAAGCTGGGAATTATAAAAGCCTGCACTATACAGTTCCATTTGCTTGTCCACCAAAGAGTTGATTGACATCAAGGGATAATAAAAAAGGTCAGGTTTCTGCACCCTGGTCAGGTTACTGGTCAACTGTACCTGAACAGGCCTGTCAAAACTCCCCTTTTTTGTCGTGATCACAATGACCCCGTTCCCTGCACGGGCTCCCCAGATAGAAGCTGCGGCGGCGTCCTTCAACACGGTCATACTTGCCACATCATTGGGGTTGATACTGGACAGCGGCCCATCATAGGCCAGGTTATCCACCACGATCAAGGGCTCACTGTTGGAAATCAAAGTGGCCGTACCTCTGATGGAAATACTTTCTCCCAAACCTGCCCCACGGATATCCCGATTAAAGATCAATCCGGGGGTGACATCCTCCAATCGGTCAATCAGGTTGGTCGATACCCTTCTGTCCACCAATTCCTGATCGATCGCCACAAAAGACCCTGTGGTCCTTTCCAGCGGAAGTTCCTGAAAACCGGTCGAGAATACCGTGACACCTTCCAGATCAAGATCCGTCTCAAGCATTTCCACATCCAAAAGCGTCTGATCAGGACCCAGTTCGATTTCCTGGGATTGGTAACCGATAAAACTGAACACCAGTACCTGTTTACTTGAAGGCAGTCCCAGACTATATACCCCGGCTTCGTCAGAGACGGTCCCCAGTGTAGTTCCTTTCAGCATCACCGTCACACCGGGCAGGGGCATCCCATCATCACCAGCGGTGATGGTACCCCTCACCGATTTTTGGGCATAGGCCTGGATTCCCAGACCCAGACCGATCCATAACATCAATAAAATTCTTTTCATAATTCCTGTTGGGTTTTTGGTTCGTTCCCTACCACCTGCTCCCGGTAGAGGTCAATAAATTTGTTTTTGAAAGCTTCGTAAGTGGTGAATCCCGTCCTCAGGTTGAATGAAACCACCCTCCCCTGTCCATCGAGCAGCATGGTCTTGGGGAAGGCATGGATTTCATAATAATCCCTCCAGCGCTTCTTGCTTTCTGGAGTGGTAATCAGGTTTGTCAGGGACAGGTCGGAGTAAATCCCAATTCTGGACTTCCAAAACTCCCGATCATCATCCATGGAAATAGCAACCAAGCGATAGCCCAGTTTCTGGGTATCCTGATACAGGGGAAAAAGTATATCCCGAAAGAAATCCGCACTATGGGCACAGGAGGAAAAATAGAAATACAGCAAGGTGGGCTGCCCCTGAAAGAAATCCTCGGCATAAACCTGCCCCTCCATATCCTCCAATCTGACCGGAATAATGGTCTCTCCGGGAATAAAAGCATGGCCCAAGTTTACAAGCCTATCCTTCCAGGGACTGGTCTCCGTCGCTTCCAAGTAAGAATCCAAGGTAGTCGCAGCATTGGGTATTGCCCCCATGTATTGGGAGAGGTAACCACTGAGCAACCTGTCTTCCATTTCCCCGGAATAATCTTCTGACACCTGGGTCAGGTAACTTCTCTTTCCAAAAATTGCCTTCAGCATGGATTTCTCCATCGCCAGATTCAGGTAAGGGGCAGAAACCAACTGGGACCGGATATGAACTGAAGCATCCAATTTCCTTTCCCAGTCCTCCAATTCAGAAAACAAGACTAAAATCCTATCCAGGTACTTTTCCCGCTCCTCCTTAGGAAAACGGCTGAGAACCTCTGGGTAATGGAATTTGCGGAAGGAAGACAGCCTTTTTCCATAAAAACCACTGACCACCTCAATCAAAAGCAGGTCATAGCGTTCCTTGTCCAACTTATCTTTATAGAAGTCCAGCAACTCCAGCTGGGGAGCCAGCAATTCTTTCCCCTGATCCAACTCAGAGAAAAAGTAGTCCACTGCCTCCTTTCCTACCTCCACCAACTGAAAATGGCTTCCAAAAGCAGTATCATATTTCTCCATCAAGGCCTGATTTTCGGCCTTCTGGAACCGTGGCCTAGATCTACTGCTGAACATGATCATGGGGGCTTCAAAGTTCATTCTCGCGACCAAGCGTTTTAGGGCATATTGTGCATCATAGAATCCTGCATCAGGACCTCCAAAAACTATAGACGAACGAAACAGATCCAACTCGACCTTGATGCTATCGCCCGGATATACCAGGTAATCCTCCAAGAGCGGTCTATCCCCCAAGGTCAAAGTGAAATAGCCTGCCCGATCAGCCAAACCTAGCTCAAAATCAAACTTCCGCACCCGAGGACTGGAAACCCCATCGTAAAACTCCCCCTTCTCCAAATCAACCAAGGCCTCCTCCTTCATAAATGGAGCGTCCCTAGAAAAGAAATAAGGAGTCCAGCTAAACGCCAATGGACTAAGTGAATCAGGATTGTACAGCTCCCCATAAAAGAGTGCCACCCCAAAATCACCTTCCCCAGCAGGAGAGCCGAAGCCCCCCTGCTTAAGAGAAATAGTATCATCAACTAAACTAAATCCCTTTGTTTTAGAGTCAACAGAACTCAGTTCACAGTCAACAGTCGATTCGTGTACATTATCACTTCGCTTGTCCGATTTATTGGAGGAAGACCTGACAAGTCGGGCAGGCGGAAGATGTGGTCCACCATCGATATCCAGAGCAGTAAACGAGAAGTAAGGTTCGGAGCGGGAATCCTCGCCCCGAGGGGGCATAGACCTATGAAGGAGATCTGCCCCGGGTGGATCAGCAACTTGTGCCGTGAGGGTGCTTATGGGAAGGCATAGGTATCCCAGTAAGCATAGAAGTAGTGATTTTTTCATATGCTTGAAATGACCTATAAGCGTGGGATTAGGATATTCCAATCACATTAAGCCTCTAGGTTTTTTTTAAATGTTGTAAGAAACGTGTTTGGTAATGGTGCGATATGCTCCTCTGCAGCGGGACTGCACCATCTTTCCGGTATTACCGGGATTCGTCATTTCCCGATTACGTAGGATAGTCCCGCCAGAGTGTGCAAAGTCCCGGCAGAAGCAATCAGGGAGAAAAATGTAAGAATCCATTAAATTGGATTCTTGGGCTTTAAGGGATAAAGGCGGTCATTGGCTGACATATTCATAAAACTTTTTTGTTCTTAAAAAGTATTCAATGTTACTGCTGAATACAAAACTTCCTGATAAACAGCGATATTTATTGGATTAACAACTTGATTTCAATGTTGTAAATAATTGAGAGTGATAAAATAATTGAAAGTGCTTTAGAATTTTTTCAAGAAAAAATAGCGTAATAGTCTGGAAAATTAAAAAGACCGATAATAGTACTTCATTTAGAGGAACAACCTTACATCTACTTTCCTTCCTTCCGCCAGGGAGTTTTTTACTTCCAAGTGTGTTGTCTGAGCCGTTCCGGTTTTTAACTGGTGTTATACCGTCCAACCAAGCAAAGATGAAAACCTGATTCTGGAAACGTCAAAAATTCGCTTCGCCCTTCCGCAAAATGACGGTCTCCTACGGACTACCTCCGACATTTTTCTTTAGGTTTTTGTCTTATCCAGTCTCAGCTTTTCTAGAAGACGCTTGTCGGTCGGTACCTCAACACCAGTGGATTAAAAAAAATGTCACTACTCAGCCAAATATCCCCACTCTCCCAGAAAAATCAAGCTCCCTTGACTCAAGGGAAAAGCTTTATTTCTGTCGGGTCGATGTTCCTTACATCCTTGGATATGATGGGGGATCCTTTGGCACTAGCTGGCTCTTTTTCAACAATTAAAACACAATCAAAATGACAGCTTGGGAAAACTTCAACAAACTAGCGGAAACCGTAACCAATGAAATTATCGAGGGAATCCAAAATGAAAATCTCACTTGGGAGCAAGTATGGAATCCGAAAAATGCCCCAAAAAACTATGCTTCAAATCGTTCTTATTTAGGATTCAATGCGCTTTGGTTGGCTTGGGTGACAATCTCCAAGAAATTCAATCATCCCTACTTTCTGACTTTCAAGCAGGCAAAGCAGCTAGGAGGAAATATCAAGAAAGGCCAAAAAGGGACCAAAGTCGTATTCTGGAAGAACTCCAAATTTGTCAAAGGACAAACCAGAAATGAATCCGGAGAAGAGGAGGATCTCTACGGAAGAAAATTCACACCTTTTATCTGGACAGTTTTCAACATCGACCAAATTGAAGGAATCGAATTTGTTATAAATGAAACCATTGAGAGGATATTTAATCCAATTGAATCCTGTGAGCAGATTATATCTGGATATTCCGATTGTCCGAAAATTGTTCATTCTGGTGATGAAGCTTTTTACAGTCCTTCTGCTGATTATATCAATATGCCGAACAAAGAATCTTTTAAAGGGGACGAGCAGTACTATTCCGTCCTTTTTCATGAAATGCTGCATTCAACTGGTCATAGTAGCCGTTTGGGAAGATTTTCAGAAAGACCGGCTTTGGTTGGATATGGCTCTGTTGAATATTCGAAAGAAGAGTTGATAGCGGAAATGGGAGCCAGTTTCCTAAATGCTTATTCAGGAATCAAGGATGCCAATTTTAAAAACTCCCTAGCTTACTTGAAAGGTTGGATGAAGCCGTTGCAAGATGATCCAAAGATGCTGATCTACGCAGCTCAGAAAGCTCATCAAGCAGCAAATTATATCCTAGGAATTGAATCAGAAGGGGAGGAGTAATCTTCCCTTTTTGTCAAAAAGGATTTTTGTAGTTTGAACTGTGATAAATAAAAACCGTTAGATCTGAAATGATGGAATCCTTACTAATTGTTGCTATTTTTCTTGGACTCGGGTTCTTCCTATCCCTAATTCAAGAAGCACATATGAAAAAGCCTTTTCTTTCTATAATGGGCTTTCGATTGGTCAGTTTTGGAGCTTTTTGTTTTTTTATGCTAGGATCTTTTGCTTCCCTTAGATTCCTATTTGGATTCTAGAGCTTATCCAGGATCTCCCGAATTAGACGCTCTTTGTTCAGTTCTTTTTTTCTTTTCGACCGTAAACTGACGATATAAATAATCCATATTCCCCATGCCACAGCAAAAAGAGGAAATGGATTTTCAGCACCCAATGCCCCAATCATGGCGATTAAAATAATCAAAACGAAAGTTATTATATTCAACTTTCCTAATTCCAAGCCAACATGAGAAGCCTCATTATTTACCTAGTTTTATTTTTTAGTTGTTATTCGGCATATTCCATTGATCCAGACAGGGAATATATCCGCACTCCTGATTCTGTTAAATGGGAATACGAACAACTGGAAATTCAAACAAATGATGGCTTTCTCCTAAATACTTGGATATATGCTGCAAATCCAGAAAGAAATAAGGACACTGTCTTAATTCTGGCTTACCCCGATGCTGGGAATATGTCATATTTCGTTTACCATTCAGCAATCTTGGCAAATGCAGGATACACTGTTGTAACTTTTGACTATAGAGGATTTGGGAAAAGCCAAGATTTTGAGATTCAGAAGAATTACCTATATCATAAGGAATTTGCGCAGGACTTGGAAGCTGTTGTTAGCGAAATTTCCCAAAGAATGCAAAATAAAAGAGTTGGTATTTGGGCAATGTCAATGGGTACCACTATTGTCTCGAGAGCTTATCCTCAAATCAAAAATCAGATAGATTTTATTGTTGGTGATGGTTTTGTTACTCGACCTGATCTGATTGTAGATTATTATAAAATGAAGGGTAAAGAAATTGTTCTGCCAGAGAAATCTGAATTTTTCAAAAATTCAATTGATTCCATCAATTGCCCTCTATTGATTTTAGCAGGATCTAAAGATGAAGTAACCACATATGAGGCAGCAATATTGCTAAAAAATGAACTTGGAGAAAATTGTAAAGTCGTAAAATATGAGGGTGATCACCTAACAGGGTTTCAAGTTGATTACGACAACAAGGGATTTGGAGGATGGTTCTTAGAACAAATGGAGGGTTTTTTAGTATCTGAAAATATTAGTGATTGATAACCTGGTCTGTATTGTAACGGGCACTTGTGAAGGTGTCTGAGATGCTTCTTAAAGCCAGGAAGTGTCTTAAACACCTAAAAACGAATCGTTTGGATTCTAAAGCTTATCCAAAATCTCCCGGATTAGCCGCTCTTTGTCCAGCTCTTTTTTTCTTTTTGACCGCAAGCTGACGATATAGATTATCCAAATCCCCCAGGCTACAGCAAAAAGAGGAAAGGGGTTTTCCGCGCCTAACGCTCCAATCATTGCGATAAAGCTGATAAAAACAGTTCCTAAAAATTTTATTACTGACCACATAGTCGTTTACTTCCAATTTTTTATTAAATGAACGAAGTCGTTCTTGCTTAATTTTCTAAGGGTTGTATCGCTGACAAGCTCGGAAATGTGTGATTTAAAATCCACGAAAATTCGGCCTTTTGCATACTTCCAACTTTGCCTTCTATGCTTCCATTTGTAGTAAAATTGACCTTTAAATCTGGTCATAATCTCGTTTTTTTCTAATTCATACATTTCTTCTTGCTGAGTAATTTCAAGTTCTCTTTCATCTTCTTCATTTTCTTTTTGTCGCTTTAATTCATTTTGTAAAGTATCAATACTTTGATTGACTTGTTTTATTTTATCTTTTCTGGCTTTGAGATTTGATAAACATTTTTTTAGTTCTACCTCTAGAAAATCAGTAAGTTGAACTTCCATAGACCTTAGATAATTATTTTCTGCTTTCTCAAGTTGTTTTAATTCTAATGAGAGAGAGTTTATTGTTTGATGAATGTTTACCAATACCTCGTTTAGATCAATAATTAGAATATAATTTTTGTTACTTGAAATCTGCTCAAATTCTTCTTTGGACTGAAACGGAAGAGTGAAAGGGAAGAGAGAGTCTTTTGTTGCTTTTTCGACTAAACGACATTTGTTAAAGGAAGATGAAGAAACTGCAGTGTGAGGTATGATTTTATAATGATCAAAACCTGGTACTTCTGCGTTTGGGAAACTTTCTATTTTTTGCAGAGTCTTTTTACAGTCTAGAATTTCAGTATTTCTTAATTCTTTTTGAGAACGGATAGATAATATTGCTTCCTTCTCTTTGCTTGAGAATTCATTTAAAATTCTACTAAATAGGTATTTTTGAGTTAAATAGCTGTTTAAAGTCTTTTCAATATTGCTATTTAATTCGATAATTTCAGTTCGAAGTCTTTCTAGACTTGGGACTTCATATGATAGATTTGTATAATCTGATTTAAGATCATCAATTTTCTCTTTTAAATCTTTAATAATCTTACTCTCTTCCTTCTGATTATAGGAAAGTGAATAGTACTTAGATCGTTCTAATTCTAATAATTTACTTTTTACTATACTGAAATGCTTAAAATTATCCTGAAATGGTTTTGCATTAATCAGCCAAATTATGTTTCCGTAAAAATCTTCTCTTTCTTCAATTGTGGAACTTGATATAGAGGAATTCTGAAATTCTAACACAAGACCATTTTTCGTTTTAACATCTGCAATATGTTTATTATTGCCTTTGTTCATTATTACTTCTTGCCAATCTTTTGGAAATTCATTTTTCCATGACCTGTGCCATTCCGATTCGTGCTCTTTCCATGGATCGCAATTCAATTCTGCGACATGCTTCCAATGATGTACAATAATGTTCCCACAATATGCCTTTACTGGATTGCCACATATTTGGCATTTTCCAGTTAATCCTTTTCGTGGAGAAATCCGAAAACCATAACTGTCAAGGGCGATTAACAAAATCTTAAAATTTTAGGTTGTAATTCGAATTAAGTAGTCCTTTGGATATGAGCAAATCATTAATTAGGATTTGACGGAAAATGTCAAGGAAGTGGTTTGGTAATTCATAAATCGTAGTCAGAATTCCGTTCTTTAACTGTGCTCACTTTATTCATTTAGCACAATGAGTTGTTTCGTACACCTCGTACGGCTCGTACCCCTCGTACCGTACGAATTGTACGAGGCTGATTTGAGATTCTAAATGATTCAATTAATTCAATCCTGAAACGACTCAAATACCTTCAAATTTACAGGAAATTCAAAGGTTCATTTTCTAGTTTTGATCCTAGCTGAAATTGGTTCGTTTTCTGATTTTACATCAAAAAGAAAAATGATCCTTCAAAAACCATAAACATAAAAAGTGCTCATACTACCTATAGAGCTACATTTTAAGAGGTTCAAAATGGTTCGATTCAAATAAATTTAATAATGTAAAAGCAAAATGAACCTGTCCCAGTTTTTGTCCCAGTTTTATTATAAGTTGCTGAAAATCAATAGAAGTTTGTAGCGCTGTTCCCGCTACACTAGCCGATCAGAAATGATCGGCTTTTTTGTTTTCAGGAGTTCCGAAGTGGAATGTGGATTCAGGTGGTGCTAAGGTGGTTCTTGATTTTTTTTTTTCATCCCATGACTGAAGTTTATCAACATGAATGTCTCAAATTTCCATTCATAATAGTGATTGTAACCTATTCAGCTGACTTTGGAATGCCTTCTACAAGTATTTTTTTTTCAAATGGTTGACAGCTAGTTTCTTAACGAGGAGGCTTGCAGTTTGTGAACTCATTAGATATCAACTGGATTTAAGGCTAGCTGAAAAATGATCTTAGAATTTTTGGAAATTAATCTAGACTATCGTAATATTGCAATATCATTATAAATAAAATGGGAGTAACTAAAACAGACCTTTTTTCAGATGTGCAGAATGAGATAGCTGTAGCAGCGAAGGCATTTGCGCATCCTGCCCGGGTAGCAATAATTCAATATTTGTTGAAATCCAACGCCTGCATCAATGGTGATTTGGTTCAGGAGTTGGGATTAGCGCAGGCCACTATCAGTCAGCACTTGCGAGAGCTCAAGGAAATTGGGATTATCCAGGGAACCATTGAAGGATCCCGCGTCAGTTACTGTATCAATCCGATTCGCTGGGAAGAAATCAAAAGCCAGTTTAATGGAATTTTCAATCAATTTAAAGTTCCTGAATCTGGGAATTGTTGCTAAAAAAATTTTATATATCTATATCGTAATATTGCAATAACATAAAATCAAATGAAGTTATCAGAAATCAAATCGGCATTATTAGAGGTAAATGAGGTGGTTTTTATGCTGCCCAATGGGGAACAAGTACCCTCACACTTTCACGTGACTGAAGTAGGATCCATCAAAAAGCACTTTATAGATTGTGGAGGAACCCTCCGGAAGGAGTCAGTCATCAATTTTCAATTATTTACCGCTACAGATTATGATCACAGATTAAGTGCACAAAAACTCAGATCAATCATTGAATTGTCTGAAGAAAAATTGGGTTTGGAAAATTTGGAGATCGAGGTGGAATATCAAGGGGAGACGATCGGTAAGTATGGATTGGAATTTGAAAATGGCAAATTTATCCTCACAAGTACTCAGACAGACTGTTTGGCCAAAGACAAATGTGGGATACCCGAACAAAAGCCAAGAATTAGACTCAATGGACTTCAATCCCAGGCAAATTCCTGTGCCCCTGGTTCCGACTGCTGCTAATCTAATATGGGAAATACTATCATGGAAACACCTCGTTTGAAAATGCTACCAAAACTTCAGGATACAATAGATCAAGTAAAGAAGCTGCCAATTCCTGAAGAGCGAATTCAGGTTTTGGAGCCCGTGATCAGATACATTCAGTCCACGATCGATCAGAGAAAAGAGGTCAATCTCAATTTTATCTGTACGCACAATTCCCGCAGGAGTCAGTTTTCGCAGATCTGGGCTCAGACCGCTGCGGATTATTTTGAAATCCCTGCGAATTGTTTTTCCGGCGGTGTAGAGGTCACCGCATTCAATGAGCGAGCAGTTTCATCAATCAAAAGAAGTGGTTTTAGGGTTACGGCGAAAGGAGTTGTCAACCCGGTCTATTTCGTTTTCAATTCGGATGATAACGAGCCAATCTGCACATTTTCAAAATTGTTTGATGATCCAATCAATAAGGCAGATCAATTCGCAGCGGTAATGACATGTTCCCATGCAGATGAGAATTGTCCTTTTATTCCCGGCACAGAGCAGCGGATTCCTGTTCGCTATGAAGATCCAAAGGCTTTTGACGATACTCAGGAAGAAGCAGAAAAATATGATGAGCGCTCTATGCAGATCGCCTCAGAGATGTTTTATGTGTTCACGAACGTGAAATTGAATAAATGACTTCTAAAAGAAAACAACTCGGTTTTTTAGACCAGTACCTTACGCTTTGGATATTCCTTGCCATGGCCTTAGGAGTGGGAATAGGCTACTTATTTCCATCTTCCTCCAGTTTTATTGATTCATTTAGTTCTGGTAGTACCAATATTCCCATAGCTATCGGGTTGATTTTGATGATGTACCCTCCTTTGGCAAAAGTAAATTACAAGCTTCTGCCAAAGGTATTTCGGAATGTAAAAGTACTTTCCATTTCTCTCTTGCTCAATTGGGTCATTGGCCCGGTATTAATGTTTGTTCTGGCATTGATTTTTTTGCAAGACTATCCCGAATACATGGTTGGATTGATACTCATTGGCTTGGCCAGATGCATCGCCATGGTGTTGGTTTGGAATGATCTGGCAGAAGGTAGCAGCGAATACGGTGCTGGTCTGGTGGCGCTAAACAGTGTTTTTCAGGTGTTTGCCTATAGTTTCTACGCATGGTTGTTTATAACTGTATTGCCTCCCTACTTTGGTTTTGAAGGAGTGATTGTGGATATTTCCATTGCTACAATTGCCGAGAGTGTGGCGATCTATTTAGGTATTCCGTTTTTAGCGGGATTGCTAAGCAGAGTCATTTTGGTGAATTTAAAAGGGGAAGATTGGTATAAAGCTAAATTCATACCCACCATTTCACCCATCACCTTGATTGCCTTGTTATTTACTATTGTGGTAATGTTCTCTTTGAAAGGAGAATTGATAGTCCAGATTCCAATGGACGTGGTGAGGATTGCGGTTCCACTATTGATCTATTTTGCGATCATGTTCCTGATTGGATTTTTTGTCATTAAAGCGATGGGTGCAGAATATGATAAAAATGCGGCAGTGGCCTTCACGGCTGCAGGAAACAATTTTGAGTTGGCCATTGCTGTGGCGATTGCCGTTTTTGGCCTCAATTCTGGTCAGGCATTCACAGGTGTAATTGGACCCTTAGTAGAAGTTCCGGCATTGATTTTATTGGTGAAAGTTTCTTTTTGGCTTAGAAAGAAATATTACACTACATCATAAAGAATTCTAATTGGAAAGTTTGGTATTTAATGGGTCTCGCTTAATCATTTGTTACTATTTTGAGTCTAGATTTTTCGTTTGGACTTAGTACAGGGAATCAATAATCCATGGTCACTTGTCTACAGCATGTATTTTTCTAAAAAAAACAGTAATTCATCTCTAGGCTTATTTTCTTGTTCCTAAGAAAGCAAACCCTAAATCCTTTACTTGCTGACGTTATTTTACCTATTCAAGACTTTGAATAAGAACTAGCTATAATTTATCAGAGTCTTTATAAATTAACCCACTCAAATTGTCCTTGTTAGAACCTATAAAACCCAAAAGTATGAAGTCAAAATCTATAATTTTTACAGCAGTCACAGCTTTCATGTTATGCTTTGAAAGTTACAACACACAAGCCAAGCCGGTTTTGGCGGCTGAGTTTAATGTTAAAAAGGATCTGCTTCTGGTGAATTTCGATTGCAAAACAGATGTGGATGATATTCACACTGCTGCAGCTTTGATCACTTTGATGTCCCATTCGAAATTTGAAAAGGTGAATTATCATGCCGTTGCGGGTACTTATGGGATTCAGGAAGGCTTGTATGTACCACCGAATGACCTATTCCAACTTGCCTTCGGGGAGAATTGGTCTGATGCCCATGCTAATTCAGATAAAGCACTTGAGCAGGTGATGAAAATAGCGAAAAAGACCTTAAACAAGAATGGAGATATTTGGATAGCAGAAGCTGGGCAATCTGATTTTACAGCCAAACTGGTGAAAGCAATTCAAGCAGAATTGCCCAAAATAGATGTTTCAGCGCGTGTTCACGTGGTTCAGCATAGTAATTGGAATGAAGAAGTTACTTCTCCTGAAAGCTTGAAATTTGTGCAAACAACTACTGATTACCAAAAAATCCCAGATGGCAATGCTGTGGGGAATGGTTCTCCAGGTTTCCGCATTCCTGAATATACAGCTTGGGAGAGCGAGATCAAGGATCCCAAACTTCTAGCAATTTGGGAATTGGCGGTAGAAATAGGCCTGAAATACAATGGAAAAGACGGACGTTACAATAATGAGGCAGTTGCCAGTGGCGGACTGGATTTCTCGGATTTGAGTGAAGTCTGCTGGATTTTTGGCATTCAATCCATCAAAGATGCCCCCCAATTCTTTGATGAATATGGTCAGTAAAGAGAGCTGAAGTTTTTTGTGGAGAAATTTAATGTTCTACTTTAAGGAGGATAGATCACTTATAGGATGAATTTTGTTAAAATACCCGAGCGTAAATAGATAAACTATTTATTCTATAAGTAAATAGGAGAAAAAATAGGGGCGAAGCTAAATCAGCATTCGCCCATATTCTTACTTATAACCCATCTATCTATTACTGTCTTAATTTTGCTTCTGAAATGGAAATGTTATCCATATAGAATTTGATGGTCTGGCTATTGCCTTCATTGGCACCTCGGATATTTAGGTTGTAGTTGCCAGTGGCCTGGAACTCTACCAGCATGGAGCTATATACCCATTTGCCGACTTCAAAATCTGCTGAAAATTCGGGATTTGGTCCTACTCCCCAGTTAGTATTTGGATTCCAGTAGAATCTTAGATCAGGTGGATTGGCGCTAGGATCACTTTTACCTAGATCTTCCACATATACCCATACGCCTATTTCATAGGTTTTTCCCTGCTCTACAGGGAAAGTGATCGGTGCATTGTCATTATCCGTATGTCCTATGATCATTCCACCGTTAGGTTCCATGGTTACGTAAGCACTCTTTTTACCATCAAATGATTTTGCAGAGCTGATATTGAATTTATATTTGTCCCAAGGAGCACCCCACCATTGGTAAGGCCAATTAGCACTGGTGGAAGTTTCGAAGCTGTAGTCAAAAGCGGTGTCCTTGAGGATGTTTTTACCAATAAAAAATACTGGTATATCTGTAAAATCATCCGCCATCACGCCATCTGCAGTTGCCATTTCGCCTTGTTTGTAGGAGACAGTCACCTCATCATCGTTGAAGATGGACTGATTGTCCAGAGTCAAAATCACAAAATTCCCCTCGATTGGATCTACAGTTGCGGTTGCTACTGTAGCAACAATAGGATTTCCGTTGTTCATGATGCTAACGGTAAAGTCAGCAGGATCAAGACTGGCCCCGTTCATTTCTCTACTGAAATTCAAGGCAATTCCGCCATTTTTTTCCTGAGCACCATCCAGTGCGACAGGTTCAGTGGAAGGAATGATTTTCAGTACATTTTCTATCGCAACGACAAATTCTCCGCTAGGTCTGGCACGCGATGCAATCAAACCAAAGTCAAATTCTCCGACCTTTTTATATCTCACGTCCAAGGTATCAACTAGCTCCTCGGAGAAGGGTGGATCTCCTCCATCTAGGTTCCATTGATAAAGCGCCGGTTCACCTTCAGACTTCACAATATAGCGGATAAAAGTTCCTGCCATTACTTCATTTTGGGCATTGTCTTGAAGACTTAATGCTTCACCAAGCGTGCCGTCATTGTTCAGGATATTTGCTGTTATACTTATAGTTATCTCAGGAATAACTTTCACAATAATCGTAGTGTCCAACTCTTTTCCCCGCTGCTCTAGTCCTACAAAAGCATTGTCTTTGTAAACCTGATGAAGTTTCACTTCATGCTCACCTAACATTTTGAAGGTAGTTTTTACTGTAGCTTCCGTAGAGGTCACGTCATTGTCTGAACCTTCTATATCCACAGCACCTTCCGGGAATGTCCATAGTCTGGAAATTACTCCGGCTGATACATCGCCAAAGTCTAATTGTCCACCTATTTGAACCGTATTTTCAAAGTCCATTTCTGAGGTGAAAATCACCTGATTACTTGGTTCATTTAAGTTGATGCCCTCATAGGGATCTACACAGGATTGCATTAGGAATACAGCAACCAATGTTTTTATGATATTGATATATTTTTTCATGTGAGTCGGGATTAATTTCCTATCTGATCATTGGTTTGTAGTTCCTGAGCAGGAATAGGGAAATAGTTGTGAACTGCAGGAGAGTAGTTTGCGGAGGAAAGCAGGAAGTCCGGTCTGATCCGCTCTGCGATGTAAATTGGAGGTTGGTTGAAAATCGCTGCCTGATTCTCATTTCTCCATATCTCGTCCTGACGAAGTTCATCAAACACTTCTTTTACGATTCCCCATCTTACCAGATCTTTCCATCTATGTCCTTCAAAAGCCAATTCTAGAGGACGCTCTACTCTTCGGATATGAGTCATGATGTTTTCCGCAGTTGGAACTACCATAGGCTGAGCCCCATGTACTTGTTTACTGATGTGCAACTGTGGAAATGTATTGTTATTTGCAGCTAAGTATTGCTTTATAGTGAGAACCCCTGCCCTTGATCTTACCATATCAATGTAATCTATCGCTTCATCTACAGATCCACCGGAATTAAGCAAAGCTTCAGCATACATTAGATACACATCGGCAAGGCGAATATGTCTGAAGTTGATACCTGAACGTGAGTTGCCATCTTCATTTGGTAAGTGGTACCAATTCGTATATTTCTTGATATAAGCACTTTGGCCGAATGCCCAGCCTCCCCTCGTCCCTATAGGCAAATGATAATAGAGTCCTTCTCCATTAATAGGAACTATTGAAGCTGACATTCTTACGGACTGCTGATTTCCCTTATTGATAGAGTTGTTCGGATCAATCTCATCATTTACATACAACTCATGCAGGTAATAGCTTGGCAATAGCGTGTTGTAGGCTGCGAAATTCAACTGACCAAGTTGGGTGGCAATATTGGTAGCTTCAGCTCCAGTCCTACTTGGGTCATCATCTACCACAGATCCATTTGCTCCAGGGTTGATATCCGCATTATATGCTACTTCGAAAATTGACTCCTCATTGAATTCGTTCTCTTCGCTGTAGTTATCTCTTACTTTTGGCGTAAGGCTATAGATGTTAGAGTCGATTACTTTTTTGAATTCAGCAGCTGCTGCAGACCAGTTTTCCTGGAAAAGAAATGTCTTTCCACTCAATGAGGCTGCAGCCCCCCAAGTCACTCTTCCTTTGTTTTTATCATCCCAGATTTTAGGAAGATGAGTTTTGGCAAATTCCAAATCCGGCATAACTACCGTAGTGAAAATTTCCTCCTTTGGACTAGGAGGCGTGTTGAAATCAGCATCTGATACAGGAACTGTGGTTCGGATCACCGCTTGGCCATAGGTAGTTGCCAATTGGAAGTAAAAGAAAGCCCGAAGGAATCTAGCTTCAGCTTCAATGATTTCTTTCTCATTTGCTAAAAAGATGCTAGGATCAGCTTCCTGAATTTGATTGATGACTTGATTGGCACGGAATATTCCTATGTAAAGCTGATTCCATTTATCAGTCACCTGATCACTGGCATCATTGTAGGTGAGATTTCTGTAGGCAGTTGGTCTATACCAAGCTTCAGTTCCTCCTATATCTCCCAGGATCATTTCATTCACTAGTCCACCTCCCGAAATCGCCTGGAATTGCGTAGCTCCGTAAACGGTAGCCAGTGCACTTTGGAACTGAGAGGAAGTTTCCCAGAACGTATCTGTAGTTATTGCGTTTGGATTGGTTTCTTCCAGAAAATCCTGGCCACATCCAGTCAACAGCATTGCGCAAAGGGAAGCTGAGGCAAGTGTTCGTTTATATATTTTGAGTTTCATTGTTATGCTTTTTTAGAATTAGAATTGAATCTGCACGCCGAAAATGAATCTTCTTGATACAGGATAATTTCCCTGATCCACACCTCTGGTGCTGATGCCGTTTCCGCCAACTTCAGGATCATATCCTGTGTATTCAGTGAAGGTGAATGGATTCATAGCTGTACCGTAGATTCTCGCTCTGTTCACTCCGATTTTGCTTGTGGCTGTCACTGGAATGGTATAGCCTAGCGTAATATTTCTGATTCGGAAATAGGTGCCGTCTTCCAAAAAGAAGTCAGATCGTGCACGCACATTGTTGTGATAACCATCGCCGCGGTCAGTAGGGATGTCCGCATCAGGATTTTGTGGAGTCCACATGTAGTACTGATCCGTGTGTCTGCCTTGGGTGTAAGCGTAATATCTAGAACCGTTGTAAAGCTTGGCTCCATAGGAAAAGTAATTCTGTACATACAGATCAAATCCTTTGTATTCGAAATTACCGCTTAGTCCTATATTGAATTTATCTTGACCTGAACCGGAATACACACGATCATTTTCGTCAATTCTTCCGTTCCCGGCATCCGGGATTCCATCTCCATTGGTGTCTTCAGTCAATTGATCTTTGTACTTCATATCTCCGATCTGAGCGCTTGGATCGATTTTTTTGTATTCTACAAGATCCTCTTGAGTTTTTACGACTCCATCATGCTGCACCAGGAAGAATGCTCCTGCTTGATAGCCTACAGCAAAGAAGGTGGTGTAATCTACATTTGGCCCCAAAGAGGAGGAAGGCTGTCCATTGCCATAACCTCTCTCGATTCCTTCCAAATCAGTAATTTCATTCACATTCTTTGTGAAAGTAGAAGCAAGATTCCATTTGAATCCAGAAGCATATTCTGTTCTATAGGAAAGGGAAAGTTCAATTCCCTTGTTGGTCATATTACCCGCATTGACAATGATTGGACTATAAGTGCCCACAGCTCCGGGGTGATAAGCACCTCCTGAAGGGGGAGTTGCACGAGGAAGCAGCATGTCTTGCTTATCGTTCTTGTAGATGTCAGCTGTGAAATTTAACCTGTTGGAAAACATGGCCAGATCAATACCTATATTGCTTGAAATACTGGATTCCCATTTCACATTTGGATTGGAATACCTCCTTTGGATAGCGCCATTATAAAGGTCTTCGGAAGAACCAAAAAGATAATTGACGCCACTTTCGATCTGACTTGCATAGGTATATGGAGGAATGCTTTGATTTCCTACCTGAGCGTAACTTCCTCTTAACTTCAGGTTATCGATGAAGTTTAAATTTCCATTTTGGAAAAACTGCTCTTCTGAAATATTCCATCCGGCAGAGACGCCATAGAAATCACCATACACATTGCTTTGCCCAAAATTGGAAGAACCATCCCGTCTATAACTACCCGAGATCAAATAGCGCTCATCGTAATTATACTGTACTCTACCCATCAAACCACTTAAGGTGTTGACATAATCAAAACTGGTAGGTTTCGTGGCTTGCTGTCCTGCGCCAAGCACAGGTGTTTTATTGCTCAATAGGCCAATAATCCCTGTTCCTATCTGCTTGGAGGTGAATTTTTCATAAGAAGCTACAGCGGTTAAGTTGATTTTGTGCTTTCCAAATTCCTTGTCGTAAGACAAAATATTTTCCAATACATTTCTTTGGGTGAAGGTATAGTCCTCATTCAATAAAGCGTCTTCTCTGGAAGCCGTTGGGTTAAAAGAGCCATCTCTATTGGTCACCAAATACTGGGGCCTGAAGAAATTCCTTCTGTAATTCCAAGAGTTACTTCCTAGGTTCAATTTGTATTTGAAACCTTTGAAAAACTCATATTCCAGATTCAGGGCAATGTTTGAGGTAGTTACTTTACGATCATCTACATTTTCCAGCTCTTTTGACAAGTAGCTATACAGGATAGCATTGTCCACTGGGATTTGCACATTGTTTTCACCCACCGTTTTAAGGGAATTTAGCGGGGCAAGCCAAGGTCTCTGTGCGATGCTGTATTCATAGAGTGACCAAGGTTCCTGGGAGGTGTTTTCTTCTGTATAACCCAAACTCACAAAGGCCTTAAACTTGCCTTTGTTGAACTGTGCAGTCAATCTGTTACTTAACCTATCAAAGCCGGAATTGATCAGGACACCATTCTGACTAAAGTAATTGGTGTTGAAGTTTAGTGATAGGTCTTCAGTACCACCGGAAACACCTAATCCATAATTCTGGATAAGGGCATTATTGTTTTGGACATCGCCCACGAAATCTGTGTCGTAATCCAATGCATCAGGATTGAAAAAGAAAATCAAGGGATCCCTTCCCAAGGCTTCCAATTTTACTTCCTCGGCATACATCTGCTGCTGGGAATTCATCAGAGGTGTACCTGAGGTGATGTTCTGTACTCCGGCGTAAGCATTGAGATCAACTACGATATTTCCTTTTTTACCTCTTTTGGTGGTAATCAGAATGACACCGTTAGAGGCACGGGTTCCATACACAGAAGCAGCTGCGCCATCTTTAAGGATATCAAGGGACTCGATCTGATCTGGGGAAATGTTTGGATTACTTTGATACGGTACTCCGTCCACCACATAAAGCGGCTCAAGCGCTCCCATGAGAGAACCCACACCCCGTATTTGAATATTGGCGGCTTGCCCAGGTCTTCCACTTGCGGCCTGCACGTTTACACCCGCCACTTGACCTTGGATAGCTTCTCCTACATCAGAGACAGGAGCCTTGCTTATCACATCAGACTTGACTTGTCCGACAGCACCGGTAATTTCTTTCTTTGATTGAGTACCGTAACCTATCACCACGACTTCTTCAAGGCTTTGGGTGTCAGGCATCATCTGTACATTGATTTCAGATGAAGTGCCTACAGTTTTCTCTACAGCGTTAAAGCCAATGAATGTATATATGATTATATCTCCTTGATTAGCTTTTATACTATAATTACCATCTATGTCTGAAATGGTACCCGTAGTCGTTCCCTTCAATATAATAGAAGTACCAGGTAAAGGAGAACCAAGATCATCTATGATCTTTCCCCTTATTTCTTGTTGTGCCGATACTATAGGTATCCATATACACAACAGGATAAGTGTCAAAGGGAGGTTTTTCCTCCAGTAGTAGAGTTGTTGTTTCATACGGTATTTTGAGTTAAGGTTATTTGTTTTCGGAAATTTGATCAAGGCAACTTTTCTTACACAAAAGTCTTTTTTAGATCTTAAAACCTCGGTCAATGTAGAGATCCTAAACCTTACAATCCATTTTTCAAACTCGATTAAAACTGGACAAATCAATTAAAATATCGATTGCGGAGCCATTTTTGACTATACAGGACTTGACGGGCATATTTTTTCACCTCAATTTGAAGCAAAAGCTTGCACTATTGAAACGGGACAAAAAAACACCAAGCAATTTTGCTTGGTGTATAAAACTTATGTGCTTTATAATTGTAAATAGTGTAGTCTTAGCTAAAATAATTTAGTTATGTTATTTAAATACTATTTAAAATTTAGCTATAAACTCTACGAGATTTTCATTTCGGTCTATATTGAATTTCTTTCGGAGTCTATATCTAGAGGTATGCACGCTTTCTATGGATATCCCGAGGAGTGAAGCCATTTCTTTGCTACTAAAATTAAGCTTTACCAAGGCACAAATTTTCAGGTCAGTCTGTGTAAGCTCAGGATATTTCTTTTGCAGGTTTTCGTAGAAGCTTTGATTGATGGCAGTAAAGCGAGCTTCAAATTCTTTCCAGTTACTTCCCGGCGAGCCCTGAACAGATTTGATCATCTTTTTCAGACTGTTCACATCCACTAAGCCCTTGTCATCAGACAGATTGTTTTTTAGTTTATCGATGAATTCATCTTTTTCTATCAGTTGTAAAGCGGTGGTGGTAAGTTCCTTGTTCTTCAATTCAAGAATCTCATTGGTTTTTTGAAGTTCCAGTGCCCGCCTTTCAGCAAGGGCCTTTTTCTCCAACTTATGCTTTCTTCGGATATTCTTCACCAGCAGCAATCCATAGATTACCAGTGAGCATAAGACCACTCCCAAAAGCCAGAGTTTCAAAACATTTAAGCGTTCTTCATTTTCCAGATTGGCGATATGCTGCTCCTTGATTAACTCTTTTTCCTTTTCCTTTTGCAATCTGTACTGATCGTTGATTGCAAAAAGGTGTTTATTATTCTTACTATTTGGGCCAAAAATCTCCGCATTGATACTGTTTACTTCTCTCGAATGCTGAAAGGCATCCTGGAAATTGCGGGTCTGAGAATATAAGGATGCCAGTGCTTCATGAGACATCAGTTTGTAATTGGAATGACTCTGAAATACTTCCGACAGGCGCAGAGATTCATTGAAATGCTCCGCACCTTTTGCAAGGTCTCCTTTTTTGAGATACACTTTTCCTATCAGTGTGTGGATTACTATTAGATAGGATCGGTCATTTTTTTCGAAATAATCCAGAGCTTCATCTAATTTGGCTAGAGCACTCTGGTAATTCCCATTCATGCCGTCCAAATACCCATCTTCGGCAGTGACATAGAGTAGGGAATTGGTGGTTTGGTCTTTTAGTTGAAAGCAGCTGTCCACATAGTTAGCTGCCTGTTCAAAATTTCCATTTACTCTATAAAAATTAATCAGAGAGAAATAGTCACTTATTATATAGGATACATCGATAGTTTTTTTTGCATACAATTCCTTATTAATAGATAATCCTAAATTGAAATATTTTAATGCCTCTTCATCTCTATGATAAAAGCTATAGAGCCAGCCCAACTCCTGATATATTTTGGCTTTGAGCATTTCGTTATTTATTTCCTCAGCCAGAAGCAGGGCTTCCCAGTACCCATCATAGGAATTACCATAATCTAATAAGTGCGCGTGAATACTTGATAATTCATTAAGGGATTTGATCAGGTTTAGTGTGTCTTTTTCTTCCCGGAATTGATCGATTCTAGTTTTCAAAACTAAAATTGAGCTGTCTGGATTGATATATTTCAGTTCATTTTTTCGAAGCACATTTTCTAGGCTTGTAGAGTTGTCCTGTGCAAGTGTTGATTGGCATGTCAAGATGATCACGCCTATAAGTAGAGAAAAAATCAGGCAAAACCTCCTAAAAATGCATTTGGAGCATAGGAAGGATAGTACCGGAAAATCGAAATGATTGGAGCTCATTTTCGTGTTATTAGGCGTATTTTGGGTGTAAATGATGTTTTTTGCAAAATAATCTGAACCGTATCAGGTTCTTTAAATTTTGTAAGGTCAATTTATCGATCGTCGAGATTAATTTTTCGTTTTTTCAGACTTTTTATCGACTTGTTCAGTTTTTGTCTAGATGGTTTTTGGAGGTTTATTCTTTTCTAATGGCATATTTGTTCAAAGCGAAACACTAAAAAATTTGAATTTAGATAGTCAGTCTTAAAAGAGGATTTTGATTTCTTTCTCAATAATTAAGGCTGGCAATTTTGCACCTCTCTCACTTTACATTCGAGTTTATGGATTCGTCTTTTTATAGAATTTAATGTCCTTTACATATAAGTCTTTTAATAAGTATAACCCAAAATGAAAATTATATATGTTTAAAAATTTGTGTATTGCTTCTGTGGTGGGGCTTGTAATATTACAGTCTTGCTCACCTTCCGATAAGGGTGATAATAAGGATACCATAGCATCAGATCAGGATACTTCAATTACTCCTGAGCAGCTCGACAAACTAGGTATTACCAATGCAGATCACTTAAGTGCTGCCTCTAAGCGCGCATTAAAGTGGCCGAATATAGGTAATGAATGGTTTATAGAATTTTCCGGTCTTCAGCCTCTCAAAGGGGATCTTGCCTATGAGGAAGGAGTAGTTCGTCGTGATCCAAGTGCGATGATTTTTGAAAATGGCAAATACTATGTCTGGTACAGTAAAAGTGTAGGGCCTACAGATGGCTTTGCAGGAGATATAGAAAAAGACAAAGTCTTTCCTTGGGACAGGTGTGATATCTGGTATGCTACTTCCGAGGATGGCTGGACCTGGAAAGAGGAAGGTATGGCTGTGGGACGCGGTGAACCGGGTGCTTACGATGACAGATCAGTGTTCACGGTGGAAATCATGAAGCATGAGGATAAGTATTACCTGACTTATCAGACGGTCAAATCCCCTTACACGGTTCGGGTCAAAAATCAAATCGGATTAGCCTGGGCGGATTCACCTGATGGTCCTTGGACCAAAAGTGAAGAACCAATTCTAAGTCCTGCCGACAATGGCATCTGGAAAGGCGAGGAGCAGGACCGCTTTGCAGTGGAGAAAAAAGGGGATTTCGATAGCCACAAGGTTCACGATCCATGTATCATTCCTTACAATGGCAAATTCTATCTCTACTATAAAGGTGAGCAGATGGGAGAGGAGATCACTTTTGGCGGACGCCAAATCAGACATGGCGTAGCAATCGCTGACAATCCTAAAGGTCCCTATATCAAATCAGAATTTAATCCAATCAGTAATAGCGGTCACGAAATCTGTGTTTGGCCTTACAATGGAGGTATAGCTTCTTTGATTACGACTGATGGTCCAGAGAAAAATACGATCCAATGGGCTCCTGATGGGATCAATTTTGAGATAATGTCCTCCATCCAAGGAGCGCCACATGCAATCGGCCTGAATCGTACAGCCGATACGGAAAAGGAACCTACGGAAATCCTTCGATGGGGATTATCCCACATTTATAACAGCTATGATTACCAAAGCATCATGAGGTTTTCTTCAGCTAGAAAAACCACTCATAAGGCAAAAGGAGAATAAGCAAACCTAAAAACCAAAAACATTTTGAAAGCAACAGTTTACAATGGCAATCAATCCTTCACTGTGATTGAGAAGGAAATCGACACGCCAAAATCAGGAGAAGTCCGCATCAAAGTAGCCTATTCTGGCGTCTGCGGCACTGACGTTCACATCTACCATGGCATGATGGATAAGCGGGTAAGCATTCCTCAGACTATAGGTCATGAGATGTCCGGAGTGATAGATGAAATAGGTCCCGATGTGGAAGGATTCTCCGAAGGAGAAAAAGTAGTGGTTAGGCCACTGGATGATCGCCTGGTAAAACCTTCCGACAAAGGATTCAATCACATCTGTGAGAATCTGAAATTCATTGGAATCGACAGTCCAGGCTCCATGCAGCAGTATTGGAATGTGCCGGCTTTCGTACTTCACAAGCTAAGGCCAGAGACGGATTTGAAGCTGGCAGCCTTGATCGAGCCATTATCTGTAGCGGTACATGATGTACGTATGTCTGGATTGGTGGCAGGAGAAACGGCAGTTGTTCTTGGTGGTGGTCCGATTGGGCTTTTTGTAGCTATGGTTGCCAAAGAAGCCGGAGCAAATGTGATCATCTCGGAAGTGAATGAAACCCGCATACAGATGGCTGGTGAATTCGGCTTGAAGGCAGTGAATCCCACCAAAATAGACCTAGTGCAGTACGTTCGTGAGCAAACAGAAGGGAGACTTGCCGATGTGGTTTTTGAGGTGGCTGGAGTTCAACCGGCTCTGGATGTGATGACAGAAGTGGCTGGAATCCGGGGTCGTATTGTGATGGTGGCTATTCATGGGCAGAAAAAACCGGTGGATTTATTCAAGTTTTTCTGGAAGGAATTAAAGCTGATAGGTGCTAGAGTTTATGAAAAGGAGGATTATGAAAAAGCCATTGCACTGATCACAGCCAATGAGCTCCCTTTTGAAAAGATGATCACAGACGTGCAGCCTCTTTCCAACATCCAACAAGTATTTGAATCAATTGACAAAAATCCTGAAGGCCTGAAGGTACTGATGGATTGTCAACTTTAATTTTTAAACCCTAATAAAAGCATACATGGCAGTATTAGACACATTTAGATTAGATGGCAAAACAGCCTTAGTCACAGGTTGCAAACGCGGAATTGGTAAAGCAATGGCGATCGGTCTGGCAGAAGCCGGTGCGAATATCATAGGAGTCAGTGCCACTTTAGAAGAAAATGGAAGCGCTGTCGAAAAGGAAATAAGATCTCTTGGAAGAGAATTTAAGGGATATGCCTGTGATTTCTCCGATAGGAAAGCAGTCTATCAATTCATAGAGAAGGCAAAGGCGGATTTTCCGGTCATTGATATTTTGATCAACAATGCAGGGACAATTCTCAGAACTCCTGCTGCCGAGCATCCCGATGAGATGTGGGATAAAGTGATAGAGGTAAACCAAAATTCCCAATTTATCCTTACCCGGGAATTTGGGAAGGAAATGGTGAAAAGAGGATCAGGTAAAATTGTGTTTACGGCTTCTCTGTTGACTTTCCAGGGAGGGATTACAGTTCCTGGTTATGCAGCTTCCAAAGGAGCTATCGGTCAGATGACTATGGCTTTTGCAAATGAATGGGCTGGCAAAGGAGTGAATGTAAATGCTATTGCGCCAGGCTATATCAATACAGATAATACGGAGGCTTTGAGAAATGATCCGGAAAGATCCGCTTCGATTTTATCCAGAATTCCAGCAGGAAGATGGGGGAAGCCGGAGGATTTTGCCGGACCTACAGTTTTTCTCTGCTCTGAGGCTGCATCCTATATGAACGGCACTACTATGCTGGTCGATGGCGGCTGGATGGGCAGATAGTTTTACCCAAAATAACCTATAGAAAGTATGTCTTCAATCAAAGAGTATCAATTATTTATAAATGGTGAGTGGTTGACTTCTGAATCAGGAGAGACCATAGATATCATCAATCCTAGTACTGAAGAGGTGGTAGCCAAAGTTCAAAATGGGACTGTGGACGAGGCACTTCAGGCTTTGGAAGCAGCTGAGGCAGCTCAGAAATCCTGGGGAAAAATGCCTCCTCGTCAGCGTGCGGAATTGCTTTACAAGCTGGCCGCTGAAATCAGAACCAATGCTGATTACCTAGCAGAATTGCTGGTAAAGGAACAAGGTAAACTTCTCAAAGTAGCCAAAGGGGAAGTAGCTGTGACCGCATCTTTTATAGAATATGCCTGCGAAGGTGCTAGAAGAATAGAAGGAGACATCATCCCATCCGACAATCCTGGCGAGCAAATCTGGATTCAGAAAATCCCTAGAGGTGTCGTGGTTGCGATCACCGCCTGGAATTTTCCTCTGGCTTTGGCCGGAAGAAAACTTGGTCCTGCTTTAGTTGCAGGTAATACATTAGTTCTTAAGCCAACTTCAGAAACTCCTTTGGCTACTCTGGAACTGGGCAATCTTGCCAACAAAGTCGGTATTCCGAAAGGTGTAATTAACATCCTTACCGGTCCAGGCCGGGCTATGGGGACCGCACTCGTGGAGAGTCCCATCACCAAAATGGTGACAATGACGGGTTCAACTCCTGTAGGTCAGGATATTGCCAGAAACGCAGCCAAGAACCTGACTCATGTTCAACTTGAGCTTGGGGGTAAAGCTCCCTTCATTGTCTTTAAAGATGCAGATATAGATGCTGCTGTGGATTCCGCACTTCATTCCCGCTTTGACAATTGTGGTCAGGTGTGTACCTGCAACGAGCGCATGTATGTGCAGGAGGATATTTATGATGAGTTTATGGAAAAATTCATCGCAAAAACTAAGGCTATCAAAGTTGGTGATCCCATGCTAGAAGACACGGATATGGGGCCAAAGGTTAATCAAGCTGAACTGGCTCACATGGAAAAACTGGTTCAAATCAGTTTGGATGAAGGAGCTACCATTGCCACAGGTGGAAAACGACCTGCTGGTGCTGCTTTTGAAAAAGGCTTTTGGTTTGAGCCCACAGTCTTGACCAATATCACTCAGGACATGACGATTATGCATGAAGAGTCATTTGGGCCGATTTTACCGGTCATGAAATTTAAAACTTTCGAAGAAGCCATTACCTACGCGAATGATTGTGAATATGGTTTGGCAGCTATGGTTTTTACAAACGACATGAACCTGATCATGCGCTGTAACGAAGAACTGGAATACGGAGAAATCTACGTAAACCGTGGTCATGGTGAGCAGCACCAGGGATTTCATAACGGGTACAAATTATCCGGAAGTGGAGGAGAAGATGGGAAATACGGCTTTGAGCAGTATTTGGAGAAAAAAACATTCTACGTCAATTACAACAGATCATGAGCAATTTGATAAAAGAAGTAAACTGTAAACTTTTCAAGGTTCCTTTACCGGAAGTTTTAAATGATGCCAAGCATGGCGATCATACCCATTTTGAATTGGTGACTACGACCATTACCCTGGAAGATGGGACTGAGGGTACCGGATATACTTATACTGGAGGAAAAGGAGGTCATGCCATTAAGGCAATGGTAGAATATGATTTCGCCGGAGTTCTGGTGGGAAAAGATGGGAGTGATATAGATGGAATCTACGATTTCATGGAGTGGCATATCCATTATGTCGGACGTGGGGGAATTGCCTCTTTTGCTATTTCTACCATTGACATTGCACTTTGGGATATCAAATGCAAGAAAGCAAACCAGCCCCTATGGAAAATGGCAGGTGGGGTAGACAATACCTGTAAAGCTTACTGCGGAGGGATTGATCTTCAGTTTCCGTTGGAAAAGCTGCTGCATAGTATAGAAAGCTACCTGGCAAGGGGCTTTAATGCCGTGAAAATCAAAATTGGCCGTCCAAACCTCCAGGAAGATTTGAATCGAATTTGCTCGGTGAGGAAGTTTATTGGCCCTGATGTCACTTTCATGGTGGATGCTAATTACTCCATGGATGTGGAGAAGGCTATCAAAGCTATTGAAGGGTTCAGAGAGTATGACATCACTTGGTTTGAAGAACCTATTATTCCTGATGATTACCTAGGCTATGCTGAAATAGTAGATAGAACCGGTTTTCCGCTGGCGATGGGGGAAAATCTCCATACCATCCATGAGTATGAGTACGCGATGGAGCAGGCAAAACTTTCTTTTATACAGCCTGATGCCTCGAATTGTGGAGGAATCACTGGTTGGCTCAAAGCGGCTAGGCTAGCGGCAAAATATGGTGTTCCCGCCTGTTCACATGGCATGCAGGAATTGCACGTAAGCTTGGTTTCCGCACAGCCCAATGCCGGTTGGTTGGAAGTTCATAGTTTTCCAATAGATGAATATACTACAAGGCCACTTGTAGTCGAAAATTTTAGAGCAGTGGCTCCAGACACTCCTGGTACTGGAGTGGTGTTCGATTGGGAAAAATTGAGTCCATTTCTAAATTCTTAAGGATAGCCTATGAAACCTATTGTAAATGATTTTGGTAGGCTTGAGGACGAATCCATTTCCATCTACACCTTGAGTAATTCATCTGGGATGCAGGTGAAAATAATGAATTATGGAGCCACGATCACTTCTATCCGCGTGCCCAATCGCTCGGGAGAATTGCTTGAAGTAGCTTGTGGCTTTGATAGCTTCGATGGTTATTTCTCGGAAGCTTATCAGGCAAACGCCCCCTATTTTGGAAGTACTGTGGGTAGGTATTGCTCGCATATCAAAAATGCCAGCTTTACCCTAAAGGATAAGCAGTATAAGCTCGCTGCCAATGCAGGAAAAAATAATCTCCATGGAGGAAAAATCGGTTTCGATAAAAAGGTTTGGAAGGCTAGTATTCTTGATCTACCGAATTTGTCGGCTGTGGAAATGAGACTGAAAAGTCAGGACATGGAAGAGGGCTTTCCTGGGAATGTAGAGGTATTGGTGATCTTCTCACTCAATGAGGTAAATGAACTCACCATCAACTATGAAGCAATTACGGATTCCGAAACTCCTTTTGCAGTGACCAACCATACCTATTTTAATCTCTCGGGTTTTTCTTCCAATATTCTAGGACATACGGCCCGAATTGCATCAGGCAGAAGGCTGGTCATGGATGAAACTGGCGCTGTAACTGGATCGGTGATTGACTTAGAAAATCAACCTGATAACCTAATTAAAAGTAAAATCATCGGCGATGTGCAACAGGCCATAGGTGATGGATTTGAGCATTATTATGTCTTTGACAAGCCTGCTTTCAAAATGGAAAGGGTAGCGGAATTTACCTGTGCCGAAACCGGTATAGGTCTGGAGGTGGCTACTGATGAATTGGGGATGTTATTCTATACTGGGAAATATACCTGCGATTCCTTAAAGCGTGAAAATGGCCTGTCGTATGGCAAATTCCGGGGTTTTTGCTGTGAAACACATCGCTTTCCGAATGGCCCAAATCTGCCCAATTCACCAGGTACTTTTCTCAAACCCGATGAGAAATTTAAGAGCTGTACCAAGTTTTCTTTCAAATAGATCAATTCCTAACATTCACCCAAAACTACACCCAAAATGACCGAAGGAATATTATTGGCGATTACCGCTGGCATTATGCTAGGCGTATATGCCTTACCCGAAAAATTCACCAAAGGATTCCAATACGAAAATACCTGGAGCCTTTTCTTTTTGCTCACCATGTTTGTGGTGCCTGTGATTGCATCCGTAGTACTGATTCAAGGTTTTAGTGAGATTTTCAGTGAAATGCCTGCGGAGCTCTGGATAAAAATGGGTCTTGCGAGTTTCCTCTGGGGCATAGGCGTGATGATGTGGAGCAAAGCGATCAACTACATTGGGCTTTCGCTGGGCTTTTCCATTTTCATTGGAACCGTGATTTTTATCGGGTCGCTGATACCCTTTGCAGTAGATGGCTTACCGGATCAGGAATCCTTGATCCTAATTCTGGTAGGGATACTGATAGTGCTTTTAGGCATTGTCCTCAAGGGAAAAGCTGGGCTCATTCGTGAAAAAGACGAAGCTCTAATTGATACTAAAGATTCGGCAGCTGGGAATAAGGGTTCCATGGCAACTGGGATACTGATTGCCATAGTCGGTGGATTATTGGCTACGGGTTTTAGCTATGCCAATGCTGTGGGCAGGCCTTATTTGCATGAAGCGAGCCAAGCACATGGAAATGCAGACTGGGTCACTGCGGTAGCCGTCATGTTTCCGATTTTCATAAGTGGGGGTATCGTGATGACAGCCTATTTCGGTTACCATCTTTCCAAAAAGAAGGCATGGAAAGCATTTAAAACTCCAGCCTTCGGTAAGAACTTCCTACTCATCCTGTTCATGGCAGCTTTTCACTATGCAGCCTCAGCATTATTTGCTTTCGCAGCCTTCAAACTAGGGGACGCTGGAAATACGGTAGGTTATGCTATTTACAATACGGCATGTGTGGTGACGGCAATTTTGAGTGGGATTATCACCAAAGAATGGATCTCGGCTTCGCCCAAAGCTAAAAAATTGCTGTATGCAGGAGTGGCCTGCATGGTGATTGGAATTGTGGTGATTGCCATGGGGAATTAGTAGAATGATTTGAATGAGTATAGTCTTGTCATACGATTTATGATTTTACCCAATGATTAATTCCTAGGTTTTTAAGGTGTATTTCATAATTTATAAATAATTGAAAATGAGAGTATTTCTATCGTATATATTAATTATAGCTTGTATGTCCTGCTCGGATTCGAAATCTTCAGATCCAATGGTAGATCCGGAAGTTGACGAACCTGTTCAGAGTCCTGACATTCCAGACACTGAACAGAATTGGAAGGAGATCCCTGTTCCTGCAGAAGCCGGTGAAAACAAAAAATGGGAATTTCAGGATTTGTCAGACGACTTTGAATATGAAGCTGCAGCAGATGGAAAAAGTGAGAAATTTCTGGAAAAATGGGATGATTTCTACCATAACCAGTGGGCTGGTCCCGGCCTGACGGAGTGGAGAAGAAATCATTCCTTAGTAAAAGATGGTCAGTTGCAAATGATTGCTGCACGCAAGTCGGATTCCGATAAGATTTTGCTGGGTTGTATTACATCCAAAGTCCGGGTTTCCTATCCTGTATATGTGGAAGCATATGCCAAAGTGATGAATTCAACTTTGGCCTCTGATGTGTGGCTTCTAAGCCCTGATGATACTCAGGAAATAGACATTGTCGAAGCTTATGGAGCCAGTTACTCGGCAAGTGCACAGCAGAATACTAGCTGGTTTGCCGAGCGGATACACCTCAGCCATCATGTCTTTGTAAGAGATCCTTTTCAGGATTATCAGCCTACGGATTCCGGTTCCTGGTATCAAGATGGCAGAATCTGGAGAGAGGAATTTCACCGATATGGAGTGTATTGGAGAGATCCTTGGCATTTGGAATATTATATAGATGGGGAGTTGGTTCGTACCGTTTCGGGAAAGGATATGATCGATCCCAAATTTTATACAAATGCTGAAGAGCCGGGGAATACTACCAAAGATACCCGAACCGGGCTGAGTAAGGAAATGGATATCATCATCAATGTGGAGGATCAAACCTGGAGATCCAGTCCTGAATCGGGTTTACAATCAGAAACTTACACGCCTACTGATTCAGAATTGGCCAATGCAGAGGATCATACCTTCAGAGTGAAGTGGATAAGAGTGTATAAGCCAGTGGAAAAATAGTAGGCTATCATATTTTAGCTTTTCTTGAAATACCTCTTTCTATACTGTGCAGGGGATATCTGGTAGGATTCGTTGAATTTCTTATGGAAAAAAGGAAGGGAATCGTAGCCACAGGCATAGGCGATTTGCGCTATGGGTTCCTCTGTGTCCACCAGCATCCTCGCTGCGTGATTTATTCTATATTCATTCAGAAAGGTAAAGAATGGTCTTCCCATCATCTTGGTGAAAAACCTGGAAAAGGATTGCTCGGAGAGATTTACTAAATCCGCTAATTCTTTCAGATAAATTTTCCTCCCAAAATTTACCCCTACAAAGTCATGGATTTTGGCCATTCGTGTGCCGTATTCGCTTGGAATATCATCTGTAAAACTCGCGGCTGAAAGTGGGGTATAGGATGCTTTACTAAGTGCTGAGAGGATAGCAAGAAGTTGAATATAAAGCTCTTGCCCTGATAAATCCGGGAAGGTTTTAATCAGCGGAATCAGCTGATTCACCTGCTCTTTGTCAAAAATCAAACCTCTGGAGGCTGTCTTTAACAATTGATGAATTGAGTCTAATTCTGGCACTTCGGGAAAAATCCCCAAATTCCATTGTACTACGTATGATTTGGAGTTTGATGACTGGGAGGTATTGTTCTTCCAGCAATGGGGAAGATTTGATCGCAACAAAACCAATTCCCCTGGCTGGTATCCCCCTACATAGTCCCCAATAAATTTTGTTCCCACACTTTCTTCAATGTAGGTCAGCTCATGCTGAGGATGGAAGTGCCAGGGTGTTTCAAAATCCTTTTTATCAAAACAGAAACCTAAGATAGATTTCTGATTTCCTATGGGGATAGGTTCTAAAATTGGCTTCAAAATCGTGTAGAGATAGTATGGTTAAGTTTACTATTTAATCAATAATTTATCCAAAAATATCAATAGACGACAGAATAGATTACTTATTGGTGAAAATAGGGAAGTTATCTGAATAGTTTTTTGGCAATTATTGTAACCCAAGAAACAAGACCCTAAGCTTAAACCGAACTCCATGAAAAAAAGTGAAATACCTGATCCTTTTGCAGCGCAAAGATCCAACTGTGGCTATGAGACTATAGACGACCAAAATGATCCTGTGACCATGTTGCTGCGCCACAAAGATGTCAGGAAGACTGCACATAATTATAAGACCTTTACCTCGCAGGCGGTTCCTGGAAGGATTGTGGTTCCATCTGAAGTGAACATTCGTGAAACGCGGCAGATTCCATTTGAAGTGGATCCTCCAAAACATGGTGCATACAGATCAGTTTTGGAAGCATGGTTTAAGCGTCCTAATAATGCGGAATATCAGGAAGTATTGACTACGATGGTTTCAAGTATTATTGATGAGATGTTGGCTAAGGAATCTCTGGAAGTGGTCAATGAATTTGCGCTACCCTTACAGTCCCGTGCCTTGACGCTTTTGCTCAATACGCCTTTTAAAGAGTCAGAGACCTGGATATCCTGGGGGACACACGTTTTTCGTAGTGAAGGAGAAGCTTTGGATGCGGATAAAGCCAATGTGCTTTATGATTATATAGATAGTGAACTTGATCGGGCGATAGCCAATCCATCCGATGACTTGTATTCAGTACTTATGCAGTCAGATTTTGATGGGAGAAAGCTGTCCAAAGAAGAAGCAAAAGGGGTGATGGTTTTGACTTTCGCCGGAGGTCGGGATACCGTTATTAATGCCGTCACCAATGCAATCGCCTATTTTGCCGATCATCCTGAATCCTTGGAAAGGCTGAGAAAGGAGCCTGAAATCATTACTAATGCAGTGGAAGAAATGATCCGGTACTTTTCGCCTTTGACCCACATGGGCAGGGTTGTGACGGAAGATACGCAGGTCTGTGAGCATGCTGCGAAAGCAGATAGTCGGGTTTCCCTTTGCTGGGCCTCTGCCAATAGGGATGAAAATGTTTTTGAAAACCCGGATGAAATCGTCCTGGACCGAAAAATCAATCCTCATGTGGGTTTTGGTTTCAGTCACCATAATTGTCTTGGGGCTACGCATGCCCGACAGATTATGAGAATTCTATTAAAGGAACTTTCAGAGAAAATAGAATCAATAGACATTCTTGATTTGAAAGAAAATATAGAGCAATGGGGCAAATTCCAACGTAAAGTAGGCTACCATAAAATCAGTGTGAAATTCAATGCAATAACCCCATAAAGAAATGGCAAAAATTACTTTTATAACAAGCGATGAGCAAAGGATTACTGTGGAAGGGTTTTCAGGTTCAGTGATGGCATTGGCCGTGGAAAATGGAATAAAAGGGATCGACGGTGATTGTGGGGGAGTATGTTCCTGTGCCACTTGTCACGTCCATGTGGCTCCTGAGGATGTCTCGAAAACTGGTGAGGCGAGCGAAATCGAAACGGATATGCTGGAATTGGATGATCATGCAGATCAGTACAGTCGGCTTTCCTGTCAACTGCAGATTAGCGAGGTGCTGGATGGAGTAGTTTTACGCGTTGCCAAATGAGGGATGTGAGCCTGTCAGAAAACCTAGCAGAAAATCAGATCTGTGTGATAATCGGGGCTAGTCATGCAGGTGTGAATTGTGCATTTGCGTTGCGCAAAGAAGGGTGGGAAGGGAAAATATTGCTTATTGACTCAGACTCGGAATTACCTTATCATCGTCCTCCTCTTTCCAAAACTTACCTCCATAGCGCAGAAGCATTGGGACAAAATCTCCTGAAGTCTCCTGAAAGCTATAGTATAGAAAACATACAATTACTCCTTGGAATCAGAGCGCTGAAAATAGATCGAAAAGCTCAAAAAGTACAGCTGGACAATGGTATATGGCAAGCTTACGATAAACTGGTTCTTGCTACAGGTGCTCGGGCGATGATCCCATCGATCAGGGGTTTATCCGAAGCTAAACATGTTTATCCGTTACGAACTGCCGCTGATGTCAACGGAATTCGGGATAAAATTTCTAAGAACCCAAGTCAAGAAGTAGTCATCATCGGAGGTGGGTATATAGGGCTGGAGACAGCAGCTTCTTTAAGGAAATTAGGAGCAAAAGTCACAGTGCTGGAGCGGGAATGTAGAGTGTTGGCACGTGTTACTGCGCCTGAGATGTCTTCGTTTTTTGAGAGTCTTCATGCGGCAAATGGAGTAAGCATCCACTGCAATAAACAGGTGATTTCCATAGCAGAAGATGGTGAGAAAGTTCAGGTAATTTGCGAGGATGGCAGTAGCTTTCCTGCCGATATGCTGGTACTTGGGGTAGGTATTCAAGTGAATTCAGAATTGGCATCCGCGGCTGGATTACAAATAGAAAATGGAATTCGAGTTGATGAGACTTCATGTACCAACGATCCGAATATTTATGCAATCGGGGATTGTACAGATCATTTCAACCCTCATTACAAGCGATATCTCAGACTGGAATGTGTGCAGAATGCAGTGGATCAGGCCAAAATCGCTGCTGGGGCAATCTGTGGTAAAGATGTTTTCTATGACGCCATTCCTTGGTTTTGGTCTGATCAATATGAAGTGAAACTGCAACTAGTTGGATTGTCTGCTGGATATGATGAGGCAGTTTTGCGAAAAGAATCAGAGCTGGTTTTTTCCATCTGGTACTTTCGGGGAAATGAGCTGCTGGCCGTTGACGTGGTGAATTCAGCAAAAGCTTATGTTTGGGGCACTAAATTCATCAAATGTGGAGAGCCTATAGACAAAGAAAAACTGAAGAATCCTGAAATTGAACTTAAATCTATTGGGAGATAGAACTACGGGATCAGGGTAAATAAATAGTAATTCAACCTAGCCAAACTTAGATTGGCTATTATTCCATTTAGCTCAAAGCTTAAGGGTAAGTAAAACAAACATTTAAACCTCTGTTCCGCCTTTGGTCACGGTGGTTCTATAATTAACACAAACTATGTCAAAACTTTCCAAATCAGCCGTAGCCAAAGGAGATGGCACTTTTAGCATTTGTGAGGTCAGTATTTCTGATCCGGAACCGGATGAAGTACTGGTGAAAATGAAAGCTGCTGGACTTTGCCATACTGATTATGACTCACTAAGCTGGGGCAAACCTATAGTAATGGGGCATGAAGGTGCAGGAGTAGTGGAGCAAGTTGGAGCTGCGGTGACAAGCGTAAAACCCGGTGATCAAGTGATTCTGAATTGGGCTACGCCGTGCATGCATTGCTTTCAATGTCAGGAAGGCAATCAGCACATTTGCGAAAATAATTCGCCGGTAGTTGCCGGGGGAAATGGACATACACCAGGTCAGGCCACTTTGGGAAGTACCAAGTGGGAGGGCAATCCAATAGAGCGATCTTTCAACTTGGGTACTTTAAGTGAATATACCTTAGTGAAGGAGTCCGCAGTAGTGAAAGTAGAGGAGGCAAATCTGAATTTTTCTGCTGCCAGCATTATCAGCTGTGGCGTGATGACTGGCTATGGGTCTGTGGTAAATGCTGCCAAACTCAAAGCTGGTAGTTCAGTGGTAGTCCTAGGCTGTGGAGGGGTTGGATTGAATGTAATCAATGCCTGTCAAATCGCCGGGGCAAGCAGGATTATCGCCGTGGATATTAATCCGGTAAAATTGGAAATGGCGAAGATGTTTGGAGCAACTGAGGTTATTTTGGCTGAAAAGGATGATGTAGGACTGATCAGCGCTTCGGGTAAAGTCAAAGAGATGCTAGGTGGAAGAGGAGCTGATTATGCCTTTGAATGTACAGCTATTCCTGCTTTGGGAGCTGCGCCTCTGGCCATGATCCGAAATGCAGGCACGGCGGTTCAGGTGAGTGGAATAGAAGAGGAGATTACGATAGATATGCGGCTTTTTGAATGGGATAAAATCTATATCAATCCACTCTATGGCAAGTGCCGACCGCAGATTGATTTTCCTATCCTGATGCAATTGTATAAAAATGGGCAGCTTAAATTAGATCAAATGATCAGTAAGGAATACAGCTTGGATGAGCTGCAACAAGCATTTGATGATATGCTAGCTGGAGTAAATGCCAAAGGCGTAATCATTTTTCCCTAAAGCCATAAATTATGAGCAGTTTTAGAACCATAGAATTGTCAGACGAGATGTTTGAGCATTCTGGCCTTCGTTTTTTGACAGTCAAGACGCCCAACTTAAAAGGCAGGGGAGATATCTGCCTCTTTGTGCCCAAGGTGATAGACAATCTAACGGATCTTCCCATCTACATTTTGCTGCATGGAGTTTATGGATCTGCTTGGGTTTGGGCGATGAAAGGAGGTGCACATGTGACAGCAAAGTGGTTGATGGAATCTGGTAACATACGACCGGCTATTATTGCCATGCCTTCTGACGGACTTTGGGGAGATGGTTCAGGATATTTAGCACATCAAGAACAGGATTTTGCACAGTGGATTGTTTCAGATGTGCCAGAGGCTATCCGCGAGAATATTCCCTGCGCCAGTGAAAAATCCCCAATCTGCATTGGTGGTCTTTCCATGGGAGGTTACGGAGCCTTGAAATTAGGAGCTCAATATCCTGAGGTGTTTTCTGCTATTTCAGCTCATAGTGCCATCACCAGGTTTTCTGAAATGTCCTTATTTGTTGAAGAATCTCTTGAATCCTACAGGCTACGGGATGCTGAAAATGATGTAATTGACCTGATCAAAAGGAACGTACATTCTTTGCCAGCCATTCGCTTTGATTGCGGAAAAGAAGATGAATTGCTTGCTGGGAATAGACTTTTACATGAGCAATTATCAGAATTAGAAGTGGAGCATTCCTATGAGGAATTTGATGGAGGGCATCAGTGGGCATACTGGCAAAAGCATCTGGAGAGTACGCTTAGGTTTTTTGATAACCACTGTTGAAGATAATCCTTCCTTTAGAGAGTGAAACCGGCATTTGAATAAAATGGCTCCTATAAGTGACTAAAGTATCAAATAATAATTTAGTGTATAATGGGATGAGGTTATGATTGACGAATTCAATTATTTACACTTGGGTTCAATTTACGATTTGTGAGAATCAACCAGTAGTCTTGAGAGTTTCATGTTTTAGTTTAAAAAAATGGTTTGTCTGAAAATAAGGGAATCGACTTTTTAACAGAAAATTTTACATTTTTAAAGTTTAGAATAATCAATTAAGGAATTCATGAATATTAATAAGAAGTATTTGTTGCTGTTGATTTTCACCTTTTTAAGTTCTATATGTTTAATGGCACAAAGGTTGAAAGTGAGTGAAAATGATAGGTTTTTAGTTACTGAAGATGGGACACCATTTTTTTGGTTAGCCGATACAGCTTGGGAGTTGCTCCATCGATGTGATAGAGAAGAAATCGACATGTATTTAGAAAAACGTAAGTCACAAGGATTTACCGTGATTCAAACAGTGGCACTAGCAGAATTGGATGGCTTACAGTCACCTAATCCCTATGGAGAAATACCTCTTATGGATAATAACCCTCTCTTACCCAACGAGAAATATTTTGAACATGTGGAATATGCGATACGGAAGGCAGATGAGTTAGGGCTCTATGTGGCTTTGCTGCCAACTTGGGGAGATAAACTATTTACAGAAAGTTGGGGTTTAGGGCCAGAAATTTTTGATGTAGAAAATGCCGGAAAATTCGGAGAGTGGATAGGAAATCGATTGAAGGATTTTGACAATATCATCTGGGTAATCGGTGGAGATAGAAACCCCCGGTTGGATTCGGATGATGTAAAAGTATGGAATGCCATGGCTGAAGGTATTGCTGCCCAAGCAGGTGGATACGACCGCACTTTGATGAGTTTTCATCCACAGCCTAAAGAAGATGGTGGTTCTTCCACTTGGTTTCACAATGAGAATTGGCTGGATTTCAATATGCATCAGACGGGGCATTGTGCCAATCAAGGCACCTATTCCCATATTACCCATGATTACAATCTTGCCTCAGTAAAGCCAGTGCTAGATGGGGAGCCTCTCTATGAGGATCACCCCAATTGTTTTAATGCTAAAGAATTAGGACACAGTGTTCCGGAAGATATAAGAAGAATTATGTACTGGAATGTTTTTGCTGGTGCATTTGGGCAGACTTATGGATGTCACGATGTGTGGCAAATGTACGATACTGATAAAGATCCTATCAATCAGCCACTTCGTCCTTGGAAAGTAGCTTTGGATTTGCCAATGGCCAATCAGGTGAAACACTTGAAAAACCTGATGCTATCTCGTCCTTTTTTGACTAGGATTCCAGATCAGTCCATGATCTTGGACGAGCAAATAGATGATGAAAATTATGTAATTGCGACCAGAGATGATCAGGGAACCTATGCAATGGTTTACTTCCCGACTGGAAAGCCGACTAGAATTGATTTTTCGGGTTTGAAAAGTAAGAATTTAAAAAAATGGTGGTATGATCCTAGAACGGGAAATTCCTATGAGGTTCAAATTAACCATTCCTCCGATGCCTTTCTAATAAAACCTCCCACAGCAGGTAAAGGGAATGATTGGGTGTTGGTTGTTGATGATGCCGAGGAAGTATTCACTGCTCCAGGAAAAATCGATACTTCTTTAGAAATTGGATTGATCAATTAAAATAACCCGAAAAGACTTGACATATTTCAACTCATAATTTTGTGTTTGGATAAATCAAAAGTCATTAAAAGAATTCAAATCATTGTGTCATCCAGAATTTTATGCCCATTAAAACCATCCAAAATTTGAGGATAACTTTCTTTTCCATAGTGCTTATTTTAACTCTTTGCTCCTTTGAGTTGATGCCTGTGATCCCTTTGACAGACCAGGATAAGCTTAGTCTTAAAGAGTTAATTGCCAGCGACAAATTAGCATATGAGTCATTTTTTGAAATAAAATCCAAAGCTGATGAGGCTTTAGACGATATCCCAAATCCTGCATCCATCATTTATTATGAAGGACTGCATGACAAAAATCCATTGAGACAAGAGACCATTGCCAAGCTAAAAGACGTGGAGAAAGCACATTATCTAGGATATGCATATGTGGTGTCAGGAGAGAAAAAATATGCTATCAAGGCAAAGGAGTTCATACTTGCCTGGGCCAGTTTCTACAAACCAACCGGTAATCCGATCAATGAGAATAAACTCACGCCTTTTTTTGTAGTTGCGGACTATATCAAAGACGCTTTGGAGTCAAATGAAAGATCTCAAATGTTTGATTGGATGGAAAGTATCGCGAAGGCAGAAATAAAGGGAAGCTATCCAGAGGAATTGGGGAATTGGAGAAGCAAGCGGATCAAAATTGTAGCGATGGTGGGAAGTGTGACGAAGGATGAGGACCTATTGAGCTTCACCAGATCAGAAGTGGAGCAGTATATTGAAAAGAATTTCTATGCCGATGGGTCCACGTTTGACCTGAGAGAAAGAGACGCACTTTCTTATCATTCCGGAGGTCTGAAGCCTATACTGTCCATAATCCTGTTACTGAAGGAGGATATTCCCAATCTATACTCTTATGAGAATTCAGTCGGAGGTTCCGTGAAAAAGTCTGTAGAACTGGTTATCCCATATGCCAGAGGGGAGAAAATTTATCCCCAATGGACAAATTCGAAAGTGGCTTTTGATAGTTTGAGATATGCTGAGGGAAATGATCATTATAAGCCGGGGTCGCCTTGGGATCCTGCATCGGGATTGGAGCTTTTTGAGTATGCTCAGTTTTTTGATCCACGTTTTACCGCAATTGTACAAGCCTTGAGCGAAAGTGATAACGAGAAATACCCTACCTGGGAATCAGTGCTGGCAGCTGCCAAGGATTCAGCCAAAATTAAATAAGTATAGAAGGACTCATGAAAATGTCTCAACTTTCCCAAAAATATATTCAAGAAATAGAAGCTTGCTAAACTTTGACCTCTTTGGGCCATTTTCCATAAAAGTCATGAAAACTTTTAGAAAAGTAAGCTGGATCTTTAAATCCCACATCATAGGCAACTTCCAGAATAAGCATTTGCGGATTAGTAATCAGAATGTCATATGCAATTTTCAACCGATGTGATCTGATATACTCGTGGACTGTTTGACCGGTGATAGCCTGAAGTTTTCTATATAATTGTGTCTTGCTCACACCTACCTCTTTTGCCAGTGTTTCATGATTTAGAGAAGGGTTCTTTATTTCCTGAAATATGTAATTGTCTATTTGTTCAATAAATAGCCGATCGTGTTTATTTTCGATAATTTCTTTAACCTGAATTCTCTCTTTGGACGAGAAAATTTCATGTAACTTCTTTCTGGAAGAAATTAAATTATTTACTCTGGCTTTTAAAATTTTTACATTAAATGGCTTTGCTATATAATCATCAATGCCAATATTGAGACCTTCAATTTGGGAGCTTTCCCCTGATTTCGCTGTCAAAAGAATCAAGGGGATATGACTCGTTCTTAAGTCTGATTTAATAAATCTGCTCATGGCTATTCCATCCATTTGAGGCATCATGATATCACTTAAAATTAAGTCAGGAATATGTTGCAGTGCCAGATCTATCCCCTCTTGTCCATTTGAAGCCGTAATCACTTCAAATTCTGGTTCTAGCTCTATTACTAAAAACTCCTTCACATCTGTATTGTCCTCTACGATCAAGACTTGTAGCCTTTTCCGTTTATTTGCCTTCTGAATATGGCCGCTTTTTATAAGTAATGCCTTTTCGTTTATCTGTGGCTTAGCAGTGATTTGTTCAGGTTTGAAGTGGGCTTTCCCAAGTGGAAGTAAAATTGTAAATGTTGTACCCTCACCTTCCTTACTGCTTACAAATATTTGCCCTCCCTGAAAATGTATAAGGTCCCTGACAAATGAAAGACCGATACCTGTGCTCCTTTGAATTACATTAATAGGTGTACTTCCTTGGTAGAATCGTTCAAAAACAAATGGTAGTTCGCGAGAAGGAATTCCTACACCTGTATCACTTATAGAAATTTCCACTTTATCGCTGTTGTCAGATTTTTTTATTACCCTAATCCTCGTTTCTATTCGCCCTCCTGATGGGGTATATTTAAATGCATTGGAAAACAGATTGGTTAAAACTTTTTGCATGATATCTGGATCAAACCAAACCATCACTCGATGTCTGTCTGCTTGTATGTTCAATCGAATAGTGAATTGATTGGCCAAATCTTCAAACTTTAATATGAATGATTCTATAAAACCAATTAGGTCCAGTTCAACTGCTGATATTTTTATAGTACCGTTGGACTCTAAATTCCTGACTTCCAAAAGTTCATTAATCAATCCCAATAATTCTTTTCCGTTTTTACTCATCAGCTCTAATTGTCGTTTCATTGCAGGCCAGTTTTCTACATTCTTCATTGAAACCATTTTTTCAAGTGGACTGATAATCAGGGTAAGTGGAGTTCTGAATTCATGTGAAATATTTAGGAAGAAATTAGTTTTCAGTCGATTAAGCTCCTCCAGTTTGAGGCTTTGATTTTCTAACTGGTCTCGTTGATTAATGAGTTCTTCTTTTTGAGCAGTAATTTCAATCTGCTTTTCAGAAAGCTCTGAGTTCATTTTTTCAAGTTCTAGTGTGCGGGATTTCACTGTTTGTTCAAGAAGTGAATTCCTTTGGCGATGTTGATAGCTCCGGAATCTAAATGCTGTCATCAGGGAAACAACAACCAATAGAAATCCGAAAAATTTGAACCAATTCGTTTCCCACCAAGGTGGATGGACAATTATTGAAAGGGAAATCGGCTCACTCCAGGTCCCATCATTATTCGAGGCTTTTACCTTAAAAACATAACTGCCTGGTGACAAAAATGAATAGTCAGCAGATTGCTTATCGCCCACATAATTCCATTTATTATCTACCCCAATGAGTTGATAAGCATAGGTGTTTTTTGCTGGAACGGTATAGTTGATTCCTATAAAGTCTATCCCTATAGAGGATTGAGTATGTTTTAATTCGATTTGTTGGGTCAATCCAATGACGCTACTGAGAATTCCATCCTTTGAAGGGGTCACTTCCTCATTAAAAATCCTCAAACGGGTAAAAGAAACTCTAGGAGCTGTCAAATTCACTTTAATGGAATCAGGATCAAAAATTGTAAAACCATTATTGGTTCCGAAGACCATCTCACCTGATGTAAGGGAAGCATTGGCATTAAACCTAAACTCATTGCTTGAAAGGCCATCGTGCCTATTAAATACTACATGGGATTTATCATCTTCATTAAACTTAATTAAGCCATTGGCGGAGCTGATCCACCAAAATCCATTGTGATCTTTTTCTATTCCTAAGATTTTATTACTTGGAAATCCATTCTGCCTGCTAAAACGACTAAGCTGGTTTGATTGAATGTCATAGTATAAAAGTCCACTTTCATTTGTGCCAAGTAATAGGTTTCCGTCTTTTCCCTCTTTGACACATAGGATATAGTCTTTTGTAAACAGGGCTAAATTATTGGGGTTATAATTGAAGTTGATGAATGATCGGGAATCAGGATCCCATTTATTCAACCCAACCCATGTTCCAATCCAAATTTGACCTTTTGAGTCTTTGAAAATCGTTTTTATATAAGTGTCCGAAAGACTTTTGAGGACATCAGGATGATTTTTAAAATTTGCAAACGATAGACTTTGATCCTTACCGGCTTTAAACTTCTTTACTTGAGTACTTTTTGCGATACTCAATCCTTCTGTAGTGGCCACCCAAAGATCCTGATTTGTATCCTCGAATATAAAATTGATTGAATTCGAGATTAGACTTGAGTCATTATTGGGATCGTAAGAGAGATGGGAGAACTTTTTGGTGACTTTATTAAAATAATCTAATCCTGTCATCCAATTTCCCACCCAAAGATTCCCTTCTTTGCTTGATTTGATACTTTGGATAATATCTGAACTGATAGAAAAAGGATCATTTTTATCGGCTTTAAAATGAGTAAAAGTCTTTTTGCTTCGATCCCAATAGTTAAGACCGCCTCTATCTGTGGCAACCCAAACATTGCCAGATTGATCCTCTGAAAACCCTGAAATCGTATTGTTACTAAGAGAAGAAGAACCATTTCCAGCTTGAAAAATCTCAAACTTTGGTTTCAATGGATTGTAATAGCTTACCCCACCTGCATAGGTGCCAATCCATAAAATGTCTTGTGGGTCCAAGTAAATACTCTGGATTGAATTATGTGACAAACTGTTTGGATTGGATACTTGGTGATCGTAAGATATAAAGCTACCCTTAGTTCGATTAAATAGCTTTAAGCCGGCTTCATCAGTGCCAATCCAAAGTCGCCCCTTTCGATCTTCATAAAGCCGTCTAATAATGCGATTACCCAATTCAGGTAAAAATTCAAATTCCCTCTTAGTAGGATTCCAAGTATATAATCCTGTCAATGTGGCTGCCCAAATTTTGTGGTGTTTATCCTGAAGTATAGAGGTGAATTCAAGTTTTTTCTGTTTGGAGGGTTCATCAAATAGCGGCTTAAAAGAATCAGTTTCTTTGGTATAAATCCATATCCCACTTCTGTTTGTGCCAATCCAAATAGTTGAATCCTGGTCTTCCATCAGCTCCCCATAGAAACTACCTTCATCATCATCTAGGAATAGCTTCAATGAAAAAGAGTTTTCTTCTTGTTTTTTATGGAAGACGAAATACCCATTATTCTCTGCAAGAAGCCAGATTCCCCCTTGTCTATCAAGGAGGATATCACCTACATTATACTCGCTGTCTAGAGAATTCTCGTTTTTTGGAAGTGGTATTCTGTTGATTTTACCTAATTCTTGATCCCAAATACAAAGTCCCCGGGAAGTTCCAATCCAAATTCTGGAATTGGATTCTTCCATTATGGAGTTGATCGTGTTACTGGGTAAAGTCAGAGAATCATTTCCGGTGGATTCGAAAATTTCAAATTCATATCCATTGTACCGACATAACCCATTTTGGGTGCCAAACCACATATATCCAAGTGAATCTTGCTGTATGGCGCTTACCGTGTTCTGGCTTAATCCATCCTCTACAGTGAGATGTTCAAATCGAAAACTTTGACCAAACAATCCACCTGCAGATGAAAGTATAATCCATGGTATTGTCCAGAGTACATTTTTAAAATTCATAATCAACCCTCCAGGGTTTGTTGATTTTTGAAGAAGTCAAAAAGTAGCCAAAAAATTGAATTTTACCTGCATTTGGTAACCCATTCCATGTATTTGGGAACCTGTCACAAGTCGTTATCTCCTACTCTACATACATTTAATGAACCTCTTTCTTTCTACAAAAGTGTGAAATATTCCTTTCGTTGGTGGGAAAAGGTAAACCCATTATTAACCAATCAAAATATTAAACGCCTATGAAATTTAAATTATTACGGTGTATGAAAATGCCGCTAATTGCTTTCTTGATGATGATTAGCGTGCAGCTTAAGGCGCAGCAAATGGTGTCCGGAGTAGTCACATCTGGTGATGACGGATTGCCATTGCCTGGGGTGACTATTATAGTAAAAGGTTCCACTTCTGGGACGGCTACAAACTTGGACGGAAAATACTCAATCCAAGCCACTCCAGATGATGTGTTGGTATTTAGCTTTATTGGATTTACTTCTCAAGAGATCGTAGTAGGAAATCAAAAGATCATTGATCTCACGATGCAACCTGATGTCGGTCAGCTTGATGAAATAGTAGTCGTCGGTTATGGCGAAGTGAAAAAAAGTGATTTGACTGGAGCGGTATCTATTGTTTCAAGTGATGATTTAGGAGATCGTTCTGCTACAAGTGTAGCAGGCCTCCTTCAGGGTAGAGCAGCTGGTGTGGATGTCACTGGAGGACAAATCAGAATTCGAGGAACAAATAGTATCAGCTCAGGTACTGATCCTTTATATGTGATTGATGGATTATTAGGAGGAGACCCAAATGTGGTACATCCCAGTGACATTGAAACGATAGAGGTTCTTAAAGATGCTGGGTCCACTGCCATTTATGGATCTCGTGGTGCCAATGGAGTTATTATCATAACTACAAAAAAGGGTAAAACTGGAGCCCCTCAGATTTCCTATAATAATTTCTTCGGTTCCTCGACCCCTAGTAGACAGCTGGATCTCCTGAATTCTCTCCAATACATGGAGCTACTTAATGATATAGAAGTCAACGGCGCCAACGGAAACTTTGACTTTACCACGATTCCTAAACTATATAACCCAGATGGTACTTTCACTGAATATGCAATCACTGACCGTACTGATTGGCAGGATGAAATGACTCAGACCGCGCCTTTTTCTGAACATAACCTGAGCCTACGTGGAGCAACAGATTTAGTAACATATAGTGTAAGTGGGGCTTACAATAACACCAAATCTACCTATGGAACTTCGCAGTGGGAAAATTATAAGTTTGGACTTAATACTGAATGGAAACTATTCAATGGCAGATTGAAATTAGGAGAAGACTTTCGTGGCCAAAGCTGGAATAACGAAGGAAGAGGAGTGGATTTTCTCGGTGGAATGAGAATGCCTACCTATTCTCCTATCGAAGACCCCAATGCACTTGGAGGATTTGCTTATGTAACGACAACCGATGATCTAAACGATGCTACTAACCCCATTACAGACCTTAGGCTAAGTGACAACAAAAGTGTAGGAGCCAATTTCACACTCAACTTGAAAGCGGATCTTCAAATTATCGAAGGTTTAAACCTGAGAAGTTCTTTCGGGATTTTTGGAGGATACTCAGGCAACTTCTCTTATATAAGGCCTCGTCAAAATGGAAATTTGGTTTTCCCACTAGCTCAGTTGGACGAAAGTTCGAATTACTCTCTCCCAAGTCAAACTATTCTTGAAAACTATCTTACTTACAAAAAATCCTTTGAAGATCATGCTTTCACAGCGCTTATAGGAAATACTGTATTGAAAAGTGGATGGAATCGCGGAATCAGCGCACAAGGGAAAGGTTACTTAAACGATGAGATCAAAACTCTAAATGTGGCTGACGAGCGAACGGTAAACAGTCAATGGATCAATGCGTTTGCGAAATTGTCTTACTTTGGTCGTGTTTCGTATAGCTTCAAGGAAAAGTATTTCATTGATGCAAATCTTCGCTTCGATGGGTCTGATTCCTTTGCACCAAATAACCGATGGGGTAGCTTCCCCGCTTTCAATGTTGGATGGAAAATCTCTGACGAGGAATTTTTGAGATCTTCCAATTCAGTGAGTTTTCTCAAGTTAAGGGCAGGCTACGGTATCACAGGAAATGATGCGATTCCTCAGTACGCTTATTTTTCAAACATCCACAATGGTCCTGCTTATGCATTCCCTACCTATACAGCTCTAGGGACAAATGGGAAAACAATAAATGCTGCATTTAACCCTGCCATTCAATGGGAAGAAGTTGCCGCGCTAAACGTAGGTATGGACTTTGGATTTCTGGATGACCGATTGATGTTAAACGTGGATTATTTTAGCAAAGAGACAAGGCAAATGCTCGTAGATGTTCCTCTTCCTCCATCCTTGGGATTTGGTGGAAACGGAGGTGGTGGAAACGCTACCATAAATGCAGCAAACCTTACCAACAAAGGCGTGGAATTATTTTTAACAGCTAAAGATGCCGCAGGTGATTTCTCATATACAATCACTGCCAATGCCACTTTTCAAAAGAACGAAGTCACCAATTTGTCAAATGGGATCCCTTACAACGATGGCGGTTTTGGATTTATGTCCTCAAACCGAACTGAGGTAGGGCAACCAGTGGGGTATCTTTATGGATTTAAGATGGATCATGTATACGCCACCCAAGAACAAGTCGATGCAGACAACGATGCAGCTCGGGATGCTGCCTTAGCTGCTGATCCAAGCCTGACACCAGAACAGTTGGCCGAAATCTTTTATATCTCATCAGCCACTAGAGCAGGAGATATTCGGTTTATAGATTTGGACAATAATGGGTTGGTAAACGATGATGATAGAACATACTTAGGCAATTCGCAGCCGACATTCATGTATGGTTTAGCTACTACTCTTGGTTATAAAGGATTCGATTTTTTCATGAATTGGACTGGGAGAGAAGGCAACAGCATCGTGTATGGCTATGGATACTGGATGGAAGGCATGATCAGGCCTTTTAATTCCTCAACTGCAACATTGGATAGATGGAAAAGTGAATCTGAACCTGGAAATGGAATGATGCCACGTGCAGTTAAAACCGATCCTTCCGGAAACTTAAGAATGTCTGACCGATTTGTATATTCTGGAGCGTTTTTAAGATTGTCATTGGTCAGTTTAGGGTATTCTTTTTCAAGAGACCTGCTTGATAGAGCTTTTAACGGATCCGTTCAAAAGTTGAGAGTTTATGTCAGTTCAGATAATCTGGTAACATTCTCTAACTATCCAGGCTTGAATCCAGAAGTTGGTGGATGGTCTCGGGGAAGAGGAGTTGACAATGGAACCTTACCTGTATCAAGAACCTTTCGTGCAGGTCTACAGCTATCTCTCTAACTGACATTAATTTATAACAACATGAAAAAAATAAAATCAATATATATGATCTTGGCTGTTGTAATGTGTATGACAGCCTGTGACGATTCCATTCTGGATGTTGAAAATCCCAATAGCTATACTTCGGCTACTTTTTTCAACACAGAGGTTGAATTGCTTCAAGGTACCAATGCGATTTATTCTGGCTTGTATTTTGGTGGATTATGGGCCCGGGAGTATTATTTCATCTTTGATTTACTGGGGAATGATGCCCAAGTGGCAACTGCATTACAGGGAGAGCTGGCGGAGTTTGCCAAATATACTTTCAAAGTAAATCATGGTCAGATAACTGCTTATTGGCGATCTCTCTATCGCTTAGTGCTTCGCTCAAATCTAGTCATTGAAAAAGGACAGGATTTTCTTGAAGCCAATGGTCCAAATGAAAATGTAAGCAGATTCATTGGAGAAGCGAGATTTTTAAGAGCATACGCCTACTTTGAGCTTGCCTCTCAATTTGGTAGAGTTCCTATGAAGCTTAGCTTAGAAGATGTAGAAGTGGTTCAGACTCCTAGAGTAGAAAATGTGACAGAAGTTTGGGAAGTTGTCGCAAATGATCTTATCCTAGCATCAGAGGTATTGCCGGATTCCTATCCTGCCACTGATTTGGGACGTGCCACAAAAGGAGCAGCAATTGCTTTGCTCGGGAAAACTTATCTTTATCAGGAGAAGTACTTTCAAGCTGCTACAGAATTTGCGAAAATTTATAGCAAATACACGCTTCTTCCAGGAGCTAACTGGAATGATAATTTTACCGACGAGGATGCTTTAGAAAATAATTCGGAATCAGTCTTTGAGGTACAATTGAAGCACATCCCTGGAGCAAATACCTGGTATATGTTTGGAGGCCAGGAAGACTGGGGACAAGGTGCTGCCCACTCAGGTCGTCCTATGGAATACGGCTTTAATGATTGGCAAAACGTTTTTATCTCTGATGCAGCTGTGGCTCAGTTTAACTATAAAGATGAAAACAATGAAGATTACATAGATCCCCGTGCGGCCAAAACTTTCTATGGAGCAAATGGTCTTGGCGATGATAGGTGGTGTGACAACTGTAATCTGACGATAGCTGATGTACCGGATGGTGATCCGGTCGAATGGGCAAATGGCAAAACACCCTTAATCTATAACTTTGCTGTGAGAGGGTATAGGTTTAAAAAATACCAGAATTACGAAAAGCGCTTCAAGGAGGGGTTACCTGAAAGTAGCAACAACGGGAAACTGATCCGATTTGCAGATGTATTGCTGATGTATGCCGAGGCTCAGATCCAGTCTGGAAATGTGGTGGAGGGAATTTCTCTTATCAATGAGGTAAGAACCCGGGTTGGGGCATTTCCTTACTCAGGTGCTTATGATCAATCCAGTGCCATGGAGCTGTTAAAAAGAGAGCGGCACTTGGAGCTTTGTGGCGAACAAACTCGTTTCCGTGATTTGGTACGTTGGGGTGATGCAAAAACAATACTCAACCAGGAGTTGAGCGAACAATACGGAGCTGGTCAATATTTCTTTGATAAGCATGAGCTGTTCCCAATTCCACTCGCTGAGCGCGAAACCAACCCGGCTGTAGCTTCTGATATTGCTAATGACTGGAATTGATAAGTTATGAGCCGTTTATTTAGATCTCGTAAATACAATTTCGAAGCGTAATTAACTTAGATTTTATTCAATCCAATGCAGGGATTATGAATTTTTCATAGCCATGCATTGGATTTTTTTTTGAAGGAAAATCATAGCAATAAAGTGAATTATAGCAGACCCTAAAAAATTTAATTTTGACCATATAGTTAGCAGAGGACCACTTTAAAACTATATCATATTTAGTTTTAAAGTGTGTTTGTAACTTAACTAAAGAAGTATTTCCTAGGTTTTAATCATGGGCATTTTTCAAAGCTTCAAATCAAAATTTTGGATTCTACTGGAAAGAGCAATTTCGACGTTTGTTGAAGTTGACGGTTGGTCTTGCAATGCTCAATAAGTTTGCATTAACTATTCATCGAATTTGGCAATTTTCTTGATTTATTATTAGGAAGTTTTTTTGATGCCGGAAGTCAAAAATTACATTATTGTGCGCCTCGGACCCTAAGTATTTTAGAATATTAAAATAAAACTTAAAATCATTTGAGGAACTTCAGGGGAGTTTCATTTTCAACCTTCGTTTTTTGACTCCGTTACAGTTAAAGTTTGACGGACCTCAGTTGTTTAGTTATGATGTAACTATCCACAGTTTTTTTACTTTGTATGAGAAGATTTTTGGTAACTATTTAATAAATATCTCTTTCTATATTCTCTTGGAGTACAGCCATTGATTTTTAGGAAAGCTGCATTAAAACGGCTGATGGAATTGAAACCACAATCAAAGACAATATCCGTGATGCTTTTGTCCGTCGCAACCAATTTACGTTGAGCATGAGAGATTCTTTCCGCGGTGATGTACTCGCTTAAGGTACTTCCAAATGTCTTCTTGAAAATCGAATTTGCATGATCAGGATGTAAATCTACAGCTTGGCCAATGTCTGAGACTTTGATAGATTCTGAATAATTCTGAGCAATATAAATCGCAATTTTCTCTACCTGACTGATTTCATTGGACTGAAGTGAAGGATGTTCTTTTCCATCCGAGGACAAACTCCCAATGGCCATTCTGTATAATCGTGCATGTATTTCAAGTAATGCTGCTTCGGCTGATTCATTGCCATTGATATCTTTCAACCAATTGCAAAACAGAAATTCATCATACTTTAATTCATCTTTTGAAGTATCGAAGAGTACTTCCCCCCTTAACAATCTATCGACAAAGTGAGCCGGGAGCTTCCATTCTAAAAACAAGGAGAAAGGTATCGTACACACGTAATAGGGCTTCTCATTTTGAAAATCAATAATCTGATGAGGAATAAGCCCCCAGAAAACAGTCAGTTTTTTAGGAGGAACAGTTACTTTTTTCCCATGAAAAAAATAGGTAATCCCTACTTCTGGGAAGTAGTTTAATTCTATCTCATTGTGTCTATCAGGCTTTCTCATGATACTTGGAGACCAGAGTTCACAGGTCAAGCCATAAGGTTTAAACTCATTTCGACTTTCATCAAAAGTATTTGCCATCTGGGAAAATGATAGGTTTGAAACGAAATGTAGGTGGTTTTTACTTAAATACGAGAATATATTTGTTGTCGAACTTTCATGAATATAAAGTGGAAGATTAGTAAAAGTGGTAATATTCATTCAAGTTTCAGATCGCCATAGCTGCTGGAAAGGGCTAAGAAATAGTGTTAGCTAGAAAAATAACCTCAATATCTACTTTTCATCTGTTAAGTAAAATGACACAAATTATGCATAAACTCATTTTAGCAATTGGATTGACCTTTCTAACCTTTTCTTCAGTAATTTCTCAGCAACTAGCCTTTCCTACAGCAGAAGGCTATGGGAAATTTTCCAAAGGCGGCCGTGGAGGAGAAGTATATGAAGTCACGAATTTGAATGATAGTGGTGAAGGAAGCTTGAGAGCTGCAGTGGAAGCAAAAGGAGCTAGAACTGTTGTGTTCAAAGTTTCAGGAACTATTGAATTAGAAAGTCCACTTCGCATCAAAAACCCTTATATCACCATTGCTGGTCAAACGGCTCCTGGAGATGGGATTTGCATCAAGAAGAATCCTTTAATGATTGATGCGGATCATGTCATCATCCGATATTTGAGAGTAAGACTTGGGAACGAATCCGGGGAGGACACAGATGCTGTTTCTAGCAGATATACCAAACACATTATTTTAGACCATATTTCTGCAAGTTGGAGTGTGGATGAAACCATGTCAATCTACCATTGTGATAGCATCACTGTTCAGTGGAGCATAATTTCGGAAAGCATGCATGACTCCAATCATATCAAAGGAGCTCATGGTTTTGGTGGTATTTGGGGATCCAACTTTGGTAGCTACCACCATAATCTTTTGGCTCATCATGGAAGTCGTAACCCTAGAATGGCATCAGGATCTGGCTTCACAGATTATAGAAATAATGTGGTCTATAACTGGGGATACAACAGCACTTATGGTGGAGAAAACCAACAAGTAAATAATCCAAAGTTTGCATTTTCAACCATAAATATGGTCGCAAACTACTATAAACCTGGACCTGCTACTGAGACGGGAGAAGTTCGATATAGATTTGCCAACCCTAATATGCGGGATACGACCAGTGATTTTGGCAAATGGTATATTGCGGAGAATGTCATGATAGGCAGTGAGAAAGTGACTGCCAACAATTGGGATGGGGGCGTGCAGCCTCAAGGCGGGGAAGAAAACTTAAAATATGTGAAGCTGAATAAGCCCTGGGATGCCATGCCTATTAACCAACAAACAGCGGAAGCCGCTTTTGAATTGGTACTTGAAAATGCCGGTGCTATCCTTCCAAAACGAGATGAAGTGGATACCCGGATTGTCAATGAGGCCAAAGGCGGTTTTGCAACTTTTGAAGGATCAACATATAGAAAGGATCATACTTTGATAGATCCTTCAAAAAAATCAGGAATTATTGATTCCCAAAACGATGTAGGAGGATGGCCTGAACTAAAGAGTTTACCAGCTCCTAAAGACTCCGATCACGATGGAATGCCAGATGAATGGGAATTGGAGAATGGTCTTAATCCTTCTGATGCTGCTGATAGAAATCTAATTAAAGAAGGTTATACCATGTTGGAAAATTATTTGAATTCAATCAAGTAAAACCACCGACTTTCTAGATCAAAACCAAAATAACTTATAATGTGCTTCAGCTTGTTAAGTGATACCCTCCTTCTAATGAAAAGATCAATCCTCCCTCTGTTTCTAGCTGTTATTTTTTCTTCACTTGTTTTTGCGAAGCAAGGTCAAAAGAAAGCTACTCCAAAACCTCGAATCGTAGTCTTAACCGATGTTTCAACCTGGGAAACAGATGATAGTGAATCATTGGTCAGGCTCCTTGTCCATGCAGATCTATATGAAATCGAAGGCTTGATTTTCACCACAGGTTGGAGTCTGGATAAAACCCGGGATGATTTCATGGACTTGATTCATGATGCAATAGACGCTTATGAGAAGGACCTTCCAAACTTAATGAAGCGATCCAATCAGCAAGGATTTTTGTCCGATGAATCCAATCAAAGCATAGGTTACTGGCCAAGCCCGGATTATTTGCGAAGCATCACTGTATTTGGTAGCAAAAACCGAGGACAGCAATTTATTGGAGCGGACAATAATTCCGCAGGAAGTGAATTAATTATCAAACTGGCGGATGAAGCGGATAAGCGACCGCTTTGGATTACCGTTTGGGGAGGTGGAAATACCTTAGCACAGGCAATTTGGAAAGTTCAACAAACAAGATCTGAAGCAGATTTGAAGACATTTCTTCACAAAATCCCAACCTATACAATCACCGATCAGGATAGAGATCAGAAAACTGATTTCGCTATCAGCTCACACCAATGGATGAGAAGGGAGTTTTCCGATGATTTACTCTTTATCTGGGATGAATCTGCCTGGAAATATCAGAATGGAACAGGGAAAAGTAATTGGGAAAAATATGCTGCGGATATCCAGACTCATGGCAATTTAGGCAAAGTCTATCCCAAATATAAATACGGTGTAGAAGGCGACACACCTGCCTTTTTACATCTGATGCCAAATGGTCTGAACGACCCAATGGTTCCTTCCCAAGTGGGTTGGGGAGGATATTTCGAAAAAGGGATAAGTGAAGACAAGGAAACCTTTGCTTTTACAAACTTCCAAGCACCGCAAGCTGAAATATCCAGGAAATACGAAAGCTACTTCTACCCTGCGATCTATAATAATTTCGCTGCCAGAATGGACTGGGCAAATGAGGGAAAAGGCAACCGAAATCCAATTGTAGTGGTGAATAAAATGGAGGGTGTAGAGTTGCTAAGAGTGAAGGCAAAAAAGCGAGAAAACATTCTGCTTGATGCTTCGAAGTCTTACGATCCAGAAGATGATGAACTAAGCTTCAAATGGTGGATTGTCCCTGAAGTAGGCACTTATTCAGGCGAAGTCAACATACCAAACAGCGAATCGGACAGCATCAAATTAACTCTGCCTAGCGATTCCTCCGGCAAGACCATTCATATCATCTGCGAAGTGACTGATAATGGTTCACCTAATCTGACCAGCTATAGAAGAATCATCGTTGAGGTGAAATAATCAATAGATTATCGACAATCTAACCTTATGAAAATTAATTTCTTGATCACCTTCATTTTTGCACTTGTGTTTAGCATCTCTCATGCGCAAAGCACAAAATATCTCAGTATGCGATGGAAAGATGTGGCTACCAAAATGCCTGATGCTTGGTACGGTACAGAGGAAGCAAAAGCTGTTGGCGAGAATGTATTGTTAAACCAGAAGGAAATTGGAGGCTGGGAGAAAAACAAAGAATATCACCAACCCTTATCCGACTCAGAAAAAGCTCTAATTGAAGACCATAAGAATGATATAGGAGCAACTTTTGACAATGGAGCAACGATTACCGAATTAAAGTTTTTAGCGAAAGTTTATGGACATAATCCGGATTCTCGCTACAAAGAGGCTTTTGAAAAGGGCTTGAATTACATCTTCGTTTCCCAATATGACAATGGCGGTTGGCCTCAGTTTTTTCCCATTCGAGGTGGAAAAGGAGATTATTCTATGCGCGTCACTTACAACGATGATGCAATGGTAAATACGCTGAAGTTTCTCAGAGAGATTTACTCTAATGACCAACTTTTTTCAGCGTTGAAGTTGGATTCAAAACTGATTGCCCAGGCTCAGAAATCATTTAATTCTGGGATTGATTGCATTCTCAAAACTCAAATCCTCGTGGACGGCAACCCTGCTGTCTGGTGTGCTCAACATGATGAAAAAACGCTAGCTCCGGCAAAGGCCCGCTCCTATGAACTTGCTTCCTTTAGCGGTTCGGAATCCGTAGGTATCGTTCAGCTATTGATGGAACTGGACAATCCTTCAAAGGAAGTGATTGCTTCGATAGATGGAGCAGTCAACTGGTTTGAAACACATAAAATAGAGGGCATCAAGCTAGAAACAGAAATTAATGCAGAAGGCAAAAAGAATAGAATCGTGGTTTCTGATCCGAATGCAGCAGCACTGTGGGCTCGATTCTATGATCTGGATACTGAAAAGCCATACTTCTGCGACCGGGACGGAATAAAGAAAAATTCTCTTGCTCAAATCGGCTACGAGCGTCGTAATGGCTACAGCTGGTACACCAATGCACCGGAAAAACTTTTGAAAGAATATCCTGGTTGGAAAGAGAAAGTGAAAAATAACTAGTTAGAAAGTCGACAAGCAATTGTCGGCTTTTTCATTTTTTGTTAGAGGACAGTTAAAAGAACTCCAATTCAATCCAATAGCAATTTTGAATCACAGCAGCTTTAGGTTTGATTTCTTGTTAGAAAATTTCCTAGGTTAATCAACCAACCACGGCTTTTGCCTTTTTTTGGATTTCTTCAGGAACTGCTATTCAGGATTAGATCCTTGTTTCAAGTGTTTTTTGACCGCAAACTGTGGATGTAAATGATCCAAATTTATCAAGCTTTGCAAGCGGATGCGAAAGGTATCCTGCTCAAAAGAAAACAAATATCGATTTGAAATTGATGAAAAAATTCCCGGAAAAATGGTTGGTAGTGATTAAATCTGACAGGGCTGGAGGTTAATTGTTATAGAAAAAAGCTATATATTTCTATGAATACTTAAACAATTCTTTTTTAGACCTGTTGTTAAACAGTATTTTAACGCTATTTACCAATCAAAACCCAACTTTGTATGGAACACAAATTTTCAATCTTTAAGATGGTTGTTTTTTTGGTGTTGCTGTCGCCACTCGCGGCAGTAGCCCAGGAAAAACCGAACATTCTGGTTATCTGGGGTGATGACATTGGTCAATCCAATATCAGTGCCTACACCATGGGAATGGTGGGATACCAAACTCCTAACATTGATCGTATCGCAAATGAAGGTATGATTTTTACAGATTACTACGCAGAGCAAAGTTGTACAGCAGGACGCTCTTCGTTTATCTTGGGTCAAAGTGTATTTCGAACTGGCCTTAGTAAAGTAGGAATGCCCGGTGCAAAAGAGGGTATATCTGAGAAAGATCCCACGATTGCCGAACTCCTGAAACCTGCCGGTTATGCTACAGGTCAGTTTGGCAAAAACCACTTGGGAGACAGGGATGAGCATCTTCCTACAAACCATGGATTCGATGAGTTTTTTGGGAATCTCTATCATTTAAATGCCGAAGAAGAACCGGAGTTGCCAGATTATCCTGATCCTCAAGAATACCCTGATTTTAGAAAGAATTTCGGGCCTAGAGGCGTAATCCATAGTACAGCCGATGGTAAAATTGAAGATACAGGACCATTGTCCAAAAAAAGAATGGAGTCCATTGATGACGAATCTTCAGAGGCTGCAATTGCCTTTATCCGCAAGTCTGTAGCTGACAAGAAGCCATTCTTCGTTTGGTGGAATGGTACCAGAATGCACTTTAGAACTCATGTAAAACCTGAGCTTCGTGGGATTTCCGGTCAAAATGAATACGGAGATGGAATGGTCGAGCATGACATGCATGTTGGTAAATTTTTGGATCTACTTGATGAGTTGGGTATAGCGGATAATACCATCGTTATGTATTCCACAGATAACGGTCCTCATAAAAATACCTGGCCAGACGCAGGTGTCAACCCATTTAGAGGAGAAAAAAATACCAACTGGGAAGGTGGTTGGAGAGTGCCTGCTATGGTCAGATGGCCAAATAAAATTAAAGCGGGATCGATTAGTAATGAGGTGATGAGCGGAATGGATTGGATGCCTACTTTCTTGGCCGCAGCAGGACAAGGTGATGTTCCTCAAAAACTTTTATCTGGATACTCTGCAAATGGCAGGAATTTTAAAGTACACTTAGACGGTTACAATTTCCTTCCATTCCTTACCGGTCAGACTGATAAAGGACCTAGAAAAGAGATTTTTTATTTCTCAGATGATGGAGACTTGACAGCTTTGAGATATGATGATTGGAAATTGATCTTTATGGAGCAAAGAAGTCCGGGAACTCTTGAAGTATGGGCTAACCCATTTACTCCACTTAGAGCTCCATTGATTTTGAACCTAAGAAGAGACCCTTATGAGTTTGCTCCAGTGACTTCTAATACATATTACGACTGGTGGTTAGAACATGCCTTCTTACTTGTACCTGCTCAGACTTTTGTGAATAAGTTTCTCATGACATTTAAGGACTATCCACCTAGAATGCAAGCAGCTAGCTTTAGTTTGGATAAAGTGATGGAGACACTTTCTTCACCTAATGGTAGTAACTAATCAAGGATATTGATTACATCCCAATGCCGGGCAGAAATTGCTCGGCATTGGTTTAATTATGAGCAAGTCCTGAATAAATCAACTTGTTTTCGAAACGAATTTTATTGTTTGCTTGTGACTATAGCCCTTATTCTTTCAAGCTTCTTATAGTTTTGATCATTACCGTGTGCTGATAAGAAAATATTGATTTTAAAATAGTATCTAAAGTTGATTGTAAAGAATGCAATCAGTCGGTTCCAGAGGCTTAACACTAAGGGGAATAGAGTTTTCAAATTAGCTAATGATTTCCTATTTGATGTCAAAGGCAATTATTCAAATTTGACAAAAAAAATATCGAAACCCATAATGCTATGAAAGGGATCTTTATTTGCACAATGCTTCTCATTCTATCGATGGGATATTCAAGTGCCCAAGATGCGAACAACCCGATTGATCCAAGTCCTACAATCGGTCTTTGGAACCGGTTCTACAGCAATGAACAATCCCGAGTTCAACTGCTGGCAAATGTTACTTATGGCAAATGGTTTTTAAGGTTTACTGCCGAATATGAAATTAATTACCCAGAGCCGAACTACAGATGGTTTACCTACGATGGTGAAGGACAAAAAGAAAAAAGCCACTTTACCAGCACAAACTTCCTGGTTGCAAGGCTCTTTCAGTCAAAGAATGGACAGCATCAGTTTGGTGTGGGTGGCGTGATAAGCTATTTTCATGGAAGAAATTTTGCAGGTGGGGTAAACTTTGTTTCAGTGAGTAAAGTTGGTGGATGGAAATTTATTTCCCTTGCTACTTTACAGGGTGGAAAAGAGATTTTTACAATGGAAGTGCAGCCCGGAATATACCATGACTTTAATAATGGCTGGTATTTTCGAAGTCATCCGAGAATGCTTTTCAACTTTGAAACCGACTTTTATGAGGTTCCGCTTGGTGCAGGTATAGGGAAAATATTCAGTGGCGGCTCCCCCGTAGTCAATGTTTTCTTTGAGCCGCAATATGATGTAAGAAACGATGTCCCAATGTTATATATGGGGGTCAAAACGTTATTTTAATCGATCGAAAGCTTGTTTTTGGAGTCTTTTGAATGAAAAGCGAATCTTCGGTTTTCTTAATTCTCTAATTGAAATAGTTAAAAGTTCATGTTGCTTGAGTTTTGAAATTTCACTGGAATCCTGCTTACTAACCAAAGGGCTTTTTTTACTCCAAATCATGAACAGCCTATCTTAAATACCTCAAAGGTTTGGAAAAATATTAGTTGAATTTTTGTATATCCGTTTTTCTACCAGTAAAGTGGCAAAAGCAACGTAAGAAATGTTAAACTTAAGAATTGAGGCTACTAGGGCACAAAAAAACCTGTGAACTATTCAGTCACAGGTTTTTATTAATGAGATAAAATTACATTCTCAGATTTTCCATTTCCATGAGTTTAGGCTGGAAAGGTTGCTCATACAAACGCTTTCCTGTTGCTTTGTAAAGGGAATTGCCCAAAGCTGCAAAAACAGGAGGAAAGAGTGGTTCACCAAGACCTGTAGGCGCCTCATTGTTTTGCACAAAATGCACCTCAATCTTTTTAGGCGCTTCCTTATGTCGGATCATTCGATAAGTATCAAAGTTAGTTTTGGTAGGAGCTCCATTTTCGAAAGCCATTTCCCCGAAGAATGCATTTCCAATTCCATCTACAATGGCACCTTCACCCATATTTGCAGCAGCGTCAGGATTGACTACAATTCCACAATCCACTGCAGCAAAGACATTTTCAACTACAGGTTGATTGTCTTTGATGCTGATATCCACCACTTCGGCTACATAAGAATTGTGACAGAAATAAGCCGATACACCTCTTGAAATGCCATTCGGAACATTTGACCAGTTTGATTTATCTCTCACCAACTCCAAAACTCCCGCATAGCGTTTTGGATCATAATCGTTATTTTCTCCTACTGGATTGGTTTCTGCTCTTTTCAGCAGCTCCAATCTGAATTCAATCGGATCCTTGCCCATTTCTTCTGCCAATTCATCCAGGAAGCTTTGCTCTGCTCCTGCGATAAAGTTGGATCGAGGCGCACGAAATGCTCCAATGGTGATATTGGACTCAATCTGCCAGCCTTCAGCCAAATAATTATCTAGAGCTCCCGCAGGGAATCTATTCGCATGAATCGGAGATTCTGGAATACCCCCAGCTTTCACGTGAAGTGCAAGGAGGTTGTTGTTTTCATCCAAAGCTGCTCGGTAAGTGGCTGAATAGGTTGGTCGATAAACTCCAGCAGACATATCATCTTCACGGGTATAAACCATTTTCACAGGAGCTTGGGTTTTCTGTGAAATCAAAGCTGCTTCTGTCATATGATGGCTATAAGCTCTTCTTCCGAATCCACCGCCCATTCTTGCCAGATTGATCTGAATGTTTTCCTGTGGCATTCCCAAACTCGATGCAATAGTTTGCCGAATCAGTTCGGGTGCCTGAGTAGGGCCATAAATCACCGCCTTATCACCTTTTACATCGGCAAAGCAATTCATGGGCTCCATAGGATTATGCGCAAGGAAAGGAGCCGTGTAGGTTCTTTCCATCACCTTTGCAGCTTTTTTAAAAGCTCCTTCAGGATCTCCGTCTTTTCTTAAAACATTGCCGGATTTCTGGATGTATTCAGCCATTTTGGCTTTATGGGAGTCGGAATTTTCAAGACCCGCAGGAACAGTTACCTGAGAGGTGCCTCCTCTGAATCCTGCAGCAGTAAACTCAGTTTTGGGAGCTTTTTCCCATTCTGCCTTTATATTTTTCTTTGCTTGTAAAACCTCCCAAGTGGAATTCCCTACAATGGCAATGATGGTAGGAAAGGTAGTCGTATCGAAGAAGTTTCTGGCATAATCATCTTTAAAGATTTTTACTTCAAAGGCATCCTGAATTCCTGGCATGGAAGTCACTGAGCTTTTGTCAAAAGATTTCAATTGCATTCCAAATGCAGGTGGGTGAACGATGGCTGCATACTTCATTCCTTCCACTTTATGATCAATGGCAAACATGGGTTTTCCGGTAACGACCTTGTTACCGTCCACATTCTTTTTGGAATTTCCTATGATCTTGAAATCTGAAATCTCTTTGAGTTTAATAGTCTCAGGATCTGGAGCCTCTAAAGTTCCGGCTAAGGAAGCCATTTCACCATATCCAGCTCTTTTTCCTGAACCTTTATGTTCCACAAAACCGGCGCTTGTTGTGATTTCAGCTGCTGGGATATTCCAGGTTTGGGCAGCGGCATTGACGATCAATAGTCTGGCAGTGGCTCCTGCAGTTCGTAATGGAGTCCAAGCTGATCTAACTCCTTGGCTTCCACCAGTGAATTGTCTATCATAGCGATCCGGATAAAAATCTGCTTGTTCCACCAGTACATTTTTCCAATCCATATCCAATTCTTCAGCTAAAAGCATAGGAAGGGAAGTTTTGACATTGGAACCGAATTCCGGATTCGGATTGAAAAGTGTTACCACACCATTGTCCCCAATTTTGATATAGCTATTGATTTCAAACCATTCTTCAGGCATGGTCAGGATTTCTTCCGGGGTAGGCTTACAACCTGCCAGCCAACTAAAGCTCAACATCATTCCACCACCCGCAAGAGTAGAGACTTTCAGAAAGGATCTTCTATCTATTTTTTTCTTTAATAAGGTCATGATTTGCTGGTTTAAATGTTTTGAGAAGCTGTTTTAATGGCTGCTTTGATGCGTGTATATGTGCCACAGCGACAAATATTACCATTCATGGCATTGTCAATGTCCTCATCACTTGGGCTTGGATTATCTTTTAGCAAAGCAGCAGCAGACATAATCTGTCCTGCCTGGCAATAGCCACATTGTGGAACATCATGTTCCAGCCATGCTTTTTGAACAGGATGATCCCCCTTTTCCGAAATGCCTTCAATAGTGGTAATTTCAGCACCTTCAGCTGCAGAAACCGGGAGTTGGCAAGAGCGGGTTGCAGTACCATCAAAATGGATGGTGCAAGCGCCACATTGAGCGATCCCGCATCCAAATTTGGTTCCTACTAAATCCAAATGATCCCGAAGGACCCATAGCATAGGAGTGTTTGGATCTACGTCAACTTGTTTGTTTTGTCCGTTAATCGAGAGGTTAAATATGGCCATAGTGATTTTATTTTAATTCTAATTTAGTCTGTTTATAATTTTTATCGTTACGAAAATCAAACGAAAACTACTATATATCAATTATATAAGTGTTTCTAGGGCTGATTGTTTATTGGAATCACGTGGATAGTTGAGGTGCATAGGGTTGGTCATAATACCTTTTCCCCGTGGCCTTATACAAGGCATTTGCCAATGCGGCAAAGATGGGAGGGTAGGCAGGTTCTCCTAAACCGCTTGGATCTAATCCGTTCTCCACAAAATAAGTCTCAATACTTGCAGGAGCTTCTTTCATCCGGATCATTCGATAGGTATCAAAGTTTTTGTTTGTAGGTACACCCTGTTCAAAAGTCTGCTCTCCAAATAAGGCAGTACCGATCCCATCAACAACGGCTCCCTCGCATAGGTTTTTGGCGGCATCCGGATTAATCAGAATCCCACAATCCACAGCACTTATCACTTTTTGGACAGCCACCACACCATTTTCTATTTTCAAATCCAAAACTTGCGCAGCATAGCTGTTATGACAGAAATAGGCAGATACGCCTCTTGATATTCCATTTTCCTGCTTTCCCCAATTGGATTTGGTTTTGACCAATTCCAATACTCCTAAATATCGATCGGGATCGTAATCATTGTTTTCTCCCACAGGATTAGCTTTGGCTTTTTTCAATAGCTCAATTCTGAATTCTAACGGATCTTTACCCGCCGCTTCTGCTACTTCATCCAAAAAGGACTGTTCTGCAGAGGCATTGAAATTGGATCTTGGGGCCCGAAATGAGCCTGTCGTGACATTGGAAGGAACTTCCCAGCCTTCTACCAGGTAATTGTCTACCGACCCGGCAGGAAAGCGATTGGCATGCAATGGATTTTCCGGCAAACCACCTCCATTAATATGAAATCCGATCAATTCATTGTTTTCATCTAATGCCGCTCTGTAGGTAATCTGATAGCGAGAACGGTAAATTCCAGCTGTCATATCATCTTCCCTGGAGTAAATGAGTTTGATGGGAGCATTGACTTTTTGAGAAATGACGGCCGCTTCGATTAACCAATGCGCATAAGATCTTCTTCCATAGCCACCACCCAAACGAGTAATCTCTATTTCTATGTTTTCTATGGGAATTCCTAACCTCGAGGATAATGCCTGCTCGGTCAGTTCCGGCTTTTGAAGAGGCCCGGCACAATAGACTTTTTCGCCATTGACATGGGCAAAGAAATTCATAGGTTCCATGCAGTTATGAGCCAAAAAAGGAGCAGTGTAAGTTTGTTCAATTACTTTAGCGGCTTTTTTGAAAGCAGCTTCAGGATCACCATCTTTTCTTTGAACTGTAGCATTTTGAGCAGCCTCCTGCATCTTGAGTAGTTGGGAATCTAAGCTTTCCAGTCCTCCTGGGACAGTTCGGCTTCCCGCTCTACCGAACATATCTCTTATTTCTTCATAAGATTCCAAAAGTTCATATTCTACTTCTACTGCTTTTTTGGCATTCATCACCTCCCAAGTGCTATTACCCACGACGGCTATTAAATCCGTGAATTGGGTAGTGTCGAAAAATGTCCTTTTGTAGTCGTCTTGAAGGGATTTGATCTGAAAAATATCCACAATGCCGGGCATCTGCTTGGCATTGGCTGCATCAAAAGACTTCACTTTCATTCCAAAAGCAGGTGGATGAATGATCATTGCGATTTTCATTCCTTCTTTTTTGTAATCGATTCCAAAGAGTGGTTTTCCGGTGATGATTTTAGGTACGTCCACATTCTTTCGAGATGTGCCGATCAGGGTAAATTCATTGGGGGTTTTAAGTGTAACTTCTTCAGGAATCGGGAGCGAGGCAGCTAAGGAGGCTACCTCACCATAATGGATTTTCAAATTACCGGGCTGATAAATTAAAAACCCCTTTTCGGTTTTGATTTCCGAGGCTGGAACATTCCATGTTTGGGCTGCTGCTTGGATCAGCAGGTTTCTTGCAGTAGCACCGGCAGTGCGGAGAGGCGTCCAACCAATCCGAATGGCTTGACTTCCGCCTAAAAACTGCCTGGTAAAATTCTCGGTATCCAAAGGTGCTTGTTCTACCATTACATCTTTCCAATCTGCATCCAGTTCCTCCGCCACAATCATGGGCATGGATGTTTTGATGTTCTGTCCACCTTCAGGGTTCGGCGACATGATGGTGATTAAGCCATTATCTCCAATCCGTATATACCCATTCATGTGGAACCATTCCTTTGGCAAAGTCTTCAACTTTTCAGGGCTGGGTTTGCAGCCTGCAAGCCAACTAAAACTGAGCATCAATCCTCCTCCAGCAAGGGCGGAAGCTTTTAAAAATGATCTTCTGCTGAGATTTGAGTTTTGGGTTGGCATGGATAAATGGTTGATTTATTGTGTATTACAAGTTAATAAAGATTTCTTGAAGCTGCCTTACAAGATTCAAATAGCCCTTTTTTAGTGAATTTGAATTCAGTATCATCTCAATTCTCTTTTAAGAAATACATCACTTCTACCCTGATTTTTTCCTCGTCAAACATAGGGCCTAAATGTGGTTTGTATCAATCATTAGTTGAAAGGTAGATTCTTTAAAAAAACCAAGCCCACTTGGACTTGGACTTTCCTGTTACTGAATCTATCTATGTTGACTTATTTTCGGTTAATTTCATTTCTATACTTGGAAGGACTCATGCTGATATGTTTCTTAAAGAAATTATTGAAATGAGTGACCTCTTTAAATCCCAGTGCATAAGCAATTTCGGATATGTTCCAGGAGCTTTCTAGGAGTAAATATTTAGCTTCATGTAGGATTCTTTCACTTATGATTGAAGTGGTGGTTTTATTGAAGTTTGATTTTAAAACTCGGTTTAAATGATTTACATGAATGTTTAATTGGCCTGCAAAATCAAATGGGGTTTTGAATTGCAGGGAATGGAATTTATTCTCAATAGGAAACTGATTTTCAAGTATATTCATGAATGCTAGGCTAATCCTTTTTGAGGCAATTTCAGAGCTTGGTTTAAAATCCTCTTTAAGTTTTTTTACAATCATTTCGAAATGAACATTTGCAGATTTTTGGTTTAGAATGAAAGGTGTTTTTGTTAAAACTGAATCGGCAAACTGCTCAGCCAGGATTTTACTTCTTCTTTTGCTTTCCTTTCTTTTTCACCTTCCATGACAAAGAGTACCCCATCTCTTTCTATTCCACCTTTGATGGTGAACCCATCCAAAATGGTACTGTTTGGACAAAGTTCTTTCACCTTTTCAAAGCTGCTTCCTACTCCATATCCGGCATTGGTATTGAAGGGAATAACTGTTTTTTCGCTTAAATCAGCTGAGGAGAGAAAGCTTTTCATAGGAGGAGGGAGCTGCATTCCCCAAGTTGGAAAACCCACGAAAACGATATCATAGGAGGCCAAATCTTCGATGTTGGTTTTCAATGGCGGTAAAAAACCTGTTTCATTTTCCCGCGCAACTTGAGCTACAATGGCTTGGTAATTTTCTGGGTAAGGATTGATTAATTCCAGCTCCACCAAATCACCACCAACTTGGTCTTGAATCATCTCTGCAATAGCCTTGGTGTTTTTGGTTCTGCTGAGATAAACGATAAGAATCCTTTCCGATTTAATTTCCTCTGCATCAAAAATCTTTTCTGTACCAGTTTTACCAGTGCAGTTGAGAGATCCGAATAGGAAAACAAATAGGAAAAAATATTTCATGGAACTTTATATTTCTTTACTAAAGACACCCAAAGAATTTTATCTGTCAGCAGGTCCCATCAATTTGGTAAATGAAAGCGAACCCAACTTCCATCCATCAGCTTTCTTGATATAGACTTCTGTGACTTCAAAAGGATTGGTCACCTCATTGCCTCCAACTTCGGCAATCAGTGTAATCCTGTTAAGTAGGATTGCTGTATTTTCTATGATTTCTACAGATACCTCATGGATTTCTGCGTTTTTATACCAAAATACCTCCACTGCGGATGATGTTTACTTCCTGGTCTTTCCCCCAAGAACCACCCATGTGAACAAAAACTGATTTGTCATCGAATAATTCTGCTAGTTTTTCAGCCTCTTTATCAGCCATCCATTGCCATTTGGTTTTGGATAGTTCGATGATTTCCTGTTTGGTAGCTTCCTCTTGCGCATTGGCAAACTGGACTGCAAAAAGAAAAATAAATACTCCAAGGATTGTCTTTTTCATGGTAGCTCGGTTTTAGGATTAATGTTCTATTTCGTGTGTATCCCTTACACTGCTAAATGTGAAAACCAGCATTTTCCATTCATCTCCTTGCTTTTGATAAACTTCAGTGACCGTAAACTCATTTTCTACATCATTGCCTCGCACATGTGCTGTCAAAGTGATTCTATTCCAAACCACCGCCGTATTTCCAGAAATTTCAATTGCTGTATCATGTACTTCAGCATTTTTATACCAGATGCTTCCTGACTCAATAATTTCCAATTCCCGGTCTTTTTTCCAGCTGCCACTCATATGTACGAACTTTGCTTTGTCATCGAATAGCTTTTCCAGTTTGGCGACATCCTTGTCGGCCATCCACTGCCATTTGTCCATGGAAAGCTTTTTGATATCCTGCTCCGCGGAAGATTGGGCAAAAGTGAAGGAAACGCTGAATAACAGGAGGGTAAAAATGAAGAAGTGTTTTTTCATGATTGTTTTGTTATTTGAAGAGCTAGATTTCAATGGATTGTAAATTGGATTAGCTCAATTCACCACTACTAATAGACGAAAAAAAATACTAGGGATTGGGGTAAATCAATAGACAGCAAGGTTCTCTCACCCAGTCAACTGATTTGATCTACGAATGAAAAATCATTTAGCATGTCTATCACTAAAGATGCCAGTCACCTTAAATTCTTAGCTTATCTGGTCGGAAGACCGGTGACCGAAGACCGAAGCGGCCTCAATTATAAATTTTAACATATCCTAGATTGCTTTTCCCTATTTCCAATTTACATATAAATAGTAGTGATCTATTACCACTTGTTGGAAAAAACCTGTCTTCTGTAGAGCACAACAGTCAGTTGGATGATCGCTGAGATTTGGTGTTATTTAAAATTCTAAATTTCGAAAATGAAGAATAATGTCATTTCGCATCCTTTATTTTATGCGCTACATGTCCTTTTCTGGTTCTGTTATGGTGCCATTTTATATGCCTCGCTGAGCAGCTGGATTGATTCTCCAATGGAAATATGGAAGATCGTCATTTCTGATGTGTTGACATCCTCCGCCATCACTTACCTGAATTATTATTTGCTTTTGCCTAAGCTGTATTCTAAAGGCAAGTACCTTTCCTATGTTCTCGCTTCCCTTGCATTGGTGATTGTGATTGTTCTTTTGAGAGTCAATATCCTCGGCATGTCACATAAATCTGTTGCTTATACTTATTTCATTAGATCGGTTCCAGCCATTGGTTTCTACTTGGTCACGACGGTTGTCTGGTTTTTTGCCAATCTGATCAAAGCACAGCGAAATGAAATTGAGCTTCGGAACAGCCAGTTGGCCTCAGAGCTGAAATTCCTGAAACTCCAGCTAAGTCCGCATTTTTTGTTCAACACCTTGAACAATGTTTACTCCATGGCCTATTTCAAGGATCAAAATACGGCGCCAGCCATCCTGAAATTATCCGAAATGATGCGGCACATGCTCTATGAAGACCAGGGAAGGTTTGTCTCTTTAACAAAAGAGATTTCTTTTATGGAAAACTTCATCGAGCTCTGGCGCTTAAAACTAGACGAAAAACCTGCCATTATATTTAAGCACAAAGGAGTAAGAGACAGTCATCAGATCGCTCATTTGATCTTTTTGGTTTTTTTGGAAAATGCCTTTAAGCATGGGAATACAATTGATGGAACAATCGAAATCAATTTGCATGTAGATGCAACTGATCGACTGTTTTTTACGATAAAAAATGATGTGATCGATGCCCGTAAGACGGCTGAGGAAGAAAGCGGTGTGGGGCTGAGCAATGTAAAAAAGAGATTGAATCTGATTTATCCAGGAAAACATCAATTGAAGCTCGAGCAGAGTCCTACCTTATTTAATGTGGAATTAACTATTGACTTGACATGAAATACAAGATTCTTATTGTGGACGACGAACCGCCGGCAAGAAAGCTTCTTTCGGACTATGTGTCAAAAATCGCGGATCTGGAATTAGCTGGAACATGCAAAAATGGAGAAGAGGCTCTGGAATTTTTGCAAGAGAATTCTGTTGAAATTCTTTTACTCGATATCCGTATGCCCTTGATGACAGGGATGGATGTTTTGAACGAGCTTTCAGAAAAACCCTTAACCATTTTTGTGACTGCATATGAGGAATACGCAGTGAAAGGATACGAACTGGATGTGATCGATTATTTAATGAAACCCGTTTCATTCGAGCGTTTTAAAAAAGCGATCGATCGTGCCATTGAATATCTATCTGTACAGGTAGGGGCAGTCGAAAATCCCGAGAAACTGGATTATTTTTTTATCAAGACAGATACCCGAATTGTAAAATTCCTGTTTGCTGAAATTCAAGCGATTGAGGCCCAAAGAGAATATGTGAAATTTATAACACCCAGCCGAAAAGTCATGTCACTAGTTTCCCTAACTGGGATTGCCAATGCTTTACCGGGGGAGTTTGTCAGAATTCACCGGTCGTTTATTATCAATATGCGACATATCGATGAAGTACAGGCCAATGAGGTAGTGATTGGAAAGGATATTTATCCGATCAGTAGAAACTTTCGTGAGGATTTTTTTAGAAAACTGGAAAACAGAAAGTTGATTTAGGTTAATTTTTCTTGAACTTCTTCAATTCTTTTTTATCCATTTCTTGGGTTATCATATCCGTTGGATGTGAAATAACTGTGTTTTCAAGTTCCTCAGAACTGGTGATTGAACCGTCTTCCGTAAAGACATTTACAGGAAAATTCACCCAAGTCATTCCCTTTTCTCCAAATTCCCATCTACTTTGAACCATCTTCACATGCTGTTTAGATTGGTTGGCATCTAGTTCAGAAGTGGCAATCACTTGGCCGGGATAGACTAGCTCACCGACAGCAACGGTTTCTGAGTTTTTCTTTAAACCACTCAACCTAGTGAATGTGCCATCTTCATGATAAATCTCAATATAGTTCTCAGAATCAAAATTTGAGGGTCCGGATGTATTTGCCTCTAAATCCATTTTCATTTCAGAAACAATCCCTTTTCTTGGAGAAACAATTGAAGTCTCCTCTTCAAAATAGAAGCCTACACCTGTATAAGAATCCTTTTTGGAAGGATCGGAATATTGAACCGATAAAGGACTTATTTTGACCGTTTGATCAGCTTCTCCTGGGACCAAATAGGATTGGTTGGAAGGAATGGTCTCCTGAAAATTCCCTTTAAATAATTTCGTATTGTATTGAAATCCTGTTTTTTCGTTGCTGTAAATGGACTGTAGCTTGACTAAATCCGTTTTTCCTGGTTCAGCAGTGGCTAAAATAATATTGCCTTTCAGAGACTCTAGATTTTCCAGTTTCAGAAATTCTATTTGAATAGTGTAGGGGATTTTTTCTCTGTTGAAAGCAATCAGAGTCAGGTTTCTTTCTTGATCTTGTTCAGCCACTATTTCAACCTGGGCAGATAATTGAATGCTTGAAATTAAAAAGACAGCTAGGATAATATATTTCATTCTAATTTTTGGATCGGGATACATACAATCTGCCTCCAAAATAATGATTCTTTAGTTTATCCTATCCTATCCTACCTTTTCATTTTTATTGATCAATCATTTTTTGAGCAGCCTCAGGATAGCGTTCTCCAATAATTCTGATTTGGGCTGTTGATTTTTCTATTTCCTGAAGTTCTTCCAGCGAAAGATTCAGATTAACGGAACCCATATTTTCCTCCAATCTTGAAATTTTGGTAGTTCCAGGGATAGGTACAATCCAAGGTTTCTGAGCCAATAACCAAGCAAGCGCTACCTTCGCAGGTGTTGCCTCTTTTCCATCTTTTTATTGATATGTATTTATTAGAAAAAGTCAATTTCAAGCATTTTTGAATTCTCTGGCTAGATGTTTACAAATATCAATTCTGTTTATTTTTTGTAATTATTTAATTCAAACAGAATCTTATTTAATTATTGAATTTCTATCCTTCAGTTAGATAAAATCTTGTTTATCTGGCTATTTATAAATATATCATTTAGAAAAATCAAATAGGTTTCACCTCTGAGTTATTAAAAAACTTACGATCTTGTCTGAAGTATAGTTGAATTATGTAAGGATTGGTTTGAAAATTAGAAAATGGGTTGATGGTTTTATTTTGAACTTTGTGAAGTGAGTATATGATATTTTATAGGAGCACCTTAACTGCCGATTTGGCTTGATATGTACCATTATCTACTTAAGTTTCTGTTGGTCTTGTTGTTTTTATTCCAGCTTTCTTCAGTGTTAGCACAAACTGAATCAGAGAAAACACCTGTAGTCAGACATTTCAATGGAACTATAACAGCGACATCCAATGGGATTTCTATCATTCCATTTTTCTCTTTGGGTAGGCCGGCATTTTTGTTTGACTTAAGCTTGGGTGGAGAACGATTTACTTTTGACCCGATGATGCGTTTTGGGATGAATGGGAAACCTTGGTCTTTTGTGTTTTGGGGCAGGTATAAGTTGGTTAATAATCCAAAATTTAAATTAAGGGTCGGTGCCCATCCGGCGTTTCTTTTCCAGGAAAGAGAAATATTGGTGGATGGGAAACCTAAAAATGTGTTGGTAGCAAATCGGTTTTTGACTTTTGAGATTGCTCCGACTTATGTGATTTCCCAGAGGTCAAGCTTGGGACTCTATTTCCTGAATGGCAATGGGATCAATCCTTATCCTCCGGATCACACCTATTTTCTTGGATTGACCTGGACGTTGAATAATTTCCCATTGAGTGAGACTTTGAGATTTCAGATGACACCTCAAGTGTATTATTTGAAGGTGGATGCAAATGATGGGATTTATGGAACCTCAACTTTTACCTTGACCAAAACCAATTTCCCTATTGGTCTTCAGTCCACCATAAATCAAAAAATCAAATCCAATATTGATGGAAATGATATGGTCTGGAACTTAAGTTTGGTTTACAACTTTGCCAACGAGTATCGAAAACAGAAGTGAAAAACGATGGATAAACCTGAGTCTCTAAAATCAGTTTAAAGATCTTTCAAGCGATAGCTGACATAGGCGAATTTTGTTCCTTCAGGATTCCAGGATGGGACATTGATGGTGCCCTGACCGCCAAAAAATTCTTCAGTGAGATCTTTTACCTCTTTTGTTTTCAAATCGAGCAAGCGCAATTTTACCTGTCTTCCAAATGGATGAGCCTGCTTCTGGTCCTCTAGATACGTGATGATGGTGGCTACCTGATTGTTTGGGGAGATATGGGCAAACCAATTGGAGTAGTCGTCAAAAGTCATCTGTTCTGGATCTGATCCGTCGGGTTTCATACGCCAAATCTGCATCATGCCAGTTCGATAGGAATTGAAATAAATATACTTTCCGTCAGGAGAATATTCCGGTCCGTCATCAAGCCCTTGCTCAGTAGTCAGTCTGATTTCCTCCCCTCCATTCACACTCATTTTGTACACATCATAATTCTCATTTCTGGGAGCACAATACACAATGTCCATGCCGTCAGGAGATACTCCATGCCAGTAAGAAGGAGAAAGTGGTGTGATCAGGCTAGGAATTCCACCCTCGGACGAGACTTTGTATATATAAGACCCTCCTTGAACATCCGGTTTTCCACTTGAAATAAACAGAGTTTTTCCATCAAAGGAATATCCATGATCATTGTTGGCTTTCTGAACCTCACCTGTATTAAGGATTCCAAGATTTTTTCCTTCAGGACTGATTTTTTCCAGTTTTCCTTTACTGTTTATTAGCAGAAATGCTCCGTCCGGCGACCAGTTCGGTGCTTCAAAATGCCTTTCTTCCTCTAGTATCAATTCAGATCTGCCAGTACCCATATCGAAAATATATAGAGAGCTGGTCACCTGCTTTCCTTCCGGTACCTGGGCAAAAACGCCTGTACTAAAAAGCATGATAGAATAAAGTAGTTTTTTCATAGGTCAATTGGGTAATTGAAGATAGGATTGTCCATCCAGCAGGGAGATTTGGATCAACATTTAAAAGAATAGCTTCCGATCCAAAATTAGTTATCAGGAAGGTTGAATCTTCCTTTTTGTATCGGGTGGATCAAGTTAAGAAACATTTTATCTTTAGAAATATTTGAGTATAAAATTTTGATATAAACTCAAATTCAAAAATTATCGTACTTGTTTTATGAGAAAATCCTAATGATTGTTATAGGATGTGTTAAGGAGTTTCTATTGAACTTGTCTGAGAAATATCATCCTGTTTTATATGGATAATAAAATTTCAAGAAATGAATTCCTGAAATCCTTGGGGTTAAAAGGAGCTCCTTTGCTGGCTATTTATTGTGGAACACCCACATTGACATCTTGTATAAATGAATCAGGAGATCCAAGCGGACCTGCCGCTCTTGAGTATACATGGGACCTGACTGAATTTGGTGATTCTTCTCTCAATTCAGTAGGGAATTAACTAATCATTCGCAAGGTGTAAATCGCAAGAGATTCTCCTGATAAGTTTGCTGCTGTCACCCAAATTTGTTCGCAAGAAAACCGAGCAAAAATGATTTATCAGGTTTCAGGATTTTATTGCCCTGACCATGGAGCGTAATCTACCAAAGAAGAAATAGGATTAAATTCTGAAGGGAAAAGAGGGATTAAAGCTTACCAAACTGAATTTACCGGAACCAACATCCGTGTATTTGCATAAAAACCAAGGATTAAAACACAACCTAAATGATCAAAAATCTATCTGTCGCGCTCTTATTAATGATGATATCCAGCATGTCATTCGCCCAGGATGACCTCTTGAATATGCTGAATGAGGATCTTGAAAAAGAAACTGTTTACACCCAAGCTACTTTTAAGGCTACTCGTCTCATCAACGGGCAAACGATAGAAACTATTTCTAAAAAGCATTTGAATTTCTGGATATCACACAGGTTCGGATCAGTTAACAGTGGATTCCTTTCCAATTTTTTCGGTTTGGATGAAGCAAGAATCCGGCTGGGTCTTGAATATGGGTTGACGGACGAATTCCTAGTGGGAGTAGGAAGAAGTTCGGAAGAAAAGACTTATGACTTTTACGCCAAATACAAGCTTTTAAGACAATCCAATTTATTCCCCTTTTCCTTATCTGCATATGGTAGCTTGGCGGTTAATACCATGCCGACTGGGTATATCATGAATTCGGGAAGCGAGATGAAGTTTTTCAACAATAAAGAGCGTCTTACCTATACGACACAGGCCTTGATTGCCAGAAAATTCAGTGATAAAATTTCGTTTCAGCTCATGCCTACTTTCATTCACATGAATAAAGTAGAAAACGATTTTTTCGAAAATGATTTGTTTTCCTTAGGGTTGGGTGGCAGATATAAGATTAGTTCCAGAGTGACATTTTCAGTCGAATACTATTATAATTTTGTGGATAGGGATGCGTACCAAACTGAAACAGGGGTGCCATATCCTTACCACAATTCCCTGTCACTGGGCTTCGATATCGATACAGGAGGTCATGTGTTTCAGCTCCATTTTACCAATGCCAGAGGTATGGTAGAAAGGCATTTTATTGCATTAAATACAGGAACCTGGGAAAATGCGGATATTTTCTATGGGTTCAATATTTCCAGAACATTCAGCTTTGATAAAGGAAGATAACCGTGAAAACTATGAAAAAGAGAATTTTCAATTTTGTCCTGATTTTCTGTGCTGTGACCATTACAGCATCAGCCCAGAACTTATATTCCACATCCAATGGCGAGGTTTCATTCTTTTCGGATGCTCCTCTAGAAGATATCCAAGCTATCAACAAGGCAGTGGCTGGTATCATCAATGCTGATAACAATGAGATTGCCGTGCAAATGAGAATTACCGACTTTGAATTTCCCAATAAATTGATGCAGGAGCATTTCAACGAGAATTACCTGGAAAGTGAAAAATATCCTACTGGAGTATTTAAAGGGAAGATCAAAGAATCTTTGGATCTAACAACAGCCGGTACCTACCAGGCAACAGCGGTAGGGACGATGACCATCCATGGAGTGACAAAGTCAGTAAGTATTCCTGGGACGATTGTGTCTAATGGAAATCAGCTAAAACTTGATTTTAAATTCCCTATTAAATTAGAGGATTATAAAATAGACATCCCTACCATCGTTTTCAATAAAATAGCTGAAGTGGTGGAAGTAACAGGATCGATGACTTTAGTGAAAAAATAGCCTACCGGCTCAATTTTGAGCCAGTTTGTTGTATTTATTTCGGTATTCTAAAGGAGTCAATCCTGTGACTTTTTTGAATGTATTTCGGAAGGCCTTGGTATCCGAATATCCTACCTCAAACATCACCTCTGAAATATTCTTCATCGTGGATTCGAAACTCCGTTTTGCAGCTTCTACTTTGACGCGCTGAATATATTCCAAAACAGAATTGTTGGTCACCCGCTTAAATCTCCGCTCGAAACTTCTCCTCCCGACTGCCACTTTATCCGCCAGTGAGTCCACAGAAATCTTGTCATCAATCATTTCCTCAATCAATTCCTGCGCTTTTTTTATGGCCTCATCCTGGTGGCTTTTTTGGGCAGAAAATATCGTAAATGGGGATTGGCTGTTTCGATCTATGTCTATCGCAAAATATTTAGAAAGGGTAACAGCCGTTTCCCGATCTGTAAATTTCTCCACCAGATGTAATAACAGGTTCCAATAGGAATTTGCCCCTCCACTAGAGTAAATTCCCGACTCCTCTGTGACAATACTGCCATCCTGAACATCAACTTCCGGGTACATTTCCCTAAAAAGATCTGTAAACCCCCAATGGGTAGAAGCTTTTTTTCCATCAAGCAAGCCAGTGGCGCCAAGAAGAAATGCACCAATGCACAGAGAAGCGATTTCCACGCCTTGATGGTATTGTTCATAGATCCAGGGAATGAATTCTTGATTGGCGGAAATGGCAGTTTTTAAATCCCCAAATAGCGGTGGGATAATAATCAGGTCAGCTCGTCCTGACTCATTCAATAAGATATCAGGTGAAATAGAAAAATTAGGTCCAGACGGAAATACCTCAGATTTTAAACCGATTAACTGTACCTCAAAAAGCGGGGGTTTTCCTGACTGAGATTGGAAATTATTTACAGTACTGAAGCAATACTGTGTGCCTGCAATCACCTGAAGGACAGAGTGCTCTAGTGCCAGAATATAAATCTTCTTCATATCCAAAAATAAGTATCCTTGTCGTAATTCACCCCATTATTGTCTAATTTGTACATACAGAATCTGTATCGCTATAGGTACTTTTGGATAGTAAACTGAAACTAATTTAAATGACTTAGAAATGACGACTTCAGAAAAAACAAAAATCACAGTTCAGGTGGTAGTGGATGCCTCCATGCAAAAAGTTTGGGATAGCTGGAATAATCCCAAACATATCGTCAATTGGTGTTTTGCTTCTCCGGACTGGCATTGTCCTAAATCAGAAAATGATTTACAACCAGGAGGAAATTTTACCTCTAGAATGGAAGCGAAGGACGGGAGTTTTGGATTCGACTTTGGAGGAGTATACCAAAAGGTGAAAAAGCATGAATTTATTTCCTATATCATGGATGATGGAAGAGAAGTAAGTATTGAATTTTCTGAAACTCCGACTGGAATCCTTGTCAAAGAAACTTTTGAAGCCGAAGCTACAAACCCTGTGGAAATGCAGCGTGATGGTTGGCAGGCAATCATGGATAATTACAAAAGTTATACAGAATCGCTATGAAAAACTTCAAAAAACTGCATTTCCAAATCCTAATCAATGCTTCTGTAAAAAAGGTTTATCAGCTCATGATCGAAAAGGCCACCTATGAGGAGTGGACAACTATTTTTTCTCCGACTTCTACCTTTGAAGGAAGCTGGGAAGAGGGAAGTAAAATTTTGTTTGTAGGGGTGGATGAAAATGGAAATAAAGGAGGGATGGTCAGTAGAATCGATAAAAATATTCCTTTTGAAATTTTGAGTATCGAACACCTAGGAGAATTGAAAGAAGACCAAGAAATTTTAGATACACCTGAGGTGCTGGAATGGGCTGGAGCTCACGAAAACTATATTTTTGAGGCAAAAGGTGATCAAACTTTGCTGAAAATAGAGTTGGATTCCAATAATGAATTCGAGGAATACTTTTCCGGGATGTGGCCAAAAGCGTTGGAAAAACTGAAAGAAATCTGCGAACGATACTAGTGAGTTATGAAAAATTCGATATTTCCTTGCTTTTGGTGTGATGGAAACGCCAAAGAGGCGGCTGAATATTACTGCGGGATTTTTAAAGATTCCAAAATCCTGGAGGAAAATCCGACGGTTGTGACATTTCAGTCCTCAGGCGAGAAGTTTATGTGTCTTAATGGTGGCCCTGAATTCCAGATTACTCCTTCGCTTTCTATCTATACCATTCTTGACTCAGAGGAGGAAATTCAAACTGTTTGGGATAAGTTGATGGAGGGTGGTTCTGTAATGATGCCCTTGGATACCTACCCATGGAGTAAAAAATATGGATGGGTCAAAGATCGCTTTGGAGTCTCTTGGCAATTGACTGTGGATAAACCTGCTCATTCGGAACAGAAATTTATACCCTGCTTGATGTTCTCCGATTCCAATTTTGGAAAAGCAGAAGAGGCAATCAATTTTTATTTGAAAACTTTTGAAGATTCCTCACTCGAATTTGCTGCCAAATATGGAAAGGAGCACGGGGACCAAGAGGGAAAAGTGATGCACGCCCAGTTCTTTTTGAGGGGGAAGCTTTTTGCTGCCATGGATAGTTCTGTTGTGCATGGGTTTAATTTCAATGAAGGGCTTTCTCTGGTTGTAAATTGCGAATCCCAGCAGCAAATTGACACATATTGGGAAATGCTGACAGAAAATGGAGCTGAAAGCATGTGTGGCTGGTTAAAGGATCAATATGGAGTTTCATGGCAAATAGTACCAGCTATCCTGGGGAAACTAATGTCTGATCCGAAAAAAGGCAAAGAGGTGATCTCCGCATTTATGAAAATGCGCAAATTTGATATTGCAACTTTGGAAAATGCCGGATCTTAAGCTTAGAAAAGATTTCGTTTTTTCTTTTTCATTCCATCAATTGAGAAATTTCCGGCTCCCATTACCAGAATTGCTATAAAAAGAACAAAGAACAACAAGGGTTTTTCTTTGGTGCCAAATGGATCATCTGCATGTGCGTAAAAGGCAGCAGTAAGCATTGTCAACATCAAAGGAATTGTAGCCCATCTGGTTTTAAATCCTATCATTATTAGACAGGTACAAACGACTTCTGCAATCACTGCCATAGCCAAAGAAATCTCAGGTCCTAAACCAAATGGATCATGAAACTTCACAGGTCCTTCACCGAATAGCCTACCTATTTTCGGGATTCCATGCGTCAGCATCATGCCACCTGCAGCAAGTCTGACAATTAGTTTACCTAGGTTTTTTAAAAATGATTCATTCATAGGGCGTAAGTTTCATAAACCTTTAATTTAAAGTTCTATTTGGGAAAAAAAACAAGATTTATAACAATTGTAGTATTTGGAAACAATCGGTCGCTCGCAGTTGGATTTGGTAAGTAATTAACTTTCAATTTTTGTAAGAATGATTTTATCAAAGCATGGCAAGTTATCAAAGCCCCAAATTGGGGAGAGGGATTCCGCTTTTTTTTAATTGCCTGACGAATCGGGACTTGTCTGTGACAGCTTGTCAGGATAAAACAGGATGATCAAAAGCATCTATTGGATTTTATTGATAAAATATTTTAATTATTCCAATTCTCCTATTGCTTTTTACAAATTGACTCTTTCGGTACGAAGGTTGTTTCTTTAACGCGTGTCAAAATTTAATTTGACTTCTAATATTCAGGTTTTTAGCTCTAAACAATAGAAATTCAATTCTGGTTTTTGCTCTGCCAACTCTCCCAAATGGGGATTTTTGGTTTGGAAAAAATCAATTTATTATAAAAAAAATAAAAATGTCAAATCAAAGAATTCTCATTAAATACGGTGGGAATGCGATGATCAATCCAGACTTACAAAATGAGATTGCAAAGCAGTTAGTCAAGCTTCAGCAATCGGGATTTGAAGTCATCATGGTACACGGAGGTGGGCCATTTATTAACAAAGCATTGGAAAAAGCGTCCATCGAGTCCCATTTTGTGGAAGGTCTAAGAGTCACTGAACAATTGGCCTTTTCCGAAATCCAAAAAGCTTTGATAGGGGAAGTCAATGCCAATCTGATTTCAACGCTGAATAAAAATCAACTCAAAGCTGTGGGACTTTCCGGGAAAGATGCCGGAATGGTCAAAGCAAAAAAATACAAACATCTCAATGCCGCAGGGGAGGAAATAGACCTGGGATTGGTTGGGGAAATTACCGATATCAATACCGAACTTCTTGATACCCTTTGCAATGCTGGATATGTTCCGGTGGTGGCCTGTATCGCGGATGGTCCAGAGGGTCAGAGCTACAATATCAACGCAGATACCTTTGCAGGTAAATTAGCCGCAGCTGTTCAGGCAGATCAATTTTTAGTATTGACAGATGTGGATGGGCTTTTTCTAAACTATCCTGACCCTTCTTCCATCATTTTTCAGCTAAATGAGGCTCAGGTCAATGAACACATGGGAAGTGTCATCACAGGCGGGATGATTCCGAAAATCAAATCCTGTGTATTGGCACTCCGGGAAGGAGTTCATAAGTCCATCATTCTCAATGGGACAAAACCGGAGCAAATCAGCAGCTATGTGGTAGATGGAAATCAATTAGGTACAACTTTGACACTCAACTAGACTATGACAAATCAAGATTTATATCAAAAAGACAAACAAAATTACTTGCCGACTTTTAATCGGTTTCCTTTAGCCTTTATCAAAGGAAAGGGTAGTCGGCTTTGGGATGCAGATGGAAAAGAATACATCGATTTGCTAGCGGGAATCGCCGTGAACAATGTAGGTCATTGTCATCCAAAAGTCGTGGAGGCAATCCAGAAGCAAGCGGCTGAATTGATGCATATTTCTAACTTTTTTGTCAGCCCGCAGCAAGTAGCATTAAGTGAATTGCTGGTAAAAATCTCGGGTTTGGATCGGGTTTTTTTAACGAATAGCGGTGCTGAATCTGTAGAGGGAGCCATTAAAATTGCGAGAAGGTTTGCCCATAAAAATGGAAGAGGTGGAAAGGTCATTTCCATGCAAAACTCATTTCACGGGCGGACTTTGGCGACCATCGCAACAGGTCAGGAAAAATACCAAAAAGGTTTTGAGCCGATACCAATGGGATTTTCGCAAGTTCCATTTAATGATCTGGAGGCAGTAAAAGCTGCTATCGATCAGGAGACAGCCGCAGTTATTTTGGAGCCTGTGCAAGGTGAAGGTGGTGTTATTCCTGCAGAAAAAGGGTATTTGGAAGGTTTGAGAAAGCTTTGTGACGAAACTGGAGTTCTTTTGATTTTTGACGAAATACAATGTGGAATCGGAAGGACCGGAAAATGGTTTGCCAAAGACCATTTTGGAGTACAGCCGGATATCATGACCCTGGCCAAAGGGCTTGGTGGGGGGATGCCAATTGGAGCATTTCTATGTAATGAGAAAGTCGCTGAGGCCATTGAGTTCGGTGACCATGGAACAACCTTCGGGGGAAATCCACTGGCAGCAGCATCGGCTATCGCGACTATTGAAACCATTGCTGAAAATCACCTTTGCAAAAAGGCAACGGAAACCGGTGCCTGGCTCAAAGAAAAAATGGAGGAGCTAATAGCAAAACATGAGGAGTTGGAATCTATCCGCGGATTAGGATTAATGCTTGGCGTAAAGCTAAAGTCTCCTGGAGCGCCACTTGTCAAGCAGCTTTTAGAGGAAGGAATTATTGCCAATGCTACAGCTGTCAATATTCTAAGGCTCGTGCCGGCATTGAATATTTCGAAGGAAGATCTTCAGATTTTCTTGAATAAGTTGGATGAACTATTAGTTGAAACTAAAATCACTGCCTAAGATGAGCCATCAAAAATTAAAAGTAGCCATCGTAGGTGCCTCTGGTTTTACGGGTTCAGAACTGGCTAGATTACTTCTAAACCACCCGGATGTGACCATTTCTATGATCACCTCTGAGTCACATATCGGGAAACCTTTTTCGGAATTGCACCCTCAGTTTTATGATAGATTGGACATCCCTTTGGTCAGTGCGGAAGAAGTAAGCCAACAGCAGCTGGATGTGATATTTTTGGCTTTGCCCCATGGAGTTTCTATGGATTTTGTGTCCAAATGGAAGGATTTAGGTGCTAAAATCATAGATTTATCAGGTGATTTCAGACTTTCCTCCAAAGAAGTTTATGAAGAATGGTATCAAAAAGAACACAGTTTTCCGGAAGGTTTTAATGGAGCAGTTTATGGATTGCCAGAACTGTATTCAAAACAGATCTCTGATGCCAATTTGGTGGCAAACCCAGGTTGCTATCCTACCGCGTCTATTTTGAGTTTGGCCCCTCTTTTTGCACAGCAACTGGTGGAAAAAGACTCGGTCATCCTTGATGCAAAATCCGGATTGACAGGTGCTGGGATCAAAGCGAATGCGACGACCCATTTTTCGAATGTCAATGAGAATTTTAAGGCATATGGCATCGCTGGGCATAGACATACGATTGAAATCGAAGAACAACTAGGAGCCTTGGCAGATTCTTCCGCCACAGTTCAATTTACACCTCATCTTTTGCCGGTGGATCGTGGGATTTTAGTCACGGCCTATGCCAAAGTAACCCAAGAGATGAACCAGGAAAAATTAAGAGAGATCTATCGGGAATTTTATCGGGATAAGCCTTTTGTAAGACTTCGAAATCAAGCTCCAGGGATCAAAGATGTGCGAGGAAGTCATTTTTGTGACATTTTCCCGGTTTGGGATGAAAGGACAAAGAGGGTCATCGTACTCTCAGCGATAGATAATTTACTTAAAGGAGCAGCCAGCCAGGCTGTTCATAATATGAACTTGATGTTTGACTTGCCAGAGGCAACAGGCTTAAATCAAATTCCACTTAAACCTTAACGGGAAAGAAAATGATTCAGAATATTACGAATGTACGAGGAATAAAATGCTGGGGAGCACATACTGGAGTGAAGTCGATGAAGCGCGATTTGGCGATCATTTACTCCGAGGTTCCAGCTGCCGCGGCAGGAACTTTGACCCAGAATAAAGTAAGGGCAGAACCTATCAAAATCACAGAAAGAAACCTGAAAAACAACAAGGCGCAAGTGATTATCTGTAATGCGGGAAATGCAAATGCATGTACTGGAGAGCAAGGTCGCGAAGGTGCTGAAGCAATGGTGAAAACCACCGCGGAACTCTTAGGGATTTCTGAAGAAGATGTGATTGTGGCATCTACTGGAATTATCGGTGTGGAATTCCCTACAGAAGATGTAGTGGAAGGACTAAAAGTGAATATTCCAAAATTGAGCGATGAACTCAAAGCTGGTTCTTTTGTTGCCAATGCGATTTTGACTACAGATACCTTTGCCAAAGAAGGATTTATCGAGTTTAGGCATGAAGGAGAAACCATCAATCTAGCCGGCGTCGCAAAAGGTTCTGGTATGATTCATCCCAATATGGCGACCATGTTGGCCTTTATTGTCACGGATTTTAATATCGACGAAAAGTTGCTGCAGGAAGCCGTAACTTATTGTGTGGATCGGTCCTTCAATATGATTACCGTCGACGGTGATACTTCTACCAATGATATGGTGGCAGTTTTGGCTAATGGATTGGCAGGCAATAGAAAAGTATCCAGCAAAGAGGATCCTGGATATGCTGTTTTTCAGGAAAAATTGTTAGAGATTTTGACTCATTTGGCCAAGTTGATTGTATCAGATGGAGAAGGGGCTTCCAAGTTCATAGAGTACAAGGTAACAAAGGCAAAATCGGAGCAAATTGCCAGAACTTTGATCCGTGCTATATCTGATTCCACATTGGTCAAAACGGCCATGTTTGGTCGTGACCCTAACTGGGGAAGAATCATAGCAGCCTGTGGGAATGCCGGTGTCCCTTTTAATTATAAGAAAGTCAATCTATTCATTGGAGATCAAAATCACCTTGTTCAGGTATTGGATAAAGGAAATCCCATGGAATTTGATAAGGCCTATATGAAAAAATTGCTTCGTGAATCCCAGATTCAAGTGCTTTTGGAACTGAATTCCGGAGAAGAGGAAGGGATCGGTTGGGGATCTGATTTGACAACAGATTATGTCATGTTTAACTCGGTTTATACAACTTGATTTAACCCAATCCAAACATTCAAAAAATCCTGCCTCGGAAGAAGCAGGATTTTTTTTCGCTAATCAATCTTACTGAAAAACTCTTCCAGATCCAGTTCAAAACCAGGTAACACCTCGGATTTAATGATATCTCCATGTGAAAAAAGTTTACTTGGCTGATATTTTCCTTCAACCAGATTATAAATCACCAAAGTCTCTTCAGAGGGATGTATAATCCAATATTCTTGTACAGAGGATTCTTCATAAACTTCGTATTTATTCTTTAATTCCTTTTTATTACTGCCTGGAGATAGCACTTCCACGATTAAATCTGGAGCACCCAAGCAACCTGCCTCGTCTAGTTTTGATCGATCACCTACCACACAGATGTCTGGCTGGACCACCGTGAAAATATCCTCATTCTTTTTCGAATGCACAGGGAGGCGTACATCAAAGGGGGTAATGAAGACTTTGCAGTTTTTACCTTCCAGATGTACTAAAATCCTTGAATGAAGTAATCCTGCCACTTCCTGATGTTTTCTTCTTGGTGCTGCCGCAGCAGAACGAAATACTTTGCCTTTGATGAGCTCGACCATTTCATCGATTTCCCATGTCAGGTAGTCGGCATAAGAATATGTCCCATATTCCGTAAATGGCTCTTTTACAAGGTCCTTCTCTTCAGATTCCATAAAAGAAAGTTAAGAAAAGGGCTTGAGAATTTTACAAATAACTCCTCTAAAAAATTAGGTGTTGCACTTATGAGTTGAACACGGCAAGGAGGTATTATTCTTTTTTAAATCGGTCAATTGTATCTCCCAACTTCAAATCCGCTGATTTCCAAAGTCGAATCTTTTTGCTGATGCAATTCGCTGATGATTTTTCCAGAACCCGGAGCCAAACTGACACCCATCATGGAATGCCCTGAATTTACCAGAACATTGGAAAGTCCGGGAGCAAAACCGATGTATGGAAGCCCATCTGGAGAGCATGGTCTAAGTCCTTTCCATATTTTATTCTCCTCAGGAAATTTGGCTTCAAAAGAAGGGTAATAGCGGTTGATTGATTCATAAATGCCTTTTACCCTGTTGAGATTGACTTTTTGGTTGGTGCCTGCTATTTCCATCGTTCCGCCGAACCGGATCTGAGGGCCATAAGGACTGACAGCAACTTTCATTTCTGTCAAAATCGACGCTTGCATAATCTCAGGTTTATTTTCCTGAATGAAAGAGTAACCTTTTCCTCCCATCATTGGCAGATAAAAACCAAGCATTTTCGCCAATTCGCCCGACCAGGATCCTCCGCAGAGAATCACTTTTTCGGCTTCTATTTTTCCTTTGTCCGTCAAAACTGCTTTGACCGAATTTCCTGCTTTTTCAAATCCATGCACTTCTGTTTCGGGAAGAAATTTCACTCCTTTTTCCTGTAAATAGCTTATCAGAAAACCGTAGAGTTTGCCGGGATCTAAATGTGCATCTCCAGGAAACATCACTGCTCCGCGGGCTTTCACATCCAGGTTGGGCTCCACATTTTTAATGTCTTCAGGGCTGAGGATTTCTGCTTCCAATCCATGCTTTCGTGCCAAATGAGCAAATTCAGTTTCCTCTTTTTCTATTGATTCAGTTTGATAAATCATCATCAGACCTTTCTCCTGCAATGCTATAGCGGATTCTGGATGCTCGTCCCGAAACTCCAGATACAGAGCTTTACTGAGCAAGCTGAGGTTTTTCAAAAACGGAATACTTCGTTCTACATGAGCAGGGTTTGCTGATTTAAAAAACTGCAAACACCATTTCATTAACTTCGCGTCCAATCGAGGATGGATATAGAAAGGACTCTTGGAAGAAAACATCCAAGAAATCCCCTTGCTGATCATCCCTGGTGCCGCCAAAGGGATAATATGACTTGGTACGATCATGCCAGCATTTCCGGTGGAGCAGTTTTGCAGCATGTCTCCCTTGTCGATTACCTGCACTTCCACTCCTTCTTTTTGGAGGAAATAAGCAGTGAAAAGTCCGGCTATTCCGCCGCCGATGATGATTGTTGGTTTCATATTTTAGTACCAAGTACTAGGTGCCAAGTACCAAGACAAGTTATTACGACTTTTTACTTGGTACTTTGTACTTCGTACAATTTATATTACTTGGAATCCATGGACATACGGATCGTCGTCGTCAAGGATGATGGTATTGTAGCCATAAACTTTTGCCCATCCTTCGATGCTAGGTATAATTGCCGGTTTACCAGCAATCTCAGTTTCCTCTTCTATTCTGCCAATAAACTTGGATCCGATAAAGCTTTCATGAATAAAGTCTTCTCCGGGTTTTAAAAGACCTTTTGCATACCATTGTGCTAGTCTTGCGGATGTTCCTGTACCACAAGGTGACCTGTCAATAGCTTTGTCGCCATAAAAAACCGCATTTCTTGCTGTGCTGGAAGGATCAAGGGTTTTTCCTGTCCAGAGGATATGAGAAAGTCCCCGGATTTGTTCATGCTCAGGATGGACAAACTCGAATTTCTCATTCATCTTTTTTCGGAGCGATCTTGCCATAGCTATCAATTGTTCGGCTTTGAAATGCTCCAAACCGGGAAAGTTTTCCTGAGGATCGACGATGCAATAGAAGTTTCCTCCATAAGCCACATCTACAGTCAGTTTTCCCAATTCATCTGATTCGATCTCTAGTCCTTCTGCAGCCAAAAAACTTTTGACATTGGTCAGTTTGACCGACTTCACTTTTTTCCCTTCCTGCTGGTATTCCACCAGGACCAAGCCAGCAGGGGTTTCAAGCCTCAATTGACCGGGCGTTTTGGGATAAATTAGGCCTTCTTCGATCGCTATGGTCACTGTGCCGATCGTCCCATGTCCACACATCGCCAGGCAACCACTGGTTTCGATAAATAAAACGGCTACGTCGTTTTCAGGATTATGCGGTGGGAAAAGCATAGATCCAGACATCATATCGTGGCCCCTCGGCTCGAACATCAGACCGGTCCGGATCCAGTCTAGATTCTCTAGAAAATACTGGCGTTTTTCCAGCATATTTGATCCTTTAAGGAAAGGAACTCCGCCAGAAACTACCCGCACTGGATTGCCACAAGTATGAGCATCAATACAGGAGAAAGTGTGTCGTGTTGACATGAACTAATTTAAGATTGGAAAATTTGGGCTAGTGCTGTTAAAGCTGGTAAGTAGTTTTATGATTGAGAGTGAGTTTTTTCATTAAGGATTGAAGTCCCTCAAAAGCTCGTCAATCGTTTTTCGTAAGTCAAATTTTCTCTATTGTAAATTTCCCGTTAACCTGTCGTACAATACCTAATGGATTCTCGTCTTTCAAAGCATCAGGAAGTAAATCAGAAGGCATGTCCTGAAAAGCGATCGGCCTTGCAAAGCGTTTGATAGCATGTGCTCCCACTGAAGTACTTCTAGCATCAGTAGTAGATGGGTAAGGTCCTCCATGCTGCATCGCGTAGCCTACTTCCACTCCTGTAGGTACACCTGTGAAGAGTAATCTTCCACATTTCTCTTCCAAAAGGCTGATCAGGTCTTTTTGATTATTGAGTTCAGCATTGTCACCCCATAAAGTAATGGTCAGCTGTCCATGTAGTTTTTTGGCCACTTCGATCAGTTCACTTTCAGTTTCATATACCACCATCAGCGCGAATGAACCGAATACCTCCTCTTGGAATAAATCATCCGAAATCCAGTCTGAAGCTTTGATTTCGGCCAAAGCTGGGCTGACGTTGATCAAATGCTTCGCATCAGGGACTTTCACCCATTTCAATTCTGGTCTCGTCTGTAGATTATCCAAAGCCTTGTAATAAGAATCGGCAATTCCTTCATGAAGCATAGGGCTAGAAGGGGCAGTTTGTAATGCCTCAGAAACTGCATTTTCAAAATTGGATGCCAAAGCTCTAGGTACGAAAATCAATCCCGGGTTGGTACAAAATTGTCCAGAACCCAATGTCAGTGAGCTTACATAGCTCTGCGCCAATGGGACTAATTCGTTGCCCAAACGTTGTGGAAATGCAAAAACCGGGTTGACAGAACCCATTTCGGCATAGACAGGGATCGGTTCTTTTCGGTCACTGGCAATATTGAATAGGGACTTTCCAGCTCCAAAGGAACCTGTAAAGGCCACTGCTTTTGCCAAAGGATGCTTGACAAGGTCCTGACCCATTTTCACTCCGCCTTCTACATGTGTAAAAACTCCTGCTGCAATACCGGATTTGGCTGCTGCCTGTGAAATGCACTCTCCGACAAATTTTGAAGTGTCAGGATGAGCAGGATGTCCTTTATAGATCACAGGACACCCTGCTGCCAATGCAGATATCGTATCACCACCAGCGGTAGAAAATGCCAATGGGAAATTACTGGCTCCGAAAACCACAACAGGTCCGATCGGAATCAACATCCTTCTGATGTCGGCTTTTGGAAGGGGAGTACGGCCGGGATCTGCAGGATCAATAGTCGCTTCTACCCAACTTCCATTTCGAACCTGCGAAGCAAAAAGTTTGATTTGGCCTGTCGTTCTGCCGAGTTCCCCGTTGATTCTGCCTTCGGGCAAATTGGATTCTCTTACAGCCATCAGGACTATGGCGCTTCTGTTTTCTTCTAGGATTTCTGCGATCTTTTCTAAGAAATCAGCCTTTTGGCCAGCTGAAATGGTTTTATAGGAAAGAAATGCTTCTTGGGCTGCTGAAAATATCGTGTCGAGATTCATAAAATGGGTTGTAATAGATGAGAAAATTCAGGCTATTTGAAAGCCAGAGCTTAAGATACAATTTTTGTTTCTTAGCCCTGACATTTCAGCGTAGGATTACCATTCCAATTATAATTTTGGTCTATTGGCAATTCCGGTTTTGATGATTTTCTCAATTCTTTCTCTTTCTTCTCCGATCAAGGTCAATCTTGGAGCACGCACATACTCAGACCCAACTCCGCAATGTGCTTCAGCAAGTTTGATGTATTGAACTAGTTTTGGATGAATATCCAGTTCCAAAAGTGGTAGGAACCAACGGTAGATTTTTCTGGCCTCTTCAATTTTTCCTTCATTGACCAAGTTGAAAATGGTGACGGTTTCCTTTGGGAAAGCACAAACCAAACCAGCAACCCAGCCAACTGCTCCCATCAGCAATTCTTCCAACGCCAAAGTGTCCACACCGCAAAGAAGTTGGTAGCGGTCTCCGAACCTGTTGATCATTCTGGTCACATTCGAGATATCACGGGTAGATTCCTTGATGGCCTGGATATTTGAGCATTCTGTAAGTTCAGCAAACATATCGATCGTCACCAAAGTTTTGTAATCTACAGGATTGTTGTAAATCATAATTGGGAGATCTGTGCTGTTGGCCACTGTTTTAAAGTATTCGACCACTTCACGGGCATCAGCAGCATACCTCATTGGAGGCAGCATCATAAGACCTGAGGCTCCTAATTCTTTGGCTTTAGCTGCCCAAAAAAGTGCTTCCTGAGTGGCTCCTTCTGCGATATTCAAAATTACCGGAACTTTTCCAGCTACGTAGTCTACTGTTTCTTTCGTCAGAGTGATTTTTTCTTCCTGACTCAAAACAGAGCTTTCACCTAAAGTACCGCCTAGGATAATTCCATGGACTCCAGACTCGATTTGAAAATCAATGTTCTTAAAAAACAGGTCCATATCCAGACTTCCGTCTGCATGGAATTTGGTTGTTACCGCAGGGAATACGCCTTTCCAGTTCATATCGTTTTTTATTTCAAAATTAACTTGCTTAGAAATAAGTTTCGAATTCAGAATTAGTAATATATGGTTCTATATTGACATAATAATCGAAAAAATGTTAAAATTGTGATAATTTAAAATCATTAATACAGTATGAGTAAGGTTATTTCATTTCAGATTCCTAAAACAGGTAAGAACTTTGTTCAGTATCAGGAGGATAGAGGGAAGCATTTTTACAATAACCTCCACCAGCATCCCCAATGCCAATTGACTGTGATAATGGAAGGTAGAGGGCAGCTCCTGGTAGGGGATTATCTGGGAAGGTTTCAAGCTGGTGACATGTTTTTATTGGGAGAAAGTATCCCGCATGTATTTAGAAGTGACGCGGAATATTTTGAGGAAGAAAGTGATCTATCTATTGCAGGGAATACCATCTTTTTGGATTTTCAGGCATTTAACAAATCTCTTCAAGAAGTGGATGAGTTTCGGGAATTGATTCATTTAAACGAGCAGATCAATGGCTGCTTTAAAATTGAAGGGGAGACAAAAACTCAAATTCTTAGATTGTTTCTGGATTTTGGCTCACAATCATCATTGACAAAACTCCAACGTGCCATTCAGATGCTTTCTATATTGGATATGGAATCTGAAAATTTGATTTCCTTAAACAGGATTCCGGTTTCTAGGTCACTTTCTGAGCGGGACGGGAAAAGAATGGATCAGGTCATGCGTTTCATCCTTGAAAATAGCAAAAGGCCAATATCCCTTGAAGAGGTAGCCGAACAGGCATTTATGAGCAAAGAAGCATTTTGTCGATTTTTTAAATTGAGGACAAGAAAGACGTTTACCCAATATCTGCAGGAACTCAGAATCACCGAAGCAAAAAAGCTTTTGTTGGAAACAGATTTAGGAATAGCCCAGGTCTCCTACCAGGTAGGCTTTCATACCTTATCACATTTCAATAAGACTTTTAAAAGTATTACCAAGCAGACTCCCAAATCTTGGAAAAAGCTTAACTAGAATTCTTTTAAGGGGTGATAATTCCCCGATTTAGGGTCTGAAAATTGCAATATTTTGAGAGTGAAGCATTTTTTAACTAGGTCAGACATGAATGAGAATTAAGATAAAATATTGAAAATCAATATTTTGCGATTTATTGAACTTGGTTTGTTTGGTTGAAAACCATTTAGGGCATTCGCTTTGGCTTTCTTAGGCAAAAACAAACCAACTATGAAAAAGCTAATTTTATCTCTGTCCCTGTTATTGGCAGGTTTGGCTGTTCAAGCCCAGCAAGTAAGAGAACTTGACGAAATCAATGAAGACAACTCCTGGTTGAAACTAGGTATCAACCTTGGAGCACCTGTAGGGGATGTAGGAACTTATTCATCATTTGCTTTAGGTCTAGATGTCGCTGCCCAGTTTATGCGTACAGACAATTTCGGATTGGGTATTGCAACAGGGTATACTAAATACTTCGAAAAATCCGGAGCACCTGCGTTTGATGGGTTAAATGATGGGTTTGGGGCCATTCCTTTAGGTATCATGTTTAGATATTATCCTCAACCCTCAGGGTTTTTTATAGGAACAGATGTGGGGTATACTTTCCTGACAGACGTAAACTCAGCTGAGGGAGGTGCCTATATCAGGCCTCAATTGGGTTATCATAATTATGATTGGAACATTTTCGGGTACTATAATCAGATTTTCAGAGCAGACCCGACGATCGATGTGCAAAGCATCGGTGTGGCTGTGACATATAATATTCGATTTAAATAATTAACTAAAACCATTTCAACCATGAAAAATTTACTTAATAAGTACACGCAGAATTTCTTTTTCTTCCTTTTGGCCATGACGGCAAGTGTAGCTACCTATGCACAGAATAAAGGATTGAATATCGATGTGGAAATCGGAACCGAACCGGTTTGGTATCAACAGACTTGGGTTTGGGTAGTTGGGGCAGCAGTATTCGTGTTGCTACTAGTAGCCTTGTTGAAAAACAACTCAAAGAAATAATATCCTAAAAATATAATTCATAAGGGAGCGGCTTTACTAACCGCTCCCTTTTTTATTGAATTTCCACCGAAATAGTGTTGTCATCCGGAATTCGATCGATCAGCTTATTGAATGGGTCGATGCCGGCTTTTGCAGGCTCTCCTTTTACTCGGATGGTAATCGAAGTCTCCCCTGGTTTGAGCTTGTACTTTTGTACAAATAATGGATTTACTCTGTCTTTTCCATTTTCATCTTGATCATCTGCTGCAAAAATCCCTACATCTACATAGTCGCCATCATAATCCGCATTGGACTCTTCACCGGCAGAGGTCGCGTAGAGTTTTTGTGAATGTAATTTAAGAGTGACATCATATTCACCATCGGCTACTTTGGTTGCAGTAACTTCCTCAGCCTTGTTGTCATAGAGCGTGATTTTATTCCAAGTGTCATCCAAATAATACTTTAAGCTGTCTGGTGTAAATGCATCCAGATGTCTGTATAAATCCGAACTTCCGGGAAAAGGAGGGGCTGTCCTTAAGCCAAATTCCGCGTTGAAATTGTATAAAGCACTGTCAATGGCTTGCTCGCCTATCAAATCTCTCAGGCCATATAGGATCAAGCTTCCTTTATTATACCATTGGTAGGCTCGGTTACAGTTGATGAAAACATTCTCTTTTTTGCTTTCATTGGATCTTCCCCTCAGATAATCGTCAAGTTCATCCTTTAGGAATCGTTTCATATTCTCTTTTCCATATCTCCTTTCGGAAAGTATCAAAGCCGAAAACTCTGCCAATGCTTCCGAAGTTAAATTTGCTCCTCTGGTATAATTAGGGGTGATCTGATGCCCCCACCATTGATGTGCAAGCTCATGGGCGGTGACATAATAGACATAATCAAAGCTGTTTGGGTCTGAAAAGTCCGCTACCCAACCGAAGCTTTCGGCAAAAGGAACTGTATTAGGAAAAGACTGTGCAAAACCTGCATAGCGAGGAAATTCCAAAATCCTCATTTGTCTGAACTGAAATGGTCCATAGGTTTCCGAGAAGTAAGTCAGCCCGTCTTTATAAGATTGTACAAATCGATCCAGATTATATTCGTGGCCTTTTTGATAATAGATTTCGATGTCTATTTCCTGGCCACTCGGTAATTTGGTTTTGTCTCTTAGGACTTCATATTCCGCCGAAAGTACAGAGAAAAACGACTGGATTGGCGTGTCTTGAATGTAGTGGAAATAGCGACGATCACCTTCCGTCCATTCTTTTTGCAGGTAACCGGGTGCAATAGCAATCTGACTTGGGATGGTGCTGACCGTTGCTTCAAACTGGATTAAATCCGCTTCGTCAGAGAATAAAAGCGTATTCATTCCATACGGATCGTCATGTGGAGGGAGATCATCCGGTTTTTCCGGAAGCTCATGTTCCCTCCGCTTTTCATCACTATTGATTTCATTTCCTGATGAATACCCGATCTCCGGTAATCCTCCAGCTACAAAACTTCCATTGTAGACCAATTCCCGACCAAATCCGGAATTAGGGAATCCTTGATGGATGATAGTGCTTTTGATGACCAATTCGATGGTGTCACCGGGCATCAAAGTTTGTGGCAATGCAGTGATTCTATACCATGCTTTATCTGGTTTTTTGCCAAAAATCTGAAATTTATAAGGTTCATTTTCCAATGGATATCGGTAAGGAAGCTCTGATCCTTGATATAAAATTTCAAAATCCGTTAAACTCGAACTATTGAAATGGACTGAATCGATTGGTTCGTTGGTCTTATTGACCATTTGGACATCGGCTTCAAAGTAGGCATCTCTTTCATTCGGAAATAAATCCGCTCTTAAATTTACCTTTGTGACTTTGGGCTGAGCAATAAACTCATACCGCTTGAGTGTCTTTTCGTAGTTGACCTGCCTCAACTCTGTTTCATCTGATGTGGAATAGTTGTTTTCATACACCACTGTATGATAAATGAAACCGGCACAGGCAAATCCTATCAGCAAGAATGTATAAGATGCCAAAGCCGTTTTCTTTCCAATCTTCTTTTTTGCGGTTTTGAACCTGCTGAGTACAGAATTATCTGTGCCCCGACTGTAAAAAATGCTAAAGAATAGAATCAGGAACAGGCCAATTGCGGTCCAATAGAGGTTGAACCAAAACAAAGGTTCCCCAAAATGTCCCAGTCCGTTCATGTCACTCCATCGGTATCCCGGCTTATAGGAGAAGAAGAAAAGATTGAAATTATATCCTGCAAAATCCCTCATCACTATTATCAATACCCAGATTCCAATTGCGGCGGCATGGCCTGCAAATTTGTTGTTGACAAAAAGATGAACAGCAAAAACCAGCATGACCATTTGTAGGTAATCTGGCAGAGAAATCAAGTAACTGTCTACCAAGTAGACGGTTAAATCATATTGGAAATACCCTTTTAAAGTCTGAATGATGATTCCTACTAGGATGGGTAGGGTAGTCAAAATAAGACAAATAAAAGCCATTCCGAAAAATTTTGAGGCAATCACAGTCCCGTCTTTTACCGGAAAGGTGTCATTGATGACTGAATAGCCGGATGCTTTGTCTCGATGTAGGGCTTCTCCAGTGAAGAAAACCAGAATGATGAAGACGAAGATGTTGTAATCAAACGTTTTGTACTCCATCAAAAATGAAGTGGAGGGGAAATTTGGGACAGAATAAAGCGTGTTTCCTATCCAAAAATCCAATATCAAAAAGACCATTCCACCCAATAAAATGGACCGGAAATACACGTCTTTCACAATGTTTTGGACCTCGATTTTGGTCAGTGTTTTAAAACTGCTCCACTGGTAATTCCCTGCAAAATTTGCTTTTGCGATGATGCCAGTAAGACTTGGGGCAAATTCAGCTTCCTTCGCTTTTTTGGACTTTTTTTGATCAGTTCGGAAGAAATAGGCAAAACTGAAACGAAAATAGGCAGCGAGGAAAAATACCAGTCCTATTCCAGACCAAAGCAATCTGTTTCCTAGCAGGTTCCCTGTCAGGGGAAGAATGAAATTGTTTTGCTCAAAGGGAGTCAAATACCGCGTTTGGTATTCGAAAGTATTCAGGCCAAAAGGGTCCAGTAGCTGTACCAAGTCCTTGTTTTCGATGTCATTGGCCAGAAAATTTGCAAGCAAATAAGCTATAAAGACAACGATGCCTCCTGAATATATGGATTTGATGTTTCGGGTAAAGACGATCAATGCAAAAAACAAAGTTGCCGCAAACCATAAATTAGGCAAGGTGAGTGTCAACCAAGGCTGCAGGTAATTCATCAAATGGTTTGGGCCGTATCGAAGCGCGTCTGTGCCAAAAGTAGGGCCAAGGAGACTACCGATATAAATCCCAATAATACTTCCGAAAGAAATGAAAAGAAGCGTAACGAAAGAACCCCAAAACCTTCCCATAAAATAGGCGAATTTGGAAATGGGGTAACTGAAGAGGAAAGTTCCAGTTTTATGTTCCAAATCCCTGTATAGAGGTACTCCCATCACTGCAGAAGCGAGGAGAATCCCAAATAAAGAGATCAACAGTTGGAGGTTAGCGATCACAATTGGTGCGTTGTGAAACACTTTTTCGGAAGCTGGAGTATTTCCGAAACCAATAAGCAGCATTGCTACGATAAGCAATAGTCCAAAGTAGATATAAGTGGCCGGACGACTAAACCGGTATCTCAATTCAAAAATGAAAATGTCCAAAAACATATCTGCTCTTTAGATAGTAATGGGATCTACTTTCTTTGAAATGTAACTGAAATAGACATCTTCCAGATCAGCAGGTACTTGTGCGAAACCATTTCCAGGATCAGTTTCACTTTCTACTCGGAGACTGAGTTTTCCTTCTATCAATTTGGTAGAAATCAAATTGTATTCAGTTCGATATGATTCCAGCTCAGCTTTGTCAATGGACTTTTGGTAGATTCTTCCTTGGACGCTTGCAATCCCATCTTTAGGTTTTCCTTGCATCAGTACCTCGCCTTTACAGATAATCGCCATATTGGAGCAAAGGGTATTGACATCCTCTACGATATGTGTGGAAAGAATCACGATGGTATTTTCACCGATTTCAGAAAGCAGGTTGTAGAATCGGTTTCTTTCAGATGGATCCAAACCTGCAGTCGGTTCGTCCACAATGATCAAGGAGGGATTGCCGACCAAAGCTTGTGCAATTCCAAAACGTTGCCTCATGCCTCCAGAGTAGGTACCCAATCCCTTTTTTCTGTCCTTGTACAAATTGACCTTGTGAAGAAGGCTTTCCACCAGGATTTTGCGGTCTGATTTGTTTCCTATTCCTTTCATCTGGGCTATATGATCCAACATTACTTCCGCACTGATTCTTGGATAAAGACCAAAGTCCTGAGGTAAGTAGCCGAGTTTCTCTCTGACGGATTGTTTGTCCTCTAGTACATTGATATTGTCCAGCGAGATACTCCCACTGTCAGCATCTTGGAGTGTGGAGATGGTTCTCATCAATGTGGATTTACCGGCACCGTTTGGACCCAGTAAGCCAAACATACCTTGAGGGATTTCCAGAGAAATGTCATTCAAAGCCTGAACCCCATTTGGGTAGGTTTTTGAAAGATTTTTAATGGTTAAAATCATTTTTTTAAGGTTTGTAGTGATTGGTGAAGAATTGATGAAAAATGTAAGGTTTGGTAAATCTTGTTTGATTGCTATCTGAATATAATGAATTGTTTTTAAAAGAGTTAGAGTGAAGCTTTGTCAAGCAGATACTCTAGAAGGATGCAGATTGGGAACCATGAGTTGCACGAAAAAGAAACAATTTTAGTGGATGTGATTTTGGTTGTCATTTTTTCACACCCCGAGTAGGAAAATTCAGGTTTATCCACATTTTAGGAATAAATTCTAAAACAGAAAATCTCTCGCTTATAAAAAATCTGGATAGATTCATTCCAAAAGCTTTAAATTAATCCTCTTACATAGCCACCATCAACCATGATAAAAACGTTACTGCTTATTTTATTCAGCATGAGTTTGCAACTGGTCTCCGCAACAGAACTGGTACAAACCATTCAAACTTACCAGGCAGACTGGGGAGCTCTCAGAAGGTTATACACCAATAATCTCTCCTTGGAATATTTTGACCGGATCGAGGAGTTTAACCAAGAATATCTCAGCAATCTTCAAAAACTGAATTATAACAGCCTCTCGGAGGATGGTAAAATCGATTATGTCCTGTTTCGGAATTTTTTGGAAAAAGAACTTGCCGAGCTGGGATTGGAGCGAAAAGCATTTGAAGAGATTTCTTCAGTGGTGGCATTTGGAGTCCCTCTGGAGGAATTTGTAATAGCCAGAAGAAGGGCAAAAACACCCGATGCTCAGGTCCTTGCAGCCAGTTGGAATGAAGTAGCAAAAAAAGTGGATGCTCAATTAAAAAATCTTTCAGGTACCCCAAAATATACCAGTTGGCAAAAGGCAGATTTAGCTGCTGAGGCAGTAGAAACATTGGCAAAAGTTGTAGGTGAGGCATATAGCTACTATTACGATTTCGATCCAATGTTTACCTGGTGGATGCCTGAGCCTTGGAAAAAACTGGAAGCCAGCATGAAATCATATGCCAAAGCTTTGCGGGAGCATTATACCAATTCGGTGAAAGACGATGGAAGTGGAATCATCGGGAAGCCAATTGGAAGAGAAGCTTTATTGAATCAATTGGCCTTCGAAATGATCGCCTATAGTCCGGAGGAATTGATTGCAGAGGCGGAAAAGCAATTTGCTTGGTGTGAAAAAGAAATGCTGAAGGCTTCCAACGAGTTAGGGTTTGGGAACGATTGGAAAGCTGCTTTAGAAATGGTCAAGGAAACGTATTTGCCTGCTGGTGAATGGCCTGCTGAGGTGATTCGTTTGGCGGAAGAAGCTACCGACTATGTGGAGAGCAATGACCTGATTACAGTTCCACCTTTGGCAAAAGAAACCTGGAGGACGATAATGATTTCTGCTGAACGTCAGCGCGTGAGTCCGTTTTTCTTAGGAGGAGAAACAATCCAGATTGCCTATCCTACCTCCGAAATGAGCCACGAGGATAAAATGATGAGTATGCGGGGAAACAACCCTCATTTTTCCCGGGCAACCGTTCAGCATGAGCTGATTCCAGGGCATCATTTGCAGCAATTTATGAATCAGAGGAATATGACCCACCGTCGGATGTTTGGAACTCCTTTCTGGACAGAAGGCTGGGCATTGTATTGGGAATTTGTGCTTTGGGATAGAGGTTTTCCTAGAGATGCCAAGGATAAAATAGGAATGCTCTTCTGGAGAATGCACCGTTGCGCCAGAATCATTTTCTCATTGAGCTATCATTTAGAGGAAATGACAACACAGGAATGCATTGACTTATTGGTAGATAAAGTGGGGCACGAAAGAGCCAATGCGGAAGCAGAAGTAAGAAGATCCTTTGAAGGTCGATATGGACCGCTTTATCAGATCGCTTATATGATCGGAGCTTTGGAAATTTACGCTATGAGAGATGAGGTTGTCAATTCAGGCAAGATGGGCGAGAAGGAATTTCATGATCTGATCCTAAGCCAGAATGCCATGCCGATCGAAATCCTAAGGGCTAAAGTCACTGGCAATCCTTTGAAAAAAGATCACAAAGCCAGCTGGAAGTTTTTGGATTAAATAGAAATTGAAACAAAAAAAGGAACCCAAATCCGGGTTCCTTTTTCATCTAATTACTATAAATTTTTTTATTTTGATCCTGATTTAAGTTTGAGAATGACCACACCATTTTTGGCTTTTTCTCCAAACTTTTCAATAGCTTCCTTGTCTTTCAGAACTTGAATACTTTCAATGGTTTCAGGCTTAATCCCATCAAAATCGTTAATTTGTATCATTCCTTCCTTCATGTCCAAATAGTACAAAGGCTTGTCTCCATTATTCTGGCTACCTGCTACATAAACTGATACACCTGGACCATTTGCTACTTGACCAGAACCAACTTTGTTACTATCCCAAGTCATTGCATATGCTGGCTGTCCAACTCTAACGTTACTGCCTTTGACACTCGTTGCGTACCCTGTAACAGGAGATATTCTATTCACACCTTTGTCCGAGGAGACGATGTACACAGTGTTTTTTTGTAGTTTCTTTTGCTGCTCTTCAGTCAGCTCATTTTTGATAGCTACTAAATTATCCAATTGCATTTTCTTCATTTGGTTTTCCAGCTTCAACACGACATCCATCTGCTTTTGAACAGCTACTTGGTCAATTTTGGGTAGGTTGAGCAGGTTTTTCAGCTTTGTAGTAGCTTCATCAAGATCCCACTTTATCGTGCTGAATTCACCTGCGTTTTTGCTGTAGGCTTTTTTAATGTTTGCAACTTGGGCATCCGACAACTCAAGTTCTTCTCTCATTTCCATGACTCTGTCAGCGGAATAGAGGTTTCTCTGAAATAAATCCTGTCCTGGCCCAATGGAAGTGGCTATTTGTCCATAGGCAATTCCTGCACTCAATAAGAGAAAAAGAAATAATACATGTTTCATAAAATAAGTTGGTTTAGTAATCGGTCAATAAGGAGGCTGTAGGAGATTCCCATACATCCAAATAGGCTTTTTCTTCGATGGTAAATTCCTGTTCATTGTTTTCCCCTTCCTGAAGTGTGATAATCAATACTTCATTCGGGGCCTCAGGTAGAGGCTGAGGTTCATACATGATCAAGCCCGCTAAAGCTAAAGAGGCTGCAATTCCAGCAGGAATCCAAAGATTCATTCGCTTTGTTTTGTATTCAGGAAAAGGAGGGATATGAAGTTCCTCGTCCTGTTTCTTCATCTGTTCAAAAAACCGTTCTAGCTGTTCGTTATTTTCCATAATCTTCCTGGATTTGAACTTTTGTAATCAATTCTTTTAGTTTCTTCTTCCCGCGATCGTAATGTGTTCTCGCGGTACCAAGGCCAATTTGCAGGACTTCTGCACTTTGCTCAATCGTCATTTGATGGTAAAAAACCATCAGAATCACTTCCTGCTGCATTTTTGGGAGGAGTTGGATGATCGCTTGGTAATCGGTCTGGTCAATTTCTTCTTTGAAATCTTCGACTTCGTAGGTATCATCCAAAGAAACAATCTTGCCTTGCTTTCTCAGCTGATCAATGGCTGTGTAGCGAACGATCGAAAACAGCCATGTTTTAGCTTTTTCTATATCCTTCAGCTTCGCACTTCCTTCCAAAATCTTTAAATAAACCTGTTGAAGCACATCTTTAGCCAGTTCATCATCAAATGCACAACATTGTCTAGCCCAGATATAGGCTTCCCGATGGTAGGATTTGAGAATATGATCTAGCTGGCTCCGATTCATTTACAATGGTTAGTCGGTCAAAGCCATCAATATATGACATCAAGCTAGAAAAAAAATTAAAATGGATCGGAGAGGACCAGAAACTTACTTAATTAGTTTCATTTTTTTTAGATTCCCGGATCCTGAAAAGGTAGGCCAGAGTGAATTCCAATGTGGTGAAGTTCAGATCAAAAATCCGCTCTTGGGATTCTGGATTTGTAAAATCATATCCGAAACGAACTTCCCCTGCAAGAGTGCTTTTTCCGAATAGCTTGGAGATCCCAGCTCCTGCTGTCAGACCGTACATCAATCTTTTAGGATTGTCATCCGGACCGCCATAAGTTGGGATTTCCGGTGGAGAGCTTTCAGAAAACTCACGGATCACATCATCTGCACTCAGCAGATACCCTAAATGAGGGCCGAATTTGATTTGAAATCTTCCCGAGCGTCCTGCATAAAAACTTGCCAACAAAGGGATTTTCATATAATCCAATTGGGTCTCATTATATAAAATGCCCCCTTCTGTATCTTCGATGGATTGCCTAAAGCCGGTGGACAAATATTGGATATTTAATTCCACACCTGCATTTTTGGCATTGAAATGTTCCAAAACAAAAGCAAAAGTAGGAGCGGACAACCCATCTACCGAGATGCTTCTGATGTTCAATGCAGGAATGTAAGAAAAGGAGGAGGTAGTATATCCTCCTCTGATACCCACGCTGGTTTGGGCTGAAAGACCAGCTGCACCAAAACAAAAGAAAAGGGCCAGAAAGAATCGGTTCATGCTCAAAATTAAAGAAATCCGCTTAGCCCTCCGCAATTATTTCGAGTTGATCGTAAATGTGCCGGACATCCCTTGGCCATTTACACTAAATCCTTTTACTGACACGGTCATAGGAGCAGCAGCATCATTGGTATAAAATGAAATGGTCACTACACCATTGTCATCCGTCACCAAATATGGGTTCCAATATAGCGTTTGTCTTTGGTCAACAAAATTCGGGTCATTTTCCTGAGAATAATCCACCACGTACATAGGATTGTAGGTAGAGTAGCCTTCCACCAAAAATGAATTTAAGCCTGCGCCCGACATCGGATTTACTGCGTTTGGATCATATTCTTTCAGGTAAACTGCGATGACTCCATTTCTACCTTGATCTCCTAACATCGGAACAGTACGCGTCACTATTTCCACTCGATCGATGTCATTGACGTTGATACTTCGCAAATTATCTGCTGCAGTTGTTGCCCCAGTTTGTGCCATAATGCCGCCATTGACCATTACAAGGGGCTCGAGACTCCCTCCTACGGAGGCACCTCCTCCACGTAGCCTGATTTGTTGTTGGCCGGTAGCACCTACCAAAGTCACTCGCATGCCCGGTACATTGCCTGCAAGGCTATTGACAAGATCTACGGAATTACCCGTTGCCATCAGTTTTTCTCCTTCGACGATGTAATTCGGTTTTCCATAAATCGCCTGCTTTTCTTCTTTTTCGGTAGATTCTTCCTCTTCATCTACTCGTTCTTCTTCTACTTCTTCTTCAACTTTTGGGAAAATTGAATTGGAAACTTTTTCCTTTTTAGGGAAATATGCGTCTGAGGGCAATGTAATTGGCGCCTTCAAATTTTCCATCAATTTGACTGATCCTTCAGGATTTCCTTTTTTGTCTGTAGACTGAAAAGCCAATTTCATCGGTCCATAAAACTCCATTTCCTCCATGGTGAATTCCCCTTCCCGGTTGGATTCCAGGTTTACCATTCCTTGAAAATCATTAACAAATGCTGTAACAGAAGTCGAAATTGGTTTTCCCTTTTCATCCGTTACAAAACCTTTTAGCGAAAGGGATTTTTCGACCGGATATGAGAAACGATCCAATCCTAAATTCTCAGGGATGGATTCAAGTTTGAGAGATTGAGTGATATCCGTACTTTCTTTTATTGGAATGATCTGGCTTTGATCCGTGACAGAAACCGATAAATTAGCTGACACAGGCATTTGTTTATCAGATAGAGTTTGTATAGTCAATGTGACTTTTTCCCTTTTTCCAAAGGATTCTTTATCCGCTTTTACTGCGATTCCTTTTGCTTCAGGATTCTCGGAGGCTTCAAACTCCACAACCCGCTGAAATGGATCCAGAATGCTTACTGGCTTGATGAAATAATGATTGGGCCCATAGTTTTTTTGCCAGTTGGTGTAGGCTCTAAGAAAGTAATCTTCCTGAGAAAGAGTGTCCGGTAAAGAAAAATTACCAACTGCAATGCCATCGCGAACCGGGAATTTTTTAGAAATGATCAAATCCCTGTTTTTATTGATGATTTCTACATGCAAAACTTTGCTTAGCTCATCCCGCAAGTAAGGGTTTCCATAATTAAAGTATCCTTTGAGATAAATCTGATCGCCGGCATAGTAATAGGGTTTGTCAGTGTGGATAAATACTTTTTCCTGAAAATTGGCAGCGGTTCTGTCCATGTTTTGGAGCATGATGGCTTTTTCAGCATCATAATCCAATGGCAATAAAGTGGAAATCCGCTTTCGGTCCATGTCTCCGGAAAAGACCAAATCCTGAGGATTTAAAACCATTCCGTTCTCTTTTACGCGAACCATGTTTTTATTTACCTCTAGCCAAGAAACGGGATATGGGGCATCTTTATAGGTGTTCACTTGGGAATATCCTTTTTGATAGTGGATTTCGATCCGACCTTTCATAGTGATCAGGTATTCCCCAGGTTTATTCGGAGCAGGAGTGACTAGGTTGTCAGGTTTGTAAGGCACGACGGATTTGCCCAGTTCATTTGCAAAAATATCCGACCGCATATTCATGGAAGGAGCACCTCCTGCTTTATCGCCATACAGAAAGAAACCTTCTTTTTCCTGATCACCGGTGATCATAGCACGAAACATATTCATCGGGGATTTTCGATAGATTTCCGCCCTGTTATTTTCCCAGGTAGCCCTTTGATCCTCTGACTCCGGCTTCATTTCCTCAAATCTTGCTGCCCCGGCGATTCTGTAGTTAGTTGGTGAATCAAAAAAATCTTTAAGATCAAAACTGATTTTATAGCCCAGATAATTATTGATTATCTCTAAAGGAATACCTGCAGTAGCTTTAAAAGTGTTTTTTTCTTCACTTTCGGGAAAGTCGATGACCCAAGGATTTTCAATGGTCGATTTCTTGGCTATTTCATCATTTCCAAGGAATAAATTCTCGAATTTTCTAAGATCTCTTTCCCAGCTTTTATCCCTTGAGGCTTTGATTTCTACATCACTCAGTTCTTGGGCAAAAGGTTTCATGTTAAGGTTGACAGTCGAGACTCCTCCCGGATTAAGGGTGATCTTTTTGGTCTCAGCCACATAACCGATAAATGAAAATCCGATTTCCAACGGGCCAGGTTCTAGATCTGGAAGAGTGTATTTCCCATCCATATCAGTGACAGTGGCGATGGTTGTATTATTAACAAAAACATTGCAAAAAGGCAAAGTTTCTCCGGTTTCCGCATCTTTTACAATGCCGGTAACTGTACCAGTTTGTGCTGATAGCAAAAAATGAATGCTTAAAAAAAGCAAGGTGGATAAAAGTACTTTCATGGTTTTGAGAGATATTCCGTTCTTTTGATCCATAAATAAAACAAAAAAGCTCCAATTAGGAGCTTTTAGTTTTGTTAAATAATATTTAGAGACAGTCAATCTTTTTCGTTTTCCTCTGAATCCAGATCATCTCTGTCTTTCAGCTTTTTATCCTCGACATTTTTGTTCAGGAACTCATTGATTTTATCAATAGAAAAACTGGAATTGATCTCTCCAAAAGAATTGATATCCATTTTGAAACCCTTTAAGTCTTCATGGACCTTCGGATCTGCGTCTATTTTATTTTTCTTTTTAGCCATGGCTTTTTTTGTTTAGGCAATTACCGGAAGTGTATCTAACGCAAATTGGATGCGTTTGGACACTTCTTGAGTTCCTAAAATAGCAAAAACTTCCATCAAATCCGGCCCTGCACCAGATCCGGTTACTGCCAAACGCACAGCTTGCATTACTTTTCCAAGTTTTATTTCTTCAGCTTCTGCGGCAGACCCGAGCATAGATTTAGCCGTTTCTGCATCAAAAGTACCGGAGTAATCATCAATAGTTTTGGAGTAATTAGTCAATACTTTGACTGCATCGGCATTCCATTTCTTGGAAGCTACTTCCATGTCAAAACCGGTTAATGGTACAAAAAGGAATTTACTTTCTTTCCAAAGGTCAGCCGGAAAAGTTACTCTCCCTTTTACCAAAGATGCCGCTTTCTGGCCAAGCTCCTGGTTCAAATCAAGTCCTTCTTTTTTTGCATCTTCAATAATATAGGAGGCAAGTTCCTGGTCAGGTTTGTTTCTTAGGTATTGCTCGTTATACCATTTTGCTTTGTCTATATCAAATTTGGTCCCGGACTTCCCAATCCGCTCCATCGAGAATGCATCTATTAATTCTTCCAAAGAAAAGAGTTCTCTTTCATCCCCGGGATTCCAGCCTAGAAATGCCAAGAAATTCAAAAATGCATCATCTAAATATCCTTGCTCTCTGAATCCAGCTGCCGTTTCGCCAGTTTCCTGATTTTCCCAGTTGATAGGAAAAACAGGGAATCCCAACTTGTCCCCATCACGCTTCGAAAGTTTTCCATTGCCATTGGGTTTTAACAAAAGCGGTAAATGGGCAAATTGTGGCATGGAGTCTTCCCAACCAAAAAACTTATAAAGCAATACATGCAAAGGTGCTGAAGGTAACCATTCTTCGCCCCTGATTACATGGGTGATTCCCATCAAGTGATCATCTACGATATTTGCCAAATGGTAGGTCGGCATGCCGTCAGATTTCATCAAAACCTTGTCATCCAATGAGCTGGAGTGAACCATTACCCAGCCACGGATCATATCGTTCAGTCTTACTTCGTCTTTTCGGGGCATTTTGGCACGTATCACATAAGGCTCTCCAGAAGCTAATCTTTCCTTCACTTCCTCTTCAGAAAGTGTTAGTGAGTTTTTCATCTGTGTGCGGGAAATGCTATTGTATTGAGGTTGAACCACACGAGCAGCAGTCAAACGTTCGCGCATAGCTTCCAACTCCTCAGCGGTGTCAAAGGCGTAGTAAGCATGTCCTTTTTCCACGAGGTCTAAGGCGTACTGCATATAGCTTGGTTTTCTCTCAGATTGGCGATAAGGACCGCAATTTCCAGGGTTCCAAGGACTCTCGTCAGGAGATATTCCTAGCCATTCCAAAGATTCCTGAATGTATTTTTCCGCCCCAGGTACAAATCTCGTCTGATCGGTATCTTCAATTCTCAATAGAAACTTCCCACCTGTTTTCTTTGCAAAAAGGTAATTGTAAAGGGCGGTTCTGACACCTCCGATATGCAATGGACCTGTTGGGGATGGGGCAAATCTTACTCGAACTTCTTGACTCATGGGTTGATTTTAGTGCTTTTCTGAAATGGGATTCCAGGGTTTTCTTTGTAATAGGGTGCAAAGATAGGGAATAGTATGCTTTCAGAAATTCTGAGCGGGAGAAAATCAATCCTGTGGCCTATTCTTATTCTTTTCGGATCACTTTCCCCAAATAAGCCAAAAGAAAAAAGGCAATTACTGATATCAATGCGGGAATGGCAAAAAAGAGGGTTTGCCAGAAAGTAGAATTGCCGGTCCAATTGATTTCTCCATCGGATAATTCATGGACAATTTGCCAGTCAGGGAAAAAGTCCAAATAAGACAAGTACCCTAAATAAATTGATAGACAGAAAAATAAAATACTGAATCCTTGAAAAATCCGGATAGAAACCGATGCTAGGCTTTTGGCAGGATCAATGGCATTAAATGAATTCATTTTATGAAAAGTTTAATTAAAGCTAGTAGATATCCCTCAGTAAATCAATGGTTTGATTCTTAAAAAGCGTTAAGGCTCATTTTTTTCCAAAAGCCAAAGAATCGTATTGATAACGACCTGATCTTGGTATTTATTACCAAAGGTATTCGAAAGAGTTTTATTCGTCCCTCCATCATAATCCATATCATTATGGCCCATATTGAAATAGATCATCCGATAATTCCGGTTTGACCAGATGACTGGATAATAGCCTTCATGCCAAATTTCATGTTTTTTAGGCCCGGTTCCTAAAGGAAAACTACTCGGGTCAATGGAAGCCAGAATTTCAATGTCAGGGTTTTCTCTGAGATCATGCTCCCATTTATACCATTCATTTGGAGAGGATGAAAAGGTATTAGGGATTCCTTTAAAAATAGGATTAGAGGGAGCTTCTACTCTTAAAATGGCAGATGTAGGTCTCCAGGTATTGCTGGCATATTGGCCTGATCCTAGAAATTCCTCATGGTACCAGTTCCAATCTTGAGGAAAATCAGAAGGTGTCAAGGCAAAGGCCGAAAAATGAAATCCTATCCAAGCGCCTCCATTCTTCATATAAGATTCAAATGCCTGGCGCTGATTTTCATTTTCAGGTCTTGTATCTAAAAAGATGACGAGGTCTGAATTTTTTAATTCCTCGGAATTCAAACGTTCCCAATCTTGTGTAGCCTCAAAATCAAACCCATTTTCTTTAACTTGATTTTCAAACCAAGGAAATGCTTCCCCTACAAATGAGATATGTGCCAGATCATTTTTGGCAGTGTAGAAAATTAGAACACGGGGAGTGTTTTGGGCATTTGTAAAAATTGGGGTAAGAATGAAAAGCAGGACAAAAAGGTGGGTTTTCAAGGTTTTGGGGATTATTACCTGAATTTAAATAAAAAAAGGAACCCATTGCTAGGTTCCTTTTTTATTGAAAGAGCAATTGCTCTTAGTGCTTCACTCTGATTTTCTCCTTGATACGTGCGGCTTTACCCTGACGTCCTCTCAAGTAGAATAGACGAGCTCTTCTCACTCTACCTTGTCTCAATAGATCGATTTGCTCGATCGCAGGAGAGATGATAGGGAAAATACGCTCTACACCAATACCGTTAGAAATCTTTCTTACTGTGAAAGTTTCACCATTGGTATTCGGGTTTTTACGTTGGATCACAGTTCCTTGGAACTGCTGGATACGCTCTTTGTTACCTTCTTTGATACGTACGTGTACGTTGATGGTATCACCAGCTTTGAAAGTAGGGAACTTAGCTCTAACCTCGCTGTATTCTGCCTCTACTATTTTAATTAGTTCGCTCATAGCTTTATCTTTTTATGCTTTCGCTTTTTGCCATCTCTGTGGCTTATTTAATTACTTCTCGTTCGATGTTGTATCGAAGTCCCCTATTCCTGTCCGCTGAGCAGATCAGGTCTTCTTTCCTGGGTCCTACGAACCGACGCTTCAAATCTCCATTCATTTATCTTGGCTTCATGACCTGAAAGCAAAACAGCGGGGACTTCCATTCCCTCAAATTCTGCAGGCCTTGTATAAACTGGTGGTGCCAGTAAGCCGTCTTGGAAAGAATCTGTCAAAGCCGAAGTTTCGTCATTCAATACTCCCGGGATCAGACGAATCACTGCATCAGCGACTACTGCTGCGGCCAATTCTCCTCCGGAAAGCACGAAATCTCCAATGCTGATCTCTTTGGTGATGAATCTCTCCCTCACCCGCTCATCTACTCCCTTGTAATGACCACAAAGGATCAAAAGGTTTTTTTTGAGCGAAAGTGCATTGGCCATGGGCTGGTCAAAAGTCTCTCCATCAGGCGTCATATAGATGATTTCATCATAAGTTCGCTCTTTTTGAAGTGCTTCGATGCATCGGGCTATTGGCTCGATCATCATGACCATTCCGGCTCCCCCACCAAAAGCATAATCATCTACTTGCTTTTGCTTGCCCGTTGAATAATCTCTCAAGTTGATCACCCGGATGCTTGCCAGTCCTTTGTCTTCCGCTCTTTTAAGAATGGAATGGGAAAAGGGGCTGTCCAACAAACCAGGAACCACTGTGACAATATCAATGTGCATGGGTCAGTCTTCCAGATAAATTTCAAGTAAACCTTCGGGTAAGTGGCAGAAAACTTTTTTTGCTGCCTTGTCCACCTTTTGGATAATTCCGTCTTGAATCGGTATCAAAACTTCTTTGCCTTGGTGAGTCACCCCTAGGAGATCCTGTGTTTCCAGATCGTAAACAACCTGGACAGTTCCTAACAAACCTTTGGCCTCATCAAAGACCTCAAATCCGATCAACTCGTGGAAATAATATTGGTCATCTTCCAGTTCGGGTAGTTCAGTGAGAGGAAGATAAACTTCCGTTCCTACTAAATCTTCTACCTGATCAAGCGAATCATAATCCTCAAATTTTGCCAATGCTTTATTTCCGGGTTGGAGTACAAAGTGCTCCAGGAAAAACGGCACCAACCGGGATTTTTGCTCAAGGAAAAGATGTTCCAGATCTTCATAATCCTCAGGATTATCCGTATCCAGCATCACGACCACTTCTCCACGAAGTCCATGAACTTTGGCTACATAGCCTAATTGAAAGCATTGCTCCTTGTTCATGGGGAGTTTTTATTATTAAGCTTTTGCTTCGTCGCCTTCTGCGGAAGCTTCAGGTGCTTCTGATTCTTCAGTTGCCTCTGGAGCAGCTTCTTCAGCAGCTGGATTGTTTGCAGCTTCAGCAGCAGCTAAGAGAGCTTTTTGCTCATCTTCTTTTGCTTTGATAGCATCCAATCTAGCCTGGTTTTTAGCAGCTTCAGCATCCAAAGCTTTCTGACGTGCGTCAGCCTTCGCTTTATTGATACCTTCAGTCTTACCAGCGATTTTCGCGTCTTTTTCATTCAACCACGCTTCGAATTTCGCATCTGCTTGTTCTTGAGTGATTGCACCTTTCAATACACCAATTTGAAGGTGTTTTTTCAGCATGATACCTCTGTAAGAAAGCATAGCTTTTACGGTATCGGTAGGCTGAGCTCCATTCAACAACCATTTAAGAGCGCGCTCATTGTTGATGTTAATAGAAGCAGGATTCGTGTTTGGGTTATAAGACCCGATTTTTTCGATGAAGCGTCCATCACGTGGAGCTCTTGCATCAGCTACAACCACGTCGTAGATAGCCATTTTCTTTCTACCTCTTCGTGCTAATCTGATTTTTACTGACATAAATTTGTTGTATTTAGTGAGTGGATGGAACCCGTCCATCCTAATTTTGGAGTGCAAAGATAGTGTAAATCCTTGTAAAGCCATAAGTTGGCTAAAGAATATTTGCCTAAAAACAGGCTTTTCTTTTATCTTGCAGGACAATTTCTCTTGGCCCCGTAGTTCAACGGATAGAACAAGCGTTTCCTAAACGCTAGATCCAAGTTCGATTCTTGGCGGGGCTACTTTCTTAAAATTTTGATAATTCGGCTGTAAACCATCTCGTGGACACTCCATGCCAACTCTCCGCTGGTGTTTACAAATTGAACAACGATAGCGTCGATTTCTGGGTGATATCTGGCAATGCTTTGATAACCAGGGAGCAATCCTGTATGTCCAAATTCATAAACCGAATCATAGATTTCCTGCTCTTCTTTACTCAATATGTTACCTTCATTTAATGCTCGGAGGAAAATTCCAACATCCTCTGCTGTTGCAATCATTGATCCGCCAGGAGTAGTGAAATTATTCTCCATTAAGTCAGGTTCATAGCCTATGGCATACCCACTGGTCATTTTGGATTTGTCTACCTCACTGAGTAAACTAAACGTATTTGTCAGTCCGAGAGGCTGTAAGATTACCTCTTGGATGTATTGATGATGGCTATAGCCCAAAGTTTTATTAAGAATATCTCCGATCAATAAATAGTTGGTATTAGAATAACTATACTTTTCATCTGGAGCAAAATCAGCAGGAAGATCCAATGCATATTCCAAGGTGTTTTGATTGTCTTTTGGGTAATTATCCCATGGGAAATCAGGTTGATCTGTAAAGTTTGGAATTCCTGATCGATGCCGAATCATCATTCTTAGTGTGATTTTATCGGCATTTTCAATTCTTCTGGACTCTTCGGGTAGATATTCAGAAAGAGTTTGATCCAAAGATAGACGGCCTTCAGCTACCAATTTCACAGCTGCTGCAGCGATATAAAGTTTGCTAATACTTGCTATTTTAAACAAAGCATTTGGATCAGCAGGTAATTGATTTTCTTTATTTTTCCATCCAGCAGCATAAAATTCCGGCGCTTTGCCTTTTTGATCGATATAAACAATGATTCCATCTATATCATATTTTATTGCTTGATCCACTTGCTCCTGAATGTTGTCTGGCAAGGGTGTTACCCAGATCCTCAATAGAGTCCAGGGGATAAAGAAAGAGGAAATGATAATGGAAAGGAGGGGAATCAGTAATTTTAATAAACGCTTTTTGTTCTTCATTTTTCTGAGAAATAGTTCCTCGGATATTCCCAAAGGGACTTTGTGATTTAAATTATTCGCTTTCTCCTGTCAATCGTACTTTTATTTTCGCTTGACCACCAGCTACCGTCCAGGCAGGAATTCGGATTTCAATTCTCTTAAGTCCTTCAATTTGTCTGTCTAACTCCAATGGAGCAGGATCAAGGGATACAATCGAAAGCATTATTTCGGGGTGAGAAAGATTCTGAAGGTGAAGCGTTTTACCCTCTTGCTTCAATATTGCTCCATCCTTTGTTATCTCTACCTCAGCTAAAGTCATCATCTGCCAAGTGATGAGTTGGGTGTTTTCTGAAAGCTCAATTTCATCCTCAATGGTTATAGAAGTAGGGCTATCTTTTATAAATTTTCTTTGAGCAGATTTTACTTGGCCTTCCAGCGTTTTGCTAAGGTCGAAAACTGCTTCAGGTTGGTCGCCATCCGTAAAAGAGAGAAGCGTTGATTGGCCTTCCGTTCTGTGGAGAGAGTCATTGACAGTCAGCGTACTGTGTCCGAAGTTATTTTTGGTCAACAAGGTCCAACGCTCGCTGCTTTGAGATCGATTCCAAAGGTCGAAACCGGTTATTTCCAGGTCATTGTAATTTTGATTTCCTGGGTCAATGGACCATCGGACACCATTCAGTTCAAATACAAAGGAACCAGCATCCATGTTGCCATGATTGACCATTCCACGGCCACCTTTACCTCCAAAATAGAAATTATGGGGATCGTTTTCACCACCTCTAAAAATCACAATTGGGTTAGAACCTTCGCCCTTCCAGGCAGTAGGAATTCCGGCTCCACCTTTTTCTTCATACTGGGAAAGCCAGGCCATCGAAGCTCCGGCCAGACGACCAAGTTTCCCCATTTTTTCTGGAGAAATAAGAAATCGTTCTTTTTCGAAATAATGGGGATTGCCGGATTTGGCTGCAAACCATGCCAAGGTAAAGTCACCAACCTCGTTTCTCTGATCTCCGCAATCTGCAAAATTATAATACCATCCTGAAGGGGCATTTGCCAATGTTCTGAAAACAGCACTTTCCTTAAATGCCGGGAAATCCCAATGCCCGAAGTCTGTTCCGAAAGCGCTTTCCAGCATAGCTGCTGTTGTCACTGAATAGCTGGTTCCATAAGCCCAATACGTAGATCCTTCGGGATAAACCCCATCTGGACCATATTCAGCAAGAGAGTGAGGCAAGCCATCCAATGCCCGACTGATAGTTTTAGATGCCAATGAAGGATTATCTTCCGCGATCGCAATAGATGCGGCGATCATTCCTCCGTTACAGACCTGATTCCAATTGTTGGTACCATAGGCCCATCCAGGAGATTCTCCATCCTCCGGCCAACTTGGAAGAATACCTTTTTCAATCAAGGATTTTTTAGCCAGTTCTTGTGTGGTTTTTGGTAAGTCACCAGCTGTCCAATCAAGCGCAAAAGCTACCGCAGTGGCCATTTCAGCCACATCTAAGAAATGGCTTGGGTTCCAATCAGAAAAATTACAAACTGCCAATACTTCATCATTGATTCTGGCTAATACCTTAGCGTCCTTTTCCATGAGGTAAACGACCCCTAGCATATTGATCCGATAAAGCATTTCTCTGGAAGTCCTTAAGAGCCTTCTTCCTTCCATCACTCTTTCCAAAAGTGGCTCTTCCAGAATAGATTCAGCATTCTTTTGGATACTCGCATACATGTTTTGTAAAACTGGATCTGTATTGATGTTCTTTTTCAGTTCCTTCAAAATTGGCTGGTCGAAAACCAATCTTGGGGAAGATTTTCTCAGATTTTTTTGGAGGTAAGAAACCGACATGGGATTGTCAAGTTTGGGGATTTCTTGCTCTTGTGCCAAAGCTGGAAAAAGAGCCAGAGTAAAAAAAAGTAAGAGAATCAATCTGAGTTTAGAATGCATGGTTTTCTGGGTTTTAATAATCAATCTTAAGAGGTGATTTTATAATTTTTCGAATTCCTTAAATACTTGCTTTGTTTGCTAAAAAGCCCTTGGTAGTAGTTTTTACCAAAAACACATCACCACTTTGCGGATATTCCTTGAGTTGGGCTTCACTTAGATTTTCCTGAGCAGTTGTAATCAAAAGCGTATCCAGGTTTTCGCCACCAAAGCAACAGGAAGTAACGTGCGGTACAGGGAGCTCAATTTTATCCAGCAAATCACCGTTTGTTGGATTCCAGCGATAAACTCCCGAACCCCCATAATGAGCCACCCAAAGCATGCCTTCTCGGTCGATGCACATGCCGTCAGGAAATCCCAACTCCTCCGGAATCTCAACAGCAATCCTATCAAATTCTATTTCACCAGATTCAAGGTCAAAGTGGAAGACTTTGATTTGTCTTGTAGGTGTATCGATAAAGTAAAAAGTCTGATTGTCTGCTGTCCAGGCCATTCCGTTGGAAATAGTCAGATTGGATAGTTTCTTTTTTGGTTCTAAATCCTGATCGATACAATAAAGGGAGCCTGCTCCCTCGGTGAATTTGGTACTCAAAGTTCCAATCCAAATTCGCCCTTTTGGATCTACTTTTCCATCATTGAAGCGATGCAAAGTATAATCTGATTCCACTTCGCATAGCCAGTTTAGTTCTTCCGTTTCTAAATTAAAGTTTGCGATTTTTCGGTCTAAACCTAAGATTAAACTTCCGTCTTCTGATTCTAAAACCACTGCCAAATAATGTGGGAAACTTCGTGTTTTCGTCTCCCCAGTCTTGAGGGAATGTTCGAATAGTTTTCCGTTTTCAATATCCACCCAGAAAAAGCTTTGCCTTTCTGCATGCCAATAAGGTCCTTCACCGAGGAAGCATTGGGATGGGATGGAGGTGTAATTGTAGGTATTCAAGGTTGTTTGGATTAAATGTTTAATAAACCTTCGAGGAGATTTCTCAGTCGTTCCTCCTTCGAAATGACACCTCAAAGGTTACTCCTAAGGCCGTATTTCGTAATTCTCATTTCGTAAATCATTCATGCCAATACTGAGCAATTTTCTTTTTCAAAAATGCCACAGATCGTTGGAGCTGATCCATGCCATCGACCCCATCTTCTATACTGATCCAGTTGTCAAAACCCACTCGTTTCAATTCAGTGAAAATGGCATCGTAATCATTCAAGCCTTTCCCAACTTCTCCATGGCTTAATCTTGCTACATAGCCAGTCACGCCACTTTCCTCATTCTTCAAGTCTTCAATAGTTCCATATTTCAAAAACCGATCGCTGGCATGCATGGTAACTACTCGCTCCGAAACCTCATACAGTAAATCCAGGGGATCTTCACCAGCCAGAAAAGCATTGCTAGGGTCGTAGTTCACCCCGAAATTTGGATGCTTGATGCTGTTTACCAACTTGGTGAAAAGCTCCCTCTTCTGCGCAAATTCGGGATAATTCCAAAAGTCATCTTTATAGTGGTTTTCCAAAATCAGTGTGATTCCAAGTGATTTTGCATAAGGTAAACAGGCTTGAATTGACTCAGAAGCATATTTTATTCCCTCATCTTCCGTGAGTTCAGGACGATATTGTCCAGAAAGTACGCGGCAGTATTTCCCTCCGAGTTCATCCGTCATCTCTATCCAACGCTTCTGTTTTTGGATTTCTTTGTCTCGAAAAACTTTGTCCGGATGAGTGAAATCCGGAGAGCAACACATCATTGGGATCACCATTCCTTGGTCTTCCACCATTCTGCGAAATAGGCGCCAGTTGTCTTCCTTTTCCATTTCCAGAAAACCTGCATACCATTCCAATCCATCAATTTCCAGTGTGGCGGAAAGTTCTATCCACTCCGATAATTTCATGCTTCCATCCTTGCAAAGTGCTTGCATAAAAGCTTTGGGAAAGGCTGCTATTTTGGGCATTGTGTACTGTATTTGAAGTTTGTTTTTATTGGTATTTATTAAAAACCTAAAGCAAAGAAGTTGCTGTTAAACTATTGAGTTTAGGGGCTTCGGTCATCCGTCTTCGGTCTTCCAGCCTGATAAGCAAAGGTTTTAAGGCAACAGCAATCTCTTCTGATAACTACCTCCATTATTTGTGTGGAATGGTCGTCGCATCCTTTGGGATATTTCTTCCTATCATTGGGAATTGCTCCAAATCAACAACTTGACCGCTGATCGGTCCGCTTTCATCGGAGAGCCAATAAATACATGCCACTGCGATTTCTTCCGGCCAGATAATTCTTCCAGCTGGAGCGTACATTTTAGATAATTCCTTGTACCAAGTATCAGAAAGTCCATGTTCCTTTTTTCGCTCAATTTCCTTTTCGGTAAGCACCCAGCCTGGATTTATCTGATTGACACGCACGCCATGTTCCCGGAAGAGAGAATCTCCCAGATTCCTAGTCATTGTCATAATTGCTCCTTTGGTAAGGCTGTAGGCCAATAGGTTGTGCTCACCGCTCCAGGCGTTTATCGAACCAATATTTAGAACAGCACCATGACTTTCAATTAAATGAGGCAAGGCTGATTTGATCAGGAATAATGGGGCATAGGTGTTTACTTCCATTAGTTTGTCTAAAAATGCTTTATCAGTAGTGTGAATATCTGATGCTGCCACGATTGCGGCATTATTCACAATACAATCGAGTCTTCCCCAAGTGGATATGGCTAGATCCACTAGGTTTTGCCCAGCTCCAGCATTGGATAGATCTTCTATGTGTAGTATGGTATTTTCAGCACCTAATTCGGATACCACCTGAACTCCTAAATCTTCTTCTAAGCCATGTATAATAACTTTGGCACCTTCAGCTACAACTTTCTTGGCGATGGCTTTCCCGATGCCCATCGTACTTCCTGTTACGATAATTACTTTGTCTTTTAATCGCATCTTAAACTGGTTTTAGAACACTTTTTACTACCTCTCCACTATGCATTTTTTCAAAAGCTTCATGCCATTCTGTTATCGGCCAGACTCCCCCGATAATGGGTTTTACATCCAATATCCCACTAGAAAGTAAGCCTATGACTTTTTCCCAAATCGGCCAATTATGGCTGAAACTGCCTTGCAGGCGCACATTTTTCTGTACTAATGGATCTAAAGAAAAATTGCATGGACTTGGTCCCCAGCCTACTTTGGTGATTTGCCCATTGGGACGAACGAGTTCCATCGCGATTTTCAAGGTGGCGCTGATTCCTGCTGCATCTATAATCAGATCTGCGCCCATCCCGTCTGTTTTTCTTGCCCAATCAGTGGCGTCATTGATGATGGGTGTGACTCCATAGCTTTTCGCTATTTCCAATCTACCACGGTCTTTTTCCAAACCTAAAATGGCCACATCTCCACCGCAAATTTTTGCAATAGCAGCGCAAAGAATCCCGATAGTTCCGGGACCGATTACAAGTACTCGATCTCCTGGTTTGATGTGGGAGTTGACCGCGACAGCATTGTAGGCCACCGAGCATGGTTCGGTGAGGCATGCTTCCTCAAAGGAAAGACCTTCCGGAACACGGTGCAGGCAACGGGCTGGAACTCGCACGAAGCGGGTCATGGCTCCATTTACTCCGTAGCCGAATCCTTTTCTGGTTGGATCAAGATTATACAATCCTGTTTTACTCATGGGATTCTGTGGATCGATGACTGCGGCTGTTTCGCTGACCACTCGATCACCGACTTTCCAGCCATTCACGCGACTCCCAACCGAGGCGATTTTTCCACCAAACTCATGTCCCAAGACCACGGGATAATTCACTGGCCAACTATGATCTGAAGTCCACTGATGCAGATCACTCCCGCAGACCCCTACATTTTCTACTTCCAATAAAATGTCCTCATCTCCGATTTCCGGAACAAGGATTTCCCTGATTTCAACAGAAAATTTTTTCTCAGCATAGTTGACTACTGCTGCATTTTTAGTACTTGACATAGGTTAGTGTCTTTTAGGTAAAACAGTTTCTTGCTTATGTATTGCTTCGCAAATCATTCGAAGTGAGCTTTCAAGGTCTCCGCTGGCAGTTTTAAATGAATCAGCATCGATAGTCAAGGGAGCACCAAGAACTACTAAGGGGGCACCATATTGGGGACATTGGATTGCTTGCTCGAGAGAAAGTCCGCCAACGGCCTGAACGGGAATTTTTACTGCCTCTACAACCTCTCTGAGCTGATCTAATGGACTTGGCATTCTTTTACCAGAGGCTGCAATCCCTCTTCTTTCATCATAACCAATGTGATGAATCACATAATCACATCCCAAATCTTCTAAAAATTTTGCCCCATCAACCATGCTTTCGCAGACCATATTATCTCCCATCACTTTCGCACCAAAATCTTTTCCAGCTTGTACGACACATTTGATGGTTTCTGGGTGAGCTCTCGCCATGACGACTACGTGAGTTGCTCCAGCTTTGGCCATCATTTCTGCTTCCAGATATCCACCGTCCATGGTTTTAAGATCAGCGACAATTGGTACTCCAGGAAAAGCCTCTCTCAATTTTCTGACACCGTGGAGCCCTTCTGCCAAAATCAAAGGAGTGCCGGCTTCCAGCCAGTCCACTCCTGCTCGTATCGCCAAGGCTGCTGTTTCCAAGGCTTCATCAATGTTTGTCAGATCTAGAGAGATCTGTACAATAGGTTTCATATATTTTGGGTTTTGGTAAAAAAGTAAACCTTAATATAAGCCTTTTTTAAAATTCATTTGGGTGGGTAGATGCTGAAAGGATTTCTATTTAAGATAAAAAAAACCTCAGCCATTTCTGACTGAGGTATTATCGGAGATTTGGTTGGTTATTGTTGTAGCCGAGCTTGAACTTCCTCTATTAGTCCTTCATATTTTTTTAGAATTCTTGCCCAGTCCTCGAATTTCTCATCGTCTTTCACAGTTACTTGATTTTGTCCATCCAAATAGGCTTCCTGGCTAATCAACTTAATCGCATAAGCCAATTGGTCTGAATTTCCTCCACTACTAACAATTACCCTAGTTCTGATAACTGAAGACTGGAAATTTTGCACCTGCCAAGAAGTGGTCAAATATCCTGTATTAAAATCAACGGTTTCCAAAATGTCAAAATATCTTGTAATAATAGAACTCAGGATTCTCCAAGCTTCTTCAGGAGTATGTGCTGAATTTACAGGGACAGTGATTCTCACATTTGCCAAATCTGATGAAACTGAAGAGGTGTAGGCTTCATCTACATTCATTTCAATAAAGTCAGTAACTGGTGGCTCCTGCATGTTTGGCTGATTGTAATAGTTCTTCACATAGCGCACATAGCCGTCCTTTTTCACCCGGATTTCCACACTTCCATTTTTAGGAACTTTTAAATCGTAACTACCGGTGCCCACTGTTTTTCCTCCAATTTCAATGACTGCATCATTTGGGTTAGTGGTGATTTTAACCAGGCGATCTTCCAGTTGAGCCTTTTCTCTTACAGGAGGCTCTGGGTCTGTATCAGGCTTGTTACAAAAAACTTTGGTGTATTCTACATAACCATCCTTGTTGACAGTCACTGTGACACAGTCGTTTAAAGGGATTTTAATGTCTTGATTTCCTCGGCCTACACTGACTCCATTGGCAGTAACCGTTCCATCTGCGGGAATTACTTCCAGACGAACCTGTCTATCTTTCAATTCAAAATAGTCTTTTGATGGTGGGGTTTCTCTGTCGGGAGAATTATAATAACTTTTGGTAATGGGTGCGTAACCAGGCTTTTTGATTTCCACAGTATGAAAGCGATCTTTTTGAATGATCAAATAGATGGCTTTTGTACCGATCATGCGACCGTCTACAAAAATCTCTGCATCATAAGGTTCGGCTGTGATTTCTACTCTTCGTGAATCCAAAGAGACATATTGCTCTTTATCCCATTTCAAATCTCTATTGTATTCTTTGATAACTGGTTCGTAACCAGGTTTAGTAACCTTGATCCGATTACGACTGTCTTTCTCTAATTTGTATTCAATAGCTCCCGTTCCTAATTCCTGTTTATCAGAATCATCATAGTCATTTAGCAAAATGAATTTCGCATCTGAATGATTAGCAGTGATTTGAAGTTTTTGGGAGAAGGAGATGGAAGCTGAAAAAAAGAAAATTAAGGTAAGAATGAGTAAGTTTTTGAACTTCATAAATTGGTGGTTTGCGTTTGGCTTTCGCTAAATAATTCAATTAGAATTATTTATGCAAAATAAAAACACAGGAATTGTCCAATTTTTCCCCAATTAAGACCATGATTTTTTTAAAAAGTTCAACCAGTTGCCATGCATAACTTTTTCTACATCTTGATCAGAATAACCTCTTTGTCTCAGTAAATCAGGTACTTTGATCAGATCACCTATCGTGTTTAGGTCATGTGGAGCTTGTTCCTTTCCAAATGCCCCATCCAAATCCGAGCCAATTCCGATATGATTGGCATTTCCTGCGACCTGACAAATATGATCCAGGTGATCTAGGACCGTATTTAAAGTAACATTTCTTTCCTGAGGAGTGGATTTACCTCTCTCCCAATTTGGACTAAGCATCCATGCATCCATCGCACCTCCGATTACTGCGCCTCTGTCTATTAATGCTTTGATCATTTCGTCAGAAAATTGACGGTTATGATCCACTAATGCCCTGCAATTGTTATGACTGGCCCAAACTGGTCCTTGAAAAATCTCCAAAGCATCCCAAAAAGCCAAATCACATAAATGGGTGGCATCCAAAATGATCCCCAATTCATCCATTTTGCGAAGTAAGTCTTTTCCCATTTCATTTAGAGGGGCAGAAGCATCTGTGCCATGTGCATATCTTCCAGGGCCATAATGTGCAGGCCCCAAAGCTCTCAGGCCTGATTCATAGGCTTTTTCGAGATAATCCAAATGAACAATAGAATCTGCACCTTCAAGTGAAAGAATAAATCCTACAGGTTTGCTGCTGTTGTTTTCTCCATTCTGCCATAACGCCACATGTTCGTTTAACTCAGAAATAGTCCTTATTTGTGTCATTTCACCTTGCTCCACCATGACTTGATACCATGCTAATTGGCCTTGAGTCTGTGCCCAAGCCTGGGCAGGTGAATGCCAACCAGGAAGCGGGTTTTCAGGAGCCACATACCTGCCGATCTGAGTAGCTACCACTAATCCAATATTGCCTTTTCTAAGTTCTGGAAGGGAAACAACCGCATTTCCCCGATCAGGCTTGTCAGTTAAGCCACTTTCCCTATCATTGATTTCTGAAACAGGTCTGGTAAGGTCACGATTCCATTCCAGAGCATTCATGCTCAGATCCAAATGCGCATCAATTGTCAACATATTCTAAAAGCTTTGAAGGATAAAGACGGTGGGGATTTTATGTAAATCAAGCGGGAGTTTCTTCCACTCTGCAATGGTTTTGGTGAGGATCAACTCATCTTTTGCTGTGATGTTTTTGGCTATGCAAAGTTTGGTGGTTGCAGATAGTACCCGAAGGCAGTCTTCAAAGATCTGATTATTTCGGAATGGGGTTTCCATAAAAATCTGAGCCCGCTTTTCTCTCGAAGATTCCGCTTCTAGGCTTTTTAAAGCAGCTGCTCTCTCTTTTTTATCAATGGGTAGATATCCATGGAAAGCAAAAGACTGACCCGAAAATCCCGAACCCATTAATGCCAGAAACATGGAACTAGGGCCAGAAAGCGGTACGACTTGGATACCTTTGACATGTGCATGAGCTACTGCTAATGCTCCAGGATCAGCGATCCCTGGGCAGCCAGCCTCAGAAATTATTCCCACGTCTGCTCCGTTCAAAAGGGGTTGCATCAGTCGATTGATTGTTTCGGGTTTGGTGCTTTTATCGAGTATTTCCATGTGGATCTCTTCGATGTTTACTCCCAGTTTTAAACTGCTGATGTATCGTCTGGCTGTTCTTAAATTTTCTACCAAATAAACTTTGGTATGTTTTACAACATCCCTGACCTGAGGACTGATGACATCATTGGCAGTGTTTTCGGCCAGTACATTGGGAATCAGAAAAAGTTTTCCTTTGGGCATGGGATGATAATTTTATTCGAATTTAGAGTTTAATCCACAAAGGAGTAGGGAAGAAGCCTAAAATTATGATTATTTCAAAAACTTCAGAACTTCCTCAATTACCGCTTCAGGCTGCTCTGCATGAAGCCAATGCCCTGCACCGGAGATAAATTCCACTTCGTATTCCGGAAAGTAATTCTCCATCTCGGATAAATCCGATTGCTGGATATAATCTGAGTTTTCACCTGCCAGAAACAAAGTAGGTCCTTCGTATTTTTTATCTCCGTCCAGTGGTTCACCCACATTATTGATTTTTTCGGTGATTACTGGGAGGTTGATTTTCCAGATAAATCCATTGGAATCCCGGCTAAGGCTTTTCAGTAAAAACTGTCTTATTCCCAATTCGGCTACATATTGGCCTAAAATATCATCTGCTTCTTTTCTTGATTTGATCGTTTTCAGATCAATGGCGTTCAGACCTTCCAAAATCGTTTGATGGTGAACCGGGTAATACCTTGGTGCAATATCAGCTACAATGAGTCTTTCGACCCGTTCTGGATAAGATAGTGCAAAATTCATGGCGGTTTTTCCTCCCATAGAATGTCCCATCAAAAAGACCTTTTCTAGTCCTTCCTGATCTAAAAATTCTTTGAGATCCTCTACCATGACCTCATAATTCCATTCTTCTGCCTGAGGGGAATCCCCATGGTTCCGTTGGTCTACCAGATATAGGGTAAAAGTTTTCTCCAACTCCTTGGCTATGCTAAACCAATTGTCCAATGAGCCAAAAAGACCATGAAGGATTACTAATGGTTTACCGGTACCTAATTTTTTGAAGTTTAATTTCACTGTATTTTATGATTTACGAAATACGATTTACGAGGCCCACTGGACCTCAACCATGTATTCTAATTCTCTGAATTTTTTGATGCTATTCAAACTTAAAGCTCCAACTGCCTTCGATACATCTGAATGGTATTTTCCAGACCGTAATAAAGCGCATCACAAACGAGCGCATGTCCAATAGAAACCTCATCCAGATAAGGAATGGATTTTTTCAAAAAGGCAAGGTTTTGCAAGTCCAAATCATGTCCGGCATTGAGTCCTAAGCCGAGTGCTTTTGCAATTTCAGCCACCTCCACATAGGGTTTGACAGCTTTTTCTTTATCCTGATGAAAACCAACTGCATAGGGTTCGGTGTAGAGTTCCACCCTGTCTGTCCCTGTGAGTTTGGCTGGTTCAAAATACCTGATTTCCGGATTGATGAAAATAGAAACCCGTATCCCAGCCTCCTGAAGTTCAGCTACGATATCTTTTAGCATGCCCTGATTGGAAATGGTGTCCCATCCGGTATTGGAGGTGATGGCATTGGGAGGGTCCGGTACCAAAGTGGCTTGGGCAGGTTTTACAGCTTTGACCAGATCCAGAAACCTTCGGTCGGGGTAACCTTCAATGTTAAATTCAGTGGTGACCACTTTGGCCAGATCGAAAACATCTTGATGTCGAATATGTCTTTCATCCGGTCTTGGATGTACCGTAATTCCCTCTGCTCCAAAGCGCTCAGCATCTAGTGCTACTTTGACTACATCGGGATTATTTGCCCCTCTGGCATTGCGCAGCGTGGCGATCTTATTAATATTTACACTCAGTTTAGTCATTTCCAGGTCGAAAAGGGTATTTTTGTTCCGAATTTTACCATTAACACAAACTTAGAGTTATGAGTTTAAAGCAGAAAATAGATAGCGAAATTAAATCCGCCATGATCGCCAAAGATAAGGATAGATTGAGAGCTTTGAGAGCGGTTAAGTCTTTAATCCTATTGGAAGAAACAAAAGGGGGAGCAGCAGGTGAGTTGTCTGAAGATGATGAAATGAAGATTTTGACAAAGGCAGCAAAGCAAAGGAAAGACTCTGCGGATATCTATCAGCAACAAAACAGAGAGGATTTGTATGCAGTGGAGATGGCTGAGCTATCGATTATTCAAGAGTTTTTACCGAAGGCTTTGACAGATGAAGAATTATCAGCTGCGATATCAGAAATCATTGCCCAGACTGGTGCATCAGGGCCTAAAGACATGGGTAAGGTAATGGGTGTGGCAAGCAAGCAATTGGCTGGAAAAGCCGATGGCAAGGCTATTGCGGATAAAGTAAAATCACTTTTAAACAGCTAAGTTGAGCACAGTAGACATTATATTATTGGTCATTCTTGGATTCGGTGCCTTTGAAGGATATAGACAAGGATTTCTAATGGGAATCCTTGGTCTTTTTGGATTTGTCATTGCCATTATTCTTGGAGTGTATTTTATGGATCCAATGACGGATTGGCTGAAGGAAAATGTCACAGAATTCAATTTAGGATATCCGATCCTGGGCTTTTTAGTCATCTTTTTGATCACGATGCTACTCATTAAATCTGTGGGTTGGGCACTGAAAAAGACCATGGATTTGGTTTTGCTCGGATCCTTGGATTCTATTGCAGGGGTGTTTTTAGGGGTAGTTAAAGCAGCATTTTTCGTTAGCTTATTCTTTTGGCAAGCGAGTTTGTTCAAACTGGATTTGCCAAAACAATGGACGGCGGATTCAGAATATTTGGGTTATATAGAGCCTGTAGCTCCTGCTATTGTGGAAGGGATAGAACCGTTTTTTCCGAAGGTGGAGGAAAACCTGGAGAAACTGGAAAAGATCGTAGATGATATTTTAAATGATTCTACTGATTGATAATTTTGATTCCTTCAGTCATATGTTGGCCGATCTGGTCATGCAAACTGGAGCAGAATTAAAAATCCTTCGAAATGATTGCCCCCTAGAAGAAATTGAACAGTTGGATTTCTCAGGATTGATCCTGTCTCCTGGACCTGGAAAACCATCAACTGCAGGGAATCTCAACGCCATTTTTGAAAAGTATCATCAGCGGATCCCAGTTTTGGGAGTTTGCCTTGGGCATCAGACCATCGGCGAGTTTTTTGGAGCCAAACTGGTGAAAAATGAAATCCCTGTCCACGGAAAGGTCCATTCAGTAATTAAAAAATCCGATCATTTATTTACGAAAGGTTTGCCGCTTACATTTAATGTGACAAGGTATCATTCCCTCCAACTGGAACAAATCCCCTCTGATCTACATGTGATTTTAGAGACGAAAGAAGGGGAAGTAATGGGAATCGTACACCGTGAACTCCCGATTCTCGGGATTCAATACCATCCGGAAGCCTTTTTGACAGAATACGGATTGGAATTGGTAAAAAATTGGATAGAAGTCGTCAGAAATTAATTAGCGAAGATCAATTACTTCTACTCCTGCATGCTTTTTGGTATCAAAAACAAAATGCGAATCCGGAATATTCGGGTCAGGTTTCAGATTCTTGAAGGCATAAGAAAAAGAGCCTCCCTGTCCATCAAACATCTCCCAACCCAATAGATCTTTGGTGTTTTTATCGATCATTAGTTTCACCTTTTGGAAAGGAGCATTTGATTTTTCTGCATCCAATTCTACGACATTTGCCTGCTTACCTTGAAAAGATTTATCTGCCAAAAGCTTATAATTAAATCCGCTTTCATACATTTTATAAATATTCGTCGGGGTCAATTCTCCTTCCGTCTGTGAAACGTCGTTGATGGTAACCTCTTTGTAGCTAGGGGTTTCTATAAAAGTCCAGACGGTTTTACCATCATTGAAGATTTCTTGATCAGGAAGTTTAAGCCTGTATTGATTCCCTTTCACAGAAATGTCTCCGCTTTGGCGGTCACTTGTACCGGCCTGATCGGCATAGGTGTAATCAAAGCTTGCTGTAAAACCTTTCATACTTTGGTACTTCTGACTCATGCCATCCAATACAGCTTTGGCTTTAGGGTCTTTCTGGGCTGTAGCATCAAAATTAAGAATCGCTACTAGAAATAGGGTGAATACTAGGGCTAGTTTTTTCATGTAAATTAAGCTGTAGGAACTCTATTAAACAGCTTTTACAAACTGTTCAATAACCGTTCCAAACTAGCTTCATCTTGAATCAAGACCTCTCTCGCTTTTGAACCTTCGAAAGAACCCACAATACCCGCTGCTTCTAATTGATCAATGATTCTACCAGCTCTGTTGTAGCCCAGTTTAAGCTTTCGCTGGATCAAGGAAGTACTGCCCTGCTGATGCATAACGATCAATTTTGCCGCATCATCAAAAAGTGGGTCACGGTCAGATAAATCCACATCGCCTACCGAGCCGTCGCCATCTTCGCCTTCAAATTCCGGTAATAAATGCGCGTCAGAATAACCTTTTTGCTCGCCGATCCAATCACAAATCGCTTCGACTTCAGGAGTGTCAAGAAATGCACATTGGATACGGGTGACATCCGATCCTAATGAAAGGAGCATATCACCCATACCGATCAATTGGTCTGCACCTCCTGCATCCAAAATGGTACGGCTATCGATTTTAGAAGTTACTCTAAAAGATAACCTGGCTGGGAAGTTTGCTTTGATAATACCAGTAATGACATTTACGGAAGGTCTTTGGGTAGCCACAACTAAATGGATACCAATCGCCCGGGCCAACTGTGCCAATCGGGCAATCGGAGCTTCGATTTCTTTGCCCGCAGTCATCATCAAATCCGCCAACTCATCAATCACCAATACTATGTATGGCATGAAATGATGTCCTTTTTCAGGATTCAGTTTGCGGCTGATGAATTTTGCATTGTATTCTTTTAGATTTCTCGCTCCGGCATCTTTCAGCAGGTTATAGCGATTGTCCATCTCGATACAAAGAGAATTCAAGGTGTATATTACCTTTTTGGTATCAGTGATAATCGCTTCTTCGGCTCCGGGAAGCTTTGCAAGGAAATGGCGCTCAATTTTATTGAACAGCGTCAATTCCACTTTCTTAGGATCCACCAAAACAAACTTCAGTTGGGAAGGATGTTTTTTGTAAATCAAGGAAGCCAAGATCATATTCAAACCGACAGATTTACCCTGTCCAGTGGCACCAGCCATCAGCAAGTGCGGCATTTTTGCAAGATCGGCTACGTAGACTTCGTTGGAAATCGTTTTACCCAAAGCAATCGGTAGATCCTTGTCAGAGCGCATAAATTTCTCAGTGCCCAAAACTGCCCTAGCCGGTACGAGTTCACGGTTTTTATTAGGTACCTCAATCCCAATAGTGCCTTTTCCTGGAATTGGAGCGATAATACGTATTCCCAAAGCTGCTAAACTCAAAGCGATATCATCTTCCAGATTCTTGATTTTGGAGATTTTCACACCTGGCTCCGGAACTATCTCATAAAGAGTAACAGTAGGGCCGATGGTAGCTTTGATTTCCTGAATCCCGATTTTGAAGTTTTCCAGAGTCTCAACAATCTTGTTTTTATTGTCTTCTAATTCCTGACGGGAAACGGTGACTTTTTGAACGTCGTATTCATTCAAAAGATCCAGCGTAGGGTATTTATATCTCGGCAGGTCTAAAGTCGGGTCAAAAGGATCTAAATTTTCTACTTCTGAAGCGGTTTTTTCTTCTCCTTCTGCTTTGGTGATGGAGAAGTTTTTGTCCTCCGAAGAAACTATTGGCTGCTCTTTTATTTCGTCCAATAAGTTGACTTGGGAGATTTTAAATAAATCATCTTCCTCAGTTATTTGAGTACTGGATGGTTCATCTACCAGTTCTACATCATCATTTTTGATGATCCAGTCACTTCCATCATCTTCAAATTCTTCTTCCTCTTCGATTTCTTCTTCGATTGGATCTGTTTTCTTGTTGGCTTTTTCGAACGGATTTTTGGCAACTACATTTTCATCAGTAATCTCATCCTCAAGTTCATCAAATGCACCGGCTTTCGAGGAAAACCACTCTAGCTTGTCGATATCGAAAAAGAAAATCACAAATATCAATAGTGCGGCACCTATGAGGATAAAGGTTCCCCAGCTTAGGAAATCAGCCGATAATTTTGCCAATTCATAGCCAAATCCTCCAGATAAGAAACTCCAATAAGAATAGCCTTCTACCAATATCACTATGTACCCAGTAAGCAAACCAAGCCAAAAAGTAAAGAACAAGGCAAAAGTGGTATATCGTGTCAAAGAGATCAAAGAGACTTTGAAACTCCATTTAAATCCAAGAATAAACAGAAAGGGAGGAAATAGAAACGCTGCTATCCCAAACCAACGGTAAATCATCCAATGAGCAGCTTGTGCACCAAAATAACCAAGCCAATTATTCGAATTTCTGGCAGTATCCCGAATTTCATCATCGATCGGAGTATTCATTACCAAGCTTTGGTCAGTTGGACCGTTGAGTAGGTAGCTGACAAAAGCAATGAACAGGAAAATCCCAATTGACATCAGTAAAATCCCCAAAGTCAAGACCAACTTGGAGCTTTTGATCGAGCCAAAAGAAAAACCTGGGCCTTTTGGTTTAGAGGCTGGCTTTTTACTTTTCGTTTCTCCTTTTTTTCTAAAAGTGTTGGTCCTAGGTGAATTGGTGGCCATGTATTCGTTAAAATCCGATTTTAAGATAAGACGATTGGATCGAGTTTGGCAATTTACCGCGAAAAATAAGCCAATAATCCTTTCTTGATCTTTTTGATCAACCCAGGTCCCTCATAAATCATGCCCGAGTAAACCTGAACGAGGCTCGCACCGGCTTCCAGCTTCTCGATGGCATCTGCTGCGGAGTAGATTCCACCCACACCAATGATCGGGAATGCATTGTTTGATTTTCGAGAAAGGTATCGGATGACTTCTGTGCTTCTTTTTGCCAGAACTTTACCGGAAACACCACCAGCTCCGATTGCTTCCACTTGTGAAGAATCAGTGCTCAATTGCGAACGGTCGATGGTCGTATTGGTCGCTATGACTCCATCAATTTTTGTTTCCAAAACGATTTCCACAATATCATCCAGTTGCCCATCCGTCAGATCAGGAGCGATTTTCAATAGGATTGGTTTTGGCTTTTCTTTAAGGTCATTTGCGTTTTTTACAGCCTGAAGCAATTGCTTTAACGGTTCTTTTTCCTGTAAGTCCCGCAGATTTGGGGTATTCGGCGAACTCACATTTACCACAAAATAATCCACGTACGGATGAAGTGCTTCCAGGCAAATCAAATAATCGTCCACCGCATTTTCATTGGGAGTGACTTTATTTTTGCCGATGTTGCCACCGACGATCACATCAGATTTTCTCTTTTTCAATCGCTCCACTGCATTCAAAACTCCACCGTTATTGAATCCCATACGATTGATCAAGGCTTCGTCTTGTGGAAGTCTGAACAGACGAGGAAGTGGATTTCCGTCTTGGGGTTTTGGTGTCAAAGTTCCGATTTCAATAAATCCAAAACCTAACATCGCCATCTCATCAATCAGCTTGGCGTCCTTGTCAAAGCCAGCTGCTAATCCCACGGGATTTTTGAATTTCAATCCAAAAACTTCTCGTTCCAAAAGCGGATCATCCAATTTAAAAGTTGACTTTACTATCGACTTAGCAATTGGCAGATTGAATGTCAGTTTGGTGAGGTCAAAGGTGAAATGGTGCGCATCTTCAGGCTTTTTTAGAAAGAAGAGCGGTTTCAGGATGGATTTGTACACGGCTTGGGGGTTCTTTTCAAAGCACAAAGTTAATCATTGACAGCTTGGAAAATAACAAAAAATCAGAATCTCCCTGATCCTAAACTAAAAACCATTCATTTACTTTAACAAGCGCAATCTTTCACCATAAAGCCTACACCTTTGCTCGTCGCCTTACGAATTGCTTGGCTGACAGATCCAAAATTCCAATAATTTTCTCCACCATCTTTATCAGGAATTCCCCATGCATTGATCTCTGTGACGATGGCATTGTCAGAGACGATATTTCCTGAAGCAGTTTCTATCAATGCTACTCGGAGTGTAGCCGAAATATCCTGATCTGGGGTTGGAGGATTCATTTCATAAACTTCCTTCGCAGTTCTGTAATCCCAACCCTCAGAATCTACGGTTTCTCCAAGTGTAATTCCCAAAAAATAAGGATAACCTAAATCGGAATTGACTTTTGCTCGTTGTGCAGGATCATTGAGGTCTTTGATTCCTGAGGAAAGCAATTCGTAGTCCATTCGATCATACAATTCCACTTTTGTGAATCCTTGATCCCGTAAAAGGGTCAAGATCTGGCTTTCCAGTTGATTTTGCTCTCCCGGTGAAAGTCTGCTAAAACCAGAATCCCAACCAAGAGGTAAAAGCAATACACCTTCAGATTTACTCAGGCAAATATGGCATTTGAAGCGGGTGAAAACTTGAGTGGAGGTACAGGAAAAAGCAAGAATGCATATTGCGAAAAAGGAAATAAATCTCCTCATTGATTAAATCTTAAGTTGAAGTGTCGCGAAAGTATTCTTTATACTTTTTACTTCATAGTTTCGAATTAAAAATTTATTTCCTCGGATGAAAATCTGTCAAAACCTGCCTTAAATAGTCGCGGTCTAGGTGTGTATAAATTTCCGTAGTCGTGATACTTTCATGGCCCAGCATTTCCTGAACTGCTCGAAGATCAGCACCTCCTTCGATCAGGTGCGTAGCAAAGGAATGTCTGAATGTGTGTGGACTGATGTTTTTCTCTATTCCTGCCTGCTCAGCGGTTTTCTTGATGATCAGAAAAATCATCACACGGGTTAATTTCTTTCCTCGTCTGTTTAAGAACACATATTCCTCGTGACCCTTGGCAATTGTTTGATGTACCCTGACTTCATTTTTATAGATATTCAGGTATTTCAAAGCATCTTTTCCTATCGGAACCAAGCGTTCTTTATTGCCTTTTCCCACAACTTTCAGAAAACCCACATCCTCAAAAACCTGTCCTTTTTTAAGTTCGATCAATTCTGATACCCGAAGTCCAGAACTATAAAGCATTTCCAGCATGGCGCGGTTGCGATGTCCTTCGGGTTCCCCAAGTGGAATGGCCTCCAGAAGTTGGACGATTTCTTCATAACTCAAGGTATCCGGAAGCTTCCTTCCAAGTTTTGGTGCTTCCAAAAGTTGTGCTGGGTCTTCGGAAATTTTATCCTCATACATCAAAAAGCGATAAAATGCCTTGATTCCTGAAATGATCCTTGCTTGGGTATAATCTGAAATTTCAAGTTGGGCGAGTTCAGTCACGAATTTCCGTAGATGCTCCAATTCAACATCTAAAGGGCTAGTCTCAGGAAAGTTCTTTACTGCATACGCTGCCAATTTCTCTACATCTCGCGTATAAGCTTCGATGGAGTTTTCGCTCAGTGAGCGTTCCAATTTCAGATAATGGCGAAATTGCTTGATGTGATTTTCCCAAGACTTGGTCATCATGCTTATCATGGAATATAGATTTTTAATTTTCCTTGGGAGGCAATACTGTCGAAATCCCGGTCTTGGTGCCAAATGGGAACATTAAACTTGATTGCAAACCATGCGATTAAACAATCATTGCTTTTGCGGACAGTTATTCCTTTTTTTCTTAAACTAAAATAAATATTAGCTGCACCTATAGCAGCTTCATAAGGATCTGCTTGTAATTGTGTCAGACAGGAGAGTTTTTGATTTAGTAGATCAAAACTTTCTTGATCTTTTGTTCCCTGAAGAATTTCTTGAAAAATAGTAGGGCAAATGACAATCATGTCTTCTTCAATTAAAGAAGCAAGTTTACCTGAAATTGTCGAATTAGGGTTGTTGAAAAACGAAATCCAAATTGAAGTGTCTGGAAGAACGAACATGGGATTTAATTTTTTCTCATTTCTTCCAAATTACCTTCCCAAGAAATTTTGCCCCTCAGTTCACTCAGTTCACGAAGTTTGATTTTTCGAAGAAATTCCCGCAATGCTTGATCGACTACCTCTTTTTTTGTTTTGATAGAGGTTTTGTCCAATATTTCATCCATTAATTTCTTATCAATTTCTATGTTTGTTCTCATTGCATTCGCTTTTATACACTAAAATACAATAAAACGTACACATTGGTTTCTTTTTAAGCTTAATTTTCCAGCTTTCCTTTTGGCTGATAGGTATACTTTTAATCCTAGCAACTTTAACTCTTTTATAATTGAAAATCCGATTAACTTTGACTCAGTAGAATCAAACCTAAAATTGTTTTGAAAATATTGATCATTAACGGGCCGAATTTAAATCTTCTTGGAAAAAGAGAGCCTGAAGTCTATGGAAGTACCTCTTTTGAGGAGTTTTTTGAAGGTTTAAAAAAGACTTTCACAGAAGTGGAGTTGGAATATTATCAAAGCAATGTGGAAGGTGAATTGATCAATAAAATCCATGAAGTTGGGTTTTCCTATGATGCCATTTTGCTGAATGCCGGTGGCTATACCCATACCTCTGTAGCCATTTCAGACGCCATAGCAGGAGTGACTACCCCAACTTTGGAAGTGCATATTTCTAATATTTATAAACGCGAAGAATTCCGACATAAAAGCATCATTTCCAAATCATGTGTGGGAATGATTTCAGGCTTAGGCTTGAAAGGCTACGAATTGGGAATCAGATATTTTCTTTAAACCTCAGACCTATGTTAACTTTTGCCCCAGGGCCATCAAAAGTATATGATGCCCTCCCCAAATACCTTCAAGATGCTTACGAAGCAGGTATTTTGAGTGCAAACCATCGGAGCAATGCTTTTATGCATCTGTATCAGGAAACTGAATCCTTGATGCGGGAAAAGCTACACATGCCCGATGATTACAAATTGCTATTTACTTCCAGTGCGACAGAAAATTGGGAAATCATCACCCAATCAATCGTAGAGCGAGCAAGTTTTCATATTTATTCAGGGTCTTTTGGGAAGAAGTGGATCGGCTTTGCAAAGCACATCAATCCTGCAACGGACGGTTTGAAAATCGAAGCTAATCAAGCAATCGATGTGGCAAGTCTGGAAATCGGCGAAGGGTTTGATATGATCGCTTTGACGCAGAATGAGACCGCAAATGCCACTCAAGTGCCTATGTCTGTGATTGAAGCCATCAAGGAAAAATATCCTGAAAAAATGATTGCAGTGGATACCACTTCCTCCATGGCTGGAATCGAGTTCGATTTTACGCTTGCAGATATTTGGTATGCTTCGGTGCAAAAGTGTTTTGGTTTGCCAGCGGGATTAGGGATCTTGATTGTTTCACCTAAAGCCATCGAAAAGTGTGAATCAAAAGGAGAAAGCGGGCGATACAATAGCTTGAGTTTTATTCTTGAAAATGCAGCTGGTTATCAAACGCATTATACCCCCAATGTGCTTGGGATTTACTTGTTAAATCGTGTTTTGAAAGATTTACCAGAGATTCAACATATCGATGCGAACCTACGAGAGAGAATGCAAAAGCTGGAAAATGCCGTGGCACAAACGAAGTCACTTCGTATGCTTGTTGATAATGAAGAGACTAGAAGTACAACGGTACTGGCGGTAACTGGGCCGGAGGAGTTGATCACTTCGGTAAAGAAGGATGCTGAAAAAGAAGGAATGCAATTGGGGTCAGGTTATGGGCCACATAAGCCAACCAGCTTCCGAATCGCCAATTTCCCGGCAATCACAAATGCTGAAATGGATAAGTTGATTTCATTTTTAGGGAAATATTAATTTAGTGACCTTTGGGGTTTCTAAAACCCCGAAGGTCTTTTTTTTCTTTCTGAAATGACTTTTTAAAACTGATATGAATAATTCCACTGAATTTTTTGAGGCTAACAAAATCTACCATCTATACTCCAGGTCTATTGGAAACCAGAATTTGTTTTTAAGTGATGAGAATTACATCTATTTCTTAGAAAAGTATGCTCATTATTGCGGTGATTGTTTTGAAACAATTGCGTATTGTTTGCTTCCGAATCATTTTCATTTTTTAGTTAAGGTAAAATTAAATCAGGAAGACAAAGAAATTGTAAAATCTTTCTCAAATTTTCTTAATAGCTACGCTAAAGCATTTAATAAAGCAATGGGCAGGAGTGGTAGCCTTTTCCAGAGGAAATTCAAAAGGAAATTAGTAGATAATGATAGTTATCTAAGTCGCATCATCCTTTATATTCACTTAAACCCAATTAAACACGGTCTAGTTAAAAAAGCCAAGGATTGGAAATATTCATCATTTGGAGCTTATTTTTCCGATAAACCTTCAAGGATTTCTAAAGAATTAGGTTTAGGATGGATTGGAGGGCTTTCTGAATTTTTGAAAATTCATGAAAATTCTTCTGAGGAATATTTGCCTGAGGAATATCTGTTAGATAGTTAGCTGTCAAATATTTTTTTGGTATTCAAATTTATTTCAAATATTAAAAACCTTCGAGGTTTTGAAAACCTCAAAGGTTAAATAACTACTTTCGCGGCATGTTTGATTTGAAAGAGATTTTGTCCGTTTCCTTGATCTTATTTTCAGTGATTGATATCCTTGGGTCGATTCCGATAATTGTCAATCTCCGCAAGAAAGTCGGCCATATTCAATCTGAAAAAGCGACTTTGGCAGCAGGGATTTTAATGATTTTATTTTTGATCGCAGGAAAATCAGTACTTTCTCTATTCGGCATAGGCGTGGAGGATTTTGCGATTGCCGGAGCTCTGATCATTTTTGCCATCGGAGCAGAAATGATCTTGGGAATTGAGCTTTTCAAGCCGGATCCAGATGCTTCAGAAGGAGCTTCCATCGTTCCTATCGCTTTTCCGTTGATTGCCGGAGCGGGAACTTTGACCACGATCCTTACTCTAAAAGCAGAGTTTGCCCAGCTTAATATTGCCATAGGTATTCTCTTGAATTTGATTTTTGTTTATGCTGTTTTGAAAAGCACGAGTTGGCTGGAAAGAAAGCTGGGAAAGACAGGTTTGGACGTTCTGAGAAGGATTTTTGGGATTATTTTGCTTTCAATCGCAGTAAAGATTTTCAAAACCAATGCTTTCCCAATCGGAGTAGATTCCGGAGTTTGAAACGCTTCTCTTGATCATTTTCCTTTTCTTTGTATCATGATTACCATTTATACGGATGGCGCTGCCAAAGGCAATCCAGGGCCAGGAGGCTATGGAGCTGTCCTACTTTTCAATAACAAAGGAGAATTACTTCGAAAAGAGCTTTCTGAAGGTTTTCGATTGACCACCAACAATCGCATGGAACTCTTGGCTGTAATCAGAGCGCTTCAAGCTTTGAAAGTAACCGGGATACCGGTTCAGATTTATTCCGACAGCAAATATGTGGTGGATGCGATCGAAAAAGGATGGCTTTGGGGCTGGCAGAAGAAAGGCTTCAAAGACAAAAAGAATCCTGATCTCTGGTTGCGATATATTCCCCTTCACCTGAAATATAAGCCCAAGTTTATCTGGGTAAAAGGCCATGCAGGTAATCCAGAAAATGAGCGATGTGATCAATTGGCAGTGCAGGCTGCCGAGGGGTTTGATCTAAAGCCTGACCAGGGCTATGAAACAAGTTTGTAAATGCTATTTGTGTTAAAGCTGCTGGATGTAATCTCTTAGAAAGTCCTTCACAGGAAGTACTTGGACCGTTTTTCCGTCTGTAGAAAGTGAATCTGTTTGATTTAGAGTCAGTATAAAACCTTCCGTTTTTCCGAAAAAAACCATTGCTTCTAATAGTCCATCGATCTCTCTTCGCTGATTATCAACGTGCACTTTTTCAGTGACCTGTATTAGCCATTTACAATATTCCCCATCGAAAACCACAAAATCACATTCCTTCCTCTCCCGGAAGTAGTACATTTTCAGGTTGGTTTTCCGAAGTAATAAATATACCAGATTTTCCAGTAATCTGCCCTGATCCTTGCTGAAGCTCAATGAGTTTGCTTTGGCGAAGCCAGTGTCTATGCAGTATACTTTTTTGGGATTCTTGGAAATGCTTTTGGCAGACCAACTGAATCTAGGAAGGAAGAAGAGTAAATATGCGTCTTCCAGCCAGGATAAATAGTCAGAAACAGTAGTTGCAGAACCTACATCAAATGTCTTTTTCAGGCTATTGAAACTCATTTCTTTCCCCACATTGGATATAAGAAATAGGGTGATGTCCATCAGTGTTTTTGTATTCTTGATGCTGTAGCGTATGGCTATGTCCCGGAAAACGATGTCTTTGAGAAGATTTTGTAAGACTTCAGGGTTTTTATCACGTAAGAATTCCGGAAATCCGCCAGAGTTCAGATACTCCTCAAAGCTTTCCGGTTCATCCGATTTTGCATAGTAGTCCAAAAATTCCTGATAGGAAAAAGGAAATATCTCATGCGCCAAATAGCGGCCTGTAAGTCTTGTTCCCAGTTCTTTGCTTAATAATGAAGCATTTGATCCTGTGATATATACTTTCTCTCCTCGATCATGAAGCTGTCTAACATAAACTTCCCAACCTGGAACATTCTGTATTTCATCAAAATAATAGGTGGATGCCTCCTCACCAAAAACCTCGTCTAGCTTTGGAAAGTCACTTACCTCAAAACCATATATCCGGGGATCTTCAAAATTCAAAAAGGAGAAAGAAGATTGGGTGTCGGATATGATCTGACGCATAAACGTACTTTTGCCGCAGCGGCGTATTCCCGTGATTACCTCTATATGTGTGCTATTGGGCTTTATTGTGGACTTGGCTTCCCGCTTGGTGAGCGACATTTCCCTTGAGAATATTTTTTTCTGACCTTCGACCGCTGCTGCTATCTCCTCTTTAAGTATCATGTTTTGAGACGTTTGACACTTCGAAGATACAGTTTATTTTGTCAAAGTAATATAGTTTACCTTTAAAAAGTATAATAGTTTATGTTTAAAACGTAAACTATTGAGATGTGCAAGGTTTGAAATTCAGGTTTTTAACTTAAGACTTCATAATTCCTCCATCGTCACTAGTGGAATACCTGCTCGGTTGACTTCTATAAGAGGATTATATTCTGATTTTGGGTATTGCCAGCCATCTTCACCCAAATCATAAAGCAAAGGCGCCAAATTTTGAACAGCCGCTTTGCAGCCTTGGACGATTGCTCCCAATTTTCCTGTTTGCTTGGAAAGTACTGCTTCGTTTTCGATCTCGAAAGGACCAGAAAACTTCTTTTCTTTGAGCACATTGACAAAGGCTCTCCAATCCATCGAATCACCTAATCCGAATCCAGGCAATGTCGCTTCGTAATGATGTCGGTCCCAAGGGTTTTTGCTCGAAGTAATTCCTAATTTTTCAGCCCATTCAGCACGGATTTCCTGCATAGGATACATATTCCCCCAGAAAGGATCTGGGTTATTTCTAGTAGATTTCACGTGGATCCTTTCCAGACGATTCATGTCTGTATTCTGAATGACAGAAATGGGATCTGTATGCTGCCAAACATCATGAGAAGGATCATAAATCTCTCCATGATTGAGTTCCGGAACTAATTCGTACATGATTTTCCTAGCTGCCAAGACTCCAGTAAGATTATTGAACGTACCAAAGTGACCCGAACTTCTCCAGCCCTCCATGGGGCAGTTTTCATAGAGAACTGTCACTCCAAGGCTATTGGCGTAACGGATAATGGGGCCAAAAACCTTTTGATATTCGAGTAAATTCTTTTCAAATCCACCTTCCTGATTTCCCAATTCATGGTTGTACCCGACAAAAGTCCCAACTTTCACATCGTTTTCATCCCCGCCTAGAAAATAGGCCATACGGATCAGACGAAGTAAATGGTTTTGATTTTTGATGCGCTGGGCTGGATCTCCACCAATCAGGTTTTCGAAAGCTCCAATTGAAAGTCTCAGATCTGCACCATTGAATTTTTCTATCAAATACTTTGCTTCCTCGGGGCCAAAATTTTCATAATCCAAATGCGTGGCAACAAAATCGTCCCGGGTTCCATCTTTTCTGAAAACACAAAGGTCAAGACCTTGAACTCCGATTTGAGTGGCTTTTTCGATGGTTTGGTCCAAGTTGAGTTGGTCAAAGGCGGATGTCATGATCCAAATCGGATTTGCCATGGTTTTTGGTTTTATGATGGAAAAGTAAAATTGGTTTTAATTCAGAAAGTTAAAGTCTGAATTCTTAAAAAAGGAATTTTAAATAAGATTTAACGTGTCAGACCGAGCGGAGTCGAGGTCTTCTAAATTATCATTATTCCTGGTTTTCGACTATCAGACTATCGGTAGCCATGCGCTCAGCCAGACAAATATTGAAATGGATTTAGAACTAATGGGCTTCCATTTCGCTCAGCCTGACAAATTATTAATCCTCACATTCTGATATTTTATATCTTAAATCAGTGACCTATGTCAGTCCGAGCGGAGTCGAGGACTTTTCTGAATATTTGAATTATTATAAATTAAGGTCTTAATTTATTATTGTTTAGTTCTTTTTTACTCATATAGAATTCTCTTGAAAAGTTTTTTTGTTTACATATTAAAATGTGCTGATTCATCTTATTATACGGGAGTTACAAATAATATAGAAAGAAGATTTGCAGAACATCAAGATGGCATTGATCCATTAAGCTACACCTATTATCGAAGGCCTCTCGAATTAGTTTTTCTGCAAGATTTTCAACAGATAAATGAAGCAATTTCCTTTGAAAAACAATTTAAAAAATGGAGTAGAACTAAAAAAGAGGCTTTAATTAAAGGGAATTGGGAGCAATTGAAGGATCTGTCGAAATGTAAAAATGAGACGAGTCATTTAAATTTTAGAAAAGATAAATGAATGGGATAAAGGGCTTCGATATACGCGACTTTTGTCGCTCCAGTGCTCAGCCTGACAAAACTTGAAATAGAATTAAAGGGCTTCGATATACGCGACTTTCGTCGCTCCAGTGCTCAGCCTGACAAATTTTTAATCCTGCAATCTGAAATCTTATATCATATATCCTAAATCACGAATACCTTCTTCGAATCTCCACCTTCATTTTTTGTCTTTCCCAAAGCGCCTTTGCCAGGTCGGGAGCAACTTGATCTGGTTCTGACTCATGGAGAATCCGTTTCAGTTTTTCCTCACCTAAGTCTATTCGATAACAAATCTGTAACAGGCGCTCAAATTCCCTGTCCAGCATTTGCCGGATAATTTTGGCTAAAAATACAATTACCTCTTCTTCCTCAAAACCTGGCTTGATTTCCGGAAGTTGAAAGTCCTTTTCAAGCAATTGAAACGTTTCCTTAAAAATTGGATCTGCCATGTCAATCAAAAAAGCCCTGCTGGGCAGGGCTGTTATTCTTAATCTTCTTTTGTTTCTTTTTCTCCTTCTTCACTGCTGTTCTCTAAAGTCTCAGGAACCTGCACACGGATGATTTTATACCAAGAGATCAATTTTTTGATGTCTGAAGTATATACCCTGGATTCATCCACTTCTGGAAGGACATGCTTCATAAATGCTCTTAGTTCAGTGTCGTCTGGATTGGCATCCAATCCCAAATCTCCCTGAAATTCAGCTTCTATTTTCTTCATGATAGATTCGAGAGGTTCTGCTCCTTCTTCTGTCAATGTATAAATAGAAATATCGCTCAGGATAGAAACGCGCTGAGACATTCCTGCTACTAGTTTAGCTTTCTTCTCATCCAAACTTTCCAAGATCACTCCTGATCTGGATGGTTTCAAAACTTTGAATAAACCCGGCTTTCCGGCTACTGTTGCGATGTCTTTAAAATTCATTGGTTTGTTTTTTTCAGGCTGCAAATATAGGATTATCGATTAAATGATTTCTCCTGATTCATATTCTTGTACCAGTTCTTCGATAAATGCTGTCAATTCCTCTTTTCCCTGGCCATTTTCAGCAGAGGTTATGAAGTAATCTGGAATTTCTTCAAAGATTTCCTGTGTCTTTTTCAGGAATTTCCGGATGTTTTGATCCGTTTTGGTTTTGGATTGCTTATCTGCTTTTGTGAAGACCAAAGCTGCAGGAACGCCCTCAGTTCCACACCAAAGCAAAAATTCCAAATCGATTTTCTGAGGCTCCAGTCTGCTGTCTATCAAAACAAAAACCCCACATAGGTTTTCTCTTTTGGTCAAATAGGTGCTGATCATGCTTTCCCATCCCTGCTTGACTTTCACGTTGACTTTGGCAAAGCCGTAGCCGGGTAAATCCACCAAATACCATCGGTCGTTGATCATAAAATGATTGATCAATTGGGTTTTACCTGGTTTTTGGGATGTTTTTGCCAAGTCGCTTTTGCCAGTGATTCTATTGATCAGCGAACTTTTTCCCACATTGGATCTACCGATAAATGCCACCTCTGCCCGGTCAGGTTTCGGACAATTTCCAGGATTGGTATTGCTGATTACAAATTGAGCTTTTTGGATCATATGCGTAGATTTGGATGCAAAAATAGGAATATTCCTTTAGGAATGACTTTCTCTTAAATGGCAACAATTTTCCAATCCTCAGGTTTCTTGAGTATTATTGCGCCTTCTAAAGAACGATTCGTGATGTCAGTAGTACCTTACAAAGATAAACAAGACCCTAAGAAAGCACAGGTTGCTGAGATGTTTAACAATATTTCGGGCAAGTATGATCTGCTCAATCACGTGCTCAGCATGGGGATTGACATCACTTGGCGAAAGAAAGCCATCAAATTATTGAAGAAAGATCAACCAAAATTGATCTTGGATATTGCCACTGGCACTGGTGATTTTGCCATTGAAGCTTTGGCTTTGAATCCCGACAAAGTTATCGGCGTGGATATCTCTGAAGGCATGCTGGCCGAAGGAAGAAAAAAAATGGCCAAAAAGGGGCTGGAAGATAAAATTGATTTGCAATTAGGGGATTCTGAAGGTTTGTTATTCGAAGATAATAAGTTCGATGCCGTGATCGTTTCCTTTGGAGTTAGAAACTTCGAGAATCTTGAAAAAGGTTTGGCGGATATGTATCGCGTTCTGAAGCCAGGAGGGAAAACTGTGATTGTGGAATTTAGTAAGCCACGAAAATTCCCGATGAAACAGGCCTATGGTTTTTATTCGAATTTTATCCTTCCCCAGATTGGTAAAATTGTATCCAAGGACAATTCTGCGTATACTTATTTGCCTGAATCTGTACAGGCATTTCCAGATGGAGAAGATTTTCTCGCTGTTTTGAAAAAGGTAGGATTTACCCAAACGATATGCAAACCACTGACATTTGGTATCAGCTCCATTTACGTGGGCGTAAAATAACACTGACTCTGTTTTTAATAGGGCTGATGGCTTTGCCTTCATTTGGGCAAGGCATGTTTGGTCTTACCTCAGGTTCAGGATCCGATAATAAGACGGTATCTTATGGGTTCTTTTTGGCTGCTCAAACAAGTACGTATCAACTTAAATACTCAGATGCGTTTTTGAACCCGACCACTACTAGTAGTTCAAACGTTCAATCCATCAATCCACAGTTTTCACCAGGATTTTCCTTGGGATTTATAGGGATATTGAGGTTCCATGATCAGGTTCAATTGCTTTTCACTCCCAAAGTGGGCTTTTATGAATATAAAACTGAAGTCAGGTATTTCAATGATCAGGTTGATTTGGACCTAGCAGGAGATATAATAATCGATATAGAAAATAAAGGTAAATCTGTCGTTTATAACTCAGAAGCCACCATGGTGGAGCTTCCTTTACTTTTTAAATACAGATCCCAGAGATTCAATAATACCCGAATGTATTTTATCGGAGGGGCTAGTTATAACTTCCGTACCAAAGCTCAAGATGAGGCTGATATCGAAGACTTAGTAACCACAGGGCAGGATGTATCGCTGGAAATGGGAATGGGTTTCGAGATTTATTTTAAGTACTTCAAGTTTGCTCCGGAGATCCGTTTTTCCCATGGCTTGAACAATGCCTATCGAAGAGAAAACACCATCCCTGAAATCGCTGATGCGATATCTTCTATCAAAAGAAAAAGTATTACGCTATACTTGAATTTCCAGTAAGCTGAGATTTTGAAATTGGTAATTTAAAGATTGAAATATTTCATTCTTGATACATACTACATAGTTACTTTTTCAGGCTGGAAAAATCAAAGGTATGGATGACCATTTCATCTTCGTTGAATTCAGGGTTATCTGGATGCATGGGAAATAGATTCAGACCTTTTTCATTCACAAAGTAATGATGTGCGAGATAAGTGTTCCTAGGTAAGGTGAATTCCTGCAAAAGTGAATAATCCTCGTCATCATAAATGGAGATGATAAAAAATGGAGGTGTGGCACTGTATTGCATTGGATCGGCTTCTTCTGGGATTTCTTCTCCCGGCCAACCAAAACGATAGATCATTTTATTAAAAGAGTCATAGGCAATTCCGAAATTCTCAGCAATTTTATAGGAAACTCTCATGTTGTCGTCTATAGAAAATGAATTTTTGTCTCTCAAAAAGTATTCATTGGAAAATTTTTTAACTAGATCAGTCCTTAAATATATTTCCTGGGAGGTACTTTTATTCACATTTATTTGAAAGAGTTTGTTGCTTTGACTATGGAGCAAAAGTGCCTCATTGTTAGAAAATGCCAACCTAAAGCTTAGTTCGTTGATAGGGTTTAATATAGAGGATGGAATCCGAAAGGGGAAAGGGTAAAAAAGTCCAGTCTTCATATCAAAGGATAGTAGAGGCGCATACTCTTGGAGTGAGCTATCGTCTAACTCGTTTGGTTTTAACATCCTCAATGTACTCAATTGAAAAACCAACTGATCTTTATATTCAAAGATCATATTGGAATACCTTGTCATTCCCAATACATATTGTCCTCTAGGGGTTTCTTCAAAATAGTCATAAGAATTGATAAGTTTCCCCTCTGAGTTGATCAGTTGAAATTTATAAGCCATGGTTGGGATATAGATGCTGTCTGGGGAATGAACAAAGAACCCGTAGGGTTTTCCAAGACCATTTGGCCCATCCCGTTCAAGGGGAATTGATTTGATTACTTTTTTTTGTTGGAGATCTATAACAGTAATCGTCTCACGGTCAGAATTCCACCAATAAAGATTTCCATCTAAGAATTGTTGCGTTCTGGTGAAGGGCTCTGTAGCTCGGTCTATTGGAATAGAGGTTTTTTCTGAAATATAGTCTAGAGGATTTTTAGAAACTTTTGTTTGTTTAGTGCACGATAACAATGCAAGAAGAGGCAATAGGTAGTTAATTGTTTTTTTCATATTTAGTATATAAACCAACCCTCTTTCATTTTTCTTAAAGAGGGTTGGTATTTTAATAATCTACTCTACCACTGGGACATCACAGTTATCCCCCGAAACAGCACATAGGCCGTCATTTGCTGTCCAATTGCAGTCAAGAGCCTCTCTGTCCCAGTGACACCAATTGGCTTGTTGGGCATTTAAGCTAGTGACTCCACCCATGAGTATCAGTGCAAATACAAAACTAGCTAGAAACAATTTAAATCGATTTTTAAACATAATAGTTAATTTTTAAAAGTAAAACATAGGTTTAATATGTATTTAGGTTAATTAATAGATTCAAACAATTAGATGAATGGTTTATTTTTTTTAAAAATGGCTATTAAGTCTTGCGTTCTTAATGCTTTCATTTTTTAGCACATTCATATTCTTTTTATCTTTCAGGATGAAAAATAAAATTGCTTTGGTCACAGGTGCAACTTCAGGTATCGGAAAAGCCTGTGCCCTGACATTGGCCAAATTAGGATACAATATCATCGCCACGGGAAGAAGAGCTGATCGATTAAAGGAATTGGCGGTTGAACTTCCAAATGCGGTAGAATACCTCCCCTTTGTTTTTGATGTACGGGATCGGGAAAAAGTATTGGAGATTTTAGGAGCCTTGCCAGAAGACTGGAAAGCCATAGATGTTTTAATCAATAATGCCGGAAATGCCCATGGCATGGATCCCATCCAAAGCGGTAGCTTAGACGATTGGGACGCGATGATGGATATCAACGTAAAAGGCTTACTCTATGTGTCCAAAGCCATTATGAAGGGAATGACTGAGCGAAAGTCAGGAATGATTATCAATATTGGATCGATTGCTGGAAAGGAAGTGTATCCGAATGGAAATGTCTACTGTGCCTCAAAGCATGCGGTGGATGCACTTACACAAGGAATGCGAATAGATATGAATCCTTTTGGGATCAAAGTCATGGCGATCCATCCGGGTTTGGTCGAAACTGAGTTTTCTTTGGTTCGATTCAAAGGAGATGAAAAGCGTTCTGAATCAGTTTATCAGGGATTTGAACCATTGCTCGCTCAGGATATTGCGGACATCGTAGAATTTGCTGTAACTAGACCTCCTCATGTAGTGATAGCTGACGTGTTGGTTTTGCCCACAGCACAGGCTTCTGCTACTCTTGTGAACAAAGAAAAATGATGAAATTTAAATCAATTGCATTCGGTATTTTAATCTCGGCTTTTGGCTATTCCTGTTCCCAAAAGGAAGTTGGTGCTTTGGAGTCGGAAATAGAAAAGGAAATCGCTGAACAATTGGCTCCAACGAATCCTTCTGTTTCATCTTCTGAAATCCCCTTGCTGGAAAAGCAAATGATCTCACAGGGTCTGGTGAATGTAGAGGAAGTTGTACCCGATATTCGAGTGGAATTAAAATACTCCACAGAGGATAATTTTTTTGGAAAGGATGTCTATGGTGACTTGATCCATGCATACCTTCAGCCGGTAGTAGCCGATAGTTTAAAATCTGCCCAGGAAATGCTTCAAAAAGAATTTCCTGATTACACTCTATTAATCTACGATGGTGCTAGACCATTGAGTGTTCAGCGGATCCTTTGGGATAATCTGGACAAACCTGATAGTTTGAAACCCCTATATGTCGCAGATCCAAAAGTCGGGAGTTTGCATAATTTTGGAGTGGCAGTGGATTTGACCATTTTCGATAGGACTACTTCTGTGCCATTGGATATGGGTACAGGATATGATTACTTTGGTTATCCTGCTTATCCCGACCGTGAAAAACAAATGCTCGAAGAGGGTAAATTGACGGAGGCACAAATAGCCAACCGAGATTTGCTTCGAAAAATAATGTTTGCGAGTGGATTTACCGGAATCGGCTCAGAATGGTGGCATTTCAATGCCTATTCCAGAAAACAAGCAGGGGAGCTATTTAAAATCATTGAATAATATTTCTTTAACATAAAACTCAAAACTCAAAACCAAATGAACCTTAAAAAACTTTTACTCACTTTTGGTCTCCTATGCTGTGTGACCTTGATGGTAGATGCACAGCAGTTTAAAGCACTCGTATTTACCAAAACAGCAGGTTTTAGGCATCAATCTATCCCAAATGCTGTAACTGCAATGAAGAAAATGGGAGAAAAGCAGGTGTTCAGTGTCTATACATCCGAAGATCCAAAAGTATTATCGGAAGAAAGCCTGATGAAATATGACGTACTGATCCTGATCAGCACTACAGGAACTATTTTTGACGAAACAACCCGTGCTTCCTTGCAGAAATTTGTACAAAGCGGGAAAGGAGTGGTAGGGGTCCACGCAGCAGCTGATTCTGAATATGAATGGCCTTGGTACAATAAAATGATGGGTGGCTACTTCCTGGCACATCCAGCCCAGCAAACGTTGAGATTAGAAGTAGTGGATCAGAATCATCCTGCGACTTGGCATCTTCCAAAAAACTGGATGTGGACAGATGAGCTTTATGAATACAAAGACATCAATCCTGACCTGAATGTATTAATCAAGGCAGATGAAAGCACCTATAAAGTGGCTAAAGGAAATGGTGATAACCACCCAATGGCTTGGTACCATGAGTTCGAAGGCGGAAGAGTGTTCTATACGGCATTGGGACATGTGGATTCTGCCTGGGAGGATGATGTTTTCTTGAAGCATCTCTATGGAGGAATTTGGTACGCGGCTACCGGCCACCCTATGAAATAGGAGATTTCTTTTAGAAATTTGCAGCCGCCGGAACTTAATCCAGAGAATTCGGTTTTCTAAACAAAAAAACGAGATGACCATGCTGAAAGCACAAGCAAGACCCGTTCACCTTTACATGGAGGCAAATCCAAATCCAAATTCATTGAAATTTGTAGCCAATTTTATGTTGGCCGAAGATGGAGTGAGTTTTGATTATCCGGATGCAGCCAGTGCAGAAAATAGCCCTTTGGCACAAGAACTGTTTAATTTTGCTGCTGTAAAGCGTGTATTTGTTGCCTCTAATTTTGTGACTGTGACCAAAGCAGAAGATGTCGAATGGTCAGAAGTCCAAAATGTCTTTAGGGATCATATCAAAAGTTATTTGGAGTCGGGAAAACCTGTGGTCAAAGCAAGTTTTGATAAAGACCCGCTTTTTGATGAAAACGATTCAGAAGTGGTGAAAAAAATCAAGGGCATACTGGATGAATACATTCGCCCTGCAGTGGAACAGGATGGTGGAGCTATTGTCTTTCATTCATTCCAGGACGGAATCGTCAAAGTGTTGCTTCAAGGATCCTGCTCTGGATGTCCTTCAAGCACAGTTACCTTGAAAGCAGGAATCCAAAACCTTCTGACCAGAATGCTTCCTGAAGTGAAGGAAGTGCAGGCAGAAGGTATTTAAGATTCAAAATCCATGGGGAAGAGAGACTGGTCTTGGGCGATTCTAGGTGTATTGGCATTGGGAATCCGCTATTTGGCAGTTCTTAACCCTGAAGCCACTGATGAAATTTATTCAAGAAAATTCTTTCCGGTCATCCGGAATGTCATAGATATAACGCTGGGAAGATTGCCTTTTCCCAGCGTTTATTTGTTTATGATCTCCGTAGTGTTTCTCCTCGGAATCTATTTTTTCAAACTTCGAAAAAAAATCGGATGGAAAAAGAAATCTCTTTATTCCCTTCGGGCTTTGGCAAATGGACTCGGCGCATTAATCTTCTTCTTTTTGGTTTTATGGGGATTTAATTATCAGCGGACTCCCATAGTCAAGCAACTTGGGCTTCAGCCAAAATCCATGGATTTGGAACAGCTCAAAAATGAAGTCCAGATTACACTAAGGCTAGCTGTCCAATATCGCAGTGCAATCACTCTGGATACTGCGGCCATTGAACAGATATTGCCATATCCTGACCTTGAAAAACTCGTAAGGGCCAATATTGCCGATAACCTGGATATGTTGGGACTGAATTTCACAGGTAGGCCCAGAACCAAATTATTTCCGCCACCGGGATTTATGAGAAAAATGGGGATTCTCGGGATCTATTTCCCCTTTACTGGAGAGAGTTACATTGATCCCACACTTCATCCTTTAGAACAGCCATTTACGGTAGCCCATGAAATGGCCCACAGTTATGGTGTGACGGACGAAGGAGAAGCGAATTTTATCGCCTGGGTAATTTGTACCAATTCCGATGACCCGCTTTTGAGGTACTCCGGTCAATTGAGATTATTGAATTACCAGATTTCAGACTTTTTTAGAATGGCTCCTGATGAATACAAGGAATGGGTCAAAACCCTGGATAGGGGAGTGAGAAATGACATGATTTCGCTTCGTAAAGCCAGTGAATCAATCAAAGCCTTCTCATTGGAACTTAGCAGAAAGACCAATGATGTGTTTTTGAAAACCCAAGGGGTCAAAGCGGGAATCAATAGCTATCAGCAATTGCCTAAACTTGCTTTTGCCTGGAGAGAAAGAATGAAAGGAGAATGATTTTTTTCTAGACAGAAAAAGAAAGCTATTTTATTTTCTGTTTCCGTACCATACTCCAAGAATCACAGCCACGATTCCGATGTAGTGCCCCCAAAGTAGGATTTCCCCATCCAAAACGCCCCACATGATTGCTACGATGGGAATCAGATAAGTAACCGAACTCGCAAAAACAGGCGTCACTCTTTTCACCATCACATTGAAAAGGATCAATGCCAAGGCAGTTCCCATCACTCCTAAAAGCGTCACATATCCAAGAGCCGTCAATGCGCCGGGAACATTGGTCACTTTATAGGAAAAGTCAGTACCAACAAGCAGGAAAATCAATGCTGCTGGCAATACCATCAACAAAGAAATGGCTGTAATCTGGATCGGTTTAAGGAGTACAAATTTGTACTTGATGATATTCAGGTTAAATCCATAGCAAATACAGGCCAATATGACAAATAAAGCATAGGCATTGATTCCTGTGAATGCTTCCAGACCAGAACCTTCTTTGACAACTACTAAAATAAATACACCGATAAAAGCAATGGCCAATCCTATTCCATTCCGTTTGGTGATTTTGGAACCGAAAAACAAAGCGCCAATCATCACCACAGCCAATGGAGTCAAAGCGTTTAAAACCCCTGTCAGAGAACTGCTAAGCTGGGTTTGGGCCTTTGCAAATAAAAATGCAGGGATAAAGCTTCCTACCAACCCGACAATAATCAAGTAAAATATTTGGTGTTTGTTTAGGTTTTTAAGCCTGGGGAGTGATAAGGGCAAAAGAAAACTTGCCGCCGCAACAATTCTATAAGCTCCAACTTCACCTGGAGAAAAAACTTCCAGACCTCTTTTGATTAGGATAAATGAGCTTCCCCAAACCAAAGCTAATAAAATCAGCATGCCCCAGTTTTTTAGGGTCTCGTTGTCGGTGGTAGTTTTCATGAAATGCGATGATTTTACAAAGGAAGCAAAACCAAAGAATAGTTTGTCAAAAAATTACATGAGTTTAGAGTAGGGAATCGCTTTTAACAAACCAAAGTGAATGAACTCTTCGAGGTTTAGTCTTTGGCTTTATTCGAGGTAAAAATATTTTTTATGGTTATGACCCAAAATAAATAAGTTTTTTGTAATTTATTTATGGTTATAACCTGTAAAACCTATTCTATAATTCCTATCTTTATGGGTGTAGCCCTAAAGATATGATAGCAAGAACCACGTATTTTGAGCAGTTGCGGGAATTTATTGACAAGCCACAGATCAAAATCCTGACCGGGATCAGAAGAAGTGGCAAGTCAACGGCATTATTGTTACTAAAGGAAGAGTTACTTTCCCGGAACATCGAGTCCGGGCAAATTATCTATATCAACTTGGAGAGTTTTGTGTTTTCCGATTTGCGAACTGCTACCCAACTTTACCAGTATGTTGAGGAGAGGGTACAAAAAGGGAAGAAGACCTATTTGCTCTTAGATGAAATCCAGGAGGTCGATGGCTGGGAGAAAGCAGTCAATTCCCTTCTGGTGGATTTTGACGTGGATATTTTCCTTACCGGCTCCAATTCCCATCTTTTGTCCTCAGAACTGGCTACCTATTTGGCCGGGCGGTACGTGGAGATTCCTGTTTATACGCTGTCCTTTTCTGAATATCTGCAGTTTCGAGCGGCTTATTTCCCGGGTAAAACAGCGGACAACAAATCGGCTTTTATGGCCTATTTGAGATTGGGAGGATTTCCGGTGCTGCATAGGACTGATTATTCGGTAGAAACGGCTTACAAAGTAGTGTACGATATTTACTCTTCTGTAATTCTACGTGATACCGTCCAGCGGTACAAAATCAGGGATGTAGAATTGCTGGAACGGATCGTCAAATATGCTTTGGATAATATTGGGAGTACTTTTTCAGGAAAGAATGTGGCCGATTATTTCAAAAACCAGCAACGGAAGATAGATATCAACACAGTCTATAATTACCTGAATGCCCTGGAGGGGGCATTTATCTTATACCGCGCATCACGGTATGATATTAAAGGAAAAGAAATCCTGAAAACCCAGGAAAAATTCTACCTGAGTGATGTGGGCTTGCTCTATGCTACGATGGGTTACCGTGACAGTAGGATCTCTGGGATTTTGGAAAACATAGTTTTTCTGGAGTTAAAAAGGAGAGGATATAGTGTCTATATAGGGAAATTACTGGACAGGGAAATTGATTTTATTGCGGAAAAGGCAGGTAATAAAATCTATGTACAAGTGGCATACAAACTAGAAAGTGAACAAACTGTGGAAAGGGAGTTTTCCAGTCTGCTGGCCATAAAGGATCAGTTTCCAAAATTTGTTGTGACATTGGATGATTTTTGGAAAGAGGATGTGGAAGGCGTACAACATGTGCATCTATCAGATTTTTTATTGCAGAATTTCTGATTTTTCCTCTGGATAATGAGCTTGGAGATGCCTCTGTTTTTTTAAACCCTAAAAATGGGAAAGGTGGTAAATTGGATCTAACCTTCCAGCATTACCACCTTTCAACTTTTTCACCAGCTCTCCTAAAAAACGTAATCAGCATAAACATCTGCTACCTGATCAAGCAATTGGCAAACATGCTCGTAGCTTTCTGCCGTGACCATTTCCGTCCGGAAGGGTTTGAAGTTTGGCATTCCTCTGAAATAATTGGTGTAATGCCTTCTCATCTCCAAAATACCCTGCTTTTCACCTTTCCATTCCACAGAAAAATCCAAGTGTTTTTTCGTAACCGAAATTCGCTCCGCTAAATCCGGAGCCTGAAGTTTTTCTCCTGTGGCTAGAAAATGTTTGATCTCATTAAAAATCCATGGGTAGCCAATAGACGCTCTTCCGATCATCATCCCATCCACATGGTATTTGTTTTTGTACTCCAGTGCCTTTTCCGGTGAGTCAATATCACCATTTCCAAAAACAGGAATATGTAACCGAGGATTATCCTTCACCAAATTTAAGTAGCTCCAGTCCGCCTCACCCTTATACATTTGTTTTCGGGTACGGGCATGGATACTGATCGCCTGAATTCCTACATCTTGTAGTCTTTCGGCCACTTCCACGATCCTGATGGTGTCATTATCCCAGCCAAGACGGGTTTTGACCGTAACAGGGATATTGACTGCTTTGACAATTTCTGCAGTCATGGATACCATTTTATCAATGTCTAATAGAATGCCCGCTCCAGCGCCTTTGCAAGCTACCTTATTTACTGGACACCCATAATTGATGTCCAAAATGTCGGGGCCTGCTTCAGCTGCTATGGCCGCTGCTTCTCTCATGGATTCTATGTCATTACCGAAAATCTGTATGCCTATCGGCTTTTCATAATCATAGATGTCCAATTTCTGAACACTTTTAGCAGCATCTCTGATGAGTCCCTCTGAGCTGATAAATTCTGTATACATGAGATCTGCCCCATTCTGTTTGCACACGGCTCTGAATGGCGGATCACTCACATCTTCCATCGGTGCTAACAGCAATGGGAACTCTCCTAATTCCAACTTTCCTATCTTAACCACTTCTGTATTATAAATTTGCGCGTAAATTTACCTCAAATATGGAGATTTACGAAACACAGTCTGAAATAGCAGAAAGGAAAAGTTGGCTTTTGTCCCTGATAGTCATAGTTTTAGTTGCTTTTGGAGTACTGGTTTTATTACAGGGAATAGCGTTGGCCTTTGTGCCAGTATTGTTTAAAATCCCAATGGATGATCTTTTGGGCCTTATTTCTGGGAATTTCGATGTGCCAAATGGAAGGATGGCCATGTTATTTGTCCAGGGGATTGGGTCCGGAATTGGATTTTGGCTAGCAGCATGGATTATCACTCGATATATTGAAAAAGCCGATTTGCATTGGGATGTCCAGATTTCAAGATTCCAGTGGAAAGCCCTTCTGATCGTACTTGCCGTTACTGTGGGAGGAATGTTTTTTAATTCCCTACTTGTCTATTTCAACTCCAATCTTGCCTTGCCTGAATCCATGTCTGAAATAGAAGCCTGGATGAAAGCCACTGAGGATCAATTGATGGCTTTGACGAAATTCTTGACAGATTTTCAGACCATTCCTGAATTGGTGATGGGGGTGCTGGTGATCGGCGTATTGGCCGGGATAGGGGAGGAAATGTTTTTTAGAGGATTAGTACAGGCCAAAATGCACAAATACCTGAAATCAGGACATTGGGGAGTGTGGGTGACAGCGATAATATTTTCAGCCATTCACCTTCAGTTCTATGGGTTTTTGCCACGTGTATTCTTAGGGGCAATTTTTGGATACATGTATCTATTTACCGGAAGTCTACTCTATCCGATTTTAGCTCATATTTTCAATAATGGGTTTACTGTGATCATGGTGTATATGTCCAATCAAGGATTGATAGATTTTGATCTGGAATCCACAGATGACGTGTCATATACAGCCTCCTTATTAGGTTTGTTGGTTCTTCTTGTAGGAATCTATTACCTTAAGAAAATGAAAATACCCAAGGATGGACAATTGGATTAAAGTTTTTGAAAGCGATCAACAGATCAGGGCGGAGATTGTGAAAGGCGTCCTCGAAGAAAATGAAATCAATGCAGTGGTTTTAAGTAAAAAAGAAACTGTCTACCATGTCTTTGGCACTTACCAAGTGATGGTCCAAAAAGAAGATGTACTGCTAGCTACCAATTTAATCCAGAATGAGATCACGTTTTAACATTAATAATTACAGTAATCTAGGGCAAAGAGCAATCACCGCATTTTTTGGAGCGATCGTCGTGGTAGGAGGAAGTATCTATTCAGACTGGACCTACTTCTTCATTTTTGCTGTGATTTTAGGATTTTCTCAGATGGAATTTTACAAACTGTCTGGTCTGGACGGCATGCTTCCTTTGAAAAGTTTCGGCACTTTTCTGGGTTTGATGATATTTACCCTGACTTTCTTAATTGAAAAAGAGCAGTTCAGAAACGAGTATCTCTATTTGATGTTTCCTTTGGTTTCATTGACTTTCTTTATAAAGCTTTACCGAAAAACCGATAAAAAGCCATTTACAGGAGTTGCCTATACCTATTTGGGGATTTTTTATGTGGCGGTACCTTTCTCTTTATTGAACCTGGCGGTATTTTCTGTAGATCAGGTCTACCATTTTGAGATTTTGATCGGTTGTTTGTTGATTCTTTGGGCAAGTGATACAGGAGCCTATTTTGCAGGAACAAAGTTTGGTAAAACGAAGTTATTTGAACGAGTATCTCCGAAGAAATCCTGGGAAGGTTTTCTTGGGGGTGCATTTTCAGCAATTGCTGTTGCTTTTGTTTTGGCAAGGTATTTTCATGTCATCGAGGACTGGAAATGGCTTGTGATCGCAGGAATCATCATCGTAGCTGGAACCTACGGAGACTTGATCGAATCCTTATTCAAAAGATCTATCGAGATCAAAGACAGTGGACAGATTTTGCCTGGACACGGTGGATTTATGGACCGATTTGACGGATTGTTATTGTCAGCGCCTTTTATCACGGCGTTTTTGAAAATATTCTAATTTCTAGGCTCGTATCCTGAAAATCTACTTAATTTTGCGTCGAATTTGATATTCTAAATAAAAACCCAATATGGCTTATATCGAACCTGCTCCGATAATGGATAAAGAAAATCCATTGGAGTCAATGATGGAGAGATTTAACATCGCCGCCGAGAAGCTTGGTCTATCTGATGAAGTTTACAGCGTCTTAAAAAATCCTGCCAAACAAGTGATTGTTTCCTTGCCGATTACCATGGACAATGGTAAAATTCAGGTTTTCGAAGGAATCAGAGTGATCCACTCAAACATTCTAGGTCCTGCTAAAGGTGGGATTAGATTTGCTCCTGATGTTCATCTGGACGAGGTGAAAGCCTTGGCAGCTTGGATGACCTGGAAATGTGCCGTTGTGGACATCCCTTATGGTGGTGGTAAAGGTGGGGTGAGGTGTAATCCTAGAGAAATGTCCAAAGGCGAAATCGAACGTCTGGTTCGTGCCTATACCTTAGCCATGATTGATGTTTTTGGGCCGGATAAAGATATTCCTGCTCCAGATATGGGAACTGGACCTCGTGAAATGGCTTGGTTGATGGATGAATACTCTAAGGCTCAGGGTATGACTGTCAACGCTGTCGTAACCGGTAAACCCCTAGTTTTAGGAGGTTCTCTGGGAAGAACTGAAGCAACTGGTCGTGGTGTCATGGTTTCTGCTTTAGCGGCCATGCAAAAGCTGAAAATCAATCCTTTCCAAGCCACTTGTGCGGTTCAAGGATTTGGTAATGTTGGTTCCTGGGCAGCACTGTTGTTGGAAGAAAGAGGATTGAAAATTGTTTCTGTATCTGATATTTCAGGGGCTTATTACAATAGCAACGGGATCAATATTCAGGAAGCTGTAGCATATAGAGATTCCAATAACGGAACTTTGGAAGGATTTAAAGGAGCGGAGAAACTTTCCGACCCTGCCGAACTATTGCTTTTGGAAGTAGATGTGCTGGTACCTGCAGCAGTTGAGGATGTTATCACCATCCATAATGTCGATAAAATCAAAGCCAAATTGATCGTGGAAGGTGCCAATGGGCCTACCTCTGCTAAAGCGGATGCCATCATCAATGAAAAAGGAATTATGGCTGTTCCGGATATTTTGGCAAATGCCGGCGGAGTAACCGTTTCCTATTTTGAATGGGTACAAAATAGATTGGGATATAAATGGACTGCGGATCGTGTCAATAGAAGATCCGATCGAATTATGAAAGATGCCTTTGATCATGTGTATCAGGCTTCTCAGAAGTACGATGTGCCAATGAGAATCGCTGCTTACATCGTGGCCATTGATAAAGTAGCCAAGACATATACGTATCGTGGAGGTTTCTGATATTTAATCAATCGATCAAATCACTTATCTTTGAGGCGTGGACAAAATCCACGCCTTTTATTTGACCCGATATGACTATACACAGAGAAGGAAGAGTTTTGCTGTTTTGGATGATGATCATCCTGGTGGTTTTGAATTACCTATTATATTATTTTCTGCCAGAGCAGGATGTTTTATTGAATGTTTCCATGCTTGGTAGCATCATCATTTACCTTCTGGTATTGCAGTTTTTCCGTAACCCGGTTTTTCCTCTCCCGAATGAAGAAGGTCTGGTTTATGCACCTGCAGATGGCAAAGTGGTAGTCATAGAAGAAGCTTTCGAAAATGAATACCTTAAAGAAAAACGGCAGCAGGTTTCCATCTTTATGTCTCCTGTAAATGTCCACGTCAATCGCGCTCCGATCAAAGGGGTAGTAGACTTTTTTAAATATCATCCAGGAAAATATTTGGTAGCTTGGCATCCAAAATCCAGCACCGAAAATGAAAGAACCACCATGGTGCTCCGTAACCAGAATGGCACTCAAATTCTGGTCAGACAAATTGCAGGTGCTGTGGCCAGACGTATCAAATGGTATGTTAAAGAAGGTTCACAACTAGACCAAGGTGGAGAGTTTGGCTTTATCAAATTTGGCTCAAGGGTAGATTTATTCCTTCCATTGGATGCTGAAATTTTAGTAAGTCTAGAGCAAAAGACAAAAGGTGCCAGAACTCCGATTGCTAGATTGAAAAAATAATTAGGAAGGATAGTTGTAACGTTTCAGGGATTGATTGCGTCTTTAGTTCTGTCAACTAAATCCTGCTCCATGAAAAATTTATCTTCTGTTCTTTTTGCATTCCTGATTTTAAGCCTTGTCTCTTGTAGTGAAAGTCAAGAGGAAGAGCCAAGATCACCATTGATTGGTACATGGGAAAAGCGTGACTATATAGACTCTTTGGATGTATGGTTTGTAGAAAGTTTCCAATTCAAAAATGATAGCATTATTGACATTACCGCTATCGCCAGGAAAACAGAATTGGGAGAAACCTTGGGCTATCGCTATATCACTACCTCCTGGTATAATTTGGAAGGGAATTTTTTCCAATATTATTATTCTGACGCCATGATTTATTCTGGAGTAAGTGAAGGATTTAGGACGTTTTATGGTCCGAAAGAAGAGTTGAGACCTGGGATTTTCGATTTCTTCAGAATTCCAAAAGGTGAATTAACCTTTTCCAGTGATTTTAGCCAATTTACCTTTCAGGAAGAATGCTGGAAAATAAATTCAGAATCTGAGGATTGTTTTGAGTTTCCTTCCCAAACTTTTGTGAGAGTGGATTAAGGACCTTTTTTGATTTTATAAATCCAGTATCCCAGTCCGAGAGTAGCCAAGAAAAAAATTGTGGTGGTCCATTCAAAGGTCCGCCGTGTTTGTAACATGTCCTCTATTTCCTTATCCCGCTCGCTCAAAGCTCTTTTGACAGCTTGAAGGTCCTGTTCCAATTTGAGAGTGATTGCTTTGTAATCCTCTCCGGTCTGAGTGGCTACGGTGGTTTCTATATCGCCGATCATTCTGAGTTCGTCCATGATTGCATTGTCTTTCGCTAGAATCCGCTGCAACCATTCATTGGTCTCGATCATGTCTTTTTTGGTTCGGTTACCAAAAATGCCTGATTTCTTACTTTCGCTTCTTTTCCACTCAGCGGTCAGGGCATCCCTTTCCTGAATCATCCGCTCCAGTTTTGCTTCACCAGCCTGGCTGAGTTGGCTAGGCATAACATAAAACAACAAAAGCAATAAACCGTGTATCATTCTTTTTCTGCGAAAATTGGGATCAATGAAGTGAGTTTAGGCATATCAAAAGCCATCTTATCTTTGACAAAAAGCCAACCAAAAATGATCATTCCAATAAAAAATATCAAAGTGGCCAACTCAAATTTTCTTTTTTCCAGTTGTGAAGCATGGACTTCATAACCTTTCTGGGCCAAGGCATTTTTTAATTTCTGTATGTCCTGCTCCTGAGAAAGCGTGATTGTTTTGTATTGTTCATTTTCAGAAAGGATAGAGGAGTGATCTATTCTATCATTCAATTGAAGCTTTTGAATAATGGCATTGTCCTTTTCTATAATCTTCAGTGCTACCTGATCGGCGAATGAGGAGTTTGGCTCCATTTCGTCACTGACCAAAGCAAAGGTGGACCTGTGACTTTGTCTCAGCTGGGATAAAAGACTTGCTCTTTCCTGTAGCAGGTTTTCCACGGGAGCTTGTGCGTATATTTGAAAAGGCAGTAAAAATGCCCAAAGGAATATGATGGTTTTCATAGTAGGTTAAGGTTGTGTTCCTTTCACCTGATCCAAAGCATAGACCAAAATGCCAATTATCTCTTCCAGCCTCTGGTCATTTCTTTTTTTCCTGGAGGGCCTGGCAGTGATTCTACCTCAAAACCGATTTCTTTCAAATCCCTTTTTAGTTTTCCCTGAGCACAATATGTGGTAAAGATGCTTCCTTGATTCATGGAGTCAAAAACCTTCTGTAAAAGGGCCTTTTCCCACATTTCTGGCTGTTTACTGGGTGCAAATGCATCAAAAAACACCACATCACTTGGGTAAAGTTGAACCTCTTCGAGCGTGGTTTTTTCTTTTTTCATATTGAAATATTCGGAGACTACAGCACCCTGATTCCATTCCAATTTATGTAACCTGGTGAGGTAAGGTTTGTAGTGAAAAAACCCATCGTCTAAATCTCCATAATTCAATTGAGAATAAATTTCCTCAGAAAGTGGAAAAGGCTCGATGGTATGGTAAAGAACAGGGATTTGATTTTGTTCGGCCCAAACCAAGGTCAACCAGGCATTTAAACCAGTGCCAAATCCCACCTCAAAAACCCGCAAAGGTTTCCTGGCAGGGTTTTCCATCAACCATGAATCCAAACCATATAACATAAACACATGGATGGACTCTTTTAAAGCCCCATGAAAGCTGTGATAAGTCTCTTTTAGATCCTCATGGTATAAGGAATGAGAGCCATCCTCGGTCAGTATAATTTTTAATTTATCGCTCATACCTTATAGATTAACGCAACACAATAAGCAGAAACTCCTTCTTCTCTTCCCACAAACCCAAGCCATTCAGTAGTGGTTGCTTTGATCGAAATGGAGCTTTCAGGGACTTTCATCACTTCAGCGAGGCAAGCCTTCATTTGGGGTATGTGTGGATTTACTTTAGGGATTTGAAGGCATATTGTAGAGTCGATATTACCGATTTCATATCCTTCCTCTCGTAAGAGATCCAACACTTCTTTTAGAAGTATTTTGCTGTCAATGCCTTTATATTTCGGGTCTTTATCTGAAAAATGAAAACCGATATCCCGCAGGTTTGCTGCACCTAATAGTGCGTCACAAATCACATGGATCAGTACATCGGCATCCGAATGGCCTACTGCACCTTTTTCATGTTCTAGTTTGATCCCGCCCAGCCAAAAGTCATAGCCTTCTTTGAGCTGATGGACATCATAGCCCATACCTATTCTGAAATTATTCATGAAGGAATAGATTTATAATGAATCACAGAAGCTTTGTCCTCAGACAAGATGTGTTTTGCCCAATGGCTTAATTCCTCTGCGTTGATGTTAGATTTATTTTCAAATTCTTTATAGTACAAATCAGGACTGCCCAGCGAGGCGTAATAGGCTAAATTAAAGACCCTGTTCAGCAATTGGATGGATTCATAGGATTTCATAGCCTCTCCCTGATTTTTGATTTTCTGGAGTTTTTCTTCGGAAATCTCCTCATTTAAAAAATCTTTTATTTCACGATCCAGTGCCTCTTCTCCTTCTTCAGATGTAATCCCTGAATCCATTTTACCGGAAATCACCAAAAGACCCGGGTCTACTGATCCTAATACATAGGCCCCTATAGAAGCAAATAACTTCCCTTTCTTGACAAGTTTTTGTTCGAGAATAGATGACTTCCCAAAGCCTAAGATATCAGAAGTTAAATCTGCTGCTGTGTAACCGACTTCAGATTTACCTGGCATTTTATAAGCCTTATAAATTGCGTCTGTAGGTACATTTGATTCCACAATTTTAACTCTCTTTTCTGATTGTAATGGTTCTGAAGGGATTGCTTTACGTGATTTACCGCTTGAAGGTATAGGTCCAAACCATTTCTTGGCCAGTAATTCTATTTGGTTTTTTGTGACATTCCCACCCACCACCAGGATGGCATTTTCCGGGCTATAATGTGATTCGTAAAAGTCCCAAATGTCTTCGTTTTTATATCCTTCGATGTCCTCGATTTTCTGACCAATTGTAGGCCAGCGATAAGGGTGTTTTTCAAAAGCCAAATCCCTCATATGATGCCAAATGTCACCATATGGTTGGTTTAAATAGCGCTGCTTGTATTCTTCGATGACTACCTTTCGTTGGGTTTCAATCGTTTTCTCACTTAAAGTCAATTGAAGCATCCGATCTGATTCCAGCCAAAATGCAGTTTCCACATTGCTGGCGGGAAGAGAAATGTAATAATTGGTCACGTCAGGACTTGTGAACGCATTGCAAGACCCACCTACTCGCTCCAGTTCCCTGTCAAAGACCGGGACATTTTTAGAACTCCCAAACATGAGGTGTTCGAAAAAGTGGGCCAGACCGGTTTTCCCGGGTACTTCATTCCTGGAGCCAACTTTGTAAAGGATATTGAAAACCGCCATTTTACTGCTGGGGTCTTCGTGGACGATCACTTCCAGTCCATTGGTTAAGAAAAATTGATGGTATGGCAGCATGTTATTTGGCAAACAAAACTAAGTTTTTCCTGAAATTGGGTGAAACTGAAAAGTCCTTAGCCCGTTGTAAATGATAAATTCTACTAGAATTATCCAAAGAAATTACCGTTGGTCGAAGCTTTTCAATTTTTTTACAAAAAAAACCGAACTTTGGTTCAAGTCACTAAGTTAGCTTCCCAAAATATACTTCACCCTATCCAACCATGAAAAAACATTGTGTAAGCCTAAATAAAACTGGTCAGTTTTCTGAATTTTTTTTGGATTACATAGAAGGGAAGGAATCATTGAAACCTTTTTACGCACATCAGCCTACTTTGGAAAGCTTCAAAAATGCAATCAAGGCAAAGAGTTTTTCCCAGGCTAAAAGAGATGTTTTGGTTGAAACCTTAAAAAGTCAGTATAAAGGAATTGAGGTTGGGGATCCTGTTACTGCGAATATTGAAAGCTTGGGTAAGCAAAATACCTTTTCCGTGACCACGGGACACCAGCTGAATTTATTTACCGGACCGCTATATTTTATCTATAAAATTGTTTCTACGATCAATCTGGCGAAGAAACTCGCCGAAACCTATCCAGACAGCAATTTTGTACCGGTTTATTGGATGGCTTCGGAAGATCATGATTTTGATGAGATCAATTATTTTAAGCTGGATGGGAAGAAATACCAATGGAATTCTGAGCAGACTGGGGCAGTTGGTGATTTTAAATTGGATTCATCATTTAAAGAATTTTTGAAGTCTGTTTCTTTTGCTCCCGATTTTTTCAAGGAGGCATATGGCAGTTCCCAGACTTTGGCTGAAGCTGTCCGGAAATATGTCAATCACCTTTTTGGCGATCAAGGTTTGGTGATTCTCGACGGTCAGCAACCTTCTTTAAAGGAGATGTTTCAAGAGGTTATAGCGCAGGACTTTTTTGGACATCAACCATTTCAGGAAGCGCAAAAGACTACTGAAAGATTAGAAGACCTCGGTTACAAAAGCCAGATTTTTCCGAGAGAGATCAATTTCTTTTATCTCAAAGATGGAATTCGTGAAAGGATCGAGCAGCATGGCGAAGAGTTCTTTGTTCTCAATACGGACCTGAAATTCACTAAATCTGAATTAAAGAAACAAATTGCCTCCAACCCGGAGTTTTTTAGTCCCAATGTGGTGCTAAGGCCTCTTTATCAAGAAATGATTCTGCCAAATTTGGCCTATCTGGGCGGGCCTGCTGAGGTGATTTATTGGTTGCAGCTAAAAGGTATCTTTGATCATTTTCAAGTTCCTTTTCCAGTTTTGCTTCCTAGAAATTTCGCTTTGTTGGTATCTCAGCCGATCAGAAAAAAAATAAATCAATTGGGATGGGCGAATGAAGATATTTTCAAATCTTTTACCAACTGGAAAAAGGAATTTGTTCTACAGGAATCTAGTCTGGATATAGAGTTAACAAGACAAAAAGAGGTGATTTCAGCTATTTTCGACAAAAAAGGTGAAGAGGCAGGGGAGCTTGAAGAAAGTCTGAAATCAGCTTTTGAAGCAGGGAAAGTCAGGTCCTTGAAAATTATTGATCAGATGAGCCGCAAGTTGAGAAAGGCAGAGGAAAGAAGGCTGGAAATACAGATCAATAGAGCTTTGGCGGTAAAGGAATTCATAAATCCCGGTGGTTCACCACAGGAGCGGGTGGTCAATATGATGCAGTTTCATCTGGAAGATGAAAAATTGATTGAAAAATGTCTCTCCTGTTTTGATCCTCTGGACTTTAGAATGATGGTTTTAGATCTATGAGTTTGGATAAAAATCTACTACGAAAAGAATACAGGTTAAAGAGGAAAGCTTTGTCTGAGGAGGAGGTACAGGAGTTTTCTACGAAAATATTTTTATTGTTTAAAGACTGGTTATCAGAAAAACCTTCCATTCTCCATGTACATGTGTTTTTGCCAATAATCCATCAGAAGGAAGTCAATACGCTTTTGATCAGGGATTATTTATTTGAAAAGGGCGCTAAGGTGTATACTTCTGTTTTAGGTGAGGAAAGGTCCCAAATGGAAACAGTTTTGATTGAACCTAGTACGAGCTACACCATTGATTCTTGGGGAATCCCTGTTCCATTAAATGTAGGTGCAATAGATCCAGGTGAAATCCAATTGGTTTTAGTTCCTATGTTGGCTTTTGATTTAAAAGGAAACAGAATCGGTTTTGGGAAAGGTTATTACGATCAGTTTTTGGCTTCTTTAAGTCCAAAAGTATTGAAAATGGGCTTAAGTTTTTTTTCGCCGGTCCAAAGTATTTTGGCAGAAAACCATGATATCCCTTTGGATTATTGCATTACAACTGAAAAAGTTTTTACTTTTTGATTGGTTTTATCTCTACATTCTTTTATGAAAAAATCTTTACTGCTTACGGGAATTCTAGTTGCAGGACTTTTCTTTTTTGTCTCCGATGCCCAGGCTCAGCTAAAAGCCTATAATACATCTGTTGGGATAAGGGGTGGTACGAGTGTCGGAGGCTCTGTGAAGAGATTTATATCAGACCATGATGCGGTGGAGTTGATGGTGTACACCAGATGGAAAGGTTGGGTTGGGAATTTACTTTATGAGCATCATATGGATATCAGGGAATTTGAAGGATTGGAATGGTATGTAGGAGGGGGAGGACACTATGGTGTATGGAAAGTAGGGAAAAGTGAACCACCATGGGTTTACAAAGCCACCGAGGATTATGCAGCCTTTGGAGTCGATGCGATTGTGGGCTTGGACTATAATATCAACCGGACTAGTTGGTTTATCAGTTTGGATTGGAAGCCTTCTTACAATTTTCAGGAATTTACAAACCTGTGGTGGGATGAAATAGCCTTTACTTTAAGATATGCGTTCTAATTTTGCGAAAACATCATTTTTTTAAACCGGTTTTTAAACTTTTTACAAAAAATCATTAGAAATACTGATTTTTTGAACCCTTAAAAATTGGTTTTGACATTTTTTCAATTTTTATCCCTTGTTTAATTTCGATTCTAAGAATATTGTTTTGAAATAATTAAACGAATTTTAATTTAATTCTGAAAATGACCATTAAATGGCCTTGATATTCCAGAAAAATTTTTTTTCCAAACAAAAATTTTTTTTTCAAACTCGAGAATTTGGGTTTTGACAAAATATTGTTTTGTAATCGTTAAATTTTCGATTGAAATCAGTTAAAATTTGTTAAAATGCTTATTTAAACCAAATAATTACTGTTTTGAGCCATTAAAACAAATAATCAACCGCTGATAGGGTATTTTGCTTTTAAATTGTATTTAAAAATAAAAAATTTGAATTAAAGCAATTGGTGAATCGTGAATTGTATATTTTTTATTTTAAATAGGTTTATGCCAAGTATTTTTTCTTCTAAGGCCCTATTTTGAAATTAAAATCAAATAATTTTTATTTACGCTTATCAACTAAACTAAATACCTTATGAGAAAAGCTTTACTCTTTGTTGTTGCGCTTTTCACCATGGCCCTCAGTTATGAGGTGTCGGCGCAACAACGGGTAATTACCGGTACGGTAATTTCCGAGGAAGACGGACTGGGTTTGCCGGGTGCAACCGTCCTCGTGAAGGGTACAACAGTGGGTACTACCACCGACTTGGATGGTAATTACTCCATTAATGTCCCAGCCGGTTCTGACGTATTGATTTTCTCTTTTGTAGGTCTTGAAACCTCAGAAGAGACGATTGGTAACAGAACCATCATCAATGTCACCCTGACAACCGATGCAGCGCAACTATCCGAAGTGGTAGTAACAGCGATCGGTATCGAAAGGGAGAAAAAAGCCTTAGGTTATGCAGTTACCACGGTAGGTGACGAGCAACTTGAAAACCGACCTGAACAAGACGTTGCCCGCGTATTGCAAGGTAAAGTTCCGGGCGTAAACATCACTTCTACAAACGGTATGTCAGGTTCTGGTACGAACATGGTTATCAGAGGTTATTCTTCTGCTACTGGTTCTAACCAGCCTTTGTTCGTTGTAGATGGTGTTCCTTTCAACACCAGTACTAACAATACCAATGGATTTACCACTGGTGGTGCTACTACTTCTTCTCGTTTTTTGGATATCGATCCAAACAACATCGAGAGCATGTCTGTATTGAAAGGTCTTTCTGCAACTGTACTTTATGGAGACCAAGGTAGAAACGGTGTAATCTTGATTACTACCAAATCAGGTGCTTCTAAAAGAAAAGCCGCAGAAGTAACAATCAATCAATCAGTATTTACAAACAAGGCAGCTTCACTTCCAACCTATGGTACTACCTATGGTAATGGTTTCCAGCAAGCTCCAGGTTTCTTCTTCTCTAACTTTGGTCCAAGATTGGACGAAGGTAGAACAGTGAACCACCCTTATGCATCTTCTTCTGTAGCATCAGTTAGAAATGCCTTCCCTGAATTCTGGGTAGATGGTGTAGTAGGTGGAACTCCAATTCAATATGAATACAAAGCATATGAAGATCCTTCTACTGCTTTCTTCAGAACTGGCTTGGTAAGTAACACTTCCGTTCAGATTTCCGGTGGAGCCGATAGAACTGGTTTCAATGCCTCTTTCGGTTATACCGATGACGAAGGTTTTACTCCAGGTAACGAATTGAAGAAATATAACTTCGGTTTGGGTGTGAATTCAGCAGTGTCTGATAAGTTGTCAATCAACTCTTCATTTACATTCGCAATCACTGACTTGCAATCACCACCTGTAAACGCAGCGTTTGGTTCTGGTCCATCAGGAGGTATTCCTTCTGCATTTGCCCACGTATTGTATACTCCGCGTTCTGTGGATTTGGCTGGCCTTCCTTTTGAAAATCCAGTGGACAACAGTTCCGTGTACTACAGAGGCGGTAATGACATCGTGAACCCATTGTGGTTAGTGAAATACTATCAGAATACTTCTGATGTGAAGCGTTTCTTTAACTCCACTTCTATCAACTACGATTTCAATGACAATTTCTCTGTGACTTACAGAATTGGTTTGGATACGTATTCTGAAACTCAGGAAAAAAGATATAACAAAGGTGCAGGATCCGGAAGTGCTGCGATTCAGTCTGGTATGTATACTACTGCCAACATCGTGAATACGATCTGGAACCAGGATTTGATCTTGAACTGGAAAAAAGAATTCTCTGATAAATTCGGTATGAGCGCATTGTTGGGTGGTAACTCAAGATATGATGTGTTTGGCAGAACTGGTATCGAATCTCAGAATCAATTGGCTTTTGGTTTATTTAATCACTCTAACTTTACATCATCCTCTCCAGGAGGTTTGAACTACAATGAAGAGCAAAGAAGAATGGGTATTTATGCCAACTTGACCTTTGATTATTCCAACTTCTTGTACTTGAACGTTTCAGCTAGAAATGACTGGACTTCTACAGTGGAAAAAGAAAATAGAAGAATCCTTTATCCAGGAGCTTCTGTATCTTTCATCCCTAGCACAGCATTTGACTGGAATTCTTCTACGATCAATGATTTGAAATTGAGATTGGGTTACGGTACTTCTGCTGGTTTCCCAAGCCCATATAGCACAAGAAATACCTTGGCTCAGAATCCGATTGCATTCTCAAGAGATGGTTCAGTTACTCAGACTCACTCTGTATCAAATGCATTGGGTAACCCTAACTTGAAGCCAGAACTTCAGGAAGAATTGGAATTTGGGGTGGAAGCAGTCATGTTTAACAACAAATTGAGATTTGATCTTTCCTTGTATGAGAAAAACACCAATGACTTGATCACTCAGGCTCCAATTGACCCAGCAACAGGATTTACTTCTACTGCTATCAACGTGGGTAAGATCAGAACAAGAGGTATCGAATTCCAGGCTAATATCACTCCGATTTCCACTGCATCAGGATTCACTTGGAATTCAATAGTAAACTGGGGTCTTTACAGATCTGTGACCATGGAATTAGGTGATGGTTTAGAAGAAATTGTTGTTGCAGGTTTTACAACCTTAGGTAACTTCGCGATTCCTGGTGAGCCTTTCAACGTAATCAAAGGTATCGGCTTTGCAAGAGACGAACAGACCGGAGAGCCTATCGTTCTTTCTGATGGTATTTACAAAGCAGATCCAGACTTGAAGATTTTAGGTGATCCTAACCCAAGATGGAACGGTTCATGGATTAACACATTTACATTCAAAGGATTCACTTTGATGGCGATGATGGAGTACAGACATAAGGGAGCAGTTTTCTCTAACACTGTAACTGCAACATTGGCTAGAGGGGTAACTAAAGATCCTGTGGCTGATAGAGAAATGACCTTCATCATGCCAGGTGTGAAAGAAGATGGAACTCCTAACGATATCCAGATTTCTGCTTCTGATTATTTCTTCTCTGGATACCAGGGTAGAACGGATGAGCCAAACGTATTTGATGGTTCTATGATCCGTCTTAGAGAACTTTCTTTGGGTTATGAGCTTCCTACAAGTTTGATCGCGAAGACGCCATTTAAGAGAGCTTCTCTTGCAATTAGCGGAAGTAACTTGTGGTTCAAAGCATTGAACTTCCCTCCAAACATGAACTATGACGTAGACGTGTTGGGTACTGGAGTAGGTAACGGTCTAGGTTTCGACTTTGTGACTGGACCTAGCTCTAGAAGATTTGGTGGAACTGTAACTCTTGCATTCTAATCCCAAAACTGAAACAAAATGAAAAAATATATTTATAGTTTGTTGTGTGCAGCAACCATGTTATTTGCGTCATCTTGCGATTTAGATTTGCTGGATGATCCAAATGCGGTAACTGCATCAACAGCCTCTCCAAACTTTCTGCTTAACAGAATTCAGCTTGATTATAAAGATTTCTATCAAGGAATCTCTAATACTGGCATGTCTTTGACCAGAATAGTAAACCAAGGAAGTGCACAATATGAAAGTGCCTATGCTCCTCAATCTACCAATGGTTGGTGGACTAACTCTTACTCAAATATTTTAGCAGATATCCAATTCCTAGAGCCTTTGGCTGTAAAAGGGGATTTGCAAAGACACTTGGGTATTGCGAAGACTATCAAGGCAATGGTATTGTTCCATTTGGTAGATGTGTATGGTGATGTGCCCTTTTCAGAAGCATTGGATCCGGCTCAGTTTAACCCGAAGGTTGATACTGGGAAATCAATTTATGATGCGGCTTTAGCAACATTGAATGAAGCTGCTGGTCACTTTACCGCGCCTTCTTCAGGTACACCAAATGATTATTATTATGCAAATAATTATACCAAATGGATCCGTCTAGTCAATACCTTGAAATTGAGATATTTTCTTAATCTTCGCTTGACGGAAGAGTCTACTGCGAATGCTGGTATCGATGCATTGGTTGCTGAGAATAACATGCTGAAAGTTGGCGATGATTTCGTCTTCAGATTCGGTACTTCTACTGCAAACCCTGATTCCAGACATGGAAACTTCGTAGGTTCGTATACTTCTGGTGGTGGTACGTATCACTCTACTTACTACATGTGGCATATGACCGAAGCGAAAGGATTTGATGATCCAAGAGCAAGATTCTATTGGTATCGTCAGGTATTGGTAAACTCTACCAATGTGGATGAAATCGAATGTATTGGTCAAATTGCTCCTCCTCACTACCTGGCTGGTGGATTTATCTACTGTCTTCCAGGCAAGAGAGGTTATTGGGGTCGTGATCACTTGGATCCAGACGGTGTTCCACCAGATGGTTTGAAGAGAACTATGTGGGGTCTATATCCAGTTGGTGGTAGATTCGACGATGATTCTGCCTCTCCAACGAATAACCCATCTTTGGGTAATCAAGGACAAGGTTTGTATCCTATCATGCTTGCAGCTTACGTAGATTTTATGTTGGCTGAAGCGGCTCTTGAGATTGACGGGAATGCAGCAGCAGCTAAGACCTATTTGCTCTCAGGTATCCAAAAGCACATGGACTATGTGAAGAATTATGGTTTGGATTCTCAAGAAGCTGGCGCGATCAACTCTTGGTTTGCAGATCAGGAAACTACTTTGGATGAAGACATTGCAGCTTACAAAGCTTATGTTGCTTCGGAATATGATGATGCTTCTAACAAGATGGGGATCATCGGTCGTGAGTACTGGTTGTCTTTATTTGGCAATGGAGTTGAGTCTTACAACTTGTATAAGAGAACTGGAGAACCAGGTAGAATGCAGCCAGGATTAGAGCAAAACCCAGGTTCTTTCCCACGTTCATTCTTGTATCCTAATAACTACATGGTTACCAATACAAATGCTAGCCAGAAATCAGGACTTGATGCACAGGTATTCTGGGATAACAATCCTGCAGGAAATGCTTGGGTTTACTAACCAAAAAATTTGAGATAATATGAAAATGTTAAAATATAGTTTTGGCTTTCTCTTAAGTGCTTTGGTTTTCCTCAGCTCATGTAGAGATTTCGTGGAGCCAAATATCCCGTATACTGAATTTGATACGGGGGCTTACTTGAGAACAATCACAAGGACAAGTACTACATTCAATTTCTTCAACCTTTCAGCATCAAAGTTCGCTTTGACTTTGGAAGCAGTGGATATTGAAGATGGAGCTACAGTAGAAACTGTAGAGATCAAAGTTCAGCATAGAAGATTGATCCCTGGTGTTGGATTGGAGTATACTCCTTCTGCTCCGGTTTTGATCAAAACTTTATCAGCTGCTGACTTTGCATCAAATACTGAATCTCGATTCCTTAGAACTTCATTTGAAGTTTCTGCATCTGAGGCAATTTCTGCAGTGGGATTGACTCCGGCAGATATCGAAGGTGGTGATACATTCGAATTCAGCTTGATCTTGAATGATAAGTTTGGACGTTCTTTCAATAGAGAAAACGTTTCTGGTAACATTGCCGGTGCTCCATTCTATGATTCTCCATTCCAGTATTTTGTGAGTGTGATTTGCCCGGTTGAATCTACCTATGCAGTTGGAAGCTATGCATTGAAGCAAACAGCTGGTGGTGCGGATCCATTCTTTGGAAACCCTACTCGTTTTGTGGAAGAAACTGTTACTTTGGCAACTGTTTCAGGCAATCCTACAAAAAGAAGATTCACAGTGAAGTATCTAGGAGGTTTCTCTACCAGACCATTCACAATTGAATTTGCTTGCGGACAGGTTCTAAAAGAAGAAGAAGGTGCTGGAGGAGCATGTGGAGGAAATCCAATTCTTTGGGAGTCTGATAACAGTGATTTAGCTTCTTATGATGCTTCAGATGATAGTACTATCAAAGTGAAGTTTGTTGATGATACAGAAGATAATTGCGGAATTGTTCAAGCAGTTGAATTTACTTTGACGAAAATGTAATTCAGAAATCAATTAAAATAGTTAAGAGGCATCCATTGGGTGCCTCTTTTTTTATGGATGATTTTTCAATTGATTTTATTGAAATCAAAATTAACAATAGAAACGTTTGGTGTCCTGAATCAATCCATCATCTTTGTTTGGGAAGGATTTTAATATTTGGGAATGCAAATAAGCGATTTTTTTAATTGAGTTTATCCTTATAGTTTTGTGGAGATCTGAATAACCCATCATGGATAAATTTTCATTTATTGCCAACGCTCATGTTTCTTATATCGATGAGCTTTATGCTTCATTTAAAAGCGACCCAAGTTCCATAGACCCTAGTTGGAAAGAGTTTTTTGAAGGCTTTGATTTTGCGCTAGCTAATTACGACGCAGAATCCCCAGCCGTAAGCAATGGTAAACCCACACCAAAAAACGGGGCTCTTGCTACTCCAGGGACGATTATGGACATGGAGCAATTGCCAAAAGAAATTAAGGTTCGTGCTCTCATACATGCACATAGATCCCGTGCCCACCTTCGCTCCAAAACCAACCCTGTCAGAGAAAGAAGAGATAGAAAAGCGCTGATAGATCCTGAATATTTCGGTTTAGGTCCAGAGGATATGAACACTGAGTTTCAGGCTGGAAATGAAATTGGAATCGGAACTGCAAAACTATCTACCATCATAGACTCTTTGAAAAAGATCTATGAAGGTCCGATTGGCTTTGAATACCTATATATCCGTGATCCGGAAATGCTGGATTGGTTTAAAACCAAAGTGGAAAAAGAAGCGTTGGCTTTTAATCCAAAAGTGGAGGAGAAGAAAAGAATTCTTTTTAAACTGAACCAAGCGGTGGTTTTTGAGAACTTTTTGCATACCAAATATTTGGGACAAAAGAGATTTTCTCTGGAAGGTGGCGAAAGTACCATCCCGTTTTTGGACGCTGTAATCAATACCGCTGCAAAGTTTGGCGTAGAAGAAGTGATGATCGGCATGGCACACAGAGGACGTCTGAATGTGCTGGCGAATATCATGGGAAAAACCTATGAACAGATTTTCTCAGAATTTGAAGGCACTGCAAAGCCTGACTTGACGATGGGAGATGGAGACGTAAAATATCACATGGGGTATTCCAGTGATATTGTGACTCCAGAAGAGAATAAAGTACACCTGAAATTAGCTCCCAACCCTTCCCACTTAGAGGCTGTCAATCCGGTGGTGGAAGGTTTTATCCGTGCAAAGATCGATTCAGAGCATAAAGGTGACAAGTCAAAAGCACTTCCGATATTGATACATGGCGATGCAGCTGTTGCCGGTCAGGGTATCGTATACGAAGTCACTCAAATGGCCGATCTCAAAGGTTATAATACCGGAGGTACAATTCATTTTGTTATCAATAACCAAGTAGGCTTCACCACTGATTTTGATGATGCTAGGTCTTCAATTTATTGTACCGACGTTGCCAAAATCATCGATGCACCTGTTATCCATGTGAATGGAGACAATGCAGAAGAAGTGGTTTTTGCCGCAAATCTTGCAGCTGAATTCAGACAGAAATTCGGAAAGGACATTTTTGTGGATATGGTCTGCTATAGACGTCATGGACACAATGAATCTGATGAGCCAAAATTCACCCAACCGGAATTATATAATTTAATTTCCAAGCACCCGAACCCTAGAGAGATTTATGTCAAGAGATTGACCGAGAGAGGTGATATCGATGCAAAAATAGCTTCTCAGATGGATGAAGAATTCCGTCAGCTCCTTCAGGATCGTCTGAACATGGTGAAAGAAAAGCCGCTTCCGTATCAGGCGACCAAGTTTGAAAGAGAATGGGGAACCTTAAGAAGATCTACTCCTGAGGATTTTGATCATTCACCAGAAACTGGGATTTCTGAAGAAGTAGTAAAAGAGGTAGCTGATGCTTTGACATTGATTCCAAAAGGATTTAAACCTATCAAGCAGATCGAAGCCCAAATGAAGCAGCGTAAAGACATGTTCTTCCAGTCTAAGGAACTGAACTGGGCTGCAGCAGAATTGTTGGCTTATGGATCTTTGTTGACTGAAGGAAAATCAGTTCGGTTGACAGGTCAGGATGTTCAGCGTGGCACATTTTCGCATAGACATGCGGTGCTTCATGATGCCAATACCAACCAGCCTTATAATTCTTTGCTGGAAATGAAAGAGCGGAAAGGTTCTTTCCAGATTTACAACTCTTTGCTTTCCGAGTATGCAGTACTTGGTTTTGAATATGGCTATGCCATGGCAAATCCGAATTCTTTGACAATTTGGGAAGCTCAGTTTGGGGATTTTGCAAACGGTGCACAGACGATGATTGACCAGTTTATTTCTTCTGGGGAATCGAAATGGCAGCGAATGAATGGATTGGTGATGTTGCTTCCTCACGGATATGAAGGTCAAGGACCGGAGCATTCCAATGCAAGACCTGAGCGATTCTTGCAACTTTCTGCAGAATACAATATGGTCGTAGCTAACATCACAGAGCCATCAAACTTCTTCCATTTATTGAGGAGACAATTGGCTTGGGAATTTAGAAAGCCTTGTATTGTCATGTCTCCTAAATCATTGTTGAGACATCCTAAAGTGATTTCTCCTCTTGAAGAATTTACCTCAGGAACATTTAAGGAAGTAATCAAGGATAGTACTGTGGCGACCAAAGATGTGAAGAGAGTCGTGCTCTGCTCAGGAAAAATCTACTATGATCTAGAGGAAACCAGAGAAAAAGAAAAAGTGAAAGATGTGGCGATCGTCAGAATCGAGCAACTTCACCCGCTTCCTAAAAAACAAATCCTTGAAGTTTTGGCTTCTTATAAAGGTGCCGAAGTAGCCTGGGTACAGGAAGAACCGGAAAACATGGGATATTGGAATTACATTCTGAGATTGCTCTATAAAGAACTACCGATGGAATTGATCGCTAGAAAATCCTCTGCATCTCCGGCTACTGGATACAATAAAGTTCACGTGGAAGAACAAAAATCAATTGTATCCAAAGCCTTAGAACTTAAATAATCCGAAATAATCATATCATTTTGTTCCAACTTTTGCTCTACCGGCAAGAGTTAAAAAGAAAAACACATGAGCAAAGAAATTAAAGTGCCAGCAGTAGGCGAGTCGATCACCGAAGTTACCGTCGGCCAATGGTTTAAAAATGATGGAGACCAGGTGCAAATGGATGAAATCCTTTGTGAACTGGAATCTGATAAAGCAACTTTTGAATTGCCTGCTGAGGCAACTGGGATATTGAAAATCAACGCTCAGGCGGGTGAAACTTTAGAAATCGGTGCTGTCATCTGTACCATTGACGAAGGAGCTACAGCTGCTTCAAAGCCAACAGAGGAAAGTTCAGCGCCTGCTCCGGAAAAAAGTGCTGCCCCATCCGCTACCGGTGAAGTAAAAGAGATGATCGTGCCAACAGTAGGTGAGTCTATTACTGAGGTGACTTTGGCTAATTGGATCAAAGCTGATGGAGATTATGTGAAGTTGGACGAAATCATTGCCGAGGTGGATTCAGACAAGGCTACATTTGAATTGCCAGCCGAAGCTTCTGGGGTTCTGCGACATGTGGCGCAAGAAGGAGATGTTCTCGAAATTGGAGGATTGATCTGTAAAATTGAAGTAACAGATGGAGAGCCAGCTGCTCCATCAACCTCAGAGTCATCCACTGCACCTGCAGCACCTGCTGCTTCAGGTAATACAAACTATGCAACTGGCCATGCATCTCCTGCTGCATCTAAAATTTTGGCAGAAAAAGGAGTTTCTCCTGAATCTGTAAAAGGAACTGGAAAAGACGGTAGAATAACCAAAGAAGATGCGCAAAGTGCTCAGAAACCTGCTCCAGCTCCAGCAAAAGTAGAAAGTAAACCAGCTGAAGCTGCGCCGGCACCGGTAGCTGGCTCTAGAAATGAGCGAAGAGAGAAAATGTCTTCTTTGAGAAAAACTGTTGCCAAGAGATTGGTTTCTGTGAAGAATGAAACGGCAATGCTGACCACTTTCAACGAAGTGAACATGAAGCCGATCATGGATTTGAGATCCAAATTCAAAGAACAATTCAAAGAGAAACACGGAGTTGGATTGGGCTTTATGTCTTTCTTCACTAAAGCAGTTTGCGTGGCACTACAGGAATGGCCTGCGGTAAATGCTAAAATTGATGGAAGCGAAATCGTTTATAACGACTATTGTGATATTTCCATTGCTGTTTCAGCTCCAAAAGGATTGGTGGTACCGGTGATCCGAAATGCCGAAACCATGAGCTTTGACCAGATCGAAAAAGAAGTGGTAAGATTGGCTGGAAAAGCGCGGGACAATAAACTTTCTATCGAGGAGATGACAGGAGGAACATTTACTTTGACTAATGGTGGTATTTTCGGATCCATGATGTCGACTCCGATTATCAATGCCCCTCAGTCAGCGATTTTGGGCATGCATAACATCGTGCAGCGTCCAATGGCTGTCAATGGTGAAGTCGTAATCCTTCCAATGATGTATGTCGCACTTTCCTATGACCATAGAATCATCGACGGTCGTGAGTCTGTCAGCTTCTTGGTAAGAGTAAAAGAACTACTTGAGGATCCGACTAGGTTGTTGTTTGGAGTATAAGATGGTATATGGTATCTAGAATGTAGTATTTAGAAATGGGGCGTCATAGATATGAGGATTTAGATGTTTATAAAAAGTCTGTAGATCTTGCTGTCGAAGTAAGTTTAAGGACCCGTAAATATCCTGATTTTGAAAAATTCTCTTTGGTGACCCAAACAAACCGAGCAGTATATTCAATTTCAAATAATATTGCAGAAGGAGCTGGAAGAGGTGGAAATGCCGAATTCAGGAATTTTCTACATTATTCATTAGGTTCTTTAAATGAAGTTGAAAATGAGCTTTTACTTGCTTTAAAGTTGGCTTACATAGAAGAAGTCGAGTATCAAAATTTCAAAAGCAGAACAGAAATAATAAAGAAAATGCTTATTAATCTAATTAAGGCTCTCTAAATACCAAATACTAAATACCAAGTACTGTTTCTTTCTTTCATAGCAAAAAACACAAATTGAACTTTTCATAGAAAAATATTCGAAAATGAATTATGATGTAATAGTTATCGGTTCGGGCCCAGGAGGATATGTAGCAGCAATTCGCTGTGCGCAACTGGGAATGAAAACCGCCCTAATAGAAAAATATCCGACCTTAGGAGGGACTTGTCTCAATGTAGGCTGTATCCCTTCTAAAGCATTGTTGGATTCTTCTGAGCATTACCATAATGCAGCTCATACTTTCGAAACTCACGGGATTGGCTTGAGCAATTTGAAAGTGAATTTAAAGCAGATGATCACACGTAAAAATGATGTGGTCAAGCAAAATACAGATGGAATCCAGTATCTGATGAAAAAGAACAAAATCGATGTTCATCAGGGAATTGGCTCTTTTGTCGATAAAAACACTGTAAAAGTGACGAAAGAAGATGGTTCATCTTCTGATATTCAGGGTAAAAATATCATCATTGCAACAGGTTCTAAACCATCTTCATTACCCTTTATCAAATTGGATAAAGACCGTGTGATTACCTCTACTGAAGCTTTGAACTTAAAAGAGATTCCAAAACATCTGGTAGTAATTGGTGGTGGAGTAATCGGTTTGGAATTGGGTTCAGTTTATGCACGTCTCGGTGCCAAAGTATCCGTGGTTGAGTTTATGGATTCCTTGATTCCTACCATGGACCGTACCATGGGCAAAGAACTGCAGAAGTCCTTGAAGAAAATTGGATTTGAATTCTACTTAAAGCATAAAGTAACTTCGGTAGAGAAAAAAGGCAAGGAAGTAACTGTAAAGGCTGAAACTCCAAAAGGCGAAACAGTGGAGGTGAAAGGTGATTATGTGTTGGTTTCAATTGGAAGAAGGCCATATACAGATGGTTTGAATGCAGAAGCTGCAGGAGTGAAGTTGACAGATAGAGGGCAGATTGAAGTGAACGACCATCTTCAGACCAATGTGCCAAATATCTATGCAATCGGAGATGTAGTGAAAGGGGCTATGCTTGCTCATAAAGCGGAAGAAGAAGGAGTTTTTGTAGCGGAAACTCTGGTTGGTCAAAAGCCACACATCAATTACAATTTGATTCCAGGAGTGGTTTATACTTGGCCTGAGGTGGCTGCAGTTGGATATACTGAAGAGCAACTGAAAGAAAAAGGCATCAAATACAAAACTGGGAAATTCCCATTTATGGCTTCCGGGAGGGCGAGAGCATCAATGGATACTGACGGATTGGTGAAAGTGTTGGCAGATGCTGAAACAGACGAAATCTTAGGTGTACATATGATCGGACCAAGAACAGCGGATATGATTGCTGAAGCAGTTGTAGCAATGGAATATAGAGCGTCTGCAGAGGATATTTCCAGAATGTCTCATGCGCACCCTACTTATACAGAGGCATTTAAAGAGGCATGTTTAGCTGCTACAGATAATAGAGCCTTGCATGTATAATACTCAGTAAGAACTTTTTAAAGCCATTCCTTATAGATTAGGAATGGCTTTTTTTTGCCAGATAATTAGAGATTTATTAGTTATTTTTCATTTCAAGTTTTGACTTATAAGGATTTCCGATTTTCTTGCGGTAATTCGGTGAGAGCAAAACAAAATTCGGAAAACTTCGATATTGAGGAATTTTTATACTCCTTCTTTGGTGTCCCGACAACTAGAGCAAAGGAAATAAGGTTTCGGGCAAGATTTTGTTAAACAATATTGACTATTGTCTAAGTATTTAATTCTTTGAAATACCTATGAGAAAACAACTTTTTTTGTGGACCTTCTTTTTGATTTCTTGCCAAGCTTGGTCGCAAAACAGTTCCATAGTTGGAACTGTAGAAGATGTAGAAACAGCTGATGCTTTGCTAAGAGCTCACATTTTTATTCCTGGTACTACTTATCAGACATTTTCCGATAGTTCTGGAAAATTTAATCTCAAGGGGATTCCACCAGGTTCTTGGGAGTTAGTTGCTGCAAAGGATGGTTTCAAAATATCATCTGTTTCATTAAAACTTACTGGCTCAAGTCAAAGCGAAGCAAATTTTTCTTTAACAGAAAAAACAAAGCTTTTTGGAGATGAACTCAAAAATTCTCAAAGGAAAAAACTTACCGAAACTTGGCTTGAATTGATGCTGGGTTCAAATGTGAACCCGAAAGAACTGATATTGGTAAATCCTGAGGTTCTGTTTTTTTATAAAGATGATACAGGGTCTTTTTGGGTGGATTTTTCTGATGTGCTGATAGTTCAAAACCTAAAGAACGGCTACCTTATATCTGTTTGGCTTAAAGAACCACAGAATTTGGATCAAATGTTTGATCCAAATGACCTCTACCTGTCTTATTTTGAAATGGATTTCAAAAGTGAAGAGGAAATCAATTTTGTCCAGGCAAATAGAATTAGGACATATGAAAATTCACTTGTTTATGTACTCCGGGAACTAATCGGGGGAAATCCGGAAAAAATAAATCTGGTATCGACCGATCAAGACGGTGAATTTTTCTTAGAGATGCTTAGCCCTCAGGAAATTGTGGAACCTGGTATTGAAGATAAGGTAATAGCATTTGATGGGGAAGGTATTCTGATCAGGAAAAATGGGGTTCCTGTTTATCCTGAGCAATTAAAAACTAAGGGTTTTCCCAATGAAGGAAACCAGTTCCTACAATTGCCCTTTGATTTTAATTTTGAGCGTTCTAGCGCAATTCAGAGTATAGAAAGATCTGCAAATAATCTTCAGGAGCGTGTCTTCCTTCACACCGACAAGGATATTTATTTGATGGGAGAAAACCTTTTTTTTAAAGCTTATTTATTAGTAGGTGCTCCAATCTTGAAGGCTGAATCCAGCAAAGTGCTGCACGTGGAGATATTGGATCCATCTGGTTACAGTATGATCCATAAGGTTTTTCCATTAGAAAATGGTATGGCATCAGGCCAGATCTCCCTTACACCTCAATTTAATTCCAGAGACTTTATAGTAAAAGCCTATACTCTCTGGAGTGCTAATTATGGAGAGGATTTCGAATATTACAAACCTATACAAGTTTACACTGGTACCATAGAACCAGAAGAAAAGAATGTAGAAGGATCTGCAGAAGGCTTGGTTCTGTTTATGGATAAAGAAAGCTATCAAAAGGAAGACTCTGTGACCATGAACCTCCAGGTGAATAACGCTAAAGGTGCTATCACCGCTGCAAACTTATCTGTCTCTGTGATAGGGGAAGAATCATTTTTAGACATGATTCCTGAGCAAAATGATCTGGTTTCATTTGCCAGGATGAATCCTCAAGTAGGGGATATAGCGATAGATTCTTTTCCTTTTGAAAAGGAATATGGCTTTACATTAAAAGGTAAAATTTTAGATGATAACACATTTCTAGATAAAAGTTATGTAGAATTATTGGTTGATGGTTTTTTGGATAAACGAGTGTTGAAGGCAAATAGAGATGGCGAATTTTATTTGGATGGAATACAGAAAACCGGAGAATTTAGCGTCTTGATAAAAGCGTTAAGTAACATGGGCAAGCCTTTGGAAAACTTCGAATTAGAACTGGTCCGCTCTCCAAATAATCCCAATTTGTCAAAAGAGTTTTTCCCGGATTTGGCTTCCAGTTCAGATCCTTTGGCGAGAATTGATTCTTTACAGAAATCCTTTTATGCGTTAAGGGAGGATGAGATATTACTGGATGAAGTAGAGGTGGAAGACAAGCGGGAAAGGGATTTAAGATCTATGCCTTTTGGCCGACCACAAAGCGTCCTGGAAATGGAAGGTGTTTTTCTTACCGGAGATACTCAGCAGTTTATTTATTCGATTGCCAATCGATTAGGGTTAATAACAGGTGGAATTCCTCCTATGATATTAAATAGGCGCGGCCCCTCAGCAGGACCTCCATTGATTTTGCTGAATGGAGCTCCTATAACAGGAATCTTAGGACCAACAATTGGAAGCGATCCAGGAGAAGAGCAATTTAGGGCTTTACAAGCCATTAATGTGTTTAATATAGAACGCATAGAGCTTATCAAAACTATAGTCGTAGCATATGGAGATGGTGGGAGATTTGGAGTTTTAAATATCGTCACAAAAACAGGGATCAATGCTGGTAGCAATGATAGACCATATCAAGAATTCAAACTAGATGGATTTGTTGATCCCCAACCTGTTTCCGATCCATTGTATACATTTCCAAGTTCTACCTATTACTGGAACCCTGAAGTGATTATAAACCCAAATCAAACCTCAGCGAAACTTAAATTCAAACTACCAAAAAACTCAGGTTCATTCTGGGTGATAGTCAATGGTGTCAATGCCTCAGGGGAGCCTGTTGCCGGTAGGTTTTTGATCAACCGGAAGAATTTAGGTTCGAATTAACCCGGTCTTTCTTTCTTCCTGATTTTTGCCTTATTTCGGTTATGAAGTTTAAAATTGCCATTCTTGGAGCAGGAAATGTAGCTTGGCATTTGGCTCCTGCCTTGGAAAATGCCGGTCATGAAGTCACTGAAGTGTATGCGAGGGATATTTCTGAAGCAGTTAAAATCACAGAAAGACTCTACGCATCTGAGGCCAAAGATGATTTGGATTTTTCGGAATCGGAGGCTGAGATTTTTATTTTGGCAGTCAAAGACCTAGCTATTCCTGAGGTGGCAGATGAAGTGATTTTACCCGAAGGAAGCATTTTGGCACATACTTCTGGCACCATGTCTATAGATGTTTTGGGCTATAGTTCTGCTAGTTATACCGGGATTTTTTATCCGCTTCAGTCTTTTACCATTGGGAGAAAACTTGATTTTGAGGATGTTGCATTCCTTTTGGAATCCGAGGATGAAGAAACTCTTCAAAAACTCCGCAAGTTAGCCAAAAGCCTCTCTTCCATGAATTATGTAGTGAAGTCCAAAGATCGAAAAGCAATCCATGTGGCTGCGGTCTTTGCCAGTAATTTCAGTAATCATATGATCCGGATCAGTGAGGAAATCATGAGGAGACAAGGGCTGGACTTCGATATGCTAAAGCCTTTGATCATCGAGCAGATCTCAAAATCGCTACAAATAGGAGCTAAAAATGCCCAAACAGGGCCTGCGATCCGTGAGGACTATCAAACCCTGGAAGATCACCACAGCTTTCTGAATTACAACGAATCGATCGCAGAAATTTATCGCTTGATCTCCCAGGATATTATTGACAGTTAATGGGACCAAGTTCCGAATTTCCCGTTTTGGTAATCTTCATATGCTTGGTGTATTTCTTCTTCTGTATTCATCACAAATGGACCCTGCGCCACCATTGGTTCATTAAAAGGTTTCGCATGACCTAAAATAAGGATTGAGCCTGTTTTGGCAGTTACTTTCAAATGAACTTCACCCTGCTCGAATTCTACCAAATTTCTAAAAGGAATGACCTCACCATTTACATCCAATTCTCCTCTGACTATATAAAAGAAGATGTTTTCATCTGCCGGGATAATTTTTTCAAAACTTCCTCCCTCTTTCAGATAAATCGTGCTCATGGTCAAAGGAAATGATTCATTAAATGCTCCTTTGGTGCCACTCCATTCACCAAAAAGTTGTTGAATTTCTACCTTGCTTTCGTCAAGCGTGAAAGCTGGGATTTGATCCTTTTGCAGTCCTGTATATTTTGGATCAGTCATTTTTAACTTGGCAGGTAGATTTAACCAAAGTTGGAGGATTTCTAAATCACCCCCTTTTTTCTTAAAATCCGAACTGCTTACTTCTGAATGGATCAACCCTCGTCCTGCTGTCATGTATTGCACTCCTCCTGGTCCGATTACAGATTCATGGCCAGAGGAATCCAAGTGCATGATATCTCCCTCCATGATAAATGTCACTGTTTCCATCCCTCGATGAGGGTGAGGTCCAAAGGGCAGCCCTCTATTGGGAGAAGGATAAGTCTGAAACCCATGGTGATTTAAAAAAATGAAGGGGTCTATCTGTTGTAATTGTCTCGTGGGAAGGGGACTGTAGGTTATCAAATCTGCGATTGGCCTATATTCTCCTTTATGAATTCTTTTGATTGCAGTCATTTTTTGAATTTTTGATGTATATACATTAAATGGGAATTAGGTCCAAAAAGTTTACAATTTTAGATTTTATTGAAACTGCTTATCTAAACTCAAAATGGTTTGCAACAATACGTTGGCACCGTTTGCAATATCCTCTGGAGAGGAATACTCTTTTGGAGAATGACTGATACCATCTTTGCTAGGGATAAAGATCATCCCGATGGGTGCAAATCGTGCCATTTCCTGCGCATCATGGCCTGCTCCACTTGGTAAATACATACTACTAAATCCAAGTGATTTGGCAGCGTTTTCTATTGTTCGTTGGATTTCAGGATTTGCCAGCGCTGGTTTACTTGCCACTTCTATATGATTGATGGAGAGTTCGGTTTTACTTTCTTCAGCCAGGCTTTTAGCCCTAGCTTCTATTGCTAGGTATACTTGATGAATTTTGTCAGAGGACAGATCCCTGATTTCTACATTGATTTTAACTTCTCCTGGGATGACGTTTCCGGCTCCAGGGAAGACATCGACTTTCCCTACTGTAGCTACTTGTGCGCCATCAAAAGAAGTCACAATTTCATTAACGGCAAGAATCAACTTGGCTGCTGGAAGCATGGGGTCTTTACGCATATTCATCGGAGTAGTACCGGCATGATTTGCAAAGCCTTGAAATGTAAACTCATACCATTCGATCGCCACAATTCCTTCCACAACTCCAATATCGATTCCTTCCCGGTCTAGGTTTCCTCCCTGCTCAATGTGCAATTCTAAAAATGCAGTAACTTCTCCTGGATTTCTTTTTAGTTCCGAGATCCGGTCAGGATCTCCTCCCACTGATTTGATTCCCTCGTATTGAGTCAGGCCACTGGAGCTTTTTACCTGCAGGGCTTCTTGGCTTAATTGCCCTGCCAAAGCCCTGCTGCCGACCACCCCTCCTTCTTCATTCGTAAAAATAATTACCTCCAATGGATGCTGGGTCATTATCTTGTTTTCGGTCAAAGTCCGGACAACTTCAATGGCACTCAAAGACCCAACGGGGCCATCATAATCCCCTCCATTTGGGACTTCATCGATATGTGAACCAAAAGCTATAGGTTTAAGATCTGGAATAGTACCGGCTTTTTTTCCGATGATGTTTCCTGCAAAATCCGTAGACACCTCTAAACCCGCTTTTACCATCAGATCTTTCACATAGTTCCTTGCTTCCATGTCATGGCTACTATATGCAACCCTGTCGGATCCTCCAGCTTCATTTTTTCCAAATGTCGAAAGCGTTTTTAGGGTTTCAGAAAGTCGTTTTTGATTGACTTTGATGGCTGTTTGGGAGTGGAGATTTCCAAAAAATGACAAGAATAGAAGGAGTGAAAAAAGCTTTTTCATAAATATGGTTTTCATGTCAATTTCAGGAATTCTTTTTACTGTTCAAATTTTTTAAGGAGATGAAAAGGTCTGGTAAAAAAATGGGTATGTAAAGGAAGCCTTGAAGCCGAATGGTTTCGGTATTTATGGCTTCATAAAAAAACCTCTCCGAATCCGAAGAGGTTTTCCCAATAGGTTTGCTATTTGAGAGTTAATTATTTTAGCCAAGCAAGTTGAACATCCTCAGGCGCTTTCATTCTGTCTGCAACCCGCATGTATCTTTCTGCTAATTTTGACAAATATATCTGAGCCTTAGATGCCACGTCATTTAATCCTGTCAGACTTTCGATCTTCCAAAGACTTACCAAATGTTCAATAATTCGTGCATAATCCCAGCCAGTATAAATTCCTACTTTTTGGGTGATTTCTGAAAATCGGGTATAGATAGAAGGATTAGATCCTCCTTCGCCCATCAAGACAGCCGGCATGACGATCTGCTTTTTCATCATTTTTTCAAATGCCAGAATTGCGCCATTAGGATCTATTTCAAAAATCTGTGACATAAAGGATTTATAAGCCTTTTCATGTCTTGCCTCATCCCCTGCAATGGTTTTACAGATTCTTGAAAGCACAGGGTCACCGGCTTTATCGGCTAGTTTTCCGGTATTTACATGGGAGATTTTAGTAGCTCTTTCCTGAAAGGAAGTATAAATCATTGCCTGATAGGGATCACTTTCAGATTTCGGATCAAACCCATTCGTCAACAATCTGTGAATGGTGATTTCCACCGCTTTCATATCTACCCTTCCTGTCATATAAAGGTATTTGTTCAAAAGATCACCATGACGGTTTTCTTCTGCAGTCCATGCTCTGGACCATCTAACCCATCCAGACGGAGAAACCAAACTTCTTTCCTCATTGATTCCTTCCAGAAGGTTGAAATAAGTCTGGTAAGAAGGCAAAGCCTCTTCGGTAATCATATTTCCCACCAAAGAAGTAAGTACTGTATCTGGTATCCCTTCTGCTCTTTTTTGCAATAACTTAATTTCTTCGTGGATATCAGGATTGGCAAAATCAGGCAGGAAATCCGTTGGCTGCCAGCATGTCTCTGGATCTACCAAAATATTGTCCACTGCATCCGCCACAAAGCCATCAATTTGGCTGATGACTTCCATATTCTTCTCCAGTTCGTAATCTATTGGTTTTGAGTTTTTCATGATTGAACTTCTTTATTTGAAGTGTTTAGAGTCCGTTTGATAGTTCCAATTTCGGTTGACTAAGTCGGTACTCTTATCTAACGGGTAATTCGCTTACAAGATACGGACAAATTACCAGATTAAATCGAAAGAAACCCGATACCTGTTTTCGGTTTCTTGGTGAGTAAAATGGAAAAAGCCACAAAAATGAGGCTTCTCCATCCCATTATATGGATTTTAATAGTCTAGTTTATAGGCTACCACCTTGTTTTTCATAAAAGTAGGAACCAATACTAGATTCTCTTCCGGGATAAATCCAATGTCTGCCGTGTTGGATTCTTCGGCTTTGGTATCAAGCAAAAGTGTCTGGCCATCTCCGGAGACAAAGTAAATCTCTCCAACCCATCTGGAAGCTACATAGTTGCCATCTCCTAAAATAATCAGTCCATCCCCTCCGGTCACTGTGGTATTCAGCATTGTCGGAGTTCCATCTGCATTAATCATCTTAAGACCAGATCCATCCAGTCCATACAATTTTCCATCAGAACCTACTGCAACTCCATTTAAAGATGCATTACCCTCAGAAACGATAGATACTGTCCCCGCATCTAGCACATGAAGTAGGCCTTTATTCATATCGGAAAAATAAATCTTGCCATCGTGAGCATCAGCATCGTTTAGAAATTCAGCGCCTTCCACAGGATATTTATTCGTGATCTCAGCTGTTTCAAGATCGATTTCTACCAATTCGTCGATATCAGTAACGTACAGTTTTCCATTGGTGATAGCCATTCCTTTAGGAGCATTGAGACCAGTCACCCACTCTTGGGTTACGATTGTCCCATCTTTATCAATAATGGAAATCGAGCCTTTTCCATCTTTGTCTGTTGGAGTTCCTTCGATGTTTGAAACATATAACTTTCCTGAATTCGCATCATATAAAACCGACTCGCAAGTGATTAACGTTGCTGGGGTTTCCCAAACTTTGGTTAGAGTGGGAGTTTTGGCATCTTCTACCACCATTGCTTCGGTGGATTCTTCGGTCTTTTGAGGGCTGCATTGGGCAAATAAAAACGCTGCCGATAGGCCAAATAAACTTGTTTTAAAAAGAGTTTTCATAGTTAGATTAATTTTTGGTTAGTGTCCAGTTTTGTTGGTTAAAGCTTGCTGGAGCGGTTGCTTTTAAGCGATCTTCGATTTTGTCCAAGTACATGGAATTGTACCGCAACCGGGTTATATAATTAGGTAGGTTAGGGTCTCCGTTCCAGCAATGCTCAGCCCGATCTCCATAGGCTACTTCCCCATTATAATAAGGATTTTCAGTTTGGTTTAAAAATGATTCAGTCAGGTAAACTGCATTGTTGAGGTAATAGTTATCCATGTCTCCGCAATAAATATTTACTTTCCCTTCCAGTTTTGGCCCTAGGGTTTTCCAATCCCGCTCCATGATGTAGCGAAGATCGTAATTCTCTCTCCAAAATTCAGCAACTTCGGGATCAATTTCTCCGGTCTTTTTGTCCCATATTGGTTTAGGATATCCATCCACACCAACAGGAGAATAGACTGCCTGCCAAATATCAAATTGCTCTCCAGATCGTGTTTGCGGGCCTCCAATCGCAAGTTCCCGATAGTTCATATCCCTGACCATGGCAGAGACATGGCCTAAATAATCTCTATGACCTGGCCTAAGCGTTTTTCTGAATTCACCTTCTTGAAAATAAGCATTTTGATCCTCGTACAGGTTGATTGTGGTAAACGCTCTGAAATCAATTGGGTCTGGACAGGCAGCAAAACATCCGTTGTATTCATCAGGGTAAAACACCTGGGCTGCCAAGGCTTCCCATCCCCCCGTAGAACCTCCATATAGAAACCTGGACCATCCTTCTCCAATGCCTCGGAATTGCTGCTCGATATATGGGATCAATTCATAAGTCAAGGCATCACCATAAGGACCGATATTTTCGGAATTTACAGCGTAGCTATCATCGTAAAATGGATTTGCGTGCTGAATCTCAATTATGATAAATCGTTTGAAATCAGGAGAAATCCATTTTTGATAAAAATCATAGGCTTCCTGCTGCTGCATTTTTTGATATCCATAGATTCCAAACCGTGCCGAATAATCGTCTTCTGGTAAATCAGGATCTGGCGGAACAGTCCGAAATCCTCCAAAGTCATTCGGGAAATGACCATGAAAAACCATCAGTGGATAATACTGATTGGGATTTTCATCAAAGCCTTCCGGTAGCAAAACATGTGCTCCGACATACATATCCCTTCCCCAAAATTTGGACAAGAGCTCGGATTTCATTTTGATATGCTTGATGTATTTAGTGTCTTCAGGTACTTCTACTGGTGGGATTTCCTGATCTATTAAAAGCTCAATTGTAGCTCCTTTTGTCCAGTTAAAAGCTATGGGCTCGGAATAGATATTTCCGGGGGTATTCACCCACTTTCTGCCTTCTCCCTTGTCCATGGCTAATTTCACCGTATGTCCATCGGCTCGATTGAAAGTCTCATATTTAATGATGAAAGCCTGCATCATATAATTTCCTTCTGCCAAATCGCTCAAGTTATTGATGGGATATCCAAAACTGGATGTATCCAATTGAATGATATCACCGGGTTTGAAATTTTCGATATCCATCCCGAAAACCTGAGCAGTAGAAACATTATCGGAGATGGAGAATCGGGGTTCATTTTCTTTGTCCGAAGAAAAGATCATTAAGAGCCTGCCGTCAGTTAGTCCAGCTTCAAGTTCAGGGCTTATTTTGATGCTGACAGGGGAGGAACCGCTGTTTGGTTTACAAGCCCAAGCAATGCAGGCGAGTAAAATTAAAAAGCCAATATTTTTCATAAGTAGGTGGTATTTCCTTTAAAAGTTAGCGATAAAGGATGGAATGTTATGTAAAGTGGTGTCCAAATACATTCAAAGTAGAATATTTTTTCGTTGATTTTCCATTGATGGATTTTTTTTAGACAACTGAACAAAAGGGAGTATCTTTCATTTTTATAAACCACCAACAACTATGAAAAAGAACTATTCCTACTTATTAATGGGCTTGATAGCCTGGGCTTGTCAACCAAAAGAAACCACGCTTGATTATACTGCCATGAGTGACGAGGAGCGGCTCAAAGCTGCCACCGAAATGGCTCATAACACAATTATGGTTGACGGACACGTGGACCTTCCTTATAGGATGAAAGTTGGAGGGTTTACACTTCAAAGAGAAATACTGGATGTATCCGTAAGAACCGACGGTGGAAATTTTGACTATCCAAGGTCCAAAGAAGGAGGATTAGATGCTCCTTTTATGTCGATTTACATTCCTGCCGGTAACCAACAAACTCCCGGCGCCTCTAAGGCCCTGGCAGATTCTTTAATTATGATGACAGAAAGATTGGCAGAGACTTTCCCTGATAAATTTGCCATGGCCTATAGCCCAGCTGATATTGAAGCCAATTTTGCTGCCGGTAAAATTTCTTTACCCATGGGAATGGAAAATGGTGCAGGCCTGGAAGATGATATCGCAAACGTTGAATATTTTCATGGCAGGGGAATTCGATACATCACGCTGACTCATGGCAAAGCAAACTTAATCGGAGATAGTAGTTACGACACCGTACGATTATACAATGGTCTCAGCGAATATGGGGAGCAAGTTGTGAAGGAAATGAACCGAGTTGGAATCATGGTGGATTTGTCCCATGTTTCCGATGATACTTTCAAAGATGCTTTGGCCATCACTAAAGTGCCTGTGATTGCTTCTCACTCATCAGTCAGAAAATTCACGCCTGGTTTTGAGCGGAATATGAGTGATGAATTGATCCAAGCAATGGCCAAAAACGGTGGGGTAATGATGATCAATTTTGGAGGATCTTTTATTGACTCGGCTTATTCAGCAGGTAGTGCCAAAGTAAGAGAGCATCTTGTGAACTGGCTTGCCGAGAATAATTTGAGCAGAAGTGATTCAGCTGCTCAAGCCTATATTTCTGAATATACCGCAGCTAATAATCCATTTCCAACTGTCCAGCGTGTAGCGGATCACATTGATCATGTCAAAAACCTTGTTGGCGTGGACTATGTGGGTTTGGGTTCTGATTTTGATGGGGTAGGGGATTCCTTGCCGACAGGTCTGAAGGACGTTTCTATGTATCCCAACTTAATCGCAGAACTTTTGAAGAGGGGATATTCTCAAGAAGATATCGAGAAAATCTGTTATAAAAATGTTTTTCGCGTTTGGAAGGCAGTGGAAGATTATGCGGCTTCTCAAGAATAGTTCAAGTAATCTGATTTTTAGTGTTTCAAGCTGAAAAATAAATTCAAAATCTTTCATTTATAATAAAAAAGGAGGATTTTAAAGTCGAATGTTTAAAATCACTGTTAATCACAAAAAGACTATGAAGTTTTTTAATACCATCGCATTGTTTTTTCTATTTTCTATTGGAGCAATAGGACAAGAAGTAAGCATCTTTTCCCAAGGTGTGAAAGGTTGTTATTCCGATTATTATATCGCTTTTCATGAGCGAGGAGCTGAGGAAATCCCTGATGGAGAACATGAAGTTGTATTTGTAGTATTGAATCAGGGTAATAGTGATTGTTTTATGGGCAAGGCTACCGTCAAGAATGGGAAAGTGGCACTGCCTGTTTACATAGAAAAAGATGATGGTGCAATGGTTCCCGCAGAACGAATGTTTAAAAGTTTGGATATGGAATGGTTGGCAACTCAAAACCTAGAGTCCCTTTATGATATCACAGACGGCATGACTAACATTTTCCAGACTCAAGAAAAATATCATATTCGATTGTTTTTCCACACTTTTATTCATCCTGATCATAGGAATAATAAAAAAGCACCTCCGGCAGACGTCTTATTGAAATCTGATGGAGAATAACAAAGGAATCCCCGCTGAACAAGCGGGGATTTTTTTTGAAGCTTGTATATGTTCAAACTGTAATAACTTTTCAAATTGATTTAGGTGATTTTCCTGTCAATAATTCCGATTTTTTTAATCTCAAGTATGTTTTTCGGTCAGAATGACCTGAAAATCTACTTGGAGTTGGTTTTGCTAGCTAGAGGATGTTGAGCTGAAGGTGCATAGAATCTAAGAAGAAAGACTGCAGCCAACCAAACAAATTAGCAACTTAAATAACCAACTATAATGGATTTTAAACAATACACAATCAAATCTCAGGAGGCGATTCAAAAGGCGGTGGAGTTGGCATCAGCTGCAGGTCAGCCGAATATTGAGCCATCCCATTTGCTGAAAGGAATCTTCTCCGAGGATGAAAATGTCACCGACTTTTTATTCAAAAAACTCGGTGCAAATAAGCAGTTGCTTGGCCAAAAGCTGGACGAGCAATTAGAACGTTTGCCAAAAGTAAGTGGCGGCCAACAGCCTTATTTGAGCAATGCCTCCAATCAGGTTTTGATCAAAGCTAAAGATTATCTCAAAACCTTTGGGGATGAGTATGTGGCTATTGAACATTTACTGTTAAGCATTTTGGCAGCAGGAGATCCTGCTTCAAAGATTTTGAAAGATCAGGGGATTTCAGAAAAGCCTTTGATCGAAGCAATTAAAGAACTTAGAAAAGGGAATAAAGTGACCGACCCAAATGCAGAAAGTAAGTATCAGGCTTTAGAAAAATACTCTAAAAACCTGAACGAAATGGCCAGAAAAGGGAAAATTGACCCTGTAATTGGCCGTGATGAAGAAATTAGGAGAGTACTCCAAATTTTAGCTAGAAGAACCAAAAACAATCCTATTCTCTTGGGTGAGCCTGGCGTGGGTAAAACAGCCATAGTAGAAGGATTAGCTCAGCGAATTGTATCTGGTGATGTTCCTGAAAACCTAAAATCCAAAACCTTGATCTCCTTGGATATGGGCTTGCTTGTGGCGGGTGCCAAATACAAGGGTGAGTTTGAAGAGCGATTAAAAGCTGTCATCAAGGAGGTAACGGATGCGGAGGGAGAAATCATCTTATTTATTGATGAGATCCATACCTTAATCGGAGCCGGTGGTGGAGGTGAAGGAGCCATGGATGCTGCCAATTTGCTTAAGCCAGCACTGGCTAGAGGTGAATTGCATGCGATCGGTGCAACTACCCTGAAAGAATATCAAAAGTATATCGAAAAAGATAAGGCTTTGGAAAGAAGATTCCAGGCTGTGGTTGTCGATGAACCAGATGCCGCTGATGCGATTTCGATCTTGAGAGGTATCAAAGACAAATATGAATTGCACCATGGTGTAAGGATCAAAGACGATGCTGTAATAGCAGCGGTGGAGCTTTCCCAGAGATATATTTCTGATCGTTTCCTTCCGGATAAAGCCATTGACTTGATGGACGAAGCAGCGGCGAAATTGAGAATGGAAATTGATTCTTTGCCTCAGGAACTCGATGAATTGAATCGAAGAATCATGCAGCTTGAAATCGAGCGTGAAGCGATCCGAAGGGAAAAGAATAAAGACAAAGAAACTGTTCTTAGCAAGGAACTGGCCGAGCTGGCTGAGAAGCGTGATAGTGTCAAAGCCAAATGGGAAAGCGAAAAAGCGGTGATTACAGGAATCCAACGTGAGAAGGAACGAATCGATAATTACAAGCTGGAAGCTGAACAAGCGGAGAGAGCTGGAGACTTCGGGAAAGTAGCCGAAATCAGATACGGTAAAATCGGAGAAGCAGAGCAAAAACTGGAATCTTTCAAAAAGCAATTGGGAGAGATGCAAGCAGGTTCTCCGTTGCTAAAAGAAGAAGTGGATCAAGAAGATATCGCAGCTGTGGTTTCCAAGTGGACTGGAATTCCACTTTCCAAAATGATCCAATCTGAGCGCGAGAAGTTATTGCACTTGGAAGAAGAATTAGGCAAGCGTGTCGCTGGTCAGAAAGAAGCGATTACTGCCCTTTCAGATGCCGTAAGAAGAAGTCGTGCAGGTTTGCAGGATCCCAAGCGTCCGATTGGTAGCTTTATCTTTATGGGTACAACCGGGGTGGGTAAAACTGAACTTGCGAAAGCCTTGGCAGAATACCTCTTCAACGATGAGAATGCAATGGTGCGAATTGACATGTCTGAATATCAGGAAAGACATGCGGTCAGCAGATTGGTAGGAGCGCCTCCGGGATACGTTGGGTACGATGAAGGGGGTCAACTGACAGAAGCGGTGCGAAGAAAGCCTTATTCCGTGGTCTTGTTGGATGAGATTGAAAAAGCACATCCAGACGTATTCAACATATTGCTTCAAGTACTAGATGATGGACGATTGACGGACAACAAAGGCAGAATTGCCAGCTTCAAGAATACGATTATCATCTTGACAACCAATATTGGTTCTAATTTGATCCAGGAACGATTTGCAGAAATCGAAGATTGGAACAAGGAAGAGGTAATGGAAAAGACAAAAGAAGAAGCTTTTGACCTGTTGAAGAAATCTGTAAGACCTGAATTCTTAAACAGAATTGATGAGGTGATCATGTTTGAGCCACTCAACAAAAAGATAATCCGCAAGATTGTGGATATCCAATGGAGAGAGATTCAAAAGCGACTTTCTGAAGCAAACATAGAAATCGAAGCAACCAAAGAAGTGTTGGATTACCTTGGAGAGGTTGGTTTTGATCCGAATTTTGGAGCGAGACCGCTGAAAAGAACTATGCAACGCTTAGTGTTGAATGAATTGTCCAAGCAGATCCTGTCTGGTTATATTAAAAATGATTCTGCAGTGATAGTTGATTTGGATGCAGATAAGCAGGTTTACTTTAAAAATGTAGATTCTGAAATAGAAGTATAATTTAGGTTAGTGGTTAGTAGTAAACCCTCGGAGCAAGTAGCTTCGAGGGTTTTTTATTTTTAATTAACTTGTGAAATGCTCGAACACTTTTTCCAATGCCCCTACTGTCTAGCTGAGATCTCTATGCTGATTGATCCTTCGATAAATGCACAGCAGTATATTGAGGATTGCGAAGTTTGCTGCAATCCAATGGAATTAAGAATTGAACTTGAAGAAGGAGAAATCATTTCCTTTGAAGCGAGATCAATCGAACAATAGCTACTCAGCTTCTTTGTTCAAAGTGATTTTACCTACGTTCAGAGGCAATTCACTTTTCTTTACGATCACTTCTGTTGACTCATAGTCGATCATTGAAATTTTTAAAGTTAGGTTTTCTTCTTCAAATGACTTTAAGTCTAATGAGAAATTACCCTTTATGTCAGTTACCGTACCAGTGGTCGTTTCTTTGACTATAATTATTGCTCCCGGGATTGGCTTTTTATCCTGAGAAAGGACCATGCCTTTTACTGTTTTTCCGGCAATTAATTCTTCGTTTTCAGGTGCGGCTGTAAGCTTTTAAATTGAAAACGCTAGTCCACCAAGGAATAAGAAAAAGGCGGCGATAATACCAAGGTTTAGTTTTATCCTGTAACGTTTGTGGGATTGTTCTAATGTATCTTTCATAGTTCTACTAAATTTTAATAGAAAGAAAAAGAGTATAGTTCAAAACTCCTAATTATTTGATAATTAATTCACTGGGGTGTGCTCCATCAAATAATTTGTCAGCAAAGTATACAAATGAAGACTTGTTCCTTCTCCTTCCCTGATTCCATGAGACCTATTAGGATAAGGCATGATCTGGAACTGCTTGTTGTGTTTGATCAGTTCATTGATTAGCATTTCTGCACTTTGATAATGAACGTTATCATCACCGGTGCCATGCACTACCAGCAAATTTCCTTCAAGATTTTTGGCATAAGTGATAGGTGAGCCTTCAATAAAATCCTCCAGATTTTCCTGTGGCAATCCCATGTATCGCTCTTGGTAGATATTGTCATAAATCAGCTGGTTTGATACAGATGCCACAGACATTCCAGTTTGATAGACTTCCGGGAATTTAAACATCAGGTTTAAGGTCATGGAACCACCACCGCTCCATCCCCAAACTGCCACTCGGCTTTCGTCCAAATAGGGAAGCTTCAGCATTTCCTTGGCTGCCAATCCCTGATCTTTGGCATTTACTTTTCCGATATTTCTGTAAATGATTTTTCTCCAGGCGCTTCCTTTCAAAGTAGGAGTGCCTCTGTTATCCATATCAATAATCACATAGCCTTTTTGCGCAAGCATGATGTTGAATAATCCCACCTGAGTATCTGTCGCAACAGTGCTCCAGGGTTCACCATAGACATGGAATAGCACAGGGTATTTCTTTGTCTCATCAAAATCTACAGGATAAATCACTCGTGCATCCATCGTCACTCCTTCGGATGTAGTGACAGTGGTAAATTTGATTTCGGGAGTTTTTAGTGAAGCTAGTTTGGCTTTGTAAGCCTGATTCTCTACCAAAGTTTTCAAAATCTCATGCTTTGGCAAAGAGACTAATCTTGTCGTCAAAGGATCTGAAGTACTTTGATGATTATGTACAGCTACTTCACCATTTGGAGCGATGTCGTAGGTATTTACTCCTGCGAAAGCTTCTGGAGTCACTCTTCGTAACTTTGCTTTTCCTGCCAAATCAATCGCATACAAGTAGCGCTGGGTCGGGTTTTCAGGAGAGGCTATGAAAAATACTTCTTTATCAGAAAGTCCTCCAAAAGAAGCGACATCGTATTCTCCAGGTGTGAGCAAGGTTTTGTTTCCTGTTGCAATTTCAATCTTGTAAAGATGTCTCCAGCCGTCATTTTCAGTCATTCGGAGAAAAGCTTTGCCACCATCAACCAGTGGCAAACTATTATCACTCCAGCCATATCGCGACAAATCAGGATAAGCCAAGTCAACCCAAGTCTCTTCTGTTTCCACATAAACCTTTTTCAAATCAGCATTTGATGGCTGATAAGTCCAGATTGTCAATTGGTTTTGCTTTCGGTTCATCTGCTGAATCAGCAATAAATCTTCATTGATCCACTGCATGCCTGGGAGATAATTTTCTTTTTCTCCTCCGGGAATCGGAATCCACATGGTCTTTTTTGATTCCATATCAATCAACCCGATTTTGGCACCTGCAGGCTCTTCTCCGACTTTTGGATATTGAAGTGGGATAGGCTTGGAGTAAACCGAGTCGGTGTTATTGATCATGTAAAAAGTGCCGATTTTGGATGCATCGATCTGCCAATAAGAAATGAATTTGGCATCTGGACTCCAAGCAAAGCCATCCCGCTTACCGAACTCCTCTTCATAAGCCCAGTCAAATGTTCCATTGATGATTTTATCGGTACCATCTGTGGTTAATTGTGTGACTTTTCCGCTTTCGAAATCCTCCAGATATAGATTAAACTTCTGCACATAAGCTACTTTTGAATTGTCAGAAGAGAACTTTGCAAACATCAGGGAAGATGGTTCGAATTGAGCACCTAATCTCTTTAGAAGCTTTTCATTTAAATCATATACATAATAGTCTCCCTTGGTATTGGACCTCCAAACCCTGCTGGAATTTGTAAAAATCAAGACCTTGCTGCCATCTTCGGAAAGAGTAAAGGATTCTATGTTTATGCGATCTCCATTGACAATTAATCCGGGTACATATACTGACTTTTCAAGAGTTTTGCTGTCCCAACGGGTCAATCCATTTCCATTTTCTACGGTCACATAGGCTGCCCCATCTTCAATCCATTGGATCGGCTGAAGCCTTTCTTGGCTGAATTCATTGGAAGCATAGATTCTTTCAAGTGTCAGTAAACCCGAAGATTGTGCCTGAAGGTTTTGAACGGAAAACGAGAAAAAAATTCCTAGAAAAAGAAGTTGCTTTGGAAATCGCATGGCGTTATATGTGGATTTAGATTCTTAAAAATAAAAGAATATCCCAAGACTTCTCTGTTTAGGTTAACCCAAAAGAAGAACAGGTCAATTTGACCTGTTTATAAGATTTAGTTTGAAATATTTCTATTTTATTCTTCGAAAGCTGCGTCTGCCAGTTTTATCTGCCCATAGGACTTTGGTAAATCCTTTAGCACCACCTCCATAGTTTTTAGGGCATGTTCATAGTGCCTAAAAACTAAGGTTACTTTCTTTTCTGTAAATTCGCTGAGATCCAATTCAAAAAATCCATTTGCATCAGACACAATACCTTTGGTTGTTCCTTCCACTATTACGGCGACCGCTATAATTGGAGTACCATTTTTTGTGACAAACTGAGCTCTGACAATGGGTTTTGAAGGCGGTTTAATATGTTTTTCTTGTTGTGCACTGACTTCATTTGTCAATACCAAGACTAAAAACGCACTAAAAATCAGGAATAAGCGAAAGAAATTGGATGGATTCATCTGATAAGAATTTAGAAACTAAAAAAGATTTAGTATCAATAAACTAATTCTGCCTCAGAAAATCAATTTTCTCTTTAGGATTTAAAGATCAGACATTCCACCAATAGGTAAACTTCAAGACAAGTGAACGGTTCTTGGTATAAAATGGAGCTGGCAAATAGTTGTCAGTGTAAACCAAAAACAAATCCGATGCTGGCTTAAATCTCCATTGAAACCTCGTGTTGAGATTGATGTTTTCGATTTGTTCATTGTATTGAATGAAAGCAGTGAAAAACAATGTATTGGTCATCGTTACATCCACTCTTGGGCCCACAAGCCAGAAATTGGTATTGTACCAAGGTTCGGGTAAATGAATGGAATTATAATTGGCACTTAAGGCGATGCTGACATAGGGTTGAAATCTGTAACCTATGTCCGCCGTCACATTATAGCGCTTTCCATCTGCATAATAACCTCCCAATCGGGTAGTGAAGGCATAAGTAAAAATACTTTGTGGTTTGGAGGTAAACTCAGCGCCTGTGGCATACCATTGATGCTCAGTTCCCCTAGCGAGTGTGTCTCCACTGTAATTTGTGGGGTCAAATGGTCGCTGAAGTAACACATAGTCTGTAGACACCCAAGCCTGAAAAGTACTTTGGCTTCTCCATTTGATGTTATAGGCAAGGAAGGTGGTATTATCTGTTTTCTCTCCATCTGTATTGAAGAAATAACGTACCCCCACTTTAGGTCCGTGATTTAGGATTTTTTCACTTTTTGGGAAAAACAGGTAACTCGCTTCTGGATTGATTTTATAGAATCCATTTCTGGGAACATATCCCACCTCAGCCGTATAGCTTTTGGAGACATATTGATGCTCCCAATTCCAGGTCAGGTTTCCTGAACTGTATTTCAAATTGGCTGCATGAACAAACCCATCTCCAAGCTGCGTTGGGGCAAAGCTTTTCATGAACATGGCTTTTCCAGTCCAAAGATTATTGGAGGAGGCCAAGTTGTATTCCAGTCCTGCATTTCTGTTGAATTGGGAATAAACTGGTTGTTCAGCATCAGGGTCAGGATTGTAGTTAAGGGACTGTTTGTTGATAAACATCCCCGTGATATTTGATCTGGCTCCGACTTGTCTTTGCACAGAGAGAACTGTGAAGTTTTGGGCTGGCAAAGCATCCTCTTTCACTTCCCCTGTTTGCATGTTCATGGCGCCTATTCTCCAATCCTTATTGATTTTTCCGCTGAGACGTGCTCCAAACTGTATCGGTGCATTCAGACCAATTCTTCTAGAGAAAAACGGGCGGATCGTCTCGTAACCAAAGCTGGCAAAAAGATCCCCATTTTCCAGGAAAAACTGTCTTCTCTCAGGAAAGAACAATTCAAAACGATCCAAGTTTGTGACTTGTCGATCGACTTCCACTTGGGAAAAATCAGGATTGACGGTTAGGTCCAAATTTAATGAAGAAGTCAATCCGATTTTGGCATCTAATCCAACTTCTCGCCTGTATTCTGTTTCACCATCGCCAGCCACATCTGTTCTAAATCCTCCTAGTGCATAGGGGATAACAGAGATATTTGCTCCGGTTTGGGGAGGTGCTTCATCCCAGATCAAAGAGCCTGTATAAGCTAAGGATGCTGATGGAAATTGTCTTGGCACAGGTGCCCAACCGGATTTTTCCGTAGTTTTTAAATCCAGTCTGGAAAAATTGATTCCCCATTCTGTAATACCTTTTTTGTAGCGAATGGATTTAAATGGAATTGCTGCCTCAAAAACCCATTTGTCTTCATAGTTGGTGACTTTTGATCGCCATTTGTTGTCCCAGCTCAAATCCACACTTCCTCCATTGTACATGATGCCATCCCATTGCGCTCCGGCAGCATTTGCTCCAAATGAAAAACCGTTTGTTTGGTCATCAAATGGATCCATGAAAAGCAGGAAATTATCGTTTTTACCAAAAGAGAAATCCCTTCGTAGCGATTCAACCATGTAAGGACCTTCTACAGCATGAAAATTTTCTACCAATAGATATAAATTTTCATCATCGTAAGTCATTCTTACGTCAGTCCTCACTTGCGCAAAGCTGGTATCCATCGGAGTGATCATAAAAAAATCAGTGGCGATTTCAGCATCCTCCCACGCCTTTTCATCGATCGCTCCATCAATCAATACCTCAGAACTGGCCTTCTTGATAGGAAGTTGATAAGATGAATTTATTTTTTGGGCTTGGAGAATATGACTAGTACCGAAAAGAAACAGTACCGCTAATGAGAATTTCCACATGGAGTAATTGGTTTTCCTCCTAATCGGTGATTAAAAGGAAGGATAGATTGGGCTTTATTTAATTTATTGTCTTAATCGATAGCTCATCGTCAGGTTTATCTGTCTTCGGACAAACTGTGAGTTTCCTTCTGTGAAGAAGTTTTCGCCTTCAACAATGTATCGGTTTCGTCGGGAATTAAAGATGTCATTTACTGTAAGAATCAGATTTCCCCGTTCACCTAAGATGCTTTTGGAAGCGGAAAGATCCATAAAGAAAATCCCTTTTCTGACTCCCTGAGCAGTTTTTTGTCTTGCATCGTAATTTGCCCGAACCTGGATATCGAGTCCATTGCTTATGGTAAATCTAGATGTTTGTCTTAAAAGCCAGCTGTAAGTTTTCGCCTGGAAATCAGCTTCAATATTACTTCCATCTATGTTTGCATGAAAGAAATTCACGTTCAAATCCAGCTTCCACCAGTCATTAACCTTGTAATCCGAGCTGAACTCAACCCCAAAGGATTTTTCACCGGTTAAATTATATGGAGCCGTAACCGAGAATCCATCATCATTGACTGTTCGGATTCGCTCGATTTTGTCAGTGGTATTTCTGAAATATACAGTTGAGAAAAGTGTCCCTTTTTCAAAATACTTGATGTGTCCCAATTCAAAAGCATCTGTGAATTCCGGGTTCAAATCCGGGTTGCCGCTAAAGAAATTTCGTTGATCCGAGAAGGTCACATATGGGCTGAGGTCATTATAAACTGGTCTTCGGACTCTTCTGCTATAACTTAGCTGAAAAGCATTTTCTGTGGAAATGTTATAAGTCAAATGCGCACTAGGAAACAGGTTGGTGTATTTCCTCGGATTCTTCTCATTTGTTTCCACCAATATGGTTTCCACATCTGTATGCTCTACTCTCAAGCCGCCTTGGTAGCTCCATTTACCCGTTTTATTTCCCAAGATGCCATAAGCCGCCAGGATGTTTTCATTGTAAAGAAAGATATTATCTAACCCTGGTAGCGGGATTAGTTCTCCATTTTCATTTTCTTCTGAGACTACAAAGTCATTCTCCATCTCACGGAAACTGGTGCGCAAACCTGTTTCAAATTTCCCCTCTTTGGCAAAAGGCTTGACATAATCCAGTTGAAGTAAATATTGGTTTTCGTATTCGTCATTCAAAGATGTCTGAAGGAGATCGGAATCCGGGATCAGTTGATCATTTGGAGTGTAGGAAGATTGGGTGAATTTCTGATCGGATCGCTCCCAATAGTTCAGATAAGTAAAAGCTGTAGTAAGCTCATGGCCTTTCTGCTCAAAACTTTTTTTGTAACTGACAATCACTTCTGAATTTGGCTCTGCCTCAGTTTCGTCTTGCTGCCGTAAAGAATAACCCAAATAATTGTCAAAATTATTCAGATAGTCTTCATAGCGGATATCCGTGATTCGCCTGGCATCACTTCTTCTCCAGAGATAAGATGCTGTCAGAATGCTCTTTTCGTTGAAATAATAATCAAGTCCTCCTCGGATATTGTTATTGAATCCTTTGAGAATTCCGGCATTGTTCTGACTCAAAATAGAAGTCGTGCCGTCTTCATTATAGACTTCTTGGTATAATTCGTTTACGTTTGGTTGGTGCCTTCGAGCGAGGCTATAATTGATAAACCAATTGATTCGGTTTTTTCGATAATTAAGATTTGTTGAAAAACCCAGGTTTAGGGGAGTGCCGACAATGACTTCAAAGGATCCATTAAATCCCTGATTATTATCTTTCTTCAAGACGATATTGATAACTCCGGCCATGCCTTCTGCCTCATATCGAGCAGAGGGATTGGTGATCACTTCTACTCGCTCGACCATGTTGGCCTGAAGTTGACGTAGTCCGGCACCTCCTTTAAAACTTACCAGTCCTGACGGTTTGCCATCGATCAGAATCCTCACATTGGAAGATCCTCGAAGCCTTACATTTCCTTCTGGATCTACCGACACAGAAGGCAAGTTCATCAAAATATCATTTGCAGTTCCTCCGGCATTGGCCAGATCTTTACCCACATTAAAAATCCTTTTATCGAGGGATAATTCCATCAATGATTTTTCACCTTGTACGACAACCTCTTCCAAATCTCCGGCTGTAGATTCCAGTTCAATAAGCCCTAATTCAACTTTGTTTTTGTCTTTTGAAAAAATGATAAGGTTCGATTTATAAGATTCGAAGCCCATAAATTCTACCAATGCATAGAAGTTTCCAAAAGGTACGTCTATAGAGAATTTTCCATTTTCTTCAGAAATCCCACCTGCTACTAAGCTATCGGAAGGAGTATAAATGGCCACTGAGGCAAATCCCAAAGGATTTCCTGTGGCTTTTTCCTGAATCAATCCAGTGAGTTTGGCTTTGTTTTGCTGGGGAAATCCGATTGTACTGCTCAAAAAGAAAAGCAAAAAGAAAACAACAGATTTCCCTGTAGGTAATTTTAGGATAGGATCCATGGTACTAGGCTAGGTTTGATTTTTGGGTAAGTTCCAAATCTTATAAGGGATAGGAAAACTTGAGTGAAAAGATATTCTGAAATATTGGGAATTTCAGCGAAAAAATGATCAATGGTCTTAAATGCATATATGGACTATTAGTAATCGTAAATCTTTCTTGTTTTACCTGTATTTGGTTAGTAATCCAATCTTAATTCCGGCAGTAAAATGTGGAATATAATCCCATCCGTTAAACCTGTACCGGTCGCTACTTAGGAAATATTCGAAGAACTCATCTCTTCCTTGGTTTGCCGAAAGTTCTTGGACATCAACTTGCCTGAACCTAGACCTGAGCCCCAGTCCTACATATGTGTCTAGTAGGATATTTTTAGAGACAAACTCCTGTCTGCCAAATTTAATTCCCGTACCTATCACCTGAAAATCCACTTGCGCTTTGTCATAAAAGATTTCAGATTTATTAGGAATGAAAAAATCCTCCGTTCGGATAAAATCTTTGTTCACAAAGAACAATTCTAAACCCCAGTAATTTTTTTTGGAATAAAACTTAAACTCGTTTTTGGTTCTCCAAAGTTTGAATTCCTCGTTTTTTCCTCGACTGGAATTGACGCCAAATATCCCTCCATTTACCCCTATTTCTGATTGAATACTGAATTTAGGGCTGAAAAAATACTCTATTCCTCCTTGGATGACGATGGTTTCTGGCTCAAAAAGTGCCAATGGAGAAGTTTTTATCAGCAGTTTCTTATCAAGTTCTGGAAGTTGTTGCGAAAAGGTTTTCAACGGTAATATTCCTATCACCAATATCAAGGCAATTCTTAACCAATAGGGTTTCTCCATAAAACTTCAAACTAAAGAAAAAATCAAGGATTTTATAGAAGTGGGTAACTATTTTCTTCTGAAAAGACTGTTGAGCAACCTGCTGGTATAGTCTAATCGCTCTATCGGCCCAATGAGGGAACCATGCATCATATCCATCATCGGCATTCCTATGGCTTTTGGTTGATTTGGATAGATGAGAATAAAACTGTGTTTTTTTAACCAGACATTGATAAGATTGGGAACACGCTCCAAGCTTGGATGGTAGGAAGATTCACCTTTTCTACTGAGGACCATGATGAGGTTGTCGTCAGGTTTTAAAATGATGTTGAGGTTTTCCAAACCTTCCCAATCAGGAAATGGACGGAATTCCATTCTTATGGGATGTTTTTTGAGTATTTCTTCCAGATAACTTCTCGTGTCAGGGCTTACATAGAAAATCATTCTTGCTCCGGTATTGCGGGCAATATTCCAGACTTTCACCAGCCAAAATGGAAATCCCAGCTCTTTTTCTGCAAAAGGTGGAACAAAAATCAAGTGTCTTTTATGGGTATCAAAAGGCTGGCTTGATTTATAAATGAAAGTCGTGGTGTTGGTTTTGCTCAACAGGTTTTCTGTCAGATTTCCCAAAAAGCTATCTTCCATGCTTTGCTTTTCGTGAAGTCCTAAAACCAAATCCGTGATTTTGTTTTCATGGATGACACCTGAAATCCCGTGCTCCACATTGGTATCATATCTAAGAAGTTCGATCAGAAAATGATCCGTAGAAGCAGCAGTTTCACTCGCTTTATTCAAGGTCTTTTGAGCTTTCATTTCAGCTGATGAGTCCTGAAAATCCGGGTTGATGATGCTTAAAGCATACATGCTGGTTTTCTTTTTAGGAGACTGAAGAAGAATGCTGAGCTTGATGAGTTCGTCGGAAGTTTCCTGGTTTCGGACTGGAATAAGAATCCTTTCAGATATTTCGTTTTCTATTGTGGCATTATCCTGAATAGATTCTGCAAGTGCTATATTTTTAGCACCTTTTTGAGCTGCAAAGGAAGCAATTGTGCAAGTGATCAGAATCATGATGATGGTGCCATTTAAAATCGATTCAGATAACAACCTGATAGGTTCTCCGGATTCTGACGTACCAATGACTGTATTATATCCAATGATGACAGCTGCCAAAGTCGCCGCAGCCTGGGCATTACTGAGACCAAAAATGATCCTACGCTCATCAAGGCTGAATTTGAAGGTCTTTTGGGTGGCAAAAGCAGCGATCCATTTAGCCAAAATAGCAACGAGGGTCATGACAATGGCGACCCAAATCGTTTCCCAACCATCTATGAAAACCCTGAAATCCACCAGCATTCCGACTCCTATTAAGAAAAAAGGGATGAAAATAGAATTTCCGACAAATTCTATCCGGTTCATCAGAGGAGAGGTTTGTGGGATGAGGGAACTGATAGCCAGACCTACCAAAAAGGCCCCGATGATGGCTTCTATTCCTGCAAGTTCCGCCAAAGATGCCCCTAAAAACACCAATGCAAGGACAAAAATGTATTGAGAAGAATTATCTGAGTACTTTTTGAAAAACCAGCGCCCAAGCCTCGGGAAACCAAAAATGATGACTAGGGCAAATGCAATAAGTGACAAAATCAATTTTATCCAAAAAAATGCATTGACTTCCCCTCTGGTGGAACCGATGATGATCGCTAAAATCAAAAGGGCCAAAGTATCAGTGATCAGTGTACCGCCGACAGTTATCTGGACTGATCTGGTTTTTCCTATACCTAATTTTGAAATGACAGGATATGCGATCAAAGTATGGGACGCAAACATACTGGCCAATAAAATGGAAGAAATCAAAGAAAGGTCTAAAAGGTAGAGCCCTGCCAAGGTTCCTAAAAACATTGGGAAGAGAAAAGTAAACATGCCGAATACCAGGCTTTTGTTTCTGTTTTTCTTGAATTCATGAATATCGATTTCCAATCCAGCCAGAAACATGATATACAGTAAACCGGCTGTTCCGGAAAGGATGATTCCGCTATCTCTTTCGATGAGCCCAAAACCCATAGGCCCCACGATTGCACCAGCGATGATTAGCCCTAAAAGAGGTGGGATTTTTAGCCTATTAAGAAAAATCGGAGCAAGCAGGATGATCAATAAGATCAATAGGAATTTGACTACCGGATTGGTAATGGGCAATTCAAGAGTAAAAATTGCGTAGAGATTCATCCGGTTTTATAGTCAGCAAATCAAATTTCTTTGAGAACAAGGTAAGTGGTATAGACTAGATAGGTTACTAGTAAAATAGCGGCTTCCCATCGGTCCAGGCTCTTGCGCTTGCCGGTAAACATGGCAATAAAGAGGAAAATGGTTCCTCCCATTAATAAGTACAGATCTGTGTTAAATGATACCTGAAAGTCCAATGGTTTGATGACAGCACTGACTCCAAGGATCAGGAAAATATTGAAGATGTTTGAACCGATGATATTACCGATAGCAATGTCATTGTTCTTTTTCAAAGAGGCGACCACAGAAGTGGCTAATTCTGGTAAAGAAGTTCCTGCTGCTACAATGGTCAAACCAATGATCTTTTCACTCACACCCAAACTCTGTGCTATTCCTACAGCATTGTCCACGACCAGCTTTCCTCCAAGAACCAGTCCTGCCAAACCTCCTAAAATCAATCCCCAGATTTTTAAAGTAGTATAGGATTTGGCTTCAATCTCCTCAGTGTTGGGTTCTGATTTAAGCTGGGTAAAAACGTAATAAAGAAATAAACCAAAGCAAAGCAACAAACCAAATCCTTCAATCATGTCAACATTGGGTGTATTTCCCATGAAATAATTATTCGCCATGAGTAGCAGGACGATCGCTGCCAAAAATGAAAATGGGATCTCTTTCCAAACCGAGCTTGACTGTACAGAGAGGGGAGTGATGATTCCTGCTATTCCCAAAATGATGAAAAGGTTGAAGTTATTTGACCCGATGATATTCCCAAATACGATATCTGGATATCCGCCTGATGAAGCCACTGAATTAACTACCAGTTCAGGAGCTGAGGTGCCAAAAGCGACAATAGTCAATCCAATTGCCAAATCTGAAACATTATATTTCTTAGCCAGAACAGAGGCTCCGTCAACCAACCAATCTGCTCCTTTTACCAAAAGCAAAAGCCCAATAATCAATAATGAAAATGGAAGGATCATACCTGTGTTTATCTTGGTTAAATGGAAAACTGATCAAAAGTAGATGTAAAAAAGTGGATTAAATTCAAGGAGGAAAGAAATATTTTCGAGCTCTTAAAAACTTGGGAATTGAGATTTTTCGGTTGAGAAATTAAGAAAAGTTGAATTGAATTATTTTATGGTTAATTTTCTAAAAACCTTCTAATCAAATTTTTATGAAAAAGTCTATTGCTCCGCTATTGTTTGTCTTGATGTTCATTAATTTCAATTGCCTGGCGCAAGGAGAATTGCCTCCCCACATCAAAGAGACTATTACTTATCCAGTGTTGGATTTTCATCCTTGGGTTGGGGTGATGCCTGTAGAAAATCCAGAAATGACCTATGATCCGGACTTGGAATATAAAATCGCCATCGATCTATATGGTCGGGTCAAAGATTCAACTGCCATTCATTCTGCTTTCTTAGAAGTGGCAAGAACTTACAATCTTCACATTGCAAATGGGGTACCGGCAGAGAAGATTAAGATTGCTGCTGTGATTCACGGAGGATTGGTTCAGGCAATTTTAAAAGAAGAAAACTATCAGGAAAAATACAGTCATCCCAACCCGAATTTAGCAGCTATTCAGGCCTTGGAAAATGTAGGGGTAAAGTTTTATGTCTGCGGTCAAAGTATGGGTTTTAATAATCTTAAAGCAGAAAAGATAACGCCCATGGTAAAAATGGCTATTTCTGCAAAAACTACTTTTATCACTTTGGATCAAATGGGATACACTTATCTCAATGTAAGTGAGGATTGATAGAATAGAGGCTGTCTCATTATTACTTTTTGTCACAACGAGAACTTGAGAGACGGGAGTCTCGAAATCGAAATGTTGGTTATTTCGCTGTATTCAGCCTTCGACTCTGCTCAGGCTGACTATAATTACAGACTTTTTGAGACAGCCTTTTTCATTTATTCTTTTGAATCTGATTCTGTTTTATTTTCCTTTGGTTCTTCTAGATCTTCGCCCTTGAGATAAGTTGGAAGGTTGAGCCCAGCCATGTTAAAGAGTTCATTTAATGGAGGAACTGTTTTCATCATTCCGGAAACAAAATTCGCGGTAGATCCATTTCCATTCTTTTCCTGCCCAGAATCCCAAACAGTGATCTTGTCAATTTTGATGTTTTTCACCGCTTCCACTTGAGTTTTTACCAATTCAGGGAGCTTTTCAATCAACAATAACTGGAATGCTTTGGTAGGATCTCCTCCCGCAGCGCTCACTACTTCACGGTAACCTTCTGCCTGCTTGGTTAAAATCTCATAAAGGCCTTTTGCTTCTGCATCCATTTTGGCAAAAATTGCATCAGCTTCTCCTTTAGCTTGTTCTCTGATTCGCTCGGCTTCTGCTTGTGCTTCAATGATCGCTCGTTGTTTGGCTATTTCGGCTGGAACCACCACGTTCGCATTTTGTGTGGATCGCTCCCTATCTGCTCTGGCTGTTTCTGCTTTTTGCTCTGCTAAATAGGCTTCTTCCAAAGCTTTTGCACTTTGTACTTTTTCTGAAGCCAAAGCAATTCGTAGTGCCTCTGCCTCTTTTTCCCTTCTTAAAGCATCAGATTGTGCAATGGAGATTTTGGCTTCGTTTTCACCTTTTATTGCAATTGCGTTAGCCTCTGAAGTCTTTACACGAGTATCTCTTTGGGCTTCTGCTTTTCCAATGCTTTCGTCTTTGAGTGCCTCTGCAATACTAACCTCTCGGTTTTTATTGGTGATGGCTATTTTTACATCCCGGTCACGTTGGGTATCGGCAATCTGCACATCCTTTTCTCTATCTGCTAAAGCTTTTCCAGTCTCCCCGATTTTCTCTTGTTCAGCTACAGAAATTTTAGCTTCGTTGATTGCTTTTGCTGCAGCTTCTTTTCCTAATGCCTCGATATATCCTGACTCGTCTTTGATGTCGGTTACGTTGACGTTGATCAGTTTTAAGCCGATCTTTTTTAATTCGCTGTCTACATTTTTAGAAATACTTTCCAAAAACTTGTCCCTGTCAGAATTGATTTCCTCAATCGTCATCGTTGCAATTACCAAACGCAACTGACCAAAAAGAATATCCTTCGAAAGCTCTTGGATCTGCTCATGTGCTAAGCCTAGCAGACGTTCAGCCGCAGTATTCATCGTGTCTGTATCTGTGGAAATCGCAATAGTAAAGCGACAAGGAACGTCGACACGGATATTTTGACGGCTCAAAGCATTGGTCAAATTAGCTTCTATGGAAATAGGCTTCAGATCCAAGTAGGCATAGTCCTGAATTACCGGCCAGATAAAAGCACCCCCACCGTGTATACAGCGAGCAGAAGTACCTCCTGTTTTGCCGTATACTACTAAGATTTTATCGGAAGGACATCGCTTATAGCGAGAGACAAGTGCCAAAATGGTCACAAAGGTGACGACCGTCGCAACGACGATAATTATTAAAGGATCCATAAATGAATTTGGTTAAAGCTTTTCAACGATGAGGATATTGCCACTTTCTACTCGTTTGATTTTCACTGTGGCATTGGTTTCTATTTTGTCTTGCTCCGTCATAGCATCGAGTTCACGCACAGAACCGTTCAGACTAACCATGACTTTGCCTTTTCCTTGCATTCTACCAGGGATAGGCAGATACACATCGGCGATTTTCCCCAGAGTTTTTTCTAGACGAAATGTATTGTCTTCCCCAAGTTTTTGGATTTGTTTGATGATGAGGAAAAAGAAATAAACGAAAGCAAAACCAACTGCCAAACTGATTAAAATCAGTACAGAAAGGTTGGGTATAAGTTTATAAAATGAAATGCCAGTCCAGCTGAAACCTAAAAGGAAATTGATGAGATTCCGAAATGAAAACATCTGAAAGGGAGCCTCGGCACCGTCCAGATCCCCATCAAAGTCCGCCTCAATTCCATCTCCAGCTCCAGAACCCACAAAGGTTAAAATGGTCTGAATTACAAAAATCAGAGAAACTGGGATTGCGATGTACCAGAATAGTCTGAGTTGTGGGTCTAAACTCTCTAAAAATTCCATAGTATCTTGAGGTTATGTCATTGAATTGACGACCTCAAAATATCAAAATTTTACTAATTACTAATTTATATTTTCATATAAATTTTTCGGTAAATAGGAATCGGACTTTTTAAGGAAAAATGAAAAAACAGGATTGCCTGTACTCCGAATTGTCAATTGGAATAATGGAATTTAAAAAACCCAGAACAATTAATTCTGGGTTTAATTATTTCCTAATCTTCACACTGCACTGTTTTTTCAAGTTTAGTCAGGTCAAATCCTTTTTCCTCCACTCGCTGCAATATCCCATCATAAGTAGCTTGATCCATTTCGGGAGTTCGGGATAGGATCCAAAGGTATTTTCGGTTAGGATGACCGACGACGGCATAAGAGTAATCTTTTGCCAAATCTATGATCCAATACTTTCCTCTAAAAGGCCAGAAAAACTGGACTTTCAATTTGGCATTTCCCGATCCTTCTTCCACAAAAGCTTTGGCTGTGGAGGTCTTGGTTTTTCCCTTTTCTGGAAGATTGCAGCTGTTTTCTACTTTGATTGTTCCGTCTTCATTTGGGGTATAAGTTGCTTTGGTGCAAGTACAACCTTTTTGGAAAGACTGCGGGAATGAGGCGATTTCGTACCAATCACCGGCATACTTTTCTAAATCTACATAATCTACTGTTTTCAGATCTTGAGCCTGAGTTGCCTGAGATAGGAAAAGGACACCTGCAGCTGCCAAAATGGGGATGGCTAAGGCAATTTTTTCTGATTTTTTTAAAGTTCTCATAATTGGTTTAGTTGAATTTTAAAGGTGATGTTGCTCTGTTTTTGTATCCATGGATACTAGCAGCAACAAAAAGAATTAGTGATGCAATAGCTGCAGTCCACTGGATCTCTGGGATACTTTCCCAATGCCTTACCGCAATGGCAATAAAGGCCCAAACTCCCACCATGGCAAATTCCCGCATATTCCTGGTTTGAATCATAAAGAGATTAACTGCCGCGCCGATACCAATCATAATCATGGTCCAGGTAACTTCATTGAATGGACCAGTCCAACCGATTTTAGCTAGATAGGCAGAGATATTTGCAATCGTGGCGACAGCGATCCAACCACTATAGATACAAATTGGCCACCAAAGCCAGAAGATAATTGGTCTTGGAGCATCCCATCTTTCCATATTGGTATTCAATACCACAATTAAAAGTGAGGCCAGGATGCCAAGCATGACTACTACACTGATGCCGGTATATTCCATCAGCCACATGTAGATCCAAAGGCCGTTACCGATGTTTGCCAGGATTAAATAAGGTCCAACTTGCGATAGGAAATCGGAGTCTTTGCTTTTACTGTAAGCTCTAGAGATGAAGAAAATGGCCTGGGCAAAAAGAGATAAGAAAATGATTCCCCAAATCGAAAAAGCGTAGCTGGCAGGTGTAAAGAGGTTTTGATATTCAGCGCTTAAGGAGCCTACCGTATTTCCGTTCAACCCATTAACTCCCGCTGAATAATTCCAGAAAATGACAAAAAGCAACACCACTAAATTCAGAATAGCATACAGTTTATGTGACTTTTTCATGCTTAGGCATTTAAAGGTTTCAATTGTTGAAGTAGGGTAGGGATCAGTTCTGTGACGGTTGGATGAGTTTGGACGGAATTCATCAAAGTCTTATAGCTCATTTTGCCATACATGGCTGTCAGGAAAATCCCAATTATTTCATCTCCTCCTATTCCCAAAACCGCAGCCCCAAGGATTTGTTCTGTCTCCTGATCCACGATTACTTGCATTTTTCCCTTGGTTTCACCTTTCTCTCTGGCTCGGTTGATTTGTGACATTTCCATTTCTGCAAAGAGGATTTTCTTTTCAGATTTCTTGGCCTGGGCTAAAGTCATTCCAGCTCTTCCTAATGGAGGATCGGTGTACAAGGCATAATTGAGAATTCGATCACTCACTTTTCGTTTTTGATCCCCGAAAAGCTGATTTTCCAAAACTTCGAAATCATTGTAAGCAGTATGAGTAAAAGCTCCTTTTCCATTGCAGTCCCCCAAAGCATAGATTCCTTTTACATTTGTTTCCAGTGTATCATTAACTAGTACAAATCCCTTTTCATCCACTTTCAGACCAGCTGCAGGAGCATTGATCAAATCAATATTTGACTGCCTGCCGGTTGCCAAAAGCAAATGTGAACCGGATGCCTGTTTCTGTTCGCCTCCGCAGTTCATCAGGACTTTTATTCCTCCTTTTGGATTGTTTTTTCCTTCGAGGCAATGGGAATTGCACAACACCTTAATGCCTTCTGATTCCAAGATCTCGCGGATTCTATCTGAGATATCAGGATCTTCCTTCGAGATCAATCGATCGCTCATTTCAATAATCGTGACCTTGCTTCCAAGCCTTCGGAAAATCTGGGCAAATTCCAATCCGATGTAACTTCCTCCCACAATCAACAAATGGTCGGGTAATTCTTCCATTTCAAGTATACTTTCATTGGTCAGATACTCTACTTTTTCGAATCCTTCTGGGATTCGTGGCCTTGTTCCCACATTGATGAAGATTTTAGGAGCAGTGAGGATGGAAGATCCTGCTTGAACGGTTTTCTCATCGATGAAGAAACCTTTTGCCTGAAAAGTGCTGATCCGACTTTCTGCTCTGAGTCCATCCACCAAGCCATCATGCGATCCTGCCACGATTTTATCCTTTCGCTTTTTAACTTTCCGAAGATCAATTTTCTCCAATTTGGGGTTTGGAATTCCCAGATCTGAGGCATTTCTCATTTCCCAAGCTCGTCTCGCACTTGCCACATAAGCTTTGGTCGGCGTACAACCAGTGTTGACGCAGGTACCTCCGAATTTCCCTTTTTCTATCATCGCCACATTCATTTTCTGGCCTGCTAGGGCAAAAGCAAGTGGATTTCCGGCTTGACCTGAACCGATAATAATGGCATCAAAAGTCTGTTTTTTGGCTTTTTTCATAGAAAAATGGTTTCAGTATCCTGAGTTTATCTTTCTATAATTTACAAAGATGAGTCCATGAAAAAAGGAACCATGATGAATTGGTTCCTTTGTTAGTTCAGGGATTTGGGATTTGAATGATTTTCTAAGTCAATTTATGAATGGCATTTCTGACATTTTCGTGAAACTCATTGATGGCCTTCGTGTGGAAATAGGGATAAATGATTTTGTCCCGAAACCAGGATCCGCTGCGGTAAAAAGTTTTATGGGACACTTCCGTTTTGCCATTTTCCAAGGTCTTGAAAGTGATGAACTGACTGCCTTCTGATTTGGAGTTTTCCAGATAGCAAATCCGGATCAATTTTTTCGCTTTATCCACTTCCATGACTTCATGACCAACCGTCAATTTCACTGCTCCATTAAATACGTGGAGGTTCAAAATGATCACTTGCCCTACTCCCATTCCATCCTTGTATTCCTGTCCAGGAAACACTTCTTCTCCTGTAGATCTGGAATAAAGTTGGTTGAAATGAATCATCTTTCCAGCCCAGGCTTTAGCCGGATCAATCGTTACGTAAGTATTCCAAACTACCTCAAAAGGTTGATCATAAAGGTATTTCTCAAAATGCTCGTGATAATTTGGATCAGTATCTGAATAGCAAATCGAGTTTAATTTGGAATAGGGGGAAGTGTGAGAATTTTTGGACTCTTGGATACTATGACTCATGAAAATAAATGAACCTGATGGTTTGGAGGTAAGAAAAGGATTCACTTTTGTAGTAAATCCCTTTCATGTTGAAATTAGAAATGATAAAATTTTGGACATGTTTTGTCACATTGAGCAGAGTCGAAATGTGACCTTAATAGCCACGAATTGGCTTCGACTCCGCTCAGCCTGACAAATTGATATTTAAAGGAATCCCATTTTAAATTAAAATGCTCTCTTTTCGAGATGCTCGTCTAAATCCAATTTGTTGATTCCTTTGGACAACCAATCAGGAGCTTCTTCTCCTTTTAGGTGATGGTTGAAAAACTCCATCATTCTCACACTGTAATCTTTTCGGTTTTCCAGCTTGCCAAGACCGTGGTTTTCACCTTTGTATTGAACCAAAACCACTGGCTTCTTCAACCTTCTCAAAGCTGAGTAATACTCGATTCCCTGAGTGAAATCTACCGCTCCATCCTTGTCGTTATGAAGCATCAAAAGCGGAGTAGTAACATTTTTCACATGGTACACAGGACTATTTCGCTCGTATGCATCCCAGTTTTCCCATGGGCCACCGGTGAATCTTCCTTGTGATGCTTCGAAAATTGACATATTTCCTCCACCGGAATTCCAGTAGATCAGGTCATACATGGAGATCATATTGGTCAATGGAGCTCCAGCCGCCGCAGCTTTAAACATATCAGTTTGAGTGATCAGGAAAGCAGTTTGATAACCACCCCAAGAGTGTCCATGGATACCTATGTTATTTTCATCAATGACTCCAGTGGCAATGGCAGCTTTCACCCCAGGGATCACACACCAAACCGCTGACATTCCCGGATCATCCATTTTGTAAACGATGTCTGGAATAAATACCGCAAAGCCATTGCTCGTGTACACATTTGGATTCCATCCTGTACCACTATAGCCTGGATTTGACCAATTGTTTTTAGTCTGAGAAAGCTTTTCGTAATAGTAAACGACTGTTGGATACTTTTTGCCTTCCACATATCCAGCAGGAAGGAACAAGGCACCTTGCAAAGTGTCTCCTTTGTCAGAAACATAATCCACTAATCTTGTACCTGCTGACCAAGAATATTTGGAGGCACCCGGTGCGTTTTCAGTGACTTTCTTTGCGGAAGCAAGAGATGCATCTGCTACATAAAACTGAGTAGGCTCATTGTAAGTCTCTTTGCTGTAGAAATATACTGGCGCATTTTCAGCCTTCTGAAGAGATCCGATAGATGCATCTTCCCAAACCAATTTTTCGGTTCCGGTAGCAAGACCACTCTTCTTAGCAGGATTGATTTTAGCAATTCCGCTTTTCTTGGTCCATTCTCCGTAAATCCTAAAATATTGAGGCTGGCTTAAGTCAAAACCTTTTTCATCCGGATCCAATCTAAACCTATACTGATATCTGATTTTCTCAGATCTTCCATCTTGAGTCAGGTTAATGGCCTTTTCTTTCCCGTCCCCTACAGGTACTTGCCAGATATCCCAACCATCACTGATTAAAACATAATCACTGTTAGCTGACCAGCCTAAGAAGTTTTCCAAAGGCTTTTTGACATTGTGGTCATCTTCAGTATCCACAAAAGAAACAGGAAGGCCTGCTGTTACATTTTTCTCTTCACCACTTGCAATGTCATAGATATAATAATTGCCTTCGTAGCCGTAGTTTATTTTTGTCCCATCAGGAGAAGGTCGTGGATAGGATGAGAAACTTGGAAGGTAGAAATTGGTGAAAAGTGTAGTTTTCTCTCCAGTTTTTAAGTCCACTAAGTAGAAGTCGCGATAATTTTGACCATCCAAATTGATATCCAATTCATAGGTTTGAAGATCGGAGCCTAAAGCATATTTTTCTTTTGGGAGGATGCTAAGATCCTTCATAGAACTATCTTGAAGCGCGATATGCTTTCCGGCAGCCACATCGTACATCGCCCAAAAACTGTAGTTCTTATCCATGTTTTCCAATACTTGTTGACGAGACTGCAATCTGCTGTCATTCCAATGCCAAATGGTCATATCGGGTTTGTCTGCATCTCCATTTTTAGGTGCTGCCTTGGTAGTGTCAAGTTTGGAAATCGCTTTTTGTAGATCTTTGATCGTATGGATGGAAGTGTCAGCCATGATTTTTTTCATTGCCTCAGTCTCTGCTTTTGCAACAGAATCCTTGTCCACTTCTTTTTTGGCTTCCTCTTTTTTAGCTAAAACCAATGGATGAATGCCGTAAAATAGTCTGGTTAAATCTTCTGACCACATCGGTCTTCTGTTAGGGCTGATGGTAAAACCCTGATCAAAACCCGTGGAATCTTTCTTCGGATCATAAAGCGTTACTTGCGGAGCAGCCAGGTTTTTTACCCCGATGACTTTCCCTTGATCCTGCTTGTATTTTTTATCTTCCACCATTTTCAAAGCAGCAAAAGCATCTCCTTTTTCTGTCCAGCTAAGCGACTTGTAACTGGCTTTGTCATTTTCCAAGACAGTGGTGCTATTATTTGCGAGGTTGAAGAGGTAAATACCGTTTCCGGATTTATTGGCAGCATCTACAGTGTAGGCTAAGTGGGTTCCTGCCTTGTTAAAGGAAAATTCCAAGACATTACCCAAGGTTAAAGCCTTTTCAGAATTCAGGTTATAAATCAATAAATCCGAGCCTTTTCCCTCTCCATTTCCATCTTTTGGAAGGTTAATAGCAAGAACTGATGAACCCTCATTATTGAAAGAGAAAGTGCTGACTTTTTCGAAGGTCTTTTTCTCGTCAGTTCCCAATTTGATCAGGTGAAGCTTATCGGAAAGCGGTTTACCTTTCGCTTTCTCGTTTTTCTTTTTTTCGTCAAATGAAGGGTCTTCTTTGAAAGCTAGCCATTTGGAGTCTTTGCTAAAAGCCACTTGCTGGCTAGTAACTCCGCCGATTTTATAAGTTTTTTTATTTTCTGGATCATTCACTTTTTGTACAATGAGTTCTCCATCGCCTTCCAGCTGCACAATCGTATAAGCCATCCATTGACCGTCAGGGGAAACTTCAAAGCTTCCTCCATTCATATATTTCCAGGTTGGAATATCTTGCCAAGTGATGGGTTTTAAGTCTTGGGCTATTGTCAAATTTGCAAAAAAGCATAGTGCCCAAAGAACGAGTAAGTGTTTTCGCATAGTTTTAATCTTTTTCAGAATGGGAAAATAGGGAAAAATCCCCAATTAGGATAAGTCGGTTTTATTTAGGGATTTAGTCATTAAACAGTTGGTTAATTTGTGTTGTAAAAAAACTTTTAGTTATTTTTCTAGAAATAAAACTAGGTTATGAAAAGGGCTATGATTTTTTCGAGCTTGGCTCTCATTTGTCTGACGAGCTCCTGCTGGTGGTTTAATCCGAAATATAAGGAGGGCTATTTCCCAGACGAAGTCACCAATTTTGAAGCATTGAATACTTCCTTTAATGATTACAATATGGATATCCGAATCCTTTTTCATGAAATGGATATTCTTTTTTCTTCAGATAGAAATAGTAAGGAAACCCCTCATTATGATTTGGTGGGAAGCAAAGTGATTTTTTCCTGGGATCATCAAGAGGGAATATTTACCGAATCTGCGAATAATGGTGAAAGTCAAGCCAAAAACTTAGCAGAATCTACCCACTCAGTCTTTAATGAAAGAGGACCCTATACGTTTGGAGAGCCTGAAAAGAGAAGTTATTTACTTTTTAGTAGGGATGAACAAGGTGATTTCACGATCCATTCAAAAGCTTTTCAAATTCCTTATAATGTCAGTACGACCCAAGAAATATTTGAGGGCGAGGAATCTTTCAGAATTCTTTCTGAAACTGGAAATGAAATGTATCCTAGTTTTTATGGAGAAAATTTTGAAAAAGTAAATTATCTAGGTTCCAGAAATAAAGCTGAAAAGCTTATCCTCTCTTCGGATCAGGATGGCAACTTTGATATTTATGAAGTTGAGATTCCAGAAGGCATAGAAATAATGGATTTTTTAAGAAATGGGGAATTAAAGACAGGAATAAAGTTGCCTCTCAATTCCTCTTCAAATGATCATGCACCCTTTGTGAGTAAATCCCGACTGGTCTTTGCTTCAGATAGAACTGGCGGATATGGAGGCTATGATTTATACTATTCAGATTTTGATGGAAGTAAATGGTCCCAACCTCAAAATTTTGGTCCAGAAATCAATACAGAGTTTGATGAGTTTAGGCCAATTATTGATCCTGCACCTTATTTTGAGAATTCGGTGATGCTATTCTCTTCGAATCGGCCAGGTGGAAAAGGAGGTTTTGATCTGTACTTTGTTGGTATTCCAAAATTTTGATAAAAAAACCTGCTTCTCAAAAGCAGGTTCAGGAAATTCTTGTAATATTTAAATTTCAGATTTTATTATTCTGATTTCTGGAAGACTATTTTCCCCCCAACTATCGTCATCATCACCTTGCTTTCCAAGATTTCGGATTCTGGGATTTCCATAATGTTTTTGTCAAAAACCGTAAAATCCGCAGCTTTCCCAACCTCGATAGAGCCTTTGTAATTTTCCTCAAATTCAGCATAAGCGCCATCTAAAGTATAGGATTTCAATGCCTCTTGACGGGTCATTTTTTGACTTCCTTCATAGCCTCCTTCCGGGGTTCCTTCTAGGGTTTGTCTACTTACCGAAGCAAAAAAAGAAGGAATTGGATCTACTGGCTCCACAGGTGCATCAGTTCCGTTTGCGACTACAGCACCGCTTTGCATCAATTTTTGCCAAACATAGGCGCCATCCACAATTCGCTTTTCTCCCAATCGATCAATAGCCCAAGGCCTATCCGAACTCAAATGGATCGCTTGCATGGCTGCGATGACTCCCATTTCTCCAAATCTCGGAATGTCTTCCAGATCGATATGCTGTGCATGCTCAATTCGGAATCTCAGATCTTTGGAATCAGGAAATTTTGAAAATGCGGATTCATATTGATCCAAAACTTCCCGATTGGCACGATCTCCAATGGCATGCGAACAAACCTGAAATCCTGCTGGAATGGCTTTTTCGGAAACCTGTCCCACCACTTCCATCGGGAGCGTTTCATGCCCAAAGTGTCCCGGTCTATCAGAATACTCTTCCAATAACCAAGCTCCTCTGGAACCTAAGGCTCCATCACAAAATAATTTGATAGATCTGACCGTGAAAAGATGATCCACACTGTCGATCATCGGCCCTTTTTGGTACCAATTCTCTAACAGCTCTGGATTACTTCCGGCAAGCATCATATAATGTCTTGAGGTCAGTTTTCCTTCTTGCTTGAATTTAAGTAGCAAATCAATGGTTTCTTGACCACTTCCCGCATCGTGGAAGCTAGTAATTCCTTTTTCTGCCAATTCCTGAAGTGCTAAAGTCAAGGCCTGAGCTGCTCTTTCTGGAGTCTCTTGAGGAACTAGCCTTTGAACAAGTCCTGAGGCTCTTTCCGTCAAAACTCCTGTTGGATTGCCTAATTCGTCTAAAATAATTTCTCCACCTTCCACTTCCCCAGGACGCTCTCCTTTAAGATTAGTAATCCCTGCCATTTCCAGAGCTTTATCATTGGCAAAGGTCGCATGGCCAGAGGCATGTCTTAGAAAAACCGGATTGTTGGGAGAAACATCGTTTAATTGATCGTTGGTTTGGAATCCTTTGACCATTTTTTCTGGCTTCTCGATCCATTTATCCTGATGCCATCCCCTACCAGTGATCCAATCTCCCGGCTTTGCCTTGGCCACAGCTTCGGCTACTTTTTCGACCAGTTCATCATAGGTTTTGACATACATCAGATCCAGTTCCAGTTTGTTATAGCCTATCCCCATCAAGTGCGCGTGGGATTCGATGAGTCCTGGAGTCATTGTCATTCCTAAAAGGTCCACAACCTGGGTTTGATCAGAAATGTAGTCTCCAATCTCATCGGAACTTCCTACAGCCAAAATTATCCCGTCTTTGACTGCCACAGCTTCAACTTGTGGATTTGATTCATCAACGGTGTAAATGCTTCCGTTTAAAAAGACTAAATCTGCTGGTTCGGATTTGTCCGAAGAGCAACTGATTAATAGTAAACAGCCAAGTAAATAAAAGTATAATTGCTTCATGGGTTGGTTTTATATGCTGCATTAAGCTAGCTCATATTATCCAATCAACAAAGCTTCAGGGTTTTTACTGGAGCCAGATTTTTCTGGAAGCTGAGAATTTTCCATTTACCTCCAATTGAAGTATATATAGAGCTGGAGGGAAAAAGCCAGCTTGGATTTCCAGCTCCTTATTCGCTTCAATTTGAATGTTTTCAAGTAAAACCTGACCCATGGAATTCACCAACCGACCAGTCGCAGGAAGGTTAGAAATTATTTTAATCGGACCATCGCTAGGGTTTGGATAGACCCTGATTTTAAATTCTCCTTCACCACCAGGATTTTCAGAACTTTTAGATTTCAAATAAATCAATCCTCCGGCTCTTGTACCCAAAATCAAATCAGGTGTGCCTTCAAAAACAGGTCGGACCACAGTGATCCAGGTATTTCTACCCAAGCGGGTTGGAAGGTTTTGGTTTCCGATTTCGACCAAAACATCTGTTCTCGTACTTGAATTCATGAAATCAGAAATCTTTATCAATTTCCCTAGCTGGTCCGCTGCAAACAGATCCGGTTTTGGCTTGTTGTAGACAGCTACTGATAGATTTCTATTAGCGGGATTGTCCACAAAGCCTAAAAAATTCTCTTCGATTAATGTTGCATTCATTGTGCTAAAATCAAGCTCATACAAATCCAAACTCCCACTTTGAGCAGCTACAAGCATGAGGTCTTTGGATTCGTAATTGAAAAACTGAAGAAAGTCCCCTCGACTGGGATTATAGCCTGAAAAACTGATTGGGAGATATTCAGTTTTTGAGTTGTTTAACTCAAATAACTTTTGGGAAGGAATTCCATTGGTTGTAGAAATCCCAGAAATGATGTCATGAAAATTCTCTTGTTTATCTGTGAACAAAATGTTTTGGGCATCTGTGAGGTTCAGTGCGTCCAACAGAGAATTGAGCACTTCTGTCTCTAGGAAAGTGCCATCTTCCAAATGAAAAAACGATTGTTTACTTCTGATCTGTTCATCAACTAGCTTGTTGGAGAGAATAAAAATCGAACCTTCATTTTTATTACCAATAAATAGAGGTCGGCTGTTTTCCCCAAGATCGATCATTTGATTTTGAAGGTAGGGAGAAGTAAGCTGTCCTGAATTGTCGAGCTTGACTATAGAATTTTCAAAATCAATCCCAAAAGTAGCGGCTGTTTCATTTGTGTTTAAACCTATGATTAAGTCGCCCTTGATTTCTTGGGCTGTGTGAAAAATAGGAAACTCAGGAAGTAGTCCAAAACCAGGTATTTCACTTGATATTTCAGAAAATAGAGGTTCATCTGCCGTTCCTGAATTGGGCAGAAAATAAAGCTTTGTGCACTCATCTCTGCCTAGTAATAAATCTGGAATCCCGTCTTGATCAAAATCCTGATATAAAATACTATGTCCTCCACTGTGCTGAGTTTTGGCGTTTTCATCCGTGGAAATTCGCAAGTCAATGCCACTACAGGTTCTGCCAACACTGATTTCACCGCAGCCACAAAACTCAAAATTTCCCCAATGTGTAACCGGAAAAGCAAAACCGTCTACATTAGGATTGCCGGTTCTATCTACACTTGTGTTTTCATAAAATTCCAGATAATCACCTGATGCAAAATTGAATATCACCAGGTCCAAATCCCCGTCTCCATCAAGGTCCTGAATCAAAGGAGTGTCTAGATTATTGGCCTGGATATTTCCCAAACCATCAATTTTCAGGAAGTTTTGAGCAACTTCCCAAGTTATCTGATCTGCAGATGAGGTGTTTTTAAAAACTTTGATTCCCAACGAAGTGGAAGTAAATAGGTCCTTTCGTCCATCTTGATCAAAGTCTTTTAGGACCAAAAAACCAGAGATTTCTTCCGGGAAAAAATAAGAGAGCTCAGGCAAATGAGTAAATACTTCTCCGTTCTTTTTGTAAACCTGCAATTGCCTGGAGTTGATATCCCAAATTACCCATTCCTCGATCTGATCTCCATCTAGATCGATCGTTTGGATTTGAGCAGAATTGATTCCTCCTGAAAAAGGTGAGGAGAGCAGGGTACCATTTATTTCTACCGGAGTTGTTTCTGAAAAAGTGTAGACTTCTTGAGAATATGCGTGTAATGAGACAAGGAATAAAATTGGGAATAAAAATTTTCGCATAAACCAGAAACAGAAATCTAAAATTAATACGGATGTATCACCTCAAAGATGTGAATGATTCGTTTATTTTGGGAGTAAAATTCTTTCAAAATGAATATTTCTATTCTCTACGATCTTTTTAAGAAAAGTACAGGAGTCAGCACCGATACCCGCAAAATTGAAAAAGGGAACCTCTTTTTTGCATTGAAAGGGCCAAATTTCGATGCAAATGAATTTGCACCTAAGGCATTAGAAATGGGGGCTTCATTGGTGGTTATAGATGATCCAAAGTATTTCATCGAGGATGATGAACGCTATTTTCTAGCGAAAGATTGCCTGAAAATGCTTCAGGACTTGGCAAATTATCATCGGAGACAATTGGATATTCCGATTATTGGACTGACTGGATCAAATGGTAAAACCACTTCCAAAGAATTGCTGAATGCTGTTTTACAAAAGAAATTCAAGACAGTTGCCACTGTCGGGAATTTGAACAATCATATAGGAGTTCCTTTGACCTTGCTTTCTATTTCAGCAGAGGCAGAGTTGGCAATCGTGGAAATGGGAGCAAATAAACAAGGAGATATTCAGGAATTGTGTGAAATCGCCGAACCAACGCATGGCTTTATCACGAATATCGGAAAAGCACATTTGGAAGGAATGGGTGGTCCAGAAGGTGTTTTGAAAACCAAAACAGAACTTTTTCAGCATCTCAGGAAAAATAAAGGGACAGTTTTTATCAATTCCCAGGATCCGATTTTATCCAATTTGGCTAAGCGTTTTGAGAATCCGATTCTCTATCCAGCAAAAGGAGATTTTTGTCAAGTTGATTTTGTGGAAGCAAATCCATTTGTCAAGTTTTTAGTGGAGGGGGAAAAGGAAGTCTATTTAAGTTCCTTGATCGGCGCCTACAATTTTGGAAACATTGCTACTGCTTTGACAGTGGGAAAATTCTTTGGTGTGCCGATGGCTGACGCAGTTCAGGCTATTGTTTCCTACAAACCATCCAATATGCGTTCTCAGTTGATAGAAAAGCGCAGTAACCTGATAATTTTAGATGCCTACAATGCCAATCCTTCGAGTATGGAGGTTGCTATCCGGACTTTTGGGAATATGACTGGCAAAAAGCATAAGATGATCATTTTGGGGGATATGTTCGAATTGGGAGATCATGCGGAGGCTGAACATGCCAAATTGGGGGAAATAGTCAGCGAGTACGAAATAGATAAAGTTTGCTTCACCGGAAAGCTGATCGCCTCTGCTTTGACCAAAGCGCCTAAAGCCTTGTATTTTCCTGATCCTTTTTCCTTTAGAAACTGGCTTCAGGATAGCAAGTTGGAAGATTATCTTATCCTGATAAAAGGAAGCCGAGGGATGAAATTAGAGGGATTGGTTGACTTTATTTAAACCAAAATCTTTTTCTGACAGTTATCAAAATTCACCGTCAACAGTTTTCTGAATGAGACCTTACTTGAAATTTCTCTCCGAACTTGCCGAAAACAATCATAAAGAATGGATTGATGCCAATAAAAAATGGTATTTGGAATGTAAGGAAGAGTTTCTGGAGGATGTCGCTGTGATTTTGAAAGGATTGGCTGAAAGAGAGCCAGTCTTTGAGGCGTTTAAGCCAAAAGATTGTGTGTTTCGACAAAATAGAGATGTAAGATTCTCTGCAAACAAAGATCCTTACAAAACCAATTTCGCAGCTTATTTTTCCCCTAAAGGAAAGAAATCCGAAGGACCTGGGTATTACCTGCATATTCAGCCGGGACAGTCATTTATCGGTGGTGGCATCTGGATGCCCCAAGGGGAAACTTTGAAAAAAATTCGGAAGGAAATCGATTATTCAGGTGGGGAACTTATGAAAATCGAGAATCATCCTAATTTCAAGTCTGCATTTGGGGAGATTCAGGGAGAAAAATTGAAAACCAGTCCAAGAGATTATGACGCGGAACACGAGTTTATTGAATACCTCAAGTTGAAGAGTTTTACGGTCACCACAGCTCTAAAAGACCAAGTAATTAATTCAGGGCAATTCATTCAGGTTGCTTTGGATACCTTTCATACGATGCGTCCTTTTCAGGATTTCTTAAGCAGGGCGGTGGAGGAAGTAGAAGATGGCTCAGGAATATTGTAATAAAAGCTTTTCAAGTGTTGCTGCCACGCCGTCCTCTTTGTTTCCCAATGTTATTTCTTTGGCAACAGCCTTCACTTCGGGTCGTGCATTTCCTACTGCGACTCCCATTCCAACGGATTGGAGCAAATCGATGTCATTGTAGTTATCCCCAAAAGCTATGACCGATTCCATACCGAAATCGAAGGAATGTTCCAGGATTTTCTTTAACCCTGTGGCTTTTGAAATTGATCTAGGTGCGATTTCCAGGTAGTTGTCATTTGATCGGTAGAGATGAAGATCATTGCCATGCTCGAAATGAAGTTCTCCAAAAAGCCATGAAATCTCCTGAGAATCTCCCATGCACATCACTTTGTGGGCTCCTGAATTATCATTTGACCAAAGGTGCATGACTTCAATGTTTGGAAGCCAAATGCATTCTGTTTTTGTATTTCTGATTTCCCTTTGTGACCAATAATCATCTTTTTCCTCAAACCATTTTTCACCTTGGTAGAGACTTACGTGGATGTCAGTGTTTTTTGTCAGCGAAGTGATTTTTGTAACTAGTTCCAAAGGAATCGTGACAGATTCTAAGATTTCTCCAGAAGCACTGAGTACATAGCCACCATTGTAACTGACAAGCGGTTGATCTGGCTTTCCTAAGTCCCTTACCAGATGCCTCATGGCGTTGGGCATTCTCGAACTTGCCAGAATTACAGGGAAATCAGGATGGAATTTGGCGATGATGGATTTAAGGCGAGGTGATAAATCCCGGTCTGAGTTGAGAAGAGTTCCATCAACATCAGAGCAAAATGCTTTAATAGTCATGTGGGTAAGGTTGATTTAATAGGTCGCAAGGTATTTGATATGCCAAAAAAAGATGACATTGAAATGGTTTTTTATAAGCTCAAATACATCAATCGAATTCTGACCAGTCTATTTCATCGGCAAAATTGGTAAAAACGCCGAAGCCGATAATAGCAATGAAAATCATCACTGCAGCGAAAACAATAAGTTTCACGATCAATTCAGCCTTCGCCCAATTGGCTTTATCCGGATCAGTATTGCTATCTACAGCCCATACAATCAACATGATAAAGCCGATAAGGGGAAGTCTTTTGATAATGACTGAAATAACCCAATCACCTAATGTGGTTTTTGGTTTTTTGAACTCAGGTGGCATTTCCATATTGTAAATAGGTTTAAGTTAGAAGTCTTTTGTCTCAAAAGTATATTCCTGCATGGCCATATTTTCGGGATTACTGGGGTCCGTTTGAATAAATTGAACAGTGATTTCTCTATAATTCTCAGAATTTTCAAAGTCAGACAAATAGATTTCAGCACATTTTCTGGCTAGAATTTCTGGTTGATTTCCAAGTTTTACCGGATCGCCATTTTCTAATTTAAGAAAGATTGTGGACTCCGTGTGATCATCCACTGTTGAGCTATTTAATGCGACACTCATCCCTCTAAAATCACCTAGGGCACGGATTTCCTCAGATGGCAAAAATCCTTTGCCCATCATACTTTCCATGCCCTTCATGGCGAATTTTGCTATGTTTTCAGGGTTGCAGGAGCAGGATGACAGGAAAAATGATACTATAAAAAGAATGATATAATTTATTTTAGAAATTAATTTTTCCAGCATCATTGTTATTTTGTTTATCTGATAAAGTTGGTAAATTCTATCGCTTTTTAAAATTGAATTTTTTTGCCAGTTAAATTTATTGTTATGCCAAAGATAAAAATCAAATTTGAAGGAATAATTGAAATAGAATCTTCAGATCTTCAATCGCTTAGCGAAAATAAAAAATTTCAAGTCACGGGTACTTTTGATAAGAATTCGATTACCCTCACTGAAATAGTACCACAAAAAGAAGAAGATGATAATCCTGTTACTGAAGCAGTAAGTAAAGTAGTAATTCCAGTGGTTACTGGTACAACAAAAGTTGAGGAGCCACAAAAGCCAAAACAACTTTGGAAATCTGAGAATATTACTTTAGAACAGTTTGGAGGTGAAGGGTATTACAAACTGATAGAATCTGGTCTTACTTATGAAGGTTTCACTATAAAATCTGATCAACCGATTTTTTCAAAAGAAGACGTGGGAAAAACTTTTTGCGGATTATTTGCACATAACAACCCGTTGATACCAGATAAGGATCTATTCTATCCAGGTATAAAAGGTTCAAGATATGCCTTGGTGACAGATTTTGTCTCATCAACCGAAATAGTTGTCAATTTTGAGTTCAATGCACAAAGTGATAAAGGCTATATATTTTTTGATAATTCAATGGCTTTTAAATTAGCGGTTGATGCAGCTAAAAGATCTCCTTCCAAAATTTTAGAACTTCAAGATGACCAGGTTTATGTCATTCCTCAATACAACAAATCAGACTTTAATACTGATTTTTTCCTGATAGCCAAGAAAGGTGCTAGTTTGAAAATAGGATGGGAAGATTTTTTTCAATGGTCAGAGATAAATACAATAAAACAAGATGCACACTTATTTGATGTAGGAGGAAACAGTCTGACAATCGGAACAAAAAATGTGAATTTTCTACCTCCATTTAGAAGGTTAAGTGGTGCCCAATTATTTTTCACGAGTCTTTTTAAAGGTCAACCCAACTCTGAGCAACAGTTAAATGTGATTGTTGAGTCGATGGATACTACTTTGGAAGTGACAAATAAGGATCCGAGGTACAATCAATTCGGTTTTGGTTTTGGTTTTATGTATTCCAGTAATAATGGGAACTATATAGTTGGGAAAAACATCAGCCATAGGGGGCCTGGATTTATGGATTTCAAAGCCAATTATGGAGGAGGGCTTTATGCTGTCTTTGAAAATATCCAAACCGACTTCAAGGATGAAGATAAATTTGCATCAACCAAATTCAAGGTGAGGGGGAATTTGAAGAATAATATTTTTACAATAACCTCTCAAAACACTATTTACCAAATTTATAGCTACGATTTCGGAACAGGAAATGTGGCTCATATCTTACATTTTGGGAGATTTACTTTTATGATTGATGGTAAGGATGCTGTTATTAATGCGACTCAATTCAGAGTTAGACCCTATGCAAAAGGCCCAATTAAATTGAAGGTCCAAAACAATCAAATGGTTTTGGCAAAAAAAGTTGAATTGCACGCCGGGGATGAATTGATGTATCAAGGATTAACATATAAGATCATAGAGAAAACCAGAACCTATGTCACTGAATGGATGCAGGGAGATGATAATACAAGATATGCTATGGGATTAAAACTTGATAAACCACTTCCTATGGACTCAGGAATTGTGGATTTTGAAGTGAAATCAATCGGTGAAAGTTTAAATAATGGAATAGATCTGGATGCTTATTTAATTTATAAAGCAAATTATGAATTCAGGTCATATGTAGATACCAAATTTGGAGATCGCGAAATTTTAGATTCCACTCCAGTTGGTCATTTGTCATACAACCACAAAGAGATCTCGCTGTGGGCAAAAAAATTCAAACACAATGGGTTCTATCGACAATCTTTAAGCCACGTGGGGGCAACTAATGGTTATACTTTGATTGATTGTGAAGGGTTTGACGGACAATTTAATCCCGAAGTTGAAATTACTAAATCAGGAGACATGCCAACAAAAGCTAAAGAGTTACTGAGGGAATTGGATAAAAAACTCGAAAAATAGATTACTCCTCTTCCTTTTCAACCTGTAGAGTTACAGCATAATCTTTTTCTGTGTAGGTTTTTGTGGTATTTGGATAAGGCGTGACATCCACAAGTTTAAATAGGTAGCCTTTAAATGAAACTTCAGAAGGGATATTATTGAAAGGAGGGTAACTGCTTAAAGAAAACTTTTCTTCTGTTCCATTCACTGCAAGTGTTACTTCCAATTCCACCACTCCCTGCCAAATACATTGGGCGTTTTCAGGGCATCTTGAATCTCCAAGAATTTTAGAAAAAGTAATAGAAATTGGTTCAGTACAAAAATTGATGGTGCTTTTGAAATCAATTTCCACAGGATTTCCCAATTGATAATCCGTACAAGGAGATTCTCCTTGGCAGGAAGTACTCAAAATTGAAAAAAGAGGTAAATAAACCCAAAGGATGAGCCAATGATTTAGAAGTGTTTTAGGTTTTGCTTTCATCGGTATCATGACGCAAGAACTGAAAAAATGCAACAGGAATCATTCCTGAAGTAGGAAACGAAAAAAGCCTCACATTTCTGTGAAGCTTTGAAGTGGAGAATACCGGATTCGAACCGGTGGCCTCTACACTGCCAGTGTAGCGCTCTAGCCAACTGAGCTAATCCCCCAAAAGGTTTGCAAATATAGAAAGGTCATTTTACTGAACAAATAAATTATTACTCGGTAGAATAATTAATTCGGGTCATAATGCTTCTACCCAATGTTACCTCGTCTGTATATTCGAGTTCACCTCCCACAGGGATTCCACGGGCTATGGTACTGACTTTGACATTGTTTTCTTTTAATCTCTTTGCCAAATAAAAGGAAGTTGTATCACCTTCCATTGTCCCGCTAAGAGCTAAAATCACTTCTTGGACAGGTTCCTCACTGGCTGGGTTTTTCACTCTCTCCAGTAGGGATTCAATCGTAAGTTCTTCTGGTCCGATACCCTGGATTGGGGAGATTACCCCGCCTAATACATGGTAAGTTCCTTGGAACTGATTTGTATTTTCAATCGCCAAAACATCTCGGATATCTTCTACGACACAGATTACGGTTTTGTCCCGTTTCATACTTGCACAAATCGAACAAAGCTCTGAGTCTGAGATATTATGGCATGATTTACAATATTGGACTTCTTGACGCATTTTAGAAAGTGCCAATGTCAGTGCCTCTGTATGCACCTCATTTTGTTTGAGCAAATGTAAGGCAAGTCGCAAAGCAGTTTTTTTTCCGATCCCAGGGAGTCGGGAAATCTCTGTTACTGCATCTTCAATAAGTTTGGAAGGGATATTCACTCAATTTTGATTATACGATTGCGGCTTGGATTCCGGCATCTAATATAGCCTCACACATCGGTTTGAGCTCTTCGATACTCCCTTTTTTTACGGCACATTTTCCTTTGAAATGAATAATCAAAGTGCATTGCTCTGCTTGCTCAGGACTATGCTTGCAGACTTTGACCAGGATATTGGCCACGTGGTCGAATGTGTTGATATCGTCATTGTAGACAATCAGATCTGAGGAATCTAAATCCACCACTTCCTCCAGCAATACTTCTGTCTCTTCCTGAAATTGATAAGTCATGTTCAATCGATTCATTTTGCAAAATTAATAATATTGGACAAATTAGCGGCTAATCCCCAACTCATTTATGAATCCACAGGTAGTTCTGATCGTTATTTCCTGCTATTTTTTACTTCTATTTTTGATATCCTGGTTTACTTCCCGAAAAGTCACTGCAGATACATTCTTTACCGGTGACAGACAGTCACCTTGGTTTTTGGTGGCGTTTGGAATGATCGGAGCATCTCTGTCAGGTGTCACTTTCATTTCCGTCCCAGGCGAAGTTGGGAATTCTAATTTTTTTTATTTCCAGGTAGTCCTCGGGTATACGCTTGGGTATTTCACTATTGCAAAGGTTCTCTTGCCTCTTTATTATCGCCTAAATCTCGTTTCCATCTATTCTTACTTGGAAGATCGATTTGGTTTTTGGTCTTATAAGACTGGTGCTTTCTTCTTTATATTGTCCAGAACCGTGGGTTCATCTCTTCGAGTGTTTCTGGTTGCCTCGGTGCTGCAATTGATCCTTTTCGATTCTTTGGGTATTCCGTTTTGGGTTTCTGTACTGATCACGGTAGGCCTAATCTGGTTATATACCTTCCGTGGAGGAATTAAAACGGTGGTTTGGACAGATACACTTCAGACTTTTTTTATGCTAGCTGCAGTCATGGTAAGCATAATTTTGATTGGAAGTGAGTTGGAGCTTTCCAGTATTACTGAATACTTCAGAATTGTTTCTGAAGATTCGAGGTCCACTATTTTTAACTGGAACTGGAAAGACGGTACAAACTTTTTCAAGCAATTTGTTTCCGGTGCATTTATCACCATCGTGATGACAGGATTGGATCAGGATATGATGCAGAAAAACCTGACTTGTAAAAATATCGGGGAAGCACAAAAAAACATGTTCTGGTTTACGATCAGCCTCGTAATAGTCAATTTGCTGTTCTTGGGGCTTGGAGTGATGCTTTATCTCTTTGCAGAGACGAAAGGAATTCCTCTTCCAGCTCGCACAGATGAGTTATTTCCCTTATTGGCTACCCAATATTTTACTCCATTTGCGGGGATTGTTTTTGTCCTGGGGATTACCGCTGCTGCCTATTCGAGCGCAGACTCCACATTGACTGCTTTGACAACTTCATTTTGCATTGATTTCTTGCAGATCGATAAGAAATACCCTGCAGAAAAACGTGTCGGAGTCAGGCAAAGGGTTCACATTGCATTTACCTTTTTGATGTTTATCGTAATTTTGATATTCCATTTAGTCAATGATCAAAGCGTCATCAACTCGGTATTCGTAATCGCAGGTTATACATATGGACCGCTATTAGGACTTTATTCCTTCGGATTGTTTACCAAAATGAAGGTTAAAGACCGCTGGGTGCCCTACTTGGCTATAGCGGCACCTGTGATTACTTATGTCCTCAGTAGTAACTCGGAAGAGTGGTTTTGGGGATATAAATTCGGATTTGAAGCACTTATTCTTAATGGCTTATTGATGTTTTTGGGACTTTGGTTAGTCAGGAAAAAATCAAATGGTTAATTCTGTTTCTGGGTTCCAGAATACCTGTTCAAAGTTCTGGACTTGGTCTTTTTCTACTCTTACACCTTCTTTTTCCAAAGCTTCTTGCATGGCTGTTGGGGTAGAAAAATGATGCCTCCCTGTCAATAAACCTTGCCTGTTTACCACTCGGTGTGCTGGAACATCAGGCATGGTATGAGCTGCATTCATCGCATATCCCACCATACGGGCCCCACTTTTTAAGCCTAGATAATGAGCGATGGCACCATAAGAAGTTACTCTACCTTTCGGGATTTCTCTTACTACCTGGTATACTAGGCCGAAATAATTCTGCTTTTCAGTCATGATGGGAAAGGTTGATTATTGCTTGGTTGATGGATTTTCTGATTTTCGATTCTGTTTCTTTTTCGCCGCTTTTGATCGGGAATTGAAACCTGACAAGACTTACTCCGGATTTCCGCTCCAATACATTGAGCTGAGCACCTTTCGTGTAGACTAAATCGGAAAATGCTTTTAATTCCAGGGATAGTTTGGATTCGATCTCAGAAATCTGCGTTCCGCTACCGTTTTCGATCTCAAAATCAAAGATCATCTGATGTGAGTTATTTCTGCTGAAATTGACGATTTCAGAAGCCAATACCATGGAATTTGGCACAATGATCGTTTCTCCGGTTTCATTTTTCAAAACCAGATTAATCAAGGTGATGTCCCTGATAAAGCCGGTATTTTTACCGATTTGGATCTTGTCCCCGATCTCCAGCTGATCCGAAAACATGATGATCAGACCATTGGCTATGTTGGTAATGTAATCTTTTGTCAAAACAGCGATTGCCGCTGCGACGATGGTGATGCTGGTTAGGAATTCCAAGGGGCGAATCCCAAAAGCGAGCATTAAAGAAATCAGTAAAACGATCACATTGAGAATCCAGGAAATGCGATCAATCCCAATCACAAAATTGGGTTGCACCTTATCATCCTTTGTTTTTTTTAGGTAAAAGCGCAAAGCCGCAAATCGGCCCAAAGAAATAATCAGGTTGCTACTCAGTAAAAAGATCAAAGCCCTTCCGATATTTTTTAGCATCGGATAGTCAGTGAAAATAGGGCTCAGGAAGTTTTCGCCCTCATAGATAAACTCCAGACAGATAAGTAAAAAGAGTTTGAAAATGAAGTTTCTTCGCTTGACATTTTCTTTTGTCTGGATACTGGTTTTTAAATGATTCATGTCTTATTCTAAAAATTAAGGGTAATTTTAGGAATATTCAGACAGAATTTTTCAAAAGTATGAGCAGAAATATAATAATTACAGGAGCTACCGGGAATTTAGGAACTGCAGTAGTTGAGAAATTTAAAAGAGAAGGATACCATATCATTGTTTTGACCCGTCCAGACAAAGATGAATATATGGAGGAAGCGGATGATAGCTATGAAGTGGACGTGACTGATGAGGAACAAGTAACGGCCTTTGTCAAGGAATTTCAATTACAATATGGCGAGCTTGACGCGTTGGCATTGCTAGTAGGAGGCTTTTCTATGGGGGGATTTGAAAAAACAAGCATGGAGGATGTCCAAAAGATGTTTCAATTGAATTTCTTCAGTGCATTTCATTTGGTCCGAGGTTTCTTGCCAATTATGAAAAAACAACAAAAAGGAACATTTCTATTTGTAGGAGCGAAACCAGCGTTGGAATTGGAAGCTGGAAAAGACATGTTGGCCTACGCTCTCAGCAAAAGATTGATTATCACCTTGACAGAGATTTTGGGTGAGGAAATCAAAGATTCCTCTATCCGGTCCCATGTTTTTGTTCCGAGTATCATAGATACCCCAGCCAACAGGGAAGCCATGCCAGATGCGGATTTTTCTAAGTGGGTAAGACCTCAGGAAATAGCAGAAGCCATGCATTATGCCGTAAACACTTCTGCTTTGAGAAATATGACCTTCAAATTATATGGAGAAGTGTGATTAGACTCTTTTGGGTTTAATCAAGATGTCGATTACAGTTGTCACATTTTCTGAATCTTCTAAGATAAAACACGTTTATTCCTATGAAAATAAAATGGTTCATATGCCTGATCTTTTCTGGCTTCTTTGGCTTTTCAGTGCAGGCCCAAACCGAAGAAGAGGCGGTGAAAGCTGTCATAAACTCCCTGTTTGATGGGATGAGAGCGAAAAATGCTGCTCAAATTTCAAATGCATTTTCCTCTGATGCCATCATGCAGACTATTCAGGATAAGCCAGAAGGAACGATGATCGGGAATAATTCCGTGCAGGATTTTGCGAAAAGTATAGGTTCAGTGCCTGCGGAAACCATGCTGGACGAGCGATTGACAGATTATGTGATCCAAGTCGATGCAAACATGGCCACTGCCTGGACTCCGTATCAATTTTTTGTGAATGATAAATTCAGCCATTGCGGAGTAAATTCTTTCCAGTTGGTAAAAATAAATGGAACCTGGAAAATCGTCTATATCATCGATACCAGAAGAAAAGACGCTTGTGTAGAATAGATGAATGAATTTAAATCACAGGTTTTTCAAGCTGCTTTTGACCTATTGAACCAGCGGAAAACTCTATTGGAATCAGAGTTAAAGTCTCTCTCACAAAGCATCCATGAGGATACTAAAAGCTCAGCAGGTGATAAATATGAAACCGGCCGTGAAATGATCCGACAGGAGATCGGAAAAGTCGAAAATCAGTTTAAGCAAAATCAATCATTCCTGTTGGAAATGCACCACTTATACGATACTTGTAAACCTTTACAGAGAGTTTCAGAAGGTAGTCTGTTGCGTTGGGGAGAAGATTGGCTATTGATTTCTTCCAGTATTGGTCAGGTTACTGTCGAGGATAGAAAGGTTTTTCTATTGAGTAAAAACTCTCCATTAGGCCAGGCGTTGTTGGGGAAAGAGAAAATGGAAACAGTTTCCTTCCGTGGTCAAAGTAAACCAATCAATGTGCTGGTTTAACTTCCTGATTTTTTGGGATTAAACGCATCAATTCACCAGATTCTCCGGCTAAAATTAGTTTTCCTGCATCTCCACTAAAAGTGTTTACCTGCTTAATCGCTTCCAAAAACTGATTCTCTCCTTCACCTAAACAGGCTTTTTGGGTAATCGCACCAGGGTCAAGTTTCAAGTCTTTTCCTTCTAGGCTATAAAGTCCCGAAAAATTATTACAGCCAGTAAAGCCACTCAATTTTCCTGCTTCATCGAAATCAAAAAACGGGAGACTTGATGGAAATAGATTCTTCAGATCTGTACTTCCACGAAGACTTTGAAGTTCCCATTGATTTTGTATCAGCATGCCTACTGCTGTTTTCTGAATGGGTTTACAATGAATCAGCAGAAATGCCAAAAATAATACGGGGAAAATCCTAAAAGCTTTCATTATTGATTGGAGTTTTTCTGAATGATAAGTTAGGGATTTTTCAAACCAAATACTCTTTTGGGTTTTATGGAAATGTCGAAAAATACCAGATGTTTTTAGGGTAAAAACCTGATTTTTTTGTCTAATTATTAAAGAATGTCTGACTTTTTTGAAAAACTACAAAGGATTGTTTGGCATATCAAAATTTTGGTCTTAAGATTGTCCTGTCAATTCTTCGGATATGGTATTTGCAGCACATAGTTCAGTTTCAGAAAACCTCTACAGTTTACGTGGAACAGTTGCACGTACATCTTTTTTTATGTCTACCGGAATGTTCACCACCATTACGGGGTGATCCCGTTCAAAAATCAGTAGTACCCGCCCTTTTGGTCTTTTATGGCCCGTTTTAGTTTAAAAAACTTATTTCAAAATTCTTTATGAAAGTCATCAAGTTTGGAGGTTCATCCGTAGCGAACCCCGAAAACATCAAGAAAGTATTTTCCATCATTGAGGAAAAGCTCAGAAAACATGAAATAGCCATTGTTTTTTCTGCATTTGGTGGTGTCACGGAAAGCCTTTTGAAAATTTCCCAACTTGCCAGAGAAGGTGATCAAGCTTATAGAGATACTTTACAAACTTTAGAAGAAAAGCATCTGGACTTGGTGAGACAACTTATTTCTGTCCAGAACCAATCCACTGTGATGACCTATGTAAAGGTTCGTTTCAAAGAATTGGAAGACCTTTTCCATGGGATTTATTTGATCAAGGAAAACTCCCCCAGGACATTGGACTATGTGGCTAGCTTTGGAGAAAGACTTTCTGCTTTTATTCTTTCTGAAGCTTTGGCCGGAAAAGGACTTAAAACCCAGTTTTTGGATGCGAGAGAAGTAATCCGTACCAATGACCGATTTGGTCAGGCTAGAGTGGATTTTGAAACCACCAATGCGCTTATCAGAAGCTATTTTGGTAAAAATGATGGGATTAAAGTCATTACCGGATTTATCGCTTCCACTTCAAAAGGTGAAACTACCACACTAGGAAGATCTGGATCTGACTATACCGCATCGATTTTTGCAGGTGCTTTGGAAGCTGAAGACCTCGAAATCTGGACCGATGTTTCAGGGGTTTTGACTTCTGATCCTCGATTGGTATATACTGCTTTTACAGTTCCCCAGCTAAGTTATAATGAAGCCATGGAACTCTCGCATTTTGGGGCAAAGGTGATTTTCCCAGCCACGATGCAGCCGGCTATGAAACGGAATATTCCGATTTACATCAAAAACACTTTTGAGCCGGAAAACCCAGGGACGAAAATAAACGCCGAAGTCACCAAAGAGGCATTGATCAAAGGAATCAGTTCCATGTCCAATATCTCTATCGTGACGGTACAAGGGGCAGGCCTGATTGAATCGGTCTCGGGTACAAGTCGTGTTTTCAAAGCTTTGGCGGAAGCCGAAGTAAATATCGTGTTGATTTCTCAGGCATCTTCGGAGCACAGCATCTGTTTGGCCATCAAAACGGATGAGGCATACTTAGCCAAAGAAGCAGTGGAAAAGGAATTTCACTATGAAATCAAATCAGGAGAAATGGAAGAAGTCAATCTTCTTCATGGGTTTTCTACGGTGGCAGTCGTAGGTGAAAATATGAAACACAATCCTGGGGCATCTGGCCGTATGTTCAGAGCTTTGGGAAGAAATAATATCAATGTTGCGGCAATCGCTCAGGGAAGTTCAGAACTGAATATTTCAGCTGTTATTCCGCAGGCTGATCTGCAGAAGGCGTTGAATGCACTGCATGAAGCGTTTTTCTTATCGGAGAATAAGGTGTTGCACGTGTTCCTGATCGGTACAGGTCTGATCGGTCAAGCTTTGATCCGGATGATCGCTTCACAGCAGGAAAAGCTGCAGCAAGATAGCATGTTGGATATTCAGATCCATGGTCTTGCCAATAGCCGATACATGGCTTTTCATGAAGACGGTTTCGATCTCAAAAACCCACATCAATTGGGCTCAGGAGATCAAAAAATGAATTTGAATAAATTTATTGAGACCATGGAGCAGATGAACTTCTCCAACTCGGTCATGGTGGATTGTACCGCTTCTTTGGAAGTAGCAAACACCTATTCGAGGATTCTTGAAGCCAAAATCGGAATAGTCACTCCAAACAAGAAAGCCAATTCTGGTTCAATGGAACAATACCTGGCTTTGAAGAAAATCGCTAAAAAGCGTGGGGTGAAATTCCTCTATGAAACCAATGTGGCTGCAGGTCTACCGGTCATCAATACCCTTCAGGATTTAATGCTCTCAGGCGATCGTGTGATCAAAATTGAGGCGGTTTTAAGTGGTTCGATGAACTTCATTTTCTCTGAATTCGAAAAAGGAGCTTCTTTTTCTGAAGTAGTAAGAATAGCCAAAGACAAAGGATATACAGAGCCCGATCCAAGAGACGATTTGAGCGGAATGGATGTGGCCAGAAAGATTCTGATTTTGGGCAGAGAGGCTGAGCAGACACTAGAATTTGATTCTGTTACTGTCGAAGGGATGGTGCCGGAGGATTGTGTGGAAACGGCCTCTGTAGATGAGTTCTTTGAAAAACTAAAAGGCCATGATTCACATTTTGAAAAAGTAAGAGAAGAAGCCAAAGAAAAGGGAGAAAAGCTTCGGTTTATGGCAACTTTGGAAAACGGATCAGCGAAAGTCGGCTTGAATTCATTGAAAGTAGAACACCCTTTTAGTAGCCTCCAAGGAAGTGATAATATGATTTTGCTGACCACTGAAAGATATCATGATTTCCCTATGATAATCAGAGGTCCTGGTGCAGGAGCGGATGTAACTGCTGCTGGAGTATTTGCGGATGTGATCAGAATAGGAAACTATACCCGGGAGTGATGAAATCTGTCAAAGCTTTTGCGCCAGCTACTGTTGCCAACGTGTCCTGTGGTTTTGATATCCTGGGATTTGCGATCGATGCCATGGGCGATTATGTAGAAGTTTCACTACGTGACAAGCCTGGGCTAAAAGTCATATCTATAGAGGAAGATGGAGGAAAACTCCCTTGGGAAGTTGAGAAAAACACTTGTGCTGTTGCCATACAAGCGATGCTGGATAGTTTTGGGAAGCAGGTAGGAATGGACATTTCTTTGCGAAAAGGACTTCCACTTGGCTCAGGAATGGGGTCCAGTGCTGCGAGTGCCGTTGCTGCATTAGTAGCAGCAAATAGGCTTTTGGGTGATCCATTTGAGAAAAAGGATCTCCTACCGTTTGCTATTGTCGCAGAAAAAGCAGCCTGTGGTGCCGGACATGCTGATAATGTTGCTCCTAGTTTACTTGGTGGTTTTGTGCTGATCAGAGATTATCATCCTTTAGATGTGATCAAACTTCCGGTTCCAGAAGGCTTGTATTGTACGTTGCTCCATCCCCATTTTCAGCTGAATACTTCAGATTCCAGAAGTGTCCTTCGGGATTCAATCCCTTTGAAGCACTCGACTATCCAGTCCGGGAATGTAGCGGGATTTATTGCGGGATTGTACCAGCAGGATTTTGGTCTGATTTCCAGATCGATGAGAGATGTGATTGCAGAACCTTACAGAGCTGTTTTGATTCCCGGGTTTTATGAGGTAAGAGAAGCATTAAAAGGAGCTGGAGCTCTTGGAATGGGGATTTCCGGTTCCGGTCCCACACTTTTTGCATTATCTGAAGGAGCGGATAAATCCAAAGAAATGGCCAAAGCCGCAGAGGAAATCTATCAGGCAATAGGATTAGGTGTAGATGTCCATTTCTCTGCTATTAATACTGTGGGAGCCTATGTGCTCGAAGAAAAATAATAGTCTATGAAGTTTTACAGTACGAATAATCCTCAACACCAAGTGAGTTTGTCAGAAGCCGTCATCAAAGGGCTCGCTCCTGACCAAGGGTTGTATATGCCTGAAAGAATTCCTGTCCTTTCGAAGGAATTCTTTGGAAAACTACATGAGAAGAGTTTTAAGGAAATCGGGTATGAAGTAATCAGCGCTATTTTTTCTGAGGATTTAACGGAAGACCAAATTCACTCTTTAGTGGATCATACCTTGACTTTTGATGCGCCAATAGTAGAGGTGGAAAAAGATGTATATAGTCTGGAGCTTTTTCATGGTCCAACACTTGCCTTTAAGGATTTTGGAGCAAGGTTTTGTTCCAAATTAATGAGTTTGTTACTGGCAGATTCGGATAAACAAGTAAGAGTTTTGGTAGCGACTTCAGGTGATACTGGAAGTGCTGTTGCAAATGGGTTTTTAGGTGTGGAAGGAGTGGAAGTGATTATTTTGTTTCCAAAAGGAAAAGTTAGCGAGCTTCAGGAAAAGCAATTCACCACTTTGGGGCAGAATATTACTGCCCTCGAAGTAGATGGGGTTTTTGATGACTGTCAACGCATGGTCAAAGAAGCATTTTTAGATCCAGATTTAAATGAAAATTTACTATTGACCTCAGCGAACTCCATCAATATTGCAAGATGGATTCCTCAGGCTTTGTATTATTTCTACGCCTTTTCTCGCATGCCAAAAAATGGCAAAAAAGTAGTATTCTCCGTCCCAAGTGGAAATTTTGGAAATATAGCTGCAGGGATTCTGGCTCAGCGCATGGGCTTGCCAATTGATCACTTTGTGGCTGCTACTAATGTCAATAAAGTAGTTCCTGATTATTTGAGAGGGGCTGAATTTAAAGCAATGGCTTCAATCCAAACTATCAGCAATAGCATGGATGTTGGGAATCCAAGTAATTTTCCAAGGCTATTGGCACTTTTCGGAGGAGACGAGAATCAGCTCAAAGAATATGTCAAAGGCTACTTCTATTCAGATCAAGAAACAGTAGCTGTGATGCAAGAAGTTTTCGATTCAGGCTATACCCTCGATCCCCATGGAGCAGTGGGGTATAAAGGACTAAAGGATTTTATAGGAGAAAATTCAGGTTACCAAGGGGTGTTTTTGGAAACTGCACATCCAGGTAAATTTCGTGAAACAGTGGAGAAGGCCTTAGACTTGAAGCTGACTTTGCCAGAGAGGCTTGCTGCTTTTATGGAAGGTGAGAAAAAAGTGAAGCCGATCCAAAATGACTTTGAGGAATTCAAAACCTATTTAAGGTTAAAGTATTAGAATTAAGAATTAAGGTTTCCATAATGAATCAACGAAATCTCCCTGCTTTTTAGAATTTCTTCAACAGGTTCATTTTTCCAAAATAAGTACTCTTCTTGCCTTTTTAGATAAGAGTCAGGGCGTGAATTTAAAGCTGGGTGGGTCATGAATTCGAGAGTCTTAGCCTTTCGAAAACTGCTTTGCAATGAGTCCTGAAAGGAAGGTCTTGATATTTCTTGACCGAATGAAAAATTGGAGATGATACCTTCAGGAGCAATAAATTCTTTGGCTTTTACAGGGTTGAAAAAAGTAAAAGATTGCAGAAGAACAGACCTGAATGTAGTATCTGCAGCAAATGGTTTGGAGTTTCTGATTTTTTTTATCCCCAGTTTGATGAGTGCCCTTTGGATCATCCTACCCAGGACAGGATAGTGATGGGCATGTTGATGACTATCTGCATGGGTGATTTTGATCCCATTTCTTACTAAAAATTCTAATTGTGCTTTTGTTTCTAGAAACACTTCGTCAAATGTGATTTTACCCAAAATCGCATTTTTTATCAGTCCTTTTGCTCCTAAAAAAGTCCCATCGGCTTGAGTTAAATTAGGAATTTTGGATGGGTTACTGAGTGGGGCCCCATCTATTATATTGAGATGAATTCCTGTCCCTATATTTGGAATATTTTTTAATAATTCAAGGTCTTTTAATTTGACCAAATTCGCCATCACAGTTGTGCTGGAGATTTTTTTATTTTCCAAAAGTTCTAAAATTGCCTCTGTCGCCTCAGAGTCAAAGCCAAAATCATCTGCGTTGATAATTAATGCTTTATTCACGGTTTTGGAGTTTTCTTTCTGATGGAATAGGGGCTGATTTCCTTCCCTGAATAATAATTATGAATACCGATTTCTGCCACTATCCCAAAACTGATCATTAGGATTCCGATCAGAATAAAGAATATGGAAAACAAAAACTCAGAAAGGTAGTCAGCGCTGAGGTTGAAACTGAGGAATAAAGAACCGAAAATGAAATAAATCACAGGTATCAGACCAGTGAGAAAAATCAGTAAACCAAAGAAACCAAACAATCTAAAGGGTTTGTTCATATAACTTACAGCAAATTTCAAAAAGACTAGGTCAATGATTACTGAAAAGAGCTTGGTCATTTTGTAGTTGCTTTTTCCGGCATGTCTCGAGCGGATAGAAATAGGGATTTCTGTTTGTCTTACACCCTTGGTGGCAAGAATCGCAGCTAAAAAACGGTGTGTATCTTTTAAAATGTTTGTATTCTCTAAAAGAAACCGACGATACACACGGAATGTTGCAGCATAGTATTGCATTTTAGCGTTGGTGATCTTAAAAATCAGGTAATGGGCTATGCTGGATAGCTTACTTTGGATAAACCCTTCCGGTCTGGATTCTTTTGAACCTCCTACCATGTCGTAGCCTTCATTTAATTTGGCGAGGAATTTTGGGATGTAAGCTGGATTATGTTGCAGATCTCCATCCATGAAGACAATGATGTCTCCAGTAGAATTCTCAAACCCACTTCTTAAAGCAATGGATTGGCCGAAATTTCCTCCCAGGTCAATCCCGGAGAACTTGTTATACCTCTGACAGATTTTCTCAATAGAATTCCAAGTTAGGTCAGCACTCCCGTCATTGACCAAAATCACTTCATAGTCGTTAGGAATCTGATCAAGAACTAGAAAAACTTCCTCTGCTAAATGCGAAATGTTCTCTTCCTCATTGTAAAGAGGAATGATGACTGAAATTTTTTCTAATTCCATTTTGGAAATTAAGTTTAAAAGTACCCTGAGAATGAAAAAGCTCTATACTAAAGATAGTGCTGATATTATTATTTTTTCCTCTCTATAGTGAAGCTCACTAAATTGGAAAGAGATTTCTTGTATTCTGAATCAGGGAATGTACTGAGTATTTCCAGAGCTTCCTGATAAAAACGATTCATGACGCTTTTGGCATAGTCAAGTCCACCGCTCCTTTTAACATAGTCGATCACCTCATTCACTGCTTTTTTATCTTCGCTTTTATTTCGAATGAGACTGATGATTCTTCTTTTCTCTAGCCAGTCACTTTGATTCAATGCAAAAATCAATGGCAATGTCATTTTCTTTTCTTTGATATCAATGCCGACAGGTTTCCCGATTTCATCCTCGCCGTAATCAAACAAATCATCTTTGATCTGGAATGCCATTCCTACTTTCTCTCCAAAATTCCTCATCCGATCTATGATCTCTGTGTCATTTTGATTGCTAGAAGCACCTACAGCGCAGCAGGATGCAATCAAACTGGCAGTTTTTTGGCGGATAATCTGATAATAAACCTCTTCGGTGATGTCAAGTTTCCGGGCTTTGGCTATCTGGAGCAATTCTCCTTCGGACATTTCTTTGACCGTGTTGGAGACGATTTTTAACAAGTGAAAATCTTCATTGTCAACGCTCAAAAGCAAACCTCGGGAAAGAAGATAATCACCCACTAAAACGGCTATTTTATTCTTCCAAAGTGCATTTACGGAGAAAAAACCACGTCTGTAATTCGCGTCATCGACGACATCATCATGGACCAGCGTGGCAGTATGAAGTAATTCTATTAACGCAGCTCCTCTGTGGGTGGACTCATTGATTTCACCGGTAATTCCTGCAGTTAAAAAAACGAACATCGGACGCATCTGCTTTCCTTTGCGCTTCACGATGTAATTCATGATGTGATCCAGCAGTTTGACCTTACTTTTCATAAGCCCTCTAAACTTCTGCTCAAACTCAGCCATTTCGGCTTCAATTGGAATTTGTATTTGTTTAAGGTCTGCTTTCATCCGATGAATTCTGTCGTAAAAATAATACCCTTTCTTTCATGGGCAAGCGCTTATTTAAGCATTGGTTGAGATTCCATCAGAATGTATAATTATTTCAAGTTTTTTGTATTTTGTAAAGATTATCCCCTTTTGTAAACCATCTTAACTGACAGTACTTATGAAAAATATCTCAATAGAAATTAAATGGGCTATAATTTTTACGGCCATGATGCTTGCCTGGATGTTTATGGAAAAATCATTAGGCTGGCATGATGAGCTGATCGATCAGCATGCTACTTTGACAAATCTGGTGGCAATTCCTGCTATTTTGATTTATGTTTTAGCATTATTGGATAAAAAGAAAAAGTATTACCATGGGCAGATGACTTATCTACAGGGATTTTTGTCCGGAGTGATTGTTACGGTGATTGTAGCGGTTTTAAGTCCTTTTGCACAGTATATCACCTTGGAATATATCACACCTGAATATTTCACAAATGTGAAAGAATACTCAGTCTCCTCTGGGACTTTGACAGCAGAAGAAGCAGAAGATTGGTTCAACCTGAAAAGTTACATGATTCAAGCAACGATAGGGGCTTTGATCATGGGAGTGATTACTTCAGCGATCGTCGCAATTTTTACTAAATCGAAGAAACAAGGCTGAGTTGGTCCCGTTTGTGGGCTTTATGCAAAAGGCTTTTGTTATCTTTGAGACGTAAAAACTAAATTCCACTTGGAGGAAAAATATCTAAAGCATAAATACGATCCGATCATTCCCAGTAAGAATGAATGGCCTGTAGTAAAACTTGCCAGAGAGCGGAAGGAGTTTGTTAAGAAAGTCTCTGATCTAGCCGAAGAAAGAATTCTTAACCTGACAGATAAAAACCCTGATATTTTAAAGGAGGAATTAGAAACTACCCTCTATCGTGAAAAGCTCAGAATTAAACAGAATCCCTGGGTGGTAGACCCGGATGATGAGGGTTCATTTTGGGGAGAGGTGAAGGATTCTTTGCTTCAGATTTCCACAGCCGCTGGCAATACCAAAAAGAAAAAGCTCGAAGGGTATCAGTCAATTTTGAATAAAATCACCTCCAGGTATGCAGAGGAAATTGCCAGTAATTTTAAACATACCCATTACAAATTTACCAGAAGCGTTGTTACTTACGGATTTTCTAGATTGCTCAATGCTGCAAGAGTAAAAGGGTTCAAATCGATATTCAGTAATCAGTATACTTTACAGGATAAGATCCAGATCACCGGAGAAACCGATCAATTACGGGATCTTGCTACCAAGGGAACCGTTGTCATGGTTCCTACACATTTCAGTAATTTGGACAGCATTTTGATCGGATGGATTATTTCCGTTTTAGGTTTGCCTCCTTTTATTTATGGAGCTGGATTGAATCTATTCAACATTTCGATTTTTGCTTACTTTATGAATTCCCTCGGTGCTTATAAAGTGGACCGTAGGAAAAAAAATCTGGTTTATCTGGAGACTTTAAAGACCTATTCTAAAGAAGCAATTCAGTTTGGTTGCCATAGTTTGTTCTTCCCTGGTGGAACAAGGTCCAGAAGCGGGATGATTGAGTCAAAATTAAAGCTTGGACTTTTGAGTACTGCCATAGAGGCACAGCGGGCAAATTTTCAAAATGGATTGGATGATATTTCCGGTAAAATATTTATTGTACCCGTAACGATAAATTATCATTTTGTGCTTGAGGCACCAAGCTTGATTCGTGATCACCTCAGTATTACTGGACAAGAACGCTATTACAAGGAAAATGATGAATTTTCCAACTCGTATAAAATCTCCAAATTTCTTCTGAAATTCTTTACCAAAGGCTCTGATATTTCGGTTTCTGTAGGAAAGGCGATGGATGTACTCGGGAATTATGTAGATGAAAATGGTGATAGTCTAGACAAAAAAGGCAGAAAGATCCATACCCGGGATTATTTCCTTTCCGAAGGAAAAATCACCGTGGATAACCAACGGGAAGAGGAATACACCAATATGCTGGGTAAGAGAATAGTGGAGGAGTTCCATAAAATCAACCGGGTTTTCAGTTCACATCTCGTAGCATTTACCGCATTTGAAATGATCAAATCTTCCAATAGAAAATTGGATTTGTTTGACTTGATCAGATTGCCTGAAGAGGATATTAGTATCCCGTATGAAGCGTTTAAAACCAATTGCATGCGGGTTTTAGACCGAATCAACGTATTAACTGCAAATGGAAAGATTAATATGGCGCCGCACCTTCATAATGATATGGATACCATTATAAAACATGGATTGGATAATGTGGGCATGTACCATGCGAAAAGACCGTTGATTATGGATTCCAAAGGGGATATAGTCACGGAGGATATGAGTTTGCTTTATTTTTACCACAATAGATTAACCGGATATGGACTCGAAAAACTCTTCTGAACCTCAATTAAAATGGATCGGAGTGATTGGGGTGGGTAGTTTTGGAACTGCCATTGCCAATATGCTGGCGGAAAAAAATCCTGTCATGGTGTATGCCCGGAAAGAAGAAGTAGTTCAGGAAATCAATACGAATCATACCGCTCAGGGGAAAAAAATGAACCCACAGATCATTGGGACGCACAATCCTGAAGAGATTTGCAAAGCCTGTGACATTCTTTTCATGATGATCTCTTCCTCAGGTTTTCAAGATGTGGCCAAGACTTTTGCTCCTTATCTTCATCCGTACCACTTGGTGATTCATGGTACCAAAGGTCTTTGTTTGAATCTTGGCAAAGGCGAAACATTGGACTCAGTCCAAAAAATCCAGCGTTCACAAATCCTGACAATGAGTGAGGTGATTATGCAGGAAACAGTGGTGGTGAGAGTAGGATGTTTGGCAGGCCCGAATTTGTCCAAAGAATTGATCAAAGGTCAACCGGCAGCTACTGTAATTGCAAGTAAATACAACGAGGTAATCCTGGAAGGTCAAAGTCTGCTTCGATCAGAAAAGTTTCAGGTGTACGGTAATTCGGATATCATCGGAGTGGAGCTGAGTGGGGTATTGAAAAATATCATTGCCATCGCATCTGGTGCATTAGCCGGACTTGAATTGGGAGAAAATGCCAAAGGACTTTTGATTTCCAGAGGGATGGTGGAGATGGTTCACTTGAGCAATGCACTCGGAGGAAGTGTCAAGTCAGTGATTGGACTGGCAGGTATTGGGGATCTGGTGACAACCTGTAACTCGGTGGATTCCAGGAATTTTACTGTGGGATTCAGACTTGCAAAAGGAGAGACTTTGGACCAGATTTTAGCAGATATGGAGGAGGTTGCCGAAGGTATAAATACCATTCGGGTGATTAAGGCATTTTTAGAAACAGCTGATTTAAGAGCACCTATTACTGAATACCTTTACAGGGTTTTATTTGAAGAGTTTGATATCAAAGAAGCACTTCAGTTTCTGATGAAGTACCCGTTTAATGTGGATATTGATTTTGTATAAAAGCATAAAAAAAGAGACTTTAGAATTATCCAAAGTCTCTTTTCTTTTGTCAATAATGGTCCTTATCTGATAGGAATTAGTTTTACCAAAAGTCCTGTTCCTTCAGTGATAGCATAAAGGTATCCGTCAGGACTCTGCTTTACCTGTCTTACTCGACCAATATCCTGAAGCATCACTTCCTGAGACAGCGCATTGGTTCCATCCATATCCACTCTATTGATATGCATTTTTGCAAGTGCTCCTATTAAAATATCTCCTTGCCAAGCCGGATATTTATCTGAAGTCACCATCGTCATTCCCGCTGTAGCAATGGATGGTACATAATAAGTTACAGGCTGCTCCATTCCTTCTTTTTCAGTGATCTCGGTTAAAGTTGTGCCGTCATAGTTTTTACCATAAGAGATGACCGGCCAACCGTAGTTTTTGCCTTTTTCGATCAAGTTTAATTCATCGCCACCCATAGGGCCATGTTCTGATTCCCAAAGACGGTTATTTGCTTCGTCAAAATATAACCCTTGCGGGTTTCTGTTTCCATACGACCAAATAGATTGAACGGCTCCAGGTGTATTTACAAAAGGATTGTCAGCTGGAATTCTACCATCATCATGGATTCTGTGGATTTTGCCATGGGAGTTAGTCAGATCCTGCGCATTCATCGCTTTGTCAAATCGATCTCCGCTTGAGTAATACAAGTGTCCATCATTGTCAAATACTATACGGCTTCCAAAATGGTTTCCACCTTTCCATGCAGGTTGAGACATGATCAGCTCCTCTTGGTCAACAGCATTATTTCCATCCAATCGAAATCGCATGATAGTGGTAGTACCTTCTTCTTCAGTGATTTTTTTGGAATAACTGATGTAAAGCCATCCGTTTTCTCCATACTTTGGATGAGCCTGAATGTCCAACAAGCCTCCTTGGCCATTTGTACGTACTTCGGGCAGACCCTGGATTTTTTCTCCTGTGAACTTATCTTCTTTGAAAATCAGGACTTCCCCCATTTTCTCAGTTACTAACAATGTACCGTCTTCTAGCCAGGTCATGCCCCAAGGGTTTTCAAAACCCGTGTGCAAGGTGTCAACTTTCAATAGAAGCTTTTCTGTCTGTACAGCATAAGTTTCATCGATTGGCTCTGCAGGGGTAGTTTCTACTTCTGTGGCTTTCTGCTCACAAGCCACGGTGAAAGCAGCACCACAAGCCATCAAGCTTAGTTTAAGAATTGATTTATGAAAATTCATATCTGTTTAAATTAAGACATGAAGATAATACATGTTAGGCAGACTTAAGGCTTTCTACCTTTTCAGCTTACTTGATTTATGGAGATTTGGTGCTTTTTAAAATGATGAACAGCCTCTTCAACCATAGCTTCAGAGCCGATAAACAGCGGGGTTCTTTGGTGGAGACTAGTAGGCTGGATTTCTAAAATTCGCTGGTTTCCGTCAGTTGCGATAGCTCCCGCCTGTTCGGCGATAAATGCAAGTGCATTGGCTTCATACATCAGTCTCAATTTTCCATTTGGATTCTTCTTGGTAGCAGGATACAGGTAAATTCCCCCTTTCAATAAGTTTCTGTGAAAGTCTGCTACCAGGCTACCTATGTATCGGGCAGATAAACTTGAAGATTTACAATGCTGAATGTATTCTTTGATTCCTGGATTCCATTCTTCCTGAGTTCCTTCATTGATGGAATAAATATTTCCGTTTTTTGGTGCCTGGATAGAAGGGTGAGATAAGAAAAACTCTCCCAAGGAATGCTCATAAGTAAATCCATTGACTCCGAAACCTGTGGTGTAAACCAGCATCGTAGAGGACCCGTAGAGCACATAGCCTGATGCCACCTGCTCAGTACCTGGCTGCATGATGTCTTCTTCCAGAATTGGGCTTCCGACCGGGGTTTTTCTTCTATAAATGGAAAAGATGGTACCGATGCTAATATTCACGTCGATATTGGAACTACCGTCTAAGGGGTCGATTGCGACCACATATTTTCCGGATTTGTTCTGCAAATCGATGACAGCATCCTCCTCTTCGGAAACTATGGCACAGACTTCGCCACCTTTACTTAAAGCCCGGATAAAACGGATATTGGCGATGACATCCAGTTTTTGTTGTTCTTCACCTTGTACATTGGTTTGGCCAAAGGCTCCGCCGATGTTGGAAAGTCCGGCTCGGTTGGTTTCTCTGTTGACGATTTTAGATGCCAAGGCAATATCTCTCAATAGCTGGGATAATTCTCCGGAAGCAAAAGGGAAGTCACTTTGTTTAAGTTTGATAAATCGGTCAAGGGTAGTACCTACAGAATATGCAAGGCCACTCTGATCTGGTTGGTAAGGTAAGATTTTCATTTAGTGGAAAAGTACAATAATTGATTATAGATATCCTGAAATTAGTAATAAATTCTTATGGCAAAAATGATTGTTTACAAATTTGGTGGAGCTTCTGTAAAAGATGCTCAAGCACTCAAAAATTTAGCTGAAATTCTGCGTAATCGATTGCGAAAAAATATGATTATCGTTGTTTCTGCAATGGGGAAAACGACAAATGCGTTAGAGACTATTTTGGATCTTAAATTTTCCGAAAAAGATTATTCTTTGAATAGTACAAAATTAAAAGAGTTTCATGTTCAGATTTGCCAGGATTTATTTCCAAAAGAGCATCGTGTTTTCCCTGTTTTGGATAATTATTTTTTGGCTTTGGGAAAGAAGCTTGAAAGTCCTCTGACGAAGGATAACTACGATGAATTTTACGATTCGATTATCGGATACGGCGAGTTGATATCCTCTTCGATTGTCATGGAATATTTATGCGAAGTCGGAATGATCACACTTTGGAAAGATGCCAGGGAATTTATCAAAACCAACAGTGATTACCGGTTCGCAAAAATAAACTGGGAAAAAACAAGAATAGGTTGCCGGTATCAGTTGCTGCCGGTTTTGGAGTCATACCCTATCGTGACGCAGGGTTTTATTGGGTCAGATGATCATGGAAAACCCACCACTTTGGGAAGGGAAGGTTCTGATTTTACTGCTGCGATTTTAGCCACATCTCTTGATGCTGTCTCCGTTACCATTTGGAAAGATGTACCTGGGGTCTTAAATGCCGATCCAAAGAAGTTTGAGAATACCGTGTTGTTTGAGGAATTGGGCTACAAAGAAGCTGCTGAAATGACATACTATGGAGCATCGGTTATTCATCCAAAAACAATAAAGCCATTGGCTAATAGTAAAATTCCTTTATTCGTGAAATCGTTTTTGAATCCTGAATCACAAGGAACAAAAATTTATACCCAAGAAAGTCAGCAGTCAATTCCTTCTTTTATCATCAAAGAAAATCAGCTATTAGTCAGTTTCAAAGTGACAGATTTTACATTTATTGAAGAGGGGCATATTCACAAAGTCTACGAAGAATTAAAAACCCTGAAACTTCGGGTGAATATGCTACAGATCTCTGCGATCAGTATTTCATTGGTGATGGATTTTCAGACTTTCAAACTGGAAAAGCTTTTGGAAAGCTTAAATCCTTTTTTTGAGATCAGATATAACGAAGGGCTCGAACTCTTGACTATTCTTCATCCTCAGGAGGTGATTTTGGAAAATTTTATGGAGGAGTTTGAAATATTATTGGAGCAAAGTACCCGTAATACAATACAAATGGTCCGGAGAAAGCGGTGAGTATGACATAGATGATCGTCATGTAAAGGAAATTCTGTAATTTCAGAAACAAGAAACTCTCAATAACCAACCTATGAAAAACAGAAGAATTTTTCTCCAAAAAGCCGGTCTTTCAGCTTTGGCCTTGAATCTTACTCCTTTGAAGCCATTATGGGCATTAAACGATGGAAAGTTAATGCATGTAACAGAGGATAAGCCACTCAGGGTGGCTATTATGGGATTAGGCAGCTATGGAACTAGAGTGGCGCAGGCAATGAAAGATTGCAAGAGAGCCAAATTGGTCGGCGTAATCAGTGGCACGCCTTCCAAGGTTGAAGCTTGGCAAAAAGAATACAATATCCCGGCAAAAAATTGCTATAACTACGACACGTATCACCAAATCAAAGATAACCCGGACATAGATGCTGTTTATGTGATCACTCCAAACGGTCTTCATAAAGAACATACGCTGGGTGTGGCCAAAGCGGGGAAACATGTAATCTGTGAAAAACCGATGGCTGTCAATGCCAAAGAAGGTAAAGAGATGGTGGATGCCTGTCAGGCGGCAGGAGTACAATTGTTGGTGGGTTATCGCATGCATTTTGAGGCAAATACACAGGAAGTAATCAAAATGCAGATGAATGGTGATTTCGGCAAAGTTTTGTTTTTTCAGGGATTGAGTGGGTTTATCATTGGAGATCCCACTCAATGGCGATTGAATTATGAGCTCTCTGGTGGAGGCGCCATGATGGATATAGGAATCTATTCCATCAATGGAGCCCGATATATGATCGGCGAAGAGCCCATATGGGTAACCGCCCAAGAGACCAAAAACGATCCTGTGAAATTTAAAGAAGGAGTTGATGAGACTATTCAGTTCCAGCTTGGCTTCCCGGGAGGAGCAGTTGCTTCTTGTCTTTCCACTTATAGTATGAATAATCTTGATAAATTTTTCTTGAATGGAAATAAAGGCTTTGCTGAAATGCAGCCTTCAACTGGCTATGGTCCGATTCAGGGAAGAACCCATAAAGGACCTCTTAGCAATCCGCATGTCACTCATCAGACGACACAAATGGATGAAATGGCTGCCATAATTCTAGATGGGAAAAAACCTTTGGTTCCAGTGGATGGAGTAGAAGGATTACGTGATCTGGTAATTATAGATGCCATCTACCAAGCAGTTAAAACAGGTGAAAAAGTAAGCTTGGTCTAATCAATTTTTATCCAAGTGGGAGTTGGACGAAAATTAAATCAAGCCATTGGTCGAATTTTCTTCCAACTTCCAAAAACTTTCCGACTTCCTGGAATCCCAGTTTTTTATGAAACTCAAGGCTGTTGAGATTATTCGCGTCAATCCCCCCGACCATTAAGTGAAAGCCCTTGTTTTTTGCAATGGAAATCAATTTTTCCATCAACCGCTTACCAACTCCAGCTCCTCTAAAATCAGGGTGAATGTAGACGGAATGTTCAATTGTAAACTGATAAGAAGGTTTTGGCCGGAACGGCCCAAAAGTGGCAAACCCAATTACTTTTCCGTCTTTTTCCGCAACTATGATCGGCAAGCCTGCACTTGATTTCTGATGAAACCAATCCAGTTGAAATTCCAGAGACTTGGGTTCGTAGTCATAATTGACGGTGGAATTTAGGATCTCATAATTGTTGATCTCCAGAATTTCTGGTATATCATTTTCCAAAGCTTTTCTGACAATCAAGCTCATTTTATCGGATATATCTGTGGATGATTCGTTCGATTCCAGGAAGGTAAGCAGTTCCAAAAAGATTAAGATGGACCAGTAGCGGGTAAAGATTATAGATTCCCATTCTGCTTTCAAAGTCCGGTTCCAAAGGTAAAATGGATTCATAGGACTGATAAAACCGCGCATCGAAGCCTCCAAAAAGACGGCTAAATGCCAGATCCATTTCCCGATGCCCAAAATAAATTGCCGGGTCTATCAGCGCTGGTTGACCATTTGCATTGCAAAGGACATTTCCGGACCATAAATCTCCATGTAATAAAGAAGGTTTCTCCGGGGGGATGATCAATTCAATTACTTTATAGATCGTTTGAAATTTTTTCAAGAAATCCAATGGAATTAGCCTGTCAAAATACGCTTTCCCCAGTAAGGGCTCAAGTCTTTGTTCTATGTAAAAATTCACCCAGTTATCCGTAAGGTAGTTTCTTTGCTCGAGTGAAGCGATGAAATTATCCTGATCCAATCCGAACTTTTTACTGCTGGTAAGATGTAGATCTGCCAAGCCATAGCCCAGAGTTTCCCAATAATCCAATTGATAGCGACCGGTGGGAATAAACTCAGAGAGCAAAAAATTATAATCTCCAACACGGCCACAGCCAAAAATCTCCGGGATTTGTAAAAAAGTGTGTTTTCGTAAAAATTCTAAACCTTGAGATTCCTTTTTGAGGATGTCTTTTTCATGGTCGAAATTTAATTTCAGGAAGTAATCTCCTGCTGAGCTTTCGATCCTGATTCCTTGATTGTGATTGCCTGCAGCAACAAGTGAAGCAGATTTTAATGTTGCCTGTGGTCCCAGGCTTTGAAATAGAACTTTTTCGTAAATATCATGCAGGTCATACATAGAGGTGATGGGTCTCTTTTACTTTCGCAAGGAAATTATCAAGTGCCTCATCAAGGATTTTATAAATTTCTTCAAAGCCTTCTTCTCCACCATAATATGGGTCAGGAACGGGAAGGCCTTCAGAACCTGGGACATAATCCCTCATCAAATGGATTTCTTTTTCTGGAAAACCATATCGGACTTTCATCGAATTGAGGTTTTTCACATTGTTTTCATCCATCGCGATGATGTAATGAAAATCCCGGAAATCAGTTCTGTTTACTTGTCTGCCGCGGTGTTTGATGTGAAGGTTATGTTTTTTACCTACCAATATGGTACGCTCATCCGGAAGCTCACCGATATGATAATCGGAAGTCCCGGCACTGTCAGATTTAAAAGAAGATAACAAGTTTGATTCCTGGACTTTAGCGTCAAAAATAGCTTCCGCCAATGGAGATCGGCAAATGTTTCCCAGACAAACAAATAAAACTTTAATCATACTAACTACTCAGATCGGATTTTCAAAAACAGAAGCTTTTGAAAGTACTTAATTTTAAGATGAAATGCACGAATGGGTTTTGATTTTTTGACTCATTTTAAAAATCCGTGCAATTTTTATTGGATTAATTCAAACCACAATTTTCCCATGGCCAATAAGTCATGCGGTTTGGCTACTTTTGGCAAATGAATTTGCTGTATAGAATAGCGATCGCACTTGCTACTATTATTTTGCCATTAGTAGGTCTGCTCAGTGCAAAGGTTAACCATTTTTTGAAAGGGAGAAAGTCTCTATTTAAGAAACTTGCTGATTTTAGGTCAAAAAATCCCGGAAATCTCGCTTGGTTTCATGTGGCCTCCCTAGGTGAATACGAACAAGCAAAACCTGTTATTTCAAAGTTCAAAAAGGAAAAACCACATTTCTTGGTGCTCGTAAGTTTCTTCAGTCCATCAGGTTATGATATAGCCACCAGAAAGCCACAGGAACATGTGGACTTCATTACTTATATCCCACTGGATAGAAAATCCTGGGCTTTTGAATTTGTGGAATCAGTAAATCCGTCCATTGCATTTTTTGTCAAATATGATCTTTGGTACCATCATATTATTGCCTTGAAAAGTAGGGAAGTGCCCATTGTGCTATTTTCTGCATCTTTTAGAAAAGATCAGAATTATTTCAGATCTGATGGTTTTTTTAGAAGTGTATTGAAAAAAATGGACCTGATTTTTACTCAAAATGAAGAAAGTCTTCAGTTGCTCAGGGCGATCGATTACTCAAGTGGATACTTGGCTGGAGATACTCGATTTGATCGTGTGAATGAAACCGCAAATGCCCCTAAACATTTTGTAGAAATAGGATCATGGGTTGAAGGGAAAAAGGTGGCGGTTCTGGGTTCGGTTTGGGAAGAGGATATGAAATTGTTGATTCCGCTGATCAATAAGTACAAAGAATATTTATGGATAGTGGCACCGCATGACCTTAAACCTGAGCCTATGGAAATGTGGGCAAAAGCCATTCTATCTAAATCCACTAGATATTCTCAAAAAAGCACACTGAACGGGATGAAAGTCCTGTTTATAGATAATATTGGGATGCTTTCATCTTTGTACCAATATGCGAAAATTGCGTATGTAGGAGGTGCTTTTGGAAAAGGGCTTCATAACATTCTGGAACCGATTGGTTTTGAGGTACCGGTTATATTTGGAGATTTAAAAAACAGATCAAAGTTTCCCGAGGCAGCTCAAAGCATCGCTCAGGGATGCGGTTTTTCTGTTTCAGATTTTGAAAGTTTGGATCAGAATTTTTCCAAACTTCAAGATCAAGAATTTTATGCTTTAGCAAAATCCAATGCTAAATCTTGGATGGAGGCAAATTTAGGTGCTGCAGACAAAATTGTCTCTGAGGTTTTATTAAATTATCCATTAGATGGAAGGTAGAGTAATCAAATCAACTGGTAGCTGGTACGTGGTGAGAACTGAGTCAGAATTTCTATCGGCGAGATTGAAAGGGAAGTTCAAACAAGTAGATCTGAAGCTGACCAACCCCATCGCAGTAGGCGACTGGGTGACTTTAGAAAAAGAGGAAAACCAAGAAACTGCAATCATCACGACCATTCTTCCCAGAGAAAATTATGTGATCCGAAAGTCTACCAGAAAGCAGCACTTTTCCCATATCATTGCCAGTAATCTGGATCAGGCGATATTGGTCATTACTATGAAAAGCCCGCGAACTTCACTTGGGTTTATTGATAGGTTTTTGGTGAGTACAGAGAGTTTTAGGCTTCCAGCCATCTTGGTGGTCAATAAAGTGGATCTGATGGAAGGAGAGGATGCGGAAGACTGGCTATTGGATATTCATGAAATTTATGGGCCATTAGGATACCAAGTGCTGGAGGTATCGGCTTTAAATGATCAGGATCTGATAGAAAAATTCAAGCCTTTCCTTCAGAATAAATCCACTCTCATTGCGGGACATTCCGGTGTGGGAAAATCTACTTTGCTAAACAGACTGGTTCCTGATGCCTCCCAAAATACCAAGGAAATTTCAAGTTTCAGTGCCAAAGGCGTTCATACTACCACTTTTGCGGAGCTTTTCCCATTTGATGGCGGAGGGGATTTAATCGACACACCAGGAATTAAAGAGTTTGGGATTTTGGATGTTGAGGATCATGAGCTTTCCCATTATTTTCCGGAAATGCGAAAATATCTAGGAGAGTGTAAGTATAACAATTGCCAACACATCAATGAACCGGGATGTATCGTAAGAGAAAAGGTGGAGGAAGGATATATCCATCCTTATAGATACCAGAGTTACGTAAATATTCTTAATGAGGAGGATTCTTATCGTTAAAGCAAATCATTTTGAAACCTTGTAGAATTGGCCTAATTTTCATTTTTCAATAAAGACACATGAGCGAAGTACTCAATCATCATCAGATCAAAAAGAAAATCACCCGGATGGCATTTGAGATTTATGAAAGAAATCTTAATTCTGCCGGTGTGGTCATCGCAGGGATAACCGGAATGGGAAAAGTTTTAGCTGATCTGTTGGTTCAGGAACTGAAATCTATTTCTCCACTTGACATAGAAGAATTAGAAATTATTCTGGATAAGACCAAATTGCACTCCGAGGAAATAGAACTTTCTGAAGAAATCGAGCTTTCTGGAAAAACTTTGATTTTGGTAGACGATGTACTAAACACAGGAAAAACGCTCGCTTATGCCATGAAGCCATTTCTAGACAAAGAATTGTATAAAATGGAAATTGCCGTCTTAGTCAATAGAAGTCATGGTCAGTTTCCTTTAAAACCCGATTATACCGGATATGAACTTTCTACAACACTGAATGAACACATTCAAGTAGATTTCTCAGGAAGTGAATATTCTGTTCATTTAAGATAAATCATGTCCGTACATTCTTCAGCATCAGTAAAAAGGATCACCACACATATCCTTCAGGAAATGAAAAACCGTGGTGAAAAGATTTCCATGCTCACCGCCTATGATTTTTCGATGGCAAAAATCGTAGACGACGCCGGAATAGATATCATATTGGTAGGGGATTCAGCCTCCAATGTGATGGCAGGCCATGAAACGACCTTGCCCATCACCTTAGATCAAATGATTTATCATGCCTCTTCGGTAGTAAGAGCTGTGAGCAGAGCATTTGTAGTGGTGGATATTCCCTTTGGATCTTATCAGGGGAACAGTACAGAAGCTCTTCGCTCAGCTATTCGAATCATGAAAGAATCCGGAGCCCACGCTATAAAAGTCGAGGGAGGGGCGGAAATCAAAGAATCCGTGGTAAGGATATTAAGTGCAGGTGTTCCGGTGATGGGGCATTTGGGATTGACACCTCAGTCTATTTATAAATTCGGAACTTATAGTGTCCGGGCAAAGGAGGAATCGGAGGCTCAGAAACTTTTAGAAGACGCTAAAATCCTTGAAGAATGCGGATGTTTTGCTATTGTACTGGAAAAAATCCCTGCTAAACTCGCAAAGAAAGTCGCAGAAACTGTTTCCATTCCTGTCATTGGAATTGGTGCGGGTGGAAATGTCGACGGTCAGGTATTGGTGGTCCATGATTTACTGGGGATCACTCAGGAATTTAAGCCTAGATTTCTTAGACAGTATGCAGATCTACAGTCAATTATGCTAGAGGCTTTTGGTAATTATATCAAAGATGTGAAGAGTAGGGACTTTCCAAATGAAAAGGAAAGTTATTAATATGCAAATTTTGAACGCCTTTCAAGGATTTTTTGCAATGGTAGCACTTCACTGAACAGATCGAAAATAGGATTGAGTGGTTTCCAAAACTCAATTCAGTTAAAAAAAATAAGGTCAGAAAATCTGACCTTATTTTTTTGCAAGTTTCCTTAAATACTGACCAAGTTTGATTTCTCTTTGAGTCTGATCATAAAATCACTGAGGACATTCATGTAATTGATGAAGGCATCATAAGGTGAATCGTAAGGACTGAAATAAGAATGTATATCTCCATCAGAGAAGAACTTGGTACACATGTAGTAGAAATGATCCGAGGTTTGCAAATATTTCCAATCCCTTTTTATTTCTTCATCGTCGATGGTGTTGACCAGTTTTTCCAAATCGTATAATCTGTCAAAGGCCTCATCTTGTAAGTCATTTCCCAGCCATGCGGTAAGATCCCGCTCTTCATCGGCCCAAGAAATTGGAATTGGAACATGGATTTTTCCAACCGGTGGGATTTTAGAAATCACTTCTGACGGAGTCGAAAAGCCAAAATCAGTCTTGCTAAATACGGCTTCCGGCAGACTTTTCATAAATTCAAAAATGCCTGTTTCTGCCCATTGATGCTCACCAAATGTTTCGTAATCCATAAAGAGATTGAGAGTCTCTTCTTCTTTGGGGATGGCATTGATCCAGTTGACAAACTTATCTGTGGTCAGAGGGAAATCATCCCACGCTTTATTCCCAAACCTAAATGCAATGTCATCACTTAACCGGAAGTTCTTTAAAAGGATTTTTAACTTTGGCTCAATGCTATTGACATACACATAATTAGGGCTTTTCCAACCCAAAATATGTTTTGCTCCTTCTGTAAGCATGCCTTCGTATCCCAGTTCAGCCACCATGGCACCGATCTGATCTGAATAAATCAATTCAGTGTTTCGGAATACTTTTGGAGTATAGCCATTGAAAAGCTCCTTGATTTTTGATTGGTGCTGATAAACCAGATTTTTGAACTCATCCTTGCTTTTGAGCGATGCCAAGGAATGGGAAAAAGTCTCATTCAAAAGCTCGACATGGCCGGTTGCAACCAATTTTTGGAAGCTTTCCAAAACATCTGGCGCATAGGCTTGCATTTGGTCCATAAAGGTGCCTGATATAGAAAAGCTCACTTTAAATCCACCATTGTATTGATGGATCAGATCGAGTAGCAAGGCATTCATAGGTAGGTAGCATTTTTGGGCTACTTTGCGCATGATGCTTCGATTACTGAAATCATCCCAATAATGATGGTCTTCCCCGATATCAAAAAAGCGATAGGGCTTTAGGCGGAAGGGCTGATGAACCTGGAAATAAAAGCAAATAGTTCTCATGATTTTTGGGATAAAGTTTTTTCATATACTGTGACAAGCTTAGCCGCTACATGTTCCCACTTCAATTTCTTTAACTCCTCACTTCCCAATTCTTTGAACATTCGGGAAATGCCGTTATAGTGTAAAAGTGCAAAAATCGCATCCGCCATTGCATCTATGTCCCAGAAGTCGATCTTAATGGCGTTTGTCAATACTTCGGCAACTCCGGATTGCTTTGAAATAATCACTGGGGTATTATGTCTGACCGCTTCCAAAGGTGAGATTCCAAACGGTTCTGATACGGATGGCATAACATATACATCTGAAATGGCATACATGTGATCTACGTCTTTTCCTTTGAGAAAACCTGTGAAATTAAACTTGGTGGCAATTCTCAATTCAGCGACTCTGTCGATCATTCTGTTTAATAAATCCCCTGATCCAGCCATCACAAAACGGACATTTGGGTCTCTGTCGATTACTTTTTTGGCGGCTTCCACAAAGTATTCAGGGCCTTTTTGGAAAGTGATTCTTCCTAGGAATGTCACTATTTTTTCCGGCACCTTTTTTTGGAAGTTTGATTGGATGATACTGGCATCCAAAACCGCATTGTGCAAGACAGATACTTTGTGGGCTGGTACACCATATTTTTTGATAATGGTATTTCTGGTCAATTGACTCACAGCTACCACATGATCTGCAGCATGCATTCCTGCACGCTCGATGTCGTAGACGATTTGATTGACTGTCTCTCCTGACCTGTCAAATTCTGTGGCATGAACATGGGCGACAAGTGGTTTTCCACTGATTTCCTTTGCTGCGATACCTGCAGGAAAAGATAGCCAGTCATGGGCATGGATGATCTCGAAATCACTGCGGTCTCTGGCGATCTGAGCTCCGGTCAAGGCATATCTCGAAACTTCCTCCATCAGGTTTTTACCGTACTTTCCACTGAACTCATATTTGGTAGAAAAGATACTTTCATCCACATCTGTACGATCATGTATCGCATAATCGGTGAATTTTTTATACTCCTCAGGGCCTAAATAGGGTACCAAAAAACTGCTTACCTCCAGGTAAGTGAGATTTTTCCAGATGGATTTGAATTTCTTTTCTCTGTAGTCAATGGATACATCACTGGCATTGACAAAATCGGCCATTGGTTCTTCGTCTCCCCAAAGTTTTGGGACCACGAAAATGATGTCTTGATTGTGATAGGTCAGTCCTTTGACCAAACCATAACAAGCTGTGCCAAGTCCTCCTGAAATATGTGGTGGGAATTCCCACCCAAACATTAATACCCTCATAGAAAGCTAGTTATATCTTTTTGACCAAATCCATCATTCGTAACAATTCAGAAACACTCCATGCTTGGGAGATGGCACCTTTTGGCCTGTGTGGAGGATCTCCGTCATAAAGTTCCGCCACAGTCCCCACACCATATTGGGTCATCACTCCGTCAAATCCCTTGATGATTTTATTGATAAAATTCAAGGAGGATTTTCCATGCAGTTTAATATATCCTTCCACAAAATGCCCTAAAGGCCAAGTCCAAACAGTACCATTGTGATATGCTTGGTCCCTGCTGATTTGATCTCCGAAATAATATCCTTTATAGGCATAGTCGTCAGGCGATAAGGATCTCAGGCCTCTTGTAGTCAAAAGTTTGGATTTCACCATTTCCAGAACTTGATCCTTTTGGTTTTCATGGAGCATGGAATAAGGCAAAGAAGTAGCGAAAACCATATTTGGTCGTACTGCCCAGTCCTTTTCAGAGCCATTTACCACATCGGCTAAGTAACCGAATTCATCAGACCAGAATTCTTTGATAAATGATTCTTTAGTCTTTTCCGCAAGCATCTCTATTTTTTTGTCACCTGTCAATTCTGAATAAAAGCATAGCGCATTGTACCAGAGAGCCTGAATTTCTACCGGGCAACCTGTCCTAGGTGTCACTGGACCCTCCGGGGTGACGGCATCCATCCATGTTAACGCTTTGCCTTCTTCACCTCCATAGACTAATCCGTTTTCAAGGACTTTGATATTGAAATCAGTGCCTTGGATGTAACCTTCAATAATTCCCTGCATTTTATGAAGGAAATTCTTTTTGATCGTTTTAGTGTCTTTGGTATAAATAACATATTGCTGAAGGGACCAGAAGTACCAAAGAGGAGCATCAATGGAATTCATATTGGTAATCACTCCACTGCCGACATTTGGAAATAATGGACCATGAAGATCTTTAGACATGGTTTCCATGATTTCAAGAAATGTGTCAAAATCCCCGGAAGGCAAAGTCAAGCCTGGCGCAGCCACAAAAGTGTCTCTTCCCCACCAGCCAAACCAAGGATATCCAGCTATTACTCTGGTTTCACCGTCTCTTTTCCGTATAAATTGACCTGCGGAGTTCTTAAGACAGTTTTCAAAATTGTTTCTTGGTATTCTTCTGGCTATTTCTTTTTCAAATGCCGCTTCTCTGGTTTTTGGGTCTGCTTCTGTCAAACCTGCAGAAAGAATGACCGATTCACCTTTCTTAATGTCAAATTCAAAGTACCCGGGAACATACAAATCTTCCTGATAATCATATCCTCTTTCGCGCTCCTGAATATACTCCACATTGTAGTACCAATCTGGTGCAGGCACAAACTCTCCTTTTTTGGAAAGCTGTATATAAAGTGGATCGTAGCTTTCATAAAGCTGAAATTTGACACCGTTGGGAGCTTTAGCATATTTCTTATTGATAAAAGTATTTGCTTTCATCAAATTGTGATATGGGCGAAATGCCAAGAAAGGGGAAATCCGGATTTTGGTAGGAGAGTGTGCTTCCAGTAATGTATATCGGATCATCACCCGATCTCGATTGGTGTCCAGAATCAGCTCCTTTTGGAGTAATACTCCTCCGACTCGGTAGGTCAGTTTCGGGATAGGTTCCGAATCAAAGTCTTCCAGGTATTTATGACCTCTGGGAGAGTAATTTCCTGGAAACTTGCTGATCCCTAAATTAAAACTAGCTCCATGCTGGATGACAGTTTCGTGAACTGTGGACAACATGACATGGTTCTGGGTGTCTATCTGTGGCTGAGGAACAACTAAAAGACCATGATATTTTCTCGTGTTACACCCAATAATTGTCGTACTGGTATATGTTCCAGACCTGTTGGTTCGGATTATTTCCCGATCCAGTGAATAATTCAAATTAATCAGCTGGGTTTTATCGAAATGGATGTAACTCATATATAAATCGTTGAATGGATTTAAAAATAGAGTTTTGCATCCATAAGAAAAATATTATGGAAAAAAATAAAGGTTATGTTTCCATAACCTTTTGTTTTTTTTTAGATAATCAAGAATGAGTCAACTCTTTTTGAATTTCATCGAAATTTTTTAGCGATTCCTCAAATTTTGAAATGTAGCTTCTAGTCATCTTTACATTGATGCGCTTCACTACCGGGAATTTCGGATTAGATTGGAACAAAGTAAACATCGCAAATTGGTTTAGTTTGAGCTTAGCTGGACAAATGTTGTGCCAGTTAAGGCCTCTATAAACAAGAAAACCCCTCGTTATGAGGGGTTTTTGGGGTGAAAGACCGGGTTCGAACCGGCGACCTCTGGTGCCACAAACCAGCGCTCTAACCAGCTGAGCTACAATCACCATTTTTCATTTGGAAGTTTGATCTCCCAAACGGTCTGCAAAAGTAATTATTAAGGTGATCCAGTGCAAGGTCAGGCTTAATAATTTCTTAAAAAACTTATTCTTTCTCCTTTTTTCTCTTCATTGAATTTCCCGTCTTCGTACGCCAAATGTCCGGATACGATCGTATGCGTTACTTTTGACTGGAAAGTATGGCCTTCGAATGGAGACCAGCCGCACTTTGACAGAATATTATTTTTTTCTACAGTCCATGGAGAATGAAGATCTACCAACACCAAGTCTGCAAAATATCCTTCTCTGATATAGCCTCTGTCTTGGATCTCAAAAAGAATGGCCACATTATGACACATTTTCTGAACGATCTTTTCCAAGCTGATTTTTCCCTGATGGTAAAAGTCCAGCATGGCTACCAGGCTATGTTGATTCAATGGCCCTCCGGAAGGTGCTTTTGTATAGACCTGAGATTTTTCCTCTAGCGTGTGTGGTGCATGGTCAGTCGCGATGACATCAATTCTGTCATCCAATACTGCTTTGAAAATCTCCTCTCTGTCATGCGAGGTTTTAACCGCCGGATTCCATTTGATCAAGTTGCCTTTGGTTTCATAATCTCCTTCAGAAAACCACATGTGATGAATGCAAGCTTCGGAAGTGATTCTTTTTTCGGCTAAAGGAATTGAGTTGTCGAATAACTCCAGCTCTTTCGCAGTACTGATATGTAGGATATGAAGCTTAGTGCCGTGTTTTTTAGCCATAGCTACTGCTCTGCTTGACGCATCATAGCAGGCTTCTTCAGATCTGATTTTAGGGTGAAACTTTACTGGAATATCATCTCCGTAGATTCCTTTGAAAGAATCCAAGTTGGCTTTGATGATGTCATCGTTTTCACTGTGAATGGCAATTAAGGCTTTACATTCTTTGAAAATGCCTTCCAAGGATTCGATATTGTCGACCACCATGTTTCCAGTAGAGGACCCTTGGAAAATTTTTAGTCCGCAGACTTGATTGAAATCGATTTTAAGAATCTCGTCTAGGTTGTTATTCGTTGCTCCCATAAAAAAGGAGTAATTGGCCAGAGATACTTCAGAGGCTCTTTTATATTTTTCCTCCAGCAATTCAACTGTCACGGATTGTGGAACCGTATTTGGCATTTCCATATAACTGGTTGTGCCGCCTGCTACACCGGCTTTTGCTTCTGTGTAAATTTCAGCTTTGTGAGTCAGCCCAGGTTCTCTGAAATGTACCTGGTCATCAATTAAGCCTGGAAGTAAGTATTTTCCCGTGGCATCTATGGTGATGTCAGCAGTCTCAGAACTCAGGTCTGAACCTATTTTTGCGATTCTTCCATCTTTAACCAAAATATCTCCAAGGCTTATCCGGCCTTCATTGACTATATTTGCGCTGGTGATCAGTATACTTTTCATCGATTCTTTCAGATTCATTTTCAAATTACACCCTAAAATTAACGAATCATGAGCAATGAGGCCTTAGGTTTTGAAGCTTTTAAGTTAAATCGCCAATTATTGGATGCGATCACTGAGGCTGGATATACTCATCCTACTCCTATCCAGGAAAAGGCAATTCCTCTTGCCCAAGCTGGTCACGATGTGTTGGGAATTGCCCAGACAGGAACCGGAAAGACAGCGGCCTATGTGTTACCGATTCTCATGAAAGTGAAATATGCTCAGGGAATGCATCCAAGAGCTTTGATTTTGGCACCAACACGGGAGTTAGTGATGCAAATTGAGGAAGTAGTCCGACAATTGGCTGCCTATACCGATCTTCGACTTGTTTGCCTCTATGGGGGCTTAGGGCCTAAAACCCAGATCGAGACGATCAAAGCAGGTGTGGATATCATCATTTCTACCCCTGGCAGATTTTTGGAGATTTACAGAAAGAATGAGCTTTACACAAAAGACCTGAAAACAATGGTTTTGGATGAGGCGGATAAGATGATGGATATGGGTTTTATGCCTCAGATCCGTTCTATACTTGAGGTGATTCCAGTCAAAAGACAAAATTTGTTGTTCTCAGCGACTTTTGGAGGTAGAATAGAAAAGCTTGCCCATGAATTTTTAGAGTTTCCAGAAAGGGTAGAGGTCACTCCTCAGGCGACCACGGCTGAGACCATTGGACAAGTGAAATTTTTAGTTCCTAACATCAAAACAAAGATCAACTTGTTGGCAAAGCTGTTGGAAGAGGAGACGGTGAACCGAGCAATAATTTTTACCCGCTCCAGAAAAAATGCCGAAGAGGTATTTCATTTTCTGGATAGAAGGCATTTTGGCGAGATACGGGTGATCCACGCGAATAAGGGACAAAACACGAGAATCAACTCCATGGAGGATTTCAAAAGTGGAGAAGTCCGAGTATTGGTAGCCACTGATGTAGCTTCCAGAGGATTGGATGTCAGCATGGTTTCCCATGTAATCAATTTTGATGTGCCGCTGATTTATGAAGATTATGTGCATAGAATCGGGAGAACTGGACGTGCCGAACAAGAGGGGAAGGCGATCACTTTTGTGAACCCTGCAGAGGAATACCATTTTGAGAGAATTGAAGAAATTATCAGAATGAAAGTGGATGAGCTGCAGATTCCTGAAGGGGTGGATATTCCTGCAACTCCGTTTGAGGAAAAACAGGCCTATGCACGTGAGTTGGATCGATTAAAGCAACGGGATGATCCTGATTATAAAGGGGCATTTCATGAGAAAAAAGAACGAAAGAAGGCCAATCCTTTTACTGAAAAAGCGAAAGAGGAAAAGAAAAGAGGTAATAAAAACTCAAAAGCTAAAAAGAACAGAAACCAACTTAAAACGAAGAATCAAAAGAACAAAGGTCGATAAAAGCAAAAAGCCCCGAATTGGGGCTTTTTTTGTTCCAGCTATTAACTGTTGGATACATAAACTCATTCTGGTTATTGCCTAAAAAGCTATAGTCAAGTCTTAAAAATCATTAAATAGATAGTTTATAAATTAAGGATTGCGGACAAATTGTAGTTTTGGAGGAATGAATGCTGAATAGACCCCAAGATGATATTCCAATCCTTACTTTCTATCTACTTGCTTTGGTGTCAAAACCCCATGTCTCTGGAAATAGCAGTTCCTTTCGACCATCATTTGAAAGGATCCAAAAGTATAATTATTGAAGTTGAACTTTTAAACGGGTTTAGAGAGGAGAGACAAACGTCTTTTCTTATTGAAGATTCCTTTGATCTGATTTTTGAAAATGAGAATCAAATCATACCATCTTCTGAATCAATGAATATATTTTTTATAAAAGGAAGGAAAGAAAATGACGAACTGAAAAAGGAGGTGAATCAAAATGGTGTTCCTGATTTTGAACTAGCTTACCATCTGTATAATCAAGATCAGATTGCCAGAGATATTGAAATAATTAGAAAAGAACTTCTTGGTGAAAAGAAGGTGGTCTTATTTGGTTATTCCTCTTCCGCTACGATCTTGCAATACTACCTCTCATTATTTCCTGACCAAGTCGAAAGGGCAATCTTTCTAAATCCCTTAATTTTTGATATTCAAAAAAATCTGAGTTTCCCCAGGTCTGATGTGCCTATTTCTGATTTCAAATTGAGCGAAGAGCAAATAGTTGGCTTTAATTATTTTTCAAACTTTAAGTCTCTTGCTATTTCAAAAGAACAATTTGAAAATGAATCTAAATACAGCTTGATTCAATTTTTGACTTTTAAGGATTGTTTGGGAGGGTTTGGAAATTTTTCTTTGAAAGAGGATGATTTTGCATTAACAGTAAGATTATTTGAGCATTCATTGGCAATGTCAGACTTTCAATTTGGGAGAGTTAACGATAATCTGACCTTTAATTTGCTGAAAGAAAGAAGCAAACAACTTTGGGAAGCGTATTCTGAATCAGAATTCTTGGTGCATGGTATCAATTATGATAAAATTCTTGATTTTCAAGGGAAAGTCACCTTGATTGGAAGCGCCTATGATCAATTAATTTATCCAAAATCTTATGATGCATTGGCCGAGTTTTATGCCAATAGTACATTGTTGCTACTTAAAGACGGGCATGCGTTTCAAAAAACAATCAGTTCTGGTGTCCTTAAGTTATTGATTGAGGCTTTTGTAGAAGATGATATAAAAAAGAAGTTGAATGCTTACTCTATTATAACAGAAAAGGATTTTTTATTTAAGAATTATAAAGAAGGGGATTTTAAAATTCCTCCTCCTTTTTAAGCAAAAAGCCCCGAAAATTAATTCCGGGGCTTTCTTATTTTATCTGTCAGTTCTGGTATTGGTACCGTCGACTCTGATTCGGTTTTCTCTGTTGGCTAGATCCCATGCAGTATGGAAAATCAGCTTTGCTCTTTTTGCCATCAGCGGGAATTCGATTTTGTCCACAGTGTCCGTCACTTGGTGGTAATCATCATGAACTCCATTAAAGAAAAAAGCAACAGGGATATTATGCTTTGCAAAGTTGTAATGATCTGATCTATAGTAGAATCTATTTGGATCATCCTCTGCGTCATATCTATAATCCAGGATCAAATCACTATAGGTGATGTTGTTGTATTCCAGGATCTTTTTCAAATCAGTAGAAAGCATTTCGGATCCAATCACATACACGAAATCCTTGTTTTCTGCATCTTGGTATTCGTAATCGATTCTTCCTACCATGTCAATATTGATGTCAACCACGGTGTTTTCCAATGGGAAAATCGGGTGTTCAGAATAGTATTCAGAACCCAATAGCCCTTTTTCTTCACCTGTTACATTCAGGAATAAAATAGATCTTCTTGGTTTGTTGCCGTCTTTTGCAGCGGTAGCAAACGCTTCAGCAATTTCCATTACGGAAACAGTACCTGAACCATCATCATCCGCTCCATTGAAAACTTCTCCAGTGCTGCTGACACCTACGTGATCATAGTGAGAAGAAATCACGACGATTTCATCTTTTTTGTCTGTACCTTCCAGGAAAGCCAGGATGTTTGAAGACTCAACTTCTTCTACTTTCTTTTTAATCTGATAAGACGCTTTTTGGGATTTGATAGTCTCAGGATTTGCTTTTGCAGCTTCTTTCAGCTCTTCCACAGGAGTGTCGAATAACTCACCCATTTTATCTGAGCTTACCATAAAGATTGGCTTCTGCTCTACTTCTTTCGCAAAACCGATTCTACCTTTTCCAGCCAAAGTTTTATACCTATTGGCAATTCTGTCAAAGTTAGCTTGACCTTCCATGGAAACAATCACGATACCAGCTGCACCTGCATCCATTACTTTGGTTAAAAGGTCATTGGATCTCACACCAACAGCCCAGATTCCAACCAATTTGTCTTTGACATCTACTTTTGCAAGATTTTCGTCAGAAACCAAGCCTAAAAACACCAATTCTGACTTGGCTGCTTTTTTCATATCGCCGTCACCGACGAAAACAAAGTCTTCATTATTGACAAGCTTATTCTTGCCGATTTTCAGATTGACTTCGTCAAAAGAAGTGCTGACCAACTCTACTTTCTGAAAATAGCTTCCATTCACAGGACCTGTTAAGCCAAGGTTTTTGTAGAAGTTTGAGATGTATTCTGCAGCCATTTTTTGTTCCTCAGAACCTGTATCTCTTCCTTTCATCTCATCAGAAGCGAGATAAGTCAGGTTTTTGGTCAAATCTTCTGCAGTAATGGTATTGGCGTATTTCACCTGGACAGGTGTCTGAGCCAATGAAGGGAGCGAAAGCCCGAGAGCCAAAGCACCAGTCAAAAACAAGCTTTTATTCATCTTGATTATAGTTAGGTTTTATTTAGTCAATACTGAGAAAAGAAGGTTTGGAAGATCAATTTTGGATTGATAACTAAGCCTAGATTCCCAGATTGGTATTTTTCGCTCCAAAACTAGATAATTTTTTAAGGCTACAAACAACCGTCTATCAATAAGAGTTAAAAGCTTGTTAAAATATTGAAAATCTAAAAAGCTTTATCGCTCAATAAATTGTACCTTTGCACTTTGAAAAACAAGGGCATGTTTTAACCCAAATATTCATTCTTCCCTACGTTCTCTATGAAGATCAATCTTTCAAACGCTGTAAAATTCGAAAACAGACATAACGGACCGACCAATGCGGAGATTTCCGAAATGCTGGAAAAAATCGGAGCCTCTTCTCTTGAAGAATTAATCGATCAAACTGTACCAAAATCCATTCAATTGGAGAAACCGCTGAATTTGCCTTCAGCACAACTGGAAACAGATTTTTTGGTTGAATTCAAAAAGCTGGCGTCCAAAAACAAAGTTTTAAAATCATTTATCGGTTTAGGATATTATGACACGTTTGTGCCAGGAGTGATCTTGAGAAATGTGTTGGAGAACCCAGGATGGTATACTGCTTATACTCCTTATCAGGCAGAAATTGCTCAAGGAAGATTAGAGGCGTTGATCAATTTCCAGACAGTAGTGATGGAACTGACCGGAATGGAGTTGGCAAATGCTTCCCTTCTTGATGAAGGAACAGCGGCTGCTGAGGCGATGGGGATGCTTTTTGCCGTAAAAGCAAGAGAAAAGAAAACTGCTACTAAGTTTTTTGTGGATGAAAAAGTATTTCCTCAAACCAAGGCAGTGCTTGAGACTAGAGCCGAACCTATAGGGATCCAAGTGGTTTACGGTTCTGTTGATGATCTTGACGTCACAGATCCAGAATTATTCGGAATTCTTTTCCAATACCCTGACTCTGACGGATTGGTAAGAGATTATTCTGCGATAGTCGCTGCCGCTAAAGACAATAAAGTACATACTGCGTTTGCTGCTGATTTATTGGCTTTGACACTTTTAACCCCTCCAGGGGAAATGGGAGCTGATGTTGTGGTGGGAACTGCCCAAAGGTTTGGTGTTCCTATGGGCTATGGTGGACCACATTCCGCGTTTTTTGCTACCAAAGAAGAATTCAAAAGACAGATTCCTGGTAGAATTATCGGGGTTTCTGTTGATAGAGAAGGAAACAAAGCCTATAGAATGGCTCTTCAGACTAGGGAGCAACATATCAAAAGAGAAAAAGCCACTTCTAACATCTGTACAGCACAGGTGTTGTTAGCGGTGATGTCAAGTTTTTATGCGGTGTACCACGGACCAAAAGGTTTGAAAAATATTGCATTGAGAACGCATGGATTAGCCAAATTGACTGCTGAAGGGTTAAAAGAATTGGGCTTTGCGGTAAGTGGAGGTGAGTTTTTTGATACCATTAAAATTAAATTGAGTTCTCATGACCAAGCTCATTTCTCTGCTATGGCGGTAGGAGCAGGTATGAACTTCAGATATGCGGAAGATCTTGTCTTTATAGCTTTTGATGAAACTAAGTCCCTTCAGGATGCTCAGGCTATTGTAAATGTATTTGCAAAGGCCGCAGGAAAAGACTCGATCTCTTTGAGGATTATTGCTGATTCTTTAGAGGTTTCTATTTCGGACGCATTACTTAGAAAGTCTGAGTATTTATCTCATCCGGTTTTCAATAGCTATCATTCTGAGCATGAAATGCTTCGATACATCAAGCGATTGGAAAACAAGGATCTTTCTTTGGTTCATTCGATGATTTCATTAGGCTCTTGTACCATGAAACTGAATGCTACTGCGGAAATGATACCTGTGACCTGGCCGGAATTTGGACAAATGCACCCATTCACACCAATGGATCAGACTTCTGGATACCAGGAATTATTTGCAAATCTGGAAAGGTGGCTGTCTGAAATCACTGGTTTTGCCGGAACTTCACTACAGCCAAACTCAGGTGCTCAAGGAGAATTTGCCGGATTAATGGTTATCAGGGCGTATCATTTAAATAGAAATGAAGGCCATAGAAATATCGCGTTGATCCCCACATCTGCCCATGGAACCAATCCTGCATCCGCTGTAATGGCTGGTATGAAAGTGGTATTGGTAAAATGTGATGAAAAAGGGAATATTGATCTGGAGGATCTAAAAGCCAAAGCAGAGGCTCATTCTAATGACCTTGCTTGCTTGATGGTGACTTATCCATCCACTCATGGTGTGTTTGAGGAAGCAATCAGAGAGATCTGTGCTACGATCCATAAGCATGGAGGCCAAGTATACATGGATGGAGCCAACATGAACGCACAGGTAGGATTGACAAGTCCAGGAAATATCGGTGCTGATGTTTGTCACTTGAATCTTCATAAGACATTTTGTATCCCTCACGGTGGAGGTGGACCAGGTATGGGACCGATTTGTGTAGCAAGTCACTTAGTTCCTTTCTTACCAGGTAATCCTTTGGTAAAAACAGGAGGCAAAGATGCCGTTTCTTCTATTTCTGCAGCACCTTATGGAAGTGCAAGTATTCTTCCTATCTCATATGCTTACATCGCAATGATGGGAGGAGAGGGACTGACAAATGCGACTAAAATGGCGATCCTCAATGCAAACTACATCAAGGAAAAATTGAGTGGGCATTATCCGATCCTTTATACAGGAACTAAAGGTAGAGCAGCTCATGAAATGATAGTGGATTGTAGAGCTTTCAAAGAAGTAGGAGTAGAAGTCGAAGATATCGCCAAAAGACTGATGGATTATGGCTTCCATGCACCAACTGTTTCTTTCCCTGTTGCAGGAACTTTGATGATCGAGCCAACTGAATCTGAGACGAAGGCAGAATTAGATAGATTCTGTGATGCCTTGATTTCTATCAGAACAGAAATCAGAGAGATCGAAGAAGGTGCTGCAGATAAAGTGAATAACGTATTGAAAAATGCGCCACATACTGCCAACATGGTATTGACAGGAGATTGGGATTTGCCATATTCCAGAGAAAAAGCAGTCTTCCCTGCAGCTTATGTGAAAGAAAATAAATTCTGGCCTTCAGTAAGAAGAATTGATTCTGCTTATGGCGATAGAAACTTGGTTTGTAGCTGTATTCCAGTGGAGGATTATGCTAGTGAAGAGGTTTAATTTGACCTATTTTCGAAAAATCAGGGCTGCCATTGGCAGCCCTTTTTTTTAATCGGCAGGTAAATTATTAGGTTCACTGAGCTCAATCTCCAAACCACCGGTTTTCTTTGCCACAATATTATATACCCAGGCAAACAAGGCGCCCATAATGAAACCTAGTAAGCCGTATACTATCGGTATTGCAACGATAATTATTATCGGGAATGCGGATCCAAACGGGACTCCTGAATCCATATTCCCTATTATGGCACTCATAAAAAGTCCATAAGGTATACCAATAATAGCACCTATCAGTGCCAAGGTAAGTCCGTAAATCTTTGCTGCTGACCCGACTCCGATCTTTTTGATAACTTGCATAAAAAGTAATTAGGGTTTAGTTTTCAAAATATAGGCAAAAAAAAAGCACATTGAAAAATGTGCTTTAATTATTTCGTTCAAATTTTAATTATACGTTGACATGTCTTTCTGCATGGTAAGAAGATCGAACTAAAGGACCGGACTCTACATATTTCAATCCTCTCTTTAACCCCTCTTCTCGATACATTGCAAACATATCCGGATGGATAAACTCAGCTACTTCAATGTGCATTTTTGTTGGCTGCAGGTATTGGCCAAGTGTCAAAATATCACATCCATTAGCCGCAAGATCATCCATCGCTTTAAATACCTCTTCTTTGGTTTCTCCTAATCCCAGCATAATCCCGGTTTTAGTTCTTTTGCCATATTCTTTAGTAAGCTTGATTTGCTCTAAAGAGCGATCATATTTCGCCTGTGGTCTTACTCTTCTGTATAAACTCCCTACAGTTTCCATATTATGTGAAACCACTTCTTGACCTCCATCGATCATTCTGTATAGGGCATCCCAATTTGACTTTACATCTGGGATTAATGTTTCAATAGTGGTGCTTGGAGAAAGATCTTTTGTTTGTACAACTGTTTGATACCAGATCTCTGCTCCTTTATCTTTCAGCTCATCTCGATTTACCGAAGTAATAACAGCATGTTTTACTCCCATTAGCTTAATAGCTTCAGCTACTCTTCTTGGTTCGTCAGTATCGTACTCTGGAGGTCTTCCTGTAGCAACAGCGCAGAAAGAACAAGACCGAGTACAAACGTTTCCTAGGATCATGAACGTCGCAGTGCCTGCTCCCCAGCACTCACCCATGTTCGGACAGTTTCCGCTTTCACAAATGGTATGAAGCTTATGCTCGTCCACCAATTTTCGGACTTTGGCATATTCTTTCCCAATAGGAAGCTTTACTCTCAGCCAATCAGGTTTTTTTCTACGAGTTGCCTCTTCGGAAATAACTGGTAATTCGATCATGAAATTGTAAGTTTATGCAAAGGTACAGCAGCGGGTCTAAAAACCCAATTTCTATTACTTTCTGAACCCGTAATAAAAGGTGAAATAGACAGATTGAAAGATCTGGTTATTTTCTGCTGTTGGGATTAAAGGAATTTCTTTGGTAAAACCTTCTAGCATGTATCCAAGTTCCAAACCGGTAACATTACTTCTGAAAACCCCAAATTCGAAGTTTAATGCGGCTTTTACGTTTGCTCCAATCGCAAGCTCCGACTGACCTATTCCTTGCAATAGTCTTCCAGTTCCTAAAATATTAAACCGGCTTTGGTGGACTTCAGGGTCGTATTGTTCTGTCACGGTTTCTACTCGATTGAGAGCGTACTCAATGTAATATGGAGCAATTAATCCGATAGATGGCCCAACAGCTGCCAAGGCAGATACCTGTACGCCTTGATTTGGGGCTTTCTTGAATAGGACAATCTCTCTTCCGTATTGTGGGCGGATTGAATAGAGGTAATTTGACTTTCCAAATATATAGCTGTTGCCTAAAACGGTATTATACCTTACTTCTTTCGGGTTTTTAACATTGGATAGCTCCACTGCCCAAAAGCTAAATTGATCATCGGAAATTCTTGTCCCGACTTTGAACACAAATCCACCGATCAGCCCACCATTGGTGTTTTTGTTTGCACCAAAAAGGAATTCTTTGTCGTATTCATAATTACCAATGTCTTCTCGCTGCGCGAACGAGTCCATTGCAATAAGAATGAAAAATAAAGGAAGTAGTAATTTCAGCTTTGTCATTCGAAAAGGTCGAAAATATTGCCCTAATTTGTGGATCCAATTATTTAAACTGATTTTAAAAGTAAGAGTTTATGCCAACTATAAAAAGTTCATATTTAGGAAATTTAAGAACTACCTCTGAGCATCTTCAATCTGGAACAAGTATTCTTACAGATGCACCTGTAGATAATAACGGGAAAGGAGAGAAGTTTTCTCCTACTGACTTGGTTTGTAGTGCTTTAGGGAGTTGTATGGTGACTATTATGGGAATAGTGGCTGAAAGAAACCAAGTAAGTCTGGAGGGACTCACCTGGGAAGTAACAAAAATAATGCAGGCATCTCCTAGAAAAATTCAAGAAATAATTGTGGATTTTCATTGGGAAAATCCTGTAGACGATGCTGCCATGATCCAGAAATTGAAAAATGCAGCCAAAACTTGCCCAGTTGCGTTAAGTTTAGATCCGTCAATCCTACAGACGATTAACTTTAATTTCTGAGTTAAGATTAAAAGATTAAACCCAAATAGTATGTGCTACCTGTTCGAATCTTTCAAAGGCTGGAAAGTTTATTGTGAAGAGAAAAATGTATCGCTTCATGAATCTGTGATTGAATATGAAGTGGAACAGAAAAATGCGCAGTCTGATCAAATTAAATCAGGAATCCTTAATGCCTATCAAGTTATGAAGGATGCTGTTAAAACAGGACTTGAAGAGGAAATGACTTCTAGGTCTGGTATGATCAACAATGGAGCAAAAAAGGTTTTCAATCATCCTCTTTCAGTGTTATCTCCGGAATTCCAAAAGTTGATAGCTAGAGCCTTAGCGGCCAAAGAGGTTAACTCCTGCATGGGGCGTGTGGTAGCAGCTCCCACAGCGGGAGCTTCAGGGATTTTGCCAGGAACTTTAGTTACCCTTCAGGAAATCCACAGCCTATCCGATGAAAAGATAGTTGAAGGGTTATTGGTGGGAGCTGGAATTGCTTTGATCATAGAAGAAAAAGCAAGCTTGGCTGGTGCAGTCGGAGGGTGTCAGGCAGAAACTGGCTCAGCTGCAGCCATGGCGGCAGGAGCAATGGTTTATTGTTTGGGAGGTAATACAGACCAAGTGTTTAATGCGGTAGCCATCACTATCCAATGTATGTTGGGACTGGTTTGTGATCCAGTAGCAGGTTTGGTAGAGGTTCCTTGTGTAGTTAGAAATGCCTCAGCAGCATCTATTGCTTTCAGCTCAACACAAATAGCACTAGCAGATGTGAGTTCAGTTATCCCTGTGGACGAATGTATAGAGGCAATGGGGGAAATTGGCGCCTCTATGGAAAGTCGATATAAAGAAACGGCTATGGGAGGTTTGGCAGCTACTTTGACTGGGCAACAAATCTCTAATAGGGTCTTGATCCAGGATATAGAAATTCTGCCAGATGATGAATCAGCTGAGTAATTTTTGAAATAAGGGGATCGCTAAAATCTGATCGATACTTAAACAGAAAAATGTAGCCCAAAACAAGCTACTTAAAAGCATATTTAGGTAGATATGTCTTTTTTTGGCTCCAAATGAAACCATGATCAAGGTACCTCCGATAGGAGTCAAAAAGAGTGGTGTTATAACAGCTATTCCAACCTGACCATATTTTTTCCAGACTTTGACAAGTGTCCTGTTTTTCTTTGAAAAAATGGGTTTTTTCTTGTTGAATCGCAGTTTAAGGAAATCTTTAAATTTAGAACCAATCAGGGTAAATAGAAATACGCTTGTCATCATACCTGCTACTGTGACTGTAATAGAACCGACAACTCCATAACCTGCTGCATACCCCAAAACGGGCCCAGCAATAAATTTAAACAAACTCAGAAAGTAGATCCCCAAAAAGGTGATGATAGACTCACTCATAGCAAGAAATACATGTAAGATCCATATCCGATCACTAAGATCAGCCCTTCAATAAATGAAATTCTCATTTTAGATCGAATCAATGGGAAAAGGATCAAGGTAAAACCGATCATCCACAAATAATCCGAACTCAAAAATTCACCTGATACTTCTATTGGTTTGATTATAGCTGTAATTCCTATAATTGAAAGGATATTCATGATATTGCTGCCAAGAATATTCCCAATGGCCATGTCTGTTTTTTTGGCAAGTGCAGCCATAATAGAGGTGATCAATTCTGGAAGGCTGGTACCTATGGCAATAATCGATACTCCTATCACTCTTTCTGAAACTCCGAATTCTCGGGAAATCTTTATCGCATTGTTGACCAGTAGTTCAGAACCAAAATAAAGACCTACGACTCCTCCAAAAAAAAGTGATATCGCAACAAGCCAGCTATATCCTTTCACATGCTCTACTTCTTCTTCACCTTCATTATTTTCGCCAAGTCCACCTTGACCTGTATTTCGAAAAAGATAAATGTTAAACGCTATAAACAGACCAAATAAGAGAAGTCCCTCTAGTGTCCCGATGATCCCGTTAAAACTAACTGCATAAAACAGCATGGTTACCAAAACAGTGATCAAATAATCAAATCTTAAGGTGCTTTTCCGGATCAGAATAGGGTAAAATAAACCGCTTAGGCCTAAGACCATTCCTATATTTGCGATGTTTGATCCTACCACATTCCCAATAGAAATATCACTGTTTCCTTTCAATGCGGCATTTACACTTACTAATAGCTCAGGAGCGGAAGTTCCAAAGGCAACAATAGTAAGTCCAATCAACCCCGCACTCATCCCTAATTTCACAGCTACGGCTGAGGCACCGTCAACTAAAATCTTTCCTCCATAAAGTAAGATTACAAAGCCTAATCCTAAAAGAATATAATCCATCATTAGTCTATAGTTTTGGGCCAAAAGCAAGGTCACCTGCATCTCCAAGCCCTGGTACGATATAGGATAAATGATTCAATTTATCGTCTACTGAACCCAGCCAAAATGCGAAAGGGATTTCCTTAAGATTGTTCTGAATGTATTCAATCCCTTCTGGAGCAGCAAAAGCAGCTGCAATATGGATCATTTTAGGTGTTCCGTTGATTAGGATTGTTTCTATTGTTTTGATGATGGACTTTCCAGTGGCAAGCATTGGATCAGCAATGATTATAGTTTTACCCTCCAAAGAAGGTATAGCTTGATAGCCAAGCTGAATTTCTATAATGCCTTCTGTTTTTTCTTCTCTAAAAGCGCCGATAAACCCGCTTTCTGCCTGGTCAAGGATGTTCAAGAATCCTTGGTAAAAAGGTAAACTTGCTCTTAAAACTGAAATGATTACAGGATTCGATTCGATTATTTCAGTTTTTGCGGTACCTAGCACTGTTTCCACTTCAACTATTTTAAAATCAAAACTTTTAGAAATCTCATAGGCCAATATTTCTCCCAGTCTTTCTAAGTTTTTTCGAAATCGCATTCGATCGAGCTGAATTTGCTTGTCTCGTAACTCAACCAGGAATTGGTTGGCAGCCGAAGGAGTGTTTGAAAGAATAAACATTCCACGAAGATAAAATAAAACCCGGCTCTTTTGAAACCGGGTTTTATTTGGATGGGATTTCTTATTTAACTTCAAAGCTAGTTCTTCTTGCCATTTGGCGGGCATCTGGAGAAGATTTGTCTACACTCGTGTCTTCGCCATAACCTTTGTATGTCAATTTGGAGGCGTCAATACCAGTTGAAATTAACAAATCATAGATTGTTTTAGCCCGCTTTTCAGATAACTTGATATTATAATTTTCGGAGCCTAATTCATCAGCGTACCCTTTTATTTCTATTACCACCCCTGGGTTCTTTTTCAAAAAATTGGCAACATAGTTTGCCGCAGGGATAGAATAACCTAGTGGCTTGGCACTGTCAAATGCAAAATAAACATTCACATACCCATCATTGATTGCTTTTTTAAAGAAGTCAACTTCTTGTTTTATTTCCTGTACTGGGCATCCATTTGTAGAGGCTGGACCGGGTACAAATGGACAATTGTCCATGTGGTCAGGTGTGCCATCACCATCAGAATCCATCGTGGTGCCATGAGAATTCACTCTAGCTCCTATTGGAGTATTGGGTTCTTTGTCCAAATAATCTGGAACCCCATCTCCATCAGAGTCCTTAAGCATGTCTTTGATTCCATTGATCTGTGTGGCTAATTCCTCTTTGGTTGCGTATTTATCTGATTCAATATACCAATCTGCATGTGATTCAGCAGTGCCGAGATAAAAATTAAGTCCTATTGTTCCAGTCCACCAAGTACCTGTTGCATGAACGTAAGGGATTTCTGGAGCTTCAGGTCTACCTGGGGAAATGAATTCGTTTCCATCAAAAGTATACCTTTGCCTTCCGTTCACAATAATAGATGGGTTCCATGTTAATGCAATAGAATTTGATACTTTGAATAACAATGAGATACCAGAATTAAAAGAATAGACATAATCTGGATCAAAGTCTCCAATTGGCCTCGAGTCTTGTTTTAAATACCCGAATCCTGGTCCAAAATATCCTAGAAGTCCAAGTCTTTTTGAAAAAGACTCAAAATTTAAAACTCTTCCTAAGTTTACTATTCCTTCAAAACTTACATTGACATAATTGGAATTAAACTCTGGACTTCTATCCTTAGCTTCAGAAAATGAGCCAAATCCAGCTTTCCCTTTGATTCCATATTTATTGTTAAACATGTATCTAATACCAAAATCTACATGGCCTAAATTTAGTGTTGGGCTATAATATCCTTGGGTTAAAGGACCCATCGGTTTGTTAAATCCATAGCTTCCTTCAAGTGACCATTTTTTAAATTTTGATTGGGCAAAAGCAGAAGTTCCAAGGCTAAAGAGGAAAGTGATAGCCAGCAGAAATTTTTTCATTACTGATTCATTTTAGGGTGTGCCGGCAAAAGTAGAAAAAATCGTTCCAATTATTTAGCTAAAAAAGGACATAAAAAAAGCCCGGCTAACCGGGCTTAATATTTTAAGGATTGAGAGGCTTACTTTACTTCGAAGCTTGCTCTTCTTGCCATTTGTCTTGCGTCAGCAGAAGACTTATCTACACTGGTGTCTTCACCATAACCTTTGTAAGATAATCTAGATGCATCAACTCCAGAAGCGATCAATAGATCATAAACGGCTTTCGCTCTTCTTTCTGAAAGTTTCATGTTATAATCTTCAGGACCCAATTCATCTGCATATCCTTTGATCTCAACATTAACTCCAGGATTCTTTTTCATGAAGTTTGCAACATAACTAGCTGCACTTGTAGAGTAACCTAGTGGTTTTGAGCTATCAAAAGCATAGTAAACATTGATATATCCGTCGTTGATAGCTTTCTTGAAGAAGTCAAGTTCTTCTTTCACTTCTTCCACAGGACAGCCATTGGTAGAAGCTGGACCAGGAAGGAAAGGGCACTTATCCATATGATCTGGAGTACCATCACCATCAGAATCCATAGTCATACCTTGAGAATTAACTCTTGCTCCAGCTGGGGTGTTAGGCTCTTTGTCCAAATAATCTGGAACACCATCACCATCAGAATCCTTCAACATATCTTTGATACCGTTGATCTGGGAAGCCAATTCTTCTTTAGTAGCATACTTATCAGCAGCGATATACCAGTCAGCATGCTCTTCAGCAGATCCTAGGTAAAACTGAAGACCTAAAGTACCAGTCCACCAAACTGCATTAGCTCCATAGAAACCATTGTCGATTTCTGGACGGATTGCTGTAGCACCATCCCAAGTCACAGTTTGACGACCATTGATGATAGCACTGATGTCACCTACTAAAGCGACGCTTTTACCTAATTTTAATTGAGGAGTCACACCTATGATAAAGTTGTAAACATCATCAGTAAAATCACTGTAAAGATTTTCTTCAGGATTTACATTTCCGATACCAGCTCCACCATGAACAAGAAGTCCAATAGATCTAGTAAACGATTCGAAATTCATGACTCTACCAGCATTCATCACACCTTGAAGATCAAGTCTGTAATATTTGGTGTTGAATGATGGAGATTCTCCATCAACCTCTTTCATGGAGCCGAATCCATAATCTAGCTTTAAGCCAAATTTTTCATTGAACATGTAACGGGCACCAAAATCAACATGGCCGAAATTAGCTGTTGGTGAAAGATAGCCTCCAGTTAAAGGAGCCATTGGTTTGTTGACGCCTCCATTGATTTCCAAAGAGAATTTATCGAATTCTTTTTGGGCATTGGCGCTAAGTGCCAAGGCACCTGCCATTAGTGTTGAGAGTATTAATTTTTTCATAACAAAAAATTTTTGTTCAAATTTTAAGTGTTTGATTGATGTGATTACAAATTTATAAACTTTTAACTTACTGCAAATCTAGATGAATTATTTAATTCACAATTCCGCTAATCAAATAAATCTAAACATTTTTGCGATCTAATGACAACTAATCATCATAATTAATGCCAAAATGAAAATTTTGTTTGAATTGTTAGAACTTAATGGATTATCTGGGGATGAATCAAGGACAGCTAGATATTTATGCGAATATGTCGAAAAACGCAAAAAAAACTGGAATGTTGCCCCAGAAATTTTCTTCGATGAGAAATTTCATGATTGTTTACTGTTAAAATTCGGTAATCCCACAACTGCAGTATTTGCCCATATCGATACCATTGGGTTTATGACCAGATATAATAATCAGTTAATCCCTATAGGAGGTCCTGAGGTAATTCCTGGTACATGGCTGGTAGGGGAAGATTCATTAGGTACTATTAGGTGTAGGGTTCAAGGCGATGAAGATGACCTTACTCATGATTTTCCAAGAGGAATTGATCCCGGTACTTGTTTGTCTTTTGAACAACAAATAAGAATAGATGAAGAGTATATACAAGCAGCTTATTTAGATAATCGTTTAGGTGTATATAATGCATTAAAACTATGTGAAAGTCTTGATAATGGGTGGGTTATATTTTCTACCTACGAAGAACATGGTGGTGGAAGCATGCCTTTTTTATTAAAGTTTATACAAGAAACAGCACCGATAAAACATGCTTTGATATCTGATATTACCTGGGTGACAGAAGGAGTCAGGCATCATGAAGGAGTTGCTATTTCAATTAGAGATAAATATATACCCAGGAGAAGATTTATAAATAAAATATTAGATCTGGCGGAGAAAAGTGGTATTCCATATCAATTGGAAGTAGAGAGTGCCGGAGGTAGTGATGGTAGAGAAGTTCAGTTTTCGCCCTATGCGATAGACTGGTGTTTTATAGGTGCGCCAGAGGATCACGTTCATAGTCCAGATGAAAAAGTTTCTTTGTCAGATTTACAGGCAATGATCGATATGTATCAATATTTAATGAAAAATCTTTAAAATCACTTTTTATGAGTATTCAGATAAAAGATAAAAATTTTATTCCCTACTTAAGAAGTTTTCAATTGCAGGATAGAATTTCTCAGGTTGGGGCAAAGATCACTCAGGATTTTCAGGATAAAGAAGTTGTCGTTTTAGGAGTCTTGAACGGTTCTTTTATGTTTTTAGCAGATTTATGTCGGTTTATTGACCTGCCATTGACCTGTTCTTTTGTCAAAATAAGTTCTTATCAAGGGATGGAAAGTGGCGAAAAAGTCAAATCGATCATTGGTTTACAAGAAGAATTGAAAAATAAATATGTCCTAATTATTGAGGATATAGTGGATACAGGAATCAGCATGAAATACATGTTAGAGCAGGTTTATGGCCTACAGCCTGCACAAGTTTCCATCGTAACGTTGCTCTATAAACCAGAAGCATTTCGCTTTAATTATCCAATTGATTATGTCTGTTTTGAAATTCCCAATAAATTTGTCGTCGGCTATGGCCTCGATTATGATGGTTTTGGTAGAAATCTTCCGGATATCTATCAACTTGATACTCCTTAAATAATAAGATCAGGAATGTATAATATCGTTTTATTTGGCCCTCCAGGTGCGGGCAAAGGCACTCAAAGTGAAAAATTGATCCAACAATATGGATTAACTCACCTGTCAACAGGGGATTTGTTCAGAAAACACTTAGGTGAAGGAACAGAACTGGGACTTTTGGCAAAAAAATATATGAATGAAGGCCATTTGGTTCCAGATGAGGTAGTCATCAAAATGGTCGAAGAAAAGATTTCCGAAACAAAAGATTCCAAAGGGTTTATTTTTGATGGTTTTCCTCGTACCACCGCACAGGCAGAAGCACTTGATGAAATGCTTTCACACCACAATCTGGAGATTTCAGGAATGATAGCTCTAGATGTTCCTCAGGATATCCTTCGTGAAAGGATCAAAGAAAGAGGCAAAACCTCCCAGAGAGCAGATGATCAGGATGACGAGAAGATTTCTACAAGAATCCAGGTGTACCTGAATGAAACTCTCCCTGTGGCGACTTACTATGAGAAGCAAGGTAAATTACAGAATATTAATGGTGTAGGAGAAATAAGTGAAATATTCAATCAGATCACTTCAGTGATTGATAGCTACTGATTGGCTTAATTTTCCTAATTTTGCAAATCACATTTGGCTAAGCTTCTATGCTTAGCCTTTTTATTTTAAAAGATGGCTGATTCAAATTTCATTGACTACGTAAAATTTTGTTCCCGATCTGGAGCAGGGGGAGCTGGTTCTCTTCATTTCAGAAGAGAAAAGCATGTCCCGAAAGGAGGTCCTGATGGAGGAGATGGTGGTCGCGGAGGTCATATCATCTTGAGAGGCAACTCCCAACACTGGACTTTGCTTCACCTGAAATACAAAAAGCATGTCATCGCAGATGCAGGAAAAGGAGGAGAAGGAGGAAGGAGAAAAGGTGCTGATGGAAAAGATATGATTTTGGATGTGCCATTAGGTACAGTGGCAAAAGATGCAGAAACCGGAGAAAAACGCTTTGAAATAACAGAAGATGGCCAGGAAGTGATTTTGACCAGAGGAGGTAGAGGCGGTCTTGGAAATGATCATTTTAAAACCTCCACTAATCAGGCACCGCATTATGCTCAGCCGGGAGAAGAAGGAATCGAAGAATGGATCATTCTTGAATTAAAACTTCTGGCAGATGTAGGACTTGTCGGTTTTCCTAATGCAGGAAAAAGCACCCTGCTCTCCTCAATTTCAGCAGCAAAACCTGAAATTGGAGATTATCCCTTTACTACACTTGTGCCAAATCTTGGGGTAGTTGGGTACAGGGAAGATAAGTCTTTTGTCATGGCAGATATACCTGGGATCATCGAAGGTGCCGCAGAAGGAAAGGGGTTGGGGATCCGGTTTTTGAGGCATATTGAAAGGAATTCTATCTTGCTTTTTATGGTTCCTGCAGATGCTCCAAGTATAAAAGAACAATATTCGATTTTATTAGGTGAGCTAGAAAAATACAATCCGGAATTGCTGGATAAGCAGCGCTTACTTGCGGTATCAAAAGTCGATATGCTCGATGAAGAATTGATGAAAGAAATGGAATCCGATTTACCCGAAGGCATTCCTCATGTTTTTATTTCTTCTGTCAGTCAATTTAACCTTGATAAATTGAAGGATTTGATTTGGCAGGCAATCCACCAAGATTAAAGTGTCAGATTGTCAGTTTATGCAGGCTGGCAAACTAATTGTAAAATGGCTGAGGCCAACTATTGCAAAGTTTATTATGAAAAATAAAGAACAAGTGGAAAAGGATTTTGATCAAGAAGAGGAGCAGTTAGTGAAGGAAACTCCAGATGCAAAAGAAACAAAGGAAGAATCATCCAAAGAAAGTGTAGAGGAAGTTTCCATTGAAGAGAAATTGGCTGCAGAAGTTGCGGACTTGAAAGATAAATATTTGAGATTATACTCCGATTTTGAAAATTTCAGAAAAAGGACTTCCAAAGAGCGATTAGATTTGATTTCGACTGCCTCAGAGGACGTGTTGAGAGATTTGATTCCGGTTGTGGATGATTTTGAAAGAGCATTTAAAGTAAGCGAGAGCCAAGAAGAAGGCTCAAAGGAGCGAGAAGGGAATCTTTTGATTTTCAATAAACTGTTAAGAATACTGGAAAGCAAGGGGTTGAAATCAATGGACGATTTAATAGGGAAGCCATTTGATGCAGATACGCAAGAGGCTATTACTCAGATTCCTGCTCCTAGTGAAGACCTGAAAGGGAAAGTAATCGATGTAGTGGAAAAAGGATATACCCTTGGTGAAAAAGTAGTTCGCTACGCCAAAGTGGTAACTGGAGCTTAAAATATTATGGCAAAAAGAGATTATTACGAAGTATTAGGTGTGTCAAAGTCGGCTTCTGCCGATGAAATAAAAAAGGCCTACCGTAAACTGGCGATTAAATATCACCCGGATAAAAACCCGGATAATCCCGAAGCAGAAGATAAGTTTAAAGAGGCAGCAGAGGCTTACGAAGTCTTAAGCAACCAAGAGAAACGTCAGCGCTATGACCAATTTGGTCATCAGGGTGTTTCAGGAAACGGTGGCTTCGGTGGCGGTGGAATGAACATGGAAGACATCTTCTCTCAATTCGGAGATATTTTCGGAGGTGGAGGCTTTGGTTCCTTTTTCGGGGGAGCTGGAGGTGGTGGAGGCCGAAGAACTAAAAAAGGCACGAATCTCCGTGTCAAATTGAAGCTCAACCTAGCAGAAGTAGCTAACGGGGTGGAGAAGAAAATCAAAGTTAAAAGGCATGTTGTAGCACCAGGAGTAACTTTCAAAAGCTGTTCTACTTGTCAGGGAACAGGTCAAATAAAGAAAGTAGTCAATACCATGCTTGGCCAAATGGTTTCAGCAAGTACTTGTGCAGTCTGTGGTGGCAGTGGCCAGATTGTCGATAAAAAACCTGCAGATGCTGATGCAAGAGGTTTGATCATCAAAGAGGAAGTGATTTCAATCAATATTCCAGGTGGTGTTGCGGAAGGAATGCAATTAAGCATGTCAGGTAAAGGGAATGAAATTCCGGGCGGAATTGCAGGAGATTTACTCATTGTGATTGAAGAGATTGAAGATCAGGTGCTTCAGCGAGATGGGAATAATGTCATTTATGATTTATTTATCTCATTTGTAGATGCCGCTTTAGGATCTTCTATTGAAGTTCCAACCATTGATGGGAAAGTCAAAATTAAAGTTGAACCGGGCACCCAAAGCGGTAAAATGCTTCGACTAAAAGGAAAAGGAATCAAAGACATCAATGGATATAGTAAAGGTGATCAATTGATCATGGTCAATGTCTGGACCCCTACCCAATTATCCAAAGATGAAAAAGAGACTTTGGAAGCCCTTCGTGATTCGGAGAATTTCAAACCGGATCCTGGAAAATCCGACAAATCATTTTTTGATAAAATGAAGGAGTTTTTCTAAAAATAAAATTAGCCAGAAGCAATTCTGGCTTTTTTTATATTTTTAAAAAACCTTTTTAAAGTCGCCTCGTAACCTAACGGTATGCTTAGAAAATTGTGTCTACTATTTCTGGGAATCTTTGGATGTGTAGGTGTGAGTAAGGCACAGCTTGTTAAAGAGTTCAAGGCCAGTGAGAAAACCGGTTTTGAAATGGTTCATCTCGTATTTTCATCCTATAAGAGTACCACTTTGGTCAAGAGGATCAGGTCCATGGAGCCTATTTATATCCATGGTCATCTTCAGAAAACCAACATTTTGCCGGTATTTTCCCATGAGATCAGAAATAATGTCCTAGAATCTTCCTTGACCCATAAAAATGTCGAAGCGGATAATCTGGGCAAAAGTATTACGTCAAAAATATTCTCAGGAAGTGATTCTGATTTTGACCATACCTGGGATTTGGGTTTGGCTTCGAACTACCTGTATAACCTGGATTTTAACTTGGGAATGGGGAAGACAGAAATCGATCTAGCTCAGCTTCCTATCAGCAAACTGAAGGTTCATAGTGCCAGTGCAGACGTATTGATTCATTATGGCTCCAAACAACCAAATCAAGTAACTATGGATACCCTTTTGGTTACCTTGAATATGGGGACAGTGGAATTGGTAGACGTGAATTTTTCAAATGCTTCCAAAATGATATTCGAAGTGAATTACGGTTCTTTGGACTTGTCCTTCTCTGATGCCATGGCTAATAAATGTCAAGTCATCGCCGCAGTGGGAGCAGGTTCACTTCGTTTAAATCTACCTGATGAGAGCTATCCTATTAAAGTGAGGGTGAAAACAACTGCCATGTGTAGAACCACTCTTCCTAAATACCTGAAATCTATCGATGAACACACTTATATTACCAAGGGTTTTAGCGAATCCGATCCAAGATTGCTTGAACTGATTTTGGATGTGGGTGTTGGATCTTTAACGATAGAATAGTTTTTTCAAGCTTTATGCTTCAGATAAAAAATCTCAATAAATCTTACGGTCCCAATAAGGCACTGAGTGACATAGATCTCCATGTGCCCAAAGGAGTGATTTTTGGGCTTCTTGGGCCCAATGGCGCAGGTAAAACCACTCTTATACGGATAATAAACCAGATCATCGAAGGTGATACCGGGGAGATTTTAATCGATAAAGAACTTTTGAATCCTTCTCATATTTCCAAAATAGGTTACCTCCCAGAGGAAAGAGGGCTTTATAAAAAGATGAAAGTCTGGGATCAGTTGATCTATTTTGCCAGGCTAAAAGGGCTCAGTCATACAGATGCAAAATCCAAAATCAATTTCTGGTTGGATAAGTTAGAGATCAGTTCCTGGAAAGAAAAGAAGATTGAAGACCTTTCGAAAGGAATGGCCCAGAAAGTCCAGTTTATTTCCACGATTATTCATGAGCCATCCCTGTTGATTCTAGACGAGCCTTTTTCCGGTTTTGATCCTGTCAATGCGGAATTGATCAAAAATGAAATTCTGGAATTGAAGGAGAAAGGAACAACGGTCATTTTGAGTACACACAGAATGGAATCTGTCGAACTGCTTTGTGACCAGGTAGCGATGATCAACCGATCAAAAAAGATCCTGGATGGAACCATCAAGGAGGTAAAGAAGAGTTTTAGGCCTGAGGTTTATAAGATATCATTGAGGGCATTGAAAGAGTTGCTTCCACGTGAATGGATTGCGAAAGAGGATGAGGGAGTCTATCATTTTACGTTGCCATTAAGCGGGAAAACTCCCAACGAACTCTTGTCAGAATTGATGCAATACGGGCAAGTCAGCCAGTTTCAGGAAGTAGTCCCTAGTATGGAAGAGATTTTTATTCATCAGGTAAAAGCAACACAACATGGATAAAATCTGGTTAGTCATCCAAAGAGAGTACCTGGCAAGGGTAAAGAAAAAATCTTTTCTTTTGGCCACCTTGATCACTCCTTTGATTTTTCCAGCAATCATGGGGATTTTTGTGTGGATTTCTTTGGAGGATGAAGGAGGAGAAGCGCTAAGAATCATAGAAGTAGTGGATGAAAACAAGATGTTTTTCCTCGAAAGCTCGGAGCAATACGCTTTTTCATTTTCAAACACTGATAAAGAGGATGCAAAAAAAATGGTGCAGGAGGGAGATCGGTACGGGTTTTTATACATTCCTGAATTTAACCTAGAAGATCCTGAGGGAATAGTTTTCTACGGAGAAGAAAACCCAAGTATGAGTCTGATTTCTTACCTGGAAAATAACTTAAGGAAAAAGATCGAGGAACAGCGCCTTTTCGAAAGTGGTATAGATCCTAAAATCATCAATGAAGTAAGGACCAATGTGGGAATACGTTCCATTACCCTGGATGAAAAAGGAAAAGAAACTGTCAATGACGCCACGGTAAACTATGCTCTGGGCTTTTTGACAGGGATTTTGATTTACATATTTATATTCGTGTATGGTAACCAGATCATGCAGGGAGTAATCGAGGAGAAATCCAGTAGAATAGTAGAGATTTTGGTTTCATCCCTGAAGCCTTTCCAGCTAATGCTTGGCAAAATCGTGGGTATTGGGGCTGTTGGATTGACACAATTCCTGATTTGGGTAGTTCTGATCGGTACGTTGACCACATTTGTGATGGGGTATTTGGGGATGCAGATGCCACAACAAACAGCCATGGAACTGGCAAATCCTGAATTGGCGGGAAGCATTCCTCAAACAGGAAATGTCGCGGAAATCATGCAGGTTATTTCCGGGATTAATTTTCTGGGATTGGTTTTGAGCTTTTTGTTTTATTTCCTCGGCGGATATTTACTTTACGGAGCTATGTTTGCAGCCATTGGTTCAGCGGTAGAAGCCCCTTCTGAAGCCCAACAATTTATGTTTCCAGTGACCATTCCTTTGATCGCGGCTTACATGGGCTTATTTGTCTTTGTTTTAAATGATCCGAATAGTTCGGCTTCTTTCTGGCTTTCCATCATTCCATTGACTTCACCTATTGCTATGATGGGCAGAGTCAGCTACGGAGTTCCTTGGACAGATTTGGTACTTTCCATGTCTTTGTTAATCGCAGGTTTCCTTTTTACCACTTGGATGGCTGGTAAAATCTATAGAATTGGAATTTTGATGCATGGCACCAAACCTTCTTATAAGACACTTTGGAAATGGATCAGAACCAGTCAATAAATGAAGAAGCCCGAGGTTGTATCGGACTTCTTTATTTTATGAATTATATTTCTTAAGTATATAACTTCCTATAAGTTGGAAGTTCTTATTCTGTTTTATTTATCTCAAATACGCAGATAGCATCCAGATTACTTTTTCTTTTGCGGTGATATAATCACTCATTAATGAGGATGTCCCCTCATCATTTGACTCACCGGCAGCTTCCAAAGTCTCTCTTTCCAGTTGTAACAGCGTCTGAAGATTACTCTTGACTGTCTCTACCATCTTTGTTGGTTCTTTTACTTCTTTTGCTTCCTGGATTTTAGAAGTTTCTAAATATTCTGCAAAAGAAGAAAGTGGTCTTGCTCCTAAGGTCAAAATTCTTTCAGCTACTTCATCAATACTTGCATTTGCTTCATTGTATAGTTCCTCGAATTTCGCATGCAGCTCAAAGAAATTTGGACCACTTACATTCCAATGAAAGTTTCTTAGGTTTTGATAATAAACTTCGTAGTTGGCCAATAATTCATTTAGCTTTTCCACCAAGATTTTACTTTCTTTTACTTCTAAACCAATTTCGTTCGTTTTCATATCTGATACGTTGTTTTGCCCTGATTAATTAAAGTTTAAATTTACGAATAGAGGCTTAACAAAGCCAACTGAAAATTTCTATAGGCTAGTTATACGATCTATCGATTTGATCAGTTTGTACCATATAGTACCCCAATCACATTCATGAAAAACCGTTTTCAAGATCTTACCACCTTAGACCTTTATAAAAACAGGAAGCAAGTCAAATGGCTGGTAATCCTTGTGTCCATTGTGATTGGTGGCGGGTCAATTTTTTATACCAATGTTCTGGTGGAGGAACTTAGGGAAAGGGAAAGAAGACAAATTGAATTGCTTTCTGCAGCTTTGGAATATGCTGCCACCACTGCCGAAAACCTCACGTTTATCAATCAGGAAATCATCCAGCAGAATTATTCGATCCCCATTATCATGGTGGATGCTTCTGGCGAACCTATAGAATTCAGAAATATTACTTTTAAAGCAAATGCCAGTAGTTCTGATTCTGTAAAAACGCTGACTTTGGAATTAGCTGAAATGCAGGATGAATATGAGCCGATTTTATTGCGAGAGGCTGATATCCACGTTTATTATCGCAACTCAGAGCTTCTTACCAACTTGAAATATTATCCATACGTGCAATTGGCCGTGATATTATTGTTTGGCGTCTTGGCTTATACACTTTTTAACCAAAGCAAGATTTCTGAACAAAACCGGGTTTGGGCTGGATTGACCAAAGAGACAGCTCATCAGTTGGGAACACCGATTGCATCTCTCATGGCCTGGATAGATTATTTGCGAAATTCCCCAGTTTGGGAAGAAAACAAAGAAATCATCACAGAGATGGACAAAGATGTGGTCAAGCTCAGAATGGTCACTGAGCGGTTCAGTAGCATCGGAAGTAAGCCGGTGATTCAGCCAGGCAATCTTTATTATAGTCTGGAAGAAACGGTGAATTATTTAAGACCCAGGATTTCTACCAAAGTAGATCTGACGATCAATTCCGATTCCCGAGATTTGGAGGCGATGATGAATAAACCCCTGTTTGAATGGGTCATAGAAAACATCTGTAAAAATGCCGTGGATGCCATGAAGGGGAAAGGTTCGATCACCATTGATGTGATACAGGACTCGGAGAAATTTGTGATTATAGATATCACGGATACTGGAAAAGGCATGGAAAAAAAGATGTATCGCAAAGTTTTTAACCCAGGTTTTTCTACCCGTCAAAGAGGCTGGGGGCTAGGCTTGACTTTGGCTAAAAGAATCATTGAAGGCTACCATGGAGGAAAAATCTTTGTGAAGCAATCTGAAGTAGGAGTGGGAACGACTTTTAGGATTGTGCTGCATTGTAGCATAGAGGGAGCCTCACAGTTTATCACCGAAGGAATCCTTGAATATTAAAGTTAGAAGTACGATTTACGAAATACGAGCTACTCGGAAGTTCTGGCATTATGGATAATATGGAATATTTTAATATTGAAGTTTGACAAGAGCTAACTCCCAATATTCGACTTGTTTTTCACAAAGCTCACTATTGTAGAACGATGTTACCACTTTCCATAATCTCGTATCCCGTTAAATACGGGACATTTTTTTTAAAACTTACTTCTTCTATTTTAAAAATGTCCAGAATAGTAGTTGGATTTTAATACTTTCGGGGAACTCGTAATTCGTATTTCGTAAATCTTACTCCCATGAATTCTACTTTAGATCTTCTGTCTAATTTTTAGTGGTTTTTCCCTACCTTTGCCCCCTAATTTGATGTCTCCCATGAGTTTGAAAGAAGAAATCCAGAAGCGTAGAACCTTTGCCATCATTGCTCACCCCGATGCGGGGAAGACCACTTTGACAGAAAAACTGTTGCTTTTTGGTGGGGCAATTCAGACAGCTGGAGCAGTAAAATCCAATAAAATCGATACTGCCACCAAGTCTGACTGGATGGCAATTGAGAAGCAGAGAGGGATCTCTGTGGCCACTTCTGTGATGGGTTTTGAATACAAGGATGTCAAAATCAATTTGCTGGATACTCCTGGTCACCAGGATTTTGCGGAAGATACCTATCGAACTTTGACAGCTGTCGATTCAGTGATCATGGTAATTGATTGCGTAAAAGGGGTGGAGATGCAGACTGAAAAATTGATGGAAGTTTGCCGCATGAGAAATACTCCAGTGATCTGCTTTATCAATAAGCTGGATAGAGAGGGACGAGATCCCTATGAATTGATTGAAGAGGTAGAGCAGAAGCTAAACATCCAATGTCATCCGCTTTCCTGGCCAATAGGAATGGGGAAAAGCTTCAAAGGCGTCTATAATCTTTTTGACCATAAATTGAATTTGTTTACTCCATCCCAAAGGAAACTGAGCGATGTGCGACAGGTTTTTGAGGATGTCCAAGACCCTGAATTGGAAGAATTGATCGGAAAAAACTTTGCCAATCAACTGCGCGAAGATGTGGAATTAATCGAAGGGGTTTATCCAGAGTTCGATACCAAAGAATATTTAGAAGGCAAAGTAGCTCCGGTTTTCTTTGGCTCCGCGGTGAATAATTTCGGGATCAATGAGATGCTGGATACTTTTATCAAAATCGCTCCAGCTCCAAAAAGCAGAAGAACAGAAGACCGTGAAGTACAACCTGATGAAAAGAAATTTTCGGGCTTTATTTTTAAGATCCACGCCAACATGGATCCAAATCACCGGAATAGAATTGCATTCTTAAGAATCTGCTCGGGGACTTTTGAGAGGAATAAGCCTTACAATCACGTCCGTGGGCCAAAGCCATTGCGCTTCTCCAATGTGACTCAGTTTATGGCGCAGGATAAGGAAATGATCGATGAGGCATTTCCAGGGGATATCGTAGGATTGTATGATACTGGAAATCTAAAAATCGGAGATACACTGACTGATGGAGAAAATATGCAGTTTGTAGGAATCCCAAGTTTCTCTCCAGAGATCTTCCGAGAGGTGGTGAATAAGGATGCCATGAAAACCAAACAATTGGAGAAAGGGCTTCAGCAATTGATGGAAGAAGGGGTGGCACAGCTATTTACCTTTGATATGGGATCCAGAAAAGTAGTCGGCACGGTCGGTCAACTTCAGTTTGAGGTTATCCAATTCCGTCTGAAAAATGAATACAATGCAACGGTGGAGTTTCACCCGATGAACCTCTACAAAGCCTGCTGGATCACTAGCAAGGATAAAAAGCAGTTGGAAGAGTTTGTCCGTTCCAAAAACCGTCATATCGCCCATGACAAAGATGGAAAGCTGGTTTTTATGGCAGAGTCAAAAGCCTGGCTTCAGATGGTCATGGATAATTATCCTGAGATCGAATTCCATTTCACTTCGGATATTTGATAATAAACCCTTCAGACTTTCTAAATCTGCAGGGTTTTCTACTTTTCAATGGTATAGCTGAATCTCCCGACACCGATTTGTCCTTGACTGCTAAGTCCCTCAATCTGTCCAAAAACTTCAGTTTCTATATCATGGTTGTAGAAAGATACTGAAGCCTTTCCCAAAGAATCAGTCTGGATAAAAGGGACCCAAAAAAGTGTGGCACGGCGGTCTGGTTTAGGATTATTTCGATTCTGAACAGGATATGCAGGGGAATAAAATTCTTTTTGTACCTGATATCCCTTAACCAAAGAATTTTGTGACTCTTGCTTGGCAAGATTCGCCCTGGCTATCCTTTTTTTAGTATAAAACCCAATGGCTCCATTTGCCCCTCTAGAGCCAAAGACGGCAGTGTCAGGACCTTTCCATACTGTATAGCTTTCGATATCTTGAACTGGAATGGTGATTAAACTTTTTATATCAATAGGAATGTCATCAATCATAATCAAAGGATCTGTTCCATTCTTGATCGAGCCATATCCTTGAATCAAAACTTTCCAATCTACCCCATTCCCAGAAACTTGGACACCTGGAACTCGCCCTCGAACCAATTCCAAAGGATGTTGTTGATTCTCTAGTCCTGGATTTCCTGCTACCTGTATTTTCACTGAACCCTCACCATAGATTTTTGGGCCGGTGTAATTTGGCTCGATTTTCTTTCCTTTGACCTCCACTCCATCTAACAGGTAGTCTGAGCTATCTAAATCAAAGGCCTTATTGCTGTTTTTTCTAAGTTCTGATTCGCTAAAGAAAGAAGTGGGCAAGACAGCGTTATCTGAATTGAACAAAAGAGATGAATTAGATATTTTCGGAGAAAGATAGTTGGTGTCAAGAAGTATCAAGCCTGTTTTCCCATTTTCAGATTTTCCTTGCAGTACCAAGTTGGTAGTATCATAAAAGACTAGATTAGTGAGTTCAAAGCTGCCGTTTTCTGTAGTTTGAGCGGTTTTAGAATCTGGAAATGGAAATAAAGAAAGATAGGAAACCGATCCTTCTGCCAAAGGATTTTGGTTTTTGTCCAGAAGTTTCCCTTTAACCATTATTCCTTTTTCAATTGGATATTCGGGGTTTGGAATATTTCCTTCAAGAGCTTCCAGAATTGTAAACCTTCTCCATCCTTGAGTCATCATCAGTAAATCCATAGCTTCCTCACGGTTCCGATTTTCTGGATTGAAATAATAACCGGGTGATTCTATGTTCCCTTTTAACTCCGAAGACATCAGAAAATAGGATTGAATCGTCTCTCCATTTTTATCCAAATAAATCTGTCCTCCATCGACTATATTCAAGGAAAATGTGGCAATTACTGGATTACCGTCTTGATCTTTAGCCTCAATATCCAGATGTACCGAATCTCTGGGAGCATAAGATTTGTTGTTTGTTTTCAAGGAAATGTGAAGCTGATCTTGATGATCGATAAATACCAGCCTCTCTGCCAAAGGAGTCCCCATTTCATCCATCAGAGTGATTTGGTTGATTCCGCTTGGAAATTCCTTTTTTGGGATTTTGGCAAAGGCAATTTTATTAGATATATCAATTTGGCTTGTTGCACCGATCAATCCTCTTGTTTGAGCTAGCAACAACACTTGTTTCAGTTCTGTGTTTTCACTGGATTGAACTTTGATGAGTAGGTCGTTTGATTTGGACGAATTGGTTACCGATAAGAGGATTCCTGATTCCAAGGCTTGGGGTAAGTTGACAGTCTGTCCGGTTTCTTCGATCCATGCTTGATAAATTTCACCTCTTTTTGGGATGAAAGCAAAAATACCCATCCCCAAATGAGTACTTTCAAACTCCTTGATCACAATTCCGTCTTCCAGAATTTCACCTGTAACCTTTCGACTCAGTCCATCTTCGCCAATAGCTTTAAAAGCCACTTTATTCATCAGTCCGTCAACCAGATTTCCGCCTTCTGGAAAAAACTGAAGGTCTACAATGTCCTCGGTGATTTCACCATTTTGATCGTGCTCTAGTCCGTTCACAATTGTAAACTGTTTATGAAAAAAATATTCCTCGCCCGAATTACGCATCCAGTTAGTATATGCTCTCAAAAGATAGTTTCCATTTGATAGAGTATCTGGCAGATTAATATGTCCAGAAGCAAATCCATCCGGAGAAAAAAGCTTATGATGTTGTATTATTTCAGTCTCGGTATCAATCAGCTCTACATAAATCGTAGTACTGAGAGAAGAGGGCTGATGAAATGGACCCGCGGTCAAATAGCTTTTAAACCAAATCGTTTCGCCAGGTGCATAATAAGATCGGTCCAAATGAACATAAACTTTCTCAATTGGATTTTTGGAAAGATTTTCTTCAAAAGATTCAATGATTTTTTTTAAGGGATCATTATACGAAGTAAAAGAAAAGATAATCAGGGATACAGCTAAGCCAATAAATAAAAAGCCAAGGTGATTTTTTCGCATGAATGTATCTAAAAATGGTAGAGAATAGTTAAATCTAACAGAAGGTTAACGAATAAATTAATATTTAGTTTTAGTTGTCAAAATTCCTAAGTGGAGTGCCTTATAAAAAGCGTCACTCGAGGATTTAGGCTACTTCTGTCTCCCTTCTTCCGTCTTCGTTCTTTTTAAAAAAAAACTTCCTCAAACTCAAACTTCTGCCCATTAAACAAACCCTTATCACTTAGCTTCAAATCCGGAATCACTAGCAAAGCCATAAAGCTCAAAGTCATAAATGGTGAGTTGAGAGTTGAGCCCATTTCTTTGGCAAGTCGATCGATTCGTGTGTAGGCAGCCGCTACTTCATAGCCATCCGAGGCTGACATAATTCCTCCAACAGGAAGTGGAAGGATTTCTTCCTGATCTCCAGAGACAGCCGATACTCCACCTTTCGCCTCTATTATAAGATTCACCGCTTTGCATATGGATTCGTCATCGATTCCTACCGCGATAATATTATGGGAGTCATGACCAACTGAGGAAGCAATAGCACCGGTTTTCAACCCAAAGTTCTTGATAAAAGCCACTGCTGGACTAGCATCCTCGTAGCGATTGACCACTGTGATTTTTAAGATGTCTTCTGCTGGGTTGGATTCTGCAAAACCGTCTTTGATTAGGATCTCTCCTGAGATTTCCGGTGTGATCAGTTGTCCGTCTAAAACTTCGATGACTCGCACTTTGGCACCATTTGCTTGGATACGGAAGTCTTCTGGTTGCTTTAGTGAAGTGTGAAAGTTGTTGATGATTTCATTATTAATGGGCTGAATCAATGTCTTTCCATTTTCCGCAACTTTCTCTCCATTTATATAAGTACTAATGACTTGGAATTCCTTCAGATCCTCTACCAAAATAAAATCAGCGGGATCACCTTCTCTCAGTCGTCCAACATTTAAAGAATAATGATCAATCGGATTCAGACAAGCAGCTTGAAGCACTTGAAATAAATCTTTGCCTTTTGCGACAGCTCTAGCTGCTAGCTCATTAATATGAGAAATGGCGAGATTATCAGGATGCTTATCATCCGAGCAAAACATGATCATCTCAGGATATTCATCAATCAGGTCGATCAAGGCTTCAAAATTCTTAGCGGCAGATCCTTCACGGATGGCGATTTTCATCCCCAGTTTTAGTTTCCCTAAAGCTTCTTCGGCTGTAAAGCATTCATGATCTGTACTTGGACCCGCCGAAGCATACTTTTTTGCCAATTCCCCTTTCAATCCTGGGGCATGCCCGTCGATGGGTTTACCGTATTTCTGCGAAATCTTAATTTTTTCCATGACCAATTCGTCTCGACTCACCGTTCCTGGCCAGTTCATCATCTCTGCCAAGTAATGAATCTCAGGTCTGGACATCAGGTTTTCTATATCTGCCGCATTGATTTCTCCACCAGCCGTCTCAAAAGGAGTTGCCGGTACGCAGGAAGGAGCGCCAAAGGAGAATTTGAATGGAACCTGTTTTCCATTCTCAATCATGTATTCCACACCTTCCATCCCACAGACATTGGCGATTTCATGTGGATCAGAGACTGTTGCCACCGTGCCATGCACTACCGCGAGCCGGGCAAATTCTGAAGGGACCAACATAGAAGATTCCACATGGACGTGGGCATCGATAAAGCCCGGCATCAAAAAAGGCAGGTTTTCATCTTTTTCGATCGGAATAATTGTATGGATTTTCCCATCTGCAATTTCAATAGAGACGGAATAAATGGACTTTTTCGGAATGTCAACCAATTGACCTTTGAGAATCATGGGGAAAGAATTAAAAATTTTGCAAAGCACCTGTGATTTGGCCAGGTCTTTCTGCTCTTGGGAATAGGTTTAGATTAAAACTACTATATTTGTGGCTTAAATAAAAAGCGGATTAAAGCAGGTTTTTTAGATGGGTAAAATCGTCATTGCAATTGATGGATATTCAGGGTGTGGAAAGAGTTCAACTGCCAAGGCGGTTGCTAAAGAACTAGGATACACCTATATCGATACCGGCGCAATGTACAGGGCAGCTACCTTGCATTTTTTGAATAATTTCGTCACGCTTTCTAATCCACATGAAGTAGAAAAGGCCCTTAAGTCACTCGATATCAGTTTTCATTTTAATCCTGAAACAGAAAAGCAAGAGACATTCCTCAATGGCTTAAATGTTGAAAATGAAATCAGGAAGATGAAGATCTCTTCCAAAGTGAGTGAAGTTGCAGCAATTAAAGAAGTCCGCAAAGAGCTGGTTGCCCAGCAAAAAGGGTTTGGAAAGAAGAAAGGTGTGGTCATGGATGGAAGAGATGTAGGGTCTGTGGTGTTTCCTGATGCAGAATTAAAAGTTTTTATGACTGCTAATCTCCATACCCGGGCAGAAAGACGGCAGCAGGAGCTCCTTGAAAAGGGGGAAATGGTAGACTTGGAAGAGATTAAAAATAACCTAGGGGAAAGGGATCGTATCGATTCTACCCGTGAAGTTGGTCCATTGATCAAAGTATCTGATGCCATAGAGATTGACACAAGTTATATTGATTTTAAAGATCAGGTAGCGCAAATCGTCGATCAGGCAAAAAAAATCATCGAAAAAGAGAAAAGCTATGCAGGTAACCATTGATAAGAATTCAGGTTATTGCTTCGGAGTGGAGTTTGCCATCAAAATGGCAGAAGATGAGATGGAGCAAAGCGATCAACTCTATTGTCTAGGAGATATCGTGCATAACGATATGGAGGTGAAACGATTACGGGAAAAGGGATTGGTAGTGATCGACCGGGAGGAATTGCAGGAATTAAGCAATTGCAAAGTGTTGATCCGTGCACACGGAGAACCGCCAGAAACGTATAAAACTGCCATAGAAAACAACATCGAATTGATAGATGCATCTTGTCCAGTGGTTTTAAAGCTTCAACATCGTGTAAAGACTGCTTTTGACCGAATGGAAAGGGAAAATGGCCAGATTGTCATTTATGGCAAGAAAGGACATGCGGAGGTGATAGGGTTGACAGGGCAGACTTTAGAAAAGGCAGTAGTAGTCATGGAAGAAAGCGATTTGGAAAAAATCGATTATACCAGACCAGTTACCTTGTTTAGTCAGACAACTAAAAGCACGAAGGGATTCTACGATCTTTCTCATAAGATTGAAGAAAGAATCAAGAAAGCCAATTCTGAAATAGATGAAGTGCCATTTAATGCAAATGATTCTATTTGTCGTCAGGTTTCCAACCGCGAACCGCAACTTCAGCGCTTCGCTCAAGAAAATGATGTCATTCTTTTCGTTTCAGGAAAGAAGAGTTCCAATGGAAAAGCCCTTTATCAAGTTTGTCTCAATGAGAATGAAAGAAGTTATTTCATTGAAAATGAGACGGAAATGAATTCTGAGTGGTTTAAAGTAGGAGATAAAGTTGGCGTTTGTGGTGCGACTTCCACGCCGATGTGGCTGATGGAACAAGTAAAATCTCATTTAGAATCAATGGAAGAAAATGCATTGCCGATCTGATTTAAATATCACCTTCAGAAATAATTGGCAACCATTCTCTTAAAAAGTGAAACATAATATCCCAGATACTCCCTAAATAAAATTTGTATTTATTAGATTTGGGGCGTTTTTCAAAGGCTCATAGTTCAAAAACAGATATGTCTAAAATAGTGAAGCTTAAGAAGGGTTTTGACCTCAAACTGGTAGGAAAGGCTAATCAAGAGTTAGCTGATTTTGCTCCAGCTCAAACCTTCGCCATTAAGCCGACGGACTTTATTGGCTTGCAAAGGCCTAAAGTACTTGTCAACGAAGGAGATACCGTAAAGGCTGGTACTCCCATCATGTTCGATAAAGCCCTGGATCAGGTTATCTATACTTCTCCGGTTTCCGGTCAGGTACTAGAAGTAAAAAGAGGAGAGAAAAGAAAGCTTCTTGAAATCAAGATCCAAGCGGACGCAACCATCACCCACGAAGATTTAGGTAAAGCCGATGTCGCTTCTTTAGATAGAGATGCATTGGTGGCTAAAATTGCCAGTTCAGGTATTTGGCCTTCCATTATCCAAAGACCCTACGGAATCGTAGCTAATCCTGCGGATACTCCTAAAGCTATTTTCGTGTCTGGTTTTGATACCAATCCTTTGGCAGCTGATTATGGTTTCACTTTAAAAGGTGAGGAAAACTATTTTCAGGCAGGTATCGATGCCTTGGCGAAACTTACTCCAGGTAAAGTTCATCTAAATCTTGATGGTGCGAATCCAACTCCAGCGGTATTTTCCAATGTGAAAAATGCTGTAGTCAATAAGTTTTCCGGTCCGCACCCAGCTGGTAATGTAGGTATTCAGATCCATCATTTAGATCCTATCAACAAAGGCGAAATAGCTTGGACAGTTAATCCTTATGGCGTTATACAGATCGGTAAATTGCTTTTGGAAGGTATTTATGATGCTTCAAAAGTCGTAGCTGTCACAGGTTCTGAAGTGACCAAAGCTGCTTATGTGAAAACGTTTACCGGAGCAAATGTTTCAACTTTCACAAAAGGTAATCTGAATTCAGGCCATGTAAGGGTCATCTCTGGCAATGTACTTTCTGGTGAGAAGATTTCTTTGGATGGATACATTGGATATTATCATAACCAGATTACGGTAATTCCTGAAGGAGACTATGAAGAATTCTTAGGTTGGATCAAGCCTACCACTTCCAAGTTGAGCTTTAGCAAAGCCTTGGGTATCTTCTCTTTCTTAAACAAAAGGGAATTTAAAGTGGATACTAATACGCACGGAGAGGAAAGACCATTTGTGGTGACAGGAGTTTTTGAAAAAGTACTTCCTATGGATATCCTTCCTACTTATTTGTTTAAGGCTATCGTGTCTGAGGATTTTGATGAAATGGAAGAGCTTGGACTTTATGAAATCATAGAAGAAGATGTCGCATTATGCGAGTTTGTAGATCCTTCGAAGAACGATTTGCAGGAATTGGTAAGAAATGGGATTGAATTATTAATGTATAGTTAAAATATGAAGGCATTACAAAACTTATTTGATAAGCTAAAGCCGAATTTCGAAAAGGGAGGAAAGTGGGAGAAATTCTACACTCTTTATGAAGGACACCGGACGATTGCTTTTGCTCCTGATTTGACTACCAAGTCAAAAGGTGCGCAGATTAAAGATGCTGTAGATTTAAAAAGAGTAATGATCACGGTAGTAATTGCCATGATCCCTGCTTTGATTTTCGGAATTTTGAATGTAGGATATCAGCACTTCCTAGCTGTAGGAGAAGAAGTGACTTGGGTAGACAGGGCTCTTTTTGGGGCGATGGCTGTTCTTCCTACTTTAATTGTTTCTTATGCAGTGGGACTTTTGACAGAATTTACTTTCTGTGTAATCAGAAACCACCCGATTAGTGAAGGATACTTGGTTTCAGGGATGTTGATTGCTTTGGTTATGCCTCCATTTATTCCTTTATGGCAAGTAGCTTTGGCGACAATTTTTGCTGTAGTGATCGGGAAAGAGGTTTTCGGAGGTACAGGGATGAATATCCTCAACGTAGCGATGACTGCTAGAGCATTCTTGTATTTTGCCTATCCTGCCCAGATTTCAGGTGATCAAGTTTGGACTTATCTAAGTGGTGAAACTGCTGTAGATGGTTTCTCTGGAGCAACAGCTCTTTCAGTTGCTTATAATGCTGGAGTAGAAGGAACACAAACAGCCGTTGAAGCTTTGAATACCCACAATGCATCCATAGGTGGTGATTTTAGTTTCATGAACTTATTTATGGGTTGGGTTCCTGGTTCAATTGGAGAAACATCTACCTTGATGGCTCTGGTTGGAGCGGTTATTTTGATTGCAACAGGCGTAGGAAGCTGGAAAATTATTGTTTCTGGATTTGCAGGAGCTTATGTAATGGGGACCATTTTGAATCTATTGGCTGTGAATGAATATATGGCTTTGCCACCACAATACCACTGGGTGATGGGCGGTATGGCTTTTGGTTTGGTATTCATGGCCACTGATCCGGTATCTGCCGCACAGACAGAAACTGGAAAGTGGATCTATGGTTTGTTGATCGGTGTTTTAACTGTAATCATCCGAGTGACTAACCCAGCATACCCTGAAGGGATCATGCTAGCAGTATTGTTTATGAACGTATTTGCTCCGCTGATCGATTATTATGTAGTAAAAGCTAACAAAACAAGGAGGTTACAACGTGCAACAGTCTAACGCTTATATCATAACATTCTCAGTTATTTTGACCGTAGTATTAGGATTATTACTTTCTGGTACGGCTCAGATATTGGGACCAAGACAGCAAGAAGCCATTGCTTTGGATAAGAAAAAGCAGATCCTTGGAGCTGTAATTAGCGGGGATGAGATTTCTGCAATGACTCCTCAAGAGGTAAATCAATATTACGAAAGCCATATTGGTGCCACTGTAGTAGATATCAATGGTAAAGAAGTTACCGAAAAAGATGGAGTTGCTGTTTCTGCTGAAAACATTGACGTCGCTAAAAATTATAAACTTCCTGCAGAAGACAGACTTTATCCTGTTTTTATTTACCATGAGGAGGGAGATGATTCTAAAGTGAAATCTTATATTCTTCCTTTATATGGAGCTGGACTATGGGATGCAATTTGGGGTTATCTTGCCTTGGATACTGATATGAACACCGTCGGAGGTATTACTTTGGCGCACGCTGGAGAAACCCCAGGTCTAGGTGCAAGAATCACTACTCCTGAAGTTCAAGCAAGGTATTCTGGAAAAGAAATTTTTAATGAATCAGGTGAATTAGTAGGTGTACAGATGCAAAAAGGTGAAGGAAAGGATTATTCTTCCGAACCTCATAAAATAGATGGCATGTCTGGAGCTACTATTACCGGTACAGGTGTCAATAACATGGTAATTAATTACCTGGGACATTATAAAGCTTATATCGAGTCTAAAAAATCTTCTCAGGCAGTTGCCGCTCTTTAACCGAATTAAAACTCACTGAAATTAATCAATATGAGTGCTGAAACTATAGAAAAAGCGATAGAGAAAAAGCCAGCAGAGGCTTTCCTCTCCAAGCGCCGTAAAAAATTAGTAACAGATCCATTGGTGGATGAAAACCCAATTACCATCCAGGTATTGGGGATTTGCTCCGCCTTGGCAGTAACTACACAGCTGAAGCCTACTCTTGTAATGGCGATATCTGTAATTTTCGTAGTTGCAATGTCTAACTTTGTGATCTCCTTAATGAGAAACACGATCCCTGCAAGGGTTCGTATTATCGTACAGCTTGCCGTAGTAGCGACTTTGGTAACCTTGGTCAGTGAAGTGTTGAAGGCATTTGCTTATGACATGTACAAGGAACTTTCCGTATTTGTAGGTTTGATCATCACCAACTGTATCGTTATGGGTAGACTAGAAGCATTTGCTTTGGGGAACAAGCCTTACGATTCTGTTTTGGATGGTTTGGGATCTGCTTTAGGTTATTCTTGGATTATCCTAACTGTGGCTTTCTTCAGAGAGCTTTGGGGTTCAGGATCAGTGTTCGGACTTCCGGTTTTTGACACTGTATCAGGTCTTTTCGGGCCGGATTTTAAATTGGCTACCAATGGCCTAATGGTTTCTCCAGTGGGTGCTTTCATTATCCTTGGATTGATCATTTGGGTACAGCGTACCAAAACAGGATATGTTGAACACTAAAAACCAGTAAAGAAAAATGGAATTATTTAGCTTAGGTATTCGGTCGGTTTTTATCGACAATATGGTTTTCGCTTACTTCCTTGGAATGTGTTCTTTCCTGGCCGTATCGAAAAAAGTAAGTACAGCAATCGGTTTGGGTGCAGCAGTTATCTTCGTTTTGACGGTGACAGTTCCTGTAAACTGGCTATTGAACGAATATGTATTGAAAGAAGGAGCTCTATCTTGGGCAATGGCAGATCTTGCATCTGTTGATCTTTCTTTCTTGAGATTTATCATGTTTATCGCGATCATCGCTGCAATGGTACAATTGGTAGAAATGGTGGTTGAGAAATTTGCTCCTGCACTTTATGGGGCTTTGGGTATTTTCCTTCCTTTGATCGCAGTAAACTGTGCGATCCTTGGTGGTTCGCTTTTCATGGCTCAGAGAGATTATACTTTGGCTGAATCTGCAGTTTATGGATTTGGGTCAGGAACAGGATTCTGTTTGGCTATCGTAGCTCTTGCAGCCATCAGAGAAAAATTGAAATACTCCGATGTTCCCAACGGTTTAAAAGGATTGGGAATTACCATGCTTTTGACTGGTTTGATGGGGATGGCATTTATGTCCTTTATGGGTATTGACCTTTAAGAGTAGAATTGGAACTTAATAAAGTAATAAAGACCCGGAGAAGTAATTCTTCGGGTTTTTTATGTTATTAGGAGGGATTTATTCAGGATTTGGCTTTAAATTTCAATCAAACTATTAAACCCTCGTATTATGAAAAACTTATTTTCATTTGCTATTTGCTTTTTGATCGCATTTTCAGTTTCTGCCCAGTCCGGAGAATGGGTGGAGCTTTTCAATGGTAAAAATTTAGATGGCTGGAAAATTTCAGAAAACTCTCAATCATTTAAAGTAGAAGATGGAGTCATCAAGGTGGAAGGACCAAGAGGACATGCATTTTACAATGGAGATGTCGCAAATCATGATTTCAATAATTTCGAAGTTATTGCAGAAGTAAAAACAATGCCTGGTGCCAACTCAGGTATTTTCATCCATACACAATACCAAGAAGATGGATGGCCGAATGTAGGCTATGAAATCCAGGTAAATCAAAGCCATACTGACTGGAGAAAAACAGGTAGCGTTTATTCATTCCAAGATGTGAAAGATGTTTATGTGAAAGATGGAGAATGGTACACGGAGCATATTATCGTACAGGGTGATGTGGTGACCGTAAAGATCAATGGAGAGACGGTGAATGTTTATGATCAATCCAAAGATGAAAACCGTAAAGGAGATTTAGGGACTAAAAAAGTAGATCATGGCACGATTGCTTTGCAGGCACATGATCCTAAGTCTGTGATCTATTACAAGAGCGTAAAAGTGAAAGTCCTTCCTGACTGATAGAAGAAAATAGAGTGAAAAGTTATTTCAAGTGTAAATCCTGATTATTATTGAACAATAATCAGGATTTTAAATTTCCAGCCATGGCATTTACATATAAACGCATCCTTTCTTATTTCTTGCGTGGATTGTTGTTTGTCACTCCTTTAGTGGTGACTATTTATATCATTTTTCAAACCATCCTTTTCTTGGATAATTTAATTCCAGTTCCTATTCCTGGGATCGGAATTTTAATGGTTTTGGCCTTGATCACTTTTGTTGGGTATTTGGCTAGTTTATTCTTTGCAAAGCCTTTGTTTGACTGGCTGGAAAGAGGCTTGGTGAGAATCCCGCTAGTCAATCTGATTTATACCAGTATCAAAGATCTAATGGGGGCATTTGTGGGAGATAAAAAGAAGTTCTCGTCTCCGGTGAAAGTTCAGATCAGCGATACTTTGATGCGCTTGGGATTTATTACGCAAGAGGATATGTCAATCATAGGAGAGGCTGATATGATTGCGGTTTATTTTCCTCACAGCTACAATGTATCGGGCAATGTGTTCTTAGTTCCAAAAGATAAAGTCACTCCATTAGTCGGAGTGAAAAGTTCTGAGGTAATGAAATTTATGGTAAGCGGAGGGGTGTCTCCTTTGGTTTAGAGAATGATCGATTTATAAAAGAACAGCCAGTAAAAATCACTGGCTGTTCTTTTTTATTTTACCTCCACTACAAACTCTCCTTTTTCCTTAAATACCCCGATCTCCCATATCACCTGATTCTGTTGCTTCATTGCATCTTCAAACCATTTCTGATTTTCAGGATCTACAGCCAACATCAATCCTCCGCTGGTTTGTGGATCGCAAAGTTTGACCAAATCCATTCCGACCACACCTTTCGTTTTGGCACTATAGGCGTTCCAGTTTCGGTATGTATTGTCAGGGAAAATAAATTGATTGATGTATTCCTGAATTCCTTCGATCAAAGGTAGTTTGTGTAATTCTATCTCAGCAGAAATGTCGGCTGCTTCACACATTTCGGTAAGATGGCCCAGTAACCCAAAACCAGTCACATCCGTCATGGCATGAACTTCTTCGTGATTACCTATGATTTCGCCTACCGAATTTAATCTACAAGCTGTGTCGAGCAAACTCAGATAATCTTTATCCTGAATTTTTTGTCTTTTCAAGGCCGTGGCCAATACGCCTATCCCTAGCGGTTTGGTGAGATAAATAATGTCGCCGGCTTTTGCGCCATTGTTAGTTTTGATTTTTCTGGGATGTACAATGCCATTGACCGAAAGTCCAAAAATCGGATCTTTTGCTGCAATGGAATGACCTCCTGCCAGTTCAATTCCAGCAGTTTTGCAAATGCTTTTTGCACCTTCCATGACCTTTGCTGCCAGCTCAGGAGAAAGCTTCTCTACAGGCCAGCTTAATATAGCATTGGCAAAAAGAGGCTTTCCTCCCATCGCATAGATGTCTGAAATTGCATTGGTAGCGGCAATTCTCCCAAAATCAAAGGGATCATCGACAATCGGGGTGAAGAAATCTACTGTATTGATAATCGCTATATCCTCGGAGACCTGATATACTGCAGCGTCATCTTTCCCCGAATTACCAACCAATAAATTTGGGTCAACTTGAGAGAATGACCCACTGGCAGATAAGATTTGGTCCAGGATAGCAGGTGCGATTTTGCATCCACATCCTGATCCTTCACTCCATTCAGTGAGTCGTGTTGGTGAGTTTTCCATGAATAAGGCTCTTAAGTTGTAATAATTTGTCTATGGATTCATTTAAATCCTTGTTGGATAAATCTAAAACCTCGATCAAATCCGGTCTGTGTCTTTCCAAGTCAAATTGATAGGTTTTATCATAGTAGATCAGCATATTCGATATCCAACCCTCATGATTTCCTTGAATTATATCTTGAATTGCTTCTGTGGTTCTCAAACCTCCCAATTTCTTTTTCAGCCGGTTGACAGCTGCGATCAATTCTTCTGTTGGTAAATGCGAATATTCTTCTATGATCAATTTTATCCTGTCAGATTCTTGTTTTCGGATATCGACTAAAGGTGATGTTGCCATTTGATCAAAAAAGTGATCGTTTAGTACGATTTTCCCGATTCTTCGGCTTTCATTTTCCAGCCAGATTATTTTTTCAGGATCTTTCTTTGCTAATTCTTCGGCCAATAGGTTTTCAAATTGCTCCACACTAGGCTGAGGTTTCTGACCTATAGCCCCAAAAGCGGATCCTTTATGATTTGCCAGAGCTTCTAAATCTATTATTTGTTCACCTCTCGATTCAAGAGCTTTTAATAGTCTGGTTTTGCCTACTCCTGTCTTCCCTCCCAATACCAGCATGTTCCAATCTTTTCTAACCTGTTCAAAAGTGAAAGTTCTGTAAGTCTTGTACCCACCTTTTAATCTGTATACTTCAAACCCCACCATACTCAAAAGCCAGGATAGAATCTGGCTCCTCATGCCACCTCTCCAGCAATAAACCAGTATTTTACCTTCAGGAAATCTTGTAAGAGCAGATTTTTGGATTTCATAAAAGCGAGGTCCTACCAACTGAAATCCTTTTAAAGTGGCTTCCAGCGCTCCTTTTTCTTTATACATCGTACCGACAATCACTCTTTCGCTATTGGAAAGGATGGGGATGTTAAAAGCACCAGGGATATGACTTTGCTCAAATTCCCCTTCACTTCTGGCATCTATAATAGGGACTTGGATGCGCAGGGACCAGAATTCCTCCAGAGAAATCAATTTTTCTTTCATCGAACCATTAAGATAAAAAAAAGCCACAAGGAATACCCTGTGGCTCTACTCATAATAATAAATCAATGCTATTAAAGCTGCGCGTCTAGCTTCTGAGCTAAAACAGATTTTGGAACTGCACCTATTTGTTTGTCTACGATTTGTCCTCCTTTGAAGAACAATAAAGTCGGGATAGATCTGATTCCAAAAGCCTGTGCAACAGATGGGTTTGCATCAACATCTACTTTTCCAATGACAGCTTTCCCGTCATAATCACCAGCTAATTCCTCTACTACCGGCCCGATCATTTTACAAGGTCCACACCACTCTGCCCAGAAATCCACCAAGATTGGTTGTTCGGATTTGATAATTTCTTCGAAGTTCGCATCAGTGATTTCAATTGCTTTTCCCATTGTATGTTTAGTTTAAATTTGCTTAATTTTTTCAAATATATGAGCAAAAGCCGATTGAAGAATAATAAGTTCCGATCGTTTTAAATTTTTTGTCTATGATTAATAGAGAAAAATTATCAATTGCTTTCTCATTCATAGTATTGATAGGTTTTTCTTTCGACAGGAGTGGTTCCAAAGTAAAGGTCATTTGTTATTTCTTCAATCAGCTGGCCTTCGGTATTATAGGCATATTGAAAAGCAGGACGAAAATCCGGACCTAGAATCTGAAGGGATTTCGACACCAACCAACCATTTACATTGTAATCGTATTTATATCTATAAAAAGGTTCTGTCATTCCTGTCTGGGAATAGTTTTCTCCAATGATAAGATCTGAACTTTCAGATTCATAGAGATATTCATGTAAATCAAATGCTGAATCCGTACCTCTTTGGTAGGATTTTAACCTTCCCAAATCATCGTAAATAAACCTGGAATACAGAACAAACTCTCCATCTATCCCCCTCAACACCTCAATTTTTCTTCCATCATTTTCGTAAGTATGCTGAAAATCGTAAGAATAAATTAAGCCAGTTGGAGATGGAGAAAAAACACTAGTTTTATCAAGCTTTCCATTGGATAAGTACCTATTCAAGTTAACACTTGCGGTGTCTCCATCATTAATGACAAATTTTAAAACTTCACGCTCTTGAGAATCATAATAGAAATCAGTTCTATATTGGAGGGTTTCTGGGCCATAATAGTAGTTTTCACTTTTAAGTTTACCAATGGGCGTTAATAATTGACCTTCTAAAGCTTGATGAAGGGCAAGCAGATTTTCATCCATTTTTTCTGGCGAAACAGGCAGTTCCGGATTAGTACAAGACACTAAAAATCCGAAAATGAGAATGCTCAAAATTTTCTTCATATCCATTAGGCTTTTAATTCTGTAACCTGTTGAATTTAAGTAGAATAATTTTGAAAACTAATAAAGATGAAAACTAATTCACTATAGCGTCTATTTCTTTTTAAACCTTTAAATTACCTTATAAACCACTTCTGGAATCTCTTTCAACTCTTTGATCATCTCAGCACTTGGATCAATGGAAAATTTCTTTGAAAACAACTCCAATGCAATGTTTTCCTTTCTATCCACAATATCAAAATAGAGTTTTGCTTCGCCTTTGTATTTTTCAGTAATAGCCTCAAGCTTTTCCATCAGATCAAGCGTCAGATCATCCAGATCTATATTTACACGAAGTCCCTTGACCATTTTGCCACGGACCTCACTGAGCAGCATGATGTTGGTGATTTTAAATTCCAGTTCATTCTCCGCCCATCTCTTTCCTACGATTTGCCCAGAAAGATAAAGGAACCAACCTGTCATGAAGTATTCCTTGAACTTTACGTAGTCTTCCCCAAATAGGAAGAATGTAAAACCTCCATGGTAATCCTCTAAAGTCAAGGTTCCAAATGGTTTTCCGTTTTTAGTAGTTCTGTGGGCAAAACTGGTTACCGATCCTGCAATTTTTAATTCCTTCTTGTTTTTCAGGCTTTCCAGGTCATTCAATTCCGGGAGATTGGCATTGGTGAAGGATTCGATTTCCAATCTGTATTGATCCAATGGGTGTCCAGAAATATATAGCCCGACGACCTCTTTTTCGATGTTTAACTGCTGAAGCTGTGAAAATGGCTCCATCGGCGGCACTGAAGGCAAAGGCACATCCATGCTGCCACCGCCACCTCCGAAAAGGCTAACCTGCGCACTTTCTTCTTCCTGCTGTACTTTTTGGGCGTATTTGGTGGCTTTTTCGATCAAAGTCAGATCTCCATCAGGGGCTTCCAAATATTGTCTTCTGTGATGCTCTTTAAAGCAATCAAAACCTCCTGCCATCGCCAGAGCTTCCATGGTTTTCTTATTGAGTGCTTTTGAACTGACACGCTTCGCAAAGTCAAAAATATTTTTAAATGGACCGTTTGCTTCCCTTTCTTTGATGATTTCATCAACTGCAGCAGTTCCTGCCCCTTTGATGGCTGCCATTCCAAATCGGATTTCTCCAGCAGCGTTTACGGTAAACCCATTTTTGGATTCGTTGACATCTGGGCCCAAAACAGGAATGCCTGCCCGCTTGCATTCTTCCATAAAAAACGTCACCTGAGTGATGTCATTCATGTTGTTACTAAGTACCGATGCGAGGTATTCTGCTGGATAGTGAGCTTTTAAATAGGCCGTCTGGTAAGCAATCCAAGCATAACAGGTGGAATGTGATTTGTTAAACGCATAGGATGCAAAAGCTTCCCAGTCAGTCCAGATTTTTGCCAGTTTTTTTGCGTCATGCCCTTTGGCAGATGCCTGCTCGATAAATTTTGGCTTCATCTTATCCAGCACGTCCTTTTGTTTCTTACCCATGGCCTTTCTCAAAACATCTGCCTCACCTTTCGTGAATCCGGCAAGTTTTTGAGAAAGTAGCATCACCTGTTCCTGATAGACTGTAATCCCGTAGGTTTCTTCTAGGAATTCCTTCATATCCTCCAGATCGTATTCGATCGGTTCCGTCCCATGCTTTCTCTTGATGAAAGAAGGAATATATGCCAATGGACCTGGACGATAAAGTGCATTCATGGCAATCAAATCTGCAAATACGGTTGGTTTCAGTTCCCGCATGTATTTCTGCATTCCCGCAGATTCATATTGGAAAATACCTACTGTTTCACCTCTTTGGAATAGCTCATAAGTCTTTTCGTCATCGATTGGGAAAGCGTCAGCATCCAGTTCAATACCATGTCTTTCCTTTACAATTTTGATCGCAGTTTTGATTAATGTCAGGGTTTTTAAACCCAAGAAGTCCATTTTTAGCAGTCCGGCAGATTCTACCACGGAGTTGTCAAACTGGGTACAAACCATGTCAGAATCTTTTGCCAAGGCAACAGGAACGAAATTGGTGATGTCGTCAGGAGTGATGATCACCCCGCAAGCATGGATACCGAGGTTTCTAACTGATCCTTCCAGCATGGTCGCTTGGTTGATGGTTCTGGCGGATTCATCTTGACCTTTGGATATTCTGATGAGTTCATCAGCTTTGGCGATCATTTCACCTTGTCCTTTCAACTTGTCAGAAAGCGCGGCCCTGTTTCCAGCCATTCCAAACAGTGCTTTCAGTTTAATGTCAGGGACCAGGTTTGCCAACCTCCCGGCTTCTGCCAAAGGCAAATTCAAAACCCTCGCTGTATCGCGGATGGCGGATTTGGCAGCCATGGTGCCGTAGGTGATAATTTGTGCTACCTGGTTGGAACCGTATTTTTTGATCACATAGTCGATGACGCTTTGGCGGCCTTCATCATCAAAGTCAATATCAATATCGGGAAGTGAAACCCTGTCTGGATTTAGGAATCTCTCAAAAAGGAGATCATACTCGATGGGATCCACATTGGTAATTCCGATACAATAGGCGACTGCAGATCCAGCAGCCGATCCACGACCCGGGCCAACTGACACTCCCATCTTCCTGGCTTCTCCTGTAAAATCCTGTACAATCAAAAAGTAACCTGGATAGCCTGTTTTTTCGATGGTAGCCAATTCGAAATCCAACCTTTCCTGAATTTCCGGAGTGATTTCTTTGTATCGTTTTTTTGCTCCTTCATAGGTCAAATGCCTCAGGAAAGCATTTTCACCTCTTTTTCCTCCGTCTACATCGTCCTCAGGATGTTTAAATTCATCAGGGATATCAAATTTTGGCAGCAATACTTCTCTCGCCAATTTATAGGCTTCGATTTTGTCTACTATTTCCTGTGTACACTCAATTGCCTCTGGTAAATCGGCAAAAAGCTTTTTCATTTCATCCGGACTTTTGATGTAGAATTCATCATTCGGAAACCCATATCGGAATTCACGACCTCTTTTCCCAATGTATTTTTTAGGCTTTTCTACCAGTTCCCCATCTTTCACACAAAGCAACACATCATGGGCTTTGGCATCCGTCTTTTCGTTGTAGTAGGAGTTATTTGCGGCAAAGTATTTTACATCATACTTGCGGGCAAACTCTAACAATACCTCATTGACTTTTTCTTCTTCCGGTACTCCATGCCGATTTAATTCCACATAAAAATCCTCTCCAAACTGCTCTTTCCACCAGAGAAATGCTTCTTCAGCCTGAGTTTCACCGACATTCAAAATCAAAAATGGAATTTCACCCCAAAGTCCGCCGGTAGTGGCAATGAGGTTTTCTTTATATTGAACTAAGACATCTCTATCTATACGGGGTACATAATAGAATCCCTCAATATTCGCATAGGAAGCTAATTTTGCAAGATTATGATACCCCGATTTGTTTTTGGCAAGTAATACAGTTTGATAGCCATCGTCTTTATTGGCTTTGTTTTTTCGATCTCTACAAAGGTTAAATTCACATCCCAAAATTGGTTTGAGGTCTTTTCCCATCGCCTCTTTCACAAAGTGAAAAGCTCCCATCATATTGCCATGATCCGTCATCGCGATGGCCTGCATGCCGAGTTCCTTTGCTCTGGATACCAAAGCAGGGATTTCTGATGTAGCTTGGAGAACGGAGTACTGACTATGCACATGTAAATGTGTAAAAGGGACATCTGTCAAATCTGAAATATCAGCTTTCCCAGCTTGTTTCAGAATGTCTTTTGCAGCAGCTTTTTGGACATCTTTTGCTTGCGCAAAGTTAGCTTCGGCCAACTTCGGCGCTTCATATAGGACTTGGTCCAGGGTAAGGCCGGCCTCAGGAGCTTGGACTCCTTGGGTAATCAACCCAAAAAAACATCGAGCTGTAGCATCTACATCGTATGCCGCATCGTGAGCATCTCCAAAGCCTTTCCCAAAAAGTTTTTGATGTAGTTCTGTCAGGGTAGGCCATTTATATTTTCCGCCTCTTCCTCCCGGTATTGCACAGAATTCTGTGGAAATATCCTTTGTGTCCAGTTGAGTAGCTGTGAGCGGCATAGGAGCTTTTGCTCTCAAAAATTCCGAACCCACGACATTGATATCAAATTCCACATTGTGACCTACCAGGTACTGGGCTTGTCTGACGTCTCCCTCAAATATTCCTAAAATCTGTTTGAGATCGTGTCCCTCTTTTTCTGCTCTTTTGGTAGAGATTCCGTGGACTTTCTCTGCATTATAAGGAATGGTAAAGCCCTCAGGTTTGATGATGTAATTATGATTTGAAATCAGTTTTCCCGTCGCATCATGCAGTTGCCAGGCGAGTTGAACCAGTCGGGGCCAGTTGTCAACATCTGACATGGGAGCATTGTAATCGCGAGGAAGACCTGTCGTTTCGGTATCAAAAATTAAATACATACAGCTTGGGAAATTGAGACTTCAAATTAGGGCTAATCTCCGAAAGGAGGCAAGAGTAGCGGGGTTAATTGTCAGGAAATTTGAAGAAATAATTCCTTGGTATGATTTAAAATTTGCTCAGGATTTAGAAGGGGACTCCAAAGACCTTTTGATTTCAAGTAGAAAGGATTCTCTATGTGGAAGTCTTGGCGGTGAAAGAATGATGATAATTCAAAAAGCAGTAAAGAATCATTTTAAAAATGGCGCAAGGATTTTAGGAATGGGGTTTAGGTTGGAAATCGTTTTTGTTTCTCCATCCAAAAGAAATCATCCTTTTGGACAGGGTTAGTCAAAATACCTTGTTTTGATATTGTATTTTTTGAGAAAGTCAAAATTTCCATGTTTCTAGCAAACTTCTCAATATCTTATTTCCCACATCCAAGCCCGCTTACTATCAGTGGAAGTCTGGATAAACTCTCGGACCAGGTCCTGATATTTGGCTCCAGTAACCTCTCTACCTTTCATTTTTTTCGGAAGGGTAATGATTTCTTCTGGTTCCCCAAAGGTGATTTTCTCCGCTTCCACGATCAGCATGCCGTCATTTACATCATAGGCCAAAATCAAACCCGGTAGCCCGAATTGCTCTTCAGGGCCAGTTGGAACGGGAATATCTGATGCAAACCACGCGGTAATCTTTTGTCCTTTGATAGTGTCTTCCGTCACAGCTTTCATACACATATGTCCGAGAATGTCTCGAATTTCATTCATGACCCGCCATTTTGGGGTATTTAGACTGTCAGTGACAATATAAGTTTTACCCATTTGATCCATGTATTTCAAATAAGTCTGGTCCTCTAGATTGTTTTCTATGAAATAGTCCTCCACTTGCCAAGAGTAACTTTGGACCTCGTAAGGAGCACCGAAAGTGTAAATGCTTTTTTCTGGCCAAAACTGGAGTTTCATTCGGGTACTGTAACCTTCTGGGTTATTCCAGGTAAGTAGAATTCTGTCCTTTTCTTGCTCAGTAATATGAGGCATGTTAGAATAAATTTTATCATAGAAAATTCGGTACCTGTATTCTACTTCACCTATTATGTTTTGAGCCTTAAGTCCAGTAGAAATAAGTATCAATGCTATGGAATAAATTAATTTCAGTTTCATTGTTTTATGAATTGTCAGCTAATTAAAATTATCTTCTATTTTTTATTTCGACCCCCCTCATATTATAGGTCACTCCAAGTAGAAAATATCTGGACAAAGTTTCAATCCTACCGGTGGAAACGAAGTTTTGCCCCGCATATTGACTAATGGTTTGATTTTGCTTAAGGATATCGTAGGCAGAGAGCCTAACCTCCCATTTTTTAGCCTCACCTAGAAGTTTATAGATAAATGCATTGAGAATAGGTACTTCCTGATCAAATCCAAAGCTTTCGTTTTTATATCGGTTGTAGTTGAACTTCATGTCCAAAAAGAAATTTTTTGGAAGCTTGATGTTCATGTTGGTATAGGCACTCCAATTAATGATGTCCTGGTTCTGGGATGGATTTTGTTCGTATTTGGTTTTGCTTAGGCGGAATGAGGTGCCGGCGTAAATATTGAACCATTCCAAAGGGGTCGCATCTAGATTTAACCCAAAATTATGGCTAAAGGTATTGGTCTCTGTCTCGGAAGAATTGATTAAAGTAAGACTTTTTGAATAAGATGGATTTGCGTTAAAGAATGCATTGAATTTCGTTTTTACGATTGGAAATCCAAATCCTATGTAGGAAAAATGCCGCTGACCACCGGAAACGTTCCCTGGCTTAAATGTGGTTACAAAAGTCTCGGGATCAATGGTTTGGTTTTGAACTACTTGACTTTCATAGAGAGTCGAATTCAATGTAATCCGAAAATTTATAAATGTTGCAGGATCATACATGCTATATCCTGTATTGAAAGAATGTGCTACTTCAGGTTTTAAATCTGGATTTCCTTCTCGGATATACAAAGGGTTGGAAATATCCTTAAAAGGCTGCAAGTCAGAAATATTTGGGGGAGTTACACCCATGGAATAGCCCGCGTTAAGACGCTTGTTGCCTTTCATGGTTTTCCAATAGGAAACATTAGGGGTTAAATTGATGTAGTTTTTATCTACTGCGCCAAGAATTTCACTTTCTTGTACTACCGAGAATTGACCATTCAATTTGTAATTGGAAGCTGCTAAGCCCACACTTAAGTTGGAGCCTTTGTTGGCATATCTGATGCTTGAACCTAGTCGGTTGTAGGTAATTGTATTGTCAAAAAACCGGCTAAGATCAGGATTCAGTTGAGGAGTATCGCTTGCCTCTACATCGTATACTTGACGGTCTGTTTCACTAGTTGAAAGACTGAAATTATAGAACGATTCCCAAAATAAGGTCTTTTTGATAGGTTCGACGAAGAGTAAGCTTGACTTGATCAAGTTCGAGCTATTCAATGCTTGGTTTACTTGGTCCAAATTTCTAAAGTACGTGTTAGGGTCAGTAGAGTTAACAAGGTCTACGATGGATTTTTGGATGCCATCTTGGTCTGCCTTGCTGTACGTATTACTAAGGCTTGCAGCAAAAGTTCTTCCGTTTTTCTTGAATTTATGCCTGTAGATAGCAGTACCTTGAAAGGCGCCTGACCATTTATCGGATTTGTTATTGCGTTCCATTTGGCTTTGCTCGGTGCTACTACGTATTAGTTCCTGGTAACTTAAGAGAGAGGTAGTTAATGTGCTAAACCTCGCTTTACCAGTAAGTGTAATGGTATTGGTGCTGTCTAGTTCATTTTGAAAACGAAGATTTGCGCGATGATGTCCTGCTACGTTGTTCTGTGTACTTTTGTCAGTGGAAGTGAATGAAGAATTGTCGTCTAGAAAAGTTGTTCTTGAATTGTAACTATCAACGATTTGGTCACTTCGGCTAAAGAAGTAATTGCTGCTAAAATCCTTTTTGTCTTTTAGGTAGTTATAATTAATTCCGAAAGCCTGATTGTTGGAAAAGCCTGAACTAAGGTTATTGAATGGAATTTCGAAAGATTCCTCATTATCTCCCCCAAAAACAACATATGAGATTCCTCCGCTTCCATTAAAACCGAAATCCCCTGTATCTCCAAATTGAAATGCATTGCTTCCCCTAAACTCTTGCAGGTCGTCAAATGACAAACCACTTTGGTTGACATTATTTCCATACCCTATAATTGAAAATTGATTTGTTTTGTCAAATTTATTAAAGGAAGCATTGGCCGTCCACCTATCATCAGTTCCTCCTGCTGCGGAAATTTTTCCAAAACCTCCTTTTTTAGCTTCCTCTTTTAGTTCTACATTCAACGTTTTTTCCTTCACTCCGTCATCTACTCCAGTGAGTTTAGCCTGTTCTGACTTATCATCGTATAGCTGAAGTTTGCTGATAGATTCAGCATTTAAATTTTGAGTTGCCATCTTCGTATTTCCTCCAAAAAATCGCCTTCCATCTACTGTTACTTTCTGGATTTGTTGCCCTTGGGCTATGATGTTACCATCAGCGTCAATTTGTATTCCAGGTAGTTTTCTGAGAAGCTCTTCTAAAGTCGCACCAGGCGGTACTTTGAATTTGCTGGCATCATATTCAATCGTGTCTCCACGCATCATCAGAGGCGCTTTTGCAGCCTTTACCACCACCTCATAGAGTTCCTGTAAAATTGGCATCAATTGAATTTCTTCCACTTCCAGGTCACCTGTCTCGGGAAGAACCAGCTCCTTTTGAAGTGGGAGATAGCCCATATAGGTGGCCTTAATGAGTAGTGGTTGCCTATCCACATTTTTGAATTGATATTCTCCGTTTTTATTTGTCAAGGTATAAGCTACCAAAGCAGAGTCTTTTGGGGTAAGTAAAAGCACGGAAGTGTAATCCAACGGGCTATTCGTTGTGTCTTTTACCACTCCACTGATATTAATTTTGGATTGAGCTTGAGAGGAAAAAGTGATGGCAGCCAAGAGTAGGCATGAAATGAGGAATTTCATATTTTTCAATTTTATATTTCAAACAATAATTGCTTTGACAAACTGCACCCCTTCACATGATAACTACCTTAGTACCAATTGAAGTAGTATTTTTTATCTAAAATGAGTGACTGAGGGTTGATTGGAAAGTTTTGATTCCAGCTTAGTTGAAAACAATTGTACTCTACTTTTGCAACCCTCTAACCGACCTATATTTATTTATAAACTTTGAGTTCTAATGTGTAGAAGATGAAGACAAAAGTTTCTCTTATACTTTTAGAGCTGTTTTTAAGCAAATCAAAAATTCTTTTAATCAAGCAGTGCCTAGTTTTGAAAAAATGGGCAATCACTTAATTATTTGCCAATTGAAAATTATGACAGTGCTAGTATAGCAATCCTTTAACTAAAATTCGAATACTAACTTGTTAAAAGATGTTATCTTGATTGATCTGATTTGGGATCTGTAATGCCTATACCCAATCAAAAAGTATTTGGTGCTTTGTTGCTTAAAGTGAATTATAAAGTAATTGAAATTGAAAAAAGTAATCTCATCTTTTGTCTTCCCAAGGCATGTAAACGACCTTTTTGGTCTCAAAAAAAACCTCTTTGAAATAATCCTCCAAGTGATAGACAACATAGGACTTTCCTAGTTCTTCCATTTCTTCGTCAACATCTCCACCTTTCAAATAGAGAATGCCATTCGGATATTCGTTGATGTCTTCTTTTCGGATTTTGTTTTTTACCCAAGGATAGAAATTGATCATTCTTGTGACAGCTCGGCTTACCACAAAATCATATTTGCGGACCAATTCTTCTGCTCTTGCTTGCTGTGCCTCCACGTTGGTTAATTTCAATTGCTTCACCACGTCTTTCACCACAGTGATTTTCTTCCCAATAGAATCAACCAGGTGAAAATGGGTGTCAGGAAACATGATCGCGAGAGGAATTCCAGGAAAACCTCCACCGGTTCCGATGTCCAGAATTTTGGTGCCTGGTTCGAAAGGCATCACTTTGGAAATGCCCAAGGAATGTAGCACATGATGGATATAAAACTGATCCATGTCTTTGCGACTGATCACATTGATTTTTGAGTTCCAGTCAGAATACATTTCAGCCAGTTTTGAAAACTGATCCATTTGTTTTTCTGATAACTCTGGAAAGTATGCCTGGATGATTTCTGCTCCCGGATTCATTTAAATATGTTTTTCTTTGCCAGAGGCGATTTCATACAGTAATTCTCTGGAGCGGTGCAATTGGGCCTTCACAGTGCCAAGAGGTTTTTCCAGTTCCTGGGCGATTTCTTCATAGGAAAGCTCGTCGAAATACCTCAACTGAACCAGTTTTCTGTATTTTGCAGGAAGCTTATCCACAAAAATCCGGACCATTTCAATACGTTGGGTCTTGATGAACTCATCTTGTGGGTTGTTGTCATCATCTTCTACATCGATATTGACAGAATTTCCTCCATCATCCGTCAGTGTATTATTCAAGCTCATCGTTTTGAGCTTTTTCTTCCTGATAAAATCAATGGTATTATTGGTGGCGATTCGGAAAAGCCACGTACTGAAGGTATAGTCCTTTTTGAATCGGTCTAAATTTTTAAATGCTTTTGCAAAAGCCTCCATGGTCAAATCTTCGGCGTCATCAGCATCACGGATCATTTTCAGGATCATGAAATAAACGGCCTTTTTATACCGCTTCATCAAGCTGGCATAAGCTTGTTGGTCTTTGTCCTGAACAGCTTTATCGATCAGGGCAAAATCCTCTAGTGCTTTATTTGAAAAACCTCTTTCGTTTATTTCCATTGGATATCTTTTGCCTGGTGGGAGATAGTTCCCAAAACCCAAAAATAACCTAAATACAAGAAATCCAGCATCCAGACATTTTTTACGGCTTTAGTACCTTGGATCTTTTTACTAGCAGACGCAAAAATACTGGCGACTAGTATAGACCTTAGAAGAATAATACCGAAAACAATTAAAAATTGTTCCCAACTCTGGTCAATTCCGAAATAAATTAGTAATCCAAGCCCTCCTAACCAGAATAATGCATGAGAAAGAGTGAAGAATCCAATTTTTTGTTTGTCTTCTCCTCGATAATACTTTCCTGCATGAAGGTGTCTTTTCTTTTGCACCAAATATTCTTTCAAAGCTGTCTTTGGTTTCGAAGTAGTATTGGCATCCGGATCTATTACCACTGCTGTATTTTTTCCAGTGGCATATTGATTCACAAATAGATCATCGTCCCCCCCTTCTATATGCCAAAGTCCTTTGAATGCTTTCACTTCCATAAAAAAGCTTTTGCGGTAGCAGAGGTTTCTACCAATTCCCATAAACGGGGCTTTCCAAAGGCTGAAGGAAATGTAATATAATGCTGTGAGGATGGTTTCGAACTGGATCCAATTATTAAGAAAACCGGAAGTTTTTTCGTAACCAGAATACCCCAGCGCAAATGTCTTGTCATTTTGTCTGACAGGGGCAGTCATTTTTCGGATCCACTGATCAGTATTTGGAATACAATCTGCATCTGTGAGTAAGACGACATCATTTTTGCAAACTTTAATTCCCAATGTCAAGGCAAACTTTTTCGCTGTGACGTGATTTGGAGTGTACTTGATCGTCACTGAGCGAAGGCGTGGATAGATTGCCATCATTTCCTCTAGAAGACGTTTGGTCCGATCAGTCGATCTGTCGTTGACGATCATCACATCGAATTTGGGGTAGTCTTGTTCGAAAAGTTTAGGGATCAGTGATTTAAGATTTTGGAACTCATTATGAGCCGCAATCAAAACTGTCACCCCCTCTTCTTTTTGGGGGTCAGAATAAGCCTTGGAAGACTTTGAAAATGAGGTACGGCCAAATATTAAAAGCAGGTAAACCACCTGAATTAATATTCCAACGCCGAAGAAAAACCAAAGTAAAAATAGGCCCATAGGTCAATTTTGCTGGGCAAATATAAAATCAAATTCAGCAAGTCATTTAAGAATAACAGTATATTTTTGTAGCCAAGATCATACAATTTGCGGATTGTCCCTACAAGTCTGAGTTTTAACCTATGAAGTTTACACTTTCACATCAAGATAATAAAAGTAAAGCCCGTGCCGGAGTCGTGAAAACCGATCATGGCGAAATCCAAACGCCGATTTTTATGCCCGTGGGGACGGCTGGTTCGGTCAAAGCTGTTCATCAAAGAGAATTGATGTATGATGTGAAGGCGGAAATCATACTTGGAAATACCTACCATCTTTATTTACGCCCCAGATTGGATATCCTTGAAAAAGCCGGCGGACTCCATAAATTCAATGGTTGGCCTAAGCCGATCCTCACAGATAGCGGAGGATATCAAGTATTTTCTTTGGCGGGAACCAGAAAAATCAAGGAAGACGGTGTGATGTTTAAATCTCATATTGATGGATCTAAGCATCATTTTACTCCAGAAAATGTGATGGATATCCAACGAACCATAGGAGCGGATATCATAATGGCTTTTGACGAGTGTACTCCATATCCTTGTGAATATGGGTATGCTAGAAACTCGATGGAAATGACCCATCGTTGGCTGAAAAGATGTATAGATCGTTTTGACTCCACCGAAGGAAAGTATGGATACAGCCAGACACTTTTTCCTATAGTTCAAGGTTCTGTTTACAAAGACCTGAGAAAACAAAGTGCGGAATTTATTGCCTCCACTAACCAAGAAGGAAATGCGATTGGAGGGCTTTCTGTAGGGGAACCTGCGGAAATGATGTATGAAATGACCGAGCTGGTGACCCATATTCTACCCCCAGATAAGCCTAGATATCTAATGGGAGTCGGCACCCCGGCAAATATTTTGGAATGTATTGCTTTGGGCGTGGACATGTTTGATTGTGTCATGCCGACAAGAAATGCTAGAAATGGGATGCTGTTTACTTCGGAAGGCATTATCAATATCCGGAACGAGAAGTGGAAAGATGATTTCTCTCCGATAGATCCTGCTATTGGAGGGCATGTCAGCACTTTCTATTCCAAAGCCTACCTGAGACATTTGGTGATCAGTAAAGAGATTTTGGCAGCACAAATAGCAAGTATTCATAACCTGAGTTTCTATCTTTGGCTGGTCAAGGAAGCCAGAGAACATATCCTTGCAGGAGATTTTGCCGTTTGGAAAGATCAAATGGTGAAAAAAGTAAGTACCAGACTCTAATACATGAAACTGCTCGATAAGCTGATCATCAAGGATTTTTTAAAGACCTACGTATTCGTAGTGTTGATGCTGATCCTGATCGTTTTGGTGTTGGATTTTACCGAAAAAAACGATGCTTATATCAGAAATGATGTTCCGTCCAGAGAAGTTTTGAAATACATGGGGAATTATGGGTTGTACCTGAACAATCTTTTAACCCCTATTACGGTTTTTATTTCTGTGATTTTCATTACTTCCAAAATGGCCGGGAGGACGGAAATTATTGCGATTTTAAGCAGCGGGGTGAGCTTTCCCCGGTTATTGCGTCCTTTTATTTTCGCTGCTATGATGATCGGAGGGATCAGTTTTTTATTGAATGGCTGGGTACTACCGGTGGCCACAGAAGGTGTGACAGAATTTAAGTTGACTTATTTGGAGAAAACCAGAACCACCTCTGATCCTAATATCCATATCAAAGTGGGGGCGGATTCTTATGCTTATTTGAGCAGGTTTTATAAGTCAGGAAATACTGGCTATGCATTTACCCTAGAAACAATCCGCGATGGAGAATTAATCGATAAGATTTCAGCGGATAGGATTGTGTGGGATACTGCCAAACATGAGTGGACCATGATCAATTGGCGCCTGCGGGAATTGAAGGATAAAAAAGAGGAGTATAGTGTAGGTGAGAAGCTGGATACTGTTTTATCGATTACACCGGAAGACTTTGACTTGCCGCCTAATCATCATGAAACGTTAAAGCTTCCTGAACTGGGTAGGCAAATCCGAGTATTGGAAGAAAGAGGAGCCGATAACGTGGCTTTTTATAAGATTGAGCGATATGTGAGGTTTATGTCTCCATTTGCTGCGATTATTTTGACTTTTATAGGCGTAATCATGTCCGCAAGGAAGACCAGGGGAGGTTCCGGTTTCCAGATTGCAATGGGCTTTTTACTCGCATTTGTATATATTCTATTGTTTATACTATCCAGAACCTTTGCCGAAAATGGGGCCACCTATCCGATTTTGGCTGTTTGGCTTCCCAATATTGTTTTTGGTTTGACAGGGCTGGTTTTATATAAAACTGTTCCCCGATAAATGACTGCCTCTATCAAAGACTATTTGATGCTTCATTTCATCGTTCTGATTTGGGGATTTACTGCCATCTTAGGATTATTGATCAGTTTGCCTTCTATAGAATTGGTCTTTTACAGGACCTTGATTGCTTCAGTAGGTGTGGCATTGTTATTCTTGTTTAAAAAGAAGCCCATTTTACTTTCCCGAAGAGACCTTTTGAAAATCACTTCTACAGGGATTATCATCGCTTTGCACTGGATTCTCTTTTTTTGGTCGGCAAAAGTTTCCACTGCCTCGGTTTGTTTGGCTGGGATGGCCACTACCTCTCTATGGACAGCCTTTGTCGAACCTATGTTCAACAGGACCAAAGTCAAATGGTATGAGGTTGCCTTAGGACTTGTTGTGTTATCAGGCTTGTTGGTGATATTTTCCTTTGAATCCGGATATTGGCTGGGATTGTTGATGGCATTGGGATCCGCTCTTTTGGCAGCGATATTTTCTGTGATCAATGGCAATCTTACCAAAAAGCACAGCCCCTATCAAATCACTTTTTATGAAATGGCAGGAGCGTGTTTGTTTACGCTTTTGTTTATGCCTATTTATTCTGAGTTTTTGAGTGATGGGGCCGGGATCCAATGGTCCTGGAAAGGGCTGGATTGGTTTTGGCTTTTGATTCTTGGAGGGATCTGTACGGTTTATGCTTTTTCGGTGTCAGTGGATTTAATGAAACGCTTATCGGTTTTTTCTATCAATTTGACAGTAAATCTTGAGCCTGTTTATGGTATCATTTTGGCCGTTATGATTTTTGGGGAAAGTGAAAAAATGACTCCCCAGTTTTATCTAGGAACTGCCATCATTTTGGTATCTGTGCTTTCTTATCCCGTTTTGAATTATTTAAATAAAAGGAGAAAGCCTGTAAGGCCTTTAGGATAAAAGTTAAAGGGTTGTGATATCCTGCAATGTAGAAAGGGCCATTTTCAATTCTTCACTGGAAATCTCGCCTACTTTTTCGATCAGCCGATCTTTGGATATGGATTGACTATGGAAACAAGCAATTCAGACTCCACTTTTAGTCCTTTATCATGAAAGGTTTCAAAAAGGAGTTTTAGCCATTGTATTTTATTTTTATGATTTACAAAGTGGCTTCAAAATGGAAGTATGAATCTTTCCGCTGGAGATTTTTGGGTTTGCCTTCAAATAATCCAAAAACCGAAGAGCCTGAACCAGACATGGCAGCATAGTATGCTCCAGCTTCGTAAAAACGGTCTTTGATTTGTTTGATTTCTGGATGATTTAAAAAAATGTTCAATTCAAAATCATTTTTCAACTCCTCTTTCCATCTCTTCTTATCACTTAAAATCTCCGACAATTCTTTTTCTGGCTTCTTTGGAGTAACTCCAGCGTATGCTTCTTTGGTGCCGATGTGGATTCCAGGATTGATTAAAACAAGATGTGTTCCTTTCAAGTCAATTTCGACTTCCTCCAGGATTTCACCTCTTCCTGTTGCGATTTTTGGAGTATTTTCAATGAAAAACGGACAGTCGCTTCCTAGTTTCGCAGCATATTCTTTCAGAAAGAAATCGTCTAAAATCAGATCAAAGAGATTGTTCATCAAATTTAAGGCAAAAGCAGCATCTGCTGAACCTCCACCTAAACCAGCTCCCATAGGGATGTTTTTGTGTAAGTGTATACCAATGTTAGGTAAATTTGGAAAATCCTTTTTGAGAAGTTGATATGCTTTGAGGATGAGATTGTCTTTTTGCTCTCCAGGAATACCAAAGCCAGAACTACTCCAAGTTGATTTTTTAGGTTCGATAATTATTTCTAACGCATCGTATAGAGGAATCGGTACCATGCAGGTTTCTATATCATGGAACCCGTCAGTTCGCTTGGAAGTGATGTGGAGGCCTAGGTTGATTTTTGCGTTAGGGAAGCAAATCATGGTTGTCTCTTGAGTTTGCCCAAAAATAGGAGTAAAATCGACTAGCAGAAAAAAGTAGGTCAATTTTTAGATTTTCTTTAAAAGAACTTTCTTTTTGAAAGAAATGATGCTTTAATTCGAAACTCTTAGATAGATGTCAGACTTTTTTAAAAATTTTTACGATTAATTGAAATCAGTACAAAATTTTGAAAAATGAAAATATGGCAAATCTATTTGTTGAAAAACGGTGTATTTGTAATTCAAAGCAAAATTTAAAATTGAAAAAATAGAATTTACTTATATAAAATATCTGGCAATTGCCATTGAGGTAAAATTAAATATTGTAAGTCTGAATTTTCAGTTTTAAGTTTGTGTAGAAATAAAATCGATTCAAGAAATCACTCGACATAACTATGTATAAAGTAGTCATTTTGCTAAGCTTAATTATTCTCATTGGATGTTAAAAGTGAGGCACTAGACTATTTATAATGAATTAACCAAATCTAAAGTGCCTCACTAAACCTGAGGCACTTTTTTTTACACTCTATTATGACCCTGAAAAAACACAGTTGGGAAATCAGTGAAAATCCGGAGCATCCGGCTGGGATGGCCATGTTGTATGCCACCGGAATGAGCGATAAAAAGATGAAACAGCCATTTGTAGGGATAGCAAGTTGTGGCTATGAAAGTAACCCCTGCAATATGCACTTAAACGACTTTGCCGGTCTGATCAAAGCTTCTTCGCAAGAGCACGATTTGACCGGTTTAGTTTTTAATACCATCGGGATTTCTGATGGCACTACTATGGGAACTCTTGGGATGCGTTATTCTTTGGTTTCCAGGGAAATAATTGCGGATTCTATAGAGTCGTTTATTATTGGTCACTCATTCGATGGATGTGTGGCAGTGGCGGGATGTGATAAAAATATGCCTGGTGCCTTGATGGGCATGATCCGTACCGATAGACCATCCATTTTATTATATGGGGGAACTATTGCTTCTGGACATTATAAAGGAGAGAAATTGAATATTGTTTCCGCATTCGAAGCTTTTGGCAAAAGGGTAAACGGAAATATTTCAGATGAGGATTATGACGGAGTGATCCGGAATGCCTGTCCTGGCAAAGGAGCCTGTGGCGGTATGTATACTGCCAATACCATGTCCTCTGCAATTGAAGCCATGGGTATGTCTTTGCCTTATTCGGCTTCTTACCCGGCTAATTCTCCAGAGAAATTGAGAGAATGTGCTGAGGTCAATAAATACATGAAGATTCTATTGGAGAAGGATATCAAACCAAGCGATATCATCACCAAGAAAAGTATAGAAAATGCCGTGACAGTCGCGATCGCTTTAGGTGGAAGTACGAATGCCGTGATGCACATTATTGCCATAGCTAGAACAGCGGGTGTTGATTTTACCCTTGAAGATTTTAAGGCGATCAATGCGAAGACTCCAATGATCGGAGATTTTAAGCCATCGGGAAAGTTTATGATGGAAGACCTTCATGAGCAAGGTGGATTGCCAGCATTTATGAAATACATGTTGCAGAAAGGGTTCTTGCATGGAGATTGTTTGACCGTTACAGGAAAAACTGTAGCAGAAAATCTGGCTGATGTAGAACCAGTGACTCCATCTTTGGTAAATGTGATCCATCCATTGGAGACACCGATCAAAGCAACTGGTCACTTATGTATTCTTTCTGGAAATTTGGCTCCTGAAGGAGCGGTAGCAAAAATTACGGGAAAAGAAGGAAGTGCTTTTACTGGACCTGCCCATGTTTTTGATTCGGAACAAGAAGCAAATGATGCAATCCGTGACCATAAAATTGAAAAAGGAGAGGTAATCGTGATCAGAAACATAGGACCAAAAGGTGGCCCTGGTATGCCAGAAATGCTGAAGCCAACCTCCATGATCATTGGAGCTGGTTTAGGTTCTGACGTTGCATTGATCACTGATGGAAGATTTTCTGGAGGAACGCACGGATTTGTGGTGGGGCACGTTACTCCAGAAGCATTCAGTGGAGGTCCTATCGGATTGGTGAGAAACGGTGATATCATCACAATCGACGCAGATAATCTGCAATTGTCAGTGGCTGTTTCTGAGGAGGAATTGGCCGAAAGAAAGAAAACCTGGAAACCGAAAGATATTTCTGATTTGCAGGGAACTTTGAAAAAATACAATAAACTAGTTGCCACAGCATCTGAAGGTTGCGTGACAGATAAATTCTAAGCCTATGAAAGACTTGATGATTCGAGGAGCAGACATCGTAGTCAGAACTCTCATAGAGGAGAACGCCGAAATCATTTTCGGATATCCCGGAGGGGCAATCATGCCAGTGTATGACGCACTGTATGATTATCACGATCAGATCAAACATGTCTTAACGCGACATGAGCAGGGGGCGATCCATGCTGCGCAAGGGTATGCACGAGTCTCTGGGAAAGTCGGTGTCTGTTTAGCAACATCAGGACCTGGAGCAACTAATTTGATAACTGGATTAGCAGATGCTTTGATTGATAGTACTCCATTGGTTTGCATCACCGGGCAGGTCGCTGCACATTTATTGGGTACAGATGCATTTCAGGAAACTGATGTGGTAGGTATGTCTATGCCATGTACCAAATGGAACATCCAAGTAAGGAATGTAGAGGAAATCGCTCCAGCCATAGCAAAAGCGTTTTTCATTGCAAGGTCAGGTAGACCCGGACCGGTTTTGATCGATATTACTAAAAATGCCCAAACTGATTTTGGTGAATTTAACTACGTCCCATGCCTAGGTTTTAGATCTTATCAGACTAAAATTGAAGTGAATAAAAATGATATTCAAAAAGCAGCTGAGCTGATAGACTCTGCAGAAAGACCGTACGTTCTTTTTGGCCAGGGAGTGGTTTTGGGAAAAGCAGAAACAGAGTTTAAAGCATTTTTGGATAAAACAGGAATTCCTGCCGCCTCAACTTTGTTGGGCTCCGGAGCTTTGCCTCAGGATCATCCAAATTATGTTGGCAAACTGGGAATGCATGGAAATTATGCACCGAATATGCTGACCAATCAATGCGATGTTTTGATTGCAGTGGGGATGCGATTTGATGACAGGGTAACAGGTGATGTAAAACGCTATGCCAAGCAGGCCAAAATCATTCATCTGGAATTAGATCCTGCAGAAATCAATAAAACCGTTAAGTGTCATCATTCTGTTTTAGGGAATTGTAAAGACAGTTTAGCGCTTTTGACTGATGCAGTGACTGCTAAATCTCATCCAGTTTGGATGGAAAGATTCCGGGAATTTGAAAGGGAAGAAAATGCCGCTGTCGTTCAGCATGACATCACCCCCACCAAAGTAGGATTGACAATGGGTGAGGTGATTCACCAAGTGAATCAATACAAGGCAGATGATGCGGTTTTGGTGACAGATGTAGGCCAACACCAAATGATCGCTTGGCGGTATTTTAATTACAAAAAATCCCGTACTCAGGTCACATCCGGAGGTTTGGGGACTATGGGATTTGCTTTGCCTGCGGCCTTGGGTGCTCAGATGTTTGATTTCTCCAGACAGGTTGTTTGTGTAGTAGGAGATGGTGGAATCCAGATGACGATTCAGGAACTGGGTACTATTATGCAGACAAAGGCTCCAGTGAAGATCATCTTGCTTAACAATAATTACCTGGGAATGGTAAGACAGTGGCAGCAGATGTTCTTTGATAAAAGATATTCATTTACAGAGTTAGACAATCCTGAGTTTGTGAAAATTGCAGAAGCATATGGAATCAAATCACAAAAGGTGTCTGACAGATCGGATTTAAATGAGGCGATTGAAGATATGTTGATTCATGATGGGCCATACTTCTTGGAAGTAGTGGTTGAAAAGGAGGATAATGTATTCCCGATGATTGCCACAGGTTGCTCAGTAGAAGAGGTAAGATTAAGTTAACAACGGCCTATGAAACGTTACACCATATTTGTGATTACCGAAAACTTTATCGGTATTCTCAATCGCATCACGATTATCTTCACCAGAAGAGGAATCAATATCGATGCACTTACTGCCTCTGAAAGCAGAATTGAAGGGATTCATCGCATCACTATTGAGGTGACTGCCAGCGAGGATACAGTTATCCAGCTGGTCAACCAAATCGAGAAGATCATCGATGTGATTAAGGCTTTTTATCATGAAGATGAAGGGGTGGTTTATCAGGAGATTGCGCTCTATAAAATTCCAGTTTCCAAATTGGACGGAGGTCTTGAAAAAATAATCCGCCAGCATAATGCGAAAATCATCGCAGCCGAACCGGAATTCGTGGTTTTAGAGCTTTCAGGACACAAAGAGCAAACTCAAGAGCTACTGGAGATTTTGAAAGGTTATGGTCTTTTGGAATTTGCCCGCTCAGGAAGAGTGGCAGTCGCCAAAAGAATGCATACCATCGATAGTTACGTAAAATAAAATAAATCAAATCAAACCTATGAAATCGAGATGTGCGAAAGACTTCTCTGAAGTTCCTTTGTCCATTTTGATTCCATGAGAACATTAAACAACTAATAAACTCATGTAATGTGCGCTTTTAGAAATTGTAATAAAATTCAACACAAGCAATTCCTAAAAGGCCATTAAAAATCAAATTACTAAGCACATGAAATTAAAATTCGGCACAGTAGAAGAAAACGTAGTAACCAGAGAAGAATTTCCTTTGGAAAAAGCTAGAGAAGTCCTGAAGGACGAAGTGATTGCAGTTTTGGGTTACGGAGTACAGGGACCTGGTCAAGCGCTAAACTTGAAAGACAATGGTTTCAACGTGATCGTAGGTCAAAGAAAAGGATCTAAAACTTGGGACAAAGCTGTTTCTGACGGTTGGGTTCCTGGCGAAACTTTATTTGAACTGGAAGAAGCTTGTGAAAAAGGTACTATTCTTCAGTTCCTTCTTTCTGATGCAGGTCAAATTGCTCTTTGGCCAACTGTGAAAAAACATCTGACTCCTGGGAAAGCATTGTATTTCTCTCACGGATTCGGAGTTACCTACAAAGAAAAAACCGGAATTATTCCTCCAGCAGATATTGATGTGATTTTAGTTGCTCCTAAAGGATCAGGAACATCTTTGAGAAGAATGTTTGTAGAAGGAAGAGGATTGAATTCTTCTTATGCGATCTATCAGGATGGAACTGGAAAAGCGAAAGACAGAGTTGTAGCACTAGGTATTGGTGTTGGTTCTGGATACTTGTTCGAAACTGATTTCTACAGAGAAGTAACTTCAGATTTGACAGGTGAAAGAGGAACTTTGATGGGTGCTATCCAAGGAATTTTCGCAGCACAGTATGAGGTGTTGAGAGCAAATGGTCATACCCCATCTGAAGCTTTCAACGAAACTGTAGAAGAATTGACTCAGTCATTGATGCCATTGGTGGCAGAAAATGGAATGGACTGGATGTATGCAAACTGCTCAACCACAGCTCAGAGAGGTGCTTTGGATTGGTGGAAACCATTTAGAGATGCTACCAAGCCGGTATTCGAAGAGTTGTACAACAGTGTGAAAACTGGACAAGAGGCACAAAAGTCTATCGACTCTAATTCGAAAGAAGATTATAGAGTGAAATTGGAAGCTGAATTGAAAGAATTGAGAGATTCTGAAATGTGGCAGGCAGGTGCTGTCGTCCGTCAATTGAGACCAGAAAACAATTAAACCTAAAACCCAAGAACAATGAGTGAAAAGCTATGGATATTTGACACGACCCTAAGAGACGGGGAACAAGTGCCAGGGTGTCAGCTGAATACCCAGGAGAAAATTGTGGTGGCGAAAGCTTTGGAAGAACTAGGTGTAGATATCATCGAAGCCGGCTTTCCAATTTCCAGCCCGGGGGATTTTAACTCGGTAGTGGAGATTTCAAAGGCAGTTTCAAACCCAATCATTTGTGCCCTCTCGAGAGCCGTTGAGAAAGATATCGAAGTAGCAGCCCAAGCACTCAAATTTGCAAAAAAAGGTAGGATTCACACCGGAATTGGTGTTTCTCCTTATCATATTCAATACAAGTTGCGATCCACGCCTGATGATATTATCAAGCGTGGCGTCGCAGCTGTGAAATTTGCAAAAAGATTTGTGGAGGATGTGGAATTCTATGCAGAAGATGCAGGTAGATCAGAACCTGATTTTCTTTGCAAAATCATTGAGGAAGTCATCAAAGCGGGTGCTACTGTAGTGAATATTCCAGATACAACGGGATATTGCCTACCTGAGCAATACGGAGCCATCATTGCTAGTTTGAAAAACAATGTTCCAAACATTGATAAAGCAATTATTGCCACTCACTGCCATAATGATTTAGGCATGGCCACTGCCAATACTGTAGCAGGTGTGCAGCATGGAGCGAGACAGGTGGAAGTGACGATCAATGGAATCGGAGAGCGCGCAGGGAATACTTCTATGGAAGAAGTGGTGATGGCCATTAAGTGCCATAAATCCATTCCTGTTCATACAGAAATCGTAACGCCTAGAATCTATAAGACTAGTCGTTTGATTTCCAAATTGATGAATATGCCAGTGCAGCCAAACAAGGCGATTGTGGGTAGAAACGCATTTGCGCATTCTTCCGGCATCCACCAAGACGGTGTATTGAAGCATAGAGAAAACTACGAAATCATCGATCCGAAAGAAGTGGGAGTGGATGAATCAACAATTGTTTTGACAGCAAGATCCGGAAGAGCAGCTTTGAAGCACCATTTGGATGCTTTGGGAGTGGAATTGGAAGGAGATGCTTTACGTGAAGTTTATGAGGCATTTTTGATCCTAGCTGATTCTAAAAGAGATATTGGAAGAAAAGACCTGATGGGACTTGTCGGAAAATACATGGAAGAATCCAACTTCATTGAATTGGGAACCGTGACTTATTCTTCTAATGGAGCCATTCAGGCAAAAGTTTCTTTGACAATTGGCGATGAACCTCATACAGCTACTTCCCAAGGAAATGGGCCTGTTGATGCAGTTTTGAAGGCAATCGATAAAATCGTAAAACCTCAAGTGGATTTAGAGGAATTTCTGATTCAGGCAATCACTCATGGAAGTGATGACGTCGCTAAAGTCCACATGAGATTGATCAAAGGTGAAAAACCTTATTATGGATTTTCTTCCAACACAGACATTGTCTTAGCATCTGCTCAGGCTTTTGTTGATGCCCTAAACAAAATACCAGTCAAAGAATATACGACTGCTTAAAATCATGGAAAAGACAACACTATTTGATAAAATCTGGGATGCTCACGTGGTACGATCAGTACCTTCTGGGCCAGATGTATTCTTCATCGATAAGCATTTTATCCATGAAGTTACATCTCCTGTGGCATTCCTAAACTTGGAGAAAAGAGGCGTGACTGTGAAATATCCACATCGCACCATCGCAACTCCAGATCACAACGTCCCGACAGTAGATCAGGATCAGACGATCAAAGACAAGCTTTCTCGCATGCAGGTAGAGAGACTTCGTGAAAACTGTAAGAAATATGGGATTGAATTGCATGATTTGGGATCTGCCCATCATGGGATCGTTCACGTGATTGGACCTGAATTGGGGATTACCCAGCCAGGTATGACTATCGTTTGTGGAGATAGCCATACATCCACTCATGGAGCTTTCGGAGCGATTGCCTTTGGAATCGGTACTTCAGAAGTGGAAATGGTTTTGGCTACGCAATGTATCATGCAGTCCAAGCCAAAGAAAATGAGAATCACCGTAGATGGTGAGTTGGGTGCAGGTGTGACTTCGAAAGACATCATTCTTTACATCATTGCTAAAATTTCTGCAGCAGGAGCTACGGGATATTTTGTAGAATATGCTGGTTCAGCAATCCAAAGTCTATCTATGGAAGCCAGAATGACCATTTGCAACATGTCTATCGAGATGGGTGCAAGAGGTGGGTTGATCGCTCCAGATGAAACAACTTTCAATTATTTGAAAGGCAAACAATATTCTCCATCTGGCGAAGCTTGGGATCAGGCATTAGCAGAATGGTCCGCTTTGAAAACTGACGAAGGAGCTGTTTTTGACAAAGAATACACTTTTGATGCGGCTGATATTGAGCCAATGATCACTTATGGTACCAATCCAGGTATGGGTATCAAAGTGAAAGGAAATATCCCGACTACAGAAGGTATGGAAGGAAGCAACAAAACCTCTTACCTGAAATCTTTGGAATACATGGGCTTTGCCCCAGGTGAACCAGTGAAGGGTAAAAAAGTGGATTATGTATTTGTTGGTTCTTGTACCAATGGTAGAATTGAAGACATTCGTTCGGTAGCATCTTTTGTAAAAGGACATAAGAAAGCAGATAACATAACTGCTTGGATTGTTCCTGGATCTAAAGAAGTTGAGAAAATGGCTCATGAAGAAGGATTGGTTAAAATCCTGGAAGAAGCTGGATTTGAATTAAGACAACCAGGATGCTCTGCCTGTCTTGCAATGAACGATGATAAAATACCATCAGGCAAGTATGCAGTATCTACTTCAAACAGAAACTTTGAAGGTCGTCAGGGACCAGGCGCGAGAACGATGCTTGCATCTCCTTTGACTGTAGCAGCCGTAGCCGTGAGAGGCGAAATCTGTGATCCTAGAGAAGTATTTGAAAATTAATTTTTCAATCTTCTAATCTTTCAATTTTACAATTCGAAAAAATGGCTTACGATAAATTTACCGTTTTGACTAGCACGGCAGTTCCTTTGCCAGCTGAAAACGTAGATACTGACCAGATCATCCCTGCTCGTTTCCTTAAGGCAACAGAGCGTGAAGGTTTTGGTGATAACTTATTCCGTGACTGGAGATATGATGTGGAAGGAAATCCTAAAAAGGATTTTGTGCTGAATGATCCAACTTACTCTGGGAAAATCCTAGTGGCAGGAAAGAATTTTGGATCAGGTTCCAGTCGTGAACATGCGGTTTGGGCGATCTATGATTATGGCTTCAGATGCGTTGTATCAAGTTTCTTCGCAGATATTTTCAAGAATAACTGCTTGAATATTGGCGTTTTGCCTGTGACAGTTTCTCCTGAATTTGCAGAGAAACTATTCAATGCAATTTCCAGCGATCCTTCAACTGAAATTGAAGTGAGCATTCCTGCTCAGACAATCACACTTCTGGCTACAGGAGAATCAGAATCATTTGACATCAATTCTTACAAAAAGGATAACATGCAGAATGGTTTTGACGATATCGACTACCTACTAAATATGGAGTCGGAAATCGATAAGTTTGAAAAAACGAGATAATATTTGATGGATAATCAGAGACGCATAGAAATAATGGATACAACCCTGAGGGATGGCGAACAGACCTCAGGTGTTTCCTTTTTGCCTTCTGAAAAGCTACAGATTGCGAAACTGCTTTTGGAAGAACTCCGGGTAGACCGCATTGAAGTTGCTTCAGCTCGCGTTTCTGATGGGGAGTTGGAAGGAGTACAAAAAATCACCCATTGGGCAGCTGAAAAAGGCTATTTGGACCGTGTGGAGGTTTTGGGCTTTGTCGATACGCCAGCATCAGTCAATTGGCTGATTCAAGCAGGAGCCAAAGTCATGAACCTGTTGACAAAAGGTTCGCTGAACCACCTCTTACATCAACTCAAAAAAACGCAAGAGCAGCATTTCGCAGATATAGCGAAAAGTATTGCGCATGCCCAAGAAAACGAGATTGATGTAAATATCTACTTGGAGGACTGGAGCAATGGCATGCGAAATTCTCCAGAGTATACGCTTGATTTGATTGAGTTTCTTTCGAAGCAACCTATCAAGCGCATTATGCTGCCAGATACTTTGGGTTTACTTTCTCCTGAAGAAACGAAGGAATATTTTATTCAAATCACAGAGAAATACCCTCAAGTTCATTTTGATTTCCATGCGCACAATGACTATGATTTGTCTGTGGCAAATGTCATGGAAGCGATTTTGCATGGGGCTTCAGGAATTCATACCACGATTAATGGATTAGGAGAAAGAGCTGGAAATGCTCCTTTGGAATCAGTGATTGCTGTGATCAAAGACTTTACAGATCAGGAAATTAATGTTCAGGAACAGAAGATTTACAGAGTCAGTAAGTTGGTAGAGCAGTTTTCCGGTCAGCATATCCCTGCTAACAAACCAGTGGTTGGGGAGAATGTGTTTACTCAGACAGCTGGAATTCATGCCGATGGAGATAACAAAAAGAATCTTTATTTCAATGATTTGCTTCCAGAGCGATTTGGAAGGCAGAGAAAATATGCTTTGGGCAAAACATCCGGGAAAGCCAATATTCTGAAGAATTTGGAGGAGTTGGGTATTTCTCTGGAGAAAGAGGAATTGACTAAAGTGACTCAGCGAATTATTGAACTTGGAGATAAAAAAGAGCGCGTCACAACGGAGGATTTGCCTTATATCATTTCTGACGTTCTACAGAATAATTCCATTGAAAAAAATATCCATATTGAAGGATATCACATGACGCATTCCAAAGGTTTGAAACCAACCGTTCAGCTGCGAATGAAGATTCATGGAAAAATGTATGATGAAAGTGCTACCGGTGATGGGCAGTACGATTCTTTTATGAGAGCTTTGAGAAAGATTTATAAATCTTTGAAAAAAGAGCTTCCAAAACTGATTGACTATCATGTATCCATTCCTCCCGGAGGGAAAACCGATGCCTTTGTGGAAACGGTGATCACCTGGGATTATGGAAAAATATTCAAAACAAAGGGACTTGATCCTGATCAAACAGTGGCAGCGATGATGGCCACGGAAAAAATGCTGAACATCGTCGAATCATTTAATCAAAATCCAACCCAAGAAGAATCCAAATTCTATGGAAATGAATATCGCGCTGTTGCCGGGTGATGGCATCGGCCCAGAAGTAATCGACCAGGCTGTCAAAGTAGTAAAAGCTATTGGCCAAAAATTCGGACATAAAATCACTTTTAAAGAAGCAGTAGTAGGTGCAGCCGCCATTGATGCAACAGGCGTGCCTTATCCGGATTCTACACATGAAATCGCAGCAGCATCTGATGCAGTTCTTTTCGGAGCGATTGGTGATCCAAAATATGACAACGATCCAAAGGCAAAGGTTAGACCTGAGCAGGGCTTGCTTTTGATGCGACAAAAATTGGGTTTGTTTGCAAACGTAAGGCCTACTTTCACTTTCCCTTCTTTAGTGCATAAATCTCCATTGAAGTTGGATAGAGTAGAGGGTGTTGACTTCGTGTTTTTCAGGGAATTGACAGGGGGGATTTATTTCGGTGAACCTAGAGGAAGAAACGAGCAAGGCACAAAAGCTTTTGATACCAACGTTTATAGCAAGGAGGAAATCACCCGTTTGGCGAGAATGGGTTTTGAAGCAGCTCAAAAAAGAAGAAAATTGTTGACTTGCGTGGACAAAGCAAACGTGATGGCAACATCCAGGCTTTGGAGAGAAACTGTTCAGGAATTAGCACCTGAATATCCAGATGTAAAAGTTGAATATGAATTTGTTGATGCTGTAGCGATGCGTTTGATCCAATGGCCAAAAGCATACGATGTATTGATTACAGAAAACTTGTTTGGTGATATTTTGACAGATGAAGCTTCTGTAATCTCAGGATCTATGGGCTTGATGCCATCTGCTTCTTTGGGAACTTCTATCAAATTGTTTGAACCAATTCATGGTTCTTATCCTCAAGCAGCTGGTAAAGACATTGCCAATCCTTTGGCGACAGTTCTTTCTGCAGCCATGATGTTTGATTATGCATTTGATTTGAAAGAAGAAGCTCAGTTGATTTCTGATGTGGTGAATCAATCCCTTGCCGAAGGATATGTGACCGAGGATATCGCAGATGGAGGACCATCTTACAAAACATCTCAAGTTGGCGACTGGTTAGCAGCTAAGATTTTAGCTTAGTTTAAAGTCAATAAATAAAAGTAATAACCACCTCAGGAATGGGGTGGTTTTTTGGTTGATTGGGTTTTCATTTTCCTTTAGAATTCAATTTCATTTTTTAATTCGTCCAATGCTCTTTTTTTATATTCTATAGTTAGAGATTCCAAGTCAAGGATATCTAAAGGGTCATTTAGCCCAAGGGGAGGAGGTGGAGGCAATAGACGCGAACCATAATAAAAAGGAAATTGGAAACTTCTTGAAAGACCGCATTGAGAAATTGAAATTTTTCCATCAAGATCCAGATTCGAATAAACTAACCAGGTTTCATATAGATTATTGGGGATAATTGGACAAGAAAATTCATCTGGAAATCCATAAACTTTTGTTAATCCATTTTCATTTCCTTTAAACGATTCAATTATTTCTAAAGCATAACTTCCATCGCTATTAAGTTCAATAACTTTTCCAACAAAGATTAATTCGTTTTCCTCAAAACTCGATTTCTGAGCTTCTTCTAAATTTTTGATCATTAAACAATCGCAGGCAGAAGAATAACCCCAATTAAAAAGCATTAGAATAACTAAAAAAAACGATTTCATTTAAATTTAGATGAGGATTTATTTGTGATTTTTTAATAACTCCTTCACTGAAATATCCTCATCAATCAAAGGCCAGTGAACACCATATCCGGAAGGTGAGATCTTATACATGGAGCGCTCCAAGTCTGAGGCTACTGACAGTTTGTAGGATACATCCGCAATATCAAAGATGATTTCCCTCTCATCTACTGAGAGGATCATTTTATCGTTGAGGAAATTGATGTCAGAAATATGGTAGCTAACTTTCATTTTATTTATTGAAATAGGAATTCCAAGAGTCTACAATGAAATCAAAGTTCTTGAAAATTATCTTACGAATCTCTTTTCTCCCTGAAGTACTCAAATTATACGAAAAAGCTTCCTTAATGTCTACTTCCTCGGTAAAAATCCAAAATTTACATTCCATGTCAGCTTTTTGTGCATGAATGTGAATTGGCTCAGAACCTTCATTTGAATAAAAGAAAAGTCTCCATCCTGAAATGTAAAGTACGGTTGGCATTACCTAATTTATCAAATAGTGGAGTAATTAAATATACCAGATTGCATTTTCTGGAGTTGGAACTGCCACTCAGACACTAAATTTTTGCTAAATCCTTAATCCAAATCTAACATTTGGGAACTTTGGGTTGCTTATCTTAAGATTCTAAACCCCAATCTGATGAAACGCTGCTATTCCATTTTTGCTCTTTCCTTATTTTTCTTGATTTCCTGCACTTCTCAAGAAAAGACTGTATCCACCAAACAATGGTACAAAGGGAACCTACATACGCATTCTTATTGGTCAGATGGAGATGATTATCCAGAAATGATCATGGATTGGTATAAAACTCATGACTATGATTTTGTGGTTTTATCTGACCATAATACGCTGGCGCAAGGGGAAAAATGGAAGTTGATTCCGAAATCTCCATCTCACGAATTGGGGTTTCAAAAGTATGTAGAGAAATATGGTGATCAGGTTATTTATCGAAAGGACTCAGCTGATAGGATAGCAGTAAAATTGAAAACCCTAGTAGAATATGCTCCGATGTTTGAAGAAGAAGGAGAATTTTTGATTATTCAATCGCAGGAATTGACAGAGAGTTTTGAAAAGAAACCTCTTCATATGAATGTGACGAATATTCAGAAATTGATCCCAGCTGAAGGAGGAAATTCAATTCCTGAAATTTTACAGAATGGTTTGGATAGAGTCAAAGCTCAACGTGATTCCACTGGAGTTCCAATGTTTCTACACATCAATCACCCAAATTTTATCTGGGCGATTACACCCGAAGATATCATAGCCTTGAATGGTGAGCGATTTTTTGAAGTTTACAATGGCCATCCTCAAGTGAATAATTATGGAGATTCCCTTCGACCTAGTATGGAAGTTTTGTGGGACAAAGTCCAAGCATCGTATTTACAGGCTGGCAAACCCTTACTTTATGGTTTGGCAGTAGACGACGCGCACAATTACCATGTTTTTGATCAAAATAGTAGCAATCCAGGTAGAGGATGGGTAATGGTTTTGTCTGAAAGCTTAGACCCGGCATCTTTGGTTGAAGCTATGGAGTGTGGAGATTTCTATTCAAGTACGGGTGTTACTTTGGAATCAATAGACTTCCGTGGAAAAACGCTAAATGTCGAAGTGAAGGCGGAAAATGGTATTTCTTATGAAATCCAATTCTTTGGCACCAAAAAATCTTCACCAGAAGAAAGCGGAATATTATTGAGCGTAGTAAGCGGAACTTCAGGATCGTATACTTTGGAATCAGATGATATGTATGTTCGAGCAAAAATCATTTCCTCCAAACCCAAAGAAAATCCTTATCAGATCGGCGATACAGAAACTGCCTGGACACAGCCAGTTAAGACAAGATGAAGTTATAAATTAATGAAAACTAAAATTATTGGTTGGTTTTACGTGACAATGGGAATATTTTTCTTTTGGTTATACAGGAATATGTGGGTAGGGTTATCTTACTTCTTTGATAAGTCAGCAGATTTATCCAGTAATATATTTTCCTCTAACATCTTTTTCGGTCAATTATTTTTCTACATAAGTTTATCAACCCTATTAATTATTTTTGGAATTATAAAAATCAAAGAGGGTAAAGTAAGGAAGCTTAATCTAGTAATTATATTTTTGATAGGCCTTTGGTTCCTTCTTGAGATACCTATGTATAAATGTGATTTTTATGGAATACCCCATTCATTTTGGCATTCCCAAAAATTCCATTTTCACTAAAGAGCATACTTTTCACTAAAAATATAATGCATTGATGGTTTGATCTAAATTCCCTTAATTTCAAACTTCAAATCACAAATCGTTATTTCATTGCAATCCCGACCACATTCCTATCTTTTTTCCATTTCCTATTTTGGTGCTCGATACAAAGGTTGGGCTCCTCAGCCCAATCAGCCAACAGTACAGCGTAGGTTGGAGCGGGTGATTAGACATGTGTTGGGTCATGAAGATTTTTCTCTGATTGGATCAAGCAGAACAGACTCTGGAGTTTCCTGTGTTAGAGGGTATGTGCAGATTTTCCTTCGGGAAAAAGTTGAAATGAATTCACTCTTGCCCGAATTGAATGAACACTTGCCGCAGGATATTCAGCTGAATTCCGTGCAGGAGGTCGCCACCAATTTTAATTTGATCCAATCCGTCAAGCAGAAAACCTATCGCTACTATTTTTCCATTTCAGACTTTTTCCATCCTTTCGCTTCAGCTTTTATAGTGAATATCAAGGAGGATTTGAATTGGGAAGGAATGAGGAAAGCTTGTCAATTGTTTGTTGGAAAGCACAATTTCAAAGGCTTCTGTAGACCATCGGAAAACAAATCCGATTATTTTCGTGAAGTTCTTTCAGCTGATATTTTGAGCTCAAATGAATTTCTAGGGCAGTTTTTTCCAGAGAAGATCTTTTACTTGGAGATAACAGGAACAGGCTTTTTGCATCACCAAGTACGTATGATGATGTCCGCAATTTGGCAGATCGGGAAAAGAGGTATGGAAGTTTCAGAAATCCTTCAAAGATTTGAATCTCCTGAAATGTTTGAAAAATTACCTCCAGCTCCAGCCAATGGATTAGTGCTTTGGGAAACTGTCTTAGGGATTTGAAATTTTGGAGCAAGTTTTTGGAATTGGGCCTATATAACAGTAGTCTGAGTATAACAATTGTTAATAAACAAGTCCAGCACTTATGCCAATTAAAGAGAACTCAATGTCTTAATTATTCTTTTATTGCATCGCTGCGCCGTTGCGGGAGAATTAAAAACGCTCAAAGCATCATCTCAAACACATAATCATCCATCACATAACCATTTCCTATATCGATCACTTCACTTTTGATGTTGACAAATCCCAAGTATTCATAAAATTGGATCGCCCCTTCATTGTACTTATTTACATTGAGTAGAAGACTGGTTTGGTTTTTCTTAATCGCAATTTCTTTAATCGCTTGGATCAATTTTTTACCAATTCCTTTTCCTTGAGTATCGGGTAAAATGTAGATCTTATGAATTTTAGTCTTGCCAGGCTCTTGATCAATCTGAAATCCAGTAAACCCCAATTTTTTACCTTCTTCTTCTTCTTCTTCTGCAAGCAAGAAAGTATGTCTTTGTTCTAATTGTTGTTTTTCGAGCATTTTCAAATCATACATCCAATTGAGCATGTAGTCGATTTGCTTAGGGCTGAGGATATTCCCAAAAGTGTGAGGCCAGGTTTGATGCGCAATGGCCTGAACATGTTTTAAATCTTCGGTTGAGGCAGGGATTATCTGAATCATGCTTTCTATTCTCTAAAGCTTAAAAATAATAAAACCGACCACACATTCGGTAGTCGGTTTTACGATTGAAGTTTAATAGTCTTAGACTGATTTCGGCTCAGGATGTGTATATCCTTTTCTATACGGCCTTCTCAATAATGCTGTAGCTTCTTTGTCTCCCACTACAGTCATGGTTTTCGGGTCGTATTTCAGTATCCTTCCACCCAAATCCATTGAAATATTGGCCAGAATACAAGATGCAGTGGAGATATGACCTTCCTCAATATCCGCAACTGGCAACGTATTTTGATCAATTGCTTTCAACCAGTCTTTCATGTGAAGTCTTGTCGCAGGTGCAGCATTCAATTCGATGTCTGGTTCATTGACATCTTCAGGATATTTTTCCCTTTCGAAGAGACATTCAAAATGGATGGGTTTTTCATTTTTATCTACAGGGATATAGTCTGCTTGCATGGTGCTGCCTGCCAACATACCTTTTTCACCAAAAATCTTAAATGCCCATGGATATTCAGGGTCATCTGGGTTTCCCCAAGTTCTATGTTGCCAAACCACATTAAGTTCTGGATATTCAAAAATGGCAGATTGCGTATCTGAAATATTTGATTTTCCATCTTTTTGAACATAAATGCCTCCAGAAGAACTGATTTGTGTCGGCCAGCCCAGTTTTAACATCCAGCGAACTGTATCGAGCATGTGTACACACATGTCACCGGTGATGCCATTGCCATATTCTATAAACGTTCTCCACCAGCGTCTATGTGGAAGTCCATCATAAGGGCGCAGGGGAGCGGGGCCTGTCCATAAGTCATAATTGAAGAAATCCGGTACTGGTTCTACCGGAGGATTTCCGTTGGCTCTCATATGAAAATAACAGCAAACTTCCACATGAGATATTTTTCCCAATTTCCCTGAATCAATGATCTGTTCTTTGGCATCGATCAGGTGAGGCGTGCTTTTGCGTTGAGTACCAACTTGTACTTTTTTGCCATATTTTCTGGCTGCTGCTACCATGGCTTCTCCTTCTATGACATCCACCGAAATTGGTTTTTGTACATAGACATGTGCTCCAGCTTTTAGAGCATCGATGCATTGCAAAGCATGCCAATGATCCGGGGAACCGATCAGGACGAATTCAGGTTTTTCATTCGCTAAAAGTTCTCTATAGTCTTCGTATAGAGCAGGGATTTTACCGGATTTCTGTCTGGTTGCCACCATGTCTCCGGCTGCTTTAAGCATGTTTTTGTCTGGATCACATAATCCGACCACTTCTACATCTGCAACTTGAATCAGGCGAAAAAGGTCAGATTTCCCATACCATCCAGAACCGATTAATGCGACTTTTAATGGGCCTTCTTGGTCTTTAAAATCCATTCCTAACAATCCAAAACTGGCTAGTGTGGCTAAGGCAGAAGAGCCTTTGAGAAAATCTCTTCGATTGAGAGCATTCATTGAATTAGGGTTTGAGGTTTATTGTATGGCTTAAGATACAAAAACACAAACCTTTAGCAAATGGAATAGTGGGAATGCGGTACCTGGAAGGCTGGATTATCAAATGTTATCAGGCTCCGGATGGATATATCCTTCTCGATAGGGTCTCCTCAATAGAGCCGTAGCTTCTGGATCACTCAGGACAGTCATGGTTTTTGGATCGTATTTCAAAGGTCTTCCTCCTAAATCCATGGACATATTCGCCAAGATGCAGGAAGCCGTTGAGATGTGACCTTCCAATACATCTGCAACCGGAAGTGTGTCTTTTTCTATTGCTAGAAGCCAGTCTTTCATTTGTGCACGGGTGGCAGGTGCTGCATGAACTTCATTGTCTTTTTCGGTGACATCTTCAGGGAATTGTTCCTTTTCTAAAACTACTGGATAGTGGATCGGCTCTCCATTATTTCTTCCTTCTGGATAAAAATCAGCTCGCATGGGACTTCCGGCAAGCATCCCGTTTTCTCCATAAATCTTGAAAGCCCATGGATAGTCTTTATCCACTGGATTTCCCCAAGTTCGATGTTGCCAGACAACATTTATCTCTGGAAATTCAAAAATGGCTGTTTGTGTATCGGAAATATTTGAAATTGATTCTTTGTCAACGTAAATCCCTCCGGTAGATGTCACTTGAACGGGCCAACCTAAATCCAGCATCCAGCGTACTGCATCCAACATGTGAACGCACATATCACCTACGATTCCATTACCATATTCCATAAATGCTCTCCAGCCACGATGCAGGATTCCTCTGTAAGGAAGCTTAGGTGCTGGCCCTGCCCACAAATCATAATTCAAATTTTCTGGGACAGGCATGACATCTGGATGGCTTCTATTTCTCATATGGTAATAGCAGCAAACCTCGGCATGGGATATTTTTCCCAATTTACCTGAGTCGATAATTTCCTTTTTTGCCTGAACCAAATGAGGTGTACTTCTTCGTTGAGTTCCTATTTGAACCTTTCGATCATATTTTCTGGCTGCTGCCAAAATTGCTTCCCCTTCGATGACATCTACAGAAATTGGTTTTTGTAAATAAACATGCGCTCCGCTCTTTACCGCTTCAATAGCAATCAATGCATGCCAATGGTCTGGCGTTCCTACCAATACATATTCCGGCTTTTCCTTTGCCAAAAGTTCCTTGTAGTCTTCGTAAAGTGCAGGGACTTTTTTTGATCTTTGGCGTGTAGCTACCAGTTTACCCGCTTCCTCTAATTGCTTGCTATCTACATCACAAAGCCCAACTACTTCCACATCTGCAACTTGGATCAATCGGAAAAGATCAGATTTGCCGTACCAGCCTGTTCCGATAAGTGCAACTCTCAAGGGACCTTCTTGATCTTTGAAATCCATTCCCAACAAGCCAAAACTTGCCAAGGACATAAGGGCAGAACTACTTTTTATAAAATCTCTTCTATTGAATGAGGTCATAGGTTTAAGGGGGCTTTGTTAACGAAGTGTTTAAATTACACAATGCCAATTCACTGTCAAATGGGAAATTAATATTTAATGAGTAAGTTTTTCAACTAGATGGTTTGAAAATCCATTCGAAAACTTCCCCATCTTCAGGATCAAGGATTGTGCCCTGATTGATAAATCCATTTTTTCTTAAGATTGAGCAAGAAGGAGAGTCAAAGGGCAAAGTACGAGCTGAGATGATGATAGAAGGATCTTGATTTTGGGCGATGTCTACAAGTTTTTGACAGATAGTTGTTCCATTGCCTTTTCCTTCATGTCCTTTAAAAGTGGAATAAGCTATTTCAATTTTACCATTAATTGGAGCTCCTTTAAATCCTCCAGTTCCGACTGGACTTTCATTTTCTTCTAATGCAAAATATCCAACCCATGGAAAGTGGTAACCTATCTTTTTATAATAGTCTTCCATGACCTCGATAATAGGAAGGCAATCTGGGAAGCCGAGAAAATCAGTGTTTTCGGTTTTAGAGTTTCTGATGGGGATTAGCTTCATGAAGACAAAAAGTGATTCAGAATAACATTAGAATTCGTTGATTTTCCCCTGTGAAAGACCTTAAGAGTTGTTATACAATTCGATCAATTGTTGCAAATCAGAATCAAATTCTTTGTCAAGGAATCGATTCATTAGTTCGGGTTGATCTTCAAAAAATAAAGAGATTTCTTCCCGTTGTTTATTGAGGTTATAGATTCCTAAAAATTCTCTCCCGTCCTTGGAAAGTACATAGTGTTCCTTGTCATAAAGGAACAATCCGTCACTTACTCGGCTTTGGTGCTGATATAAATCTATCTTTCCTGATTCAATCACTTTTGCAAAATCCTCTTCAAAATTCCCGTTGATGTGATTCACTTTTATGTTTTTGACAGTGGCAAAACTATCCTCTTCGATAACAAATGATTCCATTTCTTCGATGGAAACCGAAACAGGACTTGATTCCATTGTTGGCTTAAATAATATGCGCGTTTTTTTCTTTTTGAAACTAGAGTAATCAGACTTCTTCAATTTTAAGAAGCCTTCTATTTTCTCGCCATTGTCAGCATAATAATATCCTTCTTGGTATCCATCAGGAAGGAGTGGAATATCAAGTAGAAAGAAGGTCGATAGAAATAGCAGGAATATTTTCATAACAAACAGATGGTTTAGTCACCTATTAAATTAATGGAAAATATTTAGAATGAAAATAAAAAATTGATTATCAGCTTATTCCGATGGCCAGTCTAGTTGTTTTCCTTTTGCAGCGGCTTCCTTGTCTTTACTGTTTCCGATAGCGATTCCAATTGCCATTCCCATAGGTAAACCAATTCCTAAAAATGCCAAGTTTCCCATGGCAGTCCCAAAAGCTAGCCCCATAGGAATACCAAATGCTGTCATGCCGATCGTAAGCCAAAGAGTTTGAAAATGATTTTTAGGATAGATTCCGAGTTCTTTTTCCAACAACTTTAAAATGGCTGTTTGTGCCGAGGTAATCTGTTTGATTAGTAAGGGGTCAGGACCTGGGAAATCATTCACACCTGTGATGATTTCATTGATTTTTCCTTCTACAGATGGTAAAATTTCTTTTTTTTCTATTGCAGCTAATAGAGACCTCAACTTACTAGCTGGCTTTGCAAGTTTGGGGTTTTCTTCGAAAGATGGTCGGGAAATAAGGGGTTGAATGGACATAGTTTAAAGTTAAAAAAGATTTATTGGAACAGATACTGATAAGATTTTAAAGAACTCAAGATTAATATTGACCAGAAAATAGCTACGGTTGAACCTATTCCATTTAGCCAGATGTATGTACGGTTATGTTGATTTTTATTTTTTAGAGGTAATATGGCAGGAATTAAGTATAGATGTAAAATAATTTGAATGGGGAGTAACAAAATACCAAATGCAAAAGGGCCTCCTCCTGTCTTTAAGATTAAATAAGAGAATGGGAAAAAAACGAAAATGTTTGTAAAGATTAAAAGTCCTGAAAAAATGAAATTCAGAATTTTAATGGAAAAAGGATTCCCGAAAACAATTTTTTGGCTCATTGTTTTTGAACTAATTTAAATGTTTTCATGCCAAATGGCGCTTTTACAGGAAAAAACAGTTAAAACTTCACTCCAAAACGCTCTCCCAATTCAGTCAAATCTTTCACCACCGGATCAAGTAAAGGTATACCTTCTTTCATTCGGATTGCCTCTAATTCCCGCTCAGGATCGCCTGGGATTAATACTTTTTCATTTCCTGGCGTTGGTTTAGCAGCTCTGAATCTTGTAATCCAATTGTCCATATGAGCTTTGAACTCGTCTGCAGGACGGAAAGCATCCACCCGCATTGCTCCGAAAAAGTGCCCGATTCCTTCACCAACTGGATTAGGATCTGGTTCTAGGAAAGCAACGAATGGAGGAACCCAAGGACCGTAATTGGCGCCTGAAAGAACCGCAGAAAATATATCAACAATAGAACCCAGCGCGTAGCCTTTATGAGAACCGTGCTCCCGATCTCCTCCTAAAGGAAGTAAAGCCCCGCCATCTTTAACTCCGTTGGCAGAAGTCGTAGGATTTCCATCTTTGTCTTGGACCCATCCTGTTGGTGTATCCATTCCCTTGCGTTGTAGAATCTCCAGCTTTCCATTGGCAGCAGTGGTTGTAGCCATATCCGCTACAAATGCTGGTTGGTCTTTTGCCGGAATAGCTACCGAGATAGGATTGGTGCCTAATAATCTTTCCTTCGAAAAAGTCGGGGAAACCAAAGGACTGGCGTTAGTCAAGGAAATCCCGATCATATCATGTTGCAAAGCCATCATGGCATGATAGCCTGCAATCCCATAATGGTTGGAGTTTTTTACCGAAACCCAGCCTGTTCCTGCATTTTTGGCTTTGTCGATGGCCACTTGCATAGCAAAAGGAGCTACGACCAAACCTAAACCTCCATCACCATCTACTACAGCAGTGGAGGGTGTTTCATGGACGATTTTTAGGGAAGGAGTGGCATTGATTCTACCTTTTTCCCAAAGCCTCACATAACCTGAAAGCCTGGCAACCCCATGACTATCGACTCCTCTCAGATCAGCAGAAAGTAAAACTTCTGTTGCGGTTTTTGCCTGATCTTCTGGGCAACCGATTTTGGTCAACATCCCAAAAGTGAAATCACGGAGTTGTTCGTAAGAATAGGTCATGGATTTTTGAATTTGATGATTAGCCTTCAAATGGGCTTATTTATAGAAATAAGAAAGACTTGATTTAGAGTCTTACCTAGATTGCTGCAAATTGCTTCATTACTCTGGAGATTGCTCCCTCTTTCAGCGCATAATGTGAGCAGGTCATGGATTTAACAGGAATATACCGCAGGATAAATTCAATCAAACTGGACGCCACCACGATCATGTCAACTCGCATAGGAATCATGCCTGGAATAAGCAATCTTTCTTCCTTGTTTTTGGTGAGCAGCATGTGGTGGATTTTTTCAAACTCATCAACCGGCAATTCAAAAACATGTTGGCCCGTAAGTTTACATTGCAGCATGGATTCGAAATAGATATCTGTCAAAGTGTCAAAGGTTCCTGATGCTCCGACCAAACCAGTTGGTTTATAAGTTTGAATTGCCTCCAATAAGGGCGCTAATTTTATCTCTAAGTATTCTTCTAATTTGGTGATTTCTTCAGGTAAAATCGGGTCATGATAATGGAAGAGCTCCAATAATCTTTGTCCACCGATTTCAAAACTTTGCTTCCAAAAAACTTCCTGAGAAGTACCGATAATGAATTCCACAGACCCACCACCAATGTCCATCATTAATTCAACCTGTCCATTGAGTGAACCTGAAAGGCAAATTCCTTCATAAATCATCTGGGCTTCTTCTTCTCCGGAAATGACCTGAATGGAAATCCCAATATCCTCTTTGACTTTCTGGACAAATGCCAGCCCGTTATCAGCATTGCGGACAGCAGAGGTAGCAAAAGCAAAAACCTGATCGATATGTTCTCCATCAATCAGGTTTTTGAAATGTTTTAACGTATGGAATGCTCTTTTTTGAGCGTCTTCTGCGAGTTGATTTTGGTTGATTCCACCCTTTCCCAGCTTTACAGGGATTTTTTCCTTGTAAATCGTCTTGAATCCTGACTCATTCAATTCTACCAATAACAAATGAAATGTATTGGTCCCCATATCTATTACCGCTGCCTTCTGGGTACTCATATGCTGCCAATTTTTTTGGATGGGCGAATATAGAAAGTTATTTGAAATGAGCCCTTTTCCTTCTGATTTTATTAAATGTTTTTTTGGTGAGTATTTGGTAAGGAGAAGATTAGGAAGGAAATTCAATGTGAATTTGGGGCTTTTTTAATCTAATGACACTTCCTTTAGGGATCTTGATTTCCTTCCCCCAAAAAGCCTATTATATTTGAAAGAATCTAAAACTGAGTTCATGAATCAATCGAATAAACCCAATTATACTTTGCCCGGAATAGAAGGGAAGTTAAGACTGCTGAATGAGAAAAATAATGAAGCCTTGCTTGGTGGAGGTGAAAAAAGAATAGAAGCCCAGCATAAAAAAGGTAAACTCACCGCACGCGAACGAGTGGATTTACTGATAGACGAGGGTACATTTCAGGAAATAGATAAATTCGTCATGCATCGTGCCAAAGACTTTGGTCTGGATAAAGAACATTATTTAGGAGATGGGGTCATCACCGGGTATGGAGAGGTAAATGGTAGATTGGTATATGTTTTTTCCCAGGATTTTACGGTTTTCGGAGGGTCTCTTTCTGAAACTCACGCGGAGAAAATCTGTAAGATCATGGACATGGCCATGAAAAACGGGGCTCCTGTCATTGGCCTAAATGATTCAGGAGGAGCAAGAATCCAGGAGGGAGTAAATTCTCTGGGTGGATATGCTGATATATTTTATAGAAACACACTCGCTTCGGGTGTTGTACCGCAAATTTCTGCCATTATGGGGCCTTGCGCAGGTGGAGCAGTTTATTCTCCGGCTATCACTGATTTTATTTTGATGGTAGAGAACACTTCTTATATGTTTGTGACAGGCCCAAATGTGGTTAAAACTGTGACACAAGAAAATGTGTCTGCGGAGGAATTAGGAGGAGCTTCTGCTCACAGTACAAAAAGCGGAGTGACTCATTTTGCATGTGCAAATGAACTTGCTTGCATTCAGCATATCAAAAAGCTTCTAAGCTATATGCCTCAAAACTGTGAGGAGATTGCTCCGGTTTATGCGTATGAATTGGCAGAGGATGAAAGCAGAAAGGAATTAGATAGCTTGATTCCGGAAAATCCCAACCATCCCTATGATATTCGAGACGCTGTGAAAGGCATTGTGGATGAGGATTCGTTTCTGGAGGTTCATGAGAATTTTGCTGATAATATAGTGGTTGGCTTTGCCCGGATAGGAGGTAGAAGCATAGGAGTGGTGGGAAATCAGCCTCAATCTATGGCAGGAGTATTAGATAATGACGCCTCCGTAAAGGCAGCAAGATTTGTCCGGACATGTGATAGTTTTAATGTCCCACTATTGGTTTTGGTGGATGTACCTGGATTCTTGCCCGGTACTGATCAGGAATGGAACGGAATAATATCCAATGGTGCAAAATTATTGTATGCATTTTCGGAAGCGACTGTTCCTAGAATCACGGTGATTACCAGAAAAGCCTATGGAGGTGCCTATGATGTAATGAACTCCAAGCATATAGGAGCAGATCTGAATTTCGCCTGGCCTACAGCTGAAATTGCGGTAATGGGGGCCAAAGGTGCTGCTGAGATCATTTTCAAAAAGGAGATAGCAGAAGCAAAAGATCCAGAGGCAAAGCTTCAGGAAAAAGTTGATGAATACACAGCAAAATTTGCCAATCCTTACCGTGCTGCACACCGTGGATTTATAGATGAGGTAATTATCCCATCCGAAACCCGGATTAAACTGATCAAGGCATTTAAAATGCTGGAAAATAAAGTGGATAAAATTCCGAGAAAAAAGCATGGGAATATCCCTCTATAATCCTGGGAATTAGTCTCAATTTTATTTGGTCAGAACCCGTTTCTGACATCAGAAATAATTAAAATCAATTAAAACTTCACCTGTTTTTGGGTTCAGTCCTAGAGACAGGAAATAAAAATTTATGAGCGATACGATCACTAAAGAAGAGAAAGCTTTTCTTACAAAATATCTCAATAATGCTTCACCTACAGGATTTGAGGCTTCTGGACAGCAAATTTGGTTGGATTATATCAAACCGTTTGTGGATGATTATTTCACGGATAATTATGGAACGGCAGTCGCAGTGTTTAATCCTGAGTCTGAATACAAAGTGGTAATTGAGGCCCATGCTGATGAAATCAGCTGGTTTGTAAGCTATATAAAAGACGACGGGTACATCTATGTGAGAAGAAATGGAGGCTCGGATCATATGATAGCCCCTTCGATGCGAGTGAATATCCATACGGATAAGGGGATGATCCCGGGGGTTTTTGGCTGGCCGGCGATTCACGTCCGAAAAGAGGGGAAAGAAGATGCGCCGACTTTGGATAATATCTTTATCGATGTGGGAGCTCGATCAAAAAATGAAGTCGTAGAAATGGGGATTCACGTAGGCTGTGTCATTACTTTCAAAGATGAATTGATCGAGTTGAATAATAAATTCTATTCTGGAAGAGCACTGGACAATAGAATCGGAGGATATATGATTGCCCAAGTTGCTAAAAAAATCAAAGAATCAGGAGTGAAGTTGCCTTTCGGGCTTTATGTGGTGAATGCGGTACAAGAAGAAATCGGTTTAAGAGGTGCCCAAATGATTGCCTCTAAAATCAAACCCAATGCTGCGATCATTACTGACGTTTGTCACGATACCACAGCTCCTTTATATAATAAGGTGACAAGTGGAGATTTTACAGCAGGTAAAGGACCAGTTTTGACTTATGGAGCTTCAGTTCATAAAAAATTGCTGGATTTGATCATAGATACAGCAAAGGAAAAGGATATTCCTTTTCAGAGGTCTGCAGCTTCCAGAGTAACGGGAACAGATACTGATGCATTTGCATACTCCAATGAAGGCGTCCCATCGGCATTGATTTCTCTCCCACTAAAATACATGCACACAACAGTAGAAACTGCGAGCAAAGAGGATATTGCCCAAGTTATCAATTTGATGTATGAATTTTTGTTGGGTTTTGATCCAACATTTGATTTCAGATATATCAAGTGATTTGGGACTAATGTCCTGAATGAATGTTTCTTCAGGGCATTTGCTTTTTTATAAATAATGTATCACACAGACCAACTCAACCGCAAATTATTCATTCTTTCTCCTCCCCAGAGGATCATTTCGTTGGTGCCTTCTCAAACTGAATTATTGATTGATTTGGGTTTGGAGGAAAGACTTGTAGGGGTGACAAAGTTTTGCATCCATCCTGCTGGACTAAGAAAGACAAAAACCATCATCGGTGGTACAAAAAATTACCGAATGGAGGTAGTTGATTTGTTGAAGCCAGACCTGGTTATTGGAAATAAAGAGGAAAATGAAAAAGAGGGGATTGAACAATTGATGTCCAAATATCCGGTTTGGATGAGTGATATTACTTCTGTTAGGGATAGCTTAGAGATGATTCAGAAGTTGGGTGAATTGCTGAACGTAAAAGAAAAGTCAAGCGAATTTGTGGAGCAATTGAGACGTGACTTTGAAACACCATTGACGAGAAAAGGAACCTGTGTGTATTTAATATGGAATGATCCTATCATGGTGGCGGGGAAAGATACGTTTATTGATGAAATGCTTACTTTTTCCGGATTTGAAAATTTGGTAAAAGACAAGAGGTATCCTGTAGTAACTAAAGCGGAATTAGAAAAGCTGCACCCGGAATATATCATGTTAAGCTCCGAGCCATTCCCATTTAAACAGAAGCATTTGGAATATTTTCAAAACAATTTTCCAAAATCGAAAGTGAGTTTGGTTGATGGAGAGTTTTTCTCATGGTATGGAAGTAGATTATTGGGAGCCAGAAATTATTTCACCGAGACATTTGGAGAATAGATTGAAAGGGAAGAGACCACTCATGAAAAAATTGGTTTTCTAAAATAACTTATTTAAAAATTTCAATTAACTTTTGACTTCAAATTGAATTGAAACATAAAAACGTAATAAATATTAACATGAAAAACACAAGATTAGCCTGGATAGCTTTGATTGGTTTGGCTGTGGCTTGTGGGCCTAAGCCAGCTGAGGAGGCAACTGAAGTAGAAGTTGTGGAGGAGGTCGTGGTACCTGATAATACCCTAACTGAAGATGAAAAAGTTGGGGGGTGGATGCTTTTATTTGACGGAGAGGATCCATCGGGATGGAGAGCGTTTAATGGTGATACATTTCCAGAGGGTTGGACAGTAGAGGATGGTGCTTTAAAAGCATTGGGTAAAGGTGGAGACATTGGTGGAGATATAGTTTTTGGACCGATGGAATTCGAGGAGTTTGAGATGGAATGGGACTGGAAAATTTCTCCAGGAGGAAATAGTGGTGTATTATACCATGTGGTGGAAGATCCAAAATATCATGCTCCATATGAAACAGGTCCTGAATATCAGGTAATCGATCAGTTGGGTTTTCCTGATCCTTTGGAAAAGTGGCAGTCAATTGGAGCAGATTATGCGATGACTGAACCTGATTATGAAGGGGCTGTTAAGCCAGCAGGCGAGTGGAATCATTCCAAAATCATTTTTTCTGAAAAAGGGTCCAGTTATTGGTTAAATGGTAAGAAGACAGTTGAATTTGTGCCGTATTCAGAAGAATGGACTGCGGCTCGGAATTCTGGAAAATGGAATGATTTTCCTGATTATGCGATTGCAAAAAAAGGATTGATTTCACTTCAAGATCACGGTGCTGTGACTTGGTTTAAAAATATTAAAATTAAAGAACTATGAGAAAACTATTAGTGCTGGCAATTTTGTTAGCAACTGCGAATATCACTTTCGCTCAGAAAAAAGAAAAATTGTTCAATGGCAAAGATCTTACTGGTTGGACAATTTACGGTACAGAGAAATGGTATGTGGAGGATGGATTGCTTATTTCTGAAAGCGGACCAGATAAAGGGTATGGATATCTTGGGACTAACGAGCAATACGATGATTTTGAGATAACTTTAGAATTTAAGCAGGAAGCTAATGGTAACTCAGGTGTTTTTATTCGTTCTACTGTAGATGGCACCAAAGTTTCTGGCTGGCAAGTGGAGGTAGCTCCTCCAGGGCATGACACAGGAGGTATTTATGAATCGTATGGAAGAGGTTGGTTAATTAAGCCTGATCCGGAAAAAGATAAATATTTGAAGTTTGGAGAATGGAATAAAATGAAGATTGTGGTGAAAGGTGATAATGTTACATCATATTTGAATGGTCATGAAATGGTGAACTTCACAGATGCTAAAATTGGTGAAGGAAAAGGAGGAGTTTGCCTTCAAATCCATGATGGTGGCGGTATTAAAGTGTATTGGCGAAACATTGTTTTGAAAAAGCTTTAACTTGAGCAACAAGTTCAAAGTATAAGCCCTGGGATTCCTTTTCTCAGGGCTTATTTTTTATTTAAATTTTTTCCGTTTCGGTATCAGTAAGTTATGTGCGATAGAGGTTTTTTTTGCGAGATGGTATTGCAGAGTCAAATAATCCTCCGATATTTGCACTCCCAATCAACGCAAACGGCTATAGATTGAAATTGAAAGGCGGGAAAAACTGATGAATGGTTAATAAAGAATTGACATTTTATCGGAGAAGGTCAAAACAAAACTTTTAAAATAATTTTAAAAAAGTGTTTGTGAATGAAAAAACTTCCGCTACCTTTGCAACCCCAATCGAAAAGAGATAGGGAAGAAAAAATAAAAAAATATTGAAAAACAGCCCGTAAAGGAGGTTTTTTGACAGAAATCGGAAATGTCCGATATCAAGTTCTTTGAAGTGATGTAAGGCGAAAAAAATTAATAACCTGAGAAAGACGAGGGAAGGTTTATGTGATTTGCCGAAGAGGCGGTCATATGGACAGTGTATATAATGATAATTTACAATGGAGAGTTTGATCCTGGCTCAGGATGAACGCTAGCGGCAGGCCTAATACATGCAAGTCGAACGGTAGATTGCTTTCGGGTAATTGAGAGTGG